>OZ257155.1:1662500-4958815 GCA_965279355.1 Alphaproteobacteria bacterium | reverse complement strand
CCGCGTAAGCGGCGTTGTAGGTATAAAGGCGGAGCGCCTCGTTGCGGGTGATCTTCTGTCGCGGCAGGCCGAAGACATGGCCCGTTGCACCATCACGGCGCGCCAGCGACTGCCAGAAGGTCATGGCCGGCTCATACGGCCGACCGTCAGTCGACTGCACGATCATCACGCCGGCATCGATCCAGTCGCGGAACGGTATGGCATCCGCGGCCATCTCTTCGCCAAAGCAACGGAGATAAACGTCCCCGTAATTCCACAGGAAGTTCGTCGTGGTCGTGGCGACGATGCCGAGCCGCTTGCAGACTTCCATGTTTTCCTTGCTTGGAAACTGGCAGTGCTCAAGCGCAAAACGTTTACCCTTGATCGGGATTTCCTTGTTGATCTCCTCCAGCATGGCGAGAACCTTGTCGATCCCCTGTCCGCCGGCCGCCTGGATCTGCAGACGTAATCCGGCGCGCGCGGCCCGCTTGAAGCCGTCCAGGTATTCCTCATCCGTGTTGTGCTGGATGCCGTGCCATTTGGTGCCGCGCGCCCCGATATAGGGCTCGCGCATCAGGCAGGCGCCGATCGCCGTGGCGCTGTCGAAGGAATAGCCAAGGCCGCCGAGCTTCAACAGGTCATCGCCAAACCCGTCCCCGGCGGCATAGAGCGCCGTCTCCTTGATCAGCGCATCGCCGGCCGCCTTGTCCCGGAAGAATGGCGCCGTAAATGCGATTACAAAGTATGTGCGGACAGTCAGTTCCTTGCGCAGCCAGAGATCGAGATAGTGTTGCTGCGTCGCCTTCGGCAGGCCGTGACCTTCGTAGATCGCAGTAATGCCGGCGGCATTGAATGCCTTTTGAGCCAGATCAAGACCGCGGGCTATTTCGCTGTCCGGGATCGGTGGCATCATGCCGAACAGGACCTTGCCCGGACGGTTCGTTCCGTAAACATCAGGCATCAGCTTGGGAAAGGTGAAGTCGCGGAAGATACCAGTGGGCTCGCCCGACGCATCGACATCGATCTCGACACCGGCTGGAACCGGCGTCTTCGCCGTGATGCCGGCAATTTTGATCGCAGCCGAATTCGCGATGGCAATGCCGGGCGCGATCAGAATCGGCGGTTCGATGTAGACCGGGTTGTCCGGCGCCACCTTGTCGAGGTCATAACGGTTGGGCCAGCGCCCTTCCTTGAGGGCCTTTGGAAAGGTCCGCACTTCCGGCTCGCCGGCCACCGGATTGCACTGGATCCATTCGCCGGGCTTACGCTGCGCGACCGCCTTTTTGACGACGGCGAGAATGTCGTCGATCGACTTGCAGCCGTCAAAGGACGGCTTGATGAGCCGCATGCCGAGGCCATCCATGTGCGGATGCCCGTCGACGAAACCGGGAACAACTGACTTGCCGCCGAGATCGATCTTCCTGGTCTTCGGGCCGGCGAGATCGAGCATCTGCGACGAAGAGCCGGTCGCGACGATCTTGCCATCGCGGATCGCCAACGCCTCGACGACACTGTCTTTGGCATCGACGGTGTAGATCTTGCCGCGATGGAGGACGGTATCGACGCTCATGGAATCACCGCAATCGCGTTGATCTCGATGAGCGCCTTGTCTTCCGTGAAGCGGCTGATCTCGACCATCGTCGAGGCCGGCGGATCCTTCACAAAGTATTTGCGGCGGACGGCGTGGATCTCGGCGAATTTTGAGATATCGCGCACATAGACGTCCACGCGGACGATGTCGTCGAGCGTGGCGCCGGCACCGGCCAGCGCCTGGATCAGGTTCTGGCAGACCTTGTCGGTCTGGGCCGTGATGTCGCCGTCAATGATGCGGCCGGTATCGTCCTTGGCAAGCAGCCCGGATACGAACACCAACTGTCCCGGCTTGGCGATGACCGCCGTCGACCAGACGCCTTTGGGCTGGGCCATCCCCGGTGTCTGAACGATCGATTTCGCGGGGTTAGCCATGCGTCAATTCCTCTTTGCTGTAGTGTCTTGCCAGATTTTCCCGACGGCATGCCGGTCCAGGACATCGCCGAAGAGGAACTGGACGTTTTTGAGCGTTGCTTCATGCAGGGCCGGTGTGTGCGAGGCGACGCAATCCGTCACCAGTGCCGCGTAGAAGCCGACACACACCGCATCCCGCAACGTTGTCTCGACACACACATTGGTCTGCACGCCTGCTATCGCGACGGTGCGAATGCCGCGCGCGCGCAGCAAGCTTTCAAGTTCTGTGCCACGGAACGCGCTGTACGAGTGCTTCTCAATGATCGTTTCGCCCGCAACCGGCGCCACTTTGTAGAAGTCAAAACCCGATGTGCCCGGCGCGCAGCACACCGTCGCACTGCGTTCCCGCTGCTTAGCCAGAATTCCGGGCGGCAACGCCGCGTGCTCGTAGTTCGCCTTCACCCAGATCACCGGTACGGATGCGGCGCGCGCCTTGGCGACGAGGTCCATGATCGGCTCCGCAACCGCGCGGCAGGAGGCAACGTTCAGCTTCACGACCGTTTCGACATAGCCGTCCTCGGCGCAGAAGTCGTTCTGCATATCGATGACAAGGAGTGCCGAATGCGCAGGCGCGAGACGGGCCGCCGGTGTATCAAGAATCTGGACTGTGCTCATTTCGGCTTTGCCTTGCCGGCAATCGCGTCCGCAACGATCCGTCCGTGTTCGATCATCATCGCCTCGCCCAGCTTGGGATCGGACGCGGCGGGATCGCCGAGATAGCCAAGCGGTGTCATCTTGAGGGTGAACTGCTTGCCCTTGCGCCACTCGGCAAGACCGTCCGGACCGAGATCGGTGGACTTCAGTCCGGCGATCAGATCATTGCGCACGACCTCGGGGAAATAACGGCGCATGCTCGACGTCTCGAACTTGCCGGCATGGACATCCATGAACTCGGTCTTGCGCTCGACCTCGCTTGCCGTGGCGATCGTATTCGGATCGTCGGCGGCGAACCCCAGACGCTTGAAGAAGCTGGGCGCGCCCACGAAGTAGACGTCCATATCGGCTTCTCTGGCGCCGCGCTTCACGCCTTCAAGCAGCGTCCTGTTGTGAATGGCGTCGCCGTGGCCGGACACGCAGAAGAGCTGACCGAACCCATCCTTCTTCAGGCTGTTGATCAGGTCGATCATCAGCTCGATCATCGTCGAGGGACGGATTTCAAAGGTGCCAGGGAAAATGCCGGTGACGTCGTTCACTCCCCAGTAGAAAGGAGGCACCGTCACGCTGCGGATGCCCTTTTCCTTCAGATGCTCCGCCACGCGGCGCAGCAGCTCGGATGGCATATAGACATCGGTCGCGAGCGGCAGATGCGGCCCGTGCTGTTCGATGACGCCGAGGCCCCAGAGCGCAACTGCTCCATTCTTCGCCGCATCCCGAACCTCGGGATAGGTCATGTCGGCCATGGTGCCCTGAAAGATCGAATAGCCGCCGCCGGCTGTGGCGCTCGCGCTCATTTCCCCTCCGCCTTGTGTTGCGGTTCAACCCGACTTCACGACGATAGTGGGCAGGGCGAACGAGTCAATATTATCGTTATTTAAGCTTTTGTCGATTTTTTGGCTTGGGACACGAATCGGAATATGTTAGAAAATGGAAGCACTTAAGAACCCAGGGCGACATTGATGCTCAATCTTGAGGCCCCACCCGCGACACAGACAGAGGCCGTGTTTCGCAGCCTGCGGACGGACATTCTGCGCGGCCGCCTTTTGCCCGGTGCCAAGCTGCGCATCGATGAGTTGCGCAGTCGCTACAGCCAAGGCGCGAGCCCGCTGCGGGAAGCACTCTCCCGGCTTGCAGCGGAAGGATTGGTGCGCGCGGAAGGCCAGCGCGGCTACTGGGTCGCCGATGTCTCGCTCGACGATTTCGAGGACATCACCCGCATGCGCGCGAAGCTTGAGCCATGGGCGCTGCAGCTTTCCATCGAGAATGGCGATCTCGCCTGGGAAGGCGACGTTGTCTCCGCCTTCCATCGCATGGCGCGGATCGAGCAGTTGCTGACCGATCCGACGGAAGACGTGTCGGAGCAATGGGACGACACCAACCGTGAATTCCACATGGCGCTGATCGCGCGCTGCGGTTCACCGTGGCTGCTGAATTTCACGGGAATGCTCTACGACCGTTCCCAGCGTTACCGGCATCTGTCCGTCGTCGGCGGCAATGTCCGCTATCAGGACCTGAACGCCGAGCACAACGCGATCATGGACCATGCCCTCGCCCGCAAGGTCGCGCCGGCCTGTGAAGCCCTGCTCCAGCACATCACCAGCCGCGCCGGTAACGTGCACCTGTCGCTGTTCACGCCGAAGCCGCAGAAGAAACAGAAGCAGGCCTGAGCCGGTCCTTCATCGACGCCACAATCTCGAACGAGCGCAGCCGCGCCGCGTGATCGAAGATATGCGCCGTCATCATCAGCTCGTCGGGCTTCACCGTATCGATGAAGTTCTGCAGGCCGCGCTCCACCGTTTCCGGCCCGCCGACGACCGCCTGCGACAGCATCCGGCCTGCCCCGATTTTTTCCGCCGGCGTCCAATAGGTGTCGATATCGTCGATCGGCGGCGGCACCTGCCCGCGCGTGCCGCGATGGAGATTGGTGAAGGATTGCTGGACCGAAGTGAAGAGATGGCGCGCTTCGGCATCGGTGTCTGCAGCAACGACGTTTAATCCAGCCATCGTATAGGGCCGCGCGAGTTGCTCCGACGGCTCAAACCGCGCGCGATAGATGGTCATGGCCTGCATCAGGGCGGCGGGCGCAAAATGCGAGGCGAACGCGAAGGGCAAGCCGAGCGCCGCCGCGAGCTGCGCACTGAACAGGCTTGAGCCCAGCAGCCAGATCGGCACCTTGAGTCCGGCACCGGGAACCGCCTGCAGCCGCTGTCCGGGTTGCGGTGCCGCGAAATAGGCCTGCAGTTCCTGCACATCGCGTGGAAACTCTTCGGATGTGTCTTCGTCGGTGCGCCGCAGGGCCCGCGCCGTCAGCTGATCGGTTCCCGGCGCGCGGCCCAGGCCGAGGTCGATACGGCCGGGATAGAGCGACGCCAGCGTGCCGAACTGCTCGGCGATCACCAGCGGCGAATGATTGGGCAGCATGATGCCCCCGGAGCCGACACGGATCGTCTTTGTCCCGCCCGCGACATGACCGATGACGATCGCAGTAGCGGCACTCGCGATCCCAACCATGTTGTGATGCTCGGCCAGCCAGTAGCGATGATAGCCCCAGGTTTCCGCGTGACGCGCGAGGTCGAGCGTGTTTCGCAGCGCATCGGCCGCGGTCGCGCCTTTTACAATCGGGGCAAGATCGAGGATGGAGAGAGGGATCATGGCTCCCGATTTTCGATCTGAAATTTGGAAAAGGATGCCAACCACAATACGAGCAACGTCACCAGTAGCGGCTCGAATGGAATCGCATAACGGCTGCCTGATGCCTCGACTGAGGCAATAAACAGGAAATATGCATGTATCTGTGCCGAGAGGTAAATCATTCCCATTTTGACCGGTGAATGGGAGAGCCTTGAGAAAAAGAACCAGAAACCGCAGACACTCGCGATGAATGCCCCTGCCAGAACAAAAATACGGCTGCCGATAACAACCGCCCATACGCCATCCAGCACGGATATGGAAACGGCGCGCGCCGGTGAGATTCGAGGCAATGCATATAGGTCGGCAGTAACACCAAACCTGCTGCCCGACGCCAGACGATCAATGGTCTGCTCTCTCCAGACCGGCAGTTGGGTCGCAAGCGGCCCCGGAAAATCAAGGGTCGACCACCACATGCCGCAATAGTGGCTCAAAACATGCCGGGCATATCCCCAGTAATTCGCCCTGATCGTGGCCAGAGCAAGACTCATGGCCAAATCGTTGACGGCGACGGCTCCTGAAACTTCACGGGTATAGTCTTGTGCTGCCTGCCGCGACAGATGCCCAATAACGATCGACAGCATCGGATTGTATAGTTCAGCCGTGACCATCCAGTATTCTTTTGGATACCCTGCGTGCTCGATGCGCTGACGAAACGGCGCAAGGTCTCGGACTATGTCGGCAACGATACCTGGCGACGAGAATGGCGTGTCATCGCGGATCAACGGACTTACCTGCCCAACCAGATTGATGCCGCCGAATGACTGGGGCGCAAAGTCATTGGTCTTCGAGTATTTCATAGTTGCCGCGCCGAGGAATGACACAACGATTATGCCGCCGCCGACCAGCACAATCGACTTCCAGTGGGGCCGCAGCAGGATCGCCAGCAAAGGCACGGCCGCAAACATTGAATACCCGGCGGGACGGATAACTGTGGCAGCCGCAAGAAATACAAACGACAGCACGACATACCGCAGGCTGAATACGCTCAAAAGCTTCATTACCGCCGCAACGTGCAGCGCAATGAAGACTGTAAATAGGCATTCTGTCAGGACGTGATAAGCGTAGTCTGTTATATACCGCTCCAGCATAAGGAGCGCGGCGACTAGGAATCCCGCCAGAGAACTTTTCGTCACCGTTCGCACCGAACAGCCCAGAAGTGCCAGGGAAAGAAACAAAAGATTGAGCTGTATAGGCACCAGAAAATCGAGAGACCCGGAAGCGGCAAAGATTGCTGATAGCAGAATCGGATAGCCTAGAGATTGCGCGGCGCCGGGATTGAGATAGGCGCTACTGTCCGGGAAAAGAACGGGCGTATGCCCAACGCCAGCGAGAAGAATGAGAAAATTCAACCCCACCCCGAGGGCCAGGAGCGAAAGCTCGAAACGTAACGGTGCTGACAGCATCCGCTCCAGCTTTTGCGAAAACCGGATGCCTCTTCCCTTCCATATCTCGAACGATCCGCTCAGCCTGGAATACTCGGGGGCAAAAGCGCATAGCCCGCCCAGACCAAGTGAGAATAAGAGGATGGACATCTGGAGAAGTTCGTAACGGCTGATTGCGGCAGCTTCGTAGAGACGGAAATTCGTACCCGTGCCCAAACCAAGAAACCGGGACGCCAGCGCGATGCCCCCGAAAGAAACGCCGAACAGGACAGCGATCGCTGAGGCAATAAAGAGTGGTTGCCGGCCGAAAAGAGCTGTCAACGGCGTTCGCTTCCCAAGAGAATCCTTGCATGTGCCCTAACGCCCGGCATTATCGGGTAAAAGGGCATCACAACGGCAGAAAAATAGTCGTCCCACATGTCGACAGATAAGAAAAATGCGGCAGCATTGGCCGCCGGGTCGGCAAGTTCTGCTGTACCGATGTGGGCGTTGAGAAGACCGAAATCCGCGGCACAGTGGATTTACGATCTGGCTTGTGCCCCCTTGCGCATGATTGCTTTTCCTGACGAACTCTCCGAACGGATGCATCTGACCTCGCTTCGGGCTGAGCGCTTCGCGGAAGTCCTCCCGCGAATGAGCGGGCGCTGCCTGGATATCGGCGCGGGCGACAATCAACTGATACAACTCTATCGAGAGAGAGCTGCACAAGACCCGCTGTCATCACGATCCGCGGAGCTCAGCCTTGGAGTTGACGTTGTCGATTGGGGCGGCTCGGCCCTGAAAATCGAGTCCGCAGCGACGCTCCCTTTTGAGAACGAAAGCTTCGACACCGTATGCCTGGTCGCCTGCCTGAATCACATCCCCGAGCGCGAACAGGCGCTTGCTGAAGCACGGCGCATCCTCCGTCCGGACGGACAAATCATCGTCACCATGATCGAGCGACTTCTCGGAACCGTCGGACACGCTGTCTGGTGGTACAGCGAAGATAAGCACCGGAGTGTCGACGATAGGGAGGTCATGGGCATGGACTGCGACGAAGTCAGGGACTTGCTTCTAGGGGCCGGCCTCCGGGACGTTCGACACAGCCGCTTTTTCTATGGATTGAATCACCTTTTCACGGCGCGGCGTTAGGATGTGCGGCGTCACCGCATTGATGCGGCTCGATGGGGCGCCTGTGGAAGAGCGTGTCTTGCGCCGCATGACGCAAACCGTCGCCCATCGGGGACCCGACGGGGAAGGCATCTGGATCGAAGGATCCATCGGACTGGGCCACCGGAGATTGGCAATACGGGATCTGGGGCCCACCGGACATCAGCCGATGATTAGCTCCGGCGGCGATGTCGTGCTGAGCTACAACGGCGAGATCTACAACGACAAAGAACTCCGTGTTTCGATTCAGCGCGAAACCGGCTATCGGTTCCTCGGAAGCAGCGACACCGAAGTAATTGTCGCTGGATGGCTCGCCTGGGGCGAGGAAGTCTTCACGCGCCTTGATGGAATGTTTGCTGCGATTCTTTGGGACCGTCGCACTAAAACACTCTGCCTGGCCCGCGACGCGGTCGGAATAAAGCCACTCTATCGAACTTGCACGCCCGAGTTCGTTGCAGTCGCCAGTGAGATTAAAGCCATTCTGCCTGCGCTGAAAAAAGAGCCCGCGCTCTCAGCCTCTGCCCTTCACGCGTTCCTCGCTCAGGGATATGTGGCTCCCACGCGCAGCTTGTACGACAACATAGAGCAGGTTCCGCCGGGAACGATTGAAGTGTTCCGCGATCGAGTGTGGCGGCAGCGTACATTCTGGGAACCCCGCCGGATCGGTGGAATCAATTCCCTGACTGAAGCGGCGTCCGAATTCGTGGCCGTATGGGAAAAAACAATCGCAGACGTCCTGGTTTCCGATGTCCCGGTCGGTGTTTTGCAGAGCGGCGGGATCGACAGCAGCCTTGTGTCACTCATGGCGACAAGAACTCACCCAGGGCTTCGACTGTTTTCCGCTGGCTTCGAAGAACCCAGTCATGATGAAAGAAAGATGGCTGCGATTTCTGCGGCTGCCTCAGGGTCGCCGCTTACCGTGGTTCCGGTCGATGTCGATCATGATGCAGCACAGCTTTTCACTTCGGTTGTTCGGCATTTCGACGGTCAGGTTGCGGACGCGAGCGCGCTCGCTGTCTTTGCACTATCACGAACCGTCAGGCAGCATGTCAAAGTCGTCCTTTCCGGCGATGGCGCAGACGAGTTTTTTGCCGGTTACACGACCTACACAGCCAGCCAAGCGGCACACGCCATCCGGAAACTTGTCCCTTCTTCCCTGGCCTCCATATTCGGCCGTGGACTAGGAGCACTGGGCGGAGCGAACGAGCGACGTTTGCCACCGATACAGATTCTATCGCGCTTCCTTCTCGGGCTCGGAGGCAGGCAGCCTCACACGGAATGGCGGCGGCTGGTTCCTGCATTTGTCTTGCCGGATCTTTACGGGCCGGGACTAATGCCGGAACTGGCCCACTCTCCTCTTGCCGGTTACGAAGCGGCCATGAAAGGCGAGACGAGCCTGGATGCCTGCCTTCTCGCCGACCAGAACTTCTATCTTCCCGCGGATATGCTGACGAAAGTCGATGCGATGAGCATGGCACACGGACTGGAGGTTCGGGTGCCGTTCCTGAGCCGATCGGTTTTGGATCTTGCCGCGCGCATCGATGCGAAAGTACTCCATCCTTTGTCGGGTCCACCCAAGGCGCCGCTGCGGCAGGCGCTGGAGATACTGGGCGGCCCCAAAACAATCAGCCGAGCCGCAAAGCGCGGGTTCAATGTTCCTGTTGACCGCCTGTTGCGAGGATCGCTCGCAGGCCTCGCAGGCCGTTTACTCGATCGGGAAGCTGACGATCTCGCCCCGTGGCTCTCGCCTTCAACGGTCCGGTCCCTCTGGCACCAGCATCGCGACAACCGGCGGAGTTGGGGTTACGCTCTATGGCCAATTCTGACATTCGCAACCTGGCGAAAAACCGCATCCTATGGCTGACCCAGTATCAACGACGGCTTGGCAAGCACGACTAAGCATCATTGTCCCTGCGTACAACGAGCGGGATGGGATCATTCCGACGTTGACCAGCCTGCGCGCCGTGGTTCCCAACGCCGAAATCATTGTCATTGATGATGGAAGCGATGATGACACGGGCGCACAGGCCGCTACGGTTGCGGACGTCAGGGTGGAGCAGCACAGCTTCAATCGCGGCTATGGCGCCGCCCTCAAAACCGGAATGCGCCTGGCAAGCCGCGACTATGTCGCCTGGTTCGATTCCGATAACGAACACCGGACCGAAGACCTCTGCAAAATGACCGAGCGGCTGCATGGTTCGCGGCTGGTGGCGGTCATTGGGCAGCGCTCGTCGGGCCCTAGCCATTTCCGCAGCGTCGGGAAATGGGTTATCCGCATGTTCGCGCGCTGGCTACGTCTGAACGCCGGGCCTGACCTTAATTGCGGCCTCAGGGTTTTCAGGCGCGCTGTCATTCAGCCTTATATAGCCCTGCTCCCGAACCGCTACAGCGCCAGCATGACATCGACGATGATACTCATCGAACGCGGATATCCTTTTGCATTTCAGCCAATAGAACTCGGAGCGCGCATCGGAAAAAGCAAACTCGTTCTCGGGGATGGGCTGCAAGCGCTCGCTCTGGTCGCCCGAATGGCGATGCTTTTCGCACCTCTGCGTATATTCCTGCCCGTCGGAATTTCATTGTCGTTGATCGGGACAATCTACGGGATAGTCGTTGCCGTGGAAGGCAGGCTGGGATTACCCGTTTTGTCGGTGGTATTGACCCTTGCAGGAGTCATCATGATTTTGCAGGGCCTGATTGCAGACCAGATCAGCTATATGCGTCTCAGCCAACTCGAAAACGAGATGGCAAAAGACAGCAGTAGCGTTACCAGGCCACCTCTTTAAGAGCCGGCGTTACTATAAAACTCGTCTGATACCGCACCTGCGCGAGTCGCTCAACGAAGGCGGCTCTATGTCAAAAGCATGGGGAACCCACCCAGAGCATGACACGTTTCGTGCAGTGCGGTGGCTTAACCTCCACCACGTTCAACACAATGACAACACGGCAAATTGCCGGCTTGTACGCGCGGGGATCAGAATGCTGCTGGGATCAGATCGGCAGAAAGAGCATGCGGACCTCTGGGAACGGCCGATTGCCGGATTCCTCAACGATCTTCCCGATGGGCTCTATATCCTCGATCGCGACTGGCGCTTTGTGTTTATCAACGCGGCAGCAGGGCACGCCTGGGACCGCGAACCGGCGGCATTGATCGGAAAGCCGATCTGGGAGAGCTTCCCGCAGGCGCTTGGCAGCGAGTCCTACCGCATGCACTACGAAGCAGCGAACGAAGGCCGCACCATCACCTTCGAAACACATTCGATGATTCTCGATCACTGGATCAGCATGTCGGCGCGGTCGATCGACGGCGGGCTGTCGGTCGCATTCCGCGCCATCGACACGCCGGGGAAACGCGGCCGCATCCTGCTCGTTGACGATGAAGAAGATGTGCGCGACACGCTCCAGGTCCTGCTGGAGGACGAAGGCTATCTGCTTTCGCTTGCCGACAATTTTCACGTTGCCGAGGCAGCGATCCGGTTTCTGCCGGTCGATCTTCTTTTGGTCGACGACCGGCTCCCGGGCGGTCGTGGTTCCACCCTCGTCGAGCAGGCGCTGGAGCAAGGGCTCACCGTGCTTGTCATGAGCGGCGATCCCTCCTCGATCCGCCAGCTTAACGACGAACGCAACTTCATCGCCAAGCCCTTCGGCAATCGGGAGCTGCTCCGCAAGCTGGCGATTCTGCTGCGCCAGTCCCTGCCGGCCTGAATACCTTCTTGTGTCACCCCGCGCTTGACGCGGGGTCCAT
This sequence comes from Alphaproteobacteria bacterium, assembly GCA_965279355.1. Taxonomy (GTDB): domain Bacteria; phylum Pseudomonadota; class Alphaproteobacteria; order CACIAM-22H2; family CACIAM-22H2. The sequence goes on along the minus strand of OZ257155.1, from coordinate 4,947,208 downwards.
CTATCCGCGTGGACAATGTCAGCCAGATACTGCTCTTGCGGAGACATGGACCCCGCGTCAAGCGCGGGGTGACAAAATACGGGACGGCTATTTCTGTTTCCCGACGATCTCCAGGAAGGCCAGTGCAGCGGCAGGTGCGCGCACCTTGGCGCCGCTGATGAAATAGACGAAGCAGTCGCGTGGGCGTTTGGGTGCTTTCTTGTCCGGTTGCAGCTTCTGCGCGTCGGCCGGCTCCTCACCGTCGGACCACGCCCTGAAGCGCTTGGCCCATTTCGCAAGTTCGGACCGCGTATAACCCGTCTCCACATCTTCCCGCGTGCCGCGCAGCCGGGCGTACACGAAATCCGCCGTGACGTCGTGGATGGGCGGATGCTTGTCCGATTCCACGATCACGGCCGCGACATTGTGGGATCGCAGCATGTCGACGAATTCCGGGACCGCATAACTTTCATGTACGGCTTCGACGACATGGCGGATCTTGTGCCCGTCGACGGTCGCCGGCAGCAATTCGAGGAATTTTGCGAACTGCACCGGATCGAAGCGCGTGGTGAATTGCCAGAGGATCGGCCCCAGCTTGTGCTTGAGTTCCAGCACGCCGCCGGAGAAGAAACGCTCGATCGAAGGTCCGGACTCGCCGAGCTCACGCCGCTGCGTGACGACGCGCGGCCCCTTCACCGAGAACATGAAATCGTCAGGCGTCTCGCTGAACCATTTCTGGAAGCTCGACGGCTTCTGCGCCCCGTAGAAGGTCGCGTTGATCTCGATGGCCGTAACGTGCCGGCTGGCATAGGCGAGTTCATCCGCCTGTCGCACGCCCTTGGGATAAAACGTGCCGCGCCACGGCGCAAACACCCAGCCGCCAATTCCCGAACGGATCGTCATCGGTTTCTCCGCAGTAACCCCAATATTGAATCATGAGCGACCGGTTACGACAACACCGCAGCTGGTCAGCGATTGCAATGCTGCCATGCCGCGCCTCTCTCGGCGGAACCGATCAGGCTCGAAAGAGATTGGGAGTAAGTGGAGTGCCTAATGAACAGGCTACACGTCAAGGTGGTTTGGTGGAGTGAGTTTCGGCCGCCGCCGTTCTATCTATCTCTTGCTGCGTAAAGTCGCGGTGGAAGAGCACCGCAGGGGTAGTTCTGCATCACACGGATAACAACGATATGAGCACCCCCGGCGTAACCTCCTTATCCATTGAGCGGCGAGCCCAGATGCTGGTCGACGCCGTGGTCGACTATGCGATCTTCATGCTCGATCCGCAGGGGATCGTCGCAACCTGGAATAACGGCGCGGAACGCATCAAAGGCTACAGGAGCGACGAAATCGTCGGCCAACACTTCTCGGTTTTCTATACTGAAGAGGACCGGCTTGCCGGCGAGCCCGCTAAAGCGCTGCAGATCGCGGTTCAAAACGGCAAGCACGAAAGCGAGGGCTGGCGCGTGCGCAAGGATGGCACGCGGTTCTGGGCCAGCTGCGCAATCGATCCCGTGCACGATGAGCACGGCGCGCTGGTCGGCTTTGCCAAGGTCACGCGCGACGTGACCGAGCGGATGAAGGCGCAGGAAGAACTCGAGCGCACACGGGCGGCGTTCGTGCAATCGCAGAAGATGGAGGCGGTCGGCCAGCTCACCGGCGGCATCGCGCACGACTTCAACAACCTGCTGACCGTCATCGCCAACAGTCTCGACCTGCTCGGTCGCGCAACCCTGGATGAGCGACGGAAGCAGCGGATCCTGGAAAGCGCCCGCCGCGCCACTGAACGCGGCGCCCGGCTGACCCAGCAGCTGCTGGCCTTCGCCCGCAAGCAACCCCTGCGGCCGCAACCGAACGATCTTGAGGGGATCATCCTGCGGTTCGAATCCGTGCTGCGTCGGGCCGTCGGCGAAGCTGTCGATGTCGAACTCGTCCTTGCGAAGGATCAGTCGCAGATCTCCGCCAATATCGACGCCCCGCAGTTCGAGGCTGCCCTGCTCAACCTCGCGGTCAATGCCCGCGATGCCATGCCGCGCGGCGGCAGGCTGACGGTGACAACCGGCCTTCTCAGCTTCGATAACGAACAGGCCTCGGCCCGGGTTGGCCTCAAGCCCGGAACATATGCCGCCATCACCGTGCACGACACCGGAACCGGGATGCTGCCCCATGTGCAGGCCCGCGCCTTCGAGCCGTTCTTCACCACCAAGGAAGCGGGCACGGGAAGCGGTCTCGGCCTCAGCCAGGTTTACGGTTTCGTTGCGCAGTCCGGCGGCGCGGTCGACCTGCAGAGCCAGCCTGAGGCAGGCACGACCGTGACGCTTTACCTTCCGGCCGTTTCCCTCACCCAGACCGCTACGGCAGAGACGGAGATGCCGACGGTGCCGCGCGGTCTCGGCACCGTGCTGGTCGTCGAAGACGACCCTGAAGTGCTGGATGTGACGGTCGAGACGCTGCAGACGCTGGGCTATCGCGTGCTGACGGCATCGGACGGACCCAGCGCGCTCAGCGTGCTGCGCCGCGGCGACCCCATCGACATTCTGTTTACCGATATCGTCATGCCCAAGGGCATGAACGGTGTCGAACTGGCGCATCAGGCGCGGCAACTTCGCGCCGACCTCAGCATCCTTCTGGCCTCAGGCTATCCGATGTCCGCGCTGTCGTCCGATCTGGGGATGGCTCGGGAATTCGAATTTCTCAGCAAGCCCTATCGCTGGAACGATCTCGCGGACAAGCTGCGCGCCGTCCGGTCGGTGCACTGACCGACCGGACGGGCGGTCTCAGCTGATCAGCCGACGTTCTTGCGGAAATGCGCCAGTGTGCGCTCGCGCGCCGTCTTGGCCGACACCGCGTCGTAGCTGCCGCGCTCGTCGCAGCTGAAGCCGTGGCCGGCGGCATAGACGTAGATCTCAGCCTGCGGCTGCGCCGTGCGCACCTGTTCCACTTCGGTCAGCGGAATGGCGTGATCCTTCTCGCCGAAATGGCCCTGCACCGGGCACTTCGGCTTTTCGCCGGAGAACGCGCCGATGCCGCCACCGTAATACACCGAGGCGGCCGAGAAACCGTCAAGGCGGGTTGCCGAAAGCCACGACAGCGTGCCGCCCCAGCAATAGCCAACCACGCCGATCTTGGCGTTGCCCTTGAGGGCGCCCTTGGCCGCTTCGATATCGGCCAGCGCCTGTTCCCAGGTCACCTTGCCGCGCACTTCACGGCCCTTGGCGATATCCGGATCGGTGTAGCCGAGTTCGATACCCTTGCCGACACGGTCGAACAGCGCCGGCGCGATGACGTGATATCCATCGGCGGCATAGCCGTCGCACACGCTCTTGATGTGGTGATTGACGCCGAAGATTTCCTGGATGACCACCAGGCCACCGCGCGCGGCGCCAGCTGGCTTGGCTTCGTAGGCGTCGAACTTGTGGCCGTCCTTGGCCGTGAGCGAGATCATCTGACCCATTGTTCCGTCCCCTGATGAATTCTGGAAAGCGTGTGTTTATCAGCCCGAAACTGGGCTGGCAAATGACGTCCGTGCCACAGAACTATTTCAGAATTTTGTTGAGCCTCGGAAACACCTTGCGCGCGTTGTCCTCGTAGATCTTCTTCTTGTCTGCGGCGCTCAGATGCGAGAGCTGGTCGACGTACCGCTTGGTGTCGTCGAAATAATTTCCGGTGTTGGGATCGATGCCGCGCACCGCGCCCACCGTCTCCGACGCAAACAGGATATTGTCGACCGGGATCACTTCGGCCAGCAGCTTCATTCCCGGCAGGTGATAGACGCAGGTGTCGAAATAGACGTTCTTGGTCAGCATCTGCTCGACCGGCGGCCGCTTGAGATCCAGCGCCAGGCCGCGATAACGGCCCCAATGATACGGCACCGCACCGCCGCCATGCGGAATGATGAAGCGGAGGGTCGGGAAATCCTTGAACAGGTCCGAAGTGATGAACTGCATGAACGCCGTCGTATCGGCATTGATGTAATGCGCGCCGGTGGCGTGGAAGTTCGGGTTGCACGACGCGCTGACATGCACCATCGCCGGAATGTCGAGTTCCACCATCTTCTCGAACACCGGATACCAGTATTTGTCGGTCAGCGGCGGATCGGTCCACATACCGCCGGAGGGATCGGGATTGAGGTTGCAGCCGACGAAGCCCAACTCGTTGATCGCGCGCTCAAGCTCGGCGATGCAGTTCTTGGGCGAGACGCCCGGCACCTGCGGCAGCTGGCAGACGCCGATGAAATTCGACGGATACAGGCCGCAGAGACGCTTGATGATGTCGTTGCAGACCACCGCCCAGTCGCGATTGGCCTTCTCGCTGCCGACGTGGTGCGCCATGTGCGACGCGCGCGGCGAGAAGATCGTCACGTCTGTGCCGCGCTCGCGCTGAATGCGGAGCTGGTTTGCCTCCACGCTCTGGCGCAGCTCGTCGTCGCTGATTTTCAGACTGGCAATCGTCGGGAGCTTGGCGTCACTGCCGGCGCTGAGCTGTGCCGCGCGGAAATCCTCAAGCGCCTTGGGCGCGGTGGTGTAGTGGCCGTGGCTGTCGATAATCATGTTTCTGTCCTCATTGCTCCAAAGTTGCAGCGGCAAAAAGCTCGTCGAGCTTCATCTGCCGCGGCGTCAATCCCTGCTCGAACGAAAACCGCGCGGCGGTTTCCAGTTCCTTCCGGTTAGCCCGCACGCCATGACGCGCGGCCGGCACTTTCAGCAGCGACAGGCTGTTCGCCGGTAGCTGCCCCGTCTCGACATGATAGCGCACATGCTCGACCCGTTCCTCATCGGCAATCTCGTTTGCGCGCTCAAACGCCTTTAACAGGTTCAGCACGATCCACGGATGCTTCTCGACCAGCTCCCGCCTGACGACCATGCCGTGATTGATCGGGTACATCCCTGTCTTTCTGAAATAGCGCACGCTCTCGGCGATCGGATCGGGAAAGAGCGGCGCGATATCGGGATGATTGTCCAGATCGGCCGAGCTGCGGTCGACGAGGTTCTTCTTGGGTAGATAGAGCAACGTCGCGTCAAGCTCACCCGAGATCATCATGGAGCCGATATTCTTGTTCTCAGGGATCTGGTTGATGGTCACACCCGGCGGCGAGGTGAACTTGACGGCCCCGCGATGGGAATGGCTCGGCGTGCGCTCCATCCAGAATTCCATGTCGCGCGGCGAAACGCCAAAATCATGCTCCAGAATGCCGCGCGACCACAGGGCAGCCGTCTGCTGATATTCCGGCACGCCGACCCGCTTGCCCTTCAGGTCGGCGGGCGATTTCACGCGGTCCCTGCGGACCAGCGCCCAGGTCTGGAAGAAGCAGCGGGTCGTGAACACCGGCAGGCCGACGAAGCGGTCGTCGCCATGGGCGCGCGCCATCATCAGCGACGACATCGACATCTCCGCGACATCGAAATCGCCGAATTTGAGCTGCCGCCAGAACAGCTCCGACGGATGGACAACGCTCGGCACGAGATCGATCCCGTCCGGCTGCATCCTGCCGTCGAGGATCGGCCAGGTTCGCGGATTGGACGCCATGCCGAGACTGAGCTGAAGTTTCACTGTGTTCCCCCTGCCGCCTTTTTATACGACCGGGCCGGCGGCTTCTAGGGACAGATCAGGCATCGACCATGGTGATCAGGCCCATGCCGGTGGTCATCGGCGCGTAGTACCGGCGGTGCACCTGCTTAACCCGGTCGCTCAGCGCGCCGCGCATGGTGAGCCACATGATCAGCTCCACCGCCTCGGCGCCGGCCTTCTCCATCAGTTCCTTGTGCCCGATCTTGGTCAGGGCGATGGGATCGCGCTCAATCTTGTCCAGCCACTCCTCGTCGAAGGCTTCATTCAGGTGCCCGAAACGCGGTCCGTTGAGCTGGTGCGACATGCCGCCGGTGCCGACAATGGCAACTTTCACGTCCTTATCATAGGCCTCGACAGCGCGGCGGATCGCCTTGCCCAGCTTGTAGCAGCGCATGCCCGTCGGCAGCGGATGCTGGATAACGTTCACCGCCAGCGGCACCACCCTGATGTCCCAGTCGGGATCATGGGACCACATGAGCGGCAGCGGCACGATCAAGCCATGATCGACCGCCATCTCCTGACAGATCGTCATGTCGAATTCCTGCTCCACCAGGGATTCGGCGAGGTGCCAGGAGAAATCCGTATCGCCCTTCACCGCCGGCAGTGGCCGTGTGCCAAAGCCCTCATCGGGAATGCTGTATCGTTCGGCGGCGCCCAGCGCGAAGGTCGGATACTTGTCGAAAAAGAAGTCCGCGCCGTGGTCGTTGTAGATGAAGATCGCGATATCGGGCTTCACCTCCTCGGCAAGCCATTTCTTCACCGGCTTGTAACTGTCGAAGAGCGGCTTCCATGCCTCGCTCTCGCCTTCCTTCATGTCATACGCACGCCCGATCGAGGGAACATGCGAGGTGCCGATACCGGCGACAATCCTGCCCATGCTCAGACCGCCCCGCTCACGTTGCGCGTGGACAGGAACTGCTCCAGCGTCTCGCCGCGCTGCTGCGCACCGACGGTATAAAGGCCCTGCTTCACCGCGGCGCCCACCTTCATCACGAAATAGATATTGCCGCCGAGCTGGATCGCCTTGAGCCAGTCACGGTCGCGGATCGCCTTCTTTTCTTCATCCGTCAGCGAAAACCGATCCATGTAGGCATCCTCGTTGGCGAGGAATGCCTTGCGGTTCTCAAGCTGACACATCGAGTGACAGAATTTATTGAGCCGATAACCCTTCTGCGAAAGGCCGCCATCGAACACATAGGTGTCGGGAATGCCCCAGTCGTGGCGGGTGCCGGTCGTCATGCGTTGCTCCCTCTCCCGTTTTGCCGGACTTTACGGCGCGCCGACGCTGTCAGCCAGCGCCATGAGCACGCCCGCGCCATCGCCGCGCCATGCACTGCCGTGCATGCGGGCCAGCGTCGTGGGCTTGAGGTCGGCGAGACGCTGCAGCAGCGGCCGCGCCTTCATCGTATGAGAATAGGCCTCCGACCCACGGCGGAAGACCTCGCTGGGCTCCAGGATATCGCCTTCAGTGAGGGCCGGATGCTCGGCCCCGCCCTCGCTGAACAGATCGCTACACATCAGCGTCCCCGTTGTCTGCTCCATCATCATTCCGCATTCCCAGGCGTGCGGCATATGCGGCATGTCGAGCCACTGAAGGCGATGCCTGCCGAGAACAACGACCTCGCCGTCCTTCGGCGTCCGCGCCTCGCGTGTTGCGAAATCATTGATGGAGACGCGGGCGGCAATCTGGCTGCAGAGCGGCAGGGAATTCGGCGCCGCCGCCAGGAACTCGTTCAGCGCACCGGACTCGTCGGCCTCGAAATGGGAGAACGCGATCCAGCGCAGCTTTTCGACCGGGATCACGGCCGCGACGGCCTCGCTCGTCTCCTGAAACATGCGGCGGTGGCCGGCGTGGAACAGCAACGGCTCGTCGTCGAGGACCAGATATTGATTGTAGGTGAACCCACCGGGAAACCGCGAAGCCGGAATCGGCGTCGAAAGCCGGTAGATACCGTCGGCAATCTCATCGACATGTGTCCCACGTTTGGTGACGGTCATAGGCGCTCCTCCCGGTGTTGAGGCGATCCTATCGTCTGCGGCGCAGTGGGCAAAACCGAAATTGCCAAAGCGGCCGTTTAACCGCTTAATGCGCAGCCTCGGCAACAGCACGCCCATGACATATCTCTGACGCCAAGCGGTTACTCTCCCCGACATGAAAGCAGATCAGATATTCGATGTAAGGGGGCTCGTCACGCTGGTGACGGGCGCTGCCAGCGGCATTGGCCTTGCGATGACGGAGGCCATGGCCGAGAACGGCGCCCATGTCGTGCTCGCCGATATCAACGAGACGGCGCTCGATGAGGTCGTCGAGCGGCTGACCAAAGCCGGACTTTCGGTCGAGGGCATGGTTCTCGATGTCGGCAATGCCGATCAGATTGCCGGCACCATAAATGACATCGTAAATCGTCATGGCCGCATCGATGTAGTGTTCGCCAACGCGGCGATCTCGACCGGTCCGGGCTTCAACTCCGAGGCCGGCAAGGTCAGCGGGCAGATCCAGAACATCCCGCCCGAGACCTGGGAACGCGGACTTCAGGTCAACCTGAGCAGCGTGTTCGCCACCATCCAGGCGGCCGCTCCGCATATGAAGGCGCAGAAGAGCGGCCGCATCGTCGTGACGGCGTCGGATGCCGGGCTGCGCGCGACCACCCTCGCCGGACACACCTACTCTGTCGCAAAGGCCGCGGTGATCCATCTGGTGCGGACCACGGCCCGCGAGCTCACGCCCTACGGCGTGATGATCAATGCCATCGCCCCCGGACCGTTCCTCACGAATATCGGCGGCGGGCGCCTGCATCGCGAGCCAAAGATCGTGGAAGAGTTCGCGAGCCTCGTCCCGCTCGGCCGGATCGCGAAAACAGAAGAGATGCAGGGCCTCGCCCTGCTCCTCGCCTCGAAAGCCTCCAGCTTTATCAGCGGCGCGATCATTCCGATCGACGGTGGGTCGTCGGCATGAAAATCGAGCAGATCTTCGACGTGCGCGGCCACGTTGCGCTGGTGACCGGCGCTGCCAGCGGCCTCGGCCTCGCAATGGCGGAAGTCATGGCCGATAACGGCGCCAAGGTCGTCCTGACCGATATCGACAAGGCCGGCCTTGACGCCGCCGTGAAAAAGCTGCGCGACAAGGGCGGCGATGTCGAAGGACAGACCCTCGATGTCGGAAATCCGGAGCAGATCAAGACCACGATCGACGAGGTCGTGAAGAAACACGGTCGTATTGATGCCGTGTTTGCCAATGCCGGAATTTCCGCCGGCCCCAGCTACAAAACCGAAGCCGGCAAGATCTCCGGTCAGCTTCAGAACATCCCGCTCGATGTCTGGAACCGCACCCTGCAGACCAACCTCACCAGCGTCTTCGCCACCATCGGCGCCGCCGCCTCGCATATGAAGACGCAGAAGAGCGGCCGCATCATCGTCACATCGTCGCGGGCTGCCTTACGCGCTGACTCCCTCTCCGGTCATCCCTACGCCGCAACCAAGGCGGCCGTCGCGCATCTGGTGAAGACGGCCGCGCGCGAGCTGGCGCCGCACAACGTGATGGTGAATGCCATCGCGCCGGGGCCGTTCCTGACCAATATCGGCGGCGGACAGCTGCACACGAATGAAAAAGTGCGGCAGGGCTTTGCCAGCATGGTGCCGCTCGGACGCATCGCCAGCACCGACGAATTGCAGGGCCTCGTGCTCTTCCTCGCCTCGCCGGCGTCGAGCTTTGTCACCGGCACCGTCATCCCCATCGACGGCGGCTCGTCTACTTAAAAAGGGATCACGCATGAAAGCGGACAAGCTCTTCAACGTCACCGGCAACGTGGCGGTGGTCACCGGTGCGGCCAGCGGCATCGGCCTGTCGATGGCCGAGGTGATGGCCGAGAATGGCGCGACCGTCGCCATGCTCGACAACAATGCCGACTGGCTGAAAGAGCACTCCGAGCGATTGAAGAAAGCCGGCTTCGCGGTCGAGCCGCATCTGGTCGACGTCACCGATCTCGATCTGCTGCGGAACACCATCGACGCGGTGCAGAAGAAGCACGGCCGCCTCGATGCCGTGTTCGCCAACGCCGGCGCCTCAACGGGCCCCGGTCCCGGCTCCGCCGCCGGCAGGGAGATCGGCCAGATCCAGAACGTGTCTCTGGAGTCCTGGGAGCGCGGCCTGCGCCTCAACCAGACCAGCGTGTTCGTCACCATGCAGACCGCCGCCGCGCATATGAAGAAGCAGAAGAGCGGCCGCATCATCGTGACGGCGTCCATCGCCGGATTGCGCGCCGAATTCATCGTCGGCTACGGCTATGTCGCGACCAAGGCCGCCGTCATCAATCTGGTGCGGCAGGCAGCCCTTGAGCTCGCGCCGTTCAACGTGATGGTGAACGCGATCTGCCCCGGCGTCTTCAAGACGAATATCGGCGGTGGCCGCGCCTGGCGCGATCCGGAAGCGGCGAAAGAATTCTCGAAAGGCATTCCAATGGGCCGCATGGCGAGCACCGAAGAGATGAAGGGCCTCGCCCTCTATCTCGCCTCGCCGGCCTCCAGCTACATGACCGGCGCCATCATCCCCATCGACGGCGGCATCACCGCCGGCGCGATCTGATCACTGCAAAACAGTCCCGCCGTCGACGATCATCGTCTGGCCCGTGACGAAATCGCTGTCGGACGATGCCAGGAAGATGACGGCGCCCAGCAGATCCTCGGGCATCTGCTCCCGCTTGATCGCGCGCGCGGACACGGCGGCCGGGACTGTCGAGCCGAAGCCGTTGGGTGAGTTGCGCACCGCCTCGCTCATGGTGAGGCCGGGTGCGATACAGTTCACGCAGATGCCGTCATCGCCCAGCTCGCGCGCCATCGAATGCGTCATGCCGATGACGGCGCCCTTCGATGCCACGTAGTGCATCAGCATCGGCGTGCCGCGGAACACGGTGCTGGACGCAATGTTGATGATCTTGCCGTAGCGCTGCCTGCGCATCGCCGGCACCACGGCGCGAGCGCATTCCATGGAGCCCCGCACATTCACGGCCATCACGCGATCCCATTCGGCGGGATCGATCTCCGTGAAATGCGTCGGCCGCAATCCGCCGAAGATCGCGGCGTTATTCACCAGCACGTGGATACCGGCGAATTCCTTGAGCGTGCGGTCGATCAGCGTCGCGACCGCCGCGCGATCCGACACGTCGACGGCGCTGCCGATGGCACGACCACCCGAGGCGGTTATGGCCTTCACCGTCTCTTTCGGTTCTTCGAGATCGCAAAGGCTGACCAGCGCGCCTTCGGCCGCGAGACCTTTCGCGTAGACCGCGCCGATGCCCTGCGCGGCGCCGGTCACGATGGCCACCTTGCCATTCAGCCGCGTCATTCCTCATCCTCGTGCGATGGCATGTGGGCTTCGAGACCACGGCGAACCAGCGCCGCCCAGGCCTGTTCCGGATCGTCGGCGAAGTCGAAGAGCTCCATATCCTTGGCCGCGATCATGCCTTCCTCGAGCATCACGTCGAAATTGATCAGGCGCGTCCAGTAGGCACGGTCGTACAGCACCACCGGCAGGCCGCGCAGCTTGCCGGTCTGACGCAAGGTCAGCATTTCGAACAGCTCGTCCAGCGTGCCGAAGCCACCGGGAAACACGACCAGCGCATTGGCCCGCATCGCCAGGTGCATCTTACGCATGGCGAAGTAGTGGAAACGGAACGTCAGTTCCGGCGTGGAATACGCGTTCGGCTCCTGCTCTGTCGGCAGCGAGATATTGAATCCGATCGACGGCGCCCCGGCATCGCAGGCGCCGCGATTGGCGGCCTCCATCAGGCCCGGCCCGCCGCCGGTGCAGATCACGTTGTCGCGCACGCCGTCGGCGGTGATCAGAGCACCGCCGCGCAACGAGGCGATCCGCCCGAACTCACGTGCTTGCGCGTACCAGCTTTGCGCGCGGGCCGCGCCGTCGGCACGGATCCGCGCACTGCCAAACACAACGATGGTGGACCGCACGCCCCAGGCGCGCAGGGATTCTTCGGCCTTGGCGTATTCCAGCAGGAAGCGCACGCCGCGCATGCTGTCGCCCAGCATGAAATCGCCATCGAGCGCCGCCAGCCGGTAAGCCGCGGCGTCGCGCTGGGCGGAATTGTCCGGAGTCTTGGTCACCCGACGATGCACATGTAAGTTGAAGCGATGGCTTGTCTTTACACCGGGAGGCACGCGACGCAAGATAAAATGGTTGGAGTCATCGCGACCCCGGGAAAGGCAAAAAACACAATGTCAGATCAGCAGGGAGCCAATCCGCAGTCGGCACTTCCGCCCGGCAAGAAGGTTCAGGTCCAGATCGGCACCTGGATGGCATCGCTCGTGGTGCTGATGCACAAAGGTCTGCGGATCGGATCGTTCATCGATCTCGGCTGTGCCGACGGCTATCACGGTCTGGCGATGTGGGCCGCGGGACCGCTGCAGAACGCAACGGTCGTCAATATCGACGCCAACCCGATCTACGAGACGTCCCTCAAGAAAATCAAGGCCGGTATCGGCGGCGACTATCGTATCTGCGCCGTCGCGGAGAAGGACGGGACGGTGGAAATGAAGACCTCCGCTCATCCCTACTGGGCATCGGCCGCCGATTCCGGCGACACCTACTGGAGCACGGTCAACAACCAGCTCGGCGAGACGAAGATCATTCCATCCCGCACGCTTGATTCGCTGGTCGCGGAGATCAAGCCGCCGACCCCGCATGTCATCAAACTCGACATCCAGGGACTGGAAGCACAGGTCCTGCGCAGCGGCCCCAAGACGCTGGCCAACACCGCGGTCGTGGTGGTGGAAATCCTGATGTACAGCTTCCGCGACATCAATGCCGAGCTTGAGAAGGCCGGCATGGAACTCTACGACATCGTCGACATGAACCGCACGTCCGACCACGGGCTGGGCTGGTTCCTCGGCGTCTATCTTCACAAGAACTACCAGCATCTGCGCTCGACGCAGGTATGGAACGAAAGCAGCAACGAGCAGGTCAAGCAGGCGCAGGTGGTGCGGCGCGATCAGCTCCTCAAGGAAATCGACGCGACGCTTGCGAAGATTGCGGCGAGACCCAAGGCCTAGATCGCAACGTCGCACATGATCAGCGCCCTGCTCCCGCCGGCCGAGATCGGCATGACGCTCGACGAGGTCGAGACGCCGGCACTGCTGATCGATCTCGACGCCTTCGAGCGCAACCTCCGGCACCTTGCCGATGCCGTGCCGGCATCGCTGCGCCTGCGGCCGCACGCCAAGACGCACAAGTCGCCGGAGATCGCGCTGCGGCAGATGGCGCTCGGCGCTGTCGGTGTCTGCTGTCAGAAGGTCGCGGAAGCGGAGATCCTGGTCGCGGGCGGCGTTGGCGATGTCTTCGTCTCGAATGAGGTCGTGGGCGCGTCGAAGCTGAAGCGGCTGGCGGCGCTGGCGCACCAGGCCAGGGTCAGCGTCTGCGTCGACGATCGCGGCACTGTCGACAACCTCAACGAAGCCGCGCGCAACGCCGGCGTGAACCTCACGGTGCTGGTCGAGATCGATGTCGGGGCCAACCGCTGCGGTGTCGCGCCCGGCGAACCGGCGGTCGCGCTCGCAGGCGCCGTCGCGAAATCATCGCATCTCACCTTTGGCGGGCTGCAGGCCTATCACGGCGCCGCGCAGCACTTCCGCGCGCACGCCGAACGCCGCGCCGCCATCCAGCGCGCCGCCGATCTCGCGGCATCGACCCGCGATGCGCTGCGCCGTCACGGCATCGACTGCCCGCTCATCACCGGCGCCGGCACCGGCTCGTTCCGCTTCGAAAGCGAGACCGGCATCTACAACGAGCTGCAGTGCGGGTCCTATATTTTCATGGACGCCGATTACGCCCGGAACCTCGATGCATCGGGCGCCATGAAATCCGAGTTCGAGCACAGCCTCTTCCTCTGGGCGACGGTGATGAGCCGCCCGACCGACGACCGCGCCATCCTCGATGCCGGGCTCAAGGCCTTCAGCGTGGATTCAGGCATGCCTGTGGTCTGCGATTTCCCCGAGGCGGAACTCACCCGCGCCGCCGACGAGCACGGGCGGATCGACCTCAAGCGGCCGACCAACGCGCTGCGGGTCGGCGACAAGATCCGCCTCATCCCCGGCCACTGCGACCCGACCGTGAACCTGCATGACTGGTATGTCGGCATCCGCAACAGCCGCGTCGAGACCCTGTGGCCGATCGCCGCCCGGGGCGCCCTCACCTGAATCGGTCGATCCGACGGGCTTAATAAATTTTAAAGTAATTCTGCTAACCTTCAGGTTGCGGCAATCCGCCGCGAAGAAAATCTGTCAGGCTTGGCGGCCCGACAGGAGGACACGTCGATGAAGAAATATTCCGCCGGACCGTCCGACAAGGCAGCATCCGGCTTCTGGGGCCGGGATATGGAACCGCATGCGCTGCAGCAGCATCGGCAGTTCATGGAGCAGCTCGAGATGGCCGTCGCCATGGCCAATCGCGAGGTCATCCACAGCCAGATCCCCAATCTCAACAAGGAAGCTTTCCAGCAGCTCGCCGTCATGGTCGCCCGCTTCCGCGCCAATTATCTCGACGCCGCCATGAAGCTGAGCCAGGGCGCGAACTCGCTCGACCCCGCCTATCTCAACGATCTCAAGGCCAAGCGCGAGCTGTTCGAGGAAGGCCGCGCGGCGTTCGAGGCGCTGGAGCGCGCGATCGAGCGCGGCTACGTCGACATCAAGCCGTAACTCAACGGATCTGGATATCGCCCAGCCGGAACTCAAGCGTCAGAAGCTGCATCTGGCCTGACTTGCCATCCGGCGGCAGCCGGAACGGCTGAGCCTGCCGCGCCGCCTGCAGAAACGTCACCAGCGCCGTGCGGATCTGCTGCTGCTGCGGTCCTGTATACTGGTCATAGTTCGGGACCATACTGGTGATGACCCATGGATCGTTCTTTCCATAGGGTGACGCAAGCATCCCGTCGGGTTTGAGCACGAGCCGCGCATACAGGACAATGTCGCGGAACCGTTCGCCTTTGAAATCGATCACCCAATACCGGGCGACCTGAGACAGGATGAAATCATCCAGCGACTGGCTTGCTTCCTCGAGCGTTTCGCCGCCGCGCTCGTTGCCCAGCGGTTGCGATTGCCGCCGCGCCGACAGCTCCGCGTTCGGCATTGGCGCCGGTGCGACCGGTGTCGGCACGCCCAAACTCGGCATGCCGGGCACGACAGCCGAGGGCGCCTGAGCGGGACGCTGCCGGGCCGGCCGCGGCGCCGGGGTTGGCGACGGTCGGGATTGCTCCGCGAGCGGCGCTTCCTGAAGCTGCGGCGGCGGTGGCGGCGGGAAATGCCGCGCCTCCGGAAGTTCAGGCGCGGGTGCCGGCGGTTCGGGTGGCGGAATTTCCCGCTTGGGCTCCGGCTCGGGCGGCGGCGGCAGTGTCACCACCTCCACGACCATTTCACGCTTCGGCGGTTCCAGCACCAGACGCGGCGACATCAGCAGCAGGATTGCCACCGCAATGTGCAGAATGGCGGAGACAAAAAGCCCCCCGGCCCGCGCCCGGGGATGTCGGTCGGGATTCTCACGTGCGATGACGGCAGCTGTCACCATGGCATTGATATAGGCGGAGAAGACCGTTTTGTCGCGGGTGTGGGCATGCGCTGAAACTTGCGGCACACTAGGGGACCTTTGTTGGAGTCGGCCCCAAGGCTCCTGGACGTGGACATGGCTGTACTCAGCACTGCAGTTCGCAACCTGACGATCGCGATGGCCGGCTCTCTGACGCTGGCCGCCTGCGGTCAGTTCAACTGGTTCCCGCCGCAACCGGAAGCCGGGCCGCCCCAGTTCGCCGAACTCATGCCGGTCACCATGGTGCAGCCAATGGCGCCGCCGCCCGCGATGACCCCGGCTCCCGCCGCCCCCGCCCCGGTCGCCACGGGTCCGGCCTTCGGCGGCCATCTCGCCTCGTATTCGAAAGAGGCGGATGCCGTTCGCGGCTGGAACGAGATCATCCGCCGCCAGGGCAGCATCGGCACGCTCAAGCGTTACCTGATACCGGTCAGCACTCAGCGCGGCCAGGTGGTCCGGCTCATCGCCGGCGACTTTGCCTCCGCCGAGGAAGCCGGCCGGTTCTGCACCTGGGCAAAGCAGCAGGCGCTCTATTGCGCGGTGATGCAGATCGACCCGGACGGCAAGATGGCCGGACCGCCGGCAGCACCCGCGGCAACGCCCCGCGCCGTGCGACAACCCCGGCAACCCAACGCGGTGACGGCACCGCCAACGACGGGAATGCCAGCACCCATGGCACCGCCGATGACCGCTCCGATGGCCCCCGCAATGCCACCGCCAGCACCTGCGCCAGCCCCCGGTTCGGGCTGACCTAAAGTCCCACTTCTGCGAGCCGCCGTAGAGGCTTAGACCGCAATCTTACGGTTGCGGAATTCTGTACCCATCAGGTATCAGTTCGGGCATAGTCGCCGATCGGACCGCTCGCATTTTAGCGAGGCGGTGCGGTTGTCTGCGCCTCGGGGACCGACGTTTAAGTGGCGCACCGATCCAAGTGAGAACGTGAGTGATGTCTTTACCCGCCGCGCAAGGATTATACGACCCACGCAACGAGCATGACTCGTGCGGCATCGGCTTTGTCGCGAACATCAAGGGTCGCAAAAGCCACGAGATCGTCCGTCAGGGTCTGCAGATCCTGATCAACCTGGATCACCGGGGCGCCGTCGGCGCCGATCCGCTGACCGGCGACGGCGCCGGCATCATGGTCCAGATTCCGGATGCCTATCTGCGCGCGGTCTGCGCCGAAAAGGGCCTCAAGCTGCCCGCTTTCGGCGAGTACGGCGTCGGCATGGTTTTCCTGCCGCGTCCGGACAAGGCCTGCCAGACGACGATCGAGCTCATCGAGAAGTTCATCAAGGCCGAAGGCCAGACCCTGCTGGGCTGGCGCGACGTGCCGCTCGACCTCACCGGCATCGGCGAGACGCCGAAGGCCACCATGCCGATCATCCGGCAGGTGCTGGTCGGCCGCGGCGCGAACTGCCCCGATGTCGAGGCTTTCGAACGCAAGCTGTTCGTCATCCGCAAGCAGGTTCAGAGCGCCGCCATCGCCCTCGCCCAGAAAGGCGAGCCCCAGGGCATGGAACAGTTCTACATTCCCTCGATGTCGTCGCGGACCCTTGTCTACAAGGGCCTGCTGCTGGCGCATCAGGTCGGCACCTTCTATGCGGATCTCCAGGACAAGCGCTTCGTCTCGGCGCTGGCTCTGGTCCATCAGCGCTTCTCGACCAACACCTTCCCGTCGTGGCGCCTGGCGCACCCGTATCGCATGATCTGCCACAACGGCGAGATCAACACGGTGCGCGGCAACATCAACTGGATGGCGGCCCGCCGCCACTCCATGAAGTCGCCGCTGTTCGGCGACGATCTCGCCAAGCTGTGGCCGCTGATCCCCGAGGGTCAATCCGACACCGCGTGCTTCGACAACGCGCTGGAGCTGCTGGTCCAGGGCGGCTACTCGCTCTCGCACGCGATGATGATGATGATTCCGGAGGCCTGGGCCGGCAATCCGCTGATGGGCGAAAAGCGCCGCTCGTTCTACGAGTATCACGCGGCGCTGATGGAGCCCTGGGACGGCCCGGCGGCCATTGCGTTCACCGACGGCCGCCAGATCGGCGCCACGCTCGACCGCAACGGCCTGCGCCCCGCGCGCTATATCATCACCGATGACGACATGGTCGTGCTCGCCTCGGAAGTCGGCGTGCTCGACATTCCCGATGAGCGCATCGTCAAGAAGTGGCGCCTGCAGCCCGGCAAGATGCTGCTGATCGATCTCGAGGCCGGCCGAATCATCGACGATGAGGAACTGCGGTCGCAGATCGCCCAGTCCCATCCCTATCGCGAGTGGCTGTCCAAGACGCAGGTCGTTCTGGAAGACCTGGCGCCGCATGGCGAACCGGCCCTGGCCGATCCGCAGACACGTCTCGATCGCCAGCAGGTCTTCGGCTACACGCAGGAAGACATCGGCATGGTTCTCGAGCCCATGGGAACGAGCGGTGAGGAGCCGATCGGTTCGATGGGCACCGATACGCCGCTGGCCGTGCTCTCGCAGCGCCCGACGCTGCTCTACAAGTACTTCAAGCAGAACTTCGCCCAGGTTACGAACCCGCCGATCGATTCGATCCGCGAGGAACTCGTGATGTCGCTGGTGTCGCTGATCGGCCCGCGCCCCAACCTGCTCGGCATCCACGAAGCCGGTCAGCACATGCGCCTTGAGGTCCGCCAGCCGATCCTCACCAACGAGGACCTCGAGAAGGTCCGCGGCATCACCGATCTGGTCGGCAACGCATTCCGCACCATCACGCTCGACATCACCTACCCCGCCTCCGAAGGTGCCGCGGGCATGGAGCCGGCGCTGGAGCGCCTGTGCTTCAAGGCAACCGAAGCCGTGCGCGGCGACTACAACATCGTCATCCTGTCGGATCGCGCGGTGTCGTCGGATCGCATCGCGATCCCGGCCCTGCTCGCCACGGCGGCAGTGCATCACCATCTGATCCGCGAAGGCCTGCGCACCGAGACCGGCCTGGTCGTCGAGACCGGCGAAGCGCGCGAAGTGCATCATTTCTGCGTGCTGGCCGGCTACGGCGCCGAGGCGGTCAATCCCTATCTCGCCTTCGAGACGCTGGAGACGATGCGTGTCGAGCGCGGCTGGAAATACGACGCCGACAAGATCCGCAACAACTACATCAAGTCGGTCGGCAAGGGATTGCTGAAGGTGATGGCCAAGATGGGCATCTCCACCTACCAGTCCTATTGCGGCGCGCAGATCTTCGACGCGGTCGGTCTCAAGGCCGCGTTCCTCGACAAGTATTTCACCCGCACGCACACCACGATCGAAGGCGCCGGTCTCGCCGAGATCGCCGCCGAGACGGTCGAGCGGCATCGCCTCGCCTACGGCGATTCGCCGGTCTACCGGAACATGCTGGATGTCGGCGGCGAGTACGGCCTGCGCCTGCGCGGCGAAGAGCATATGTGGAACTCGGACACCATCGCCGAGCTCCAGCACGCGGTCCGCGGCAAGAGCTTCGACACCTACAAGAACTACTCGAAGCTGATGAACGCGCAGACCGAGCGGATGATGGTCCTGCGCGGCCTGTTCCGCTTCAAGGCGGCCGCCAAGCCGATCGCGATCGACGAGGTCGAACCGGCGAAGGACATCGTCAGGCGCTTCGCCACCGGCGCCATGTCGTTCGGCTCGATCAGCCGCGAGGCGCACACCACGCTGGCCATCGCGATGAACCGCATCGGCGGCCGTTCCAACACGGGCGAAGGCGGCGAAGAGGCCGACCGTTACAAGAAGCTGCCGAACGGCGATTCCATGCGCTCGGCCATCAAGCAGGTGGCGTCGGGCCGCTTCGGCGTCACCGCCGAATATCTAGTCAACGCCGACGATCATCAGATCAAGATGGCGCAGGGTGCGAAGCCCGGCGAAGGCGGCCAGTTGCCCGGCCACAAGGTCGACGCGAACATTGCCAAGGTGCGGCACTCGACACCAGGCGTCGGCCTGATTTCGCCGCCGCCGCATCACGACATCTATTCGATCGAGGATCTGAAGCAGCTCATCCACGATCTGAAGAACGTCAATCCGAAGGCGCGGGTCAGCGTCAAGCTGGTCTCCGAGATCGGCGTCGGCACGGTCGCGGCCGGCGTTGCCAAGTGCAAGGCCGACCATGTGACGATCTCCGGCTATGAAGGCGGCACGGGCGCATCGCCCCTCACCTCCCTCACCCATGCCGGCAGCCCGTGGGAAATCGGCCTCGCCGAGACGCAGCAGACCCTGGTGCTGAACAACCTGCGCAGCCGCATCGCCGTCCAGGTGGACGGTGGCCTGCGGACCGGCCGCGATGTCGTGGTCGGCGCGCTGCTGGGCGCCGACGAGTTCGGCTTCTCGACCGCGCCGCTGATCTCCGTCGGCTGCATCATGATGCGCAAGTGCCACCTGAACACCTGCCCGGTCGGCGTCGCGACCCAGGATCCGGTGCTGCGCCAGCGTTTCACCGGCCAGCCCGAGCACGTGATCAATTTCTTCTTCTTCATCGCCGAGGAAGTGCGCGAGATCATGGCGTCGCTGGGCGTGCGCAAGTTCGAGGACCTCGTTGGCCATACCGAGCTGCTCGACACCCAGAAGGCCGTCGAGCACTGGAAGGCGCACGGCCTCGATCTCGACAAGCTGATCTACCGGCCCAAGGTCGATGCATCGGTCGCGACCCGTCATACCGAACTGCAGGATCACCGCCTCGAAAAGGCGCTCGACCACGAAATGATCAAGCTGGCGAAGCCCGCCCTTGAAAGCGGCAAGCCGGTGCGCGGCGAGCTCAAGATCAGCAACGTCCACCGCTCCGTCGGCGCGATGCTGTCGGGCGAAGTGGCGAGGCGTTACGGCCATGTCGGCCTGCCGCCCGACACCATCCACATGAAACTGTCCGGTGTCGCGGGACAGAGCTTTGGAGCGTGGCTGGCGCGCGGTGTCTCGCTGGAGCTGATCGGCCAGGCCAACGACTATGTCGGCAAAGGCCTGTCGGGCGGACGCATCGCCGTCTATCCGCCGGCCAAGAGCAAGCTGCCGGCGACCGAAAACATCATCGTCGGCAACACGGTGCTGTACGGCGCCATCGGCGGTGAGTGCTACCTGTCCGGCGTGGCCGGCGAGCGTTTTGCCGTCCGCAACTCCGGCGCCATCGCCGTCGTCGAAGGTGTGGGCGATCATGGCTGCGAATACATGACCGGCGGCGTGGTCCTGGTCCTCGGCCGCACCGGCCGCAACTTCGCGGCCGGCATGAGCGGCGGCATCGCCTATGTGCTGGATGAAGCCGGCATGTTCGACCGCCTGTGCAACCGCGCGATGGTCGAGATCGAAGCCGTCAAGGCCGATCGCGTCCCGGCGAAGCTCGAGGAGGACAACCTCATGGGCGACCTCCTCCGCCACGATGCATTCCGTCTGCGCCGGCTGGTCGAGCGGCACCTGCACTACACCAACAGCGCGCGCGCGCGCGAGCTGCTCGCGAACTGGGACGAGTTCCTTCCGAAATTCGTCAAGGTGATGCCGATCGATTTCCGCCGCGCGTTGACCGCGGCGGAAGAAGCCGCCGCGCAGCCGCCCAAGGTTCTGGCTGT
This sequence comes from Alphaproteobacteria bacterium, assembly GCA_965279355.1. Lineage (GTDB taxonomy): Bacteria > Pseudomonadota > Alphaproteobacteria > CACIAM-22H2 > CACIAM-22H2. The sequence continues at coordinate 4,926,531 of OZ257155.1, read as the reverse complement.
CGCCGGCGCCAAGGCGCGCGTCTGAAACCCTTCTAGCAGTCAGAGTCCGCGTCTATGGGCAAGCCCACCGGTTTCCTTGAGTTCGAGCGTCACGACCGTCCCTACCAGAAGGTCAAGGAACGGCTGAAGTCCTGGCACGAGTTCGTCGAGCCGCTGCCCGACGCCGAGATGTCGAAGCAGGGCGCGCGCTGCATGGATTGCGGCGTGCCGTTCTGTCACAACGGCTGTCCGGTCAACAACATGATCCCGGACTGGAACAACCTGGTCTACCGCTCCGACTGGAAGCGGGCCGTCGATGTCCTGCACTCGACCAACAACTTCCCCGAATTCACGGGCCGCATCTGCCCGGCCCCGTGCGAGGAAGCCTGCACGCTGAACATCAACGACGACCCGGTCACCATCAAATCGATTGAGTGCGCGATCGTCGATAAGGGCTGGGAAGAAGGCTGGATCGAACCGCAGCCGCCGTCTGCGCGGACCGGCAAGCGTGTCGCCGTAATCGGCTCCGGCCCCGCCGGCCTTGCCTGCGCGCAGCAGCTGGCGCGCGCCGGCCACGCCGTGGTCCTGTTCGAGAAAAATGATCGTATCGGCGGCCTGCTGCGCTACGGCATCCCCGACTTCAAGATGGACAAGCCGCAGATCGACCGGCGCCTCGCCCAGATGGCGGCCGAAGGCGTCGAGTTCCGGCCCAACATGAATATCGGCGTCGACGTGAAGGCCGATGCCCTGCTGGCCGAATACGACGCGGTCGTGCTGACCGGCGGCGCCGAGCAGCCGCGCGATCTGCCGGTCCCGGGCCGCGAGCTGTCGGGCGTGCATTTCGCGATGGATTTCCTCGCCCCCAACAACAAGCGCGTCGCCGGCGATGCGCTCGAAAATCTCAAGTGGATCGACGCCAAGGGCAAGCATGTCATCGTCATCGGCGGCGGCGATACCGGCTCCGACTGCATCGGCACGTCGAACCGCATGGGCGCCGCCTCGGTCACCCAGTTCGAGATCATGCCGCAGCCGCCCGAGCGCGAAGACAAGCCGCTGGTGTGGCCCTACTGGCCGCTGAAGATGCGCACCTCCTCCTCGCAGGAAGAAGGGGCCGAGCGCGACTGGGCCGTCGGCACCAAGAAGCTCACCGGCAGCAACGGCAAGGTCGAAAAGCTCCAGGCCGCGCGCCTGGAATGGACCAAGGGCGCCGATGGCCGCATGCAGATGACCGAAGTCGCCGGCTCCGAGTTCGAGCTCAAGGCCGATCTCGTGCTGCTGGCAATGGGCTTCGTCGGTCCGGTGAAGAGCGGCCTGCTGGAGCAGTTCGGCGTGAAGCTGGACGCCCGCGGCAACGTCGAGGCCGACACGGTCGCCTACCAGACCTCGGTGCCCAAGGTGTTCAGCGCCGGCGACATGCGCCGTGGCCAGTCGCTGGTCGTCTGGGCGATCCGCGAAGGCCGCCAGGCCGCCCGGTCGGTCGACCTGTTCCTCATGGGCCGAACCGACCTGCCGCGATGACACAAACCCGGACCGCTCACTGTGCCTGCGGCCAGTTGCGCGCCGAGTTGACCGGCGAGCCCGAATTCGTCGCGGCCTGCCACTGCGAGCCCTGTCAGCGCCGCACCGGTTCTCCCTTCGGCACGATCGCGTACTGCAAGCGCGATCAGGTCAAGATCACCGGCGAGAGCAAGGCCTACACCCGCGTCGCCGACAGCGGCAACACGTTCACCACCTGCTTCTGCCCGGCCTGCGGCAGCACCGTGTATGCCGAGAGTTCTCGTCTGAAAGACCACATCGGCATCACGGTCGGCGCCTTCTTCGATCCGGCGTTCCCCAAGCCCGTGCGCGCGGTCTACGACCGCTCACGTCATCCCTGGGTCTCGCTGGGGGCCGGCGTCGAGCGTTATGAAACGGGCCGCGACAGCAAGATGATCAAGGATTAGGTTGCCGCGGCACCGTTCGATTGATCCTCGCGATATTTCTGGACGTTATCGCGTACCCAGCTAGTTCAGCAAAAATTGCAGCCGGGTATCCGCCTTCGACGCCGCGATCTCGACGATCTCGGCGCGCACGACATTCTCGGCAACGAATGGATCCTCGGTCACCCGCCGCTCCAGATCGGCTCGCGAGGTGTTGTGCGCCACGATCCCACCGCCACGACTAGGTTGCAGATTGCCCGAAAGCAAGAACACGCCGTCATCGAAGCCACGCTGAAGCCACAGCTTGTGGCCGTCCATGAACTGGCCGGCCTTGCCCTTGTTCTCGGAAAAACTGAGCATCACGATAAACATCTGAAGATTCCCGTATTCTTTAGTAGGTGTCGATGCACGCCTGCAGCCAGTCGTGCATTTGCCGAACTTCCTGCCGGATAAACTTCTCGTCGTGAAAGGCATTGGCCAAGGTGGCGACGCCCTGGCTCCGCGCGAGGAGGTGCATTGCCTGCATGTCAGCATCCCTGCAACCGAGCTCCGTAAATTGCCGCCTTAGCCAGGTCCGGAACAACGTGAACAGGCCGTTCGCTTCAATGCGCGAGGCGTGATTGAGCTTCGCCAGTTCCGTGCACAGCGTCCCCACCGGGCAACCGTACTGTTTGATCTCCGCCCTGTTCGCGATGAGCATGTCGACAAACAGCCTGATCCGCGCCAACGGGTCTTTCCCTTGCTGCTCCCAGGTCGCCAACATCTCTCGTGTTCCGGCGAGGCGTGCCTCAATGACGGCATCCAGGATCTCGTCCTTGGACTTGAAGTGATAGTAAAAATTGCCGCGCGAAATCTGCACGGCGTCGGCAATGTCGGAGAACGACGTGTGCTCATAACCGTGCCGGTAAAAGAGACGGTCAGCCGCCTCAACAATGTTTTCACGTGTCGCCTTATGCGCCATGCCTGCCCCGGACCAGTTGGACGGTTGTCCTAAAGTAAGAAATTAGGACAACCATCCAAATCAGTCAAGCACGCAACCGGACGCACGCGGGTTCACCCCTCGCTACGCGGCAACTCTTTTCTATGCGATCGATGTAAGGAGGTCAGTTATTCCGGATCATCGCCAGGACCTTGCTGACGTCCTTGTCGTTGTTGTGCAGGCGCGACGACCAGGCGTTGAGGATCTGGCGCAACCAGACGATGGCCGCCGGATCGAATGGATTGGCCACGAATTTCCGCTCGATCTCGTCGACGGCCCGCGTGTCGATCTCGACATAGCGTTGCAGCCCCTTGTCGCGTTTGTACTCGTTGAGCAGATTCTTGAGTTCGTTGACCGCGCGGACATTCGGCGAATCGCTCGTCGGCGCGCGCTCCGGTTCGGGGCGCGGCGCCTGCGGCAGCAGGGAGATGGCCGGCGAACTGCGTTCCTGCCGCGGCTCGTCCGGCAGCGAATTGACGGTCGGGCGGTTCGAGAAATCGGGCAGGCTCGTCGCCCGGTCCGCCAGCTGCGAAATGACCGATTCCAGCGCGTCGAGATCGGCCACCATCGACTGGTCGGTCATGGCGGCAAAACGCGGCGCCTCGAGAATGGTCCGCATCGACTGCAGCGCCCGGATCTCCGATTCCAGCAGGTCCTTGCCACCGAGCGGTAGCACGTCTTCTTCGATCAGCCGGTCGAAGAAACGCTTCAGGGCGCGCAGCGACGGCCGGAAGATCATCGACCACAGCGAATAGAACCGGTCCTCGAGCTCCTGCTTGCGGTCGCTGACGATCTCCTTGAGATGCGCCTCGATCACGTTGCAGAACGCCTCGAACTCACTGACCTTCTCGCGAAACAGGAGATAGTCCGCAAACTTGCGGAAGCTTTCATCCTTCTCGACGGTGCCGGCAAGGCGCAGAATCTCCTGCGCCTGCGAGCCGAGCTGGGCGATCATCTCCAGCTCGGGATTTTCGCTCCGCGAACGGCGCTTGTCGCCGATGGTCGGCGGTCGCTTGTATTTCGGTTTGGCGGGAGCCTCGGTCGGCTCTTCCGCAGGCTCGTCGGCCACGTCGATATCCTTTGCGGGCCGTGCCGGACATTAAGGTTAAGATTTCCCGGCGCCGCACAGCCCGGATTCAAAATGAGGCCCCGCCCCTGCCTGTGTCAACCGCAACCGGGCAACGACAAAACTACATCCGGCGCGACAGCGCTCCCGCCTCTTTGACCGCCACCTGAATCAGGGTCTGGCGCGCGTAGGGGCGGTCCTTCTGTTTGTAGAACTCGGAGGCGATGTGCAGCGCCATCCGGTGGAAGGTCGATTTGTCGGGATCGCGCTCGTAGGTGCGGGTGTTCTCGTAGATCTTGATCTTGGCGTCGAAACGCTCCAGCAGCTTCTCGATCATGTCGAGCGCCATGTCCTGATCCATGGTCCGCAGCAGCGGGTACATGCGGTTCAGGACCGCTGTCTTCCGCTGATGGACATCCCAGGCGTATTTGCCGCTGACCTTGTAGGCGACCTCGCGGACGAAGGGATGGGTCGGGTTCCATTGCGACCACATCTTTTCCATCGCGACATGGATGAACATCGGGCGGATGGCGTAGCCCATCGCCTCCTGCTCCTCTTTCTGGCTGAGCACGCCCAATGTCGGCGGGAACAGCTCGAACATCTTGTCCGCGGTGTTCGCGGCGGCCTTGCGCGCCATGCGGATGATCGCCTCGGCGCGCTCTTCCGGATTCGCCCAGTCGAGCAGCTTGTCGGGCTTCGTCCTGAGATCGACGTACTTTGGCTTGCGCCGGAACAGTTTTGTGAAGAGGCCCATCGCCGGTCCTTACGCGGACATTGCCTCGGAGACCAGCGTGGTCGCCGCGTCTTCGATCTGCAATTGCACCCGGGTCTTGCCCTGCCATTCGTCGGCCTTGAGCCTGCCGATCAGGTGAAGATTGGTCCCGCCGCCGGCGCTCAGCAACCGGCCCAGCGGCGTGTCGACGGCGCGGAAGGCAATGCCGCCGAGGCGGCCGCCGCGCTGGTCGGCGATGAAGCAGCGGACATGCTTTTCGCCGACGATGTCGGCCTTGGCAATATGCACGGACGGAAACACGAAACGCGGCTCGGGATTGCCGACGCCGAACGGACCGACGCGGTCGATCGATGTAACAAGTTCCACCGTCGCGGCGGTCAGGGACAGCGCACCGTCGAAGGTCACGGCCGGGACCGCGCCGTCTGACTCCGCGGCAATGCGCGGGGTCAGGAACTCGCGGAGCTCCGAAAGCTTCTCCGCCGCCACGGTGAAGCCCGCGGCATTGGGATGGCCGCCGCCGTTGATGAGCAGTCCCGACTGCCGCGCGGCGATGACGGCGGCGCCGAGATCGACACCAAGCGCGGAGCGGCCCGATGCCTTGCCGACGCCGTCCTGCAGCGCGATGACAATCGCCGGGCGTTCGTAGCGTTCGCGCAAACGGCCGGCGACGATGCCGATGACGCCGGGATGCCAGCCCTCGCCCGCAACGAAGATCAGCGGCCCGGGATCGCCCGCCGCCTGGACCTGCGCCAGCGCCGCTTCGAGCACGCCGGCCTCGATCTGCTGCCGCTGGCGGTTATGGACGTCGAGGCGCTCGGCCAGTTGCCGCGCCTCTTCGGGATCTTCCGTCGTCAGCAGCCGCTGGCCGAGATTGGCCTCGCCGACCCGCCCGCCGGCATTCACACGCGGGCCGAAGATGAAGCCCAGGTGATAGCACTCGCAGCGCTTGTCGATCCGCGCGACATCGGCCAGCGCCACCAGCCCGGCATTGCCGCGCGCCGCGATCACCTTCAGCCCCTGCGTGACAAACACACGGTTAAGCCCGGTGAGCGGCACGACGTCGCAGACGGTGCCCAGCGCCACCAGATCGAGCAGGGTCATCAGGTCCGGCGCGGCGTGCGTCTCGTACCAGCCGGACTGCCTGAGATGCCGGTTCACGGCGATCGCCAGCAGAAACGCCACGCCGACCGCCGCCAGCTGGCGATGCGGGCTGGTCTCGTCCAGCCGGTTGGGATTGATCACCGCCACGGCCGGCGGCAGCTTCGGCTCGGCGACATGATGATCGACGACGACAACATCGAGCCCACACTCAACCGCCTCGGCCAGCGGCGCATGCGCGGTGATGCCGCAATCGACGGTGACGATGACGCTGGCCCCTTCCAGCTTCAGGCGCCGCAGCGCCGGGCCGTTGGGGCCGTAACCTTCCTTCTGACGATCAGGAATGTAGACAGTGACGTTGCCGCCGGCTGCTTTCAGGAAACGGTAGAGCAGCGCCGACGATGTGGCGCCGTCGACATCGTAGTCGCCGAACACGGCGATCTTCTCACCGTCACGCACCGCGCGCGAGACACGCTCGGCACCCTTGTCCATGTCGAGCAGGTGCGAGGGATCTGGGAGTTCGTCGCGCAGCCGCGGATCGAGAAAGGCCGGCGCATGCTCGGCATCGATGCCGCGCGCGGCCAGCACGCGACCGACGATTTCCGGCAGGCCGAGTTGCTGCGAGAGCGCCCAGGCGGCGCGTTCGTCCTTAAGACGCGGATTCCAGCGCCGGCCGGTCGCCGACCGCTCGACGCCCTGAAATCCGCCGCCGCTCACTTATCGTCCGCGTCGGGGCCCGGCTTGCGCGTGAAATTATGGGTGGCTTCGATCACACGCACCGTCCCCGTCTTCGACCGCATCACGATGGAATGCGTCGAGCCGTCTACCGTCGTCCGCCGCACGCCGCGCAGCATCGAGCCGTCGGTCACACCAGTCGCGGCGAACATCACATCGCCCTTCGCCATATCCGTCATCGAATACACGCGGTTGAGATCCTTGATGCCCCACTTCGCCGCGCGCTGCTTCTCATCGTCGTTGCGGAACAGCAGGCGGCCCTGCATCTGGCCGCCGATGCAGCGCAGCGCCGCCGCCGCCAGCACGCCTTCGGGCGCGCCGCCGCTACCGATATAGATGTCGACGCCGGTTCCGGCGCGGGACGTCGCGATGACACCGCTCACATCGCCGTCGCCGATCAGCATGATGCGCGCACCGGCCTCGCGCACCTTGGCGATCAGTTCCGCGTGGCGCGGCCGGTCGAGGATGCAGACGACCAGATCCTCGATCTCGGACTTCTTCGCCTTGGCGAGGTTCTTCAGATTTTCCTTCGGGCTGGTGTCGATATCGATCACGCCGTCCGGCAATCCGCCGCCAACTGCGATCTTGTCCATATAGACGTCGGGCGCGTTGAGGAAGTTGCCCTCTTCGGCCATCGCGATGACCGCCAGCGCGTTGTAGCCGCCGGTGGCCGTGATGGTCGTGCCCTCAAGCGGGTCCAGCGCGATATCGACGCGCGGCCCTTGTCCGTTGCCGACCTTCTCGCCGATATAGAGCATCGGCGCTTCATCGCGCTCGCCCTCGCCGATCACCACCACGCCCTGGATCGACAGGCCGTTGAGGGCGCGCCGCATCGCATCGACGGCGGCCTGATCGGCGGCCTTTTCATCGCCGCGCCCCATCAGGCGCGAGGCGGCCAGGGCGGCGGCTTCGGTGACGCGCACCACTTCGAGGGCCAGGTTACGATCCAGCTGCATCCGTTCGGACATCGATGATTTCCTTCGCGAGGTCATAGCGTTTCAATCCTGATCGCACGCGGCGGCGCCTGCACACTGCCCAGGGCTGCAATGCGCTGAAGCGCGCGATTCATCGCCGCTTCTTCCGTATTGTCATGGGTGGTGAGGACGACGGGCACGGTCTCATCGGGACTACGCCCGCGCTGGAGCATTGACTCAAGTGACACTTTTTCGTCCCGCAATGCCGCAGTTACGTCAGCAATGACACCCGGGCGGTCGACCACCATCAGGCGGATGTAATAGGCCCCCACCCGCCGTTCCATCGGCGCCGCCTTGGGCGCCGCAAGCGAGGCCACCGGAACGCCAAAGGTCGGGGTTTTGCAGCCGCGCGCCAGATCGATCAGGTCGGCAACCACCGCCGAGGCCGTCGGGCCGGCGCCGGCGCCGCGCCCCTGAAAGACGGTGCTGCCGACGAAATCGCCTTCCGCGACCACGGCGTTGAACACATCGTCGACATGCGCGATGGCGGTCTCGAGCGGCACCAGGCAGGGATGCACGCGCTGCTCAAGCCCGTGCGGCGTCAGGCGCGCGATGCCGAGCAGCTTGATGCGGAAGCCGAGTTCCTTGGCATAGTCGAGATCGACCGGCGCGATGTGCCGGATGCCCTCGATATGCACGCCCTTGAAATTCACCTCGGCGCCGAAGGCCAGGGCCGCCAGCACCGCCAGTTTGTGCGCGGCGTCGATGCCGTCGACATCGAAACTGGGATCGGCTTCGGCGTAGCCCAGCTTCTGCGCCTCGCCCAGCACGTCCTCGAAGGCGCGGCCGGTCTTGCGCATCTGCGTCAGGATGTAATTGCAGGTGCCGTTGAGGATGCCGTAAATGCGCGTGATGCGGTTGGCGGCAAGGCCCTCGCGCAGCGCCTTGATGACGGGAATGCCGCCGGCGACTGACGCTTCATAAGCCAGCGACACGCCCTTGGCTTCGGCGGCGCGCGCCAGTGCCGTGCCGTGAATGGCGAGCAGCGCCTTATTGGCGGTGACGACCGCGCGGCCGCGCGCGATGGCCGTCTCGCAGACCGACTTGGCGGCGCCATCGGAACCGCCGATCAACTCGACGATGATCTCGGCATCGGCTTCGGCGGCCATCGCCACCGGATCGTCGAACCATTTTGCGGTGTCGAGTTTCACGCCGCGATCGCGGTTGCGATCTCTGGCGCTGACGGCGGTGACGACCAGCGGCCGGCCGCAACGCTGCGCCAGCAGATCGCCATTCGTCTGGATCAGCTTGAGAACGCCGGCACCAACGGTGCCAAGCCCGGCGACGGCGATCTTGAGGGGCGCCGTGGAGGAAGAGCTAACAGCCATGGGAACTCAGGAGACCGGCGTGCGGCTGACAGACATGTTCTTCTGCGTCGGCGGCTCGGGAAGCGATTCGTTTGCGGCGAGGAATGTCTTGATGCTGCGCGTCGCCTGACGGATGCGCTGCACATTCTCGACCAGACCGAGCCGCACGTAGCCGTCGCCGTATTCACCAAAGCCGATGCCGGGCGACACCGCGACGTTCGCCTTCTGCATGAGCAGCTTGGCGAATTCGAGCGAGCCGAGTTCCTTGTACGCGTCGGGAATGGGCGCCCAGGCAAACATCGAGGCCGGCGGGCTCGGCACATTCCAGCCGGCCGCATGCAGCCCGCTGATCAGCGCGTCGCGCCGCTGCTTGTAGGTCTCACGGATCTCGGCAACGCAATCCTGCGGCCCGTTGAGGGCGGCGGCGGCGGCAACCTGCACCGGCGTGAACGCGCCGTAGTCGAGATAGGATTTGATCTTCGCCAGCGACGCGACGAGCTTCTTGTTGCCGGCGGCGAAGCCGACGCGCCAGCCCGCCATGTTGTAGGTCTTGCTCATCGAGGTGAACTCGATGGCGATGTCCTTGGCGCCGGGCACTTCGAGAACCGACGGCGGCGGCTTGCCGTCGAAGTAGATTTCGGCGTAGGCAAGATCAGAGAGGATGTAGATGCCGTAATGACGGCAGATGTCGACGCACTCGGCATAGAAATCGAGATCCACAACTTGCGCCGTCGGGTTCGACGGGAAGTTCAGCACCAGCGCCAGCGGCGGCGGCACCGAATGCTTCACAGCGCGCTTGAGACTGCCGAAGAAATCATGCCCGTCGCCGATCGGCAGATGACGGATCGACCCGCCCGCCATGATGAAACCGTAAGGGTGGATCGGATAGCTCGGGTTCGGCACCAGGATCGTGTCGCCGGGGCTGGTGATCGCCTGCGCCAGATTGGCGAGACCTTCCTTCGAACCGATGGTGACGATCGTCTCCGTCTCGGGATCGATGTCGACATTGAAGCGGCGCTTGTAATAGGCCGAATGCGCGCGGCGCAGACCCGGAATGCCGCGCGACACCGAATAGCGATGCGTGCGCGGGTCCTTTACCGCCTCGATCAGCTTGTCGACGATGTGCGGCGGCGTCGGCATATCGGGGTTGCCCATGCCGAGGTCGATGACGTCGAGGCCTGCCGTGCGTGCCTTGGCGCGCATGGTGTTCACTTCGGCGAAGACGTAGGGCGGCAACCGCCGGATTCGATAAAAGTCGTTCATCACACTAGCCAATCCGACTATCGGGGCTGAATTACGGCGACCGGACGGCCGATTCGGGGAGCCCCGGAGGGAGGCCTGCAATCTAAGCGTCCGGGGAGCGCCAAGCACCTGTTTTTTAACCCCTTGAGCGTCTTCCCCCGGCATCCGCGCGGGTTTACGGTGCGCCCGGCATGACCGCACCAGCACCGCCGACCGGCCTTCCGCCGCCCGATCCCGCCCCCGCCCGCCCCAAACCGCGCCTTCTGAACGGCTCCTTTCTGTTCATGGTCGCCTTCGCCGTGGCCGGCGGCGTGGCCTGCTACACCTTGCGCGGCCCCGAGGTCTTCTGGGCGTCGATCGAAGACGACGGCAAGCTGTTCCTGACCGTCGTCCCGGTCGTGGCCGGCGCCATCCTGCTGGCCAGTTTCGCGCAGGTGCTGATGCCGACCGGCCATGTGAAGCGCTGGCTCGGCCAGGGCACCGGCTTGCGCGGTCTCCTCACCGGCACGGTCCTTGGCGCCTTCCTGCCCGGCGGGCCAATGGCCTCGTTTCCGCTGATGCTGGCGGTGATCGGCGCCGGCGCCGATTACGCAGTGGCGGTCGCCGTCCTGAATTCCTGGGCGCTGTTCGGGATTCATCGCCTGCTGGTCTGGGAACTGCCGCTGATGGGCGGCGAGTTCGTCGCGATCAAGATGGCGGCGACCATCGCGCTGCCGATTCTGTCCGGATGGCTCGCGGCGCTGCTGTTCCTGCGCTTCCCGCCGCGGAGACAATAATGCTGCTCGCCGCCGCCATCATCTGGCCCCTGGTCATCTACTGCGTGGCGCTGCTCTGGCGCGGGCCGCCGTCGCGGATGGATCAGGCCTTCGCCATCGCCAGACAGCAGGGCCTGTTTATGGCAGCGCGAATCCCCTTCGCCTTCCTCGGCGCGGGCTTCGCCGCGACGCTGCTGCCGCGCGAGCTGATCGGCACATGGCTCGGCGATGAGTCCGGCTGGACTGGCATCCTGATCGCCTCGGCTGCGGGCGCCCTCATTCCCAGCGGCGCCGTCATCTCGTTTCCGCTGGCCTATGCGATGTGGAAGGCCGGCGTCGGTATGCCGCCGCTGATCGCGCTGCTCACCGCCTGGGCCGTCATTCCCGTACATCGGATTATCGCGTGGGATTTTCCGCTGCTCGGCTTCCGCTTCACCGCGATCCGCATCGTCTCTTCGCTGCTCCTGCCGCCGATCTCCGGCTTCATCGCGGCGCTGCTTATTTGATGCTAGTGGTTGGTTTGGCCAAGAAGCTCCTCAGAGTTGGCAAACCTAAATCTGTACGAGCGGCAGCTTTGATTGCCGGCAAGCATTTCTCAACTGCGACCTGAATTTTTTCAAGGTATTGAAAGTAACCTTCATTTGTTTCGTGCCGAGCCTCGTTACTCAACATTTGCAATAGCTCGACCGCCTTCGGCGAAAAGAGAAATTCGCCCACATCTGTCTGCTTACGTATCTCCTCCCACGCCGCACTATGTTTGGCACTCCATGCTTTGTGATAATCAGTATCCGTGTCTCGACCCTCTTCATGTGCACGCAGGCTAATTTCTAGATCCCATTTCATGTGATGGAGCGCCTGAATTACGTCGCTGTATGCACGCATTTTTGCTTCCCACCATTTCTCTCGGTAGAAGCGTCGCAGGGACAACCAGATGGTCAGAAAGGCAGTGGTTACAGCCACTAAGAGCGAGAGACCGACCTGAAGCAACGCTGTATGTATTGGGGTCATTCTGAAGGTTCTCCGCAGTTCTCAGAGAGTGGCTTATTGGAAGGCAGCCGTTAAGCGATCCGAGCTCATCCATGCCACTTCCCACGCAGCCAAGGAGCGCTACGGTGCAACCCGAAATGGACGAACTCAACACCGAAGCGTCGCCACCCGCAGTGCCGAAAGCCAGGATCATCGACGTTTGTTCTCTCCTCTGGTCCTACTCTTCGTCGGTTGGACGAGCCGCACGCCAAGCGCTAACATTCCCGGATAGGTTGATGGGGGGTTTCAATGGCCGATGCTTCGATTGCACAACTATTACTTTCCGGCACAGTCGGCGCAATACTCGCTGCAGGCCTAAACCACTATGTTCGTCGCTATGAAGCAAAACGCGACCGGAACGCACTCGAGGCAAAAAGCGCCCACATCTATCTCGCCAAAATAAGTCGATTTCTTGCCGGCTGCGAAGTTCTGATTACCTTCGGGAAAACATTCGGGCGGTTCGTTTACCCGGCGGTAGAAGATTTACGGAAGGGTTCAAAATTCAAAGATAAGTTTGATGCCTCACATGTCATTGCACATGAAATATATAAAGGAATAAAAGAGAAAGACCTCGGATCACTAGATTATGCTCAGCTAAGAGGCCAGTTACAGCTTTTCCATGAGCACATCGATGAGTATATGGATTTCAAACTTTCTCAGGATCAAATCTCCCGTCTCCCCGAAAAAGTCTTGATCCATTACGTTGCGTTTGAAGAGCAATCGATAGCTTTCAAATATTCTTTCCGACAACTCGCCTCATTCATTGACGGGAAGGCCGACTACGGGGTCGAACTAGTCCACGCTCTATGGATGGCGGCAAAACTGCTTTACGAGACCGGCGATCATCTTCGAACAGTATTAAAAGTTCACGGCGGAATATCGGAGGAAGAATTTAATGCGACAATGACTCACGCGAGAAATTATGTGACGCGAATCTCGGGGGGAACTTTTGAAGCAAAAGAAAAACTTCGTTTTGCAGCCGAAGCAATGACTGAACGAGATAAGCGAGAAAAAGCTACCGCCAAAACTTAGGGCAGAACGATTTGAACGATACCCGCCCCAACAAGAGCGACACCGAGAGCCACAACCATTAGAAGCGAGAGCAAGAATTGCATCAATGGATCTTTTACCCAAACTCGCATAAGTGCGACGCAAATCGCCCCAACCGCTACGAGAACAAGAAGCAAAACAGCTAAAAGAAGCACCCCGCCCGCCACAATAAAGCCCATACCGCCCCCGCCAAAAGGCTGCCCCTAATCCGCAGACAATAGCTGAGCTCCGATTTCGTTAGCCATTGCCGAGAGCTTAGCCTGAGAATTACAGCCCAAGCTTCCCCCTGCGGCCAAGGGGCGCTAGGTTGCGGCCGAGATGGCCGAACCCAGCACTGAGACGTCACCGCCCCCGCGGCCAAAAGAGAAGTTCATCGACAGCGGTGTCCTGTTTCTTTTCACCTTTTTGCTCGTCGCGGGCGCCGCCTGTTATCTCGTGAAGGGACCGGACGTCTTCTGGCAGACGCTGGAAGAGAATCTCTGGCTGCTGGCGGTTCTCATTCCGGTCGTCACCGGCGGTCTGGTTCTTGCCGCCTGCATGCAGGTCCTGATCCCGCCTGAATTCATCCGCCGCACCATGGGCGACGGCTCGGGATTCCGCGGCATCGTCGTCGCGTCGATCATCGGCCTGCTTGTTCCCGGCGGCCCGATGATCTCGCTGCCGCTCATCTCCTCGATGATCGCGGTCGGCGCCAGCGAGATGGCCGCGATTGCCTACGTGACGTCATGGTCGGTGCTCCCGCTCAATCGCATCATCCAGTGGCAGCTGCCGTTGATGGGTGTCGAGTTCACGGTCATCCAGTATCTCGCCTCGCTACCGCTGCCGATCCTCGCCGCCTATCTCGCCGCGCCGCTGCTGCGGCGGTTCGCCAAACCGAAAAAAGAGAGCGGCGAATAATGCTCGCAGCCGCACTCATCATCTGGCCGCTAGTCCTCGGCTGCCTCGTTCCGCTGCTGCGCGGGCCGCCGCACCGGCTCGACCGCATGCTCGATCTCGTGCGCCGCAACGGCATCTTTGTTGCGACGCGCATGCCGCCGGCGCTGCTCGCCGCCGGCTTTGTCGGTCCGCTGATGCCGACGGAGTTGATCGCCCAGTGGCTGGGTGCCGATTCCGGATGGGTGGGGATCCTCATCGCGTCGGTGGTGGGCATCCTGGTCCCGAGCGGCCCGATCGTGGCGTTCCCCTTCGCGCTGGTGCTGGCCAAGGCCGGCGTCGGCATGCCGCAGCTCATCACCTTTCTCACCGCGTGGTCGGTCCTGTCCCTGACGAACCTGATGTCCTGGGACGTCCCCATCATGGGAATACGGTTCACCATGGCCCGCGCCATCGCCTCGCTGGTGCTGGCGCCGCTCTCCGGATTTCTTGCGATGCTGATGCTGTCCCTGTAGGGATGGCGACGTTCGACGCCCATCGAAATAACGAAACCACACGAAACGCCCGCGACCATGACGACGTCCCGCTCTCAGCTCATGGGCAGCCTGTTCTGTGCCGTGGTGGCCGTCAGCTTCGCCTTCAACACCGTGTTCGCCAGCATGGCCTATCGCGACGGGGCGAATGCCATGTCGGTGCTGACCTATCGCACCCTGCTGGCGCTGATTTCCGTTTTCGTGCTGCTGCGCGTATGGCGGGTACCGATGTATCTGCCGCCGCGAAAACGCCTCGCCGCCTGCGGCCTCGGCCTGCTGATGGCGACATATTGCTACGGCCTGCTGGCCGCCATCGAACATATGCCGGTCGCGCTGGCCGTGCTCACCTTCTATCTTTATCCGCTGCTGACCGGCGTGATCTCGGGCCTGCTGGGTTATGAGCGCCTGACACCGGGCCTCATCGTTGCGCTGCTCGCGGGGTTCGTCGGCCTCGCCTTCGCGCTGGATATCGGCGGCGGCGGGCTGAACCTGACCGGGTTTGCGCTGGCCGGCAGCGGCGCGCTGCTGATGACCCTGATGGTCTTCCTCAACAACAAGGTCGCGGCGGGCGAGGATTCACGGCGCATTACGCTCTATGTGCTGAGCACCGCCACACTCGCCTATCTCGCCATCGACCTCGCGCTTGGCGAATACCGCCTGCCGCACACGACAGAAGGCATGCTCGCCTTTCTCGGTGTCGGCGTCTTCTTCGCCTTCTCGATCATCGGCATCTTCGTCTCCTTCTCGAAGATCGGCATGGTCCAGACCACGATGATCATGAATCTTGAACCGGTGACGAGCGTGTTTCTGGGCACCGCGCTTCTCGGACAGAGCATGAAGCTGTCGCAGTTCGCCGGCGCGGCGCTGGTGATCGCCGCGGTCGTCTTCAATTCCTGGCGCAAGCGCGCCGCCGCGCAATGACGTCCGCGCCGCGCGCGGACATCCCCGGAACCGTCTTCTGCGCGGTCGTCGGCGCCAGCTTCGCCATCAATACGGCGCTTGCCAGCTTCTCCTACCGCTTCGGCGCCGACGCATTGTCGGTCCTGACCTATCGCACCTTGGTTGCCGCAATCGTCCTGTTGGTGCTGTTGCGCCTGTGGCGCATCCCGATCGTCCTGCCGCCGGGCCGGCGTCTGCAGACGCTTGGCCTGTGCATCATGATGGCCAGTTATTCGTACTGTCTGCTGGGCGCGGCCGAGCATATCCCCATCGCGCTGGCGGTCCTCACGTTCTACATCTACCCGCTGATGGTTGGCCTCGCCTCGGCCGCGCTGGGCCATGAAAGACTGACACCCGGTCTCATTCTGTCGCTGATCGCGGCGCTCATCGGGCTGGCCTTCGCCCTCGACATCGGCAATAGCAGCCTCAATCCGGTCGGCATCGCGCTGGCGCTGGTCGGCGCGGTCCTGTTCACCTCGGTGATGCTTCTGAACCGCACCGTTGTCGGCACGTCCGACTCACGCCCGGTCTCGTTTTACATGCTGGTCGCGACCTTCGGCATCTACGCCGTCATCGACCTCGTGCGCGGCGAGTTTCATTTTCCGCCGGCCGGCGACGGCAGAACGGCATTCCTCGCCGTCGGCCTGTTCTACGCCTTCGCCATCATCGGCTTCTTCATCTCGACCAAGCGGCTGGGCAATACGCGGGCGGCCCTGGTGATGAACTTCGAGCCGGTGACCAGCGTCTTTCTCGGCACCGTGCTGCTGGGCGACGGCATGAAGCCGTCGCAGTTTGCCGGCGCCGCGCTGGTGCTGTCGGCGATCATCTTCACGGCGTGGAAAAGGACGAGCAGCCCCGCAGCGCCGCGGAGCTAGCGCCCCGCTCATCAATTTCAACATCTGTCATCCCAGCGAAAGCTGGGACCCAGCCGTTGGGTGTTCGCCACAAGGACGTTCCGGGGTGACTGCGGAGAAAGCGGGTTACATGGGTCCCAGCTTTCGCTGGGATGACAATCAAGAATGGGATGACAATCAAGAAGGGTGCTGAGGGGGCTAATCCCGCTTCGTCTGCGCCCGGCGGGCAGCGCGGCGCAGCTGGCGTGTCGGAGCGGTCTCCGCAAGGTTCTGCTTGCGCGGTGCGTCCAGGAACCGCCGCCGCACATAGCGCGCCACGAGGAAGCTCGCGACACCCCCGACTGCAAAGATGACCAGAGTGACCGGATCGAACATCAGGCCGGGTATTCCACCAGCACGTCGTAGAGATCGACGCGGCGGCCGAGATCGTCGCCGATCTCGATGCGATCCAGCGACAGGCCGGACTGGACCAGGGTCTGCAGGATCGCGTTGCGGCGGGCCTGCGAGAATTCGCGCTGCACCGTCTGGCGGGTGATCGTCACCGGCACGACCTTCACCCGCCCGCCGCGCGCCTGCGCGATCGACGCCGCCTGCTGCAGCACGGTCTGCACGCGCGATGATGCCACGAGGCCCAACGGCGGGAATGAAATCGACTCCAGCCGCTGGCTAGTCATCGCGCGCACCGGTGGCGCGGCGCTCGGCGGTGCCGCCTGTGCCATCGATGGCGCTGCTTGCGCCGGGCGCGGCGCGGCGGCAACCGGCGGACTATAGGAACGGGACGCCACAACAGGAGCGCGCTGCTGCGCCGGTGCCGTTGGAACCGGCTCGATCTGCGCCGGTGGCGGCGGTGCCGCGGGGAACGTACCGGCCGTGCGCAACGCGCGATCCGCATCGATGGTGCTGTCGCGGTTGCGGGTCAATTCCTCGACTTCCTCCGCGCGCGCGGCGGCGGCGCCGGGTGCAATGCGCGGCGGCTTCGGGACCGTAGCAAGATTGGGATAGGTGCGGCCTTCGGCCGGCGGCGGCTCGATATGCTGCTGCGACGGATCACCGGTGAAGAGGCGCTCGACACCGCCATACCACTCCACCGGGTTCAACGCATCGGGCACGCTGGAGCACGCGCCAAGGGTCAAAGCGGCCGTCAGAACGACCGCAAACCCCGGCAATCTTCCTGTTGCGATGCGGCAGGTGCGGCGCAACAACCCTGTTCCTTCCAATGGATAGCCGCGCTGCACAGCAACGCGGGGCGTAAGCGAATTTTTTACCACATTTTGTCCATGATAATGGGGCCTAAATCGGATAAGAATCAGAGGCATACCCCGGATTTAGCCCACTCTCGAAACCCGCCGCACCCAGAATCGGTGCGTTCAGAAACGGTGCGATCATGGCTGATCAATCGGCGCCCACGGGCAAAACGCCCCGCCCCGGCAAAACCGCCGCCCCAGAGGAAGAGGTGAAGTTTCCCGATCCGATGGAACTCTCGCGGATCATGACCCGCATCGCCGAGCAGAGTCAGAACCTGGTCAGCGACTTCCTCACGCGCCAGACGAAAGCCACGCCGGAGATGCCGGCCACCGATCCGCTGAATATCGGCCAGGCCTTCTTCGACATGACGGCGCGCATCATGGCCAACCCGGCGCGTCTGGTGCAGGCGCAGATCTCGCTGTGGGCGGACTACATGACGCTCTGGCAGACGACGACGCGCAAGATGCTGGGCGAGCCGACCAAGCCGGTCGTGCAGCCCTCGCCCGAGGACCGCCGCTTCAAGGATTCCCTCTGGGACGAGAACTACGTCTTCGACTACATCAAGCAGTCCTACCTGCTGTCGGCGCGCTGGATGCAGTCGATGGTGCGCGACGTCGAGGGCCTCGACGACAAGACCGCCAAGAAGGTGGATTTCTATACCCGCCAGTTCGTCGATGCGATGGCGCCCAGCAATTTCGCCATGACCAACCCGGAGGTGCTCAAGCGCACCATCGAGACCGGCGGCGAGAACCTGCTCAAGGGCCTGTCGCACCTGCTCGAGGATCTCGAGAAGGGCAAGGGCAAGCTGGCGATCAAGATGACCGACATGGAGGCGTTCAAGGTCGGCGAGAACATCGCCGTGACGCCCGGCAAGGTCGTGTTCCAGAACGACCTGATGCAGCTCATCCAGTACACGCCCACGACCGAGAAGGTCGCCCAGCGCCCGCTGCTGATCATCCCGCCATGGATCAACAAGTTCTACATCCTGGATCTGCGCGACAAGAATTCGTACATCAAATGGGCCGTCGAGCAGGGCCACACCGTGTTCGTGATCTCGTGGGTGAACCCCGACGAGAAGCTGTCCGACAAGAGCTTCGACGACTACATGGTCGAGGGACCGCTGGCGGCGCTGGATGCCATCGAGAAGGCGACCGGAGAGAAGCAGGCGAACGTCGTCGGCTACTGCCTTGGCGGCACCTTGCTCGCCTGCACGCTGGCCTTCATGGCGGCGCGCAAGGATGACCGCGTCGTCAGCGCCACCTTCCTCACCTCGATGGTCGATTTCGAGGAGGCCGGCGAACTGTCGGTGTTCATCGACGAGGAGCAGCTGGCCTCACTGGAAGAGAAGATGAACGAGCGCGGCTATCTCGAAGGCCGCGAGATGGCGACCACGTTCAACATGCTGCGCGCCAACGATCTCATCTGGTCGTTCGTCATCAACAACTACCTGATGGGCAAGGACCCCTTCCCGTTCGACCTGCTGTACTGGAATTCGGATTCCACGCGCATGCCGGCCGCCATGCACAGCTTCTATCTCCGCAAGATGTACCAGGAGAACCGGCTGAGTGCCGGCGAGATCAAGCTGCTCGGCACCAAGATCGACCTCACCAAGATCAAGGTGCCGGTCTACATCCTCTCCACCCGCGAAGACCACATCGCGCCGTGGAAATCCACGTACGTGGCGACGCAGATGTACGAGGGCCCGGTCGAGTTCGTGCTGGCCGCCTCCGGCCACATCGCCGGCGTGGTCAACCCGCCCGCCGCCAACAAATACAGCTACTGGACCGGCAAACGCACCCCGCCAAGCCCGGACTCCTGGCTCGACGCGGCGCAGGTCCATGCGGGCTCCTGGTGGCCGCACTGGCAGGACTGGATCGCCAAGCACGCGGGCGAAGACGTGCCGGCGCGCAAGCCCGGCGACGGGAAGCTGAAGGCGATCGAGAACGCGCCGGGGAGTTATGTGAAGGTGAAGGGGGTCTGCTGACGCTGATACGCGGCAACTCTTGCCGGCAAATCCGCTCAGTCGTCGTACTGACTATTTCTTGGCAAGTAAGAGAAAACGATCGGCCGAGAGCCCGCTCGCGCGGATCAGGCTGCGTAGCGTCCCAGGCGCAACCTCGCGATGATCCGGCACCGAAAGCGTCGCCCAACTGCCTTCTTTGACAAGAATAATGTGGCTGCCCTTCTGGCGGACAATCTGCCAGCCATCCCGTTCGAAAACCTTCACGACGACCCGCCCGCTCAACCTCGGCAGTTCGGGCATCAGATCGCGACTTCGACTTGCTTTGTCTCGATGGTCAGCGGCAAGCCGCGCTCAGCGCGTACTTCCAGGCAGAGTTCAATGGCCTCGCGGACGTTCTTAAGCGCCTCGGCCTTGGTTTTGCCCTGACTCACGCAGCCGGGTATCGAAGGGCATTCGGCGACCCAGGCGCCCGATTCATCTCGATCGATTGTTACCGTGAATTTCATGGGCATAGGCTACCGCCCCGCCTCCTGATCGGCAAGCGTCAGTCCTCGCTCCACGGCTCCAAGAATAGCGGGTCTGAGGGGGTCGAAAACGGGCTCTGACCCCGATTTCGCGGACTCATGGCTGGACGCGGCACAGGTCCATACGGGATCGTGGTGGACGCACTGGCAAGAGTGGATCGCCAAGCACGCCGGCGAAGGCGTGCCGGCGCGCAAGCCCGGCGACGGGAAGCTGAAGGCGATCGAGGACGCGCCGGGAAGTTATGTGAAGGTGAAGGGCGTCTGAGAAAACCCGCCGGCGCCCTGGCGCGGGATCGACCCTTTCTACGCGGCGACGCGCACGGGGCCCCCGGCAGGCGGGACCGAGAGGTCCTTGGTCGTCGGGAGCCGTATTTTGATGACCGTTCCGGCGACGTCCGATATCGACGGGATAAACGTTCCGCCCAGCTGACGCACGAAGATGGCCACATAATCGGTGCCACGTTTCCCCGACGTCTGCACCGGATCCCTGGCCTTGGCCCTATCCTTCATGCCCACACCATCGTCCGCGACGGTCAGTTCAATCTGGTTGTCGACCCGTTCGACGCTCAACACGACACGCCCTATTCCGTTCGGAAATGCGTGTTTGACAGCATTCGTCGCCAGCTCGTTGACCAGAAGGCCAAAGGGCACGGCGCGCTCGGAGTTGAGGTTCAACGCTTCGGCCTTGACCTCTATTCTGATGCCCGAATCTTTTCCAAGCAGGCTCTCTGACATGGTTTTTGCGATTTCCCTGAGATAGGCATCCAGCGCGATCGTCGGGCCACGGCCGGACTGGGATATCAGGTCGTAAAGCTTGGCAATCGCTCCGATGCGTCCCTGCATCGCCGCATATCCTTGAGCATATGGCTGTTCTATCGATCTCGCTTCGTATCCGATCAAACCGATAATGACCTGCAGGTTATTCTTGATCCGATGGGAAATTTCGTTCGACAGCGTCAGGGCGTCGCGTTCGCGCCGCTTGCGGTCCGTGATGTCCTCGAAAACGAGCAGCATCCGATTGGTTGAGACCTCCGATTGAACAATCGTCCGGGCATTCAGGCTGAAGACACGGCGACCGAGGCCCGGAAAATCATCTTCGATTTCGAAACTTTCGATCGGCTTGTTTTCCGAGATGACTTTTTCCATCAAATGGCGAAGCGTCGGCACGTCCCACTGGTGCTGGCCCAGCTCGGAAACACGGCGCCCCCGCGCTTCCGCTTCCGCAATCCCGAAGATCTTCAAAAACGCCTCGCTCGCAGTCACGATCGTCATGTCGTGTTCGAGGACCACCAGGGGATCGCGGATCGTGTCGACGATGCACTGGGCAAGTTGCCAGTTGCGCTTGCTTTCCGCTTCGGCCGCTTCCTTTGCATGCCGTAACATGACCGCATCGAGGGCCACACCGATGGCCCTTTGCAGAAGCGGCCGGAACTCGCCCTGTACGTCCTTGGCAACGTAATCGGACGCACCGGCCTTCAGCGCCGCGACCGCCGTCTGGCCTCCCTGCATTGCCGTCACGTAGATTACCGGCGGCGGGTCCGCCAGATTGCGAATGTTCGCCAGGGTTTCCAGACCGTCCTGGTTCGGCATGTAGTGGTCGAGGGCGACCACATCGATGCCCCCCTGGGCGATCCGGGCAACGCCGCTGGCACCGTCGGCCGCGATTTCAACGATGTAATCCTGACGTTCCAGATCCTTCTTCACGAGCTGGCATAGGTCGGGATCATCGTCGATGTAGAGAATTCGGGCGCGGGATGAGGGCATCAGATCGCCTCCGGGACTTGCATGACAAACATGAACAATCCGAACTGCTGGATTGCATTGGCGAATTTCTGATAGTCGACCGGCTTGGTGATATAGACATTGCAGCCGTGGTCGTAGCAGCGCTGGATCTCGACCTTGTCGTCGGTTGTTGTCAGCACTACTACCGGTGACAGCCTGAGATGTTCATTGCTCTTGAGGCGCTTGAGGATATCGATGCCGGACATATCCGGCAGATTCAGGTCCAGCATAATCAGCAGTGGCTGTCCTTTATTGACCAGACCGTCGCCGTCGGGCCCGAACAGAAACGCGATCGCGCTCGCGCCGTCTGCAAGCGGCACGATCCTGTTATGGACACCCGCTCGCCGGAGGTTTTTCTCGATCAGGCGGGCATGCCCTTCATCGTCTTCGATCATTGCGATCGTCATGGGTTGGGTCATGCCGCCACCTCACTTATTGGCAAAGGCCATTTCTTGGGCAGCGTCACTTTGAACACCGTGCCGCGACCGGGCTCACTCTCGACCTTGATCGAGCCGCCGAGGCCCCGGACAAGCGTTCGCGCATGAGCGAGACCGATGCCATCGCCCGGCCGGTCCTGAATGCCGGATCGCCGGAACAGATCGAAGATGCGCTCACGATCCCGTGCATCGATGCCTCGACCGTTGTCGCTAACCTCATAGGTGACAGCCCTGTCGGATTCAGTCCCCTGGACATCGATGCTTCCGGGTACGCCGGCCTTTAAATACTTGATCGCGTTGTCGATGAGATTCGAAAACACCTGTTCGAGGGCAAGCCGATCGCTGCTGATCGTCGGAAGGTCTCCGATGCTGACCTTGGCGTTAACGGCCTTCGCCTGGTGAGCCAATGCCTCCAATGTGGAGTGCATCAACTGGGTCATGTCGACGAACTGCGGCTGAAACTGGCGCTGACCTTCGCGCGAGAGCTTGAGAAGGGCACCGATGAGCCGATCCATTTTTGCAACGGACGATTTGATGAAGCCAAGCGCTTCTTCGACGTCGACGCGAAGCGCCTCATCTTTTTCGGCATTCTGACCGTCTCCGCCCTGACGGCGCAGCATTCCAAGCCGCTCGAAAATCTCTTTCTGCCAAACGTCGATTTCGCTGGCGAAGCCCATGATATTGACAAGGGGCGAGCGCAGGTCGTGGCTGACGATGTAGGTAAACCGTTGAAGCTCCTCATTTGCCTCTCGCAGGTTTAGCTCAAGTTTTTTCCGCTCGGCTTCGACCTGCTGGCGTGCGGTGTTGTCGGTGCCGATCAGCAGGTAGCCGATGATGGCGTTCTGGGCATCGCGCAGGGCCGTAACGGACAGAACCGCGCCGAAGCGGCTCCCATCCTTGCGGATGTACGTCAGCTCATAGATGTCCTCGATTCCGCGCGAGGCTTTGAACACCAATGCATCGAAGCCCGGTGTGATCGGCGTTCCCAACTCGACGCTAAGCGCTTTGGCGCGCGCGATCAGCTCCTGTGGATCGGAGATATCGGCCGGCGTGATCCTGTTCATCACCTCGGCGGCCGTGTAGCCCAGCATCCGCTCGGCGCCGACGTTGAAGATCTGGATGACGCCCCTGGCGTCGGTGGCGATGCTCGAGAAATTGGCGCTGTTGAAAATCGCGTTTTGCAGCGCGCCTGCTTTGAGCAGCGCCTCTTCAGCCAGCTTGCGCGCGGTGTTGTCGGTGCCGATCAGAAGATAGCCGATAATGGCGTTCTGGGCGTCGCGGAGAGCCGTGACGGATACCGCTGCCGGGAGTCGGCTGCCGTCCTTGCGAATGTAAGTCAGCTCATAGATATCCTCGATTCCGCGCGAGGCTTTGAACACCAATGCATCAAAGCCCGGCGTGATTGGTGTTCCGAGTTCAACGCTGAGCGCTTCGGCACGCGCGATCAGTTCCTGCGGATCGGAGATATCCGCCGGTGTGACCTTATTCATCACCTCGGCTGCCGTGTAGCCCAGCATCCGCTCGGCGCCGACGTTGAAGATCTGAATGACGCCTCTGGCGTCGGTGGCAATGCTCGAGAAATTCGCGCTGTTGAAAATTGCGCTCTGCAGAGCATCTGCCTTGAGCAGCGTCTCTTCTGCCTGCTTGACCGCGAGGCGGTCGCCGGCACCCTCCTTGTTGGCAAGGCCATCGATGACGATAAGTGTGCCGGGTATCGCTCTGACGATATCAGGGGGTAAAAGCAGCTCGACAATAGAGTCCTGGAGCTGCTCCTGGGTATACGGCTTGCGAAGGAGGTGGGTGCCGTCGATAAAGAGCGTTTTTATTTTGTCGCTGACGAAATTGCCGGTCGTATAGAGCACAAGCAGTTCCGGCCGGAGCTTGATCGCCTCTTGCGCAAGTTCGCACCCGCCGAGGACAGCCGTTTTGAGATAGATATCGGTAAAAAGTGCATCGATACGTTGAGGAGAACGTAGGAGCAAAAGCGCCTCGTCCACGTCGCTGGCTGAAAGTGTCTGATGCCCCCAGCCCCGAATCATGTCCTCCGCTATTTCGCGGATAAACGCATCGTCTTCGACGATCAGTATGACGGCCATCTAGACCCTTCCGCCGCGGTAACGGGATAACGGCGATCAACCGAGTTCACCAGATAACCGACGACCGGAACACGGGAGGGTCAGGGGTCAGGGCTCATCATGAGTAGAACTATTGGGTGTTAAGGTGTGTGTCATTTATGGGATGAAGCCATTAGCGACAGGATTTTGCTTCCTGTTTTCCTCGAAAACCGCGGTATTGCTGACACCGGCATAACCGCGCGGCCCAGCGCTTATCCTGTCGTAAGGCGCTAAGGCTACTACGTCCCGTGCCCGATCTTCATCTCGACCGTGCCCCAACTCCGCTCCGTGCGGAGCACCTTCGCATAGGCCTTCGCCTCCTCGCCGAAACGTTCCCGAGCCGCGCTGTTGAAATAGCGTTCCAGCGCCTGGCGGGACTCAAGTCCGTAGATCATCAGATGGGCGTGCCAGCCGTCTTCGGCGTCCTGCTCCAGGCGGATGCGGCGCGACCACAGGAAGCCCGGCTCCGACGTCACTTCCTTCATGTGCGTCGCATCGAGCCAGTCGAGCACTTCTGTGTTGCCGGGCGGCACCCAGAACCGCACGACGTAGTAGGCTTCCTTGTCCACGCGTTCTCTCCGGCGCGGCTCCTACTTGATCTCGATATTCAGCACCTTCACCAGCCGCTGCATCGCCACCCATTCCGCTTCCAGCGCCTGCTGCATCTGCTGCGGGGTGCTGGTGTTGATCGGCGTGCCGCTCTCGTCGAGGCGGCGCTTCAGCTCGGCGTCCTGTGAGGCCTTGATGAACATCGCGTTCAGCGTGTTGATGATGTCGGGCGGCGTGCCAGCCGGTGCGGCGAGCGCGAACCACGAGGCGACGCGCTCCTTGCCGTAGCCAAGCTCGGTGAGTGTCGGCACATCGGGCAGCATCGGCGAGCGCGCGTCGGCGTCGATGGCCAGCGCGCGGAGCTGCTTGTCGGCGAAGAACGAGCGCGCGGTCGACAGGGTCGGCCAGCCGAAATCGACGCGTCCCGTGACGAGATCCGGCATCATCGGCGCGCCGCCGCGATAATGGACCGTCTCGGCCGGGACTTTCTGCGCCAGAAGGATGCGCGCGCCCAGCAGATGCGACGGCGAGCCGAGGCCCGGCGTGCCGAAGGACAGGCCGCCCGGCTTCTTGCGGCCGATGTCGTGCAGCTCTTCCATCGTTTTGGCTGGATGGTTCGCCGGCACCGTGAGTGCGGTGACGCTGTTGAACAGGAAGGTGATCGGCGCGAAGCCCTTCACCGGCTCGTAGCCGGCCTGGCTGGCCGCGGCGACCGTCGTGTGCTGCGATCCCGAGAACACCAGCAGCATGTGCCCGTCCGGCCGTGCGTTCTGGACCGCCGCCGCGCCGATGCCGCCGCCACCGCCGGCCCGGTTCTCAACCACCACGCGATGGCCGCTCTGCCGCGTCACGGCATCGGCATAAGCCCGCGCCGTGAGATCGGTGATGCCGCCGGGTGCCAGACCGACCATCAGGGTGATGGGTCGCGAGGGAAATGTCTGCGCGAAAGCGGTTGTTCCTGACAGGGCGATGCCCGTTGCGATCAACAGGCTGCTACTGAATGTCCGGATCATGTGGTCCTCCCGGGATGTTTGTTCTCTTCTTGTTGAAGAGGATAGCATCCGGGGTCCCGCCTTCACCACTCAGCTGGTGGAAGATGGGGTGCGAACCCCACATGGTTGTCATCCCAAACCACACGTTGTCATCCCAGCGAAAGCTGGGACCCAGCCGTTGGGTGTCAACTGCAAGGACGTTCCGGCGTCACTGTGGGGAGATCGGGTTATCTGGGTCCCAGCTTTCGCTGGGATGACAGGTAGAGGTTATGGGATGCCGGATGGGGTTCCGGGATGACAGGTGATGTCGATCCCGCCCCTGACCGCAGCAGTTTTGCCGGTCGCCTTCGTCAATTGACCGCCGCGATCAACCGCATGGCCACATCGCGCCCGCTGGCCAGCGCCGCCTCGACGGTGCCGGTCTCGCCGTCGGTATAAAGCGCCTCGCCGCACAGCCAGACCGGGCCGTTCTCCGCCCCGCGCAGCGCCGCCAGCGTGGCCTGCGTTGCGAGCGTCGGATACGAAAAGGCGCCGCGGGCGAAGGGACTGTTGCGCCAGTCGGTGACTTGAGTAGCGACCAATTCCGCCGTCAGCATGGAGACCGGCACAGCGAACAGCTTGGCAAGCGATGCGATCCCGATGCCGCGCCATTCATCCGGCGTCCGTTCGCCGATCGCTTCGGCCTTGTAGCCCGGCGTCCAGCCGGTGAGCACCGGATGCGCGGCGGGATATTGCGTCCACCACACGGGAACCGGGGCATCCGCGCCGAAAACAAAACCGAGATCGCCGCGCACATCGTTCCACCAGCACGACCGGAAGCGCAGGTGCAGCTTGACCACATTGCCGAAGCCGATGGCGTCATCCGCCGCGGCGACCCGCTCACGCAGCGGCGACGGCAGAGCGAGGCGGCGCAGGACCGGGAGCGGCGCGGTCAGGATCGTCTGCGCCGCTGCGAACGTCCGGCCGTCGCGGGTGCGGGCAATCGCGCCGGTTCCGGCGGTTTCGATCGCGGTGACTTCGCAATCGAGATGAATCGCAACGCCGGCGCGTTCGAGCTGCGCGCGCAGAAAGTCGACCAGCGCGCCATAGCCTTCGCCCACCCGCTCCTGCCGTTCCGAGTTCGGGTCCCGCCACTGGTCGCGCAGCGCGAATGTGCTGAAGCGCTCGGGATCGGCGTTGTTGTAGCTCTCGACCTCGCGCCGGACGATCTGGCGCAAAGCGGCATGCTCCGCGCCGCCGAACTGCTGCGCCACGAACGCGGCCACCGGCAGATCCGCGGACAACTCCTGCATCGCCGCAAGAAAGCGATCCTCATCGGGGATCGGCACGCGCGGAACCCATGCGCCATCCTGCCGGCTCCAGCGCGTTCCCGACACCGGTGCGATGGAAAGACCGGCTTCGGTCAGCAGCGCGCGGGTGAACGGCGCCGCGCCATGGATGAACTCGGCGCCGGCCTCGGCGGGATAGCCGAACGTCGCGACCGGCAACGGCAGGATGCGCCCGCCGCAGCGCGGCCGCGCCTCCAGGATCGTCACGCGCCGCCCCGCCTCCGCCAGCACGCGCGAGGCCATCAGGCCGGCGGCGCCGGCGCCGAGAATGAGGACATCGGTGGAGGAAGCGGACATCATCGAAAACCGCGTCACAGTAGGATTTTCAGGCCGCCGCCGCCATTGGCATTCGGCGTCATAACGTGACGTTTTCGCGACACCGGCCGCAGTCCGGGCACCGTCCCACCGTCGGCAAATTCGCGCTTGGGCGGGACCGCTTTTTGGATTATATTGACGTAACAACTTAATCGCCGGCCGTGCCCCCAGAGAGCCTTGGGAAGCAGCGACGGCAGGCTCCGGGAGTAAATGCCATGACCCTCACCATCAAGCCGCTTCACCCGCTTTTCGCCGCCGAAGTCTCAGGCGTCGACCTGAAGAAGCCGGTGTCGCCTTCGGTCTTCAAGGAGATCATCGATGCGATGGATACGTATGCCGTCTGTGTCTATCGCGGCCAGAACCTGACCGACGAGGAGCATATCGAGTTCAGCCGCAATTTCGGGCTGCTGGAAAAGCGCACGATGGCGGGCAAGGACGCGCATCACATGCGCTTCAAGTATCCGGAGCTGTTCGACGCCGGCAATGTCGACAAGGACGGCAAGATCCTGCAGGAGGACGACCGCTATCGCGCCTACAGCCGCGGCAACCGCCTGTGGCATACCGACAGCTCGTTCAAGGACCCCCGCTCCTCCTACTCGCTGCTGCTGGCGCATATCATTCCGCCGAGCGACGCGGATACCGAGTTCGCGGATATGCGCGCCGCCTATGACGCGCTGCCCGATGCGATGAAGGCGAAGATCGCCAACCTCGTCGCCGAGCATTCGATCCTGCATTCGCGCAAGCTCGGCGGCTATCAGAAGCCGACCGAGGCCGAGAAGGCGGAACTGCCGCCGGTGCGCCACCGCCTCGTCCACACCCATCCGGGCTCCGGCCGCAAGACGCTCTATCTCGCGGCGCATGCCTCGGGCATCGAGGGCATGTCCGAAGAAGAAGGCCAGGCGCTGATCGACGAGCTGATCAAGCTCGCCACCAAGCCGGACTTCGTCTACCGCCACAAATGGCAGAAGGGCGACCTGCTGATCTGGGACAACCGCTGCACCATGCACCGCGCCACCCCCTTCGACGATCTGAAGTATCCGCGCGACCTGCGCCGCACCACCGTGCGCGAGGCGGCCTGATCCGGGTGCCGCCCCCGATCGGATGCCGGGCGGGACGAAACGTTATATAAGGAAGGCCTGACCTTCCCCGGGAGAGGACTCCATGACCCCGACGAGCACGATGACGATCTCCGAGCGCGCCGACGCGCTGGAGCACAAGATGATGCAGGAGCTCGACCTGTTCATCGCCAAGTCGAATCTCTACACCTTGGGCGAGCGCCAGCCCGGCCAGCCGATGGAGCGGCCCAAGCCGGGACAGAAAGTTCTGCAGGGCGCCGATCCGCGCCTGCCGAAAATGCCCGAGAAGCCGACGCTGCTGGATTTCTTCAAGCTGCGCTTTGCCGGCAGCAACCACCTGCAGCAGAGCGCCGCGCTGGCCCGCAAGAAAGGCTGCAGCGAGAAAGTCGTGCTGGCCTGCCTGCTGCACGACATGGCGGTGGTCGGCTTCGTGCGCAGCGACCACGGCTACTGGGCGGCGCAGATGCTTGAGCCCTATGTCGACGAGGAAGTGAGCTGGGCGATCCGCTATCACCAGGCCATCCGGTTCTATCCCGATCCGAATGTCGGCTACGAATATCCGCAGATGTACATCAACCTGTTCGGCGACGACTACAAGCCGGAGCCCTATATCGAGCAGGAGAATAAGTACGCGCGCGAGCACAAATGGTACATGACCGCGCGCCACATCACGCTGAACGACGCCTACGCCTTCGATGCGACCCTGAACGTGCCGGTCGAGGACTTCACCGACATCATCGGCCGCCACTTTAAACAGCCCAAGGAAGGCCTCGGCTTCGACGGCAGCCCGGTCGCGCATATGTGGCGCACGCTGATCTGGCCGACCCGGTTTCTGTAAGCATGGCAGTCACGATCTATCACAACCCGCGCTGCTCGAAATCGCGCGAGGCGCTGGAGCTGCTGCGGAAGAAGAAGATCGAGCCGACGATCATCGAATACCTGAAGACCCCGCCGAGTGCGGCAGAGCTCAAGACGATCCTGGGCCAGCTGAAGCTCAGCCCGCGCGATCTCATGCGCAAGAAGGAAGAGCCCTACGCGAAGCTGGGGCTGGACAACGAAAGCCTGTCCGAAACGAAGCTGATCCAGGCCATGGTGGAAAACCCGGTCCTGATCGAACGCCCGATCGTCCTGAACGGGAAGAAGGCGGCGCTGGGCCGGCCGCCGGAAAACGTTCTGACAATCCTTTAACTCAATCTGTCATCCCAAACCCCTACCTGTCATCCCAGCGAAAGCTGGGACCCAGCCGTTGGGTGTCAGCGACAAGGACGTTCCGGCGTCACTACGCGTAGATCGGGTTACATGGGTCCCAGCTTTCGCTGGGATGACAACGGTTTTGTATTGGATCGCTTGCTCCCGCCCCTCGCCCGTCAGGGCGAGGGTGGAAGCACCAGCGGCGCTTTAGCGCCCCGACTTACTCCGCCAGCAGGTTATAGCTGCCCATGAAGTCGCGCTTGCCGACTTCGACGCCGATCCCGCGCAGAAGCGCGTAGGTCATCGTCGCGTGGAACATGAAGTTCGGGGTGGTGAAGTGCACGAGATAGGCGAGGCCGGTGAACTCGCGCGTGGCGCCGGTGCCCAGGGTCAGCGTGATCTTCTTGGCCTCAGTGCCGTCGATCTTGTCGGCCGGGACGCTCTTGATGAAATCGATGGTCTTCTGCAGGCGGGCCTTGAGCTCGTCCACCGTCACTTCGGTGTCGGCCATCGACGGAATCTCGACCCCGGCGAGCCTCGCGATGCAGCCCTTGGCCTGGTCGCTGACGATCTGCACCTGCTTGGACAGCGGGTTCATGTCGGGAAAGAGCCGCAGGCCGGCGAGCACCGCCGGTTCGATCTTCTTGGCGGTCGCAAAGGCAGCGCCCTTGTCGAGAACCCCCTGCATCGCCGTCATGGTCTGCACGAACACCGGAACCGAAGCCTTGTACATCGACAACGCCATAGCGTTTTCCCCCAAAGAGACTGTGTGTGTGAGTTGGATCGGGGCGGATACTAGACGGTTCCAAGGGTGGCGCAAGCGTGGGCCGGGGCACGAATAAGTGAGGCGCACCCTTCCCCTAAAATCCAATTGTCATCCCAGCGAAAGCTGGGACCCATGTAACCCGCTTTCTACGCGGTTACGCCGGAACGTCCTCGTAGCGACCACCCAACGGCTGGGTCCCAGCTTTCGCTGGGATGACAGTTGTTTTTGTTGGAGCGCCCGCGCCCCGACTTACGGGAAGAGCGCTTCCTGCATCAGCCCCGTACCCTCCGGCAGGCCGCACATCACGTTCATGTTCTGGATCGCCTGACCGGACGCGCCCTTCACCAGGTTGTCTTCGGTGCAGAAGAGCATGGCGCGTCCCGGCATGCGGTCGGCGAACACGCCGATCTGGACGTGGTTGGAGCCCCGCACGTGCCGCGTCTGCGGCGCGATCCCCGGCGCCAGCACCCGCACGAATTTCTCGCCGGCGTACTGCGTCTTCAATGTCTCGCGCAGGTCGTCCGCCGAGGCACCCTTGGCCAGCCGCACATAGATGGAGGCGAGGATGCCGCGGTTCATCGGCATCAGGTGCGCGGTGAAGTTGACGATCACCGGCTTGCCGGCCGCCTTGGACAGGCCCTGCTCGATCTCCGGCGCGTGGCGATGCTTGGCCACACCATAGGGGTGGATGCCTTCCGAGACTTCGCTGAACAGCATCTCTTCCTTCGCGGCGCGGCCGGCACCGGTCATGCCGGATTTGGCATCGATGATGATGTCGTCGGTGTCGATCTGCTTGGCAGCGAGCAACGGAATGAGCGGCAGCTGCGCCGAGGTCGGATAGCAGCCGGGATTGGCAACCAGCCGCGCACTCCGCACCGCGTCACGCTCGATCTCGGTCAGGCCGTACACCGCCTGCTTCTGCAGGTCAGGGGCGCGATGCGCATGGCCGTACCACTTGGCATAGGTGTCGACATCGAACAGCCGGAAGTCTGCGGAAAGATCAACGACCTTGAGATGCGTCGGCAGCCTGGCGATCACCTCTTGCGTCGTGCCGTGCGGCAAGGCGCAAAACACCAGATCGATGCCGCTGAAATCGCAATCCTCGATCTTGATCAGGTTGGGCAGGCCGAGGTGCCCCAGATGCGGAAACACCTCACCCAAAGGCTTGCCCGCCGCGCGATCGCCGGTGAGCAGCTTCATCTCCACGCCGGGATGCTGGCCCAGCAGACGGATCAGCTCCGCCCCCGTATAGCCCGAGGCCCCCAGGATCGCGACCCGGATCTTGTTCGACGAAATGCTGTTCATGACGGACATCCTATCTTCGTCTTCACCTCTCCCCTTGTGGGAGAGGTCGGCCGCGAGAGCGGCCGGGTGAGGGGTACTCCGGAAGCCCCCTCACCCTACCCTCTCCCACGGAGGGGAGAGGGTAAGAGATAATGAGGGGCAGAATCAAAAAGGGCGCCCCGCGAGGGACGCCCTTTTGTGCGCAAGCCCCTCGCCGGGGCAGAAAACCTGACCGTTACCTCATGTCCACGCGACGGCGTCGCGCGGCGTTTTCACGGCGCGAACGGCGGGGCTGAGGTGCGGAAACGGTGATCATGGGAGGGATATAGCGCAGCCCGGATAGCGATGCAACTCACGCGGCCGGTCGCGACCCAACTCTAACTTCCCCCTCTCCCCGACGGGGAGAGGGCCGGGGTGAGGGGGTCGCGTCAGCGAAAAATCTCACTATCACGAAGAGAAGCGCTGCACGCTCCCCCTCACCCCTCGCTTCGCTCGTCCCTCTCCCCGTTGGGGAGAGGGTCGGAATGAGGGGGACATTCCGGACAAAGCCACGGGCAACACCCTAACTGTGCGAACACGCACACTCCGGGCGGGAATACGCCCGTAGCCTGCTCGGATGCGTCCCATCCGAGTCTACAACCAGCCGACCCGCCGCATCGTCAGGCGCGAGACGGTGGCCGAAACCCTCTTCCGGCAACGCCGGGCGGCCGCGGCCGCGCGCCAGCCCTGGTGGACGCTCACCCTCCGCAACACGCGGCTCATCAATACGGCGCTGGTGACGCTGTTCGCCGCGCTCGTCGCCGTGGTGCTCCTGCACAAGGACACGGATGTGCACGCGCGGGCCTTTGCGATGAACGGCGCCTTGGTGATCGACGGCGACACGATCGACGTCGACGGCGAGCATATCCGCCTGCCCCATGTCGACACGCCCGAGGTTGTGCGCTGCCGCTGTGCCGCCGAATGCACGCAGGGCCAGGCGGCGCGCGAGTTCACGGCGACGGCGCTGACCCAGGGCAAGATGTCGGTCGACCGCACCGGCGCCACCGACCCGAAGGGCCGCACGCTCGGTTATGTCCAGGTGAACGGCAACGACGTCGGCACGATGCTGATCAAGGCCGGCCTGGCGCGGCAATGGCAGGGGAAGAGCAAGGGATGGTGCCCCAGCTAAAGCGTCACGGGCTAGCTCCGCCTTCGCTGAAGCTTCGGCGGATAAACTCAGGACTGTCCCGGCGTCGGCAAGCGTACCGGTGGCTCAGTAGCGGCCGGCGATCCAGATAACGCCGTATCGCTATTTTTCGGAAAAAATTTCCGCACCACGACCTGGACCTCCTGCTTCTTCGTCTGCGATCCCTCCCCCGGCCGTGCCCGGCCGTACACCTCGGGGCGGCGGCGTTGCAGCAGGGCCTTCAGGAGAGAATCGCTGTAGGTCCGCGTATGGCCGATCAGCGTCCCCTTGTAGAAGACAGGTCTCTCGACCCCCTCCACGGCCCGCCGCATCGCTTCATCTTCAAGCCGGTCGTGGGCCTCCTCCACCATGTCCGCCCAGGCCTCGGCGAACGCGGCATCAGTCTGCCGCCATTCATAACAGGTGCGCCGCGAAATCCCGGCTTCGATACAGGCCTGAGTCGCGCTGCCGCACTGACTGAAGGCCTTCAGGAAGGCCTCCCGTTTTTCCATCGACGTTGTCTGACCGCGCATGGCTCAGGCCCTCCCGCGCGGACTGTTTTGGACGACAGACAGATTCTGAGTCATGCAGATCTCCACTGGTTGGCGTCCGTCGAGCGAGCGCATGGACGCGCCCGCCTCAGGACGGGTTTGTTTTCAGGACTTTAATTAGGAAACCGGCGGCATCCCGCGGAGCCGCCGAAAGCATCCGCACACCCAATGCCCGCAGGTTTGTCAGGCAGAGGTCACGGGCGGCGTGGGTTCGTGGCGTCGGTCGAAAGCGGGCTCGTCCGCCGAAGCTTCAGCGAAGTCGGCTCTACTGAGTCTTTGCCTGAAACGCGGATATTTTGGAAGGCCGAAGATGTACGGAAACGGAACTAAGATGTGCAGAAACGCGGCCGTCACTCACCCGATCTGGAAGTCCTGGCTCTCGCCTGAAGACATATCCGCCTGCCCCATGTCGACACGCCCGAGGTTGTGCGCTGCCGCTGTGCCGCCGAATGCACGCACGGCCAAGCGGCGCGCGATTTCACGTCGAAGACGCTGACCCAGGGCAAGATGTCGGTCAACCGCGCCGGCGCCATCGACCCGAAGGGCCGCACGCTCGGCTATGTCCAGGTGAACGGCCGCGACGTAGGCAGCGTGCTGATCAAGGCCGGCCTGGCGCGACAATGGCAGGGGAAGTGCAAGGTGTGATGCGAGGGGTGACGAACCTTAGTTCTCACTCCGGAATAGACACCGGCCGAAGTCTCCATGCTTTCGTAGCATTATCCTGCTCAACAACACCTTCTTCCTGCATAATTTCAAGAAGGGTCCGCGATATATGGCCTTCGTGCTTCACATGACCTTTATATATTCCAAGTGCTCGGCCGATCTCTACGTTCTTCAATCCTCCGACTGGCCCAGAGCTAAGCAACAAATGGATAGCAGCCTTAAGTTGTGCCATCGCGGCCTGTGCGAGAAAATAAGGATGGTCGACATTCTTCACAGATGAGCCCTCACGCAACAGACGGCTTAAACCGGTTAAATTCTTTTGGAAGCATTTCGATTAGCGTTTCGGGCGGCAGATCAAACAGGTTCCATGTCACCACCAATTGCTGCCGAATCTTAGCCAATCGCCGCGGCGAACCGCCTCCTTTGCCACCTGATCCAACCTTCAGTTTGTTCTTGCGTTCATCGAAATAAAGCAACCGTGCAACCGCCTGAAAAGTGGGATGGAACATATCTTGCTGACTAGTCAATTGCTCTCGGATGTCCGGTAGCACTGAAGGCGGCACACACAACAGATGGTCCGCATTGTTCCCTAACGATGAATGCAACTGAACCGGCATCCGGACCAAGTGCCGCTGCCCTTTCTGCCAGTCATTGGCATCACTGGGGTACCAGCGATGAAGCTCGCCCACCTTACGGCGTCCCGCACCATCTTTCGGAAACAACACATCTCGGAGAACGAAAGTAAGCCACGCCCAAAGTGCGTTACGCGGAATAAGGTCAGAAAGCTCTCGCGAACCAACAGCCGACATGACAGCAACCGCCATCTCTTTTGCCGTTTCAAACGGCATAGTCTCTATTGAACCCGTACCATCAAGCTTTTGAACGGTGGACGGATCAAGCAGGTTAATTGCGTCCTCGTCTATCTCCCCCATAAACGCTTTCTGAAAAATGGCGAGGCCCGCAGGAGTAAACTCGTAAAGCGTAGAGTACATCATACTGACACTCCCGCAGCTGTAAGCTGATTGATCAACCTGTCAGAGAGTCTGTGTCTTTGGCAAAAAGTGTCAATTAGATCCTCGATCCAATCTTTCCTCTCATCGGAACTTCCCGAAAGCGGCGGCTTTTTTCCCGGCATCAGTATGTCGGACCAACGGAGCCAATCACTCATCCAGTCCACATCCTCGGGAGATGGGTTAACCAGAATATCGTCGAACACCTGAAACATAATTGCGGGAAGAACTGAACTTACAAAAACCGGGTCGTTGTGCGCCCAGACTCTAGGATCCGGTATCCTCTTATCAACGAATACTATTGGATAGTCATTTTCCCTGATATCGAGCTTCCATGCTCTCGGTGCGATATCTTTAGGCAAGAAAAGCAATATCCCCTTTCGGGATTTATCAGCCTTCTCATCATTTGCATGCAACGTCCAAGTGTCAGTGCTGCCAAGCAACAATCCGTAGTTTTCTTTTCCAGAGGCTGCCACCAGCAACTGACAACTTGGAGCGACAAAAGCCGGGCTCCTAAGATCGGCGGCAGATTTAGGCTCACCCAATGTGCCAAATTCGATGAGCTCCACCAGCTTGTTTTCGTAGACCCGCACCACGAGTCTGGAGTCGCGCGGAAAGCCTTTAAAGGAGTCCTCGTCCACAAAACTCAAACTCAATAGTCTCTTACCCGGAACTTCAACGATCTTGAGAGTAACCGCCGACCGACTAAGCTGTTTTCTGCCAGTTAATCTAATTCGTCTGCGCATTTTTCCAGACCCTGATTCGAGTATCTAGTTCACGCTTTGAATCAAAACCCGCAATCTCCACCCTAAAATCCGCTCCACAATTGAGCGCCTGAAGGACATTCTTGGTGAAAGCCACCTCACAGCCATGGTTCATGACTTCTAAATCCGACGGTTTAAAATCAAGTTCACTCCATGCTGGCTTGCGGCTTCCATCCGCATATGCAATCGCAATCGAAACATTGACTGGCCAGCTAGAGTACTTCGGGTTCGCTTTTATTTTAAACCCATCGGACAGAGTCTCGACGAGAAGAGCCGGAGTTGTTGGCGGTGGGGGTGGCGGCGGTGGAGGTTTTGGCAGTGTTGGCTTTTTTCCATCCCCCATCTCTGATCCTGCCTTCTCATCAATAATTGAGAAAAAGGCATTAAAGACGCTCGTATCTGGATCTACTATATCCGGCGTCAGCAAAGTTCTGAGTTCAAAGGGCAAATTTTTCACGAATCGTTTCACGCGTGAACCGCCAGAGAATTTGGCTTCGTCGAGCTTAGATTTGATCTCCTTCGATTCAAGAAGATCCAAGTGAGCCTTGCCCTCGCACAAATTTAAATACGTAGCTAACAACGGATCGTCGACGAGAAGCAGCAAGTCCAACTCGCCAGGAGCTCTTGCTCTCACATCTGGCAGACACATACCTTCACGAAAAAGTCGATCCACGGGCGGCTTCCCAGGGGGAGCCTTTGCCACGGCAGCTCTCAAGCTCACCGACTGAATTTTACCGAAGCGCTCTAAGGGAAAAACCAACTCAATCCCGACTGGCTCATTACGCTCCACAGCAACCTGGAGTTTTTTAATAGGAGCGGTGCCGCGGAGCGCAGGAAACTCAGACTTCAAGTCTGATATCGATAACTGCGTTACCTCACCAAAAAGGCAGGCCTTTATAAGACTGATATATCTGCCGACATCTTCGCGAATAGCTTCGGAGTTAATCCGCCCCGCAACTTCGATCGCGACATCTCCAATCGTATTTTCATCCAAGGTCTTTCCATTGACCTTCACCACTAGCGTCCTGCCAAGAATTGCCGGCGAAAAATGCTCGATAACGGAAGCAAAAATGCCGTCAGGCGTTAGCTCTATGTGTGGGTAAGGAATAATTAGTGCTAGCCCACTAGCGCTTGGCCCCCTGGAATAACCGGTGAGATTAAATACTTCTTCTAAACCCCGATGAAAATCAGCCCCCTCGTGTAGCTGATAAATCGAGTTGTCTTCCGCTTTTGCGAGATACGCATGCGTTGAATGAAAGCGCTCGCCTTCCTCCATGGGCTTTAATACACACATTCCGCAGGCTGCAGTCTGCGCGTCACTGCTCCGGCGTGTAAAACCAATAACTGTTTGAATTCTGGATGCGATCAAGAAAGTTACGCGGCCTATCCCTCGACCGCCGCGTCCAGATCCATCTTTGTTAGATAAGCCAAAATTGAGCCAGTAGTTCCAAAAGTCGCTCGTGCGGCGCCTAATATCGCCCCCTAGACCTTTGGCATTAAAATCTTCAATGGCTAGCCAATGGACTGTGCCCTTCTGCCATTCGGGCGGGATAGCAAAACCGGCCTTTTTTCTAAATTCGATTGCGTCTTGGAGAAACGCAGCTCTGTTTTCGAGTGCAGCAGAGTGGAATGTAAAGCTAATGACGACCGGCGATGAAGAATCGAGCCTTGCGTCAAGGCTGTTCTGAATGGCCTCCCGAACGAACGTTTCCGAATACGGATAGTCCGTTCGATCGAACATCTCTGTATCTAGGCCCTGATTGACAGGCGTCGCGCCCACGAAGGGCCAAATCCAAGACCACTTCGCTTCAATCATCACACTTCCAGTCGAAATTCATTTTCTTTGGCCCCCGCTCCATCTCCAAATCTTGCACGTGCAATTTCGAGTTCCCGCTGAAGGGTCTTAAAAATTTTTCGGACATCCTCATCGGCAGAGGCATACGCGCTTCGGTTCGATAAGTTTCCAATAAGCCTGATGTCCTTGATCGCCCTGTTCACACGGGCCTCCGCCAACTCCACAAATTTCTTCCGCTTGTCGCGCATTTGCCCTCAACTTTCGCGCCCTGTTTATCACATTTCAGAATTATATGAGTCAATATTTCAATTTTGTTGGTCGCATGCACTCCATGTTGTTTACAATTTCGAATTGACTAGAGTTCAGTATTCTGGAACAATACAAGAACATTGCTTTCGCCCGACCTTCTGTCAAAATGTCGCAAACGTTCCCAGAGAGGTCGAGTCGTGGCAAAACTTCCAGAATTTCGCCAGCTACGTGAAAAAGCAGGGTTAGAGGCTCCGCAAGCTGCCAGGTTGCTGGGCTACAACGTCCGCACAATTCAGCGTTACGACAGCGGACAGGGGCAGCCAAGAAAGGCCACTCTCGATCGCCTCCGACAACTGGCGCCGCATCGCGGCTTCGCTTATGGCGAGCAAAAACTCTTCAGCTTCGTCGACCTTTTCGCTGGCATTGGTGGGCTGCGGCTGGGCTTCGAAGCGATAGGTGGCAGATGCATAGCGACCGCGGAGTGGAACAAATATGCGCGATTGACCTATGAAGCGAACTTCATGGATGGCGAGGATCACGAGTTTTTCGGGGATCTACAAAAGGTGCCTCCTTCCGAGATCCCGCCGCATGATGTTTTGCTTGCCGGGTTTCCATGCCAGCCGTTTTCAATCGCTGGTGTATCAAAGAAGAATGCGCTGGGCCGGCCACATGGTTTCGCGTGTGAAGAGCAAGGAAACCTGTTTTTCAAGCTCGCCGAAATCATTGGGCACCATCGTCCCCTCGCCTTTCTTCTTGAGAATGTGAAAAACCTGGAACGTCACGACAAGGGAAACACCTTCCGCGTTATACGTGACGTCCTTGAGAACCAGCTCGGATACAAAATCAGGACGCGCGTTATCGACGCCCGTCACTGGGTTCCCCAGCACCGGGAAAGAATCTTCATTGTCGGATTTCGGGAAGACGTCGGATTTGATGAGCGATCAATCCAGATTCCTGGACGGGAACTGGCCCCAAAACTGGGAGATATCCTGGAACGGGAGAGTGATATTCCCGAAAAATACACTCTGACCCGGCATCTTTGGGACTACCTCCAGAGATATGCAGAGAAACATAAGGCCAAGGGTAATGGTTTCGGCTTCGGGCGCGTTGGACCGGAAGACATTACGAGAACCCTCTCCGCCCGATACTTCAAAGACGGCTCAGAGATTCTCGTGAAGCAAAAGCGAAGCGCTCGTCCCAGGCGACTAACCCCCCGCGAGTGCGCACGACTGATGGGTTTTGAATACGGTCCCAGAAGCGAATGGAATATCCCTGTTTCTGACACACAGGCTTACAAGCAATTCGGGAACGCTGTTGTCGTGCCCGTGGTCCAGGCCGTCGCTCACGCCATGCAGCCTCATATTCTGAAGCTCAAAGCACAGTCTGAACAGTTTGCCTTGCCGTTATCCGCAGCGGAGTAATGGTCGACGTTGTTACGCCGGAGGTCAGAAGCCGGATGATGGCAGGCATCCGGTCGCGAAACACTCGACCGGAAAAAATTATTCGAAGCGCATTGCACCGTCTCGGATACAGATTCCGCATCCATTCAAGTTCGGTCCCGGGCAAGCCGGATCTTGTTTTGCCGAGATATCGCGCGGCAATTTTCGTCCATGGCTGTTTCTGGCATGGGCACGATTGCCACCTGTTCAAATGGCCACAAAGCAGACCCGAATTTTGGCTATCGAAAATAAACGCTAATCGCTCCCGCGATGAGAAAGTACGGGCGCAAATCAGCGACGCAAAATGGCGCCGGCTTGTCATCTGGGAGTGCGCCCTCAAGGGCAAGACCCGCCACCCTCCTGAAAAAGTGCTCGCAACGATCGATAAGTGGCTACAATCAAAATCCGGAGCCAAGGAAATTCGGGGGAAGATCTAGTGCGCCGCGGATACCTGTCACAATTCTTCAGTGGCGCTGGCGCGAAGCGACTGACTGCCGTGGAAGTCGATCCCGGCACATCACGGCAGCATGAATTCCAGGGCACAAGTGAATTCCGCGCTATCTTCGGAACGCCTGCCGAAAAACAAACTTTCGCTGCATCATTTCTGTGGTTGACCGACACACTCGATCCAGACCGCGTCGATGCTTTTGTTACGTGGTCCAATGTCAGAAAAGGTAAACCTCGCTCGCCGGAATACCACCTCTACTATGCCGCAGATGCAGAGCCACTTGTTCATCGGGCCGAACCCGGGGATCTCCTTGTCGTCGCAATAAAGCAGGACGGTTCTGTCGTCGTCCTAATCGCCGACGCCGGCTCAACGTGGGAAAGGCAGCTTCTCTGGCTCTTCGATCTCGATCGTGACCTGTTCAAGAATGGTGTTCGCAACCTCGATCACGAAAGCAGGAAACTCGATCTCGCAGCAAAGGCAATCCTAGAAGCAATTGAAATCGACATCGAAGAAAGTGCGCCAGAGTGGCTTGACGAACTCACTAAGAAATTTGGCTCAACATTCCCCCCAACCGCCACCTTTTCAGCTTTTGCGCGAAGCACTCTCTTAGAAGTTAGAGCCGCTGAGGGTCCTGACGCTGCCCTAGTTGCCTGGATGGAACGAGAAGAACTTCTCTTCCGAACACTAGAGCAACACATCGTCGGAATGCGTCTGAAAAACGGGTTTACTTCCCGTAGGGGAAAACCACAAGTCGATGAGTTCATCAGCTTTTCGCTAAGTGTCCAGAACCGGCGAAAGTCGCGTGTGGGTCACGCCCTCGAGAACCATCTTGAAGCCGTATTCAAGGAATGTGGCGTTGCCTTCAATCGAGGCGCCGAAACGGAAAACAAGGCGAAGCCTGACTTTCTCTTCCCCGGGAAACCGGCCTATGACGACAATAAATTTCCTACCAACCAACTGGCAATGCTTGGCGCAAAATCTACCTGCAAGGATCGGTGGCGCCAGGTTCTGGCCGAGGCAAAACGCATTCAGAAAAAGCACCTGCTCACTCTCGAACCGAGCATTTCTGAAAACCAGACCGACGAAATGCGAGCGAACAAAGTGCAACTGGTATTACCGCAAGAACTGCATGCAACGTATCTGCGCAAACAGCAGTTATGGCTTATGAGTTTGTCCGAGTTCATCGCGCAAAGGAAAGAGGCGCAGTCAAAAAAGCGCTAACCGTAAAACAAAAAAGGCCGGAGCTTTCGCTCCAGCCTTTTCCGTTTGTCTGGCCCCCCGGCTTTCGCCGGGGTGACATATCCTGAAGTTTACCGCTTCGAGAACTGGAAGCTGCGGCGCGCCTTCATGCGGCCGTACTTCTTGCGCTCGACCACGCGGCTGTCGCGGGTCAGGAAGCCGACCTTCTTGAGGCTGGAGCGGAGCTCCGGCTCGAACAGGGTCAGCGCCTTGGAGATGCCGTGGCGCACGGCACCCGCCTGACCCGACAGGCCGCCGCCGGCGACCGTCGCGAACACGTCGAACTGCTCGCTGCGGTTGGCGATCTGGAACGGCTGGCGGATCAGCATGCGCAGAACCGGGCGCGCGAAATACACATCGCCGTCGCGGCCGTTGATCATGAACTTGCCCTTGCCGGGCTTCACCCACACGCGGGCCACCGCGTTCTTGCGGGCGCCGGTGGCGTAGGAACGGCCTTGCGCGTCCTTCTGCGGCTCGCGCGGGGCGGCCGGGCCGGCCTCCACGAGTTGGGCGGCCGAGGCCATGGCGACGTCGGCCATGCTGCGGGTCCGCACCAGGGCCGAGGGGGCTTCGGGACGGCGATCACGGTCACCGCCGCTACGGCCACCGCGGGCACCGCCGGTGCCGCCGCTTCTTGTCGGTCTCTCAGCCATTCTCAGGCGCTCCG
The DNA here is from genome assembly GCA_965279355.1 of Alphaproteobacteria bacterium. Classification (GTDB taxonomy): domain Bacteria; phylum Pseudomonadota; class Alphaproteobacteria; order CACIAM-22H2; family CACIAM-22H2. Next base: position 4,884,913 of record OZ257155.1, on the reverse strand, counting down.
CTTATTCTTGGGATTGAGCTTCGCAAAATCGATCGTCTCGGGCTGCTGCGCTTCATGGGGATGCGCGGCGCCGGCATAGATCTTCAGGTTGGTCATCTGGCGACGGGCCAGCGGACTGTCCTTCTTCATCATGCGCTCCACCGCGCGCTCAAGCAGGCGCTCGGGGAACTTGCTGGACAGGGTCTGCGCCGGGGTGCGCTGCTTCACGCCGCCCGGGTGGCCCGTGTGCCAGTAAAAGATGTTGTTGGTCAGCTTGCGGCCGGTGAGCTTCACCTTCTCCGCATTGATGACCACGATGTTGTCGCCGCAATCGACATGCGGCGTGAAGCTCGGCTTGTGCTTGCCCTTGAGGCGCAGCGCGATGAACGAGGCAAGGCGGCCCAGGACGACGCCGTCGGCGTCCACCAGGATCCACTTCTTGTCCTTCGCCGCCTGTGCGGGCGAGAGAGAAACGGTCGACATGATTTGATCCAAAAAGAAAGCCGGGGGTGTCCCGGCGGGTGGCGGAATATCGGGTTTTCGCGGTGTGGCGTCAATGGGAAAGGATGTTGCGGGATCAAGGGGTTATGAAATACGTATTATGGTACCGCATATCCAATATCATTGATTTTGTTGCATTTTCTCTGCCCCTGCCAACAAAAACCCTCGTCACCCCGGACTTGATCGGGAGTTATCACCTTGACTCAGCAGCCCTCAACTGGTAGGTTTGGCCTACCGATTGAGGAATTGAGCCATGGCAAACGAACTGACGAACCCCATCTTCCAGAACGCCGAGAAGGCCCGCGAATGGCTTGAGGGCCACCTGTGGCCGTCCGGCCCGGTCTGCCCCCGCTGCGGCACCGTGGACAACTCCACGGCCATGGAAACCCGCTCTGGCGTCTACCAGTGCAACGAGTCCGCCTGCCGTAACCAGTTCACCGTGACGGTTGGGACGTTGTTCGAGCGTTCTCATATCCCTCTCAACAAGTGGCTCATGGTGGCGTTCCTTATGTGCGCCAGCAAAAAGGGCATTTCGGCCCATCAGTGCCACCGCATGATCGGCGTCTCGTACAAATCGACGTGGTTCATGATGCACCGCCTCCGTGAGGCTATGCGCGAACTGAGCCCCACCGGCATGGGCGGGGAAGGCAAGACCGTTGAAGCCGATGAAACCTATATCGGCGGCAAAGAGAAGAACCGCCACCGCTCCAAGCGCCTGACCGCCAAGGGCGGACGCTGGGGCAAAGAGGTTGCCTTCTCTCTCGTCGAGCGCGGCGGCAAGGTCCGCTCTCACCACGTTCCCGATGTCAGCACTAAGACGCTGCGTAACGTCCTGCTGGCTCAGTTGCACAAAGACTCAACGCTGATGACGGACACGGCGGGGCAGTATCACTACCTGCACCGCGATTTCCGCCATGAGCAGGTCAATCACGGTATTGGCGAATACGTCCGTGGCAATGCCCACACGAACACGATTGAAGGCTACTTCTCGATCCTCAAGCGCGGCCTGATCGGCACCTATCACCACGTCAGCCAACAGCATTTGAAACGCTATCTGGCGGAGTTTGATTTCCGTTACAACGAACGCTCAGCCCTTGGCGTGAACGACAAGACCCGCGCCGAAAAGATGATCAAGGGCATCGTTGGTAAGCGATTGACCTATCGGCGGACTAATAACGCCAGCCAAGCTATCGGCTAAGCGTACCGACTACCCCATCCTGACTCGCGAGGAGTTCCTGTTGGCCTTGGCCCGAGCCACTTGGGCCAAGTCATAGGTGTGCGAACAAAACGGAAACAGTGCTCGACTCTTACCGTATTCTGTGGGTGAATCGGCTCGACCCCCAAGGCTTTGTGGTGACTCGGCCTTGGGGGTCATATCCCAACCACGGAAAAGGATAGTTTCCGATGATCGAGCATCTATGGGCCGGTAAAACCGGCATTCCTTACAAATACTTCGTTACCGATATCAACAGCTTGCTGGCCGTGCCAGCGAACTACGCCCTCGTCAAACAACTGTCAGACGGAACGCGGGTTCCCCTTTACTTCGGGGAAGCCGTGAACCTGACGCAGCGAATGAGCGGGCATGAGAAGCTTGCAGAGGCACGCCGACTAGGCATGAACCTCTTCATGACTCACACAGCCTCAAGCGACAAAACGATCCGGTGCGCCGAAGAAAGCGATTTAATAGCGCGCTGGAATCCTCCGCTGAACATTCAGTACCGGCGGCTCGCGACTCTTCTGACGGGCTGAGTTCGACTAAGTGTGCGGCGGGGCGGGAAGTCGTACCCGCTGCACTACTTACCGCCCCGTTGTTTACGACGAGCCGCAGCATTCTTTTTTCCGCTCTCCCTGTGCTGCGGGCCAACTTTCGCCGCAGAACTGATTAGCTTCTCGAACCTGGCCCATGCGCCGGGTTCTATCTCGACTTCCTTAGTGGGCTTCTTTGCGGGGGACTTAGCCATGACTAATCCTTGGGACATATTGCCCTTCCCAGAGAAGGGAGACGACCGAATGGACGATACATATGCTGGTGTCGGTCGCGCCCTCACACAATGGGAAGAAATCGAATTAGCCCTAAGTTTCCTCTATGGAACGTTCGTAGGGAAGCCCAATGACGCTGAAGCTTTCCGGGAGTACGGCAAAGGGCCGATTTTCGATAGCCGCATGACGGGGCTTAAGGAAGCCGCCGCCAAGTTCTTCATCGCGCATCACCATCAGGAACTAGAGGGCGTGTTCGATAAACTGGCGGAGGACATTCGAAACTTCTCTCATCGGCGTAATGAGATCGCGCATGGAACAGTCCGGCCCATGCTTTGGCTGCGCCCGTCCAAAACCGATCCGTTCACCTATTGCCTAATTCCGTCGCACTACACCAAGAAAAAATTCGATGCGGCGGGGCTTCCCGTCTACGTCTACACGTTTTGGGAATTGGCGTACTACGCGACGTGGTTCAGCCGGATGATGATCTTTGTCACTCGGCTGCGGCTGGACATAGAGCAGCGCTTTTCATTGTTTCCCAAAGTAGACGAGCCATAGCGCGGGACGTGTACGGCGGCACGTCATACTCCCGCTCCAGTATGGCTGCCCCCGCAAGCACCATCTCGCCGGTCATCCCCTGCGGGACCCAAACGCCAGTGCTCCCAACTGCCTGAACTTCGCCGGCCTGTCGGGGGACAGAACTACCCGTACCGTCATGCTGAGTCAAGGTGATAACTCCCGACTTGATCCGGGGTCCATACGCTTTCCGGATCAATAGAGGCGGCCCAGTCGTGATCCCGGGGCCGACCATCGTGCTGGGTCCCGGATCGGCGCTCGCCTTTAAGGGCTCGCTGGTCCGGGATGACAGTGGGGGTTACCCCCAACTCCCAAAAACACACCAAAGTTGAGCGAACTGAGCGAACTCAGCTTTTGGCAGGCGGGATCGAATAGGTCCCGGTCACATGCGCCACGGGCTCCGGATCGCCCTCGGAGAACAGGCTGACCTCGACCACCGCCAGCCGCTTGCCGATCTTGAGACTGTGCGCCTCGGCGGTCATGTCGACGGGGCCCGGGCGGCGCAGGAAGTTGATGTTGAGGCTGGTCGTTGCCGCCCCCTCGCCCGCCGCGCGTCCCAGATGGCTCAGCACCACCACATACATCACGAAGTCGGCGAACCCCATCTGCGCCGGCCCCGCGACGGTGCCGCCGGGGCGCAGCAGGCCGTCGCTGAACGGCATCCTCGCGACGACGCGGCCCTTCTCGACCTTCTCCAGCTTGAAGCCCATCTGGCGGATGAGCGGAATGGTGCGGTCGACGATGTCGTCGATCTCGGCGATCGTGATCAGGCTCATCCCGCTTGCATCCCCTCACTGGCTGCCAATAACCTATAAGTCGAAAGCCCCGAAGGAAAGCTCATGACCGAAGCCCTCGTCCTGCGCCGCGACCAGGATGGCGTCACCACCCTCACCCTCAACCGGCCGGCGCAGCGCAACGCGCTCTCGGTCGGGCTGATGACGGCGCTGCAGGAGCAGATCGACGCGGTGGCGACCGACACGTCGGTGAAGGTCGTGGTGATCGCGGGTGCGGGTCCCGGCTTCTGCGGCGGCCATGACCTTAAGGAAATGCGCGCCAATCCCGGCCGCCAGGCCTACGAAGCGCTGTTTGCGCAGTGCTCAAAGCTGATGCTGTCGATTACGAAGATGCCCAAGCCGGTGATCGCGCGTGTCCATGCCGTTGCCGCCGCGGCCGGATGTCAGCTCGTCGCCACCTGCGATCTCGCCGTCGCGTCGGAGAGTGCCCGCTTCGCGGTGAACGGGGTGAACATCGGTCTCTTCTGCTCGACGCCGATGGTGGCGCTGTCGCGTTCGATCGGCCGCAAGCCGGCGATGGAGATGCTGCTCACCGGCGACATGATCGACGCGCAGACCGCGCTCGGCTACGGCCTGGTCAACAAGGTGGTGCCCGACGATCAGCTCGATGCGGCGGTGGCCGCGATGGCGGCGAAGATCGTCGCCAAGTCCCCCTTCGCGCTCGCCATCGGCAAGGAAGCCTTCTACCGCCAGGCCGAGCTCGGCCTCGCCGCCGCCTACGATTATGCCGGACAGGTGATGACGACAAACATGCTGGCCAGAGATGCCGAAAACGGCATCGACGCCTTCATCAACAAGCAGCCGATGCCCGACTGGGAAGGACGGTAGGGCCTTCCAAAAAATACTGTCATCCCGGACCAGCGAGCCCTTAAAGGCGAGCGCCGATCCGGGACCCAGCACAAGTGTCGGCGAAGCCGCCTGAATTTCTTTGGAAAGGCGCTGGGCCCCGGCCTTCGCCGGGGTGACATTGTTAGTGAGATGACAGCGTTTTCGTGGCGGCAGACACACGTAGTCCCGGGATCACGTCCGCCAGCTTGTTGAGACAGCGCGTGTAACAGCGCAAGATTTCAGGTAATCTTTATTAACGAACTTTAATGCCACCACGGATTTTAATTACAATTTAGAAAACTCGAATCCGGTTATACTTTAGGGTAAGTATGGTTTCGGCACTCCGCAGTGCGCGGAGATTACGGGGGTTCGATGGCTGAGCAACGCCGCGTCATGTTGATGCCGACGGCCCGCCCCAAGCGGGAGATCGTTCGGCCGCGCGTGACGCAGGCCCAGATCGCCCCCGCCGTCCAACTGCATGTCAATTTCATCCAGTCGCGCCAGGGCGGCCAGCGGCTGAACCTCGCCGGGCGCGACCTGTCGCGGCTCAACCTCGCCGGCCTCGATCTGCAGGGCGCGGTCTTCACCGGCGCCATCTTCCTCAATGCCGATCTCAGCAACACCAAGCTCGACGGCGCCATCATGTTCGGCTGCGACCTCAGCGGCGCCTACATGATCGGCGCCAGCCTGCGCGACGCGGATCTGCGCGGCGCCGTGTTCCGCCGCACCAACCTTGCCAACGCCAACATGTCGGGCGCCGATCTGCGCGAAGGCCGCCTCGCCCATGGCGACCGCGACAAGGGTTTCCGCGAAATCATTCCCGAGGAAGTCGACGCCGCCAACATGGAAGGCGCCGACATGACCGGCGCCAACCTGTCGCTGGCCCGCATGGCGGCCTCGGTGGCCGATCGCGCCGATTTCACCGACGCCAACATGACCGGCGTGAAGCTGCTCAAGGCCAATCTGAAACGCGCCGTGCTCAAGGGCGCCAACCTTTCCTACGCCGATCTCTCCGGTGCCGATCTGCGCGGCGCCAATCTGCGCAACGCGGTGCTGGTCGGTGCCAGCCTGGCGATGGCCGACACGCGCGACTGCGACATGACCGGCGCGCTGACGGAAGAGAATGCCGGCAAGGGTCTCGACACCCTGAGCTGGCCGCTCGACAAGCTGCTCCACGATCACGACCGCTTCGTGCGGTCCGCCGGTGCCGAAGGGCATCCGCTCGATCTCTCGGGCTACGATCTGCGCAAGGCCGAGAACCTCACCCGCTATTCGCTGGCGACGCTCAAGGCGCAGGGTGCCGTCTTCTACGGCCTCGACCTGCAGAACGTCCGTCTGCAGGCAGCGCAGCTGGAGCGCTCCGATTTCCGCGCCTGCCGCCTGTCCGGCGCCGATCTGCGCGGCGCCAATCTCTCCGAGGCCCGGCTCAACACCGCCGATCTCCGCGACTGCGACCTCAGCGCCGTGGTCGTGCGCCAGGGCATCGCGCTGCCGACCAAGCTGGTCCAGGCGGAACTGCGCGGCGCGGATCTGCGCGGCGCCAACCTGACGGGAGCGAGCCTGCGCGGCGCCGACATGACCGGCGCCCGGCTCGAAGGTGCGCGCCTCGACGGTTGCGATCTCGCCCACGCCATCGGCGCCCCGCCGCAGCCCGACAAGAAATGACCGCGGTTATGCCGATCGATCACGACGGCTACGGCGACAATTACATTCGCGACATCCTGCGCCGCGTGCGCACCATCGCCATGGTCGGCGCCAGCCCGAACTGGAACCGGCCCAGCTACTTCGCGATGAAATATCTGCAGCACAAGGGCTACCGGGTGATCCCGGTCAATCCCGCCGCCGCCGGCCAGGATATTCTCGGCGAGAAGACCTACGCCAGCCTCAAGGACATTCCCGAGAAGGTCGACATGGTCGACATCTTCCGCAACTCGCAGGCGGCCGGTCCCATCACCGACGAAGCCATCGCCATCGGCGCCACGGTGGTGTGGATGCAACTCAGCGTGCGCAACGACGAAGCCGCCAAGCGCGCCGAAGCCGCCGGTCTGGCCGTGGTGATGAACCGCTGCCCGAAGATCGAATACGGCCGTCTCTACGGCGAACTCGCATGGGGCGGCATCAACACCAAGATCATCACCGCCAAGCGACCGCGCATGGTGCGGGTCGCGTAACCTTGTCTCAGGACAAGGTCTTCGGTTTGTTCCTCTGCCGCTTCTCCCATTTATCCAGACCCCATTTCAGCGCGCTCGCAATCGGCGGGCGGATGAACGGGATGTCCTGGGCGATGACGATGAGGCCCAGCGGGACCATCCAGAAACCCAGGATCGGCAGGAAGCCGACAAAGCCCCCGGCGATGAACAACAGGCCGACGGGAATGCGCAGCCAGATCAGTTTGGGCTGGCGGATCCAGTGCACGAAGCGGCGTAGCGCTGCCGGGAAGTGCTTTTCCAGCCGCTCAAACTGCTGCTCAAGGGGGTCGTTGCGGGAAGCTGTCACGTACCGCCTATAACGGCCGAGGGGGAAAAAGGCTCCTCCATCATGCTACAAGACGGTCCTCCCCCGGCGGATTCCAAAGGCTGATCATGTCCGATTCATCCGATAAGAGTGGCCCCCGCAGCTTCGGTTTCGAGACCCGCGCCGTTCATGCCGGCGCCGTCCCCGACCCCACCACCGGCGCCCGCAGCGTGCCGATCTACCAGACCACAGCCTACGTCTTCGACGATGTCGATCATGCGGCGTCGCTCTTCAACCTGCAGACCTTCGGCTACATCTACAGCCGCCTGACCAACCCGACGGTGGCGGCGCTCGAAGAGCGGATCGCCAGCCTCGAAGACGGCCGTGGCTGCGTCTGCGCCTCCTCCGGCCATGCGGCCCAGCTTCTCGCCTTCTTCACCCTGATGGAGCCCGGTGACGAGTTCCTCGCCAGCAAGAACCTCTACGGCGGCTCGATCACGCAGTTTGCTCATACCTTCAAAAAATTCGGCTGGAAGGTGATCTTCGTCGACCCGCACGACCCGAAGAACTTCGAGGCGGCGATGACGCCAAAGTGCAAGGCGATCTTTGTCGAGAGCCTGTCCAACCCCGCCGCCGTCGTCGTCGACCTTGAAGCCATCGCGAAGATTGCCAACAAGGCCGGCATCCCGCTGATGGTCGACAACACGATGGCCAGCCCGTATCTCTGCCAGCCGTTTCAATGGGGCGCCGATCTCGTCCTGCATTCGACCACCAAGTTCCTGTCCGGCCACGGCAATGCGATGGGCGGCGCCGTCGTGGAATCAGGCAAGTTCGACTGGGCGAAGAGCGGCAAGTTCCCGTCGATGACCGAGCCCGATCCCGCCTATCACGGCCTCACCTTCAACGAGACGTTCGGCGATTTCGGCTACACCATGAAGACGCGCGCCGTCGGCCTGCGCGATCTCGGCCCCACCATGGCGCCGATGAACGCCTACCTCACCATCACCGGCATCGAGACCCTGCATTTGCGCATGGTCCGGCATGTCGAGAATGCCATCGCGGTCGCGACGTTCCTGGAGAAACACCCGGCAGTCGCCTGGGTCTCCTACCCCGGGCTGAAATCCAGCCGGTATTACGAGCTCGCGAAGAAATACCTGCCCAAGGGCGCCGGGTCGGTGTTCACCTTTGGCGTCAAAGGTGGCTACGCCGCGGGCGTCAAGGTCGTGGAGAGCGTCGAGCTTTTCTCGCATCTCGCCAATGTCGGCGACACGCGCTCGCTGATCATCCACCCCGCTTCGACGACGCACCGCCAGCTCACGGAAGAACAGCAGATCTCGGCCGGTGCCGGCCCGGATGTGGTGCGGATTTCAATCGGACTGGAAAGCATCGACGACCTGATTGCCGATCTCGACCAGGCGCTGCGCGCCAGCATGGCGGGCTGAAGCCTATCGCGGCGCCGTCTCCGCGCCGAGCCAGTCCAGGTAGGCCGGATTGCCGTCGAGAATCGGCAGGGCCACCACGCACGGCACTGAATAACTATGTAGTGTCTTCACGCGCTCGGTGACGCGCGCCACGAAGTCAGCCCGTGTCTTCACGATCAGGATGGCTTCGCGATCTTCGGCCAGCTTGTCCTGCCACCAGTAAATCGACTCCATCCCATCGATGATGTTCGCGCAGGCGGCCAGCCGTTCCTCAACCAGAACCCGGCCGATCTTCTTCGCTTCGTCCCGCGAGCCTGCGGTGATGTAGAGCATCCTGAATTCCATGCTTCGAGCCTATCAGGCGATGGCCCCAATAGGCGATGGCCTAAGTGCAACACCTGTCCCGTTTTTACCCTCGGCATTGCGAGTCCCGCTTGGAGAATCCCACTGATGCCCGTATATGTTGCGACATATGGCGTCTGATCCGATCCCGCTTCGTCCGCGCCGCGGCGCGTTTGCCGCAGAGCCGATTGCCGATCTCGCGCCGCGCGTGCCGCGAGGCCTGCCGCCGGCGCCGGGACAGCCCACCGACGTGCAGCGTGCCTGGCTGACACGCGGGCTCGGTCAGCCCGGCGGAAAGCTGCCCCTCTTCGACGATGCAGGGCAGCGGGTCGACACGCGAACGATTCGCGCCTGCATCGACCAGGGATGGGCGGAGCCGTGGTTTGCCAACCCGCTCAAGCCGGACTGGCTGGTCTGCCGGCTGACGGAAACGGGCCGCACAATCTGTACACAGGCGTGACCATCAGGCCGCAGCCTAATTGTGGACAGTCCGGCGGCCTCTCGTTAATTTATTAACAGGCTGCCGGTGCGACCGAGAAAGCGTCGATTCGACCAGCCATTCTGGGAGCTTTCGCTAGGAACCGCGCGCAATGGTGGAACGGGACGAAGTCCACAAATTCGAGGTGGCTGTTTACAACGAGCGGGTTCGCACCGCCGTTCGCACGGCGGAGCGCAACAAGACCGGCCTTTCTGAACAGTGGGCGGACACGCGCTACATCGAGGTCCTTGCGGTGAGCAAGGAGGCGGCAATCTCCAAAATTCTCGCCCGCTATCCTGAACATCGCGGCTTCGTCGTCGAAGACGTCCGCCAGCTTCAGAGCCCCGAGTGACGGCCGGCCGCTTTGCGCGGCCATCAAACCCTTACTTATAGTGTGAAGTCGCCAGAGGTCAGGGTCGCGCTGACATTTGTCAGTTTGATGACCATGTCATTCGTGCTCTGGCCGCCGGTTGAACTGTTGTCGACGAGCACATAGGTCGCGCTACCGAACGTAAAGGACGTGACGACACTGTCGGTCGCGCCATTCCAGTAATTCGCCACAGCGTCGATCGCATCCTTGAGTGTGGCGCTGCCACCCAGCGCATCAACCACCCCCTGGCTTTCGCTCTGGGACTTGAAGGCCGCTGTGCCATTGGCGACCAGATCCGAGACATCGATGACTTCGCCCAACAGTGACACGTTGAAATTCGTAATGGTCGCCGTGTCCGCCAGGATCGCGTTGGTGTCGACGAGGCTGTCCTGCTTGTAGCCGGTCGTGAATGTGAACGTATCGGCCCCGGTGCCGCCCGTGATTGACAGCCCCTGCCCATCCGCATCGATGGTGAAGGTCGTGCCGGACGTATTGGTGCTGACCAGTATCTCGATGCTGGAGAGCGTGGTGCTGGTCAGATCGAGCAGCCCACCGGACGACGAAATCGTATCCGTGCCCGCCGTGGCACCAATCACGGACCCGCCGGACCAGAGGTCAGCCTGATCGACCGTGAAGGTCGTCGAGGAGGTGCTGGATGCCTTCAGGATTTCGATGCTGGAGAGCGTGGTCGAGCGCAGGTCGAGCGACGTCGTCCGGACGGCCAGCGTATCGTCGCCGCTGTTGCCGAACACCGAGATGCTCGTGACATCCTTCGTATCGACGGTAAAGGTCGTGCCGTTTGTCGTGTAGGCCTCGATCCTCTCGATACTGCTCAGCGTCGTGCTCGAGAGATCGAGATTCGTATCGGCGGCAAACAGGGTATCGGAACCCGAACTGCCGATGACCGAGCCGCCGGATGCGAGATCGCTGGCATTGACGATGAACTCGGTCGCAGTGCTGGTCGAGGCTGTCAACCTTTCAACGCTGCTGAGTGTCGTACTGGTCAGATCAACCGTTGTGGCGCCGTCGATAATGAGGGTGTCGACCCCAGTGCTGCCGATGACCGAACCGCCGCTCAGCAGATCGCTATCATCCACCGTAAACCTGGTGGCCGACGCGGATGCCGCGCGCAGGATCTCAATGCTGGTCAGCGTGACACTCGTCAGATCGAAATCGGTAACATTGATTCCGGTTTTGGCCGTTCCGCCAAGCGCAAGCGTGTCGTCCCCGCTGCCGCCCAGGATTGCAATATCGCCGGTCAGATAGGTGCTGTTGACCGTGAAGGTCGTCGGCGTGGCGCCGTTCGCCATCAGGATCTCGACGCTGCTCACTGTCGTGCTGCTCAGGTTGAGCGACGACCCGAATGCAATGATCGTGTCGTTACCGACATTCCCCGATATGGAGCCATTGGCGGCAATATCGCTGGCATCGAGCGTAAACGTGGTGTCTCCGCTGGCCCCGGCAAGCAACTCCTCGATGCTGCTCAACGACACGCTCGACAGGTCGAAGCTCGTCGTGTTCTGAACATAGAGCTTGTCGAGCCCGGCGGTGCCGGTCGCCGTGTTTCCGATAATGGACTCGTTGTTGGAGATATCGGCCAGATCGACGGCGAAAATCGTCCCGTTGGTGCTGCTGCCCTTGATGGTCTCGATACTGTCGAGAACGGTTGAGGTCAGATTGACGACCGACCCCTTCATGATGAGCGTGTCGCTGCCCGTGCTTCCCTTGACGGTCAGACCGGCATTGAACTGATCGGCGGTGATCGTGAAGGTGGTCGCCGAAGTCGTTCCCTCGACGATCTCGATACTCGAGAGTGTCGTGCTCGACAGGTCAAGGGATGTCCCGGCCGCCCTGATCGTGTCGGCCGTGCCCCCGCTTCCGACGACCGACCCGCTGGATGCCAGATCCGCCTGGTCGACAATGAATGTGGTATCGGCACTGCCCGCCGCAAGAACCTCAACGCTGCTCAACGTCGTGCTGCGCAGATCGAGCGTCGGGTCGACGGCCTGCAGCGTCTGGATGGTGCCAGAGTTGCCGAGAACCGAGCCCCCGGATGCCAGATCCGCCTGGTCGACGATCACCGTGGATGCCAGGGACGTCGTCTTGAGAATCTCGACGCTGCTGAGCGTCATGGACGTCAGGTCAAACTGGGCGAAGTCAAAATTCGCAGCAAGCGTATCGTTGCCCGAACTGCCGAGCACCGAACCGCCAGAAACCACGTCGTCCGCATTGACGGTGAAGGTAGTCGCTGTCGATTTTCCCGCGGCGAGGACTTCGACGCTGGAGAGCGTCGTGCTCACGAGACTCAGATCGGTGCTGGCCGAACGCAGCGTATCGACACCGAACGTACCGGAAACGGCAATGACCTTGCTCAGATCCGCCTGGTCGACGGTGAACCGGACGGATGCAACGGTCTGATCGGCAACGAGGTTCTCGACACTGACGATCGAGGTGTTGCTGAGATCGAACTCCGTGCCCTTGATCGTCAGGATGTCGCTGTGGCTGGTGCCGGTGACAGAGCCGCCCGTGGCCAGATCGGCCAGATCGACCGTGAACGTGACCGCGCCGCCAGCGCCCGAATCCCCCTTAAGGATTTCGATGCTGGAGAGGATGGTGCTGGTCGTGTCGTACGTCGCACCCTCGATCTCCAGCGATTCATTGCCCGTCGTTCCGAGGATCGATTCGATCGTCCCCAGACTCCCCAGGACAATCGCCGTTCCCCCGCTTCCCGCTTTCAGGGTCTCAATGGAATTGACGCTCGTCGACGAAAGATCCGTCGCGCCCTTGACGATCAGCGTGTCGGAGCCGTCGCTGCCATAAATGCTGACAATGCCGGCCGTCAGATCGGCGCCATCGATCGTAAATGTCGTGGCGGCGCTGACGAAGGTCTGCAGGGATTCGATGCTGCTCAGTGTCGTGCTGGACAGATCAAGCGACGTCCCGGCGGAATAGATCGTGTCGTTGCCGCTGCTCCCCAGGATCGAACCGCTCGCTGCAAGATCGTTGGCATCCAGCCAAAAGGCCGTATCGGTCGCCGTCGCCTGCAGCACATCGATGCTGCTCAACGTCGTACTCGAAAGGTCGACCGTCGCGCCGACAACCTTCAGCGTGTCCTTGCCGGTACTTCCGATCACCGACCCGCCGGACGTGAGGTCGTTCACATCGACCGTGAACGTCGTCCCCGATGTGCTGGCCGACTTCAGGACCTCGATGCTGCTGAGATTGATGTTGCTGAGGTCGAAGTTCGAGCCGCGGAACGCCACCGTATCGTCTGCCGCGGCCGTATTGCCGCTGATCTCGAGGCCGCCGGACAGTTCATTTGCATCGACGGTGAATGTCGTTCCACTGGTGATACCGGACGCGGCCTGGAGGAACTCGATACTGTCCAGCGTGGTACTGCTCAGATCGAGCGCGGTACTGCCGGCGACAATCGTATCCTGCGTGGCACCGCCGACACCGAGGATCGATCCCCCGGATGCCAGATCGTTCGTATCGAGGGTAAAGATGGTCTGGACGCCATCCGTCGCCTGGATGATCTCCACGCTGCTGAGGGTGCTGCTGCGCAGGTCGATGGTGCTGTTCGACACAACCAGCGTATCCGTGCCGCTGGAGCCGATGAGCTGCCCGCCACCGGCCATGTCGGCGGTGTCGACCCGGAATTCGGTGTTGTTCGTCGAGCCGGCCCGGATGATTTCGACGCTGGTCAGCGTCGTGCTGGTGAGATCGAGGGATGAGCTGTTGACCTGCAGTGTATCCGAACCGGTACTGCCGATGACCGATCCGCCGGATACCAGATCTTCGGTATCGACAACGATCGTGGTCGCAGTCGCGCCGGTCCGAATGATTTCGACGCTATCCAGGGTGGTACTACTCAGGTTGAGCGACGAACTGCCGGCCTGAAGCGTGTCGTTCTGGGCGGTGCCTATGATCGAACCGCCGGAAGCGAGGTCGGCTTGATCGAGCATAAAGGTCGTCGAAGCCGTTAGTCCTGCCTGCACGACCTCGACGCTGGAAAGCGTCGTGCTGCTGAGATTGATGGACGTTTCTGCGACAAGAAGCGTATCGCTTCCTGAACTCCCGAGAACGGAGCCGCTTTTTGACAAATCGGCGGTGTCGATCGTGAAAATCGTATCAGCCGTCGTTCCGGCTTGAAGGACCTCGATGCTCGACAGGCTGGTACTGCGGAGATCGATATCCGCATCCATGACCCGCAGCGTGTCCTTGCCGCTGCTGCCCAGGACTGACATGCCGGCGGACAAATCGGCCAGATCGGCGATAAAGGTTGTTCCGGCCTGCGCCGCGCTCAGAATCTCGACACTGCTGAGCGTCGTACTGCTGAGATCGAGCGAAGTGCCGGCGGCTTTCAGCGTATCGTTCTTTGCCGTACCGTTCACGAAGCCGTCGGACCCGAGATCGGCCGTATCCACGGTGAACGTGGTCGCCGCCGTCGTTCCCGCCTCGATGGTTTCGATGCTGGACAGCGTCGTGCTGCTGAGGTCGATCGCCGAACTGCCGACCTTGACGGTATCGTTTTCGCCGGCATTGCCGACAATGGAGCCGCCCTTCGCGAGATCGTTGTTGTCGACGATGAACGATGTGCCGTTTGTCGTCCCTGCCTTCAGGGTTTCCACGCTGCTGAGCGTCGTGCTGCTGAGGTCGAGGACGGTGCTGCCGGCAATTGCCAGCGTATCGTTGCCGCTGCTGTAGCCGATGACCGACCCGCCCGACGCCAGATCCTCGGCATCCAGCGTGAAGGTCGTCGCAACCGTGCCCGCGCGCAGGATTTCCACACTGCTGAGAACCGTGCTGCTGAGATCGAAGTTCGCCCCGACGATCTTCAGCGTGTCCTTGCCGCTGCTCCCCTGGACTTCCGTGATCGACAGAAGATTGTTGGCATTGACGGTGAAGCTTGTCGCGAGGGTCGTTCCGGCCTGCAGAATTTCGATGCTGGACAGTGTCGTGCTGCTGATGTCGAGCGCGGAGGTGCTGGCCTTGATGATGTCGTTCGAGGCATCGCCTTCGATCGTCCCGCCCAGATCGTTGCTGTCGAGGACAAAGGTCGTCGCGTCGGTTGTCGTCGCGGAGATAAGCTCGATACTACTCAGGCCGGTGCTGCGCAGATCGACCAGCGTGCCCTGCACCTGAAGCTCATCGTTGCCGGAACTGCCGACAATCGAGCCGCCTTTGGCAAGATCGGCAACGTCCACGATGAACGTGGTGTTGAAGGTTGTTCCGGCCTTGAGAACCTCGACGCTGGACAGCGTTGTGGAGGTGAGGTCGATGGACGCCGCATCCTTCACAATCAGCGTATCGCTTGCGGTGCCGCCAAGGATCGACCCGCCGCTTGCCAGATCGTCGGCGTCAATCGTGAACGTCGTCGCGGCCTTGCCGGCCTGCAGCACTTCGACGCTGCTCAGGGTCGTGCTGGTCAGGTTGAGCGCCGAACCGGCGGCCTTGAGCGTGTCGCTGACGCCGTCGGTGCCGTAAACAAACCCGTCCGACGCAAGATCGGCCTGATCGACCGTAAAGGTCGTGGCGGCGGTGGACGTGGCCTGAAGAATATCGATGCTGGTAAGCGCCGTGCTGCTCAGGTCGAGCGCCGTGCCCGCGGCCTGCAATGTGTCGAGCGCGCCGGTATTTCCGGTAATCGATCCGCTCTTGGCAAGATCCGCAGTATCCACAAGGAACGTAGTGTCGCCGGTCGTCCCGCCCTGCAGGATTTCCACACTGCTCAGGGTCGTGCTGCTGAGGTCCACCAGCGTCGCGCCGGAGATCAGCAGGGTGTCGTTCTTGGCGCTGCCAAGCACCGAGCCGCCGGAGACGAGATCGTCCGCATCCACCGTAAATACGGTCGCCGCAGTGCCGGCCTGCAGCTTCTCGATGCTGCTGAGGGTCGTGCTGGTGAGATCGACCGTTGAATTGACGAACTTGAGCGTGTCGGTCCCGGAACTCCCCATCACCGAGCCATCCGACGCCAGATCAGTCGGATTGACGGTGAACGTCGTGGCCTTGGAGTTGCCGGCCTGGAGGATCTCTATGCTGGTCAGCGTCGTGCTGCTCAGATCCAGCACGGTGCCGACAGCCAGCAGCGTATCGGATTCGCTTGAGATGCCCTCGACGGTGCCGTTCTTGGCCAGGTCTGCCTGGTCGAGGGTGAAGGTGACGGCGCCCGTGACGTTTACATCGGCAACGAGCTTTTCGACGCTGGAGAGCGCCGTGTTCTTGAGGTTGAAGTCCACCGCGCCAAGGATGGTCAGGGTGTCGTTCGCGGAACTATTGCCGGTGACAGTCCCCGCCGAGGCCAGATCGTCCGCATCGACGGTAAAGATTGTCTCCGTGGTCCCCGTACCGCCCGCCTTCAGAATTTCGATGCTCGACAGCGTGATGCTGGTGAGATCGAAGGCGGTGCCCTTGAAGAGCAGCGTATCCTTGCCGGTGCTGCCAGAGACTGTCTGGAGTCCGGACAGATCGGTCGCATCCACCGTGAAGGTGGTGGCCGTCGCCTTGCTGGCCTCAAGCGCTTCAATGCTGTCCAGCGTGGTGCTGCTGAGATCGAGCGTCGTGCTGCCGGCCTTCAGGATATCGGACTGGCTGGTGCCGACGATGGAGCCGCCGGACGCCAGATCGTTGTTGTCGAGCGTGAAGGTCGTGATGTCGGTCGAACCGGCCTGCAGGACATCGATACTGCTCAAGACAGTGCTGGAGAGATTGAATGCGGTGCCGACAATCGAAAGCGTATCGATCTCGGCCGTGCCCTTGACCGTTCCCTTGGCTGCCAGGTCCGCCGCATCGACGGTGAATGTGGTAGCGCCCGTCGTGCCTGCCTTCAGGTTGTCCACGCTGGTTAGCGTGGTGCTGGTGAGATCGACCGCGGTCGTGCCTGAAATCACCAGCGTATCGCTGCCACTGCTGCCGGCGATCGTACCGATGGCGGCAAGCTGCGTCTCGTCCAGTGTAATGGTGGTGGCCGGCGCGGCGGCGACTTTCAGGATTTCGATGCTCGACAGCGTTGCCGAGCTGATGTCGAAGCCGGTGCCGCGGAACGCCAGCGTGTCGTCGGTCGAGGCGTTGCCGGTGATCTGCGTCGAGCCGGTCAACTCCCCTGAATCGACGGTGAAAGTCGTGGCCGAGGTCAGACTTGAATTTGCCTCGATGTTTTCGACGCTGGAGAGCGTCGTGCTGCTGAGGTCGAGGGCCGAGCCCGCCGCTTTCAGCGTGTCGCTGCCGCTGCTGCCGGAGATCGAGCCGGCCTTGGCAAGATCGTTGTTATCCACCGTGAACGTCGTTGCGTCCGTGGTGGTGGCCTTCAGGATTTCGACGCTGCTCAGCGTGGTGCTGGTGAGATCGACATCGGTCACGCCCGAGATCAGTAGCGTATCGTTGCCGGAACTGCCCATCACCGAGCCACCGGACGCGAGCTGACCTTCCTCCACCGTAAACGTCGTTGCGTTCTTGTTGCCGGCTTTAAGGATTTCGACGCTGGTGACGGTCGTATCCGTCAGGTCGAGTTCGGTGTCCGCCGTTTTCAGCGTATCGTTCGCGCTGCCACCGGTCACCGATCCGTCGGATGACAGATCGTCCTGATTGACCGTGAAGGTCGTAGCTTTCGATGTTCCGGCCTGCAGAATTTCAACGCTTGATACCGCCGTGCTGCTGAGGTCCAGGGCCGTCCCAGCCGCTGTCAGCGTATCGTCCTGGGCGGACCCGGTGATGGATCCGCTCTTCGCGAGATCGGCCGTATCGATCGTAAACGTTGTCGCTTCGGTCGTGCCGGCCTCGAGGATCTCGATACTGCTCAGAGCGGTGCTGCTGAGGTCGATATCCGTTCCGTTGACGATCAGGGTATCGTTACCGGTACTGCCCTTGATCGACTTCATCGCATCGAGCTGGTCCTCGACGACAATGAACTCCGTTGCGTTGGTCGTGCCTGCTTTCAGGTTCTCAACGCTCGACAACGTGGTGCTGGTGAGATCGAGCTGCGTGCCGGAAATGATCAGCGTGTCGCTGCCGGTGCTGCCGATCACCGAACCGTCGGACGCGAGATCGTTCTGATTGACGATGAAATTGGTGGCCGCGATCGTGCCGGCCTTGATGACCTCGACGCTGGTGACCGTGGTGCTGGTCAGGTCGAGCGTGGCGCCGGAAATCGCGATGGTCTCGATACCGGCAACGCCGGTGATGCTACCGCCCTTGAAAATGTCGTTGGCATTGAGGGTGAACACCGTGTCGTTGTCGCTGGCGACAAGCCGCTCGACGCTCGACAGCGTGGTGCTTCTCAGGTCGAACGCCGTCTCGGTGACAGTCAGCGTGTCGTTGCCGGAATTGCCCAATACGGAGCCGTTCGACGCCAAGTCATCGGCATCGACAGTGAACGTCGAGTCACTACCCAGACCAGCCGAGAGAATCTCGATGCTGGACAGAGTGGTCGTCGTCAGGTCGATATCGGTCGTGTTGAAGACCTGTTTATCGATCGGCATCGTTACATCCGCGCGGAGGACAGCCCGCGGTTCGCGAAAGGACGGGTCCCGCTCAGCAACCGCGCAGACGTATTCTCGTCAAACGGGCCTGAACACGGGCAAGGCCACCGACACGAGTCAGCGGGCCTTGGGGTAACCATACCACAAAATCCAAATTTGGCCGGTAAAACAGCGATGAATTATTTATGGTTAATAAGGGTTTAACCACTGAAAACCCTGAAAAAACTAGCTGCGACCCGAACTTTTTTGCGCCGGGACCGGGGTGGTCTAGGCACCCTGCAGGACGGCGCGCAGTTTGGAGGCCAGCTCGTGTCGCAGGTAGGGCTTGCTCAAAAGCTGCACACCCGGGTCCAGCTTGCCGCCGTGGATGACGGTGTTTTCGGTATAGCCCGACGTGTACAGCACCTTCAGGCCGGGGCGTATCTTCAAGGCTTCCTGCGCAAGCTGGGGTCCCGAAAGTCCGCCCGGCATCACGACATCGCTGAACAGCATGTCAACGGTCGCTCCGCCGCGCAGGATCTCAAGCGCCTCGGCACCGTTCCGGGCCGTCAGCACGAAGTAGCCGAGTGTCTTCAACTCGCCGGCGACATAGGCGCGGACCAGGTCGTCGTCTTCTACCGCCAGGATCGTGCCGCTGACGATGGACAGCGCCGTCGGCGGCAATACCCCTGTCTCGCCGGGCGATGCATCCGCGCGCGGCAGATAGAGCCTTACGATCGTGCCGTGACCGGGCTCCGAATAGATCCGGATATGCCCGTCCGACTGCTTGACGAAGCCGTAGACCATGCTGAGACCAAGGCCCGTTCCCTTACCGACCTCCTTGGTCGTGAAGAACGGCTCGAATGCCCGCGCGACGACGTCGGCGGTCATGCCGCAGCCGCTGTCCCCGACGGCGATCATGACGTATTCCCCCGCACGAACCTCCTCGTTCCTTTCCGCATAGGACCTGTCGAGGATCACATTCGCGGTTTCAACGGTGAGCTTTCCGCCGCCGGGCATCGCATCCCGCGCATTGAGCGCCATGTTGAGGATTGCCGATTCCAGTTGTGCCGGATCGACCATCGCCGGGCGGACATCCGCCCCAGGCAGGAACCGCCATTCGACCGTCTCGCCCAGCGTCCGCCGCAACATGTTTTCCATGCGAAAGATCAGGCGGTTGACGTCAATGGATTGCGGAGCCAGCGGCTGACGCCGCGCGAACGCGAGCAGGCTTCTCGTCAAGTCGGCACCGCGCAGGCTGGCGGTCATTATGATCTCGGCAAGCCGGCGCAGTTCCGGTTGCCGGGACAGTTCATCGACCAGCGTTTCGGCGTTGCCGAGAATGACCGTCAGCAGATTGTTGAAGTCGTGGGCAACACCGCCGGTCAACTGACCGACCGCCTCCATTTTCTGCGACTGGCGCAGTTTGCGGTTGAGGTCCTCGATCGCGTCATGCTGGCGCTGCAGAGATTCAGCGGCACCGTTCAGGACGGTCATCAGATCGCCCAGTTCGCCGCCGGGATGCGGCGGCGGAATGCGCGCCTGCAGGTCTCCCGCGCCAAGCTGCGTCGCCATCGCGCCGATGCGCGCGACCTGACGGCGGATGCCGAGTTCCGCCAGCAACCAGACACCCAGAAATAGAAAAACGGCGACAATGGCCAGAACTGCAAGTTCCTGGAGCAGGTTCCGGTTTGCCGATGCCACCAGGTCGCTTTTCGGCTGCCCTACCAGAACCCGCACGCCCGCGAGCCGCAAGTCAGGCAATCCTGCAACCGCCCAGATCTCGCGATTACCGTCGATCCCCGTCACCTCGCCGGCACCGCCGGATTCCTGCGCCGCTGCGAACGCGAAAAGCGGCTCTTTTGCGATCGACGTGCCCTTGTGGCGGGCCCGCGTTTCCTTTGGCGACCACGCCAGAACCGTACCGTCGTCCGCGGTCAGGAGAATTTCCCTGCCGCGCAACGCCCGCTCCTCGACGAAGAGTTCAAGACTAAGCGACGCGAGCAAAATAAAACTGAGGTCACCCGAAGGTGCGCGAACAGGATAGGCGATCTGGAGAACGGCGATTCCGGTCAACCGGCCGAAGACGGCTTCAAGCGCCACGCCGCCCACCGTGCTCGATGCCTGCTGGAAGTATTTGCGGTCTCGCAGATCGAGCTCGCGGCCGGTGCCAAGAGAATCGCAGAACAGCCTTCCGTCGGGATTGATTGTCAGGATGCCGGTATACTGCGGATGTTCTCTCAGGACCGCGTTCAGAAACGCGGAACAGGCCGTGCGATCCGTTGTCTCAAGGTCGCGGGCGCGGGCCAGCCCATAATGAAGTTGCGCCGTTCCCAGAATTTTTTCGTGAAGGGCAGCGGCGATCTCATTTGCGGACGCCGAGAGACTGCCGACAGCGGTCTCGATTTCCTTGTCGCGGACCGTATAAAACCTCAACCCGATGAGAAAGGTCGGGACAAGGATCGCCACCAGCACGAGCAGGAGCAGCCGGGATCGGATATTCATCGAAGGCCTTATTCCGCGGCATGCGGAGGCGACGGACGCGTACCCCAAATCTGAGCGATCCGGGGGCGAGTGCGGTAGTCCTAACGCAAATTAATTGATGATGCGTGAACGCGACGCCCGGCAGACGGCCGCCTGCAGCTACACATAAACGATTGTTACAGTTGAAATAATTGGTCGGAGCGGCGGGATTCGAACCCACGACCCCCAGTCCCCCAGACTGATGCGCTACCGGGCTGCGCTACGCTCCGACCGAGCCTAAGAAGTGCAGGTTGTGACCGGCCCTCTTGCGCGGGCGCACTATAGCCAGAACTCGCACGCCGCTTCAACGCGCCAAATCGCTGAAACAACGATGATTTAGCGTCCTGTTTTGCGAAGCAGGTCGCGGATCGCGCCAAGTTCGGCCAGGGCGGCATCCACGACGGGATCGGCGGCCGGTCTGGCGGCCTCCGCTGCCGGTACCGCTGGCGACGCCACAACCGGTTCGGTGTCCTCCCCTTCGTCGGCCTCGGCCGGCACCGCAACCGGCGCCTCATCGAGGCCGTCTTCGATGTCGCCCTCATCGGCACGACGGCCGTTGTCCTTGAGCAGGCGCTGCACGCCCTTGATCGTGTAGCCGTTGTTGTAGAGCAGCTCGCGGATCCGCCGCAGCAGGTCGACGTCTTCCGGCCGGTAATAACGCCGCCCGCCCGCCCGCTTCAGCGGCCGAATCTGCACAAACCGCGTTTCCCAGAACCGCAGCACATGCTGCGGCACGTTAAGATCGGTCGCCACTTCGCTGATGGTACGGAAAGCACCGGCCGCCTTGCCGGGGCGACGCGCCATCGCGGCAAAATCGGGCCGTGTCATGCTGCTGTTATCGACCGGCAGCGCCATGGAAATCCAAGCTCGAGTCTACGAAAGGCGGTGTTAGGGCTTGGGAGACGACGGGGCTGGCGCGGTGGGACTCGCCGCCGTGACGGCGCGGGCGGCCTTGGAGAGCGCCCGGTTGATCTTGTTCTTCAGGACATGGGACGCCCGGAACACCAGGACCTTGCGGGGCAGGATCGGCACTTCCTCGCCGGTCTTCGGGTTGCGGCCGATCCGCTGGCCCTTTTGCCGTACGGAGAAGCTCCCGAATGAGGAGATCTTGACCGTTTCGCCCCGCGTCAGCGTATCGACCATCTCATTCAGGATGGTCTCGACCAGCGCGGCCGAGTCGTTTCGCGACAGCCCTACCTCCTGGTAGACGGCTTCGCTGAGGTCTGCCCGCGTCACTGTTGTTTCGGACATGGCTGTTTCCCCTAATCAACCCGTACCCAGCTTCAGGTAAAAACTTACCTTAAGTCGAGAAATCGGTCAATTACAGGGGGATGGGGTGTTTCTTTGAATCGGGACTGAACACAGCCCCCTAAACTGACGGCTTACCAGCGGATCACGCTGGCGCCCCAGACAAGGCCGCCGCCGATTGCCTCCAGCAAAACGACGTCACCCTGCTTCAGCCGGCCGTCGGCCGATGCTTCGGCCAGGGCCATCGGGATCGAGGCGGCCGATGTGTTCGCATGATGATCGACGGTAGTCACCACGCGGTTACTGCCCAGACCGAGCTTGCGCGCCATGCCATCGATGATGCGCTTGTTGGCCTGGTGCGGCACCAGCCAGTCGATATCCGCTCCGGTCATACCGTTGGCGGCCAGTGCCTCTTCCACGACGGCAGCAAGCTTGGCAACGGCATGGCGGAAGACTTCCTTACCTTCCATGCGGACATGCCCGACTGTCCCCGTCGAGGACGGCCCGCCGTCGACATAAAGGCTGTCATGATAGCGGCCGTCGGAATGAAGATGGGTCGAGAGCACGCCGCGGTCATGGCCGTTGCCAGTACTCTGGGTGGCGCGCAGGACAACCGCCCCCGCCCCGTCTCCGAACAGCACGCACGTCCCACGATCGGTCCAGTCGAGGATGCGCGAAAATGTCTCAGCACCGATCACCAGCGCCGTGCGCGCCTGGCCCACTTTCAGGAAGTTGTCCGCGGTCGCCAGCGCGTAGATGAACCCGCTGCAGACGGCCTGCAGATCGAAGGCGATACCATCGGTCAGACCCAGCCGCGTTTGGACCCGGGTGGCGGTCGCCGGAAAGGTCTCATCGGGCGTGCTGGTTGCGACGATGATCAGATCGACTTCGCTCGCTGCGATGCCTGCGTCGGCCAGCGCACGCTCGGCCGCCTTGACCGCAAGGTCGGACGTGAATTCGCCCTCGGCGGCAATGTGCCGCTGCTTGATGCCTGTACGCTCCGTGATCCACTCGTCGGTGGTGTCGACGCGCGTTGACAGTTCGTCGTTGGTGACGATGCGCTCCGGCAGGTAGGCCCCGCATCCCAGCACGACGGAGCGGAGCAGCATTGTTGTTCCTGCCGCCATTATGCTGTGGCCGCCTGCAGCTTTGTCCGGGCGGCGTTCACGAGAGCGATCTCGTCGCGGATCTTGGAGCTGAAGTCGTTGGCAGCCATATCGATGGCAACGCCGATGGCATTGGCGAAGCCGAGCGCGTCCGTGCCGCCATGGCTTTTCACCACGATGCCGTTCACGCCCAGGAAAACCGCACCGTTGTAGCGCCGGGGATCAGTCCGCTTGCGGACCTTGTTGAGCGCATGACGCGCGAAAATATAGCCGAACCGCGCCAGCAGTGACGAACGGAACGCGCCGCGCAGGAACTCGGAATAAAGCTTCACCGTACCCTCGGCGGTCTTCAGCGCGATATTGCCGCTGAAGCCGTCGGTCACCACGACGTCGACCGTGCCGGCAGTGATATCGTCGCCCTCGACAAAGCCATGGAAGCGGATCGGCAGTTCCGTATCGCGCAACATGGCCGCGGCGCCGCGCACCTCCTCATGGCCCTTCTGCTCTTCGGAGCCGACATTGAGCAGGCCGACGCTCGGCTTGGAAACGCCGAGCACCGTGCGCGCAAAGACCTCGCCCATCACCGCGAACTGCACAAGATTCTCGGCGTCGCAAACGACGTTGGCGCCGAGATCGAGCATGACGCTTTCGCCGCGCAAGGTCGGAAAGAAAGAGCTGATGGCCGGACGGTCGATACCGGGCACCATGCGCAGCACGATCTTCGCCATCGCCATGAGCGCGCCGGTATTGCCAGCAGAGACGACCCCGGCCGCATCCTTGGTGTCGACGGCATCGATCGCCAGGCGCATGCTCGAACGCCGGCCGGCCCGCAGGGCGGCGGACGGCTTGTCCTGGTTGCCGACGGCGATATCGGTGTGACGTATCTCGCAGAGCCCTTTCAGGGCCTCGTGCTTGTCCAGCAGCGGCGCGATTTTCGCCTCGTCACCGAACAGAAGATAACGCACATCCGGAAAGCGGTGCCGCGCGATATCAGCACCATCGACCACCATCTGCGGCGCACGGTCGCCGCCCATGGCATCAAGGGCGATGGTGAGACGGCCGCTCAACGGGACGCGTCCGGAAACCGTTACGCTTGGGCCTTGGCCGCAACGACTTCGCGGCCATCATAAAAGCCGCAGGAACCGCACACGTGATGCGGCCGCTTGAGTTCGCCGCAATTCGGGCATTCGCTGGATGTCGTGCTTGCAAGAGCCTCGTGCGAGCGACGCATATTGCGCCGGGACTGCGAGACCTTTTTCTTGGGAACCGCCATGACTACTTCCTTCTCTGCCGCGCCGGGCAGCAGCTTAACACTGGCAAATTGGGCCGGAATGGGCCAGTTAGATAGACAAATCCCCACATTTTCTCAAGTCATTCCCGTCGCGGGTTAAGATTTGCCCTTTGTGAGTTTTGACAGTGCCGCGAACGGGTTAGCCCGTTTAGCCCCGCTTTCGGGCTCAATCCAGCGCTGATCGACGACGGCAGCCGCCGCACGCGGGTACGGATCGAGCGCCAAAGCCAGTTCCTGGGCCACCGCTTCGCCGATATCGAGGGGTCCTTCGGGCATCGGCTCAACTGGATCGTTGTCGTCCAGACCGATCTCGACGTCGGCGCTTTCCGTAATATCCCCGTAAATGACGGTAAAATCGTGGCTGACCGTGGCTGGGACGGGTTCTGTCGTCGCCACGCAGGCCTGCACGACGTCGGCGTCCAGCCGGCCCGCCAGTTTCAGCCCGGCCCGCATCCGGCGCAGCGTCACTTTTGCCTCCAGCCGGTCGATAGCGAGTATATCGAAGCGGCGCGCCAGCGCGGTCAGTTCTTCCGCCGTGGCACTGATTTTATGGACAAGTTCGCTGTCGCCAAGCCGGTGGATTTCCACCGGCCGGGAGAATTCCACGGTATCGGAGGGCGCCGGGCTCATCTGGCCGCGGGCGCCGCAGGAAACACGATTTCACCTGTCTTGAAGCGCTCGTCCGGCTGACCCGCCAGCAGCGGCACCGCCGCACGCAGATAATTGCATAGAGTCTGCAACGCTTCGGGAGACGGCCCAGGATCGGCGACCGTGCCAAACAGATTGCGCCTAAGAGCGGCCGCGAGGATTGCATCGTCGGCCGCAAGCCCCTGCTCATAGGCTGCGATTCGCCCATAGAGACCTTCGGCCATAGACCGGATCCGTTTGCCGACCGCGAGATCGCCGACCCCGATTTCCCGCAGGCTGCGGTCCATGTCGGCGAACATCGTATCGAACAGGGCCTGCGCGAGTTCGCTCCTGGCGGGATCGGTGGAGCGAAGACGCTGCAGCACGAGAAACATGTGCATTGCAATCATGTCGAACCGGCCATCCAGCGAATCGGGCACACCATGCACGGCATAAAACGCCGGTTCACGCGCCTGCTGCACGATAGCGCGGTACAGAGGCGCGGCCGCCATCTCGCTTCTGGAGGTTCTGAACAGCTTTGAGAGGACCATCCGCTCTTCCTTGCGCGCCTGACCGGCCTTAGCGGCCGGTGGCTGGTTGACATCGCCGGAGGGTTGGTGCGATTTATCGCGGAGAATGGCTCGCAGCGCTGACGACTTCAACGGAAAACAGCCCGACGGCAGCAAGCGTCGGCGCTATGGCATTGCTGCATGCGCGGCGCTTGTCGCCTTGACCCTGGGCGCATGCGAAACCCGAATCGATCAGCGCGGCTATGTTCCGGATCGCTACGATCTCGAACGGATAAAGGCCGGTCTTCAAGGCCGCGATGAAGTCAGGGAAATCCTCGGCTCGCCGTCGAGCGTAAGCTCGTTCAACGACGAGCGGTGGTATTACATCAGCAAAAAGACCAGCACGGTGGCGTTCTTCGAGCCGACAATTCTCGAACAAAGCGTCGTCGTCATCGAATTCGACGACATCGGCATGGTCAAGGAAGTCAAAAACTACGCGCTGGAAGACGGACAGATCATCGATCCCGTGAGCCGCAAGACTCCCTCTCCTGGCCGCGAGCTGACCTTCATGGAACAGCTGATCGGCAATCTCGGCCGCTTCAACGCGTCGAAATAGCGCTGCGGCCGTTAACGGCCGCCCGAAGCGTCAGGCCAAAAAGATCAGGCCCAGCCGGCTAAACCGGCTGGGCCTTTTTCTTTTGCGGCGATTGCCGCCCCGCGTTAATGCGCGAGGATGGCGAGCAGCAGGATCGCGACGATGTTGATGATCTTAATCATCGGGTTCACCGCGGGACCAGCCGTATCCTTGTACGGATCGCCGACGGTATCGCCGGTGACCGCGGCCTTGTGAGCCTCGGAACCCTTGCCGCCGAAGTTGCCGTCTTCGATGTACTTCTTGGCGTTATCCCAGGCGCCGCCGCCCGAGGTCATCGACAGAGCCACGAAGAGACCCGTGACGATGGTGCCCATCAGCATGGCGCCAACGGATGCAAAGGCCGCAGCCTGTCCGCCGATCTGCAGGATCACGAAGTACAGCACGATCGGAGCGAGAACCGGCAGCAGCGACGGAATGATCATTTCCTTGATCGCCGCCTTGGTCAGAAGGTCGACCGCCTTGCCGTAGTCCGGCTTGGCTGTTCCTTCCATGATGCCCTTGATCTCCTTGAACTGACGGCGGACTTCGATGACCACCGCGCCGGCCGCGCGGCCGACAGCAGTCATGCCCATCGCACCGAACAGGTACGGCAGCAGACCACCGATGAAGAGACCCACCACCACGTACGGATCCTGCAGGATGAACTGCACCTGAACCGTCGGGAAATAGTGCTTTAGATCTTCGGTGTAGGCCGCGAACAGCACCAGAGAGGCGAGACCGGCGGAGCCGATCGCGTAGCCCTTGGTAACGGCCTTGGTCGTGTTGCCGACCGCGTCGAGCGCGTCGGTGATCTTCCGGATATCCTTGTCGAGATGGGACATCTCGGCAATGCCACCGGCGTTGTCGGTCACCGGACCGTAGGCGTCGAGTGCCACGATCATGCCGGCCAGCGCCAGCATGGTGGTCGCCGCGATGGCAATGCCGAACAGGCCTGCCAGCAGGTACGACCCCAAGATGCCGCCGCAGATCACAACCACTGGTAACGCCGTCGCTTCCATCGAAACGGCGAGGCCCTTGATGATGTTCGTGCCATGACCGGTCGTGGACGCTTCGGCGATGCTCTTCACCGGACGATAGGCCGTGCCGGTGTAGTACTCCGTGATCCAGACCAACAGCCCGGTCACGGCCAGACCGACCAGCGCGCAATAGAACAGGTGGCGCGCGGAGAAGGTCAGAGGACCGGTTGTGTAGGTGCTCGAGAAGCCAAGGAAGTACTCGGTGACGAGCCACACCAGCCCGATCGAGATCACGCCTGTCACGATTAGGCCCTTGTAGAGCGCCGCCATGATGTTCTGGCTCGAGCCGAGCTTCACAAAGAACGTGCCGATGACCGAACTGGCGATGCAGACGCCGCAGATCAGAAGCGGATACATCATGAGCTGGGTCTGGGCCGCACCGGTGAAGAAGATGGCAGCCAGCAGCATGGTGGCGACGATCGTGACCGCATAGGTCTCGAACAGGTCGGCGGCCATGCCAGCGCAATCGCCGACGTTGTCACCGACGTTGTCGGCAATGACGGCCGGGTTACGCGGGTCATCTTCGGGAATTCCCGCCTCGACCTTGCCAACGAGATCGGCGCCGACATCCGCACCCTTGGTGAAGATACCGCCGCCGAGACGGGCGAAAATGGAAATCAGCGAGGCGCCGAATGAGAGAGCGACAAGCGCCTCAAGCACGGAACGGACGTTCGCCTGAGTGCCCATGCCCTTCCAGCTCTGCAGGATGCCGAAGTAGATCGCGACACCGAGCAGGCCGAGACCGACGACCAGCAGACCGGTAATCGCACCGGCGCGGAAGGCGACGTCGAGCGCCGCCTGCATGCCCTGGCGCGCCGCATCGGCGGTGCGGACGTTCGCACGCACCGAGACGTTCATGCCGATATAGCCGGCGACGCCGGACAGAACCGCGCCAATCACGAAGCCGATGGCAACGTGCAAGCCAAGCGTGAACCACAGGATCACGGCCACGGCGATGCCGACCATGGCGATCGTGCTGTACTGGCGGTTCAGGTAGGCCTGAGCGCCTTCCTGAATAGCGGCGGCGATTTCCTGCATGCGGGCGTTACCCGCGGGTGCAGCCATCACTCGACCGTAGGCATACATGCCGTACAGAAGGGCAAGTATGCCGCAGGCGATGACGATCCAATAGGCTGAGGACATATTCTCTTATTCCTGTTTCTTAAGGGGGCTTCGACGCGGCGATTCGGTTCTTTAGTTCGACTCAGATGTCGTTAAACCTCGGCCCCACCGAGCAAATTGGCGACGACCGCGCCGGGACCGGCGAAAGCGGCCGGAACATGCCAGAACGCCTTTATTAAGGCAAGACGGGCGGTACCCGGGTTAGGCCGCGGCCGGGACCTGACGGCGCCCACGCAACCAGAGCAGGGCGCCGAGGGTGAGGAGCACGAAGGGGCCCATCATCAGGTTCAGGGACGCCCAGCCCACCCAGTCGTGGAAGGCGCCCGACGACAGGGCGCCAAGGGACACGGCCGAGAAGACCAAAACGTCGTTCGCCGCCTGCACTTTTGCCTTTTCAGACGGGCGGTAGGCCTCGGTGACCAGGGTGCTGGCGCCGACGTAGAGGAAGTTCCAGGCCAGTCCAAGCAGGAAGAGGCCGAGCCAAAACTGCCAGACGGCGGTACCGGACAGGTTAACACCCACACAGGCGGCGAAGATCACCGCCCCCAGCTTCATGACGTTGAGCACCCCCCAGCGGGCGATCAGTGTCCCCGTGAAGAAGGATGGCGCGAACATCGCGAACACGTGCCACTGAATGACGAAGGCGGCCGATTCGAATTCATAGCCGCAGGCGATCATGGCAAGCGGTGTCACGGTCATCAGGAAGGCCATGCCGCCAAACCCCACCATCCCGCCGATCACCGCGACGATGAAGACCGGCTGGCGCATGATCTCGCTCAAGGGCCGTCCGCCCCCGCCCCGCTCCTCGGCCGTCGGCATGGGAATACGCACAAACTGGATCACGAGCAGCGCGACAAAGGCGACAGCTGTCAGCGCGATGAAAGAACCGGCGAAAGGAACCGGCGCCACCGGCCAGCCGGCATCCGCGAGATAGACCAGCAGATCTTTTGTCCGCTTTGCCAGTTCGGGCCCGATCAGGGCCGCAATCACGCCACCGGCGAGGGTGTAGGAGATTGCCTTGCCCCGCCACGCCGGGATTGAACCGTCGACTGCGGCGAAGCGATAGAACTGACCGAAGCCGTTATAGATGCCGTTCACCGCGACGCCGATGCAGAACAGCGGAAACGACCCCCAATAGACGCCGAGCGCGGCAATCAGCGTGCCGATGACGGCAAAGCCCGCGCCGAGCGAAAACCCGCCACGGCGACCGATGCGCTGCATCAGCATCGACGCCGGGATGGCGGTGAACAGCACGGCAAGCTGCTGCAGCGCCACCGGCAGTGTCGCGAGCGACTTGTCTGAAGCCAGCGCATGGCCGACGATCGCTGCCTCGGCGATCATGGTCGACGTCCCGACGATAAAAAGTCCCTGACTGATCGCCAGCAACAGAATATTGCGGCGGGTGGTCGCAAGGTCGATCGTGGGATTCATGGCCGGCTACTCAAAAGGCGGCAGGGCCGCCGCCCTGCTGTGAAGAAAAGGCGTGTCAGCTGACTTTACGCGTGAAGGTGCGCAGGAAAACGATGTTCTTGACGACGTCGTCGCCCAATATGCGATTGGTCGATAATTTCAGACGTCGCTTCAGAGCTTCAGGGTCGATGCCGTTGTCATAGGATGACGGCAGGGAGGCCAGCGCGTTGATGTCGAGCACAAAAGCATCGATCAGTTTGGGCTTGCGGTCCTCGATCAGCGCCTGCGCGGTGATGTTCTCGACCTCGAGCACGATCACGAAGCCAATATGGCGCTCGATCACGCCGTTGCGCTGAATAGAGACGGTGAGCGGGTCGAGCCGGACACTGACCGGCTTGTCCTTACCGGGCAAAGCGGGAGCGTCGGCCGCGCGCGCCGGCAGCGCCAGCGTTACCGCCAGAAGAAGAGCCGCCAACAGGAAAGATGCTCGCCGGACCATCGGATAGTGACCCGAGTCGAAGATGTCTCAAATTTAGGCCTGCGGCCTCCGAATAGCAAAGCCGCCGGCACAACGGGATCCCGGACCCTAGCGCGCCTCCTTGAGCGGCAGGATCGCCAGCACTTCATCGGATTCACGCATCGCGTTGGCACCGACGGATTCCGTCGGCTCATGCCGCTGGCGCACCAGTTCCATACTGACGCCGGACGATCTCTCAACCGCGGCGACCACCGCGTCATGATGCTGCGGCAGGATCTGCAGCACGGCCGACGCCACGAACAGCGCCTGACGCGGCACCACGCGCCCGATGGCGGCAGCCGCTGCAATAGCCTGATCGGGTACCAGGCGCGCAATCGCCGCGGCAATCAGCGGTCCCGCCTGCGGAGCGGTTTGTGCCACGGCGGCGCCGGTTTCCGCGGCGCTTGCCGGCACGGCCAGGATCGCACCGACGGCGGCCGGAAAGCCTGCGGGCTGCGCCAGCCCGGCAACGCCGACGGCAATCAGGGTCGCGTCGGCCGGTTTTAGACGCGCGCCTTCATGGACCGCCGCGAACGCCACTACACGCACCGCATCGTTCGCCGACCGCAGGCGAAAGAGGAGCGCGGCTACGTCTTCAGCATCGGCACCGTCGCGAATGAGCTGGCGGGCAACGGCGTCAGGTGCCTGTCCCGTCGCAAGTCGCGCCTCGACTGCCCGTTGATCCTGCGCTGCAACGCCCGCCCCCGTCAGCAGCACAATCAGGACGAGGGCTATGCGCGCGCTCATAGCAAGCTCAGGAGTGAGTCCAGCCGCCGGCCGCAAGTCGGCGCGGCCGGCCGCTCGTATCGATCACACGCACGCCCTTCCCTGGCTCCATGCGGCCGATACGGGTTATCGGCACGCCGGTTTCGCGGCTCAGCGTGCCAAGCAGCTTGTCCGCCGACGCAGGGGCGGTAAACAGAATTTCGTAATCATCGCCACCGGTGAGCACCCGCTCCATCAGCGCCGGCTGTTTCGCAACCGCAGCGGCCGTCGCCGGAGAAAGCGGCACCAGCTTCTGTTCGATGACGGCACCCAGTTTCGAATTCGCGGCAAGATGGCCAAGATCTGCGACCAGTCCGTCGGAGACATCGAGAGCCGCCGTCGCCACACCGAGCAGACGCGGGCCAACCGCCACGCGCGGCTGCGGCAGGCGATACCGGCCTTCCAGAAAGGCACGCGCTGTCGGTTTCAGCGTCCGGAGCTTTTTCCGGCGAACCATCAGACCAAGCGCCGCGTCACCGATCGTCCCGGTAACAAACACGTCGTCGCCCGCATGCGCGCCGCCGCGACGCAGACCCCAGGTTGCGCGCACCATGCCCAACGCCGTGATCGCGAAGGTAGTGGGTCCCGGTGTCGCGACCGTGTCGCCGCCGACCAGATGCACATCGAACGCCGCCTGATCTTTGGCAAGACCGCGGGCGAACCGTGCGATCCAGCGGTCGTCTGTTTTGCGGGTAAAGGCCGCATCCAGCAGATACCAGCGTGGATGTGCGCCCTTCGCGGCAAGATCGGACAGGTTCACCCGCAATGCCTTGCGGGCAATCAGGTCCGGAGGGTCGTCGGGAAGGAAATGAACACCGGAGACGAGCGCATCGCTGGTCGCGACAAGTTCCTGCCCGTCCGGCACCGTGAGAAACGCAACATCGTCACGAAGGCCCAGCGCCCCCGCTTCGCCCGCGGCTAGCGGTGCGAAGTAGCGCGCGATCCGCTCGAATTCACCGCTCTTTCGCGGTGTGCCCGGCACGCTTGCCTTCGACTTCCTGCGGCCGCAGCCGCCGCGCCAGCCCATCCAGAACGCCGTTCACGAAGCCAACCTCCTTGCCCGTGAAGAAGGCATGCGCGACGTCAACATACTGGTCCAGCAGCACCCGCGCCGGCACGCCGTCCGGCTCCTGGAGTTCGCCGACGCCGGCGCGCAGCAGGGCGCGGAGCACGGCATCCAGGCGCTCGATCTTCCAACCCTCGGCGAGCGCCGAGCTCAACAGGGTGTCGATCTCCTCCCGCTTCACCGCGGCCGTTGCGACGATCGAGGAAAACAGATCCTTGTCAGACGATTTATCGAGACGATGATCACGGAACTCGGCGATGACGTCGGCCGCAGCTGCGCCGGACAGATCGATCTGATAGAGCGCCTGGACTGCCGCGACACGCGCGGATTCCCGGCGGCCTGGCGCGCGCGGCGCGTCTTCAGCCATCAGGCGCCTCCATGCCCAAAGCGCCGGCGAACGTCGATCATCGCCAGACACGCCTCGGCCGCCATACCCCCCTTATCGCCCTTGTCGAGCTTGGCCCGTTCCCAGGCCTGTTCTTCATTCTCCACCGTCAGAATGCCATAGCCGATTGCCAGGCTGTGCCGGATCGCCAGCTCCTGCAATCCGCGCGCGCTTTCGCCGCAGACGTAATCGTAGTGCGTGGTCTCGCCACGGATCACGCAGCCCAGGGCGATGTACCCGTCGAATTTCTTTGCCTGCTTGCCGCTATGCGCGGCGGCAATCACCGCCGGAATCTCGAACGCGCCCGGCACAGCCAGACGCTCATACGTCGCCTTGACGGACTCAAGCTTGCGGATCGCGCCTGTGACCATTTCGTCGGCCAGCGGCTCGTAGAAACGCGCTTCAATGATGAGAATATGCGGCTTGTCCGCCATGATCGTCTCTTAGCCCTCGACCAGCGGCGGAATGGCCCGCCACTCCGTAATGTTCAAACCATAACCTTCGATACCGACCACCGTTTGCGGATGGTTCGACAGGAGCACGACATCGCGCAGGCCGAGATCAAGCAGGACCTGCGCGCCGACGCCGTAGTCCCGCAGGCCCGACGCAAACGACGCCGCCATGCGTCCCTCATCGGACAGGTAATCGCCCAGGCCGGCGCTGGCACTCGACGAATCGCCGTGCCGTGCGCGGACCCGATCTGACAGGCTGGTCGGCCGCGGTTCGCGGATCAGCACGACCACACCGCGCCCGATCTCGCTGATGTATTTCATCGACGAATGGAGCACGCCGCCGCGCCCGACCGCCTTGTCGCCGAGCACGTCATCCAGCACGTTCATAGCGTGCATGCGGACGACTACCGGCTCGGGGCCGCTGATGTCGCCCTTGATCAAGGCGATATGTTCCGCATAGGCGGCGCGATTGACATAGACGAGCATTTTGAAGCGTCCACCGTAGCGGCTCTCGATCGAAGTCTCGATCGTCCGCTCGACCAGAATGTCGTGCCGCCGGCGATAAGCGATCAGGTCGGCAATCGCGGCAACCTTGAGCCCGTGGAACTGCGCGAACTTCACGAGATCAGGAAGCCGCGCCATCGTTCCATCGTCGTTCATGATCTCGCAGATCACGCCCGACGGATTGAGGCCGGCCAGCCTGGAAATGTCGACGGCCGCCTCGGTATGACCGGCACGCACCAGCACGCCGCCATCCCGCGCCATCAGCGGGAACACATGGCCTGGCGTGACGATATCCGTCTCGCCCTTTTCAGGATCGATGGCGACCGCGATGGTGCGCGCACGATCGGATGCGGAAATGCCGGTGGTGACACCTTCACGCGCCTCGATGGAGACGGTGAACGCGGTGTGATGCCGTGTTCCGTTCTCCGCAGACATCAGCCGCAGCCCAAGGCGCTCGATCCGGCTTCGAGTCATCGACAGGCAGATCAGGCCCCTGCCGTATCTCGCCATGAAGTTGATCGCTTCGGGCGTCGCCATCTGGGCCGGGATGACAAGGTCGCCTTCGTTTTCGCGGTCCTCGTCGTCGACCAGAATGAACATCCGCCCGTTCCGGGCGTCTTCGATGATGTCTTCGATCTTCGACAGAACGGCGAGATCGCTCACGCCCTTGTCGAGAAGGTCCTGCTGCTTCGGTGACGGCTTCATTGCTTGCTCTGATCCTGCATGCGCGCAACATAGCGCGCCATGACATCCACTTCCACGTTCACGCGGCTACCCTTTTTGAGCCCGCCCAGCGTCGTCACACCCTGCGTATGTGGGATCAGATTGACCCCAAAACGGGTCCCTGTGGGCCCGTCCTCAACTTCATTCACGGTCAGCGAGACACCGTCGATGGCCACAGATCCCTTCGAGGCCACAAAGCGCCCAAGATTACGGCCCACCTCGAACAGCAGCCGCAGCGAACCCTCTTCTTCCTCGCGACTGGCCACCATCCCAGTTCCATCGACATGCCCGCTCACGATATGGCCACCGAGCTCATCGCCGGCCTTCAGCGCCCGCTCGAGATTGATCCTGGTGCCGGGCATCCACTCGCCGAGGGTCGTACAGGCCAGCGTCTCGGCCGACGCGTCGGCGGCAAACCAGCCTTCGCCTTTTTCGACGACGGTCAGGCACGCCCCGCCGCAGGAGATGGAGGCCCCTATCGCAATGCCGTGCGTATCATAAACCGTCTCCACCACGAGCCGGGTGTCCGCGCCGGAAATTTTCGACAGCGCCCTGACGCGACCCACATCGGTAATTATGCCGGTAAACATCTGTACAACCTGCAACTTTGGCCTAAATTCTACTAGCTGTATCTTAGCATTTCTCTATTTGGCCATACCATTGTTCACGATCACCCCCAACGCTCGTCTTCGATGAACCCTCCTCAAGCCAATATGGCGACCGCTCTCAAAGGCAGCAGGGGCGCTGTCTACCTTATTGTGGGGTTGTGCGGGATATTCATTGCCGCCCTCTGGTCCAGCACGATCCAGTCGACCAATTCGGCGCGCGAGGCCACCAGAGCTGACGCCCGGAATGAAACCCTGGCTCTTTCGCAGGCGGCCGAAGCCCACGCGCTGGTCACCTTCAGGCGCGTCGAACAGCTGCTCCGTCTGGTCAAGCTGAACGTGGAACGCAATCCCGCGAGCGCGATCCTCATGGACATCAATCAGATCATCGCCTCGTCAGCGTTGCGCGCCAGCCTCGAAGTGCTGGTCATCGACAGCACAAGGCAGGTTATCGGCAGCAGCCTCCCGGGCGAAGCGGATCCCAATGATGCGGGACGAAGCGAGAGTTTCGAGTTTCATGCGACAACGACGCCGAAAGGCCTGATGTATATAGGCCTGCCCTTCTATAGCACCCGCTTCGAGACCGCGGCCATTCCGCTCTCCTATGCAATCGATGGCCCCCGCGGTGAATTCAACGGAATTGTCCTGGCCCTCCTGCCGACGGATTTTTTCGGATCGTTCTATGGCTCCCTCAACCTTCCTGACGGGAGCACGGTCGGCCTGATCCGCTCCGACGGGGTGCTGCTCTCGCGGCGCGGTGCCCAGCCGATGCAGATTGGCCAGATCGCGGCCTCCGCCCAGTTCTTCGAGGCCAGCAGGCGGAGTCCCGTTGGCAGCTACGAAACCGTCAGTCGTCTCGACGGCATCCGCCGAACCCTCAGCTACCGGGTCAATGACGAACTTCCATTTTCTGTTTTTGTCGGCTTCGACGTCGCCCGTTATTTTTCCGAGGTTTATGCGGCGGAACGGCGCGAATTTGGTTACAGCACGGGATTTACCGTACTCAGCCTTCTGGTTGCGGCATTCCTGATTCTCGATATACGGCGACGGCGGGAATCTGCCGCACGCATCGACGAACTGAATCAGCAGTTTTCGGCAATCGCCGCCAACGTCCCCGGCATTCTCTATCAGCGTGTGATGCGGCCGGACGGCACGCTCTCCTATCCATTCCTCAGCAGCGGCCTCAAGGCACTGATCGGCATTGATCCTGCGGATGTGAAGCGCGACCCATGGGTCTGGCTCAACCGGATCCATCCGGATGACCGCGAGCGGGCGTTGACGTCAATCCGGGATTCCGCCCTCTCCCTTGCACCATGGTCAATCGACGTCCGGATGGTCCGACCGGACGGCGAGATCGTCTGGTGTCATAGCGCCATGCATACCCGCCGACGCGCCGACGGCAACGTCGTCTGGGACGGCTTCATGGGCGATATCACAGCCCGCATTCGCGGCGAGGAGGAGTTGAAGGAAGCGCGTGCCGCGGCAGACGCTGCGAACCGCGCCAAATCCGAGTTCCTCGCGACGATGAGCCATGAGATCCGCACACCAATGAACGGTGTGATCGGGTTCGCCAACGTCCTTCTCGAAACGCCGTTGAACGACGAGCAGAAACGTCACGCCACAACGATCCGCGACGCCGCTCGCGCCCTCCTCGTCCTTCTCAACGACATCCTCGACTATTCGAAGATCGAAGCTGGGCGTATCGATCTGGATGAGGTCGCGTTTCCCCCGGCCAGCCTTGTCGACGGCGTGCTGTCGATCGTGCGTGAATCTGCAACCGCGAAGAATCTGGAACTCGTCTCCATCATCGAGCCGTCCGTTCCGCAATTCGTCATTGGGGACGATCATAGGCTGCGCCAAGTCCTCCTCAATCTTGTCGGAAACGCCGTAAAATTCACGGCACGAGGCCGCGTTACCGTACGCGTTCTCTCACTCTCCCAGGATGCTACCCGGCCGAGCCTGCGCTTCGAGGTAGAGGATACCGGTGAAGGCATCACGCCTGAGGCGCAAAGTCGGCTGTTCGACCGTTTTGTGCAAGCAGATGCGTCTGTCTCGCGAAAATTTGGCGGTTCCGGTCTTGGCTTATCGATCTCCAAGCGCCTCGTCGAACTTATGGGCGGAACAATCGGCGTGGACAGTACGCCTGGAAAAGGCAGTGTATTCTGGTTCTGTCTGGATATGAAACGCGCGACGGTCGCCGAAAATCCCGCTCAGTTGCAGTCTTCGGTTGCCGGCGGCGCACACATACGAATCCTGCTTGTCGACGACGTAGAGATGAACAGACGGCTCGTCTCATTGATGCTGCGCGGCACCGGACATGCTGTCGAGACGGCGGATAGCGGTGCCGCAGCCATCGACGCCGTTCGCACGAAAGACTACGACCTGGTGCTGATGGATATCCAGATGCCTGATATGGACGGCTACGAGGCGACGGCCAGGATCCACGCACTGCCCGGCGACAACGGCCTGACACCGATAGTGGCCATGACGGCGAATGCCATGAGCGAAGATGTGAAACGCTGCCTCGATGCAGGCATGGCCGACCATGTTGCCAAGCCGATCGAAAAAACAGTTCTGCTCAACGTCATCGCAAAACACGGCCGCAGACGAACGACTGCCGCTGGCCACTAACGGCGGGCATAGATTTCCATGAGATCGTCGCCGCAAGGCTCTGCGGCAACGCGCACGAGGCGCGGCGCTTGTGCCAGTCGGTCAACGCCGAAAGGCGCCGCAACCGGCGCCCCGTCGCCGCCCATCAGCATAGCCGCCCGGAACCAGACAATCCGGTCGATCAAACCGGCCGCGAGCAAAGCACCGCTTACACGGCTGCCTCCTTCGACGAGCACGCGCGTGATCCCGCGTTCCCCCAGCGCCTCCATCATAGCGGGCATATCCGGCTGACCGTCGGCGGCGGGCTCGATATCGATCAGTTCGATTCCACAATCGACGAACGCCTGACGTCGCCCGCGATCGGCGCCCGCGAAGGTCACGAACCAGGTCGGCGTCTTGCGCGCTGTCTGCACCAACTTCGCCGTCAGCGACAGACGCAGGCGTGGATCGATCACGATGCGGACCGGCGAACGGTCGGTCAGGCCGGAAAGACGACAGGTCAGATCCGGATCGTCGATCAGCGCCGTTCCGACCCCGATCAGGATCGCATCGTGCTCCGCGCGCAGCACATGCGCGCGCTGCCTTGCCGGTTCGCCGGTGATCCAGCGGCTTTCGCCGCGATGGGTGGCGATCCGACCGTCCAAAGTTGTCGCAGTCTTGAGGGTGACCAGCGGGCGCCCGCGCAGCACGCGCTGGAAAAAACCGGCATTGAGCTCGGCTGCTTCATCGGCAAGCAGACCCGTTTCAACCTTGATACCGGCCTCGCGCAATATCGTAAGCCCACGCCCCGACACGCGAGGATCAGGGTCCTCGATCGCCGCAACGACCCCCGCGACCCGCGCCCTGATCAACGCCTCCGCGCAGGGCGGCGTGCGCCCGTGGTGGCTGCAAGGCTCAAGCGTGACATAGGCAGTTGCACCGGCCGCGGCGGACTGCGCACGCGCCAGCGCCTCGGTTTCGGCATGCGGTCTTCCGCCGGGCTGCGTCCACCCGCGTCCGACAACGCGACCGTCCTTGACAAGAACGCAGCCGACCGCTGGGTTGGGCCACACGGCGCCAAGGTTGCGCCGCGCCAGCGCCAGAGCCGTCCGCATATGGCTGAGATCGTCCGCGGTGGTCATCTTCCCTCTCCATACAGGCACACTGGAGAGCGAAGCCTCATGTCAGTCCTTATCGGGACCGCCGAGCTTGCCGACGAAATCCTCGAAGTCCTTCGCTTCGCGGAAGTTCCGGTAGACCGAGGCAAAGCGGACATAGGCAACGGGATCGAGCGTCGACAACGCGTCCATGACCATCTCGCCGACCACGGTCGAGGAGATTTCGCTTTCACCCAGGCTTTCAAGACGACGTACGATGCCGCTGACGATACGCTCGACACGTTCCGCCTCGACGGGGCGTTTGCGCACGGCTAGAGAGATCGAGCGCGCAAGCTTGTCGCGATCGAACGGCTCTTTGACGTTGTTCTTTTTCACCACCACGAGATCGCGCAGCTGGACGCGCTCGAATGTCGTGAAGCGCGAACCGCAGGATGGACAGAACCGGCGCCGCCGGATCGCACTATTGTCCTCCGTCGGCCGCGAATCCTTCACCTGCGTGTCGTCATGACCACAAAACGGACAGCGCATCCCCCGTACCCCCTCTACGCCTGATACTCTTCAATCGTTCTTATAAAGACGAATAGATCGGGAAACGCCGGCACAGCTCGCCTACCTTTGCCCGTACTGCCTCTTCGGCCTTTGTGTTGTCACCCGAATTACTAGCGGCCAGGCCGTCCAGCACTTCGCCAATCAGTTCGCCGACGCGGCGGAATTCGGCCGGACCGAAACCACGTGTCGTTCCCGCCGGTGATCCGAGCCGCACGCCCGATGTGACTGTCGGCTTTTCCGGATCGTGCGGAATGCCGTTCTTGTTGCAGGTGATATAGGCGCGATCGAGGCTCTGCTCTGACAGCTTGCCGGTCAGCTTCTTAGGCCGCAAATCGACCAGCATGAGATGGGTATCGGTGCCGCCGGAGACGATGTCAAAGCCGGCGCCCTTCAGCGTATCCGCCAGAACCTTGGCATTCTCGACAACGGATTTCGCATAGGCCTTGAACTCGGGCTTCAGCGCTTCGCCGAAAGCCACTGCCTTCGCAGCGATGACGTGCATCAGCGGGCCGCCCTGCAGTCCCGGGAACACCGCCGAATTGATCTTCTTTCCGATCTCTTCGTCGTTCGAGAGGATCATGCCCCCGCGCGGGCCGCGCAGCGTCTTGTGCGTGGTGGTCGTCACGATATGCGCGTGTGGCAGCGGGCTGGGATGCGCACCACCGGCCACGAGGCCGGCAAAATGCGCCATATCGACCATCAGATAGGCGCCGACCGCATCGGCAACCTTGC
The DNA here is from genome assembly GCA_965279355.1 of Alphaproteobacteria bacterium. Lineage (GTDB taxonomy): Bacteria > Pseudomonadota > Alphaproteobacteria > CACIAM-22H2 > CACIAM-22H2. The sequence goes on along the minus strand of OZ257155.1, from coordinate 4,845,225 downwards.
GGAAGCGCGCAAAATCGATGACGCGCGGATAGGCCGAGCCGCCGGCGATGATCAGCTTCGGCTTGTGCTCATGCGCCAGGCGTTCCATCTCGTCGTAGTCGATCAGCTGGTTGTCGCGGCGCACATTGTACGAAATCGGCTTGAACCACTTACCCGACATGTTGACAGCTAGGCCGTGTGTCAGATGGCCACCCGCCGCGAGCGACAGGCCCATGAAGGTATCGCCCGGCTGCAGCAACGCAAAGAAGACTGCTGCATTGGCCTGCGCGCCGGAATGCGGCTGCACATTGGCGAAGGAGCAGTTGAACAGCTTCTTGGCACGCTCGATGGCGATCGTTTCGGCAACGTCGACATATTCGCAGCCGCCGTAATAGCGCCTGCCGGGATAACCCTCGGCATATTTGTTGGTCAGAACCGAGCCCTGCGCCTCAAGCACCGCGCGCGAGACGATGTTCTCGGAGGCGATCAGTTCAATCTTGTCCTGCTGACGTGAGAGTTCGTCCTTCACGGCGCGGTAGAGTTCGGGATCGGCCTCGGCGAGGCGGGCGGAAAAGAAACGATCTTCTGTCATGGCGGCAGCTTGGTTGGACATGGCGTGGTCGAATCCTGGAATTCAGAGATCAGGCAAACTTGGCGACACGGCGGGCATGGCGGCCGCCTTCGAATTCGGTCTTAAGGAACATCCCTAGGCAGTCCTTGGCGACCTCGATCCCCGTGGTCCGAGCACCGAGCGCAATCACATTGGCGTCGTTGTGCTGACGCGACAGACGTGCATCTGTCGTGTCGCGACAATGCGCGCAGCGGATATGACGGTGACGATTGGCCGCCATCGAAATTCCCAGCCCCGTGCCGCACACGAGCACCCCGCGCGATGCTTTCCCGTCGGCCAGAGCCTTAGCGACGGCGTCGGCGAAATCCGGGTAATCGACGCTTTCGGGGCCGTTCGTACCGAGATCGAGGACTGTCCTGCCAGCGGCTTTTAACGCCTCGATTAGTGCAGCTTTCAGCTCGACTCCGGCATGGTCGGAGGCAATGGCAATAGGAGTGTTCGCCATGAGGAGCCGGCTGCGTAAGTCGGGAACGGGAGCGAGACGCTACCATATGTCGACTCGGCCTGCCAATCGGCCACAAACTCTCGCCCCTCGCACCTGGGTAAACGGCCGTGGGCAGTTTTTTACACAAAAAGAGAAATTAGGACCTTTTAAAGTAAAAGAACGTGTTCAATCGGCTCTCGCCTTTAATCAGGCAGTAATGTCTCCAAACAACATTAATAAAACTCTCCAAAAATAATTGACAATCGTCAGTACCGCACCCTATCTATCGAGAGAGTGACGTTTTTCATTGCTTGGCCTCAATGGGACTGGTGGCAGTTATCAAATGAGTTCTTCGGAAAAACCACCCGCCTCTTCTAGCGATATCTTGCGAATGACGGCAGAAGTCGCGGCGGCCTATGTCAGCAACAACAGCCTGCCGGTCGCGCAGCTCACGGACGTCATCCAGACCATCCATACGTCCCTGCTGGCGCTGGATCAGCACGACGGCGCGGCACCGGTCACCGACCAGAAACCGATGATCGCGATCAAGAAATCGGTGACGGCGGATTACATCGTCTGCCTGGAAGACGGCAAAAAGCTGAAGATGCTGAAGCGCCACCTGCGCACGGCCTATGGCATGACCCCTGAAGCCTATCGCGCGAAGTGGGGACTGCCCGCTGACTATCCGATGGTAGCCCCGAACTACGCCGAACAGCGCTCTGCCTTCGCCAAGAAAATCGGCCTCGGCCGCAAGAGCTCGCCCCGCAAGAAGAAGTAGCTTCAGGGAACCCTGGAAAAGCAAACGGCCCGGCGATCGCTCGCCGGGCCGTTGTCTTTAGAAAACCCCACGATTAGTTCGCGTAGTCGTATTTGCCTTCTTTCCACGCATAGACGCGATAGGCCGGCGACGTGACATCGCCCTTCGCATCGAACGCGATGCGGCCCAGCACCGTATCGAACTGCGGACCGCGCAGCACCTTGAGCAGGTCGTCAAGCTTCACCGACTTAGCCTGCTCCGCCGCCTGCACGAATGTCTGGATCGCAGCATAAGTGTAGAGCGTATAGCCTTCAGGGTCGTAACCCTGCGCCTTGAACTTTTCGACGACCGGAGCAGCAATCGGGTTCTTGCGCGGATCGGCATCGAAGGTCATCAGCGCGCCCTCGCCCGCCCGGCCGGTAATCGACCAGAACTCCGCCGTCACCATCGCATCGCCGCCGATCAGAACGGCGTTGAGCCCCTGCTCCTTCGCCTGACGGATCATCAGGCCAGCCTCGGTGTGATAGCCGCCGTAATAGATCACGTCGACGCGGGCCTGCTTCAGCTTGCTGATCAGCGCGCTGAAATCCTTGTCGCCCTGTGTCACCGCTTCGTACACCGCCTCTTTCACATTCTTCTCGTTCAGGCGTGCCTTGGCAAAATCGGCGAGGCCCTTGCCGTATTGCGACTTGTCATGCACGACCGCGACGTTCTTTCCGGAGAATTTCTCGATGATGTAGTCGGCACCGACTCGGCCCTGCTGATCATCACGACCGCAGACACGGAACACGTTCTTGAACTTGGCGCCACGGTCGGTGAGCGTCGGGTTGGTCGAGGCCGGTGAAATCTGCAGCATGCCTTCCTCGGCATAGACCTCGGAGGCCGGGATCGACGAGCCGGAGCAGAAATGTCCGGCAACAAAAACCGCCTTGCGTGACGCAAGCTGGTTGGCGACCGCCACCGCCTGCTTGGGGTCGCAGGCATCGTCGCCGATTTCAAGCTTGAGCCGGCGGCCGAGGACGCCGCCCTTGGCATTAAGATCCGCCACCGCCATCTCGGCACCGCGCCGCATCTGCTCACCAAACGACGCGTACTGACCGGTCATCGGACCGGCTACCGCGATCACAACGTCCTGCGCCAGCGCCGCCGGGGCTGTAAAGGCCAGCGCCGCCGCAAACAATCCAAGACCTGCTTTTCGCATCGTTATCTCCCTGCCCAAAAGTGGCCAGCGACGACCGGCCGATTACGTGAATCTAGTCCCGCGCGCGGGGCACGGCAACATCGCGGCACCCTTAGCGTCCGCTTAACCCACTCCGCCTTCAAGATAGGCAGACCGGACCTCCTTGTTGGCCAGTAATTCGGCGCCGGTCCCGGCCAAAACGATCTTTCCGGTCTGCATGACGTAGCCCCGATGGGCAATCCGCAGCGCGTGATAGGCATTCTGCTCGACCAGCAGCACCGTGGTGCCGCGACGGGCGTTGATCTCGCCGATCACCTCGAAAATCTTCTTTACCACAAGCGGGGCAAGGCCCAGCGATGGTTCGTCAAGCAGTAGCAGCCGCGGCCTCGCCATCAGGGCCCGGCCGATCGCCAGCATCTGCTGCTCGCCGCCGGAGAGCGTGCCGCCGCGCTGGTCGCAGCGCGTATGCAGGATCGGGAATAGCTCAAAGACTTCATCGAGGGCGGCGGCGAAGTTCGCTGGATCTCCCACGGTGGCACCGAGTTGAAGATTTTCGTAGATCGTTAGCCGCGGAAAAATCCGTCGTCCCTCGGGCGCATGGGCGACACCGAGACGAACGATCTCATAGGTCTGCAGACGCCCGATCTCGGCCCCAGCGAACTCGATCCGCCCCTCGGCGGCACGCGGTCGGCCGCAGATCGTCATCAACAATGTCGATTTGCCGGCGCCGTTCGCACCGATGAGCGAAACGATCTCACCCTCGCCGACAGACAGATCGACGCCACGGAGCGCCTCGATGCGGCCGTAGAATGTATGGACGCCGGAGACAGTCAGAAGCGTAGTCATGCCGCCGGTTCCTCGGGCTCGCCAAGATAGGCTCGGATCACGGCGGGATTGCGCCGTACCTCGTCGGGAGTACCGGCCGCGATCCGCTTGCCGTAATCCAGCACAACGATCTGATCCGAGATGCCCATGACGACGCTCATGTCGTGCTCGATAAGCAGGATCCCGATCCCGTCGCGATCACGAATACCGAGCAATAGCCGGTTCAGCTCAGCCGACTCCCGCGGGTTGAGACCAGCGGCCGGCTCGTCGAGGCACAGGAGCACCGGCCGCGTGCACATCGCGCGCGCAATCTCGAGGCGGCGCTGATCGCCATATGGAAGGTTGCCCGCCTCCTCATTGGCACGGCTGACAAGTCCAATCCGTTCCAGCCATGCGCGTGCCAGTGCCATCGCTTCCTGCTCGGCGCGGCGATAGGACGGCAGGTTGAACAACCCGGCCAGTGTGTAACCGGAGGCGCGCATCAGCCGGTTATGCTGCGCCACAATCAGGTTCTCGAGAACCGTCATCCGCGGGAACAGGCGAATATTCTGAAACGTGCGCGCGATGCCGGCCCGCGCGATCTTGAAGCCGATCATCTGGTCCAGCCGCAGTTCGCCACCAGGATGACGCAAAGTCAGTTTTCCGCTGCTGGGGCGGTAAAAGCCGGTCAGACAGTTGAAGACGGTCGTCTTGCCGGCGCCGTTCGGACCGATCAGCGCCGTGATGCGGTTGCTTGGCACTGTGAACGACAGCTTGTCGACGGCGACCAGTCCGCCGAAACGCATGGACAGATCTTCAACGCTCAGGAGCTCGTCGCTCATGCCCCGCGCCCTCCGCCTGCCACCGGGAGCAGGATCGACGGCTCGCGACGCGACAGCAGGCCCTGCGGACGCCAGACCATGATCCCGATCATGGCGGCACCGAACAGCAGCATGCGGAACTGCGCGAAGTCGCGGCCGAGTTCGGGCAGCACCACCAGCAAGGTCGCCGCAATCACCACACCGAGTTGGCTACCCATGCCGCCCAGCACGACGATGGCGACGATCATCGCCGACTCAATGAAGGTGAAACTTTCTGGGCTAATGAATCCCTGCCGCGTCGCGAAGAACGATCCCGCGAAACCGCCGAACATCGCACCGATGGCAAATGCGGTGAGCTTGGTGTTGGTCGGATTGATGCCAAGCGCCTGGCAGGCAATCTCGTCCTCGCGCAATGCTTCCCAGGCGCGGCCGATCGGCAATCGCCTGATCCGCACTGTGAAGGCGTGCGTAATCAGCGCCAGGACCAAGATGACGAAGTAAAGAAAGATCAGCCGATGGAGCGGCGAATAGTCGAGACCGAACAGCTGATGAAACGGCACCATCCCGTCCTCGGCCTCGCGGGCGAACGGAAAACCGAAGAAGGACGGCCGAGGAATGCTGGAAAGCCCGTTCGGCCCCCCGGTGAGGCTCTGCCAGTTGATCAGCACGATACGGACCATCTCGCCAAAGCCGAGTGTGACGATCGCGAGATAGTCGCCGCGCAGCCGCAGCACCGGGAACCCGAGCAGGATTCCAAAAAGTGCCGCAAACGCACCGGCAAGCGGCAGAACCTCCCAGAAATTCAGGCCGAAATGTCGGGACAGCAGCGCAAAACTGTAGGCACCGACGGCGTAGAAGGCGACATAACCGAGATCAAGCAACCCGGCGAGCCCAACCACGATGTTCAGCCCCCAGCCGAGCATCACGTAAATTAGCACTGTCGTCGCGACATCGATGACGTAGCGGTCGGAGAACGGCAGAAACGGCAGCGCGATGGCAACGCCGAGCAGCACATAACCGAGTATCCGGGTGATCCGGAAATGCCCGTCTGCCACCACATGGACCGGCTCGCGACGCTGACGCAACCGCTTGGCCGGTGGCCACAACGCCAGGGTCAGCCGCCCGAAAAAGACCGCAGCAACACCGATCGCCACCCAATCGAAGCGCGTGCGGACAACAAGCACGCCGCCGCTATCCATTGTCTGGAATCCGACCATCGGGATCGCCAGCATGAGAGCGACGAACGCCGCGAGACCTGCTTCCTTCAGAGCGGCAGTAAGCGGCGTCGCCATCTCAGACTTTCTCGACCTCCGGCCGGCCGAGCAGACCCGTCGGCCGGAAGATGAGAACAAGCACAAGGATACCGAAGGTCGCGAGATCCTTGTACTCGATCGTGAAATAGGCGGACCAGAAGGCCTCGACGAGACCAATCAGCAATCCACCCAGCATCGCACCCGGCAGCGAACCGATGCCGCCCAGCACGGCAGCGGCGAAGGCCTTAATGCCGGCCTGGAAGCCGATATAAAAATCGATCACGCCGTAGTAGAGCGCCACCATCACACCGGCGACCGCGGCCAGCCCGGCGCCCAGCACGAAGGTCAGCGAGATCGTGCGGTCGACATTAATGCCGAGCAATGCCGCCATCGTCAGGTCCTGCTCGCAGGCCCGCTGCGCTCGACCCAGCGCGGTGCGGGAGATCATCAGCGAGAAGCCCACCATGAGGGCCAGCGTCAGCAGCACGATGATGATCTGTATATAGGAAAGCGTAACGGTGAAGTGTTCGCTGCTCATGAGGGTAATACCGCCGGTGACCATCGGCTGCAGCGGCTTTACCCGCGCGCCCTGTAGGACCTGAACGTAGTTCTGCAGGAAGATCGACATGCCGATCGCCGAGATCAGCGGCGCCAGGCGGAAAGACCCCCGCAATGGGCGGTAGGCGATGCGCTCAACCGCCCAGCCGTAAGCGGAAGTAAACAGCACGGCGATGACCAACACGAGAAGGATGGCGATCGGCACCGAGGAAACCCCCAGCATCGACATCACGGTGAAACCGATCACGGCGATAAAGGCGCCGATCATGTAGATCTCGCCATGGGCGAAATTGATCATGCCCACGATGCCGTAGACCATCGTATAACCGATAGCCACCAGGCCGTAGATGGCGCCCAGCGTGATGCCGTTAATTAATTGCTGGAGAAAATACTCCATGCCTGACCGGCCTCCACCGATCGCGCGTCCGCATACCTGTTCGGTTCTCTTGGTAACACGCGGCACCGCGGCAGACGAGACGCAACCGCATATTCGCCGGCTGCGTCAGGCGCTAGCGCGGTCCCGGAAGGGCATTGAGGCTCGGAGCCGCGCCGTAGGGGCCGCGCTTCGGTAGGGTAAAGGCAACGCGGGTTCCCTTCTGGGGACTGCTGTCGATGCGCAGATCGCCTCCGTGCAGCCGAACCAACGCACGCGCGATCGGCAGGCCCAGCCCCGTACCGGCAAAACTGGAATCCAGCGGCCGTTTTGGCTGGCGAAAGGGCAGCAGCGCATCGCGCGCTTCGGCTTCGGTCATGCCGATCCCGGTATCGGCGATCCAGAGCTCGACCGCGCCGCCCAGATCCCGCCCCCCGATGCTGACGCGGCCGCCGCGCGGCGTGAACTTCAAGGCGTTGCTGGCGAGGTTCACGATGATCTGCTTCAGCTTGGTGCCGTCCGCGCGAATGTCGGGTAAATTGGCGGGCAGTTCCTCGATCAGCTCCACCCCGCCCTTTTCGGCCTGACCGGCCACAAGCCGCAAGCTGGTGCGCACGACGTTGGCAATGTTGAGCGGCTCGGCGCCCAGCGTCATCTCGCCCGCCTCGACCTTGGCATAGTCGAGGATATTGTCGATGATCTGCATCAGATGATGTCCGGTTGCCAGGATATCGTCGGCATATCCCACATACCGATCATTGATCTCGCCGAACATCCGGCGCGCAATGATGTCGGAAAAGCCGATGATCGCGTTCAGCGGCGTACGGAGTTCATGCGCCATGTTGGCGACGATCTGCTTCAGATTGTCCACGGAATGCATCGCCGCATTTTCGGCGGACAGCTCTGGAGCCTGCTCCGTCTCGCGCACCAGAACGGCCGCCGTTCCCGTCCCCGCAAGAGCGATGACCGCGATATCCGCCTCGATACGTTGGCCGGTAGCGCAATTGACCTGCGTTCGATGCCAGTTCGGACGGCCACCATCCGAGGCCCCGCTTTTCGCAAGCGCCTGAAAGACCGGCAGATTGATGATCTTGCCGATCGGCTTCCCGATGAGTGGCTCACTTCTGCCAAGTAGCTGTAACGCCGAAAGATTGGCGTACTGAACGCAATCACCTTTCACGATCAGAACCGGATCGGAAACCGCCGCAAGAACGGGCGTCATGTCGATCTTGTCGGTCAAGCAGCAGCCTTCAGCTACGGTTTAGCGGCTTGCGGCACGGTCGAGCCGCACGCCGTCAAGGTTGGCCCCGTCCAGGATCGCGTTGCGCAGATCGGCGCCGTCAAGAATCACGTTGCGCAGATCGGCGCGAGAGAAATCGGTACCGACCAGTTTCGCGCCGCTGAGATTGGCACCGCTGAGCTTTGCGCCAACCAGGCTCGCCCCACTGAGATCGGCGACCACCGTCACCTTTTCGGTGCCGACATTCATGATCGGACTGAGATCGGCGGAGCGGAGATCCGCCTCCATCAGGTTGGCACCATTCAGCCGCGCGCCGCGCAAATCGGCCCGACCGAACCGGGCCTGACGCAAATCGGCCTTGGTGAAGTCAGCATGCACCAGTTCGGCCTCCGTGAAATCGGACGCAAAAAGGAACGTTTCACGGAACGACGCGCCGACCAGCGACAGCTTGGCAAGCTTGCTGCCACCCAGATCACCACGCGCGAGATCGGCCGGCTTGCCTTCGCTCATGCCGGAATCGAGCCAAACCTTATGCGCAGCGACGCGTGCTGCAACGTCGGCAATCTGCAGATAGGCATTGGGGTTTCGGCTTGCAGAACCCAGAATGCCGCTTTCGAGGACGTTCGGATCGATAATCGCGCCTGAAAGATCGGCGCCCTCCACATCGATTCCGGCCAGCGAAGCGCCCTTGAGAATCGCCCCGCGAAACGACGCACCCGCCGCCTTGCATCCCGAGAGATCAGCCCCCTCAAGATTGGCGTTGGTAAAGTTCGCCGAACGCAGATCCGCGTTTTTCAGATTGGCGCCCTTCAGGGAGGCGTTTGTGAAGTCGGCATTCAGCACAAATGAACTGCCGAGCTTTGCGTTTGTCAGATCGGCGCCGCGTGCGTTCACGACAGAAAGATCCGCCGGCTGTGAGTCCGCCTGGTGACGCGCTGACTGCTCCTCGTGGGGCCGGGCAAGCACGGCTTCACGAATGTCGGCCGATGCGAGGATCGCCCCGTTCAGCGAACAGCCGCGAAAGCAGACGCCGCGAAGATCGGCACGCGTGAGATCGGCACCGTCGAACTGGGCACGCCGGACATCGGCCGCAAACATATTGGCGCGGAGCAGTTTGGAATTTCGGAACAGACAGCCAGCCAGCTTCGCGCCAACCAGGTCGATCTCTGTCAGATTGCGGCCGCTGAAATTGCCGCCCTCGAAATTATGATGAGCCAGCCGCGCCCGGCGACCGCCGGCAACGCCGCGGACGAATTTCTCATGTTCGGCAAGCGCCGCCTCGAACTGACTGATCTTGAGCGGCGTCCATGTCAGTTCCGCGGACTTGGCCGCCGCAGACGGGTCACGACCAGATGACATGCCTTCCTCGACCGGAACGGCGCCGATGATCGGGCGCCAGCCGTCCGGTTAACGGCCTAAATCAAACCAATTGCTCACAGCCTGTACAGCATAAAGTATTGCCGGGTCTTCGGCATATCCGAAAAATCCAAAGTAATTCCCAAGTAATCAAAGGCGCCTTTAGCGGGTCTTGTCCGCGGCTTTTCTGGCCAACACATACTCAAGTTTGCGGAGGGCAGCATGGCGCAGACTGGCCTGGTTGGACGTCGGCGGCCCTACAATGGAAACCTCGACAAGCGTCGCGGGATCGAAGGCCGTGACCTTCACCGAATTCCCGATCTGCAAAAACTCGAAGATGACTTCGCGATCGGCCATTTCATCACCACTTTCCGCCGGAAGAATACTGTCTCGGTCGGAGTCCGAGAAAGAACACGAGTATCTTAAACTTTAGGGATATGCTGGGCTTTAATATTTGACGGCTCTACATTTTATCCGTCCACGCACGGAGTTTTCCTATGGCTGTTGCATCGACCCGCTCTCCGTCATCCGCCAAAACAAAGTCGTCCACGAAATTCATTTGGGACGACCCTCTGTTGCTCGACGACCAGCTTACAGAAGACGAGCGGATGATCCGCGATAGTGCCCGCGCCTATTGCCAGGAAAAACTAATGCCGCGCGTGCTTGAGGGGTTCAGGCATGAGAAATTCGATCGCGCAATCCTGAGCGAGATGGGCGAGATGGGATTTCTCGGTTCGACCATCGACGGCTACGGCTGCGCCGGAACGAACTATGTCGCTTATGGTCTGATTGCCCGCGAAGTCGAGCGCGTGGACTCAGGCTATCGCTCGGCGATGAGCGTTCAATCTTCGCTTGTGATGCATCCCATCCATGCCTACGGCGCCGAGGCGCAGCGGCAGAAATATCTGCCCAAACTTGCGACGGGCGAATGGGTCGGCTGTTTCGGCCTGACCGAGCCCGATCACGGATCCGATCCCGGCGGCATGAAAACCCGCGCGCGCAAGGTAGCCGGCGGCTGGGTGCTGAACGGCGCGAAGATGTGGATCACCAATTCTCCGATCGCCGACGTCTTCGTTGTCTGGGCGAAAGACGATGAAGGCATCATCCGTGGCTTCGTTCTCGAAAAGGGCGTGAAGGGTCTCTCCGCGCCGAAGATCGAAGGGAAGTTCAGCCTGCGCGCCTCGGACACGGGCGAGATCGTTATGGATAATGTCGAAGTCCCCGATGACAGCATCCTTCCCGACGCCAGCGGACTGGCCGGCCCGTTCGGATGTCTGAACAATGCACGCTACGGCATCGCCTGGGGTGCGCTGGGTGCGGCGGAATTCTGCTGGCACCAGGCGCGATCCTATACGCTGGACCGCAAGCAGTTCGGCCGGCCCCTGGCTGCCAACCAGCTCATCCAGAAGAAGCTTGCCGATATGCAGACCGAGATTTCACTGGGGCTGCAAGCCTGCCTGCGGGTCGGCCATCTCAAAGACCAGGATCGCGCAACGCCGGAAATGATCTCCCTGATCAAGCGCAACTCGAGCGGCAAGGCCCTCGACATCGCCCGTGTCGCGCGCGACATGCACGGCGGAAACGGCGTTTCCGACGAATATCACGTCATCCGCCATGTGCTGAATCTGGAGGCCGTGAATACCTACGAGGGCACTCACGATATCCACGCCCTCATCCTCGGCCGCGCGCAAACCGACATACAGGCGTTCACTGGCTAGTTGAACGCCAACACGGATCGCCGGTTGACGCCGCCCGACTCTGGCATGCGACAATCACCGCCATGAGTCGTGTCCATCATGCCTGTGTCGCACTGGTTGCTCTCCTGACGGCGCTTCCAGTAACCGCGCGGGCCCAGAACAACCCCGTACCGAATTCCGTCGTCCGCCTGGGCGAATTCATTCGTACCCCGGCGCATCTGACGGCCCTACGCGCCGCGATCTCTGCCTTTGAGCCAAACGCGTTGCTCGCCGTCTGTCGCGATGTAAAGCCAGTTCGAGGCCGCTCGTGGAAGCCGCTGGAAGAACCGGTCTTCGAAGGTGCGTCGCCCGCGCCACGCACCGCAGCCTGGCAGGAAGTCTGGGAAGTGGACGCTTGCGGCAAGACGGGTGTGCGCAGCGTCGGATTTGTGGCGCGTCCCAATCAGGGCGTCGTGCCGCTGCCGATGTTCCCGGGTGAATCGCTGGCCGATCTCAAGCTGCAGGTCGATGCCGGGCAGACGGCCCTGTCGATTTCCGCCCCGGCCGCTCTTCGCTGCACCGATCGCGATACGATCCAGGTCAGCAACAGCGCCGTCGTGAATCGCGCGGCCCTGAATACGGGCCGCTGGACGGAACGCTGGACCGTCGCGGGTTGCGGACGCACGGCGGACATCGAGGTCGAGTTTTCGCCCGGACCGCAGGGGCGTCCGGTATACGAGTTTCGCAATAGCGGGACACGCCGCTAGGCGGCGCGTTCGGTCAGGCGGCGCTGTTGACCGGCACGCCGCCTTCAGCGACGGCCGCGTTCCAGAAGCGCTCGATCCTGCGCAGCGCCTGATCCATCGCCTGCATTTCCTCAAGCTTCACCGTGCCGCGGGAGAGTTCGTCCGCATGGCGCTGGAAGATGCCGTCGAGACGGCGGTGCAGATCGAGGCCCTTCTGAGTCAGCTTGATGCGGACCGAGCGGCGATCATGCGGTGACCGCGCCTGGGCGATGTAGCCCTGCTCGATCAGCTTCTTGAGATTGTAGGAGACGTTCGAACCGAGATAGTAGCCGCGCTGGGTGAGTTCACCGACGGTCAGCTCTTCGCTGCCGACGTTGTACAGGATCAGTGCCTGGACGTTGTTAATGTCGCGGACCCCGAGGCGGTCCATTTCGACTTTGACGACCTCGAGGAAGTGCCGGTGCAGGCGCTCCACTAGCGCCACTGCTTCAAGATATGCGGCTTTCATCCGCCGATCCTTTCGAGGCTACTATTAGACTCATGTTTGAAAAACATGCCCTTATTTGCCGGAAAACTCAACATTAACTTGGTTTTCCTCCCCGCAACATACTGAAGATACTTGAAAAGTCTAGCCCTGCGCGCCCACTGGCCGCATTTAAACCGTGCAGGGACTGCGCCAGTGCGCCCATCGGAGTCGCCACCCCCGCCACCGCGGCGGCTTGCTGCGCCAGGGTAAGATCCTTGAGCATCATGGCCGTCGTGAACCCGGCTTTGTAATCCCGATTCGCCGGAGCCGACGGGACCGGGCCGGGCGCTGGACAGTAGGCGGTCATCGACCAGCACTGCCCCGATGCTTTGGAGCTGATGTCGAACAGCTTTTGAGCATCCAGGCCAAGCTTCTCGGCCAGAACAAACGCCTCGCTCACGGCGATCATGGAAACGCCCAGGATCATGTTGTTGCAGATCTTGGCCGCCTGCCCATTTCCGGCCGCTCCGGCATGAACGATGGTCTTGCCCATCGCTTCGAGGATGGGCCGCGCACGGTGGTATGCGTCATCAGGTCCGCCCACCATGAAGGTGAGCGTGCCTGCCTCCGCCCCGCCCACTCCGCCTGAGACCGGCGCGTCGATCATTGGCAGGCCGGCCCTGGCCGCCGCGTCCGCCACGGCCCGGGCTGTCTCGACATCGATGGTCGAGGAATCGATCAGCAGAATGCCTTTGCCCGCGGCGGCGATGACGCCGCCATCACCGAGATACACACGCCGCACATGCTCGCCAGCCGGCAGCATGGTGATGACAACCTCCGCGCCTTTCACGGCATCAGCGGCACCTGACGCCGCAACGACCCCGCCGGCAACGGCGTTATCGAGATTGGCTTTCACAAGATCGAAGCCGCGGACCTTGTGTCCTGCCTTTGCAAGATTGCGGGCCATCGGCCCGCCCATGTTGCCAAGACCGATAAAGCCAATCGTTGCCATGACTCCTCCCTGCCTTTTCTTTGATCGTCCGAGCTAATCGTCGAAGTGCAGTTCGTCCTCATCCGTCAGCGGCGCAAAATAGGCATCGACGATCTCGGGCGTCACGTCTGCCAGCGTGGCGGGTGACCAGCGTGGCTGGTTGTCCTTGTCGATCAGCGCCGCGCGCACGCCCTCGAAGAAATCATGCCCCTGCATGAAGCGCCGCACCAACCGGTATTCCGTCTTCATGCAGTCCTCAAAACTCTTCTCCGCGCCTTCACGTAGCGCCCGCAAGGTAATGCGCAAACTGAGCGGCGATGTCTTGTCGATCTTGGCAAGTGTCTCCCGCGCCCAGTCGCTTTGTTCACGCGACAACGCGTCACGGATCGCCTCAATGCTGTCACCGGCAAAGCAGCGATCGATGATCTTGCGGCGCTGCGCCATCATTGGCTTTTCCGGCGTTGCTTCGGCCGTCCGGGCGAAGACACGCGAGACCGCCTCGTTCTCAATATTGGTCAGAAGCTCGGGCACTGCTTCGGAGCGGACGTAATGCGTGTAGAGGCCGGTATAGATTAGGTCCGCCGCCTTGATGCGCTCGCCGGTGAGCGCCAGATAGACGCCCGTCTCTCCTGGACAGCGGGAGAGATAGTAAGTGCCGCCGACATCGGGGAAGAGGCCGATCGCCGTCTCCGGCATCGCGAACAGCGTTTTCTCCGTCACCACGCGATACTTCGCCGGCGCGGAGACGCCAACGCCACCGCCCATGGTGATGCCGTCAGCGATCGCCACATACGGTTTGGCATAACGGTACAGGCGCCGGTTAAGACGATATTCATCCCAAAAGAAATCGCGGCTGAGCTTGCTGTTCTTGCCAAGGAGCGCAATGGCCCGCACATCGCCGCCGGCGCAGAAGGCACGGTCGCCGGCGCCGGTCACCACCACGCCGGCAATCTCGTCCACCTTCGCCCAGATCTGCATCTGCCGGTCGAAGCGCCGGCACATATCCCAGGTCAGGGCGTTGAAGGTGCGCGGCCGGTTGAGCGTGACATGCCCTATCCAGCAGCGTTGGGCGAACAGGATGTCTTCGTCCGCCGTCGCAACAATATCGTTCATGAATCAGTCGCCAAGAAGCTTTCGCGCAATGATGAGCCGCATGATCTCGTTCGTGCCTTCGAGTATCCGGTGCACGCGTGTATCACGCCAGTAACGCTCGACGGGATATTCTTTGAGATACCCGTAGCCGCCGAAGAGCTGCAGGGCCTCGTCGCACACCTTGAAGCCGATATCGGTGGCAAAACGCTTCGCCATCGCGCAGTGCATTGTGGCGTCGGGATCGCGCGCATCCAGCGACGCCGCCCCGCGCCGGATCATCAGGCGCGCCGCATCGAGTTCCGTCGCCATATCCGCCACGCGAAACTGCAGCGCCTGGAACTCCGCCAGCTTCCTGCCGAACTGGGTCCGCACCTTGAGGTGCTCGCGCGCGGCATCAAGACAGGCGCGCGCGGCCCCCAGGGAGCAGGCGCCGATATTCAGCCGCCCGCCATCCAGCCCTTTCATGGCGAAGGTGAAGCCCTCGCCTTCCCGTCCCAGCAGATTGCCGACCGGCACCCGACAGTCTTCAAAGATCACCATCGAAGTCGGCTGGCTGTTCCAGCCGATCTTCTTCTCGAGCTTGCCGAAGCCGAGGCCGGGTGTGCCCTTCTCCACGACAATCGCCGAAATACCTTTCGGCCCCTCACCGCCGGTCCGCACCATGCAAACGTACAGATCGGACGCACCGGAGCCGCCACCCGAAATGAAGGCTTTGGTGCCGTTGAGCACGTAGTGATCGCCCTGCCGCACCGCGCGCGTCTTGAGCGACGCGGCATCGGAGCCGGAGCCCGGCTCGGTCAGGCAATAGCTCGACAGCCTGGTCATCGACATCAGGTCCGGCAGCCAGCGCTTTCGCTGTTCGGCGTTGCCGAAGGAGTCGATCATCCACCCCACCATGTTGTGGATGGAAATATAGGCGGCCGTCGACGCGCAGGCTGACGACAGTTCCTCAAAGATCAGGGTCGCGTCGAGGCGCGTGAGATTGGTGCCGCCGTGCTCCTCGCCGACATAGATGCCGGAGAAGCCGAGCTTTGCCGCCTCACGCAAGGTGTCGACCGGGAAGATGGCGTCCCGATCCCAGTCCGCAGCGAACGGCGCCATCCGCTCGGTGGCGAAGGTCCGCGCCATATCCTGAAACGCGCGCTGCTCGTCGGAGAGGGTAAAATCCATCGGCGCGAATGTTCGTCTCGCCTCTCCCGCCTGTCAACAGAGGCGGGAAAACGTGACAATCCGGCACCGGGCGTCTAAAAACCGCGCAATCCATTGGGGGAATACCGGCATGAAGATTCTGGGCCGCTATCCGCGCACAAGACTGCGCCGCAACCGGCGTCATGCGTGGAGCCGAGCGCTCGTCGCCGAAAACCGCCTGTCGCCAGCCGACCTCATCTGGCCGGTCTTCGTGCAGGACGGCAAAGGGAAGCGGACCGCCATTCCCTCCATGCCCGGTGTCGCGCGGCTCAGTGTCGATGAACTGGTCAAGGATGCGCGCCGCGCTGCAAAGCTCGGCATTCCCGCTATCGCCATCTTTCCGGTGGTGCAGCATGCGAAAAAAACCGAGGACGGTGACGAGGCATGGAATGCCGACAACATCACCTGCCAGGCCGTGCGCGCCGTCAAAAAGGCCGTCCCTGAGATCGGCATCGTCTGCGACGTGGCGCTCGATCCCTATACGACACACGGTCAGGACGGATTGGTCCGCGAGGGCTATGTCGTCAACGACGAGACAATAGAGGTCCTCCTGCGACAGGCCGTGACGCAGGCCGAAGCAGGCTGCGATGTCATCGCACCGTCGGAGATGATGGACGGCCGGATCGGCGCCATTCGGGACGCGCTCGACCGCGCCGGGTTCGAGAGCGTGCGGATCATGGCCTATGCCGCGAAATACGCCTCGGGCTTCTACGGCCCGTTCCGCGACGCGTTAGGCTCGACGTCGGCGCTCGGCAAGGGCGACAAGCGCACCTATCAGATCGATCCCGCCAATAGCGACGAAGCACTGCGCGAGGTCGGGTTCGATATTGAGGAAGGCGCCGATATGGTGATGGTGAAGCCGGGCCTGCCCTATCTCGACGTTCTCTGGCGGGTGAAAGAGGCGTTCGGCATACCGACTTACGCGTATCAGGTATCGGGCGAGTACGCGATGCTGGCCGGCGCCGTCGAGCGCGGCTGGCTCGACCGCCGCGTGGTGATGGAATCCCTGCTGTCGTTCAAACGCGCCGGGGCCGACGGCATACTGACGTACTTCGCAATCGAGACGGCCGAAGCTCTCAAGGTGTGAGTTTTCGCACATTAACGAATCGAAAACGGGTCTAAGAGTAGCTTCAGACCCATGACCGCGATCCCTGAATCCGCTTCTGAATCAGGTACTGCAGTACCATCTCTAGGCCGCCAGCGGCCGCGGCGCTGGCTCGACTCCGTTCGCCTGTCCATGGCCGGCGCGGCGCTCGCGGCCCTCACCTTCGGCGTGTTTCTCGGCAGCAAGGTAAGCGAAGGCTTCAGTGCACGGCAGAGCGGTTTCGTCACCGGCTTTGCGCAGGTGATCGATGGCGCGACGATCATGATCGGCCATCAGGTGCTGCACCTGCAGGGCATCGACGCGCCGCCGCCGGGATTCGTTTGTCAAAACGGCGCATGGCAACTCGCCTGCGGTGCTCGCGCGCGGCGGGCTCTCGAACACGAGATCGCCGACCGTCGCATCGAATGCCGCGGCGTGACCATTGCAGCAAACGGCAAGATCGTCGCGCAGTGCACAACCGAATACGGACTCGATCTCGCGGCACGGCAGGTGGAAGCCGGCTGGGCCGTCGTCGATGTGCGCGAGCATGCACGCTACCTGCCGGAAGAAAGCCTGGCGCGCAACGAGCAGCGCGGCCTGTGGCGCGACGATTTCGCCCGCCCCATGCTCTGGCGTCACCCGGCCGACATCAGCGGCTGATCGGCCCGGGCCCGAACCACGGGCCCTTCCTTCAAAAAATTCCGCGGACACCTGTCGGTCCAGCCCCCGCCCCATTCGTCCTTGTTGTATATCCAGCAAGGAAAGGATGACCGACATGAGCCAGACCGCCGCCCCCGCCAATCACGATCTCGTTCTGACCCGCATCTTCGATGCCCCGCCCGAGAAGGTGTATCGCTGCTGGACGGACCCTGCCCTGATGAAACAGTGGTTCGTGCCAAAGCCGTGGAGCCTCTCGAAAGTCGAAACCGACGTGCGGCCAGGCGGATCAAGCCTGATCGTCATGCGCGATCCCGAGGGCAAAGAATTTCCGAACCACGGCGTGTATCTCGAAGTCGTTCCAAACCGGAAGCTCGTCTTCACCGACGCCTACACAAAGGCTTGGAAACCGTCGGCGAAACCATTCATGACCGCGACCGTGACATTCGAGCCGGATGGCAACAGGACCCGCTACACCGCCACGGCGAGTCACTGGACCGCCGAAGACCGCGAGACACATGAAAAGATGGGCTTCCACGAAGGCTGGGGCAAATGCGCGGACCAGCTTGCGGAGCTGCTGAAAACCCTCTGATGGTGGACGCGCGCCCCACCACCATCACCCTCGACGACAGTACGCGCGTCTCCGGCCTGTGGCAGACACCGCAAGCCGCCCGAGCTTGCCTCGTCCTCGCTCACGGCGCCGGTGCCGGCATGACGCACCGCTCCATGACCGCCCTTGCCGACGGTCTTGCCGAACGCGGCATCGCCACGCTGCGCTATCAGTTTCCCTATATGGAACGTGGATCAAAGCGTCCCGATGCACCTGTGATCGCTCATACCGCGGCGCGCGCGGCCGTCGCGGAAGCGGCGCGTCGCGCCGCCGGCCTGCCGCTCTTCGCTGGCGGCCGTTCGTTCGGCGGACGCATGACTTCGCAGGCGCAGGCCATCTCGCCCCTGCACGGCGTGCGCGGGCTGGTGTTCTTCGCTTTCCCGCTGCACCCCGCCGGCAAACCATCGACGGACCGCGCAACGCATCTCCGCGAGATCAAGATCCCGATGCTGTTCCTGAGCGGAACAAAGGATGCGCTGGCCCGGCTCGATCTGCTGCCGCCGGTCGTCGCCGCACTCGGCACATCCGCGACGCTGGCCCTGTCGGCGGATGCCGATCACAGCTTTCACGTTCCCGCGAAAACCGGGCGCAAGGATGCGGATGTCCTCGCGGCACTGCTGGATACGGCTGCCACGTGGATGGGAGAGGCGCGCTAGGTCAGCGCCTTCTCATACTCCGCCGGTTTGAAACCAACGAGCAGCGAGCCACCGATATCCAGCACCGGGCGTTTGATCATTGAGGGCTGCGCCAGCATCAAGGCGATCGCCTTCTTTTCATTGAGGCCCTCCTTGTCGGCATCGGGCAGCTTGCGGAAGGTCGTACCGGCGCGGTTGAGAAGCAACTCCCAGCCGACCTTGCCCGTCCACGCATCCAGATGCGCGCGATCGATGCCGCTCGCCTTGTAGTCGTGGAAGGCGTGCGCGACCTTGTGGCTCTCGAGCCACGTCCGTGCCTTCTTCATCGTGTCGCAGTTTTTAATGCCGTAGATGGTAATCAACTTCGCCACGCCGCTCGCTCCCCGTATGTCAGATCGCAACTCTACCAGCTTGAAGCGAGATCGAGGAGCAGCAGCAACACGCTGGTCGCGAACCCGGCGAACGGCACCCAGCCCGCGCAGACATAGATGCCGGGCGGCGGCGCCGTCTCGCGCCGCTTGATCCGAATCAGCGCCAGATTGACGACGGCGAAAATCACTAACGTGCCCTGCGCCGTGAGTTCGGCAAGCCCGGCAAGCGGCACCGCCAGCGCAAGAACCAGAATGGCTGCGACACCGATCACCGTCGCCAGCAGCGGCGTACCGGTCACCGAATTGAGACGGGCCAGACCGCGCGGCAGGCTGCCCAGGCTGGCGAGACCGTAGATCACCCGCGCGATCATGATCATGTGGACGATGATGCCATTTAGTGTCGCAACGACGGCGATGGCGCTCATGGTCACCAGCGGCAGGCCGGTCAGGCGTTCGAAGACCAGCGCCAGCGGCGCCGGCGAACGCGACAGCTCATCCGGCGGAACCGCCGTCACCGCGATCCACACAACCAGCGCATAGAACAGCGCCGTCAGGCCGAGTGTCAGGAACAGCGCGCGCGGCAATGTGCCTGTCGGGCTCTTCATCTCCTCGGCGATGTTCACCAGATGCTCGAAGCCGATGAAGGCGAACACCGCGATCAGCGCGGTTCCCGCCACAGCGCTCCACGCCGCGCCGTCGCCGAGGGACGGCCACGCTTCGGGCAGGCGCGTCACGATGTCGCTCCCCTGCCCGAGGCCGGCGACGATAATCAGCAGCAGCCCGGCGACCTCGATCAGGGTCATGATTCCGGCAAAGGTCACCGACTGGACCGTGGCGAGACAGGCGACAAGGCCCATCATGAGGATCACGCCCGCGATGATCGACAGGTCCGGCAACGGCAGGAACACGCCGATATAACCCGCGCTGCCGACGCTGATCGTCGCCGCCGAGACGATCGCCGTGACGATGACGAGCAGCCCGACCGCGAGGCTGAGCCATTCGCGCCGGAACGCCGCCCGCACATAGGCTGCCTCGCTGGCGCTGACCGGCATGCGCGTGCCCAGCTCTGCGAACGTCCCGGCGGTGAACGCCAGGACGACGGCGGCACCGACAAAGGCCAGCGGCGCATACATACCACTGCGCCCCGCCGCGATGCCGACCAGCACATAGATGCCGGCACCGATGGTGACGCCGAGGCCGTAGAGAACGGCATGCGTCAGGGTGAGCGTGCGCGGGAGGCGGTGCGCGGCAGGATGATCAGCCACCACGGACACGCGATAACCTTAGTGTCGCATTTGCCGATGCCGTAGGCGGTGATGAACTTCGCACGCCGTCCGCTCCCCCGATTGTCAAACGCGCCAAAGCGCGCTCTAGGAATGCCCAGATCGTGAATGGACCGACTGCAAAAGTTAAGAGAAATCGCCTCGGCCTCATCCATCGGGTTCGACAGATATATATCTGGAACCGATCAATGACCGATCTCGTTACTCAAAGTCGGACACATCGCGGTGTTCCGATCCGGACACCGCATCAGTCGTCGGTCTATCGCGCGCGGCTGACGTCACACAACCCTTCAGGCAGGCGACAAGAATAAACGGGCTCTCCGAAAGGGCAACATGTCCAGCGCGCAACCCGCATCGCCTCATCTGCAAGGTCTCAGCGGTGCCGAGGCGGAAGCACGTTTAACGCGTGAGGGGCCCAACGAACTTCCACAACCAAATCGACGCACCCCGTTTCGCATCGTTCTTGAGGTCATTCGTGAACCGATGCTGGCTTTGTTGATTGGGGCTGGCGTCGTCTACCTCGCACTCGGAGACGTGAAGGACGCGGCGATCCTTTTAGCTTTCGCGTGTTCGTCCATTCTAATCACAGTTGTCCAAGAAGCCCGCACTGAGCGAGTTTTGGAATCCCTTCGGGACTTGACGAGCCCGCGCGCGCTGGTTATCCGCGACGGCGAGCGGAAGCGTATTGCTGGCCGCGAAGTTGTCCGAGGAGATTTGATTGTTTTTTCTGAAGGTGATCGCGTGTCAGCAGACGCGCAACTCGTCGAAGCCCAAGATATCGAAGCGGACGAATCTTTTCTGACGGGCGAGTCCGTACCCGTTCGCAAGTCGATAGACACCGGCCTGTCACAAAGCCGCCCACGACCGGGCGGCGATGATCTTCCCTTTGTCTTCTCTGGATCACTGATCGTACGTGGCTCGGGTATTGGCGAAGCCGTAGCCACTGGTCCAAAAAGCGAGATTGGCAAGATTGGCCAATCGCTCGGAACACTTGAGACCACGGCGCCCCATTTACAAACTCAAACCCGCAAGCTTGTCGGCCTATTCGCTCTGTTCGGCGGGGTGGTCAGTTTCCTGGTCGTCATCCTGTACGGGATGTTGCGCGGTGGCTGGTTCGACGCGATCCTCGCAGGCATCGCGGTCGGTATGTCCATGTTGCCGGCAGAATTTCCTGTCGTCCTCACTGTGTTTATGACGATGGGTGCGTGGCGCATCTCTCAGGCCCGTGTGTTGACCCGCCGAGCAGCAGCGATCGAGACCCTTGGCTCGGCGACCGTCCTCTGCACTGACAAGACCGGCACGCTCACCGAAAATCGCATGACGATCGCGGAAATGCGACTTCCAAGTGGCGACATGTACCGGATTGGTTCTGAGTCTGAACCCATACCGCAGCAGTTTCATAACCTGATTGTATCAGGCGTCCTTGCAAGCGCCCGTGAGCCCTTCGATCCTATGGAGAAAGCCTTTCATACGTTGGCAAAACGCGGCTTCGACGGGGCGCAGGTGGTGTTAGGTACAGATCGCACCTTGGTCCGAAGCTATGCTTTGCGGCCTGAACTGCTTGCCATGTCCCAAGTCTGGAACATCGCGAGTAGTGGAGACGATCTCGTCGTCGCCACAAAGGGTGCGCCGGAAGCCATTGCCAAACTCTGCCGTCTGGAGCCGAAGGCACTCGGCGAGTTCACCAGTTCGGTGGACGCAATGGCGGCGGCGGGGCTTCGGGTGCTGGGTGTGGCGCGGTCGTCTTGTTCAAGAGCCAAGCTTCCGGCGTATCAACAGGATTTCGCCTTGGAGTTCATCGGCCTCGTGGGGCTCGTCGATCCCTTGCGGCAGAGTGTGCCTACCGCAGTCAGCGAATGCCGGACCGCAGGCGTTAAGGTGATTATGATCACCGGTGATTATCCGGCAACAGCCCACGCCGTCGCTCGTCAGGCTGGGCTCGATGGCAGCGATCTAGTCACAGGCGTCGACCTTGAGGCTATGAGTGACGAGCAACTCGCTATTCGCGTTCTGACGGCGACCATCTTCGCCCGTATTTTGCCCGAACAAAAGCTTCGCATCGTTGAGGCGCTCAAAGCAAACGGCGAAATTGTGGCTATGACTGGAGACGGAGTGAACGACGCACCGTCGCTCAAGGCCGCGCATATCGGCGTCGCGATGGGTGGGCGCGGCACCGACGTTGCGCGTGAAGCCTCTTCGATAGTCCTCCTGGATGACGATTTCGGCTCGGTCGTCAAAACCATCCGTCTTGGCCGTCGCATCTACGACAACCTGCGCAAAGCAATGATTTTTATTTTCGCTGTTCATGTACCCATCGCAGGGCTAGCGCTTCTACCGCTTGTGTTTGGCCTACCGATTCTGTTCGGACCGATACACATCGCGTTCCTCCAAATGGTGATCGACCCTGTCTGCTCCCTCGTGTTCGAGGCCGAAGCCGAGGAAGACAACGTGATGCGCCGCCCGCCGCGTAATCCGGCAGAACCGCTGTTTTCGGCACCGATGATCGTGTGGGGTATCTTGCAGGGTACGCTCGCTCTGGCGCTCGTAGCAACGATCTTCGTCCTCGCGCTGCAACGCGGCATGCCAGACGATGAGGTGCGCGCCCTGACATTCTTTTCATTGGTCATTGCAATCGTCGCGTTGATCTTCGTGAATCGATCAACTAACACCGTGCTCTTTAAGGTAATCCGGCGCCCAAATCGTGCTCTGGCTTTCGTCCTGCCCATTGTCGCCGCAACACTTGCACTGACGCTGCTGTGGCCTGTAGCGAGTGGGTTGTTCCGCTTCGGGCCTCTCCATGCTGATGACCTTGCCGTTACGATCGGGGCCGGCATTCTGATTCTTATAGTGCTGGAACTGCTCAAGACGCTTTTGCGCTCGTGGTTCTCGTGCCGCTTCGATGTACGGATAGCGAAGGCCCTTTGAATGCGTTGCATGAGAGGAACCTTTGACCGCTCATCTACTTCTCGCCTGCATCTGCGCAGCCTTGAAGCCAATGCTGCAGCACTTCTTAGCCCCTGCAAGGAGCTTTCTTGATGAGATTCCAAATTCTTCTGCCAATTCATACTTACTCTGATGGAAATTCGGACAAGATCGCCCTTCACTCTGCTGCAATCGCTCAACATCTCAGCGCAGATGTCCATGCGCTAGTCCTCATACCCGACTTTCCGCGCGTATCCAGCGCGCTCGGCAATGTCCTTATCGATATCCCCGGGCTTATCGGAGGTGCGAAAGCCAAATGCCGCGTCCGCGGGGCGGCCCTCGTATTGGCCCTGAACGCCGAGATGAAACAGCTTGGCGCGCGGGTTCGATCTAGTGAAATGGAATGTTTCCCTGCAATGTTTGGAGACGAGGTCGCCAGTCACGCTCGCTACCACGATCTTATCGTAGTGGGCCTTGGAGTCAGCGATCTCGCGCCACAAGCTACTGCAGAGGCCGCTATCTTTGGTTCAGGTAGACCTACCCTGCTGGTCCCGGAAGATTCTCCAGCCGCGAAACTCCAGCATGTCATGATCGCATGGGACGGAAGTCGGGTCGCTGCACGCGCGGTATCCGACGCTCGTGATTTTCTGCGCCTCGCGCAGGTTGTCACAATCGCCTCAGTCACAGACGAGAAAGCTCTACCGGATGAAGCCCCTGGCAGCCGGTTAGCGGAATATCTTTCGCACCATGATATTCGGGCGACGGTCGTACAGATCCAGAGCCATGGTCGTCCCATCGCGCAAACCCTACAGGAGCAGGCGCAAACAATCGGAGCAGATATGCTTGTTATGGGCGGCTTCGGTCATTCTCGGATGAGGGATTTTGTGTTGGGCGGCGCCACAAGCGGGATCCTGAAACAATTGCGGCTTCCGGTGCTCCTGTCTCACTAGGCAAGTTGGGCGCCGCGAAACCTGCTTTGCCGCTCACAAATCAGAAACGTCCGGGGTCACACCCGCTCGGTGACTTGCTAAGAATTTCAGGATCAAAAAATGAAAAAAATGAGAGCTGCCGTCTTCGTCGAAGCCGGTCGAATTGTGCTGGATGAAAAGCCGGTTCCCGATGTCGGACCGTTGGACGCGCTGATGCGGATCACGACGACCACGATCTGCGGCACCGATGTCCACATCCTCAAGGGCGAGTATCCGGTTAAAAAGGGCCTGACCATCGGCCATGAACCTGTCGGAATCATTGAGAAGCTCGGCTTCGCCGTCGAAGGATTCAGCGAGGGCCAGCGGGTCATCGCTGGCGCCATCACGCCGAGCGGCTCCAGCAACGCCTGCCAGTGCGGACAGTCCTCGCAGGACGGCCATGGCACACGCCACGGCTGGAAGGCCATGGGCGGCTGGAAATTTGGAAACACGATCGACGGTTGCCAGGCTGAATACGTGCTTGTCCCGGACGCAATGGCAAACCTTGCCGTGGTGCCGGACAACCTCACTGACGAGCAGGTCCTGATGTGCCCCGATATCATGTCGACGGGGTTCAGCGGCGCAGAAAAAGGCGGCATCCGGATCGGCGACACCGTCGCGGTCTTCGCACAGGGACCCATTGGACTGTGCGCCACTGCAGGCGCCAAGCTCATGGGTGCATCAACCATCATTGCCGTCGACAAACTGCCGGAACGCCTCGCGATGGCGCGGCGCCTGGGCGCCGATCACGTCGTCGACTTCAGCCGCGTTAATGCGGTCGAGGAAATCCTCCGGCTCACCGAAGGTCGCGGTGTCGATGTCGCCATTGAGGCACTCGGCACCCAGGCGACGTTCGAGGCGTGCCTTAGGGTTCTCAGACCGGGCGGAACGTTGTCGAGCCTCGGCGTCTATTCCTCGGATCTCAAGATTCCGCTCGATGCCTTCGCGGCCGGCCTTGGCGATCACACCATCGCGACAGCGCTCTGTCCGGGCGGCAAGGAGCGGATGCGACGGCTCATGGCAATTATTGCATCCGGGCGGGCGGACCTCGGCGCCATGGTCACGCACCGCTTCAAGCTGGACGATATCGAAAAGGCCTACGACCTCTTCTCCAATCAGCGCGACGGCGTGTTCAAGGTCGCCATCACACCCTGAGCACGGACGCGCTCAATCCTCGAACCGTTCGTGGACTTCGGTCAGGCCGCGTTTCCAGTAGCCGTGCGCCTTGATCCATTCGCGCTTGTGGCCGCGCTCGTCGACGAGATAGGTGCGGATCGCTTTCGCGACGGCGGCCTCGGCGGCGATCCACACGAAGCCTTCGCCGTCGGGCAGGTCGTGAGTGACCAGTGCCGCGCGGATCAGCACCGCGTCGTCGGATTGCGCTTCTCGTGCGATCCATTTCGGCGACCAGGCGGCCTTCGTCGGAATGTCCTGTGCGTCGCCGACCACGACTGTCGTCACCGGCACACCCGGGCGCAACTCCTCAACACGACGGCCGATGGCCGGCAACGCCGTCTCGTCGCCGATCAGCAGATACCAGTCGAAATCATCTGGGATGACCTGCGAGCCGCGCGGCCCGCCGATCTCCAGCGTGTCGCCGACCTTGGCGTCCACGGCCCACTCCGTCGCCGGCCCGGCATCATGCACCGCAAAGTCGATCACGAACGTGCCCTTCTGCGGATCGAAACGGCGCGGCGTGAAGTCTCGCGCCGGCGGCTTCTCGTCGCCGGGCTTCTTCGCGCCCGGAAAGAACAGCTTGATGTGATCGTCATAGGACGCGCTGGCGAAATCGCCGAGATCCGGCGAGGTGAAATGGACGCGCAGCATCTTCGCCCCCAGCCTCTCGATCGACGCCACCGTGAGTGCCCGCCGGCGGGTTTCGCGGCGGACACGCTGGATCTGGTGACGCTGGGGCGCGGTATCGATTGTAGTCATCAGAGTTTCTCGATCTTTCGTGCGGCTTCGTCGATCAGGGCGACGGCGTCGTGCAGCTTGTCCTTATCCAGACCGTCGCCGAGGCGATGCATCAGGACGCTGCGGAGATTATGCATGGCGCGGCGGACAGGCACCACATCGGTGCGCTCCCGCATCGCGGCCAGCGCATCCAGCCTCGCGAACACCGCGGCGACCTCTGCTGTATTGGCTTCGAGATGCGCGGTACCTTCAGGCGTGATCGCAAATAGCTTCCGCGCGCCTTCGCCGACCTGCTCCACGATGAAGCCCATGTCACTCAGCATCGTCAGCGACGGGTAGACAACACCAGGGCTTGGCGCATAGGCACCGCCGGTACGCTCCTCCATCGCGCGGATCAGGTCGTAGCCATGCCGCGGCTTGTCAGCGATCAGCTTGAGCAACACCAGGCGCAGTTCATCACCGTCGAACAGTCGCTGCCGTCCGCCGCGACCGTGGCCACCCCGTCCGTCCATCCCCCAGCCGCGCTCACCGTCTTCGCGGCCGAACCGGCCGCCACCCCCGCGTGCCCCCATATGCTGGCCCGGGTGTCCACCGTCGAAGCGACAACCATGCCGCCCTCCGTGCCGATTCTCGTTCATTCCATGTCTTTGTAAATGCACCGTATTTCCTTTCAAGATATTTACGATGCATCTAAGATATATCTTAATGGGACAAATACAAGCTCTATTACGATATATCTTATAAATGATATTCAACTCAGTGGTTGACAATCGAAGAGCTTGTTTATATATTCAACCACATGGTTGAATTACAGACATCTCAAGACGCTCCCCGGCTCGATGCCGTCTTCCACGCTCTGGGCGACGCCACGCGGCGGCGCATGTTGCGCGAACTCGCCGATGGGGCTCGCAGCGTTGGCGAACTCGCGGCCCCCTTCGCGATGTCCCTTGCCGCGGCGTCGAAACACATCAAGGCGCTGGAGCGAGCCGGCCTCGTGAAGCGCACGGTCAAGGGCCGCACACATCTCTGCCAGCTCGACGCGGCGCCGCTTGCCGGCGCGCATGAGTGGACCGGCTTCTATCAAAAGTTCTGGAGCGAGCGCCTCGATATCCTCGAAGGCCTGCTGCGTCAGGAGGATGCGGAGAAATCAAAGGACCAAAGAGGAGAAAGCAAATGAGTCTCGCTGCCGCCACCCTCGCCGGCCTCGGCGACCTGATCGAACCCACCACGCTCCGCATCGAGCGCGTGCTGCCGGGACCGATCGAACGCATCTGGACCTATCTCACCGACAGCAAGCTGCGCGGCAAGTGGCTGGCCTCGGGCGAGATGGAGCTGCGGATCGGCGGCCGGGTGGAGCTGATCTGGCGCAACGCCGAACTAACGCCGCATAACGAAAAGCCGCCTGAGGGTCAGAGCGAAGAGCATCGCATGGTCGGTGCGGTCACCGCCCTCGATGCGCCGCGCATGATCGAGTTCGACTGGCCGAATGTCGGCTCCGTCACCTTCGAACTGGTGCCGAGCGGCAGCGAGGTGCGGTTCATCGTCACCCATCGCAAGATCCCGAACCGCGGCACGAAGGTCGGCGTCTCCGCCGGCTGGCACGCGCATCTCGACGTGCTGGTCGACGTCGCCAACAACCGCGTGCCGGAGCCGTTCTGGCCCAGAGTGCAGCGCCTGCGCGCCGAATACGACAAGCGCATCCCGGAGTAATCCTCATCACCCGCCCCTCTCCCGACATGCGGGAGAGGGCTGAGAGAAAAAATGATATGAGCGATCCCTATACCGGTGGGTGCGCCTGCGGCGCGATCCGCTATGAAATTTCCGATGAACCGATGGTGATGAGCGAGTGCCAGTGCCGCGACTGTCAGCGAACGAGCGGCACCGGGCACGGCTCATATCTTACCTTCGGATCGCGCACGGGCGTAAAGCTCGATGGCAATGCGAAGCTCTGGGACATGATCGCCGATAGCGGCAATGTGAAGACCCGTGGCTTCTGTCCGGTCTGCGGATCGCCGGTCTATCTGACATTTGCGGCTATGCCTGCTTTCTTCACCATCCATGCAGCGAGCCTCGACGATCCTCGCCGCTATAAACCGCAGATGCTGACCTACGCCGTGCGGGGCCAAGCCTGGGACCAAACCGATCCGGCCCTGCTCAAATTCGACAGGATGCCGCCGACCTAAAGTCACGATCCGGGTTGTGCAGGCGCCTGCCGGCCATGCAGAATGAACGCTGCCATGGACCACGCTTTCATCTTCGAAACCGCCGCAGGCTTTTGCGGGATCGCCTGGAACGACACGGGCGTGACACGCTTCCAGTTACCGTCGCCAACAGCCGCCGCAACCGAACGCAATCTGCGGCGCCATGTACCGCAAGCGACACCGGGAACGCCGACGGAAAAGATCACCGCCATCGTCGATGCCGTGAAGCGCTACTTCGCCGGCGAGAAGATCGACTTCTCAGACGTCGCGCTCGACCTCTATGGACAGGACGCCTTCTTCAAACAGATCTATACGGCGTTGCGCCGCGTCGGCTGGGGGCAGACCACGACCTACGGCACGCTGGCAAAAGAACTGGGCGCCGGACCTGAAGTCGCGCGCGATGTCGGTGTGGCGATGGCGCGAAATCCCGTGCCGCTGATCATCCCCTGCCATCGTGTTCTGGCAGCGGGTGGCAAAGTCGGTGGCTTTTCCGCGCCTGGCGGTTCGGCAACAAAACTCCACATGCTGGAACTTGAAGGCGTGACGGTCGGACCGCCCCCGCCCGCGCAGCAGTCGCTCGGGTTTTAGCCGCTTACCCTTTTCGCTTCTTCGCCGTCGTCTTCGCGAATTCCGGCACCTGGAAGCGGCGGCGGTAGTGACCCGGCGACAGGCCGGTGACGCGCCTGAAGAGACGGCGGAAGAAAGCCGGCTCCTCGTAGCCGACCTGCCAGCTGATGTCGTCGACGGACGCTTCGGTGCGCTCCAGCCGCCGCTTGGCGTCCTCGATGCGCAGGCGCTGCACATAGGCGATGGGGCTCAGGCCGGTGGCGGCGGTGAAACGCCGCTTGAAGGTGCGGTCCGCGAGACCCGAACGCCGCATCATCTCCTCCACCGGCGCCGCCACCGAAAAATGGCGGGCCACCCAGTCCTGCGCCGTCTGGATCGGCCGGTCGCCGTGATCGTTGCGGCCCTCGAAGACGATGTAAGGCGCCAGCCCGTCCTGGTGCCATTGCAGGGCGAAGAACCGCGCCACCGATTGCGCAGCGGTGGCGCCAGCGTGACGGCCGATGAGATACAGCACCAGATCGTGCCAGGTCATCGAGGCGCCGGAGCTGATCAGCTCCTCGCGCTTTCCCGATATGACGAGCACGCGCTCCGGATGGATGGGGACCGCGGGATAGGCCTCGGCGAAAGAGCGCGCGTAGCCGAAATGAACAGTGGACTCCATGCCGTCGAACAGACCGGTCTCGGCGAGCAGGAAAATCCCCGAGCACGCCGAGCACAGCAGCGCGCCGCGGCGATACATCTGGCGCAGCCAGTCGACCAGCTCCGGAGAGCGGCCCTTCTGCCAGCCGTCCGGCCCCAGCAGGATCGAGGGCACGATGACGATGTCGGTCGTCGCGATCGACGAAATGCGACGCTGCACCGTGATCGGGATATGGCTCGCGAGATCCAGCAGCCCCGTTTTCATCCCGACGATCTCGACCTTGAACGGCGGCGCCGGCGCACTGCCGTCGCGCGGCATGACCGAGAAGGCGTTCATCACATCGTAAATGCCGGCGAGCGTCGAGAGCACCGCCTCGGGGGTCGCGACAAGACTGACATGGAGCGGTCGCGCGCGGACTGAACTGGTCGGGCGGGGCATTAGGGACCTGTCGGGAGCGGCAATCGACGGACACTGGCACAAATGGCCCGATTTTGGACAGCCCGGCTCTGCCGCAGACGTGCCCCGGCTGCGATGGTCCCGTCATCGCCCGGACGCTTCCGGGGTTCGGAATAGGAGACATGCCATGAACATGGAAAGCCCACGTAACCCCCTCGACAGCGCGAAGCTCGATGCGCTTGTCGGTCGCGCCATTGCCGATATCTCGGCCGGCTACGGTGGCGTGATGATCAGCATCGGTAACCGGCTCGGCCTCTACAAGGCGATGGCCGGCGCCGGCCCCCTCACCTCGCGCGATCTCGCCAAGCGGGCGCAATGTGCGGAACGCTATGTTCGCGAGTGGCTCAATTCGCAGGTGGCCGGCGGCTATCTCGACTATCACGCGATCAGCGGCACCTATGAGATGACGCCCGAGCAGGTCCTGGTGCTGGCCGACGAAAACAGCCCGGCCTTCATCCCCACGGCATGGTCGGTGCCGGCGTCGATGTGGGCGGATGAGGACAAGGCGATCGCGGCGTTCCGCACCGGCAACGGCATTCCGTGGGGCGATCATGACGGCCGCCTCGCCTGCGGCGTCGCCGCCTTCTATCGCAACGGCTATCGCGCCAGCCTTGTTCCGCAATGGCTGCCGGCCCTCGACGGCGTGGTCGCGAAGCTCACGAAAGGCGCGCGGGTCGCCGATATCGGCTGCGGTCACGGATATTCGACAATGCTAATGGCGGAAGCCTTCCCGGCCTCGCGCTTCGCGGGGTTCGACACCCATCCGGACTCCGTCGCCGAAGCGCAACGGAACGCGGAGATGGCAGGACTTGGCGACCGCGCGCTCTTCGCGCCGGCGCGCGCCGACGACTATCCTGCCGCAGGCTACGACCTGATCTGTTTCTTCGACGCCCTGCACGACATGGGCGATCCGCTGGCGGCGGCGACACATGCGGCAAAGGCACTGGCCCCGAATGGTACGGTGATGCTGGTGGAGCCGTTCGCCAACGACCGGGTCGAGGACAACATCTCGCCGGTCGCCCGCCTCTACTATGCCGCATCGACCACGATCTGCGTCGCGCACGCGATCTCGGAAGGCGGGCATATGGTGCTCGGCGCGCAGGCCGGCGAGACACGGTTGGCCGACGTGTTCCGCAAGGCCGGCTTCACCCGCTTTCGCCGCGCGATGGAGACGCCCTTCAATCTGATCCTGGAAGCGAAGCTGTAACGGGTTGCGATCGCGATAAAGGCCGGGGCATGGGGGATCGATGCCCCGGTCGTACGCGCAATCGAACCATGACTTAGGTCCAGCGGTATCCCGGAAAGCAAAATCCGCTCTGATACGAAACCGTGCCGGGTAACCGGCGTTGATCTCCTGCACCCGACAGGAGGCACCTGATGGAAACGATGGAACTGCATCGCGGCCGGCTGATCGATCACATCCAGCTTGTCGTGAAGGATCTGGCGGCAAGCCGGAAATTTTATGACGCGGTCTTTGCCGTGCTGGACGTGCCGATCGGCGGTTCGGAGAAAGACTTCTTCTGGTTCGACGAGTTGTGCGTCTCAACCGCCGACAGCGCGGCGGCGCAAGGGAAACTGACCGGCCGCCATCACCTTGCCTTCCAGGCTAAGGACAAGACGACGGTCGAGGCCTTTCACAAGGCCGGACTGAAGGCCGGTGGCAAGGACAACGGCGCGCCAGGCGACCGCCCCTACCATCCCGGCTACTACGCGGCGTTCCTGCTGGACCCCGACGGCAACAACATCGAGGCGGTCTATCACGGCGAACACAAGCGGAGCACGCCGTCGGTGAAGATCAACTTCTAGTCAGGCGGCCTTGCGGCGCCGCCGGACTTCGGCAACCGGCCGACTGTTCCGGGTTTTCGCAAGATCCTGATTCACCACCCGTACGATTAGATCCAGCAGGAGCTTTCGCTCGTCGGCTTTCAGCGGACCAAGCATGCGCTTCTGCGCGCGGTCGACGGCGGGCAGGAGTTCCGCCAGGAGCTTCTCCCCGGCCGGGGTGACGAAGAGAAGGTTGGCGCGGCGATCGCTCGCATTCTGCCGGCGCACGATGAGCTTCTTCTGTTGCAGGCGCCGCACCACGCCGGCGATCGTATTGCGGTCCAGCTTGATCGCGTGGGCGAGCCGCAGCTGATCGACGCCGGGGCGGGCCTGGATGGCGCGCAGCGATGCCATCTGCACCGGCGTGATGTCGAAGCCCCCCGCCTCCTCCAGAAACAGCGCATCGGCCGTCTGGTGCATGCGCCGGACGAGGAAGTTCAGCCGCTTCAGTTGTTCTTCCTGGAGATTGTCACCAGCCAAGATCGTTTCCTTCCTCGCCGAAACTTTCAGCCGACGCGCGGCACCGCCGGTTTAGCGGAAACCGCCCCACGCCGGCAACCCGTCCGCCGTTTTGACAATTAATCACAGTTGGGATTATCTTGTCGAACGTCAATAACGGCCACCGAAACGCCCGCAAGAACGGCGACCGACAGGAACTGGGAGGACATCGTGAAAAAACTTATCGCTCTCACCGCCTTTGCACTTCTGCTGAGCGACGGCGCCATGGCCCAGACCATGCCCAAGGTGAAGTTCGGCACCATCGTGCTGTCGGGCATCGCCCCCATCCTCGTCGCCGTCGACAAGGGCTATATGCGCGAGGAAGGGCTCGACGCCGAGATCGTCGACTTCCAGAACGCGCCCTCCATCTCCTCGGCCGTGGTCTCCGGCGACATCGACTTCGGCGTCTCCTCCTTCGGCGCGGCGCTGTTCAATCTCGCGGGACGCGGCGGCATCAAACTCGTCGCCGGCGTCGGCACGGAGCAGCCGGGCTTCAAGCAGTACGGCTATTTCGTCAACAACAAGGCGTACGAGTCCGGGCTCAGGACACTGGCCGATATGCCGGGCCGCTCCGTGGCACTCGCCACGTTCGGATCGGCGGTGCATTACACGATCCTTGCGGCGATGCGGAAATACAACCACCCCAAGGAGTCGGTCCGGCTGGTGCAGACCCAGACGATTGCGAATCAGCTCGCGGCCCTGCTGGGCGGCCAGGCGGACATGGCCATCCTGCATGTCGGCCAGATCCCGCAGCTGGAGGCGGACGGCCAGGGCAGGACGATTGCCTGGGCCGGCGAGGTCGAGACTTTCCTCTTCAGCGGCATGTACACCAACCCGAAGCTGATCGAGACCAAGCGGGACATCGTGGCGAAGGCAGTGCGCGGCCTGCAGAAGGGCGCCGCGGAATACAACCGCGTGTTCAACCAGCGCGATGCGCAGGGGAATTTCGTCCCCGGCCCCGGCTATGAGGCGATGATGGAGCTCATGAAGCCGCGCATCCGGGTCAAGGACCCGCACGAGATGGCCAAGCTGCTGGGCTATGCCGACCCCGCGATCCAGATCGATGTCGAGAACCTCGCGATGCAGATCAAGACCTGGCAGGACCTCAAGATGGTCAGCGAGACCGTCGACGCCAAGGCCATCGTCGACACCTCCTTCATTCCGACCCAGCGCCGCTAACGACACGGACCACGATGAGCGAACAGCCCCGTCCCGCCGACGAGATCGAAACCGACGTCCTGATCATCGGCTATGGCGGCGCTGGCGCGTCTGCCGCGATCACCGCGAAGGACAGCGGCGCGGACGTCATCGTGCTGGAGAAGATGCCGCAGGGCGGCGGCAATACGCGGGTCAGCAACTGTTCCTGGTTCTGCCCGCCCGAAGGCAAGGAACAGCAGGCGATTGAGCATATCGAGGCACTCTGCCTCGGCCGCACCGACCGCGCGGTGATCGAGGCGTTTGTCACGGCCTCTGCTGAAAACAAGAAGTGGATCGAAAGCCTCGGCGGCACGCACAAGACGACGCACATGCTGAACGTGCGTTACCCGACGATCACCCATCCGTCCTGGCCGAATTTTCCCGGCGCCTCGGCGATGGTGAACCATACGGTCCCGCCGGAACTGGAGGGCGAGAAGAACGGCGAGCGCCTGTGGCGGCTGCTCTCCGGCAATGTCGAGAAACGCGGGATCCGGGTCTTCACCGACACGCCGGTGCGGGACCTGACAACCAATGACAGGGGCGAAGTCACCGGCGCGATCGCCGAGCATCAGGGTCGCAAGATCACCGTCAAGGCCAGGCGCGGCGTCATCCTCAGCTGCGGCGGGTTCGAGTTCAACGAGGCGATGAAGGAAGAGTATCTCCCCATCATGCCGATGCCCGGCATCGGCAACCCCGGCAACACCGGCGACGGCATCACCATGACGCGCAAGCTCGGCGCGCAGATGTGGCATATGGGCGTGACCGTCGGCGGGTTCGGCGTGAAGACGGAGGCGTGGACGGCGCCGTTCGGCATTTCCTACGCCGCACCCGGCTTCATCTATGTCAACAAGGTCGGCAAGCGGTTTGCCAACGAGACGGGATGGGAAATCCATTTCGCGTGGCAGGCGGTGTCGGTGAGCGATCCCAAGAGCCCCGGCTTTCCCACGCTGCCGATCTACGGCATCTGCGACCGCGACACGCTGCGCAAGGGCTCCCTCGCCTTCTTCGGCTCCGGCTACGGCCTCACCTATAAATGGAGCGCCGACAATTCCGCCGAGATCGCCAAGGGCTGGATCAAGGAAGGCCGGACGGTCGGCGAGCTGGCGCAAAAGATCGGGATGGATCCGGCGGTGCTGGAAAAATCCATCGCCCGCTATAACGAACACTGCAAGAGCGGCAACGACAGCGACTTCCACCGCTCCAGGGACACGCTGCAGGGTCTTCTGACTCCGCCCTACTACGCCGTCGAGCTGTGGCCGCGCATCGTCAACACCATGGGCGGCCCGCGCCGCGATGCGAAGGCGCGCGTGGTCGATACCGATGGCAAGCCGATCGCGCGGCTCTATTCGGCGGGCGAGCTCGGCTCGCTGTGGGGGCATTTCTATTGCGGCGGCGGCAATGTCGGCGAGGCGCTGGCGGTCGGCCGCATCGCCGGCGCGAACGCGGCGGCGGAAGCGCCCCGGTCCTAGAGCGATGGCGTCCGATCAGAAGCCGGTCCTCGCGCGCCACCAGTGCATCATCGCCGCGTCGCAGGCGCGGGTCTGGGACGTGCTGGCCGGCAACGTCATCCAGAGCATGCCCATCGAGCAGATGGAGTTTATCAACGAGACGACGCTGGTCGCGGTCCTGAACTTCAGGGCGCTGTTCCTCACGGTGCCGGTCAGGCTGAAGGTCGCGGTCGCCGACATCTCGCCGATGGACTCCTTCACCACCCTGGTGACCGCCAGCCGGTTCGGCATCGGCGCCACCCTGCGCGTCAGCTACACGCTGTCCGAGGTCGCCGACGAGCAGACCGCGGTGACCTGCACCGTGGTCGAGGAGGACGGCCATCCGCTCACGGCGCTGATCCGCTGGCAGCAGCGGCGGTTCGCGGCGGAGCTTTTCACGGCCCTGAAGGACCGGCTCGAGCGCGCCTGCGGCTGACCGAATTCCCAAGTTCGCTCAGTTCGCTCAGATTCACCGTGTTTTTGAAAATCATAGACAATTTGTCTAGTCGCCCGGCCTGTCGCCGCTTACCTCCGTTGTCTCTTACCCCTGTTGTCACACACCCCGGTTGTCACCCCACCCCTAATTGTCACCCCAGCGCCCCCTTCTTGGCGCGTCGGCGGCCTGAAGGCCGGCGACCGGCGCAACTGTGGGGCCCATGTAACCCGCTCTCTACGCAGTTACGCCGGAACGTCCTCCCGGTGACCACCCAACGGCTGGGTCCCAGCTTTCGCTGGGATGACAATAGTTTTTAATAACAGCGGAAGATGAGCGGCGGCGCAGCCGCCTCAACTTCAACCGACTACTGCCAGTCCTCCGCCTCATACATCGGCCGGATCTCGATCTCGCTCGGCCCCGGCATGGGATTGGGGCAGCGTTTGGCCCAGGCGACGGCCTCGTCCATGTCCTTGACGGTCCACAGCCAGAAGCCGGCGACCAGCTCGCGCGGATGGGCGAACGGCCCGTCGATGACGGTGCGGCCGGGCCCGTCGAACGCCACCCGCTTGCCGGCGGAGGACGGCTTGAGCCCGTCACCGTCGCGCAGGACGCCGGCCTTGATCAGCTCGTCATTGAACCGGCCCATCGCCGCCATCAACGCCTGCGTTTCCGGGGCGCGGAGATCAATGCCCTTTTCGCTGTCCTCCGTCGCCTTCACCAGCACCATGACCCGCATTGGTCGTCTCCTTCGGTTTGCGTTACTGGAACGACGAATGGGGGGTGTGGGTGCCGACTCTGACCCACAAATTATTTTGCTCCTGCTGTCATCCGACTCCCCATTGTCATCCCAGCGAAAGCTGGGACCCAGCCGTTGGGTGGTCACCGGGAGGACGTTCCGGCGCCGCTACGTAGAGATTGGGTTACATGGGTCCCAGCTTTCGCTGGGATGACAGATAATTTTTGATGCGCCGCTATCTCTTCTTCTGCGGACTTGTCCGCCGAAGCCTTGGCGAAGGCGGATAGATCGTCTCCCCCCCTGCACTGTTCAGGCATGCCACGCGACGATGCGCACGGCTGTGACAATGATAAGCGCCGCAACCCATACATAACGCACGGGAATACCTGCCCCGTGCCTCGTATAGTTGGTAAGCGGGCTCGCTTTTTTGCGCGGGCCGAAACAGGAAACGAATGAACCGGCGCGTGCTGTGCATTTGTCTCGACGCCTTCGACGATGCGTTGAGCGAAAGCCTGATCTCCAGTGGACGATTGCCGGGGCTGGCCCGCATCAAGGCGGACAGTGCCCGCTTCAAACTGGAGCACGGCCGCGATGGCCGCGCCCGCTACACCGGGCTGACGTGGGAGCATTTTTCATCCGGCCGCACGCCGGCCTCGTCCGACAAATGGTCGGTCATCTCATTCGACCCCCGATCCTTCCGCGTAACGCAATCCTTTGCGACCGAACGGCCGTTCCTGGCGGGCACCGATGCCCGTTGCGTCGTTTTCGACGCCCCTTACTTCGACCTCAAGACGCTGCCCAATGGGCTCGGCGCGGTTGGGTGGGGTGGCCATGACCCCGGCGTACGGCGCTTCTCCAGACCTGCGAACCTGTTCGCTGACATCGAGCGTCGCTTCGGTCCTGCGCCGGATCCGTTGCTTCTGAACACGATGGTCTATCCCAGTGTCGAGCGGACCGAGCAACTGGGCGCCATGCTCTGTGCTTCGGTTAAACGCCGCACTGATATTGCCGAGTGGCTGCTGACCGAAT
Source organism: Alphaproteobacteria bacterium (assembly GCA_965279355.1). Lineage (GTDB taxonomy): Bacteria > Pseudomonadota > Alphaproteobacteria > CACIAM-22H2 > CACIAM-22H2. The sequence goes on along the minus strand of OZ257155.1, from coordinate 4,808,175 downwards.
ATTCGCCCGATTGGGACGTCGCGGTCCTCGGGATGGGGGAATCGCACGATGCGGTCGAGTTGCTGTATCACGGGCTCGACCCCAACCATCATCTGGCGCAGATCCCCAGCGCTGCACCGGCACGTGCGGCGTTCATCAGCGTCTACGAGGCAATAAGCGATCAGCTTGAACGCCTGTCGAAGCGTTTTCCGGACGTCACGCTGGTCGCGTTCACCATGCACGGTATGGGCGACAACGATACCGACTTGCCGACCATGCTCCTGCTTCCGGAGTTGCTTTACCGGATGCAGTTCGACCGACCGCTTTTCGAGCCGCGGTCCGATTGGCGCGCAGGCCCCGTTCCAATGTTGGCGCCGGGCGAAAACTGGAACGACGTGCTCCGTGAGGCAATGAACCACACTGAGCAACAGCGGATCGATTCAGCGCAAATGCTGCGCTGGGCGCGCCAGACCGCCGGGACGGCAGCGCGCGGTCTTCTGGGTCGAAAACTGGCGCAGACGCTGGCCAACGGACTTTCGTCTGGTCGGGACAGTTTCCTTGACGTGGAATGGATGCCCGCTTCGCAATATGCGCGCTATTGGGCCGAGATGGACGCCTTTGCCTTACCCGCCTACTTCGACGGGCGCGTTCGCGTCAACCTCCAGGGTCGTGAGAAGAATGGCCGGGTCCCTTTGAGCCGATATCGCGCCACGCTCGATCGGATCGATGAAGCGTTGCGCAATTGCGTGGACCTGAAGACCGGCCAGCCGGTCGTGCGGGAAATCGCCCGGGCAACGGGCGACGATCCGACGCAGATGCCGAACAGTCGCGCCGATATCTCGGTTCTCTGGAACGGAAGCCCGATTGGCTTTCGTCATCCCGTTTATGGCGATATCGGACCCGCGCCGCTACGCCGCATGGGTGGCCATAGCGGCGGATATGGCGCCCTGTACGTCAAGGGCGCGGGCATTGCGGCGGGCAATTACGGGCTTCGTTCCTCGTTCGACGTCGCTCCCACCGTCATGGCGCTATCGGGCATGCCCTGCCATGCCACGCTGGATGGAGAAGCGGTCCTGGGTCTTCGGAACCCGGTTCCCTCGCCGGACGCGCGAATGGCTCGCGGGAGCGGCGGTCCGCTTCGTTTCGCAGGTGGGGACAGCTAGCGGCTGAGAGTGGCCGCCGCGGTGATTTCCCCAATCGTCGTCCGGTTTTCTCTATCGTCGCCCCATCCATTAAATGTGCCCCCTTATCTTAGTTGTCATCCTCAATTGTCACCCCAGCGAAAGCTGGGGCCCATGTAACCCGATCTCTACACAGTCACCCTGGAACGTCCTCCCGGTGACCACCCAACGGCTGGGTCCCAGCTTTCGCTGGGATGACAACTTGGTTTTGGTGACAACTCGTTTTGGCGTAACGCAGTTACCTGCGCGCTCACTTCTTCCGCTGCGGAAAAACCGTCTCCCCCCGCCCGAGCATCTCCACAAACGCCTGAATACGCTTCTTCCGGCCGGCTTCGGTCTTGATGTGGTGCATGCGGAACGCCAGGGCGAAGCGGTTCTGTTCGCTCAAGGTCGCCAGCATGGCGCGGGCGGCGGGATCGGCGTCGATGGCGGCCTGGAGATCGGCCGGGATCTTCAGGTCCCTGCCGCTGCCATAGGCGCGGTCCCAGCGCCCGTCGGCCTTCGCCGCCTCGACATGCGCGAGGCCGTGCGCGGTCATCCGCTTTTCAGCGATCAGCCGCGCGACGTTGGCGACATTGATCTGGCTCCACACGCTCTTTTTCCGGCGCGGCGAATAACGCTGCAGGAAGCTCCGCTCATCGAGCCCCTTGCCGATGCCGTCGATCCAGCCCCAGCACAGCACGACATCGATCGCCTCCCTGCGCGTGATCGACTTGAGCCCGGAATCCTTCTTGTGGATCTTGATCCAGACCTCATCCGCCTTGTCGTGATGCTTGCCGAGCCATGTGTAGAAGCTCGCGGCGTCCTTGAAGGTGCGGACCTTGGCGGGATCGATTTTTACGGGCGCCATCCGTGTGTATACCTACGTTCGTTTGCGTCTCTGTCGCCACCCTACTCCCTGCTGTCATCCCGGCGAAAGCCGCGCCCCAGACTCATCGGACGAATAGTCGGCGCAGTCGATCGCTTTTTTCCGAAAATGCTGCGCCCGAACGAAGCGCTCAAATTTTTTCAACGAAATCGCAGCCGCAAGAAAGCAATTGCCAACCACAGGCCGGACATTGCTCCACATCACAACTCAAAACGTGAAACTGCCCTTTGATCACGCCACAATCACCACAAGGGTGCGCATCTGCATTCCTGCTACGTTTTTCTTCTCCATATCTGACCCTATCAAGCGTCTTAACAATCTGCAGTGACGGAACTTTTTGTGCCTTTCGAATTTGCTTTGGCCAGTATGAAACCATAGAGGCCCCATTGAACGTCACGTACTTCCCGTTCCAGCCAAGACGGTCAACATCATCCGCCTCCATTTTCTTCCGCCCCAACTTGTCCAGAAGCAATGCCACCACAGATGACACATCACCTCTACCAAGCTCAACATATCCCGTTGTCATGTTGAGGCCCGGCACCTCGGTGCTATCCAAGCGAATAGGCAAAATATATTCAATGCTTTCATTGAATGCCCGAGCTTGCGCTTGCTTTAATTCATGCTTAGTCCAGCGCTTCTTGACGTAATTCTTCGAAATAAAAACCACGCAAAAGCGAGCTCTGTCTCTGTAGACCGACTGCAAATGCTGATAGAGGTCCTTACCCCAAAGCGACGCCTGCTCTGCTTTGTCATAGAAGACGCGAATTTTTTCGCGCATCAGGATTTTATATATTCGCTCGACAACCTTCCGGTCCTCACCAGCAAATGACAAAACCAGATCGTATTCGTAATGCCGGCGCCTCTTCATTTCGGACTGCCGCCCTTGAGAAATAGAAAATTCGTCAAGCTATCCCGCCCTTCGACCTCGGTGGCTCAGATGCCACATCACGGACTATCGGTGATCAAGTTATGAGGTTAGCTTTTCGGCTTAAATAATCTCGCACTGCAACATCCTTCATTCTCACACCCAAGAGATGCCATTCTGAATTTGAAACTCCTCTGTTAAACCACTTCATCCCTAAATCCTTTGCATCTTCGGCTACAGCAAGCATGGCATCGACGCCGGGAATATAATGAAGCGGCCTTAGCACCCAACCAGCCGTCTCGATAACTTTTTCAGCCTTTCGCCCAGAAACGCTTCGCTCATGAGCTTCCACCAGAGCACTCAATAGCTTTTGTTCTCGCTCGTGATTTGGCGCCTCAGCTAGCAGAGCAGAAACTTTCTTCTTGTATTTAATTACTTCAGAATCTGCACGAACAGCAGCCAACGCATGCATGTCTGGGGGATCAAAATTAAGAATACCATCACCAAATTTATCAGGATCAATCAACCTACCTTCGAGAGCAGGCAAATCAAAGGGTGTCGGCAGCTTTCGCGATGACACAAAATCCACAACCTCTTGAAGAATAGCCAAATCTTCTTCACTTAACACGGCAAACGCGCCGGTATGTCTCGCAACATTCAACTGCAAGAACAGGCGACACAAATAGTGCTCTGCGATAGAAGAACGAAGCTGAGGCGATTGTTGCGTTAACTGCTTACGGGATTCAGCATCATAATGAATCAGAGATAAGCCCGAAACATGCAGCCAAGACCCCGAAGACAAAACCCTATTCTTAAGTAAAATACCAACAAACTTCCGAGTGTCATAATCCCACTCTCTGATTTCGGTCTTATCTCGTTCGATTCCAAAATCAAGTTCCGCCAACGAGCCCCTATAGTCGCGGCGATACGGGTAGTTCCAATCAACCTCCGGAACCAAAGTGCTATCGGCTAGCGCCACAAACGTGGCGGCCCGCTCAAAATAACTTTTAGCTACGTAACGATTTAAACCTACGTAATAGCTGTGAGTAGATACGTTTCGATCTGGCTGTATCACGCTATCTATGTTGCGGATCAAACTGGATTCAAATTTACCACCAAGAACAATCTTCATTGCCCCTCCCACAATAGACAACCGTTACACGCCGCTCATTAATCGTACTCTCGCCGCAATTCATCTCGCAGCCGTATTAGTTCGACGTATTGGCGCCGGAGGTTTTCCTCCTCGTCACCTTGTAGTGGCGTACGATCAAATGAAAAGGTCCGCCCTCTAATCACATCAAGGATTCTAAACTCATTAGCAGAGACGGCCGGCAATGCTGCTGAGAGCAACCAAAGACCCAATCTCGCAGCTTCCTCTGAGAGGAGTGGCTCGGGTGAAAAATATGGATAGACAAGGCGCTCAGCACCAAGAGCATCCGTCACCGATAAGATGCTCGTTACCTTTACGACCGCGTCCAGGCCGGGAAAATCAAAATCCGCCCTCAGCCACCGCCCTTCGTGAAATGGCTGATTGGTCCAACGCCGGCGCTCATTCCACCACACGAGAAACCCATCCCGTAAAAGCGGATATAAATTCGTTCTGCTTTCCGGGTTTGCATCTATTCGCTGCTGAACCAGATCGTGCAGATCCCCACGACCAAAGACATGTTCTCTGGCGTCTGCCCAAAACGGTGCGTAGAAATCACCCCCGCCGGAGTCGCGCCCCGCTTCCCTTGCTATATCCTCTCGAATGTCAGTTCGAAGCGCCGACTGAAGTTCGCGCGGACCTAGAAATAATAGCTTTAACAACTTTCGAAGATGAATCCGCTCAACCGCCATAGCACCCCCTAACGGATACCTGCTATGGAAGAATAACTTTCTCTCTTAAGGCACGTCCAGATTGCAAACGTTAACGGAGATTGCAGTGACGAAAGCCGATCAAATAAGGGCTCTCGCCGCAAAGGGCATGGAAACGGCAAACATCGCTCGTGAGCTGGGCATTCGTTATCAGCACGCCTATCAGGTTCTCAAACGCTCCGATGCGCTTCCGCGATCCAGCACTGTTGCAGGAACGCTGCCCCCTCCAGAGAAGCCACCCCTGACCATCGAAATCCTGGTAAATGCCGGCTTCGCCCATAGCGGAACGTGGGGCCTGACTGATGGAATCCTTGGTGTCGATCGACCACTCCCTAAAGAGGTGGGGGTATATACGTTCTCCATAGCTGGCCGAGTGATGTACGTCGGCGTAGCCACCATGGGCCTAGCTAAGCGTATCTATTTCTATAAAAAACCTGGAAGCACTCAGCGGACCAGCTTGAGAATAAATGGGTTATTGCGGTCTGAACTAGAACTGCATTCAAAAATCGAAATTCATACTGCCATCCCGGAAGATCATCGCTGGAATGGATTGCCGGTCCACGGCAGCGCTGGGCTCGAACTGGGTCTGATCAAGGCATTTGCGCTGCCTTGGAATATGAGAAGCGCGCGCTAGGTATGCGATCGATCCTCACTCCCCATCTTGGACAGCAGTCGAATTTTAATCTCGCGCGGGCCGGCATGGGGTTGGATTAGCATTTCACCCAGGCTACCGCCGGGTCCCAAGTCACCCGATCTCTCGCAGTCACCCGGAACGTCCTCGTGGCAACCACCCAACGGCTGGGTCCCAGCTTTCGCTGGAATGACACCATTTTTTTAAACAACCATCACTGCAGCTGCCGCCACACACACGCGGACCGCGCCTCCTACCCGCCCGGATGCAGCCCCGGCGCTTCCTGCCCCGTCCGCGTCACATACTCCGTGTACCCGCCGCTGAACTGATGCACGCCCTCCGGCGTCAGTTCCAGCACGCGGTTGGAGAGCTGGGCCAGGAAGTGGCGGTCGTGCGAGACGAACAGCATGGTGCCTTCGAATTCCTTGAGGGCCGCGACCAGCATTTCCTTGGTCGCCATATCCAGATGGTTCGTCGGCTCGTCGAGGACCAGGAAGTTCGGCGGGTCGAACAGCATCATGGCCATGACCAGCCGCGCCTTCTCGCCGCCCGACAGAACGCGGCAGGTCTTCTCGACATCGTCGCCGGAGAAGCCGAAGCATCCCGCCAGCGTGCGCAGCGGCCCCTGCCCGGCGCGCGGGAATGCGTTATCCAGCGTCTCGAACACCGTCTCGTCGCCGTCCAGCAGGTCCATCGCGTGCTGGGCGAAATAGCCCATCTTCACGCTGCTGCCGACCGTCACCGTGCCCGCATCCGGCTTGGTTTCATCCGCCACCAGCTTCAGCAAGGTGGATTTGCCGGCGCCGTTGGCGCCCAGGATGCACCAGCGTTCCATGCGCCGCACATTGAAATCGAGGCCGGTGTAGATCGCGTGGCTGCCATAGGCTTTATGGACGTTTTTGAAGCTGGCGACGTCATCGCCGGAACGCGGGGGTGCGCGGAATTCGAACTGCACGGACTGCCGCCGCCGCGGCGGTTCCACCCGTTCGATCTTGTCCAGCTTCTTCACCCGGCTCTGCACCTGTGCGGCGTGCGAGGCGCGCGCCTTGAAGCGCTCGATGAACTTGATCTCCTTGGCGAGCATCGCCTGCTGGCGCTCGAACTGCGCCTGGCGCTGCTTCTCGTTCATCGCGCGCTGCTGGTCGTAGAAATCGTAGTTGCCCGAATAGGTGGTGAGCGAACCGCCGTCGATCTCGACGATCTTGTTCACGATGCGGTTCATGAACTCGCGATCGTGCGAGGTCATCAGGAGCGCGCCGTCATAGCCCTTGAGGAACGCTTCCAGCCAGATCAGGCTTTCGAGGTCGAGATGGTTGCTGGGCTCGTCCAGCAGCATGGCCGCGGGCCGCATCAGGAGGATGCGGGCGAGCGCCACGCGCATCTTCCAGCCGCCCGACAGCATTCCGACATCGCCGTCCATGCGCTCCTGGCTGAAGCTCAGGCCGGCGAGCACCTCGCGCGCCCGCGCCTCCAGCGCATAGCCGTCGAGTTCCTGGAACCGCGCCTGCACTTCGCCATAGCGCTCGATATTGGCTTCCATGTCGTCGGCCTGGTCCGGATCGACCATCGCCGCTTCGAGCTTCGCCATCTCGGCGGCCAGCGCGCTCACCGGGCCGATGCCGTCCATCACCGCGGCGACGGCGCTCTGCCCCGACATCTCGCCGACATCCTGGCTGAAATAGCCGATGGTCGTGCCGGGATCGATCGACACCTGGCCGTCGTCGGGCTTCTCCTGCCCCGCCATCATGCGGAAGATCGTCGTCTTGCCGGCGCCGTTGGGCCCGACCAGCCCCACCTTCTCCCCCTTCTGGATGCCCATCGACGCATCGATGAAGAGGATCTGGTGGCCGTTCTGCTTGCTGATGTTATCGAGACGGATCATGGGCCTTGCCGATGTCTTTCACTTTTTTCCGTCATGGCCGTACTTGTTGCGGCCATCCACGTCGAGCCGCTGGTCGAGCGTGGCAGGCCGTAGACCTGAATCGACCACGTGGATGGCCGGGTCAAGCCCGGCCATGACAATGGGAGAAGGCAGCTTTGGTTGCGTCAGGCGGGCCGCTTGGGAATCTCCAGCCCGCGCTGCACTGCCGGCCGCGCCATGCCGCGTTCGAACCACGCCGGCACATGCTTCAGCTTGCCGTATTCGACGAGGTCGCCGGCGCCGTAGAAGCCGGTCAGGGTGCGGATCCAGCCGAACATCGCGATGTCGGCGATGGTGTAGTCGTCGCCCATGATCCACGTCTTGCCGGTGAGCTGCGCCTCCAGCACGTTGAGCACGCGCTTGGACTCAGTCACGTAGCGCTGCAGCGGGCGCTTGTCCTCGATATCCTTGCCGGCGAATTTATGGAAGAAGCCGACCTGGCCGAAGATCGGGCCGATGCCGCCCATCTGGAAGAACACCCACTGGATGGTCGCCCAGGCGCGAGCCTCGTCGGCGGGAATCAGTTGGCCGGTTTTTTTGGCGAGATAGACGAGAATGGCGCCGGATTCAAACAGGCCCATCGGCTTGCCGCCGGGACCGTCGGGATCGATGATCGCCGGGATCTTGCCGTTCGGGTTCAGCGACTCAAACTCCGGCGTGAACGTCTCGTTCTTCATGATGTTGATCGCGTGCGGCTCATACGGCAGCCCGATCTCCTCCAGCATGATGGAGACCTTCACGCCGTTGGGCGTCGGCAGCGAATAGAGCTGCAGCCGGTCGGGATGCTGCGCCGGCCAGCGTTTGGTGATCGGGAAAGCGGACAGATCGGCCACGGGAATACTCCGGCGAAAAAATGAAAAACGCGCGGTCGCCACCCGCACCGGGCAGCGACCGCGCGCGGGTCTTAGGTCAGACCTTGAGCTTGAACAGATTGATCGCGTTGGTGCGGCCGATCTTTTCCTTGTCGGCGGCGGCGATCTCCAGACCGTCGAACCACTCGGCGGCGTCCTTGTTGCTCTCGAACGGGTAGTCCGCCGAGAACAGCACCTTGTCGATGCCGACCATCGACAGCGCGCACTGGAACGACGGCGTGCAGAAATTGCCTGAGGTCGTGATCCAGAAATGCTTGATGAAGGTCTCGCCCAGGAAGTCGCCGCCCTTGTAGCCGCGCGGCGAGAAGCGCATGCGCGCATCGATGCGCCACAGGAAGAAGGGAATGCCCTCGCCCATGTGCCCGATGACGACCTTGAGGTTCGGGTATTCCTTGAACAGGCCGGACCCGCACAGGCGCAGCGAATGCACCGCCGTATCGGCGGCGAAGCCCCAGGGCGAGCTCATCAGCCAGGGATGGCCCTCATATTCCGGCGCCTTGCTCAGCAGCGGCGAGCGCGGATGGATGTAGAACGGCACATCCAGCTCCGAGCACTTCTTCCAGAAGGGGCGGAATTCCGGCAGGTCGTAATAGAGGGCGGTGTCCGCCCTGTCCTTCTGGGTGAAGCTGTTCACCAGCGCGCCGACGAAGCCGTATTCCTTCACGCAGCGTTCCAGCTCGTTGGCCGCCGCCTTGGGGTCCTGCATCGGCAGGGCCGCGAAGCCGGAGAACCGCTTGCGGTTCTTGTTGATCAGCTTGGCCATCGTGTCGTTGGCGCGATGGGCAAGGTCGATCGCCTCGTTCGTGCTGACCACCGCCTGTACAGCGGGCGAGTTGAGCGACACGATCTGGTGATCGATGCCGTTCTTCTCCATCTCGGAGACGCGCTCGTCGCCGAGATCGAGAATCTGCCGCTCGAACCGGCTCCAGTCCGCCGAGCCGCCGACGAAGCCGCGCGAATCCTCGATGGTCTCCGGCAGGCTCCAATGCTCTTCGAGTGCGATCTTGCCTTTCATGGTACTCCCCAAACCCTGGTTTTCAGGCGGTAACGCCCGACCGTTGTAAAGCCGCGGGAGAGGTGTAAACGGCTCCAGCCGCCAGTCAAGGTTTTGAAAAAGCTAGGGGATCATTCCCACTTTGGGCCTCGCGTGGCGGCGGCCGTCAGATGGGCCGGGCCGGCGTGCCGGGCGACGTAGGTGCCGGGATCGATGTCGCGGACCTTCACGCCGTTGATGTGATTCGCCTCGAACACGGCGAACTGCACCGCGAGGTCGTGCCGGCGCTGCAGATCGGCGTTAATCCGGAAATCGGTCAGGCCTTCGCGTTCCTCTTCGGCCATGTGATCGCTGTTCGCCTCATTGGCCTGCGTCACGGCCTGGCGCCACGCCGCGCTGCCGATCCTGTGATCCGCGACCTTCCGGATCGCATCGCGGATCTCGTTGTGATCCTTGATGGCATGAATCGTCTCGGCCTTGGCGCTCGGTTTTCCGCCCGCCCCCTGCCCATGCGACAGAAGGGCCGGATAGAAGAAATCCTCTTCGGCCTTGGCATGCACCTCAAGGAACGTCGACAGCCGGCCCCACACCGCTTCCAGAGCCTCGGTGTCGTCATCCCCGATCTGCTCGAGAACGGCAAAGAGCCGCCGCTGCTCCTGGTGGTCGTCGAGAATAAGCTGGGTGATGTCCATGGATCCGTCCTGCTGAAATGGGCCTGCTGAAATCGGGCCCCATGACAACGATCCAGAACGGGATTGGTTCTTACGCCGGTGCCACGTCGACGGTTTCGCCCCTGCCGCACCTCAGTTCAAAATCCAGATCGAGAAGTTCAGCACCGCGGCGAAGGCCACCCAGGCGGCATAGGGAACGAACAGCCAGGCCGCCACGCGATCCTGCCGCCACGCGGTGGCGATGAAGGCGAGAATGGCGGCGACCATCAGCAGGATGACGACGAATGCCAGTCCGATCTGATGCGCGCCGAAAAAGACGGGCGTCCACAGGAAGTTCAACGCCATCTGCGCCCACCACAGCTTCATCGGCCAGCCGGCGCGGTCGCGCTGCCAGACACGCCAGCCGGCGACGGCGATGAGGATATAGAGCGCCGTCCAGACCGGCCCGAACAGCCAGGCGGGCGGATTGAAGGACGGTTTGGCGAGGCCGGCATACCACGCGCCCGGCATGGTCAGGCCGCCCAGAGCAAGGCCGCCACCCAGCACGAGAACGAGGAACAGGATCAGCGATCCATAGCGGATCATGATCTGGAATTCCGCTATTCGAGGGACTTGAGAAACGCGATCAGGTTGGCGATCTGATCCGGCTCGAAGCGGAATTCCGGCATGGTCGGATGGCCCGTCATAATCCCTTCGGCGAGGGCTTCTTCGAGATTTTCGACCTGATAGCGCTTGTGAAGGTCGCGGAACGGTGGCGCGATTGCGAGCGGGCTCGGCCCGACCTTGTCGATAGAGTGGCACCGTGCGCATTGCGTGTTCGCGAGCACCATCCCGCGCTGGACAGCGGGCGGCGTCTGCGCCGCGCCCGGCGCGACGGCGAAGAAACAAAGACCAGCCGCCAAGCCTGCATGAACGAATTTCATTACGTTGTCCTCCTGTTGTCCCGCCCCAGCGCCGGCCTGGCGCGACTGACGCCAGCCATAGCAAACACCCCCCCTCGTCTATGCGCCGCCGGAGCATCGCGACCGCACGGTGCATGCCATCAGGGCAGATGCCGTCGCAGCCGCCGGCATTGGTCTGGATTGAACCGGCCATGGGAGAACAAGCCGGTCGAGGTGGTGACGGAAACGTTGAGTGCCGGCCGGTCCGGCGTATCCTGGTGATCACGGGAGGACCGCGCCTGCGCCCTATTTCCCCTCACTCTCATTCGATCGTGCTGGGCGGTTCGATGTCACGTCGTAATCCACGCGGTTGATCCCCCGCACCTCGTTGATGATACGGGTTGCGCAGGCAGAGAGGAATTCGTGGCTGAAGGCGTATGGGTCTGCGGTCATGCCGTCGGTCGAGGTGACGGCGCGCAAGGCGCAGACGAAATCGTAAGAGCGCGCATCGCCCATCACGCCGACGAACTTCACCGGCAGCAGCACGGCGAAGGCCTGCCAGATCGCGTCGTAGAGACCGGCCCGGCGGATCTCTTCCAGATACACCGCATCGGCCTTGCGCAGGATCGCCAGCTTGTCTTCGGTGATGTCGCCGGGAATGCAGAGGTGTAAACGGCTCCCTCCGCAGTTAAGGTTTGAAAAAGCTTCTACGGTATCATGCCCACTCGATCATTTCCCTGTACGGCGAATGACACCATTCTAAAGTTATCGCCACGGTCGCTCTCGAAATTATTGGGGCACAAGATGCGCGCGAGGGCCGGATTTCGCGATCGTCCAATTGATGCCGGGCATCGGTTTTTGCGCAAGGTTGTAGCGAACTAGCTCGTCTTTACCATGCCGTTCAAGATAGAAACACTGCTGCCCTTGCTGCTCGCTTGAGAAACAGAGCGTTCCGCGCGGCGTGACAGACCATTTGCCGGTTATCGGGCTTGTTTTCTTTGTAACGGCGGCACCGCTCAGTTGACCATCTGCATGGAAAAACATGCGCACCCGGCTGGAACTGTTATTTGGGTTCACATGCGTGATCTCCGTATCGGGAAAGAGGTCTTCAAGCTCCGCAGCAGTCAGGAATTTCCGGCCGTTGTCCGACTGCTCCGCCTGAACGTCCTTCTTTCTCATTCTTTCCCTGCCGCCGCCGGGTTGTGTCTCGTCGGCCGTTGCCCGGCGCCCTCCAGGCGAAACTGAATTGTCCGCCGGTCTATTCCGTGGATCGGGTTGAAGCGGTTCTGCGGCAAATGCCGGGCAGATCAGAAGAAAAACGGATGCAAGGACAATGGAGTTGAAACGCAACATGATTGAGTCCGATCCTCATTCTGAACAATGCGACGTCAGTTGGGCTCGTCCGCGATAGCCTGAGAAAGGAGCCGGATCACGCCCACTCGCCCTATTCCCACTCAATCGTCCCCGGCGGCTTCGACGTCACGTCGTAAACCACGCGGTTGATCCCCCGCACCTCGTTGATGATGCGGGTCGCGCAGGCCGACAGGAATTCGTGGCTGAAGGCGTATGAGTCGGCGGTCATGCCGTCGGTCGAGGTGACGGCGCGCAGCGCGCAGACGAAGTCGTAGGAGCGCGCATCGCCCATCACGCCGACGGTCTTCACCGGCAGCAGCACCGCAAACGCCTGCCAGATCGCGTCGTAGAGACCGGCGCGGCGGATCTCCTCGAGATAGACGGCATCCGCCTTGCGCAGGATCGCCAGCTTGTCTTCGGTGATGTCGCCCGGAATGCGGATGGCGAGGCCGGGGCCGGGGAACGGATGGCGGCCGACCAGGCTCTCGGGCAGGCCGAGTTCGCGGCCGAGCGCCCTCACCTCGTCCTTGAAGAGTTCTCGGAGAGGCTCCACGAGCTTGAGGTTCATCTTCTCCGGCAGGCCGCCGACATTGTGATGCGACTTGATGGTGACGCTGGGGCCGCCGGTGAACGACACCGACTCAATCACATCGGGATAGAGCGTGCCCTGCGCCAGGAACTGCGCGCCGCCGATCTTGCCCGCTTCTTCGTCGAACACGTCGATGAAGGTGGCGCCGATGATCTTGCGCTTGGTTTCAGGGTCGCTGACCCCGGCGAGGTTGCCGAGGAACATCTGGCTCGCGTCGCGATGCACCAGCGGGATGTTGTAGTGATTGCGGAACAGCTCCACCACCTGCTCCGCCTCGGCCTCGCGCAGCAGGCCGTGATCGACAAAGATGCAGGTGAGCTGGTCGCCGATGGCTTCGTGGATGAGCACGGCGGCCACCGATGAGTCGACGCCCCCGGATAGCCCGCAGATCACCTTGCCCTTGCCGACCTGCTTGCGGATGCGCTCGACTTCCTGTTTGCGGAAGGCGGCCATCGTCCACTCGCCTTTGCAGCCGACCACGTGATGCGTGAAGTTGCGGATCAGCGCGGCCCCCTGCGGCGTGTGCACGACTTCGGGGTGGAACATCACGCCGTAATATTTGCGCTCGTCGTCGGCGATGACAGCGAAGGGCGCGCCGTCGCTGACCGCGACGCGGCGGAAGCCGTCGGGCAGCGCCACGACACGGTCGCCGTGGCTCATCCACACCTGCTCGCGGCTGCCTTTGGGCCACAGGCCTTCGAACAGTTTGCAGTCGTCCTTGATCTCGATGAAGGCGCGGCCGAACTCGCGGTGGTCGGAGCTTTCGACCTTGCCGCCGAGCTGCGCCACCAGCGTCTGCTGGCCATAGCAGATGCCCAGGATCGGCAGTCCCGATTTGAACGCCTCGTCGGGAGCCCGCGGACTGCTTGTCCCTTCGAGGACCGAGGCCGGGCCGCCGGAGAAGATGATGCCCTTCGGCTTGAGCCTCATGAGCGCCTCGGCGCCCTTGTTGAAGGGATGCACCTCGCAATAGACGCCGCTCTCGCGGACGCGCCGTGCGATCAGCTGGGTTACCTGGCTGCCAAAATCGAGAATAAGAATCGTATCGGTCACGGACACCGCTTAAAAAATCAGAACGTTAATGAAAGAGACCGGCTTTTAGCCGGTCTCGATGGAGCCTAGCCGGTCGACGGCCGCCGTCAGATCGGGCCAACCATACGCGGTTTCATCCAGCAGGCAACCCCACAGCCGCTCGCGCCGCTCGGCGATCACCTGCCCGCCCATCCGCTCGTAGAAATGGCGGGAGGGGTTGTCGCGCAGCACCCACAGGAAGCTGCGCTCGTAGCCGCGCTCCTGCATGGCGGCAAAGGAAGCAGCCAAGAGGCGGCGGCCGATGCCGGATTCCTGGAATTCGGGCCGGACATAGAGGGTGAAGATCTCACCGACATTGCTGTCGCCCTGGCTGGCATACGGCCCTGAGGCCGGGCGGTCGGTGATGCGGCTGAGGCCGAAGCTGGTGAAGCCGACGATACCCGTTTTGGCGGTCGCGGCGACGATGACCGGCTGCGCCTGCGCGCGGTTGCGGATCACCCATGACCATTCGCGGGTCTGCCGTTCGTACGACATGCCGAGAAGAACACGGTCAGGGAGAAGGCCGGCGTAGGCGGATCGCCAAGTATCGACGTAGGTTTGTGCGATACCTGCAGCAGCCCGTTCGGTAGCAAGTCCGATGGTCGCCGTTGCCATGCACTTACCCTAACACGATTCGCGTGGATGGCGAGTCCGATCCGGAAGTTGCAGCGCGCCATTAAACTCAAACCTCACCCTGAGGAGCCCGCGCCAGCGGGCGTCTCGAAGGGTGGCCGCACGTCAATCGGATGAGAGTGTCGCCATCCTTCGAGACGGCGCTGCGCGCCTCCTCAGGATGAGGTTTTGTTCTTAGGAGCTAGGAAAACGACGCTTTTCGCGTCAACTCATCGCGTGGCGAATTGCTCATTAAATTCGCCGGCAATCTCGCGGATCAGCTTCGACAGAATGGCGCCGGCGAAGGAATCGAAATCTTGCGCCACCACCAGGAACGCGCCCTGCCCGCCGATCACGGAGTCGCGGTAATAGGCTTCGAGATCGTATTCCGGCATGCGGCCGAAATTGGTGCGGTCGTTGACGATCGGCAGGCCGTTGATGGTGATGCCCTTCGCCACCGCGTCGTCGCGCGCCAGCTCCGCCGGGCGACCCTGGTTGTTGCGGCCGTCGCCGGAGATGTCGATGACGCGGCGCGTGCCCTCGAAGCGGTTCGTATCGAACATCGCCATCCCCATATCGATGGCGCCGCTGATCGATGTCCAGTTCCAGAAGACATAGTTGGCGGCGGCGACCTGCTCGACGAAATCGCCGGCGCTCGCATCGCCGTCGATCAAAGTCCACGGCACGACGATGCGCTGCGAATTGACGCCGGCCCATTCGAAATAGGTGACGGCGATGCGGCGGTTGGGACCGGAGGCGATGGCCTGCAGCACCCGCTGGTGGGTCAGCGCCGCGATATAGCCTTCGCGCTGCAGCTTCGCCTCGTCGGGATCGACGCTGCGCGAGACGTCGACCGCCAGCACCAGCTCAAGATCGACCGGAACCGCCTTCGCCTGTGTCGGGCTCAGCAGGGCCAGGACCGGTATCGCCAGAAGGATCAGCAGCCGCTTCATCAGTGCTCCCCTTTTCAGGCACTGTAGCGCGTTCGAAGACGGCGACGAAGAACCCATCCGTCCCATGCTGCCCGGGCGACAGGCGCAGATACGGCCCCTCGGATGGGCAATCCGTTCCAAGGGCTTGCTTCCACACCCGCGGCATCGCCACCAGCGCGAACTCCGGCTGGACGGCGGCGAAGGCTTCCGCCTGGCGGTCGTTTTCCTCCGGGAGGACCGAACAGGTGACATAGATCAGCCGACCGCCCGGCTTCACCAGCCGCGCGGCGCTGGCCAGAATCTGCACCTGCACCTGCCGCAGTTCCTGGATGTCCTGCGGGGTCAGCAGCCAGCGCGCATCGGGATTGCGCCGCCACGTGCCAGTCCCTGAGCATGGCGCATCGATCAGCACGCGGTCGAACTTGCCGGCCTGCTTCTTCACCCAGCCGTCGCGCTCGCTCTCCAGCTGGCGGCGCTCGACATTGTGAACACCGGCGCGGCGCAGCCGCTTACCCGCCGCTTCAAGGCGCGGCCCCGACACATCGCAAGCGACGATGTGTCCCCTATTACCCATCGACGCGGCAATCGCCAGCGTCTTGCCGGCGGCCCCGGCGCAGAAATCGCACACGCGCATGCCGGGTTCCGCGCCGACCAGAAGGGCGGCGAGTTGCGAGCCCTCGTCCTGGATCTCGACCAGACCGTCCTTGAACGCCTCGGTCACCGGCAGATTGGGACGACCCTCGACGCGCAGGCCATGCGGCGAGAGTGCGCTGTGATGCGTTTTGACACCGGACCGATAGAGCGACTGCTCGGCCTGCTGCCGCGTGCCCTTGAGCACGTTCACCCTCAGGTCGAGCTCCGCCGGCTCGTTGAGCGCCTTCAGCTCCTCGCGATAGTCGCGCCCGAAGCGCTCGCGCAAGCTGGGCAGCAGCCAGTCCGGGCAGTTGTAGCGCACGGCGTCGGGCTGCTCGGGATGGTCGATGGTGCGGCCCGAAAGCGCATAGGCCTGCGTCCGCTCCACCGGCGACAGTTGATCGGGGCGGAACTTGCTGCCGTCGAACGACCGTTCGATCTCCTCGCCCGGCCAGTTCTCAAGAATACCCAGCGCCGCGATCACGCGCTGCCTTGGATTGGGCGCGAAGGCGCCGCGCTGGTTGCCCTCGCGCACGAAACCGATCCACCAGTCGAGTTGGGAGCGCCGGCGCAGCACCGCATAGACCAGCGTGCTGATCGCAATGCGATCCTTGGAGCCGATATAGCGGCGGCTGCGGAAATAGCCGTTGGCGGTCGCATCGGCCGGCGCGCTGCCAAGCCCGGTCCGGCCCGGCCCCCTGCCGCCGGCGGCAATCGCTTCGAGAATGTCGATCGCCGCCTGGACGCGCGCGCCGGGGGTCATCGCTGAACTGCCGCAGAAGCTCGCAAGCTACATGCCCGGTCGGTAGTTTGGCGCTTCGCGGGTGATCACCACGTCATGGACGTGGCTTTCGCGCAGGCCGGCACTGGTGATGCGGAAGAATTCGCAGTTCTTCTGCATCTCCGCGATGGTCCGGTTGCCGGTGTAGCCCATCGCCGCCTTGAGGCCACCGACGAGCTGGTGAACTACCGCCTGCACCGGTCCCTTGTACGGCACCTGACCTTCGATGCCTTCGGGAACCAGCTTCAGCGCGTCCTT
Source organism: Alphaproteobacteria bacterium (assembly GCA_965279355.1). Classification (GTDB taxonomy): domain Bacteria; phylum Pseudomonadota; class Alphaproteobacteria; order CACIAM-22H2; family CACIAM-22H2. Next base: position 4,791,226 of record OZ257155.1, on the reverse strand, counting down.
GATGTCCTGCTGGAAATAGCGATCGGCCGAGCCGCGCGCCATTGCGCCGACGGATCCCATGCCGCGATAGGATTTGTAGGAGCGGCCCTGATACAGGAACACTTCGCCAGGTGCTTCGTCCGTTCCCGCAAAGAGCGAACCCAGCATCGCCACATCGGCGCCCGCCGCGATGGCCTTGGCGAGATCGCCCGAATACTTGATACCGCCATCCGAGATCACCGGGACGTTGCGCTTGCGGCACGCCTCGACCGTGTCGAGCACAGCGGTGAGCTGCGGCACGCCGACACCGGCAACGATCCGCGTGGTGCAGATCGAACCCGGCCCGATGCCGACCTTCACCGCATCGGCGCCGGCATCGATCAGCGCCTGCGCGCCGTCGGCAGTGGCCACGTTGCCGGCGATGATCTGCGTGTAGTTGGACAGGCGGCGGACACGTTGCACGGTCTTGAGCACGCCTTCGGAATGACCATGCGCGGTGTCGACCACCACGAGATCGACCTCGGCATCGAACAGCGCCTCGGCGCGCTCGACACCGTTGTCGCCGGTGCCGGTCGCGGCGGCGACGCGCAGGCGGCCCTTCTCGTCCTTGCAGGCGTTGGGGAAACGCTGCGCCTTTTCGATATCCTTGACCGTGATCAGGCCGATGCAGCGATAACTGTCGTCGACGACCAGCAGCTTTTCGATGCGATGCTGATGCAGCAGCCGCTTGGCTTCCTCGCGCGAGACCCCTTCGCGGACCGTGATCAGCTTGTCCTTGGTCATCAGTTCGCGGATTTTCTGGTTCGGATTGGATGCGAACCGGACATCGCGATTGGTGAGAATGCCGACCAGCTTGCGGGTGTCCGGCTCCACCACCGGCACGCCGGAGATCAGGTTGTCGGCCATCAGCTTCAGGGCGAAAGCCAGCGGCTGGTCCGGACCGATGGTCACCGGATTCACGACCATGCCGGATTCGAACTTCTTCACCTTGCGGACTTCATCCGCCTGCCGGGTGATATCGAGATTGCGGTGGATGACACCCATCGCACCGGCCTGCGCCATCGCGATCGCCAGCGCGCTCTCGGTCACGGTGTCCATCGCCGCTGAAATCAGCGGGATGCCGAGTTCAATGGAACTGGTCAGGCGGGTTTTTGTGTCGCACTCGCCCGGTAACACGGCGGAAGCCGCAGGCTTGAGAAGCACGTCGTCGAAGGTCAGCGCGTCGCGGATTTGCATGCCATGCCCCGAAAAGGAGGTGGCCGCGCATCATACAGAAGGGGCCTGTGATTCCAAGGCAAATAGCGTGACGTTCCTAGCTTGATTCAAGTCAATGCGCGATACCGCCAATTGGCTGTAAATGGATGGGATATTCAGCGAATCGGAGAACTCCATGTCGGCAAAGCGCACCTGGATTGTGGTCACGGAGCCGGCGCGGACGCGCATATTCGCGAATCACAAACCCGATACGGCCCTGCACCCGATCTTCGGCGGCGAATTCGCCCAGATCGAGGGAAATATCCTGTCCGAAGAGCGACCGCTGGCGAATGAAATCTCCTCCTTCGTGGAAGAGGCCGCCCAGCAGGGCCAATTCGACCGACTCGTCCTGGCCGGCACGTCCGACGCTCTCAGCGAACTCCGCGCCCAGCTCGGCGCCGTCGCTTCGCAGCGTGTCGCCAGCACCCTGATAAAAGACCTCACCACCTCGCCGGAACTGGCGAGCGAGATCCGCGCGGCGCTGGACGACTAAGCCTCGTAACCCGGCGGCGGCACGAACGGCTGATACTCCGTCTCCAGCAGCCTGGCGAAGTGAATGCAGGTGCGGTCGCCATATTGCGGCCCGACGATCTGCACTCCGACCGGCAGACGCTCCGACGTGAACCCGATGGGCGCCACCGTCCCCGGCAGATACGCCATGCCGGTATAACCGGCCCAGAAGAGCTGCTCGTTATAGCCCCACTTCCGGTTATTGATGACGATCTCGCGTGAGTCCGACGGAATATCCGTGTGCTGGATCGCGGCCGTTGAAAAGGCCGGGCATAGCAGCAGGTCGTAATCCTGAAAGAACTGATGCCATTTCCAGCGCAGCTTGTGGCGCTCTTCGTTCAGCACCAGCCAGTCTCTATGCCGCAGGACATTCCCTTTCAGGCGGCGCGCATTGGCGCTCCAGTCATCCGCGGCGATGGCTTCGGCAGCCTTTAGCTTCTGCGCAAACGCCTCATCGGTCTGACGGCCCGACGTGGCAGCATTCAGCAGCACGCCGAACAGACGGTGGGCGCGCGTCATGTCGATCTCCGGCCGTGCCGTCATGCTGATCTTGGCTTTTTTCTTTCCCAGGAAATCGGCGAGCTTCTGGATCAGGCCCTGCACCTCGCGATCCACTTCCGCATTGGGATCGTCGAGCATCACCGCGACTTTGAAATCCTTCAGCGCTTTCTTCTTCGGCGGCGGCAGCGCCAGACGATAGCCCTGGGAGTCGATCTCGTCGGGACCGGCCAGAACCGACAATGCGATATCGAGATCATCTGCACTGCGCGCGAGGGGCCCGATCACCGAGATATCCGCCGGCGCGACAGACGGGCCCAGTGAATGACCGCGCGGCGGGCAGATGCCGTAGGTTGGCTTGTGGCCGAACACGCCGCAATGGTGCGCGGGGTTGCGGATCGACGAGGCGATGTCGCTCCCGGATTCAAGGCCGCTGAGCCCAGCGGCAACCGCCGCCGCCGAACCGCCCGATGAACCGCCGGGCACCCGCGAATGATCCCATGGATTGTTGGTGGTGCCGTAGATGTCGTTGGTCGACTGACCATCAGCCAGATAAGGCGGCACGTTGGTCTTGCCGAAGATCACCGCGCCTGAATTCAGCCAGCGGTCGATGGCCAGCGCGTTACGCCGGGGGAAACTGTCTTCATAGGCCGGCACGCCCCAGGTCGTCGGCAGGCCGACGATGTCGTAGGATTCCTTCACCGTCATCGGCACGCCGTGCAGAGGTCCCCACACCTTGCCGCGGCCAAGCGCGCGGTCGGCTTCCTTCGCGCGTTTGCGCGCGGCGGGAATATCGGTTGCAACGATGGCGTTGAGTGCGGGGTTGTAGCGTTCGACCCGGTCCAGATAATGATCGAGCAGTTCGAGGCAGCCGATTTTCCGGCGGCGAATCAACCCGGCGAGTTGTTTCGCCGACTTGAAGGCAACGTCTGTCATGCCCCTCCCCCTATCGCCGCGCCGTTCCAGTTGTCAGTCGTATCCCGGCGGCGGCACGAAATTCTGATATTCCGCTTCCAGCATCTTCGCGAAGTGAATGCCGGTGCGGTCGCCGTATTGCGGCGCGACGATCTGCACGCCGACCGGCAGCCCTTGTTTGGTGAAACCGATCGGCGCCGCCGTTCCCGGCAGATAGACCACACCGCTGAACCCGGCCCAGAACAACAGGTCGGCATACGACTTCGTCTTCCCGCTGATCTCGACCTGCCGCTGATACGCAGGCACGTCGACCATGTGCTTGTGCGCCGCGATGTTGAAGGATGGGCACAGCAACAGATCGTATTCCTTGAAGTACTCGTGCCAGACCCAGCGCAGCTGGTGGCGTTCCTCGTTCAGCCCCAGCCAATCACGATGGGCGATGGTATTTCCGCGCAACGCCCGGGCGCCGTGACTGTCGTCACCGGCACTGAGCCTGCGGGCCGCCTCCTGGTTCTGCGCGAACTGCTCATCCGTCTGCCGCGCCGAGGTCGCCGCGCGCAGCAGCACCCCATAAAGTTGGTGCACGCAATGCATGTCGACCTTGGGTCGCGCCTTGTCGCTGATCTTGACCTTTTGCTTGGCCAGAAAGTCGGCAAGCTTCTGCATGAGGCCCTGCACTTCCTCATCCACCTCGGAGGTTGGATCGCTCAGAATGATGCCGACCTTGAAGTCGCGGAGCGATTTCTGTGTCGGCTTGGGAAGATCGATGCGCACACCGCGCGCCTCGATCTCGTCCGGTCCGGCCATGATCGACAGCGCCAGGTCAAGGTCGCCGGCACTGCGCGCCAGGGGTCCGATCACATTGATGTCGTCCGGCGACGCCCACCGCGCCCCGATCGAATGGCCGCGCGGCGGGCACAGGCCATAGCTCGGCTTGTGCCCGAACACGCCGCAGAGATGCGCCGGATTGCGGATCGACGAGGCAATATCGCTGCCGACTTCAAGACCGGTCAGGCCGGCCGCCAGTGCCGCCGATGAACCACCGGAGGAACCGCCCGGTGTGCGGGTCAGATCCCAGGGATTGCTGGTGATACCGTAGATTTCGTTGAAGCTCTGCCCGTCGGCGATCCAGATAGGCACGTTAGTCTTGCCGAACACGACAGCGCCGGCTCCGAGAAAACGATCGACCGCAACGGCGTTCGTATCCACCACATTGTTCCGGTATTGCGGAATGCCCCAGGTCGTCGGCAAGCCGGCAACATTGAACACTTCCTTCACCGTCATCGGCACGCCATGCAGGGGACCCCAGACCTTACCCTTCGCCAAGGCCCGGTCGGCTTCCTTCGCGCGCTTACGGGCACCCGGAATATCGGTCGCAATGATCGCGTTGACTGCCGGATTGAAGCGTTCGACGCGCTTGAGATAGTGATCCAGCAGCTCAAGACTGCTGATCTTCTTGCGGCGGATCATCCCGGCCAGTGTTTTCGCCGAGGCGAATGCAATGTCCTTCGCCATTCATCCTCCCCAAAGCACCGTTCGGTGCCGTTATGAAATCTTGCGGAACCCCGTCGCCGCGATGAAGAACTCCGCGGAATCCGAGCGGCTTGAGGGCGGCTTGATGCGCTTCACCTCGGTGAAGTTCTTGCGCAACTCCAAAACGAAAGCGTGCTCCTGCCCGCCCTGCAGCATCTTGGTGATGAACGCGCCGCCCGGTTTGAGAACCTCACGCGCCAGTTCCAGCGCCGCCTCAACCAGATTCATGATGCGCAGATGATCGACGTTGGTCTGGCCGCTGGCCGGTGCCGCCATGTCAGACAGCAAGACATCGACCGGCCCACCAACCGCACCCCGGATCAGCGCCGGCGCGCTATCGGCCAGAAAATCCGCCTGCAGCACCGTGGCGCCGGGCACCGGGTCCATCTCGTTGATGTCGAGCGCGACGACCTGCCCGCCTTTTACGCGCTCCACCGCGACCTGCGTCCAACTGCCGGGGGCTGCGCCGAGATCGACCACACGGGCCCCTGGTTTCAGGACCCGCAGTTTTTCATCGATCTCAGTCAGCTTGAAGGCGGAGCGCGCGCGATACCCCTTCTTCTTGGCCTCGGCGACATAGGGGTCGTTGAGCTGGCGTTGCAACCACAGCGTCGAGGACAAGTGGCGGCCTTTCGCCGACTTCACCCGCTCCTTCAGGCGGCCGTCCTTCTTTTTACCGTCGGTCCCGCGCGCCATGATCAGGCCGTGCGCATCAGGTTGACGAGGATGCCTTCGCGCAGACCACGATCGGCGACACGCATGCGCGGCACCGGCCAGACCTGCAGGATGCCTTCGAGGATGGCGCAGCCGGCCAGCACCAGATCGGCGCGCTCGCTGCCGATGCAGGGCTGCGCCGCGCGACCGCGCCAGTCCAGGCCGCGCAACTCCTGACAGATGGTGCGAACGGTTTCGAGATCGAGCTGCGAGCCGTCGACCACCGAGCGGTCGTAACGTGCAAGCTTGAGATGAATGCCGGACAACGTCGTCACGGTGCCCGACGTGCCCAGCATCTGAACTCCGCCCGCGACAAGACGGGTGCTGATGTCATGCTGTTCTTCGAAGGGCGCCAGACGCGCGGCAATCTCTTCGACCATGGTTTCATAGGAGCCCGGCGTCAGCCGATCCTGTCCCAGACGCTCGGCGAGGGTCACGACCCCAACCGCCATCGACAGTGAATCAATCAGCCGCCACTTCGCCCCGTCATATCCGATCCACGTCACTTCCGTGCTGCCGCCGCCGATGTCGAACAGCAGCGCATGCGGCACGGCCGGATCGAGCAGCGGCGCGCAGCCCGCCAGCGCCAGCTCCGCTTCCTCGCGCGCCTCGATGATCTCCAGCGGCAAGCCGGTCTCGGAATTGATCCGCGCAACAAAGGCGCCGCCGTTGCGGGCGCGGCGGCAGGCTTCGGTCGCCACGCCGCGAAATTCGGTGACGCCGCGCTTGCGCAGTTTCGCCGCGCAGACCTGCAGCGCGTCGACGGTGCGGTCCATCGCATTCATTGTCAGCTCGCCGGTCTGCGCCAGCCGCTCGCCCAGCCTCACGATGCGGGAGAATGCATCGATGACGCGAAACGACTGCCCTTGCGGTCGCGCGACCAGCAGCCGGCAGTTGTTCGTGCCGAGGTCGAGCGCCGCGAAGACGGGCGCCGAACGCTCATCGGAGGGCGCGACGGCGCGCCCTGCCTCCGGCCGGGAGGCATCGTAAGTCACGATGCAGAACCTTCCAGGCCGACGCGCCTACCGCCAAGGGACAGCAGGACATCGGCCGAATTAACAATCGGACCGATGTAACCACAGTCAGGGGCGGAGAAGAAGCCGGAAGCGCGGTACGGGAAGCGAAGTTAACACTCCACATTGTCATCCCAGCGAAAGCTGGGACCCAGATATCCCACCCCCGCCGAAGAGACCAAGGGACGTCTTCAGCATTGGCGGAGCCCCCCCGGTTATCTGGGTCCCAGCTTTCGCTGGGATGACAGATTGTTTTAGGTGCTCCGCTAGTAGCGCTTAACCCAGCTTGAACAGCTTCATGGCGTTGGTGCGGCCGATCTTCAGCCGGTCCGCCTCGCCGATCGAACAGGCATCGAACCAGTCGGCCGCCTCGCTCACCTGCTCGAAGGGATAGTCGGTGGAGAAGAGGATGCGGTCGGCGCCGATCTCACTCATCGTCGCCAGCAGCGTCTGGGTGCGGAAGTTTCCGGCAGTCGTGATGTAGACGTTGTCCTGGAAGTATTCGGAGATCTTCCGTTTCGCCGGATAGCCCATCGGCGACCACGCGATGCGTTGGTCCGTGCGGTACAGCGTGGCCGGCAGGTTCTCGCCGAGATGGCCGAGGATCAGGGTCAGCTTCGGATACTTGTCGAACAGGCCGCTGCCCAGCAGGCGCAGTGTATGCAGGCCCGTCTCGGCGGCGAAGCCATAAGCCGGGCCGATCAGCCAGGGATGGCCTTCATAGGCGCGGCGCTGGCTCGGCTCGCGCGGATGGAGATAGAACGGCACGTCGAGCTTTTCGACGACGCCCCAGAAATCCCAGTACTGCTTGAGGTCGTAGTAAAGACAGTTTTCGGGATCGTTGAGCTGCGAGTAACCGTTCACCAGCGCGCCGACGAAACCGTAATCCTTCACGCAGCGCTGCAGTTCCGTCGTCGCTGCGTCGGGATCCTGCATCGCCAAGGCCGCGAAGCCGACGAAGCGGTCCTTCCGCTTGGCGATCTCGTTCGCCAGCACCTCGTTGGCGCGGCGGGCGATGTCGATGGCCTGTTTGGGGTCGGCGATCTTCTGCACCGCCGGCGCGTTCAGCGAGACGATCATCTTCTCGATGCCGTACTTGTCCATCTGCGCCAGGCGCTTGTCATGGAAATCCGGCAGCCGCGCCTTCAGGTCGTTCCAGGTCTCTTCGCCGACGAAGCCTTTCGAATCCATCAGTGTCTCTGGAATGGCAAAATGCTCCTCGAGACCGATCTTCCCCTTCATGGCGTTGCTTCCTCCCTGAGTTCTCGCAAATGCGCAGTCAGTTTAACGCACGGTGAGAATATGTTAGAAATCATTAGCTGGCTTACCAAATATCACAAACGGGCCATGCATTAAGGGGGAAACATGAGCTTAAGGCTCACATTTTACAGCGCCATCCTTGCGTCTCTCCTGATCGGGCCCGCGGCCGCGGCCTATCCCGAGCGCCCCATTCGCATCATCGTCGGACTTCCAGCCGGCACAACCGTTGATATTGTCGCGCGCCTGATCGGCAACCATTTCAGCGACAGGTTCAAGCAGACCGTCGTTATCGAAAACAAAGTCGGCGCGCAGGGCCTCCTTGCCGCGAAGGAACTCGTCTCAGCGCCACCGAACGGCTACACGCTCCACCTTGCGGGTTCAATCTCGTCGATGGACGTCACGATGAAGGAAGGCGCGAACATCTCGGACCAGTTTTCGTACATCTCGCTTATCCGCCGCTCGCCGACCTATATTGCCGTGACGACCAAGCGGCCGTTCAACAATCTGAAGGACCTGATCGAATTCGGGAAAAAGAACCCGAAGGTCCTCAACTACGGCTCGATCGCCAAGTCGCTTGAGCTCTATCTCGCGATCATCAATCAGACCGCCGGGGTCGATGCCGTCCACGTCGCGTTCCGTGGATCGAACGACGCGTCGGCGTCGCTGATCTCAGGCGATATCGACTATTACCTGGAATCGGCGAGCTTCATCGAGCCGCTGGCCGCGCGGGGCCAGGCGAAAATCATCGCCGCCACGAGCGCCAAACGGAGCGAGGATCGCCCCGACATTCCCGGCCTCGAAGAAGCAGGACTCCCGGGACTTGACCTGATGATCACCTACGGACTCGTCGGGCCGAAGGGCATGCCCGACGATATCGTCGGCCTGCTAAACCAGTCCATCCGCGAGTTCGCGGCAACCCCCGCAATCATCGAACGTTTCCTGGCGATGGCGCAGGGAAAGCCGGCCTATTCGTCACCTGAGGAATTCCGCAGGCATGTTCGCGCCGAGATCGAGATCATCGCGCGGACAGCGAAGGCCATGGGGATGGAGCGGCAGTAGTCACAGCGTTCGGAGGAGCTAGCCATGCTGAAAGGCATCGACCATATCGGGTTCCGCTGCAGCGATCCGCGGGCGGTTGTTGAATTCTATACCGAGGTTCTGGAAGCGGAGTTCGTCCGCGCCGTGCGCGGCACGCGCATATCGACCGGCGAGGATATTCCACACCTGAACGTGTTCCTGAAACTTCAGGACGGCACGATGCTGGATTTCGTCAACGCCCCGTTCAAGCCGGCCATCCCCGACCCCAACACACCGTCCTGGGTGCGACACATCGCGATGAAGGCAGAGTCGGAGGCTGCCCTGATGGAGATCAAGAAACGCGTGGAAGCGCGCGGCCTGAAAGTCGACGGCCCCATCGACCGGCCCAGCGCTATCGGCATCTATTTCTTCGATCCGTTCGGTAACCGGCTCGAAGCCACCTATTCGAAGCGGCCGCTGACCGACAAGGACAAGCAGGACGCACTTGAAATTCTCGCCACCTGGGAAAAAGACAAAGCCGCGGGGCGCGTCGTCGCCCCCGCATAACGGTCCGCACCGGGAACCCACCATGAGACTTGTGACGTTTCGCATCAACACGCCGGTCGGCCCTGCGGAGCGGCTCGGCGCGCTCCTCGACAATCGGACCGACGACCGGATCGTGGACCTCACCGCGGCGTTTGCGAGCTACCTCGCGCGGGAAACCGACGAGCCGACGCCGCAGGCGCTGGCGCAGCTTCGCGTGCCACCGGACATGATCGGATGGCTTCGCGCGCGTCATACCGGCACATCGGCCGCCAGGCAGGCCGTCGATCATGTACGGAAGAATCCCGCGCTGCCGGGGCTCAACGGCGAGACGCTGGTCTACACGCGTAGCGAGATCGCGCTGCTGGCCCCGCTGAAGCGGCCGAACTCGTTCCGGGATTTCAGCATCTACGAAGAGCATATGAGCAAGGCGCATCTCGATCCGACCAATCCGGGCGGGCGGCGCTACGGCAAGAGTGCAAGCTGGTACAAGACGCCGCCCTATTACAAGGCGAGCTGCGACAGCATCTTCGGTCCTGAAGATCCGGTTCCCTACCCCTATTACACCAAGCGCCTCGATTGCGAACTTGAGCTCGGCATCGTCGTCGGCCGTACCGGTAGCAACCTCACCTTCGAGGAAGCAAAGGACTACATCGCGGGATACACGATCATCGTCGACAGCTCCGCCCGAGACGGCTACGAGCGCGAGCCCTTTGGCCCGACCAAGCGCAAGGATTTCCATACGGCGCTCGGCCCATGGCTGGTGACACCGGATGAAATCGACCCGGAGAATCTCGCCTGCTCGGTAGCCATCGACGGCAAGACTGTCTTCAGCGGCAACACCAGTGCGCCGCACAGCTTCACGCCGGCGCAGCTTGTCGCCTATGCCTCGGACAACGAGACGCTCTACCCCGGAGACCTGATCGGCACCGGCACCATCTCCACGGGCTGCTCCATGGATCATCATCAATGGGTCGAGGCCGGCCAGTCGATGTCCTTCGCCATCGAAGGTCTGGGCAGCATGACGCTCAAGGTCGTACCAGGCGAAGCCAGGGTCCGGCACGTCGATGGGATGAAAGGACTGCTGACGCCTTCCGAGGTGCGCTAAAGTCTACGCTGCTTAAGAAAAACGAAACGGCACTTCCCGCTTATGCCTGACCGCGCGTCGCGCCTGCAACGTATCGCCTGCGCCCTGGTGATCACTGCGAATGCCGCGCTTTATTCGCTCGCGACGGCCGCAGCAGCCGACCTGCCGCGTGCGAACCTCGTCCTCAAATCTGCGATTTCCGCAGATCCAGTCGCCAACACTGTTGTCCTGCCGATCCACAAAGGCAGAGCCGGCGACAGGACAGCCTGGTTCATCGTCATGGACTCGTCGGACGCCGCGGACGCGGCAAGACGCGGCGTCGTCCACGCACCACTGCTCTCGAAGGTCGGTGTCGTTCAGGAGGTTGAGCAGGCCGCCGATACAGTGATCTTCGCGGGCGCTCCGGAATTCAGCCCCGCGCGGACCTTCACCGCCGGGCCGACAGGATTTCCACCGGCGGAGGCAAAACCGGGCGCCCTCGCGAGCGGACAATATTCGCCCTTCGTCCGCATCCGCGGCACCTCAGCGATCGTCAACGCGCCCATCATCGCGACGGGTGACGGTCCCTTCGATGTCACCGCGCACACGAATACGGCCGACCGCGTACTCGCCATCGATACGGCGGCGCGAACCGTGACGCTGCTGCTCAGCCACGGCTACGCCGAAGGCCGGAAGGTCGTCTATATCAGCACCGAGGCGTCCGATCCCGGTGTCGCGGCGATGGAACGCGCGGTGTATATGCCGGCGCTGTCGGCCGCCGGTGGCACGATTTCGATTTTCGGCTTCGCCAACGGGCAGACGGGAAGAGAGAACCCGAACGCGCAGGGCCTTTCCTATGTGTCGCTCGATGGCGGGCTCAACCTGGAAGCGGCGTTGCGAAATTCGGCGGGCCTTCACGCGCCGCTGAATATCCTCGCCGCCTTTCCAACCGGCGCGACGGCGGCGACCTATTCCCCGCTCTGGGAACTCACGCTGACCGTCTGGTCCGCGCAAGCCGTCGCCACCCGCATGAACGGTCTGCAGAAGGACCAGGAAGACGTCTACCGCCTGATCCGCGACAAAATGGTGACCGGGCCGAATGGCGGATCGCCGCAGCCGACCGGCCTGCTCATCAACTGTCCTGTGATTGCGTGGCTCGACGCGGCGCCGTGAAGGCCGCTTTGATTTCAATCAAAGCTCGACATGGCCCAGGCGGCCATCTTGCATCGATCCCTCACTTGGGCGACGCTATGTCCCGAGTTCAATAAGGAGCAAAGAAAATGGCTAAAAAATCGGCGCGCGCGAAAACCGCCTCTGCCGGCATCGAAATCGGCATCGACAAGGGTCAGCGAAAGGCAATCGCGGTCGGTCTGTCGCATCTCCTGGCCGACACCTACACGCTCTATCTCAAGACGCACAACTATCACTGGAACGTCACCGGACCGATGTTCAACACGCTGCATCTCATGTTCGAGACGCAGTACACCGAACTGGCGCTGGCGGTGGACCTCATCGCGGAGCGCATCCGCGCGCTCGGCTATCCCGCACCCGGCAGCTACGCGCAGTACTCCAAGCTGTCCGTGATCAAGGAAAGCGAAGTCGTCCCCTCGGCCGAAGCGATGATTGCCGACCTCGTCAAAGGCCAGGAAGCCGTCGTGCGGACCGCGCGCAAGTGCTTCCCCTACGCGGAAAAGGCCGCCGACGAGCCGACCGCGGATCTGCTGACCCAGCGCATGCAGGTGCATGAGAAAACCGCGTGGATGCTGCGCGCGATGCTGGAATAGGCAGCGTCTGACCGGCGCTGGACGGCACGCACCGTTCAGCGCCGCAGAACGCCGCCCAGCACGCCGCGGACGATGGCACGGCCGATCGTCCCGCCGGTTCGTCCGCCGATCGAGCGCCCGAGTTCCGACGCCATCTGTCCGACGATCCTGTTGGTGACGCTGCGCGTCACTTCGCGTGCCACGACCTGCGTTGTCGACAGCCGCTGACCGCGCGGACGGCTGGTGCCGAAGAGATCGCCCAGCATGGTCCCCATTTTGCCCAGAATGCCGCCGCCGCCGGTTTCGGTCTGCGGCGCCTGCGCGTCGTCGGGAGGCGGCGCTGCCGCACCCGCCACGCGCTTCTGCAGCATCTCGTAGGCGGAATTGGAATCGACGCTGCGCTCATATTTCCCGCGCAGCGCGCTCTGCGCGAGTGCCGCCGCCCGTTCTCCCGGCAGAATGGGACCGATGCGCGAGGTCGGCGGGCAGATCAGGCAGCGATCGACAATGGCCGGTGTGGCGCTGCCTTCGAGGAACGACAGCAGCGCCTCGCCCTTGCCAAGCTCGGTGATGACGGTTGCGGTGTCGAAGGCGGGATTCTGCCGGAACGTGTCGGCCGCCGCCTTCACCGCCTTCTGGTCGCGCGGCGTGTAGGCGCGCAGCGCATGCTGCACGCGGTTGCCGAGCTGGCCCAGAACCTTATCAGGGACGTCGAGTGGATTCTGGGTCACGAAATAGACGCCGACCGCCTTGGAGCGGATGAGACGCACGATCTGTTCGATCTTGTCGACCAGCGCCTTGGGCGCACCGTCGAACAGCAGATGCGCCTCGTCAAAGAAGAACACCAGCTTGGGCTTGGGAAGATCGCCAGCTTCCGGCAGCGCCTCATAAAGTTCCGACAGCATCCACAACAGGAACGTCGCGTAGAGCTTGGGGCTCTGCATCAGCCGATCGGCGGCGAGAATATTGACGATCCCCTTGCCGCTGCCGTCGGTGCGCATGAAGTCGGAGATTTCCAGCGCCGGCTCGCTGAAGAATTTGGCGCCGCCCTGGTTTTCCAGAACCAGAAGCTGCCGCTGGATCGCGCCGATGGTGGCCCTGGAGACATTGCCGTACTGCGTCGTAAGCTCGGCGGCGTGTTCGGCGGTGAAGGACAGGATCGCCTGCAGGTCCTTCAGATCAAACAGCAGCAGGCCGTTTTCGTCGGCGACGCGGAAGGCGATGTTGAGCACGCCTTCCTGCACCTCGTTCAGATCCATCACCTGCGACAGCAGAACCGGCCCCATCTCGGACACCGTCGCGCGGATCGGGTGGCCCTGCTCGCCGAAGAGATCCCAGAACACGACCGGAAATCTGTCCGGTGCATAGTCAAGGCCGAGAGTTTTCGCGCGATCCATGATCGCGGCATTCGGCTCGCCCGCGGCGGCGATGCCGGCCAGGTCGCCCTTCACGTCGGCGGCGAACACCGGCACCCCGGCGCGCGAGAACCCTTCCGCCAGCACCTGCAGGGTGATCGTCTTGCCGGTGCCGGTGGCGCCAGTGATCAGGCCATGCCGGTTCGCCAGTTTCAGCGCGAGATAGGCAGGCTTGGCGCCCTTGCCAACGAAGATCTGATCGCTCATGGCCACCGCATCGATTGATCCAGGTCAAAGCACTCGGGAGACCGTGTGGTCTGCTGGCAGCAGGAAACCGCCAACCCACTGCCAAAGCAAGACCCGATGACACCCAGCGACACGGCCGACAAACCCAAGCTTGAACAGTCACCCTACGACAGGATCGGCGGAGAAGCGATGGTCCGGCGCATCGTCGACCGCTTCTACGACATCATGGACACCGCGCCCGAAGCAGCCGGTCTGCGCGCCATGCATCAGGCCGATCTCGCGCCGATCCGCCAGCGTCTGTTCGAGTTCCTGAGCGGCTGGCTCGGCGGGCCGCCGCTCTACTTCCAGCGGCCCGGCCACAACTGCATCATGTCCGCGCACCGGAAATTCGCCATCGGTGCCGCGGAGCGCGACGAATGGATGATGTGCATGCGGCAGGCGTTGAAGGATTGCGACGTGCCGGAGGAGATGAGAACGCTCCTGGACGCCCCGTTCCTCCGCATGTGCGAGGCATTCCGCAACCGGTAAGGCCGCTATAGTCCGCGGCGGCCCGCGATCATGCTGTGGTGATCGCCGAGTTCGCGATGTGAAGTCGCTTCAGCGTAATCGTTTGCTCGCAAAAGCGCGCCCGGAGGCTGACTTCAGATAGCGCTCGAATGTGATCGCTCTGCCCGCATCGGAAAATGCGAGGTAGGTCACAAGAGACCACGGTCGATATTTGCGCGTATGGGACGACTCTCCGGCATTGTGCTCGGCGAGCCTGTTGCGGAGGTCGTCGGTGAGGCCGGTGCAGACCTGATCGGGATGATCGATGCTTTGAAGTAGATAGACGTACTTCATGGGCGCAGTTGCTCGGCAGTCGTAAGCTGCTAACGCGCAAATGCAGATGAATATTCTGGGTACTTGGGAGAGCCGTCGCTCTGCTTACTGAGCCAGCCCGCCTTCGCTAAAGCTTCGGCGGGCAGCCTTCGCCCTCCGGGCTTCGGGCTGGCTTGCCAGCCGAAGCCCGGAGGGCGAAGGCTGGTTGGGGGACTAGGATTCGAACCTAGATAAACAGAGTCAGAGTCTGTTGTCCTACCGTTGAACGATCCCCCAACGGGCGCCGCACAGATAAATCAGCGAGGGCGGGTTATTAGCACAAGGGTCCGGCCCGTGGGTAGGCCCCGTTTGGGGCCTCTTTAGGCCCCCTTTTCAGCACCATATCCGGTTCCCGCGAATTCATGTAAGAACATCTCACATGAGCTGGACCGGACCCGGATCGCGCAACAAGCGCGGCTATCACCACGGCAATCTGCGCGAGGCGCTGATCGACGCGGCGCTCAGCCTGATTTCCGAGAAAGGGCCGTCCGGCTTCACCTTCGCCGATGCCGCCCGCTCGGCCGGTGTCAGCTCGGCCGCTCCCTACCGGCACTTCCGCGACCGCGATGCGCTGATGGCCGATGTCGCGGTGCGCGGCTTCGAGCTGTTCCGCGCGCATCTCGAACGCGCCTGGGACAACGGCAAGCCCGACATCTCCAAGGCGTTCGAAAATCTCGGCCGCGCCTATCTGCAGTTCGCGCGGGAGGAGCCGGCGTTCTATTCCGCGATGTTCGAGGCGGGCGTGCCGCTCGATACCAGCCCTGCCCTGCGCGAAGCATCGGAGAACGCCTTCAACGTGCTACGCAATGCCGCCGAGGCGCTGGCGACGACCCTGCCGAAGGAAAAACGGCCGCCGGCCCTGATGATGAGCCTGCACATCTGGGCGCTGTCGCACGGCATCGCCTCGCTGTTCGGTCGTGGCGACCAGGCGCGGCGCAAGCTGCCGATGTCGCCCGAGGATCTGCTGGAAGCGGCGACACTCATTTATCTGCGCGGCCTCGACCCCGCCGCGAAATAACTCTGCCGTCTTGATGGGCCGTCTTGACAGGCCGGCCGACTGCCCCTATGTTAATGTTATAAACATTAACATCGAGTCACATCGTCAGGGTCGTCACCATATTGGGTCTTGGACCACCCAGTGTCTTCAACAAGAGGGAGCGTCGGATGGCAATTGTTGCGCGGCTGGATGACATCGGAAAACCGGCCTGGATCGGGCTGATGGTGTTCAGCTTCATCGTGTTCTGGCCCGCCGGACTTGGGCTTCTCGCATTTCTCATATGGAGTGGAAGAATGGGCTGTTGGAGACAGGGTAGCGAAGGTAGCGATCGTTGGCAGCGGAAGATGAACCGCTTCCAGGAGAAGATGGACCGCTTTCAGGCGAAGGCCGGTCGCTGGTACGGAAACGGCCAGCAACAGCCGCAGCCGTCGAGCGGCAACCGCGCCTTCGACGAATATCGCGACGAGACGCTGCGCCGTCTCGAAGACGAACAGCGCGAGTTCTTCGACTTCCTGGACCGCCTGCGCCACGCCAAGGACAAGTCGGAGTTCGACCAGTTCATGTCGGAACGCCGCAAACCCGAGACCGAGGCGCCGTCACCGCAGGCCTGAACTCAGGCAAGAAAATGAAACCGCCCGCGAGAAATCGCGGGCGGTTTTTTTATGGGTTGCGGCTCTCGCGCTCGATGACGCGATCAAGCCGCTTGGACAGATACCAGCCGAGCGCCAGGAACAGGACGAGGATGCCCAGGCTGAGCGTGGACGCCGTCTCGCCCAGCGTCTTCTCCGATACATGGCCGAAACTGTAGCCGATCGAGACCAAGGTCACCGCCCACACCACCGCCGAGACGGCATTGATAACCAGAAAGCGCGGCCACGGCGTCTTTGACATGCCAAAGGCGAAGCCCGCGACGCCGCGCACGCCATGCGGATAGCGATAGGCGAGCAGCATCCACAGATGATGCCGGTCGATCAGCCGCAGAACGATGTCGATCCCCTTCCCCGCCCGCGGAAAGAAGTTGGCGCAGGCGGGACCGTAGCGCCGCCCGATCCAGAAGCGGATCGTGTCGCCCGCGAAGCTGCCGGCGGCGCAGACCAGCACCAGCGTGCCCCAGTCGAAGACATTCTGATGCGCGGCATAGCCGGCGAAGAGCGGCATGAGCATGCTGTTCGACGCGGCATAGGCGAACACGAAGCCGTAGGCCGCGTCGCCATGCTGCCGGATCAGATCGAGGATCTGTGCGAGGTCCATCGGAGCGGAACGCGGTCCCTCAGCCTCCGCCGGCCTGGACCTTCGCCCAGGTGTCGCGCAGGCCGATGGTGCGATTGAACACCAGTTTGCCCGGCGCCGAATCCTTGTCGCGGCAGAAATATCCCTGCCGCTCGAACTGCACGGCCTCGACCACGTTGCTCGCCGCCAGCGCCGGCTCGACCATGACGCCGGTCAGCGTCTCCATCGAGTTCGGATTGAGATCGGTCATCACATCGCCGCTGTCACCGCCGGGATCGGGCCGCGTGAAGAGCGGATTGTAGAGACGCACATCGGCCGGCACCGCCTGCGCCGCCGACACCCAATGGATCGTCGCCTTGACCTTGCGTCCGTCCGGCGCATTGCCGCCGCGCGTCGCCGGATCGTAGGTGCAGCGCAGCTCCGTCACCTCACCGGCCGCGTTCTTCACCAAATCGTTGCAGGTGATGAAATAGCCGTAGCGCAGCCGCACCTCGCGGCCGGGTGCCAGGCGGAAGAACTTCTTGGGCGGGTTCTCCATGAAGTCTTCCTGCTCGACATAGAGCTCGCGGCTGAACGGAATCTTACGCGAGCCCGCCGCCGGATCGTCGGGATGGTTCACGGCATCGAGTTCGTCCACCTGTCCCTCGGGATAATTCTCGATCACCACCTTCAGCGGCCGCAGCACCGCCATATACCGCGCGGCGGTGCGGTTCAGCACTTCACGAATGGAATGATCGTAGAGCGCGACCTCGACCACGCTGTTGGCGCGCGCCATGCCGATGCGCTTGACGAAATCGCGCAGCGCCTCCGCCGGCACGCCGCGCCGCCTAAGGCCCGCCAGGGTCGGCATACGCGGATCGTCCCAGCCCTTCACATGCCCGTTTTTCACCAGCTCGGTCAGTGTGCGCTTGGACAGCACCGTGTAGGCGAGGTTTAGCCGCGCGAACTCGTACTGCCGCGGCCTTGACGGCGCCGGGATGTTATCGAGGAACCAGTCGTAGAGCGGCCGGTGGTCCTCGAACTCCAGGGTGCAGAGCGAATGCGTGACATGCTCGATCGCATCCGACTGGCCATGCGCATAGTCGTAATTCGGATAGATGCACCACTTGGTGCCGGTACGCGGGTGTGGTGCGTGGAGGATGCGATAGAGCACCGGATCGCGCATGTTCATGTTGCCGGCTGTCATGTCGATCTTGGCACGCAGCACCCGGCTACCATCGGCAAACTCGCCTGCCTTCATGCGCCCGAACAGGTCGAGGTTTTCCTCGACGCTGCGATCGCGGAAACGGCTGTTCTGGCCGGGCTCGGTCAAGGTGCCGCGCAGCTTGCGCATCTCGGCGACCGGCGTGTCGTCGACATAGGCCTTGCCGGTCCTGATGAGATGGACGGCCCAGTCATAGAGCTGGTCGAAATAATCCGAGGCGTGGAACAGGTTGTCGCCCCAGTCGAAGCCCAGCCAGCGGACATCGGCCTTGATGGCGTCGATGTACTCCTGCTCCTCCTTCGCCGGATTGGTGTCGTCGAAGCGGAGATTGCAGTGGCCGCCGAACTCCTTGGCGACGCCGAAGTTCAGGCAGATCGACTTGGCGTGGCCGATATGCAGATAGCCGTTGGGCTCCGGCGGGAAGCGCGTGACGACCGTCGTGTGCCGTTTGGCGTCCAGATCGGCCTGAATGATGTCGCGGATGAAGTCGCGACCGGCTTCGGGCGCGTCCGCTGGGGCTGCGGGGGAGGCCCCCGTTTCGGCTGTCATTGCTCGTCCTCGTATGGCTGGGCGTCTTGTGCCAGATGCGCCGCCCCCCGCCAAGGCCGGAAGCCCGCCCGCAGGAACCGACGGGCCGGAGAACCGTTTGCCCATGACACCCCTTCGGCAGGAGACCCCCAGTCATGGACGAGGCTTCGCAGGCATTCGGCGAGCGCGAACCGCGCCGCGCCAGCCGGGACAGCCGGGATACGGACCCGAACGCCCCACTGGCCAGCCAGCAGACGATCGAGTCCGCGCAGGAGCAATTCACGCTGCTGGCCGAAGAAGCCAAGCGGCAGGCCGGCGATCTGGCCCAGGACGTCAAGGGTCAGGCCGGCGAATTCATCGACCAGATGAAAACCCAGGCCTCCGACTTTGCGAGCGAAGCCAAGCAGCAGGCCGCCGACCTGATCGGCGATGTCCGCGATCAGGCCGCCGGCCTTGTCGATCCGATGAAGGAGAAAGCGCGGGAAATCGCCGAGCAGCAGAAAGCGGCGGGCGCGGAGCGGATCGGGGGCTTTGCCGATGCCGTGCACGATGCCGCGGACCAGCTTGAGCGGCAGATTCCGGGAACCGGCGGGCTCATCCATGGCGCCGCCGAGCAGCTCGAACGGGTATCCGCCGCGATGCGCGATACCAGCATCGACGAGGCGATTGAATCCGTCGGCAGCTTTGCCCGTAAACAGCCCGCCGTCTTCTTTGCCGGCTCGCTGGTTGCCGGCTTCGTACTGTCGCGCATCTTCATCAACACCGCCGGCCGGCGTTCCGGCGGCGGCATGACACCGGGAGCCTGACCATGGCGCATGATCGCGGCATCACCGACATCTTCACCGACCTGCTGCGGGAGTTCACATCCCTGTTCCGGCAGGAGATGCGGCTCGCCAAGGCCGAAGTCTCGGAAAAGATCACCATGGCCGCCATCGGCGTGGGCCTGGTCGTCGGCGGCGCGCTGCTGCTGATGGTGGCGCTGATCCTTCTGCTCCAGGCAGCCGTCGTGCTGCTGATCGATCAGGGTTTCTCGTTGCTCGGCGCGACGCTGATCGTCGCCGGCGGAACATTCCTGATCGGTGCCATTCTTCTGTGGGTGGGGATCGGCCGGCTCAAGGTCCGCAACCTCACGCCCAAACGCACCGTCGGACAACTTCAGCGCGACGCCACCGTCGCGCGCTACCAGGTGAGCGCGCCATGAGCGACGATATCGAACAGATCGAAGCCGATGCCGAAGCGGCGCGCAGCCGCGTCTCGGACCTTCTCGACGAACTCCGCTATCGCATTTCCCCCGGCGAAGTCGTCGATCAGGTCATGGATTTCGCCGGTGCCGATACCGTCAATGACTTCGTCCACCGGCTGGGCCGGCAGGTCCGCGACAATCCGCTGCCCTGCCTCATGGTCGGCGCGGGCATGGCCTGGTTGATGCTGGCCAAAGGCAACGGACACGCGACTTATGTCGCCAGCCCCGGTGTCGGCAACGAGCCCGGCGTTATTCAACGCGAAGGCCTGATCGACCGCATGCGGCGGCGCATGCGGCAGGGCACCGAGCAGGTGTCGGACCGGGTGAGCGATACGGCGGCCGGACTCTCGGGATCGTTGCATCATCTCTCGGTCGATGCGTCCGACCGGATCGACGGGGCCGGGGCGCGGCTATCGGGTTCGGCCCGCGATCTTTCGTCCACCGCTTCGGCGCGTCTCGGCGAAGCCTCGGGCATTGTCTCGGCGCGCGTGTCCGAGGCGGCAAGCGACCTTTCCGCCCGTGCCGGCGACACATACGACGCCGCGCGCGACGGCATCGACCACGCACGAGAATCCATCCGCGAGGCCGCCGCGTCAGCCAGCCAGACCGCCTCCGCCCTCAGCGAGCAGGCCGCTGAGCGCGCAAGGCAGGCGGCCCGGGTGGCCAGCGATACCGGCAAGCAGGCATGGTCTTCGGCGGCCCAGCTCTTTGCCGAGCAACCGCTGGTGCTCGCGGGCGTCGGTCTTGCCATCGGCGCTTCGATCGCCGCGGCGTTTCCGAGATCGGAGACGGAATCGCACCTGCTCGACGAGCTGCGCGGCAAGGCGCAGAAGAAGGCAGAGGGCAGCGGAAACGATACTCCGCCTCAGTCTTCCTCTGGCGAAGACCGGCCGCACTCCACGCAGCATGGCGCGCCCGACAGCACGGGCCATCGCGGTGAAGAGCGGGCGCCGGGCTATCAGCCGGGAACTGCGGAGCCGCAGCCGGGATGGTAAGTGTCGGAGCGGGTCGGGCGCCGCAGCGGCGGCATGAGCGCCTAAGAGACGAGCCGACCCTCTCCGGCGTCAGCGCTCCCGGGGCCGGGCGCGGCGTCGCTGTCATGGCTGCCGGCGTGACCGCGCTCCTCATGGCGGTCGGATTTGCGCGGCCGCGGAGCGAAGCCAGCCGGCAGGCGCTTCTCAGGGAACAGCGCGATCGCGGGCGTTACGCGGACGAGCCGACCGAAATCCCCGCCAAGGGATGGAAGGATATCGTCCTTCGGATCTATCACAGCATCGAAGACGACCGGCTCATCGCGATTGCCGCCGGCGTCACCTATTACGTCCTGCTCGCCATCTTTCCCGCCATCGCCGCGCTGGTGTCCGTCTATGGACTGTTCGCCGATCCGGCCGCCATCAACGGCCATCTGGACGCCCTCACCAGCTTTCTTCCCGGTTCTGCGGTCGAGATCATCAACGAGCAGCTGACCCGGGTCGCCTCACAGCCGCAGGGCACGTTGGGCGTCACCTTCGTCACCGGCCTTGCCGTTTCTCTGTGGAGCGCCAATGCCGGGATCAAGGCGATGTTCGATGCGCTGAACGTCGTCTATCAGGAAAAAGAGAAACGCAGCTTCGTCAGGCTCAACCTGATCTCGCTGATCTTTACCGCCTGCGCCATTGTGCTTCTGCTGCTGGCTGTCGCGCTGGTCGTCGTGGTGCCGATTGTTCTCAAATTCATCGGGCTTGCAGGCATAACCGATCTCCTGATCGCAATCGGGCGCTGGCCGGCCTTCATGGTGGTGATCGCGTTCTCCTTTGCCGTGGTCTATCGCTACGGCCCCAGCCGCCACGACCCGCAATGGCGCTGGGTCAGCTGGGGCAGCGCCTTTGCCGCCTTTGGCTGGATCGGTGTGTCCGCGCTTTTCTCGTGGTACGTCTCGAATTTTGCGTCCTACAACGAAACATACGGTTCGCTGGGCGCCGTCATCGGTTTCATGGTGTGGATCTGGTTGTCGGTGATTGTCATCCTGGTTGGAGGCAAGCTGAATGCGGAAATGGAGCATCAGACCGCCAGAGACACGACGGCCGGGCCTCCCTCCAATAAGCCAATGGGCCGGCGAGGCGCCCACATGGCCGACACAATCGGCGCGGCGCAGGATTAGCGGCGCGGTGCAGGACTAGTCAGCTCGAGATGGACGCGCGGCGTCGTTCTTCCATCAGCTCACCGATCCGCTGGCTCAGGAGCACCCAGGTGAACGGCTTGAAGATCACCGGGAACTCACCGGTGTCGGCGCGCTCTCCCCGCAGCGGATATCCTGTCATCAGCAGGACGCTGCAGTCGGGGTGCAACGATCTGGTTTCGCGGGCCAGCTCGATCCCGCTGATTCCGCCCGGTAGCGTGATGTCGGTCAGGAGAAAATCAAACCGGAGGCCGCCCTGGATTTTCTTCAGCGCTTGCACGCCATTGCTTTCCGCCAGCACCTCGTAGCCAAGCTCCTCCAGTGCCGCGACAACGATTTTCTGAACCTCGATCTCGTCTTCCACCACCAGAATACGGCCCGAACCGTCCACCGGAACCAGACGGGAAGCCGGCGGCAGCGGATGAACTTCTTCCATCGACCGCGGCAGGTAGATGGTTACGATGGTTCCCTCGCCGACCGTCGAGGCAACCTGAACCGACCCGCCGGACTGCTGCACGAAGCCGTAAATCTGGCTCATGCCGAGCCCGGTCCCCTGCCCGACATCCTTGGTGGTGAAGAACGGCTCGAAGATCTTGTCCATCACTTCAGGGGGCATGCCGGTACCGGTGTCGCGCACGACCATCCGCACATACGCACCCGGCGACAGTCCCGGATGCCGCCCAGCGATATCCTCTTCGGCCAGGAAGATGTTCGATGTCGAGATCGCGAGCTTGCCGCCTTCCGGCATGGCATCGCGCGCATTGACGGCAAGATTGAGAAAGGCGGCCTCGAACTGCGCGCCGTCGATCCGCACCGGCCACAGCGAACGCGCAAGATCGAAAACGACCTCGATATTCTCGCCAACGGCCCGACGAATCAGGAATGCGCCCGTGCTGACCAGCGCATTGAGATCGAGCGTACGCGGATGCAGGGTTTGCCGCCGTGAAAAGGCGAGCAACTGCTGCGTCAGCGCCTCCGCCCGCTGCGTGGCGTAACGCATCGACCCGTGCAGCTTGCGGATCGCCTGCAGGTCCGTCTTCCGGTCCGCAAGCTCAAGGTTGCCGACCAGCACCGTGAGCAGATTGTTGAAATCGTGCGCTATGCCGCCCGTCAACTGCCCGACGGCCTCCAGGCGCTGCGCCTGCAACAGCGCCGCCTCGGCACCCTTGCGGCGCTCGATCTCATGATGGAGTTCCTCGGTGGTCGCGCGCAATTCGGCAACAGCGATCGCTTCCTGTCTGGCGCGCTGCATCGCCAGCCACGTCGTGAGGAACAATGCGGCGCCGACCACCAGCGTCAACGCACCCCAGGGAACAAGGAGCCCATACCAGGCATTGAGCATGGCCTGCCGCTCGATGCTGTAGACGACGTAGACCGGGAATTGCTTTACCTGCTTGAAGACATGAATGCTGTCGAGCGCGCCGTTCCCCGAAGTGAAAACTCCGCCTTCATCGCCCTCGAGGAACACAAACGGCTGCTCCCCATCGTACCCGGTCTTACCGGTCGAGCTGAAGACAACGAGTGGTTTTCCATCGGCGCGGACCAGCGAGACTGAGAAATTGTCCGCGTTATCGCCCGCGGTCGAATAGAACGCCTCGAAATAAGGGACATACGCTGAGGCACCGACCACGCCATTGAAACTGCCGTCCGGGCTAAACCGGCGGATGCTCAGATTGAAGATCTGGCGCCGGCTGATCTTGCCGATATAGCTCTGGCCGATATAAAGGCCGCGGTCCTGTTCCCGCTGCTCGATGAAATAATCGCGATCGGAAAAGTTTCCCGGCGGCACCGGGAACGTGCGGGTGGTCAAGAGATCCGTGCCGTCCGGCGCAAGCACAAAGATCGAATCAACCTGCGCCGTAGACCCCTGCAACGTATTGAGTTCGTTCCACAGGCTCCGCGATGTCTGCAGGGTTTCCACATCGATGTTCTTTAGTCTTTCGTCGGCCTGGTCGATGACAAGGCGCATGGCCTCCAGCGTCTTCGCCGCGTGCTCTTCGAGCAGATTGACGATATGGGAACCGCGGTTCTCGGCCTCGCGAAACACCTCGCCATAACTCTGCAAAGCCGCGACGCCGAAGACGGCAAGCGGTACGACGACGGATCCCACCAGCAATGCACGAAGCGGACGCGATGTGGTCGAAGGACTATCTGGAGACCGATACAGAGAAAATGCGCGCAAGGAAACCCGCCCCAGAGTTACCCCCGACAACCAGCCTGCCGGTGCTCAACGAACACGACGCACCCCCACCCCGGCAGAAACGTAACAGGGCAGGTCAAATTGAAAAGTGTCAAAAAGCGGCAACTTAATACCGCAATTGCGCCCTCCCCCATTCGGGGTATCGTGCGCAAAAGATCGGTGGGAGAACGCAGATGACGACAATGACCGCCGCGCGGCTGCACCGGCCCGGCAGCACCCTCCAGCTCGATCAGGTCCCGATCCCGACCCCCGGTGCCGACGATGTTGTTATCCGGGTCAACGCCTGCAACGTCGTTCCCAATCTGAAGAATGTTCTTTCCGCAGATTGGCCCAAACTCTATCCGCATCTGGCGCTACCCAAACTCCCCGCGATTTTTGGTCTCGACGCCGCGGGCGTTGTCGCCGCGACGGGCAAAAACGTCCTGGCGATCCGCGAAGGGGATCGCGTGTACGTCAATCCGGCGCGCGGCTGCAGCTCCTGCCGCGCCTGCCGCAGCGGCGATTCCCTCAACTGCGCCAGCTTCATCTACCAGGGCTATTTCGGTCGCGGGCCGATGTCGCAACGGATCTTCGAGCGATACCCTTATGGCGGGTTTGCGGAATACACGATGGCGCCGGCATCGGGCCTTGTGAAGCTGCCCGCCAGCATCAGCTTCGAATCTGCGGCTCGGTTCGGCTACACGGGAACCGGCTATTCCGCGCTCCGCAAAGCGAAGGTCGGTCCTGGCTGTTCCGTGCTCATCAACGGCATCGGCGGCACGCTGGGGCTCGGGACGGCGCTCTCGGCGCTTGCGCTGGGCGCCACGCGTATTCTTGGCACCGGACGCAACGAAGCGCTGCTGGCCCGCGTCCGGGCAATCGCGCCGGAGCGCATCCACGTTCTCGGCGTTGGGACCCGGTCAATCCGTGACTGGGCGCTCAGCCTCACCGACGGCGACGGTGTCGATGCCGTCATCGATTGCTTGCCGCCGCGCACGCCAACCTCTGCCGTCATGGATGCCCTGGAGGCGTTGCGCATGGGCGGACGACAGGTCGATGTCGGCGGCACCTCCGATCCTTTGACAATCCCGGGCTACTGGATCAAGAGCCGCAACGCGCAGCTCATGGGCTCCCGCTGGTTCACCGCCGCCGAAGGCGAGGAAATGGCGGCGCTGGCCGAGGCCGGGCTTCTCAATCTCGATGTCTATGAGCACCGGCGCTTCCCGCTGGCACAGGTCAACGAAGCGATTGCCGCGACCGGCGATGGGACGGGCGGCTTCGCCAATTTCGTCGTCCTTCCCTGATCCGCGCTGCATGCTACAGTCCGGTGAAATAACGCGAACAAACGAGGAAATGTCATGGCGTTCATGACTGCAACAAAAACCGTGCGCCGCGAAGGCGCCGCCCTGGCGGAAAATGTCAGCGGGGATATCTGCGTCGTCGGCGCCGGCATTTCAGGCGTGTCCGCGGCCCTCGAAGCGGCGCGGCTTGGACGCAAGGTCATCCTGGTCGACAGCCTGCCCGCACTCGGCGGTCAGGCCGTCAACTCGATCATCGGTACGTTCTGCGGCCTCTTCTCCAACGGCGTGAAGGGCTATCAGTTCACGCACGGCATTGCCGATGAGATCCTGCAGGATCTCGGCGCGAAGGATGCCCTGTTCTATCGTGTCAGTTCGCATACCACTGTCATCATGTATGACGAGGTGGCACTGTCCCGCTGGGTCGAGGAAGCGATCCGCAAGGCCGGCATCACCGTCATCCTCGGCGCCGTCCTGCGCGGCGTGGCCTTCGACGGGCGCCGCGTGCGCACCCTCGATATCGCAACGCGTTATGGCGATGTGCGCGTCTCGGCCACCGGCTTTGTCGATGCCAGCGGCGATGCGGTGATTGCCTGGCTTGCCGGCCTTCCCTGCCGCGAGGCCGCCGACGGTCCTGTTTACGGATCGCAGATGATGGTGCTGGAAGGCATCGACGAGAAGCACCAGCCCTCACGCGAAGAGATCACCGCGCGGCTCAAGGCCAAGGCCGCGTCCTACAACATGGTGCGGCATGACGGGTTCTCGTTCGTGTTTCCCGGCCGCAATGTGGCGCTGGTCAACATGACGCATATGGAAACGCCGCTCGAGCCGGTCGCCGCCTCCAGGACCGGTCTCGAAGGAAAGGCCCAGACGGATACGGCCCTCGCCTTTCTAAAAACCGAATTTCCCAAGGCCTATGGCAAGGCCCGCGTGCGCGCTTACGGCTTCCCCGGAATCCGGCAGACCCGCTGGATCGCCGCCAGTCACCAGCTCAAGGTCGAGGAAGTCCAGAACGGGACCGCGTTCGACGATGCCATCGCCCGCACGGCCTGGCCGATCGAAATCCACGATCGCCCCGACGGCTATACGTGGCAGCAATTCCCCGAGAACCATGTCCACTACGTCCCGCTCCGCAGCATGATCTCGCCCGATGCCGACAATCTGGTTGCGGCCGGTCGCTGCATCGACGGCGACGTCGCAGCCTTGTCCAGCGTGCGGGTCATGGGTCCCTGCATCGCCATGGGTGCGGCCGCCTCGCATGCGCTCGACCTTGCCGGCTCGGGCAGCGTGCATCAGCTCGATATCGGCGCACTCAAGAAGCGGCTGAAGGACAATCTCGAACGGACGGACCGGCCGGCCTACGCGCCTTCCGGCGCGACGGTCTGACCGGAAAGCAGGGGCATATGCTGGCAGAAAATCTTATCGCTCTGGTTCGTCGCTGGATCGTGCCATCGATTGTTTTGTCGCTGAGCCTGATCGTTTTCGCCTGCGCGCCAAGTACTCCACCCACCCAGCCGTCCAAATCGTTCTTCGTGTTCTTTACCTCCGACAGCACCGAGCTTAGCCCTGAAGCGCTGTCGGTTCTGGATCTGGTCGCCGAGGAAGCGCGACAGATCAAGGCGACCGGTGTCGGCATCATGGGCTACAGCAGCACGCCGGGCACGCAGAGCGAAAACCTTCGCCTGTCGGATGTCCGGTCCGCGGCGGTCGAAGCAGCGCTGCTCGCCCGGAACGTTCCCCGCGATATCGTGTTTCGCTCGCCGCAGGGAGCGACGGAAACCATCGGGCCGACGGTTGAAGGCCGCCGCGTCGAAATCGTCGTGTCGCGGGAAGTCAGGCGCTAGGCAAGCGCGGCCGGGGCCACCGGGCCGAAATACATGGCCTCGCTGTCGAGTTCCGGCCGCGCCGGCCTGAATTTCATTTTCGACAGCACCATGTTCACGGCCTGCCCGTCTTCCGACAGCGGCAGAAAAAGCGTCTGCACCGCCAGATAGTCGACGCCGACCTGCCAGCGCCCCCACCCGGCATGCGGCGCCGCCGCCTTTACAATCGCTGTGTAGATACGGATCAGGCCGCTGCGGGTCGGCTCGGTATAGAGCTCGCCAATCGACCGGTTGGTCGAATCGCGCCCCGAGGCCTCAACAATATTCGTTCCGATCAGCCGATAGCGTGAGTCGACCAGAGGCTCCGCGATCTCAAGCAGGAACAGGCTGCCGAGATGGGCCCGCAAGTCCATTGGATCAATTGCCGCGCGCCTCGGCATTGCGCGGCCGTCGCGCTTGTCTTTCCAGTAGTCCAGCAGATCAACAAAGAGCGGATCCATATCCGCCAGGACCGCCGACGTGAACGGCCCCTCTCGCGGTGCACTGACGATCTTATCCACCATGGATCAGGGCGGCGCCGGGTCGACCCGCGGCGCTTCTGAAGCCGTCGGTGTGGGTGGGGTCGGAACAGTGACGGCCACGGCGCGGCGCGCCCTGCGCTGCATCCAGACCGCGAGCGGAATGCACGCAATGTAGACCACGCCGAGAACGATGAAGGTCCTGAACGGCGCACTCGCCAGTGCCGCGGCCAGCAGCGTGACGAGCAGGAGGAGCGGCAACGCCATCGTCGAATTGATTTTGACCTGCTTGACCGAAAAGGTCGGCACACGGCTGATCATCAGAGCCGCCACGCCCAGCAAAACTATCGCGTTGACCGCCGGACGGTCGAAGAATCCCGTGCCGAATTCCACCGTCGCCATCAGTGGCAGGATCGCCAGCGCGGCACCCGCCGGCGCCGGAACGCCGACGAAATAGTGCCCGGCCCACGGCGGCGGATTGGGATCGCCGATGGCCGTATTGAAGCGCGCAAGCCGCAGCGCGCAACACACCGCATAGATCAGCGCGACCGCCCAGCCGTAGCCACCCCATTCATGCAGCGACGCCATGTAAATCAGAAGCGCGGGCACGGCGCCGAAGCCGACGAAATCGGCCAACGAGTCGAGCTCGGCACCGAATTTCGATGTGCCGTTGATCATGCGTGCGATACGGCCATCGAGAAAATCGAGAATGCCGGCCACGAGAATGCAGAAGATTGCGAGATCCCAGCGCTCCATCATTCCGAAGCGGAGTGCCGTCAGCCCGACGCACATGGCAAGAACCGTCACCGCGTTCGGGATGAGGCGGTTGATCGTCGGCACCTTCATGTGCGGACCCCGGAACCTCAGGCGCTGGCGTTGAAGTCCTGGGCGCCCGAACATCAGCGGACCTCGCCCACCCTTGCAGCCTCGCCCGACGTCATATCGGCCATGATCGTTTCGCCGCCGATCGCGCGCTGCCCGACGCAGACCAGCGGCGACACACCCTCGGGCAGATAAACATCGACCCGGCTGCCGAAGCGGATGAGGCCATAACGTTCGCCGCCCCGCACCGTCTGTCCTGCCACCAGCGTGCACTTGATCCGCCGCGCGATCAGACCCGCGATCTGCACAAAGGCGACGTCGCGCCCATCGGTCATGGTCACACGCACCGACATCCGCTCATTATCCTCGCTCGCCTTGTCGAGGG
Organism: Alphaproteobacteria bacterium; assembly: GCA_965279355.1. Taxonomy (GTDB): domain Bacteria; phylum Pseudomonadota; class Alphaproteobacteria; order CACIAM-22H2; family CACIAM-22H2. The sequence goes on along the minus strand of OZ257155.1, from coordinate 4,762,317 downwards.
CGGCGTTGACGAAAGCGCCCGGCCGGTAGTCGAGCGCCGAGACCTGGCCGTCGGCCGGGACACGTTGAATGTGAACGTCGAACACACTGAGGAAAATGCTGATTCGCGTCAGCGGTTCCGGACCCATACCCAGTTCCGGCGGCGGCGGGGCCCTGGTGATCATCTGAATACGGCCATCGGCAGGTGCAACGATCAGTCCCGGACGGACCGGCGTCGCGCGATCCGGGTCGCGGAAGAAGTAGGCAATCCATGCCGTGATCAGAAGCGCCAACCAGCCAAGCGGCTCGAACAGCCACATGAAAAACACGGCGACAACGAGACCGCCGGTCACGAAAACCCAGCCTTCGGGATGAAGGCGTGGCTTAAAAGCGTCAAACATCGGATGCATGATGACCTGCAGTCTAGCCGCGACGACTCATGCCGTCACGTCCCGAACCTCAGTTCGTCCGGGTGAGATTGAAGACCTGTCCGGGATAGATCAGGTCGGGATCGCGGATCTGCTCGCGATTGGCTTCGTAGATCGTCACATAGGCCATGCCGCGGCCGTGCAGCTTCCGTGCGATCCGCCACAGGGAATCGCCGGGCTGTACCATGACGTTCGTAGGCATGGACGTTGCGGGATCGATATCGGATCGCATGAACGGCAGTTCCACGCGCGTCGCAACGCGCCCGTCGGCGGCCAGCTCATCGATGCGCAGCGTGTAGAGCCCGGGCGGCAGGCGATCCGCCGGCGACATCTCCCAGGTTCCGTCGGGCCCGGCCGTCGCGCGGCCGGCCAGACGGTTGTCGATATAAACCTGCACGCGCGCACCGGCTGGCGCTCGGCCGCTGAACATCAGCTGGCCATCGCTGTCGTAGTCCAGGGTATCGAGTGCCAGACGGGCGCCGTCGCCACTGCGGCCGGCATTTCCCGTGCCCTGGAGAATACGGCTGCGTCCGCCCTCGCGCGGCGTTGCCACGACCAGCGGCTGTCCCGACGCCTGCCCACGATCCGGAACGACGAGCACAACGACCTGTTCCGATCGCAACTCCTCGGCACCGTTGCCCGCAATGATGCTGAGTTCACGTGCGCCCGGCGGAAGCGGATCGGTCGGAACGAAAACCCACTCACCGCGCGCATCGGCCGTTACACGGCCAAGTTCGCGATCACCGTCCATGATCCGGACAACGGCATTCGGCGCAGCGCGGCCGGCGATGACTGTATCTCCGGCCGGATTGACGCGGACGACATCGAAGCTCGGCAGAATGCGCGTCGGCGCCAAAGCCGGGTTCGCCGGCGCGGTTGACGATGGTGACGTCTGCTCCGTCGACGGCTGGCGCAGCGACACGGCGGCCGTTTCATCTTCCTGCACCGCAATCCAGGCGGCACCGGCACCAATGACGATGAGGCCGAGACCGAGCAGACCGAGGATCAGGGGACGATGCAGCATGAAACCGGGTTAGCTCGTTAACGCAGACGCGCGCGTCGGACTTTCCGGCAGGATAGTCCAGACCGGAGGACACGCCAATAGCACGGAATGAGGTCAGTTCGAAGCTTGGGAGCGAACCTGGTTGCGGATTGGCGGTACGGAGCGAAGATAGGCAATCATCGCCCGCACGTCCTCATCCGTCAGTTTGCTGGTGGTATTCTTGATGACTTCGCCCATCGCCCCACCGACGGAATCTCCGTCACGGGTCATTCCGCTCTTCAGAAGATCGAGCAGATCCGCCTCGCTCCACTTGCCGATGCCGGTGTCAGGATCAGGAGTGATGTTCGGCACGCGGCCGCCCTCGGGCCCGGTTCGGGTTCCGGCAAACGCCATCGACCGGGTCATGCCGCCCATGATGTTCCGGGGCGTATGGCACTCGCCGCAATGACCGAGTGCCTCGACGACATACGCGCCGCGCTGCACATCAGCGGGCTTCGCGGGATCGGGGCGGTAAACACCGGATGAAAAGTTCATCCATTTCCAGAAGCGCTGGACGAATCTGAGGTTGAACGGAAACGCGACATCGTGCGGCTTGTTGGGCACTGCCGCTGCCGGGACCGAGCGTAAATACGCCCAAAGGTCCGCGATATCGGCGTCTGTCATCTTTGTGAAAGACGTGAACGGAAAAACCGGGAACAGCTGGGCCCCGTCCGCGCGCACGCCATCGTGCAGGGCGCGGCGGAGATCCGCTTCGGTCCAACGGCCGATGCCGTGTATGGGATCAGGCGTGATGTTGGGCCCGTAGAACGTCCCGAACGGCGTTTTCAACGCCCGGCCGCCCGCGAGCGGCGCCCCCGGGTTCTGCGCGTCCGTGTGGCAACCGAGGCAGCCGGCCGCATTGAAGACGTACTGGCCGCGCTGAACGGCATCCGCGCCGGGACTCTGCGCCTGCGCAGAGATCGTCAGGGCAAAAAAAAGAGCGGCGGGCGCGGCAATTGCCGCGCCCCACCGCCCTTTAATCTGGACAGGCTGAGTGATTATTGCGGCTTGCGATATGGCGTGTGGCAACCGCCACAGGCCCCGCCAAGCTGCCCAACCGCCGCCTTGAAGCCTGCTTCGTTGTTCGCCTGAGCGAGCTGCAGAAGGTTCGCCGAGACGTCTTCCAGGGCTTTCGCCTTGGCGTCGAAATCGGCCTTGTTCGCCCAGATCGCCGGCAGAGCGTTGCCGCCCTGAGCGGTCGCCGGGAACAGGCCCGGAATCGCCTTCGCCGTCGTGTTCACGGTCGTCAGCTGCTGAACAACCGCCGCCTGGTTCCAGGGCTGCTCGCCGCGCACAATCGGCGTCAGGACGCGGTTGGCGCCCCCGAGGCCCTTCATGGCGTTCTGGCGCTGTTCGACCTGCGGGGCCGGCGCCTGCGCCTCGGCCACGAGAGAGAAACCCAGCACTAATGCCAGGGCTGCTGTTGAGGCCCATCCCAGCCTCAAAACTCTGTTCATTCGACTGCTCCTTGTTATGGTCCCGGTCCCCTAGGACATCGCGCCACGGACAATACCGTGTAAAAAGTGAAACACCGAGTGCCACGTTTTATTCCCAACCCGTTCATCCGCCAGCGATTATCTTAACAACACGGCGGTCCGCCGCCAATCTCCCCGCCCCTCTTCAAGAGCGCCCAATGCCCCGTATCCAGTCAATTTGTGTTTACTGCGGTTCCTCGAACCGCGCCCCCCGCCGCCACCGCCAGGCCGCGGCCGAACTCGGCGTCCTGATGGCCGAGGCCGGAATCGAGCTGGTGTTCGGCGGGGGCCGGGTGGGCCTGATGGGGGCCGTGGCCGACGGTGCCCTCGCCGCTGGCGCCCGGGTGACCGGCATCATTCCCGAACACCTGCTGAAGGCCGAGGTGAAGCATGCCGAGGTCACCAAGCTGATCGTGACCAAGAGCATGCATCAGCGGAAGGCGCAGATGTTCAAGCGCTCGGATGCGTTCGTGATCCTGCCAGGCGGTCCGGGCACGCTCGACGAGTTTTTCGAGATTCTGACCTGGCGTCAGCTGCAGCTGCACGACAAGCCGATCGTCCTCTGCGGAGTCGACGGCTACTGGAAGAAGCTGGTTCAGCTGATCGACTGGTTCGTCGACAGCAACTATACGCGCCGGGACTTCCGCCAGCTGTTTACGATCGTCGAGCGCGTCGAGGACATCATCCCGACATTGCAGAGCGCCCGGAAACCGAAACGCCGCTCGCGCCCCCGCCGCCTGTGATCAGATCGCGCCGGCCATCCCGAGGATCGCCGCCCCGCCCATCAGCCAGAGCGGATTCAGTTTCGTCAGCAGGATGACCGCAACAGTGGCCGCCGTGATCGCGTAGGCGACGATGCTGTGGTTGGCCGTGGTTGTCAGGATGTATCCGCTGGAGAGAACCAAGCCGACCGTAACCGGAGCCAGACCCAGTTCAATCGCGCGCCGGATCGGCGACGTCGGAAAACGATTCCACACCCGCGATACGAAATAGGTGATGACCGCCGGCGGACCGCAGATCGCGGCCGTCGCCGTCAACGCGCCCGCCAATCCGGCGGCCTGCCAGCCGATCAGGCTGACGAACAGGATGTTCGGGCCGGGCGATGCCTGGGCGATGGCGAAGAGCTGCGCGAACTGGGCACGCGTGGTCCAGTGATAGACATCGACTGAAACGCGCTGGATCTCCGGAAGAATGGTCAGGCCGCCGCCGATCGCCAGAAACGACAGGAGGCCGAACTGGATCGCGATCGAAACCAGCGGGTTCTCTTCGTCGTTCATGGGCGACGCGCCCCGACGGCATAGGCGACGACAATGCTCAACGGCACGAGCGTGGCCAGCACCCAGACCAGCGGCACCCGCAGGATCGCCACCATCGTAAAAGCGGCAACGATGAAAAGGACGGAGCGCACGGAACGGAGATGCGTGACGGTCATCTTGAGCGCCATGCCAACGACCAGACCCGCCGCCGCTGCCGAAACACCGGTCAGCCCGCCCCGGACCAGGGGATTTTCACCGAAGTTTTCGTACAGAACCGCCAGGCTCAGGACGATGGCCAGCGGCGCGCTGATCAGGCCCGACGCGGCAACAATCGAACCGATGAGTCCGTGAAAACGCTGCCCCACCGCAATCGAGACATTGATGATGTTCGGGCCGGGCAGGAACTGGCAGAGGCCGAGCGTGTCGGTGAATTCACGATCCGTGAGCCACCTCCGCTGCTCGACCAGCATGCGGCGGGCCCATGGCAGCACGCCGCCAAACCCCGACAGCGCAACGGTGAGAAAGCCGTAAAAGAGCGCCCCCAAGGTCGGTATTTCGACCGAACCGGTTGGGGCAGCCTCGGTCGTCTCGGGTGTTGGATTCTGGTCGATCGGTGCGCTCCGGTGCGAGTGAACTAGCCCCTGGAGCGGCGTTCCGCAAGCGCTATCCGGGACACCCAAGGGCCATGACAGATGAGTGCGCTTGGGGTAAAACACGGGCCGCTTCCGCTGGCCACACGGCGGCGCTTTCCCGGCTGTTTCAAAGGATTTTTTCTCTATGAAGAAGATCAAGGTCGCCAATCCGGTCGTCGAACTCGATGGCGATGAGATGACGCGCATCATCTGGAAGATGATCCGCGAGAAGCTGATCCTGCCGTATCTGGATATCGACCTGAAATACTTCGACCTCGGGGTCGAAACCCGCGACCGGACAAACGACCAGATCACGGTCGATGCGGCCAACGCCATCCGCCAGTTCCGCGTCGGCGTGAAGTGCGCGACCATCACACCCGATGAGGCCCGCGTTAAGGAATTCAACCTCAAGCAGATGTGGAAGTCCCCCAACGGGACGATCCGTAACATCCTCGACGGGACGATCTTCCGCGAGCCGATCATCTGCAAGAACGTGCCGCGCCTGATTCCGGGCTGGACCAAGCCAATCGTCGTCGCCCGCCATTCCTACGGCGACCAGTATCGTGCGACCGATTTCAGGGTGCCGGGTCCCGGCAAGCTGTCGATCACGTTCACCGGCACCGACGGCGTCAGCAACATCCGCCACGTGGTGTTCGACTTCCCGAGCGCCGGCGTCGCGATGGCGATGTACAACGTCGATGACTCGATCCGCGGTTTCGCCCGCGCCTGCTTCAACTACTCCCTGCAGCGCGGCTATCCCGTCTACCTATCGACGAAGAACACGATCCTCAAGCAGTACGACGGCCGCTTCAAGGACATCTTCCAGGAAATCTTCGACGCGGAATTCGCGCCGCAGTTCAAGGAGCGGAAGCTGACCTATGAGCATCGCCTGATCGACGACATGGTGGCCTCCGCCCTCAAGTGGAACGGCGACTTCCTCTGGGCCTGCAAAAACTACGACGGCGACGTGCAGAGCGACGTGGTGGCGCAGGGTTACGGCTCGCTGGGCCTGATGACGTCGGTGCTGTTCACGCCCGACGGTCAGACCGTCGAAGCCGAAGCCGCGCACGGCACGGTGACCCGCCATTACCGCCAGCACCAGCAGGGCAAGGAGACGTCGACCAATCCGATCGCGTCGATCTTCGCCTGGACGCGCGGCCTCGCCTTCCGCGGAAAGTTTGACAACACGCCTGAAGTGACAAAGTTCGCCGACGCCCTGGAGAAGGTCTGCATCGACACCGTCGAAGGCGGCGCGATGACCAAGGATCTGGCGGCGCTGATCTCGCCGGATCAGGACTGGCTGACGACCAACCAGTTCCTCGACAAGATCGACCAGAACCTGCAGAAGGTCATGGCGAAGGTCTGAACCTTAAGTCGGGTCGATCTCTATCTTGTCGACCCGATTGGGATAGAACGCGAGATGCCCCTTGATCGCCTCCATGGCGGGAAAGGGGCTCTCGTAGCTCCACACGGCATTCTCGACCGACTTGCCGTCAGCCTTCAGGCTGAAATAGCTGGCATCGCCCTTGTAGGGGCAATGCGTGGACTGGGCCGTCCGGTCGAAATACGCCATCGATGCATCCTCGCGCGGCACGTACTGCACCGCCGGATAGCTCGCCTCCTGCAGGGTGAGCGCACGGGTCGACTCTGCGATCACCTTGCCGCCGAAAACGATCCGCACCCGTCCCTTGGTCGGCGTAATCGTGATCGGATGATCGGGCCCTGGAAGTTTCATCGTTAGGCTCCTCGGTAAGTTTAGCACTCGCGGCCCGTTGTCAGGCCGACGCTTCTCCGTCCTTCAGCTGATCGATGGCCTGCCGGTTGCTGGGCTGGCTGTAGTGCATCGACCAGACATAGCTTTCCGGACCGGCGTTCTGGATGTCCTTGGGCCAATACAGAAGCCTGGGTTCGGGCCGGCCGGTAAATCCTGCGTATCGTGCGGCATAGAGAGCGATCTGGTCGAGGAACCACTGCCGCTGTCCGTCATCGAAGAAATGACGGATGTAGTTGGCGGTCAGGGTGAAGAACTCCAGCGCCAGCGGCGTCGGTCGAATCGCCACATGATCCGCCCAGAGCGTGCCCCATATCTCCCAGGGATCGCCCGTCACGATTCCGAGATCGGCCTGTTCGAGTTCAAGCTGCTGCAAAAGCGGCCGTAGATCCCGCAGCACAACCGAGTCCACGTCTAGCATCAGGATCGGGCAATCGTAGCGGCGGATCAGATGCGGCAGCTGCAGGAACCGGGCGCAGGCATAATAGGTCCGCTTGTCCTCGCCGAACTCCGACAGATCCACAAGCTCGGTACTCCACCGCAGCCGAAGCGGCGCCACCTGCCGCTGCAGCGACAGGAACAGCCGCGTGTGTTCCGCATCGGGATTGACAACGTGCAGATGGACGATCCCGTCCGTGCCGCAATGCTCCTTGACCGTCTCGACCAGCTTCGACGCGAAGCGGGAGAAATACACGCCGTCACAACCGGCCAGCACAACCCAAGGCGGCCGCGTCGTCTCAGCGGCTCCGGAAGCGAAACTGCCGGCCATTTCCGGCAGCGGGCGCTCCCGCAGCGTGGCCATGAATTCAGGGTCGAGCCGCATGATCCTCTCCCGCCCGCCGAACTCCCGGCCGATCCGCAGGAAAAGATCGTTGGCTTCGCGATAACGCCGCGTATCGCAGAGCAGCGCCCCCAGGCGGCTGGCCGCAAACGGCGCCTGCGGCCACAAAGCGATCGCACGGCGATAGGCATTCTCCGCGGCGTTGCGGCGCCCGGCGCGGCGCAGGACATTCCCGTAGGCGATCCAGGCGCCATAGCTGTCAGCCCGGTCGGTCAGCAGCGGCTTGAGTTCCGCGTCCGTCAGCGCCTTGCCGAGAAACCCCGTGCCGACGCTGGCGCAAAGCTTCCAGGTCGCATCGTAAGTGTCGGCGTTGGGGGAGAGATGCCACGCAGTGAGCGCGTGAGTCGTGGCGGCCAGAACATCCGTCGCCACGCCCAACAGCGCCGTCTGCAGATGCGGCTTCGACAGGCGATCGGCAAGCACCGCCATCGCGCTGCGGTCCGGCACGAGCTGCAGGGCTTCCCGCAGTGGCGGCGTCGCCTCGCGCCATTTTCCTTCCAGCGCAAAGGTCTGGGAGCGGTGGAAGAGCAGAGTGGACAGCGCGCTGCGCGCGTTCTCCAGCGGCGCATGTGCAAGCGCCTCGCGCAGCAGTGCCTCCGCCTCGATCAACTGGCCCGCGGCGGAGTGGCCAACGGCCTGATTGAAAGCCAGCGCGGCCCGCACAGTGGCAAGTTCCGCCGCACCGGGGAAGTCCCGCGCGACATCACCAAACGCCTGTTGCGCCCCCGGTGTGTCGCCGGATGCCGAAAGCTGAACCGCCAGTGCCAGCTTTTCCCGTGCCTGATCTGAAAGTGTCATGCCTACCGAAAACTGCGGAATCCCAAGACGATAGCAGATAACGCAGCCGGGCGAAAACGCCGCAACAGAACCGTAACCGGACCGTCATCGGAGTGACGCGCGGGCAACATACCGTCTGCCAATGCGAGAGCGTAACGGATTCAATGCATCAGACTATGCGGTCAAACTTCAGATCGCAGCGGCCGACCTGCGACGCGGCGCGTCGACTTGCCAGGAACGGGCGCGGCTCGCCCTCCGACTCGAGCGGCGTGCCACAGCGATCCTGAGACCGGACACCCGCCATGACGCTGAGGAACTGCTGGCGTATCGGGCCATGGCCTAAGACGCCAAAGGCGCCCCGCTCCCGCCTCTCGCTCTTGCCACCATGACAGGATCTACCGCATCCGACACCGCGGCACCGGAGGTCGCCGGCGCGCTGGCGGTCTATCTGCCGCCCCTGCCTGCGACCGCTCCTTGCGGTGACGTCTACAAGCACCTGCTGCATCGGCCGACGGAAACAACACTGGCCGTCGTCGATGAGGCCGCGCGCCCGATCGGCCTTATCAACCGCTTTGTGGTTCTCAGCCGTTATGCCCAGCGCTTCATTCCGGAACTCTACGATCGCAAGCCGATCACCGAGCTCATGGAAGTCGATGCCCTGGTTGTCGATGAGGCAACCGCGATCGGCGAACTCGGGCGGCTGGTGGCGATGGAAAGGCCGAACGCTCTCTTCAACGGTTTCATTGTCACGAGCGAAGGCCGCTATCTCGGCATCGGCACCGGACAGGCGCTGATCCGCGCGAAGGTCACGCGCGACATTAAGCGCGCGACGGACCTCGAAACGGCTGTGACCACCGCAGCCCAGGCCCGGCGGGCAATGTCCGAGTTTCTGGCGCTGATGAGCCATGAACTGCGCACGCCCCTGAACGCGGTCATCGGCTTCTCGGATCTTCTCCGCCACCAGCACTGGGGACCGATCGGCGACAACCGCTACAGCGAATATGCAAACGACATCCATCAGGCGGGCAATCATCTGCTGGGCCTGATTTCGGATATCCTCGATCTGAGCAAGGCTGAGGCTGGCCGGCTTGAAATCCGCGCCGAACCGATGGACGTCGAGCGCACGATCGAAGAATGCATCCGGCTGGTGCACGAGCGCGCGGCCAGCGCCGGACTCACATTGACGACGGAGATCGCCTCAGGCCTGCCGCTACTCCTTGCGGATCGTCAGAAGGTGAAGCAGATGCTGCTGAATCTGCTGTCGAACGCCATCAAATTCACTGAGGACGGTGGGCGCATCACAATCGCGGCTGAAGCAGGCGCCGAAGGCCTTGTCCTGACCGTGGCCGATACCGGGATCGGCATGGCCGAGCAGGACATTCCAACCGCACTAGCACCGTTCGGTCAGGTCGATTCATCGTTAGGCCGACGTACGCAAGGCACCGGACTCGGCCTGCCACTCGTAAAAACGATGATTGGCCTGCATGGTGGCCAGATCGACCTGAAGAGCGTGCCACGGGTCGGCACCAGCGTCACGCTGCGGTTCCCGCCGGAGAGAATGCTGAGCAGCGCCGAAGCGTAAAACCCGCCAGACCCGTTTCAGGCGGCTTTCTGCGCCAGGATCGATTTGATCGCTTCCAGCGCTGCGTCGGCCTTTGCGCCATCGGGCCCGCCGCCCTGGGCCATATCCGGCCGGCCGCCGCCGCCCTTGCCGCCGAGCTCGGCGACGCCCGCCTTGACGAAATCAACAGCATTCAGCTTCGCGGTCAGATCGTCGGTCACGCCGACAACCAGGCTGGCCTTGCCCTCTTCGACCGCAACCAGGGCAACCAGTCCCGACCCGATCTTCTTCTTGAGATCGTCGACCATCGCTTTCAGCTCGCGCGCAGGAACACCGTCGAGCTTGCGCCCGGCGAACTTGATACCGGCGACATCCTCGGAGATCGATCCGCCTGCACCGCCGCCTCCCGTCGCCAACGCGCGCCGGGCATCCGCCAGCTCGCGTTCAAGCTTGCGCCGCTCCTCGACCAGCGCCGCAACGCGCGCCGGAAGTTCGGTCGCGGATGTCTTGAGAACGCCGGCCGCCTGCTGCAGCAGCTCTTCCTGCTGGTTGAGATAACGCAAAGCGCCCTTGCCGGTCAGCGCCTCGATCCGGCGCACGCCGGCGGCGAGCGCACCTTCAGAGACAATCTTGAACAGGCCGATATCGCCGGTCCGGCGGACATGCGTGCCGCCGCACAGCTCGGTCGAGAAATGCCGCCCGTCGGTCGTGTCCTCGCCGAACGGCCCGCCCATGCTGACCACGCGCACTTCGTCGCCGTATTTCTCACCGAATAGCGCCAGCGCACCCGCCTTCACGGCTTCATCGGGTGTCATCAGGCGTGTGAGCACTTCTTCATTGGAAAGAATGCGCGCGTTAACCTCGTCTTCGACATTCTGCAGCAGATCCGCCGGGATCGGCGTCGGCTGGCTGATGTCGAAACGCAGGCGCTCCGGCGCCACCAGCGAGCCCTTCTGCGTCACATGCGTGCCAAGCTGCCGGCGCAGCGCCTCATGCAGCAGATGCGTCGCGGAGTGGTTGGAGCGTAGGGCGCCGCGCCGCTGCAGATCGATCCGCAGCTGGGCGAACTCGTCGACCTTGACCGTTCCCTTCGTGACCTTGCCCAGATGAACATGGACGTCGCCGACTTTTTTCTGCGTATCGGAAATCGCAATCTCGGCACCGCCGTTGGTGACGATGACGCCGGCATCGCCCATCTGGCCGCCGGATTCCCCGTAGAACGGCGTCTGGTTGACGATGACGGCAACGTCGGTGCCGGTCTTCGCTTCCTTCACGTCCGCGCCGTTGGCAACCAGCGCCGTCACGCGGGCTTCGGCGAAATCCGCGTCATAACCGAGGAACTCTGTCGCGCCGACCCGATCGCGGACAGCGAACCAGATCTTTTCTTCGCCGATATCGCCCGAGCCCGACCATGCCTTGCGCGCCTCGGCGCGCTGTCGCTCCATCGCCGCATTGAACACCGCCGTATCGACGGTCATGCCGCGCCCGCGCAGCACGTCCTGCGTCAGATCGAGCGGGAAGCCGAACGTGTCGTAGAGCTTGAACGCCACCTCGCCATCGAGGGCAGCCCCCTTGCTCAGATTGGCGGTCGCTTCGTCCAGCAGCTTCAGGCCGCGATCGAGCATCTGCTTGAAGCGCGTTTCCTCCAGCTTCAGCGTCTCCGTGATCAGCGGCTGCGCGCGAACGAGTTCCGGATAGGCCTGCCCCATTTCCTCGGAGAGGGTCGGCACCAGCCGGTACAGCAGCGGGTCCTTGCAGCCCAGGATGTGCGCGTGACGCATGGCCCGCCGCATGATGCGGCGCAGAACATAGCCGCGCCCTTCGTTGGATGGCAGCACGCCATCGGCGATCAGGAACGAGCTGGCGCGAATATGGTCGGCGATGACGCGGTGCGAAACTGCCTGCGGACCGTCGGCCTTCTGATTTGAAAATTCGGCCGATGCCTCGATCAGCTTGCGGAAAAGATCGATATCGTAATTGTCGTGCTTGCCCTGCAGAACCGCCGCCAGCCGCTCCAAGCCCATGCCGGTGTCGATCGACGGCTTGGGGAGCGAGACGCGATTGTCAGGCGCCAGCTGTTCGAACTGCATGAAGACGAGATTCCAGATCTCGATAAAGCGGTCGCCATCCTGTTCCGGACTGCCGGGAGGGCCGCCGGGAATCTTGTCGCCGTGATCGTAGAAGATTTCCGAACACGGGCCGCAGGGGCCGGTATCGCCCATCGCCCAGAAATTGTCCGATGTCGCGATGCGGATGATGCGCTGGTCCGGCAGGCCGGCGATCTTCTTCCAGTAGGTCGCTGCGTCTTCATCATCGGCATAGACGGTCACCAGCAGTTTGTCCGGCGCCAGTCCGTATTCCTTGGTGATGAGGTTCCAGGCCAGCTCGATCGCCCGTTCCTTGAAATAATCGCCGAACGAGAAATTCCCGAGCATCTCGAAAAAGGTGTGATGCCGGGCCGTGTAGCCGACATTTTCGAGGTCATTGTGCTTGCCACCGGCGCGCACGCATTTCTGGGACGATACCGCCCGCTTGTAGGGACGCTGCTCGACACCGGTGAAGACGTTCTTGAACTGCACCATGCCCGCATTGGTGAACAGCAGGGTCGGATCGTTGCGCGGCACGAGCGGAGAAGACGCGACCGGCTGGTGTCCTTCGCTGGCGAAAAAATCCAGAAAAGCGCGGCGAATGTCGTTGGCGCTGTTCATGCTTAAACTCAATTGGGGCTTGAAAAAATTGCGTGAATGATTGATTTAGCCCGCTGGCCGGGCTGCTGTCCAGCATCGCCGCCGGTGCGCCTTTAGAGGGTTAATTCACCGATGACGTCCCCCATCCTGCCCGCCGATCTGGCCGAAGCCGCCCAGCACCTTGGAGCAGGCCGTCTGGCCGCCGCCCGGGAAGCGGCGGAACGGGCCCTCACCGCCCGCCCCTACGATCCCGATGTCCTGCACATCTCCGCCCTCATCATGTTCCGGCAGGGCGAGGGCGACGAAGCCATCGATCGGGTGATCCGCGCCCTTGAGGTTCGGCCCGAAGACGCCGACATGCTGGCCAATCTCGGGCTGATGCAGATGGAGCGCGGCGAATACGAAGCCGCCACTGACTGCTTTTCCGCTGCCAGCGAAATGGCGCCCGCCGATCCGTTCCTCCGCTTGCGCCTGGCCGCGGCGCTGCTGAAGCTGAAGCGCTCCGGCGAAGCGATCGAAACCTATCGCGGTATCTTGCGCCAGAACCCGCAATTCGTGCCCGCACATTACGATCTGGCCATCGCGCTCGAAGCAAAGGGCGATCTGGAAGGCGCCATTGGCAGCTACGAAGCCGCCGCACGGTTCGACAAAAACGAACTGTCCGCGCGATCGAGCGCCGTTCACCTTCAGCAGGTGCTGGGCCGCTGGCAGGGAATTGACCGGCTCCGCGCTGAGATTGTCGAACCCGTCTTGCGGGGCGGCACGATCGGGCGGCCGCCTCTCCCGATGCACGTCCTGGCGCTGCCGATCAAAGTGTCTCCGGCCGAGCTGCGCGCATTGATGGGTGCTCACGCGCGCGCGCACGGGCTGGTGGCCAAGCCATCCTTTACGTTTCCGGCACCGGCGCCGCTTTCCGGCCGCAAGCTGCGCATCGGCTATCTCTCCAGCGATTTCGGCAACCATCCGGTCGGCCATATCGTCAGCGGTCTACTCGATCGGCATGACCGGTCCGGCTTTGACATCACGGCCTATGCCCTGAGCCGCAGCGACGGCAGTCCCGAGAGGTCGCGGCTGGCGGTATCGCTCCAGCGCTTTGCCGATATCGCCGACAGCGACGATGCCGCGGCGGTGCGCCGCATCCATGCCGACGGCATCGACATCCTGGTCGATCTCAACGGCCATACGCGCCATCACCGTCTTGGAATCCTCGCAAGACGGCCGGCGCCGCTGCAGGCCACCTGGCTTGGCTTTGCGGCAACACTCGGCACGGATTTCGTCGACTACATGATTGCCGATCCGGTCGTGACGCCGGCCGCCGATCAGGCGCACTACGCCGAGCGGCTGGTTCGCCTGCCGGATTCCTATATGGCCGTGCCGGAACGCAAGATCGAGCCCGCCCCGTCCCGGAGTGCGCTCGGTCTTCCCGAACAGGGCATTGTGTTTGCCGCCTTCGTGGCGAGTCACAAAATCGAGCCGACAGTGTTCGGGATCTGGACGAACCTGCTGCAGAAGGTGCCAGGCAGCGTACTGTGGCTGCGCATCGACAACGAGACGGCGCTGCGGTCCCTGCGATCGGAAGCGGAAGCGCGGAAGATCGATCCCGCCCGGCTGATCGCCTCGCCGCGTGTCGATCGCGCGGCCCATCTGGCCCGCCATCAGGCGGCCGACCTCTTTCTCGACACCCTGTTCTACGGGGCGCACGCGACGGCGCTCGATGCGCTGTCGGCCGGCCTGCCGGTGGTTTCCTGTGCCGGCGACACATTCGCCAGCCGGGTCGGCGCCAGTCTTCTGAATGCGGCGGGCCTGCCCGATCTCGTCGCCGCCACACCGGCGGACTACGAAGCCCTCGCATTGCGGCTGGCAAGCGATCCGGCTGCTTTGGCAGATGCGAAAAGACGGCTCGCGGCAGCGCGAACGGGTGCCAGGCTCTTTGACCCAGCCGGGTTTGTTCGCAATCTGGAAACCGCTTATCGGCTGATGTGGGACACCTATGCGGCCGGCCGGGCGGCGCAACCGATCACGGTTCCGGTGACCTGATCGGCTCTCCCCCATAAGAAGCCGGTCCCCCAAAAAGAGTGCGGGCCGGCCTCGGAAACACAGCCAGCCCGCACCTGTTCTTCCGTCCGCCGCAGCAACAGCGGCCGGAAGAATGTCAGAAATGCTTATTCGTCGTCGTCTTCCTTGCCGCCGTCGTCCGCCAGCATTGCGCCAGCGACCAGGCCGGCATTCTGACGAATCGCCGCCTCAATCTTGTCGGCGATATCCGGATGCTCCTTGAGGAAGGTCCGGACGTTCTCCTTGCCCTGGCCGATGCGCTGTCCCTCATACGAGAACCAGGCACCCGACTTGTCGACCACGCCGGCCTTGACGCCGAGGTCGATCAGCTCGCCGGTCTTGGAGACACCTTCGCCGTACATAATGTCGAATTCGACGACTTTGAAGGGCGGGGCCATCTTGTTCTTCTGGACCTTGACCCGGGTCTGATTGCCGATGACATCTTCCCCGCTCTTGATCGCGCCGATGCGGCGGATGTCGAGACGGACGGAGGCATAGAATTTCAGTGCGTTGCCGCCGGTCGTGGTTTCCGGGTTGCCGAACATCACGCCGATCTTCATGCGGATCTGGTTGATGAAGATCACCATGCAGTTCGACTTCGAGATCGTGCCGGTGAGCTTGCGGAGCGCCTGGCTCATCAGGCGGGCATGCAGGCCCATCTGCGGATCGCCCATCTCGCCTTCGATTTCGGCGCGCGGCACCAGGGCCGCCACGCTGTCGACCACCAGCACTTCGATCGCGTTCGAGCGCACCAGCGTGTCGGCGATCTCCAGCGCCTGCTCGCCGTTATCCGGCTGCGAGATCAGGAGCTCGTCGACGTTCACGCCGAGCTTCTTGGC
Organism: Alphaproteobacteria bacterium; assembly: GCA_965279355.1. Lineage (GTDB taxonomy): Bacteria > Pseudomonadota > Alphaproteobacteria > CACIAM-22H2 > CACIAM-22H2. The sequence goes on along the minus strand of OZ257155.1, from coordinate 4,746,975 downwards.
GTAGGACGGGTCGAGGGCGTGCTCGGCGTCGATGAAGGCGCAGGCGCCGCCCTTCTTCTGGGCTTCGGCGATGACATGCAGGGCCAGGGTCGTCTTGCCCGAGCTTTCCGGACCGTAGATCTCGATCACGCGACCGCGCGGCAGGCCGCCGATCCCCAGCGCGATATCGAGCGACAGGGAGCCGGTCGACACGACGTCGGCCGAGGTGGCCGGCTCGCGCTGGCCCAGCTTCATGATCGAGCCTTTGCCGAACGCGCGTTCAATTTGGACGAGGGCCGCCTCTAGAGCCTTGTTCTTATCCATTGAGTCCTTGGAGTCCTTTTCGACGGCGTCCTTCTGCACTGAACGCAAAGCTGTTACCGACATGAAGCTGCTCCTTTCCCTTATTTCATAGGCTTGGCTGTCGATCACGACAAATCCGTAAGCCCAATGCCCGCGCCACAATTCCCGTTTTGTTCCCTGACGTTTTCCACCCCGGAAGGGAGAGCCGCCAAAGCGGCCGCGTCCATCCCGGGGCGGTGAAAGGCATCGTACATGTTTTGTTCCAGATGGCAAGACCGAAGAACACTTCGGCCTGCCCTGGACGGTAAAAGTTACTTGGTGAGCTTCCGGGTGACGAAACGCAGCCCTTCGCCGACCTTGCCGCGCGAAGCCCCGTCAAGCTCGTCGCCCCAGGTGAATTCCACACCGGCCTCTTCCAGCGCCAGCGTGATATCCCGGCGGGTGCGGTAGTGGAGAGTGCGCTGGGCGAGTTCGAAATCGGCAATGGTCTTGCGGGCGACTCTGGAGCGCTCCGCCAGTTCCGCCTGGGTCCAGCCAAGCAGCGCACGGGCCGCCCGGCACTGGGCCGGCGACGCCATCCGCTTTTCCTTCATGACGATCCCCGTCCCCTTGGCGGACACGAGATCCCTGCCCCTTTGCGACGTGCTCATTCTCCCGCCCCGGGAAAAGCCCAACGATTTTGGCGGCCTACATACTGCAGCGGTTTGGCAGTGGCATTAGGAATCATGGCAGTTATCTCAGATACAGCTTATTTCTACTTATTGAGTATTAGAGCCCGCCAAGTATCGAGCGATCCATTAAGCAATAGATGCCGAGCGCCCGGCGTCAGCACTCATACTTCACCATATTCGTTAGCGATGCATTGACATGAATCAACGGCGACAGGGAATTAGCGCCAAACTCCAAAGAAAAAGGCGCCTACAGGAGGCGCCTTTTTACGAGGGGAAGAGCGGTCGGATCACGAGTCGACGATGAAATTACCCGCTTCCAGCCTCACTGGCGGCGCGTTCTCATCGAAACTGAGCCCAATCGGATCCTGACCCGCGGCCACCGAATCCATCTGCTTCTGAAGCAGGCGCCGCATCATCACAACTCCGCGATCAGTCGTCGCGAGGTGCTCTTCAGAGTGGAGGGTGTTTGCGCCCTGCCCGACCTGCGCCTCGTAATCGTCCGGGTATTTCTGGTGTTCCTCTTCCGACAGCTCGAACCAGTTCTTACCCCCGGGATGCGCCCGGTCGCGCAGCTGCCGGTCCTTCTTTTTGCGGAAAACGCTGTAGATCCGGTAGTTCGTCTCATCGATCGGCAGCAGCCAGCCGATGCCGTCGCAGCGCTCGCTGTCGGGAATGCGCGGATCCGGAATGACGCGGATATTCGGCATCAGCCCCTCGGTGACCCGCATCAGCGTCTTGCCATCGGGCCGTTTGCGGCGCGACACCGTCTTCATGCCGTTTTCGGTATAGGCCCAGTCAACCTGCGGCATGATCGCCATCTGGTCGACGAACTGGCCGCCGCTATGCGACCCATGCAGGATCGGCACATGGAACGTGTCCGGCACGTTGTCCATGTGATGGGTCCAGCTGCACGGAATGATCACACCGCCGCCGCTGCCGAGGCTGGTGCCGTCCGGCTCGATATATTCATCTGCTTCGAGTTCTTCGACGATGTCGAAGCGTGGCAGGGCCGGCTTCTTTTCCGGCGGCCCCATATAGGCGAAGACGAGGCCGTAGCGTTCCTGCACCGGATACCAGGGCTGCCGCACCTTGTCGCGGTGCTGCTTGCCCAGTTCCGGCTCGCACGGCTGCTCCAGGCACCGGCCTTCCACATCGAACAGCCAGCCGTGATAGCAGCAGCGGATGCCGCGCTCTTCCACCTTGCCGTAATAGAGCGTCGTGCCGCGATGCGCGCATCGGGAATAGACAAGACCGGCGCGACCGGTCTTGTCGCGGAAGAGGATGAGGTCCTCGCCGAGAATACGCACCTGCCTCGGCGTATCGGTGGCGTCGGTAGAAAGGCCGACCGGCTGCCAGTAGCGGCGCAGGAATTCGCCCATTTTCGTGCCCTGGGCGACTTCCATCAATTCCCGATTGGAAACGCCAGCCTTTCGTCCATAGGCGGTCCCGGTATCGATCGGACGGTCAATCACGCTCATCATCGCTCTCCCAAAACTCGCCGCGCCTGCGTCCAACGGCTAAGCGTCTTCCAGAAAATTCCCGGCATAGGTCTTCATCAGGGCCTGCGCCGGATCGAACCGAACGCCTGCCGGATCTTCGCCGGCCGCGACCGCATCGGCCTGCTTCATCAGGAAACGCCGCAGCATCACGACACCCTTGTCGGTCGCGCCAAGATGCTCCTCGGAATGAAGCGTGATCGGTCCCTGTCCTATCTGCGCCTCGTAGTCGTCGGGATAGCGCTGGTGCTCGGCATCCGTCAGCTCGACCCAAAGCTTGCCGCCCGGTCGCGTCTTGGTGCGCGACCAGCCCGGTGTTTTCCGCAAGGCCGCATACATGGTGTAGTTCCGATCGTCGATCGGGGTGAGCCAGCTCACCGACTCACTCTGGCCGTAACGCGAGACACCGGGATCGGGGATCACACGGATCGTCGGCAGGATGCCCTCATCGATACGGCGCAGAACCTTGCCGTCCTCAAGCGTACGGCGGGCGATCGTGTTGATGCCATGCTCGGTGTATTCCCAGGTGATCTCCGGCATGCGGCTCAACAGATCGACAAACTGCGAGCCGCTGATGGAGCCGTGCAGGACCGGCACATGATAGTGGTCTGGAATGTTGTCGAGATGATGCGTCCAGCTGCAGGGAATGACCTTGTGGCCGCTCATCATGTTGTCGTCAGCCTCGACGAACTCATCGCCCTGGAGATTTTCGAGGATGTCCCAGCGCGGCAGTACTGGCTTTTTCTCCGGTGGCCCCATATAGGCGAAGATCAGGCCGTAGCGTTCCTCGACCGGGTACCAGGGCTGCCGCACCTTGTCGCGATGCTGCGCGCCGAGATCGGGCTCACACGGCTGCTCAAGGCACTTGCCTTCAACATCGAACAGCCAGCCGTGATAGCAGCAGCGGATGCCGCGCTCCTCAACCTTGCCGTAATAAAGCGTGGTGCCACGATGTGCGCAGCGCGCATGGACAAGGCCCGGCCGGCCGGCCCTGTCGCGGAACAGCACAAGATCCTCGCTCAGCCCCCGCACGGCCTTTGGCGTGTCGCCGGCATCGCGGCTGAGGCCGATGGGATGCCAGTAACGGCGCAGCAGATTGCCCATCTTGGTGCCGGGGCCGGTTTCGACCAGCTCCCAGTTCGGAACGCCGGGCTTGCGGCCGTAGCCGGTACCCGTATCGATCTTCCGCTCCATGGTGCTCATTGCGCCCTCACCGTTCGTGCCGGTCCTGAAATTCGCGAGCCGGTTGTACGCAAAGATCAACGCTCCGCGAGGCGAAAGTCCAGAGTTTCGTCTGTGGGAAATGACCTACCCGCGAACTCTCCTTGTCCCTCGCCGGGGCATGCCCTAAGACCCTTGGGACGAGACATCAGACGCCGAATCAGCAGGATTCCTCCGTGCCGCCTCCCAGATCCCAGGCACAAAAACAGCCGCCGCTGATCCAGAAAGCGATTGCCCTGCTCAACGAGGGCAAGGCGGCGGACTCAGAACGCATCTGCACATCCCTGCTCAAGACCATGCCGGGGAATCTCGATGCGCTCTATATCCTGGGCGTTGTCCGGTTGCGCCAGGGCAGGCCGCAGGATGCCATCGATCTGATGGTGCGGGTTCTCGACAAGAAGCCGGCGCATGTCGAACTCATGCTCAACCTCACACGCGCCTATTCCGCGGTAGGCCGGTTTGCCGATGCGCTCGCCGTCAGCGACCGCGCAGCCGCCGCGCAGCCGCAATCGTTCGACGCGCATTTCATGCGGGCAACGGCGCTGCGCGGACTAAAACGATTCGAGGAGTGCATCCCCGTTTACGACAGGGTAATCGCCCTTCGGCCGGACCATCTCCAGTCATTCGTCAACCGGGGCAACACGCTGCAGGACCTCGGGCGCTATGCTGACGCCGTGACCAGCTATGACGGCGCGCTGGCACTACGGCCCGATCTGGTCCCCGCATGGAACGGGCGCGGCAACGCGCTGAAGACGATCAAGCAATATAGCGCCGCGATAGAAAGCTACGATCGGGCGCTGGCCCTGCAGCCGGCGGCGTTCGATGTGCTCAACAATCGCGGTCTTGCCCTGGCGGGGTTGGGGAACGTCGACGAGGCTATCGCGACGTTCCGCCGCCTAGCTGAACTCGACCCGCGAAACGAAGCGGCCTGGGGGAATCTTGCCGCGATGTTCCGCATGCAGGGCGACATTGCCGATGCGCTGCATGCCTATCGCCAGCTCATGGCGCTCGACGCCGCGCGCAGCGCGACGGCGCATCGGGGGCTCCTGACCACCCTCCTCTACGATCCATCGATGTCCGCGGAGCAGCGGTGGCAGGAGCATGCGGCGTTCGGTCAGAAGATGGCGGCGCTGGTTACGCAACCGCTGCCGCCGCTTGCGCGCGACCGCACACCGGACCGGCGGCTGCGCATCGGCTATGTGACATCCGATCTGCGCGGACATCCCGTCGCGCGCAACCTCGAACCGATCGTCAGCGACCGCGACCGGGCCGGCTTTGAGGTTTTCATCTATTCCAATGTCGAGACAACCGATGCCGTCACCGTCCGCTTCAAAGGAATGGCCGATGGCTGGCGCGATATCAACGATCTGACGGATGCTCAGGTTGCACAGCAGATCAGGGCGGACAGCATCGATATTCTGGTCCTGCTGGCGGGGCATTTCGACAGCAACCGGCCGCAGCTTGCCGCCTGGCGCGCGGCGCCGGTACAGGTCAGCTTCCACGACCCGGCAACCAGCGGTGTCGCCGAGATGGATTACATCATCCTCGATCCGACCCTCGCCCCGCGCTACGGACCGGAAAAATTCAGCGAGCGCGTGGCACGGCTGCCGAGCTTCTACCTGCACCCGCCGATCATTGACGCGCCCGCGATCGGCGCGGTTCCCGCGACGACGCGCGGCCACATCACCTTCGGCAGCCTCAACAGCCCCAGCAAGATCAATGTGCCGGTCCTGCGACTGTGGAGCCGGGTGCTGCGGGCGGTGCCCGGCTCGCGGCTGAAGCTCAAATTCAAGAATGCGTTCGCGAATGACAGCCTGCAGAAACGCATTCTGCGCGATCTCGACGTCGATCCTGCCCGCGTCGAATGGGATACCGGCGAAGTCTCCACTGCCGAGCATCTGGCGCTCTATAACGGCATCGATATCGCCCTCGATCCGTTTCCCTTCACCGGCTCGACCACGACCTTCGAAGCCCTGTGGATGGGCGTGCCGGTGGTCACGCTGACAACGCCGGCACCGGCGGGACGGTGGAGCGCATCGATCCTGCGCACCCTCGGCCAACCGGAGCTGATCGCCGGGACCGAAGACGACTATGTCCGGATCGCGACCAGCCTCGCCGGCGATCTCCCTCGCCTTGCCGCCTATCGCCAGTCGTTCCGCGACCGGATGGCAGCATCGCCGCTCTGTAACGGCCCCGCGCGAACGCGGCAGGTCGAGCGGCTGTATCGCGCGATGTGGCGTCGCTGGTGCAAAGCGCCGGACTAAAAGCGACGGAATAGATGACCAAAGACGCAGAAGACTTCGACGTCGTCGTTCTCGGGGCCGGCGCCGCCGGCTTGATGTGCGCACTGACGGCGGGACAGCGCGGCCGGCGCGTGCTGGTGCTGGAGCATCTGGATCGCGCCGGCGCAAAAATCCTGATTTCGGGCGGCGGCCGCTGCAACTTCACCAACCTGGACGTCGTGCCGACGCGGTTCCTGTCCGCCAATCCGCATTTCTGCAAATCGGCGCTCGCCCGCTACACCCAGCGGGACTTCATCACGTTGGTCGAACGGCATCGCATCGCCTATCACGAAAAAACGCTGGGCCAGTTGTTCTGCGACGGCTCGGCGCGCGAGATCGTGGCGATGCTGCTGGCCGAGTGCGACATCGGCCATGTCGATCTGCGCCTTGGCCATCACATCACTGGCGTCTCCCGCTCCGATCGCTTTCATATTGAAACCGATCGCGGCCGTTTCTCGGGGACTTCGCTGGTCCTCGCGACCGGCGGACCCTCGATCCCGAAAATGGGCGCCACGGGTTTTGCCTATGACCTGGCCCGCCGCTTCGGTCTCGGCATCGTGGACCCTCGTCCCGGCCTTGTGCCGCTGAAGGTCGCGGCGGATGCCCTGCCCTTTTATCAGGCCCTGGCCGGTGTCTCGCTCCCGGCGATTGCCACCTGCGGCCGGCGCAGTTTTCAGGAAAGCATCCTGTTCACCCATCGTGGCCTGTCGGGACCGGCGATCCTGCAGATCTCCTCGTACTGGCACGCCGGCGAGACGATCACGCTCGACCTGGCGCCGGCGACGGATGTGCTTGGCTTCCTCAAGGACCGCAAACGCAGCCGCCCGAAGGCCGAACTGAAAACGGTACTGGCGGAGATCCTGCCCAGCCGCCTCGCCCAGGCGCTCGCGGAGCAGGAACAGACCGGCGGTCTCACGATGGCCAATCTGCCGGATCAGAAGCTGGCCACCCTCGCCGAGCGCCTCAAACGCTGGACCGTCACGCCGTCGGATACGGAAGGCTGGGCCAAGGCGGAGGTGGCGCTGGGCGGCATCGATACCGCCGACCTGTCGTCCAAGACCATGGAAGCGAAGAACGTGCCCGGTCTTTACGCAATCGGTGAAGCCGTCGACGTTACAGGCTGGCTCGGCGGTTACAATTTCCAATGGGCGTGGTCGAGCGGCTGGTGCGCGGGGCAGATGGATTAACCCTGGCGCCGCGGACGTTCATGTTATCTAGGGGCTCCCTCCTGTTTTCCGATTCCGCGCCGCCATGACGTCTCTCCTTGCCCAGGCCCAGGCCCAGCTTGAATCCGTGTTTGGATTTCCGACTTTCCGGCCGGGGCAGCAGGAAGTCGTCGAGGCGGTCCTGAACGGGGAAGACGTCCTCGCCGTCATGCCGACCGGCAGCGGCAAGTCGCTCTGCTATCAGCTGCCGGCCCTTGTCCGTTCAGGCCTGACGGTCGTCGTCTCGCCGCTGATTTCCCTGATGCGCGATCAGGTCGGCCAGCTTCGCGAATACGGCGTCGAAGCCGCCAGCCTCAACTCGACCAACGACGGGGCCGAGAACCGGCGCATCCACGATCTCCTGCACGCGGGGACCCTGCGCCTGCTCTATGTCGCCCCCGAACGGCTCACGCGGCCCGACACGGCGCGCATGCTCTACGAAGCGGGCGTGACACTTCTCGCCATAGACGAAGCGCATTGCGTGTCGCAATGGGGTCATGATTTTCGGCCGGAATATCTCGAGCTCGGAAAAATCAGGATCGAGCTCGGCGGCGTGCAGACCATCGCGCTAACCGCCACCGCCGATGTGCCGACGCGCGCGGATATCGGCCACAAACTGTTCAGCAAGCCGCCGCGCACGTTCATCCGCTCCTTCGACCGGCCCAATCTGAAGCTGGCGATGCGCCCCAAGAGCAACGCCAAGAAACAGGTTCTGGAATTCGTTGCCTCGCACAAGGGCGAGAACGGCATCATCTACTGCGCGTCACGCAAGAAGACGGAAGACCTTGCCGCCACGCTGTCCGAAGCCGGACACAAGGCGCTGCCGTATCACGCAGGCCTTCCGTCCGAAACGCGCAATGCCCATCAGGACATCTTTCTGCAGGACGACGGTGTCGTCATTGTCGCGACGGTCGCGTTCGGCATGGGTATCGACAAGCCCGATGTCCGCTACGTCGGCCATGCCGATCTGCCGCAGAACGTCGAAGCCTATTATCAGGAGATCGGCCGCGCCGGCCGCGACGGCCTGCCCGCCGACACGCTGACGCTCTACGGCCTCGACGACATGCGACTACGCCGCATGCAGATCGAGCAGGGCGACACATCGGAAGAGCGCAAGCGGATCGAACGCCAGCGCTTCAACGCGCTGGTCGCACTCTGCGAGGCGCCGCGCTGCCGCCGGCAGACGCTGCTAGCCTATTTCGACGAGGTATCGACGCCATGCGGCAACTGCGATCTCTGCCTCGAAGGCGTCGATGTCTTCGACGGCACGATCGAAGCCCAAAAGGCAATCTCGGCCATTCTGCGTACCGGCGAGCGCTTCGGCAGCGAGCATCTGGTCGATATCCTGACCGGCAATGCGACCGACGCTCTCAAGCGCTACAGCCACGACACGCTGCCGACCTTCGGTGTTGGTCGTGACCGCAACGCCAATGAATGGCGCGCGATCTTCCGCCAGCTTTACGCCGCCGGGCTTATCTTCCTCGATATCGCGGAATACGGCCGCTGGACCGTCACCGACCGCGGCCGCCGCGTGCTGCGCGGCGAAGAGCGCATCGAGCTTCGCAAGGATGTCTTCCAGCCGGCAGCGAAAGCCAGGGCCATGAAGAAGGCGCTGGCGCAGGGCGTCGGCATCACGGTGCAGGACACCGACCTGCTGCAGGCGCTCAAGGATCTGCGCCGGGAGATCGCCCGCAAGATCCGCCAGCCCGCCTATGTCGTGTTCAGCGACCGCACGCTGATCGACATGGTCGCACTCCAGCCCGAGACGTTGGACCAGATGCACATGGTCCACGGCGTTGGCGAAGCCAAGCTGCAGAAGTACGGCTCGGCCTTCCTCGCCGTCGTGTCAGCCCACGGCAAGGCGAAGCATCAGGCGTCGACGACGTAATTTCCGGCTTCGAGTTTCAGCGGCGGCGCGTTCTCGTCGAAGCTGACGCCGATCGGATCCTTGCCCTCGGCCACCAGATCCGCCTGCTTCAGCAGCATGCGGCGCAGCATGACGATGCCCTTGTCCGTCGTCGCCAGATGCTCTTCGGAATGGAGCGTGATCTCGCCCTGCCCGGTCTGGGCTTCCCAGTCGTCGGGGAATTTCTGGTGCTCATCCGGCGTCATTTCCAGCCACGACTTGCCGCCCGGCCGCGCCATCTTGCGTTCCTGACCCTTGCGCCAGCGATACGCCGTGTACATGCGGTAGTTCGTATCGTCGACCGGCAGAACCCAGCTCATCGACTCACAACGCTGCATGCCTGACGCCAGCGTCGGATCGGGGATGGCGCGCACATTCGGCAGCAGGCCTTCAGTGATGCGCAGCAGGATCTTGTTGTTGTCGAGCTTGCGGCGGGTAACGGTCTTCACACCCTTGTCGGTGTTGTCCCAAGTCACTTCCGGCATCTTCGCCATCAGATCGACGAACTGAATGCCGCTGAAGGAACCGTGCAGGATTGGCACATGATAGTGATCCGGCACATTGTCCCATTGATGGGTCCAGCTGCACGGCACGATGCGGCCATAGGCCATGTTGATATGGTCGGGCTCGACATACTGGTCGGGCTCAAGGTCTTCGAGAATTTCGTAGCGCGGCAGCACCGGCTTGCGCTCCGGCGGGCCCATATAGGCGAAGACGAGACCGTAGCGCTCCTCGACCGGGTACCAGGGCTGCCGCACCTTGTCGCGATGCTGCTTGCCCATCTCCGGCTCGCACGGCTGCTCCAGACACCGGCCTTCCACATCGAACAGCCAACCGTGATAGCAGCAGCGGATGCCGCGCTCTTCGACCTTGCCGTAATAAAGTGTGGTGCCGCGATGCGCGCAACGCGAATAAACCAGACCCGGCTTTCCGGTCTTGTCGCGGAAAAGGATGAGGTCCTCGCCCAGCGCCCGTACCTTGCGCGGTGTATCGGTAGCTTCAGTCGAATGGCCGATCGGGTGCCAGTAGCGGCGCAGGAGTTCGCCCATCCTGGTTCCGGGGCCAGTCTCGGTCAGTTCCTTGTTCGACTGGCTGGGTCTGCGGCCATAACCGGTTCCGACATCGACCGGGCGATCAACGACACTCATCAGACGGCTCCCTAACGCGAATGTTTGAGGAGCGCAGTTTAGCGCAGCCGCCCGCCCCCGACCAAGCAGCCATTCCGCGTCGAACTGTGGGATGCCGTGCCGCGCCTAGCGCAGAACGTCTTTCACCTTGCCGGCGAGCTGGTCGAGGCTGAACGGCTTGGCCAGGAAGTGGATGCCTTCCGCCATGTCCAGGCGCTTGCGGAACGCCTCTTCGGCATAGCCGGAAATACAGATGACCTTCAGGGCCGGACGCTGTTCGCGAACCAGCTTGATGAGCTGCGTGCCGTCCATCTGCGGCATCACGATATCGGTGATCAGAAGATCGACCGCCGTCGTTTCGAGGATTTCGAGGGCCGCGTCGCCGCTCTTGGCCTCGACGACCTTGTAGCCCTTGTTACGCAGGGCACGGGAGCCGAAGAGGCGGACAGCATCTTCGTCTTCCACCAGAAGCACAGTGCCGGCGCCGGTGAGATCGTGCTTGCGATCGTCCGTCGCCGGGCCTGCGGCTTCGGTTTCGCGTGCGCCGTGCCAGCGCGGCAACATGATGCTGAACGTCGTCCCCTTGCCCAGCTCGGAATCCACAAACACGAAACCGCCTGTCTGCTTGACGATGCCGTAGACCGTGGAGAGGCCAAGACCGGTCCCCGATCCGACCTCCTTGGTCGAGAAAAACGGCTCGAAGATGCGGCTAAGGATATCCGGCGGAATACCGGTGCCCGTATCGGCAACCTCGATGACCACGTAGTCGCCGGGCGGAATGATTTCCGACCCGCGCTGCGTCATGTAGGCCCGTGTCTCATTGCGCGTGCGAAGGGTAAGCTGGCCGCCTTCCTGCATGGCATCGCGGGCGTTCACCGCCAGATTGATGATCACCTGCTCAAGCTGGCCCTGATCGACCTTGGCCAGAAACAGATCGCGCGAATGGACGATCTGCAGTTCGATCGACGCACCGATCAGCCGGCGCAGCAGGTGCGACAGCTCGGTGATGGCGTCGGTGATGTCGAGCACCTTCGGCTGCAAGGTCTGCTGCCGTGAAAAGGCGAGAAGCTGGCGCACAAGATTGGCAGCGCGGTTCGCGTTCTGCTTGACCTGCATGATGTCGGCAAAGGACGCGTCGCCCGGCTGGTGCCGCTGCAACAGCAGATCGCAGAAACCGATCATGGCCGTCAGCAGATTGTTGAAGTCATGCGCGATGCCACCGGCGAGCTGACCGACCGCCTGCATCTTCTGGGACTGCGCGAACTGGATTTCGAGATTCTTCTGATCCGTCGTATCGAGCAGATAGACGATGAGCTGCGGTCCGTTTGCCCCGTCGCGCTCGATCTTGTTGGCAAAAATGGAGACCACCGTTTCGCGCTCGCCGCCGCGCAGCCTGGCTTCCAGTGGACCGGCGCCGGCGGCACCGGACGCCAGTCTTTCCAGACGGGCGGCAAACTCGTTGCGGTCTTCGGCGCGCAGCAGCTCGGCAAAAGACGTTCGCGTGCGATCGTTGCCGACCAGACGGCGGAACGCGCGATTGCTTTCCAGAATGGCGGCATCGGGGCCAAGCAAGGCGATGCCGAATGGGGCGTCTTCGAAGAACCGCTCGAAGCTGCGCTCCGCCCGCGCCAGAGCGCGCGCATGATCTTCGCGCAGCCGTGCCTCCTGGCGACGCTGCTCATCCCGCTCAATCGCATGCTCCGCTTCTGCCGCCTCTCGCGCCTCCGCGTGACGGATCCCTTGCCGGTGGGCATGCACCCAGAGCGCGACGGCGCCCAACGCCGCGATTGCCGGCAACAGCGCCAGAACCGTCACCAGGACGCGCTCATCGGCCGACGGGACCAGCAGATACGGTGCCGCCGCAAGCACCACGAGAATCGCCGCGATCACCAGACGCGCCCAGTCGGGCATGCGCCATTGAGCGGCACTCGAATTGGATGGGTTGGGGATGTCAGCCATCAGGCAATCCTAACACAGGCATCTGTCCGGGCTTCCCGTTTCGGCCGCCGGATCCGTCACTCGGGATCGGGTGGTGCATCCTCGGGGATCGGCCGCGGTGGAATGGCGCGCTCGCCGCGGCGAAGCTTGAAGATGTAGCCGATGATCTCGGCCACCGCCTTGTAATGGTCCGGCGGCACTTCACGGTCGAGATCGACCGTCGCATACAGGGCTCGCGCCAGTGGCGGGTTCTGCACGATGGGAATGTTGTGCTCGACGGCCAAGTCGCGGATTCTCTGCGCCACCAGATCCATGCCCTTGGCCGTCAGCTTCGGTGCCGCCATCGTTGCCTGGTCGTATTTGAGAGCGACGGCGTAGTGTGTCGGGTTGGTGACGATCACATCCGCCTTGGGGACCTCCGCCATCATGCGGCGGCGCGCGCGCTCCATCCGCAACTGGCGCAGGCGGCCCTTGACCATCGGGTCGCCTTCCGACTGCTTGTGCTCCTCGCGGATTTCCTCGCGCGACATGCGGAGCTCGCGCCAGACCTGGAACTTCTGAAACAGAAAGTCGAGAGCGGCGATGACGGCCATCACCGAGAGAACGCCGGCCAGAAGCTTCAGACAAAGAGTCAGCGTCAGCCCAAGCGTCTGAATTTCATCGAGAAAGATGTATTTCTCAAGCGTCTCGAAGTCTTCGCGCATCAAGTAGTACATGAACGCGCCGACGATGACGATCTTCAGGATGCCCTTGAGGAATTCGACGATCGCGCGGCTGGAGAACAGCCGCTTGAAGCCGGCAACCGGCGACACTTTCGAAAATTTCGGTTTGATCATATCCGGCGCGAACAGCATCCCATGCTGCACGATGCCGGCGCCGATACCCGCCACCATCAGGATCGCGATGATCGGCGCGACCCCCAGCGCAACGTCGCCAAGCAGGCTCAAGGCGATCGGCCGCAGTTCATTGCGGTCGATCGCAATCGCATGTGGCATTTCCAGGTACATGACGAAGGCGCTCTTCAGATCGGCCATTGCCGCGGGACCGAAAATAAGAATGGCGAGCGTGATCGCGAGCAGCATGATCCAGTGCTCGACTTCACGCGATTTGCCGACCTGGCCCTTTTCCCGGGCCTCGGTCTGGCGTTTGGCTGTTGGGTCTTCTGTTTTCTGGGAGTCGTCTGTGTCTTCAGCCATCGGTCACCCGGGCATTCAGCGAGGAGGCGCGATGAGAATGCTCATCGTTTCCTCGAAGCCGCCGAAAAAAGCCGTCGCGGTCGCCACCAGCGTACCGAAGAGGATGAGCAGGCCAAGCAGAATCTGCAGCGGCTGGCTGACGAAGAACACCTGCATCTGCGGCATCAGGCGGGCCAGCAGCCCCAGACCGAGAAAAAACACCAGGCCGAAAACAAGAAATGGTGCCGAGATACGGATGCCGAGGAGGAAACTGCTCGACACCAGCTGCACCAGAACCTGCGCGAAATCGCCGAGCGGCATCATGTCGCCGGGCGGGAAGAGCGTGTAGGAATCGGCGACGGCCCGCAGCATGATGTGGTGGAAATCCGCCACGAAGATGATCACCATGGCCAGCGCACCCAGAAACGACGCCAGTAGAGCGCCCTGCTGCGCCGTCGACGGGTCGAAGGCATAGGCGGCCGACAGGCTGGTCTGCATGCCGATCACGGCACCGGCCGTCTGCAGCGCATTCAGGGTCAGCCGCGTGACCGTGCCGATGAAGATGCCGATCGTAATTTCCTGGCCGAGCAACACCACCAGTCCAGCCGGCGTCGCCGGGATCACTGGCAGCAGCGGCTTCAACATCGGCGCCATCACCAGAGTGATCAGCAGCGCCAGCAGCAGGCGGATACGAACCGAAACGTAGGCCTCACCAAAGCCCGGCATGAGCGCGATCGCGGTGCCGACGCGCGAAAAGACCAAAAAGGCGCCGAATGCTTCGGCGGCCAACCATTGTTCGAACGTCGTAAACATGCCGGTCAGCCGGGACTGGTCGACTGGCCGCCGATACGACCCATGACTTCGTTGGTGAACTGGCTCATCACGTCGATCATGAACGGCAACGCCAGAACGATCACGACGAAGAGGACGATGATCTTGGGGACGAAGGAGAGCGTCATCTCCTGGATCTGCGTGAGGGCCTGAATCAGGGAGATGATGACGCCGACGGCAAGCGCGGCCAGCATCGGGATCGCGCCCAGCTTGAGCATGACCCAGACTGCGTCGCGCGATACTTCGATAAAGTCGTTGGCGTTCATGGGGCCGATCCGCCGGACCCGGGGCCCGACTCGAAGTTCCGATCCGGAACTTTAGATCGGCATGCGCAGAATTTCGAGATAGCTCTGAACCACGCGGTCGCGGACGGCGGTTGCCGCCTGCAGCGTCACTTCGGCGTTCGAGACGGCCGTCACGACCTGGGACAGGTCGAGCTTGCCGGCCAGGCCCATGACGCTGGCGGCCTCGCCCTGCTGCAGGGTGTTCACGGCCTGCGACGCCGCCTGCTTCACCAGGCTGGAGAAATCGCCGGATGCCTCGCGTGCCTCCATGCCGGGCTTGGCGGCATTTTTCGAGATCTGGGCGTAAGCCGCCGCCACATTGGAGAAAGTCACCGACATGATCCGCTCCGTTCTGGAGTATCCAGGTTAATCAGCCGCGCAGGATGTCGATGGTGCGCGACGCCATGCTCTTGGCAACGTCGACAACACCGAGATTGGCTTCGTAGCTGCGCTGCGCCTGACGCATATCCATCACCTCGACCAGACCGTTGACGTTGGGCGTCTGGACATAGCCGTCGGTGTCCGCGGCGGGATGCTGGGGATCGAAGCGCTTCTGGAACTGCGACTTGTCGGTCGTGATCTTGTCGATCTTGACCTTGTTGGCGCCGAGTTCGCGATCCATGACGTTTTTGAATGTCACCATCTTGCGGCGATACGGCGCGCCGCCCGGCGTCTCGGCGAGCGAGTCTGCGTTGGCAATGTTCTCAGCAATGGTGCGCAGGCGCAGCGTCTGCGCCGACATACCGGCTGCGGAGATTTTGAGGATTTGCGAAAAATCAGCCATGGCACCCTCGCTTCATTATGCGCCGCCGCCGCGGCCGATTACGGTCCGGAACAGGCCCAGCTGCTTCTTGTAGAGACTGGTTGCGAGCTGATGGTCCTGCGCCGTCTCCGAGATTTTCATCAACTCGACATCGAGCGTGACGGCATTGCCGGACAGCGTAGTTTCAAACGGCTTCTCTTTGCTGAGCGGGTTGTTCGTGCCGCCACTGCGCACACCGCCGGTGTCGAGATGACGGGAATTCGTGCGCGACATGTCCATCATCGCGGACGCGCCACGGATCATCTGTTCAAAGGACGGAGTTTTGAGATCGCGCGCCTTGTAGTCAGGCGTATCCGCGTTGGCGACGTTTTCCGCAAGCACACGCTGCCGCTCGGTGAGAAAGCCGAGGCGCTGCGAAATCATCTGAAAGAGCGGTTGCCGCGCGAAGTCCATCGAAAGGTCCGGGTCCAAAAGGCTTGTGGGGTGCCCGACTTGTCGCCGGGTCATCGCCTTTATTTACTGCTTACCGGATAGCCTAGGCCCAATTCCGTTAAAACTTAGTAAAATTGTATTTTGTTGGGGTGATCCCCTTAAAGCCATGAAATAAATGGCAAATGAGAAACTCAGAGACTCGGCTCCTTAAGACAATCTTCAGCCGAAATCCCTAAAATTCTAGTTAATGAGCTGCCCCCACCGCGGCCCAGCGGCAGCGTGACCGACTCGATCCCACGCGCCTATAAGAACAGAGCAACCCATCAGAGGATTCGTGGCGACCCCCACCCGACATCCCCCCAAGCCCGAGAGCGCCGAAAAACTGGCCGTCGCGCTGCGCTACGAGCGCCGCGCCGACCCTGCCCCGCGCATCGTCGCCAAGGGCACGGGCGACCTCGCCGAGGCCATCATGGCTCTCGCGCGCGAGCACGGTGTCGCCGTCCGCGAAGATGCCGACCTTGCTCAGCTTCTTTCGACGGTTGAACTGGAAACGCAGATTCCCGTCGAAGCCTTCGTCGCGGTCGCCGAAATCCTGTCGTATGTGTATCAGGCGAAAAACGCGACGCCGCCCCCTTCTACGAACGCCGGTTAGCGATGCCGGATCTCGCCCTCGTGTTTCGCGCCCTTCTGGCCCTGGCGTTCGTGCTTGCCCTGATTGCCGGCGCGACATGGCTCGCCCGGCGTTATCTCGGAAGCACGGTCTTCACCGGCCTGAGCGCGCGCCGTCGGCTGAGCATCGTCGAATCGCTGCCAATCGATGGCAAATCGCGGCTGGTTCTCGTGCGCCGCGACAATGCCGAGCATCTTCTGGTCATCGGACCGTCCAGCGCCACCGTGGTTGAAAAGGATCTCCCAGTCCTGCCGGATCAGGCCGCACCGCCACCCAACCTGCGCGCCATCGGAGGCGTCGAGCGATGAACATCCGCCTGCCCTCCCGCCGCGCCGTCCTCGCAATATGCGTAGCCATCACGGGCGCGATCGCCGCTCTCTGGACCGCGCCCAGCCTCGCCCAGAGCTTCACGCTCGATCTCGGCGACGGCGGCACGACAACCGGCCGTATCGTCCAGCTGTTTCTGCTGATGACGCTGCTGAGCCTGGCGCCGTCGATCCTGATGATGGTGACGTCGTTCGTCCGGCTGATCGTCGTGCTGTCATTCCTGCGCAGCGCGATCGGCCTGCAGCAGACGCCGCCGAACTCGGTCCTGGTCAGCCTCGCGCTGTTCCTGACGCTGTTCATCATGACGCCCACCGCCGAGACGGCTTATCGCGAGGGCATTTTGCCGCTGATGGAGAACCGCATCAACGAAACCGAGGCATTCCAGCGCACGGCACAGCCGTTCCATGCCTTCATGATCCGGCATGTCCGCGAGCAGGACCTGAAGCTCTTCGTCGACATCGCCAACATCCCCGTCATCGCCACCCCGGAAGAGACGCCGCTGCGCGTCCTCATCCCGGCCTTCATGATCAGCGAGCTGCGTCGCGCCTTCGAGATCGGCTTCCTGCTGTTCCTGCCGTTTCTCGTCATCGACATGGTCGTGGCGTCCATCCTCATGTCGATGGGCATGATGATGCTGCCGCCAGTGATGATCTCACTGCCGTTCAAGCTGATCTTTTTCGTACTCGTCGACGGGTGGTATCTCGTCGCCGGTTCTCTGGTGCAGAGCTTCGGGCCCAGCTGACCGTTACATCTGCGACTGCAGATAGTTCTGGTTGCCAACGCTCTTCACGAGATCCAGCTGGGTCTCGAGATAGTCAATATGCTCCTCAGTCTCGTCGAGGATTTCGCGCAGCATGTTGCGCGATACGAAATCCTGTGCCTTTTCGCAGGCATCGATTCCGTTGACGAGATCGACCCGCGCCGCGCGCTCGGCCTCGAGATCGCTGCCCAGTCCCTCGATCAGGTTCTCACCGATTTTGAGACGGCCGAGATCCTGCAGGTTCGGCAGGCCGTCGAGCATGAGGATGCGCTCGATCAGCTTGTCGGCGTGTTTCATCTCGCCGATCGATTCCTCGTATTCGTGCTTCGCCATCTTCTCGAAACCCCAGGACTTCCACATGCGGGCATGCAGAAAGTACTGATTGATGGCCGTCAGCTCGTTCTTGAGCACGACGTTGAGATGCTGGATGACTTTTTTATCGCCCTTCATGGCAGGACTCCCAAGCTCGGATGCTTGGGATAACGATAAAGGGCGCCCGTCATGCGCGCCAACCAATCTTATCGATAAATCAAATCTCTAAATGCGTATGAAACGCAAATGCGTCCCGCACGCAACGGCGTCTCAATCGGCGCCCTGGGCTGCAACCTGGGCCTGGGCCGGATTCAGGCAGCTCTTCAGGATCTGCTTCATCTCGACAACGCATTTGCCGCAGTTCGGCCGGCACCCCAGACGCTTGTAGACGCTGGACACCGACCGGCAGCCGCCGTCGACGATCTGCTTTACTTCCCCGCTGGTTAGCGCGTTGCAGAGGCACACATACATGGGCGTGTCCGGGACCTTTTTGCGACTAATTCTTACTTGCGAGCATCTTCAAAGTAGCGTACAAGCCGAGCTTACGCAACTGAGAATTACTCGCAAGAACAATTGTCGTGGCTACCACTAGGGGATTTGGGCCGATGTTCGCCTGGCGCGCCCTGCTACCGCACACACTCCTTCAGGCCCTTTTGCACACCCGACGTGCCTCGGCCGGGAGCCGGCAAAAATCCACCCCGTCCGCCGACCGTCCGACAGAAGACGTGATGGTCGTCCGCTGGCGAAACGAAGCCTGACATGACCGCCAACGCTCCCGCGCCGATGCGACATCTCCAATCGACCGCCCTCGCCCGCGAAGGCATCCCACGACGCGTCTCCATCTCGGACATCCTGAAGGACGAGCGCGAGATCATCATCTGTCATGGCAGCGATGAGTATCGTCTGCGACTGACCAGCAACAACAAACTGCTGCTCACCAAGTGACCGCACAACACACACACCGCATTCGCGACGTATCCGCGCCGCGATATTTCCACCCAGCCAGCCACTTTGGAGACAACACCTCCGGTAGCCAGCCAGGCTTTCACGCTTTGGCTAACCGAATATCGGAGGACTACTGTGGCTGTTACCAAAATCAACCCCGCCAACATCCCGCTGGCGCGGCACCTGCTCGCCGGTACGGCGATCGGACTGGCTCTATCCCTGTCTGTCCCGCATCAGGTCCACGCGCAGCAGGCGCCTGTCACGCTGCCTCCCGTTTCCGTCGAGGCGGATCGACCCAGCGACCAATACCAGAATTACAACGCCGCGACGCCTTCGTCGCCACGGCTCTCGACCCCGCTGCGTGACACCCCGCAATCGATCGACGTCGTCACCCGAAAAGCCATGGATGAGCAGGGCATCACGACGCTCGAAAGCGCGCTCAACAACGTGACCGGCGTAACCGCCGGTGCCGGTGAAGGCGGCGTGCCATCCGGCGACAACACGTTCATTCGCGGCTTCAGCGCCCGCACCGACATGTTTCTCGACGGCGTGCGCGACTTCGGGCCGTTCTTCCGTGACACGTTCAACACCGATGCCGTGGAAGTCCTGAAGGGGCCGTCCTCGATGATCTTCGGACGCGGCTCGACCGGCGGCGTGATCAACCAGGTGAGCAAGACGCCCCTCCTCGACAAGTTCGTCAGCGGCACCGTCGGTTTCGGCACCGACATGACCCGCCGCGTGACTGTCGACGGCAACTACATCGTCGACCAGAGCAGCGGCACCGCGTTTCGCATGAATGCGATGGCCCATCACAACGAGGTTGCCGACCGCGACGTTGTAGAAAACAACCGCTTCGGATTCGCACCATCGATCACCTGGGGCCTCGGCCTGCCGACCGAAATCACGCTGAGCTATTACCATCAATCCGATTCGAATATTCCCGACTACGGCCACCCGTATCTCAGCGGAAGCCCGATCCAGGTTCCGCGGGATAATTTCTACGGCCTGGCAAACAACGACTACGAAAAGACGAATGCCAATGTTTTGACGCTGAAGGCAAAGCACGATTTCAGCGACAGCCTGAAGCTACAAAACACCCTTCGCTACGGGCGATACGATCGGGATTCCATACAGACACCGCCGCGGAGCCCGAACCTTGCGGCTAATACCGTTAGTCGCTCCAGGAACGCGCGTCTCACGGAAGACACGATCCTCATCAACCAGACCGATCTGACATCCAAATTCCAGACCGGCTTTATCGAACACACGCTGGTAACCGGGCTGGATGTCAGCAAGGAAACCTCCAACGCGACGGCACGGAGCGTTACAGGCGCAACCGCCGCCAATCTCTGGAACCCCGATCCTTACAGCGGCTCGGGCGGAAATATCACGCAAGGCGCTCACACCGAGGTCATCGCCACATCGGTGGGCATCTATGCAATCGATACCCTGAAGCTGAGCCCCGAATGGGAAATCACCGGCGGTTTGCGATGGGACCGCTTCGATGCCGACTCCGAGAACGCCGCGACCGATGTCCAGTTGAGCCGGACGGATACCAAACCGAGCTACAGGGCGGGCATCGTCTACAAGCCGGTTACGACCGCAAGCGTCTATGCGGCCTACGGCACGTCGTTCAATCCTTCGGCCGAGCAGCTCACGCTGGCCAACACGGCGACCTCAACGAACAGCAGCAATGTCGGGCCAGAAGAAAACGAGACTTATGAAATTGGCGGAAAATGGGACGTGAGCCGCCAACTCTCGCTGCGCACGGCGCTGTTTCGTATCGAAAAGACGAATGCCAGGACTCAGGATCCGAACGATACGACAGACTTCATTGTCCTCGAGGGTAAACAACGAGTAGATGGGGTCGAGTTTCAGGCGACCGGGAACATCACCGACAAATGGCAAGTGATCGCCGGCTATACATATATGGACGGCGAAATTGTTTCTTCGCGAAGCGCCGCTGAAGTCGGCAAACGTGTCTCGAATCTTTCTCCACATACGGCCGTCCTTTGGACGACTTATCAGGTTGCGAACGACTGGCAGATCGGCGGCGGCGCCCGCTTCATCGACCAGCGATACAATAACAATACCAACGCTAGCTATGTGCCGGGCTATGTCCTGTTTGATGCCACGGTTGGATACCGCCTCACCGACAACGTCGATTTCCGGCTGAACGGCTACAACCTGACCGACGAGGAATATTACGGACGCGTCGGCGGTGGGCACGCTGTTCCCGGCGCCGGTCGTTCCGCGGTGCTCACCACCGCTTTCAAGTTCTAGGGAGTCAGGGGCAGGGGGAAGGCGGTCTCATCCACCGTTGAACGACCGCGGATGAGACCGCCCACCCCACCGATCGAAAGACCATGTTGCTGCACATCAAAAATGTACTGACCGCGGAGCAGGTTTCACAGGCCCGCCATCTTCTGGCAGGCGCCGAGTGGATCGATGGCCGCGTGACGGCCGGGGTGATGTCGGCAAAGACCAAGGACAATATGCAGGTTCCGGAAGAGCATCCGGCGGCACAAAAGATCGGCGAAACGATCCTCGCGGCCCTCGGACGGAACGGCATCTTCATCTCGGCGGCACTGCCGCTCAAGATCTACCCTCCCCTTTTCAACCGCTATTCCGGCGGTCAGAACTTCGGCTTTCATGTCGACAACGCCGTTCGCGCGGTCACCGGAACGCCGTATCGCGTCCGCACCGATCTCTCCGCGACGTTGTTTCTAAGCGCGCCTGCGGATTACGACGGCGGCGAACTCGTGATCGAGGACACCTACGGCGCGCACCGCGTGAAACTTCCCGCCGGCGACATGATCCTCTATCCCGCCAGCAGCCTGCATCAGGTCCAGCCGGTGACTCGCGGCGAGCGCGTCGCCTCATTCTTCTGGATCCAGAGCATGGTGCGGGACGACGCACAGCGGACGCTCCTGCTCGAACTGGATACCAGCATCCAGCAGATCGCCCGCACGCTGCCGGACAATCCGGTCTCGCTTCAACTGACGAACATCTATCACAACCTTCTTCGCCGCTGGTCGGATGCTTGATGAATGGACACATGGCCATGACTTCCCGTCGAACTTCTCTTTCCCTTCGTCAATTTCTGGCAAAGGTCCACCTGTGGGTCGGCGTGATCCTGTGTATTCCGCTCGGCGCAATTGGCATTACCGGCAGCATCCTGGTTTTCGAGCATGAAATTACAGACCTGATCGATCCTCCCCCGGTCCGCCATTCGACCGGCAGCGAGCTGAAAAATCTTGCGGAGATCGTGGCCGCGGCGCGGCAGGCGGCTCCGGCGAACCACACGCCGACCTCCATCGCCATCCCCAAAGAGGAGCGCGAGGCGGCCATCGTCCGGTTACTGCCGCCCGGTCGGGCGACACCCGGCAGCGGCGGCCTGCAGATCTATATCGATCCGGCGACGCTCCAAGTCCTCGGCATCCGGCAGCCGACATCCGACAGCGTAATGCGGCAGATCTTCCGTCTGCATGCCAACATGCTGGTACAGGGGCGGACTGGCCGCGAAATCGTCGGATGGTTTGGCGTTGCGATGCTCATCCTCGGGACCAGCGGCCTGATCATGTGGTGGCCGCGCGGAGCCAGTTGGCGAACCGCGTTCGGCGTCCAACGCGACGTCCGCGGTTTCCGCCTGCATCGCCAATTGCACGGCGCGGTGGGCATCTGGGGGCTTGCCGTGTTCATGGTGGTGAGCTTTAGCGGTGTCTATATCAGTTTTCCGCAGCAGCTCGGCGATGTCGTCCGATCAGTTACACCGGGACGCGATCTGCGTGGGCTACAGAACGTCCGTGTCACACAGCACCCGGTCGCCGAGCCCCTCGATATTGATAGCGCCGTTTCCCTGGCGCGGACGGAAGTTGAGGGAGCAGTCTTGCGCTCTGTGTTCCTGGCTGTCGGTCCCGATCGACCGATCCGTGCGACCTTCTCACGCTACGGCTTCTGGCAGGGAATCCCGCTATCGACGGTGCTGATCGATCCATGGGAGCGGCGGGTCATCGGCGTCTATGACCCACAGACCTATAGCGCTGGCGAGCTTTTCATGGCCTGGCAGCGGGCGCTACATGCCGGATCGGGTCTCGGCTGGACCTATCGCATCCTGGTCTTTCTCTCAGGCTTCCTGCCCCCGCTGTTTGCGATTACCGGCGTGGCTATGTGGCTTATGAAACGCCGCAGTCGCCGCTCGTTGCCTTCCGCCGCCGATTGATCACGCGTCCTGCTACAGGCTTTTAAAGGTCCCGTTCATGGAAACCACCGCTGCCAGTCTCGCCCCCGTTGCCTATGATTTTTCAGTCATGGGCCTGTTCATGGCCGCCGACTCGATTGTCAAGGCGGTGATCGTGATCCTTGTGCTGGCATCCATTGCCTGCTGGACAATCGTCTTTGAAAAGATCATTCGACTGACGAAAGCACGACGCGCCGTGGCACAGTTCGAGGCGGCGGCCCAGGCGGATGCCGCCATTGCGGGCCTCGACCGCGCCGCAGGTCTCGGCGGCTCGATCATTTCGGCCGGGCTTCGCGAATGGCGCGACAGCGATACCAGCGAAACGCGTGCCGACCGCCGCGACCGCATCGAACGGGCGATGCGTATTGCAATGACCGCCGAACTCCGCCGGATCGAGCCCGGGCTGCCGTTTCTGGCCACCGTGGGGTCCACCGCGCCGTTTATCGGCCTGTTCGGAACCGTCTGGGGAATCATGAACAGCTTCGCATCGATCGCCGCAAATCACGATACGAGTCTCGCCGTCGTGGCGCCCGGTATCGCCGAAGCCCTATTTGCGACGGCGCTCGGCCTGGTTGCCGCCATCCCCTCCGTGATCGCCTACAACCGCTTTGCCACGCAGCTCGGCAGATTGAGTCAGCGGCTCAACGTCGCGATCCATGAAATCGGCAACCTGATGATCCGGACCGTAAAACGCTCCGCGCACAGCCCTGCCGAAGCGGGAGAATAACCATGGCGATGTCGCTTGGAAGTCTGGAGTCCGGCAACGGCGAAAGCGACGACTACAAGCCGGTCGCCGAGATCAATGTCACGCCCTTCGTCGACGTCATGCTGGTCCTGCTGATCATCTTCATGGTTACGGCACCGCTGGCAATGTCCGGCGTGAAGCTGGAACTGCCCAAGAACGCCGCGGCGGCCATCACGCGCCCCAAGGAACCGATCGTCATCAGCATCAACTCAGACGGCAAGCTCTTCATTCGCGATACCGAGGTAACGCAGGGCAACCTGATTTTCCAGCTCAGCGAATTGCGCAAAAGCGATCCGGAAACGGTCGTCTATGTCCGCGGCGACAAGGGCCTTTCTTACGGGGTCATCATGGAAGTCATGGGAGAAATCGGCAAAGCCGGCTTCGCCCGGGTCTCACTGATCGCGGAAC
Source organism: Alphaproteobacteria bacterium (assembly GCA_965279355.1). Taxonomy (GTDB): domain Bacteria; phylum Pseudomonadota; class Alphaproteobacteria; order CACIAM-22H2; family CACIAM-22H2. Next base: position 4,722,955 of record OZ257155.1, on the reverse strand, counting down.
AGAAAAAATAGACGCCCCACAAGGTTGTCCGATGCCCGTCGCCGCCCGCATTTTCGCCTACACGAGCGCACACCGGACCATGCCCCTTATCGTACCGCGCGCGCAGTGGGATCGCTTCTGGACCGCTGCTGCCGGCGCCGCGATCGTTACGCATCTTGCCGCGTTCGCACTTGCGTTCCTGTGGAAAGCCCAGCCGCAGCATGTGGTTCCGGCCATGGTGGTCGAGCTAACGGTGCCGGCTCCCGCCGTCGAACCGGCGCCGATCCCGGTGCCGGTGCCGGTGCCCGATCCCGTGACGGCGACTGCGCCGCCGCCGCCAACGCCGGTTCCCATCGAGCCGCCGCCCCCTCCCGTCATCGAATCGCAGGTCGTTGCGGCGGAACCGCCGCCACCGCCCCGGCCTCGCCCCGTTCCACCACGACCGGTTCCGCCCATCGTTGTCGAAAAGCCGCCGGAACCGCCGCCGCGCATCATTCCTGCACCGGTACAGATGGAAACCCGGAGATCGGCGCCTGCTGTCGCCGCAGGCCCGCCGCCCGACTATCTCGCGCGCGTCCGGGCCCAGATCGAACGGCGCAAGGTCTATCCCCGGACGGCCCAATCGCGACGACAGGAGGGAACGGTATCGCTCCGCTTCACGATCAACCGTGAGGGCGGGCTGGTGAACTACCGGATCGGCCGAAGCTCAGGTTATGCGGCGCTCGACGATGCCGTGGAACAGCTCATTCAGAGGGCGGCGCCGTTTCCACCGATTCCCGATGAAATCGCCACCAGTAACCTCGAACTCGTCATCCCGATCGACTATTTCCTGCGCTAGCCCCGTGGCGGCGCGCCGAAACGTTGCCGGTATGCCGCCAGGAATGTCTGAAACGGCGCCGTTGACGACAGGCGCCGTTGGATATCCTGAACATCGGGCATCTGGCCCGCCGCGTCGCTCGCCAGCACCGCGAAGACGCCGTTATAGGGCCCCCGCGCCATTGCCGGCCCATACATCCTGCGGACGCCATCGAGACCCGTCTGGTCGCCCGCGAGCGCCAGCGCCGCCGCATAACGCAGAACCAGCGTCGCCTGCTCCTCCGGCATCGGCGCAGTGCCCGTCGGTGGCACCCCCGCAAGCCGACCCAGCGCTTCGCCAGCCGCGGCCCATGCGCCGATCTTCCAGTTGATCTCGGCGCGAAGAAGATCCGCCTCGGGCGTTGTGTCGGTTGCGATCAGAGCCAGGCCTTCCGGCGCACGATCGAGATCCGCCAGAGCACGCGAGGCCAGCCGCCGGCGATCGCGAACAAGCTCAGGCGACAGGTCGGGGCTGTCGGTTTCTTCGATCGCACGCAGTGCTTCCGCCGGCTTGCGATCGAGCAGGCGCGTGAAGGCGAGGCGCGCCCCGGCTTCCGCCTTGGCTTCCCCGGTGAGCCGCTTGTTGACCAGCCCTTCGAGAAGATCGGCAGCCTGGTCCAGGAGATCCACCTTGATGAGGCGGTCAGCGATGTTTCGTGTCATCGCATCTTCGACGGGCGTGTTTTCGACAAGATGCTTGAATTCGTTGTACATACCGATGGCTGCAATCGGAGACAGCTTGTCCGCGCCGCCCTCTTCCAGAAAATACTTCTGAAACGCTTCGTTCATCTGGCGTGTGACAGCCGTCACGTCGCGGCTGTCGGGCTTCAGCGCGACAAGATCGCGAAGACTCCGCAAGCCCTTGCGTACGTTGCCGGAGGCGATATCCAGTTCGCCCAACCGGCGCAGGACCGCAAACTCGATGTCATCGCCGCGCCAGACGAAACGCATCCGCTCGATGCGGGCGGCCGCCTGTTCCTGCGTGATGCGCCCTTCCTTGAGCTGAAGATCGACCAGCGCCAGAGCCGCGAGGACACGCGCCGGTGACGGCGGCCCTCGCTCGAGCGCCGTCCACAACGCAATCGCCTCGTCGGGACGCCCTTCCAGAATGGCCAGGCGACCGCGCAGATAGCGCCCCTGACTTTCTTCCGATTCCGTCGGATTGTTATCGAAGACGGCCTCGAGCCGGTCGCGGGCCGCGGGAATATCGCCCAGCTCTATCAGAGCCTCGGAGAGCGCCAGGCCAAGCCGGTTCGCATAGGGCGCCGGGTAGCTACGCGACAGATCAGGCCCTTTCTGCATCTCCTCAATCGCCCGTCGTATGTCGCCCTCGGCCATGTAAAGGGCCGTGCGCCAGACCGCGAGCTCCGGCTCACGGTCCAGGGTGGCGTGGCGGAGATTCGTCCCGGCAGCCTCGATGTTGCCAAGGATCAGGGACGTACCGCCCTTCAGCGACCGATACAGACGCGTACTGCCGACGGCCGGCTGCTGCTGCACCATGACATCGAGAACGCCGTCCGCCTCAACGGTGTTGCCGTTGGCAAAGAGGAACCGCGCCAGGGCCAGACGCGCGGGATTGCGCTGGGCGGCCGTTCCGGCCGTCAGGTTGCGTTCGAGATCGCGGCGACGCTCAAGATACGGTCGACCGTCATCGCGCTTCCATTCCGTAAAGTTGAAAATCCGCGGCGTTGCCTCATCGTCATCTGCTGCCGACGCTGCGCCGCGCGGCGCATCGCCCGATGAAACAAGGGTGCCGCGGTTCGAATAGATTTCGATGAAGGGCCCGAGCGGACGAATGACAACGCCGTCGGCCCCCGGTTTTACAACCAGTCCCTGGGCACTCTGCAAAATCTTGAACTGGGGAAAGTCGTAGTCGACCTCGATACCGGCGCCGGGCACGGCGGTCGGCACAACCTTGATCTCATCGCCAACTTCCGGATCGCGTTGCGTCATCACGGCCTGCCCGCCGCGCAGCGTCACGACCACCCGGGCGGCATTGGGATCGCTCTCGTTCCGGGTTGCCACCTCGGCCGGTGCGTCGGGGCGCCGTGGCCGACGGGTCATTTCGACGACCCAGTCGTTTCCTTCAGAGCGAATTGCGTAATAGGTGCCCGTCGGCGGCGACAACCGCAGTGTGGTTCCTTCCGAAGGGATTGTCGTGACAGTCCCGACCAGATCGTCCGCTGGCGGATTGCGTAGCGCCGAGAGATCCATATTGGCGCGCATGTTGAAGACCAGGAAAACGTAGGGACCGCGCGTAAACGCGGCAGCGGTCACGGGATCCGGCCATTTGACGCGAATACCCTGCCCTTCCGCGCGCACGACGGGGATCGGCGCGCCCAGCGCCCGTTGCTGGGCGACGGCGAGACGATCAGCCTGACGCCGCTGCTGGGCTTCCGTAAACGCGGCTGACCGCTCGGCCGGGGTCCGCGGCGCCGTTGCGCCCGGCGCGGCGGTGGACGGGTTTGCGCCCGGCGCTGGTGCCGCCCCAGGTGCGGCACCCGCAGCCGGTTCGCGCGGCGGCGGAGCGAGCCGTGTCGGCGGTTGGGTTGCAAGCTGACGCGACTGCTCGCGGAGCTGTTCCAGGATCTGCGCTTCGTTACGCGCAAGATTCTGAACCTCGGCCGTCGCTGCGGCGAGCTCTTCGGGCGTCAAGTTGCGATTGGCGCGACTTGGCACAGTAGGCGCCGCGGCAGGGCCCAGCACAGAAGGAGCCTGAGCCCAAGGCGGTGTCGCTGTCGCCCTGACCGGCGGTGCCGCCGCCGCCGGTGGCGGAGCCATTGTCAGAGGAACTGTCGGCGCCGGATTGATTGGCGCAGTCATCGGCACCGGTGGAGCAGCAGAAGGAGTGCCGCTGAGCGGCACTGTTTCCCAGGGGCGACGTGCATCGGTACGGGATGGCGGAGGCGCGGCCGGTGCCGAGGGCCGTGCCGCTGCTGTCGCACCTGTCGTCGGCATGGGCATCGGCGCGGGAGCGGCGGTCGCATCGCCGCGCGCGAAATCGAGAACGATCTTCGGGCCGGTTCGGAAATGACGAAGAGTGACGCCGTCGGCGAGCTGCAATTGAACAGTCACGGCCGTATCGCTACGGGTTGCCGTAACGGTGGTCGCGACACGCGCCAGACCGGTCAGCAGCTGGCCTTCACTGACACCCGCCGGCTGATCGAAGGTGATTGTGACAGCGTTGCCCTGCTGATCGACGCGATAGTTGACGGTGTTCGGCCAGTCGAACACCACCCGGTCGTAAGTGGGGTGGCTGCCGATGCGAACCGGCACATTGCTGTCCTGCGCCAGCGCAAAGTGCTCCCGTCCACCGAAGACGGCGGCAAGCATCATGAGCGCAACAAGAACAGTTCGGGCTTTCACGGGCCCGCTCCTTGGCCACTCCAGAAGTCGCCAATCGCGACTCGGGCGTAAAAATTTACCATATGTCCCACGGGCACGAAATTATGCCCTCATTTCAAGACAGCCGGGGAGCACTGCGGTGTGCGGTTCGCAATCGAACCGCCGGCTTGTCAGCCTTCTGGCGTGGCGCCCGGCGTGCCACCTGATTCGCCCGGCTTGCGGCGCTTCGACAGCTCGGCTGTCACCTGCTTGGCGCGGACCGGATTCATCGTGGCAAGGATCGGCGCCACCTTGCGCGTACCCATGCGCTCCACGAGCTCGACCAGATTGGTCAATTCCATTTGCTCGAAAATCCGTGCCGCTTCCGCCGGCTTCATCGATTCATAGATGCGAACCAGGCTCATACGGCGCTGTTCTTCCTGTTCGTCGAACCGGCGGATGGCCTGCTCGACCCCGCCCTGCAGCTTCTTGATTTCCTGAATCTTGGTATCGATCCGCTCCTCGGCGGCCTTCAGCATGGCTTCGCGCCGATCGAGATCAGCGGCGCGCTTCTCGATTTCCGCGCGGCGCAGAACAAGCTGCTGCAGAACCTGAATTTCAGACGCAGTGAGCTGCGTCACGTCGTCGGTCGTCGGCATCGCGGCGGCGGCAGCGGCGGACGGCGTCGGAGCCTCCGGTTGCACATCCGGCGTCACGGCCGGAGCCGCTTCCTGCTGTTGCACGAGACGCTGGGCGTGCGCGGTGCCCGTCTGGCGCCAGATGTCGCCGACACGCAGGGCAACCAGAAGGACCGCGACCAGAATACCAAGGGTCAGAGGGCGAACATTCAGCTTCATGGTCAGGACTTTCGCGGCCGCTTATCGCAGAGAGGAGAGATACTTCAGAAGGTCGGTATCGGCGGGCTTGCCGGCAGCCTGGGTAGGCTGCGGCGTAGGCGCGGCCGGCGCCGGGGCGGCCTTGGCGGGTTCAGGCTTCGGCGTTGCAGCGCGCGTTTCGGGCGTACGCGGCACTGCGGCACGAGCGACGGCACCGAGGCGATCGACAATGGGTTCAGCGCGCTCGACCAGGAATGTCAGTTCATCCCGCAGCGCGCGGGCCGTGACGATATTCTGCTGCAGCGCCTGCCCGCTCTCCGCCCCGCTCATGCGCATGGCGTTGAGTCCGGTTTCCGCACGGGCGGCGGCCGTATTGAACCGCTCGATGATCTGCTCGAATTCGCCTTTCGCCGCGCGGAACGCAGCCAAACGCTTGTTGAGGACGACAGCAACGCCGATCGCGGTGATCAGCAGCGCAATGACGAGGAGATCGAGAAAAAGTGTCATGTGTCCCGGATCTGCTTTGTGAGAACGCGATCAAGTGCAATCGCAATACTGCTGCCGCGACGGCCCATACGGCCACGGAACATCGCGACCGGACCGCACCGCAGCTCGACTTCGGTCTGCGGCGTGGCATTCAGCATCAGGCGCGTACCGACCTTGAAATCCAGAACATCCTGAAGGGTCATCACCTGCTCATCGAGCACGGCGTCCACATTGATGTCGGTCAGCCACAATTCGCTGGCGAGATGGCTTTCCCAGATCGAGTCACGCCCGAACTTCTCGCCCATGAACATCTGCAGCAGCAGTTCACGGACGGGTTCGAGGGTCGCGTAGGGAAGCAGCAGTTCGATGCGACCACCGCGGTCTTCCATGTCGATGCGCAGCTTGGCAACGATGGCCGCGTTGGCCGGACGGGCGATAGTGGCGAAGCGCGGATTGGTTTCCAGACGCTCGAACCGGAAATTGACCTTCGAGAGCGGATCGAACGAGGCGCTCATGTCGCCCAGCACCACGTTCACCAGCCGCTCGACCAGGTTACGTTCGATGGTCGTGTACGGGCGACCTTCGATACGCATCGCGGCCGTGCCGCGGCGACCGCCGAGCAGCACGTCAACGATGGAGTAGATCAGGGCGCTGTCGATGGTCAGCAGACCGAAATTGTCCCACTGCTCCGCCTTGAACACCGCCAGCATCGCCGGCAGCGGAACCGAGTTCAGATAGTCGCCGAAGCGGGTCGAGGTGATCGCATCCAGCGAGACTTCGACGTTGTCGGACGTGAAGTTACGCAAGGAGGTCGTGAGCATGCGCACGAGGCGGTCGAACACCACCTCGAGCATCGGCAGTCGCTCATAGGAAACGAGCGCCGAGTTGATGATTGCCTGCAGACCGGAGCTTTCCTGGTCCTTGCCGCCGCCGCTATCGAAGCCAAGCAGGCTGTCGATTTCGTCCTGGTTCAGAACGCGGGCGGAGGTATCACCGTCGCCCCCGCCGCCAGGCGGCATAATGTTTTCTTCGGTCTGGTTAGCCATGACGCAACAGCGCTCTTTCTATTGGACCAGAACTTCTTGGAACAAAACGTCGTTCACCTTGGCCGGGGCCGCCGAGGCATTCACCCGGGCGAGCAGTTCTTCGCGCAGGCGGAAGAGACCGGCGGAGCCGCGCAGATCCTCGGCGCGCAGCTCGCGCAGATAGGCCTGCATGTTGTCGACGATGCGCGGCATAACGGCCTGCACACGCGGAATGTCGGCGGCGCTGTCGAGTTCAAGGCTGATCGTCATCTTGAGAAAGCTGGAACGGCGGCCTGCCGCGTTCAGGTTCACCAGGATTTCGGGAAGGTTGTAATAGACGACCGCCTTCACCTGCGGCTGCGAGGGCTCCTCGGCCTTCTTTTCCTCAGGCTTCTCGCCGCCCATCAGGAAAAACGCGGCACCGCCGCCGATCAACAGCAGCAGCAGGACCGGCGCGACGACAAAAAGGATCAGCTTCTTGCCGGACAGGCCCTTCTTTGGCGCTAGGCCTTCTTCGCCTTCTTCGGGTTCTGCTTCCTTAGCCACGAGCGGTCTTTCGAGATGGATTCAATTTTCGATAGTTTGCGCCGTGAATGGTTAATAACTGATTTAACCGGGACTTAGGGGCGGTCCCGATGAACGCCAGACGGCAATTTGGACCCGGCAAAGTTTGCCGCCGGCACCACTGATCACCCCGGGCCAGATCGGCAAATTAGGCTCAAGATACTGAAATTACAATGAATTTTCATTGGCACAGCGTCTGCAATGCCTTCCGTACGGGGCACGCCGCCGGCGATAAGCCCCGACTAACGACGATCGACCCTTTAACCCGGACCCAGTGCCATGGAGAATGCCTCCTACATCGTCCTGTCGCAGCAGATGGGACTTCGCCGCCACATGGACGTCATCGCCAACAACCTGGCGAACGTGAACACCCCTGGCTACAAGGCCGAGCGGATGATGTTCATCGAGTTCCTGACCGGCAAAGCCTCCAATCCCGGCATCTCGGGCGAAGGCTCGCGCATCAGCTTCCTCGGTCAGGGCGGCACCCTCGCCGATTTCCGCGAAGGGACGCTTGAGTCGACCTTCAACCAGCTCGACTTCGCCATTCACGGCCCCGGCTACTTTGTTGTCGATACCCCCGCCGGCCCGCGCTACACGCGGGACGGTCATTTCGAGCTCAGCGGCGACGGCCGCATCATCACGCGCGATGGGTATCCCGTCCTCGGCCAGGGCGGCCAGGCATTGCAGGTGCCCAACGGCACCAAGAGCATCGAAGTCACCGAAAGCGGCCGCCTGAGTGGCGACAAAGGCGACATTGGCCCCATGCAGATCGTGAAATTCGACAACGAGGTGCGGCTCCGCAAGCTCGGCGGCAACCTCTACGAAACCGATGCCCAGCCGCAGCCGGTCGACAATACGACCAAGGTTCAGCAGGCCATGATCGAGGCTTCGAACGTCCAGTCGATCCTCGAACTCACCAAGATGATCGACGTGCAGCGCAGCTATCAGGCTGCCCAGAAGATGATCGACAACGAACACGATCGCGCCCGCAAGGCGATCCAGACTTTCACCCGCGTCGGCTAATCCCCGGACTTAAGCCCCAAGGAACGTGCCATGAGATCCCTCAGCATTGCATCCACCGGAATGTTGGCGCAGCAGCTCAACGTGGAGACCATCTCCAACAACATCGCCAACATGAACACGACCGCGTTCAAGCGGCAGCGGGCCGAATTTCAGGACCTGCTGTACCAGAACCAGCGCCGCGTCGGTGCGTCGTCTTCGGATCAGAACACCGTGGTCCCGGCCGGCGTGCAGATCGGCCTCGGCGTCAAAACCACGGCGGTTTATCGCATCACCGAGCAGGGCAACCTGATGACGACGGGCAACACGCTCGACGTCGCCCTGCAGGGCAAAGGCTTCTTCCAGGTCCGCATGCCGTCGGGCGAAACCGCCTTCACCCGCGCGGGTTCGTTCCAGCTCGGAACCACCGGTCAGGTGGTCACCGCGGACGGTTACGAAGTGGTCGGCGCGGGCACGGTTCCGAGCAACGCCACCGACGTTTCGATCAACCAAAACGGCGAAATCTTCGTGAAGCAGCAGGGCACCGCCACGCTGAACCGCGTCGGCCAGTTCTCCCTTGCCACGTTTGTGAACGACGCCGGCCTTGAAGCGATCGGCGGCAACATGCTGCTGCAGACGCCGGCCTCCGGATCTCCCGTGACGGGAAATGCCGGCGGCAACGGCTTCGGTACGGTTCTGCAGGGCTTCCTCGAAACCTCGAACGTCAACACGGTGCAGGAAGTCACCAACCTGATTACCGCGCAGCGCGCCTACGAAATGAACTCCAAGGTCATTCAGGCATCCGATGAGATGCTAAATACCCTGAACCAGATGCGCTGATCGGGTTAGGCCATGAAATCCCCGTTCCTTACCCTGACTTTCGCACTCTCGGCGCTGGCCGGCGGCATCATGCCGACACTGGCGGCGTCCCTGAAGCCTATCGTCATCATCGAAGGCGAGACGGTTCGTGTCGGCGATATTTTCGACGATGCCGGCCAGCACGCCGATATCGTGGTCATCAACGCACCCGCCCCGGGTCGCCGCCTGACCCTCGATTCCAACTGGCTTGCCGAAGCCGCCCGCATTTACAAGGTGGCCTGGCGCCCGCTCTCCCGCGCCGACCGTGTTGTCATCGAGCGGGCCAGCAAGGCAATGACGTCTTCCGAAATCCTGGGCGCCCTGCGTCGCGAACTCGTCCGCGACGGCATGCCGCCACAATCCGTTATCGACCTCAACAACCGCAATATCGAGCTCAACATTCCCGTCGAGCTGCCGGCGTCCATCGATGTCCGGAATCTCAACTACGACCTGACCACCGGGCGCTTCAGCGCCATGGTTGTCGGCGGCGGCGACCAGGCCGGCAGCCAGCGCATGATGGTTCAGGGCCGGACGTTTCCGGCCAGCCCCGTCCCGGTCCTGCGCCGTGCCATCGGCAGCGGCGAGATCATCCGCAAGGAAGACTTCGAAGTTGTGTATCGCCGCGAAGACCAGCTTCCACGCGACATCATCACCGACACGTCCCGGCTGATCGGCACCACGCCGCGCTCCCGGCTGCGCGCCGGCGAGCCGGTCCGCGAAAGCGAAACCCGCGCCCCGACCATGGTCACGCGCAACAGCCCGGTCGTCATTCGGCTGCAGTCCGGTGCCATGACCCTTACCGCCCAGGGCCGTGCGCTCGATGAAGGCGCCCGCGGGGATGTGATCCGCGTCATGAACATGCAGAGCAACAAGACCGTCGAAGCGACCGTTGCCGGCCCGGATGTCGTCACCATCGGCTTCGGCGCGCGCCTCGCCACCATCAATTGATCTGCAGCGCTCAAAAGAAAGCGACCTCCATGCCTCACTCTCCCGCCCTGCGTCTTCTGACGGCCCTTTTGATGGCGACCAGCCTCACCGCCTGCGGAAACACCTTCACGCGTCTGGCGACTCTGGGCGAACAGCCACCCGTCACTCCGGTCCAGAACCCCGCCGAACGTCAGGCTCCCGTCACCATGCCGATGCCCGCCCCTCTACCCCAGGAACGCGCGCCGAACTCCCTGTGGCGCTCCGGCTCCCGCGCCTTCCTCAAAGACCAGCGTGCAAACTCGGTCGGCGACATCGTGACCGTCGTCATCAACCGCCAGGATACGGCCTCGTTCTCCAACACGACGACGCGCTCCCGCGAAAACACGGAAAACATGGGCGCAGCCAATCTTCTTGGGTTTGAAAACCGGATCTGGAACCGCCTGCCCGGCTCCCAGGGCACGATCACACCAGCGACGCTGCTCGGGACCAACAGCGACCTGAGCAACCAGGGCACCGGGACCGTCGAGCGCGACGACACTCTCAACGTTCGTATCGCCGCCGTGGTAACGCAGGTCCTGCCGAACGGAAACCTGGTGGTCTACGGAACCCAGGAAGTCCGCGTGAATTTCGAAACCCGCGTTCTGCAGGTCGGCGGCGTCATCCGCCCCGCCGATATCCTGTCCACGAACGAAGTGAACCACGACAAGATTGCTGAAGCCCGCTTCGTCTACGGCGGCCGCGGCCAGCACATGGACATGCAGCAGCCCCGCTGGGGCTCGCAGGTCCTCGATGTCCTACTGCCGTTCTAGACGACGGCGACGTAATACCCTGTCCGGGTCCAACTGGGGCTCCGTCCTACGGGACGGAGCCCAATTTTTTTGGAAATCCGGCAGATAAAGGGCGAATAAAAAAGGCCGGCAGAGCCGGCCTTTTCGTTCTCAGGCTTCGCGCTGGGTTCGCTCGAGCCGTTCGTGGCGCTCCTGCGCCTCGACGCTCAGGGTGGCGATCGGGCGGGCCTCAAGTCGGCGAACGCCGATCGGCTCGGCCGTCTCCTCGCAATACCCGTAGGAGTTCTCCTCGATCCGGCGCAGCGCCTCGTCGATCTTCTGGATCAGCTTGCGCTCGCGATCGCGGGTGCGCAGCTCAACCGACCGGTCGGTTTCGGTGCTCGCGCGATCCGCGATATCCGCCTCGGGCGTGTTGTCCGTCTGCAGGTTCTGAAGGGTCTCGGACGAATCCTGGAGCAGTTCGGCCCGCCAGCGCATCAGCTTCTGGCGAAAATATTCCCGCATCTGCGGGTTCATGAACGGCTCTTTTTCGTTCGGACGGTAGTCGGGGGGCAACAGCGGAAACGACATGGAGTGTCTGATATCTCGTTACTGTGGCGTTTACGTTGCGGTCGGCAAGGCGGGCGTTCTGCGGCAGGTGCCGGCCACCCGGCCAAAGCGGCGCGAGTATATGAATCCGACCTGCGCCATTCAAGCGTAAGCCGCTTAAAAATCTGTTTAGCGGACGGGAGGCTTTCCGCCGGCGGCGGCAAACTTGGCCACTTCCACTTCGGCCCGCAGCTCAATTTCATCAAGAACTTCGCGGAGCTTCGGGTCCATGATGGTGGCCCGGCGGTCACGCACCTGGTTCAGAAGGGCAAGGATCTGGCCCATCGAAAGATTGCCCATCAGAAGGGCGTGCCGCAATTCGTCGAGTCGGTCGAGAATATCCTGCCCACGCTTGAACGCCTGACGGCGCTCCTCGTCGGGGTCCACCATCTGCGCTGCGAGCACCGCGCCCATGGAACTTGTGGGACGCGTGGCGCTGACATCGGCCGGTCCGCCGCTCTGATCGAGATAGCGCGCAAAGTCGCCTGGCCGCGCAGAGGATGCGCGCTCACCCTTTCGTGCGGATGCGGGTCCGCTGGCGGAACCCGGCCGGTCGATCTTCATGACGATCCCTTACCTGCCCCGGCCTCGAGCTTTCGCATCGTTCAACTCAAGCACCGCGCGCCGATGCGCGAAACGGTCTCACTATACACCCGATCGTTAAAATCGGGGGACAGGCGCGAAAAAGGCCGGCGGCAAATTTTGCCGGGCGGCGGCAGAAAAGGTCGTCTGCCAGTCCGGGGCGTCCTCTCTGAGGTTAAAAAAATCATTATATTTCAATTGCTTGAAAACAGACAGCGCTGGCACAGGGTTCGCAACGCCTGTCCGGCGACCGCTCCACCAAGAGAGAGCGGCGGACCGAGCTAGGACCCAAACATGTTCACGACCGCGACCCGACTCGTGCTTCGCTCACTTCTCGCCCTGCCGTTCCTGGCAGCCGCGCTGTCGTTCGCGCCTGATGAAGCGGCGGCACAGGCGCGCACGCGCATCAAGGACATCGCCGATTTCGAAGGCGTCCGCCAGAACATGCTGGTCGGCTACGGCCTCGTCGTCGGCCTCAATACCACCGGCGACACGCTTCAGAACTCCGCATTTACGCAGCAGAGCCTCATCGGCATGCTGGAACGCCTGGGTGTCAACACCCGGGACATCGCGGCCCAGTTGCGAACCCGCAATATCGCCGCCGTCATGGTCACCGCAACCCTCCCCGCCTTCGGCCGGCAGGGCACGAAGGTCGACGTCAGTGTCGGCGCCCTTGGCGACGCCACCAGCCTGCTGGGCGGTACCCTGCTTGTCACGCCACTCGTGGGCGCCGACGGCGAAGTCTATGCGGTCGCGCAAGGCTCCGTTGCGGTGTCCGGTTTCACGGCGGGCGGCAACGCGCAGACCGTGACCCGCGGCACACCCACCTCGGGCCGTATTTCCAACGGCGGCATCATCGAGCGGGAATCCGGCTTCCAGCTCGCCAGTCTGAAATCCGTCAATCTCTCGCTGCGCAATCCCGATCTGACAACCGCGCGCCGTGTCGCGCAGGCCATCAATGCCTTTGCCCGCCAGCCGATCGCCAAGTCGCTCGACCCCGCGACCATCGCGGTAAACCTGCCCGACAACCGCCAGGGCGATATTGTAGGCCTGCTCACCGATATCGAGCAGCTGGCCGTCGAACCCGACACGATCGCCCGCATCGTCATCGACGAGAAGTCAGGCACCATCGTCATGGGCGAGCGCGTGCGCATCAGCACCGTGGCCATCGCCCAGGGCAGCCTGACCATCCGCATAACTGAGACGCCGCAGGTTTCGCAACCGAACGCGTTTTCGACGACCGGCACCACGGAAACCGTCGATCGCACAAACATCGAAGTGGATGACAGCGCGCAGAAGCGTCTGGCCGTTCTTCCGAACACCGTCACGCTCCAGGAACTGGTCAACGGCCTGAACGCCCTGGGCATCGGCCCCCGCGATCTGATCACCATCCTGCAGACGATCAAGGCCGCAGGCGCGCTGCAGGCGGAAATCGAGATCATCTGATGAGCAACGCCATTCCCCTTCCCGCGACCGCGACGGCCGCCCTCGAATACGGACCGCTCAGCAAGCCGCGCATTCCCGACGCCAAGTCGGCCTCCTCGCACGCCGAAGCCCAGCGCATCGGACGTGAATTCGAGGCGATGTTCCTGAGCCAGATCCTCCAGCCGATGTTCGACACCTTGCCGACCGACGGCGTGTTTGGCGGCGGCAACGGGGAAAAGATGTTCCGCTCGATGCAGGTGGATGAATACGGCAAGGGCATCGCCAAAGCCGGCGGCATCGGCATCGCCGACGCCGTCGCGCGTGAAATCATTCGCATGCAGGAGAAAGCCAGTGCCCCAGCAGCCTAATGCCGTCCCCGTTGCACCCGTCGGCGAGGCAAAGCCTGTATCGGACCGCGCGGCCTTCGACGAAGTCATCGATATCGCTAGCCGCCTCACCTCCCTCATGACCCGTGAAAACGAGTGCCTCGGGCAGTTCGACTTCAAAGGGATGGAAGCGCTCCAGGAAGAGAAGCTTCAGCTCACCAGGATTTATTGCCATCGCGTCTATGAACTGAAAAAAGACCCGGCCCGTCTGGCAGCCCTCACCCAGGTCGTCCGCGACGAAATGAAAAAGGTCATGCTCCAGTTCGACGAGGTGGCCAAGCAGAACGAAAAGGCGCTGCGCTCGACGCGTGAGGCCAACGACCGTGTGCTCAAATCCGTGGTTGAAGCGGCAAACACCCTGTCGCCGCGGGTGGCGGGTTATTCCCGCACCGGCGTGATGAGCAAGGGCTACGGCAACGGCCGGATGCCCGCGCCGCCGCCGATCTCCATCAATAGCTGTTACTGACCGGATTTTCTGCCCGTCGGCAAATCTTGCCGGGAGACCCCGGCGGAGTTTGCCGACGCGCCTTTTAACCGCCCGCCCTATCCCATAAAAATCTTTATTTATCAATATCTTGATCCGGTTTAGCGATGGCACGTGGCTTGCTGATCCTATAACGGCCCAAAGCCAGACATAGCGCCCAAGGACTGTATCGGTATGAGCACAGCCTCCCTTTCAAACGCCCTCCTGATCGCGACGTCAGGCCTGCGCGCCGCGCAGTCCGGCATCGATGCGGTCACGCGCAACGTTTCGAACGCGCAGGTCGAAGGCTATAGCCGCAAGGAAGTTCCGCTCGAATCCGTCGTCTTCGGCGACATCAACGGCGGCGTCCGTGCCGGCGAACTCCAGCGCTTTGTCAGCGAAGCCCTGCTGCGGCAGCTGCGCGACAGCACCTCGACGTCCGAACGGCTCGGCGTCGAAGACGACTTCATGGGACGCTTCGAGCAGATCTTCGGCAAGCCCGGCGATCAGGTTTCGATGACCTACAAGATCGGGACGCTCTCCGATGCGTTCCGCGGCATGACGGTATCGCCCGATCTGTCGACCAACCAGCTGAAGGTCATCGACGCTGCGCAGAGCATTGTCCAGAACTTCACCTTTATTTCCTCGAATATCCGTCGCCTTCGCGAAGAAGCCGACGCCGCCTTGTCTGTTTCCGTCGACAAGGTCAATGCCGCGCTCGTGGAGATCGCGGATCTCAACCTCAAGATCGCCACGCTTCAGAGCCAGGGCAAGAGCAGCGCCGAGCTCGAAGACAAGCGCGACCTGCAGATCAACGCGGTCTCCAAAGAGATCGACATTACGTATTTCAAGCTCGACAGCGGGCAGATGACGATTTCAACGAAGAGCGGCCTCTCGCTGCTCGACGTCACGTTCGACCCAACCAATCCGCCGATGTCGTTCAACAAGACGCCGGTGATCCTGCCGACCAACGGCTATGTACCGCCACCCTCCAGCCAGTACGGCGGCCTGGGCGGCGTCATGCTCAAGGGTGTGGATATCTCCGCCGATATTACTGGCGGCCACCTGAAGGGCTACCTCAATCTCCGCGACACGTACCTGCCGCAGACCCAGTCGCAGCTCGATGAACTCGCGGCGCGCCTGATTCAGAACTACAATTTCGAAGACCTTCAGCTGTTTTCGAACGGCACCCTGAACCTGCCGGCAAATTCCGCGGTTCAGGCGGCAGTCACCACGGCGGCTTCCGGCGTCCAGAGCACGATCCAGATCCAGGACGTCAGCAGTCTGTCGGTCGGCATGAGCCTCAAGTTCGGCAGCCACGACACGATCTATCAGATCACCGGCCTCAACACCGCCACCAACGAAGTCACCTTCGCCCAGGTCAGCTCGACAACCGGCCTGACGCAGGATGTCGCGGTCAACGACACGGTCATGTTCGGGCCGGCCGTGCCGCAGGTGATCAACCAGACCGCCCGCACCACCGGGCAAGGCGCGCTTGCCGCATCGCCAATCGAAATGACCGGTCTGGTCGGCCTGCAGGTCGGCGCCCGCATCAAATTCGCTAATCACGACACGATCTACACCGTCACCGCGATCGGTACCGCCGGCGGTCTGGCCTCGGATCAGCAGTTCCTGATCCAGCCGGACGGTCTCGGCCTCACCGGTCTTCAGGCGTCGATTGCGGCGGGCGAAGGCATCCAGGTCATGCCGCCGGTTTCGGGCGTCGCCGGCCTGTCGAGCTCTATCCGCGTCAATCCGACCATCATCAACAACCCGTGGCGGACCCGCGACGGCACGCGCAGGGAATCGCCAAGCGAATTGACCGGCGACAACACGCTGGTGACGAACATTGTCGACATGTTCGAAGATCTGCAGACATTCTCGATCAACACCGGCCTTACGTCTTCAGCGACGCTCGAAGGCTTCGCATCTGCGATGATCGCCTTCGAGGCGAACCGCCGATCGGCGACGCAGACGCAATACAACAGCCAGACCGTCATCAGGGAAAATTTTGACCGGCGTGTGAAAGACGAATCCGGCGTCAATATCGACCAGGAACTCGCCTTCATGCTTCAGGTCCAAAACTCCTATTCGGCCTCAGCGCGCACCATTTCGGCGATCAAAGAAATGCTCGACGAGCTGATCAATATCGTCCGGTAAGTCCGACGACGACCTGACCAAAAGAGACATGCCATGAGCACGAATATCTCGACCATCGGCCAGAATATCTTCATCCGGGCGCAGATCCAGAATCTGCAGAACCAGATGAATGTTCTTCAGGACCAGGTTTCGTCGGGCAAGAAGTCGAATGTCTACAGTGGCATCAACGATGTTGCCTCGCTGTCGCTGCAGCTCAATAACGCCAAGCAGACGACGGTCG
Source organism: Alphaproteobacteria bacterium (assembly GCA_965279355.1). Lineage (GTDB taxonomy): Bacteria > Pseudomonadota > Alphaproteobacteria > CACIAM-22H2 > CACIAM-22H2. Next base: position 4,706,490 of record OZ257155.1, on the reverse strand, counting down.
AGTTCCAGGACAATATCACCAACGCCCGCCTGCGCATTCAGCCGATCCAGACCGTGCTCCAGCAGATCACGGATCTCGCCAACCAGATCCGCAACGACGCGCTGGTCGCCAGCAGCGACGCGCTGCCGACGGCCAAGGGCAACGGCGCGCTCAAGGCACAGGCGCAGACGGTGCTGAACGAAATCTCGGCGCTGCTCAACACGAAGGTCGGCAACGACTATCTTTTCGGCGGTCGCAACGCCGCAACGCCGCCGATGCCGAGCTTCGGCCGCATTAGCGACGCCAGTTCGATGCTCGGCCAGGTCGCCGGCCTCAATCTGGATTTCCCGCTCGGCCTGAATGCCGCCTCGGGCGACCTCCGTTACGACCAGATCAAGTCCTTCATCAACAACGGCCTGACCAAGGTGACATCGACCGGCGCCCGCGCGCCGTCGCCCTTCGGATATGCCGGCGAGTCCGGCCAGCCCGGCGGCAGCGCCTATCGCTTCACGATTCCGGCGGGCGCGAATGTCGGCGACACCGCTGTGGTCGTGGCGCAGGGCTTCGATCTTCCCGCGGTCGGCCAGTATGTCGAATTCGGCATCATTCCGCCCCAGAATGCAGCCTATGTCGTAACGGCGGTCAACAGCACCACGCGCCAGATTGACTTTGCCCGCGTTCCGGCGGGCGGCGCGCTCACCGGCCTCGACTTCGCCATTCCGGCCAATACGTCGATGAACGTCACTGTTCCCGCGGTCGTCACGACGGTCGAGCCCTCGAGCGCGTTCACGACGGGCGCTGCCGCACCAACGGTGATCGGCGCCGCGCCTCCCGGCTCCGTGACCGTCGACATCACCAACGCCGCGAACGATTACGGCGTCGGCAACATCATCCAGTTCTCGAACGACACGACATCGACCTATCGCATCACGGCAATCGCGGGCACAACGCTGACGATTGTGAATACGGCGATCGGCGGTGGCGGCCTTGTCGTCGGGCATGGCGGCACCGAAACCATCGCCAAATATCCCGGCGGCGCCTTCGGAACCGGTGCCGTGGGCGACACAAGCCTGCGCGTCCAGAACATCGGCGACTACGAAGTCGGCGACCGTGTTGAATTCCAGAACGATCCCGGCGTCTACTATGATGTGATCGGCGTCGACGACGTTACCGGCACGATCAATTTCGTGCAGTCCGGCAACGGTAGCGGCGGCCTCATCAATCCGGTCAACCCCGGCGACACGACCACGATCCTGCAGGGCTACCGCCCGGGAACAACCCTGGTCAACGTCGGCAGCAATACCGGCGTGACGCCCGGCATGGTCGTGAAGTTCAGCAACAGCGCCACGATCTATACCGTTGTCCGCACCATCGGCATCGATCAGGTCGAGATCTCGGCGGAGTCCACGTCCAACGGCTCGGGTCTCGAAGATCCCCTCTTCTCGCCGCTGACCGGCCCCGGCTCGGCGCCCGGCATCGGCATGGTCTCCGGCACGGATATCACGGCTCAGTTCGGCAACCGGATCGATCCGCTGAAGGTGCGCATCGACGACGGCGTCGATCTCGAATACGGCATCCGCGCCGACAACCCCGCCATTCGTACCATCCTCAACGGGCTCTTTGCGCTGGCCACGATCGACCTCAATTCGACGACGGAAGGCGGCTTCCGCGAAGTGGCCATTCGGGCGGCGGAAGACCTTGCGCGCGGCAGCCAGCTGATGACCGATCTGGCAGCCGAACTGGGCGTCAAGGAGAACACCTTGGACGGCACGGAAACGCGCCACAAGGATTTCCAGGTCGTTATCGAGACGCAGCTCGACCGGGTCGAGAACGTGGACATGGCCGAGGCCGTCAGCCGGCTCACCCAGACGCAGACAAACCTCCAGGCGTCGTATCAGCTGCTGGCCAGCCTGCGGAACCTCTCCCTGGCGAATTTCCTCTAACGAACTTCCCATGCGCCCGCACGGCGCGTAGCCTGCGGCGCGTATGGTTGATTCGCCCGCCTCGCAGGACAAGGACCCTCACGGCAATCCGGTCGCTGCGGCGCTCGCGCACCGGCAGGCCGGGCAATATGCGGAAGCCGCCGCGCTGTTCCGCAGCGCTCTTGAGCGCGACGGCGACAGCGCAACGCTACTGCTCCACTACGCCGAGACAATGTATCGGCTTGGATGCCACTTTGCCGCACGCGACGCGCTGAAGCGGGCGGCCGACCTCGATCCGGAAAACATCGACGCCATTGTTCTGCTCGGCAGGGTACTGACCGCTCTCGGCCAGCCGCGGGAAGCCGTCGTCGCGTTCAGGCGCGCAATCGCGAAGGCGCCGACCGCAGCCATCGCCTGGCGCCTGATGGCACCCGCGCTTTATGCGATCGGCTCGCGCGACTCCGCAACCGGCGCTTTCGACTACTCGGATCACCTGCAGCCCGTCACTGCCGCAGACTACAACGCCCTGGGCGTCCATCTGCTGGGGGAGCGGCGGGCGCTTGAGGCGGAAGCGGCGTTTCGCCGGGCAATCAAATACGAGCCGGAAGACGGCACGCTGTACCAGAATCTGGCGACCACCCTTGCCTTCCAGGACCGGCTCGGTGAAGCGGTCGACATCATGCGTCGCGGCGCCGAGCTCACACCCGATGCCGTCGGCGTCTGGAACATGCTCACCGTCTTTGAGAATTCCGCCGGACACTACGACCAGGCGCGCGCGGCGGCCGAGCGTGCTCTCGCATTGCGCCCATCGTCGCCTGATTCGCTCACCAATCTTGCCAGCATTCGCCTCGAGGAGGGCGACGCCGCCGGCGCACTGACCCTGTTTGAGGCGGTGCTTGATGCAATGGCCGGTCATCGCAGCGCGGGAGATACTTATCTTCTTGCACGCCATTACATCGACAGCGATCCCAAAGATACCCTGCAGAAGGCGCTCGGGATCGGCGCTCATCTATCGCGCGGCGTTGCCGGGGCGTCGGGCTTTGCCAATTCCCGCGAACCGGAACGCCGGCTGCGGATCGGATATGTTTCCGCGGACTTCAAGCGTCATTCCTGCGCCAGTTTCCTGCGGGCCCTCCTTCCGGCACACCATCCCCGCGCCGTCGAGGTCGTTGCCTATTCCGACAATATTGCGGACGATGAAATAACGACGGAGCTTCAGCGCGCCACCGCCGCGTGGCGCAGGATATCCGGACTCAATGACGCCGCCGTCGCGGAGCTTATTCGCGGCGACCGTATCGATATCCTTGTCGATCTCGCCGGACATACCGCCGGCAACCGCCTGCCTGTTTTCGCCCGAAAGCCGGCGCCGGTGCAGATTTCCTGGCTGGGCTATCCCGGAACGACCGGCGTTCGGGAGATCGACTATCGCATCACGGATGCCACGGCGGACCCGGCCGAACAGACGGACGACTGCTACAGCGAAGCCCTATGGCGACTGCCCGGATGTTTTCTCGCTTTCGCTCCGGATCCCTCCTGCCCGGAACCGGCGGAGCGCACCGGCCCGGGCGCCCCGCTTTTCGGATCCTTCAATCACCTGCCCAAAATTACCCCGGATGTGGTGGCGGTCTGGTCGCGCATTCTGAACGCCGTTCCGCACGCCCGTCTCCTCCTGAAAGCGCGGCGCCTCGGGGAAGCCGCAACACGGGCACGATACGCAGCGCTCTTTGCCCGGCACGGGATCGAGCAGGACCGTCTTGAATTCGCCCCATGGCAAACTGACGCCGCCGCGCATCTCGATCTCTATCGGCGGGTCGACCTCGCACTCGACCCATTCCCGTACAACGGCACCACGACGACCTGCGAGGCACTGTGGATGGGCGTTCCCGTCCTGACGCTGGCCGGCGGCCATCACGCCGAACGCGTCGGCGCGAGCCTGCTGCAGGCCGTCGGGATGAGCGAGCTCATTGCAACGTCGGCTGACGACTACGTGAGGCTGGCCGTATCCCTGACAACGGATACCGGGCGTCTCGACGGATTGCGGAAGGATCTGCGCGAACGGGTGCGAACATCACCGCTCTGCGACGGACGCGGATTTGCGCGCCGGTTCGAGACAGCCTTGCGGGAGATGTGGAGAGCGTGGTGCCGGACGAATGGTACCCGCTGACGAACGGCCTTATTTCAGGCCTTCAATGATGCTCTTGTTGACGCTGATGATCGGCTCAAGGTCCGTCTGACCGTCCATGATCAGGGTGGTTTCCTTGTTCACCCAGATCGCGAGGCTGATAAGACCGGCGCGAATTTCCTGCGGCAGCTTGTTGTCGTCGGCCGCGCATTCATACGCAAAGGTGTCCCAGACCCGCTTGTTCCAGAGGATGGCGTCATAGAGCCTCTGGATGTTCTGGACGTCTTTGCTGGCTTCGATCAGCGCGGCAGTAACCTGACCCAGCAGACGACGCTCGGTCGCCCGCGGACTTTCCGTGACGGTCTGTACCTTGCCGTACGCGGCATAGCCGGTCATCGACGCTTCTCCTTGTCGCCAGCCTTGTCGATCGCTTCGCTCTTTGCATAAGCGGCAGCGACATCAAGCAGTTTGGTCTCGAACTCGATGAGGCTCTTGCAGAGCTTCAGGGACTGATAGAAGCGCTTCATATTAACTTGCTGCAAAATGCCCATCAATGCCCGACGAACCTCGGCAAGCGATGTGCTCGCCAAGTACTCGTCAATATAGCCTGTAAACTTGTTGTAGTAGTCATCATGATTATCGGGGTCGATATACATAAGCATGATGACGAAATAAATCCGCTTGGCTGGCGTGTTCGCCTCATGCTCCTGCATGATGTCCTTGGCCCGCAGGAATGTGGCTTGGTTCTGGAGGATGAGAGACGCACCGCTCTTCCCGGCGACCATGACGGCCCCGTTGACGATGAATTTCTCTCCGGCTTTCAGGTCGATCTTCAGTGACATAGGAAAAATTTTACAAAGTTACAGTTGCGGAATGGTTAACGCGGCTACCCCCGCTCTGCAATCGAATAACAGCTTCTACTAAGCTTTTGCTCCAAAAGGACGATTATTGGTTTTCCAGCGCACCTTGGCACCATCGCCGCCAGGTCGTCCGGTAAATCCGCTCCAGTTGCCGGGCCCGAAGGAGGCCATTGCACAGAGAAGAGGAGCAAACCTGCTTCTGCAGAGCCGTGCGCCAGGTCGCACGGAGGGCGATATTCTCTGCCACGTCCTTTGCCAGCAAAACATACTGCTCCGGACTTGTGGCGATGAGTTGCCTCAGTTTCAGAGTCGCCAGGATCGACGCGGTCCACCGTCCGACCATTGCCTCCCCGGCCAGGGTAATGACCGGCACGCCCATCGACAGGGCCTCGAAGCTGGTCGTCGACCCCGTAAAGGGAAACGGGTCCAGCGCGATGTCCACCCGGCCGTAAGCGCCGAGATGCTGTTCCAGTCCGGCCTCCTCCGTCTCGAACTCCAGCCGGTCGGCGGAAATGTTCATCTGCTCCAGGACACGCCGGCGCAGCCCCTCGTTGCCGAACCAGTTCTTGAAGCGCAACCGCAGCCGGGATTTCGGCACCGCGCGCAGCACATCGCCCCAGAGATTGAGAACCGCATCATTGAGTTTCGCCGGATTGTTGAAACTGCCGAAGGTGACAAAGCCGTTGGCCTGCGACGGCGGAGGACTGGCGGGCGGTGCCTCGGCGAGCGCAGCATGAACATAGAAGCCGGGCAATCTGACAACGCGTTCGGAAAATCTTTCCGTCCCGTGGCGGGGAACCAGAACCGGATCGGCGATGAGATAGTCCATCCCGGAAATCCCGCTCGTGGCAGGATCATGCAAGCTGATCTGGACCGGAGCCGCGCGCCAGGCCGCAAGCTGCGGGCGGTTACGGTCGAAGCGACCCGCCAGCAGAACCAGAATATCGATACCATCCGCCTGAATCCGCCGCGCCAGATCTTCGTCGCTCATCCCGACCGTCACGGTCCAGCGATCCATCATTCCCTTCAGACGCGCGGTCATTGCATCCGGGCTGCCGACCTCCGCATATCCGGTTAGCTCAAACAGACGCCGATCGCGATGCGCAAGGATCGGCTCGATGTTGCGGCCGACCGGATGACGGCGGAAATCGGACGACACATAGGCAACGCGCAATCTACGGTGAGGATCGCGATCGTTCGACAGCGGCGGCAGCCGGTTCCGAACCCGAGCGGCCATCGCCCGGCCGAACGTCTCATGCATTCGCCACCGTTCGGCGTTGTCCGTGGCGGCATCATAGAGCGAGATCGCCAGTAGATTGCGCCGGGCCGTGACCCTGTCCGGCGCGAGGGCAGCGGCCTGCCGGCTCCGCTGCAGCGCCTCCGGCTGGTGGCCGCAAATATTAGCCAGAATGCCAAGCGTGATCAGAAGGTCGGGCCGATCCGGCGCCAGCGAGACCGCGCGGCGAACGGAAGCAACAGCCGCATCGAATTGCCCCCTGTCCCGCTGAAGTGCAGCCAGCGCATGATGCGCGTCCGCGAGATCAGGGTTCAGCGTAAGCGCATGACGCACGGCTGTCTCGGCGGCCGCGGGATCGATCTCTCGCAGAACCACCGCCAGTCCGACATGCGCGTCCGCATCATCGGGTGCGAGTTCCAGCGCGCGTTCAATGGCCGCGCGCGCCTCATCCGGAGACCCGAGTTGCTGGAGCGCCTTGCCGATATTTTTATAGGCCGCTGACAGTTTGGGATCACGCGCGACAGCCTGCCGGAGATGTTTCAGGCCATCGGCAACATCACCCCGCTCGACCAGCAACAGGCCAAGATTGTTATGAACCTCGGCGTGACGATCATCGAGCGCGAGCGCGCGGCGATAGGCGTCTACGGCCTCATCCGGCTGCTGCAGCGCCTGCAGGGCAACACCGCACGCAAATTGGGCCGCGGCATCGCCGGAATCGATGGCAACGGCGCGCCGCGCCGCATCCAGCGCGGCCGTGGGCTCGCCATTCGCGGCCAGGGATTCGCTCAGCCCGATCAGGGCGCTCGTCCGCTGCGGATCCAGGCGCAGCGCCGACTGAAACGCCGCGATCGCTTCGGCAAACCGGCCGAGCTGGCGCAGGGCGCGGCCAAGATTGATATGCGCACTCGGCTCGCCCGGCTTCAGCGCAATGGAGTCCGCAATCTGCGCCGCCGCTTCCTCAAGCCTGCCGGCCTGAAACGCCAGCGCTCCCAGGAAATGCAGCGCGTCGGGATGACGCGCATCGATTGTCAGCACGGCCCGGTAGAGGCGCTCGGCCTCGGCCGCCCGGCCGGCCCGATGATGCGCCTGCGCTGCCGCAAACAACGCGTTGGCGTTGCTCATGCCGTGTTCCTGCACCAGCGGCGCCACACGGCACGATAGATCCGCTCGACCTGCCGGGCGCGCAGAACACCGTCGCAGAGCGGCGACGCCGAAACGCGCGCCCGTAACGTGGAGCGCAACTCTTGCAGCCGGCCTGGATCGCCGGCCAGCGCCGCCGCCGCGGCAATGTAGCGGTCCGGCGACAGTGCGATCAGATCGTTCAGCTTCAGCGTATGCAGGATCGACGCCGCCCAGCGCGACATCATGTTCTTGCCGGCCAGCGTGACGACCGGAACGCCCATCCACAACGCCTCGAAGGTGGTCGTCGAACCCGCGAAGGGGAAGGCATCGAGCGCGATGTCGACGCTGTTGTACTGCGCGAGATGCCCTGCCCTGTCCTCATCGGCGCCGATGAAATCGATGCGGGCAGGATCGACGCCAAGCACCGTCATGACGGAGCGTATCCTGTGCTGGATATCGGCGACCTCGAACCAGCGGCGAAACTTCAGGCGCAGCCGCGACCGCGGCACCGTCTGCAGCAGCCCGGCCCAGAGGCCCAGCGTCACATTGCTCAGCTTGGCCGGATTGTTGAAACTGCCGAACGTGATGTAGCCATTCGCCAGGGCCGGCAGCGGGCCGATTGCCGGCGCATCCAGCGGATGATGCGTATAGATGCCCGGCATGCGGATGACGCGCTCGGTGAAGCCCTCGAAAGGCGGGCGCGGGCAGACGAGGCGATCCGCGATCAGGTAATCGATCGCATCCGTTCCGCTGGTCGCAACGTCGTGAAAGCTGATCTGCAGCGGCGCGGCGCGCCAGGCACTGACGCCAAGGCGATTGCGGTCGAGATGGCCGGCCAGCACGACCAGAATGTCGGTGTTGTCCGCCCGGATCTGGCCGGCGACGGCTTCGTCGCTCAGGCCGTTGATCGGACGCCATCTGTCGGCCATCCCGCGAAAATGCGCCGTGACCGCGTCGGGTTGCGCGACATCGGCATAAATCGTCGCCTCGTACCGGGCGCGGTCGCGATGCAGAAGCAGCGGCTCGAGATTGCGCGCCACCGGATGCTCGCGAAAATCGGAGCCGAGGTAGGCGATTTTCAGCACGCGTTCGGGGTTGCGTGAATTCGTGTGCGCCTGGCGAACGCCCGCCAGCGGCCTGACGAACAGCGCATCGAACCGGCGGGCCTCCGCGAAACGCGCCTCTTCAACCGTTCCCGAATCGTACGACATCGCCGCGACGAGATAGCGATGGAGATCGATATCCCGCGGCACCATCTCCAGACCCGCGCGATACGTGGCGACGGCCTGTTCCGGCTGCCCCAGCATGCTGAACAGGAACGCGAGGTTCTCCCGCGCGGGCCGCAGCGTCGGATGGCAGTCCAGCGCCTGCTCGTAGCTCCTGACCGCAGCGCCCAGGAGCCCCTGCGCCTGTTGCGCTAGGCCGAGATTGAAATGCGCCTGCGCGTCGCGCGGCCGCAGGCCGATATACCGGCGGAAGCAGTCCGCAGCCTCGGCGCTGCGGCCATTGGCCTGATGCGCGCACCCGCGCTCGAACACCGTTTCTGGCGACGCATCGCCACCCGGATTGAGTGACTTGCACCACTTGCGCCACATCGCCCGCAACAGGCGCTGATAGTGGCGCGTCATGGCCGGGCCGTTGCACAGGATCGACGCTGCGACGTCCGCCCGCAGCGAGCCGCGAAGCTGCCGCAGGCGGTCGGTATCCGCCGCGAGATGCACAGCGCACGACACATAGGCGTCGGGCGTCTGCGCCACCAGATCGTCAAGCCCGACACGATGCAGAATGGACGCCGACCAGCGAGCCGCCATGAAATCGCCGCACAGGGTGACGACCGGAACGCCCATCCAGAGGGATTCAAACGTCGTGGTCGAGCCGGTGAACGGCGTCGGATCGAGCGCGATATCCACCCGGCTATAGTTCGCGAGATGGTCGCCCATCGTTTCATGATCGCCGCCGAGGTCAAGCCGATCGGCCGCGACCCCGGCGCGCAGGAAGACCTCCTCGATTCTCTCTCTCAGGGCGGCGGAGCGATAATAGCTTCGATATTTCAGGACCAGCCGCGAGCCCGGCACACGCGCCAGGATCTCGGCCCACATCGACAGCGTGCGGTCGCTCAGCTTTGCCGGGCTGTTGAAACAGCCGAACGTAATCGCTCCGCTCGCCAGCACCGGCGGCTCGACCAGCGGCGGCGCGTCGTTCAGCGGCGCGTGCAGATAGAAATTCGGCAGCCGTACGACGCGCTCGGCGAACGGCTCCGGACTGCGCCGGGGCGCGAGCACCGCGTCCGCGATGAGATAGTCGATAACCGGCAGACCGCTGGTCGCGGGATCGTGGAAGCTGACTTGCACCGGCGCCGGGCGATAGGCGGCAACCAACGGCCGATTGCGATCGAAATGAGCGGCAAGGATCAGAAGAATATCGATCCCGTCGACCCGCATCCGCGCCGCGATGCGCTCGTCGGTCCATCCGTCGACCGCGCACCAGTGATCGACCATCTGCCGAAGGATCGCCGTGGCGCTGTCCGGCTTGTCAACATCGGCATAGGCGTAGGCCTCGAACTTCGCCCGGTCGCGGTTGGTCAGCAGGAGCTCGAGATTGCGCGCAACCGGATGCGAGCGGAAATCCGAGGAAAGGTAGGCGATCTTCAGCCGCCGTTCCGGCTCCGGTGAATTTCCATGCTGCGGCGCGACCGGATAGTGCGGCCGTGCAAACCGTTCTTCCGCGCGCCGCTGCTCGGCGTAATGCGCGGCCGGGCCCGCCTCGGAATCGTAAAGCAGAGCCAGCGCGAGATAGCGCGACGCGGTGGCCGGGTCGGCGCCCTGCTCGGCCTGTTCCCGGTAGAGAGCCAGGGCTTCCTTGCGCCTGCCGAGCACCTGCAGGACATGGGCGAGATGCATGGCGCTCGGCGCATCCAGCGGCGCAATCGCCAGCGCGCGGCGAAAGGCGGCTTCGGCGCTTTCGAGATCGCCGCATTCAAGACTGGCCGCCCCGAGACTGAACTCGCCCTGAAGATAATCCGGTTTCAGGCGAAGCGCCGTTTTATAGGCTGCTATTGCTTCCGGGTATCGGCGCTGCCGCTGCAGGGCGACGCCAAGATTCAGATGAGCGGTGACATAATCCGGCCAGCGACCGACTACTGTCTGAAAGATTCCGATGGCGTCATCGACCTTGTCCGCTTCCTGCGTAACGACGCCGAGATTGAGATACGCCTCCCGCATATCCGGCTTCAGGCGAACCGCTTCCGAATAGGCCGCGACAGCATCCTGCAGGCGCCCCTGCCGCCACAGCGCCGTACCCAGGCTGAAGTGGAGCGGCGCCTGTGCCGGCGCCATCGCGACGGCCCGCCGGATCTCCGCTTCCGCCTCGCCGGATTTTCCCTGCGCCAGCAGCGCTTCGGCGAGCGCGCGATACGCCTCGGTGTAGCGCGGGTCCGCGGCGATCGCCTGACGGCAAAGAGCAATGGCGGACTCGTGGTCGTGGCGCTGGTAGGCAATCACGCCCAGAAGATGAAGTGCCCCCGGATGCGCCGGTGACGTTCGCAGCACGTCGCGATAGCGGCGCTCCGCCTCGTCGAGGCGTCCCGCGCTGTGCAACGTTCTCGCTTCCGAAAGAGCGTCCTTCATCCGGTCTGACACCAGCGTCGCCAGATCGCCCGGTACAGGCGATCGATCTGCCGCGCCCGGCCGACGCCGTTACAGAGCGGCGATCCCGCGACGCGGCCCCGCAATTCGGCGCGCAAAGCCGCGATCCGCAGGGGCTCGGATGCCATGCCCGCCGCGATACGGACATAGTCTTCCGGTGTTGCCGCGATGAACGCATCCAGACCAAGCACATGCAACATGGAGGTGCTCCACCGCGCCACCATCGCATCGCCCGCCAACGTGACCACGGGAACGCCCATCCACAGCGCCTCGAATGTCGTCGTCGATCCCGTGAAGGGAAACGGGTCCAGCGCGATGTCGGCACCATGATAAAGGGACAAATGATCCGCCGCGCTCAGATCCGCCAGGCCGAACTGCACGCGCTCCTCGTCGCATTGCAGTCCGTTCAGGATGCGCTCCCTCAGGGTCCGGTTCTTGAACCAGCTCTTGAACTTGAGCGACAGCCGGGCCGTCGGCACGGCGCGCAGAACCTCGGCCCACAGGCTGAGCACGGCGTTATTGAGTTTGGCCGGATTGCTGAAGCTGCAGAACGTCACATAGCCGTTCGTGTCGGCCGGAAGCGGCGAGACCGGCGGCGCATCCGCAAACGGCGCATGAATATAAAAACTCGGCAGCCGCAGGACCCGCTCGCTGAATCCTTCCGGACCGCCGCGCGGCGCCAGCGTGCGATCGCCGATCAGGTAGTCCATCTCGGCGATGCCGCTCGTGGCGGGGTCGTGAAAGCTGACCTGCAGCGGCGCCGTCCGCCACGCCGCGATCTGCGGCCGGTTGTTATCGAAATGCCCGGCCAGCAGAACAAGAATATCGATGCGGTCGGCGCGGATGCGCTCGGCCAGCTGCGCATCGCCCATCCCCGATACCACGAGCCAGTGATCGAAATACCCCTTCAGCCGTTCCGTCGTAACGTCGGAACGCGTCAGTTCGGCATAGGCAAACAGCTCGACCTTCTCGCGATCGCGATTCTCCAGTACCGGCGTAATGTTGCGACTCACCGGATGATCGAGAAAATCAGATGACAGATAGCCGATGCGGATACGCCGCTCGGGATCGCGCTCGTTTCCAAAGACCGGCTTCACCGCCGGACGCGGAAGCTTACGGCCAAACACCGCGTGTTCGTGCCAGCGTTCTTTCGGCGTCAGTTTTGGATCGTAGAGCATCGCCGACAGGAGGTTGCGATGCGCAACGATATAACCCGGCCGCAGTTCGATCGCCCGGCGCAGGGTCGCGATCGCCTCGTCGCGTAGCCCGAAAGACGAAAGCGCAAGACCGAGATTGTTGTAGCTGTCCTGCTCCGGATTGATCTGCAGCGCCATGCGGTAGGACGCAATTGCCTCTTCCAGGCGGCCCTCGCGCTGCAGCGCCGCGCCGAGGTTGCTGTGCGCCGCGGCGTAATCCGGCCGGATCGCCAGCGCCTCGCGATAGACCTCGATCGCCGCCATGTAGTTGCTGATCGTGAAATAGGCGTTGCCGAGATTGTTGAGGATCTCGACGCTTTTGGGCGCGGTCTGTCGGCCGAGCTCATAGACGCCGATCGCCTCCGGCGTGCGATTGAGCGCCTGCATGACGTTGCCGAGATTGAGATACATCGCCGCTTCCCCGGGATTGGTGCGCATCGCGTTGTAATAAGCGACCGCCGCCTCCTCGAGCCGGTTCATCCGGCGATACAGCTTGCCCAGCAGCGCGTGGGCATCGACAAGCGCCGGCTCGAGCGCCAGCGCCCGCTGCAGGCTGCGCTCCGCATCATCGAAGCGTTCGAGATCGAGATAGACGGCGCCGATATTCATATGCGCGCGGGCGTAGTCCGGATTGAGCTCGATCGCGTGCAGAAGAGAGGACAGTGCCCCCTGCACATCGCCGGTCTCGCGCAGCGTGTTGCCGAGATTGTTGTAGATCTCGACGGTCCCGGGCATCAGGCGCAGCGCTTCACGATAGCTTGCAACGGCGCCCGCAAGCTCACCCTTGTGGCGCAGGGCAGATCCGAGATTGAAGTGATGCGCCCCTTCGTTGGGCTTCAGCGCGACAGCCTGCCGCATCAGGGTGACCGCATTGCCGTAGTCGCGTCGGGCAATGGCGCCAAGCGCCGCCTGCTGCAGCACATCGGCGCGGTCCGACTGCGCGCCAGCCTTCACTGGCGTCTCGCTTCCGGGCCGAGGCCGCTTCTGTGACGATAGAAACCGATCATGCTTTTCATGGCGACGGGTTGCGAACTACGCACGAGAAACCGGCGAATCGTGCAAAAAGAGTACATCCTCCAACGGGGGAGAGCGACGGTGATCCCGTCGCACCTTGACCGCCGGTGACCGCTCCGCTACCCACGGGCCGGCTCATGTTGCGCCATGGAGAGACGCGGATGCTTCGTGAGATCGTGCTGCTGACCGGTGCGCGGGAAGCGCTTCATCTCACAGAATTCCTGTCCCGTCACAACCCGGACCTCAAGATCACGCATGTCGAGACCAGGGATGAACTGGTCATGGCGCTCCATCCGCGCCGGCCGGGCATCCGGCTGATCGGCTTCTGCACGTCGACGGTCGTGCCCGACGACCTCCTCGAGACCCTCGACGGGCTGGCCTACAATTTCCACCCCGGCCCGCCGACCCATCCCGGACGCCACCCCGCGAGCCTCGCGATCTATGAGGGCGCCACGCGCTTCGGCGCGACCGCCCATGTCATGCGCAAGGCCGTCGATTCCGGTCCCATCGTCGGGGTCGAGTGGTTCGACATGCCGGTCAATCCCCGCCTCTCGCAGATCGAGACACTGACCTTCGACGCCTGTGTGCGACTCTTCGGTCGAATCGGCCCGCTCCTGGCCACCGTCGCGGGCCCATTGCCGGAATCCGGCGACCTCTGGAGCGGGCGGAAGAGCACGCAGCGCGATTTCGATGCCTTATGCACCTTGTCGCCGGATATCGACGCCCGGGAGTTCGACCGCCGGGTCAGGGCCGTCGCCGACGGGCTGAAGGGCACCCTTTCCTTAACACTCCACGGCCGGCGCTTTCGCCTGGATGACTGACGGTATTTCCGTCCACAGCCACCTGTGGAAAATTTTATCTTTAAAATTCAAATAATTAAGGGTCCTTTGAAAACCATATAATTGTTTATACGGACTATTTAGTAAAATTTTAATAGATACCGCTTAATCTCCACAACACGGCAACGAGGCACCGCGCCTCAGAACGGACGCCGGATGCGCCGGTTCCTGCCACCCAGAAAGGAGATTGTGCAATGACCTCGATTAACACCAATGTCGGCGCCCTCGTCGCTCTACGGAATCTGAGCGTTACCAACACGGGCCTCGAGAGAACCCAGGATCGCGTATCCACCGGTCTGCGCGTCATCGGCCCCAAGGACGACGCCTCCAACTTCTCCATCGCGCAGGGTATCCGCGCGGACATCAAGTCGTTCGAAGCGGTCCAGCAGAGCTTGGCCAGCGGTCGCGGCATCGTGTCCGTCGCCGTCGCCGGCGCCACCTCGGTTTCAAACCTTCTCGCCGACATCAAGAAAAAGGCGATCGAAGCGTCGAACCCCGCCAACACGGCCAACCAGCAGACCATTCTGTCGGCCGACTTCAACGCGATGATCACGCAGTTGAACACCTTCGTCGAGAACTCGGTCTACAACGGCCGTAACCTTCTCTCGCAGGGTTCAGCTTCGGTCACGATCACCTCGACGATTTCCGGCGGCCAGCTCACGATCAATGAGGTCTCCGCGGTCGGTAACGTGTCGGCGAACCTCGCCCTCGGCGTTTCGACGACGGCCGACGCCCTGTCCCTGATCTCCACCATCGACGGCGAAATCACCAGCGTCGGTCAGGCGCTCGGTACCCTCGGTGCGAACTCGAAGGACATCGAATTCCTCTCGACCTTCACCCAGACCCTGCAGGACGCTCTCGTCGAAGGTCTCGGCTCGCTCGTCGACGCCGACCTCGCGAAGGAAAGCGCCAATCTGCAGGCCCTGCAGGTCAAGCAGCAGCTCGGCGTCCAGGCGCTCAACATCGCCAACCAGCATCCGCAGGTCATCCTGTCGCTGTTCGGTCGCTGATCTTCAGATCCGGGCCGCCTTCGGGCGGCCCCCCTCTCCTCGAAGGCGGTTTGCGGTTTCGCAAGCCGCCTTTTTCTTTGGTTTTTCCAGGCTTCCCGGATCGTTGGCCGGATCGTCGGCGGACCGGGCAAAACCTCCCTCCAAAGCGCGGTTTAAGCCCGGCAAAACTTTCCCTTCCGGCAAATATTTACCTGTTAACTCAACTGCTTACAGGTGCCTTGGGGATAAATAATCCAATTAAATCAGTAATTTAATAAAATTATCCCGATTGGCATCCCCCTTGCGATGACTTCTGCAGCTGAGAGCGAAGACGGCAGCAACCGTTCGGGTTGTGCCGGTCTTGCTCCCTAGAAGCAGGAGTAAGGGCAATGACCTCGATCAATACCAACGTCGGCGCGCTTGTCGCGCTCCGCAACCTGAACCTGACGGGTTCCGAAGTCGAAAAGACCCAGGACCGCGTCTCGACCGGCCTCCGCGTCATCGGTCCCAAGGATGACGCATCGAACTTCTCGATCGCTCAAGGCATTCGCGCGGACCTCAAGGCGTTCGACGCCGTCCAGCAAAGCCTTGCGAGCGGCAAGGGTGTCGTCGCCGCCGCCATCGCCGGCGCGACCTCGATCTCGAACCTTCTGGCCGACATCAAGAAGAAGGTCATCGAAGCGTCGAACCCGGCGAACACCGCCAGCCAGCAGACCATTCTGTCGGCCGACTTCAACTCGATGGTCAACCAGCTGAACAGCTTCGTTCAGAACTCGGTTTACAACGGCCGCAACCTGATTGCATCGGGAGCCAATGACGTCTCCATCACGTCGACGATCTCCGGCGGTCAGCTCACCATCCTCGCCGCCTCCACTCTGGGTGGCGTGTCGACGGCTCTCAGCGCTCTGGGTGGCGTCACCTCCACGGCCGACGCGCTGTCCCTCATCAGCGAAGTCGACAACCAGACGACCATCGTGGGCACGGCCCTCGGTCAGCTCGGCGCCAGCGCCAAGGACATCGACTTCCTGTCGACGTTCAGCCAGACGCTGTCCGACGCTGTGACCGAAGGTCTGGGCTCGCTGGTCGACGCCGACCTCGCCAAGGAAAGCGCCAGGCTGCAGGCCCTGCAGGTCAAGCAGCAGCTCGGCGTCCAGGCGCTCAGCATCGCCAACGAGCGTCCGCAGATCATCCTCGGCCTCTTCCGCGGCGGCTGAGTCGCCCGGTCCGGGCGGCCCGCCGCCGCCCGCCGCAGGTTAACCAACAGGAAGGGTGGCACGTCCGCGTGCCGCCCTTTTCCGTTTTGGTTCATTGAATTACCGGCGGACAGAGCCGCTTAACCGATCCGCCTGGTTAACGGCGAATTAACCCTATTCGATTGGAAAAGCTGCGAAAATTTGACTCCGCAAACGCGCTTATGCATAGTGCGCGCACTGGTTCGGGATTTCCCGCGCGGACTCGATACCAGTCAGGCCAGAAGGCCTGTGTCTGCCACCTAGAACTAGGAGCATCCTATGACGTCTATTAACACCAATGTTGGTGCGCTCATTGCGTTGAAGAATTTGGGCTCAACCAGCAGCCGTCTCGATACAGTTCAAAATCGCGTCTCTACCGGCTATCGCATCACCAGTCCGCGTGACGATGCCTCGAACTTCTCGATCGCCCAGGGTCTGCGCGCAGACCTGAAAGCCTTCGACGCGGTTCAGCAGAGCCTCTCCAGCGGTCGCGGCATCCTCGCCGCCGCCATTGCCGGCGCAACGTCGGTCTCCGACCTGCTCGCCGACATCAAGAAGAAGGCCATCGAAGCGTCGAACCCCGCCAACACGGCGAGCCAGCAGACGATTCTGTCGGCTGACTTCAACTCGATGATCGCCCAGCTCAACACCTTCGTGACCAACGCCGTCTACAACGGCCGTAACCTGGTCTCGGCGGGCTCGACTGGCGTGACCATCACCTCGACGATCACCGGCGGTCAGCTGACGATCAACGAAGCCTCCGCTGTCGGCGCCGTCTCGGCCAACCTCAGCCTTGGCGTCTCGACAACGGGCGATGCTCTCACGCTGATCTCGACGATCGACGTGGAAATCACCGCGGTCGGTGCCGCTCTCGGTACCCTCGGTGCGAATTCGAAGGACATCGAGTTCCTGGGCACCTTCACCACGACCCTCGCGGACGCGGTGACGGAAGGTCTCGGCGCTCTGGTCGATGCCGACATGGCGAAGGAAAGTGCCGCCCTCCAGTCGCTGCAGGTCAAGCAGCAGCTCGGTGTGCAGGCGCTCAGCATCGCCAACCAGCGTCCGCAGATCCTGCTGTCGCTCTTTCGGTAATTCGGCTTACGCCATCGTGGAGGCCGAGCCGTCCGAGACTTTCTAGGACGGTTCGGTTTTCCCGGCGGTTTCTCCGGGTTGTTTCTTTCCTGCCCGGGCGGTTTACCGCCCGGGCTTTTTTCTTTCCGCGACGCCATATGGACCGGCCGCGTGGTCAGGCGCAAAACTCCTGAATGACCACTCCGGAGTCGCAGAACGAACACGGTTTGCGCGCGGCGCTGGCGGCACAGCCACGCTCCGTGGAGGCGCACGCCCGACTGGCGCGCTTTCTTCATCTAAACGTGCGACACGCCGAGTCGGCCGCAATCTTCCGGGCTGCCGTCGCGATCGAGCCGGACCGCGACGATCTGCATGCGGAACTCGGCCATTCCTTGTGGGCAATGGGTGACGCCGCCGGCGCCCTCGCTGCCTATGCGCCGGCCATCGGAAAACGGCCGAACGATGCCCTGATCGCGATGAACCTTGCCCATGCGCTCGCGGCGCTCGGCAATCGCGACCAGGCGCTCACCTGGATGAAGCACGCGGTCGCAATCAACCCGTCCGATCCCGTGCTGCAGATGAACCTTGGCGTCATTCATTATCAGCGCGGCGAAATCGACGAAGCATCGACACACTATGCGCGCGCGATTGAACTGAAACCCGACTACGCCGAGGCCTGGGTCAACCACGGCAATGCCGCTCTCTATACCGGCAATGCGGCGACGGCGGTCAAGCGTTTCGACCGGGCCCTGACGTTCAACCCTTCGCTTGAGCAGGCGCTCGGCAATATCGTCCTCGCGCTCAGCTACGTCCCGGATTCAGGTCCTTCGGAAATTCTCAATCGGGCTCGCGAATGGGACCGGCGGTTCGCCCTGACGGTTTCCTCCCAGCCGCGCCGGAACGGAGGTCACCCGCTTCGCATCGGCTATGTGTCCCCTGACCTCGGCAATCATCCCATCGGCCATTTCATGGCCGGCGTGTTTGCCAACCATGACACCGCCCGATTCCCGTTCTTCGTCTATGCACAGCGCGCCGTCGACGACCCGATGACGCAACGGCTCCAGCGGCGCGCCGCCGGCTGGCGCAAGACAGTCGGCATGACGGATGAGGCATTGATCGAGCATATCCGCGCCGATCGGATCGACATCCTGGTCGATCTTGCCGGGCATACTTCCGGCAACCGGCTGCGGGTCTTTACCGCCAGACCCGCGCCGCTTCAGATGACATGGATCGGATCCATCGGCACCACCGGTGTTTCGGCGATGGACTACGTGATTGCCGACCGGCATCACATGCCGTCCGGCAGCGAGGCGAACTTTATCGAGCGTCCGCTCAGACTTGAGCAATGGGTCTGCTACACCGCACCGGATTACGCGCCACCGGTCGGCAAACTTCCGGCGGAGAGCAATGGCTATGTCACGTTCGGCTGCTTTGCCAATCCCGCCAAGATCAACACGCCCCTGATCGAGGTGTGGTCCGAGATCATGCGCGCGGTTCCCGGCTCGAAGCTGCTCCTTAAGTACCGGTGGATGGACGCGCCCGCCAATCGCCAGCGGATCGTCGCGGCCTTTGCCGACGCCGATATCGATGCCAGCCGCATCCTGATCGAAGGCGAAAGTTCGCATGCCGAGCTTCTCGCCCGTTACGGCGCCGTCGACATCGCGCTGGATACCTTCCCCTATTCCGGCGGCGTGACCACGGCAGAAGCAATTTGGATGGGCGTTCCGGTCGTCACCATCCCGGAAGCGCGGTTCGCCAGCCGCCATTCCCTGAGCCTGCTGTCGACTGCCGGTCTTGCGTCGCTCGTCGCCGAGGACCCCGCAGCGTATCGGTCGCTGGCGGTCGGCCTGGCTGGCGATCCGGGCGCTCTCGCGCAGCGCCGGGAGACCCTCCGCGGCCAGGCCGCCGCGTCTGCGCTGTGTGACGGCGAGAGATTCACGCGCGCGCTTGAGAGCGCCTATGAACGGAGCTGGGCGGAGTCGAAGGGTGCTCCCGGCTAGACAAAGAGAGAATTCCTCCCGCTTTTCTACGAAGGCGATATAATTCAACCGCTTAATCCCGACCGGATACGGAGACAATCGATGAGTCCGAATGAAAGCGACACGCCGCAGGCGGCGCTGAACATAATTGTGGATTCCTACGAAGAGTGCCTGGCGAAGGGCGTCAGTCCGGAAACCGTCGGGAGCGCCGCGTTGTCCAGCGCCCTGGGCCTGCTGGTCCAGATTCATGGTGAAGAACTGGTTGCCAAGATGATTGAGGACATCCCGGCGAAAGTTCTCGGCGGACAGTTCACACACGAAAAGTAATTTTCGCGCCGGGTCCGTGCGGTCCACGACCCGGCAGAAAATTCCCGATTGCTCCCGGCACGATTTGCCGGGAAGCCTCTCAAGCGGCGTATTTAACCGGGTTCCAGCCGGCGCCGCATCCGAAATAATCCATAAATAACAGTTGATTAGAAAGACGCGGGGCTGTGGCCTCCGGCTTGCTTTGTCTTCGTTGAACACCAGTGCCCAGCGAAGGCGACGCGACTTATGGACCTCGGGATCATCGACAGTTTTGTTCGTCCGGATACGGCTTCCCAAAGCGGTAACCGCAACGACAGCGATGTCGGCTCAACCGCTTTCTCCGACATGCTGTCGGAGCGACTGGCAAAGCCGGCGACGCCCGACGCGCGCCCGGAGCGCCGCGAACGCCCCGAGGCGAAAAACGAAAAGCCTGTGGGTCGCCCAACTGAGCGGCCCGAGCAGGCATCGACCGCGTCGGCAAACCGCTCAGCCTCCCCCAAGGCGCCGGAAAAGTCTGCTCACGACGACCAGGCCAAGGCTGATGCCGCCACGGCCAGGGACGGCCAGGACGCCGACGCCAAGGCTGCCGCATCGGATGACGCCGCCGCGCACGACACTCTCACTCAAGAGACTGCCGACGCCGCCGCGGTTGAGACTGCTGAAGATGCCGCCGTCGCCGAGGCCGCGGAAGCGCTGGCCAAAGTGACCGCCGCGCTCATTCCCGTTCCTGTCGTGATCCCTGCGGCACAGGTCGCGATTGCCGTGGCGGAAGCCGTGGCGGACCTCGCGGCCCCCCTCAGCGATGAGTCGACACTGGTACCCGTTGCACCGACGCCGGCTGCGATGGATCCGGCTCTGCTCGCCGAGGCTCCCGCAGTCCCGGGCGATGCCGCCGAGATCGAAATTCCGATGCAGACAGGGTCGACGGCATTTGCTGATGCCGTCGCCGCTGCAGCCAAGTCGATGCCGACCGCCGATGCGAAGCCGACCTCGGCTGCACCGGCCCCGACCGCCGATGAAATCGCGGCGGCAATGGCGGCTGCTTCTGTTCCGGTCGCGACCGCGACACAGACACAAACCCAGGCGCAGAGCCAGGCGCAGAGCCCGATCGTTCCCGCATCAACGCCCGCCACGCTTCCGCCAGTCGATAGCGCTGCGATCGTTGCTGCCGCGCCGGTGATCGCCGAAGCGACGGACAGCACCACCTCCGATGTCGTCATCACGGTTGATGACGGCGCGCCGGTCGACGGCGACCTGCCGCTTGCCTTCACCACTGGTTCAACACCGACGGCAACGTCGGCTTCGCCTGCCGCTCCGGCCGCCCTGAGCACCACGGGTTACGCCGCGCAGCTCGCGGCGCAGAGCGCCGATGCATCCCCGGCTGATGGCGAAATCATCGCTCCGGTGCAGCCGGGCTCGAAGGA
Source organism: Alphaproteobacteria bacterium (assembly GCA_965279355.1). GTDB lineage: Bacteria > Pseudomonadota > Alphaproteobacteria > CACIAM-22H2 > CACIAM-22H2. The sequence goes on along the minus strand of OZ257155.1, from coordinate 4,685,554 downwards.
AGCCGCTGACGCCGCCGCCAAGCTCGTCGCGGGAACGCCGGCTGCCGAAATGTCGGCCGAAACCGTCGATCTGGCGCCCGGCAATGCTCCGACCAACGCGCCGGTCACGCCATTCAGCGCCGAACTGGCCGCGAACCGCGCCACGCATACCGAAGCCTCAGCCGCCACGAACGCCCGCCAGGCGACATCTCATCCCGTCGCCGAACAGGTGGCGATCCGTCTGACCAAGGCTGTTGCCGATGGCGTCGATCGCCTGCGCATCCAGCTGAACCCGATCGAACTCGGCCATATCGACGTGCGCATGGAGATCGGTCCGGACGGACGCTTCAACGCCGTCTTTGCCGCCGACCGGCCGCAGACGGTCGAACTACTCCAGCGCGACGCGCGCGAACTGTCGCGCTCGCTCCAGAATGCCGGCCTGCAGACCGATAGCGGCAGCCTGAGCTTCAACCTGCGCGGCGACAACGGCGCCGGCGACAAGAATACCTGGCGCTCGGCGACGGGCGGACATCCGTCCGCCGTGCTGACCGATGCCCCCATCGAAACACCGCATGCCTCCGCGGCCTATACCGGCGCTTCCGCCGGCAATGGCCGGGTCGATATCCGGGTCTGAGGACACCACCATGGCTGACATCTCTTCCGTTTCAGGCGTCGGCGCCAACGTCGGCAAGTCCGCGCAGTCGATGTCGTCGTTCGGCGGCGACTTCGACTCGTTCCTGATCCTGCTCACCCAGCAGCTCAAGAACCAGGACCCGCTGAAGCCGATGGACGCGACCGAATTCACGACCCAGCTCGTGCAGTTCACCGGCGTCGAACAGCAGATCCGCCAGAACCAGAACCTGGAAGACCTGATCACGCTGCAGCACAGCTCGCTGGTCAGCTCGATGACCCAGTACCTCGGCAACACGGTCGACACGGTCGGCAATTCGGTGCTCCTCACCGACAGCGGACCCGCCTCGATCACGTACTCGCTGCCCTCGCAGGCGAAGACGGTCACGCTCGAGATCCTCAACAGCGCCGGCGAAACCATCCGCACGGTTCAGGTCGACAACGCCAAGGGCAGCCACACCTACGAATGGGACGGCAAGAACTCGGGCGGCGCGCCGGTCCCGGCGGGCAACTACAGCCTCAAGTTCACCGCCGTCGACGGCGTCAACAGCCCGATCGATGTCGGCACCTCGGCGTCCGGCAAGGTCACCGAAGTCGAGATCCAGAGCGGTCTCATCATCCTCACGGTCGGCGGGACGAAGATCCCGCTGTCCGAAGTCAAATCGGTCCGCCAGACCCCCATCACGACCACCTGATTTTGCAGAATTTAGAGATCTGAAGGAGCACCACCATGAGCCTCACCGGAACGCTATTGTCGGGAGTCGCAGGCCTTAAGGCGCAGACCAACGCCATGGCCATCCTCTCGGACAACATCGCGAACATCAACACGATCGGTTACAAGAAATCGATCGCGCAGTTCTCGACGCTGGTCGTGAACAGCGCCGCCTCGACGACCTACTCGCCCGGCGGCGTGAAATCCGGCCGCTTCGCGCTGGTCGATAACCAGGGCGTGTTGCAGGCTTCGAACCGTCCGCTCGACATCGCGGTGACCGGCAACGGCTTCTTCGCGGTCAACGACCAGGGCGCCGGCGACGGCAACAACCTCTACACCCGCGCCGGTTCGTTCCACGAAGACAACCAGGGCCGTCTCGTCAACACGAACGGCATGTACCTGATGGGCTGGGCGCTCGACCAGGCCGGCGAAATCGCCGACATCAACACGCTGGGTGTCGTCTCGGTCGGCACGCTGAACGGCGTCGCGGTCGACACGCAGAACGTGACGATCGGTGCGAACCTGAACAGCAACCAGACGATCTTCGGTGGCAACCAGTTCACCACTCTCTCCAGCATTCTAAACGGTGGCGTCGGCGTCAGCGCGAACGCGGACCTGACGACGCTCGGCACAACCCCGTTGATTGCCGGCGATCAGATCGTCGTCACCGTCAACGGCGCATCCCAGACGTTTACGGTTGCCGCCCCACCGACCTCGGCAGCCGCAAATGAATTCTCCACTCTCGCGGAACTCGCCAACCTGGTCGACCAGATGCCTGATGTGACCTGCACCGTTGGCGGCACGTCGGGCGACGCTACGCTCACAGTGTCGTCCAGCTATGCAGTGACGGTTTCCGATGTCGGCGCGGGCGCTGCCTGGAACACTATCAACTCTGTGGCGACGACCAGTTTCACAGCCACCTACAGCCGCGGCGGCGCCGACGTCACAACCGTTGCCAACGCCGCAATTACAGATCCTGCTGTAGATTCCTTGACCGGTCTCGGTGTTCTCGCCGTCGGCGACGAATTCACCGTCGTCGTCAACGGGAACACCTATACATTCACGGCTGGCACGGCCACCGGCGAATTCGACACGCTTGACGACCTGGTCGATCTCATCAATGCCTCCGGCGCCGATCTGAGCGCCTCGATTGTCGGTCCCACGGGCGAACCCACAATCCAGATTCACTCGCCGTACTCGATGACGATCGACGAATCGGTCAACACGCCCGTTGCCACGCTCTTCGGCTCGGCGCCGCAGAACATCACCGCCACACAGGCCGGCATGCAGAGCGGCACGATTACCCCGCAATTCACCACCCAGCAGCTGCAGGTGTTCGACTCACTCGGCTCGGCACACGTCGTGACCATGGGCTTCATCCGCCTGGATACCAATCGCTGGGCCTACGAGCTCTATACGCCGGATGCAGAAATTGCCGGTGTCACCGTCGGCCGCGGTCTGCTCTCGGCCGGCAACATCACCTTCAACGGCGACGGCAGCCTGAACGAAGTGACCGGCAGCCCGCCGCTCTATACCGGCACGCCGCTCGAGCCGACTGACATCACCATCAACTGGTCGAACGGCTCCGCCGCCAGCGACATCTCCTTCGATCTCGGCACGCCGGGTGCAGTTGGCACCGGCCGCTCCGACGGTCTGACGCAGTTCGCGGCCACCAACACCGTGTCCTTCGTCAACCAGGACGGCTCGGCGGTCGGTCTGCGGACCGGCGTCTCCATCGACAAGGACGGCTTCGTCATCGCCTCGTTCAGCAACGGTGCCACGCAGCGGATCTATCGCGTGCCGGTGACGACGTTCGCCGATCCGACCGCGCTGCGCTCGCAGAACGGCAACACCTTCGCGCAGACGGTGCAGTCGGGCAGCTTCAACTGGCGCGTCGCCAACACCGGCGGCGCCGGCTCGATCGAACCGTCGTCTCTCGAAAGCTCGAACGCCGATCTCGGCGACGAATTCTCGAACATGATCATCACGCAGCGCGCCTACTCGGCCAATGCGAAGACAATCACCACCGCCGACGACATGCTGCAGGAACTCCTGCAGGTGAAGCGGTAACAAGATCGGTTAGCGCTTCTCTATCAGCGCAACACCAGCGGGTAGGCGGGCGAGAAAACGCCTCGCCTACCCGATACCGCCCAGGGATAAAAAGCGATGTACGGACTTCAGGGCATCTTCAACAACGGCGTGATGGGCATGATGGCCTTTTCGGAGGCCACCGGCACGCTCAGCGACAACATCGCCAACCTCAAGACGATCGGCTACAAGCGAGTCCAGACCGACTTCGCGACGGTGCTCGGCAGCCAGCGCATGCGCGGCGTCGCCACCGCCTCCGGCCCGACCCTAACCCCGTTCGGCAACACCGCAGGCGTGCAGACATCGACGCGCCAGTTCGTCGGCGTACAGGGCCCCCTGTCCATTACCGGCCGCAACACCGACCTGGCCATCAATGGCGGCGGGCTTTTCACCTTCGCCAGCGGCACCGTCACCGGCGGCACCCTGACGCCGGACCAGTTTCTCTACAGCCGCGCCGGCGATCTTCAGGTCTCCATTCCGTCCGTCACCACCGGCACAACCGTTTCCAGCGGCACGGATGCGTTTCTCACCAACCGCAACGGTCAATACCTGATGGGCGTGGCCGTTCCGCTGGGAACGGCCCCAAACGCTGTCGCTGTCCCGACAAGCGTCGACCAGCTGGTGCCGATTCAGGTGTCCAACCTGGCCTCATTTCCGGGACAGGCGACCACGGCGGCATCGATCAGCGCCGTCATCCCCGCGCCGTCCACGGCGGTCGGCGCAAGCGCCACCACAACGCCCCTCAACGTGACCGCGACCGACGACCTGACCCTGCTGGGAACCCCGCCGGTCACAGCGACCGACACCTTCGACATCGAAGTCAACGGCTCCACCTATTCCATCACGATCCCAGCCAACGCCACGTTGACCGACATCCAGACCGCGATCAACGCGGCGATTCCGCCGGAGGATGGCACTGCCGTGATCAGCGGCACAGCCACCAATGCGACGCTGACAATCGTATCGCCGTTCGATATCGAGATCACGGATACGCTCGGCGCTTCAGCGCAGACGCTCTTCGGTCTCGCCGGGCCGTCAGCTACCATTGATGCAACTGAATTTGAACAGGCCGGCATGCCGATCAATTACATCGATGTGAACGGCGATCCGCAGAGCCTGACGCTGCTGTTCACCAATCCGATGACAATCGCCGGGGTCAGCACCACTTGGCAGCTCTACATCGCCGATGCGAATGGGGAGCCGAGCGGAACTGCCGCGCAGATCACGTTCGACAGCTTGGGCCGCACCAATTTCACGCTGAACATCACGCATTCAGATACGTCGGTCCCGCCGGTTACATCGACGTTTGCTCTGGATATGAGCGACGTCGCGATGCTGGGCCAGTCCACGGTGCAGATCGACTACACGCATGACGGCATCGAGTCCGGCGCGTTCGAAGGCTTCAGCATCCAGTCCGACGGCACTGTGGTCGGCAACTATGCCGGCGGTGCCTCGCAGGTCCTGTATCGCCTGCCGGTCGCCGCCTTCATCAATCCCGACGTGCTCGAGGCGGTGAACGGAACCATGTTCCTGGAATCCACGGGCTCCGGAGTTCCCGAACTGCGCTTTCCCGGCGACGAATTCTCGGAACTGAACATCGGCGCGCTCGAGGAATCGAACGTCGATCTCGCCGACAACCTGGCAAGCATGATCGTTACCCAGCGGGCCTACAGCTCGGCCGCGACCGTGGTCCGCACGGCCGACGAAATGAGCACCGTCGTGCGGGACCTACTGCGTTGAATTTCCGGCCAAAAAGAACGCCCGGGATTTAGGAATCTTTAAGCTGAGGCTGTTTACCATGGCACCCATGACAGTGATTCGCCCCCTGACTGCCCCCCGCCCCGTTTCGCCCCAGCTCGCCGGCCCCGCGCCGCGGACGCAGGAGAACCGGAGCATGGCAGCGGCGACCGCTTCCCTGCCGCCCTCAAACACCAAGCGCTGGGTCATCCGGCGCAAGGCGGCGGTGGTTTCGGCGGTACGGGCCGGCGTGCTCAGCCTCGAAGAGGCTTGCGCTCGCTACCACCTCTCGGTCGAGGAGTTCCTGTCGTGGCAGCGCCTGATCGAGCGTCACGGTCTGCGTGGCCTGCGCGCCACACGGTTGCAGGACTATCGCGCCGAGACCCAGCCCGCCGGCTGACCGCCTCTCCCGGGGCCCCAGGCGGGCTCCAGAGACCCCTCTTTTGAAACCCACTCGGCAAATTTTGCCGGGTCACCCGGCAAAAACTGCCGTCGTTTAACTATTCGTTCACCCCCCGCGTTTTAGGATAATTCCGCTAAAAAGCTCCGGGTTAACCTTAATGGTCCCCGGATAGTTGGCTGGTTATCAACCGGGGTAAAGAACGTGGGCGAACTGCTCGAAAATCTGCGGCGCATCGGGCCGGTCAAGGTCGCAATGCTTGGCGCGGTGGCGCTGGGTCTGGTCGGCTTCTTTATCTTCTTCTCCTCCCGCCTGACCGCGCCCCCGATGGGCATGCTGTTCGGCGAGCTGGGCGCCCAGGATTCCGGCCAGATCATCGCCCGGCTCCAGACCCAGAACGTCCCCTACGAAGTCCGCTCCGGCGGCTCCCAGATCTGGATCCCGCAGGACAAGGTCCTGGCGATGCGCATGCAGTTCGCCGAACAGGGCATCGGCAAGGGCGGCTCGGTCGGCTACGAGCTGTTCGACAAGGGCGACACCATCGGCGCCACCAATTTCGTCCAGAGCCTCAACCTGGTCCGCGCCCTCGAAGGCGAACTCGCCCGCACCGTCGCCTCGCTGGGCCCCGTCTCGGCCGCCCGCGTCCACCTCGTTCTGCCCCGCCGCGACATCTTCAGCCGCGAGCGCCAGGAACCGACGGCATCGGTCGTGGTCAAGATCCGCGACACCTCGCGCCTCCCGCGCGGCCAGGTCCAGGCCATCCAGAACCTCGTCGCCGGCGCCGTTCCCGGCATGAAGCCCAACCGCGTGTCGATCATCGACGACAAGGGCACCCTGCTCGCCCGCGGCGCCAAGAGCGATGACGATCCGCAGGCCCAGGCCGCGACCTCGACGGAAATGCGCGAAACCTACGAGCAGCGCCTGTCCCGCCAGATCGAAGAGCTGCTGGAGCGTTCCGTCGGCCCCGGGAAGGTGCGCGCCGAAGTGAACGCGGATATCGATTTCGACCGCGTCATCACCAATACCGAGAGCTTCGACCCGGACGGCCAGGTCGTCCGCTCGACCCAGACCGTGACCGAGAACGCTGATTCGAGCGAAGCGTCCAGCAGTTCGGCCGTCACGGTGCAGAACAACCTGCCGGATGCGGACTCTGGCAACGCCGCCGGCCGCAACGCCTCGCGCTCGACCCGCAGCGAGGAAACCGTCAACTACGAAATCACCAAGACGGTCCGCAACCAGGTTCGCGAAGCCGGCTATGTCCGCCGTCTGTCGGTTGCCGTCATCGTCGATGGCACCACGGGCAGCGGCCCGGACGGCCAGAAAACGTACAATCCCCGCTCCCAGGAAGAGATGCAGCGCCTGACGACCGTCGTCCGCTCGGCGATGGGCTTCAACCAGCAGCGCGGCGACTCTCTGGAAGTCGTGAACATGCCGTTCGTCGTCGCCGATCTCACCGATCAGCTGCCGGTGGAAGACGGCTTCCTCGGCATCGCTTTCGCCAAGCAGGACTATTTCCGCCTCGCCGAGATCATGGTGCTGGCGATCGTCGCGATCCTCGTGATCCTGTTGGTCGCCCGTCCGCTGATCCGCTACATCTTCGCCCCTCCGCCGCCGCCGCCGCAGATGCAGCTGTCCGGTCCGGGCGTGGATGGCGCAATGGACGGTCCGCAGGCCCTCGCCGCCCCCGGCGCCATCGATCCGCTCCTTGGCGTGCCGCGTCAGAACCAGGTCAGCGCCGACGACCTCATCGATCTGGCCCGCGTGGAAGGCCGCGTGAAGGCCTCCTCGATGAAGAAGATCGGCGAAATCGTCGAGAAGCATCCTGACGAGGCCGTCGCCATCCTCCGCACATGGATGTACCAGGAAGGCTGATGCCCCGAATAAGGGCATCGACCGGAAACTGAACCATGCGCGTCCGCGAAGACTATCGAACGCTGACCGGTCCCGAGAAGGCGGCCATCATGATGCTGTCCGTCGGCGAGGATCACGCAGCCAAGCTCTTCGCGCTCATGGACGACGAGGAGATCAGGGAAGTCTCCCAGACCATGTCCAACCTGGGCACGGTCCACTCCTCCATCGTCGAGCGCCTGTTCGTCGAGTTCGCCGACCAGATCTCCTCCACGGGATCGCTGGTCGGCACCTTCGATTCGACAGAGCGTCTGCTGGAGAAGGTGCTGGGCAAGGAACGCGTCGACGGCATCATGGAGGAAATCCGGGGCCCCGCCGGCCGGACCATGTGGGACAAGCTTGCCAACGTGAACGAAAGCGTCCTGGCCAACTTCCTTAAGAACGAATACCCCCAGACCGTTGCAGTGGTATTATCCAAGATCAAGTCCGAGCACGCCGGTCGAGTCCTCAGTCAGCTTCCGGAAGCCTTTGCGATGGAAGTCGTCATGCGCATGTTGCGGATGGAATCCGTGCAGAAAGAGGTCCTGGACGACGTCGAGCGCACCCTGCGCTCCGAGTTCATGAGCAACCTCGCCCGCACGACGCGCCGGGATTCGCACGAGGCGATGTCCGAAATCTTCAGCGGTCTCGACCGCGGCACCGAAGGCCGCTTCATGTCGGCCCTTGAAGAGCGGAACCGCGACTCAGCCGAAAAGATCAAGGCGCTGATGTTCACCTTCGAGGATCTCGGCCGCCTCGACCCCGGCAGCGTCCAGACCCTCATGCGTAACGTCGACAAGTCCAAGATGGCCATCTGCCTCAAGGGCGCCTCGGAGCCGCTGCGCGACCTGTTCTTCTCGAACATGTCCGAGCGCGCCGGCAAGATCCTGCGCGAGGAAATCCACGGGCTGGGCCCGGTGCGGTTGCGCGACGTGGACGAAGCGCAGATGTATATGGTGACGCTGGCCAAGGACCTGGCGGCGAAAGACGAGATCGTCATCGCCGACAAGCGCGGCGGCGAAGACGAACTGATCTATTAAGGCGACCCGGACCATGCCCGCGATCAGCAAATTCCTCTTTGAAACCTCCTTCGACGCCAAGGGTTCGTCGACCGCGCCCGCGCGGCCGATCGTCCGCCGCAACTTCACTGCAGCGGAGATGGAGGCCGAAAAAGCGAAGGCGTTCGCCGAGGGCCACAAGGCCGGCACCGCCGACGCATCCAAGGACGCGGAGATGCGCGCCACAATGGCGTTCGAGAAGATCTCCGCCAATATCGTCAAGATGATCGCCCAGATCGAGCAGCACCGCACCGAGCAGATGCAGACATCCGTCATGGCGGCGGTCACCATGATGCGCAAGCTGCTGCCCGCCCTCTCCCGCCGCGAAGAAGTGTCGGAGATCGAGGCGCTCATCGCCGACTGCCTGGGCCGCCTGCACGACGAGCCGAAGATCATCGTTCGTCTCAACGAGGCCCATGTCGAGACCTTCCGCCAGCGTTTCGATGCCCTGGCCGGCGCCACCGGTTTTTCCGGCCGCGTCGCCGCCGTTGCCGACCCCGCCCTGTCCACCGCCGATGCCGGCGTCGAATGGGCGAACGGCGGCACCGAACGCCATATCGATCAGATCTGGCAGGAAATTGATGCGATCATTGAGCGTTTCACTGCCTCCGACCAGTCCAAGTAATCCCTCCAGCCCCAGGAGTTTCCGATGTCAGACAACATGAATCTCGGCGAGATCGACGGCCAGTCAGGCATGGTCGAAGCCGAATCCGGCAAGCCGATGAAGACCGCCAAGGAACTCGAAGCGGTCTACGATATTCCGGTGCAAGTCTCCGCCGTGCTCGGCAAGGCGACCATGCAGGTCAGCCAGCTGCTGAAACTCGGCCGCGGCGCCGTCGTCGAACTCGACCGCAAGGTCGGCGAGGCGATCGACATCTACGTCAACAACCGCCTCGTCGCGCGCGGCGAAGTCGTTGTCGTGGATGAGCGGCTGGGCGTGACCATGACGGAAATCGTCAAGGTCGACCGCACCTGATCGTCAAGGCGAAGCAGAACGACGGCTGAACGTCAGCCAACACACGAGTTCGGGATAGTACGATGCGGTTGCTTATTATCAGCCCGATGTCCGGCCAGGTTTCCGCCGCGGCGAAGATCGCCATGGGGCGCGGCGCCAAGGTCTCGCAGGTTGACGATATCGACGGTGGCCTCGCAGCGCTCCGCAACGGGAACGGCGCCGATCTGGTGATGGTGGATGTCGGCATGGACATCACCCGCCTGGTGACCTGCCTTCGCGACGAGCGCATTCACATTCCGGTCGTGGCCTGCGGCACCGGCACCGATACAGCCGCCGCCGTGCGCGCGATCAAGGCCGGCGCGAAAGAGTACATCCCGCTCCCGCCCGATGCCGAGCTCATCGCCGCCGTCATCGCCGCGGTGACCGAGGAAAGTCACTCCGTCATTTTCAAGGATCCGGCGACGGCCGCGACATTGCGCCTCGCCGAGCAGATCGCGCCCAGCGAAGCCAGCGTGTTCATCAACGGTGAGTCCGGAACCGGCAAGGAAGTGCTGGCCCGCTTCATCCATCGCAAGAGCCGCCGCGCCGACAAGCCGATGATTTCGGTCAACTGCGCCGCGATCCCCGAGAACCTCCTGGAATCCGAGCTGTTCGGCCACGAAAAGGGCGCCTTCACCGGCGCCGTCGCGCGCCGCATCGGCAAGTTCGAGGAAGCCAACGGCGGAACGCTGCTGCTGGATGAAATCAGCGAAATGGATCTGCGCCTGCAGGCCAAGCTTCTGCGCGCGATTCAGGAGCGCGAGATCGACCGCGTCGGCGGCATGTCGCCGATCAAGATCGATATCCGCATCCTCGCCACCAGCAACCGCGATCTCGAAACCGAAGTGAAGGCCGGCCGTTTCCGCGAAGATCTGTTTTTCCGCCTGAATGTCGTCGCCCTGAAGGTCCCGCCCCTGCGCGAGCGCCCGCAGGACATCGAGCCTCTCGCCGTACACTTCATCAAGAAATACTCCGAGGCCAACGACGTGCCGCTGCGGCCGCTCTCCCCGGCCGCCTCAGAGAAACTGCGGACCCACACCTGGCGCGGCAACGTGCGCGAGCTGGAAAACGCCATGCACCGCGCCGTCCTGCTGGCCAATGGCGACATGATCGGTCCGGAAGCGATCCAGATGAGCGGCATGGTTGCGCCGACATCGGACAGCACCGGTGGTGGCGCCACCGCCGGCAGCGCCGGTGCGCAGGCTGGCTTCGTCGGCCGCACGGTTGCCGATGTGGAGCGCGATCTTATCCTTGAGACGCTGACGCACTGCCTGGGCAACCGCACGCACGCCGCCAATATTCTCGGCATCTCGATCCGCACGCTTCGCAACAAGCTCAAGCTCTACAACGAGCCGGGCTCCGCGATGATGCCGGACAGCGAAGACCGGGCCGCTCTCTAATCTGATCTTGCTTTAGGACCCCTTGGGGCATGGCTGAAACGACTGTCACGACTGCCGGCGGTGGCCCGACCATCCTCCAGCGCTTCACCGCGGCCATGCGCCATGGTGACGTCGCGCTGGCCGTCGGCGTCATCGGCATCATGCTCGTCCTGCTCCTGCCGATGCCGGCGTGGGTCATCGACATTCTGCTCGCGATCTCGATCACGCTTTCGATCCTCATTCTGCTGGTCGGCTTGTTCATTCAGAAGCCGCTGGATTTCAGCTCCTTCCCCACCGTCCTGCTGATGACGACAATGCTGCGGCTGGCGCTGAACCTCGCCACCACGCGCCTTATCCTCAGCCACGGCAACGAAGGCCCCGCCGCCGCCGGCCAGGTCATTCAGGCCTTCGGCAATCTCGTCATGGGCGGCAGTTTCGTGATCGGCGTGATCGTATTCGCGATCCTCGTCATCGTGAACTTCATCGTCATCACCAAGGGTTCCGGCCGTATCGCCGAAGTCGCGGCGCGCTTCAGCCTGGATGCGATGCCCGGCAAGCAAATGGCCATCGACGCCGATCTGTCCGCCGGACTGATCGACGAAAAGGTCGCGCGCAAGCGCCGTCAGGAACTGGAAGACGAAAGCTCGTTCTTCGGGTCGATGGACGGTGCGTCCAAGTTCGTTCGCGGCGACGCCGTCGCCGGCCTGCTGATCGTCTTCATCAACATCGTCGCCGGCATAATCATCGGCACGATGCAGCATGGCCTGTCGTTCGCCCAGGCGGCGCAGAACTACACGCTGCTGACCGTTGGCGACGGTCTGGTCACCCAGATCCCCGCCCTCATCGTCTCAACGGCCGCCGGCCTGCTGGTCACCAAGGCCGGCGTCGAAGGCTCGACGGACAAGGCCCTCTTCGCCCAGCTCGGCGGCTATCCCAAGGCCCTTGGCATGGCGAGCGTCCTGCTTGCCCTGATGTCGCTGACGCCGGGCCTGCCGATGCTGCCGTTCCTCGTTCTTGCCGGCATCACCGGCGGCGGCGCCTATCTGACCCAGAAGCGCCAGGCCGAGGCCGAGGTGGAAGAGGCGGTCGCCGCCGCAGCGCCACCGCCCGTGGCGGCCGCCGACGAACCGATCTCCACCGCCCTTCACATCGATACCCTTCGCCTCGAACTCGGCTACGGCCTGCTGCCGATGATCAACTCCGATCGCGGTCCCAAACTGACGGATCAGATCAAGGCCCTGCGGCGCCAGATTGCCTCCGACATGGGCTTCGTGATGCCGTCGGTGCGCATCCAGGACAACATCCAGCTGCCGTCGAACAACTATGTGATCCGCGTGAAAGAGATCGTGGCGGGCCGCGGCGACCTGCAGCCGGCGCATCTTCTCGTCATGGACCCCCGCGGCGAACAGATCGCGCTGCCTGGCGAAGCGACCAAGGAACCGACCTTCGGACTGCCCGCGATGTGGGTCGACGAGGGCCACCGCGAAGAGGCCCTCTTCAAGGGCTACACAGTCGTCGATCCGCCGACGATCATCACCACGCACCTCACCGAGGTCATCAAGGACAACATGTCCGAGATGCTCTCGTACAGCGAGACCCAGAAGCTGCTCGACGAAGTCGGCAAGACCCACCAGAAGCTCATTTCCGACATCGTGCCCGGCCAGATCTCGGTCGGCGGCATCCAGCGCGTGCTGCAGAACCTGCTGGGCGAGCGCGTCTCGATCCGCGACCTGCCGACGATTCTGGAAGCGATCGCCGAAGCCGTCACCCATACCCGCAATCTCACGGCGATCACCGAACACGTTCGCGCCCGTCTCGGCCGGCAGCTCTGCGACACCAATGTCGGCGGCGACGGCGTCATCCCGCTCGTCACCCTGTCGCCGGAATGGGAACAGGCCTTCGCGGAATCCATCGTCGGCCAGGGCGAGGATCGCCAGCTTTCGATGGCGCCGAGCCGCCTGCAGGAATTCATCGCCAAGGTCCGCCAGACCTTCGAGCGTTTCGCGATGATGGGAGAGACCCCGGTCCTGCTGACCAGCCCGATGATCCGTCCGTTCGTTCGCTCCATCGTCGAGCGCTTCCGGCCGGTTACCACCGTGATGTCGCAGAACGAGATCTATCCCAAGGCTCGTATCAAGACGATTGGCACGATCTGAACCGCCTGAACGGGATCCTGTGCCGCCATGCGCCTGAAGGCCTATACCGCCCCCACGACAGCCGAGGCGATGCAGCTGGTCCGCGACGAGCTCGGTCCGGACGCGGTGATCCTCGCAACGCAGCAGGACGAGAGTGGCGGCGTCCGCGTGGTCGCCGGCTTCGATCCGCCTGAAGAGCCGGTTGCCGCCCCACCGCCGCCTCCACCTTCTCCTTTGCGCCGCCCGCAACCGTCAGCGCCGACCCCTTCCTCGTCGCCCCAGCCTCTTTCGGCCTCCCTGTCGCGCGCGCCGGTCAACGGCATCAGCGGCGTCACCCGCGTGCTGTCTTTTCACGGCGCGCTCGACCCCGTCATCAAGGCCATGGATCAGGGACAGGCCGGTACCGACCTCACCGCGACCTTCGCGCTCCGCGCGGAAGCGACATTCCGCTTCGCCAGCCTGTCCGAGCGTCGTGAGCTCGCGCCTGTCCTGCTGGCCGGGCCGCCCGGCGTCGGCAAGACGCTGACCGCGGCGAAGCTGGCGGCACGCGCCGTGCTCGCCGGCCAGCCCGTGCAACTCGTCACCACCGATGTCGGAAGCGCCGGCGCCGTCGAGCAGCTCACGGCCTTTGCCGGTCCGCTGAAGGTCACGCTGGAAACCGCCGAAACGCCGACGCATCTCGCCGAGATCGTCGCCCGGGAGCGCGACGCCGGCTGCCTCCTGATCATCGATACCCAGGGCGTCAATCCGTTCGAGACGGCGGAGCTGACGCTCCTCCGCGACTTCATCGCAGCCGCAAAGGCGGAACCGGTTCTGGTCATGGCCGCCGGCGGCGATGCCAATGAAATGGCCGAGCAGGCCGCGACCTTCGCCGGCATCGGCTGTCGCCGCCTCATCGCGACGCGGCTCGACATTGCGCGCCGTCTCGGCGGTGTGCTCGCGGCAGCCCATCGAGGCCGTCTGGCGCTGGCCGAAGTCAGCGCCTCGCCCACCGTCGCACAAGGATTACACCCGCTCAGTTCGCTCGCCCTTGCCAGGCTTCTGGTCGGCGACGGGCACGGGATCGCCCCGGAGATTCACGCGTGACCGTCTCGCCTGCCCCCAAATCCAACATCATCGCCGTCGCCTCGGGAAAGGGCGGTGTCGGCAAGACGTGGTTCGCCGTGACGCTGGCGCAGAGTTTCGCGGAGGCGGGCAAGCGCACGCTGCTGGTGGACGGCGATCTCGGTCTCGCCAATATTGACATTCAGCTCGGCCTGATCCCCAACCGCGATCTTGGGCACTACAGCAGCGAGATGAAGCTGCACCGGCTCATCACACCCTATCCCGCCGGCCCGTTCGACATCATCGCCGGCCGTTCGGGCTCCGGCGCGCTGGCCGCGATGGACCCGGCGCGGCTGGCCGCCATGTCCGCCGAGCTTGTGGCGCTGGCCGACGACTACGACCGCGTGATCCTCGATCTCGGCGCCGGCATCGAGGGGGCGGTGCGCGCGCTCTCCGCCATCGCCGGCACGCGCCTGGTCGTGACGTCGGACGAGCCGACGTCGCTGACCGATGCCTATGCATATATCAAGCTGTCGAAAGGCAATGGGCTGGCCCCCGATATAAGGGTGGTGGTCAATATGGCGAGCAGCGCCCGCGACGGCGAACGCACCTACGCCACGCTGTCCCGGGCGTGCAACGGCTTCCTGAAATTCACGCCGAAGCTGGCCGGCGTGGTGCGGCGCGATCCCAAGGTCCCGGATTCCATCCGCGCCCAGGCCCCGCTCCTGACCCGCCATCCCGACAGCGCCGCCGCCGCCGACGTCCGCACCGTCGCCCGCGCCCTGCTGGCGGGATAGACGACGGCAGACGATGACGACCATTCCGCCAGCGGGACCGGTCGCCCCCATCGGGCCAACGTCGCCATCGGCACCGGCCGCACCCACTACACCGACGACAGGCGCTTCGGCGCTGGTGACGCAGATGCCGACCGGCATGCAGAGTGCCGGACCCGGCACGGTGATTTCAGGAACCGTTATCGTCAGCCGCGATCAGCAGGGCCAGACGACGCTGCAAACCGAAAGCGGCGCCGTGACCTTCCGAACGCCCGCGACGCTTCCGGTGGGCGCGCAGGTATCGCTGCAGGTGCAGGCAGCCGGCAGCCAGCTGCAGGCCATCGTGCTTTCCGCGCGCGCGCCGGTCGGTGCGCCGCTCACCGCTCCGATCGCAACGCAGCCGCTTGCATCAGTACCGGCGATGACGATCTCTCCGTCGATCAGCACCGGGCCAATTCTTCTGGCAACCGTGATTGGTCCACCGACAACGACCGTCATCTTGCCGAGCACAGCCGGGCAGCCTGTCATGACAGGGCAGCCTAGCTCCGTGCCGACAACCCCAGCCTCATCGTCCGTATCTCAGTCTGCCGGGACAAGCACTCCCGCGAACGCTTTGCCACCGCCTGGGTCGACCGTCACCCAGGTTGCGCCTGTCTCACCCGGCACGACGCCGACCGTCACGGTTCCGACAACGAGCCCGCCAGCTTCGCCGGCGACTGGCTCCGCGTCCGTCATCCCCTCCGCTCAACCGACAACGACACCTGCGGTCCCCCGAACTGCCGCGCCGGCAAGCCCCGCTCCGACAACTGCACCGAATGCTCCAGCGCCTGCCGCCGGTTCGTCGGTCGTCGCCGCAACCCCAAGCCTTCCCGGCAACACGCTCCCTCCGCCGACAACCCCGGCCGCGCCCATGGCGGCGGCCGTGGCGCGTTACGCCGCATTTCAGGGAACACCTGCAACACCAACAGCACCGCCAACACCGGCGCCGGCACCGACCTCCCCCGCTTCCCCAACTGCCACCGCAACACCTCCATCCCTCGGCGCGTCACAGGGTGCCTCCGCGCCGACCGCGGCAATACCGGCATTGCCGATCGCGCCCGCTGGCGCGCAGCTCCAGGTCCGCTATCTCGGGCCGACAACGGCACCCGTGGTCGCTGGCGGACTGGTGGCCACCGTGGTCGGAACAACGCCGGCCGGTCAGACCATCGTCGACACCGCGCTCGGCCGGCTTTCGGTGGCACTGCCTCCCGGAGACGCCCATGCGGCAGAAGGAAGCCGGATCGCCTTCTCTGTCATCGCCGCGCGCGCCGGACTCACCGGACTGACGTCACCGGCCCTGTTACAGGCGCTGCCCATGCTGGGGCGCAGCTGGCCAGCCCTGAAAGATACGCTGGCGGTGCTCGCCGAAGCAGACGCACCGCTCGCGCGCCAGCTTGCCGATGTCACCCTGCCGAAGCCGAGCAACCCGCGTTTCCTTGGGCAGCTTCTGTCCTTCCTGTCACAGCCGGCGACCGAAGCCCGGGCTCTCCTCGGTGAAGCGGGGGTCGCGGCCGTGGAGCGCGCGGGCCGCCAGGATGTCCTGATGCGCCTCGAGGGCGATCTGCGCGAAGCGGCGCGACTCAACAGCCAGAGCACGGACTGGCGCATGTTCTTCATTCCGGTTGTCGACACGCATGAGATGCGCCAGTTGCGGATCTTCACGCGCAAACGCGCGCCCAAGGGCGAGCGCGAGAAAGATCAGGGGCGATTTGTCGTGGAGGTCGAATTCGAGGAACTCGGGCCGCTGCAGATCGACGGCCTGGTCCAGAAGCCGCGGATCGATCTGATCCTGCGCAGCCATGTCGAGCTGCCGGCGCCGCTGCGGAACGGAATTGTCGGGATATTCGAGAAAACCTGCGGCGCCTCGGGCCTGAACGGACAGATCTTCTTTCAGGCCGTGGCGCACTTTCCGGTGTCGCCGCTTGAGGAGATCGCCAAATCAGGCGGTGGCGTTTCCGTCTGAGACTCAGACATTCGGGATCGCATCGAAAGCGATGCTGATCCGGTCTTCGGTGCTCTCGAACGGCATTGTGTTGTGCCAGAAGTAAGACGGGAACAGCAGCACCATCCCCTCCTCCGGCTTGATCGTCGTGGTCATCAGCGACTGCTGACCCGTATACTTGATCGGCATCCCGAAGCGGATATGGCCGGCGTCGCCCGCACTCCCAGACCGCACGACATCGGGCATGCGCACATAATAGACTCCGCTGACGATGCCGGACGGATGGAAATGGGCTTCCTGATAACCGCTGGACCGCAGCACGACGCCCCATGAAACGACGCGCCACGATGCCGGCACGCACATGAATTCGGTTCCGCGCGGAGCCAGCACCGTCGCCATGTAATCGGCAACGCTGGCTTCGATCATACGCCGCAGTTCAACCACGGCCGGCGTCGCCGTATCGAGCAATTCCTGCGTCTGGCTGCCCCGGGTCGTCGAGGTCGGCGGATCCGCCTTGAGTGTCTGATGTCCGAGAATGAGCTGCGTGAACTCGGCCTTAAACGCGGCGATTGCCGGAGCACCGCCGATCGGCTCGAAGCGCCGGGCTCGCAGCAGGGACTCGTAGTCGAGATATTTCTTCGCCTCGTCAGTCTTGCCGAGTTGCTGGAGCACCACCGCGAAATAGGCGAGTGCGCCGACATGGCCCGGCGCCAGAGCCAGCGCCCGCCGCAGCGAGACCTCCGCCCCGTTCAGGTCGCCGAGTTCCTGCAGAATCTGACCCAGCATCGTGTGGCCGTCGGCCATGTTGGGGTCGACGGCCAGTCCCCGGCGGACGGCTTCCATGGCGCCCGTCTTGTCGCCGGTTTCATTCAGCACAACGCCGAGATAGACATGAGACTGCGCAAGCTCGGGTGCGATCGATATTGCCTGCCGATAGGCCGCGATCGAACCGGCAAGATCGCCTGACGAACGCAGCGCGGCGGCAAGACTGACGAGTGTCTGGAGCGACCGCGGATCGATATCAAGTGCCCGGCGCAATGCCGGGATAGCCTCATCAAGCCGATACTGCTCGGCGAGCAAAATTCCAAGATTGTATTGGCCGACAAACGAACGCGGATCGATCCTGACCACGTCACGCAGAATGTCGATGGCCTCCAGTGCCCGCCCGACAGTATGAAGCCGGCTTGCCTGCACAAGCATCGGCCGCACGTTCGTATCCATGCCGGTATTCATGACCCGGCCATTCCTTCAGGCATTGGCAGCTCCCAAGATCGGCGACTCACGGCTCGTGTGGCCGCACAGCGTGCCGACATATCGCACATGAACCGCTCCGGTCAAAGCCGGGGCGGATTCCGGGATCTGCGATCAGGCCGCGGCGGTCGCCTTGCGCTGGAACTGGATCATGCTGATTTCATCCAGGGCCGCCTGGGCGCGGCGATCAGCTTCAAGGGCCGCCCGCTTCTCGCGCTGGGCAAGAGTGGTTTCATAGCGCTTGAGGTCGCGGAACGATTCCGCCAGTTCCTCGCGCTTGGCTTCGATGCGCCGCCCGATCTCGGCGATGGATTGCTCGATCCGCTGGCGGCGCAGCAGCACGCCGGCGGCGAAACCGCCATAGGCCAGTCCGCCAGTATCGGCGTTCTGTGCGTAGTCCTGTTCGGCCGCGACCTCGTCGTGAAGCCGCTGCACCTGGGCCAGCATGTCGTCCTCCAGCCGCTGCAGATCGGCAAGCTCGCGACGCTTTTCGTCGAGCTGCCAGCGATGGAGTCGGATCAGAGCAGGCAAACCTTTCATCGATCGTCCTTTCCTACGCTGCCGGGTTGTTCATGCCGAGGATTTCGGCAAGCAGCGTGTAACCGGATTCCAGATCGGCGCGCTCGGTCTTGCCCTGGCCAAGAAAGCGTTCCAGATCCGGATAATATTTGATGGCCTCGTCGACCTGCGGATCGCTGCCGCGGCGATAGGCGCCCAGGCGGATCATTTCCGCCATGTCGTCGTACGAAGCGATGAGCGCGCGGGCGCGCCCCACCAGCTCGTTCTCCTCGGGCGTGTTGCAGCCTGGCATGGTTCGCGAGATCGAGCGCAGCACGTTGATCGCGGGATAGCGGCCGCGTTCGGCAATGGTGCGGTCGAGCATGATATGGCCGTCGACGATGCTGCGGACCGCATCGGCGATCGGCTCGTTGGTGTCATCGCCCTCGACGAGGACGGTGAACAGGCCGGTGATGCTGCCCTTGCCGATACCGGGACCGGCGCGTTCCAGCACGCGCGGCAGCTCGGCGAAGACCGAGGGCGTATAGCCCTTGCTGGCCGGCGGCTCGCCGGCCGACAGGCCGATCTCGCGCTGGGCCATGGCAAAGCGGGTGACGCTGTCCATCAGGCACAGCACGTCCTGCTCCTGATCGCGGAAAAATTCGGCGACCGTCATCGTGAGATACGCCGCATGGTGCCGCATGAGGGGTGTCTCGTCCGACGTCGACACGACAACGACGCTGCGCGCGAGCCCTTCGGGACCGAGGTCGTCCTGGATGAATTCCTGCAGCTCGCGTCCGCGCTCGCCGATCAGGCCGATCACCGAGATGTCGGCGGCGGTGTATTTCGCCATCATCGACATCACGCTCGACTTGCCGACACCGGATCCGGCGAAGATTCCCATACGCTGGCCGCGGCAGCAGCTCAGGAAGGTATTGATGGCGCGGATGCCGAGATCGATCTTGCCCTGCACGCGCTGGCGCTTGTGCGCATTCGGCGGCGAGGCCCGCAGCGCGTAGGGCTTGTCGCCCATCGGCAGCGGCCCCTTGCCATCGACAGGCTCGCCGAGCGCGTTGATCACACGGCCGAGCCAGCCCGGATGCGGATAGAGATAGATTTCGTTGTCGGCGATTTCGGCATGACAGCCGACGCCGATACCGTCGAGCGAATAGAACGGCATCAGCAGCGCGCGGTTCTCGCGGAAGCCGACCACTTCGCACGGCACCCGGCGACCGTCGCGCGCGACGATGGTGCAGCGCCCGCCAACCGCCAGCCGATTCTCCACCCCGCCGACCTCGACAAGGGTGCCGAGGACGGCTGTTACGCGGCCGAAATGTCGATACGGGGGGATGCGGTCGAGGCTGGCGATAAGATGGGACGCATCCATGGGCAAATCCGGGTTGTTTAATCGCCCAAAGGGTCGGGCGTGTTGTTAGGCCTATGATTCTCCGAATACATTTAATTTTCAGTAAAATTAACGATTAATCAATTCACGCGCGTTAACCTTAATTTCAATGACGCTGAACCAGCCGAAAGCTCGCTGAAATCGCCCATTTTGCGCATTAACAAGTGTTAAGTGGAATTCCTTAATTGCGAGAGTTTGACGGACGCTTCATTAATGGTAGGCTTAATTAACAAATAAGTTATCCACATATCCACAGGCTGTCGGAAACCTCTAACCTAAAACGCCGGGAGAGCTTCGCATGCGAGTCTTAGTTGTTGAAGATGACTCCGCGACTGCAAAAAGCATCGAATTGATGCTCAAGTCCGAAGGGTTCATCTGCGACACCACCAGTTTGGGCGAAGATGGTCTCGAAATCGGAAAACTGTACGATTACGACATCATCATCCTCGATCTCATGCTGCCCGATATGGACGGCTATGAGGTCCTGAAGCGCCTGCGGTCGGCCCGCATCAAGACGCCGATCCTGATCCTCTCGGGCCTCGCCGAGTTGGACAACAAGATCAAGGGTCTCGGCTTCGGCGCCGACGACTATCTCACCAAGCCGTTCGACAAGCGCGAGCTCATCGCCCGCGTCCAGGCGATCATCCGCCGCTCGAAGGGCCATTCTCATTCGGTCATCAAGACCGGCAAGCTCACGGTCAATCTCGACACCCGCACCGTCGAGGCGACCGGCCAGACCCTGCACCTCACGGGCAAGGAATACGGCATCCTCGAGCTGCTGAGCCTGCGCAAGGGCACCACCCTTACCAAGGAGATGTTCCTCAACCATCTCTACGGCGGCATGGACGAGCCCGAACTCAAGATCATCGACGTGTTCGTCTGCAAGCTCCGCAAGAAGCTCTCGACCGCCTGCGCGGGCGAGAACTACATCGAGACCGTCTGGGGCCGCGGCTATGTGCTGCGCGATCCGCAGCCGACGAAAGCTGCCGCTCCCGGCCGCGCGGAAAAGCAGCCCGCCCCCGTCTAAGGACGTTCGTTCTGTAATCAAGGCGCCGTCTGGCCCGACAACACTGTCGGGCCAGACGGCGCTTCTGTTTTCTGGCCTGCGTTTTCCGGGAATTTCTCCGGCCGTTCCGGCTTCGGGTTGGCGCGCTTCCACGCTGCGATATCTGAAATCGCGCCCTGCGATGGCATAAGCGCAGCCCCCGTCCCGGCGCATAGCGTCAGATCCTGCAGCCGCACCAGCAGATCGCGGTCATCGCCGTGCGCTTCCACCCCGGCTTTTTCAATATGCGTGAGCTGTGCCCGAATCCGGTCCAGGGCGTCGCGAACACCCTGCAGGACATCGCGCCCAATCGGCACATCCCGGCTATATCCGGCGCGCAGCGCGCCTTCCGTCGACTGGGCCAGCGCCCGCAGCCGGCGCAGCCCGACAAAACTGCAGGACGAGGCGACCGTATCGACAAATCGCAGCAATTCCTCGACGGCCTCCGGCTGGCCCGCGGACAGCGCCAGCCGCATCGGCAGCAGTTCCAGTTTTGCCAATTGACCGGTGGACTCGATCAGGAATTCGGACAGGACATCATCCATCGTCAAAGGACGATGACAGGACGACCTTAAGGAACCGGTAAAATGCGGCCCCGAAATAGGGACGCCGCTAACGCGGCAACGGAACATCCGCGATCAGATCGAGGCGGTCCGGGCCGATCGCCTTTACAACCAGCGTGCCGCCGATATCCGACGTCAGGCGCGCGAGAATAAAACCCGACACCGTACGCGGCGTCACGTCGGCCAATGTCACCTTGCCTTCTACCGCAGGCAGCAGCTCATCGGGCAATTTGGCGCCCTTCCCTGCCGCAACGACCGTCATCGTCAGCCGATCCCCGGCCGCTTTCTGCTGAACCTGCACCGTCCCGCCGCGCGGCAGGGCCTCCATTCCCATCATGGTCAGATTGAGGGCCAGTTTGGCGGCGGGACGCGTCGCCGCGGCCTCGATCGCGCCATCCGGTGCCGGCCAGTCGAGTTTGACGCGATCGCCATCGAAGAGAGCCGTCGCCAGACGGCGCACCTCGGCAAACATGCTCCCCGCCGGCAATGCGTTGCCGCTACCGAATGCGACACGAAAGGCCTGCAGACGCGCCGCAGCCTGCTGGGCCGAAACCGCGATCAGCGCCGTGACCTCGGGATCGGGCGCCGATCCGTCGCCCATCAGCTCGATACCGTTCGAAACAGCGCCGACGGGACCGACCAGATCGTGACAGATCCGCGCGGCAACAATCTCTGCGAGATCAAGATCCTGAGCCATGTCCCTCCCTTCGAAATCGGAGGGAGGGTCGCCCGCCGCCGCGCCATTTTCAAGCCGCTTGCGCGGAACAACAGGGTCGGCACAATCGCCCCATGCGGACATCCCTCCTCCTCGCGGGTCTTGGCGCGGCGCTTGTCGCCCAACCGGCCGCCGCCCAGGACCACGCCCAGGGCGAGCAGCTCTTCCGCAAATGCGTGGCCTGCCACACCCTGGAAGCCAACGGCCGCAATCGCGTCGGCCCCCGCCTCCACGGCCTGTTTGGCCGGGTGGCCGGCTCCGTGCCGGACTACCGCTATTCCGAGGCCCTGAAGCAGTCGGGGGTCATCTGGAACGACCAGACGCTCGACGCCTATCTGAAGGATGCCGAGGCATTCCTGCCCGGAACCAAGATGTACGGAGGGCTATCACTCGACCAGGACCGGGCCAATCTCATTGCCTATCTCAAACAGGCAACCGGCGGTTAACGGCTTGATTTAACGGCCGATTCGGATAGACTGCTGCTCGTAATGGCGCGGGTCGCGTCGTCGTCGGCTTTGGGAGGAGCAGATGAAGGCAATTATTCTTGGCATCGCCGCCATGGTGGTCTTGGCCTTTGGCGCCAGCATGTGGCTCGGCACGATGCAGCAGTCGGCGACCGAGCGTTACAGCGCTCCGAATAGCGTCCGCCTCTAAACACTGATTTCGATTGTGCGGCTTGCGGACTCGACCGGGTCCGCCACGACCTTATATTGAGCGGAGATGTTTGCGCGTCTGCCTCAGACGGCAGCGGTCACGGGTTGATCTCGTTTCCCGTCGCGACGTCCCAGACCTTAATCGTCTCGTCATGGCCCGCCGAGAGGGCGCGGCGCCCATCCGGCGTGAAGGCCACCGACCAGATCGGCCGGCGATGACCGGCGAAGCTGCGCACGGCCCGGCCTGTTCCCAGATCCCACAGCCGCATGATCCGGTCGCCGCCCCCGGACAGCGCAAACTTTCCATCCGGCGAAATCGCCACCGCAATGACGAAGCCGGTATGCCCTTCGAGGACCGCGAGCTCCTTCTTCTCGTCCAGGTCCCAGACCCGCACCGTGCTGTCGGTGCTGGCGGACATCGCGCGTTTCCCGTCCGCGGAGATCGCGATGCCGTTCACGCTGTTCGTGTGGCCTTCGAGCGTCGCCAGCTCTTCACCGGTCTCGGTGTCCCAGAGCTTGAGCTTCAGATCGTAGCTTGAGGATAACAACCGCCGCCCGTCGGGCAGGAATGCAACGCCCATCACATTGGCCTGATGGCCTTCCAGCCTGCGGCGCTCCTGACCAGTCGCGATATCCCAGACCCGTACCGTGCGATCCCAGCCGCCTGAAGCGGCGCGGGTCCCGTCGCGGGTCACCGCGGCGCTGCTGACATTGTTGGCGTGGCCGTTGAAGGTACGGATCACCTTGCCGTCGGCCAGGTCCCACAATTTAAGTGTCGAATCCCAGCTCGCCGAGAGGCCCTGTTTCCCGCCCGGCAGGAACACGATGCCGTTCACGCTCGCCCGGTGATCTTCCAGGACGGCGATTTCCTTCTGTGTCGCGAGATCCCAAAGACGGACCGTGTAGTCCCAGCTCGCGGAGAGAACCTGTTTCCCGTCAGGGGAGACCGCAATCGCATTGACAATCGCGCCATGGCCGGTCATCTCGGCATGGACCGCTGGGATCGGAGCGACAGAAACGAAAAAACCCGCCGCAGCGGGTCCGATCAGAAATGTCAGAAAGCGAAATCGTGACATCGGGAACCGACCCGGGTGCAAGCACCCGGGCCGCCCTTTGGTTAGTCGTCGCCGCGGCCGCCCTTCATCTCGGCAACCCATACGCCGTGATGGTCGCGCGCCCAGCGCTCGTCGACCTCGCCGGTGTACATGGCATCCCATGCGCCCTCCATCCCGAGCGTACCGATATAGATATGCGCGAGAATGATGGCGACCAGGATCAGGCTGACAATGGAGTGCAGAATGACCATGAACTGCTGATTGTCCATGCCGCCGAAGTAGAACGGGAACAGCAGATAAAGCCCCGAGAAACTGATCACGGTTCCGCCGATGATCACCGACCAGAAAATGACTTTCTGTCCGGCGTTGAACTTGCGGGCGGGCGGATGCGCGCCGCGCGTGAACATCCCGCCGCCCTGCTTGATCCATTCGAGGTCGTAACGATTGGGAATGTTTTGGGCGACCCAGATGAACAGCATCAGCGCGATGCCGATCATGAACGGGAACGCCACGAAGTTATGCGCCCACTTGGCCGCGATCGACCATGACGAAAATCCGTCGGGTCCGAGGATCGGTAGCAAAAGGTACCGGCCGTACGCGACATTGAGTCCGGTGATCGCCAGCACCACGAACGAACTGGCGGTGAGCCAGTGGACAAGGCGTTCCGTCGCGTTGAAACGTTCGATGGTCCGGCCGGAGCGACCGCCTTCGATCATGATGGTCCCGCGAAGCATGTAGAACGCGATCAGCACGCACAGCATGCCGAGCACAAACCAGGCGCCCCAGACGGCGACCGAGCCACGGATCGAATCCCGCCAGTCGCGACCCTGCGGCTGAACCAGTGTTCCCGCCTTGCGGTCCGGAATCGTTACACTGCCCTGAACGCCCTGCAGCGCCCGAAGCATTTCAGCTTCCGACGACGCCGTTAGCCCGGTCATCGGGCGGGCAGTTGGATTCGTATCCCGAGACAGTTCTGCCGGCGCCTGCGCCAACGCGGTCCCGGCACCGAAGGCCAGGAAGGCAATCAGCGCAAAAGCGCGCAGCCCATCGACAATGTTCCTTCGCCCAAGAAAGCTCGTCATGGCGATATTCCTTCTTTGATGCGGTTTTGGATCAGTAACGCTGGACACCGACGCGGTTCGCGATCTCCCGCTGCCGTTCCGCCGGCAATTGCCCGTCATTGACCATGCGGCCCTGATAACTGCCGATCTGGCCATCCCGAAGACGATTGTCGCGCATCGAAAACGCCAGCGCCGAAATGACCAACAGGATGAGCAACACCCACCCGATCCATTTATTTGAACTTTCTTGCATCGTTGCCGCCATCTACCAGTCCCCCAAACCGAATGAAAGAAGGCGGGTTGAAGCCCGCCTTCTCCCGGAAGTCCTTACGAACGCGATCCGTCGCCGTAGGCCGTGCCCCAACCCCAGGCCCCGGAGCCGTAACCGCGCGTGACGGTACGCTCGCGATAGATACCCGCGATGACATCGCCGTCACCAGCCAGCAGCGCCTTGGTCGAGCACATCTCGGCGCAGAGAGGCAGTTTGCCTTCCGCGACGCGGTTGCGGCCGTACTTGGCGCGCTCCGCTTCCGAATTGTCGGCCTCCGGGCCGCCGGCGCAGAAGGTGCACTTGTCCATCTTGCCGCGCGTGCCGAAATTGCCGGCCTGCGGATATTGCGGCGCTCCGAACGGGCAGGCGTAGAAGCAGTAGCCGCAGCCGATGCAGAGGTCCTTGGAGTGAAGGACCACACCGTCTGCCGTTTTATAGAAGCAGTCGACCGGGCAGACCGCCATGCACGGCGCATCCGTGCAGTGCATGCAGGCCATCGAGATCGAACGCTCGCCGGGCTTGCCGTCGTTGATCGTCACCACGCGGCGGCGATTGATGCCCCACGGCACCTCGTGTTCGTTTTTGCAGGCGGTGACGCAGGCGTTGCACTCGATGCAACGCTCGGCGTCGAGGAGGAACTTCATTCTTGCCATGGCTGTGTCTCCCCTCAGACTTTCTCAATGCGGCAGAGCGAGGTCTTGGTTTCCTGCATCTGCGTGACAGGATCGTAACCGTAGGTAAGGCCGGTATTGACCGCCTCGCCGAGCACGATGGGATCGGTGCCCGCCGGATAGCGGTGACGACGGTCCTCGCCCATCCACCAGCCAGCGAAATGGAACGGCATCCAGGCAACGCCTTTGCCGACACGCTCGGTCAGCATCGCGCGCACCTTGAGCCGGACCGGCTGCTTCGGATCGTCCCCGTAGACCAGGTCCCTGCTGTTCGGGCTGTACACCCAGACGAAGTCCCAGTTCTTGATGCCCTTGGCGGCCGCGTCCACC
The DNA here is from genome assembly GCA_965279355.1 of Alphaproteobacteria bacterium. Classification (GTDB taxonomy): domain Bacteria; phylum Pseudomonadota; class Alphaproteobacteria; order CACIAM-22H2; family CACIAM-22H2. Next base: position 4,659,239 of record OZ257155.1, on the reverse strand, counting down.
GGGTTCACCTCGATGAACATTTCCTGCTGCAACTCGGCGAGCCACTTGTTCGACCGTGTCTCGTCGCCACCGCCTTCGTATTCGACCAGGCGGCCGGAGGTGAGGACGATCGGGTAGTCCTTCGAGAAGTCCACGTCCTGGATGGACTTGAACTTGATCGGCAGGCGATGGCTCTTGCGATCCGCGTAAGTCGGATACTTCGAGACCATCTGGCGATCCGGCGCGTAGAGCGGTTCGCGATGCGTCGGGATCGGGTCCGGGAAGTTCCAGACATTCGCCCGCGCCTTGCCGTTTCCAAACGGCGCGCAACCATGAAGGATCGCGACCCGGATGATGCCGGCCGAAAGGTCCGTGCTCCAGGCAACTGCATCCGGATTGGCACCGCCGATCCGCTCGATGGTTTCCTTTTCCGCAGCTGTCAGATCCTTGTCCCAACCGAGCCTCTTGAGCATGCCGTAGGTGAACTGCGGATGCCCGTCCTTGATCTCGGCGCCAAGCGGATACGAATTTTCCGCGAGCAGGCTGGTGCCCTGATATTCCGTGAACAAGGCACGGAAATTCAGGCCGCCGTCTTTCACAGCCTTCGAGGGATCGTAGAGGATCGGTGTGCCCGGATGTTTGTGCTCCGCCGTGCCCCAGCACGGCCACGGCAGGCCGTAGCTGTCGCCGGCGCAGGGACCCGACTTCGCCGTCATCGTCTTCGGATCGAAATCCTTCTGGTTCGCCATGTGCAGCTTGAGCCGCTCCGGCGACTGACCCGAATAACCGATCGTCAGCGACCCCGCGTTCAGCTCGCGCAGCACGTCTTCGGCCAGAACGCTGCCGTTCTCGACCTTCACGTTCTTGAACATCTCGTCCACGAAGCCGAACTTCTTCGCGAACATATGCATGATGTCGAGGTCCTTCTTCGATTCGAAGATCGGGTCGACAATCTTGTAGCCCCACTGAAGAGACCGGTTGGACGCGGTGCGCGATCCATCCTGCTCCAGCGCCGAGGCGGCCGGCAGCAGGTAAATGCCGTCCTTGCGGTCGGACATCGCCGCAACCTGGATCGGATGCGGATCGATCACGACCAGCATGTCAACCTTGTCCATTGCCTTCTTGGCATCCGGGCCGCGGGTCTGCGTATTGGCGCCATGGCCCCAGAACACCATCGCCTTCAGATTATTGGGCTGTTCGAGATTTTCCTTTTTCTCGAGCACGCCGTCGTGCCAGCGCGATTCCGGGATACCAGGCGCTTCCATCAACGCCTTCGAACCGAACCGTCCCAGCATGTAGTCGTAGTTGACATTCCACACCCGGCTCCAGTGGCGCCACGAACCTTCGGCGAGACCGTAATAGGCCGGCAGGGTGATCGGCTCGACACCCATGTCGGTCGCGCCCTGCACGTTGCAATGGCCGCGATAGATGTTGGCGCCGCCGCCCGAGGTTCCAATCGTGCCGTGCGCCAGACCGAGAACACAGTACGCGCGCACATTAGCCGACCCGACAGTGTGCTGCGTACCACCCATGCACCAGATGATGGTGAAGGGTCGGTTGTTGGCGAGGGTCTGCGCGACGCGACGAAGCTGGGCGCCGGGCACGCCGGTGATGCGCTCCACTTCCGTGGGCGTGTACTTGGCGACTTCCTTGCGGACGTCGTCCATGCCGTAGACGCGCTTGGCAATGTAGTCCTTGTCCTCCCAGCCATTCTCGAACGTGTGCCAGAGGATGCCCCAGATCAGCGCAATATCGGTGCCGGGACGCATCCGCACATGTTCGGTCGAATGCGCGGCCGTGCGGGTAAAGCGCGGGTCGCAGACGATGAACGGCGCGTTGTTGTTTTCCTTGCCGCGCAGCATGTGCAGCAGCGACACCGGATGCGCTTCCGCCGCATTCGAGCCGATCAGGAAGATCGAACGGCTGTTCTGGATATCGTTATAGCTGTTGGTCATCGCGCCATACCCGAAGGTCTGGCCGACGCCCGACACCGTCGTCGAATGGCAGATGCGCGCCTGATGATCGACGTTGTTGGTGCCCCAGAATGCCGCGAATTTGCGGAACCAATAGGCACCTTCATTGGTGAACTTCGCGGAGCCCAACCAGTAGACCGAGTCTGGCCCCGAAGCCTCCCGAATCTTCAGCATCTTGTCGCCGACTTCGTTGATCGCCTGTTCCCAGCTCATCCGCTTCCACTGCCCGCCTTCGAGCTTCATCGGATATTTCAAGCGGCGCTCGCCGACGCAGACTTCACGGAGCGCGGCACCCTTGGCGCAATGCGCCCCGAGATTGATCGGCGATTCAAAGGTTGGTTCCTGGCTGATCCACACGCCGTTTACGACTTCGGCGGTGACCGTGCAGCCGACCGAGCAGTGCGTGCAGGTGTTCTTCACCAGCTTCACCTCGCCAGACGCGGCGCGGGGCGCCTGTGCGTCTGCGCGTTTCACCGTGCCGAGTGCCAGGCCCGACGCAGCGGCGAGACCGCCGGCGGCAAGACCGGACCGGCGAAGGAAGGTGCGGCGATCGACGGCGGCACCTCCGGCGCTGGCAGTGAATGCCTTGCTGAGGCGGGTGCCGTTCGTCGAGACAGAGGATTTCCGGGTGAGCATCGTTTCGTCTCCCGATTAGAATTTTTTCGCCAGGTCGTAATAGCGCTTCACGTGTTCGGTCTCGCGATAGCCAGCACCCGTGTCCGCGGTCTGCGCCGCCGCAACCGGTGCCGGCGAGACGACGCCAGCGGCAATCCCTGCCGCGGCGGCCGTTCCAAGGCTGGCCGTCTTGAAGAACTCGCGCCGAGTGGGTGACTGCGGTGTTGTCTTTTCGGTCATCTCAGGTCTCCTCTGGCGATGCGTCGTATTCATCAGGCTGCAAGCACGAACGCTTGCGTTTCAATGTCCATGAATGTCCGGCCGAGCTTGCCGACCGGCATATAAAAGGCAGCCGATTTCGAGGCTTCGAGATCGGCGAAAAACTTCGGCGCCCAGGGGGCGACATGTGCATCGAAGAACCGATGCTGCTCGCCAAGATCGATGGCACGATCAAACACGCCGGTGATCAGGCCTGCCATCATCTCGCACAGGCTGGCGATGTGATCTTCGGGGTCGCTCGTATTTTCGGAGCGCGTGATGCCGAGCTTTGCCATGTCGCCGCGCAGATTGGCGAGCGGCTTGGCCTGCAGAAACCCGGTCAGATAATAGGACGCGTACGGAAGCAGTTCGCCGCGGGCCACGCCGAGAAACACGGCGTGATATTCCTCGGCGATGCGCTGCGGGTCCATGCCGCGCGCGGAAGCCGCCAGTGCCGTGAGCGCCTCGCCGAGTTCCGTGTCGTCGCCCTTGACGGAGGCGACAAGCTTCAGCAACTCCGCCGAGGGCGGCGCAGCCAGCAACCGGCCCAGCAGCGCATAGATTTCAGCGCGCGTGCGGTCTTCTTCAGCAATGTCGGCAATCGTTTGCAGATCTGCTTGCAAGGACGCCTCCCAACGCCCGAACAGCGGCTTAACTAAACCGGAATTTTTTATTGGTTTTAACCGGTTAACGCGGATTATGACGCTTTTCTGAGCGCCAAGTCAATTAGCTGACGTAACCGGAGGTCGCGCGATGCCTAGTTTTCCGGCATGCGGCGGGCTTAAGCCTTTGACTTCGGACCCAAACCGCCCGGCGCCTGGTCGTCATTTGATGGTGTCTCGTCTCCGTCCACGACCTCGCTCGTCGCCTGCTCTACGGGTGTCGCGGCGGATTGCTCCGCTTTCGATTCGCCCTTTCGATCATCCAGAGCTTTTTTCGCCGCTTCGGCCAGCATCTGGAGAGCCGGCTGAACCAGCGGCCTGATGCCGTCATTGCCGGTGTAATCCCACATATGCATATCAAGAAGGTCAGGTGCCGCCATCTCTGGCGTCGCCCACAGGCGACGCAGCGCCTGCGCCCGGAGATCCGCCGGCACACCCTGCTGCATGAAGACCGAGAAATCGGACTCCTTGGTCAGGCTTTCGACCGGCGGCAGTTTGGAGAGATCAAGCGGCTCGCCCTCCGCAGTTGCCTTTGCGGCGGGCGCCTGGGTCTGCACCGGCAGTGACGGCGGCGGCGCGTCGACCGGCGTATCCGCCGGCTCGCCCTCTTCCTGCTTTCGGCGCGACCAGCGCTGCAGAAATCCTTCCTTCTCGTCGGTCATGACATGTCCGCCTGGTCCGGTGGCGGGCGCCCGGCCCGCTTGTCGCGCCGCCGCTTGCGGAACTGCTCCTCCACATGGAACGTCTCGACATAGCCTGCGAGCCAGTCGAGGACTGCGTCTTCCATCTTCACGCGGTCGACGACATCGTTGCCGCCTTCCATATAAGCCTCGGCTTCCGCCGGCGAGACCGTGACGAGTTCCAGGCGGAGACCCCGCGGCGCGGCCGGATCGCTGCGCAGCACCACATAGATGCCAGGCGTCTCGGCCATCACATTCATGCGATAGCTGACCGTTTCACGCGGATACAGTTCCATCGTGAATGCACCGGCATAGAAGCGGGTCGTGCCGCCTTCCTCGCGCATCGCCGTCCACGCCGGAATCGACGGCAGCAACAACACCGCTTCCACCGGCTGCCACACATAATCCTGCCAGGGATTATTGGCCTTCCGTCGTTCGACAATGATGCCGACCGTCAACGTCGGGTGGCGGTCCGGCTTGGCCGTTTCGATGCCGGACGGGTCGCTCATGCCAGCAGCCGCTCCGCGGCGATAAGGTCTTCGGGCTGATTGGCGTTGAAGAACGGATCGACCGGTTCGGTCGGGAATTCAACATCGACAAGCTTGTAGCGTGCCGTCCAGCGATCGACCTTGTGGATCTGCTCCTCGACCAGCGCCTTGCGAAGTGCGTCACGCAGGTCGACCCGCCATAGCCCAAAGACCGGATGTTGCTGCCCATCCGAGACAGCGCGAGCGAGATCGGCGTTGTCTTTCTCGATCGCGGCAACAAAGCGCGCAACCAGATCGCGCGGCAAAAATGGCGCATCGCCGGCGAAGCTCGCGACATAACGCGCGGCCGGCGCATGAGTCGCCGCCCAATCCAGACCGGCAAGGATACCTGCCAGCGGTCCGGCGAACCCTTCCACGCTGTCCGCAACCACCGACACCCCGAACGCAGCGAAGCGCGCGGGATCGCCGTTGGCATTCAATACCAGCGACGACACCTGCGGCCGCGCGCGCTCGATGATGTGCTCCAGGATCGGCTTGCCGCCGAGTAGCCGCAGGCATTTGTCGCCGCCGCCCATCCGTCGCGACAGGCCGCCCGCGAGAATGACGCCGGCAATCTCACTCATCGACGCTGGCCTTGCGGCGCGCGCGGCGGTCTTCATCCACCACTTCGCGCGCATCCGCGTCATAGACGATGCGCTCCGCGCCGGACAGCACAAGGAAGCGACTGCCCTTCGCTCGGCCGATCAGGGTCAGCCCGGCCTTGCGCGCGAGTTCGACCCCCCACGCTGTAAACCCGGAACGGGAGATGAGGATCGGAATGCGCATCTGCACTGTCTTGATGACCATCTCGGAGGTCAGCCGGCCGGTCGTGTAGAACATCTTGTTTTCAGGCGAGACGCCTTCGAGGAACATGTAGCCCGCGATCTTGTCGATCGCGTTATGGCGGCCGACGTCTTCCATATAGATCAGCGGCCGGTCTTCCTCGCACAGCACGCAGCCATGGATGGCGCCGGCTTCGAGATAGAGGCTGGGCGCCGTATTGATCTTCTTGGTCAGGCGATAAAGCCAAGACGTCTTGAGCACCGCATCTCGCGGCAGCCTGATTTCGTCGAACTTCTCCATGAGATCGCCGAACACGGTGCCCTGCGCGCAGCCCGAGGTCAGGGTCTTCTTCTTCAGCTTTTCTTCGAAGTCGGTCTTGCGCTCGGTGCGCACAACGACGGTATCGATCTCCGCATCGTAGTCGATGCCGGTGATCTCATCGTCTGCATGCAGCATGTTCTGGTTGATGAGATAGCCGACCGCCAGATAGTTGGGATAGTCGCCGATCGTCATCATGGTGACGATCTCCTGGCCGTTCAGATAGAGGGTCAAGGGCCGCTCGACGACCACCGACGTGGTCACGGGCTGGCCCTTTTCGTCCTGTCCGGTCACCCGCTGCGTCAGGCGCGGATCGGCGGGATTGGGGATAACCGCGAATTCCTTCATGCCTCGACTATGGGCTGCCCGCCTTGTGGGAACAAGCCGGGGCCCACTCTTGCCTTAACGGCAGGCATTTTCCGCAGCCTGTAAAATTTGCATAATTCCGGTAATTTTTGCATAAAGGCGTCGGGAGGACGTTTTGAGCGAAATCGGAGCAGCCTTTGCATCGGCGCTCGGCCTGATTATTCATGCCGATGCGGTGCTGGCGCGGATCGTGGGCCTGAGCCTCGTGGTCAGCGTGTCGGCGGTCCTCATTGCGGCTGCCGTCGGTCTGCCGCTCGGTGCCGCCGTTGCGCTCGGGCGCTTTCCGGGGCGCCGCGGCTTGATCGTCCTGCTGAATGCGTTGATGGGCCTGCCGCCGGTGGTCGTCGGCCTCGTCGTCTATCTTCTTCTTTCGCGCGCTGGGCCGCTGGGCAGCCTCGGCCTGCTTTTCACGCCGCCAGCGATGATCATCGCCCAGGCGATCCTCGTGACCCCGATCATCGCGGCTTTGGCCCGCCAGAGCATCGACGATGCGTGGATCGAGTATCAGGAGCAGCTCCGCTCGCTTGGCGCCCCGCCGCACCGCGCCGTTTGGACCCTGCTCTGGGATACCCGCTATTCGCTGGTGACGGTCGTGCTGGCCGGCTTCGGCCGCGCGATCGCCGAGGTCGGCGCCGTGATGATCGTCGGCGGCAATATCGACGGCGTCACACGCGTGATGACGACCTCAATCGCGCTTGAGACCAGCAAGGGCGACCTGCCGCTGGCGCTCGGTCTGGGCATCGTCCTGATCGTGCTCACCCTGCTCGCCAACACCGGCGCCTACGCGCTGAAGGAAGCCGCGCAGAAGCGGTACGGATGATGCACGCGCCCTCCACCATCCTGCCGCTGGTTCTCGACCGCGTCTCCTACGCGGTGAACGGCACGACGATCATCGACAATCTGTCGCTCGAATTCAGCGTCGGCCTGCGCAGCGTCATCCTCGGCCCCAACGGCGCGGGCAAAAGCGTGACCCTGCGGCTCTGCCACGGACTGATCAAGCCGACCGCCGGCAGCATCCGATGGACGGGACCGTATCGCGGCGATCCTGCGCGGCGGCAGGCGATGGTGTTCCAGCGGCCGGTGATGCTGCGGCGCTCCGCGCTCGCCAACGTTGCCTACGGTCTCAAGCTCGCCGGCCTCGGCGTCGGCGCGCGCACGGACATGGCGCGGGACTATCTCGACCGTGTCGGCCTTGCCGCCGTCGCCGACCGTCCGGCGCGCGTGCTGTCCGGCGGCGAGCAGCAGCGCGTCGCGCTGGCGCGCGCCTGGGCGCTGCAGCCGGAAATGCTGTTCCTCGACGAGCCGACCGCCAGCCTCGATCCCGCCGCGACGCGTGCGGTGGAAGAGATCGTCAAGGCGATCGCTGCTGCCGGCACGAAGATCGTCATGACCACCCATAATCTCGGCCAGGCGCGCCGCCTCGCCGACGAGATCCTGTTCATCGACCGCGGCCGTCTGGTCGAGCGCGCGCCGACAAGCCGCTTCTTCAACGACCCGCAATCCCCAGAAGCCCGAGCTTTCCTGAAGGAGGAGATGCCATGATGTTTCAACGCCGATCGTTCCTTGCCGCCGCCGCGCTCTCGCTGGCCGCGTTCGCCCTGCCCGCCGCGGCGCAGGACAAGTTCATCATCGTGTCGTCGACCACCTCGACGCAGGATTCCGGCCTGTTCGGCCATATCCTGCCGATCTTCAGGCAGAAGACCGGCATCGAAGTTCGCGTGGTCGCGCAGGGCACCGGACAGGCCCTCGACACCGGACGGCGCGGCGATGCCGACGTGGTGTTCGTTCATGACAAGGCCGCCGAAGAGAAATTCGTCGCCGAAGGCTCCGGCGTCGACCGGCGCGAGGTCATGTACAACGACTTCGTCCTGATCGGCCCGAAATCCGATCCGGCGAAAGTCGCCGGCAGCAAGGACATCGCGGCGTCTCTCAAGAAGATCGCCGACAGCAAGACGCCGTTCGCGTCGCGCGGCGACAAGAGCGGCACGCATGCCGCCGAACTCCGTCTTTGGAAGATCGCCACTGTCGATCTCGATAAGGACAAAGGCCCCTGGTATCGCGAGACCGGCCAGGGAATGGGCCCGACGCTCAACGTCAGCTCCGGCATGAACGCCTATGTGCTGACCGACCGTGCCACCTGGCTCAGCTTCAAGAACCGCGGCGACCTCACCATCGTTGTCGAAGGCGACCAGCGACTCTTCAATCAGTACGGCGTCATGCTTGTGAACCCAGCCAAGCACGCGCATGTCAAAAAGGACATGGGCATGGCGTTCGTGGACTGGCTGACATCGCCGGAAGGCCAGAAAGCCATCGCCGACTACAAGATCGAAGGCCAGTCGCTGTTCTTCCCCAACTACAAGAAAGCGGGGACATGAGCCGATGCGCCGCTTCATCCTACTCGCGGCGGCGTTGCTGATGCCATCGGTCGTTCAGGCTCAAGAGCCGGTTCGACTGTACTCCGCTGGCAGTCTGCGCGCCGCGATGACGGAAATCGGCGCCGCTTTCCAGAAGGATTACGGCATACCGGTCGCCGCCACCTTCGGCGCTTCAGGGCTGTTGCGTGAGCGAATCGAAAAAGGTGAGCCGGCGGAGGTGTTCACCTCCGCCGACACCGGCCACCCCACCACACTGATGCGCGCAGGTACGGCCGGCCCGGCTGTCGTCTTCACCCGCAACCGCATGTGCGGGCTCGCGCGTAACGATTTTTCGGCAAACCCCGATACGCTGCTCGACCGAATGCTCGATGCGTCGGTGAAGCTCGGCACGTCGACCCCGAAAGCCGATCCATCCGGGGACTACGCCTGGCTGGTCTTCGAACGGGCAGAGAAGCTGCGCAGCGGCACCTTGAAGACCCTCGACGCCAAGGCAATGCAGCTCACCGGCGGCCCAAATTCACCGCCGCCACCGGCAAACCGCAACGTCTATGGGCAGATCGTCGAAAGCAAGCAGGCCGATCTGTTTCTGACTTACTGTACCAATGCGGTGCAGGCGATCGCCGAAGTGCCATCTCTGAAAATGATCGCGTTACCAGATACTCTCACGGTTGGCGCCGACTATGGACTCACCCTGATCGGCGACGCACGTCCGGCAGCTTCGCGACTGGTGCTCTACATCCTGTCGCCAGCCGGCCAGAAGATCCTAGAACGCCACGGCTTCACGCCCGTCAACCTCCCAGTGACGGGTAGCTGAACCCCACCCCGCTTTCCTGTAAAAGGGATGGCGGGGTGGGGCATTTTCGAAAGCGAGGCACCATGAAGCTCAGTGCGCGCAACGTCCTCAAGGGCAAGGTGAAGAGCGTCGTCATCGGCGCAACCACCGCGCATGTGAAGATCGACGTCGGCGGTGGCTCCATCGTCACGGCATCGATCACCAATGAGGCGGCGAAGGACCTCAAGCTGAAGAAGGGCGATACCGCCTACGCGATCATCAAGGCCTCCGACGTCATCGTTGGCAAGTAGCTCGCCATGAAGCTGACGCGTCGCCATTTCGCCGCACTTGGCGGCGCGGCATTGGCAACGCAGACCCTGCCCGCCTTCGGACAAGCCAACGACCGGCGGATGTTTATCGATTCCGCCGGACGCAACGTCGCGGTTCCGGCGCGGGTGCAGCGCGTATTTGCCGCCGGGCCACCCGCCGCTATCCTGCTCTACACGCTGGCACCAGACACCCTGATCGGATGGACCAGCGCCTTCAGCCCGGCGGAACAGGCGTTCGTGCCCGCGCGCTACGGAACGCTGCCGGGACTTGGCCGTCTGACGGGCCGCGGCAATACGGCAAATGTCGAAGTCGTGCTCGCGGTAAAGCCGGATCTTGTCTTTGACTATGGCGCGGTAGCGCCGACCTTCACATCGCTGGCGGATCGCGTGCAGGAGCAGACCGGTGTTCCGTATGTACTCATCGACGGTAATTTCCCCGCCATAGAAGCCGCCTATGAGCGGCTCGGCGTCCTGCTCGGCATCCAGCAACGCGCCACCGAACTGATCGCCGCAACGCGCGCCATCCTGCAACGGGTCGACGCGATCCTTGCCCGCGTTCCGACAAACCGCCGTCCCCGCGTCTATTACGCGCGCGGCCCCAAAGGGCTGAACACGGGCCTCACCGGCTCGATCAATGTCGAGAGCATCGAGCGGGTCGGCGCGATCAACGTGGCGGGAGAAGCGCTCGGCAAAGGCGGCCTTGCGACGGTGTCGCTGGAACAGATCCTCGCCTGGAACCCGGATACGATCGTCACCTTCGATGAGAATTTCCATCGCGACGTTGCCGCCGATCCGTCCTGGCGCGGCGTCGCCGCGGTGCGTAACCGCCGCGTCTTCCTCTCGCCGGTCCTGCCGTTCGGCTGGGTCGACTCCCCGCCTTCGGTAAACCGTCTGATCGGCCTGCTCTGGCTGACGGCCATCCTGTATCCGCAGGAGTTCGACGGCGACCTGCGCCGCGATGTGCGCGGCTTCTACACGCGCTTCTATCATCAGACGCCGACCAATGCTCAACTCAACCTTCTGTTGCGCAATGCCGGCGTCCAGCGCCCATAACATCGCGGCATGAAATATTCCGCCGCCTTCCTGTGGACTGCCGGCGCCGGCATCGTGCTCATCGTTGCCGCGGTTGCGGCCTTCGCCATCGGCAAGTTTCCGGTTACGCCGGGCGATGTGGCGACCATCCTCTGGGCCGCCCTAACCGGCCAGACGCACGACCTTTCCGCCAGCACCGAAGCCGTCGTGCTGCGCATTCGTGGACCGCGCATTGCGGCGGAGGCTCTGGTCGGCGCGGCGCTGGCCGCCGCCGGCACCGCGTATCAGGGCCTGTTCCGCAATCCGCTCGTCTCGCCCGATATTCTCGGCGTCTCGTCAGGCGCAGCTTTGGGTGCTGCGCTTGGCATCTTCCTGTCGCTGCCGGTGCTTGCGATCCAGGGAATGTCCTTCGGCTTCGGACTGGTCGCGGTCGCGGTCGTCTACGGCATCGGCCTTGCGACACGCGGGCATGATCCGATCCTGGGCCTGGTGCTGGCGGGCGTGGCGGTCGGCGCGCTGTTTGGAGCCGGCGTGGCCGTCCTGAAATATGTCGCCGATCCCTACAACCAGCTGCCGGCCATTACCTTCTGGCTGCTCGGTAGCCTCGCCTCGACCAATCCGGACGATGTTTGGTCGGTAGTGCTGCCGATCCTGCTCGGCCTTGTGCCGCTCTATCTGCTGCGCTGGCGAATGAACCTGCTGTCGCTCGACGACGAAGAAGCGCGGGCCCTCGGCGTCAGCACCGGCCGAATGCGCGCCCTGATCATCACCGCCGCGACCCTGATGACAGCCGCCGCCGTTTCCATCTCCGGCATCGTCGGCTGGGTCGGCCTGCTGATCCCGCATATTGCGCGCCTGCTGGTCGGTCCCGAGTTCGGCCGTCTGCTGCCCTGCTCCATCCTGCTGGGCGCGGCCTTCCTGCTGATCGTCGACACGATCGCCCGCACGGCCGCGTCCATCGAAATTCCGCTTGGCGTGCTCACCGCCCTGCTCGGCACGCCTTTCTTTATCTGGTTGCTGACCAGCATGCGCCGGGGCTGGCAATGAGGCTCGACGTCCGCAATCTCGCCTTCGGCTATCCCGGCCGGGATGTCGGCCGGGACGTGTCCTTCAGCATAAGCGGTGGCGACGTCGTCTGCGTGCTGGGACCCAACGGCGGCGGCAAGACCACCCTGTTCCGCACCCTGCTGGGTCTGCTCCGCCCGCATGGCGGATCCGTCGCGATCGATGGAACCGACATCGGCACGCTGTCGCGCCGCGCGATGGCGCAGCGCGCGGGCTACGTGCCGCAGGCGCATGCCGGATATTTCCCGTTCACGGTTCGCGATGTCGTGCTGATGGGGCGCACCGCGCATCTCGGCCTGTTTGCCGTGCCCTCGTCCCGCGACCGCGCCGTTGCCGAAGAAGCGCTCGACACCCTGCGCATCGCGCATCTGGCCGACCGCATCTATACCCAGATCAGCGGCGGTGAGCGTCAGTTGACGCTGGTCGCCCGGGCGCTGGCGCAGGAATCACATCTGATTGTGATGGATGAGCCGACCGCCAATCTCGACTTCGGCAATCAGGTCCGGGTGCTGGAACGGATCAAGGCGCTGGCCGGCCAGGGCATCGGCATCCTGTTTTCCAGCCACGATCCCGATCACGCGTTCCTCTGCGCCGATCGGGTCATCCTGATCCACGACGGACGGCTGGCCGCGATGGGCACACCGCGCGAAACCATCACCAGCGAAAATTTGCGGACGCTGTACGGGATCGACGTCCAGATCGCGGATGTCGGCCCGCAGGGCAGGCCGGTTTGCGTGCCGTCGGTCGGAAATTAGGAGAAGAGGTACCAGAGAACCACGATCTGCGTGGCGAGGCTGAGCAGCGCCAGGGTCGCCGTCATGGTGAGCGGCTGATACTGGGGCTTGGCGGCGGCAACAGTCCGGTTACGCATCGTCTCTCTCCGGTTCGGTTTTTTTCAGCAGCGACCTCGAATTTAGAACGTGCACCGTCCGTCTTAAATTTCGGTAAACCCCTTAAGGACTTCTACGTAGCCCTCTCCTAGATCACATCCGCGAGACGGAAATACGGGAAGTTGCGCGAGTGCCCGGCGACGAACCGCACGGTCTGCCCCTCTTGCACCTCCATCGGCGGCGCAAAGGTGTAAAGCGCGTGGATCCAGCCGGTCGGTGCGTCCAGCGGACGGCCCGGCGGGTTTTCGAACGTCGCCTCGTCATCGAGTTGAATCCAAAGCCACTGCACGACGCCCAGGCAAAGCCCGGACTTCGTCACCCTTGCATCGACCAGCCGCTCGGCACGCGGGTAGCGCGTCTGCCGGAAATCGAAGCTGAGGGCCGCAATCGGCGCGGACATGAAATCGAAGGGAAAGCGGTTGCCATCGAACGCGAAGCGCTCAGGCATGTATTCGTTGAAGGCCCCGACATCGAAGCCTGCGGCCTTGTCGACCATCACCATCTCCGCCAGCTTGTCGCCGCCCGCCAGCGCCACCATCGCCGATGCCGCCTGCGGGATGATCTTCGCCCCCGGCTTGATCAGGCGCGCATGCGCATCCTCAAGGCTGGCCAGGATGCCTTCACCCAGCAGGTCGCTGTCGAAAATCTCCGACACCAGAATATCGGCGCGTTCCGGAAGCTCCCGCCCGACGGTGAGGTCGCTCGATCGCCGGGCGTGCACGGCGATCCTGCCGGCAAACCCGTTGCGATCGACGATCTGCTGCGCCTTGGCGGCGACAGGCACCGTCATCTCGCAGGTCACCACCTGTTTGGCACCGGCGCGCGCCGACATCATGGACAGCAGTCCGGCGCCGGTGCCGATATCGAGCACCAGCGCATCCGGTGTCACCGCGCGCTTGATCGCCGCCTCGTAGGCGTCGTTGCGGGCCGTATCGTTCATCATCGGAAAGTGCCAGGGCTGCACGACCCGACTGATCGCGGCGCGATACAGCGCCACCGCGCGATCGTTTTCCGGGTCGATGGCCCGCGCCTTCGCGATGCTGCGCAGCGCCGCATCCGGATCGCGGCGCAGCAGATAGGCGTTCGCTTCGGTCAGCAGCGGTTCGAGATGATTGGGATTGAGGCGATGGGCGGCCGCCGCATGTTCCAGAGCGCCCGTCGTGTTGCCCAGCAGCAGCAGGATATCGGCGAGGTTGTTGCGGGCATCAAACATATCGGGACGGATGGCGAGAGCGGCGGTGAATTCCGTCGCGGCCTCCCCGTTGCGTCCCTGCTCGCGCAGGCTCACCCCATAATTGTTGCGGACCTCCGCCACATCCGGCTGGGCGGCGGCGGCGCGCGCCAGCAGATCGACAGCCTGCGCCGTGCGCCCGGCCTGCAGCTTCAGGACTCCCAGATAGTGCGACGCGCGTGCGTTGTCGGGATCGGCCATCAGGGCGGCTTCGTATTCCATGGCGGCATCGTCGAGGCGGCCCGCCTTATGATGCTCCACTGCCCGCTCGACGGCGGCGGCTCCGTCATTCGCCATTGTAAATCACCTCACCCAACCCCTTGATGTCGTATCCGCCCAGTTCCAGCGCGCGCTCGGCAAATTCAGGTGTCCGCGCGAACGCCATCAGCTTCTGCATCGGCAGCTCGAAATAGTCGCGATGCCGCACCGCCAGATCGAAACGCTCCTGCTGCAACGGCAGAAACTCCAGGCGGAACTGCCTGGCCACCGAATACAGTCCGAGGCCGACATCGGCCTTGCCATCGGCAATCGCATGACCGAGATCGGTTTCGTTCAGCGCCGGCTGCTTTACCCGCGCGATATCGGACAGTTTCAGCCCGTCCTGCTCCAATAAAGACACCAGCAGCACATGACCACCGGATTCTTCCTGCCGCATCATCAGCCGCGCCCGGCTCTTTGCCACATCCTTCAGGCTGCGCGTCTGCTTGCGCTCGCCTGACCGGAAGATCAGCCCCTGCTCGCGCAACGCCCAGCGCAGCAGAACGACGTCGCGCGGCAGAATGTCCCGCACCGCCTCGACGTTATAGCTCTGCGTGGCGCGATCGAAGATATGCATGCCCGCGACCGTCGCCTCTCCCGCGGCCAGCCGCTTCAGCCCGTCGAGGCTGCCGCCGGTCTGCAGCGCGAAACCGCTGCGGGATTCCCGCAAGGCCCAGTCCAGCAGCGGATCGTGGCTGCCGGCGACGATGGAGGCCGAGCGCGGACCGCGCGCGATGCCGCCATAATCCGTATTGCCGGCCACCCAGTCGTCGATCAGCCGGCGCGGGAACAGCCACTTTCCGCCGACGCGCGTGCACGGAATCTGCTTGGCGCGCAGCAGGTCGTAAACCTTGCGTTCCTTGATGCGGAGATACTCCGCCACCTCGCGCGTGCTCATGAGATCGCGCGGCGCGTCGAGCGAATCCTTCTGATCGGTCGGCATGGCGCGAGTATAGCGGCGGTCATGACAGGCGTCTCGACCGCGATGTCCAAAATCAGGGGTGATTCGCAGCCGTCGCAGGGCTATGGTCGGGGTCTGGGAGACTGATTTGCGCCTCAAGGACAAGACGCTGCTCGTTTGCGACTGCAACGGCACGATGCCGCTCGACGGCGCCGCGCTGACGAAGATGTGCGTCGCCGCCGGCGCAACCGGCAAGCTCGATATCAACACGCTGCTCTGCCGGACCCAGCTCGGCAATTTCGAAACAGCCGTTACCGGCGACACGCCCGTCATCGTCGCCTGCACGCAGGAAGCGCCGCTCTTCACCGAGGTGCGAGCCGAAGGCGGCGTCGATACCGATCTGCGCTTTGTGAATATCCGTGAGCATGCCGGCTGGTCTGCCGAAGGCGCTGCGGCGATGCCGAAGATCGCGGCACTGCTGGCCGAGGCGGCGCTGGATGTTCCGGGCCCGCCCGCCATTACCCTCAAATCATCCGGCGTCACGCTGATCTACGGCCGTGACGATGTCGCGATCGACGCGGCCCAGCAGATTGCCGACCGGCTCGACTGCACGGTCCTGCTGAACAAGCCGGGCGACATCGTACCGCCGCGCATGGCCGATGTGCCGATCTTCATCGGCTCCGTCGCCGCAGCCAAAGGCCATCTCGGCGCGTTCGAGGTCGTCGTCAATGGCTACGCGCCCTCGCTGCCGTCATCCCGGGGGGTTCTGCAATTCGAGGCCCCGCGCGATGGCGCCTCATCGACCTGCGATCTGATTCTCGACCTCACCGGCGGGACGCCGATGTTTCCCGCGCATGAAAAGCGCGACGGATATTTCCGCGCCGACCCCAAAGACCCCGCCGCCGTACAGCGTGTCCTGTTCGAACTCGTCGAAACGGTCGGCGAATTCGAGAAGCCGCTCTACGTCGCGTATAACCAGTCGCTCTGCGCGCACAGCCGCAACAAGAAGACCGGCTGCACGCGCTGCCTCGATGTCTGTCCGACCGACGCCATCAAACCGGCCGGCGACTATGTCGAGATCGACGCCTATGTCTGCGCCGGCTGCGGCAGCTGCGCCAGCGTCTGCCCAACCGGCGCCGCGAGCTATGCCATGCCAACCCGCGATCTGCTGCTCGAACGGCTGCGGATCGTGCTGTCGACCTATGCGAAATCAGGCGGCACGGCGCCGGTGATCCTGGTGCATGACGGCCCGCACGGCGAAGAGATCCTCGCGGCGATGGCCCGCCATGGCCGCGGCCTGCCCGCGCGCGTTATTCCCTTCCGCGTCAATTCGGTCACCCAGGTCGGGTTCGATTTCTTCGCCGTCGCCCTCGCCTACGGCGCCTCGCAGGTCCGGCTGCTGGTCGATCCGCGCCATCGCGACGAACTGGCGGGGCTGGCAACGCAGATTGGGCTGGCGGAAACGGCATTGTCGGGTCTCGGTTATGGAACGAACCGCGTATCGGTTCTGGACGACGTGGATCCCGATGCCATCGAGGCCACGCTCTACGGCGATCCGGTGCTGATGCCGCCCAAGGCCGGCAGCTTCCTGCCAATGGGCACCAAGCGCGGCATCACGATGCTGGCCTTGCGGCAGCTTCATGAAACGGCGCCGCAGCCGGTCGATATCCTGCCGCTGGCACCGGGCTCTCCGTTCGGCACGCTCGATGTGAATGCCGAGGGCTGCACGCTCTGCCTGTCCTGCGTCAGCGTCTGCCCGACCGGCGCGCTGATCGACAATCCCGACCAGCCCATGCTGCGCTTCATCGAGGAAGCCTGCGTGCAGTGCGGCTTGTGCAAGGCAACCTGCCCGGAAAAAGTGATCCAGCTCCGGCCTCAGCTCAATTTCACCGCCGAGGCGAAATCGCCGGCGCTGATCAAGGAGGAAGAGCCAGCTCTCTGCATCCGCTGCAGCAAGCCCTTCGGCACCAAGGGCACGATCGAAAAGGTGATCCAGAAGCTCGCCGGTCGCAGCACGATGTATCAGGACCCGGCGATCGTCGATCGCATGCGCATGTGCGCAGACTGCCGCCTGATCGCCCAGACCGAGAACGCCATCGATCCCTTCGCCGGCCCGTCGCGCCCGGTACCGCGCACCACCGAAGATTATGTCCGCGAGCGGGAAATCGAGGAGGCGCGCGCCTCCTTCAAGGCCGCGCAGGGTCCCGGCGGGCCGCCGACCAAGCTGGATTCCTGAGAAATCAGGGTTAATGGCGCTATATACGGCCGTCTACAACGCCCCCTAATCCCCTGTTACCAAAAGGGATGATTTCCGGGCCCGGGATGACTAGATTTAGCCCATGACCGCGTTCACGCCCATCGCCCCGGCGCCGCTGATCGATCCGTTCCAGCGGCACGTCAGCTATCTGCGTGTGTCGGTGACGGACCGCTGCGACTTCCGCTGCGTGTACTGCATGTCGGAAGACATGACGTTCCTGCCCAAGGCGGAGATCCTGTCGCTCGAGGAGCTGGACCGGCTGTGCTCGGCCTTCGTCAATCTGGGCGTCCGCAAGCTGCGGATGACCGGCGGCGAGCCGCTGGTCCGCCGCAATATCATGAGCCTGTTCCGCAATCTCGGCCGTCACATCAAGACCGGCGCGCTGGATGAGCTCACGGTCACGACGAACGGGAGCCAACTCGCCAAGCACGCAGCCGACCTCTATGACTGCGGCGTGCGGCGCATCAATGTCTCGATGGACACGCTGGATGCCGCCAAATTCACGGCGATCACCCGCTGGGGCAAGCTGCCGGTCGTCCTCGACGGGTTGAAGGCTGCCAAAGCCGCGGGTCTTGAGATCAAGATCAACGCTGTGGCATTGAAAGACTTCAACGACGACGAATTCGATCGCATGATCGCGTGGTGCGGCGAGGAAGGTTATGACCTGACCTTCATCGAAGTCATGCCGATGGGCGATATCGGGCCGCAGCGGCTCGATCAATATCTGCCGATCTCGATGGTCCGCGCCAAGATCGCGGAGAGCTGGACGCTCGAAGACACCGACTACAAGACCGGCGGACCGGCGCGTTATTCCGTGATCAAGGAAACCGGCCGCCGCCTGGGCCTGATCACGCCGCTTACTCATAATTTCTGCGAGATGTGCAATCGCGTGCGCCTCACCTGCACCGGCACGCTCTATATGTGCCTGGGGCAGGATGACGCCGCCGACCTGCGCGGCCCGTTGCGTGCCAGCGACGATCCACAGCATCTTGAAGCGGCGATCCGCGAAGCGATCAGCCGCAAGCCCAAAGGCCACGACTTCATCATCGATCGCCGGCATACCGGCCCCGCTGTCCCCCGTCACATGAGCGTCACCGGCGGCTGATCCGGCCGCCGCTTTTTTTCGAGTACATCCCATGCTGGAGTGGACGACCCTCGCGGTCGCCGTTCCCACCCTCGCGTTCTCCTACATCGTCTTCGGCATCGCGGGATTTGGCGCGGCACTGATTGCGGCGCCGATCCTTGCCCATGTCATGCCGGTCTCGACCATCGTCCCGTTGCTGGCGCTGCTCGACTGTGCATCGGCAACGATCAGCGGCGTCAAGCTCAGCCGCAAGATCGACAAGGATGAGATCAAGTGGCTGGCGCCGCTCATGATGCTTGGCAGCGCTGTCGGCGTCACCGTGCTGCTGAACCTGCCGACTACGGTGATGGCCATTGCGCTGGGCCTCTTTGTCATCGCCTTTGCCGTCTATACCCTCGTCGCGCCGGTGCCGAAGGAACGCATCAGCAAGGCCTGGATTGCCCTGGTTGGCCCGCTCGGCGGAATCTTCAGCGGCATGTTCGGTGCCGGCGGCCCGGTCTATGGCGCCTATCTCAGCCGCCGGCTGGACGACGTCGATGCCTATCGCGGCACCCAGCTCACCCTGATCGGCATCGCGACCTTTACCCGCGCTGTCCTGTTTTTGATTGCCGGCGTCTACGCCGATCTGGACATCATCCTGTTGGCGGCATGCCTCGTCCCCTCAATGATCGTCGGGACATGGCTGGCGCACTGGCTGTCCGGCAAGCTGTCGCGCAAACGCTTCATGCAGGTTCTGTGCGTGGTTCTGATCGGTGCCGGCATGAGCCTGATCGTCCGGGCCTGGGCAGCATGGTGACCCTTTCGCCCCCCGCGACTACGGTTATACTAAGCTCATGACTCGCATCGCCTTTGTGGCCGCCGATATTCCGGCCGCCCTTGCCGCCCGCAAGGCACTGGCCAAGCGCTACGGCAACGTGGCGCCGGAGCGCGCCGACGTCATCGTGCCGCTTGGCGGCGACGGCTTCATGCTGCAGACGTTGCACAAACACCTGAAGCTCAAGGTGCCGTTCTTCGGCATGCACCGCGGCAGCATCGGATTCTTGCTCAACGACTTTCGGATCGCCGGGCTGCAATCGCGCGTGGCCAAAGCCGCCAAGGTGCGCCTGCATCCGCTGCGCATGACGGCGACGACAGTGCGCGGCACCAAACGCAGTGCACTGGCGATCAACGAAGTCTCGCTGCTGCGGCAGCTGCGCCAGGCCGCCAAGCTGCGCATCCTGATCGACGGCGTCGAGCGGCTGCCGGAACTGATCTGCGACGGCGTGCTGCTCTCCACGCCGGCTGGCAGCACGGCTTACAATCTCTCCGCTTACGGTCCGATCATTCCGCTCGGCGCCAACCTGCAGGCGCTGACACCCATCAGCGCCTTTCGTCCCCGGCGCTGGCGCGGCGCGCTGCTGCCGCACACCGCGACGGTGGCGTTCGAAGTGCTGGAACGCGACAAGCGCCCGGTCAGCGCCACCGCGGATCACACGGAAGTGCGCGACGTCGCCCGGGTCGAAGTGAGAGAAGACCGCACGGTCGGCCTGACCCTGCTCTTCGACCCTGAACATAACCTCGAGGAACGCGTCCTCAAGGAACAGTTCCAGCCCTAGGCGTGCGCCTTCTTGCGCTTGGCCTTGGGCTTGGGTTTCGCCTTGGCCCTGGGCTGCGGTTTCGCGGCGGGCGCCGCCGCGAGCTCGGCCTGCATCTTCTTCGACAGGGTCGCAACGACCTGCGCATGCGAACGCGCGATATAGCCTTTCAGCTGGTCGGCCGGCAGCGTGTCAATCTTGTCCACAACCACCCATTTGGCCGCCTTCATATAGGGCGAGGGCGTGATCCCGGGAACGCCGGTCAGGATCTCAAAGCTTGGGCCGGCCTTCAACGACAGGCGATTGAACTTGCCTTTCGCCATTCCAATAACGACGAACATTTTCTTGCCGACTTTGTAGACGTGATGATCACCCCACTGGAGGTTCATCGTCGCGCCGGGGAAATTCAGACAGTAGGCTTCAAGATCTTTCAGACGCATTGCAGAGATACCCTCCGATGGAATTGCAGGCGGACGCGCAACAGGACGCCGATCTGATTCTAGCTTTTCTTCTTTTTCGCCTCGGACATCATCTTCTTCAGCGTCTTCCTGGCCCATTGCGCGACCTTTGGGTTGAGCGGTGGCGGCTCGAGGCCGACGCCCTTCGATAACGCCTGCGTAATCGCCTCCAGTGCCTGGATACGGGCGACCCATTTTTTGTCGGCATCTATGGCGACCCAGGAAGCGCCTTTGGTCGAGGTCCGGTCGAACATGTCGTGCGCCGCGCCGACGTATTCGTCCCAGCAATGATGACTGGCAATGTCGGCCTCGGTCAGCTTCCACCGTTTGGTCGGCTCCTCCATCCGCTTGATGAAGCGCTGGATCTGCTCCTCGCGTGAGATGGAGAGATAGATTTTGACGATGCGCGCGCCGTCATCGACCAGCATGCGCTCGAACGCGTTGATCTCGTCATAGGCGCGTTTCCAGTCGGACTTCTTCGTGGCGCCCTCGACGCGCTCCACCAGAACGCGGCCATACCACGACCGATCGAAGATCGCGATCGTGCCGGGCTCCGGCAATCTCGCCCAGAAACGATAGAGATAGTGCTTGCCCTGCTCTTCCGGCGTCGGCGGACCGATCGGCCACACGCGCACGCCGCGCGGATCAAGAAGTTCGGTCACCCGCCGGATGGCACCGCCCTTGCCGGCGGCATCCGTACCCTCGAAAACGATCAGGGCCCGGCGCTTCTCATGGAAATATGCCTGCTGTACGGCAAGCATGCGCGTCTGAAGCGTTTTCAGCCGCGCCTGATAGTCAGCCTCGCCCTCGAATTGCGGCGTCCGCTTGAGATGATCGAGACGGATTTTCGGCATGGATCGTCGCTCCTTACGGCGACGTACCGTTCACCAGGCGGACCGAATGCGCCAGCGTGTATTCATCGCTGCGCGGCGCATAACTGTAGCCTTTGCGCATCGCCCAGACATTGACTGGAAAATAGAGAGGTATCACCGCCTGATCCGCAATCGCCAGCTCAGACGCTTCCTGCAGCAGGGCTTCGCGCTTTGCCGCGTCGACCGCCGATAACGCCTGATTCAGCAGCGCATCGACCTTATCGTTGGAATATCGGCCCCGGTTGGAATCGCCAAACCCGGCCTCGCGATTAACCGATGCGACGAGCGCCCGCAGCGGCGAGGACGCATCGCCCGTCTCCGACGCCCAGCCGACCAGCATCAGGCTGTATGCAAAGGTTGGCGCGCTGGCCTGATTGATGAAGCTGGACCAACCCTGCGTCACCACCCGGGTGTCGACCCCGACGCGGGAGAACATGGGACCGATGGTCTGCAGGACCTTTTCGTCATTCACATAACGGTCGTTGGGCCCGTGAATGGTAATACCGAACCCGTTGGGATAGCCGGCCTCCGTCAGCAGGCGCCGCGCCCCTTCGGGATCGAAGGCTTCTGCCTTGAGCTTCGGACTGGCACCAAAGAAGCCTTCCGCAAGCAGTCCGCCCGCCGGCGCCGCAAAGCCCCCCATCACCCGCTCCGCCAGCGCCTGCCGGTTGATCGCCTTCGACAGGGCGCGGCGGACCCGCGGATCGCGCAGCGGATTGTTGGGGAGAACCGCCCCAGCCTTGTCGGTCGTGTAGGGCGACTGATCGCGGAAGCTGTCGACGGCAAGGTAGATGAGACGACTGCCGACCGTCTGCGCGAGGGTGACATTGGGATCGGTCTTGAGCTTGCTCTGATCGGGTGACGGCACCTGCTCGATGAGCTGCACCTCGTTTGCGGTGAGCGCAGTAACGCGCGCCGCGGGACTGGCAATCATAACGAAGGTGACCCGCGCCCAATCGGGCTTCCTGCCCCAGTAGCCGTCGTTGCGGGCCAGAACCAGTTTCTCTCCGGAGATATATTCGACGAAGCGAAATGGCCCAGTGCCGTTCACGGCCCGACCGAGGTTGAAGTCGCCGGTGGTCGACGCGACATTGCGGCGGGAGATGATGTTGATGGTCGAGAGATCCAGCGGCAGCGTCGGGTTGACCTTCACCGTCTTCAGCCGGATCGTCTGGGGATCGACGATGTCCCACTTGGCGATGCCACGGACGTACAGTCCGAACGAGGACGGGCTGTTCGGTATGCCGGGGACACGGGTCAGCGTCGCGACCACATCCTCGGCGTCGAACTCGCTGCCGTCGTGAAATTTAACACCCTGGCGGAGCGTGAACTCCCAGGTCGTCTCGTCGACCGCCCGCCATGACGTGGCAAGGCCGGGGATCAACCTTTGCCGCTCGTCGCGGTGGACGAGCCGGTCAAAAATGTGAACGGCAATGCTGTTGTTAGGGGTGAAGTTGTGGAAATGCGGATCGAGCGAGGTCGGGGGCGTCCCCAAACCAATCGCCAGATCCTGAGCCGCCAGATCGCGGGCCGAAACCGCGACCGAAACCAGCGCCGCAGTCAGCCCAACCGCAAGCGCGCGCCATCTCAGCCGAACCATACCGCGCCATGTCCTTGTCAGATCTCCGGCGCTCCCACGACCGTTATCGGCCTTGTTGCCCCCTCCGCCGGAAGGCGCAAAGCATCGCCGAACGGCACGGCTTTGGCAAGAACGGCCGGTCCGGCGGGACTGGCGAAGCAGTCCCCGATCAGCCATAGTTGAGGCTGCCCAAACAGTCCGGCGCCGCAATGTCAGTGTCGAGCGAAGCCGTCGATCTCATCAAGGCGCTGGTTGCTTTCGACACAACCAGCCGGGATTCCAACCTCGCGCTCATCGACTACGTCCGGGAGTATCTGCGCCGGATCGGCGTCGCCTCGCACCTGGTCTTCGACGAGACCGGCAAGAAGGCCAACCTGTTCGCCACCATCGGCCCGGACGACCGGCCGGGCCTGGTCCTGTCCGGCCATACCGACGTGGTGCCGGTCGACGGCCAGGACTGGGACAGCGATCCGTTCCGGATCGTCGAACGGGGCGGCAAGCTGTTCGGACGCGGCACCTGCGACATGAAAAGCTTCATCGCCGTGGCCCTGGCGCTGGCCCCTGAATTTCATGCCGCAAGACTGCGCACGCCGATCCATTTCGCCTTCTCTTATGACGAGGAAGTCGGCTGTCTTGGCGTCCGGCGGCTGATCACGGAACTGGAACGGATGAAAATCCGCCCGCTGGCCTGCGTGGTCGGCGAGCCGACATCGATGAAGGTGATCCGCGGCCACAAGGGCAAGGTCAGCTACCGCTGTCACGTCCACGGGTATGAATGCCATTCGTCGCTGGCACCACACGGCGTGAACGCGATCCAGTACGCGGCCGAGGTGATCACCTACATCACCAGGCTGGGCGACCGGCTGGCGAAGGAGGGGCCGTTCGATCCCGACTTCGACATTCCGCATACCACCGCCCATACCGGCCTCATTCACGGCGGCACGGCGCTCAACATCGTGCCGAAGGATTGCTGGTTCGATTTCGAGTTCCGCTACCTGCCAACCCACGATCCCAAACCGCTGGCCGAGGAAGTTCGGCGGTTTGCCGAAACCACGCTACTCCCGGCCATGAATAGAGTGCAGCCCGGAACGGGCATCAGCTGGGAGGAAATTTCCGGCTTTCCCGGCCTCAGCACCGAGGAAGACGCGGAAATCACCCAGCGCGCCAAGGCGGCCGCCGGCGACAACGAAGCCGCCGGCAAGGTCGCGTTCGGATGCGAAGGCGGCCTGTTCAATGAAGCCGGCATCCCGACCATCATCTGCGGCCCCGGCGACATCGAGCAGGCGCACAAGCCCAACGAGTTCGTGGCGCTGGAGCAGATTGACCGCTGCGTCACCTTCCTCCGCCGGCTGGTGGAACGCTATTCGACCGGCTCACCTTATAAGTGAGGAGGAGTGCCGTCATGATTGGACGCAGAGCAGTGCTAGGCTTGGGATTCGGCGCTGTCGGGGCGGCGCTCACGAGCAATGCGTTCGCGCAACGTCCCGGTGGACCAGGCGGCGCCGGATCGATGCCGCCTATCCCGCAGGGTGGGCCCAGAATAATCGACGTACACGCTCACTTCCTCACGAACTCGCAAAACCCGATCCGTGATGCTGTACAGCCTGCCGTCGAGTACATGGATCGGCTTGGTATCGCCAAAGCGCTGGTCATGCCGCCGCCACAGCGGCCGGGCCAGCCCCTCAACTATGACTACGATACATTCCTGCCACTGATCCGCGCTTATCCGCAGCGCTTCGGATTTCTCGGCGGCGGCGGAACGCTCAACGTCATGATCCATCGCCATGGGCATGAACCGACAATTTCCGAAAGCACGCGGCAGGAGTTCGAAGCCGTAGCGCAACGCATTCTAGCGGCCGGCGCTGTCGGTTTCGGCGAGATCACCGCACACCACGTCTCGTACTTCCCCCAACATCCCTATGAATCCGTGCGGGCAAACCATCCTCTGATGTTGCTGCTCGCCGATATCGCCGCGCGGAACGACGTACCGCTCGATCTGCATATGGACCCGGTGCCGCAGGATATGCCGCCTCCTTTGCGCCTTGCTGAACGAGGCGGCAACAATCCGCAAACACTTGCCGCGAACATCCCCGATTTCGAAAAGCTTCTCGCGCATAATCGTAATGCGCGGATCATCTGGGCACACGCCGGACGGGACACTCTCGGAACCTGGACGGTCGACCTGTCGCGCCGGCTGCTTGCCACTCATCCGAATTTGTTCATGAGTCTGTCTCTTCATCCACCGGGAGGACTCGTTCCGGCGAACAGCCTTCTCGAGCCCGGCGCCCGCCCAAATCAGGCGTGGATCGATCTGGTGGGTGCATTTCCCGAACGGTTTGTGGTCGGCTCCGATTACTTTCATCAGTCTCCAAGCCGTAGCGGCGGCGCGCAGGTCCTGCCTCCGCCTTCGCCTCACATCCGGATTTTTGTGAACGCGCTGCCGGACTCTATTGGAACAAAAGTGGCGCATGAAAACGCCATGCGCCTCTATCGTATCGCTCTGACGTAAGCGCAGTCGAAAAATTGGGCGCCCTCCACAATCAACGCATGCAACCGCCGGATATTTCACCCTACAAGGGCAATACCGGCGTCGACTACGTGACGACATTCGACAGCGCCCAACCCGGACCGCATGTCCTGCTGACGGCTCTGGTGCATGGCAATGAGCTTTGCGGCGCCATCGCCCTCGACTATCTGTTCCGTGAAAAGGTGCGGCCACGGCGCGGTCGCCTCACACTCGCCTTTGCCAACGTGGCCGCATTCCAGCGTTTCGATCCCGCCAACCCGATCTTCTCACGGTTCGTGGATGAGGATTTCAACCGGGTCTGGTCGCCCGAGCGTCTCGACGGTCCGGAGCGCAGCACGGAACTGGACCGGGCCCGCGCATTGCGGCCCATTGTCGACAGCGCGGATTTCCTGCTCGATCTCCATTCGATGCAGAACGACTCCCCCCCGCTGATGCTCAGCGGCCCCCTGAAAAAAGGACAGCACTTCGCGCGCGAGATCGGCGCACCGGAGATCATCGTCGCCGATGAAGGACACGCGGCAGGAACGCGGATGCGCGACTACGGCGGCTTTGGCGATCTGCAGAGCCCGAAGAACGCGCTGCTCGTGGAATGCGGCCAGCACCAGGACCCGGCCAGCGCCGAGGTCGCGAAAGACATTTCGCTGCGTTTTCTGGCCGCCCTCGACATGCTGGACGCCGACTTCCTGGCCAACCACAAGCAGGAGCCGGCGCCGCGCCAGAAGATCATCGAGGTGACGCATGCGGTCACCGTCACCGGGAACAGTTTCAACTTCGTCGAGGATTATCGCGGCCTCGAGGTCATCCTCGAGCGCGGCACCGAGATCGGGCGCGACGGCTCCACACGGGTCGTGACGCCGTACGACGACTGTGTCCTCATCATGCCGTCCCGCCGCCTGACCCGCGGCCAGACGGCGGTGCGGCTGGGCCGCTATATCGACTAACGGTCCAGCCTGACCATCCGCAGCCGCAGCGCATTGCCGATCACGCTGACCGAGCTCAGCGCCATCGCCGCCGCCGCGAAGATCGGACTCAGCAGAATGCCGACCACTGGATAGAGGATACCGGCCGCAATCGGCACGCCTGCCGCGTTATAGATAAAGGCGAAGAACAGGTTCTGGCGAATGTTGTTCATCGTCGCGACCGACAGATGGCGCGCCCGCACGATCCCCATCAGATCGCCTTTCAGCAGGGTGATCCCCGCGCTCTCGATCGCCACATCCGTTCCGGTACCCATCGCGATGCCGACATCGGCCGCCGCCAGCGCCGGCGCATCGTTCACGCCGTCGCCCGCCATGGCGACCACCCGGCCCTGCTCGCGCAGACGGCGCACGACGTTGCTCTTGTCCATCGGCAGCACCTCGGCCTCGACCTCGTCGATGCCAAGCCGCCGCGCCACGGCCTCAGCCGTCGTGCGATTATCGCCGGTGAGCATGACAATGCGGATGCCATCACGCCGCAACGCACGGATAGCATCCGGTGTCGTGGCCTTGACCGGATCGGCAATGGCAATAACGCCCGCCGCGCGCCCATCGACCGCAACGAAAATCACGGTGGCGCCGTCACGGCGCAAGTCGTCCGCCCGCGCCTCCAGCGCGGACGCATCGATCTTGAGATCGCGCAGCAGAATAATGTTGCCCAGTGCGACGGAGCGGCCGTCTACATTACCCACCACGCCCTTGCCCGTCGGTGAGTCGAAATCGCTGGCCGGCGCAAGCGGAAGCTGCCCTTCCCGCGCCGCCGCCACAATGGCGTCCGCCAGCGGATGTTCGCTGCCCTGTTCCAGGCTCGCCGCCAGCCGAAGAAGATCCGGTTCGCTGATGCCGCTCTGAGCCACCACGGCAACGACCTTTGGCTTGCCCTCGGTGAGTGTGCCGGTCTTGTCCACGACCAGCGTGTCCACCTTCTCCATGCGCTCCAGCGACGCGGCATTCTTGATCAGAACGCCGGCCGAGGCGCCGCGCCCGACACCGACCATGATCGACATCGGCGTCGCAAGACCGAGCGCACAGGGACAGGCAATGATCAGTACCGCGACCGCGTTCACCAGGCCGTAGACAAACGACGGCTCCGGCCCCCAGAACCACCAGGCGATGAACGTCACGACCGCCACCCCCATCACCGTCGGCACGAACCAGCCGGACACGCGATCGGCGAGGCGCTGGATCGGTGCCTGGCTGCGCTGCGCTTCAGCCACCATCTGAACGATGCGCGCCAGCATCGTGTCGCTGCCGACCTTTTCCGCACGGATGATCAGGCTGCCATTCTGGTTCAGGGTAGCGCCGATGACGGCATCCTTTACCTGTTTTGTTACCGGCATCGATTCCCCGGTGACCATCGACTCATCGATGCTGCTCCGGCCTTCGACCACCACGCCGTCGACCGGGACCTTTTCGCCGGGACGGACCCGCAGGCGATCGCCGATCTGCACCTGATCGAGTGAAACCTCGGCATCGACGCCATCCGGTCCGATCCGCCGCGCCGTTTTCGGCGAGAGGTCGAGCAGCGCCCGCAAGGCACCGCTGGTCCGCTCGCGCGCGCGCAGTTCCAGAACCTGCCCCAACAGGACCAGCACCACGATCACCGACGCCGCCTCGAAATAGACCGCGACCTCGTCATGCATGCCGCGGAATTCAGGCGGAAAAACATCGGGAATGACGGTCGCAATCACGCTGTAGAGCCAAGCGACGCCTGTGCCCATGGCAATCAGTGTGAACATGTTGAAATGGCGCGACACCAACGAGGCCCAACCGCGTTCGAAGAACGGCCAGCCCGCCCACCACACAACTGGCGTGGCGAGCACAAGCTGAACCCAGCCGGACAGATGCGGCGGCACGGTATGCGCGAAATCAAACAGATGGCCGCCCATTTCGAGGATCACCACCGGCAATGACAGCGCGAGCCCGACCCAGAAGCGCCGGGTCATGTCGATGAGTTCGGGATTAGGCGCAGCATCAGCCGTCACCATCGCCGGCTCCAGCGCCATGCCGCAGAGCGGACACGCCCCCGGCCCGACCTGCCGGATCTCCGGATGCATGGGACAGGTGTAGATGGTGCCGGCGGGCATCGCGGGCGCCGCCGGTTTTGCATCTCCCAGATATTGCGCGGGATTCGCTTCGAACTTTTCACGGCAGCGCGCCGAGCAGAAGAAATAGTCTTTTCCCTCATGCGCAGCCTTGTGCTTCGCGGTC
The DNA here is from genome assembly GCA_965279355.1 of Alphaproteobacteria bacterium. GTDB lineage: Bacteria > Pseudomonadota > Alphaproteobacteria > CACIAM-22H2 > CACIAM-22H2. Next base: position 4,630,686 of record OZ257155.1, on the reverse strand, counting down.
GCCGGATCAACCAACATCCCGCAAACCGGATCCTTCACGGTCGCCGCACCGCTACCCGCTTCTTTCTTGTGACCACCGCAACATGAGGCCGGCACCACTGCCTTGAGGTACTGCGCCGGATTTGTCTCGAACTTCTCGCGGCAGCGCGCCGAGCAGAAAAAGTAGTCTTTTCCTTCATGCGCGGCCTTGTGCTTCGCGGTGGCCGGATTCACCATCATTCCGCAGACGGGATCTTTCACGGCAGAACCGCCGTCCGTCGCTGCAGGATGACGGTCGTGTGCGTGGGCATTATGGCTGGTCATTGGCTTTCCTTTTCGAACCGATGCCCCGGACCCTAAACCTTCCCAAGACTGGAAGGTCAAGCGGCTCAGGATTGTTACTCCCGCTTGACCTTCCAAGGGCTGGAAGGTTGATACTGCCCACGATGTCCGGCAGACTTCCCATGGCAATGAAAACTCTGAAAACGGTCCTGCGGCTTGTCGCGCTTACGCTGATGATGTCGGCGATGGGCCTGCGCGGTATTGCCGGCGCTGCGCTGATGCCGGCTGCCGCCGATCCTACTCCTGCGCAGGGTGCAGCGGGGGAACAGACAAGTCACGCTCCGTCCGTCGATCTCGCCGGCCATACGCATTGTCATGATGCGGTCGAGGACGAAGGCACCACTGAGAGCAGCAAGACCGGCTCGCACGACATGGGATCGAGCTGCGGGGCGTGCGGCGTCTGTAACGCCGTCGCCGCCCAGGAGATCGCATGGACGCTTCGCTCGGAAATCTTCCGGGGGCCTCAGCCGACCACAGACGTGCCGCACCTCATCGGCGGCCGGCCTGATCTCGTCAAGCCGCCGCCCATTCTCTCCATTCACTGATCACTCGCGGCCAGGAGCGGCCGCGGGTTCGCACGCGACTCCCGGCCGCGCATCGTCCGGGTGCAAGCTGCTGAATGGAGTTCTTTATGCGTATTTGTCTCGCAACCGGCGCCTGTCTGGCGCTGGCGCTCGCGCCATCCTTGGTGCCGGCACAAACTGCACCGCGCCCTGACCCCGTGAACCCGACGGCAAAGGTGCCTGCTGTTTCCTATGAATCAGTGTTCACGACCTATCGCGCCTTCGAGGAAGCCGAGCAGCTGCCTTGGCGCGCGGTCAACGACGAAGCCGCGCGTCTGCGCGGCCATCGCGGTCAGGTCGAACCAGAAGCCCCGCCAGCACGTTCGGGCGTACCGGCCGCGCCGTCCGGCCCAGCTCCACACGACCACCGTCATTAGTGCGTGCCATGACTGTATTGAAAACGCGTCAACCGCTCAAAAGAGTGGCCGGCCTTCTATCGCTCCTCTTTCTCGGAGGTTGCGCATCCTTCAGCGACGACGGCGGCTTTGCCGTTGCCGAGACGTCGGCCCGCACCCATCTCGGCAAGGAGGTGCGCTGGGTCAAATCAGACGCCGAGGCAGAGACAGTTCAGGTGAAGGTCCAGGACCTGCTCAAGTCGCCGCTTTCGGCGGATGACGCGGTGCAGATCGCCCTCCTCAACAATCGCGGCCTCCAGGCGTCGTATGCGGAGCTTGGCGTCGCCGAAGCGGACTATGTCCGGGCCGGCCGTCCCGCCAATCCGGGCTTTTCGCTGGCCCGGCTGCGACGCGAAGGCGAGGTCGAGATTGAGCGAAAGTTCATCTTCGACATCATCGGCCTGTTCACCCTGCCGTTTGCGATGGAGATCGAACAGCGGCGTTTCGAGCAGACCAAGGTCCAGGTGGCACGCGAGGTTCTGAAGGTCGCGGCCGAAACCCGCCGCGCCTATATCGATGCCGTCGCCGCCGAGGAAACCAGGACCTACATGGAACAGGTTCGTGAGGCGGCGGATGCCAGCGCGGAGCTTGGCCGGCGCATGGCGCGCGTCGGCAATTGGGGCCGACTTCAGGAAAGCCGCGAGCAGGTCTTCTACGCAGAAGCGGTGGCCCAGCATGCCCGCGCCAAACAGGCAGCGCTGTCTGCCCGCGAGCGCCTGACGCGGCAGATGGGACTATGGGGTGAACAGACGGCGTTCAAGCTGCCGTCCCGCTTGCCTGCTCTCCCAGCGAACGCGAAGGACCTGCCCGATGTAGAAGCAACGGCGCTCGCGCAACGCCTGGATATCCAGATGGCGCAGCGCGAGATCGAGGGACTGAGCAAGTCGCTGGGTCTTACCCGCGCCACCGGGTTCATCAACGTTCTCGATCTCAGCTATCTGCGTAACAGCTCGACTGAAAAGCCGCAGCAGACGGGATTCGAGATCGAGGTCCGGCTGCCGATCTTCGACTGGGGCGGCGCGCGGACGGCCAAGGCTGAGCATCTCTACATGCAGGCCGTGAACCGCGTCGCCGAGATCGCGGTCAACGCCCGCTCGGAAGTCCGCGAGGCCTACACGGCCTATCGGACGCATTTCGATGTCGCGCGTCACTATCGCGACGAGATCGTGCCGCTGCGCAAACGCATCTCGGACGAAAACCTGCTGCGCTACAACGGCATGCTGATTGGCGTGTTCGAACTGCTGGCTGACGCCCGTGAGCAGATCGGCAGTGTCATGGCGGCGATCGAGGCCCAGCGCGCGTTCTGGGGAGCCGACGCCGAACTTCAGCTCGCGCTCACCGGCGGCGGCGGCATGACCTCCAGTGCATCCGCACAGCGGATCGCCGCACCCACCGCCTCATCCGGTGGCCACTGATTTTTCGAAAAGGATACGGCAATGGTTAGTCGTCGCGATTTTCTCGTCTCATCGGGAGCCCTGGTCGGCGCTTCCGCGGTCAGCCGGGCGTCCATGGCCTCGGTTCCCGAGGCGCCGATGCAGTCCCTGCCCGGCACGCAGCAGCCGCTGGCGCCGCCCAACGGCCGTCCCTACAACCCGGTGGTCACACTCAATGGCTGGACGTCGCCTTGGCGCATGAAAGACGGCTGGAAGGAATTCCATCTGATCGCCGAACCCGTGGTTCGTGAACTGGCGCCCGGGATGAAGGCCAATCTCTGGGGCTATAACGGCCAGAGCCCTGGCCCGACCATCGAATGCGTCGAGGGCGACCGCGTGCGCATCTTCGTGACCAACAAGCTGCCGGAACACACGACGATCCACTGGCACGGAATCCTGCTGCCGAGCGGCATGGATGGCGTCGGCGGCCTCTCGCAGCCGCAGATCAAGCCCGGACAGACCTTCGTCTACGAGTTCACGATGAAGAAAAGCGGGACGTTCATGTACCACCCGCACGCGGACGAAATGGTCCAGATGGCGATGGGCCTCATGGGATTCATTGTCGTGCATCCCCGCGATCCCAACCTGCATGTCGTGGACCGGGACTTCGTTTTCCTGATCAACGCCTACGACATCGATCCCGGCAGTCACACACCCAAGATCGCCACCATGACCGACTTCAATCTGTGGAGCTGGAACAGCCGGGTCTTCCCCGGCATCGACCCGTTGGTCGTGCGGCGGGGCGACCGGGTGCGGGTGCGCATGGGAAATCTCACCATGACCAATCACCCGATCCACCTGCACGGCTACGATTTCCAGGTCACCTGCACCGATGGCGGCTGGGTGCCGCCCGGCGCGCGCTGGCCGGAAGTCACGGTGGACATGCCGGTCGGCGCGATGCGCGCCTTCGAGTTCGTCGCGAACGAGCCCGGCGACTGGGCCTTCCACTGCCACAAATCGCATCACACCATGAATGCGATGGGACACGACGTGCCGACGATGATCGGCGTGGACCATCGCGGCGTGGCGAAACGGATCATCAACCTGATCCCCGACTACATGGTGATGGGCGAACGCGGGATGGCGGATATGGGAGAGATGGAAATGCCGCTTCCTGACAACACGCTGCCGATGATGAGCGGCCAGGGTCCGTTCGGTCCCATTGAAATGGGCGGGATGTTCACGGTTCTGAAGGTCCGCGAAGGCCTTGCCCGCAACAGCTACGCCGATCCCGGCTGGTACAAACATCCGCCCGGCACCGTCGCCTATGAATGGAAATCCTGAAATGAAACAGTCATTGGGAGATCACACCATGCGTTCCCTGCGTACCCTCGGCACCGCCTTACTTTTTGCCCTGGCGTCATCCGCCGCCTTCGCCGCCGGCCAGCACGATCACGGGCATGAGGCCGGGATCGGCCAGCCGGGCGACCCGAAAAAAGTCTCGCGCACGGTACAGGTGACGATGAACGACCAGATGCGTTTTCAACCGTCGGGCATTGCCGTCCGCCAGGGCGAAACCATCCGCTTCGTCGTCAAGAACAGCGGCAAGATCAAGCACGAGCTGGTGCTCGGCACGCAGCAGGAGCTCAAGGAACACGCAGAGCTCATGCAGAAGCACCCGGAAATGGAGCATGATGAAGAACCCAATGCGGTCTCGGTCGCGCCCGGCAAGACCGGCCAGCTGGTCTGGCAGTTCACGCACGCCGGAACTGTCGATTTCGCCTGCCTTGAACCCGGCCATTTCGAGGCCGGCATGATCGGCAAGGTGACCGTCCGCGGCGCCGCGCATTCGCATTGAGGAGGTTCACATGAGACGCACGTTCTTCATGCTTCAGTTTGGAGCCATCCTTTCGCTGACCGCCTTCGCCGCCACCGCGCAAGGCGGGCCGAGCGATATCGTCGAAGGCGAAGTCCGCCGGATCGACAAACCCGCACAGAAGATGACGATCCGCCATGGCCCGTTGCCCAATCTCGACATGCCGGCGATGACGATGGTCTTCCGCGTACCCGATCCCAAGATGCTCGACCAGTTCAAGGTCGGCGACAAGGTCCGCTTCGAGACGGAAAAGGTCGACGGCGCGTTCACTTTGAAAAGCGTCGAGCCGCTGCGCTAGGAGCACACATCCCGATGACCTATCTGATCGTCAAAGCCGCACTGTCCGGTGTGATCGTCCTGATCGTTTCGGAGATCGCGCGGCGCAGTCCGGGCTTAGGTGGGTTGATCGCCTCGCTTCCGCTGGTGTCCGTCCTCGGCATGATCTGGCTCTGGCGGGATACCGGTGACGTGGAGCGCATTGCCGCGCATGCCGAAGCGACATTCTGGTTTGTCCTGCCGTCGCTGCCGATGTTTCTGGTCCTGCCCACCATGCTGCGGGGCGGCGTGACATTCTGGCTGGCCCTCCTGATTGCCTGTGTAGTGACTATGGGCCTCTACGCCCTCACCTTGTGGCTGCTGCCCCGGATCGGCATTCAGGTTTAAACTCGGTTCGGCGAATCGCATCTGGAATGCCCCATGGCGCTGGCCCCGATCGAAGTCCTGATTTACGCGCTGGTGATCACCGGAAGCCCGGTACCGGCCTCCTGTGACCTCAAGACGGACAAGTCGGTCGCCTGCACCAATGGCGTCGTCGCCATCGAAGACGGTCAGACGCGGGGCATGATTCTCACGCCCAAAGGGAAGGACCCGGTCAAGGTCCAACCGGCGCGCGATGGTCGGCTGCTGTTCAGCAACGGCATCACGTCCCAGATGGGATCGGCGGGCTGGGTCAATTTCTCCAATGGCATGCGGGCCCGCCGTAACCCGGGTGTCGAACCCGGCTTCGTTGTGTCACCGGACCTGTTCTGCACGCAGGTCAGCGAGATCAGCGCAGCCTGCAGGCGGCGTTAGGCGCTAGCCGATTTCTTCCCGGTAGTAACCGGCGAACCGCATCAGCGCTTCGTCCGACATCTCGAACAATGTCGCATCGCTGGTCGCGTGATGCTCGAAACGGGTCCAGCACGGAACCGTCAGCGTATCGCCGAAACGCCAGCTGAAACGCTCGTTGCCGACCGTCGATTCACCCGCTCCTTCCATCACCACGAATATCCGGTTGGCGGTTGAACGCAGCGCGGTCCGCTTCATGCCGGACGGCAGTCTCTCCACGGCGAGGCTCATGGGCGGCATATCCGGCGCGGCCAGCCTGATCCGCGCGCCGTGACGGCCGTCAGCCGCGGGCTTCGCTTTATCGAGTTCCGCAGCGATTGAGTTGCGTGAGAAGCGGAACGGCGACGCCGTGGCGACGGTCGCGATCTTTTCATACTTGTCCGGATGCTCCTGGAAGAACATCGGCTCCAGCAGATGCGTCAGCGGCACGTCGAGACCGTCGAACCAGTAGGCCGGTTCGTCGCCGTCGTGGCCATGGCCGTGCCAGAAGTTTCCCGGCGTCAGCACGACATCCCCGCTTTCCATTGGCGTTTTCTCGCCATTCACGACCGAGAACGATCCCTTCGATTCCAGGATCACCCGCAGCGCATGCGAGGAGTGCTTGTGTGACGGCGCCACTTCCCCCGGCATAATCATCTGATAGGCGCAGACCAGCGTCCGCGTGGTCGCAAAGCCGTTGCCGGGAATAGGATTGCGCAGCACGAGATTGCGCCGTTCGGCCAGCGCCACATCGACCAGAGAGCCGGCGGCGGCCAGCGCCTCCTTCACCTCCGCATATCGCCACTGGCAGGGCACGAACTCCGATTTCGGCTGCGGCCAAAGGATCGGCTTGTCGCGCGGGATCCAGCCCGGTGTGACGCGCAGGCGATCCGCCTCCTCGTACAGGGCCTCCAGTGTCGACAGACGCTGGTCCATCCCCTTTGTAAGTTCGGCACTGTTTGTCATATTTCCTCCCACATCCATCGGCCGAAACGGCCGCAGATCTTCTACGTGCTGTTTAAGAGATAACTCTTCTTTCGGTCCCGTTTCTAGCCAGCCACCGCATCAAGAATATGGGCGGTTTCAGCTGCATGAGTAATCATCATGTCGTGTCCGCTCGGAATCTCGAAATAGGATGGTGCGCCCTGCTTCCGGAACGGCGCCGCGAAACGCTCAAACCGATCCCGCTCGGATCGTGACGCGTGGACATAGGTGCGGGGAAGAGCCAACAGGCGCGCCTCATCGAAACGCACCACATCTTCGAAACAGGCAATCGTCATAGGCGTAAGCTGACGCGACAGCCACGCTGCGGCTCCGGAGTCCATGACGCCGTAGCCAGCCGGCGGAAATGGCGGTAGCAGCCATGGTTGTGCCCCGCTAGCAGCCATTAGACGAAGTTGGTCCCGCTCTTCCGGCGAGACAAGATCGAAAAGGCTTCGATCTGGACTCGGCACGAACGCATCAAGATAGACGAGCCGCCGAATGCGCTCAGGCATCCTGCACGCAACCACGCTCGCGACGATGCCCGCGTAGCTGTGGCCGACAAGAACAATGTCGTTTAGTTCCTCGCTCCGGATCGTGTTTTCGATGTCGACCACATGGGTTGCTAGGCCGACCGAAGATGTTGCCAGGTGAACGCTCGCACCCTGCCCCGTAAGCGTCGGCGTCCAGGCGCGATGCCCCTTTGCAGCCAACAGCGGCTCAAGGCGGCGCCAACACCACGCCCCATGCCAGGCGCCATGAACCAGGACAAAATCGACCATTTAATCTCTCCTATTCGTCTCCGCCGCATACATAGCCGGCTAAGTTTCCAAAATTCATAGCGACAGACTGGACTCTCCCGCTTGACAAGGCCCGAAAGCCGGCACAAGTTTCTACTTAGCATACTAAGTATTAGCTGTCGACCCATCCGACCTGCCCTTCAGTGGCAGCCGGGTCACGAAAAATCGCCAAAAAAGCAGGCGCAGCCAAATTATGGGGGAAGCAGATGAACCACATAACCGTAGACGAACCAACGACCGATCACATCGCACGATCGACCATGAGCGCTGTGACATGGCGGATAATCCCGCTGGTCTTCGTGTTGTTCTTTTTCAACTTTCTCGACCGCGTAAACATCGGCTTCGCGGCATTGCAGATGAATCAGGACCTTGGTTTCGTGCCGCAGGTATTCGGGCTGGGGGCCGGTATTCTTTACACCGGCTATATTCTTTTTGAAGTGCCCAGCAACATGATCCTGCGGCGTGTCGGAGCTCGAATCTGGTTGGCCCGAATTGCCATTACCTGGGGCTTCATGACCATGGCGATGATGTTCGTCGACACTCCTCTTTCCCTCTACGTCGTCCGCTTTCTCATTGGCGTTGCTGAGGCTGGCTGGATCCCGGGTGTTATCTTCTACCTGTCGATTTGGTATCCGCGGGCAGAACTTTCGAAGGCCATCGCACGGATGTGGTCTGCCGTCGCCGTGGCGCTCATTCTGGGCCCACCTGTATCGGCCGGCATCCTCACGTTCGACGGAGTCCTCGCGCTACGAGGCTGGCAATGGATGTTTCTGCTGCAGGGTGGCGCGACCGTGGTAGCCGGCATCCTTGCGTATGTGTATCTGCCCGGCAGCCCCGACAGCGTAAAATGGCTGTCGGCGGAACAGCGGCAGTGGCTTTCCGCCACACTGCAGGCGGAAAGGGAAAAGGCCGCCGAGCACGGAATCAACAGCCTTGTCCGGGCGCTTAAAAGTCCCGTCGTGCTGGCCTTTTCCGGCATCCTGTTCTTCGTGGGATGCGGATTTCTGGGCGTAACCATATGGTTGCCGCAGATGATCAGGCAGATGTCCGACCTGTCGACCGTCGCGATCGGCTTTGCTGCCGCAACCCCCTTTCTCTTCGGCGCCATTGCAATGCAGTTTTTCGCACAACATTCCGACAGGACCGGCGAACGCCGATGGCATCTCGTCACTGCATTGCTGGTTGGCGCCATCGGTCTCGCCGGTGCCGGGCTGGCAGACAGTACTTTTGTTACCCTCGCCTTCGTTACAGTGGCCGCCGCCGGGATGTTAAGCGCCATCGCCGTCTTCTGGAACGGACCAAACGCCATGCTGGCCGATGACGGAGCGGCGGCGGGTTACGCGATCATCAATTCTCTCGGGGGCATTGCCGGATTTGTTGCGCCGCCAATGATTGGTGTTATCCGAGCCAGAACCGGTGAATTCTCGGACGCATTCCTGATTCTGGCACTTTCGCTCAGCCTGGGAATCCTAGTTACGTTCATCCTGATGAGAACCCGCTGGAAATAGCCCGGCAGCGAAACCCCTAAGGACTGGCAGAAGATTCACGTCGTCTTCATGGGCAAGGCATATTTATCGTCTATTTACTTAGCATACTAATTATTAACTTTACCAACTAGGAGTAATGCAATGTCGATCCATCCCCTGCCTCATGTAGATCATGTTGGAAGCCTTCTGCGGCCGGCGGGGCTTCAGGAAGCGCGCAATCGCTATCTCGGGGCGCAGGACGCCGATCATAATCTTGGGGCCCATGACAACGCCGCGTTGCGCGCGGTCGAAGATCAGGCGGTCCGGGATGTCGTCGCTCTTCAGGAAAGCTGCGGTCTCCCGCTGGTCACGGACGGCGAATTCCGGCGCCGCAGCTGGTGGACGGATTTCGCGATCTCGCTCGGCCCCAAAGTCACCTATAACGGCAAAACCGCAGTTTCCTTCACGAATGCCGGCGGTGAAAGGCGCCCGGCACCCGGCGTGACGCTCACGGAGCGGCTCAAATGGAAAGGCAGCATCCTGTCCGAGCCGTTCAAGTTTCTGAAGTCAGCCACCCAGCGCATACCGAAGGTTACGATTCCGGCACCAACGATCATCCACTTCCTGCGCAATCAGGAATTCGTCCCGGAAATTTACGACAACATCGCCGAGTTCTGGGACGATCTGATCGCAGCCTATCGTGCCGAGATCCACGCACTGGCCGAGGCGGGCTGCAAGGTTCTCCAGATCGATGAGTGCATGATTCCTCTCCTATGCGACCCTCGTCATCAAAAGTTCTCCCTGTTGCGGGGCGAGGATCCAAAGGTTCTCATTGAAACCTATATCTGGCTGATCAATGAAGCGATTGCCGGCCGGCCCAAAGACATGACCCTCCTCATGCACATGTGCCGTGGGAACATGAATGCTTTCTGGGGCGGCGAAGGCGGCTACGATCCTGTCGCAGAAGCCGTGTTTGGCCGTCTCGATGTCGACGGTTATCTGCTCGAATACGATACCAGCCGCGCCGGCGGCTTCTCGCCGCTTCGCTACTTTCCCAAGGGTAAGACCGCCTATCTCGGTATCGTTTCCACGAAAGTCAGGGAACTGGAGACGTCCGATTCCTTGAAAAAGAGAATCGACGAAGCGTCAAACTACCTACCGCTGGAGCAACTCGGTCTTTGCCCGCAATGCGGCTTTTCCACTAATGTATTCGGAACTGATTTTTCAATCGACGATGAGCGGCGGAAACTTGATCTCATCGTCAAGGTTAGCCAGGAGATCTGGAACTGAACCAAGAGCTCAGCACCGCTCCTATCCTCTGGACGAAAAGGATGGGGCGATGCTGGGCTGTTCCCTGAGGTTGACGACAATGCGCGCCAGGACCCTACGGAGTGTCGCGCGATCACGTGCCGAAACGCCTTTGAGCGCGACCTCGTTTGAGGCAAGAGCTTCCGCAACCATCTTATCCCGGAGACGAAGGGCACTCCGCGTGAGAAATATCTGCTGCTGGCGGCGATCTTCGGGTGCCTGTCGCCGCTCGACCAGTCCGGCCTTCACCATGCGATTCAATGTATTTGTCATCGTAGCCTCCTCGACGACGACCCGCCGGCACAGCTCACGCTGGGTCTGGCCGTCCTTGGCCCAGAGGTGAATGAGAATGGGCCATTGACCGAATGAGGATCCATGCTTCTTGAATCGGCGATCGAAATCGCGTTCGATCAGCCGCGTCGTGATGGCCGCCAAGTATCCGGCATTCTCCGTAATGACATAGAGGTGGCGCTTGGGGTCCTGATGCGCCCCGCGGGATTCCATTGAATCGTTGACGACACGATAGCCGCTTTTTGACCGCTGAGAGGTATTTGTCTTGGAGGGCATGAATTCATCTGTAATTGTTGAGCGATTGCGGTTGAAGAACATTCCGCAGCTTGCCTGAGCATAAGGCATTCCCTGCTCTCCAAGCGACCAGAAATGAGAGCTCGCAGCCAAGCTGCCATAGGCATCCTCCCCGCCAGCATCGCCATTTTCCTCCCGGTCCTGTTCTTTTTCCGCCGGTAGCGCCTATGTTAGTGAACGGCACAAGCGCCACAGAAGCGGCTCATTTCACCCTTAAAAAACAGAAGCCCTGCAGGATTCTTCCCTTTCGACCGACCAGCGGAAACATCCACCAAGGCATGAGCATCCGTCGTCTCAATCCGTTGACCTGGTGGCGTTCGATCGTCGAGCGCACAAGCGCCGTGGGCTCTCCGGACGCGGTCGCCGCTGGCGCGGTCGCCGATACAGAGCCGACGTCGGCGCGTGACGCCGCGACAGCCGGCGCTCCCGTGATCTGGCTGCTCGGAAAAGTGCAAAGCGGCAAGTCGTCAATCGTCCAGCGGCTGACCGGCGCCAGTGCGGCCGAGATCGGCGAAGGCTTTCGCCCAATGACGCGCACCGCCGCCGTCTTCGATTTCCCGTCAGAGGCGCCTCTGCTGCGCTTTCTGGACACGCGCGGCCTTGGTGAAACTGGTTATGATCCGACCGAGGATCTGCTGGCGTGCGAAGACAAGGCGCATCTGCTCATTGTCGTGATGCGCACCAGCGATCCGGCGCAGCAATCCGTGATCGATGCGGTGCGCGACATTCGCGATCGTCACCCCGACTGGCCGCTGATCGTCGCGCAGACATGGCTGCATGCGCTCTATCCCCACCCGCCGGCGCATGCGCTGCCCTACCCATTTACCGGCGTCGGCACCGACGCCGGGCTTTCCGGCGTGCCTGCGGATCTGTCTCGCGCGCTCATGCATCAACGGTCGCTCTTCGCCGGCCTCCCGGGCGCAGCGCGCATCCTGTTCGTGCCGCTCGACTTCACGCAGCCGCAGGACGGGCTGGCACCGGCCGATTACGGGATCGATGCTCTGCTCGCGGCAATCGAACTGGCGGCGCCCCTGGCGGTGCAGAACCGGCTGTCAGCGTTGCGGGCCATTGAAGGCGATCGCATCGGCGCGCGCACGCACAAGCTGATCGTCGGATATGCATTCGCCGCCGCGGCGAGCGATGTGGTTCCCGCGGTTGGCGCAATTGCAGTGACGGGGGTGCAGGGCGCGATGCTGCACGCGCTCGCCCGGCGTTACGATGTCGCCTGGGGCCGCGCGGATGTTCTCGGCTTCCTTGGCGGAATCGGCACCGCGGCCGTGGCAAATTACGGGGTGAGCTTCGGTATACGCCAGCTTATCAAGCTGGTCCCGGTTTATGGCCAGACGGCCGGAGCCGCCGCCGCGGCTGCGGCAAGTTTTGCGTTCACCTATGCGCTGGGTTTGGCGGCTCGAGTCTATCTCACCGCGCGGCAGGCCGGAGAAAGGCCAAGCGACCTCGCGGTGAAGGAAGCCTATGCCAGGGGCCTGCGCGACGCGCTGGCAATCTTCCGCAGCCCGCGCGACGGCGGGGCGTGATGGCGCACCGTTCGCTCCGCCTCCGTCGCCGCGAGATTGCTGCCGCCGCGCTGCTTCTATTGCCGCCGCTGCTGCTGATCCCGCTGGGTGCCTTGTGGCTGTGGGAACAGGGCCACGGCTTGTGGTTTTTCGCGCTGTGTCTGCTCGCAGCGATGCCGTCTGGGCTCTACGTGTTGCGCTGGCGCCGCCCGCGACAGAAAGCCGAACTCGCCGAACTGGCGACGCCGGAAGCCGACTGGCCGGAACGCGAGCGCGCCGCGTTCGAAAAAGTGCGAAGCTTTGCCGAGACAATCGAGCCGCTCTCGCTGACCGATGCCGACGAAGCGTTCGCGCTCGCGCGACGGACAGTCGAACAGGTTGCCCGGCACTATCGGCCGGAGGACGACAATCCGCTCGCTGCCTTCACCATGCCCGAAGGGCTCCTGTTGGTGCATCGTGTATCCGCACGCCTGCGACAGGCCGTGCTCGAAATGGTACCGCTCGCTGACCGGCTGACGCTGGCGCAGATGCGAAGCGCGCATCAGGTCATCGGCGACGCCGCCCCGCTGGTTCAGCTTGGACAGGATATCTACGACCTCTATCGCGTGGTGCGTCCGGTCATCAATCCTGCAAGTGCCGCCCTGGGCGAGGTGCGGCGACTGGTTTTCGATGCCGCCTGGGATGCGGGCAAGCTTCGGCTCCAGCGCCGGCTGACGCAGCTTCTGGTGATCGAGGTCGGCAAGGCAGCCATCGATCTTTATTCAGGACGGCTGCGTCACGACGCCGCCGAGCTTGATCGTGTCGCTGCAATGACTGCGCGCGCCGACGCAGCCGCAGCAAACGACACAGCGCCTCCCTTGCGCGTGCTGATCGCGGGTCAGACCAACGCCGGCAAATCGAGTCTGCTCAACGCACTGGCCAGCGACATCCTGGCCCCGGTCACGCCGCTGCCCGGTCCGCCCGGATTTCGCGCGTTCGAAGCCACCGATCCCGACGGTGGCGCGTTCGTGTTTGTCGATGCTCCTGGTCTCGATCTCTCGCCGGCCGCCATCGCGGCTTTGGGCGAGGAAGCGCGCCGCGCCGACATCGTGCTGTGGACAATCGCCGTCACACAGGCGGCCCGCGAAACCGACGCGCAGGGGCTGAAAGCATTTCGCGAGTGGTTTGCCGCGCGACCGGAACTCAACAGGCCGCCGCTCCTGTGCGTTGCCACGCATATCGACCAGCTAAGGCCCTTTGCCGAATGGGAACCGCCTTACGATATCGTCGCTGCCAAACGGCCCAAGGCTCGTTCCATCAGGGATTCGGTGGAAGCGATAGCAGGGGAACTTGCGCTCAGCCCCGGTAGCATTGTGCCGGTCAGCCTGGCACCCGGGCGCGATGCCTATAACCTCGATGCGCTGCGCGCGCGCATCGCTGCGTCATTGCCCGAAGCGCGCTACGCCCAGCTTTCGCGGGTCCATGCCGGCCCCTTGGGGACAAAGTGGCACAGGGACCTCCAGCGGATCGTGCGCGCCGGACGCGCACTATTCGCCAGCTAAAAGCAGAAAGGCGACACAAGCCTTCAGGGCTTTGCGGTGAGCCTGTTCAGCGCTTCGTCAAACGACAGTTCTTCTTTTTCACCCGTAGCGCGCCGCTTGAGTTCTATTTTGCCGGCGGCAACGCCGCGCGGACCGATCACCGCCTGCCAGGGCAGACCGATCAGGTCCATGGTCGCGAACTTGGCACCTGCACTTTCCGTGCGGTCGTCATAAAGCACGTCTTTACCTGCCGCGCGCAGCTTGGTGTAGAGATCGTTACAGGCCGCATCGCACTTGGCGTCGCCGGCGCGCAGGTTGACCAGGCCGATATCGAACGGCGCCACGCTGTCCGGCCAGATGATGCCGCTGGCATCATGGCTCGCCTCAATGATTCCACCGACCAGGCGCGATACGCCGATGCCGTAGGAGCCCATCTCGACAGTGATGGCTTCGCCTTTGGGGCCCACCACATTCGCCTTCATCGGCGCCGAGTATTTGGTTCCGAAATTGAAGATATGACCGACTTCAATGCCGCGCGCCGAGATCAGCTTGTCGCCAAGTTTCTCAGCCATCGCCGGATCGTGCTTTTCCTCCGCCGCCGCGTAGATCGAGGTGAAGGAATCCACCGCCTTTTGCAGGCCGGCAACGTCCTCGTAATCAGTCTCCGCCTTCGACCAGTCGGCCTCCAGCAGATCCTTGTGCACGAAAACCGCGCTTTCGCCTGTTTCGGCCAGGATATGGAACTCGTGGCTGAGATCGCCGCCGATCGGGCCGGTATCGGCGCGCATCGGCACCGCCTTCAATCCCAGACGGGCAAACGTGCGCAGATAGGCGATGAACATCTTGTTGTAGGAATGCCGCGCGGCAGCCGGATCGAGATCGAAGGAATAGGAATCCTTCATCAGGAACTCGCGACCGCGCATCACACCGAAGCGCGGACGCACCTCGTCGCGGAATTTCCATTGAATGTGATAGAGGATCTTCGGAAGGTCGCGATAGCTCTTGAGGTAGGTCCGGAAGATATCGGTGATCAGCTCTTCGTTGGTCGGGCCGTAGAGCATCTCGCGCTCGTGACGGTCGATGATGCGCAGCATCTCCTTGCCGTAATCCTCGTAGCGGCCGGACTCTTTCCACAGCTCAGCCGGCTGGATGGTCGGCATCAACAGTTCCTGCGCGCCAGCGCGGTCCTGCTCCTCGCGGACGATCTGCTCGACCTTCTTGAGCACGCGATGGCCCAGCGGCAGCCATGAATAGATGCCCGCTGCCGACTGGCGGATCATGCCCGCCCGCAGCATCAAGCGATGCGAAACGATCTGCGCCTCGCTGGGATTTTCACGCAGAACCGGCAGGAAGAACTGGGACAGACGCATAGGACCTCGAACGCGGGCAACCGACTTTAGGGGCAGGCGGCGGACTTTAGGGGGAGAGCGGGGTTTTGCAAAGCCGCGCGGGAGAGCTACCGTTTGGGAGCTGCCGCGCGCTGCTTGCACAGTTCGGCGAGCGCGCTCTGTTCGCTGCCGCCGAGCGGCTGGCCGTTGAACAGGACCCGCCGGCCGCCGTCCTCGACGGTAACCTTCCCGACCCCGACCGTCGGCTGGAAGATCGGCGAAGTCTGAGGGATGCCGAAGCGCTTGAGATCGACGCCCACGTCGAAGGTGAAATTCTGCGGCGCCGTGATGATCGGCGAGGTCATCGTATTGGCCGGCGCGACCGGCCGCCCGTAGACGTCGACACCGGGTTTGAAATTCACGTCCTGCGAGGCGACGTGCTCGACGAGCTGGCGGCACTCGCGGTCCGTCACCGTGACCGCCTGGGCACAGGCCGCCGAGGCCGAAAAAACGGCTGCGATCCCGGTCAACATCAGAATTGAGCGCATGCCACAGTATACCCCGCTTTCGGCAAAAACGGCTAACGGCGGTGCCTTGTTCCGTTTACCATTTTGCCGGGATATCGCGGCACCCGACTCGGAACGCCGCCCAAGCAGGGGGATACATCGATGCTTGAGAGTTATTTCCGGCTCCGTGAAAACGGCACGACCGTCCGCACCGAGGTGCTGGCAGGCCTCACGACCTTCCTCACCATGGCCTACATCATCTTCGTCAATCCTTCGATCCTGGCGGTTTCGGGGATGGATAAGGGTGCGGTGTTCGTCGCGACCTGCCTGGCCGCCGCGATCAGCACCGCGATCATGGCGCTTTACGCCAGATATCCGATCGCGCTGGCCCCCGGCATGGGCCTCAACGCCTTCTTCTCCTTCGGCCTTGTCAAAGGCATGGGCCTGAGCTGGGAGATGGCGCTGGGCGCCGTCTTCATTTCAGCCGTCATCAACATCATCCTGAGCGTACTGCCGGTGCGCGAGTGGATCTTCGACGCGATCCCGAAAACACTGAAGCTCTCGATCTCCGCCGGCATCGGTTTCTTCCTCGCCATCATCGCGCTGGAAAATGCCGGGGTGGTGGTCGATCACGCGGCCACGCTGGTGACCATCGGCAATCTCAACGCACCGGGAGTCATCCTCGCGGCTATCGGTTTCGTCGTCATGCTGGCGCTGGATGCGCGACGTGTCCCGGGCGCCATCGTCATCGCCATCCTGATCACCACGGCGCTGGGCGTTGCCTTCGGCGTCACGCCCTATGGCGGCATCGCCTCGGCCCCACCGAGCCTGGAGCCCACGTTCCTGAAGCTCGACATCGCGGGCCTCACCAAGGTCGGCTTCGCCCTGCTCCTGACCATCATCGTCACACTGGTCTTCGTCGACCTGTTCGACACGGCGGGCACGCTGGTCGGCGTGGCGCACCGGGCGGGCCTGCTGACGCCGGAGGGCAAGCTGCCCCGCCTGCGCCAGGCGATGCTGGCCGATTCGTCGGCCAGCCTGATCGGCTCGCTGCTCGGCACCTCGAACACGACCAGCTACATCGAAAGCGCGGCCGGCGTGAAAGCCGGCGGCCGGACAGGCCTGACGGCCCTGGTGGTCGCGGCGCTGTTCCTGGTGGCGCTGTTCTTCTCGCCGCTGGCGGGGATGATCCCGGCCTATGCGACCGCCCCGGCCCTGCTGTTTGTGGCCTGCCTGATGGCCCGTGGCATCACCGAGATCGACTGGGAAGACGTCACGGAGTACGCGCCGGGTGTGCTGACGATGGTCATCATGCCGCTGACCTACTCCATCGCCCACGGCATCGCCTTCGGCTTCATCGCTTATGCCGCGGCGAAGATCCTCGCCGGGAAAATGAGCGAGTTGGGCTGGCCGGTGATCATTCTGGCCGCGCTATTCCTCGGCAAATACGCGTATTTCGGAGCAGCCTGAGTGGGTAATAAAATTTCATTCGTATGCCTATGAGTTGATAAAAACTTACGTGACTCTGTCCCACACTGTGGGTACTCTCCCGCCCGTAAGAAAAAATACGAATGAATAAGGAATAAGCCGGAACCACTGGCACGGACCAAGTTTAGGGAGATGCGATGGCGACCCGGATCGGTAACCCGATCCGGGTTTGCTGTTTCTGGGGCTGGATTCACCCACCCCCGGTGCCCTTCAGCGGGTCCGCGGCAATCCGAAGGCCGCAATGGTGGCGATCAGGCCGCCCACGCCCAGCGACACAAATGCCCATCCCCAGACCGTCGCCGGCGATCCCGCAACGTTGGTGGCATCGAGCACCATCCCGAACACCAGCGGCGAGACAGCCCCCGCCCCGAAGCCCAGCAGCGAGCGCAGGGCAAGCCCAGTGCCCAGATAGGCGGGCGGAACCGCTTCGGTGAAAGCCGTCGACAGGACAGCCGAGTCGCCCAGGGCCGTAAACCCGTAGACCAGCGCCAGCACGACCAGGACAGCAATCGGCCCACCGATCTGCCAGCCGAAGGTGAAGGAGCACAGCATGCCCAGCGTCGCCATCGCCAGCAGGACCGCCCGGCGCCCCAGCCGGTCGGACAGACGGCCCATGGTCAGAGACGCGACGACTCCGGCCACATGCAGGGCGCCGGTGAGATAGGCGCCGATCTCCGCCGCCGTCGCGGAACCCGAGCCGGAGAAAGCAAGGCAGGCAGCGAGAAAGGCCGGGGTCCACGCCCACATCCCCAGCAGCTCCCACGCATGGAACGTGTAGCCGACGGTGAGGCGCATGGCGGTCTTGTTGCCCAGCACGGCCCCGGTGAACTTCCCGCCAGGGACCGGCGGATGGATGATGTTGGGCGTGTCCCGCAGCACAATGAACAGCAGAACCGCGCCGATGACCGGTCCTGCGGCCGTCGCCCAGAACGCCGCAATGTAACCGCCAATGGGCAATGCGAAGCCGCTCACCAGCAACCCGGCCGCGTAGCCCATCGAGGTGCTGGCGAGCAGCGCGCCCATTGCCGAGCCCCGGCGAGCCGGCTCGTAACGGTCGGCGATCAGCATGATCGCGGTGGTGTAGTTGCCCCCTAGCGAAATACCGACCAGCCCATACAGGAGAAACGCTGAGAGGAAGTCCCGCGCGAAGCCCGCGAACAGGCAGCCGGCGAGGGCAATCAGCACGCTGCTATGCAGCAGCACGCTCCGCGCCCCAACCCGTTGCGCCAGCCATGAGAACGCCAGCAGCGACACCGCGTAAGCCGCTTGGAACACAGAGGCGATCGCTCCCGCTTCCGTGCCGCTCATGTGCCATTCGGCTGCTACCACCGGCAGGGTCGCCGCATAGGTCACGAATACCAGCGCCGACAAAGCGCGCGAGGCGCAGAGCGTGATCAGCCAGGAATCCCGGAACGGCGAAGACATGCCGCCACTATCGCCCGCGCCCGCGCATCGGTAAAATTAATTGGTCATGTTCCCATGCGCGCCGGACTTCAAAATCTGAAGCCTTTGGCCTGCATCCAAGGTGGCTTTATCCGAGCGATCCGCTTGTAGGCGGGGCAGTCCTCGTGATGGCAGCCCGGCAGGTAGCCGATGCTCATCAGAAACTCACCGACGATCTCGCCGCCTGTGAACTTGAACGTCTTCTTGAACAGCTTGATCCATTCCGCTTTCGGGCGCGGATGATGCGCCGCGATCCAGGCGGCGAAGGACCCATGCTCCCTGGCGATGGCCTCGATGCGTTTTGCGTTCTCGATGGCCGCATCGACCTTCAGGCGATTGCGGATGATCCCCGGATCGACGAGCAGGCGGGCGCGATCCCTGTCTGTGAATCTGGCAACCTTCTTCACCGAGAAGTCCCGGAAAGCTTTGCGAAAGCTCGCCCGCTTCTGGAGCATCAGCAGCCAGCTGAGACCGGCCTGGTTGATCTCAAGGATCAGTCGTTCGAACAGCGCGTCGTCATCGGCGATGGGAACGCCGTATTCCGTGTCGTGATAAGGCCCGTGCAGGGGATGGCCGGGCGCGACCTTGCAATAGCCGGACATCGGCGATCCGTCAGGACGGGCCGAACTGGATCAGACCGGATTGCTGGATCCACAGGAAGATCAGAAAGACCACCGTGGCAATACCGGTCGTAATCGCAAATTTAAGGGCAATCCGGGGCCTCGCGGGCGCGCTCGTCGCATGGCCCGGCTCGGGATTCTCCACGGCATGCGTGCCCCACGGCAGCACGGTGAACAGCACCAGCCACCAGATCACCACATAAACCGCAATACCGGTTCCAATCGTCATCAGACCTGCTCGATTTCAATCAGGGTACCGCAGAAATCCTTGGGATGCAGGAACAGCACAGGCTTGCCATGGGCACCCGTCTTCGGCTCTCCGTCGCCCAGCACCCGCGCGCCGTCCGCCTTCAGCTTCTCGCGCGCCGCGAAGATATCATCCACCTCGTAGCAGATGTGATGCAGGCCGCCCGACGGGTGATCGGCCAGGAACTTGCCGATCGGCGAGCCGTCCCCCAGCGGGTGCAGCAGCTCGATCTTTGTGTTGGGCAGCTCGACGAATACGGTCGTGACGCCATGCGACGGCAGGTCGACCGGCGCCGATACGTTGGCACCGAGAGTCGAGCGATAGACCTGCGATGCCGCCGCAAGGTCCGGCACCACGATCGCCACATGATTGAGCCTGCCGATCATGAGCGCAGTTTAGACCCGCACCAGATGGACGTCGATCACCGACCGTCCGTCCCGACGGCCCCGGATCGTCGCGCGAATGGCCCGGCGGACGGATTCCTCGACCTTTTCGTCGGTGGTATCGCGTTTTGCGCGCGAAACGCCTTCTTCAACGGCAGCCACGATCTCCGCTGCGAATTCCACGTCACCTTCCGGATCGAGCAGCCCCGGCGCCGAGATTTTCGGCGGCACGGCAAGCCGGCCCTTGCGGTCGAGGACCACCGTGGCGATCACCGCACCGTTCCACATCAGCCGGGTCCGGCTCCGCAGGACCGCGCCATCCAGCGGCAGCAGGCGGCGCCCGTCCGCAGCAAGTCGGCCCGCATGCACGCGATCGACAATCTCGGGCCCGTCCTGTCCCAGCCGGATCAGCGTGCCATTTTCCGGCACCAGCGCGTACTGCACCTGACAGGACAAAGCGAGTTCAGCATGCGCCTGCATGTGTCGTTCCTCACCATGCACCGGAATGGCGATGCGGGGCCGCACCCATTGATACATGCGCGCCAGTTCATCGCGGGCCGGGTGGCCGGAGACATGGACGCGGGGATCGATCTCGTCCGTGATGATCGAGACGCCAAGACGGGCCAGACTGTTCTGGAGCCGCAGGATCTCGCGCTCGTTCCCGGGGATGGAGCGCGATGAGAAGATGACGACGTCGCCCTTTTCCAGCACCACATGCGGATGCTGATCGGCGGCGACGCGGGCCAGCGCCGCGCGCGGCTCGCCCTGGCTGCCGGTGCAGATCATCACCACCTTGTCGCGCGGCAGGAACCCTGCATCGCGCTCGTCGACAAACGGCGGCAGGCCTTGCAGGTAACCGGTTTCCTTGGCGGTGTCGTGAATGCGCCAGAGCGACCGGCCGACCAGCGCCACATGCCGTCCATGATGCTTCGCCGCAACGGCGATGGATTCCAGGCGGGCGACATTGGAGGCAAAGCAGGCGACCGCGATCCGCCCTTCATATTTTCCAAACAGCTCGATTAGTGCCGCGCGCACCCCCGCTTCCGAGCCCGATTCACCGGGCCGCATCGCGTTGGTCGAATCGCCGATCATCGCCAGCACACCATCGTTCCCGACCTGGCGCAGCCGCGCCTCGTCGGTGACATCGCCGACCAGCGGCTCGGCATCGATCTTCCAGTCGCCGGTATGAAACACCGTGCCCGCCGGCGTCCGCACCATCAGGCCGTTGGGCTCCGGGATCGAATGGGTCAGGGTCACCATTTCAAGTTCGAACGGCCCGATGGTGAATTTGCCGCCGAGCGGCACCTCGTTGATCTCGATCTCGTGCGCGAAATCGACTTCGGTCAGCTTGCGGCGCAGGAAGGCGGCGGTGAATGGCGTCGCCCAGATCGGGCAGCGCAGCTGCGGCCAGAGATACTGCACGGCGCCCTGATGATCCTCATGCGCGTGGGTCAGCACGATGCCAAGAAGGTTGCGGCGGCGCTCGACGATAAAGGCCGGGTCCGGCATCACGACCTCGACCCCGGGCAGCTCTACGCTGTTGAAGCTGACGCCGAGATCGACCATCAGCCACTTGCCGCCATACTCATAGAGATTGAGGTTCATGCCGATCTCACCGGACCCGCCAAGCGGCAGGAAGTGAAGATCGGGCGTCCCCTGCCCGCTTCTGCGATCGTTCATGAGCGCCCGTTCATCAACGATTCAGATGGTAGATGTCGACGAGCCCCCGCAGCGTCAGGTCGAGATCGACGTGCTGCAGGCACGTCGCGGATTCTGCGATCAGCGGCACCAGACCGCCGGTGCCGATCACCGTCATCTTGCGGCCCCACTCCGCCTCGATGCGCGAGGTCAGGCCCTCGATCAGGCCTATATACCCCCAGAAAATTCCCGACTGCATGGCGCCGATCGTGGTGCGGCCGACCACCTTGTCCGGCCGGCGAATTTCGATCCGCGGCAGCTTCGCCGCGCCCATATACAACGCCTCGAAAGCGAGATTGATCCCGGGCGAGATGGCGCCGCCGCAATAGTTCCCGTCCTCGTCGATGACATCGAAGGTCGTCGCCGTGCCGAGATCGATCACGATGCCGGGCATCTTGTAGCGCTTGCGCGCCGCGGCGGCGTTGGCGAGGCGGTCGGCCCCAGCTTCTTCCGGCCGGTCGATCTTGATCTCGAAACCGAGCTTCACGCCGGGACCGCCGACAATCAGCGGGTCGCCTTTGAAGTAACGCTTGCAGAGCGAGGTCAGATTGAAACTCGCCTGCGGCACCACGTTCGAGAGAACCACGCCATCGATATCGGCAAAGCTCAACCCTTCGAGCGCCATCAGGTGCGTAAGCCACACAGCGTATTCGTCGGCGGTGCGCCGCGGCTCGGTGGAGATGCGCCACGTCGCCCGCTTGTCCTCGCCGCTGAACACGCCGAAGACGGTATTGGTGTTGTTGGAATTGATGACGAGAAGCAAGTCGGCCTCACCCGAAAAAGACGTCGCCGGCAGTGATGCGGCGCGTGCCGGTGCCCTTCTCGGGCTCCAGCAGCAACGCACCATCGGCGTCGAGATCGATGAATTTGCCCCGAAGCGTCTCGTTGGGCAACCGCACACGGATTTTCCGGCCGACGCCCAGTGCCCGCTCCTTCCAGATCGCCCGCACCGGCGCGAACCCGCTATCGAGCCAGCGGTTCACCCCGTCCAGAAAATTGCGTGCAAAAACCTCCAGCAGGGTCTCGACCGTGACGTCGTCGGCTCCTTCCTCGCGAAGCGAGGTGGCGGGGAATTCGGCATCCTTGGGATAGGTGGCGATGTTCACCCCCATGCCGAGCACCAGCCAGTCCAGAGGTTCGCCGGCGCCGGCCGACCCTTCCGTCTCCAGCAGGATACCGGCGACCTTACGCTCGCCGACCAGGACGTCATTGGGCCATTTGTAGTTGAGCGGCACCATCGGTGGCAGCAGTTCGCCCAACGCAGCGCCCAGCGAGACGGCCGCCACGAAGCTGAGTTCCGCCGCGCGTACCGGGGGGCAGTCCGGGCGCAACACCAAAGAGAGATAGAGATTGCCGGGCGGCGAGACCCAGGTCCGGCCGTCCCGGCCGCGTCCCGCCGTCTGTTCGCGCGCCCAGATCAGGGTGCCGTCCTCGGCGCCCGCGCGCGCGCGGCGCTTGGCTTCCTCATTGGTGCTGTCGACCGTATCGAGCGCCACCAGCGCATAGGCCGGCGGCAGCACCGGCACGGCGGTCATGGAACGCTCAGCCGCCAAACAAGGCGGCGGCGGCGACGCTGGCAGCCCCGATCAGCGGCGCCGGATAGATGAAGAACAGCAGCGTGAACAGGCTGCACGCGGTCAGGACAATCCCGGTCTTGGGATCGACCGGGCCGTCGAATACGCCGGTCGGCTCATCGAAATACATGATCTTGATGATGCGCAAGTAGTAGAACGCGGCCACCACGCTACTCAGCACGCCAATCACCGCCAGCACGTACAGCCCCGCCGTCACCGCGGCGAGGAAGACATACAGCTTGCCGAAAAAGCCGGCGAGCGGCGGAATGCCCGACATCGAGAACATGCAGATGGCGAGCGCCGCAGCCAGCATCGGCCGCGTCTTGGCCAGGCCGGCGAGCGAGGGAATGTCTTCGATCATCTGCCCGTCGCGACGCATGGAGAGAATCACACCGAATGTCGCGATACTCATGAACACGTAAATCGCCATATAGACCAGCACGCCGCGCACGCCGGTCTCATCAGCGGAGGCAAGGCCGATCAGCGCATACCCGACATGACCGATCGAGCTGTAAGCCATCAGTCGCTTGATGTTGTTCTGGTTGATGGCCGCGAAAGCGCCCAGCAGCATCGACAAAACCGAAACCACGATCACGATCTGCTGCCACTGTCCGGCCAGCGCGCCGAACGGCTCGATCAGAACCCGGACC
This sequence comes from Alphaproteobacteria bacterium, assembly GCA_965279355.1. Taxonomy (GTDB): domain Bacteria; phylum Pseudomonadota; class Alphaproteobacteria; order CACIAM-22H2; family CACIAM-22H2. Next base: position 4,606,962 of record OZ257155.1, on the reverse strand, counting down.
AGCAGCGCGATCGCCGCAACCTTGGGAGCGACGGAGAAAAACGCCGTCACCGGCGTGGGCGCGCCCTGATAGACGTCCGGTGTCCACATATGGAACGGGGCGGCCGAAATCTTGAAGGCCAGCGCCGCAACGACGAAGACGAGACCGAACAGCAGACCCAGCGGCGGATCGCCGGCCTGGTCGGCGACGATGGCCGCGAGTGCCGGAAACGACGTGGTGCCGGCAAAGCCGTAGATCAGCGACGAGCCATACAGCAGCATCCCTGACGCCAGCGCACCGAGTACGAAATATTTCAAGCCCGCTTCCGTCGACATGAGGTTGTCGCGCCGGAAAGAGGCAATCACATAGAGCGACAGACTCTGCAACTCCAGGCCGATATAGAGCGAGATGAGGTTATTCGCGGACACCATCAGCATCATGCCGATGGTCGCGAAGAGGATCAGGATCGCATACTCGAAGCGGCCCATCTCCTGCCGCTCGTTGTAGTCGATAGAGATGGCCAGGGTCAGCGCGGAGCCGATCAGGATCAGCAGTTTGGCGAACGCCGAATAGGCATCGCTGACGAACATATCGGAGAAGGCAGTGATCCGCTCCGCGGAGCCGCCGCCGACCAGCAGAACCGCCACAACCAGCGTACCGATGCACAGCCAGGACAGCAGGCGGGCATTGGCCGCCACGGCCGGACCCATCGCCGCCTTGGTGGTGCCTTCCGACCGGAACACGCCAACCAGCAACAGCACCATGGCGGCAATCGCCAGGAAGAGCTCCGGCATGATCGGCGCGAGCAGGAAGCTATTGTCGCTCATCGGGCGATCTCCGGGCGCTCGGCCAATGAGCCCGCCTTCACCGGGGTCGCGGCCGGCATCGTCTGCGCGGCCTGATAACGGGTGACGAGAAGCTGGACCGACGGCGCGAACACATCGAGGAAGACCTTGGGATAGATGCCCATCCACAGCACAAGGACGATCATCGGCGCGAAGATCGCCTTTTCCCGCCAGTTGAGGTCGAGGATGTCCTTGAGGTCGTCACGGGTCAGTTCGCCGAAGATCACCCGGCGGTACAGATAGAGCATGTAGGTGGCGCCGAGGATGATACCTGTCGTGGCGAAGAGCGCTGCCCAAGTGTTGGACTGGAAGGCACCGGCGAGCGCCAGGAACTCACCGACAAAGCCGCTGGTGCCCGGCAGACCGACCGAGGCCAGCATGAAAATCATAAAGACGAAGGCATAAAGCGGCATCCGGTGGACGAGGCCGCCGTAACGCGCAATCTCGCGCGTGTGCATGCGGTCATAGACCACGCCGACGATCAGGAACAGCGCGGCCGAGACGACGCCGTGGCTCAGCATCGTGAACAGCGCACCCTCGATGCCCTGCTGGTTGCCGGTGAAGGTGCCGAGAGTCACGAAGCCCATATGCGCGACCGAGGAGTACGCGATGAGCTTCTTCATGTCCTCCTGCACCAGCGCAACCAGCGAGGTGTAGACGATGGCGACGATGGAAAGCGTATAGACGAACGGCGTGAAGTACACCGACGCTTCGGGCATCATCGGCAGCGAGAACCGCAGGAAGCCGTAACCGCCCATCTTCAGCAGCACGCCGGCCAGGATCACGGAGCCTGCCGTCGGCGCCTCGACATGCGCGTCGGGCAGCCACGTATGAACCGGCCACATCGGCACCTTGACCGCGAAGGACGCAAAGAAGCCGATCCACAGCCAGATCTGCAGATTGAACGGGAGCTGCGTCGCCAGCAGCGTCGGAATGTCGGTCGTCTCGGTCTCGAAATACAGCGCCAGGATGGCGAGCAGCATCAGCACCGAGCCCCCCAGCGTGTAGAGGAAGAACTTGAAAGCCGAATAGACGCGCCGCGCGCCACCCCAGACGCCGATGATCAGGAACATCGGGATCAGGACGCCCTCGAAGAAGATGTAGAAGAGAACCATGTCGAGGGCGCAGAACATGCCCACCATCAGGGTCTCAAGGACCAGGAAGGCGATCATGTATTCGCGGACGCGGTTCTCGATCGCTTCCCAGCTCGCCAGGATGCAGATCGGCGTCAGGAAGGTCGACAGCAGGACGAACAGCACCGAGATGCCGTCAACGCCCATGTGGTAACTGATCCCGAACGCCGGGATCCAGTCATGCTGCTCGACAAACTGGAAGTCGGGCGTACCCGCCTCGAAGTCGAACCACAGGAAGAGCGAGAGGGCGAAAGTAATCAGCGACGTCCACAACGCGGCGTGACGCGCGTTCTGCGCCACGACTTCAGGCGTTCCACGCACGAACAGAATGAACCCCGCCCCGACCAGCGGCAGGAACGTGACGAGAGAGAGGATGGGCCAGCTTGCGCTCATGACATTCTCACCGGGTCACCAGATACCAGGTCACGAGCGCGACCACGCCGATCAGCATCGCAAACGCATAGTGATAGATGTAGCCGGTCTGAAGCGCCCCGGCGCGGCGGGCCAGCGACAACGTGTTGGAGGCCAGCGCGTCTGGACCAAGATTGTCGATCACGGCCACGTCGCCCTTCTTCCAGAAGCGGAAGCCTAGCCAGAAGGACGAACGGACGAACATTGCGTCGAACAATTCGTCGAAATACCACTTGTTCAGCAGGAACCGGTAGAGACCGTCGAACCGCGCGGCAAGACGCGGCGCAATCGCCGGGTCGCGGATATAGATGCCATAGGCTAGGCCAATACCGACGATGCCGACCACGAGCGGCGCCAGCTTGACCCAGAGCGGCGAATGATGCGCCGCTTCGATCGAATTGTGCTCCGCCAGAACCAGGATCGAGCCGCGCCAGAAGTCAGCCATATTGTCGCCGACGAAGTAGTCGTAAGCCAGCCAGCCGGCAAACAGCGCACCGGCCGCCAGCACATAGAGCGGGATCAGCATCACCTGCGGCGATTCATGAACATGCTCGTAGACATGATGATCAGCGCGGGACTTGCCGTGGAACGTCATGAACAGCAGGCGCCAGGAATAAAACGCGGTCATGAACGCGGCAGCGATGCCGAGCCAGAAGGCATACAGGCCGATCGCCGAATGCGCGCCGAAGGCAGATTCGAGAATGATGTCCTTGGAATAGTAGCCGGCGAAGAACGGAATACCGGCCAGCGCCAGGCTGCCGATCCACATCATCGCGTAGGTGACCGGGATCTTGTTCCACAGGCCGCCCATCTTGCGCATGTCCTGCTCGCCGGACATCGCGTGGATCACCGAGCCGGAGCTCAGGAACAGCAGCGCCTTGAAGAAGGCGTGGGTCATCAGGTGGAATATCGCCGCCGGATAGGCCGACACGCCGCAGGCGAAGAACATGTAGCCCAGCTGCGAACAAGTCGAGTATGCGATCACGCGCTTGATGTCGTTCTGCACCAGGCCGACCGAGGCCGCAAAAAGCGCGGTCGAGGCGCCGACGAACGCCACGACGGCGAGCGCATCGGGCGCGTATTCAAACATCGGCGACAGGCGCGCAACCATGAACACGCCGGCAGTCACCATCGTCGCGGCATGGATCAGCGCCGACACCGGCGTCGGGCCTTCCATCGCGTCGGGCAGCCAAGTGTGCAGCGGCACCTGCGCCGACTTGCCCATCGCACCGACGAACAGCAGCAGGCAGAGCAACGTCAGCGCATGGAATTCCCAGCTCAGGAATTGCATGGTGTCGCCGACATGCGTGGGGACCGCGGCAAACACCTCGTCGAATACAACGGTGCCGAAGAGCTGGTAAACGCCGAAGATACCGAGCGCGAAGCCGAAATCGCCAACGCGGTTGACGACGAACGCCTTGATCGCAGCGGCGCCGGCAGACTGGCGGTCGTACCAGAAGCCGATCAGCAGGTAGGAGCAGACGCCCACGCCTTCCCAGCCGAAGAACATCTGAACGAAATTGTCGGCCGTCACCAGCATCAGCATGCAGAAGGTGAACAGGCTGAGATAGGCCATGAAGCGCGGGATCGACTTGTCGCCGTGCATGTAGCCGCAGGCATAGACGTGGATGGCAGTCGAGCAGACGGTCACCACCAGCAGCATCACCGAGGACAGCGTATCCAGCTTGATCGCCCAGGACGCCTGCAGCGAACCGGAATGGATGAACGGAAACAGTTCGATGATCCGGTCCTGACCACCCAGTGCCACCTGCGAGAAGATGAAGATCGAGATGACAGCGGAGATCGCCATGCAGACACAGGTCACGATCTGCGAGGCAAGGTCGCGAGTATGGCCGGCGGGCATCGCCGCCAGGATAAAGCCCGCGAGCATCGAGCCGATCAGCGGCATGAATACGGCGAAGGTGAACATGCGCGGAGGCTCAGCCCTTCATCAGGTTGACGTCGTCGACCGCGATCGAGCCGCGGTTGCGGAAATAGACGACAAGGATGGCAAGACCGATCGCGGCCTCGGCGGCGGCGACGGTGAGGACGGTCAGGGCAAAGACCTGCCCGACGAGATCGCCGAGTTGCGCCGAGAACGCCACGAGGTTGATGTTTACGGACAACAGCATCAGCTCGATCGACATCAGGATGATGATGATGTTCCGGCGGTTCAGGAACACGCCGAGAATGCCCAGCGTGAAGATGATCGCCGAAACAGTCAGGTAATGGCCGAGCCCGATGGTCACGAGATCCCTCCCCCGGTCTTCACCTTGACCACGGCGACGCTGTCCTCGACGCGGCGCGACACCTGCTCCGAGATGCTCTGACGGCGCACACCCGGACGATCGCGCAGTGTCAGAACGATGGCGCCGATCATGGCTACCAGCAGGATCAGGCCGGCGATCTGAAAGACGTAGACATAGTCGGTATAGAGGATGAGGCCCAGCGCGTGGGTGTTGGGGATCTGGTTGGGCGGCGGCATCGGCAGCGCGCCGGCGGCGGCGGCATCCGGAGCGAAAGTCCAGGCGCCGCCGACGAGGGCCAGCTCACCGAACAGGATCAGCCCGACCAGGGCGCCGATCGGTAGGTAGCGCAGGAATCCGGTGCGCAACGCCACAAAGTCGACGTCCAGCATCATCACCACGAACAGGAACAGCACCGCGACTGCGCCTACATAGACGACGACCAGAATCATCGCGAGGAACTCTGCCCCGAGGAGAACAAACAGCCCGGCCGCATTGAAGAACGCAAGGATGAGGAACAGCACGGAATGCACGGGATTCCGCGCCGCGATCACCAGCACGGCGGACGCCACCAGGATAGTGGCAAAGAGGTAGAAGGCGAGTGCCGTCAGCAGCATGTGATCCCCTGATCGTCCCCCGTGCCCTCAGCGATACGGCGCGTCGGCCGCGAGCCGTGCGGCCAGCGCCGGCTCCCAGCGGTCGCCGTTCGCGAGCAGCTTTTCCTTGTTGTACATGAGCTCTTCGCGCGTCTCCGTCGCGAACTCGAAATTCGGACCCTCGACGATCGCATCTACCGGGCAGGCTTCCTGGCACAGGCCGCAATAGATGCACTTCGTCATGTCGATGTCGTAGCGCGTGGTGCGGCGGCTGCCGTCATCGCGCGGTTCCGCCTCGATGGTGATGGCCAGCGCCGGGCACACCGCTTCGCACAGTTTGCACGCGATGCAGCGCTCTTCGCCGTTGGCATAGCGCCGCAGCGCATGTTCGCCACGGAAGCGCGGACTGATCGGGCCCTTCTCGAAGGGATAGTTCAGCGTGACCTTCGGTTTGAAAAAATACTTCAGGGTGAGCGCCAGCCCCGAGACGATCTCGGAGAGGAGCAGACTGCGTGCGCCGGGTAGTGACATGGTTATCCTCCTCAGCCGCGCGGGAACCAGCCGGTGGACACAAGCACACCCGCCGTCAGCACCACCCAGAACAGGGACAACGGAAGGAACACCTTCCAGCCGAGGCGCATGAGCTGATCGTAGCGGTAGCGCGGCAGGGTCGCGCGGACCCACAGGAACATGAACAGGACGAAGGCTACCTTCCCCGCGAACCAGATCGGTCCGGGAATCCAGTTGAACGGCGCGATGTCGAAGGGCGGCAGCCAGCCGCCGAGAAACAGCACCGCCGTCATGCCAGACATCAGGATCATCGCCGCGTATTCGCCAAGATAGAACAGGGCGAAGGCCATCGATGAGTATTCGACGAAATAACCGGCGACGATTTCCGACTCACCTTCCGGCAGGTCGAACGGCGAGCGGTTCGTTTCGGCCAGCGCCGAAATGAAGAAGATGACGAACATCGGCAGCAAGGGGATCGCAAACCAGATGTTCTTCTGCGCCATCACGATATCGGTGATGTTCAACGAACCGACGCAGAGCAGCACCGTGATGATCACGAAGCCGATGGAGACTTCATAGGACACCATCTGTGCGGCCGAGCGCAGCGCGCCGAGGAAGGCGTATTTCGAATTGCTGGCCCAGCCGGCCATGATGACGCCATAGACGCCGAGCGAGGAGATCGCAAAGAGATAGAGAATGCCGACATTGAGATCGGAAAGGACGATGCCTTCGCCGAACGGAATTACCGCCCAGGCGATCAGGCTCAGGAGGAAGGTCAGGATCGGCGCCATGATGAAGACGACACGGTTGGCGCCGCTCGGGATCACCGTTTCCTTCATCAGCAGCTTGAGCCCGTCGGCGAACGGCTGCAGCAGGCCGAATGGGCCGACGACATTGGGGCCCTTGCGCAGCTGGATCGCCGCGATGACCTTGCGCTCGGCCAGCGTCAGGAACGCGACCGCGACCAGCAGCGGCACCACGATCGCCAGGATCTTGGCAACGATGATCGCGCCGGGCAGCACGTAGAAGTTCAGGAACTCAGCCATGGGTGCCGGTCTTGTCTGTGCTGGTGCCGAAGGTCGCGCTGCAGCTTGCCATCGTCTCAGAGGCGCGGCTGATCGGATCGGTCATGTAGAAATTCTTGATCGGGCTCGTGAACGACGCGGTCGTCATCAACCCTGCCGTGCCAAAATTACCGAACGCGGCCGGGGCAGGTGTCTCGTTCAGCTTGCCGAAGATCGGGTTGACGGCGATCAGGCGCTGACGGACCTGGGGCAGGCTGTCATAGGGCAGTTTCTTGCCGAGCACGTCGGACAGCGCACGCAGGATCTTCCAGTCCTCGCGGGCCTCGCCCGGCGGGAACACGGCCAGGCGCGCGCGCTGCACGCGGCCTTCGGTGTTCATATAGGTGCCGTTCTTCTCGGTGTAGGCCGCACCCGGCAGCACAACGTCGGCGCGGTGCGCGCCGGCATCGCCGTGGTGCCCCTGGTAGATGACGAACGCCTTACCCAGACGGCTCATGTCGATCTCATCGGCGCCCAGCAGATAGACGACATCGATCTCGCCCTTTGCGGAGCCATCGAGAATGCCGGGCACATCGCGCCCGCCATTCCCCGGCACGAAACCGAGATCGAGACCGCCTACCCGCGCCGCCGCGAGCTGCAGCACGTTGAAGCCGTTCCAGCCATCCTTGATCAGGCCGCATTCGGTCGCGAGCTGACGCACCGCCGCCAGCACCGCGGCGCCGTCGGCACGGGCGAGCGCGCCCTGCCCCACGATCACCATAGGGTTCTTGGCGTTTTTGAGGACCTGCGCGAACGGATGCTTGCCCGACGCGACTTCGGACAGGGTCTGCGGACCGGCGCCGAGATAGTCGGACTTGTAGGTGAGATTCACCTGCGGACCGATCACGCCGATCTTGACCTTGCCGGTGAGATAGCGTTTGCGGATGCGAGCGTTCAGTACCGGCGCTTCCCAGCGCGGATTGGTGCCGACCAGCAGGATCGCATCGGCCTTTTCGACGCCGGCGATGGTGCTGTTGAAGATATAGGACGCGCGCTGCGTCGGATCGACCTTCGCGCCGTCCTGACGGCAATCGAGGTTCGGCGATCCGATGGTCGCCATCAGATCCTTGAGCGCCACCATGGACTCAGCACAGGCAAGATCGCCGGCAATCGCCGCGACGCGGTTGGCCGATGTGCCCAGCAGCTTCTGCTTGATGGCATCGAAGGCCTCGGCCCAGGTCGCCGGACGCAGACGGCCATCGACACGGACATAGGGACGATCGAGACGCTGGCGCTTCAGGCCGTCATAGGCAAAGCGCGTCTTGTCGGAAATCCATTCCTCATTCACGCCCTCATTGAGGCGCGGGAGGATGCGCAGCACTTCGGGCTGGCGCGCATCGATGCGGATGTTCGAACCAACCGCATCAAGCACGTCGATCGATTCCGTCTTCTTCAGTTCCCACGGCCGCGCGACGAAGGCGTAGGGCTTCGAGGTCAGCGCCCCGACCGGGCACAGATCGATGATGTTGCCGGACAGTTCGGAACTCACCGCCTTTTCGACATAAGTGGTGATTTCCATAGTCTCGCCGCGACCCGTCGCACCGAGATCCTCGATCCCCGACACTTCGGTGATGAAGCGGACGCAGCGCGTGCAATGAATGCAGCGGTTCATCGACGTCTTCACCAGCGGGCCAAAATCCTTGTCGACCACCGCGCGCTTGTTCTCGAGGAAACGGCCGCGATCCATGCCGTAGGCCATCGCCTGATCCTGCAGATCGCACTCGCCGCCCTGATCGCAGATCGGGCAGTCCAACGGATGGTTGATCAGCAGGAATTCCATGACGCCCTTGCGGGCCTTGCGGGTCATTTCGGAATCGGTCTTCACAACCATTCCTTCCGCTGCCGGCATCGCGCAGGACGCGACGGGCTTGGGCGACTTCTCGACCTCGACTAGGCACATGCGGCAGTTGCCGGCGATGGACAGGCGCTCGTGGTAGCAGAAGCGCGGGATTTCGGCGCCGGCCAGCTCGCAGGCCTGCAGCACGGAGCTGCCGGCCGGAACCTCTACCTCGACGCCGTCGACTGTAACCTTCGGCATGGCTTACTCCGCCGCCTGACGCACAGCGCTGCCGCTGCGATACGCCTTGATGCGCGCTTCCATCTCGGGCCGGAAATGGCGGATCAGGCCCTGCACCGGCCACACGCCGCCGTCGGCGAGCGCGCAGATGGTGTGGCCTTCGATCTCGCGGGTCACTTCCTCCAGCGTATCGATCTCTTCCAGAGTCGCGCGGCCCTCGCACATGCGCAGCATGACGCGCCAGACCCAGCCCATGCCCTCGCGGCACGGCGTGCACTGGCCGCAGCTCTCATGCTTGTAGAACTGCGACAGGCGCGCGATGGCGCGGACGATGTCGGTCGACTTGTCCATGACGATGACGGCCGCGGTGCCGAGACCGGTCTTCACGTCGCGCAGCGCATCGAAATCCATTAGCACGGTGTCGCAGATCGATTTCGGAATCAGCGGGGTCGACGAACCACCGGGAATAACCGCCAGCAGATTATCCCAGCCGCCGCGCACACCACCGGCATGCTTCTCGATGAGTTCCTTCATCGGAATGCTCATCGCTTCTTCAACATTGCAGGGCTGATTCACATGACCCTGGATGCAGAAAATCTTGGTGCCGCTGTTCTTGGGACGACCAAAGCCGAGGAACCAGGCGCCGCCGCGACGGAGAATTTCCGGCACCACCGCGATCGTCTCGACGTTATTCACGGTCGTCGGGCAGCCATAGAGACCGCACGCCGCGGGAAACGGCGGCTTCAGGCGCGGCTGGCCCTTCTTGCCTTCCAGCGATTCCAGCAGCGCGGTTTCTTCGCCGCAGATATAGGCGCCGGCGCCGCGATGCAGATAAAGGTCGAAATCCCAGCCGCTGCCGGCCGCGTTCTTGCCAAGCAGGCCCGCTGCGTAGGCTTCGTCGATTGCGGCCTGCAGCACCTTCGCCTCGTTGACGAACTCGCCGCGGATATAGATGTAGCCCGCATTCGCACCCATGCCGACGCCGGCATAGAGGCAGCCTTCGATCAGCTGATGCGGCTCGTTGCGGATGATGTCGCGGTCCTTGCAGGTGCCGGGCTCCGACTCGTCGGCGTTGACCACGAGATAGCTCGGACGACCGTCGCTCGGCTTCTCCGCCGTGTATTTCGGCATGAACGACCATTTCATGCCGGTCGGGAAGCCCGCGCCGCCACGGCCGCGCAGGCCGGATTCCTTCACTTCATTGACAATCCAGTCGCGGCCCTTGGCGATGATCTCCTTGGTGCCGCTCCAGTTACCGCGCTTCTTCGCCTCGGCAAGGCTCCACGGCTTCTGGCCGTAGAGGTTCGTGAAGATGCGGTCCTTATCCTGCAACATCAGTCGTCTCCCGCCGCGGGAACATCCCGCAGCGTCGTCAAACCCTGGGCCGGGCCGGAACTCGTGCGACCGGACAGCGACCCCACGGGCGGCGGATTGTTGGCGCGGCAGGCATCGATCAGGCTTGCCGTCGACTTCGCGTCAAGATCTTCATAGACGTCGTCGTTCACCTGAATGACCGGCGCATTGACACAGCAGCCCAGGCATTCGACCTCGCGCAACGTGAACTGGCCATCCGGCGTGGTCTCGCCCAGATGAATACCCAGCTTCTGCTCGCAGGTCTTCACGACGTCTTCGGAGCCGCGCAGCCAGCATGGCGTCGTGGTGCAGATCTGGAAGAACCACTTCCCGACCGGCGCCATGTTGAACATCGTATAGAAGGTCGCGACCTCATAGACGCGGATCGGCGCGATATCGAGCAGGCCCGCGATGTAATCCATCGCAACGCGCGGCACCCAGTTGTCGTGCTGGCGCTGCGCAATGTCGAGCAGCGGCAGGACCGCGCTCTGCTGACGGCCGGCCGGATACTTGGCGATGATCTTCTTCGCCTTCTCCATGTTCTCGGCATTGAAGGCGAAGGTCGCGGGCTGCGCGACGTTTTGGGCAGACGGTGCGCTCACCGGTCGACCTCCCCGAACACGATATCCATCGAACCGATGATGGCAACAACATCGGCCAGCATGTGACCCTTGGCCATGAAATCCATCGCCTGCAGGAAGGCAAAACCCGGCGCCCTGATCTTGCAGCGATACGGACGGTTGGTACCGTCGGACACCACATACACGCCGAACTCGCCCTTGGGCGCCTCGACGGCGGTATAGGTTTCGCCGGCGGGCACGTGATAGCCCTCGGTATAGAGCTTGAAGTGGTGGATCAGCGCTTCCATCGAGCGCTTCATCTCGGCGCGCGGCGGCGGCGAAATCTTGCGGTCGGTCGTCTTCACGGGACCGGATGGCATCTTCTGCAGCACCTGCTGGATGATCTTCAGGCTCTGCCGCATCTCTTCCATGCGGACGAGATAACGATCAAAGCAGTCGCCGTTCTTGCCGATCGGGATGTCGAAATCCATGTCTTCGTAGGAATCATAGGGCTGCGACTTGCGCAGGTCCCATGCGATGCCGGAGCCGCGCAGCATCGGGCCACTGAAGCCCCAGTCCTGCGCTTCAGCACCGGTGACAGCGCCGATACCGACTGTGCGCTGACGGAAGATGCGGTTTTCGGTCAGCAGCGCGTCCATGTCGTTGATGATCGTCGGGAAACGCTCGGCCCAGGTCTGAATGTCGTAGGCCAGGCCCGGCGGCAGATCCTGGGTGACGCCACCCGGACGGAAATACGCGGCGTGCAGGCGAGCGCCGGAGACACGCTCGTAGAATTCCATCAGCTTCTCGCGCTCTTCGAAGGCCCAGAGCAGCGGTGTCATCGCGCCGACATCGAGCGCGAAGGTTGTGATGTTCAGCAGGTGATTCAGGATGCGGCCGATCTCGGCGTAGAGAATGCGGATGTACTGGCCGCGCTTGGGGACTTCGAGACCGAGCAGCTTCTCGACCGCCAGAGCGAATGCGTGCTCCTGATTCATCGGTGCGACATAATCGAGCCGGTCGAAATACGGCACCGCCTGCAGGTACGTCTTGTACTCGATCAGCTTCTCGGTGCCGCGATGCAGCAGTCCGATATGCGGATCGGCGCGCTCGACGACTTCGCCGTCCATCTCCAGCACCAGACGCAGCACGCCGTGCGCGGCCGGATGCTGCGGCCCGAAATTCATCGTGAAATTCTTGAGGGCGACTTCAGCCATGGTCAGCTCTTCGCCGGAGGCACGTTGGCGCCAGGTGCGGCGCCGGCCGCTGGCGGCAATGTCGGAGCCGTCGCCTTCTCGTCGCCCGGCAACGCATAGCCCGGCAGATCCGGCGTCATGCCTTCCCACGGCGAGAGGAAATCGAAGGTGCGGAAATCCTGGGTCAGCTTCACTGGCTCGTAGACAACGCGCTTCTGCTCTTCGTCGTAGCGCAGTTCAACATAGCCGGTGAGCGGGAAATCCTTGCGCAGCGGATGCCCCTCAAACCCGTAATCGGTGAGGATGCGGCGCAGATCCGGATGATCGGCAAAGAACACGCCGAAAAGATCCCACGTCTCGCGCTCATACCAGCCGGCCGAGCTGAAGATGCCGGTGACCGACGGAACCGGCGTCCCTTCGTCGGTCATCACCTTCACGCGAATACGGCGGTTGTGACGCAGGCTCAGCAGCTGATAGGCGACCTCGAAGCGCTGTGCCCGGTCGGGATAGTCTACGCCGCAGATATCGATCAGCGTCGTGAACGCATAGGCGGGATCGTCGCGCAGAAGCTTCAACACGCGCTCGATGGCAGAGACGTGCGCAGTGACGATCAGCTCGCCGAGGATCGTTTCGGTGCCGACAACGGCGTCCGGCAGGGCCGCGCTAATGCGGGCGCCGATATCCTGGAGAGCCTTGAGCGCTTCTGGGGTGATCTTGGGCATGATGCAGGACTGAGATGAACGCGGGACGCGTCAGCGGAAAAGCGTGGTGGTGCGGCGGATCTTCTTCTGAAGCTGCAGGATGCCGTAGAGCAGCGCTTCAGCCGTCGGCGGACAACCCGGAACATAGATATCGACGGGCACGACGCGATCGCAGCCGCGCACGACGGAATAGGAATAGTGATAGTAGCCGCCGCCATTGGCGCACGAGCCCATCGAGATGACCCAGCGCGGCTCGGCCATCTGGTCGTAGACCTTTCGCAGCGCCGGCGCCATTTTGTTGCACAGCGTACCGGCGACGATCATCACATCGGACTGGCGCGGGCTCGGCCGGAATACGATACCGAACCGGTCGAGGTCGTAGCGGCTGGCGGCGGTATGCATCATTTCGACGGCGCAGCACGCGAGGCCGAACGTCATCGGCCACAGACTGCCGGTCTGCGCCCAGCCGACCAGCTTGTCGAGTTGCGCGACGACGAAACCCTTGTCCTGCATTTCGTCGGTAGCAGCCTTAAGCAGCGCGTCCTGCTGCGCGCCCGGCGGCACCGGTGCGCCCTGAGCTTCAATCACTCCCATTCGAGCGCTCCCTTCCGCCATTCATAGGCGAAGCCGACGGTGAGCACGCCGAGGAACACGACCATCGACCAGAAGCCGAACACGCCGATCTCGCCGAGCGTCACCGCCCACGGAAACAGAAAGGCGACTTCCAGATCGAAGATGATGAAGAGGATCGCCACGAGATAAAAGCGGACGTCGAACTTGCGACGCGCATCGCCGAACGGCTCGAAGCCGCATTCATACGCCGAGAGTTTTTCCGAATCTGGCCGCTGCCGCGCCACGATGAGCGAGGCAACCACCATCAGCACGGACAGTCCCGTTGCCAATCCCAAAAAGATGAGGATCGGCAGGTACTCCTGCAGCAAATCCAGATGGGCTTCCATGACGCGTCCCTTACGACTCCCAAGCCGCCTGCCCGCCAGGCAGTGCGACGACCCCCGATTCTGCGTCGTCGACGGCAGTCTAACGACCGGCCGCGCGCAAGAAAAGCAAAGGTTTAGCTGCCCTGACAAGGTGTTAACAGCGTAACGGCCGGCACCCTACCCCCGGGCCTGATGCAGCGCAACAAAAGCGCTGAATGCACCCCCGAAGAGGTACCGATCATCAGATCCGTGGGAAAATGGCGCGAGAGACGGGACTTGAACCCGCGGCCTCCGGCGTGACAGGCCGGCGCTCTAACCAACTGAGCTACTCCCGCGCGGCTAGGGAGCGAGGATGTACAGCCGGGGGGCCTCAACGTCAAGGAAAAGCCCCAAGATTTCTACCTCGCCGGGCCTGCTGGGGTGCCCTAGTCCCCGCTGGCAACGGCCTTCTGCTCCGGATAAAGGCGCAGAAGCCCCTCGCGGGTTGCAGGCGTCACGCCCCGCTCGGTTATTAACGCCGTCACAAGGCGCGCCGGGGTCACGTCGAACCCGTAATTCGTGGCCGGGCTGCCGGGGGCCGTTATCTGGACCGTGGCGATCTTCCCGTCGCCCGTGCGGCCGGTCATGTGGGTGATCTCGGTCGCATCGCGCTCCTCGATCGGGATTTCGCGGACGCCGTCGTTGATCGTCCAGTCGATGGTCGGGCTCGGTAGCGCGACATAGAACGGAACACCGTTATCGCGCGCGGCAAGCGCCTTCAGATAAGTGCCGATCTTGTTGCAGACATCACCTGATGCGGTGACGCGATCGGTGCCGACGATACACATGTCGACCTCGCCGTGCTGCATCAGATGCCCGCCCGCGTTATCGACGATCACCGTATGAGGCACGCCGTGTCGGCCGAGTTCCCAGGCTGTCAGCGAGGCGCCCTGATTGCGCGGACGCGTTTCATCCACCCATACATGCAGCTTGATGCCGGCATCGTGCGCCTTGTAGATCGGCGCCAGCGCCGTGCCCCAATCGACGGTCGCCAGCCAGCCGGCATTGCAATGCGTGAGAATCTTGAACGGCTTGTTTTTGCTTTTCGCCGCCAGCTCGCGGATTACGCCGTGCCCGTGCTCGCCGATGGACTGGTTGATCGCGACATCCTCGTCGCAAATCTCCGCGGCGCGGCGCCAGGCCGCCTTGGCGCGCTCCGCCGGCACGAGCGCTTTCAGCCGCTGGCGCATATCGTCCAGCGCCCAGCGCAGATTAATGGCGGTCGGCCGCGTTGCCAGCAGCGTGTCGTAAGCGGACGACAGCGCGGCATCCGACGGATCGGCGCTCATTGCCAGTGCCATGCCATACGCGGACGTCGCGCCGATCAGCGGCGCGCCGCGCACTTCCATGGTCTTGATGGCGCGCGCGGCATCATCGCGTGACGCGAGACGCAATGTCGCGAAATCATGCGGCAGTCTGGTCTGGTCGATGATTTCGACGGATATGCCGTCCTTGCCCGGCCAGATGGTCCGGTAAGGCGTCCCGTTCACTTTCATGAGGCTGCTTCTCCTGCGGCGCGGCTGGGCCGTCTGAATCGACGGCCGGACTGTAAAAGTCCAGGGCTCCGCGGGTCAATGCCGCCGCGGGATCACGCCTGCCGCTTAATGGCCGCCATCGAGGGATTACGCAGATACGCTTTGGTGAATTCCCAGTAGCTCTTGGATATGTATTTCACCTTGCCGCCAAGCAGCGCATGCGCCTTGGGCATCGCATGAAACGGCAGACCGGGATTGGAGTGATGCAGTGCGTGATACGGCATGTTCCACATCAGCAGATTGAGCGGCCAGGACGCCAGCGTCGTCCGCGTGTTTTCGTAGTTGTTGGGCGAGAAATCGCAGCCGGTATGTTCGGCGAAGAGCATCGCGCGCAGCAGAGGCTGCCCCAGGAACAGCGGAATAAACCAGTAGATCAGGATCGCCGGCGAGCCTGCCGCGACCGAGGCAATCGCGGCGCCGCCATACACGCTGAACTGGGCGATGACGGACCGGCGCACACGGACCTGCGCGCCCTCCGGCACAAACGAACGTTCGAAATTGCCGCGCGCCATGCGCAGCATCGTTGCCACCTGACCCTTGTAAAAAGGAATCGCGGTGAGGCGCAGAAGAAAACCGCCCCAGTTGGTCGGCTTAGGAGCGCCAAGCTCGGGATCGCGCGCGGGGTCCTGACAGAAGCGATGATGGTCGGAATGCAGGCAGCGATACCAGGATGCATTCCACAGGATCAGGGTGCCGGCGATCCACGCCACTACTTCGTTCAGGCGGCGCGACTTGAACGGCGTGTAATGGACCCCTTCGTGGAAGGGCGCGAACAGGCAGGCCACAACGCAGCCATGGACGATCATGGCCGGCAACAGCAGCCAGCCGGAGGCGAAGAACACGCCCGTGCCGGTGACGCCAAGCAGGCAGACATGGAACGCGAGCTGCGCCAGCCCCTTCGCGTCGGAGCGCTCGAACAGCGCCCTCAGATCGGCAGATCCGCCAACCGGCGTGGGTGGCGTTTCGGAAATCGCGGCGTCGAGTGGCATTCCAGATCCCTGCTGCAAGCGGATACAGGGCTGGAGTGACGCAACTCATGTGCCAAGGGCTGTTACCAGCCGCCGCGTGCTGAAAATCAGATGCCGCGGTTCGAAAGCGGGGCGAAATCCCGCGACAGTGGCGCCGTCCGCGCCGCGCCGTAGCGGGCGCCCAGGCGAATAACAGCCTCCCAGGCGAACAGCAGCAGGCCGATCGCCATGAACAACTCCATGTACTCCGAGGCATCCCAGGAACGCACGAAACCGGCACCAAGCATCAGGAAGAGCGGCTGCGCCACCAGAATGAATGCCGCCACGGCGCCGAACAACGCGAACTCGCGGCGATCCCGCCGCTGCGCCGCCGCTGTCATGTAACAGCCGAGAATCGTCAGCGTCATGAGCACGGTCAGCGGCGTGGGAAAGAAATTCCACTCGTTATAGTGAAAGGCGGCAATCGGCGCGCTCGCGGCGAGCACAAACCGGCTGGGGATGAAATCGTAGACGATATCCAGCGCCCTGATCCTTGGCGCCGTATCGACGACAAAGGGCAATAGGATCAGAAACACATAGACGCCGAGCTTGTGAACGCTGCCGATGACGATGCTGTGCATGTTGTGCAGGTTCATCTCGTGCTGCTGGTTGGAAGCAAACAGCGCCGGCGTCTCGATCCTGAACACCCGCTGCATCCACGAAATCTCTTCCATGCCCATAACGAAGAAGCCGAGCGCGAACAAGGCACACAGACCCAGCGAGATGCCGCGGCCTTCCCGCCGCTCCGTCTTGCGGATGCGCGTGAGCGCAACCAGAAACAATAGGCTTCCCGCAAGTGGCAGCAGCGCGGATGCCCACTCCAGAGCCCTGTCTTCCAGCGATATTTCGTAGAAGAGGACTGGATCGACGACGAAGAGCGCGACGCAGACGCTCGCGGCGATCAGCCCACCCCATACCATCAGCCCATTTCCATCCGACAGCCGATTGCCGTTGATATAAGCGTCACTGTCACGCAGGCGATAAAGACCGACGATCATCAGCAGCGCCAGCAGAAACGCGAAAACGAAGCGCCCGTTGTAGTAGCCGGTGAAAAGCGGCTCCGTGCCGACCCCCAGCCGCCTGTCACCCAGCACCGCCCGTTCGTAGAGCGAGAATGCGACAAAAGAGGACAGCGCCAGGAGTTGCGTGACGACGAGAAAGACCGCGAAGCGGACAGTGGCTGATCGCCAGACTGAACAGGTCCGGCCGCCGCCTTCCGCTGCGTTCATCTCGATATCCCCGCGAAGTTTTTAGCGTTTGTTGCAGACAGGTTACGGCAACGTGACACCCTTCATTTTTGTTCCTCCTCTTCACCGCACCGCGCGTATCGGTCACATCGTTACGGCACGACGCGGTCGCCACGTGATGACAACGGCTTGCTGCGGAAGCGACACCGCCACCGAATGCTTTTCTAGGGACTCCCCAAGACTTTATTGCCTAAAATATAGGCCGCGCTTGGGGCGCAGTGGCCGACTGCCTCAGTTCGCGGCAGCGCTATCCGGCACTCAATTAAATAGTATAAATATCAATGGCTTGAATACGAAAGCGGGCCGACTGCGACTCGACTGGCTCAAAACTGGGCACGCATGTTGCAATGCAGCATAACGGGGAGGGACGCGACGACCCTAATTTGGAGGGCATTGTTATGCTCGATATGGTCCTGCCCCGCCCGGCCGCTTACTCGATGGCCGGTTCCCCTGGTGAAGCCGCATTGCCGGCCCGCCGCCAAGGCTACTCCTTTCTCCTGCTGCTGCGCTTTGCGCTGATCAACATCGTCGCGGGCGCCCTCGCCATCGTCGCTTGGCTGCATGGCTGGGTGAACGTCCTTAACGACAGCGACCCGACCAAACTGTGGATGGTGACCACCGGCCTGTTCGTCGCAGGCCTCGTCCTGTGCGGCATGCGGGTCTGGAAGGTCAGTCTGGAACTCAACGAGGTGGCCGCCCCCGTCCCCCATCCCGGGTCCAAAGTTGCCAAGTATCTCGCCCTCGTCCACGACGCCGGTCCCGAGGACCGCAGCATCGCCGCAGACTCACTGAAGCTGCAGTTCACCAGCCGTATCGTCGCGGTCCGCCAGATCGCCAGCACCCTGGTGATCCTGGGCCTGCTCGGCACCGTGATCGGCTTTATCATCTCGCTGGGCAGCGTGAGCCCCGAGGCGGCCACCGACGCCAAGGCCGTGACACCGATGATCGCGCAGCTGATTTCGGGCATGTCCGTAGCGCTCGGCAACACGCTGATCGGCGGCATCCTCAATCTCTGGCTGATCGCCAACTATCACATCCTGGCAACCGGCACGGCCCGTCTGATCGGCGCCATCCTGGAACGGGGGATCACCCATGTCGCTCGGTGACCTGTTCAACGACGACAGCGACGACGGCGGCACGGTCTTCCGCGACGTCATCACGCTGGCCCTATGCGGCTTCGTCTCGATGGTGGTGATGATCCTGCCGCATCTCAACCCGCCGCAGGTCAACGCGGCAACGGCGGTGGAAAGCGTCTCGGCGCCGGGCAACGTCATCGTCGAGCTGCGCTGGCCGACCGACAAGAACGCCGACGTCGATCTCTGGGTGCAGGCGCCCGGCGACGTTCCGGTCGGCTATTCCAACAAGGGCGGGGCGATCTTCAACCTGCTGCGCGACGATCTCGGCAAGCTGTTCGACGCGACGCCACTCAACTACGAGATCGCCTATGCCCGCGGCCTGCCGCCGGGCGAGTACACGGTCAACGTCCATCTCTACCGGTCGATGTCGGGGGTGCCGATCCCGGTGGACATCGTCGTCAGCGCCAAGGCGACTCCCGACGCATCCGCCGTGCAGCTCCTCTCGACCAAGGTTGAGCTTCGCCGGGTCGGCGAGGAAACAACCGCCTTCCGCTTCAAGCTCGATGAGAACGGCGGACTCATCCGGGACAGCGTGCACAGCCTCTATCGACCGCTGCGGTCCGCCGCCATGACGCCCAAAAAATAGAAAGGAGCCTTCAATGACCGATGCAGCCTACCTTTTCGCCGGTCTTCTTTTGCTGACCGGACTCATGACCAGCATCAGCATCTGGGCCCCGCGCCGCGTCCTCGTGCGCGTCTCGGCGGTTCTTGTCGCCGCCCTCTTCGTGCCGGTGAGCTACGCCAGCCTCTCCGACCTGCTGTCGCGGCCCAAGCCCGTGGAACTCGAATGGATGAAAAAGACGGTGCCCGAAGCGACCGTGCTCGGCTCCAGCATCAACGAGGGAACCGCAATCTACATCTGGCTGCAGATGAACGATCAGAACGAGCCCCGCGCCTATGCCCTGCCGTGGAACCGCGACCTCGCCCAGCAGCTGCAGAACGCGCAGCGCGCCGCCGAGGCAAACGGCTCAGGCGTGCGGATGCGCCTGCCCTTCGAGCGCAGCTTCGACGATCGCGAACCGAAGTTCTACGCAATGCCGCAACCGGCCCTGCCGCCCAAGGGCGACGAACCGGAACAGGCCACACCGGCAACGGTTTATCGCCACCCGAGTGCTGACGCGTGAGGAGAGAATAGGGGGCTAAAAACGCCCCCCCCCCAGGATTTCAGCGGCCCTGCGTGACCACGTTGAGCGTGGCGGGCGTGCCGGAGCGGACCTTGTCGAGGGCGCGCTTGAGCGCCGCCGGCAGCTCTGCCGGGTTCTCGACCTTCTCGCCGTAACCGCCGCAGGTCTCGGTGGTCTTCTCGAAGGCGGGTGACGGCTTGAGCTCAGTCAGCGCCATCACGTTCGCCTTCGACGCGTCGCCGTTCGGATAGACCGACAGCGTCGAGGCGCGCACCGCATGCCAGGACGAGTTGTTGGAAATGACCGTCAGCGTCGGCAGGTTCTCTCCAGCCTGCACGAAGTGGTAGGGCAGCGGATTGCCGAACATGTAGGAGCCGTCGCCCACGCAGGCAATGACTTCGCGGTTCGGCGCCGCAAGCTTGGCGCCCAGCGCGGAACCGAGGCCCATGCCGAGGCCGCCGGAGAGCGGCGTGCCGATGAAGGAGCCGTATTCGGTCATCTCCATGAAGCCCGGCAGGATGCCGAGTTCGTTGCTGATGATCGCGTCCTTCGCCTTCGCCTCGCTGATGCAATGCGTCAACCAGGTGGTGCTCATCGGCTTCTGCGTCTTCATCTTCTCGATGGCGGCGCGACGATTATTGGTGCGCTCTTCCTGGATTGCGGCGATCGCCTTGCGGCGGCCCTCCAGCGCGGCTTCCTTGCCCTTAGTCGCGGACCGCATTGCATCACGCAGGGCCGCCGCTGCCAGGGCGTTCTCGCCGGTGATGAGCAGATCGGTCTCGATCTCGCGATAGGGATAACGCGCCGCCAGCGGATCGCTGGAAATATGGATGATCTTCGCGCCATCCTTCGGATAGATCTGGCTCGGCATCCACGGAACGACGGAATCCAGAACCAGGATGACATCGGCCTTCTTCAGATAGGGGCCGATGTCGAAACCGAGATTCATCGGATGGTTGGTCGGGATGTTCAGGTCGCGCGCGTTGTACTGGATCACCGGCAGGGCAAAGTCACCGGCCAGCGCCGTCAGTTCGCGGAACGACTCAGGCGAACGACCGCCGCTGGAGGTGATGATCAGCGGGAACTCGGCATTGGCGAGCAGCTTGGCCGCATGCTCGATCGGACCCCGCGCCGGCGCCGGCGGTGACGCGCCCATGCCCCCGTGTTCGTTGTTGCGGCGCGGAGCCACCGGCGCGTTGGCCAGAACTTCACGCGGCAGGGTGAGATAGACCGGGCCGCGCGGCTCGCTCATTGCGATATCCAGCGCGCGATCAACGACCGAAGCGACCGGCTGCCCTGTGCGCAGTTCGTAATCCCATTTCACGTATTCGCGGACCATACCGCCCTGGTCGAACGATTCCTGGCCCCAGTGGATGGCGCCGTTACGCGACGCGTGGTGACCGATTTCGGTCAGCGGCGTGCGGCCGGCGGCAAGCAGAATGGGGACATTATCGCGCGAAGCGTTCATCAGGTTGTTGAGCGCATTCGCGGTGCCGACAGTGACATGCACCATGACGGCTGCGATCTTGCCCGATGTCCGGTAGTAGCCATGCGCCATGCCGACGGCGACGTTCTCATGCGGGCATGTCACGAACTTGGGAAACTTGGCAGCACCCCGGTTCCGCGCAACCGCTTCGATGATCGGGGCGAAATCGGTACCCGCGTTCGCGAAGATGTATTCCACGCCGCGCTCGGCCAGACGCTCCAGATAGGCAGCGGCGGCAAGCTTCGTCGTGTCGGTTGCGTCTCCGTCTCTCATAGTCCGTGTCCTTCGGTTGGCTCGATCGTTTGTGTGGGCGCGCGACACGGGCCGGGGATGATCCGGGACCGCAAGCGACTTCCGGATGAAGGGTCTATACCCTCAGGGAAGCGGACTCAAGGTTCGCGCTAAACGCTTATGCCGCAGCGCAAAATAGGCGCAGGCGGGCGTTATAAACCCATCGCCTGCCGCACCCGGTCCGCCGCATTAACAGCGCCCGAACACACGTGACAACGTGTCGGTGCCAGCGTCAGGTTCCCATCCACGCTTGCACATGCGGCAGAACCTCGATCGCGCCGCGGTAGCACATTTCCAGCGCGACATAGAGAATGATGACCAGACCGACATACGCGATCCAACGGTGCTTCTGCAGCAGTCGCGCGATGAAGGTCGCGGCAAGACCCATCAGCGCGATGGACAGGGCGAGACCGAAGATCAGGATCAGCGGGTATTCGCGCGACGCGCCGGCGACCGCCAGCACGTTGTCGAGCGACATCGACACGTCGGCGATAATGATTTGCCAGATCGCCTGACCGAAGGTCTTACGGGGAGCTCCGGAAGCGATCGTGCCGTCCTGGTTGACGTCTTCCTCCGCCAGGGCTTCGACGGCGTCAATGTCGTGATGGCTGTCGCGCAGTTCGCGCCACATCTTCCAGCAGACCCACAGAAGCAGGACACCGCCGGCCAACAGCAGGCCGATGATCGCCAGAAGTTGCACCGTCACGCTGGCGAAGAGGATTCGCAGGACCGTGGCCGCGACAATGCCCCAGAGGATGGCCTTGCTGCGCATCTCCTTTGGCAGGCCGGCCGCGGCGAGACCGATGACGATTGCGTTGTCCCCCGCCAGTACGAGGTCGATCAGGACCACCTGGAACAAAGCGGACAGGGCATCCATGGTGAAATAAGCGCTCACGACCAACTCCGGCGATAAAGTTCAGTTCGCGTGAACCGGCGAACAAAAGCGGTCGCCTGCCTGGGGGCGCAGCCCCGAACAGACCGCCGATTCAAGATTCGAGAGTGAACCGAGACGTAGAAACACGCTGGCTGCACCGGTTGTCGTCTAGCCCGCATCACAGGTCAGAAGAGCTCCCATGGAGCCCGGCCGCAGGCACGTTCTGCCGCCATGGCGACATGCACTTTTTTGAAGCTCAGCAGTAACCACATCCGCCGCCGCACGTGTATTGACGGCCGCCATGTATTCCGAGAGATGCACTCCCGGCAAGTAAGGGTTTACCGCAATGAGGGGTGTGCAGATCGGTGGAGCCGACGTAAATCCACGGCATCCGCCGCTGCTCGCAGTGGTCGGGACCACACAAGATGGCAGCCGCGCGAAAGGAGGGTCGGCATCCAACGCCGCCGCGGCTCGATCCGTAGCGAATTTGAGGCGTGAAGGTCCTGCGCCCGGAAAACCACCGGACGAAGCCCAGACTGGTGCTCAAATGGCACCAAATCTGGGGGAGCTTCGGGGACTGGTGGGCGGTGAGGGTTTCGAACCCCCGACCCTCTCGGTGTAAACGAGATGCTCTACCGCTGAGCTAACCGCCCGAATGGATGAAGTTATCTGACGATAAGGCAGGCTGCGCAAGGGCTTCGCCGGCTTTCGACGCGCCTAGAAGTAGGGCGTCGTCCACTCAAGCTCTTTGGGAGAAATGTTCTTGCCGATACATTGCGCTGCGGCAAAGCCTGCGATCTCCCCAGTCTGGGTGCACCAGGGGAAATTGCGCATCACCATGAAGATCGTGTCGTAGGTAAAGGACAACGATGCCCCGGTCAGCAGCATGTTGTTCACCTTCTTCGGAAGGAAGCACCTGAACGGAACCTGGAACGTGTACTTGGCGTGACGGTCCCAGTAGAACGCCTTCGTCATCGGCTTCGTCACCGCGTCGCGGAAGGTGCGGCCGTGCCGACCATCTTCGATCGAGAACACATACTCGCCGACCGGATGCCGGCCGTCACGCACGCCCACGAAGCGGCCAACGTCCATCAGCACCGAGTTCTCGAAGCCCGGCACATATTTTTTCATGAACCGCGCCTCTGCATCGATGAAGCCGCGCAGTTCCTGCTTCGCGCGGGCGTCATCGCCGGCGTTCTCGTCCATGCGGAGCGCCCATTCGTAGGGAACGTTCTGCCACAGGATGAATGTCCCGTCGGCCAGCATCGGCGACATGTCGAGCGTAGGATGGCCGATATAGAGATCGCCATAGACGTTCTCGCCCTTCATCCGGGGGCGGTAGAGCCCCTTCGGAATGTCGCCGGCGGCATCTGCCTCGGCGATCAGCTTCGAGAGATACGGATCGTTGGCGGACCTCTGATGCGCGACGGTTTTCCGGAAGTCGATGCCGCTCATGATCCACAGCAGGCCGCCGGGGATCGGACGATGTACGCCGTCCCAGTCCGCAGTGCCGGGTTGCGGACCGCCGCCGCGCAGAAACGGGACCCCAGCCGCGGCGGCAAGCTGCGCGGTGCCCGAGGCCTCGATGAAGATTTTTCCAGTAATCGCCTGAACGCCTGATGCGTTTTCCACGATAATCGCGGTGACGCTGCGGTCACCCGTGCCTTCTGCGACAATCGCGTCGACGAACGACGTGCCATAGAGCGCGGTGACGCCCGCCTCCTTGAGCATGCCCGCCATGAGACTTCCAGCGCCCTCCGGATTGAAGCTGGCGCGCGAAAAGGCCGCATCGGGCTTGTGATTGCGCTCATAGTGCGACAGCGGATTGCCGGCCCATTCCGGCAGAGTGTCCTGCGTCGCCGTGTAAATGTAGCCGGCCGCCGCGAAGCGCTCCATCAGCTCGGTGTGGATCCCGCCGACCCCTGCATTGGCCGAGCCCTGCAATCCGGAGGTGTGCACACCTCCCGGCATGTCAAACCGCTCGACGATGACGGTCCGGGCACCTTCCCGCGCGGCCTTAAGCGCGGCCGCGAAACCCGCCGGCCCGGCGCCGACCACAACAACGTCGGCATCGTAGGCCACCGCCACGCGGCGCTGGGGAATCGTGACGGTTCGCTCGTCCTGGCCGGCGCTCATTTGTGCCTTACCCTTTGCGTGCGCCGACAGCCTGCAGCGACTAGTTGACGGCGTCCTTGAGTGCCTTGCCCGGCTTGAATTTGGGAAGCTTGGTCGGCTTGATCGTGATGGTGGCGCCAGTGCGGGGATTTCGTCCCTTGCTGGCTTTGCGGCTATGGACATAGAACGAGCCGAAGCCGACCAGCCGGACTTCGGTGCCCTTCTTCAGCGCCTTGGTGATGACATCAAGCACCGTCTCAACCACCGCCGTTGCATCGGTCTTCGACATCTCGACCTTGAGTGCCACAGCGGCTGCCAGATCGTTCTTATTCACGGAACCAACCCCCTGAATTGAAATCCCGGGTGACGGTCGCCCCCAATCGCACACCCGGATCGGCCGGACTCTCGACATCGCATGGTAGTTTGTCAATCGCAGGGCCGCGTTTATCCACATTCCCTGCGGCCAAAAGCAAAACGCCCCTGGCCGAAGCCAGGGGCGGGTTGTGTCTTCATGTGACAAGGGGTGTGTTTAGTGAGTGACGACCCCTGTCTCACCGTCGCGTTTTGCGGCGGGCAGCGGTGCATCTTCGTCCGGCTCGATCCATTCGATTGCCACCGGCTTGCGCACCAGCACCCGCTCGACGACTTCATCGACCGTGGCGACGGGAATGATGGTCATGCCCTTCTTCACATTGTCCGGAATGTCGGCCAGATCCTTTTCATTGTCCTTGGGGATCAGCACCGTCTTGATTCCGGAGTGAAGGGCCGCCAGCAGCTTTTCCTTCAGGCCGCCGATCGGCAGAACCCGGCCGCGCAGCGTGATTTCGCCCGTCATCGCGGTGTCGCGGCGCGCCGGAATGCCGGTGAGCGCCGAAACGATCGCGGTGAACATGCCAATACCGGCCGACGGACCGTCCTTGGGCGTGGCACCTTCCGGCACGTGCACATGAATGTCGCGCCGGTCGAACAAAGTGGGCTTGATGCCGTAGGAGGTAGCCTTCGAGCGCACATAGCTCTTCGCCGCCTGCACGGATTCCTGCATTACGTCGCCAAGCTTGCCGGTGATCTGCATCTTGCCCTTGCCCGGCAGCACCACCGCTTCGATCGACAGAATCTCGCCGCCGACCTCGGTCCACGCCAGACCGTTGGTGACGCCGACCATGTCTTCGGTCTCCAGCTCGCCCCAGCGGAACTTCTTCACGCCGGCATACTTGTCGAGATTCTTGCGGGTGACCGTGACCTTCTCGTGCTTGGACGTCACCAGTTCCTTGACGGCCTTGCGGGCCAGGCCCGCCAGCTCGCGCTCGAGACTGCGAACTCCGGCTTCGCGCGTGAAGTACCGGATCAGGTCGCGAAGCGCTTCGTCATTGATCGACCATTCCGAGTCCTTCAGGGCGTGCGCCTCGAACTGCTTCGGAATGAGGTGACGCTTGGCGATCTCGACCTTCTCATCCTCGGTGTAACCGGGGATGCGGATAATCTCCATACGATCGAGCAGCGGCTGCGGCATGCGCAACGTGTTCGCCGTGGTGAGGAACATCACGTCGGAGAGATCGTAGTCAACCTCGAGATAATGATCGTTGAACGTCGCGTTCTGCTCAGGATCGAGCACCTCGAGCAACGCCGACGTCGGATCGCCACGCCAGTCGGAGCCGAGTTTGTCGATCTCATCCAGCAGGAAGAGCGGGTTCGACGACTTCGCCTTCTTCATGCCCTGGATGACCTTGCCGGGCATCGAGCCGATATAGGTGCGGCGGTGGCCGCGGATCTCGGCCTCGTCGCGCACGCCGCCGAGCGACATGCGCACGAAGTTACGGCCCGTCGCCTTCGCCACCGACTTGCCGAGCGAGGTCTTGCCGACGCCAGGCGGGCCAACGAGGCACAGGATCGGACCCTTCACCTTGGCCATGCGCTGTTGCACGGCCAAGTATTCCAGGATGCGCTCCTTCACCTTCTCAAGACCGAAATGGTCGTCGTTGAGCACTTGCTCAGCGAGCTTGATATCCTTCTTGACCTTGGAGCGCTTCTTCCACGGGATCGAAAGCATCCAGTCGAGATAGTTGCGGACAACCGTCGCTTCCGCCGACATCGGACTCATGGTCTTGAGCTTCTTCAGCTCGCCCATGGCCTTCTCGCGGGCTTCCTTCGTGAGCTTGGTCTTCTTGATGCGCTCTTCGAGCTCGGACGACTCGTCCTTGCCCTCGTCGATCTCGCCGAGTTCCTTCTGGATCGCCTTCAACTGCTCGTTCAGATAGTACTCGCGCTGCGTCTTCTCCATCTGGCGCTTCACGCGGCTGCGGATGCGCTTCTCGACCTGGAGAACGCCGATCTCGCTTTCCATGAAGCCGAAAATGCGCTCGAGGCGTTGGGTGACCGTTTCGGTCTCCAGCAGCTCCTGCTTCTCGTTGATCTTGAGCGCCAGGTGCGAGGCGACAGTGTCGGCAAGCTTGCCTGCGTCTTCGATCTGATTGACGGAGACCAGTACTTCCGGTGGGATCTTGCGGTTGAGCTTGATGTACTGCTCGAACTGGCCGATGACGGCGCGGGTCAGCGCCTCGACTTCGTTCGGATCGCCGACCTTCTCGGCAACCGGCTCGGCATAGGCCTGGAAGAAAGCCGGGTTGTCGGCAAATTTCGTGATGCGCGCGCGTCCGCCGCCCTCGACCAGCACCTTGACGGTCTGATCGGGAAGCTTGAGGAGCTGCAGCACCGTGCCGACAGTGCCGACCGTGTAGATGTCGTCGGAGGTCGGGTCATCCTGGCCGGCGTTTTTCTGCGTCACCAGCAGAATCTGCTTATCGTCCTTCATCACGTCTTCGAGGGCGCGAACCGATTTTTCGCGGCCGACGAAGAGCGGCACGATCATATGCGGGAACACCACGATGTCCCGGAGGGGGAGGACCGGATAGAGAGTGCCGCGGGGTGTTTCAGTCATGTTGCCTCGATGTTGGCAGTTCCCGCCGAAACAGGCCGGACGGCCGGCGGGGAAGAAACATACGGCGCGCGGTACCGCGACGTATGTGACGGCTGACCATTATATTTGGCGCGTGCTGCACTGCATTCAAGCCCGATTATCCGGGCCTGTGGGCAGCTCAGGCGGACGTCCCACCCACAGAGTCACCCCGGCGATCGGCATAGATCTGCAGGGGCTGGGCACGCCCATCTACGACTTCCCGGTTGATGACCACTTCCTCGACCCCGTTCATGACCGTCAGGTCAAACATGGTGTCGAGGAGGATGCCTTCCATGATGGACCGCAGACCGCGAGCGCCCGTCCGGCGGGCAATCGCCCGCCGCGCGACGGCGCGGAGCGCATCGTCGGCAAAGCTGAGACGCACGCCTTCCATCTCGAACAGACGCTGATACTGCTTCACCAGCGCGTTCTTCGGCTTGGTCAGAATTTCGACCAGCGCATCTTCGGAAAGGTCGTTCAACGTGGCGACCACCGGCAGACGGCCGATGAATTCCGGGATCAGGCCGAACTTCAGCAGATCTTCGGGTTCGACTTCCTTCAGGATCTCGCCCGTCTGGCGCTCGTCGCTGGCGCGCACGTCGGCGCCGAAACCGATCGAGGTGCCGCGGGTGCGCTGGGCAATGATCTTCTCCAGGCCGGCGAACGCGCCGCCGACGATGAAGAGGATGTTGGTCGTGTCGACCTGGAGGAATTCCTGCTGCGGATGCTTGCGACCGCCCTGCGGCGGCACCGAAGCGATCGTGCCTTCCATGATCTTCAGCAGGGCCTGCTGAACGCCTTCGCCCGACACGTCGCGGGTGATCGAGGGGTTCTCGGACTTGCGGCTGATCTTGTCGACTTCGTCGATGTAGACGATGCCGCGCTGCGCGCGTTCGACGTTGTAGTCGGCAGCCTGCAGCAGGCGGAGAATGATGTTTTCGACGTCTTCGCCGACATAGCCGGCTTCGGTCAGCGTCGTCGCGTCGGCCATCGTGAACGGCACGTCGATGATGCGCGCCAGCGTCTGCGCCAGCAACGTCTTGCCGCAGCCCGTCGGACCGACCAGCATGATGTTCGACTTGGCGATCTCAACGTCGTTGTTCTTCGTGCCGATCGTCAGGCGCTTGTAGTGATTGTGGACCGCGACCGACAGCACGCGCTTAGCGTGGTCCTGCCCGATCACATAGTCGTCAAGGACGGTGCAGATGTCGCGGGGCGTCGGCACGCCATCGCGCGACTTCACCAGCGTCGTCTTGTGTTCCTCGCGGATGATGTCCATGCAGAGTTCAACGCATTCATCGCAGATGAACACGGTAGGACCGGCGATCAGCTTGCGGACCTCATGCTGGCTCTTGCCGCAGAAGGAGCAGTAAAGGGTGTTCTTGGAATCGCCGCCACTGGACTTGGTCATAATCGCTCCGTAGGAGCCGCGGCGTCGCCCGGATCGCGGGCAAAAACGCGACTCCCGTCATGTTAGCGGCAGGGTTAAGGGCACACAACGCCAAAAACGCCTGCTGGCCCTACAGGTCGGGCCCTGTGAACGGCGGTATCCCCTGCCGGTAGTATGGGTATAGCCGACGCGTGTCTCTCACAGACACTGAGTAAGCACATATGGTGCCACCCATCCGTCAAGGAAAGGTAAAGCCGTCCCGAACTGATAGTCCGGAACGGCCAAACCGTCATGCGTCAATTGGGCGGCCGGAAAGGGCCGCTTTCCGCGTACGCTCGTAAGGGATTACTCGGCCGCCTTTACTTCATCCGGGCGCGGCGGACGGTTGGTCACAACTTCGTCAATCAACCCGAACGACTTGGCGTCGTCGGGAGTCATGAACTTGTCGCGCTCCATGGCGGATTCGATCTCGTTGATCGGCCGACCAGTGTGCTTGACGTAGATATCGTTCAGACGCGACCGGGTCGCCAGGATGTCTTTGGCGTGGATTTCGATATCCGTGGCCTGCCCCTGGAAGCCGCCCGACGGCTGATGGATCATGATCTTGGAGTTCGGCAGCGAGAAGCGCTTGCCCTTGGCGCCTGCTGTCAGCAGCAGCGAGCCCATCGAGGCCGCTTGGCCGATGCAGACGGTCGCCACGTCAGGGCGGATGTACTGCATGGTGTCGTAGATCGCCAGACCCGACGTCACGATGCCCCCCGGCGAGTTGATGTAGAAGGAAATATCCTTCTTGGGGTTCTCGGATTCCAGGAACAGAAGCTGCGCCGAAACCAGGCTCGACACCGCGTCGTTGACGGGGCCGACCAGGAAAATGATGCGCTCTTTCAGGAGGCGCGAGTAGATATCGAACGACCGCTCACCCCGAGCCGTCTGCTCGATGACCATCGGAACCAGGGTATTCATCTGCGTGTCGAAGTTCATCGTTCCTCTCAGTGCGCGTCCGCCGGATGCGGCGCGAGTATGCGTCTTCAGAACTTAGCAGAATTCTCGTCGTCGTCGCGCATCAGCTCTTCGGGGGTCACGGTCTTGTCCGTGACATTGGCCATCTCGACGATGAATTCGACGACCTTGTCCTCGAACAGCGGCGCGCGGAGCTGGGCCATCGCGTCGGGATTGCCGCGGAAGAACTCCACGACCTTCCGCTCCTGCCCCGGATAACGCCGTGCTTCTTCGATCAGGGCGCGATTGACCTCTTCGGGCGAGACTTCGAGATTGTTGACCCGGCCGACTTCGGACAGAAGCAGGCCAAGCCGCACGCGACGCTCGGCGATCGGACGGAACTCCTTCTTCAGGTCGTCGTCGCTTTTGCCTTCGATCGACGGGTCCTTCTCGCCGCGCTTGCGCGCCTCTTCGATATTGCGCCAGATCGTGTCGAATTCAATATCGACCATCCCGTCCGGCACCTGGAAACTGTGCGCGGCCGCCAGCTTGTCGAGCAGCTGGCGCTTGATCTTGGCGCGGGTGAACTTGCCGTAGTCGCGCTCGATCTGTTCCTTGACCGCCTTCTGCAGCGCCGGCAGGTCATCGAAGCCGATCGACTTGGCGAAGGCCTCGTCGATGGTCGCCGGGATCTTCTTGTGAATCTCGTTGATGGTAACGGTAAACACTGCCGGCTTGCCGGCCAGATCGGGGCTGCCGTAGTTCTCGGGGAACGTCACGTTGATGTCGCCCACGCTGCCGATCTTGCGGCCAATCAGCTGGTCTTCGAAACCGGCGATGAACTGATTGGAGCCGATCTCGAGCTTGTGGCCCTTGGCGGCCCCGCCGTCGAATTCCTTGCCGTCCGTCTTGCCGACAAAGTCGATATCGATGATGTCGCCCTTGGCGACCGGACGGTCCTCATCGACCTTCTCGGTCGCGCTGCGGCTGTCGGCGAGGCGGTTGATCGCCTTCTGCACATCGTCGTCGCTCGCTTCCGCCTTGGGGCGCTCGAGCGCGAGTTCCTTGAAATCCATCGGCTTGATGTCGGGCAGCAGCTCGACCGCCATCTTGTATTCGAGGTCGCCGCCTTCGGCGAACGACGTCACCTCGATCTTCGGCTGGATGGCCGGGCGCAGGCCGCGCTCGCCCATCGCCTGCATCGAGGAATCGTTGACCGCACGCTCCAGCACTTCGCCCATCACCGACGAGCCGAAGCGCTTGCGCAACACCGGCATCGGCACCTTGCCCGGACGGAAGCCCGGCAGCTTGACGGTACGACCGAGTTCCTCGAGGCGCGTATCGACCTTGGTCTTGATGTCATTGGACCCAACGACGACCTTGAATTCGCGCTTGAGGCCTTCGTTGCTGATCTCGGTGACTTGCATGGGGTGCGGCTCGGCTCGGAGTGAGTGGGAATTACGCTGTCGCGGTCGGCCTGGTGCGGCGGCTGGTGCGGGCGGAGGGATTTGAACCCCCACGACTTTCGTCACCAGAACCTAAATCTGGCGTGTCTACCAGTTCCACCACGCCCGCGCCTGTAGGGCCGCGTCGGTTTCGCGCCGCGAGTATGTAGAGGGTCGGGAAAGCCCCGTCAACCAGCGCCGCCCGCGCCTAGCCGGAGGTCGTAACCCGCTGAAGGCAAAGGGCGGCGGCGGCATCCAGGATCGCCTCTGCGTCCAGCCCGTAGGTCCGGTAGAGGTCAGGGATATCGCCGGATTGCCCGAACCTGTCCAGACCCAGGGAGCGGCTGCGATGCCCGCGCACGGAGCCCAGCCAGGACAGGGTCGCCGGATGGCCGTCCATGACCGTGACCAGCCCGGCCAGTTCGCTCAGTTCGCTCAATAAACGCGTAATTTGAGAGTTTGCAGGCGACTTCTGCCAGTCGGCATGCAGGCGGTCCGGAGAGGTGATGGCGAGCAGCCCGGCGCCGGGAATGTCGTCCAGCAGCTGGCGGTGCGCCTCCATGGCCTCAGGGGCCACCGGTCCGACATAGGCGATGGCGATTTCGGCACCGGGCGCCGGGGGATAGACCCAGTAGGCGCCCTTCACGATATCAGCCTTCGCCTTTGCATCGAGGGTACGCTCAGGCTGGGGAAGCGGACGGGTCGAGAGGCGGAGATAGACCGACCCACCCTCTTCTTCCTGCATGTGCCGGAAGCCCCACGCCATGATGGCGACCAACTCGTCGACATAGGCCGGCTCGAAATACGACAGGCCAGGCTGGCCCATGCCGATCAGCGGCGTCAGGATCGACTGATGCGCGCCGCCCTCCGGCGCCAGCGTCAGGCCCGACGGCGTCGCCGCGACCATGAACCGCGCATCCTGGTAGCAGGCATAGTTCAACGCATCGAGGCCGCGCTCGATGAACGGATCGTAAAGCGTGCCGACCGGCAGCAGGCGGGCACCGAATAGCGGTGCCGCGAGACCGGCGGCAGCGAGAAACAGGAACAGGTTGTTCTCCGCGATGCCGAGCTCGACATGCTGGCCGCGCGGGCTCATCGCCCAGGTCTGCGCCGAGACCACTTTCTCCGCCTTGAACAGATCCGACTTCTCGCGCCGGTCGAACAGATTGCGGCGGTTCACCCAGCCACCGAGATTGGTCGACACTGCGACATCCGGAGACGACGTGACGATGTGCGCCGCGAGATCGCTGGTGCCGCCGGCAAGATCCATCAGCACGCGACCGAAACCTTCCTGAGTCGACATCGGCTGGCCAGACTTGGTCGCGGAGGGAAACTCATCCGGCACCTCGACCTTCGGCGGATCGAAGCGACGCGGAAAGACCTGCGCGAAGTTCACCTCGCTCATGAACCGCTCGATCTCATGATGCGGCACATCGATGCCGGCGAGACGGTCCCATTCCTCGCCTTCCCTGATGCCCATCTGTTCGCGCAACTGCGCGACCTGATCGTTGTTCATCAGGCCGGCATGGTTGTCCTTGTGACCCGCGAACGGCAGGCCGAAACCCTTGATGGTGTAGGCAATGAAGCAGGTGCGCTGATCGCTGTTCGCGGCATCGTCGAAGGCTTCGGTCAGCGATTCGATGTCGTGACCGGCGAGGTTGGTCATGAGACGGTGCAGGGCTTCGTCATCGTTGTAGCGCGCGAGCAGCTGCCGCACGCCCGGCTTGTCGCCGATCGCCGACAGGATCGGCTCGCGCCAGGCGGCGCCGCCCTTATACGTCAGCGCGGAATAGAGCGAGTTCGGACAATCGTCGAGCCACTGGCGCAGCGCCTCGCCGCCGGGCTCGCGGAACACCGCCTCCAGCTGCTTGCCGTACTTGAGCGCGATGACGCGCCAGCCGGTACCCTCGAACGCGCCTTCGATTGCCTTGAACAGCTGATCGGAGACGACGCTGTCGAGGCTCTGGCGGTTGTAGTCGATGATCCACCAGAGATTCCGTGCATCGTGCTTCCAGCCTTCGAGCATCGCCTCGAAGACATTGCCTTCGTCGAACTCGGCATCGCCGACAATCGCGACCTGCCGCCCCGGCTTCGCTCCCGCCGGCGCGAAGTTCTTCTGATGTACGTAGTCCTGCACTATGGATGAGAAGAGCGTCGTCGCCACGCCGAGCCCGACCGATCCCGTCGAGAAATCGACATCGTCGTGATCCTTCAGGCGCGACGGATACGACTGCGCGCCGCCCAGGGCGCGGAAGCGCTGGAGCTGATCGAGTTCCTGATGGCCGAGCAGATACTGGATCGCATGAAAGACGGGGCTCGCATGCGGTTTCACCGCCACTCGGTCTTCCGGCCGCAGCGCGTGGAGATAGAGAGCCGTCATGATGGTCGCCGACGACGCGCTCGACGCCTGATGGCCGCCGACCTTGAGCCCGTCCCGCTTGGGCCGGATCTGGTTGGCGTGATGGATCATCCAGGTGGAGAGCCAGAGTACCTTGCGCTCCAGCGCCCGCAGGATGGCGATCCGGTCGGCTGCGGCGGGCGGCGGAACAATGGCGAGATTGGTCCGGGGACGATTCATCATTCCGGAAGTTTACCCCATCGGATTGAGCAAATTATTGCGTACTTTCCGTTTCGCAGGCCATAGTAGGGGAAATCTTCCATTATCCGACGGTAAACGAGCATGAACGTTCCAAATCCGACCCTGGACGCCATCGACCGCCGCATCCTCCGCCATCTGCAGCAGGACGCGCGGCTGTCCACCGCCGACCTCGCGCAGAAGGTCGGGCTCTCGACCACGCCGGTCTGGCGCCGCGTGCGCGCGCTGGAGAATGCCGGCGTCATCAAGGGCTATCAGGCGCTGGTCGATGCCGACGCGGTTGGTCTGCGCGTCAGCGTGTTCGTCCATGTGTCGCTGGAAAAACAGGTCGAGTCCGCGCTCGAGGCGTTCGAAGCGGCAATCCGCCGCCGGCCCGAAGTCATGGAATGCTACCTGATGACCGGCGACGCCGATTACCTGCTGCGCGTGGTCGTGCCCGACCTGCGGGACTACGAACGCTTCATCATGGATCACCTGACCCGCATCCGCGGCATCTCAAGCATCAAGTCGAGCTTTGCGCTGCGGCCAGTCAAGCACGGCGGCGAACTGCCGCTGGCCGAGCCGCAGACCCCGGCCCAGCCCCCGCGCGCCAGGTCCCGGTTGGCGCGCAGACGCGCGGATTAGCAGGACGTATCATTGGCCGGGATCATGGAGGGGATGATGACAAAGTTGCAGCGACACGATGACAAAGGCTGTTCCTGCATGGCCACGCTAGCGAGCCCACTTGCGCGCCGACACGTGCTCGGCATGGCCTTGGCGATGGCGGGGAGCGCCGCCGCCGGCCTGCTGTCAGGACACGCAGAGGCTGCGGAAGGCAATTACGAGGCGATGTTGCTCACCTGCATCGATCCGCGCTTCACCGCCGCGTCGCACAAATTCATGGCGGATCGGCAGTGGCAGGGGAAATACAGCCACTTCTCATTCGCCGGCGCTGCCATCGGCGTCGTCGCACCCGCGTTTGTCGACTGGCGCAAGACGTTCTGGGACAATCTCGCGACGACAATCCAGCTCCACCATATCAAGGCGGTCGTGGCACTCGATCATCGCGATTGTGGCGCGGCGAAGATCGCTTATGGCGATGTCGGTGTCACGCCAGCGGTCGAAACGGATGCGCATCGCACGGCGCTCGCGGAATTTCGCCGCCAGGTGGCGCAGCGCCACGCGCATCTCCAGGTGATCACCGGGCTGCTCTCACTGGATGGAACCGTCGAACTGCTGAGCTGAGGCGCCGCGCGCGGCTATTTCAGCAGTGCCGCGATCGAGGACGACGTCTGGACCTTGCCCTCGCCTTCGTAGGCTTCGTGGTTCGTCTCGATGTCGGCGAGGCGGTACTGATAGTTCACCATCAGGCCGACCGCCTGCTTCATGCCCTTGCGCGACGTGTCGCCCAGCCAATTCAGGCGCTCGACGCGGGCGCCGTTGCTGAGATGGAAATTGGCGACGGGATCGAGTGCCTTGCCGTCCTCGCGCTTGGCCGTCACGAGATAGCGCGCGCACAGACGCATGACCGGGCCCTGCAAGGCGGCGACGAGTTTGGGATCCTTCGTCCAGTCGTTCGACGAGACGAGCTGCTTCAGGGCGCCCTTGTTGATCGTGTCCTGTCCCAGCGCCAGGGTCAGCGCCTTGCGATCGGCCTTGTCGAGCACACCCGGCAGGCCTTCGGCGAACTGCTCGTCGAGCCACGACCGGAAGCCCGGGATCGGCGACAACGTGGCGAAGGTGGTGACCTTCGGGAACTCCGCCGACAGCTGATCGGCAACACGCTTGATCAGGAAGCCGCCGAAGCTGATGCCGACCAGCCCCTGCTGCGCGTTGGAGATCGAATAGAAGATCGCAGTGTCGGCCGAACGCGGGTCCGACACTGGCGCCTTTTCATCCAGCAGCGCCTGCACATTCGCCGCCATGCCGTTGACCAGCGCTACCTCGACGAAGATCAGCGGCTCGCTCGGCATGCGCGGATGGAAGAAGGCGAAGCAGCGGCGGTCGGAATCCAGCCGGTTCTTCAGATCGGTCCAGCTGCGCACCTGATGCACGGCTTCGTAGACGCTGAGCTTCTCCAGCAAGGCCGCCGGGGAATCCCAGGTGATGCGCCGCAGCTCCAGGAAGCCGATATCGAACCACGCCGCGAGCAGCCCCTTCAGGTCGTTGGCGAGGCCGAGCAGGCTCTTGTCCTCGCGCGCGAAGCGCAGCACTTCGGCGCGCAGGTCCACCAGGAACTTCACGCCTTCCGGCAGCGCGTTGAACTGGGTCAGCAGCCGCACGCGCGGTGCGGACAGGGCCTCGCGCAGCTGGCGCTCCGCCCGCGCCCGCTCGCGATCGTCCTTCGCGGCCGTCAGCGCAGTCGCGGCGGCATTGATCGCCGCGCGGTCGGTGTTGAATTCGTCGGAGATCAGTTTGAGAAAGCGGCGCCGGCCTGCTTCGTTGAGCCCCAGATAAGAGCGGCCGAGACTGGCCGCCCGGGACCGCGCCGAAACCTCGCCGCCCTTGCCTTCCAGGCATTCGCGCATCTGCGTGCGCAGACGGTCAAGGTCGCCATCCGGCAGGTCGGGGCCGATGGTCGGCGCGCCGCCGATGGCCCCGCGCGCGGTGACAGCGATGTTGCTCCACGTATCGCGCAGATTGCGGATCGTCTTGTCGAGGAAACTGACGGTGGCGGTTCGTGCTTCAGCCATACGGGATTGTCACCCAGTGCTTATGTGCGTGTAAAGCCGGCCCAGCCCTTGAGCTGACGAAGCGTGGGCGGGAGCTGGTCGATGATGTCGTCGGCAATAAGACCGGGACCAAAGGATGTGGCCGCCTCGCCGTGCAGCCAGGTCGCGATGGACGCTGCCTCAAAAGCAGGCAGGCGTTGCGCCATCAGGCCGGTGGCGATGCCGGCCAGCACATCGCCGGCGCCGGCAGTTGCGAGATCCGCCGGTGCGTTGCTGTTGATGACGGCGCGGCCGTCCGGCGCCGCAACAACAGTGTCATATCCCTTCAACAGAACGACGGCCCCGCTGCGGCGCGCGGCGTCGCGGGCGCGCTCCAGCTTGCTCGCTTCTGTCTCAGCGATGTCGGGGAACAGCCGGGCGAATTCGCCTTCATGCGGTGTCAGGAGCACGTTCGGCGTCTTCAACCGTCCGATAGCGCGGAAGAGATGCGCGGGATCGTCTGCGAAGGCCGTCAACGCATCGGCATCCAGCACGCAAGCCTTCTGCGCGCCAAGGGCATCGAGCGTGCGCATGCGCATCTCAAGCGTCGCGCCGCCTCCGGGTCCCAGCAGAACAACATTCCGTCGCTCATCCTCCAGCAGATTCGTGAACGCAGTCCGATCGTCGGTCGCCGTCACGATCACCGCAGCACCAGCACCGGCATACATCGGCAGCGTCTCTGTCGGCGCGGCAACCGTCACCAGCCCGGCACCCACACGCAGTGCCGCCTGTGCCGCGAGTCTGGCGGCGCCGGTCATTTCGCCACCGGCGACGAGGGCGTGGCCACGAACATATTTGTGGCCGTCCGGACGCGGCCACGGAAACCGCTGCAACCACAGCGCCGGATCGTTTTCATGCAGAAGCGGCCTGATCTTCTCCAGCACCGCCGTCTTGATGCCGATATCGGCGACCACGACATCGCCGCAGAGCTGGCGACCCGGCAGCAGAAGATGCGCGGGCTTCTTGCGAAAGAAGGTGACGGTTGCCACGCAGCGCGCGGCGCCATCCTTGCCGCCCAGCACC
Organism: Alphaproteobacteria bacterium; assembly: GCA_965279355.1. Lineage (GTDB taxonomy): Bacteria > Pseudomonadota > Alphaproteobacteria > CACIAM-22H2 > CACIAM-22H2. The sequence goes on along the minus strand of OZ257155.1, from coordinate 4,569,523 downwards.
TGTCCCGTATCGCCCGAGACACCCGACGGCACGTCAACGCCGACACAGGGCAAGCGGCGCGCGACGACGGAGCGGATCGTCTCCAGCGCCATACCGTCGAGCGGTCGCGACAGACCGGCGCCGAACAGCGCATCGACCACGATGCCGACGCCGTCCAGCGCCTGCGGCGCCAACGGCACGATGGCGGGGCCGGTCCAGCGCCGCGCAATCAGCGCCGCGTCCCCCTTGAGCGCGTCGGCTTCGCCCAGCAGCGCCACTCGTACCTTCCAGCCCGCCTCGGCCAGCCGCCGCGCCGCGACAAATCCGTCGCCGCCATTGTTTCCGGGACCGCACAACACCACGACCGGCTGCTGGGGAAAACGCCGCCGCACCTCATCGGCCACGGCGCCACCGGCGGCCTCCATCAGGATCTCGCCCGGCGTGCCCGCCGCGATGGTGAGCCGGTCGGCCTCGGCCATCTCGGCGACCGTCAGCACGGCCCGTGCGTTTGCATCCGCGATCATGCAGTGTTCATAGCCCCACCCGCCTCATTGCACCAGACGGCACCCCGCCACAAATTCACCACACACCGGCGCTCGAATGGGACCCACAGACTCCATGCGCCTCTTCCTCACCCGCCTCACCCTCGCTGTTGGGCTCGCCGTCGGGCTGCTCGCCGCCGCCATCGCGCCCGGCAGTGCGCAGTCGTTGCCGCGTCCTGTCGATCTGCGGCTGGCGCTGGCGATCGATTCCTCGTCCAGCGTGAATATCGACGAATATTATCTGCAGCTCGAAGGCTACGCCGCCGCCTTCCGCCATCCCGATCTCCTCAAGGCGATCCAGCGCGGCAGTCATCAGGCTATCGCCGTCATGCTCTATGAATGGTCGAGCGACGGCCGCGCCGTGGTGAATTTCGAGTGGCGCCTGCTCGAAAGCGAAGCCGACCTCACCAGATTCGCCGACGAGCTGGCCCTCGCCCCGCGCCTTGTCGTCGGCGGACAGACCGCCATCGGCGATGCCATCGATTTCGGCGTGAAACAGTTCGACAGCGGCGCCTTCGAGGGCGGGCGCCGAGTCATTGATGTCTCGGGTGACGGCATCAGCAATCGCGGCCGCGCCGTGACGGACGCCCGCGACGACGCGCTTGGTATGGGGATCATCATTAACGGTCTGGCGGTTCTTAACGAAGAACCGACGGTCGACGAGTTCTACCGGCGCTTCGTGATCGGAGGCAGCGGATCTTTTGTGCTGGCTGTGCGCGATTACACAGATTTTGCCGAGGCGATCCTGAAAAAGTTACTGCGCGAAATTGCGCCTGTGGCCTTCTTAACCAATTCTCCGTGAATTTTCCCGATGATCGGCGGACGCAGAGGTCATTTTATCGTCACATCGAATTATGCTTAGGTGTCTGAGAGATAGGGAGTGGCGATGACAGATACCGAGTTCCCCACGGAATTCCCTTCCGGCTGGCGCGAGATCGGCCAGAAAGAACTCGAGGAGGCATTCCGCCTCCACAAGATGTTCAAGCAGGGCCGCACCGGCGGCCGGCGCGCCAATTTCTCGTTCCATAATCTTTCGCACCGCGATCTCTCGGGACAGGACCTGTCGGACGCCGATTTCACCGGCTGCCGCATGCAACACGCGAATCTGCGCGGCACGCGCCTGACCTCCGCCAATCTCTTCGCCGCCGACATGCGGGCCAGCGACATGACCGGCGCCAATCTCAGCCGCGCCGATCTCAGAGGCGCCTGCGTGCGCGGCGCGGTGCTGACCGACGCCGACATGCAGGAATGCGACATGCGCGCCGGCGTACTGCTGAAGAGCGACCGCCGCGGCAACCTCTCCATGATGACGTTCGACATGAACGTGGCCGATCTCGGCAATGCGGTGATCCGCGGCGCCGATCTTACGGCGGCCAAGCTGTCCAACTCCTTCATCATGCAGACCGACCTCACGGATGCGATCCTTCGCAATGCCAAGCTGCACAAGGCCGATCTCAGCCAGTCGAACCTGACCGGCACCAATCTCGAAGGCGCCGATCTGTCAGAAGCCAATCTCACTGGCGCGATCCTGCACGGCGCCGTCCTCGCCCGCGCCATCATGCACGGCACCAAGCTCGACGATGCCGACCTCACCGGTGCCATGCTCGACGATGTCGACCGCACCAAGTCGGATTTCAGCAAGGCCATCCTGCCCAAAAGCCTCGATTCGCTGGGCGCATCGCTGAAGGACGTGCTGGTACAGCACGCTCAATGGATACACAGCTCGGGCAAGAACGGACGCCGCGCGGAGCTTGGCCGCTTCGATCTCAGCAACCAGAACTTCGAGGGCGCGAACCTGTCGGCGGCCGGTCTAGAACTGGCGATCCTGCGCGGCGCCAACCTCAACAAGGCGAACCTGCTGATGGCCGATCTCGGCCATGCCGATCTGCGCGACGCCGATCTCAGCCATGCCGACATGCGTGGCATCAGCCTGCGCCGCGCCAACCTGTCCGGCGCGAAGATGCCCGGCGTCAAGCTCGGCCCGGTCGACATCATGGGCTCGTCCACGCATCTCTGGCCCGCCAACCTGGAGCGCGCGCGCCTCATCGATGCCAACCTGAACGGCGCCGATTTGCGCCGCGCCAAGATGTCTGGCGCCAACTTCACCGGCGCCACGATGCTCAATACCGTGTTCCGCTACGGCATCCTGCAGGACGCGATCTTCACCAACTGCGACACCCGCAGCGCCGATCTCAAAAACACCGACACGATGGGCGCCGTCGGCCTGCCGCGCCTCGTCACCCCCGACGAGGACGACGACCGCCCGCCGCGGCGCTGAGAGCTTCTTACTTCCCTCTCCCCGTTGGGGCGAGGGAGTAACGAGGGAGCAAGAAGGACCGCACGTTGACAAAGCAGGTGTCGGCTCGCAAAGCTGCGTGGGTTCGCTGCTTCACCATCACACCGGAAAAAGACGCCACCCATGCTGCTCTATGCCGCCAAGCGGGGAGTTGTCGCGGTCCTGGTGCTGCTGCTGGTGTCGTTCCTCTGCTTCCTGCTCCTGCATTTCGCGGGCGATCCGGCCGCGGCGCTCGCCGGGCGCGGCGCCACCGCCGAGACCATCGAGTTCCTGCGCAAAGCGTACGGGCTCGACCGGCCCTTCCCGGTTCAGTATCTCGACTGGCTGGGACGCACGCTTACCGGCGACCTCGGTGAGTCGCTCTACTACCGCCAGAGCGTTGCGCCGGTTGTCTTCTCGCATCTGCCCGTCACGCTGATCCTGGGCGCCGCGTCCCTGCTTCTGGCGCTGCTTCTCGCCATCCCGCTCGGTGTTGTCGCGGCGATGCGCCCACGACGCTGGGTCGACCGCCTGGCTTTGCTGATCGCCGTTGCCGGTCAGACGTTACCGTCGTTCTTCCTGTCGCTGCTGCTGATCATGCTGTTCTCCCTGAACTGGGGGCTTCTCCCGGTTTCGGGCAGCAGCACACCCGCGCATTACGTTCTGCCGACGCTGGCGTTGACCGCCTATGCCCTGCCGGCGCTGATGCGGCTTACCCGTGCCGGCATGCTCGACGTGCTGGCTTCGGATTACATTCGCACAGCGCGCGCCAATGGCCTCTCGCCATTTGCCGTGGTCTTCCGCCATGCCCTGCGCAACGCCATCATCCCCGTGGTTGCCCTCGCGGCAGTGCAGCTCGGCTATCTGCTCGGCGGCTCCATCGTCATTGAAACCGTGTTTGCGCTGGAAGGCCTTGGCTATCTCGCCTGGCAGAGCATCAGCCACCAGGACGCGCCGGTGACGCTCGCCATCGTCCTTCTTCTCTCCGCGTTCTATGTCGGCCTGACGCTGATCGCCGACCTGCTGAACGCGTGGCTGGACCCGCGTCTGCGGATCGCCGCCGCGTGAGCGACCTCACCCTCCCCGAACCGGCTCTTGCAGTTGCGCCCGCCGGGGCGCGCACGCGCCGCTTCAATGGCGGATTGTGGGGCGGTGTCTTCATTCTTGCGGTCATCGCCATCGGCGCGCTGATCGGGCCGCTGCTGATCACGCACGACCCCTATAGCCAGGATCTGGTCCGCCGGTTGGCGCCGCCAGTGTGGCTCGACGGCGGGACATGGCTGCATGTCTTCGGCACCGACGCGATCGGGCGCGACTATCTCGCGCGCGTCGTTTACGGCGCGCGCATCTCGCTGATGATTGGTCTGGCGGTGGTCGTGATCTCTGGCGCCATCGGCCTGACCTTGGGACTGCTCGCCGGCTATTTCGGCGGCAGGACGGATCTCGTTGTGACCTTCTTCACCACCACCCGTCTGGCCCTGCCGGTGATCCTGGTGGCGCTGGCCGTGGTTGGCGTGATCGGCAGTTCGCTGCTGATCGTCATTCTGGTGCTGGGTTTTCTGAAATGGGATCGCTTTGTCGTAGTGATACGCAGCGCCGTACAGCAGGCGCGCAGCCGCGATTACGTCGCGGCGGCCGAAGCCGCCGGCTATTCCACGCCGCGCATCCTGCTGCATGAAATCCTGCCGAACGTCCTGCCGCATTTCATCGTGGTGGCGACCCTGGAAATGGCGAGCGCCATCCTGATTGAGGCATCGCTGTCGTTCCTCGGTCTCGGCGTGCCGTCGCCGCTGCCGTCGTGGGGGCTGCTGATTGCCGAAGCCAAACCCTACATGCTGTTCGATTTCTGGCTGATCGCCATTCCAGGCGCGGCACTCTCGATCCTTGTGCTGGCCATCAATCTGGTCGGCGACGGACTGCGCGACGCGCTGGCGCCGGAAGGGCGGGCGTGACGTGCTCCTGACCGTTCAGGGTCTGTCGGTCGATATCGGCGCGCTGCATGCCGTGCGCGATGTCGGCTTTACCGTCGATCGCGGCGAGACCCTGTGCATCGTCGGTGAATCCGGCTGCGGCAAGTCGATGACCGCGTTGGCGCTGATGGGCCTTCTGCCGACAGGCGCGCGCCGCCGCGCCATCGCCCTGCGGTTCCGCAATCAGGATCTCCAGCATCTCACCCCGCGCGAGGTGAATGCCCTGCGCGGTGACCGCATGGCGATGATCTTCCAGGAGCCGGGGTCCGCCCTCAACCCGTCCTACACGATCGGCACGCAGCTGATGGAGGTGTTCCGCCGTCACCGTCCGGATGCCTCGGCCGGCGACGCACGGAACCGCGCGCTCTTTCTGCTGGAGCGCGCGGGTATCGCGGATGCCGGGCGTCGTCTCGCGCAGTATCCGCACGAACTCTCCGGCGGCCAGCGCCAGCGCGTGATGATCGCGATGGCGCTGATGTGCGGACCCGACCTGCTGATCGCCGACGAGCCAACCACCGCGCTCGACACCACGGTGCAGGCGCAGATTCTGCAACTGCTCGCCGATCTGCAGCAGGAATTCGGCATGGGTCTGCTGCTCATCACCCATGACCTTGGGGTGGTGGCGCACATCGCCGACAAGGTCGCGGTGATGTATGCGGGACAGATTGTCGAGACCGGCACCGCCGCGGAAATCCTGACCGCGCCATCGCATCCCTACACACGCGGACTGCTGGCCTGCCTGCCGCGCCCCGGCGACGACAATCTGGGCGTCATCCCCGGTATCGTGCCGTCGCTGTCCGGCCTGCTGCGCGGCTGCAGCTTCCGCGACCGCTGCGATGTCGCCCTGCCCGCCTGTACCACCGATCCGCCGGTGCGGGCGATCGGCGTCAATCGCATCAGCCGTTGCGTGCGCGCATGAGCGACGAGGTCGTCCTGCAAGCGCGGAACCTGACGAAGCAGTTCGCGCTGCGCGGCGGCGCGCGCGAGACGCTGACTGCAGTCGACGACATATCGCTCGACTTGCATCGCGGCGAAGTCCTGGGCGTCGTCGGCGAATCAGGATCGGGCAAGACCACGCTGGCGCGCCTGCTGCTTGGTCTGCTCGAGCCCAGCAGCGGCACGATCACACTGGGCGACACCGATATCTCGAAGATCGGCCGCCGCGAGCGGGCGCGGCGGGTGCAGCCGGTGTTCCAGGACCCCTATGCTTCGCTCAACCCGCGCCACAGCATCGCGACGATCATCGGCGGCCCGCTTTCGGCGCATGGCATCGGCAGTTCCGAGGACCGCGCGCGCCGCATCCGCGAACTCATGGACCAGGTCGGCCTCGCCGAGCGGCTGGCCGCCGTGTATCCGTCCGAGCTGTCCGGCGGCCAGCGCCAGCGTGTGGCAATTGCCCGCGCGCTCAGCCTGCAGCCCGACATCCTGATCTGCGATGAGCCGACCTCGGCGCTGGATGTTTCGGTGCAGGCGCAGATCCTCAATCTGCTGCGACGGCTCCGCCGCGAGCTGACGCTCACCCTGGTGTTCATCAGCCACAACCTGGCCGTGGTGGAGCACATCGCCTCGCGGGTTGCGGTGATGCAGGCCGGCACGATTGTTGAAGACGCACCGGTGCAGACGCTGTTTGCGTCACCCCAGCACATTTATACAAAGACATTGCTCGACAGCATCCTCACCCCCACAGTCCCACGATGATCCCGACAATCGACATGCAGGACCGCAAGGTGCCCGTCATCGGCCTCGGTACATGGCAGTTGTCGGGAAGCGGTTGCGAGACGGCTGTGCGCACGGCCCTCGATCTCGGCTACCGGCACATCGATACGGCGGAGATGTATGGCAACGAAGCCGAGATCGGCCGCGCCATCGCCGGCGTCAGCCGCGACCAACTCTTCATCACCACCAAACTGTGGACCAGCCATCTCCGGGCAAAAGACGTCGGCCCGACCGCTGACGCGTCGCTGCGGAAACTGAAGACCGACTATGTCGATCTGCTGCTGATCCACTGGCCCAATGACGCGGTGCCGGTCGGCGAGACCCTGGGCGCCATGCGCAAACTGCAGGACGTCGGCAAAGTGCGCGCAATCGGCGTCAGCAATTTTCCGGTGCCCCTTATGACCGAAGCGCGGAAGCATGCGCCGATCGCGTGCAACCAGATCGAATATCACCTGCTGCTCGACCAGCGCGCCATCGTCGACGACGCGCGGCAGCATCAGATCGCGATCACCGCCTACTGCCCGCTGGCTCGCGGCCGGCTGACCGATCACGCGTCATTGGCCCGCATCGCCACGAAGCACAGCAAGACTCCGGCACAGATTGCCTTGCGCTGGCTGGTTCAGCAGCCCGGCGTCATGGCCATCCCCAAGGCCAGCAGCGAACCGCACCTGCGCGCCAATCTCGACATCTTCGATTTCGTTCTCGACCGCGAGGACATCGCGACGCTCGACCGGCTGCCGGGCAATACCCGCATCGTCGGTTAAGCGGTCACATCTTGCGGTCGAAACCCGGCCGATGACGCGAGGGTGAGGCCAGTTGCGGCGCGGCGGGCGGCAGCATGTAGCTCTCGTCTACCGCGAGCGTCCGCGGCTGATCTCTGCGATGCGACCAGTGACCGCGACGGCGGGTTGTTGCCGCCGCCATCGCCAGCGATAGATCGCTTTCGGTCGGCCTGCGGAACGCATTGGCCGGCCCGGCATAGGCCGACGCCGCCAGCACATGCATCAGGCGTTCGCGGAAGTCGACATGCGCGCCATCCAGGACCTCAAGAACCCGCGCCTCGCGCACGCCGAGAATGTCAGCGGTCTCGACGGCGGAGAATTTCAGGAGCGTCACCAGAAGCAGGATCTGCCGATCCTCGACCGGACCGTAGCCGGCTTCGGGATCGTCCGCGTCGAGCGCGTCGACTCCCGGCCGGCCAGTCGGGTTGCATCCCAGCTCGACCGTGTCCCAGATCGAGTGAAACAGTTTGAACATGCCGAGACGGATATCGCCGGAGTCATCGTTCACGCGGGCGGGTTCGTTGCGCAGCACCTGCAGGCAGGCCATCACGTAGACATCGCCGCGCTGCCTTGTGCCCATCAGCGCATGCGCATAGCGGCGAAGATCGCGGACGCTCTCGACGAAACCCTGCGACTGCTCGTTCATTTCCTGGACCCCGTGCTCTTGTTTATGGAGTCCCCCGACGCATGAAGAAGCGTAGCCGCGGATCGGCCCGGCGGCGTGGGCGAAAACGATGATTTAGGTATGACAAAACGGGGGCGGAATTATCCGCCCTGTCCAATGACTGACACAGCCTACTAACGCAGGCTGCCGTAACGAAACGGACTTATTTGCCGTCGAGGAAGCCCGTCACCGCGGCGACGAACTCGTCCCTGCGCTCGACCTGCGGCAGGTGGCCGCAATTCCCGATCGTCTGCAGCTTCGCGCCGGGGATCATCTTGGCGTAGTAATCGCCCAGCACCGGCGGCACGATCTTGTCGTCCGCGCCCCACATCACCAGGGTAGGCACGTCGATGCGGTGAATCCATTTCGGCAGATCGGGATTGTGCATGCGCGGATGCCAGCCAAGCTTTGCCAGGGTGAAGCGGTTCTTGAGCTGGCGGTCCATCTCCTCTTCCGACGGCTGCCGCGCAAGCGCCGCCTCGACCATCTTCGGATCGCTGAATGTGTTGCGGACCGCCTCTTCGGGCTTCCATAGGAACGTATCGGGCGCCTCGACGCCCCGGGGACGCAGACCGGCGGCCCCGATCAGTGTCAGCGAGGAAATCCGCTGGGTGCTGCGCACCGCGATCTCCGCCGCCAGCCAACCGCCGAACGACGAGCCGATCAGGTGCACGTCGCGCAAATCCTGCTGCTTCATGAAATCGAGATAGAAATACGCAAGGTCTTCCATGCGATCGAGCCAGTCGGGCGTATCGGTCTGGCCGAAACCCGGGTGTTCCGGCGCGATGACCTCGTAGCGCTTGGCGAGATCCTGCATGAAGGGCTGCCATACGCCGCCGCCCGAGGCACCATGCAGATAGAGGATCGTCCGGCCCTTGCCGCCGCGCAGCACCAGCGTCTTGCAGCCGGCGACGGTGACGAAATCCTGCCGGTGGCCGGCTGGCGCTGTTCCCTCGGGCATCGTGTCCTCCGCAGTCTTAAAAAGTTGCCGAGAATAGGTGCATCGACGGCGCAACAGCAAGCATGCTCACGCCCGCCGCCAGCGGAACACGCGGCCGATCGCACGGAACAGTTTCGGCAGCAGCCACACCAGCAGCGCCGCGAACAACAGGAGCAGGACAAGAAAGACGATCGGGTACTGGATCGCGACCCAGAGGCCGGCCACCACCGTGGCATCGCCGACAAACGATGCGGCGATGGCAGTGAAGGGATCGAGCGTGAAGGCCGCCCGCGATCCGGCCTTTGCCGCATGCGTGCCGGCCGCGACGAAGCCGCCGGCCAGCGCCGCCGCCACCACCCATTGCGGCTCCAGCCCCGACACGGTGGCCGCCGCCAGAACGGCGCCCGCGGGAATGCGGATGAAGGTGTGCAGGGCGTCCCACAGCGCGCTGACCCCCGGCACCTTGTCGGCGATGAATTCGACCGCATAGAGCACGAAGGCGGTGACGAGCACGATGGGCGAGCCCAACGCCTCCAGCCCGCCGGGCAGCGCGATCCAGCCGAAACTCTGCATCAGGCCCAGGGTCAGGACCGCGATATAGAGGTTGAGGCCGCTCGCCCAGCTTGCCCCCAGCATCAACGCAAGTTGTGAGACGGTGTCCATCGTTCTGCTATTCTAGCCCGGCCTGCGTCTGAGAGGGGGGCTCCGATGCGCGAGATGCTCAAGGTTTACGTACCGGCCATTTTACTGATCGTCGCCGGCTTCGTCGTCGCGCTGCGCTTCGTCGCGCCGCCGCCACCCAAGGAAATCCGCCTCGCCACTGGCGGCGCCACCGGCTTCTACCACCAGGCCGGCCAGCGCTATCGCAGCATCCTGGCCCGCGACGGCATCAATGTCGTGCTGGTCGAAACTGAGGGCTCGCTCGACAATCTGCGCCGCCTCACCACGGAGCGCGACCGCGTCGATATCGCCTTCGTGCAGGGCGGGATCACCACCGACCTCGACACCAGCGGCCTCGTGGCGCTGGCCGGCACATTCTACGAGCCGGTCTGGGTGCTGGTTCGCAATGGCGTGCGCGCGACCCGCCTGACGGACCTGAAAAACCAGCGGATCGCCATAGGCTCCGCCGGTAGCGGCACGCAGATCCTCGCGCGCCAGCTCCTCGCCGCCAACGGCGTCGGCGAAACCGCCGCGCGCTTTGTCGAATTCGGCACCACCACCGCCCTGACGGCGATGGAGAAAAACGAGATCGACGCCGCCTTCATCGTGATCGCGGCCCCGTCGCAGCCGATGATCGACATCGTGGCACGCGGCGCCGCCCGGCTGCTGCCGTTCAACCAGGCCGACGCCTATCAGATGAAGTTTCCCTTCCTGTCGCCGGTGCGGCTGCCGATGGGCGCCGCCGATCTCACCAGCAACGTGCCCTCCACCGACATCCGCATGATCGCGCCGACGGCGGCGCTGGTGGCGCGCGACGACATCCACCCAGCATTGGTCACGCTGCTGCTCAACGCCGCCCGCGAGATCCATGCGACGCCGCAGCTCTTCGCGCCCGCCAACGCTTTCCCGACCAGAAACCACCTTGATTATCCGCTGCATTCCGACGCCGAGCGCTATTTCGAGCGCGGGCCCAGCTTCCTGTTCCGCTATCTGCCCTTCGGCGTCGCTGTGCTGGTGGAGCGGATGGTCGTGCTGCTGATTCCGTTGCTCACTTTGCTCATCCCCGTCGTACGTCTGGCACCGCCGGCCTATCGCTGGCAGGTCCAGCGCAAGATCTACAAATGGTACAAGCAGCTGCGCCTGCTGGAGGACGAGGCACTGGGTGCCGACCGGGTGAAGCGCGCCGAGATCAAGGCGCAGCTCGACGAGATGCAGCTGCGCCTGGAAAAGCTGAATGTGCCGACCTCGTATGCGCAGCAGCTCTATCACCTGCGCCAGCATCTCGATTTCGTGCGCGCGCGTCTTGTCTGAGGACCATCATGCAGCTCGCCACCGAATTCCTGTTCGAGATGAAGGCCGGTCTCGCCGCGCCGCTGGAAGTGGGCAACACGCCCTATGGCCGCCGCCGGGTGATCCCGGTGACCGGCGGCACGTTTGAGGGTCCGAAGGGCAAGGGCACCGTCGTACCCGGCGGCGCCGACTGGCAGGTGATCCGTGCCGACGGCGTCACCGAAGTGATGGCGCTCTACGAACTCAAGGCCGATGACGGCACCCTGATCCATGTCACCAACAAGGGCCTGCGCCACGGTCCCGACGCGGTGATCCAGAGGCTGATGCGCGGAGAAGAGGTTGATCCTTCTGAGTATTATTTCCGCACCAATCCGGTGTTCGAAGCGCCCACTGGAAAGTGGGACTGGCTCAACCGCAGCATGTTTCTTGCCTCTGGCGCCCGTTACGCCGCTGAGGTACGTATCCGCTTCTTTCAGGTCCTCTGATCTGGACCTCCAGCACATCGAATCAACTGTCAGGAGCTAGCGAGTTTTGCCATGGCTAAAACGTTGAATTTTCCTCATCGCGCGGATCAGGTCGGCAGTCTTCTTCGTCCCGAACCCCTGAAGGACGCGCACGAGAAGTGGCTCGAGGGCAAGTTCCCGCAGGCCGAGCTGAAGAAGCTCGAAGACAAGGCGATCCTCGACGTCATCAAGCTCCAGGAATCGGTCGGCCTTCACGCCGTCACCGACGGTGAGTTCCGCCGCTCCTCCTTCCATGCAGACTTCATCGAGAAGCTCGACGGTGCCGGCGCCCAGGGCCGCCTTGCCGTGCAGGGTTCGGTCGGCGGCGGGTTCGACAAGGAATCGCCGAAGGAGAACCGTCCTTTTGCGCCGCGCGGTTTCCAGGTGACCGGCAAGCTGCGTCATTCGAAGCCGATCGAGGTCGACAACTTCAAGTTCGTGAAGGAACACACCGCTCGCACGCCCAAACAGACCATTCCGTCGCCGACCATGCTGCTGCGCGGCGGCCGTGCGGCGATCGACAAGGTCGCCTATCCCGACCTCAAGGAATTCTGGGCCGATATCGGCAAGGTGTTCGAGGATGAGCTGAAGCAGCTCAGCGCCGCCGGCTGCAACTACGTACAGCTCGACGACACCAACTACGCCTATCTCTGCGATTCCAAACTGCGCGACAGCTTCAAGGCGGTGGGCGACGATCCGGCCGAGATGCCGGCGCGTTTCGCCAGCGTCATCAATGCCTCGATCGCCAACCGTCCCGCCAGCATGGTCGTTGGCATCCATCTCTGCCGCGGTAATTCGCAGGGCCGCTGGGCCGCCGAAGGCGGCTACGAGCCGGTTGCCGACTCGCTGCTCAATGAAGTCAACGTCGATGCGTATTTCCTGGAGTACGACGACAACCGCTCCGGCGATTTCGCCCCGCTGCGCTTCTTCCCGAAGGGCTCGCACAAGCGCATCGTGCTGGGGCTCATCAGTTCGAAGCTGCCGGCGATGGAATCCAAGGACACCCTGAAGCGCCGCATCGACGAGGCGGCCAAATACGTGCCGCTGGAAAACCTGTGCCTCAGCCCGCAATGCGGCTTCGCCAGCGTGTTCCGCGGCAACCCGATCACCGACGACGTGCAGAAGCGCAAGCTTGAGCTCGCCGTCGAAACGGCCACCGAAGTCTGGGGCTCGGCGAAGTAAGTCTCCCTCTTTCGGGTCAATTGAAGACGCCGCGGGATTTCGGTCCCGCGGCGTTTTTATTTGCACCCCCATTTTATTTGCAGGGGCCGGGGAACTGTCGCCTTCCGATCCGGTTGAGTCCGCTGGAACGGAAAGAGGTACCCATGGAGAGCCATCCGGAGGGGCACGGCGCGCGCCTCGACATCCGCCAACCCCATGAATTGCTTTACTGGTCCAGCCGTCTCGGTGTCAGCGTCGAGGGCCTGATCGAGGTCGCCGAGAAGGCCGGCACCGGCGCGATCGACGCCATCGAGCAGCAGATCCGCCGCGACCGCCCGATCTCCAAGGCAAAAGCCTGGCACAAGCCACCCCGCCGCTGACCGGCCAGATCGCGGTCGCGCCTGCCCCGGAAAAGGCGCAGTAATCGCCGGATGAACCTTCGCCGCTTTCTTTGCGCCCTTCTCCTCGCCGCCCTCCCCGCCTGCAGCGCGCTGGCGCCCGCCGACTTCGCTTCAGGAGAACCGCGCTTCGAGCCGGAGAAATTCTTCACCGGCCACATCACGTCCTGGGGCGTGATCGAGACCCGCAACGGCGATCCCAGCAGCCGCTTCACCACCGCGATCGACGGCCGCATGGACGGCGCCGATCTCATCCTCGACCAGTCCTTCGCCTTCGACGACGGCCGCACGCAGACCCGCACCTGGCGCCTGCGCCGCCTCGATGCACATCGTTATGAGGGCACGGCCAACGACGTGATCGGCATCGCCACCGGCGAGGCACACGGCAACGCCTTCCGCCTCAACTACACGCTGGCGCTTGATCCCGGCAATCCGCTCAAGAACGTCCATATGCGGCAGTGGATGTACGGACTCGGCGACGGCTCAATGATGATGAACCGGGTCGACGTGACCAAACTCGGCATCACCGTGGCCCAGGTCACCGAATTCTTCACGAAATCGGAGCGCCGGTAGCGGTCACTTCGCGGTCGACCCCCGCGCCCTAGCGTCCTCCAGATCCATCTCCTCGTAGAAGATGTCGGGGATGTTGTTGGCGAGCCGGTAGCTGTTGTACGCCGCCTCGAACCGTTCGATGCCGCGATGCATCCCGGCCGCCACCACGACATTCAGCATCAGGATAGCGAGCGTCACGGCCCCGGCGACGAGCGCACCGACAAACAGCGCGAACACCAGCGCCACCGCGCCCGAGAACGGCGTGAACGACGCCGCGACGGTGACCCCTGCGCCAGCGGCTACCAGCGCCGCCAGCACCTTGTAGGCATCCCGCGCATAGACGGTCAGCAGGAACCTGATCTTGTACATGATGGCTCTCCTCTTCCCGGCGGTCAGAACACGAACAGGATCAGCATCGCGATCACCAGCGCGAACAGCGCGATCGCCTCGGTGAGCGCAAAGCCCAGCAGCACGTTGCCGAACACCTTGGGCGCCGCCGCCGGATTGCGCAGCGCGCCGGAGACGAACGACCCGAAGATATTGCCGATGCCGACCCCCACGCCGGCCAGGGCAATGGTCGCCAGTCCGGCACCGATGAGTTTTGCAGCAGAGGGGTCCATGGCGGGATCTCCTTCATTCCGGCACCGAAATCCGATGCCTGAAGAAGATTTAAGCCCGCCGAAGAAGCGTCTCAATTACCTGGAAGGTAATGAGCCTCAGGCCTCACATCCCCCGCTTCGGCGCCGTCTGCAGCAACTCCGCCAGCTCCTTCGCATAGAACCTGGCGTTCCCCGTCGTCGCGTGGCCGCGGCTCTCGGCGCTTTCCGGGATCAGGTGGAGTTTCGCGTTCTTCACGCGCTTCAGTTCGCGGTCCATGACGCCGGTCTGGGGCGGGTTGCGTTCGTCGTCGGCGGCGTTGATCACCAGCAGATGCGCCTGGATGTTTTCCAGCTTCGGCGCCGGGTTGTAGTCGCGCGACGAATCCCAGGCATAGAGGATGTCGTTGGCGTCCGCCGGGAACGGCGCGGCCAGCCGCTCATTGAGAAGCTTGTCGGCCGCTTCGCGGGTCGGCGCCATGTTCTGCAGTGCGATCGTGCCGCCGTTGGTGGCGATGTTGAAGAACACGCTGGCGAACTTCACCGACGACGGCTGCGCCGTGTAGTTGCCGTTCATCCACGCCGGATCGTTGCGGATGGAATCCGTAATCAGGCGGCGCAGCATCCAGTTGCGGCTGGCCATCTCGGTCGGCTGCGAGGCCATCGGCGCCAGCGCGTCCATAAAGCCGGGATAGGTCGTGCCCCAGATCCAGGTGTGCATGCCGCCCATGGAATTTCCGGTGACAAGCCGCACATGGCGAATGCCGAGGCCTTCGGTCACCAGCCGGTACTGCGCCTGCACCATGTCGTCATAGTTGTATTTCGGAAACGCCGCCTTCATGCCGTCGGACGGTTTGCTGGTTTTGCCGTGGCCGATGGCATCGGGCAGGATGATGAAATACTTGGTCGCATCGAGCGGCTGACCCGGGCCGAACAGCTGACCCGCATAGGCCGGGCTGAGCATGCCGCCGCCGTTGCCGGTGGTGCCGTGGATGATCACGACCGGCTCGCCGGTCCGTTCGCCGATGGTGCGATAGTTCTGGCGCAGCTCCGCCATCACCTCGCCAGTGTGGAATTTGAAGTCCTTCGTGATGTAGGTGGCTTCCCGGGGCGGCGGGTAGTTGGGCGCCGGGGCCTGCGCGATGGCAGCGGACGAGAACGCGAACACCGCGACGGCAACGGACTTCAGAACAGCGCCTGATTTCATCGCACCCTCCCCTGTTTCGATTGTAGGGCGCCGTGTTGACGGTCACCCGGATGGACCGAACCCTAAGCCCGGGGCGGGCGTTTCTCTACCGTAAAGTGTGGGGGTCGAAACGGGGTGGGACCGATGCACGCCGCCTTTTATTTATCTGTCATCCCAGCGAAAGCTGGGACCCAGGTGGCGCAATCTCTACACAGTCACAACGGAACGTTCTTCCGGCTGACACCCAACAGCTGGGTCCCAGCTTCCGCTGGGATGACAATCGTATTTGCGGCGCGGGCGCTCTACTCCGCCGCGCTGACGCGGCGGTCGCTGCCGAGGAACGCATCGAAATCGCGGTTGCCGGAGCGGTCGATCTCGCTCATCGGTCCCTGCCACACGATCCGACCCTGATGCAGGAACGCGGCGCGGCTACCGATGCGGCGGGCGCTTTCGATATCCTGCGTGATCACCAACGCCGCCGCGTTGATCTGTGCCAGCGACCGCACGATCATGCGGTCGATATGCGTGGTGACGATCGGATCGAGCCCGTCGGTCGGGGCGTCGAGAATGGCGATCTCCGGGCTGCCGATGATGGCGCGGGCCAGCGCCACGCGCTTCTGCATGCCACCCGACAGTTCCGAGGGCAGCAGGTCGGCCGCATCCGGCGTCAGCCCGACATCGGCGAGTGTCCGGATCGCCAGGGCGCGCGCCTCCGGCTTCGCCATCGTCTTGCCGTTGATGAGCCCGAACGCGATGTTGTGCCAGATGGGCAGCGAGTCGAAGAGCGCGCCGTTCTGGAACAGCACGCCGACCCGGCGCAGCAGTTTCTCGCGTTCTTCCGAACCGAGCTTGGCCGTCTCCTGTCCGTCGATTCGGATCGAGCCGCCATCGGGCGCCATCAGGCCGAGGACGCACTTGCCAAGCACGCTCTTGCCCGACGCCGAGGCCCCGAACAGCACCAGCGTCTCGCCGGCCGCGATATCGAGGGACACGTCCGCAAGGACGACCTGATCGCCGAAGCTCTTGCGCAGGTGACGGATGGAGAGGCGGATTTCCGACGTCATGCCCGGACAATCGCGCGGTTTGCCGGCGGGGTCAAACGCTCCTCTCGCCCGCCATGGTACGCGCTTCTGTCACCCCAGCCCGTATCACCGGAAACACCGCCCGAACCCGCGCATCGCGCAGCCACAGGCCTCCCCACATGAACAGCCCGAGATAGACGCTGAACAGGATGTGGCTGAAGAGCGGGTTGTCGACGCGGATCTGGGTCGCCATCGCGCCGCCGAAAATCCCCATCATCAGCACCGCGCCGAGTACGCTGGTGCGCGGGATCAGATAGAGCACGAGGCAGGCCAGCTCGATGATGCCGATCATGAACGCATAGCCGGGCGGCCAGCCAAGCTGGGCCATCGTCTCCTCCGCCACCGGCAGAAAGAGCAGCTTGGGCGAAATCGAGGCTCCCAGCATGAACAGGGCGAAGAGGCCGCTCAGGATCCGGCCGGTCCAGAGCATCGCAGGCGTGGTCATCGTCATCTCCCTGAATTGCGTTCATCTCTGCCCCAAGGACGTTGCCCGTGGGGCCGTTCCGACATTCTCCGGTGAATTTTTCCTAGCATCCTCAGCATCTGCCACCCTCACTATCTGTCATCCCAGCGAAAGCTGGGACCCAGCCGTTGGGTGTTCGCTACAAGGATGTTCCGGCGTCACTGCGTTGAGATCGCTCCACCTGGGTCCCAGCTTTCGCTGGGATGACAATTTGTTATTACTTTGGAACCCTCACTCTTCATCCAGAGACACCAGCGACGCATTGCCGCCAGCGGCCGTCGTATTGACGGACATGGCACGTTCCACTGCGAAGCGCGGCAGGTAGTGCGGGCCGCCGGCTTTGGGGCCGGTGCCGGAGAGGCCTTCGCCGCCGAAGGGCTGGACGCCGACCACGGCGCCGATCATGGAGCGGTTCACGTAGAGGTTCCCCACCCGCGCCCGCGCCACGATGCGTGCCACGGTTTCGTCGAGGCGACTGTGGATGCCCAGGGTCAGGCCGAAGGCGGTCGCGTTGATCGCATCCACTACGTTGTCGAGGCGGTCGGCGGCGTAGCGCACGATATGCAGGATCGGACCGAACACCTCGCCTTTGAGGAAGCCGATATCGTCGATGGCGAAGGCGGCGGGCGCCACGAACTCGCCGGGCGGCAGGTGCTTGGGAAGCCGCCTGTCGTAGACGGGTCGCGCCGCACTGCGCAGCAGCTCGACATGATCGTCGAGCATCTTTCGCGCCTCAGCATCGATAACGGGGCCGATATCGGTCGACAGCAGCCACGGATCGCCGATGCGAAGCTCCTCCAGCGCGCCGGAGAGCATGCGCTCCACCTTCTCCGCGATGTCGTGCTGGACGAACATCACGCGCAAGGCCGAGCAGCGCTGGCCCGCGCTGTCATAGGCGGAGAGCAGCGCGTCGGCGATCACCTGCTCCGGCAGCGCCGAGGAATCGACGATCAGCGCATTCTGCCCGCCCGTCTCGGCGATCAGAGAAGCAATCGGCGTGTCGCGGGCGGCGAGCGTGCGGTTGATCGCCCAGCCGGTGGCAGTCGATCCGGTGAAGGCGACGCCGGAGACACGCGGATCGCGGGTGAGAAAGGCGCCGATCCTTCCGTCGCCGGGCAACAGATGCAACACATCGGCGGGCACGCCGGCCTGGTGCAGCAGCCGCACCGCCTCGGCCGCGATCAGCGGCGTCTGCTCGGCGGGCTTGGCGATCACGCTGTTGCCCGCCGCCAGCGCCGCCGCGATCTGACCCGTGAAGATCGACAGCGGGAAATTCCACGGGCTGATGGTGACGAACACGCCGCGCCCGTTGAGCGCCAGCGTGTTGCGCTCGCCGGTCGGGCCGGGCAGCAGCATCGGTGACGAGAAACTCTTCCGCGCCTCCGCAGCGTAGAAGCGCAGAAAGTCGACAGCCTCGCGCAGTTCCGTCAGCGCGTCGGGAATGATGCGCCCGCCCTCGCCGACGATCCGCGCAACCAGCGCGCCGCGATGGGATTCGAAAAGATCGGCCGCGCGCTCCAGGATACGGGCGCGCGCGTCGGCTGGGGTGCGGTCCCACTCCGGCTGCGCCGTGTGCGCTTTGGCGAGAGCGGCATCGACCTGCGCTTCGGTCGCCTCGATCACCTGACCGATGCGGCGGTCGCGATCCATCGGTTCGAAGCGGTCGGTCGCCGTACCGTCGCCCGCGATCGTCGGCGCCGCATGCCAAGCCTGACCGCGCGCCTGCTGCAGTTCGGCGGCCAGGGCCGTCATTGCAGGAACGTCGCTGATGTCGATCCCGCCGCTGTTGCGGCGATCCGGGAACAGATCGGCAGGCAGTGGGATTTTCGGATGCGGCTCGGCGCCGCGCCGCTCCAGCGCGGAGAGAGGATCGTCGACCACCTTCGCCAGCGGCACGTCGGGGTCGGAGACCTTATGCACGAATGACGTGTTGGCGCCGTTCTCCAGCAGGCGGCGCACCAGATACGGCAGCAGGTCCTCGTGGCTGCCGACCGGCGCATAGATGCGGCAGCGATGCGCGGGGGTTAGCGTCTCGCGCACGACCTCATGCAGCGTCTCACCCATGCCGTGCAGCCGTTGGAACTCGAACGGCGTGCCGCCGGCCATGTGGTGAATGGCGGCCAGGGTGTGCGCGTTGTGCGTCGCGAATTGCGGATAGACCGCATCGGGTGCTCCCAGCATCAGGCGAGCAGCCGCGAGATACGACAGGTCGGTCCAGGATTTTCGGGTGAAAACCGGATAACCGGCGAGGCCCCGCTCCTGCGCGCGCTTGATCTCTGAATCCCAGTAGGCGCCCTTGACCAGACGCACCATCAGGCGACGCTTGTGCTTGCGCGCCCGTTCGATCAGCCACTCGATCAGCGGCAGGGTGCGCTTCTGATAGGCCTGCACCGCAAGACCGAACCCGTCCCAGCCGCCCGCCGTATCGGCGGCGAGAACCGCGTCGATGATGTCGAGCGAGAGATCAAGCCGGTCGGCTTCTTCGGCATCGACGGTGAGACCGATGCCCCAGCGTCGCGCCGCCGCGACAAGCGCCTGCACACGCGGCACCAGTTCCCGCATCAGGCGGCCGCGCTGGGCGAACTCATAACGCGGGTGCAGTGCCGACAGCTTGACCGAGATGCCGGGGCCGTCGATCGGACCCGCGCCGTTCGCGCTGCGGCCGATGGCCTCGATGGCGCCGTGATAGGCCTCGGTATAGCGCGCGGCATCGTCGGCGGTGCGCGCCGCCTCGCCCAGCATATCGAAGGAATAGAGCCAGTCAGCGGCATCGGCAACGCGCGACAGCGCCTCGTCGATGCTGCGCCCCATCACGAACTGACGGCCAAGCACGCGCAGCGCCGCTTCCATCGCTTCCCGCATCAAGGGCTCGCTCTGCCGCGCAACGATGCGCCGCAGCGCCGCGATCAGGCCCGATTGCGCCAGTTCCTCTTCCCGCAGCAGGCGGCCGGTGAGCGCCAAGCCCCAGGTCGCGGCGTTGACCAGCACCGAGGGGCTCTGCCCGACATGGCGGTCCCAGTTCCCTGAGGCCAGCTTGTCGTGGATCAGGCGATTGGCGGTCTCGGCATCGGGGATGCGCAGCAGCGCCTCGGCGAGGCAGAGCAGCGCCACACCCTCCTGCGTGTCGAGCTCGTATTCCTGCAGCAGCGCCTCGATACCGAGGCCGGGACGCGGACGGCGGCGGACTTCAGTGACGAGGTCCGTGGCGGTAGCGGTAATGGCGGCGCGGGCGGCAGGATCGAGGGCAACGGCGTCGGCGGAGCGGCGGATCGTGTCGCGCTCATCGGCAAGGAAGGCGTCGCGGATGCGCCGGCGGGAATCGTCCGGCGCAGGCAGCTCATGGTCGAACAGGGTCGGGGATGGAGGTGCGGCCACGTCTGACGATACAACGACCGCCGCAGATGCGGAAATCAGCCCGCCTAGTCGTCCGCAGGCTTACGCTTGTTGGACATGCCCATCACAACGCCAACGGCAACGATGGTCGCGATATCCCAGAGGCTTTCGGCGCGCAGGTTCGGCAGCAGGGCCGCCGGCGATGTGGCCTCGGCCGGGAACGGCCGCTCGCCGGCCGCCGCGATCGGCGGTGTCTCGACTTCCGTCTCGACCACGCGCTCCACCACCCGGGGTTCGGGGCGCGGCTTCCTGCTTAGCAGCAGACCGCACACTGCCGCCACCGCGATGAAGATGCCGGCGGCGATCAGTGCCGCCTGGACCTCGCCGAAGTCCGGGCGCAGCGCCGCGTAGGTCGCCATGGCGACGAACACCAGCGCCACGATCCCGCACAGAAACGCCACGACACCGAGGACCAGCATCCGCACCAGGTTGCGCTCGATACGGTCCACGTGCTGACGCAGGCCGGTCGCCTCCATCAGCATGCGGATCTGGCCCATGACGGCGGGATTTCGCTTAACGGTCGCGGTCGAGAAAGCGGCTGAGGATCAGGCCGGCCGCCAGCGCGATCGCCGCGGCGCTGAACGGATGGTCGGTGATCGATTTCTCGACCGTCTTCACATAGCCGCCCGCATCGTGCGAGGCATTCTTGTAGATCTTGCCTGCCGTCTTCTCGAATTCGTGGACGACGCCCTTGGCCTGCGCCGGCAGGCCGCCGACCACACGGGTCACATCGTCGCCGATATCGACCACCCGGCCCATCAGGGTCTTCAGGTCAGCCTGCAGCTGCATCACGTCGTCGCGCAGCGTCTCCAGATCGTGGGTACCATTTCTCGCCATGCTAATCCCCTTCTGTAATACGGGCATTTCCAGTCCGCGCGAACGCGGACCGGCACATGGCAAGACAACGAAGGACCCGCGCGGTAGTTCCCTGCCGCAGCGATTCCAGGGCTTACAGGATTAGGCGACGTTCGCGGCGGTGGCCTTGCGGGCGATCAGCACATTCCCCGAGTAGGGCGCCGTATAGAGCTCATCGACCAGCGGCTTGCGGTTATCGAGCACCGCCCGCTGATTGATGGAACCCTTGTCGGTGATCTCATGCCGGTCAATGGATGCCGGCACGTCAAGCAGCAGCGCGCGTGCGATGCGCGTTGCACTGCCGGTGCTCTGCGTCATGAGACGGTCGAGAAGATCCTGGAACTTCGCCCGGACCGAGGGATGCGCCAACACCTGCGCCGGGGCTGCATCCGCCGGAAGATCGGCGGCAAGGCCACGACAGGCCGCGATGTTCGGGAAGATCATCGCCGTCAGGTCATCACGATCGGTGCCGGCAAAAACCACGTCCTGCACAAACGGAGCACCCGCACCGAGCACTGTTATCCGCAGCGTGCCGACCGTCACCCAGGTTCCAGTGGACAGTTTGAAGTTTTCCCCGATCCGGCCGTCGAAGAGCAGGCCCTTCTGCGGATCGTTGGGATCGGCAAAGTGCAGCGCGTCGCCCATCCTGTAGTAGCCTTCTTCGTCGAAGGCGTTTTTGGTGATCTCCGCCTGCCGCCAATAGCCCGGTGTGATGTTCGGTCCCTTAAGCCGGGCCTCAAGTTTCGCCCCGACCGGCGCCAGCTTGAAATCGACTCCCGGCACCGGCAGTCCCACCAGACCCGCGCGACCGTCTTCCCAGTTCGCGCAGAGTGCGAAGGGCCCGGTCTCGGTGGCGCCAAGGCCAGTGATGAACAGGATCCGCTCGCCGACCGTCTCGACGGCAAGCCGGCTCAAACCATCCCACAGCGGCTGCGACAGGCTGGCGCTCGCATAAAACAGCATCTGCAGTTTCGCGTAGAACCGCTCGCGAAGCTTCTTGTCCTTCTCCAGGTACGGGAGAAGCATCTCGTAGGCCTTGGGGATACCCCAGTTCACCGTCGGCGAGACGTCACGGAGATTCTCGATCGTTTTATCGAACTGTCCCGGCACCGGCCGTCCATCGTCGATGTAACAGGTGCCGCCGTGGAAGATCGTGTTGTTGAAATTGTTGTTGCCGCCCGCAGTATGATTCCACGGCGACCAGTCGACGATCACCGGCGGCGTCTCGGTCAGGAACGGCATGCACTGCGCCACCATCTGCATGTTGGAGCAGAGGATGCGCTGGGTGTTGATCACGCCCTTGGGCGCGCCGGTGGAGCCTGACGTAAACAGGAACTTGGCGATGGTATCGGGACCGACGGCTTTGAAAGCACGGTCCACCGCTTCATTCGGCGTGGTCGCAGCAAGATCGACATACAGGGATGCCTTGCGGCCCTTGGGCGGCATCGTATTCACAAGCAACTCAGTGCCGGGTGGCACGGCGGCCTCGATGGCTCGTGCGAACATCTCGCCGTTGCTGGCATAGACCAGTCCCGGCGTCAGCAGTGCAATGATCGCCTTGAGCTTGCCGTAGTCGGTCGAGATCAGCGAATAGGCCGGTGAGATCGGCGCATAGGGCACGCCGACATGCATCGCGGCCAGCGCCAGCAGGGCATGCTCAATCTCGTTGCCCGACAGGATGACCAGCGGTCGCTCCGGCGACAGGCCGCGATCCAGCAGCGCCTGACCCAGCGCGCGCACCGTCTTGTAGGCGTCGCCCCAGGTAACGATCCGCCAGTCGCGTCGCGCGTCGCGCTGACCGAACAGCGGGCGCTCCGGCGCTTTAGCTGCCCAGTGGACAACCCGCTCCGTCAGCGCGCGCGGATAAGGCTGCAGAGCATGCGGCGACCGCATCAGGATCGCGCCATCCGGCCGGCGCGTGATTTCCGTGGCGGCGGGCCCCAGCTTGATCTTTCTGGTCGGTACGGTCTGTGTCATGGCGTTTCCCCTTGCCCCGACTTTACGATGACCGTTATCTGCGGCCAAGCTGGCTTTCCGCGAACTTGAAGAACGCCGTCATATCGGCATCGCCCGGCAGTTTTTCGTGGGCATCCTGCCAACGCTTGGCCACGCTCGACGGCAGCGCGCCATCGAATCCGGCGTGTCTGGCGAGGTCAGCGGCAATACCGGTGTCCTTGGCCATCAGGCGGAGTGCAAAGCCGGCGCTGAACTTGCCGCTCAGCACCTGGTTCTTGATGAGCCCTTCAGTCGCCGCATTGCGGCCGCTGGATGCGTTTACGACGTCGAGCATCAGCTGCGGCTCCAGACCGAACTCCCGGCCGATCACCAGCGCCTCCAGCGACGCCGCGAGGCTGGTCGCCGCCAGAAAATTATTGAGTGCCTTCATCGCGTGGCCGCAACCGAGCGCCCCGGTCGCGAATACATTGGCGCCCATCGTCTTGAGCAGCGGCATCGCCTTCTCAAGCGCCTCGGGCGAACCGCCCGCCATGATCGCCAGCGAGCCGTCCTTGGCGCGGATGGTGCCGCCCGAAACCGGCGCATCGACAAGGTCCATGCCGAGCGCCTGCAGATCGGGCCCAAGGGACCGCGTATCCACCGGCGAGGACGAACTCATGTCGATGAAGAGCGTGCCGCGCTCCGCTGCCTTTGCCGGCGCGCCGTCGCCGAGCAGCGCCTGACGCACCGTCTTCCCGTCGGCCAGCATGGTGATGACGGCCTTCACGCCGGTGCAGGCTTCGGCGACCGACCCCACGGCCTTTGTGCCGGTCGCTTCCGAGAAGCGCTGACGCGCGGTTTCGGCGATATCAAAGCCCTTAATTTTGAAGCCAGCCTTAGCGGCGCAGGCCGACATCGGCCCGCCCATGGCGCCCAGGCCGAGGAAGCCGATGGCATCCCCTGTTTGCAGCACAGTCATCGTTCTCTCCCTGTCGCGGACCTATTTTTTTGGCGGCTCGTGCAGCGCCACGATATCGGTGGTGTTCGGAACTGTAGGATAGCGGGCCAGCACGGCCGGATCGTGTCCCGGCACGATATGATCCGGGGTCGGCGCCAGCCGGTGCAGGATGGCATGGCCTTCCAGCATGTCGCCGACATTGAAGACCGTCGGGAACGGGTTCTTGCGGTCCATGTTGGCGTAGTAATGGCTGGCGTCCGACGCCACGACGACGGGGCCGCGCGCGGTATTCACCCGTAGCACCTGCAGTCCCATCGTATGACCGCCGATCTTGTGCAGCGTGATCCCAGGGACCAGCTCTGCATCACCATCATAGAACTGGACCCTGTCGGCATAGAGCTTACGCATCATCGTGGTCACGTCCTCGATATCGAAGGCGTGGCGCAGGAACGGGTGACGCATGTATTTCCCCGTCGCGAACGACATCTCGGATTCCTGGAGATGAAACGTCGCATTGGGAAAGAGATTGAGATTGCCGGCATGATCGTAATGCAGATGCGTGATGACTACATCTGTTACCGCCGCGGCATCAATGCCGAGCTGTTTCAGCCCCTCCGCCGGTGAGCGCAGCAACGTCCGCTTGCGCGCATCGGCTGCCGCCTGCGCGAAGCCGGTATCGACAACGATCGGCGTCCGCCCGCCACCGGTGATCGCCCAAACGAAATAGTCCATGGGCATCGGACCATCATGCGAGTCCGGGAATATGAAATTCTCCTGCGACGTCCGCTCGACCTTGGCGTAGCGGATGGCGAAGACTTCATATTGCGGGACCGTCATCACGCAGACCGCAGACTATCGAGATATTTGAAGATCTCGGAATGGTCGGCCTTGTCGTCGACCTTCGCGGCCGCGTCGTGCCAGACATCCGAGCAGGCCCTCGCCAGAGGCACGCCAAGACCTGCATGCTCGGCCATATCGATGGCGATGCCGAGATCCTTGGCCATGAACTTCAGCGAGAAGCCGGTGGCATAGGCGCCGGACAGGATCTGCTGTTTGAGCTTCACCTCGGTCGCGTTGTTCTTGCCGGTCGAGGCGTTGAGAATGTCGACGATGAGCTCCGGCTTCAGGCCGAATTCCTTGCCCATCAGCAACGCTTCGACGGCGGCCGCGAAACCGGCGGCCGACACATAGTTGTTGATCGCCTTCATGGTGTGGCCGGCGCCGACCGGACCGGCACGGAAAAGCTGTTTGCCCATCGCCTGGAGGATCGGCATGGCGCGATCGATCTGTGCATCCTCGCCGCCGATCATGATGGCGAGCGACGCATCGACGGCGCGGCGCACGCCGCCCGACACCGGCGCGTCGACCAGATGGATGCCGAGCTTCTTGAGCTCCTCATTCAGCTTCTGCGTATCGACCGGCGATGACGAGCTCATTTCGATAACCAGCGCACCCTTCGGCGCCGCCTTGATCGCATCGCCGAGCAGCACCTTCTGCACCACCTTCCCTTCCGGGAGAATGGTGACGATGGCATCGGCAGCCTTGCAGGCATCTGCCGCGCTGCCGACCGCTGCAACGCCGGTCGTGTCCTGAAAGCGCTTGCGCGCCGCTTCGGCGATATCGAAGCCCTGAACCTTATAGCCGGCCTTGACCAGAAAGCCCGACATCGGAACGCCCATGGCGCCAAGGCCGATGAAGCCGATCGTTGCAGGCGGTTTGATCTCGCTCATGCGTTACTCCGGGCTGCGGCCATGCGTGCGGAGACGGCACCGTAGGTCGCCACGCAATACGGCACCAGATACGTCAGAATGAGCTTCATCAGATTCAGATCGGCATAGCCAAACAGGACGTCTCCCTGATTGATCAAATTGACCAGCGTGCCGACGATGATTGCCACGATCAGCGATCTGCGCGGCACGCCGCCCGTCGTGGCGAAATGCCAGGCCTGACTCCACATCGAGGTCAACGCACGTCGCTGATGGCAAAACCGGCAATCCGTTTGTAATTATCGGACAGCGCCTGCAATTCAGCCTGGGTAATGAACTGGTCGAGATTGTCGAACGGCTTGTCGCCGGTCAGCTCCTCGACCTTGATGTTGATGAAGTCGGGCGGGAACTCGCGATTCGTCTTGACGATTTTCGCCGTCGGCTCCAGCCGTGCCGCTTCGTAAGCTTTCAGGGCTTCCACCGGTGTCGCGCTCTTTTCCAGGCAATCGGCGAGAGTGCGCGCATCGATCATGCCCTGCGCCGCGCCATTGGAGCCGCGCGGATACATCGGATGCGCCGCGTCGCCGGCAAAGGTGACACGGCCGAACGTCCACTGTTTCACCGGGTCCTTGTCGACCATCGGATACTCCAGGATCACGTCCGATTTGCGGATGAGGTCCGCGACGTCGAGCCAGTCGAACACCCAGTCCTTATAAATCGGCAGCACGTCTTCCAGCTTGCCCGACTTGTTCCAGTCGTTGCGTGCCTGGCCGTCGGTCTGTATTTCCGCCATCCAGTTGATGAGCTGATTTCCACGGTCATCGACCTTGTCGATGATCGGATAGATGACGATCTTGCCGGTGTTGATGGAGCCGACCCGGAAATAGGTGCGACCGTCGAGAATCGGCTTGCGGCGCGTGACGCCGCGCCAGGTCGCGATCCCGGCATAGGCGACGGATTCGTCGGGGTAGTACTGCTTGCGGATCGCCGAGTTGATCCCGTCGCAGGCAATCGCCACATCGGCGCGCACCGACGCGATATCCTTGCCCGACGCGCGGAACCGCACCGTCACACCGCTATCGTCCTGATCGACGCCGACGCATTGCCGGTCAGTCAGGACGCGGTCGGCGCCAAGTTCCCGCTGCGCCGCCTTATACAGCGCCATATGGAGCCGGCCACGGTGGATACCGAGCTCGGGGAACTGATAACCCGCGAACTTGCCGCGCGGCTCCTTGTAAATGAGCTGGCCGAAGCGGTTGTAGAAGCGGCTTTCGCGGTTCTCGATTGCCAGCGCCTTGATCTCGTCCTGCAGGCCCAGCGCCGTCAGCTCACGGACGGCGTGCGGCAGCAGCGTGATGCCGACGCCGAGTTCCTTGAGTTCAGGCGCCGCCTCATAAACGCAGCAGGAAATCCCCCGCCGCTTGAGATTGAGCGCCAGGCACAGCCCGGCAATGCCCCCACCGACAATTGCGACGTCCATCCTTCGTCTCCGCCCTCTATTTCAGCCCTTCAGATCGGCCGCCGCCGTCTGTCCGGCAATTCTTCCGAACACGGCCGCCGACATCAAGCCCGCCCCACCCGGATAGTTGAAATAGAAGATACCACCAATCATCTCGCCGCAGGCATAGAGGCCGGGGATGACGTTGTTGTCGACGTCCAGGACGCGCGTCTGGTTATCAACCTTGAGGCCACCGAAGGTAAAGGTGATGCCACAGGTCACGGCATAAGCCTCAAACGGCCCCTGATCGATGGTCGTCGCCCAGTTCGACTTTGGAATTGCCAACCCCTGCGTGCCGCGTCCGTCCTTTTTGCCGGTATCGAAAGGAATGTCCTGCCGCACCGCCTTGTTGAACTCGGCGATGGTCTGCAGGCATTTCGCCTTGTTGATGCCCTCAAGCTGATCTATCAGCCCTTCCAGGGTCTCCGACCGGTATCGGGCCGAGCGCCGCACGCGATATTCCTCGTGCAGCATATGCGAGGTCTTGTTGTCGTAGATCTGCCAGGCGACCTGGCCGGGCTGCGCCAGCACGACGCGGCCGAGCTTCGCGTAGGTCAGGCCACGCACATCCTCGCCTTCATCGCAGAAACGCTCGCCGCGCGCGTTGACCATGATGCCATACATATAATCGTCGCGCTTGAAGACGGTGCCGTATTCCAGCTCGTTCACATCAGGCGCGTTGAGGTCCCAGCTTGCGGAATGGCAACCCGACCAGTTGCCGAAGGGCTGCGCGCCGATTTCCAGCGCCATGCGCAAGCCGTCGCCGGTGTTAAAACGGCTACCGCGTACCTTGGCGAGTTCCCAGCCGGGTCCGAGATAGCGCGTGCGCCATTCCGTGTCGGCCTCGAAGCCACCGGCGGCAATCACCACCGACTTGCCTTTGACCTCAAAGCGCTTGCGGCCCTGCTGCACGACAACGCCGTGCACGCCGTCGCCATCAGCGATCAGCGAAAGCGCGCGCGCGCCGTATAGAATTTTCACGCCGACTTTCTCGGCCGCCGCAAATAGAGAATTCGAAACCCCTTCGCCGCCGTCGTAACATTCCACGGCAGAGCCGCCGGTGAAGATGATGCGACCGTCTGCCGTCTGGAACTGCCACTGGTAGAGCGGCATGAATTTCACGCCGTTCTTGCGCAGCCAGCGCATGGTGTCGCGGCTGTTGTCGACCAGGATTTCCGACAGGTCCGGGTGGGTGCGGAACTGCGTCGCCTTCATCATGTCGTCGAGATAGTTCTCGCGCGTGTATTGGCCGAAATCGCAGCGGGCCTTTTCCGCAGGCCCGATCTCGCCGACCAGTGCCTCAACGTCTTCGACGCCTTTATAGACCGCCTTCATTGCGCCGTTCGAGAACCGCGAATTGCCGCCGCGTTCGGCTTCCGGCGCCCGCTCCAGCACGATCACCGAATTCCCGGCGTCGCGTGCCTCCAGCGCCGCTGCAAGTCCGGACAGTCCGGCGCCGACAATCACAACATCCGCAGAATGCTCAGCCATGCTCCCGTCGGTCCTTCATCTGTTGTTGCCACGGCCGCTCGCGCCGCGTGCGCTCTTCCCACTGCGCGATGGCTGCCGTTTCCTTCAAGGTCAGATCGATCTCGTCCAGACCTTCGAGCAGCACCGCGCGATCCGCCGCCGGAATCTCGAAAGTGAACACCGTGCCATCGGGGCACGTCACGCTCTGCCGGACCAGGTCGACGGTAAACGGCTTGGCACCGTCAGCTGTCTTGACCAGCGCCTCGAAGCGCGGCGCATCCTCGGCTGGCAGGACCAGCGGCAGCACGCCGTTGCGCAGACAGTTGTTGCGGTAGAGATCGGCGAAGCTGCGCGCGACGATGCAACGGATGCCGCTCGCAACCATCGCCCAGACCGCGCCTTCGCGCGAACTGCCGCAGCCGAAATTGCGGCCCGCGACCAGAATGCTGGTCTGGCGAAACTGCGGCTTGTTGAGCAGGAAGTCCGGATTGTCCCCGCCATCGGGCAGACGCCGCCAGCGGCCGAACAGGACCTTCACATAGTCGGGCTTCAGGCTGCGCGTCAGACCGGTCGGTGTGATCTGGTCCGTGTTGACATCGTCGAGCAGCAATGGCGCCGCGATGCCCGTCAGGGTCGTGAAGGGTTGCATCACGCACCTCCCAGCAAACGACGCACATCGACGATCTTGCCTGAGACTGCCGCCGCCGCCGCCATCGCCGGGCTGGCGAGATGGGTGCGGACATCCCGGCCCTGCCGACTTTCGAAATTGCGATTGGTGGTCGAGACGACACGTTGGCCCGGCAACGCGACATCGCCGTTGCCGCCGGCGCACATGGAGCAGCCCGACTCATCCCAGCGGAAGCCGGCGTCGCGGAAGATGCGGTCGAGGCCGAGCGCCTCCGCCTCGCGCTTCACCGTCGTCGAGCCCGGCACGATGACGGCCAGCACGCCGGGTGCCACATGACGCCCGCGCGCAACTTCGGCAGCACTCTGCAGATCGCTCAGCCGACTGTTGGTGCAGGAGCCGATGAACACGCGATGGATTTCGATGCCATCGAGCGACATACCCGGCGTGAGGCCCATATAATCCAGGGCACGGCGCCATGCCGCCTGCCGGTCCGGTTTCGCCTCGCTTGCATCAGGGACACGGCCCGTCACCGGAATCACTAGACTGGGATCGGTGCCCCAGCTGATCTGCGGCGCCAGCCCGGCGCAATCGACAATCGCCTCGCGATCATAACGCGCATCGTCGTCGCTGCGCAGCATGCGCCAGAATTTCAGCGCCGCATCCCAGTCGGCATCCCGCGGCGCAAAGGGCCGGCCGTTCAGATACTGGAACACGGCATCGTCCGGCTGTACCAGCGCGCTGCGCGCCCCCATCTCGACGGCCATGTTGCACATGGTCATACGACCTTCGACCGCCATCGCCTCCGGCACGGGACCCGCGAGTTCCACGGCATGGCTGCGTGCGCCATCGACGCCGAGCCTGCCGATGACATGCATCATCGCGTCCTTGGCGGTGACGCCCTTGTCAAGTCGGCCGTCCACACGTATGCGCATGGCCTTCGGCTTCTCCAACGCCATGGTCTGCGTCGCCAGCACATGCTCAAGCTCGGTATTGCCGCAGCCAAAGCCCAGCGCCCCGACGCCACCGACCGTCGGCGCATGGCTGTCCGCGCAGGCATAAGTGGCACCCGGCAGTGCCAGCCCGAGCTCGGGCGCCACAACATGCGAGATGCCCTGCTCCGGATCGCCGATATCGAACAGGCGGATGCCGTGTTTTTTTGCGCTGATGCGAGTCGCGGTGATGAATTCTTCGGTGGCGGGATTGGTCGATGCGCTGCGGCCGACCTCGGTCGAGACGGTATGGTCCTGCACCACAATGGCGAGATCGGTGCGACGGACCTTGCGGCCGGCATCGTCGAGATGGCCGAGCGCGATCGGCGCCCGCACCTCGTCGACCACATTCCGGTCCATATAGAGAAGATCCTTGCCGTCGGCGCGGCGCGCCACGACGTGGGAATCCCAGATTTTGTCGAAGAGTGTTGACGGCATGGGTTCACAAAAAAGAAGGGCACTGTAGCGCACCGGCGGGCGGCACCGTAAGCCTTGAACGCCCCTTGCCCACCGGGTTCCTCGCTGTAGCCAAGACGCGTCAAATAGCCGGCAACGGCGCTTGACCGCCCCTGCATCGGCACCGCACAGTGCCGCACCAAAAACGCCACCCCGGCTCATGACGGACTGCTGACATCAGGCAGCTACATCGGCGGGGAAACGGAGCCTGAACAATGAAATTCGGTATTTTCGACCATGTCGACCGCTCGCATCTGACCCTGGCGGACCAGTTTGACAAGCGGCTGGCCTACGTCGCCAAAGCCGATGAACTGGGTTTCCACTGCTATCATGTGGCGGAGCATCATGCGACGCCGCTCAACATGGTCCCGGTGCCTGGCGTCTATCTCGGCGCCGTCGCGCGCGCGACAAAGCGCATGCGCCTTGGGCCCCTCACGTACCTGCTGACGCTCTATTCGCCGCTGCGGCTGATCGAGGAAATCGCCATGCTCGATCATCTCTCGCATGGCAGGCTGGATCTCGGCGTCGGCCGTGGCGTATCGCCGTTCGAGCTCAACTATCACAATGTCGATCCCGCGACGTCGCGCGAGGTCTATCAGGACGCGCTCGACGCCGTGCTTTACGGCCTGACGCATGATCGGCTCGATCACGACGGCAAGCACTTCAAGTACAAAAGCGTGCCGATGGAACTGCGCCCGCTGCAGCAGCCGCATCCGCCGATCTGGTATCCGTCGTCGAACGCGGACAGCGCCGGCTACTCAGGTGCCAAAGGCTATAACTTCGTGACCCTGGGCTCGCTCGACGGCGCCAAGAAATGCGTCGACGCCTACCGGGAAGGCTTCGCCAAACGCGGCAACAAGCCCTTTGGTCCGGCTCAGGATTTTCCGGAAGGTGTGGCGATCGGCATCAGCCGGCATATCGTCGTCGCCGATACCGACGAGAAGGCGAAGACCATCGCCAAGCCGGCGCATGAGCATTGGCATGCGAACCTGACCAAGCTCTGGCGCGAGAACAAGGTCGAAGGGCCGGGCTTCGCACGCAGCACCGAATCCAGCGTCGATGCCGCGTATCAGAACGGCTCATTCATCGCGGGATCGCCGGAGACCGTGCGCGCCACGATCCAGAAACAGATGGATTTCCTGGGCATCAACTACATGGTCTGCGCGTTCTATTTTGGGAACATGGCGCATGAGGATGCGATGCGCTCGATCGAGCTGTTCGCCAGCGAAGTGATGCCGAAGGTCAAGACACAGCGCGTAGCCGCCTGAGGAGATTGGTCATGGGGGTCTCTCGGGCAGCCAGCGTTGCCGATCTGCAGAAGCTGGGACGCCGGCGCATGCCGGGCTTCGCCTTCAATTACTTCGAAGGCGGCGCGGGCGAGGAAAAGGGCATCGCCCGCAACGAGCAGGCGTTTGGAAAGTACCTGTTCCGCGCCAAGCGGCTGGCCGGCGCCGTCACCGGCACCAAGGTCACGCTGTTCGGCCGTGAATACGCGCAGCCCTTTGGCATCCCGCCGATCGGCATGGCCAACATTGCAGGGCCCCGCACTGACCTGAAGATGGCCAGCCTCGCCCAGCGCGAGAATATTCCCTACGTGCTCAGCACCATGGGCACCTCGACCATCGAGGAAATCGGCGCCGCGGCGCCCGACGTTGCATGGTTCCAGCTCTACGTATCGAAGAACGATGACATCTCGGCCGACCTGCTCAAGCGCGCCTGGGCCGTCGGCATGCGGGTGCTGGTGCTCACCGTCGATGTCCCGCATCCGGGCCGCCGCAACCGCTCCATCCGCGATCAGTTCGTGCTGCCCTTCCGCTACACGCCGCGCGTCGTCAGCCAGTTGGTGACGCATCCCGCATGGTCGTTGTCGATGCTGGGGCATGCGCCGGTGCTCAAGAACTACGCGTCCTATACCGACACCAAGGATGTGCAGGGCGTGGCGCGCTTCGTGACCGCACTCAACAAGTTTGGCCTCGACTGGGACGACTTCCAGCGCGCGCGCGACCGCTGGCAGGGCACGCTGGTGATCAAGGGCGTGCAGGAAACCGACGACGCCGCCGAAATGATCCGGCGTGGCGCGGATTCGATCTGGGTCTCCAACCACGGCGGCCGCCAGCTTGAGTCCGCCCGCGCGACCATAGACACGCTGGCCGCAATCAAGGGTGTCGCCGGCACGAAGCCGGTGCTGTTCGACAGCGGCATCCGGAGCGGTGAGGACATCTTGAAGGCGCGGGCGCTCGGCGCCGATATGACCTTCGCCGGCCGCGCCTTCATTTACGGCGCTGCCGCTGCCGGACCCGTCGGCATCGAAGCGGCCTATGACATCCTGGCGAAGGAAACCACCTCCGGCCTTGGACAGATCGGCTGTTCTTCGATTGCAGCTCTCGACAAGAGCTGGCTGGCCTGACGCACCGTGACCGCGCCTGACATCATCTATCGCGGCGGGAAGATCGTCACCGTCAACCCGACCTTCCGCATCGCCGAAGCCTTTGCGATCACGGGCGACCGTTTCAGCGCCGTCGGCAGCACCACCGAGATATCTGCACTCGCCGGCCCGGATACAAAAATAGTCGATCTCAAGGGACAGACGGTCCTGCCGGGACTGGTCGACGCCCATGCGCATATGGATCGCGAGGGCCTGAAGGCGATCTATCCGTCGCTGGGCGGCGCGCGGTCCATCAAGGACGTGCTGCAGAAGATTACCGATCTCGCCAAGGCTGCCAAGCCCGGCGAGTGGATCGTCACGATGCCGATCGGCGACCCGCCGTTTTATCCCGACGTGCCGGGTGTCCTTGCCGAGAACCGGTTTCCGACGCGGCAGGAACTCGATGCGGCGGCGCCGCGCAATCCGGTCTTCATCCGGCCGATCTGGGGGTTCTGGAACTACAGGATGCCGCTCGTGTCGTGCGCCAATTCTGAGGCGCTGCGACGGGCCGGCATCACCCGCGACACCGTGCCGCCCATCGACCTGATCCGCATCGACAAGGATGCGGATGGCGAGCCGACCGGCATCATCTATGAACAGACCATCCAGTCCATCGCCGAGCTGGTCTATTTCCGCGAAGCGCCGGGCTTCTCGCACAAACAACGGGTCGAGGCATTGCCGCGCTCGCAGCAGGCGTATCTCTCCTACGGGACGACCAGCACCGTCGAAGCGCATGGCGCGGCGATGGAGCTCATCCGCGCCTACAAGGAATGCCATCGCCAGGGCAAACTCAGCATGCGCGCCCTGCTCGCCTTCAGCCCGAACTGGCCACTGATCGACCTCAGCAAGCTCGACAGCTTTTCCGAAGCCTGGCTGTCCCTCATCGCCGAGCCGGCTTTGGGTGACGACCATCTGAAGATCGGCGGCCTGTGGGTCGAGTTCGGCCCGCTGCAAGATAATGTCCTGCGCACGCAAACGGGGCCCTACACCAGCTGGGCCGGCTTCAACTACGACACCGGCCTGCCGGATGCGCGGGTCAAACAGCTGCTCCTTAACTGTGCGCGCAACAATATCCGCGTGTTCGGCATCCGCTCGAACCTTCTGTCGCTCTTCGAGGAAGTCGATCGCGAGATTCCACTCAACGGCCGGCGCTGGGTGATGGGACACATCACGGCGTTCACGAAGGAAGAGATTGCGACGATCAAACGCCTGGGCATCGTCGTCTCGACCCACACCAGCAGCTATATCTCACGCAACAGCATCGAACTGCGCGACCGCATCGGTGCCGACCGCGAGAACGACATCGTGCCGCTGCGCGCGCTGATCGATGCCGGCGTGACAGTTACGCTGGCAACCGACAACGTTCCCATCACGCTCTGGCCCTCGATCTGGCACACGGTGAGCCGCACCACCCGCTTCGGCTCCAAGATTGCGCCGACACAGGCGATCAGCCGCGAGGAAGCAATCCGTTGCGCCACGCTGAACGGCGCTTATCTGACCTTCGAGGAAGCGAAGAAAGGCTCGATCGAACCGGGTAAGCTCGCCGACTTCACCATTCTCGACGGCGATCCGCTGACGATGCCGGAAGAGAAATTGAAGGATGTGCGGGCGGTGAAGACTGTTGTTGGCGGCAAGATCGCCTACGAGCGGATCTAAGCCCTCCCCAACACCAGATCCGCCGCCTTCTCGCCGATCATGATGGTTGGCGCGTTAGTGTTGCCGCCGATGATGGTCGGCATCACCGAGGCATCGGCGACCCGCAGGTTCTCCACGCCGTGCACCCGCAGCTTTGCATCGGTGACGGCGCCGGTTCCTATGCCCATCGCACAGGTGCCGACGGGATGGAACGCTGTCGCGACGGTGCGACGGATATAAGCGTCGATCTGGTCGTCCGACTGCACGGCGCTGCCAGGCGCCACTTCCGTTCCGCGCAACGACTCAAACGGACTCCGGGCGAGAACCTCACGCGTCTTTCGCAGAGCCGCGCGCAACGTCACAAGGTCGCTCTCGTGCTCCAGCAGATTGAGGCTGATCCGGGGCTTATCCAGCGGATCGGCGGAGCGGAGCGCGACGTGACCACGGCTGTCGGGATGCAACAGCACCGCGCGGTTCACCAGCATGTGGCCCTTATTGCGACGGATGCCGGGAAACCAGACATGCGCGTCACGCGCCACCGAGGTGAACAGCATCTGCACGTCGGGGCGCTCAAGTTCAGGCCGGGTGCGGATGAACGCACCGCCGATCACCGGCAGCGCCGTCGCCGGGCCGGTGCGGGACACTAGCCAGCGCAGCACTGAGATGGCGAAGCGATCGGCGCGTAACGCGTGATCGAAGCCCCAAGGCTGCGTCATATAGCAGTCGACACCGACCGAGGCATGATCCTGCAGATTGCGGCCGACACCGGGCAGATCCTGGATCGCCACGATACCGTGCTTCGCCAGATCGTCCGCCGGTCCGATCCCGGACAGCATCAAAAGCTGCGGCGAGTTATAGGCTCCGCCGCACAGGATCACTTCGCAACTCGCATGCACCGTGTGGCGATTGCCGGCGCGAACATATTCGACGGCGATGGCGCGCCGTCCCTCGAAGATCACCCGCGTGGTCTGCGCCGCGGTTTCGACCCGGAGATTGCGGCGGCGGCGCGCCCGCCGGAGATAAGCCGTCGCAGTGCTGACCCGCAGACCGCCACCGACATTGAAATCCGGCACGCCGAAGCCTTCCGGCTGGGCGCCGTGGAAATCGTCGGTGAGCGCGTGACCGGCCGATTGCGCGGCCGCATTGAGAACCGACGACAGCCGCGCGTCCGGAAAATGCCGGCTAACCTGCAACGGGCCATCGCCGCCATGGAACTCACTGCTCCCGCGCCAGTCGGATTCCATGCGGCGGTAATACGGAAGCACGCCGTCATAGCCCCAACCCTCCAGCCCCATCTGCCGCCATTGGTCATAGTCGCGGGGATGGCCGCGTGCGTAGAGCATGCCATTGATCGACGACGACCCGCCGACCACCTTGCCACGCGGCACCATGATCTGCCGTCCGTCGAGCTGCGGCTCCGGCTCCGTCACGTAGCCCCAGTTGAAGCGCGGGTCTGTCCACAGATAGCGAAACGCCAGCGGCATCCGGAAGAAGATATGCCGATCCGGCTTGCCGGCTTCGAGCAGCAGCACGCTGGCGCCGGACGCACTCAGCCGGTCGGCCAGCACACAGCCCGCCGAACCGGCGCCGACAATGATGTAATCGTAACTCTGGCGAGCGACGGCCA
The DNA here is from genome assembly GCA_965279355.1 of Alphaproteobacteria bacterium. Classification (GTDB taxonomy): domain Bacteria; phylum Pseudomonadota; class Alphaproteobacteria; order CACIAM-22H2; family CACIAM-22H2. Next base: position 4,533,189 of record OZ257155.1, on the reverse strand, counting down.
CGCGCGGCACTCAGGCCTGTTTAGTCGGGTAGATCGCCTGGTTGCCGAGCTGCTGCCACGCCGCAGGGACCGCACATTTCTTCGCGGCCTCCAATCCAGACACAGTCGTGTCCCACTTCGCGGCCACGAAACGCTGGCCGGTAAAGTCGCCGCTCTCGTCGGTCGCGAGCCACAGGATCGGCGGCACCACGATCTCCGGCCGCAGCAGCTTCTCACGCGGCAATCCGTTCCCTTCCGGCACCAAGCGCGTGTTGGCGGGCCCGCCGGGAGTCAGGGCATTCACGGTGATGCCGGTGCCCTTGAGCTCCTCCGCCATCACCACGACATTTGCCTCGTTCGCCGCCTTGGAGCTGCCATACGGCAGCAGTCCGGCGCGATACATCGTGTCGAGGCTGGTCGTGACGTTGATGATGCGGCCCGATTTCTGCGCCATCATCGGCCCGGCCGCCTCACGCGCCAGCAGGAACGGCGCCACCGCGTTCACCTCGATCACGCGGCGGAACTCCGCCGGCGTGACTCGCCAGAATTTCGGCCCGAGATCCTTGGGGTCGTTGCGGAGCAGATCGACACTGGTCCCCGCATTGTTGACGAGGATATCGAGCCGGCCGAAATGCTCGATTGTCCCCTTCACCAGCTTCGCCGCACTTTCGTCTTTGCCCACATCAAGGGGCAGCAGATGAAGACGATCGGAGGCGCCCATCTCCTTCGCCCGGTCGCGCACTTCGTTCAGCACATCGGCATCGATATCGCTGACGGTGATGCGGGCTCCAGCGCCCAGCAACCCCAGCGTAATCGCCCGGCCGATCCCGCGCGCAGCGCCGGTGACAATTGCGACTTTTCCATCAAGCGTGTTGGCCATACGGCGGTTTCCCCTGCTGTGTTTTATTCTGGCTGCGGCAAACTTACGCTAGGATGCCGGCCCGACGAAAGCGTCCTCAAGGGAGAAATCGTTCACATGGCACGCCTGCCCTATCTGAAAAAGGGTGACATCCCGGATTTTCCGGACCTACCCCGCAGCAACACGAATATCAGCCGCGCGCTGTGCAACAGCCCGCGGGCCGCGCAGGTTCAGGGCGCGCTGGCCATGTATATCCGCCATGACAGCAAGCTCGATCCGCGCCTGCGTGAACTGGCGATCCTGCAGGTTGGCTATGTGGCGAAATCGAAATACGAATACGCGCATCACTGCGCGCTATGCCTGGAATTCGGTGCGACCGAGGCGGATATCCGCGCCGTGGCCGACGAGACCGCCGGCAAGCCGACCCATTTCGATCCGCTGACCCGGGCCGTGCTGAGCGCAGCCCGCGAAATGTCGCTCAAGATCGACCTGTCGGACGAGACCTATGCCGTGCTGCGGCAGAATCTCGACAATGAACGCATCCTCGATCTGCTGCTGGCGATCTCCAGCTACAACGCCGTGGTGCGGCTGCTCTCGGCCCTGCGTATCGATCTCGAGGACGACTACAAACAATACCTGGAGAAATTTCCGCTGCCTGCTTAACGCCAGCGCAGCAGCCAGGCTTCCAGCCGCGTCAGCAGCGTGCCAACGCACAGGCCGAGGATGGACAGGATCACCACCCCGGCCAGAAGCTGATCGGTCAGCATCAGATTGCCGGCTTGCAGCACGAAGGCGCCGATGCCGTATTCGGCGCCGATCATCTCGGCCGACACCAGCAGGATCAGACCGATCGATGCGGTAATGCGGAATCCGGCGAGGATGCCGGGCAACGCGCCGGGCAGCACGATCTTCCACAGAACGCCGGCAGGTGGAATGTTGAAGCTTTGCCCCATGCGGATCAGGTTGCGCGGCACGCTGTCGACGGCGCTGAAGGTCGCGATGACCGTCGGGAAGAAGACGCCCAGCGCGATGGTGGTCACTTTCGACGCTTCACCGATGCCGAGCCACAGGATCAGCAGCGGCAGAAGCGCGATCTTCGGGATCGGAAACAAGGCCGATACCAGTGGTATGCCGATGGCGCGCGATAACGACCGGATGCCGATGGCAAAGCCGATGCCGATCCCGGCAATCGTCCCGGCCAGCCATCCCGATCCGAAGCGCCCAAGCGATGGTCCGAGGTGACGCCACAACGTCCCGGATGCGATGAGATCGCCAAGTGCCGCGAACACCGAGCTCAGCGCCGGCAGGAAGATGGGGCTCACCCAGCCCCAGCGCACCGACATTTCCCACAGAATGAGCAGGCCTGCGAAGGCGATGAGTGCCGCCCAGCGCATCGGCTGAATGACGAAGCCCTCGCCGCGAAACGGAATCTCGCGGACGCCGTCAGCCATTGAGCACCTCGCGCTCGGCCACCTGCGCCTCGCTCTTGATCAACCCCCACAAACGGTCATGCAATGCGGCAAGCGCCTCCTGCGAGGCCCGCAACTGCCGGTCTGCCTGCGGGATATCGATGGACACGATCTCCCGGATGCGGCCGGGCCGCCGCGACAGCACGCAGATGCGGTCGGCGAGGCGCAGCGCCTCGGAAAGATTATGCGTCACATAGACAGCGGCGATCCGCTCGCGCAGCCAGAGCGCCAGGAAATCCTCCATCAGCAGATCGCGGGTCTGCGCATCGAGTGCCGAGAGCGGCTCGTCCATCAGCAGAATCGCGGGCCGCACCGCCAGTGCCCGTGCAATGCCGACACGCTGGCGCATGCCGCCGGAAAGCTGCTTTGGGAACGCCTTGCGGAATTCGCTGAGGCCGGTGCGCGCCAGCACATCGTCGATCCGCGCCTGCCGTTCCTGGTCGGACAGCGCATGATGCTCCAGCACCAGCGCCACATTCCCTTCCACGGTGCGCCACGGCAGCAGCGAAAAATCCTGGAAGATATAAGTGAGCGGATTGAGCGATCCGGTCGGTGCCGCGTCGCTCGCCAGCACCCGCCCGCTGGTCGGCTTGAGAATACCGCCGAGGATGCCAAGGAGTGTCGATTTGCCGCAGCCCGACGGGCCGATGATGGCGAGAATTTCACCATCGGCCACCGACAGGTTGATCCCGTCGAGGGCGACCAGATCGCCATAACGGTGCCCGATGCCCTCGGCAATCAGCTCCATCGCACCGTCGTTCCTCCCACTACGTAGTTTTATCTCATACGCTGAATTCCGCGGCCTCACAACACGGTGGAAATCGCCGCATGTTCCGGGCACCATCCGGCCACGACAACGGGAGGATTTCGCATGATCCGGTTTCTGACGGCCGCCGCCGCATTGCTTGCCTTCACCGCACCGCTTCAGGCGCAGACCTATCCCGATCGCGACATCCATGTGATGTGCGGCTATCCCGCCGGCAGCGGCGCCGATGTCTATGTCCGCTTTTTCGCCGAGGGCCTCCGCCAGCAATCCGGCAAGCCGGTGATCGTCGAGAACAAGCCGGGTGCCACCGGCAGCCTCGGTGCCGAAGCCGTCGCCCGTGCCCGGCCGGATGGCTACACAATCCTCATCACCCCGCCGGGGGCCATCTCCTACAACCAGTATCTGTTCAAGAAGCTCAGCTACGACCCGGTCAAGGAACTGACGCCTGTCGCGACGATGATCCGCTTCCCCTTCTTCCTGGTCGTCGACCCGAAGAGCCCGATCAAGTCCGTGAGGGAGCTCGAAACGCATCTGAAGGCAAAAGGCGACAAGGCCTCCTACGGCGCCTCCGCCGCCATCGCCATCGCGCTCAGCGAAATCCTGAACCACGAACTCAAGACCAACGCGACGCGCGTCATGTATCGCGGCGCGCCTGAATCCATGCGCGACCTCGCCGAAGGCAGCCTCGACTTCCTGTTCATGGACCCCGCCTTCGCCATCGAACAGGCGAAGTCCGGCAAGATCAGGGTACTCGCCGCCACCACGCCGCAGCGCAGCTCCGCCCTCCCCGATGTGCCGACGACGGCCGAAGCCGGCTATCCCGGCATCAATCGCACGACCTGGTTCGGCTCATTCGCCCCGGCCGGCACGCCGGCGCCCATCGTCGAAAAGCTGAATGGCTGGTTCGCCCAGATCATGCGGAGCCAGCAGGCCATCGACTTCTTCCGCACCGCTGGCGCCGAGCCCTTCGTCAGCTCCGTCGAGGATACCGGCAAGCTGCAGCGCGAGGAGATCACCCGCTGGGCCGAGATCGTGAAGCTGGCGAAGATCGAGCCGCAATAAGGCGGGCGGCTACGCCTGACCGCGATGTAGCTCGTCGAACGAGTCCAGCGCGGTCTCGAGATCGACCAGCAACGCCGTCCTGTCGTCCTCGGTGACGTCTGCTGACGGGCCGGTAAAACGCTCCAGCAATCCATCAATGGCCGCTGCCGCGTCCTGACCCTGGCGATCGGGAATCATCGACGCCAGTTTGAAGCGGCCGGCCTTCCGGTACTTGTTGCGCAGATGCGCGACGATCAGGGTAGAGAACCCGCCGAGATCGACTGCCGCGAGGCCGCCGCCGCAGGAACAGCCGGCGCCGAAGACGATGTGCGATTGCGCCATATTGGACCAGCGCTCGCGCAGGGTGCCAATCCGCTGGTCGGTGTTGATTTCCGTCATGCCGCGATCTTACGGCAGCAGGACGACCGAGCCCATGGTCTTGCGGTCTTCCAGATCGCGATGCGCGGTCGCCGCGTCGCTCAGCCTGTATGACTTGCTGATATCGACCTTCAGCACGCCGCTCTTCACCAGATCGAACAACTCGTTACTGGCCTCGCGGTAATCGTCGGGATCGGCAATGTGCGAGCTGAAGGCCGGCCGGTTGATCGACAGCGAGCCCTTCTTGGCCAGCAGCAGGATATCGACCGGCGGCACATGCCCTGACGCGTTGCCGTAATTCACCAGCATGCCGAACGGGCGCGTGCAGTCGAAGGACGGAATGAACGTGTCCTTGCCGACGCCATCGAACACCGCCGACACGCCCTTCGGCACGATCTTCTTCACGGCCGCAACGAAATCCGTTTCGCGATAGAGGATCGCGTGGTCGGCGCCATGGTCCTTGATGATCTTCGCCTTCTCGGCCGAGCCGACGGTGCCGATCACCGTGGCGCCGAGATGCTTCGCCCATTGGACGAGCAGCAGACCAACGCCACTCGCGGCGGCATGGATCAGGATCACGTCGCCCGGCTTGGGCTTGTAGATGCGGTTGATCACCAGCGAGGCCGTCAGACCCTTCAGCATCAGCGCGGCCGCGATCTGCTCGGTGACACCCTCCGGCAGCCGGATCAGGCACGAGGCCGGGATATTGCGTTCCTCGGCGTAAGAGCCGGTGTTCTCATAGAACGGTCCACCCGAGCCGACATACGCAACCCGCTCGCCCGCCCGAAAGCCGGTCACGCCGAGGCCGATATCAGCAACGACCCCCGCCGCTTCATTGCCCAGGATCATCGGAAACTGATGCGGCTTGGCGATGTAGAAGCCGCCGCGGCGGACATTCACGTCGGAGAAATTCAGCGCGATCGCCGTGTGGCGGATGCGGACCTCGCCTGGGCCCGGCTTGGGAAGCTCGAATTCCTCCCACTGCAGGACGTCGGGCCCGCCATTCGCGTAGATGCGCATCCCTTTTGTCATGGCAATCCTGTCGCGCGGACAGCGCGGTATTTGTTAGCGAAAACGGGGCGGAAACCGCCGGGACCGACCTTACGCCAGTGACCTATGCCTTGGCAGTCAGATCGAGCGTCCAGCTGGGCTTGAACTGGGCGGTCTTGAAGGCCTGCTCGAGGCAATTGCCGAGCTGATCGGTGTATTCGACCGTCACGCTGTCGCCCTTGATGACCACGACGCGGCCGCGCACCGGCTGGCCGACCTGGTGCCCTTTGACAGGCGTGAGGACCGTGACGAAATCGCCTACCTGCATCGTTGCCTTCCACTTTTCGTGACGCAGAAAGCGCGATTGTGGCGCCGCTTCTGTATCAATCTCATAAGAGAAATGGTGGCAGGGGCCGGGATTGAACCGGCGACCTCGGGCTTATGAGTCCCTTGCTCTACCAACTGAGCTACCCTGCCGCCCGAGGACCGAAAGATACCCTAGCCGCGGGTCAGCCGTATAGACGCTGGGGGCCCTCCCGTCAACGCAATAGGGCGGTTGAAAAGGCTCCTTCCCCCTGCAAGATGCCGCCACCAGCGGACCAGGAGGAAGCGTGAAAGACCTGAAGGGTAAAACGGCATTCGTCACCGGCGCGGCATCGGGCATCGGCCTTGGCATGGCGCGGACATTCGCGCGTGAGGGCATGAATGTCGTCCTGGCGGATATCCAGGAAAAAGCGCTCGAAGAGGCCCGCAAATCGGTCGAGGGGCTGGGCGTCAGGGCGATCAGCACTCTGATCGACGTCGCCGACATCGCCTCGGTCCAGCAGGCCGCCGCGAAGGCCGAAGCGGCCTTCGGCAATATTCATGTGGTCTGCAACAATGCCGGTGTCGGCTTTTCGGGCACCGATGTCGACCAGGTGAAGCGAGAGGAATGGGACTGGCTGATTGCCGTCAATCTGTACGGCGTGATCAACGGTGTCACGACCTTCCTGCCGCTGATCCGCAAGCACGGCCAGGGCGGACATATCGTCAATACCGCCTCGATCGGTGGGCTGCAGACCCGCAAGGGCTTCAAGTCCGGCGCCTATGCGGTCACCAAATACGGCGTGGTCGCCTTTTCCGAGGCGATGGAGAACGAGCTGGACCCGGCGTCGGACATCGGCGTTTCGGTGCTCTGCCCCGCCGCCGTGAACACCAAGATCTACGACACCGCCCGGCTGCGGCAGGACCGCTTCGGCGGCGCCTATGAACGCCCGCAGCATGCAGCACTGAAGGACATCCTGGAAAAGGACGGCATGAACCCAGACCAGGTCGGCCAGCGCGTCGTCGAGGCGATCAAAGACAATGAGTTCTTCATCTTCACCCATACCGGCCCGCGCGAATGGCTGGAAGAACGCCACCAGAAGATGATGAAGGCCATGGACAGCGCCGCACGGTTCGAAGCCAAGGTCGGCGCCGTCGGCCCCTATCACGGAAAGAAGTCATGAAAGACCTCAAGGGAAAGACCGCCTTCATCACCGGCGCCGCATCCGGCATCGGCCTCGGCATGGCGCGCATGCTGGCAAAGGAAGGCCTGAACATCGCGCTCACCGATATCCAGAAAGACAAACTTGCTGAGGCAAAGACGCAGGTCGAAAGCTTCGGTGTGAAGGCGACGACCGCCGTGCTCGATGTCTCGGTCGCGGCGGAAGTCGAGCGCGCGGCGGATCAGGCGGAAGCAGAACTCGGCCCGGTCCACATCGTCTGTAACAACGCCGGCATCACCATGTCGAAAGAGTCGATCGACACGGTGACGCGCCAGGACTGGGAATGGGTGGTCGGCGTTAATCTGTTCGGTGTCATCAACGGCGTGACGACCTTCCTGCCGCGCCTGCGCAAGCACGGTCAGGGCGGCCACTTCGTGAACACGTCGTCGATGGCCGGGCTGATCGTCAACCGGCAGCGCATGAACAGCGCCTATGCGACCACCAAATTCGGCGTGGTCGCGTTGTCGGAAGCGATGGAATTCGAGCTGGAGGGCAGCGGGATCGGTGTTTCGGTGCTGTGCCCGGCCGCCGTCAACACAATGATCTACGCCTCATCGCTGCTGCGCCCGGAGCGCTTCGGCGGCTCCTATCGCCGCGAAGGCGGATTCAGCACCAAGGGCGATCTTGAAAAGGGTCTGGCGCCGGATGTCATCGGCGAGCGGGTTGTGCAGGCCATCCGCGACGAGGAGTTCTACATCCTCACCCACAGCTGGGGCCGCGTGAATCTCGAGAAGCGCCACAAGCGCCTGCTCGAAGCGTTTGATCGCGCGGAAGCATTTGAGAAGACGCTGGCGGCGCGCGGTTAGGCCGCCGGCGGGCGAGCGCGGATGCGGCTGGAGGCGATGAAACCGACCAGCGCGAACACGACACCGCCGGTCACGAAGAGCGTGACGTAGCCGCCCGTGTGCAGGATCGCGCTGCCAAGCAGCGGTCCCATCGACTGGCCGAAGAAAAGGATCGCGGCAAACGTCGCGACGGCTGAACCGCGGGCACTTGGCGCAAGCTCGGTCGCGAAGGTCTGCAGCGTGTTATGGAGGAGCATAAAGCTCAGCCCCATGATGACAAAGATTCCGGCCACAAACTCCCAGCGCATCGGGATGGCGACAGCGATGTAACAGGCGCCGACACCCAACCCGCCGATGATCATCATCTTCTGTTGATTAATGAGAGCCAGAATCTTGCGGGCCGAGATCGCATAGACAACGCCGCCGATTGAGAAACACCCAAGAATAATACCCGCCTCGAACTCGCCGCCAACACTGCGCTCGATCAGCATGCCGGCGAGGAAGGGAAAGAAGCCGAACGTGAGTATCCCCTCCGCCCCGGCACAACCCAGGACGAAGCGCGAAAGGGGATTGGCAAAAACCGACCGATAGCCGGCCATTGCGCTCCGGAAGGTCGGCATGCGGCGCTCTTCCGTGATGCCGCGGAGCGACAGGATGGCGGCGACCGCCGCCATGCCAACGAGTGCCGCGCAAACCCAGAAGACGCCACGCCAGCCGATCCAGCCAACCAGCATGCCGGCCATCGCCGAACCGAGGAATTGTCCGCCAATCACCGCGATCAGCACCCGGCTGATCACCGCCTGCCGGTCCGCGAATGGCGTACGGTCGCCGATCAGGGCGAGGCCGACCGGCAGGACGCCGCCCGACAGAGCACCGACAAGAACCCGCGCGGCCAACAATGTGCCGTAGCTCGGCGCCAAAGCCGACGCCACCAGCCCCACTGTGACGACGACCAGCGCAATGCAAATCAAGCGGACCTTGCCAACCGCATCGCCGATCGGCCCCAGGACAAGCTGCATGGCGGCATAGGGCAGGCTGTACGCCGTCGTCAGCAGCGCGACCTGATGCAACGTCACACCGAGATCGCCGGCGATCGCCGGCAGCATCGGATCGGTGAGCCGCATCGAAATCGCGCTCGCCATACCGGCGAGGCAGACAACAAAAATGAAGTTCATAAGGGTTAGGCCGCGCTGGCGATCCAGCCGCCACCAAGGACCCGTTCGCCGCGATAGAAGACGCAGGCCTGACCCGGTGCGACGCCAAGCTCGGGGCGATGCAAGGTGACTTCACCGGCACCGTCAATTACGCGCAAGGTCGCGGGGATCGGCGTCGATGTCGAACGCAGCTTCACCTCGACGGCCTCGCCTTCCGGCGACGGCGTGATTTCGCCCAGCCAGTTAATATCGCGCAGGCGGACCGTACTGCGCTCCAGTGCTTCCTTCGGGCCGACGATGACGCGATGCGCCGCCGGATCGAGCTTCACGACATAAAGCGGCGCGCCAGTGCCGATGCCAAGGCCGCGGCGCTGGCCGATCGTGTAATGGATGATGCCCTCGTGGCGACCCAGCACGGTACCGTCGATATGCACGATGTCGCCGGGCTCGATGACACCCGGCCGCAGCTTCTCCACGACACGCGCATAAGACCCGTCCGGCACGAAGCAGATATCCTGGCTGTCCGGCTTCTCGGCAACCTTGAGCTCGAAGCGCTTGGCGATGGCGCGCGTTTCATCCTTGGGCAGGCCGCCCAGGGGGAAACGCAGGAAGTCGAGTTGCTTCTTGGTGGTCGCGAACAGGAAGTAACTCTGGTCACGCGCCGGATCGACGGCGCGATGCAGTTCCGCGCCACCCTGCCCTTCGACACGACGGACATAGTGGCCGGTCGCCAGCGCCGCGGCGCCAAGATCGTGCGCAGTTGTCACCAGATCGCGGAACTTCACGGTGCGATTGCACTCGACGCAGGGGATCGGCGTTTCGCCACGCGCGTAGGAATCCGCAAAGCGGTCGATCACATCCGCCTTGAAGCGCGTCTCGTAGTCGAGAACGTAATGCGCGATACCCAGCCGGTCGGCAACACCGCGCGCGTCATGGATATCCTGGCCGGCGCAGCAGGCGCCCTTGCGGTTGACCGCCGCGCCATGGTCGTAAAGCTGCAGCGTGATCCCGACCACGTCATAACCGGCATCGACCAGCAGCGCCGCGGTCGCGGACGAATCCACGCCGCCCGACATGGCTACGACGACCCGGCTGCCCTTGGGCAGGGTATTGGTGAGTTCGGATGACATGGTGCGGCGGGGAATGTACACCGCCGCCGCGCCGGGGAACACCCCGTCGGAACGCTAAAATCCGTACAAAACTGCGGGATTATCGACCAGAATCTTGCGCCGGACCGCCTCATTCGGCGCCCAATCCAACAGCATATCGAGCAGCACCGCATCGTCCGGCACCGTCACCCCCGGCGTCGGATGCGGCCAGTTGCTGGCCCAGACCATCCGGTCGGGGGCGGCCTTGATCAGCACCTTGGCCAGCGCGCCGACATCGTCGAAATGTGGCGGCCCCTTCTTCGAAACTTCGTAGGGCGCCGAGAGCTTGACCCAGGTCCGGCCGTTGTCGAGCTGCCGCACCAGCACCCGGAACGCCGGATGATCGACCGGCACCGGTTCCAGGAACTTGCCGACATGGTCGACGACAAGCGTGCCCGGCAGCCGCTTGATCAGCGCCTCGCGCTCCGGCAGATCGCGACCGTCGAGCTGAAGCTGCACATGCCAGCCGAACTCATGCACCCGCGCTGCCATCGTCTCCAGGACGTCCCAGGGCAACGGCGCGCCCTTCAACATGAAAAACCGGATGCCACGGATGCCGAGCTTGGTCAGCCGCTCCAGCTCTGCATCGGTCACGCTGGTATCGACGACAGCGACACCGCGCGCACTCGGACCCAATGCCGCCATCGCGTCAAGGATGCAGCGGTTGTCCTTGCCATAGGTCGACGGCTGCACGACGACGGTCCGCTGAATGCCGATCCGCGCGCGCAGAGCCAGATATTCCGCTACGGTCGCATCCGGCGGCGTGAACGCGGCGGTCGGTGCCGTCGGAAACCGCCGGTCGTAAAAATGCATATGCGTGTCGCAGGTGCCGGGCGGTGCCTGCAGCTTCGGGCGTATCTGTTCAACCATGACCGTTCTCCCCGTCAGCGCCTCTCCAGCTCCGGATCGCCATCGAAGCCGTCGCTGCAGAATGCGCCGCCCTGATACCAGTCGCCGACACGATCCGGCGGCAGCTTCGCCTGCGCTGCCAGCGCCTGGTCGCGAAAGACCTCGGAACGCCCGCTCGGCCGATATCCATAGCGGAAGGCCGGCTCATTGTCCCACCAGCCGCGCTCGTTGTCCGAGGCACCGAAGAAAATCTCGTGACGGATATCGGGATGCTCGAGGCCGATGCGGACCAGCTGCACCAGGTCCTCGGGCTTCAGCCAGATCGACATCCGCCGGAGATCGACCGGCGCATCCGTGACATTGCCGATCCGGATACAGGTCACGCGCAGGCCGTGCTTATGCGCGTAGAGCGCCCCCAGCGCCTCACCGAACGCCTTGCTGAGCCCGTAATAACCATCGGGCCGCACGGGATCGTTGACGCCGATCCGCCTGGACCGCGGATAGAAACCCACCGCGTGGTTGGACGATGCGAACACGATGCGCTTCACCTTGTTGCGCCGCGCGGCCTCGAAGACGTTGTACGCGCCGTCGATGTTCACCGGCAGGATCTGATCCCACGGATGCTCAACCGACAAGCCGCCGAGATGCACGATACCGTCGACACCTTGAACGGCCGCATTCACCTCTTCCCGCCTGGCCAGATCGGCCTTCACGAAGGCCTCCTCTGGTGCGAGATCGGCGGGCGGTCGAATGTCGCTCAGCACCAGCTCCGGGTAGACACCCTTCAGCAGGCGCCGCAGACGGCCACCGATATCGCCAGCCGCACCTGTAATCAGGACACGCTTCATCTGGATCGCTCCGACTGAGTCTATTTCGCGGCGGCCCGCGCCAGCTTGCGGTAGCGCTCGCGGCTGTTGGACAGGTGCTTGCGCATCGCGGCCCGTGCCGTCGATGGGTCCCGGCTTTCGATAGCGCTGCAGATCGTCCGGTGCTCGTCCTGGACCCGCAGCAGGTACTGCTGCTGCTCTTTTTCGGCGACAGCCACATGGATGCTGCGGCGGGGGATCACGAACCGCCCCAGAAATTCCAGAAACCGCACGAATTGCGGATTGCCGGTCGCGCTGGCGATCGCCCGATGAAAGGCAACGTCCTCATCGACGGCAGGTTCGCCACGAGCGAACGCCGTATCGAGTGCTTTCAGCGCGGCGGTGATGCGCTTGATATCCGCGAGCGACGCTCGTTCCGCAGCGATCCCCGCGGATTCGATTTCGACGCCCATCCGCAACTCAACGACATTGAGAACTTCCGTAATCGATTCCAGCCCGTCCGGATCGATGCGGAACGGCCGGCGCTGCACATCCGAGGTCACGAACGCACCGACGCCCTGGCGGGTAACGACGAGACCTTCCGACCGCAGGGCCGCAACCGCCTCCCGCACCACCGTGCGGCTGACACCCATCGCTGACATCATTTCCTGTTCCGTCGGCAGGCGCGCGCCGGGAAGCAGGGTGCCACTGGTGATCTCCACCGACAGCCGCTCCACCAGTTCGCGGGTGAGATTGCGTGGCGGGGAGAGCGGCCGGAGCATCGATTGCCCGGCGGACCTTGACTCGGCGGTAGGCTTTTGTTGTATGGTCATCGTATGACATGACGAATTATCAGGCCGAGTGGTCTCCGTCAACGGGGCTTCCGGTCTGAAAACGTGGAGCTGCAAACAGCACGCGCGGTTCGACATCCATCAGGGAGGACACAGATGAAAAGACGCGACGTTCTTCGCCTCGGCACCGCCAGCCTTGCCCTTGGCGTATCCGGCCTCGGCTTCGGTCAGGCTTCCGCACAGCAGAAAATGGTCCTCAAGGCCGCCGACGTGCATCCGCTCGGCTATCCGACGGTCGAGGCCGTGAACCAGCTTGGCAAAAAACTGGAACAACAGACCGGCGGTCGTCTGAGCGTGCAGATGTTCCCGTCCATGCAGCTCGGCGGCGAAAAGGAAATGATCGAGCAGGCGCAGGTCGGCGCCCTGCAGTTCGCCCGCATCAGCGTCGGCCCGATGGGACCGATCGTCGACGAGCTTAACGTGTTCAACATGCCCTTCGTGTTCCGCGATGTGCCGCACATGAACAAGGTGATCGACGGCGCGATCGGTCAGGAACTCCTGGACAAGGTGACGGCCCATCCGCAGTCGCGGCTGGTGGCGCTGTGCTGGATGGATGCCGGCGCGCGCAGCGTCTACAACAACAAACGGGTCGTCAAAAGCGTCGACGACCTCAAGGGCCTCAAAATCCGCATGATGGGCAATCCCATCTTTGTGGATACGATGAACGCGCTTGGCGGCAACGGGATCGCCATGGGCTTCGACCAGCTCTATAGCGCACTCCAGACCGGGGTCGTCGACGGCGCCGAGAACAACCCGCCGAGCTATGAATCCGGAAAGCACTTCCAGGTCGCGAAATACTATTCGCTGACCGAACACCTGATCATTCCGGAGATCCTTGTGTTCTCGAAACCGAGTTGGGACAGGCTGGCTGCCGCCGACAGGACATTGGTCCAGAAACTTGCCAAGGAAGCGCAGCTGGAAGAGCGCGCCTTGTGGAACAAGCGCGAGGCGGAATCCATGGCCATGATCAAGCAGGCCGGAATCGAAATCGTCACCTTCACGCCGGAACAGAAGAAACAGTTCCAGGATGCCGTGAAGCCGGTCTGGGATAAATACGGCGCCAAGCACACCGAGCTGGTGAAGCGTATCCAGGCGGTACAGTAACAGGACAGCATCAAGGGCCGGCAGCGGGCAGGCTGCCTGCCCTTTTCATTAGCGGAAGACCAGTGACCAAGACCAGCTACATCCGCGCGATGGACCACCTGCATCGCGTCTGCATCGTCGTTGCCGCGTCCTGCCTTGTGATCATGACCCTGATCATTCCGTGGGGCGTCTTCAGCCGCTATGTGCTGAACCGCGGATCGGAATGGCCGGAGCCGCTGGCCATTCTCCTGATGATCATCTTCGCCTTCTTCGCGGCGGCGGCGTGCTATCGCGACAATCTGCACATCTCGGTCATGGCGCTTCCCGATTTCCTGTCACCGCAGCGTCGCTACGTGCTGGGCTGGATCGCCGAGATCGGAATGATCACCGTCAATCTCTTCATGGTGATCTGGGGTGAAGAGCTGGTGAGGATCACCTGGCATCAGGTGATTGCGCAGTTCCCGGTCCTGTCGGTCGGCGCCACCTACCTGCCAATTCCAATCGGCGGCGGCATCACGCTGCTGTTCATCATCGAACGGCTCTGGACCGGGGCCCTGTTCGCGCCGCCCGGCACCGGCACGGCTCCCATCACCACCGAGTGACCCCTAGCCCGCCTCATGGATAGCGCCGTCCTTCTCATCTCCTTTGCGGTCTTCTGTGCCATCGGCATTCCTGTTGCCTATGCGCTCGGTCTCTCCGCCATCGTCACGGCAGTGTGGATCGACATCCCGCTCGAAGCGGTGATGCTGAAGACATCGGACGGCGTGGACGGTTTCTCTTTGCTGGCGATCCCGTTTTTCGTCCTGACCGGCGCCCTGATGGCAGAAGGCGGAACCGCGCGGCGCCTCATCGCTCTGGCGCAGGTCTTTGTCGGCTTCATCCGCGGCGGACTGTCGCTGGTCAATGTTGTGGCATCGACCCTTTTCGGCTGTCTTTCCGGATCGTCGGTCGCCGATACGGCCTCGATTGGCTCCGTGATGATCCCGCAGATGATCAAAGCGGGGTATCCCCGCGTGTTCGCCACCAACGTGACGATCTGCGGTTCCCTGCAGGCTATCCTGCTGCCGCCCTCGCATAATGCAGTTCTCTATTCCCTGGCCGCCGGTGGCTCGATCTCGATCGCCCATCTTTTCCTGGCCGGCATCGTGCCCGGCGTGCTGCTGGGGATCGCCATCATGGCGCTCTGCCTGCTGATCTCCGCCCGACGCGGCTATCCCAAGGGCGAGGTCGTTCCCCTGCGCATTGCCCTGAAGACGGCCGCCGAATCGTTCTGGGGCCTGCTGACCATCGTGATCATCCTAGGCGGTATCCTGAGCGGCGTCTTCACCGCGACAGAATCCGGCTCGATCGCCTGCCTCTATGCGTTCCTGGTCAGCATGTTCATCTATCGGGAATGCAAATGGCGCGACCTGCCGCGTCTGCTCGGACGGGTGACCCGCACCGTCGGCATGGTGATGATCATGATCGGCTTCTCGGTCTCGTTTGCCTATCTGATGACCCTGATCCGCCTGCCTGCGCTTGCCACCGACTTCTTCCTGACGCTGTCGGACAGCAAGTACGTCTTCCTGATTCTCATCAACGTGCTGCTGCTGGTGCTGGGCACCTTCATGGACCTGGCACCGATGCTACTGATCGTCACACCGATCCTGCTGCCGGTGATCGCCAAATTCGGCATCGATTCCGTCCATTTCGGAATGATCCTGCTGCTCAATCTGGGGATCGGACTGGTCACGCCGCCAGTCGGGCCGACCATGGTCATCGGCTGCGCTATCGGCAAGGTCACGATGGAGCAGATCACGAAAGAACTGTGGCCGTTCTATCTCGTGATGTTCGCAGTACTAATGCTGGTGACGTATGTGCCGGAGCTCTCGCTCTGGCTGCCGCGCGTCGCGTCCTGACGGATCAGTCGCGCTCTTCCAGCCAAGCGGCCTGGATCGCTTCCAGGATCTTCTCGTTCGACTTGTTCGGGTCGTCCGCAAATTCGGGCAGCTCCTGAACCCATTTCCACAAATCGGTGAAGCGCAGATTCACGACATCGGCGTCGGGGCGCGCCTCATCCAACTGGATGGCGATCTCCTGCACATCCGTCCATTTGAGTTTGGCGGCCACTGCTATTTATCGACCATCATGTTGCGGGTCGCCTTGGGCAGGGTCACCGTCAGGCCGTCCAGCTCTTCCGTAATGATGATCTGGCAGCCCAGACGCGAGGTCTGCGTCAGGCCGAAGGCGAGGTCGAGCATGTCTTCCTCGTCCTCGGTGGCCTCGGGGAGACGCTCATAATCTTCCGAGTTCACAACGACATGGCAGGTCGAACAGGCGAGCGATCCCTCGCAGGCGCCCTCGATCGGGATGTTGTTGCGGTGCGCGATTTCGAGCACCGACAGGCCAATCGGCGCGTCCACTTCCTGACGCGTTCCGTCGGCGGCAACAAATGTCATCTTCGGCATATCTACTTCTACTCCCAATCGGCCTGTCTTTGAATGCGAACTAATCTTTGAATTTCAATTACTCGGTGACCTGGTCGACATGGCGTCCGGCCAATGCCGCGCGGATGCCGCGGTCCATTCGGCGCTCCGCGAAGGGTTTTGTCGCTTTCTCCAGGGCTTCGGCCGCCGCCTGTACCGCGTCACGATCCTCGCTGGCAACCGCCGCGGCAACGTCGGCAATCGCCTTCTCGACGGTCTGGCGTTCCGAAGCATTTAGCAGCTCTCCATCGGCGGCCAGAGCCGATTTTACCGCCTGCACGCCCCGCTCCGCCTCGACGCGCGCCTCGACAAGGAGGCGGCGCTCCATGTCCTCGCGCGCATTGTCCAGGCTATCGCGCAACATGTTGGCCATCTCATCCTCAGAGAGGCCATAGGTCGGCTTTACTTCGACGCGTGATTCAACGCCCGTCGTCTTTTCCTGCGCCGAGACCGTCAGCAATCCATCGGCATCGACGGCAAAGCTCACCCGGATGCGTGCGGCGCCGGCGACCATCGGCGGAATTCCTTGCAGATCGAAGCGCGCCAGCGAGCGGCACTGGTCGACCATCTCGCGCTCGCCCTGCACCACATGGATCGCCATGGCCTGCTGGCCATCCTGGTAGGTTGTGAATTCCTGCGCCTTGGCGACGGGGATCGGCGTGTTGCGGTCGATGATCTTCTCGACCAGACCGCCCATCGTCTCAATACCGAGCGAGAGCGGCGTGACGTCGAGCAACAGCGTGTCCGACCCGACGGTCAACGCTTCTGCCTGCAACGCAGCGCCCACCGCCACCACTTCATCGGGATTGATATCGGCCAGCGGCGGCTTGCCAAAGAACTCTTCCACTTTGCGGCGCACCAACGGCGTGCGTGTCGCACCACCGACCAGCACCACACCACCCAGCGCGGACGGCGCAACCGAAGCGTCATCAAGGACGAACCGGCAAATACGGAGCGTGCGGTCGACCAGCAGGCCGATCATCGCCTCGAGCTCGGCCAGATCCAGCCGGTGCTTGGTCGCGGTGCCGCCGAGATCGAGCGTGCCGCTCCATTCCTCCTGCTGCGAGAGGCATTCGCGCGCAATCCGCGCGACAACCAGCGCCTGTTTCGCATCATCGGTGCTGATCGACTTACCGCCGCGATCCTTCAGGAACCGCTCGGCCACAGCATGATCGAAGTCGTCGCCGCCCAGCGCCGCGTCGCCGCCGGTCGCCAAAACCTGGAACACGCCCTTCTCAAGACGCAGCAGCGAGAAATCGAAGGTGCCACCGCCTAGATCGTAAATCGCATAGAGCCCTTCGGAGCCGCTATCGAGCCCGTAGGCCAGCGCCGCCGCAGTCGGTTCATTCACCAGGCGCAGCGGCTCAAGGCCGGCCAGCCGCGCCGCGTCACGCGTCGCCGTGCGGGCCGCATCGTCGAAATAGGCCGGGACTGTAATCACCGCGCGATCGACAGTGCCACCCAGCGCCGCTTCGGCGCGCATCTTAAGTGCGCGCAGAATATCGGCGGAAATCTCTACCGGCGATAGAACCCGGCCGCCGATCTTGAGCCGCACCATGCCGCCATCGGCCGCTGGAGCCAGCTCGTAAGGCAGCGTGCCTTGCAGCGCCTTCACATCTTCGACGCCACGCCCCATCAGGCGCTTGATCGAGCTTACGACGATGCCGGGATTTTCCAGAAGTTCATGCCGTGCCTCGTCACCGACCTTGATCTCGTCGTCATAGGCGACGACCGACGGCACGAGACCCTTGCCATGCTCGTCGCGGATGACGACGGCGCGGCCGCCCATCGCCATCGCCACAACAGAGTTGGTGGTGCCGAGATCGATGCCAACGGCTAGGCCGCGCTCCTCTTCATGAGGCAGCGGCGTTTCGCCCGGCTCGTGGATTTGTAGCAGTGCCATCGTCTTGGATCAGGGAGCGACCAGCGCTCCGGCAAGTTTCGCTTTTTTGGAGCGTGCTTCCTCGACCAGCTTCACGAGGTATTTCAGACGCGTCGTCTCGCTGCCGGCTTCGTCAAGATCGCCCTTGGCAAAGGCCGCTGCAATCGACTGCTCGCTTTCGGTCACATGGCTGGCCGCTTCGGCCGCGATCTGTGTGATCTCAGCAATCGACGATGCGTCGTGCAACGCTTCACGGCGCTCCATCTGCTCCATCAACAGGGTCGGATCCTTGACCGTATGGCAGCCATCGGGGTTTGCATCGATGCCCTTGAGCTTCAGGAGGTAGCTCGCCCGCTGCAGCGGGTCCTTCAGCGTCTCATAGGCTTCGTTAAGGCTGACCGCCTGGCTCTGTGAGATCGCGCGCTCGCGCGGTGTCTTGGTCGCAAAACGGTCGGGGTGAAGCTGGCGCTGCGCCGCGAAATAGCGGCGGTCGAGCTCGACCTTATCGACGGCGAAATCGATCGGGAGCCCAAGGCGCGTGAAATGGTCGGTGATCCGCGGCGGCTGCACGGCGCGGCAGGTCGGACAGAATAGCGCATCCACATCAGCCGGACCGGCGCACGACCAGCACGGCGCCGGACCTGCCGCGCGGGCACGCTGCATAGTGGCCGCCATTTCGGTCATGGCACCAGAAACGCCACGGCCGGCGACCCTGCCGCAATCGGAGAGTTCCGGCCGTCGAAGCGATCCGCCTTAGCGGTCAGACGTGGAAGGATTCGCCGCAACCGCAACGCCCCTTCTCGTTCGGGTTGTTGAATTTGAAGCCGCTCGCCAGCTTCTCATCGATGAAGTCCATCTCGGTCCCAAGCACGAACATCGAAGCCTTGGGATCGATGAGGATCGTGGCACCCTCAATCTCGACGGCTTCATCCATGGGGTTCTTGGCGTCGGCAAACTCCAGCGTATAGCTCAGGCCAGAACAGCCGCGGCTGCGCACGCCAACCCGCACACCTACCGACGGTTTGCCGCGACCGGCCAGCATCTCGCGCACGCGGTTCGCCGCAGCCGGCGTCACGGTGATCGGCGGCGGACGCGGACGCAATGGCCGCTTCGCCGGCGGCGCAACCGCAGGGGTCGCGCCCGAGGTCTGCGCAGTTTCGCTCATTCTGCCGCCTTGTCGCCTTGCTTCGCCTTGTAGTCGGCGATGGCGGCCTTGATGGCGTCCTCGGCCAGAACTGAGCAGTGGATCTTCACCGGCGGCAAAGCGAGATGCTTGGCGATATCGGTATTCTTGATCGCACCGGCTTCGTCGACGGACTTGCCCTTGACCCATTCGGTCACGAGCGAACTCGATGCGATCGCCGAGCCGCAGCCGAAGGTCTTGAACTTCGCGT
This sequence comes from Alphaproteobacteria bacterium, assembly GCA_965279355.1. GTDB lineage: Bacteria > Pseudomonadota > Alphaproteobacteria > CACIAM-22H2 > CACIAM-22H2. The sequence continues at coordinate 4,513,764 of OZ257155.1, read as the reverse complement.
CTTCGATGATGCCGTCGGCGCTCACCTTGATCTGCAGTTTCATCACGTCGCCACACGCCGGCGCGCCGACAAGACCGGTCCCCACATCCTGGTCGTTCTTGTCGAGCGACCCGATATTGCGCGGGTTTTCGAAGTGGTCGATGAGCTTTTCACTGTATGCCATGATCGTTCTCCAGACTCGCGTGTTTATAGCAGATCAATGGGCCGCCCATTTGATCGATTTGATGTCGATGCCTTCCTGAGCCATCTCCCACAGCGGGCTCATGGCGCGCAGCTTTTGCACGGCCTCGACGATGCGGTCGGCGGCGTAGTCGACCTCGGCCTCGGTCGTGAACCGGCCAAAGCCGATCCGCAGGCTCGTATGCGCCAGCTCTTCTTCCACGCCCAGTGCCCGCAGCACATAGGACGGCTCCAGCGATGCCGAGGTACAGGCGGAGCCTGACGACACCGACAGATCCTTGATGCCCATCATCAGGCCCTCGCCTTCGACATAGGCAAAACTGATGTTGAGGTTGCCCGGCAGGCGTTGCTCGAAATCGCCGTTCAGGAACACTTCCGGCAGGCGTTCGGTGACCGACTTGTAGAAGCGGTCGCGCAGCTTGGTCAGCTTGACGTTTTCCTCGGCCATCTCGCGCTTGGCTATCTCGGCGGCGGCGCCCAGGCCGACGCAGAGCGGCGTCGGCAGGGTGCCGGAGCGGAAGCCGCGTTCCTGCCCGCCGCCATGAATGAGCGGCACCAGGCGCACGCGCGGCTTGCGGCGGACGTAGAGCGCGCCGATGCCCTTGGGACCGTAAATCTTGTGACCCGAGATGCTCATCAGGTCGATCTTCATCGCGTTGACGTCGAGCGGAATCTTGCCGAAGGCCTGCGCGCAGTCGGTGTGGAACAGCACGCCGCGGCTGCGGCAGATCGCGCCAATCTCGGTCAACGGCTGGATGACACCGATCTCGTTGTTGGCGGCCATGACCGAGACGATCGCTGTGCGGTCAGTAATTGCGCTTTTCAGAAGTTCGAGGTCGAGCAGGCCGTTCTGCTGCACAGGCAGATAGGTGACCTTGAAGCCTTCCATCTCGAGATAGCGGCAGGTGTCGAGCACGCATTTATGCTCGGTCACCAGCGTGATGATGTGATCCTTCTTCTCGCGATAGAAGCGCGCGACACCGGCGATGGCGAGGTTGTTGGATTCCGTGGCGCCCGAGGTGAACACGATCTCGCGCTCGTCGGCGGCGATCAGATCGGCGATCTGCTGGCGCGCCTTCTCGACGCCCTCTTCCGCTTCCCAGCCATGCTCGTGGTTGCGCGAATGCGGGTTGCCGAATTTCTCGGTGAAATACGGCATCATTGCCTCGAGGACGCGCGGGTCCATCGGCGTGGTCGCCTGATAGTCGAGATAGACCGGACGCTTGGGCGCATTGCTGCCGGCGATCTTCGCTGTCTTGGTGGCTGTTGCCAGGCTCGTCATACTCATAACCCCGTTACGCGGCTGGCATCCGGTGTGCTGCCGCTGAGTCTGTGGGCGCGGGCGCGCGATACGAGCGGGCTCCACGCGGTGATCAGATGATCGACATCGCTGGCTTCCGTCCGCCAGCCGAGGCTGATGCGGATGGCGCTGCCGGCGAGCTCGGGCTCGACGCCCATGGCGCGCAGCACATGCGACGCCTTGACCTTGCCCGAGGAACAGGCGGACCCGGCGCTGACCGCGACACCGGCGAGATCGAGCGACATGATCTGCGTCTCGGCCGAAAGACCGGGCAGTGCGATGCAGCTGGTATTCGGAAGGCGCCCAGCACCCGGCGCGATCACCACCGCTTCGGGTGCGGCGCGCAGCAGGCGCATTTCCATCTCATCACGCAACGCGGCGAGAGCCTGCATCGCCGGGAAATCCTGAGCCGCCAGCGAAGCCGCGACACCGAAGCCGCGAATGCCTGCGACATTCTCTGTGCCCGCGCGCCAGCCGCGCTCCTGCCCGCCGCCTTTCAGCAGCGACTGCGGCGCAACCGTCTCGCTCACGAGCAGCGCGCCGATACCCTGCGGCCCGCCCAGCTTGTGCGCGGAGAGCGAGAGCGAGTCGACGCCCAGCCGCGCCATATCGATGCTCATCTTCCCGGCAGCCTGCACGGCATCGCAATGAACCAGCGCGCCCAGCGAATGCGCAAGATGCGCCACCAGCGCCACCGGCTGCGTCGCGCCGGTCTCGTTGTTGGCGAGCATCACGCAGACCAGCGCCGGGCGGCTGTCGCGCTCCAGCATCGCCTGCAATGCCGAGAGATCGATCTGGCCAAGGCTGTTCACCGGCAGGATGTCCGCGTGCGGAGCCGCCTGCAGGATGGAATCGTGCTCCACCGCCGACACAATCAGCCGGCGATCCTTGCCGAGCGCCGCGATCGCGAGGTTGTTCGCTTCGGTGCCGCCGCTGGTGAACACGACCTGGGAGGCCTTGGCGCCGGTCAGCGCCGCGACGTCGTCCCGCGCCGCCTCGACACCACGGCGCGCCAGCCGGCCGAAGCGATGCACCGACGACGGATTGCCGGTCTCGGCAAGCCCAGCCGACATCGCTTCGATCACCGCCGGTTTCAGCGGGGCCGTTGCGTTGTAGTCGAGGTAGACGGGGCGGCTCATGGCTGTTGCCTGGTTACTCCGCGGCGCTCAGCGCCGAATCCTGCTGTTCCTGCTCCACATGCGCGATGACACCCGAGGTGCCGAGCACCTTGCGGCTGCAGATATCGGCCAGCGTCACCGAGCTGAGATACAGGTGAATCTGGTTGCCGAGCTCTTCCCACAGATCGTGGGTCAGGCAACGGCTCTTGTTGATACGACAGCCGGCGGGCGAGCCCGGCGCGCAGCGTGTCGCGCGGATCGGCTCGTCGACGGCGACGATGATGTCGGAAACGCGGGACTCTTCCATTGCATGAGCGAGCAGATAGCCGCCGCCCGGCCCGCGCACGCTCTTCACGAGGCCGCCCTTGCGCAGCTTCGCGAACAGCTGTTCGAGATACGACAGCGAGATTTCCTGCCGCTCGGCGATATCCGCCAGAGCCACGGGCTCGCCCTTGCTGTTGCTGGCGAGGTCCACCATCGCCATCACGGCATATCGGCCCTTTGTGCTGAGCTTCACCGGCCGTCTCCTTGTCCTTGCAGCGGCGTCACATAGTCCTTGATGCCGCCATTGCCGTTTTCGACCTCACGCTGTGCACTTCCCAGCGCCTCAAGTTCCGCCACCCGGGCACGCAGTTTAGCCAGATCGCTGCACAACCCGTCGATTGCGCGCGCCACCGGGTCCGGCAAATCGGGATCCTGCGCATAGGCGCAGAAATCCGCCTGTTTCGACTTGGCAAGACCGACCTGCTTGGCCGGAATGCCGACCACGGTGACGTTCGCCGGTACGTCGGCCAGGACGACGGCGTTGGAGCCGATGCGGGCGCCGTCGCCGATCAGCAGGGGGCCCAGAATTTTGGCGCCGGCGCCGATGATCACGCCCTTGCCCAGTGTCGGGTGACGCTTCTTGTCGCGTTCCAGCGAGGTCCCGCCCAGCGTCACGCCCTGATACATCGTGACGTTGTCGCCGACCTCGGCGGTCTCGCCGATGATCACCCCGATACCGTGATCGATAAACACCCCCTCGCCGAGCTTGGCGGCGGGATGGATCTCGATACTGGTCAACCAACGGTTCAGGTTGGAGATAAACCGGGCCAGCGTCTTCAGATTGGCGTTCCACGCCGCCTGGGCGACCCGGTGAAAGACCACGGCATGGAAGCCGGGATAGCAGAGGACGACTTCCAGCCGCGAACGGGCCGCCGGATCCCGGCTCAGAATGGCCTCTATATCAGCGCGAACACGCTTGAAGATCATGGGTCCAACTACCTATTATGCTTGGGCGCTTGGCCGTTACCCACACCTTGGCGGGCAGCCAGCGGAGACGGTCTGAACAGGCTCCATCTCTCTTGCAACTTAGTTTTCCCTACTGCCCTAGTCAAGTTTTCACCCGAGGTACGGTTTGATGCGTGTGCATATTAACATAGTATTTCAGTCAGCTATTACAGTAGGCCCGGCTGGCCTTTTTTTCGGCCGCTGAACGCTTATGCCCGAAATCATCATTAACGGTGCCGAAGGCCGCCTTGAGGGGCGCTATACCCCCGCCAAGGGCGACCGCCCGCCGATCGTCCTCCTCCTGCATCCGCACCCCCAGCATGGCGGGACGATGCACAACAAGGTCATCTACGCCCTTCACCAGGTCTTCGTCCGGCAGGGTTTTTCGACCCTGCGGTTCAATTTCCGGGGTGTCGGCCGCAGCCAGGGTGGTTTCGGCCGTGGCGAAGGCGAGCTGACGGATGCGGCCTCGGCCCTTGACTGGCTGCAGTCAACCAACCCCAATGCCCGGGCCTGCTGGATTGCCGGCTATTCGTTCGGCGCCTGGATCGGCATGCAGCTCCTGATGCGCCGTCCGGAAATCGACCGGTTTATCTCGGTGGCCCCGCCGGCCAACATCTACGACTTCGCGTTCCTCGCCCCCTGCCCCTCGTCAGGCCTGATCATCCAGGGCGACAAGGACGATGTGGTGCCCGAGGAATCGGTCAAGAAGCTCACGGAGAAGCTCAGCAAGCAGCGTGACATCTTCATCGATTACCGCGTGCTGAAGGGAGCCACGCACTTCTTCAGCGACAAGCTGGAAAAGCTTGAGTCGATGACCGAGGACTATCTGCAGACCGCGATGGCCCCGCCGGCCCCCGCGGCACCCGCTCCGGCGGCCAAGGCTGCAAAGCCCTCGGCCCGCGAGAAGGAAAAGGAAAAAGCCGGCGCGAAATAAGCGCCGGCCGGTTTCCCCGAAAGCTTCGCGCCTCGCTACGGCTTCGCGAAGAACTTGCCGCCCGTCATCGCCCGCGAGACGCCCGTCGTCGACGGCAGGCTAAGCGCCAGATCGCGCCGGGATCGCACGGCCAGATAAGCAAAAGCCTGCGCTTCCAGCGCATCGCCGTTCCACGCGACATCCTCGGCCGATCGCAGTTCCGCCTCCGGCATGGCCCGCGCCAACGCCTTGCGCAGGGCCGGGTTGTGGCGCCCGCCCCCGGTCAGGATCCACAGTTTTGCCGGCTCCCGGAAATGCTCGCGCGCAGCCGCAACCGTTGCCGCGGTGAAGGCCGTGAGCGTCGCCGCCCCATCCTCCAGCGACAAGGCTTCGACCGGCGTCGGATCGAAGGCGTTGCGATCGAGGGACTTCGGCGGTGTCACCTCGAAGTAATCGTGCGCCATCAGCTGCTTGAGCACCGCCTCGTTCACCTTGCCGCGGGCGGCACAGACGCCGCCCTCGTCGATCGGCTTTCCTGTGCGCGACAGCATCCAGTCGTCGATCAGGGCATTGCCGGGCCCGGTATCGAAGGCCAGCAATTCGAACGTGTCGCCGATCCACGTCACGTTGGCGACGCCGCCGATATTCAGCACCGCCAGCGGGCGCGTCAGATCACCTGACAGGGCGCGATGGAAGAGCGGCACGAGAGGCGCGCCTTGCCCGCCCGCGGCGACATCGGCCCCGCGAAAATCGGCGACCACGTCGATCTGGGTCCGCGCCGCAAGCAGGGCGCCATCGCCGATCTGCCACGTCACGCCGTCGGCGGGGCGATGGACGATGGTCTGGCCGTGAAAGCCGACGATGTCGATCTCCTGCGGCTTGCGGCCGATCTTCTGCAGCAGCGCATTAACGGCCTCGGCATGCGCCAAGGTCATGGCCTTTTCGACGGCCTTCACCGGCGTTCGGCCGCCCAGGGCGCGGCGCAGACGCTCGCGCAGGGGCTGGGGATAGGGAACCGTCAGCGCCGGGCCGCAGACGACCTCGGCCTCACCGTCGGTTTCGACATACGCGGCATCGACGCCATCGAGCGAGGTGCCGCTCATCAGGCCGATGGCGCGCCACATTTTTGGCGACTCGCTCATGGGCTTGATTGTGACGAACGCACGGCCTGTGGTAAACGACGCCGCCATGGCGCAGTTCAAATCAGACTTTCTGCAGGTCCTCTCCGAGCGGGGCTATATCCACCAGATCACCGATCCCGAAGGGCTCGATGAGAAGGCGCGCACCGGCCGGCTGACCGCATATGTCGGCTATGACTGCACCGCCAATTCGCTCCATATCGGCAATCTCGTGTCGATCATGATGCTACGCTGGCTGCAGAAGACCGGCCATCGGCCGCTGCCGCTGATGGGCGGCGGCACCACCAAGATCGGCGATCCATCCGGCAAGGATGAGACGCGCCAGCTTCTGACCGTCGAGATGATCGATGCCAACATGGCCTCGATCCGGCAGACCTTCGCCCGCTTTCTCAGCTTCGACGGCGCCAACGGCGCCGTCATGGCCAACAACGCGGAATGGCTGGACGAGCTGAAATACATTCCGCTGCTGCGCGATGTCGGCCGCCATTTCTCGGTCAACCGCATGCTGACCATGGATTCCGTGCGCCTGCGGCTGGAACGCGACCAGCCGCTGTCGTTCCTCGAATTCAACTACATGATTCTGCAGGCTTACGATTTCGGCGAACTAGCGAAGCGCTATGACTGCACGCTTCAGATGGGCGGCTCCGACCAGTGGGGCAACATCATCATGGGCGTCGATCTCGGCCGCCGCATGCACGAACTGTCGCTGTTCGGTCTGACGACGCCGCTGATGACCACATCGTCCGGCGCCAAGATGGGCAAGACTGCGCAGGGCGCGGTATGGCTGAATCCGGACCGGCTCAGCACGTACGACTACTGGCAGTTCTGGCGCAACACAGAGGATGCCGACGTTGCGCGTTTCATGCGGCTCTTCACCGATCTGCCGCTGGACGAAATCGCGCGCCTGGAAAAACTCGGCGGTGCCGAAATCAACGAAGCGAAGAAAATCCTCGCCACCGAAGCGACGAAACTCTGCCATGGCAAGACCGCTGCCCTCGCGGCGGCCGAAACGGCGCGTCAGACATTCGAACAGGGCACATCAGGCGCAGCGCTGCCGACGATTGAGGTGCCACGCGCAGAACTCGAAAAGGGCATTCCCGCCGCCGAGCTGTTGCGCCGCGCCGGCCTTGCCGCCAGCAACGGCGAAGCCCGGCGCCTCATCAAGCAGAGCGGCGCGCGTCTCAACGACGGCGCGCTCGACAACGAGGCCCGCATAATCGGCATGAGCGACATGGGCGCCGATGGCGCGATCAAGCTCTCCGCCGGCAAGAAGCGCCACGCGCTGGTGAAAGCGGTCTAGCGCAGCTTCTTCCTGCCGAAGAATCTGCGCTGACAGGGATCAGAGCTTCACTGGCACAAATTGGTCGGTATAGAGCGACTTCGGATCCGGCTCCTTCTCAAGAATACCGAGCTCGACATAGGAGCGCTTCAGCACGTCCATCGCCCTGTCGTCGAAGACGCCGTCGTCCGACAGCATCCCCATCATGAGATCGTAGGTCCGGCTGGCAACCGCCTCGGAAACCTCGATCTGCTTCGAGATCACCCGCACCGTCAGCGCCTTATCGCGCTTCATCAGGGCGACCGTTTGAAACCAGCCGACCAGGAATTTGCGAACCAGTTCCGGGTTCTTCTCGATCAGCTCGTTGCGCGCGAACAGAACATGGGTATGAAAGTGCGGAACGATGTCACCGAGCTGCATAAAGATCTTCGCTTCGCCCTGCTGCTCAAGCTCGATGGCGTTCGAAACTTCCTGGACCGAGCCCGCGATCTGGCCGGTTTTCATCGCTGCAAGACGGGTTCGCATCGTGCCCATCGGCAGCGGCTCGATGCCGGTCGGGCCCCAGCCCTGCTGCCGCCCCAGTTCGCGCACCAGCCAGTCGGTCAGGGACCCGGCGGTGGTGACACCGATTTTCTGTCCCTTCAGGTCGGCGACGGTTTTCAAATTCGAATCCGGCGAGACGATGATGCACATGCTGAGCGGCTTGCCCGCCATCGCGGCAATGCCCTTCACCGGCACGCCCTTGGCGACATAACCGAGACCCGGGCCGGATCCGATTCCGATATCGACCGAATTGGACGCCATCGCCTGCTGCATCTGCGCATCGCCGCGGAACGACGGCGCCTCGATATCGATTCCGAGCTTCTTCCAGACACCGGCCTCCATGCCAACATTGACGCTCGCAATGGCAAAAGAGGTTGAAACGGATTTACCGACCCGCAGCTTTTCCTGTGCCGCGACATCACCCGCGGCGACAAGCGCCAACATCGACAAGGCAAGGGCGGCGCCATTGCGCATTGAGTAAATCGCCATGAGGTTCCTCCCGTAAAGGCCGGCTGTGCCGGTCCGGTGTCTACTGAACCGCAACTAGTAGACAAACGCAACTATTCCGCCCTGCTCAGCGGCGCTGCGCCTTTTTCTATTGCATCTGATTCCGTTCCTGGCGCGCGCGCTCTTCATCCCAGTCGGTTGGCGGTCCCGATACGCCGCCGAAAACGCCGAAGAGATTGCGCAGAAAGCCCGGCGCGAGGGTCGACAGTGGATTGACCGTCACGCGCGGATCTTCAAGCGGTCCGTTCACGCGATAGAGAGCCGCGAAGAGACCGCCGCCGCCGCCGGTCAGCAATTCTCCGATCAGAGGAATCCGGGCCGGCAGGCTGTTCAGAGCATTGGCGGGCACGATCGTCCCGTCGATATCGATCGTTTCCGCTTCTATGTTCACGATCCCGCGCGCCGTTATGCCGATGGCAGGGCCGGACCCGCGCGCGTTCAGCACTTCGAACACCGGCTCGGCAAAGGCGAAATCGACATAGAGTCCGGTGAAGCCGATGCCCTCGCCACGCAGCGTATCGAGAATGCCGGTTAGCAGGGCGACGCCAAGAACACGCGCCAGCACCGGCGCCCGCACAACACGGAACTCGCTGATATTAAGATTGCCAACAACCGGGCGGCCCGGACGTTTGTCGTCGGTCGCCCCGCGTGCCTCGAGCCGGCCGCCGACAACATTCTTGGAGATATCGAGCGCCTTGAGGAAAGCTCCGGCATCGGCGGCGGACATTTCGAGCGCCTGGCGGTCCTGCTCCTTGGCAAGGACCAGCACCACCTGGCTGTCGAGCTTCGCGCCATCGCCGGTATAGGCGGAGAGTTCGATCGTTTCCCAGCGCTCGGCGCTGCGCTGTCCGCGAAAGCGAACCGAATCAAGACTGCGATCATCGGCGAGATACAGACGGTCCACTTCCACGCTCAGCGTCAGCAGCGGTCGATTGGGATCGGGCGTGCTGCGGTCGCGCAGAAATGGCCCCGCATCGAACGCCGGCCCTGCGGCAGTAATGACAAGATCTGTGTCGGTCCTCGCATAAGAACCCGACCCTTCGGTCAGTCCAAGCTTCAGCTTCGAAAGATCGATCCGTGCGATCGACCCTCCGTCGGGTGAAAATCCGATCCACCCGGCGGCCTGCGCACCGTTTGCAGGATCGTCGACCACGACCTGAAACTCGGAGATTTCCTTCACCTTCCCGCCGATAACCGGAATGCGCAGCCTGGCAGCCCCTTTCTGTCCCGGCGGCTTCTGCCATTCGAAAGGCGCCAGCGTCAGCGTGGCATCGTCGAGCGTCGCGTCGATACTGGCCTCGTTCATGCCGCCGCGTCGTTCGACATAGTCGACGACCAGCGCTGTCGGGCCGTCGACATAAGGCAGAAGATCGAAGCCGAACTGGGTCCGCGCAATCGTACCGATCGTTCCGCGCGCCCGGGTCCGGCCGACGAACGGCGCGCTATCGGCAAAATTTCGCCGTACCTCGACATCCGCCGGGGTCGTCGCCAGCACAATCCGGCCGGCGAGATCGAGACCGTCCCGGTCGACCTTGACGCGCACGTCGCCATTGGAGATGTCCTGGCCGAACGCCGCGTTCTTTTGCGTGAGACGCGTCACTTGCGCGGTCGCCAGCACCGACAGTTCGTCCATTTTCAGCGTACGCTTGAGCGGAAATTTCAGGACAAGCTGGATGGCGGCATCGCCGGTGAAATCCGACGGCAGGAGATCGATCTTCTTGAGATAGCCGAGCGGCGGGCCGTCGACCAGATCGAGCGCCTCGCGAACCGGGCCGTTGATCGTCACGTCGATCGCCGCATGCTCGTCGTCGGTTTCGAGCGCGGTCAAAGCCACCTGAGCCGCGGCAATGCGCAACCCGCCGACGCCACCACCACCACCGGTGATATCGAAGCGGCTGGCATCGAAGCGCGCCTGGCCGTCGATTCCGCGAACTTTCGGCATCGGATTGAGATAGTTCACGGTCAGGCCGGTAAAGCGCAGCGTGCCGTCGAGGCGATCGACACTCCACGGCACATCCGCGCCCTCGCCGGCTTTCGCGGCAAAGGCAGCCGCGGCCTCATGCACCTGTCCTTCGGACAGGTTATCGACGATCCACCGTCGCGCGTTTTCGCCCAGACCCTGCGGCCACAGCCGCCGCAGATCGTTGGTCGGCACGTTGCGCGCCGTCACCTGGCCCTCGGCCTGCGCGCGCGCATCGAGGCCGGTAATCCGGCCGCGCAGGCCGATCGTGGGGCCGCCCAGATCGACCTGGGCATCGTCGAGTTCCACAATCGAGAAGCCCTGCGGCAAACGCCCGCGCATGGCCACGCGTCGAACCTCGACATCGGCCGGCAGCTTGAAGGCCCGCCCGCTCAGACGGCCGCGCTCGCCGGCAAGATCGAAGGCGGCATTCACCATCCGGAGCTGCTGATCGAAGGTGAGACGAACGGTGCCGCTCAGCGCGACATCGATGCCGGTAAGCCCGGACAGAGCCGGGTCCACGCTCGCAAGCTGCGCGGGATCGACATTGTTCAGGCCGACCGCGACGTTCAGCAGCCGGTCGCGCATCAGATAGCTGCCGGTGGCGGAGAGAGCCATCGGCTTGCCGCCGATATCGGCAACAGCCGTCGATTCAAGGCGCAGCCCGCCTTCGTCGCGGTAGGCGGTGATATCCGCTTCCCGCGCTATCCAGGTCCGCCCGCTCGCTTCGTCGGCGACGGTGACACCGACGCCACGAACCGTGACGCTGCGCAGATAACCGAGGCTGCGCTCGGGATCAGGCGGCGCCAGCAGCTCGGCGACCAGCCCTTCCAGCGGCGAATGCTGATCGGGAATGTCGGGCGAAGGCACATCGGCGGAGCTCCTGAAATGAAGCTCGCCCTGTGCATTGCGCGACAGCGCCAGTTGCAGGCCGGTGATCTCCAGCGACGTCGGCGCGATCAGCCCGTGCAGCAGCATGGCGCGCGCCGACAGGCTGAGGGCAACATCGGGAACTTCGAGGAGCAACCGGCCCTGCGAACCGATCACCCGAACGCCGGTCATGCGGATATCGAAGGTCCGGCGCCATCCGCCCCAGGCAAGGATGGTGTCGTCCATATCGACGGTCAGGGAATCGTCTTCCGACGACAGCGCATGCTCGATCAACGGGGTCAAAAAGCCGAGCGAAATAGGGCCCGACGACAGACGCCAGCCGAGCAGCCCGACGCCGATGACGATCAGTACGCCCAGCGTCAGGAAGATATCGAACGCCGTGCGCGAAACGCGGCCGAAGACCAACGGTTAAAGCCCTTTCTCGTCTGCCCAAGCCGTTAACGAGGCTTGACCCGCCCTCCCCGGCGCATCCAGTGTGCTGCAAAATGGCGCCACGGGACACGAAACATTTATACGCCGGATTCGCCGAGGCCCGCTGGCCGAAATCCGCCAGTTCCGAGCAGGCCGAACTTGGTTTCGGCAACTGGCTGGAAGCCGTGGAGGCGCTGGAAAAGCGGGCCGAGCGCGACTTCGCCAAGAAGCTGGCGCAAACCAAAGCCGGGAAGGCTCTGCTCGGCGCCATCTTCGGTAACAGCCCCTATCTTTCCGACAGCCTGACCGGCGACCCTGAATTCGCGATCCGCCTGCTGCAGACGGGACCGGACAAGACCGTCCCTGAGCTACTGGCCACGCTGAATACGCAGCTGGGCGGCGCGGTCGACCAATCCACGCTGATGAGCGAACTGCGGCACAGCAAGCGGCGCCTCGCCCTTGCCGTGGCGCTGGCCGATATCGGCGGCCTGTGGCCGCTGGAAAAGGTAACCCGGGCGCTCAGCGACTGCGCCGACCTGTCGCTCAGCCTCGCCGCGCGCCATCTGTTACGGAAAGCGGCGGCGGACGGCACGATCAAGCTCAAGCATCCCAAGGATCCCGAACGCGGCTCCGGGCTTGTCATCCTTGGCATGGGCAAGCATGGCGCACGCGAGCTGAACTACTCCAGCGATATCGATTTCATCGTCTTCTACGATCCCGAGCGTATCGTCACCGACGATCCGGACGCGCTGCAATCGGTGTTCGTGCGGCTCACGCACAACCTTGTCAGGATTCTCGAGGAGCGTCGGCCCGAAGGCTACGTCTTCCGCACCGATCTTCGTCTGCGCCCCGATCCCGGCGCGACCCCGGCCGCGATGACCACGCTGGCGGCCGAGGCGTATTACGAAAGCCTGGGACAGAACTGGGAGCGCGCCGCGATGATCAAGGCGCGCATCGTCGCGGGCGATCGCGAAGCCGGCGCCGAGTTCCTGCGCGGCATGGTTCCCTTCATCTGGCGGAAGAACCTCGACTTCGCGGCGATCCAGGACATCCATTCGATCAAGCGGCAAATCAACGCGCATCATGGCGGCGCGGAAGTTGCCATCGCCGGTCACAACATCAAGCTCGGCCGCGGCGGCATCCGCGAGGTCGAGTTCTTCGCGCAGACGCAGCAGCTCATCTGGGGCGGCCGCTCACCCGAGCTGCGCCCGTCGGGGACATGCGAGGCGATCACCGCCCTCACCCATGCCGGACGCGTCAAGCCTGAGACGGCGCGCGACATGATCGCCTCTTACGAATTCCATCGCCGTGTCGAGCATCGGCTGCAGATGATCGATGACAAGCAGACCCAGGAACTGCCATCGAACGATGAAGACCTCGATGCCCTGGCAACCTTTCTCGGCTACGCCCGGCCGGCGCAGTTCCGCGACGACCTGCATGGGCATCTGACGCGGGTCGAACGCCATTATGCGGAGCTGTTCGAGGAAGCGCCGGAATTGAGTGGCCCCGGCGGCAATCTCGTCTTCACCGGAACCGATGACGATCCGGCAACACTGGAGACGCTGACCCAGCTCGGCTTCAGCGAGCCGACAACCGTCGCCGCGACCGTGCGCGGCTGGCATCATGGCCGCTATCGCGCGATGCGCAGCGTGCGGGCCCGCGAATTGCTGACGGAACTGATGCCGTCCCTTTTGCAGGCGATCGGCCGCACTGCGCAGCCAGACACGGCCTTTGCGCGTTTCGATCAGTTTCTCTCGCGCCTGCCGGCCGGCGTGCAGCTCTTCTCGCTGTTCCATTCCAATCCGGCGCTGCTCGACCTCGTCGCCGACGTCATGGGCGATGCACCGCGCCTCGCCGATCTCCTGAGTTCACACACACATCTTCTCGATAGCGTCCTGTCTCCCGAATTCCTGCTGAAGCCGCCGGATCTGGGCGGACTGACGGCAGATCTCGAGCGCGGCCTGCGCACCGCGGCCGATTTCCAGGACGTGCTGGATGTGCTGCGCCGCTGGAAGAGCGAGCGCGAATTCCAGATCGGCGTACAGCTGCTGCGTGGGGTGCTGCCAGTCAGCGATGCCGGCGCGGTGCTTGCCGACGTCGCCGAGGCAACCCTCGCCGCACTGCAGATCGCGGCCGAGCTCGAATTTACCCGCCTCCATGGCACCGTCAAAGGCGGTGCTTTCGCGATCGTCGCGTTCGGAAAGCTCGGCGGCCGTGAAATGACCGTGACGTCCGATCTCGACATCATGTTCCTGTGGAACGCGCCCGCAAACGTCGAGACATCGAGCGGTGGGAAGCCTCTTCCCATCAGTCTCTACTATCAGCGGTTCGCGCAGCGTCTCATCACCGCGATCACCGTCGCCACCGGCGAGGGCACGCTCTACGAACTCGATCTCCGGCTCCGGCCGTCGGGCAACAAGGGACCGATCGCCACCAACCTCGACGGCTTCGTCGCCTATCAGCGCGACGATGCCTGGACCTGGGAACATCTGGCGCTGACCCGCGCGCGCGCGATTACCGGTCATGCCGCGTTCCGCGATCGTATCGGCAAGGCCATCCGCGACGTGTTGACGCGCAAGCGCGATTCCGCAAAGCTGACCGCCGATGTCGCCGATATGCGGGCGCGCATGGCTGCCGAGCAGAAAGGAATCGCGCCCTGGGAGATCAAGCACTGGCGCGGCGGTCTGATCGATGTCGAGTTCATTGCGCAATATCTTCAGCTCCGTCACGCGGCAGCACATCCCGACATGCTTGCCACCAACACCGCCGAGGCGCTGGCGCGGGCCATCAAAGCCAAAGTACTGGGGACCGGCCCCGGCCGTACCCTGACCGACGCATTGCGGCTCTGGCAGGTGGTCCAGGGTTTGCTTCGTCTGACCATTGAGGGCGTGTTCGAGCCGGACGCGGCACCGCCGGGTTTGAAAGCCGCTCTCGCCCGTGCCGCCGGCGCCGCTGATTTCGCCGCGCTTGAGGCGCAAATCCGGCAGCAATCGGCACTTGTCCTGGACATCTTCAACACGCTTATTCCGCATCAAGAGGGGGCCCGTCATGGCAGCGAAGAAGAAAACAAAAGCTAAAGCGAAGAAGCCGGCGGCGAAAAAACCCGCCAAGGCGCCTGCCAAAAAGGCCGTCGCCGCCAAAGGCCCCAAGGCCGGCGGACTCAAAGTTGGCGACAGGGCGCCTGATTTCACGCTGCCCACCGACGGCAGCGGCACGATCACCCTGTCCGCCCTGCGGGGGCGAACCGTCATTCTCTATTTCTATCCGCGCGACGACACGCCGGGCTGCACCATGGAAGCCTGCGGGTTTAATGACTCGCTGCCGGATTTCTCCCGCGCCAAGGCCGAGATCATCGGCATCTCAAAGGACACCGAGGCGAGCCACGCCAGGTTCCGCGGCAAGTACGGCTTGAAGTTCAAGCTCGCCGCCGACACCGAAACGAAGGTCGCACATGCCTATGGCGTGTGGATCAAGAAGAGCCTCTACGGCCGCGAATACATGGGGATGGATCGCGCGACGTTCCTGATCGACCGGACGGGCGTCATCCGCCAGATCTGGCGCAGCGTCAAAGTCGCCGGCCATGTCGAGGCCGTGCTCGCCGCGGCGGCGGCGCTCTAGGCGCTATTCCTTGTAGACGCGCAGGTTGTTCGCGTAGCGCCGGATATCGCTTTCCGGCGCCGCGGACACCTGCGTGCCGCTGATCCGCCGCACCGTCATCCACAGCTTTTCGCTGCCGTTATAGGCATAAACCCGGTCGCCGGTGTTGAGACCGCGCGCCTGCAGCACGACGAATCCCCAGCCGCTGTTGATGCTGTCGACGCGGCCGATCTCGACGGGAATGGCGGCGACGGGCGCAACCGGACGTGCGACACGCGGTGGCGGAGCAGTAGCGGCTAGCGGTGCGGCCGACGCCAACGAAGATGACGAGGTCGAGGTCGAGCTCGAAGACGACGAGAAGGTTCGAGTGGTCTGTCCGGCGTCTGCTCTTGTGGGCGGTGTAAGAGTGATCGGCCCGGTCAGCGGCGGTGCAAGCGGCGCGGCCTGAATTGTTGCGGTGTTGGACGTCGGCGCCGCAGGCGCTGGTGGCGGCACGGGGACAGCCGGCGCCGTCAGGGCCAGGCGCGGATTGGACGGTGCCTGGGTGATAGGCGCGGCGGGCGTGGCGCGCGGTGCGGGTTGTGTCTGGGGCTGCGTTCGCGCCGGTGGCGGAACGGGGCGCGGCTCAGGTGCTCGCGCGATTGTCGGGGGCGGCGCCGGCCGCGTGACGGCGGGCGACGGGACAACCGGTTCCTCGGGCCTTGAAGCTGTCTGACTATCTTGAACGGGAGCCACGGGTGGCGGCGCCATCATTGCGGCTGGCGGCGCGGGCGGAACCGGCGCGCGCGCGGGCTCCGCTGGCTTGGGAGGCTCGACAGTCGCGACCGTATTGGTTTCTGGTGGCGATGTTCTGGCTGGAGGGGGCGCCGCGATTGGCGGCGATGGCGGAGCCGCCGTTTGCGCTGTTTCAACCGGGGGCGGCGGCACAACCGGCTTCGCCACCTCGACGGGCGGCGCCGGCGGGGTAACCGGCCTCGCAACTTCGGCAGTCGCTGGCGGTGGCGATGCGGCGGCGGGTGCGGCCGGCTTTGGCGCTTCGGCCTGTTGGGTGGGAACCGGGCGCGGGGTCGGCGGTTCCGGCACTTTGACGGCCGCTGCCTGCGTCTGTCGTTCCGCCTCCAGAAGCTTGGCGGTTTCGCGCTCCAGAAGCTCCGCGATGGGATCCGCCTTCGGCCCAGCGGACTCTTCAGCAATCACAGTCGTGCTTGTCGGCAGGCGTGTCTGCAGATTGGATTTCGGATTCTGATACGCATCCCAGACCATCCAGCCAAAGCCGGCGGCCACAATGGCCGGCACACCAACGAGGGCGCCGACGATGAGACGCTGCCGGCGACGCTGCTGATGTTCATACTGATCGTATTCGGCGTCGTGATCCTCCCAGGTCCCTTCGTCTTTCGCCGGACGCTCGCCTTCGAGCCGCTCGCCGATCAGCGGCCTTTCAAAACCTGGCGGGCGGCCTGGAAGCGGAATCGGCGTGTCGAACATCGGCCGCCATTCGGCCGCACTCTGCGGCCGGTCGGGCGGTCGCACGGATAGTGCCTGATCGACCGCATGGAGAATGGCGCCCGCATAGACGCCGCCGCCAACATCGGCCGCCGACGGCATGCGGTCATCCAGCAGGCGGGCCGGCGCGTCCATCGGCTCAACACCGGCAATGATCCGGTATAGAACCGCCGCCAGCGAATAGAGATCGGTCCACGGTCCCTGCGTTTCATGGCTCGTGTACTGCTCGATCGCCGCATAGCCCGGGGTGAGGCTCGTGGCCTGGCGCGTCACTCCGAAATCGAGCAACACCGGCGAGCGATCATCGCGCAACCGGATGCTCGAAGGCTCGATATTGCCGTGCAGCAGGCCTACTTTGTGGACAGCGTCCAGACCGTCGATCAGCGGCAGCGCGAGATTGCGGAAATCAGTCTCGCCGAACGCATCACCGGCGATCAGAATGGCGTCGAGCGTTTCACCTTCCTCGTGGTCCATCACAATGTAGGCGGTGTTATTCGCCTCGAACACCTGCCGCACATTGACGATGTTGGGGTGACTCAGTCCTTCGAGACTGCGCGCCTCATGAAGAAAGCGCTCCCGCCATTTGTCGTATTCCGCCTCTGCGCCCAAACGCGGACGAACATCGGTGCCGTCACGGATCGCAATATCAAGTGGGAGGTACTCCTTGATGACAACCGTCTCCTCGCTCGTGATATCCACCGCGAGATAGGAGATGCTGAAACTGCCCTCACCGAGGACACGCTCAATACGGTAGTCCCCAACAAGAGATCCCTCGAAAAGCGGGTCGAATTGATCGCTCATATTCATCAAGGCACCCTTACCGGCTGGCGCTAACGAACTACCGCGCACCATCTTTTTAAGAAGCAGCAGCCCGACAACGGATCAGCGCTTCATTTCCCCACATAACGACTGCCGGAAACTTTCACTCCCGTACCACAACCCTATGGCCGGCCTGCGGTAGAGGGGCCCGACCCCTCGGAACTGGCACTCCAGCGCCTGCCCTCGCCCAGCGGCGGCTCGGCACGCACGCCGGTCTGTCCCTCGGCGCCCAACGCTGTCAGCGCCGTAGCAATCCGTTGCACGGTTTCCGGCGCCTGTGGGTTGTTCGGCTCCACCCTGAAGCCGCAGCCGTCGATCCGGTGCGCGTTTGGCACTTCGTATTCGATATCGATAGTCATTTCGCCGCGAAACCTCCGGACAACGACAAACGCAACCCGCTCGTAGCTGGCGACTTCGTGAACACGCGCCTGGATTTCAGCAATGCGGTTGGTAATTTGACGCTCACGGACATCCAGCGCCTCGCGGCGCTCCGCGAACATCTGGCGCTCGCGCGCCATCGCGCCATCGATGACCTTCATGCGGTTCGCAAGGTCGGCCTTCTCGCGATCCATCCCGGCATAGGCCCGGTCGATCTGGCCCGCCGGCAGTCCACGAAGGCGAAGCCAGCGCTCCGGTGTGCGATGTTCTTCCTGAAGACGCCGCTGCTCGTCCGCCAGTTCGGTGAAGCCCCTTGAGCGCATCCAGCGTACACGATCCCGCTGTTCATCCTCCGCGCGCTGACGCTCGCGCTCCAGCGTTGCCTGCTCCTGATCGACCCGCCGCTTGTCGACGTTGAGCGTATCGATCACGCGCTGCGCATATTGCGGATTGGCGGCAGCAACACGCATGCCATTGGATGCAAACTCGCAATGCTCGTGATCGGGGCGAATGATTACCGCACCCGACGGTGGCGGCAACGAACGCAGATAGTCGACCGCCATATCGGGCGGCAAAAGATTTGCTTCACGGACATTGATGACATAGGGCACCGGCTCGCAGCCGGCAGCCAGAGCGGCAACGCCCAATGTCGCCAATGCGATTCTCGCTCGGATGGTCATCGCGTTCCCCATGGTGAAGCGGACAGGGAAAAAGGGAGATTGAGGCTCGCATAATCCCGGCGCCAGACGGTGTGTGAACACCGTCACGAGGATTGGCCCGCGCCGACAGTTCCTTGTCACAAAACCGCGTGAAAGCTCTTTTCCGCGGTAGTGGGAACACCCGCAGAACAATCCCGTTCGGTTTGCACGGATCGCCCTTGCGGTCATCTTGTCAAAGGAGCACCCATGAAAAAACTACTCGCCGTCACGGGAGCGGCATTCCTTCTCGCGACACCGCTGGCCGTCGACGTTCATGCCCAGGGCCAGCAGCAATCGGTCACGCTGATGAGAGTCGACCCGGCGTCGGTCAGCACCGGCCATCGGGCTTCGAAAGTGAACGGATCGACGGTGGTCAACGAACGCAACGAGACAGTAGGCGAAGTCGACGACGTGATCATCGGCGATAACGGGAAGACGCCCTATGCCGTCCTTTCGGTCGGCGGATTCCTTGGCATGGGCGAGCATCTCGTCGCTGTGCCTTACACCTCGCTGCAGATGACGAATGAACGCGTGGTGCTGGCAGGCGCCACCAAGGATGCGCTGAAGGCGCTGCCTGAATTCAAGTACGCGACGAAGTAGCGTCCCACCGGCCGCGCGGCGGGCAGACGCTAACGCTTCTTCTTGCCGCGTAGGCCGCCTTTACCCAGCGCCTTCACGAAACTACGCTCATCGAAGGCGGGCAGCGACTGCAGCTTTCCGAACCCCTGCTGGCTGTACCAGACAGAGAATGCGAGCATCGCCTCGGCATTGGGCGCGTCGACAACATCGACAAAATCATACGCACCCTGGGTGTAATAAACGCTCTCCAGCTTTATGCCGAGCTCGCGCAGCTTCGCCCGCGCCGTTGTCGCGCGCGCCGTCTGCTTTGAGAGCGAGTCTGCACCCAGCGTTCCAAGCATCACGTATTTCATGTCGTCCTCGCCAGTTGGAGATCGGGGCGGGGTTGAAGTCGGGTGTCCCCCGCCCATCAAGCGACGAAGACACCGCCCGGTCAAGGCCGGGGCGCGAAGTTACAAGAGAAGGTCAGCGCGGCCCGTATGGCGCACGCATAATGACCTCAGCTGAAACCCAGAAAACTCAGGACGGCGGCAATGACTACCACCAGACCAACAAGATAAATCAGGCCGTTCATAGGGGCACTCCCGGTTGCACCGGGGTGAAACGAGAGCCAAGGGACAAGCGTTCCCCTGTCAGGCATATGCCGAGGTGTCAGAGCCCGCAATCAGTCGATATCGGCAACAGTCTCGCCGGGCGCGCCTTTCAGCTTCTGGCTCAGGCTGGCCTCAAGGAACCGGTCGATATCGCCATCCAGCACGCCGCTGGAATCCGATGTCTGCACGCCGGTCCGTAGATCCTTCACCATCTGATAGGGCTGCAGGACATAGGAGCGGATCTGGTGACCCCAGCCGATATCGGTCTTGGCCGCCTCGATCGCCTCCGATGCCGCCTCGCGCTTCTTGAGTTCGGCTTCATAGAGGCGCGCCTTCAGCATCTTCATCGCTTCGGCACGGTTCTTGTGCTGCGAGCGGTCGTTCTGGCAGGCGACGACGATGCCGGTCGGAATATGCGTCATGCGGACTGCGCTTTCGGTCTTGTTAACGTGCTGACCGCCGGCGCCGGACGCACGATAGACGTCGATCCGCAGATCGCCCTCGTTCACCTGAATGTCGATCTTGTCGTCGACAACAGGGTAGACCCAGACGGAAGCAAACGACGTGTGCCGTCGCGCGTTCGAATCGAACGGCGAGATGCGCACCAGACGATGGACGCCGGTTTCCGTCTTCAGCCAGCCGTAAGCGTTGAGTCCCATCACCTTGATTGTTGCCGATTTGATGCCCGCCACTTCGCCGGGACTTTCTTCCAGGAATTCGAGCTTGCAGTCATGCGCTTCCGCCCAGCGCATGTACATGCGCAGCAGCATGCTGGCCCAGTCCTGCGATTCCGTACCGCCGGAGCCGGCGTGAATTTCCACGAACGCGTCGTTGCCGTCGGCTTCGCCGGAAAGCAGCGCCTCAAGGCCGCGCTTCTCGGCGGCCGGCTTCAGCGTGCGAATGACGTTCTCGCCTTCGGCGACGGAGGTGTCATCGCCCTCGGCCTCGCCAAGCTCAATCAGTGTGACGGCGTCGTCGAGTTCCCGGTCGAGCGACCGGATGACGCCGATCGCCTTTTCAAGCTGCGCGCGCTCGCGCAGCATGCCCTGGGCCTTCTGGGAATCGTTCCAGAGATTGGGATCGTTGGCGAGCGCGTTCAGCTCATCGAGGCGGCGGACGGCCTTATCCCAGTCAAAGATGCCTCCTCAGCAGTTCCAATGACTGCTTGATGTCGGAGGCGATTGTCTTGATTTCGTCGCGCATTGGTATATCCCGTCTGTGGCTCAGCTTATTGACGATTGGCGGCGTGAAATCAAGTCGGATGCGCGTCCCTGCCGCTCCCTGCTACTCTCCGCTCATGGACACAAAGATCGTATTCGGATTTCTGGGGGTGCTGGCAATGTTCGCCGCTGCCGGTTACGCCACGTGGCGCGGCTCGGCGATCGGTCGCGTGCTGCTGTTCGCGATGATCCTGTTTTCGTTCATCGCCGCCTCGCGCCTGCTGGCGCGACTGTAACTTTCAGGATGAATTTCGTTTTACGACCATGAGCAAGGCCTTCACCAAGGAAACCGACCAGACCGACGACGATGTCGGCGATGACGGCCCAGTCCTGCCGACGGGCCAGCCGAATTACGTCACCCCGCTCGGGTTCCAGCGCCTCCAGGACGAGTTGAACGCGCTCGCCCGGGTGGAACGGCCCAAGGTCGTCGAAACCGTTGCCTGGGCGGCCGGCAACGGCGACCGGTCGGAAAACGGCGACTATATCTACGGCAAGCGCCGCCTGCGCGAGATCGACCGGCGCATCCGTTTCCTGACCAAGCGTCTGGAAAGCGCGCGCGTGGTGAATCCGGCTGAGCAGAAGAACCGCAAGCAGGTCTTCTTCGGCGCCACGGTGGCCTACGCGAAGGAAGACGACAGCGAGCACACCATCACGATTGTCGGCATCGACGAAGCCGATCTCGATCAGGGCAAGGTGAGCTGGATTTCGCCCATCGCCCGCGCATTGCTGAAAGCGGGCGAAGGTGACATCGTGGATCTGCGCACGCCGCATGGCATAGAGCACATCGAAGTCGTGAAAATCAGCTATCCGTCCTGAAGGACGCCGAGGACTCCAATGCCGATGATGCAATCCGTGCCGGTCAAGGTCGACACGATCTACGTACCGGCGCGTATGCGCTCGACCCTCGACGCTACGAAAGTCGACGGCCTGGCCGCCAGCATCGCCGAAAAAGGCCTTCAGACACCGATCCATGTGCGCGCCGACAAGGAGCGCTATGTCCTGGTTTCGGGGTTTCACCGGCTGGAAGCGGTCCGCAAGCTCGGCGAAGCCACCATTCAGGCTCTGATCGTCCGTACGCCGCTGCGCTGACAACGCGGCTCAGTTGAAGCCGGCTGGTGTCGGCTTGGCGGCTTCGTCGCCCGGCATCGGGATGAATTCCGTTTCATCCGGCACTCTCGCAAATCGGCCGGCGCGCCAATCCTGCTTGGCCTGTTCCAGCCGGGCTTCGGTTGGTGCCACGAAATTCCACCAGATGAGGCGCTTTCCAACTGGCTCGCCGCCGATCAGCATCAGCGACGCACCAGCACCCAGACGAAGCTCCGGTGTCACGCCTTTGGCTAGGCTGGCCATCGTGCCGACGGGAATCGCCTCGCCGTCGATCCTGACCTCGCCGTTGACAGTGTAGATACCACGCTCGCTGAAGTCCGCGGGCAAGGTTGTGCCGCCGCCGTTTTGCGATGTCACATGCAGATAGGACATCGGCCAATAGACGTCGAGGGCAACCTTGCGGCCGAAGGCGGCGCCGACAAGCAGGTTCCATTGCAATCCGTCTTTTTCCCAAGCCGGCAGATCGCTGGCCGGGATATGAAAGAAACCCGGATCGCGTTCGAGTTCGGCATCAGGCAGCGCCACCCATGTCTGGATACCATGCATGCGACCACCCGTTTTGCGCAACCTGCCAGGCGTGCGCTCGGAGTGGACAATGCCGCGGCCTGCGGTCATCCAGTTGATGGCGCCGGGCGTGATCGTCTGCACGGAACCGACGCTGTCGCGATGAAGGATTTCACCCTCGAACAGATAGGTGACCGTCGACAGGCAGATATGCGGGTGCGGCCGCACATCCATACCGTGACCGGGCTTCAATTCCGTCGGTCCCATGTGATCGAAGAAAATCCACGGACCGATCATGCGGCCCCCGCGGTGCGGCAGAACCCTGCGCACGGCCAGGCCGTCGACGTCCCGCGCCCGGCCCTCGATCCATTCCAGAATACTGCTCATGGAGCGCTCATTGCCAAAAGACCTCTCAATACCCACATAATACTAAGATGAAGGCTTTCCGTACCGCGTTAATTGCGCTTCTGGCTGCCGCCGGACCTGCGATTGTCCAGGCGTCGGATACCCCTTTGCCGCCACTCCATCCCGGTGAGATGAGCCAGCGCAGTGCCGAAACACGGGCTAATGAGATTCTTCTGCGCGGCAATCCCGAGGACATGGCGCAATATGGCGCCCTGCAATCCACCCTGAATCAGGCCCGCTCGATGAACCACCCGGCCCCACCGGCCGGCATAACACCACCGTCAGCGATCCGACTGCCCGCCGGGGTCGAGGCGCCCCCGCCGTCGATCTCGCCCATCCCCCGCTGACTTCAACCAAGAGGCATTCCCATGGCGACCGAAAAGCCCCCCGAGTGGAAAACAATCATGGATGCCGATGCGCAGGCGCTCGCCAATCGCACGGCAAAGCTGCGCGAAGCACGCCTCGCCCACGAAGCAACACTGCCGCCTCCGGAACCGGCTGCACCCAAGCGTGTGCGCAAAGCCCGCGCTAAGCCTGCAGCGGCTTCGTCAAAGGCGGCCGCATCAAAATCTGCCGCCGCCTCATAAAGATCCGATAAAGATAGAGCGCGAAAGCAGCTAATCGCGCTGCTTTTCGTCGCCTTCGGCCGGCTCCTCGTCGCCGTCAAGCACTTCCGCGGCCTCGGCATCCGGATCGGCCGCGTCATCGACTTCTTCATCCTCGGCATCGAGAAGCTGATCGTCGGCTTTGACTTCCGGTGCCTCTTCTTCCACTTCGGCACGCTTCACCGGCATCGGGCGGCTCTTGCGCGCCGGCCGCGGATCCGATTTCAGAGCCACGCCAGGCTTGTGTTCGGCGCCGCATTTCGGACAAACGATCGGCGTCTTGCCGAGGTCGTAAAAGGCGGCCGCGCACTCGCCACAATGGCGCTTCATTCCACGATTCATCACAGACTCCCGTTGCAAGGCTGGACAGTGGTGGTCCCGGCGCCACAAGTCAAATTGCAAGGACGTGGCATTGACTACGGGACGGTTTGCGTCGAGGCTGTCCTGACACAAAGACCGCCATGCGATCCGGCTCAACGGACGACAGAGCGGCTTAAGGGAGGCCCGCCATGTTCCATTCCATCCGAGGTATCGTCGGACTCTGCCTTGCTGCCGGGGGCATAGTACTGTCGCTGCCCGCCGACGCGCAGACGTACCCATCGCGCACGATCCGTATCGTCATCCCCTTCGCGCCGGGGACCGCGACCGACAATCTCGTGCGTCCGCTTGCCGACATCATGACCGCCGACCTCAAACAGCCGGTCATTCTGGACAACAAGGTCGGGGCCACAGGACAGATCGGCGCCGATCATGTCGCGAAGTCGGCGCCCGACGGCTATACGCTGCTGGGCGGTGCCACGACGGTGATCGCCGCCAACCCGTCGCTGTTCAAGCAGCTTCCCTACAATCCGCGCACCGATTTCGACGCAGTGATCGGCCTGGGCTCAATCCCCCAGGTAGTCGTGCTCAATCCGGCGGTGCCGGCAAACAATGTCGCTGAGTTCGTCGCTTACGCGAAAGCCAATCAGGGCAAATTGTTCTATGGCTCCGGCACGGCCGGCAACATCATCCCGAGCTTCGTTCTGTCGGACCGGCTCGGTCTCGGCATGACCAATGTCATGTATCGCAGCCCGCCGCAGGCACTCACCGATGTGATCGGCGGGCGTCTCGCCATGATGACCGCCGACGCCTCGGCCGTCATCGGTCACATCAAGAACGGTGCGATACGCCCGATCGCGGTCACATCGGCGCAGGAAAGCGCGCTGCTGCCCGGCGTGCCGCCGCTGGCCAACACCATTCCGGGTTTCGAGCTGACGGTATGGTTCGGATTGTTTGCGCCCAAAGGCACCAACCCTGAAATCATCCAGGCGCTCTATCGCGCGACCAAGGCAGCGGCCGACCGGCCTGACGTGAAGCAGCGCCTGGTCGACCAGGGCTTCGACATCCGCACCTCGACGCCGGCCGAACTCAGCGCGCAGGCGGCGCGTGAGATCGACAAATGGGCGGTGCTGGTCAAGGAAGCGAAGATCGAGCCGGAGTAATCAGCCGGCCGGGAATACGAATTCCCGGTTCATCGACATTTCGGCGATCCGCCAGCCATCGGCGGTTTTCACCAGCCTGCCGGGGACAACCAGCAACAGGCTCGGCGACTTGATTGTCGGCGGCGTGTCGGCCTTCTTGCCGGAGTCATGCTGGTAAGCGGTGAGATAGAGCACCACTTCGGCCGTCGTTTCGCCGGTAGCCGTCACCAGGACATTGGTAACGATGTGCCGCACCGTCTGCGTGGTGGAGCGGCGATTGAGTTCCGGGACGATGTCTTCGGGATGGAGGGCTTTGCCGAGCCGGTTCCAGACGCCGCCCGGCGCAAAGAGGGCCGCCATATCGGCATAGCGGAACTCATCAAACAGATGGAAGAAGCGGTAGAGAAGTTGCGTGCAGTCCCATTCGATGGCGCGCGCAGCGTCGCGAGGCAGCTCAGTCATGAGCCCACCATCGCGCGCGCAGCCTCGGCGATGCCAAGTGCATCCGGGATGAGCGCCGCCTGCAGATGCGGCGCTGCCGGAATGCGGCTATCGGGCACACCTAGACGCCGCACGGGCGCGGCAAGCTTGCCGAAGAACTGTTCGTTCACGCGCGCCGCGATCTCGGCGCCGAACCCGCCGGTGACATTCGCCTCATGGACGACAATCAACCGGCCGGTTTTTTTAACGCTACGGAACAGCGTTTCCCAATCGAACGGCGACAGCCAGCGCGCATTAATCACTTCGGCGGCGATGCCGCCCTTCTCCAGCTCCGCCGCTGCATCGAGGGCGCGAAACAGCATCGAACCCCAGGACAGGATAGTCACGTCCATACCATCACGCATCACGTGCGCACGGCCGGGCCGTTCGACGACACCGCCCAGCGTGACATCCTGATCGGCGCCGCCGTAGAGACCGCGGTTCTCGATCACGAGTGCCGGATCATCGGCAGCAATCGCAGTGAGAAGCATGGAATACGCGTCCTGCGCCGTTGCCGGCAGCCCGACCAGCAGGCCCGGTACGTGCGTATAGAAGGCTTCGAGGTTCTGCGAGTGCTGGGCGCAGGAACCCGGCAGTGCGCCCTGCTGCGTCCGTATCGTCAGCGGTGCCGTCAGCTTGCCGGCTGAGACATAGCGCACGTTCGCCGCCTGGTTGACGATCTGATCCATCGCCACAAGGCTAAAGTCGATCCACATGATCTCGACAATCGGCCGCAGGCCGGTCATTGCCGACCCGACGGCGACACCCAACATCGCCGTCTCGCTGATCGGCGTATCGAACACGCGGTCGCCGAATTTGTCCTTCAGGCCGCGCGTGATGCCGAACACACCGCCGGGCTTGGCTACATCTTCACCGTAAAAGATGGTCTTCGGGTCTTCGTCCATCGCACGCTGCAGCGCCGCGTGAATGGCGCGACCGTAATTCAGCCGCGTGGGTTGAACGCCTGAGTCAGGCATGAACGTGCTCCCGAACCGATTTCGCGTCGGCAAGCGGCGCTGCGCGCGCTTTCTCGACGGCAGTGTCGATCTCGCTCTTCACTGCCGCGGCGATCCCATCGAGCTCCGCGTTGGACACGCCCTGCCCCGCCAGCTTGTCGCGCAGCAGGACAATCGGCTCCGTCTTCATGATTTCCTTGAGCTCGCCCTTGGGACGATAGGCCTGCACATCGCCGATATAGTGGCCAACGATGCGCTGGGTCATCGCCTCGATCAGCGCCGGACCCTTGCCTGCACGGGCCGCCGCCGCGAACTCGGCCACCGCCGCACGCACCGCCTCGACATTGTTGCCGTCGACACGCACACCCGGCATACCGTAAGCCGCCGCGCGCTTGTAGAGATCGGGCGTGCGGACCATGTCCTTGATCGGCGTCAGTTCCGAATAGGTGTTGTTCTCGCACACGAAGATCACCGGCAGGTCGAGATAGGAGGCGAAGTTCATCGCCTCGTGCACGCCGCCCTGGTTCATCGCGCCGTCGCCAAATGCCGTCAGGCAGACGCGGCCTTTTTTCTCGAGCTTGGCGGCCAGCGCGGCGCCGGTGGCAATCGGCGCACCGGCGCCGACAATCGAATTCTCGCCATAGAAGCCCCAATCGGGCGCGCTGAAATAGGCGGAACCGCCGCGGCCCTTGCAGACACCCGTCTCGCGTCCGAGCAGCTCCGCGAACATCAACTCCGGCGGCACGCCACAGGCCAGCGCCCAGCCATGCCCGCGATAGGTACCGAACACCCGATCCTCACGCGTCAGCGCCGTCGCGCCGCCAACATAGATGGCTTCCTGTCCCGAGCAGAGATGCACGGAGCCCTGGATTTCAAGCTTGGCGCGCAGCTCCGTCACCGCGTCCTCGAAGAAGCGAATGCGATAGAACGCCGCGAGATCCTGCTTTGCCGGATCCAGGTTGCTCATGCCTTTGCGGCCTGCGCATTGAGTCTCTTCACCAGATCGTCGGCGCTGCGCACCAGCAGACCGACTTCGGACCCGACGGCGATGACCTGCGTGCCCGCCGCGCGATAGCGCTCGACATGGGGCTCGCCACACAGAATCCCCGACGCCTTACCGACGGCTTTCGCGCGACGCATGCCCGCTTCCATCTGGTCCATGACCTCAGGATGCGCGGATTGGCCGATGAAGCCGGTCTGAGCCGCAAAATCGTTGGGCCCGAAGAATGCGACATCCACGCCATCGACGGCGCAGATCTCCTCCAGGTTCTTGAGGCCGAGCGGTGTCTCGATCTGCGCCATCAGGCACACTTCGTCATTGGCGCGCTTGTAATAGCCCTGATCGCGGAAATAGTCGCTGGCGCGCATGCTGCCGCCGAAACCGCGCACGCCCTGCGGCGGATAACGCATCAGCCTGACGATCTGCCTGGCCTGCTCGGCCGTGTCGACATTGGGGACCATCAGCGCATCCGCGCCGAGATCCAGGTAGTGCTTGATCGCTACCGCATCGTGCGAAGGGATGCGCACAACCGCCGCCGTCGCGCAGCGCGCAAGCACGGCAAGCTGCGCATGCACCATGCCGGGATTGGACGGCGAATGCTCGACATCGAACACCACGAAATCGAATCCGGAGGACGCGATCACTTCGACGGTCTGATAGGTAGGCAGGCAGCAGAACGTGCCAAAGACCGGCTTTCCCTCCCGCAGCTTCCGCTTCAGCGTTGCAGATTTGGACTCCATTACGCAAATCCTTCCTTCACGGCTCCGTTGGGATCGCCAAAGCGCGAGATCATCACGTCGGTGAGCGATTTCGAGCGATGCGCGACGGTTCCGCCGGCGCGCACCATGTAGCTTTCGGGTTTCGCGGCCGACAACGGTTCCGTGCCGCCCTGCAAGGCGCGGGCACTCTCCATGATCAGGCGGCGGAAGCGCACGACGCCAAGGTCGGTCGGCCCCAGAAATTCCCGCGTCCGGTCGGCGATAAAGCCCTGACTATCCTGCGCCGCCGCATCCTGTTCCGACACGCCCTTGATGCCCGTGAAGCTGCGCAGCTTCTGGTCCATACGATCGATCAGGTATTCGTTGTCGCGATTGCGATACGGAACCCAGTTCTTGTCCACATTCGCATGCACGGTGTGACCGTTCGCGAAGCGCTCACGCTCCGCATTGGTCAGCGCCCGCTTGGGATTCCATGTGTAGCAATAGATCCAGCACGACTCCTCGTCGATCGGCACAAAGGTCTGTCCGTGATAGTGCTCGCCGGGAAACGTGCTGGGTGCCAAGGCATGCGCCGGCATCAGAAACTGACTGACCCGCCAGTAGAGATCGTCGCCGTCGAACTTGCGCGCGGCACCCATCACCAGCCCGGCCGGGTGCTCCTGGATCGTGAACCTGGGCGCGCCATCCTTGCGCAGCCAGTAGACACGGCGCTTGTCGCCGCTCGCCGCCGCTTCCGACTGGTTCATCACTTCCATGTCGTTCGCGTCGCCGACCGAGTTATGCAGGAAGGAGAAATGCGCGGTGTCGAGCGCGCCTTCGCAGGCCTGCGCCCAGTTGCACTGCTGCAGTTTCTTGGACACGAAGCGCTGCCCTTGCGGTACGCCGAAAAACTCGAACGCCGGGAATGGTGGCTCGGTCTCCGCAGGTCCGAGATACGCCCAGATCAACTCGCCCGCTTCGCGCGCCGGAAACGTCTTCAACCGCGCCTTGGCACGCAGCGCATCGTAGTTTTCGGCGTCCTGCAGCGCTGGCGCCTCAAGGCACTCGCCAGTCACGTCGAATTTCCAGCCGTGATAGATGCAGCGGATGCCGCAATCCTCGTTGCGCCCGAAATAGAGATTGGCGCCGCGATGCGGGCAGTGCGGATCGATCAGCGCAACCCGGCCCTTGGTGTCGCGGAAGGCGACATAGTCTTCGCCCATCACCTTTACCCGCACCGGCGGACAATCCGGCTGCGGCAGTTCCTGCGACAGCAGCACCGGCAGCCAGAACCGACGAAAGAGCGTCCCCATCGGCGTTCCCGGATTGGTCAGGGTCAGGAGGTCGTTATCCGCCCGGCTCAGCATTGCGCCTCTCCCATTTTAGGCGCGGGGAGCCTGCGCGTGCCGCTGGTCTGCAGCAAGGCTTGTTTCGATATTCTGAACTGTGTTCTGATATGCTGTTTCAACTCTGGCCCAAGCCGCGTACCATGGCGGCCAGGCGCGGCCCGATATCGGACCGGATTTGCGCCGGCTTCACCACGAAAGACTGCAGTGCGCAGTTGAAGACTACGATCTCGCTGCTGCCGAACAGGCGGAGAGGCACCGCCACCGCGTACACATCACGGCGAAGATCGCCCCACGACATGCAGAACCCAAGCCGTTCGTAGTCCCCCTGGCTCTGGCGCAACTTCTCCTCGTGCTGCTTCCAGATCTCGGGCGTATTGACACGAATCTCGTTCAGGATGGCGTTCCGGTCATCCGGCGCGCAGGCCGCGAGATAGGCCCGCCCGATTGCCGTCGCGGCAATCGGCTGTGAGAGGCCGATATCGGAGAGCTGCCGGGAGAACATCGAATTGCTGCGGCTCGTTTCGACATAAACGATGTTGAGCCGGTCGCGCACCCCCATCGACACCGAACCGCCGGCATAATCCGCCAGTGCTTTCATTGCCGGTCTTGCGACCTGCCGCATCGTCAACGTCGCCAGCAACGGATAGCCGATCGCGAGCACCGCCGGCCCCAGCCGGTATTTCGACGAGATGTGGTCGGCCTTGAGATAACCGAGCTGCGACAGCGTATAGGTCAGACGCGAGACAGTCGGTTTCGGCAGACCGGTGCCCGCGGCCAGGTCCTTGTTGCCGAGCGTCGGCCCCTCCGGCGTAAAACAGCGCAGAATCTCCAGCCCGCGCGCCAGCGTCGTTGCGAACTGCTTGTCGCCCTCATACTCGGCGAAACTCTCCAGCACCCGGCTCTTGCGCCGCTTCGATTTGGTCTCGCGCATGCCCCTCCCCAATCGATGGCTTTTTAACATATCAGAATGATGTTCAGAATATCGAAACACTCATTGGCGTTTCCGGCGCGATGGCGCACCTTGCCGTCAAACAGAGTCCAAGGGAGGCAACGATGCGTCGATGGAATGTGGGTTTGGCCGTGCTGGCGACGATGGTCGCGACCGCACCCTCTTTTGCCCAGCAGGATTACCCGAACCGCCCGGTGCGGCTGGTCTATCCCTTCCCCGCCGGCAACGTGCTCGACGTCGCGGGGCGGATGATCGGCGACAAGTTCCAGCAGGCCACCGGCCAGCCCATGATCTACGACTACAAGCCCGGCGGCAGCGGCATCATCGCGGCCGAAACCGTTAAGAGCGCGCGGCCCGACGGTTACACGGTGATGTTCGCGACATCGGGCATGATGACCATCAACCCGCACACCTTCGCCAGCCTGCCTTACGACCCGTTCAAGGACTACGATCCGATCGTGATGGGTGTCGGCTCTCAGCTCGTTTTTGCGGGTAAGGAAACGATGCCTGCCAACTTCGCCGCCTTTCTTGCGCATGCGAAGGCGAATCCCGGCGGCAAAGTCTCGTTCGCCTCATTCACGCCGGGCAATCCCTCGCACTTCGCGGGCGTCATCCTGAACGGCCTGGCCGGCATCGACATGACCCATGTCGGTTATCGCGGCACACCCCCGGCCACGACGGATCTGGTGGGCGGCCACGTAGACACCGCCTTCCTGCCGATCCAGTCGCTCAAGCAGTACATCGAGCAGGGCAAGATCAAGGCTTACGCCATCACCGGCGCAGAGCGTTCGGCGCTGCTCCCGGGCGTGCCGACCTTCAAGGAACTCGGCTATCCCAAGATGGAGATCTACATCTGGGCAGCGTTCCTAGCCCCGGCGGGCACGCCGCGGCCGATCATCGACCGGCTCAACCGTGAGTTCACCGCTGCCATGAATATGCCTGACGTTCTGGCCCGTCTGCGCGAGGTCGACCTGCCGCCCCGCCCAGGCACACCTGAAGACCTGACGAAGTTCATGCGCGCCGATTCGGACAAATGGGCGGAAGCGGTGAAAATCTCTGGCTTTAAAGCCGAATAACAACAATTCTTCAGCCGCTCTTGAATGCCGCGCCTTTCTGCGCAGCATTCTTTTTTGTGTTGCTTAAATATGCGGATTTCCGCTCTTGCGGTCTGCGCCGGTTGCCCATAAACGGACGGGGACACCAGCGACCTTCAGGAGCCGCCCATGTTCCCCGCCCAACTCGAAGCGGGCTATCGCGCCTTCCTTGGCGAGCGTTTCGTCCGCGAGCGGCAGCGCTACCAAGCCGTTGCCGACCGCCAGCGCCCCGAGGTGATGATCATCGGCTGCTGCGACAGCCGCGTCTCACCGGAAGTCATCTTTGATGCCAGCCCCGGCGAAATCTTCGTCGCGCGCAACGTCGCCAATCTGGTGCCGCCTTACGAGACCGACGGCCATTATCACGGCACGTCGGCGGCGCTCGAATTCGCGATCCAGGGACTGAAGGTGAAACACATCGTTGTCCTGGGCCACGCGAACTGCGGCGGCATCCGGGCGTTTTCCGGCAATGCCAACCCGCTCTCGCCCGGCGATTTCATCGGCAAGTGGATGTCGCTGATTGCGCCTGCTGCCGAACTGGTGAAGCCGAGCGGCAACACCGAGGAGGACCTGCGGCAACTGGAACTCGCAGCCATCGAGCTCAGCCTGCGTAACCTGATGACCTTCCCCTGCGTCAGCATCCTGGTGGAGCGCGGATCGCTGCAGCTCCATGGGGCCTATTTTGGCGTGAACGATGGCGTGATGCTGGTGCGCGACCCCACGACCGGCGCATTCGAGCGCCTGGTCGCGGGTGCGCCCCCATCGTCAGTGACGATCTGAAGATCCCAGCCAGTCAGCTTTTCGATCAGGGCGCGATCGCGCACAACCTGCGCCTACCTCGAGACACCCGCGTATCGCGAACCGCTCCGAAACGTCATTCTGACATCGGAGCACCGCACAAACGGTTGACGTACGTTCATCCGGCATGACAATGCGGAACGTGTGATCCGACGGAGAAGGACGAACGTAAATGGGCGCGGCTATTCTGGTTCTGCGCTTCACAGGTGCGCTCGGCTGCGGCCTGATGGCCGGCCTCTTCTTCGCGTTCTCCGTTGCCGTCATGCCCGGCTTCACGCGGATCGCGCCAGAAAGAACACGGTATGGCCGCCATGCAGGCCATCAACCGCGCCATTCTCAATCCGGTCTTCGCTGTAGTGTTCTTCGGCACGGCTGCCGTTTGCCTGGCCGTTCTCGCCGTTTCGCTCTGGCGCTGGTTGGAAGCCGGCGCCGGGTACGCGCTGACTGGCGCGCTCCTCTATCTCGGAGGCTGCATTCTCGTGACGGTAATCTTCAACGTCCCGCTCAACAACGCCCTCGACGGCGCCGCACCTAACGCCGACGGCGCAATGTTGTGGTCGACCTATCTAACGACCTGGACGGCGTGGAATCATCTTCGGACGCTCGCGTGCCTCGCTGCCCTCGCTGCGTTCATCGGCGCCTTGCGCGCAAGCGACGGCTAAGCCTCCGCCATCTCCCGTTCCTGCGCGTCAGCATCAGTCGTCAGTTTCGCGTCCAGAGCCTCGTCGACTGCCTGGTCGACGCGCTCCAGCCACACGAATTCAAGGTCGCGGCGCGTCTCTTCCGGAATATCCTCGTAATCTTTCCGGTTGCGCGCGGGCAGCATGACCCGCTTGATGCCGGCGCGATGTGCGGCAATCACCTTTTCTTTGATGCCGCCAACCGGCAGCACCAGCCCGCGCAGGCTGATCTCGCCCGTCATCGCGGTGTCGCTGCGGATCGTACGATCGGTCAGCAGCGAGGTCAGCGCCATGAACATCGCCACACCGGCACTCGGCCCGTCCTTGGGGATCGCGCCTGCCGGCACATGGACATGGACATCGCTCTTCTCGAGGCGCGTCTCGTCGATCCCGAGCGCCGCGGCGCGGTTCTTCACGATGCTGAAGGCCGCCTGGGCGCTTTCCTTCATCACATCGCCCAACTGTCCGGTGAGGATCAGCCTGCCGCTGCCGGGAATGCGCGTCGCCTCGATGAACAGAATATCGCCGCCGACCGGCGTCCAGGCCAGTCCGGTCGCGACTCCCGGCACGCTGGTGCGCATCGCCACTTCGTCTTCGAAACGCGCGGCACCCAAGATCGCGTGCAGATCGTTTTGCGTAACCTGGATCGGAGTCTGGATCTCGCTATTTTCCGCGATCCGCACCGCTTCATGGCGCAGCACCTTGCCGATCTCGCGCTCCAGGTTTCGCACGCCGGATTCCCGCGTGTAGTTCTGGATGATGTCGCGCAGTGCCGCCTCGGCGATCTCGACCTGTCCGTCCTTGAGGCCATTCGCCTCCTGCTGACGGCGCAGCAGGTAACGCCGGGCGATCTGATGCTTCTCCTCGGCGGTGTAGCCGGCAAGGCTGATGATCTCCATGCGGTCCCGCAACGGTCCGGGAATCGTGTCGAGCTGGTTCGCGGTGGTGAGGAACACCACACGGCTCAGGTCGAACGGCACCGCGAGATAGTTGTCGCGGAACGTCCCATTCTGTTCAGGGTCGAGCACTTCCAGCAGCGCCGCGTTCGGGTCGCCGTGGAAGCCGTTTCCGACCTTGTCGATCTCATCCAGCATCACGACCGCATTGCGGGCACCCGCCTTGCGGATCGCCTGAATGATGTTGCCGGGCAGCGCGCCGATATAGGTACGGCGATGACCGCGCAGCTCCGCCTCGTCATGCACGCCGCCCAGGCTGATGCGCACGAACTTGCGGTTCATGGCGCGCGCAATGGACTGGCCCAGCGACGTCTTGCCGACGCCGGGAGGGCCGACGAAGCACAGGATAGGCGCTTTGCCGTTCGGGGCGAGCTTGCGCACGGCGAGGTATTCGACAATCCGCCGCTTGATCTTGTCGAGGCCGTAATGGTCCTCGTCCAGGATGCGGCGCGCCTCCGCAATGTCGATCGGGTTTTCTTCAGGCAGATTCCACGGCAGCTCGATCAGCCAGTCGAGATAGGTCCGCACCATGCCGTACTCGCCGGCTGCTTCAGGCATGCGTTGCAGGCGGCGCAGCTCCTTGCGCGCGTGGTCCTCGATCTCCTTGGGCATGTTCGCCGCGGAGATCTGCTTCTCAAGCTCGGCGATTTCAGCGGCCTTGCCTTCCTCGCCTTCGCCCAGCTGCTTCTGAATGGACGCCATCTGCTCGCGCAACAGGATCTCGCGCTGACGTTCGTCGAGCGAGCTCCGCGTCTTCTGGCTGATCTCCTTGGACAGGCGCAGCACCTCGATGCGATGAGCCAATTGCGTGGAGACCTTCTCCATGCGAGCGACGATCTCCAGCGTCTCGAGGATCTCCTGCTTCTCTTCAGGCTTGATGTCGGCATAGGCCGTCGCAAGATCGGCCAACGCTGTCGGCGTCTGCACCGATTCCACGGCCGCGACCAGCTCGGCCGGCGCCTGCGGCAGCAACTGCACAGCTTCGGTCGCCTGCGCCTTCAGGCTCAGGAACCTGGCTTCGATCTCCGGGTTGGTCGTCGAGGGCTCGGGCAGGCGCAACACACGTGCCACCAGGAACGGCCAGCCGTGCAGGAACTCCACGATCTGGAAGCGCTGCTCGCCCTGGCTGATCAGGTGATGCGCGCCGTCCGGCGCGGTAATGTAGCGCACGATGCTGGCGACGGTGCCCATGCGATGCATGTCGAGCGCCGTCGGGTCGTTCAACTCGGCGTCGCGCTGCAGCAGGATGCCGACCTGACGCTGCTCACGCACCGCCTGTTGCGCCGCCATGATCGACTTCGTGCGGCCGATCGTCACCGGCATCACGATGCCGGGAAATAGCACGGTGTTGCGGACCGGGATGATGATGAGCGCGTCCGGCGGCAGTGGCGGCATGGGTTGCCCGCCGCCCGCACCAGGCGATGATCCGTTACTAGAGGACAGCACCTGATACTCGTTTTCAGCCACGACTTCCCGCTTTCTGCAGGGTGACCACCAGGCAACCATGCACGGTTGCCCGCCGCACCCCGCTGTAATGTCCGGTCGGCAGCTTCACGCGGCGCTGAAAGCGCCCCTGCGGAAGTTCCAGGCGGTGAATGATCGCCGTGCCCAATTCTCGTGGTAGCAGGCGTGTCCCGGTAATGATCAGGTGGTCGCCATCGATCACGGCATCCGCCTCTGCGGCGTCTACACCAGGCAGCGCCACCAGAACCAGAACGGCGGTGTCGGTTTCGAGAATATCGACGGGCGGCTCCCAGGCCGGCTGGCGCGCGTGCGAACCGGCAGGGCGAAAGAACGCATGGTGCATCCGCTCGGCGCGCGACAGCATGTCGACGGCCTCAGACCACATCCAATCGCGTGCTCGGTCGTATCCCATGGTTCTCTCACGTTCTCCGGTCTGGAGATGTGAGATGGCGCAAACCTAATTCAACATCTTGTATTTGAATGCGCCGGCACTAATAGCTGAGCGGGTGACTCGGTTTCCGTCAGCGAAGGAATACCCCTGACAGGAACAGGGTAACTCTTGCCCACCCCTGCCCATGTTTCATATGGTTGCGCGACACCAAGACCGAAGAACACCCGAGGACGCCCATGCTTGAAGAAGACAAGAATCGCCTGCTGACCCAGGTCGGGCCGGGCACGCCCATGGGCAACCTGATGCGGCGCTACTGGCACCCGATCGCTGCGGTTGGCGAGTTCGACGAGAAGCCGGTCAAGCCGGTCCGGCTGATGGGGGAAGACCTCACCCTCTATCGCGATCTCAGCGGCACTTACGGTCTGGTCGACCGCCACTGCCCGCATCGCCGCGCCGACCTCTCCTACGGCTTCGTCGAGAAGTGCGGCCTGCGCTGCAACTATCACGGCTGGGCGTTTGACGAGACCGGCCAGTGCATCGAGCAGCCCTACGAGCAGATGGCCGATCCCAAGTCGGACTATCACACCCGCATCAAGATCAAGGCATACAAGGCGCAGGCCCATGCCGGCATGGTCTGGGCCTATATGGGCCCCGAGCCGGCACCCCTGCTACCGAACTGGGAGCTGTTCAACTACCCCAACGGCTTCAAGCAGATCGTGTTCTGCGAAGTTCCCTGCAACTGGCTGCAGGGTCAGGAGAACTCGATCGATCCCGTGCATTTCGAATGGATGCACGACAACTGGAGCATCCGCCTCAAGGGCAAGACCGGCCCCTATGCGCCGCCCCACCTCAAGATCGACTTCGAGGAGTTCGAGTACGGCATCCAGTACAAGCGCATCCGCGAAGGTGCCGACGAGACCAGCCCGCTGTGGACCGTCGGCCGGGTCTGCCTGTGGCCGAACACGCTGTTCACCGGCAACCATTTCGAATGGCGGGTGCCGGTCGACGACGAGACGACCCTGTCGGTGGCGTGGTTCTTCAGTCGCGTGCCCAAGGACCGCGAGCCGTATGTGCAGAATTCCATCCCCTACTGGTACAGCTGGCTCAAGGATCCCAGGACCGGCCGCTGGATCGACAGCCACATCATGAACCAGGACTTCGTGGCGTGGGTCGGCCAGGGGACGGTGTCGGACCGCTGGAACGAGCATCTGGGCCGCAGCGACCGCGGCATCATGATGCTGCGCAAGCGCTTCCTCGCCGATCTCGAAGCCATCGAGGAAGGCAAGGATCCCAAAGCGATCATCCGCGATCCGGAAGTGAACAAGAACGTCACCCTGCCGATCGCGGCGCGCAAAAGCCTGATGCACGGCGTGACCCGCGAAGAACTGGAGAAGGATGCGCTGAGCGGTCTCTCGCGACGCGAGTTCACCTGGCTTATCGGTCAGCCGGAAGAAATTAAGCGCGCCTATCAGGACGCCATGGGCTTCTAAACAGCCTTTTTTTGCGTGGATCGTGATGCCGCAGAATTTCGGTTCCGCGGCATCTTTTATTTCGCGTCACGCCTTATTCCCCCGGCCCGCAGTCGCCACCTCAAGAGAGACGACTTCTCACACAGACACAGGGGCGGGCATGAAACGCGATCTCAGCCGACTGCGGAAAATCGCAACATCGAGCAGCGCCGCGGCGCTCAACAGCGGTCAAATGGCAGCCGCGGCCGGCAGCGTCATCGCCCATCGCCTCAATCCCGCGACGGCCAGCCATGCCGAATTCGCCCGCATGGTGCCGGAGAAAACGCAGGCCATCGCAGAAATGTCGACGGCCTTGATGTCCCGGTCGCTGGAGGCCGTCGGCAAGAATGTCCGCACCGCGATGACCGAAGGCGCCATCGCTGCAAAAGCCACCCTGGCCCTTGCGCTCGCGCGTTCGCCACAGGCCGTAGTCGCCGTGCAGCAGGACTATCTGACGGGCTGGTTCGCCCGCGCCATCTCCAACTCTATCGCACTCGGCGCATCAACGATGGCGCTTCAGGCGGCCCTCATGCTGCCACTCCATCGCGCGGCGACCGGCAACGCCAAACGCCTGGGTCTCTGAAAGCCAGCGTCAGCCGGAGAGCATCCGCTCCAGCGTTTCGCGCAGCAACGCCCGCTCGGTGTCCCAGCCGTGGCGGGCCTTGCGATGGATCTGACGCAGGACCAGCCCGCGCATCGTCGCCAGGACAAGGTGGCGTGCCGCGATGACACGTGCCGCCGGCAGCTTCCGGTCCTTGAACAGATCAAGCCATTGGTTATCGAGCCTGCGTTCCGCCTTGCGCATCGCATCGTAGATGCGTGGATGCAGGTCGGCGTCATGCATGGTGCCGAGATGGAGATGAATCGACGCCACGGAATGCCGGCTGTTGATCGTCTCCCAGTACTGCTCGCAGATCACCGCAACGCGATCCTTGATCGGCCGCGTCGCCAGCACCTTGTCGGATTCGACAAACAGCTTCTCGCCGATCTCCTCAATCAGGGCCAAAACCAGATCGTTGCGGTTGCCGAAATGATGCTGGACCGCGCCCCGCGTCACGCCGGCCCGGTCGGCAATCACGGAGACAATGGCCCCCGCCAGCCCCATGTCATGGATGCAGTCGATGGCGGCATCCAGCAAATGGCGCCGCGTCGTTTCGCGCCGTTGCTGCTGGCTCCTCCGGGGTGGCTTGGCACTGGCCTGCATCGACTCGGGACCTCCGGCGTCCTCTTTTGACGACCGTCTCCTACCGCGTTGTTCGGACAACCACAATCGAGCAGCCCGCCTGCGTTGACTTACATTCCTGAGTGTATGTATCTTTATGGAAGCAGACAGGAGAGCCATGCAGGCTCTTTAATGTCTCCAAAAGGGGAGAGAACGCATGTTCCGGACGCGCTACGGCCGCACACTACCCGCGATTGCCCTCATGGCTTTTCTTTCGTCGCTGCCGAATATCGCAGTGGCCCAGACGGATTATCCCAACCGCGAAGTGAAGGTCATCTGTAACTTCGCCGCCGGCACCGGTGCGGACCTGCTGATCCGCTTCTTCACCAACAAGGTCGGCCCGATGATGGGCAAGCCGATCGTGGTCGAGAACAAGGTCGGCGCCACAGGCAATATCGGCATCGAAGCCGCGGCCCGCTCACGCCCCGACGGCTATACCCTGCTCATCGTCCCCGGCAATTCCTCGATGGCCGCGGCGCCGTCTTTGTTCAAATCGATCCCCTTCGATCCGATCAAGGATTTCGAGCACATCACCACGCTGTCGCATAACGCGTTTGTGCTGATCGTCGATCCGACCAAGACGCCGGTCAATTCGGTCGCCGAACTCACCGCCTACCTGCACAAGAAGGGAAAGGTATCGTTCGGCACCTCCAATGCGCAGTCCCTGGCGACCAACGAACTCTATAATTCCTTCGCCAAGCTGAATGCGCTGCGGGTCAATTACCGCTCGCCGCAGGCGATCCTCACGGACCTCTATGCCGGCGAGATCGACTTCACCTTCATCGGGCCCGCCAACATGCTGGTCGCGGCAAAGGACGGAAAGCTGCGGGCGCTGGCGATCACCACGGCAACACCGATGGCCGCAACACCCTGGCCGACCATGAAGGACGCGGCCGGTATTCCCGAGTTCGATCTGCGCGAATGGTGGTCGGTGCAGGCGCCGCTGGGCACACCCAAGCCGATCGTCGACAAGCTCGAGGGCCTGTTCAATCAGGTCGTGCTGCAGGAGGAAACCAAAACCTTCCTTCTGACCCTCGGCATGGACCCGTTGCCCGGCAACCAGAAGCTTGTTCGCGATATGCTGGAGCGCGACAGCAAGAAATGGGCGGACCTGGTCCGCGTCGCGAAAATCGAGCCGCAATAAGGACACAGAGAACAATGCCTCTGGTTGAGAAGCCGCTTCACAGACTGTTCGTCGCCGCGATCTCCGGCGTCGATCTGCGGCAGCCGCTCGATCGCGATGGCGTGGCGGAAATCGTTGATGCAATGGACCGCCACGGCGTCTGTGTGTTCCACCACGAGCCGCCCCTGCGCGACGAGGAGCACGTCGCATTCAGCCGTCATTTCGGTCACCTCGAGGGATCGGGGATTGTCACCGTCGCCGGGCACGTCAGGACGCGCCGTCAGGTCCCGGAGATCATCGATGTCAGCAACCTCGATCCCGACGGCAACATCTTGGCCTTCGACAGCCGGCGACGCCTGTTCCTGAAGGGCAACGCGCAGTGGCATACGGACGGCTCCTTCGTGCAGAACCGGGCGCGTTATTCCGCCCTCGCCGCCCATGAAGTGCCGCCGAAGGACGCCGACACCGAGTTCGCCGATATGCGGGCTGCTTATGATGCGCTGCCGGAAACCATGAAGAAGAAGCTCGAAGGTCTCGTGGCCGAACATTCGGTCTGGTATTCGCGCGTCACCGCCGGTTATCCGCAGCCGACGGAAGAAGAACTGAAATCGCGCCCGCCGGCGCAGCATCCGATCGTTCAGACGCATGCAGGATCGAAGCGCAAGACGCTCTACATCGCCTCGCATTGCTCGCACATCCTCGGCATGCCGATCGATGAAGGGCGTGCCCTGCTGAAGGAATTAATGACGCATGCAACGCAGCCGCAGTTCGTGTACCGGCACAAATGGTCGGTCGGCGATCTCGTAATGTGGGACAACTGCGCCACGATGCATCGCGGCACCGAATACAACGACACGGAACACCGGCGCGATATTCGCCGGACCACCGGTTACGAAGGCGCGGTCGCGTAACAGCCATGCTCTTCGACGGCGCCATCGACTGCGACATCCATCCCGCAGTCCCCAGCATGCAGGTGCTGCTTCCCTATCTCGACGATCACTGGCGCGAAGTCGCCATCACGCGCGGCATCGACAAGACGAATTTCGACATGACCTGCTATCCGCCGGGCGCGCCGATCTCGTGCCGGCCCGACTGGCGGCCCAAGGCCGGCGGTCCGGGCACGGATTTCGAGATGCTGCGGCGGCAGGCCCTGGACGGGTTCGGGACGCGCTTTGCCATCTGTAACTGCCTGCACGGCGTACAGGCGCTGTACAACGAAGACATGGCCGCCGCGATCTGCCGCGCGATCAACGACTGGATGGCCAATGACTGGATGGCCAAGGAGCCGCGCCTGCGCTCCTCCATCCTGGTGCCGGCGCAGAACCCGCAGATGGCCGTCGAGGAAATCGAACGCCGCGCCGGCGACAGGCGTTTCGTGCAGGTGCTGATGCTGGCGATGGGCGACATGCCGCTGGGTAAGCGGTTCTACTGGCCGATCTACGAAGCGGCGGAGCGGCACGGCCTGCCGATCGGCATTCATGCCGGCAGCAACTATCGCCATGCGCCGACCAATATCGGCTGGCCGTCCTATTACCTCGAGGACTACGTCGCGTTCTCGGCCGGCTTCGAAGGCGCATTGCTCAGCCTGATCACCGAAGGCGTGTTCAGCAAGTTCCCGAAGCTAAAGGTCGTACTGATCGAATCCGGCGTGACGTGGCTGCCGGCGTTCTTCTGGCGGGTCGACAAGACCTGGCTCGGCGTCCGCGCTGAAACGCCTTGGGTCTCGCGCCCGCCCTCTGAATATGTGCGGGAGCACGTTCGCATGACCCTGCAGCCGGTTGATGCGCCACCGACCGCCGAGCAGCTCGAGATCGTCATCGAACAGATCGGCTCCGACGCCATGCTGCTGTTCTCGACCGACTACCCGCATTACCAATACGACGGACAGGACGTCATGCCGCGCGGGCTAAATCGCGACCTGGCGCAGCGGATCATGCGCGACAACCCGCTGGCAACCTATACGCGCCTGGCCGCGGCCTGAGGCGGAGGGATTCCCGATGACATCCGTTCTGACCCGCGCGCCGAAACCGGACACGAAGCTGACCATCGTCGACTGCGATATCCATCCGACATTGCGCAGCCTGGGCGATCTTCAGCCTTATCTGGAAGCACGCTGGTGGGATCATCTCACCACCTACGGCTCCTTCATTCGCCAGGGCCTGTCCAAGACCTTCATGCATCCGCGGATGCAGCCGGAAATCGCCCGCCTCGATGCCTGGCCGCCCGACGGCGGCGTGCCAGGATCGAGCCTGGCCTTCATGCAGGAACAGCATCTCGATCCCTATAACGTGGAGTATGGCTTGCTGCAGCCACTTGGCCCCGGTGCGTTCCAGCGCAATGTCGAATTCGGCGTCGCGCTGTGCCGCGCCTTCAATGAATGGCAGGTCGCGTCATGGACCAGCCAGGACAAACGCCTTAAGGGCGCCATCGTCGTGCAGCAGGAACATGCCGAAGCCGCCGTCGCCGAAATCGAGCGCTGCGGCGACAAGCCCGATTTCATCCAGATCACGATTCCGCCAGTCACCGCCGAACCGCTGGGCAACCGCCGCTACTGGCCAATCTATGAAGCGGCCGTCCGTTACGACCTCCCTGTCGGCCTTCACGTCTCCGGCGTCAACGGCCACGCGGCGACCGGGGGCGGCTGGCCCTCCTATTATCTCGAAGCGCACCACTCCAATGTCCACAAGATGCAGGCGCTGATCGGCAGCCTCATTTTCGAAGGCGTGTTCGAGCGTTTCCCCGATCTGAAGATCGTTCTGGTCGAGGGCGGCTGGGCGTGGGTGCCCGCGATGACCTGGCGGCTGGACAAGACCTGGGAGCGCATGCGCAGCGAAGTGCCGCATGTGAAGCACCCGCCCTCGCATTATGTCCGCAAGAACTTCTGGTTCACGACGCAGCCGGTGGAAGAACCGCCCAAGCCCAGCGACCTCGTGCACCTGATCGAATGGATCGGCTGGGACCGCCTGTTGTTCTCGACCGACTATCCGCACTGGGATTTCGACGATCCCAAGTTTGCCTTCGTACAGGCACGGATGAGCGAAGATCAGAAGCGGATGCTCTTCCGCGACAACGCGAAGGCCGTCTACCGGCTCAGCTAGGACTTATTCAGCCGCGACCTGAACCGGAATCGAGTTCACGTCTTCGGTCGTGCTGCGGCGCAAGCCGCGCGCCTTCGAGAGGTCGTAACGCAGCCCGCGATGCAGGGCGCAGCGGTTGTCCCACATCACGAGATCGCCGACCTTCCACTGGTGCTGAAACACGAACGCGCGCTGCGTGGCATGTTCCTGAAGTTCGGCCAGCAGCAACCGGCCCTCGGCGGTTGACATCCCCTGAATGCGCGACACATGCGCGCCGATGAACAGATGCTTGCGGCCCGAGCCCGCATGCTGCCGCACGATCGGCCAGCAGACCGGCGGCATGCGCCTCTTCTCTTCCTCGGTAAAGGTCATGCTGCCGAGCAGTTCGCGCGAATAGTTGACGGAATGCTCGCCGACCAGCCCGTCGATATACTGTTTTGTCTTCTCCGGCAGCGCGTCATAGGCCGCACGCTCGTCGCACCACTGCGTATCGCCATCATCATCGGGAATGACCAGTCCGGCAAGCAGCGAATAGCGCGCCGGCGGGCTCTTGAACGAGGAATCGCTGTGCCAGAGCTGATTGGCCAGCATGGAGAAGACCCGCCGGTCGTCGCGCGCCCGCACGCCGCCTTCGATCTCCATGTTTGAAATGTCACCGAACAGGCCGCCGTTGCGAAACCGGGTCTTCTCCCGCAGCGAAACCTGTAGGCCCATGTCAAATGGGCCGAACCATTTTGTGAAGGCGAGCTGCTCTTCCTCTTCCAGCGCCTGACCGCGCCAGACCAGCACCGCGTATTTGTCCATCGCCGCTTCGATCGTCTTCGCAGTCTCGGCATCGATCGGCTGACGCAAATCGATGCCGCTGGCTTCGGCGGCGAAGAGCGGATGCAGCGGCTTGAAGGTAAGAGCCACGCCTTACTCCGCCGCCGCGCCGAGTGCCACCGACGCCGTATCCTCCACGGTGCTGCGCCGCAACTCGCGGCGCTGTGACAGGTCGTAGCGCTTGCCGCGATGCAGGGTGCAGCGGTTGTCCCAGATCAACAGATCGCCCGGCCGCCAGGCGTGGCGATAGACGAATTCGCGCTGCGTCGCATGCTCGATCAGCTCCGCCACCAACAGCCGGCTTTCGCCTTTGGTCCAGCCGACGATCTGGGTGACATGCACGCCGACAAAGAGATGTTCGCGCCCCGACCCCGCATGCGTGCGCACCAGCGGCCAGCGGACCGGCGGCAAGGCCGCTATTTCTTCCGGCGTGTATTCGAGATCGGACAGCAGCTTGCGCGAATAGAGCGCGGAATGCTCGCCGACCAGCGGCTCAATCAGCCGCTTGGTGTCTCCGGGCAGCGCGTCGTAGGCCGCGCGCATATCGGCATATTCCGTATCGCCGCCATCCGGCGGCACCACG
This sequence comes from Alphaproteobacteria bacterium, assembly GCA_965279355.1. Taxonomy (GTDB): domain Bacteria; phylum Pseudomonadota; class Alphaproteobacteria; order CACIAM-22H2; family CACIAM-22H2. The sequence continues at coordinate 4,469,633 of OZ257155.1, read as the reverse complement.
ACCGCCGACAGCATCGAGAACTTGGCCGGAGGACTCTTGAAAGACGAGTCGCTGTGCCAGAGCTGGTTGGCCAGCTGCGACAGCAGCCGCTTGTCGTCGCGGGAGCGCAGATTGCCGTCGTCGGCGACGTTGGAGATATCGATCAGGTGGTCGGCGACGCGCGGGCTTTTCTTGATCGCGACGTTGAGCCCGCGATCGAACGGACCGAACCAGCGCGTGAAATCGAGTTGCTGCTCCTGGGTCAACGGCATGTCGCGAAACAGCAGCACCGCATGCTGGTTCATCGCCGCTTCGATCTCGGCGGCCAGATCGGCGGTGATCGGCCGGCTGATGTCGACACCGCTTGCTTCGGCGCCGAAGGGGTGAAGCGGCCGCAAAGTCAGGGCCATCAGGCGTGCTCCCGGGAGATAGTTGTTGCCCTAAAGATGATACCCGCCGGGCCTTGCGTCAATTCTCACCAGCGGCGAGAAATACGGCATGAAACAGCACCTATTCGGCGCCACCGGCAAAGCCGTCGCCACAATCGGCCAGGGCACCTGGTACATGGAAGCCGGCCCCCGGGCCGATGCGGTCGCCGCCCTGCGGCGCGGCCTCGATCTCGGCATGACGCATATCGACACGGCCGAAATGTACGGCGCGGGAAAAGCCGAGGAGATCGTCGGCGAGGCGGTCACCGGCCGCCGGAGCGAGGTCTTCCTTGTCTCCAAGGTGCTGCCCGACAATGCCTCGGCGCGCGGCACCGTCGCCGCCTGCGAGCAGTCGCTGCGCCGCCTCAAGACCGACTATCTCGACTGCTATCTCCTGCACTGGCAGGGCTCCTACCCGCTGGAGGAAACCTTCGCCGCGTTTGAGAAGCTGACGACCGGCGGCAAGATCCGCAGCTGGGGTATCAGCAATTTCGACCACGAAGACATCGCGGAGGCGGTTGCGATTGCAGGCAAAGGCAAAATCGCCTGCAACCAGGTCCTCTATCATCTGGAAGAGCGCGCCATCGAACATGACGTGATTCCGGCCTGTGAACAGCACGGCATCGCTATCGTCGGCTACAGCCCGTTCGGTCACAGCCGCTTTCCCGGCCCGCAATCCAGCGGCGGCAAGGTGCTGCAAAAGATCGCCGAGGCGCACGATGCGACACCGCGACAGGTCGCCCTCGCCTTCCTCACCCGCCGTCCATCGCTACTGACGATCCCCAAGGCGGCGAAAATGCCGCATGTGGAGGAGAACGCCGCTGCCGGTGCGCTCAAACTGACAAAGGCGGACGAAGCGACCATCGACGCGGCCTTCCCGCTTGGCCGGCGAAAATCGCTGCCGATGATCTGATATCAGTTCAGCGGAACAGCGGCCGACAGCACGTCGCCGATCTGTTCGTGGATCACGAGATCGGCGAACCGATCCTGCTCCGTCGGCTCGCGATTGACGATCACGAGAGCCGCGCCGTTTTCCTTGGCCAGTAGCGGAAAGCCTGCCGCTGGATAAACGACAAGCGACGATCCCAGCACGATGAAGAGATCGCAAGCGAGCGTTTCGTCGCGCGCCCGCTCCATCGGGGCTTCCGGCATCGGCTGACCGAAGGAGATCGTGGCCGTCTTCACCAGACCGGCGCAGTCGCGGCAGATGGGGATTTCATCGCGACCGAGGAAGCTCTGCTTCAGCACCTCAAGCTCGTGACGCAACCCGCATTCAAGGCAGGTCGCATAACTGGCATTGCCGTGCAGTTCGATGATCCGGTCCGCCGGGATACCAGACTCATAATGCAGATTGTCGACATTCTGCGTGATCACCGACGAGACCTTGCCAAGCGACACCAGCCGCGCGACAGCGTGATGCCCGGCATTAGGCTTGGCGCCGGTCCAACCCATCACGCCGGAGAAGGTGCGTTTCCATGCCTCGCGGCGGCGCTCTTCGCTGCGCACAAACTCATCGAAATAGATGGGCTTGATCTTACTCCACACACCGCCGGGACTGCGAAAATCGGGAATACCGGATTCCGTCGAGAGGCCGGCGCCGGTGAACACCACAGCGCGCCGCGCTTCGCCTAGAAGCTGCGACAGTTTCTCGCGGTCTGAAATGGACTGATCGCGGGGTGACATTTGGCGATGTTAACCCGGACCGCCCGAGAAGAATCAAGTGGGCTTAGTACAGCCCGCCGGAATCTGTCGTCGGGATCGACATCGCCGGTACAGTGCCGCCCGTATCGCCAAACCCTTCCAGCACCGGACCGGTCGCCAGATTTTCCGTGCCCGGCTTGAAGGCTTCCCAGATCGCGTCGCGCTCACCGGCTCGGGCCGGAAGACCGGTCTGGGCGTTCACACGCACCAGCCGGATCCCCGGTGGCACGCGGAACGGGATCGCAGGCTGGTTCTTCAGCGCATCCGCCATGAATTCGCGGAACACCGGCACAGATACCGAGGCGCCGGTCTCGTTCGGACCCAGGGTCCGCGGCGTGTCGAAGCCGACGAAGACGCCAACGGCAAGATCAGGCGAGAACCCGACGAACCAGGCGTCATTCGAATCGTTGGTGGTGCCCGTTTTACCAGCCAGCGGCCGGCCAAGATCCTTGATGCGCCGCCCGGTGCCCCGATCCACGACGCCCTGAAGCATTGAGACGACCTGATATGCAGTTGAAGCCTCGGCAACGCGTTCGCGTTCTTCCGGCAGCACCGGTGGCTGCGGATCGGCCGCATCGACCCATCCCTCTGCGCGGCAATCGCCACAGACGCGACCGTCATGCTTGAAGATCGTGCGGCCGTTGCGGTCCTGCACACGATCGATCAAGGTCGGCGTGATCTTAAGCCCGCCATTGACAAGCTCCGCATAGGCTAGGGTCATGCGCAACAGCGTGGTCTCGGAAGCCCCCAGCGCCGTGGAGAGCACCGGAACGATATTGTCGGAGATCGAGAAGCGATCGGCGACATCGACCACCTTGTCGATGCCGATATGCTGGGCGAGGCGCACCGTCATCAGGTTGCGCGACTGCTCAACGCCGACGCGCAGCGGGCTCGGCCCGAAGAAGTTGCGGCTGTAATTGCCGGGCTTCCATTTCGCGAGGCCGGGACCCTGGTCGATGGTGATCGGCGCATCCAGCACCAGCGTCGACGGCGTAAAGCCGTTCTCCAGCGCGGCAAGATAGACGAACGGCTTGAAGGACGACCCAGGCTGACGCTGCGCCTGTGTCGCGCGGTTGAACTGGGTCAGCTCGAAGCTCCAGCCGCCGGTCATCGCCAGTACGCGTCCGGTGTGCGGATCGAGTGCAACGATGGCGCCGCCGACATTGGGTACCTGACGCAGCGCGAAATAGCGGCGATCCTGTCGCGCATTCGCCGGCGGATCGATCGCTTCGGCGGCGATCACATCGCCGACGGCCAAGGCATCGCCTGGGTTGCGCAGCGGTGGACCCAGCTTCTGCTGCTCCATGCGCTTGCGCGCCCACTGGATCTCGCTGAACGGGATGAACCCCTTCGAGCCATCGGAGAAGCCGATCTCCGCCCCATCGTTGGCGAGCGCCAGCACGACCGCGCCATACCAATCCGGGGAAAAGCCGGCCGGGCGTGGCACGATGGTCAGGCGCGCCGGCCAATCGGCAGCAGCGACGTCCACGCGCGAAACCGGGCCGCGCCAGCCATGGCGACGGTCATAGACGATCAGCCCTCTGCGGAGTACGCGATCGGCGATCTCCTGTAGTCGCGGATCGACCGAGGTGCGGACCGACAGGCCACCGCGATAGAGTCCGTTCTCGCCATAGCGCGCCATCAGCTCGCGACGCACTTCTTCAACGAAGTAATCGGCGCGCGCCGTTTCGGCTTCGCCGCGGGCCCGCGTCAGCAGCGGTGCATTACGCGCCTGCTCTGCCTCCGCACTGGTCAGCCAGCCGTCCTCGACCATGCGGCCGATGACGTAGTCGCGCCGCGCGCGTGCCGCCTCGGGGTAGCGCTGCGGGCTGTAATTGTTGGGCGCCTTGGGCAGGCCCGCAAGGAACGCGGCCTCGGCCGGCGTCAGCTCATCCAGCGATTTGTTGAAATAGTTGAGGGCGGCGGCGGCAATGCCATAGGCGCCCGCGCCGAGATAAATCTCGTTCAGATAGAGTTCGAGGATACGATCCTTGGACAGCACACCTTCGATCCGGACGGCAAGGATCGCTTCGCGTGCCTTGCGGGCAATCGACACTTCGTTGCCGAGCAGGAAGTTCTTGGCCACCTGCTGGGTGATGGTAGAGGCACCGACCGGACGGCGGTTCTGGCCCGTACCGCGTGCGATGACATTGACGATGGCGGCACGCGCGATATCGGGAAGACTGACACCGGGATGCGAGTAGAAACTCTTGTCTTCGGCGGAGAGGAACGCCTGCAGGACCAGTTTTGGAATTGCATCGATTGGGACGAAAAGACGCCGTTCGGTTGCAAACTCCGCCAGCACGCGGCCGTCGCCGGCATGCACGCGCGTCAACACGGCAGGCTCGTAGTCGGCCAGCTGTTGATAGTCGGGAAGACCGCGGCTGAAATGCCAAAGCGCGGCAATGCCGGCAGCGCCCCCCGCAACCAGCAGGAGCACGCAAAAGACCACAAGGCGGACGAACAGCTTGAGCATTCGCTTCCGAAAAAAGACCGTCGAAACGGGTGCAGAAGCTTGGATTAAATCACAAATGTGGCAGATTCACGACGGGCAAGGGTCTGTCAAATCAGCAACATTTTTACTGTTGCCGACTCATCACAGCCCCTTGCCCCCGCGTAATAGCGGGCAGCGCCCTACTTCTTCTGCGGCGCCGCCACGCGGGTGAGCCGATGCGCGGCCTGTTTCACGATCAACGGCTTGGCCTTGCCGAAGAATTCGGTCACATGCGGCATCTTCATGTGCTCCTGGACCGCCGCCCCATCCGTGTAGATTTCGTACAGCATGAAGCGGGCGGGATTGTCCTGGGCGCGTAGCACGTCGAATCGCAGGCAACCCGGCTCCCGCTCGACCGACAGCCTGGCATTTTCGGTGATCAGTTCGAAAAAGCGGTCGGCGTCTTCCGGCTGCACTTCGAATTCGACGACCAGTCCAAATTTGTTCATGTCTTCCCCGATCAGGTGCGCGGCTTCAGCGAGAAATAGATCACCCGCACAAAATTGGCGCTGCCCTGCTCGTTGGCGCCCATCTGTCCATCGAGATCGGCCGCAAACGGCTTGGCCGCGACGGCTTCGTCAGCGGTCTTGCCCTGGGCGATCAGCGCAGCAACGCGCTCGTGTGCGGTCGCCAGCATCTGCCGATAGGAAATCAGATCGGCCTTGCTCATCACCGGACCGTGGCCCGGCACGACCTTGGTGCGGTCATTGGCAAGCGCGATATAGGCGTCGACCGCGGAGATCGTGCCTTTGATATGGCCGCCGTTGGCAAAGTCGATATTCGGATAACGGTTGCCTACCGAGACGATATCGCCGGTTGCCAGCACATTGGCATCGGCGAAGTAGACGTAGGTGTCGCCGTCGGTATGCGCATTGGGCAAGTGCCGAAGCTCAGCCTCGCGGTCCTTGATCTTGACCATCGTCCAGCGCTGATAGGTTTTCACCGGCAGCGCCTCCGGCGGCGCGCCAGCCGTGCGGGCGCCAGTGAGGCCATTGACGGTCCCGGCCGACAGGCGGGTTTTCAGGTTTTCATGGCCGACGATAGCCGCGCCGATCTTGGCGAACCCGGCATTGCCGCCGGTGTGATCGCCGTGGATATGCGTGTTGATGAGATATTTGATCGGCTGCTTCGACAGCGCCTCGACGGCGGCCTTGATCTTGTCGTGCAGCGGCGCGAACTGCGCATCGACCATGATTACGCCGGTCTCAGCCAGCGCCACGGTGATGTTCCCGCCCATGCCTTCCAGCATGTAGGTCTTGTTGCCGAGATCGTGCGTCTTGATCTCGACCCGCGAGAAGTCGACGAGTGGCGGTGTGGGTGCTGCGGGTGCCGGCGCCTGGGCCAAGGCAGGTCCGGTCATCAAAATCGCGGCGCCTAACGCCGCTGCTGTCATCCGCTTCATCTCGTTTTTCCCCCTGTGAAATATCTTATGTCTACCGTGCGCGGGTGAAGGCCAGCCACACCCCGCCGCCGATCAGGAATATGCCGCTCATCCGCGAGACAAGCTGCACACGCTTGCGTGAAAGAAATGCGCCGGCCCGACCGGTCAGCACGGCATAGCCCGCATCGAAAATTGCCGCGATCACGATGAATGTCGTGCCCAGCAGGATCACCTGTCCAACATAGTCGCCGTTCGGATCGACGAATTGCGGAATGAACGCACCGAAGAGCAGCAGCGCCTTCGGATTACTGAGGATCACCACGAACCCTTGCCAGAAGAAGCCGCCGCGTGGCTTTGGTGCAGATCCGCGGACCGCAAAGGAGCCGGTATCGCGCACGAGCTTCCAACCGAGATAAATGAGATAGGCAGCGCCCAGCAGCCGCAGCCAGTCGAACCACACGCCCATCGTCTCGATTACCGAGGCAAGGCCAAGCACGACAATGCCCATCATCAGAAAGAGTCCGACCTGCGTGCCGGCGACGTTCAGAAGTCCGGCGCGCGTCCCATGCGCGAGCGAGTTGGCGATGATCACGGTGACCGTAGGCCCCGGCACGATGACCAGCACAATGCCAGCCAGGACATAGGCAAGGTAAAGCTCAAGCGACATACAAAAGAAGGCCCCCAAATGAGATCGGATGATCAATCCATGGCGGCGAATGCATTGGCAAGCACCGCTTGACTCCCGGCGGCACACGCCTATACTTAACCTAATGGTTAAGTATCAATCAGACCCAGCCCTCGACCGCACCTTCGCGGCCCTCGCCGATCCCACCCGGCGTTCCCTTCTCGCCCGCCTTGAGGCGGAGGACAGCCTGTCCGTCAGCGCCCTCGCGGAACCGTTTTCAGTCTCATTGCCGGCCGTGATGAAGCATCTCGACGTGCTGTCCGATGCCGGGCTCATCACCCGTACCAAGGCCGGTCGCACCGTCACCTGTCGCTTGTCCGCCGCACCGATGGAGGAAGCGATGAACTGGCTCACCCGCTATCAACGCTTCTGGACCGACCAACTCGATCGTCTTGCCGCATTCCTGGAGGAAGAAACATGTCCGCCGCCCTCGACACCAAGCCCAGCCTCACCATCAAGCGCAGGCTCAACGCCGCGCCGGCGCGGGTCTACAGCGCCTGGACCGATCCGGAAAAAATGATTCGCTGGTGGAAGCCCACCCACGCAGGCCGCACGGTCATCGCCGAAGCCGATGTCCGCGTCGGTGGCCGGTTCCATATCGTCATGCAGACTGCCGCCGGCGGCGAACACGATGTCAGCGGCGTCTATCAGGAAGTCGTGCCGAACGAGAAGCTCGTCTTCTCCTGGGCCTGGCGCAGCACGCCGGAACGCGAATCTCTGGTGACGCTGACGTTCAAACCGGACGGTGACGGCACGCTATTGACCCTGATGCACGAGCACTTCTTTGACGAAGCAGCGCGCGACAATCACAAGCGCGGCTGGAATCCCGTCCTCGACCAGCTCGAAAAATTTCTCGCCTGACCGAAATCCTTACCACTCAGGAGACCACCATGGCTGCACACGGCAATTTCCACTGGACCGAACTGATGACCCACGACCTGGAGGGTGCGAAGAAATTCTTTGGCGGCCTGGTCGGTTGGACTTACGAAGCCATGCCAATGGGCGAGAGCATGACCTACTGGATCGCCAAGAAGGGCGATCAACCCGTCGGCGGCATCTTCGAATTGAAAGGCCCGCACTTCGAGAATGTCGGAGACAAGTGGGTACCCTACCTCTCGGTCGACGACATCGATGCCAGCGTGAAGAAGGCGACCGCCGATGGCGCGAAGGTTCTGATCCCGGCCATGACGGTGCCCGGTGTCGGTCGCTTTGGTGTCTTGCAGCAGCCCGGCGGCGCGGTGATCGGCTTCGTCACCCCGATGACCTGAGCAAACGATCAGCCGTTGGGCGGGCGCTTCTGGAAATAGCGGTCGATGCCGCGCACGATCGCGTTGCCAAGCTTGCCGCGGTAATGCGGACGCATCAGAAGCTGCTCGTCGTTCTTGTTCGACAGATAGCCGAGTTCGATCAGCACCGACGGTACGTCAGGCGCCTTCAGCACCGCGAAACCTGCAAAACGATGCGGCCGGAGCGGCACCAGCTGGACGTCCTTGTCGAGCTCGGAGACGAGGATGCCGGCAAACGACGCCGAGTGGTTCATCGTCTCGCGCTGCGCGAGGTCGATCAGGATGCTGGCCACCATCTTGTTCTCATGGCTGAGATCCACGCCAGCGATGATGTCAGCCCGGTTTTCACGGGCTGCGAGACCAGCGGCTTCGTCGTCCGAGGCGTTCTCCGACAGCGTATAGATACTCGCGCCACGGGTTTCGCGGTTCCGCATTGAGTCCGCGTGCACGGACACAAACAGCTCGGCATTGGCCGCGCGCGCCACGGCGATCCGGTCGCGGAGGCGGATGAAGGTGTCGTCGTCACGTGTCATCACGACCTTGTAGCGGCCGGTTCCTTCAAGCTGGCGCTTGAGTTCGCGGGCGACGGCCAGAGTCACGTCCTTCTCGAAGGTGCCGGTGGCGCCGACGGCGCCGGGATCGACGCCGCCATGGCCGGGATCGATCACCACCACGCGCTTGACGTCCTTGCGCGCCGGCGGCCGGGCCACGGGCGGCAGCGGCGCCACAGCCGTGCGCACGGGAGGCGTTGGCTGCGCAACCGCTGCTGGCGGTTCAGGGGCCTTGAGCGACAGGGTTGGATTGGCGGGTGCCGGCGACGCCGCACCCGGCAGGACAGCATTCACCGCCGCTGACGAGAGGCCGGCAACGCGCGTGACCGAAGGCCCCCAGGGCTGGATCTGCGCCTCGAAGTCGGCCGTGCTGCTGGGCTCCAGATCGATGATCAGGCGATGGCGCCCCCCGGAGGGCAGGTCATAGCGCGCGGTCCGCACTTTGGCCGGCGCTGCCAGGTCGAGGACCAGCCTTGCTGTTTTGGGATCGAACTGCCCGTAGCGAAATCCGGCCACCAGGCCGCGCGGCCGGGCGGCGTTGCCGCCCACGTTCCAGGCGACAGGCGGCAGGTCGATGACGGCCCGCATCGGCTCAGCCAGGAAAAACAGGCGGTATTCCGCCCGCTGGGACAGCTCAATAACAACCCGCGTGCCCCCGCCCTGTTCGGCCAGGAGAATGTTGCTGACGTTCGGTGGTGCGGCGCCGGCAGCCTGCCCGAAACCGAGCAGTCCGACCGCAACCCAAACCGTAAAGAGCACCCGGCGGAAGGTCGTCAACATGTGGGGGTCCGAACGGTAGTTCGACCCTATATATCCCTTGTTTATTCAGGGTCTTCAATGACTAATTTAATGTCAGAGCGGACCTGAGAGCGAATTTCCCATTGTTATCCTAGGGGTCGGGGGGTACGTTTGGCGGTCCGCAGGATAGTCGTGCCCGATCAGGGACGCGGCCTCGGCGCCCTTCGAGGAAGCAGCGCGCGGACAATGAACCAATCCCTTTGGAAGGCCGCTTTCGGCACGCCCGCCTTGTATTCATTTTCAAAGATATACCCGGAGTTCGGGACAGGCAGGCGTGAGCTAGCGCGGCGACGGATTTTTGCGTCCGGCGCCCACCGCCCGTTGGCGGCCACACTCACGGCCAAGAGCCCGCGCGTCACCTCGCATCCGCAGTTGCGGATCGCGACCGTCGCGCGCACGGCCCACGGCCCGTTTTTTGGAGATTCAGCAGTATGGCCAAGCGCATGTTGGTCGACGCAACGCATCCCGAAGAAACTCGGATCGTTGTCGTCAACGGCCACCGGGTAGAAGAATTCGATTTTGAGACTTCGACCAAGAAGCAGCTCAAGGGAAACATCTACCTTGCCCGCGTAACGCGGGTCGAACCGTCGCTTCAGGCGGCGTTCGTCGAGTACGGCGGAAACCGGCACGGTTTCCTCGCCTTCAGTGAAATCCATCCGGATTATTATCGGATCCCCGTCGCCGACCGTCAGGCGCTGCTCGCCGCGCACGCGGCCGATGACGATGACGATCATCATCATCGTGGTTCGGGCCAGGGTGGCGACGGCGAGACGGCTCCGCCTGCTCCGTTGTCCGCATCCGTCGAGCCAAGCCTGGCGGACGCGCTGCAGAGCCGCTCCGACGACGGCCCGGATATCGAGCCCGCCGGCTCTGAACACAGCGGTGAACAGTCGGCAATTGAGTCAGTCTCCGGCGAACGCTTCGCCGCTTCGGCCGAGAATATCGCCATCGTCTCGGTGCCGACCGAGAGCCTCCATCCCTCCGACGGGACCGACCCGCTGCCGGTGGCATTGTCCGGCGATCAGCCGACCGACCTGCCGCAGCCGCTGATCGGCGAGGCTGCACTGATCGAAGGTACCTCCGCTGAAGGCCTTCATACCGAAGGCGGCCAGTCCATCGAAGTCATCCCCCCTGCTCCGCAGGAGCATCAGGTGGAATCGATCGGCGGCGATGAGGTCGACGACGCGGAACGTCGCCGCCGTCACCGCATCATGCGCCACTACAAGATCCAGGAAGTGATCAAGCGCCGGCAGATCCTGCTGGTGCAGGTGGTGAAAGAGGAACGCGGCACCAAGGGCGCGGCGCTCACCACGTATATGTCACTGGCCGGCCGCTATTGTGTGCTGATGCCCAACACCTCGCGCGGCGGCGGCATTTCCCGCCGCATCACCAACGCGCAGGACCGTCGCCGCCTGAAGCAGATCATGGAAGAGCTGCAGCTGCCCGAAGGCATGGCTGTAATCCTCCGTACGGCGGGCATGGAACGCTCCAACGCGGAGATCAAGCGCGACTACGAATACCTGATGCGCATGTGGGATGAGATCCGCGAGCTGACCCTGCGCTCGACGGCGCCCAACCTCGTCTACGAGGAAGGCAATCTCGTCAAACGCGCCATCCGCGATCTCTACTCGAGCGATATCGAGGAAATCCTGGTCGAGGGCGAACAGGGTTACGATGCCGCGCGCGCGTTCATGAACATGCTGATGCCCGATCACATCGACCGGGTGCGCCTGTATAACGATCCATCGGTGCCGCTGCTGCAGCGGTTCCAGGTCGAGAACGAGCTCGACAACATTCACAGCCCGACGGTGCGGCTGCGCTCCGGCGGCTATATCGTCATCAATCAGACCGAAGCGCTGGTTGCAATCGACGTCAACTCTGGCCGTTCAACCCGCGAGCGGCATATCGAGGAAACGGCCTACCGCACCAACCTCGAAGCAGCGGAAGAAATTGCGCGTCAGCTTCGCCTGCGCGATCTGGCCGGGCTGATCGTCATCGATTTCATCGACATGGACGAGCACCGCAACCAGCATGCGGTCGAACGCCGTGTGAAGGATGCGATGCGCAGTGATCGCGCGCGCATCCAGATCGGACGCATCTCGCCGTTCGGTCTGCTCGAACTCTCGCGCCAGCGGCTGCGGCCCAGCCTTGCCGAAGTGTCGTCCGAGGTCTGCCCGCATTGCGGCGGCACCGGACGGGTGCGCTCGACGGAATCCACGGCGCTGCATGTGCTGCGCGGTGTGGAGGAAGAAGGCATGCGCATGCGCACGGCCGAGGCGATTGTCCATGTCCCGTCGGCGGTCGCGCTCTATCTGTTGAATCACAAGCGCGAAGCCCTGCAGCGGATCGAAACCCGTTATGCGATGAAGGTCATCGTCGCCGCCGACGAAGCGCTCATCCCGCCCGCCTATCGCCTCGACCGTAGCCGGGCGCGCGACGGTGCACGCGAAGGCGTGCCGTCAGGCCGGCCGATGGCGCCCGCGCCGATCCGCGCGGATATCCAGCATCATTCCGACACTCCCTACCGGCCCCATGACACCGCGGACGCGCACGAAGACGAAGAGATCGTGCCGCCGCGCGCCAGTGAAGGCGGACAGCAGGGTGGCGAATACAATCGCGATCGTGAGCGTGAACGCGAAGGGGGCGAGGCCGGTGGTCGCGGCCGTCGTCGTCGCCGTCGTCGTGGTGGCCGAGGGGGCGATCAGCCGTTCCAGGGCGGCCAGGGCGAAGGCTCGCCGCAGAACGACGCGCTGGCCCGCGTACCCGATATGAGCGTTGCCGAGATGGAAGCCGATGCGCCGGCGCCGCTGGTGCCGGGTGGCGATGAAACGCAGGGACGGCAGGCCGATGGCGCGCCGCGAGCCCCCCGCCCGCAAGGCGAAGGCGCCGAGGGCACCGACGAGCAGGGTCGTCGTCGTCGTCGTCGCGGTCGTCGTGGCGGACGTCGGCGTCATGGCGAAGGCGGTCCGCAGGACGGCGCGCCGGCTCTCGATCAGGGCGGACAGCCCGTCGAGCCGGCCTTCGCGCCGGAAGCGGTGCAAAGCGCGCCGCCGGTCGTGATCGGCCCGGGGCATGACCTGCCGCCGGACTCCCCGCTCGCGGCACCCCGGATCGAAGGTCCGGGCGATGCCCATGACTGGCCGTGGAACCGGCGCAACGAGCGCTTCCCCGAGGACCCGCGTGACGGCGCACCGGCCGCGCGCACGGACCAGTTCCCCGAGGATCGCAGCCACATCACCGCGCCGCCGCCTGTGGCGCCGCCACCGGTGGCCGAACCGGTCTTTGTCCAGCCGGCGCCGATGATGGCAGCGCCGGAGGCGCCCCCGCCGCCGCCGCCGCGGCAGGAAGCTGCGCCGCAGCCGGAACCCGAGCCCGACGAACCGAAGGGTCCGCCGCGCAAGGGCTGGTGGAAGCGCCTGACCGAATAGTTGCGAGACGGCGCCGGGGCCCAGTCCCGGCGCCGATCCGCTTCCGGCAGGCTTCAGGTATAGTTGCGGCCCTCACCGGCGGTGATTTGGCGCAACATGCGAACCCTCGTTCTCGACAAGGATCTGGCCGTCATCGACGGCCGCGACGGCCGGTTCCTGGTCAATCGCAACGACCGCTTCATTGGCCGTTCGCTTGAGCTTTACGGCGAATACAACAGCGGCGAGGCCGAGGGGCTGAAGCGGCTGCTGAAACCCGGCAACACCGTCATCGAAGTCGGCGCCAATATCGGCTCGCACACGGTCGGCCTGGCGAAAGCCGTCGGCCCCGCCGGCAAAGTCTTCGCGTTCGAACCGCAGCGCGCCTGCTTCGCCCTGCTGCAATCGCAGATCGCGCTCAATCAACTCACCAACGTCTTCGCGTTCCAGGCCGGGATCGGCGCCGACAACAAAACGCTGTACCTGTCGCCGATGGATTACACCGCCACCGGCAATTTCGGCGGCGTCGCGCTCGAAGCGAAGGCCGGCAAGGACAAGGAGGCCGTGGCGATGACGAAACTCGACGATCGTTTCGTCGGGATTCCCGTCCACCTGATCAAGATCGATGCCGAAGGCATGGAGCAGGACGTCATCGAAGGCGGCCGCGAAACGATCGCGCGGTCCAAGCCGACGCTGTATGTCGAGAACGATCGCGTCGAGCGTTCCCCTGCCCTGATCGGGCTGATCCAGGAACTCGGCTACCGGCTGTGGTGGCACACGCCGCCGCTCTACAGCCCCACCAATTTCTTCGGGAACCCGGAAAACATTTTCGCCACGATGGCATCGTTCAACATGATCTGCATGCACCGGACCCGGGGAAATATCGGACGGCTGAAGGAGATCAAGGCGCCCGATGAGCCGCACCCGCTGGCGCCGCTCCGGGCCCGTCAGGCCGCCGAGGCCGCGGCGAAGAACGCGAAGAAACCCTAGCTCAGCGCCGCCACGCCGTTAGCCGGCGCGCCGCTTCATCCATCTCCGCTTCCGTACCGGCAAAGCAGAACCGCACATAGGCACGGCCGCGCGCCGGATCGAAATCGATACCGGGTGTCGCCGCAACCCCGGCTTCGTTCAGCATGCGCCGGCAGAATGCTTCGCTGTCGTTCGTCAGATGCGCGACATCCGCATAGAGGTAGAACGCGCCGTCCGGCGATGCGAAATTCTCGAAGCCGGCGCGCGGCAGTTTGGCCAGCAGCAGGTCGCGATTGCGGCGATAGCGCGCAACATTGGCGTCGAGTTCTTCATGCGCGTCGAAGGCAGCCAGCGCCGCGAATTGCGGCAGGGTCGGCGGTGCCACGAAGAAATTCTGCGCCAGCACCTCGACCGACCGCGCGAGATCCGGTGGCACCACCATCCAGCCGATCCGCCAGCCGGTCATCGAATAGTATTTCGAGAAGCTGTTCACCACGATCGCGTCGTCGGTGAACTGCAGCGCCGTCGCGGCGCGCGGCCCGTCGTGAATGATCCGGTGATAGATCTCGTCCGAGACCAGCCGAACCCCGTGCTCGGCGCACCACCGGACGAGATTGCGCAGATCGTCCGGCGTCAGCATGCTGCCGGTCGGATTAGCGGGACTGGCGACGATCAACCCTTTGAGATCGCCGGCGGCGGCAACGCCGTTCAGCAGGGATGGCGTCGGCTGGAACCGATGGGACTGCTCGGCCGCCAGACCGACCGGAATGAGATCGAGCCCCGACAGGATGTTGCGATACGCGGGATAACCCGGATCGGCCAGCGCGACCGCATCACCGATATCGAAGGCCGCGAGAAAGCCCAGCAGAAAACCCGCCGACGACCCCGTCGTCACCACCACGCGTTCGGCCGCCACCGTCACGCCATAAGCGTCCTGATAGTGGCGGGCGATACGCTCGCGCAGCGCCGGCAGGCCCAGCGCCTCGGTGTAGCCGAGCCGTTCGCTATCGAGGGCCCGCCGCGCGGCCTCCAGAACCAACTTCGGCGCTGATGTCGCGGGCTGTCCGACTTCGAGATGGATCGAGCGCTCGTCGGGCGTACGCGCCCGCGCGTCGCGGGCATTGGCTGCCTGCAGGACATCCATGACGATGAACGGCGAAATGCGGCCGCGCCGCGAAGGCTGCAGACTGGCCCGCGGAGCCCCGCCGGAATCCGGGCGCGTCATCAACTTATTGCGCGGTGGTGGCGAAGCCGAAGCCGCGGCGATCGGCCCGAAACTGGCAGCTGCCCGGCGCATCCTTGGCGCCACGCGGGCAGGAAATCGCGTTCACACGGCCGAGAATCGGCACCGGAACGATCGTATAGCCGCGCTCGGCGAGGCCCGGCGGCCGTGCCTGGACTCCCGTTTCGACAAAGACCGTGTCCAGCGGCACGCCTTCGAAATGCAGCCGCTGCGCATCCATTGCTTCTTCAAGCGGGCGTTTCTCGGCGACCGCACGCAGGGAGACCCCAACCAGGGCGCTCGCTGCCGCCGCCCCGCCGGTCGCGGCTCCCGCGAACAGCACCTGCGGCCCGCCGGCGGTGGTCGAAAAGAAATTGGTGAAAAGGCGAACCTCTTCGTTGCTCGAAACGATCATCGGTCCCAACCATTGCGGACCGCGCGCGGCATCCGGCGCCGCGGCCAGGACAATGCCCGTGCCTGCCGCAACCCGACCGGCGCCGAACAGGCCATGCGACGAAACGGCGCAGGACACCGCATTGCCCTCGCGGTCCATCGTGACGAAGGATGCCGCCGCCGCATTGTCGGGCAGCGGCTCGTTATAAGGCAGACGAAGCGTGGCCGACGGCGTGCGCTGATCGGCGCGATAGGAAGCCATCAGGGAATTGAGGCGCCCTTCGCTGACCGCTTGCGGCGGCGCAACGGTCGTCGTCAGATCCTGCGCGAGCCAGCGCGTGCGATCGAACCAGGCGCGCAGACTGGCCTGCGCCAGCAGGTGCGGGCGCTCATCGACCGAGGCGCGATTCCAGCGCGGTCCCGCCATGCCCCAGATCTGCGCCTCGACCAGACCGGCAACCGCCGGCGGTGCTGGAAACTGGACCCGCAGATCGTTGTAGGGAACCGAGACAGCCGGTCGCCACGCAAAGGCCGCGTTGCGCATTTCCTCGATTTCGATGCGGCCGCTCTGGGCGCGGACGCCATCGACGAACTGGCGCGCGACAGGGCCGTTATAGAAATCGCCGACGCCGCGCGCACGCATCGCGCCGAGCACCGCGGCGAGGTCGCGCTGGATCAGCGTCTGGCCTTCCGCAAATGGCGTACCGTCGGGTCGCAGGAAGATCCGGCGCAGTTCCGGATCGGCCTGAAGAAGCGGCTGCGCCACCAGCAGATCGGCGGCCAGTGCCCGCGACACCGGATAGCCGAAACGGGCCAGGCTCTCTGCCGAACCGGCCACCTGTTCCCAGCGCAGCTTTCCGTATTTGGCCTGCAGTGCATAGATGCCGCGCGCGGCACTCGGGATGGCGATCGGTCCGCCCCCGGCCGGCGCGCGCGCCACAAAATCGAGCGTCTCGGCGCGGTTGAGATTGGCGTCATAGACCAGGCAGACACCGCCACCGCCGAGGCTGGCGCTGGACGGCAGGGTCACCGAAAGCGCCAGATAGACCGCCGCCGCCGCGTCGGCAGCCGATCCGCCGGCCGCCAGCATGTCGAGGCCAATCCGGGCCGCACGGGGCTCATCGGCCACCACACCCCCGGCAAAGCCGCGGGCGATGATGATGGAATCGACCGCATCCTTGTCACCGCAGCCGAACAGACCGGCCGTCAGTACCGCCACCCCGGCCAGCAGCGAGGCCCCCCGCAATTGACGGGGGCGTAGGGCATGCTTACTTATGGGGGCAGCAGAAGGAGGCCGCAGCGTGGTCTGGCGCATCTTATCCTGTATGGCCGGAGCGCTGGCAGTGATCGGCCTTGTTGTCACGCCGGCCGCTAGCCAGCAACGGATCAGCTTTATACGCGACGCGGAGGTCGAAAGCACCATCCGCGCCTACGCGACGCCGGTTTTTACGGTTGCCGGTTTAGACCCTGCGGCCATCGGTGTCCACCTCGTCAATGACCGGAGCCTGAACGCGTTCGTGGCCAATGGCCTCAACATGTTCTTCAACACCGGGCTGCTGACCAAGGCGGAAACGCCGGAGCAGGTCATCGGCGTCATCGCCCACGAAACCGGCCATATCTCCGGCGGCCATCTCGCCCGCATCCGCGACAACATGCAGAACGCCATGTACGAGTCGATCGTCGCCATGGTGGTGGGCGCGGCTCTCATGGCCGGCGGACAGGGCGGTGCCGGCATGGGCGCGATGGCGGCCGGCACGCAATTCGCCGAGCGCGGCTTCCTGCGCTACACCCGCGAAATGGAGGCCTCCGCCGACCAGGCCGCCGTGAACTTCCTGGACCGCTCCGGCATCTCGGCGAAGGGTTTGGCCGAATTCTTCGATGTCATCAAAGACCAGGAACTGATGGCGATCGAACGGCAGGACCCCTATACGCGCACCCATCCGATCACCCGCGAGCGCGTCGAATTCGTGCGCAACTGGCTGAACAATTCCCGCCATGCGCAATCGGCGGCGCCCGCGCATTTCACCGAGCTTCACAAGCGCATGCGCGCCAAGCTGATCGGCTATATCGAGCCTGGCCGGGCGCTGCAGATCTACAAGGAAAACGACCCAAGCCTGGAGGCGCGCTATGCGCGCGCCATCGCCTATTCGCGCCGCCCCGACTACGCCCGCGCACTGCCGCTGATGGACGGCCTGCTGAAAGACCATCCGAACGACGGTTACTTCCTTGAAGCCAAGGCGCAGATGCTGCTGGAGGCGAGCCGTGTGAACGAAGCGCTGCCGCTCTACCAGCGCGCCGTTGAGGTCTTGCCGAACGAGCCGCTGATCCGCATCGCACTGGCGCAGACCGAAATCGAGACCGGCAAGCCCGATATGATCCAGAACGCCATCGTCAATCTCGATCGCGCCAAGCAGCAGGACCCGGAGAATGGCGACGTCTGGCGCCTTCTCTCCGTCGCCTATGGCCGCTCGGACCAGATCGGCCTGGCACAACTGGCACAGGCGGAACTTGCGACACGACGTGGTAAGAAGGCGGAAGCCCGCAGTTTCGCCGAGCGTGCCCAGAAACAGCTTCCTCCGGGCACCCCGCCCTGGCAACGCGCCGAAGACATCAAGAATGCGAACGATAAAAAGAACAACTAGCCTGTCTCCCGCGCGACTGATTGCAATCGCTGCCCTTCTCGGACTTGCGGCCTGTGCCGCGGCCCCGCCGCAGGCGCTGCGCGAAGTCGGCGGCCGTGCCGTCGTCATCGGGCCGGAGCCCGGCTTCAATCCGGCCCAGGCGGGCGATCCGTGGTGGCGCACCGCCCGCTCCGCCGAACGGTTCGCGACGGTGGAACTGAGCGGCACGACGGTGCTGCGGGTACACGCGCCTAACAGCGGCGAACCGACCACCGCAATGCTCGGCCGCCGCCTGTCCATTCCGCTGCTGGCAATGCCCTATCTGCACTGGGCCTGGTATCTGGAGCCCGTCATCTATGAAGGCGGCCCCGGCGACGGCCTCGAGCGCGGCCTTGTCCTCTCGGTCGGTTTCTACGGTGGCGCGCCGTCATCGCCGCAACTGACGGATCGTCTGTTCGGCGGGTCCGGACAGCCGCCCGCCGACCGCCGCGTCGATTTCGTGTTCGGCGGTGTCGGCGCCGGCCGCAACCAGAATGCGGCCCAGCATCTGAATGCGGTCAGCGACCAGGGCGTGAAGATCGCGCTGCGGCCGCCGCAATTCGATCAGGGCGGCGAGTGGAAGCTTGAGGCCATCGATCTCGGCAAGATCTACGAGCAGTTCTGGCCGCGCGACCGTCTGGATCGCGCGCAGATCGCGTTCATCGCGGTTGGCGGGCTTCCAGGCAAACCTGTTGTGCAGGCGGTCACCCCACCGCTCCCGCTCGGCTATGTCGCCGAAGTGTCGCTGACCCGCTAAGCGGAGGCCGCCGTGTTCCAGACCATCCGCATGCTTCTTGTCGCCGGCCTTGCGCTAACCGCCGGCTTCGCCGCCGCGCAAACGCCAATGACGCCGGAGCAGACGCAGGCCATCGAGCGCATCATCCGCGACTATCTTCTGAAGAATCCGGAACTCATTCTTGAGGCCGTGGAAGGGCTGGAGCAGAAGCGTCGCGGCGAAGCCGAGCGTTCCGCCAAGGATGCGATCGTGCAGTTCCGCGAGGAAATCCTGAACGATCCGGGATCGGTCGTCAGCGGCAACCCGCAGGGCGACGTGACTGTGGTCGAGTTCTTCGACTACCGCTGCCCCTACTGCAAACAGGTCGTGCCCTCGCTGACCCAGCTTCTGAAGGACGATGGCAAGATCCGCTTCGTCTACAAGGAGCTGCCGATCCTGGGGCCGGATTCCGTGGTCGCATCGCGCGCCGCCATCGCCGCGCGCGCGCAGAACAAGTACATCGAGATGCACAATGCGCTGATGCGCGCCCGCGGCACGCTCGACGAACCGTCGGTCCTGAAGATCGCGACCGAGACCGGCCTCGATGCGCGGAAGCTGAAAACCGATATGGGCGCACCCGAGGTCGACATGATCATCGAGCGCAACCGCACCCTCGCCCGCGCCCTGAACCTGAACGGCACCCCGGCGTTTGTCATCGGCGATACGACCGTGCCGGGAGCCATCGACCTGCCGACGCTCAAAAGCCTCGTCGCCGAGGCCCGCAAGAAGAAGAGCTAAGGCCCCCTACTCGCGGTCGCCCTGGTTCTCCGGGGTTGCCTTCTGGAAGGCGTCGATCTTCATACAGTTGTCGAACACGCGGAAGATCGTCGGATAGGCCACCCGCAATTCGGCCTCGGTATTGTAGCGCATCGCATTGAAGACCTGCGGCACCAGGCAGATATCGGCCAGGGTCGGCGTATCGCCGTGGCAGAACGTCCCGGTCTCCTTCTGCTTCAGCATCTCTTCCAGCGGCTTGAAGCCTTCGGCGATCCAGTGGCGATACCACTCGTCATGCGCCGCGTCCGAAACCTTCATCACCTTCTTCAGATAGACGAGGACCCGCAGGTTGTTGAGCGGATGGATTTCGCAGGCGACGGTCAACGCGATCGCCCGCGCCCGCGCCCGGCCCAGCGGGTCCTTCGGCAGCAGCGGCGGGCTGGGATGTGTCTCATCCAAATATTCGATGATCGCCAGCGACTGCGCCAAGACGTTCGGCCCGTCGATCAGCGTCGGCACCAGGCCCAGCGGATTGACCTTCACGTACGCCGGCGCCGACTGCTCGTTCTTGCGCAGATGGATGAACTCCATGTCATGCGGCAGGCCCTTGAGATTGAGCGCGATGCGCGTGCGGAACGCGGCGGACGAACGGAAGAAACTGTAGAGCTTCATGACGGACCTCAATCCAGGGAAGACGTGTTGCGGGTGATGCGCTGGTCGATGGCGCCGAAGATGGACTTACCCTCGCCGTCCAGCATTTCGATACGGATGCGATCGCCGAATTTGAGGAAAGGCGTATCCGGCTTACCGGACATCAGCGTTTCGAGGGTGCGGCGCTCGGCAATGCAGCTCGATCCGACCTTGTGATCCTTATTCGAGACGGTGCCGCCGCCGAGGATCGTGCCGGCTGCGAGCCTGCGGGTTTTTGCCGCATGGGCGATGAGGGTCGGAAAGTCGAAATGCATGTCATTGCCGGCGTTCGGATTGCCGAACAGCCGCCCGTTCACGTGCGAAACCAGCGGAAAATGCAGCTTGCCGCCGTGCCAGTACTCGCCCAGCTCGTCGAGCGTCACCGCCACGGGCGAGAAGCTCGATGCCGGTTTGGCATTGACCATGCCGAACCCTTTTGCCATTTCGCCCGGGACGAGATTGCGCAGAGTGACGTCGTTGAGCAACATCACAAGCCGGATGGACTGGCCCGCCTCCGCCGGCGACACACCCATCGGCACGTCGTCGAGAACGACGGCGACCTCCGCCTCGAAATCGATGCCATCCGCCTCGTCGACCGCCTGGATATTGTCTTCCGCGCCGATGAAGCTGTCCGACAGGCCCTGATACATCAGCGGCTCAGTCAGGAAGGATTTCGGCATTTCGATGCCCTGCGCGCGCCGCACCAGTTCGACATGGTGCAGATAGGCGGCACCGTCGAGAAACTGACAGGCGCGCGGCAGCGGCGCCGCAAGTCTGGAGGTTTCCAGCGGGAAGGCCTGCGGTCCGCCATAAGCGGCGAACTGAACCTCGTGCAGCCGCCGCGAGGCGCGCAGCAGGTCGCCGCTCACGCGCTCCCAGTTGTCGAGGGCGAACTGCATGGTCGGCGCGATATCGGGAACCTTGATCGCCCGCTTGAGATCGCGCGACACCAGCACCAGCGTGCCGTCGCGCCCTCCCTCCTTCAATGTCCCGAGCTTCACGCCGCTCCGCTCCTCACGCCCCGTCCGAAGAGGCGCGACCCTAGCAATCGGGGCCTTCCGGGAGAAGTCTAAATAAACCCGCTATTTTCGCGGCGCCTTGAGCGTGCCGCGGCGGATCTGGTCGAGCTCCATCGATTCGAACAGGGCGCGGAAATTGCCCTCGCCGAACCCCTCGTCTCCCTTGCGCTGGATCATCTCGAAGAAGATCGGTCCGATCAGCGTCTCGGTGAAGATCTGCAGCAGCAGGCGCTTGACGCGCCCGGTCTGCCCGTCGACCAGAATACGCCGCTGCCTGAGCCGCTTCAGATTTTCGCCGTGACCCGGCAGGCGCTTGTCGATCAGCTCGTAATAGGTGTCGGGCGTGTCGAGAAACTTGACCCTGTTCTCGCGGAGCAGATCGACCGTCGCGTAGATGTCGCTCGACGCCAGCGCGATGTGCTGGATGCCTTCGCCGTGATAGGCCTGCAGGTATTCCTCGATCTGCGACTTGCTGTCCGATGATTCGTTGATCGGAATCCGGATCTTGCCGCAGGGACTGACCATCGCCTGCGACTTGAGGCCGGTGTGCTTGCCCTCGATGTCGAAGTAACGCTGCTCCTTGAAGTTGAACAGCTTCTCGTAGAACCCCGACCACAGCTTCATGCGGCCGCGATGCACGTTATGGGTCAGGTGATCGATATAGGCCAGGCCCGCCCCCTTCGGTCGCGGGTTCACGCCTTTCACCGGGCGAAAGTCGATATCGTAGATGCTGCCGCGCGGGCCGTAGCGGTCGACGAAATAGATGAGACTGCCGCCGATCCCCTTGATCGCCGGGATGTTCAGCTCCATCGGCCCGACCTTCCCGTGGAACGGCTGGGCGCCTTTCGCCACGGCGCGTTCCAGCGCCGCCGCGGCATCGTCGACGCGGAACGCCATGGCGCAGGCAGACGGGCCATGCACCTTTGCGAAGGCCTGCGCGAAACTGTCCGGCTCGGCGTTGACGATGAAATTGACGTCACCCTGCCGGTAGAGCGTCACTTTCTTGGAGCGATGCCGGGCCACTGCCGAGAAACCCAGTCGCTCGAACAGCCGGCCCAGCGCCGCCGGATCGGGGGCCGTGTACTCGACAAACTCGAACCCGTCCGTCCCCATCGGATTGGCGGGCGGGCTCTGTACGCGAACACGTTTCTTTCCAACGGTCTTGCGGGCCATCGCTCACCATCGTTAATGAATTGCGATCCGGCAGGGTCGATAGTTTCAGACCCAGCCGGATCGTCAAGCGATCAGTGCCGGGCACCCCAAGTTGACGCATCGGACGATCTGTGCGGAAACTCCGTCATCGAAAAGCGCCCCAAGGGCGCCGCACGGGAGGAACCAGATGACTGTCACACGCCGCGACGCTCTTACCATGATGGCCGGTGCCGGTGCCGCCGCCCTCGCCCCGTCTTTCGCCCTTGCCCAGGACGCCGACTACCCGAACCGGGAGATCAAGGCGATCTGCATGTTTCCGGCCGGCAGCGGCGCCGACGTGATCGTGCGTTACTACGCCGCCAAGCTCGGCCAGCTGGCCGGCAAGCCGGTGATCGTCGACAACCGGGTCGGCGCGTTCGGCAATGTGGCCACCGAAGCCGTCGCCCGCTCCCGCCCCGACGGCTACACGGTGTACATCGCGCCCGGTGCTTCGGTCCTCGCCGCCGCGGCCAACACGTTCAAGACGCTCTCCTTCGATCCGATGAACGATTTCGAGCACGTCACCACGCTCGCCACGCTGTCCTTCATTCTCTATGTCGATGCCAAGTCACCGATCCGGTCCGTCAGCGACTTGACCGCGCATCTCAAGCGCAAGGGCGACAAGGCGTCCTATGCATCGATCACCCATACCGGCACCGTCGCGACCGAACTCTACAAGCAGGCCGCCGGCGTGCAGGCGCAGCCGGTGAATTACCGGACTTCCGCCCAGGCGATGGGCGATCTGCTGGACGGCAGCGGCAATCTCGATTTCATCGTCGGCGACGCCGGGTTCGCGATCGAGCAGATCAGGGCCGGCAAGCTGCGCGGCCTCGCCGTCACCGGCAGCAAGCGCATGACCGCGATGCCGGAACTGCCGACCTTCGCCGAGGCCGGAGTCTCCGGTATCGATCTCGCCCCGTGGTGGTCGGTGCATGTGGCGGCCAAGACGCCGAAGCCCATCGTCGACAAGCTGGAAGCCTGGTTCAACCAGATCGTCGTCACCGACGAAACCCGCGCTTTCCTGCTGACCCAGGGTTACGATCCGCTGCCCGGTAACGGCCGCATGCTGAAGGAAATTCTGGCCCGCGACATCAAGGCCTGGGCGGATTATGTTCGTCTGGCCAAGATTCAGCCGCAGTAACACCGACCAGCCAAGAGACGCCCCATGAACACCGCCGCCCGTCCGATGAGCCTGTCCGAGCGTGCCGACGAACTCGAGCACAAGATGACGATGGAGCTTGAGCGCCTGCACACGAAGTCGGCGCTGTTCTTCATGGGCGATGGCAAGGTCGCGTTCGAATCCAGCCTGGAACTGCAGAAGAAGAACCCCGGGAAGTACCTCAACATGGGGGACGATCCGCGGCTGCCGAAACTGCCGGAGAAGCCGACCCTGGTCGATTTCTTCAAGCATCGGATGGTGCCGAACAACCATCTGCTGCAGAGCGCGACACATGCGCTGAAGGCGGGGATGAATGAGAAGATCGTTCTGGCCTGCCTGCTGCACGATTTCGCGGTAGTCAGCTTCATCCGCTGCGACCACGGCTACTGGGCGGCACAGATGCTGGAGCCGTATGTCGACGAGGAAGTCAGCTGGGGAATCCGCGCGCACCAGTCCCTGCGCTTCTTCCCGGATGAGTCCGTCGGTTACAAATATCCCGACGCCTACATCAAGTATTTCGGCCCCGACTACCGGCCGGACAAGCTCATGGAAGATGAGTACAAGCGCTATCGCGACCACAAATGGTACATGACCGGGCGCATGATCTGCCTTTACGACATCTATTCATTCGATCCGGATGCGAAGGTCAGCCTCGACGATTTCATCGACATCATCGGCCGCAACTTCAAGCAGCCCGAGGAAGGGCTCGGCTACGACAACAGCCCGGTCGCCCATATGTGGCGGACGCTCATCCAGCCGACCCGCTTCCTATAAACGCCCGTCCGCCGCCGCCTCCAAAGTCCGGAAAACCGGCAGGTCCAGGGCACGCCGGAGATTGTCCTCCATCGGCACCTCGCGCCGGAACCGCTCGCGCGCGTCGAGGCCATGCGCCAGGCAGGCGGGGTCTTTCGCCAGCGCCACGCAGCGGTCCTCGATTTCCGCGAACGCGCAGGCCTGGGTGTAGGCGTAGAGCGCCTTCAACCGGCTCTCGTCGAACAGCTCCGACACGATGGTCGAGCCGATCTGGAGGGCGGTGCACAGCCGCGACGGCGAGGTGAAGCGGACATCCTCGCCGCGCCGCGTATCGAGCACGATCTTCGCCCGCGACAGCAGGTTTGCCCGGATATAGCCGGGCAGCAGTCCCCGGGTTGCCATGACGCGTAGTCCGCGGCGCTCCAGGCGCTCACGCAGCGTCTGCCGCCGCGCATTCATCGTCGCGTAGAACAGCACATCGATATCGCGCTCCGCCGCCGGCAGTCCCTCGCCGCGCAGGGCCTCGACGTAACCGTAGTCGAGAAACGCCAGCCGCGCGGCGTCGACATGGGCATCGTAGGAGCCGGGCACGATGGTCCACACGAAATCGAAATGCGGCAGGACCCGCATCAGGTTCTCCCGCCGCCGGGGAAACGCCGGATCGTCCATCACGAGCGCATCCTTGATATCCTCGGTGCACAGCAGGCCGAGGCAGTAGCGCTTCGACGGATCGGCCTTCAACGCGATGACTTCGCGGTCATAGCCTTCGCGATCGAAATATTCGACCAGCATCACGATGGACGGCCATGGCGGCAGCGTCGGCAGGATGCCGGTCGTCACCCGATGACCCAGCGACCGCAACCCCCAGATGACCGGGGTGAGAATGTCCTCGATGCGGAACACGCCGTGGAAATAGTGGTTCGCGAGCTGGAAATGGAAATGCATGGTCAGGCGCCGGCCAGTGCGTCGAAGACAGGAACGCTCATGGCGCGCCGCAGATTGCCGGCCATCGAGGTCTCGGCCGCGAAAAGATCGCGCGCCGCCGTTCCAAGCGCCTGGGCCCGGCCGGACTGGATGAGCATGACGCACAGATCGGCCAGCTCATCGGCGGCGGCGGGTGCGACGTAACGGTAGAGCGACGACAGAACCGACGCATCGAACCGCTCGCAGACAATCGCGGCAGCAGCATGAATGCCGGCGACAAGAAGATCTGGAGACAGGAAATGTTGCGCTTCGGTCATGCGGATATCGACGACGAGGTGCGCGCGATCGAGCAGATCGCGGCGGATATAGTCGGGCATGACCGACAGGGTCGTATCGACGCGCAGACCCCGCCGGTTGAGCTCCAGGAACAGCGCCTGCCGCCGGCCGGCAAGATCGCCCCAGAACAGCACGTCAAGATCGCGGGGCAGGACGCTGTCGCGCCGCAGGGCCGCGCAATAGCCAAGCTCCAGCAGACGCAACCGGCCGGGATCGACAAGCCCGCCGACCGCGCCCGGCTGCAACGTCCAGACAAAATCGACATGCGGCATCAGCCGCTCGAGATTCGCCCGCCGCCGCGGTGCGTCCGGATCGCCCGTCACCTCAGGGCCGTCGATATCCCAGGGGCATAACAGGCCAAAGCAGTAGCGCGACTGCGCCTGTCCCCTGAGCGCGATCACCTGATCCACGACCGTGTCGTCGCCGAACGATTCCACCAGCACGTTGACCGCCGGCCAGGGCGGCACGTCATCGTCGAACCCGTATGTCACCCGATGGCCCAGTTCGACCAGACCGGCGGCAATCGGCACCAGCGCGTCCTGGATCCGGGCGCAGCCGTACGGATAGTGGTTGGTGAGCAGGAAATGAAACCGCACGACCGCCTACGAGACTCGGTGACAGGACCCCGGCAAGGATAGCTCAGCCCGGAGGCGGCACCAGCGCCGCCATGTTGTCCCGCATCGATGTCTCGGCCCGGAAGCGGGCCTGTGCCGCGCGACCGATCTCGACAAAGCCGCCGCTGCGCACCATGTCCTCGCAGCGCGCGGCCAGTCCGGCCGTCTCGACCCGCTCGACATAGCGGAAAATCGGCGCCGCATCGGCGCTGCGTTCGGACACCACCGCCGTCCCGCAATGAAGGGCCCGCGCGACCGACACCGGCGAGGTATGGCCGCGTCCCGCGTCATGCCGGACATCCAGCACCAGCTTTGCCCTGTGGATCAGATCACCGGCGAGATAACCCGGCAGCGTCATGCCGGCGCGGCTTGCGATGCAGTGCAGCCCTCGGCCCCGTAGATCGTCCACGATCGCGGCGCGATAGGGAGTCTCGCGTCCGTAGATCAGCACATCGATGTCGCGATGCGCGGCCTCAAGGATCGGCAGCCGGCTGAGTTCTCTCTCGGCATATCCGTAATCGATCCGGTGGACGCGATCCGACGGGCAGTGCCTCGCGAGTACCTCCACCTGTGGCAGCGGCGTCCATGCAAATTGGGCTGTCTTCAGGAGACGCAGCAGATTGTCGCGCCGCCTTGGATACTGCGCGGTCTGCATCGCCGCGTCGTCCATGATCTCCGTGGGACAGAAGATGCCGAAGCGGAAGCCCCGCAGCCGCAGGAACGTGTCGGTGAATGCATTGTCGGGAAAGAACTCGATCAGCACGTTGATCGCAGGCGCCGGCTGCATATCGAGCCCGTAGCCGACGACGTGATGCCCGCCCGCCTCCAGCCCGCGAAACACCGGCTGCAGCACATCGGCCAGCGTCTTCAGCGCGGGCGCCGGCTGGTTGAGCATGACGAAGTTGAAGATCATTGCGCCGCCAACGCCGCCAAGGCCGGCAGTTGCAGCACCCGCGCCAGATTGTCGCGCATCGACGTCTGCTGACGAAACTGCTGCGCCGCCTCTATCCCGCGCTCGACGAAATCCTCCGCTTTCAGGCGCGCGGCGCAACGCTCCGCCAGTTCGTCGAACCCGCAGGCCTCCGTGTACCCATAGAGCGTCGCGATCTCGCTGCTGTCGAATTTCTCGGACAGCACCGCCGTGCCGCAATGCAGCCCTTTCACGATCCGGGTCGGCGAAAGGAAGCGCACCCCGGGGCCGCGCCGGATGTCGAGCAGCAGCTTGGCGCGGCGGATCACGTCGTCGGTGACAAAACCGGGGAAGCCTTCGCGCTGGGTTGCAAAGCAGGTGAAGCCCATCTTGCGGATCGTCGTCGCCACCTGCGTGCGATAGGGGTTCTCGTTGCCGTAGAGAATGACGTCGATATCGCGCAAGGCCGCCGGTAATACCGGCCGCGGATCGGCGGAGCCTTCGCAGTATCCGTACTGCAGCGTCGCCACCCGCCCCGGCTCAATATGCCTGGCAAAATAGCCGGGAGCCGGCAGCAGCACCCAGGCGAAATCCGCCGCCGTCAGCAAGCGCTCCAGGTTCGGCCTGCGATGGGCGTAGACCGCCAGCATCTCGGCCAGCTGCGGGTTCTGCCTGGCGTAGTCCGGCGGCAGGCCCAGATGCGGCGCCATCACCAGATCGTCCTCAGGATCTTCCGTACACAGGATGCCGAACAGAAACCGCGTCCCGCCCTCTTTCTTCAGCCGCAGCACCTCGTCGACGAAACCGTCATGGACGAAGAACTCAGTGAGGACGTTGACCACCGGCGCCGGCTGAAACGCGGTGCTGTAGCGGATCACATGATGGCCGAGCTCGCCCAGGCCGAGATAGATCGGTTCCAGCAGGTCGCCCATCGCATTGAGCGACGTCTCGCTGTGATTGGAGAGCACGAAATTGAAGATCATCGGATGTCTGTCGGTGGCGAGTCGCGGAGAAGCTTACGACGCGCGCCGCCAAAAAACGAACGGCCCGGCACTGCTGCCGGGCCGCCGTCAGAAGCCATCCGCCAGGACTTAAATATAATAGCCCTTGAGCGGCGGGATGCCGTTGAACGCCACCGATGAATAGGTCGTGGTGTAGGCGCCGGTGGAATCGATCTCGATCTTGTCGCCGACCTTCAGGGCCAGCGGCAGTTTGTAGTCGGCCTTATCGTAGAGCACGTCGACCTCGTCGCAGGTCGGACCGGCCAGCACGACCGGGCCCTTGGGACCCGTCTCATGCGGCGTCTTGAGGCGATACTGGATCGCCTCGCCCATCGTCTCCGGCAGGCCGCCGAACTTGCCGATATCGAGATACACCCAGCGGCGGTTGTCGTCATAGGTCTTGGTCGAAATCAACACCACTTCCGCCTGGATGACGCCGGCATCGCCCGCGATGCCGCGGCCGGGTTCGATGATCATCTGCGGCAGGTTGTTGCCGAAATGCTCGGTCATGGCGCGCATGATCGCCTCGCCATAGGCGTCCGGCGTCGGGATGCGCGTGCGATACTTGGCCGGAAAGCCGCCGCCGAGATTGATCAGCTTGAGCTCGATCCCCCTCTCGTTCAGCGCCGTGAACAGCATCTTGGTCTTGCCGATCGCGATATCCCACTGCTTCAGGTCGCGCTGCTGCGAGCCGACATGGAACGAGACGCCGTGCGGATCGAGGCCCATGTCGCGCGCCTTGACCAGCAGGTCGCAGGCCATGTCGATGTCGCAGCCGAACTTGCGCGACAGCGGCCAGTCGGCGCCTTCGCCGGTCATGAAGATGCGGCAAAACACGCGTGCACCCGGCGCCGCCTTGGCCAGCTTCTCGAGCTCGGCCGGGCTGTCGAAGGCGTAGAGATTGATGCCGGCCTTGAAGGCCCGGGCGATGTCGGCTTCTTTCTTGATCGTGTTGCCGTAGGAGATGCGGTCGGCCGTGATGCCCAGCTTCAGGCAGTCCTCGACCTCGTAGATCGAGGCCGTATCGAAGCTCGAGCCAAGCTTGGCGAGCAGCTTGATGATCTCGGGGGCCGGGTTGGCCTTCACCGCATAGTAGATGCTGGCCAGCGGCATCGCCTTGGCGAGACGCTTGTAGTTATGCGCGATGACGTCGAGGTCGACGACGAGGCAGGGCGTCGGCGGCTTTTCCTCGGCGAGGAAACGGGCGATCTTCGGGGTCATCCCCTGGCTCCTTGTTTCCCGGGTGGCTGCGCCGCAGTTTTAGCGGCCGCTTCGGTCCGGTTGGTCCTAGTCCGAGAGTGACGCCTTCAGAACGGCGAAGGGCCACGGGTCAGAATGAGGACGCCTGACGTCGTTGCTTAAACCACCCCTTGCTGTGCTCGCCGCGTGTTGGAAGTCTGTGCGGGAGCCTCGACGCCGGGGGCCAGAGGCACGTGCGGGTGCGTCACGAACCTATATACGGCGATTCCGGTCAAAAAAAAGCGGAATCCGACTCCGAAGTCGAAGATTCCGCCCTGTTTGATCGCGATGGATCGGAAATTTACTGCACAACCGCCATCGCGCGCCGATTCTTCGACCAGGCAGCCTCCGTTGAGCCCAGTTCGTCCGGACGTTCCTTGCCGAAGGAGATCGTCTCCACCCGTCTGGCATCGATCCCGAGCGTCACGAGGAAGCTGCGCACCGCCATGGCCCGCCGTTCACCAAGCGCCAGGTTGTATTCACGCGTGCCACGCTCGTCGGTATGCCCTTCGATGGTTGCCCTGACCTGAGGGCGGCTTCGCAGCGCCTCGGCCCAGCGCGTTACCACCTGACGGGACTCCTGGTTCAGGTCGACACGATCGAGGTCGAAATAGACGCGGTCCGTCCCCGCGGCGGCCACGAAGAACTCGCCGCTTCCCGAGCGCAGGGCGTCCTGCGCGCCCCGATCAATCCCGGACCCACCGCCGACCCCCTGGGTTGTCGGACTCGTCGAAGAGCCCTGGGACCCCGACCCCGATGTCTGGTCGCTCGCCGACGTGCATCCCGCGAGAAGAATGCACAAGGACCCGATGGCTGAAATTGCCTGAAGTCTGAACGTCATGAATAAGGAGCTCCCCAAGAGTTGATGGCCGCAGAGTTCGGTCCAACGGTGGCGGAAATCCGACCCGAGTCAGGCTTTCCCGAGGAAAACCCAAGACGAGGCGGAGCGTGGCGGGAACGCCACACTCCGCTCTGCAGGTCCGTCTTTAACGACGATGGCGCCGGGTAGTTGCGCCGTTACCGGATTTTCTTTGGGGCCGCGGCGGTCAGGGCCGCTTGGAGAGGACAAGACCGACGAAATCGCCGACGTTTTTCAGCCCTTCCACCTCGCTGGTCCGGAAACGGACGCCAAAACGCTGCTCAGCCGCGACCACGATATTGAGATGATTGAGGCTGTCCCAATGTTCCACATCGTCCGCCGTCGTCGTCTCGGTGATGACGAGACCGGGATTCTCGAAAACCTCGCGGCAGATCTCCTGCAGTTCGGTGAGCACCTTGGCGTATTGGGGGGTCATTCGACGATCCTTATATGGGTCGCGGGAATCGAAAATTGCGTGAGGTCGAGGCGCCAGCGGGTCGTGTCGGCTTCCGCCCCGTCTTCCGCGAAGCCAAGCCGCCTGTAGTGATCGCGCACCATGCCGTTGCGGGGGGTCGGGCGATATTCACCGATCAGCGCCTCTGCGCCGCGCTCAGCCGCCGCTTTCGCCAGCACGCCGAGACAGGCCTGCTCTACCCCGCGGCCCAGAACGCGACAGCTCATCAGCCAGGTATCGACGGCGAGCGCTTTCGCGTTCTTCTGGCACGGCCGCGCGATGATCACGGCGATCAGGCCATTGTCGCCGAACTTGTCGACGAGGCGAAAACGGCGGACCAGGACATCCGGGTCTTTCGCCGCGCGCTCGATTTCCTCCGCCGTATAGCGCCGGGTGGTCAGATTGAACTGGTTGGACTTGTTGATGAGCTGGGTGACACGCGCCAGTTCGCTGCTGCCGGGCGCCTTGGCCTCCAGTTCCATCTCAAGACTCTTGAGGAACCCGTCCATGTCCGTCGCCGTGGCCAGCACCTCTTTGCGGCGGGCATTCTGGGCGTATTGCTCGGCGCGGGCGCAGTCCTCGGCCGTGAAGGCGACAGCCTCGAAATAGCCGGCCCGCGCGATCATGCCGGCATAGTGCGCGACGTCTTCCGGCAGCTCCGGCACCGCGACCATGGGCAATTCGCGCCGCACGATGTCGCGTTCGGCCGGATTATCGTCGGCAAAGACGAAGGATTCGAGACCGAGATCGAGGGT
This sequence comes from Alphaproteobacteria bacterium, assembly GCA_965279355.1. GTDB lineage: Bacteria > Pseudomonadota > Alphaproteobacteria > CACIAM-22H2 > CACIAM-22H2. Next base: position 4,438,286 of record OZ257155.1, on the reverse strand, counting down.
CTGTGCAAGTTCGCGCAGATTGCTCGCCTTGTCCTTCCAGTTCACGGCGGCGGCAGCGATCCGCTCGCGCTTGAGATGCATCTCGGGATGATCCCGGAAAGCCGCCTCGACAACGTCGGGATCGTTCTTCGAGCACAGCGCCAGAACGATGCCGCGATCGGCAAGCGCTGCCGCATACATCTGGAACGACAGATAGGCTTCGCCGGCAGCGCTTCCCTGCCCCAGCACGATTCCCTCTATCCCGTCATCGCCGATCACCCCGCCCCAGAGCGTGTTGTCGAGATCGAGAACCAGACACTTGCGGGACAGACCGCAGGCAGCCGCAATCACACGCGCGACGAAATCTCCGTAGAGCGGCGTGACCACGGGCCCGACGGCCTGTTTGGCCTGATGCCAGCGCACGGGATCATGCCAGTCCGCCCGGCCCGCTTGCGCCGCCGCGCGCTCGATATCGATAACGAGCACGCCTTCGCTGCGGGCGGCCGCCGTCAGGGCGCGGTTCAGCCGATCGATGAGGGTCGCCGGCGATCCGGGAACCATCGCATCGAAGCTGCCGAACAACGACAGGCGCGTGTTGAGTACGGTCTGCTGGATTACCATCGCGCCAAAGCGCGCCCGTGCCTTGCGCCACAGCGCGACCTGACCGTCCACGGCGGTCTGGATGGCGGTGGCGGCCTCTTGTTCTGTAGCGCCGACCGCGACCGGCGGCAGCACAGAGGCTTCATCGAGCATGAACAGAATGAAATCGGGCGGCGCTCCCTCAAGCGGCGAGGCTGCTTCGAGAATAACCTGCCGGTACTGGCCGTAAGGCGCGGCCGTCACATCCAGCACCAGCCGCCGTCCAAGTGCCGCAATCCGGATCGCCGGGATCAGGTGATCGACGGTTGACGACCCGAGGATCGCCAGCCGCCGCCGTTGCATCCCATCCACCATCGCTCCTTCGCGCAGCGCGGCATCGGCCAGCTTGTCGAGGCGCATCGTCGCGAGACTGTCGCGCCGGAAGCCGGACAGGTGGATCGCCTCACGCAGGCGGTCATCGGCCGTCGCCAGGGTCCGCGCGCGCGTGATGGCGTCGCCCAGTTTCGGATGAGTTGGAAGCCAGTCGAGGTCCGTCATGCGCCGCCCTAGAACTGGAAATAGAGAAATTCGGTCGGCGCGCTGGAGAAGGTGCGCAGCAGAGCCACCACGCCGATGACGCCGACAATTGCGCCGCACGCGACGGTCGGATGCCATGCGGCCACCGGCGTCCCCGCGAATCCGCGGGCGTCGTACCAGATTGCGCGCAATTTAGGTGTCAGCGCGGTCCGATAATGGCGCATCCACTGCTCGACATTCGGCATGAACCACACGATCCAGAACAGGATCGGAAGCCAGATGAACTCGCGCACCCAGAACAGATCCATCGGACCTCTCTCGACCCCGAACAGATCCGTAAGCGCGCGGCCGATCGCGTAATGCTCGAACGTTTCAGGAAAGACCACACCGTTCGCTCCGATCATTCCATAGATAATGCGCATGCCGCTGCTCACATCCGCCGAGCGGAAAAACACCAGCGCCACGGTTGCGCACAGGAAGGTGAGGAGCACGCTGGCCGCGTGACGGACGGACAGCGGCCGCGCATCGGGCCAATGCCATCGCGCTTTCAGCATGCGCCAGCCGTGATTGACGGTAAGGAATCCGCCATGCAGCAGCCCGAAGACGATGTATTGCCAGCCGGCGCCGTGCCAGAACCCTGAAATGAACATCGTGACGATGGTCGGCAGCGCCACCAGCATGGCGAAGGCGGAGAGACTGGTGCGGCCACCGGGGCGCAACACCGGCTTGCGGGCCATGACGCGGCGCCGGGTCAATGACAGCACAATCGGGTTGTAGATGTACGCGGTCAGGAAGCGCGTCAGGGTCATATGCCAGCGCTGCCAGAATTCGATGATGCTGGCCGCCTTGTACGGCGACGCAAAGTTCAGCGGCAGGCTGATGCCGAACAGCAGGCCGAGCCCGACCGCCATGTCGGAATAGCCGGAGAAATCGAAATACATCTGCATTGCGTATGCGAGCGCCCCGCCCCACGCTTCCAGCAGCGTCGGCTCCACTCCGTGTGCCGCAGCCTCGAACACCGGCCGCGCGTAGAGAGCGATTCCATCGGCGATGACCACTTTCTTGAACAGGCCAACCAGGAACACGGTCACGCCGAGCGAGAAGAGATCCAGCCTGGGCTTGAATATCCGCGGCTCGTCAAATTGCGGAATCATCTCGCGGTGATGCGTGATCGGGCCGGCGATGAGATGCGGGAAAAAAGTGATGAAGAGGCTGTAGTTCAGCAGCTTCGGCTCTTCCGCCACGCCGTCATAGCTGTCGGCCAGGAAGGCAATCTGCTGGAACGTGAAAAAGGAGATCGCCAACGGCAGGACGATCTCCGGCGCCTGCCAGTCGAGACCCAGAAGGCCGGCAACCGACGTGCCGACGAAACCGGTGTATTTGAAGTATCCCAGCAAGAGCACATTCGCGGCGACGCCTGCGATAAACAGACGCCGGGATTTGTTCCGCGCCAGACGCCGGCCGACTTCGAAATTGAACAGGATCGAGCCGACCAGCAGCGGCACCGACCACAGGTTCCACCACCCGTAGAACACAAATGACATCAATGTCAGCCAGCCCAGCGCGTACCGCGGTCGCCCGGCGATGCCCAGCAGGTAAAACCCGGCAAGACAGATCGGCAGAAAATAGAGAATGAATGTCGACGAATTGAACAGCATGACAGCTAATTCCCGTTGGGCCGCCCGGCCACCTGACCGAGGCCGGTTTCGCTGACAAGAGCGCGGGAAAAGTGCTGCGCCGCCGAACGACGAATGTGGATCGCGTCGATAAAGCTCTCCGGCGCCATAGCGAACGATTTGTCGGCGTTCCAGAAGACGGCCGAAGTTCCTGCGAGCGCAGACCGTATATTGCTCGCCAGGTCAGACAGCACAGCCTGGGTCGGGTCGTATTTCTCGATCCACAGCGGATGAATCGGCATTGTCACGACGATCAGACGTTTGCCGGCGTCGCTGAGGTCAGTCGCCAGTTCACGAAGAGCCGCAAAGCATGCTTGATCGAGCGGCGGCAGTTTTCCGTACACAAGATCAGGCTGACTGAGACGGGTATCGAGCAGCGCGCCCCCGTACCGGTCGAATTTCATGGCATCGAGCGGCAGCGCGCCGCCCTTCAACTCGCTGAGGATCGCCACATTCTTGATGAAATTGAACGGGTCGAAATATTTCAGATAAAAGAGAAAGTCCCAGCCACCGGCATAAACATAGCGATCGACATCGGCGGCATCGAAGACCTGCGCATCAGTCTTGCCGCACTCTGCGGCGTCCTGCGGCGCGATAATCGTAACGACGTCCCGGATGTGCGGATAACGCTCCAGATAGTAACGGGCAGTAAAGACGGTCTGGTTCAGCTTCAGGCCACAAAAGGCGCCGTTGAGTGTCGCCGCGCGGCCGCCCGTCGCATTGGTTACGGCGTCGCCGTCGAAACCCCGCCACGTCACAGAGGAGCCAACCGCAAGCACGTCGGGCGGATTGACCGGATTCTCCCGAAGGTAATGCAGCTTCTGGTCGACGCAGAGATTGTTTGCCAGTTGCGGGGGCGGCAGAACGCGCCGATCATCGAGAAGCAAAAGGCCGATCCAGAACAGGCACAGCGTAACAAGGGCGCTGCCGATGAGCGCGGCCGGATAAGCGGCCGAGAAGCTCCGCGCCCGTTCCGGTGCGTCGCTTGGTATCGGACGGTGTGTCGCAAGCCCGGCTTTCGCGGGGGAATGCATCACGGCGTCGCCCTCCAGTCAAAATTCACTGGCAACTCCGTTGAAACAAACGCAAATACCGCTAACGCGACCAGGCAGGACGCAAAAAAAACACCGGCCCCGATAATCCGGCCCCATACCCGGCGGCCATTGGATTTGGGCGCCCGAAGCCCGGCGGGACTTGCGATGGGATTTAGGTAGGACGAAATCTTCGTACTGGAGGATCCGACGTGGATGACGGCCTCTCCCAGCGCTTGTGGCGTCGCCGAAAATCGCTCGCACCAGTATTCAAGCTCAAGCGGCCGGTTCAGGCGCACGAATGTCGGATCTTCAGGCACAGACTTCAATTGATCTACCATTCCAGCTCTTCCGAAACTCGTGTCCAAACATCCCCCGCGCGGGCAATCGGCCGCTGCGCGACCCACCACGCGCAGCGACCAGACCCCGTCAAAGCACCAGGGAATCGCTGCCGGCTCAGCCGTCTCGGCGGCAACGCGCGCGCATAAGGGCGCGCCTGCCTGCACCGAAACGCGCATGCCTTTAGTTACAGCTCGGTTCCGCGCGGCGTGCCTGACGCCAGCGAACCCGGATTGCGGGGGAGATGCCTCTGGCCGAAGCCGAACGCCGTTCCAGTCTGCGGAAGGTTCGCCCGGAAAGAAGCGGCGAGCGCACATCGCGCTCGCCCCTTAATTCAAACCGGCTTCCCGTTGCGAAGAACGAAGCGCCACGCGTTCTGAGGCTTGGGGTGTCCGGGAGATGACGCACATCTCCTGAAGGGCCTGTGTATCCGATCTCGCACGATAATCTCCTGCGTTGGACGACGTAATCATAGGCAGGAACCGCGCGTACCTCACTGATCTAATCTATAGCAATTTCATGGCGGATAAGCGCCGTGGCGCCACGAGATATTCAGCCCGGGCGGTCTTAAACCGACGATGAAGACCGGCTGTCTGGAGCCCCCTCACCCGCGGTGCCGGGGAATTGCGCGACTCCCGGCGCGTGCTATAAGGGCCGCATCGCAACGATCCGAAAGTCCGCGACAGTGGCTGCCCGGCCTCTCATCCTCGTCCTGAACGGACCCAATCTGAATCTGCTTGGCGTGCGCCAGCCCGAGATTTATGGCCGCGCGACCCTTGGCGATATCGAGGCGGCCTGTCAGGAACGCGCCGCGGAGCTCAGCCTCGATATCGAATTCCGGCAGAGCAATAGCGAGAGCGAACTGATCGGCTGGATCCATGAGGCGCGGGACACCGCCGAAGGCATCATCATCAATGCCGGCGCCTACACGCATACCTCCGTCGCGCTCTTCGATGCGCTGGTCGTCAGCGAGCTGCCGGTGATCGAGGTGCATCTCTCGAACATTTTCGCGCGCGAAGAATTCCGTCATCATTCCTATATCAGCCGTGCCGCGCGCGGCGTCATCTGTGGTCTCGGGCTCCAGGGCTACCTGTTCGGGCTTGAGGCACTCGCCGATCTCATCGCAAGCGACAAGGCAAATGGCCAATAAACTGTCGGTCGATCCCGCTCTCATCCGCCAGCTCGCCGAGCTTCTCAACGAAACCGGCCTTGGCGAAATCGAATATGCCGAAGGCGAGCGCCGCATCCGCGTTGCCCGTCCGGGCACCATCGCGCCGGCAGCGCCGGCGGCCCCGGCCGTTATGGCCGCCGGAACGGTTGCCGTCGCTCCAACAGCCGGCGGCGCACCCGCCGGCGCGGTCATCGCCCCGATGGTCGGCACCGCCTATCTGGCACCCGAACCCGGCGCCGCTCATTTCGTGAAGGTCGGCGACAAGGTCAATCAGGGCCAGACAGTCGTCATCATCGAAGCCATGAAGGTGATGAACGCGATCAAGGCGCCCAAGGGCGGGACGGTTACGCAGATCATGGTCGCCAACGGCACGCCCGTCGAATACGGCGAGCCGCTGCTCGTCATCGAATAAAGCCGGACATAGCCCCGCTTATGTTCGAGAAGGTCCTGATTGCCAATCGCGGAGAGATCGCGCTCAGGATTCATCGCGCCTGCCACGAGCTCGGCATCCAGACGGTCGCGGTCCATTCAACCGCCGACGCCGACGCCATGCATGTGCGCCTGGCCGACGAGACCGTCTGCATCGGCCCGCCCGCCGCCCGCGACAGCTATCTGAACGCGGCGGCCATCATCTCCGCGGCGACGATCAGCGGCGCCGATGCGATCCATCCCGGCTATGGCTTCCTTTCCGAGAATGCCGATTTCGCCGCCATGGTCGAAGAGCACGGCTTCGCCTTCATCGGCCCGACGCCGGATCATATCCGCACCATGGGCGACAAGATCACCGCCAAGCAGACCGCCAAGGCGCTCGGCATTCCGGTCGTTCCAGGCTCGGAGGGCCCGATCGGCGATGCCGAGGCGGGAATCAAGCTCGCCAACGAGATCGGCTATCCGGTCCTCATCAAGGCGACCGCCGGCGGTGGCGGCCGCGGTATGAAGGTCGCCCGCAACGACGGCGAACTCGGCGAAGCGCTGCGCATGGCGAAGTCCGAGGCCGGCGCCGCCTTCGGCAACGACCAGGTCTATATCGAGAAATATCTCAGCCACCCCCGGCATATCGAACTCCAGGTGCTGGCCGACGCGCACGGCAACGCGGTTCATCTGGGCGAGCGCGACTGCTCGCTGCAGCGCCGGCATCAGAAGGTCCTGGAAGAAAGCCCCTCGGCGGCGCTGAACGCCGAACAGCGCGCCAGCATCGGCGAAGTCGTCCGCTCGGCCATCGCCAGGCTCGGCTATCGCAACGCCGGCACCATCGAGTTCCTCTACGAGGACGGCAAGTTCTACTTCATCGAGATGAACACGCGCCTGCAAGTCGAGCATCCGGTGACCGAGATGGTCTGCGGCCTCGATATCGTGCGCGAGCAGATCAAGATTGCCGCCGGCGGCGTGCTGCCGTTCAAGCAGGAGAACATCCGCTTCAACGGCCATGCCATCGAGTGCCGGATCAACGCGGAAGACCCGGAGACCTTCCGGCCATCACCCGGAAAGATCGATTTCTATCACGCGCCGGGCGGCCTGGGCGTGCGCGTCGATTCAGCGCTTTATGCCGGATACAGGGTCCCGCCGCATTACGACAGCATGGTGGCCAAGCTGATCGTCCATGGCAGCTCGCGGAACGAGTGCCTGATGCGGCTGCGCCGCGCCCTCGATGAATTCGTCATCGTCGGCATCGACACGACCCTGCCGCTGCACCGTCGCCTCGTTCGCGAGCCCGCCTTCATCGACGGCGCCTACGACATTCACTGGCTCGAACGCTACCTCGGCGGCGGCAAAGCCTGATCGGCCCGTTGGAACGAGCGGCCGCACCGCCCTCTCATCCGCTTGTCATCTGGAATAATTCGCGGTTAGCTTCCCCCGGCTGTTGGGGGAAAGATGCGCAACTCCGTCTTCGCGGGCGTGCTGCTGGCTGTTTTGCCGGTCGTCGGATACGGCCAGCCCTACAGCCCGCCGCCCTCCGATTTCACCGCCTACTGGGAAGAGCCGGCATTCAAGACATCGCCCTATGCCGGTGCCGACAAGGCCAAGGGAGTCATTCTCTGGAGCCATGGCGTCTCCGGCAAGAACCAGCAATGGCACGTCCCGCCACCCGAGGTCATCCGCGACTTTGCCCGCGACGGCTGGGATGTCGTCAAAATCCAGCGCAATAACCTGCACGAAGCCGGATGGTCGGCCAGCGGCACCCGGCATGTCTCGCATCTGGTTCAGCGGATCGCCAAGGCAAGAACAGATGGCTATCGCCATGTGATCGCCGCCGGTCAGTCATACGGCGGCGCCATTTCGCTGGAAGCCTCGGCGCGGACGGACCAGCTGTTCGGCGTCATGGCATTCGGGCCCGGCCACGGTTCGGACGCCTGCGGTCCCAATGCCGGATTCAGCAGCGCGCGTATCTCCGACAATCTGCAGAGGATTCTCACCGACGCGATCGAGGCCGCGAAGGCGCCGCGCATCAACGTGGTCATGGCGGACGGCGACGAGTGCCAGGGCTTCAACGAACCGTCGGCCCTGATCCGGGCGGCCCTGCGCAAGACCTCCGCCAGCTTCGTCCATCTCGATGCGACGATGCCAGTTCGTGGCCATGGCGTCGCGGCGACGGAGCAGTTCAGGCGCTGGTATGGCCCCTGCCTCATCCGGTTCTTCGATCCCGGGAAGGCACCGGACGCGGGCGAGACACAGTGTCCATCACCCTCGCCGGCCCCGCGGTTCCTGTTAGCTAATCCCAAGGGCCCCGACCCCGACGCAGCACCGGGCAAGCCGATGGGCCTGTGGTCCGGCACCTATGCGTCGGCAACCTCATCCAGCGATTTCAATCGCGAGATCTGCGTCGCGGTCGAGCAGGATCAGGGCGGCACGCTCCGTGCCCAGATCGCGTTCGGTGCGGGGCCTGAGAAAAAATCGTCCATGCTGACGATGCAGCGCAACTTTCAGCAGGACGGCACGAGCTTCGTCTACAAAGGCAACAACGCCTATCGGATGGCCCTGACACCCGACGCAGCCATGGATGCCATCGCCCTGACCATCGTCTCCGGTGACAGCAAGATCACCTGGACCGGGACTTTGAAACGAGGCTGCTAGGCGGCCCGTTCTCAAGATTCCCGTGCCCCGGCAGGGTTAACCTGCTTCGGGTGCCCCTCCCCCGAAAAAGCGCGCGTAACACTTTCGTTTGATAATGCGGTCTTGCCGCCACGCCTACTATTTGACGACCGGCATCCTGTCGGCAACACGAACACCAACGCCATTATCTAAACGTCTAGTGGTCAACGAGTTGTTCCGAGGAGGATCGCCATGAACTTCAACCCTATTCGCTTTTTCACGCGTGACGCCCGTCTCGGCATCCGCCTTGCCGTCGCCGTCGCGTTTCCCCTGCTGGCCGTCGCCGCCCTCGCCACGTCGCTCGTCTCGATTGAGCGCGACATTGCGACGAGCATGGGCCAGTTCCGCGACGTGACGAAAATTTCAGTCCAGATCGGAAATCTCGTCCATGAGCTTCAGAAAGAGCGTGGCATGTCGGCCGTCTTTCTGAACAGCGGCGGACAGCAGATGGGAGGAGAAATCCCGGGCCAGCGGAACCTGACATCAGAACGCATCGCCGCACTCGACGAAAGCCTCAAGCAGTTCGACCTGAAGGCACAAAGCGCCGGCGTCCAGCGCATGATCGACGGCGGCCTCACCGCCCTGAAGCAGCTCAATGCCACGCGCGATGAGATCTCCGCGCAGCGCATCAAAGGTCCCGAATCGAACGCATTTTTCACGGCAACCATTGCGCGCTTCCTCAATGTCCTGCGTGAAGTGGCCAAAGATTCCCGCGATCCGGAAGTGACCGCCGCGTTCAATTCCTATTACAGCTATACGATGGCCAAGGAGAAAGCGGGGCAAGAGCGTGCAACCGGTGCCGTGGGATTCGCCGCGGGCCAGTTCACGATCCCGCAGTTTTCCGCTTTTGCCGGCATTGGCGCCGAGCAGCTATCGCTGGTGGCGAACTTTGAGGCCTTTGCCACACCCGAGCAGAAGGATTTTGCCAGCCGGACAGTCCAGGGGGCAGCCGTCACCGACGTTGACCGGATGCGCGGCATCGCGATGAAAACCGGCGCCGCGAACAAGCTGGAGGGTGCCAGCGGCACCGACTGGTTTAAGGCGACGACGGCGCGGATCGACATAATGAAGATCGTCGAGAATCGGCTGGCCGAAGACCTCGGTCGCTCGACCGGCGTCAAATCGGACGGAGCCTATCGGTCGTTCCTGGAGATTCTGATCGTCAGCATCGCAACCCTGTTCTTTTCGACACTACTCGCGTGGTGGCTGGCCCGATCGATTACCCGGCCTGTCAAGGCCATGACCGACGCCATGCGGAAGCTTGCCTCCGGCGATACGCAGACCGTCATTCCCGCGACCGACAACAAGGACGAGATCGGCACGATGGCGGGCGCGGTCCAGGTCTTCAAGGACAACATGATCGAAGCCGACCGCCTGCGTTCCGATCAGGAAGAGCAGAAGAAGCGCGCCGAGATCGAGAAGAAGGCGGCCATGAACAAGATGGCCGACGAGTTCGAGAGCTCGGTCAAGGGCGTGGTCCAGATCGTGTCCTCGGCGTCGACCGAACTGCAGTCCACGGCGCAGTCGATGTCGGCCACGGCGGAAGAGACCCAGCGGCAGTCGACGGCGGTTGCCGCGGCTTCCGAGCAGGCCTCGACCAACGTGCAGACGGTCGCCTCGGCGGCCGAAGAGCTGTCGTCCTCGATCACCGAGATCAGCCGTCAGGTGACGGAAAGCACCCGTATTTCCGGTCAGGCGGTGGCGGACGCCGAACGCACCAACACCGAAATCCAGGGTCTGTCGGAAGCGGCCCAGAAGATCGGCGACGTGGTGAAGCTGATCAACGACATCGCGGGCCAGACCAACCTTCTGGCCCTGAATGCGACCATCGAAGCCGCCCGCGCCGGGGAAGCCGGCAAGGGCTTCGCGGTGGTGGCCTCCGAGGTCAAGAACCTGGCCAGCCAGACGGCCAAGGCGACCGAGGAGATCAGCAGCAAGATTGCCGAGATGCAGGCCGCGACGGGTCGCTCGGTGACGGCGGTTCAGGGGATCGGCCAGACCATCGGCCGGATCAACGAGATCGCCACGACCATCGCCTCGGCGGTCGAGGAGCAGGGTGCGGCGACGCAGGAGATCGCCCGCAACGTGCAGCAGGCCTCGGCCGGCACGGCGGAAGTCTCGTCCAACATCGTCGGCGTCACCAAGGCCGCCAACGACACCGGCGCCGCGTCGACCCAGGTTCTGGGCTCGGCCGGCGAACTGTCCAAGCAGTCGGAGACCCTGCGTCAGCAGGTCGAAGGCTTCATCGCCAGGATCAGGGCAGCCTAACCAACCACGAGGCCTTGCACTCCTCCCCCTGCGCAGGGCTTCCCAACGCCAGCCTCCTCCCCCGAGGCTGGCGTTTCTTTTTTCTGAACCGGCGCAACCGGACATCAGGCCTCTCGCCGATCCGCGCTTAACACGACATAATCGAAGAATGAGCGGCCTCACGCCGGACCTTCTGCTGCGTGCCTACGCGACCGGGCTCTTTCCCATGGCGGAAAGCGCCGAAGATCCGGAGTTGTTCTGGGTCGATCCGGAGCGGCGCGGCATCCTGCCGCTCGACACATTCCACGTATCGCGCAGTCTGCAAAAGACGGTCCGGCAGGGTACGTATGAGGTGACCGCCGATCAGGCTTTTGCCGCGGTCATGGCGGGCTGCGCCGCGCGCACGACCGCGCGCAAATCGACCTGGATCAACACGGAAATCATCCGGCTTTACCGGCAGCTGCACATGCAGGGCGCCGCGCACAGCATCGAGACCTGGCGCGACGGCGAACTGGTCGGCGGGCTCTACGGCGTCTCTCTCGGCGGCGCGTTCTTCGGTGAAAGCATGTTCAGCTGCGCGACGGATGCCAGCAAGGTGGCGCTTGTCCATCTGGTGGCAAGGCTGCGGCGGGGTGGTTACGTCCTGCTGGATACCCAGTTCGTCACCGCGCATCTCTCGCGGTTCGGCGCCATCGAGATTCCAAGGCGGGTCTATCGCAAACGCCTGGAAGAGGCGCTGCTCACCGAAGCCCGCTTCTATCGCGATCTCGATCCCGAAGGACTATCGATCCTGCAGTCGATGACCCACGCACCATAGGCGGGACAGCGCATCCTCATCGATGCCAGACGCGGTCGAGCCGGACAAAGCGGTTGATGACGATCAGCAGAGCGACCGTCACCAGAATGATCAAAGTGCTGACCGCGTTGACGGTATTCTCAAGACTGAACGTCGCCTCGGCGTAGATCCGCACGGGCAACGTCTGGTAGCGCGCCGTGGTCAGGAACGCGGTAACTGTGACTTCGCCGAAGGAAATCAGAAAGCCGATGACGCCTGCCACAAGCACGCCCGGCGCAAGCTGCGGCATTACGATATAGATCAGGCGCTGCAACGGCCCGGCCCCCAAGCCCGCGGCTGCATCTTCCAGCGAACGGTCTAGCTGCGCGACCGTGGTGCGCAGCATCGTCAGCGTGAATGGCGCGATCAGCACAACATGCACTGCAAGCAGGCCGATGAAGGGGGGAATTGCGACGAACCACTGAAGCAGCTTCAGCATCCCCAGCCCAAGCGCAATCCCCGGCAGGGCCAGAGGCAATGTCAGGCCGGCAGCCACCAGTTCGCGGCCGGGCAGACGATGGCGTACCAGCGCAAACGCCGCCGGCAGACTCAGCGCCAGCGCCACCAGCACCGCCGCAAAGGCCAGCTGCATCGACAGCCAGAAGGCGCCGATATAGCGCTGGTTATCGAAGATCAGCCCGTACCATTTCCAGGTAAAGCCCAGAAACGCCGCGACGGTCGCCTGCGGGCTATCATTGACCGAACTGACGATCACCAGCACCATCGGAAACAGCAGCAGGGCAAGCGCCAGCACCAGCAGCAGCACGCCGGCCGGCCGGCCGATCAGCTCGACCATGGTCCAGAACGCAACCTTGATCCGCCGCGGCAGTTCCGGCGGCTGCCAGACCGGCCTGCGCGGCTTCATCGCCGTCCATGGCGTGGCGCGGTTAAACGAGCGATTGATCCAGATCGTCCCCAGGACCGATGCGACCAGCATCAGTACTGCGAGCGCGGCAGCGAGCGGATAGTTGAGGAGATGCAGCGACTCCTCAAACACGATCATGCCGCTGACCCAGACTTTCTTGCCGCCCAGCAGGCTCGCACTGACATAGGCCGTCGAGGACAGCAGGAACACGATCACGACGCCGGATCGCAATCCACCGAGCGACAGCGGCAGCGTGACCGTGAAGAAGCGGCGCACCGGCGGCACCCCAAGGCTGGCTGCCGCCTCGTCGATGCGATGGTCGATCGCCTGCAGCGAGTCATAGAGCGACAGGACCTGATACGGCAGGAAGACCTGCACCAGCGCCAGCCAGACCGCGAACCAGGTGAACTGCAGCTTCGGCGGATCGATGCCGAGGAAACCGATGACTCCGGCGACGATCCCGCCCGGCGCCAGCACCAGCAGGATGCCGAGGCTGCGCACCACGACATTGGTGAGCAGCGGCACAAGCACCAGCGCCATGCCGACCGCACGCCAGCGCGGCGACAGCCGCACCAGCCATAGCGCCACCGGATAACCGAACACAGCGCAGCCGACCGTCACGGCGGCGCCCAGCAGCAGCGTCTTGACGAAAATCCCGACGTAGTAGAGGTCGCCGGTCAGATGCGCGAACTGCTCGCCAGACGGCACCAGCGACAGCGGCGCGAACATGTCGCCGCTCTCCTGGACGCTCAGCAGGAAAACCACGGCGAGCGGCACCGCGAAAGCCGCCAGCAACCACAACCCAAGCGGCGTGACGAGCGATGGACCCCACCATGACGCGCCCGGCGACGCAGGCCCCGGCCCGGCCTGCGCGCCGCTGTCCGTCGCCGCCCCGTGTGCCGCGACGGCTCCGCTCACCCCGCGATCTCGCGGTTGAAGCGCTGCGTCCAGGCCGACTGGTTCTTGATGATGAGATCCCAGTCGAGATCGACAAGCTTGCCGACCTGTTCGCCGATGATCAGCTTTGCCTTCAGATCGTCGGCCATCGGCAGCGTCTTGACCGTCGGGCTGTAGTAGATCTGCTGGGCATAGGCGAGCTGGCACGGTGCCGCGAGATGCAGGTTGATCCACTCCTCGGCGAGCTTCTGGTTCTGCGTGCCGACGGTGATGCAGGCGACGTTCATGGCAATCACCTGCCCCTCGACCGGATTGGCGATCTCGATCTTGGGATTGCGCCCTTCGGCATAGGAGCGCGTGATGCTGCCGAACTCGACGGAGAGATCGCACACGCCCTGATCGAACATGGTGTAGAGCTGGTCCTGGCTGCCCTGGATCGCGGCGAACGGCTTGAGCTCGGCGATCTTCTTGAACCCGACATCGATATTCTGCTCGTTGCCGCCCCATATCCGCGCGGCGATGGCGAGTGCTGCAGTGCCCTGCGCGCCGGGATAAGACGGCCAGGCGATGCGGCCCTTGAATTCCGGCTTCCACAAATCCTTCCACGACGTGATCGGTGTCGTGACCTTCGTTTTGTCATAGACAATCGTCACGGGGTTGAACGCCACGCCGTAACCGCCAAGCTTGGCGATGTCGTAGAGATTGGCGGCATTGGGGATGGCGTTGGTCGGCGCCTGCGTGACGCCGTCCTTCACAGCCTGGCGGCTCTCGAAGATGTTGAGATAGACGATGTCGAAACTCGGCCGGCCGCGCTCGGCATAGGCGCGGGCCCGGCGATCCGGCGTGCCGCCGAGCACGAAATTGATCTTCACGCCGTATTTGTCCTCGAGCGGCTTGGCGCAGTGCTCGCGGGTGATGCGCTCCTGCGCCCCGCCCCAGATGCCGACGGTCAGCTCGTCGCCGCGCTTGATCTGGGCGACCGCCGACCGCGTGATAATGGTCGGGGCCGCAAGGGCGGCACCGCCGGCCAGGGCCAGACCGCCAAAGCGGCGTCGCGAAATCCTCGAATTGCTGTGGCTCATATCGCGCTCCTTCAGTTGAAAGGTTCGAAAAGATAAGTGACGGCCTCAACCCCGCCGGTCACGACGACGAGGTCGCCGCGCGCGGGCAAGCTTTCGGACGACGGCCGGATGACCCGGATCGCGGCCGTCCCGGCCTGGACCCACAGCTCGACCGTGTCGCCGACATAGACGAGAGCGCTGACGGTGCCGCGGGCGGCGAAGACAGCGTCGCGCGACGGTCCGTCAGCATGCGCGACACAGAGGCGCGACGCCCGCAAGACCAGATGATTGGCGCCAACCGGCGTGTCCGGCAGCAGCCGGGATATCAGGCCTGTCTCCGTGACAAAGCGCCGATCCGGGCCAGTGCCGTCAACGTGGCCTTTCAGCACCGTGCGAACGCCGAGAAACGATGCCGTGAACAGCCGTCGCGGCCGCTCCGATAGTTCGCGCGGCGGCGCGTCTTCGACCAGCTCGCCGCCGGCCATCACCGCCACGCGGTCGCTCATGCTGAGCGCTTCTTCCTGGTCGTGCGTCACGAACAGCGTCGTGATGCCGAGCTTCTGCTGCAGGCCGCGGATCTCGCCGCGCATCTCGGCGCGCAGACCGGCATCGAGATTGCTGAGCGGCTCGTCGAGCAGCAGGATCTCCGGCCTGATCACCAGCGCGCGGGCAATCGCCACGCGCTGCTGCTGGCCGCCGGACAGCTGGGCGGGATAGCGCTCTCCGTATTTCCCCAGCCCGACCATCTCAAGCGCGTCCACGACGGCCCGATCGCGCTCGACACGATCCAGATGGCGCATCTTCAGGCCGAAGGCGACGTTGCCGGCGACCGTCATATGGGGAAACAGGGCGTAGCTCTGGAACACCATGCCAATATTCCGCCGGTATGGCGGATCGCGATCGATGAGGCGTCCGGCCAGGCGGATCGAACCGCCGTTCGGCTCGACGAATCCCGCAACCATGCGCAGCGTCGTGGTCTTGCCGCAGCCGGACGGCCCCAGCAGGCTGACGAACTGGCCGCGTTCAACCGCGATGGAAAAATCACGGACGACAGGCGTTCCGTCGTAGTGCTTGGCGACGTTCTGCAATTCCAGGTGGCTCATGCCATCCGGAAGGGTCGCAAGCCCTGTGCCAAGTCTTGCGTGGCAGCCGCGCATAAATGCGAAGCGAGCGTTCCAGCGGACGCGTGCGAGCGGCCCCTGGTTCTCACCAGCATCTTGAAACGGCTACTTAATCAGACGATTCGGTGGCGCGCTCTAGCGCGCCGCAGCCTTACAGTCGATGACCCACACGTCATAGACGGGATGCTCAAGCGCCGAAATGGCGGGCGATGAGGCGAACATCCAGCCGGTGAAGAGCGTGCGCGGCGTCTCGCCCGGCTTCACTTCACGGATTTCGATGAACGCGGCGCTCTCCGGCGTTTCCTCGGGCGGCTTCTTGCGGCACGCGCGCACCATGATATCGAGCGTGCCGAAGCGCAGCGTCTGCTCGATCGGGGTCTCGGCAGTCCGCACCCGTCCCGTGATCTTGTCCAGCGTCTGCAGCACGGCCGTCGGCGCCGGCGCCATCCAGCGCGATGCGCCCGGCGGCTCCGGCGATTGTCCCGCCGCCGGACCGGCAAGGCAGCACAACGCGACGATCGAAGACGACCAGCGGTTCATGGGCGTGTGACTAGACAGGGAATATGGCAGGCGCAAGGCGCCGTCAGCGGGGCGATGTAGCGCCGTCCGCCGGTTTGCCCTGGCTGTCGGCCGCGTTGAAGATAAACTTGCCCAGCATTTGCACCAGATTGACCGGCGCCTGGGTGTAGCGGATCTCGCCGCCGGGCTTGATGATGTCATCGGCGCCGCCTGGCACCAGCGCCAGGAAATTGCCGCCGAGCAGACCTTCGCTCGACACCTGCGCCACCGTATCGATCGGCAGTTTCACGCTGTTGTCGATGCTCATCCGCACCACGGCGAGAAACGTTTCGGGATCGAGACGCTGGTCGATCAGCGTACCGACCTTGATGCCGGAGATCTTGACGTCGGTGCCGGTGTTGAGACCGTCGATGCGCTCGAACTTGGCGATCACTTCATAACCGCGCACGGAGCGCACGTTCGTGCTGGTGTAGGCGAACGTCACGAACAATGCTGCGACAACCAGCACCACCGCACCCATCAGGGTTTCAACAAGCGTACGACCACCCATGACTGTTCAACTCGCCTTCAGTTCGGATTCCAGGGTTCGTAGTCGCCCGTGGCGCGGGCGCGATGTCCACCCTGATAATCGTGGCCCGGCGGGCGATACGCCTGCGGCGAGCCCGTGAGATTGGGAATGTGCTCTTTTTGCCAGGGCCTGACCGACGGCTTTGCCTCGCCGGTGGGCGGCTGACTGGACATATGGTGCAGCCAGACATGCCATTCCGGCGGTACTTTGGAGGCCTCGGCTTCACCGGAATACATGACCCAGCGCTTTTCGCGCTTGCCGTCGTTGCGCGTGGCGCCGGTCTTGTCCCGGAAATAGCGGTTGCCGGTGGCATCGCTGCCCACCTCGACGCCGCGCCACCACGTATAAAGCCGCGTTCCTATTGTCATGAATCCACGCTGAAAAACAGGCCGGGACTATTGCATGGGCGGGCGGGCGCGTCCAGATTGGCGCCTGGAACCGGCTCCTCCCCTGAGCCGTTGAATGAGGCAATGCCTGTCCCCCAGATGCCCGATTTCTGGCGCACCTCCGGCTATCACCTGCTGACCCCCACGGACACGTCCCGTCTGGCCGTGACGGACGACTTTCTGCGCGCCTATCTGCAGCGGCCGGAATTGAAGCCGCCCCCCGAAGCCTGCCCGGCAGAACTGCGCCTTCATGCGGCGCTGATCGAAGACCCCCGCCGCGACGTGCCGGATTTCGAGATCGAGGCCATCCTCGACCCCGACGCCCGCGACAATTACGCGGTCCTGCTGTCCTTCAGGGAACGCCTGCTGGACGCGGAGACGCTGGAGGATGCCTATCTCGGCCTCTTTCTGCATCCGCCAAGGAGCCCGATTCCCCCGCTGTTCATCGACCAGCTCGCGCATGTGATCCTGCGGCGGGTGCTGGAGGGTGTGAACGATCCGCTGCAGGTCCGGGCGGGCGAACTCCTGTTCCGGACACAGCGCGTGACCATCCAGGATGGCTCGGTGCTCGTCGCCGATGAAGAGACGGTCGAGATGTATGCCGCCACCGGCGGACTGGGGTCGCTCGGCCGCCTGCTCGTCACTTCGCAGACCCAGACCCGCGCCATCGAACTCGATGTGCTCAACGAGACGAACAGCGACCTCTACTGGGGCCGCGACGACCGCTACGACACGGTGCTGGAACTCACCTTCGGCCGTCCCGGCCTCGATGCGCTGGCGCGGGTGCTGGAAGCGTGGATCGCGCATTTCCTCGACATCAAGGTCGAGATCCAGCCGGTTGCGCAGATCAGCGACGAGCGCTGGGTCTGGCATGTCGGCCTCGACAGTGAGGCCACCACGATCATGAACGATCTCTACAACGAGATGGATGTCGAGGACGAACGGCTGGCGCGGGTGCTGGCCCTGTTCCGTCTCGAATTCGCCGATCCGCGCGTGATGCGCGCCGACCTTGCCGGACGGCCGGTCTATCTCGGCATCGCCAAGGATGCGGGCGACCGGCTGCGGCTCAAGCCGCAGAATCTGCTGGTCAACTTGCCACTGGCCGGAAGCAACTGACACGGATCGCGCGGCGCTCCGGCACCGCCATTTTATTGCCCGGGAACCACGGCCTTCGCTTCCCGTTCTCGGCTACCATGGGACGTATACTCAGCGGCTGGTGGGGCCAAACGCGGGCCGAACCGGTGCTTCACACGGAACCGCGTGATCTCGACCTTTCTCCGCGCATCATCGATGCGGAGGCTCGCATCATCGATATCGAGCCGGAGATTTTTCCCACCGATCTCGAACTGCGGCACCCGGAGCCCCGTGCGCGTCCGTCGCGCGACCTGCTGGGCGAAACCCTGGTACCCGAATCGCGACAACGCAAAAATCCGGAGCCTCCTATCGTGCTGCACCCCGAACTGGTCGATGAAGTGCGACGCACGCATCTGCGTGTGACCACCAGCGATGGCGCCGGCATCTTCGTCTGCGAAGTGCATCCGCTCGATCGCGATTTCACCCAGGCCGAACCGCTGGTCCTCGTCCATGGCGCGCATGTGCCGGGCCGCGCCAGCTTCGATCTGCCGGTTGCCGGCGGCTCGCTCGCCGCCGATCTGGCGCTGCGCACCGGCCGCGCCGTGTATGTCATGGACGCCCGCAATCACGGCGGCTCCGATCGCAGCACGACGATGCGGCAGGATGCGAAATCCGGGCGACCGCAGACCCGCGGCTACGAAGTCGTGCGCGATATCGATGCGGTGGTGCAGGAAGCGGCACGGCGCACGCAGAGCCGCAAGGTCGCCCTGTTCGGCTGGGGTGCCGGCGGTGCCTGGGCCGGTGCTTACGCGGCGGCCAACCCGGAGCGCATCGGCCATCTCATCACGCTGAATGCGCTCTATGGCGGATCGGCCTCGCACCCGCTGCTGGGCCCGTCATCGCCCAACGCCGATCCGGCGCAGCCGCACCGCTTCAACCGCAATTGTGGCGCCTATCTCCTGCGCGACGAAGCGTCGCTCTTCACACATTGGGATGCCGACCACCGCGAACCCGAAATCGCCAAAGCGTATGCGGAAGCGATCCTTGCCAGCGATCCGGCATCGGGCGCGCATCAGCCAAAGAAATTCCGCAGTCCGACCGGCCCGCTTGAAGACAGTTTCTATCTCGCCAGCGGCCGTCGGCTTTACGATGCGGGCTCGATCACATCGCCGGCACTCGTCATCCGCAGCGAGCACGACGTCTGGAGCCGGCCGGAGGACGTCGAGGCCTTCCTGAACGACGCCGGCAATTCGACACGCGCCCGCGGCATCACGCTGGCCGGAGCCAGGCACCATGTGCATCTCGACCGCCCCGAATACGGCCGCGATCGGTTGCTGAACGAAATCGTGACCTTCTGGGCCGAGCAGGCCGGTTGGCACTGAAGTCGCGATATTAGAGAGACCACGCAAAGGCTTGGGCGAGGCACAGCGCGCCCTGAGGCCGCATCATCAATGCCGGATGTGCCGCGGTAAAAAACCAGACTAGCCAGAACGGCCGGTTTTGTGTACGACCTCGCCCCTTGCAGGGCTGGGGGGCCATGCCGCGTCACCCCCAGGACCCTTATGACCCTCCTCACCGCTGATATTCTCACCGCTGACCTCAAGCGGCTCTATCACTACTGGGAAAGCCGCAAAGGCACGCGCCTTCTCCCGTCCCGCGCCGACATCGACCCTGTCGACATGCGGCCCTATCTCCGCCACGTCTTTCTGATGGACGTCGTCCCGCCGACCGGTCCCGGCGCGCACCGCTTCCGCTTCCGCCTTGCCGGCACCGAAGTGGTGGAACGCTTCGGCGAAGAACTGACCGGCCGCTTCCTCGACGAAGTCGATCTAAACTCCGTCGGCGACGCGATCCTCGGGCAGTACGCAAAAGCGGTGGACACCGGCCTGCCCGTCCATGGCCTCTGGGAATACACCAAGAACAGCGGCCGCTTCATGAGCTACGAGCGCATCATCCTGCCGCTCTCCACCGACGGCACTGCCGTCGACATGCTGCTCTGCGGCGCCTGTGTGGTGAAATGCGACCGCGGCCCGAAGCGGTCCAGGACAACGCCCCTCGCCCGGGTCGCCTGACCCGTCGCGACCCTGCCCCTCCTGCGCGGCCGGCCGAAGCTGTTCGCTCAGTTCGCCGAAAGACCCGCGGGCCTCAGTGCGACATCAGGACCGGCACCGTCATGTTGGCCAGGATGTGGCGCGTGACGCCGCCCAGAATCACTTCGCGAAACCGGGAGTGACCGTAAGCGCCCATCACCAGAAGATCAGCGCCCAGATCGGCTGCGCGAGACAGGATGGCATCGCCGACCTCGATATCGGCGGCGGCAATCGACGAGACATCGGCCTTGACGCCATGGCGCGCCAGATGCGCCGCAATATCGGCGCCGGGAACATGTCGCGGGCCGGACAGCGTCGGATTGACTTCCATCACCGTCACCGCGGCGGCGCTCTTGAGGATCGGCAATGCGTCATGCACCGCCCGCGCGGACTCCCGCGTGCGGCTCCAGGCAATCAGGACATTGCGGCCGACCTGTTTGAACGTGCCCGCCCGCGGAACGACCAGTGTCGGCCGGCCCGCGCCGAGCACGATTTCCTCGGGCAGCGCATCGCTCTGTGACTGTTCGTCGGCTTCGGTGGCGGCCTGGCTCAGCACCACAAGATCGGCATAGTGGCTGTGCAGCAGGGCGACCGCGTTGAGATCGCCGCGCACCAGCCGGTATTCGATGGTCTTGCCGGACCGGCGGCAGGCGGCATCGACCGCCTTCTTCGCCTCTTCGGCTTTTTCGGCCTGGAACTCTTCCTGCCACTCAATGACCGCGGCAGGGATGCCGCCGCCAAGGTCGGCCGGGACATAGGGCGGAATTGAAACATGCAGGGCCGTGAGGTGAGCGTCATGCGCCTCGGCCAAAGCAGCGGCTACATCGAACCGCGCCACCGCTGATTTTCCGCCGTCGGCATAGACGAGAATATCTTTGTAGGTCATGGGGCCCTCCGATCCTGCATAGCCGTTGGCCGGCGGTTGTATCGGCCGCCATTAGGTCACCGGGCGCGGGTGCGGGCTTTGACGTGGGTCAAACGCCGGATTCAATCCGGAAGCGAGAACTCCGCGACGATCGGGGCGTGAAAGGATTCCGGAGATTCGCCCGGAACATAGTCGAGAACTTCATCGGAGAGCGTCTCGTTCCGGATCGATACACGGTGCGGATGGGAAGACAGCGCGCGCGATACCAGGATGTGATCCAGCAGGACAGGCCGCGTCCGGTGCAGCACCGAATACCGGCGCGCTTGGGTGACACCCTCTTCCACTGCAACCAGCTGGCGTCCGTCGAGGGCGGGATTGCCGGTATCCTGAACGTCGCCGAGCAGGATCCGGATCGGTGTCTCCCTGCTTTCGGCATTCAGGTCGCCGCACACCGCGATGAGCGCATCAGGCGCCTTGTCAAAAATTGCGTCGACCAGGAGACGGGCTTCGAGGGCCTGCCCGCTTCGCTTGAGACCGGCCAGAAAATATCCTTCCGACCATCCCTGGGTCGTCTTCCAGACGAAGGGCGACAGTTTCTGCCCCGGAATCGCCGCGGCAATCGGCGCCTTCAGATGAAGGTTGAGCAGGTTGAGCGTCTGTCCGTTGGGCAACGCGATTTCCGCGTAGAGCAGCGGGCGGTCGAACCGCACGGCGATCTCCGCATGATTGGCCGCCGTTGCCGGCGTGTATTTCAGCGGCGGCAGAAACTCGTGCCACACCTGCCGCTGACTCACGATCGGCCACCGGCTGAGAATGACGAGATTGTGCAGATCGGCCGGATAGTTCCCCGATGAACTGCTGGTCACCGCGCGCGCGTAGGTCGCGTAGGGCGTGCCTGCCAGCACTTCGTCGAGCGCTTCGAGTGTCCGCGCGCCGTGACCGGACGGCTCCTGCGCGTTGACCTCCTGCAGGCAGAGGATGTCGGCGTTGAGGTCTGCAAGCTGCGGGCGAAGGACTTCGATCCGGCGTTCCAGCGCCGGGCCGTGCCGCGGATCCCGGTCGAGGCTTTCCAGATTGAACGTGGCAATCCGCAGCTGCACTCGCCTCACTCCTGATCTTCCGCGCGGAACCGAACGATCCTGCAGCTTCGGCATCAATGAACATCCGGACGGCCGCGCGCATTTTGATCTGCGTCAAACCTGCGGCCACCGGCGCATGCTCTGGTGAAGCATGGATCAACCTCCGAACCCGGGAAAGGGCCGTCCCATGATGCGCACCATCCTCGCCGCTGCCGTTTTCACGATCGCGATCGGCGTTACGGTCGTACCGACGCTGGCACAGCAGCATTCCCACCCGGACACCCAGGAGCAGAAAGCCGCGCCGAAGAAGCCGCCCATGCGCGCGCACGGCATGGCGGGACACCGCCAGATGATGGAGCACCGCAACCACGCCAAGGACAACAGCGCCGATCGGCTGAACCGGTGCCAGCAGCAGCCGGAGCATGAACGCCGGTCGTGCATGGATCGCGCGACGAAGGATTAGTGCCGATCATCGGCACACGACAAGCGCGGCGCCGCTCGCGCCACTCTTGGGCTTGATGCGCGTCAAAGGGGCAGGCCTCGGCGAAGCCTAATCTCGGCGCTTATTTCCGGGGAAACGATGGCCGACAGGCTCAACCACATTCACCACCCGGCGTTGAAGCAGCTCTATGCCTACTGGCTGGGTAAGCTGGGCGGCCGGCTGGCACCCGCCCGCGCTGACATCGACCCGGTAGAGATGGGGCAATGCCTGCCGCATGTCTTCCTGCTGGATGTGATCGGCGACCCGCCGCGCTTCCGCTTCCGGCTCGCCGGCACGGAGGTCGTGACCCGCTATGGCCAGGAACTGACAGGCCGGTTCCTCGATGAGATCGATCTCGACCATGTCGCCGGCGCTATCATCGACGAATACAAAGAGGCCATCGGCACCGCGCAGCCGGTCTACGGTCAGTGGGATTACCGCAAGCATGACGGCCGCTATCTGAAGTACGAGCGGATCATCCTGCCGCTGTCCTCGGACGGACAGAAGATCGACATGCTGCTCTGCGGCGCCCATGTCGACGAGCGACGCCCTGAAAAGCCGCGCTGATCAGGGTTTGCCGGAGCGGCGCAGATAGACGAACCAGTAGACCGCGCCGACCAGCACGCCGCCGCCGATCACATTGCCGATGGTCACCGGTATCAGGTTCGCGAGAAAGGCGGACCAGGTGAGGCCGGCGAAGGCGTCGGAAGATTGCGCGATGGCGGTCCAGAATTCCGGCGCCGCCCACGCCTTCACGAACAGTCCGTAGGGCAGGATGTACATGTTGGCGATGGAGTGCTCGAAACCGGCGGCGACGAACGCCGCAACCGGCAACGAAAGGGCGAGGATGCGGTCGGTGATCGACCGCGCGCCATAGCAGAGCCACACCGCAAGGCAGACCAGCACGTTGGCCAGGATGCCCCGCACCAGCGCCGGGACGAAATCGAGCGCCGCCTTCTGCTGCGCCAGGTCCAGCGCCTGCGCGCCGACCGCGCCGCCGCCCTGCTCGTGCAAGCCGGAGAGAAAGACCAGCAAGGCCGTCGCCACGGCGCCGACGAGATTGCCGATATAGACAATCGCCCAGGCCCGCAGCACTTCGGCCGTGGTCACGGACCCGCTGGCCCAGGCCATCACCATCAGGTTGTTGCCGGTGAAGAGTTCCGCCCCGCCGACCACGACAAGGATCAGACCCAGCGAGAAAGCCAGGCCGGTGACCAGCCGCAGCAGCCCGTAGGGCATCGCCTGCGCCCCCGTGGTCGCGACAATGGTCGAGAGCATGGCGCCGAAGGCGATGAAGGCGCCGGCGAGGATGGCCAGCACGATCAGCCGCTGGAACGGCAGCCGGGTCTTCTCGGCGCCGATGCGCTCGGCCCGCGCCGCCATATCAGGGGGCAGCAGGGCATCGGGTTCAGGGGGATGATCGGTCATGGACCTGCACATAGCATCGAATGCCGGGCGGGCGGGAGTTCGCTCAGTTCGCTCAGATTCACCGTGTTTTTGGGAGTTGGGCGGGGCGGGTCCGGCGGCGCCCCGGGGGGGCGACGCGGGGCGACGCGGGGGCAATCGTTAACGAGCGTTGATTTTACGCCGTCCGGGCTTTTGCGACGCCGTACATGGTATTTTCAAGTCATTGATCCAGAAGCGCGATTCCCGGTGAGCGATATTTTATTGCGCGGCCTTTTGCGGTGCCGGCGTAATGTTACAAAGGGGTTTCGAGTCGTTCTAACCCATTGAAAAAAAACGGTTAAAATATACACTTGCCAATAAAATCAACGGGTTAATTCCAGGGCGTCCCTACCCCCTTGATATATCTACCTATAGTGGGGATTACGGCATGTTGCCACAATTGACTTGATGGGGTGAGTCCCGGGTGGTCAACATGTTGTAACGAGCCCAGCGGCACCCACAGGATTTAGTGAGGATGCTGGGCCGGGGGGAGGCCAAGCCGACACGCCAACATTGGGGGCACACGGCGGTCTTTTCGAACCGTAA
This sequence comes from Alphaproteobacteria bacterium, assembly GCA_965279355.1. GTDB lineage: Bacteria > Pseudomonadota > Alphaproteobacteria > CACIAM-22H2 > CACIAM-22H2. The sequence goes on along the minus strand of OZ257155.1, from coordinate 4,413,804 downwards.
CCGACAGCGATTCCACGTCGGAGTGACAAGAAATGCGGATTGAACGTCGTTTCACCCAAGCGGGTCAGGATGCGTATGCGTCCCTCAAATTCACCACCACCAACAGCGAGATCCGCAATCCGGACGGCTCGGTGGTGTTCCAGGCCAAGGATATCGAAGTGCCGGAACAGTGGTCGCAGGTCGCCTGCGACGTGCTGGCCCAGAAGTATTTCCGCAAGCGCGGTGTCCCGGCCCGCCTGAAGGCGGTCGAGGAGAACACGGTCCCGACCTGGCTGTGGCGCTGCGCCCCCGACGAGGCCGCCCTTGAGGCGCTGCCGGAGAAACAGCGTTACCGCGGCGAGCAGAGCGCCAAGGAAGTCTTCGACCGCCTGGCCGGCACCTGGACCTACTGGGGCTGGAAGGGCGGCTACTTCGATACGGAAGAAGACGCCCGCGCCTATTTCGACGAGATGCGCTTCATGCTGGCGGCCCAGCAGGCCGCACCCAACAGCCCGCAATGGTTCAACACCGGCCTGCACTGGGCCTACGGCATCGATGGACCGGCGCAGGGCCATCACTACGTCGACTTCCAGAGCGGCCAGCTTGTCCAGTCGCAGTCGGCCTACGAGCATCCGCAACCGCATGCCTGCTTCATCCAGTCCGTCGAGGACGATCTGGTGAACGAAGGCGGCATCATGGACCTGTGGGTTCGTGAAGCACGCCTCTTCAAGTACGGGTCCGGCACCGGCTCCAACTTCTCGCGCCTGCGCGGCGAAGATGAGCGTCTGTCGGGCGGCGGCAAGTCCTCGGGACTGATGAGCTTCCTCAAGATCGGCGACCGCGCGGCGGGCGCGATCAAGTCGGGCGGCACCACGCGCCGCGCCGCCAAGATGGTCACCGTCGACATCGACCATCCCGATATCGAGGACTACATCAACTGGAAGGTGAAGGAAGAGCAGAAGGTCGCGGCGCTGGTTGCCGGCTCCAAGCTCTCCAGCACGCACCTGAACGCCATCATGAAGGCGGTCGATCGCGGCCTGGGCGAAGCCGGCTTCGATCCCAGGAAGAACAAGCCGCTGAAGCAGGCGATCACCGCCGCCCGCAAGGTGCTGATCCCCGAGAACTACATCCAGCGCGTCATCGACTTCGCGCGCCAGGGCTACGACTCAATCGAATTCCCGACCTACAACACCGACTGGGATTCCGAAGCCTATCTGACCGTCTCCGGCCAGAACTCCAACAACTCGGTGCGCGTCACCAACGAATTCCTCAATGCCGTTGAAACCAACAGCGACTGGAAACTGATCCGCCGCACCGACGGCAAGGTCCACAAGACGCTCAAGGCCAAGGAGCTGTGGGAGCAGATCGGCTACGCCGCCTGGGCCTCGGCCGATCCCGGCCTGCAATACGACACGACCATCAACGAGTGGCACACCTGCCCGGCTTCAGGGCGCATCAACGCCAGCAACCCGTGCTCCGAGTACATGTTCCTCGACGACACGGCCTGCAACCTGGCGTCCATCAATCTGCTTCAATTCTACAAGCCGACGTCGCCTTCCGCTCATCCCTCTTCGTCACCCTCCGGCTTGACCGGAGGGTCCATGGATGCCCCGATCAAGTCGGGGCAAGACGGGAAGAGTGGCAAGGACGACGCCGGCTTCGACGTGCCGGGATTCGAGCATCTCTGCCGCCTGTGGACCGTCACCCTCGAAATCTCGGTGATGATGGCGCAGTTCCCGAGCAAGCAGATCGCCCAGCTGTCCTACGAGTACCGGACGCTGGGCCTCGGCTTCGCCAATATCGGCGGCCTGCTGATGGCGATGGGCCTGTCCTACGATTCGAAGGAAGGCCGTTCGATGTGCGCGGCGATCTCCGCCGTCATGACCGGCACGGCCTATGCGACCTCGGCCGAGATGGCGGGCGAGCTTGGCGTGTTCCCGGGCTACAAGAACAACGGCGAGCACATGCTGCGGGTCATCCGCAACCATCGCCGCGCCGCCTATGGCGAGACGTCGGGTTATGAAGGCCTGACCATCGCGCCGGTGCCGTTCGACGCCGCCGAATGCCCCTCGAAGACGCTGGCTGAGGCCGCGCGCATCGCATGGGACAAGGCGCTGGATCTGGGCCGCAAGCACGGCTATCGCAACGCGCAGGCCACGGTCATTGCTCCCACGGGAACAATTGGTCTGGTCATGGATTGCGACACCACCGGCATCGAGCCGGACTTCGCGCTGGTGAAGTTCAAGAAGCTTGCAGGCGGCGGCTACTTCAAGATCATCAACCGCGTGGTGCCCGCCGCCCTGAAGACGCTGGGTTATACCGAGCAGCAGAGCAACGACATCATCGGCTACGCGGTCGGCCACGGCTCCCTCGCGGGCTCCAACGCCATCAGCCACGGCAGCCTGCGGGCCAAGGGCTTTGGCGACGAGCAGATCGCCGCGATCGACCAGGCGCTTGAGTCGGCCTTCGACATCAAGTTCGCCTTCAACAAGTGGACGCTGGGCGAAGAGTTCTGCGTCAAGACGCTGGGCATCGCCAAGGCGACCTTGGACGATCCGTCCTACGACCTCCTGACCGGCCTTGGCTACAGCAAGGACGAGATCGAGGCCGCCAACACCTGGTGCTGCGGCTCGATGACGCTGGAAGGTGCGCCGCACCTGAAGGACGAGCATCTCAGCGTGTTCGACTGCGCCAATCCCTGCGGTCGCAACGGCAAGCGCTACCTGTCGGTCGACAGCCACATCCGCATGATGGCGGCGAGCCAGCCGTTCATCTCGGGTGCGATCTCCAAGACCATCAACATGCCCAACAACGCCTCGGTCAACGACTGCATGGAAGCGTACATGCTGTCGTGGCGCCTGGCGCTGAAGGCCAACGCGCTCTATCGCGACGGCTCGAAGCTCAGCCAGCCGCTGGCCTCGATGGTCGACGATTCCGACGACGTGGCGGCGGCCGAGGAACTGGCGGCGCTGCCGTCGGCGGCGCAGGCGACCAAGGTCTCCGAGAAGATCGTCGAGCGCATCATCGAGCGCGTGGTGGAGACGGCGACGCGGGCCGAGCGCCAGCGCATGCCCAACCGCCGCAAGAGCTACACCCAGAAGGCGATCGTCGGCGGGCACAAGGTCTACCTGCACACCGGCGAATACGAGGACGGCAAGCTGGGCGAGATCTTCATCGACATGCACAAGGAAGGCGCCGCCTTCCGCTCGTTGATGAACAACTTCGCCATCGCGGTCTCCATCGGCCTGCAATACGGCGTGCCGCTCGAGGAATTCGTGGAGGCCTATATCTTCACGAAGTTCGAGCCGAACGGCCCGGTGCAGGGCAACGACCGCATCAAGAACGCCACCTCGCTCTTGGATTACATCTTCCGCGAGCTGGCCGTGTCCTATCTCGGCCGCGACGACCTGGCGCATGTGCAGGACGAAGACCTCGTCCCCGATGCGGTGGGCGAAGACGAAGAGACGGCGGGCCTGCCGTCGGGCGGTTCCGCTGCCGCGAAGAAGGTGGTGGACGAGATCAACCGCTCCATCTCCAAGGGCCTCACCCGCGGCAAGCACGAGCAGCGCATCGCGCGCCTGACCGTGCTGCCCGGCGGCGCCGGCAAGGCCACGACCGACCAGAGCGCCCCGCGCGCCGCGACGGCCCGTGGCACGGCTCCGGCGACCGGCGATCACATGTCGTCTTCGGAAGTCGGCAATGTCGGCGTGATCGAGAGCGATACCTCGACCGAGCTGGACGCGGGCGAAGTGACCGACCGCAACCCGATCGGCTTCGACACCAGCACGACCGAGATCCACACCGAGCAGACCGGTTACCTGTCCCTCAGCCAGCACAGCTTCACCGCCGAGGCGACGCTGAAGGTCGATGCCGTGACCAAGTACAAGCAGGCACGGCAGATGGGCTTCACCGGCGACGACTGCGGCGAATGCGGCGGCAGCAAGATGGTCCGCAACGGCACCTGCACCAAGTGCCTGGACTGCGGCTCCACCAGCGGCTGCAGCTAAGCCATACGGATGAGCTAGGCGATGTCCGCCCGCCCCACAACCCCGGCAACGGGAAACTCCGCCCTCTCTCTTCATGGAGCGGCGGAGCGTGAGGCGGGCGGCACGCTTTTTCTTCGACCCCTCACCCTACCCTCTCCGCCGGCAAAAGCTCCACTGGAGCTTTTGCTCTTCGGCTCCGAGCCCACAAGGGGAGAGGGTTCAGAGGGAACGAGCGCTCTTAACTTCACCTCTCCCTTGATGGGAGAGGAAGCGAGCGAGAGCGAGCGGGTGAGGGTGACGCGCGGAAGCACAGCGCGTCCCCGCCCCACTTTCTTTTCCGTCACCCCGCACTTGATGCGGGGCCCATCTGCACCGGACGAAACATGGACCCCGCGTCAAGCGCGGGGTGACGACTTTTTGGTAAGGGGTGACAACACAGGGGTGTCCCCATGACCTACTGGGACTGGCAGGGCGGTGAATCCGGCCTCTACCGCCGCTTCGCGATCTGGTCGCCGCCCCTCGCGCATCACATCGCCTTCGGCGGCGTCTACCTCATGGTCCGCCGCGACGGCGACGGCAACCGCGCCGCGCTCTATATCGGCGAGGCCGAGCAACTCGGCGCGAAGCTCGCGCATCACGACAAGTGGATGCGCTGCAAGGAGCTCGGCATGAACGAGATCCACATCCTCGCCACCTTCGAGACCGCGCGCGCGACGATCCTGCGCGACCTCCGCCGCGGCCATCCCAGCGTGCTGAACGAACCGCTGCAGGGCCTGCGCCGCTTTGGCGTGGTCACCGGCGGCCTGACCGATCAAGCCGGCACCGACGGCACAACGCCCGACACGGGCCGCCGCCGGATGCCGGGGGCACCACCGCAACTACACGCGGTGCGTCCGTAGAAAGAAATGAACCTCATCCTGAGGAACCCGCCGAAGCTTTAGCGAAGGCGGGTGTCTCGAAGGATGGCGATAGGACGAGATAGTTTTATCCGGTGCTGCCCCAGAACAGGGGCTCCTTTTTCAGGGACAGCGCCGGCGCAGCCAGCACGCTCACGCCTACGTCTGACCGAACCCAACGCAGAAGCGGGCTTGTCCGCCGAAGCCTTGGCAAAGGTGGAACACTTCGGGCATCCCCACCGCGTCGCTGATCTCTCCTCCCTGGCGACGTTAAACTAAGGGCGGCTTCCCAAGGGGAGCCGCCCGATTTTTGGATGCTATTTCAAATAGCTACCGTAGTTGCATTTAGCGTATGTTCACGTTATGTTCTTTGCTCTGATGCGAGAGGTGCGCCCATGAGCGGAGAAGAATTTTTTGAGCAGCAGACCGGCGAATCAGAAGTGAAAGCACGGATCGTTGGAAAATACTTTGAAGCGTGGGCGAACGTGATGGTGCCTACGATGAAAAAGGCGGGCCGTAGCCGGCTCGGCTATCTCGATACTCATTCTGGGCCTGGCCGGTATGAAGATGGCTCGCCATCAACCCCTCTCCTCGTCCTTCAAAAAGCTTTGGCATCTCCAGATCTCTGCAGAATGCTGGTGACTATTTTCAACGATCTGAACACGGAAAACTGCAACAAGCTCCGCGCTGCGATTAAGAGTCTTCCAGACGTGCAGAAACTGACCCATCAGCCGATCATCTTTAACAAGGAGATCGATTCCGAGGCTGAATCATATTTTCGGCCATTAAACGATGTCCCCACATTTTCATTCGTCGATCCGTGGGGATACAAGTCAATATCTCGCAAAATCATTAAAGCGCTCATAAGCGACTTCGGGTGCGATTGCGTGTTTTTCTTCAACTATCGTCGAGTGAATGCTGCGTTCACGAATCCTAGCTTTAAATCACATGTAGATGCATTGTTTGGAGAACAACGCGCCGATAGCCTCCGCGCATTACTGCCATCGCTGAATCCACACGAACGGGAGATCAGGATTTTAGAAGAGCTGTCGCAAGCATTGAAAGAAGTCGCGCCCGTCTATGTATTACCCTTCGTGTTCAAGACTGAGAGCGGCGCACGAACATCGCACTGCCTTGTCTTTGTTTCAAAACATGAGCGCGGACTCGAAATTATGAAGGACATAATGGCGAAGGAAAGCTCTGTCCTTGACCAAGGCGTTCCAACGTTTACTTACTCCCCAGCAGATGAACGGACGCCGTTATTATTTTCTCTGTCGCGCCCGCTTGATGCACTTGAAGGCATGCTGCTTGAGCGCTTCGCCGGGAAAACGATGTCAATGGTTCAAATCTATAAAGCGCACCACAAAGATTTTCGTTATATCAAGCGTAACTATAAGGATGCCCTTTTGCGCCTCGAAGTTGCAGGTAAAATCAAAGCGAACCCATCAAGCCGTAAAAAGGGGACGTTTGGGGACGAGGTACTGGCAACCTTTCCATCTGTGAGTTCGTAATATGGCCAATAACTCTTCCATAGAATGGACCGAAGCAACCTGGAACCCCGTTGCTGGCTGCAACGTGATTTCTCCTGGGTGCACTAATTGCTACGCTATGCGCTTGGCTGCGCGTCTGGAGGCAATGGGACAAGAGAAATATACCGGGACTACTCGGAAAACTGGCGGCCGCTACAAATGGAACGGCCGAATCAAATTGGACTGGAATTCTGTTGGCCTTCCAAAGAAGTGGAAAGAAGGGCGCTTAATTTTCGTAAACAGCATGTCTGATCTTTTTCACGAAGACGTGCCGATAGATTTCATACAAAGCGTTTTCGAGACGATGGCTGCCACCCCACAGCATACCTATCAATTGCTGACAAAGCGGGCAGAGCGTCTCAAAGAACTTTCGTTGCAGCTGTCTTGGCGCACGAACATCTGGATGGGTGTTAGCGTTGAAAGCGCAGACTATCTCTGGCGCATCGACCATCTTCGACAAACTTCCGCAAATGTAAAATTCTTGAGCCTCGAGCCACTACTTGGCCCTCTCGAAGATATGGACTTAGCAGGCATTCACTGGGCGATAGCTGGCGGAGAAAGCGGCCCAAACTGCAGATCGATACAAGCCGATTGGGTCAGATCAATTCGCGACCAATGCGTACGAGCTGGGGTGGCTTTTCATTTTAAGCAATGGGGCGGCCGCAATAAGAAGAAAACGGGCAGAGTGTTGGATGGTAGAACATGGGACGAGCTACCCGAAGAACACGAAATTCACGCAGGAGCCTCCTAGCCTACAGGTGGCTGATCTCTACGGCACCCCATTTGCCTCGCAAATACTCTGCCACTAGGCGCCGATGACAATGGTGCGGCTTGTCTTCACTACAGAGAAGACAGCCGGCATCGATTAATTCTTGAGATATTTTATTTTCTACGCTGCGAGCGGCCATCAGATCTAAAAATTTCCGCTCATAAACGCCCCAGTTTCCTTTGTCTTTTTTAAACTCGTCCAGAATGTCTTGTGTAGGAGCTAGTTCTGGCAGGTGGACATATTCGATTCCGCAAATTGCCTTTGTAAAATACTTGAGATCGTCTCGCTTCGTGAAACCCGCCAACTGAGAAACATTATTTAGCCGAACATCCAGAAGACGTTTTACCCCTGCTTCTTTCAATTTTGAGAAAAATGATTCAGCAGTTTTTTTTGTAAAGCCGAGGGTGAAGATTTTCATACGCCTTAGCCTCGCCGGCATATCTGTCGTATAAGAAAATTTCTCGCCTTGAGTTTCATAGCAGCCGAGATTGAGTGCGCCGCAGCTACATCACCGCCAGCCAAACCACCCGCCCCAGCGCCCCCAGCAGCAGCGCCGCCGCTGCGACGAACTGGATCGCGAAACCGGGGCCGCGCTTTTTGGCGTCGGCGGTGTAGCCCTTGAAATAGACGATGCGGCCGATGATCCAGATCAGGCCCAGCCCCGCCGCGATGGTGCTGTCCCAGTAGATCGCGAACAGCCACAGCGCCGGCAGGACGACTGGCATCCATTCCAGCGTGTTGTAATGCGCGCGGATCGTGCGCTCCAGGCGCGGGTCGCCGGTCATCGCCGGAGCGAAGACACCCGCCGTCTTGCGCGCCCGCGACACCTCGATCGACATCCAGAAACAGAGGATGCCGGTGAGCAGCGTGACGATGGCGGTGAAGAGATGGGCGTGCATGTGGTGGGGCTCCCGGGGTGTGTGTTGGGGGAGCGTAGTTTGTTTGGGGCGTCGCTGCTATGCGCGTCCTACAAAAACAACTGTCATCCCGGACCAGCGAGCCCTTCAGGGGCGAGCGCCGATCCGGGACCCAGCACGATTGTCCGCGAAGCGGACCTCATATCCGGATGAGTCCGAGTGGTGCGGTCTATCCGCAGTGACGACGGAACGTCCTTGTCGCGACCACCCAACGGCTGGGTCCCAGCTTTCGCTGGGATGACAGAATGGGGGGGTGGTGAAAGTCGGGGTTGGGGCAACAGCCGCGCGAAGCGCCGGGATGATAGGCGGCCGAAGGCCGACCGCTTTCCCTACGACGGAATCGTCATCGTCACCGGCACGTCGCCGAAGCGGTTGGTATCAGGCGTGCCCGCGCGGCAGAGCTGGACGATGTTGACGATCCAGCCGATCACCGGGATCAGCCCGACCAGCAGCCACCAGCCGGAGCGGTCGCTGTCATGCAGCCGCCGCACCGCCACCGCCAGGAACGGCACGAAGGTGGCGATGGCGAACGCCGCGCCCAGCGGATCGTAGAGCGTCTGCAGCGCCATCTGCGCGATCAGGATGAACAGGAAGAAGTACCAGTACTGCGGCCGCGAAGACCGGCCCCGGAAGTTCACATACCCCTCGAAACCGGAGCGGATTGCGTCGAGGAAGGGCATGGGGAGTCCTAGGGTGGTGATGAGCGTGGTGAGAGGAGCGTAGCGCCGATGCCCACCCCTAAACACAATTGCTTCAACCCTAACCACAACTGTCATCCCAGCGAAAGCTGGGACCCATGTAACCCGATCTCTCCGCAGTCACCCTGGAACGTCCCTGTGGCAACCACCCAACGGCTGGGTCCCAGCTTTCGCTGGGATGACAGATGTTTTTTTATCCGTCATGCCCCGGCTTGCCCCTCGGGTCGAGCCCAAGGGCGGCATCCACGCCCGGACGGACAGCCGGCCGCAGGCCGCCCGCCTTCCCCAAAAATTAACCCTCTGGCAACCATGTCCCCGCGAAAATGGGGGATGTCCGACCCGACCCAGTTCCAACAGCTTGCAGCGCTTCCCGCCATCCAGCAGCCCTCCCGGCAGGACTCCCTGAAGTCGCTGCATCGCGCGGCGCAGGGCTCCAAGACTTCCTTCTCCACCCTCGTCTCGCTGGCGGCCTCGGAGAGCAGCTTCAACACGGCGGCGGTCAGCAAGAAATCCTCGGCGGCCGGGCCCTTCCAGATCACCGAGAACACCTGGCTGCATCTGGTGAAGAAATACGGCGCCGCGCAGGGCCGCAGCGATCTGGCCTCCATGGTCAGCCGCGCGCAGGACGGCACGCTCAGCGTCAGCGACGAGAACCGCGCCGCGGTGCTTGGTGCGCGGCATGAGATCGGCCTCTCGGCCTCGCTCGCCGCCAAGCTGATGGACGAGAACCGCGCCTCCCTCAACCGGCGCCTCGGCCGCGAGCCCAGCGAGTCCGAGGTCCGGATGTCCTATTTCCTCGGCGTCACCGGCGCCACGCGCCTGATCAACACCGCCGAAACCAATCCCGATGCCCCGGTGAAGGGCCTCCTGCCCCGCGCCTATGCCAATCACCGCTCCATGTTCAGCGAACAGGGCAAGCCGATCACCGCGGCGCAGGCCGTGGCGACCCTGGACGCGAAATTCACGGCAGAGTTCGCGCAGGCGCAGAAGACCAAGCCGGTGCCGATGACATCCGGCACGCTGGTCGCCGCGATGGAACAGAAGCCGCTGCCGCTGCCGGGTGTCGCGCGGCCGGAGGCTGCCGTTGTTCAGGTCGCCGAAGTGACGCCCGAGCAGCTCAACGACATCGCACCCGCCGCCGGGAAACCGACGGCGCCCAAGCCGCTGGACTGCACGCCGGGTCCGAATGGCAGCGTCTCCTGCACGCTGTAAGTCGTCGCGCTGACGCGCGGCTGTTCCTTCCCCGCCCGCCCCAATCCCAAATTGTCATCCCAGCGAAAGCTGGGACCCAGCCGTTGGGTGTCAGCCACAAGGACGTTCCGGCGTAACTACGTAAAGTCAGCACCACATGGGTCCCAGCTTTCGCTGGGATGACAGATAGGGGGCTGGGATGACAGTTGTGGTGGTGGCGCGTGTTGCGCTCAATTTCGGGCGAACAGCCGGCCGAAGGCCGTCAACTCACCCCTTCACCAGCACCACATTCACCCTTGCCTCGGCGAACATCGCCTTCGCCTCCTCCACCATCTCCGCCCAGCGCGAGAGATAGTCGGGGCCGGGCTCGGGTGCGACGACGTGGTGGATGCCGCGCGCGATGATGGTGCGGGCGCAGTTCACGCAGGGGAAGTGCGTGGCGTAGAGCGTGGCGCCTCTGACATCGAACAACGCGTTGGCCAGCGCGTTCTCTTCCGCGTGCACCACCAGCTTGTATTTGATCGAGCGGTCGTTGAGGCGGCCGTCGTCGACGATGCGCGGCGGGAAGCCGTTATAGCCGTGCGCGATATGCGTCTTGTCCTGGCCGACCACCACCGCGCCCACCTTGGTGCTGGGATCCTTCGACCAGTTGGCGATATGCGTCGCGAGATCGAGGAAGCGGCGGTCCCAGGCGTCGTTCTGCCATCTGTTATCGGATACAGGTGCGTTCACAGAAGCCCCCTCAGGAAAGAACTGCGCTGCGCCGCCGCCTGCATCAGGAAACCCGTGTCGCCGCCGGCGAGGATCATGCGCATGCCCATGCCGATATACTGCTTCATCAGTGGCTCGCTATAGACGCCGCCCATGCCGGGAAACTTCTTGTGTCTGGCGCAGGCGGCCAGCACGCGCTCATACGCCTTCACGATGCGCGGATCGCCGAGCTCGCCCGGAATGCCCATCTCGGTCGAGAGATCGCCGGTGCCGATCAGGAGCGCGTCGACCCCCGGCACCGCCGCGATGGCATCCGCGTTCTCGACGGCTTCGGGTGTCTCGATCATCACGGTCAGCAGCATCCCCGCATTGGTCTGCGACGTGATCTCGCTCATCTTCGTTGGCTTGTAGTCGAACTGCGCCAGCGTGCCGGTGACGGAGCGATGGCCCAGCGGCGGGTATTTCAGCCGGTCGACGGTTTCCCGCGCCTGTTCCGCCGTGTCGACATGCGGCATGACGATGCCGAGCGCCCCGCCATCCAGCATCCGCGTCGCCATCGCATACTCGCCCATCGGCACTCTAGGCAGCGGCGAGATGCCGGCATCGAGGGCGGCGACCGCGATCTGCGCCGCGGTGTCGATCCCCATCGTGTTGTGCTCAAGGTCGATGAACAGCCAGTCGAAGCCCGACACCTTCGCCATCTTGGCGATATCGACAGTCCGCGCCATGCGCAACCCCATGCCGAGCGACAGCTCTCCCCGCTCCAGTTTCTCGCGCGCGATATTGCGGACCGGCATGTGTCTCCCCTGTTCCCCGGGGCGGAGATTAGCGGCTAATCCGCATCTCCGTCACCTTCGGCATTTTTCTTTCCGTCACCCTCCGGCTTGACCGGAGGGCCCACGCTTTCCGGAGAAGATGGGTGCCGCCCTTGGGCTCGACCCGAGGGGCAAGCCGGGGCATGACGTCGGGGGTGAAGGGATGACAGCCGGTTGACGGGGCGCCTATAACGCTACGGGCACCAATTAAAACAGCCGGGAGGCCGCCATGGCGATCAAGACGCAGGTCATCGAATACAAAGAGGGCGATACGGTGTGCGAGGGGTTCCTCGCCTATGACGACAGCAAGGGCAAGCGGCCGGGCGTGCTGGTAATGCCGGACTGGCGCAGCGTCACCGCCTTCGACCACAAGCGCTGCACGATGCTGGCCGAGCTCGGCTACACCGCCTTTGCCGCCGACCCTTACGGCAAGGGCGTGCGCCCGACGTCGTATCCCGACTGCACCGCCGAGATGATGAAATACGGCAAGGACCGCCCGAAGCTGCGTGCCCGCGCGATGGCGGGTCTCAACGAGCTGAAGAAGCAGGCGGCGACCGACACCTCGAAGCTGGCGGCGATGGGCTACTGCTTCGGCGGCCTCGCCTCGCTGGAACTCGCACGCAGCGGCGCCGAGGTGAAGGGCGTGGTCAGCTTCCACGGCAATCTCAACACGCCCAACCCGGCCGATGCGAAGAACATCAGGGGCGCGGTGCTGGTGCTGCACGGCAACGACGATCCCGTCGTGCCGCCGGCCGAGGTCGAGGGCTTCTACAAGGAAATGCGCGACGCCAAGGTCGACTATCAGCTTGTCGCCTACGCCAACGCCGTCCACAGCTTCACCAACTGGGACATCCCCGAAGGCACGCCCGGCCCCGCCAGCTACAACAAGAAAGCCGACAGCCGGTCCTGGGTGGCGATGCAGGATTTCTTCCGGGAAGTTTTTGGGTAAAGGAAACGCCTCCAGCACCCTACACTCTGTCATCCCAGCGAAAGCTGGGACCCAGCCGTTGGGTATCCGCCACAAGGACGTTCCGGCGTGACTGTGTATAGATCGGGTTACATGGGTCCCAGCTTTCGCTGGGATGACAACTGTTGTTACTTCTCCCAAACGAAAAGAGGCGGACCGGCTTGCGCTGGTCCGCCTCTTCGTCCCGCGTGAGGGTGAACGCGGGCGGGGTCTGTATCGCTAGCGGCGCGCGGAGGCCGTCTGCATGCTTTCCATCGCACTCGCCATCCGGCGCAGCAGGCCCGGCATGCCTTCCTGCGACAGCGCCGCCATGAATTCCTCGCGCTTGGTGAGGGTCATGCTGACATCCTCCACCGCGACATCGGCGATCCTGAGCTTGCCGTCGATCTTCTTGACCTGGAACATCATGCGCATCGGGTTCTGGCCCTGCCGCTCGAGCAGCGCCGGAACGAAGCTTTCGCTGTCGCCCTTGGCGATCGCGGCGGTGGTGCGGAACGTCTCGCCGCCGTATTTGCGGAACTGCAGCGCGTAGATCGCGGCGATGTAATCGCCGAAGCGCTCCATGTACTGCGCCTGCTCCTCGGCGCTCGCGCGCGCCCAGTAGCGGCCCGTGACATAGCGGCCGATCGTCGGCACGTCGAAGTCGCGGGCGAACAGCATCTTGAAGCGGCGCTGGCGATCGTTGAAGGACAGATCCTTGTCGGCGACGACCGCGAGGGTTTCGGTGCCCAGCGTCTCGACCATCTGTCGCGCCTCGTCGGCGATATCGGCGCGGACCGGACCCAGCGGTGCGGCCGCGGCCATCAGCGCAACCGAGCCCGCCAGCAGCCAGCGGCGCGAGAGACCGCGCCATAAACCGACGGTGGCGTGTGCATCGACCGACGGAGAGAACAGCTTTGTCATTGGGGGACCTCGGCCGTGTTTTAGTACCGCCGAGGATCGCAGGCTCGCGCCTTAACAGGCGTGATAAGGAAGAGACAATTGCGTGAGGCGCCTGTCATACGCCTTCATACGCCACGCTTTTGTCGTGCTTTGTCGAAAGTTTTTAGCGCTGCTCGCCCTGCGCCAACGCCGCCGCGCGGTTGCCGGCCGCGAGCCGCCGGCCGTTCCAGGCATAGGTCGCATCGCTCGCCGGATCGTACCAGCCGATCAGCCGGCGGCCGGCATCCAGCGCATCGATCCGCCCGTCCGCCCGGGTCCGCGTGTAGCCGACCACGACCCCCGCCGCGTTGCGTTGTTCCGCTGTCGCTGACGCCGGCGCCGCGGAGGCGACACTGGGCGCGCCGAGGGCCTGCTCGATCTGCCCCATCGCGGCGCGGAACGCGGCCGGCGGCGCGCCGCGCTGGATGGTCCCGCCCGCCGCCCGCGCAAACTCGCCGGCGCGGATCGTCTGCGTCGTCGAGCCGCTCTGCATCGCCACCTCGCCCGACACAACCTCGACTTCGGTGGCATCGGCGGCGCTGCGGAGATTGAACACGGTGCCGCGCACACCCAGCGTCGCGTTCGGTGTCGCGATCGTGACATCCTTCTGGAGCTTTGAACCGACGAAGCGCAGCGCGCCCTTGGTGAGACTGATACCGCCCTGCAGCATCCCGCGGCCCGGATCGAAGACGAACTCGTCGAGCCGGAACGCCGCGTTCTCGCCGACACTCAAGGTCGTGCCGTCGACAAAACGAAAGGTTGTGCCGCTCTGCGCCAGCGTGTCGATCTGTTCGCGAAAGCGGATGCGCTCCTGCTCCTGGAGCCGATACGCACGGCCGCCGCCAAAGGCGTCACGGACGACCTTTTCGGTGACGCCGACAGCCGGGGCATCCCGGCTAGGTCCGAGATCCAGGCGCGTGGTGAAGCCCTGCGCGTGCACCGCCGCGCCTCCAAGAAGCGCAACGCCCACAACGACGCGAAACAGGTGAGCGAGACCCATGGGCCCCTCCGGGGAAATCCCTGCGTGAGGGCCATCCTACCGCAACAACGGTGAATCGGAGATGAAAGCTTAGGGTTAACCGCAACGGCGGCGCCGGAACTCGCGCTCCCGCCTCGCGTTTTCCCGAAAGCCCCCGTCCTCTGCCGGGGCGATCAACCCCGTGGAGGATCCATGAACAGGACTGTCTCTCTTGCCTGCGTCGCCGTCGGTCTCGGTCTCGCGGCCTGCTCACCCACAAATCAGGTCAGTGCCACCCCACCCAGCGTGCAGTACCGGGTCAGCAACAACGATGTCTCGCAGACCAACGTCCAGGCTGCCAATCACTGCACGCAATATGGATCGAACGCGCGGCTGGCGAGTGTGGTCAACGGCGTTGCGACCTATACCTGCGGTCCGTCTGCCGGACCGACCAGTGCGGCGCCCTCGCCCGTCTATCCCGGAACCGTGAACTCGCCGTATGTCGCGCCGAACGCCGGCGCCGCCCAGGTGCAGTGCGCCGACTGGGCGCATCAGAGCCGGCCCGGCGGCAGCAACTACAGCGGCCCGCCCGTGCCGGGCTGCCCGCAACGGTAAGTCTGAAGAAGGAATCCGCGGTCGCGCATCGAGGCGCGCCGCGGGTTTTTATGCTCAGCCCGCCGCGCCAATCTGCTTCAGCGCGGATTCCATGCGCGACATGACACCCGGCAGGCCCTCGCTGTTGAGGACCGAGGAAAATTCGTCGCGCTTGGTCAGGATGAGGCTGACGCCTTCCACCGTGACGTCGACGATCTTGTAGCCGTCGCCAGCCTGCTCGACGCGGAAATCGATGCGGATCGGCGGTCCCTGGCGTTCGATCTGGGAGCTGACGCTGGCGCCGCCCTCGGTGGCGCCACGCGCGCCGAGCGTGCGGAAGCTCTGGCCGGAATAGCCTGAGAAGAGTTGCGCGTAGATGCCCGCGACGTAGTCGCCGAACAACTCCATGTATCGCTTCTGGTCCGCCGGTGTCGCGCGCTGCCAGTGACGGCCGATGACGAAGCGGCCGATCGCCACCACGTCGAAGGCCTGCTTGAACAGCGGGGCAAAGCGCTTCTGCTTGTCGGCGACGGATGTCTCGGACTTGATGATCTCAAGCGCCTTCTGGGAGAGTCCGTCAATAAAGGCGCGCGCTGCATCCGGATTGCCTTGGGCAAACGCCGGCAGGCCAAGCCCGCTCGTGGCAAGAGCGACGAACGCCGCGGAGCCCAACAGCAGGACACGACGGGTTATCGGGGGCGTATTCATTCTGTCACCTATTGAAAGACTGGAATTGCGAAAAGGATCGCAGCCGAGGCTACGATCCCGATGTGACAAAATTCAGGCAGGCCGTTTTGCTCTGTCCGGACCGCGAGGGGAAGTTTTACCGGTGGCGATGATGCCGGTGCCGGTGTCCACCTGAGGAAAAAGAAAAACCGAACGTCGAATACGTCTGTGGGCCGTAGTAGGCCGGATGACCATAGTACCCCGGGGCGTAATAACCCGGGTAGTACGAATAAGACGGGTAATAGACCGGCGGCGCCTGCACCGGAACAGGGGTGCCCTGGGCATAATACGGCGTCTGGTCGTACGCCGCGCAGGCGCCCAGCGTTACCGCTGTCATCAGGATGAACGCCACCCGCACCGGTCCACGCATGGTCATGGTTTTTCTCCCAGCGGGATAACGGACCGAAATCGGGGTCTATTCCCGATTGCGCTCAGCAGCCGCGGGTTCCCGGTATCCAGGCGGAGCCCATGCGGGCGCGGATGATTCCGGCCCGTTCCGACACGTAGGGCGTGGGGGCTGACGCCGAGAACCGCCTTGGATTGGGCAGCACGGCGGCCAGCCGCGCCGCCTCGTCCTGCGACAGCGCAGCAGCGGCTTTCCCGAAATGCGCCTGCGCCGCCGCCTCGGCGCCGTAGAGGCCGTCGCCCCATTCGATGATGTTGAGATAGACCTCGAAGGTCCGGGATTTCGGCCAAAGGACCTCGATCAGCACCGTGATATAGGCCTCGATCCCCTTGCGCAGGAAACTGCGCCCCGGCCAGAGAAACAGATTCTTCGCCGTCTGCATGGTGATGGTGCTGGCACCGCGCGACGCCTGCCCCGCCTGCGCATCCTGCAGCGCCTTGTCCAGCTCATCCCAGTCGAAGCCGCGATGCTGGCAGAACTTGGCATCTTCCGCCGCGATCACGGCGCGCTGCAGCGCCGGCGCGATGCGATCCAGGGGCATCCATGTCTGCGACCTCCCGGCGCCTTCCGCATCGCGGATCAGCATCAGCGGCGTCACCGGCGGCGGCACAGCGAGATACACCAGCAGAACTGCGGCCGGTGCCGCCAGCAGACAGATCGCCAGCAGCACAAGCAGCCGCAGAATTCCGGGGCGCCGTCTTTTCATGTTGGAGCGGTCCTGTGCGATCCGAAAGCCTACAAGGCAGGCTGGGCCGGACCAGTGAGCATATTGGGGCCCACGCGACGAGGATGACTTCGGCGAACGCGGTTGCTAGAACAGCCGTGTACGGAACGAAAAAACACTTGGGGGAACGTCCATGGCGCTGCCAGGCAAGCCGAAAACACGCATCATCGCGCTCGAAGAGCACTACATGGATGCGGAGATCAAATCCAAAATCAACGCCGCCGACCGGATTCCGATGCCCTATATCGGCGACCGGCTGGACGACATGACCAACCTGCGGATCAAGGAAATGGACGAGGCTGGCATCGACGTGCAGGTGCTCTCGCACGTGCCGCCGGCGACGCAATGGCTTGCCGCCGACGTCGCCGTGCCGCTGGCCCGCGCCGCCAACGACCGCCTGCATCAGACCGTGCTGTCCCGCCCCGACCGCTTCGCCGGCTTCGCCACGCTGCCGACCCCCGATCCCAAGGCTTCGGTGGACGAGCTGGAGCGCGCCGTCAGCAAGCTCGGCTTCAAGGGGGCGATGATCCACGGGCTCGCCGCCGACAACGTGTTCTTCGACGACAAACGCTTCTGGCCGATCTTCGAGCGCGCGCAGGCGCTGGATGTGCCGATCTATATCCACCCGGCGCGTCCCCATCAGGCGGTGATCGATGCGTATCTCAAGGACTACCTGAAGGAGTTCCCGACGCTGGCCGGTCCCGCCTGGGGCTTCACCATCGAAACCGCGACCATCGCCATCCGGCTGGTGCTGTCGGGCATGTTCGAGAAATATCCGCGCCTCAAGATCGTCGTCGGCCATCTGGGCGAAGGCCTGCCGTTCCTGCTGCACCGGATCAGCGAGGCGCTGTCGCGCGAAGGCGTGCGCGGCACGCGCTGGTTCCGCGACGCGTTCTGCGAGCATGTCTGGATCACCACCAGCGGCAACTTCTCCACCCCGGCGCTGCTATGCTCGATGATGGAAATGGGCGCCGACCGCATCCTGTTCTCCGTCGACTGGCCGTTCGTCGCCAACAAGCCCGGCGTCGACTGGATGAATGCGCTGACCATCAGCAACGACGACAAGGAAAAGATCCTGCACGGGAATGCGGAGAAACTGCTGCGGCTGTAGGCGCGACGTAACGCCCAGCGGCTAAATCTCGGCTGTCATCCCAGCGAAAGCTGGGACCCAGCCGTTGGGTGGTCGCCACAGGAACGTTCCGTCGAGACTGCTTAGAGATTGCGTCACTTGGGTCCCAGCTTTCGCTGGGATGACAATTGCGTAGGTGGTGTGTCGGTGGTGCGTAAGTGGCCGGTCGCACCCGCAGGCCCCTTAGGTTAGTGCGCAACCCCGTATGTGCGGGGTCTGCCGCATTTTCCCCGCGAACTTGCCCCGCTAATGCCTTGGTGGTTGTTTTAGACTTGGCTCAACCATTCTGGAGCCACGTTGAAAAACGACCCCATTCCACCGCTTGCCGACGGCCACAGTTTTTCCGGCACGCCGACCCCTGTCCGTTCGTCCGCACGCGCGGCGTGGCAGGCCGAGCGGGCGCGCATGGAAGCCGACGGCCGCCGCTTTACGCGGGCGGGCGCGCTCCGTTCCTCGACCATTCCGACACGCCTGGTGGGAATGGTGGAGCATGCCGTCGCATTGGTCGGTTTGCGCCGAAAAGCGATCGCCAATATCCGCGACATCCGGCTGACCGAAATCGAGCTGTTCTTTCCGCATCTGCCGCCAGCGTTTGACGGCTATTCGATCCTGCATCTGACGGATCTCCATGTCGGACGTGTGCCGGGGCTGCTGGCGCGGACGGCGGAGCGGATTCACGATCAGCCGGTCGATCTCGCCGTGATGACCGGCGACTATCAGACATGGGGCACGCCCGATGCTGAAACCGCTTCCGCCCACATCGCGCCGCTGGTCAATGCGATCAATTCCCGCGACGGCATCCTCGCCGTGCTCGGCAATCACGACAGCCACATGATGGTCGAGCCGATGGAATCGCTGGGCATCCGCGTTCTGACCAACGAGCATGCGACCATCGGCCGCGAGGACGAACGCCTGCTCGTCAGCGGCATTGACGACGTGAACTATTTTTACACGCCCGATGCAGAGCGGAGCCTGCGCGCGCGGCCGCCGGTGCCGTTTGCCATCGCGCTCGTTCACTCTCCGGAAATGGCCGACATCGCGGCGCAGTCAGGCTACGGGCTTTATCTGTCAGGCCACACCCACGGCGGGCAGATCTGCCTGCCGAACCGCAAGCCTTTGCTGACGGCGCTCGACACGCACAAGGATCTCGCGAGCGGCATCTGGCAGTTCGACCAGATGATCGGCTACACCTCGCGCGGTGTTGGCGTCGGGCATCGCGCCCGCTTCAACTGCCCGCCGGAAATCGTGCTCATCCGGCTGCGCCGGGAATATCAGAGCTGATCGGGTTCGCGGCGTTTCAGGAGATGCGTCGCGGTCAGAAGGATCGCGGCGCCGATCATCGCATTGACGATCGCGGCAGGCACCGTTCCGCCGATCCGGACCCCGGCCAAATTCAGCAGCCACGTGCCTAGAAAGGCACCGACAACACCAAGCGCGATGTCGGCAATCAGCCCGAAGCCACCCCGGACCACGAGTGCTGCGAACCAGCCGGCGATCAAACCAACGGCCAGCAGGACGATCAGACTCACGGGTTCGTCGAAAGGCATGGAACGCCTCCGGAGGGAGTGGCGCTGGAACGGCCGGTTGAGCGGGTTGGTTCCGCTTGAAGGCCGGCGCGGGAACCAACGGCGAAAGACCGCGTTGATTGCGGGCCGGTATGTGAGTACTCCGCGACCGGCTACATCCGTAGGTCGCTCGGCTCGTCGGGAGTCTTTGATGTTGGATGGATTAAAGCGCACAGTCCTGCTCGTCGCCGTGGCTCTTCTGGCCGCTTGCGCCTCTGTCGACGTTGATAGGGCCGCAACGCTCGACGATGCGACGATCACCGCTCAGGTGAAAACCGCCATTCTGCGCGAACCGAACCTCCGCATCCTGCCGATCCGGGTGCAGACCACCAACGGCATCGTCCAGCTCAGCGGATTTGCCGACACGACACAGAAATCAGCGCTCGCCGCGGAACTCGCCAGCAGCATCACCGGCGTGAAGACCGTTCAGAACAGCATCATCATCCGCTCGCGGGATTCGCGAGACGTTTAACCGAGGAAAACCACCATGCGCTTTACTTCCATCGCCCTGGCTCTTGCCCTGACCTCCGCCGCACTCACCGCTTGCGCGGGACCCGTGGAGGTTATGAGCGCCAGCACCGATGCCGTCACCGTGCGTCACACCGCCGATGCCGGCGGCTCAGCCCAGACTGAAGCCGTCAATCGCTGCGCCCAGTACAACAAGCGCGCGCAGCTGCGCAACACTCAGGACGACGGAAACGGGCGGAAGGTGGCGATCTACAACTGCATTCCCTGATCACACGGCCCTCTCCTGGACGTGAAACCTCGGGCGGATCTCACAGATCCGCCCGTTTTTTCAGGGATGTGGTCCCGCTCTAGCCGCGGCCGACGAACGGCATCTTGGTCGCCATCACCGTCATGAACTGCACGTTGGCCGAAAGCGGCAGGCTGTCCATATAGACGACGGCGCGGGCGCATTCTTCGACGTCCATTGTTGCTTCCGGCTTGATCGACCCGTCCGCTTGGGCAACCCCCTTGCCCATCTGCGCGCCGATCGCCGTCACCGCGTTGCCGATATCCACCTGGCCGCAGGCGATGTCGTATTTGCGGCCGTCGAGCGACGTCGCCTTGGTCAGCCCGGTGATCGCGTGCTTCGTCGACGTGTATGCGACCGAGTTTGGGCGCGGCGCATGCGCGGAGATCGAGCCGTTGTTGATGATGCGCCCGCCGCGGGGGTCCTGACTCTTCATGATCTTGAACGCTTCCTGCGTGCACAGGAAGGGACCGGTCAGATTGGTGTCGACCGCCTGCTTCCACAGATCGATCGAAAGATCCTCCAGCAGCACCCCCGGCGTAAAGACACCGGCGTTATTGAACAGCAGATCGAGCCTGCCGAATTTTTCCTTCGTCTGCGCGAACAGCGCGGCGACGGCCTGCGGGTTCGTGACGTCGGTCTGGACCGCCAGAAAGCGCGCGCCCGGCACCGCCTTGCCCGTCTCATCTAGCTGATCCTTGCGACGACCGCCGACGGCTACGGCGTAACCCGCCTTCATCAGACCGATGGCGACGGCGCGCCCGATCCCCGAACCGCCCCCGGTGACAATCGCAACTTTCGACGAGCTCATGATCTACCTTCGGCTTTCTAGAGTGATGTTGATGTCAACACTATGTCAAATCTCTCCGCACGTTGATACCGCATCCAGCGGGCCCATTTCTAAAGAAACGCCCAACGGAGGTTCTCAATGATAAAACAAATTCTCTATACGTCTGCGGCGCTGGTCGCCCTGACCATTGGCACCGTGCAGGCGCAGCAGCTCAGCATTCCCCAAAGCCAGAGCACGGTCATCACGACCACAACCACGACCGAGCGAACGGTTGAGCCGACGGTGATTGCGCCGGCCCAGGTCATGCCGATGCCGCAGGCGGTTGTCATTACTCAGCCGACGGCGGTCGCGACGGGACAATCGGTGATCGTCTCGCGTTCCTACGTGCCGCAGGGCGTCCTGGTAACCAACGCGGTGCAGGCGGCGCCGTTCAGTCCCGCTCCCGTCAACACCTTTATCGAAACCACGGCCGACCGCCGTGTCGTCCAGTCGGTGGACGGTTACAAGGTGGTCTATGAGATCAACGGCAAACGCGTCCCCAACGAGGCGCTGGTCTCGGAGAATCTCGACACATCGAAAACCACGCCGACCGAATTCCATAGCCTGTGGCCGCTCGAAGTCGGCAAAAGCACGCAGGCCAATGTCGACATGAGCGACGGCGTGCATGCCGTGACGACATCCGTGGTCGGCAC
This sequence comes from Alphaproteobacteria bacterium, assembly GCA_965279355.1. Classification (GTDB taxonomy): domain Bacteria; phylum Pseudomonadota; class Alphaproteobacteria; order CACIAM-22H2; family CACIAM-22H2. The sequence continues at coordinate 4,392,087 of OZ257155.1, read as the reverse complement.
CGAAACCATCGCGGTTCCGGCGGGCGTCTTCTACACCTACGTGATCGAACGCCGCGACCGCTCCGTCTCCGACAACTCGGAGAACGTCGCCCGCATGTGGTACGCGCCCAGCGTCGGCACCATCGTCAAATACGACGAGCGTCTCGCCCGTGCCGGCCGTCAGCGTCAGGCTTACGAGGCGGTGTCGATCCGCCTGCCGCATGCGCCGCCCGGCACCCGCGTGGTGACCGTCACGCACCGCGCCGACACGCCGGAAGCCCGCGCCCAGTTCTGCGCCGAGCGCGGAACGGCGATGCGCCTGGCCGACGGCCGCATCCTGGTCGTCGACTGCCCGACCTATGTCCAGGCGGACCGGGTTGCCTACGACAACTGGCTGCTTGTCCGGTAATTCAGACGATACGCACTGAACGCGGCGGCAGTCCTAACGGGCTGCCGCCGTTTCCGTTTCAGTGGACTCTGCGATCTCGCGGATCAGCTTGTTCGTGATCGCATAGGCAAACGAACTGAAGTTCTCCGCCACGATCACGAACGCACCCTGACCGCCCGCGACCTGACGGCGGAAATATTCGTCCAGCCCGCCCGGCGGATGCGTGTGCCAGGGCATTTGCGGCAGGGGAAACGGACTGAGAATCACGAGGCCGTTGATCGTCACGCCGCGCGCCACCGCCTCATCGCGGACCTGTGCCGGCTGGCGGCCATTGGTATTGGTGCCGTCGCCCGAGACGTCGATGGTTTTCCTGATCGCGGTATGCGGGCTCTTCTCGAGCAGCGCCATCGCGTAGTCGAGCGCAGCGCCGATCGCGGTCCGGTCGCCGAAAGGACGGGGAACGGCTGTCAGGCGGTCGGCGACGTCTTTCGCCGATGCCTCGTCGCGGACCACGGTCCAGTTCACGATCAGCTCCTGCGAGACCTCGCCGGCCCATTCGAAATAGCAGAGGGCAATCCGTCCGTTTGGGCCCGACTGGATCGCCCGCAGCACCCGCGGATCCTGCAGCGCCTCCGCATAACCGTGGCGCTGCAGCAGCCATTCCTCGTCGTCCACGCTGCGCGATACGTCGGCGGCCAGGACCAGCAGCAGGTCAACGGCTTCCGCGCGGGCCATGCCCTGGAAGACGAAAAGCGCAAGACAGGCCAAAAGCAGGCGACGGCCGAAGGTCATCTGTTCATCCGTGGTAACCGGGTCCACTCTATATGAGAACTTTGTGAGCGACTTGTCATAACGACACCACAAAGACACCGGGGCCGACCGGTTAACATTGCCCCATAACCCGACAACATGGGGAAAAGATCGTGCGGGCGTTGGTAGCCACACTCGGATTCGCATTGATGGCGGTCGCCGTTGCCGGCTGCGGCTCTCCGACACGGGAGGCCCGCGTGGTCGAGCTTCCCCGCTCGCAGCAGCAACCCACGCCGGTCGTCACGGGATACGCCACGCCGGCACCGGCAGCGCCGCAAGCCACGACAGTCATGAACTTCCCCGACATCCCGCTGCCGCGCCCCAATTCGATCGACGTCGACCGCACCATGATGCTCGGCACGGCAAGTTACTGGTTCGGCCGGGTGTCGCTGGCGACACCGATGACGGTGAACGAGACTTACGAATTCTATCGCCGCGAGATGCCGCCGCTGGGATGGAACGAGATCACCAGCGTGCGCTCCACCAACTCGGTGCTGTCCTTCCAGATGGACGACCGGATCGCGACGATCCAGCTCAGCAATGCGCCAAGCGGCGGCTCGCAGGTCGAATTCTGGGTCAATCCGCGCACGGCGCCGCCGTCGCTGCCGCCTCCGCCGGGCCTCGAACCATCCGCTGAAGTGCCTCCGCAGCAGGGCCTGCGCCGCGACAACGATTCGCTGCCCGCGCTTCGATAAAAAGGGACCAGTCGAGGTGACCGTCGCGCGGCCGGCCATCGGGACGATCTTCACAACCGACGTCCCCGCCCGCCTCGACCGCCTGCCGTGGAGCCGGTTTCACTGGCTGGTGGTGACCGCGCTGGGCGTCACTTGGATCCTCGACGGGCTGGAAGTCACGCTGGTCGGCTCGCTGGCCGGCGCCATCGCCGAGGATCCACGGCTCAATCTGTCGGCGGCCGAGATCGGCCTCACCGCCAGCGCGTATCTCGCGGGCGCCGTCACGGGCGCGCTGTTCTTCGGCCATCTCACGGATCGTTTCGGCCGCAAGAAGCTCTTCACCATCACCGTCGTGACTTATCTCGTCGCGACGATTGCCACCGGCTTCTCCTGGGATGTCTGGTCGTTCGCGCTGTTCCGCTTTCTGACCGGCGCCGGCATCGGCGGCGAATACGCCGCGATCAACTCAGCGATCCAGGAACTGATCCCCGCACGGCGGCGCGGCTTCACCGATCTCGCCATCAACGGCAGCTTCTGGATCGGCGCGGCGCTGGGCGCCGTCGGCTCGCTGATCGTTCTCGATCCGGAGATCATCGGCGAGCACGGCTGGCGGATCGCCTTCATCATCGGCGGCATCCTCGCCGGCATTGCGCTGTGGCTCCGCCGCTTCATTCCGGAAAGTCCGCGCTGGCTGATGACGCATGGCCACCCGGACGAGGCGGCCCGCATCGTTCGCGAGATTGAGGAAGGGGTCGAGCGCGAACACGGGACCAGCTTCCATGCCATCGCGCCGACCAGCATCCGCCTGCGCCACCAGCATCGCACCAGCGTGCTGGACGTGGCGCGGTCGCTGTTCGTCCATCATCGCCGGCGCGCCGTGCTCGGCATCACGCTGATGGCGACACAGGCGTTCTGCTACAACGCGATCTTCTTCACCTATGCGCTGATCCTCACCAAGTTCTACGGCATCCCGTCGGCGGAAGTCGGCTGGTTCATCCTGCCCTTCGCCCTCGGGAATTTTCTCGGGCCGCTGCTGCTGGGCCGTTTCTTCGACACGATCGGCCGCAAGGTAATGATCACCGCCACCTATGCGATCGCCGGAGTGCTCCTGATCATCACCGGCGTGCTGTTCGAACGCGGCGTCCTGAGTGCCGCGGAGCAGACCGCGGCGTGGACGGTGATCTTCTTCTTCGCCTCGGCGGCGGCAAGCTCCGCCTATCTCACCGTCAGCGAAAGCTTCCCGCTGGAAGCGCGCGCCATGGGCATCGCCATCTTCTACGCCGCCGGTACCGCCATCGGCGGCATCGCCGGGCCGGCGCTGTTCGGCGCCCTGATCGACAGCGGCGAGCGTAGCGAAATCCTGTGGGGGTATGTGCTGGGCGGCGTCCTGATGCTGGTCGCCGCCGCGACAGAGATGGTGCTCGGCCTCAATTCGGAGCGGAAGCCGCTCGAGGACGTCGCGCGGCCGCTCTGCTGCCCCGATGAAGAGCGCGCCTAACGCCCGCTCCACTTTTGGCGGCCTCACTCCCGATTGTCATCCCAGCGAAAGCTGGGACCCAGCCGTTGGGTATTCACCACAAGGACGTTCCGGGGTGACTGCGTAGAGATTGGGTTATCTGGGTCCCAGCTTTCGCTGGGATGACAGTGTCGGTGTATGGCCTAGCGGCCGCCGCCCATCAGGCGCTGCATCTGCTCCAGGCCCTTGACCATCGTCTCGACCTGTTCCGGCGTCGCCTTCACGCGGCGGAAATTGGCCGGCGGCTCGAACATCGCCACGTCCTGTTTGCCGGTCTGGATGTTGTGGAAGCGCAGCGCCACAAGGCCGCGGCGGCCGGCATGTTCGCCTTCGCCTTCGATCTTCAGGACGACGCCCTGATAGTTGCTCCACACGAAGCCGTTGAAGCGGCCCGCCTTGGGATCGTTGGCATCGATACGGTAGCGGGTGGTCCGCACGCCGTCGATGGTTTCGATGCCGGCGGGCTGCGGCTTGATGCTGCCGTCGCCGCCGAGCGCGCCGGCGAGGCCGCCCAGAGCCGACACGTCGGTCTCGATCGCCGTCTGGATCCCCGGCAGCGCCAGCCAGGCGACCTTGCGGTCGAAGCGGACGATGACGATCTGCGCCTGACCCTGCTCCGTCGTTTCATGGCGCAGGGCCACCGGCGTGCGCCACAGCTTGCCCGGCCGTGCATTGGGACCGGTGCCAACGGTTGAGTCGGCGCTGTACTCGACCTTGAGGTCGAGCGGGCTCTGGGACGACTGCGCGACAGCGGTCAGCGGCAGGAAAACCAGGGCAATGAGGGCAAAAACGGAGCGGATCATGGTCGTATGCTCGCGGCAGTTCACGGCGGAATTATGACGGGAGTCGCGCGCGCCGTCGCGTGACTGGATTGAGTCCCCGGCGCCGGATAGGATCGCCCCTCCCAAACCCGGAGACGCGAACACCATGGGCAAGATCGACACCCGCCTCAAGGAACTCGGCATCGTGCTGCCGGACGCAACGACACCCGGCGGCAGCTACGTGCCCACGGTGCGCTCGGGCAACCTCCTGTTCGTGGCGGGCCAGATCACGATGGAGAATGGCAAGGTCCAGTATGTCGGCAAGCTCGGCCGGGACTTCAAGGTCGAGGACGGCCAGAAGGCGGCGCGGCTCTGCGCCCTCAACATCGTCGCCCAGGTGCGCGCGGCACTCGGCGGCGATCTCGACCGCGTGAAGCGCATCGTCAAGGTCACCGGCTTCGTGAATTGTGTCCCTGAATTCACCGAGCAGCCGCAGGTCATCAACGGCGCGTCGGATGTGCTGGGCGAGATTTTCGGGGAGGCCGGCAAGCATGCAAGGGCCGCGGTCGGCGTGTCGTCCCTGCCGCGCGGCGTGGCGACCGAAGTCGAAGCCATTCTCGAAGTCGACTGACCGATGACCGACGGCACGGTCCGGCAGCGTCTGGCGGCAAAGGGGCTGACGCTCCCCGAGGTCTATCAGCCGACCGCCAACTACGTGCCGACGACCGTCGCCGGCAAGTACCTGTTCATCGCCGGCGTCGGGCCGACAGTCGGCCGCAAAGTCATCGTCGGCGGCCGGGTCGGCGCCGAGCTGACGGCCGCAGATGGCCGCGAGGGGGCCCGCCTCACCGCGCTCAACGCACTGGCCAACGCGGATGCCGCTGTCGGCCTCGATCGCATCCGGCGTGCCTGCCGCATGTTCGGCCTCGTCCGCTGCACACCCGACTTCACCGATCTGGAAACCGTTTTCAGCGGCGCCGACGAGGTGATCGGCATCGCGTTCGGCGACTCGGCGCGTCCGGCCTGGGCGATGGTTGGCTCTCCTGGGCTACCAATCGGCATTGCGGTCGAAATTGAATCAATTTTCGAATTGATTTGATTGATGTCCTGTTAAGGCCTCGTACACAGGCCTTAAAGCCAGCAGGCATTTTTCGGCGAGTTGCGGAAAAGTTTTCGCGACATTTGAAATATTGACCGTGCAATCAGGAGACTTTTGTCTAGGGGCGCGGCACGCGATCGCGGGCCATTATTCAGCTCCTCTTGCTCTTCGTTGTCATGGCCGATAGCTCCGCACCGATCTCCTCTTCCGCCGCATCCGCACTCTGCAAGGACCCCGCCGATCTCTACGCGCCCTCCGCGCGCAGGCTGATCGGCCGTTCCGCGCGTGAGTATCTGGATCGGCAGAAGCTGACGCCGACCGAAATCCTGCACCGGCCCGACCTGCAGCAGCGCTACCTGAATGACGGGACGAGCTACCAGCAGGCGGTCCAGAAGGCGGCGATCGCCCAGGCCCCGACCAGCGGGCAGAGCGTCGGTCAGCGTGTGCGCGCCCTTTATGACGTCATCGAGAAGGTCGCCCTCCAGACCGCAAAGCGCCTGAAGGACAACCCGCCTGTTGCCATCGAGCCCGCCGGGTTCGTGGCCTTTGTCGCCGCGGCGCGTCAGGCCGCTTTGACCGAAACGACCGATTTCACCGCCAACGCGGCACTCGCCGCCCATCTCGCCGATGCCGCGAGCTGGCAGGAAAAACTCAGCCGCCTCGTAACGCTCGCCGACGCCGCCGATGCGACGGTGATGCCGCTGCTCGACAACGTGATCGCCGAGATCGTGGAGAGCAAGGTCGCGCTGCGCGAGCTGATCGGCGCCGCCGACAATCTCGGCCAGCATATCGGCGCACTCGTCGCCCTCCTCACCGACCAGCCGTCCAAACGGACGCTCCCCGAAGGCGGCCAGCAGCTGCGCGATGCGCTGCTGAAGCACGACCTTGCCGAGACACGCCAGTCGCTGCGCCGTCAGCTGCGCCGCGGACTGGAAGCGAACATGCCGCTGGCCAACGGACCGGCCGCCGATCTCGACGCCCATGTCACCCTGCTGGAGACGCTGACCGCCGCAGGCGATGCCATCGGCGGCGCCAACACCATAGAACGCTTCGGCGAACGCCTGCCAAAGGTGCTGAGCGCGGTCAACCTCACCACCGCCTTCCAGAACATTCCCACCGCCGACGGCCGCGTGATCCAGGCGCTGCAGATTCACCGCCGGCTCGGCGAGATGCCGGGCCGCCTGCAGATCCGCCAGTATGTCGACGCGGTTTTCGAATCCGAGCGCCTGCTGCAGCTGATCGCCAAGGATCCGGCGCCGCTGGCCGAGCGGCTAAAGCGCCTTGCCGATCTGTTCCGGGCGCTGACGCGCTCCGGTCTCGCCGGCGCGCCTCTCTCGAAATACGCGGATCCCATCGTGGCGCTGCAGGCCGACCTGATCCGCGACGGCAAGTTTTTCGAATCCATCGAATCCCGCGCCGGCACGCCGGCCGGACGGGCCCTGGCTTTGCTCGACCTCTGCATCGACAACATCTTCGTCGGCCCGAATGTGAAGACCGCGCAGCAGCGCGTGCGCAGCCATATGCAGCACGAGCATTTCCCGACCACCCTGCTGGCCGGCGCCAGCGACAAGCAGGAGCAGGTCGAGCGCCTGACCACTCTCGAGACCAAGCTGACCCGTAGTGGTTTTGGGGTGTTCAGCGAAGCGGCTGGTTCGGCCTAAACCCTCGCCCTCCCTGAGCCACCGTCCTAGACTGAGGACGGTTACAGGCAGGAGACGGCGATGCCCGACGGCGGCGAATCCATCACCATCCGGCTGGTCGAGCACATCGATGATGTGCCCGCCGCCGACTGGGATGCGTGCACCGGCACCGCGAACCCGTTTCTCAGCCACGCCTTCCTCAACACGCTTGAGGTCAGCAAGTCCTCAACCGCCGAGACCGGCTGGGCGCCCCGCCATGTGATTGCGGAGGATTCCGGGGGCCGCGTCATCGGTGTCGTGCCGATGTATCTCAAGAGCCACTCCTACGGCGAATACGTGTTCGATCATGGCTGGGCCGATGCGTATCGCCGCGCCGGTGGCAGCTACTACCCGAAATTCCAGGTGGCGGTTCCCTTCACACCGGTGCCGGGCCCTCGCCTGCTGGTGCGCCAGGACTACGACGATGCGGTCGCGGTCCAGCGCGCGCTGATCGACTCGCTGGCGGAGATCAGCGAGCGCAGCGGCGTCTCGTCGCTCCATTGCACCTTCTGCACGGCGGACGAAGCGGCCGCTTTCGAGAAAGCCGGCTGGCTGATCCGGCATGGCGTCCAATATCACTGGAGCAACAACGGCTATCAGACCTTCGACGATTTTCTGGGCGCGATGAGCCACTCACGCCGCAAGTCGATCCGCCGCGAACGCCGCGATGTCGCGGCACAGGGTCTGGTTGTCGAGGTGCTGACCGGCGATGCGCTCGAACTGCATCACTGGGACAAGTTCTACGAATTCTACATGGCGACCGGCGACCGCAAATGGGGCCGGCCCTATCTGACCCGCGATTTCTTCCGCCGCCTGAACGGCATGGCCGACAAGGTCGCGCTGGTGATGGCCAGCAAGGACGGCGAATACGTCGCCGGCGCCCTCAATCTCATCGGCGAGGATACGCTCTACGGCCGCAACTGGGGCTCCTACGGCGAATACCCGTTCCTGCATTTCGAAGTCTGCTACTACAAGGCCGTCGAATTCGCGATCCAGCGCGGCCTTGCCCGCGTCGAGGCCGGCGCGCAGGGCGAGCACAAGATCCAGCGCGGTTATCTGCCTGTCACGACCTACAGCGCCCATTGGATCGGCGATCCCGGCTTCCGCAAGGCGGTCGCCGACTTCTGCAAACGCGAACGCACGATGATGAAGCACGAGGCAGAAGAACTCGCGACACATTCGCCGTTCAAGGAAACGCCCGGGGACACCGGCGGGTGAAGAGCGGTCAACACCCGGCGCGTCGGTCTTCGCAATCCGTCCTTCTCCGGTTCCTCAAAAGCGAGGCCGGCGGTGGCATTATTCTCATGGTCGCCGCGGTGGCCGCCCTGGCGGCCGCAAACTCTCCGCTGTCCGCCACCTATTTCGGATTTCTGGAAAGCTATGTCGGCGGCCTGAGCATCCTGCACTGGATTAACGACGCGCTCATGGCGGTGTTCTTCCTGCTGGTCGGGCTGGAGATCAAACGGGAACTGCTCGATGGCGAGCTCTCGACCTGGCCGCTCCGTATTCTGCCAGGCGTGGCGGCCGCGGGCGGGATGCTGGTGCCGGCCCTGATCTATATCGGCCTCAACCTGGACACGCCGGAAAACCTGCGTGGCTGGGCGATCCCCACCGCCACCGACATCGCCTTCGCCCTTGGCGTCCTCGCCCTGCTGGGTCCGCGCGTTCCGGTGTCGCTCAAGGTCTTTCTGACGGCGCTGGCGATCATCGACGATCTCGGCGCGGTGGCGATTATCGCCGCGTTTTACACTGCCGAGCTGTCGACGATCTGGCTGTCCCTCTCCGCGCTGGCACTCGCAGTGCTCATCGGCCTCAATCGGCTGGGTGTCGTCCGGTTGACGCCTTATCTCGCTGTCGGCGCGATCCTGTGGTTCTTCGTCCTCCAGTCCGGCGTCCACGCCACACTGGCCGGTGTCGCGCTTGCGCTCACCATTCCCATCGGCAGCAAAGCATTGGAAACGTCGCCACTTCACACGCTTGAGCATGCGATCCAGCCCTGGGTCGCCTATCTGATCGTGCCGGTCTTCGGGTTTGCCAATGCCGGCGTTTCGCTGACGGGCATCAATCTCGCGGCCCTGATTGCGCCGGTCCCGCTCGGGATCAGCATGGGCCTTTTCTTCGGCAAGCAGATCGGCGTTTTCCTCACGACCTGGGCCGCCGTGAAACTGCGCTGGGCCGAGCGCCCAAGCGGCGCGTCCTTCGCGCAGATCTACGGCGTCTCGCTGATCTGCGGCATCGGCTTCACGATGAGCCTGTTCATCGGCCTGCTCGCCTTCCCGACCTCACCGGAACTACAGGATCAGGTGAAGATCGGCGTGCTGTTCGGCTCGGTGCTGTCGGCACTGCTTGGCGCGGCGATCCTGATGCTCTCGGGGCCCGCGCGACGCGCTGACTAAGAGCGCGCCTCAGCTTTCTTCTTCGCCTTCACGGCGACCGGACGCTTGCCGAGCAGATGGCGGCAACCGGCGCGCATCGCCCAGTATTCCCAGGCACGCCAGGTCTCCGGCGAGTGCGGCTTGTAGCCGACATTGCGCGCGGCGATCTCGCCATCGGAGAGCGACGTGATCTTCCCGCCGAGCCGGACCGCGCCCGACAGGGCCCGCGCATTGCGCGGCACGTAGATCGAGAGGCGCACCACCTCGATCAGCGACAGCGCCGCCGCGGCGAAACCATGGCCGCGCATCAAGGCAACGCTGTTCCCAGCGAGGCACTGCGCCAGGTCGCGGCCCTGCGGCACGTTGGTCACCAGCATGTTGGTCTCGCCGAACCGGTCGCGGATATCCCAGACCGGCACCCGCGCACCCATGAAACTGCCGGAGTGAATGACGGGGCGCAGCGGCGTGCCATCGGCGATGCAGAACGGCAGCACTTCTTCAGCATGGGCATGCACCACCGCCTGGATCTCAGGCCGTGCTTCGTAGATGGCGCCGTGGATAAACCGCTCCAGATAAGGCTGGCGGGTATCACCGTTTTGCGGATTGCCTTCGAGATCGAATTCCATGATGTCGCGGCGCTGCACCAGTTCCGGGCTCAGCGAACGCGAGAGAAGGTAGCGCTTGGGATTGCGCGGGTGACGGATGCTGACATGGCCGTACGCATCGACCACCTCCTCGCGCGCGAGGATGCGATTGGCAACGACGAGATCGCGCAGGGCCTGATCGAGATCGTTCATGAGACGAATCGTCCACGGTAAGAGGTCGGCAAATCCGCCTCTTTCTTAGCCCATACGGATGGTCGCGGTCACCCGCTCCATCCAAAATCGGGAACGGGTCTGTTGCCGGAGTGGCAATGCCCGTGAACGGCTCTCACCCCCGGTCACAAACTGCGCTTGTGCCCAGGATCGCAACAAAATCGCGGTGGCGGACAGGGTTGCGATCCGGATTTCAGCGGCACCCTTCTTGCTAATCCCGATGCAGCACTTGAGGGAATCGCCTGCTCAAAAGAGCAGCAGTCGCGGCGTTTTCTAGCCGCGATCCAGACCTGAACAGGAGACATCATGCGCATTCGCACGCTCAGTATCGCACTCGGAACCCTGGCGGCCCTGACCCTGGCCACCGCGGCGCAGGCCGCCGACAAGGTCATCCTGCAGCTCGACTGGCTGCCGACCGGCGACAAGCAGGCCGGCTATATCGGTAAGGCCAAGGGCTTCTTCACCGCCGAGGGCATCGACATCGAGATACGGCGCGGCAACGGCGCCGCCGACGCGCTGAACCGCGTGGCCACCGGCGGCGCCCAGTATGCCTACTGCGATATCGCCAACGTCATGGCGACGCGGCCGCAGGGCGCGAAAGTCAAAGCCATCATGTCGATTACGGTCAAAGCCCCGCATGCGATCATCACGCGCAAGGATACCGGCATCAAAACCTTTGCCGATCTGGTCGGAAAGACCGTGGGCACGGCGCCCAGCGCGTCGTCCAACCTCTTCTTCCCGCTGGTCATCGAGGAAGCGAAGATCGATCTCAAGGCGATCAATATCCTGAATGTCGATCCGACAGCCGTCGGCTCGATGCTGCTCACCAAGCGCATCGATGCCGCGATGCTCTGGGTGGCGAATGCCGTTGTCCTGGAGGGACCGGCCCGGCAGGGCGGCATGGAGCTGCACGTCATGCCGTTCCTCGACGGGAAAATGGACATGTACGGCTCGGTCATCATCGCTTCCGAAGAGCAGATGCGGACCCAGGCCGACCTGACCCGCCGCTTCGTGCGCGCGATGCGGCGGTCCTTCGTCTACATGAACGACAATCTCGAAGAGACCGCGCGCGCCGTGCATGCCGAAAATCCGCAACAGGACCCGGTTCTGGAAGCCAAGCGCGCCGGGGTCAACATGAAGATGATGTTCAACGAAGTCACCGAGAACGGCCGCAAGTTCGGCCTCTTCGAGCCGGCCCTGCTGCAGAAGACCAAGGACTGGCTGGTGCGCGCCAAGCAGATCGACGCCGGCTACGACGCCGAAGACGCGATCGACCGGACCTTCCTGCCGCCGCCGGCCAGCTGAGCCGATGGTGCAGATCGCGGAAAGACCCTCGGCCGACGAGGCGCCGTGGCGTGCCACCGGCGGCGCCGGGATCGTCGTCAGCAATCTGCGCCATACCTACGCGACGCAGAACGGCGCCGAGATCGCGGCGCTGCGCAACATCAACCTGACCATCGCGACGAACGAGTTTGTGTCGATCGTCGGCCCGTCCGGCTGCGGGAAATCGACCCTGCTGCAGATCATCGCCGGCCTCACCGTGCCGACCTCGGGCACGGTGTCCGTCCTCGGCCTGCCGCCCGGCGAGCGGCACAGCAACGTGTCGCTCGTCTTCCAGAAGCCGGCCCTGCTGCCGTGGCTCGACGTGCTGGGGAATGTGCTGTTTCCCCTGCGCCATATGAGCCGCGCCATCGGCGACCGGGAAAAGGCGCAGGCGCGCGAGCTGCTGGCGCTGATGGGCATCGCCGATTTCGCCCGCATGCGGCCAGGCGAGCTGTCCGGCGGCATGCAGCAGCGCGTCGCGATCTGCCGGGCGCTGATCACCGATCCCAGCATCCTGCTGATGGACGAGCCGTTCGCGGCACTGGATGCGCTGACCCGCGAAGAGCTGGGGATCGAGCTGCTGCGGCTCTGCACGGAGCGGCCCAAAACCGTGCTGTTCATCACGCATTCCATTCCCGAGGCCGTTCTGCTGAGCGACCGCGTCGTCGTCATGACCGCTCGTCCGGGCCAGATTCACTCCGAAATGCCGATCCCGCTGCCGCGTCCGCGCCGCCCCGAAGTCATGCGCCAACCGATTTTCCAGAGCATCTGCACCGATGTCCGAGACGCAATCCATTGAAGTGCCGCTTGCGGCGCGGCGTAGCCGGCCCGCCAGCCGGATCCTGTCGCTCGCCCGCTCGGCGCTGATCGCCACTGTCGTCCTGATCGCGATCCTCGCGGTCTGGGAAGGCAGCGTGCATCTCTTCTCGATACCGGAATTCATCTTCCCGGCGCCCTCGGCGGTGTGGCGCGAGCTCAACATCATCGGCTGGAACATCCTGCAGCATGTCTGGGCGACACTGGGCACCATCCTCGGAGGCTACTGCCTCGCGGTGCTGATCAGCCTGCCGCTGGCCATCGCCATCTCCTCCTCCCCGCTGCTCTCGAACGCGATCTATCCGCTGCTGATCATCAAGCAGTCGATCCCGACAGTCGCCTTCGCCCCCATCCTCATTGTCATCATGGGCGCCGGCGAAGCCTCGCGCATGACCATCACCATGCTGATCGCGCTGTTTCCCATGGTGGTCTCGACCGCGACCGGGCTCATCACCACGCCGCCGGAACTGGTCGCGCTCAGCCGCTCCATCGGCGGCACCTGGCGCAAGCAGCTTCTTGAGATCCGTCTGCCCGCCGCGGTCCCCTACATCTTCAGCGGCCTGAAAGTGTCCATCACCCTCTCCGTCATCGGTGCCATCGTGTCCGAATTCGTCGCGGCCCAGCGCGGTCTCGGGTTCCTGATCTACACCTCGACGGCGTATTTCAAGCTGGCGCTGGCCTTCGGCGCCATGGGCATCCTGTCCCTGATCGGCATGACGCTGTTCCAGACGGTCACGCTGATCGAACGGACATTCTTTTCCTGGTCCGTCGGACAGGAAACAGGACCAAACCAGACCTGACCCGCGATCCGAGGCACACCATGCATCTCTACACACCGCCCAAGCCGGCCACCTTCATCCCGGTCGTCGACCTGACCGACAGCTTTTCCACCGACTTCCTGAAGCGGAAAGCCGTCGCCTGGGAAATCCACAAGGCCTGCCGCGACACCGGCTTCTTCTATATCCGCAATCACGGGATTCCCGAGAGCGTGCTGCAGGAGCAGCTGGGCTGGGGCCAGAAATTCTTCGCGCTGCCGATGGACGCCAAAATGGCGATCAAAAAGCAGCAGACGCATATGCGGCGCGGCTACGAGCCGATGCTGACCCAGATCCTCGATCTTGGCTCGCCGGCCGATCTCAAGGAGGACTTCCAGATGGCGAACCATCTGGAGCCCGATCACCCGCTTGTGCGCGCCGACACGCCCAATCACGGGCCCAATCTCTGGCCGAACAGCCTTCCCGGATTCCGCGAGGCGGTCGAGGACTATCACCGCCGCACGACGGCCCTCGGCAAACATCTGTTCCGCTGCCTCGCCCTGTCGCTGGAGATGCCCGAGGATCATTTCGACGACGGCCTCGCCGCGCCGATGTGCTCAATCCGGCTCCTCCACTATCCGCCGCAGCCGGCCGATGCCAGCTTCAACCAGCTGGGGGCCGGCGCGCATACCGACTGGGGCTCTATCACGATGCTTCTGCAGGATGCGAATGGCGGGCTTGAGGTCAAAAGCGCCTCGGGCGACTGGATCAGCGCGACGCCGATCCCCGGCACGCTCATCGTCAATCTGGGCGACATGGTGAAGCGCTGGACCAACGACCTCTATCACTCGACCCTGCACCGGGTGAAAAACATCAGCGGCAAGGAACGCTATTCCGTCGCCGCGTTCTTCAACCCCCATTACCACTATCGCGTGGAATGCCTGCCGACCTGCCGCCCGGCGGACGACAGCGCGCCGCGCTACGAGCCCTGCACGGTTGGCGAACACACCGCCGAGATGGCGCGCCTGACCTACGGCCTCAAGAAAACCGACAAGGCGCCGGTCGCGGCGTACTGAGCGCCGCGCACGACCGGTCCGGAACAAAAAAGGGCGGGTCCAGGACCCGCCCTTTTCGATTGCACTGACGTTTGGGTTATTCGGCCGTGGCCGGCACCTTCGGCTCAGGCTGCGACGACGGCGGTGCCGCCGTGTAGTCGAAGGCGAGCTTGCTGTCGACGACCTTGACCCGCACCGTGCCGCCCTTGGCGAGCTTGCCGAACAGCAGTTCGTCGGCCAGCGGCTTCTTGATGTTCTCCTGGATGACGCGGCCCAGCGGACGGGCACCGAACAGTTCGTCAAAGCCCTTCTCGCCCAGCCAGGTGCGTGCCTCGTCGGAGACGACGATCTTCACATCGCGGTCGGCGAGCTGCACTTCCAGCAGGCCAACGAACTTGTCGACCACGCGGCTGATGACTTCGGGCGACAGGCGCGCGAAGGCAATGGTCGCATCCAGACGGTTGCGGAATTCCGGCGTGAACATGCGGTTGATCGCATCCTGGTCCTCGCCGGTGCGCATCTCCTGACCGAAGCCGATGGCCGGCTTGGCCATTTCGGCCGCACCCGCATTCGTCGTCATGATCAGGATCACGTTGCGGAAATCGACCGTCTTGCCGTTATGGTCGGTCAGCTTCCCGTGATCCATGACCTGCAGCAGGATGTTGAACAGGTCGGGATGCGCCTTCTCGATTTCGTCCAGCAGCAGCACGCAGTGCGGATGCTGGTCGATGGCGTCGGTGAGCAGGCCGCCCTGGTCGAAACCGACATAACCCGGTGGCGCGCCGATCAGGCGCGAAACGGTGTGCCGCTCCATGTATTCCGACATGTCGAAGCGCTTGAGCTCGATGCCGAGCGTGGCCGCGAGCTGCTTGGCCACTTCGGTCTTGCCGACGCCGGTCGGGCCGGAGAACAGGTAGGAGCCGATGGGCTTTTCGGGTTCTCTCATGCCCGCACGAGAGAGCTTGATTGCACTCACCAGCGCGTCGATCGCCTTGTCCTGGCCGTAGACCACGCGCCGCAGATCGGCGTCGAGGTTCCGGAGCGTCTCGCGATCGTCGCTGGAGACAGTCTTGGCAGGAATACGTGCGATCGTAGAGACCACCGCCTCGACTTCCTTCACGCCGATGGTCCGCTTGCGCTTGGAGGGCGGCAGCAGCATCTGCGCCGCACCCACCTCGTCGATCACATCGATCGCCTTGTCGGGCAGCTTGCGGTCGTTGATGTAGCGCGCCGACAATTCGACAGCCGCCTTGATCGCTTCGTTGGTGTAGCGAACCTTATGGTGTTGCTCGTAATACGGCTTGATCCCCTTGAGGATCTTGATCGTGTCCGGAACGGTCGGCTCGTTGACGTCGATCTTCTGGAAGCGACGGACCAGCGCCCGGTCCTTCTCGAAGTAGTTCCGGTATTCCTTGTAGGTGGTCGAGCCGACGCAGCGCAGCGTCCCGCTGGCCAGCGCCGGCTTCAGCAGGTTGGAGGCATCCATCGAGCCGCCCGACGTCGCACCCGCGCCGATCACGGTGTGGATTTCGTCGATGAACAGGATCGCGCCTTCCTGCGCTTCGAGTTCGGCGAGCACGGCCTTCAGCCGCTCCTCGAAATCGCCGCGATAGCGCGTGCCGGCCAGCAGCGAACCCATATCGAGCGAGTAGATCACCGCGTTGGCCAGAACTTCCGGCACTTCGCCCTTCACGATCTTGCGGGCAAGACCTTCGGCGATGGCCGTCTTGCCGACGCCGGGATCGCCGACATAGAGCGGGTTGTTCTTGTAGCGGCGGCACAGGATCTGAATCGTGCGATCGACCTCGGCGTGACGGCCGATCAGCGGATCGATACGGCCGTTCGCCGCCTTCTTGTTCAGATTGACGCAGTAGGCGGCCAGCGCTTCCTGGTTCTTCTTGCCGCCGGAGCGCTCGGAACTGCTGTTGCTGTTGTTGCCGCTGGGACGCGCTTCGCCTTCGTCCTCGGTGGCGCCCCGGACACGGCGGGATTCGTTGCGGCCGGGCACCTTGGCGACGCCATGGCTGATGTAGTTCACGGCATCGAGACGCGACATGTCCTGCTCCTGCAGGAAATACACGGCGTGGCTCTCGCGCTCGGAGAACATGGCGACCAGCACGTTGGCGCCGGTGACTTCCTCGCGGCCCGATGACTGGACGTGGATGGCGGCGCGCTGCAGCACGCGCTGGAAGCCGGCGGTCGGCTTGGCTTCGCTGACCTGGCGGGAAACGAGGCCGGCCAGATCGTGATCGAGATAGTGGGTCAGATCGCGCCGCAGGCGGTCGAGATCGACGCCGCAGGCGCGAAGGACGGCGATGGAGTCCTGATCGTCGACGAGGGCGAGGAGGAGATGCTCGAGCGTCGCGTACTCGTGGCGTCGTTCGTTCGCGTTGGCCAGCGCCCGGTGCAGGCTCTGCTCGAGGTTGCGAGATAACATGCGACTGCTACTCCCCTGGTTTCCCGATGGGTCCGCGGCCTGTCCTGGGACACTCAGTACAAGAACGCGGAAGCTGGCTTGGCGATGACTGTGTCACAACGATTCAACGCTGACGTCGCAAAGGCTATTCCTCGGATTCGTAGCTCACTCCTTTTCGAGCGTACACCTGAGAGGGTGCTGGTTGCGACGCGCAAATTCGGTCACCTGATTGACCTTCGTTTCGGCGACTTCATAGGTGTAGACGCCGCAGATACCCACGCCTTTGCGATGGACCTGCAGCATGACCTGCGTCGCCTCTTCCCGGGTCTTTGTAAAGAATCGCTCGAGAACGTGGACGACGAACTCCATCGGCGTGTAGTCGTCGTTCAGCATCAGCACCTTGTACATGGACGGGCGCTTCGTCTTGGTCCGCGTCTGGACGGCGACGCCGCTGGCATTGCCAAAATCGCCGTTGCCGTCGTCAGGGCGTTTTTCGTTCTCGCGTTCGCTCATACCATTGCCGCGCTGGCCTAGGAGAACTGGACCGGAATGCGCAAATTCCTGTTTCCAGCCAACTATATATTAGGCATCCCGACCCCCAAGTGGAAGGGGCTGGGCTGTCCATAGCAGGCTAATACTTTTCGCATCTCCCGCAAAGTTTACCGCGAGCCCTGTTAACAAAAGAAAAGGCCCGGCGGAGGGTTCCGCCGGGCCTTTTGGCCGATCGCACGCCCCCAGACGGGGGAGGACTGCCGGGAGGCGTTTACGCGATCAAGCCGCAACCGGCTTGAGCATCTTCTCGATCGCCGCGTTGACACGCGCGCTGATCGGTTCGGCGGCTTCATTGGCGGTCTTCACCGAGATTTCCGACACCTTGGTGCCTTCGGACACCATCTTGTCGAATGTGGTCTTGGCGAAATCGGTCTGAACGTCGACCGCTTCCTTCAGCGTCTTGGCGGAGAGGAGCGACTTGGCGACCTGGGCGCTCGCTTCCATCGTCTCCTGGGTGAAATTCACCCAAGCCTTGCCGATGGTCTCGAAACCCTTGGCCATCGTGGTCGCGGCGGTCACATAGGCGTCGACATTCTCCTTCGAGAACTTCGAGAGGTCTTCGTAGCTCTTGAATGCCGTCACGCTGGCCTTTTCGAGCTGTTCCTTGGTCGCGCCAAACAGGCGCTCGTAGTTCTTCTGCGTCGCTTCGGCGCCCGCAGTGAACGCGTCAACTGTGTCCTTCATAGCTGCTTTTCCTTTCTGTTTCGGCGGAATGGTGGTCATGGCGATGGCTCCTTCAGTTGCCGCTCCGCCCGGCTTTAGGGGCGAGCGGGTCGGCTGGCGCTTCGCTGGCTGCCGTCCTTGTGACGGCAACGACCGGGGCGCCGGTGTTTGGGCTACGCTTTTATGTTGCAGCGCAGCATGACTGGAATATAGGGCTGCCTAATCCGACGTCAAGGCGATTTTGTGCAGCGCAGCATCGCTGGCGCAAAAAACGGCATAATGCCCTGATCGGCCATCAATATTTTTGATTAATACCGCTGCTACAGCGGCGGCAGCCGGTTGGCGAGGCCATCCCGGCCGACCATCAGCTGGAACGTGTAGACCTCGTCCCGCTCCGCCGTGTAGCGCGCTTCGGCTGAATCCACGTGTCTGGGCGCCTTCACCGGTACGCCGGTGGTGTCCCGGGCGAAAAGCGGATTGTCGAACCGGATCGCCGCCGCGCGGTCGGAGGGATACTTCCAGGCATTGAAGTGGAAACGCCCGCCGACACAGGCACTGACCAGCCAGTAATAGTCCCAGGAGTCCAGGCGGACACCCGCGGGGGGCTCCTGCTGGAAGCCGCTGTCGGCGATCGCCCCGACCAGCGCCTGATAGACCGGCTCGTCGAGCCGGGTCTGGGACGACTCACCGCTCCACGGCGCGGTCACGTCGTCGAACGAGAACCGGGCCATGCTGGCGCTGCCGCCGAACACATGGACGAACAGCACACCGCCACCCCCAACGATGACGCTACGCCGCAGGTCATAGGTGCGGACCTGCTCGTGCCAGTTGGCATTGTAGACAAGCCGATATTGGTCCAGCGAACCCGGACCGCACCGCCGCTTCAGATCGTCACCCGACGCATAGCTGAACCAGCTCAGCTTGCGCGCCACCGGGTTTTCGACCCCGCCCGTATAGGCGCAGCCGGCAAGTGTTAAGGCGGCGGCAATCATGGCCGCTGCCGCGCGGTACGTGCGTAATGTCATGTCGAGTCGCTACCCACCTTGATCGTATGAACCCCGAATATGGCACCGATGTGGCGCTACCGCACGGCGGAGGGGGGCTCGTAGAGTCGGGCTGTAACCCGCTGGAATCGACGAATATTCTGGACAGTGACGAAATTACCGCCCTAGAATCGCCTCAGTTCTTTACCGATTCGCAAACGGGGGGTCCCTACAGTGTTCAGTGCCGCCGCAACCACGACCCCGCCGCGAACCATGAACACCAAAATCTCCCGCTTCCTTGCCGTCGTTTTTACCGTCGTCTTCGCCGTCGCTATCGGCGCGTCATCGGACGCCCTTGCCGCGAAAAAGAAACCGCCGGCCAAGAAAGCCAGCGGCTACTCGTCGATCGTCATTGACGCCGCGACAGGACGCGTGCTGCAGGAAGACAACGCCGACGCGCAGCGCTATCCCGCATCGCTCACCAAGATGATGACGCTGTACATGATCTTCGAGGCGATCGACGCCGGGAAGATCAAGCTCGGCACGCAGCTCAGCGTTTCGAAACATGCCGCCGGAATGTCGCCGACCAAGCTCGGCCTTGAGGCCGGCGAAACGGTCGCGGTACGCGACGTCATCCTGGGCCTGGTGACACGGTCGGCTAACGATGCCGCCGCTGTCGCCGCCGAAGCGCTGGGTGGCAGCGAAGAGAATTTCGGCGACATGATGACCCAGCGCGCGCGCCGGCTCGGCATGGCAAACACAACGTTCCAGAACGCGTCGGGCCTGCCAGATCCCGGCCAGGTGACGACAGCGCGCGACATGGCGCGTCTGTCACGCGCCCTGGTCCGCGATTTCCCGCATCATTACGGCTATTTCTCGACATCCGAATTCATGTACGCCGGACGCCGCATCACATCGCATAACCGGATGATGAACTGGTACGAGGGTGCCGATGGCATCAAGACCGGCTTCATCCGCGCCTCGGGCTTCAATCTCGCCGCGTCCGCCGTGCGCGAAAATCGCCGCCTGATCGGCGTCGTGCTCGGCGGTCCGTCGCCGGGCGCACGCGATGTCTATATGGGCAAGCTTCTGGATGCCGGCTTCGCCAGCGTCGGCGTGCAGCCGGAGATTCGCGAAGCGTCCGCACCGGCGCCAAGAGTTGCCCAGTCGTCGAAGAAGCCGGCAGCAACCGCCCTGGTGCAGGAAGCGAAAGACACGAAGGTCGAGCCGAAGTTGCGCCTGCGTGAAGTGAAGGGACCGCAACTAGCGTCGGCCTCGACCCGCGCCGATGACACGGCAAATGCCACAGGCTCCGAGGCATCATGGGCGATCCAGGTCGGCGCCTTCCATCGCGCCGATGCGGCCCGCCGCGCCGCCCAGGCCGCCACCACCATGGTCCCTGAAACGCTTCGCGAAGCCGCCGTCCATATCTCAACCCTCGAGCGCAAGAAGAACACCATCCATCGCGCGCGCCTTGTCGGACTCACCGAGGCGCAGGTCCGCGATGCCTGCAAGGTCCTGCAGCGCAAGAAACATGACTGCCAGGTTCTCTCGCCGGTCGATCTCAAGAGCTCGATGCGCGTCGTCAACTGACGCGCCTGCCCTGACGGCTTCGATCCCGAACGCGCGCCGGTTTCATCGGCGCGCGTTTTTCTTTGCCGGGTGACCGGCTTCCGGCTATCACGCCTGACAAGGCGCGCGCATCAGCGCCGGCAGGGGAGGAATTCGCATGGTTGAGCAGGTTTCGTTCACATCCGATGGGCTGGCCCTGTCCGGCCTGCTCCACACACCGCCCGGCCATAGGACCGGAGAGCGGCGCCCGGCCATCATCGTCATGCACGGCTTCGGCGGCAGCAAAGACGGCGCCCAGGGTGAGTGGGCGGCGGATGCCCTGACCGGCTGGGGCTATTTCGTCCTGCGCTTCGATTTCCGCGGCTGCGGCAAAAGCGAAGGCGAACGCGGCCGCGTGATCTGCCTGGAGCAGGTCGCCGATGCATCGAGTGCCGTCACCTATCTGCAGAGCCGGCCCGAGATCGATCCGGGCAAGATCGCGCTCTGCGGCGCCAGCCTGGGCGCGGCCGTCGCCATCTACACGGCCGGCAGCGATCCGCGCATCGCCGCCGTGATCTCGCAGGGCGGCTGGGGCCATGGCGAGCGGAAATTCCGGCTGCAGCATGGAACGCCCGAAGCATGGGCGGCCTTCATGAAGAAGCTGACGGAAGGCCTGAAGCATCGCGAGCGCACGGGCAAATCGCTCATGGTGCCGCGTTTTGACATCGTGCCGATCCCGCCGAAGCTGCGCGCCAATCTCAAGGCGGATTCGATCATGGAATTCCCTGCGGAGACGCCGATCAGCATGCTCATGTTCCAGCCCGACGAGATGATCGGCAGGATCAGCCCGCGGCCGGTGCTGCTGGTGCACGCGGCCAATGATTCCGTCACGCCGACCAATGAATCGATCGAGCTGTTCAAGCGCGCCAAGGCGCCGGTCGAGCTGCACCTGATCGACGACGCGGATCATTTCATGTTCGCCGAGGCGAACCAGCGCGTGATCAATCTCATCCGCGACTGGCTGCAGCGCTATTTTCCGGCGATGGCCAAATAGGAGACGCCCTCCATGAACGCCCTGCCCGTCGTCGACGAACTCGCCATCCGCAACCTGCTCGGCAAATACGGGCATACGCTGGACGAAGGCAGTCCCGAGGCATGGGCCGACCTGTTCACCGAAGACGGCAGCTGGCACCGGCTCAACGAGCCGCCCAGCACCCTGGGCGGCTCGGGACTTCCCGCCGAAGTGCGCCGGGGCCGCGCCGTGCTGGTGCAGATGGCCCGGGAGGTGGTGCAGGACCTGTTCCGCCGCCGCTGCCGCCACCAGCTCACCGACATCGTCGTCGAGGCCTCCGATCATCCCGACAAGGCAACAGGCCTGTCGCGGGCGCTGATCACCGACTGGCGCGACGGGCCCGGCAAGATCGCCATGGTCGGCAGCTACAAGTTCGAATTCACGCGCACCACGGCGGGATGGCGGATCCAGTCGATCGCCTGCGCGTTGCTGCCGCGCGCCGAGGACTAGACCTGCAGGAGATAGGCGTCGATCTCGCCGTGGCGGCCGCGCACGGTGACCGCGCCCACCGACTTCACCGGCAATTGCCCGCCGGCCGCCTTCAGGGTCACACCGCTCAGCATCACCGTTACCTCATCGCCTTCGCCGCTCAGCGTCTTGCCCAGCTGCTCGAAGCGGTTGGCGGTGTTCACCGTGTCGCCGACGATGGTGTAGTTGATGCGGCCGGGTGCGCCGATATTGCCGACCACGACCGGTCCGGTGTGCAGCCCGATCCGCATGCTGAGCGCCGGCTCCCTGCGCATACGGGCGGCAGCGTTCTCGCGGCGGACCGCAAGCGCGATCGCCTGCGCCGCGCGGCAGGCACGCGCGGCGTGATCCTTTTGTTTCTCCGGCGCATTCCAGAACGCCATGACGCTGTCGCCGATGAACTTGTCGACCGTGCCGCCCTCGGCTTCGATGGCGGCAGTGACCAGCGCGAAGTGACAATTGAGCACCGTCGCAACCGACTGGGCCTTCATGTCCTGCGACATCGTCGTGAAGCCGACGATGTCAGTGAACATGACCGTGACCTGGCGTTCTTTCGATTCCATGGGTGCGGCATCCGCGCTGGCGCCGACCAGCCGCTGGACCAGCTTGCGCGGCACATAGGTCTCGAACCAGCGCAGGCCGGTTACCATCGAATTGAACGCCTGCCCGGCGGCATTCACCTCGGAGAACAGGCTGACCGGCAGACGCTCCACACGATCGAACGACAACGCGCGCACGCTTTCCGCCGCATGCGATAGCCGCAGCAAGGGAGCCGTGAAATAGCGCGCATAGAAATAGGCGACCGCCAGCGACCCCAGAAGAACAATGACACCCGCGATCGCTGCCCAGCGCAGACGCCCGAGTTCCTCCAGCAGGTCCGCGGCGGGAAAATACACGCCGACCAGCCATGGCTTGTCGCCATACCGGTCGAGACTGCGGGACAGCAGCGCATACTGGCGATCCTCAACCGTCAGCAGCTGGATTCCGGCACGGGCCGCGACATCCCTGGCCATCATGTTGAAGGGAATGCGGCCAACGGCCTCGACCACCGGATCGCCCATTTCGGCGAGGGTCGGCAGGAATTCGACCTGGGATCGCACGGCGCCGCGAACCATCTGCGGGTGCGCCAGAACTCGGCCGTCATAAAGAATGAATGCAGTACCGTGCAGAACCCCTGCCACGTCGTGCAGCAGTTCCGACAGACGGTCGGTCTGCACTGTTGCCGCCAGCAGCCCGACATAGCGGCCGCCGACATGGACGGGATGGCGCAGATTGACCACCGGGATGTTGGCGGTTTCCGGCCGGACAATCTCGCCGTAGAACAGCCCGTTGCGGCCCCGTGCCGCTTCAAGCGCCGAGCGAATCACCGGCATGCCGAGCACGTCGATGGTCGTCACTTCGACCCTGTCGCCGCTGCGCAGCGCGCGCAGCATCTTCCCGTCCTCTTGGATGAAGACCAGCGAGCGAACCTCGGGGGTGGCGGTCAGCGCGCCCGCGAAGAACGTGCCGAGATCGCTGCGCTGCAGATCGATATGGCCGCTCTCGATCTGGCGGGCGATCTCCACCAGCTCGCTCTCGATCGGCCGCATATAGAGCGCAATGCCGCCGTCGATCTGCTGCAGGGCCGCCTGGGACTTATCGCGCAGCAGGCTGATCGTCGTCTCACGGGCGCTCCAGGTCCCCAACGCCAGCACCATCGTGACGGCGAGGAAGACCAGCCCGCCAAACCCCAGAACAAGCGCGACGACGATGGGGATCTGAAAAGCACGGCGAAGGGGTGCTGCGGGCGGAGGCGCTTGCTGGACGGTTACCGCCGCCGGACCATCGACCGTGACATCGCTGCTCATGTGTCCCCCATCCGGTGGATTGTACCCGGCCTCAGGGCAATCACGCGAGAGGTCAGCGTTCGGCGTTGGCTGCCTTAAAACGGGCCATCCAGCGCGGCTTGTGCCGGCGGCGCCAGGTGTCGTAGTCCCAGTCGAGGCGCGGCCTGGGATGCGGCGCCACGAACACCAGAGCGCGATGCGATAGGCCGGCCGCCGCGATATCAAGCTCGATCAGCTCGTATTCCGCTTCTTCGTAGTCCTGCAGCCGGCGTTTCGCCGTCGCGTCGAGGCCGCGGACCAGCAACCCGCCGACAACGGCGTCAGCATCGCGAACGATTGTCGGGTAGGTCACGCCGGGCAGCGTGACGCAGCGCCAGCCCTTCAGTGTCGCGGGCTCGGCAACATGCGGCCGGGTACCCATGACGGCCCGCCGCACATCGGGGTCGATGAGCGTGCCGTAGAAAAAGAACCGCACAACCCGAAGCGCCGCCTAGAGCGACGCGGGAGCCGCGATCCCGCTGCTCGCGAGTTGGGCGACGAGATCGGTCTTCAGCCGCTTGAGGCCGGGCTCGTCCTTCGCCTCGCAGCGCGCCACCAGCACATCCTGCGTGTTGGAAGCCCGCAGCAGCCACCAGCCATCGTCGGTGTTCACACGAACGCCGTCGACATCATTGACCCGCGCCGAGGCGGTCTTCAGCCGCGACTTCACTTCTTCGACCACGGCGAACTTTCGTTCTTCCGAGCACGGGAAGCGCAGCTCCGGCGTGTTCACGGCGGCCGGCAGTTTGTCGCGCATTGTCGCGAGGCTCTCCGAGGAGCGCGCGAGATACGAAAGCAGACGAACGGCGGCATAGAGAGCGTCGTCGAAGCCGTACCATTTATCGGCAAAGAAGATATGACCGCTCATCTCGCCCGCCAGCGGCGAGTTGGTCTCGGCCATCTTGGTCTTGATGATGGAATGGCCGGTCCGCCACATCAGCGGCTTGCCGCCGAGCCGCGCAATCTCGTCAAAGAGACCCTGGCTCGCCTTCACATCGGCGATGATCGTGGAGCCCGGATGAGACAGCAACACGTCGCGCGCCAGCAGCGCCAGGATCTGGTCGCCCCACAGGATGCGGCCCTGCCCGTCGACCACGCCGATACGGTCGCCGTCGCCGTCGAAGGCGATGCCGACATCCGCCTTCTGCTTGCGGACCTCGTCCTGCAGATGCCTGAGGTTCTCCGGAACCGTCGGATCGGGATGATGATTGGGAAAGGCGCCGTCGATGTCGGCGAACAGCAGCGTGTGCCTACCCGGCAGTTTTGCCGTGAGGGCGACCATCGCCGGGCCCGCCGCACCGTTGCCGGCGTCCCAGACGACATTGAGCGGCTTCTCGCCGTTGTAATCCTTCAGCAGGCGCTGGATATACGCCTCGAATACCGGACGCTGGACGATCGAACCCTTGCCGGTCGCATAGTCGCCGGCGGCGGCGCATTTGCCGAGCGCCTGGATATCCTGACCCCAGAAGCTCTTCTTGCCGATCATCATCTTGAAGCCGTTGTACTCCGACGGATTGTGCGAGCCCGTCACCATGACGCCGCCGTCATAGCCATACTCGCGCGTCGCGAAGTACAGCATCGGCGATGGGCCAATGCCGACATCCGTCACCTCAAGACCGCAGGATGCCAGGCCCTTGGCCAGTGCCGCGCTCATTTCCGGTGACGACTCACGGCCGTCACGGCCGATGGCGACCTTCTTGCCGCCAGCCTTTACGATGGCGGTGCCGAAGCCGCAACCCACCGCTTCCGCGTCCTTCGCGGAGAGTGTCTTTCCGACAATGCCGCGAATGTCGTATTCGCGCAGAACCGTTGGATTGAAGCTGTGCTTAGTCATTCCCGGCTCTCCCTGCTGTTTGCGGCCGGCCGATGCAGGTGTACTGAAAGCCGGCGGCGGCCATCTCGCTTGGTGCATAGACGTTGCGCAGATCGACCAGGACCGGCCTGCGCATCGCCTTCTTCATCCGTTCCAAGTCGAGCGCGCGGAATTCGTTCCATTCCGTGATGATGGCGACCGCATCCGCGTCCTGCATGGCCGCATAGGCGTCGTCGCACATCTTCACCTTAGGCATCATCTTGCCCGCCTCGTGCATGCCTTCCGGATCGAAGGCTTTTACGATGGCGCCCGCTTCGATGAGCGTCGGCACGATGTCGAGGCTCGGCGCGTCGCGCATGTCGTCGGTGTTCGGCTTGAACGTCAGTCCGAGCAGACCGATCGTCTTGCCCTTCACGCTGCCGCCGCAGGCATCGATGATCCGTTGCGCCATCTGCTTCTTGCGCTTGTCGTTCACGGCGACAACGGCCTCGATGATGCTGAGCGGCGCGCCCGCGTCCTGGGCCGTCTTCACAAGTGCCAGCGTGTCCTTGGGAAAACACGAGCCGCCATAACCCGGGCCGGCATGCAGGAACTTGCGGCCGATACGGCCGTCGAGACCGATGCCGCGCGCCACGTCATGCACATCGGCGCCGACCTTCTCGCAGAGATCGGCGATCTCGTTGATGAAGGTGATCTTCGCCGCGAGAAAGGTATTGGCGGCATACTTGATCAGCTCGGACGTCTCGATGGCCGTAAAGACAATCGGCGTCTCGATGAGATAGAGCGGCCGGTAGAGGCTGCGCATCACTTCGCGCGCCTTGTCGGTGTCGGCGCCGATCACCACGCGGTCCGGCCGCATGAAATCGCTGATCGCCGAACCTTCGCGCAGGAATTCGGGGTTCGACACCACGTCGAACTTTGCATCGGGGCGCACCTTCTTGATGCGGTTGGCGACCTCACGACCGGTACCGACGGGCACCGTCGATTTGGTGACAACGACCGTGTAGTCGTTCATCGCCAGGCCGATCTCTTCGGCGGCGGCGTAGACGTAGGACAGATCCGCATGACCATCACCGCGGCGGGACGGCGTGCCGACGGCAATGAACACCGCGGACGCATCCTTCACGGCGGCTTTCAGATCGGTTGTGAAGGACAGACGGCCTGCCTTCACATTGTTGGCGACGAGGGCATCGAGGCCCGGCTCGAAGATCGGGATCTCGCCCTTTTTCAGGCGGGCGATCTTCGTCTCATCCTTGTCGACACAGATGACGTTGACACCGAATTCCGAAAAGCATGCACCCGACACGAGCCCGACATAGCCGGTGCCAATCATCGCGATATTCATTTATTGCCTCTGATTTCGGAGACGCCGGCCGGCGTCCCGCTCCATTACTTGGTGGCCAATTTCGGCACAACGGTCTGGGGTGACGCGTAATTCCGGAGAATTTCGCGGACCTCGTCTGCCATATCGCTGCGTTCCAGCGCGAATGCAAGCTGGGCCTCAAGAAAACCGATCTTGTCGCCGCAGTCAAAGCGCTGGCCTTCGAACCGGAAGCCGTGGAACGGGCTCCGGCCCAGGGTTGCCGCCAGCGCGTCGGTGATCTGGATTTCGCCGCCGGCGCCTTTCTGCTGCTTGTCCAGATGCTCGAACACCACCGGCTCCAGGATATACCGGCCGACGATGGCAAGGGTCGAGGGGGCCTTTTCCGGCGCCGGCTTCTCGATCAGGCCCTTGGCCTGGACGAGGCGGCCGTTCTTGGCGCCCGGATCGAGGATGCCGTAGCGCTTGGTATGCTCGCGCGGCACATCCATGACAGCGACCATGTTGCCGCCAACCTCGGCATGCGCTTCGACCATCTGCTTCAGGGCAGCAACCTGGGAAAGAATCAGGTCATCCGGCAACAGGACCGCAAACGGCTCGTCGCCCACGAAATTACGGGCACACCAGATGGCATGGCCGAGGCCAAGCGGCTCCGGCTGGCGGGTATGGGCGACCGTGCCAGCCTTGGGCAGCCAGCTCATCAGCGCTTCCAGCTCGGCCGTCTTGCCGCGTTCGGCGAGGGTCCTCTCAAGGTCGGGCGACCGGTCGAAATGGTCCTCCAGCGCCTGCTTGCCGCGACCGCCGACGAAAATGAAATCCTCGATCCCGGCCGCCCGTGCTTCCTCGATCGCGTACTGGATCAACGGCTTGTCCACCACCGGCAGCATTTCTTTGGGCACGGCCTTGGTCGCGGGCAGAAACCGCGTACCCAAACCACCAACGGGGAAGATCGCCTTGCGGACGCGCGTTTTTGCCATGGGATGTAATGCGGTTCCTGAATAGGGGGCAGGCGACTATTGCCACAAGGCCGCGCGGAGTGGCAAGCGCGGTCCACATGTCTTTACTGTGAGCCCAAAGCGCAAAAAAGCCAGCTTGATCAGCTTAATGGCCGGGTAAGACCCAGACTTCCGGCCGGTTCGGCCGGGGCAGCATGGCGTGATTGAGCGTGATGTGCGGGACGGTGTTGCGCATCACCGTATAGCCGGTCTCCGCCTGCAGCCGCTCGAGGAACCGCGCCAGCCGGCTCTCGCTGAAATAGTGCATGGGGATGAGCAGCGGCGCCTTGATCTGCTGGATCGCCTCGATCATGTCGAACTGGCCCATCGTGTACATGCCGTCCACCGGGACCAGCAGCACGTCGACCTTGCCCAGCGCCGCCAGATGCACATCGGTCAGGGTGTGATGCAGATGGCCGAGATGGGCGATGCAGATCCCGGCACTCTCGAAGACGAAGATCGAATTGCCGTTGACCCTGGTGCTGCCGTATTCGCGCAGATTGGTCGGGATATTGTGGACCTTCAGGTCCTGCTCGATCACCCGATGCTCGGCGAGGGCATCAGCCGTCGCCCAGCCGCGCAGCACATGCTTGATCCCGGAATCCGGAACATCGGTG
This sequence comes from Alphaproteobacteria bacterium, assembly GCA_965279355.1. Taxonomy (GTDB): domain Bacteria; phylum Pseudomonadota; class Alphaproteobacteria; order CACIAM-22H2; family CACIAM-22H2. The sequence goes on along the minus strand of OZ257155.1, from coordinate 4,363,726 downwards.
AAATGCGTCGAATGCGCGTTGTTCATCGTGACCAGGGTCGGCGTGAAAGACGGGCGGACATGACCGTTGAAATCAGTCACCGCCGTCACGCCCGCCGCCGTCTCGATGACGAAGCTGGCATGGCCGAGAAAGGTCAGGCCGATATTGCCGGGCTGCACCGCCGCCAGACTGTAGTTCGCCTTCATAAAGCGGGCGGGCGCCTGCGCGATCGGAATGCATGACGCGGCGGCTGTGAACGGCAGCAAGACCGTCACCAGCATGGCAAGCCCGGTAAAGACGCGAGATACCCGCATGCTCCCTCCGCTTCCTGATCGTCGGGAACCCTAGCACGCAGGATGCCAGGCGGCTATTTGCCGAGGAGGAAATCCTTGGCCTGGTTGATCTTGGCCGCGAGATACGGCGAGCCGCCGCGATCGGGATGCACCAGCTTCATCAGGCGGCGGTGCGCGTCGCGAATGTCCGTTTCGCTGGCGCCTGCTTTTAGACCGAGCAGATTCAGGGCCTCGTCGCGGGACATGGCGCCGGAGGAGGCAGGAGCGGACTCTCTGGTCGTCTGCGCCTCGGCCCCTTCGCCGCGCCACTCCGGATGGACGCGATCGAGATAGGCTTCGAGCAAGGCTGCTGAGTCCGGATCCTCGACGCGGCAATCGATATAGAGCTCGCGGAGCGTCTCCAGCGGCAGATCGCGCAGGCCAAGGCCGCGATGAGCGCCCAACAGCACGATCCCGTCCATGGCCCCCGTGTCGTGGTCGAGAGACATCCGCAGCCATTTCGTTTCGATATCGGAAGAGCCGCCCAGGGTAGGCCCGCCGGCATTGCTCATTCGGGTCCAGAGCGATTTCCAGCGCACGAAGAACGGCGCAAGGACGCTTGCCAGCATGATCGCCTGCCCGACCCGGCCTGTGACGACCAGCCAGAGGGCCACAGCCCCACCCGCAGCGACGGCGACCCATTTGCCGGCGGTCAGCACCTGTTTCGGCTCAGCCTGGGAGAACCAGCGCAGCGCCATCCAGCCCGCGAAGAGCAGCAGCACGCCAATGAGCAGATAGAAAAGTCCCATACGGAAAGACTAGCTCAGCGCAGCCGGTGCGTAATCTGCAAAGCCGCCCCACCCCGCCGCTTGGCTAGATCGGCGAGCGCCAGCCGGCCGCCCACCGCAAAGGTCGCAACCGCCGCCAGCAGGTCGCGCAGGGCGTCCGCGCTTGAGGAATCGAACGGGCAATAGGCGCCGCCGCTGAGCCTGGCGATCTCCTCGAAACAGCGCCGCGCCACCGGATCCCCGCCCTCATGGAAGACGAAAACCGGCACGCCGAGCAGCCCCAGATCGCCACCCAGTTTCGCCAGCCGGTCCACGCTTTCCTCGACGCAATCGCCGACAAAAACCACGGCGTTCACCTTGCGGCGTCTGGTCTCCGCGATCGCATGCTCAAGAACGGCGGCGATCTGCGTTTCGCCAGCGGCGCAGGTGACACTCGTCATCTTGCGCACCAGTTCGCCTGACGTCGCCAGCCAGGCGCTGGTGTCGAATTCGCCGAAGCCGCGATACCAGGCAAGCTGGATTTCCAGCGAGCCCAGCGCCTTGGTGGCGCTGAACATGTCGCCCTGGATCTTGCAGGCGCGATCCCAGGTCGGCTCACGGGACGCCGTGGCGTCCATCGCAAACAGCAGACGGCCCGCCGCGTTGCCGGTCCGGACAGCTGGCGGCATCGCCTTCACCTTGGTGAGAAAGGCGGCGACGGCGGGGTTGGCGGGCTTGTCCGGGAGCTTCGACATCTCTCTTAAATAGCGTCGACCGCCTCGGGTTCAAAGGCCAGCGCCGCCAGAAGATCGCGCACCTCCTGCCGGGCCGCGATATGAGAGAGGGTCATCTTGATGCCGGCATCGCGCAGGTCCAGCAGCGTCAGCCCGCTCAGAAACATCTCGCGGAAGATCACCCGGTCGCCGAAGCCCGACGCCATGCGGAAACCGAGGCGCTTGGAGAGTTCGGCCAGCACCTTCTCCATGTTGCGCTTGTTCTTCGTTTCGGTGCCGGACAGGCGATTGCGCACGACAAGCCAGTCCAGCGAGCGGCGCTCGCGCGCCATGCGCTGCTGGCGCTGCTGCCACACCATCTCGGCGTAGATGCTGGGGCGCGTAATCTTGAGCGTCTCCGGCTCCACGCGCGCCAGAAGATCGAGGTCGATGAAGCTGTCGTTCATCGGGGTCACCAGTGTGTCGGCATGCGAATGCGCAAGACGCGACAGCGGCGCGTCGCTGCCTGGCGTATCGATGACCACGACATCGCAACTGCCCGCCAGAGAGTCGAACGCCGTGCGGAAAGTCTCCTCGGAGGACACCTTGTGATGCGTCGGGACCGCCAGCGGAATGCCGCGCGCCGCAGCGAAGGTCGCGCGGTTTTCGACATAACGCGACAAGGTCGCCTGCCGGGAATCGATGTCGATGGAGCCGACGATCTGGCCCGCGCGCAGCAGGCCGACGATGCTGTGCATGGCCGTCGTGGACTTGCCGGTGCCGCCCTTCTCGTTGCCGAACACGATGATGCGCGCGCGGCGGGTGGGCGACGGCTGAGGCGAAAGGCTGTTCATGGTCCCGATTCTACGTGGTCCTGATGAGAAACAGTATCGGAGATGCGACGGCGCTGGGTAAGATCGTTTGCAGGGGAACGAGATGCTGAACGCGGCAACGAGCTACGACGAGGCCCGGGCGCAGATCGGCTGGCGCATACCGGACCGCTACAATATCGGAGTCGATGTCTGCGATCGGATCGCCGAGACACGACCCGACGCAACGGCGCTGATCTTCGAGCGCGAGGACGGCACGGTCCGCCGCTATAGCTTCGCCGAGATTCGCGCCCTGTCCAACCGGCTCGCCAACCTGCTCCAGGCACAGGGGCTGCAACGCGGGGACCGCGTGGCCATCCTGCTGCAGCAGTCGCCGGAAACCGCCATCGCGCATATCGCCTGCTACAAGGCCGGCCTCATCGCCATACCGCTCTTTGTCCTGTTCGGCGAAGACGCGCTTGAGTACCGGCTGAGCAACGCCGGCGCCCGCGCCGTAATCACCGATGCCGAGAACCTTCCCAAGATCGTCGCCATCCGCGACCGGCTGCCGGGGTTGCAGACGGTGCTGGCCATCGGCGGCGGCCCGTCGGACACGCTCGATCTCTGGAAGCTCATGGACCGCGCGTCGGATGCGTTCACGCCGGTCGACACGGCCGCCGAAGATCCGGCGCTGATCATATTCACCTCAGGCACGACAGGTGCGCCGAAAGGTGCCCTGCATGCACATCGCGTCTTGCTGGGGCACCTGCCCGGCGTCGAATTTCCGCACGAGTTCTTTCCACAACCAGGCGACGTGATGTGGACCCCGGCCGACTGGGCATGGATCGGCGGCCTTCTGGATGTCCTGCTACCGGCATGGCATCACGGCGTGCCGGTGGTCGCCCATCGCTTTCGCAAATTCGAGCCCGATGCCGCCTTCGCGCTGATGAAGCGGCACGACATCCGCAACGTGTTCTTCCCGCCGACCGCGCTCAAGCTGATCCGGCAAGCCGGTGCTCCGGCCAACCATGGCGTCCGCCTGCGCTCGCTGGGCAGCGGCGGCGAGACGCTGGGCGAGGAACTGCTGGACTGGGGCCGCTCGGTGTTCGGCCTCATCATCAACGAGTTCTACGGCCAAACCGAAGCCAACCTGATCGTCGGCAACTGCGCCGGCATCATGGACGTCCATCCGGGGTCCATGGGCCGGGCCATTCCCGGCCACGATGTTGCAGTCATCGACGAGAGCGGCGCGATCTGCGCTCCCGGCACGCGGGGACAGATTGCCGTCCGGCGGCCCGATCCCGTGATGTTCCTCGGCTACTGGAACAACCCCGATGCGACACGCGAGAAATTCATCGGTGACTGGATGCAGACCGGCGATCTCGGATACCAGGACGAGAATGGTTATCTGCATTACGTCGGCCGCACCGACGACGTGATTACCTCGGCCGGTTATCGCATCGGTCCGGCGGAGATCGAGGATTGCCTGCTGCGCCATCCCGCCGTCGCCATGGCGGCGGTGATCGGCATTCCCGATCCCGTGCGCACGGAAAGCATCAAGGCGTTCATCGTCCTCAATCCAGGCCATCGCGGCGACCCCGCGCTCGCCGCAACCCTGCAGACCCATGTGAAGCAGCGGCTTGCCGCGCATGAATATCCGCGCGAGGTGGCATTCGTTGACTCGCTGCCGCTGACCGCCACCGGCAAGATCATGCGCCGCACCCTGCGCGACCAGGACTCCGCCCGGCGCGCGGCGGAATCACGGCGGGTCAATCCGTGACACGCTCCCGCGCTTGTGATTGGCCCGCAACGAGGCCTCACGACACACTGCGCTCAATGAAGATCGTCATGCGCGTTCGCCGTCTGCTTGCCACCTGCCTCTTCGTCCTGATGCTGCCCGTCGCCGCGATTGCGCAGACGATCAACGCCGACGGCGGCGTCGCGATCAAGGGTACCGATGTCGTTGCCTATTTCACGGATCAACGGGCGGTGGCCGGCTCGCGCACCTTCACGCACAAATGGAACGGCGCCGAATGGCGTTTCGTGTCGGCGGCCAACCGCGATGCCTTCGTCGCGGACCCGGAAAAATATGCGCCGCAATATGGCGGCTTCTGCGCCTGGGGCATGGCGGAGGGCTATCGCGCGCCGATCGACCCGGCGGCGTTCCGCATCGTCGATAACCGGCTTTATCTGAACTACAGCCGCTCCGTGCAGAGTAACTGGCTGAAGGATGTGCCGGGCCATGTCGCCAAAGGCGACGCCAACTGGCCGAAGCTGCGCGAGAAGTAGGATCGCTGTAGTGTGGCCCCATGGGCCAGACCGCCGCCTATTACTTCACAGCTCTGCTGGTGATCCTCGATCCCGTCGGCACGGCGGCGCTGTTCATCGGGCTCACCCGCGGCACGAGTGCCGCGCATCAGCGCCGCATGGCGATCAAGGGCGTCACGATTGCCGCCGCCGTGCTGCTCGGCTTTGCCTTTGCCGGAGAGTTCCTGCTGCGAGCACTGGGCATCGGCCTGCCGGCCTTCCGCATCGCCGGCGGCTGCCTGCTGTTCCTGGTCGCAGTCGACATGCTGCTTGCCGGGCAGCATTTCCGGCAGATCACGGAAAGCGAGACCCGCGAGGCGGGCAAGAGCGAGGACATCTCGGTTTTCCCGCTGGCCATTCCGCTGATCGCGGGACCGGGCGCGCTGACCACTATGGTGCTGCTGATGGGCCAGTCCAACGACGAGCCAGCGCGGCAGGGGCTGCTGATCGGCATCCTGATCGCCGTCCTGCTGATTACCTTCGTGCTTCTCACCGCCGCGGCGCGTGTCGTGGCGCTGCTGGGTCAGACCGGCGTGAACGTCATCAGCCGCATCTTTGGAATCCTGCTCGCCGGCCTTGCCATGCAGCTCATCCTGGACGGCATTTCAACCGGACTGCGGTTCGCGCCGTCCTAGGAGCCTTCCATGCCCAGCATCCGCCACAACGGCGCCGCGCTTTATTATGAAACACACGGTCCGGCGGACGGACCTGCGGTTGTCCTGTCGCACGGCATGGGCGGCAACGCGGCAAGCTGGTGGCAGCAGGTCCCGTCCCTCGCCCAGGGCTATCGGGTGCTTGTGTTCGATCATCGCGGCTTTGCACGCTCAACCTGCGATACACCCGCCGATTTCGACCGCGGTCGTTTCGTGGGTGATCTTTGCGCGATCCTCGATCATGCAGGCATTGGCCGCGCGGCGCAGATCGGTCAGTCGATGGGCGGGTTGACCACCCTGGGCTTTGCGCTGGCGCATCCGGACCGCACGGCGGCGCTGATCCTGTGCGCGACCACCGGCGGCATCCACGATGAAACCATCGCACAACGGCTGGCCACGATGCGTCCACCGGGTACGCCGCTCAGCGAGATCGTCGGCGCGGCGCTGGCGCCGAACTATGCGCGGCAGAACCCGGCGATGGCGTTCCTGTACGACCAGATCCACGCGCTCAACACGGCCATCGACTATACAAAGCCGACCGAGCTGAACGCGCCCGGCCTGCGCGTCAGCGCTGCGCAATTGAAGGACTTCAGGATTCCGACGTTGGTTCTGGCGGGCGTTCACGATCGACTCGTACCGCCCGATGTCATGCGCCGTGTCGCGTCGCTGATTCCGGACGCGGACTTCCGCCTGCTGTCAGGCGTCGGACATTCGTCTTATTTCGAGGATCCCGAGACGTTCAACGCGGTGGTCAGCGTGTTCCTCGCGCGTCACGGCGGGCACGATCAGTTGGCTGGCGCCGGGCAGGTCTCGGCGCGGGCGAGCGCCGGCGGTACCCGGTCGATCAGATCGTAACGCCGGCCGTTTTCTTCCTGCCGCGCGCGAACGATGTAGAGACGGTCGACGGTGGCACCGCCCTGCACGGCCGCGCGCACCAGGCCACGCGGACCGACGATCGAAACATTGGTCAGCGCGGAGGCCAGCACGGCCGGATCGTCGGTCTTGCCGCCGATCGAGCGCAGGGCCTCGATGATCAGGCGGCCGGCATCGTAACCGCGCGCCGCATGCAGCGACGGCATGCGGCCGAAGCGCTTGGCGAAATCGATCTGAAAGCGGCCGTTCTCGGGAGAATCGATGGCTGGCACGTAATCCACGGCACCGATCAGGCCGCCGATGTTGCCGCCAACCATGGCGGCCTTGGCGGTCGCCACGGAGAACTCGGACGTGCCGAGCAGCGCCACCCGCTTGAACAGACCCTGCGCCTCATAGTCGCGAACGAACGCCTTTGCGGCATCGCCGGCGAACGGCGCATAGACGGAATCGGCGCCGACAAGCCGCAGCTTGGCAAGGTACGGGCTGAAATCGGGATTGGCCGCCGGCACGTATTCCTCGCCGACCACCTCGCCGCCCGCCGCCAGGAAATGGCGCTTGAAGGTGGCGACCTGGCTGCGCGACGCCGCCTCTTCGGGGGCGATCAGATAGATGCGCTTGGTTGGCTTCTGTGCCCCCGCCCAGGCCCCCAGTGGGCCCGCGACCTGGTCGCCGGCCGGGGTGACGTGCAGGACAAAGGGGCTGCATTTCAGGGATGCCAGAACACCGGCGCCGGCCACCGGCACGATCAGCGGGACACCGCGGCTGTCGGCGAGGTCGCGCAGCGCCACGACGTCCCTGGCTGTCGCCGGGCCAAGCAGGATGTTCGCCTTGGCCTCCAGCAGAAGCTTGGCATTTTCAACGGCGCTGCGCTCGGCCATTTCGCGCATCAGCACGACCTTGCGACCGCCAAGGCCGAAGGTCGGCTCACTCAGGGCTAGGGTCAGGCCGGCCGTAATATCGTCCGCGATGGCTTCCTGGCTACCGTTACCGAGGATCAGGCCAATGCGGATATCCGCGGTATTAACCGGTGCAGGGCGCGCCACGGGCATGGGCGGCAGACGGACAGCGCTCGCGCGCTCTTCCGCGACTACCGGCATCGCCGCCGCGCCTAGAAGCGCCAGCGCGGCCCCCCAGATGGCCACCCGCCGCATGATTTTCGATGATCCTCGCGCCTTTCCCCGACCGACATCACCGCTGGGCATCCGCGGGCTGTGGCAGGGCGGCGGGACGATACTCTTGGGTCCTGGGTTTGACAATTGACCGATCAGGTTAACGCATAAAAAAACGGGCGGCTCTGGGCCGAGCCGCCCGTTAACTTATGAGTCAAACGGCTGACTAGCCGCGTTGTTCCACGGACAGGCCGATAAAGCGCTGCTCACCCTTAGTTTCGACCATGATGAGGACGCTCTTGCGACCGGCCGCCCGGGCATCGTTAATCTTTTTCACCAGCTGGTCAGGTGAGGTCACGACTTCCTGGGCGACTTCCACGATGACGTCGCCGGGGCGCAGCCCGCGCTCCGCCGCCGAGGACCCGTCACCGACCTTGGTGATCAGGACACCGCGGGTCTTCTCGGCAACCTCAAACCGCTCGCGCAGGTCTGGGGTGAGCTGGGCTAGCGACATGCCGAGCGCATCGACCGTCGAGGTCGGCGCCGCCGGTTCCCGGCCGCGCTGATCGCTCCGCGGCGCCGCAGCGAGCTGTTCGTCGTCCGGCAGTTCGCCCAGCTTGATCTTGAGCGGTACCTCGCGGCCTTTACGCCAGACCACAACGTCGACCACCTTGTCGACCGGCGTCTCGGCAACCATGCGCGGCAGGCGGCGCATGTCGGCGACATCGCGGCCGTCGAACTTGATGACCACATCGCCAGAGATGATCTTGCCGACTTCCGCAGGGCCCTTTTCGGTGACCCGGGCCACAAGCGCGCCCCTCGCCTTGTCGAGACCGAGGCTTTCGGCGATCTCATCCGTGACGGTCTGGATGTTGACGCCCAGCCAGCCACGGCGCGTCCGGCCATGCTGGCGAAGCTGGTCGACGACATTCCGGGCAAGCACGGACGGCACGGCGAAGCCGATGCCCACACTGCCGCCGGTCGGCGAATAGATCGCGGTGTTGATGCCGATCACCTCGCCGTTGAGATTGAACATCGGACCGCCCGAATTGCCGCGGTTGATCGAGGCATCGGTCTGGATGAAATCGTCGTACGGGCCGGCGTTGATGTCGCGGGCACGCGCCGACACGATGCCGACGGTGACCGAACCGCCAAGGCCGAACGGATTGCCGATCGCCACGATCCAGTCGCCGACACGCGACTTGTCGGAATCGCCGAACTTCACGGACGGCAGCGGCTTGCTGCTTTCGACCTTCAGCAGGGCGAGATCGACCTTGGTGTCGCGGCCGATGAGCTTCGCGGTGAGCTGCGTGTTGTCATGCAGGGTGACGCGGATCTCGTCGGCATCGGCGATGACGTGATTGTTGGTCACGACGTAGCCGGTCGGATCGATGATGAAGCCGGAGCCCAGCGACTGTGCCCGGCGTGGCGGCGCATCGGGGGTTGCGCCGCCACGGCCCTGACGGTCGAAGAACTCTTTGAAGAACTCCTCGAACGGGGAGCCCGGCGGGAACTGCGGGATTTCCGGGCCGCCACGGCGACCGGGCGGCTGACCGGGCTGCCCCGGCGCCTGCGGACCGGCACCCGGCCCTCCGCGCTCGGCGCGTACGGTCTGGGTGGTGGAGATGTTCACCACAGCCGGGAGAAGGCGCTCTGCGAGGTCGGCAAAGCCTGCAAGCGGCGGGTTGGCGCGGTTCTGGGCGGCGGCCGGCATCGGCGCCAGCGTGGGCAGCGCCGTCGCGACAGACAGCGCAACAGCCAGTGCCGCCGCGCCGATTCGGCCAAACGGCTTCTTCTCCGATCCGTGCTTCACCGTTATCTCCTTGATATCCCTGTCCATCACGCCCAAGCCACGCACTATCGATGTAATCCTACCGTAATCGCCCTTCAAGGCAGTGCGGCGGATAACCGATTTAACGATTATCCGCCGCGTTCTGCCAAGCACACTCTCGTGCTTACGGGTTAAAGACGCCTACCGGGTACGACCCGCCGGCGGTCGCGGCGGCTCCGTCGCCCCCCGCTGATCGCGGAAGAAGCGGAAGAAGTCGCTGTCCGGCGACAACACCATCGTCGCCGTGCCGTCGGCCATCGACCGCTGGTAGGCCTGGAGCGAACGATAGAACGCGTAGAAGTCCGGATCCCGGTTGAACGCCTCGGCGAAGATGCGTGTCGCATCCGCGTCGCCCTGGCCGCGCAGGATCTGGGCCTGACGCTGCGCATCGGCAAGCAGGACCGTGCGGTCGCGCTCGGCTTCGGCACGGATACGCTGGGCGGTTTCCGCACCGCCGGCCCGTTCCGTCCTCGCCTCGCGTTCGCGCTCGGTCTTCATCCGGTCGAAGATCGCCTGGCTGTTATCGGGATGGAGATCGGCCCGCATGATACGGACGTCGATCACCTCGACACCAAACGACTTGGCTTCGGTCTCGACCGAAACCTTCATCTGATGCATCAGCTCCGCACGACGCTGGGTCAGCACGGCGCTGAACGGCACCGAGCCCAGGACGTTACGCAGGCTCGAGTTCACGATGGCCGACAGACGCGCGCGCATGTTGAACTCGTTGCCGACCGTCTGGAAGAAGCGCAGAGGATCGACGATCCGATAGCGCGCGAAGGCATCGACCACCAGACGCTTCTGGTCGGCCATGATGACTTCCTGCGCGTCGGCATCGAAATCCAGCAGACGCTTGTCGAAATAGACCACGTTCTGGACGAACGGGATCTTCATCTTCAGGCCGGCATCCTGCACCACGCGAACAGGCGCGCCGAACTGCAGGACAAGAGCCTGCTGCGCCTGGTTGACGGTGAAGAACGCACTGAGCGCGACGATGATAACGGCCGCGGTCGCGACGGCGATTGCCGTAAGAATACCGCGGTTCATGGGCGTGCTCCCAGCAGAGGCGGTTGCGCTGGGACTGGCGGTTGGCCAGGCGTCGCGGTTGTCGCCCGGCGCTGCTGCATTTCCTGCAGCGGCAGATACGGCAGGACGCCGCTGTTGCCGCCACCGGCCGGCTGGTCGATGATGAATTTGTTGTTGCCGCGCAGGATCTGCTCCATCGTTTCGAGATAGAGCCGCTGCTTGGTGACATCGGGCGCCAGCCTGAAGGCGTTATAGACCGAAATGAAGCGCGCGGCTTCACCTTCCGCCTGCGCAATCGCCTGTTGGCGATACGCTTCGGATTCCTCGATCAGCCGCTGCCCCTCACCGCGTGCGCGCGGCACGATGTCGTTGCGATAGGCTTCCGCCTCGTTACGCGCGCGCTCGCGATCCGCTTTGGCGCGCTGCACGTCGCGGAACGCATCGATGACCTGTTGTGGCGGCTCGACGCCACGCAACTGAACCTGCGTCACTTCCACGCCGGCCCCGTACTCATTGAGGATATTCTGCATCAGGCGCACGGTGTTCGTTTCGATCTGCGTACGGCCTTCGGCCAGCGCCTGCTGGGCCGGCATCGTGCCGACAACCTCGCGCATCGCGCTTTCGGCGGCCGCTTTCACGGTCGCTTCGGGCGAGGCGATGTTGAACAGGAACTTGCCGGCATCGCTGATGCGCCAGAACACGGTGTACTGAATGTCGATGATGTTCTCATCGCCGGTCAGCATCAGGCCTTCTTCGGCCACGGTACGGCCGCGACCGCCACGGTCGCCCGCCGCGGAGCGAAATCCGATGTCGAGGGGATTGATGCGCGTGACCTTCGGCGTGAGCACCGTTTCAATCGGCGCCGGCAGGCGCCAGTTGAGACCGGGCTGGGTCGTCTTCACCCATTCGCCGAAGCGCAGGACAACGCCCTGCTCATCCGGCTGCACGCGATAGAATCCGCTGGCCAGCCAAAGAGCGATCGCAACGATCACGACGAAGCCGACGCCCTTGCCGGTGCCGAAGCCACCCGGAAGCATCTTCTTCATGCGGTCCTGACCGCGACGCAGCATGTCTTCGATATCCGGCGGCTGACGTCCGCCGCCACCGCCAGATGGACGACCCCACGGACTTTGGCCCCCGCCGCCGCCCCATGGACCGCCACCACCACCGCCCTGATTCCACGGCATGTCTTTGTTCAACCTCGATCTGTTGCGAAAAGCCAGTCCGTTGCGAAATGCTGGCCCTTGTTGCCGGCTTTCAACCCGACGTCAGGCCTTATATCATTAGCGAACCGGGCACGCATCCCATGCGCGTACGTTGGGAATATTGCCGCTGTTTCAAAGAATTCAAGGAAAAACCGTGTCCCCTGCCGCGAACGTGACCGAAGTCCAGATCCGCGATGCCCTCCGCAAGGTTGCCGATCCTGACCGCAAACAGGACATTGTGACGCTTGGCATGGTGAGCGGGGTGGTCGTCAAAGAAGGCCATGTCGGCTTTAGTATCGAGGTGGATGCCCAGCGCGGACCGCGTTTGGAGCCACTGCGCAAGGCCGCGGAGAAGGCCGTGGAAGCCCTGCCGGGCGTCCTTTCGGTAACCGCCGTTTTGACGGCGCAGGCGGCAACCACTAGTGGTCCGGCGCGCCAGGCTGGCACCGGCCCGGCCGGTGGACCCAGCGCTCCCGGCGGCAAGCAGCTCATTCCCGGTGTACGGTCGATCATCGCCGTCGCGTCCGGCAAGGGCGGTGTCGGCAAATCGACGACCGCCACAAACCTGGCATTGGCCCTCGCCGCCCGCGGCCTCAAGGTCGGCATCATGGATGCGGACATCTACGGGCCCTCGCAGCCGCGCATGATGGGCATTTCCGGCCGGCCACATTCGCCGGATGGAAAGACCCTGACGCCGATGGAAAATTACGGCGTGAAGGTGATGTCGATGGGCTTCCTGGTCGCCGAGGACACGCCGATGATCTGGCGCGGGCCGATGGTGATGGGTGCCATCGAGCAGATGCTGCGCGATGTCGCCTGGGGCGAGCTCGACATCATGGTCATCGACATGCCGCCCGGCACCGGCGACGCCCAGCTCACGATCTCGCAGCGCATTCCCGTCACCGGCGCGGTGATCGTCTCGACGCCGCAGGACATTGCGCTGCTCGATGCGCGCAAGGGTCTCAACATGTTCCGCAAGGTCGATGTGCCGGTGTTCGGCATCATCGAGAACATGAGCTATCACGTCTGCACGAATTGCGGCCATGTCGAGCATATCTTCGCGCATGGCGGCGCGAAGAAGGAAGCCGACCGGCTGGGGACGGAGTTTCTTGGAGAACTCCCGCTCGACATCGTGATCCGCGAAACCTCGGACGCCGGCACGCCGATCGTCGTCAGCAAGCCCGACAGCGAGCATTCCAAGGCCTATCGCAAGATCGCCGACCGCGTCTGGGAAAAAGTCCAGGCCCAGCTCGCCGGCGCACGGCAGGCGCCGAAGATCGTGGTGCAGTAGGCGAGCGACAATCGCTCGCGCAAAGGACACTCCCAATATTCGTCATGCCAGCTCAAGGCCGGCATGACGATCAGGATTTTCAATCCGCCTTCAGCCCCGCCGCGCGGATCAGTTTCGACCAGCGGTCGGTGTCTTTCTTCACCAGCGCGTCGGTCTCGGCGACCGGGAGGTTCAGCACCTGGCCGCCGGCGGCCTCGAAGCGCGCGACGACGTCGGGTATCTTCAGCACGGCGGCGACTTCACGGCGCAGACGATCGACGATCGGCTGCGGTGTTTTGGCCGGCGCGAAATAGCCGAACCAGCTCACCATGTCGAAATCGAGGCCGGTGGCTTCTTTCACGGTCGGCACGTTCGGGAACGCCGGATGACGGGCCGGTGTCGAGACGGCGATGGCTTTCACCGAACCCGCTTCGACATGCGGCTTCGCGGTCTGGAGGTTGTCGTAGAACATGTCGACCCTGCCACCCAGGAGATCGGTATAAGCGGCCTGCGCCCCACGATACGGCACATGCGTCATCTTCACGCCGGACAGATGGGTGATCAGCGCCGGCCCGATATGCTGGCCGCTGCCATTGCCGCCGGATGCATAGGTGAGCTTGTCGGGATTAGCTTTTGCATTGTCGAGGATCTCGCGCAGGCTGGACTGCGGCAGATCCTTGCGCGCGACCAAAAGATACGGATAGCCGACGGCAAGGCCGATCGGCACGAAGTCGCGCAGTGAGTCGTAGGGCAGGTTGTCGTAGAGGCCGGGATTGAAGGCGATGTTCGGCGTGGCGCCGACGAGCAGCGTGTAGCCATCCGGCGCCGACTTGGCGACCGCATCGGTGCCGACCAATGTTCCGGCGCCAGGCCGGTTCTCGACCACGAACTGCTGGCCCATCGTGGCGCTCAGCTTGTCGGCAAGAACGCGGCCGACGACATCGAAGCCGCCGCCGGGCGGCTGCGGCACAATCACTTTCACCGGACGGTTGGGATAATCCTGCGCCTGGGCAAGATTGCCGCCGGCGATCACAGCGAGCGCGCACACGGCACCCGCAAATGCGTTACGCATCATGTCACTTCCTCCCGCGCGCTTATTTTTTGTTTCCGACGGGACGGCCCGCGCCGCCGTCCCTGCCGGTCATTCAGCCGATCACGCCGCCGCGGCCAGACGCCCGCGGTCGTGCGGGCTTGCCAGGTCGTAAGGCTGCGGCGTGCCCTTGGGCGTGATGCCATAGGGATTGATCCGCGTCAGTGAATAATAGCTGGTCACATAGTAGCGCAGCCTCACCGTCTCCGCGATTCCCGGCACCTGATAGAGTTCGCGAACATAGTTCGACAGGTTCGGATAGTCCGCGATGCGCTTCTTGTTGCACTTGAACAGCGAGAAATAGGCGACATCGAAGCGCACCAATGTCGGAAACAGGCGCCAGTCGGCCTCGGTCATCCGATTGCCGACAAGATAGCGGTGTCTGCCCAGCCGCGCCTCGATCTCGTCCAGAGCCGCGAACACATCGTCAAACGCCTTGTCGTAGGCTTCCTGCGTCTTGGCGAAGCCGGCGCGATACACGCCGTTATTGACGTTGTTGTAGACGAGGTCGTTGACCCGATCGATCTCGGCGCGCAGCGGCGGCGGATAGAAATCCGTATCGTCGCCGGCGATGCCCTTGAACGCGCTGTTGAGCATCCGGATGATTTCGGACGACTCATTGTTCACGACCTTGCCGGTCTTCTTGTCCCACAGGGTCGGCACCGTCACCTTGCCGGTGTAGTGCGGGTTGCTGGCGACATAGGCCTGCCACAGATAGTCGAAGCCGTTCACCTGGTCGGGCGTGCAGTCCGGGTATTTCGGGTCGGCCTTGTATTCCCACCCGTTGTCGCGCAAGCCAGGAATGGCATACGAGACGCTGATGGCGCTTTCGAGCTTCTTGAGCACGCGGAAGATCAGCGTGCGATGCGCCCACGGGCAGGTATAGGCGACATAGAGATGATAACGCCCCGCCTCGGCCTTGAAGCCCGACGAGCCATCGGCGGTAATGGTGTCGCGAAAGCGGCTGTCGATGCGCGCGAACTCGCCGCTCTTTCCCGTCTCTTCCGGCGGATCGCCGTCGACCCATTTTCCGTCGATCAGCTGGCCCATGCTCTATTCCTTACGATCCAGGGTCGCCATCAGCTCGCTCCACTCGCGCTTGCCGAGGCCTGAATTTTCCTGCGTGACCTTTTCGCCCGCGAGCAGGCGCTTGATCACGCCCATGCCCGGACCCGAGACGGCAGTGCCGGTCATGCGGTAGTCGCGGAACGCCTCAAAGGCGATCGGGCACCATTTCTCGACGATGTCGGCGATCGCATCGGCGTAAACGCGGATTTCGTACTGCGCGTGCGCGTCGGCACGCAGGCTGAGGAAATGGAAGAGGTTGTTGAGATCGATCTTCCAGTACCACTGGGTAAAGAAATTCGTCGGCACGACCATTCGTGCCAGTTCCCGCGCGAGCCCGTCGCGATCCGGCTCGATCAGAGCGCCGGACTGATCTTCGTTCAGCAGCCGTGTATAGGCGGCATACGCCTCGCTGCTCAGATTCTCGATGGTCGAGAGCGCGTTCTCCGCCTCCGATCCTTCCAGCACGTCCCCGCGCCCCTGCCGGTTGGTGCGCGACTGCTTGGCAAGCTGCGCCGGCACCGGCACGTAGAACTCGCGATCGAGGATCGAATAACGCGCGCTGTATTCGTTCACATTGGCGGTGCGGTGACGGATCCACTGCCGCGCCACGAAGATCGGCAGCTTCACATGCAGCTTGATCTCGCACATCTCGAACGGCGTCGAGTGACGGTGCCGCATGAGATAACGGATGAGATTGCGGTCGTCGGAAACCTTCTTGGTGCCCTTGCCGTAGGAGACACGCGCGGCCTGGACGATCGCCGCGTCATCGCCGAAATAATCGATCACGCGCACAAAGCCGTAGTCGAGCAACGGAATCGGCTGATAGAGAACGTCCTCGAGAGCGGGCACGGTGGGGCGCCGTGTCGGCTGCGTCTCGCTCCGCTGCGCGTCGATATCGGCCTGCTGCTCGGCGCTGAGACGTGCGGCTTTCTTCACGTGTCCCGACTTCTTTCCGTTTCCGTCAGCCATCAAAAATTACCTTGGTACAGCCTGTCCGATTCGTCCAATGAGCCACGGACTTTAACCCCGGTTCTCCACATTCGCCACTGACTGTCCTGCCGGTATTAACCCCGAATCAACTTGGCAAACAGAAAAGACGGGCGTAGCCTTTTTGAGCTTGGGGGCGATTACCCGACCTTGGACAACAACGAGGGAGAATTGCCGATGACGCAAGAAGACCGTGTCGAATCACTCCGTGCGCGCCATGCGCACCTCGATCACGAAATCGACGACGAAGTTCATCGTCCACTTCCCGACCAGATCCACCTGACCGAGCTCAAACGCCTGAAGTTGCGAATAAAAGAAGAGCTCGGCCGAATGTCGCACTGAGCCGGCGTCAGCCCGGCTCCTGACTGGCGCCTCCGGATCGGCGACCGGGCTGGTCGCCGATAGCCAGTTCTTATTTCAGTGGGTTAAGAGCCCGATATGAGGCTTCGGCGCCCTGCGTTCAGGCGCGGCGTTCTTTAGCCGGCTGCGGACCTAGCCAGACCGTCGCCGCGCCGACGTGCAGGACCCGCTCGGCCGGAAAGACGGCCTGAGCGGTCAGACCGCCGCCGGGCCGGTTCTGCAGATCCAGTCGTCCGCCATGCTGTTCCATGAGCCGCTTGCTGATCGGCAGGCCGAGGCCCGTCCCTTCCGCCTTGTGGCTGACCTGCGCGGATCCGCGGCGGAACGGCTCGAAGACATGCTTCAGGGCGTCGGCCGGAATGCCGGGTCCGGAATCGTCGACACAGAGGGCGGCGCCGTCGGCCGTCGACGCCTCGACCCGGACCAGGACCTGCCCGTCGCGCGGCGTGAACTTCACAGCATTCGACATCAGGTTTAGCAGCACCTGCATCACACCACGGCGGTCAGCGCGCAGCGTGAGATCCGGCAACGGCTCCTGAACCGTGAGCTTTACGCCGCTATATTCGGCGCGGCGCTTGACCATTGCGAGGCAGGCGATAATGACGTCGGCGATCACCACCTCGCCTTCGATGAAATCGTGCCGCCCGGCCTCGATCTTCGACATATCGAGAATGTCGTTGATGACGGCCAGGAGATGCTCGCCGCTGTTGCGAATATCGCGCGCGTACTCGTGATAGCGGGGCGATGACGCGCCGAAGACACGGTTCTCAATAACCTCGGCGAAACCGATGATCGCGTTCAGCGGCGTGCGCAGTTCATGGCTCATATTGGCGAGGAACTCGGACTTCGCCCGGTTGGCGATTTCGGCGGCCTGCTTGGCCTCGACCAGAGCCGCCTCGCGCCGCTTGATCTCCGAAACGTCGCTATGCAGACCGACCACGCCGCCGTCACTGGTCCGGCGTTCGGCCACCCGCAAGACCCGCGTGCGGGTATTGATCTCGAAAGGCGACGAGAGATCCCTCAGGTGCTGCGCGATTCGCCGCTCGATATATTTTTCGATGTCCCCGTCCGGCGCTTCGCCCTCGCCGGAACGGAACGTCGCGCGCAGGATGTCTTCATACCGGGTGCCCGGCGTCCAGGCTTCCGGCGTCATCGAATGGATTTCGCGATAGCTGCTGTTGCACAGGACCAGCCGGTCCTCGGCGTCGTAGAGCACGAATCCGTCGGGCAGAAACTCAACGGCATCGGCCAGAAGCTGCCGCGCATGATTGACCCGCTGCTCGGCTTCGTATTCCGCCGTGATGTCGGTGCCGGTTCCACGATAGCCCTGGAAATTGCCGAGTTCATCGAAGACCGGTGTGCCGGCGACGCGGAAGCGCCGGAGGGCGCCGTCCTGCCGGCGATGAGCATAGGTGAACTCGCGGATCGGCCGGCGCTGCGCGATATCCTCGAGATAGGCGATCCAGGTCGGCTGATCGATCTCCTCACCGGACAGTTCTTCCCGGTTTCGTCCCAGCACCTGCTCCGGGCGAACACCGGTCGCATCATAGAGGCGCCCCGACACATAACTGAACCGCAGATCGGGACCGGTTTCCCATATCCAGTCGGAAGATGATTCAGCAATATCCCGGAACCGCTGTTCGCTCCGGCGCAGCGCTTCATTCAGAAGTTCGTGCCGGCCGAACTGGAGGGATAGCCCGATCAGTAAGACGGCAATCACACCCGCCCCGCCGAACCCGCCGACGCCGAAAATCGCGGCCTGCTGTCGCCAGCCCGCCAGTGCCGCGTCTTCGGTGATGGCGACACTGAGAACAAGCGGATACGGGCCGATATCCTGCAGACTGACCAGACACCATTCGCCCGTTGCCGGATCGATCCGCCAGGTGACGGCGCGATCCCTTCCCGCCAGCAATGCCCGCACATCTTCCGCGACGATATCGGCTGTACCGTTGGGCGCCGGCGGAAAGCTTGTCATCAGGGCGCCGTCGCGCCGATACAGGCGGATCATCCCGCCGCTATCGAGATCGACGGATTCATACAGGCTCTGGAAATAACGCGGTTCGACCGTGGCCGCGATCAGCCCGTTGAAGCGGCTATCGCTGTCGGTCCGGCGCCGCGATACCGAGAACCCCGGCAGATTGTCGACCCGCCCCCGCAACGGCTCGCTGACAAAGAGTCCCGGAACCTGGCCGTCGCGGTGTGCGATGAAATACCCCCGGTCGGAAAGCGAGACGCCGGTGACCGGATAAACACGGGAGTCATGAATCATGTCGCCGCCCGCGTTGACAACAAACACGGCGCGGATTTGCGGAATGCCGCTCATCTGGTTGCCCAGCATCTCGTGCACGGCCCTTCCGTCCACGGGTGCATCGTCGGCGCTCGCCTGACGCTCGATGGCCTGCAGCTTTTCGATCGTGGACATGAGAACCAGATCGACGGATTCGACGGCCCGCGACATCTGCTCCGCCAGCACGATGTTGAGCGTCACCAGCTGCCGCCTGGCTTCATCCAGCGCAACGACGCGCAGATACCAGAGCGTTGCGGCGGTAAAGATCAGGACGCTGCCGACGAGGCCGATGCCAAAAACCAGCACCAGACGGCTTGGCGGAATACGCGCCAGCCGGTCACGCCAGACCTGGATGATCGGGATGTGCCGTTGGGCCATTCCCCGTCCCGCCCCTGTTTAAGACAAATTCTTCTTATGCGCGGCGGAGTTAGCCGCCGCTCCCCCAGACATTCACAGTGTATCCAATTGGGGAGGAAATGCTACAGGCGGGCCGGTGCCAAATCAGCGTTAACGGGCCCGGGCGCGGTCCCGGAGCACGAATTTCTGGATCTTGCCGGTCGAGGTTTTCGGTAAGGGACCGAACACAACCGTTTTCGGCACCTTGAAGCCCGCCATTTTCGAACGGCAAAAGGCGATGATGTCATCCGCCGTCGCGCTCGAATTATCCTTGAGCATCACGAACGCACACGGCGTCTCGCCCCATTTCTCATCCGGCCGCGCCACCACGGCCGCTTCCAGAACATCGGGATGCCCATACAGTGCGCCTTCAACCTCGATGGTCGAGATGTTCTCGCCGCCGGAGATGATGATGTCCTTCGAGCGATCCTTGAGTTCGACATAGCCGTTCGGGTGCATGACGCCGAGATCGCCGGTATGGAACCATCCGCCGGCAAAGGCGGCCCTGGTCGCCTTCGGGTTCTTGAGGTAGCCCTTCATCGTGATGTTGCCGCGCATGAAGACCTCGCCGATGGTCGCGCCATCCGATGGCACCGGTTCGAGTGTTTCAGGGTCGGCGACGATTAACCCTTCCTGCACCGGATAGGCGACGCCCTGACGGGCCTTGAGGGTAGCCTGCTCTTCCAACGGCAGCGCATTCCATTCGTCATGCCATTCGCAGACCACGGCAGGACCGTAGACTTCGGTCAGCCCGTAAACATGGGTGATGTGGAAACCCATGCGCTCCATCTTCTCGATCACCGCCGCCGGTGGCGCCGACGCTGCCGTCATGATCTCGATGGTCCGGTCGACGCCGCTGCGCGCCGTCTCCGGTGCGTTGATCAGCATGTTCATGACGATGGGCGCGCCGCACATATGCGTGACACCGTCGCGGCGAATTGAGTTGAAGATCGCGTTCGCCTCGACCCGCCGCAGACAGACATTGGTTCCGCCCATCGCCGCCAGGGTCCAGGGAAAGCACCAGCCGTTGCAGTGGAACATCGGCAGCGTCCAAAGATACGTGGCATGGCTCGGCATGTTCCATACCAGCACGTTACCCACGGCGTTCAGATAGGCGCCGCGATTATGGGTAACGACGCCCTTGGGATTGCCGGTCGTGCCGGAGGTATAGTTCAGCGCGATGGCATCCCATTCGTCGCCAGGCAGGTCCCAGGAATCGTCGGGATTGCCGCCCTGGAGCAGTGCCTCGTAATCCATCTTTCCCAGAAGCTCGGCGTCGCGGCCGCCCTTCGCCTCATACTCGGGATCGACTATGTCGATCACCGCAATCTTTCGCCTGGCCAGCTTCAACGCCTGTTTGATCACCGGCGCGAATTCAGTGTCGGTCAGCAAGACCTTCGTCTCGCCGTGGTCCAGCATGAAAGCAATGGTCGGCGCATCGAGCCGGATGTTCATCGCATTCAGAACGGCACCAGACATCGGCACGCCGAACGCCGCTTCGTAAGCGGCCGGCGTATTGGGCGCCATAAGCGCCACCGTATCGCCGCGGCGGATACCGAGTTTGCGCAGCGCCGAGGCCAGACGCCGGCAGCGCGTATAGGTCTGCGCCCAGGTCTGGCGCAGATCGCCATGCACCACGGCGATGTGGCGCGGAAACACGTGGGCAGCGCGCGGCAGGAACGACAGCGGCGACAACGGAACGTAGTTGGCGGCGTTCTTGCCGAGATCGCGCTCGAACATATGTGACTTGGGCAGGCGCGCCACAGCCGGTCGCTTCTGCGTCCGCGCCGGTTTCTTCTTCATCTTCTTCTTCGCCGCCATGGTCGACCCCGCTCCGATTCCTCGCGGACTTTGCCACGATACCGGGTTAACGGACAGGGGAACGAGGCGTGGTTTTTCTCAGCATAGAACCTGGGAATATCGAAACCGGCTTTGCAAATTGGGCGGATTGGCGACAGACTTCGTTCAACGACGAGGTCCGGGAAAACGCCATGAAGCCGCTTTACGCCGACATCCACGCACGATCGCTGAAAGACCCGGAAGGCTACTGGGGCGAGGTCGCTGGAAAGATCGCCTGGACCAGGCCCTGGACCCGCGTCCTCGACTCCTCGCGCCCGCCTTTCTACCGCTGGTTCCCCGGCGGCGAGCTCAACACCTGCTACAACGCGCTCGACCGGCACGTCGAGACACGCGGCGATCAGGCGGCCGTCATCTATGACAGCCCGGTCACCGGCACCATCAAAAGCTACACCTACCGCGAGATGCGCGACTGGGTCGCGCGCTTTGCCGGGGTGCTGGCCAGACGCGGCATCGGCAAGGGCGACCGCGTCATTCTCTATATGCCGATGGTGCCTGAGGCGCTGGTTGCCATGCTCGCCTGCGCGCGGCTGGGTGCCGTGCACTCCGTTGTCTTCGGCGGCTTCGCGGCCAATGAGCTTGCGGTCCGCATCGACGACTGCCAGCCGAAGATCATCGTCTCGGCATCGTACGGCATCGAGGTCAACCGGGCGATCCCCTACAAGCCGCTGCTCGACGGCGCGATCGCGCTGTCGAAGCACAAACCCGCGCATTCCATCATCCTTCAGCGCAAGCAGCATCCCTGCGACCTGTCCGGAAACGATCTCGACTGGGATGCGGAGATGGCCGATGCAAAACCGGCGGACTGCACACCGGTGCAGGCGACCGATCCGCTCTATATCCTCTACACTAGCGGCACGACCGGCCAGCCCAAGGGTGTGGTGCGCGACAATGGCGGCCACGCCGTCGCGCTCTGCCACTCCATGAAGACGGTCTACGACATCGACGCGGGCGATGTGTTCTGGGCCGCCTCCGATGTCGGCTGGGTCGTCGGCCATTCCTATATCGTCTACGCGCCACTGCTGGCCGGATGCACGACGATCCTGTTTGAAGGAAAGCCGGTGGGCACACCAGATGCCGGCGTCTACTGGCGCGTGATCTCGCAGCACAAGGTCAAGGCGATGTTCACCGCACCCACCGCCTTCCGCGCCATCAAGCGCGATGACCCCAAGGGCGAGTTCATCCGCAAATACGACCTGTCCGGCTTCAAGACTCTGTTTCTCGCCGGCGAGCGCTGCGATCCCGATACGCTGAAATGGGCGGAGACCATGCTCAATGTGCCGGTGATCGACCATTGGTGGCAGACCGAGACTGGCTGGTCGATCGTCGCCAACTGCATGGGGCTCGACAGCGGCAACGGCAAGCCGTTCCCGGTTAAGCCGGGATCACCGACCAAGGCGGCGCCGGGCTGGGACGTCCAAGCGCTGGATGCCGAGGGCAAGGAAGTGAAACGCGGCGAGATCGGCGCCCTGTGCTGCAAGCTGCCGCTGCCGCCCGGCACCTTCCCGACGCTGTGGAACGCGGAAGATCGTTATCGCCAGGCCTATCTCGCCGAATATCCCGGCTATTACAAAACCGGCGATGCGGGCTTCGTCGACGAAGAAGGCTATGTCTCGGTGATGACGCGGGTGGACGATGTCATCAACGTCGCGGGCCATCGCTTGTCGACCGGCGGCATGGAAGAAGTGTTGTCCTCACACCAGGACGTCGCGGAGTGTGCCGTGATCGGTGTCGCCGATGAACTCAAGGGCCAACTGCCGCTGGGCTTCATCGTCCTGAAATCAGGCGTCAACAAACCGCATGACGTGATCGTGCGCGAGATCGTGCAGATGGTGCGCGACCGTATCGGTCCCGTCGCCGCATTCAAGCAGGCGCTGGTGGTGAAGCGCCTGCCCAAGACACGGTCGGGGAAAATTCTGCGCGCGACGATGCAGCGGATCGCCGACGGCCAGAGCTTCAAACCGCCGGCGACCATCGACGACCCGGCGATCCTTGCCGAGATCGCCGACGCGCTCCAGCCGGCCGGCTATGCGAAAGAAGGGCTAAAGACGAGTGCGGCGTGAAAACTACAGAAATCCACTCCGCACCCTGACGACCAAATCCTGGCCAGCCCCGCCTCTGCTCAACGCTGGTCAGAACATCCCGTTGTTGTTCAGCGCCTTCTCGGGAATGTCCTGCGCCACGTCCCAATGCTCGACAATCTTGCCGCTCTCCAGCCGGAAGATGTCGATGATGGCGCGACCGCGGTGTCCGGGCTCCGGGATGTTGTGCACATGCACGATCACGTAGTCGCCATCGGTGAACACGCGCTTGAACGTGCTTTGGTACTGAGGGAACCGGTTCTTGAGGAAGTCGATGAATCCCTTCAGGCCTTCGGGACCGTCTGCCGCCGCGGGATTATGTTGCGTGTATCGCGGGCCGAAATGGACCTTGGCAGCCTCGAAGTCCTTCTTGTTGATCGCCTTATCGTAGAAATCGATCACCGTTTTCTTGTTGGCCTCCATCTGCGCTGCATCGGCGGCCATCGCCGCCGGCGTCGCAAGCAGCAGCGCCAGCAACGCCAAACTTAGTGCAATCCGTGCCATTATCTCCTCCCTGATCTTTTGACTATCGATATTCCAGCTGGGCTGTTGAGGAGCCGAGCTGACCCCCTCCTAAACCTGTCCCGGTGCGATCTCAAGACCCGGCGATCCTGGATGAAATCGCCGACGTGCTGCGACCGGCGGGTTGTGCAAAAGAAGGACTGAAAATCGCGGCAGCTGGCTCCGTAGACTAAAAGTGTCTAAGCTTCCCCGGCATGGCAGTGCGGGGGAAACGTGAAACGACGTCTGTTCTTAACACTCGCCGGAAGCGTAACTGCGTGGCCTCTGCTGGCCAGAGCCCAGCAACCGCCCCCCATTCCCAATATCGCCATCCTGCTGATCGGCAGCCATAAACCGTTCCTGACCCTGTTTCGCGAAGGCTTGTGCGACCACGGTTATATCAGCCGATGAAATTCGAGCTGGTCATCAACCTCAAGACCGCAAAGGCGCTCGGCATCACCGCCTCGCCAGCGCTGCTGATTCGCACCGATGAGGTGATCGAGTGAAGCGGCGCGACGTCATTGCGCTGGCTGCCGGCGTTTTCGTGGCGGGAACGCAGTTTGCGCGCGCGCAAAGCGAGCGCGTACGCCGCATCGGCATGCTGCTGACCTCGGCCGAAAACGACCCGGCGCAACAGGCTCGCAACGCCGCGTTCTTCGAACGGCTGGAGGCGCTGGGCTGGGCGGCGGGACGCAATCTGAATATCGTTACCCGCTGGGGTAGTGGCGACAATGCGCGAATGCGGACTTACGCTGCTGAGATCGTCGCGAACTCGCCGGATGCCATCGTGGCTATGGGAAATGTCGGGGTGAGTGCGCTCCGCGAGCGGACGTCGACCATCCCGATCGTCTTTCAAATGATTCAAGAACCGGTCGCGCAAGGCTTCGTGCAAAGCCTCGCCCTTCCCGGTGGCAACATTACCGGCCTCACCAATTACGTCGACTTCGCGATCAGCGGAAAGTGGCTGGAAACGCTTAAGGAGATCACGCCCGGCATCGGACGCATCCTGTTCGTCGATAATCCCGAGATCTCGTATTGGCAGGAGGCGGTCACGGCGGCGGCGCGCACCTTGTCTCTCGATCTGTCGATTGTGTCGACCCGCGACATGGTGAATCTGGAGACCGCCGTCTCCGCCTTCGCGCGGGGCGAGCCGGGTGGCGTCGTGATTGCATCCTCCTCGTTTTCCGCCGGACACCGCGACGCCATTATCGCCGTGCTCGCCGCCACCCGGCTGCCAGCAATGTGGAGCCAGGGTGCGTTCGCACAGGCCGGCGGTTTGGTCTCCTACGGCCCCGACGTCGTAGACTCGTTCCGCCGCGGCGCGGATGTGGTCGACCGTATCTTGCGCGGCGCGAACCCCGGGGAGATTCCGGTTCAGAACCCGATCAAGTTCGAGCTGATCGTGAACCTCAAGACCGCGCGGGCGCTCGGGATCGCCATTCCGCAGTCGGTGCTCTTCCGCGCCGACGAGGTGATCGAGTGAAGCGGCGCGACTTTATTGCGCTAACCGCCGGCGCTTCCATGGCGGGACCGCAGTTTGCGCGCGCGCAATCCGACCGCCTGCGACGCGTCGGCGTGTTGATGGCGATAGATGCGACACCCAATCTCGACGCCTTCCGCCTGCGCCTGCACGAGCGCGGCTGGCGTGAAGATGAGAGTCTTCATCTCGATATCCGCTCTACTAGCGGCATCAGCGAGCGTATCGTACCGCTGGCGCGAGAACTCGTTGCGCTTCGGCCTGAGGTCATGCTTGCCCACACCAATCCCGTCACGGCTGCGGTCCAACGCGAGACGGGCACGATTCCCATTGTTTGTCCGACGCTCAACGATCCCGTCCGCGCCGGGCTGGTGGCGAGTCTTGCCCGGCCTGGCGGCAACATCACCGGCTTTACACTGTTCGAGCCCACGCTCGGGGAGAAATGGTTGGAACTGCTGCGCGAGATTGCTCCGGATCTCAGACGCGTCGGATTCGTCTTCAACTCAACGGCGTCTTCTGCCGGCGGGTATCTTCAAGCAATCGAAACTGCCGCCTCGTCGCTCAGGCTGACGATGCAGGTATCGGATGTCCGCACCGAAGCCGACCTTACGAATGCCATCCGGGCACTCGCGAATGAGCGACACTCCGCCCTGATCGTCCCGCCCGATCCATTCCTGTCGACGCACAGCACACGATTGACACGGCTTGCCATCGAGCAGCGGCTGCCCGTGATCTACGCGGTTCGGGCGGTAGCCGACCGTGACGGGGGCTTGATGGTCTACGGGGCTGATACCGTAGATTTGTTTCGCCGCGCCGCCGATTATGTCGATCGGATATTGAAGGGCGCGAATCCCGCCGACCTGCCCGTCCAAAATCCGACCCGGTTCGAATTCGTGATTAACCTCAAGACCGCGCGAGCGCTCGGCCTGACGGTGCCGGCGGCGCTACTCGCCCGCGCCGACGAGGTGATCGAGTGAGGCGGCGCGACGTCATTGCGCTGGCTGCCAGCGCTTTCTTGGCGGGACCGCAATTTGCGCGCGCGCAAACCGAACGCGTGCGGCGCATCGGCATGCTGCTGGTCACCGCCGAGAACGACCCGGCGCAACTGGCGAACAACGCCGCGTTCTTTGAACGGCTGCAGGCGCTCGGCTGGGCGGCGGGACGCAATCTGAATGTCGATGTCCGCTGGGGCAGTGGCGATAACGCGCGAATCCAGACTCACGCTGCTGAGCTCGTCGCGACAGCGCCGGACGCCATCATGGTCATGGGAAATGTCGGCGTGAGTGCGCTCCGCGAGCGGACGTCGACCACCCCGATTATCTTTCAAATGATTCAAGAACCGGTAGCGCAAGGCTTCGTCCAGAGCCTCGCCCTTCCCGGTGGCAACATGACCGGCCTCACCAATTACGTCGACATCGCGATGGGCGGCAAGTGGCTGGAAACGCTTAAGGAGATCACGCCCGGCATGGGGCGCATCCTGTTCGTCGACAATCCGGAGGTCTCGCATTGGCAGGAGGCGGTCAAGGCGGCGGCGCGCAGCTTGTCTCTCGATCTGTCGATCATCTCGACCCGCGACATGGCGGATCTGCAGACCGCTGTCTCCGCCTTCGCGAGGGGTGGGCCGGGTAGCGTCGTGCTCGCATCCTCCTCGTTCGTCGCAGGGCGCCGCGATGCCATCATCGCCGTGCTCGCTGCCGCGCGGCTGCCGGCAATATGGAGCAACGGTGCGTTCGCGCGGGCCGGCGGCCTGATTTCCTACGGCCCCGACATCACAGACTCGTTCCGCCGCGGCGCGGATGTGGTCGACCGTATCTTGCGGGGCGCGAGCCCCGGGGAGATTCCGGTTCAGAACCCGATCAAGTTCGAGCTGGTGGTGAACCTCAAGACCGCGCGGGCGCTCGGGATCACCATTCCGCAGTCCGTGCTCTTCCGCGCCGACGAGGTGATCGAGTGAACGACGGCGGCGCTGTGCTCAAAGCGGGAGTGTCGCCGCTGCCCAAAACACGCGGCCGCCTTTTTCGCAAATACGTACTGCTGTTCTCGTCGGTCGTCGGTGCCGCGCTGCTGGCCAACGGCGCGGTCGAAGTGTGGTTTCTCTACCGCGACCAGACCGAACTCCTGTTTCGCCTGCAACGGGAGCAGGCCGAGGCCGCGGCGACCAAGATCGGCCAGTTCGTCAAGGAAATCGAAGGACAACTCGGCTGGACGACACAATTGCCATGGTCGGCCGGCGTCCTCGATCAGCGCCGTTTCGATGCGTTGCGCCTTTTGCGTCAGGTGCCCGCGGTAACGGAACTTACCCAGATCGACTCCGCCGGACGCGAGCGCCTGCGCGTCTCGCGGCTCGCCATGGATGTGATCGACAGCCAGCAGGATCTTTCTCAAGAGCCCCGATTCAAAGAAGCGGTGGCGCAGAAAACCTATAACGGTCCGGTCTATTTTCGCCGTGAGTCCGAGCCGTACATGACGCTGGCCGTCGCCGGGGCTCGGCGCGACGCCGGTATCAGCGCGGCCGAGGTCAATCTCAAATTCATCTGGGACGTCGTGTCGCAGATCAGGGTCGGCAATGGCGGCCGCGCCTATGTCGTGGATGCGCGAGGGAGGCTGATCGCGCACCCCGATATCAGCCTAGTTCTGCGCAACACCGATTTCTCCGGCTTGCGGCAGGTTGCGGCAGCACGAAATGGCGGGACGTCACCCGAACGGGCGCTTTCCACCGAGGATTTCCAGGGCAAGCGCGTACTGGCCGCCTATGCGCCCATCGCGCCGCTCGGCTGGTGGGTGTTCGCCGAACTGCCGCTCGATGAAGCCTACGCGCCACTCGTCGCATCGATCCAGCGCAGCGGCTTCGTGCTGCTGCTCGGTCTGCTCGGCGCAATCCTCGCGGCGTTGTTTCTGGCACGGCGCATGGTCGTGCCGATCCGCGCCTTACAGGCCGGTGCCGCCCGCATCGGCAGCGGCGATCTTGGTGCCCGTGTCGAGGTGAAGACCGGCGACGAGATCGAGGCGCTGGCCGATCAGTTCAACACCATGTCGACGGAGCTACGCGATTCCAAGGAACGCGAGGAACGGGTCGGACGCCTGCGGCGATTCCTGTCGCCGCAGCTTGCCGAGGTCATTGAATCAACCGGCAGCGACAAGATGCTCGAAAGCCATCGCCGCGAAGTCTCGGTCGTGTTCTGCGACATGCGCGGCTTCACGGCCTTCGCTGAAGCAGCGGAGCCGGAAGAAGTCATGACCGTGCTGCACGAGTATCACGCGGCGCTTGGTGAGCTGATCCACAAATTCGAGGGAACGCTGGAGCGCTTTGTCGGCGACGGCGTGCTGGTTCTCTTCAACGATCCGATCCCCTGCCCCGACCCTTCAGTACGCGCCGTGCGCATGGCGGTAGAGATGCAGACATCGATGGCAGTGCTGAGTGCCAAATGGCGTGCCGCCGGCCACCAACTTGGCTTCGGCGTCGGCATCACCCATGGCTTCGCCACATTGGGCCGCATCGGCTTCGAAGGCCGCTTCGACTACTCGGCCATCGGCTCTGTGGTGAATCTATCGGCGCGCCTGTGCGGCGAAGCGCGGGACGGCCAAATCCTGGTTGACAGCGCCGTCCACGCCGAGGTCGCGCATCTCGTGGATTGCGAAGAGGCGCAGGACCTCACCCTCAAAGGCATCCGTCGGCCCGTGAAGGTCTTTAATGTCGTGCGTCTGAAAAGGCCGGAAGTCAGCGCGGCGTAAGCCGCATCACTCAGCTGCGCGGAGTCTCGCTCTCCGAGCTCTCGGCCGGGGTCGATTCCTCGACTTCGGTCGTCGCGGCATCGAGCTGGGCAGCGGCTTCGCGAGCAGCATCGGCTTCCTTCGCCGCTTCCGCGTCTTCCAGCGCCTTGGCGGCGCGGCGGGCCTGACGGTCCGCCTCGCGCTTGGCGCGCAGCGCCGAGCGATGCGACTTGTCGAGCGCCTCGTCGAGCTGTGCCTGGGTACAGAGACCGAGCGCCACCGGATCGCGCGGCTTGAGGTTCGGCGTTTCCGGGTGTGAGCGGTCGCGGATCTTCTGGATCGTCGTATTGGTCGTTCCGACCATATGACGGATCTGCGCGTCGGTCAGTTCCGGGTGATGGCGCAGCAGCCACGCAATGGCGTGCGGCCGTTCCTGGCGCTTGGACACCGGGGTGTAGTTCGCCGCCTTGCCGCGACCGGTCACTTCCGGCAGGTCGGACTTGGCAAGCTGCAGCCGAGCATTGCGATCAGCCTCGCAGCGAACGATCTCTTCGCGGGTGAGCTGGCCGCTGACAACCGGATCGAGTCCGACAATGCCGATGGCGACTTCGCCGTCGGCGATGCCCTGGACTTCGAGAGCGTGCATGCCGCAGAACTCGGCAATCTGCTCAAAGGTGAGCGCCGTGTTCTCGACCAGCCAGACCGCTGTTGCTTTGGGCATGAGCGGGAGTGTCATGGGAGCCTCCGCAAATGGCGCGGGTATCGTTTCCTTTAAGGGAAACTCGAACCACACCGGGAATTTCGGGATGGCTTTATATATAGGCGGACCCTGCCCCGGTCAAAGGACTTTCACCCCATGGTGAGCAGGATTTTCCCGATATGGGTGCTGGCCTCCATCACCTTCTGGGCCTCCGCCACCTGGGCCATGGGATATTTGGCGTGGATGATGGGCTTGACCTTGCCCGCCTCGATCAGCGGCCACACGTTTTTCCGGACCGCCTCGGCGATCTGCCCCTTCTCCGCCACCGGGCGGGGGCGCAGGGTCGAGCCGGTCAGGGTCAGGCGGTTGCGCATGAGCGTCGCCATGTTGATCTCGGACTTCACGCCCTTCTGCACGGCAATGCAGACGACCCGGCCGTCCGGCTTGGCCATGGCGAGATCCTTGCCGATGTAGTCGGCGGCGACCATGTCGAGCGTCACGTCGACGCCCTTGGTCTCCGCCTTCATCACCTCTTCGAAATCTTCGATCTTGTAGTTGATCGCCCGCTCGGCCCCGAGCGTGACGCAGAAGGCACATTTCTCTGGGGTGCCGGCCGTAGTGAACACGCGCGCGCCGAACTCGCGGGCCATCTGGATCGCCCAGGTGCCGATGCCGCTGGAGCCGCCATGCACGAAGAACACTTCGCCTGATTTCAGCCGGCCGCGATCGAAGACGTTGGTCCACACCGTCATCACCGCTTCGGGTACGGCGGCGGCATCGATCAGCGTCAGGCCCTTGGGGATCGGCATCAATTGCGGCGCCGGCACCACGCAATACTCGGCATAACCGCCGCCCGCGAGCAGCGCGCAGGTCTGATCGCCGACATTCCAGCCAGTCACACCGTCACCCAGCGCCGCGATCGTGCCCGAAATCTCAAGCCCCATGATGTCGGAGGCGCCCGGGGGCGGCGGATACTTGCCCTGGCGCTGGATCAGATCGGCGCGATTGAGGCCCGCGGCGGCAGCCTTGACCAGGACTTCATTGGCGCCGGGCTTGGGCGTCGGCCGCTCATTGATTTTCAGGACCTCCAGGCCACCGGGCGTGGTGATGTCGACAAACTTCATCGTCGCGGGAACAGACATTGGGCGCGCCCCATCCGGTTTTTATGGTCAAGAGGGTTGCAGGTCTAAACGTCCCGGCGGAAACTGACAAGTATCCCTCATCCGGAGGCAAGCCATGGATTTCGAAGACTTGGAACCGCGCAAGCAGATGACCAAGCCCCGCGACCTCTCATCGTGGTCGGTGAACGAGCTGAACGACTACATCGGCAATCTGGAAGCGGAAATCGCCCGCGCGAAAAAGACGATCGCCGGCAAGCAGGATCACCGCGCCGCGGCGGCGGCGTTTTTCAAGAAATAGCTGGCTTCAGGAAATAGTGTCGGGCTGGCGCCGACGCGTCTTGCGCGTCATGAACATCAGCCAGCCGATCGGTCCTAGCAGCAGGACCATCACCAGCCAGCCGAGCTTGGGCCCCATCGGGCACCCGCTCTCCGGGGCGGCGCGGAAGCTGCCGGCCGACGGCGACAGCAGGACGTGCAGAAGCGGCGCGAAATAGAAGATTCCCAGCACCAGCCATGCGGTCGTCGCGTCCATGGCCGCATTCTGAGCGGGGGCCGCCAGCCGGTACAGGCCTTTTTGCCGTTAAGCATGTTTTAAGGGCAGTCCAGTATTCTGCCACTTGATCGCGGCCATCCTCCCTCGGCCGGCGGTCCCCGGGTCCTCCGACCCGGTTTGACGCCTCCCTGTTGGAACCTCTGGGCCGCTTATGCGGCCCTTTTTCTTTTGCGCGCCCGGCATTTGAGCCGCGCCCCTTCCAACTGCCCTCTGAAATCCCTATATTTTGCGGGTCGGGAAACCGACTATGGCGATAAAGGGCGTGCGTAATAGCCGCCACGGACCCGGGGGCAGAGCCCGGCGCCTCCACCATTTGCCACCACGCGATCGCCCTTCAAGGCAGCGCGGTGGCCTTACGGGGG
This sequence comes from Alphaproteobacteria bacterium, assembly GCA_965279355.1. Lineage (GTDB taxonomy): Bacteria > Pseudomonadota > Alphaproteobacteria > CACIAM-22H2 > CACIAM-22H2. The sequence goes on along the minus strand of OZ257155.1, from coordinate 4,332,361 downwards.
CGAATCAGGATCGACGTGCGGGGAAAGGTACGAAGTTCGCCCGGCATGATACCGCCGTTATCGGGTCAAACTAGAGATGCCAACGATAACGTTGCTCTCGCTGCTAAGGCAGCTTGATAATCCCTAACGGGATTTAAAGCAGACTAAGTAGCGCGGTTCGGGGGGCACCGGGCAACAGAAGCCCCCCACTGATTTCTTTGAAACGGCTATAGTGCCCCTCTCGGGGACCAGCGACGGAGCGGGTTGGTGGCGGACGATCCATTGAATTATCAAGCGATGACCGAAGAAGCGCTGCGCGGCGTCATGCGCCGAGCGCTCGCCGTCGTCGCCGAACGCGGCCTGATGGGCCAGCATCATTTCTATCTGACGTTCCGCACTACCTATCCCGGCGTGGATATCCCCGATCATCTGCGTGAGCGTCATCCCGAAGAGATGACCATCGTCATCCAGCACCAGTATTGGGGCCTGGAAGCCAGCGATACGGGTTTCAAGGTTTCGCTGAGCTTCAACGGCCAGCAGGAGCGGCTTGTTGTTCCGTTCGCGGCGGTCAGCGCATTCGTCGACCCGTCGGTCCAGTTCGGCCTGCAGTTCTCGGTCACGCCGCCGGCGAATGCGCCGGTCACCGCGCTGACGCCGCTCAAAAGCAACGCTCTCGCGCCGGCAAGCCCCGCGGCATCCGAACCTGAGACTGCGCCCGCCGCACCGCCGTCACCCGATGACGGCAGCCGCGTGGTGGCGCTCGATGCGTTTCGCAAATCCGACGCGCGCAAGAAATAAGCGCGCTTCCCAAGCCTTCCGTTCGAGAGGACTAAGATGCCCGAGTTCGCATTCCGCGACCTGTTCGAGCTTGGCGACGACCCGACGACGTATCGGAAAGTCACCAGCGACTTCGTTTCCGCCGGCACATTCGATGGACAGTCGATCCTGAAGGTCGATCCGCAGGCACTGACGATGCTGGCCGCCGAGGCGTTCCGCGACATCTCGCATCTTCTCCGCCCGGCGCATCTGAAGCAGATGCGCACGATCCTCGAAGACCCCGAGGCATCGGCCAACGACAAGTTCGTCGTCCACGATCTTTTCAAGAATGCCTGCATCTCGGCCGGCGGCGTGCTGCCGATGTGCCAGGACACCGGCACCGCCATCGTCATGGGCAAGAAGGGCCAGAACGTCTGGACCGGCGCCAACGATTCCGAGGCGCTGGCGCGCGGCATCCACAAGACCTTCACCGAGCGCAACCTGCGCTACAGCCAGGCCGCGCCGCTCGAGATGTTCAAGGAAGTGAATTCCGGCGACAACCTGCCGGCGCAGATCGAGCTCTATTCGACCGAAGGCGACGAGTACGACTTCCTGTTTGTCGCCAAGGGCGGCGGCTCCGCCAACAAGAGCTTCCTGTTCCAGGAAACGCCCTCGAAGCTCAACGAGAAGGACATGCTCAAGCTGCTGGACGACAAGATCAAGTCGCTCGGCACCGCGGCCTGCCCGCCCTATCACCTCGCCATCGTCGTCGGCGGTCCGTCCGCCGAGTTCACGATGAAGACGCTGAAGCTGGCCTCCTGCCACTATCTCGACGGACTGCCGGAGCAGGGCAACAAATACGGCCAAGCGTTCCGCGACCGCGGGATGGAAGAGAAAATCCACAAGATGACGCAGTCGAGCGGCATCGGCGCGCAGTTCGGCGGCAAGTATTTCTGCCACGACGTACGCGTGATCCGTCTGCCGCGCCACGGCGCCAGCCTGCCCATCGCCGTCGGCGTGTCCTGCGCCGCCGACCGCCAGGCGCTGGGCCGCATCACGTCGGATGGCGTGTTCGTGGAGCAGCTTGAGACCAACCCGGCGCAGTACATGCCCGAAGTCGACGACAGCGTGCTCGGCGGCGATGTCGTGAAGATCGACCTCAAGCGCCCGATGGATGAGATCCGCCGCACGCTGTCGAACCTGAAGATCACCACCCGCGTGTCCCTCACCGGCCCGCTCATCGTCGCCCGCGATTCAGCGCATGCGAAGATGAAGGCCGAGATCCTGGATAAGGGCCAGCCGCTGCCGGATTACTTCAAGAATCACATCATCTATTACGCCGGTCCGGCCAAGACGCCGGAAGGCTACGCCTCGGGTGCCTTCGGTCCGACGACGGCCGGCCGCATGGATTCCTTTGTCGAGCCGTTCATGGCGGTCGGCGGCAGCTTCGTGACCCTCGCCAAGGGCAACCGCTCCAAAGTCGTTACCGACGCCTGCAAGCAGTATGGCGGTTTCTACCTGTGCTCGATCGGCGGCGAAGGCGCGCTGCTGGCCGAGAAGCATATCAAGAAAGTCGAATGCCTCGCCTATCCCGAGCTCGGAATGGAAGCGGTGTGGAAGATCGAGGTCGTCGATTTCCCCGCCTTCGTCGTCGTCGACGACAAGGGCAACGACTTCTTCGCGAAGTGGCGCGGCTGAGCGAACCGAGCGACCCAAGCGATGGCCGAGGCGCTCAACCGGCAGGTCCTCCTTAAATCAAATCCCGCGACGCTGCCGACGCTCGACAATTTCGAGCTGTGCAGCGCGCCCATACCGGTCCCCGGCCCCGGGCAGTTCCTGTCGCAGAATCTGTTTCTTGGCATCGATCCGGCCATGCGCGGCTGGATCAATGCCGCGCGCAACTACGCAGAGCCGGTGAAGGTCGGCAGCGTGATGCGCAGCCGCGCCATCTCGCGGGTCACGCAATCCAACCATCCCGACTACAAACCCGGCGATCATCTCTACGGCCTGTTCGGCTGGCAGGAATGGGCGGTCTCCGACGGCAGCAATGTCTGGCGCCGCGTCGACCCTGAAGCCGCGCCGCTCTCCGCCTATCTCGGCGTACTCGGAATGACCGGCTTCACCGCCTGGTACGGCATGCTGAAGATCGGCGAGCCGAAACCCGGCGAGACGGTGGTCGTTTCCACTGCCGCAGGCTCAGTCGGCAGCGCCGCCGGCCAGATCGCCAAGCTGAAGGGCTGCCGCACCGTCGGCCTCACCGGCAGCGACGAGAAGGCGCAGCTCTGCCGCGAAGTGTTCGGCTATGACACCGTCATCAACTACAAGACATGCGGCGATATCGCCGCGGCTTTAAAAGCGGCCTGCCCCAACGGGATCGATGTCTATTTCGACAATGTCGGCGGCGCCACGCTCGACGCCGTGCTGCCGCAGCTCAACACGCATGGTCGTGTGGCGATCTGCGGCACCATCAGCATGCCGACAGGAACCGCGCCGACCGGGCCGCGTGTCGAGCGGTCGGTCCTTGTCGCGCGCGCCCGGGTGCAGGGCTTCATCATCCTCGACCATTTCGATCTGTTCGAGACGGCGGTCGCGGACCTGCTCGCATGGCGACGTGAGGGAAAGCTGCGCGACCGCGAGGACATCATGGACGGGCTGGAGAATGCTCCGGCGGCACTGCTGCGCGTGCTGAGCGGCGCCAATCTCGGGCGGCAGATCGTCCGGATCCGACCGGACGCCTAGCTCTGGCGCGAGCACACCGGGCAAGCCCAGGTATCGTCGTCAGGTGTCGGATGTTTCGAGGTCGGCCGGAACTGATGATACAGCTCGCATTCCATCTCAAAGGCTTCCTTGGGCGAGGATGCCTCTTCATAGACAAAGGCCTCGTAACGGCCAACGAGCTCTTTCAGCGCAGACAACACATCGCCATCCGAGCGTCCGATCTCGGAAACCACGATCGAGCCTTTGTGATTGAGCGCGCCGAGGGCAAAGACACCACTACTGCGCGGCACCGACTTATCAAGAATATCCGGAGCGAGCCGGAACGGCCCCCGCATCGTCAAAATTGGCATGATCTCGTTTCGGCACTGAAGTCGGCGTGATTCTGCGTTCGATACCGGACCCTAACAGCCTCCAGTACCGGTGCCTCTGGGGCAAAACCCTGATGTTCTGGCGGGAAAGTATCTAGAATCGGAATCCCATGGCGAACAGTGATGCCACCATCGCGCATATCCTCGATCTCCTCTCCGACTGGGGCGGGGTGTCGGCGCGTCGCATGTTCAGCGGACACGGCCTTCATAAACAGGGCGTGATGTTCGGGCTGATCATCCGCGACACGCTTTACTTCAAGACGGACGACCGCAATCGCGCCGGATACGTCGAGGCGGGAAGCGCGCCCTTCTCGTTCAAGAAAGGCGGCAAGCTGATCGAGACTTCCTATCTGGAGGCGCCACCGGAACTGTTCGATGAACCGGAGGACATGTGCCGCTGGGCTGCTGATGCGCTTGGCGTGGCACTCCGCGCCCAGCAAGCGAAAGCGCCCAAGCGCAAACCGGTAGCTGGCAAGAAACCGGCGGCTGGCAAGAAGCGGAAGCCCGCCAACATTACGAAGATTTAATCCCCCGGAAAGTACCGCGAGAGCCAAACAGGCTTATCTCAGGGAGCGTCGGCGGACACCTGTCCGCGCGCAATTCATGAGGAGCTCTCGTCCATGCTCGCAACATCCGTTCCCGTTCAAACGCCCGTGCCGCGCCGCCGCCGGCGCGGACCCGTTCTTGCCGCGGTCGCCGGCGCGGCCCTGATTTTCACCACATCGATGGCGCAGGCCGTTCCGCAGGAAGGCTTTGCCGATCTCGTTGACAAGGTGAAGCCCGCCGTCGTCAACATCGCGACACAGCAGCAGGCCGCCGCGCGCCGCAGCGACAGCGATGAATCGCAATTCCAGATGCCGCCGGAACTGCGCGGCTCGCCGTTCGAAGATTTCTTCCGCCGCTTCATGGAGCCGCCGCAGGGCGAGCGGCGCGGGGGCAACGGTCCGGAGTCCGGACCCGGCACCGCATCCGCGCTCGGCTCCGGCTTCCTGATCGATCCGACCGGCTATGTGGTGACCAACAATCACGTGGTGCAGAACGCCAGCAAGATCCAGGTCACGCTGGCCGACGGCCGCAAGTTCGACGGTACCGTGATCGGCCGCGACGACAAGACCGATCTTGCCCTGCTCAAGGTGGAAACGCGCGAAGCGTTGCCGTTCGTCGAGTGGGGTAACTCGGACAAGGCGCGCGTCGGCGACTGGGTGCTGGCGGTCGGCAATCCGTTCGGCCTCGGCGGCTCGGTTACGGCCGGCATCGTCTCGGCGCGTGGCCGTGACATCCAGGCCGGCCCATTCGACGACTTCCTTCAGGTCGACGCCCCGATCAATCGCGGCAACTCCGGTGGACCGCTGTTCGACCGCAACGGCGGGGTGATCGGCGTCAACACGGCGATCTACTCGCCCAACGGCGGCAGCATCGGCATCGGCTTTGCGATCCCGGCCTCGCTGGCCAAGCCGATTATCGATGAACTCCGGACGAATGGTCGTGTCGATCGCGGCTGGCTCGGCGTCAGCATCCAGCCGGTGAGCAAGGAGATCGCGGAAAGCCTTGGCCTCAAGGAGGAAAAGGGCGCCCTCGTCTCAACGGTTCAGCCCGATAGCCCGGCTGCCAAGGCCGGCGTCCGGCAGGGCGATGTCATCCGCTCCATCGACGGCAAGACGGTCGATCAGTTCCGCGACGTGCCGCGCCTGGTCGCCTCGGCTGGCCCTAATAAGACGGCGAAGCTTGGCGTGTGGCGGGACGGCAAGGACACGACGCTCGATGTCCGTCTCGGTCAGATGCCCAACGACCAGCTTGCATCTGCCGACCGCGACGCGCCGGCGCCGGGCAACGCCCGTCAGCCGACCTCCAGCGTGCTGGGTGCAACCCTGGCGCCGCTGACCCGGCAGGCGAAGGAACAGCTCGGCCTTGAGGGCGACGTCAAGGGTGCCGTCATCCGCAATGTCGAGCGCGGCAGCAAGGCCGCCGAGGCCGGCCTCACCGCCGGTGATGTGATCGTGCGGGTCGGCGATAAGGACGTGACTTCGCCTAGCGATGTGGTGAATAGCGTCAAGGCCGCCGAGAAGGCCGAGCGCAAGGCTGTGCTGCTACTGATCAACCGCAAGGGTGTGGGCGAGCGTTTTGTCGCCGTGCCCGTCGTCTAAGCTCCCGATAAAACGGCGCCGGCGGTTTCGCAAAAACGAAGCCGCCGGCGTTTTCTTTTCTCAGGTATGGCATCATGGACCTGACACTTCTCTCCCCTGCCGGCAAAACAACCTCCATGCGGGTTCTGGTTATCGAGGACGATTCCGAAGTCGCGCGCTACCTGACCAAGGGTCTGGGCGAGGCCGGATTTGTTGCCGACCGCGCCCCGAACGGCACCGACGGTCTGGTCATGGCGATGGGCGAGAAATACGACGTGCTGATCGTCGATCGCATGCTGCCCGGCGTCGATGGGCTGACGCTGGTCGAGACGTTGCGCAAATCCGGCAACCAGACGCCGGTGCTTTTTCTGAGCGCTTTGGGCGATGTCGACCAGCGCGTGCGCGGCCTGCGCGCCGGCGGCGACGACTATCTCGCCAAGCCGTTTTCCTTCACCGAGCTTCTCGCCCGGATCGAATCGATTCTGCGCCGCCGCGGCGCACCCGCCGAACGCGAGACGGTCCTGCGCGTTGGCGATCTCGAACTCGACCTGCTGGCGCGCACGGTCAAACGCGCCGGCAAACCGGTCGATCTGCAGCAGCGCGAATTTCGCCTGCTGGAATTCCTGATGCGACATGCGGGCCAGGTGGTGACGCGCACCATGCTGCTGGAAGGGGTCTGGGACTATCACTTCGATCCGCAGACCAACGTGATCGACGTGCATATCAGCCGCCTGCGCCAGAAGATCGACAAGGGCTTCGACGCACCGCTTATTCACACGATCCGCGGCGCCGGCTACAGCCTCAGGGTGGGCGCGCCGGCGTGAACGTCCGTCTTCTCCGCACAACCGCCTTTCGCCTGGCGCTCGGCTATCTGGCGCTGTTCAGCGGCTCCGTCATTCTGCTTCTCGGCTTCATCTACTGGGCGACGGCCGGCTCGATGCTGCGCCAGCTCGACGAGACGATCGATACGGAGATCGTCGGGCTGGCCGAGCAGTACCGGCAGCGCGGCGTCGAGGGCCTCGCCGAAGCGATTCGCCAGCGCATGGCCCGCGATCCCCGCGGCAGCGAGGTCTATCTCCTGACCGATCCGCGCTTCCGCCCGGTCATCGGCAATCTCAACCGCTGGCCGACCGAACCGGAAAGCAGCGACGGCTGGATCCAGTTCGATATTCACGACCGCACCTCCGCCAGCGGCAGCGTCTATCTGGCGCGCACCCGGCATTTCATCCTCGCCGGCGGGTTTCACCTGCTGGTCGGCCGCGATGCCCGCGATATCGACGAGGTGCAGCGGCTGATCCTGCGCTCCCTTGCCTGGGGTCTGGCCTTCACCCTGGCGCTGGGACTTGCCGGCGGTTTGCTGATGGCGCGCGCCTCGCTGCGACGGCTGGAGACGATCAACCGGGCCAGCCGGGAGATCATGCGCGAGGGCGATCTCACGCGGCGCGTGCCCGTGCGCGGCTCCGATGATGATTTCGATCATCTGGCCCAGAACCTCAACGCGATGCTGGACCGCATCGAAACGCTGATGGAGGGCATCCGGCATGTGTCGGAAGGGATCGCGCACGATCTGCGCAGCCCTCTCACCCGCCTGCGGCACCGCCTCGAAAACATGAAGATGCGGATGCCGGCCAATGACGAGCAGCGCCGTCTGATCGAGGAAGCGACGACGGAAGCCGATGCGCTGCTCGCCACCTTCAATGCCCTGCTGCGGATTGCCGAAGCGGAATCCAGACGCGCCAGCGCGGCCTTCACGGATGTCGATCTGGAAACGGTGGTGCGTGATGCGGTCGAACTTTATGAGCCGGTGGCCGCAGAACGGCACCAGACACTCGACGTGTCCATCGCTGCCGGCGCGACCATCCCCGGCGACCGGCATCTGCTGGCGCAGGCCCTGACCAACCTGCTGGACAACGCGGTCAAATATACGCCACCGGGTGGACACATCACGGTGGAGCTGACCATCCCCTCGTCCGGCCCGGTGCTCATCGTCGCCGATAGCGGTCCCGGCATCCCCGCCGCGTTGCGCGGCAAGGTGCTGGAACGGTTCTTCCGCATCGATAACAGCCGCTCAACGCCGGGCAGCGGCCTTGGCCTCAGCCTCGTCGCCGCCGTTGCCGGACTGCACAACGCCACGCTCACGCTTGACGACAACCATCCGGGGCTGCGGGTCACACTTTCCTTCACGCCGCAGACCGGGAGCGATCGCAAGTAAACCGGAACCCGTTTAAGCGCTCCGGCGTTTATTTGCGGTATTCGGCGGTTGGCGTGAGTCGCGCCTGGCGCGACGGGGGGCTAAGCTAACAGTCAGGCCCGACATACAGCCGAGACCTTTCCCATGCCCAATGATCGCAAACCAACACGGACAGAACGAGATTCCTTCGGCCCCATCGATGTGCCGGCGGACCGGTACTGGGGTGCGCAAACCCAGCGGAGCGTGGAGCTCTTTCGCATCGGCGAGGAGCGCATGCCGGCGCCGCTGATCCGCGCCTTCGGCCTGCAGAAAAAGGCGGCGGCACTGGCCAACCAGAATCTTGGTCTGCTTGAGGCACACCTCGCGGACGCGATTCTGCGCGCCGCGGACGAGGTGATCGACGGCACGCTCGCCGATCATTTCCCGCTGCGGGTCTGGCAGACCGGTTCCGGCACGCAGACCAACATGAACGCCAACGAAGTGATCGCCAATCGCGCGAACCAGATTCTGGGCGGCGCGCTCGGCGCGCGATCGCCCGTACATCCCAACGATCACGTCAATCTCGGCCAGTCGTCGAACGACAGCTTCCCCACGGCCATGCACATCGCCACCGTCGCGGAGATTCACGACCGCCTGCTTCCCGGCCTCCGAAAGCTGCACGACACCCTGCGCGAACGCGCCGACAGTTTCGCCCGGATCGTAAAGATCGGCCGCACGCACCTGCAGGATGCCGTGCCGCTGACACTCGGCCAGGAATTCGGCGCTTATGCAAAACAGGTCGAGCTGGGCATCGCGCGCATTGAAGCTGCGTTGCCGCGCCTTTATCCGGTCGCGCAAGGAGGAACGGCGGTCGGTACCGGTCTCAATGCGAACACGGGATTCGCGGCCCGCTTCGCGCAGGAACTCGCCGGGATTACCGGTTATCCGTTCATGCCCGCGAGTGACAAGTTTGAGGCAATCGCCGCGCACGATGCGATGGTCGAATGCTCCGGCGCGCTGAACACCATTGCAGTGTCATTGATGAAGATTGCCAATGACATACGGTTGCTCGCCTCGGGGCCGCGATCGGGAATTGGCGAAATTCGCATCCCGGAGAACGAACCGGGTTCCTCAATCATGCCCGGCAAGGCAAATCCGACCCAGGCGGAGGCCCTGACAATGGTTTGTGCCCAAGTCATGGGCAATCACGTGACGATATCTATAGCTGGGGCGTCCGGACATCTGGAACTGAATGCCTACAAGCCGGTTATCATCTTCAACGTACTCCAATCAGTCCGTCTGTTGGGCGATGCCACAATGAGCTTTGCTGAGTTTTGTGTCATCGGAATAACAGCGGATGAGGAGCGCATATCACGGTTTGTGGAACGCTCTCTCATGTTGGTGACGGCTTTGAATCCTCACATTGGTTATGACAACGCGGCGAAAATTGCGAAGCATGCTCTGGCCCACGACCTCACGCTTAAAAAAGCAGCTGCCGATCTCCACCTTGTATCCGAGGCGGATTTCGATCGCTGGGTACGGCCCGAAGAAATGCTCGGTCCCCGCGATGATTGACGGGAGATAAACTATGTCCGATGCAATCCCCAAACGCTCAGTGATCGTCGCCGGCCACCGAACCAGCGTGTCCCTCGAGGAACCGTTCTGGCAAAGGCTGAAGGACATCGCCCGCGGGCGGAACATGTCCATCAACGATCTTGTCACCGAGATCGATGCAACAGAGACGGGCGGCGGCCGTCCCGGCAACCTCTCGAGCGGCCTGCGCCTTTTCGTTCTGGCCGAACTGGAACGCCGCCTTGGCCCGGCGCCTGGCAGCGGGGGCATACAAACCGGTATGCCGCGCGAAGCGAATGGATAAGTTCGAGTAAAGTAAAATTCAGGGATCCTAGCGCTGCGGCGGACCGCCGGAATTCGACCGGCCGGTCCGCCGCAGAAGCTCCGACTGAAGCCGTTCGATATCGAAAACAGAACGCGGCGCGGCAATCGAGCCGCTCAGCTTCAGCGCCAGAGGCGGCAGCCCGGCAGGGTCGCCGACCTTCAGTTCATTCACCAGGTTGAGTGTCCAGGACGGCAGGCTGATGCTGCCCGTCATGCGCGCCTCGCCGCTACGCGCGACCAGACGCAGCCCATCCGTCGTGGCGACGCCGCGCTCGATTCGAAAGACGCCATCAAGCGTCTGGAACGGCGTGCGACCACCCGATCCCGCGCGCGCCAGTTCCAGCAGATCGGTTGGCCGGTTCATCCGGCGCAAACGCTCGCTTGCCGCCGCAAGATCGAAGCCCGTCACCGTACCGTCGCGGCCGGCGATCCGGACTATCCCGGCCAATGCACCGATCATGGTCGCGGGGTTCTCGCCAAACGTTGTCAGCTCGGCCGCGATATCGCCGCGCCCGCTGATGGCATCGACACCGGCGACGTCGGTCAGCAGAAGCCGCAGGTCACCGCCCGAGAGTTGCCCTTTGCCGATGAAAGCCGGTTCGTCCTGAAACGTCGCCTGGCCCGTCGTGCCGAGCTGGCCGCCATAAATCTTTCCCGACAGATCCTCGAGTTTGAGGGTGTCGCCGTCCCAGCGCGTCACCAGACGCGCCGTTTCCAGCCGCTTGCCATGCCACGACACCAGCGGTGACGTCGCGGTCACGTCGAAATCGAACGGCGGCAGCGCCGGAAAGGCGATCCGTTCGCGCGACCATGCCGCCGGGGGCGGCGGCTGGCGTGCAGCCTGTGCCGCCGCTGCCGCGGCGCGCCGGGTCGTCGGTTCCGGCGGCAATGGTCGCGTCTCACCCAGAAGGGGCTCGAGAACCACCGGTCCAAGCGCCAGGTCGGCGCGCAGCAACGGACGTTCCGCCGACCAGTCGACGCTCGCGACACCGCTTCCCTCCAGCGCGCCGTAGCGAAGCGCCAGCATCTCAGCCCGCACCGAAGTCGCATCAGGCACGAAGCGTCCACGGGCGATAAAGGGCGCACCGCCAAGATTGCGGATCGCCAGCTCACGCAGATCGAAAATTCCGTCACTACCTGCAAGATCGACAATGACGCCCTCGGCTGCCGTCTTCGCCCAAACCACCTGCCCGATCCGCAACCGCACTGTCGTTTCGTCGGCGATCAATGGCGCCAGCGCGGCGACCGGAACGGCCGCCAATGCATCGACGGCAAGGCGATCCATCCGCAGATCCGCCTCACTGCGGCTTTTCGCACCCAGCGCACCCCGGACGGTGCCGCTAAGCCGGCCTTCACCGATCCGCGCGTCCAGTTCGGTCAGCTCAACCTGGAAATCATCGGCGGTTCCAGTTGCCGACAGGCGTGCCGATGCCTCCACCAAGGGCCCGGAACTCGCCTCGACCCCGCCTTCGAAGCGAAACGGCGCCGCGATCGAACCGTGACCGAACATCGAGAGTTCGGCCCCCTCCACCGTCCGAAACGTGGCGCGCTCGATCAGCACCCCATCGCGTGTATAGGACGCCGCGACATTGAAACTGCCGACAGGCGCACCATCGCGCGTCACGCGCTCCAGGCGCAGGACAAGCCGCGTCGGCTCCTCGAACGACAGCCCGCCGGAGCCGGTCGCCGTATACCGGCCGCGGTCCAGCGCGATTGTATCCAGAATCAAGGTTCCGGGATCGCGGCGGATCGCCAGCCGCGCAGAGAGGTCGGTCGACGTTACGGCGACCTGCATGCCGAAGCCTTCGAAGGCAATGTCGACGTCGCCGGGCGGCAACGCCAGAGCCTGCACGCCGCGCAGACGAAGCTGGGTCACTTCCGGCTGGCCGCGCAGCAGCCCGGCCCAGCTGAACATCGCGTCAAGCGAAGTGGCCCGCACCACCGGCTCGGCCGGGTTCGTGCCAGTGGCCACGCTCAGCGCCTGGGCCCGCAGGAGCGGGCGCGGCAGCCAGGTGATGTCCACCGGCTCGTCGGTGGTCACACGCACGCCAGCGGCCTCGGCACGAGCGTGCACGGCACTCATGAGCAATTGCGTGGCAAGCGGAGGCAGTGCCAGAGCCGCCAGCACGAGCATTGCAAGGACCGCCCCGCCGCCGATCAGAATCCGTCGTCGCATCGGCGCACGTTATAGCCAAAACACAGTGGTGTCGCGTGGCGGAGGGCATGGACGCAGCACGGGAAAATTGTCACTATCACCAATCATTTTGGCGGGGATTCCAATGACCGTGCGGACAATCGCAATCCTGGCACCGGGCGACATGGGACACGCGGTCGGCGCGTGCCTGGTGAAGGGCGGCGCGCGCGTCATCACCAACCTCACGGGACGCAGCTCACTGACGGCAGACCGCGCCAGGCGGGTCGGCTTCGAGGATGTCGCCGACGACGCCCGGCTGGTCCGCGAGGCAGAGATGGTGCTGTCGATCTGCCCGCCCAGCGAAGTGCGCGCGATCGCGCAGCGCGTGGCGGCGGCCATCAAGACCACCGGCGCCAAGCCGCTCTATGTGGATTGCAACGCCGTGTCGGCGCCCACCGTGCGTGCCGTCAGCGATATCATCACCGCCACGGGCGCTGCGGTCGTCGATGCCGGCATCATCGGCATGCCGCCCAAACCGGGAGAAAAGAAGACCCGCTTCTATGCCTCCGGATCGGCCGCGCCGCGCTTTGCGGTGCTGAACGAGAACGGCCTGGATATCCGGGTGATCGAGGGCGGCATCGGCGGCGCCTCCGCCCTCAAGATGTGTTACGCGTCGATGACCAAGGGTCTGTCGGCGATCATGGCGCAGGCCTTTGTGTCCGCCGGGAAGCTCGGTGTCGCGGAGGCGCTGAAAGCCGAGATGCGGCTCAGCAATCCGGGAACATTGCAGAGAGCCCAGGAAGTTCTCCCGACGGTCACCTACCGCGCCTATCGCTGGGTCGCAGAGATGGAAGAAATCGCCGCGACGTTTGCGGATGCCGGGATGTCGCCCCGCCTGTTCCAGGGTGCGGCCGATACGTTCCGCCAGATTGCCGACTCACCGCTGGGCGAACTGACACCTGAGTCCCCGCTGGTCAGCTTCGAGGAATTCTGCGCCACGCTCGCCGCCTCGGCGCGCAAAGAGGCGGCGGAATAAGGCTGCCCGAATGGCCGTTGCGCCCACCCGCGACCTGCGTCTCGATTTCTTCCGCGGTCTCGGCCTGCTGTTCATTTTTCTCGACCATATCCCCGGGAACAGCTTCTCTTATCTTACCCTCGCCAATTTCGCATTCTGCGACGCAACCGAGATCTTCGTCTTCATATCCGGATTTTCGGCCGCCCTGGTGTTCGCGGGCATCCTCGATCAGCAGGGCACGCCCTATGCGATGGTGCAGGTTCTGAAGCGCTGCTGGACGCTCTACATCGCGCACATCTTCCTGTTCGTCGTGTTCATCGCGCAGGTCTCCTATACGGCGCAGCGCTTCGACAATCCGATGTTCCTCGAGGAAATGCGGGTGGCGGATTTTCTGCAGGAACCGCACATCGCGGTGCTGCATGCCCTGGCGCTGAGACTGCAGCCGCCGTTCCTGGACATCCTTCCGCTCTATATCGTGCTGCTGTCGATGCTGGCGTTCCTGCTGCCGCTGCTGCGCCGCTGGCCGGCACAGGTGCTGGGCGTCGCCTGGATCCTTTACGCCGCCGCCGCCTATCTGCACTTCAATATCGGCACCTATCCGAGCGGCGTCTGGTACTTCAACCCGTTCGCCTGGCAGATCCTGTTTCTGCTGGGTGCCGTCTTTGCGATGAAGCCAAAGGAATTGCGCGAGGTCACCGACCGCCGGATCACGATCTGGATCTCCGCCTCGGTCGTCATTCTTTGCGCGGTCGTCCGCGCGACCTCCACGGTCCTGTCGCTGATCGACGAGGTCCCCGCCGCCATTGAGGAAATCACCTGGCTTATTGCCGACAAGACGAATTTCGGACCGCTACGGCTGCTGAACTTCCTGGCGATCGCGCATGTCACGGTTGCCATTTTCCGACGCGGCCATCCCTTCTTCGCGACCACCGTCGCGCAGCCGATCGTCCGCTGCGGACAGTTCTCCCTGAACGTGTTCTGTCTCGGCATCTTCCTGTCGTTCATCGGCCATTTCATGCTGGTCGAGATTCATTCATCGATCGCGATGCAATTCGCCGTTTCGGCCGGCGGCATTCTTATCATGGTAGTAACGGCCTATTTTCTGGCATGGTCTCGGCAGCGCCGTCGTCCCGGCCCGGCAGGAACCGGTGAGGAGACGCGTCTGCCGCGATCGGGGAGACCGCCTGAAGCGGCGGTGCAAGGGGGGGAATAATGGCGTCACCGATACAGCGCAGCGCTAGGCCACAACGGCCCGGCGCCGGCCAGCCACCAACCATCGCGGGATGGGGGCGTGCCGTTCTGATGGCTTTGTTGCTGGGGGCTGGCATTGCCATGCCGGCGGCGGCGCAAGTGGTTGGACCGTTACCGGCCTCCTGCGAGGTACCGCCCGATCTCCTGACGGACGGTTCGCCGCTCCCCAATGTTGCGAAAAAGGCAAAGCTCGAGCGCCGACTTAAGATCATTGCCCTCGGGTCGTCGAGCACGCTTGGCGTCGGCGCCACGGGACTGCCCTCGGCATTTCCGGCACGACTGGAAGCAGCGCTCGCCCGCTTGCTTCCGGACGTCTCGGTCCAGGTGCTGAACAAAGGCATTTCCCGCCAGACGGCGCACGACATGGTAGAACGCATCGACACCGATGTTCTGCCCGAACAGCCGGCGCTGGTGATCTGGGAAAGCGGCACCGCCGAAGCCGTGCGCAACGCCGAAATCGACATTTACAGCAACGTGCTGCTGGCCGGAATCGACAAGCTGACCTCGCACGGAATCGACGTCGTGCTGATGGATACCCAGTACTCGCGCAGCACCGCGCAGCTGATTAACTTTCATCCCTACGTTGCGACGATTGAACGCGTGGCGGGAATGCGCGACCTTGTGCTGTTCCCCCGCTATTCGATGATGCGGTACTGGGTAGAAGCGGAGCGCTTCAGTTTCGCCGAACGCTCGCCGGCCGCAGCCCGTAAAGTGGCTGATATCATTTACGATTGTGTCGGCCAGCTGCTTGCGCGGCAGATCGTTCAGGCAACCAAACTGGCAAAGTGAGCAGTTGCGAAATACCACTACTTTCGACTGAGCACCTGCACAAATTAACCCTAAGTGGAAATACTGAATCGTTGTGACGCTACCGCGCCTGTTATAAGCTTGTGACTAACGAATAAGTAAGGAACGGTCGCTAGCTTTTGCGTATGTCGCAGTCTCCTCACTCCTCGCACCGCGTTCGTTCGCTGGTATTCAAATCCGCTCTCGCAGTAGTGCTGCTTGGCAGCCTTGCGACGTCTTCCTTTGCAGAAACCAAACATCCCGACGTTTGCGCGGTCCCGCGCGCGCTGCTCACGAGCCACGCCAAGCTTTCGCATTTCGCGACGAAAGTTTCCAAGGGTGGACCGCTGAAGATCGTTGCGCTGGGTTCGTCGTCGACCTCCGGCGCTGGCGCATCAACCGACCAGCACACCTATCCCAGCCGTCTCGAAGGCGAACTGCGCCAGATGTTCCCGCGCTCCGAGATCGCGGTGCTCAACCGTGGCGTCAGCGGCGACACGACGACGCTGATGCTGGCCCGCTTCAAGAAGGACGTGCTGGACGAAAAGCCGGACCTGCTGATCTGGCAGAGCGGCACCAACAGCGCGCTCGTCGGCCACGGCAATGTCGAAAGCTACACCGGCAATCTTCTCAGCGGCATCGACGCCGCTCACACTGCCGGCATCGACGTGATCCTGATGTCGCCGCAGTTCTCGCCCCGCTTCCAGGCGGCGCCGGCTCATGCTCAATACGTCGAACACATGGCAGCGGCCGCAGCGATGCGCAACGTGCCTGTGATTCGCCGCTACGAAGTGATGCGCCACTGGGTGGCATCGGGGCAGATGGCGATGAACGAGATGATCGATGCCGATGGCCTTCATCTGACCGACCGCAGCTATGCATGCCTCGGCCACGCGGTTGCGGAGGTCCTGGCCAACCTCAGCCGCCCCGTTGCAGCGCCGGCGGTCACCGCCTCGCGCTGATCCGTCCGCCGCCTAGACGCGGACGATCTTCCCCGGATTGCAGATATTGTCGGGATCGAGCGCCTGCTTGATCGAGCGCATGACGCTGATCGCTTCGCCGTGCTCGGCGATCAGGAAGTCCACCTTGCCGTAACCGACGCCGTGTTCGCCGGTGCAGGTTCCATCCATCGCCAGCGCCCGCGCCACCAGATTGTCGTTGAGCCGGTGCGCCTCGGCGACTTCCTTGGGATCGTCGGTCATCAGCACCAAGGTCAGGTGGAAATTGCCGTCGCCGACATGGCCGACGATCGGCGCCGGAATGAACGACCTGGCGATATCCGCCTGCGTCTCGGTGATGCATTCGGCCAGACGCGAGATCGGCACGCAGACATCGGTTGCCCAGACGCCGGCCCCGGCACGCAGCGCCTTGTTGGCATAGGCGGCGTCGTGCCGCGCCTGCCACAGCTTCTTGCGATCCTCTTCACGCGTGGTCCAGGTGAAATCCGTGCCGCCGTGTTCGCCGGCCAGCGCCTGCACCATTTCCGCCTGTTCCTGCACGCTGGCCTCGGTGCCGTGGAATTCGAGCCACAGCGTCGGCGCGATCGGCAGCTTGATTTTCGAGAACTTGCTGATCGCATCCATCTGCACATCGTCGGCGAGTTCGATCCGCGCCACGGGAATGCCCGACTGGATGGTCTGGATCACCGTGTCGACGGCATCCTTCACCGTCGGGAACGAGCACATACCGACCGAAATCGCGGCCGGAATGCCGTAGAGCTTCACCGTGATCTCGGTGATGATCCCGAGCGTGCCTTCGGAGCCGATAAACAGCCTTGTGAGATCATAACCGGCTGAGGATTTGCGGGCCCGCTTGGAGGTCCGGATGATGCGACCGTCCGCAAGCACCACTTCGAGAGCAAGCACGTTCTCGCGCATGGTGCCGTAGCGGACGGCGTTGGTGCCCGACGCGCGCGTCGCGGTCATGCCGCCGATGGAGGCATTCGCGCCAGGGTCAATCGGGAAGAACAGACCCGTGTCGCGCAGGTGCTCGTTGAGCTGCTTGCGCGTCACGCCAGGCTGCACCCGGCAGTCGAGATCGTCTGCGTTCACCTGCAGCACCGCGTTCATCTGCATCAGGTCGACGCAGATGCCGCCGCGCAGCGCCGCTACGTGGCCCTCCAGCGACGTGCCGGCCGCATAGGGAATCATCGGCACCTTATGTTTGTGGCAGATGCGCATGATGGCGCTGACCTCGTCGGTCGAGCGCGCGAAGGCCACCGCGTCCGGCGGCACCGAGGGGTGATAGGACTCGTCCTTGCCATGCTGCTCGCGCACCGCCGTCGCGGTCGAAAGCCGGTCGCCCAGAAGCGTCTTGAGCTCGGCGATGGCGGCGTCCCGCGCGGCGGGCGCGACGCGATCGTTGGACAGCGGAAGAGCACTCATCGGCGTCACCTGACCCTGGAGAGGATTTTCCCCAGACTAGTCGCGATGACGAGCCGCCGCAATGAAAGGGCTCAACCCTTGATCTTGAGCGCCCACTGCACGCCAATCACGGCACCCTTCATGCGCGGCAGTAGCGCGAGGCTCAGCCCCAGGGTCAGCGGCACCCACAGCGCGGTATGGATCCACGCGGCCGGGTGCAGGGTCTGCTCCAGCAGCAGCATCGCCGGCACGATGATATGGCCGACAATCATGATGGTGAAATATGGCGGCGCGTCGTCGGCGCGGAACTCCCCCAAGGCGAGACCGCAGTGGCCGCAGATGTCCTTCACCTTGAGATAGCGGCGGAAGATCGACCCATGGCCGCAGTTGGGGCACCGCATGAGCAGGCCGCGCAGCAGGCCCCGGCGGACGGGATTGGGTTCGGGAGCAGTCATCGCGGCGGCTGGGACAGTCATGACGAGAATCCTTCTCTACGGAAGGAATATAGATTGTCTTTACCGGATTTCACTATGTATGCTTATTGTATGTATAATGTATGGATAAGGCTGCGGTGAAAAAAGCCGGGCGCTGGGCCCCTACAATCGACCGGGGCGGCGGCCCTATCTATCTGGCGCTAGTCGACGCCATCGCCGCAGATATTGCGTCCGGCCGGCTCCGTCCCGGCCAGGCAATGCCGACGCAGCGCGTCCTCGCGAAGCAGCTTGGCGTCGATCTCACCACCATCACCCGTGCCTACGGCGAGGCGCGGCGGCGCGGGCTGATTGACGCGACGGTCGGGCGCGGCACCACTGTGCGGGCCAGCGCGCCGGCCGCCGTGCAGCCGGCGAAAGCGCCGCTGATGGGCGCCGCGCGCCCGCTGGTCGACACGACCATGAACCTGCCGCCGCAGCCGCGCGATGCACGGCTGGTCGAACGCTACGCCGAGGGCATCGCCGCGGCATTGCGTCAGCCGGACGCGCTGGCGCTCCTCACCTATCGCGACAGCGCCAGCAGCGAGGCGGATCGTTCCGCGGGGGCCGCGTGGCTGAAGCCGCGCCTCGGCGCGCTGCCGATCAATCGTGTGCTGCTGTGTGCCGGCGCGCAGGCCGCACTGACGGTGCTGCTCAGCACCCTCACCAGACCGGGGGACGTCGTGGTGAGCGAGGCGCTGACCTATCCGGGCTTCCGCGCACTCGCGGCGCAGCTTGGAGTCACAGTCAAAGGCCTCGCAATGGATGGCGAAGGCATCCTGCCGTCAGCCTTCGAAGAGGCCTGCCGTCGCGACAAGCCGAAAGCACTCTATTGCATCCCGACCATCCAGAACCCGACGACGGCGACGATGTCGCTGACCCGGCGGCGGCAGATCGTGGCAATCGCCCGCCGCTTCGACATGCCGATCATCGAAGACGACGCCTACGGCCCTCTCCCGAGCTTCGCGCCGCCACCGTTGGCAAGCCTGGCGCCGGAACTCACGTATCACATCGCGACCCTGTCAAAGTGCCTGATGCCGGGACTTCGCATTGCCTATCTCGTCGCCCCCAATACAGGCATTGCGGCGCGGCTCGCGGCCGGCATCCGCGCGACCACCCTGATGGTGCCACCGCTTTCCGCAGCCCTTGCCACGCGGTGGATCGGCGACGGCATCGCGCAGAAAATCCTCGATGCGATCCGCCGGGAATCAACCGCGCGGCAGGCGATCGCGCACAAGCTGCTCTCCGCGAGTACGATGGCCGCCCATCCCGACGGCCTGCATCTGTGGCTGACCTTGCCCTCCGGCTGGAGCGTGGTCGAGTTCATGAGTTATTTTCAGCCACGCGGTCTCGCCGCCGTGCCGGGGCACGCCTTCAGCGTCGATGGCGCCGCACCAAACGCCGTGCGCCTCTCGCTGGGCGCCGCAGCCGATCAGGCCGACCTCACGGCCATGCTGGAACAGGCCGCAATGGCCCTCGCGCAATCGGCGTCGATCTGGTCGGCTGTCACCTGACTGTCACAGGCGCCGGATACAAATCCGGTCATGATTTACAGATTCGCTTGCGCGCTCGTCCTGGCGCTCCTCGCCGCGCCCGCCGCCGCCCAGCCCTTCAGCTTCGTCGCCATCGGCGACATGCCTTACATCCTGCCCGGCGATTTCGCGCGCTTCGAGCGGCTGATCGGCGAGATCAACCGCCGGGCCCCTGCGTTCACGCTGCATATCGGCGACATCAAGGGTGGTGCAACAATCTGCTCCGACGAGATTTTCGAGAAGAATGTCGAATACTTCCGCAGCTTCGAACAGCCGCTGATCTACACGCCGGGCGACAACGAATGGACGGACTGCCACCGCGCCTATAACGGATCGTTCGACCCCCTGGAACGGCTGGCCAAGCTGCGGGCGCTGTTCTATCCGACGGATCGGAGCTGGGGCAAAAAGACACTACCTCTCATCCAGCAAGACAGGCCGTTCGTCGAGAATGCGCGCTGGACCTACAACAACGTCGCTTTTGTGACCGCGCATGTCGTCGGCTCCAACAACAACCTGCAGCGCGACCGCTCCACCCTCGACGAATACCTGGCGCGCAACGCAGCCAATCTCGCCTGGCTCAGCCAGAGCTTCGCCGCGGCGCGCGCCGAGAACCGAGCGGCGCTGGTACTCGGCATTCAGGCCAATCCCTATTTCGAACGCCATCCCGACCAGCGCACCGGCTTCAACGATTTCAACGCCGCGCTGGAAAAGGAAGCGATCGCGTTCGGCCGGCCCGTGCTTCTGGTGCACGGCGACACGCACATCTTCCGCATCGACCAGCCACTGGTCTCAGGTGCGGGCGCCAATCGGCGCAAGGTCGAGACTGTCTTCCGCCTCGAAGTCTATGGTGAATTCGACATCCACGGCGTCACGGTCGGCGTCGATCCCGCCGACCCGGTAAGCCCGTTCAGCTTCCGGCCGCTGCTGGTGAGAGAGAATTTCCGGACGAACTAGGCGGATTTGATCCCAGCTCCTTTAATGCCCGACAGCGGGCTCGGCCGGTAGCCGCGCTCGTGAATGGCGCGCCAGATGCGCTCCGGGGTCGCCGGCATCTCGATATCGGTGACGCCGTAGTCCGCCAGCGCGTCGACGATCGCGTTGACCACGACGGCCAGCGCCGGGGTCGTGCCACCTTCGCCGCCGCCGCGCACGCCCAGCTTGTTGGTCGGCGAGGGTACTTCCATGATGTCGGTCTTGAAGGACGGAAAGCTGTCGGCATGCGGCATGGCGTAGTCCATGAACGAGCCCGTCAGCATCTGTCCGCTTTCGGGATCGTAATAGCACTGCTCCATCAGCGCCTGGCCGAAACCCTGCACGATCCCGCCATGCGTCTGGCCATGCAGGATCAGCGGATTGATCGCGGTGCCGACATCGTCGACCGCCGCGATATTGATCAGCGTGAGGATACCGGTCTCGGGATCGATCTCAACCTCGCAGGTCTGCGCCCCGTAGGGGAAGCCCGGCACGCGCAGCATGTCGTCGCTGGTCCCCGCGAGCGGACCCTTGAGGTCCTCAGGCAGCGTCTTGTTGTCCCGCGCCGCCTTTGCGACCTCGAAGATCTGCATCGCCTTGTCGGTGCCCTTCACGCGGAACCGGCCACCGGTGAACTCGACATCCTCGACCGACGCCTCGAACACGTGTGCTGCGATCTTGATCGCCTTGGCGATGATGATGTCGCTCGCCTGGCCCATGACGATGCCGGCCATGCGCATGGAGCGCGCGGAATGCGAGCCGCCGCCTTCCTTGACGATATCGGTGTCGCCGGTAATCAGCTTGATGCTCTCGAACGGCACACCAAGAAAATCGACGATGCACTGCGCGAAGCTCGTCTCATGCCCCTGCCCGGCCGCCGTCGTGCCAATGACGACCTCGACCGACCCTTCCGGCAGCACCGTGATGTCAGTGCGCTCGCGCGGCGCGCCTGTCGTCACCTCGATGTAGTTGGAGAGGCCAATGCCGCGCAGCTTGCCGCGCGCCTTCGCCTCCGTCTTGCGCGCCGGAAAGCCGCCCCAATCCGACATCTTCAGGACGCGGTCCATTGCCTCTTCGTAGTCACCGCTGTCGTAGGTGAGGCCCAGAGGGTTTTTGTACGGCATCGCGGATTCAGGGATGAGATTCTTTCGGCGCAGTTCGACCTTGTCGAAGCCGAACTCGCGCGCCGCGACTTCGATCAGCCGCTCCATGATCAGCATGGCCTCGGGGCGGCCGGCGCTGCGATAGGGTGCGGTCGGCGAGGTGTTGCTCAGCACGCCGCGCCCGCGCACATAGCCGACGGGGATGTGATAGACGCTGGACAGCAGCTCGCAGCTCTTGTTGAGCGGCGTATAGTTCACGACATAACCGCCGATATTGCTGACATGGTCGCTGCGCAGCGCCAGGAACTTTCCATCCTTGTCCAGAGCCAGCTCGGCCTCAGCGTAGAGATCGCGGCCCATATAGTCGGAGATCAGACCCTCGCTGCGCATCGCCGTCCACTTCACGGGACGGCCGAGCTTGCGCGACGCCCAGGCGGTGATGCCGTATTCCGCGTAGTTCCAGTTGCGCGAGCCGAAATTGCCGCCGACATCGCGGGCGATCACCCGCACCTTGTGTTCTTCCATGCCGAAGATCTGCGCGAACTCGCGCTTGCGCCGCACCGAGCCGTCGGCGCCGCAATACATGGTGAGCTTTCCGGTCTTCGTGTCGTAGTCCGACACGGCCGAGCGCGGCTCCATCGGCACCGAGGTGACGCGGTTGATCCAGATCGTCGCTTTGGCAACATGCGCGGCGGTCTTGAACGCCGCGTCCGTCGCCGCTCTGTCGCCGAAATCGCCGTCGACGCAGAGATTGGAATTGCGGTCTTCCCAGACCAGCGGCGCTGAGTCGGAGACCGCCGCCGCCGTCACCGTCACCGCTTCCAGCGGCTCGTACTCGATCTCCAGCAGATCGGCCGCTTCCTGTGCGGCGCCCACACTTTCGGCGATTACCGCCGCAACCGCGACACCGACATAGCGCGCCTTGTCAGGCGGCAGCAGCAGATGCGGCGTGGTGCGGCGCGGCGTGCCGTCGCGGTTGGCCAGCGGCACGTCCATTTTGCCGACGATATCGGCGCCATGCGACATCGACCCGATGCCTTCTTTCACCGCATCGGCCCCGGTCAGCACCAGCAGCACACCCGGCACTTCCAACGCCGCCGCCGTGTCGATCGACACGATGCGCGCATGCGCGTGCGGCGAGCGCACCATGACGGCATAGGCCTGCCCCGGCAGGTTCACATCGTCGGTATAGCGGCCCTGACCGGTGAGAAGGCGCTGGTCTTCCTTGCGAACGACCGGCTGCCCGATCCCGGTGCCGGTGGCCCGTGCATGGGCGTTGGTGTGCGTGCTCATCGAAACTCGTCTGACCTGAAGAAGTGGCGCTAGTCGTGCCCGCACCGGCGGGCAGCGTCAAGGTCAGAGAAGCGTCAAACAGCAATACCTGAGGGCCGCACTCATCTAATTGATCCGCCTTACGATTGTCGCGGAACGGCGGAAACATAGAGCAGAAGGTCTATTTACCGGTGACGGCCGCCGCCACCGGCGACAGCGTTTCAATATCCTTCGTGGCTGCGGCCAGGAATTCGCCAGCGGACGACCCGGTGGGAATCGCGCCTGATCGCTTGATCATGGCGCTTACATCGGCTGTGCGGACGGCAGTGGCAACGTCGCGACTGATGCGCTCGATCAGCGCCGGCGATGTGCCTTTGTGAATGTAAAAACCTGCCTTCACCGTGATGTCGTAGTTGGGCACGGTCTCGGCGATGGCCGGTACGTCCGGGTGGGTTTCCAGGCGGCTTCGGCTGGTGACGCCGATCGCCCGCACGCGACCCGCGCTGATGGCTTCGCCGAGCCCCGCGGGACCGGAGACGGCGAGTGCCAGTTCACCCGCCGACACCGCCGGGATGACCTCGGCAGGCGATTTGTAGGCCACGAACTGCAGCGGCGTTTTCGTCTCACGCGCCAGCAACTCTGCCGACAGGTGATGAACCGAGAGCACGCCGCCGGCCCCGAAGGGGACGGTCTTGCCCAGCGCGGCCTGTGCCCGTGCATAGGCCAGGAACTCGGTCAGAGTCTTCGCAGGCAGCCTGGCATCGATTGCCATCATCAACGGCGCGTCCAGGACGCCCGTCAGCGGGACCAGCGAATCGCCGGCGAACGCTTCGCTCGCGGGCACCTGATACTTCTTGAAGAGATGCCAGCCCACCGGATCGCCCCAGACGATCGTGTAGCCGTCAGCGGGCGCGGTCGCCGCATCCTGCGCCGCGACGACGCCGCCAACGCCGGCGCGGTTGATGACGATCACCGGCTGTTTCCAGTTTTCTTTGAGGTGCTCCGCCATCAGTCGGGCCACCACGTCGGGAAAGGTGCCCGCCGCCCACGACACGATACGGACGGTGCGCGTGGGAAATTCCTGTGCCGCCGTAGGATACGCAGCGATGGACGCGAAAAGAATCAGAAGCGCTTTCTTGAACATCTGCGTTTCTCCCGGAGCTTGCGCTCAGTTCATTTGAAATAGTTGCCGGCGGTGACGGTCACCGTGGCTTTGTCAGGATCGAAGGACACACCCATCGGATCTTGGCCCGCCGCGACCTTGCGGATTTCCTGCCGCAGAATGCGACGCAGCATGACGACGCCTTTGTCGCTCGATGCCAGGTGTTCTTCAGAGTGCAGGCTGATCGGTCCCTGCCCGACCTGCGCTTCCCAATCACCCGGTGTCTGGCGATGTTCCTCTTCCGTCAGTTCCGACCACGTGCGCCCGTTGAAGGGCAGCAGGGGCGGTCGCACATAGTCCTTCGGCGCGCGCCTGATATGGAACAGGCGGTGATGCGTATCGTCGACCGGCACGACCCAGCCGATACGCCTGGACGGGCCGGGTGTCAGACCGGTGACAGCATCCGGCACGATGCGCGCATAGGGCAGAAGCGCGATAGTCACCCGGTCCATTTCGCGTCCGTCATCCAGTTTGCGATAGGCGGTGTATTTCAGTCCGTGCAGCTCGTGGTCCCATTCCACATCCGGCATTACGCCAACCTCGGGAATGAACTGCACGCCACTGAACCGCGTGTGCAGGATCGGCACATGGAACGGATCCATCACGTTTTCCCAGTCGTGCAGCCAGCTCGTCGGCACGATCTGCGTCGTGTGATCGCCGCCGGCGCTGGTTGCATCGTCGTCGACTACGTACTTTTCGTCGGGCCCCAGATTTTCGAGCACGTCCCAGCGCGTCAGCACCGGTTTCCTTTCCGGCGGGCCCATATACGCCCAGACCAGGCCGTAGCGTTCCTCGACCGGATACCAGGGCTGCCGGACCTTGTCGCGATGCGCAGCGCCAAGATCTGGCTCGCACGGCTGCTCCAGACACTTGCCTTCAACGTCGAACAGCCAGCCGTGGTAGCAGCAGCGAATGCCGCGATCCTCAACCTTGCCGTAATAGAGGGTCGTCCCGCGATGCGCGCAGCGGGCATGCAGAAGACCCACCCGGCCGGTCCTGTCGCGGAAGATCACCAGATCTTCGCCAAGGATACGCAGCTCCTGAGGCATGTCCGTCAGCGTCTCCGACAGGCTGACCGGATGCCAGTAGCGGCGCATGAACTCGCCGCAGGGTGTCCCCGGTCCGACCTCGGTGATTTCCGCGTCGTGGTGCTGCGGGCCGCGCCCATAGGCATTGCCATCGGGCGAACGGCGGGCGGCCATCTGGTTCATTGGCGTCCTCCCGGCAGAAAACTGATTATGATCATTTTTTGATCCGCAGAGGCCCGCCAGTCAAATGAAAAATGATCGAAATCATTTTTCTTGCCGGCGAGAGCATTCCGACGCGATACTGATGCAGACGATTCATCGTGAGGTTTCAATCCGATGACCATGGAAACAGCCGTCGAAGCCGCCGGCGGCCGCCGCGAGTCAAACAAGCGGGACAAGCTGACCCGTATCCGCAAGGCGGCCCGCACGGTCTTCACAAAGAAGGGATTCGAGCGCGCTACAGCCAAGGATATCGCGGCCAGCGCCGGCGTCGCCTTTGGAACGCTGTTTCTCTATGCCAACGGCAAGCACGAGTTGCTGCTACTGATCTTCGATGAAGAATTCGAGCCGCTGATCGCGCGCGCGACAGAACACGTCGATCCGGCTGCCCCCCTCTCCGACCAGCTCATCGGTTTCTTCGGGGAATTCTATCGCTACTTCTGCAAGACGCCGGACCTGTCACGCCAGATGATGAAGGAGATGACCTTTTCCGAGGGGATGGTCGCGACCCGAATCCGCAACGGCGTCCAGAAAACCGAACAGCGCGTCACCGAGATTGTCGCCGAAGCGCAGCGGCGCGGCCTCATCAACAAGAAGACACCGCCGGAAATCGCAGCCCGGATCTTTTTCAGCCTTTATCGAATGGAAATCCGGCTCTGCCTTGCCGCCGCCGAGCCCGACGTGAAGTCCGGCCTGCGCAAACTGCGGCAGCAGTTTGAGATTGTCTGCGCCGGGCTAAGATAGATATCGCAATGGCACCGTGCGAAATCTCACCACCCACACCACTGTCGGGGCTGGTGAAAGAATAGGTAGCGGCTGTCAGACCGGCCCCAGCGCCTTCCCGCCGACCGTCGCGGGGGTCGCGTCGATCAGCACGAAGGCCATCCGCACCGGCTCCTCGTAGTTGTTGACCCAGGCATGGATGGTGCCGCGCTGAACCACCACGTCGCCGGTCCGAAGGTGTGCGACCTCGCCGCTATCCAGCTCCATGTCCACCTTGCCGTCGAGCACGATCCCGTAATCCAGCGACAGCGTGCGGTGCATGGGCGAGCGCTGGCCCGGATAGATATCGACGATCCGCAGCACCGTGCCGCCCGGCGAGGTCAGCCCCGTCTCGCGGTTGCTGCCGTCGTATTCGTCGTTGTTGTCGGCGGGGCTGCTGCTGGTCGTCCACAGCTTGAAGAACCTGGCGACGGGGGCGCGATCCTCGTTCGCCTCCATCGTGTCGTCAAAGCGGATGACGGCCTTGCCTGCGCTGTCATGCCCGGTGACGATGCGGCGAACGCCGGATTTCATGTGATAACTCCCTTTTCAGTATTCGTATTCGTTTTCTTCCCCGTCTCCCGCCAGATCATATACAGCCCGCTCGCAATGATGATCCCCGCCCCCAGCCACACGTGGTCGGCCGGGATTTCCTTCCACACCAGATAGCCAATCAGGCTGGCGCCGATCAGTTCCACGTATTCGAAGGGCGCCACCACGCCGACCGGGGCGATGCGGAAGGCCTTCACGGTCAGGATCTGGCCGCCGGTCATCGTCACGGCCATCGCGGCGATGCCGAGCCATTCCAACGGCGTCGGCGTCACCCACACAAAGGGCAGCGCTGCCCCGCAGATCAGCGCCACCCCGAGATTCTGATGGAAGAGGATGGCGGCTTCGGTTTCGTGGCGGGCGAGCCAGCGCACCGTGGTCATGTTGAGCGCGAAGAAGACGCTGGAGAGGATCGCAAGGCCGGCAGCGAGCGTGGCGAGCTGGTCGGTTTCCGGCTGCACGATCACCAGCACGCCGATGAAGCCGACGGCGATCGCCCCCCAGCGATGCCAGCCGACTTTCTCCTTCAGCAGGACCACGGAGAACAGCGTCATGAAGAGCGGCGAAGCGAAGGCGAGCGCCACGCAGGTCGCCAGCGGCAGGTGGCGCAGCGCCTCGAAATAGCAGGTCAGGGCGCCCAGCGAGAGCAGGACCCGCATTCCATGCGCCCAGGGGCGGCCGGTCCGGAGACTCCGCCAGCCGCCGGCCCGGTACACAATGGGTGAAATGAGCACTAGATTCATGCCGTTGCGCAGGGCCAGGACCTGCATCAGGGGGAAGACCACGACGATCCATTTGGCCACCCCGTCCATGGCCGAAAAGAACAGCATTCCCAACAACATATAGGTGATGCCGAGGCCGGGGCGGTCGGCCGGCGGAGGTGTTCCGGTGGGTAACATATTTGCAGCAGAGGCCGTTTTGCTCTATTCTCCGGACTGTTTAGCACAAGGTCAGAACGGACCTTGGCTCAAAGGACGCTCAAAAAGGGCGCCGGCTAAAGAAGGACCATGGACATGTCGACCATCGACCCGACCAAGGGCACGCCCATCGCGCGACCCAATGCCGACCGGCCGAAGACCGCTTCGCCGACGGAAAAATTCACATTGCCCAACGATTCCGTCCAGACGCGCGCGCCGCTGTCGTTCGGCAGTCTGGGTCCGCTGGTGAATTCCAATCTCAGCAAGGAAGCCGCCCTCGACACCGCCAAGCGCCTCGAAGGCCTGCTGGTCGCGCAGGAGCTGCCGGTGGTGAACAACCGCCCGCAGGTGCTGGCCGGCCTGTTCGAAGAGGCGAAGAGCAAGGGCTGACGCCTTAAGCGTCTTCGGTAGGGTTTTGTGAAAACGGCTGTGCGATGCGCGGCCGTTTTTGTTTTTGGGCGCCCCCGATTGTCATCTACCCCTGATTGTCACCCCAGCGAAAGCTGGGACCCAGGTGGCGCGGTCGTTCTGCAGTCGCGACGGAACGTGATCGGGGTGAGCACCCAACGGCTGGGCCCCAGCTTTCGCTGGGGTGACAGATAATTTTTGAGCTGTTGATTGCAGGGGACGCGCGACAGCGCAGGACGGATAGCGCGCGCAGCGCCCAACTTTCCTAACTCTTCTTCCCAAACCCACCGCCGCCCGGCGTCTCGATCGCGAAGACGTCCCCGGGCTGCACGTCCCAGCGCCCGGTCGCGCCCTTCTCGTCACGCGTGCCATCCGCGCGTTCCACCCAGTTGCGCCCGCCCTGCGCGGCCTCGCCGCCCTCAAGTCCAAACGGCACCTCTTTGCGGCGGTTGGCGAGGATCGCGCAGATCATCGTCTCCCTGAAGCGGATGCGCCGG
This sequence comes from Alphaproteobacteria bacterium, assembly GCA_965279355.1. Classification (GTDB taxonomy): domain Bacteria; phylum Pseudomonadota; class Alphaproteobacteria; order CACIAM-22H2; family CACIAM-22H2. The sequence continues at coordinate 4,303,911 of OZ257155.1, read as the reverse complement.
ATCACGCCGTCGCCGCCGGAATGCCGGCCCGCGCCGCCGCTGCCGCGTCGGATCTCGAAGGAGTCCACCAGCACCGGATAGCGCCACTCCAGCACCTCCGGATCGGTAAGGCGCGAGTTGGTCATGTGCGTCTGCACCGCCGAGGTGCCGTCGAAATCCGGGCCGGCGCCGGAGCCGCCGGCGATGGTTTCGTAATACTGGTGGCGGTCGTTGCCGAACGTGAAGTTGTTCATGGTGCCCTGCGCCGCCGCCATGACGCCAAGCGCGCCGTACAGCGCATCGGTCACGCATTGCGAGGTCTCGACATTGCCGGCTACCACGGCGGCGGGATAGCGCGGCGCCAGCATCGAACCCTCGGGGATGACGATCCTGAGCGGCTTGAGCACGCCGGCATTCATCGGGATGTCGTCGTCGACCAGGGTGCGAAAGACATAGAGCACCGCCGCCTTGCACACCGAAGACGGCGCGTTGAAATTGGTCGGGCGCTGCGGCGACGTGCCGGTGAAGTCGATGACGCCGGTGCGCGCGACGGGATCGATGGACACCTGCACCCGGATCACGCTGCCGTCATCCATCGCGCATTCGAAGCGCCCATCCTTCAGCACGCCGAGCACGCGGCGCACCTGCTCCTCCGCATTGTCCTGCACATGCCGCATATAGGCGCGCACGACATCGAGACCGTACTCCGCGACCATGCGCCGCAGCTCCTGCACGCCTTTCTCGCAGGCCGCGATCTGCGCCTTGAGATCGGCGATGTTTTGGTCCGGATTGCGGACGGGATAGCGGCCGGAAGACAGGAGTGCCCGCATCTCGTCTTCGAGGAACCGGCCCTGATCGACGAGCTGCACATTGTCGATCAGGACGCCCTCTTCCTCGACCGTCGTTGAGTCGGGCGGCATCGAGCCCGGCGAGGTCCCGCCGATATCGGCGTGATGACCGCGCGCAGCGACGAAGAAGAGGATTTCGGCGTTTGCCTCGTCGAAGACCGGCGTCACTACCGTCACATCCGGCAGATGCGTACCGCCGTTATACGGCGCATTCAGCACGAACACGTCACCGGGTTTCATGGTGCCTTCGCGCGCCCGCATGATTGCCGACACGCTCTCCCCCATCGACCCCAGATGCACCGGCATGTGCGGCGCGTTGGCGATCAGGGCGCCCTCGCGATCGAACAGCGCGCAGGAGAAATCCAGCCGTTCTTTGATGTTCACGGAATAGGCGGTGTTCTGCAGCGCGACGCCCATCTGCTCCGCGATCGACATGAAGAGGTTGTTGAAGACCTCCAGCATCACCGGATCGACCTGCGTGCCCGCCGCCGCCTGCCGTTTGATCGCCACGGTGCGGCGCAGCACCAGGTGATCGCGGGCCGTGACCTCCGCCATCCAGCCGGGCTCGACGATGGTCGTGGCGTTGGCCTCGGCGATCATCGCCGGGCCGGTGACTTTCATGCCCGGCCGCAACGTCTCGCGGGTGAACACCGGCGTTTCGTGAAACGCAGCTTCGGCGAACATCGCCACCTTGGCCACGGCCATTGGCGGCGCGACGTCGACGGGATCAGCCACCGGCGTGTCTATGCGTTCGGTATGGCCGATCACCTCGACCGCGACGGCTTCGACGATCACCGTCTTGTCCGGCATCATGAAGCCGTAACGCTGGCGATGCGCTGCCGTGAAGGCGGCGGTCGCGGCTTCTGCATCGGCGAAGGCGATGACCAGCGTTGAGTCCGTGCCTTCGTATTTCAGATGCAGCTTCCGCTGCACCTCGATATCGACATCAGCGATGCCCTGGCGGCGCATCTCCTCCGTTGCCTCGACGGCCAGCGTATCGAGCGATTGCGTGATATCGGGGAGCAGCATGTCGTCCAGCCGTGCCTCGACGGATTTCTCGCGCAGCACTCGAAGGTCGGCGAGACCCATGCCGTAGGCCGACAGCACGCCGGACAGCGGATGAATGAACACCGTCGTCATACCCAGCGTGTCGGCAACGCGGCAGGCATGCTGGCCGCCGGCCCCGCCGAAACAGACCAGCGTATAGCCGCCGACCGCGTAGCCGCGCTGGATCGACACCTGCTTGATGGCGTTGGCCATATTCTCGACGGCGATGCGGAGATAGCCGTCGGCGATTTCTTCCGGCGTGCGCGTCTCGCCGGTCACCGTGTTCACGGCCTCCGCGAGTTCCGCGAATTTGCGGCGGACCACCAGCGCGTCGAGCGGCTGGTCGCCATTGGGACCGAACACCGTCGGAAAAAATTCGGGGCGGATCTTGCCGACCATCACGTTGGCATCGGTGACGCAGAGCGGACCGCCGCGGCGATAGCATGCGGGACCGGGATCGGCGCCGGCACTTTCGGGACCGACGCGGAACCGCGCCCCGTCGAAGCCGAGGATCGAGCCCCCGCCGGCCGCGACAGTGTGGATCTTCATCATCGGCGCGCGCATCCGCACACCGGCGACCAGCGTCTCGAAGGCGCGCTCGTACTCGCCGTTATAGAGCGCGACATCGGTGGAGGTGCCGCCCATGTCGAAGGTGATCAGACGTTCGAACCCGGCCTGCGTCGCGGTGCGCACTGCTCCAACGATGCCGCCCGCCGGACCCGACAGGATGGAATCCTTGCCCTGGAAGGCGCGTGCATCGGTGAGGCCGCCATTCGACTGCATGAACATCAGGCGGGTATCGCCGAGTTCCGCCGCCACCTGGTCGACATAACGGCGCAGCAGCGGTGAGACATAGGCGTCCACCACCGTGGTATCACCGCGACCGACGATCTTCATCAGCGGGCTGACCGCGTGCGAAATGGAGATCTGCGTGAAGCCGATGGCGCGGGCCAGCGCGCCGAGGCGCTGCTCGTGGTCGGGATAGCGATAGCCATGCATCAGCACGATGGCGAGCGCCCGGAAGCCGGCGTCAAAGAGATTTTGCAGACCGGCGCGCGCCGCATCCTCATCGAGCGGCGTTAGCACCTCCCCCTGTGCGCTCATCCGCTCGTCAATCTCCAGCACCTGCTCGTAAAGGAGATCGGGAAGAACAATACGCCGCGTGAACAGCTTGGGCCGGTTCTGGTAGGCAATGCGGAGCTGGTCGGCGAAGCCTTTGGTGATCGCCAGCGCCACCCGCTCGCCCTTGCGCTCGAGCAGCGCGTTGGTCGCGACAGTGGTCCCCATCTTCACCGCGTCGATGGCGCGCCCGGCCAGACTATCCGTTTTGTCCAGGTCGAGCAGCTCGCGGATGCCCTGCAATGCGGCGTCGCGATAGTGCTCGCTGGCGGACAATAATTTGAGCGAACTGAGCGAACCGTCGGGACGCCGCCCCACGATATCCGTGAACGTCCCGCCCCGATCGATCCAGAACTGCCAGCCGGCGCCGCTCTTCGATTCTTCCATGCGGGAGGTTATCGGCAAACCCCGGCGGTGGTGCAAGGCATTCGGCGGCACCGGCCCGGTAATTGCAATTCCCTCGTGCGGACAAGCGGGCTCGAGCGGAGACAAAAAGGCATGCGCACGTTGATTCAAGGTGGCTGGGTGATCGGGCATGGTGCGGCCGGCCATGAGCTTCTGCCCGACGGCGTCGTGGTCATCGATGGGTGTAAGATCATCCATGTCGGTTACGACTGGCCGGAGCCCGTCGACCGGGTGATCGACGCGCGCGGCAAGCTGGTCAGCCCCGGCTTCATCGACAGCCATGTCCACATGGGCCATCGCGCCCTGCACCGCATGATGAGCGACACCGCGCGCCCCGAATATCTCGGCCAGCCGTTCTACGAAGTCGCGCTGCGGCGGCCGGGTTCGTCCGGTGACGGCCGCTCGGCCCTGGGCAACCTCGCCCTGCAGGCGCGGTTCACCGTGGCGGAGCTGCTGCGCAGCGGCATCACCAGCTACATCGAGTTCGGCAGCAATCCGACGGTGCAGAAGGCGCTGGCGGCGGAGAGCGAGCGCTTCGGCATCCGGACCTGGCTCGGGATCGGCTACGAAAGCTACAGCTGGGCGGCCAACGCCGCAGGGCGGCGCTATCGCATCGATCATGAAGAGCGCGGCATCGAGGAACTCGCGGCGGCGCTGGCGTTCATCGACGGACTTGAGCGGCACCCGTCAGGGTTGGTGCATGGCCTGCTGGTGCCGCGCGACACCGATACCTGCTCGCCCGATCTGCTGGAGCGGACCGCCGCCATCGCCGCGGAAAAGAACCTCGCCGTCGCCATTCACGCCGCCTACAACCCGTGGGAGTTCAACGAGGTCGTGGCGCGCAATGGCTGCACGCCGATCGAGCTGCTCGCCCGCACCGGACTGCTCCGTCCCGGAACGCTTATCGGCCACTGCAATTTCCCGGCGCAGGACGGCGCGATGCACTATCCCGGCGGACGCGACCTTGAGCTTCTTGCCGGAAGCGGCGCCGTCGTCTCGCACTGTCCGATCAACCTCGTCCGCCGTGGCCGCGTCCTCGATACATGGCCGCGCTACCGGAAATTCGGAATCCCGATCGCGCTCGGCACCGACACCTATCCGCGCGATATGATCATGCAGATGCGCACCGCCTCCTACATGGCAAAGGCCGTTTCGCGGAACCTGTTCGCCGCCCCTGCCAACGAGGTCTACGACGCCGCGACGACCGTCACAGCGGATTTTCTCGGCCGCAAGGACCTCGGCCGGCTCCAGCCCGACGCCGCCGCCGATATCATCGTCATCGATTTGGAGGCCGCATCGCTGCGCTACGGTCCCATCCGCGATCCGATCCGGGCCGTCGTGGAATGCGGCATGGGTGACGACGTCGAAACCGTCATCGTCGATGGCGTCGTTCGCGTGGAAAACCGCCGGCTCCTCGGCGTCGACATGGACGATCTGCGGCTCAAGACGCGAGAGGATGCCGAAAGCCAGTGGGCGGCGGTCGGCGGATGGGACCCGCTCGGGCGGACCATCGATGAGCGCAGCCCGCAGGCCTATCCGGTGCGCGCCCGCCCCTGACAGGCGTCAGCGATGGATCAGGCCGTGTACGAAGTCGAGCTTGGCGATCGCGGTCGGTGACAGCACGAAGGGATAGAGATCGGGCTGGCCCATGCTGCGGTTCATCGAGTTCACGGCAAAGGCGATCGGCAGCCACGACTCAACGAGGTCAGCCGCGCTGCCGGCATTGTAGGGATCGAAATCGAGGGCAGTGTCGAGCTTGGGCGTCTGGCGCACCCGCGGCTTCGTCTTGAGACCGAAGGCGCGTGCGGTCTCCAGCGTATCGGCGATGTGGAAATAATGCGCCCAGGTCTCGGCGAAATCCTCCCACGGATGCGCCGCGGCGTAGCTGCTGACATAGCGGTCGTTCCAGGGATCGGTCGGCGGGTTGGCGTAGTGTTCCTGCAGCGCCGCCGCATAGTCGCGGCTTTCGTCGCCGAAGAGTTTCCGAAACGGCTCGATCTGGTCTGCGTCGCGCACCAGCCGGTTCCAGTAATAGTGGCCGATCTCATGGCGGAAATGACCGAGCAGGGTGCGATACGTCTCATGCATGGCGCCGCGCGCCCGCTCGCGCTCGGAATCGTCCGCCTCGCGGATATTGACGGTGATGACGCCCTCCGCATGGCCGGTCAGCACCGGCCCGCTCTCCGGCGTCTCGGCCAGAAAGTCGAAGGTCAGGCCGTGCTCGGGATCCTGCTTGCGATCGTTCAGCGGCAGGCGGAAGCGCACCAGCGAATAGAACAGAAAATGCTTCGCCCGTTCCAGCTTGCGCCAGCGAGCGACATTCTCGGTATCCGAGAGATCGGGGATGGTGCGGTTATGACGACAGGCCAGGCAATGCGTCGCCGTGCTGTCGACGGGGATCAGCCAGTTGCAGGCATCGTGCGCGGCATTGGCGCAGAAGCGGCGCGGCGTCTCGTCAGCCAGCGCCCGCCAGTTGTCTCCGTCGGGCTCCAGCGCCGTGAGCCGGCTCAATTCCGGGATATAGCCCAGCCGCAGTCCGCATCTGATGCAGGACACGTTCTCAAAATAGAGAGGCTGCCCGCATTTCTGGCATTCGAAGAGTTTCACGGGCCGGCTCGGGAAAGTGGCGCGCCCTCTAAACGGGAGCGGCGCGCCACGGTTCCCGGCTCCGCGGCGACTACGCCGGGATCATCAGCTGCTTCTGGGTGCCGAGACCATCCATGCCGAGTTCCACGACATCGCCGGCCTTCAGGAAGGCGGCCGGGTCCTTCATGCCAAGCGCGACACCGGCCGGCGTGCCGGTGGCGATCAGATCGCCCGGCATCAGGGTCAGGAACTGGCTGATATAGCTGACCAACGTGCGCACGTTGAAGATCATGTACGACGTGTTGCTCTTCTGGCGCGTCTGGCCGTTGACGGTGAGCCACAGGTCGAGCTTGCCCGGATCCTTGATCTCATCTGGCGTCGCCAGCCACGGGCCGGTAGGGCAGAACGTGTCCGCGCTCTTGCCCTTCATCCATTGCGGGCCGCGCTCGAGCTGGAATTCGCGCTCAGACACATCGTTCACCAGGGTGTAGCCGGCGACATACTTCATCGCGTCGGCCTCGCTGACGTACTGCGCCTTGCGGCCGATCACGACACCGAGCTCGATCTCGTAATCCGTCTTCTTCGATCCGCGCGGGACCTTCACCTTGTCGTTGGGGCCGCACAGACTGGTGATCGCCTTCATGAACAGGACCGGCTCGGTCGGCAGCGCCATGCCGGCTTCGGCGGCATGCGTCTTGTAGTTCAGGCCGACGGCGATAATCTTGGAGATGCCGTTGACCGGCACGCCGATGCGGGGCTTCCCGGAAACCAGCGGCAGCTTCTCCGGATTGATCTTCTTGAGCTTTGCCAGCTCGGACGAGGCGAGCGTCGCCGGCGTGATGTCCTTGATCTTGCGCGCGAGGCTGCGCAGCTTGCCATTGGCGTCGATCAGGCCCGGCTGTTCCTTGCCGGGCGCCCCGTAACGTACCAGTTTCATCGAAATCCCCGTTTGGTTCGCGTGTCAGGCGACGGTCATACCTTGAACTTGGGATCAAGCCAATCGCGCAGTGAATCGCCAAACAGGTTGAACGAGAACACAGCAAGGCTGATGGCAAAGCCGGGGAACAGGATCATCCACGGCGCCTCGCGGAAGAAATCCGAGGCATTGCCCGACAGCATGAGGCCCCAGGCCGGCGTTGGCTCGGTCACGCCCAGCCCCAGAAACGACAGCGAGGCCTCCAGCAGGATCGCCTGTGCCATATAGGCGGTCAGCATGATCAGGTACGGCGCCATGAGGTTCGGAACCATGTGGCGGGTGATGATCCGGAAGTGCGAGTACCCCGCCGCGCGCGCCGCATCGATGTAGGGCATGGAGCGCACCGAGAGCGCCGCCGCGCGCACGATACGGGTCACGTTCGGGATGATCGGGATGGCGATGGCGCAGATCAGGTTCACGTCGATGCCGAACACCGGCAGCTTGCCGAGCACGGCCACGACAATCAGCGCCAGCACGATGATCGGGAAAGCCTGCAGAATCTCCAGCAGACGCTGCACGATCGTATCGAACTTACCGCCGAAATAGGCGCAGGTGGCGCCCAGCAACGCGCCGAACGTCGATCCGAAGAACGACGCGGTGAAGGCGATGATCAGCGCTGTCCGGGCGCCATAGATCAGCCGGGAAAGAATATCGCGCCCGAACGCATCGGTCCCCGCCCAGTGCTCCCAGCTCGGGGGAGAGAGCATGGCGCCGAAATCGACGGCCACGGGATTATAGGGAGCGACGCTGGCCGAAAAGATACCGGCGAAGATCATCATGACGATGATGAACAGACTCACCACCCCCAGCGGCTGCTGGCGGCAGAAATCCACAACAGCACTGCGCTTGCGCGGTGCGCCGGCGACCGGAACGGTATTGGCGGGAACGCTGACCATGATGATTACCGGTAACGGATACGGGGGTCGAACACGGCGTAGAGCATGTCGACCACCAGATTGGCGACGATGTAGAAGCACGCAATGATCATCACCATCCCCTGGATGAGGGTGAAGTCGTTGCGGGATACGCTCTGGACCAGCAGCTTGCCAATGCCGTTCAGGTTGAACACCTGCTCCGTCACCACCAGCCCACCGATCAGGAACGCGAATTCAAGGCCGATGACCGTGATCGCCGGCAGCAGCGCGTTGCGTAGCGCATGGCGGGACACGACCAGCTTTTCGTAAACGCCCTTGGCCCGGGCGGTCCGGATGTAATCCTCGTTCAGCACCTCGAGCAGCGACGAGCGCACCATGCGCGCCAGCACTGCCGAGTAACGATAGCCCACGGCCAGCGCCGGCCAGATCAACTGCGACAGATTCGCCCAGGGATCGACCGAGAGCGGCGTGAAGGTAATGGGCGGCAGCCAGTTAAACAGCGCCAGCAGGGTCAGCATGATCAGCATGCCAAGCCAGAAGGACGGGACGGCAAGGCCGCCAATGCTGGCTATTCGGACCGCGTAGTCGACCCAGGTTCCTCGCAGCAGGGCCGCGAGCGTCCCTAGAGGCACGGCTATGATGACTCCGATGACGGTCGCCATGATCGCGACCTGCAGCGACAGCTCGAAGCGGATCGCGATCTCCTCCACGACGGGACGGTCGGTCCACATCGAGGTGCCGAGATTGAAGGTCGCAAGGCCGACCATCCAGTCGCCGAACTGAGAGGACAACGGCTTGTCAAGGCCGAGCCGCTTGCGCTCCATGTCGATCGTTTCCTGCGACACGTTGCCGCCGTCGCCGCGCAGCTTCACCTCCACCACGTCGCCGGGAATGACGCGCAGCATGAAGAAGACAAGGATCGACACGCCGATCAGCGTGGGGATCATGAGCAGGATACGGTTGGCGGCGTAGCGAAGCATGATTTGAAAGCGGCGGCCCGGCCCCGGTTGAGGTCGGGCCGCCTTTCCTCTCGGTTACTGGTTCAGCCAGACCTCGGCCAGATCCTGGCCGAGATTGTGACTGGGGGACATCTTCCAACCCATCAGCGACTTGTTGGTGGCGACGATGCGGTGCCACCACAGGATCGGCGTCTGGTAGGCCTGCTCGAACAGGCGCTTCTCGAACGCCTGGATGAGCAGCTTGCGCTTGCCCATGTCGAGTTCGCGGACCTGGCGCTCATAGAGCGAGTCCAGTTCGCGGTCGATCGAGCGCGAGCGGTTCTCCGGGGCCTTGTCGAACGATACGAACTTGGAAAGACCAAGACTCGGCTCGTCCATGAACAGGTTGGAGAAGTCGATCGCCACATCGAAGTTGCCGCTCGACATGCCTGCCAGATAGGGCGAGGTCTCGAACTGCTTGTGCTCGACGTTCAGGCCAAGCTGGCGCCATTGGTCGACCAGGAAGATTCCCCCAGGCGTATACGGTTGTGCCAGATTGCGGTTGAACAGCGTGAAGCTGAGGTTTGGCACCCCCGCTTCTGCGAGCAGCCGCTTTGCTTCTGCCCGCGCCGCGTTGATGTCCTTGCCGAAGCCAGGCAGCTTCTGCAGGTCCGCATCCGGTGTCGCATACGGCGAGCCAGGACGGATCACGCCGCCAACTGCGCGCAGTGTCGAGGTGCGCGACAGGCCCTGGCTGCCGCCGTGCCGATCGATCGCCATGCTGAGGGCGCGGCGCACGCGAACGTCGTCAAACGGCTTCTTCTCCGTGTTGAAGACGAGAAGGAGATTGAGCGTCCAACTCGCTTCCTCGAAGCGCACCTTGTCGCCCATCGCCTGGGCCAGACGGTCACGCTCGGCCGGTGCGACGGAACGGAACTCACCCATGACCTGCCCGCCCTGCAGCGCGTTCAGCATCGCCGCGGCCTGCAGCATGAACACGCCCTTGAAGCCGTCCATGTACGGAAGGCCCTGTCGGAAATAGTTCGGGTTCTTCTTGCCCTCGACATGGCTGCCCTTGACGTGCTCTGCGAAGGTGAATGGGCCCGAACCAAGGATCTTGGTCTTGGGTGCATTCGGATCTTCTGCCAGGACCTTCGCCGAATAGACGCAGTTCCATGGGCTGGCGAAATGCTCCAGCATCGCCGCGTTTACGTCCTTCATCTTGAAGACGACGGTCGTCGCATCCGGCGTGTCGATGGTATCGATATCGGCGAAGGTCGCCTTGCGGGTCGATACCACGCCGGCCGGAGGATTGCGCAGACGCTCGTATGTAGCCTTGACGTCGGCGGAGGTCAGCGCTGAACCGTCGCTGAACTTCACGTTGGGATGAAGCTTGAACGTATAGCTCTTCAGATCGGGCGCCACGGTCCATGACTGGGCAAGGTCGCCCATTACGTCGGGATACTTGTCGAGATTGAATTTCAACAGCGTGGAATAGAACGGCGCCGCGAAATGCAGCGTCGCGAACGTATCACTGCCATGACAGTCGTAATGCGGTGTCTCCGCATTGATGGCGAAGCTCAAAACCCCGCCCCGCTTCGGTGTCTGCGCCTCGGCCGTACCCGCGCCAAACGCGACTGCGGCTAAAAATCCAAGCCCTATCGCTAAAGTTTTCACGGCGTCTCTCCCTTTTCTGTTTTTCAGATCTTGATGCATGCCGCCATATGCCCCGGATTTTTTTCTTCCAGGTTTGGCACGACTTCACGGCATTCCTGGCTCGCCATCGGGCAGCGCGTATGGAAAACGCATCCCGTTGGCGGCGCAAGCGGACTGGGCAGTTCGCCCTGGATCAGGCGCGGCGCACGCGCCTTTTCGATCGTGGGATCGGGAACCGGCGCCGCGTCGAGCAGCAGCTTCGTATAAGGATGAAGCGGCTCGCGATACAGCGTGTCGCGGTCGGCGATTTCCATGATGCGGCCGAGATACATGACGACCACGCGCATTGAGATGTGCCGAACCACGGCCAGATCGTGCGCGATGAACAGGTAGGCGAGCCCGTACGTCTTCTGCAGATCCTCCAGCAGATTGATGATCTGCCCCTGGATCGACACATCGAGCGCCGACACTGCCTCGTCACAGACAATGAACGACGGCTCCATGGCGAGCGCGCGCGCAATGCCGACGCGCTGGCGCTGGCCGCCGGAGAGCTGGTGCGGATAACGTTCCGCCATTTCCGGTCGCAGGCCGACCTGCTCCAGAAGCTGGGCGACGCGATCCTTGCCCGCCTTGTTGTCGGCAACGAGCTTATAGACGGACAGCGGCTCGCCGATGATCTGTCCGACCGTCATGCGCGGATTAAGCGAGCTGTAGGGATCCTGGAAGATGACCTGCACCTTGCGGCGGATCGCCTTGAGTTCGGCCGCCGGCGTCGTGACGAGATCTTTCCCCTCGAACGTAATCTCGCCCGATGTCGGCTCCTCAAGACGCAGGATCAGCCGGCCGACCGTCGTCTTGCCGCAGCCGGATTCACCGACCAGACCCAGCGTCTCGCCGGGATAAATGTTGAAGCTGACGTCCTCGACAGCGCGCACCACGCTGCGCGCACCGCGCAAACCGGTGCGCACCGGAAAATGCTTGGTGAGATGGCGAACCGCCAACAGCGGCGTGCGCGCCCCATACTCGATCTGCGGTGCACCGGCGGCGGCCGTGGACAACCAGGTGATCTTCCCCGCGGCGATTTCCGGCGCGCGAATGCATGCGGACAATCCGCCGGTATCGGTCGGCAGCAGCGGCGGCACCTGCTTGCAGGCCTCGATCGCATAGGGGCAGCGCGGCGCAAAACGGCAGCCGGGCGGCGCCTTCATCACGTTAGGCGGCAGGCCCTCGATCGTCTCCAGCTTGCCCAGGCGCGGCTTGTCGAGACGCGGCACCGATCGCAGCAAACCCATCGTGTAGGGGTGGCGCGGACGATGGAAGATCGCCTCCGCCGGTCCCTGCTCCACCAGCCGGGCTGCGTACATCACCACGACGCGGTCCGCATAGCGCGCCACGACGCCGAGATTGTGGGTGATGATGATGAGCGCGATATTGAGCTGGCGCGAAAGATCCTTCATCAGCTCGAGAATCTGCGCCTGGATTGTCACGTCGAGTGCCGTGGTCGGCTCGTCGGCGATGATGAGCTTGGGATTGCAGGCGAGGCCGATGGCGATCATCACGCGCTGGCGCATGCCGCCGGAAAACTGATGCGGATACTGGCCGAGCCGCTTTTCGGCGTCGGGAATGCCGACCAACCGCATCAGCTCGACCGCGCGCGCCTTCGCCTGCTCCTCGTTCATCCCCATATGGATGAACAGCGGCTCCATGATCTGGAATCCGATCGGCAGGATCGGATTGAGCGACGTCATCGGCTCCTGGAAGATCATCGAAATGTCGCGCCCGCGGATTTCGCGCATCTGTTCGTCGCTGAGATCGAGCAGATTGCGGCCGTCGAACGTCACGCGACCCTGCGAAATGCGTCCGGTCTGGCGCGGCAGCAGCCGCATGATCGACAGCGCCGACACCGATTTGCCGGAACCGGATTCACCGACAATGGCGACGATCTCGCCGCGATTCACCGAGAAGCTCAGCCCCTCGACGGCGTGGACGTTGCCGCCCGACGTTGCGAAATGGACATGCAGATTGTCGACGTCGAGCAAAGGCTCGGCGACATGGGCATTCGCGGCAACCGATCCGGCCGTTTCGGATGAAGAACGAAGATCGAGCAAGTGTGATTTTGACTGCCGAGGATCGACGGCTCCGGTTGACCGGAATCCTGCCGAGTTCGGCCTTCCTCCCTATTTAAGCTGGGCCGACCCTAACACATGGATTTTGCTGGCCCAAAGCACGAATTCTGGCGATCTGGCGAACCGCTAGCGCGACGACTAGGATGTATTGCGCCGATTTCAGGCAGAGTCATGATCGATATCGAAAATCGCCCCTCGCCGAACCACGATGCCCGTCCCGTAGGCACGCCAATCGACATGCTGGTGCTGCATTACACCGGCATGACGTCGGGCAATGCGGCTTTGGATCGCCTCTGCGACGACGCGGCAAAGGTCAGCGCGCACTATGTCGTAGAAGAAGACGGTCGCGTTTTCCGACTGGTGACGGAGGACCGCCGCGCCTGGCATGCCGGCGTTGCATCGTGGCGCGGCAACCTCGACATCAACGCGCGATCCATCGGCATCGAGCTGGTCAATCCGGGCCATGAATACGGTTATCGCGCATTTCCCGACGCGCAAATGCACAGTCTCGAAGAAATTGCCCGCGATGTCGTGCGACGGCACGCGATTCCGAACCGCAACATCGTCGGTCATTCCGACGTCGCCCCGATGCGCAAGGAGGATCCAGGCGAGCTGTTCGACTGGCCGCGGCTCGCGCGGGCGGGCGTTGGATGCTGGCCGGAGTTCGCTGCAAGCCGCCTAACGGTTGAATTCGAAGCAGGCGAGCGGTCGGACGAAATCGCGACGGTGCAGAAGAAGCTGTCGCACTGGGGCTATGACCTGCCGACCGACGGCCATTTCGACGAGCGCACCGTTCGCGCCGTCATCGCGTTCCAGCGCCACTTTCGTCCGCGCTGCTTCGATGGGCGGCTCGACGGCGAAACCATCGCCTGGCTGGATGCCCTGCTGACGCTCATCGATTGACGGATCGGTCGCGCGCGCCTACCTAAGCCCTGCCAGACGGCTGGATGGCCGCGCTCCATGGACCTGTCCATGGGTCGAGGAAAGTCCGGGCTCCACGGAAACAAGGGTGCCGGGTAATACCCGGCGAGGGCGACCTCAGGGAAAGTGCAACAGAAAGCAAACCGCCTGCGGGTTTCGGCCCGTCGGTAAGGGTGAAAGGGTGCGGTAAGAGCGCACCGCGCCCCCGGTAACGGGGGTGGCACGGCAAACCCCACCCGGAGCAAGACCAAATAGGGGCGGCACGCCGGTCTTTACCGGTACGCCTGTTTTCGGGCTGCCGCCCGGGTCGGTCGCGTGAGGCGCCTGGTAACAGGCGCCCTAGATGAATGGTCATCACCGGCCGCAAGGCCGGAACAGAACCCGGCTTACAGGCCGTCTGGCGTTTTAATCCGAAGGCGAAAATTCAGCCGGCAGAAAGCCGCGAAAAGCCAGCTATTTCGGGGCGAAATGATCGTCGTCGCGCTTCTTCGCGATGACAGCCAACCGCTGGTACTGCTGCGCCATGCGCGTCAGCTCGTCCTTCACATCGTCGAAGATTGCGCTATCGGCCATGGTCAGGAGGCGGAGCGCCTCCTGATGGTAGAAGTCGGCTTTCGGTTGATTGCTTGGCACCCACTCGCTCCCGGCCTCTGTCCGAAACCGAACAGAAGAGAGTGGTGTCATATTAAGATTTTGGGTCATCGGCAATCGGGTGAAACCCTGAAGTGAGACAAATGAATAGCGTGGAAAACTTCGCTACCGATTGAAGGTTCCCCCTCTTGGGTGACGCACCGGCAACCGGGTCAGGCCGTGTGGACCCGTTTCTTCTCAGAGTATTAAAATTTTGTCTAATCAGTAGCTTAAAGCCCGATTATAGGATAATTAGCACAAGCCTGAATGAGAACATAAAATGAACCTACCGATGCCATTTTCCCCCGCCAAAAATCGCGGAAGGCGGCAGGAACCTCGAACGAAAGACACCGGCTAATCCACGGCAACATCAGCGTTTTTGGCGGGTTTATCCATTGACGCCCATTAATTCCCATGATATCCCATACCATCCCATAGACGAGGCATCTGGCTGGGCACGTCTGGGGGACGCTGGGAAATGAATATTTCCCAGGCAGTTCAAACGGTTGCGCTCCAGTACGGAGCGCAACTGCGGGGCGGATATGAAGGCGTTCACCGGCAGTTTCACCTTCAAGGTGGACAAGAAGGGGCGGGTTTCCGTCCCTGCGGACTATCGCGCCCTGCTCATGGCCCAGACCATGGGCGCGGAAACCCCAGCCATTCTCATTTTCCCGTGGTTTGAATATCGCGCCATCCGCGCCTGCGGCGTGGAGCTCATGGATGAAATCGCCGCCAAACGCAGCCCCACGGCGGTTTTCGAGAACACCCCAGTCGACAGCGCGTTGGTCTCAGCCGCCGACATGCTGCAATTGCCCATCGATGGCGAAGGCCGGATCGTGCTGCCCCGCGATCTCGCCGAACACGCCAACATCACCGACAGCGCGACCTTTGTCGGCCAGGTCAATTTCTTCGAGATCTGGCATCCGACTGCCTTCAAGACCCACCAGGCCGCGCGGCGAGCGCTCCGCTCGCCGCTGACCGGGAGCTGACGCCGATGCAGGCGGCGGTCACCCCCACCACCCCCGGACCGTCGTTGCATGTCCCCGTCATGCTCAACGAGGTGCTGGATGCGCTCGCACCCCGCGACGGCGCGCTCTATGTCGACGGCACCTTCGGCGCCGGCGGCTATACCAAAGCTTTGCTGTCTTCAGCCGACTGCAAAGTCTACGCGGTCGACCGCGATCCCGCGGCGATCGAACGCGGCCGCGCCCTGGCCGCGCAGTATCCCGGAAAACTGGACCTTCTCGAGGGCTGTTTCGGCGATCTGGAACGGCTCCTCGCCGCGCGCGGCGTTGCCACGGTACACGGCGTCGTCTTCGACCTGGGCCTCTCCTCCCCCCAAATCGACGAGGCTGCGCGCGGATTTTCTTTCCGCTTCGACGGTCCGCTCGACATGCGCATGAGCGCGGACGGCAAGAGCGCCGCCGATCTCGTGAATCACCTGGAAGAAGAAGAACTCGCCGACATCATCTGGCGCTACGGCGAGGAACGTCACTCACGCCGCATCGCCCGCGCCATCGTCGCCGCGCGCGCCACCACGCCGATCGTGCGCACGCTGGAACTTGCCTCGCTGGTGCGCAGCGCCGTCCGCCGTTCACCCGACGGCATCGATCCCGCGACCCGCACATTCCAGGCGCTGCGCATCGAAGTGAACGACGAACTCGGCGAGCTGCGTCGCGGTCTTGCTGCCGCCGAACGGCTGCTCGCCCCTGGCGGCTGGCTCGCGGTCGTGTCGTTTCATTCGCTGGAAGACCGCGAAGTGAAGGATTTCCTCCGCACCCGCAGCGACACCGCCGCGCGCGGCTCGCGTCATCTACCGGAGACAGGTGTCCGGCCGGCACCAAGCTTCAGGCTCGCGTCGCGTAAGCCGCAGAAGCCGACCGATACCGAGATCGCCGCCAACCCGCGCGCCCGCTCCGCCCGAATGCGCGCCGCCCAGCGCACCGATGCGCCCGCATGGTCCAGCGACACTATGGGGGGCAACGCATGATCCGCGTGACCTCCCTCATCTGGGTGTCGCTCGCCGGCGCCATCGGGTTCGGCCTCTATCACCTCAAGCAGGAGGTCCAGGCACTCGAAGACAACCTGTTCCGGCTCAACCGCAACATCCTCACGGAGCAGGAGGCAATCCACGTCCTGCGCGCCGAGTGGAGCTATATCAACCAGCCGTCCCGCCTGCAGTCGCTGGCGGCGCGCCATCTCGATCTGCAGCCGACCAAACCGGCGCAGATCGGCACGCTCGCAACCTTGCCGCCGCTGCCCTCGTCACCGGCGGCACCTATGGTCGCCGAAATACCGGCGCCCGCACCGAAGGTGACGGTGACATCCGTCGTGCCGGTCAATCCGGCAACCCAACGCCCGGTCCAGAACACGGCCCAGCCGGCCGCGCATCGTCCCGTCCCGCGACCGGAGGCACGCTGATGGCCACGCGCCTCTCGGACGTTCTCCGCGCGCTTCCGCTCAAGCTGCGCCTCGACGGCACGGCCAAGCAGTCGATGGAGACCGCGCGGCACCGCCTCGTTGTCGGCGGCGTGCTGTTTGCCGTCGCGTTCACGGTGGTCGGTCTTCGTCTTGTCGATGTCACCGTCCTGAAGGAAGGCCATGAGCCGCGCGTCGCGCAGCGCTCGCCCTCGCTGGAGCAGGAACGCTCCGACATTGTCGATCGCAACGGCGAATTGCTGGCGACGTCGCTCGCCACCGCCTCGCTCTACGCCAATCCGCGTCTCGTCATCGATCCGGCCGACGCCGCCGCCAAGATCGCGCGCACGCTACCGGGCTTCAGCGAGAAGGATCTCGCACAGCGTCTCGGTGCCGATCGCAGCTTCGTGTGGCTGCGCCGCAACCTGACGCCGCGCCAGCAATTCGCGGTGAACCGCCTTGGCATTCCCGGCCTCTTCTTCCAGCGCGAGGAGCGCCGCGTCTATCCGCATGGCGCGCTGATGTCGCACATCGTCGGTTTCACCGATGTCGACAATCGCGGCCTGGCCGGCATCGAGCAGTCCTTCGACGATCGCCTGCGGCATGGCGGCGAGCCGCTGCAGCTGTCCATCGACATCCGCCTCCAGCATGTCGTGCGCACCGAGCTGGCGGCTGCGGTCGAGGAGTTCCGCGCGATCGGCGGCGCCGCCATCGTGCTTGATGCATCGACCAGCGAACTTCTGTCGATGGTGTCGCTGCCCGACTTCGATCCGAACAATCCCAGTGCCGGGCCGCTGGAGAACCGCTTCAACCGAGTGACTCTCGGCACCTACGAGCCCGGCTCGACCTTCAAGCTCTTCAATGTCGCGGCGGCGCTCGACGGCAATGTCGTGACGATGCGCGACGGCTATGACGCCTCAAAGCCGATCCAGATCTCGCGCTTTTCGATTTCCGACTACAAGGGCCAGAAGCGCTGGCTCTCGGTGCCCGAGATCATGATGTACTCGTCGAACATCGGTTCGGCGCGCATGGCCATCGACCTCGGCCGCGACCGTCAGCGCGACTTCCTGGCCCGCGCCGGCATGCTGAAGGCCGCGACGCTTGAGCTGCCCGAGATGGCCGCGCCGCAGATTCCCTCGCCATGGCGCGACATCAACGTGATGACCGTGGCGTTCGGGCACGGCATCGCCGTAACGCCGCTGCAGGTCGCCGTCGGCGTCTCGGCGCTCGCGAACGGCGGCGTGATGCGGCCGGCAACGCTGTTGAAACGCTCGGCTGCGGACATGCCTGCCGGCGAGCGCATCATCTCGCAACGCACCTCCGAGCAGCTCCGCGGCCTGATGCGCCTGGTCGTTCACAAGGGCACCGCGAAATCCGCTGATGCCACGGGTTATTTCGTCGGCGGCAAGACGGGGACCACGGAAAAGAACATCAAGGGCCGCTACTACCCCGATAAGCGGATTTCTTCCTTCGTCGGCGCGTTCCCCATCAATGCGCCGCGCTTCGTCGTTTACTTCATGCTGGATGAGCCCAAGGGCACCAAGGCCACGCACAACTACGCGACCGCGGGTTGGGTCGCGGCGCCGTCGGCCGGCCGGCTCGTCAATCAGATCGCGGCGCTCTACGGGCTGCCGCAGATGGATCCGCAGCAGCTGCAGCAACTGGTATTTCGCGACATGGCGCCGCTGGACGTGGCGGTGCGGTGACTGGACCAAATGAATTGAGTGAGTTGAGGACGTGCTCTTGAGTCAGCTGGTTGAGAACGGCATGGCTGTCGTTTCAGCCCGCGATCCCGATATCGCCGGGATCGCCGCGGACTCGCGCGCCGTGAAGCCCGGCTGGCTGTTCGCCGCCCTCCCCGGCACCAAGGCCGACGGCAGCACCTTTATTGCCGATGCGGTTGCGCGCGGCGCGGTCGCCGTGCTCGGCGCGCCGGGCCTCTCTGTACCGGCCGGCATTGAATTTATCTCCACCCTGAATCCCCGGCGCGACTTCGCGCGCATCACCGCGCGCTTCTACGGCACGCAGCCGCGCATTGTTGCCGCCGTCACCGGGACGAACGGCAAGACCTCGGTCGCGACCTTTGCCCGGCAGATCTGGGGGCAGCTCGGCCTGAAGGCGGCCAGCCTCGGCACCTTGGGCCTGGCGACACCGCATCGCGAACGCGCGGGCTCGCTCACAACGTCCGATCCGGTGACCCTGCATCGGGATCTCGCGGAACTGGCGGCCGAAGGCATCGACTGCGTTGCGATGGAAGCCTCCAGTCACGGGCTGGAGCAGCATCGCCTCGACGGCGTGCGCGTCAGCGCCGCGGCGTTCACTAACCTGACCCGCGACCATCTCGACTATCACAAGACCATGGCGGCGTATTTCACCGCCAAGAAGCGCCTGTTCGCGGATGTGATGGCGCCCGGCGGCACTGCCGTCATCAATGCCGATACGCCGGAAGTCGATGAGCTTGTGGCTCTCAGCCGCGCCGCCGGTCATCGCGTGCTGCGCTACGGCCGCAACGGCAGCGAACTGAAACTTGAAGCGCTGGTCCGCAAGCCGCATGGCCAGCATCTGACGCTGTCGGTGCTCGGCCGCCGCTACGAAATCGATCTGCCGCTGGTCGCGGAATTCCAGGCGATGAATGCGCTGGCGGCACTCGGCCTCGTGCTGGCGCAGAGCAGCGAGACCGACAGGGCGGTGAACGCGCTGGCGCATCTCGACGGCGTGCCAGGCCGCCTGCAGCGCGCGGCCATCCGTAGCAACGGTGCCGCCGTCTATGTCGATTACGCGCACACACCCGATGCGCTCGAAACCATTCTCAAAGCGCTGCGCCCGCACACCAGCAAGAGTCTCGTTGTCGTGTTCGGCTGCGGCGGCGACCGCGATGCCGGCAAGCGTCCGCAGATGGGTGCCATCGCGGTGACGCTCGCCGATCGCGCCATCGTCACCGACGACAATCCGCGCAGCGAAGTTGCGGCCATGATCCGCCAGCAGATCATGGCCGCCGCGACCGGCGCGACCGAGATCGGCGACCGCCGCGCCGCGATCTTCGCCGCCGTCGCGGACCTCAAGGAAGGCGACGTACTTGTGGTCGCCGGCAAAGGCCATGAGCAGGGCCAGATCGTCGGCAGCACCGTGCTGCCCTTCGACGATGTCGCGGTTGCGCGCGAGGCCGTTGCCGCCGCCGATGGAGCGTCGCCATGAGCGGCCCCTTGTGGACGGCACATGAGACAGCTGCCGCGACCGGCGGCAAGCCCAGCGCGCCGTTCGGCGCGACAGGCGTCTCGATCGATACCCGCTCGCTGCAGCCGGGCGATCTCTTCGTCGCCCTCAAGGGCCCCAACCACGACGGTCACGATCACGTCGAGAAGGCGTTCGCCGCCGGTGCGGCCGCCGCGATGGTGTCCCGCGAGATTGCAAACGCGACGGGACCGCTGCTGGTCGTGCGCGATACGCAGAACGCGCTTGAAGCTCTTGGCCATGCCGGCCGCATGCGCTCGCGCGCCCGTGTCGCCGCGGTGACCGGCAGCGTCGGCAAGACCAGCACCAAGGAAGCGCTGAAGCTGGCGCTCGATATCGGCGGGAAGCCCCACAAGCCGACCCACGCCAGCGCCGCCAGCTTCAACAATCATATCGGCGTGCCGCTGACCCTCGCGCGCCTGCCGGCCGATGCCGACTACGCGGTGATCGAGATCGGCATGAACCACATGGGCGAGATCACGCCGCTGGTCCGCATGGCGCGGCCAAACGTGACCATCGTCACCACGGTCGAAGCCGTGCACATCGAGAACTTCCCTGACGGCATCGACGGCGTCGCCGCAGCCAAGGCGGAGATTTTCAACGGCTTCGAGCCAGGCTCGCGCGCCGGCGTCGCCATCCTCAATCGCGATAACCGTTTCTTCGATCTGCTTTCCAGGCGGGCGAAGGCACGCGGCGCGCATCGCGTCATCTCCTTCGGCGCGCATGCGGAAGCAGAGTATCGGCTGAACGGGCTTCAGGCGGATGCCGAGGGCTCGCTGGTCACGGCATCGATCCAGGGCCAAACGATGACCTATCGCATCGCCGCGCCCGGCCGCCATTGGGCGCTCAACACGCTGGCCGTCCTCGCCGCCACCACGATCTTCGGCGTCAACGTATCGGCCGCTGCCGCCTCTTTTGAAAAGCTGACGCCGCCCAAAGGCCGGGGACAGCGCCACACCATTCATCTGCACGACGGCGCGGCGGAACTGATCGACGACAGCTACAACGCCAGCCCCGCCTCCATGCGCGCCGGATTCGACGTGCTGCGCGACGCGCGGCCGGGTACCGGCGGGCGACGGCTCGCAGTTCTCGGCGACATGCTGGAACTCGGCATCGAGGCGCCGGCATTGCATGCCGGTCTCGCCGAGCCGCTGGTCGCCAACAAGATCGATCTCGTCTTCACCTGCGGCCCGCACATGTTGGGACTGCATGACGCGCTGCCGTCGGACAAGCGTGGCGGCCATGCCGCGTCGTCCGAAGCGCTGCTGCCGCTGGTGCGCGCGGCGCTACGCCCCGGCGATGTCGTGCTCGTCAAGGGATCGTATGGCTCGCGCATGGGCCGCATCGTCGATGCGTTGCTCGCGGGCGCGAACGGCAACGGCAACCGGCCGACCGGCCGCGCAGCGAACGGCTGAGGGAACCATGATCTTCAACATCATCGCGCCATTCGCCGAGCAGTTCGCGATGCTGAACGTCTTCCGCTACCTGACGTTCCGCACCGGTGCCGGTGTGCTGACGGCCCTCGTCATCTGCTTTGCGATCGGCCGGCCGATCATCGAATGGCTGCGCCGCATGCAGCGCGAGGGACAACCGATCCGTGAAGACGGGCCGGAAAGCCACCTGCTGACCAAGAAGGGCACGCCCACCATGGGCGGCGTGATGATCCTTCTCTCGATGACGATTTCGGTCCTGCTGTGGGCGGACCTGCGCAACGGCTACGTCTGGTCGGTGCTGGCGGTGACGCTGGGCTTCGGCATGGTCGGCTTCGCCGACGACTTCCTGAAGGTGACCAAGCGCAACTCCAAGGGCCTGTCCGGCAAGACCAAGCTCGTCCTTCAGACCGCGATCGCGCTCGCCGCCACGGCGTGGATCGTCATCCTCATGCGCGAGCCGCTCTCGACCTCGCTCGCGGTGCCGTTCTTCAAATCGATCCTGATCGATCTAGGCTGGGGTTTCTTCCCCTTCGCCATCTTCGTGATGATCGGCTCCTCGAACGCCGTCAACCTGACGGACGGTCTCGACGGCCTCGCCGTCGTGCCGGTGATGATCGCGGCGGCCTGCTTCGCCGTGTTCTCCTATTTCGTCGGCAACGCGATCTTCGCGAACTACCTGCTGATCAACCACGTCCCCGGCACCGGCGAACTCGCCGTGGTCTGCGGCGCGCTGGTCGGCGCGGCCCTCGGCTTCCTGTGGTTCAACGCACCGCCGGCCTCCGTGTTCATGGGCGATACCGGTTCGCTGTCGATGGGCGGCGCACTGGGTGCCGTCAGCGTTGTGACCAAGCACGAGATCGTTCTCGCCATCGTCGGTGGCCTCTTCGTGCTTGAGACGGTCTCGGTGATCGTCCAGGTCGCATCGTTCAAGCTGACCGGCAAGCGCGTGTTCATGATGGCGCCGCTCCACCACCACTTCGAGAAGAAGGGCTGGAAGGAACCGACCATCGTCATCCGCTTCTGGATCATCGCGATGATCCTCGCCCTCGTCGGCCTCTCAACCTTGAAGCTGAGGTGAGAGCACTGTGATCGACGTCTTCCCCTTCGCCACCTACCCCGTCGCAGTGATGGGCCTCGGTAAATCCGGGCTCGTCACGGCCGAGGCGCTGCGCGCAAGCGGAGCGGAGGTGATGGCGTGGGACGACGATCCGAAGAAGCGCGCGGAAGCAGAAGCGCGCGGCTTCAAGCCGGTCGATCTAGCGAATGCCGACTGGAAAGAGCTGACCACGCTCGTCCTGAGCCCCGGCATTCCGCACACCTGGCCCAAGCCGCACCCTATCGCGACGCTGGCGAAGAAGCACAAGGTCGAGATCATCGGCGATATCGAGCTGCTCGGTCGCGCCGAACGCCACGCCAGCTATGTCGGCGTCACCGGCACCAACGGCAAGTCGACGACGACGGCCCTCATCGGCCACATCCTGAAGAAGGCCGGTCGCCGCGCCGCGATCGGCGGCAATATCGGCACGCCGGTGCTGGCGCTCGATTCCGTGAAGGACGGCACGTACGTGCTGGAGATGTCGTCCTACCAGCTCGAACTGACCGTCTCGATCACCTTCGATGTCGCGGTGATGCTCAACATCAGCCCCGACCACCTCGACCGGCATGGCGGCATGGATGGCTACGTCGCCGCAAAGAAGACGATCTTCCATCGCCAGACCAGCCCGCGCACGGCCGTCATCGGTGTCGATGACGCGCGCAGCGAGGAAATACACCGCCAGCTCACCAGCGTCGGCGATCAGATCGTGATTCCGATTTCCGCCGCGCGCCGCCTCCATCGCGGTGTATTCGCGATCGACGGTATTCTCTACGACGCGATCAGGGACAGCGCGGCGCAGGTCGCCGACCTCCGTCCCATTCCGACCCTGCCCGGCCAGCACAACTGGCAGAACGCCGCCGCGGCCTACGCCGCGTGCCGCGCCATGGGTATCGACAGCGCCGTCATCACCGACGCAATGGCATCGTATCCCGGCCTGCCGCATCGTCAGGAACTTGTGGCGACGGTCGACGGCGTGCGCTTCATCAACGACAGCAAGGCGACGAATGCCGACGCGACGTCAAAGGCGCTGGCCTGCTACGACGCGATCTATTGGATCGCCGGCGGCGTCCCCAAGGAAGGCGGGATCGCGTCCCTCAAGGACTTCTTCCCGCGCCTGCGTCACTCCTATCTGATCGGTCAGGCCGCAAACGAATTCGCGCAGACGCTGGGCGATGCGCCGCACACGATTGTCGGCACGCTGGACCAGGCGATCACTGCCGCCCGTCGCGACGCGGTACGTGACGGCATTTCAGGCGCCGTGGTGCTGCTCTCGCCGGCCTGCGCCTCTTTTGACCAATTCGCCAACTTCGAGGCGCGCGGCGATGCGTTCCGCACGCTGGTCTCCGCGTTTGCCGGAGGTCGCGCATGAATATCGCGCGCGCCGATACGTCGCTGCTGGGCCGCTGGTGGTGGACCGTCGACCATTGGACGCTGGCCGCCATTGGCTGCCTGATCGGCTTCGGCGCGGTGCTGGCGATGGCGGCAACGCCGGCGGTCGCGACGCGTATCGGCCTCGATCCCTTCTTTTTCGTGCGGCGGCAGATCGCCCTGCTGATTCCGGCAATCGCCCTGATGGTCGCGGTGTCGATGATGTCGCCGCGTCAGGTGCGCATCACCGCGCTGGTTGGCCTTGGCATCGCGGTTGCGCTGCTGTCCCTCACCTTCCTGATCGGCATGGAGATCAAAGGCGCGCGCCGGTGGATCCATCTGCCGGGCTTCTCCCTGCAGCCCTCCGAATTCGTGAAGCCGACCTTCGCGGTGGTCGCCGCGTGGCTGTTCTCGATGCAGCGCAAGCAGGAAAGCTTCCCCGGCGATTTCCTCTCCATCGGCCTCTATCTCGTCATCATGGGCATGCTACTGCTGCAGCCCGATGTCGGCATGGCTATTGTCGTGACCTCCGTCTGGTTCAGCCAGTTCTTCCTGGCGGGCCTGCGCATGTACTGGGTCGTCCTGCTGGGCGGTTCCGGTATCGCCAGCCTGGTCGGCGCCTATTTCGTGTTCCCGCACGTCGCCAGCCGCATCAACCGCTTCCTCGATCCCGCCTCGGGCGACACGTATCAGATCTCGACCGCGCTCGAAGCGTTCCTCAACGGCGGCCTTCTCGGCCGCGGCCCCGGCGAAGGCACCGTGAAGTCGGTGCTGCCCGATGCGCATAGCGACTTCGTCTTTGCCGTCGCGGGCGAAGAATTCGGTCTCGTCGCCTGCCTGGTGGTCGTCGGCCTGTTCGCTTTTGTCGTGCTGCGCGGCTTCGCCCGCGCGCTGCAGGATTCAAACCTCTTCGTTCTGCTCGCCGTCGCCGGCCTGCTGGTGCAGTTCGGCCTGCAGGCGCTGATCAACATGGGCTCGACGCTCAACCTCATCCCGACCAAGGGCATGACCCTGCCCTTCATCAGCTACGGCGGCTCGTCGTTGCTCGCACTATCGCTCGGCATGGGGTTCATGCTGGCGCTGACACGCCGCCGCTTCGGACCGGGGGAGCAGCTATGAGCGCGACGCTCATCGTTCTCGCCGCTGGTGGCACCGGCGGACATGTGTTCCCAGCGGAAGCGCTTGCCCGCGTCCTGATCGAGCGCGGCTATCGCCTGGCGCTGGTCACCGATCCGCGCGGCACAAACTATCGCGGCGCGCTGGCGCAGATCGAAACGCATCATCTTCCCGTCTCGACGCTCACCGGTTCGATCACGCAGAAACTGCGCGGCGGCTTCGACATGGCGATCAGCCTGTGGCGCGCGCGCCGTCTGCTCAAGCGCCTGTCGCCGGGCGCCGTCATCGGCTTTGGCGGCTATCCGTCGCTGCCGACGATGTTTGCGGCGCTCCAGCTTCGCATCCCCACCGCCATCCATGAACAGAACGCCGTGCTCGGCCGCGCCAACCGGCTGATCGCCAAGCGCGTCTCGGCCATCGCGACATCGTTCGCTGACGTTTCCTTCCTGCCCGAAGGATCCGCAGCGCGCGTGACCCTGACCGGCAATCCGGTGCGTCCCAACGCGCTGTCGCTGCGGCACACGACATACGAGATTCCCGCCTTTGATGGCCGCATTCGTCTGCTCGTCACCGGCGGCAGCCAGGGCGCCTCGATCTTCAGCCGCGTGGTGCCCGCCGCCATCGCCACGCTGAGCGCCGACCAGCGCGCCCGCATCGATATCGTGCAGCAGTGCCGCGCTGAAGACATCGAAGCTGCCCGCGCCGCCTATCGCCCGCTCGGCGTGACGGTCGAACTCGACACGTTCTTTGCCGACCTGCCCGCGCGGCTCGCAGCCGCCTCGGTCGTCGTCTGCCGGTCCGGCGCCTCGACGGTCGCCGAACTCACCGTCATCGGCCGCCCCGCCATCCTTGTGCCCTATCCGCACGCCATGGACGATCACCAGACCGCGAATGCCGATGCCATCGCCGAAGCCGGTGCCGGCTGGCTGGTCAACGACCGAGATTTCACGCCGGCGCTGCTGACCGAGAAACTTCAGGGCTTCCTCAACGATCCAATGTCGCTGAGCAAGCCTGCGGCGGCCGCCTGGATGCTCGGACGTCCCGATGCAGCGGAACGCCTCGCCGATCTCGTCGCGCGTTTCGCACCGGCGAACGGCAACACGCATACGACGGAGAAAGCTGCGTGAGAGCTCTCCCGCTCGACCTCGGCATCATCCACTTCGTCGGCATCGGCGGCATCGGCATGTCCGGTATCGCCGAGATCCTGCACAACCTCGGCTACAAGGTGCAGGGCTCCGACCAAGCCGAGAGCGCCAACGTCAAACGTCTGCGCGAGCTCGGAATCAAAGTCGGCATCGGCCACACCGCCGAGACGCTTGGCGATGCCGCCGTTGTCGTCGTGTCGACGGCGGTGAAAGCGGACAATCCGGAAGTTCTGGCCGCGCGTCAGCGCCTGGTCCCCGTGGTCCGTCGCGCCGAGATGCTGGCGGAGCTGATGCGCCTGAAATGGTCCATCGCCGTCGCCGGCACGCATGGCAAGACGACGACGACCTCGATGGTCGCGGCGATGCTGGAAGCCGCCAATCTCGATCCGACCGTGATCAACGGCGGCATCATCAACGCCTACGGCACCAATGCGCGCCTCGGTGCGGGCGACTGGCTGGTGGCCGAAGCCGATGAAAGCGACGGCACGTTCAACAAGCTGCCGTCCACCATCGCCATCGTCACCAACATCGACCCCGAGCATCTCGATTACTGGGGCACGTTCGATGCGTTGCGGCAGGGGTTCCGCAACTTCGTCGCCAACATTCCGTTCTACGGCTTCGCGGCGCTCTGCATCGATCACCCTGAAGTGCAGGCGCTGATCCCGCAGGTCTCCGACCGCCGCCTCATCACCTACGGCATGAACCCGCAGGCCGATGTGCGCGCCGTGAACATGAAACTCTCCGCCGATGGCGGCCGCTTCGATGCGGTGATCTCCGAGCGCGCCGGCACGGCGCAAACCTTTGCCGGGCTTCATCTGCCGCTGGTCGGCGCGCACAACGTCCAGAACGCCCTGGCGGCGATTGCCGTCGCGTATGGCATGGGTCTCGGCGAAGCGGACATCCGCAAGGCGCTGACTGGCATCAAGGGCGTGAAGCGCCGTTTCACCAAAACCGGCGAAGCGGCGGGTCTCACCGTCATCGACGATTACGGTCACCATCCGGTCGAAATCGCCGCTGTTCTGAAAGCGGCGCGCAGCGCAACGAAGGCCGGCGTCGTCGCCGTCGTGCAGCCGCACCGCTATTCGCGCCTGAAGAACCTCTTCGAGGATTTCTGCACCTGCTTCAACGATGCCGATGCGGTGATCGTCGCCGATGTCTACTCCGCGGGCGAAACGCCGATCGAGGGCGCCGACCGCGACGCGCTGGTCGCGGGACTGCGCGCGCACGGCCATCGCAATGTCATTGCCCTGTCCGATCCCGGCGCGCTGGCCGCGGTGGTTCTGGAAACGGCAAAGCCCGGCGATCTCGTCGTCTGCCTCGGCGCCGGCACCATCACCAACTGGGCCAACGCGCTGCCGCAGGACATCGAGAAGCTGAGCGGCAAGTCTCAGGCCGGGGCGGCGCGATGATGACGGCGCGCAAACAGACACATCTCATCGAGCGGCTGCCGGCTGTGCGCGGTCGTCTGACGGCTGATGCGCCGCTGGCCGGCGTGACGTGGTTCCGCGTCGGCGGTCCCGCCGAAGTCATGTTCCGCCCGGTCGATGCCGAAGACTTGTCCACCTTTCTCGCCGCCAAGCCCGCCGATGTCCCGGTCACGGTGATCGGCGTGGCGTCCAACCTGCTGGTCCGCGATGGCGGCGTGCGCGGCGTGGTGATCCGGCTCGGCCGAGGCTTCACCGAGATTGCAGCAACCGGCGAAGTGGTGCGCGCCGGTGCCGCCGCCCTCGACGGCAATGTGGCGGTGGTGGCGCGTGATGCGCCGCTGGCCGGTCTAGAGTTTCTGTCCGGCATCCCCGGGACCATCGGCGGCGCGCTGCGCATGAATGGCGGCGCCTATGGCGCGGAAATGAAGGATGTCGTCATCGGCGCCGAAGCTATTGACGGCCAGGGCAACCGGCATCGCCTGTCGCTGGCCGAGCTTGGCTTTTCCTATCGCCACTGCGATGTCGCGGAAGACTGGATTTTCACCGCCGCCGAATTGCGCGGGAAGCCGGGCGACAGCGCCGCGATCCAGACACGCATGGATGAAATCGCCGCCGCCCGCGAAGCCAGTCAGCCGGTGCGCACCCGCACCGGGGGATCGACCTTCGCCAACCCCCCCGGCCACAAAGCCTGGGAACTTATCGACTCTGTCGACGGCCGGGGCCTGCATCGCGGCGGTGCGATGGTATCGGAAAAACATTGCAACTTTCTTATCAACACCGGTGAAGCGACCGCGGCCGACATCGAAGGCCTTGGCGAAGAGCTGCGCCGGCGCGTTCATGAGAAGTTCGGCGTGACCCTGGAATGGGAAATCCGCCGCATCGGCGTGCCCGCGCAGGGCATCCGCGGAGGTGACGCATGAGCCGTCGCGTCCTCGTCCTCATGGGCGGCATCTCCAGCGAGCGCGAAGTATCGCTGGTCAGCGGCACTGCCGTGACCAGGGCGCTGCGCGAAGCCGGCTATCAGGCAACCTCGTTCGATCTTGGCAACGATATCTCTGCGCTGGTCGCGGCACTCACGCCCGCCCCCGACGCGGTGTTCAATGCGTTGCACGGCCGCTACGGCGAAGACGGCACGGTTCAGGGCCTGCTCGAGCTGATGGGCATTCCCTATACGCATTCCGGTGTCATGGCGTCTGCCGTGGCGATGGACAAGGCGATGACCAAGCGCGTCATGGAAACCGTCGGCGTGCGCACGCCCAAAGGCCGCATGGTTTCGAAAGACGAGATCACCCGCGGCCATCCGATGGCTGCACCCTATGTCGTAAAACCCAACGCGGAAGGCTCGACGGTTGGTGTGCATATCGTCCGCAAGGGCGAAAATCTGCCGCCGCTCGGCGACTGGTCGTTCGGCGACCAGGTGCTGGTCGAGGAATACATCGCGGGACGCGAACTGACCGTCGGCATCATGGGCGACAAGGCCCTGGCTGTCACCGAGATCAAGTTCGCCAGCGACATCTTCGACTTCACGTCGAAATACACGCCGGGCCATGCCGAGCATGTGATTCCCGCCGATGTCCCCAAGGCGATCGCCGACGAGGCGATGCGCATGGCGCTGGTCGCGCATCAGACCCTCGGCTGCCGCGGCATCAGCCGCAGCGACTTCCGTTACGACGAAAGCCGCGCGGCGAACGATCAGCTTTTCTTCCTTGAGATCAACAGCCAGCCCGGCTTCACGCCGATCTCGCTGGTACCGGAACAGGCGCAGCGTGCCGGCGTCTCGTTCACCGATCTCGTCACCTGGCTTGTGGAGAACGCGACATGCGAACGTCACGCGGCGTGAAAAAGTCCGCCCGCCGCCCGTCACGGCTGCTGGCCAAGATCTGGCCGCCCTCCAGGCGATCGCTGATCATCGCGGGCGCCGCCACGGCGGTTGTCGCGAGCCTGCCCGCCCTCTATTTCGCGCAGGACCGTCTGCCGCAGACGATGCAGACCACCGTCGCTTTCCTGGAACGCGAAGCGATCATGCTGAGCGCCGGGCTCGGCCTGACCGTGCAGGAAATCTTTGTCGAGGGCCGTGCGGAAACGCCGGGCGCCGATGTGCTGGCGGTGCTTGAACTCAGCCGGAACGCGCCGATCCTTTCCTTCAGTCCGGAAGCCGCGCGCATCGAACTTGAGAAGCTTCCGTGGGTCAAAAGCGCCTCGATCGAGCGCCGCCTGCCCGACACTGTCTATGTCCGGCTGAGCGAACGTCAGCCGCTGGCGCTGTGGCAGCGTCACGGGAAGCTGAGCCTCATCGATACCGAAGGTGTCGAAATCCCCGGCATCGATCCCGTGCGCTTCGGCCAGTTGCCGGTCGTCGTCGGCCAGGATGCGCCCTCGCAAGCACCGGCCCTGATCGCGCTGCTGGAGACCGAGCCCGATCTGAAGACCCGCATCACCGCCGCCGTACGCACCGGCGGCCGTCGCTGGACCCTGCGTTTCGACGCGGGCGATGGCCGCACCGTCGAAGTGCTGCTCCCCGAAGTGAACCCGGGCGCCGCCTGGTCGCGCCTCGCCGAGCTTGAACGCGCGGGCGGTCTGTTCGAGCGCGCCGTGACCGCCGTCGATCTGCGCATGCCGGACCGTCTGGTCGTCCGCGTTGTCCGTGAAACACCGCCACCGGTGCCGCCCAAGCGCGGTGCCAAGCCCGAGAAGAAACCCACATGATCCGCAACAAGAAGAAGACGCGAAACGGACTGATCGCGGCACTCGATGTCGGTTCGACCAAGATTGCCTGCTTCGTCGCGAAGAACGACGGCGCCGGTCCGCATGTGGTCGGCATCGGGCATCAGGTGTCGCGCGGCGTGCGCGGCGGCTCCATCGTCTCGCTCGACGAAGCAGAATCCTCCATCCTGAATGCGGTCAGCGCCGCCGAACAGATGGCCGGCGAATCGCTGGAGGCGGTGATCGTCAACATTGCCGGCGGCGCGCCGGAATCGCGCACCGTCAATGTCGAGGTCTCGCTGGCGGGTCATGAAATCGGCGACGCCGATCTGCGCCGGGTGCTGAGCGAGGGCCGCGCACAGGCGGCGCAGACCGACCGCCATCTTCTCCACGCCCTGCCGACCGGCTTCACCATCGACGGCAGCCGCGGCATCCGCGATCCGCGCGGCATGTTCGGCGACCGCCTCGGCGTGAACATGCATCTCGTCACCGTCGATACCGGCGCCGTGCGCAATCTGGGGGCCGCCATCGGCCGCTGCCGCCTCGACGTCGAGGGGATCGTTTCCAGCGCGTATGCCGCAGGCCTTGCCGCCCTCGTCGACGATGAGCTGGAACTGGGGGCCACCGTCATCGACATGGGCGGCGGCACCACGAGCATTGGCGTCTTCCACGACGGCGAATGCATTCACACCGATGTCATCCGTCTCGGCGGCATGCACATCACCAACGATATCGTGCAGGGGCTGAACACGCCTGTTGTGCATGCCGAGCGCATGAAGACGCTCTACGGCAGCGCGACCGCCTCGCAGGCCGACGAGCGCGAGATCATCGACGTCCCGCTGATTGGCGAAGATGAGCACGCCCAGGCCAATCACGTTCCCAAATCGATCCTCACCGGCATCATCCAGCCGCGTCTTGAGGAAACGTTCGAACTGGTCCGTGCCCGCCTGCAGGCCAGCGGCATGGACCGCCACAGCCGCCGCGTCGTGCTGACCGGCGGTGCCAGCCAGCTCCAGGGCGTGCGCGAGCTCGCCGCGATCGTTCTCGACAAACAGGTACGGCTGGGCCGTCCCGTCCGCCTGCCAGGCCTCGCCGATCAGACCGGCGGGCCCGCTTTCGCAACATGCGCGGGGCTCATCGCCTTCGCGTTCCACCAGAACGCCGAAGCTCTGAAGCCAACGGCGTCCGCTGAAACAGGAGGCGCCGGCTGGTTCAGCCGGGTCGGCCTCTGGCTGAGGGAGAATCTGTGATGACCCCTCCCCAGCCTTGACCCCTCGACAGAACCCGCGCCGGGCGGTTCCCCGGCGAGCGACGAATTCAGTTTCAATGCAATTAAAAATCGGAGGCCAACCATGACACTCAACATCTCGATGCCGACGACCACAGACTACGAACTCAAGCCCCGCATCACCGTAATCGGTTGCGGTGGGGCCGGCGGCAACGCCGTCAACAACATGATCCGCGCCAAGCTCGACGGCGTGGAATTCGTGGTGTGCAACACCGACGCCCAGGCACTCAACGGCTCGCTCGCCGAGCGTCGCGTGCAGCTGGGTGCAGGTCTCACCCAGGGCCTCGGCGCCGGGTCGCGCCCCGATGTGGGTCGCGCCGCCGCCGAAGAAGCTCTGGCTGACATGCTCGAGCATATCGACGGCTCGCACATGGTGTTCATCGCCGCCGGCATGGGCGGCGGCACGGGCACCGGCGCCGCGCCGGTGATCGCACGCGCCTGCCGCGAGCAGGGCATTCTGACGGTCGGCGTGGTGACCAAGCCGTTCCACTTCGAAGGCCATCACCGCATGCGCCTCGCCGAAGGCGGGATCGACGAACTGGCCAAGGTGGTGGATACCCTCATCATCATCCCGAACCAGAACCTGTTCCGCGTCGCCAACGAGCGCACGACCTTCGCCGACGCCTTCAAGATGGCCGATGACGTCCTCTACTCCGGCGTCCGCGGCGTGACCGATCTCATGGTCAACCCGGGCCTGATCAACCTCGACTTCGCCGACGTCCGCTCGGTGATGGCGGAGATGGGCAAGGCGATGATGGGTACCGGCGAAGCGGAAGGCGACAACCGCGCCCTCGAAGCCGCGCAGCGCGCGATCTCGAACCCGCTGCTGGACGATGTCTCGATGAAGGGCGCCAAGGGCGTGCTCATCAACATCACCGGCGGCCTCGACCTCACGCTGTTCGAAGTCGACGAAGCGGCCAATCGCATCCGCGACGAAGTCGATCCTGACGCGAAGATCATCTTCGGGTCGAGCCTTGACGAGAGCCTGCAGGGCCGCATGCGCGTGTCGGTCGTGGCGACCGGCATCGATGCGGAAGTGGCGACGATGCCGCAGCCGACCGTGGTGTCGCTGCTGCCCAATCGTCCGGCGCGTCCGGCGATGATCAACGTTCCCCGCGGCGGCGAAGCCACGGCACGGAAGATCGAGCCGACGCTGGGCCCGGTCGCGGCACCGATGGTCATGTCGGCGCCGTCGCCGATGGTGGCGCCGGTTGCCATGGCGGCACCGATCGCCATGGTCGAGCCGGTGATCGAAGTGGCCCCCGCGCCAGTCGTTGCCGAAGCACCGGTTGCCGCTCCGGCCGTCGCGGCCCCGGCTCCGGTCGTGGCGCCGACGCCGGCTCCGGTCGCCGCCGAAGCACCTGCGGCTTACATCCCGCCGCGGGCGGTTGACCCGGGCGTGCCCCAGCGCACCGAACCGCGTCTGCCGAACGCCTTCGCCGAAGCGGACATGGTCAACAGCCCGCGTGAGCAACCGCGCCGGCGTCTGCCCAGCCTCTTCGAGCGCGTGACCGGCACCGGTCGCGGCCGGGCGGAACCGTCCATGACCTCGGCACCGGCGGCAGCGCCGGCTCCGAAGCCCGCTCCGGCTCCGATGGCCGCAGCCCCGGCTCCGGTCGCTGCACCCGTCGCTCCGGCGCCGGTGGCTGCTCCGGCACCCGCTCCGGCACCGGTTCAGGCCGCTGCCCCGGCACCTGCGGCGCAGCAGCGACTCGGCGGTCTCGACCCCACCGACCGTCTGATGGCGACCCGGGCGGAAGATGACCTCCTGGACATCCCGGCCTTCCTGCGTCGTCAGGCTAATTAAATCAACAGGTTAGAGTGTAATAAAGCGTAACAAAGAGTGACTTTGGGCTTCAGGAGGGAGGGAGTATCTCCCTTCTGAAGCCTTTCTCTTTGCAGTGCAGTATCGGACCACAATGTCGCGTTTCCGCTCTTCCATCTGCCAGAAGACCTTGAAGACAGCGATCAGCTGCTCGGGCGTCGGCCTGCACTCAGGCGCGCAGATCTCGGTGACGCTCCAGCCGGCTCCTCCGGGCCACGGCATTATCTTTGAGCGCACGGACGTCCCTGGCGACGCCGCGCTGATCCCCGCCACCTGGCAGCATGTCGTCGACACCCAGATGTGCACCGTGCTCGGCAACCGGCACGGCATGCGCGTCGGCACCATCGAACACCTGATGGCCGCGCTCTACGGCTGCGAGATCGACAACGTGCTCATCCAGATCAACGGCGCGGAAGTGCCGGCGATGGATGGCAGCTCCGCTCCCTTTGTTTTCCTGATCGAATGCGCCGGCATCGTCGACCAGGCGGCCAGCCGCCGCGGCATCGAAGTGCTGCGCGAAGTCCGCGTGGTCGAGGAAAATTGCCATCTGAGCATCGCGCCGGCGCGCAGCTTCTCGCTCGATTTCGAGATCGACTTCGGCGACAACGCGGTTGCGCAGCAGGCCTGCCAGCTCACCATTGAGCCGGGCGCCTTCAAATCCGACCTGGCGCGGGCCCGGACCTTCGGCTTCATCCAGGATATCGGCCGCCTGCAGGCCGCCGGGCTCGCCCGGGGCGGCTCGCTGGAGAACGCGGTCATCATCAGCGGCGACCGCATTCTCAACGACGATGGCCTGCGCTTCGACGACGAGTTCGTGCGTCACAAGATGCTGGATTGCGTGGGCGATCTGTACCTCGCCGGCGCGCCGCTGCTGGGTCATGTCACCGGCAGCCGGACCGGCCACCGCCACAACAACCGCCTGCTGCACACCCTGTTCGCCGATACCGGCGCGTTCCGGTATGTCGATATGGTCGAAACCAGCCGTTTTGTCGCCAAGCCGGAACCGGTCCGGGCGGCTTCCTATATCGGTCTCGGCGCCGCCGACTGATCCCGCCGGGCGGACGTTCCCGTCTGGAAAACCCCGCGAATCTTCCGGTATAGTCGGGCCCTATGCACCGAGCCCCAGCCCTTTTCCGCCCAGCGCGCATTATCCTCGCCGCGCTTCTCGTCGCCGCGACGCTGACTGCCTGCGCCAAGAAGGACGAGGAGTACGTCGAGCGGCCGGTCGAGGATATCTACAACGGCGCCGTGAATATGCTCCAGGAGCAACGTTATCTACCGGCCGCCAAGGAATTCGACGAAGTCGAACGCCAGCATCCCTATTCGGTCTGGGCGACCAAGGCGCAGCTGATGTCGGCCTACGCCTATTATCAGGCCAACCGGTATGACGATGCCGTGGTCGCGCTCGACCGCTTCATCCAGCTCAACCCGTCGAACCGCGACATCGCCTACGCTTACTACTTGAAGGCGCTGAGCTATTACGAGCAGATCACCGACGTGCAGCGCGACGCCAAGATCACGGAGCTGTCGCTGCGGACGCTCGACGAGGTCGTGACGCGCTTCCCGGATTCCACCTATGCCCGCGATGCCCGCCTCAAGATCGACCTGACGCACGACCATCTCGCCGGCAAGGAAATGGAAGTCGGCCGGTTCTATCTGACCCGCGCCCAGTATCTCGGTGCCATCAACCGCTTCAAGCTGGTGGTCGAGAAGTATCAGACCACCAGCCATGTGCCTGAAGCCCTGCACCGGATGATCGAGTGCTATCTGGCGCTGGGGCTGAAGGAAGAGGCAACGCGCACAGCCGCCGTGCTTGGCTACAACTATCCGGGCAGCGACTGGTACGAGGATTCATACGCTCTCGTCGAAACCGGCAAGCTGCCGGGAAGCCAGCAGCAGCCCGGCATGCTCCGGCGCGCCTGGACCCAGATCAACCCGTTCTGACCCCCGCGGGCTTCCCGATCGCCGCCGCTTCCCGCCGGGCGCTGGTTTTGCCAAGCTAGCCTCCCTGTCCCGACTCCGGTGGGTTCGAGAACCCTTTTCGTATGCTGCACGCCCTGGCGATCCGCGATGTCGTCCTGATCGACCGGCTCGACCTGTCGTTCGAGGCCGGCCTGTCCGCCTTGACGGGTGAGACCGGCGCCGGCAAATCCATTCTTCTCGATGCGCTGGGCCTCGCCCTCGGTGCGCGCGCCGATGCCGGGCTGGTCGCCAAGGGCGCCGCGCAGGCCTCCGTTGCGGCAACCTTCGCCGTCGATGCCGCGCACCCGATCCGTGCCATCCTGACTGAGCGCGGCCTCGAACTCGAGGCGGACGACCCGCTGATCCTGCGGCGCGTGGTCAGCGCCGATGGACGCAGCCGCGCGTTCGTCAACGACCAGCCGGTGCCCGTCGGCACCTTGCGCGATCTGGCCCTGCCGCTGGTCGAGATCCACGGCCAGTTCGACACGCACGGCCTGCTCGATCCCGGCACGCACCGCGTCGCCCTCGATACCTACGGACAGCTCCTGCCCGATGCCGCGCGGCTCGCCGTCCTGCATGGCGCCTGGCGCGCGGCGGCGGCGGCGGAAGCCGCGGCGCGCGACGCCGCCGCCAAGGCCGCCGCCGACGAGCAGTTCCTGCGGCATGCCGTCGATGAACTCGACACGCTCGATCCCAAGCCCGGCGAGGAAAGCGAACTCGCGCAACGCCGCGCAATGCTTGCCTCCCGCGAGAAGCTTGTTGAGGCGATTAACGCCGCGCA
Source organism: Alphaproteobacteria bacterium (assembly GCA_965279355.1). Lineage (GTDB taxonomy): Bacteria > Pseudomonadota > Alphaproteobacteria > CACIAM-22H2 > CACIAM-22H2. The sequence continues at coordinate 4,268,012 of OZ257155.1, read as the reverse complement.
AGCCGACCTTGCGGAGGGCAAAGGCAGCGAAGGCGCCCTCCGCAGCGCCGAGCGCATCCTGCGACGTGTTGCACCGCAGGCCATGGGAAAGCTCGACCGTGCGATCGCGGCACTCGACCGGGCGGCGATCGAAGCCGCGGATGCCGCGGCCGAAGTCGACGCACTGCTCAATGCGCTCGATCTCGATTCCAGCGGCCTCGAAGCCGCCGACGAACGGCTCTTTACCCTGCGCGCCCTGGCGCGCAAGCATCGCGTCGAGGTCGATGGCCTGGCCGATCTTCGCGCCGACTTTCAGGCGCGGCTGAACGCGCTCGACAGCGGTGAGGACGGTCTCAAGCGCCTCGCGGCAGCCACGGCACAGGCGCGCGACACCTACCGGCAGGCCGCGGCGGCGCTGTCAGAGGCGCGGAGGAGCGCGGCACAGCGGCTCGACCGCGCTATCGCCAAGGAACTGCCGCCGCTCAAACTCGACAAGGCGAAATTCAGGACCCGCATAGAGACCCTGGCCGAAGCCGACTGGTCGGCCGCCGGGATGGACCGCGTCACATTCGAGGTATCGACCAACCCCGGTACCGATCTGGGGCCGATCAACAAGATCGCATCCGGCGGCGAACTCGCGCGCTTCATGCTCGCCCTTAAAGTCGCCCTGCTCGCCCCGTCCGGCCGCGCCGGCGGCAAGCGCGCATCCGTGCCGACGTTGATCTTTGACGAGGTGGACAGCGGTATCGGCGGCGCGGTCGCAGCGGCCGTCGGGGAACGCCTTGCGGGGCTAGCGGAGAAAGCCCAGATCCTTGTCGTGACCCATAGCCCCCAGGTCGCCGCCCGCGCGCGGCATCACTGGCGCGTTCTGAAGAAGAGCGCGGGCAAGAACGTCCGCACCGATGTCGCGGCGCTCGACGATGCCGCACGGCGGGAAGAGATCGCACGTATGCTGTCCGGCGCGTCGGTCACCGATGCGGCGCGCGCGGCGGCCGACAGCCTGCTGGCGGGAGCCAGCGCGTGACGAAGAAGGCAGCCGCCAAAAGCGATACCGAAACGCCGGTCGAAGAACTGACCCCGGCTCAGGCGAAGTTCGAGCTCAAGTTTCTGGCGGCCGAAATCGCGCGCCACGACAGGATTTACTATACCGAAGACCGGCACGAGATCACCGACGCCGTATATGATGCCCTGCGCCAACGCAACGAAGCGATCGAGAAGCGCTTTCCCGACCTCAAGCGCAAGGACAGCCCAACCGACCGCGTCGGCATCGCACCCGCGGAACGCTTCAACAAGGTTACGCATAGCGTGCCGATGCTGTCGCTCGGCAATGCCTTCGACGAATCCGACGTCACCGAGTTCACGAACCGGATCCGCAAATTCCTGGCGTTGAAGGACGACCAGGAGGTCGAATTCAACGCCGAGCCGAAGATCGACGGCCTGTCCATTACCTTGCGCTACGAAAACGGAAGGTTCGTGCGCGGCGCAACGCGCGGCGACGGGTTCGAGGGTGAGGACGTCACCGCCAATCTCCGCACCGTCGAAGACGTGCCCCAGCTGTTGAAGGGAAAGTTCCCCGACGTCATTGACGTGCGCGGCGAGGTCTATATGACGCATGATGCGTTCGCCACGCTCAACAAGGGTCGCGAAGCGGAGGGTGAATCCCTGTTCGCCAATCCGCGCAACGCCGCGGCAGGCGCCCTGCGCCAGCTTGATTCCCGCATCACGGCCAAGCGCCGCCTGCATTGTTTTGCTTATGCCTGGGGTGAATCCTCCGCGCCGCCGGCAAAGACGCAGAACGAATTCATCGGCAAGCTTCGCGGCTGGGGCTTTCGCGTCAATCCGGAAATCGAAGTCTGCAACGGTGTCGAGGAACTGCTCGCCTATCACGCAAAACTCGGCGAGAAGCGCGCCAAACTCGGCTACGACATCGACGGGGTCGTCTACAAGGTCAATCGTATCGACTGGCAGGAACGGCTCGGCTTCGTCAGCCGCGCGCCGCGCTGGGCCATCGCACACAAATACGCCGCCGAGCAGGCGCAGACCCTGCTCAAGGACATCAAAGTTTCAGTGGGCAGGACAGGAGTGCTTACACCATATGCGGTCCTCGAACCGGTCTTCGTCGGCGGCGTAACTGTTAGTTTGGCGACCCTACACAATGAGGACTACATCAAGGATAAAGACATCCGCCCAAGAGACACGGTGATTGTGCAGCGCGCTGGTGACGTAATACCGCAGATAGTCGGCCCAGTAACCGATAAGCCACGCGGTAAAGAACACTTCAAAATGAAAAACGAGTGTCCAGACTGCGGATCGCTGGCAGTCCGGGAATCCGGCGAGGCGGCATGGCGGTGCACCGGCGGGCTGGTCTGCCCGACCCAGGCAGTGCAGCGCCTTGTGCATTTCTGCTCGCGCGATGCCTTCGACATCGAGGGCATGGGCGAGAAGCGCGTCGAGGAACTCTGGACGGAAGAGCTGATCCGCTCGCCGGTCGATATCTTCAGGCTCGGCAAGCACCGCAACAAGCTTGCTGAGCGCGAAGGCTGGGGCGACCTCTCGGTCGACAACCTGCTCAAGGCCATCGAACGCCGCCGCACAATCGCATTCGCGCGTTTCGTCTACGCGCTGGGTATTCCACAGGTCGGCCACACGACCGCCGGTTGGATCGCGCGTCACTATCAGACCCTGGATCAGTGGCGCGACCAGATGAAGGACGCGGTCAAGGAACGCGCTAGACACCCGGACGAGCGCAAGAAGCCTGAGGTGATCGGCGAAGCCTATGCCGATCTCTGCAACATCCAGGGCATCGGCATGACCATGGCCGACGACATCGTCGGCTTCTTCGCGGAAGCCCATAACAACCAGATACTGAATGATCTAGCCAAGGAACTGACCCTGCAGGCCCCGGAAGCGCCGTCGAAATCATCGCCTGTTTCCGGCAAGACGGTCGTGTTCACCGGCACACTGTTCAAGATGACCCGCGACGAAGCCAAGAGCCGCGCGGAATCGCTGGGCGCCAAGGTCGCCAGTTCCGTGTCCAAGAAAACCGATCTCGTGATCGTCGGCGCCGATGCGGGATCCAAGGCGACCAAAGCCCAGGAACTCGGCATCAAGACCGTCGACGAAGACGAATGGCTGAGCCTGATCGGCGCGTGATGGAAAACCGTGGCTGACAATACCGTCGCGGGGGTTTACGCCAAGGCCGCATCCGGCGACGAAACGCTGGTGCATGCCTATCTAAACGAGGCTTACGCGCTCTCGGACGTTGTCGAGGTCCTGCAATACGGAACCATACAGGAAAATGCCGAGGGCGAGACTGTCCTGACCGTGACGCGCAAGGATATCCGCGATATCAGGAACACGGTTGACGCGTCATCCTTCGACTATGACGATGGGTTCGTCGAGATGTGCCTCGATATGGCGGAATTCGCCGTCGAAGCACCCGGCGATATTCTCGTTTTCCACGAAAAGCTCTGATCCGTGCGCACTGCCTTTCTCATCCCGCATTTCTTCGGTGCCGGCGAGCAGCCATCCGTTCACGGCTCCCACCGGGCCAACACGCGCGCGATCCGGCGCGCCGCTCTGGACCGCGTGATCTTCCAGCTTCACGCGCTGTTCGGACAGACGCATCACGCGATGAACTCCGCGGCGTCGCGATTTACCGGCGGCTCGGAAAAATCCGATGTCGCGGCCTATCCCAGCGAGAATCCCTATCGGATGGATTTCGACGTCCTGGTCTTTACGACGGGCGGGCAGCATCTGGTGGGCGACCTGGAATGTGGTCCCGGCCTGTTCCGCCACATCGAAACGCGGGCGGAGCCGCTCTTCCTGGGGTTCGAATGCGCGAAATGGATCCGCGACAATCCGACCTCCCATGATTTCTACTGCTATCTGGAAGACGACATCATCATCCGCGACCCGCTGTTCTTCCTGAAGATCCAACGCTTCAACGCGGCTTTCGACGCCAGCGGGCGCGGGCTTCTTTTGCAGCCGCAACGCTATGAGGAATCGCTCAACACCGGCGACCGCGACCTCATTCAGGCCATCCGCCGCATCTATATCGACTACCAGTCGCTGGCGAAGGCCCCGTTCGAGGGTGAGACGCTGCGGCTCGACTTCGCCGGCATCGGCGCCGAATTCGAGCCGGCCCTCAATCCACACGCCGGCTGTTATGTACTAAATCAGGCGCAGGTCGCAGCGGTCGTTCACCATCCGGATTTCCTGAGTCGCGACAAAATCGACCTGACGCCGCTAGACACGGCGGCCACGTCGTTCGTGGCGCGGGCGCTGAAGGTCTACAAGCCCGCCCGCAATTCGCTTTCGTTTCTGGATGTGCAGCACGCCCATCAGGGCGTTATGTGGCTTAAATACGAGTGATCAGACGCCAAGCGGCTGAGTAACCTTTTCCAGCCAGGCCGCGGTTTCTTTATCGACCAGCGGGCCGAGCGTGCCGCGGACGCGCGCGTGATAGGCGTCGAGCCAGGCGATCTCACGGGGGCTGAGCAGCGACGGCTCGATCAGGTCGCGATCGATCGGCGCCAGGGTCAGCGTTTCGAAACAGAGCATCGGGCGCTCCGCCCCCGGCGCATCGGCCTCGCGCACCGCGACGAGATTCTCGATACGGATGCCGTATTCACCGGTTTTGTAATAGCCGGGTTCGTTGGAGACGATCATGCCCGGCTCCAGCGCAACGGGGCTCGGGATCTTCGAAATCCGCTGCGGGCCTTCATGGACCGACAGAAAACTGCCGACCCCATGCCCGGTGCCGTGATCGTAATCGAGGCCGACATCCCAGAGCGACTGCCGGGCCAGCGCATCGAGCTGCGAACCTGACGTGCCGCGCGGAAACTGCGCCTGCGCCAGGGCGATATGGCCCTTCAGCACGCGGGTGAAACGATCCTTCTGTTCCGACGTCGAGCGGCCGATGACAACGGTACGCGTGACATCGGTTGTGCCCTCGGGAAACTGCGCGCCTGAGTCAACGAGATAGAGCATATCGGGTGCCAGGCGCCGCTCGGTCGCCGCCATTGCCCGGTAATGCACGATGGCGCCGTTCGGACCGGCCCCGGAAATCGTATCGAAGCTCGTGTCGCGGAAATTCTCGCACTCGCGGCGAAACGCGAGCAGGCGGTCGGACACGGCGATCTCGCCAAGCTGCCCCTTTGGTGCTTCCTTCGCCAGCCACGCCAGGAACCGCGTCAGGGCTGCACCGTCGCGGACATGCGCATCTCGGGTGTTCTGAAGTTCGACCGCGTTCTTCTTCGCCTTGGGCAGGGCGCAGATATCGGTGCCACGCACCACCACCGCGCCGGCCGCTTCGAGCCGGCCCGTGATCCAGATCGAACCGGTGGCCATATCGGTCAGCACGCGCGGCGCGGATCCGTTTTTCTTTTTGCCAAGCGCATCGAGACCGGCGGCAAAGCGGTCGGGCGGCAGAATGCGCACGCCATTGCCGAGATGCGCGGCCACACCCGGCATCAGCTTGCGCGGATCGATGAACAGATCGACCGTTGCATCGGCGTTGAGAATGGCGAAGGACAGCGCTAGCGGCGTGTGCGGCACATCGCCGCCCCGGATATTGAGCAGCCAGGCGACAGAGGCCGGGTCGCTGATCACCGCGGCAGCATGGCCATCCTTGACGAGGCGATCCGCAAGCTCCGCACGCTTCTCGGCACTCGACCGCCCGGCATATTTCAGATCGTGCGCAATGGCGGGCGAGATCGGCGACGGCGGGCGATCGGCCCAGATACTGTCGACCGCATTGTCTTCGGTCGGAACGAGCTGACCGCCCGCGCGCTCGATGGCGCTCCGGAGACGGGCAAGACCTTCGGGCGTGTGCAGGCGCGGATCGTAACCGATCCGTTCGCCACGCCCGATCGCCGCGCCGATCCACTCGGCCGGCGGCTGATCGGTGACATGCCGGATCTCGAAAATCTTGGTGTCGAGCTGCGCCTGCGCCTGCAGCGTGTAGCGGCCATCGGTGAACAACGCCGCACGGCGGATCAGCACGATGGCGAGGCCGGCGGACCCGGTAAAGCCGGTCAGCCAGGACAGCCGCTCGGCATAGGGTGCGACGTATTCGCCCTGATGTTCGTCGCCCCGCGGCAGCAGATACCCGGCAAGATCGCGGCGCGCCAGTTCGGCCCGAAACGCGTCGATCCGCGACGACACCCATGCACCGGGCTTGGGCAGATCGCCGGCGATTTTCGTCTTCAAGGCCTGCAGCTGGGTATTGAGCCTGGGATCGGCCTTCGGCGCGATCAGCTCGAGCCAGCGTCCCTCCAGATCGACCGCTTCCGGGGCGGCCAGGATGCCCGCCAGGACACCCCGGACATCGTCGGGCCGGTAGGCAGAGTCGGCGGCCTGAAGCAGTGCGGCGAGCGTTTTATCGCCCTGATAGACGACGGCAGCGGAAGTTTGAGGCATGCGGTCTCGCGGGTTGCTGGCTCGAAACTAGGGTCGGCTGGCGGCGGACGCAACCACCGCGACATACCGTAAAACATTCTCCCTTTTCGGCGAAATAATATTACAAATCAACGTTAATACATGACTCTTTATTAGCCATCTAAAAAATCTAAGCCATTGTTTTAAAAAGTGTAAATCCATGCATTTCCTGCAATGCTGCTTCGCAGCATAACCACTACCGCAACTGCGAAAAGGGCTTATCTTCTCGAGTGTACCGAAGGCACCCATGAGGGCATGGCAATCGCTAACGGTCCGGCCCGCCCGGCGCAGATTTGCAGCCGATGGCCGATGAAAGAGGAGAAGAACATGTCCTATTACGGTACCCAGGATTACGAACAGCTCGAAGCGCCGCGCACGATGGCGTACGTCCCGAGCTATGAGATCGAACGCCAGGTGCGCCTTCTGCGCGCGCAGGCTCTTGCAACGCTGGTCAAGAAGGCGGTCAACGCGCTGTTCAAGGCTCCCGACGCCACGCCGGCCGTCGAAGTTGCCGCGGGCCCCTATGTGCTGACGCCTCGCGAGAAGGGCTATCTCGAGAGCGGCGAAAAGATCGCGACTGTCGCCTCCAGCGTGGTCGTGGCTTTCCGCAAGCTGATCGCAGAGCCGGCGACGGCCCAGAAGGAACTGCCGCTCGAGACCTACAAGATGTCGAACCGCGAGCAGGCGTATCTCGAGCGCGGTGAGAAGCTCGCCGACGCGCTGATCCGGGCCGGCCGAGTTCTCAGCAAGGTGGCCAGCTGGCTCGTCGCGCCGATCAAGGCGTGGCGCGCGGAAACTCTCACACGCGATGAGCTGATGCTCCTCGACGAACGTACACTGGCTGACATCGGCCTTACCCGCGGTGATATTCCGCGGGTGGCGGCCGGCCTCTGGGTGCCCGAGAACAGGTTGGCCCAGCTGAGCCGTGCCGACCGGCCGGCGTCGGTCAGCAATGTAAACAAGCCGCCCCTCGCCGCCTGATCCTCCCCGGGTCGGCAAGGGACGCACCGGACGGCGGCTCGCAAGAGCCGCCGTTTTGGTTTTCAGGGGTCTGTTTTATCGACGACGGCGGCGCAGGACGAGGGCGTGCCAGCCGGAAATCGCGATGACGCGGGTCAGGTGCAGTCCCTGAAACCGATAGGCCTCGATCACATCCGCTGACTGCGGCGCCAGCAGCCCGGACAACACCAGCACGCCACCGGGCGCCACCGTCCGGCTGATATCCCGCGACAGCCTGCGCAGGGGCTTTGCCAGAATATTCGCAAAGACCAGATCGAACCCGTTGCGGCGAACACGGCTGGTGCCGTTCGCCCAGCGGCAGGCCATGCGGCGCATCGACAGGCCGTTATCCCGGACATTCTCGCGCGCAAGACGCACGGAATCCCGATCGTTGTCGGTCGCGACGGCGCGGGCGGGCCCGTTCTTCACCGCCGCCAGCGACAGGATTCCTGAGCCACACCCGACATCAAGCACCCGTCGCGGACGACGGCGCTTGGTCAGACTGTCGAGCGCCAACAGACAGCCGCGAGTGGTCGCATGCTCACCGGAGCCGAACGCGATACTGGCATCCAGCCGCACGGCCACCGCGCCCGGCGGCTTCGGCCCGTGATAGTGCGAGCCGTAGATGAAATAACGGCCGATGCGCAGCGGCGGAAAGGAACGGCGGTTCTGGGCCAACCAGTCTGTTTCCGGCAGCTGCTCGATCTTGAATGCGGGTGCCTTCTGCTTCAGCGGCGCAATAGCGCCGGCAAGCTGAGCCTGCACCTGTTTCGCGCTCGGCTCTTCCAGCATCAGCGCTTCGATACGCCACTCGCCACCGGGTGTCAGCTCGAATGCCGACAGCGCGGCGCTCTCTTCTTCCAGTGCCGCGCTCAACACCGGCTGAGCCGCAGCATTGGTGATGATCTCAATGCGCCACAACGGCTCCGAACTGGTCATGCCGGCTCCACGAAACTATTTACCACTTTCTTCCGGCCTGCCTTTTCGAAAGCAATTTCTAATTTGTCCCCATCGGTGGCAATCACGCGACCATAGCCAAATTTCTGGTGGAAGATGCGAACACCCACAGCAAAAGGCTTCAACGGCGACGGACGCGGCGTGGAACTAAACGACTGCCCGCGCGTCGCATCGATAATTTTACCCCGTGCGCCAACGCCGACCGGCTGCGCGTAGTCGGCAATCGGCTCGTCGAAATGGCTGCCGCCGCCCCACAGGCCCTGATCCGACCGTACTTCGACGAATTCCGCAGGCAGTTCGCTAACGAAGCTCGACGGCACGCTGTCTTTCATTTGTCCGTGAATGCGCCGGTTGGCAGCGAATGAAATATAGGCCCGCTTCCGGGCGCGCGTCAGTCCGACATGAGCGAGACGGCGCTCTTCTTCCAACCCGCTCTCGCCTTTCTCAGTGACTGACCGCAAGCTCGGCAGCAATCCATGTTCCCAGCCCGGCAAGAACACCGCATCGAATTCGAGCCCTTTGGCCCCGTGCAAGGTCATCAGGCTGATCATATCGCCCGGCGCGCTCTCGGCGTTCTCCATAACCAGACCGACATGCTCGAGAAAGCCGCCGAGGGTTTCGAATTTTTTCAGCGCTGTGATGAGTTCCTTCAGGTTCTCGAGCCGCCCCTGTACATCGGGTGTGCGCTCCGCCTGCCACATCGCTGTGTAGCCGGATTCATCGAGAATTGTGCCAGTCAAGTCGCCCGGCGTGTGCGGGCCCGACGCAGCTGCCGACCAGCGGTCAAAATCCTCGACAAGCCGCCGCAGGGACGAACGCGCCTGCGGCTTGAGTTCGTCGCTGTCGATCACCGTACGCGACGCAGCCATCAGAGAAATGTCCTGCGCCCGCGCCAGGCGATGCAGAGTTTGCACGCTCGCCTCACCAAGGCCCCGCTTGGGCTTGTTGACGATGCGCTCGAAGGCGAGGTCGTCGTCGGGCTGCGCAACAATGCGCAGATACGCGACGGCGTCGCGGATTTCCTCGCGCTCGTAAAAGCGCGGACCGCCGATTACACGATAGGGCAGACCCAAGGTAAGGAAGCGGTCTTCGAATTCGCGGGTCTGGAAACCGGCGCGCACCAGCACCGCCATCTGGCCCAGCTTGTGGTCCTTGCGCTGCAGGTTTTCGACTTCCTCGCCGACCCAGCGCGCCTCCGCTTCGCCGTCCCAGAGGGCGCGCACCTGAACCTTCTCGCCGTCATCGGCCGAGGTCCACAACGTTTTGCCAAGCCGGCTGTGGTTGTGCGCGATCAGGCCAGCTGCGGCGCCCAGAATGGATTTGGTCGAGCGATAATTCTCTTCCAGCCGGATGATCTGCGCGCCGGGAAAGTCCTTCTCGAAGCGCAGGATGTTGCCAACCTCGGCGCCGCGCCAGCCGTAGATAGACTGATCATCGTCGCCGACGCAGCAGAGGTTGCGCCGCTTCTGGGCCAGGAGCCGCAGCCAGAGATACTGCGCGACGTTCGTGTCCTGGTATTCGTCGACCAGCATGTACTTGAAACGCTCGTGATATTCGGCGAGCACTTCAGGGTGGTTCTGGAAGATCGTCAGGTTGTGCAGCAGCAGGTCGCCGAAATCGACGGCGTTCAGCGTCTTCAGGCGCGCCTGATATTGCGCGTAGATCTCGATCGCCTTGCCGCCCGCGAATTCCTCGGCATCGGCGGACGGCACCTTCGACGGTGTCAGCCCCTTATCCTTCCAGCGCTCGATCATCTGCGACACGGCGCGCGCCGGCCATTTGTGATCGTCGATATTCTCGGCCCGTAGGAGCTGCTTCACCAGCCGCACCTGGTCGTCGGAATCGAGAATCGTGAAGGTCGGCTTCAGCCCGACATGCTCGGCATGGCGACGCAGGATGCGGGCCGCCAAGGCGTGGAACGTGCCGAGCCACCAGCCGCCGGGTCCGCCTTCGGCCTTGACCTCCTGACCGATCATGCTGGCGACGCGGTCGCGCATCTGCTGTGCCGCCTTGTTGGTGAAGGTCACGGCCAGTATCTGCGACGGCCATGCCCGTTTGGTGGCCAGAATATGGACAAGGCGGGTCGTCAGGACGCGCGTTTTGCCCGTTCCGGCGCCAGCCAGCACCAGCAATGGGCCGTCGAGCGTCTCCACCGCGGCGCGCTGCTGCGGATTGAGCGACTTCAGGTAGGGCGGCTCCAGAACCGCGGAGTCGGGGACTGTTTCCATATCGCTGCTGTATATCATGACGACAGACGACGGCGGCGACGCCCTGCGGATGGCCCGCAGACCGGCCGGACAGCCTGTGCTACACTTTCCCAGTACTTGGCTGTGTCGCTCGAAATGAGGCGCTGATGCCCAACGGTCGTCTTCCTAAATTGCCACTGCCAAGCCTGCTGAAATTCCCGATCGCGGCAGCGCTTGCCGTGATGATGAGCGGCCAGGCCGCCGCCCAGGAAACGCCGTCGCTGGAAGATCTGCTCGCGGCGGTCGTCCGGATCAAGGCGTATATTCATCCCGACGGCCGGACCGTCCAGGGCCTCGGGCGCGAACGCGAGGGCTCGGGCATCGTGATCGACCAGAACGGGCTGATCCTCACTATCGGCTATCTGATGGTCGAGGCGCATTCCGCCGAGGTCACGACCAATGCCGGGCGCACGGTGCCGGCCAGCGTCGTCGGTTACGACCACGAAACCGGCTTTGGCCTGCTGCGCACCATAGAGCCGCTGCGCCTCAAGCCGATCGCGCTCGGTAAATCGGCCGAGCTGAAGGACAAGGATCCGGTGATGATCGCCAGCTTCGGCGGTCCGACGATGGCGGCGCCGGCCTTCGTCGTCGTCAAACGGGAATTTGCCGGCAACTGGGAATACCTCATCAACGACGCAATCTTCACCGCCCCACCGCACCCGCAATGGAGCGGCGCCGCCCTGCTGAACCAGAAGGGTCGGCTGGTGGGCGTCGGCTCGCTGATCGTCGGCGACGCCACCGGCAAGAACACGCATTTCCCCGGCAACATGTTTGTCCCGATCGACATGCTGCCGCCGATCCTGGGGGATCTCATTACCGATGGGCGTCCGGCAGGCCCGATGCAGCCCTGGCTCGGCCTCAACACGGATGAACTCGGCGGTCGTTTGTTTGTCAGCCGCGTGACGCCGGACGGTCCCGCCGAAAAAGCCGGGCTGAAGCGCGGGGACGTGATTGTGGGGGTCAAGGGGCAATCACCCAGCAATCTCGGCGACTTCTATCGCAAGCTCTGGGCACAGGGAAAAGCCGGCGCCACGATCCGCCTCGAAGTCCTCCAGGACAACGAGATGAAACGGATCGACATCAAGTCGATCGACCGCCTGGACCATCTGAAGCTGAAATCGACGTTCTGAGCACGCCGCTGGAAGCAGGACGGTCGCCGGTCCACAATCGGCATCGAGACTCGGTCGACCGGAGCCCCATGCCTCCCCCTTCCCGAAGCGGCACGCCTGCGCTTTTGCAGCAGGCCATCAATGTGATGAACAAGGGCAAACTCGCGGAAGCGGATCGCCTTTGTCAGACCATGCTGCGCAGCATGCCCAACCATCCGGAAGGGCTGTACGTGTTGGGCGTCATTCGTCTTCGCCAGGGCCGCGCGCAGGACGCCGTCGACCTAATCAAGCGCATGCTGGAGAAACGCCCGAACCATCCGGGCGCCATGGCCCAGCTGAGCCAGGCATACCTAGCGCTTGGCAGACGCGACGAAGCACTTGCGACAACGGAACAATCCCTGGCTTCGGGGCAGGCCGGTGCCGATCCGAAGACACTGAACAACCAAGGGCTTTCCCTGTGGAATCTGGGGCAGCACGACCTGGCGATCTCCACTTACAGGCAGGTGCTCACCCTCGCTCCCAATCTGGCAGGCGCCTGGGGAAATCTCGGCGTGGCCCTGCGTGCCCTCTGCGACTTTCCGGAAGCCCGGGCGGCCTATCAGAAAGCCATCGATCTCGATCAGGGCACCCGGGTCGGCGCCTATCGCAATCTTCTGTCCATGCTTCTCTACGATCCCACCCTGTCGGCGGAAGACCGCTGGAAGGATCATGAAGCCTTCGGCCAGGCGATGGCGGAACGCGGACGGCCAATGCCGGCCGACAACCGCAACCGCGATCCCGACCGCAAGCTGCGGATCGGCTATCTGTCTTCCGATTTTTACAGCCATCCGGTCGCGCGCAATCTCGAGCTCCTGCTGAGGCATCGCGATCGCAGGAACTTCCACGTCACTCTCTACGCCGATGTGCCAAAGCCGGATCCCGTCACCCTCCGGCTGAAAGAGATGGCCGATGAATGGCGGCCCGTAGACGGACAGAGCGACGAGCAGGTCGCACAGCGCATTCGCGCCGATGGCATCGACGTCATGATTTATCTCGCCGGACGGTTTGACCGGAACCGCCCCCAGGTCGCTGTCTGGCGTCCGGCTCCGGTGCAGGTCAGCCTCTTCGATGCGGCAACCTGTGGCATTCCCGGGATGGACTATTTCGTCGCCGATCGGTTCATGGCGCCCCGGCATAGCCCTGAGAAATTTTCAGAGCGGCTGTTGCGGCTGCCGAATTTCTACGTCCACGCTCCCATCTCCGAATCGCCCCCTCTGGCGCCACCGCCATGCCTTGCTACCGGCAGGATCACATTCGGCAGCTTCAACAATCCCGCGAAGATCAATGACGAGGTCCTGCGCCTGTGGGGCGATGTGCTCCGCGCGGTCCCCGGCTCGCGGCTAAAGATCAGCTACAAGAATTTCTTTTCAAACAAGTCGCAGCAGGAGCGGATTCTGCAGAAAACCGGCGCACCCGCGGACGCCGTCGATTTCGGCCACGAAATGCGCGCCCTGACCGCCGATCATCTGCTTCATTACCAGGATGTCGACATCGCCCTCGACACGTTTCCCTTCACAGGGTCCACCACAACATTCGAAGCCCTGTGGATGGGCGTACCGGTGGTGACGCTTTCAACCCCAACCTTCATGGGGCGATGGACAGCCTCGATGCTGCAGAAAGTCGGTCTTGGCTCGCTCACCGCATCCACGCCTGACTCCTACATCGCGATTGCCAGGGCACTGGCGGAAGATCGGACGAGGCTGCAGCAATTGCGTCAAACGCTACGGCAGACCGTCAGCGACTCAATACTGTGTAACGGACCCGCCACGTCACGCTATTTCGAACGCGCGCTCCGGGAGATATGGAGACGCTGGAGCCGGGCGGTATCTCCATAGTGGGCGACGGGCGAACGGCGGAACCTCCCGCGGCAAGCGCGGTTGACTCTCCAAGAGGAGATCCACCGTGGCGCAGAAAATTCCGCTCGACGAAACACGCATCAATATCGACCACGAGGGCGAGCGCTTTCACTGGGCGACGACACTGGGCTGTAGCGAAGAGGACTTGCGGGGCGCCGTCGATCTTGTGGGTCCACAGATCGACGCCGTTCGCAAACATCTCTGCAAACCGCAATGGGGACAGCCCCAGCCGGAATAGGCTCCCGCCGCTCAGCGATCCGCCTTCCTGGCTTTGGGCGCCGTCCGGGCGAGGCGCAGGGTGTGCGTCGCTTTGGGCAGATTACGGATCGCCCAGGTCGCGGCCTGGACCCGGTTGATCGCGCCGAGCTTCCGGAAAATGGACTTCAGGTGGACCTTTACGGTGCCGGCTGAAATTCCAAGTTCGCGCCCGATCTGGGGATTCGACAGGCCGCGTGTAAGTGCCACGAGGATCATCCGCTCGCGATCGGACAAGGATGGTTTTGAGCCGGCCACTTCTATAGTCCCCTTGCAGCGGTCAGCCCTTGCTCCGCTATTTAGCTCCGCATGCCTAGCGAACTAGCGATTCAGTCGCCCACATTCTGTCGCGATTTCGCGACATCGTCCGCCAGCTGTTCGTACTGGACTGCCAGGTCGAGATATTGCTGCCTGATGGTCGAATCGGCGGCGTTGACGGCGCTGCCTCGCATACGCTCCGCGATGGCGCGATAACGCGTAATCTGATCCTTGGTTTCCAAGCCGCCCCGCATGTTCGTTAGTGAACGAAACACGACACTCTTCGCCGATTCTTACCCGGGTGAGCTATCGGGTACTCACCCTATCTCCGTCGGGGTAGGACCCTAGGCTGTGCGAAAAGAGGTCATTTGGCAGGACTGGCGTCAGCGTCAGCGGCAGCGCGTGGGCGTCGGCCAAAACTCAGGGTCAGCGCTCGGATCGCAACGAAAAATACGGGTGTCAGAAAGAGGCCGAAGATCGTCACGCCGAGCATTCCGGCAAACACCGCCGTACCCAGCGACTGCTGCATCTCCGAGCCCGGACCTGTTGCGATGACCAGTGGCACGACACCGAGCAGGAAGGCAAAGCTCGTCATAAGAATCGGCCGAAGGCGCTGGCGGCAGGCATCGACCACTGCCTCCACCGGACTTTTCTTGTCGAGTTCGTTCTGGCGCGCGAATTCCACAATCAGAATCGCGTTCTTCGCGGCAAGGCCGACCAGCACGACAAGGCCGATCTGAACCAGCACGTTATTGTCGAGACCCCGCGTCATCACGCCGATCATCGCCGACAGCACGCTCATCGGCACGATGAGAATGATCGCCAGCGGCAATCCCCAGCTCTCATATTGGGCTGCCAGCACCAGAAAGACGAACAGCACCGACAGCCCGAAGATATAAATCGCCGTACTGCCGGTTGCGCGTTCCTGGAACGCAAGCTCCGTCCACTCGAACGACATGCCCTGCGGCAACGTCTCTCCGGCAAGCCGCTCCATCAGATCCAGCGCCTGACCGGACGACGTGCCGGGCGTCGGCGTCCCCTGCACCGGGATCGCGGTGTACATATTGAAGCGCTGCACAAGGCTGGGTCCGGCCGTGTCACGGATATTCACCACGGTGCCCAGAGGTACGAGCGCCCCGGTCGCGCTCTTCACTTTGAGCTGCGCGACATCCTGTCGATCCAGGCGGAATGCCTGATCCGCCTGGGCACGAACCTGATAAACGCGCCCGAATGCGTTGAAGTCGTTTACATAGGCCGAGCCGAGATTGACCTGAAGCGCCTCGAAGATGTTCGAAATCGGAACATCGAGCATCTGCGCCTTGGTGCGGTCGATCTCAAGAAAGATACCGGGCGTGCTGGCGCTCAGCGTCGTGAAAATGCCGGTCAGACCCGGGGTCTGCCGCGCCCGACCAATCAGCTCGTTGGTCGCGGCTAGCAGCTGGCGGACGCCAGCCCCGGTGCGATCCTCCGTCAGCATCTTGAAACCGCCTGCATTGCCAATGCCCTGTACCGGTGGCGGCGGGATCGCAATGATGAACGCCTCCTGCACAGCCTGCATGCGGATGAACAGGTCGCGCACGATCGAATTTGCGGATTGCCCGGCCTTGATCCGCTCCTCGAAGGGATGAAATGAGGCAAACACCACAGCCGCATTGCTGGCATTGGTGAAGGTCGCGCCGGCAAGCCCGGCAAACGCGACCGAATCCCTGACGCCCGGCGTCGCGCTCATGATCTCCGAAACACGGCGCGTGACCGCATCGGTGCGCGTCAATGATGCGCCATCAGGCAACTGGACCACGACGATCGCGTAGCCCTGATCGAGTTGCGGAATGAAACCGGCCGGCACCCGTTCGACCGCATAGACCGTTGCGCCGGCCAAGCCTGCGTAGACCAGCAGCATGAGGCCTTTGCGGCGCGCGACACCGCCGACCGCCGATGCATATCCACCGCTCATCCGGTCAAAACCGCGATTGAACCCGCCGGAGAACCAGTTGCCGAACCGGCCGATAAAGGACCGGGGCGCAGCATGACCATGCGGCTTCAGGACCAGCGCCGCCAGCGCCGGCGACAGGGTCAGCGATACAAATGCGGAAATCGCCGTGGAGACCGCGATCGTCAGCGCGAACTGGCGATAGAACTGCCCCGACAGGCCCGGGATGAACGCCGTCGGAATAAACACGGCGCCAAGAACCAGCGCGATTGCAATCAGCGCCGTGCCAACCTCATCCATGGTTTCATGCGCGGCGTCTCTCGGCGACATGCCGAGCGCGATGTTCCGCTCGACATTCTCGACCACCACGATGGCGTCGTCGACGACGATGCCGATGGCCAGCACCAGGCCGAACAGCGACAGCGTGTTCAACGAGAATCCCAGCGCCGCCATGACCGCAAACGTACCGATCAGCGACACCGGGATCGACACGATCGGAATCAGCGACGGGCGCCAGGAATGTAGGAACACGATGATAACCAGCACCACCAGCGCAATCGCTTCATAGATCGTCTTTTCAACGGCCTTGATGGAGGCCGCAATGAATTCCGTCGGGTTGTAAACAATCCGGTATTCGAGCCCCTGCGGGAAGTCGCGGCTCAACTGCGCCATTGTCTTGATGATCGTGTCGGCGGCCTGTAGCGCGTTGGTGCCGGGTCGCTGGAAAATTCCGATCGCTACGGCTGGCTGACCGTTGAGATAGCTGTTTGTAAGATAGTCGCGCGCACCCAGCTCCACCTTGGCGACGTCCTGAACCCGCACAAGGCGGCCGTCCGAAGCCGACTTCACGATGATCTGCCGGAACTGACGCGGATCCTCGAAACGTCCCTGGGTCGTGATGGCAATCTGGAACGCATTGTCCGTCGGCGCGGGCTGCTGGCCCAGGCTGCCGCCGGTGACCTGCACGTTCTGCTCGCGCAGGGCAGCCACGACATCGCCTGACGTAAGACCGTAAGAGGAGAGCTTGTCCGGATCCAGCCACACGCGCAGCGAATATTCACGTGACCCAAACAGCTGAATATCACCGACACCATCGAGCCGCAGCAGGACATCGCGCACCCGGTTCTGCGCATAGGCGGTCACATAGCGCTGGTCGAACGTGTCGTCCGGTGACAGCATGTGGACGACCATCATCAGGTCCGGCGAGCTTTTGCGTGTCGTGACGCCAAGACGCTGGACCTCCTGCGGCATGCGGGCCTGCGCGACAGCCACGCGGTTCTGCACCAGGACCTGCGCAAGGTTGAGGTCGGTGCCGATCTTGAACGTGACGGTCAGCGCGTAATTGCCGTCATCGGTGGAGTACGAGGACATATAGAGCATGTCCTCCACGCCATTGACCTCCTGCTCCAACGGCGTCGCCACCGTGGCCGCAACCGTTTCGGCATCGGCGCCGGGATAGGCCGCGCGAACGACGATCGAGGGAGGCGCGACCTCAGGATATTGCGAAACCGGCAGCGCGAAGAAGGCAATGCCGCCGATGATGACGATGACGATCGACAGCACGGCCGCAAAGATCGGCCGGTCGATGAAAAAATGGGGAAACCTCACGGGACGCTCAACGCTGCGGCGGCAGCGTAGTCAGCTGAGGGGTCACCTTACCGCCCGGTCTCACACGCATGAGACCGCTGATGACAATCGTCTCGTCGCCCGTCAGGCCCTGCCGCACGACGCGGTAGCCGTCGATGCGCGGGCCCGGCCGGATGACCTGCGGCGTGACCGTGCCGTCGGCACCGACGGCGAACACGATGCGCCGATCCTGATCGGCGCCGACCGCTTCATCGGGGATCAAAACTGCGCGATAAGACGGGCTGCCCTGAATCTGGATGCGCGCGAACAGTCCCGGCACCAGGTAGAGGTCATTGTTTTCAAACACCGCGCGCAATCGCATGGTGCCGGTCGCAGGATCGATCCGATTGTCGACAAAATCGATCCGCCCTTTGCGCTTCGACCCGCGTTCATCAGGCAGCGTAACCGTCACTTCCTGGCCAATGACGCTTTGTACTGTCGGATTGGCGTCTCGCGCGGCCCGCACATAGGCAAGGTAGGAGCGTTCATCGACGTCGAAATAGAAATAGATCGGGTCGAGCGACACGATCGTGGTGAGCAGCGTGCCGTCCGCCTGGATGAGGTTGCCTTCGGTCACTAGCTTGCGGCTGATGCGCCCCCCGATCGGCGCCTTGATCTCGGCGAAGCCGAGATTGAGCCGTGCCTGCTCGGCCGCTGCGCGGGCGCCATCGAGATTGGCCTGCGCCGCGCCGAATTGCTGCCGCCGGTTATCCAGCGTCTGCTCCGAGGTATTGCCGGTGCGCATCAGCCGCTCGGCGCGGTCGAGCTCCACCTTCGTGAGATCGACCGTGGTGCGCGCCGAAACGACGCTGGCTTCGGCCTGCGCGAGTGCCGCGCGGAACGTCCGGCGATCGATGACGAACAAGACGTCGCCCTGCCTGACCAGCGAACCTTCGGTAAAAGACGCGGTCTCGAGATAGCCGCCGACGCGGGCCCGGATTTCCACCGCGCCGACTGCCTCAAAGCGCCCGGTGAACTCATCCCATTCCACGATCTCCTTCACCACGGGCTTTGCCACAGTGACGGGCGGCGGCGGTGGCGGTGCGGATGCGGCGTTGGGAGCCTGATCGCAGGCGGCGAGCGCAAGGAGCGTCGTCAGAAGCACCGTGCGAAAAAGAGAAGGCGCTAGCATGGTCGGAAATTTACCATGGCAACTTCTGCGTTCGAAAGTCGCGAATGACCTCAATTAAATGATGGTCTTGAGCATGAGCGCTAGCCGCGCGCAGCCTTCTTTTTAGTCACCCGTTCGTTGAACTTGTCCCAGCGCACGACCGCGCGCCGATGACGGCCGCCGCCGATCTCGTCGACGCCGTCATGGCCTCTCACATCAAATTCCAGGAAACGCCCCTCGACCTTCGTACAGATCGCCGTGACTGTCACAGTCAGGCCGGGCGGGGTGGCCGCGCTGTGGCTGAAATCGACATGAACCCCAAGGCTCCCTTCCCCCTAGTCGAGATGCGGCGCCATCAGTTCGATACAGGCCCATTCGAACAGGCCGACCATGTAACCGGTCGCCAGCACCTTCGGCATCGCCGCGAAACCGGGAGATTCAGGGAAGAGGTGGGGCACCGTCTTCTCCTCCGGGACCGTGAACTTGAGAGTATGGGTCAGACCAGGTCTGAAGGTCTCTTTCATCGATTCAGGCTCATATATTAGAGATTGTTAATTTTAGATACACCTGTAGGTCGCCGCGTGTTAAAGGCTGCGAGCCGTGAGGTTTTTTTGCAACATCGTCTCGGCATTAACGAGTGGCGTTCAGGGAGTCGTCTGGCGGAGCCCTGACACCGTGTGCTACCTACCATTGGCTAATCGGACTCGGGGGGTCCCTTCAAGAATTTGGTAGGGAATTACCCCATAGTCTGGATGCCTTGGCATACGGCTTTTGTAGGGTAGCGGCCTTACTGCGCCGTATGCGACCTTCGGCTCCGTCCGCGCCTCTCAGAGCGCGTCGGGTGGAGAGCGCCGGATTGAGTGGTCGGAAAAGAAAAAACGGTTAGGTAGACGCACAGATGTCCAGCACAGTTCGTCGCAGTGGTTTTCTGGCCCTCGCTTTCACGGCTCTGCTGTGGACCTCGGGCTGTGTCGTTCTCGACTCACCCGACAAGATTGCGCAGGTCGAGGAAACCAACGATCCGTTTGAGCCGACCAACCGCTACATCTTCGAGGTAAACAATTTCCTCGACGAATTCTTTCTGAAGCCGTACTCGGCCATGTATCAGGCCGCCCTGCCGCAGGTGGCCCAAGACGGCATCCATCGTGCGCTCTCGAACCTGCGCATGCCGTGGACCGCCATCAACGATTTCTTCCAGGGCCGCCCGGACCGCTCCTACGTGGCGCTGGCCCGGTTCGTCATCAACTCGACCGTCGGCGTGCTCGGTATCTTTGACGTCGCAACCGGCTGGGGCTTCCCGATTCACGAGGAAGACCTGGGCCAGACGCTGAGCGTCATGGGCATCCCCGAAGGTCCCTATCTCGTCCTGCCGATCTTTGGTCCATCCAACCCGCGCGATGCCATTGGCCTGGTCGGCGATGCGTATCTCGACCCGTTGAACATCGTTGCCCGTAACAACGATGCGGATTGGGTCCCCATGGCCCGCGGCGGTATCACGGCCATCGACAGTCGCGCCCGCAACGATCAGGTCATCACCGATCTCAAGCGGCAGTCGGCCGATTTCTACGCGACGGTTCGCAGCGTTTATCGCCAGCGCCGCAACGCGCAGATCCAAAATCGCGGCGAAGAGTCGTCCGATCCCGGGCCGCGACTCATTCAGACTCCGCCCAACGGGAAATAATCCAATGGCCGGCGCTCGTTTTGCTGCCGCGCTCGTGATGGCCGGGATGGTTCTTGTGACCGCCGGCACAGTGGCGGTCGCCCAGTCTCCGGTGATGCCGGCCAATCAGACGCGCCAGGCCGAAAATCGCGAGGCGATCGACTTCCTCGTCGGCATGGCCGACAAGGCCATCGCCGGTCTGGCCGACAGGCAACTTACCGCATCCGACCGCGCCGCGCGCTTCCGGCAAATGCTGAGCGAAGGCTTCGACGTGCCGTTCATCGGCCGCTTTGTACTGGGCCGCTTCTGGCGCACGGCGTCAGAAGAAGAACGCACCGAATTCCTGCGACTGTTCGAGGATTACATCGTCCAGAGCTATGCTCACCGGTTCGGCGAGTATTCCGGAGAGAACATGCGGTTCACGATGACCCGCCCGTCCCCGGACAACCAAGTCACCGTATTTTCAGATCTCGTTCGCCCCAGCGGCCCCCCGGTCAAGGTCGAATGGAAGCTGCGTCCTGAAGGCGCGAACTACAAGGTCGTCGATGTCGTCGTCGAAGGCATCAGCATGAGCGTGACGCAACGCGACGAATTTTCGTCCGTCATCCAGCGCAATGGCGGCAAGGTCGAAGGCCTCCTTAACATCCTGCGCGACAAGATTCGCACGGCGCAAGCACGCTAACCGGGGCGGGTTTACCCCGCCCCGTTTCGAACCCGATCATTGTCTGGCGCTCAGTGCGTCAGTTTCTTGTACTTGATGCGGTGCGGCTGATCGGCTTCCGCACCCAGGCGGCGCCTGCGATCTGCCTCGTAATCCTGGTAGTTGCCTTCGAACCATACGACCTGGCTGTCACCTTCGAAGGCCAAGATGTGCGTCGCGATGCGGTCGAGGAACCAGCGGTCATGGCTGATCACCACGGCGCAACCCGGGAATGACAGCAGACCTTCTTCGAGCGCCCGCAGCGTGTCGACGTCGAGATCGTTGGTCGGCTCATCGAGCAGCAGCAGGTTCGACGCCTTTTTCAGCATCTTGGCGAGATGAACGCGGTTGCGTTCGCCGCCTGAGAGCTGGCCGACTTTCTTCTGCTGGTCCGGCCCCTTGAAGTTGAAGCTGGAGACGTAGGCGCGGTACGGCATCTTGCGGGAGCCGATCTCGAGGATTTCGGCGCCACCGGAAATTTCCTCAAACACCGACTTGTCGTCGCCGAGCGCATCGCGTGACTGGTCGACATAACCGAGCTGGACGGTCTCGCCGACCTTGAACGTGCCGCCATCGGGCTTTTCCTGCCCGACAATCATGCGGAACAAGGTCGTCTTGCCGGCGCCGTTCGGGCCGATCACGCCGACGATACCACCCGGCGGCAAGCGGAAATTGAGATCTTCGATCAGCAGGTTGTTCCCAAAGCCCTTGCGCAGATGCTCGGCCTCGATGACGACGTTGCCCAGACGCGGACCGGGCGCGATATGGATCGCGATGTCGTCGTTCGTGCGCGCCTTTTCCTCGGCAACCAGATTTTCAAAGGCGGTAATGCGCGCCTTGCTCTTTGCCTGGCGGGCGCGGGGACTCTGGCGAACCCATTCGAGTTCGCGGTCGAGGGTCCGCTGACGGGCGCTTTCCTGCTTCTCCTCCTGAACCAGCCGCTTCTGCTTCTGCTCAAGCCAGGACGTGTAATTGCCTTCCCAGGGAATGCCACGACCCCGATCGAGTTCGAGAATCCATCCCGCAACGTTATCGAGGAAGTAGCGATCGTGAGTCACGGCAACGACCGTGCCCGGATATTCGTGGAGAAAACGCTCAAGCCACGCGACGGATTCCGCGTCGAGATGGTTGGTCGGCTCGTCGAGCAGAAGCATGTCGGGCTTCTCCAGCAACAGCCGGCACAGCGCCACGCGGCGGCGCTCACCGCCCGACAACTTGGCCACATCCGCATCGCCCGGCGGGCAGCGAAGCGCGTCCATCGCGATTTCGACCGTCCGCTGCAGCTCCCACGCGTTGGCCGCGTCGATCTTCTCCTGCAGTTCCCCCTGCTCGGCCAGCAGGGCGTTCATCTCGTCGTCGTCGGTGACTTCGCCCAGCTTGTTGCTGACCTCGTCGAAACGGTCGACCATCGCCTTGATCGGCGCCAGCGCCTCCATGACGTTTTCCTGAACCGTCTTGGTGGGGTCGAGCTGCGGCTCCTGATGGAGATAACCCACCCGCACGCCATCGGCCGCCCAAGCCTCGCCGCCAAAATCCTTATCCAGGCCGGCCATGATCTTCATCAGGGTCGACTTGCCGGACCCGTTGAGGCCCAGAACGCCGATCTTCGCCCCCGGCAGGAAGGACAGCCAGATGTCGTCCAGCACCTTCTTCCCGCCCGGGAAGGCCTTGCTGAGACCCTTCATCACATAGATGTACTGATACGCAGCCATTCGAAATCCTTGGGGGTAATTGGCGCGGAAACCGCGCGGCGTGAGGGCTTCTACCTCAGCCGGCTCGCGGGGGCAACGCAGCTTGCGGCCGTTCGCCGCGTATCAGGATGCTGAGTCGAGGCTGAAGATGATCGGCACCGCCAGCGTCACCGCCCGGCCGCGCGACGACGGAGGCAACGGCGGTAGCGGTGTTGCCTGCCGGACCATCTTGAGCGCCGCGTCGTCGAGTAGATCGCTGCCGCTCGTTCGCGCAATGCCGACCGCAGCGAGTTGCCCCTCGGGGGTCACCGTGAGCTGCACGACGACCTGGCCCTCGATGCGACGGCTACGGGCCGCCCGGGGATAGGTCTGATAGCGGCGCAGCCGCTCCATCAGCGCCCGCAGATATTCACGATCGCCCGCCGCGCTTTCCTGAGCCGCAGCGGCCGGCGGTGCAACGGCAGTGGTGGCTTCCTGTACGGCCGCTGGAACGCCCATCCCAGGAGCCGCGCCGCTCGGGCCTGGCTCCACCGGAAGCGCCTCGCGCGGCAGGGTCATTGGCGTCATCGGCCGAGGGCGCGGCTGTACGGTGGTGACTCGCGGCTTTGGCGCAGGTTCGGGGATAACAGGCGTTTGTTCCACAAGCTGCGGCTCGGGAACCGGCCGCGGAATGGCGGGTGGCTCAACTGCGGCAGGCGGTTCAGCGGCGGGTTCCGGGACGTGAGGTGCAGCAGAAGGCGCCGGTGGCGACGCGGCGACAGTTTCAATCAGGACCAGTTCGGCGGTAACCGTCCGCACATTGTCCTGTGCCGGCCGCCACATCATCACGACCAGCAGTGCCGCAAGGACATGCAGCAGAGGCTGGCGGCCAGTGAAAATCTGGTCCGCCTGGACAGCAACGGCGGGTCGGAAAGAACGCGTGTCGACATTTTCGCGGTGGATTTTTGCGGTTGCAGGAACAGCACCAATCTCGTAATTGATATATTATAACATTCGATCTAGTATAACATTCCAAGGGGTCACGGGTATGAGATTTAAGCGGCACGCGCTCACAGCGCTGATGGGCAGCGGTATTCTTGCGATGGCAGGTAGCGCCGAAGCGCAGACGCCATCCACTTCGCCTGTGATCAATCTCGATGCCGTCGTCGTCACGGCCTCGCCGCTCGGCGTCGACCGTGCCTCAATGCCTGAAGGATCTTCGGTGATCGAAGGTAATACGCTTGATCGACTGCGGGGCGTCACGATTGGCGAAACTCTCGACAAGCTGCCGGGTGTCTCGTCCACGCAGTTCGGCGCCGGCGCCAGCCGCCCCGTGATCCGCGGTCTCGGCGGGGGCCGCGTGCGCACACTGAGCAACGGCATGGATTCCTTCGACGTCTCCGTGACAAGTCCGGATCATCAGGTCGCGACCCCTGCCGCCGGGGCGAAGCGGATCGAGGTGCTGCGCGGTCCCGCCACCCTTCTTTATGGCAGCTCGGCAGTGGGCGGCGTGGTCAACACGATCGATGACCGCATCCCCGAGGTCATGCCCAAGGGCGGCTTCGAAAGCACCACAAGGATGGAATACGGCGCGCGCGTCCGCGACCTTGCGGCATTCAGCAGCGCAACCGGAGCCATCGGCTCCAATGCGGCGGTCCATGCCGAGGGCTTCTCGTATGAGGCGGATGACTACAAGGCCAATGGCTTCTCCAGCGACGCCGCCCGGAACGCCGGGATCAAGGGGCGCGTGCGCAACAGCTTCGTGGGAACGCGGGGCGGATCGCTTGGCAGCAGCGTCATCGGCGATCGCGGCTACGGCGGCGCGGCGATGTCCCAGCTCAACAGCACCTATGCCGTGCCGGGCAATGTGACCGCCAATGCGACCAGCATCGACATGCATCAGAACCGCTATGATTTCAAAGGCGGCGTCTACGAGCCGGTCGGCTTTCTCGATGAAGTCCGCGTAAAGCTGGGATATGGGGACTATCGCCACGATGAGCGCTCGGGGAGCGCCATCAGAAGCTCATTTTTCAGCAAGAGCTGGGAAGGTCGCGGCGAGTTCCTACACGCGCCGATCGGCGACCTGAAAGGGGTCTTTGGTGTGCAGGCCGGTCAGCGGGACATGCAAGTCTTGGGCGACGAAGCATTCCTTCCTCCGAATGTCACCGATACCAGTGCGCTGTTCCTTGTCGAGACCTACGAGATGGGCCCCTGGCTGTTCGCAGGTGGTGGTCGCGTTGAACGCCAACAGGTTGCTGCGACCTCGCCCGAACGCGAGCGCAAATTCAGCGGCCGCAACGCATCGGGAAGCGCCACCTTCCGCTTCGACGACACCTATTCGCTCGGATTTTCGGCGTCACGTACGGAGCGACTGCCGAGCGCCGAGGAGCTGTTCTCGAATGGTCCCCACGATGCGACACGAACCTTCGAAATCGGCGATTCCAACCTGCGAAAAGAGATCGCAGTAAACACCGAGCTGGCGTTCCGCAAGCGTAAGGGGGACCTCACCGGTGGCGTCAGCATCTATCGCACGACATTCCGCGACTTCATCAGCGAGCAGTTCACAGGCGAAACTCAGGACGACCTGCCGGTGCTTCGGTTCTCCCAGACTCGCGCGGAGTTCCGCGGGGCGGAGATCGAGGCCGGATGGCGATTCTTCGGGCATCGCGGTTTCGTCTACAGTATCGACGGCGTGATCGACTATGTGATCGCCGAAGACCGCACCAACAACCGGCCGCTGCCGCGCATCCCGCCGCTCGGCTATACCGCCGGTCTCAACGCCGATGGCGATACAATCGGCCTCCGCCTGGAGGTCGAAGGCGCGAGCAAGCAGGATCGTGTCTCGGTCAATGAGACGACAACCAACGGCTATACGTTGCTCAACGCCGCGGTGACATATTTCCCCATCCCCGACAGCAAGACCCTCGCCGTCGGTCTGAAAGGCCGCAACCTGACTGACGAGGAAGGCCGCAATCATGTTTCCTTTCTCAAAAACGAAGCACCGCTGCGTGGGCGCGAAGTGTGGCTGACGGCAATGGCAAAATTCTGAACATCAGAGCTTAGCACCGTGGCAATAAGGATCGCCCGGCGCTAAGCTTCAGCCTGTTGAACTGAGAGTCCCGGGGCCTGCGTCCCCGGCCTTAGGGAGGGCACCATGAAACGGTCGATCCTGGTGGTCGACGACGAGCCGAACATCGTCCTGTCCATCGAATTCCTCCTCAAGCAGGCGGGATATGACGTGCGTGTTGCACGCGATGGCGAGGCGGCTCTGCGTGCGGTCGCCGAGAAGGCGCCGGATCTCGTCGTCCTCGATGTCATGCTGCCTGGCCGCAATGGTTACGATGTCTGCCAAACCATCCGCAGAGAACCCGGCGGTCGCGAGATCAAAATCATCATGCTCACCGCGAAGAGCCGCGACATCGAACAGGAAAAAGGTCTGGCGATGGGAGCGGATGAATACATCACCAAGCCGTTTTCGACCCGTGAACTGGTCGAGCGGGTGAAGCGCCTGCTCGACACCGCGCCCGTATAGACCAGCCATGCCCCTGTCCGCTCTGGTACGGCAGCAGAAAGGCCTCCAGCGGCGGATCGCTTTCGTTCTTGGCGCCATATTCTGTCTGGCTGGCGCCGCCTTCGCCGGCTTCGCTGCCCTGACGCCGGCCGAGGGTGGAAGCGGTCGCACCGGTTTGCTGTCTGCTGGCTTCGCCGCGCTGGTACTGCTCGCGCTTCTCGCATGGCTTGCCGTCAATCACATGCTGATCCGGCCGCTCCACAGGATGACAGCCGAAATCCGCTTTTTGTCCGAGGCAGGCCGCGAGAGCAATATCCCGCCGCAGCGCTACCCGGTATTCGCACCGCTACCGCAGCTGGTGAACGACCTGATCGGCCGCGTGACCACCGCGCGTCGCAATACCGAGGGCGCCGTCGCCGCCGCCACCGCAAAGGCCGAGGAACAAAAAAGTCTTTTGGAAACGATCCTGCGCGATCTCAGCACCGGGGTCGTGGTGTGCAGTCTCGATCATCGCATCCTGCTCTACAATCAGGTGGCGTTCGCGCAACTGAACCGGCCAGCCGATTTCGGCCTGGGCAGATCGCTTTTCGCATTCGTCACCGACGAGCCGATCCGCCACACCCTGGACCGGCTCACCCATCGCGAACCGACAACGGGCAATGCAACCGAGGCCCTGGTCTGCGCTACGCCAGATGCGCGAGCCCTTCTCCGCGCGAGAATGACGTTGCTGTCCGTCGACGACAAACCCACAGGCTATATACTGACGCTAAGCGATGCGACAACCGAACTCACCGATCTTGACCGCCGCGATCGGTTGCTGCGTACGGCAACCGACGGGATGCGCTCTCCGATCGCCAATCTGCAGGCCGCCGCGGAAACGCTGACGGGCTTTGCCGATATCGAACCCGAGAAACGCCAAGCCTTCGAACAGGTCATTCTCCGCGAGGCGGAGGCGCTCGGACGCAATCTTGAAGCCATAGAGCGCGACAGACGCACCCTTACCGCCAGCCATTGGCCGCTGACCGATATTCATTCCGTCGATCTCCTGAACTGCGTCATCCGTCGTCTGCGGGATACAGCCGGACCGGCCGTCACGATGGTCGGCCTGCCACTCTGGCTGCATGGCGACAGCCATTCCCTGGTGATCGCCCTCGAGCGGCTCCTGCTGCTGCTGGTCGCCGCCACCGGGAGGCGCCAGTACGATGCAGAGGCGCTGCTCAGTGATCGCCGCATCTATATCGAAATTTCGTGGGATGGCGCGCCGGTGCCGGCGGGCATCATCGATACGTGGACCATTGAGCCGATGCAGGGTGCCCCTGGCGCCGCGACCTTGGGTGACGTCCTGCAGCGTCACGACAGCGACATTTGGAGCCGCGCGTTGGAAGGCGCCGGACGCGCAGCATTGCGCCTGCCGCTGCCCGCACCGACCCGTATACAGTTCACGCCTCAGCGAACGCCGCTGCCGCCACGGCCGGAATTCTATGATTTCGAAACCACTCGGATCACGCCGGCAAGCGATCGGCTCGAACATCAGTCTCTAAGAAGCGTCCCCTATGTTGTCTTCGATACGGAAACCACCGGCCTTCGCCCGTCGCAGGGCGATGAAATGGTCGCGCTGGGCGCGGTCCGCGTCGTCAACGGTCGGCTCCTGACGGGCGAAACCTTCAGCCGGCTCATCAACCCCGGACGCACCATCCCGCCGGAATCATCGCGATTTCACGGCATCACCGATGCGATGGTGCGCGACGCCCCGCCGGCTGCGGTCATCCTGCCGCAATTCCTGGGTTTCGTCGGTGACGCCGTGCTCGTTGCGCATAATGCAGCCTTCGACCTGAAGTTCATCCGGATGAAGACATCCGAAGGCGGCCCCCGCTTCGACATGCCGGCCCTCGATACGATGCTGATTTCCATGTTTCTCTATCCCGAGCTGTCCGGCCATGACCTCGACACGCTGGCA
This sequence comes from Alphaproteobacteria bacterium, assembly GCA_965279355.1. GTDB lineage: Bacteria > Pseudomonadota > Alphaproteobacteria > CACIAM-22H2 > CACIAM-22H2. The sequence continues at coordinate 4,239,708 of OZ257155.1, read as the reverse complement.
CAGCGTCTTGGCATTACCGCATCGGGACGCCATTCGGCTCTCGGAGACGCCATGACAACGGCCGGCGTGTTTGTGCGCCTGATCGATCTGCTGGAGGCGCGCGGCATCACCACGATCGGCGCCCTGGTTAGGGCATCCAACATGGCGCTGGATATAAAGCTGCGGCAGGAGCAATTTTAGGTCTGTGGCGGCGATCGCCGCAGGGGGACAGTCGTGAAGAACTCGCAAACCGGAGACCGGCTGATTGCGCTCTTCCTGCTCGGCGCGCTGTTGTTGAGCCCGCCGCTGCTTGCGATCTTTCGTGTCGATGCTCTGATATTGGGCATCCCGCTTCTGTACTTTTATCTTTTTTACGCTTGGGCGCTTCTAATCGTCCTCCTGGCTCTGGCTGTTGAGCGCGGTCGTCGTCGCGACGCTGCACAGAATCCGCTTCTTCCCTCCACGCCAGACGACTGATCGCGGCCCATGCTTCCCGCCTGGCTCATCCTCAGCGCCGCCTTCGGCTATCTCTGCATCCTGTTTGCCATCGCCTATTGGGGCGATAAACGCGCCGATGCGGGACGCAGCGTTGTTGCAAGCCCCTACGTCTATGCGCTGTCCATTGCCGTCTATTGTACGGCATGGACCTTCTACGGCAGCGTCGGTCGCGCCGCCGCCAGCGGCATCGATTTCCTGCCCATCTATCTCGGCCCGACACTGGTCGCCATCCTGTGGTGGCAGCTGATGCGCAAAATACTGCGTATCAGTAAAAGCAATCGTATTACCTCGATCGCCGATCTCATCGCCTCCCGGTACGGAAAGAGTCAGCTTCTGGGCGGTCTGGTGACCATCATCGCGGTCATCGTCATCACACCGTATATCGCCCTGCAGCTCAAAGGCGTGTCCGCCAGCTATCACGTCCTGTCGAACTATCCACACATTGTCATGCCGGGTGACGACAGCGCGACACCGATCATCAATGACACCGCACTCTACGTAGCGGCGCTGATGGCCGCATTCGCGATGCTCTATGGAACGCGCCATATCGATGCGACGGAGCGCCACGACGGCATGGTCGCGGCAATCGCCTTCGAATCGATCGTCAAGCTGGTCACCTTTCTTCTGGTCGGGGTGTTCGTCACCTACTGGATGTTCGACGGCCTGGGCGACATCTTCGCCAGGGCGGCAGCTCGGCCGGACATTGCCCCGCTGTTCACCACCGTCGGTGCCAGCGGTTATGGCGGCTGGGTCACCCTGACGCTGCTCTCGATGGCAGCCATCCTGTTCCTGCCGCGGCAGTTCCAGGTCCTCGTGGTCGAGAATGTCGATGAGCGTCACCTCGACAAGGCGGTATGGCTTTTTCCGCTCTATCTGCTGCTGATCAATATCTTCGTGCTGCCGCTGGCGCTGGCAGGACTGCTCAGCTTCGACCGCGACACGATCGATCCCGACACGTTCGTTCTCACCCTGCCGATGCTCGAACGGAGCCCGTGGCTGGCTTTGGCCGCTTTCATCGGCGGCCTGTCGGCGGCCACCGGTATGGTCATCGTCGAGACGATCGCGCTCTCGACAATGGTCTGCAACGACCTCGTGATGCCGATCCTGCTGCGCATCAAATGGCTGGGTCTGACGGAGCGCGGCGATCTGACGCGGCTGCTGATTGCCATTCGGCGCGCCAGCATCGTCTTCATCCTGTTCCTCGGTTATCTCTACTTCCACTTCATCGGCGGTTCCTATGCGCTGGTGACCATCGGGCTGCTGTCGTTCGCCGCCGTCGCGCAATTTGCGCCGGCGATCATCGGCGGCATCTATTGGCGTGGCGGCACGAAGGCAGGTGCGCTGACCGGACTGATTCTTGGATTCGGCATGTGGGTCTACACGCTGCTACTGCCCTCATTCGTCCGCTCGGGGTGGCTCCCCGGAGCCTTTCTTGACCAAGGTCCGTGGGGCATCGCGCTTCTCAATCCATACGCCCTGTTTGGCCTGGAAGGTCTCGATCCGCTGTCGCACGCGCTGCTGTGGAGCATGATGGTCAATATCGGCGGCTACGTCGCCGTCTCGCTGCTGACCGACCAGAGTCCGACCGAACGCATCCAGGCGACGCGGTTTGTCGAGGCGTTCCAGGAAACGACCGGCGGCGATCGCGGCCGGTCGTTTCGCGGTCAGGCCTCTTATCGCGATCTCTATGCCCTGGTGGTCCGTTTCATCGGCCGGCAACGCGCCGACCGCGCCTTCGCGGAATACGCCGAAAGCCACGGCCTGAACCTCGCCAAACTGACTGTTGCCGATGCTGCCATGCTGCAGTTCACCGAGCGTCTGCTCGCGGGCGCCATCGGGGCGGCTTCGGCCCGGGTCATGGTCGCTTCCGCCGTCCAGGGCGAGAATGTCGGCCTCGACGAAGTCATGGCGATCCTCGACGAAGCCTCGCAGGTCATCGAATACAGCCGCCAGCTGGAACAGAAATCCCTGGAGGTGGAGCGCGCCTCGTCGGAGCTGCGTGCCGCCAACGAGCGCCTCAAGGAACTCGATCAGCTGAAGGACGAGTTCCTCGCAACGGTGACCCACGAGTTGCGCACGCCGCTCACGTCGATCCGCTCGTTTTCGGAGATCCTGCGCGACCACAACGACATCCCGGAGCATCAACGCCGCGAGTTTCTCGATATCGTCACCAAGGAAAGCGAGCGCCTAACCCGCCTGATCAACCAGGTTCTTGACCTCGCGAAGATCGAAGCCGGGCGCTTCGACTGGCAGATCGTTCCAGTCGACCCGAAATCGGTCATCGACGATGCGGTCGCCGCCGTGAGCCAGATCTTCAAGGAGAAACCGGTCGAACTCCAGGCCATCATTCCGGCGGACCTCCCGCGGATGCTTGCCGACCGCGACCAGCTAATGCAGGTAGTGATCAACCTGCTCTCGAATGCCGTGAAATTCTCGCCGGCCCGCACCGGGCGGGTAACCGTGACCGCTGTCGAAACACCCTATGGGGTGGAAGTGCGCGTGACCGACAACGGTCCCGGCGTCGCTCCCGAGAATCGTGGCATAATCTTCGAAAAATTCCGCCAGGTCGGCGACACACTCACCAACAAGCCGCAGGGATCCGGTCTTGGTCTGCCGATTTCACGCCGGATCATCGAACATTTCGGCGGCCGGATCTGGGTTGAGCGCGCCCCCGGTGGCGGTTCGGTTTTCGCGTTCACCGTACCGCTCGCCACGCCGGAAACCTCGGCGGAGACCGCAGCCGCCAAGTAGCCGACTAAAACACCGCGCCAGTAAAAGAGGCTCGCGTCTCGACGCGGAAATGCTCGATGATCTTCAGCGCATGGCGAAGCTCGTCGCGTTCGCGGCGCAGCAACTTGTCGGGATCGACGAAGTTGCCGGGATGGCGCCCCGCCCGGTAATCCTCAAGCTGCTGACGCAGCAGGTGGAAGGAAATCTGCCGAAATGCATAGGCCAGTTCGTCGGCCTCGTCCCGGTCGATCGAGCCTTTTTCCGCAATCGCCGCGAGACGCGCCAACGTTCCGCATTCCACGATGCCGTGCTTGAGCGCCCAGAGTCGCGCCGATGCGACCAGCGGCAACGAGCCTCGCATCTTGAGATCGATTCGTCCGGGACTTTCACCGGACGTATCTCTCGCGAGGTTGCCGAATAACCCAAGCGCAACCGACTTGTTCGTCTCGTCTTTGGCCATCATCGATAGCAGGGCCGGATATCGAAGCAGCACTTCCGCCACATGCGCGCGCAGATCGAGGCCGAACTTGAGGGGCTCAGTAACGGCGCGAAAATCAAAAAAGATGTCGGCGAAGAGAATGGCGACCGGGCTGCGGCGGCGCGCCCAGATCGACACCTGTTCGCGCCACTGGCTTGCGGTCTTTCGCCAGACAGGATTGCGCGCCATGACATGACCGCGACAGAGCGGGAAGCCGACACGATCCAGATCGTTGTTGAAGCGTTCGGCAAGAGCGATGAAATAAGGATCTATCTGAACGTGCTCATCGTCGGGGTAGTCGGCGAGGATGAAGCCGTTGTCCTGATCCGGATGAAGAAAGTTCTCGCCCCGCCCACCCGATCCCATGATCAGCAGCGAGAACGGCACCGGCGGAGACCCCCAGCCGGCATCGATCATGGCGCGTACACATCCGTCCAGAACCCGGCGGTGGATATCGGTGTTCATATCGGTGATCAGCGCCTGGATATCCGGCGCCGGAAGATTGTCGGCGAGAAGCTCTGCGGCAATCTCGACCTGGGCCGTCTTGGTCGCTGCCATTCCGTCCAATGTGTCGTCCGCAGTGAGACCATCCATCTGCCGCAGCATCTGTTCCGCCGCAACCGCGACGGCATCCAGCAGATCGAGCATGCCGACTGGCCGGCCCTGCGGATCGACCACGGGCAGATGGCGAAGATTGAGCCGGCGCATCCGCCCAACCGCGCGATAGACATATTCATCGGCGCTCACGGTATGCAGCGGATAGGTTGCGACCATACTGATCGGTGCGTTGCCCGCCTGCTGCGGCACCACCCGCCTTGTCACGTCGCGTTCCGTCAGGATCCCGCTGGCCCGTCCGGCCGGATCGATCACGATGATGGAGGTGCGCCCGGTCACCGCCATCTCGGCAACGGCACCCGCCACCGGCTGGTCGCCCGGCGCCGTGAGAACACCCGGCCGCATAATGTCGGCCACGCGTTTTCCGAAAACAGCCGTTTGCGACCGACTCTGGCGTTCGGCCATACCCGGTGGCGACGATTTGCGGACAGGTTCCGGCACGCCCAACAGCTCCGTGACAGGACAAGCGCTTACAGTGAGACTTTAAGCCTATTGCCAATTGCCATGTGAAGTATCCACAATACGGCAAAAGAGCATAGGGGGCTGGGAACCATGAGTACGGCTGTAGCCGCGACGGCCGGCAGTGCGTCGCCGCAACCAACCGTCTATGTCGTCGATGACGATCCGTCGACCCGTCGCCTGCTAAGCTGGCTGATGGAGCGCGAAGGCGTCCGCACGGAGCGCTTCGCCACAGCCGAAACATTTCTCGATGCCTTCCGCATTGCCGGCCCATGCTGCCTCGTCCTCGATCTCAAGCTCGCCGGAATGAACGGCCTGGCCCTGCAACAACAACTCAATGATCGCGGCATCGATCTGCCGATCGTCTTTGTTTCCGGAACCGCGCAGATCGATCAGGCTGTCACGGCCGTAAAGCACGGCGCGGTCGATTTCGTCGTGAAGCCGTTCGATTACAAGAAGCTCGTCACCCTCATTCACGGTTGCCTGCAGCGCAGCGCCCGGTCGCTGGAGCAGCGGCGGGACAACGACGTCACGCTGGCCCATCTGGCGGCCCTGACCCCGCGCGAGCGCGAGGTGATGGAGTGCGTGGTCAGCGGCAAGCCGAACCGAATCATCGCTGAAGAACTGGCGGTCAGCATCAAGACTGTCGAAGTCCATCGCGCGCGCGTGATGGAGAAGCTTGGCGTTCATTCGCTGGCGGAACTTGTCCGCCTATCGATGGCCCTCGACGCCTCCGGGGCCCGCCGGCCTCATTAGGGTTTACCCCAATTGAGGCTGCTGCCGCCCGGACTTAAGCTAGGGCCAAGCAGATAAACAACGATTCCAGCGGGAACATGAACGAGGGAACGCGGATATTCGCCCGCCGGAGGCGCTCACGCACATCAGTCGCGCCGTTGCGCGGCTCGTGGTCCGCTTTATTCGTTTACGAGAAATCAGGCGACCGGAGCGGCCAGCAGGTCCGCGACGATGGCGGACCGGTTGAACTGGGCCTCGAATTCGTGCGCCAGACCAACCATCATGAACTGAACATTGGCTTCGATGGCGGGCTGGTCGGCCTCGCGCAGCCGCTCGTGAATGGGCATCGTCGCGAACAGACGCGCCGCGGAAATCCGGGCAATCTCGCCGATCGGCTGCGGCACTGTTTCCTGGCTCGCGGCAAAACGCATGCGCAGTTCCTCCACGACATCCTGCCAACCATCGGCACGATGACCGGGACGCGGATGTGCCTCAAGCAGCCGTCCGTACAGGGCGACCAGCGCCGCACTAAGAGCGGCCAGCCGATTGCCGGCATCCGAGCGGAGATACTGCGCGGCTACAACTGTAAGATCGGCCAGCACCGCCGCGAACGCCTCCCAACGGGAAATCTCGTACGCATCGACAAAGGGCTTGTCCTTCATCAGCTCGTGCATCGGCAGCATGGTCTTCACCTGGCAATAGCCGATGACGGACTTCTGCGCGATGAGCAGCGCGTTCTTGTCGAGAAACGCGCCGAGTGCATCTGCGGTCGCGATGGCGGGATTACGGCGGCGGCGGAAGATGGCGTCAAGCATGCGATGCCTTCTACAGACCGGGCGGACCGGAAACAACCGAAGCCTATCCATTGTGCCCAGGTACCCAAGGTGGTACACTGGGGCTGGTTGGCAGATCGAAAAGACCAACAACATATGGGAAGGGAATGTCCTGCCTGCTTGGCGACATCCTCCAGCACGAGCTCCGGTTCGGAGCACCCGCATCCGCGGGTGCAAGCGCATGGCCGTGCCATGCGTATTGTTCAATCTCACCATAACCGAGGGGGAAATTCGGAATGGCAATACAACTGACACCTGAAAAACGAGAGGCACACTGGGCGAAAACCTCCAAGCTGATGTGGACCATCATGTTCTGGTGGTTCGTTTTCAGCTTCGGCGTTCACCTCTTCGCAATCCCGCTCAATAACATCGTGATTCTCGGCTTCCCGCTCGGCTTCTACATGGCCGCGCAGGGCTCGCTGATCGCCTTCGTCGTTCTGTGCTTCTGGAATGCCAGCGCGCAGAACAAGATCGACGAAGAATTCGGCGTCGCCGAAGACGACTAAGGGGGAAAACAACCATGGCTTACGATATCGGCAAGGGCGGGTTCGTCGCCAATCTGGGGAAGATCTACGGCGGATATGCCGGCGGCTTCATCGGATTCGTGATCATCCTCGCAATCCTCGAGCAGATGGGCGTGTCGAACACGGTCATCGGCTATGCATTCGTGTTCCTGACGATCGGCGTCTACGCCTACATCGGCATCCTTTCACGCACGATGGACATCTCGGAGTATTACGTCGCGGGCCGCGTGGTCCCGGCGTTCTACAACGGCATGGCCACCGGCGCCGACTGGATGAGCGCCGCGTCGTTCATCTCGATGGCCGGCGGCCTCTACCTCGCCGGCTATGCCAACCTGGGCTATGTCCTGGGCTGGACAGGCGGGTATGTGCTGATGGGCGTGCTTCTGGCACCGTATCTGCGCAAGTTCGGCCAATTCACGGTCCCGGACTTCCTGGGAACCCGCTATGAGGGCCACGCCGCCCGCATGTGCGGCGTCGTCGTGCTGTTCGCGGCTTCGTTTACCTACATCGTCGCGCAGTGCTTCGGCATCGGCATCATCACCTCGCGCTTCCTTGGCATCTCGTTCGAACTGGCGATCTTTGTCGGCCTTGCCGGCATCCTCGTCTGCTCGATGCTGGGCGGTATGCGCGCGGTCACATGGACGCAGGTGGCACAGTACATCATCCTGATCATCGCTTACCTTGTCCCGGTGATCTGGCTGTCGACCCAGAAGTACGGCATCCCCATTCCCGAACTGACTTACGGCCAGGCGCTCTCGCAGATCGCCGAGCTTGAGAAGCAGTTGGGCGTGGTTCGGCCGCACGCGGCAGCGTTTGTGAACAATGCCGGTCAGTTCAGCTGGGATGCGTTCAACAACTTCTGGGCGTTGATCCTCTGCCTGATGGTCGGTACGGCGTCGCTGCCGCACATCCTGATGCGCTACTTCACGACGCCGAACGTTCGTCAGGCGCGTGAGTCGGTGGGCTGGAGCATTTTCTTCATCTTCCTGCTCTACTTCACCGCCCCGGCCTATGCGGCGTTTGCCAAGCTCGAGGTCTATCAGAACGTGATCGGGCAGCCGATCGCGTCACTGCCGGCCTGGGTGCAGAACTGGTCGCAGGTCGGTGGGTTGCTCACCATCCGCGACGCCAACAGCGACGGCATCCTCCAGCTTGCGGAATTCGTCATCAACCAGGACATCATCGTCCTGTCGATGCCGGAAATCGCGGGTCTGCCGTATGTGATCGCAGGTCTGGTGGCGGCGGGCGGCCTTGCCGCCGCGCTCTCCACCGCCGACGGTCTGTTGCTGGCCATCGCCAACGCCCTCAGCCACGACGTCTACTATAAGATGATCAACCCGCAGGCCACTACGGCACGGCGACTTATTATCGCCCGTGTACTCTTGGTCGGTGTTGCGATCATCGCGGCGGCAGTGGCGGGCACACGGCCCTCTGGCATCATCCAGATGGTGGCGTGGGCCTTCTCGCTGGCGGCAGCCGGGCTGTTTGCCCCGCTGGTGTTGGGCATCTGGTGGAAGCGGACGACGTCAACCGGTGCCGTACTCGGCATGATCTCCGGCTTTGGCGTCTGCCTCTTCTACCTGGTGGGCACGCGTTACTTCGACATGCCACTGTGGTTCGGGATCCAAAACATCTCGAGCGCACTATTCGGCCTGCCGGTGGCGTTCCTCGTGACCTGGGCGGTCAGCATGGTGACAACACCGCCGTCGAAGGAGATGCAGGAGTTCGTGGATTCCATCCGCACTCCGACCGGCGAAGTCCTGCACGCCGAAAAAGCACACTAATAAAAACAGCAGCAATCCTGGGGCAGGGCCGAAAGGCCCTGCCCTTTTTCTTTTTGTCGATCTCGCGTAAAGAGAAGCCATGAGCGGTCAGGATATCTGGTGGTCGTACTGGTACTTCCACCTGCCCAATTACGCATTCTCGGTGCTGTTCTACACGCTGTTCGCGCGGCTGGGACTCGGGCTGTTCCTCCCGCCCAACTCGCCCAATTACATCTACCGCTGGTTCTGCCGGCTGACCGACTGGCTGCTGCGGCCGGTCGCCTTCATCACGCCCCGCATTCTTCACAGCATGTTTTTTCTGCTGCCGGTCGCCGCGTTCTGGATTGTGGTCGCCCGCGTCGCCTTCTTTGCCCTGCTGTATGCCGCGGGCCTTACCCCGCGCATGGCGGCCGACGGAGGCGCGTCATGAGCGACCGTCCCGCACCGTTCCTCGACCGGCGGCAGATGCTGACGATCATTGCCGGCATCTGCATGGTGAACGGCATCTTCTCGCCCTATATCGCCATCGCCTTGCAGATCGCCCCGATTCTGATGCCAGAGATGTTTCCGCGCACGATCGGCTGGGCGCTGTTCTTCAGCTCGATCATCGTCTCTACCGGAACCCTGCTGCTCGGCGGCCTGCCTGCGGCTCTCTACGAACGCTTCGTGCCGTCGGACGCCGGCTTAACCTCGATGTGGGTCTGGCTGGCGGCGGCAACGTTTCTGACCTACCCAGCCCTCGATACAATCGGCCGGATGATGATGTAATTAAATTTCAAGTCAGAAGGGTCCGGAAATTGCTCCATATCCCTATAAAACGACCCGGAACCCGTCGCGCCCGGCTGACATTGGAATAGTCTGTTAACGCCCGGCGTTTATCCTGGGACCCATGGAGCAAATTCGCTTCTTTGCCGACCTTTCGATCCGCCGGGCCTGCGGTTTTGGCTTTCTGGCCATCGCCACGGCCTCGATTGCCTGCGTCTGGGATATGCAGATCGCCGTGAAAATGGCCGCAACGGGCGTGTCATTTATGGCTGCCATCCTCCTGTGGAAGGCGATGGAGGCACCCGGCAAACGCTACCGCCGCACCGAAGTTTTCCTGCTCATGAACCGGACGCACGACTTTCCCGAGGCGCGCGCCCAGCAGGTTTTCGGCAATATACTGCGGGAACGCTACCTCTGGCATGCAACGGTCACCGCCGTTGCGGCAGCCGTTCTGTGGCTGCTGATGTTCCTGCTGATGCTGATCGGGCCGGCTCAGTAAACGACGCTGAAGGTTCCGTCCTTCTTCTTTTCCGCGATGCACTGGAAGCGGCCCGGCTGGCCGTTCAGGACGTACGGAATATTGACCCGGAAATAATCGTCACCGGTGGACCCGCCGACATTCGACTTCTCGAACGGCTCGAACGTAGCTGCGGCAATCGCGGAGCCAGCCTTCTTTGCATCCACGAGACAGATGTCATAGGCCGCGCGGTTGAACTTTTCGCTCTGTCCGCAGGCAGCAAGCGCCAGCCCCGTGCCCAAGACTGCAATCAACCCGGCGGAACGCCGGAACGTACTCTTCGACAAGGCAAATCCTCCCTAACGGATATCGCCTTTTAGGCCTCCCTCGGTGGGCAATCAAGTTGGGATCAGCCCCCCATCCGGGTAAACCCTAACCACCGGGCTTTTGGGGAAAATCTGATCTATAAGTTCGCCGATCAACCAGCACCGGCGCATGCACATGCCTAGATCGACCATCTCGGATACATTCGACTTCATTATTGTCGGTGCCGGCTCGGCGGGCTGTGTCCTGGCCAGCCGGCTCTCCGAAGACCCGGCCAACCGGGTCTGCCTGATCGAGGCCGGGCCGCGCGACAACAGCCCGCTGATCCATATTCCTCTGGGTGTCATCGCCCTGAACCAGCATCCCCGGTTCGACTGGAAGTTCAGGAGCACCCCGCAGGCCAAGGCCGGGAACCGCGTCTTCGAGATGCCGCGTGGCCGGATGCTGGGCGGCACCAGTTCCATGAACGGCATGATCTACACCCGCGGCCATCCGCGTGACTACGACGACTGGGCCAGGGCCGGCAATGCCGGCTGGTCGTTCCGCGAGATCCTGCCGTATTTCCGCAAGTCGGAGGACAACGAGCGCCTCCGCGATTCGCCCTACCACGGCACGGACGGCCCGCTCAGCGTAGTCGATCTCAAAAAGAACAATCCGCTGGTCGACGCGCTGTTCGAAGCAACCGACTCCCTGCAGATGAAACGGACTGACGATTTTAACGGTCCCGATAATGAAGGATGGGGGTTTCGCCAGCTCACCCAGAAGAATGGGCTCCGCGCCTCCACGGCCGCCGCATTCCTGAAACCGGCCCGGCACCGCAAGAATCTAAAAGTCGTTACCGACGCCTACGTCCTGCGTGTTGCGCTTGCCGGCAAACGAGCGACCGGCGTTGAGATCAGCCGCAAGGGACGGACTGAGACGCTTACGGCGCGGCGCGAGGTCATCGTCGCCGCCGGTGCCATCGGCTCGCCAACGATCCTGATGCATTCCGGCATCGGTCCTGGCGACGAGCTCCGCCACCACGGCATCACGGTCGCGCATGATCTACCGGGTGTCGGCCGCAACCTGCAGGACCATGTCGCCTCCGGCCTCCGCCACACCAGCCCCAGTGCGAAGACCTACGGCCTATCCTGGCGCGCCCTGCCCTTCCTAGCCTGGAGTGCGATCGAATACGCCCTGTTCCGGCGCGGCCTGCTTGCCAGCAACGTGAACGAGGGTGGCGGCTTCCTGCGCACCGATCCGTCGCTGGAACGCGCCGATCTCCAGTACACCTTCCTGCCCGGCCACCGGCCGCCGCCGGGCAAGATCGTCAGCCCCGGTCATGGCTACACGCTCTATTCCATCGTGCTGCGCCCCTTCAGCCGCGGCCAGATCACCCTCACCGGACCCGATCCGATGGCCAAGCCGCATATCGACCCGCGCTTCTTCGACGACGAACGCGATCTCGATCTCCTGACACGCGGCGTAAAGATCGGCCGCCGCATCCTCGCCGCCCCGGCCTTCGATCCTTATCGCGGCCCCGAAGTCCTGCCTGGACCGGAGAAGGATACCGACGAGAAGCTGAAAAATTTTGTCCGCGCGAATTCGACGACCGTCTATCACCCGGTCGGCACCTGCAAGATGGGCAACGATCCCCAAGCCGTGGTCGATGCGGAGCTGCGCGTGCACGGCATCGACAGCTTGCGGGTGGTGGACGCGTCGATCATACCGACGATCATCGGCGGCAACACCAATGCGCCGGTAATCATGATCGCCGAAAAGGCGTCGGACATGATCCTCGGCAAGCCGCCGCTGCCAGCGGCAACCGACGTTTAGGCGGCCGGGAAAAGCCCGGAATAATGCCGCGCTATGGCGCCTGAGGTCGTGAACCAGATCTTGTCCTGGTTCTGCGCAAGGTAGGTCAGCGCGCGCCGCAGATGATGCAGGCGGAACGGCTGGCCGATGATGTAGCCGTGCAGCGCAATCCCCATTACCAGCGGCTGCCGCTCGCACTGCTTCAGCATCTCCGTCGTGTTGTCGACGATCATGTCGGCAAAGCTGCTCGCAGATTCCCGCCGTACCGCGATGGCCGGGATATCGTTCAACTCCTGCGGATACGGCACCGACAGGATCGGCCCCGACCGCGTCTTCATCCAGACCGGCTGATCGTCATGGCACCAGTCCAGCAGATATTCGTAACCTGCTTCCTTGAGCAGATCCGGTGTTGCACGGCTCTGGGAAATCCACGGGCCGAGCCAGCCGCGCGGGCGCTGCCCTGTCCCTTGCGCCAGGCGCTCCGTCGTCTCCGCGATCAGAGTTTTTTCGTCGCTCTCGGACAATGCCGACTGACGTTCCGAATTGGTACGGCCGTGACCAACGATTTCGTCGCCGCGCCCGGCAAACGCCGTCGCAAGCGCCGGACAATGGTCGAGGATCGAAGCATTGATGAGTACGCTGCTCGGAATTCGAAACTCGTCGAACAGCTCCATCAGGCGCCAGGCACCGACGCGGTTGCCGTACTCCCGCCAGGCGAAGTTCAGCACGTCGGGTTGCGGCCCGCCGGGGGCGAGTTCCGCACCCAGCCCCTCGCCGAACGAGAAATGCTCGAGATTGAGCCCGATATAGACCGCCAGACGTTTGCCGTCCGGCCAGCGAAAATCCGGCCGGCAGGTGATCGCGCTATAAGGAAACCGTCCGTGGTCTTTCAGATTCATCGCTCGCTCAGACCAGCTTTACCGTCAGCGGGTTATAGGAATAGAGCCAGGCATTCCGTTCGGCCCCCTCGTCGCGGCCGGCGAACGCTTTGCGGATCTCATCCTTGTTGTCGAGATGGAAGAGTGTCCGGTTGGCGGTCGATCCGTTGACGATCCGGGTCGTGCGGTCGATTCGGTTGCGCTGATAGAGCTGCAGCGCGTCCGCTAGGTTATCTTCCATCTGCAGGGCGCGGGTCAGGACCACGCCGTCCTCGACGGCCATCGCGGCGCCCTGGGCCAGATAAGGCAGGGTCGCGTGCACGGCATCGCCCAGCATGGTGACACGCTTTGTGCTCCAGTTCGGAGTGACCGGGCGGCGAAACAGCGCCCAGCGGAAACACTGGTCGCGATCACCGGCATCGATCACCGTCTGGATATCGGGATGCCAGCCGGCATAGTCGCCCTTGAGCTTTTCCCAAGGAAACTTGGCGGTCCACGATTCTTCGGAAATCTCGTCGGTCTCGACGATACCGACGAAATTCAGGAGCGCGCCACCCCGCAGGTAATAGCAAACGACATGGCGCTGCGGCCCCATCCAGACCGACATCACCGGGTCCATGAAATTCTTCGGCAGCCGCTCGACGGGGACCGTCAGGCGCCAGGCAACATCGCCGGTATATTCGGCACGATCCGCGCCGACCATCTGGGCGCGGATCACCGATTTAACTCCATCGGCGCCAATCAGCAGATCGCCCTTAGCCCGCGAGCCATCGTCGAAGATCACCTCGACAGAATCGTCATGTTCGGCGTAGCCAACCGATTTGCGGTTCAGCCGGACGACATCCGGCTTGTAAGCGCGGGCCGTCGCGGCGAGTAGCTCATGCAGGTCGGCCCGATGCAGCTGGTTGTAGGTTGCGCCATTCTGCCGCTCATGCGCCTCGGCCAGCGAAAACTGGCTGACGACTTCGCCCGTATCGTGCAGCCGGAAGACGTAGGCGCCCGGGCGGACGGCCAGCCGGTCGATCGCGGGGCCGAGGCCGAGAGAATTGTAGACATGCATGGCATTGGCGCTAACCTGGATGCCGGCGCCAACCTCACCAAGAGCAGGGGCCTGTTCGTAGACTTCGACGTCAAAACCGGCCTTCATCAAAACGGAGGCCGTCGTCAGACCGCCGAGACCGGCGCCAACGATAAGAACTTTTCGGATCATGGGGAGCGGTTACCAGAGAATGGCGCGGTTGCCCGGGGCCGCGCGGCAGCAGAAGACGTTCGGGCAAGTTAGTTTTTAGGCGAACCCGTCGCCGGATTAAAGCAGCAACCGACACAAATTTCCGGCTCCCGCTCGAAGTATGATTTCAACCAGTTAGCGACACCCGGCTGGCGCCACGCCTCCGCCATCGAAGTGTCCGCCACGCTGGTATGGCCCAATTCCGCCGGATCGTAGGCCGTACAGCATGGAGTCAGGAAACCGTCGATGGTGATGTACGGGGCGGTAAAGGGCCGTGTGCAGCGCGTATCCGTCTGCGCCATGGTGATCGGCGCTGCGAACAAAATGCGCATTTTCGGGTTGGCCGCCTTCAATTCGGGCAGATAGCGATTGAACTGATCTATATCGGCCGCCGACAGGCTGTTATCGACAGTTCCGGCCACGATCGGCTTGTAGTTGATTGCCGGCTGTATTTCGACGGTCGGACAGCCAAGTCCATGCAGCTTCGCCACCGTGGCGGGGATGTCCGCAAGGTTAAGCCTGCTGGCAACCAGCGTGACCAACAGGTTCGGAAAAATCGGCAGGAGTTCGGTGATCCGCTGCGCCAGCTTGTCGACCTTGGTCCCCAGACGGCAGGCATCGGCGATCTTCTGGTCAAGGCTGTCGACGGAGACGCTGATATGGGTGAGACCGGCGGCTTTCAGTTTTTTGTAGTGGCCGACACCACGACCGATCGCGTTTGTGTTGAACGTGATGTACTGGAATTTCTTCGCCGCATGCGCGATCTCGATCATCTGCAGCAGATCGGGATGCAGGGTCGGCTCACCCACGCCCTGAAGCGCCAGGATGGTAGCCGGCAGGCTGTTCTCGATGATGCGCCGGTAGTCGTCCAGGCGCATGTGCTTGTCGGTCCAGGAACCCTGGCCGATGGCGATTGTCCGCGGGCACTCGGCACATTTCAGATTGCACCACGTGGTGATCTCGATCTGCACACGTCCCAGCTTCAGCGGGGGCGCCAGAAGTACCTCCAGCCGAAGCTCGTCAGGCTTTTCCCGGCTCCGCAACGTAGAATCCACCAGCGCCAGAAAAACCTCGGGCGAGGCCGGCTTGAGCTGCAGGGCGCGATGGAAGCTGGCTGCAGCGGCGGAGAGCTTGCCGGAGGCACGCTGGGCAACGCCGAGGTCGTAGTGGACGTCGGGGAAATCAGGTGCGGCAGCAGTCGCCGCCTGGAATTTCTCGATGGCCTCGGCCGAGCGTCCCTGTTGGAAAACCGCGGCGCCCAACAGCCGCAGGGCAGGCTGATGCTCCGGCACCGCGTTGTTGATGATGCGGCAGATATGCTCAGCCTGCGCGTATTGGCCTGCGCCATACGCCTTCAGCGCCGTATCGTAAGCTTCCTGAAGTGTTGGCATTCGTCCGCCCGAAGCCGATCCTGAGGAGCCCAGCCAATTGCCCGGAATGGTGGGCCCGGCAGGACTCGAACCTGCGACAACACCGTTATGAGCGGCGCGTTCTAACCAACTGAACTACGGGCCCGCCCCCGCGAACGGGACGACGGGCCGCACTCTGCGCAGCCGGACCGCAAAAGTCCAGAGCAGCTAAGCCCTTGCAGGCAGCCTGCCTCAAAGCTTGCGGCAGAGGTACATCACGTTAGCGGAATAGCGGTTAAGAAACGGTATCCAGCGCACGAAACGGTCGAGCCAGGCGTAGCGCGCCGCGTAGTGGATATTCTGGACGTAGCCGTGGACCAGCGGCGCCACGACGTAGTTGCGGCTGACCGCCTCCACCTCGAAACCCGCCTGCCGCAGCAGCCGCCGCATATGCTCCTCGGCGTAGATCCAGATGTTCTCGTTCTCGTAGATGAAGAACGTGCTCACCTGGGAGACGTCGCGAGCGAAATGCGGGGTACCGATATATTCGAGGCTGCGGCTGTTCTCGAATTCCAGGATCAGGCTGCCGCCGGACCTGACCACCCGGCCAAGCTCACTGACAGCCTTCTCGACCTCCCGGACGTAGTTCACCACAGAACCCACGCACACGCAGACATCGACGGCTTCGGTCTGGAATGGAAGATTGGCAAGGTCGCCGGCGACCCCGCAGGACATCCCGACCAGCTTGCGGTCGGCGATATCGCTATTGATGACGGTGCCGGGACCGATTGAGTAGGATTCGTCGCCCGACCCGGCATTCAGAATGCGGGACTGGGGGGTAAGCCCCAGGAGTGGCTGCCACGCCCTGACCGACGAGGATATCCACTGCTTGAGGTGGACAAGCCACAGGTCCGTGGCGGGCCAGATCTCGATGGCGTTGTATTTTTCGCGAACGGCCCGGAGGTAGCTATCGCCGACCCCGGGCAATGTTATCGGTACGTGTTCGTTAGGCACGGATCCTTGCTGCGCATGAAGCGGCTGAAGGCGGCTGCTGGGCCGGATTGCCCCTCATTGCCGACTGGCGGCCCCGGGTCCGCCGTATCGAGTCGTTTCCCCTGATCTTTCGTAATGTTATCGCAATCTAGAATGTCGACAAGAGGGACTCGACTTATGCGTGCAAACAAAACGGCCGGATCCGCTAGCGTAAAAATTGACGATCGATCCAAGCGCCTTTTCGCGCACGACGCTGACAGCGACCAATAGAGCCTGCTCTGAGCCGGACGAGGCAACTTTGATCCTGATCAGACGCCCGGATGCAAAAATGCAGTCAGGCCAGTTCGCTCAGTTCGCTCAATTTACCCATGAATCGGAAAATCGGCCCTAATGCAAAACAGCCGGAGGGTCGCCCCACCGGCTGTTGGATTTGCCCGCTTTTGCGGCACTTAGGTGTCGAGGAAGCTCCGCAGCTTGCGGCTACGGCTCGGGTGCTTGAGCTTGCGCAGCGCCTTTGCCTCGATCTGACGGATACGTTCGCGGGTGACCGAGAACTGCTGACCGACTTCCTCAAGGGTGTGATCGGTGTTCATGCCGATACCGAAGCGCATGCGCAGCACGCGCTCTTCGCGGGGGGTGAGGGTCGCCAGCACGCGGGTCGTGGTCTCGCGCAGGTTGGACTGGATCGCCGCCTCGACGGGGAGGACCGCGTTCTTGTCCTCGATAAAGTCGCCCAGATGTGAATCCTCCTCGTCGCCGATCGGCGTCTCGAGGCTGATCGGCTCCTTGGCGATCTTGAGCACCTTGCGGACCTTTTCGAGCGGCATGCCCAGCCGCTCCGCCAGTTCTTCCGGCATCGGCTCGCGGCCGATCTCGTGCAGAATCTGGCGCGAGGTGCGGACCAGCTTGTTGATCGTCTCGATCATGTGCACCGGAATACGGATGGTGCGCGCCTGGTCGGCGATGGACCGGGTGATCGCCTGCCGGATCCACCACGTCGCATAGGTCGAGAACTTGTAGCCGCGGCGGTATTCGAACTTATCGACCGCCTTCATCAAGCCGATATTGCCTTCCTGGATCAGGTCGAGAAACTGCAGGCCTCGGTTGGTGTATTTCTTGGCGATGGAAATGACGAGGCGAAGGTTCGCCTCCACCATTTCCTTCTTGGCGCGGGCAGCTTCGCGCTCGCCCTGCTGAACCTGACCGACCGTCTTCTTGAATTCGACGATCGGCAGACCCGAACGCTCGGAAATCTCGCCGACTTCCTTGCGGAGATGCGTGATCTCGTTCTTGTAGCGGGTCGAGAACTTGTTCCAGCCCTTGCCGGACAGGCGGCTGACGCGCGATAGCCAGCGCGGGTCGACTTCCTTGCCCTGGTACTTGCTGAGGAACTCGTCGCGCTTCACGCCCGAGGATTCCGCCAGACGCAGCAACTTGCCTTCGCCCTGGGTCAGCTTGCGGTTGAGGTCGTAAAGCTGGCCGACCAGCTGCTCGATGCGCTGATTGTTGAGGCGCACGCCTTCCAGCACTTCGACCAGCTCGCCCTTGAGCTTCTGGTAGTGGCGCTCGGAAACCGGGCTGAATGACTTACCGGTGTGCAGCGCGTCCTGACGCTTTTCCTGCATGCGGTGCATGCGGCGATAGGTCGTGGCGATCTTGTCGAAGGTCTCCAGCACCTGCGGCTTGAGCTGGGCTTCCATCGCGGCCAGCGAAAGATTGTTTTCGTCGCCGTCGCCATCAGCATCGCCACCGGCACCGTCGCCGCCTTCGCCATTGGCCTGCGGCTCGGCTTCCGCCTCGGCTTCGTCGTCGCCATCACGTTCGGCAGCGGCGGCCGGAATTCCCGGCGCCGGTCCGGCTTCGCCGGTCGCACCATTCGCACCCGGGACGCCACCCAGCGTCGCGTCGAGGTCGATGATGTCGCGCAGCAACATCTTCCCTTCGACCAGGGAGTCGCGCCAGTGCACGACCGCCCGCATGGTCAGCGGGCTCTCGCACAGGGCGCCGATCATCTTGTCGCGGCCGGCCTCGATGCGCTTGGCAATCGCGATTTCGCCTTCGCGCGACAGCAGCTCGATCGAGCCCATCTCGCGGAGATACATGCGGACCGGATCGTCGGTACGGCCGATTGAATCGGCGTCGACGCTGCTGGCGCTGCTTTCTTCGCCTTCTTCTTCGCCCTCGCCTTCGGCTTTCGCCGCGGCGGGCTTTTCCGGCTCTTCGGTGTCTTCGCTCTCGATGACGTTGATGCCCTGCTCGGACAGCACGGCCATCGTGTCTTCGATCTGCTCGGAGGAGACCTGGTCGGGCGGAAGGACGGCGTTGAGCTCGTCGTAGGTGATGAAGCCGCGTTCACGCCCCCGCGTGATCATCTTCTTCACCGCTGCGACCATCGCGTCCATCAGCGGGCCGTCGGTGCTGTCGTTGGCTTGCGGAGCGGCCGGCGCGGCTTTCACTTTTGTCGACATGCGAATAATTCGTCCTAATTTGTTGACACCGGGGGCTGACGCCGGGCGGTGGAAAAAAGCCCCCCTATATAGGGAGAGCAAAAGGCGATTCCGTCAGGTCCCGTTCAGGAGCCGTCAGAACCAGTGGGGCGCGGTATCCCGGGCGGGCTGGTGGCGCCAAAACCATCCTCGTCCTCAAAAACGCTTCCCCGGACCCCCGATTGCCGCAGCTGAGCCTGAAGATTGGTCAATCGCGTCTCACTCTCCACCGAACCCGTGGTGCTCAACTCGTCGAGCGCTGTCTTCACTTCAGCCTCCAGCTGCCGTTCGTGAAAACGAGCCAGCAGATGCTCAAGCCCCGTTCTGGCTGCTGAGGGATCTGCGTCAGGTCCTGCAAAAGCAAAAAGTTTGTACAGGTTCGGCTGCATCACATCGGTCAAGGGGGCAGCCAAACCCGCAGCCATTAAATGGCTTTTCAATGCCACAGTGTCAAGTTCAGCCCGGCCGCCAAAATACAGGATTTCCTTAAGAATCCGGTCTATTTCGCCGTGTCCGACCTCCAGTTCGGCCAGCCGCTCGCAATAGTCGCCAATCAGCTCCGGGTGATTGACCAGCGTGGCCACCAGAATCTCGGCCTCCCGGGGGCTGACGGCGCCGGAATACCTCAGGGGCGCCGCCGCCACGGGGGCCCGGTTGCCCCGGCGCATGGCGGGGCGGAATTCCTTCCACATCCGTTCCCGCAGCAGCATCGAGAAATATTGTTGCTGAACCGTCCGGTCAGCGATGACCAGCAGCCGCTCCTTCAGCCGCCGCTCCAGCCCGGCCCGGCGCTCGGGGGTATCCAGGGGCTTGCCGGCCGTCTCGGACTCCCAGAGGACGTCGATCAGCGGCCGGGCCCGGGTCAGGACCTCCTGGAATGCCTCCGACCCCTGCTTGCGGATCAGGGAGTCCGGGTCCTCGCCGGGCGGCAGGACGGCAAAGCGCAAGCTGACCCCCGGCTTCAGGAGCGGCAGCGCCCGGTCGGCGGCGCGCAGGGCGGCCCGCTGCCCCGCTGAATCGCCGTCGAGGCAAAGCGTAGGCTCGGGCGCCAGCTTCCACAGCAGGTCGATCTGTCCCTCGGTCAGGGCGGTGCCGAGCGGCGCTACCGCCCCGGTGAACCCGGCCTGATGGAGGGCGATCACGTCCATATAGCCTTCGGCAACGATCAGCTCGGCCGGCGGGCGCCCGGCACCACCGGCAACCCCGGCCCGCGCCTTGTCATGGGCATAGAGCGTCCGTCCCTTGTCGAAGAGCGGCGTGTCGCGCGAGTTCAGGTATTTGGGCTGGCCGTCGCCGATGATCCGGCCGCCGAAGGCGATCACCCGCCCCCGCCGGTCCATGATCGGGAACATCACGCGGCCCCGGAAGAAGTCGAACGGCTCACGGCCATCGTCGGGCCGCACGATCAGCCCCGCCTCCAGCATCATCGGCTTCTGGAAGCCGGCCGCCGTCAGCGCTTTCAGCAGGGCCTCTCTTCCGTCCGGCGCATAACCCAGGCGGAACTTGGTCAGCGTCTCTTCGCTCAGACCACGGCCGCGCAGATACTCAAGGCCCGCCTTACCGGCCGGCGTGCGCAGCTGCTGCTCGAACCACACGCAGGCGGCCTCGACGACATCGTGCAGGGTCTGCTGCCGCTCCGCGCGGGCGCGCTCCTGTGGCGTGAAGCGCGGCAGTTCCAGCCCAGCCTCGTTAGCCAGCTTCTCGACCGTCTCGGGGAACGAGAGGTTGTCGATCCGCATCGTGAAGCCGATGACGTCGCCATGCGCGCCGCAGCCGAAGCAGTGGAAGAAGCCCTTGTCGTCGTTCACCCAGAACGACGGCGTCTTTTCATTGTGGAATGGGCAGAGGCCGCCGAACTCCCGCCCCTTTTTGACCAGCCGCACCCGGCGACCGATCACCTCCGAACACGGAAGGCGGGTCCGGATCTCGTCCAGAAACTGCGGCGTAAAGGTCATTCCGGGTCCCGAGTCACAAGCGGGCGGACCACCTTAGCGGGCAATCCACCGCCCCGCCCGGTTCATCGGGCTGGGGATTACGGGGATATCGGGGATGGGACGGCCGATTACGAGGCCAGTTCGCTCAGTTCGCTCAACTTACCTATCCGCCGAGAACTTCGAACTGCACATCGACATTGCCGCGCGTGGCATGGGAGTAAGGGCAGATCTTCTCGTGAGCGTCCTTCACCAGCGCCTCGAGCTCGGCCTTGGGCAGGCTCTTGTCCTCGACCGTCATCTGGACCGCCAGACCGAAACCGCCGCCTTCGCGCGGGCCGATCGACACCGCCGCGGTGACCTTCGCCTGGCTGGCGTCTTTCTTCTGCTGCTTGGCGATGAAATCGAGAGCGCCGCCGAAGCAGGCGGCATAGCCCGCCGCGAACAGATGTTCAGGCGTCGCCGTGCGGGGATTGCCCGGACCGCCCATCGCCTTGGGCACCGACAGGTTCACGGCGACCGAGCCGTCGCTGGCCTCGGTGCGCCCGTTGCGGCCGCCGGTGGCGGTCGCGGTGGCGGTGAACAGCGGCTTGATCGTATCAACCATCGAAATCTCCTCTTTATGAAGCCGGAGGTTACACCGATGTGGCCCCGCCGGATATGCGTGGCGGGCGGAAATCGGTTAAACCTTGAAGACAATCGGGGGTATCGGATGCGCCTTTTCCTGTTTGTCGCCGGGTTCCTGGCGGCGCTGAGTCTGTCGGCGCCCAGTACGATGGCGCAGGGCAAGAAGGCCGGTCCAGCCGCCGAGGCCACAGGCCCGAACCGCGAGCAGGTGTGGTGGGTGCCGATGGCCCCGCCCCGCGATCGCAATCAGACGCTCTTTCTGGAAACCACGGTCTATCGTCCGCCGGGCGACGGTCCGTTTCCGCTGGCGATCCTCAATCACGGCTCGCCGCGCGACGCCGAGGCCAGGCGCACGTCACCGCGTACACGTTACTTCGAACAGAGTCAGTGGTTCGTGCAGCAGGGCTTTGCTGTCGTGCTGCCGATGCGGCGCGGCTATGCGAATTCCGACGGCGACTGGGCCGAAGGGTATGGCGGCTGCGCCAAGGGGGACTACCTCAATGGCGGTTTTTCCACGGCCAACGATATCGGCGAAGTCATGCGCTACTTCCGCGGCCAGAGCTTCATCGACGGCAAGCGCATCGTTCTGGTCGGGCAGTCCGCCGGCGGCTGGGGCGTTGTGGCGGCGGCGAGCCGCAATCCGGACGGGGTCCTGGGCGTCATCAACTTCGCTGGCGGGCGCGGCTCGACCGGCACCAATACGGTGTGTAACGAGCACAAGCTCGTCGAGGCTGCCGCACAATTCGGAAAGAACGCCCGCATTCCCGCGATCTGGCTTTACGCCGAGAACGATCTCTATTTCGGGCCCAAGCTCTCCAGGCAGATGTTCGAGGCCTACACCAAGGCAGGCGCACCGGCGGAGTATGTGCAGATGCAGCCTTACGGGCGAGACGGACACGGCACATTCGCAACATGGGATGCCAGCAGTCGCTGGGTGCCGCCGGTCCGCGAGTTCCTCAGCCGCGTCGCGAAATAGCCTGATTACAGATCGAGCTTGCGCGCGCGGCGGCTGGGATCGCTGTGGGCCATCCGTGTAACGATCTCGTTCGCGCCGATGGCGAGCAGGAAGACGACCAGCAGCAGCGCATACATGTTCGGCATGTCGAAGCGCGAGTAGCTCTGGATCACCAGAAAGCCGACGCCGCGATTGGACAGTTTCGTTTCCGCCAGCAGCGTGCCGATGATCGCCACGCCAAGACCGAGACGGAATCCGTTGACGATGGGTGCGCGCATCGCCGGCAGATAAATCTTGGTCACCATGTGCCACAGCGGCGTGCGGAAGCTTTTGCCGACGCGGATCAGCACGCGGTCGATCTCGCGCATGCCCGCCGCCGCACTCAGCGCCACCGGAAAGAAGCAGGATAGGGCGCCCATCGCCGTCTTCGACGCCGGTCCGACGCCGAACCACATGATGAGCACCGGGAAGAAAATGATCTTGGGCGTCGGGCCGAGATAATAGAGGTAGGGCTCGAAGGCCTTGCCGAGCAGCGGCGAGCCGCCCAGCACGAGCCCGACCACAAGGCCGGAGAATCCGCCGATCACAAGCGCCAGCGCGATCTCGGAACCGGTGACGCCGACATGGAAATAGAATTCGCCGGATCGGAGAAGATCGACCAGCTCGCGGCCGATCTTGGTCAGCGACGGCACGACATCCTGATAGAGCAGGCCTGAGGCCGCCGTCGCCTCCCACAGCACCAGCAGACCGACGACAATGCCGATCCGCAGCAGCATCACCTTGCGGCTGCGTCTCATCGGCGGCGACATGGATGCGGCTACGACCCCGGCCTGAGCCATTTCTCAATCCGTTCCGTGACGATGAAGAACGTCACGCTGATGAGGATGACGAAGACAATGGTCGCGTACATGCCGGGATGATCGTAGCGCTCTGCCAGATCGTTGACGAGTTGGCCAAGCCCGCCGAAATTGATCAGGAACTCAACGCCGACGATGTTGATCAGCGCGAAGATCAAGCCCAGCCGCAGACCGACAAAGATGGTCGGCATGGCCGATGGAAACATCACCTTCCAGAACTGCTGCGAGGGCGTGAGCTTGAAGCTGCGGCCGACATCGATCAGCACCCGCCTGGTCCCGGTGAGGCCTTCGAGAGTCTTGAGGATCACCGGCGGCAGGCCCGACATGAAGCCCAGCATGACGATGGTCATCATGTTGCGGCCGAAGACGACTAGGAACAGCGGATAGAGCAACACCAGCGGTGCTGACGCCGCGGCGGCCACCCAGGTCTCGCAGGCCAGCCGCAGCGAGACCCAGCGATAGAGCGCGACACCGCCCAGAATGCCGAATACGGCGACCAGGAGGCTCGCCGCGAAGGCTTCGGTCGCGGTGGTCGCCAGACGTGACAGCAAGTCTTCCTCGGCAACCACGCGGCCGAAGGCGCCCAGAACCTGCGAGGGCAATGGCACGATGAAGCGATTGAGAATGCCGACCCGGATCGCGATCTCGACCAGCCCCAGCACACCGATCAGGCCGCCGATACCAAGCACACGCGGCACCGCCGCGACCGTGAGGCGTCGGGCCATCGTACTCATAACGGCGCGCGTCCCCGCGCCTCGCTCTCCTGCAGACCGCGCGTGGCTTCTTCGCGAAGATCGCCCCAGATCTGCGCGACATAACGGCCGAACGCCTCGCTGCCGACGATCTCCGAGGTACGCGGCCGCGGCAGGTCGATCTCGACGATCCGCTTCACGCGGCCCGGACGATACGTCATCACCAGAATGCGGTCGGAAAGCTGCACCGCCTCGGTGATGTTATGGGTGATGAGCAGGATGGTCTGCTGCAACTCCTCATGGATCTGCAGCACCTTGTCGCCCAGCAGCAGACGCGTCTGCTCGTCGAGCGACGCGAAGGGCTCATCCATCAGCAGGATCTTCGGCTCGAAAGCCAGAGTGCGCGCGATCGAGACGCGCTGACGCATGCCACCGGACAGTTCCGCCGGATAGCGCCGCTCAAAACCGGTCAGGCCGACCATCGAGATGAAATGCCGCGCCTTCTCGATCCGCTCGGCCTTGCCCATGCCGTGCACTTCGAGCGGAAAGGCCACGTTGTCGAGGACGGTGCGCCACGGAAACGTCGACTCTTCCTGGAAGACCATGCCGATGGCGGGATGCGGACCGTCGACGACATCGTTGCCGACCAGCAACCGGCCTTCATAGTCGCCGAGCAATCCGCCGATCACATTGAACAGCGTCGACTTGCCGCAGCCTGACGGGCCGATGACAGCCATCACCTCACCCTGCCGCACCTGCAGCGAGACGTGGTCGACGGCGGTCAGCCGGCCTTCCGGTGTTTCAAAGTGCTTGGAAAGGTCGTCGACAACGAGGATCGCATCGGCTGCGGTCGACGCCTCGGGCATCGCTCAGACGCCGAGCAGCCGTTTCACAATCGGGCCGACCTGACTCATGTCCATCTGGCCCGTGTATTTCTGCTTGAGGGCGCCCATCACCTTGCCCATGTCCTTGATGCTGCTGGCGCCGGTCTCGGCGACGATGGCTTTCACCGCCGCCTCGATTTCGTCGGCGCCCATCTGCTTGGGCAGGAAGCGCTCGATGATGACGATCTCGGCCGCTTCCTTCGCGGCGAGTTCGGGGCGGTTGCCCTTCTCGTACATCTCCATGCTGTCGCGCCGCTGGCGGATCATGTTCTGCATGGTCGCGCCGATCTCATCATCGGGGATACCGTTGGTGACACCTTTGGTGCGGGCGGCGATGTCTTTGTCTTTGACGGCCGCGAGGATCATCCGCAGCGTCGAAACGGCGGTTTCCTCCCGGGCTTTCATCGCGCTTTTCAGCGCTTCGTTCAGGTCATTACGCAGCATGGATTCGGCGATCTGCGGGGAAGCGATCAACCTAACCGAAAACGCTGTTTGAAACAACCCCCAAACTTCTCACAACCCATTGATTTTCCTATATTTTTACATGACCGAAACGCTTGACGGGCTAGCCCTCGTAGCGTAGACACCGCGCCCAACACGCTGCTGCGCGAATAGAGTCCCGCGCGCTGCCTGAAAGGAACAGTTCCCAGCGATGAAGCCGGAAACCTCCAAGCCTGGCCCGAGCAAGACGGGCCGGGGCGATTCTCCGCGCGCGTCCGGGCTTGATGCCGGGATTGCGGAGAAACTTCGCCTCGCCGAGAAGAACCGCCCGCCAGGCAGCACCGCCGCCGTGGTGCTGGCGGATGGCACGGTGTTCTGGGGCCGTGGCGTCGGCGCCGCCGGTTGCCGGGTCGGCGAGGTCTGCTTCAACACCTCGATGACCGGCTATCAGGAGATCCTCACCGATCCCTCCTATGCCGGGCAGATCATCACCTTCACCTTCCCGCATATCGGCAATATCGGCACGAACCTGGAAGACATCGAAACGGTGACTCCGGCCGCGCGCGGCCTGATCCTGCGGGCCGATATCACCGAGCCGCAGAATTTCCGCAGCACCCAACCGCTCGACACCTGGCTGAAGTCGCATGACGTGATCGGCCTGGCCGGCATCGACACCCGCGCCCTCACCCGCCGCATCCGCGACATCGGCGCGCCCAACGGCACGATCTGCCATGCGCCCGACGGCAAGCTCGACCTCGCGGCCCTGTATCAGCAGGCCGCCGAATGGCCGGGCCTCGATGGCATGGACCTCGCGCTCGAAGTCACCTGCCGCCAGACCTATGAGTGGAGCGAGACCGGCTGGACGCTGGGCAAGGGCTACGGAACGCTCGGCAAGCCAGAGCATCACGTCGTCGCCATCGACTACGGCGCCAAGCGCAACATCCTGCGCTGCCTCGCCTCGGCCGGCTGCAAGGTGACCGTGGTGCCCGCGACCGCGACCACCGAAGACATCCTGCGCCACAAGCCCGACGGCGTGTTCCTGTCGAACGGCCCCGGCGATCCCGCCGAAACAGGCAAATACGCGGTCCCCGTCATCAAGGATCTGATCAAGACCGGCATGCCGGTGTTCGGCATCTGCCTCGGTCACCAGATGCTGGCGCTGGCGCTGGGCGGCACGACCACCAAGATGCCCAAGGGTCATCGCGGCGCCAATCATCCGGTGAAGGATCTCGCGACCGGCAGGGTCGAGATCACCTCGCAGAACCACGGCTTCGTCGTGGTCGAGGAATCGCTGCCGGCCAACGTCGAAGTGACGCATGTGTCCCTCTTCGACAAGACGAACGAAGGCATCAAGCTCAAGGACAAGCCGGTCTTCTCGGTACAGTACCACCCCGAGGCATCACCCGGCCCTGAAGACAGCCACTATCTGTTCGAGCGCTTCACCGCGCTGATGAAGAAGAAAAATGCCTAAGCGCACCGATATCAAATCGATCCTGATCGTCGGCGCCGGGCCGATCATCATCGGCCAAGCCTGCGAGTTCGACTATTCGGGAACGCAGGCATGCAAGGCGCTGAAGGCCGAAGGTTATCGCATCATTCTGGTGAACTCGAACCCGGCGACGATCATGACCGATCCGGGTCTGGCAGACGCGACCTATGTCGAGCCGATCACGCCGGAGATCGTCGAGAAGATCATCGCCAAGGAGCGCCCCGACGCGCTGCTGCCGACGATGGGCGGGCAGACCGCGCTCAACACGGCGATGAAGCTCGCCGATAACGGCGTGCTCAAGAAATATAATGTCGAGCTGATCGGCGCCAGCCGCGACGCCATCGACAAGGCCGAAGATCGGCTGCTGTTCCGCGATGCCATGAAGAAGATCGGTCTCGACTGCCCGAAGTCGATGCTCGTGACATCGATGGAGACGGCGAAGGCCGCGTTCGAGCTGGTCGGGCTGCCCGCGATCATCCGGCCGTCCTTCACCATGGGCGGCACCGGTGGCGGCATCGCCTACAACGCCGAGGAATACGAGAAGATCGTGATGGGCGGCCTGCGGGCTTCTCCCGTTGGGTCCGTGCTCGTCGAAGAGTCCGTGCTCGGCTGGAAAGAGTATGAGATGGAAGTCGTGCGCGACCGCGCCGACAACTGCATCATCATCTGCTCCATCGAAAACGTCGATCCGATGGGCGTGCACACCGGCGATTCCATCACCGTCGCGCCGGCGCTGACGCTGACCGACAAAGAATATCAGATCATGCGTAACGCCTCGATCGCGGTGCTGCGCGAGATCGGCGTCGATACCGGCGGCTCGAACGTGCAGTTCGCGGTCAATCCGGATACCGGACGCCTGATCGTCATCGAGATGAACCCGCGCGTGTCGCGTTCATCGGCGCTCGCCTCTAAGGCGACCGGATTCCCGATCGCCAAGGTCGCCGCCAAGCTGGCCGTCGGCTACACCCTGGACGAGCTTGATAACGATATCACCGGTGTCACGCCGGCATCGTTCGAGCCGACCATCGATTACGTCGTCACCAAGATCCCGCGCTTCACCTTCGAGAAATTCCCCGGCACCGAGCCGCTGCTCGGCACCGCGATGAAATCGGTCGGTGAAGCGATGGCCATCGGCCGCACCTTCGGCGAATCCCTGCAAAAGGCGCTGCGCTCGCTGGAGACCGGCCTCTCCGGCCTCAACGAGATCGAGATCCCCAACGCCGCCGAAGGCACCAACAAGGGCGCCATCAAGGCCGCCCTCGCCCGCCCGACGCCGGATCGCATCCTGGTGATCGCACAGGCCTATCGCTTCGGCCTGACGACCGACGAGATCCACGCCGCCTGCCATTACGAAAAGTGGTTCCTTGAGCGCATCCATGAGATCGTCGATGCCGAGGCGGCCATCCGCAAGAACGGCCTGCCGAAAACCGGCCCCGACTGGGTGCGCATCAAGAAGATGGGCTTCAGCGACGCGCGCCTGGGACAGATCACCGGCAAGCCGGAAGCGACGGTCTCCGCGGCGCGCCGCAAAGCCAACATCGTTCCCGTGTACAAGCGCATCGACACCTGCGCCGCCGAGTTCGCATCGCGCACGCCCTACATGTATTCGACCTATGAAGGCGACGGCATCGTTGCGCCTGAGTCCGAAGACGAGGCCACCGACCGCACCAAGGTCGTGATCCTCGGCGGCGGGCCTAACCGCATCGGCCAGGGTATCGAGTTCGACTATTGCTGTGTCCATGCCGTCTACGCGCTGCGCGAGGCCGGCTATGAGACGATCATGGTCAACTGCAATCCCGAGACAGTGTCGACCGACTACGACACCTCAGACCGGCTGTATTTCGAGCCGCTGACCGCCGAAGACGTGATCGAGATCATTCGCCGCGAGCAGACCAACGGCAAAGTGCTGGGCGTCATCGTCCAGTTTGGCGGCCAGACGCCGCTCAAGCTGGCGCATGCGCTGGAGGAAGCCGGCATCCCGATCCTCGGCACCACGCCCGATGCGATCGACATTGCCGAAGACCGCGAGCGCTTCCAGAAGCTGCTCAACAAGCTGAAGCTGCGCCAGCCCGCCAGCGGCACCGCCACATCCCTGGCCGAAGCCGAGAAGGCCGCCGCCAAGATCGGCTATCCGGTGTTGCTGCGTCCGTCTTACGTGTTGGGCGGCCGCGGCATGAAGATCGTGCATTCGCCCGAAGCCTTGCGCGGCTTCATCTCCGAAGCCGTGCGCGTCTCAGGCAAGAACCCGGTGCTGATCGATTCCTATCTGCAGGATGCGACCGAGGTCGATGCCGATGCGGTCTGCGACGGCACCGATGTGTTCGTCGCCGGGATCATGGAGCATATCGAGGAAGCCGGCATTCACTCGGGCGACTCAGCCTGCTCGCTGCCGCCCTATTCGCTCAAGAAAGACATCATCGCCGAGATCGAGCGCCAGACCATCGCGCTGGCCAAGGGCCTGAACGTCGTCGGCCTGATGAACGTGCAGTTCGCGGTGAAGGACGGCGAGGTCTATATCCTCGAAGTCAATCCGCGCGCCTCGCGCACGGTGCCGTTCGTTGCCAAGGCGACCGGCAATCCGATCGCCAAGATCGCGGCCCGCGTCATGGCCGGCGAGAAGCTGTCCTCCTTCAAGCTGCTGTCGACCAAGAACGGGCACGTCGCGGTCAAGGAGTCGGTCTTCCCGTTCGCGCGTTTCCCCGGCAGCGATGTCCTGCTGGGACCGGAAATGAAATCGACCGGCGAGGTCATGGGCATCGACCGCGATTTCGCGCATGCCTTCGCCAAGTCGCAGCTCGGCAGCGGCGGCGTGCTGCCGCTGACCGGCACCGTGTTCATCTCGGTCAGGGACCGCGACAAGAAATCGATGCGCGAACCGGGCCGCAAGCTCGCCGAGATGGGCTTCAGAATCGTGGCGACGGAGGGCACCGCGGACTACCTCCGCGGCCAGGGGATCGCGGTCGACCGCATCAACAAGGTGCTGGAAGGCCGCCCGCATATCGTCGACTCAATGAAGAGCGGCGAGGTGCAGCTCGTTTTCAACACCACCGAGGGTGAGCAGGCGATGAACGACAGCTTCAGTCTGCGGGAAACGGCACTTTTGGGAAATATTCCCTATTACACCACGGTGTCAGGCGCCCGGGCGGCGGTTGAAGCAATTTCGGCTCTTCGGGCAGGCAGTCTTGAAGTCGCCCCGTTGCAGTCGTATTTTAAGCGGTCGTTTTAATTCACCGGCATCAACAGACAGGGACATCGGCCTCCGCGCCAACCTGCGGTGGCTGAAGGAAAAGTTCGTTCATGGACAAGATTCCGATGACTTTGGAGGGCCGGAACCGGCTCGAAGTCGAGCTCCGGCAGCTCAAGACAGTGGACCGCCCCGCGGTGGTCCGGGCGATCGCGGAAGCCCGCGATCACGGCGATCTCTCCGAGAACGCCGAATATCATGCCGCCCGGGAGCGGCAGAGCTTCATCGAGGGCCGCGTGGCGGAACTCGAGGACAAGATTGCGCGCGCCGAGGTCATCGACGTCAGCAAGCTGTCCGGCAAGATCATCAAGTTCGGCGCCAAGGTGACCCTGATCGACGATGACACCGACGAGGAGTCGACCTATCAGATCGTCGGCGCCGAAGAGGCCGACATCGACCGGGGCCTGCTCTCGGTCACCTCGCCTCTGGCCCGCGCCCTGATCGGCAAGCAGACCGGCGACTCAGTCGAAGTGACGACGCCGGGCGGCTCCAAGGCCTACGAGATCACCAAGGTCCGCTTCAAGTAAGCGAAGCCTCGATGCTCAAATGAAAAGGGCCGCACCTGAGGTGCGGCCCTTTTTGATTCTGCTGCCTATGCTTAGCGGCCATGGTGCTCAGCGGGATTGGGCACCACGCGGCGCCCACGCCTTCTTCTGGCGTTGCGGGCCGCCCGCGCCACCGGCGCGCTTCGACTTCGACCACGGATTGCCGCCCGGACGACCGGCCTTGTGGTCGCGCGGCTTGCCGTCACGGACGAAGCCCTCACGCTTCTGACCATCACGCGCCTGGCCGTCACGACCTTGCGTATCGCGCACCTGGCCATCGCGAGCCGGAGCCTTCCAGATATCGACACGCGTCGACTGCCCGTCACGCGGCTTGAAGTCACGACGCGGGCCCTTCCAGCCCTGACCATCACGAGCCTGGCCGTCTTGAGCCTGACCATCGCGCGGCTGCACGTCACGAGACTGCACGTCGCGGGACTGGTCGTCACGCGGCTTGCTCCACGGACGGTCACCACGCGGCTTACCGGCCCATGGCTTGTTGTCGCGCCCCTGACCGTCGGAATGTCCCCCCGGTCCGCCGTGGCGGAAGTTCGGGCGGCCACGCGGCGCCTGACGGTCGTCGTTGCGCGGCGCATTGTTGAGCGGCTCCATGCCGGCCACCGTGTGCACGGCAAGCTTGGAGCGCGTGAAGCTTTCGATGTTCCGCACGATGTGGCGATCCGCACCGCCGGCAAAGGAAATTGCGATGCCGGTGGCGCCGTTACGACCCGTGCGTCCGATGCGGTGCACATAATCGGCGGCGGCGCGCGGCAGATCGAAATTGATGACATGCGTGATGTCGCGCACGTCGATGCCGCGGGCGGCAACGTCGGTGGCGACCAGGAACTGCAGGTCGGTGCCGCGCAGGCGGTGCATGGTGTGGTTGCGGTGGTTCTGATCCATGTCGCCATGCAGCGCAGCGGCGCTATGGCCTTCCTGGTTCAGATCGGCCGCCAGCGTGTCGCAGTCGCGCTTGGTGGCAACGAAGATGATTGCCTTCTTCACCTCGGGCTGCGACGCGAGATGCGTGAGCAGCCGGCGCTTGTGGCCGACATGGTTGGTAAAATAAAGACGATGATCGATGGCGAGGGCCGCTTCCTTGGTATCGACGGCAACCCGCGCCGGTTCCTTGAGCAGACGGGCGGCAAGACCGCTCATCCGCTTGTCGAGGGTCGCGGTGAACAGCATGGTCTGCCGCGAGGGCGCGCAGGCCTTGGCGATGAGATCCACGTCTTCGGCAAAACCCATGTCGAGCATGCGGTCAGCTTCGTCGAGGATCAGCACATCGACATTCTCAAGATTGAGACGGCCGCGATGGAGATGGTCGATCAGGCGGCCCGGCGTCGCGACGACGACATCGAGCGGACCCGACAGCGCGCGCAACTGCTGGCGATAGGGCATGCCGCCGACGATGTCGGCGGTGTTGAGCCGCAGGAACTTGCCATGCTTGCGCACGGCTTCCATCACCTGCATCGCCAGTTCGCGCGTCGGCGCGAGCACCAGCACGCGCGGCGCGCCCGGCGGGCAGTATTTCGGTGTTGAGGCAATCTTATGCAGGGCGGGCAGCAGGAACGCGGCGGTCTTGCCGGTGCCGGTGGCCGCGGTCGCCAGGATGTCGCGGCCCTTCATGGCCGGCGGGATGGCGGCGGTCTGCACCGGCGTCGCGGTGGTGTAACCTTCGGACTCAAGGGACTTCAGGACTTCCGGGTGCAGTCCGAATTCGGCAAACGACATTAAAAACTTCCTCGGCCAGACAATAAAAAACGAGCGCACGCGCACGCCCGGCTGGCCAGCAGGGCGGCGTGCTTTTGGCGGAGGAGCGAAGAGGAAGAAACGTCCGGAACGAGGCGCTTACTGCGCCTTCAAGGTCGCGTCTCACTCGAGAGACGCGTAGAGCCTCCGGCGAATAGGGGGAACATAGGGTGCCGGAGGCCAAACTCCAAGAGAAACCTTAAGGGACACAGGCCGTATTAGTACCTAAGCCCCTGTTTCTCCAACGCATCACGGCCCTCTCGGGCCGTGATGTCAGCAGGTCTGTCCGTTCAGGTGAACAGCGCAATCAGGAGAATGATGGGGATCGGCACCCCGACGAGCCAGAGCAGGATTGAGCGTCCCATGACGTGTTCCTTTCTATTCAGGTTGAGGTCAAACCGCTGTCCGGACCACCACGCGGCCGGTCCGGTAGTTCCAGGTCCCGTCGCGAAGTCCACCGCCTTCCGTCGCGGCGAGGCTGGCCGAAAGCGCGCCCAGCAGCATTGCAGCGGCAAGCCAGAGCGAGAACTTGGCGGCAGCACTCCGCGCGGCGTCCGCCGCGGCGCGGGCTTCCGTGACGATCTCCGCCACGCGACGATCCGCTTCCGGCTGGCTGAGGCCGGTTCGCGCCGCCACCATCCGCGAGACATAGGTGCGGTCGGCGGGTGTCAGGTCGTTTCCGTCGCGGAGGGCCGCCGTGAGGAGGCGCAGCATTTCCGCGCGGGACGCCGACGGATCGTCCGCCGCGCGCGCGGATTCCGGATCGACCCGCAGCAGGCGGTCGACATAACCGTCCATCGCGCCGCTGCCGGCAGCCTGGCTGACGCCGGCTGACGCACCGCCGGTCACGCCGGCCGTGCCGCCCGCCGCGATCAGCGCGCCGGCGGACGCGAGGAAGGCGACGCCGACGACGGCCTGCACCGCCCAGGAGAGCAGGCCATGCGCAGTGTCACGGAAATAGACTTCATCCTGATCGGCGCCGAGCCAGCGCACCCGCAGCCGTCCCGCAAGGTATCCACCGACCGCCGACGCGATCACTGAGACGGCGGCAAGATAGACGCCGGTGCCGATCGTGAACGTAGTCGCTGAAATCCCCTCACCCGGCCACGGCGACACGGATGACAAACCGATCCCCGAACCGAACGCGAGCAGCAGAAGCATCAGCGCCGCGGAGGCAAAGCCGCCGGCGATGATCGACCCCCAGGACACGGCAGAGCCGCGCCCCTCATCGGCAAGTGCAGTGGCCATTGTCGCATTCTCCATCGTGTTACCTCACGACGGGCGCAAGCCCGCCTGTTCGGAGGTAACAAGCTGCGAATGCCTAAAAAAGTTCCTGCGACATCAAGGAGACATGCGGCCGCGCTGCTTCACTATCGCGGTGTGACGCGCGGCCGTTACGCGGCCGGCTTTGCCTCGTATGTCTTCTGCATCTTCATCAGCAGATGCTCGCCCGACGTCACGGGCGGATATTTCGCGGGGCCCGCGCCGCGACAGGTCGGCAGGCATTCCACCATCGCGTCATAGTTGGGCTGGTGAAAGAAGATGAGCGACTGCCGCCGGCTGCCGACCGCCTTGTCGCGCGGCGGATTGACGACGCGGTGCATCGTCGACACCCAGCGGTCGTTCGTCCATTGCGCCATCAGGTCGCCAAGATTGATGATGAAGGCGCCGGGCACGATCGGCACCTTCTCCCACACGCCTTCGGACGTGAAGACTTCCAGCCCGCCCGGCTTGTCCTCGGTGCCGAGGATGGTAAGGCTGCCAAAATCGGTATGCGCGCCGCCGCGCAGCTGGCCGTCCGGCAATGCCTCGGGCTGGTCGGGATAGTTGCTGACCGCGAAATTGGTCATGTGCTTGTCGATCTTCCGGTCGAACCAGTGTTCATCGAGATCGAGCGCCAGTGCGAACAGCCGCATCAGGGTGCCGGCCAGGCCTTCCATCGCCTTGTAATACTCGGTCCAGACCGGGCGCATCTCGGGAACGGCATCCGGCCAGATATTCGGGCTGAAGAGCCGCCGCCCCATCGCGCTTGTGAAGTAAGGATCGGTCTCATCGATCTCCACGCGATTGATCGTGTAGAGCTCGCGAAAATCCGGCAGCGCCTGTTTCTCACCGATGCTGTAGGCAAGCGTCGCCTTGCCGATCGCGTTGTATCCGCGATAGATGCTGGGGTCCGGCGATGCATAGGACAGCTTCTGCGCCATCGACAGATCGAAGAAGCGGCGCGACACATCGTGCGTCCGCTGGATCAGTTCGACCGGCACGCCATGGCCGCTGACCACAAGAAAGCCGATCGACCGGCACGCATCGTCGATCTGTCGGGCCAGCGCTTTTTTCTGCTCCGGATCTCCGGAAAAATATGCCCCCAGATCAATGACCGGAACGCTGGTGCCGGCAAACTTGACGGATGTGACGGCGTTCATGGCGATTACTTCTTCATCGCCATGCCGTGGCCCTTGTTCACGAACTTGAGCGTGTAGGCCTTCTTGTAGTTGAGGTCGGACGTGTAGAGCCCCGCCGCCACCATATCGTCGAAGAACTGCTTCCAGCGGGCATCGGTCATGGCGCCGATGCCAAGCTTCAGCGCATCGCCTGAGTCGACGAGCCCCGCTTCTTTCATCACCTTGATGGAATTGACGGTGCGATCCGGCGTCCAGTCGGCATTCGCCGTGGCGATCGCCTTGTTGGCGGCAGAGCCGTCACCGTACAGATATTTGTACCAGGCCTCGATGAAGCCATCGACGACCTTCTGGACGACCTCCGGGTTCTCATCGACCAGCTTCTGCGATGCCATGATGACGTGGGAATAGGACTGATATTCGTAGTCGGCGAGCAGGAAGGTGCGGACCTTGGCGCCCTGGGTCTGGGCCGAATACGGCTCGTTCGAGATGTAGCACTGCTGGATCGCCGTCTTGTCGGCCATGAACGGCGCGATGTTGTAAGTGTAAGGACGCGCCATGTCGTCCTTGAAGCCGTATTTCGATTTGAGGAACGGCCAGTAGGACGAGCGTGCGTCGGTCGAGATGAGAATGCGCTTGTCGACCATCTGCTTCAGATCGGTCACGCCGGATTCCTCGTGAACCATCAGCGCCTGCGGATCCTTCTGGAACACCGCCGCGATGGCCACCATCGGGATGCCTTCCTTCACGAAGTTCAGCGGAATGAAGGAGTTCGAGATCATCGCGAAGTCCAGCACGCCGGTCGCCAGCAGCTGCGCCGTGTTCACCTGCGGCCCGCCGATACTGAGATCGACATCGACCCCCTTGCTGGCCCAGATGCCGCTCGCCTTCGCTTCGAAGAAGCCGCCATGCTCGGCCTGCGGATACCAGTTGGTGCCGAACAGGAACTTGGTCTTGGTCTGGGCATGGCCCAGCGGCGCCGTGGCGACGATGGCGGCAAGCGCCAGCATGAACCGGGAGAAGCTTCTGCGAGCGAATACCGATGTCATCGTCAGACCTCATCTCTTTGAGTGAAGCGGAAATTCCACGATAAAATCTGCAAGCGATATGCCAGCACGCAGCGGTTGAATTGTAGGTAGTAGCCGCAAGCCATCAGCCCTGCCGCCGCCGGTTTTGCCCATTCCCTCGCCAGATGCGAGTCCTCGCGCCAGCGCAGCGTTCGAATATTGGCCATGCCCCTTTCGCTTCCGGCGCAAACCGTTCAAATCACCGTCTTTCGCAAAGACTGTTCTTTGGTCCCGCCGTTGCATCGGTTTTGGCCAAGTGTCTGAAACGGAGGCGATTGCGATGGAGATACCGGTCGGGACAGAGGTGATGGCGCCAGCTGCCTTTTATGACGAACTCGTCGCTGGCCTCCATGTCCGCCGCCAGCAGCAGTCGGCGGCGGAACAGAGCTTCGGCGCCGATCGGCCGATGGCCCGCGCGGAACTGATCGAATGGCTGCAGTTCCAGTGCTGGTACGAAAGCGAGGCGGCGAAGTTCATCGGCGCGTGGCTACGCCACACGCCGGAGCCTGAAGCGTTTCACGGCCTCTGCCGCCAGATCGCCGACGAGGCGATCCACTGCAAACTGTTCGAAGCTCATCTCGAATCGCTGGGAGCCTCCATGGACGGATGGGCGCCCGAGCCGGAATGGGTGGAGTGGATCCAGGTCTACTATCCCGCCGGCGACGACACGCTGGAGCGCATCAGCGCCCACAACATCACCGGCGAGATCGGCGCCATGAACGCCTTCACCGGCCTGATGCCGCGGATACCCGACGCCACCAGGAAAGTGCTGGAGCGCGTCATCCCCGACGAGGAATTCCATGTCGCGCTCGGCCGCATGATCGTCCATCGCTATGCGACCGATCTCGACCGGCAGAACCGCGTGCGCCGCCGCGTATGGGAGGCGTTCGCTCTCGAAGGGAAAGGCCGCGCGGCGTTCGAACGCCGGCTGCAGGCGCTGGAGGGGCCCGGCGCCTAGTCTGCGGCCACCTTGCCTTGTACCTCGACCCGCACACGCGCATCGCCGAACTCGTAGTCGGCCTGACTCACGCGATGTGTCCGCAGGCGGTATTCGGTCGCATAGCCCGGCCAGTTCGTCGTCAGGCGGCCGTTCTCCTGCTTGAAATAGGTATGGCAGTTCGCCATGGCGGGCACCGTGCGTGACAGCCGGGCCGCAACTTCTTCGTTGAACGAACGGTGGCGGGCACTGCGCACCGTCATCCAGGCCCTGCCACTGCGGCGCAGCGTCCTGACCGCCTCCACGATGTAATGCGCCTGGCATTCCAGCATGAAGATGATACTGGTGATGGCGTTGGTGTTCGGCCCGTACAGCATGAAGAAGTTCGGGAACGCCGGCACGGCGATTCCAAGATAAGCCTCCGCCCCGTCCCGCCACACCTCATTGAGATCGCGGCCGCCCAAGCCCGTGATCTTCATCGGCGTCAGGAAATCGGAGGGCGTAAAGCCGGTTCCGTAGATGATGGCGTCGACCTTGCGGAAACCGCCGTCACGGGTGCGGATGCCATCCGGTTCGATCCGCTCGATGGGATCGAAGACGACGTCGACATGCGGCTTCACCAGCGTGTCGAACCATTCGTCCGAAACCAGCAGCCGCTTGCAGCCCATCGCATAGTCGGGTGTCAGCTTGCGGCGCAACTCCGGATCGCGGACCTTCCGCTCCAGTAGCGCGCGAAAGGCCGCCTCGCCCTGCTTGCGCATCTCCGGGAAAAAACTCCGGCGGAAAATGAAGCGCTCGAACATCAGATAGATTTTGAGCCGCGCCAGCCAGCGCAGGCGGGGATGCTTCTGCAGCCAGGCATCCCATTTTCCGGTCCCCGGGAATATGGTCTTGGGCATCACATATTGCGGCGAGCGGATGAAAAGACTGAGCCGGCCGGCCTGCGCCGCCACCTTCGGCACGAACTGGACCGCGGACGCGCCGTTGCCGACAACAGCCACCGTCCTGCCCTGCAGCGAGAAGGAATGATCCCAGCGTGCCGAATGAAACTGCTTCCCCTGGAACGTCTCGCGGCCGGGAAGCGTCGGAATCGCGGGCTGGTTAAACAGTCCGACCGCGGAGACAAGTACCGGCGTCCGGTAGGTTCCCTGGTTCGTGTGCACGGTCCAGGTTGCCGTCGCCTCATCGAACGCCGCATCGCTGACCGCCGTATTGAAGGTGATGTGGCGCATCACGTCATGCTTGGCGACGCACCCCTTCAGATAGGTCAAAATCTCCCCCTGCGGCGCGAACGCTGTGCTCCAGTCATGGCTTTGATCGTAAGAGAACGAGTACAGCCGAGAGACGACATCGCAGGCGGCGCCGGGATAGGTGTTGTCGCGCCAGACACCGCCGACATCGCTCGCCCGCTCGACGATCGTGAAATCGTGGATGCCCGCCTTTTTCAGCGCGATCGCCATGGCAAGGCCGCCAAATCCGCAGCCGATAATCAGAATCGGAGTGGTCGTCTCGGCAGGCGCGTGTCCGTCCATGGGCGTGTTCCCTGAGTAGGCTTTGTTTGAACACACTATCGCCCAGACGGCCCTCCCCGGCCAAGCGCCGCGGCGCGGCCCTTGTCACCTGCAGTGGGAAGCGTATGATTGCTGCATCGGGCCTCGGCAACGCGCCCGGTATTCCCAAGACGGTGTCCGTCCAAGCGCTGCCTTTCTCGTCGTAACGAGGAGGGTGCCTTGTCGCGTTCTGAATTTACCCCCGCCCTGTCTTGTGCCGCACTCGCGAACCATCCCTATGTCAGGCTTGTCTCGTGGCTGGCAGCTCTTGTCACAATGCTGGAACGACATCGGCAGCGTCGGGCCTTGAAGGCACTGGACGATCGCCTGCTGCGCGACGTGGGGTTGACGCCCCGCGACGTCCATCGTGAAACTGACAAGCCGGTTTGGCGCTGACGGAGTCGGCCATGAAATGGATCACCCGCGAACGTCCCAGGATCGACCGTGTCGCCTGTCCCTGGCTCGTCATGCGCTTCATCGACGATGCGCCGGAATTTCTCTTCGTGCCGCCGGGCAAGGTCCTCTCCGAAGCCGAGCGCACCGGCGCAACGCCCTTTGACATCCCAGGTGTCGAACTGTCGCATGTGGGACCGCTCTGCAGCTTCGATGCGTTTCTCACCAAATTCCGGTTGAAGGATTTTGCGCTGGATCAGATGGCGATGATCGTCCGCGGCGCCGATACCGGACAAACGCAGATCACCGGACAGTCTGCCGGGTTGCTGGCCATCTCGCTTGGCCTGTCTGAACTTTTTCCCGACGACCACGAGATGCTGCGGCACGGATTCGTTGTCTATGACGCGCTGTATGCATGGTGCCGGAAGCAGCAGGGTGCGGCGCACGCATGGCCTTCGGCATGAAACGCGACACTGACCCCGGGATGCGGTAAGAAAACGACGCATGCCAGACGCATCCGCATTCAAAGAGGGGCTCAACCCGCCGCCGCCTGTCTCGTTTCAGGAGGCCCTGCGCTTCTGGTTCAAGCTCGGCTGGATCA
Source organism: Alphaproteobacteria bacterium (assembly GCA_965279355.1). Taxonomy (GTDB): domain Bacteria; phylum Pseudomonadota; class Alphaproteobacteria; order CACIAM-22H2; family CACIAM-22H2. The sequence goes on along the minus strand of OZ257155.1, from coordinate 4,200,459 downwards.
GCTTCGGCGGACCCGCCGGGCAGATCGCGATGATGCAGACGGAACTGGTCGACCGGAAACGCTGGATCGACCAGCATTTCTTTCTCACCGGTCTCAATTTCTGCACATTGCTGCCTGGACCCGAGGCAACGCAGCTTGCCATCTATATCGGCTGGCGCCTGCATGGCCTGCTCGGCGGAATCGCCGCCGGCGTGCTGTTCGTCCTGCCCGGTGCCTTCATTCTTTTCGGTCTCTCATGGCTGGCAGCGGCAAAGGGCGATACAGCCATAGTCAGCGCCGTTTTTTACGGACTGAAGCCTGTGGTGATCGCCATCGTTGCGGGAGCGGTCTGGCGGATCGGCAGCCGCACGCTTACGACATGGCAGGCCGTTACGGTTGCCATCGCCGCGTTTCTCAGCATTTATGTCCTCAGCATCGATTTTCCGTGGATCGTGCTTGCGGCCGGAATCATCGGCTGGCTGTCCAGCCTGGATGGCCGCTCGCCCTTTAACTCCGGCGGTCACGGCAAGGCCGCGCAAGGGGGCGATACCGCGATCAGCCTTGCCGAAGTGGCCGTGGTCCAGAAGCCGATGCGCCGGCTGGCGGCGTATGCCGCGGCCTTCATTGCGTTGCTGGTCCTGCCGGTGGGACTGACCCTGGCGGCGTTCGGAACGCAGCCGTTCCTCGACGTCGCCAATCTCTTCACCAAGGCAGCGTTCGTGACCTTCGGCGGCGCCTACGCCGTGCTGCCCTATGTCGCCGACGAGGCTGTCCGCACCTACGGATGGCTGACGCCGGACGACATGCTGAACGGCCTGGCGCTGGCGGAAACCACGCCGGGCCCGCTCATTCTGGTTTTGCAATATGTCGGCTTCTACGCAGGCTGGAACAACATCGTCGGCCTGGATCCGATGCTGGCAGCCATTGTCGGCTCGGCGCTCGCAACCTATTGCACATTTCTGCCGAGCTTCTTCTTCGTGCTGGCGCCGGCACCCTATATCCACATGGTTCACCAGAGCCCGATGCTCGCTTCTGCGCTCGGTGCCGTCACCGCCGCAGTGGTCGGCGTCGTACTCAATCTTGCCGTGTTTCTCGCGGAGGGCGTTGTCTTTCACAACGGCCACGTCGATTTCTTCGCGATCGCGCTGGCGGTCGTCGCCTTTGCGATCATGCTGCGCTGGAAGATCGAGATCTACTGGCTGGTCATCGGCGGCGCGCTGGCCGGCCTCGCCTGGCAGACCCTCGTCGCCTGACTTATTCGACCTCGACCGGAACCCCCGGCATCAGCTTCGCGGTGCGGATCGCCAGGGCCGACTTCACATGACTGACATTGGGCGCCGTCGTCAGCCTGGTGGTCAGGAACTTCTGATAGGTGTCCCAGTCCTCGGCGACGATCTTCAGAAGAAAGTCCGTTTCGCCCGCCAGCATGTGGCATTCGCGGACCTGCGGCCATGAATTCACCAGATCCTCGAATGCCTTCAGGTCGTGCTCGGCCTGGCTGGCGAGCCCGACATGGGCAAAGACGGTGACATTGAAGCCGAGAGACCCCGGATTGAGCTGGGCGTGATAGCCCTTGATGACGCCGGCATCCTCGAGGGCGCGGACCCGCCGCAAACAGGGCGGCGCCGAGATCTGGGCGCGCCGCGCCAGATCCACATTGGTCATCCGGCCGCTGTCCTGCAGATCCCTGAGGATCCGCCGGTCGATCCGGTCGAGCTTGACCCCCCGCATGGTTCGTTTCTCCTGTCGGCCAATCGTTGAAATAATATTACACCCAGGCCGGGGGGCTGCAACAGCCGGGTGGAATTTTCTTACCCTGACTCCCATAGTGCGCCCGAGATGAGTCATTCCTGCTGGATCCTGACACCCGGCCAAGCCGGCTTTAAATCGCAAGCGATCGGTCTCGCAGAAGCGCTCGGCGTATCCCCGGAATTCAAGCGGATTGCCACCGGCTGGCCATGGCGGCGGCTGCCTGGAACGCTCTGGCCATCGCCGCTGAACCGGCTGAGCGCCGACAGCGACAGGCTAGCGCCACCGTGGCCTGACCTGATCATCAGCTGCGGCCGGGTTGCCGCGCCCGTCGCCGCTGCCGTCCGCCGCGCGAGCAACGGCCGCACCCGCGTGGTCCATATCCAGAATCCGCTGATGCCGCCGGATCGTTTCGATCTGGTCGTCGCGCCGCAGCACGATGGCGTCGAAGGGCCCAACGTCATCCAGTCCGTCGGCGCCATCCATCCAGTGACGACCGCGAAACTCGCCGCCGCCGTCAATCACTGGATGCCCCCGTTCAACCAGTTGCCGCGTCCGCTGATCGGGGTCCTGGTCGGCGGCAGCAACGGACGGTTCAAACTCGGCGCGGCGGAAACCACACAACTGGCGGATCGGCTTGCAGGACTGGTGACCAGCAGCCATGTCGGCCTTGCCATCACCGCCTCGCGCCGCACCGGCGCCGACAATGAAGCAATCCTGCACGCGCGCCTCAAGGGTCCGTCGAGCTTCATCTGGGATGGTCAGGGCGAAAACCCGTATCTCGGCATCCTCGGTCTTGCCGATGCCATCATCGTCACCGAGGATTCCGTCTCCATGACCTCCGAGGCGCTGGCGACCGGCAAGCCGGTCTATGTCGTGCGCCTGCCGGGTGACTCCGCGCGGCTGCGCCAGTTTCAGGATGGCCTGATCGAGCAGGGCTACACCCGCCCGTTTACCGGCGTTCTCGACCACTGGAGTTATACGCCACCGGATGACACCGCGCGCGCCGCGGCCGAATGCCGCCGACGCTTTGGCTGGTCGTGACTCCGCCTCAAGGTCTATAAGACGGTCATGGCACTTCGTATCGATACCTTCAGCAACGTCAAAGGCGGCGACAGTTTTTTCAAGGCTGTCGGCCATCCTCTCGCCCAGGCGCCGGCGCGCGCGCTTATGGAAAAACTGCGCAGGCTCGCGCCGATCGCCGTCTACGATCCGCTCGGCCTTGCGGAGCCGTTCGGAGAACTGCATCCGGAACTGGCGGCGCTGAATCTCGCGGGCGTGTTCGTCCAGAATATCGACACGATCGGTCGTCAGGCGCTCGGCCGTGCGGCCCAGCCTGTTACCGATCTTCCGGCCAGCAAGGCGAAGGCGGTTCTCGTTCTGGGCTTCGATGCCGGCAAGCTGGTCGACCACATGCGCCACTTTGCCCCGCCCGGCGCCACGATCATCACCCTCGATGAGATGCGGTTGGCGCCCGAGATGCTGGTCAACCGGAGGACCTATCTCGACCCGCTCAACTTCGCGACCAACTTCGCCTTCTTCCGTGAGAAAGAGGGCCGGCATACGCGCGTTGCGACCGCCAATTACTGGGCGAATCACGGCGCCGGCCAGATTACGCTGTGGCTTTGCCTGTTCGACGAAACCGGCAAGGTCATTGCGGAATGGCGGGAGCCCATTCCGGAGGGTCCGTGCGGCATTGCCATCGACAGCCGCGCCGTTCGCAAACGATTCAATCTTCCCGAATTCGACGGCCAGCTCTTCATCCATGCGATCGGCGCCGCCGGCCATGACGTGATCAAGTATGCACTCGATGTGTTCGGCGATCGTGCGGAAGAGCTGTCCTGCACGCATGATGCGAACGCCTGGCCCGCCGATTTCTATGCCGGGCTTCCGGCACCGGCCGCCGGCGAGAAAGTCGTGCTGTGGATTCAGAACAGCCACCCCTGCCCGATCCCGGCCAGGGCCGTCGGCCTCAACCTGATGGGGAAGAGCGACACGGCATGGCTCGACAGGTCGATTCCGGCGTTTGGCAGCTACGCTCTCGACGTATCGGCGCTGCTGCCCGCCGCGCGCTGGCCGCAACAGATTGAAATTCATGCCGGCCGCCATTTCGTGCGGCCGCGTTATGAGGTCGTGAAGGACAACGGTCGCCGCCGCATGGCGCATCCGAATGTGGAGCGAATCGATCTCAAGCCCGATCCGCGCATTCCCGACCTCGCGAACCTGATGGGCAAGGGTTACATCCTGCCGGCGCCCGTGCTGCCGCTCGGCGAATATACAAGCCAGTTGCTGCCGACGCCGATGGCGACGACGCAAAACAACCTGCCGATCTCGCTCAAAATCTACGATGCGAACGGCCACGAGGCCGCCGCGCAGTATCTTGGCAAGCTGCCCCGCGATCATGCGCTGTCGCTTGAGGTCGGGTCGATCCTCAACGGCAACGCGGCGACGGCGCTGCCGTCGGGCTACGGCCATATGGAACTGGTCTACGATTTCCGCGACGGCGGCGATGCCGACGGCTGGCTGCACGGGCTGTTCCGATACGAAAACCGCAAGAGCGGCCACGGCGCCGAGACCAGCTTCGGCGCGCACATCTTCAACACGGTGCTGACCTACAAGGGCGAACCGCAGGCCTATATCGGCCGTCCGCCCGGCCTGTCGACGCGGCTCTTCCTGCGCCTCGGCCATGAGGGGTTGGACACGATGTGCCACCTCATCTACCCGGCGTCCACCGCATGGCATCCCACATCAAGCACGGCGCTGATGCTGCATGACCGCAGCGGCAAGGAGATCGCGCACAAGGACGTGAAGATCGCCTGTTCCGGCTCGCTGCTGTGGAAGGCGTCGGAGATGTTCGGCTGGGATGCCCTGAAGCAGGCCGGCGACGGCGGATACGTCCTGATCCGCGACACCACCTGCCGCCTGTTCGGCTATCACGGCCTGCTCGACGGCGACCGCGCGTTCAGCCTCGATCACATGTTCGGATTCTGACGCTTACGTCCGCTCCACAATGTGCATCCCGCGCACGCGGTCGATGAGATACATCAGCCCGCGCTTGTCCATGAAGACGTCGTTGCTGGAGATGCGCTTCGCGTCGCCGGTCGGATCGGGCACGTAACACGCGGCTTCCTTCAGCGCGTGCGGGTTCGATATATCGACGATGCGCAGACCGTTCGCGAACCACGCTGTCGGCACTTCATTGCCGACGATCGTCTCGACCGGCTGATGGCAGCCCGTCTGCGGCGGGTTGAGCTTGCCGTTGACGCCGTCCACCTGGAACGTGCCGACCGGCATCGGCCTCGTCTCGTCGGTGATGTCGACCATCCACATAAACGCGGCCATCTCCGGCGCCATCAACTGGCTCAGCCGCGCCACGTCTTCATCGGCAACCACCATCCAGCGGCGTCCGGAGATCTTGAACGGCACCGGCACACAGGAATGCGTCGGCCACGGATAGGGTGGGCTCCAGTCCAGCGCCGACACCATCTTCGGTTTGCTCATGTCGGAGATGTCGAGGATGACGAAGCCGCCGTGCCAGTAGCTGACATAAAGACGGTCCTCGACCCGGATCGGATGGTGGCAGCGATGCGCGTCGTCTTTCCAGGTCGGCGTTTCGCCGCCGGCGATCCACTGGCCCGGCATCCACCAGCGGCCGACTTCCTTCGGCTTCGCGGGATCGGCCATGTCGAGGATCATCACGATGTTGCCGACATAGCCTTCGACCTGCGGCGAGATATAGGCGTAGCGCCCATCGAAGGTGAAGCGATGCACGCCGTTGCCGGCGGTGGTCCAGCGCGTGATCTCGCGCGGCTTGCCGGGGTTCGAGACGTCGAAGATCGCCAAGCCGCCGCGCTCGCCATCCTCGGCGGCATGTTTGGGCGACAGGATCTCGCGATTGCAGATCATGATTCCATCGGTGACCCGCACCTTGTGCGAATGCAGGCCGCGGCCGATCTGGAGGGAGGCGACTTCACGCGGGTTGGCGGGATCGCTGACGTCGACGATCGTCGTGCCGTTGGGCGCGTTCATGTGGCCGATATACGCGTAGTTGCCGTCGACCACGACCTGCCCGCCGCCCGCGCAATCGAAATACCCGACCTGCCGACACCCCCGGATTTCAGCCATTCTTCGTTCCCTTAGCCCTATGTTTTGTAAGGGCGGACCCTAGGCGGAACAGCAACATAAATGCAATCTCGGCAGGGTCTCAGTGGGGCCCGCTGGGCTTGCCTCGCTGGGGACGGGCACTTAGGTTAATAAAAGCCCTCTTTTCTCCGCGCGGATTCCCTCCAATGGCACAGACCCACCACAGCAAAGTGTTGATCCTCGGCTCCGGCCCGGCCGGTTACACCGCCGCCATTTACGCCGCGCGCGCCAATCTCAAACCGACTCTGGTCCGCGGAATGCAGCCCGGCGGCCAGATGTCGATCACCACCGATGTCGAGAACTTCCCCGGCTTCGCCGACGCCATCCAGGGCCCGTGGCTGATGGAGCAGATGGAAGCGCAGGCGAAGCATGTCGGCACAACGATGATCGAGGACACGATCGTCAGCGTCGACGTGTCCCGCCGCCCCTTCACCCTGGTCGGCGATAGCGGCGACACCTATCGCACCGAATCCCTGGTCATCTGCACCGGTGCCCAGGCGCGCTGGCTGGGCCTGCCGTCGGAAGAGAAGTTCCGCGGGTTCGGTGTGTCGGCCTGCGCCACCTGCGACGGGTTCTTCTTCCGCGGGAAGAAGGTCGCGGTCGTCGGCGGCGGCAACACCGCGGTCGAAGAAGCGCTCTTCCTCACCAACCATGCCAGCAGTGTGACCCTGATCCATCGCCGCGACACGTTGCGCGCCGAGAAGATCGGCCAGGACCGGCTGTTCAAAAATCCCAAGATCAACGTGATCTGGAATTCGGCCGTCGACGAGGTTCTGGGCGGCGGTACGCCGGCCGGCGTCACCGGCCTGAAGCTCAAGGACACCAAGACCGGCGCGGTCAGCCAGATCGACGTCGATGGGTTGTTTATCGCGATCGGCCACACGCCAGCGACGGAACTGTTCAGGGGCATCCTGCCGACCGACGAAGAAGGCTATCTGCTGACCAAGCCGGATTCGACCGCGACCACCATCCCCGGCGTCTTTGCCGCCGGCGACGTGAAGGACAAGGTGTTCCGCCAGGCCGTGACGGCCGCCGGCATGGGCTGCATGGCCGCGCTCGAGGCCGAGCGGTTCCTGGCCCATCACGAAGTGCACGCCCCCGCAGCGGCCGAATAGGGAGTCGGATCGCGCTCCATGAGCATGGATTGGGACCGGCTCCGGATCTTTCACTCGGTTGCGGAGGCCGGCAGCTTCACGCATGCGGGAGAGACCCTGAATCTCAGCCAGTCGGCGGTCAGCCGGCAGATCAGCGCGCTTGAGGATTCGCTGCGGACGCCGCTGTTCCATCGCCACGCGCGCGGGCTGATCCTGACCGAAGCCGGCGAGATCCTGTTCTCAACCGTCCGCGAGGTGTTCGGCAAGCTCGCCAGTGTCGAGACGCAGATCACGGAATCCCGCGAACGCCCGTCCGGCCTGCTGCGCGTCACCGCGACCGTCGCCTTCGCCTCGGTCTGGCTGGTGCCGCGGCTGCGCGAGTTCCTGGAGCTCTACCCCGAAATCAGAATCCACCTGCTGATCGAGGACGAAGAGCTCGATCTCGGCATGCGCGAAGCGGATTGCGCGATCCGCCTGTGGCCGCCGCGCCAGCCCGATCTCATCCAGCGGCACCTCATGGCGATTCATACCCATGTCTTCGCCTCACCGGCCTATCTCAAGAAATACGGCACGCCGCAGACCGCCGCCGATCTCGACCGCCACAAGATCATCGTTTACGGCGAGGACCCGAACCCGCCCTTCCCGCAGCTCAACTGGTTGCTGGAAACCGGGACGACCGGCGGCCAGCGCCGCGAGCCGGCGCTGAAGGTGAACAATGTCTCGGCAATTCTCCGGGCGGTGGAGAACGGCGTTGGCATCGCAGGCCTACCGGATTACATGGCTCAGGACAGCGCGAAGATCACCCAGATCCTGCCGGACTTGCCGGGCCCGACCTACGAGACATACTTCGTTTATCCGGAAGAAATGAGGAATTCCAAGAGGATATCGGTATTCCGGGAGTTCCTGATCCGCAAAGTGGCCGAGACCCACTTCTGAGCCACCCCACTTGGGTGTCATGCGGATGACGCATGCCTCACCTGAGTTATCTGCGATGGCAAATCCGGCCCAAGATCGTATTTATTAAGGTGTGTGGCGTTGTTCGCAGCGTCATAGCGCCTCCGGGCTACCCTGCCCGCTGGCGCCGCCTCGGCTCTAGGGCCTGAGGTGCAGGGTCTTCGGATCCTACGTCTCCCAGACGTGAAGCCTCCCTGTTCAACTCGCCGGCGACCCTTGGTCTGCCGGCGTTTTTTTTGGCTGCGCGATTTGCACCGCAAGCGCCGGCCCCAGTCTCGCCGCAAGCCTGCAGATTGAGCCGACATTGCTGAGTTCGCCAAAGCGCCGGCGCGCAAGATTGCCGACCGCCCAGATCCTGCCCTGCATTGGAGCGGGAACGCCGCGCACCTGGCCGTCGTCATCGATGTCGAGACCGTGAGCGATGGCAAAGTCCACATCCAGGCCAAAGGGCCGCAGAAGCTGCCGGACACTGGCGGGATGCGTTCCCTGCGAAAGATCGGGACCGGTCGCGTTGACCACGAGGTCGCAGGCGATCGTTCGTTGAACCTGGTCCCGAACGACAATCAGCCCCTCGGCGGAAACAGCAACCACGCGCCCTTTCTCTTTCACAAGACGGCCCTCGGCCACCAGCTGCTGGACGAGATCGTCGGACTGCGGCGGCACCTGATAGCGATGCACGTCCCAGACATGCCGGACATGGCGATAGAACCGCTCCCGCTCTTTCAACGACAGCCCACGCCAGAATTTCGGCGCATTGAAGCGCATATAGTCGATCACCGGCCGCCAGTCGCCGAACCTCTGTTCGCTTGTTTTCGCCCAGCGCCGCATCTGGCGCAGCAGCAGACGCGTCGTTGTTTCCAGGGGTTCGTCCGGAACGAATAGCGGGTTATGCCCTCCGGAGCGGAGATGAAACATGCCATGACGGGAAACGCCGGTAATTCTGCCACGATGCCCGCGCGCCACTAGGTCGGACACGACATCGACCATGGTGAGACCGGTACCAACGATTACGACATGGGCATCGGGAGCGGGAACGGGCTGCCGGCCCATGTCCCACGCGGACAGCACGGGAACCGTCTTGCTGCCGGAGGTCGCGAGCGGCCGTGGCGGCGCCGTTCCTGTCGCCAGCACGATTGCATCGAAGCTTCGCCATCCCTGAACTGTCCTGACGCTTGGCTGGCCGTCTTCGGCCCCCACTTCAAGAACGGGCGTTCGAATATGCGTAAGGGTGACCGATGAGAACGCGGCCGCGCGGTCGCGGACCAAGTCTCCCATGAATGTGCCGAACCAGGCACGCGGAACGAAATAGACACCGTCCGGCTGGCGAAATGTCTCCATCTCTGCGGATCTGTTGGCCTGCACCCAGCGCAGAAACGCTCCCTGATCCTCGACGATGGGCCCCAGCAGGAGCGCCGGAACATTCAGGAGAAACTGATCGGGAAGATCGGCATAGGCGACACCGCGACCGAGATCCCGGTCCGGCTCGTAAACCACGATCTCCGCGCCGGCCGGCAGGGAACCGAGAAGATGATAGGCGACGATCGCACCGCTGAATCCGCCGCCGACAATGGCAATCGTTTGAGTGGGTTTGGCTGGCATCGGATCTTCAGGTCTCGTTCTCTTTGATGGCGGCAAGAAAGGCCGACGCCGCGCGGCTTGGCCGGCGTTCAACATGTTGCAGGACGCGGAACAGGCGCTTGGGCAGACGAAACGGCACCTGCTTCAGCGTCCCCGAGACAAGCCCCGCATCGACGACCAGTCGGGACATTACAGTGGCGCCCGCGCCGCTTTCCACCGCCGCCCGAACCGCTTCGTTCGAGGGCAGTTCCAGCTCGACATCCAGCCTGTCGACATTGAACCCAAGCGGCATCAGCGCCGCGTCAAATTCCGACCGCGTGCCCGAGCCGATCTCCCGCAGGATCCAGGATGTCTTCAAAAAATCGGCGGGTCCGATCTTCCGCTGCTTCGCCCAGGGATGCCGCCTGCCGACGACCAGCACCAGCTCGTCGCGATCGACCGTCTCCCGACTGAGCATGGGATGCTCGATGTCCCCCTCGACAAAGCCGAGGTCGGCATGTCCTTCCACAACCGCGGCCGCAACGCCGGCCGTGTTCCCGATCTTCAGCTCCAGCTTTATTTTCGGGTAGAGCCGCCGAAACCGGTAGAGATGCGGCGGCAGCCAGTAGTTGGAAATCGTCTGGCTGGCATGGATCGTCAGGGTGCCGCGCAACAGCCCCGCCAGCTCGTTGAGCGCCATTTCGGCCTCGGCGACCCGCTTCAGCACCGCCTTCGCATCGTCCAGGAAGAGACGTCCGGCGTCGGTCAGTTCGATACGCCGCCCGATCCGGTGAAACAGCGAAATCCCGTACCGGTCTTCCAGCGTGGCGATAGCCGCGCTGACAGCGGACTGGGTCAGATTAAGCGCCTGCGCCGCCCTGGTCATGTGCAGCGCCTCGGCAACGGCGACGAAAATCCGGAGCTGATCGAAGGTCACAGATCATTCCTATAATCGATCATATCTATAAAAACAATCGATTGGATTTATTATATCCCGGCCGCCACTGTCGTGACGTGGATGCAGAGCGACACCTGACGAAATCAGCAGCCCTTCCAACCCCGGCTGCCCGGCCGGCGTCGTTGATCTCCCATGGGACCCGTGCGCTGCGCGCGGTTCCCGGGGTCGGGCTCGCCTGCATACTCGCATCGGCGGCGACGCTGCTTCACTATCTGCCGGGATTCACCGCAGCCAGTCCGTATGTTCTGGCCATTGCCGCCGGCGTTCTGGTCCGGAACGTCGCAAGCGTTCCGGATTTCACGCGGCCGGGCCTTTCTTTCAGCCTGCGCACGCTGCTGCGCATCGCGATCGTCCTTCTTGGCCTTCAGCTTTCGATCGATCAGCTCGCGGCCGTCGGCAGCACCGGCATTGTCATCCTCGCAATTTCGACGGCGGCGACATTCCTGTTCACCCTGCGGCTGGGCCGCCAGCTCAGTGTCGATCCGGATCTCACGCGCCTCATTGCCGCCGGCACGTCGATCTGCGGCGCGTCCGCGATCCTGGCCGCCAATAGCGTCCTGCGCGGCAAGGATGAGGATGTCGCATATGCCATCGTCTCCATCACGCTGTTCGGCTCGGCGACCATCGTGATGTATCCGCTACTAGCGTTGCCGCTCGGTCTCGATGCCCATGGCTACGGGCTATGGACCGGTGCCTCGGTTCACGAGGTGGCACAGGTCATCGCGACGGGTTTCCAGCACGGCGACGAAGCCGGCGAGTTCGCGACGCTGGCCAAGCTGAGCCGGGTCATGCTGCTGGCGCCGATGATCGTGATGCTCGCCGTCGCGATCGGCCGAACGGGCCGGGCGGAGGCGGCGTCAACCCGCCTCGCCCCGCCGTGGTTCGTCATCGGTTTCTTCGTCATGATCGCCGTCAATTCGCTCGACGTCATCCCAGCCGAGCCGAAGACGTTGATCGTCAGGGCGACGGCTTTCCTTTTCTGCGTCGCGATGGCGGCGATGGGCCTCGAAATGGACCTGCGGAAGCTGCGGATCGCCGGCTGGAAGCCGTTGGTGCTGGGCGGCACCGCCTCGCTCTTCATTTCCGGGCTGAGCCTGATCCTGATCCGCAGTTTTTATCCATAGGCGCGAAGGGCCGGCGTTCTGCCGCCAGACTATCCGGTAACCCGCTGCAGCGTGTCGGCGATGATCCGACGAAGCTCCGGAATGCAGGACCCGCAATTGGTGCCGGCGCGACACGCGGCGCCAATTGCTTCAACGGTTTGGGAGCCTGCGTTGACCGTCTCGACAATGCGGGCTTCCGTCACGCCGTGACAGACACAGATGGTCGGCCCTTGCGCCGAAGCAAGCCCGCCCCGCCCGCCTGCAATGAGGCCGCGCCCTTCGCCCGCAAGCAGCAGATCCGCCATCACCTGCCGGGCCGGTAGCTTGTCGGTGGTTGCCAGCACCAGGCAGGCGACGGGTCGATCGTCGATCGACCAGACGGCCCGGTAACGTCCGCCGCTCGGATCCCGCAATTCAAGGCGCGACCAGCGCGCGTCGCTGAAGAGCGCCTTGATCCGCGCCCAGCCCTCGGCAAGCGATGAGGTGTCGGCAAGCTCGTAGCACCAGAAGCCTTCGCCGGGGATCGCCGCCCGATAGTCAAACTCACCGGTCTCGACCGGTTCCAGCGCCATCAACACCCCCTGCCAGCTGGAGACAAAGCGACTGATCGCGACAGGCGTGTGCTTGAGCTCGGGCTGACCGGATTGCGGATCGGTGGCTGGATTGACGACGCGGTTGATGGCGCTGCTGGTGGCGTGCGGCCAGCTCCAGTGCATCGGCGCAAAGACCTCGCCCGGCTTTTGCGCGTCGCTGACCTGCACACGGAGCAAAGCTTCGCCCCAGCGGCTGGTAACGCGCGCCAGATCGCCGTCGTTCAGCCCCGCTTCGCCGGCATCGATGGGATGAATGGCAAGAAACGGCTCCGGTACGTGGACCATGAGACGCGGGATCGCTGTCCGGGTCATGGTGTGCCACTGATCGCGCATCCGTCCCGTATTCAGGATCCACGGATAGTCGGCATCCGGCTGATGAACCGGCGGTCGCGCCGCGATCGGCAGCAGTGAGGCACGCCCATCCGGATGAAAATAACCGCCTTTACCGAAGAGCCGTGCCGTCGGACCGTCGCCGACCGCCCGATACGGCCACTGCACCGGCGCAAGCGCGTCATAGGCCGCATCATCGAGCGTTGCCAGGGCGCCGATATCGAACGCCCGGACCCCCTCGTTCTCAAACCCGGACAACGCTGCGTGTTCGCGGAAAATATCCGCCGACGAGCGATAGGCAAAAGCGGAACCGAAGCCAAGCCGCGCCGCGACCTGCGAGATGATCCACCAGTCGGGGCGCGCCTCGCCCGGTGCCGGACGAAAGGGACGCTGCCGCGAGATGCGGCGCTCGGAATTCGTCACCGTTCCATCGCGCTCGGACCACAGCAGCGCCGGTAGCCGAATCGTCGCGTAGCGCGCGGTCTCCGCCGCCTGAGACCCGTCGGAGACAACCACCAGCGGACAGGCTTCCAGCGCCGCACGGACTGCGTCGCCATCGGGCACGCTAACCACTGGGTTGGTCGCCATGATCCACACCGCCTTGATCTCGCCGGACCCGACGGCCCGAAAAAGATCGACGGCCTTCAGGCCGGGCCGCGATGCTAGGTTCGATGTTCCCCAGAACCTCTGCACACGACTACGGTCCTCGGCCACGAAATCCATATGCGCGGCGAGCTGATTGGCAAGCGCGCCCACCTCGCGACCACCCATCGCATTGGGCTGGCCGGTCACCGAGAACGGTCCCATACCGGGCCGGCCGATGCGGCCGGTCAGGAGATGGCAGTTGATGATCGCGTTCACCTTGTCGGTGCCGCTCGACGACTGGTTCACGCCTTGCGAGTAAACCGTCACGGCCCGCTCACGCTCGGCAAACAGCCGGAAGAATTTCTCAACATCGAGTGGATTGAGATCGCACGCGGTGGCCAGCGCCTCGATGGAACCGAGCGATGCTGTCGCTGACAAGGCCATATCGGCGCCATGGGCATGGCGCTCCAGAAACCTGTCATCGCGCAGCCCTGTCGCGGACAGATGGCGCAGCAGGCCGTTGAAGAGGATGGCATCGCTGCCGGAGCGCAGCGGCAGGTGAAGATCGGCTTCGGCTGCCGTCATGGTGCGACGGGGATCGATGACGACAAGCTTGAGCGCCGGCCGCACCTTGCGCGCCGCGATGATCCGCTGGAACAGGACGGGATGACACCATGCGAGGTTCGAGCCGACCAGCACCACCAGATCGGCCAGTTCCAGGTCTTCATAATTTCCGGGAACGACATCGGCGCCGAACGCCCGGCGATGACCCGCTACGGAAGACGCCATGCACAGCCGCGAATTGGTGTCGATATTGGCGGTGCCAAGGAAACCTTTGATCAGCTTGTTGGCGGCGTAATAGTCCTCGGTCAGAAGCTGCCCCGAGACATAGAACGCAACCGAGTCAGAGCCATGCTCGCGGATCGTGTCGGCAAAACCTTTCGCGACGGCGTCCAGTGCCGTGTCCCAGTCCACCCGCTCGCCGCGCACCTCCGGATGAAGAAGGCGATCCGTCAGCGACAGGGTTTCGCCAAGGGCGGCGCCCTTGGAGCACAGCCGCCCGAAATTCGCCGGATGATCCGGATCGCCGGCGACCGAAACGCCACTCGCCGTCTCGGTCACAAGCACCCCGCAGCCGACCCCACAATAAGGACAGGTCGTGCGCGTGGATGCCGGCGGCGCCGTACCGTCCATCGCGCTAGGCCGCCAGCAAGGCGGGTTCTGCGGGCCGGCCGAAGATCAGATCGCCTCGCAGATCGGCAATCGAACCGCCGCCGGTGATCAGCTCATTGAACCAGGCACCTTCGCTGACATCGCCGACAAGGACGGTGCCGATGAGCGCGTCGCCGCGCAGGACAAGCTTGCGGTAGACACCACGCCTGGGATCGCTGAGGACAATCTCGTCATCCCCGTCCGCCGCCTGCACGGCGCCGGCCGAATACACAGAAACGCCGGTCACCTTGAGGCTGGTTGCCTCGGTGGACCCTTCGTAACGCGCTCCAGCGCCGCTGCCGATATTCTGCGCGCAGATCGCGAGCTGATCCTGGATCGGCGCGAACAGGCCATAGCAGCGACTACGATGCTCGGCGCATTCGCCGACGGCGTAGATCGCCGGATCGGCGGTGCGCATCGTATCGTCCACCTGAACGCCGCGACCGCAGGCCAGCCCGGAATCCCGGGCCAGCGCGATATTCGGCCGGATGCCGACCGCCATCACGACAATGTCGGCCGGAATTGTCTCACCGGACTTGAGCCGCACACCCGTCACATGCGTTTCGCCCAGCAGCGCCTGCGTTTCCGCCGAAAGATGAAAGGCGATGCCTCTGGCCTCGAGTTCGGCCTGCAGCACCGAAGCCGCCTCGGCATCAAGCTGCCGTTCCATCAGCCATGGCATCCGGTGCACGACGCTGACCGTCATGCCGCGACGGCGAAGCCCTTCGGCCGCCTCCAGACCCAGGAGACCCCCGCCGATGACGACGGCGTTTCCGCCCTTGAGCGCCGCCGTCATCATACCGGCAACGTCGTCGAGGGTGCGGAAGCCGAGAACACCGGGCAGCGATGCGCCGGGAATATCCAGCATGATCGGCAGCGAGCCGGTGGCGAGGACCAGCGTGTCGTAGGCAATGTCCCGGCCCGAAGCGGTCCGCACAGTTTTTCGCTCCCGGTCGATCGACGCGATCGCGTCGCCCAATACGGCATGCGCGTTGGCGGGATCCATGGCGATCTCGGCCACGGTGCAGTCGCCGCTCAATGCCGACGACAGCCGGATGCGGTTATAGGCGGCGTGGTTTTCGTCGCCGATGATCGTGACCGACAGATCCGGGCGGCGGCCGAGCAGCGTCGCCAGCTGGGCACCGGCCATGCCGTTGCCTGCGATGACGATGCGCCGGCCGGTCGCGGCGGACATGCTGACCTCCGTCAGGCGGCGTGCAGCGACGGGCGGCGATGCCGCGCGTACAGGAACTCAAGCACGGCGGCGCGGCATTGCGTGTAGGTCGGGTCAGCCACCAGATCGAGACGGCGGCGCGGCCGGTCAAGCTTGACGTCCAGAATTTCGCCGATCGTCGCCGAGGGGCCGTTGGTCATCATGACGATCCGGTCCGACAGCAGGACGGCTTCGTCCACATCATGCGTGATCATCAGCACCGTGTTGCCGAGCTTCGAATGGATTTCCATCACGGAGTCCTGCAGATGCGCGCGGGTCAGGGCGTCGAGCGCGCCGAACGGCTCGTCCAGCAGCAGCACCTTCGGTTCCATCGCCAGTGCGCGGGCGATGCCGACACGCTGCTTCATGCCGCCGGAGATCTCACCGGGGCGCTTGTCCTTGGCCGGCGTCATCTGCACCAGTTCCAGATTGTGCATGATCCAGTCGTGCCGCTCGGCGGCGGTCTTCGTGGAGCGGAACACCTTGTCGACGCCCAGTTTCACGTTGCCGTAAACCGTGAGCCACGGCAGCAGCGAATGGTTCTGGAAAACGACCGCGCGATCGGGGCCCGGCGAGTCGACATGTTCGCCATCCACGAACACCTCGCCGACCGTCGAGGGTAGAAGGCCGGCCACGATGTTGAGCAGCGTGGACTTGCCGCAGCCGGAATGGCCGATCATCGCCACGTATTCACCCCGGTTGATCTTGAGGTCGATGCCGCGGAGCACCTCCGTCGTGGCCGAGCCGCGACGGAAGGTCATGCCGACATTCTCGATGCTGAGATAGGCGCTCATGGTCTGTGCTCCTCAGTTCGCGGCCGTGCCGCGGGTGATCAGCGTGCCCAGGAAGGCGACGATGCGGTCGAGAACGAATCCGACCAGGCCGACATAGATCAGCGCGACGATGATGTCGGCGATCAGCGAGCTGTTCCATGCATCCCAAATGAAGAAGCCAATACCGACACCGCCGATCAGCATCTCCGCCGCGACGATGGCGAGCCATGACAGGCCGATGCCGATACGCAGGCCCGTGAACATGTACGGCACGGTCGCCGGCACCATGATCTTGTAGAAATACTCAAGATGCGAAAGCCGGATGACGCGGGCGACATTGTTGTAGTCGGCTGGAATGTTCCGCACGCCGACTGCCGTGTTGATAATGATCGGCCAGATTGAGGTGATGAAAATCACGAAGATTGCCGACGGCTGACCGTCGCGGAACGCCGCGAGCGACAGTGGCAGCCACGCCAGCGGTGGCACCGTCCGCAGCACCTGGAAGAACGGGTCGAGGCCCCGCATCGCCCACGTGCTCTGACCGACCAGTGTACCAAGCGCCACGCCGACGATCGCCGCGAGGGCATATCCGATGGCCACGCGTCGAAGACTGGCGATGAGATGCCAGAACAGCCCCTTGTCGAGACCGCCGCGATCGTAGAACGGATCGGTGATCAGCTCCCAGGTGTCGGTGATGACCTTGCTCGGCGGTGGCAGGCTTGCCCCCGGCTGACTGCACAGGAATTCCCAGAGCACGACGACCGCCGCCAGGACGACCAGCGGCGGCAGCACCGTGTTGGCCACATCCCGCGCCATTCTCGTCAGGCGCTCCGCCACGGTGTCCCGTGGCGGAAGCTCCAGTGTCAGAATCTTCGCGCCGGCCGAGGGGGGTGTCGGCGCCGGCGCCGCGAGGGTTCGTGCAGTCATGCTCATCGGTGGATCTCCTGGACGCCTTAGACGACCGCTTTCTTGATCGAGAGACTGGCGAGATAGGCCTTCGGGTTTTCCGGATCGAAGACCTTGCCGTCGAAGAAGGTTTCCTTGCCGCGCGACGTGCCGGCGGGAATATCACTCGCCGCGACACCGAGCGACTTGGCCGCGGTGCGCCACAGGTCTTCGCGGTTCACCTTGCCGATGAGCGCCTTGGTATCGAGGTCCATCGGCTGATAACCCCAGCGCTGGTTTTCGGTGAGGAACCACAGGTCGTGGCTCTGGAACGGATAGGACGCCTGGTTTGCCCAGTAGCGCATCATCTGCGGATGCTTCTCGACCACACGGCCGTCGCCGTATTCGAACTTGCCCTTGGCGCGGTCGATGATGTCGGCGACCGGCGCGTTCATCCACTGACGCTTGCCGATGATCTGACACATCTCATCGGCGTTCTCCAGCTTCTCGCACCACATCTGGGCTTCCATCACCGCCATCAGCAGCGCCTGGGTTGCCTTCGGGTTCTTGTCCACCCAGTCGGCACGCATGCCGAGACTCTTCTCGGGATGGTTGTTCCACAGTTCACCGGTAGTGAGAGCCGTATAACCGATGTTCTGGTGAACGAGCTGGTCGTTCCAGGGTTCGCACACACAGAAGGCTTCCATCGTGCCAACCTTCATGTTGGCCACCATCTGCGGCGGCGGCACGACGATGGTCTGCACATCCTTGTCCGGATCGATGCCGCCTGAGGCCAGCCAATAGCGGATCCACATGTCATGGGTACCGCCCGGGAAGGTCATCGCAACTTTCACTTCCTTCCCCGATGCGATCATTTTCTTGAAGGGGTCGGCCAGCGGCGAGGACTTGAGCTGCGCGCCGGTGCCGACATGAGCCTTGGCGACCGAGATGCACTGCCCGTTCAGGTTCAGACGGGCCAGGATGTACATCGGCACCGGCACGTTGTTCTGCGTGACGCGCCCGCTGCTGATGAGATAGGGCATCGGCGTGAGGATATGCGCGCCATCGATGCCATTGCCCGCGCCACCGAGCACCAGATTGTCGCGGGTTGCGCCCCACGAGGCCTGCTTCGCAACATCGACATCCGGCATACCGTATTTCGCGAAGAGACCTTTTTCCTTGGCGATCGCGAGTGGCGCAAAATCGGTCAGCGCGATAAAGCCGAGTGTCGCCTTTTTCACCTCGGGACCCGCAGCCTGCGCGAAGGCACCGGCCGGAAATGCCGCTTTCACGGCGGCGAAAAGCGCGGCGGTGCTTGCCGACTGCTTGAGCAGCTTGCGACGGCTGAGCGAAGTCTTGTTGCCAGTGTTCATTTCATTCTCTCCGGTTGGAATATTCAGGCGTTCTGACGGCCGCGCGGGTCGTCACTCGTTTTTGTGATTCCGAAATCGGCGACGTAATCGGCAAACCGGCCGGGATCGAAGATCCGGCCGTCCATGAACAGATCAGGACCCATCGGGATGGCGGCGAGCGAAGCCGGCAACGTCCATCCGGCAGCATGCTTGCCTTCCGTCTTCTCGCATTCGGTCGGGCATGGCTGGCCAAGCGCCGCTGCCACATCGCGATAGATATCGGGCCGATACACAGCGGCGGCCGTCGCGCGAATGTTCACGCCAGGATCGATCTGACCCCAGCGACGCATCTGCGCCAGGATCCATTCCGCGTGCGAGCGCCACGGAAAATTCGCGGCGTTCCGGTGGAAGAGATGAAAATCGTCGGTAATGACGGGCTCGTCATCCACGCTCGGCCTTGTGCGCCCGGTCATCGATGCCGCGATAATTTCCTCCGGCAGATCGATATAGCCGCGCGCCAGAATTCGGGCGCCTTCCATGCGGTTTTCAGGCTCATCAAGCCAGGCCGCCGCTTCGATCACCGCCGCAATCAGGGCGCGATGCGTGTTGGGATGGCGCGCCGCCCATTCGGCCGCGACGCCCAGAACCTTGTCCGGATGACCGGCCCAGACATTGCGCGAAATTGCGGCGCAGCACCCAATGCCGAGATCGACGGCACGCTGGCCCCATGGCTCGCCGACGCAGAACCCGTCGATGTGCTTGCCCGCAAGATTGGCAACCATCATCGGCGGGGGAACGATGCGGATGCGCACATCCGTCTCCGGATCGATCCCGGCAGCCGCCAGCCAGTAACGCAGCAGGTAATTGTGCATCGAATATGGAAACACCGCGGCGAAGATCAGCGGCGGCGCACCGGTCGTGCGGCGGCGCGCGATGACCCGCGCCAGCGCGTGCGCAGCGGCAAGAGCGCTGCTGCCGGCAGCCGCGTCGATCTCCGTCATCTGCCGCCAGAGCGCCGTCGAAACCGTAATCGCGCAGCCGTTCAGCCCGAGGCTGACGGCCGTTACGATCGGCCGCTCAAACCCGCCGAGACCCAGTGTCGCCGATAGCGGCATCGCCGCCAGCATGTGACCGCCTTCCAGCGCGCCGATGGCGACCTTGTCGCGAACATTCGCCCACGACGCCTGCCGGACAATCTGCACATCGAGACCGTATTTCGCGAAGATGCCGCGCTCGCCGGCGACCGCGATGGGCGCGCAGTCCGTGAGCGGGATAAAGCCGAGTCTGACGGTTGTTGTTTCAAGTCCGCTGCCGAGATCGCTGGTCACAAAATTCAACCCAATAAAAAAGGCGCCCGCCGCGACCCACGAAGGATCGCAACCGGACGCCATTGTCCCTGGTCGTCGCCCCGCCATTGGAGCATCGACCGTTCAGACAGGATTAGAGCAAGCCTCGTGCCATCATTACGCAGGTGCGGTAGTTAATTGATTTTATTAAATAAATAAGAGAATCGCAGAAATGCGGAATCGCGCCGCGACAACGCGGCTCTGCCAAAACTTTAACCGCAGCGGTTACGGCTTCAGCACCTGAGCAAAAGCAATGAGCTGAGTCGCGACATCGACAAGACGCTTGTTCTGCTCCATCGCGAGGCGGCGGAGCGTCCGATAAGCCTCATCCTCGCTGATGCGCTTCTGCTCCATCAGGATACCCTTGGCGCGATCGATCGTCTTGCGATCCTGCAGTGAGGATTTGGTGCGTTCGAGCTCACTGCGCAGCGTCTGGTATTCCTTGAAGCGCGCAATAGCGACGTCGAGAATCGGCTTCACGCGCTGTGCATTGAGGCCGGCGATGACATAGGCACTGACGCCGGCCTTCATCGCCTCTTCGGTTGTCCCTTCGTCGGAATGGTCGACAAACATGACGATGGGACGCGGCAGATCGCGATTGATCGCGCGCAGGCTTTCCAGCGTATCGCGGCTTGGCGAATCGACGTCGATGATGATGATTTCCGGCTCGCATTCGCGAACGACTGCCGCGAGATCGTCGTTCGGCGTTGCCACCGCGCTGATCGTGTAACCGGCCTGTGTCAGCGCTTCCTTGAGAACTGCGGCGCGATCCGGCGTATCGTCAACGAGCAGGACACGCAGGTTCACAGCCGTTTGCGGCACAGGCCGCTCGGTTGTCGCGCCTTTTTTTGCCCGCAGCGTCATTTCAGACTTCACAGAGCATACAAAGCAAGAACGGGGCCATCGTTCCGAACCGCTCGACGGCAGATTCGTTCAAAATAGACGGCTGTCTCGGCAATCATCCGCATCAAATCCGGGACATAAACGTAATTCGGCGCCGGCGGCGCATGGCGAAAGAAATAACTACTCTGGATTAAGGCCGCCTTAAGCGGCGCGGAGAGACCGCTGCGTGCCGCGCGCCGAGCCGCCTTTTTTGGCGACGCGTGCAACGATGTCCCGCCAGGCATCCTTGCCCGTGAAAATCTGATCCGCCTGCGTCTGTAACTTTTCGAGAACGCTGAACAGCGAATCGATTTCGCGCGCGCTCAATGCGCTGAGCAGGTCCGCCTCGATCGCGATCCGGACCTTGCGAATATCCCCATTCACCTGGGCGCCCTTCGCCGTGAGCGACAGCATGAAATAGCGCTTGTCGCGCGGATGCCTTTTGCGGACGACAAGCTTGCGGCGAATCAGGCTGTTGACGGCACGGCTGACCTTGTCGGCTTCCAGGCTGCTGCGCTGGCCGACTTCGCTCGCCGAAACCGGCTCATACGCGCCGATAATGGTCAGGACGCGCCAGAGCGACACCGACAAGCCGAAGCGCGGCCCGTACATGGACGCGAGGCACCGCGTGTTCTGACCCGCGAGAATGGACAGGCGATAAGCCAGCCAGTTGCGGATGTCCCGATGGAGCCTGGTGATCTGCGTGCTTGCCATGCGCCCCTTATATACAGGCGCCGCGTTTCATTGCTAGCCCGTGCTCACGGCGCCGCGCCCACCCCCGGTGGGCAGGGGAATATGAGCCCCTCAATTCACCTTCAGGTTGAGCTTGCGAATGACCTCGCCCCAGATGACCGAGTCCGCCTGAATCAGCCGGTCGAATTCTTCTGGCGTACTCGTCCGCGGAATCGCCGCGCCCTGGATGATGCGCTTCTCGATCTCCGGATCGCTGTTCGCCTTGATGATGGCGTCGCGCAGTTTGTCGACGATCGGCCGCGGGGTGCCCGCCGTCGTGATAACGCCACCATAGGTGGCCAGCTTGATATCGGGATAGCCAAGCTCCGGATAAGTCGGAACATCGGGCACAGCCGGGACACGGGCATCGCTGGCAACCGCGAGAATCCTGATCTTCTTGCCGGGTCCCGTCTGCGGCAGATAGGCAGCCATACCATCGAATGCGACCTGCACCTCACCGGCGTTGAGGTCGGCGATAACTTCAGGCGTACCGCGGTAGGCGACCTGCGTCATCTCGAGGCCGAGCCGCATTTTCGTCAGCTCGCCGGTCAGGTGCTGTACGCCGCCAGTTCCCGATGTGCCGAACGAGACCTTGCCGGGATTGGCCTTCACATAGGCAACGAACTCCTTGAAGTCCTTTGCGGGAATCTTGTCGATGTTGATCATCAGGCCCATCGGCAGTGAATTGATCAATGTGATCGTCTGGAAATCCGACACCTTGTAGCGGATGGCCGGGTAGAGATGCGGATTGATCGACAGCATGTTCGCGCCGGCGAACAGGATCGTGTAACCGTCGGGTTTCTGCTGCGCGACATATTCCGCGCCAACCATTGTTCCGGCGCCGGGTTTGTTTTCAATAATCACCTGCTGGCCGAGCGACTTGGTCATCAGGTCAGCCAGCATGCGCGCATGGATATCGAACTGTCCGCCCGGCGTGTAGGGAACGACAAAGCGGATCGGGCGATCCGGATAGGTCTGAGCCTGTGCCTGCGGAACGATCGCCGCGCAGAACGCCGCGGCGGCAATGCTCAATAAACTGATGATCCTGCGCATGGGTCTCTCCTGTCCAACCGACACATTCATTCTTATTGACGATGCAAGTCTCAAGCCGCCCTGGACGTCTTGGGATGACGCAACCAGTAGTCCATATCTTCATAACGCTGCTGGAAAAACGGCGGCAGCGTTGCATAGCCGGGCGTACGCAGCCACAGGCGAAGCAGATGGCGCTTCTGGTCCGGCTCCTCGAAATCCTCGAAGTCGGTGCGCGTATGGACGACGGTATGGTTGTTCAGAAACTGGATATCGCCGGGCGCAAAATCCATGTCGAGCCGGAATGTTTCGGTGCCGGCGATGGTGTCCACCAGTTCCATGGCCTCGACCTGTTCCTTGGTCAGCCGTGGCACTTCGGGGAAGCGCTGCGCTGAATCGATATAGGTGCGGCCGTGCACGCAGAACAGCTTGCCGTTCCACATGGTAAAGCGCGGTTCGGTGTAATACGGCTTGCGGCCCGCCGGTTCCTCACCGCGGATATCCGAATAGTAAGGTCCATAAAGCACCGCCAGCAGATCCGGCCTCGTGCGGAGAATTTCGTTATGCACCGCCGCGGCGCTGGCGATGGTGCTCAGGCCACCCGCCCTGGCGCCGCGCCGGCACAGAAGCCCAACCACATCGCCCTGGTCGTTATGAAACGGCAGCCGGCGCGCGGTGTGATAACCGCGCGCAGTCGGGTCCTTGTACTGATCGCCGCCGCTGTCCCGGACGTCGACAAGCAATTCGGCGCGCGGCGTCTGCGCCAGCGCCGTGCCGAGATGGACGCCAAGCCCCATATATGCGATCCGCAGCCCATCGACCCCGAAACGATCGACCGGAAATTTGCGGATCAGCACGACGCCCGTGCCGTCCTCCATTTCCTTGCGTAGCGTCACAAGACGATCGCCGAACGTCGGCAGCGGAAAATCCGCTTTGCCGAACACCAGACCGCCACCCTTGCGCTGAACCGCCTCGACAGCAACGTCCAGCTCGCGGACATCCACATCCGAAATCTCATAGAGCCAACGCTTGGTGGCGCGCATCCCGGCACCCGTCCACACACAAGCGCCGGTGACCGACTGCAACTCCGCCTGATTCATTACCCGCCTCGAATTACAACGATTTGTGACAATTGGCACAAGGCTAGAGCCGTCGCTCAAGCAGTGTCAACGATATACTTGCACTGTGCAACTATTTGTGACGGCCTAAATTCTCTTCGCGGACGTTGAAGCCCTGAGGATCTTCTGAAGCAGCGGAAACGCCGCTATTGCCGGCGCGACGCCTCTCCGGCGGCAAGGTGTATTTCGGCCACCGGATTGAGGCCGGCGGTCCAGCTTGGATGGCGCGCGAAGATCTCCATGTCGTGGCCGGGAATGATGCGGTTCAGCCTGTCCGGACCGACTACGCTTCGCAGCTTCTCGAACACCGCCATCAGATTCCAAGTGTTACCCTGCAGATAGCCCGGCGGCCACATGCGCTCGACATTCATGTACCAGTAGACGCAATCGCCGGCGATCACGAACGGACCGGTCTCCGTCGCGACCTCGATCCACTGCGAACCGAAGGTATGCGTATCGGCAGCCAGCCGGCAGTGAATGCCGGGGCTGATCTCCTGGTCTCCGTCGATGAAGGTCACCCTGCCCGCTTTGATGGCCGGTTCGAAACGGCGGAAAACGTCGACATCCAGCGAGGAAAGCTTCCACAACTGCTTGCCGACGGACAGGTCGGGAATCGAGGCGATCACCTCCACCCAGCGCTCATATTCCCGTTTCTGGACGAAAATCCGGGCATTGGGAAAGGCGTCGAAATTCCCGGCGTGATCGAAATGCATGTGCGTCAGCACGACATCGTTCACGTCTTCCGGCCGCAGGCCGATCTTGGCCAGGGTCTGAACAGGCGTTTCAAAATTCTCGAATTTCCGTCCCGACATCGATTCTCCCGACTGGAAACCAACATCGACCATGGTGACCCGGCGCTCCCCGGTGTCGGACCTGCTCACGACAACCGAATAGGCCATCGGAAGATCCACGAGGCCTTGATTGCTGCGCACCAGGACGCCGCCCATGAAATCAGCGGGAAGGCGCCCGCGGGCGTAACAGAGTGTCCAGATTGAATGCGAATGCGCCATCGGCCTGCCCGTGGTTGTCTTCAGCCTGCTTAGCAGCCTGTATCAGAAACTTCAAACCGGCGGCACAATCGTTGTAGGATGCAACGGTCTAACACGCTTCTCAGGAGTGACGCCGGATGGCGGAGATTGTTTTTGCGGCGGGAATTCCTCACGCGCCCGGCTATGTCGGCCTGTTCGATCGTGCGCCGGCCCCCGACCGGGAAGTCCTGGCGACGAGCTATCGCGAGGTCCGGGATCGCCTGAAGCAGGCCAAGCCGGATGTCGCCATCGTTTTCGCCAACGATCACCTGACCAACAGCCGCATCCGCACCTATCCCGACTTCCTGATTGGCGGCGGGCCGGAGCACCAGGGACCGCATGAATGGTTCAAGGAATGGATCGGCTGCCGCGACTACACGGTGAAGGGCAACCCCGGTGTTGCCAAAGCCCTCTTCAGTGGCATGACCCGCCGGGACGTACGGATGAATATCAGCGACGGCCCGCTGAAGTTCGACGACAACATCTCGGTTCCGGTGGTGATGACCAGCTTCGACGAACTTGGCATCGATCTCGTTCCCATTATGCAGAACTGTACGGTCCCGCCCTACCCGGCTGGCCCGCAATGCTACGACATCGGCCTCAAGCTCGCCGACCTCATCAGGAACGATCTGCCGGCGGATATGCGCGTGGCCCTGATTGGCTCGGGCGGTCTCAGCCACGAGCCCGGTGGCGCCAAGTATTTCAAGATCGACGAAGCCTTCGATCGCCGATTCATCGACCTGTGCGTGAAAGGCGACCACGACACGCTGCTTAAAGAAATGACACCCGACGTCATGGAAGAAGCCGGCCGTGGTGGCACGCCGGAGCTTTACGCGTGGTTTCCCGTCATGGCGGCAATCGGCAAGCGGCCCGGCGAAACCTTCGGCTATAGCTGCTGGACCAGCTTCCGCTGCGGCTTCGGCGCGGTGATCTGGGACCTCAAGGGAAAGACGCACTGATGCTCAAGGCCTGGGAAAAATACGACCCGTCGCTTGCCGCACACGATCTGGTACAGGACCTGAAATGGGATCCGCAGCTTCGCCTGATGTTCAAGCAGAACGAAGGCGCGGTCCTCGATCGCTATGACATGCGCCCGGCTGAACGCAAAGCCATCGAAGAACGCGACTTCCGCGCGCTCTACGATCTTGGCATGCACCCCTATCTCGGTGGGCAACTCTCGCGGTTCATCTGGGGCAATGACGCCGGTAAAGGCGCGATCGAAGCGTCAATGAAGCTCGTCGCCTCGCTGACCGGAAACACCGCCGATCATCCCAAGATGCCCTGACGCCCCGCGTCAGATTGCTGGCGTCAGTTTCTGGCGCCCGCCATCTCGCCCGGTTCGATCTTCCGGCCGCGTTCGATCAGATCGCGCGCCATCATGGCGTGAACGCCCTTGTTGCCGTCGACGAGCTGCGTGACATGCAGATCGCAGGCGAGGCTGCAGAACGCATAGGCATCCTCGGCCGACAGGCCGGCGAGTTCACCCAGCAGCCTGATCATGTCGCGCAGCGCCTGCTTGGCCGCATCGTCGAGATCGGGGTCCATCCCCATCGTGATGTAATGCGTTGGCGTCACGGCGCGCGGAAAGCGCAGGCCGCGCTTCTTGTGAAGAATGAACCGGAACGTACCGGTGAGCGACGCTTCCATCGCCGTCAAGTTCACCTCGCCGTCCCCCTGTACGGCATGACCGTCGCCGGTTGAGAACAAAGCGCCCTTGGTCCACACCGGCAACAGCAGCGAGGTGCCCGGGATGAACTCCTTGTTGTCCATGTTGCCGCCGTACTCGCGCGGCTCGACGCTGCTGACCAGGCCGTAGGACGGAAGCGGCGCCACGGCCATGATGCCGAAGAACGGGCGCAATTTAATGTCCCCGCCCCAGGGCAGCTTCGCGGTCAGGTTTTTCTGATCGATCGGGAAATGGAGAATGCGGCGCGGAAACGGAAAATCCTCCGGCAGCGAGCCACGCAGCGGCATACGTGCGTTCCAGCCCCAGTCCTGATTGACCTCGATCGCCTCGATGACGACTTCCAGTACGTCACCGGGTTCGGCGCCGGTCACGGCCACGGGGCCGGTCAGGATATGCGGGCCCAGTTTCTGCGGCACCTTCTGATGCACCAGATGATGTTCGGGATGCACGATGAAGCCTGGGCCGGGCGGCAGGTCGGCGGGACCGCCGGAGAGCGTGTGGATCGTCACCCGGTCGCCCGGCTCGACCGTCAGCACCGGCTTCAGCGATGCGTCGAAGAAGCCCCAGTGGCAGGTTTCCGGGGACGACTTCAGGATGTGGTCTTTGCTCATGGTCTGGCTGGTCCGTGCGCGCGAGGGAAAGGGACAGCGCCAATCTAGCGCAGCGTCGGCCGATCGCAATGCCTGCCGAAGGGCCCGCTCAGGCCATCAGCGCGTCAGCGGCTTCTCTCGTCAGCGCAGATATTTCCGCCTCGTCCATCGCGACCAACCGGCTGCCTTCAACCACGACGACGCCGTCGACCAGCACCGTATCCACATCGGGGCCGCGCGCGGAGTGGACGATATTGGTCAGAATGGTTTCAGGCACAATCGGCTGCAACCTGATGCGGTCGTTGCGCAGCAGAACCAGATCGGCCTTGTAGCCCGGCTCGAGCTTGCCGGTCTTCAGCCCGAGCGCCTTGCCGCCGTTCTCGGTCGCCATCTCGATGACTTCCGATGGATGGAGTACCGCCGGGTTGAGCTGAAGCCCCTTGGGCAGCAGCGACGCGAATTTCATGGTGTCGAACTGATCCAGGCAGTTGTTGGCCTTGGCACCGTCAGTAGCGAGCGACACGTTGAGTCCGCCCGCGCGATACTTCGGAATCGGCGCGATACCGGAACCGATCTTCAGATTCGACTGCGGGCAATGCGCGATATGAATCCCGCGTTTCAGTGCAAGCTCCTGATCCGGCTCGGAGAGCCAGACACAATGTGCGAGGACCGTACGCGGCCCGAGAAATCCAAAACTGTCCAGATGGGCGAGCTGGCCGCGGCCGGTTCGCTTGCGCGTTGCATCTTCCGATGCCGTCGTCTCGGCACAATGCGTGTGTAGGCCGACGTCGAGCCGTTCCGCCAGCTTGACGGCCGCCTTGAACTGCTCGTCGCTGCAGGTTTCGGATTCGTGCATGCCGATCAGCACCGTGATCCGGCTGTCCTTGGTATTGAATCGCTTCACCAGCTCTTCGTTGCGCGCCAGGGTCGGCGCAAAAGGAAGCCGATCGCCGCAATAGGGGGCGAGCTTCAGGCGAATCCCGAGTTTCTCCGCCGCGCGCGCGGCGGCCTCCGGATTCACGCACATGTCCATGATGCTGGTCGTCCCCGACAACAGGGACTCTCCGTAGGTCGCCAGCGCCCCGCGATAGGCAAACTCTTCGCTGAGGCCGGCCATCTCCTTGTAGATCCGCTGCAGCCATTCATCGAGCTCAAGGCCTTCGGCCGTGCCGCGCGTAATGGTGGAGTGCGAGTGCGCATGGGTATTGATCAATCCCGGCATCAGCGGCGCGCCCTTCGCGTCAATCACCCGGTCAAAGCTCTTGTCCTCGGGCGCCGTGCCCGCCGCCACCTTGTCGATCAGCGTATCCTTGATGGAAAGCCAGCCGAAAAACGGAGCGGCATGCGCCCGGGAGGTGACGATCAGGGCGTTCTTGATCAGAATCGAAGTCATCAGCGACCAACCACTACGGGCGACGTTTTATACATGGCGACGCACTCGTCCTGCAGCACGCCTTCGATCACGTTAAGCTTCCAACCGCACATCTCGGCGAAACGCTCGACGGTATAGTTATGAAAGCCGACGATCTCCGGCATGTGCCGGTGACGCGCGCCGATGACGAGGGTGCCGATGGCGGCATTCTGGATGGCGCCCAGGCACATCGGGCATGGCTCGCAGGTGGCGTAAAAGATGGCCTCAGGAAACTCGCGCCGGCCGAGCTTCTGGGACGCCAGCTTGATGGCCAGCGTCTCGGAATGCGCGGTTGTATCGCAGGTCGAGACCTTGAGGCTGGGCGTCCGGACGATGACCTCGCCGTCAATCACGACCACGGCGCCGAACGGCTGGTCGCCCTTGCCTGAGGCGGCACTTGTCTTGGCTTCCTCGATTGCCATGGCCATGAATTTCGCGTGGTCAATCATGCGATTTGCGTCCCTTTCCAGTGCAATACGGTTTTTTCGGCGGTCGAAGTCAGCGCGAAGATGATCAGCGCGAACACGACCGAGGTAATGACAGCGGCCCACAGAACCTCGATCTCGCGCATTGTGCCGGATTCTAGGATCAGCAGGCCGAGTCCATGCGAACCTGTGATCCATTCCGAGAGCATGGCGCCGAGCACGGCACTGGCCGCGGCGATCCTGAGGCCCGTAAACAGAAACGGCAGCGAATACGGCGCCTGGACGTAGCGGATGTGCTGCCAGCGCGAGGCGCCATAGACATGGAGCATCTCGACCGCGCGCGCGTCGGCCGACATCAGGCCCCGCATCATGTTCACCAAAATCGGGAAGAACGACACGATGACCACCACGACGATGCTGGTGGCGAGGCCGCGGCCCACAAACAACATGATCAACGGGGCCACCGCTGTCACCGGCGCGGAGCGGAAGGCGATGACCAGCGGCATCGAGGCGCGGGCAACGGTCTTGTAGGTGACGAAAGCGATCGCCAGGGAAACAGCGAAACTACAGCTGACGATGAGGCCGAGAAAAGCCGAGAGCAGCGTGAATCCGGCAGCGTCGAGCAGGACTTTGCGGCTTTCGACGAAGGCCTTGCCGACCGACAGTGGTGCCGGCAGAAGATAAGGCGGGACCTTGAACGCGACGATGGCCAGTTGCCACACGACAAGAACGCCCGCCGTCACCGCAATGGTGAGCGCCGCATTCTTGAAAACGGGCGAGACAGTCCGCATGGCTCAGTTTTTCAGCTCGGCGGGCGAGTCCCAGTAGATCGTCAGCCGCTCGATCAGCGACCAGATCGCATAGCCGGCACCGGACAGACCGCAGGCGATGATGACCGTCAGCCACAGCATCTTGGTGTCGAAGCCGAACAACGAGCTCAGCATGATGACGCCGATGCCGTTCTCCGCACCCGTGAGCTCGGCGGTCAGCGAGCCAAGGACGGCGAGCGGTGCGGCGAGCTTGAATCCGGCGAAGAGATACGGAAGCGAGCTTGGCAGGATCAACGCCCGGAACACCTGCCAGCGCGAAGCGGAATACACATGGAACAGCTCGCGGTGGTTTTCCTCATAGGCGCGGAAGCCCTGCATCGCGCCGACCAGCAGCGGGAAATAGGCGGCGAGCCCCGCGATGATGGACCGGGTCAGCAGACCGTTGCCGAGCCACATTGCCAGCAGCGGTGTCGCCGCGATCAGCGGAATGCTGGAGAGCCCGACGCCGAAATTGTAGATCGGCGGTCGCAATGCCGCGACAATCGCGGCGACGAACGCGGCGCCGAGCGCAACCACAACGGCGACGGCATAGCCCATCAGCGCGCTCATCGTGGTTTCCCACAAAGCACTGCCGATCCCTTTCCTGTTTTTCAGAAGAGTGAGCCACACCTCTGTCGGTGCCGGGATCGTCACCGGAAGCGATCCGGACCGCTGCAGAAACTCGACCAGAGCCAGAACGACGAGGACTCCGCCGAGTGGCAGGAGGACCGGCAGCGATGCCTTCGAGAGCCAGGTGGGCATTGTCTACTCGGCGACCGCGGGCAGCGCGTCGACATCGACCGGCGCACCGCCGGAATCGGTACCGAACAACCCGTCGCGTACGCGGTTGACGGTCTCGAAGAACACACGGCTGCGCATCATGTCAAGCGAGCGGGGCCGCGGTAGAGGTACCTCGATGGTCGCCGAGACACGGCCGGGCCGTGGCGACATCACGAACACGGAATCCGCCATGAACACCGCTTCGCCGATCGAATGGGTGACCAGCAGCGCGGTGGTGCCCGATTCAGCCCAGATGCGCAGAAGTTCGAGATTCATGCGCTGACGGGTGATCTCGTCCAGCGCGCCGAACGGCTCGTCGAGCAGCAGGATGTCGGGCTGCAGCACCAGCGCGCGCGCAATGGCGGCGCGCTGCTGCATGCCGCCCGAGAGGTGCGCCGGCAACGCGTTCTCAAAACCCTTGAGGCCGACCAGCTCGATCAACTCGTCCGGGGTGCGGCTGGCAACCCGCTTCGATTTACGGCCGACGATGGACAGCGGCAGCGCAATGTTCTCGCGCACCGTCCGCCACGGCAGGAGTGTCGCCGACTGAAAGACGAAGCCAATGGCATGCGCATGCCGCGCGGCCGAGGGCGGCTCGTCGCCGACCAGGATCGTACCGGCCGATGGCTGCGCGATATCGGCGACCATCCGTAGCAGCGTGGACTTGCCGCAACCGCTGGGACCGATCAGCGCCCCGAAGCCACCTGCCGGCAGGGTCAGCGATGCACGGTCGAGCGCAATGACCTGATCGCCGCCACGGCTATCGAACCACTTGCTGGCGTTCTGGATCTTCAGGTCTCTGGGCATCGATGCATCCGATAGTCAGGTCAGCTCGATACGGAACAGGCGGGCGTGATCGCTTTCGCGATCACACCCGCCATCCCCTGATCGACCTCAGACCTTCGCCAACGCCGCTTCGATATATTGCGGATCGCACAGATCGCCGGCCTTCATGTTGCTCTTGATCATGTCAGCCTTGCGATACGCGTCGAGAACCTTGTCCATGAGCGGCATATCAAGCGATAGGAGCCCCTTCGAGCTGCCGACGCCGGCCTTGATGAACGGCCCGCTCGCTTTGATCTCGGCCAGCGAGGCCGCCGGATCGAGGCCCGTGACGCCGTATTTCTCGACCAGCAGCTTGTTCGCGTCTTCCGGATTGTCGAGCGTCCACTGCCACGACTTCGCCGCGGCCTTCAGGAATCCGACCACCGAGGCCTTGTTGGCGGCAAGGAAGTCTTCGCGCGCGTAGATCGTGCCTGCCGTTTCCGGAAAGCCTAGATCGTGCATGTTCAGGATGACGAGGGGAACGCCGCGCATCTTAAGCATGACGCCCTGGTTCGTCTCATAGCCCATGTAGCCGTCGAGTTGCTTGTTAACCAGCCCCGACGGATCGGGGGACGCAGGCACCATGTTCACGTCTTTCGCGTCGATGCCATTTTCCTTGAACAGGTTGAGCATCAGCGGGCGGGCCGACGGGCTGACTGCCAGCGTCTTGCCAACCATGTCCTTGACGGTCTTGATCGGCTTGTCCTCGAGGCTGAGCATCGCAAACGGATTGCGCTGGAACACCGTGCCGATGACCTTGACCGGAATTCCCTTTTCGCGTGCAAGAATCAGCGCGCCAACAGGACGGTCACCCATCGCCGCACGGCCGGCGGCAACGTTGGCCACCGGGTCGACGTTCGGACCGCCGGAGTTGAACGTCATGTCGAGGCCGGCTTCGGTGTAATAGCCCTTCTCAAGACCCGAGAAATAGCCGCTGTACTGCGCGCTCTTGACCCAGGAGCACTGGAAGGTGAGCGCCGTCGCGGCCCGCGCGGCGGTCGTGCGCATCAGCAGATCGCCGGCAACACCGGTCGCGGACAGCGCGGCCAGCTTGACGCCGGTACCAAGGAAAGAGCGGCGATTGATCATGATCTAACTCCTGAAACGGAATTTGTGCGCCGCTCGTGACACCAAGCGGCTCGTTCAGGAAAATGTGCAAGGCCTATGCCATGGATACGGCAACAGCCAGAGCGAAAAAAGGCATGGCTGCCTGCCCTTAATCCGCAGACAGTTAATTTCGTTCGCGGCTCACGCGCCGGGAAAACCGTCGAATGCGGACGCAAAGGTCTCCGCCACCAGCACCGCGGCCGGCGACGACATCCGGTGCTTGGGCATGCAGACGGACAGG
Source organism: Alphaproteobacteria bacterium (assembly GCA_965279355.1). Lineage (GTDB taxonomy): Bacteria > Pseudomonadota > Alphaproteobacteria > CACIAM-22H2 > CACIAM-22H2. The sequence goes on along the minus strand of OZ257155.1, from coordinate 4,167,969 downwards.
ATCTGCGAGCGCATCCGCCGCCCGGCGACGGGACGGAAAACAAGCTCGCCCGCCTGCAGCTCGGCGTAGACATCCATCTGGCTGAGCAGGCTGATATGGCCGCCGCGCTTGACCATCGACTTGATCAGGATGATCGAATTCGAACTGACCCGCGCCAGCGGCTCGATCGACGATTTTGCCAGTGCCTCGTCGATCATCTGGCGAATCAGCAGCGAATGGCCCGGAATGACCAGCGGCACTTCCGCGCAGTCGGAAAGCGGTATCGCCGTCTTGCGGGCCAGCGGATGACCGTTGGGCAGCACGACGCCGATGGGAATTTCCAGCGAGCGCACGGTCCGCAGATCGTCGCGGTCCTGCGGCATGTTAAAAGCCACCGCGACATCGATTTCGCCCGCGATCAGGCCGTTTGCGATCTGGTCGCGTCCGCCGACCATCACATCGAGCGCAATGCCGGGATGCTGGGCATGGATGCGCTCGAACACGCCCGGCGCCATGTCGACCGCCAAGCATTCCATGACGCCCAGTTTCACATGCCCGCGGCGCAGACCACGCAGATGCTGCAGATGGGCGCGCGAGCGATCATGGTCGTGCCGCCAGCGCCGGAGATCGTTGACCAGCACCTCGCCGGCCGCGGTCAGCCGCATGCCCCGCGGCAAGCGCTCGAAGAGCGGCATCCCGAACTCGGCTTCGAGATTGAGAATGTGACGGTTCACCGCGGAGGGCGCGGTATTGAGCCGTTCAGCGGCGCCGCGAATCGAGCCGGCACGGGCGACCTCGTCGAAACAGCGGGCGGCGGAGGAAATCAGCGGCATCTCCGAACTCCTGTCTGCTGAAAAAGCGGCCAATTGCCGCCTATTTGTCGTCCGCTTTTTACGAACACAAAAGCCAATTAATTGATCTTGTCGGCAACAGTCCAGTACCCGATCCTCAACGCTATTGCAACGCAGCGCGCGCCGCAGGACGCGGTCCGACGCTGCCGGAATTCGAGGACATCGCCATGCCGGACGGCCAAGCGTCGAACGTCGACCAGCCCCTCAACATGTTCTGGTTCATCCCGGTCAGCGGCGACGGCCGCTATCTCGGATCGAATGTCGGGCGGCGGCCTGCCGAGCATAAATATTATCGCGAAGTCGCGATGGCGATCGATCGCCTGGGCTTCGACGGCGCGCTCATCCCCACCGGTCCGGAATGCGACGACGGCTGGGTGGTGGCGACGTCGCTCGCGACCTGCACCGAGCGCATGAAGTTTCTTGTCGCGCTGCGGCCCGGCATCATCTCGCCGACCTACGCCGCGCGGCAGTGCTCGTCGCTGGATCGCCTGTCGAACGGCCGGCTGCTGCTGAACGTCGTTACGGGCGGCACACCACTGGAACTGAAGGGCGACGCCGCGCTTCTGCCGCATGACGATCGCTATCTGCAGACCGGCGAGTTCCTGAATATCTGGCGCCGGCTCATGCAGGGCGAAACCGTCACTTACAAAGGCAAATACTTCACCGTCGACGAAGCGCGGATCAGCTTCCCACCGGTGCAGGCGCCGCATCCGCCGCTGTGGCTCGGCGGCTCGTCCGATCCGGCGAAAGATATTGCCGCCGAACATATCGACCTCTACCTCACCTATGCGGAACCTTTGGACCAGGTCGAAGAAAAGCTCACCTCGATCCGCAAGCGCGCCGAGAAACTCGGACGCCGCATCCGCTTTGGCATGCGCGTCCACATGGTGGTTCGTGAAACCGAGGACGAAGCGTGGGAGGCAGCCGACAGACTGATCAGCCACGTCACGGATGACGCCATCGCGGCTGCGCAGCAACGCTTCAACGCATCTTCGGATTCCGTCGGTCAGGGCCGCATGGCTGCCCTGCATCAGGGACGCCGCGACAAGCTGCATGTCGGCCCCAATCTCTGGGCAGGCATAGGCTTGGTCCGCACCGGCGTCGGCACGGCGCTAGTGGGTAACCCGCAAAACGTCGCCAAGCGTCTCCGCGAGTATCAGGCACTCGGCATCGACACGATCATCGGCTCCGGCTACCCGCATCTTGAAGAGGCCTACCGCGTCGCCGAACTGCTGTTCCCCGAGCTTGGCATCAAGCAGCTCGGTCATCAGTTGCGCGAAAGCCCCGCCGCGGAATTCGACCCGGCCCGCCTGATGGCACGCCAGCCCGCCTGACCATGTCATCCTATCCGCTGCCGATCATCGATCTTTCGAGCGACACCGCCGTCGCGGAGATCCGCGCGGCCTGCGAACACATCGGCTTCTTCCTGATCGCCAATTATGGCGTGCCGGAACGGCTGCTTGAGGACACCTACAAGTCTACACGGGCCTTCTTCGATCTGTCGTTGGCGGAGAAGCTGAAGGTGCAGCGGCCGCGTGTCGGAATCAGCCGCGGCTACGACATGCCGGGCGGCCAGAGCCTCTCCTACACTTCCGGGGTGGCGTCACCGCCTGACCTTCAGGAAGTGTTCGTCTTCGGCGCCGCACCCGCCGACGACCGTATTATCGCGAAGGTTTCGGCGCGGTTCACTTCGCACCCAATCGCTGGCCGAATGATCCGCCCGGCTTCACACTGAATGCGCTGACTTACTATCAATCGATGTCAGGGCTCTCGGCGCGGCTGATGCGCCTGTTCGCCCGGGCACTCGACCTGCCCGAAACCTTCTTCGACAGCTCCATCGACCGGCACATCAGCTCGGTCCGGCTCATCAACTATCCCGACCAGCCGGCCGCACCGCTGGAGGGCCAGCTTCGCGCCGGCGCCCATTCCGACTATGGCAGCCTGACTATCCTCAAGGTCGAGAATGCTCCCGGTGGTCTGCAGGTCCAGGACCGCACCGGAAGCTGGATCGATATTGACTACGTACCTGGCACGCTGGTCGTGAATATCGGCGATCTGATGGCCCAGTGGACGAACGACAAATGGGTGTCGACAGTGCATCGCGTGGTGAACCCGCCTCGCAACCGCGCGCTGGGTAGCCGCCGCATCTCGATGGTGTTCTTTCACCAGCCGAACTACGACGCCGAAATCACGTGTCTTGAGTCCTGCCGGTCTGCGGGCAATCCACCGAAATACGCGGCCACGACATCCGGCGCGCACTGGCGCAGCAAGGCGCTGGCGGCGCGGGCCGAAGAGGGCGTTACCGCCTAAACGCTTCCGCGCCTAGTTGTGCTCGCTTGGCCCCATGATGACGATGTTCTCGGTCGCCTCGACATGGCGAACGAAGATGTATTTGTCCTCGCGCCCGTCGCTATGCTTGCGCTTGATCCGCGGCTCGACGGCGTTCTCGACCTTGGCGACGACCACATAAGGCGCCGGCGTCTTCAATCCCGCTGCGCAGTGCTTCTCGAACTCGTCGGGATCGCGCACGACATAGGCATGTTCGATCCCCGCACCCTTGGCTATCGCCGCGATATCGACCCGGCCACTGGCCGTGTGCGTCGGCGGGCCGCCAATCGACTGGTAGCACTCGTTGTCCCAGACCACGACAAATAGATTCTTCGGTTGCTCGTTCGCCAGAGTGGCAAGGATGCCGAGATTGAACATCATGCCGCCATCGGTATCGAGCGAGACGATGCGCCGGTGCGGCAGACCGACAGCAAGGCCGAAGGCTTCCGGCGTCACGCAGCCGAGCTGCTGCTGGAACAGGCTGCCGGACCGCATATGCGGGGCGGCGTTGTACCATTCATCGACGCTGGCGCCGAGCGACAGGATCACCAGCTCATCCTTCAACATCGCGCCGAGGCGTTTCATGCAGTCGTAGCGTTTCATCGCACGATGCTCCCCGACAGCACGATGGCCGAGTGATAGTAGGCGGCATAAGACCAGGCATAGACGTCCTTGATCGCCTGTTCGATGCCGTCTTCGTCGGTGATGATGCGATAGGGAATGCGCATGGCATCGAGCAGCGGCTCCATGGTCATGCCGTGCGGAATCGCCCACCAGTTGTTTTCGCCGAGATCGCCGCGATGGCTCATCATCATAATGACGGGAATGCCGGCCCCCATGCCCATCCGGGCGAGCGGCTCGATGGACGCACGCAGGCCGGAATTCTCCATGATCAGCGCGGCTTTCTTGCCCGACAGCCAAACGCCGCCGCAGATCGCGGCCCCCTCTCCTTCGTTGGTCACGCGGATGGTGCGGATATCCGGGTCATTGTCGAGGGCCGGATACAGTTCCTTAAACAGGGAATCCGGCAGATAGCAGACTACGCTGACACCGGCCGCCTTTAGCCCGGCGATAACCTTGTCGACTGCGGTTTTTTTCATGGAATCGGCCGTCAGCGCGTGAGTTCGACCCTGGCGGTCCGGTAGAGATCCACGCACTGATCGTGCAGGACACCGGTGACGACCGTCAGGTCCCAGCCGACAAACTCCGCGAAGCTCTCGGCCGTGTATCGGTTGTAGTTAAAGGCGAGGTTCGCCAGCTTGTGGATGTCGGCATTGCGGGCGCCCAGCACCAGCGTCTTGATCCCTGAATTGAATACGGCGCCCAAGCACATCGGACACGGCTCGCATGTCGAATAGAAGACGCCCTCGGGTATCTCGCGGCGCTTGAGCTTCTGGGTCGCCAGCGAAATCGCCCGCGTCTCCGAATGCGCCGTCGTATCGCTCAAACCAACCTTGAGGCTGCGGCTGCGGACGATGACCTCCCCGTTCACCACCACCAGTGAACCGAAAGGCTGCTCGCCCATCGCGGCGCCGGCCTTCGCCTCTTCGATCGCCATCGCCATAAACCGCTCGTGTTCACCGGACATACTGACCTCTTGATCTACGAAACCCTCCGGCCAGTCGCCGGCTCTGCCCAAAAATGTGCAATAAGCGAGCCACCGGTCAAAATTTGAGCGGTGCTTTGCGCGAGGGTTAGACGATTGCCTGTTCCGTGCGCATTGCGCCGATCCGTCGACGGCCTTCGCGAAATCTCACCGGACGCGATCAGCGCTCCGCCTTGGGCAGGCTCCAGGAGAAGAACGTGCTCTGGAGCAGCGCCACGATCCGGAAGAGGACCAGCGAGATCGTCACCAGCATCGCCAGATTGGCGAAGGCGTAAGGCACCTTGAACATGGAGGTGGAGTAGAGGATCGAGTAGCCCAGCCCCCTCTCCGCCGCCACGAACTCGGCAACGACGGCGCCGATCACCGCCAGCGTGATCGAAACCTTCAGGGCGCTGAAAATGTGCGGGACAGCGTAAGGCAGCCGGATCTGGACGACTTCGCGGACCCGCGTTGCCCGCAGGGAGCGCGACAGCTCGATCAGTTCGTCCGGCGTCGACAGGATGCCGGTCGCGGTCGAGATGATCAGCGGAAAGAACGCGATCAGACAGGTGATCACAATGCGGGGTGGGTCATCGACACCAAGGATCACGACAATAATCGGCGCAACCGCCACGATGGGCGTGGAATGGATCACCACCAGGATCGGGTAGATCGTCCGCGACAGCAGCGGCGACAGCGCCAGGATGATCGCGAGCGGCATGCTGATGCAGATGGCGATGGCGTAGCCGATCAGCGTGACGCGCAGCGTTGCCGTGATATCGCCAACCCATTGCTGGAGCGTGGAGGAAAGACCGGCCTTCACGATCGCACTTGGCGACGGCAGCAGGAATTCCGGAATGGCCAGCAGACGGCAGCTCAGCTCCCAGATGACGAGAATCCCGACCATGGTGATACCGGGAGCCGCCCGGTCAAGCGAACGGCGGAGCGTAAGGACGAGATTATGCGGCACGGCGGTTCGCAAAGATAAGCTGGCGGATATGGGTCGCGACTTCGTTGAAACGCGGATCTGCCAGCGTTTCGAGGCTGCGCGGCCGCTCCATCGGAATATTGATGAGTTCCTGAATTCCGCCCGGACGGGGCGTCATGACGATGATCCGGTCGGCCAGCAGCACGGCTTCGGGGATCGAATGGGTGATGAAAATCACGGTCTTCGGACGCTCGGTCCAGATGCGCAGCAGCTCGTAGCTCATCTCGTCGCGGGTCAGTGCATCGAGCGCCGAGAACGGCTCATCCATCAGCAGGATTTCCGGGTCCATCAGCAGCGCGCGGGCGATGGCGGCGCGCTGCTGCATGCCGCCCGAGAGCTCATCTGGCCGGCGCTTGGTGAAGTCCTTGAGCCCGACCAGTTCCAGAAGTTCCTTGGCCAGCTTGCGGTCGGCTTCGCTCACTGTTCCGTATTTGTGGCGCATCGGAAAGACGGTGTTGGCCGCGATATCGAGCCAGGGCAGCAGGGTCGGCTTCTGAAAGACGATGCCGACCATATCGGGCGGTTCGGTGACCTTGGCCCCGTAGATGGAGACCTCGCCGGTGGTCGACGGTAGAAGCCCCGCCACCAGCCGCAGAATGGTGGACTTTCCGCAGCCAGACGGACCGACGATCGCCACGAATTCGTTCTTGGCGACCTCGAAGGAGAGGTCGTGGAGGGCTACGATCTCCTGCCCGTCATCGGTCTTGAAGGTGCGGGAAACGTTCTCGAACTTGATGGCCGGCAGCAGCATGAAGTCTACAAATCCTGAAAAGTCGGGTTGCTGTCGGGGTTGTGGTTGATGTCGGGATGAGTAGTGCAAGGGTAGTGCCAAGAGCCCCTGCCCGTGGTGGCATGGATATTGAGTTGCAGGCGCGGATTAACCTGAGATGAAACATGCCCATAGACGACGTTATTCACACCCCAGCCCTGCAAGCGCTAGCGGTCAAGGTCAGCCACGACCTGTCGATAATCGGTTATCCGACCGTCGACTGGGTAAGCGCGGTCAACGGGCCGGAGGGCCAGCGCGCGCTGGATTGCCTGATCGTCGGCGGCGGCCAGTTCGGCCTGGCGCTCGCGCATGCTCTCCAACGCGAGTGCGTCACCAACGTGCTGGTGGTCGACAGCAATGAGGCCGGGCAGGAAGGGCCGTGGATGACCTATGCCCGCATGAAGACCCTGCGCACGCCGAAAACCCTGACCGGTCCCGATATCGGACTGCCCAGCCTGACCTTCCGCGCCTGGTGCGATGCGCGGCATGGCGACGGCGCATGGGACAGGCTGGATCGCATCCCGCGCGAATGGTGGATGGAATATCTCATCTGGTACCGTCAGGTGCTGAACATCCCGGTGCGCAACGGTGCCGATGTCGTCGAGATCAAGCCCGAGAGCGACACGCTGTTCCGTATCGGCGTGAAAGACAGCACCAATGGCGCGCTGACCACGCTCTTCGCCCGCACCGTCGTGTTCGCAACGGGCGCCATGGGTAGCGGCGATCTTCTCTATGCGCCGGTGATCCGCGACAACCTGCCGCGCCATCTTTACGCACACACGAACGAGCCGATCGATTTTGCCGCTCTCAAAGGAAAGCAGATCGGCGTGCTCGGCGCCGGCGCCTCGGCGTTCGACAATGCGGCTACGGCACTCGACGAAGGAGCCGCCGCCGCGCATTTGTTCTTCCGCAGGCAAGCCCTGCCCCGCGACAATCCACGGCGGTGGATGGAGTTCTCCGGCTTCCTCGCGCACTATCCGGAACTGTCCGACGACGAGCGCTGGGCCTACATGCACCGGCTCTACGAGATCAGCCAGCCGCCACCCGCCAACACCTTCGCCCGCGCAACGGCGCTTCCCGGCTTCCACATGCACCCGGCCTCACCATGGACCTCCGTGCGCGCCGTCGAGAACGAAACGAAGGTCGAGGTGCAGACACCGAAAGGCAGCTTCACCTTCGATTTCGTGATCAGTGCCACCGGCATCGACGTCGATCTGGCGCAGCGTCCCGAGTTCCGCCACATCGCGCCGCAGATCGCAACCTGGGGATCACGCTACACGCCGCCCGCCGGATTGCGGCACGAACGTCTGGCACGCTTTCCCTATCTCGGCCGGTTCGGCGAGTTCACGGCCCTTGAGCCGGACGCGGCGCCCTGGATTGATCGCCTGTTCGCCGATTTCCGCGGCGCCACGCTCAGCCTTGGACCCAGCGCCGCGTCGAACAGCAACATGAAATACACGCTGCCGCGCATCGTCTCCGGCGTCACGCGCGAGCTCTTCCTCGATGCGCGCCGCGCCAACTACGAGGCGTTCATGCATGGCGACCATGCCGAGTTGCGCAGCGGGATGGGCTGATCATGCTGCACAGCCACGACCGCTATCCCTACAGTCCGATTGCGGACCGCCCGGACTGGACCTGGCCTGACGGCAGGCATCTCGCAGTCTATGTCGCCATCAATATCGAGCATTTCCCGTTCGGCAGCGGCATGGGCGTGCCGCTGGCCAACGCGCAACCCGAACCCGATGTGCAGAACTTCTCCTGGCGCGATTACGGCAACCGGGTCGGTATCTGGCGTCTGCTGGAACTGTTCGACGAGCTGAAGGTGCCGGCCGCGGCGCTGGCCAATAGCGAGATCTACGATCACGCGCCGCAGATCATGGCGGCGTTCCGCAAGCGCGGCGACGAGGTCGTCGGGCACGGCCGCACCAACGCCGAACGCCAGGGCACGATGAGCGAGGCTGAAGAGAAAGCCCTCATCGCCGAAGCAACGGCAACCATCGCGCGCCATGAAGGCAAGCCGCCTTCAGGCTGGATGGGTCCGTGGGTTTCGGAAAGCGGCGTCACGCCCGATCTCCTCCAGGAGCAGGGCTATCGGTATGTCCTGGACTGGGGCCATGACGACCAGCCGGTCTGGATGAAGACGCGCGGTGGAAAAATTCTTTCGCTGCCGTATCCGCGCCCAACCAACGATATGCCGGCTCTGCATGGTCATGGCATTCCGCCGCATGACTGGGCGGACATGCTGATCGACCAATTCGACGAGATGCTGCACCAGTCGCGACGTCAGGCCCTGATCTGCCCGCTGTCGCTCCACCCGTTCCTGGTTGGATTTCCGTTCCGGTTGCGTCAGCTCCGGCGCGTGCTGACGCACATCGCCCGGCATCGTGAGCAGATCTGGCTCACGACACCGGGCATGATTACCGATTATGCGGCCGGGCTTCCGGATGGCATGGTGGTCTAGGCCGCGTGAGCGGGCGAGCCGCCCGCCTTAGGATCCGACGCCTCAGGACCCGACGTATTTGCCGCTGATGACCGTCAGCGGATCGATCTTGTTGGCGGGGTAGTTGTTTGCCTTGGAAACAAATTCCCAGGTCTGCTTGACCCGCTCTACCGAAAAATTGCCGATGCCGTCGCGCGCACTGATCTCGTTATGCGCCAGCGGCACCATTACATCGACCTGGGCGCGCAGCACCGCAAGATCCGCCTGGGGCGCCGCGGCCTTGACCGCCTCGGCCGCAAGCTGGGGCTGCTCCTTCGACAGGATAATGGCCTGCTTCAGAACCTTCAGAAAGCGCCGCGCGACGTCGGGACGCTCGGTGAGCATCTTGTTTGCGGCCATGATCGTCGTCGCATAGCCGTCGAAACCGTATTCCGACCAGGGAAGGATTTTCATCTGCTTGCCGGCGTTCGTGACAGCGGCGATCGCTGGCGGCGCCGACGTCGTCCAGGAGATGATTGCGTCCACCTGCCCTGACGCAAGCATGCCGTTCAGCGTTGCCGCATCGGCTTTGAGCAGACGAACCCTGTCCGGGTCGACACCGTTCGCCTTCAGCACCACCGGCCATGTCAGATTGGAGGATGTGAACGGCGACGTCGCCACGGTACGACCGACAACATCCTTCAGCGTGTTGATACCGCTGGTCGTCATCGTGAAGATTGCGTCCGGCTGCTTGGTGAAGAACGCCATGACCGCCGTTACCTGAATGCCGCTTTCAGCCTTCGCGGCCATCAGGGTGTCGAGCCCGGCCTCGCCCAGATCGGCGACGCCCGTCCCGAGCTTGGTCAGCACGTCTGTCGAGCCGCGCCCAGTCAGGATTTTGACATCGAGATTTTCCGCCGCGAACATGCCGCGATGCGCCGCCAGATAGGCCGGTGCCTTTTCACCGCCCGCCAACCAGCTCAGCTGAAAAGTAACGGCGTCGGCCGCGCGCGCGGCAAGCGGAGCCGAGAGGAAGGTACCAGCGGCAATAGCCGCAACAAGCCATCGTGACATCTCATCACTCCATCGATTGATCCATGAAACGGAATACAATCGTCGAGCAAGAAGAATGCCAATAGGCGTGCTAGCGCCGCACACGAAATGCGTCGCTATCTCAATGAGTACTGCTTAAACAGCAACGCTGCATAGACCGATTTCGCACAGCGCTCGAGACGCCATGCCAGGTGCGAGCAGCGCTCACTCCGCTGCGATGCCGATCTTCGCCGGCTTCTGCACATCGGTGAGCGGGCTCTTCGGCCACCACTTGTCTTCCCACTCGTTGAAGCGGTTCTTCAGCTTGGGCATCACTTCGCTGGCGAAACGCTGGGTGTTGTAGAGCGTCGTCTCCTTCGACATGTTGCCGAAATGGCAGAGCAGCATGACATGGCCGACCTTCATGCGATCCGCCATGTCGTTCAGCCGGTCGACGACCGTGGCCGGGCTGCCGGCGACGATGCAGCCCTTGTCGACGATGTCCTTCCAGGTGGCCTGTCCACGCAGGCCGCCCGAGGCGCTCTTGACCGCGCTCTGAATGCCTTTGCGGATCGTCGCGATGCTCTGATAGCCCGGCGCCGAATAATAGCCCGGCGCGATGTGGAAGCAGCGATTGTAGAAATACTCGGCCGGCTCCTTGTAGAGCCGCTCGGCCTCCGCGTCGCTGTCGGCGACACCGACGAACTGCAGGAACCCGGCGCGATAGGGATTGCGGTCATAGCCCAGCCGGTCGCACGTCTCCCAAAACCCGTCGATCACCGGAATGCCGGCCTCGTAGCCGAAATAGGTGAGATAGGCATAGAGGAAGTCGTTCTTGAGGCACCATTCCCACGTCTCGATGCTGCCGCCGCCCGGAATCCACACCGGCGGCCGCGGTGTCTGCATCGGCACCGGCCACGGATTGACGTAACGCAGCTGCGTGTACTTGCCGTTGAAGGCGAACGGCTTTCGCTCGCTCCACGCCTTGATGATCAGCTCCACCCCTTCGCGATACTTCTCGCGCAGGGTCGCCGGATTGGCGCCGTAGCAGAACGCGGTATCCATCACCGTTCCGACCGGAAAGCCCGCGACGAGCCGTCCGCCCGATAGCACGTCCAGCATCGCCATTTCCTCTGCAACCCGGGTCGGCGGATCGTAGAGCGCCACCGAATTGCCGAGCACGACCAGCTTCGCCTTCGAGGTGCGCCGCGCCAGCGACGCCGCCATCAGGTTGGGCGACGGCATCAGGCCGTAGCCGTTCTGGTGATGCTCGTTGACGCAGATCCCGTCGAACCCGACGCTCTCCGCGAATTCGAGCTCGTCGAGATAATCGTTGTAGACTTGGTGACCCTTCACCGGGTCGTATAGCTCGCCGGCGGGCGCATCGACCCACACCGACCGGTAACGCTCCTTGAAGTCGTCCGGCAGATACGGATATGGCATGAGGTGGAACCAGTGAAACTTCATGCGTATCCTCCGAAGTGTTGTCCCGTCCGGCAGCCGGCAGACCGTCTTGCCGCAAGCTTCCCCGATGGCCGCCCGGAATTCAACCCATTCTCCGGCGTGGGCCGGGCATCCCCCTGTGACATCTGAATCGAATACCCTGCATCAGCGGATCGCCGTCATTGTCGTCGGGTTCTGCTGTTTCCTGACGCTCTATGCCCCGCAGCCGCTGCTGCCTCTCTTCGTCGCGGAATTCAATTCCAGCGAGGCGGCGGTGAGCTGGATCATCAGCGCCAGCGCCCTGTCGGTCGCGGTTGTCGCACCTTTCACCGGCGCCATCGCCGACGTGCTGGGGCGCAAGCGGGTGATCGTGATCGCAACCTTCCTGCTTGCGGTGCCGACCCTGCTGATCGCGCTGGCGCCCGACCTGCAGACCTTCGTTGCCGCGCGCTTCCTGCTCGGCCTGCTGCTGCCGCCGGTCTTCGCGGTGACCATCGCCTATGTCGGCGAGGAACTGCCGCCGGTCGAGGCGACCATCGTCTCGGGCCTCTATATCTCCGCCGCCAGCTTCGGCGGATTTTTCGGGCGGTTCTTTGCCGGGATCGGCGCCGACCATGTCGGCTGGCGCTTCGTGTTCGAGGCGATTGCCGTGATGATCGTGATCAGCGGCGTGCTGATCGCGATCCTGCTGCCGCGCGAGCGACGCTTCGTGCGCCAGACCAATCTTGGCACTTCACTCCTGCAGATGCTCCGCCATCTGCGCAACCGGCAGCTTTTCACCGCCTATGTCGTCGGCTTCGGCGTGCTGTTCAATTTCATCGGCGTGTTCACCTATGTGAGCTTCCGTCTCGCCGGCCCGCCCTTCGAGCTCAGCGCGACCGGGCTTGGCGCGATCTTCACCGTCTATCTCGCCGGCGTGTTCATCTCGCCCTATGTCGGGCAACTTGCGGCGCGCTTCGGACGGCGCCGCCTCGCGCTGGTCACCGGCATCTTCTATGTGCTGGGAATGCTGCTGACCCTGGCGCCGTCGCTGCCGGTCATCATCCTCGGCCTGACGATCTTCGCCGGCGGCGGCTTCGTCTTCCAGTCGCTCGGCACCGCCTATGTCGCGGTCATGGCCAGGGAAGGCCGGTCATCGGCGGTCGGGCTCTATGTGACGGGTTATTATCTCGGCGGCGGCGTGGGCGGCATTGTGCCTGGCATCGCCTGGGCGGTCGGCGGCTGGCCCGCCTGCGTAGCCCTCTGCGTGACGATGGCGATCTTCCTCACCATCCTCACACAGTTCTGGGTCAGCGATGTGGACCGGCCCGCAAGCGCGGGCTAGTCGCTACATCCACAGCTTCTCGTTCTTGTGGTCCGTGTAGAGAGAGGCGACGTAATCGCCGTAACCGTTATAGAGCTGCGTCGGCACGCGCTTGCCCGATGTGCCGATCACTTCCTCGGTCGCCTGGCTCCAGCGCGGATGCGGGACCGAGGGATTGACGTTGGCCCAGAAGCCGTACTCGCTGGCCTGCAGGTCTTCCCAGAAACTCTTGGGGCGCTTGTCCGTGAAGGTGAAGCGCACGATCGATTTCACCGACTTGAAGCCATATTTCCAGGGAACGACCAGACGCAGCGGCGCACCCATCTGCTTGGGCATCGGCTTGCCGTAGATGCCGGTGCCCATCAGGGTCAGCTCGTTTGTCGCTTCCTCGATGGTCAGACCCTCGACATAGGGCCATGGATACCAGGACGCCTTCATACCCGATGCAACCTTGGGGTCGTTGAAGGTCTCCATGCGGATGTACTTGGCCGACGAGGTCGGCTGCGCGAGGTCGACCAGCTGCTTCATCGGGAAGCCGGTCCATGGCACCGACATCGACCATGCCTCGACGCAGCGATGGCGATAGAGACGCTCTTCCAGCTGCACCTTCTGCAGCAGGTCGTCGATGTCGATCACCATCTCCTTGGCGACCATGCCGTCGATCTTCACCTGCCAGGGGCGCAGCGGCAGCTTCTGCGCCTCCTTCCAGATATTCTTCGAGGTGCCGAATTCGTAGAAATTGTTGTAGGTCGTCGCGACCTTCTCATCCGTCAGCTCGCGATCGAGCGTGAACTTCGCGTTGCGCGGCCTGGGATACATGCCGGCCGTTGGGTCGGCCGCCGCGGCGCCCTGCGCCAGCGCCGCATTCTCACCCTCGCCCATGCCGAGATAGGCCGCACCGCCGATGGCGATGGCGCCGACCGAGGCCGTCGTCAGGAAGCGGCGGCGGTTGTGGAACATGTGCTCCGGCGTCGCCTGCGATTCCGGAATTTCCCAGCCTTTTTTGCGCTTCACGTACATAGGCATCTCCCTTGGATACTGGCCGCCATTCTCGGGTTTGGCGGCAATAGCGGCAAATCAACTGCCGGTGAAGGCTTCAGATATTGCCCTTCGCCCGCTTCTTCTTCAGCTCTTCGAGCTGGGTCTTGACCTGGGGCATGTTGGGATTGACCTTCAAAGCCTGCTCGAACGCGGTAATCGCGGCATCTTCACGGTCGAGATGCGTGTTGATCAGACCAAGCCCCGACAGCGCCCCAAAATGCCGTGGCTCCAGCGCCAGCACCCGCGCCACATCCGCCGTAGAGCGATCGTATTCTTTCATCAGGAACAGCACAGTCGCCCGCTTATTCCAGCCCTCGGCGAATTCAGGCAGGCTCTGCGTCACTGCATCGAACAGCGACAAGGCGCCCGGAAGGTCACCGCCTTCCATTGCCGCCTCGCCCAGACGCATCAGGGAATCCGCGGCCCGGCTCCCGGCCTCGCCCCAGATTTTCCAGATCATCACCTCGATGACCTGCGCCTCGACGTGATTGTTGGCGGCGCGCAGACGCTGGAACAGCTCATCGAGCCGGGGGTCGTTCTGCGCGGCCATCGCAGTGCCCGGCAAGGCCAGAAGGACGGTCAGGACCAGAAGGAGTCGGCGCAGCATCGAGAGGATTATGCGCCGGTACCGCATTTCAGTGAAGAGCCGCCGGGCGCGGCCCACCGGTCGCCCAGTCCAGAAGCTCGACCGTATGAACCACAGGCACGCCGGCCTCGCTTGCCAGTTGGGTGATGCAGCCGATATTGCCGGCCGCGATCACATCCGGCCGGACGCGGGCGATGTTCGCCAGCTTGCGGTCGCGCAGCGCGGAAGCCAGTTCCGGCTGCAGCAGATTGTAAGTGCCGGCCGATCCGCAGCAGAGATGCCCTTCGGGCACTTCCTTCACCGTGAACCCGGCAGCGGCCAGCAGCTTCGCCGGTCCCGTGGTGATCTTCTGCCCGTGCTGCAGCGAACAGGCCTGATGATGCGCGACCGTCATGGCGACCGGCGCCTTCGCGCCCTCAACGCCAAGCTCGGCAATCACCTCGCTGACATCGCGCGCCATCGCCGAGATCCGTGCGGCAGGCTCCGCGAGCGCCGCATCAGTGCGGAACAGAAACCCGTAATCCTTCACCATGGTCCCGCAGCCAGACGCGTTGATGACGATGCGGTCGGGACCGCGACCGTCCCAGAGCGAGGTCCACGCCTTGATGTTCGCTGCGGCCGAATGCTTCGCGTCGTCCTCGCGGCCGAGATGATGCGTGAGCGCGCCGCAGCACCCGGCGCCAGACGCAATCGCGACTTCGCAGCCGAGCCGTGTCAGCAGACGGATCGTCGCCTCATTGATGTCAGGCGAAAGAACCTGCTGCGCGCAGCCGGTGAGGATCGCTACCCGCAGTTTCACCGGTTGCTGCGCCGGAAACACCTGCGGGCGATCCATCGCGGAGCGGCC
This sequence comes from Alphaproteobacteria bacterium, assembly GCA_965279355.1. Lineage (GTDB taxonomy): Bacteria > Pseudomonadota > Alphaproteobacteria > CACIAM-22H2 > CACIAM-22H2. The sequence goes on along the minus strand of OZ257155.1, from coordinate 4,152,798 downwards.
ATGAATGACGGTCGGTGCCAGCCGCAACATCGCGCCGAGACGGCCCGGAATCAGTTTCGCGAACGGCCGCGCGAGCAACGCCCCGACCAGCGCCAGGCGGAACCGCGTCGGGCTCGGCAGCACAGAGGCCAGCAGCGAACGCACGATGCGATCGAACAGCGGCCGCTTGTAGTTCTCTTCGATATAAGCGCGACCGTGATCGACCAGGTGCATGTAGTTCACACCGGACGGACAGGTCGTGACGCAGGACAGACAGGAGAGACAGCGGTCGACATGTTTTACCGTGTCCGCGGTTGGCGTCCTGCCCTGCTCGAGCATCTCCTTCATCAGGTAGATGCGCCCGCGCGGCGAATCCAGCTCATCACCCAGCAGCACATAGGTCGGACACGTCGCGGTGCAGAACCCGCAATGCACGCATTTGCGCAGGATCGATTCCGATTCCTTGATGTCGGGATCGGCGAGCTGCGCGGCGGTGAAGCTGGTTTGCATGATTACACGCCCGCGTACATGCGGCCGGGGTTGAGAATGCGCTTGGGATCGAAGCTGTCCTTCACTCGTCCGGTCAGCGCGGCCAGCGCCGCATCCTGCGGCTCGAAGACCGGGGCCGCGGCGCGCGTTGCGAGCGGCGCCCGCATCAGGGTCGCGTGACCGGCGCCTTTCAACGCAGCGCGAAGGACGGACGCTCCGCCATCGCCGGCGGGATCGGTGGCAAGCCAGATCTGCCCGCCGCCCCAGTCCATGAAGTAGTCCGCTTTCATCGCAGCGGCGATGGCAGCGCCGGCATTTGGCGGCACCGACACACGCCAGATCGCCTTGCTGCTGCCGGGCAGCAGTCCCGCAACATCGCGGATCTCTCGCCACAGCTTGCCTGAATTCATGGTGTGGAGTTCTTCGAACCCGGCAAGATAACTGAGGCGCGCGCATAGCGCCTTGCAGCGCGCCTCCACCGAGGCGGGTGTGCCTTCGACGCGGAGCGCCGTGATGGCCGTGGCCGCCTGCCGTACAAAGTCAACGCTCGACCGTTCAGCAACGGCTTTTGGCAGATACGCGGCACCCGACACTTCATAAGGGCTGTTCAGCGCATCGGCCATGGCGGCGGTCGCGGCGACCGGGTTTAGGCCGAACAGGATGACGGTGCGCGTCTTGGCGGGCGCCGGCAGCACCTTCACCGTCACCTCTTCCATCGCCGCCAGCGTGCCATACGATCCCGCCAGCAGCTTGCAGAGATCGTAGCCCGTGACGTTCTTCACCACCTTGCCGCCGGCGCGGAAAATCTCCCCGCGCCCGCTCACTGCCGCGACCCCCAGGAAATGATCGCGCGCGGCGCCGCTCTTGATGCGGCGCGGCCCGCCGAGATTGGCGGCGATGGCCCCGCCGAGCGTTCCCGACGATGCGGTTCCGAAGAGCGGGCCGAAATTCGGTGGCTCGAAGGCCAGTTGCTGATTCTTCTCCGTCAGCATTTGCTCGATCTCGGCCAGCGGCGTGGTGGCAGCAGCGGTCAGCACCAGCTCCGCCGGCTCATATGAGCGCACACCGGATAGCGCCGACAAATCCAGCACTCGCGCCGTCTGCAACGGGCGCCCGAGCCCGCGCTTGGAACCAAGGCCCAGGACTTCCAGCGTCGCGCCATCGGCGATCGAGCCGGCCACGGCGTCGCGAAGCGTATCCAGGGAATTGGGCTTGAGGACTTCTGTCACTTCTTGTTCGTTTTAGAATCTTGGAAGGTCGGGGAACCGCGTCTCGCCGCGGTGGACGTGCATGCGGCCGAGTTCGGCGCAGCGGTGGAGGACGGGGAAGACCTTGCCGGGGTTGAGCAGGCCGTCAGGGTCAAAGGCGCATTTGAGGCGCTGCTGCTGCTTCAGGTCGTCTTCTGAGAACATCGTGCCCATGAGATCGCGCTTCTCGACACCGACGCCATGTTCGCCGGTCAGCACGCCGCCGACCTCGACGCACAGGCGCAGGATGTCCGAACCGAAGGCTTCGGCGGCTTCAAGTTCATTCGGCTTGTTTGCGTCGTAGAGAATGAGCGGATGCAGGTTGCCGTCGCCGGCATGAAAGACATTGGCGACGCCGAGCTTGTGCTTCGTCGCCAGTTCGCCGATCCGCTGAAGCACGAACGGCAGTTGCTTGCGCGGGATGGTGCCGTCCATGCACAGATAATCGGGCGAGATGCGGCCGATCGCCGGAAACGCGTTCTTGCGTCCCGACCAGAAGCGCATCCGCTCCTCTTCCGAGTTGCTGAGGCGCGAATAGGTTGCACCCTTCTCCTTCGCGATGGCTTCGACCGCGGCAATCAGCTCGTCCACTTCCACCGCCGGACCGTCGAGCTCGACGATCAGCAGGCCCTCGACATCGAGCGGATAGCCAGCCTGGGTGAAGGCTTCGGTGGCGTGGATCGCCGGTCTGTCCATCATCTCCATGCCGCCCGGAATGATGCCGGCCGCAATGATCGCTGCCACGCAGTCGCCGCCTGACTCTTGAGTCGGAAATCCGAGCAGCAACGCGCGCGCCGTCTCCGGCTTGCGCAGGATGCGGACCGTCACTTCGGTAACCACGCCGAGCAGGCCTTCGGAGCCCGTGATGATGCCGAGCAGATCGTAGCCGCCGGCATCGAGATGCTTGCCGCCGAAGCGCATGACGGTGCCGTCCATCATCACCATCTGCACCCCGAGCACGTTATTGGTGGTGAGGCCGTATTTCAGGCAGTGCACGCCGCCGGAATTTTCCGCGATGTTGCCGCCGATGGAGCAGGCGATCTGGCTGGAAGGATCGGGCGCGTAATAGAAACCGTCGGCGGCGACCGCATTGGTGATGCCGAGATTGGTGACGCCGGGCTGGGTCACGACGCAGCGATTGGCGTAGTCGATGTCGAGGATGCGGTTGAACTTGCCCAGACCCAGCAGCACGCCGTCCAGCAGCGGCAGGGCGCCGCCGGACAGGCCGGTGCCGGCACCGCGCGGCACGACCTTGATCTTGTGCTGGTGGCAGTAACGCAGGATGGCGGAGACCTGCTCGACGGTCGTCGGCAGTACGACCACCATCGGCAGCTGCCGGTAGGCAGTCAGCCCGTCGCATTCAAAGGCGCGGCGCTCTGCTTCCGAGTCGATGACGCCTTCGCCGGGCACGATGTCGCGCAACGCGGCGACGATCTCGGCGCGGCGGGCGAGGATGGATTCGTCGGCAGCAGGCATCTTCATGGCAGATGATCCGGCGATCTCGATTGATCGTCGGACCCTACCATGACGGATAGATTGGCGCAGTTCCCGTAGGACCGCGCCCCCGTAGACTCAGCCCTGGCGCGCCTTGAAGCGCGGGTTGGTCTTGTTGATGACGTACATACGGCCCTTGCGACGGACGACTTTGCAGTTCTTGTCGCGCTTCTTGGCCGCTTTAAGCGAATTCAATACTTTCATGGCGTCCGTCTTTATGCGGGAGATCCCGGAAGGGCCGGGACCATAAGGAACCCCCCCGCCCCTGTCAACCTTGCCCTGCCCCTGGGCGGTCTCTATTCAACTAACTGATCTGAAAGCTATTTTCCGACCTCCAGGATGACCAGGAGGCTGAACAGGCTGCATCCGACGGCCACGCCGACCAGGGAATTGCGCCTGGCCGCGTAAAAAGCGCCCACACCGGCCAAAGTACAGAGAATCCGGATGGCCAGCGGCGTCGTCTCCAGCGGGCCGACGGGCAGCAGGATCATGCGGGCGATCAGTCCCGCCAGGATACCGAACGCCACGCACCCGACCCAGCGGAACAGCGGCCCGTCAGGGTCGATCCGCCCCGACAGCGGGACCGCCAGGCCGCGCCACATATACGTCGCCGCCGCCGCCACGAAGATAGCGAGCCAGGGTCCGACAGCAGAGGACATCAGGTCGCTCATCGCACGACGCCCCCGCGCCGCTTGGGCAGATAGTGATCGAACAGGAAGGCCAGCGTCCCGCCGAGAGTACCTCCCAGCAGGAGGCCCCAGGTCGGCGTCGCCAGATGCAGCAGCGGCGTCGCGATGGCGCCCAGCACCAGCGCCAGTATCCGCGCGCGCTGCCGCAGGTCCGCCAGCAGGAGCAGCAGGAAGAACAGCGGGTTCATGAACACGAAGCCGTAGGACACGGCGGCCGGTACGGCGCCGGAGACGACATAACCGATGGTGATGCCGACCAGCGACGCGCACATCAGCGTACCGGCGCCGCCGAAAAAATACGGCAGGCGCTGATCTCTGGGCATGTCGCCGCCGCGCAGCATGATGATCGCCCAGGTGGTGATCGAGGCAATATGCGCGACGAGATAGAGAATGCCGCGGCGCTGCCGCTCGGGCCGGATCATCGGGATCAGTGACACGACCATCGGCAGGAAGCGGAAATTGATCAACGCCACCGCGATGAAGATCGAGATCAGCGGCGCGCCCGCACCGTACAGTTCTACAGTCGCGACCTGCGCCGGTAGCGCCCAGACCAGCAGCGTCGACATCAGCGCGACGACCAGATCGAAATCGAGCTCGCGCGCCAGCGAGCCAAAGCCGATATAGCTTGAGCCCAGCACCAGCGCCGGCGGTCCGATGACATCGCGGATGCCGCCGAAGAAAGCGGCACGTCGGCTGCCCCAGTCGCGGGGAAAGGCAGGCGGTGCGGACGATGTGGGCTCGGACACGGTGGGCCCTGAAAGGTGGGACGGCGAAACTGGCCCCACGTCAACGTCCTGTCAATCGCATCAGCCGCATCAAGGTTTTGCGTGGACGCCGCATTCTCGCTATTTTGCGCCGACCGATAGAGCGGCCACGAAGCCGCCGATCTCAATCACAAGGACATACTGATATGAAGACGGGCACGGCGATTGCCGAAATCCTGAAGCGCGAAGGCGTCGACGTACTGTTCGGCTATCCCCGGAACGGCGTTCTCGAGCCGGCCGCTGCCGCCAATATCCGCACCATCATCGTCCGCCAGGAGCGCGTCGGCGTGCACATGGCCGATGCGCTGTCGCGCCTCACCCGCGGCAAGCGCATGGGCGCGTTCTGCATGCAGCAGGGCCCCGGCACCGAGAATGCCTATGGCGGCATCGCGCAGGCTTACAGCGAGTCCGTCCCGGTGCTGGTGATGCCGCAGGGTTATGCCCGCCGCCTCGCCTACGTGCCGACCAACTACAACGCCACGGTTTCGATGGCGACGATCTCCAAGCACGCTGAACCGTTGACGTCGGGGTCCGAAGTCTCGAACGTCTTCCGTCGCGCCTTCACGCAGCTGCGCAACGGCCGCTTGCGCCCGGTCATCGTCGAACTGCCGGTCGACGTGTTCAACGAAGAAGTCGGCGACTTCAGCTATGAGCCGGTCTTCACGACACGCACCGCGCCCGATCCCGAAGCCGTCAAGACATCCGCCAAGGCGTTGGTCGATGCCAAGCGTCTGGTGATCTACGCCGGTCAGGGCGTGCACTGGGCCGCAGCCTATGAAGAGCTGCAGCAGATCGCCGAGCTGCTCGCAGCCCCGGTCTGCACCAGCCTGCCCGGCAAGAGCACGTTCAACGAAACCCATCGCCTGTCGCTGGGTTCCGGTGGCGCCGCGGTGCCGAAGGCCGTGCCGCACTTCCTCAAGGCCGCCGACACTATTTTCGGCATCGGCTGCAGCATGACCGAGACGCCGTTCGGCGTCGCCATCCCCAAGGGCAAGATCATTGTCCACGCGACGCTCGACGCGCTCGACCTCAACAAGGGCTCGATCGCGCAGCACGCGCTGCTCGGCGACGCGAAGCTGGTTCTGCAGGCGCTCATCGCCGAAGTGAAGACACTGCTCGGCGGCAAGAAGCGCGACGACTCAGCCGTGATCAAGGAAATGAAATCCGTTCAGGACGAATGGATGAAGGAGTGGCTGCCGAAACTCACCTCCAACAACGCCCCGATCAATCCGCATCGCGTACTGTGGGACCTGCAGCACACCGTCGACATCGACAACGTCATCATCACCCACGATGCGGGCAGCCCGCGCGACCAGCTCACGCCGTTCTGGAAGTCGACAACGCCGCATTCGTTCATCGGATGGGGCAAGAGCACGCAGCTCGGCTATGGTCTCGGTCTCGCGATGGGCGCCAAGCTCGCCTGCCCAGACAAGCTCTGCATCAATGTGTGGGGCGATGCCGCCATCGGCTTCACCGGCATGGATTTCGAGACGGCGGTACGCGAACGCCTGCCGATCCTCTCGATCCTGCTCAACAACTACGCGATGGCCTGCGAACTGAACCAGATGCCGGTCTCCACGGAGAAATTCCGCTCGACCGACATCTCCGGCAATTACGCGGACTTCGCGAAGGCGCTGGGCGGTTACGGCGAGCGCGTGACCAGGCCGGAAGACATCAAGGCGGCGATCAAGCGCGGCATCGAGCAGACCCAGCAGGGCAAGCCGGCGCTGCTCGAGTTCATCACCGAGCAGGAAACGCAGGCCTCGCGCTACTGAGCCGCACCCAGCGTTACGATCACCATTCCGACGACAAGTAACGCGATCCCGCCGAGTTCAAGCGCGCTCAAACGCTCGCGGAAGAACCGGCGGGAAACGGCATAGGAAAAGATAAGTTCGATGAGTCCGAGGGTGCGGACATGCGCCACGGGTTCGATCGCCATCGCCGTGAACCAGCCCGCCGATGCGGCGGCGCCCATGAAACCTGCGAAGAACGACGTGCGCCACGCCAGCAGCACGCGCCTCACCACCGCCGGATCGCGGATCAGCAGCCAGCCGCCGAGAAGGACTGTCTGCAACAGCTGCGCGCCGACCAGCGTATAGGCCGCAGCGATCAGATAGGACGACGGCGCGAGTGCCAGCGCCGCGCCGCGATAGCCGACGGCGGAGATCGCAAACGCCATCCCTGAGGCCAGACCGAGCAAGGCCGTGCGATGCGTCCATCCCGTCAGCATCGCACGGAACGGATGATCGCTCTTTGGCGGCGAGAGCATCAGGATGCCAGCGGTGGCGAAGGCGACAGCCAGCGCCGTCCCAAGCGTCAGTGGATCGCCCAGCACGATCAGCGCCACGACGGCAACCTGGATGATCTCGGTTTTGGAGTAGGCAACGCCAAGTGTGAAATTGCGATCCGTCATCACCTGCAGCAGTAGCGCCGTCGCAATGATCTGCGCGACCGCCCCCTGAAACACCCAGAGCACGAACGGGAGGTTGGGTGTCGGCAGCGTGAAGTCCCAGACCAGCACGACCACGATCAACCACAGCACCGCGAACGGCAGGCCATAAAGGAACCGCACCAGGGTCGCGCCGAGCGTACCAAGCGTCGCCGTCAGGTGGCGCTGCGCGGCATTCCGCAGCGTCTGGGCGAACGCCGCCCAGATCGTGATGGGAATCCACAGCCAGGGAAGATCGATGGGTGACACGCGGGCGCGAAGATAGGCGAAGCAGAGGGCCTGCGCAAAAATTCGTTTTCGCGTAGGTTGCACCCGATCATGCACAACTTTCGCGAACCCGTCACCGACCTGCCGATCGAGACGCTGCTGCCGCAGCTGCGGCAGGTGCTGCGCGCGCGGCCGACCGTGGTGCTGCAGGCACCGCCCGGCGCCGGCAAGACGACGCGCGTGCCGCTGGCGCTGCTCGGCGAGGAATGGCTGGGCGACAGGAAGATCGTGATGCTGGAGCCGCGCCGCCTGGCCGCGCGCGCGGCGGCCAAGCGGATGGCCGACATGCTGGGCGAGAAGGTCGGTGAGACAATCGGCTATCGCGTCCGGCTCGACAGCGCGATCAGCAGCCGCACCCGGGTCGAAGTGGTCACCGCCGGGGTTTTCATCCGGCAGATCCAGGACGATGCCTCCCTTGAAGGCGTCGGCGCGGTCCTGTTCGATGAATTTCACGAGCGCAGCCTCGATGTCGATCTCGGCCTCGCCCTCTCGCTCGATGCGCGGCAGGGCCTGCGCGAGGACCTGCGCCTGCTCGCGATGTCGGCGACCCTCGACGGCGCCCCCATCGCGCGCCTGCTCGACGATGCGCCGATCCTGACCAGCGAAGGCCGGATGTTCCCGGTCGAGACACGCTATCTACAACGCGACCCAACGACGCGGCTCGATGAGACAACCGCCAATGCGATCCGCCGGGCCCTGGCCGATCATGAAGGCGATGTTCTGGTCTTCCTGCCCGGCGTCGGCGATATCAAGCGGGTGCAGTCGCGGGTTGAAGAGTTTGCCGCCACGACTGTCGACATCGTGCCGCTCTATAGCGACCTGCCGCTCGATCGCCAGGACGCCGCGATCCGTCGCGCCGCACCGGGCCGCCGCAAAGTCGTGCTGGCAACATCCATTGCCGAGACCAGCCTTACCATCGACGGCGTGCGTGTCGTCATCGACTCAGGGGCCATGCGCGTGCCGCGCTTCAATCCGGGCACGGCGATGCAGCGTCTGGAAACCCTGCGTGTTTCCCGTGCGGCGGCCGATCAACGGCGCGGTCGCGCGGGTCGTCTGGGGCCCGGCATCTGCTATCGCCTGTGGACCGAAGCCAGCGACCGCGCGCTGATCCCCTTCACCGCGCCTGAGATCCTCGATGCCGATCTGACGCCGCTGGCGCTGGAACTCGCAAGCTGGGGCGCGGCCGACGCCAGCCGTCTCACCTGGCTCGATCCACCACCGGAAGCCGGCCTCAGCGCCGCCCGCGATCTGCTGCGGCGTCTCGGTGCGCTGGATGAACGGGGCGCCATCACCGCCGAAGGCAAGCGTATGGCGACCCTCGGCATCCATCCGCGTCTCGCGCACATGCTGCTGCGCGGCAAGGCGCTCGGCTTCGGCAGCCTCGCCGCCGATCTCGCGGCCCTGCTCGGTGAGCGCGACATCCTGCGCGGCGACATGGCCCGCGACGCCGATCTGCGCCACCGGGTCGACATGCTGCGCAACCGCGCGCGCGCCGCCGGTGCCGTGTCGCAGGTGGCGCAGCACTGGCGGCGCTCGCTCGGCATCCGCGAGGATGCAGCGCCGAGCGATCACGCCGGCATCCTTGTCGCCCTCGCCTATCCCGACCGTATCGCGCGCCGACGCGCCGGAACGCGTGGGCAGTTCCTGCTCGCCAATGGACGCGGCGCGCTGCTGGCTGAAACCGATCCGCTGGCAGGAAACGAATTCCTGGCCGTCGCCTCGCTTGAAGGCAGCGGCGCCACGGCGCGGATCTTCCTCGCTGCGCCGCTTGACGAGGCCGAACTGCGCAAAACCTTCGCCGACCAGATCGTGCGCGGCTCGTTCGTGTCCTGGAATTCGCGCGATGAAGCCGTGCTCGCCCGCCGCCAGACCAAGCTGGGCGAGATCGTTCTCGACGATGCAATCGCCGAAGCCCCGCCGGAACAGGTCACAGGCGAGATGGTGAAGGGCATACGCGAGATGGGCATCGACGCGCTGCCGTGGACCAAGGACCTCCGCACGCTGCAGACCCGCGTGATGTTCCTGCACCGCCTGAGCCCGGATGCATGGCCTGATGTTTCTGATGCAGCGCTGCTCGCCACACTCGACGACTGGCTGGCGCCGTTTCTCAGCGGTGTTTCGCGGCGTTCGCATCTGACCCGCATCGATCTCGGCAATGCCCTGCGGACCCTGCTGTCATGGGAACAGCGCCAGTCCCTCGACAAGGACGCACCGACACACATCACGGTGCCGAGCGGATCGCATATCCCCATCGATTATTCCGCCGAGACGCCGGTTCTTGCCGTCCGATTGCAGGAAATGTTCGGCGCGACGCAGACGCCGACCATCGGCGGCGGCAAGGTGCCGCTGTTGCTGCATCTGCTGTCGCCGGCCGGACGGCCGATGCAGGTGACGCGCGATCTTGGCGGGTTCTGGGGCGGCGCCTATCGCGACGTAAAGCGCGACATGAAAGGGCAGTATCCCAAGCATCACTGGCCCGACGATCCGCTGCAGGCCATCCCGACCCGCCGCGCCAAGCGGCGCGGCGAATAAGTCAGACTCGCGGCATTGCACGCAACTCCGCCAGGAACCCTTCGCGCCATGTCGTGATCGTGTTGGCGCGCAGCACCTCCATCATGGTCGCATGGCGCGAACGCCTTTCTTCCAGCGACATGATAAGGCCCTGATGCAGGGCATCGGCCATCTGGTCCACGTCGAACGGATTGACGATCAGCGCCGAGCGCAGCTCGCGCGCCGCACCGGCAAAGCGCGACAGGATGAGCACGCCGGGATCGTCGGGATCCTGGGCCGCGACATATTCCTTGGCGACAAGGTTCATGCCGTCCCGCAGCGGTGTCACGAAGCCGACCCGCGCCGCGCGATAGAATCCGGCCAGGGTCGATCGCGGAAAACTGCGATTGAGATAGCGCACCGGCACCCAGTCGAACTCGGCAAACTTGCCGTTGAGGCTGCCGGCCGATGCCTCGATCTGGCGGCGCAGCGCGCGATACTGCGCAACCTCGCCGCGCGACACTGGCGCGATCTGCATGAACGTCACCTTGGAGCGATGTTCGGGGCGACGCGACAGCAGGTCGCGGAAGGCCTCGACCTTGTTCGGGATACCCTTTGAATAATCGAGCCGATCCACCCCGATGACAAGATGGCGCCCGACAAGGCTTTCCTTGAGGCGGATCGTCTCTTCCGCATTGGCGGCATCCTCCGCCTCCTCGACGAAGCCCTTGGTATCGATACCGATGGGAAAGGCCGCCATCTTGGAGCGCGCGCCATAGGCCTCGAACGTCCCGTCCGGAAAGACAGTGCCGCCAGCTTCGTTAACGATGTAGCCGCTGAAGGTCCGCACATCGTTGTCGGTCTGGAAGCCGATCAGATCGTAGGCGCACCAGTCCTGCGCCAGCCGGCGATGCGATGGCAACGCTGCGAAGATTTCAGCGGGCGGAAACGGGATATGGAGAAAGAAGCCGATACGGTTCTCGACACCGAGACGCCGCAGCTCGGCCGCCATGGTCATGAAGTGATAGTCATGGACCCAGATCACATCGTCGGGCTTGAGCTGCGCGGCCAGCGCCTTGGCAAAATTCGCATTGACCCGCTTGTAACCCTCGAAATGCGAGCGATGAAAGTCGATCAGGCCGAGACGGAAATGGCAGAGCGGCCAAAGAGTGCTGTTCGAATAGCCGACGTAATAGGCCTCATGATCCGCCGGTGACAGGTCGAGTGTGGCATAAGTGATGCGCCCGGATGTAAAGACATCAGGTGTTGGGGATGGATCGTCGACAACCTCCCCGCTCCAGCCGAACCATACGCCGCCGGTCTTCTGCAATGCTTCGCGAAGGGCGACGGCAAGACCGCCGGCCCGGGAGAGGCGTTCGCGCGGCAGCGTGAGCCGGTTGGAGACAATGACTAGCCGCGCCAAAAAGCCTCCTCCCAGCTTTTGCTGAGGCGCATCGCCGAGACGATCAGACCGACCATGGAATAGGTCTGGGGGAAATTGCCCCAGAGCTCGCGATTGTTCGGATCTATATCCTCCGACAGCAGCCCGACATGGTTGCGGCAGGCGAGCAGGTTCTCGAACATCTGCCGCGCCTCGTCCTTGCGGCCGATGGCGGCCAGCGCGTCGATGTACCAGAACGAGCAGATACTGAAGGCGGTGTCCGGCAGTCCGAAATCATCTTTGGTGGCATAGCGCAGAAGATAGCCGTTGCGCTTCAATTCATGCGCGATGCGGTCGACTGTTGCGATGAAGCGTGGATCGCCCGGCGCCATGAAGCCGACTTCATGCAGCAGCAGCAGACTGGCATCCATCGTCTCGCCGCCGAACTCCGCAACAAAGCTGCCGAGCTTGGCGCTCCACGCGTTCTCCAGGATCGCGGTTCGGATGCGCGCCGCTTCGCCGGACCAGTGCTCGCTGCGCTCAACCAGCCCGATGGCCTTGGCGATCTTGCCCAGCCGATCGCAGGCCGCCCAGCACATCACCGCGGAATGAGTATGAATGCGCTTGAAGCCACGGAACTCCCAGAGGCCGGCATCTGGCTCGAGCGCTTCGCGCGCCGCGACCTCGCCCAGCCGCTCCAGTCGCTCGAACAGCGCCTGCCCCGCGCGGCGCGGCAGGCGATGGTCGACGAACATCTGCGCCGCAGCGAGCACCACGCTGCCGTAGGAATCGTTCTGCACCTGGATCCCGGCCAGGTTGCCGACCCGCACTGGGCCCATGCTGCGATATCCCGGCAACTTCACTACCCGCTCATCAAAAGGCGTGCCGGGAACGATGCCATAGACCGGCTTCAGGATGCCGTCCGGTTCCAGCGCCGCCACGTTGGTGATGTAGCGGATGAAGTCTTCCATCGTCTTGGTGGCGCCGAGGCGATTGAGCGCCTGCACCACGAAATAGGCGTCCCGCAGCCAGCAGTAGCGATAATCCCAGTTGCGACCGGAATCCGCGGACTCCGGAATCGAGGTGGTCATCGCCGCGACGATGGCGCCTGTTTCCTCGTAGGAACAGAGCTTGAGCGTGATGGCCGCGCGGATCACCGCCTCCTGCCATTCGAAGGGAACCGACAGGTAGCGGACCCATTCCAGCCAGTATTCTTCCGTGCGCTCCAGGAACTCGCGCGCCGTGCCGCCAACAGCACTGGTCAGGGGTTCATCGGGCCCGAGAAACATCGAAAGCGTGGCATCAAGGGTGAACCACGCCTCGTCCATGATGTAGGTGACGGGGGCATCGGTGGTCAGGCGCAGCGCCGAGCCCGGCGTGATGTAGCGGATGTGATTGCTGCCATGCGTGATCTGCGGCGTCACCGCGCCGTAGTCGAAGCGCGGCCGCAACCTGATGCGGATGCGCGGCGTACCGGAAACCGGCTCGATGCGCCGGATGATCTGGCTGGCGCGAAAGATGCGCTCGTAGTGCTTGAAGCGCGGAGAGAAGTCGGTGATGCGGACCGCGCCGCCGTGCCGGTCGACGAGCGTCGTCTCGAGGATAGCCGTGTTGTTGCGATAGGACTGTTCCGATGTCGCCTGGTCGGCGAGCTCGATGTCGAAAAAACCCGTCTCGGCATCGTTGCCACCCAGCAGGCTACAGAAGACCGGATCGCCGTCGAGCCTGGGGTAGCAGCACCAGACGATACGGGCATTGCGGTCAATGAGCGCGGAAAGAATCGAATTGCCGATGGCCGCAAGATCGAGCGTGTTCATGCAGAGGTGGATCCTTCCAGCATCGCCGGCACACTTGCCAGCCACTTTCTGACGGCCGCCGGGCTTTCCACCCAGCTTGTCGCGTGTTTGGACACAGTCGGGCCGACCTGGATGGCCCGACCGCCGCGGCGGCGCGCGGCGCGGAAAGCGCCTTCATCCGTATGGTCGTCACCGATGAACACCGGTACCCGTCCCACGAACGGCTCGACTTCCATCAGGATCTCGACCGCGCGTTCCTTCCACGCGGCGACGGGCTTGATCTCGAATACCATTTTGCCCGGAAGCAGCTGCATATCGGGGCCGAGATCGTGCAGCAATGTTTGAAGGTGGGCGCGCAGTTCCGGCTCGCGTTCCGGCACGGTGCGATAATGGAATGCGATGGCCAAGCCCTTGTCTTCCATCAGCACGCCGGGGATCGCGGCGGCGATCTTTATCGACTTTGTGCGCAAGTCGGTCAGATCGCGCTGACCGACAAGCAACTGAACAGGCCCGTTCGGTGTCAGGCGCATTTCCGCGCCATGCTGACCGGCAATTGGATAGCTGAAGGGCGTCAGCTTCTGGTCAATCCAGTTGATGGTCCGGCCGCTGACCAGTGCCACGGCGCCGTCAAGCGCCTTGCCGACAATGTTCAGCAGATGCGGCAGTTCAGGGGGCACCCACACCGCGTCAGGCGTCGGCGCGATGTCGAGCAGCGTGCCGTCGATATCGCAGAACAGAGCGCTCTTCTCGGACAGGACCGGAAGACCGGGCTGGGTTGAGGCCTTTTTTACATCATCCATACGGGGACACAGACACCGGGAAATGCCTGACCGATGTGCCCGCCCCCGCTAAGGCACATCAGTCATTGGCAGGGAGATTTCAGACCTGCTGGATCGCCGCCAGCAACCAACGACCGCCACGCACGCGCATGAAGGTCCACACTTCGGTAGCCGGCACGCGCTCGGTGCGACTGCCGACAATTACGTGATCCGTTCCGCTGCGCAGCGTAAAGTCGCGTGCGGTCCAGGTCATCGCCACCGTGGCATATTGCGTATCGCCCTCGCTCCACGCTTCGGCCAGATCGCCATTCTCGAACTTCACATCCTCGACGCGGTTTTCTGTGCCGGCGCTGGCATCGGCCGAGAGCTGTTCCGAAAAATAGGACAGCATCTCCGGCGTCAGCACCGAACGGAGCGCGCCGAGATCGGCACCACTCCAGGCTTTCTGAATCTGCATCAGCAGTTTTTCGAATTCGCCATAGTCGGCCTCGGTCACGCCGATCTCGTCATTGGAGGCTGCGGCAGGCGCCGAACCGCCGGAGGCCGGGATCGCCCCGACCCTGCCGGTGTTCAGATCGAGCGGCGCCGCATCCGGCAGCGCGCGTCGGGCGAGCATTCCGTCCCGATCCTGATCAGGCGTCGGACCCGCGGCGTAAGCATAAGTCCGACGATCCATCTGCGGCTGCGCGCCTTGCGAGCGACGGCGGAAGAACACCACCGCCAGATAGATCAGACCGCCGATGAGTGCGAACTGAATCAGCATGCCGAGCATGCCGGCGAAGCCTTCGCCAAAGAAGCTGCCAAGCCCGCCGCCGAACAGCATTGCGCCGATCCCGGCGCCGAGCAGGCCGCCCATCATGCCGGCCATGAACGGATTGCGCTGAAAGAAGGACGGTTGCGCCGTCGCCGCGTTCGGGGCCGCCTGCGCGGGACGCTGCGTCTGGGTCGGTTGAGTCATACTGCGCTGCATCGGCTGCGCCTGCGGCGCCGTCTGCGTTGGCGGCGGCGCGGAATAGGTGCGCGAACCGCGGCTGCCCGAACTCGAGCCACCACCACCGCGCGCTTCTGCCAGCGCCGGCGCAAGAGCAATCGTCGCTGCCAGCAGCAGCGAGAAAATGAATCCGGTGCGCTTCATACCTGTGCGTGTGCCAGCCCGTGCGATTGTCATTGCTATTGTCTCCTCCCCACCGAAGTCCCTGACAGTGTTATTATTTGGCCCCATGGGCCGCGAGATCAAGTGAGCGACACGGGGCATTGCCCCGTTTTTGACACTCCAATGCAGCCCGGATTGTAGGGCCGTTACAGGAATGTCACGCGTAAAGCCGGCTAGTCGTCGAAACCGGTGCGGGCCTTCTGCATTGCCCGTGGCCGCGGCCGGTTGCCGAAAATCAGCAGATCGACCGCGCAGTCGAATTCAAGCGAAAGCCGCACAATGTCGGCGACGCTGAACCGCCGTTCGCCACGTTCGGCCTTGGCGACGGCGTCGTCGCTTTGACCCAGCCACGCGCCGACTTTCTCGCGCGTGATGTTCCGCGCCTCGCGCAACGCGCGGACATTGGCGCCGACGACCCGCGCCACCTGCTTTTCATAGGCCGTGATCTGCTTGGCCATGCCGCGCACCATTCGTCCTACAGGGGAATGCAGTGTGCCTCATCTGGACAAAATGTCCACTCCTCCCGCTGCGCTGGCGTTCCGGCAGATGAACCCGGAATTTGTGACTGGTTAAATTTCGATGCCGCTTCTTAAAGCTCTGCATCGCTCTTATGCACAGCGTGATCAATCTGTGATTGACGTCGATCACGTCACCACAAACCGTGTCCTCCAATTTATAAAAGATCGTCCCTCAGGGAAACGCACGATGCATCGGATTGTCAGTAGTCCTCATTCGCTCCGACCTGGATCGCCAGCGTCAACGAGATATGTCGCCGCCAACGACAATCGGCCTGGCGATACCGTCCGGGCCGAATGCGCGCGCGCCGAGGCGGCACGCTGTCGGGCGATGGCACGTCAGCAAAAAGACCGTATGAGGCGTTTAAGCTGGGAATGGCTTGCGGAAAAATTCGATCGCCTTGCGACGGAAGCCGAGCATGTCCTGAGCCCGGGCTGGGATGGCACTCTTGCGATACTCCGGCTGGATCACCGCTGACTTCGGCATGTCCACGAGTTTGCAAGCGCAATAAGATACCGCCTCATTTTTTCGAGTCTTCATGGTTTTAGGGCAGGCACGACCCCATATCGATCCTATGGAAAGTATTCTGGTGCTGGACGACGATCCCGGCTTTCGTCACGCGGCGGCGAGCGCCCTGCGGAGGGCCGGCTTTACGGTGACGCAGGCTGCGAATTGCTGGGAAGCACCGGATCAGGCGACCCGCACCTCCTTCGACCTGCTCATGCTCGATGTCAGCCTTGAGGACGATATCGACGGACTCACGTTCGGCCGTCTGATGAAAGAGCGCGGCGACAATCTCAAGGTCATGTACGTGACGGGCCACGCCCTTGAGGCGGCGGACATGCCAGACAAAGTGCTTCTCAAGCCTGTCGAGAATGAGCAACTCGTAGCGGCAGCGGCGGCTCTTCTGCGCGACCGGCCCGTCTAGCGGAGACCCGATCGGGCTTCGCCGACGTCTCTATTTCTTGATGTACTGATCGTTGACCCGGCGCAGCGACAACAGCATCTGCTGGCCGACTTCCCCGCCGTCGCCCTTGTTGCGAAGGACCCAGAGGCCGGCGAAGGTATCGATGTAGGCGCGGATGACCTTGTTGTCCTGCATCTTCGGCTTTGTTTCGAGATAGGCCTTGAAGAGCTGGCCGACGGCTGACATCAGGGGGTAGCCGCCGTTCGCGCCCTCTTTCACGAAGACATCGCATGAGAGACGGAATTCGCGGACCGCGATCTCGCGCGAGGTCCGCGACAGCCACATCCGGTAGATGCTGATGAGATGCACGACCCGCGCATCGATCTGCGCCTCGGCCTCGGATTGCGGCTGCGGTTCCGCCGCTACCGGGGCCGCTGCGGGGCGAGACTCTTCGTCGAGCGCGAGATCGGCGCGGTCCTGCATCATCGCGGGCATCCCGCCGGCGCACACGCAACGCAACGCACGACCGCAACGGCCGTCCGCACGGGCCTGCAATTCTGCCGGTGTCGCCGATTTAACATGGATGCTCCGATTCACTCGCAGCGTAGCTGGGGATACCGCGACGCAACAAGCGCAACGACGCACTTGTCCACCGATTTCTCGAGGATTGTTACAGGGTTAACGGCTGTTAAGAGATGATCGCAAAGGAGTCGGAACCGCCCGGATGCCCGCCCGTTAAGAGGATGATTCCGCTACTCCATTTGGGGTAGCAGGGAAGTCAAAGGCCGCTTTTTCAATCAGAGGAGAGGCAGAGGAGCGGGCCCCTAAAGACACGCCAAGAGGGGAAACGATGTCGAAAGAAACACGCGTCGAAAGCTATCGCGATCATGCCCGCTATCTGCGCGAGTGTGCCGACCGCGCCGTCTATGCCGATCTGCGTCACGAGATGCTGAGTATCGCCGAACAGTTCGAGCGGCTTGCCAACGAGGTGGAAGGTTACATCGCCTTCACGAGCCCGCCCCGCAATGAGCGCGCCCCTCACTGAGCGAACCGCGAGCGCATTTCTCTGGGGCCTGCTACTGGGGCTTAACGCCAGCCTTTTCGTTGATCTTCATGAGGTCGGCGGTCATCGCCTCGCCGAGCGGGCCGCCCATGCCGATCAGGTTCTTCATGGAGATCACGCGCACGGCTTCGAAGTATTGCTCAACAACTTTGCGCTCCTGGCGCCCGTACTCGACGCCGCTCAGGTAGTCGAGGAACAGGAGGCAGATCGAGGAGAGCAGCATGTAACCGGAGCGGTCGGCGCGCCGCTTCAGGTTCCAGATGATGTCCTTGAGGTCCGCCATGAGCTGCGGACGCTTCGCCATGTCGTCCCAGTCGCGTTCAATCAATAGGACCAGCCGGTCGAGATCGCGATCCATCGACCAGCGGAAATCGGTAGCCTTGCTCCCGGGCGCGCCACCCGAACCGGTGGTCGCGAGTTCGCTCACATTGCCCGATACTTTCCGCACCTTTTTCAGGAGCGGGTTGGGCGTTCTGGGCGGGGGGGCGTCGTCGTTCATGGGCTGCGATCATATCCTGAGAATGGCTCTACCCGCAGGGGTTTAGCCGTCCCGGCAGGACCTCGAAATCTGACACATTTTGGGAAAATTGTGAAAGTCGTTAACCCCCCGTTCACCCCGCGGGCGCACAATACCGGTCCAGTCGGGGACATTTATGACTCTCATCCTCCTTATGGTCCTGGCCATGCTTCTTCTGGTGGCGGCGGGCGCTGAAGTGCTGAGCGGCTCCGCCGACCAGCTGTTCTCCAGCCTGTGCCGCGAGGACAGCCACGAGGAAGCGCTGCAGAAGACCCGCAAGGACTGCGAAGCCGCAGTCCGGAAATCCGAAACCCTGGGTGCGTCACTGCCGCCGGTCCGTCAGGAACTGGCGCGGGCCAAGGGCGCGCTCGCGGATCTCGAACGCGAATACCAGGAACGGCAGAAAACCCCCGAACTTCTGATCTTCGCACCCGACCTCGACGCCGAACGCCGCGACAACCGGCGCCGCACCTATCGCGCCGTGGTGTCCAAGCGCCTGGGCGACGCGCCCGAGGCAACGCAGGCTCTGCTGTGGCGGCGCAGCTGCTTTATCGAGGTCGTCGCCGGCAATCCGGCCGAGGCCCTGATCGAGGCCAAGCTGCGTTATCCGGCCGCCCAGGGCTATACGATCGGTCCCTTTACCGACGCCTTGCCCGCTGCGGCCGCTGTAGCGACCGCACCTGCCGCATCTCCGGCAGAGGCCGCCGCGTAATGCTCGATTTCGACATCATGGTCCTGGCCGCCGCGATCAGTGCCAGCACGGTCTGGCTGGCGCATGCGGGACAGCGCCTGAATGTGGCCTGGCACAAGGTCAGCCAGCGCGTGCGCAAGCTCAAGAACGAGCAGCGCCATGAAGTTCAAACGCTGGCGAAGCACGGCAAGGAGATCGAGCGGCTGAACGGCGAGATGGCCGAAACCCGCCGCCATATCGAAACGGCCGTGCAGGCGACCGCCGCGCGGCGCCAGGAACTCAAGAACTTCACCCCGCCGGCCGCGAAGCCCATCTACGTGACAAGCGAATTTCCCGCGGCCAAGCAGCAGAAGGCCTGGGTCGCCAAGCTCAAGCGGATCGACGGCCTGGCCGGCAATGGAGACGTCAATCGCCACCTGCTGATCTGGGCCGGCGACTATCAGACGGCGCTCTCGCGCGCCGAACAGCTCTACAGCCGTCAGCAATACCAGGTCGTGAACGTCACCCGGCTCGAGTAGCCGGGCTGCGAGACCGGGTCAGGCCGCCGCGCTCGCGGGGGTGACCAGGGAGACCGGCGGATGCTCCGCCAGCCGGTTGATGCCGGTGACGCAGGCCAGAAGAACCGGCATGCTTGTCAGCCGGGCGGTCGCCAGGACGATCTGGGAGGAATTTCCATCAACTGCGGTCCACGCCCAGGTCCGGCTGAAATCGCGGACCGCGAGACAGACTTCAATATCGTCGGCGTAGCTCTCGGGGGTTTCGCCGCGCGGAACAGTGACGGTCACCATGGTCCAGGCGGCCGGAATCCTGTGCCGGAACTTGCTCGTATGCTGTTTCACTGGCCCCTGCTCCCTCGCCGCTGATTAATCCAGCATTCCCCGGGTACCCTGCCGAGACCCGCCTGCAAACGTTTGCAGAGACGCTCACGACAGTGTTGCAAACGGTTGCATACTCCCGATCCCGCTCCGGAATCAACCGGTTTGAGCGAGAGGAGCCCGTTTTGTACGGGATAACCCTAGGTTTCGGGGTGTGGGAAGGGTGGGCTACGCCGCGACAGCGCGGGGCGTCTCGGCGACTCGCGGAATCGGCCCCAGAAGATGGGCCAGCAGGACCGGCATCGCGGTCAGGTCTTCGGTCGCCAGGACAACCCGCCCGGCCTGCTCGTCCGGTGACCACGCCCAGTCGCGCCCGATGAACCGCGTGGCCAGATGGCGCTCAAGCGACTTTCCGAACGTGCCGGGATTGGCGCCCGGCGGCACGCTCAGCGAGGCGATGTGCCACGGTGACGGAATGGTCTGGCGAAAACAGCTCTTGCTCACGTGAAGTCCCCTTGGTTGGCGCCTTGGGTTTGGCGCTACCCTAGTATCTCGCCCATTATGTTAAATTTTATTTAAAATTGTCTTCATATTCAGGTGCTGCGTGTAGGTAGTTCACGCAATTACGACCCTGCCCCCCGACTTGCTATCGATCAGGCTCCATGGGGAGGCCCCTCAGCCCACCCGTGGGAGTGCCCTAGGCCCCGCCCCCTCCGGCGGGGCCTTTCTCTTTCCGGCCCTGCATGCTCGCGTCGCATCCCGGCGCCGCGCTAAGGTTCCTCCAAACGGGGAGGACGCAAAGCAGCATGGCCGACGCGCGCAAAGTCATCATCACCTGTGCCGTGACCGGCTCGGTTCATACGCCGAGCATGTCGCCGCATCTGCCGATTACGCCCGATGAGATCGCCACCGAAGCGATCGCCGCGGCCGAAGCCGGCGCCTCCATCCTGCATCTCCATGCCCGCGACCCGAAAGACGGCCGGCCGACTCCCGATCCCGACGTCTTCATGCAGTTCCTGCCGCGCATCAAGCAGTCCACCGACGCCGTGGTGAACATCACAACCGGCGGCGGCTCCGGCATGAAGCTTGAGGAACGCCTCGCGGCGCCACTCCGCGCCAGCCCCGAGATGACTTCGCTCAACATGGGCTCCATGAATTTCGGCTTCTTCGCCGGCGCCGGCCGGGTGAAGGAATGGAAGCACGACTGGGAGAAGCCCTATCTAGAGGCAACCCGATCGCTGATCTTCCGCAACACGTTTGAGGACATCGAGCGCATCATGAAGATGCTGGGCGACGACCACGGCGTGCGCTTCGAGTTCGAATGCTACGACGTCGGCCATCTCTACACGCTGGCCTATTTCGTCGAACACGGCTTCTACAAGCCGCCGCTGTTCATCCAGACGATTTTCGGAATCCTGGGTGGCATCGGTCCCGACGTCGACAACGTGGTTCACATGCGGCGCACCGCCGACCGGCTGTTCGGCACCGACTATGAATGGTCGATCATGGCCGCCGGCCGCCATCAGATGTCGCTGTGCACGCATGGAGCGCTGATGGGCGGCAATGTGCGGGTCGGGCTGGAGGATAGCCTCTATGCCGGCAAGGGCCGGCTGGCGACCAGCAACGCCGAGCAGGTAAAGAAAATCCGCCGCATCGTCGAGGAGCTGTCACTCGAAGTCGCCACTCCCGCCGAGGCACGCAAGCGGCTCGGCCTCAAGGGCGGCGATGCCGTGAAGTTCTAGAGGCGCGTTCAGCCCGAAACACCCTTCCAGACATGGCGGGGACTGGTGATGTCGAAAACGATGCCGTCGGGATCGCGATACTTGGTTTCTGTCTGCATCTCCGGCGTCGGCTCGCGGTGGAAGCTTCCGCCATTGGCCTTGATACTGTCGCCGGCCTTGTCGATGTCGTCGACGACGAAACCGAAATGGTGCACGCCGACGAAATCCTTGCCGCGCTCGTCGCCCGCCATCTCGTCGGTCGGGAACTTGAGCAGGGTGAGGTTCATGACTCCGTCGGACAGGCTGACGGCAACATCGCTGGCGCTGTGCCGGACCAGGCCGAACGTCTTTTCGTAGAACGCCGCCGCGCGCGGCAGATCGCTGACAGTCAGCGCGATGTGGCGCAGTTTGGCCATAAGAATCCTCCCGAAAGTCGTTGGTGTCGAGATTAAGCCTTTCGCCGAACGCTTGCGAGCGATCACAGCAAAAGAATTTGCCAACGGCCCGACTTGCACGACATAACCAGACATGAACGAAAACGCGCGCGGCACCGGCGCCACGGGGGAAGAACCGACGCCCACGGACATCAAGCCGCCCGTTTCACCCGTCCTGATCGCACTGACGATCTCCACCGGCTTTTTCATGGACGGCATGGATTCGACGATCGTCGTCACGTCAATCCCGCAGATGGCGGCCAGCTTCGGCGTCGCGCCGCTGCTGCTCAGCCTCACCGTCACCAGCTACCTGCTGAGCCTGGCCCTGTTCATTCCGATCAGCGGCTGGATCGCCGACCGTTTCGGCGCGCGCGATGTCTATTGCACCGCCATCGTCATCTTCACCGGCGCCTCGGCGCTGTGCGGTACGGCCGAGAGCCTGGAAACGATGATCGCCTATCGCGTGCTGCAGGGTTTCGGCGGCGCGCTGATGACGCCGGTCGGACGTCTGATCATGGTGCGTGCGTTTCCCAAGGATCAACTGGTGCGGGTCATGGCCTTCATGGCCATTCCGGGACTGCTCGGGCCGACACTGGGGCCGCTGGTCGGCGGCTTCCTCACAACCTATGTGTCGTGGCGCTGGATCTTCTACATCAACATTCCGATCGGCATTCTCGGCATCGTGATGACCATCCGGCTGGTCGAGAACTACCGGATCGATCTGCCGACGAAATTCGATGTCCCGGGTTTCATGCTCGTCGGGGTCGGCTTCGCGATGCTGCAGCTCGGTCTGGAGACGATCGGCCGCGGCCTGCTTCCGGTTGCCCTGCCGCCCGTGATGCTTGTTGTCTCGGCTCTCTGCCTCGTCGGATACGTGCTCTATGCACGCCACCGTGAAAATCCGGTGCTCGACCTCACCCTGCTGAGGATCCGGACGTTCCGCATGTCGATGACGGCCGGATTGATCGCCCGCACCGGTATTGGCGCGGCACCGTTCGTGCTGCCGCTGATGTTCCAGCTCGGCTTCGGACTGTCGGCCATGGAATCCGGCCTGCTGACCTTCGCGTCCACGGTCGGATCGATCTCCATCCGCTTCGCAATCCCGGTAGTCTTGCGCGTCTTCGGCTTCCGGACCTTTCTGATCGGCGTCTCCCTTCTCGTCGCCGCGATGATTGCCGGGCTCGCGCTGTTCAACGCCGGCACCCCGCACTGGATCATCTGGTCCTATCTGTTCGTGTTCGGTTTCGTGCGCTCCAGCGCCTTCACCGGCATAGGCACGCTCGGCTACGCCGACCTGACACCCGAGATCGCCAGCCGCGGAACGACCATTGCCAGCGTCGTGCAGCAACTCGCGCAAAGCCTTGGCGTTGCCGTCAGCGCCACGCTCCTGGCACTGCTGGCCGGCGGCCATGGCGGCGTCGGGATCGGCGACTTCCAGCTCACCCTGGTGATCGTGGCGCTGCTACCGGCGCTCGCCGCCTTCAGCTTCCGCGGCCTGCATCCCCATGACGGCATGCATGTGAGCCATCACCAGCCGCGCGACCTTCCGCGCTGAGCCGTCCGCCAAGCGGCGGCAATCAACGCTTGGTCGGCTTGGGCAGGATCTTCGGCTTGGGGGCACCGGCCTTGGGTGCCGAAATTCCGGTGCGCGGCGGCAGCGGTTTGGCCGGGGGTTTTGGAGCAGAGGCTGGCGCGGGTGCCGCGGCCTTGGCGGCCGGCGCTGCCTTCGCAGGCGCCGGTGCTGGCGCCTGCAGGCGGGCCAGCGACTGCAGAAGCGTGGTCTTGGGCACCTCGAAGGACAATTCCATCGGCCCGACCTGCATGCTCAGCACCACATCGTTCTCGGTCTTGCCCTTGGCAAAGGCGAGCTGCGAGATCGAAAAAGTCGGCACCTTCTGCGGCGGCTCGGATGCATGGCCCGGCCGCAGGTCGGAGGCCTTCTGGGCCAGCGACATCATGAACCCGATCGCGCCCGCCATCTGATTGGCGGCGATCGCGGCGGAGTGCGACACGCCGCCTTTCAGGTTCAGCGTCAGCGCGATGACCTGCCCGTCATGCGACGGTGTGCCGGACATGTTCGCCAGCAACGCAAGACGCATCTGTTCCATTGTCAAAATCTCCGAGTCGGCTGTCAGGCCGAAATGTTAAGGCCGAAAGCCGAATTCGTCGAATCTAGGCCTAATGCCCCTTCAAGCGCAGGTTTTTCGCCAGACGGCGCGCAGAAGACGCTCGAAATGGCGGGCAATCCGGGCGCCGTCGCACAGGCGGGAGCCGGCGACCCGGTCCCGCAATGACCGGCGGATCTCTTCGAGCCGGAAGAGGTCGGACGCGAGGGCCGACACGATTTCCACATAGCCGGCCCGGTCATGGGTGACATGCTCGTCCAGTCCGACGGCATGCAGTATGGCGGCGCTCCAGCGTCCGACCATGGCGTCGCCAAGGAGCGTGACCACCGGTACGCCCATCCACAATGCCTCGAATGTCGTGGTCGACCCGCTGAAGGGATACGGATCGAGCGCGATGTCGACCTGCGCATAGCCGGCGAGATGGCTGCCGGTCGACTCCTGGCGCCCGATCATCTCTATTCGGGCCACGTCGACACCGCGCGCCGCGAACACCCGATGCACCCGGTCGCGCAACGACGGTGACTGATAGAGGTTCAGATATTTGAGAACCAGCCGCGAGTCCGGCACGCGCCGCAGAAGATCGGCCCAGAGCGACAGCACGTCATCGTTGATCTTCACCGGATTGTTGAAACATCCGAACGTGACGCGACCGGATGTTCGGGCCGGAAGGGAAGCGACCGGCGGCGCTTCGTGCAGCGGCGCATGAATATAGAACTGCGGCAGGCGCAGAACCCGCTCGGTGAAACGTTCCTGTCCACGTTTGGGCGCCAGGATACGGTCAGCGACCAGGTAGTCCATCTCCGCGACGCCGCTGGTCGCGGGATCGTGAAAGCTGATCTGCACCGGCGCCGCACGATGCATGGCGATCAGCGGCCGGTTGCGGTCGAAGCGGCCGGCCAGCGAGATCAGGATATCCAGCCGGTCGGCGCGCATGCGCTCCGCAACCTGCCGGTCCGTCCAGCCTCCGATGTCACGCCATTCGTCGGCCATTGCGTGGAAACGCTGCGTGACAGCGTCGGGCTGCGCAACATCGGCATAGACGATGGCGGCAAACCGTTCGCGATCACGCGCCGCGAAGAGCGGCTCCAGATTGCGAGCCACCGGATGATTGAAAAGATCGGCGGACAGCCAGCCGACGCGGAGCGTCCGGTCCGCGTCGCGCGGTGTCGGCATGGTCCTTTCGGGCTTCTCCGGCGGTCCATAAATCTCCGCAAAACGCTGATGCTCGGCAAACTTGGTCGCCCCATCGACACCCGGATCGTAGAGAAGCATCGTGAGGTAGTTGCGGAACGGATATGGATCGTTCGGGCGCGCGGCAATCGCGCGGCGGTACAGATCGCGGGCACCGGCGAAATCGCCCAGCATCATCGAAAGATAAGCGAGATTGGTCAGCGCCTCGGCGTAAACGGGATCGAGTGTCAGCGCCTGCTGCAACACCCCCACGGCCTCGTCGAGACGACCGGCTTTTTTGAGAAGCGAGCCCAGATTGTTCAGCGGCTTGGCGCCGCGCGGCGCCAGCCTGATTGCCGCGCGATACGCCGTTTCGGCGTCGTCATCGCGGTTCAGGGCCACCAGCGCTACGCCGAGATTGAACTGCGCCTCCGCATTGGTCGGCGCCAGCTCCGCGGCGCGGCGGTGGCTTGCGGCCGCCTCTTCCCATTTCGCCTGTTCGCCGAGAACTTTGCCGAGATTGTTATGGAACATCGGCTGCGCCGGATTGCGCGCCAGCGCCTGGCGGATCAGCTTTTCGCCGCCGGGCGCATCGCCGCGCTGTTGGGTCAGTACGCCGAGCAGATGCAGCGCATCGGCATTGCCCGGCTGCGACCGCAGAAAAGCGCGATAAAGCTTCTCCGCTTCATCGAGCTTGCCCGCGCGATGAAGACCGAGCGCCCGTTCGAGGTTTTCAGTGGGTCCCGCCATGATCAGGGGCCTGCTTAGCACACAAGCCGCCCAGCGTCGTCAGCCGGCGGGCGGTGTCCCGGCCTTGGCGGTGAGCGCCTCTTCGACCAGACGGATCCAGCTATCGGCCGGCGCTGCAGCAGTCCGGCCGGACCGGGTATCGACCAGACTGACGCCGCCATACCGCCACAGCCTTCGCCAGAGTTCGATATCCGTCAGCACCTTGTTTCGAATTCGCCCGGCGATTTTCTGTCGCATCATCCGCCGGCCGATCGTTGCGTATCCCGCAAGGCATAACGCAGCGCCCGCGGCCCCGGCCCAAATGCCGATGCCCCACCACAGCCCGCCGAACAGAGCAATCGCACCCATCGCCCAGCTTGTTACGTCGGCTTCGACATAGATCGGACTGTTCATAGAATTCAGGATGGCGGGATCGCTTTGAATCGTCACCGACCCGGCAGAGACCAGTTTCTGCAGCTTCGCGAAATAGTCGGTATCCGCGGCCATCGAAAATGCCGGCGCCTCCGGCTTCGGTTGCCTTCCCTTGCACCAGCGTCCCCAGGCGGCGCGCAGCAGCCGTTCGATCTGGCGGCCCCGCAGGCGCCCGTTGCACAACGGCGATGCCGCGACGCGCGGGCGGAGTTCTGCCCGCAACCGGGCGAGCCGATCCGTGTCGCCGGCAAGGCGCGCGGCAATCGCGATAAAGTCGTCACGGGTCCCGGCGACAAGCTCATCCAGCTTGAGGGTATGCAGGATCGAGGCGGACCAACGCCCGACCATGGTCGACCCTTTGAGTGTGATCACCGGAACGCCCATCCACAGCGCTTCAAACGTGGTCGTCGATCCGGTGAAGGGGAATGTGTCGAGCGCGATATCGACATTGCGATAGAGGGCGATGTGATCGACGGCATAGTCATCCGCGCTGTGCAGGGCGACCCGATCCGCCGCGATCCCTGCCTCCTCCATGACGCTCCGCACGCGCTTCTGGACGCTCGGCTGGCCATAGGCCTGCTTGTACTTGAGCATCAGCCGCGAAGTTGGCACCGCGGCCAGAACCGCCGCCCAGAGCCGCAGCACGTCGTTGCTGACCTTTGCGGGATTGTTGAAGCTCGCAAAGGTGATGAAGCCGTTCTTCGCCGCCGGCAATGCCCCGGCATCTGCGGCGAATCCGATCGGTGCGTGCGTGTAATAGCTCGGCAGCCGCAACAGTCGCTCGGTGAAGCGCTCTTCGGACCGGCGCGGCGCCAGGACCGGATCGGCGATCAGGTAATCCATCGCCGCAAGTCCGCTGGTCGCGGGATCGTGGAAACTGATCTGCACAGGCGCCGGTCGCCACGCGGCCACCTGCGGCCGGTTATAGTCGAAGCGCCCGGCGAGATAGACCATCACATCGATCCCGTCCTCGCGGATCAGCGCTGCGACCTGCTCGTCGGACAGATCGGAGACCGGCCGCCACTGGTCCGCTTCCTTGCGGAACCAGTCCGTCATCGTGTCCGATTTGCGGCTATGGGCGTACAGAAACCATTCGAACCGCCCGCGATCGCGATGCGTGGCGAGCATCTGCAAATTACGTCCGACCGGATGGCTGCGGAAATCCGAGGAGAGAAAACCGATCCGGAGCCGGCGCGACGGATCGGACACATTCTGAAACGGCAGCACGGCAGCAACGGCCGCGCCGGGAAACTCACTCCACTCCGGATCGGCCGCGTTACGTATGGACGAATCGTCATCCGCATAGAGAAGCGCCGCATGGAGCGTGCGGCGGTAGTCGACAGATCCCGGAGACAGCCGAACGGCGGTCCGAAAATTCTCGACCGCCCCGGCCGTCTCGCCGCGCCCCTGCTGAATGCGTCCGAGATTGAAAAACGCCGATGCCTCCGTGCTGTCGCGCTCCAGCACAACCCGGCACGCGGCTTCCGCCTCATCCAGCGCGCCGCTTTCGGCAAGTGCTCGCGCCAGCCGCAACCGGATATCCATATCGTCGGGCGCCAGGGCAACAGCGCGCCGCGCATGCGTTGCCGCGTCGTCGGCGCGGCCCTGTGCCAGAGCCAGGGTGCTGAGGTTGATCGCGGCGGCAATATCGTCAGGCTCCAGATCCGCAACACGCCGGAACGCCGCTTCGGCTTCGACGTAACGGGCAAAGTCCATCAGCAAAGCGCCGTATCGCCGGTGCGCGTCGATGTTGGCGGGCCGAAGCTCCGCGACCCGTCCATAATGCTTCAGCGCCTCCTCGCGGCGGCCACCGTCGTTCAGCATTGCGGCAAGATTGAAGATCGCTTCGGCGTAATCGGGATTTGCCGCAACGGCGCGCTCGAGCAGCGCGATCCCCTCCTTGTATTCTTTCGCCGAGAAGCGGATCACGCCCAGGAGGTGCAGGGCGCGGGGATGCTCGTTTTCCTGAAGCAGGATTGCCCGGCACAGCCGCTCCGCCTCCGCAATCTTTCCTTCAGCGTGAAGCGCGACGGCGCGCTCGAAATCTCCTGTGGTCATGACGCGCACCACCGTCGCCAGGCGGCGCGCAGACTGCGTTCGAGATAGCGGGTCGTGCGGGGGCCGTTGCACAGAACCGAAGTCGCGACACGCGACCGCAGTCCGTCCCGCAACTCGCTCAGGCGCTGGCGATCGGCGGCCAGACGAACGGCTTTTTCGACATAGGCGTCGGCGGTCTCCGCCACCAGTTCCGCAAGCCCGACCTTGGTCAGCAGCGAGGCCGACCAGCGCGCCATCATGTGATCGCCGTTCAGCGTGACAACAGGCACGCCCATCCACAGCGCCTCAAAGGTCGCCGTCGACCCGGTGAAGGGGAACGGATCGAGCGCGATATCGACCCGGCCGTAATTCGCAAGATGTCGCTCGATCGGCTCCTTGCTGCCGCCCATCTCCAGCCGGTCGGCGGAGACGCCATGCGCCGCCATGGCGCGCTGGACGCGGGCCCGCAACGCCGACGATTCGAACAGCTTGGTGTATTTCAGGACCAGCCGCGACCGCGGAACCGCCGCGAGAACGCGGGCCCACAGATCGAGCACGCGATCATTGATCTTGGACGGGTTGTTGAAACAGCCGAAGGTGATGTGACCCGACGACACACACGGAACCGGCGCCACGCCGGGCGCCTCGTCAATCGGCGGATGGACGTAGAAATTCGGCAGGCGCAGCGGTCGCTCGATGAATCGCTCAACGCGGTGGGCGGGGATCATCAGCGGATCGGAAATCAGATAGTCCATTTCCCTGAGACCGCTGGTCGCGGCATCGAAGAGACTGACCTGCACCGGCGCCGCGCGATAGGCGGCGACCTGCGGCCGATTCATGTCGAAGCGTCCCGCGAGATACATCATCACATCGATCCCGTCGGCGCGGATCATCTCGGCCACGGCCTCGTCATTCAATCCCGCGATCGGGCGCCAGCCATCGGCGCGCTCGCGAAACCAGTCTGTCACTTCATCAGGCCGGCGGACATCCGTATAGAATACGTATTCGAATTGCTGGCGGTCACGATTGGCGACAAACATCTGCAGATTGCGGCCGACAGGATGTCCGCGCAGATCGGACGACAGCCAGCCGACCCTGAGCTTGCGTTGCGGATCCCTGGAATTGGCGAAGACGCGGCCTGCGGCTCCCGGTTGTTCGGCGGCGCGGCCGAACGCGGCATTGATCTCGTAGAGCGCGTCCGTACCGATATCCGGCGCATACAGACTGCTCGTGAGAATGGCGCGCTGCCATTCGAGCCGGCCGGGATCGAGCACCACCGCGCGTCGCAGCAGACGGAGCGCTTCCGCACTGTCCCCGTTCGCCTGCAGGACCAGGCCGAGATTGTAGAGCGCCGCCGGTTCTTCGGGATGAGCGGCCAGAACCCGCCGGCACGTGGCTTCCGCGTCGTCGAGATCGCCCTGCTCATAGAGCGCCACCGCCAGGAAGTTGCCGCCCATGGCCGATGCCGGGTCGAGCGTCAGCGCCTGCCGGTACAGCGCGATCGCTTCGCCAAAGTCGCCGCGTTCCTTAAGGCCGCGGCCGAGGCGAAGTTTCGCGACCGCGTTGTCGGGCGCCAGCACCACGGCCCGACGGCCCTGCTCCACCGCATCGTCGGGACGTCCCAGCGCCAGCGCCAGCGTACTGAGATCGACGACGGCAGAGACATCGTCCGGCTTCAGGGCAACGAGGCGCCGGAACGCCGCTTCGGCGTCCGCCAACCGCGCGAGGTCCATCAGGATCGCACCCAGCCGCCGATGCGCTTCGGCATTGTCCGGTCGCAGCGCGGCGGCGCGGGTGTAATGGTCCGCCGCCGGTTCACGCCGGCCCAGCGTCATCAGCATCGCACCGAGATTGAAATGCGCTTCGGCGTAGTCCGGCTGTACCTGGACCGCGCGCGTCACCAGCCGGATGCCGTCCTTCTGCGCGCCCGATGTAAAACGAAGCGCGCCCAGCATATGGAGCGCGCGCGGATGATCGGGTTCAGTCCCGAGAATCGTTTCGCAGAGTGACGCGGCTTCCGGGAGACGGCCGTCCCGCTGCAGCGCGACAGCCCGATCGAAATCGTCCGGCATCTGCGGCGTCATCCATCAATCCAGATTGCCGTATCGGGAATGCGATCCAGGCGGTGAAACCATCGTAAAAGCGCAGAAGCGATCTGCTGCTTAAAGATGGTGGGCGCGACAGGGATTGAACCTGTGACCCCTACCATGTCAAGGTAGTGCTCTCCCGCTGAGCTACGCGCCCGCCTTGGATCGCGCGGGACTATACAAGATCGCAACCGGTTGACAAGCATCCCGGAAACGATCCCCGAACCCGCAAAATATCGGCTCAGGCCGGCAGCAGTTCCCGCACCTTGCGGACCAGATCGCGCAGCTGGAAGGGCTTCGACAGGACCAGGGCTTCCGAAACTATCGGTCTACCGTCCTCAAGCGCCGCGTGCGCGAAGCCGGTCACGAACATCACGGGAAGGCCGGGATCGACAAGCCGCGCCCGGCGCGCCAGCTCGATGCCGTCGATGCCGGGCATCATCACGTCGGCAATCAGCAGGTCGTACTGGCTGTCCAGGGCGTCTTCGGCGGCGGTGCCGTTGCGGCGGCTGGTGACGGTATAACCGGCGCGCGTCAGCGCCGTCGCCACGAACAGGCGCATCGCATCGTCGTCTTCAGCCAGAAGGATCGACGCGGGCGCGTCGGCCTTGCGACGCGGACGAATGCCCGCACTACTGTAAACTTGTTCAGCCATATGACCCCGACGCCATGAGTCAGCCAGCATAGAGAGCGTTCGTTGTGAAACGGTTAACCCGAAAAAGCTTTCACAGCGTTGGAAATAAAGAGATATTCGTGTCCGACGGATGGCCGGCGGCTAGGGGTGACAAAACCGGCCCATTCCTCTAAACGAGGGCCACGTTTGCCGCGCCATGCCCAAAGATAACCCAGTCTTCGCGGTTGACCCGCCAGTCGAAGTGCTCCGGCCGACAGGCCGGGCAGTGCCGCTGGTCTTTTCATCGCCGCATAGCGGGCGCGTCTATCCTGCCGATTTCGTCACCGGCTCGAGGCTCGACCCCCTGATGCTGCGGCGCTCGGAAGATGCGTTTGTCGACGAGCTGTTCGCCGCCGCGCCCGCCGCCGGCGCGCCGCTGCTCAAGGCCCGCTTTCCCCGCGCCCTCATCGATCCCAACCGCGAACCCTATGAACTCGACCAGGGCATGTTCGCCGACACGCTGCCGGACTACGTCAACCGGGCCTCGCCCCGGGTCGGTGCCGGGCTCGGCACGATCGCCCGGGTCGTTGCCAGCGGCGCCGAAATCTATCGCGGCAAGCTGATCTTCGCCGAAGCCGAACAGCGGATCGACCGGCTCTACCGCCCCTATCACGCCACGCTGTCGTCGCTGCTCGACGACTCCGTCGCCGCGTTCGGCAGCGTGCTGCTGATCGACTGCCATTCCATGCCGGCCATCGGTGGCCCGATGGATCGCGATTCCGGCCGCCGCCGCGTCGACTTCGTGCTGGGCGACGCGCACGGCACCAGCTGCCGCCCGTGGATCGTCGACTGGGTCGAGACGTTTCTCCGCGGCCGCGGCTACACGGTGACCCGCAACGATCCGTTCGCCGGCGGCTTCATCACCCGCAATTACGGCCGGCCCGAAGAAGGCCGCCACGCCCTGCAGATCGAGATCAACCGCAAGCTCTACATGGATGAGTTGCGGCTGGAGAAATCGGCCGGGTTCGAACCGCTCGCCCAGTCGCTCGGCGCGTTCGCCCATGCCGCCGCCGCGGTGACGGCACGCGAGCTCGCGCAGTGAAACAGGCGCTTGCCACCGCACCGGTCGTCGTCCGTGACGCGCAGGACGCGGACATGTCTGCCGTTCAGACCATCTACGCGCATCACGTGCTGACCGGTCTTGCCTCTTTCGAGGAAGTCCCGCCGACCGTCGAGGAGATGAGCAAGCGGCGCGCCGAAATCGTCGCGCATGACCTTCCCTATCTGGTGGCGGAGATCGGCGGCAAAGTTATCGGATTCGCCTATGTCGGTCGCTTCCGCCCCCGCTCGGCCTATCGTTTTTCAGTCGAAGATTCGATTTATATGGCGCCGGAAGCCGCGCGCCGCGGTGGCGGCCGCCGGCTGCTGGATACACTGATCGATCGATGCACCAGGCTTGGCTATCGTCAGATGGTGGCCGTCATCGGCGACAGCGGCAATGACGGCTCGATCGGGCTGCACGCGGCCGCGGGATTTACGCGGGTGGCGCTGCTGCCGTCGATCGGCTTCAAGTCCGGCCGCTGGGTCGATAGCGTGCTGATGCAGCGCGCGCTGGGCGACGGCGACACGACACTGCCAGCCGCCGGGCGCTAAAGGATCCGGGCCGCGCGCAGCGCCTGGTCCAGTCCAGCCGACATTCCCGGCACCGGCGATCCACCCAGCAGACACTCTCCGGCCAGCGCCAGTTCCGGCGGCGCCAGCTGAAACGCCGAACCAAACACGGGCGAAGCGAGCGGGATCGGCCGCCCCTCTTGGCCCAGGCGCGCGGCCACCGCGTTGAAGCGCTTGGTTCCCGGCAGCGCTGCCGCCGCGAGCTCGGGCGACAGCGCCGGCAGGACATAGTCGACTTCGGTCAGGAGGATCAGCGCCGGCAGCAGGCGCTCGATGGAAATTCCGGCCGGTGCCAGACGCGCCTCAAGTGCCGCGACGGACTGAACGCCATTGGCGAGCGCATCGAGGATGGGATCGTACAGCCACGCATCCAGCTGCATCTCAAGCTTCGGCTTCGACACCGCCAGCGGGCAGGCCGCCCGCGGACGGATCAGCCCGAACCACAGGGCACGGACCGCGGCAAAGAAAATTTCGCGCGTCGGACGGACCGGATTGCGCATGAACAGATCGCGGCGAAAGCGCTGATCGACAAGGAAGTCGCCGAACGCCATGCGCAGGGCGGGCTCGCGCAGTGCCCGGTACGCCGTCTGGGCGGCCTGGGGAATCGCCAGCGCTTCGATCTGCGCCGCGAGCGTCGCCTGACCGATCAGCGTCAAGCCAGCCGGCGCGAACTCCGCCGACACAAGCAGCGGATCGAACACATTCCAGTTCGGCGTCAGGTATTCATGGATCAGATAGGCCGGATCTCTTTTCTCCAGCTCATCCAGCCATTGCGAGGCCTGCGGGTTGTTCGCGAAATAGGCGGCACCGGCATCGCGAAGACCGCGCAGGAAAGCGAGCGACGCCGCGAGACGGTCCGCCGACGATCCGGGCACCGTCGCCGCGAAGCGATTCATCAGGCGGCGCAGCGGGGCAATGGCCGTCCAGCCGGGCTCGCTGTTGTAGCCGACATAAAGCGCGCCGCCGGATTTCAGCTTCGCCTGCAGAAACCGCACGATGGTTTCCCGGACCGGTGCGGGAACCCAGCTCCACACGCCGTGCAGGGTCGCGATATCGAATTGCGGCAGATCGAAGCGGTCCAGCGCATCGAACGATGCCTCGATGAAGGTGACGTTGGTCACCCCCGCCTCCTCGGCCAGCCGCCGCGCGCCGCTGATATGCTCGGGCAGGAAATCCACGCCGACAAAATGGCCATGGGGATTGGCGGCGGCCAGCAGCGTGATGGAGACGCCGTATCCACAGCCAAGATCGATCGCCGCGAAGGGCTTCAGCGGGTCCGCGCCGATCGCGCCGGCCGAGAGCTGGCAGAGATAAAGCCAGAGCGGCGTGAGTTCACGCTGATAGGCCCAGCGATACGGAACGTCAGAGACGTAGCCGATGGAGTCGTGGTTGGTAGGAGGGGTCGCCATGGCTGGTCGTACCCTGCCGAGCGCCGTCCCGTCACCGGGAAAGCCGCCCTGCCCGGCCGCGGGCAAAAAAAAGGCCGTGCAAGCACGGCCCAAGTTTAGGGAGGAAACGCCCAGGAAACAGCAAGGCTGTTTCCATCGGCGGCATCAAAGATGCCGCACCGCAATAATATATGCTGCGGTGCAAAATGCAAGGCCCTTTTCACGAAATCCGCAGGCCGGAAGCTGCCCCTAAAAGGCTGGTAAATTGGGGTTAATTTGCGGGTTTCGAAATAAGGCACCAGAACCCGGTACAAATATTTCTCCGGCCGCAGGCTGGGATATACTCCCCCGCACGCGGGGGCGGGCGGCCGGTTTGGCCGCGATGCGGCATCTTGTCCGCGAGACTGGGAAACGGGGCATGGCGGGGCAGCCTTGGGGCCGCGCGTCACGGGATGGCGCCATTTGGGTTTTGTCTGTCGGCGGTCCTTGGACGCTGGCCGATGCGCCCCGGCTCGAACAGCAGCTTAACGAATTCGGATCGCCGCAGGTGGCAGCGGCGCGCTTCGATCTGTCGGCGCTTGAGACGCTCGACACGGCAGGCGCCTGGCTGCTGTACCGCATGCAGCACCGGCTGGAAGAACACGGCACAACCGTGACCGTCGTCGGCGCCCGGCCGCAGCACGCGGCCCTGCTGGAGCGCATGGCGCCGCGCGACCGGCATGCACTGGCCCGCAATGACACCTCTCCGCTTGTCGCGATGGTCGAACGAATCGGCAGAACGACCCTCGATGCCGGTTATGAGGCACGCGACCTCCTGAACTTCTTCGGACTGGCGGTGATCACGCTGGGCCGGACGATCCTGAAGCCCGGTCGCGTACGGTTTATCTCGGTCGCCTCGCATATCGAGCAGGTCGGCGTGAATGCCTTGCCGATCGTCGTACTGCTGTCCTTTCTGATCGGCGTCGTTCTTGCCTATCAGGGCGCGGATCAACTCCGTGCGTTCGGGGCTGAAATTTATTCCGTCAACCTCCTCGGCATCTCCATCCTGCGCGAAATCGGCGTGCTGCTGACGGCGATCCTTGTCGCCGGCCGCTCCGGCAGTGCCTTCACCGCCGAGATCGGTACGATGAAGGTGAACGAGGAAGTCGATGCGATGCAGACTCTCGGCCTCGATGTCATCGAGGTCCTGGTGCTGCCGCGGTTGCTGGCGGTGACCATTTCACTGCCGCTCCTCGTCTTCGTCGCCGATATGGCGGGGCTAATCGGCGGTGCATTGATGGCAACAATGGCCCTCGATCTCTCGCTGACGCAGTTCCTGGAGCAGCTGCGCAGTGCCACGTCGTTGTCGACCTACTGGACAGGTCTGGTGAAGGCGCCGGTCTTTGCCATCCTGATCGGGCTTGTCGGCTGCTACCACGGCCTCCAGGTGGAAGGCGGCGCCGAAAGCGTCGGCCGCATGACCACGAAATCGGTGGTGAATTCGATCTTCCTCGTGATCATCGCCGATGCCGTCTTTTCCATCTTCTTCTCCTATATCGGCGTCTGAGATGGCGGAGCCGCCGATCATCCGCATCCGTGGCCTCGTCACCCGCTTCGGGTCGCAGACGATCCACGACAAGCTCGATCTCGATATCCGCAAGGGCGAGATCCTCGGCATCGTCGGCGGTTCGGGCACCGGCAAATCGGTCCTGCTGCGCACGATCCTCGGCTTGAAGAAACCCGAAGGCGGCACGATCGAGGTCTTCGGCCAGATTCCGGCGAAGATGCGGCCGGCCGAACGCCGCGCTCTCCAGAAACGCTGGGGCGTGCTGTATCAGAATGGCGCCCTGTTCAGTTCGCTGACCGTGGCGCAAAACATCCGCGTGCCGTTCAAAGAGCACACGAAAGTGCCGAGCAAGCTGGCCGGCGACCTCATCCGGCTCAAGCTTCAGCTGGTCGGCCTGCCGCCGGAAGCCGGGGCCAAGTATCCTTCCGAACTCTCAGGCGGCATGAAAAAACGCGCTGCCCTCGCGCGGGCGCTGGCGCTCGATCCTGAAATCCTCTTCCTCGACGAGCCCACCGCCGGGCTCGATCCGATTGCCGCCGGCGATTTCGACAACCTGATCCGCGACCTGCAGCGGAGTCTCGGCCTGACCGTTGTGATGGTGACCCACGACCTGGACTCTCTGGCCTCGATTACCGATCGCATTGCGGTGCTTCTCGACAAACGTATTATGGTCGGCACGATGAGCGAAC
The DNA here is from genome assembly GCA_965279355.1 of Alphaproteobacteria bacterium. GTDB lineage: Bacteria > Pseudomonadota > Alphaproteobacteria > CACIAM-22H2 > CACIAM-22H2. Next base: position 4,116,669 of record OZ257155.1, on the reverse strand, counting down.
TCATGGCGCTGCCGCATCCCTGGACCAGGGATTATTTCCACGGGCCGCGCGGACGCGCGGTGACAAGCAGGAGCTGAGGATGGAGACGCGCGCGAGTTACCTGCTGGTCGGGCTGTTTGTCCTGACGCTCATTGTCGGCGGCATCGGTTTTGGCATGTGGTTGGTCCGGGCCGGCCTGCATGACGACAACGTCTACTACTACGTCTATTTCACGGGTTCGGTCGCCGGCCTGCAGAACGGGTCGGCTGTGCAGTATCGGGGCGTGCCGGTCGGCCGGGTCACGGATATCGCCATCGACGAGGAAAACGTCGAGCTGATCCAGGTCACCGTCGCCATTCGCGAGGGAACGCCGATCAAGATCGACACCGCCGCCCAGCTGCAGCTCCAGGGCATCACGGGCCTGAGCTTCGTGCAGCTCCTGGGCGGGACGCAGTCGGCGCCCCTGCTGGAACCGCGGCCGGGCAAACGCCGCGCCGTCATCAAGGCGGTCCCCTCGCCGCTCGAGCACATCTTCGAGCGCATGCCCGAGATCACAGGACAGATCGTTGACCTCGCGACGCGCGCGAACGATCTGCTGAACGACGAGAACCGCCGCGCCATCGGCAGCGTGCTGCTGCATCTCGAAAGCATCCTCGGCACCGTGGCGACATCGCGCGAGGATATCGGCAAGACCCTGAGCGAAGCGGCGACGGCGGCGGGTGCCCTGCGCGAAACCGCGCAATCGCTGACCCAGCTCGCGAAGGAACTGCACGGCCTCACCGGCTCGGTCGGCGGCGACGTGCGCCGTCTTGCCGCGCGCGCCGAAGACACGGCCAAGGCCTTCACGCAAATGGCGGAAGAGTATCGCAGCGTCGCGACCGAAAACCGCGAGGCGATCCGCGATTTCGGCGATACCGGTCTTTACGAACTGACGCAGTTCCTGGCCGAAGCCAGGGCCCTTGTCGGGACATTTCAGCGGCTTGGCCTGCAGTTCGAGCGCGATCCCGCTCGCTTCCTGTTCGGCGACCAGCAAAGAGGAGTTGAAGCCCGATGAGACGTCGTAATGTCCTCTCCGTCCTCGCGGTCGCGCTGCTGGCGGCCGGCTGCGCACTGCCTGGCGGCGGCGAGCCGCCGCAACTCTACACGCTGACGCCCAAAAGCACGTTCGATGCGACCGTTCCGCGTGTCGACTGGCAACTCACCATCGAGCGGCCGATTGCCGCTGCCGGCCTGAATTCCCAGCGCATCGCCCTGCAGCGGACGCCGCTAACCCTGGATTTCTACGCCCGTGCCAACTGGACCGACATGGCACCACAGCTGGTTCAGACCCTGCTGATCGAATCCTTCGAAAACAGCGGAAAGATCAGAGCGGTCAGCCGTGAAACCACCCAGCTCCGTGCCGACTACGTGCTGTTTACCGAGCTTCGCGAATTCCAAGCCGAGTACGACAAACCCGGCCAGCCGCCGCAGGTCCATGTCCGCCTGAACGGAAAGCTGGTCCGGATGCCCGACCGCACCATCGTCGCCAATCAGACGGCCGATCGCCTCATCCGCGCGGAAAAGGCCGATCTCGAAAGCATAGTGCTGGCGTTCGACGATGCGCTCGGCAAGGTCATGAAACAGATGGTCGAGTGGACACTGGCGGCACCCGGCACGACAACGCGGCCCGGGCGATAAGCGGTTCAGGCTGCCGGGGCTGCGCTGGCCGGCTGCTTCGGCGGCTCGATTTTGCGATTGGTCCAGTGACGGACACGCTCAAGCAGGCGATCGCGCAGAAACGGCTTCACGATGAAGTCATTCCCGCCTGAAGCCAGGCCCATGCGGACATCTTCGCGACTTTTGCGTGCCGTCAGAAAAGAAATCGGCACGCTGTCCAGAGATTCCATCTGGCGCAGGCGCCGGCAGGTCTCATAACCATCCATTCCCGGCATCTGCACATCGAGCAGTATCAGCCGCGGCGGCACCCGCAGCACGAGACTGATGCATTGCTCTCCGTTCGACGCACCGACAAAACTGTAACCGCCCGCCATCAGGGTCAGCTTCAGGAATTCGAGATTGGTCGGATCGTCGTCGACGCCCAGTACGACCTTGCTGCGATTATCCTGCGTGTCCATTTTCCGATCCTCTTTCCCCCTCACGCGGCCGATGCCAGAAACCGTTCGCGCAATGCATGCGATGCCTGCTCCGACAGGGCACGCACCTCGGCCGCCGCTGCCAGGGCCGCCTCGCGTTCACCCGATCTGCAGGCCGACTGGATACGGCCGGCCAGCGCCTGCAGCTGCCGGGCGCCGAAATTTCCCGACGTGCTGACCAAGTCGTGCGCGGCCCGCCCGAGCTGATCGATGTCGCCATTCGCAACGCTGGCCTCGATGCGCGAAACAAGCTCCGCCGAGTTCACCAGATAGGTCTCGATCAATCCCTTGAGTTGCGGCGTCGCTTCAAGCGGCGCCAGCTGGCTCTCGTCGAGGATCAGAGGCGCGGGACCGACAACCGGACCGCCCTCTTCCAGAACCGCGGGCTCCCCGCCAATCATCCAGCGCTCGATCGTCACCAGCAGATCGTCGCGCTTGAACGGCTTCGAGAGATAGTCGTCCATGCCGGCGGCAAGATATTCGTCGCGCGCGCCGGCCATCGCGTGCGCGGTCAGGGCAATGATCGGGACATCCGATTTCGGGGCACCGAGCGCCCGGATTTTCCGCGTGGCCTGAACGCCGTCCATCACCGGCATCTGCACGTCCATCAGGACGACGTCGTAGTCGTTGCTTTCGATGGCGGCGACGGCTTCCTCGCCGTTGACGGCAATATCAACCCGGTAGCCCGCGCGGGTCAGCAGGGTCACCGCGAACTGCCGGTTCACGGGGTTATCCTCCGCCAGCAGAAGGCGACGGCCGGCCGCTTCGTTCGCGGCGGCCATCGCCGCCTGCACGGCCGGACTGCGGTCAACCGAAGCACGGAGGCGTCCGGCCGGGATCTCCACCGCATCGCTGTCACTGGAGCGGTCCAGATGAACGGTGAACCAGAAAGTGCTGCCTTCGCCAAACGTGCTTTCGACGCCGATCGTGCCTCCCATCATCTCCACAAGCTGCTTGGAGATGGAGAGGCCGAGACCGGTGCCCCCGTAACGGCGCGTGATCGAACCGTCGGCCTGCGTAAACTTGCTGAACAGGCGGCCCCGCACGTCCTCCGAGATGCCCATGCCCGTATCGGCGACGGTGACCCGAATCAGCGAGCCGCCGTCCACGTCCGTCTCGTAGCGCACATCGACCGCCACCGACCCCTCGTCGGTAAACTTGATCGCGTTGCCGACAAGGTTCAGAAGAACCTGACGGACACGCGTCGGATCGCCCCTGAACAGACCGTCGCTCGCGGGATCCACATACGACTGAAGACTGAGATGTTTTTCATGAGCGCGTGGAGTCAGGAGTTCCATCGCGCCCTGGACAAGCTCGCGCAGATCGAACTCGATCCGTTCGATCTCGATCCGGCCTGCCTCCAGTTTCGAGATATCGAGAATGTCGTTGAGAATGGCCAGCAGCGCTTCGGCGGAATCCCTGACCGTCGTGGCATACTGGGTCTGTTCTTCGTTCAGCTCGGTATCGAGAAGAAGACTGTTCATGCCAAGGATGCCGTTCATCGGCGTCCGGATTTCATGGCTCATGTTGGCGAGGAAATCAGATTTTGCGCGACTGGCGGTATCCGCGGCAACACGGGCGCGCTCGGCGTCCGCACGCGCTGCCTCCATCTTCTCCGCCGTCGTCGCCAGGTCCGCCGCCTGCCGCGCCAGGCGTCCGTGCGCCTCGCTCAGCTCGCGCTCGCGGCGATGACGCTCCGTCACATCGGTAAAGGCGCCGACGAAGCCCCCGCCCGCCAGCGGAATATGCCGCACCTCGAAAACCTGTCCGTTCGGGCGCACCCGCTCGAACTGGAGCGGGCGGCGCTCACGCGCCAGTGACAAGCGCTGACGGACGAATGCTTCGGGATCGCCAGGACCATATTCGCCCCGCTCGGCGAGATACCGGAAGATATCCTCGTGCTGCTTACCGACATCGATCATGCCGGGCGGCAATTCGAGCATCTCAACATAGAGACGATTGAAGGCGAGGACGTTCAGGTCGCGATCCGCGAGGCAGACGCCGGCCGGAAGATTCTCGATCAGCGTCGAAAAACGATCGGCCTGGTCCGAAAGCGCTCCGGTCTGCACTTCAAGCTTGGCCTGCGCCTCGCGCAAGGCCTGCTCACGCTCGTGCTGCTCGGTCACGTCGATTTGCGTCGCAACGAAGCCGCCGTTCGGCAGCGGCATCCGGCTTGCCTCGAAAATGCGCCCATCGGAGCGGGTCAGCCTGACCTTCACCGGCTCTGTAGAGTCGATTCGGAGGCGCTGGCTGACGATGTTCTCTATATCCCCCTCTCCGTAGCCACCCATCTTGGCGGTATGACGGATCGCCTTCTCGAAGGAATCTCCGGTTTTCAGATCGCCCGGCGCGAAGTCGTTCATCTCTATGAAGAGATAGTTGAATGCCATCACCTTCATATCGCTGTCGATCAGCGCGACGCCGACCGGCATGTTCTGGATCAGCATGGAGAGCAGCACGCTCTGGCGAGTCAGCGCCGCCGCCTGCTCCTCCATCTGACCATGCGCCTTCTGCAGGGCGCGCTCTCGCGCGCGCTGCTCCGTGACGTCGGAGATGACGCCGACAAAGCCACCGTCCGGCAGCGGCATGCGATAGGTTTCAATGATATGGCCATTGGGACGCTGGCGTTCGGCGTGATGGAACTGTCCGTCGGTGAACTGCGCCATGACCCTGCGCACGATTTCTTCCGTCTCACCCGGGCCGTATTCGCCGTTTGCGGCGCTATAGCGGACAGAATCCTCCACCGGCTTGCCGACGGCGAAGAGCCGCGGCGGTACACCCAGCAGTTCGTAGAAAATCGGATTGAACGCAATGATCTTCATGTCGGCGTCCGCCATCGAGACGCCGACCGGCAGCTTGTCGATGAGCGTTGTCAGAATCGTCGTCTGGCGCTCTAGCGCTTGCTCGGCCGTCACCTGCGCCGTAATGTCGCGCGCCGCGCCGCGGAAGCCGCAGAAGCGACCGGACGGCTCGAAAATCGGTTTGCCGCTGAGTGCGAGATGTAATTCCGCGCCAGCCGGCGTGGCGGCCGGGATCCGGATTTCACGGAACGACTCCCGTGCCGACAAGGCGCTCAAAAGGGCGTCCGCCCCCTGCGCAATCTCGCTGCACGGCCTGCCCAACAGCCCGGCGATCTTGATGCCGGTATTTCTCTCGAAGCCTTCCGACAGATAGGCAAATCTGAGATCGGCATCGAGCTCATAGAACCAGTCGTTGGCCGCCTCCGCCCAGTCGGCCATCCGTGCGCGCGCGGCTTCCGCGTCGGCCTGGGCCCGCTTCAGTTCCGTAATATCGGCATGAACGCCCACCATCCGCCCAAGGCGGGTCCGGCGTTCCGAGAGACGAAGCCACTGACCGTTGGCACCGCGCTCACGCCAGTTCTGCGGACTCTTGCGTTCCTCGATGCGGCGCTCGATGTAGCGGTCGATTCCTTCGGGAGGCACCGTCATTGCGCCGGCATTCAGGACAGCGCGAATGACCTCTTGATAAGGCGTTCCCGCCACGAAGACGCCCGGCGTCTTGCAGTGCAGTTCGCGATAACGCTGATTGCAGGTGATGAACCGGTCTTCCTGATCGTAAAGAACAAAACCATCGGCCATCGCATCGATCGCATCCTGCAGATTCTCGGCCTGCTCGCGCGACAGTTTCTCGCTCTGGCGAAGCGCGGCATCCGATATTTCAAGCCGGACCGCCATGCGGCGCAGAAAGGCAAGCAGGGCGACAAGCGACAGGATGGCGGCACCCGCAATACCGCCGATCGAAAGGCTCTGCCGCCGCCATGAAGCCAGCACGTCGTGCTCGCCGATTTCAGCAACGACAATCAGCGGATACGACGCCAGGGGACGCGGAGCGACCAGCCGGGCTTCGCCGCTGTTTTTCCGGATTTGCACCACCTTGTCGCCGTGCAGATCGATCGCTTCGAGCATCGCGGCGCGGTCCGCGAATAGCTCGCCGATGCCCTGACGGCTTCCCGATGACCGGGCAACAATGACTCCGCTGCGATCCATGAGAACGATCGTCGCCGTGGTGCCGACACCTGCCGAGCGATAGACATTCTCGAAATAGACCGGGTCGATTCCGGCCGCCACGACGCCGGCAAATGTACCGTTGGGATTGTCCAGGCGCAGACTTGCCGGCAGCGTCCATTCGCCGTTGATACGACTCTGGAAAGGACCGCCGATCACCAGACCGGCATCCGTCGTCTCGCGCTGGATGTAAAAGTAGTCGCGATCGGGCACCGCCGAAGACGGCGGCGGGTGGCTTGCCGAAGTCGCCAGCATCTTTCCGTCGGCACCGACGAGAAGCAATTGCCGGATCTGCGGCGCGCTTTCGCTTTTGTCGCGCAGGAAACGATGCAGGCTGCCATCGGCGAGCTGCGTGCCGAGCGAGGGAGAATTGAGGCGGTCCTTGCCGGACTCGAGAATCAGTTCGACGCTTTGCAGCGCACGTTCGCTTTGCTCATTCAGAACGGCGCTCAGATTCGCCATGTCGGTGCGCGCCGTCTCGAGTGTCTCGATCCGCAGATACCAGATGAGAGCCGCCGCCATCGCGGCGATGAGGGCGACCGTCACGGCGCCCATGCCCAGCAGCCAACGCTGCAGGGTGGCAGGTCGCACAGACGGGAATGGGAAACTGATCGGCGCTGACAGGGCGAAACGTTCGCTCATGCTCGTGGTCCGAAGCGGCAACATTGAAGCCGCTTCCCCACGGCTCTTCGGCCGATTCAATAGGGCAAAGAAATTAACGAACGGATAAGCGAAACCGCCCTAATTCATTGGATTTTAGGCAGTTTTGATCGAGGCCAGCGGGGCCGAAATAACGGAGCAAAATCAGTAGAGGTGCTGGCCGCCGGTGACAAAAACCTCGGTACCCGTGACGTATCCGAAATCCGCCTGGCAGACGGAGAAGATTGCGCCCGCAACTTCTTCTACCGTCCCCATGCGCTGCATGGGTATCCGGGTAATCAGCGGCTCGTATTCCGGCCCCACCATTTCCGTTTCAATCTCGCCCGGCGCGATGGCGTTGACCCGCACGCCGAGGGGCGCGAACTCCACGGCCATCTCGCGGGTCAGCGCCGAGAGAGCTGCTTTCGACGTCGAATAGGCGGATCCCGCGAAGGGATGGGTGCGATGGCCGGCAATCGACGTCACGTTGACGATCGCCCCCTTGCCGCGGCCGAGCGGCGTCGCGAAGCCGCGCGCCAGATCGAGAGCCGCGAAGAAATTGAGCTCGAACACCGCCTGCCAGTCGGCAGTGTCGCCGTGCAGCACGCCGAGACGCTCCCGATAGGAGGTTTTCGGCGAGACACCGGCATTGTTGACCAGCGCGTGCACGGCGGCGCCGTTCAGGACCGCCTCGACCTGCTCGACGAACCGCGCGCGGTCGAGAGGCTTGCTCAGATCGGACTGGAAGTGATGCGTCCAGTTGGGATTGCCGCGCTGCGCCGGCGAGACATCGCCGCGCGCGCAGGTGATGATGCGCCACCCCGCCTCGCCGAAGCGTCGGGCCGTCGCGCGACCGATGCCGCGGCTGGCACCGGTGAGAACAAGAGTCTTCTGTTCAGTCACTACGACGGCACACGGCGGTCAATGGGCCATCAGCACCGGCAGGTCGGCATGCATCAGAACGTGCTTGGTGATACTGCCGTACACCAGTTGCCGCAGCCGGTTCTGCGTGTACGCGCCCATCACCAGCATGCCGGTGCCGCCGGACTTCAGACGGGTGAGCAGTTCGGTGCCGGCCGGCGGCGTGACCAGCAGCGACTCAGCAACCTCGGCCTTCACGCCATGCCAGGCGAGGTAGTCGACGAGGCCCGCCGCGTCGGCAACCTTGCCGCTGTGGTTGAGCGAAATGATCTGCACCCGGCTGGCCGCTGTGAGCAGCGGAATGGCGGCAATCACCGCGCGGGCGGCTTCGGCGCCCGTCGTCCACAGGATGGTCGCCGGCGATCCGACGACACTGTGACCCGGCGGCAATGTCGGGGGCGCCAGAAGAACCGGCCGACCGGTATCGAAGAGGGCCGTCTCGAACAGGACTGTCGACATGCCGGAATCGTCGGCGGGCGGACGACCGACCACGATCACGTCGGCGACCCGGCCGCGACGCACCATGCACTCATCCTCGGTGCCGGTTTCCTCGCGCCAGGCAACCGTGGGGCCGCTCTCTTCACCAGGCCGCATGGCCAGTTTGAGGCCGCTGCCCGCGCGCCAGTTTTCAAACGCGGTCTGCGCCTTGCTGCTGCGGCTGCCGGCATCGCGCTCGGCTGCCGTCATGATCTGTTCGATCAGGACGCCAGAGGCGCCTTCGCCGAGAAAAGGAATTGCATCGCGCGGATCGCTGCGCACATGCATGACTTCCACATGCGCGTCGAAGCGCCGGGCAATCGCAGCAGCGACATCGAGAGTCGCAACGTCCGCCTCACGGCCTGTGACAGCCGAGAGAACAACCTTGAGAGTCATATCCGCCTCCTCTGTTCGCAGCTTTCCCGTTCAAACGCAGGAATAGCCGCCGACGGTTCTTCGTACCATCGTACCCGTAACTGTACCGATCCAGGGCGCGATGGTCCAGAAACACTCATCTGATCCAGGAGGCGAACGCCGAATCATCGGCATGTCGACAATCACGGATAGAGCTTCTCGGTCTGCCAGCCGCCGCCCGCATCGCGCCGATACACAAGACGCTCATGCAGCCGGAATGGGCGGTCATGCCAGAATTCGACCCGCTCATGAACAACGCGATAGCCGGACCAGAAATCCGGCCGCGGAACAGTGCCGATCCCGAATTTTGCGGTGTACTCGGCAACCCGTTTCTCCAGCGCGAACCGCCCTTCCAGCGGGCGGGACTGCGCGGACGCCCAGGCGCCGATCTGCGCGCCGCGCGGACGGGTCGCGAAATAGGCATCGGCCTCCGCCGCCGTGACACGCTCGACCCTGCCCTCGACCCGGACCTGCCGCTTGAGCGATTTCCAGTGGAACAGGAGCGCCGCGCGGGGATGGACCGCCAGGTCGTCGGCCTTGGGGCTTTCGAGGTTGGTATAGAAGACGAAGCCCGCCTGGTCGGCCCCTTTCAGGAGGACCATCCGCGCCGCCGGCCTTCCATCCGCTGTCACCGTCGCCAGGGTCATGGCGGTCGGCACATCGACCTCCTTGCGAGTCGCCTCGGCGAGCCACTGGCTAAACAGCAGGACCGGATCAGCCAAAGCGTCTATGGTCGGGATATTCCCTTCAGAAACAGTATCTTGGCTCATCTTGAACTCGGCATCGGGCAATGAAATATTTAAGGTGTTGGACCGTTATAGACGAAGCGGCGAACCGGCGCTGTCATCCCTTTTCGGGGCAAGGGGTGGAGGCGCTCAGGCCGTTTCTGGTCGCCGGACACGGACCTTCCAAGTCCGCCCCAAGTATAAAGAGGTAACTTCCATGTTTGCGAAAACCACCACACGCATCGCGACCGTCGCCGTCGTCGCCCTGGCCCTCGCGGCCTGTGCCGCGCCGGATCAGCGCCGCCCGGGTCAGGTCGGTGAAGCCAACAAGACCACCGGCGGCACCCTGCTCGGCGCGGTCGGCGGCGGCCTGCTCGGCTCGCAGATCGGTGGCGGCACCGGCAAACTGATCGCGGTCGGCGCCGGTACCCTGCTCGGTGCCTTTGTCGGTCACCAGGTCGGCGAATCGCTGGACAAGGCCGACGTCGACTATTCCAAGCGCGCGCAGGAGCGCGCCCATACGGCACCGATCGGTCAGCAGATCAGCTGGAGCAACCCGGAGACGGGCCATGCCGGCACGATCACGCCGAACCGCGAAGGCAATGACACCTCCGGCAACTACTGCCGCGAATATCAGCAGACGGTCACCGTCGCCGGCAAGACCGAGCAGGCATTCGGCACCGCCTGCCGCCAGCCCGACGGCAGCTGGAAGGTCGTCAACTAACGTCAGTTCCTGGGTGTGCAAACGAGGGCGACGGGCAACCGTCGCCCTTTTTGTTTGCACCGCCGCTTCCTACATCTACGCCGGTATGTGTATTCTGAGCGACTATGCGTGATCCCTACGAAGTGCTCGGCGTCAAAAAGGACGCCAGCGCGGACGACATCAAGAAGGCCTATCGGCAGCTGGCCAAGAAGCTGCACCCCGACCTCAATCCGGGCAACGCCAAGGCGGCGTCGCAGTTCAAGGAGGTCTCGGTGGCGCACGACTTGCTGTCAGATGCGGACAAGAAGGCCCGCTTCGACAGGGGCGAGATCGACGCCAGCGGCGCCGAAGTGCGGCGCAGCCGCCCCTTCTATCGCAACTACGCGGAAAGCCCGGGCGGCGCCAAATACACGACCGAAAACATCGACACCGAAGACATCTTCGGCGACTTCTTCGGCTTCGGTCGCGGCAAACAAAACGCCGGTGGTGCCCGCACCTTCAAAGCGCGCGGCGCCAATGTCGCCTATGAACTCACCGTCGATTTCCTCGAAGCCACCGCCGGCGCGCGCAAACGCCTGACGCTGCCCGACGGACGCTCGCTCGATGTCGCGATTCCACCCGGCAGCGAAGACGGCCAGCAGCTTCGCCTCAAGGGGCAAGGCACGGGCGGTCTGGGCGGCGGCCCTGCCGGCGACGCGTATATCGAGATCCATGTGAAGCCGCATGCCTACTTCACGCGGCAAGGCCACGACATTCATGTCGATCTGCCGATCACGCTGACCGAAGCGGTCAAGGGCGGCAAGATCACGGTGCCGACCATCGATGGCCCGGTCACGATGTCGGTGCCCAAGGGCTCGAACACCGGGACCATGCTCCGCCTCAAGGGCAAGGGCGTGCCGCAGGGCAAGAGCGGCGAGCGTGGCGATCAGTATGTGAAACTCAAGATCGCGCTGCCCGACGCCGCCGATCCCGAGCTGGACAAGTTCATCGACGGCTGGTCGCAGCGCGACTACGACCCACGCGGCAAACAGGGCTTCACAAAATGAAGCCCTTCTCCGAACTGATCATCGAGTTCGGACTGCCGCGGGAGGAAATGCTGCTGTGGATCGAGCGGCGCTGGGTGCTGCCGCTCGCCCAGGACGGCGACTACATCTTCACCGAAGCCGACGCCTCGCGTGTGCAGATGATCGTCGAACTCCGCCGCGATCTCGCCATCGACGATGAGGCAATGTCGGTCATCCTCGACCTGCTGGACAAGCTCTACGGCGTCCGCCGCCAGATGCGCGACCTGCTGGCCGCCGTCGGCGAGCTGCCGGAAGCGCAGCGCGACAAGCTGATGAGCCGGATCGGCAAGTCGGGCGGCGATCCGGAGTAAGCCGATGCATCGTCACCCCGCACTTGATGCGGGGCCCATCGCGCCGCCGGAGGGATGGATCCCGCATCAAGTGCGGGATGACGGATCAAAGGGTGGACCGAAAGGCCGCCCCGACCGCGGTTTGTCACCGGCCCTCTTTCGTGTAGGATGCCCGCCGTTCGGCTTCCCTGCCGGGCGGGTTTTTTCCAACTAGGGCATAGGCTTACGAATGACGGACCCTCGTCCCCTGATGGCCGGCAAGCGAGGGCTTGTCATGGGCGTCGCCAACGACCGGTCGATCGCCTGGGGCATCGCAAAAGCATGCGCGGCGCATGGCGCCGAAATGGCGTTCACGTTCCAGGGCGAGGCGCTGGAAAAGCGCGTGCGGCCGCTGGCGCAGTCGATCGGCGCCAAGCTGGTCCTGCCGTGCGACGTCACCGACGAAGCCAGCCTCGATGCCGTGTTTGCCACGCTGGCGAAGGAATGGGGCAAGATCGATTTCGTCGTGCACGCCATCGCCTTCGCCGACAAGGAAGAGCTCAAGGGCCGCTACGTCGACACGACGCGCCAGAATTTCCAGCGCTCGCTCGACATTTCCTGCTTCTCCTTCACCGATATCGCGCGCCGCGCCTCGGCGATGATGACGGATGGCGGCAGCCTGCTGACGCTCAGCTATTTCGGCGCCGAGCGCGTGATGCCGCACTACAACGTGATGGGTGTCGCCAAGGCCGCGCTGGAAGCCAGCGTGCGTTATCTCGCCGCCGATCTCGGCATCGACAAGATCCGCGTCAACGCGATCTCGGCCGGTCCGATCAAGACGCTGGCCGCGTCGGGTATCGGCGATTTCCGCTACATCCTGAAATGGAACGAGCTGAACGCCCCGCTGCGCCGCAACGTGACGATCGATGAAGTCGGCAATGCGGGCCTCTATTTTCTGAGCGATCTCAGCAGCGGCGTCACCGGCGAAGTGCATCATGTCGATGGCGGCTATCACGTCGTCGGGATGATGGCCGTGGATGCGGCGCCCGCCGTGTCCGAGATGCTCGCCGGCTTCAAGCCGCAGGGCTGACAGGGACGCGCGCGATGTCGAGCAACAGCTTCGGCACGCTGTTCCGCGTGACCACCTGGGGCGAAAGCCACGGGCCGGCGATCGGCTGCGTCGTCGACGGCATGCCGCCGCTGATCTCCCTCTCGGAAAGCGATATCCAGCCGTGGCTGGATCGCCGCAAGCCGGGCCAGTCGCGCTTCACCACGCAGCGCAAGGAACCGGATCAGGTGAAGATCCTGTCCGGTGTCTTCGAAGGCAAGACGACCGGCACGCCGATCGCCCTGCATATCGACAACGAAGACGCGCGCTCGAAGGACTACAACGACATCAAGGACAAGTTCCGTCCCGGCCACGCGGACTACACCTACTGGAGCAAATACGGCATCCGCGACTATCGCGGCGGCGGGCGCTCCTCTGCGCGCGAGACAGCGTCGCGCGTGGCGGCCGGTGCCGTTGCACGCAAGGTTCTCGGTGAGTCCGTCAGCATTCGCGGCGCGCTGGTGCAGCTCGGTCCGCACAAAATAGATCGCGGCGGCTGGAGCTGGGACGCCATCGACGACAATCCCTTCTGGTGCCCCGACCGCCAGGCCGCGCAAAAATGGGAAGGCTATCTCGACGAGGTCCGCAAGGCCGGCTCGTCCTGCGGCGCGGTGATCGAGATCGTGGCGACCGGCGTTCCCGTCGGTCTGGGTGCTCCGATCTACGGCAAGCTCGACGCGGATCTCGCGGCGGCGCTGATGAGCATCAACGCGGTGAAGGGTGTCGAGATCGGCGACGGCTTCGCCACCGCCGCGATGTCCGGCGAAGAGAATGCCGACGAGATGCGCATGACCGGCGGCCGTCCCGTGTTCCAGTCGAACCATGCCGGCGGCATCCTCGGCGGCATCGCGACGGGACAGGATATCGTCGCGCGCTTCGCGGTGAAGCCGACCTCCTCGATCCTCGCCCCGCGCCGCACCGTCACCACCGGCGGGCTCGAAACCGAGATATCGACCAAGGGCCGTCATGACCCCTGCGTCGGCATCCGCGCGGTTCCCGTCGGCGAGGCGATGGTGGCCTGCGTGCTGGCCGACCATCTTCTCCGCCATCGCGCGCAAATCGGATGACCACCGCAACGGCGACAGTGTTCGAGGTGCGGCGGTCGCGCCTGGTGCTGGGTATCCAGATTCTGTTCTCCGCGACCCTGATCGCGGTCACGATTTCCCATGTCCACAATCTTTATGTCACGGACGGGCTGGGCCGCGATCAGATGATCACCGCGGGCTTCTTCGCGGTCATTCTCACGTTTTATCTCATCCAGTCGCTGCAACACTTTATCGACCGTTCTGCGCGCATCGTCGTCAGTCCTGAAGGCCTGACTCTCGTCGACGCCCTCAATGAGACGATCCCGTGGCGGCGCGTGTGGCAGATCAGCCGCGACCGCAACCTGCTGGGACGCCAGCTGGCGATCGACGTCGATCCCGAGATCTACGCCCGCATGCAGTTCGGCCAGCGCTTCCTGGGATCCAACGTCATCCGCCGCCGGGGCGCGTTCAACGGTTTCCTGATCCTCAGTCAGGGTTATGATCGGAGCACCGACGCGGTGCTGCAGGCGATTCGCCAGTACTGGCCGCCGGCCGAACCGCTTTCCAGTGACGATGAGTCCGAGGACTGATCCCGCCATGACGATGCCTCCCGAAATCGACGCCGCGACCGCCGCCAAACGCCTCAAGGACAAGGACTTCGTTCTCATCGACGTGCGCGAGCCGGTGGAAACCGACGAGGAGCGCATCGACGGCGCGGTGCTGATGCCGCTGTCCACCTTCGATCCGCAGGTCGTCGTCGACAAATACGGCGACAAGGACGTCGCCATCCATTGCCTCGTCGGCGGTCGTTCCGCGCGCGCTGTCGCGGCAGTCGCCGCCGCCGGCAAGCCGGCCTCCAATGTCATCGGCGGCATCAATGCCTGGAAGGCCGCCGGCCTGCCGACCAAGACCGGCCCGCAGCGCTAAGGCCGCCCGCCGATGCTGGTTTTCCAATCCATCATCGGCATCGTCACTCTCCTCCTCATCGCCTGGGTGTTCAGCGAGAACCGCCGCGCGGTGTCCGTGCGGCAGGCCGTCATCGGTCTCGCGGTCACCGTCGTCCTCGCGCTGATCCTGCTGAAGATCCCGCCGGTGCGTGCCGCCTTCGCGGCGGCCAACGGCGCGGTGAACGCGATCAACGATGCCACGCGGGCCGGCACCGCCTTCGTCTTCGGCTATGTCGGCGGCGGCCCGCTGCCCTTCGATCCGAAATTTCCCGGCAGCGAATTCGTTTTGGCGTTCCAGGCGCTGCCCATCGTGCTGGTGATGAGCGTGCTCACCACGCTGCTGTTCTACTGGCGCATCCTGCCGCCGATCGTGCGCGGCTTCGGCTGGGCGCTGGAGCGGACCATGGGTGTCGGCGGCGCGGTCGGCCTGTCGACCGCCGCGAATATCTTCGTCGGCATGGTCGAGGCGCCGCTCTTCATCAGGCCGTATCTCGAACGCCTCACCCGCAGCGAGCTCTTCGCGGTGATGACCGGCGGCATGGCCGGCATCGCCGGCACCGTGCTGGTGCTCTATGCCGTGATCGTCACGCCGGTGCTCCCTGATGCCGCCGGCCATTTCATCATCGCGTCGGTGCTGGGCGCGCCGGCGGCCATCCTCATCGGCCAGATCATGGTACCGGCCACGGCCGGCATGGCGACAAAGGGCGTGCTGATCGAGCCGGACCCCGTCGCCGCCAGCACCATGGATGCCATTGTGAAAGGCACCGGCGCCGGCCTCGAACTGCTCCTGAACATCATCGCGATGCTGCTGGTCTTCGTGGCGCTGGTGCATCTCGGCAATGCGATCCTCGGCCTGCTGCCGGATTTCGCGGGCGCCCCGCTCACCTTCGAGCGCCTGCTGGGCTGGATCATGGCGCCGGTCTGCTGGCTGATGGGGATTCCGTGGCAGGAAGCCGTCACCGCCGGCGGCCTGATGGGTGCCAAGACCATCCTCAACGAGTTCATCGCCTATCTGAAACTGTCCCAGCTCCCGCCCGACGCGCTGTCGGGCCGCTCGCGCCTGATCATGCTCTATGCGATGTGCGGCTTCGCCAATTTCGGCAGTCTCGGCATCATGATCGGCGGTCTTGCCGTGATGGCCCCGTCCCGCCGCGACGAGGTGGTGGCGCTGGGCCTGCGCTCCATCGTCTCCGGGACGCTCGCCACCTGCCTGATGGGCGCGATCGTCGGCCTGCTGGAGTAAAAAAGAAAACGCCGGCGCTTGTCAGAGCGCCGGCGTCTTTATCGACTAAGACTGTTATCAGGCAGCGCGGATGTTCCCGAGGAACTCGGTCACTTCCGTGCGCAGCGTCTCGGACTGCTTCGAGAGCTCGCCCGACGCACCCAGAACCTGCGCGGACGCCGCACCGGTGTCCGTCGCGGCCTTGGTGACGCCGACGATGTTGGACGACACTTCCGCCGTGCCGGCCGAGGCCTGCTGCACGTTGCGGGCGATTTCCTGCGTCGCGGCACCCTGCTCCTCGACAGCAGACGCGATGGTCGTGGCGATCTCGTTGATCCGGCCGATGGTCTGGCCGATCCCCTGAACCGCCGTCACCGAGCGACCCGTCGACGCCTGCATTTCGGCGATCTTGCTGCTGATCTCTTCGGTCGCCTTGGCCGTCTGGCTGGCCAGGTTCTTGACCTCGGAGGCCACCACCGCGAAGCCCTTGCCGGCTTCGCCGGCGCGGGCCGCCTCGATCGTGGCGTTGAGCGCCAGCAGGTTGGTCTGGCCCGCGATGTCGTTGATCAGCTTCACCACATCGCCGATCTTCTGGGCCGCTTCCGACAGACCCTGGATCTCGGCATTGGTGCGCTCGGCATCCGCCACCGCCTGACCGGCGATGCGGGTGCTTTCGGTGACCTGACGGCTGATCTCGGTGATCGAGGACGACAGCTCTTCGGCTGCCGAGGCGACCGTCTGCACATTGGTCGAGGCCTGCTCGGAGGCCGCGGCCACCGCCGTCGACTGCCGCTGGGTCTCTTCCGCCGTCGCGGTCATCGACTGCGCGGTCGACTGCAGTTCGGTCGACGCCGAGCTAACCATCTGCAGCACGCTGCCGACCGACTTCTCGAACGTCTGGATGAAACCGTCCACGGCGACCTGGCGCTTTTCCTTGCGCGCCTGCTCCGTCTTCTGCTCTGCGGCCAGACGATCGCCTTCAATCATGCTGTCCTTGAACACCTGAACCGCCTTGGCCATCGCACCGACCTCGTCGCCGCGCTCCTGGCCGTTAACCGTCGCCGACAGATCGTGCGCGGCAAGCTGCGACATCGTGCCGGTCAGGGCCGAGATCGGACGCGAGACCGAACGGATGATGACAAACCCGGCCACGCCACTCAGCAATCCGGCAAACGCGATCGCCGCGATGATCCACAGGCGCGCCGACAGATACATCTGCTCGCCGGCATTCGTCGCCTTTGTTGCTTCACGCACGTTGTATTCAAGAGCAGCTTGGACCGCGTCGCGAACTTTCGAGAAGCCGGGACGCATTTCCGTCGCATAGAAAGTTGCCGCCGCCTCATCGCCTCTTTCGGTGACGAGAGCGACCAACTTCTTGTGCGAGTCCAGATAGTTCACCCAGCCCGACTTCATGGCGTCTGCCATGACTTTCTCTTCCGCGGAGGTCACAGTGGGTTCGTAGGCCGCCAACGTCTTGGCGACGCTCTGAATGACGGTGCGCAGAGTTTCCTGTTCCCGGCCCTTCTGTTCGGGCGTGTTGGCAAGGATATAGGCTGCTTCGAGCTGGCGATAACGGGTGGTGTGCGCGGCGAGTTCGCCAAGCGCCCGGGTTGCAGGCAGCCAGTTGTCGCGGACATCGGCAGCACCTTCGTTCACCGCCGCAAGACGCATAACGGAGAACGTGCCGAGAATGATGGTAATGGCGAAGACGAAGGCAAACGCACCCGCAACCTTCGTCGAAATCTTCAGATTGTTAAGCCGGTTCATGGTTTCGCTCCTTGGAATCTGGTTTCAAAATATGCACAAAAAGACAAGCGGACCTTCGCACCCGGGACGGCGCCGCCATATCAGCCGGAGGTATAGTCCACGATTGTCTGACCCGGTCCGAGAACCAGGGCCGTTCTGACGGCCTCGACAATCGCCTCGGGCATCACGGGCTTGCGCAGCAGGACGCTGGCGCCCAGCGCGTTCGCCATTTTGAGATAAATGTCCTGCTGGTCGCGGAAACCCGCGGTCATCACGATGACCGGCACGGCCTGTTGCGCGCCGCGTAGCGCCAGCAGCAGCTCAATGCCATCCTTCTCAGGCATGAAGATGTCGGTGATGATCAGGTCGGACGGCGAGCGATTGAACTGATCGAGCGCTTCGTTCCCGTTGTTCACGGTCCGCACGTCGTGACCGGACTGCAACAACGCCGCCGCGAGCAGTTCGCGCTGCAGGTCGCAATCGTCAGCCAGAATAATGTCGGCCATCATTGGTTCCTTTGGTAGGCGCGCATGGGGCACGCGTATCTTCTGGAACCAAGAATGAACTCCGCGAAGTTTGCTAAAAACTAGCCGAACGTCTGAGCGCGACGATCAACGCCGAAGTGCGATCAGGTATTCACCGATCTCTTTTTTGACGTCATCAATGAGGCCTTCGACCGCGGCCGGAGAAAAGGCGGCATCCGGTTCCTGCTCCAGGCGCCGCATGGCCTCGGCCAGGGCCGTCATGCCGTAGGTGTCGGCGAGCCCGGCGAGTTTATGCGCCGCCGCAGCGACGGCATCGGTAGAACCGGTCGCCGCGCCAAGTGCCGCCAGTCGTTCGTCCAGCGTGGCCGGGATCTTCTCCAGAATACCCGTTGCCGCCGGCACGCCGATGAATTTGGTCAGGGAATCAAGCCGCGCGGAATTCAGGGTCATTTTCGCTCTCATTGCGGACCGGGTCGCCGTCAACCCGGAGAAAAATGTTGAAGGTCGCCCCCTGCCCGACAACGCTGTCGACGCGGATTTCACCGTTCCATCCATGGACAAGTCCATAGACCACGGAGAGGCCGAGACCTGTCCCGCCGCTGGCCCCTTTGGTGGTGAAAAAAGGCTCAAACACACGGGCGCGAACCGGACCGCTCATGCCGGGCCCGTTGTCCGAGATACTGAGCTTCACCTGCTTTCGCGCCGTATCGAGGCCGGCGCGGATGAGGATTTCCAGCGGACGGTCCAGTTCCGGTGCCCGCTGCCATGCCTCCAGTGAGTTCTTCATCAGGTTGTTCAGGATCTGCGACAGACCGAGGGGCTCGAAATAGGCCTGTGTTTCCGGCTTAACTTCGAGGGTAATCTTCACATCCCCGAGCACCGGACGCACCATCTCCACGGCTTCATGAACTGCAGTTGATAAAGGGGAAACTATTGGGCGCCGCTGTGAAGACCCGGAGAAGGTTAGAAAGTCGCCGGCGATGGCAATCGCTTGCCGCGCGGCCGTCCCGATCCGGCTGAAGTATGTCTTTGCTTTTTCCGACGCGGCGGATTCGGGCAACGATTGCCCAAGTTCGCTCAGCGTCGCGATCGGCTGCAGAAGGTTGCTGAACTCATGCGCGATCCCGCCCGACATGCGCGCCAGGGCATCGATCTTCGATTGCTGCACCTCCACGATGCCGCGCCGCCGCTCGGCCAATTCGCTGAGGGTGAGGGTCAGGCGCTGCCCCATCCGCATACGCCGCGTGATCTGCCAGGCAAGCGCGACCATCAGAAGGACGATGAACAGAATACCGGCCGCCGTTGACGCAACGATGAACGGCGCCCGCTCATACCAGCGATCGAGAATATGCCGCCACTTGGTTCCGACAGTAACGAAAAGCCGATACTCGCCTACCGGATGGGTCACAAAAAGGCGCGGAATCCCGTCAACAAAGCCCGGACCGAAATAGATCTCCGTCAGTCCGGTGGAATATTCCGAGCGCGATCCCTCCGTAGTGCGGAAGCTCGTTCCGATCTGCCCGTCGCTTCGAGGGGTCCGGACCAGCACGATTCTGACGCGATCGTCTTCTCCCTGCAGGAGAAGGCTGACCGAGCCGTCCGGTCCCGGATCGTAGCGGTCGAGTGCGTCAGCCAGGTTACCAATCGGCGTTATTCCTTCCACGGTTCCGAGTGCCTCCCCGTTGCTGCCGATTACCGGGCGACGGATCAGCAGGAGCCATCCGCCGTTCCGGCGATCGCGAACGGGTGGGCTGAAGTAAAGATCGCCCTCCGCATTCACGGGAACCATCCGGAGCGCCGGATCCTCCGGGTCGTAGGGAAGCGCGCTCGGCTGCGGTCCAAGCGAATCGACAACCACGCGGCCGTTGATATCGAAGATCGATATTCGCTCCATGGTGCCCCTGCGATGGAGTGTCGCCAGCAGCCGATGTTTCAGGTCCAGAAATCCTTCATCGGGAATGACGCGGCTTAGGGCCGCAGCTGTCGCGAGAGCGTTGTCACCGTTCCGCGCCATTGCCGTGGCCTGCTGTCCGATGGCGGCGGCGAGATTCGCCATCGTCTGGACCGAATGCCGCCGCTCGGCATCGTACGCCTGCCACAGGCTCCACGCACCGATACCCAGCACGAGCAACACCAGCACGCATCCGACCGACCAGACTCCGGTGACCGGATCGGTCAAGGCCGCGCGAAGGCGCTTACCCAACGATGCGCCGTCGCGCGCCGCAAGGAGCGTTCGCGCGATCATGTCCTCTCGTCCACCGCGGGCTTCCGTTGCGCGCCGGCGGCACCCGTTATCAGGGTCCGCACCGTGTCCAGAAAGGTTTCGTTTGCGAACGGCTTCTGCAGGCAGGCATCGGCGCCGGTCTGACCCGCCAGTTCAAGCGGCAGATCGGGCGCCAGATTTCGCGTGCCCCCGGAAATGGCGAGAACGGGAACCTCCGGCAGGGCGGCCTTGGTGGCGGTCAGCACTTCGAAACCGTTCAGGTCGTCCATGACCAGATCGATCACAAATGCCGCCGGCCTCTCGCCGTCGCCAAGTTCTGTTAACCATGTTACCGCCTGCCGTCCGCCGGCGAGCGCGATCACTCGAAAGCCATTGTTTTCAAGCAGTTCGGAGAGGGCGAAGCGCACACCCTCCGCATCGTCGACGAGGACGACCAGGGGACTGACCCGATCGGTGTGAGAAGTCATGTCTGAAGAACCTTCCGGGTGTATCGTTGTAACCGCCTGAGAATCTTAACAATCGGTAATAAGGCTGGACCCTAGATGAAAGTATAGGATCGGCCGATCGGAACAGCGCGCTACATGGCGCTCAGTCGGGTGCGACAATCTCGCAAAGCCGAATTTTGGGGGGAAACCAATGAGAATCCTGATTGCCGACGATCACGAGCTGATCAGCGAACTGATCAAGACCGTTGTCGAAGTCCAGAATCTCGGCGCCAGCGTGGCCACCTGCGGAACCTTCGACGAAGCCTTCACGGTGGCCGGAACCCGCAAGGTCGGCCAGGAACGCAATTTCGATCTGATCATTCTCGACATGCGGATGCCTGGCATGAACGGCGTCAGCGGCCTGCGCCGGATGCTCGGCATCGCGCAGGGCGCACCGGTCGCGATCATCTCCGGCGCGGTGTCGCCGGCCGAAGCACGTGAAATCATGCGCGAAGGCGCCGCCGGATTTCTTCCCAAGACCATGGGCGTCACCGAGCTTGCCGATGCGCTGAAAAAGCTGCTGGGCGGAGAGCGCTACCTGCCCGACTTCCTGATGGCGAGTAAAAACAGCGAAGCCGTTGCGGCCCGCGCGCCGCAGGTCGAAACCATCGCCAATCTGACGGCCCGCGAACAGGAAGTCCTGGAAGAAGTGATGCAGGGCTGGTCGAACAAGCAGATCGCCGACCATCTCAGTGTTGCCGAGATCACCGTCAAGACGCACCTCACTGCCCTCTTCCGCAAGCTCGGCGCCAAAAACCGGACCGATGCCGCCAGGATTGCCTTGCAGATGAAGGCCAGCCGTTCAGGCGACACCGCCGGAAATTCCGCCGGTTAATTCGAACCCGATGATCATTGCGCGAAACGGACGCCGCTCGCCTCTGCGCCGTGCTGCCGGACACGTTGCGGGCTTTTTCGCGAAACTGGCCGGCGATGCGGCCAGCCCGCAGGATGAATGGCGGCAGATCGTCAACGATCTATCGATCGGTATCGCCATTTTCGATAGCGGCAATCGGCTCGCAATCTGGAACACGCATCTTGGCTCCATATTTCCGACTGTTTCCGCCACGATGCTTCTTGGCTGCACAGTTGAAGATGTCTCCGATCGGATCGCCGCAAGCTTTGGAAATTCGATCGCGGCATCGGAAATAGCGCGCGTCGCGGGCGAAATTCGCGCCGCCTCTCTCAAGCCAACCGGAACGCGATCCGACGTAGTGCTGCCTGACCGCCGTCGCATCAGCATCCGCCCGAACCAGACAACCACGGGCGATCTGCTGCTTCTGTTCGCTGACCTGAGCGACTTGACGGGTCTGGAAAACCGCGCGCGCCTGGCCGAGAAGCGTTTGCGCGAAGCGTTCGAACGTCTGCCGATCAGCCTTGCGCTTTTTAGCACTGACGGAAGACTGGAACTCTATAATAGACCTTACGTCGATGAATTTCAGGCGATCCAAGGCCATATTCGCGAGGGCATCACGCTGGATGAGATCGCGCTTGCCAATTGGGATGCGTCGCCTGACACATTTCCACCAAAATTTACCGACCCCAAGACGTGGCCCAAACAAAAGAACGATCCTAACGCCCGCGCCACCTATGTTCGCGCCGCAAAGGATGCTTTCAGCTCGCCCAGCTTAGGCTTTCTCGACATTGTGCGGGAACATGGCTCATACCGGATCCAAGTCGTTACGCTCAGTTCCGGCGATATATTGCGTAGCGGCGCCGACATTACGGATCTTCATCAAAAGGAGGCGGAAATCCGTCGCCTCGGAGAGTCAGCACTGGCGCAGCGCACCGCCCTTCTGCGCGCGGTGCTGGACAGCATCCCCCAGGCAATCGCCGCCATCGGTCTCGATCAGCGGGTACAGATCGTCAACAGTTCCATGCTCGGCATGGTGCCGACCCAGAGGAATTCTTCCGGACAAATTGTTGATTCGTCGCTGCGGGAAATCCTGAATGCTCTCGGCCTCCCCGGGCCGATCAAGGAACAAATTGTTGCCAATCCGGAAACCGACCTGGAATTCACGACAAGCACAATGCACGGGCTGCCGGTGCGGGTTCGCCTGGTGAACGTCGGTTCCGGTGAAAGACTGCTCATGGTTTCCGACCTGAGCACCCAGCGCACTGAGGAGGCGCAGCGCCTGGCCCAGCATGAGCGGATATTACAGGCCGAGAAGGATCAGGCGGTCGTGACGCTGGCGGGCTCGATTGCGCACGATTTCAACAATCTGCTTGCCGTGATTCTGGGCTTCTCGTCGCTGGCGGCCATGCAGATCCAGAAGATGTCAGCGGAGCCCCAGCCGGCGTCGCAGGATGCCGCAGTGTCGAGTCTGCCGGCACTCGCTCGCGCCATCGATAATGTCGTCACCTCCGCCAAGCGTGGGCAGCGCATCGTCGCCTCGATTGCCAATCTTTCGAAGGAAACCAAGGCGGAGGTCGCCCGGAACGATCTTCGAGACGTCGCGGTCCGAACAGAGCAACTGCTGCGGATCCTCTTTCCGTCCTCGGTGCGGTTCGACTGCAAGGTGGCGCCCATGCCCTGCGAGGCGGTGATCAATCCCACCCAGATCGAACAGATCATCACCAATCTCTGCATCAATTCCCTGCACGCACTGGACTCGCGGGCCGGGCGGGTCGTGCTGGCCGTCGACAGCGTCAGCATAGACGGTGGGCGCGCAGACGGCCTGCGCGGCACGGCGGCCGCGGCCAAGCATCTGGGCTCCCATGTCGAACGCGGTGCGGATGGCACCGTTATGGTTTTTGTCGGCGTCCTGAAGCGCGGAACCTACGTGCGCCTGGCCGTCGCCGACGACGGAACCGGCTTCGACGAAGCGACGGCGCACAAGCTGTTCATGCCGTATTTCACCACCAAGGAGCAGGGCCGCGGCACCGGTCTTGGCCTTCCATCGGTTCTGGAAATCGTAAACGCGCATCAAGGCGGCATCCATATCCGCTCCCAGCCGGGCATCGGCACCACCTTCATGATCTTGCTGCCGGCGGACGGCGCGGCCGACCCCGTCGCCGGGCCGCCGCCCTTGGACGTCGACACGATCGAGACGCCCGGGACGCCGGACGATCCGACCGCCACCGACGGCGAGCCTGACATTCGCTCCGAAATCCGCGTCATGGTCGTCGATGACGAACCACGGCTGGTCGAACTCGCCACCGCGATCCTGCAGCATACCGGTTACGACGTGGAGGCATTCACCGATCCGGTGGCCGCCGCCAACCGCTTTGCCGCGGCGCCGGATTCGTTCGACATGGTGTTCACCGACCAGACCATGCCCAATATGACCGGACTCGAACTGATCGGGCGCATCCAGTCGCAGCGCCCCCAGGTCCGGGCTGTGATCTGCACCGGCTATTCACGCGAGCTTGGAAAGTTTGCCGAGAATCCGCCCGGTGTGGCTGCGGTCCTGCGGAAGCCCTATACGCCCGAAGAGCTTACGGACGTCGTTCGGCGGGCGCTGATCATATCGGCCGAAGCCGTTCCGTAGGATTACGCATCGTCTCAGCCTTTTGTCGCATGGCTGCTATCGAACATTCGCGCGACGATGGCTTATGGCACAGATCCTGATCGTCGACGACGACCCCCAAATCCGCGCGATGTTTTGCGCGATTCTCCGCTCGGGCGGACATTCCGTTCTGGAAGCATCTTGCGGCACCGAGGCGCAGCAGACGCTTCTCGGGACGCCGTGCGATGCGGTGCTGACCGATCTCATCATGCCCGACGGGCACGGCTTCGCGATCATCGAATATTGCCGCGCCCTGTGCTCGAACCTGAAGGTCATCGCAATGTCGTCGAAGGGGAATCCGACCTTCGACTATCTGACCTATGCCATCGAATGCGGCGCCCATTTCGCATTCCACAAGGCGTCGGACCCGGATCGGATTGCCGCGTCGATCGAGTCCGTGCTGGCTGGACAGACTCTTGGCATCGACAGCAGATCGGTAGCCGCAGCCCAACGGGTTCTGTGGCCGACGGACATGCTTCGCGGATAGGGCGCGGTATCAAGGGGCGCTGGCATCGCCGGACACCAAAGGGTTACGGAATCAAAACCACCTGTGAGTCGTTCCTTCTCCTGACGCCTGCTGCCAGGACGAAAGGGGATGATGAATGGGCGATATTGTCAGGCTGGTTGGGCGGCGCTGGATGATTCCGCTGAGTGCCAGACACGAAAATCAGTCGGAACGGCTTACGTCGGGCCAGCGAGCTGCACTGGAAGACGCGGAACGGCGGGAGACAATCGCCGATGAGATCATCGATATCCGGATCGTGCCCGCCACATCGAAACAGAATATTGGCGTGACCATCGTCCTGAGCAACGGCGTTGAATGTACGAAAATCCTGCCGCTGCCGTCCTGGCTGCAGCGCCGGACGACCTGACGCGCTAGCAGTCGAGATCGAAAAAGCCGCGCGCCAGGCTTTCGCCGTTCACCAGCAATTCGACCTGATGGCGGCCCGCGTAATGCACGCGTGTCGTGAAGTTTTTCACCATCTGGCTACGGGAAATCAGAGCTGTTTCTGACGGCGCCAGCACGAGTTCCTTCAGCTTGAAGACCTTGCGCGACGTCTCGCCGCGCTTCTTCACATAATGGATGGCGTAGTCGATGACGAGGCGTTGCGGCTTCCGCGCGCGGCTGACGATGGTCGCCGACAGGGTCACCCGGTCGCCCAGACGCAGCCGCTTCGGCGTGACCGAGAACCCGTCGATCCGCACCTTCGGCTTCTCCCCGGCGCCGATGATCGCCAGCGCCGCGCGGTCGCCCTTCTTGATCAGGCTGCGCAGCGCGTGCTTCACGATCCACGCCGTATGCGGCTCGTCCAGCGGCCAGGACGCGACACGCTTGAGCGCAAAGGCAGGATTGTCCTTGGTGATGTCGTTGAGATGGTTGGCGACGGACCGCCGCACCGTCTCGCTGGGATCGGCCTTCAGGGTGTCGAGAATCGTCGCCGTGTGATGCGGCTCGGCGATCAGCAGCGGCAGCGCGAAGGACCACGGCAGGCGCGGCCGGCTGCCTTCGCTGGCCAGCCGGCGGACATGCTCGTTCTCATGCCGGGCCCAGTTCTCCATGACCGCAAGCGTGCGCGGAAAATCGGCGCGCAGGAAATGCCGGATCGCGAATTCCGCCGAACCGAACCGGGTAAAGAACGCCAGCGCATCCATCGACGCCTTGAACTGCGTCTGCCCAAACAGCGCCACATATTCCGACAGCACAATGGCGGCGAAGCCGTGGTTCAGCCGCGGCGCGACTTTTTTCAGGATCGCGATGCTCTTCCCGAAATCGTCCGGCAGCACCGCGCCGAGGCTCTCCGCGATCTGCCGCATCCGCTGCATGATGCTGAGCGCATCGAGATCGCGGGCGGCGAGAGCGAGAAACTGCTTTGTGTCGAACCCCGGATAAGCCGCATGCGTCTCCCCCGCGATATGGCGGAGACGGTCGCGGTTGAAGATTTCCTTCAGCGCCGGGGCGGCTTCGGTCTCGCTCATGTCGGTGCGGCGCCGGGGAACCACTCGACATGACTGTCGCCGGTCCGGCCGTAATAGACGACCCGGCGCCCGGCGATCGACACGATATAGGCAACGCAGCCAGCTTCCATGGCGCGCGCGGAGAACTCCTTGTAGCGGATGGCGCCGCTCTGCGCGTCGCGAACCGCGGCGGCGACGGCGGATGCCGAAAACGCCGGCGCCGGCGTCACATCGATCGCATGGTTCTTCACGACCTCGGACTCGCCATCCGGCAGATAATACGTCCGCTCGGAGCGCAGGAAGTCGTGATGATAGCGCTCGACACCGGCTTTCATCAGATCGCCGACGATCTCGCCGAAGTTGCGGCTGCCGTCATCCGAGAATTTCGATGCGTCGTGCAGGACGCGGCGTACCGCCTGATCCATCTGTCTCTCCATGACTATTCGATTGGAATCGATTTGAGCCCGAGGCGGCGGACGATGTCGCGCATCGCGGCCTCGATCGTCTTGCGCTCGCGCGCCGGAAGATGGCCGAAGAAGTCCGCATCGTTGCGGTCGGCGAGTGCCGCCAGTTTCGGCACCAGCCGGCGGCCTTCGCGGGTGAGCGCCAGAGACTGCGCGCGGCGGTCGTCCGCGCTGGCGGTGCGCGAGACCAGCCCTCTCGCAATCAGCCGGTCCGCGATTTTCGTCACCGCGCCCTTCGTCATCCCGATCCGGCCGGCCAGCACGCTGGGCGGCAACGCCGCCACATCATAGAGCTCGCGCAGGATGACCCAGTCGGCCACCGACACGCCCTGCGCGGCGAGCCTTTCGCCGAAGGCCAGGGAGACCTGGTTCGACACAAAGCGCAGCCAGTAGCCGAGATGAGCTTCCAGGGTACTGACGCGGTCGGGTGACGGAGGCATGGCGACTCATCTAGTTTCCACGGAAACTACATAGAGATAGTTTCCGTGGCAACCATTTTATCGCGCTGCCGCCCCGCGATGGGAAAGGACCCGGCTAGGCGGGAACGGCCATGCCCCTGATGACGCCGGGACGGGCCGACATCGCCTTGAACCAGCGGTCGAGATTGGGATACGCGTCGAGGGCGACGTGCATCTTGCCGGCCGACACCACGGTGTAGAAGGCTATATCGGCGATCGACAGTTCGCCCGCGAGATACTCGTTGGTCGCCAGCTGCGTATCGACGCCCTTGAAGTAGCTGGCAAGGCGGGTCTTGAAGCTTTCGATGGCCGAGGCCGGCTTGTCGGGCAGGTTCGTGGTGCGGAAGATGGCGCCCATGGTCATCGCGCCGTCGCTGACGGCATGCATCAGCCACTGCATCACCTCCAGCCGCTTCGCGGGATCCTTCGGCAGGAACTTGCCGGTCTTCTCGGCGCAGTAGAGCGCGATGGCGCCGGACTGGCTGATGGTCACCGGCTTGCCGCCCGGACCGTCGGGATCGACGATCACCGGAATGCCGCCGATGGGATTGAGCTTGCGGAACTCCGGCGTGTTCTGCTCGCCCTTGTTGATGTCGATCTTGTGGACCGTGTACGGCAGGCCGCATTCCTCCAGCGCGATGGACGCGCGCTTGCCGTTGCCGGTGCCGTAAATATAAAGGTCGATCATCTGCTTCTCCGTTTGCGTTTCAGTTCAGCCCTTGCGGGCGCCGATCAGGAATTCCTTGTTGCCTTCGGGGCCGAGGATGGGACTTTCGACGATACCCAGCACCGTCCAGCCCTGCCCCGGCAGCCACGCGGTGATGCGCGCGCACACCTCTTCGTGTAACGCAGCATCGCGCACCACCCCGCCCTTGCCCACCCGTCCCTTGCCGACTTCGAATTGCGGCTTGATCAGCGCTGCAAGAAACGCGCCCGGCGTGGCGAGCACGAGGGCTGCCGGCAAGACCGTCTCCAGCCCGATGAAGCTGGCATCGCAGACCACAAGGCCGATGGGATCGGGGATCTCTGCCGATGTGAGATAGCGCGCGTTGGTCTTTTCCATCACCACCACGCGCGGATCGCCCCGCAGTTTCCAGGCAAGCTGCCCATGCCCGACATCGACGGCATAGACCTTCGCCGCACCCCGGCTCAGCAGCACATCGGTGAAGCCGCCGGTCGAGGCCCCGACATCGATCGCGGTGACTCCCGCCGGATCGATGGCGAAGCGATCCAGCGCCTGCACCAGCTTGAGCCCGCCGCGCGACACCCAGGGATGATCGGCGCCGCGCACTTCCAGCGGCTTGTCCTCGGCCACCGGCGTCCCCGGCTTGTCGAGCTTGGTCTCGCCCGAAAACACCTTCCCCGCCATGATCAGAGCCTGCGCCTTGCTGCGGCTCTCAACCAGGCCGCGATCGACGAGGGCGACGTCGAGACGGGATTTGGCGGGCTTGTCGGTCATGGGGGGAATGTAGCTGCATTTTCTTTTTCGTCATGCCCCGACTTGATCGGGGCACCCATCCGGATGGGCCCCCCGGTCAAGCCGGGGGGTGACGGATATATAGTGTGCGCGGGAGAGCGTTGCCTTATCGCGCAACCCCCAGCCCCAGCCGGTCCCGTCTTGCGAAGCGCGTCACCACCAGCACCGATACCACCAGCAGTCCCAGCGCCAGGCCGATCCACACACCCAGCGCGCCGAGGCCGAACGGCCAGGCGAGCACGGCGCCGACCGGCAGGCCCAGGATCCAGTAGCCAAAGCCCGCGAACATCATCGGCACGCGCGTGTCTTTCAGGCCGCGCAGCACGCCCATGCCGATCGCCTGCGCGCCGTCATACATCTGGAACAATGCCGCGACGACGATCAGCGAGGCCGCGATCTCTGCGGTCCGGAAATTCTCAGGCCGCGTTTCCTCAAGGAACAGGCCGACGAGGCCGTGCCGCGACAGCAGCATCGTCGCCGCCATCACCGCCATGAAGCCGACGCCGAGCACGATGGCCGACCAGCCGGCGCGCCTTATGCCCTCGCGGTCGCCGGCCCCGGCGAACAGGCCGACCCGCACCGTTGCCGCCTGGCCGATGCCGAGCGGCACCATGAAGGTGACGATGGCGCATTGCATGGCGATCTGGTGCGCCGCCAGCGCGTCCGTGCTGATCAGGCCCATGATGTAGACCGCACCGCCGAACGCCGCGACCTCGAACAGCATCGTCGCCGCGATGGGCGAACCGAGGCGGAACATCTCGCGGAAGCGGCGCCAGTCCGACCGCCAAAAGCGCCCCAGCAGCTGGAAGCGCCGGAAGTCACGGTCGAGGAACACGAAGCCCAGGATCAGCGCGAAGCTGATCCCGTTGGCGAGCGCGCTGGCGATCCCGGCGCCGACCACGCCCATCGCGGGCGCGCCGAACTTGCCGAACATCAGCACGTAAGCCAGCGCGGCGTTGAACAGGAAGGTGACGATCTGGATCAGCAGCGCCGCGCGCGGCCGCTGGAACGCCGCGACGAACTGCCTGAGACACAGGAACCACAGAGCCGGGATGAAGCCCCACAGCAGGGCGCGGTTGTAATCCTGCGCCGCGGCTGCGTTCTGCGGCTCCTGCCCCAGCAGCAGCAGGATCGCCTCGGTGTGCCAGAGGCACAGCATGGATACAGCGCCGATCATGGTCGACACCCAGAAACCCTGCCGCACGCTGCGCCTGACATCGCGCACCACGTGCAGCTTGCGGCCGATCGCCTGCGCCATCATCGGCGCCGTGGCGATGACGATGCCCATCGCCGACACCCAGAAGATGATGTAGAGGTTGAACCCCAGCGCCCCCGCCGCCAGCGCTTCAGGGCCCAGCCATCCCATCATCAGCACATCGGTCGTCATGATCGCCGTCTGCGCCAATTGTGTGGCGATCAGCGGCAGAGCGAGCATCACCGTCGCGCGGAACTCGCCGGGCCAGGACAGCCGAACGGCCGGAGCCGCGATATGGGTGACGGGGTCGTGCATGGGGAGGGGCGTTGTAGCACGGGGAGAAGTTGACGAAGCGGCTCTTTCTGGGAGTTCGTTTTTAATTCTGTCATCCCCCGGCTTGACCGGGGGACCCATCTTCTCCGGACGGCGTGGATCCCCCGGTCAAGCCGGGGGATGACGACGAAATTGTTGCGGCAGCGTGATAAACTCTGCGAATGCCAGCAACCTTCACCAGCGCCGACGCAATTCGCGACGACCTCTCCGCCGACGAGCGCGCGTATTACCGCGCGCTCTTCGAGACCGCGAAGGAATCCGCGCGCGACACGATCGCCGCGCTCCGCAACACCACCGATCCCGACGAACGCACAAAGCAGATGGCGCTGCTCGCCCATCTCCCGCATGAGGGCATGGAGGGCGATCTCTACACCGTGTTCAATTCCAGCGACGACAGCCGCGCGGCGCTTGAATCAATCGCCTGTGCGAAGGGCTGTCACTTCTGCTGCCATGTGAATGTGATGGTCAGCATTCCCGAGGCGTTCCTGATCGCGAGCGGCATCCGGTTCGAGGAGCGCACGGAACTGGAAGATGCAGTGAAGGCCACGGCCGCGAAGATCGCGGGACTGACGCCGCGCGCGCGGCACGCGACGGGGACGCCGTGCCCGCTGCTGGAAGAGGACGGCGCCTGCGGCATCCACGAGCTGCGCCCCAACGCCTGCCGCGCGTATTTCTCGCCGGATGCCGATCTGTGCGCCGCGTCGCTCAAATCAGCGCAGACCGGCGCCGCGACCAAAGTCCCCACCCTCGCCTTCCCGCATCAGATCGCCGCGGCGTATTTCAGTGCGGTGACCGAGGCTTGCGCGGAGGCGGGGTTGCAGAATTGCGGGGTGGAGATGACGGCGGCGCTGGATCTCATCTTCCGCGATGCAGGCGCGATGGAGAGATGGATGAAGGGGGAACGGGTGTTTGCGGAGTATCGGAAGGATTGAGCGAGAGGCCGCAAAAAATTCTGTCATCCCGGCGAAAGCTGGGACCCAGATAACCCGAACGAAGTGACAGGAAACCACGGGTATCGCACTGGCAATCACCCAACGGCTGGGTCCCAGCTTTCGCTGGGATGACAATCAAAAAATCTGAGAAGCTGAGAAACAGCGTCGCGCCAGCGACCCGACTTCAATAGTGAATGACGCCAGGCGCCCCGCCGCCCGCTCCGACACTCTCCCCATTCACCGACACCGAGCGCGGCGAGGCGAGGAACGTCACCAGATCCGCCACCTCTTCGGCGGTGATCAGACGCCCCGCCAGGGTGCGGGCCCCCATCTCCTTCGCCACCTGTTCCGCCGTCACGCCGCGCCGCTTGGCGGCGGTCTCGAAATTGGTCTGCGATTTTTCGGTGACCGTCACGCCGGGATGGACGCAGACCACGCCGATGCCCTGCGGCGACAGTTCCTCCGCCAGGTTCTTCGACATCGCGGCGACGGCGACGTTGCGCATCGAGCCGATGGTGGTGCCGGTCTGGCGCGCGGCCAGTCCACTAATATTGATAATACGGCCCCAGCCCTGCCTGGCCATCAGCGGCGCCACCTCGCGCGCGACCCGCAGATAGCCCAGCACCTTGATGTTCATGTCGGCATAGAACAGCTCGTTGGTGATCTCGCTGAGCTGCGGCGGTTTCGACTGCCCGCCCGCCTGCGCCGCCGCGTTCACCAGAATGTCGATGCGGCCGAACGCAGCAACGACCTCCGCCACCATCGCCTTCACCGACGCATCGTCACCGGTATCGACCGTGAAGCCCTTCACCGCGACGCCGGTCTCTTTCGCGATCTCCGCCGCCGCCGCATCGAGCGCCGCCCGGTCGCGCGCCGCCAGCGCGACCGAGACACCTTCGCGCGCGAGCTGCCGCGCCGTCGCCTTGCCGATCCCGCGACTGCCGCCGGTGACAAGCGCGACCTTGGATTTCAGGTGGAGGTCCATGCGGGGGGTGTTCCTGTTGGGTGGTTGTTTTCTATGCGTACAGGTTTGCGTGCCTTTTTGGCAATGCGGGCCGGGCGAAAATTGCCGTCACCATTCAAAACTATTGTCATCCCCCGGCTTGACCGGGGGACCCATCTTCATTTCCGGAAAAGATAGGCCCCCCGGTCAAGCCGGGGGGTGACGACAGGAGTGGCAATGAGCCGGGGGATGACGACAGTGGTTGAGGGGTGGCACACCGATTGCGTCAATTCCCCCCATGACCCAAATGACGCCCAAAACCATGACCAAAACCATCCCCCTCATCGACATCTCCGGCTTCGACTCCCCCGATCCCGCCGCCCGCGCCGCCGTGGCGAAGCAGTGGGATGACGCCATGTCGTCGGTCGGCTTTGCCATCATTTCCGGGCACGGCATCCCCGAGGTGCTGCTCAACGGCATGTATGCCAGCACGCGCGAATTCTTCGACCAGCCGTTGGAGACCAAGGACCTCTGCCGCGATCCCGACCGCAACGGCCAGCGCGGCTACCTGCCCGGCGGATATGAATCGGTGTCGCAGTCGCAGGACGGAAACAAGGCGCCGCCGGATCTGTGCGAGGCGATCAGCTTCTCCGAACCGACCTGGGAGAAGATGCTCTCCAAGGACGAGCTTGCCCGCCGCCAGCCGCTTCCCAATATCTGGCCGGCGCCCTCGCCCAGCTTCAAGTCGCCCGCGTTCAAGGAAACCGTGGTGATGTATATGGAGCACGCCTATCGCCTGGCGCAGAAGCTGATGCGAATCAGCGCCGTGTCGCTCGACCTGCCGGAATATTTCTTCGCCCCGCAATACGGCCGCATGCGGCACAAGCTGCGGCTGGTGCAGTATCCCGACCAGATCGACCCGCCGCTGCCGGGCCAGTTCCGCAACGGCGCGCATACCGATTTCAGCGGCTTCACCATCCTGCGCCAGGACGACGCGCCGGGCGGATTGCAGGTGAAGATCGGCGACGACTGGGTGGACGTGACGCCGATCCCCGGCACCCTGGTGATCAATGCCGGCGATCTGCTGCAGCGCTGGACCAACGACCGCTGGCGCTCGAACCTGCACCGCGTGATCAACCCGCCGCGTGACCTCACGGGCTCGACACGCCGCATCTCGCTGGTGGTCTTCACCGGCCCCGACGCCGACGCCGACATCGCCTGCGTCCCCACCTGCACCGGCCCCGGCAACCCCGCGAAGTATCCGCCGATCAAAGCCGGCGAGCACACGATGCAGCGGATCCGGGAGACGTATGCGGTGGAGGTTGAGGCGTAGTCGACGCTGAAGTTGACGCGGCGCCATAAAAATATCTGTCATCCCAGCGAAAGCTGGGACCCATGTATCCCGGCGGAACGACAGGAAACCACGGAACGTCCCTGTAGCTGACACCCAACGGCTGGGTCCCAGCTTTCGCTGGGATGACAGAGTGGGTAGCGAAACTCCATCTTGCCTCCACCCCCCGTCTGCCGTATTTGATCCCTGTCGAAAAAGGCAGACTTGGTCTGGGTAGGCCCAGGTCCTTCCGGTAGCGGAAGTTCTTATCCTTGCCCCGGTGAAGAGAGACCGGCGTGCAATGAGATACCTCGACGAGCGAAGGGCGCTGTCAGCAGCGTCCATTTGTCGTTCGGGGTCGGCCTTTTGCAGCGGCTTCGGACAATCGTCTGACAAGGAGCCGTTTCGTGCCTCGACTGATCCCCTCTCTTCCCGCCTCACCCGACATGCGCCTGTGGATCATGGTCGTCTCGGTGTTCCTGAACTTCGCCGGCTTCACGGTGATCATTCCGGTCCTGCCCTTCACGGTCGAGCAGTTCGTCTCGGCCGACGAGATCGCCACCTATATGTCGGTGATCATCTCGTCCTATGCGCTCTGCTCGTTCCTGGCCGCACCCTTCCTCGGCGCGCTCAGCGATCGCTTCGGCCGCCGTCCGATCCTCCTCGTCTCGATGTGCGGCTCGGCGATCGGCTTTGTGATCTTCGGGATCGGCGGCGCCCTGTGGGTGCTGATCCTGGGACGGGTGATCGACGGGCTGACCGCCGGCAGCATCTCGGCCATGTACGCCTACGTCGCCGATACGCACGCACCGAAGGACCGCGGGACGGCATTCGGCTTTATGGGCGCCGCATCCGGACTGGGATTCATGAGCGGCCCGGTGCTGGGCGGCCTGCTGGGGCAGATCTCGGTATCGGCCCCGCTCTATGCGGCGGCGGCGCTCGCCGCCCTCAACGTGCTGTGGATCTGGTTCGCGCTGCCCGAAAGCCATCCCGTCGAGAAACGCTCGGCGACGCTGAACTGGCGGCATCTCAACCCGTTCGGCGCGCTGGTGATGGCATTCAACGAGCGCCAGCTCCGGCCGCTGTTCGGCGTCTCGTTTTTCTTCTTCCTCGCGGCGACCATCCTGCACGCCAACTCCGCCCTCTTCCTCAAGGACGTGCTGGCGTTCGACGTGGCCATGATCGGCGCGATGCTGTTTGGCGTCGGCGCGATGGACATCGTCAGCCGGGGCGTCGCGGCCCCGTGGCTCATGCAGCGATTCCGGCAGGACCGGGTGATGACGGCGGGCCTTGTCATCAACGGGATCGGCTTCCTGATGCTGGCCACCCTGCCCCTGTTTCCGTCCATCGCCCTGATGGCCGCCGGCACCGCGGTCCTGACCTTCGGCGACGGCCTGGTCCAGCCGGCGTTGAACGCCCTGATCTCGACCGCGAGCCCGCCGGGACAGCAGGGCCGCGTGCAGGGCGCGAACCAGGCCCAGCAATCGATCGCGCGGATGCTCGGGCCGCTGGCCAGCGCCTGGCTCTACACGGGTCTGGCGAGCGGGCCTTATCTGGCGAGCGGGACGATTGTGCTGATCGATGCGGTGGTGTTCATGATTGCGATCCGGCGGGCGGGCGGGATGCGTTAGCAGATCACACGATGCAGCGGATCACGGAGATAGCAGGGTGAGTTTTCACGCGCCCGTTTTATCAAAGACTAGAACGACCTCACGACGCATCCTTGAATCCATCGCGGCAGCGGACGCCTCACGGCTTGGCGGAGGTAAATAGCGCCTATTTTCCGGTAGGGCTCGCTCATGCCGCGAAGCGAGCGTTAGGCCGCGCCCCGCAGCCACTGCGGCAACGATCGAAGAATTTCGAATAAATGTTCCTCTGACGGTTGAGTCACCGACGACGTATACGGCGCGTCCCCCAACGCGTAGCACCCGAGACACTTCGGTGAGAGCCTGGCCCATATCCCAGACATATCGCGCCAACAGTGCATACTGGCGACTCGAAAGCTCAGGCTTAAGCCTAAGCTGCTTGATCAATAACTTTACCCACGGCGCCTCTAAAGCTTCAGCATATGAAGCGTCAGAGCCGACACTGTTACTCCGGATTTTCCGAAGCTGGTCTATCGTATGACCCATCCATACAAGCGAAAACTTACTGCATCGCAAATAGTCGATTGCATTCAAATACGGTGGAGAAGTCAAAACAAGATCGATGGACTCAGCGTCAACATCTAACTTGCGCGCATCCCCCAGTTTTACGGTTGCCACTGGTCCCACAGGTCCCGCGTTCGCATCAGGACAATTAGAGACAACCGTGTTCACTGCAGAAAGGAAGCGATTGAATGGCTTTACTGGCGCGAAGTCGAAAGCCTTATGCGGCCGACTATGCGCAAGGTCCATCGCTAGAGAAGCGCCAGAACTCTTCGTGATGATGAGACGGGAGAATCCACACCAAAGCGCGTCCCTGTTGGATTCACTATGCACTCGTCGTATTGACGACGACAATGCACACAGCTGTCGGCGAGCATAGTCGTCAAACCAGTAGCGAATGAATTTTCTAGTCTCTTCGTCGCTACCGATAGGATAGGCGTCCCCAGAATTAAGTGTTTTAAACTCACTCCTTGCCCTGTCCAAAACTTCAGCAGCCTTATCCTTCACCTGTTCTGAATCTACGCAACGCGTCCACACACCCGCCATCAAGACAGCAAGCGGATCAAGGTCAAACCCAACAGCATGATGCCCTTTTGAGCGAGCAACTGCGAGTACAGTTCCTGATCCAGCCATGGGATCAAGAACGCGCAAACGTTTGCGACCGTCACCCAGCGCCTCCAACGCGATACCCGGAGCCATCCGCGCAGGGAACGGATGAATTGGGCTGCGACCGAGCGCTTCAAGAATCGTCTTTCTATGTGAACGAAGCATTTAGCGAAATCTCATTTCCGAAGCTAGGCGTTGGTCGAGTGCTGTGCGTCACTCATTAGCGTGCGCTTTGGTCGCGGCCTCGATAGCCGCGAGAACATTCGCAGGACTTTGATTCAGCTCGACTGTGCGATCTGTAGCGGTGATCTCGTAGCTAGCCATAGCAGCCATCGCCTTACACAAATCGACCAATTCATCATTGGTATTTACTTTGTAGGGAGGCGTCTCTTTCCCGAGAGCCACACGCAGCGACCCATAGTCGACTGCCGCCATCTCATACTCCTGCTGCAACGCATGAATGGCATTGATAATTTTTCCATATGGCGGTTTTGCCACCACTTCCTTTTCAACCTTGTCCACCCACTCTTTGCAGTGCTCCGGCAGGCTGCAGCTCTGGAGCATCTCGCGTATTTTAGCCAGCCCGAGCCGTTTGACCGGGCGCAACTGAACTAGCCGCGCCAAGTCCTCCACGTGAATCGCAGTAATCGTACGCGGCTTCCCGGTGCTAGCGCTGCTGTCCCGATCAGCCTTTACCTCCTTTGCCAGTGCGCTGTCTTTATTTCCGGCCGTATGGTCAAATGCCGGCGCAACAACAATCGCGTGCTCGCATTGGGCTTCATTTCGCTGGCGAGCTATCGTCGAAACGCCGAAAGTTTTAGTCTTCAGCTTTGCCCCGTCCTTTTTCTTGCTCTTCGCTTCAAGCGTGACGGCGTAGCGACGCTGGCCACCATCGTTCGATGGGCTTAGATGCGCCTTCGCCACACCATCCGGCTTACCCTTTCCACCAACTCGCGTCGCGTCAAAGCCTAGGCTCCGAAATGCCTCAACAACTTCAATTTCAAGCTTATCTTCATCGTTGCGCGCATTGCGAAGCGCATTGGCCACGGTCAGCGCAGTTCTTCGACCAGATTCTTGCGCCATGTAACGCAACAACTGATCACGAGCAGTCATTACCTCGTCGATTTGATCTTGTTTCAAGCCAGATTGATGCAAATGCGACTCAAGCAAGACTTCAGCCATCGCAAACATTTCAAGCGGAAGACCGACGGCCTTGCTAGTAAACTCGTCAAAGAAAGCGCCAACGAACGGATGCAAACCGTTTACGCGAAGACGGCCAGTTACAGCGTCATAAACAGCAATTCCATCGTCCGACGTCGCGTCGTAGACGAAATCAATGCCGCCAACAAATTGGTCCGGCGTCTCCGCCCGCGTCTCAAGCGACGCTATAAGTTTTTCTTTTTCGCCTGCCGTAACAGCCGGGGGCAAGGCGATGTACTTAGTGCGGACTTTTCCGTCCAACGCCGCCCGCACCATCTCAATAATCGGGCGTCGGGCCAGACTTGTCGGACTGCCGCCAAGCTTGCGTCCGAGCTTGGCACCTGGGGCCTCGTCGGCGTCGGTCCTCTCGATTTCGGGGCGGATTCTATTGAAGATCGCGCGCAGAATATTCTGCGCGTCGATTAGAACAGGCCCCGCACGAACACGCTCACGATCAGACTGGAGGTAGTCGTCGAGACCATCCATATGAACGACTATTCGAACACGACCAAACGTGCCGTGCCGCAACTCATCCGGCGAGATGCCGAAGTGCCCGTCCTCAACATTTATCAGCCGCCCAAGGACGTAGACAAAAAAGCCGTGACTCCGCCCGAGTTCTGCGGATTTTCCACCAGTCAGCAGCTCCCGATACGCCTCAGCGTATCCGGTTATTCG
Organism: Alphaproteobacteria bacterium; assembly: GCA_965279355.1. Lineage (GTDB taxonomy): Bacteria > Pseudomonadota > Alphaproteobacteria > CACIAM-22H2 > CACIAM-22H2. Next base: position 4,078,857 of record OZ257155.1, on the reverse strand, counting down.
CCCAACAGCTTTATGCTCCAGGCCAAAGCGTCTTTCGGAATCCTTTTGTTCATTCTTATCTTCGACGGTCTCGATTTCGTCCGATGCGGGCTTGGGTAGATCCTCAATATCCTTTCCGATTATCCACTTCTTCAGACGGCCTTTGCCTGCCTTGCTTGGCTCGAGCTTATTGCCATCCAGATAAATCGAAAAATCATCACGCAGCGGGAGCGCAGTACGCAAAACCCAATCAAGTTTTGGCCTGCTGAGCTCATACACCTTCTCCTTCAAGTCGGAGAGGATCGCGAAGGTCCAAGATTTTGCTGCACCGGCACCGAACAGCTTAAACCCAGATTTCTGAAAGGCAGAACCGGTAGTCCATGGCGCAAGGGCGGCTTTCGCCTCATCCTCCGTCAGCTCGCGCAGACCGATTCGAATAGGCGATCTCGGCTCAACCTCTTCATCTCCCCTGTCGTCGACCGTCTTAAAGTTCATAGACGTCGCGTAATGCTTGCCGCTCTTCTTGGAGATGTGGGTTAGACGACTCGCAAGCACGTATGACGCAAGTTTCCCGATGCCAAATTTTCCGATTTGCTTGCGGCCACGCGGAAGCGTAGCCAAGTCACGCTTGTCGCTTTTACCGATCAGCCAATGCTGCTTGAGACCATCAGCATCCATTCCCCCGCCATCATCTACGACGGCAATCGTCGCGCCCTGCTCGTGAAAATCCACCGGCAGCAAAACCAGAACCTGCTGCGCGCCAGCATCGAAGGAGTTCGCTACGAGTTCTTCAATGGCTTTATTAGGCGTCGCATATAGGCCTTCGGAGAACAAACGAACAATCCGGTAGCTTAACCGGACGTCGATCTTTTCCGTTTCGCTGCCGCTGGTTGCGTATTGCGGATCTTTACTCATGGCCTGCAAAAATCACATGGTCACAATAGGTTATCACGCCTGCGGCGATACCGCGAGGCCTTGCATTTGGAAATGCAACGGGCGGCCACTGGCCGCCCGCCTTTATCTCTCCCCCCAAATCAAGTCCGGGGTGACGGCGTCAGCGCCTTGCGACGCTCACCTCTCCGCCGTCACGCCTCCCGCGCGATGACCGTCTCCCGACCGAACGGCGCGATGTGTTCGCCCTGGCGTTGCACGCGATGGTTGGCCGCCACCAGGACGTAATGGATGGAGACGCTGTCGTCTGAGAGCGGCAGCAGGACGCTGCGGTAGAGCATGGTCGTCCCCCGCGCATCCGTTCCGGCCCCCTCGACCGTCACCGGCGATCCTGCTGTCAGCGCGCGCGGCAGATGCGAGAGCGTCAGGGCGAGCACGGTCCCCGCCGGACAGGACGCGAGCGGCTTGTCGGCCAGCGCCTGCCCGCCGCCCGGGATAAGTTCGTCGCCGACGGTGATGAAGGTCGCGTCCGCCGGCGCGGCGCCGAGCCGGATGAGCGCGCAGTTCGCCCAGTCGTTGCCCAGCATCCACGGATCGATCTCCGTCAGCCGGGGAAAACGCTGCGCGGTCGCCATCTCCGCCCAGTGACGGAGGACACGATCGACGAGCCGCTGTTCGAACGGTGGCGGTGCGGACGAGTCAGATGGGGGCATCGTCTTGTCCTTGTGGCGGGTGAGCGCTTTCAGATGGACCCCGGATCAAGTGTCCGGGGTGACCGCGCCTTTGCGCCTACGGCGCACCTCGTTCGGCGGTCACTCCGGCTTGATGCCCGCTGCCGCGAGGATCTTCCCGTACTTGTCCGCTTCGTCGCGCAGGATTTTGCCGAATTCGTCGGCGGTGGTGCCGGTCACCTCGAAGCCGAGCTGCTCCATGCGCGCCTTCACTTCAGGCGCGTGGATCGCGGCCTTGAGCGCGGTGTTGAGGCGCGCGATGACGGGCGCCGGTGTCGCCTTCGCCACCATCACGCCGTGCCAGGTGATCAGCACGAAATCGGGGATCGTCTCGGCCAGGACCGGGCTGTCCTTGAACGGGCCGATGCCGCGTTTCGGGTTGGTGGAGGCGATGGCGAGTGCCCGGCCGCCGTCGACTGCGGTGCGCGCGGTGTTCACCACGTCGAACAAGAGGTCGATCTCGCCGCTGCCGATCGCGGCGAGTGCGGGGCCGTTGCCGCGATAGCGCACCATCGTCAGCTTGCCCGAGCGCGCCTGCAGCAACTCGCAGCCCATGGTCGGCAAGGCGCCCGAAGAGCCGCAGCTGATGCTGTCCGGCCGCGCCTTCGCCTGCGCCACGATCTCCGCCACGCTCTTGGGGCCGAACTTGCTGCTGGCGAGCAGCACCATCGAGGCCGTGTCCATCTGGATCACCGGCGCCAGGGTGGCGAACGGATCGGGCGAGGCCTTGATGAAGAGCGGGTTGGTGACGACGCCTGGTACCACGAACAGGATGGTGTGGCCGTCGGGCGCCGAGTTCGCGACGCTCAACGTGCCGACATTGCCGTCGGCGCCGGCGCGGTTCTCGACAATCACCGTCTGCCCCAGCTGCTCACCCAGCTTGCCGCCGACAATCCGCGCGATGATATCCGTCGGCCCGCCGGGCGGATACGGCACGACCCAGGTGACCTGCTTGGAGGGGAAGGTTTGGGCGGATGCCGCGGCGGAGAGGGTGAGTGCCGCGGCGGCGGCCAGCAGTGTGGCCGTGAATCTGGACATGGGGTGTTCCTTCCCGTGGGGATTGTTGTTGGCGCGCATGGTAGTGCGCGCACCCCTCGGTGTCACCCATCCCCCACTTCACTCTGTCAGCCCCCTCCGCTCCGTAATTTCTCTATCCGTCACCCCGGCGAAAGCCGGGGCCCAGGTAACCCGATGGATGGTTTCTTGGTGCTGGGACGTCTCCCGGCGGCACTCGTGAAGACGAGCGGGATTTCTGGGCCCCGGCTTTCGCCGGGGTGACAGAAATTTTTTGCAGATAATTTTATGCGGAAATTTTTATGACGTGGAGGTGGCGCGTAAAACCGCGCGACAGCGCGGGGGAGAAAAGACGGGCCGCACCTGCGGCCCGCCAACGTTCTTACTGATCCGCCTTGAACCCCGACGCCTTGATCGGCGGGCCCCACTTCTCGTAGTCCGCCTTGTGGATGCGGGCGAGGTCGGCGGGGCCGAGGCCGGTGATTTCCATGCCGAGTGGCTTCAGCTTCGTCAGCACCTCGGGGTCCTTGAGCGCGGTCAGCACCGAGCGCGAGATCGCCGCCACGGTGTCGGCGGGCGTCTTCGCCGGCGCGAACATCGCGAACCACGTCACGCCCTCGATCGGCAGGCCGCTTTCCTTGAAGGTCGGGACCTGCGGGAAACTGACATCGCGGGTCGGGCCGGAGGTGGCGAGGATGCGGACATGCCCCGCTTCGGCGAAGGCGCCGAAATCGCCGATCGGCAGGACGCCCGCCGGCACCTCGCCGCTCTGCAGCGCCGCCAGCACCGGGCCGCTGCCGCGATAGGGGACGTGCACGGTGTCGAAGCCGGCCGCGCGTCCGAACATCACGCCGAAGAAATGCGGCAGGCTGCCCGCCCCCGGCGAGCCGACATTGGCGTTCATGCCGCCGGCCTTCGCGTAAGTAATGTATTCGGCCAGCGACTTCGCCGGGATCTTGGTGCTCACCGCGAAGCCGAGCTGGATGTTGGCGACATGCGCGACGGGCGCGTAGTCGGCGAACACGTCGTAGGGCAGCTTCGAATAGGAATGCGGATAGGCGACCATGGTCGCGAAGGGCGTGATGAGCAGCGTGCTGCCGTCGGGTGTCGCCATCTTCACCGCCTCGTTGGCGACGATGCCGCCCGCACCCGGCTTGTTCTCGACGATGACCTGACGGCCCAGCGTGGTGCGCATGTGATCGGCCAGCACGCGGGCCAGGATGTCGAGGCCGACCCCGGGCGGAAAGCCGACCAGCATGCGGGTGGTGCGGTCCTGGGCCTGGGCTGATGTGGCTGAGACGATGAGCGACGCGGCAACCACAGTTGCCGACAGAACGGTGCGAAGCATCGGGGCCTCCCTTGCGTGTTGTGATTTTGGGGGAGTGTCCCGCCGGCCCTGCGGAGGGGCAAGGTCCCCCGACCGCCGTGCCGCCAGGCGGCACGCAATTCCCGAAAACATGCGAAAGTTGAGCGAACTGAGCGAACTCGGACGGGCGGACCGGCCCGGCCGACCCGTCAGCCGCGCAGGTCCTTGCTGATCGCCGCCGCCGCCTGCTTCAGCTTCTCGAGATGCTCCGCGGCGAACGCGCCCGGCGGCAGCAGGTCCTTGTGCCAGAGGACCGCAAGCGCGCCGACCGCCTGCCCGTCCTGGAACACCGGACAGGCGATGGCGTGCAGCTTGTCGGCGTTGGGAGCACTACTGCGCCAGACATGGCTGCGCGTCGCATAGCCGTCAGCGCGCACGCGGCGGATCGTCGCGAGCAGGCTGCGCCGCGTCAGGCCCCAGCGCGCGAGGCCCCATTGCCGGCTGGCGCCGATCTCCTCGACCAGCGCCAGCACCTCGGCATCGTCCCAGCTCGCCAGCACCGCAAGACCGGCGGCCGAGGCGAAGACCGGCACCTCAAGCCCGATGCGGCGGTCGAACTGCAGGAAGGGGCTGAGCGGCCGCGTCGACTCAAGCACGCGGCTGCGGCTGCGCTCGAAGAGATGCAGGTCGCAGGACCATTCGATGGCGCGGGTGAGTTCGATCATGTGCGGCAGCGCGCGATCGACCAGCCAGCCTTCGTTGCTGCGGTCCTGCGCGGCGAGCGCGAGGTTGGGCCGATAGAGCTGATCGGCCAGACTGCGCCGCACGATCTTGCGCTGGATCAGGGTGCCAAGGATGCGGCGGATGGTGCTCTTGGGCAGAGCGGTCCGCGCATGCAGGTCCTGCAGGCTGCTGGCCCCATGCGTCGACAGGCTGCCGAGCACGGCAAGGCCGCGATCGAGCGAACGGTTCTGCAGGCGGGTCGATCCCATCGCCGCGATGGTGCCGCAGGGCAGGACGCATTGTCGAGGCGCCCCTTCTCACGAACCCCTCACCCGCTCGCTCTCGCTCGCGACCTCTCCCTCAAGGGGAGAGGTGACTCAAAGACCCTCTCCCCTTGAGGGAGAGGGAGGGACCCGTTGCGATAGCAACGGGAGGGTGAGGGGTTCGTGAGAATGAGGCGCCGCGAAAGCGGCGACGACGATCGACTTACGCGCGCGCCGGCCGTGCCGCCGTCGCCACGCCGATCGCCGCCATCGCGGTCGCCGCGATGTGGCGCGCATCCAGGCCCGCGTCGTCGTACTGCTTCGCCGGCGTGTCGTGTTCGACGAAACGATCCGGCAGGATCATCGGGCGGATCTTGAGGCCGGCATCCAGCACGCCTTCCATCGCCAACAGCTGCATCACCTGCGACGCGAAGCCGCCAATGGAGCCTTCCTCCACCGTGATCAGCACCTCATGCTCGCGCGCCAGACGCAGCACCAGATCGCGGTCGAGCGGCTTGGCGAAACGTGCATCGGCGACAGTCGTCGACAGACCGCGCGCGGCCAGTTCGTCGGCGGCCTTGAGGCATTCGCCAAGACGCGTACCAAGCGACAACAGCGCGACCTTCGTGCCTTCGCGGACAATGCGGCCCTTGCCGATGGTCAGCACCTCGCCTTGCGCCGGCATCGTCACGCCGACACCTTCGCCGCGCGGATAGCGCACGGCGCTGGGGCGATCGTCGATGGCGGCGCAGGTGGCGACCATGTGCGTCAGCTCGGCCTCGTCCGCCGCCGCCATGATCACGAAATCGGGCAGGCAGCCGAGGAAGGCGAGATCGTAGGCGCCAGCATGGGTCGGGCCGTCGGCGCCGACAAGACCGGCACGATCCAAAGCGAAGCGGACCGGCAGACGCTGGATCGCCACGTCATGCACGACCTGGTCGTAGGCACGCTGCAGGAAGGTGGAGTAGATGGTGGCGAAGGGCTTGTAGCCCTCGGCGGCAAGGCCGGCGGCAAAGGTCACGGCGTGCTGCTCCGCAATGCCGACATCGAAGCAGCGGTCCGGGAATTTCTGCTGGAACAGGTCGAGGCCGGTGCCCGACGGCATCGCGGCGGTGATGGCGACGATCTTGTCGTCGCGCGACGCCTCGGAAATCAGCGCGTCGGCGAACACCTTGGTATAGGTGGGCGCGGCGGGCTTGCCGGAGGCCTGCACCTTCACCGGCGTGCCGGCGACGAGATCGAACTTGTTGACCGCGTGATACTTGTCCGCGGATTCGGTGGCGAAGGGATGGCCATGGCCTTTCTGCGTCACCACATGGACCAGCACCGGGCCCGGCTCCTTCGAATCCCGTACGTTCTTCAGGATCGGCAGCAGGTGATCGAGGTTATGGCCGTCGATCGGGCCGACATAATAGAAGCCGAGCTCCTCGAACAGCGTGCCGCCGGTGACCATGCCGCGCGCGAATTCCTCGGCGCGCGCCGCCGCGGTCGAGAGGGCGCGGGGAAACTTCGACGCCATGTCGCGCGCGATGTGGCGCAGGCCGCGATAGGTCTTGGAGCTCAGCAGGCGCGAGAGATAGGCGCTCATCGCGCCGACCGGCGGGGCGATCGACATGTCGTTGTCGTTGAGGATGACGATCAGCCGCGTGTCCATGGACCCGGCGTTGTTCATCGCCTCATAGGCCATGCCGGCGCTCATCGCGCCGTCGCCGATCACCGCGACCACCTGATGCGTCTGCCCCGAGAGATCGCGCGCCACGGCCATGCCGAGCGCCGCGGAGATCGAGGTCGAACTGTGCGCGGCACCGAACGGATCGAAGTCGCTCTCGGACCGGCGCGTGAAGCCGGAAATGCCGCCGCCCTGCCGCAGGGTGCGGATGCGGTCGCGGCGTCCGGTCAGGATCTTGTGCGGATAGGTCTGGTGGCCGACATCCCAGATCAGCTTGTCCCTGGGCGTCTCGAAGACGTGGTGCAGCGCCACCGTCAGCTCGACCACGCCGAGCCCGGCACCGAGATGCCCGCCGGTGCGGCTCACCGCGTCGATGGTTTCGCGGCGCAGCTCCTCGGCCAGCTGCTTCAGCTCGTCGTTCGACAGCGCACGCATGTCGGCGGGCGTTTTCACGCGGTCGAGCAGCGGGGTCGCCCCCGAATTATGGCCTGCGGTGGTCATCTTCTACGAACGTCGGGCCTTGAGTCGTTATGCCGCGTCTTTTCGCGGGGACAGCACGATTGCTAGCTGCGCCGGGAGACGACCCAGCGGGCTACTTCGGCCAAAAGGTCGGCTTTTTCGGCAAATAAATCAAGATGCTTGGCCGCCTGATCGGCCAGCATGCCGGCGTTATTACGGGCTTTCTCCGGCCCCAATAATGACACGAACGTTGCCTTACCCCGCGCCGCATCCTTGCCGGTCCGCTTGCCGGTTTCCGCCTCGGTGCCCTCGACATCCAGCAGGTCGTCTGTGATCTGGAAGGCGAGGCCGAGATCGTGGGCGTAGGCGCGCAGCGCCACCCGCGCCGGCATCGAGGCCTTGCCGAGGATCGCCCCCGCCTCGGCCGCAAACGCGATGATCGCCCCGGTCTTGAGGCGCTGCAGCCTTGTGATGGCGCCGATATCGGCGACCTGCGCCCCACCCTTTTCGGCCAGCAGATCGATCATCTGCCCGCCGACCATGCCGGACACGCCCGACGCCTCGGCCAACGCCAGCACCAGATCGGCGCGTACCTGCGGATCGCCGTGGGTCAGCGGATTGGCCAGAAGCTTGAACGCGCGGGTGAGCAGCGCATCGCCGGCGAGGATCGCCGTCGCCTCATCGAACTGCTTGTGAACGGTCGGCTTGCCGCGGCGCAGATCGTCATTGTCCATCGCCGGCAGGTCGTCATGGACCAGGCTGTAGCAATGCACCATCTCGATCGCGCAGGCGGCGCGCAGCGCCGAATTCCGCGCGACCGAAAACAGCGCCGCACTCTGCATCAGGATGAACGGCCGCAGACGCTTGCCGCCGCCCAGGACCGCATAGCGCATCGCCTCGACAACGCGGGCTTCAGGCCCGTCGGGTAGCGGCAGATGCGACTCAAGCGCCGCCTCGATCTCGGTCGCGGCCGCGGTGAGCGCCATCTGCAGGGCAGGGTTCATGGGAGAAGCCGGGCTGGGGGGCAAATTCCGCAAGCGACGCTCAGCCGATCTCAGCCGGCTCGGTCTTCACGCTGCCGTCGGCGGCCAGAACGATGCGGTCGATCTTCATCTGCGCCTCGGCCAGCTTCTTCTCGCAATGGCGCTTGAGCGCCACGCCGCGCTCGTAATGCTTGATCGCGTCCTCGAGCTTGCTCTTCCCGCCCTCGAGATCGCGCACGATGTCCTCAAGCTGCTTCATGGCCTCTTCGAAGCCGAGCTTGGCAATGTCGGGCGGGAGAGCGGTTTCGGCCATGGCGGACTCCGGAAGCGAGAGGAGCGGAGTTTAGGGGGGTGCGGCGGACGCTACAAGGAGGCCCCGGGGGCCCTTTTTATACATCTGTCATCCCAGCGAAAGCCGGGATGACAACAAGGTAGGTTTGGCGCCCAACCTTCCCCTAAACTCCGCCCCATGATCGAGCCCTCCCCGCTTCTCATCCTGGTCGTCGACCTGATCGGGATTTTCGTGTTCGGGCTGTCGGGCGGCGTGCTCGCCGTGCGGCACAAGCTCGACGTCTTCGGGGTGATCGTGCTCGCACTCGCCACCGCACTCTCGGGCGGCATCCTGCGCGATCTGCTGATCGGCGCGGTGCCTCCGGCGACCTTGCGCGATCCCGCCTATACAGCGGTGGCGCTCGCCTCCAGCATCGTGGTGCTGTTCGCGCATCGCCTCATCGAGAAACTGCGGCGGCCGGTGCTGGTGCTGGATGCGCTGGGCCTCGGCCTGTTCGCGGTCGCCGGATGCCAGAAGGCGCTCGATGCCGGGCTGCACTGGCTGCCGGCGATCCTGCTCGGCGTGCTCACCGCGATCGGCGGCGGCGTGGTGCGCGACGTGCTGCTGCGCGAGGTCCCGCGCATCCTGCATGAAGAAATCTACGCCACCGCCGCCCTGCTCGCCGCCATCGTGGTCGCCGCCGGCCCCGCACTCGGCCTCAGCGGCCCGGTCTCCGCCATCGCAGGGATCATCGCCGGCTTCGCGCTGCGCATGGTGGCGCTATGGCGTAAATGGCCGTCGCCGAAGGTGCCGGGAACGTAAGTTGGCGCGGCGCCCCCTCTCTATGTCATCCCAGCGAAAGCTGGGACCCAGGTGGCGCGATCTCTACGCAGTCACACTGGAACGTCCTTGTGGCACCACCCAACGGCTGGGACCCAGCTTTCGCTGGGATGACGAAAAAGGAGAACTCCCATGACCGACCCCACCCTCGATAAATTCCACGCCATCGAAGTCGCCTTCAACGACGCCGTCGTCTCCAACGACACCGCCCGCATCGCCGGCTGCACGACCGAGGACTGGGTGCTGGTCAGCCCGCACGGCATCTTCCCGCGCGCCGGTTTTCTCGATCTCGTCGGCAACGGCACCCTCAGCCACGACATGATGCAGAGCGTCACGCATCGCGTGAAGGTCTACGGCGACACGGCACTCGTCACCAGCCGGGGCCAGAACACCGGGATGTACCAGGGCAAGCCGATGAGCGCGGATGAGTGGATCACCAGCGTCTACCGGAAGGCCGGAGAGGCGTGGCTTTGCGTGCTGACGCATCTGGCGCCGGCGAAGACATAGCCGCTCCTCGCCCCTACCCCCGATACACCGGCTCCATCTGCTCAAAGAACGCCTGCAGGATCTGATACACCAGCTTGTAGTTCTTCTGCTGGAAGCTGGCGTGCGAGATGCCGGCCATCACGGTGAACGTCTTGTCCGGGTTGGGCAGGCGCTCGAAGAACTTCATCAGGTCGTCGAAGCTGGCGATGCCGTCCCACTGGCCCCGCATCACGATGGTCGGCACCGCGATCTTCAGGGGATCGACCACCGGCAGGCGTGAGCACATGTCGACATAGGTGCCGGTCGGCATGGAATCGTCGAGGGCGAGGATCGCGTCGGCGAAGGCTTCGATGGTGCGGTCCTCGGCCGTGCCGGGGTGGTCGCGGTTGAAGATGCTGTGCACGAAGGCGCGGTCGATCGGGCGGCGGTTCTTCGCCCTGTATTCGTCGAGGCGCTTCTTGCGCTGCTCCAGCGTGGGGCTGCCCTCGCCCGTCCACACCATCGCATCGAGGGCGAGGCGCGCGACCAGCTCGGGGTGACGCTCGGCGAAGAGTGCCGCGCGCAGGGCGCCCGACGATATCCCGTAGACCAGGAACTTAACCTTGCCGCGGAGCTGCCGGATATACTGCGCGGCAGCGAAGCAGTCGTCGGCGCCCATGGCGATCGGCGCGTTGTTGTCGCGGGTCTTCTCGGAACGGCCATAGCCCTCCATGTCGACGCACCAGGTGTCGTAACCGCGCGCCGCGAACCAGTCCATCACCGAGGAATCGGGACGGCCCGGCACCTTGAGGTCGAAGGTCGGCTGCGAGGCCATCGACGAGCCGTGCACGAACAGGATCGTGCCCTTCGCCTTCTTCGGGTCGCCGACGTATTTCTCCCACAGGAAGAGCTTCACCTTGTCGGCGCCGTCATGCTTCACGGTCCAGTGCTCGTGGCCGACGATCCTGGCACCCGTGGCGAGGCGTGCCGGAGCTTTTGCCGCCGCTTTCGCGGGACGCTTCGGGGCGGTCTTCTTACGGGCAGGTGGCCGCTTCGCCTTGGGTTTCGCTTTTGCCTTGGTCTTGTTCTTCTTGGCCATGGTTTCCTCGCCCGAGTCCGTTTTAGAAATCGAGCTTCAGATTAAGCGGTGCCGTGCGGGCTGCAAGGATTTTGGCGTCGCTTTCCATCATTTCCCGGAACTTCCGTGCATCCGCATTGATCAGTTCGTTTCCCTGCTGGGTAATGAAACGCTCGACGAAAGCCGGAGCCGAGATCACGCGACCCACGTCGGCCGCAACCTTCTCGACGATTGCCTGCGGTGTGCCGGTGGGGACCATCCAGCCGAACCAGCCCAATGATTCGAAGGGATAACCCTGTTCGCTAACCGTCGGCACATCCGGAAACAGCGGAGACCGCTTAGGAGAAAGATACGCCAGCGGCTTGATCGCCTTGTCGCGCACCAGCGGCAGCGCCGGGGTCGGTGCCGTGATGGCGAACGAAACTTCGTCCTGCATCAGTGCTTGAACCAGGGGTGCACCACCGCGATAGGGCACATGATTGAGTGTCACACCGGCCATAGCCGCCCACGCCTCAGTATCGATATGGGGAATGCTGCCGACGCCAAAACTGCCGTAGTTGATCTGCCCCGGCCTTGCCCGGGCAAGAGCCGCCACCTCCTGGAGATTGTTCGCCGGAAATTTCGGGCTGGCGACGAAAATGCCGCGCGTCGCCATCAGCACGGCGACCGGCACCAGGTCCTTATAGAAATCGTAAGGCGGCTGCGTCGTCCGCAGCATCAATGTGACGAGAGTCGTCACGCTCTCCATCTGCAGGATGGTGTAGCCATCCGGCGTCGCGCGCACCACAGCTTCAGTAGCCGGAATAGAGCCGCCGCCGGCCCTATTTTCGACGAGCACCTGCTGCCCCCACATGTTTGTCAGTTCAGAGGTCAAAGCACGCGCGAAGACATCCTGCGCGCCACCCGCCGGAGCAGGCACCACAACGCGAACCGGGCGCTGCGGCCATGACTGCGCCTGCGCGACGATGGGAACCAGAAGCGCGCCAAGCAACGCGGACAAGATCACGATGCGACGCACCGGGCTGCCGAACTTCGTCTCTTTCATAGCGGTCCTCCCTTTTTAGCTTGTTTGTGGATTTATCCGTTTGCCGCGGCGGCATGTATGCCGAGCAAATCCGGTATGGTTTCGCGCGGGCGCTGACTCCAGCCGCATTCTGTCGACACAAGAAACTCCGGAAGATATTGACGCGCGGAGTTCATGCGACGTCGCGTGCCTTCTATGCCGTCGGTATGATGAACCAGCCCAAGACTGATCCGTGTTTCCGGACGCAAGCGCAGGTTGGCGAGCGGCGCGAAAAAAGCCGCATCGGACCGGCTGCGGGGAACCGGCATATGAATGAGCTGAAGCGGCCGCGAGATACCCGCCGATACGAGGTTCGCCATGGTCACCATGTCGCCCATGTCGGTCGGCTCAACCGTATGGCGGCGCCCCGTGTAGCCGTAACAGAAGTGATAAAGAAGATGGACCTGCGCCGGTACACCTTCTCCCAGCCAAACGAGGTTCCGTCCGAAGGTTTCGGCCATCGCGTCCTTGGTTGCGCCGTAGCGGGTCGGCTTTCCCCATTCCAGACGGGCAAAAACACGCGAGGCGATATCCCACTGAATCGCCAGTTCGGACGCTGGAATGACCTTGAGCATCTTCTGGATCTCGAGAAGCAGCGCATCGTCGTAGCGCGGTTCCAGCGCTTCGTGCAGTTCTTCGACAAACCAGCGCCAGACCATGATATGCGCCGGCGCGATGTCGAACTGCATGCGCACTTCAGGCGCGATCTTACCGGCGTCCTTCAGACGCTTGAAGTTGCGATAGGAGGCGATGGCGATCTCCGCCAGCGGCAGATTGTCGAATGCGACACGATCAGGCGAAACACCGGCACGGAGCGTGTACTTCGCGACACCGGGATCGCCCGGCTTCTCGGAAATCGCGTGGATCTTGCCCGTCTTCACGAAGTCCGGATGCCTGGCAAAGACGTCGTCCACCCATCCTGACCAGCGTGCCCGAAGATCCGTTTCACCGTCGGGTATCCATTTCAGACGACTGCCGAAGGTCGTACCCAGCGTCTCGAAAACCTCGGATGCACCGGCGAACGGCACACTTCCGACAACATGGATGTCGCGCATGTCCATTCCTCCTCAGTCCGGAAGCCAGGCGATGGCACGGATCTCGCCGAGGCGCCGCTTCAGTACCGTCCACGTCTCGCCACCGTCGTGGCTGCGAAAGATCTGCCCGAGATTTGCAGCAGCGAAGATCAGCATGGGATCGGCCGGATGCGTCGCCAGAAAATAGAGAGAACTCTCGATCTCGCCCGGCAACGGAACCTCCTCCCACTGCTCGCCGTGATCGCGGCTGCAAAACAGTTTGCCGTCGGTACCCGGCGGGCCGTTACCGTTGGTCAAGAACAGGATGCCGGTGTCGTCGGTCCTCTCGGCGATGCTCCGCGTGTACTGCCAGGGTGAAACGATCGGCCGCAGCCGCCAGGACACGCCACCATCGCGACTTTCATGCAGGCCATCGCACGTCGTCACATAAATCACCGACGCACCGGACCGCGTGGCGGCGAAGCCATGGATATCGTCGGTGACAAGACCTTGCTTGACCCGGCTCCAGGTCACGCCGCCGTCGGCGCTCCGCCACACACCGTCGATTTCAACACCAGCCCAGGCGAGCGTTGCGTCGCGTGGATCGAACGCAATGCCAGTCACACGCGCCCAATGCTTGACCGGTGCCTGCTCAACCGCCTTCTGGGCATCGCCCTGATAGAAGCCGCTCGCCACGTATGGCTGCATCGGCACGTCGAGCTTGCGCCACGATGCACCGGCATCTTCCGATCGGAACAGGCCAGCCGGCTGCGTACCCGCCACGATGATCGACGGATCGCGCGGCGATTGTGCCAGCGCCGTCACCAGCAGATCGTCCATCGGCGACGGCAGGTGGTGCCAGCGCTTCTTCGCACAATCCAGCCGGTACACGCCGGTATCGGTTCCGGCAAACAGCTCGCCAGGCCGATCCGGATGGTGCGTCAGCGACCAGACCTGACTGCCGCTATAGAGGCCGGTGCCGCTCGGCATGCGGCCGATCGTCTCGCCGAGATCGTCGCTGCTCCAGACCGACAGGCCATTGGTTGCGACGTAAAGGCGGGGCATGGCCTCTTCCTCTGGCCCTAAGCCGGATCGCCAGTATCGGGAACCAGCCCGACAGCCTTGATCCCGGCGACCGCGCAGATTTCGTCATTACCGGCGACATCGCCGCTGATACCGACAGCGCCGATAATATCGCCGGCGCTATCGCGGATCAGAACGCCGCCGGCAACGGGAACCATGCGGCCTTCGGCCAGTTCCGTGACCGAGGCGAAGAAGGCCGGGTTCGCTTTCGCGCGTCGCTCTAGTTCACGGCTGCCGCATCCCATGCCAAGCGCGCCCCAGGCTTTCGCTGTCGCGATCTGCGTCCGCAACAGGCTTGTCTTATCCTCGCGCTTGAGCACGATGGTTTCACCCGATGCGTTCAACACGACAACGGCAAGCGGTTTGAACTTTTGGTCGTGGCGTGCGGCCAGGCTGCGCGCCGCAATCTCGTCAGCCTGCGCGAATGTCAGTGCGGACATTGTGGCGTTTCCCTTTTTCCATCGTTCTCGTTGGCCTACGGTTATGCCAATGAATCACAATGGTCAAAGGCCAAAGGTAATATTTCCAAGTGTTTTACTGGAATAATGGCGGATATTCAGAATATATGTATACCAATTAGGAGTATTGGTATGAACCAGAGAACCGATAGCAACCGCACTCTTGCCCGCTTGCGCACTCTCCTGACGGACGGGACCTATCATCTGCACTCACGCCTGCCGCCAGAGCGCAATCTTGCCGAAGAGCTGCACGTTAGCCGGTCCACACTCCGCAAGGCGCTGGACGTTCTCGAAGCCGAAGGGCTGGTTCGTCGTCATGTCGGCCGCGGCACCTTCGTCGGGGGCATGCCGCCGACGCGAGATCTCAGTCTGCTGCCAGCCCGGGCCGGCCTCGCCCCTCGTGAGCTTTTCGATGCCAGTATGGTGCTGGAGCCAGCTATCGCGGCCCGCGCAGCAGCGACCGCCCGAAGCAGCGATCTCGATCTGATCAAGCAATGTCTTGCAAAGCGCGCGGTGGCCACGGATCAGGACGCCTACGAGCTTTGGGACTTCGCGCTACACAGGTCAATCGCCGAAGCGACTCACAATCCGCTACTGGTTTTGATTCTCGATGCACTCAACAATCTGCGGCAGCAGCCGGAGTGGCGAAGCTATCGAGCCTCAACGCTCGAACGGCAGAACCGTGACGCCTCAGCGCGCGAGCATCAGGATATCATCGACGCAATCGAGAATCGGGACCCGCAGGCGGCCTTCGAAAGCATGCGTCGTCACATCAACGCCTTTCAGGAACCGCCGCTGCGTCAGTGAATCGTCACTGCCGCGCAAACGCGGTGCAATGCGCGCCGTCGAATTCGATGCCGACGGAAGCGCCCGGCTCGTAGACCCATGACGGGTGCGTCTGCACCTTGAGCGTCGTGTCGCCCGCGACGCCGACGATATATTCGTTGAGATTGCCGAGGAAAGTGAGATCGATCACCTGGCCGCGATAGGGCGAGGCGCCTGACTCCGTCAGCATGAGATTTTCCGGGCGGATCGCGAGATCGACCGGCGTGCCAAGATCGGCACCGTCCGGAAGCTTCACCCGCACCGCCGGGCCGCCCTCGATCGTCACCTGCCCCTCGCCGCCGCCGCCGCTTCCACCACTGGCCACCGCCGTCACGCGGCCCGGAATGAAATTCACCTGGCCCATGAAGTCGGCGACCTTGCGGTTGGCCGGCCGTGTGTAGATCTCGCGCGGCGGGCCGAACTGCTGCAGTTCCCCCTTGTCCATCACCGCGATGTCGTCGGACAGCGCCAGCGCCTCCGCCTGGTCATGCGTGACATAGACGAAGGTGATGGCGGTGCGGCGCTGCAGCTCCTTCAGCTCGGTGCGCATGCGTTCGCGCAGTTTGGCGTCGAGGTTGGAGAGCGGCTCATCGAGCAGGAGGATGCGGGGCTCCACGACGAGACTGCGTGCCAGCGCCACCCGCTGCTGCTGCCCGCCGCTGAGCTCGTTGGGCATGCGCTTCTCGTAGCCGTTGAGGCCGACGAGATCGAGCACCCGCGCGACGGCGGTCCGGATGGCCTCGCCCGACTGGCGCCGCACCTGCAGGCCGAAGGACACGTTCTCGAACACCGTCTTGTGCGGCCATACCGCGTAGTTCTGGAACACCATGCCCATGCCGCGATTTTCAGGCGGCACCACGCCCTCGATCGACGACATCACCTTGCCGTCGACGGAGATGCTGCCGCCATCGGGCCGCACATAACCCGCAATCAGCCGCAACGTCGTCGTCTTGCCGCAGCCGCTGGGGCCCAGCAGCGTGACAAAACGATTGTCGTCGATGTCGAGCGACAGGTCGTGCAGGGCCGCGAGCGCGCCGGCAGCGTAGTGCTTGGAGAGATTGCGGATTGCGATGCGCGCCATGGGTCGGTTCAGTTCGAGGCCAGTTTCAGTTTGAAGCGGGAGGAAGTACCCGGTCGCGCCGGGTGAGCCAGCTGGCGATGCCGATGGCGATCGCGATGATCAGCATGTTGATGTTGGCGAGGGCCGCCACCGGCTCCGTGTAACCGGTCTCGTAGAGATTGTAGATGGCGACCGCGACGGTGATGGAGCTGGAGCTGAACAGCAGGATCGAGGCGCTGAGTTCCTGGATCGCCGGCACAAAGACCAGCAGCCAGCCGGCGAACAGGCCGGGGCGGATCAGCGGAAAGGTGATGTGGCGCATGGTCATGCTCCAGGACGCACCAAGGGTGCGCGCACTTTCCTCCAGCGACGGATCGATCTGACGCAGCGCGGCGTTGGCGGAACGCACGCCAAACGGGATGTAGCGCGCGGTGTAGGCCAGCAGCAGGATCGCCAGCGTGCCATAGAGCGGCAGCGGCGTGCTGAGCCAGAACTGGATCAGCGCCACCGCCATGACGATGCCGGGCAGCCCCAATGGTACGAGAGAAATATAGTCCAGCAGCTTGCGGCCGATGATGGTGGTGCGCAGGTCGATCCAGCCGATGATGCCGCCGATCAGCACCGCAAGCGTCGCCGCCGCCGCCGACAGGATGAAGCTGTTGGTGATGGCGCGCTGCGTCACGTCGTATTCGAACAGCACGAAGCGGTAATGCTGCAGCGTCAGGTTCTCCCAGAACGGCAGGCCGACCGACTTCACCAGCGACACACCGATCAGCGCCGCATAAGGCGTCACCACCGCGACGATGAAGACGGCGGCGCCGAAGCCGAAGACGATCCAGCGCGCGAGGCCGAGATCGACCTGCTGCGGCCGGCTGCCCTTGCCGCCCAGGGTCACGTAGGACCGGCGCGCGAGATAGACGCGCTGCAGCCACAAGGCCAGCACGGTGATGGCGACGAAAATCAGCGACAGCGCCGAGGCGAGGCCGTATTGCGGCGGATAGTCGAACAGCGCGTAGATGCGGGTCGGCAAAGTGTAGATGCGGCCCGGCACACCGATGATCGCCTGCGAGCCGAACAGCGCGATGGCGTTGACAAAGGCGATCAGCGTGCCGGAGAGGACGGCCGGTGCGACCAAAGGTGCGGTGACGGTCAACGCGGTTCGCCATGGACCCGCGCCCAGAATCTGCGCCGACTCTTCATACGAGGCATCGACTGAGTCCAGCGCGCTTACCGCCAGCAGATAGACGAAGGGAAATGTGTGCAGCACCGTCACCAGAACCAGTCCCGGCATGGAGAAGATGTTGAAGCCGAGGAACGGCATGCCGAGCACGTCGCGCGTGAACTGGTTGATCAGGCCGGCATTGGGGCCGAACAGGTTCACAAACGCGATGGCGGTGAGGAACGGCGGCGTCAGATAAGAGAGGCTGGCGGTCAGCCGCAGGAAACCCTTGCCCGGCGTGTTGGTGCGGCTCACCGCCCAGGCAAGCGGAAGGCCCAGCAGCACGCTGAACAATCCCGTCCATGCGCCGAGCACCAAAGAGTTGAAGAGCGCCTGATAGTAGAGACGCCGCTCGATGGCGCGGATGAAGTTGCCCAGCGACACCTCGCCGTCGGCGGAGATACTACCGAGGATCAGCGCCGCGATCGGCAGCACGACCAGCACGATGAGAGCGATGACCGCCGCCCCCATCACCAGATGTTCCAGCCTGAGCGAGGATCGGTCGGCGCGCAGGACGACGGCGCCGGCAGCGACAGCCATGGTCAGTCAGTCCGTGCTTTACGCCCGAAGATCAGCGTTCAGGAGAAGATCTCGTTGAAGCGGTCCTTGATCGCCCGTGTCTCGCGCTCGATATAATCGTAGTCGACGGAGATCAGCGACATGTTCGCCAGCGCCGGGTTACCCGCCGGCGCCTGCGCATCGATGCGCGCCGCGTAATGGCCGTCTTCGGGGAACATGCGCTGCACCACATCGCCGATCATGAACTCGGCCAGCGCCTTGCCGGCATTGGGGTTCGGCCCGCCTTTCACCACCGCCGTCGGCGACGGAACCACGAAAGTGCCGTCGGTCGGATAGATGGTCGCGATCTTGTGGCCGGCCTTGCGGTCGTCATAGGCGTAGGAGTCGAGACCTTCGGCGGCGATGATGCGCTCGCCGCGCTTGAGCATGTCGGAGACCTGCTGGTGGCCCTGGACAATCATCGTGTCGTTGGCGCGCAGCTTCTCGTAGAAATCCCAGCCGTATTTCTTGGCAAGCGTGCCGACCACCATCAGCTGCAGCGCGGTGAAGGACGGATCGGGCATCACCATCTGCCCCTTGTACTTGCGGTTGGTGAGATCGGTCCACGCCTTGGGCATATCGGCGGCGGCGACCTTGTCCTCGCGTGCGAACATGCAGAGCATGTTGAGGCGCTGGGCGATGTACATCCCCTGCGCATCCTTGCCGGCCTCAGGAATCTTGTCGAAATTTTTCGGGCGGAACGGGGTGAAGATGCCGCGCTTGGCGAGCAGCGCGGTCGCGGCGGGATCGGATGTCGTCAGCAGGTCGACGGCGACGCGCCCTGCCTCGATCTCCTGGGTAAAGCGGCGGAGCACCGCGGTGCCGCCGGAGCGGAACAGCTCGACCCTTATGCCGGTCTGCTCCTCGAAGAGCTTGCCGATCTTCTGCGCGGCCTCGATCGGGGTCGAAGTGTACCAGACGACCTTGCCCTCCTTCTTCGCGGCGGCAAGGTCGACGGGATCGGGGGTGAACGCGGTCTGGGCCCTAAGGGAGTCAGCGGTGATCAGGGCGCCGGCGGCAACACCGCCTGCCAAAACCTTGCGGCGGCTCAGGGGCGTGAAAGTCTTCGTCATGGTTTCCTCCCTCGTGAGGCGCCGGCTTTGCCGTGTCGCCTTGCTCTCTGTCTCTATTATCTACACCAGTCCGGGGTCCGACTTCCAACCTGCCGATTTGTTTGGCAATTCCAATGATCGCAATCCGCTGTTTTGGGCGTCATGCCTGCATCAGCGCCCGCACATGGGCGGCCGAGGACGAGGCCAGCGCCTGCAGGTCGTACCCGCCTTCCAGCGCCGAGACGAGCCTGCCCCCGGCATGGGTCCGGGCGACCTCGGCAAGGGCCGCGGTGACCCATTCATAGTCCTCCTCATGGAGGCGCAGGCTGGCCAGGGGGTCGTCCTCATGGGCGTCGAACCCGGCCGAGATGATGACCAGCTCGGGCGCGAATTTATCCAGCGCCGGCAGGATCTTGCGGGTGAAGGCATCGCGGAATTCGAGGCCGCCGCTATGGGCGTTGAGCGGCGCGTTGACGATATTGCCGACCCCCTTCTCCATCTCGCTGCCGGTGCCGGGATAGAACGGCCACTGATGCGACGACGCATAGAAGAGATGCGGATCGCGCTCGAACAGGTGCTGGGTCCCGTTGCCGTGATGGACGTCGAAATCGATCACCGCAACCCTCGATAATCCATGCATTTTCCGGGCGTGGACGGCGCCGACCGCGACGTTGTTGAAGAGGCAGAAGCCCATCGCCTGGTCGGCCTCGGCGTGGTGTCCCGGCGGCCGGACCGCGCAGAAGGCGTTCTTCACCTTGCCGGTGCACACCGCGTCGACCGCCGCCACCACTGCGCCTGCCGCCCGCAACGCCGCCTCGCCGGAACCCGGGCTGACCGCCGTGTCGCCGTCAAGATGCTGCCGCCCCTGCGGCGGGATCGTCCCCATCACCGCCTCGATCTGGCTCTGCGGATGGCACAAGGCCAGCTGCGCGTCGGTCGCGATCGGCGCGGAGGCCCGCTCCAGGCCCTTGAACTCATCGGCGGACAGGGCGGCCAGCACTGCCCGCAGCCGGTCGGGCCGTTCCGGGTGAAACTGGCCGGGATCGTGGTCGATACAGGCGGGATGGGTGACCAGAAGCGTTGTCACAAATACCTCGTTCGTCGGAGAGACGGTGCGCAGGAAGCCAGGTTGCCGGACGTGCATAGTGGCAGGCCGGGTTTCGCCCAAGCAACCGCCCGTTAACGTTAATTTGCACGCAGATTGCATCGCCGGGTAGGCCGCGACGCTTCCACGGGGTGGGCCGAGCAGTTATTATCCAAGGATAATATTGGGGGGTACGCTGGCTGGGACAAACGGCTTCCGCCAGCGCGTGAAAGGTTTTGTTCGATGCGAACAGCAACGCAAGCAGTCATCGTTCTCGCCATCGCCTGTGTCGGCGCCGGCGGCTGGTATCTCTGGCGTGACCAGGCCTCGGTCAATGCTTCGGTCCCGGCGGCCCGCACCGGTCCGGCCCCGATGGTCGAAGTCGTCACGATCCGCGGCACCACGGTCACCGAGCGCAGCGAATCTGTCGGCACCGCGCGCGCCAATGAATCCGTCACCATTACCGCCAAACAGGCCGGCAACGTCGCCATCATCTCCTTCGAGGAAGGCCAGCGCGTCAACGCGAACCAGACCCTGATCGAATTGGAGAACAAAGAACGCCGCGCCGATCTCGAAGGCTCGCGCGCCGATCTCGACCAGGCCCGCGCCACCCGCGACGAAGTAAAGCAGCGGCTTGACCGCGCCAAACAGTTGCGTTCGACCGGCAACGTCTCCGAAGCGCAATTCGACCAGCTCGACGCCCTGCACCGCGCCGCCGAAGGCCGAATCCGCTCGGCCGAGGCGCGTATCCGCGCCGTCGATGCCCGCCTCGACGATGTCCGCATCCATGCGCCGTTCGCCGGCCGCGTCGGCCTCCGCCAGGTCAGCCTTGGCGCGCTGGTGCAGCCGGGCTCCGTCATTACCACGCTCGACGACATTTCCAAGATCAAGGTCGACTTCGCGGTGCCGGAAATCTATCTCGGCCGCCTGAAGATGGATCAGGAAGTTGCCGCGCGCAGCTCCGCTTACTCCGACCGCACCTTCAAGGGACGGGTCACGGCGATCGACACTCGCGTCGACCCCACCACCCGCGCGGTCAAGGTCAACGCGCTGTTCGACAACAGCGACGAAGCGCTGAGGCCCGGCATGTTCCTGTCCGTGGAAGTCGTGCTGGACACCCGCGAGAACGCCGTCATGGTGCCTGAAGATGCGCTGCTCGCCGAAGGCGCCAAGCAGTTTGTGTTCGTCATCAAGGACAACCGCGTCGAGCGGCGCGAAGTCAGGCTCGGCCAGCGCTTCTCCGGCGAAGTCGAGGTCGCGGACGGGCTGAAAGCCGGCGACACGGTCGTCGCCCGCGGCATCCAGAAGATCCGCCACAACCAGCTGGTCAATCCGCAGCCGCTGCGCCCGACCTCCTGAGTTCGCATCAACGGCCCGATAAGCACAGTCACCGGGCCGTCGCCCGGCCAGTATCCGAGGTAGCGCGATGGTTCTGTCAGACGTTTCGATCAAGCGGCCCGTCTTTGCGGCGGTCGTCAGCCTCATGCTCGTGGTGCTGGGCCTGACTTCCTTCATGAAACTGCCGATCCGCGAGTATCCGCAGATCGACACGCCGATCGTTTCCGTGGCGACCGTCTACAAGGGCGCCAGCAACGAAGTCATCGAAAGCCGCATCACCGAACTCGTCGAAAGCGCCATCGCCGGCATCGAAGGCGTACGCCGCATCACCTCGATCAGCCGCGAAGAGCGCAGCCAGGTGAACATCGAGTTCCGGATCAGCCGCGACATTGATGCCGCCGCCTCCGACGTGCGCGACCGCATCGGACGTATCCTCTCGCGCCTGCCGACGGATGCGGATCTGCCGATCATCAGCAAGGTCGATTCCGACGCCTTCCCGATCCTGTGGTTCTCGCTGTCCAGCGACACGATGACCCAGATGCAGCTTACCGATTACGCGCGCCGCAATCTGGTCGACCGCCTGTCGATCGTGCCCGGCGTGGCCTCGGTGACCATCGCCGGCGAACGCCGCTATTCCATGCGCATCTGGCTCGACCGCAAGGCGCTCGCGGCCCGCAATCTGACGGTCGAGGACGTCGAGACCGCGGTGCGCCGTCAGAACGTCGAACTCCCGGCCGGCCGTCTCGAAAGCTCGGCCCGCGAATTCACGCTGAAGACGGATTCCCGCCTGAAGACGCCGGAAGAATTCGGCCAGGTGGTCATCACGATGCGCAGCGGCTATCCGATCCGCCTTGGCGAAGTCGCCAAGATCGAAGTGGCCCCGGAAGACATCCGCAGCGAGATGCGCGCCACGGGCCGTACCGCCGTCGGCGTCGGCCTGGTGCGCCAGTCGACCGCCAACACGCTGGATGTCGCCGACGGCGGCAAAGCGGAGATGGAACGGCTGCGCGGCTCGATGCCGGCGGAACTCCAGTACGGCGTCATCTACGACGAATCTCTTTTCGTTAAACAGTCGCTCTACGAGGTCTATCACGCGCTGGCCATCGGCATGTCGCTGGTCGTCGGCGTCATCTTTGTGTTCCTGCGGTCGTGGCGCGCGACGCTCATTCCCGCCGTTGCCATTCCGGTGTCGATCATCGCGACCTTCATGGTGATGTCGGCCTTCGGCTTCTCGATCAACGTGCTGACCCTGCTAGCCTACGTGCTGGCGATCGGCATCGTCGTCGACGATGCGATCGTGGTGCTGGAGAACATCCATCGCCGTATCGAGCTCGGAGAGCCGCCGCTGCTGGCCTCGGTGCTGGGCGCCCGACAAATTTCCTTCGCCGTGATCGCGACAACCGCGACACTCGCCGCCGTCTTCCTGCCGCTGTCGTTCATGGACGGCAATACCGGCCGTCTCTTCGCCGAATTCGGCATCGCGCTGGCCAGCGCCGTGCTGTTTTCCGGCCTCGTCGCGCTGACCCTGACACCGATGCTGTGCTCGAAACTGCTGAAGGAGCACAGCGAGGAAGGACGTCTCTACAAGATCACAGAGCGCGTCTTCGAGGCGATCAACAACGGCTATCGCAGAAGCCTGCGAGCCGCCCTGGGGGCACCGATAATCGTGCTCGCTGTCGGTGGCGTGATTTCGGTTCTTGCTTACGCACTCTGGGCAGCGCTGCCGAAAGAGTTCGCCCCGACGGAAGATCGCGGTGTCGTCATCGTCCAGGTGACCGCGCCCGAAGGCGCCAGCCTCGAATACACGCGAAACCAGGTGGCCCGGATTGAGCAGATCCTGCGCCCTTACGTCGATAGCGGCGTTGCCATGGCGATCATGAGCAATATCGCTCCCGGCTTCCAGCGACCCGCACCGGTGAATGCCGCAACGATGTCCCTGCGCCTCAAGCCATGGAATGACCGCACCCGCAAGCAGCAGGAAATCACGCAGGAAGTCTTACCGCGCGTGCTCGCCGTGCCCGGCGTCCGTGCGTTCGCCCTTAATCCGCCGTCGCTCGGTCTGCGCGGCTTTGCGGCACCGATCCAGTTCGTGATCGCCGGCGCTGACTACGAAACGCTCCGCGACTGGCGCGATCGCATGTTCGAAAAGATGCGCCAGGACCCGCGCTTCGTGAATCCGGATTCCAATCATCGCGAGAACAAGCCGGAAGTCCGCGTCCGCATCGACCGCTCGAAGGCGGCCGATCTCGGCATCGGTATCGACACGATCGGCCGGACACTGGAAACGATGTTCGGCTCGCGCGAGCTGAACACCTATGTCGATCGTGGCGAGGAATACAAAGTCATTATCCAGGCGCGCAGTGAAGATCGCGCATCGCCCCGCGACATGACCAATATCTTCGTGCGGTCCGCAACCACCGGCCAGCTTATCCCGCTGTCGAACCTTGTCTCGTTCGCCGAAACGGCCGGACCGCAGGACCTGACACGCGTCGACCGCCTGCGGTCGATCACGCTGCAGGCATCGCTGGCGCCGGGCTTCACCATCTCCGAAGCGCTCGACAAGATGGAGCAGTTCGCGATCGAGGTGCTGCCGCCGGAAGTGCGGATTTCCTATAACGGCCAGAGCCGCGAGTTCAAAGAATCGTCCAGCAGCCTCTACATCACATTCGCCCTGGCGCTGATCGTCGTCTTCCTGGTGCTCGCCGCCCAGTTCGAAAGCTGGATCCACCCGCTCATCATCATGCTGGCGGTGCCGCTGGCCCTGACCGGCGGCTTCGCGGCGCTCTATCTCACGGGGATCACGCTCAACGTCTACAGCCAGATCGGCATGATCCTGCTGATCGGCCTGATGGCAAAGAACGGCATCCTGATCGTCGAATTCTCGAACCAGCTTCGCGACGAGGGACGGAATATCCACGACGCCGTGCTGGAAGCGTCGGTCGTCCGCCTGCGGCCGATCCTGATGACATCGATTGCGACGATCTTCGGCGCGGTTCCGCTGGCTATCGCCACCGGTGCCGGCGCCGAAAGCCGCTCGGCAATCGGCTGGGTGATCATCGGCGGTGTCGCGGGGGCCACGGCCCTGACGTCCTACGTCATACCCGCGCTCTACTTGCTACTGGCGAACTACACAAAGCCGATAAACACGATCGCCAAGAAGCTCGCGTCGCTGCAGGACCATCACAAAGCGGCGGAAGGGGCGGCGGCGGAATAATCCGCGCGGCAGGCCGGGCTCAAGCTTCGACGCGGCGCCCCGGAACCGGCGGCAGGGGCGCTTTTACCGGCTCGCAGAACAGTCCGTACAGGGTTTCCATAATGGCCCCTGCTTCCCGTCCCGCGAGCGAATAATAGATTGTCTGCGCCGCGCGCCGGGTAGACACCAGCCCGTCGCGCCGAAGACGCGCCAGATGCTGCGACAGCGCCGATTGGCCAAGATCGACCAGCGCCTCAAGTTCACCCACCGATTTCTCGCCCTCCGCCAGATGGCAGAGGATCAGCAGCCGGCGCTCATTGGCCATGGCCTTGAGCAGCGCGCTTGCCTTGCGGGCGTTCTGTTCGAGATCGGCTGGTTTCATCGAGAGGCTTCGCACGCTCGTGACTGCGGGGCGCCACCATAGAAACCCGGAGGACCCGCCGTCAATTCACCTCATGGCACCGGTACCTATTTACCGGTATAGTCGGAGTCAGTGGAGGCCCATAGAATGCTGAAATTCATGGCAGTTTTGGCGATGACAGGCAGTCTCCTGGCTTCTGCCTCCGCCCTCTACGCACAAAGCGAGCCCGATCCCACCTCGCCCGGCCGCGCGACCGCGTCCTCCTATGGACCACTGCCAGTCGGCATGCCGATGATCGTCCGGCCTTGGGACGACTATCCGACCAACCTGAAGGTCAAATCCGGATTCACCGACGCCCTGTCGCGCCGCGGGATCAAGATCAGCGACGACAATACCGCGCTTCGTTTCACCTTCGAGACGGAGGTGGAAAGCCTGTCGGAATCCAACGAAGGCCCGACACTTGGCCAGGCGCAGGGGAACAATTGGGACAAACGGATACGGATGAACCTGTGGTCGACGACCCAGGACAGCCTGACCACCGGACGGCGCAGCAGCAGCGGCGGCTCCGGCACGATCCGCTATGTGGTGCGGGCTATGATCAACGATCCGCGCAACGGCCAGCGGCTATGGCAGGGCGAAGCCAGCTATATCGGCGCCCCATATGACGAGGTCGCGACCCTCGTTTCCCTGGCGCCCGTCGTCGTGGAGATGCTGGGCGAGACGGTGCGGCTGCGGAATTTCCGCATCGACTAGGAGCCACGCGATGCGGGCGAAGCTGTCGGCAGTCCAGGGCGACATTACAACGCTCGACGTCGACGCCATCGTCAACGCGGCGAACGAAACGCTGCTGGGCGGCGGCGGTGTCGACGGCGCCATCCACCGCGCCGCCGGGCCTGATCTCCTCGCCGAATGCCGCACCCTCGGCGGATGTCCGACCGGCGACGCCAAAATCACCCGCGGCTACCGGCTTAAGGCACGACACATCATCCATACGGTCGGACCGGTCTGGCAAGGCGGAACGCACAACGAGCATGCACTTCTGGCGTCGTGCTACCGGAAATCTCTCGCCCTCGCCGCGCACCACGGTCTGCGCAGCATTGCCTTTCCGGCCATCAGCACCGGGGTTTATCGGTTTCCCCTTGAGCCTGCGACGGTGATCGCCGTCACGACGGTCGCCCGGGGACTGGAGGGGCGCGACAGGCCGAATGTAATCTTTTGCTGCTTCGGCGACGAGGCGCTGTCGGCTTATCGCACGATGCTAGCGAAGGTCACAGACTCGCGAACTTGAGGCCGACGACGCCGAGCACCACAAGGCCGATACAGGCGATGCGCAGCGCCGTCCGCGGCTCGCCGAAGAACAGGATCCCGATGACGGCGATCCCCGCTGCGCCGATCCCGGTCCATACGGCATAGGCCGTGCCCATCGGGATCGTCCGGGTCGCGAAAGACAGAAAGACCAGGCTCAGGCCCATCGCCGCGAGCGTAACCGCCGACCAGACAATGCGGGTGAAGCCGTCGGAATATTTCAACCCGACCATCCACCCGATCTCAGCGGCGCCCGCCAGCGCCAACCATACCCACGCCATCATCTCACCTCGCGACTCGTCCCACCGCCCCTGCGGCAGGCGGGAGTGTCTGCGGTGGCGATGGCGGTGGCAAGAAACAGACATATGGCTTTTTGCTTCTTTCCCCCTCTCCCACCCAAAGCCATCACCCGTGCTATAAGCAGGCATGACAACAGTCGATGCAGAAGCGGTGGCGGCGTTGATGCGCCGCGTGGCGGACGAGTTCGTGATGCCCCGGTTTCGCCGCCTTGCCAATCATGAAATCCGCGACAAGGGGGCCGGGAGCCTTGTCACAATCGCCGATATCGAGGCGGAGAAGGCGCTGACGCCTGCCCTTGCGGCGATGCTGCCGGGCTCGCTGGTACTGGGCGAGGAAGCGGCCGCCGACAATCCCACGATCTTCCGCCATCTCGATAGCAACCTGCCCGTCTGGATCATCGATCCCGTGGACGGTACCCAGAACTTTGCCAATGCCGATCCGCGTTTCGCCGTGATGGTGGCCCTGGTCACCGGAGACCGGCTGGACGGCGGCTGGATTCTCGACCCCGTACGGGGCGTCATGGCGATGGCCCAGGCCGGGACGGGTGCCTGGCTGGTCGACAAGGACGGTAACCGCACGCGGGCGCGCGCCAACCCGGCGAAGCCCCTCAAGCAGATGCGCGGCACGGCATCCGGCCGCCTTGGCGAGCGCGGGCGCATTCACGATCTGCTGCGCCAGAGCGACCGCATTGGCACGCTGTCCTCGACCAAAAGCGCCGCGCAGGAATATCTGGGCCTGGTCGAAGACCGGATCGACTACACGATGTTCGGTCGCCGCGTTCAGCCCTGGGATCATGCGGCCGGAATCCTGCTCTATCGCGAAGCCGGGGGTGTGTCGGGTTTCCTCGACGGGGGAAAAGCCGAAGTCGTGCCCTACACGCCGCGCCGGCACATGGGTCCACTGCTGAGCGCGCCAACGCCTGAATCCTGGCAGGACATCCACGACCTGCTGATAGCGCCCTGATCGTGGGCGACATGCCGGAGTTCGCGCCGCCAACTGGCATGACCGGCTATCTCGCGACCGAAGACACGCTGGCCGATGTCATCAAGGAACTGGGCGACATTGCCGAAGTTCATGGCCGCCTCGTTCTCGCCGCCGGCCCGCCGCGCCCGTCCGCATGGGCGCAGAATATCTGGTTCGACCCGGTGCGGCTGCCAATCCGCTCCATCGGCGACGGCGCCAAGGCCTTGCGCGCGATGCAGCGCAACTGGGCGCTCTACGCATTCACTCTGCACGGCCGCGCCAAGCTGATCGAGGCGCAGTTGCCGCCGATCAAGTCGAAACCGTTTATCTTTCCCGGCGAGGTGCCAAAAGCACCGCTCGGGTCGTGGACGTTGCTCGATGCCGACACGATCCTGGCATCGCCGCGTTGCTCCAGCCCGTTTCGGCATGGCGAAGTCGAATTCGCCGAAGACAAGACCACACCACCCAATCGTGCCTACCTGAAACTCTGGGAAGCGTTCACCCTGGCCGGCGTGCGGCCACAAGCGGGCGAGCTCTGCGTCGATCTCGGCGCCACGCCCGGCGGCTGGAGCTGGGTGCTGCACGAAACCGGGGCGCGGGTGATCGCGGTCGACAAGGCGCCGCTCGATCCAAAGATTGCAAAGTTACCGCGCCTCGAATTCCGCCAGCAAAGCGCCTTCGCGCTCGAACCGGCTGCCGTCGGTCCGGTCGACTGGCTGTGTTCCGACATCATCTGTTATCCCGCACGCCTGCTGACTCTTGTCCAACGCTGGATGGCCAGCGGTCTGGCGAAGCGGTTCGTCTGCACGCTGAAATTCCAGGGCGAGACAGACCACAGCACGGCCGCGGCCTTCGCCGCCATTCCGGGATCGCGGCTGCTCCATCTGCATCACAACAAGCACGAGTTGACCTGGATCAAGCTCTAGGGTTGGGTAACAAAATGAGCGCCGCCTGGAAGAACGACTATATCGCCCGCTGTCAGATTCCCGAACCGGGCACGGTCAATATCGATCACCTGACATATTTCGTGCCTGACGAGCAGGCCGCAGAGCGCGCCCTCACCCGCATGGGTTTCACGCCGACGCCCTTCTCCTCCTATGTGCAGCGCTCGGGCGACGGCGCAACGAAGCCTGATGGCGGCGGCAATCACTGCACGATGTTCCGCCGGGGCTATCTCGGTTTCCTGACACCCGCCGGCGATACACCGCACTCGGTGTCTTTGCGCAAATCGATGGCGCGCTATGTTGGCGCCCACTCCGTCCTTATGGGCACCGCCGATGCCGAGGCCGAACGCGCGCGCCTGATAGCCGCCGGCTTCGATCCGCCGGCGGCGGCGCCGATGCGGCGCGCGATCGGCACACCTGACGGCGAGCAGCAGACGAATATCGCGCGCGTCTCAGGCGAAAGCGGCAACAACCATGGCGGCCTGCAGTTCGTGCAGCAGAAGACGCCGGAATTGCTCTGGCAACAGCGCTGGCTGGATCATCCCAACCGCGCCTTCGGCCTGGCGGCGGCGCTCTATTGCGTTGCCAATCCGGCAGAGATCGCCGCCGCGCATGGCAAACTCCTCGGGATCACACCCAGCGCCGGCCCTGTCCCGGTGGTGCGCACGGCACGCGGCGACCTGATCTATCTCGATCCGGATCGCGTACAGCGGGTCTTCAAGATCCAGCCGCCATCCTTGCCGTGGCTCGCCGGCCCCGTCCTCGACTGCGGCAACCCGGCCGTTGCCCGAACGAAGCTGGAAATGGAAGGCTTCACGACAAACGACCTCGGCGAAGGCCGCTTCTTCGTGCACGCACCGCCGGAGCTGGGCGGTGTGTTCGTCTTCGGACTGATCGGGCGAGCGATCCCCGATTTCACGACGTAATGCCGAAGAAGCTTGCCAAACTCCGCCGGAGCATTAGCCTCGTTCCGTCGTTATACCCGTGAAGGCTTTCATGGCGCAGACCGGACTGAAAACCAGGGATAATGCAGACGCGTCACTTGCGGCGCAATTTCGCGCCGTGCGCGCGACAACGACGGCGCTTGCCGCCCCCCTTAGCCCGGAGGACCAGCAGGCCCAGTCGATGCTGCTGACCAGCCCGACCAAGTGGCACCTCGCGCATACGACCTGGTTCTTCGAGAGCTTCATCCTGAAGCCGCATACGGAAGCGTATCGCGAGTTCGATCCGCACTATCACTTCCTGTTCAACTCCTACTACGAATCGCTGGGCGAACGGCATCCCCGCCCAGATCGCGGCCTGTTGACGCGACCGAGCCTCGCCGACGTGCTGCGCTATCGCCGTCACGTGGACGAAGCCATCGCTGCGTTGCTGACAGGCGATGTCTCCGCCGAGATCGCCTCACTCGTGGTGCTGGGCTGTCATCACGAACAGCAGCACCAGGAGCTGATCGTCACCGATGTGAAGCATCTGCTGTCGCTGAATTCGCTTTTTCCGGTTTATCGCAACCTTCCGGTTGTAGCGGTCGGTGTCGCGTCGGATCTGTCATTCCAGGGTTTTCCCGCCGGCATCCGCGAAATCGGTTACGACGGCGGCGATTTCTGTTTCGACAACGAGCAGCCGCGCCACAAGGTCTGGGCGAACGAATTCAAGCTCGCTAACAGGCCGGTGACCAATCGCGAGTGGCAGGCCTTCATGGCCAACGGCGGCTACACGACCGCGACACTATGGCTGTCGGATGGCTGGCACACGGTTCAGACCGACCGCTGGGATTCGCCGCTCTACTGGCATCAGACCGATGGCGGCTGGAGCGAATTTACCCTCGGCGGCCTGCGTCCCGTGAACCCCAACGCCCCGGTCACACATGTCAGCTTCTACGAAGCCGATGCCTATGCCCGCTGGGCCGGCAAACGCCTGCCGACGGAAGCGGAATGGGAAGTCGCCGCCGCCGGGCTCGCCGTCGAGGGCAATCTTCTGGAAAGCGATGCGCTGCATCCGCGTCCCGCATCCAGCGATTGCGGCGGCCTGCAGCAGATGTTCGGCGACGTCTGGGAATGGACGCTCTCGCCGTATTCGCCCTATCCCGGCTTCCGCACCACGGACGGCGCGCTTGGCGAGTATAACGGGAAGTTCATGGCCAATCAGATGGTGTTGCGCGGCGGGTCCTGCGCCACGCCGCAATCACATCTGCGGTCGACCTATCGCAATTTCTTCCCGCCGTCGGCGCGCTGGCAGTTCTCGGGCCTGCGTCTCGCTCAAGACGTTTAAGCGGACGACCGTTAGTCGGCGATAATCTTCACGCGCGTTCCGGCGCGTGACTGCTCGTTCGCCGCCAGTCCGTTGAGCACGCGAAACCGCTGAGCCGCGCGATCCTGAATGGACATGCGGCGGGCCATACTCTCAACCGTATCGTTTGCTCCCACTGTCACGACGCGGATGCGCGGCGGTTGGGCCGCCTGTGCCTCCTGTGCAGTCAGCGAGCGGAAAGAATAGGTCGTCTGACGAAACGGCGTGCTGAGTTCCGCGGCGCGGGCCTGCGGCGAAATGAATAGAAAACGATACATACGCGTTTCCGCGCGAACCGCGACGACGCGGATATCCATCGCGCCGGCATTGGTGGTGGCGCGGATATTTCCCGTCGCGGCCGTCAGGCCGTTGATCTCGATGGCCTCGATGCCCTGAAGTGGAGACTTCTCGAAAGTGACCTTGCGCAGATATTCGATCGGCGCCTGGGTCCCGGCAGCCTGCTGCGGAACCACGCTGAAGATGATGCGGGACTTATCCGGCCCGGCGGCGGTCACGCTGCTCTCGCCGTTGACCACCTGAAAGCCTTGCGGCACTTCAAAGCGGAAGCGCAAACCCGGATGAATGAACAGGCGATCGCGGACCCAGCCGCTGTCGCGGTCGCCGCCCCAGCTCATGCCATTGATGGCATTCAGGTGATCGTCGGCGCCGACGCGCGGGTTCTTCAGGTCGAGCCCTTCGCGCTTGGCTTCGGCAATCGCATCCTGGACGCGATCGGCCGTGCGCGGATGGGTCTGCATGACGCTGAATTCGTTCTCGGCGCCGGGGCGTCCCGATATCTCGGCGGCCAGCGCGCTTTCGGCCTGCAGCTTCGAGAGGAACGACGCCATCGCCTCGTCGTCGTAGCCGCCTTGAACGAGATAGCGCACGCCCAGCCGGTCCGCTTCGGTTTCCTGGCTGCGGGAATAACCGGCGAGATACATGCCGGCCCCTGCGCCACCGAGCTGCCCAGCAGCCTGGCCCGCGGCCGAACTGCCGGTCAGAATGGAGAGCAGCGTGGCACCGATGGTGACCGCGCCTTCCGACAGCACGGCGGCGCTGTAGCGTTCCGCCGTGTGGCGCGCGACGACATGGCCGGCTTCGTGGCCCAGCACGCCGGCCAGTTCGGCTTCCGTCGACGCCAGCGACAGCAGGCCGCGCGTCACATAGACAAAACCGCCGGGCAATGCGAAGGCATTGACCACATCGCTGTTCAGAACGGTGAAGGTATATTTGATGTTGGCGTGGTCGGGCCCCTTGGTGACCTGCTCGCCGATCCGCTGCACATAGGCCTTCACCTTGGGATCGGAATACTCGCCGCCGAATTCCTTGATGATCTTGGGATGCTCGTCGGCGCCGACTTTCTTTTCCTCGGTCGGCGACATGAAGCCGGTGAAACTGGTGCGACCGGTCGCGGGATTGGTCGAGCAGCCGCTGCCGACCAGCAGCAGCGCCAGCGACACAACGGCAAGCGTTGCGGAAACGGGACGAACGGGAAAGCGGATCATAATGTCCAATCTGCGCAGCCGGATGCCCGAGGTCAAGGTTGCCCTCGGTGCTAAACGGTGGAATCCGCTATTTATTCCAGTGTGTTGACCCGATTAGGGGGTTTCCACCATTGAAGCGGGCCGCCGTGGACGGTATATAAGTAGTTGAACAACAGAGCAGAAAGCCGCGTTTGTCATGGCGATGGATTTCGCACCCGTTAACGCCTTTGCCCGTCCGGTGGTTCAGCCCTCGCTGGCCAACCGCGACACGCTTGGCGTGCGGCCGGTGAACGACCTTCGCGAAGCCGCGATGCCGGCAACGGCGCTGGCCGCCAAGAATTCCGTCGACCTGCGCGTCTCGACCGGCCCGCGCCAGTCCTCAAGTGCCGCCGACACGCGTCAGGACGAAGGCCATAACGGCCTCAAGGTGCGCAGCCGTCCGCAGCTCTCGTCTTCCGAAGGCGGCGAAGACCGCGGATCGAGCGTCGACGTCACGATCTGAGGCTCCCCACGTTCCGCTGATCCCGCCCCGCCATCGCGCGGGGTTTTGTTTTTCTAGAGCCACGTCCCAGAAAGGGTAAAGACCTCGCCGCCCAGGCCGAGCTTGAAACGTGCGACACCCGGCGCCCGGCGCGTATCGATGCCGCCGAGATCCAGCATCTTCATGCCGTTCTCATGCAGCGCCTCGATCCCGCGCCACAGCAGCAGGTTTTGCGCTCCGTTGTCGCGTCCCTGCGGACCGCTCCAGCCGACATAGTAGGTCGCCGTCGTGCCGTGACAGAGAAACAGCGCGCCGGCGACCGTGTCGCTGCCGAGCGCCGCCGTCGCGATCATCACATCCGATTTGCGCCGCACCGTTTCTATAAAGGATCGGATCAAGGAGCCCGACGGCGCCCGGAAACCGCGATTGCGACGGAACGCATCGTGCTGCTCCAGCAGCCAGTCCAGCGACCGGCCACCGCGCGCGATCTGCACTTTCAGTTTCGAGCCTTCGGCGCCGCGCAGCGCGTTGCGCCACTTGCCGTCCATCGCGGCGCGCAGCTTTTCCGGTGACGCAAGATTCAGCCAGATCGACGAATAGCCGGTGATCATTTGACGCATGCCCACGTCGCGCAGAACGGCCCGGTTCTCCGGCGTGTCGATTAGTTCCGGCATCAGCAGCAGCAGTTCGCGGCGGCGCAGCGAGAAGCTGTCGCGGATGGCGACCAGCCCGTCGCGCCGGTCGGCGGCACCGACATCCGGCAGCCAGAGCGGCCCGCGCAGGATTTCAACAATCCGTATCAACCCGAAGAACGATCCATCGAGAACCTGCACGCAGCCGACCACCTCCAGGCCCCGCCGCAGCAGTCCGCGACGGATGCGATGGCCCTGCGCCGCGGCGGCGGCTTCGCCATAGGCCCAGCTCTGTTCGAGGGTCGAGCGCGGCTGGGCGGCAAAAATCCTGTCCCAGTCCGCCGGCTTCGCGCCCTCCCAGTCGACGGTCACCGCCACGGCGCTATTCCGTCGCCGCGTAAAGTGCGGCAGCATGGCGGGAATGGCCTTTCGCCTTCCCTTCCTCCGCAAGCCGGTCGCCATCAAGGGCGTCGTCGCCGAAGGTCCGCGCTTCACGCGCTGGGCGGCGATCTACTTCTTCGGCTATGTCGCGGTGCCGCTCCTGACATTGTGCCTGGCTGTCGACATCGGGCTCTATTTTCTGTTCAAGCACGCATTCAACCGCTGTTATGGCGTTCTCTGTTTCTTCGGATGAACGGGCGGACATGAACCGCAGTCTAGGGCCGCGTCGACAGCGACGCCACCGTCCCGCATGATTCTCGAATGGCTCGAATATCTGGCGACGCCGATAGCGCCCGCGGTACGGGACCTTCGCTACGCCCATGAGCTGATCGCCATCGGCGCACGGCACCGGCGCTGCCGCGCCGCCTGGGCCGAACATCTGGCCCGCAGCCGCCGCGCCATCATCACGTCCATCGGCCGGGCGAGGCAGCGCCGCACGGCCATCGTGATTGGCTCCGGCAGGCTGCTCGACGTCCCACTGGCGGAACTCGCTGGCGCGTTCGACCGGGTGGTCCTGGTCGACGTGCTGCACCCGCTGCCGGTGCGATGGACCGCC
Organism: Alphaproteobacteria bacterium; assembly: GCA_965279355.1. Lineage (GTDB taxonomy): Bacteria > Pseudomonadota > Alphaproteobacteria > CACIAM-22H2 > CACIAM-22H2. The sequence continues at coordinate 4,044,486 of OZ257155.1, read as the reverse complement.
CGCCGATATTCCAATGTCGAACTGCTGAGCACCGACATCACCGGCACGATCGAAACGCTGCATGCGACCAAAGCTGCCACATTGCCGTCTCCGCGGCCCTTCGCACGGTTGTTCGAGCGGGATGTCGATCTGGTGGTTTCGCTGAATGTGGTCTCGCAGATCGGCGTGCTGCCGGTGGAATGGATCGAGAAGCAGCGCGGCCCGCAGGCGGCGAACGACGCGGCGACTTATGCCGCGACGCTGACCCAGGCGCATCTCGACGATCTCACGCGCTGCACGGCATCTGTCTGCATGATCGCCGATATCGAGTGGCGACACGTAGATCGCCACGGCATCGAGATGGAGCGGCATAGTTCGATCTACGACGTCGCGGTCCCCCGCATCGACGACGAATGGACATGGACCATGGCGCCGATCCCGGAACGCGATCCCAACTACAGCCACCTGCGCCGGGTCATCGTCTCCTACGATCCGGGCAAATGAACGCCTAGGCTGCCGGATAGAGCCCCGCGAGGCGGGCCTTCTGGACCAGCAGGCCGTGGACGGTGCGGATCGCAGGCACCTCAACACCGGCAATCTCCGCCATTTCAAGCGCAGCACCGAGAAACGCATCAATCTCCATCGGCCGGTTTTTCTCGAAATCCTGCAGCATGGATGTCTTGAAGTCACCGATCTGCGCGCCAAGCTCGAGCCGCTCCTGCACCGAGATGCCGGGATCGAGATCGAATTTGCGGCCGAGTGCCACCGCTTCTTCCATCATGTCGATGCAGACTTTCGCCGCGCCCGGATCACGCGCAATCTGTCGCAGTGTCCCGCCGGTCAGTACCGAGACCGGGTTCATGCTCATGTTGCCGAGATACTTCATCCAGATATCCTGCTGGATGTTCTTCGTGGCATCCGCCTTAAAGCCGGCGCCGGCCAGGGCGTCGGTCAGCGCGGTCACCCGCGCCGACAGGCCGCCACAGGCCTCGCCGACGATCAGGTGATTGCCCGCGGTGTGGCGCACAACGCCAGGGGCCGGCACCGCACAACCGGCATGGACCACACAACCCAGAATACGCGCCGGATCGATCATCCTGTTGAGGCTGCCGTCGGCATCGACGGACTGCAGGCGGCGACCGGTGTGGCCGGCAAGACCATTGAAGAACCACCAGGGAATGCCGTTCAGCACCGAAACGATGGGCGTCTCCGGACCAAGTAGCGGGGCCAGATCGCGGGCAACCGATGGCATCGCAGGGGCCTTCACCGCCACCATCACATAATCCTGCGGCCCGAGATCGGCGGGTTTGTCGGACGCGGCGGGCTTGCTCACCAGCGTGCGGTCCTTCATCTCGAAGCGCAGCCCATCCTTGCGCAACGCAGCGAGATGCGCCCCGCGCGCCACGACACTGATCCGATGCCCTGCTTCGGCGAGCATGGCCGCAAGGAAGCCGCCAATCGCGCCGACGCCAAAAATTCCAATCCGCATGGTTTCCGTCCCCGAAGATCGGGTGCACATACCACCCCCACCGCAGCGCGTCATCCCGCGCGGTTGCCGTCGTCGATCTGGCCCGTTACGCTCGCCGCATGTCGGAGGGGGTTATGGAGTCCGCATCGGTCGCCATCGGCGACACGTTCTACGTGTCGGCGCATCCCTATCTGCGCTGGACCGTTGTCGCGATCGAAGGCGAGCCGCGTACCGATGCAGTCCCCAACGTTGTGCTGCGCAGCACCGCCGATCCGGCCGTGCGGCGCACCATCGCACTCCCGGTTTTGCAGAATCGGGCGCGCTTCCAAAGGGCTTAAAATCCTTGCTTTGATCCTCGAATCCGCTTCTATTTTCGCCATATCATTTTTAGTTAATTTGTACATTTAAATCTTTTCGGCTTTGACAAAGCCTTAGCGCCCCTCTATCCATTTTGGGGCATGATTGAATTAATACTGCTCCTGACTGCGGTCCTGTCCGCCACCGAGATCGTCTCCGACGATAAGCCGGCCGAGGCGGTTGTTTCACAGGAACAGCAGGTCGCGACCGACCCCTCACCGGTCAGCGATACGCCCACTGATGTTGCCGTGGAAGCGGTCGAAGCAGTTATTATCCCCCAGAATTCTTCCGCATTGCAGCGGATTGCCGCTGAACTGATCCCCGGCGAGCCGAACCACGATCTCGCGGGCCCGGTCAAACTGACCGACGACAAGGTTAACGGCGGCGACAGCCAGTCCTTCACCGGCCTGACCCTGGTCCGCAGCGACGAGCGCTACACCAGCGACAATCGCCAGGTCCGCATGGAAGTCCTGCGGCCCGACACCGACGCCAAGCGTCCGGCCGTCCTGATCCTGCATGGCGCCAGCGGCATCGGCGACGGCACGTTCTATCGCGGCGCCGCTGAAATTTTCGCCGAGCGCGGCTACGTCACTTTCATGCCGCACTATCTCGCGGCCACGCAATCCACCGCCCCCGCCCCCAAGAAGGCCGCGCAGAAAAAAGGCGCGAAGGCGGAAGCCAAACCGGCAAACAGTATCCGTAACGATTTCCGCTCGCAGGAGCAGATCGTGCAGGATGCCCTCGAAGCGATGGCGAAAAATCCCTATGTCGATACGTCTCGCATCGGCGTGTTCGGGATGTCGCTGGGCGGCTTCCACGCGCTGAATCTCTCGTCGCGCGATTATCGCGTGACGGCGGTCGTCAATATGTCCGGCGCGCTGCGCGGTAACGTCATGCCGGAGAATAACCGTCTGGCGCCGACCCTGGCCCTGCATGGCGCCAAGGACAACCTGATCCCGGTTTCGCGTGCCCGCTCGCTCGGCACGTATCTCAAGAGTCACGGCATCCCGCACGAAGTTGTCGTGTACCCCGATCAGGGCCACTTCTTCCGTGGCAAGGCGCAGGCCGATGCGCTTCAGCGGTCGGCCAGCTTCTTCAGCACGCAGTTCCTGCCGGTCGCGTCGAGCCAGACCGTCAGCCGCCCGACACCGGGCGTCCGCTAAGCAACAATCTTCAGGTTTTCTGACGCAGGATCGTCGTACCGTTCTCGGTGACGATGGCATCCATCGGAATGTCGTGTTGTTGCGGATAGATCGTCTCCAGCCGCGACAGTTCATAGCCGATACCAAGCCCGAAGGGTTTTTTCGGCAAAGACGCGAACGTACGGTCGAAATATCCACCGCCATAGCCCAACCGATAGCCCTGGGCATCAAAGCCGACCAGCGGCGCCAGCAGCAGTTCAGGCGTCACCAGATCGCGCGCCTTGGGGATCGGAATATTGTAGACCCCGCTTTCCATTTCGATCCCCGGCATCCAGCGCCGGAACTCGAGCGGGCCTTTCTTTTCGACGACCGCCGGCAGGGCCACGGTCGTTCCGGCGGCGACGAGTTCCCGCACCAGCTTGCGTGCGTCGAACTCGCCTTTGAACGGCCAGTAAAAGCCGACACTTAAGACGTCGAGGGTCGGCAGCAGATCGCGCAGGATCTGCTCGATCCTGGCGTTCCATTCGGCGCGACGCCCCGCACCCGCATCGACCCTTTCACGCAGCAGCTTTTCCCGCTGCTCCTTCCGCCACTTGCTGATATCGGCCCATGTCTGCATGAAAAAAACAGCAGCCCGCCCGCGTCAACCGCAGGCGGGCCGCTCCATGTTTGATTCAATCGCGCTTGAGGATCGAGTTGGCCGTGCTCGGGTCGTAACCTGTGGCAACCCGGACATCGATGACGACAACCTTGCCCGACTTCATCGCTGCGACACCTTCCTTGATCGCCGCGAGCAGCTTCTTCGGGTCCTCAACGGGTCCGATGCCGACGCAGCCCTGCCCGCGTGCGATCGTCGCGAAATCGAGATCGGGTTCGCGGATTGCCTGGCCGATCCAGCGGTTCTCTGGCGGGCGGCCGCGCTCGCGCGCGACGCGGTCCTGATGCAGCTCGTCGTTGAAGTACGACCGGTTGTTCGCAAGGATGAACATCAGCGGAATTTCGTAATGCGCCGCCGTCCAGATGGCGGACATGCCCATCGAGAAATCGCCGTCGCCCATCACGGCGATCGGCAGACGTCCCTTGCCACGCAACGCCAAGGCTGCACCGACCGCGAGGCCGGGACCGGAGCCGATGCCGGCACCACCATCAGCGCCCAGCGCATCCAGCGGATGCTCGACGTCCCAAAGATCGGAACGCCACGCCGTCGGGACCTTCAGCAAGGTGACCTTGTCGTTACCAACGGCCTCCTTGAGCGTGGTCGCGATCATGGGCACTTCGATGATCGTCGCCTTGTCGAGATCGGACAGGGGAGGACGCGAAACCTTGGTTCCTCCGCTGGTCGGCAGTGCCGGCGCTTTCGGGCGAAGCCTGCGAATAGCGGCCAGCAACGACGGCACGGCTGCATCCGGCTCCGTGAGCATGGAAATGTCGACCGGCGGCAGACCGAAATGCTCCATGTTCCAGCCGGTATGAAGATGCTGGTCCATGGAGATCTGGATGACCTTCGCGGTGACAGGCTTGCCACCCGGATAGGAGGATTTCAGCGCACCGCCGAGATCGATCCAGTCGAGGCTGAGGATCACGTCGGCTTCCGCCATCATCTTCATGCCCGCCGGCGACACGAAGCCCATTGGGCCAGCCGCATGCAGCGGATGTGTCGACGGGAACACCGAACCGGTCTTCACATCGGTCGCGACCTTACAGCCAATGGCCTCGGCGAGTTCGATGCGCGCCTTCCACGCCGCTTCGTCGCGGCCGCAGCGCCCGACGAACATGACCGGGTTCTTGGCATCGACCAGCATCTTGGCTGCACGCTCAACATGCTCGGCTGTCGGCGCCGGCGACGGTGGCGGCTGAAAGCGGGAAACGTCGGGAGTCGGCGGCAGTTCCTTGACCTCCTGCTCCTGCAGCGAGACATCGAGGTTGATGTAGACGGGGCCCTTGGGCGCCGTGCGCGCGATCAGATTGGCGCGCAGCACCGCTTCCTGCGCCGCGGCAACCGAAGCCGGCTGTGCATCCCATTTGATGAAGTTGCGGATCATGCCCGCCTGGTCCTGCGTCGTGTGCAGCCAGTCGATCCAGGGGCGGCGCTTGGCGGCGTCGACCGGGCCGGTGGCGCCGAACAAGATGACCGGCTGGCGGTCGCACCATGCATTGAAGATCGCCATGGAAGCGTGCATCAGACCGACATTGCTGTGGACGATGGCGGCCATCGGCTTGCCGGTAATCTTGGCGTAGCCCTGCGCGATGGCGACGGTGTGCTCTTCGTGCAGGCACAGCAGCATCTGCGGCGCCTTGTTGCCGAGATAGTTCACCAGGCTGTCATGGAAACCGCGATAGCTGGCGCCGGGATTCAGCGCGACATACGGAATATCGATCAGCTTGAGGACGGCGGCGACGCCATCGCTGCCCCAGGATTTCGTGCTCGGTTCCGAAGGTACCGGGCGCTCAATATCGTCGCTCCGGAAATTACGCTTATCGCCGTCCATGTTTCCCCACCTAGGCTTAAAAAAGTGACCTTATCCCGAGTATGTCATGCAGGTGTCAACCTGCCCAGCAGGGTAGCCGACAGGCTCGTATCGGCGCGTAATTCGGCTGCGGTCCCCTCGCCCACAATGCGCCCCAGCCGCATCGCATAGGCCCGGTCGGCAACCGCCAGCGCCTGTCCGGCGTTCTGTTCCGCCAGCAAGACCGCCGCCCCGCGCGCCACGATGTCCCGGATGCGCGTCATCACCTGTTCCGCCAGCAGCGGGGAGAGGCCAAGCGACGGCTCATCGAGCAGCAGCAGTTTCGGCTCGGTCATCAGGGCGCGCGCCACGGCCAGCATCTGCTGCTCGCCGCCGGAGAGCTGACCGCCCGGAACAGCCTGCCGCTGGGCCAGCGGCGGAAAGAGATCGAACATCTCCGAGATTTTTGCGGTGAGATCGCCGCCGTGGCGGCGGCTCGACAGCGCCAATGTCTCGCGAACGGTCAGCCCGGGAAACACACGGCGGCGCTCTGGGCTGTAGCCCAGGCCGAGCCGTGCCCGCGCCGATGTCGGCTGGCGGTTCAGCCGCGTCTCGCCAAACCGGATTTCACCGGCCGCGGCAGTAGCGAAACCCATAATCGCCTGCAGCAGCGTGGTCTTGCCGGCGCCATTGGCACCGATCAGGGCTACCGCCTCGCCCGGCTTCACGACAAGCGTAACATTGTCGACCGCCGTGATGGGAGCGTGTCGAACCGTGAGCCCCTGGATGTCGAGAAGCGCTGTCATTCGGCGCTCCGACCAAGATAGGCCTCGCGCACCCGGCGGTCGCGGCACACGAAATCAGGCAACCCCTCGGCAATCACCCGGCCGCCGTCGAGACAGACCAGCCGTTCGGCCAGACCGTTGAGGAACGGCAGGTTGTGCTCGACGATCAGCAGCGAGAGACCGGTGTCGTTCAGGCTGCGCAGACGCGCCGCGAGATCAGCCTGCTCCGCCTCACTCAGGCCGGCCGCCGGCTCGTCCAGCAGCAGCAGACGCGGCTCCGTTGCCAGCGCGCGTGCAATTTCAACACGACGCTGGATGGCAAGAGGCAATCCTCCCGCCAGCTGCATCGCCGCATCTTCAAGCCCCAATGTCTTGAGGAGATGCATGGCGTGACCACGGGCACGACCGAGGCGTGTATCACCGCCGGTCTCCGCAAGAGCGGCGCGCAGGCCGATCTGTTCCGGCGCCACGCGCGCGACAGCAACATTGTCGAGCACCGTCATGTCGGGAACCAGCAGAACATTCTGGAATGTTCGCGCGATGCCGCGCCGGGCAACGGTGTAGGCAGACGCGGACGTCAGATCGAGACCGCCGAAACGGATATTTCCGCTGTCCGGCGCCGTAACGCCGGTGATGATGTTGATCAGGGTGGTTTTTCCCGAGCCATTGGGACCGATCAACCCGAGAATTTCACCGCTGCCGACGGTCAATGCGACATCGCTTAACGCCTGCACGCCGCCAAAGCGCTTTGATACGGGAGTCACCATCAACTTCGTCGCCTGCACGCGGACAGCAAGCGGCACCGGCATAGGTGGGAGTGGTTTCGCAGGGGGAGCGATCCGGCTCCACGTCCTCTCCAATGCCCCCATCAATCCATCCGGTACCAGGACGATCATCACCAACAGCAGCACGCCATAGGCGATCAGGTAATAGGCTTCGAGCACGCGCGCCCACTCCGGCAGATGCACCAGCAGCAGCGCGCCGATGATTGCCCCTGATATCCGTGTACGTCCGCCAACCACAGCCATCGCGAGACAGGCAACCATGACATTGAACTCGAGCACCTCCGGTGACACCACGCGGAGCGTGTGCACGAAGAGTGCGCCGGCCGCACCGGCATATCCCGCGCTGAGTAGAAATGCAGTGAAGCGCAGACGGCCGGTGTCGATACCGATGGACTGCGCCGCCGTCTCGCTGACACGCATGATGTGAAATGCCTGCCCGTAGAGGCCCCGCATCGCCTGCCATGCCAGCAGCGCGCCAAGCGTCACAATGCTCCACACAACAACAACCGTCGGCAGGCCACGCCCGACCGTATAGCCGGCAACGATGATCCCGGGCACGCCGGAAATTCCGTTGGCGCCGCCGGTGAACGGTTCGGCCGCAAGGCAGAGCAGCAGAAGAATCTGCGCGATGCCGAGTGTGGCGAGCGCAAAGAAATGCGATTCCAGGCGCAGAACCGGTATAGCGATCAGGGCCGCGAGAGCCACCGGCGCCAGGATCGATAACGGAAACGTCGCCGGGAACGTCCAGCCATAGCGCGCGCCGAGGATACCGGTGATGTAGGCGCCCAGCCCGAAAAAGGCGCCCTGCGTCAGCGCCAGCGCGCCCGCACGACCGAAGATGAACTGATAGCCCAGCACCAGCAGCGCATAGATTCCACCCAGAGTGAAAATGCGCAGCTCGTACGGGGCATCGAACACCAACGGCCATGCAACCAGCGCGATTGTGCCGGCGATCAGAACGCTGCGGAAACCGGGGACCGCACTCATGCGCGGCGCGGACCCGCAATGCCGAGCAGGCCCTGCGGCCGCCAGGCCAGCACCGCCAGCAGGATCACATAGAGCAGGATCGCAGCCGCGGTCTGCGAGAACACGAACGAGGCCAGCGGCAGCGATCCCAGTACCGGGAGAATCAGCGGCAGCGACGGGAACACAATCTCCAGCATCGCGATCAGCAATGCACCAAGCAGGGCACCGAGTACGCTGCCCCAACCGCCGATAGTCGCGGCAATGTAGGCTTTGAGGATGTAGTTCGTGCCGTCGGTCGGCGTGACAAAGAACGCGTTGCCGAGCAGCAGGCCCGCCGCCCCGGCCAGCGCCGCCGCCAATGCGAAAGTCGATCCGATCATCACATTGGTCCGGATGCCGACCGCTTCCGCCATCTCGCGATCCTGGGCGGTGGCGCGCAGGCGCCAGCCCAATCGCGTGCGTGAGAAGAGCAGATGCTGTCCGACGATCAGCACGCCCGCGACGAGGATGATCGAAAGTGCCTGGACGCCGATTTCAACGCCAGCGATGCTGAGCATCCCGCCACCAAACAGCGCCGGCGCCGCGCGCGGCTCGGGACCGACAAAGGCGTTGGCGGAGTGCTGAAGGATGATCCCAACCGCAATCGTCGAGATGAAGACCGATGTCGGCGGCCGCGACTTCAACGGAAAATAAGCGACCAGCGAAAAGAGCAGCCCGAGCACGGCTGTCAGGATCAGCACCAGCGGCAACAGGACGACACCTGATACCGGAATCAATCCGGCGAGCAGAACGGCAGCGAGTCCGCCGGCCATCACCATGTCGCCATGCGCAAAATTGACGGCGTTGCTGGCGTTCAGTACCAGCACAAAGCCCAGCGCCAACAGCGCGTAGGCCGCGCCGAGCGCAAGGCCGTTGACCAGCACCTGAAGCATGGATCGTCTATTCCCGGCCCGGCGCGCCGGATAACGCCGCGCGCCTAATTCGTGACAGTGCCGATATTGTCGTAGCGCTTGGCAACATGCGGCACCCGGCTGTTGCCATCGTAGCAGACGATGACGGCAGAGTGCGCCATGTTGCCTTTACCGTCCGACCGGTAGGCCATGCCCAGGCCACGGTGGGTGGCCGTCGACAGGCCCCGCCGTATGTCTTCCGCGCTGCGCCCGCCTTTGGCGGCGACGTCCAGCGCCATCATCACGGCATCATATTGGCCGACGGCGAAGCCATCAGGCTCGCTATTGAATTCGCGCCGGTACTGCTCCAGGAAACGTTCCATCTGCGGTGTACCGCCGGAAATGGGTGAGGCGTTGGTTTCAGCGCAGATCCCTTTGAGTTCGGCCGGCTCCAGCAGGGCGGCCGTGGCCGGCTGATGCATCGCCGAGCCCGCGACGATCGGCAGGCCAAGTCCCGCCGCCGCCTGCCGGATCACCAGAGCCGTTGACGGCGCATGCAGATGCAGCAGCACGACATCGGGACGCGCGGCCTTCGCCTTGCCCAGCACCGCCGACATGTCGCGCACCTGGACGTCCAGCCCTTCCTCGAAAACGACCTCAAGACCGAGCTTGCGCGCCGTCTCGGCGATGTGGCCGCGACCGCTCTGACCGTACGCCGTCGTCTGATAGATGACGGCGAGACGCCTGGCCTTCAGGTCTTCGGCGGCGTAGCGCACATGCGCAACCTTAGTCACGTTGTCACCGGGAAAGAAGCGGAACACATAGGGATTGTTCTGCTCCGTGATCGACGCGGTGCCGGAAATCGTCAGCAGCGGCACCTTGTTCTCAAGACCGATCGGCAGCATCGCCAGGATCTGCGGCCCGAAGATCGACGCCACGACTGCCGAAACCGGACCCCGCCCCAGCGCGCGCTCCAGCATGTTCACGGCTGTTTCAGGGGAACCGCCCGTGTCGGAGACTTCGTATTTCGGCCTGACGTTCGCCGGCGCGTTCTTCATTGCCAACACCGCGCCGTTGCGCTGGCTGGTTCCTTCCAGTGCCAGCGGACCCGTGATCGGCACCAGCACCGGGATATTGGGCTCCACCGTCTGCGCCATCGCGCCGGTCGACAGCACCACCCCCGCCGCCATCAGAATCGCCGAAATCCGCGTCATCTCTCACTCCCCTCAAACTCGGGACGGATTGAAAGGTAGTTGGACCAGCAGGTCAATTTCGAACCTTTGCATGGCAGCCAAAAGAAAACCGCCGGGGTGGGTTCCCACCCCGGCGGTCCCGCGTAATGCACCTTACTGCCCGGCGGCCGGGGCCATAGTGTCGCCCGTGGCGGGCGATTTCTTGCGGAAATACGGCAGTACTTCCTTGGCCAGCATTTCCTGATTCTTGGTCGCCATCTCGTGCGGCAGAGTACCGAACTGCGTCTTGATCAGCATGGTCCCAAAGCCCGCGATCTTCTCGTATTCCTCGATCTTCTCGCGGACCGTTGCCGGGCTGCCGACGATGATGACGCCCTGATCGATCAGGTCTTCCATCGTGGTCGGACCGGACTTCTTCTGCCCCTTCATCGCGCGGATGCGCTTGAAGGAGTCGAGCGAACTGTAGCCCGGCGGCAGCAGCATCTCCTGCGGCATACGGAGGAAGTGGTTGGCCAGAGCCTCCAGATGCGGCTTCGCCTCGCGGCGCGCCTTTTCATCCGTTTCGGCGACATAAATCGAGTTCGACCACGCAAGCTGGTCTGCACCCGCCTGATAGCCGCATTTCTCGGCTTCCTCGCGGAACATGCCGAAGAACCGCGCGACGGTCTGGATCGGGCTCAGGGTCTGGCAATAGACATAGCGTTTCTTCGCCGCCCACTCGATCGTCTCGCGGCTGCCCTGCGAAGGGATCCAGATCGGCGGATGCGGCTTCTGATAGGTGGTCGGCCACGGATTGACGTAGCGGAACTTGTAATATTTGCCGTCGTAAGACGTCGGCCCCGGCTGCGTCCACGCCTGGATGATCAGGTCATGCGCTTCATGGAAGCGCGCCAGCGATTCACCGGGATTGGCGCCTGTCGAATGATATTCGGCGCCGATGCCGCGGACGAAACCGGCGATCAGACGCCCGCGCGTCAGATTGTCGAGGATCGCGTATTCCTCGGCCACCACCAACGGATTGTTCATCAGAGGCAGGGCGCGGCCGAGCACGGCGATCTTGGCGTTCTTCACGGTCCGTGCGAGCGCGCCGGCGAGCACGCCCGGGATCGGCATCAGGCCGTAAGCAGTCTGGTGGTGCTCGTTCACGGCAACGCCATCGAAGCCAAGGCGATCGGCGTGCTCAAGCTCATCCAGATGGTTGTGATAGATTTCCGCGCCCTTTACGGGGTCGTAATGCCGGTTCGACAGCGTGATCCATGACGAATTCACCTTGTCGATTTCCGACAGGTCCATCGCCGAGTACGGCATCAGATGGAAATTGAAAAACTTCATGCGTTTGCTCCCGCCGCTTGACTGATGCGGCCTGCCGCGAATGTGCCGGAAAGCCAGAAGAGGCGCAACCCGCCGGGAGACTTGATCCCGGCGAAAGGACCCCTGTAGGGTCCGCCGATCTTAGTGAGGGGAAACGCAGAATGAGCATCAAGGAAGTCCGCCGCATCGTCACGTCGCATGACAGCACGGGCAAGGCGATCGTCCTGTTCGACGGCAAGGCACCGCGCATGACGGCCAATCCGGCGCTGGGCGTGGAATCGCGCCTGATGTGGGTGACCGACCGCGCGCCGGCCGACATGGCCGGCACGGCGGATCGCGGCGACATCAAAGTGGCGATCCCGCCACCGCCAAACGGCTCGATCTGCCGCGTCGTCGACTTTCACCCCGAGACAGAAGAGCAGAAGAAGCTGGGTGCCGGCCACATGGCGTCGCAGATGGGCGACGCCTACGTCGCCGGCAAGGCGCGGCCGCCGATCCATGCCGGCATGCACCGCACCAAGAGCATCGACTACGCGATCATCATGTCCGGAGAGATCGACATGCTGCTCGACGACAGCGAGATCCACCTGAAGGCCGGCGACGTTCTGGTGCAACAGGGCACCAATCACGCCTGGATCAATCGCGGCAAAGAGGTCTGCCGCATCGCATTCGTTCTGATCGATGCCGACGAGCCGCTGAAGTAACGCCTAGGCCGGGGCCGCGACGGCGGCAGCGCCGGTGAAGTGCGGCACCACCTGTTTGCCGAACAGCTCCAGCGAATGCCGCGCATCCTGGTGGCGCATGTTGCCCCAGGCGATGCTGGCGATCATGTAGTTGCAGCCGCCCTGCTCGATCTGGCGCGCGATCTCCGACCGCACCGTGTCGGGTGAACCGACAATGAACGAGCCTGACGAGCGCGCATGGTTGAAATCCTCGCGCATCGCGACATGCATGGTGCGAAACGCCAGCCAGAGTTTCCCGAAACTCGCCGCCCATTGCTCATAGGCAGGCTTGGCCAGCCTCTCCGCTTCCGCATCGGTATCGGCGACAAAGACGTGGCGGCTGAGGCCCATGAAGGGCGTCTTTGTCGATGAGAGCGCCCGGCGCGGATGATCGCGATAGCGATCCCAGGCTTCACGATAGGCGTCGAAGAATGGTTTGGTCAGCGCACTCGGTGCCAGCGACACGATGTTGGCGCCAAGCTGGGCGGCAAAGGGAATGCTGTCCCGGTTGCCGATGCCGTACCACAGCGGCGGGCACGGCTGCTGCAGCGGGCGCATCTCCATCGGCACTTTGACATAGCGGTAACGCTCGCCCTTGTGCTCCAGCCGCTCACCGGTCAGCCCCTTCAGGATGATATCGAGCGCTTCGTCGAACATCTCCTGCGTCTCAAGAAACGGCACTCCGTAATACCCGAGCTCATAAGGCGACACGCCGCGACCGATGCCGACGTCGAGACGCCCGTTGCTCAGATGATCGAGCATGCAGATCTCTTCGATCAGGCGCAGGGGATTGTAGAGAGGCAGCAGGTAGACAAGCGGGCCAAGGCGGATGCGCTTCGTTCGCTGGCTAACAGCGGCGAGATAGACACTGGGCGACGGCGCCATGCCGAGGGTCGTCATGTGGTGCTCGGCTACGTGATAGCTATGGAAATCCAATATGTCGGCAAGTTCAATAAGGCGCAGCCGCTCCTCGTAGGTCTGGGCCAGCGCGATATCCTGCCGATCGACATGATCGAAAATTCCAAACTTCATTCCCGCCCCTTATCTCGATTCTCTTAGCGTTACCGACCGCCCCCTATGATATTCTTGGTTCGCAATCCGTACACGGAAAAATTCCTTTTAAACCAGAGGGCTGGCGCTTGCTGCGCCGCAGACGCATGACGGACGCGGGAGGCACGACCGCTGACGAGACGACGGCTGGGACGGCAGGACATCTTCATGTAGTCCTGGCCGCGATCCCGGAGGCTCTGATCGTGACGGATGCCCGGGGGCGCATTGAGGTCTTTAACCGGCCGGCAGAGCAGCTCTTCGGCTATACCGCCGCCGAAGTCCGGGGCCGCGCAGCGCACCCGCTACTCTTTACCGCTGAGGCAAATCCGCTCACGGCTGGAGGGCGAACCGAAGCGCGGCGCAAGGATGGCTCGCTCTTCAACATCGAAATCACCAGCGGGGCAGCGGCCGGTGGCCGTGTCAGCCTCGTGCGTGGCGCCGAGCCCAGCACCGGTGATGACAATACGGTCCGCGAGCTAACGGCAGACATCGTCCAGAATTCGCGCCGCAGCGCGATGGCGCAATTGGCGTCTTCGCTCGCGCACGAACTCAATCAGCCCCTGACTGCCGTGATGAACTATGCCGAGGCGGCACGACAGATGCTGCTGTCGACGAACCCGCCGCCCAAAGTTCTTGAGTTCCTCGAAAAAACGATGGCTCAGGCCGAACGCGCGGGCCATATCATCCGCCGCCTGCGCGGACTCGTCGAAAACCGCACTCTCCTTCGGACCGATGAAAATCTGAACGAGGTCGTCGAGCAGGCCAGCGCGCTTGCAACGCTGGGCGCCAGGCGCGACGGCATCGATGTCATTTTTCATCTTGCGCCCGATCTGCCACAGGTGAATATCGACAGGATTCAGATTCAGCAGGTTGTGGTAAACTTGGTCCGCAACGCAATCGAAGCGGTCCGGCAGGCAGAACGCCGCGTCATCACCGTTGGTACGATGGTAAATAAAGACGGCCTTCACGAAGTTGCGATTACCGACAGCGGGACGGGTGTGGCATCACAGGTCGCCGAACAGCTTTTCGAGCCGTTCGTAACAACCAAAAAGGATGGCATGGGCATCGGCCTTTCGATTTGCCGCTCGATTGTCGAAGCACATGATGGAACGCTCTCGCACGAACCGAATCCCGCCGGCGGGACCGTGTTCCGCTTTATACTTCCCGCTCAACCCCCACATGAGGAGGTCTGATGCCCGGTCAGACCGTGTATGTCGTTGACGACGATGACGCTGTCCGCGGCTCGCTCGAAGCCCTGCTCCTGGCAAAGGGCTACGCCGTAACAACCTTCGGCTCGGCGGAGGAGTTTCTGGCCGCCTACAGCACCGGAACGCCGGGCTGCGCGCTGTTCGACCTGCGCATGCCGGGTATGGACGGGCTGGCGCTGCTGGAACAACTGCGCGGCAAGGGCGCGACACTGCCGGTCGTAATGGTCACGGGACACGGCGACGTGCCGTTGGCCGTGCGCGCCATGAAAGCCGGCGCGTCCGACTTTGTCGAGAAGCCCTACACCAGCGAGATCATCCTGGACGTGGTGATCCGCGCCCTCGCCTCGTCGAAAACCGGTTTCGCCGATGTCGACACGGCGGCGGTTTCCGGCCGCGCGGCGGCACTGACCCCGCGTGAGCGCGACGTCCTGGAACAACTCGTCATCGGCCACGCCAACAAGATCATCGCTTTCGAGCTGAAGATCAGCCCGCGGACGGTTGAGATCCACCGCGCCAATCTGATGAAAAAGATGCAGGCCGACAGCCTGTCGCATCTTGTGCGCATGGCGCTCGCGGCCGGCATCGGGCCAAAAACACCGTAAGCACTGGCCGAACTGTCCCTTACGTATTTCTCCTTAATTACGCCTTGCCCACCGGGGCGTAGGCTTTCAAATTGCGGGCCCTTCCTTTCAGAGGTCTGCGCCCGGCAACGATGAATGGTGGTCATTTACCGGCGATGTCCCAGCTTCCGGTCATTTACGTCGTCGATGACGACGAAGTGGTACGCGACTCGCTGGTCGCACTGCTGCAGACGCGGAGCTATGAAGCGGTCGGCTTTGCCTCCTCGCGGGACTTTCTCGATCTGCCGGCACCAGCTGCCGAAGGTTGCCTGATTGTCGACGTCCATATGCCGGGGATGACCGGACTGGAACTCCTGGAACTCCTGCGCAGCCGGGACGACCAGATACCGGCGGTCATCATCACGGGTAAGCGGGACGCTGCCGTGGTCGCCAAGGCCGCCGAGCTGAGGGCCATCGCCGTGCTCGACAAGCCGATCGCTCATCCCAGCCTTTTTGCGGCCATTCACAAGGCTTTAGGCCCGTCCGCGCCATTGCGGTAAAATTTACGTAAATTCACCTAAGTACATTCCCGAAATTACCGCAGGTCAGGGCGCCCGATAGCCTCTCCGCACGCTCATCACGAGCCGCGAGTCGGAGACGGTTATGACAACAGCTTTCGCATATCGGACCCCTTCGGCGATTATTTCGGCCCCGCTCGCGGCGCCGGTCCGGCCCGCCTATCTCCGCCCCATCGCGTCCGAAACCATTGCCGCCAAGCTGGACCGGCTTGGCGCTCCGATCAGCATTGCCCGAGGGCATGCTGCGATCGAAGAAGGCGAGACGGCCCGCCACTTCTTCAAAGTAACCGGTGGCGCGCTGCGCGCCGTGCGCCTGCTGCCCGACGGCCGCCGTTACATCACGAGCTTTCTGCTGGCTGGCGACTATTTCGGCTTCACCCAGGACCATAGCTATTCGCAGACGGTCGAAGCCCTGGGCGACGCGACCCTGATCCGTTACACCCGCGCCGAATTCGAAGCGCTGCTGGACTCCGACCCGCGCGCCGGCCGGCGCTTTTTCAGCCTGATGTGCGAGGAACTGTCGGCCGTGCAGGACCGCCTCCTGCTGCTTGGGCGCAAAAGCGCCGTGGAGCGGCTGGCAACCTTCCTGCTGACCCTGGCGAAGCGATGTGTGCCGGCTCCCGGCCAGTCCGAGGTCAGCCTGCCGATGAGCC
Organism: Alphaproteobacteria bacterium; assembly: GCA_965279355.1. Lineage (GTDB taxonomy): Bacteria > Pseudomonadota > Alphaproteobacteria > CACIAM-22H2 > CACIAM-22H2. The sequence continues at coordinate 4,028,392 of OZ257155.1, read as the reverse complement.
GCATCGACATCGCCGACTATCTCGGCCTGACGGTGGAGACGGTCAGCCGCGTGCTCGGCCAGCTTCGCAGCCGCAAGCTCGTCGACCTCAAGAGCGTCAACCACATCGTCTTCCTGGACCGGGCCCGGCTCGAAAAGATCAGCGCCGGAACCGCCCTCGCCTGACCCGTCCGGACGCTGCGGACGTCCTAGACACAACCGTGTCCCCATGTAGGATCGCACCCGGCCTTCCGCCGGAGTAGATTCGTCCCCATGGGCATCCTGGCAGATTTCGACCTCGCGCAGATCCGCGACAAATTCGGCTGCCGCTTTCTCATCGAGACGGGAACCGGACGCGGCGGCGGCGTGGACTACGCCCGGCGTTTCGGCTTCGAGCGGGTCTTTTCCATCGAAATCGCACCGGAGCTGGCGGCGGGCGCCACCAAGCGCTTCGCCGACGATCCCAGCGTCTCGATCATCAACACCGACAGCGAAACGGGACTGCGCCAGTCCCTGGCGAATGTTCCAAGGGCGACGCCGGTCGTCTACTGGCTCGATGCCCATTTCCCGGGCGCCGACTACGGCCTGGCGAAATACGACACCGAAACGAATATCGACCGCCGCCTGCCGTTGCAGCGGGAGATGGAACTGATCGCCAGCCTGCGTCCGATCGCAGGCGACGTGTTCCTGATCGACGATCTGCGTATCTACGAGGAGGGGCCCTACGAGATGGGGAACATCACCCATCTCGGACCCGGCGTGCTGCCGGAGCAGCGCAACATCCGTTTCATCGAAACGATGCTGGCGACAACGCATACGATCCAGCGCCTCTACAAAAAGAGCGGTTATATCGTCGCGCTGCCCAGGCAGCCGGCGCAGGTCAACACGGCGGAGATGGCGCGCGCCGCCCTCGCCCGCAACGACATTGCGGCGGCGGAAGCCATCGCAACAAAGATCCGGGCGACGGAGCCGGGCAACAGCGACGCGCTCATTGTCCTTGGTCTCGCCGCCAAGCGGCGGCGTGATTTCTCACTGGGTTATACCTATCTGGCACAGGCCGCCGCCGCCGCGCCCCGCAACGCCGAGGCGCTGGGGCATCTGGCCGTCATCAATCACGAGCTTGGGCGACTCTCACAGGCAGAGAAGGCTTTTCAATCGGCGCTCGCCCTGACGCCCAACGCACCCGTCCTGCTCTTCAATTTCGCCACCCTGCTCGGCAAGCTCAACCGCCCGGCTGAGGCGGTCCCGCTCTATCAGAAGGCCATCGTCGCCGAGCCGCGCTTCGTGCAGGCGCGCATCGCCCTCGCCAAGCTTCTTGAACAGGCAAACCATATCGACCCCGCGATTTCTGTGCTGGCGACGGCAACATCGCTGGCTCCTCCTGTGACCGACGATGCACGCCAGCTGGCCGAGCGGCTGGCCGCGAGAGGCGGCAAGCTGCCGGTGGAAATCTGGCAACGCCTTGCTGCCGTCCTGCCCGACGATCCGGCGATCCAGGTCCGGCTCGGCGCCGCGCTTGGTGAAAACGGACGGCGCGACGAAGCGTTTGCCACTCTGCAGAACGTGGCGACGCTGCCGGGTGTAACGGCTGAGAATCTCTTTGAAACCGGCAAGGCGCTCTACGCGCTCGGTGAGGATTCCGCCGCCGCGACGGCCTATCGCAGCACGCTGGCCCTCAACCCCGACCATGCGCCCGCGCACAACAATCTCTCGATGATCCTTTTCCTCGACGGAAATTTCGAGGAAGCGTGGGACCATCATGAAAAGCGCTTCGAAGCGAAGGGCCGGCCGCGCCCCCCTTTCCCCGGTGCGCCGCTCACCACGCCCGATATTACCGGCAAGACGCTGTTCTTTCACGGCGAGCAGGGGCTCGGCGACAATGTGCAGTTCCTTCGCTACGCCAAGATCCTACACGACCGCGGCAACCGGATTGTCGTCGGTGTGCGCAACGAGCTGGTCGAACTGTTCCGCGCCCAGGACTATATCGACGTCGTGGTGACGGACGGCGACAAGATTCCCCCCATCGATTTCCACTGCCCGCTGATGAGCCTTGGCCATGTCTTCCGCTCCGGACTCGCCTCCATCCCGGCGGAGCTGCCGTATCTGCGCGTGCCGCGGGAGCGCATCGAGCCGTGGAAAAAACGGCTGTCGGCCATCAAACGGCCGCGGATCGGTCTTGTCTGGGCCGGCAACCCCGTCCACTACAACGACGCCAACCGCTCGATCCCGAGCGAGATGTTTCTTTCCGCCTTCCAGGGTCTGCCGCAGAGTTTCGTGTCGCTGCAGAAGCCGTGGCCGGAGAATACGCCGCGTCCGGAAGGCCTGGTTGATCTCGGCGCCGAGTTCATGGATTTCGCCGACACCGCCGCGGCCGTGAACGAGCTCGATCTGGTGATCACCGTCGACACGTCGCTGTCGCATCTCGCCGGTGCGCTGGGACGACCCGTGTGGATCCTTCTGCCCGCCCCCTGCGACTGGCGCTGGACCCGGTCCGGCGACCGGACGCCCTGGTATCCGCAGGCCCAGCTTTTCCGTCAGACGAAGGCCGGCGACTGGGGCGAGGTGCTGCAGCGCGTGCGTCAGCAGTTGCTGACGATGAAAGGCTGACGCGTCAGCCGATCGTCCAGGACGGCGTCGCGATCTTTTCCACGACCAGCTCGATCTCGTAGCACCAGACCGGATGCTGTTCCGGCGGCACCGAATAGTCGTAGAGAAAATCGTTATCGGCGAGATGCCGGACCCGATAGCTGTTGGGGATCAGCGCCTGCTCGAACACGGCGAGCAGCTTCGCCGGCGTGAAAAACTGCTTGTGCTCGGCATTGAAGCGTGACGGCAGGGCCGGCTTTTTCTCATAGAGATGCTGGTGCGGGACCGCCACCACGATGTAGCCGCCGACCCGCAGCACGCGATACCAGTCGCGCAGGATCGCGACGGGATCGGCCATATGCTCAAGGCAATGGCTTGAATAGACGGTGTCCTGGCTGCCGTCGGCAAACGGCAGGGTCACGCCGTCGTAGCCGGGATAGCCGAGATCGATACCGACGGCCTGCGCCACGATCGGCAACGACTCTCCGGTATGGCCGCGATAGCCGATGTCGAGGATCTTCGGTCCCGACAGATATTTCTGGATGAAGCCCGATTGCAGCTTCGCCGCGTAGCTCTTGATCGCCTCGCGCCCGACCGGACGCAATTTCAGCACCTCGGACCATTGCTGAATCAGCGCCTGTGCGTGCATCTCGCGCACCACGCTGTTCGCGGGATCGAGCAGGCTCGCCTGCCGGTACGACGCTCCGGCCTCGGCAATCCTGCCCAGCGCCTCCTGGCACTGGCCCAGCAGCAGATGCGCCTGCGCGATCGTCGGGTGCGTCTTCGTCACGATCGCGAGATGGCCGATGGCGCGCTCGTAATTGCCGCGCTTGCGCTCGAGTATCCCCAGCATCTGCAGTGCGTCGGCGTTCTCGGGGTCCTGACGCAGCACCTCCGCGCAGGCCGCCTCCATGGCGGGAAAATTTCCGGCCTTATACTGCGCCATGGCATCGGCGACGATTTGCGCAACGGGTTTCATGGCGGGGAGATCCAGGAGAAAGCAGGATGTCAGTGCCGCACTTTAGCCCAAGCCGCCCGAAACGAGCCACCGTTCTCCTGCAAGCAACGGCCCCATCTATCGTCAGCCAGGACCACGGAACGGCGTGACAGGACGGCGATTATCGGTTTTGCTGTCTCCGGCATCAGACCGACAACGCCGGAGCACGCCATGTCCGCCGATCCCCAGACCATCGATATCAAAACCTTCTGGCAGGCCATCGGCTGCCGCGCGATCGGCGCCGCCATCGTCACGGCAAAAGATGCCGAAGGGCCGGCGGGATTCCTGGCGCTGTCCGCCACGCACCTGTCCGCCGATCCGCCACGCATGATGATCTCGGTCGATGCCAAGACCTCGGCATTGCGGACAATCCTCAACGGCAAGCATTTCGCCATCAACTATCTGCGCCAGGACCAGGAAGAGATGGTCCGCATCTTCGGCGGCAAGACGGACCTCAAGGGCGCCGACCGCTTCCAGCCGCAACACTGGACGACACTGAAGAGCGGCGCGCCGACCCTGGCGAACGCCGTCGGCGTGCTCGACTGCGAGTTCGAGGAAGCGATCGAACGTCAAGGCACGATGATCGTCATCGGCAAACTGATCGGCTTTACCTCCGGCGACAGCGAGCCGCTGATTTCCTTCCGCGGCAAGTTCCGCTGACGCCGGTTCCGCCTCAATAAACGTTCCGCCTCAGGCGGCGCTGAGCTGCGCGATGAAGCTGTCGACCTGACCGCGCAGGCTGACGGATTTCGTCGAGAGCTCGGAAGCCGATCCCAGCACCTGCGCCGACGCGCTGCCGGTTTTGTCGGCTGCCTTGCTGACGCCGAGAATATTCGATGTCACGGCGGCCGTGCCTTCCGACGCCTGCTGCACGTTGCGGGCGATCTCCTGGGTCGCCGCACCCTGTTCCTCGACAGCCGCGGCGATGGCGGCGGCGATGTTGTCGACGCGGGAAATGGTCGTGCCGATTCGCTGGACGGCCTGAACCGAGCGCTGTGTCGCGGCCTGGATCTCGTCCACCGTCGCGCTGATATCGTCCGTCGCCTTGGCCGTCTGGCCAGCCAGGGACTTGACCTCGGCGGCAACGACGGCAAAGCCCTTGCCGGCTTCGCCCGCGCGCGCCGCTTCGATCGTGGCGTTCAGCGCCAGCAGATTCGTCTGCTGGGCGATGTCGTTGATGAGTTTCAGCACGTCGCCAATCTTCTGCGCGGAGGTCGCCAGCGCATCGATTTCGCGATTGGTGTTCTCCGTCTCCGAAACCGCCTGCGATGTCGCCTGGGTGGAACCGGCAACCTGGCGCCCGATCTCGGCAATCGCAGCCGACAGCTCCTCCGCGGCACTCGCCACGGTCTGGACATTGAGCGACGCCTGTTCAGCGGCGGCGGTGACGGCACTGGACTGCTGCTGTGTCTGCTCCGCGGTGCCCGCCATCGTCTCGGCAAGCCCCTGCAGATCAGTCGCCGAATGCGCAAGCTCGTTCACGACCGAATCGATCTGCGCGCCGAAGGACGTCGTCAGCTCGGTCATTTTCGCGGCGCGGCTTGTCTTCGCTGCGTCCTCGATCTGCTTCGCCCGCTCCATCTCCGCCGTCTTGATGATATTCTCGCGGAAGACTTCCAGCGCACGCGCCATTTCACCCAGCTCGTCGGCGCGCGTCACGCCGGCGATTTCCGAGTCGGTCCGTCCCGCGACAAGCGCCTTCATCGTCGCGGTCAGTGTAGAGATCGGGCGCACGATGAAGCGGCGCGCCATAAGAGCGGCAAACGCAAATCCCAGCAACGCGCCGCCAACGGCGAGCGAGCACAACAGAATCATCTGCTGGCGGTAATAGCGGTCCAGCTCCGCGCGGCTCTTGTCGATCAGCGCGTCGTTGATGCTGGCCAGGCTTTCGATCTCGCGATTCAGGGCTGCCCGAACCGTGCGGTTCGCTTCATTGTCGCCGTACTCGCGGGCGGTGGGGTTACCCACTTCAAGCCCGAGGCGCACGAGCTCGGTGCGGAATTCCATGAATTTCTTCGCATTGGCTTCCGCCTTGGCGAAGGCGCTGACCTGCTCGGCCGGCAACAAGGCCTTCCACTCACCCATCAGCTTGTCCATGCGGACAAGGTTGGCAAGAAGAGGCTTGGTGAATTTTTCGGCTTCCGCACGGTCACGCGACATGTAGATGCCGCGTGAATCCATGACAACCGCGAGGATCGTGCCGTTGACGCGCTCGCCGATGACCGTGCGTTCGGACGCCCGGCTGATCTCGGTGATCTGGGCGTCATAGGTCAGCATCGTCTGGATGCCAAGCGCCGCCATCAGGGCCGCGAGGGCCGACAGGAAAAAGACGAGGATCCCGATTTTGGATCCGATCCGGAGGTTCTCAAAGGCGCGCATGGAAAAGGGCTCCACAGAAAAGAAGTTCATGTGGAGAAATGCGCCTACCGCGCATTTTGTACAGCTAACCGAAAGTTTGAGAATGAGAAGACGCCGGCCCGGTTAACGTCTTGTCAATCTTCGCGCAGCCTCGACGCGCTTTTTCTGTATGTCATTTCAGTTCTTTAGAGACAGAACCGCCGCTTAGGCCGCGGTTTCGCTCCGGCGCTTCCAGCCTGTGGTCGGCAGGGCCGACGTCACGACGGCGCTGGCGGTGTCGCCAAAATCCATCTTGCCGGGATTGAGCAGCCCGTAAGGGTCCATCGATGCCTTGAAGGTCGCGTCGCGCGCGTCGATCGATTTGATGCCGACGGCCTTCACGCCGGTGGTGTGCGAGTTCGCCACGTTGACGCCTTCGGCCTGCAGCATCCGCACCATGTCGGACATCTGCTGCTCGCTTTCATAGACGATGGCCGGCGATCCCATGGCAACCACCTCGCCCTGGTTCCAGAAGACTTCCAGCCGCATCGGCTTCTCGCCATTCTGCAGTGTGCGGACCCGCCCGATCATGCCGGCCACGTCTGTGCCGCCGAACATCCCCTGCAGTCCCGTGTATTTCGGATGGTATTTCTGGATCTGCTTGAGGCCGTGACCGTAGGTGAATTCATAGAGCGGCGCACCATACGGACCCTGCCCCTCCGCATGATCAGACACCACGGCACCGCCGAAATCGGCGACGAGATCGCTGAAGGCCTGCACGCAGGGCTCGGCGATCAGGCAGTTCACCATCGTGTGCCCGTCGGGAACGACGGGACCCAGATCGCGCATCAGGCGCGGCACCGGCCATTCCTGCACCGAGATCACCTTCTTGATGATGCCGGTTTCCTGCGCGAGATCGAGGGCGAAGCGCGCGGCGCGCATGTACTCGGGAAACGCGACAATCGCCTCGCGCCAGGCCCAGGCCGGCGCCGCCGGCATCTCGATTTCCGTGATGATGCAGTTGGCGCCATAGGCGTGATGCACCAGCTCGACATCGCGCCCACGCAGTTCGAGCGTGCGCGGCTCCTCTTCGGCGCTGATGACCTCGACGGCGGTGATGTTGCCGCGGTCGCGCAGCATGCCCCACTGGCACGACCCCATGCCGCCGCTGCCGCCGGCCACAAAGCCGCCGATGGTCGCGGTGGTGCGGGTCGAGGGATGCAGACGCAGCTCCCACCCTTGCGGTCGCGTCACGGCATCGATCTGCGACATCAGGGTGCCGGCATAAACCCGGAGCGCGCCCGGCCGCGTCCACAGCACGCCGCTCAGCTTCGTCATGTCCAGCAGGATGCCGCCGTTCAGCGGCACGCTCTGTCCGTAATTGGCGGTCCCGCCGCCGCGCGCCGTGATCGGGATGCGGAAGCGGACGGCCGCGCGGATCGCCGTCAGGACTTCCGCCTTGGTCGCGGGTGCCACGACAACATCGGCCGTCTTGCCGGCCAGCGCCTGCCGCAGCAGCGGGCTGACCGCGAAATAGTCCCGGCTCTTGGTGCGAACCTCCGCGGGGTCGACGGAATGGCTAACCCCTTCAAGGGCCGCGCAGAACGCACCGATTTCGTACATTGCCGTCACCCTTCGTGTCCGCAGGTCATCCCGTGCCGATTTATAGAGCAAGGCATATGCCATTGGCGGAAGGGGCAAAATCGCCAAAAAGGCATGGACGCGTTCGAAATCGGAGAAAAACGAAAACTCCGCGAACCGGAATCGCCCGCCGGCCCCTCTCTAAAGCATGGGCGCTCCAGCCTGGAGGCCCCGCAAACGGAGGAATCGATGTTTTATCGGAAGAATATTCGCGGCTGGGAACAGGTCGCCCGGGTCGTGGGCGGCATCGTCATGATTGCCGGCGGCCTGCTGGGGCTGCCGGGCGATCCTCTCGGCTACGGCATCGCCGCCGCCGGCCTCTTCACCGGCGCGACCGGCATCGTCGGCTTCTGCCCGGCCTGTGCCATGGTCGGACGCAAGCTGGGTTAATCTTCACCCAATGACCGGACGCATCCAATTGGCGGCACAGATCGAGCTGATCACCTCGGCGCGGGGAGGCGATCATGCCGCCATCGTCTCCCTGCTGGCAGCCAGCCAGCCCGATATCCGTCGTTATGCCCTGATGAACTGCCGAATCGCCGATGTAGACGATGCCGTTCAGGACGTCCTGTGGCTGCTCTATCGTCGCATCGGGGCGCTGAGAGTCGCAGCGTCCTTTTCGGCGTGGCTGTTTCAGGTCGTCCGGCGGGAATGCCAGCGGCTGGCCCGCCGCAGTTTCGGCGGCCATATCACACTCGACACGATTGAGAACGATCTCGCATTTTCGGAGCGGCCGGCGGTGGAACTACGATCCGATCTGGCATCCGCCATCCAGTCGCTGCCGGATCACTACCGGACCATTGTCGTGATGCGGGATATCGAGGAGCTGACCGTGAACGAGATCGCCGCCGCGACCTGCCTCACCCGCGAAGCCGTCAAGGCACGGCTGCACCGCGCGCGGGCGCTGATCCGGGAGTATCTGAGTGGCTGAGCGGCGCGGCGCCCCTAGAGATAAATCTGAGCACTGGCTGACTATCGCTAAATCAGCCGCATTGAAAAAAGGCCTGCACTTTTCTCATTGAATCGAACGGCAGGGGGCATGCTTGGGGACGCAAAGCGCACGCGACCACGAACGATGGCACGACCCCACGCAGGCGGCTATCATTTGCCGGCTCGGCTAGAGGAGAGGGTGATGCCACTTGATCTTGCGGCGCTATTGGTTCGCGCACTAGAGGAGGCTGACCAGCGCGCGAACCTTGTGACACGGTTCCGAATTGCACTGGCTGCAGTACTCTCGCTAACTGCGTATCCTATCGCAGTGCATGCACAACAGGTCAGCCGGGTTGAGTTCGCAACCGACCGTGGCGAGGCCGTCACCGCGCTATACGCGGCACCTCCGGGATCGGAGCGCCGCCCGGCGGTCATCTACAGCCATGGCACTGTGGTTCGCCTCTCAGGATACGAAAGGGCCCGGAACGAAGGCACCGATGTTGCGGATTTCGTGAAAGCGATCGCGACCGACGGCTATGTTGCCATCGCACCCATCCGCAACTTTCTGGCGAATTCCGCGATCATGCAGCGAGGCCGGCCAGGCGGCGATACCGCCGCCTGGACCGAAGTCGTCGAGCGGGGCGTCCGAATCGTTAACGGAGCCACCGCCTATCTTGCCGGCCTTCCAAACGTGGATCCTGACCGCATAGCTGCCATCGGGTTTTCAGAAGGGGGAAACGTCACGCTGTGGGCGGCCATGGACAATCGGCACCTTCGTGCCGTCGTGCTGCTTGCTCCAGCAGCGCTTACCGGCATGAAATACAGTTTGCGGGACGCTGCTCAAGAGGATCGCTTAGCGACTATTTCTGCGCCGGTATTCCTCGCAGTTGGCGCGCAGGATGCTGAGCCGATCCGTCAGCCCCTCGCAAGGATGTTCATTCCGAACATGGAAAAGCTCGCAAAAACAACATTCCGCTCCCGAACCGACTATCCCGGCGGACACGATTGGTTTTACCGTGTACGCGATCCGTACTGGAACGATGTGCGCGCTTTTTTGCAGGAGCACTTGGCGCGCAGCGCAGGTCGGGGTTAATCGTCCGGGATCCTCGCGCGCTTGGTTTAATCCGATCTCTCGTGATTGCCGTTGAGATCGCATCACTCGAAAATGATAACTCGTGCACGCCCAAATGACGGGCAAGCATCGACTTAGCTAAAACCGAAGCTTTGAATGGCCTGGCATCCCTTGGGACTTGAACCCTGCCGCAGCCCTCAGCGATGCAAACCCTGGTCAGTCAGCCAGTCCTGGATGACGTCGGCCACCGCGATGTTGTTCTTGTCCATCATCACCATGTGGCTGTTGCCCTTGATGTTGATCTTGGGCAGATCGATGACTTTCACCTTGCCGCCGCCGCCTTCGATCGCCTGCTGGAACTTGATGCCATTGTTGCGCAGGACCGACCAGCGCGGATGGTCCTCCACATAGTCGCCCCAGACGACGAGGATCGGAATGTCCTTGAGCGCGGCCGCCTTCTCGGCATCACCGGCAGCGGCCGGCTCGACCAGGACAAGCGCCTTGACCATGTCCGGCCTCGCTTGCGCGACCTTGTAACCCCATAACCCAGCCTGGCTGTGCGCCAGGATGACGCACGGACAGATCTTATCGACCAGCGCGAGATAGCCGGCGCCGATCTGGTCGTCGGTCGACAGCCAGCGCGGAACGAACTGCCGCGCAAAATTGTCGTAGCCGTCGGCCGGGAACTGGCTGCCCTCCAGCATCTTTCGTTGGGTTCGATCCTTATTGTAGCTGCCCGCACCAGTGCCGATGCGAAAGCGTTCGAACGGATCGGCCTTGGTCAGGAAAATAGGCTCCCCGTAAAACACTTCAGGAGGCGCCCAACCGGCGCGTCCGCGCTCCACGGAATCGGAGTTGTAGGTATCCCATCCGCGCCGCACGAAATAATTGAGCCAGCCCTGCCGGCCATCCGGTGTGGTCTCGAAACTGGCCCCGGTCAGCCCGCCGCCATGCCACAGCAGCAACGGATAGGCGCTGCGGCGATTGGAGGGCAGGAAATACTGCACATACATCTGCTCGACCTGATACTCGCCGTTCGGATCAATCCTTGCCGGCGGCCCGCCTGGGACGCGCCGAACTTCGGTGACCGGTTTCCCCGAGATCACCGCCTCGCGGCCGCCGACGTGAAAAGAGCCCATGTCGCGCAGCGCGATCGGACCATCGTTGGCGATCGCCGGGGTCACAATGAACGCCAAGGCTGCAACGCCCATAAGGCGCGAATATGAAACCCGCATGTTGTTCCTCCCCATTATTTACTTTTTACGTTTCGCCGTTATAGCACGCTCCGCATTTTTTTCCGACGCTCGGGCGTACGGCCAATCGGGTCCGATGAATGAACGCGTCTCCTTCCGCAGAGGCTCCCGCAAAGTCGCGGAGATGCGAGCAACGCATTGGTCACTCTTGCTTCCAACACCCTTCCGACGACCGTTATGTCGCCTTGGGCGGGACGCGCGACCATCATCGACGATGTTGCGGAAATGCGATCATGTGGTTGAGCGGCCTGGACGCGAGTTTTCCGTCCGGCTTCGCGGATGCGCTCAACCCGCAGAGGTGAACCAAAAGGAGCACGTCAAGGATGTGCTCTGCCAACTCATCACGATTTCCACCGGAAAACCCGCGGGCTTCGACGTGACCCGATTTCACGGAAGTGGCGTCCCCTAGGGGATTCGAACCCCTGTTACCGCCGTGAGAGGGCGGTGTCCTAGGCCACTAGACGAAGGGGACTAGTGCCTTGCAGGGCCTTACTTATCGGAAGCCCGCCTGGGGATCAAGCACGGTGCCGTGCCGCGAAATCAAAGCCGTCTTGCCGTTTTTCAGGCCGTGCCGGGGCCCGCGCAATCGCATATTTCGCAGGCGCCATGGCATAATTTCTGCTTACGTTTTGCGGTCGTTTTGTGCCCCAATCCGGCACGACGAAAGCAAGGACGCACCCGATGACTACGGACAAAAGCAGCGGCTTTCCCTCTCTGCCGCAGGGCCAGTATCGCGGCTGGGAGAATGTGGCGGCGCGCGAGGACGATCGCGAGCTGACCCGGACCGATCGCGGCACACCGGCCGGCGAGTATCTGCGCCGCTTCTGGCAGCCCGTCGCCCTGGTCGAGGAGATCGGCGATCTGCCGGTGCCGCTCAAGATCCTGGGCGAGGAGCTTGTGCTGTTCCGCGACGGTCGCGGCAAGATCGGGCTGCTGCACCGGCATTGCAGCCATCGCGGCGCATCGCTCGAATTCGGTGTCATCAGCGAACGGGGAATCCGCTGCACCTATCACGGCTTCCAGTACGACGTCGACGGCACCATCCTCGACACGCCGGCCCTGCCCGCCGACAACCCGATCAAGAAGAAGCTGTGCCACGGCGCCTACCCGACCGTGGTCTATGCCGGCCTAGTCTTCGCCTATTTCGGTCCGCCCAAGGACATGCCGGCCTTCCCGGTGCTGGACGCCTTCATGGTGCCCAAGGACAACGAGATGGTCCCCTACAAGCTGCACTTCCCGTGCAACTGGCTGCAGGTGCACGAGAACGGTGCCGATCCCATGCACGTTCCCTTCGTGCACGCGCTGATGAGCGAGGTGCAGTTCACCAAGATGTTCGGCGCCATTCCGGTCATCGACAATGTGGAGACGCCGCTGGGCTTTCTCTCGCTCGCGACACGGCGCTGGGGCGACAACCTGTATGTCCGGGCCAACGACGTCATCCTCCCCAACATGGCGCAGTTCGGCACGCCCTTCGTGCGCGGCGAGGAAGAGAAATTCGCGGTCTGCGCCGGCATCACCCGCTGGGTCGTGCCGATCGACGACGAAAACAATTTCACCTTCGGCATCCGCCATTTCAACAGCGCGATCGATCCGTTCAACGAAGGGCGGCGCGACCTGATCGGCCTGCTGAAGACCGACGGCTTCGGCCAGACCGGCGACCGTCCCTATCATGAACGCCAGCGCAACCCGGGCGACTGGGATGTGCAGATGTCGCAGGGCCCCATTACCGGCCATTCCCGCGAGCATCTGGTGGCGCACGATTCCGGTGTCGCCCTGCTGCGCCGCCTGCTGCGGCAGGGCATCCGCGATCATGCCGCGGGTAAGGCGCCGGCGATGCCGGTCCTCTACCCGCCGGACACCATGGTCCCGACTTATGTGGCGGAGATCGTCGCCGCGTTTCCGCCCCGCAACAGCAACGAAGATACCGCCCTGTTCCGGTTCGGCCGCGCTGTCGCCGCGATGCTGGTCGAGACCCAGACACTCGACTACGCAGAGCGCGCGCGGGAAATCGAGCGCCGGGTCCGCGCCCTGTCGGTTGAAGAGCTGTACGCTTAGTCGTCGCTCTTCGGCGGTTCCACCGGCGCGCGGACCGGATACGGCGTCCAGTCCGGTGTCCGCACGACCAGCGGGCGGAACTGCTGGCCGTCGTGATCGAGGATATGCGCCGTCACCTGGATCGCCTGCGGTCTGCCGGGTTCGTCTCCGGGCTCGAGCGGCTCGGCGCCTGAGGAGACCGAGACGATGACCCAGGCCAGTTCCTCGCCCCACGCCGCCTCGAGATCGACGGCGGACGGCTGCGCCGGGCCGTCAGGATGCGAGTGATAGAGGCCGACAACTTTCAGCGGGCCGCGCCCCAGCGCGCGCGAGACATCGACCCAGAGCCGCGGATCGATCTCGAAGCGTTTGCGTTCCCGGCTGAGATTGGCGCTGCGATAGGCGCGCGTCACCTCGATCGCGCCGGACGGCAGCACATGACCGGCCAGCAGGCCGCAGCATTCGCCGGGATACGCTGACTCGGCGGCATCCATGATCTGGCGCAGCACGTCCCGCGCGATCACGATCACGGCGCGGGAACCGTAAAGGTGCCGACCACGGCACCGGTGGCGGGGTTCAGCGTGATGAGTTGCTCGGAGGGGCTCTTGAGTTCCCCGGAGGGGCCCTCAACATGCACGACGACAAGCGGACCGGCGGCGGTGACCGAGCGGATTTTCGCACCGGCCGGCAGGGACAGCGTGACGTTGCCCCAGCCCGCACCCGACATCGGCACGCGGACGGTTGCCGCCACGGGTGCCGGCGCCGCGGTCTCCGCCGGGCGATGCCAGTTCTGCGTCAGACCGAAAATGAGCAGGCCGAAACCGGCGACGATAATAAAGCCGAGGACGATGACAACGGTCTTGAGCGCTTGCATAGGCTGGGTCAGTGTCGTGGTATGAACGAAGACTGGGCATGAACGAAGAAACGGGCGCGCTGGCGGGCAATCTCAGGATCGACGGCCGTGCGATCACCGTGACGATCGCGGCCGACGCCGCCGGTGAGCGCATCGACCGCGCCCTCGCCGCCGCACTCGCCGGTGCCGGAGACGATGCGCTGTCACGCTCGCGCGTGAAGGCCCTGATCGTCGCCGGCGCCGTCTCGGATAACGCGGCGACGATATCCGACCCCTCCCGCAGGGTCAAACCGGGGGAGATTTTCTCGGTCCAGCTTCCCGAGACCACGCCCGCCGTCGCGCAGGCGCAGAAGATGGCGCTCGCCGTCGTCTATGAAGACGAGCATCTCATCGTCATCGACAAGCCGGTGGGGATGGTGGTGCATCCCGCGCCCGGCAATCCCGACCGCACCCTGGTCAATGCGCTGCTCGCGCATTGCGGCGCCAGCCTGTCGGGCATCGGCGGGGTCGCGCGGCCCGGCATCGTGCATCGCCTCGACAAGGACACCAGCGGTCTGCTGGTCGCGGCGAAAACCGATCTCGCCCATCACGGCCTGGCCGAACAGTTCGCGGCACATACGGTCGAGCGCGCCTACGCGGCCATTGTCTGGGGCGTGCCCCGGCCGGCGCGGGGGGAATTCACCGGCGCCATCGGCCGCTCGCCCCGCGAGCGCACCAAGATGGCGGTGGTACGCGGCGGCCGCGGCAAGCCCGCCCTGACCCGCTACCGGGTGATCAAGCCGCTGGCCGGCAGGCAGGCGAGCCTGATCGAATGCCGTCTGGAAACCGGCCGGACCCACCAGATCCGGGTCCACCTAGCGACCGCCGGGCACCCCCTTCTGGGGGACCCGGTCTATGGGCGCGGTAGCCGGCGAGGGGTTCCAGCGGCCGTTTCCGCCGCCGTTGTTAATCAATGTGGCCAGGCGCTGGATGCCTTCCTGCTCGGCTTCACCCACCCGGCGACCGGCAAGGCACTCCGCTTTGAGCGACCATACTCAAGTTATATCAAAGATTTGATTGACAGTCTGGAATCTATTTAGAGATTTGGTTGCCGATTTCCGGGTTGTGCCCTATCATTGCCGCAATAGGGCTTTACTCAAATCGTTGTCACTTGGCTTGCCAGAGCGAACCGGAGACGGTGTTGCTCGTTAGGTAAGGGGTCCGCATCTCCGCCTTTCGGGGGCACGCCGAGACCACGCCAACCTCAGGGGTTCAATGGCCGCATCCATTCCAGCGCTGTCGAATGAAGGCAACCTCAGCCGGTATCTGCAGGAGATCCGCAAGTTTCCCCTGCTCGAGCCGGAGGAAGAGTTCATGCTGGCCAAAAGCTGGCGCGAACGGAACGACACCGAAGCCGCGCACAAGCTGGTGACCAGCCATCTGCGGCTGGTCGCGAAGATCGCCATGGGTTACCGCGGCTACGGCCTGCCGGTGTCCGAGCTGATCTCGGAAGGCAATGTCGGCATGATGCAGGCGGTCAAGCGCTTCGATCCCGATCGCGGTTTCCGCCTCGCCACCTATGCGATGTGGTGGATCCGCGCGGCGATCCAGGAATACATCCTGCACTCGTGGTCGCTGGTGAAGATGGGCACCACCGCCGCCCAGAAGAAGCTGTTCTTCAACCTGCGCAAGGCCAAGAACCAGATGCAGGCCATGGAGGAAGGCGACCTGACGCCCGAACACGTCGCCAAGATCGCCAAGGATCTGAGCGTGCCGGAAGCCGACGTGATCAGCATGAACCGCCGCCTGGCCGCGCCGGATCATTCGCTCAACGCGCCGCTGCGCGCCGAAAGCGAAGGCGAATGGCAGGACTGGCTGGTCGACGAGACCGACAATCAGGAAATCAAGCTGGCGGAGACGCAGGAGTTCTCGCGCCGCCAGAAGCTGCTTGAGCGCGCGCTCAAGACCCTCAACCCGCGCGAGCGGGACATCCTGGTCGAACGGCGCCTGCGCGAGGAGCCGACGACGCTCGAGGACCTGTCGCAGAAATATTCGGTGAGCCGGGAGCGCGTGCGCCAGATCGAGGTGCGGGCCTTCGAGAAGCTGCAGAAGGCGATGAAGTCCTTCGCCATCGACGACGAAACCCCCAGGCGCGACCGCACACCGCCGGCGCTGGCTAGGACGGCTTCTTCTTAGAAACGACTTCCTGGCCCCATTCCTCGATCAGCTTGTCTTGAAGCTTCTTCAGATCTTCCTGCCGCCATGTCGTGCGGAAGTCAGACATCATCACCGAGATGTTCGGCACGCCGGTATGGATGAGCCAGCCGATCGTTGCGCAGCCGTAGACCTTCATCCACGCCCAAGTGTCGCCCAGCACATTGTAAGTCGACCCTGAACGCTCGGTAAGCTGCGCCAGGACAAGCGGAATCATCGCGGCAAGGCTCATGGCGCCGACCGCGATGGCGGAATGTTTCTCTTTGTCCTGGTCGATGATACCCGCCGCCAGGGTCGGCGCGAAACCGATCAGCATGAACAGCAGCAGCGACGGCGAGCCCAGGCCGATCACCAGCATCACGAACACGACAAGGCCGCCGATCAGCCAGATCGCAGTCTTGCTGCCCGCCCGCGCCGGAGCCATCTGTGGAGGTGCCTGGGTCTTGCTCATAACCAGCGCATCATCAATGAAACGCCGACCGTCAGGACGGCGACGCCGGCGGCAATCAGCGCCGCCGCCTCGCGGCCCTTGCGGTGCGCGTCCGAAATGCGCTTGGCGGCATTGCGTTCGATCTCGGCAAGCTCGTTTTCCGCACGTTCGTAATTGGCGCGTGCCTTCTCGAAGCCGCCGCGGTCCACGCGCTTGAATTCAGGATCGTCGATGATCTTAAGAAGCGACTGGAGATTGCCGGCCCGCGCGACGGCCATCACAACCTCCAGCAGCTTGGCTCGCCGCTTGCGGTGATGAAACGATTCGATAACCGGTTTCAGCAGCTCGGCGCACCAGTTGCCGAGACCGGGCAACGCCTGCGCCTTGAAACTGGATTGCAGCTCGGCGAGCAAGCGTAGCGTTCCCAACGCCGAATGCTCGTCGACATCCGTCGTCTGCATCAGACCAAGAAGCTGCTCGGTGTCGGCATGAGACCGCGCCGCCAGAAAAGCCGCAATATGGCGGTCGATCGGTTGCCGGCTAAGGCCACCTGCCGCCGCTGCCGCATCGATCGCTGGCAGAAGCGAGGCCGGATCGGACACCCAGCGTCCGCCCGTGATCGGACTGCGGCAGGGGAGATTTGGATTGAGATCGTAGAGACAGCGCTCGATGCCGGAGCCGGCCGAGCTGTCGGATACCCAGCGGCCAAGCTTTTCGAGATGCGCTCCGACACCGACGCCGCGGTTGATGTGTTTGGGCTGGTTGTTCAGCCAATAGGACGGCAGGTTGGCACGCAACATTTCGGCGAAAATCTGCACGCCGTTCGGACGTCGCGTTGCCGCCAGCAACATCGGGCCCATGCCGTCGATCCGGAAATTGTAACCGCCAAACCGGATCGGCGCCGACGGATCCATTGCGATCGATGCTTTGGCAAGAAGCAGGCTGTCCGACGTATCCGCGACCTCGAACTCCGCAAGAACGGCATGCAGCGCGTCGGTCGCCGTGTTGTCGGGAAGGCTCTTCTTCATCCACTCATGGACATCACCGGACCGCAGCGCCTTGATGCCGAGATCGGGTTTACGGGTCAGCTGCAGGGCGAGCGATGGCGCGGACCATATCTTTTTCCCCCCGAAATCGAAGCCCGCGTGCGCGCGCGGATTGACGACAATGCGGGGCTGACCGACACGGTTGCCTTCGAGCCAGCTCTTGAACTGCTCAAGCGTCCAGCGCTCGCGCGTTTCGTCCGTCATCAGGCCGCGCAATCCGTCGACCATGTCGCGCGGAATCTCGCGCTGATCGGCATAGGCATCCATCGAGCCCTTTTCGACGCGCGCGGCGAACAGATCGTCGGGATCCATGCCGGCACCCGGAATGCGGCCGACCAGCAGCGAAAGAATCGTCGCACCCAGCGAAAACATGTCTTCAGCGCGCGTGCCAAAACCCTTGCCGTCGGGATCGGCGGTCGATGCTTCGATGGTTTCAAAGGCCGGTGTCTGGAAATAACCGGCAGGTGCCGTCACCGACTGGCCGAGCACGACGCGGCTCCGGCCTGCATCGCCATAAAAGATATTGTCGGGCCGGATTCCGCGATGAATCTGGTTGCGATGAAACATCTCGGTCAGACCGGTCACGATCGGCCGTATGACCTGGTTCAGCACGGCTTCGGACGACATCGCCTGAAACTTGCCCGAATTGAGCGGAACGAGGCGGCCGCCCTGTGGCGGGTTGGTGATCACGGCAAGCCGCTGTCCGCCGGTGCCCGGCCAGTCGATGGGACCAAACGTGACAATCTGGGTCAGACCGGGCCGCGCCAGCGCCTTGATCTTCTCCATCGTCTCGATCCGCGGCAGCGGCTCGACATCGCAGATATAGGCGAGGCGCGGTTCAGCCGGCGCGGTGGCATCGTCGGCAGAAAAAGCCGGGACCTGGGGGGTCGCAAACTCGGGCACCGGGCGATCGGGATGGATCGTGATCCGGTTCTCCAACGTCACCGAACCGCGCGCGGCGGACGACGTTATCGGTCCGCTTTTCGCAGGCTTTTCAGCAACTTGCGCGTCGGAGGCCATGGACGGCGGAGCCCTTCATCGATCTGATGAGACTTAAGCCCTAACTTATCCACATTCCCGGCAAACAACTGGTTAATTTTCGAGTCTAACGTCCCGTACAAACAGCCAGATTCGGCTTCAGTCCGCGAACGGGTCCTGAACGAGGATTGTATCTTCACGCTCTGGACTGGTCGAGAGCATGGCCACGGGTGCCCCGATCAACTCCTCGATGCGGCGGATGTACTTGATGGCCGAAGCCGGCAGATCGGCCCAGGAACGGGCGCCCTTGGTGCTCTCCTGCCAGCCAGGGAGCGTCTCGTAGACCGGCTCGACATCACCGCCCGTTGCCGGGAAGTAATTCAGGGTTGTACCGCCGCGCTTATAGCCGACGCAGAGCTTCAACTCCTTCAAACCATCCAGGACATCGAGCTTGGTGAGGGCGATCCCGCGGATGCCGCCGACACGGATCGCCTGGCGCACCATCACCGCATCGAACCAGCCACAGCGCCGCGGGCGCCCCGTCACCGTCCCGAATTCCTTGCCGCGTTCGCCCAAACCGCGTCCGATCTCATCGGTCAGTTCGGTCGGGAACGGGCCGCTGCCGACGCGCGTCGTGTAGGCCTTGGTGATGCCAAGCACGTAACCGGTCGCCGCCGGACCAATGCCGGCACCGGCCGCTGCTGCACCCGCCACCGTGTTCGAGGACGTGACGTACGGATAGGTGCCATGATCGATATCGAGCATGGCGCCCTGCGCACCTTCGAACAGGACGCGCTTGGTCGCGTGCCGCGCATCGTCGAGAAGCTGCCAGACCGGATGTGCGTATGGCAGCACCTTCGGCGCAATCTCCGCCAGCGCCTTTTCCAGTGCCGGGCGGTCGATCAGTGGTTGAGCCATACCACGACGCAACGCGTCATGATGACGTTGCAGCTCATCGAGCTTCGCGCGTAACACAGCTGGGTCGGCAAGGTCGCAGAGACGCACGGCGCGACGGGCAACCTTGTCTTCATAGGCAGGACCGATGCCGCGACCGGTCGTTCCGATCTTGGCGGCGCCGCGCGCTTCCTCGCGCAAGCGATCGAGTTCGCCGTGCAGTGGCAGGATCAGCGTGACGTTCTCGGCGATCTTCAGATTGGCGGGAGAAACATCGACGCCCTTCTCGCGAATGGCATCGATCTCCTTGAGCAGCGCCCACGGATCGACGACCACGCCGTTGCCGATGATCGACGTCTTGCCCTTGCGCACGACGCCGGATGGCAGCAGAGACAGCTTATAGGTGACGCCGTCAATGACCAGCGTGTGGCCGGCATTGTGACCACCCTGGAAGCGCACCACGATGTCCGCGCGCTGCGACAGCCAGTCAACGATCTTGCCTTTTCCTTCGTCGCCCCATTGCGAGCCGACGACCGTCACATTCGCCATAACTACTTCACCTCGCGGGGCGTACCGTTAACAAGAATATGCGAACAACCATGACGCTTCGCTTCTGCTTCCGCACCAGAACCGGCCTCAAGGCCGGCCAGTGTCACCCAACCGTCGCCTCGCCACCTCTTCGCCTCGGCAGGCAGTGTGCCGAATGGCAGGAACAGGCGCTTTCCATCCTGCGGCTCCGGCAGCGCCTTGAGGATCGTATCCATGAACAGCGTGAAACCCGTTGCGGCCTCGCCATTGCCGGGCATCAAATCGTGGCCGGCCATATACCGGCCACCACGCCCAAGTTCGCCGCGTACGCGGCGCGCGAACAGGGTGAAGCACAGGCCGGTGTGATATTCGAACCCACGGATCTCGACCGGATCGACGGTGATATTCAGGCCGGGCACCGCCGCACGGATCACATCGACCGTCTCTTTCAGACGCTTCGCTTCCGCCGCCGCCTCAGATGGCAAGTTCAGTTTCAAGAGCGCCGTCAGTGCACGATCGGCCGGACCGGTCGCCTTGAGCAATTCCACCAGCATGGCGCCGGCACCTCGGCCGTTCCGCTTCACGGCGTTCTGGTCCTTGCGATCCAGGGCGTCGCGCACTTTGCGAATTTGTTCAGCGTCGAGCCCCGCCGTTGCAATGACTGCCGGTGCCAGGCGCGGGGACGACAGATCGACGGTGAGGTTCTGAAGACCGATCGCGGTCAGCGCATCGACGGCGAGACAGACCGCTTCCGCATCAGCCGCCACAGAATCCGATCCGATGAGTTCCGCGCCAACCTGTCCGAATTGACGCTCGGGGCGAAGCTCGTCGCCGCGCACCCGCATCACCTCTCCGGCGTAGGACAAACGAAGGGGGCGCGGCAGCTTGCGCAGCCGGGTCGCGGCAATGCGCGCCACCTGCAGCGTCATGTCGGCGCGCAGGCCCAGCATCTTTTGCGAAACGGGGTCCATGACCCGGAAGGTGCTGGGGCCCATCGCCACGCCGGCGCCCGCCAGGAGGCTGTCCTCGAATTCGACCAAGGGCGGCTTCACGCGGCGGTAGCCATGCGCGATGGACACGTCCATCAGCCGCCGGACGACTTCGGCTTCCTGATCGGCTTCGGGCGGAAGAACATCGCGCAAGCCCGCTGGTAGCAGCCCGCGTCGGGCAAGCTCGTTCATAGACGAAAAGCGGGAAACACGTCCCGTCCCTAGGGTGGTGGACGTGGCCTGATTTAGCGGGTTTACCGGTTCGGAGCAAAGGCTAAATCACCCCCGGGCCGGCGTGCTACGGTGCGCCCTTATCTATCTGATCAGAAACAAGAGATGCCGCGATTACGCTGTCTGGTCCGGGGAATTGGCGATGTCGGGTCGGGCGTGGCGCATGCCCTCTTCCGGGCCGGCCATGCAGTCGCCATCCACAGCGAATCGACCCCCACCACCCATCGGCGGCTGATGTCCTTTGCCGATGCCGCCTTCGACGGACGGGCCACGCTGGACGGCGTGGAGGCAATCCGCGTCGACCGCGAGGACGCCTTTGCGGCAGCGCTGGGTGGCAAAAACATCCCAGTTTGGATTGGCTCGTTCGAGGCGATCCCGTCCGCCATCCATTGGGACGTGCTGATCGACGCCCGCATGCGCAAACGATCGGTGCCGGAGAGCCAGCGCGGCGTTGCCCGCCTGACGATCGGTCTGGGACCGGGCTTCGTAGCCGGCGAAACCGTCGATGTCGTTATTGAGACCGGCTGGGAGAATCTGGGTGCGATCATCCGCAGAGGCGCGTCCGCCCCGTTAGCCGGCGAACCACGCGATATCCTGGGGCATCGCCGCGACCGGCTGCTCTACTCGCCAACAAGCGGCACATTCTCCAGCAACCGCGCCATCGGCGATCTGGTCGTTGCCGGAC
This sequence comes from Alphaproteobacteria bacterium, assembly GCA_965279355.1. Classification (GTDB taxonomy): domain Bacteria; phylum Pseudomonadota; class Alphaproteobacteria; order CACIAM-22H2; family CACIAM-22H2. The sequence continues at coordinate 4,006,737 of OZ257155.1, read as the reverse complement.
AACCGATCGGTTCGATTGACGGACAGGTGCTGGCAGCGCCCCTGACCGGCGCGATCCGCGGCCTTACGCGCAGCGGCATCGCTGTCACGAACGGCACCAAACTGCTTGAGATCGACCCACGCGGTACCGATGCGGTCTATACCGGCCTCGGCGACCGGCCCCGGCGCATCGCCGAGGCCGTCGTCGAAATTGTTGGTGCGGCGTCCTGAATCAGGTTGCGACGGCGGGGCGAAGTGTCGGCTGCGACGAACGACCGACACCGAGCGCCATCGCCGCCGCCACAAGGCAGGCGATGCCGGCGATGATGAAGGCTTCAAGGTAACCGTTGAGCGTGTCCCGCATGATGCCGCCACCCCACGCTGCCGTGAACGCGCCCGCCTGGTGTGCGACGAAGATCCAGCCATAAAGAATCGGCGCGTCGTCCTTGCCGAATGTGTCGGTGGCCAGTCGTACTGTCGGCGGAACCGTCGCGATCCAGTCCAGCCCGTAGAAGACCGCAAAAATCGCTAGGCCGTAGAAGGTGAAACCCGAGTACGGCAGGAAGATCAGCGAAACGCCGCGCAGAGCGTAATACCAGAACAGCAGCCAGCGATTATCCATCCGGTCGGACAGCCATCCGGAGAAGGTCGTGCCGATCATGTTGAAGATGCCCATGCCGGCCAGAAGGCTGGCCGCCGTGACCGCCGTCATCCCCTGATCGACACAGGCCGGAATCAGATGCGTCCCGATCAGTCCGTTGGTGCTCAGGCCGCAGATAAAAAAGGTCCCGGCAAGCAGCCAGAAATTCCGTGATCCGGAATAACGCACCAGTGTGGTGATGGTGCGCACGAACGGATTTCCGGTGACAACAGCTGGAGGCTCTTCAGTCCTGGCGCCGTATGGCATCAGGCCGACGTTAGCGGGCCGCTCCGGCAGCAGAAAATAGACGACTGGAATGATCGCGATTGCGGCCAGAACAACGATCCAGACCACCGGCTGCCAGCCGCCGCCGTTTTCGGCGACGGCCGCGAGCACCGGCAGGAACACCAGCTGCCCCGCCGCCATTCCTGCCGTGAGGATGCCAATGACAAGGCCGCGCCGCTCGACGAACCAGCGATTGGTGATCACCGCGGCAAAGACAGCCGCCATCATGCCCGTGCCGACACCGACCATGACGCCCCAGGTCATCATCATGTGCCAGGGCTGGGTCATGCCGACGCTGATCGCGACACCAGCCACCAGCGCGAAGAGAGAAAAGAGCACGACGCGACGAACGCCGAAGCGCTGCATCACCGCCGCAGCGAAGGGGCCAAGCAGTCCGAACAATAGCAGGCTGACAGCCAGCGGGCTGGAGATGGTCGCGCGGGTCCAGCCGAACGCTTCTTCCAGCGGCAGGATTAGTACACCGGGGGCGGCGCGCACACCGGCCACGGTCAGCATGACCAGGAAACAGACGCCGACGACGATCCACGCATAATGGAAATGCGGCGATATCGCCCGGGCAAGGAGCTTCGTCACGGTCCAACCTGCCTTGATAGATGTTACTGACCGGTCCGTCTCAAATTTATTGACACGATACGAACCGGTCAGTAACATGTCAAGTTCAACGACGGAAAACAATGGCACGCTCATCCGCAACTGCCAAAACAACCGAACGACCCGCCCGCGAGCGTATTTTTGCTGCCGCGAAGGACCTCTTCTATCGCCGCGGCATCCGCGCGGTCGGCGTGGAGACGATTGTCGCCGAGGCCGGCGCAACCAAGATGAGCCTCTATCGCAGCTATCCTTCCAAGGACGACCTTGTCGTCGCCTATCTGGAGGAGCGCGATGCGCTTTACTGGACATGGTGGGACGATGTCGGCGCGCGACACCCGAACGCGCCGCGCGATCAGCTGCGCACGTTGCTGGGTGACATCGCAGCCCGCGTGAACCGGCCCGGGTCCCGCGGCTGTCCCTTTACCAACGCGGCTACGGAGTTTCCCGAACCCGACCATCCCGGCCGGAAGATCGCCGAGCGCAACAAGCAGGAACTGCGCCGACGGCTGACTGAAATCGCGGCGGCGCTTGACGCGCGCAATCCGAACAAACTCGGCGATCAGCTTTTCCTGGCGATCGAAGGCACCTATGCAACCGCCAATCTGATGGGGCCCGGCGGGCCGATTGACAGCCTTGTCGATACCGGCGAAGCGCTGGTCGATGCGGCGCTCCGCGCCTAGCCTTCCGCTGCGACAGGACGCAAGCCGGCATCCCTGCTCCGGCGACCCACAAACAGGATCATCATCGCCGCGAAGAAACAGGCGATTCCGGCCACGATGAACGCCTCGATATAAGAGTTCAGGCTCTCTCTCATTACACCGGCTCCGTAAGCCGCCGCCGCGGAGCCGATCTGATGGATCGCAAAGATCCAACCCCACAGGATCGGCGCGTTCTGTTTTCCGAAGTTCTCGGTGATCAGCTTCATCGTCGGCGGGCCAGTGGCGATCCAGTCAAGGCCGTAGAATGCGGCGAACACCGATAAATGGAGCAGACTGAAATCGGAATACGGCAGAAACACCAGTGACACCCCGCGTGTCGCGTAGAACCAGAACAACAGCCAGCGGCTGTCCCAGCGATCCGACGCCCAGCCGGCCGCCATGGCGCCGACCATGTTGAAGACGCCCATCATTGCCAGCAGCCCGGCCGCGGCGACAGGCTGCACACCCATATCGAAACAGGCGGCGATCAAATGCGTACCGACCAGACCGTTGGTGCTGAGACCGCAGATCAGAAACGATCCGGCCAAAATCCAGAACGCGCGCGTCTGCGCAGCGCGCCATAACACGGTGAATGCCGTAGCAAGCGGATTACCGCCGGCTCGCCTGATCGGCTCGTCGTCGGCGCGATCCGAGCCATAAGGTCCAAGACCGACATCGCTCGGTCCCTCCGGCAACAGCCACCAGATCAATGGAATGACGGCCGCCGTCGTGATCGTGACGGCCCAGACCACCGGCTGCCAGCCCCCCGCTTCCGCAATCGCGGCCAGGGCGGGGAAAAAGATGAGCTGGCCGGCGGCGATCCCTGCCGAGAAGAAACCCAGCACCAAACCACGATTCGCCACGAACCAGCGGTTGGCGATGATCGCTCCCATCACCGTGGAAATCGTGCCCGTGCTCAAACCGACGAGCAGCCCCCAGGTTGCCGTCAGTTGCCACGACGACGTCATCAGAAGGCTGAGCGCCACCGCAATCACCACCGCCGTCATGGCGGTCAGTACCGTGCGGCGCAAGCCGAAGCGCTGCATGACCGCCGCGCCGAACGGACCGGCAAGACCGAACAGAAGAAGGCTCAGGGAAAACGCCTGCGACGTCTCGATCCGCGTCCAGCCAAACGCCTGCTCGAGCGGAACCATCATGACGCCGGGAGCAGCACGCGTGCTGGCGCCCGCGAGGACTGTCAGAAAGATGACGGCTGCGACGACCCAGGCATAGTGAAAGTAAGGCTGAATCAGGCGCGCTGGATGCCGCATTTCCTACCCGTAGCGATGTTATTGGCCCGCGGCAGCGCCGCCTTCACCATCACTTCGCACGGGAATGGACCCGCGTCCAGCCGCAACGGCTAATAATCTCAGCCGAAACCGGGAAGCGGCGATGCCTCGCGTAGCCAATCCAGCGCGACGTCGGGATCGTTGAAATACCGGATCGTCAGCAACCGGCTGTCGGTGCGTTCGGCCACCGCGCGCACCGCCACGTTGTTGGCATAATAGACCGGCTCCAGCAGCGCGCAGTTCCTGAGCCCCGCCTCAGTCATTCGCGGCAGATAGTTGTCGTTCAGCCAGTCACGATCGGCGCTGCTCATCTGGAACATGTAGCGGCAGTCGCACAGCAGCTTGGTCGCGCGATGCTCGGACAGCGCCTTCAGCATCGCTTCATTCTGTGCCCTGAAGCTCATGCTTTCCTGATAACCCCGCCAGACCGCGACGACACACGGCACCGTCGGGTCGTAACCGATGTAAAACGCGATCTCCCGATGGAAGATCGAGTCCTTGTCAGGCACCGGCAGCGTCACGGTTTGCACTTTACCTTTCACGATGATATGGTACTGTACTATATAGTACAGTTTATCGCAAGCGGCCAGAGAGGCTCCGTGACGCAGGCCGACATCATCCCCCTGAAGGCCAGCCGCGGCGACCGACGGCGCGAAGCCATCCTGGAAGCCGCCACGCAGGTCTTCGTCGAGCACGGCTTCGAAAGCGCCACGCTCGACGACATCATCAAGCGGTCCGGTGGATCGCGCTCGACGATCTACAGCCAGTTCGGCGACAAGGAAGGGCTGTTCGCCGCCATCGTTGGCACGCTGTGCGAGCGGATCATCGCCTCGCTGTCGGACGCCCTTGCCGCCGACCGTGAGCCGAAAACCGTTCTCTATCGGTTCGCCAGCGAATACATGAGCTTGCTGATGGCGCCCGACAGTGTCGCGCTCTATCGCATGGTGATCGCCGAAAGCCGGCGTTTCCCCGAACTTGGTACGCAGGTTTTCAAGTCAGGGCCTGAGGCCACGGCGCTGCGGCTTCGCGACTATCTCCGCAGCGAGACCCGGCGCGGCCGGCTTGGCGTGCGCCAGCCCGACCGCGCAGCGCGGATCTTCCTGGAGATGGTCAAGGGCGACCTGCACACCCGCGCCCTGTTCGGCGTGGGCAAACCGGCAACGGACGCCGAGATCGACGTGTGCGTCCGCGAAGCGGTGATGATCTTCCTCGACGGGCTGCGCGCCGCCTGATCTCTCAGAACGTCAGCAGGCGCGCCTTCACGACGTGCGGAATCGCCCGCACCTTCGCCAGCACCGGCTCCGTCACCGCCGAATCCACCAGGATCAGACAGATCGCGTTGCCGCCGGCGGCGATCCGGCCCATGTGGAATGTCGCAATGTTGATTCCCGAATCACCGAGCGCGCGACCGAGATTGCCGACAAAGCCCGGCTTGTCGATGTTGCGGATCAGGAGGATGTGCGGGAAGAACTCCGCCTCGATCTTGATGCCCTCGATCTCGACAATGCGCGGATTGTCGTCGCCGAATAGCGAACCCATGATGGTGCGCGTGCCGTCATCCGCCTCGATCGTCACCTTGATCAGGGTGCGATAGTTTCCGGCGTTCTCCGAGCGCGTCTCGGTCACGTCGATGTTGCGCGCCTTTGCCTGGGTCGGCGCGTTGACCATGTTCACGGTCTCAAGCTGCGGCGCCAGCACGCCGGTCAGCACGCAGGCCGTGAGCGGCTTGGTGTTCAGCGACGCCACCTGGCCTTCATAGGAAATGCGGATTGACTTGATCGACTTATCCGCGAGCTGGCCAAGGAAGCTCCCAAGATTGCGCGCCAGCGTCATATAGGGCTGTAGCTTCGGCGCATCGTCGGCGCTGACCGAGGGCATGTTCACGGCATTGACCACGGCGCCGGACAGCAGAAAATCCGAGATCTGCTCGGCGATCTGCAACGCCACGTTTTCCTGTGCCTCGTTCGTCGAAGCCCCGAGATGCGGCGTACAGACCACGTCGTCACGGCCGAACAATGGGTGCGTCTTCGCCGGCTCGACCGGAAACACGTCGAGCGCCACGCCCCCAACCTGCCCCGCATCAAGCGCCGCCTTGAGATCGTCTTCGACGATCAGGCCGCCGCGGGCGCAATTGATGATGCGCACACCCTTCTTCATTTTCGCGAAGGCCTTGGCGTCCAGGATATTGCGCGTCGCGTCGGTCAACGGCGTATGCAGCGAGATAAAATCGGCGCGCGCGAGCAGCTGATCCAGCTCCACCTTCTCCACACCGAGTTCCTTGGCGCGCTCCGGCGACAGATAGGGATCGTAGGCCGCGACTTTCATCTGCAAGCCGAGCGCCCGCGAAGCCACGATCGCCCCGATATTGCCGCAGCCGATGATGCCGAGAGTCTTGCCCGTCACCTCGACGCCCATGAAGCGGGATTTCTCCCACTTGCCGGCCTGTGTCGAGCGATCCGCCGCCGGCAGCTGGCGCGCCAGCGCGAACATCATTGCAATCGCGTGTTCCGCAGTGGTGATCGAGTTTCCGAACGGGGTATTCATCACCACGATGCCGCGCGCCGTCGCTGCGGGCACATCGACCGTATCGACGCCGATCCCGGCGCGGCCGATCACACGTAGCCGTGTCGCCGCGCTCATGATGTCGGCTGTGACCTTGGTGGCCGACCGCACGGCCAAGCCGTCATAGTCGCCGATGATGGCTTTGAGTTCGTCCGGCTTGAGACCGGTCTTCACATCCACGTCGACGCCGCGCTCCTTGAAGATGGCAACGGCACGCGGGCTCAGGCTGTCCGCAATGAGAACCTTGGGCATGATGAATTCCTCGAAAAACCGTGAGCCGGCTTATTGCCGGCAAAATGCGTCGAACAGCCTTAGGCCGCGGCGGCCTTGGGTTTCGCCTGGGCATAAGCCCAGTCGAGCCACGGGAAGAGCGCTTCGAGATCGCGCGTCTCGATCGTTGCACCGGCCCAGATCCGCAGACCCGGTGGCGCGTCCCGGTACGCATCGATGTCGTAGGCAACCTTCTCGGCCTCGAGCAGGGAGACGATCTTCTTGGAGACCCCTGCCCGCGCCTCGGCATCCAGCGTCAACACATCAGGGTCGGTGATCGTCAGGCACACAGACGTGTTGGACCGGATCGCCTTGTCCTGGGCCAGGAAGCCCGCCCAGCCGGCGCGCGCCACCCACTTCTCGATCGCCGCGAGGTTGGCATTTGAGCGGCCAATCAGGCCCTGCAAACCGCCGACCCGCTCCGACCATTTCAGCGCATCGAGCTGGTCTTCAACGCACAGCATCGACGGCGTGTTGATGGTGTCGCCCTTGAAGATACCCTCGATCAGCTTGCCGCCCTGCGTCATGCGGAAGATCTTGGGCAGCGGCCAGGCTGGCGTGTAGGTCTGCAGACGCTCGACGGCGCGCGGGCTCAGCACGACCATGCCATGCTGCGCTTCGCCACCCAGCACCTTCTGCCAGGACCATGTCACGACATCGAGCTTGCTCCACGGCAGTTCCATCGCAAACGCGGCGGAGGTCGCGTCGCAGATTGTGAGACCTTCGCGCTTGTCGCTGATCCAGTTGCCGTTAGGCACCCGCACGCCGGAGGTCGTGCCGTTCCAGGTGAAGACGATGTCGCGATCCATCGCCGGCTGCTTGAGATCGGGCAGCTGGCCATAGGGCGCGTCAAAAGTACGCACATCCTTCAGCTTGAGCTGCTTGGTGATGTCGTTGACCCAGCCGGCGCCGAAGCTTTCCCAGCTCAGGACGTCGATGCCGCGGGCACCGAGCATCGACCACAACACCATCTCGACGGCGCCGGTGTCGGAGGCCGGCACGATACCGATCCGGTAGTCATGGGGAATGCCGAGGATGGCGCGCGTGCGGTCGATCAGCTCGCCAAGCTTGGCCTTGCCGAGCTTGGAGCGATGCGAACGACCGAGAGCGGCGTCAGCCAGGAGGGCTAACGTCCAGCCTGGACGCTTGGCGCAAGGGCCCGATGAAAAATGGGGGGAATGCGGCCGGGTGGCCGGTTTGGCAATATTCGTCATGTACGCTCTTCCTTTCAGAAGAACCGGAACCCGTTGGGGGGTTCTGGCCCGGCGCCGCTTATAAGTAGGTCGCCCGACCGCCGCAAGCGCAAAAATAGCGCATTGCGGTAAGTACTTTTACGTAAAGCTCAATCGCGCTTTCGTTTCATCATGTTGATGACAATTCCGGTAAGCACCGGCTCATCGTTCTGGTTAAGCACCGTGATCTTCCGTTTGAACACGCCGCGATCCGGCTTCGACTTCGATGGCGTGATCTCGACAACCTCCGCGACACTGCGCAGGACGTCGCCCGGCCGCACAGGTTTCAGCCAGCGCAGTTCGTCGATGCCAATGCCGCCGAGATTCGCAGTCTTGACCGTGCCGGTGTCGTAGATCAGGCGGAACGCCAGCGCCAGGGTCTGAAAGCCGCTGCCGATCAGACCGCCATGATTGGTCCGCTTCGCCGCTTCGGGGTCGATATGAAACGGCTGCGGATCATAGATCGTCGCGAAACCGATGATATCGGCTTCTGTGATCGTATGACGCACGCTTTCGTAGCGATCGCCGAGTTTAAAATCATCGAGATACAGATCCTGGCGCGCCATCGTCAGAGCGCATCAACGATGGCTTTGCCCATCTCGGTTGTCTTCGTCTTGCCACCGAGATCTGGGGTCCGCAGCTTCGTCTCGGAAATCACCGTCTCAATCGCCTTCACGATGGCGGCGCCCGCTTTCGGATAGCCCAGATGATCCAGCATCATGGCACCCGACCAGATCTGACCGATCGGATTGGCGATGTTCTTTCCCGCGATATCCGGCGCCGAGCCATGTACAGGCTCGAACATCGAGGGATGATCCTTCTCTGGATTGATATTGGCGCCGGGTGCGATGCCGATGCCGGCCGCCACCGCCGGCGCCAGATCCGACAGGATATCGCCAAACAGATTGCTGGCGACGATCACGTCGAACCAGTCCGGGTGTCGCACCATGTGCGCGGCAAAGATATCGATCAGGAACTGATCGCCTTTGACGCCGGGATAGTTCTTCTTCATCGCGGCGAAGCGCTCATCCCAATATGGCATCGAGATGCTAATGCCGTTCGACTTGGTCGCGGACGTCACATGCTTGCGCCGCGTCTTGGCCAGTTCGAACGCATATTTCATCACGCGGTCGCAGCCCTTGCGGGTAAACACTGCCTGCTGGAAAACCGCTTCGTCCTCGGTGCCTTCATAGAGCCGGCCGCCGATCGACGAATATTCGCCTTCGATGTTTTCGCGGACGATCACCATGTCGATGTCTTTTGGCCCGCGCCCCTTCAGGGGACTTTCCAGCCCCTTGAGCAGCCGCACCGGCCGAAGATTCACGTACTGCATGAACGTGCGGCGGATCGGGATCAGAAGACCCCAGAGTGACACATGATCCGGCACGCCGGGATAGCCGACGGCGCCCAGATAGATCGCGTCGAACTTGCTGAGCTGCTCGAGCCCGTCTTCCGGCATCATCCGGCCGGTCTTGCTGTATTTTTGGCAGGACCAGTCGAAATGCTTCACGATCAGCGAAAAGTCGAATTTGTGGGCGGCCTTCTCGATCACCGCTAGCCCTTCGGGCACGACCTCGCGACCGATGCCGTCGCCCTCGATAACCGCGATCCGGTGCACTTTTCTCGCCGCTGCTTTTGCCACGCGTAACCCCCGTATTTGCAGGCAACCTTAGCCACCCTCGATTGCGGACAGCAAGTGGTTCCGGCCCGCCTCTTGCAGTATGCTCCACCGTCCGATTGACGGGAAGCCGATGGAAACGATACTGGTCATCGACGACGAAGCGTTCATGCTCGACTTCGTCCGTCGCATCCTTGAAGCCGCGAAATACCGGGTTGTCACGGCAACCAATGCCGACGCCGGCCTTGCCGCCTATCGGACAGAGCAGCCGGAACTCGTGGTGACCGATCTGATCATGCCGGACAAAGACGGCATCGAAATGATCAGGGAATTGCTGGCGTTCGCGCCATCCGCCAAAATCTTGGCGATCTCCGGCGGCGGCCAAACTAGGTACACCGAAGCGCTACGCGCCGCGGTCGCCTTGGGCGCGCGCGCATCCCTCAAGAAACCCTTTCAGCCGAATACCCTGCTGGAGACGGTACAGCGGGTCCTGACCGCCTCCAACTAGGCGGCGCTTTCGTGCAGGGCGCTCGGATCCGCCTTTGCGCCTTCCCAGCCCAGCATGGCCAGCTTCCGGGTCGGGCCCCAGTTGTAGCCGCCGACCCAGCGCCCGCCACCGCCCATCGCCGTCTTGCGGATGACGCGATGACAGGGAATCAACCAGGAGATCGGGTTGGCCCCGACGGCACCGCCGACCGCCCGCGCCGCGCCGACCGCGCCGATCTCGCGACCGATTGCGTCGTAGGTCGACAAGCCACCGGACGGAATTTTCAACAGTGCCTCCCAGACCTTGATCTGGAAGGGTGAGCCATAGAGGACGAGGTGCAGTTTGTCGCGACGGGGCGCATCGCCGAACACGTTTGCCGCGACGTCCTCGGCCCGCGCGCGGTTTTCGACGAACCGGGCGTTCGGCCAGCGCCGCCGCATGTCCTCAAACGCTTCTGGCTTGCCGCGTTCGCCTGGCATCGCAAAGCCCAGTCCGCACAAGCCGCGCGGTGTCGACATCACAAGACAGTCGCCGAACGGTGAGTCCGCCCAGCCGAACTCGATCGCAAGACCTTTGCCGCGCAGTTTGAATTCTCCGGGTGTCACCGCCTCATGGGAAACAAACAGATCGTGCAGCCGCCCTGGGCTGGACAATCCCGATGCATAGGTCGCATCGAGCACGCTGGCTTCGCCGGCGAGACTCGCCTTGGCGCGTTCCAGCGTCAGGTATTGCAGGAATTTCTTGGGGCTGACCCCGACCCAGCGGGTGAACAGCCGCTGCAGGTGATGCGGGCCGAGGCCAAGTTCTTCCGCGATGCGATCGAGGCTCGGCTGTTCCTCGACATGCGCCGCGATGAACTCAAGGGCTTTGCCGATCCGGGCATAATCACTGGGCATGGCATTACTCTAATAATCAGGAGGTTGCGGGACCACCCGATTCTTGCGCTCTCGACTGCGGCGCCAATCGGGTCTGTATGACCCTCAACATGCCCCTGCCCGCCCTGCCGGACGACCCGTTTCCTGAGGCTATCTCAAAACGCGCTCGAAATAGACCAGCCCCTCGGTCGGCGGCCCGTAATAGCGGGGAATCTCCATGAAGCCGAGCTGGCGATAGAGCGACATGGCACCGACCATGGACACATGTGTATCCAGCCGCAACAGGCGGTATCCCGCTCTTTCCGCCACCGTGATGATCGCCTTGGCAAGGGCGGCGCCGAGACCTCCATAACGATGCGACGGTTCGACATAGAGCCGCTTCATCTCGCCGACATCAGGCGCAATACCCCGCAAGGCCGCCATGCCGATGACCGCACCGTCCTGCGAGGCCAGAAGCAGCGCTCCACGTGGCGCCGCATAGTCGCCGGGCAATCCGGCAAGCTCCGCTTCGTAGCCCTGGAAACACAGAACGGCCGCCAGACTTCCATCCAGCGACTTCTCATAGGCGCGGAACAGCCGTCGCACCGCCTCGCTATCGGCCGGAAAAACCGCCGGGCGAATGTCAGACATGAATGCTGCCTTCGAGATACAGCACGGCGCGACCTGCAATCGTCACGCGGTCGCCACGGGACTCGCAGAAGAGCTCTCCACCGCGCGCGGAAACCTGACGCGCCACCAGCGATGACTTCCCAAGGCGGCTCGCCCAGAAGGGAATGAGCGTGCAATGCGCGGAACCGGTGACCGGATCTTCCGGAACGCCGCGCGCCGGCGCAAAAAAGCGCGACACGAAATCCACGTCCGTACCGGGCGCCGTAGCGATGACGGCAAAGGCATCCAGTGCCGCGATCTTCGCCAGGTCAGGTTTGAGGGCCCGAACGTCGGCTTCGGTCTCAAGAAGCACCATCAGGTCGCGGGCCATCCACAGTTCCAGCGGCGCCTTGCCAAGCGCCCGGGTGGCGGCCGCCTGCAGACCCGGATCGGATTTTCGCGCCGGCGGCCGCGACGGAAAATCCATGCTGAGCAGATCGTCTTTCGCCGTGACATCAAGCCAGCCCGAACGCGTGCGAAACCGCGCCTGCCGCACATTCGGCTTCAGCCGGCTGAAGATCAGCGAAGCGGAGGCCAGAGTGGCATGTCCGCAGAGATCGACCTCCATTGTCGGCGTGAACCAGCGGAGATGCCAGTCCTCGCCTTCGGGCACAAAGAACGCGGTTTCGGAGAGATTGTTCTCGGCGGCAATCGCCTGAAGCGTGATATCCGACAGCCACGCTTCCAATGGCACAACGGCCGCGGGATTGCCGCCGAACACGGCGGAGGTGAATGCGTCGATCTGGTAGATCGGAAGGCGCATCGTTATCCGCGCGCCAGCCGGTCCTGAAGCCCGCGCTTCACGCGCGGCCAGTCATCCGGTGTGATACTGAACCAGACTGTATGCCGGATGCGGCCGCTGTCGGTGATCATGTGATTGCGGAAGCAGCCTTCCTCGACAGCACCCAGCCGCGCAATCGCCGCGCGAGACACCGTATTCAGTGAATCCGTCTTGAGCTCAACCCGGATGCAATTCCAGGTCTCGAAGGCGTGTGTGAGCATGAGCAGCTTGGCTTCGGTGTTGACGGCACTGCGCTGCCATTTGCGACCGAGCCAGGTGGCGCCGATCTCGGCGCGCCGGTTGGTGCGGTCGATATTCATGAAGGACGTGGAGCCGGCTGGCGCGCCCGTCGTGCGGTCGATGGTGACGAACGGCAACGCCGTCCCGGCATCGCGGGCGTTCTGCCAATCCTGCATGAAGCCACGCAGATCGTCGGCGCTCTCGACGCGCGCCGGAAACCACTGCAGCAGATTGGGTTCCAGTAAAGCCGCCAGGGGGGCGTGATGCGCCATTTCGAGCGGCATCAGGCGCGCATGCCTGCCTTCGAGCGTCACGGTCTTGATGTCCATAACGGCAGTCTTACGACGGCGGCGCGTGACGCGCCATATACTCGGAGAGTTCGCGGTCGCCAGGCCGCTCACTGGCGGCCAGGGCAGCGATCACCTGAGCGCGGTCGTCCCTGGAACGGTTCTGGCTGAGCTTGTGCTTGCCTTCGATGCGCGTGATCGCGATTTCGAAACCGGCGATGCCCTTCAGCATGCCATCGAGGTAGTCGGGCGACAGATCGCGCATTGCCCATGGCTTCGGCCGGCCGGATTCGTACTGATCGACCAGACGCGCGACGATCTCGCGCAGGGATGTGGTCTCCGTCATGCGCGTCGCCCGGCCGTGCGCTTCCACGGCGGCATAGTTCCAGGTCGGCACCGCCAGATGCGCGGCATACCACGAGGGCGAGACATAGCCGTGCGGCCCCTTGAAGATCGTCAGCACATCGGCACCATCGAGGCTCTGCGCATGCGGATTGTTGCGCGCGAGATGCACCAGCAGCGTCCCGTTGGTCCCGCGCGCCGGATCGACGATGACCGGCACATGACTCGCCATCAGGCCATCGGGCGTCTGCGAGACGAGCGTCGCGAAGCCATGCTCCGCGATCAATCCGAGGAGGACGGCGCGGTCAGGAATGGCGAAATGAGCCGGTACGTACATGGTTCCCTCCCGCGCCGGCCCGTTACTCGGTCCAGAACGGCTTGCGGCATTCGACCTCGACATCGACCCGGCTCAGGCCAAGGTCCTTCAGCATGCGGTCATCGAGCGAGCCCAGCATGTGACGCTGGGCCGCGCGCTCGCGGGCTTTCAGCACGCCCCAGAACGCCCCCATGATTGCCTTGTCACCGAGACGCGCGACCAGCAGCACGCCCCGGAACAGCCAGGTTGTTACCCCTTCCAGCGGTCTCGCTGGAGAAATTGTATCGGTACAATCGGTCATGAAACTCTCCACAATCTGAGATTGTCTCTATTATTCTTGACGGATTGTCACCGTCAATTCATATATTGTCACCATGACAACTTGGTCACCTACTGTCGAAGGCGCCGGGCCCCTCTACGTCGCCATCGCGAACAAGATCGCGAGCGACCTGGCCGAAGGCGTTCTCAAACCGGGCGATCGGCTGCCGACCCATCGCGATCTGGCATGGAAGCTCGGCGTCACCGTCGGCACGATCACGCGCGCCTATGCCGAAGCGGAACGGCGGGGACTCGTCGCCGGAGAAGTCGGACGCGGCACCTTCATCCGCGACCGGATCGTCGATATGGTCCCGGCACCGGTCGTCTCGGTGCCGAACGACGACTTCATCGATCTCGCCCGTGTTTATCCGGCTGCCGGCATTTCCGAGGCGACGCTTGCGCGCGTGCTGGGTGACGTGGCCGCGAGCCCTGATCTGCCAATGTTGCTGGGCTACGCCACGAATGTCGGCCTGCCCGCGCATCGCGCAGCCGCCGTGGACTGGCTGGCCCTCGCCGGTATGACCTCGACACCGGCCGATGTCGCGATCACCAGCGGCGCGCAGCACGCGATGATGACGGCGATGGCCAGCGTCGCCCGCGCGGGCGACGTGGTCCTCACCGAGCAGCTGACCTATTACGGTATCAAGTCACTGGCGACGATGTTGTCGGTTCGCCTGCATGGCGTAGCCATCGACGAACATGGCCTCGTTCCCGCGGCGCTCGATGTTGCCTGCCGCACGATGTCTCCAAAGGCTCTTTATTGCGTGCCGACGCTGCAGAACCCGACTGCGTCGATCATGCCGGCGGAGCGACGAGAGGAAATCGCCGCGATCTGCAAAAGACATGGCGTGGTGATCATCGAGGACGATATTTACGGCTTCCTCTCCAACGACGCGCCGCCACCCCTTTCCTCTTTCTCCCCCGACACGTCGATCTACATCACGAGCCTGTCTAAATCGATCGCACCGGGCCTGCGCATCGGATTCATGCGGGCGCCGGGAACCATGATGGAGCGGGTCGGTACGCTCCTGCGCTCAACCACCTGGATGGCCGCACCAATTCTCGCCGAAACCGCCGCGCGCCTGATCCGGTCAGGCGAAGCCGCCCGGCTCGCCAACGCACAACGGACCGAAGCCATGGCCCGCCAGAAGATCGCGGCACGGCACCTTTCCGGCTTCGATGTCTCCACGCACCCGTCCAGCTGCCATGTGTGGCTCACCCTGCCCGAACCCTGGCGCCGCGAGGAATTCACGGCACAGGCACGCCAGCGCGGTGTGGGCCTCGCACCGGCCGAAGCCTTTGCCGTCGGACGGGCACCGGTGCCGCATGCGGTGCGCATCGGCCTTTCGGCCGGCCGCGATCACGCCACGCTGGATCGCGCCCTGACGATCATCGCGGGTCTGCTGCGCGAACCGCCGGATTCCAATATCGCACTGGTTTGAAGACTGACGTTACCCGTCCAGCGGGTGGGCGTGATTGAGCGGTCCGTGACCGTGGCCGTAACCCGGCGCCGTCTCAATGGCGCGGCGGACATACGCCCGTGCCTCCGCGACCGCCTGCTTGATGCCGCACCCTTGCGCGAGCCTTGTCGCGATGGCCGAGGCCATGGTGCAGCCGGTGCCGTGCGTGCTGGAAGTCTCAATGCGGCGACCGCTGAATTCCTCAACCCCATCGTCGGTCACCAGGACATCGGTCACGATATTCGATTCAAGATGACCGCCCTTGAGCAAGACGATCTCCGCGCCGAAAGTCCGCAGGATATCGGCGGCGCGCCGCATATCCGCTGTCGTGACGATCTTCAGGCCGGACAGAACTTCCGCTTCCGGGATATTCGGGGTCAGCACCGTCGCACGCACCAGAAGCCGCCGGCGCAGCGCAGCGGACGCAGCGGGATCGAGCAACGAGGCTCCACCTTTCGCCACCATCACCGGATCGACGACCAGCGGCACATCGGGCGCCAGTCTTTCCAGCGTATCGGCAACGGCATTGATCACCGCTTCGCTATGCAGCATGCCGGTCTTCACGACATCCGCGCCGATATCCTGCAGCACCAGTTCCATCTGTTGAGCGATGAACTCGGGTGGCACGGGATGAACCCCGAATACACCCTGCGTGTTCTGGGCCGTCAACGCCGTAATCGCGGTCGCGGCGTAGCCATTCAGCGCCGTGACCGTCTTGATATCCGCCTGGATGCCGGCCCCGCCACCGGAGTCGGAACCGGCAACAATCAGGACGCGGCCTTTCACGGACGTCACCCGGCCGCGCGGGTGATGATGGCGGCGAGATCGTCGACGACGGTGCCGACCAGCACCTCGTCCTCGCCTTCCGCCATCACACGGATCAGCGGCTCGGTCCCCGACTTGCGGACCAGCAGGCGCCCGCTGGCGCCAAGGCGCGTCTCGGCCACGGTGATGGCCGCCCGCACGGGATCCGTGTCGAGCGCCGGAATAATGCCGCTGAGACGCACATTCTTCAGAACCTGCGGAAACGCGGTGAACACGCGCAGCACTTCGGACGCCGGCCTGTTGGCGGCAACGATACAGGCCAGAACCTGCAAGGCCGCGATCAGGCCGTCACCGGTGGTTGCGTAGTCGGTCAGGATAATGTGGCCGGACTGCTCGCCGCCGACATTGCAGCCCTGCGTGCGCATCATCTCCAGCACATGACGATCGCCGACGGGCGCCCGTGCCATGCCGATCTTCAATGATGCGAGAAATTTCTCCAGCCCGAGATTGGACATCACGGTGGCGACGATGCGGTCCCCGGACAGACGCCCGGTATCGCGCCACGACCGCGCAATTACGCCCATGACCTGATCGCCATCGATCAGATAGCCCTGCTCATCGACGAGCTGAACCCGATCCGCATCGCCGTCAAGCGCAATTCCGAGATCGGCGTTATGCGCAACAACCTGGGTCTGCAGCGTCTCGGGATGGGTGGCGCCACAGCCGGCATTGATGTTGTAGCCATCCGGCTCAACACCGACGGTGACGACTTCGGCGCCCAGTTCCCACAGCACCGCCGGCGCCATGCGATAGGCGGCCCCATTGGCGCAATCGACGACGATCTTGAGACCATCGAGCCGCAAGCCGCGCGGAAATGTGCCCTTTACGAACTCGATGTAGCGCCCCTCGGCATCGTCGAGACGGCGCGCGCGGCCCAGACGGTCCGACCCGGCCAGCGGCGGCGATGAATCGATATTGCGCTCGATTTCGGACTCGATCTCGTCGGACAGCTTGAAGCCGTCGGGACCGAAAAATTTCACGCCGTTGTCGGCATAAGGATTATGTGAGGCGGAGATCACGACACCGAGATCGGCGCGCAGGGTGCGGGTCAGCATCGCGACGGCCGGCGTCGGCATCGGACCGGTCAGGATCACGTCCATGCCGACCGAGATGAAGCCCGCTGTCAGCGCCGGCTCGATGAGATAGCCGGAGAGACGCGTATCCTTGCCGATGATGACGCGATGCCGATGATCGCCACGCGTGAAATGCCGGCCAGCCGCCACCGCGACCTTCATCATCGTCGCGGCGGTCATCGGCTCGGCATTGGCCGCGCCGCGGATGCCATCGGTGCCAAAGAGTTTACGCACAGTCGCCCTTCAAGAAATCCTGCCTAATCAGAGAGGTAGCGGTAGACCAGATCGGTTTGCCACTGTCCAATAAAATATTGTTACAGATCAATACGGTATCGTCCGGAAGTTTTACGGCCGGGCTTTAATTGCCTGCCAGACCGTCAACGCCTGTCGCGTCGCACCGACATCGTGGACGCGCAGGATGTTCGCGCCACGCTCGACCGCGGCGAGACCAGCAGCAATCGACCCCGCGACGCGCTGGTCAGCGGGAGCGCCGCCGGACAGTTTGCCGATGAAGGCCTTGCGCGAGACGCCGATCAGCACCGCGACACCGATGCGATGCAGGTCAGCCGTCGATGCCAGCAGGTCGAGATTGTGCTCGAGGGTCTTGCCGAAGCCAATGCCGGGATCGATGGCCAGGCGGTCGGCGCCGATACCGGCCTCGCGACACGCGGCAATACGCTGCGAAAGATAGGCTTCGATCTCCGCCTGCACGTTGATGTAGTGCGGCGCCTTCTGCATCGTCTGGGGCTCACCCTGCATATGCATCAGAACGGCTGAAACGCCGCTTTTCACCACGACTGACAGGCTCTCGGCGTCGCCGGTGAGAGCGGTGATGTCATTGACGATACGCGCACCCGCCTCGATCGCCGCGCGCATGACCTTGGCACGGCGCGTATCGATCGAGATCACGGCGCCGCGCTTTGCCAGCGCCGCAATGACCGGCCTGACCCGCGCAATCTCCTGATCGGCATCGACGGGGGCTGCACCGGGCCGGGTGCTTTCACCGCCGATGTCGAGAATATCGGCACCTTCCGCCAGCAACCGCTCGCCGTGCGCGATTGCGCTTGCCGTGTCGGCATGCTGGCCGCCGTCGGAGAAGCTGTCCGGAGTCACGTTGACGATGCCCATAATCAGCGGGCGCGTCAGTTCGAAGCCGGCAAAATGCAACACCCCGGCCGTGCGGGCCGGGGTGTGCGTTGACTGCGATTGCGGCGCGATGCCCGCCATCGTTCTAGCTCATGAACCGGGCTCAGGCGCCCGGCTGCGGCTCCGGCCGGAGACCGCCTTCGGGGCGATCCTTGCCAGCGCCCGTAGAGGGCACCGATCCACGGCGACCCGGAGTCTTCGGCGGCTCGTCGGCTTCCGGTCGCACGACCGGCTCGCCACGCAGGAGGCCATGGATCTCATCGCCGCTCAGCGTTTCGTATTCGAGCAGCGCCTTGGCGATCTTGTTCAGGCCGTCGAGCTTCTCGGTGAGGATCTTGCGGGCGGTGGTCTCGCCCTCCTCAACCAGCCGGCGGATTTCCTCATCGATGATCTTCGCCGTCGCTTCGGAGACGTTCTGCGTCTGCGTCACGGAATGGCCGAGGAAGATTTCCTGCTCATTCGCATTGTAGCGGACGCGGCCAAGCTTCTCGCTCATGCCGAACTCCGCGACCATGCGGCGCGCAAGACCGGTGGCCTGCTGGATATCGTTCGAGGCACCGGTGGTCACGTTCTCCGGCCCAAAGATCAGTTCCTCCGCGACACGACCGCCGAACATCATGGCGATCTTCGACGTCAGTTCCATCTTGCTCAGACTGTACTTGTCGCGCTCGGGCAGGCTCATCGTCACGCCCAGCGCGCGGCCGCGCGGGATGATCGTCACCTTGTGCAGCGGGTCGGCCTGCGGGACGTTGATGTTGACCAGGGCGTGGCCGGCCTCGTGATAGGCGGTCAGCTCCTTTTCCTTCTCGGACATGACCATCGAACGCCGCTCGGCGCCCATCATGACCTTGTCCTTGGCGTCTTCCATCTCCGACATCGTCACCATGCGCTTGCCGCGCCGTGCGGCCAGCAATGCGGCTTCGTTGACGAGGTTGGCGAGATCGGCCCCCGAGAAACCAGGCGTGCCACGCGCGATTACCTTGGCGTCCACGTCAGGCGCCAGCGGCACCTTACGCATATGCACCTTGAGGATCTTCTCGCGGCCGGCAACATCGGGATTGGGCACCACGACCTGACGATCGAAGCGGCCCGGACGCAGCAAGGCGGGGTCGAGAACGTCGGGGCGGTTGGTCGCGGCGATCAGGATGACGCCTTCGTTCGCTTCGAAGCCGTCCATCTCGACCAGCAACTGGTTCAGCGTCTGCTCGCGCTCGTCATTGCCGCCGCCGAGACCGGCGCCGCGATGGCGGCCGACGGCATCGATTTCGTCGATGAAGATGATGCAGGGCGCATTCTTCTTGCCCTGTTCGAACATGTCGCGGACGCGGCTGGCGCCGACGCCGACGAACATTTCAACGAAGTCCGAACCGGAGATGGTGAAGAACGGCACATTCGCCTCGCCGGCAATAGCGCGGGCGAGCAGCGTCTTACCGGTGCCCGGGGGGCCGACCAGCAGCACGCCCTTGGGGATCTTTCCGCCGAGGCGCTGGAATTTCTGCGGGTCGCGCAGGAACTCAACGACTTCCTCCAGTTCGCCCTTGGCTTCGTCGATGCCGGCCACGTCGTCGAACGTTACCCGGCCGACCTTTTCAGTGAGCAGGCGTGCGCGCGACTTGCCAAAGCCCATGGCACGACCGCCACCCGACTGCATCTGGCGCATGAAGAAAATCCACACGCCGATCAGCACGATGAACGGGAACCAGGAGGCGAGCAGCGACAACAGGGGATGCATCGGCTCGTCGACCGGGGCAGCGCTGATGCGCACGTTCCGCTCCGTCAGCTTCTGGACGAGGTTGGGATCGTTGGGGGCGTAGGTCGAAAAGGCGCGATTGTTCTCGGTGGTCAGATGACCGCGGATCGTGCTGCCCTGAATGACGGCATCCGAGACCTGATAGTTTTCGACGTAGCGAAGGAATTCGGAATAGGAGATCGGCGCATGCGGGCCGCGCGGACCGGAACCCTGGAAAAGATTGAAGAGAGCGATCAGCAGCAACCCGATGATCACCCACAACGCCAGATTCTTGCCAAAATTATTCACTTAAGTGCGCCTCGCTCGCCAGCCCGCACACCGTCGCACGGGCCCTTAAAATTTTGTCTTTTGGGATTACAGCTTAGCACGCGGCGGCGGTAAGACCCCAAATCCCGCCCCGGCCAGACCGTGGACCGGGCGAAAAGCGACGGAAACCGCCCTAACGCTATCAGGGTCCCCGCCGCGACGTCTATATAAGAGGTGGGGGACCTCTTTGACCCCTTCAAGGTCCCAGAGTGCCGGCAGGGTCGGCCGCACGGCCGCGGGAATTGGAAGGTCCCGTAAGGCTTTATCCGCTTTGGCCAAAGCGGACCAGCCATCCGGACCAAGTGCCCGCAGCGCATGGCGCGCCGGGTCGCCAGATCCGGCGATGACGACAGCAAATCGCCCGTCCCAAACGTAAACGCCGGGGTCCGCAACGGGTAGCGCACTACCAGCCGCGGCGCTCTCCCGCAGAACAAGGATTCCGTCTTTCCGGGGCATCACCCGACAGCCGGCCAGAGTGCGGCCGCGCTGCAGGTCATTCCGGACGATGGCGTCATGGAGACGATCGAGACGCTCACCTCGCGGGGCGTAGTCGTTGCCGCCGATCACCATCAGCACCCGCGCCAGGGCACGGCGGCAAATATCCGGGACGGCAGCGACAAGGCTTTCCCGATCGATTGCCGCCCAGCCTTCGGGATAAATCGCGACGCTGCGGGCCAGCAGGACTGCAACGTCCTTTTCGCGCGTGGAGCGCGCGGCGGCAAAGTCGCGTGCGGTGGCCGCGAAATCTTCAGGTGCCGTAGCAAGATTGCGGGCGGCGACACGGGCGAAGCGCGGATCGAGATTGCTCAGATCGCTCACCCAATGCTGTCCTCGCGCAACAAGCGTCGCGGCCAGCCGGGCGCGTGGGATGTCGAGGAGCGGTCGGAGGATGCGCAGGCCCGGCGTTTCGACGACCGCCGCCATCGCGGCCAAGCCGTCGCGACCGCTATCCGCGGCGAGGCGCAGCATGAGCGTCTCGGCCTGATCGTCCTGCTGATGGCCGAGCAGTAGATGCAGGATGCGCTGCTTGCGGCAGAACGCAACCAGCAGGTCGCGGCGTGCATCGCGCGCCGTCGCCTGCACGGCGGTTTTCGGCTTGGGTCCCTGCCAGGTCAGCACATCGTGCGCGATGCCGCGCGGCCGCAGCCATTCGCCGACCGTCGCCGCTTCCGCCGCGGAACTGGACCGCAGCCCGTGATCGACGGTCAGGGCGATCGCCGACCCGCCCCGCGCGCGCGCCCAGTCATCCGCCAGCAGAGCCAACGCAAGGCTGTCGCTGCCGCCGGAGACGGCGACAGCAAGGCGCGGCGATTGTTCAAAAGGAGGAAAGCGGTCGAGCCAGGCGGCGAATTCTGCCGCGGCAACGGGGGCAGCGGTGAGCGTTTCCACGCCCATCGCCGCAACGTCAGCCGCAGCCGAGGCGGGTGCGCTCGCGCTGTGCGGTCTGCTTGATGGGGGCCGTCGCGTTGGGAAAGCGCTTGTCGACTTCGGCCAGCGTTCCACAGGCTTCCGCCTTGCGATTGAGCAAGCCTAGCGCCATGCCGAGCTTGAGCATGTTGTCGGGCGCCTTCTCGCTGCGCGGATATTTCTGCAGACCCTCGGCAAACGTCGCCGCCGCATTCTGATAGTCGCGACGCACATAGAATGTCTCGCCGAGCCAATATTGCGCGTTGCCGGCCAGACGATGCTGCGGATTGGCGGCGACGAAGGCGCGCAGCGCCTGCTCGGCCCGGCCGAAATCCGATTGCTCGCGCTGTGCCTGAAGCAGCTGCCCATAGGCGAACTCGTACTGCGCTTCCGGCGCGCCCGGGGGAAGCTGCACACCCGATGGCGCCGCCGTCGCGGCCGCGGTGTTCGATCCAGCGCCTGGCGTCAGAACCAGGCGCTGCTGCCCGGGCGGAACCTGCGGTGCCGAAGGTGCGGCCGCCTGCGCCGGCGGCGTGTCGGCGGCGGCACCGGCCGCAGCCGGCGCGCCTTTCTCCAGCGCGTTCAGACGAAAATCGACATCGGTCACGAGCTTGTCGAGGCGCGACGCCATCAGTGTGACCTGATGGGTCAGCTGCTCGATCCGGTTCGTGAGTTCGCGGATCTGATCGTCGACACCGGAAAAACGCTCCTCGACGCGACCGATATAATCGGAGGAAACCGGGGCGCCACTGACGGCACCGCCACTGCTCGGCACCGGCGCACCCGGGCGGGCGAGCTGACGCTGCAGGACATCGACATCCCGCTGCAGCCGCTCGATGCGGTCATTCAGCGAGCGAACATCCTGCGCGGCAGCGGGCAAGGTGACAACAACAGCTGTCGCCACCACAGCAGCGCGAACAAAGGTGAGAAAACCTGGAGCCATAGCGTCGCCTATCTTGCGTTGGGCTTATGGCAAAACAAAGGCGCCTGCCCCATTTTCCGGCCGGTTCGAAAACCGTACGGGATGGAGCAGGCGCCCTATTGTCGTTAAACGGTCTGGAAGACCGTTAGGTCAGTTCACCACCGCAACGCCGCGGCGGTTCTGAGACCAAGCTGCTTCGTTCGAGCCGAGAACAGCTGGGCGCTCTTTGCCGTAGCTGATCGTCTGCACGCGGCGCGCATCGATGCCGAGCGAGACGAGGAAGTTCTTGGCCGACGCCGCGCGGCGCTCGCCAAGACCAATGTTGTACTCGCGCGTGCCGCGCTCGTCGCAATGGCCTTCGATGGTGATGTTCACATTGGCGTTCTGACGCATGAACTGCGCCCAACGCTCAACCGTCCGGCGGGCTTCCGGCTTCAGGTCCGACTTGTCGAAGTCGTAGAAGACGCGGTCGCCGACATCGGCGGTCAGAATTTCTTGCAGGCTGCGCTGACGCTGCTGTCCAGCGGCACCCGCACCCGTGGCTCCGCCCTGGCCGGCCGTGCTAGCCGACTGGTCAGATGCCGTTTCGCAAGCGGCCAACATAAGCACCGCAGCGAACACACTCAGAACTTTGAAACGCATTTCGAGCTCCTCTTTCTTTTCTTAACTGCGGAAACCGCTGGCCACCGGAGCATCGAAATCGTCCGGAATCCCCAGTGGGACCCGGACGGGTAAACGCTCAGCGCCGTGTAGTCGGCCTCTAGCTATGGTCGAGATCAAGATCGGTTAACGACGGGGGGAATATAAACCGCATCAACGGCGGAAATCAAGCGGTAATACAGTAAAATCAGGGCAGAAGAGCCGACCAGGCGGGGTCCGAACCGTCTGCCGGGGTCAGAATCTCGCGCTCGTTATACCCGGTCAGGTCGATGGAATAGAGGCGGCTGCCACCCCCCTGACCCCGGGAATCGGTCGGATTCGACTTGAAGTACATCAAAACGCGGCCGTTTGGCGCCCAAGTGGGGGCTTCCACGAGGAAGCCCTTGGTCAGCAAACGCTCGCCCTGGCCATCCGGGCGCATGACCCCGATGAAGAACTCGCCCTCTGTTATTTTTGTGAACGCGACCAGATCGCCGCGGGGCGACCAGACCGGGGTTGCATAGCGGCCGGTCCCGAAACTGATCCGGCGGGGATTTTCCCCGGATGCGCCCATGACGTAGAGCTGCTGTGTGCCGCCCCGGTCGGAATTGAACACGATCTGTCGCCCGTCGGGCGCCGAAGACGGCGACGTGTCGATGGCCGGGCTGTTGGTCAGCCGCTCGGTCCGGCGGGTCCTAAGATCCATACTGTAGATCTCGGAATTGCCGTCCTGCGCCATGCTCATCAGAACGCGGTTGCCATCCGGCGTGAAGCGCGGCGCGTAGGTCATCCCCGGAAAATCACCCAGCGCTTCCTGCTGCCCGGTGTCGATGTTGTAGAGATAAACGCGTGGGCGGTTGTTGATGTAGGACAGATAAGTGATCTCGCGCGCGGTCGCCGAGAAGCGCGGTGTCAGCACCAGCGAGCGGCCATCCGTCAGGAAACGGTGGTTGGCGCTGTCCTGATCCATGATGGCAAGACGCTTCACGCGACGCTGCAGCGGGCCCGATTCCGAGATGTAGACGATCTGCGTATCGAAATAGCCGTCTTCGCCGGTGATGCGCTTGTAGATCGCATCCGAAATGATATGCGCGACGCGACGCCAGTTCTGCGGCTGGGTCGTATAGACGCGCCCTTCCATCTGCGCTTCGCCGAACACATCCCAGAGACGGAACTCCATGCGTAGCCGTCCGTCCGGTTGATTCTCGACATTGCCGTGAATCAGCGCCTGCGCGTTGATGGCGCGCCAGTCGGGAAAGCGCGGCGGCTGGTTGCGCAGCGCCGTCGGCGTCTGGATATAGGATTTCGGATCGATCGGGCGGAACAGGCCAGACCGCTCCAGATTGCCGGAGATCACGTTCGTGATGTCCTGGCCCATCTGCGTTTCACGCGGCTGCGTGCCGAAGAACGGCGACACCGCGATGGGCATCGGCTCGACGCGGCCGCGCGTGATGTCGATGCGGAGCTGTGCCGCAGCGGGACGGGTATCCGTTGCCACGATGGTTACGGCCGCGGCTCCGCCCAGGGCGAGAAACTGCCGGCGGTCGAAACTGGTCTTCACCGTCATGATCTGAACTCCTAGCTCTCTCTGTCTCTTCTTATTTCGCCAGACAAACTAGCCGCGAATCATGTCCTTGCCGGAGAAGGCAAAGACAACATCGGAAAACTGGTCTGTCTTCCCGGGCGGCAGGCGCAACGGGCTGCTCTTGAGGGCGGCGCGCACGGCACCTTCGGCAAAGGACCGGTAGGCACCGTCGCTCATGCGACCGAAATCGTTGTAGATACGGACATCCTGCACGGTACCGTCCGACCGGATCGACAGGCGCAACTCGACGACAAACGTCTCGACTCCCTTCGCACCGACATCCACCAGCCAATTTTGCCGAATCTGCTGTGCAATAAATTCCTTGTCCGACGCGCTGACCGGTATGGCCGGATTGTAAGGCGCATTTGTGGCGGTCGTGCGCGAGGGAGCGGCCGGCTGCTGTTGCGCCTGCTGTTGTGGCTGCGACCGCGTTAAGTTCTTCAGCATCGCATCCAAGTCAAAGTTCTGCTGGCGCGGACGCGGCGGTTGTGGAGGCTGCGGCGGCTGTTGCTGCGCCTGCTGGGGCTTTGGCGGCTCGGGACGCGCGCGCGGCGGTTGCGGCGTTGGGACGGGCAGCGGCGCCTCGACGCGCGGTGCGGGAACAGGGGCCGGCGGCGGTGGCGGGGGCGCTGGCGGCGTCGGTGCCGGTGGCTGCGGCGTGGGCGGCGGCGGAGGGGGCGGCGGCGGTGGCGGCGGTGGCGGCGGTGGCGGTGTCGGTGGACGCGGCGGCTCGGGACGCGGTGGTTCAGGGCGCGGCGGTTCCGGACGGGCCTGGGCCTGCGGCGGCGGCGCATTGGTGATGTCGGCGATGTTCATCACCTCGATCACCAGGGGCGTATCCACTGTCGGCGGCGGCGGAAAGAGTTGCGGCAGGCCAAGCCAGGCGATGAGAAACACCGCCAGGTGCAGTCCTGCCGAAATAAGCGTTGAGCGCCTCAACTCCGTCACGCGTCTACGTCTCCGCTAACTGCCGTTATCGCTGCGGCTGCGCCGGACGAGCCGGTGTCCGCGCCGGCGCCCGTCCGGGACCGGCCGGAATTTCGGCAACCAGAGCAACCTTGCTGAAACCGGCCGAGCTCAAAGCACCCATGACGTCCATGATCCGGCCATAGGCGAGCCCCTTGTCGCCACGGACAAAGATCCGCTGGTCAGGCTTGTTCTGGGTCACGGCGCGCAACCGTGCGATCAGCGCATCGATTTCGAACTCGGTTTCCTGAAGATAGGTTTTTCCCTCAGCGTTGATCGAGATGATCAGCGGTTCGTCCTGACCGGTGGCCTGCGCCGCTCGGGTCTGCGGCAGATCGACCTCGACCGCCGCCGTCATCAGCGGCGCCGTCACCATGAAGATCACGAGCAGGACCAGCATGACGTCGACGAACGGTGTCACGTTGATCTCGGACACCAGACGCGGCCGCCGGCGTGAACCGCTCGACCGCCCACTTGACATGAGAGCGCCTGCCATCGGTGTCAGCTCCCGCGTTCGTCAAGCTGACGGGACAGGATGGCTCCGAACTCGCCGGCAAAAGCCTCAAGACGGCCGGCGTAGCGGGTCAGATCGCTCGACAGCTTGTTGTAGGCGATGACGGCTGGGATCGCCGCGACCAGACCGAGCGCGGTGGCAAACAGCGCCTCGGAGATGCCGGGTGCGACCACCGCGAGGCTGGTGTTCTTGCTGGCACCGATCGCGTGGAAGCTGTTCATGATGCCCCAGACGGTGCCGAACAGGCCGATGAACGGGGCGGTCGAGCCGACATTGGCCAAGAACGTCATGTAACGCTCCAGCCGATCCATCTCGCGGCCCAGGGTTACATGCATCACGCGCTCGATGCGCTGTTGCAGCCCCGCTTTCATCTGCGAGGCCGTTGCGGTACCGCGGGCGGCGGAGCGGCGCCACTCGCGCATCGCCGCGCCGAACATGGCCGCCATCGGGTCCTGCGGCTGCGCGCCGATCCGGTCGTAGAGGTCTTCCAGAGACCCGCCGGACCAGAAGTTGTCTTCGAAGCCGTTGGCCTGGCTATGCAGCCGGCGCAGGCGCACGGCCTTTTCGATGATGATCGCCCAGCTCCAGATCGAGGCGAGGATCAGCGCGATGATCACCGACTTGACGATAAAGTCGGCGTGCAAGAACAGGCCGATGATCGACATGTCGACCGGACCCGTCGAACCCGCAATCACCGCCGCGTCAACTGCTCTATCCATGGGACTCTCTCTTATTTTTCGTGGAACCGATGCCCAACGCCTCAACCACGGACGACGGCAGGCGGGCCGGACGTCCGGAACGTGCAATGCAAGCCAAAGTCAGCGACAGGCGTGCGATCTCTCGCCCTTCGCGAACGACATCCTGTTCCGCATCTATGGCAGCACCATGAATGCCGATAATGCGAGTGTGAACTTCCAGCAGGTCGTCGAGCCTGGCCGGGCTCAGATACTCCGCCGTCACGCGCCGTACCGCAAAGGAGAGCCCTTCGGTCTCGGCCATCGCGCGATTGCCGATGCCCTTGGCGCGCAGCATCTCGGTTCGCGCGCGCTCGGCGAATTTCAGATAGTTCGCGTAATACACGATGCCCGCCGCGTCGGTATCCTCGTAATAGACCCGGATCGGAAACACGTGCGCCGGCGCGTCAGTCATTCTCGTCTCCGGCGGCGTCGCGCATCAGATCAAGCTGCGTCCCCGGCGGCGGCGTCAGGTCGATGTGACGCCAGCCACGCTCGCCCAACATGCGCCCGCGCGGTGTGCGCAGGATGAGTCCTTCCTGAATCAAAAATGGCTCAATGACCTCTTCGATCGTGTCCCGTTGCTCGGCCAGCGCCGCCGAGAGGGTTTCCACGCCGACCGGCCCACCGCCGTAATTCTCGGCGAGGCACCGCAAAAACCGGCGGTCCATGGCGTCCAGTCCAAGTGCATCCACTTCCAGACGCTGAAGCGCCGCATCGGCCGCTGCCCGTGTGATCCGCCCCCCGCCGGCGACGGCAGAAAAGTCGCGGACCCGCCGCAGCAGGCGGCCGGCGATACGCGGTGTGCCGCGCGCGCGCCGCGCGATCTCGGCGGCACCGTCGGGGGCCAGGTCGATGTTCAGAACCGTCGCGCCACGGCGCACAATCGCTTCCAGTTCATCGGGTTCGTAGAATACGAGGCGCAGCGGAATGCCAAAGCGGTCGCGCAGCGGCGTGGTGATCAGACCGGATCGTGTGGTCGCCGCGACCAGCGTGAACGGCGGCAGGTCGATGCGGACCGAGCGCGCTGCCGGGCCTTCGCCGATGATGAGGTCGAGCTGATAGTCCTCCATCGCCGGATAGAGGATTTCCTCGACCGCCGGCGACAGGCGGTGCAGTTCGTCGATGAACAGCACATCGCGCGGCTGCAGATTGGTGAGAATGGCGGCGAGATCGCCGGCGCGCGCGATCACCGGCCCCGATGTCGCACGGAACCCGACACCAAGCTCGCGGGCCACGATCTGCGCCAGCGTGGTCTTGCCCAGGCCGGGCGGCCCGTGCAGCAGTACATGATCCAGCGCTTCCTCGCGGCCGCGCGCCGCATTGACGAACACGCGAAGATTTTCGCGCGCCTGCCGCTGGCCGATGAAGTCGTCGAGCGATAGCGGCCGGAGAGAGGCCTCCGGCACGTCGCTGGCGGTAAACTCCGGCGTCACTTTGCGGGCGGGACTGTCGCTCACGTTAGTTCCTTCAGCCCGGCCGGGATCAGCGTTTCAACCGAGGCTTCGCGCCCAAGCTTTTTCAGCGCGCGCTCGACAGCACCTAGCGCTTCGGCACGCCGGTAGCCGAGATTCATCAGCGCCGATACGGCGTCCGTTGCTGCGCCGCCGGCCGGTGCGGCCGATGCCGTCGCCTGCATCGTCGGCAGAGCGCGACCGACATTCATCGTGCCGACCTTGTCCTTAAGTTCGTTGGCGAGGCGCGCGCCGAGTTTCGGACCGACGCCATCGGCGCGGGTGAGCATCGCCTTGTCTTCGTTGACGATCGCCGCCGCGAGGTCGGCGGGATTGAGGGCGGAGAGCAACGAGAGCGCAACCTTCGCGCCGACACCCTGCACCGTCATCAGCAGCCGGAACCAGTCGCGATCCGCAACTTCGGCAAAACCGTAAAGGTCGATCGCGTTCTCGCGCACCAGCGTTTCGACGGCGATGCTCGCCACTTCACCCACGGCGGGAAGCGCGCCCAGGGTTCGCGCGGAGCAATGCACGAGATAGCCAACGCCGTTGACGTCGATCACCACATGATCGCGGGCGACAAAATCGACCTTGCCGGTGAGCTTGGCGATCATCGCATCGCCGCCAGTTGCGGCGCCGCCCAGGCACGGGCGGTCGCGGCGTGATGGGTGTGACAGATGGCAACGGCCAAAGCGTCGGCAGCATCCGGCCCGGTCAGCACGACGCCGGGCAGCAGGCGCTGCACCATCATCTGCACCTGTTCCTTGGCGGCATGACCGGCGCCGACGACAGACTTCTTGATCGCGTTTGCCGCATATTCGGCAACCGGCAGACGGGCACGCGCCGGCGCCAGCATGACGGCGCCGCGCGCGAGGCCGAGCTTGAGCGTCGACATCGGGTTCTTGTTGACGAAGGTTTCTTCAACCGCGGCAGCATGCGGCTGGTACTGCGCGATCACCGCCTCGATGCCCTCATAAAGCTGCACCAGACGTTCGGAAATCGGAAGGTCGCCGTCGGAGGTGACACGACCATTGGCAACATGCAGCAGGCGCGCACCGACGGTGTCGACGACACCCCATCCGGTGATGCGCAACCCGGGATCGATCCCGAGCACGCGAATGACGGCCTGCCCGGCCACTGTCACGCGGCTGCCTCCAGCTTGGCCATGATCTCGTCCGATATCTCGTAGTTGGCATAAACGTTCTGCACGTCGTCGTTGTCGTCGAGCGCATCGAGGAATTCGAGCACGGCCTTGGCAGGCTCCTCGCCGAGCGGGACCGTGGTCTGCGCCCGGAAGACCAGCTTCCCGGACCGCGCTGTCTTGAACTTCTTCTCCAGCGCCTCACGGACGGCCGCAAAATTCTCAACGCTGGTCAGGACCTCGTGGATCTCGGCGGTTGTCTCGACATTGTCGGCGCCGGCATCGAGCGCTGCTTCAAACATTGCGTCGGCCGACGCCGCTTCCAGCGGATAAATGATCTCACCGACACGGCTGAACATGAAGCCGACGGAGTTCGTTTCGCCCAGAGCACCGCCATGCTTGGTGAAGATGCTGCGCACATCGCTTGCGGTGCGATTGCGATTGTCCGTCAGCGCTTCGATGATCACGGCGACGCCGTTCGGGGCATAGCCCTCATAGCGCACTTCTTCGTAAGCCTCGCCGCCGTCCTGACCGGAACCGCGTTTGATGGCGCGATCCACCGTATCCTTCGTCATGTTGGCATCGCGCGCCGCGATCACGGCCGCGCGCAGGCGGGGATTGGAAGCGGGATCGGGCAGGCCACTGCGGGCCGCGGTCATGATTTCGCGAATGAGCTTGGTGAAAAGCTTGCCCCGCTTGGCGTCCTGCTTGCCTTTGCGGTGCATGATGTTTTTGAACTGGGAATGGCCGGCCATGTCGTTTCCAAAACGCGTCTGTGGAATCCTGCAGTCGCGGCCAATTCTGGTCGTTGCCGCCCGCAGCCTCTACCCCTGTGGGAACAGGCTGGGAACATATACCAAATCTGGTGCTAATTCATAGGTCTGTGCGAGCAAATCTCAGCTAACAGACCAATATGGCGGGATTGGGGCCTCAGCCCCGCCGCGAGGCCCAATACCCCGAACTAGTTAGGCAGGGTCTGCTGGAGCGCCCCGCCCAGCCGCACCGGGGCGATCCGCCGGGTCAGCCCAGTCGTGGCGTCGAGCTCGGCGAAGATGCCGCACAGGGTCCCTGGCCCGTCGGCTGGCGAGAGGCGCTCGCCTGGCATCTTCCGCACAAACCGCGCGGCCGCGACGTCCTTTTTCATGCCGATGATCGAATCATAGTCACCGCACATCCCGGCATCGGTCTGGTAACCGGTGCCGCCGGGCATCACGCGGGCATCGGCGGTCGGCACATGGCTGTGCGAACCAACCACCAGCGACGCCCTGCCATCCGCCAGATACCCCAGCGCCTGTTTTTCGGACGTCGCCTCGCCATGCAGGTCGATCAGGATGGCCGACGCGCCACCCGGTCCCAGGCGATGCTGCGCCAGCAGCGCCTCCAGCGACTGAAACGGGTCGTCGAGCGGGTCCATGAACAGCCGGGTCATGAGATTGCAGACCACGACGCGCGCGCCGTTGCGCGCGGAATAGACGCCAATTCCCTTGCCCGGGGTGCCCTTGGGAAAATTGGCGGGACGAAGCAGCTTCGCGTCGCCTTCGATATGCGGGATGATCTCGCGCTGGTCCCAGACGTGATTGCCGGTGGTGATGCAGTCGACGCCAGCGGCATAGAACTCCCGAGCAATCGCCGCCGTGATACCGAAGCCGCCAGCCGCGTTCTCGCCATTGGCAAAGACGAAGTCGAGATCGAGCGACCGCCGCAATTCCGGGACGTGCGTCAGCACAGCCTCGCGACCGGACCGGCCGACAATGTCACCGCAGAACAAAACCTTCATGTCTCGAAAAACCGCCGCAGCCAGGGAAAGCGGCGGCGCTCGATACGCTGCGCGCCGCGTTCCGTCACAATCCAATCCAGCGGCTGGTCATACGCATCCGTTGGGACCGTTGCAACCTGTTGCGCCGCATAGGCGATGCCGACGGTCAGCAATTTCTTGCGGGCACGGATCGCCGGAATGGTGCGGTCGATATAGCCGCCGCCATAACCAAGACGCCGCCCGTGCGAATCATAGGCGATCATCGGCACTAAAAGGACATCCGGAACGACTTCAGGCGTGTGCTGATCCGGCATATGGATACCGAAGATTCCAGGCTCCAGGCGTGTCGCGGGTGTCCAGCGATGAAAGATAAGCGGCTGACGCCGGCGCACGACAGGAAGGCCGCAGACATGGCCGCGCTCGTGCAGCATCTCCAGCAGCGGACGCACATCGAGTTCCGTGCCGATCGGCCAATAGCCGCCGATTGTCGCGGCCACCGGAATCTCCACCGCACTGAGGAAATGTTTGGCTATCAGATGTGCGGCCTGGCCGCGCTGATCGGCGGCATGCGCGATCCGCCGTGCTTCCGCCGCCTTGACCCGAAGCGCGCGCTTTTCCTCGTTGATGTCGATCATGGCTTGGATGATTTGCGCGCGAACGGCGCGAAAGAGAGGATGGACGGAGCCACAGCAGCCGTTGACGTTTGTATCCTCTGTGGCCTGCAGCAGCAGGTGGGCGCCATGTGTCCAAACCCAAGGGTTCAGCAGGGACAGCTCCCTAGAGATACTTATAGCCCCAGGGATAGCGTTGCCTGACGCACTCCGCAGCCCCGTCCAACCGGGAAAGTAAGCTCGAACGGCCCCGCCTACAAGACGGATGCTCCAATTACGTCATGCCAGCCTTGAGCCGGCATCCGTCCGTCCATCACCGCGCGGTGGCGCGCTCCAGCCGGTCGGCCATGGTTTCGATCCGCGACGCCAGGCTATCGATCCCGTCAGCGACGCTTTCCTCTTCCGCATGGGCGGTCTGGTTCTGCAGGCTGAGCGAGGCAATGGCGGCGCGGATCGATGTCTTCTCCGCCTCGGCGCTGCGGACTGCTTCTTCAAGCTCCATGATCTTCGCCGATGCCGACTGCAGCGCTGCTTCTGCCTGCGTGGCATGCGTCTCGATCGCGCGCTGGTTCTGCTCCATCGTGGAAAGGCGCGTTTCAAGGTCGGCAAGCGCCTTGCGTGCCGTATCCGCCTCGACCTCGGCGGCGCGCCTGACATTCTCTGCCTCCGCCGCACGCGCGATGGCATTGCGGGTCGCCGTTTCTGCTTCTGCGAGTTGTGCCTTCGCAGCCGATGCAGCGCCACGCGCCTCTTCCGCCATCTTCACCGTGGCCGGATCGGGGACGGTTTTCGGCGGCGCTTTGCGCAGTTCCTCGAGATCGTCATAGGCGTCGCCGAGTTCGTCGGCGATCAGCAGCGACGCCATGACGAGCAGTCGCGCCTCGGTGATCTGGCCGGCCGGTCCCGGCACGCCGGATTTCTGGGCAAGATCCGAAACGCGTCGGTCGATGTAATCGGCGAGCTTGCGGACATGCGCCTCCTCACCGTCTTCGCAGGCGATCTGATAGGGGCGATTGTGGATGGTGACGTTGACCTGGGGCATGGCGCTCAGTTCGCTCAGTTCGCTCAAAAAAACTCAGTTTTGCGAAGTTCGCAGGCGATCCATGACGGCATCGATGCGTGTCGCGGCTGCCTCTGCAACGCTGCCCAGGGAATCACGTTCCTGACGCACCGCCGCCAGTTCGGCCAGCAAGGCCGCGATCTGCCGGTCGCGTGACTCCGTCGCGACCCTGGCGCTCGCTTCCCAGCCCTGGAGGGCGGCATCGAGACGCTGCAAGGCGGCTTCCAGGCGAGCGTGCGCTTCGACGACTCGGCTCACTTCGTGACCTCATGGCGTGGGTTTCCGCAAGATTAGGTCGGGCGGCGATGCCGCGTCAAATTCGCCTAGATATTCACAGGCGAAACTGTTGACGGGCGAAGGGTGCGCGGCGCATGTTGCCGCCGTTTTCCCCCTCCTCGCCACGACTGGATTCGGATGAGCTCCCAGCCATCGACCCTTCCTGTTTCCGGCGCCGTCCCGCCGCTGAACACCACCCAATCCCGCGAACATGCCGAACTCGCCAATGCGATCCGCGCCCTGGCGATGGATGCCGTCGAACAGGCGAAGTCCGGCCATCCCGGCATGCCGATGGGCATGGCCGATGTCGCCACGGTGCTATTCGAGAAATTCCTGAAGTTCGATCCGACCGACCCGAAATGGCCCGATCGCGATCGTTTCATCCTGTCGGCCGGCCACGGCTCGATGCTGATTTACGCCCTGCTTTATCTCACCGGCTATCCGGAGATGACGCTGGAAGAGATCAAGCGCTTCCGCCAGCTGGGCTCGAAGACCGCCGGCCATCCGGAATACGGCCACACCGCCGGTGTCGAGACGACGACCGGCCCGCTCGGCCAGGGCCTTGGCAATGCTGTCGGCATGGCGATTGCGGAAAAGCTGCTGGCAGCGCAGTTCGGTCAGACCGTTGTCGACCACTACACCTACGTCATCGCCGGCGACGGTTGCCTGATGGAAGGCATCAGCCACGAGGCGATCTCGCTGGCTGGCCATCTGCGCCTCAACAAGCTGATCGTGCTGTTTGACGACAATCACATCTCGATCGACGGCCCGACGGATCTCTCGGTCTCCGACGACCAGCTGCAGCGCTTCGCCGCATCGGGCTGGAACACGCTGGCCGTCGATGGCCACGCCCCCGATGCGATTGCCGCGACCCTCGAAGCCGCGCGTAAGTCCGACCGCCCGACCCTGATCGCCTGCCGCACGACCATTGCCTACGGCGCGCCGACCAAGGCCGGTACCTCCGCCTCGCACGGCTCACCGCTGGGCGCTGCGGAAATTGCCGGTGCCCGCGAGCGGCTCGGCTGGAGCCATGCGCCGTTTGAAATCCCCGACGCCGTGCTGGAGCGCTGGCGCGCGATCGGCCGCAAGGCAGCGTCTTCCCGCTCGGGCTGGCAGCGCCGCCTGGGCGCACTTCCCGCCGAACAGCGCGCGGAATTCCGCCGCCGCATCGACGGCAAGCTGCCCAAGGACTGGGTGGCGAAAGTCGACGAGCTGAAGGCGAAGATCCTCAGCGAGAAGCCCAACATCGCGACCCGCATCGCCTCGCAGAACGCGCTCGACACGCTCTGCGCCGCGATCCCCGAGCTGATCGGCGGTTCCGCTGATCTCACGGGCTCGAACAACACCAAGGCCAAGAGCCAGACGCCGGTGACGCCGGAGGATTTCTCCGGCCGTTACATCTATTACGGCGTGCGCGAGCACGGCATGGCCGCGGCGATGAACGGCATGGCGCTGCATGGCGGCCTCATTCCCTACGGCGGCACGTTTCTGGTCTTCACCGATTACTGCCGTCCTTCGATCAGACTCTCGGCACTGATGGGCATCCGCGTCGTCTATGTCATGACGCACGATTCCATCGGCCTTGGCGAAGACGGGCCGACGCATCAGCCGGTCGAGCATCTGGCGGCCCTGCGCTGCATGCCCAATGTCCAGGTCATGCGCCCCGGCGATGCGGTCGAGACGCTGGAATGCTGGCAGGCGGCGCTGGAGACGACGGACGGCCCGACGGTCCTCGCCCTCACCCGCCAGAACCTGCCGACCCTGCGCACGACCCCAGGTGAGAACCTGTCGGCCCGCGGTGGCTACGTGCTGGCCGAAGCCGACGGCGAGCGCCAGGTCACCCTGATCGCCACCGGCTCGGAAGTCGCGCTGGCCATGAAGGCCCGCGAGATGCTGGCGGCCGACGGGATCAAGGCGGCCGTGGTCTCCATGCCCTGCCTCTCCCTCTTCGAGAAGCAGACCGCCAAGTACAAGCGGGAAGTGCTGGGCGGCGCCCGCATGGCCCGCGTGGTGGTCGAAGCGGGCGTCCGGATGGGCTGGGAACAAGTCATGGGTGCCAACAGTTCTTTCGTGGGCATGACCGGGTTCGGGGCCTCCGCCCCTGCCGCGGATCTCTTCAGGCATTTCAATGTCACGCCGGAAGCGGTTGTAGCCGCCGCAAAGAAGCTTATGTAGGAAAGCGGTAGTCAGTTACGGAAGGGGAATTATGTCGGTTAAAGTTGCCATCAATGGCTTCGGCCGTATCGGCCGTCTCGTCCTTCGCGCCATCCATGAATCGGGTCGCAAGGATCTCCAGGTCGTTGCCATCAACGATCTCGGCCCGGTGAAGGCCAATGCCCACCTGCTGAAATACGACACCGTCCACGGTCCCTTCCCCGGCAAGATCACGACCGGCGAAGACTGGATGGATATCGGCAGCGGCCAGATCAAGGTGACCGCAGAGCGCGACCCGGCCAAGCTGCCGTGGAAGCAGCTCGGCGTCGAACTGGTGATGGAATGCACCGGCATCTTCACCAAGCGCGAACAGGCCGCCAAGCACATCGAGGCCGGCGCCAAGCGCGTGCTGATCTCCGCCCCGGCCGAAGGCGCCGACCTCACGGTCGTCTACGGCGTGAACCACGACAAGCTGGAGAGCAAGCACACGATCGTCTCCAACGCGTCGTGCACGACCAACTGCCTTGCCCCTGTTGCCTATGTGATGCACGAGACGTTCGGCATCGAGCAGGGCTACATGACGACGATCCACTCCTACACCGGCGACCAGCCGACGGTGGATACGCTGCATAAGGACCTGCGCCGCGCCCGTGCCGCCGCGCTGTCGATGATCCCGACCTCGACCGGCGCCGCCAAGGCCGTCGGCCTCGTGCTGCCGGAACTCAACGGCAAGCTCGACGGCACATCGATCCGCGTGCCGACGCCTAACGTCTCGGTCATCGACTTCAAGTTCACGGCCAAGAAGCCGGCGACCGTCGAAGCGGTGAACGCAGCCATCAAGAAGGCCGCCGAGAGCAACCGCCTGCGCGGCATCCTCATGACGACCGACGAAGAGCTGGTCTCCTCGGACTTCAACCACAACCCGGCGAGTTCGACCTTCGACCTGACGCAGACCCAGGTGATCGACGGCAAGCTGGTGCGTGTACTGTCCTGGTACGACAACGAGTGGGGCTTCTCCAACCGTATGTCGGACACCGCCGCGATCATGGCGAAGTTCGGCTGACGTAAGTCCTTCGCGAGCTAAAGGGCGGACCTTCGGGTCCGCCCCTTTTTTTCGCCCCTGTCATCCCGTGCTTGATGCGGAATCCTAGCACCGGCAGCACCATGGATCCCGGCTCGCGCTGCGCTTGGCCGGGATGACAACGGGCTTTATGGTGCTCCCGCATCGCAGAAAGGCCGGAGGAACCCATGATTCTCACAACAACAGACACGGTTGAAGGGCGAAAGGTCGCCACCTATCTCGGCATCGTCGCCGCCGATGCGGTGATGGGCACCAACATGTTTCGCGACATGTTCGCCAAGGTGCGGGACGTTGTCGGCGGGCGGGTTCGCGGCTATGAAAAAGTCTTCGCTGACGCCAAGCAGGAAGCGCTGAACGACCTGGCCGAAAAGGCGAAGGAACTCGGCGCTGATGCGATCGTCGGCATCGACCTTGATTACGAGGTGATCAGCGCCGACGACAAGAGCATCCTCATGGTCTCGGCGAACGGCACCGCGGTGAAGCTCGCCTGAGTGGCCGGGCCGATTGTCATTCACGCAATCGAACACGCGCGGACGGCCCTCGCGGTCGCCGCTGAGCTTGGCATTCCCCTTACACTGATCAGCGGGCCCGGTGCCGGCAGTTACGGCGGCGTTGCGTGGTTCGGCGAAATGGTGGCGACCGCGGCGGATGAATTTCCAGCCGTCGCCTTGACGGCGATTCTCGATTGCGGCGAGGCGCCGGGCCATGTGCTGGCGGCGATTCGCTGGCACACGCCGGAGCGTCGTAAACTGGTGCTGCGTTTCACCGGGCCGGAAGACACGTTCGAACGACTGACCGATATGGCGCAGCAGGCGGGATTGCGTGTGATCCGCGATGTCGAGCCGGGGCTCGAACTGCGCGGCGCCCGCGACCCCAGCGAGGCTTGCCGCCGCTGGCTGCGCGGCGTATAGGCGCCGCCGATGAGTTCAAACACGCCCTGGTGGCGACCCGACCGTTTCGCCGTTCGGCGCCCATATCTTGAGACGCGTGCCCGCATCGTCAAGGCGACGCGCGCGCATTTCAACGCCCTCGATTTCATCGAGGTGGAGACGCCGGCGCTGCAGGTCTCGCCGGGGCTGGAACCGCACCTCGTCGCCTTCCGTACCGAATTGAAGGAACCCGGCGCCGCACAGGGCCGCCCGCTCTATCTCCACACCTCGCCCGAATTCTCGATGAAAAAGCTGTTGGCGGCCGGAATGGAGAAAATCTTCCAGCTCGCGCGCGTCCACCGCAACGCCGAGCGTTCCGCCACGCATCATCCTGAGTTCACGATGCTGGAATGGTATCGCGCGAATGACGGTTACGAGACTCTGATGCGCGACTGCGAAAGCCTCCTGTGGAGCACCGCCGGCGCCGCGCGGGTCACCACCCTGAAATGGCAGGGCCGGTTCTGCGATCCGCATCTGCCGGCGGAACGGCTGAGCGTCGCCGACGCATTCATGCGCTACACTGGCATCGATGTCCTGGCGACGGCACCCGATCCGCTTCAGCCGTCGCTCGAACTCCTGGCAGCGGCTGCGGCACCCACAGGCATCGCGCCGCATGACGGCGACCGCTGGGACGATCTCTTCTTCCGTATCTTCCTCGAACGCATCGAGCCGAAGCTGGGTGTCGAGCGGCCGACCATTCTCTACGATTATCCGGTCTCGATGGCGGCGCTGTCGCGACCTAAGGAAAGCGATCCGCGTCTGTGCGAGCGGTTCGAGCTTTACGTCTGCGGGCTGGAACTGGCCAATGCGTTTGGCGAGCTGACCGATGCCGAGATACAGCGCCAGCGATTCACCGCCGACATGGACCTGAAGCAGAAGCTCTATAGTGAGCGTTATCCCATCGATGAGGATTTTCTGGCGGCCCTGACGCACGGCCTGCCGCCGACGGCGGGCATTGCGCTTGGGTTCGACCGTCTCGTGATGCTGGCCACGGGCGCCAACCGGATAGAAGATGTGTTGTGGGCCCCGGTCGCTACCGCTGAAGAACCCGGCGCCCAAGGAGAGTGACATGGATGGCTCCATCCCCCCTGCCCGTCGCACCGCGCGCAACGGCGCAGATTTTCAACGCGCCGGCCTGGCTAATCCCGAAAAGGCAGCGGAGATCGATCGTGTCGCTGAACGCTACGCCGTTGCCGTGACGCCGCCGATGCTGGACCTGATCGGCACCGCGCCGGACGATCCGATTGCCGCGCAATTCCTGCCCTCGGCGAAGGAGCTGGAAACGACGCCGGACGAACGCGCCGATCCGATCGGCGATACGCGGTTCTCGCCGGTGAAGGGCATCGTTCATCGTTACCCCGACCGCGTACTACTAACGCCGACCCATACCTGTGCCGTCTATTGCCGCTTCTGCTTCCGCCGCGAGACCGTCGGCGAAACCGCGGCACAGCTTTCACCGCAGGAACTCGACGCGGCGCTCGATTATATCCGCGCCAGTCCGGCCGTGTGGGAAGTGATCCTGACCGGCGGCGATCCCCTGATCCTCTCGCCGCGCCGGCTGAAAGAGATCGTCACCGCCCTCGATGCCATTCCGCATCTCGGCGTCATCCGCATCCATACCCGAATTCCCGCCGTCGCCCCAGAACGCATCACGGCAGAACTGATCGATGCGTTGCAGACCGACAAGGCGGTCTATGTCGTCCTGCACAGCAATCATGCCCGCGAGTTGACGCCGGCTGCACTGGCCGCCTGCCGACGTGTCGTCGATGCCGGCATCCCCATGCTGGCACAGACGGTTCTGCTGCGCGGGGTGAACGACGACGCGGCGACACTGGAAACGCTGTTCCGCACGCTCGTGCGCCACCGGATCAAACCCTACTACCTGCACCACGGCGATCTGGCGCCGGGCACATCGCATTTCCGCACCAGCCTGTCGCATGGGCAGAAATTGATGCGCCAGCTGCGCGGACGCGTGTCAGGTTTGTGTCAAC
The DNA here is from genome assembly GCA_965279355.1 of Alphaproteobacteria bacterium. Taxonomy (GTDB): domain Bacteria; phylum Pseudomonadota; class Alphaproteobacteria; order CACIAM-22H2; family CACIAM-22H2. The sequence continues at coordinate 3,967,479 of OZ257155.1, read as the reverse complement.
CTGAGTACGTACTCGACATTCCGGATGGCCATGGCAAAGTTCCTGTCGGGCCGAGCTATCTCCGCGCTGACGGCGCGATCGAAGACTGGCGCGGTGACATCCACGCCTACCCCTCCTCGATTGCCAAGTCTGGCTCTGTCGGCTAGAACGCGCCCAACCCCAAGTATCGTGAATCGGAGAAAGATCCCGTGAATCAAGCGCCGACCGCAATGACCACCAAGGTCAAAGAAATCCTGTCCTGGTACGAGAGCGACAACCCCGGCACCAAGGCGAACATCGCCAGGCTGCTGATGCACGGAAAGCTCGCCGGTACCGGCAAGATGGTCATCCTGCCGGTCGATCAGGGTTTCGAGCATGGCCCGGCGCGCAGCTTCGCGGTCAACCCGGATGCCTACGATCCGCACTATCACTTCTCGCTCGCCATCGATGCCGGCCTGAACGCCTATGCATCGGTTCTGGGCATGATCGAAGCCGGCGCCGACACGTTCGCCGGACAGATCCCGCTGATCCTGAAAGTGAACAGCGCGAACTCGCTGTCGACCGTCAAGAACCAGGCCGTGCACGGCTCGGTGAAGGACGCGCTGCGGCTGGGCTGCTGCGCCATCGGCTTCACCATCTATCCCGGCGCCGACGACCAGTACGAGATGATGGAAGAAATCCGCGAGATGGCTGAGGAAGCCAAGAATGCGGGCCTCGCTGTTGTCATGTGGTCGTATCCGCGCGGCGGCACACTCGACAAGAATGCCGAGACCGCTCTCGACGTCTGCGCCTATGCCGCCCATCTGGCCGCGATGCTCGGCGCGCACATCATCAAGGTGAAGCCGCCGACGAACCTCCTGTCGCAGGATGCGGCGAAGAAGGTCTATGAAAAGGAAAAGGTCGACATCTCGACCGGTGCCGCCCGTATCAAGCATGTGATGCAGGCATCCTTCAACCACCGCCGCATCGTCGTGTTCTCCGGCGGCGAAGCGAAGGACGAACAGGGCATCTATGACGAGGTGAAGGCGATCCGCGACGGCGGCGGCCACGGCTCGATCATCGGCCGCAACACCTTCCAGCGTCCGCGCGACAAGGCGTTGGCGCTGCTCGACAAGATCATCCAGATCTACCAGGGCAAGGCGTGACAAAACCGGCAGCTGGTCCCGCAGCGACACGCTGCCGGCTTTATCTGATCTCTCCGCCGAAACTCGATCCGACTGTATTCAAGGACACGCTCGCCGCCGCCCTAAGTGGCGGCGACGTGGCCTGCTTTCAGCTTCGGCTCAAGGAAACGTCGGATAAGGAAATCCGCCGTGCGTGCGAAGTCCTGCTGCCGGTGGCGCAGGCGCACGATGTCGCCTTTATCCTCAACGACCGGCCGGATCTGGCGAAGGCGACCGGCTGCGATGGCGTCCATGTCGGCCAGGAAGACACGCCGTATGCCGATGCGCGTGCTCTGCTGGGGGATGACCGTATCGTCGGCGTGACGTGCCACAACTCCCGCGATCTCGCGATGGATGCCGCCGAGGCGGGCGCGGACTACGTGGCCTTCGGCGCCTTCTTCCCGACCGCGACCAAAGAAGCCAAGACCCGCGCCGAACCCGACCTGTTGAAGTGGTGGGGCGAGATCATAACTGTTCCCAGCGTCGCCATCGGGGGGATCACGGTGGAAAATTGCGCCCCCCTGGTGACGGCGGGGGCCGATTTTCTGGCCGTCGCGGCGGGCGTTTGGGACCATCCCCAGGGTCCGGCCGCCGCGGTAAAGGCTTTTAACGCGGAAATTCAGCGTTTGGGGTGATTGAAACGGGCCTGCGGGGCTGGTAGGTTCCGCGCCTTCAATCCACCTTCTGTTTATCGGGCCGGTCCAATGAAGATCAACGGCAGCGCAATCCGCGCGGGCAACGTCATCGAAATCGACGGCCGCATCTGGCGCGTCATCAAGCACAACCTTGTGAGTCCCGGCAAAGGCGGCGCGTTCAATCAGATCGAAATCCGCGACGTCAAGACCGACACCAAATCGAACATGAAGTTCCGCTCCGACGAGACCGTCGAGCAGCTGCATGTCGAGGAAAAGGACCTGAACTTCCTGTTCTCCGACGGCGACCAGTTCACATTCATGGATCCGGAAAGCTATGAGCAGACTACGGTCAATCGCGATCTGATCGGCGATCCGGCCGACTTCCTGCTGGACGGCATGAAAGTCTCGATGCAGTTCATCGAGGGCCAGGTCGTCGGCGTCGAACTGCCGACGAACTCCGTCGGCACGGTCGTCGAAGCCGACGCTGTCGTCAAAGGCCAGACGGCCGCGTCCTCCTACAAGCCCGCTAAGCTCGACAATGGTGCGCGCGTGATGGTCCCGCCGTTCATTGCCACCGGCGAGAAGATCGTCGTCAACATCCGCGAACGGACCTATGTCGAGCGCGCCCGGGGCTGACGCGCTGATTTAGACTTCGTCGCGTCGGGAGGCCCATGGCCCCACGCTCTGCCCTCTACAACGTTCTGGAACGCGCCGTCCGCAAGGCGGCGCGCGCGCTCGTCCACGATTTCGGCGAAGTCGAAAACCTGCAGGTCTCCGTCAAGGGGCCCGGTGATTTCGTTTCGACTGCCGACCATCAGGCCGAACGCACCCTGCACGCCGAACTATCCCGGGCGCGTCCCGCTTTCGGCTTCCTGCTTGAGGAAGGCGGCGAGATCAAAGGCGACGGGCGGCATCGCTGGATCATCGATCCGCTGGACGGCACCACGAACTTCCTGCACGGCATTCCGCATTTCGCCATCTCCGTCGGCCTCGAGCGCGATGGCGAGATCGTCGCCGGCATCATTTATGATCCGATGCGCGACGAAATGTTCTTCGCCGAGAAGGGCTTTGGCGCGTTCGTGAACGAGCGGCGGCTGCGCGTCTCCGCCCGGCCAAGGCTCGACGATGCGGTGATCGGCACCGGCATTCCGTTCCGCGATCGCGGCGACCATCCGCATTACCTGAAGCTGCTCGGCGCCGTGATGGGCGCCACGTCGGGCGTCCGCCGCCAGGGCACCGCCTCGCTCGACCTCGCCTATGTCGCCGCCGGCCGCTATGACGGGTTTTTCGAGATCGGACTGAAGCCCTGGGATATGGCGGCTGGCATCATCATCGTGAAGGAAGCCGGCGGCTATATCAGCGAGATCGACGGGGGCTCGGACTTCCTGAATAGCGGCAATCTGATCGCCGCAAACGACCGACTGTTCAAGCCGCTGGGTACCCTTCTCCAGGATGCCGCGCGAAAGCCTTAAGATTTCATTGCCTTAGTTGCGCCTTACCCGCGCCTAATTCAGTTGTTCCTATCCGCACCCCTGGGCTAAGCTGCGAGGAGGAATGACTAAACCGACTCACAACCGTTTGCGCACCGTTCGAGCGATGGCCATCGGTCTCCTCGTCTGCACCGCGCTTGTATCCGTCGACGCCGCGGCGCAGCAGCAGCTTCGCCTTCAGCGCAGCAACGTCGACGTCGACTGGAGCGTGATCGACGAGCTCGACACTCGTCCGGCCGCAGCTCCCCGTTTAGGCTCTTCGTCTTCGACGCGAAATGCGCGTCGTGCGCCCTCGCGGGCGGCCACAAACACCAGCGCCGCCGCACGGCCGTCCCTTGCGCCTAGGGCCGCCGCCGCCAGCGCAGTCAGCAGCCCCGCCGGCAGCTTCTCGTCACCGACCCCACCGCCCAGTTTCTCGGACAGCCCGCCGCCCTCGCGCACGGCGTCGCCGCTGTCGCCGACCGGTCCGACTCCGCTGACACCACCCCCGGCTCCGCCGACAGTCGCGACCCTGTCCGTGCCCGCCCCGGCCTCTACGGCGCAGGCGCCAGCCCCGACACCCACACCTCCCACTCCGGCCCCGATGGCCAGCGCGCCGCCGCCCATGCCGAGCGCCCCGCCGGCGCCGATGACTGCTCCGACCATGGCGGCGCCGGCACCGGCTCCGATGGCTGCACCCGCTCCCGCGCCGGCCCCGATGGCCGCGCCGGCACCGGCAACGCAGCAGATGGCCGCCCTGCCGCCACCGTCGCAGTCGGTTGACGGACCATTCGGCCGCATCGATTTCGCGGTGAACGCCGCCGAACTTCCGGCAACGGCCAATAGCGTCCTCGACCGCGCCGCCAGCGACATGAAGCGCGATGACAATATCCGCCTGCAGATCGTCGCCTACGCGACGGGCGGCGATGAATCCGGCAGTCAGGCAAGGCGTCTGAGCCTGAGCCGCGCGCTTGCGGTGCGCAGCTATCTGATCGATCAAGGCATCCGCAGCACCCGCATGGATGTGCGTGCACTCGGCAGCCGCGCGCCTGAAGGCCCGTCTGACCGCGTCGATATCGTCATCGTTCGACGCTAACTTAACCGTCCCGGCAAACCCGTCAGCAATGATGGACCGGGCGACCGGAGGCGTTTCCGTTTATGTCCCGGCCCCATAAATATCTCGTCCGGATGATCGTCCTGCTGGTGACGGTCGCCGCGATCGTCGCCCTGCTGGCGCCCAATCTCGCCTTTGCCTTCTGGGCCAACCCGGGCCTCAACGGCGTCATCTTTGCGGTCCTGCTGCTCGGCATCGCTTACAATTTCCGCCAGGTCATCCTGCTGTTCCCGGAAGTTTCGTGGCTCGAGCGCTTTCGCCGCGATCAGCCCGGCCTGTCCGTCACCAAGCCGCCGCGCCTGCTGGCGCCGATGGCGACGATGCTGGGCAAACGCGAGGGGCGCATCACCCTGTCGCCGGTGTCGATGCGCACGCTGCTGGACGGGATCGGCTCGCGCCTCGATGAATCGCGCGATCTCTCGCGTTACCTGATCGGCCTTGAAGTCTTTCTTGGCCTGCTCGGCACGTTCTGGGGTCTGCTGGAAACCGTTGCCTCGGTGAGCGGCGTGATCGCCACATTGTCCACATCGACCGAAGTCTCGACGCTCTTCAACGAGTTGCAGGCGGGCCTGAAAGCACCGCTGTCAGGCATGGGCACTGCCTTCGGCACCTCGCTGTTCGGCCTCGCCGGTTCGCTGGTGCTGGGCTTTCTCGACCTCCAGGCGAACCAGGCCCAGAACCGCTTCTATAACGATCTCGAAGAATGGCTTTCCGGACTAACCCGGCTGTCGGGCGGTAATGCGGTCGGCGACGGCGAGCAGGCCGTGCCCGCCTATATCCAGGCGCTTCTGGAACAGACCGCCGACAATCTCGAAGCGTTCCAGCGCACGCTGGTGCGGGTCGAGGAAGGCCGGGCCAGCGGCACGGTCAATCTCGCGAACCTCAACGACCGGCTCATGGAATTCACGGAGCAGATGCGCACCCAGCAGCAGCTGCTGGCGCGCTTCGCCGAGGCGCAGGTCGAATTGAAGCCGGTGCTGACGCGCCTCGCGGATGTCGTCGGCAAGGGAGCGGGAACGTCGGCCATCGACGAAGCCACCCGCAACCATATCCGCAATCTCGACACGCATATGAGCCGCATTGTCGAAGACAGCGCCACTGGCCGCACGCAGGTCGTCCAGGAGATACGGACGGAAATCCGGCTTCTCGCCCGCACCATCGCGGCGCTGGCGGAAGAGCCGAAGTAACGCCGTATGGCACGCCGCCGCTCCGCCGCGCGCACCGTCGATATCTGGCCGGGATTCGTCGACGCGCTGGCGACGCTGATCCTGGTCGTCGTTTTCGTGCTGATGATCTTCACGCTCTTTCAGTTCTATCTGAAGGATGTGATCTCGAATCGCGACGACGCGCTGACAAAGCTCTCCTCGCAGCTGGGCGAGCTTGCGGAGCAGCTGAACCTCGAGCGGCGCAGCAATGCCGATCTCCGGCGTCAGGTCGCGACCCTCACCGGCGAACTTGGCAACGTCACGGAAATCCGCGACCGCCTGCAGCAGGAGCTGGCGGCAGTGACGGCGCAGGCCGAACGCTTCCAGACCGAACTCGAAAACGCCTTCAAGACCATCGCCGCCGATCGGGAGACGGTCGAGGCGCAGCTCCGCGAACTCGACGCGCTCCGCCGCAATGTCGAAACGCTGACCCTACTCCGTCAGCAGCTTCAGGAGCAGCTGACGGTCAAAGCCAAAGAGGGCGAGGACCAGCGCAAGCTGACCGAGGACGCGCAGGCCAGAGCGGACGCCCTCACCCGCCAGATCGCGGCGCTGCAGAGCCAGATCGAACGGTTGAATGCCGCGCTTGAAGCCAGCGAAGCCAAGGCACGCGAGAGCCAGACCCAGATCGTCGATCTCGGCCGCCGCCTCAACGCCGCACTCGCGGGACGCGTCGAGGAACTCTCGCGCTTCCGGTCGGAATTCTTCGGACGGCTGCGCCAGGTTCTCGGCGACCGCTCCGATCTGCGCGTCGTCGGCGACCGTTTCGTCTTTCAGTCCGAAGTGCTCTTCGCCTCCGGCTCGGCGGACCTGGAGCCGCAGGGCCGCGAGCAGTTGGGCAGTCTCGCCACCGCGCTCAACGAGATCGGGCAGCGTATGCCGCAGGATCTGCCCTGGGTGCTTCAGGTCGACGGCCACACCGACCGGCGTCCGATCGCCACGGCGGTGTTCCCGTCGAACTGGGAGCTCTCGACGGCGCGCGCCATCGCGGTCGTCAAATATCTCGCCAGCCGGGGCGTTGCGACCGAGCGACTGGCCGCGGCGGGCTTCGGCGAATTCCAGCCGCTGGATATGCGCGACGACGAGATCGGCTGGCGCCGCAACCGCCGCATTGAGATGAAAATCACCAATCGCTGATCAGCTTGCCGCCGGAAGCTCGATCTCCATCCGCAGGCCGCCTTCGGGACGGTTGAGCGCACGGATGCGGCCGCCCATCGCCTCGATGTTGCGGCGGACGATCCACAGGCCGACGCCGAAATTCTCGCCCCCGGCCTCGATATTCGCGGCTTGGCTGCGATCCGAATAATAACGCTCGAAGAGCTTGGGCAGCCGGTCCGGCAGGACGCCCGGCCCCTGATCGTCGACGGTGAATACAACCCGCCGCCGGTACTGGTGCAGCCGGACCGTCACCTCGCGGCCGGCCGGCGTGAAGCTCAGCGCATTATCGAGCAGGTTTTCCGCCACCGTCTCGATCAGGTCCTCGCTGCCGATGATCGCGATGTTACGGTCGATTTCGTCGACCAGCTTCGGCGAGGTTGCCGTCAGCCCCATGCGATACCCGCGCATCAGCCCGCGCAACAGGTTGCTGAAATCGACCCGCTCGCGCGGCGGATCCAGCAGATCGGCAGCCGCGCGATCGAGTTCGCGGGCGGTGTGCACCAGCGCATCAAGCCGGTTGAGAGCGATATCGATGGCCGATGCCGATTGCATGCCGCGCTCGTCGCCCTCGGGCAGCCGTCGCCGCACCGATTCCAGCGCCTGCCGGATGATCCCAATCGGCGTCTTGAACGCGTGCGCGGTGTCTTCGGCGGCGCGACGGAGATTGGCGGCCGTCTCGGCGAGGCTTCCGACCATGCGGTCGAATTCGGCGGCCACCGGAAGCAGTTCCGGAATATCGGTGCGGTCGGCGAATTTCCCGACATCGCGGCCCTGGCGGATATCGCGCGCCATGCGCACGAAGCGCTCGATGCTGCGCCGGACGTCGACAAAGATGAGGATCACGATGAAGGCCAGAGCGAGGTAGATCGCAGCGGCGACCTGGACTTCCGGTGAACGCCAGTAAGGCTGGCCCAGCGAGCGGTCACCGATTTCATCCAGATGGCTGGCGACGACCAGCGCCCAGCAACCGGCGCGCGACTGAACTGGCGTGATTGAGGTGAGAAGCTCGGTAATCCCGCCCGGCAGATCGACCCGCAGCGCCAGCGGCAAATCGCCGGCACAACTGGTCTCAAGGCGGCGCAGGATGCCGGCATCGAGAAGCATCTGCCGTTCGATCGCCAGCGCGTCCGCGGCCACCGGCGGCGCGGACGCGACATACAGAAATCCGCCGTCGCGAGCACCGACCGGGCGGAACAGCAGCTTCAGGCTGGCGCCGCCCGTCTGAAAACGCGCGAGTTCCTCGCCCAGGCGAAACGACGGCGTTGCGTCAGCGGCCGCCAGAATCGGCGTCAGCGCCCGGCTGAGAACGACACCTTTTTCGCGGATCGCGTCGAGCAGCAGCGTCTTGCGCTCAGCATCGGCGGCTTTGAATTGTTCGTAGAGGGTGACCGGGACGGCCGCAAAAATGACAATCAGCAGGATCAGACGCGCGATCAGCGAGCGTCGAACGGTCGCTAGCCTCGCGAACCAGCCGACTTCGTGCTGATCAAGCAGCTCCGCCATCGGCCCAGCGGTACCCGAACCCGGGATAGTTCGTGATCCCGTCGAATTCCGGATCCACGTCGCGGAATTTCTGCCGGACGCGCTTCACCAGCGCCCGGACATTGGCGCGATATCCATCGTCACCCGAGCCGGCCTGGAAACCTTCGCCGCGCACCGCATCGTAGATTTCGCGATAGGAAACATCGCGACCGGTCTTGGATACGAGCAGGCGTACCACCTTGAACTCGCTGATGGTGAGATCGACCGCCGTGCCGCGCCAGAAGGCGCGGCAGCTTTCCTGATCGAGTGTCAGATCGGCCGAGACTGTGCCCTCGCCATTGGTGCCCCCCGAACCGCCCTTGGCGCCGGCAATTGCCAGCCGCAGCCGCTGCAGCACGATCGAAAAACTTTTCGACTTGTCGACGAAATCGACCGCACCGCCGGCCAGCGCCGCCTCTTCGAAGATCGGCTGGTTATGGCCGGTGAGGAAAATTACCGGCACGCCATGTCCGCCGGCGCGCAGACGCCGCAGCAACTCCGGCCCGTCCATGCCCGGCATCTGCCAGTCGAGAAGGATCGCCGAAGCCGGGCCGCCGCCGGTGACGTAGTCGAGCGCCGCGCGCCCGTTCTCGAACGAGGCGACGCGAAACCCCGCATCCTCGAGGTTGGAGGCGACGGTCCGCCGCAACAGCGGATCGTCATCGACTACGGCAACAGTTGCGGTTTCAGCGAGGTTGGCGGCGGTCATTGTAAATACGTCGAAGACAGCGATCGGCGGCATCACCGGCCGCCGCGGGAACGGGCGACGGTGGCGGCGCGCCAGCATCGTAGTGTAGAGCGTAAAAGGCGTTACGCGCGACGTCGAGATAGAAGTAAACGTTCAGCCCACAATCTCCCGACCGATATTGCCAGACTTTTGCCGGCGGTTGTTCCATTTCGCGCGTCGGCGGCCCCAGCACGGCTTCGGCCTCGGCCTGACTCAACCCAACGACCGTAACCTCGACATCCCCGGGGATCCTGGGCCGTGCCACCGCGGGCGCCGGCAGGCGCGCTGTCCGTGCGTCCGGCGTGGGGGCCGGCCGGCTGGGCGGCAACGTAGCAGGGAGCGGCGCCGATGCGGTCGGCGTCGCCCGCTGTGCGCTTGGCGCGTCGAACAAACTGCAGCCGCCCATTGTCATTGCGAGCACGGCGACGACCAGCACTTTGTCGATTCGGATCTCTGCGAAAGCCATGCAGCCGGGACGGACCTGTGAACGGATGAATTCGATCTTACCACGCTCTTCGTCTCTCCCAACCTACTCCGGCCACCAGAAGAGCTTAATCTAGCAGTCATTATTAGAATTGGTATTTCAATACCAAAGGATTGATTGTGATTTTGCTGTGACATTCCGTAGATAAAAAGAAGACTGATGTAATAAATTAATTCATTACTTGAATTCGACTGTGTTTGCTTCGAGATTAGATCACGCAAGCTGGCTGTCTTGCAGAACTTCTCTCTCCATCGGCCAGCGCGCGGAATGACCTCTGCGGAGGACCGATGAAGGGAAAGATTTTGGCTGTTGTCGTTTTGACGAGTCTCTCCACCACCGCCTGCTCCAACATGAACAACAAGGAGCAGCGTGCGTTGAGTGGTGGCGCCATCGGCGCCGGTGCCGGTGCGGCACTGGGTCTCGTGACGGGAGCCAATCCCTGGGTTTTAGGCGCCATCGGCGCCGCCGGCGGCGCTGCGGTGGGCGCGCTGACGGACAAGAAACAGTAAGCGGGTGTAGCGGTGCCCCCGACAGCCAACGCCGCTACTTCCGCCGCCCGGCCGAGCCTTCGGGTTCGGCCGGGCTCTTCTTTTGGCGCCCGCCTTATTAAGGATGGCGCCGCACTCGGCCTTGCTATCGGCATCGGACTGGCGCTCGCCGAGCCGGCAGGGCGTCTCATTCATGGCGCGCCGAGCTGGGCACCATCGGATCTCCATCGCAGCGCCGCGCAGGCGTACAGCCTGCCATCGATTCCCTACGGCCTAGATCGAGGGCTGTGCGATCGCCCGCAGGTCGCGGCCGACATGCGCACCGACGGGCGGGCAAGCCTGATTGTCGGCGACTCAGTCGGCGCCCGCATGGACATGGTCGATCAGCGCTGCGTCGGCTCCACGCTTGAATTCGCGCCCGACCAGCGGCGTGTGCTGTGGCGCAACCCCGATACCGGTATGAACTACGCCGTGACGGCCACACGCACTTACCAGAACGACCGTGGCGGCTATTGCCGAGAGTTCGATACCAGCGCTGTACTCGGCAACCAGCTGCGCCAGGCGCACGCGGTGGCTTGCCGTCAGACAGACGGGCTGTGGGCAGCGATCCGCTAGGTGCGGTAACCCGGACGGCCTACCACGGGTGGGCCAGGCGACGGAACTCCGTGTCCGTATCGCGGTTCATTACAGGCACGCCACGCGCTTCAGACCATCAGGTGGAGGACGATCCCGCCGTCATCGTTGACGAGCTCGGGTCGATAAACTGGAGCGAGGCAAGCCTCGCATACAAGCCTCCCTCCTGCAGGAGACGTTCATGAGTACCCAAGGCGACAAGTCGTCCGTGATCGAGAACCGCGATCCGGTCCGCCTTGAGGACGGTCGCAAGGCGGTGAGCGATGACAAGAACCGTGCGCCCCTTCATAACAACATCCAGCGCCTGCTGAACGAAGCGCTCGCTCTCCGCGTCGAGCGCGCTCGTCGCCTCATCGAGGAGAAGCACCGCCGGATCGCGCAGCAGGGCGCGCGCGATGGCGATCCGCTGGCGCTGCCCGCCCGAGAGACGCACGCCACGCCCGCCGAGATTTGTGCGGTAGCCCTGCGGCAGGCGCTCGATGAACGTCGCAGCCGCCGCGGCCTCCGCCGCCCGCCGAACCTCCGCTTCCGTCGCCCCGGGGCGCCCGTAACGGATGTTGTCGAAGACGTCCGCCGCGAAGATCGTCGGCTCCTGGGCGACGAAGCCGATACGGGCTCGGATTCGGGCGGGGTCAGCCTGCCGCAGGTCAATCCCATCAAGCCGCACCGTCCCTGATGCAGGGTCGTAGAAACGCAGCAGCAGATTGAAGATCGTGGTCTTGCCGGCGCCTGAAGGCCCGACGAGCGCCACCGTTTCGCCCGGCGCTACATCCAGATTGAATTCGCTCAGCGACGCCTGGTCTGGACGCGACGGGTAATTGAACGTGACGTTCTCGAAGCGGATGGCACCGCGCGGCGGCTCCGGCAGCGCGACCGGGTTCGCAGAAATCTCGACAGTCGCCTTTGCATCGAGCAATTCGAACAGCCGCTCGGACGCGCCCGCCGCGCGCTGCACATCGGCCATAAATTCGCTGATTGCCCCCACCGAAGATGCGACAACGATTGCGTAGAAGACAAATGCCGAGAGTTCTCCGGGCGTGATGCGACCGGCCTGCGTGTCGTGACCGCCGATCCACAGCAGGACGCCGACCGAACTGAAGACCAGCAGGATGACCAGACCGATCAGGATCGAGCGCACGCCGGCCCGATAGACCGCCGTGGAAAACGCTTCCTCGACACGAACGCCGACACGCTGTGCATCGAGCGTCTCGCGATTGAAGGCCTGCACCGTAGTAACGGCATTGAGCGTCTCGTCGATATCGGCACTGGCATCGCCCAGCCGGTCCTGACTCTCGCGCGATAGCGTCCGCACCCGCCGCCCGAAGAGGACGATCGGCGCTACCACAATCGGCACAACGAGGAAGACCAGACCGGTGAGTTTTGGCGAGGTGATCGCCATCATGACGGTTCCGCCGATCAGCAACAGAACATTGCGCAACGCCACCGACGCGGACGAGCCGACGATGGTCTGCACCACCGTGGTATCGGCTGCCAGACGGGACAGCACTTCGCCCGGCCTCATCGTCTCGAAGAATGCCGGCGAGAGCTTCAGCACATTCGCAAACACGGCGTTGCGGACATCGGCAGTCACCCGCTCGCCCAGCCACGCCATCAGATAGGCCCGAGAGACGGTCGCCGCCGCCATCACGACGACAATGGCGAACATCCCCGCCAAAGCCTGATCGAGAAGGCCGGGATCGCCGCCGACGAAGCCGCGATCGATCAGCCAGCGCAGTCCGGTGCCGAACACCAATACCGTCGATGCCGCAAAGATGAGGGCCACCACGGCCAGCGCGACTCGCAGGCGATACGGGCGCAGGAACACAACGAGGCGTCCCAGAATGCGCAGGTCACGGCTGCGTGCCTGTGTGTCGGGAGTCTCTGCCATAGGTTAGCTGAACGTAATCGTCTGGCCGGTCAGCCCCGAGAGTTCCTCGGCCAGGATCGCATGCAGCGCGGCGCCGCCACGCGTGGAGAGCCACTGTCCGCTCGCCTGATCGTAGTCGAAATGCGCGGCACCCGAGACCGGTGACGAAAGCCATATCTGCCGGTTCGGCTTGTGCTTGTTGATCACGTATTGCCGGCCATCCTCGAGGATGAGCGTGAGGATGCTACCCTGCAGTTCCGTATCGACCTCGTCTTCAGCCGCGTCTTCGATCGCGCTCTGAATTGCTTCAAGCGTACGGTCGGCCAAGGTTTCAAAGCTGCTGTCGTCCATGGCCAGCCTGTAACACGCGGCGGACAGCGTCACAAGGCGATGCGGACGGTTACAAAGCCTTGCGGAAGGTGAGGTTTATGCGCGCAGGACCCGTCAGTTCGTGCTCGCCGCCGGCAAGCGGTGCGATGCCATGAAAGACCAGACGCGAGTGGCCGCCCCACACCACGACATCCCCGCTTTCCAGCCGGAAGCGCCGCGGCCGTTCCGCGCGTGTCAGACCGCCGAACAGGAACGTCGCGGGCAAGCCGAGCGACACTGAAACGACCGGTGCCGTGAGATCGCGTTCATTGCGATCCTGATGCAACGACAGCCGCGTGCCTTTTTCATAGCGGTTGATCAGGCAGGCATCCGGCCGATAATCCGCAAACCCGGCGGCATCCGCAGCCCGAACCACCAGCGTGCGGAACGAGTCCGGCATCCCCGGCCAGCGATGTCCTGTTGTCGGATCGACCGGATCGTAGCGATAGCCGCGGCGGTCGGTCACCCAACCGGCGTCGCCGCAATTCGTCATCGCGACCGACATCCGGTATCCACCCGGCGTCACCATGTGGCGGAATGGCGACACGGCAACGATTGTGTCCAGATCGAGCGCCAGCCGCGGCGCCTCGACGAGAGCGAAGCCGCGCAGCAAGACCGCCTCGTCGCCGATGGTCTCTTGCGAACGGCTGTTCCCGGCCAGAAGGTCGCCAATTGCGCTCATTTTGAATCGTGAAAGATGATACCGGCGGTGAAACGGTGACCGCGATGGATACGGCTCACACCGTGGCGCATCGTGACACGATAGATGCCGCGCGTACCCCGCACCGGCCGGTGACGCACGGGGAACAGAACACAATCCCCGAGCTCCAGCGACACGACCTCCACTCGCGACTGCATCCGCGGACGTTGTTCGGTCAGCACGAATTCACCGCCGGTGAAATCGGCGCCCGGCTTCGAAAGGAGGATCGTCGCCTGCAACGGAAACACATGCTCTCCGTAGAGATCCTGATGCAGGCAATTGTAGTCGCCTGCTCCGTAGCGCAGAAGCAGCGGCGTGGGGCGCGTCTGCCCGTCGCGATGGCAGCGTTTGAGAAATGCCGCGTGATCGTCGGGATAAGAAATGGAGATCCCCATTGCCTCATTCCAACGGTTTGCGATAGCGGCCAGCGCCGGATACAGCGCGGTACGAATCCCCGCGATCGTATCGGGCAACGGCGCGTCAAAATATTTGTACTCGCCCCGGCCGAAGCCGTGGCGCGCCATGACGACCCGGTTGCGGAATTGCGTGTCATCCCCGTAGGCCTCCGCAAGCGCCGCACACTCGGATGCTCGCAGCAGTTTCGGGGCAACGGCCTGGCCTCGCTCGTTGAGATCGGATGCGATCCGATCCCAGTCGAGCGCCGCAATACGGGGAGCGACATTCTGGTTCTTCATGGTCTCTTAAGTCGCAGCGAAACACGGCCCTAACCACCCGAAACTTGCGGCTGGTGGGATACGTACATCCCCTGAATCCCAGCCATCCAGCCTCGCGGCTATCTTTCGCTCAACACCGGAGAGGATCATGGACAGCGACGCGATCAAAAAGCTCCACGAAGAAGCGTGGGACATCGTTCAGAAAGCCCTGGAAACCACGGATTTGCGTGAATTCGGGCGCATGATGGACCGCGCGGATGCCCTGCTGGAGATGGCCACGGCCATGGCTATGCCCGAAACCGCGCGCCCCGTCGACGCCAGCGTTCACTAAGTCCTTGATCCGGCAGGGGCGTTCACCCTTGCCCCCGAGCGGTCTTGTGGGCTATAAACCGCGCCTTCCAGACGCCCCGGAGCCTGTGCGATGAAAGAGAAGATTCACCCCGACTATCACGAGATCAATGTCGTGATGACCGACGGCACGTCGTTCAAGACGCGCTCGACCTACGGCAAGCCGGGCGACACCCTGAACCTCGACATCGACCCGAAGACGCATCCGGCATGGACCGGCCAGCATCGCCTGATGGATCAGGGCGGTCAGGTCGCGAAGTTCAACAAGCGCTTCGCCAATCTCGGCGTGAAGTCGTCGGCCCCAACGGCAGAGCCCGCCAAGAAGAACTGATCGGGGTTTCCCCGAGGTTCGTCAGAAAAAGGCGCCGCAAGGCGCCTTTTTTGTTTCAGGGAGTGGCTTTGTCCTTGGCCGCCAGCTTCGCCTGCAGATCCGGCGGCAGCGCCAGAGGGCGCTGATACGAGACATCGGCGGTATCCCAGCTGCCGAATGCGGCACCGGGCCGGTTTGGATTCCACACGCTCCCATCAGCTGTGAAACGCCAATCCTGTACGGAACGGCGCAACGCAATCCGCCACTCTCCGCTGCGGCGCTCCAGGCGGTCGACGTACCGGGCCCCGGCAACGGTCACCACCGGCTCCGCTTTGTGGCGGAGCACCATGATCACGTAGCTCTCGGCATGCGCGGTATCGCCATCGATATCGACGGAGTGGCAGCTGATGTTGTGGGTGTGGCCGCCATAAAGCGCCGTATGCCCGGCGGCGCTCCACTCCAGGAACTCTGGCAGGCGGCCGACAAACTCGCCGATGTTCACCACGGCGTCGGCATGAAAACAGCTCCGCACGATCTCCCGGTCATGACGATCGAGGCCGCGCGACACGCGATAGACGCAATCGAGAATCGCCTGCCTATCCTCCAGTGCCTGAACTTTCGCGGTCAGGGCTGCGAGCTGTTCACCGGTGTACATGCTTCAGTTCTCGAGCTGGATACCCAGCCGCTTGGCCGTCTCGCCCCAATAGGCGACGTCCTCGCGGATAAACTGGTCGAACGCAGCTGGCGCCATCGAGAGCGGCTCGGCGCCTAGTTCCGTGAGCCGCTTCAGGACCACCGGCGACTGCAGCGCGCCATCCACGGCAGCGCGCAGCCGCTGCAGGACCGGCGCCGGCGTGCCCGCGGGAGCGAGAACGCCATACCAGCCGCCCTTGGTCATTTCCGGATAACCGAGTTCGGCGAAGGTCGGCACGTTCGGGATCGTTGCCAGTCGCTTCTCGCTGGTGACAGCCAGAATGCGCGTCTGTCCCGACTGGAAGAACGGCAGGGTCGCCGGAATGGAATCGAAGAACACCTGAACATGATTACCGGCCAGCGCCGTTTGGCCCGGACCGGCGCCGGGAAAATTCACCTCGACGATCTTGAGGTCGGCCAGCGCCAGAAACTTCTCGCTCACAAGATGCGTGAGACCACCACGGCCGAGCGAGGCGTAGTTCAGAACGCCTGGCTTTGATTTCGCATAGGCGACGAAGGCCGGCAGCGTGTCGGCCGGCAGGGTCGCGTTGACGGCCAGGACGTTGGGCGTCACGGCGATCGGGGCCACGGCCGAGAAACTGGCCAGGGTATAGGGCACGGTCTTGTAGATCACCGTGTTGGTACCGGTTGCGGTCGTCGCCAGCAGCAGCGAATAACCGTCAGGCGTCGAGCGCGCGATGTCTTCGGCGCCGATCATTGTGGCACCGCCCGGCTTGTTAATGATGTTGACCTGCTGACCCAGCGTCTCACTCATATGCTGGGCAACAAGGCGCGCCAGGAGGTCCGTCGAGCCGCCGGCCGAATAGGGCACGACGATCCGGATCGGCTTGGAGGGGAAATTCTGCGCTAGGGCTGGGCCCGCCCCCGTCGCAACCAGTGCAATCGCCGCCGCGATCCCGCGCCACAGTCTCATCGCATCCTCCCTTTGTGTTGCATCCACCTTAGACAGAGCCGGCGCAGGCGTGCAAGGTTGACTCATGACCGATATCTATATCGACGGCGATGCCTGCCCGGTGCGCGACGAAGTCTATCGCGTGGCCGAACGCCTGAAGCTCAATGTGCTGGTGGTCACCAACGGTTCGCGCCCCATCCGCCCCTCGGCGCTGCCCAACGTACGGATGGTGCTGGTGGAGGAAGGGTCCGACAAGGCCGATGACTGGATTGCCGAGCGCATCACCAAATCGGATATCTGCGTCACCGCCGATATTCCGCTGGCCGCCCGCTGCCTGAAGAAATCGGCGCGCGCGATTTCCCCCAACGGCAAGCACTGGACGGATTCGAATATCGGCTCGGCTCTTGCCGGCCGCGAAATCTCACGACACCTGCGCGAGATGGGCACGATCACTGGCGGTCCCGCGCCGTTCAGCAAGGCCGACCGCTCGCGGTTTCTACAAGCTCTGGATACGGCCGCGCACGCGGCCTTGCGGGAGCAGACTTAAGAAGGTTTGCGCGGCGAAACCAGAAGTTTGTCGATGCGGTTGCCATCCATATCGACGACCTCGAACGTCCAGGCCTCCCAGTCGAACCGGTCGCCCTCGCGCGGCACCCGCCCCAAGCCCGCCATGGTCAACCCGGCCAACGTGTAATAGGGGCTATCGCCAGGCGTTTCGCTGAGCCGAAGCACGTCACGGGCCAGCGCAATCGGCATCGCGCCATCCATCAGATAGGAACCGTCGTCGCGCGTGGTGTAGTCCGGAACAACGGCTCCGGCGTGCTCGGGAATATCCCCGGCGATGGCCTTGACAATATCGGTCAGGGTAATGACTCCCTGCACGCTGCCGTATTCATTCACCGCCACGGCAAGATGAATCGATGTTGTCTTGAACATCTCGAGCATCTGCAGGATGGTCACCGTGCCTGGCACCACCAGAGGCTTGCGAACCGAAGCGGCAATGTCGAGCGCACGTCCGGCAAGGCATGCCGCGACCAGATCCTTCTTCTGCACGATGCCGACCAGTTCATCGACCGAGCCGCGGCTGACCAGCAGCCGCGAGAACGAGGTGCCGGCAATGACCGTCCTGATATCCTCCGGCGAATCGTCGATATCCAGCCAGACAACCTCGGGACGTGGCGTCATGATCGCGCGAATAGACTGATCGGCAAGACCCAGGACGCCCTGGATCATGCGTTGTTCCGTTTTATCGAAAACCCCCGACTGCGTGCCCTCGGCGATGAGCGTTTTCACCTCTTCTTCGGTGACGCCCGCCCTGGGCTTCAGCGTGATCCGCATCAGGCGCAGGATCGTTTCCGATGCAACGCGCAGAACATAGACGACCGGCGCAGCCATCATGGCAACGAAAATCAGCGGCCGCGCCACACGTGCGGCGATCGCTTCTGCATTGGCAAGCGCAATACGCTTGGGCACAAGTTCGCCCAGGATCAGTGATGCGAACGTAATCGCCATAACCACGATGACGATTCCGGCCACGTCGCCATACGATGCCAGAATCGGAAACCGATCGAGATAGTCGCCGAGTTTGTCCGCCAGGGTCGCACCGCTGAACGCGCCGGCGAGAATACCAATCAGCGTGATTCCGATCTGAACCGCAGAGAGGAATTTTCCCGGCTCGCCGGCCAGTTCCAGCGCCAGCCGCGCGCCGTTATCCTCAAGCGCCATCTGCTGCAACCGGCCACGGCGCGCCGAAACGATCGCCATCTCCGACATGGCGAAAAAACCGTTGAGAAGAATGAGCGCAAGAACAATTGCGACTTCGATTGCGACCATGCAGAAGCAGTCCTCCGTTACCGGAGGGCATGCTATCGTCTGCAACCCTTCAAAGCCAGTGAGCGTCAGATCGCCTTTGCGGGCGCCAATTCACCGGGCTTCAGCATCAGGCTGTAACGCAGCAGCATCGAGACCGTCGGCGCCTGCATCTTTTCCATCACGCGCGCGCGATGCGTTTCGGCCGTGCGCGGGCTGATCCCCAGACGCGACGCGATGGTCTTGGTCGGAAACCCTTCGACCACGAGCGCCATCACTTCCTGCTCGCGTGGCGTAAGGGTGACATAGCGGGAGCGCGCGTCGGCGCTTTCGAGACTGGCATCGCGCAAAGCCGTCGACCGGGGCGCGGCGCGATTGACGATTTCCATCAGCTTGGTGGGATCGAAGGGCTTTTCGATAAAATCGAAGGCACCTTCGCGAACAGCGGACACCGCCATTGGAATATCGCCGTGACCGGTGATGAAGATAACGGGAAGCGGCAGATCCTTTCGGTCCATAACGCGGTTCAGTTCAAGCCCGTTCATACCGGGCAGGCGCACATCGACGATGGCGCAGCCAAGAGCTGGCGCTCCCCGCCCATACTCTTCAAGAAAGGTCTCCGCCCGCTCGTAGGTCTTCACGGCATAACCGGCGGCTTCGAACAGGGTCGACAGCGCATCGCGCATCGATGCGTCGTCGTCGATGACATAGACGGTGAATGCTTCGGCCATGATCACTTCTCTTCTACAGGCAAACGTATGACAAAACGCGCCCCGTTGGCATGGTTGGTGACGACAATTTCTCCCCCGTAGAGTTCAACCAGATTACGGGAGATCGGCAAGCCCAGCCCCAGGCCCAGCGGCTTGGTTGTAACGAAGGCATCGAAGAGCGTCGTCAGCAGCTCGGGAGGAATGCCGCCGCCGTTGTCGTCGATGGCGATCTCAACGAAACCGCCGCGCACCGCTGCCGAAATGCGGACCAGACCGCCCGGGGTAGCCGAAGCCGTCGCCTCAACGGCGTTGCGAACGATATTGAGAACAACCTGTTCTACATGCCGTGGGTCGGCGGAAATCCGCGGCACATCGCCGATGTGCTCCTCGATTGTCACTGATGCGGCTGAGGGCTCACGTTGCACGATATCGAGCGCCCGCATCGTCAATGCCCGCAGGTCCAGGGGCTCGCGGGCCGCAGATCCTTCGGCAAGCAGGCTCCGCATATTCCGAAGGATATCGCCTGCCCGCTCGGTCTCAGCGCCGATCTTTGCCAGCGTTTCAGACAGACGCGCTGTCCCGTCCGGTCCCTTGCCGAGAAACAGCTGACAGGCACGGACGTAAGTGAAGATGGACGCCAGCGGCTGGCTGATCTCGTGGGCCAGCGCCGAGCCCATGGTGCCGATGGCAGTAACCTGCGAGATGCGGTCCATCTCGGTCTGGTGCTTGCGGAGCTGCTGCTGGGCGGTCTCGCGCGCTGTCACGGCGGAACCCAACAGCAAACCGGTCGCACCCAGGATGAGGGTCAGCATCTGGAAGCTGAGAAAGGCTTCCTTCTGGTAGCCATGCAGCAGCACCGCCATCACGATACCGAGCTGGGACAGGAAGACCGCGAGCGTGCCGCCGAAGATGCCATGCCGGACCGCCAGCCAGATGATCGGCACAAACAGCAAATAGAAGAACTGCAGCTCGTCCGCAAAGTCGGCAAAAACGATAACCGCGACCACGGACAGCCCGGCAAGAAAGATGGCGACATCGACAGCCGCGCGACGAAACTGCCGGAGCCAGCGCGACGGATCACTGGCAACAAGGAGCAGGAGTGGCAATAGAGCCAGCGCACCAGTGACGTCGCCGACCCAGAGTTCGGCGACGCGCAATGGAATTGCCGACGGGGCCACGTCGCCGGCGGCCACGTAGGTCATAACCACCAGGATTGAAATCGCGAGGATACCGAGCGCCAGAAACAGCAGCAGCCCACTCGCCTGGCGCATATCGCCCAGCCACAGGTCGACGGCACGGAAGCGACGGACGGCGACGCCGAGGGCCGCATAGCCCCCGGCCAGCACCAGAGACGACAGCATGCTGGCGGCGTTGACGACTTCGGCGCCGCTCGCATAGTCCGCGATCAAGGTCGCGGGAAACGCAAACAGCGCATAACCCGCACCGAACGCTGCCACGAGTGCCGGCGTCAGCGCGGATTGCGGATTCCACAGCGTGAACTCGAGGTTCGACCACGCGAACAGATCGCTGACCCAGTCGAGTGCGACATAGGCCAGGCAATACGCCAGACCAATGAGGGCGATGCGGGCATAAGGCGAGCGGATAGCACTCGCCGACAACGGGCGGTCCGCGGGCCCTCTAGTCTCGACAGTTGCTTCTCGCCCTGCGCCCGTCACGGGATCTCCGTCGCGATCGGAATTGCCACCCCCGCCCCAGAACATTTAGGCCGCTCCGGGGGTGAAATGAACAGAATACTTCAGCCATACGTGAAGATACGCCCGAGGATAAATGCTTATGCGTAGTGATACGCATGGACGATGTATGCGCGCGCAAACATTGTGCGACCGCATCGCATCTCGGCTTTTCACGGATGGTGCTGATGCTGGGAGGCCGGATGTTTCGCGTTAAAAATCCTCAAGATTTCGGAGCGGCAGTCACCTTCATGGTGATCGGTCTCGCCGGTTTGTATTTCGGCCGGGAGTACGCCGTCGGCAGCGCTGCCAGGATGGGGCCCGGCTATTTTCCCATGCTGCTGAGCCTCTGCCTGATCGCCATCGGCGCGTTGGTCGGATTCAAGTCGATTGTCACCGAAGGGCCCAGGATCCCAATGCCGAAATGGCGATCGAGCCTCCTCCTGCTGGCCTCGATCCTTCTCTTCGGCGCACTGATCGAACGTGCGGGTCTCGCGCCGACAGTTGCCGTCTGCGCCTTCGTCGCCGCGTTCGCGACCGAGGAGGCAAAGGTCAAGGAATCAGCCGTCCTCAGCGTCCTCCTCGCAGCCTTCGTGGTGCTGCTCTTCATCTATGGGCTGAATCAGCCCATGCAAATCTTCGGGGGCGACTAATGTTCGACGTCATCGGCAATCTGGGTATCGGCTTTCTGGCCGCCGGCACGTTTCAAAACATCGGTTTCTGCTTTCTCGGCTGCATGCTGGGCACGCTGATCGGCGTGTTGCCGGGCATCGGTGTGGTGTCGACGATTGCCATGCTGCTGCCGATTACTTTCGGTCTCGAGCCGCTCTCGTCCCTGATCATGCTCGCCGGCATTTACTACGGTGCGCAGTATGGCGGTTCGACGACGTCGATTCTGGTGAACATGCCCGGCGAAACGTCGTCGATTGTCACCACGCTCGACGGTCACCCGATGGCCAAGCAGGGCCGGGCCGGCACCGCGCTCGCAACGGCGGCCCTCGGCTCCTTCTTCGCCGGCTGCGTCGGCACGATCTTCGTGGCGGCGTTCGGCCCGATCCTCGCGGCGTTTTCGCAGAAGTTCAATTCGCCGGAATACTTCTCCCTGATGACCCTGGGTCTGCTCTCAGCGATCGTTCTGGCGCAGGGCTCGGTGATCAAGGCTCTGGCGATGATCTTCATCGGACTGATCTTCGGCATCGTGGGAACCGACGTGAACAGCGGCATCGCGCGGTTCACCTTCGGTGTCGCCGAGCTATGGGATGGCATTTCGTTCCTGCCGCTGGTCATGGGCCTGTTCGGCCTGGTCGAGATCATGAACAACCTCGAACGCGAACAGTCGCGTGAGGTTCTGGCGCAGAAGATCAACCGGCTGTGGCCGACATGGGAGGACTTCAAGCAGGCATGGCCTGCCGTCCTGCGCGGCACCGGTCTCGGCGCGATTCTCGGCATCCTTCCGGGCGGCGGTGTCGTGCTGGCATCATTTGCCAGCTACACGCTGGAGAAGCGCATCGCCAAGGATCCCTCCCGGTTCGGTAAGGGGGCCATCGAAGGTGTCGCCGGTCCGGAATCGGCCAACAACTGCGCGGCGCAGACCTCGTTCATTCCTCTGCTGACCCTCGGCCTGCCGTCGAACATCGTCATGGCGCTGATGATGGGCGCCATGATCATCCAGGGCATCGCGCCTGGTGCGGCGGTCATGGACAAGCGTCCGGACCTCTTCTGGGGCATGGTCGCCAGCATGTGGATCGGCAATGCCATGCTGCTGGTCATCAACCTGCCGATGATCGGCATGTGGGTGAAGCTGCTCAAGGTGCCGTACCGTCTGCTCTTCCCTGTCATCATGATGTTCTGTTTGATCGGCATCTACGCGATCAACAACAACACGACGGACATGTATCTGACCGCGCTGTTCACCTGCTTCGGCTACATGCTGCATCGCTTCGGCTGCGAGCCGGCACCGCTGGTGCTGGGGTTCGTACTGGGGCCGCTGATGGAGGAAAACCTGCGGCGCGCCATGGTGCTGTCGCGCGGCGACCCCTCCATCTTCGTCAGCCGGCCGATTTCGCTGACCCTGCTGATCATGGCACTGGGCATTGTCCTGCTGGTCGTCCTGCCGCAGTTCCGCAAAACCCGCGAAGTTGCGTTTCAGGAAGAGTAAGGCTTTCCTCCTGTCGGATTCGTCCGGCAAGACCCCTTGAAGGCGCCCCTCGGGGCGCCTTCTTTTTTTTGGCGCAGCTTCTAGAAAATTGTTTTTTCAGAAAAAAATCTGCCGCGCCGTACCCTTGAACCTCCACATCCGGGCACTAAATGTTTCCGTACCGGGTGCTGCATAGCGGACCTGGCTCTGAAAGAGGATCCGACCATGGTGGTGGATCCGATCAACCGTGTCGCTCATTGGAGGATATGGACCATGACGAATTTTGACTTCTCTCCCCTTTTCCGCTCGACCATTGGCTTTGACCGCCTGAGCCATCTGTTTGACCAGGCGCAGGTCAACGACGGCGTCGCCTACCCGCCCTACAACATCGAAAAGACCGGCGAAGACTCCTACCGCATCACGATGGCCGTTGCGGGCTTCGGCGAAGACGATGTGAACATCGTCGCTCAGGAGAACACGCTGCTTGTTTCGGGCCGCGCGAAACCGGTCGACGAAAAAACCGAGTATCTCCATCGCGGGATCGCCGGACGCGCTTTCGAGCGCAGCTTCCAGCTTGCCGACCACATCAAGGTTGTCGGCGCCACGATGGTAAACGGTCTGCTCCATGTGGAGCTCGTCCGCGAGGTGCCGGAAGCCAAGCGTCCGCGCACCATCAAGATCGAGACCAGCGCGCCGGCCAAGACGCTCAAGGCCGCGTAAGCCTCTCTCGTTTGCCTTGAATAATAATGGGGTGCAGGGCGCAGGCCCTGCACCCCGAATTCTTTGAGCGCAAAAAATTAGGGCCGCCAGGCGGCGGCCCTAACTCGTGCCCTGTTCAACTCTCTACGTTTCGCAAACTGTCTCAGAGCACCCTGCTGCCGTCAAGCAGACTCCGCGTCACACGATGTCGAGACGACGTTCCTATTCTTCGGCGGCAAACCTGTCGCCGCCGGAACGGGCAGTCTGAACCATTGAGGGCAAACATCGCCCTATGGCGATCAGCTTTTAATCACCAAGGCAGATGCCCAATCCCCGGGCCGTGCGCACCAGCGCTCCGTTGGGATCGACGACCTGCGGCTGGAGAATGGCTTCGCGCAGCGGCACGTCGATGATCTCGCGTTTCCAAAGAGCCACCATGCGGTCGTACCGCCCATTGGCAATCAACTCCACCGCATGCACGCCAAACTGGGTCGCCAGCAGACGGTCTCGCGCATTGGGCTCGCCCCCGCGCTGAACATGGCCAAGCTGCGTCACCCGCGTCTCGGCGCCGGTCTCCTTGGCAATCATGTCGGCAACGTAATGGCCGATCCCGCCGTAGCGGACCTGGCCGCCGACATTGGTCACGGTCGCCGCCTCACCTTTCAGAGTCTGCACCGCCTCCGCGACCACCACCAGAGCGAAATTCCGCCCGCGTGCCTTGATGTCTTCGATGCGGCTTTTGAGGCACGCCATGTTCCAGGGAATCTCCGGCACCAGAATGATATCGGCACCGCCGGCGATTCCAGCCGAGATGGCGATGTTGCCGGCATCGCGACCCATCACCTCCAGCACCATCACGCGGCTATGACTGGCCGCCGTCGGCTGTAGCTTGTCGAGGGCATCGGTCGCCACTTCGACCGCCGTCGGAAAGCCGATTGCTTCCTCCGTCATGTCGAGATCGTTGTCTATGGTCTTGGGAATGCCGACCATGTTGATGCCGCCCTGTTTCGCCAACCGCCGAAGAATGGCGAAGCTGCCATCGCCACCGATGCCGATGAGCGCGTCGAGCTTCAGCGACCTGTATCCCTCGATCACCTCGTTGGAGCGATCGTATTTGCTGCCGTCGGGTTTTGGGAACGCGAAGGGATCGCCCGTGTTCGTCGTCCCCAGCACCGTCCCGCCCTGGCGCATGATCTGCGTCGACGTGTACTCGTCGCCGAGTTCAACCGCCTGAACCGGGCGCTCCATCAGGCCTGCGGTACCGTTCCTGATACCGACGACAGTCCAGCCATAGCCCCTGGCCCGCAGAACCACGGCCCGGATCGCCGCGTTAAGACCCGCGCAATCGCCGCCGCTGGTCAGAATGCCGATTCGCTTTGTCATGCACCGTAAACCTTCAAATTGCAGGAAATAAAACGGGAATCACCGCCTAGACGTTCCGTCCGATGGCGCAACCCCCAGCGTCGCAAATTATGGGCCCGCATCCTTGGCTATCACGGCAGAAACCCCCTACCGTTGCAAATGTCTTGCTACTCGTCAGGGCCGTCCGGAACGGGATTTCGGAAATTTCTTTCGCGATTGGCCGTCTTCCGCGCATCGCTCAGGCGGTGGAAATCTGCTAGGATCGTGCAAATTCGGCACCCGGCGCGCGAGACGATGGACGACCCCGATCAGGAAGATCTCAGACGGCAACTGGTCGATCTCAAGACGGAACATCGCGATCTTGACGACGTCATCGCCCGTCTCAGCGAGCGCCAGCCCTATGACCAGATCCAGCTTCAGCGCATGAAGAAGCGCAAGCTGATCCTGAAGGACCTGATCTCGCAGGTCGAAAGCCGGCTGCTGCCGGATATCATCGCCTGAATTTTGAAAGGGCGGGCGTTACTCGCCCGAGCGGACTTTCTTCTGCGCATACATCGCGCGGTCCGCGGCCTCGATCGCCTGCGCCGCCGCATCCAGCGCATGGTGCACATTGTCGCCGCTGCGG
This sequence comes from Alphaproteobacteria bacterium, assembly GCA_965279355.1. Classification (GTDB taxonomy): domain Bacteria; phylum Pseudomonadota; class Alphaproteobacteria; order CACIAM-22H2; family CACIAM-22H2. The sequence continues at coordinate 3,941,996 of OZ257155.1, read as the reverse complement.
AATGTATGCACACCCCAGGAGACCGAGCTTGGGATCCGCACGCCGTTCCAGTCGACCGGCTCCGCCGCCACGGCAGCCGCAAGCGATGCAGCTTTCTCCCGCGCGCCGGCTTCATCGGTATAGGCGAGGATAACGCCGAATTCGTCGCCGCCCAGCCGGCCCACCACATCCGAATCGCGCACATTCAGCACCAGGACACGCGCGACATGCGAGATCACCGCGTCGCCCGCCGCGTGACCGTAGGTATCGTTGACCGGTTTCAGGCCGTTCATATCGAAGTAGACAAGGCTGGAGACCGCATCGTAGCGGTCGGCGAAGGACATCATGCGGGTCAGCTCACGCACGAAGGCGCGGCGGTTGGAAACCGGCGTCAGCGCGTCCTGATCGGCAAGCTGCTCGAGATGGGCGATGCGCGCCTGGCTCTGCTGCAGGTCGCGGCGCAGCCGATCGACCTCCGCCATCAGGGCGACAATGGCCGCCCTCACCTTCGGCGTGAATTCGATATCCGGGATGTCCATGACCGACGCCATATCGTCGATCTTTGACGGCGCATCCTTGGTTCCAGCCGCACGCGCATAAGCGGCGGCGCCAACTTTGGATTTCTTTTCCGTGCCGCCGAGACGACCGGGTCCTGACACCCTATTGGGATCGTCGATTTTCATGCCGCCCTATTCGTGCGCGCGTGTCATGGCCGAGCCAAGCGGTGGGCGCACAGCCAAGCGCGTCCCGAATCAATGGTGCAGGATACTAACGGTTTGCTACCATTCCGTAAATTTGCTTTATATCGCGGCCTTCCCGGCCGGATTCCCGGAGCAGTCCAAAAACCATGGCGTCCTCCCGTACCCGCAAGCGCAGCAAGCGCGGCGCACGCCGCGCGCCGCTGGTTGGCATTATCATGGGCAGCCAGTCCGACTGGGAAACCATGCGGCATGCCGCAGAAACCCTCGAAGCCCTCAAAATTCCCCATGAAACGGGCATTGTGTCGGCACACCGGACGCCGCACCGCCTTTACGCCTACGCCGGTGATGCTCAAAGCCGTGGCCTGCGGATCATCATTGCCGGTGCCGGCGGAGCCGCACACCTCCCCGGCATGGCCGCCGCCCTCACGGCACTCCCTGTCTTTGGCGTCCCGGTCGAGAGCCGGTCCCTCAAGGGCCTCGATAGCCTGCTGTCGATTGCCCAGATGCCGGCCGGCATTCCAGTGGGCACGCTGGCCGTCGGGCGGGCCGGCGCCGTAAATGCCGCCCTGCTGGCCGCCGCCGTGCTGGCTTACGACAATCCGGCTATTTCGAGCGCGCTCGATGCATGGCGGCGCGCCCAGACGCGGTCCGTCGCACAGCGCCCCAAACGGACCGCCAAGTGAACGCGATCCCGCCCGGATCGACGATCGGTATTCTCGGCGGTGGACAGCTTGGCCGAATGACCGCCGTCGCCGCGGCGGCGCTCGGATATCGCTGCCACATCCTGTGCCCGGACAACGACCCGCCCGCTTCGCATGTCGCGGACTTGACCACCAAGGCCGACTACACCGACGCCAAGGCAATGGCTGCCTTCGCCAGATCGGTCGACGTCGTCACTTACGAATTCGAGAACATTCCTTACGAACCGGTCGCGGCGCTGTCGAGCGTGGTGCCAGTGCGCCCATCGCCCGGCGTACTCCGCATCGCGCAGGATCGCCTGCAAGAAAAGGACTTCTTGCAAAGCATCGGTGTCGGCACCGCGCCCTATCAGCGCATTGCGGGACCGGACATGCTTGCGGATGCCGCGCGCACGCTTGGACGACCGTCGATCCTCAAGACATCGCGCATGGGATACGACGGCAAAGGCCAGATCACCATTCGGCCGGAGACCGACCTCGAAGCCGCCTGGACACACCTGAAACAGGCGATGCCGCCGCCCATCGAGGGCGTGCTGGAAGGCTTCGTCGATTTCGAGCGCGAGATGTCGGTAATCGTCGCCCGCAGTGTCGACGGCAAGATCGCTAACTACGTCGCAGTTGAGAACCGCCACGAGAACCACATCCTTGCGCAAACCATCGCGCCGACACGCGGCTCGCCCGAGACGGCACGGCACGCCGAAGCCATCGCGCGGCACATCGCGGAGAAAATCGATCTGGTCGGTATCCTCGGCGTGGAGATGTTTGCCTGCCGGGACGGCATGATCCTGGTAAACGAGCTCGCGCCGCGGCCGCACAATTCCGGGCACTGGACGATCGATGCGTGCGTCACCAGCCAGTTCGAGCAGGTCGTGCGGGCCATCTGCGGCCTCCCGCTCGGCAACCCCCGGCGTCATTCGGACGCGGTGATGGACAACCTGATCGGCGATCAGGTGGATCGCTGGGCCGAGATCCTGAAGGACGCAGACGCCAAGCTGCATCTCTACGGCAAGGGCGAGGCGCGACCCGGCCGCAAGATGGGCCACGTCACGCGGCTTTTGCCCCGCAAGGACTAGAAGCGCGGACGCGCGCGGAAGCTGCGGAAAAAACCCGGCAGGTCGGGGAGGCGCCGGCGCAGACGGCTTAGCGTTTCCGGCACGCGCAGGACATCGGCCAGCCGCCGGTCGATGAACGACCAGGTTTCGGTTGAACCTTCCGAGCGGTCTTCCAGCCAGTACAGCAGCGCCGCGCCGTAGACGCCGGCCAGCAGGCCGCGCTTCGTATAAAAATTGAAATCCGTCGCGGTGTCGCCGACCGCGTACCAGATCGCATCGACGGTTCGCCACAGCGAAGTCGCCGCAGTGGGCGCGTTCTGCGGCAGGGCCAGAATGCCGGCAGCGCGGCGCACAGCCTCGCGATGCGCATACAGCGCTTCAAAGCGGCGCCGGATAACAAGTGCGATCCGCTCGCGCGTGCGCAGACTGCTCGTGTCTTCCCGGTCAAGCGCCAAAACCATGTCGCGGTCGGCCATCGCGATCCAGCATTCGATCGCCTCGGCGGGGCCGCGCGGAAACACCCGCAGCGCCATCACCGGTTCGTGCCCGAGATCGCGCGCGGCGATCCGCAGAACTTCCTGGGTCCAACCATCGAACGGCACATGCGGCAGCGCCGCCGCGACGATCGCTTCGCGCACCGCCTGACGGTCGAACTCCGCCTCGGATGCCCCGGTCGGGTTTGACTCAGTCTCGTTCTGGGTCACTGGCGCCCTCGAATGATTTCTTCATCTCTTCGACAAATCCGAACAGCCGGAGATCCTGCACCCGCTGGGGATAGAGGATCCCGTCCAGATGGTCGGCCTCATGCTGGACGACTCGTGCATGGAAACCGGACACCGTCCGGTCTATCTGCTCGCCGGCCGGGGTGATCCCACGATAGCGCAGTCTGGTGAAACGCGGCACCGCGCCCATCATTCCCGGGACCGAGAGGCAGCCTTCCCAGTCCAGCCCGGTTTCCTCGCCCTGGGGCTCCAGGATCGGGTTCACCAGGGTCGTCAGGGCCTCCGGAAGGTCGTCGGGGGCGCCCGTCGAACGGCTCCCGGAAACCTTAAAAACCATGATTCTGAGGGGGATATGCACCTGGGGGGCGGCCAGGCCCGTCCCTTGCGCATCCTCCATGGTTTCGATCATATCGGCGACCAGGCGGCGGATTTCCGGGGCGGTCGGGTCCGCGACCTCGGCGGCCCGCTGGCGCAGGATGGGGTGCCCCATGCGGGCGATTTTAAGGATTGCCATCGGCGGAATATGGCCGCCCCTCCCGGCCCGGTAAACCCCTTCCCACGCCCAAGTGCCTGTGATAAAAGCCCCGATTCAGTGGGGGTGCTTCCGCTAGCGCGGGTGTATCGCCATAACCCAATTCCCTTGTTGAGCAAGGAAGGAGTGCGGTCAGACCGTGCAAGTTATCGTTCGCGACAATAACGTCGATCAAGCCCTACGCGCCCTCAAGAAGAAGCTGCAGCGCGAAGGCGTCTTCCGTGAAATGAAGCTTCGCCGCCATTTCGAGAAGCCCTCCGAGCGCAGGGCTCGCGAGAAGGCTGAAGCGATTCGCCGCGCCCGCAAGGTTGCGCGTAAGCGGATGGAGCGCGAAGGCTACTAAGTCGATTGGGGCTTCGGCCCCGTTTGGCCGTACAATCGCCCGCGAGCGTTTCGTTCGCGGGCATTGTCTTTTTACGGTAGCCCCATCAGCCGTTAACAACGGGCTCTTCTGAAGAGCGGGATCACGACCATGAGCATCCCCATTCTTCGGACCATCGCCGATCTGCGCCGCCAGGTTTCGGCGTGGCGGGCAGCCAAAGAGACAATCGGCCTCGTGCCGACGATGGGAGCCCTTCACCATGGCCACCTGTCGATTGTCGGCCGCTCCCGCACCACCTGCAACCGCACCATCGTCTCGATTTTCGTCAATCCGACGCAGTTCGGTCCGAACGAGGATTACACGCGCTATCCGCGCGACCTCGACGGCGATGCAGCTAAACTGGCGGCCCCCGGCGCCGATGCGATCTTCGCTCCAAGCATCGAAGAGATTTATCCCGGCGGCGCCAAAACCACCGTCACCGTCAGCAGCCTCACCGATCATCTCTGCGGACCGTTCCGTCCCGGCCATTTCCAGGGCGTCGCCACGGTCGTCACCAAGTTCCTGCTGCAGGCCCTGCCCGATATCGCGTTCTTCGGCGAGAAGGACTTCCAGCAGCTGCAGGTGATCCGCCGTCTGGTGCGCGACTTAAATATTCCGGTGCGCATCGAATCCGTGCCGACATTCCGCGAAGCCGATGGCCTCGCGATGTCGTCGCGCAACGCCTACCTCTCGCCGGCCGAACGCGCGGCAGCACCCGCGCTCAATCGTACACTGAAGGCTGTCGCCGCCGAACTCGCCAAGGGCGGCGGCGCCCCCGAGATCATCGCGCGTGCGAAAGCCGAACTCGAAAAAGCAGGCTTCACCAAAATCGACTACATCAGCGCCGTCGATGCCGAAACGCTCCAGCCGGTCGAGCGTGCGAGCGGAGTCACCCGCGTCGCCGGCGCGGCCTGGCTCGGCAAGACGCGTCTGATCGACAACGTACCCGTCGGCTGACGCGCCATGTCACGCGCCGGCACAGCGATGACCATCGGCCGGATCGAGGCGATGCGTCTCGAACTGCCGCTGAAGAAGCCGATCAACCTCGGCGGCCGTCTCAAGATTCCCGTCGCCGAAACCATCCTGGTCCGGATGGAAACCGGCGATGGCCTGATTGGCTGGGGCGAATGCGCGCCGGCCGCCAATCTCACCGGCGAAACCGGCGAGCAGATCATGGCGGCGATCACCGCGACGCTGGCCCCTGCCCTGACGGCACAGAAATCAAATCTCAGGGAATTCGGCGCTCTCCTCAGCACGGCGATGCCGGGCGCGATGGGCGCCAAGTCGGCCATCGACTGTGCGCTCCACGATCTCTTCGCGCGCGCGCAGGACATCCCCGTCTATGAACTGCTGGGCGGCGCGAAGCGCACGCATCTCGACGCCATGTGGATGGTCGGCACGCCGAGCCTCGATGAGGATGCCGCCGAAGCAGCGCTCCAACGCCACGCCGGTTATCGCGTGTTCAAGCTCAAGGTCGGGTCGCGCTCGCTTGAGGACGATCTCCGCGCGACGCTCGCGGTGCGCGATGTCATCGGCCCGGAATGCACTCTCTACGCCGATGCCAACGGTACCATGGATGAAGACCGCGCCATCGCCTACGGCAAGCGCGCGGCAGCACTCGAGGTTGCCTATTTCGAGCAGCCGCTGCCCGCCAAAGACCTCGACGGCATGGCGCGGGTGACGGCTGCCGTCCCGATGCCGGTCTGTGTCGACGAAGGCATCCACGCCGTGGCCGATATCGCGGCCCAGGCAAAACTCAAAGCCGGACGGGGCGCTGCGTTACGCCCGGTGAAGCTCGGCGGCATCGCAGCCGTTCACGCGGCAACGGAAGCCTGCGCCGCGCACGGCTGGAAAGTGAATCTGCCGGGCAAGATCGCCGAGAGCAGCCTCGGCACCGCAGCACTGCTGCATTCAGCGGCGGCGGCGGCCACGCTCGACTGGGCGGTCACGCCGACCAATCACTATCTGAAGACTGAGCTGGTGAAAGCGCCGCTGGCACCGGTCGATGGTGCGTTTGCGCTGCCATCCGGTCCGGGCCTCGGCATCGTGCCGGACCCGGATGCGATCAAAGAGTATCGCCCGGCGTAACGCCGGTTAAGCCAGCGCCTTACAGATTTCTTCCGTCATGTGCTTGGCATCGGCGAACAGCATCATCGTGTTGTCGCGGAAGAACAGTTCGTTATCGACACCGGCATAGCCGGTGGCCATCGAGCGCTTGATGAACAGAACCGTCTTTGCCTTCTCGACGTCAAGGATCGGCATGCCGAAGATCGGTGATTGCGGATCGGTCTTGGCGGCGGGATTTGTGACGTCGTTGGCGCCGATCACGTAGACCACGTCGGTCTGCGCGAAGTCGCGATTGATCTCCTCCAGCTCCAGCACGTCCTCGTAAGGCACGTTCGCTTCGGCAAGCAGCACGTTCATGTGTCCCGGCATACGGCCGGCGACCGGATGGATCGCGTAGCGGACCGTGACGCCTTCCTTCTTGAGAAGATCGCCCATTTCGCGCAACGCATGCTGCGCCTGCGCAACCGCCATGCCATAGCCCGGCACGATGATCACCGAGCTCGCATTCTTCATGATGAAGGCGGCGTCTTCGGCCGAACCGGCCTTCACCGGCCGCGCTTCCTTGGCGCCGCCCGCGGCTGCGGCACCGCTATCGGTGCCGAACCCGCCCAGGATCACGTTGAAGATGGAGCGGTTCATCCCCTTGCACATGATGTAGCTGAGGATCGCGCCTGATGAGCCGACCAGAGCGCCGGTCACAATCAGCGCGTTGTTGTGCAGGGTGAAGCCGATGCCCGCTGCCGCCCAGCCGGAATAGGAATTCAGCATCGAAATCACGACGGGCATGTCGGCGCCGCCAATCGGAACGATCAGCAGCAGGCCGAGCGCCAGTGACAGTCCGACAAGAATCCAGAACGCGCCGAGATTGCCGGTCGCGGCAAACCACGCGCCGACCACGACGATGAGAATGCCCAGCGCTGCGTTGATCGGATGCTGCATCGGGAAAATCAGCGGCGATCCCGTGATCAGCGCCTGCAGCTTGGCAAAGGCGACGATCGAGCCGGTGAAGGTGATGGCGCCGATGGCGGTGCCGATCGCCATTTCGATGAGGCTGGCCGTCTTGATATTGCCGGTCACACCGATGCCGAAGGATTCCGGTGAATAGAGCGCCGCCGCCGCGACAAAGACGGCGGCAAGACCGACCAGAGAGTGGAACGCCGCCACCAACTGCGGCAGGGCCGTCATCTGGATGCGCAGCGCGATGAACGTGCCGATGGCGCCGCCGATTGCGATCGCGATGATGATCTTGCCGTAATTGCCCATCGCCGGCATCGCCAGGGTCGTGCCGATGGCGATCACCATGCCGACGATGCCGTAGATGTTACCGGAGCGCGACGTCTCGGGCGATGACAGTCCACGCAGCGACATGATGAAGCAGATGGCGGCGACGAGATAAAGAAGGGCTGAGAGATTCTCGGTCATGGTGCGCGCCTCAGCCCTTCTTCTTGAACTTGGAGAGCATGCGCTGGCTCACGACGAACCCGCCGAAGATGTTGACCGAGGCCAACACAACACCAGCAAGGCCCATCCATTCCGAGACACCGACCTGTGATGCGCCGGCAGCGAGCAGCGCGCCGACGATGATGACGCTGGAGATGGCGTTGGTGACGGCCATCAGCGGCGAGTGCAGCGCCGGCGTCACCCGCCAGACCACGTAGTAGCCGACGAAACACGCCAGCGCGAACACAGTGATCCCCATGGTGAGGATGTCGACCCCGCCGCCTTCGGCATGCGACAGCAGCGCCGTCTGTTCGGCAAGCACGCGGGCCTTGGCCGCGAGGGCCGCCGCCTCGTTGGCGACCTGTGCGGCGGAATTGGTGAGCGATGCGGGATCCATGATGCCCCCTCAGGCGTTCGCGAACGCGGCGTGCACAATGGCACCGTCGCGGGTGAGCTGCGTGCCCTTGATGATGTCGTCGGCGGGATCGATCTTGAGGCCGCCTTCCTTCTTGTCGACGATTAGGCTGATGAAGTTGAACAGGTTCCGCGCATAGAGCGCGCTGGCGTCGGCGGCGATGCGGCTGGGATAGTTGGCATGGCCGACGATCTTCACGCCGTGCTTCACGACGACCTTGCCGACTTCCGAAAGCGGGCAATTGCCGCCCGACTCAACCGCGAGATCGACGATCACCGATCCCGGCTTCATCGTCTTCACCATCTCTTCGGTGATCAGCACCGGCGCTGGACGGCCGGGTATCAACGCGGTGCAGATCGCGATGTCCTGCTTTTTGATCGTTTCGGCGATCAGCGCCGCCTGCTTCTGCTTGTAGCCATCGGACATTTCCTTGGCATAGCCGCCCGCCGTCTGCGCCTGCTGGAACTCTTCATCGACGACAGCGACGAAGGTCGCGCCGAGGCTTTCGACCTGTTCCTTGGTCGCCGGCCGCACATCGGTTGCCGAGACGATGGCCCCGAGGCGGCGCGCCGTCGCGATCGCCTGCAGTCCGGCGACGCCGACACCGAAGATCATGGCGCGCGCCGGCGGCACGGTGCCGGCCGCCGTCATCATCATCGGAAAGGCGTGACCGAATTCCCCGGCCGCATCGACGACAGCCTTATAGCCAGCGAGGTTCGACTGACTCGACAGGATGTCCATGCTCTGCGCACGGGTGATGCGCGGCATCAGTTCCATGGCAAAGGCCTGAATGCCCTTTGCGGCGTAATCGGCGAGCTGATCGCGCTGGCGATGCGGATCGAGGATCGCGACCAGCACGGCGCCGCGCTTGATCAGGGCGGCTTCGTCGAAACCGCCTTCGGCCTGGGTCAGCGGCCGCTGCACCTTGAAGATGATATCCGCGTCAGCAAGGCAAGACGCGGCATCGGGCGCGATCGTCGCGCCGGCATCGATAAAGGCCTGATCGGTGAACGAGGCCCCGTCGCCGGCGCCGGTCTCGATCGCCACATCGAGGCCAAGGCCTTTCAGGCGCTTCACCGTATCGGGCGATGCGGCAACACGCGCTTCCCCGAAGCGGCGCTCTTTCAGTACGGCGAGCTTCATTAGCGGCTAGTCCCCCAGAATGGCCGGTCACCATGCCAACCCCACGCCGGTTTGCCAAGGGGCCGGAGGCCGCTATCTTTCCAAGGGGCGGAAAGCGACGCCTAAACGAGACGATCGTCGATCTCGCTGGCAAGAAGTTCATCTGCTGAAATCGGTGGCGGATCGGCGACCGGCTGCAGATGCGCGAGGACCGGACCTTCGGCCCAGGGCAGTTCCGAATCATCCAGCACATCGAGATAGGCCGGCAACAGGACCGCGGCTTCGCGCGGCGCCGTCACGAGATCGAGGGCCGACAGCATCAGCGCCGCCAGACGGTGCAATCCGTAGCCCTGACGTCTCGTCGCGGCGCGCTCGATGTCTTCGACGGCCCAGGGTCTGAACGCCGCCGCGCGCGCTACGAAGCGTATGGCCAGCCGGGGGTGCTGTTCGACGTAGAGCGCCGTGAGTTCCCCGACAATCTCAGGTGCCGTCGCGATGTCGGAGGCAAAGTCCTTCAGGATCTGCCGATCCGCCGGGAAGACCGGGCCGGCCATCGGTGCGGTCAGCTCGGGAAGCCCTGCCGGCTCCGGCGGCAGAGCGGCAGCAATCGGCGCAGAAGCAGACGTCACCCCTCCGGTCGCGGCGGCACTCGCAAGGCCGTCGCTCAGGCGAAACTGATGCCTGCCATCGACCGCGCTACCTGAATCCGCCGCACTGTTTTTCGCCAGTACGCGGCGCGGCGACAATAGCAGCAAGGGACTGAGGTTCACCTGTAATCGCTCCAGCTCAGGATCGATCACGATGATCGCGTAAACTTTTTGTTAAATAAAGTTAATATTTTATATTAATGGCATTAAGCATCTAGCCGCTTATGCCGGCTTACTGATTTTTGCCAGTTTCAGCGCCGCCGCCTGTCGCTTGGCCAAACGGTCAAGATCGAAGTCGCGGATGAGATCGTGGAACTGGCGGTGCCAGTTGATCTCCGCCTTCAGATGCAGGAACACCGAACCGAGGCCGATCGCGGCGCGGTCCATCAGCACGAACTCGCGCGGTGGCGTTACGCCGCCCAGACGACGAAGTTCGTTATGCACCTTGCCGGCAACCTTCTGGCCGTAGACGCCGGAGTTGGTTTCCTCGATCAGGCGCGGACGATCTTCCATCAACGGCGCGTAGACGAACGCCGCCCATTGGTTGAGGACGCCGATCAGTTCTTTCGAAAGACCGCTGAAGCCCCAGGTCTCATAGGCGCTCACCGCCAGCGCCTGATCGCCGTCGCGCAACGCCTTGTAGAGATCGATCACCCCGCCGACGAAGGACGGCGGAAAGACGCGGATACAGCCGAAGTCGAGCAGGTTCACGGTGCCGTCGTCGCGCACTGTGTAGTTGCCGAGATGCGGATCGCCGTGGATGACGCCGTAGAAATAGAACGGCACATACCAGGCCCGGAACATATTGATCGCGACTTCGTTGCGGCGCTCCACCGGCCAGTCCTTGACGCTGAGCAGCTTGGCGCCCTCCTGCCAGGTCATCGTCAGCAACCGGCGTGTCGACAGCGACGAAACCGCCTCGGGTATGTGCACGCCCGTCTCGTCTTTCAGCATATGCCCGTAGAGGCTCATATGCTTGGCTTCACGCTCGTAGTCGAGTTCCTCGCGCAGCCGCGCCGTCAGCTCGGCGTGGATCTCACGCGTATTCACGGCGCGGTCGTAACGCTCGAAGATCGCGAAGACGAGCTTCAACTGGCGGAGATCGGCTTCGACCGTCGAATGCATCTCCGGATACTGAAGCTTGCAGGCGACATCTTCATCGTCGTGAGTGCGCGCGCGATGCACCTGGCCCAGGGACGCCGCAGCCACAGCCTCGCGCGTGAACGACGCGAATTTCTTCTCCCAGTCGGCACCAAGCTCGGACGCCATTCGACGCCGCACGAACGGCCAGCCCATCGAGGGCGCGTTGGATTGAAGCTGGATCAGCTCCTGCACGTATTCTTCCGGCAGCGCGTTGGGAATGGTCGAAAGAAGCTGCGCGACCTTCATCAGCGGACCCTTCAGCCCACCCAGTGCCAGCCGCAGCTCGCCGGCATGCTTCCCCTTGTCGAGATCGATCCCGAAGACGCGCCCTGCCCCGAAACGCAGACCGATCCCGCCGACAGCGGCTCCGACGCGTGCGTAGCGCTTCAGCCGTCCGCCGATCGAGTTTTCTTCGTCGTCAGCCATCCAGTTTTTCGAGCTCGTCGATAAACCCTTCGACGACGCTGAGCCCGATGCTCCAGAACGCAGGATCGGCGGCGTTGAAGCCGAACGGCGCCAGCAGTTCCTGATGCCGCTTCGAGCCGCCGGCTTTGAGCATGTCGAGATATTTCTCGGCGAAGCCCGAAGGTGTCTTGCGATAGGCGGCGTAGAGCGAGTTCACCAGACAATCACCGAACGCGTAAGCGTAGACGTAGAACGGCGAATGGATGAAATGCGGGATATAGCTCCAGTAGTATTTGTACTCTTCGTCGAAATGCAGAGCCGGCCCCAGGCTCTCGCCCTGGATCGACATCCAGATTTCGCAGATCCGTTCCGGCGTCATCTCGCCCTGGCGGCGTTCGTCGTGAATGCGGCGCTCGAATTCGCAGAAGGCGATCTGACGCACGACCGTGTTCAGCATGTCCTCGACCTTGCCGGCCAGCATTGCCTTGCGCTTTTTCGGGTCCGTCTCGTTGTCGAGCATGGAGCGGAAGGTCAGCATCTCGCCGAACACTGACGCCGTCTCGGCGAGGGTCAGCGGTGTGCCTGAAAGCAACTGCCCCTGCTTGCCGGCCAGCACCTGATGCACGCCGTGGCCCAGCTCATGCGCCAGGGTCATCACATCGCGCGTCTTGCCGAGATAATTCACCAGCAGATAGGGATGTGCCGAGGGTACCGTAGGATGCGCGAAGGCGCCCGGCGATTTGCCGGGACGCACCGGCGCGTCGATCCAGGCGCTGTCGAAGAACTTCTTTCCGACCGATGCGAGATCCGGCGAGAACTTCCCGTAGGCTTCCAGCACCGTGTCCCGCGCTTTCGCCCAGGGAATCGTCTGCTCGTCGGCTTCCGGCAGCGGTGCGTTGCGATCCCAGTATTCCAGCTGCTTAAGGCCGAACCATTTCGCCTTCATCGCGTAATAGCGATGCGACAGCTTCGGATAGGCGGCGCGAACAGCAGCGATCAGCGCATCCACCACCTCGTCCTCGACCAGATTGGCGAGATTCATGGATGAAATAGGCCGCGGAAATTTCCGCCAGCGATCCTCGATCTCCTTGTCCTTGGCGAGGGTGTTGGTGATCAGCGCAAACAGCCGGACATTGTCACCCAGCACCTTGCCGACCGACTTGCCGGCCGTCTCGCGCACCTTGCGGTCGCGATCCGACAGAAGGTGCAGCGCTTCGGCACTGCCGAGGTCCTTGCCGTTTACCGGGAACCGCAGGCCCGCCATCGTCTCGTCAAACAGGCGGCTCCAGGCATCGGCGCCCGCGACGCGCTTCTCATGCAACAGCCGCTCCTGCTCATCCGGCAGGTCATGCGCCCGCCAGACCCGGACGTCGCGCAGCCAGGGCGCGTAGCGGGCGAGCCTGGGGTCTTTCAGCTTCTGCGCCATATCGGCGTCGTCGATCTTGTTGATCTCGAGCCGAAAGAAAATTAGTTGGGTCGATATCCCGTTGAGCCGCTCGCGCATCGTCTGCGCGAACTTGGAAATCTCGGGATCGATCTGGTTGCCGGCCGAGGTCAGCGAGGCAAAACTCCCGACCCGGCCCAGCATTTCATCGAGTTGCTCGTAGCTGGCAACCGCAGCGGCGAGATCGACGCCGGAGAGCCCGGCCAGCTTGCCGGTGTACCGTTCGCGGAAATCCTTGGCGATTTTTTCGGCCTGATCGAGATCGCGGGCCAGTTCGGGGGCGTCCCGTCCGGTATAAAGATCCTTGAGATCCCATTCCGGGAGATTGCCGAGGTCCGGCGCCGCCGCTGCCGCGGCCGTCTGGGCCGCCCGATATGTAGTCATCAGAGTATTCGCTCCTGGTCGCTTTCCGATATATGTGTCTGTCAACCGACGGAACCAAGGCGCCGGCTAAGGCGCAATTCAGGGGGAAATAGCATGGATTACCAGGCATGCCCGAATCTCGTGAGGGCATTCCTCGACCAGGTAGCCCGCCTCGGCGACAAGCCGTTCATGTGGGCCAAGCAGGGCGGTGCGTGGAAGGCCTATAGCTGGCGCGAATGCGCCCGGCAGGCAAACCTTCTTGCCCGCGCGCTGGCGGCCCAAGGGGTTCGGTCGGGGGATCGCGTCGGCCTCGTTTCTGAAAACCGGCCGGAATGGGCGATCGCCGATCTCGCCATCATGTCGCTGGGCGCGATCACCGTTCCCGCCTATACGACCAACACCATCGACGATCACCGCCACATCCTGGGCAACAGCGGGGCGCGCGGCGTTATCGTCTCGACAAAGGCGCTGGCGGAACGGGTGCTGCCCGCCGCCCGGCATACGCCGGGTTGTGGCTTCATCATTGCCATCGAACCGCCCCACCTGACCCAGGATGTCGGCGTCACCATGGAAAGCTGGGACGAGGCGCTGTCCCGCGGCGGCCAGGCGCCGGACGATATCGAGGCCCGCGTCGCGCAGATCAAGCGCAGCGACATCGCCTGCCTCATCTACACCTCGGGCACCGGTGGCCTGCCGAAGGGCGTCGCGCTCAAGCATGGCAGCATTATCCACAACTGCCTGGGCGCCCATGACGTGCTGCTCGAACTCGGGCTTGCGGATGAGGTGTTCCTGTCTTTCCTGCCGATGTCCCATTCCTACGAACATACGGCCGGCGTGTACTTCCCGATCACCATCGGGGCACAGGTTTATTGCGCAGAAAGCACGGAAGCGCTGGCCGGCAACCTGCTTGAGGCTCGACCGACCATCATGACGGCGGTACCACGTCTCTACGAGACGATGCATCGCAAAATTCTCACAGGTATCGAACGTGACGGCGGGTTAAAGGCTAAGCTGTTCTTCAAGGCGCTGACCCTGGGACAGAAGCGTTATCACGACCCCAGAAGCCTCACCTTTGGCGAGAAAATCACCGACTGGGTCGTCGACAAGCTGGTGCGCAACAAGATTCGCGCGCGATTTGGCGGGCGACTCAAGGCGCTGGTGTCGGGCGGCGCCGCGCTCAATCCGGATATCGGAATCTTCTTCACGGCGCTGGGGCTGAACCTGCTGCAGGGCTACGGCCAGACAGAGGCCTCGCCGGTCATCGCCTGCAATCTGCCGAGCAAGGTCAAGCTCGACACGGTGGGTCCGCCGCTGACCGGCGTTGAGGTGAAGATCGCCGAAGACGGAGAAATCCTGGTCCGCGGCGAGCTGGTCATGCAGGGCTACTGGAACGAACCGGAAGCCACCGCGCAGGCCTTGCGCGACGGCTGGCTGCATACCGGCGATGTCGGGCAGCTCGACGAGGACGGCTATATCAAGATCACCGACCGCAAGAAGGACTTCATCAAGAACTCCGGCGGCGACATGATTGCGCCCGCCAATGTCGAAAGCCTGCTGGTTCTCGAGAAGGAGATCGCGCAGGCGATGGTCTATGGCGACCGCCGGCCGTATCTGGTGGCCGCCATCGTGCCGCATCCGGAATTCGTGCAGGGCTGGGCCGGCGAGCGCGGCAGAAAGAGCGACGTCGCGGAACTGCTCAAGGAAAAGGATTTTGTCGCTGCCATCGACGCGGCCGTCCAGCGGGTCAATGCCCGGGTCAGCCAGATGGAACGCGTGCGACGCTTTGTCGTGGTTCCCGAAGCCTTCACCGTAGCCAATGAAATGATGACGCCGACCCTGAAGGTCCGCCGTCACAAGGTCCGGGAAGCCTACGGCGCCGACCTGGACCGGCTGTACGCCTGAGTCTCAGGAGCCGTGGTACTGGCGGTACCAATCGACGAACTGCGGGATGCCCTTGTCGATCGGCGTCTTCGGTTGGAAGCCGAGATCGAGCTGCGCTGCTGCGATATCGGCGTAGGTTTCCTTCACGTCGCCGGGCTGCATCTCCGCGAACTCGATGATCGCCTTATGATTGGTCGCGCGCTCGATTGTCTCGATGAAACGCATCAGCGGCTCTGATTTGTGGTTGCCGAGATTATAGCGGCGATGCGGTGCTTTACCTTTCCCTGTGGGCGGGCGGTCGAGTGCCACCAGCACGCCAGCGACAACATCGTCGATATAGGTAAAATCACGGCGCATATCACCGTGATTGAAAACAGTGATAGGCTTCTTCTCCAATATCGCTTTGGTGAAAATATAGGCGGACATATCCGGCCGACCCCACGGCCCGTAGACCGTGAAGAACCGCAGACCCGTCGCCGGAATACCGTAGAGGTGGCTGTAGCAATGCGACATCAGCTCGTCCGCGGCCTTAGTCGCGGCATAGAGCGAGACCGGTGAATCCACCATGTCGTCGATGGAAAACGGCAGTTTGGTGTTGCCGCCATAAACTGAGGACGACGACGCATACACTAGATGCTTCAGGCCGCTCTGGTGGCGGCAAGCCTCAAGCACGTTGAAGTGCCCGACGATGTTGGCCTGGATATATGCTGCCGGATTGGTCAGCGAATAACGCACACCAGCCTGTGCCGCGAGATGTACCACCCGATCGATATCGGAATTCGACTTCAGAAGGCCGGCCACGAGGCCAGGTTCGGCAAGGTCGGCCTTGGTGAAACGGAAATTCCTGTGCTTTCTGATCTGCTGGAGCCGCGCTTGTTTCAGAGCCGGATCGTAGTAATCGTTGATATTGTCCAGCCCATGGACTGTTTCCCCGCGCGCCAGCAGCGCTTCGGCGACGTGATAACCGATGAATCCGGCGGCGCCGGTGACGAGTACGCTCATGCGGCCTTGTAGCGTGCTCGGCGGTGGGAATCATCTTCATTTTTAACGACTACCGGCTCGTTGGGTTGGCTGGACAGCGGCAATTTCTGCGGCTAAGCTGCTCCTGTTCGCTATTTTTACGGGAACTGCTCGGGTTCATGTCTGCTGGATCGCACCTCTGGTCATCCGCTGCCCGCCTCTGGTGGTGACAACCGTCACCAGCCATCCCTTTCCCATTTTCATTTACTGCTGAGCTGATTGCCGTTTTCGGGCCGAACGCCCGGATTCGAAATCCGTTCGCGAGATTTTTCGGGTAGCGACCATGATGTATCGATTTGTCAGCAAGTCCGGCATTGCCATCGAGCGCCGCCAGCGCTCGCTTTCCTATGAAACGGCCCTCGACGGCTTCGCCGAGCGGCTCGACCGCGAGCGCGGTGCTCTCTTTTCGTCCGGCGTCGATTATCCGGGTCGCTATTCACGGTGGGAGTTCGGCTTTGCAGCCCCGCCGGTCGAGATCATCGGCCGCGAGCGCCGCATCAGCTTCCGCGCGCTGAACGAGCGCGGCGAAGCACTCCTGAAGATCCTGGAGCCGGTGATCCTCGATACGCCATCCACAAAGATGGTCGAGCGCGAGAGCCGTGTCCTAGCTTTGGATATCCTTCCCTCCAGTGAGACCTTTACCGAGGAAGAGCGTAGCCTTCAGCCGTCGCTTGTGTCGCCGCTGCGCCGCCTGATCGCCGACTTCAAGGGACTGCAGGACAACTTCATCGGTCTCTACGGTGCCTTCGGCTACGACCTGCTCTTCCAGTTTGAACCGATCGCTTTCAAGAACGAGCGGCCGGCCGACACGCGCGACCTTCATCTCTTCCTGCCCGACCAGATGCTGGTCCTCGACCGGCGCAAAGAGATCGCTTACCGGCTCGACTATGAGTTCGAGCAGGCGGGCGTAACGACCGCCGGCGCTAAACGGCGCAGTTTCAACAAGGCGGTTGCCAAGTCACCGAAGCTGAACGGCGACACGACCCCGACGTCAGATCACACATCCGAGGAATATGCCAAGATCGTCGACGTCGCGCGCGAGCGGATGCGGGTTGGCGATATCTTTGAGGTGGTATTGAGCCAGACCTACTCCGCGGCTTTTCATCATCCTGCCTCGGCACTGTTCGCGCGCCTGAAGCGCGTGAATCCAAGCCCGTTCGAATTCTTCCTTCAGCTTGGCCCCGATCAGCTTGTCGGCACTTCACCTGAGATGTTCGTTCGCGTTGAAGGGGATCGTGTTGAGTCCTGCCCGATTTCCGGTACCGCGCGACGCGGCAAGAATCCGATGCAGGATGCTGAACGGCTCAAGGCGCTGATCAACTCGGAAAAGGACGAAGTCGAGCTGACGATGTGCACCGACGTCGACCGCAACGACAAGTCGCGCATCTGCCGGCCCGGCACCGTGAAACTCCTCGGGCGGCGCCTGATAGAAACCTATGAAGGTCTGTTCCACACCGTCGATCACGTCGAAGGCCGTCTGCGCGAGGGCCTCACCGGGATCGATGCGTTCCTCTCGCATATGTGGGCGGTGACTCTGACCGGAGCGCCAAAGAAAAAGGCGATCGAGATCATCGAAGCGACCGAGCGCAGTTCGCGCGCCTGGTACGGCGGCGCTGTTGGAGCTTTTGCATTGTCGGGCGACGTAAATACCGGCATCACCATCCGCACCGTTCATCTGAAAGACGGCTATGCTAATTACCGCGCCGGCGCCACGCTGGTCTGGGATTCCGTCGGCCTGGAAGAAGACGCGGAATGCCGCACCAAGGCGACCAGCCTGTTCCGCGCGCTCGCCGAAATGACCAACGGGCCTGCGATTGTCGCCGAGCCCGTCGCACCGCCCAAACCCGCCGCCGGCAAGCGCGTGGTCCTGATTGACAACGAAGACTCGTTCGTCCACACGCTGGCGGATTATTTCCGGCAGACCGGCGCCGATGTCTCGACCTACCGCCACAGCCTGCCGTTTGATCGCCTGGTGGCGGCGCAGCCGGATCTGGTCGTCCATTCGCCGGGACCGGGGCGGCCTGAGGAGTTCGGCGTTCCCGATCTCGTCCGTCGCCTTGCCGCTGCCGGTATTCCGCAATTTGGCGTCTGTCTGGGCCTGCAAGGCATGGTCGAAGCCTTTGGCGGCGCGCTCGATGTCCTGCCCCAGCCGCGACATGGCAAGACCTGGGATATCAGCCACACCGGCGACCCACTCTTTGCCGGCCTGCCGTCACCTTGCCGCGTCGGCGCCTATCATTCGCTCTATGCCCGCCCCACGGACTTTCCGGAGAATGAACTGGAGGTCATCGCGCGCACCGGGGCCGGATTGATCATGGCGGTTCGCCACAAGAGGTTACCGGCGGCGGCGGTGCAGTTCCATCCGGAATCCATCCTGACCATGGGAGCCGCGGAAGACGGCGAGATCGGCCACCGGCTGATCGGCAACGTCATGGCAACTTTGGCCGGACGGCGACAGGTTGCGGCGGAATGAGGAAAGCTACGCGGTAGCGCTGGCGAGGTTTTTGCGATAACGCTGGGGAAATGACATCGTCTTCCGGCTCAGGCCAGCGCGCCGTTCTGCGCATCCGCGACTTCCGCTTCCTTCTGGCCGGGCGCTTCCTGTCGTCCCTCAGCATCCAGATGCAGTCCGTCGCGGTCGGCTGGCAGGTCTACAACCTGACCAACGATCCCATGGCGCTCGGTTATGTCGGGCTGTCGCTGTTCGTTCCATTCGCGCTGTTGACCCTGCCAGCCGGTGACCTGACCGATCGCGTCGACCGGCGCCTGATCCTTGCCCTGTCCTACCTCGCACAAGCCGGCACGTCGGGGCTCTTTCTCGCCCTGACGCTCAGCGGATCGACGGAGGTCTGGCCGTATTATGCCGGAATGGCGCTGTTCGGCGCCGGCCGCGCGTTCTCCGGGCCCGCCCAGCAATCCTTTCCGCCAATTGTCGTTCCCGCCGCGCAACTCGCGGATGCCGTCGCCTGGAATTCCTCCGCCTATCAGACCGCCACGATCATCGGCCCCGCCATCGGCGGCGTGCTCTTCGTCTTCGGACCGGACATCGTGTACGGCACCTGCCTTGTGCTGTGCCTTGGTGTCGCTGCCGCCATGACCGCAATCCGCGCACGCGGCCTGTACGATACGCCAATCACCGCCGGGACGACGGCGTTCGGACGGGTCCGCGAGGGCATCATCTATGTCGCGCGGACGCCCATCCTGCTCGGCGCCATTTCACTCGATCTGTTCGCCGTCATCCTCGGCGGCGCGACGGCGCTGCTGCCGATCTTCGCGCGGGACATTCTGCAGGTCGGACCCGAAGGACTGGGCCTGCTGCGCAGCGCGCCGGCGGTCGGCGCTGTCGCCACGGCCCTGCTGCTGGCCAACTTCCCGATACGTCGCAACACCGGCGCCGTGATGTTCGTCGGTGTGGCGTTCTATGGCGCTGCAACGATCGTATTTGGCCTTTCCGAGATTTTTATTGTGTCGCTCGTCGCACTTGCGGCCCTCGGCGCGGGCGATGTCATCAGCGTGTTCGTTCGCTCGACCATCGTACAGCTTTCGACACCGGAGCAGATGCGCGGCCGGGTCAGCGCCGTTTACATGCTCTTCGTCGGTGCCTCCAACGAGCTGGGCGAGTTCCGTGCCGGTGCGATGGCGGCGTGGCTCAACGCTGTCTCGGCCGTCGTCATCGGCGGTGTTGGCACGCTGATCGTTGTCGGCGCTTGCCTGAAGATTTTCCCTCGGCTCGCACGCATCGACCGCCTGACCGACGTAACGCCCGAGTCCGCAGCGCGCCACTAGCCTCACGCCGCGCCCTGCATTAGCCTGTCCGCCAACAGAGTTTTGACCGGGAGACGCCCAATGCGCTGGATTGGAACCGCCGCGACCCTGCTATCCGTCGCGCTCACCGCCCCCGTTGCGGCCCAGGACAAGGTCTCGTTTGGTACCGACTGGAAGGCGCAGGCCGAACACGGCGGCTTTTACCAGGCCATCGCTGCCGGCATCTACCGCAAGCACGGACTTGAGGTGACGTTGCGACCCGGTGGACCGCAGGTCAATCACGCGCAGCTGCTTGCCGCCGGCCGTCTCGATTTCAACATGACGCCGGATTCCTTCGGCTCGCTGAATTTCGTGCGCGAAAACGTGCCGATGGTTGCGGTCGCCGCAATGTTCCAGAAAGACCCGAAGGTTCTGATCTCGCACGCCGGTGTCGGCAACGACAATCTGGAATCTCTGAAGGGCAAGCCGATCATGATCGGTTCTGACACGCGCGCCGGCGTGTGGCTCTTCCTCAAATCGAAATACGGCTACACCGACAGCCAGATCCGTCCCTACAATTTCAATGTCGCGCCCTTCCTCACCGACCGTAACGCCACGCAGCAGGGCTATCTGTCGAGCGAGCCGCTGACCATCGAAAAGCAGGGCATCAAGCCGGTCGTCCATCTCATCGCCGACTACGGCTATTCGAGCTACGCGGCGATAATCCAGACCTCGCAGAAGCTGGTGCAGGAGAAGCCCAATCTGGTGCAACGCTTCGTAAATGCCTCGATCGAAGGCTGGTACAATTACACCTATGGCGATCCATCGCCGGGCAATGCCCTGATCAAGAAAGACAACCCGGAAATGACAGACGAGTTGATCGCCTACGGCCGGGCCAAACTCACCGAACGCGGCGTGATCGATTCCGGTGATTCGACGGCATTCGGCATCGGCGCGATGAGCGAGGCACGCTGGAAGGACTTTTTCGATGTCATGTCGAAAGAAGGGCTCTATCCCGCCAGCATGGACTGGAAGAAAGCCTATACACTCGCCTTCGTGAATAAGAAGCACGGGCTGGAGCTCAAGAAATAGGTGTCTGACGCGCGGCCTTCCGGCGACCCTCTGCTGTCACTGATGGGGGTCGGCAAAAGCTTTCCCAACGGCGTAACGGCACTCGACGGCGTCAATCTCTCCGTAAGGGCCGGCGAATTCGTCGGTATCCTCGGGGCATCCGGCTGCGGCAAAAGCACCCTGCTGCGTCTGATCGCCAATCTGACCGAACCCAGCCGCGGCCATATCCGCTGGGCCGGCGGCGACCAGCGGCCCGGCAATATCGGGTTTGTGTTTCAGGACGCGACCTTGATGCCATGGGCCAGCGTCTTCGAGAACGTGGCGCTGCCGCTACGCCTCGCGCATGTCGCGGCGAACGATCTAAAGCCGCGCGTCGATGAAGTGCTGGCGCTGGTCGGACTCTCTGACTTCGCCCCGTCTTACCCGCGCGAACTGTCCGGCGGCATGCGGATGCGGGCCTCCATTGCGCGCGCGCTGGTAACACGGCCTGATATCCTGCTGCTCGACGAACCGTTTGCCGCGCTTGATGAACTGACTCGCTTCCGTCTGAACGAAGACCTGCTGCGCATCTGGCGCGACCGCAAGCTCACTGTGCTGTTCGTCACGCATAGCGTATTCGAATCCGTCTTTTTGTCCGGACGCGTTGTGGTGATGACCGCGCGACCGGGACGAATCGCCTGCGACCTGCCGATCGAATTGCCGCCGGTTCGCGATGCATCCCTGCGAACGACGCCTGATTTCGGTGACATGTGCCGCGTCGTCTCCGAAGAACTCGCGGGAGCGATGGCCTAGATGGCAGCCGCGCGCGATCCGCTCGGCCGACTGCCGCGTCTGCTGGCGCCGACCGCTTTCGGCCTGCTGGTGCTGATCGCCTGGGAGGCGCTCGTCCGGCTGCAGGAGATACCGGTCTATGTCCTGCCGGGGCCGCTGGTGATCCTCCAGACCCTGTGGGCGGACGGAATAAGCCTGCTGGGTTCGCTATGGGTAACGTTGCGTATCGCGTTTGCGGCCCTGTTCGTCGCAGCGGCACTGGGCCTAGCGCTGGCCATCCTGATGTCGCAGTCGCGCTGGATCGAAGCGAGTGTCCTGCCCTATGCAATCATTCTGCAGGTGACACCGATCGTCGCGATTGCGCCGCTGATCATCATCTGGGCCAACGACGTCTTTCTGTCGCTGCTAATCTGTGCCTGGCTCGTCGCCTTTTTTCCAATTGTCTCGAATACAACTCTCGGCCTCGCCAGCGCCGATCACGGTCTGCGCGATCTCTTCCAGCTCTATCGTGCGTCTCGCTGGCAGACCCTGCGTTTCCTGCTAATGCCGACAGCCCTGCCCTATTTTCTGGCCGGCTTACGCATCAGCGGCGGCCTCGCTTTGATCGGCGCTGTTGTCGCCGAGTTCGTCGCCGGCACCGGCGGCGAGGAGACCGGTCTCGCCTATCGCATCCTGGAATCCGGCTATCGCCTGCAGATTCCGCGAATGTTCGCGGCTCTGGTGATGCTCTCGATCGCCGGCATCGCGATCTACTTCGTGCTCGACAAACTTTCGCAGCGCCTGCTCCGGCACTGGCATGAAAGCGCCCGGCCGCGCGAGCGTTAAGTCCGCAGCTTTACAGGTCTCCCGGGCTCCAATAGCCTCCCCAAAACACTAGGAACGCCCCCGCCTTATGAACTCGGCAACAGACCATTCGCTCACCCAGACCGAGCGGATGTCGATCATCAGCGGAATCGTCTTCACGCTTTTTCTGGGCTCAATGATGCAGTCCAGTATCGGACCGGCGCTTCCCACCATCGGACACGCGCTGGGCGATATCGAATTTCTGCCTTGGACAATTACCGCCTATCTGGTGAGCGCCACTGCCGCAACGCCGCTCTACGGCAAGCTCAGCGATATCTATGGCCGCCGTCAGATGCTTCTGTTGGCGCTCAGCCTGTTCATGGTCGGCTCCATTTTTTGTGCGCTGTCGCAGAGTGTATTGTCGTTGTCGTTCGGACGCGCCGTGCAGGGGCTTGGCGGCGGCGGGCTGATCTCGCTCTGCCAGGCGGTCATCGGCGATCATTTTGCCCCGCGCGATCGCGGGCAGTATCAGGGCTATCTTTCCGTAGCCTTCACAGCCTCCAATGTCGGCGGCCCGATCCTCGGCGGCGTATTGGCGCAATACGCGCACTGGTCCCTGATCTTCTGGATCAACCTGCCGTTTGGCCTCATCGCCATCTATCTGATGAATCGCGTGCTCAGCCGTCGCCCGTCGCGGCGAACGTCACAAAACCTCGATATCTTCGGCAGCGTGATGCTCGTCCTCTTCACGCTGTCCCTTCTATTCGCGCTGAGCTGGGGCGGAACACGCTATCCCTGGACCTCACCTGAAATTCTTGGCCTCGCCGGCGTCACCGTGCTCCTCCTGATCGTCTTCGTCTGGCACACGCGGCGCGCCGTAAACCCGATCCTGCCGCTGGCCGTATTGCGCAACCGCGTTGTGTCGCCTGTCGCAACGTCAAACTTCTTCACGATGCTCATTTCCCTCGGCATCGGGGCCTACCTGCCGATCTACTTCCAGCTCGTCGTCGGCCTCTCGCCGGGTGTCGCCGGCCTCGCCCTCATGGGTCCGGTGTTCGGCGCCATGATGGGCGGCGTTGTGATGGGACGACTTATCGGCAAGCTGGAAAATCCGAAGCGCTTTGGCGCGATCGTCCTTCTGATTGGTTGCGCCGCGACGACTACACTTGCCTATTACGTTACAATGCCGCTGATCTTCATCGAAGCATTACTGGCGATCAGCAGCTTTTCCATTGGCGTCATGTTCCCGATAGGCACAGTCTCGACGCAGAACGCCGTCGATCCTCGTCATCTTGGTGTTGCGATTGCGACTCTGAACTTCATCCGCACGATTGGTGCCGCCGTTGGCGGCGCTGTGTTCGGCTCACTGATCCTCGGCAGCGGCAATCCCGTCATCGTCCAGCTCATCAAGGAAGGCACGCATACCGCGGGTGCCGTGGACCCTGCGGTTACCGCGGTGTTCAGCCTTATGTTCACCGTCGTGGCCGTGAGTTACTTTTTGAGCTTCCTGAGCCTGCTCTTCATGGAGCATCGACCGCTGCGAGCGACGTTATGACAACCCCGGTCAAACCGATCCCCGCCGCTACCCTGCTGTTGCTGCGCGACAGCCCACGCGGCATCGAAATCCTGATGCAGACCCGAAGCGATCAGGCCGGGTTCGCCGGCGGCGCGCTCGTATTTCCGGGCGGCAAGGTCAGCGCCGAGGACGAAGCACTTTGTCCGCATTGCGCCGTGACCACTGTCGGGCGGCAGGAGCTCGTTTATCGCGTCAGTGCGATTCGTGAGACCTACGAAGAAGGCGGCGTCCTGCTGGGACGTCCCCGTGGAGAACAAGGCCTGCTGTCTCACGACGCTCTGAAAACTCTTCAGAAAAATCACGCAGGCGCCGTCAACTTCGAGACGTTCGTGAACGGCGGGCGGGTCCAGCTCGCCACCGATCTGCTGGTCCGTTATGCGCACTGGATCACGCCGGTCGATCAACCAAAGCGCTTCGATACTCATTTCTTTCTGGCGCCGGCCCCCAATGACCAGATCACGGTGCATGACGGCTTCGAGGCAACCGGCAGTTTCTGGATCACGGCGCGAGACGCCATCCTTGGCGCCGACCAGGGCAAGTTCAAGCTTGTGTTTGTGACCCGGCTGAACCTTCTCAAACTTCGCCACAGCGAGACAGTGGCAGACGCGCTTGAGAAAGCGCGAAACGAGCCTGTCGTCACCATCATTCCGGAAATCATTCGCAGTGAAACCGGAACGACGCTTCGCATTCCGCCTGATGTCGGCTACGACGTGACGGAACTGCAGGTCGGCGCCGGGATCTCGAGGCCCTAGCCATGGCGAAAATTCCCTTCCGGCGTGAGCTCAAATTCGAATACGCGGTAGCGGAAACCCTGTCGCCGATGATCCGCCGGATCGTCGCGCGCAACCCGAGCGCCTTCACCGCCGACGGCACCGGCACCTATATTGTCGGACACGGCAAGGTCGCGGTGATCGATCCGGGTCCGGAGATCGCCGAGCACATCGACGCCGTGCTGCAGGCCTTGCGCGGCGAGACGATCGACAAGCTGGTCGTCACCCATACCCATCGCGATCACTCGCCGGCGGCAGCCCCGATCAAGAAAGCGACAGGCGCGCGGACCTACGGCTTCGGAGAGCATGGCGCGGGGCGTGCCGATCTGCCGCCCGGCATGGAGGCCGGCGGCGATCGCGAGTTCGTGCCGGACCATGTCGTCCGTGACGGCGAAACGATCAAAGGTGACGGCTGGAACCTGACCGCCGTCCACACACCCGGACACACCTCCAATCACCTCTGCTACGCACTGGAAGAAGAAAAGGTGCTGTTCACCGGCGACCATGTCATGGGCTGGTCGACCAGCATCATCGCGCCGCCGGACGGCAGTCTCAGCGACTACATGCGATCGCTCGACAAGCTGCTCACCCGCAACGACCAGCTTTACTGGCCGACGCATGGACCGTCGATCCCCGACCCCAAGCCGTTCGTGCAGGCCTTTATCGAGCATCGCAACGAGCGAACGGCCTCGATCCTTCACCGCCTCGATGCGGGCGATACCGAGATTCCAGTCATCGTGTCGAGCGTGTACGCCGGCTATCCGCCCGGCCTGCAGCGCGCGGCCGCACATTCGGTGCTGGCCCATCTGCTGGACCTTGTGGAGTCAGGGCGGGTCGCAAGCGACGGACCGCCGAGCCTCACCGCCCGCTTCCGCCGCCGTTAGCGCGGAATTTCGTCGGTTAACCGCCCATCGCAATCTTCGTGCGCGGAGCTGCCGCGTGACGGTGGTGTTCTTTCGCCTAACCAATTGATGCCACTGCGCATTGTGCGATGCGTGGGAGTACACTACGTTCAATCAATGGGAGGACAAATGGCGTTAGCGGCGGTCAGCCTCGACGACAAATATGAGCTCGAATCCGGGCGCGTATTCCTCACCGGCACGCAGGCGCTGGTGCGGCTGCCGATGATGCAGCGCCAGCGCGATCTCGCGGCCGGGCTCAACACGGCTGGCTTCATTTCCGGCTATCGGGGCTCGCCGCTTGGCGGCTACGACCAGACGCTCTGGCGCGCCAGCAAGTTCCTCAAGCGCCATCACATCAGCTTCACCGCCGGTCTCAACGAAGAGATCGCCGCCACATCATGCTGGGGCAGCCAGCAGACCAACATCTTCCCTGGCGCCAAATACGACGGCGTGTTCTCCATCTGGTACGGCAAGGGTCCTGGCGTCGATCGCGCCGGCGATCCGTTCAAGCACGGCAACATGGCCGGCACCAGCCGCCACGGCGGCGTGCTGGCGCTGCTCGGCGACGATCACAACGCAAAGTCGTCCACTCTGCCGCATCAGTCCGAGCACGCCATGGCCTCGGCGATGATTCCGGTGCTCAATCCGGCTGGCGTGCAGGAGTTCATGGATTACGGTCTCTACGCCTTCGCGATGAGCCGTTATTCCGGCTGCTGGACATCGATGGTCTGTGTCGCCGATACGGTGGAATCGTCTGCGTCGGTGCATCTCGATCCCAACCGTGTGTCCATCGTCACGCCCAATGACTTCGAGATACCGCCAGGCGGCGTGCATATCCGGTGGCCGGATAACTGGAACGAGCAGGAATTCCGGCTGCACAAATACAAGATTTACGCGGCCCTCGCCTTTGGGCGCGCCAACAAGCTCGATCGGATCGTCATCGACAGCCCCCGGCCGCGCTTTGGCATCATCACGACCGGCAAATCCTATCTCGATGTCCGCCAGGCGCTGGACTATCTCGGAATCGACGACAAACTCGCCGCCGAGATCGGCCTGCGTCTCTACAAGGTCGGCATGCCGTGGCCGCTGGAGCGCGAAGGCGCGCGACACTTCGCCGAAGGCCTCGAGGAGGTTCTGGTCGTCGAAGAGAAACGCGCGCTGATCGAGAACCAGCTCAAGGAGCAGCTCTATAACTGGCGCGCCGATGTTCGGCCGCGCGTAATTGGCAAGTTCGACGAGCAGCGCGAATGGATCCTGCCCTCAGCCGGCGAACTCGCCCCCGCGCAAGTCGCGCGGGTCATTGCCAACCGCATCGCACCGTTTTTCTCGACCCCGCATATTGCGGAACGCTTGGCGTTTCTCGATGCCAAGGAAAAACAGCTCAAGGCCCCGCATCCGACGGCCAAGCGGCCACCCTATTTTTGCTCCGGCTGTCCGCACAACACCTCGACCCGCGTGCCGGACGGCAGCCGCGCCGCGGGCGGTATCGGTTGCCATACGCTGGCACTGTTTATGGAGCGCCACAACGACACCTTCACCCAGATGGGCGGCGAAGGCGCGCAATGGATTGGCCAGGCGCCGTTCACCGAGACACAGCACATCTTCCAAAATGTCGGCGACGGCACCTATACCCATTCCGGCAGCCTGACGATCCGCGCCTCGGTCGCAGCGGGCGTCAACATCACCTACAAGATTCTCTACAACGATGCGGTGGCGATGACCGGCGGCCAGATGCCCGAAGGTCATCTCACTGTGGCGCAGATCACGCAGCAGGTCGCCGCCGAGGGTGTGAAGCGCATCGTCGTGGTCAGCGATGAACCCGACAAATATCCGACCAATTTCGGTTTTGCACCGGGCGTTACGATCCATCACCGCGACGATCTGGATACGGTCCAGCGTGACCTCCGCGAGGTAAAGGGCGTCTCCGTTCTGGTCTACGACCAGACCTGCGCCGCCGAAAAGCGCCGCCGCCGCAAGCGCGGCACGTTCCCCGACCCCGACCGCCGCGTCTTCATCAACGAAGCGGTGTGCGAGGGTTGCGGCGATTGCAGCGTGAAATCAAACTGTCTGTCTGTCGTGCCGGTGGAAACCGAGTTCGGCCGCAAGCGGGCGATCGACCAGTCGAGTTGCAACAAGGATTTCTCCTGCCTCAACGGCTTCTGCCCGTCCTTCGTCACGGTGCATGGCGGCAAACCGCGAAAGCCGGACGCCGCGCACGGCCGTGACGACGGCGGACGCTTCGCCGCATTGCCGCAGCCGACGCTGCCGTCGCTCAATCAGCCCTACAACGTGCTGGTCGCCGGCATCGGCGGTACCGGCGTGGTGACGATTGGCGCCCTGCTCGGCATGGCAGCGCATCTGGAGAGCAAGGGCTGCTCGGTCCTGGATATGACCGGCCTCGCGCAGAAAGGCGGCGCTGTGCTGTCGCATATCCGTATCGCGCACGAGCCCGACGACATCCATGCCATGCGGATCGCCGACGGCGACGCCAACCTGCTGATCGGCTGCGATCTGGTTGTCGCCGCCGCGGACGAAGCGCTGGGTCGTCTTTCTCCTGAGAGCCGCGTGGTGGTGAACAGCTTCGAAACCATCACCGGCGCATTCACGCGCGATCCCGATCTCAAACTGCCGTCGGCGGCGCTGGTTCATTCGCTCGAAGACGCGGTCGGAGCCGGACATCTCGACCGCATAGACGCGACGAACGTCGCGACACGGCTCCTCGGCGATTCGCTGGCGACCAATCTCTTCCTGCTCGGTTTTGCCTATCAGCGCGGTCTGGTGCCGGTCTCCGCGGAAGCGATCGAACGCGCCATCGAGATCAATGCGGTCTCGGTCGACATGAACACCCGCGCCTTCCGCTGGGGCCGGCTCGCGGCCGCTGATCCCGCCGCGGTCCAGGACGCCGCAATGCCGGCGCTCGTGCCGCTGACCCGCAAGCTCTCGCAGAGCTTCGACGAAATCGTCGCGCGGCGCGGCGCGTTCCTCACCGCCTATCAGGACGCGGCCTATGCGCGCCGCTACGAAGGATTGGTGCGGAGGGTTGTCGATGCCGAAACGGCGCGCGCCAAGGGGCAGAGTGGCATCGCAGAGGCCGTGGCGCGATATTATTTCAAGCTGCTCGCCTACAAGGACGAATATGAAGTCGCGCGGCTCTATGCCGATCCGGCCTTCCTGAAAACGCTGCGCGTGCAGTTTGAGGGCGACTGGCGACTAGAATTCCACCTGGCACCGCCGGTCACTGCCGAACGGGATGTGACGACGGGCCACCTTAAGAAGCGCGGCTTCGGTCCCTGGATGATGACCGCGTTCCGGCTGCTGGCGAAGTTCAAGTTCCTGCGCGGCACGGCATTCGATCCGTTCGGCCGTACGGAAGAGCGCCGCATCGAGCGGCGGCTCATCACCGAGTACGAAATGCTCGTCGACGAAGTGATCCGGACTCTCGATCCCGCAAATCACGCCCTGGCGGTCGATCTTGCCTCATTGCCGGAGCAGATTCGCGGTTTCGGACACGTCAAGGCAGCCCACCTTCAACGGGTTGAACAGCGGAAAAAGGCACTCCTAGCGTGCTACCGCAACCCTGCCCCTGACGTGCAAGCAGCAGAATAGTTATTTAATACAGAGGCTTGTGAATTATCACAGGCACCAGCTTGACTCTGAATGAACGTTCATTCTTATTCTGACTGAACGTTCATTCACCGGATCACTGCCTTATGTCCTCTACCGCCGCCTCGCGGGCCGATGAGCTGTCGCAGAACCGCCGCGAACAGATCCTCAATGCCGCCGAACAATGCTTCTCCCGCGCGGGCTTTCACCGCACCACGATGCAGGAGATCGCCGTCGAAGCCGGCATGAGCCCGGGCAATCTCTATCGCTATTTCGATTCCAAGGACGCGATGGTCGCCGGCCTCAGCGAACGCGACCGCATGCGCCTGCGCGATGAATTCGTCCGCCTTGGCGGCGCTCAGGACTTCATGAAGGCCTTTGCCGCCATTGGCCGCAAGCATTTCCAGGAGGATCCCCGCGAAAAGGCGGCGCTCTGCCTGGAAATCTGGTCGGAAGCCACCCGCAATCAGACCTTCGCCCAGATGCAGCAAGCCTGCGACCACGAGATCACAACCAATATGCTGTCCGCCTTTCGCCACGCGCAGGCGCAGGGAGTGATCCCGCCGACCGTGGATATAGAGGCCGTCACCCGGATCATCCATGTGCTGGGCGACGGGCTGATGGTCCACCGCGCCACCATGCCGGATTTCAATCCGGAGCGTGACGTATCCGAAGTCATCCGTTTGATCGGTGCCATGCTGACGGGCGCCGTATCGTTCGAAAAAACCAAGTCAGATGTCGGGGCAAAGTCATGAAGATGAGTCGTATCGTCGCCGCGATTCTCGTTGTCGCGGCCATCGTGTGGATCGGATCGGGCGTCGTGGGACGCGCCGACCGCAAGCCTGAGAGCGTCACGCGCTCCGAGGCCGTCACGCCGCGCTTCAAGGTGAGCGTGATGCCGGTGGCCCTGGAAACGCACCAGCCCAGCCTCGTGCTATCCGGCCGCACGGAAGCCGACAAACGCTCCAGCGCCATCGCCCGCGCTGCCGGCACCATCGTCGAGCTTCGGGTGCGCCGCGGCTCCGTCGTGAAAAAGGGCGACATCATTGCCGTCCTGTCGGATGAAGCGCGGACCGCCGGTGTCGAGCAGGCCAAGGCCCGTCTGGAACAGCGGCAGGTCGAGCTTCGCGCGCGCCTCCGCCTGATCGAATCCGGCAATCTCGCAGCCATCAACAAGCCGCAACTCGAAGCCGAGCTGCGCGCCGCCGAAGCCGGCCTCGCCCAGGCGAGATCGGAGGCCGAAAAGGGTGCCGTCCTCGCACCGCTCGCCGGAATCGTGAACACGGTGCCGGTGGAAACCGGACAGGCGTTGCAGCCCGGCGCGATTATCGCCGATATCGTGGCACCCGATCCGATGCTGGCCGTCGTCGAAGTGACGGAGAAGCAGCTCGGCGGTGTTCGTGTAGGCGACCGCGCCCAGGTGAAACTGGTGACCGGCGATACAACGGAAGGCGTGGTGCGCTTCATCTCGCGCACGGCCAGCCCGCAAACCCGCACCTATCGCGTCGATCTCGAAATTTCGAATACCAGCGGCACCATTCCGGACGGTGTCACTGCGACCGTCACGCTGCGCCTGGCGCCCACCGAAGCGGCTCGCGTCCCGCGTTCAGCGCTCACCTTCTCCGCCGAAGGGCGCCTCGCGATCCGCACCGTAGACCAGGACGGCAAGGTCGCCGCGGTGCCGGTGATCATCGTGGAAGACGCACTGGACCAGGTGTGGCTGGTCGGCCTGCCCAATGGCGCGAACATCATCGTCAAGGGCCAGGATTTCGTAAAGGAAGGGGAAGTGGTGGACGCGCAGCCGATCGGCGCCGTCTAACCGCTTAGGGGCTGTATCATGGGGAATCCCGTCGATTATGCGATCTCGCACGCGCGCCTGACGTTTGCGGTCCTGCTATTTCTGCTGATTGCCGGCTTTTCGGCCTATGTCTCGATCCCGAAGGAAGCCGAGCCCGACGTCCGCATCCCGATCATCTATGCGAACGTCACGCAGCGTGGCATCAGCCCGGAAGATGCCGAGCGCCTGATCCTGCGTCCGCTGGAAACCCAGCTCAAATCGGTCCCCAACATCAAGGAAATGCGCTCCGCCGCGTTCGAAGGCGGCGGCTATGTGCTGGTCGAATTCGAGGCCGGCTTCAATTCAACCGCAGCACTCGCCGATGTCCGCGCCAAGGTCGACGAGGCCAAGCGCGACCTGCCGCGCGATGCCGACGAGCCGCAAGTACGCGAGGTCAATCTCTCGCTCTTCCCGGTGCTCGTCGTCTCTCTGGGCGGCGACGTCCCGGAGCGCACGCTGCTGCAGTTCGCACGTCAGGCAAAGACGTCGATTGAGCAGATTCCCGGGGTGCTGTCGGCCGAACTGCGCGGCTCGCGTGACGAGGCCGTGGAGATCACCGTCGAGCCCAGCCTGCTGAAAAGCTACGGCATCGCCATCGATCAGCTCATCGCCTCGTTCAACGCCGGCAACGCGCTGATCGCCGCCGGCGCCCTGGAAAGCGCGTCCGGCCGTTTTGCGGTCAAGGTGCCCTCGGTCATCGAGACCGCGCGCGATCTTCTCAATTTCCCGATTGCCGCCACTGGCGCAGCCTCGGTCGTCCTGAGCGACGTCGCCGAGGTGCGCCCGACCTTCAAGGACTGGACCTCCGTCACCCGCGTCAACGGAAAGCCGGCGATCGCCATCGAAGTCTCCAAGCGCACCGGCGCCAACCTGATCGAGACGGTGGATGCGACCAAAAAGGTCGTCGAGAAGCTGAAGCAGCAATGGCCCGGCACCGTCCACATCAACTATACGCAGGACAAGTCCAAGGGCATCCGCGACATGCTGCATGAGCTGCAGAACAGCGTGATCACCGCGGTTCTGCTGGTCATCGTCATCATGATGGTCGTGCTCGGCGGACGCGCGTCGCTGTTCATCGGCATCGCGATCCCGGCGTCGTTCCTGGCCGGCATCCTTGGCCTGCAGCTCGCCGGCTTGACCGTCAACATCGTGGTGCTGTTCTCGCTGATCCTCGCGGTCGGCATGCTGGTCGACGATGCCATCATCGTTTCGGAGTTTGCCGAGCGCCGCATGGCCGAAGGCATGCCCGCCCCCGCCGCATATTCGCTGGCGGCCAAGCGCATGGCCGGGCCCGTGATCGCCGCGACGGCGACCCGCGTGGCCGCGTTCTCACCGCTTATGTTCTGGCCCGGCGTTGTCGGCCAGTTCATGATGTACATGCCGATCACCCTGATCGCGACACTCTCCGCATCGCTGATCGTGGCGCTGTTCTTCACGCCAACCCTCGGCGCGCTTCTCGGTCGCGCGGCGCCGATCCACGACGACAGCATGAAAGACGATGGCCTATACATGCGCGCCGTCCGCTTCACGGTCGGCCGGCCGCTGATGATGCTGGGTGGAACCGTCGCCCTTCTGGTCGGTGTCATTGTCGGCTACGGCAAGTTCGGCAACGGCGTCGAGTTCTTCCCTGACGTGGAGCCCGATTTCGGCCTTGTCCAGGTGCGTGCGCGCGGCAATCTGTCGCTCGCCGAAAAGGACCGGCTGGTCTACGAGATCGAACAGAAGATGCTCACCATGCGCGAGGTCTCGACGATCTATGCACGTTCGGGTGAGCGTCAGCGCGGATCCGACGAAGTGACCGAAGACACCGTCGGAACCATCCAGTTCGAATTCATCGACTGGCGCCTGCGCCGCAAGGCAGGCGAGATCATGAACGACATCCGTGAAATGACGAAAGACATGCCGGGTGTCATCATCGAGGTGAACAAGCCGCGTGCCGGACCGCCGGTCGGCAAGCCGATTACGCTTCAGCTCTCCGCGATCGAACCCGAACGCCTGGCACCCGCCGCGCGCAAGGTTGCCGAAATCCTCCGGAGTATTCCGGATGCGCGCGATATTGACGATGGCCTGCCGCTCCCTGGCATCGACTGGCGCCTTGAAGTTAACCGCGCGGAAGCGGCGAAATACGGTATCAGCCCGGCCGGCGTCGGCGCCGCCGTGCAGCTCGTCACCAACGGCGTGAAGGTGACCGAGTATCGTCCGGCCGACACCGACAAGGCGGTCGACATCCTCGTCCGCTTTCCGGAGAACCGGCGCAATCTCGATCAGCTGGACGAACTGCGCGTGAATACGCCCAACGGCGCGGTTCCGATCGGCAATTTCGTGGAACGCAAGCCGACCCAGAAGGTCAGTCTGATCAATCGCGTCGCCGGCGCGCGCGTCATCACCGTCACCGCGAACGTGGCCGAAGGGGTTCAGTCCGCCGTTGTCCAGAAGCAGGTGATCGAGGCGATGCAAGGCGCCGACCTCGGGCTTGGCGTGAATTATCGCCTGAAGGGCGAAGACGAGGAGCGTGAGAAAGCAGGCGCCTTCCTGATGAAGGCCTTCGGGGCCGCACTCTTCCTGATCTTTGCGATCCTGCTGGCGCAGTTCAACAAGTTCAGCAGCGTGATGGTCGTGCTGTCGGCGGTCGTGCTGTCGACCATCGGCGTCCTGATCGGACTGATGGTCATGGGACAAGCCTTCGGCGTGGTCATGACCGGTATCGGCATCATCGCCAATGCCGGGGTCATCGTGAACAACAACATCGTGCTGATCGACACGTATGACCGCCTGCGCCGCGAAGGCGTTGCCGCCTACGATGCCATCATCCAGACCTGCCGCGAACGCGCCCGCCCCGTGGTGCTGACGGCGGTGACCGCGATCCTCGGCGTGCTGGCGATCGCGTTCGGCGTCAATCTCGACTTCGTCACGCGCGATATCGCGATCGGCGCCCCGTCGACGCAGTGGTGGGTACAGCTCTCGACCTCGATTGTCTTCGGACTTGGTTTTGCGACACTGCTGACCTTGCTGGTCACGCCCGCGACGCTGATGGCGCTCGCCAACCTGCGATCCTGGCGCGAGTCCCGTAAGGACCACCGCGCTGCCAAGCGTGGGCGCCGGCGCTCGCACGCACCCGCCGAGTAAACGGGCCCGCTCCTCCGGAAAGCCCGGAGGGGTGGCCCAAACCGCATGTGACCCGCCCGGAGATGGGATTCATCCCACTTACCTGAGCACCCGCGACGACTCCCGTCGGTTAATATAAGGCCGCCGGTAGGGCAGATTTCCGCCGAAATCTCGGTATATTACCGGATTGTTTATCCCACGAATTTGTCCCACTATGAATGTGGGCTGAATTGTGGTTGAAGTCCCGCCGCCGAGGGCTAGGAATCACGCCCAACGAACACAGGGCATGCGCAGCGTTGGGACCGTCGTTCCAGGGCCGCATGGGAGGAACACCCGATGGACTCAGATATGCTGCTCCAGGAAATCTCCGAATATTGCCGCCGCGTCGGCATGGCGGAGTCCACCTTCGGTCGCCTCGCCGTCAATGACGGCAAGTTCGTGAGCCGCCTCAAATACGGCGGGCGCATCACGACCGAGACGCTGCATCGCGTCCGTACCTACATGGAAAATCACATTCCCGGCTCGGGCAATCGCGGCAAGACGCTGCTGCTCTCGCGTCCGACTCGCGCGGTTGCCACGCTGAACGGCCCGGCGCGCGCCGATACGCTGCGCGCCTCGGCGCCGAGTGGCAATGGCAGCGGTGCCGTGACGCCAATCAGCCAGCCGGGCCCGGCCGGTGCCGGCGGCGGCGCCCCCAAGAGCGGCGACCCGAAGCAGGAACCCAAGAACTTCCGCTTTTACGACAACCGCCAGAAATATCTGCTGTTCGTGAACACATGCAGCGAGAAGTGGGCGGTCGCGCAGCGCGTCGCGCTCGAACTCGCAAACATCCATCCGCGTCCGCCGGCGCTGCGCCTGTTCGACGCCGGTGTCGGCGACGGCACGGTCCTGACGCGCGTCATGCGCGCGATGCACCAGCGCTTCCCGGCCATGCCGTTCTACATCGTCGGCAAGGAAATCAGCCTCGAGGATGTGCGTCTGGCCCTTGAGAAGATGTCCGACCGCTTCTTCGAGCATCCGAGCAGCGTTCTCGTGATGACCAACCTTTACTACGCCGAAGCTCCGTGGCTGGTGCCGAACTCGGTCACCGCCGCATCGAGCCTCGTGTGGCACGAGGTCGCGCTGCGCGGCAATACCTCGCACGACTTCGAAGAGCAGATCACCGCCCTCAACCCGTTCCTCGCCGACAACTGGCGCGCGCGGGCGAGTGAGAAGACCGGCAATACCGTCTACGACCGCCCGGTGGTGCTGATCATCTATCGCGAGGATCATCGTTTCCTGCTCGACAACGTGATCCCCAAGCGCGGCGCCACCCGCGCCGACTACGATCTCGTCATCGCCTCGCAGCCCTACCGCGCCCGCGCGTCGGTGGAGTTCAAGGCGAAGAAGGTTCTGGCCCCGCTCGCCAGGGCGCTGGGGCCCGGCGGGCGCCTGCTCGGCATCCACTCCTGCGGCAACGATCCGGGCCTGGAAATCATCCAGAAGGTCTGGCCCGGCGAGCAGCCGTTCATCGGCGACCGTCACGAACTGCTCAAGCAGCTCAAGACGGAGCTCGGCAATGCCGGCCGTGACCTGAACTTCAACGCCTATGCCGACGGCCGTTCGCTGTTCCGCTACGACATGCATACGCTGCCCAACGAGGTCAGCTCCTCGATCGGCACGTCGACGCTGTTCGCGGCATGGAACGCCGCGGTGTACGTGGCGCAGATCGAGGACCAGCGCCTCGAACAGGCCTTGAAGAACGACAAATACCTGGAAGCCACGCGCGAAGTGCTGACCAAGCACGGCGGCCTCTGGTTCTGGGATGAGTCCTACGTCGTCTCCCGCAAGCGCGACTAAGCAGTCTGCGGTAGGAGCAGCCTCGTGTCAGAGTCCAGATCGCATCTCCCGACTCTGCTGCGTGGCTGCTCCATCGAGGTCACGTCTCGGGAACCCAAGACGATCGACTCCTGCCCGGCTCAGCTTGAGAAGGGCAGCGCAGTCTATCTCACCTGGATTCCCGGCGACGATCCGCTGAAAACGGTTCATGCAGCATCCGTTTTGCAGCGTGGTGGCCTGATCCCGGTGCCGCATATCGGCGCCCGGCATCTCGAAAGTGAAGCGCAGCTCGATCAGCTGCTGACGCGGTTTCATGGCGACGCTGGCGTTACACAGATTCTGCTGATCGCCGGCGACCGCGACAAGCCGGCCGGTCCGTTTGGTTCCAGCATTGAAGTGCTCGACAGCGGCCTGCTACAAAAGCACGGCATCACCGAAATCGGCATCAGCGGCTTTCCTGAGGGCAACCCGAAGATACCCGACGCCGCCATCGCCACCGCCCTGGCCTACAAACGCGACTGGGCGAAGCGTGAGGGCGCCGCGCTGCATATCGTCAGCCAGTTTTGCTTCGAGTCCACGGCGATCCTCGGCTGGCTCCGTAAGCTGCGGCAGAGCGGTATCGATACGCCTGTCCGGGTCGGCCTCGCCGGCCCCGCCAGCATCGCCACACTGACCCGCTACGCGCTCCGCTGCGGCGTCGGCAACTCGGTTCGCGCCCTTACCCGGGCGCCCTCCCTCACCCGGCTGCTGACCGACAGCAGCCCGGAACCGATCATCAAGGAACTCGGCACCGCACTGGATGCAGACCCGACGCTCGGCATAGCTGGCCTGCATTTTTTCGTTTTTGGCGGCTTCAACAAGACGGCACAATGGCTCCGCACACACGCCTATGCCTGACCACAGCAACCCCACGCCCCAGATGTCCGCCAATATAATCGATGGCAACGCCGTTGCCCGGAAGGTTCGCGCCGAGATCAAACAGCGCGCCGAATCCCTCAAGGCCAGAGGCGTGGTCCCCGGCCTTGTCGTCATTATGGTCGGCGAGAACGCTGCCTCGGCCGTCTATGTGCGCAACAAGGTCCGCGCCTGCGGCGAAGCCGGTATCAATTCACGGGTCCTGAATTTCTCCGCCGATGTCAGCGAAGAGACGCTCGTCAACTCCATCCAGAATCTGAATGCCGATCCGAATGTGCACGGCATCCTGGTCCAGTTACCGCTGCCGCCATCAATTCCGGTGCGTCGTATCCTTGAGGTTATTTCCGTCGAGAAAGACGTCGACGGCTTCCATCTCTACAACGTCGGCGGTCTGGTGCTGGGCGATACGGTTTTCCCGCCCTGCACGCCTTACGGCGTCCAAAAGCTGCTGGAGCACGAGAACATCTCGGTCGAAGGCAAGAACGTCACGGTGGTCGGTGCCAGCAATATTGTCGGCAAGCCGATGGCGCTGATGCTGATGCAGAAGGAGGCGACGGTTGCGATCTGTCACGCCAAGACGCGCGATCTCGCCCAGTACACGATCCTCGCCGACATTCTGGTCGTGGCTGCGGGCAAGCCGAAACTGATCGTGCCGCAAATGATCAAACACGGCGCCGTCGTGATCGATGTCGGCATCAATCGCCTGCCCGACGGCAAACTGGTCGGCGACGTCGATTTCGAAGGCGTGCGCCAGAAGGCCTCTTACATCACTCCCGTGCCGGGAGGTGTCGGGCCAATGACCGTGACAATGCTGCTCGACAATACGGTCGCGGCGGCAGAGCGCCGCGCAAACCTGGCTCAGGCCAAGGCCGCCAACTGATTGGCGATTAGCGGCTTCGTCAGATATCGAGCGCGCGGCGATAGATATCCAGCAGCTCGTCCTGCTCGCGACGATCCGCGACTTCCATTTTCCGCAGCCGGACAACCTGGCGCATGATTTTGGTGTCGAATCCGTTGCCCTTGGCCTCGGAATAGACCTCGCGAATATCGGCGCCGAGTTCGGCCTTTTCGGCCTCGAGGCGCTCGATCCGCTCAACGAACGACTTGAGCTTCTCCGCCGCGACATTCCCTACCGTGCTGCTGCCGTCCGCCATGCGCCCGACTCCTGCTGATGAGACAAGGTACATAGCGGTGGGTTGGCGTCAGGCGCAAAGGAATAGCGCTGTGGATTAAGTGGATAACGGGGACGGACCGCCTCAATCGAGCCGGCGGAGAACCACGGTCAGGGTATCGCCGCTGCGGCGGCTGCGGAGGGTCAGCAGCAGGCGGGAATCGGGCAGCAACGTGGCTTCGATGATGTTGTCGGTCTGCGTCTCGTTGAAGACCAGAAGGCCCGTTCCGCGGTGGTACGTTCCGCGGCGGCGCGTAAATCCGCTCTTTTCGTCGCCGCCGCGCGCCACCGGGCCGAACGCATAGATGGCGCGCGCCTGATCCGAAAACGTTTCATGGATGATCAGCTGCACCTCCCGGCCGTGCGGATACACGCCGTACCAGCGGCCGATTAACCGGGCCAGTTCGGGTTCCGTATCGTGAGCGGAGACCTGGATCCGCAGGTCCTGCGGGAGATCAAACACCAGCTGTCTGGCCAGCGGCGGCCGCTCATCACAGACGAAGTAGGGCTCCGGCGGCTCGGCTTCGATGAAGTCGGCAAGGCAGGGGCCAAACCGCTGGGAAAAGCCCCGCGTCAGCGCCACCGTGTGGCCGTTATAGCCGCTAGGCCGGTCAACGACATCCGCTGCCAGACCGCGCCGCTCGAAGATGGCGCGCAAATGATCGCCGCGCTCACCCGGATCATAAGGATCGTCATTGAACAGGAAGACGAGCGTACGTTCCGCGCCCCCAGCCTCAACCACGGGATAGAGTGCTTTCGCATTCTGCTCCCAGGCTGGAGATTCAGCCTGCGTGCCGAATGCCGCCGGGGCGAAGGCAATCACCGCATGGATCGGGAAACCGGCCTTCGATGCCGCCGCCAGTGAAATCCATGCACCGAAGCTCTGCCCGACCAGCACGATGCGTGTATAGCCGGTGTCGCGCAGCTTGCTTGCCGCCGCCGCCAACGCGAGCGGTTGTGCCGTCAGCGCATCCGACGTCCAACGTCGCGGCTGACGGAAAACATCCCAGCCGGCATCGCGCAGCGAATCAACAACGTAGGGCGTAGCCCCAAGCGCATCCTCGATCCCATCCGTGACGCGCGGCAGACCGTGACTGTAGATCACTGCACCTTTTGCGGCCGCAGGACCGCGCGGCGGGCTGTCCAGGTAACCGGGGATAAGATCGGTCTGCGCGATCGCCTGGCTCGTCAGCAATGCGACCACGCCAAACACAAGCGCGGTCAGCCTTGCAGAGAACATCGTCCAGCCATCAGTGCTTATGAGAACCGCCGCCCTGGGCCTGAAACGCCTTCATCTGGTCGGGCGAGGCTTCCTTCTGGTACTTCGCCTTCCACTCCTCGTAGGGCATGCCGTAGACCATTTCGCGCGCCTTGCCCTTGTCCATCGGCACGCCCTTTTCGGTGGCCGCTTCCTGATACCAGTTCGACAGGCAGTTGCGGCAGAAGCCGGCGAGATTCATCAGATCGAGATTCTGCACATCCTTGCGCTCGCGAAGATGTTCGACCAGCCGGCGGAACGCGGCAGCCTCGAGCTCAGTGCGGGTACGGTCGTCCATTGGGTGCCTCCATCGGTTCAACTACAAATATAATGCAGTCCTGGCCAGCCTCAAAGGCAGCCTAGTCCTTGCGCATCACAACCCGCAGACCGCTATTGGCGAAATGCGTTCTGCCCGGATGAAGCTGCTCCAGGCGCTGCTGGGTTTCCGGCGGCGGCGGCGCCAGAAACACAGCTTCGCATCGTTCCACCTTCAGAGAACTCGCGTGACAATAGGCGACGTAGTCCTCGGTAAACAGGCGATTGATATGCGAGGAATGATAGACGTAATAAACCATCTCCGCCGCCGTCGCGCGGTCGGTATGGTCGAGCAGAAACCGGAACATCTCTTCCGGGCGCATCAGGAGATGCGCCCAGAGAGGGATTGGTGAGCTGTTGAACTCGAAGACCTTGCCCTGCTGATCGCGGACCCGCGGCAGATGATGGCCTCGCGCCGATGACCAGATCGGCGCGAAGATCGTAAACAGCCGTCCGCCCGGTTTCAACGCACTTTGGATGCCGTCAAGCGTCGTCGCCAGCTTGTGAATATGTTCAAAAGCCGCGATCGAGAAGACAACATCGAAGCAGCCATGCAGCGCGACAGGCAGTTCTTCGATCCGGCCTGAAAACACGCCATAACCCTGGTCGAAATCCGCAGTCGCGGCAGCCGCAATCCGGCGCGGAATCGCGGCGGTCGGTGGCGTTCCATGCAGCCCGCCGCTCGCGGTGATCTCGTTCCAGTACGTCTGCTCCTCGATGCCGATCCAGCGCCGCGCGCCGAGCACGTCCCGCACGAACCCGTCCGGCAGGCTACCACCGACCTCCAGCACGTCTTTTCCACGCAGACCGACAACCTGCTCGGCATCCAGCGCGTAATTGACATGATACGAGAGGTCAAACCGCTGTTGGCAAGACGCGATTTCGGATGCTGTCAGCATTTCGTCAACCTGGCTTTGCGACGGCGGCTCGCGCGGCAGCATCGGCGTCCATCGACTGCGAACAGGTCGGCCCGGACGAAAGGATCATCTCGGTGGGCACCAGTTTTGTCGCCAGGACCGACGGATCCTTGAAGAAGATCGACGTACAGTTTTTATACGCATACGACGGAATGAGGCCGAAGAAATCCAGGCGCGACCAGCCGGCCTTCGTGAGGGTCCGGACGCCCTCGTCATGTTCCCGTACATCGGTGTTGTCGAAAATGATCAGCTTGGCATCGCAATACGCCGCTGCCAGCGCGCAATCGTTCCGCCACGATCCGTCGATCACCATCACATCGTAAAGTTCGCCGCGCACCGCGTTGGCGTAGCCGTCTTTTGTCGTCTGCAGCAGAATGGAGCAGTTCCCAGGCGCGGTTTTCGAAACCTTCTTGTGCCAGGCTTCATCGTTTTCAATCGCGTGAATCCGCTTCACGCGCTCCGACCACCAGAGGGTCGAGCTGCCACACCCCCATTCGAGAACCGTCCATTCGGGGCGGATGCGCGGCTCAAGAAAATCGATCGCGGGATAGGTCAACCACGGGATCGGCTTTTCGGCAGCGTTGATCGCCTCGCCGCGCCATAGGGATTGCAGCCAACCCGACGTCCGGAAGAAATTGGTGCGCGCAGGAAGGAGGCGATCCACCCACGCCCATTGCGCGGCCAGGATCAGCAGATGCGCCATGTAAATATTGTGACCCCGTTCGAAGGGCAGCTTCTTTTCTAACCCGCCGACGATCAGCGCCTGCGCCTGCGTGAAATCGCCCTTCTGTGCCGCGGCCGAAATCTCGGACCACCAGTTTTCACCCTCTGACATCAGTTTCCCCTCAGCAAGACTTCGGTTCCCTCAAAGCCGGATCGACAACCGCCCGTTCGAGGACGGAATAAAGCAGACCCGCCCATTCCTCGGCCCCGTGCTGGGTGTCGATCATGTTCTGCCGCAGTTCGATGAGGACGTGCGGAAAACCCGCCTCTTCTGCGTGACGCGGCAACGTATAACCGTGACGATCCTGACCTGAATACGGCTTGTTGTCGCCCACCACAAAACCCCTTGCCTCCAGCGCCGACTTGATCGCCATGGCGAGGCGTCCGTCCTGGTTCCAGAGCACGCCGGCCTGCCAGGGCCGAACGAACCCTTTGAACACCGGCGTAAAGCTATGGATGGACAAGATCATCGGCACTTGTCCGCGGCTGCGGATCGCCTGAAGCCGGGCGGCGATTGTCTGATGATAGGGCTCCAGGATCTCCGCAATACGGCACTGGCGGCCCGCTTGTGTCAGGGCCTGATTGACCGGCACGACGGTGCCGTCGCTCTCCTCGGGCATCGAGGTTGGGTCGTCGGGACGGCGGTTCACATCGATGACCAGCCGGGAATAGGCGGACATCACCAGTGGCGCATCCAGCCGCGCCGCCAGCCGCCGCGCCACTTCGGCAGCCCCGATATCCCAGGCGATGTGACGCTCGAACGCCGTGTCGTCGAGCCCGAGCCGTCCCAGGCAGCGCGGCACCACCCGGCTTGCGTGATCGCAGATCACCAGGGTCGGCGCCGTGCTGGTGCCGTTGACGATCTCAACCGGCGGCGGATCGTCCTCATGCAGGAGGTGGCTCGATTCGGCGAGCGGCGGGGAACGCATGTCGCACTATACCAAAGCCGCGCCATCACGCGCGGGATGGCTTCACGTCAGGCGTACCTTTATAAGCCATCCGATGCCCACCTTGTTTGACACGCTTTCCTTGGGAAAGCTGACCCTTCCCAATCGTATTGTCATGGCGCCAATGACGCGGCGGCGCGCTGATGAGCACGGCGTGCCGGGGGCACTGAGCGCGACTTACTACGCGCAACGCGCCAGCGCGGGACTTATCATCGGCGAGGGCACCTGCCCCAGTGCAATGGGTCACGGGCTCTATCTGGCGCCAGGCATTTACTCGGACGCACAGGTCGCCGGCTGGCGCGGCGTGACCGACGCCGTCCATAGGCAGGGCGGACGCATCTTTGCTCAGATCATGCATTGCGGCCGTGTGTCGCATCCCTCCCTGCTGCCGAACCACGCACTGCCGGTTGGACCGTCGGCCATCGCGCCACCCGGCGAGGTCCGCACCCCCACCGGCATGCAGGTCCGCGTGGCGCCCCGCGCCCTGGAAACCCACGAAATTGCCGGCGTTGTTGCCGAATACAAACGCGCCACCGAACGCGCTTTCGAAGCCGGCTTCGACGGCGTCGAACTGCATGCCGCATCGGGCTTCCTGCCGGACCAGTTTCTTAATTCCAGCAGCAACATCCGCACCGACCGCTACGGCGGCAGCGCGCTGAACCGCAGCCGCTTCATCGTCGAAGCGCTGGAGGCCATGACTGCCGTGCGTGGCGCCGACACGGTCGGAATCAAGCTGTCGCCGAACCTCGGCATCCAGGGCGTCATCGATGACAACCCGCAGGAGACGTTCAGCACGGCCGTGAAAGCGATCGCCGGGCTCGGCCTCGCCTATCTGTTCGTGAGCGACAGCAGCTCAGACGCGGCCTTTCACCAGCTTCTGCGCCCGCTCTTTCCCAGCCCCTATCTTGCCGGTACCGGGTTCACGCCTGAGCGCGCGGCGGCCTTTATGAGTGCAGGGGCCGCCGATGCGATCGTCTTTGGCAAACTGTTCGTCGCCAATCCCGATCTGGCGGAACGGATCCGTCGCGCGGCGCCGCTCAACGAACCCAACCTTGCGACCTATTACACACCGGGTGAAGCGGGCTATACGGACTATCCGACACTCGACACGTCGGCATGAGACCGTCCCCGGATCAGGCCCGCGCCGAACGCATCGCGTTAATGGCGTTGTTGCTCGGCGCCGTAGCCATCGCCTTCTCGCCGATCTTCGTGCGGCTGTCGGAGCTCGGCCCCAGTGCCACCGCGTTCTGGCGGCTAGCCGCGGCCCTACCCGCCTGCGCCTTGTGGCGTGCGATCGAACTCAAGCGCGCTCCCGACACGGCCCCGCAGCAGGCCGCCACCACGCGCGACTGGCTGCTGCTCGGGCTCGCCGGCGCCTTCTTTGCCGGCGATCTTGCGGTGTGGCACTGGTCGATCCGACTGACGTCGGTTGCAAACTCGACCCTGTTTTCCAACTTTGCGCCGATCTTCGTGACACCCGCCGCGTGGCTGCTGCTCGGAGAGAAAATCCGCCCAAGCTTCGTGGCGGGCATGCTGCTGGCGATCGCGGGCGCGGTCGTACTGATGGGGGATTCCCTGACCCTGTCGGCGGATCATCTGCTCGGCGATGCGCTCGGCATCGTCACGGCGATGTTCTACAGCGGCTACATGCTCTGCATGAGTCGCCTGCGCACGACATTCTCGACCGCCACCATCATGCTATGGAGCGGCGTGATGACGGCGCTTTTTCTGTGGCCGGTGGCGGTGATTTCGGGTGAGAGCCTGGTCGCGACCACGGCGTTTGGGTG
The DNA here is from genome assembly GCA_965279355.1 of Alphaproteobacteria bacterium. Lineage (GTDB taxonomy): Bacteria > Pseudomonadota > Alphaproteobacteria > CACIAM-22H2 > CACIAM-22H2. The sequence goes on along the minus strand of OZ257155.1, from coordinate 3,897,991 downwards.
GGCGATGCTGCTCGGCCTCGCACTGTTCAGCCATGCCGGCGGACAGGGGCTGATCGCTTACGCCTTCGCCCATCTGCCGGCGTCGTTCTCCTCGGTCGCGCTGCTCCTCCAGCCAGCAACCGCGGCGTTGCTCGCGTGGCTGCTGCTTTCCGAGCCGCTGAGCATGCTTCAGGCGGTGGGCGGCGTGATCATCCTGATTGGTATCGTCGTCGCGAGACGGGCCAGCCAAGGCTAGCTTGCCCCAAGGTTCGCTTGCCGGGGCGGCGCGTCCGCGCGACACTGCGACTCCATCATCTTTTCGAGCCCAATGGTCGCCGCTCCCCGTCAGTTCCTGCGCGATTTGTTTCGTGCCGCCATCGAGGCCGCCGATCCGGCCCGCACCATTCCCCGCTTCCTGCCGCCGGCGCCCAAAGGCCGCCTGATCGTGGTCGGTGCCGGCAAGGCGGCGGCATCCATGGCCCGCGCGGTCGAACATCACATCAACGGCAAAATCGACGGCATCGTCGTGACCCGTGACGGCCATGCCGTCCCCTGCCGCAGCATCGAGGTGATCGAGGCCTCGCACCCGATGCCGGACGCCCGCGGCCTCGCCGCCGCCCGGCGTATCCTTGAGCGGGTGCAGGGCCTTACCGAAGACGATCTCGTCCTGTGCCTGATGTCGGGCGGTGCCTCGGCACTGCTGACCCTGCCGGGTCCTGGTGTCAGCCTTGTCGAACTGCGCGAGTTGACCTACGCACTGCTGCGCTCCGGCGCCACGATCGGCGAGATGAACACGATCCGTAAGCATCTCTCGGCCATCACCGGCGGACGGCTCGCCGCGGCCGCCTATCCGGCACGCATCGTCACCCTCGCGATTTCCGACGTGCCGGGCGACGATCCGGCCGTGATTGGCTCCGGGCCCACCGTGCCGGATCCCTCCACGCTGGCCGATGTCTGGCGCATCCTTGGCAAATACCGCCTCGACCCACCGCAGAGCTGCCGTGCACGACTGGGCGATCCGGATGCGGAAACGCCCAAGCCCGGCGATCCACGGCTCCACCGCTCCGAGTTCCGGCTGATCGCCAGCGCGCATGCGTCTCTGGAGGCTGCCGCCGAACTCGCGCGAAAAGCCGGCATTGCGCCGCTCTCGCTGGGCGACGCGGTTGAGGGCGAATCCCGCGACGTGGCCCGCCGTCACGCGCATTTCGTGCAGGAAATCCGTGCCGGCCTGGCCCCCGTGCGCCCGCCCTGCGTCGTGCTCTCGGGCGGCGAGACGACCGTCACGATCAAGGGTTCTGGGCGCGGCGGCCGCAATGTCGAATATCTTCTGGCGCTCGGCGTGGCCCTGGAACGGGCAAACGGTGTTTTCGGCCTCGCCGGCGATACCGACGGTATCGACGGAAGTGAAAATAATGCCGGCGCCCTGCTGGCACCGGACAGCATCGCCCGCGCCCGCGCGGCCGGTCACGATCCCGCCGCGATGCTGGACAACAACGACGGGTACGGCTTTTTCGCGGCCCTCGACGACCTGGTTGTCACAGGTCCCACCCTCACCAACGTCAACGATTTTCGGGCCATCCTGATCCTGCCGTAATTCTGTTGCTTGAATGCACCCGACTTTCATGGCGATAAACGCCGCAGATGGAAGCCGTTTGCACGAGGAAGGATCCCGGAGCATGGACACCAATACACAGCGACTGGTGCAGAGCCTCGCGATGACCAACGACAATCTCGCGACCCATGTCCTGGCGCTTACCGCGATTGTCGGCGCGCTCAGCGAAGACGCTAAGCCCGACCGCCGGCGCGTGATGCAATGGTGCCAGGCGCTGACCCGTGGCCAATCCGCCATCGACGGCAAGCAGATCGAGGCGGTCGCCAACGGCATTCTGAACGGGCCGACGCATGTATCCCGCCCGGCCGGGACCGCCTGAGAACGATATTTCGTTGCGTGATGCTTCCAGCCGATTTTGCGGTAAGATAGAGCCATCATGCGCCGGACCCGCAACGCCCGTATTGTCGCCACGCTCGGTCCTGCGACCTCCACGCCTGCGCAGATCGAAGCCCTGTTCCTGGCTGGCGTCGATGTCTTCCGGCTGAATTTCAGCCACGGCACGCACGAAGATCATCGCGCGCGCCTGAAGATCATCCGCGATATCGAGGTCAAGACCGGCCGGCCAATTGCCGTGCTGATGGATCTGCAGGGCCCCAAGCTGCGTCTGGGCACCTTCAAGGACGGCCGGGTACAGATCGAAACCGGTCAGCGGTTCCGGCTCGATCTCGACCCCACGCCCGGCGACACGTCGCGGGTCAATCTGCCGCATCGCGAGATATTCGAGGCTCTTGAGAGCGATGCCGACCTGCTTCTCGACGACGGCAAGGTGCGGCTGCGCGTCCGTGAATTTGGCAAGGATTTCGCCATCACGGAGGTCATCAACGGCGGACCCCTGTCAGACCGTAAGGGCGTCAATGTGCCCGATCTCGTTTTGCCGTTGTCGCCGCTGACGGAGAAAGACCGGCGTGACCTCACCTTCGGTCTCGATGCCGGCTGCGACATCGTCGGCCTGTCCTTCGTCCAGCGTCCCTCCGATATCGCGGAGGCTCGAAAGCTGATTGCCGGCCGCGCATCGGTTCTGATCAAGCTCGAGAAACCCTCTGCCATCGATCATCTGGAAGAGATGATAGAGATGACGGATGCGCTCATGGTGGCGCGCGGCGATCTCGGCGTGGAGATGCCGCCGGAGCAGGTTCCCAGCCTGCAGAAGCGGATTGTCCGGTCGGCGCGCCGTGCCGGCAAGCCGGTGATCGTAGCGACGCAGATGCTGGAATCGATGATCAGCGCGCCGACACCGACCCGCGCTGAAGCCTCGGACGTTGCCACCGCCGTCTATGACGGCGCCGATGCCGTCATGCTGTCGGCGGAAACCGCGTCGGGAAAATATCCGCTGGAAGCGGTGCAGATCATGGACCGCATCATCCAGCAGGTCGAACAAGACCCGCTGTACCGGCCACTGCTCGATGCCGGTCATTATGACCCGGAAGCAACCGCCGCCGACGCGATCACCGCCGCGGCCGCGCAGGTCGCGAACACGATTAAAGCCTCCGCCATCGTCACCTTCACCACGACCGGGTCAACGACCTTGCGAGCGGCCCGCGAGCGGCCGGAAGTTCCGATCCTCTGCCTGACCCCGCGTCTCACCACGGCGCGCCGGATGGCGCTCTGTTGGGGTACGCATCCTGTCGTTTCACCCGAGGTGAAAACGCTGCAGGAAATCGTCGATCAGGCGATCGACATTGCCAAGCGTGAAGGTGTCGCCGGGAACGGCGACCGCCTGGTACTCACGGCCGGTGTGCCGCTCGGCACGCCGGGCGCCACCAATGTTCTACGGATCGTCTGGGTCGAGAGCTAGTTCCAGACCGCGCCGTCTTCGCTAGGCGTCGAGGATCGGCGCAAAGCCGCCATACACCATGCGTTTGCCATCGAACGGCATACTATTCTGCTGCATGCGCGGATCGGACATCACGTTCTTCCATCCCACGTCGCGGGCGCCCTTCGACGGCCACTCGATCCATGAAAAGACGACCGTCTCGCCGCTCGCCGCCTTCACCGCACGTCTAAAATCGGTAACCTTTCCATCGGGAACGTCGTCGCCCCATGCGTCGATCACGCGCGTGGCGCCGTAATCCTTGAAGAGAGCAACCATCTTGGCGGCCATGTCGCGATACGCGTCCTTGTTGCCGGACGGAACGGCCAGAAGGACGCCGTCGACATAGCCCATCTTGTCCTTACTGCTGTCGGCAATGAGAGGCTCGAAGCCGCCGAAGATCATGCGCTTGCCGTCGAAGGGCATAGACGCGCCCATATCCTTCATGCGCGGATCGCTCATCATCTTCTTGTTCGCCGCGTCGCGAACGTCCCTGGACGGATATTCGATCCAGGAAAAGATGACGACTTCGTCCGGTTTGGCCTGCACCGCACCCTTGAAGTCGGTGACCTTGCCGTCGGGCACCTCGTCGCCCCAGGTTTCGACCATGCGTGTCGCGCCGAATTCCTTGAACAGCGGCGCCGCGTCAGCTGCATGCTTGAGGTAGGCCTCTTTATTTTCTGCAGGCACGGCCGCGACAAATCCTTCTACGTAAGTCATGGCGTCCCTCCTGTTCGGGCTACTTTGTAAAACTGACGGCGACTGTTCCAAGCTTGCCGAACTCCGCCGTGATCTTCTCCCCGGGCTGGGCGCGATACAGGCCGGTGCAGGTGCCGGTCGAGATCACATCGCCGGCCTTCAGGCCATCACGGGTGCGCAAGTGATTGGCGAGCCAGAGCAGCGATGCCAAAGGATCGCCCATCGCCGCAGCACCGGTTCCGCGGCCGACGATCTTGCGACCGGCCTTAATGGTCACGGCGATGGACGGCAGATCGAGCAACTTCCATTTCAGGATCGGCTTGCCGATCACCAAGGCTGCACTCGAACCCATGTCCGCGATCATGCTTGCGATGTTCACTTTGGAGATATCGGTGAAACGGCTGTCGACAATCTCAAGCGCCGGGCAGACGGCGCCGACCGCCTTGCTGACCTCTCCACGTGTATAGGGCCGGATGCGGGCCGGCAGATTGCGTTCGAGAACCAGCGCGATCTCCGCCTCAACCCCGCGCAGGTTATAGCCAGTTGCCGGCAGCATCTGACCGCTGCAGAAGATGCGCGGCGCGAGGATCCGGCCGGCGAACGGCGCATCGGCCTTGAGCATCTTGCGGGCGACTTCGCTGGTAGCGCCGATCTTCCAGCCGCCGACCTCGACACCGAGTTCTTTGGTGAGGCGATCCTGGACCTGCATGCCGTCGGCCGGCGTGCGCGGCCGGATTTCCTCCGGCAGTTCGTCGATCGTCTCACCGACATGCCAGCAATCGACGAGGCGCTCGACGGCCGCCCGAACCGCCGCCGCTTTCATTCGCCGAAGCCGACCATAATCTCGCCGAGACGGCCGAACTTGCCGACCACCTCGCGCACGCCGTTATTCGGCACCTGACCCGTGCAGGTCCCCGTCGTGACGAACTGGCCGGCCTTCAGGCCGTCGGAGCCCGGCGGCTGATGGTTGGCGATGGAGAGCAGCGCATGCACAGGCCCACCGCCGGGGATGGTCGCGCCGGTGCCGCGACCGATCTCGCGCCCGTCGAAATCGACACTCACCGGATTGCTCAGCAGATCGAGAGCGCGCCAGTCCGAGCAGATGGGCCCGCGGACGTACGCGCCATTGCCGAAACAATCGGCGAGCACGACCGGTGCCGGCGCATTGCCGACCCGGCGATCCGTGACCTCAATGCCAGGAATGACGGCGCTGACGGCCGCCAGAACCTCGTCCTGCGTGTACGGCGTGCTGCGCGGCGGCAGATCGCGCCCGAGCAGGAAGGCCAGTTCGCCTTCGATCGCCGGCTGAATGAACTTGCGCGGATCGAATCGGGCCGGGCCGGTGCGGACATAGGCGGACAGGATCGGTGCGGCGATCGGATAGTCGAGCCCGAGGGCCTTCCGCTGCTCCGGAACGATTCCGGCGATCTTCCATCCGGCGACCCCGCCGACGCGGCGGACCAGAGCGGCCTGGATGGCATAGCCTTCCTCGATCGTGGTCGGGCGCAGGGATCCTTCAAGGCTGGTGGCAGGCTGGGCATTGCGGCGGGCCACGTCGAGCAGCTCGGCCGCGCGTTCAACATCTTGCGGGGTCATCGGGTTTCCGGGTTGGAGAGACAAAACAACGGCGCGCACTCTAGCGCGCGCCGCTGCCCGGCACTAGGAGGCGACTTTGGCCTCCTCGCCCGGCCGCATCCGCGCCGCCACCTTGTCGGCCAACCGCCCGGTAAATTCCGCAAGATGGTCGAACGACCAGCTGAACGTGCCCACCCCCTGCGTCGCGGAGCGCAGCTCGATGATCAGGTCGTGCATCTCCCCCTGTGGCAGCATCGCTGCAACCTCGTCCCAGCCCGGCCAGCCCGCCTTGGCATCGTAGCCGAGGATGTGCCCCCGGCGCGTCTGGACGAGGCGCTGAACGCGCGAGGTGAATTCGTTGGGCACAGTGATCCCGACCTTGCAGATCGGCTCCAGCAGCACCGGATCGCATTTGGGCATGCCCTCGCGCATGGCCAGCGCCCCGGCGGTCATGAAGGCCTGATCCGAACTGTCGACATCGTGATACTGCCCATCGAACAGAACTGCCTGCACGTCGACCACCTGGAAGCCCAGGGGACCGCGCTTGAGATAGTCGCGGATGCCATCCTCGACCGCCGGAATGAAATTCCGCGGAATGGCGCCACCGACAATCTTTTCCTCGAACTTGAAGCCGCTGCCACGCGCCAGCGGCCGGATTTCCACCTTCACGTCGGCAAACTGACCGTGACCGCCGCTCTGGCGTTTGTGACGGGCATGCTGTGTCACCGGCCGACGGATCGTTTCCTTGTACGGCACATTCGGCAGATGGCCGGTCACCGGCAGGTTGTACGAGGTGCGCAGCCGGTCGAGCGACACGGCGAGATGGATTTCACCCTGCCCCCACAGCAGCAGCTCATTGGTGTCGGCGTTATGCTCGACCACCAACGATGGATCTTCCTCGACCAGACGATGCAGTGAGCCGGAGAGTTTGACGTCGTCGCCGCGTTTTTCCGCATTGACCGCCAGCGCAAAGATCGGCTGCGGCGGTTCCGGCCAGGCGCCGATGGCATCCTTGCCGGACGAGGCCTTCGCCTTGCCGTCACTCGACAGCACGGCGCCGGAGTTCACCCCTTCGAGGCGCAGCAGCCCGACAACGTCCCCGGCTTCCGCCTTCGCCTGTTTGACCGCCTGCGTGCCGGTCAGTCGCGTGAAGCCGCCAACCTTCACCGACGTGTTGCCGTCGGAAAGGGTCGCGCCTTCGGCCAGCGTACCCTGCCAGAGGCGCGCGATGGAAACCTTGCCCGAATGCGCGGCATGCTGGGTCTTGAAGATCGTTGCCACCGGACCGCTACCCGAAATGCCAAGTCGTTTCATGGTCAGCGCCGGTTCCGGCACATCATGGCGCAGCGACTTCAACAGCCGGCGGATGCCGGCATCGGTCGCGGCTGCACCGATCAGGACCGGCACCACCTGATCGGCGGCCAAATTCTTGGCGAGATGCGAGTAGATGTCCTCTTTCGAGGGCACTGTGTCTTCAAGAAGCTGCTCCAGCAGCCTATCGTCGAAATCGGCCAGCTTCTCCAGCAACCCCTGCCGCGCTTCCTTCTGCCGCTCGGCCATCGATTGCGGCATCGGTATCAGATCGGACGCCTGACCCGGTTTGTAGTGATAGGCGCGCTCGCTGATCAGATCGACATAGCCGGTGACGTGCTCGCCCTCGCGGATCGGCACCTGGCGCAGGACCAGCGGCCGATTGGACACCGCCTGCAGCGCCGCCAGCACGTCGCGCACGCGAAGCTCGGTGCTGTCGATCTTGTTGAGGAACAGGACGTGCGGAATCTGGCGGTCGTCGAGGAATTTGAGCAAGGGTGCCAAGGTCATCGCCCGCTCGAGCGTCGGTTCGCAGACCACGACAGCGGCATCGGCCGCCATCAGGCAGGCCCGTGCCTCATGCGCGAATTCGATGGAACCCGGGCAATCGAGGAACGTCCATTTCTCGCCCATGAACGTCGTCGAAGCGACGTTCACTTCGACACTCATCTGCCGCGCGCGCGCCGCCGGCAGGGCATCGCCGACGGTATTGCCGTCTTTGACCGTGCCTTTGCGCGGTATCGCTTCCGTAGCGGCGAGAATGCTTTCGAGCAGCGTCGTCTTACCGGAGAGATAAGGTCCGACCAGAGCCACACAACGTGGCGTGGATTGGGCTTTATGAGCCATGCAACCCTCCCATCTTTTCGCGTGAATAACTCGCGTGGCCGTGGGTCGGCTCTTGATTGCCTCTAGTGTTTGCGCGGCCGGGGCCGCTTGGCAAGTTGAATCCGCGATCGTTCAGGGACGTATGACTTTTGCCTGTCCCTTGACCATCTCGATGCGGAACGGGAAAAGCGGCCGAGCGCTCGCCCGGTGCGACACGACAATCACCATCTTCTCCGGGAAATCCTCTGTAATGCGGCGGAGGATGCCGAGCTCGCTGTCTTCATCCAGCGAATTGAGCGCCTCGTCGAAGATGAGGCAGGGCTGCGGTGCCATCAACGCGCGGGCAACCGCGATCCGCTGCTGCTCGCCGCCCGAGAACGGTTCGCCCTTTTCGCTGACCATCGTACGGGCCCCCATAGGCTCGGCGGCGAGGCGACCGCCGAAACGCACACGATCCAGCGCCTCGGCAAATTCACGATCCTCCGGCCGATTGTGCAGTACGATGTTGTCGTAGACGGTGTCGGGAAAGAACGCCGGGTAGGCGCGCGCATAGTAGAAAAAGCGCTTCCGATCCGAGAGCTTCAGCGCGCTCAACTCCCGCCCGCCAACCGTGATCCGACCGCTGCTGAGACGATTGATTCCAAGCAGCAGCAACAGGATTGTGGTCTTGCCGGAGCCGCTGTCGCCAAACAGTCCAACTTTTTCGCCGGGACGCAGCACGAACGATGCCCTGTCGAGAAGCCGCTCGCCGCGATCGCCGAGCACCGTGGCCTCTTCGAACACGATATCGCCGAAGCCTTCCGGAATTTGCGGCTCGGTCGGGCCATGCCCGTGCTGATGTGCCGTATTGGCGCCGATGCGCGCCAGCGCCGCGCGCGCGTCGTTGATCATCGGCCACGCCTCGCCGATCTGCTGCAGACACGGAAAGATCAGGACCGCGTAGTACGTGAAGACCAGGAACTTGCCGATCGGCGGCTGGCCGCTGTCGTTGGTGACGAACAGCAGCACCAGGCACAGCGCCGCGGAGACACCGATGGTAAACTCGATGGAGCTGTAATAGATGCCGCTGCGGCGCCACAATGTCATGTTGGTGCCGAAGAGTTGGCGGGCGAGCGAGGTTGCCCGCGACAGGAACACCGAGCCCAAACCGCCGAACCGCGCGTCGAGATTCTTCTGCTGCAGGATCGCGAGCAGGCCGAGCAGGCGTTCGTCGAGCTTCATCTTGGCGATGTAGCGATGCTTCCGCCAGTTGGCGTAGACGAAAACGGCGATCGTCAGCGCGATGATCTCGACGACCAGGATCCAGAACAGCCACACCTCGACGAAGAAGATGATGACCAGCATCAGCAGCAATTGCAGGGCCGCGACCCCGGCATGGACCAGCGCCTCGCGCAGCAGTCGCTGAACCGACTCAACATCGCCCGACGCTGCCGCGATCACCGCACCCGGGCCTGCGGCACTGACGGCGCGATAGTCGCCGCGCAGAAGATTTTCGGCAATGTGCCCACGGATGGAGCGGATGACACGCTCGGTGAGCGAGGCCGTCCGCACCTCGGCGGTATAGCGCAGACCGAGGATCGCCACTTCGAGACCGACGATCAGCATGACGTAGAGCCACACACGTTCGATGCTGCCGCTGGCCATGCTCTCGAAGATCGCAAACAGACCAGTCGCCGCGGCCGGCTCGATCAGCGCCCGGATTGGTAGCGGCCGCAGGACGACGGTAATGCTCTGCAGTGTCGCAAGGCTGAACACCGTCGCCATGCCCGACCGCCAGCGGGAGTCATGCGCACGGAGCAGACGGTCGATTTCGTTGAGGAACATCGGGATCAGGCCGCCGGGCGGCCTCCTATGTAAGGCTTGAGAGCGGCATAGATCGCCTGATGCACAGGCGTTTTCACGCCGACTTCGGCACCCAGCCGTGCCACCGCGCCGGACAGGTATTCGACTTCCAGCCGGTTCCCCCGCTCCAGATCTCCGAACATCGACGATTTCATTTCCGCCGGCAGGCCGTCGGTGAATTTCAGCGCGCGCTCCGCATGTTCGACCGGCAGCGCGGCGCCGCGCCCGCGTGCCACGGCCACCGCCTCTGCCAGCGCATCCGCATAAAGCTGGCGCAGGTCGGGGTCGGACAGGATCACGCCCTTGGGGCGACGGGCCAGGGTCGTGACGCCGCTGAATGACGCCAGAAAGACAAACTTTTCCCAGATCGCCTTGGTGATGTCGTCGGAAGCAATCGCATCGATGCCGGCTTTCTTCGCCACCGCGGCCAGCGCCTCAACGCGCGCGCTGCTGCCGCCCTTCGGCTCGCCAACCACCAGCCGCGCCAGTGTGCCCGTATGACGGATATGGCCGGGACCCGCGATCTCCGCCGCGATCTGGGCGACACCGCCGATCACCGGCGCTGCGCCAAATGCCCGGGTCAGCGCGTCGATCGCACCCACCCCGTTCTGAAACGAAACCACCGACGTTTCGTCGCGCATCAGCGGACGAACAGCGTCGATAGCGGAATCGGTGTCGCCGAGCTTGACCGCGATCACGACGAGATCGGCAGGACCGAGATCGGCGGGATCGGCAGAGGTGCGATCCGGCTTCAGAACGAGATCGCCGAGCTTGCTGTCGATCTTCAATCCGTCGCGGCGCATCGCATCGAGATGTGCGCCGCGGGCGACAAACCGCACATCCTCACCAGACGCGGCAAGGCGGGCACCAAAATAGCCGCCGACCCCGCCGGCGCCCATCACCACGATGCGCATGCGGGTTACGCTCGCTCGGGCGAGGCAGCGCTCAAACGAGCGCCGCGCACGCCTTCTGGATACGGGTGCAGGCGTCGGTCAGCGCCTCGGTCGACGTGGCGTAGGAGATGCGGAAATACGGCGCCAGGCCAAAGGCCGAACCCTGCACCACCGCAACGCCTTCGGACTCCAGCAGGTAAGTCACGAAGTCCTCGTCGGTCTTGATAACCTTGCCATCGGGCGTCTTCTTGCCGATCGTGCCGGCGCACGACGGATAGACATAGAACGCGCCTTCGGGGGTCAGACAGCGAATGCCCTTCGCCTTGTTCAGCATCTCGACAACCAGATCGCGGCGCTTCTTGAAGCTCTCATTGTGCTTCGGGATGAAATCCTGCGGACCGTTCAGCGCCTCGACGGCAGCAGCCTGGCTGATCGACGACGGGTTCGACGTCGATTGCGACTGGATGGCGCTCATCGCCTTGATGAGTTCCACCGGACCGCCGGCATAGCCGATCCGCCAGCCGGTCATGCAATAGGCCTTCGACACGCCGTTGAGGGTCAACGTACGCGGATAAAGCTTCGGCTCGACTTGGGCCGGCGTGGAGAACTTGAAGCCGTCATAGACGAGATGCTCGTACATGTCGTCGGTCAGGATCCACACCTGCGGATGCTTCAGCAGCACGTCGCAGAGCGCCCGCAGCTCCTTCTCGGAGTAAGCGGCCCCGGTCGGGTTCGACGGGGAGTTGAAGATGATCCACTTGGTCTTGGGCGTGATTGCCGCCTCAAGAGCTTCCGGTGTCAGCTTGAAGCCGTTGTTTTCCGAGCACGGCACCGCGACCGGCGTTCCGTCGGCCAGCTCGACCATGTCCGGATACGACACCCAGTACGGCGCCGGGATGATGACCTCGTCGCCACGGCTCAGGGTCGCCATGAACGCGTTGAACAGAACCTGCTTGCCGCCGGTGCTGACCGTGATCTGGTTCGGCTTGTAGTCGAGGCCGTTCTCGCGCTTGAACTTGGCGCAGATCGCCTGCTTCAGCTCCATCGTGCCGTCGACATTGGTGTACTTGGTGTCGCCGCGGCGGATGGCGGCAATCGCCGCTTCCTTGATGTTGTCGGGCGTGTCGAAATCCGGCTCGCCGGCGCCAAGGCCGATGACGTTGCGGCCCGCGGCTTTGAGCTCGATGGTCTTGGAGGTGACGGCGAGGGTCGGCGACGGCTTGACGCGCGCGAGGCGTTCGGCGAGGAGCGGCATGACGAATCTCTGGGAAAAATCAGGGAATGGGCCCGAAACCTAGTCTCCGCCGCGCCGCGATGCAACCCCGCTTGACCCGACGCCGAAAGGGGCGAGTTCTTGCGTAATTCCGCCATTTGCCGGTTGCCGAGCGCCACAACTTCGGCCGCCCGGATTGCCTCCTTGGAAGGCCTTAAGCCCGATAGCGGCAAGTTGACCACGCCTTGGCTTGTGAGAGGCAGGGGCCGCCGGTATCCTACCCCCGTAAACGGGGTAACCAGGGCGGTGGTGGGATGAAAGCGCGTGTATTTCTGGCAGCGATCGGGCTTCTGGCCCTCGGCCTTTCAACGACCGCAGTCACGGCGGACGAGCCCGGCGCACTTCGCAGCCGGCTCCTTGCTCAAGCCGTCGGCAACATCCCCAAAGGGTCTTATCAACAATCCTGCCAGTGCCAGATTTCGGGGGGCGTTACCCTGATGTGCTTTTGCGCGAACCTGAACGGGCGCCTGTTCCAGACCACGCTCGATGTCCGGAACTGCACGCCGCCCAAGGATATCCGCAACTGCAACGGCAACCTGAAGTGCATTGAAAAAGGTCAGGAGTGCTGAGCGCGGGCTAGCGCCGGACCACCCGCATGCGCATATAATCGCGTGTGAACACCCCACAGCTTTCCCGCCCGCTTCCCGATCATACGATCAACCCCGCCCGCCCGCCGCTCGCGGACGAGACGAACGCGGGTGCCCGGCCCTTCAAGATCGTTTCGTCGTACACGCCCGCCGGCGACCAGCCACAGGCCATCGCCGACCTGACCGCGGCTGCCCGCAACAACGAACGCGATCAGGTACTGCTCGGCGTCACCGGCTCCGGCAAGACCTTCACCATCGCGCATGTCATCCAGAACGTGCAGCGGCCGGCTCTGGTCCTGGCGCCGAACAAGACCCTCGCGGCCCAGCTTTACGGCGAGATGAAATCCTTCTTTCCGGATAACGCCGTCGAATATTTCGTCTCGTATTACGATTACTACCAGCCCGAAGCCTACGTCCCGCGTAGCGACACCTATATCGAGAAGGATTCGTCGCGAAACGAGCAGATCGACCGCATGCGCCATTCGGCGACACGCGCGCTGCTGGAGCGGCCCGACGTGATCATCGTTGCCTCGGTGTCGTGCATCTACGGTATCGGGTCGGTCGAATCCTACTCGACGATGACGCTCGATGTCACAAAGGGGCAGGACCTCAATCGCAATACGCTGATCAAGGGCCTGGTCGACCTGCAGTACAAGCGCAACGAGCTCAACTTCGTGCGCGGCATGTTCCGGGTAAAGGGCGATTCCATTGAAGTGTTTCCCGCGCACTACGAAGACCGCGCGTGGCGCATCTCGATGTTCGGCGACGAGATCGAGGGCATCTGGGAATTCGACCCGCTTACGGGCGAGAAGAAAACAGAGCTCAACACCATCCGGCTCTACGCCAACAGCCACTACGTGACACCGCAGCCGACGCTGGATCAGGCAATCACCAAGATCAAGGTCGAGCTCAAGGAGCGGCTTGCCGAATTCCGGACCCAGAACAAGCTGATCGAGGCGCAACGGATCGAGCAGCGCACCATGTTCGACATCGAGATGATGGCCGCCACGGGCTCGTGCCCCGGCATCGAAAACTATTCACGCTATCTAACGGGCCGCGCGGCCGGACAGCCGCCGCCGACCCTGTTCGAGTATCTGCCCAAGAACGCCATGCTGTTCGTCGACGAAAGCCACGTCACGGTGCCGCAGATCGGCGGCATGTTCAAAGGCGACTACGTCCGCAAATTCACGCTGTCGGAATACGGCTTCCGCCTGCCGTCCTGCATCGACAATCGCCCGCTCAAGTTCGAGGAATGGGACTCAATGCGGCCCCAGACGGTTTATGTCTCGGCGACGCCGGGCCCGTGGGAAATGGAGCGCACCGGCGGCGCCTTCGTCGAACAGGTCATCCGCCCCACCGGGCTGATCGATCCGGTCTGCATCATTCGCCCGACCGACAAGCAGGTCGACGATCTGCTGGCCGAGTGCAAGACCGTCGCCGCCAACGGACAACGCGCCCTGGTCACGGTCTTGACCAAGCGCATGGCCGAAGACCTTACCGAGTACATGCACGAGGCGGGCCTGCGGGTCCGCTACATCCACTCGGACGTCGAGACGCTGGAGCGTATCGAGATCATCCGCGACCTGCGTCTGGGCGCCTTCGATATCCTGGTGGGTATCAACCTGCTGCGCGAGGGCCTCGATATTCCGGAATGCGCGCTGGTCGCGATCCTGGATGCGGACAAGGAAGGCTTCCTGCGCTCCCGCACCTCGCTGATCCAGACCATCGGCCGTGCCGCGCGCAACATCGACGGTCGCGTGCTGCTCTATGCCGACCGGATGACGGACTCGCTCAACTATGCCATCGCCGAGACCAATCGGCGGCGCGACAGACAGCGGGCATACAACGCCGAGCACGGCATCACGCCGGAATCGATCCGCAAGCAGATTGGCGACATCCTAGGTAGCGTTTACGAGCGCGATCATGTCACCGTCTCGACCGGCGATGCCGGCATGGGCAACCTGATCGGGCACAATCTGCGCGCCACCATCGACAAGCTCGAAACCAAGATGAAGGACGCCGCCGGCAATCTCGAATTCGAGGAAGCCGCGCGCCTGCGTGACGAGATCCGCCGCCTTGAAGCCTACGAGCTCGAAATGAAGCCCGAAGGCGGCGCGCTCGGCTTTGAAGAAAAGCCGCAGGCCGGTTACGATGCCGAGCCCGCCAAACGCGCCAAGGGTCGCTCGACCCAGGGCGCGGCAAACTCCCGTTCCGGCCGGGCGCGCCGGTCTCCCAACCGCCGTTAGGCCGGCAGACACATCATCGTTCCGTGAGTCCACTCACCATAGCGCTCATCGCGACGCTGGCCGCGCAGATGCTGGTCTCGATGGCCGGCAACACCGGTCCAGTGCTGGCGCCGCTTGCCATTATCGACCTCGGTGTCGGCGCCGACCTCATCGGCGGCTATGTCGCGCTGATGTGGAGCTGCGCCGCGATCTCCGGCCTCATGGGCGGCAGTTTGGTCGCGAAATACGGCCCGATACGAACCTCGCAGATAGGTCTGGTCGCCGTCGCGCTTGGACTCGCCTTTACCTGGCTTGAAACCTCTATCGCCGTCCTTGCCGGCGCAATTTTTATCGGGATCGGCACCGGGCCGATGACGCCGGCGTCATCGCAGATTCTGGCGCGGCTTGCCGCACCGTCGCAGATGAATTTCGTCTTCTCGGCCAAGCAGACAGGCGTGCCGCTGGGTGCGGGCCTTGCCGGACTGATCATGCCGACCATCGCGATCGCCCTAAGCTGGGGAAACGCAACGCTGGTCGGCGCCGTCATGTGCTTTGCCTGCGCAGCTGCACTCCAGCCACTCTGCCGCCAGTACGACACTGGGCGAGATTCCAGTCGTTCTTTTCTCGCGTCCCTCCAATTGCTGGCGCCGCTGCGCTTCATCATGAGCGTGCCGATTCTTCGTCGCCTTTCCACCATGTCGTTCGTCTATGCCGGCATGCAAAATTCGTTCTCAGCCTTCATGGTCGCCTATCTACACGATGATCTGGGGATGAGCGTGGTGACCGCCGGCTTCATCTTTACCGTCGGCCAGATCGCCGGTGCGATCGGCCGTCTTGTGTGGGCCGGCATCGCGGATCGCTTTGTCGGTGCTGTGAAACTCCTGGGCTGGCTGGGCATTGCCATGGCCGCCTGCGCGGTCATCACGGCGGCACTCACCCCCGCCTGGCCGATTGTCCTGATTCTGTTTGTCAGCATCGCGTTCGGCGGCACGTCGATCGCATGGAACGGGCTCTATCTGGCACAGGTGGCTCGGAACGTCCCCGATGGGCGAATCAGCGAAGCGACCGGCGGCACGGCGTTTTGCACTTTTCTCGGTGTCATGACGATCCCGGCACTTTTTGGCCTGATTCTCGCCGTCACCGGCAGCTATGCACTCGGCTTCATGACCGTCGCCACGATGACGGCAGCGGTCGGCATCTGGCTGCTCGTCTCAATCAGGCGCGGAAACGCTTGAACCGGATCGCGCCGCCGCACAGGATACCTGCCATGGCTGGACTTCTCGACACACTGCCCCGTACCGCACTGGTGACCGGCGCCGGCAAACGCCTCGGGCGTGCGATGGCGCTGGAACTCGGTCGCCTCGGCTTCGCCGTCACCGTTCATTACGGCACCTCACGGGCCGATGCTGAAGCCGTTGCGAGTGAAATCGCGAAGGCCGGAGGAAAAGCAATCGCGCTTCGCGCCGATCTCGGTGTCGAGGCGGATGTGGAGGCCTTGTTCGAACAATCGGTTGCGACATTTGGACCGCTCGGCGTGCTGGTGAACAATGCCTCACTGTTCGAGCGCGATGAAGCGCTGAGCGTCACCCGCGAGAGCTGGGACGCCCATCTCAATATCAATCTGCGCGCGCCCTTCGTGCTGTCCCAGGCACTGGCCAAGGCGCTGCCGAAGGATCGCAGCGGCTGCATCGTCAACATGGTGGATGAGCGGGTGTGGAGCCTCACTCCGCATTTCGTGTCCTACACCTTGAGCAAGACAGGATTGTGGACGCTGACCCAGACGCTGGCGATGGCCTTCGCGCCACGCATCCGTGTCAATGCGATCGGTCCCGGCCCGGTGCTGCCGAGCCCGAGGCAAACCGACGCACAATTCGCCCGCCAGGTGTCCTCAGTCCCGCTACAGCGCAGCCCGAGCCTCGATGAGATTGCGGCCACGCTCCGTTACATCCTTGAGGCGCAATCCATGACAGGCCAGATGATCGCGCTCGACGGCGGCCAGCATCTCAACTGGGCATCCCCGATCCTGAGGCCGTCCGATGTCGAGTAACCCAACCGTCTACCGCGTCCTTATTCGCGACCTCGTGCTCGCGGCCCGCATCGGGGTGTGGAAGCGCGAGAAGACGATGGAGCAGCGGATCCGCATCAATGTCGAACTGGTGGCGGTCAAACCGGGACCGCTGCTCGGCCCGGACGGCAAGTCCGGCCGCCGCGAGCGAATCCTACGCTACGACACGGTTGTTACGGGGATACGACGCATCGTCGCAGAGGGTCACGTCGATCTGTGCGAGACGCTGGCGGAGCGGATCGCGATCCTGTGCCTGGAAAACCGTCGGGTCCGGAACGCGCGGGTGAAGGTGGAAAAGCTCGACGTCTATCCCGACGCAGCGAGTGTCGGGGCGGAAATCGAGCGTCAGCGCGGGTAAAGTGTTTGACCCGCGTGGCGAGTTGTGCACACCCGGTCACATTCGTCAAAAAACCAAGGAAACCGCCGTTTTCGGCGGGTTTGTGGCAATAAGATGACCGTCGATTCCGGGATATTCAATATGAATCAGCTGTTTAACTTCGATGCCTGTTTTTTGGGCCGAGAGCACACAGGGCCGTGAATACGCGATTCTTGTGGTGCCCGAGGTGGATTACCAACACCTTTATCCACAGGTTTCGTGGATATCGGGAAACCGACTTTCCCGGCTCGAAATCCGTCCCACATTCATCAACATATACACGGGTCGTATGCCCACTGATTCTGACTAGGCGTACCAATACGTTGCGTCCATTCATTCACTGACAACGCTAATGTCCGACCAGGAATTCGACATCAACAGCGAGACGCCGCAGGGTCCGGCCGCCGAAGGCGTTGCCGCGAT
This sequence comes from Alphaproteobacteria bacterium, assembly GCA_965279355.1. Taxonomy (GTDB): domain Bacteria; phylum Pseudomonadota; class Alphaproteobacteria; order CACIAM-22H2; family CACIAM-22H2. The sequence goes on along the minus strand of OZ257155.1, from coordinate 3,880,496 downwards.
CAAGGCGGCGCTGGCGACGATGCCGCTGGGGCCCGGCGTCTACCGGATGCTCGCCGCCGACGGTTCGGCGCTCTATGTCGGCAAGGCCCGTAGCCTCAAGAGGCGGGTCACCAACTACACCCAGCTCAATCGCCTGCCGGTCCGCCTCCAGCGCATGGTCGCCGAGACGCGGCGGATGGAGATCGTCACCACCCATACCGAGCCCGAGGCGCTGCTTCTCGAGATCAATCTGATCAAGGAGCTAATGCCGCGCTTCAATGTGCAGCTGCGCGACGACAAGTCGTTTCCGTTCGTTGCCTTGTTCGAGGATCACCCGTATCCGCAGATTGCCAAGCATCGCGACCGCAAGGGGACCTATTTCGGACCCTTCGCCTCGGCGGGGGCCGTCAATGAGACACTGACGGCCCTGCAGCGCGCCTTCCTGCTGCGCTCCTGCCCCGACACGGTGTTCTCGGGCCGGACGCGGCCCTGCCTGCTCTACCAGATCAAGCGCTGCAGCGGCCCCTGCACGGAGCGCATCAGTCAGTCGGATTACGCGGCGCTGGTCGTCGAAGCGAAGAGTTTCCTGTCCGGGCGCTCGCACGAACTACAGGCGGCGCTTGCGCAAAAAATGCAGGAGTCCAGCGCAGCCCAGCAGTATGAGACCGCGGCGCTGTTCCGCGACCGCATCCGGGCGCTGAGTGCGGTGCAGGCGCGGCAGGGCATCAATGTCGAGGCGCTGGGCGATGCCGACGTCATCGCCGCGCATCAGATGGCGGGGCAGACCTGCGTGCAGGTGTTCTTCTTCCGTGGGGGCTTCAACTACGGCACTCGCGACTATTTCCCGAGGCACGACAAGCAGATGGAGCTGCCCGACGTGCTCAACGCCTTCCTCGGCCAGTTCTATGCCGAGCGCCCACCGCCTGATCTCATCCTGCTCAGCGAAGATGTGCCCGAACGCGATCTGCTCGCCGAGGCCCTCTCGGTACGCGCCGAGCGCCGGGTCCGCATCGAGGTGCCCACAAGGGGCGCCAAGCGCCACCCGGTCGACATGGCGCTCTCCAATGCCAAAGCCTCGCTTGGCCGCCGCCTGGCGGAAAGCAGCGCGCAGGCGAACCTGCTGGAGGGAGTCGCCGCGATCTTCAAGCTGGAAGCGCCGCCGCGCCGCATCGAGGTCTACGACAACAGCCATATCAGCGGCACGCAGGCGTTGGGCGGCATGATCGTCGCCGGCCCCGAAGGCTTCATCAAGAACGCCTATCGCAAGTTCAACATCCGCGCCGAAAAGGGCGAAACGCCCGGCGATGACTACGCGATGATGCGCGAAGTTCTGACCCGGCGCTTCGGCCGGGCGATCCGCGAAGATCCAGGCCGCACCTCGGAAACATGGCCCGACCTTGTCCTCATTGACGGCGGCATCGGCCAGCTCAACGCGGCGCGCGGCGTCATGGCCGATCTCGGCCTCACCGATATCTGTCTGGTCGGCATTGCCAAGGGGCCAGACCGGGATGCCGGCCGCGAGAAGTTCTTCCAGCCCGGCCGAGAGGTCTTCGAACTGGAGCCCAAGGACCCGGTCCTGTACTTCCTCCAGCGCCTGCGCGATGAGGCGCATCGCTTCGCCATCGGCGGCCACCGGACACGGCGCTCGATCGCCATCGCGTCGTCACCGATCGACGAGATCGCCGGCATCGGCCCCCGCCGCAAGAAAGCACTGCTGATGCGTTTTGGCTCAGGGCAGGCGGTCGCCCGGGCCGGTCTGACCGACCTGGAGAGCGTGGATGGGATCAGCAAATCCGTCGCGAAAAAAATTTATGCCCATTTCCACGGCGAAGGTTAAACTTAGGCCGTCCTCCCCTGCCGCGCCTGCTTTTCGCCGGAATACCCAGCATGATCAACCGGTTGCCGACTTTCCTGACGCTTTCACGGATCGTGGCCATCCCGGGCATCGTGGCGCTGTTCTTCATGAAGGACGACTACGTCCGCTACTTCGCCTGCGCCCTCTACACGGCCGCCGCGGTAACTGACTATTTTGACGGCTATCTCGCCCGCGCATGGAAGCTTCAGACTAAGCTCGGCCGCATCTTCGATCCGATCGCCGACAAGCTGCTGGTGGCCGCGACGATCCTGCTTCTGGTCGCCTTTGATCGCATCAACGGCATCCTCATCCTCCCGGCGCTGGTCATTCTCTGCCGCGAAGTGCTGGTCTCCGGTCTGCGGGAGTTCCTGGCCGAAATCCGCGCCGGACTTCCAGTCAGCCGTCTCGCCAAATGGAAGACCGGCATCCAAATGACCGCACTCGGTTTCCTGATCGTCAGCGATGCGGCGCCCACCGCCGCCTTTCCGATCACCCTGATCGGCGAAATCGGCCTGTGGCTCGCCGCCGCCCTGACCCTTATCACCGGCTGGGACTATCTCAATGCCGGCCTCCGACATATGGGTGAGGACGAATCGGAAGCCGAGCCGCCCGCCCCGCGCCCCGCCGACGACAAGGCCGGGATCATCGCAACGCCGGCACCGGCCCGTCGCGCCGGATAGCGCGCCGCCTGGGCGGGCACGCATGAAAATTTTCGGACTCGCGGGATGGAGCGGCAGCGGCAAGACCACGCTGCTGGAACAGCTGATTCCGGAACTGGTACGGCGCGGGATCTCCGTTTCGACGCTCAAGCACGCGCACCACGAATTCGACGTCGACAAGCCCGGCAAGGATTCTTACAAGCACCGCGCCGCGGGGGCGACCGAGGTCGTCATCTCCTCATCGCGTCGCTTTGCCATCATGCACGAACTGCGGGGCGCGCCGGAGCCGAGCGTCGAGTATCTGATCGAGCGCATGATGCCGGTCGATCTGCTGCTGATCGAAGGCTTCAAGAGCCACGCGCACGAGAAACTCGAAGTGCACCGTCCGTCCGAAGGCAACAAGCTGCTGGCGGAGACCGATCCGCTGATCGTCGCCGTCGCCAGCGACGCGCCGGTCGAGGGGCTGCGCCTCCCGCGCCTCGACCTCAACAACATCCCGGCGATCGCCGATTTTGTGATCGCGCATTGCGGCCTGGCTGTCCGCCGCCGGGCGGAAGCCTGAAATGGCGCAGCTTTCCGACGACTGCTTTGCCTTCGGTGGCGAGTTGATGCGCGCCGATGAGGCCACGCGCATCCTGGTCGACCGGGTCATCCCTGTTGCATTGCCCGAAGACGTGTCGCTGATCAAAGGGCGCGGCCGTATCCTCGCGGCCGACATCGTCGCTGACCGCAGCGTACCGCCGCACAACAATGTCGCGGTCGATGGTTATGCCGTTTATTTCGACGATCTTAACCCGACCGGAGAAACGCGCCTCACCCTGTTCGGCCGCGTCGCCGCCGGGCAACATTTGGGCGAGACTGTGCCGCGCGGCAGTGCCGTGCGGGTCTTCACAGGCGCGCCGATGCCGACCGGCCCCGATACCTGCTTCATGCAGGAAGATTGCCGCGTCGAGGGCGATGGCGTGATCGTTCTTCCGGGAATCAAACGCGGCGCGAACTGCCGCAAGGCCGGGGAGGATGTGAAACAGGGCAGTGTCATCCTCAAGCGCGGCCAGAAATTGCGGCCGCAGGATATTGGTCTCGCCGCCTCGGTCGGCGTGACGGCCCTTCCCGTTTACAAGCCGCTGCGTGTCGGCGTGTTTTCCACCGGCGACGAGCTCCGCGAGCCAGGACAGCCGACGCCGCCAGGCGCGGTCTACGATGCCAATCGTTATGTGCTGCTGGCGTTGCTAGACCAGCTTGGCGCCATTTCCATCGACTACAAAATCCTACCGGATCGCCGCGAGGCGATCCGCGATGCCCTGATGCGCGCCGCGAGCGAATGCGATGCGGTCATCACCTCAGGTGGCATGTCCACCGGCGAGGAAGATCACATCCGCGCGGTCGTGCAGGAACTCGGCTCCATTCATTTCTGGCGGCTGGCGATCCGCCCGGGCCGTCCCGTTGCGCTGGGACAGGTGAAGGGCGTTCCGTTTGTCGGCCTGCCCGGCAATCCGGTGGCGATGATGGTGACCTTCCTGCGCTTCGCGCGGCCGATGCTGCTGCGTCTTGGCGGGGCCAGCGAAACCGCGCCGCATCTGTTCCGGGTCCGCGCCGGCTTCGATGCGAAGAAGAAAGAAGGCCGCCGCGAGTGGCTGCGCGCGCGTCTGTCCCTGGGTGAAGACGGCATTTCGATCGCAACACGGTTCCCCCGCGACGGTGCCGGCATCCTGACTTCACTCGTTGAATCGGACGGCCTGATCGAACTGGCGGAAAATGTGACCCAAGTCGCATCAGGGACGATGGTCGACTTCTTGCCCTTCAGTGAGGTCGGCGTATGAAAATCCTTTGGTTCGCCTGGCTGCGCACGCGCGTTGGATCGGCTGAAGAAAACCTCACGCCCCCGTCGACGGTTAGTGATGTGCAGGGGCTGCTCGAATGGCTCAAGCAGCGCTCACCGGGCCATGCCGAAGCGCTCAAGAATCTCGCGGTCGTCCGGGTGGCGGTGAATCAAAATTACGTGCCGCTCGATCACGCAGTGTCGGCGAACGACGAAATCGCCATCTTCCCGCCCGTCACCGGCGGCTGAAGTCCATGATCCGCGTCCAGGCCGAAGATTTCGATGTGGGTGCCGAGTTGAAACAGCTCACAGCCGGCAAACATGATATTGGCGGCGTAGTGAGTTTCGTCGGGCTGGTGCGTGATATCGCCGGAAATGCGCAGATCAGCGCCATGACGCTCGAGCACTATCCCGGCATGACCGAAAAGCAGCTTGGCGAGATCGAGGCGGAGGCCAACCGCCGCTGGCCGCTGTCGGCGTCGCTGATCATCCATCGCTACGGGCGGCTGGAGCCCGGCGACCAGATCGTGCTGGTGATCACGGCCTCGCCCCATCGCGAGGCGGCGTTCGAATCCTGTCACTTCCTGATCGACTGGCTGAAGACTAGGGCGCCGTTCTGGAAGCTGGAAGACACCGAAAAGGGCCCGCAATGGGTCGCCGCCGATACGCGCGACGACAAGGCTGCCGAGCGCTGGACGAAGAAGTAGCGCCAGGCTGCCCCGGCGCCCCAATCAGCGCTTCTTTTTCTTCTGACGTTCCTTGCGGGCGGCGTAGCGGGCGTCGCGGGCGGCCTTCTGCTCGGCCTCGGACATCACACTCTTGGCAGCCTTTTCCGCGGCGGCAGCCTCGCGGGCAAGCCGTTCGGCCTCCTCGGCGGCCTTCCGGGCGGCTTCCGCAGCCGCCTTCTCGGCGGCCTCGCGGGCGGCCTGCTCCTCGCGCTCTTTCCGCTTGGCGGCCTCGCGTTCCTCGCGGGCGGCGACGATTGCCAGCCGTTCCGCCTGCCGCTCGGCAAAAGCCGGGTCATTGGCGGGATTCAGCTTCTTGGCTCGCTCCAGCAGCGCCTGTTTCGCCTTAGCGGCGACGCCCAACCGGTCGGCGAACGTGTCCTTACCCTTCATCTAACAACTACCTCTTAATGACTTGGTGGGGCGACTCTAGGTCCACCCGTGTGATCAGGGCGTCAAAAACCAAAAAATAGCGTTTCTGTCGAGGGATGATCGCATCCTGCCTTAAAATGGCCGGATACCCCCCTTATCTGGTGGTTCCCCTCATCCGAGACAACTGGGCGGAGATGACATGCTGGACCGGGTTCTGGACTTTCTTGGCGGCGGCAAGCCCCCGGCGGCGGCAGAGGTCGGCAGTCAGCTCGAAATGGCGGTTGCGGCCCTGATGATCGAGGCGGCCCGGATGGACGAGTCCTTCGACAGCGACGAGCGCGCTGCCATCGAGGCGCTGCTGGCCCGGAAGTTCAACCTGCCCCCGGCCCGGGTGCACCAGTTGGTCGAGGCCGCCGAGAAGGTGGTCCATGACACCACCCAGTATTTCCCCTTCACCCGGGAGATCTGCAACCAGATCAGCCCGGAAGACCGCATCCATATCGTCGAGATGCTGTGGCAGGTCGCTTATGCAGACGGGGTTCTCGATCCGCACGAAGACATGCTGGTGCGGAAGCTGTCCGGCCTGATCCATGTGCCGGACCGCGAGCGGGCCATTGCCCGTCAGCGGGCGCTGGAGAAACTGGCGGCCGAGCGCGTGGAGCGCGGCGAGACGAACTGACGGTCCAGTTCGCTCAGTTCGCTCAATATGTCATGCTTGCGGCGTTTATGATGCCGATGGCCAGTGAGGCGGTGGCGAGGGTTACGGCCGCCGCGATATTGCCTTCCTCGATATGGCTTGAGATCCCGCTCAGCGCGACATCGATCGCCTTGAACACAACCAGTTGAACTATAAGGGCAATCACCGCCCAGACCGCCATGTCGAGCAGCGAGACGCTGCTGATGATGGCGCTGGCCAGCGGAATCGTGAATCCCAGGACCGCACCGCCGAGACTGATCGACGCAGCGACGTTGCCCTTGCGGATCAGCGATGCCTCGTGATGGCTGGTGACGGCCATATAGAGGGCAACGAACACCGCCTGCGCGATCAGGGCGGCTCCGAAATACAGCAGAAAGCTGCCGACGGTCTGCAGCGACATCACGATCGACATGGGGTGGCGGCCTCCGGGGGATTGCTATTCGAAGTAATGCGGAAGGAAACGGCTTGTATCGCGGGTAATCGGCGTCGAATCCTCACGAATGCCGATGCCGGCCGACTGGCTGGCGACAACCCAGGCACCGAGCACCGGATAGTTGCCCTCGAACTCGGGCAGCTTCAGATAGGCCTGCTCGACAAACCCTTCGGCGCCGTATTGGCCTTCGGTCTCCGCGACAATCTTGCCGTCCTCGCGCACCTGCACGTTGGCGCCTTCGCGGCTGAAGATCGGCTTGCGGACGGTCGGGCCATCGATCGCGCCCGGTTCCAGCGACGCCTCCAGCAGATTGGGATGGTTCGGCGCCATTTCCCAGAGCAGCGCCAGCGACGCCTTGTTGGACAGCACCATCTTCCAGGCCGGCTCGATCACGCGCGTCACACCACTCAGCAGATGCGCGCCGAACTCCTCGCCGGCCAGCCATTCCCAAGGATAGAGCTTGAACAGGACGCCGATCCGCTTGTCCTCGAGGTCGAGGAACTCACGGCCGTTCCAGCCGATCTCGTCGATTGAGATGCGCGCCGTCTCAAGCCCCGCCTGCACGGCCGTATCCCGCATGTATTCGACCGTGCCGCCGTCTTCGGTATGACCCTTCACCGCCGAGAAATAGACCCGCTCGCGACCGATACCGAAATTCTTCCACGCCTCGATCAGGCGTTCGTGGATGGAATTGAACTGATCGCGCCCCGGCATCGCGTTTTCCAGCCAGTCCCACTGGACGACGGCAGCCTCGAACAATGCGGTCGGCGTGTCGGCGTTGTATTCGAGCAGCTTCGGCGGCGTCTTCCCGTCGTAGCGAAGATCGAACCGGCCGTAGAGGTTTTTCTCCCCGGCCTTCCAGCTTCCGTCGATTGCCGCCCAGGCGATTTCAGGAATCCGCAGGCGCGCATAGGCGGCATCGCCTTCCTGGACGACATTGCCGACCAGGGCCAGCGCCATCTGCTCAAGTTCGTTGGTCGCCGCCTCGAGTTCGTCGACCTGCGCTTCGGTAAAGCGATAGCAGGCGGTCTCGTCCCAGTACGGGGCGCCGTCTATGGTATGAAAGGCAAAGCCGAGATCGGTCTCGACATGCGCGCGCCAGTCCGGCCGCGGCTCGACACGAAGACGCTGCAAGCGATCAGCCGCCGGCTGATGTGCCGCTGCTGCGGTACGCGTTCGCCGTACTACCGAAGCCGCCGCGCGTCACGGGCGTTGCGGTGGCGGCTGGACGGAACGAGCCGGCGCCGGCATCAGCCCGCGAAAAATTGCCGACATTGAAGAGCTGGCCACGATTGGGCACTACCGCCGCGTTGTTCGGTCCGCGGAACACGGGCTGGGAGAAGCGGTTTCCGCCGCTCATCATGTTTCCCATCATGTAGCCCATGAGGAGCGGCATAAAGACGCTGCCGCCGCCGCTGGCTGACTGCTTGCTTTCACAATTCCCGGGGCCGAATTCCGCCTCGCATTCTTCCTTGCGGTTGTATTGCGGCGCTTCGGTCGCCAGCGCCTGCTTGGCCTGAGTCTCCGCCTGACGGCAGCTCTCGTCGCTGTAAATGGCGCTGCAGTCCTTGGCGTCGGTGAAGAATTTGGCGTCCTGCGGGAAATCCTCACCGCAGGAAGCCAGCGCGAGGCTCGCACTGCCAAGCAGCACCAGTCGGATCGAGCGCGATTTCTTCATGTTTCAGTCCTCCTCCCGCCAGTATGACACGCCGGGGCCTGTCCGGAAGGGTCTTTAACCGCTAGCGGACTACCGCATCGCCTGGACCAGAACGAGCGAAATCGAGGGAAAGGCCACTAGGAGCGCCAGGCGGATGAGATCGGCACAAACGAACGGCATCACGCCCTTGTAGATATCGACCAGGCTGATGTCCTTCACCATGTTGTTGATGATGAAGCAGATGATGCCGACCGGCGGCGCCACGAGACCGATGGTCACCGTCATCACGATGATGACGCCGAACCAGATCGGATCGAAGCCAAGCTGCACGATGATCGGAAAGATGATCGGGACCGTGAGCAGCACGATGGCAAGCTCGTCGATAAAGCTCATGGCCAGCAGATAAGCCACCAGGATCAGGATCATGATGCCCATCGGCGGCAGGTCGAGATGGGTCAGGAAGTCCGCGACCAGCTGCGACGCCTGCGTGATGGCGAGGAAATACTGGAACAGGAAGGCGCCGATCGCGATCATGAAGACCGACGCCGAGGTGCGCAGCGATTCCACCAGGGCGTCGACGATGGCGGGCCACGAGAGCTTCCTGCGCGCGATGCCGATCAGCAGGGCGCCCACCACGCCCAGGCCAGCGGCCTCGACCACCGTCACGAAACCGCCGTAGATCCCGCCGATGACCATGAAGAATAGCAGCAGCGTTGCCCAGACGTCGCGCAGGCTGGTGATACGCTCGTGCCAGTCCGCCTTCTTTCCGGCCGGCAGGAGCTCAGGCCGGTAGAAGCAGATGATCTGGATGGTGGTGCAGTAGAGCGCGATGGCCAGCAGACCCGGAAGAATTCCCGCTATGAAAAGAGAGCCGACGTCCAGATCAGTGAGGATGGCGTAAATCACGAACAGGACGGACGGCGGGATCATGATGCCAAGCGTGCCGCCGGCGGCGATCACGCCGGCGGAAAGGCCGGGGTTGTAGCCGGATTTCCGCAGCTCCGGCAGCGCCACCGAGATCATGGTTGCCGCCGTGGCGATGGACGAACCGTTGATCGCCGCGAACCCGCCGCAGGCGAACACCGTCGCCATCGCCATGCCGCCCGGAAAATGGCCGAGCCACGCTTTGGCCGCGCGGAACAGTTCAAGGCTCATGCCCGACGCGCTGACCAGCGCACCCATCAGGATGAACATCGGAATGACGCTGAATTCGAAATTCGTGACGGTGCGGATCGGCGAATGGATTAGCAGGCTTAGCGCCGGCCAGGGCGCTGTCATGTAGCCGAAGCCGACGATGGAAACGATCCCGAGACAGGTGCCGATCGGCACGCGGATCAACATCAGCGCAATGACCGCGATGAAGCCGACGATCGCGACGACTGTGCCTTCATCCATCATTTGAGCGAATCCATTTCCGCATGCCCTGCATTACGGTGCAGGACCACGACCTGCCACCACCGTGCCGCCGCCATCAGCACCGCCGCCATAATGCCAATCGCGGCCACCACGTAGCCGATCCAGATCGGCACGCGCAGTTCGACCGAAATTTCACCGGCCCGCAGGATGTCCAGAACCTTGTAACTGATCATGAAACCGAACACGGCCATGAACGCCAGGTTGATCGAATAGGCCAGTACGTCGAACACGCGCTTCGCCCGCTCGCCGACCATCACATAAAGTACATCGACCGAAACATGCCGGTCGGCGTAGGTGGCGGTTGCGATGCCCCAGCAGATCGCGATGCCCTGCATGGTCTGTCCGAAGATGAAGCCGTCGGGAATATGGCCCCAGCTCGGGTAATGCGGCGCCACGCCATAGCGCAGCACGGCTTCAAGGAAAGTAATGAGGGCGAGAATACCGATCGCCGCGCCCGCAATGCGTTCGACGGCGTAGATCACTCTGTCCACGAAAAGAAACCCCGACTCAAAAAAACGGCGCCCGCCGGATGTTCCGCGCGGACGCCGCCGTATGCCTTAGTACAGAGATCCCGTCGACTTCAGATGAGTCTGGAGTTCTGTCCACACTTCTTCGGGGTTGTAGCCGGCCTTGCGGACCGAGTCCTTCCACGCGACGAACAGCGGCTCCGCCGCCTTGCGCCAGAGCTGCATCTGCGCGTCGGTGATCTTGTAGAACTCGCGGCTCTTGTCGGCCTTCAGCTTCACCAGCAGGTCGTCTTCTTCCTTCGACCACATCGCGCTGATTCCCGCCGACCATTCCGGCGTGCAGTGGTCGTCGATCACCTTCTTCTGTCGCGCCGACATCGAATCGTAAACGCGCTTGTTGATGTTGTTGGTGAAGGTTGAGACGTAGAGCGGCGCGTCGAGATGGAACTTGACCAGCTCGCCGAAGCGCATGGTGATCAGGCCGCCCGGCGGAATGGTGAGCGAGTCCGTCATGCCGCGCTGCAGCGTCTCGAACGCCTCCATGATCGGCACCTGCACCGAGGTGCCGCCCATCAGCGTCACGTATTCCGCGATCGTCTGGTTGGCAGTGCGGACCTTGTACCCCTTGATGTCTTCCGGGGTCTGGATCTTCTTGCGGCTGTGGAAGGAGCCCGGCTCATGTGTGAACACATGGCAGGTCATGACCTCCTTCATCTCGCGGTCCTTGTACTTCGCGTACCAATTGGCCAGCGCCGGCGCTGCCTTCTGGGCATTGTTGATCAGGAACGGCTGATCCGTCGCGCCGATCACCGGAAAGCGGCCGGGCGTGTAGCCCGGATTGATCAGGCCTATATCCGCGATGCCGTCCTTGACCATGTCGTAATGGTCCTTGCCGGACCCGAGCTGGCTGGACGGATAGACCGTTACACGGATGCTTCCGCCGCTCGCCTTGGTGATCGACTCGCCCCATTCCTTGGACTTCACCACAAGCATGTGGCTCGGCGGGACCCAGTAGCTGAACTTGAGATTGAAATTCCGCTCCTGCTGCGCGGACGCGTCGCCTGCGACGCATGCAGCCAAAAGCGCTGCAAAAGAGACCAAGCCTGTCCTTTTCATCGTGCGTTCTCCCTGTTGAAACGTGAAGCCGAAAAGCCAGCCACGCGGTGTTCTTTGTTCCGGTGAGGTTTGCCTAAACCCTTCCCGAACACCCTGTTTTCTTTATGGTTATGAACCTAAGCCGATTGCTTGGCCGACTGTCAAGCAACCCCGTGCCCAGTGGGACGGACTACTTGTATGGATTCAGAGGTTTAGATTTTTCCGCTGGCGGCGCTCCGACCGGTGGGGTCGCCTTGTAGTGCTCAGGGCCCGCCCCGCCTGCCGCGACGCGAAGCCGCGCCCCTTCCGGCTTCTCCAGAACCGCGCCTGCCGCCATCGCCGCCTTGCGGTCCACGGCCACGGCCCCGGGCTCATCGGGTGGCGGCATCATATTCGCGTGGTAATACGCCATCTTCTGACTGGCCGGATCGAGTTTTCGCGTCGGATCGATGTCGCGCTGGTTGGTGGCTTTCGGCTCGACAGCCACACCGTTCACCAGTTCGTGGTCGAGCCACCATTTCTTGACGGGATTGCGCGTGCCGTTGCCGAGCCAATCATCCATCCACGTGGCGAGCGGCACCATCAGAGGCTTCAGCCACATCGCATTGACACCGAGCCAGCTTGCGATGCGGGTGAGATACGCGCCGTCGGCATCGACGACCTTGTTGATCGGACAGGTCTTCATGCAGCGGCCGCAGGCCGCCCCTTTCGGATTCGTCACGCGATAACGGGTGCATCGTTCGACATCCGGCTTCCAGATCTCATAGCCGTTGAACATGACCTTGTCGCCGAACGGGATAGCGTCGCACGGGCATTCGCGGGCGCATTTCAGGCAGCTGCCGCAGAACGTCTGGAGGCCGAAGTCGATCGGCTTGTCGACCTCAAGCGGCATATCGGTCGTCAGGACAACCGACTTGAAGCGCGGCCCCACGAAGGGATTGAGAACCAGTTCGCCAATCCGGCTCAACTCGCCCAGCCCTGCCTGCAAGATCAGCGGAATGTGGAGAACGTCGCTGTCGGCATTGGTCTGCGGTCGGGAAGGAATGCCCTTGCCGCGCAGGAATTCCCCCATCACACCGGCGATTTCCGCGCCGCGAAGATAGCCCCGCATTGACTGCGCGCCGGAGATCCAGTCGTCGCCGCTGGCGCCCTCCATGGTGTCGTAGCCCTGATCGATCAGCATCACAACGGCGTAGCGATGATAGGGGCGGATTTCGGTGCCGTCCTCCTTGTGCGAGTACCAGGCATAATCGGGAATCTCGCAGATACCCGTCAGATCGGATCCGAGAAAATAGGACAGCGACTTGATGGCGCGCGTATTGGCAGCGGCATCGTCTTGCGGCACGGCGGCCGGCGCCACGTCGCCGTCCTGGAATTTCACCAGCGAGCGGATCAATTGCAGCAGAGCGAACGAGAACGGCGTCTTGAATGCAAAGCGCGCCCGCTCCTTCTTCGCCTTGTCGCCAAGGTCTCCATGCAGCGCGCGCTGAAAGAACGCGGCTCGCTTGGGTACACGCGGCACTTCCTTGTCGATGATCAGCGTGGTCGGCCGGTCGACCCGCTTTACCGTTTCCATGGGATAGGCGCTGAGATGACTGGCGCGCCGGGTGCGGCGATTACGCTCGCGGCCCGATTGCGCGCCGTTCAGGCCCCACCAATAGGCCAGCCCCCTGGCGCCGCGCGCGTCGGGATGCAGCGGCCGGTCGACAGCGAGTTCATAGTCGGTCGAAATCACGGCCAGCGAAAAGTTGCGGCCGAGATAGGGATGTTCGATCGTGTCGCCGGTGCGGATCGCCAGCCCGCCCAGGACTGCGAGCCGGTCCATATCGAGACGAGCCTCTCCTCCCGCATGCGCACGCGCCTGAAAACCGAGATTGCGGATGTACTCGGCAAGCGAGCAGGCGATCTCCGCGAGACGAAGTTCGGTTGCCGCACCCGCGGCCGGTGCAACCCAGCCATAGGCCGGATTGTCAGGCTCCGGCAGCCGGGCATGCTCCAGCAGCAGGACAATGGCATACGTGTCGGCTTGCGCGTCGGCCCCGAGCAGCCAGGCGTTCTCCGGCAGCCGGCAGAGTCCGACACCGCTGGCATCAAGGAAATAGGCGCCGCCTTTGATATCAACCGATCGCCGTTCGAGATCGTCCGGCACTGGCGCCTTGCCAGCAACCGGCTGCCCTTCGGCGCTGTTCCAGAAGAGCGCCCGGTAATGATCCGCGGCGCGCGACAAGGGATCGTCGGCGGGGGCGCGCGCGGCGACGGTGCGCCTCGGTCGTCCAGCCTCGATATCGATGATGCCGTCGTCGCGCCGCAGCGACTCAAGCGGAAAAGGACCGAGATGAAAGGGCCGGTCTTTGGAGCGGGGATAGAGAAACATCTCAGTCGGCGGCGTCCGGCGCGCGTCCGGTTACGCCATGCTTGCCCGGCGACCAGCCGCGAGGGGCCAAAAAGCGCTGCCCGGACTCCAGCGGCTGCGTCTCGAGTTCGGTCGCCATCGTATCGTTCCAGCGGTTGAGGAACCCGAACATCGAGATCACCGCGACGAGTTCAACGATCTGCTCGTCGCGAAAATGCTTTTTCAGTTCGGCGAATTCTTCATCCGTCACCGCGTTGGGAACGGCCGCAGCACCCTGCGCCACCCGTAAAGCGGCGCGCTCGGCAGCAGTAAACAACGGACTGGTTTCATATTCCCAGAGCGCATCCTCCTTTTCCGCGGCGATGCCCAGATGAGTTCCAGAATGGGCCGTATGCGCCATGCAATAACCGCAGGCCGCCGTGCGGCTCGCCATCTGGGCGACCAGATTGCGGATCTGCGGATCCAGCGTTGCGTTGGGCCCGTTGATCGCGCCGGTCAGCTGCATGAACGCGCGAGCGATTTCCGGCCGACGCGCCAGCGTGCGCATGGAGTTCGCGACGAACCCGAGCCGGGCTTTCGAGCCGGCCACGACATCCTGGAATTCGGGCATGGATTCGATGGGTAGCGGCTGCAGTCTGGGCATCGTTCCTCCGTGGGTGCTTTTTTATTCTCGTCGGCGCCTGGTTTACTCTATCACTATTATGGACTATCTAGTCCATAAAGAGCGATGAAGCTCTTTCATTTTCCCGAGAAGGCTCATGGCCCGCCCCCGTGAATTCGATATCGATGACGTCCTCGAACGCGCGATGCAGGCGTTCTGGGCGAAGGGCTACGAGATGACGTCGCTGGACGAACTCTGCGACGCTACCGGCCTGAGCCGCTCCAGCCTCTATTCGAGCTTCGGCGACAAGCGTGCCCTGCTCGTCCAGGCCCTCGCCCGTTATGAGATACAGGCCGAGGCGCGCATCACGGCGGCGCTGGCGCGCCCCCTTCCCATTCGCGAAGCCATCGCCGCGCTGTTGAATGAGTTCATCACGCAAATACTTGCCGGCCCCGGCCGGCGGGGCTGTTTTATCGGCAATTGCCTTGCCGAGCTTGCCCGGCACGACCGCCAGGCCCTGGCTCAGACGCGGCGCAGCCTTGAACGAATCGAGACGGCATTCTGCGAGGCCTTCACCCGCGCCCAGGCGCGCGGCGAGCTGTCCGTGGCGGCAAAGCCAGTGGCGCTGGCACGCTTTTTTGCCTCAAGCATCCAGGGGATGCGGCTGGTCGGAAAAGCAAAGCAGGATCGAGCAACCCTGGACGACATCGCATCGACCATGTTGCGCTGCCTGAACTGACATATGCACGGGAGAGAGACATGACGATGAAGCCGCGGCAACCGGCGCCGCCACTCGAAGTTCAGCTGCTCGATGGCACATCCTGGCGATTGGCGGCGAGCCAGCCAAAGTCCTTTACGTTGATCGTGGTCTATCGCGGCCTGCATTGCCCGCTCTGCAAAATCTACCTCAACGATCTGCAATCCAGACTGCCGGACTTCGAGAAACGCGGCGTGGATGTGGTGGCGATCAGCGCCGACAGCCGCGAGCGCGCGGAAAAATCGCGAGACGAGTGGAATCTCTCCCAGTTACGGATCGGATACGCCCTGCCGATTCCGGTCGCCCGCGATTGGGAGCTGTTCATCTCGCACCCGGTCCGCGACGGCGAGCCGCAGGAGTTCACGGAACCCGGCCTGTTCCTGGTCAAACCCGACGGCACGCTGTTCTTTGCGTCTCGCGGAAACGCGCCGTGGGGACGACCGCCGCTCGATCAGGTGCTGCGCGGTATCGATGCCGCGATCGAACGAAATTCGCCCGCCCGGGGTGAAGCCTAGACCGTCCCGAGACCGCCGACGCGGTCATACGCCCGTTCGACTGCTTCCTGCCAGACGGTGGAATCGCCTGTCATCAGCGGTGGCGGCGCTGTCTTCGCCTTCTTGACCAGCCGCCGCTCGAAGTCGGCCTGCGCCTCAAGCGAGCCGTCGGCGAGAATATGGTGGATGGCGAGTTCCGGAGTGCGCAGATGACGGGTTACCAGCAGCGCGCGGTGGCATTCCATCGGCTCGCGCTCGGCGCACATATAGGCGATGCGGTGCGTCTGGGCGCCGTAACGCAGCCGCCCCAGTCCCGCTTTGAACGAATCGCTGCGCGCGATATCGGCCCAGCCCTGCCCCGGCCGCTTGCCGCCGAGTTGCTCGCCCAGAAATACATAGGCGATCCCGGCTGCGCGCAGTTTCTCCGTCAGCTTCTCCCGGCCGAACTGCGGGAAGCGCCTGGAATATGGCGTGGTACGGACATCGGCCAGCGCCGTGATGCCGTGACGTTGCAACAGGTCGATGAACTTTTCGACCGGGTGATTTGAATGACCAATGGTGAAGATATCGTGCATCGCGCTGCGTCAGCTTACTGCAACGCAACGCGAAGATGGAGGGCTTTACCGAAACAGTTTGTCCACGTAATCGGCGCCGATGCCATTACCGGCGTAGTGCGCCTTGCACAGCGCGATGTAGCTGTGCGGGCGCGCGCTAATCAACGCAGCCTTTCTGGTGCGCAGGCATCGTGTGGATCGGCAGGCCGGAGCCAGACCGGATCTTGATACACTCCGTCAGGCCCGTGGCGTTGCCGATAGCTCTCGATATTGGCGGTAAAGGCCATCGGCCACGAGACCGCCCGATCGACCGATGGTCCTGCCATTGCTTGCATGACGGGATCGTGGACATGCCCTCGCGACCTGCCGGTGAGGGACATGCCGATATAGGTCGCTTCCGCCGCGATTGCTTTGGGTACCAGTATCTCAAAACCATCGAGCGAGAATTGCTGGCCGGGTCGGTCGAACATTAAAACCAGGGGTTTTCTATCTTCAAAAAGCTGCGTCCTCTGGCCCTGACCATCCTGGTGGACCGCGATAATGCGCAAAGCCAGAATGGTGGCAGACCACGTCACTTTACCCGCGTCCCGCTCATTGAACGTGACCGAAAAAGGACCGAACCGGTAGAGACAGTGGCTAGCTGTTTCTCTGACTTCAACCAAGCCATCGAAGTGAAAATCGATATAGTCGCTGGTGACGCTGATCGCGCGCGCAGCGGTTGGAACTTCTTGTGATGCCGCTACCGGCTCTGTGTACGCTTTGATAGGCGATGAAACCAGTAAGGCGAACACGCCAACTGCGTTTCGCCACAGCATCAGACTTACTGGCGAACAGAAATTGACGTCGCTTACGCCCGCGTCAGCTTCTCGTAGTCGTCCATCAGGTTCTTGCAGATGCTGCCCGGCGTGAAGCGGTGCTCGCCGATTTCGGCGACCGGCGTGACTTCTGCGGCAGTGCCGGTGACAAAGCACTCGGTCGCCTTCTTCATGTCGTCCGGGAACATCGCGCGCTCGATCACCTTGTACTGACGCTTCTTCGCCAGTTCGATGACGGTGCGGCGGGTGATGCCATCGAGGAAACAATCCGGCGTCGGCGTGTGGATCTCACCGTCGATGATGAAGAAGACGTTGGCGCCGGTCGTCTCGGCGAGCTGGCCGCGCCAGTCGAGCATCATCGCGTCGCCATAGCCGGCGGCTTCGGCGCGATGCTTCTCGATGGTGCAGATCTGATAAAGGCCGCTGGCCTTCGCCATGGACGGCGCCGTTGCCGGATCGGGACGGCGATACTTCGCCATGCACAGGCGCAGGCCCTTCATGCGGGCCTCGGGGCCGAAATAAGCGCCCCAGTGCCAGACGGCGATCGACACATGAATCTTCGCGTCCTGCGCGGCGACACCCATCATCTCAGCGCCACGCCAGGCGATGGGACGGACATAACCATCCTTCATCTTGTTGGCGTCGATGGTCTCGTTGGTCGCGCGATCGATCTCTTCGGCCGTCATCGGCACGTCGTAGCCGAGCATCTTGCCGGAATCGATCAGGCGCTGGCTGTGCTCGCGGAGCTTGAAGGCCTTGCCGCCGTAGACGCGCTCGCCCTCGAACGCCGCCGCGCCGTAATGCAGCGCATGCGTGAGGACGTGAATCTTGGCGTCGCGCCACGGCAGCATCTTGCCGTCCAGCCAGATCCAACCGTCGCGATCGTCGTAGCTCTTATCCGTGGCGACCATAATTGTTAACTCCGCTTCCTCACCCCGCATTGCGCGGCGGTAACATTATTCCCCGTTTGGGCTTGCGCAAGGAAACACTTTTGCGCGAATATGTCAACATTACTGACATAATTACCCGACGTCAGAATAGCGGGCCATGAAATCCAAGCGTCCCAAGCAAGGCTACGACGAAGAAGCGGTCCGCCACGGGATCGAGCTGCTGTTCTTTGCCTATCGCGATTTCACGTCGGATCCCGACCGGATTCTGGAGCCGCTCGGCATGGGCCGGGCGCATCACCGCGTCATCCATTTCGTCGGCCGCAATCCAGGCATGACCGTCGGCGCCCTGCTCACCATTCTCAAGATCACCAAGCAGAGCCTGAACCGCGTTCTGGGTCAGCTCGTGCGCGAGGGCTACATCGTCTCGCGAGCCGGCACAAAGGACCGAAGGGAGCGACTCCTGACCCTGACCACGGCAGGCACCGCGCTGGAACGGCGGCTTTTCGAGCCGCAGCGGCGGCGGGTCGGCGCAGCCTTCGAGAAGGCGGAACCCGGTGCCGTGGCGGGTTTCAGCGAGATTCTGCTTGGCCTGGTGAACGCCGACGACCGGCCGCGCCTTACGGACTCCAAAACCGTCCCGCCAAAGCTTTCCGCCCGCCGCCCCCTGCGGTAGGCTGAAGGCTTATGAGCGATGGTGCCCATCTCCTTATCGTCGATGACGATTCCAGGCTTCGCGAGCTTCTGCGCAAGTTCCTGTCCGACCGCGGCTTTCTCGTCACGGTCGCCAGCGACAGCGCGGATGCCGAGAGCAAGCTGGCGTCGATCTCGTTCGATCTTCTGGTGCTCGACGTGATGATGCCGGGCGAAAACGGCGTCGATTTCACGCGGCGGCTGCGCCGCACCAGCACGCTTCCCATCCTTCTGCTGACCGCGCGCGGCGAAGCGCAGGACCGGATCGCGGGCCTTACCAGCGGCGCCGACGACTATCTGGCCAAACCGTTCGAACCCGATGAACTGCTGCTGCGCATCCGCGCCATCCTGCGGCGCGCGCCGCCACCGGTCGACAAGGCTGCCGAAATCCGCTTCGGCCCATTCCTGTTCGATGTCGCCAAGGAACGCCTGGTGCAGATGGATACCGGCGAAGCCGGCAATAGCGGTGAGCGCGTCGTGCGCCTCACTGCAGCCGAAGCATCGCTGCTGAAGGTTCTCGCCGCGAAATCCGGTGCCGCGGTGTCGCGCGAGGAACTGCTGCGCGAATCGCGGATCACCGGCAGCGAGCGCACCGTCGATGTACAGGTGACGCGCCTGCGCCGTAAAATAGAAGACGATCCCCGCCTGCCCCGCTACCTGCAAACGGTACGCGGTGAAGGCTATGTGTTGCGAGCAGACTGACCGATGGCTTTTTCGATCCGTAACTACATGCCGCACAGCCTGTTCGGGCGCGCCATCATCATCCTGGTGACGCCGCTGATCGTGGTCCAGCTCGTCGCCGCCTTCGTCTTCTACGATCGTGTGTTCGAGACCGTGTCGCGGCGTCTGGCCAACGGCGTTGCCGGCGAAATCGGCACGGTGATTCAGATCATGGCCCGCAACCCGGACGCGGCGGAACGCGAGTTCCTTTTCTCGACAATGGCCTCGCTCAACAACCTGAGCTTTCGCCTCGAGGAAGGCGGCATCCTGCCTAATGCCGAGCCGATTGCCGGGAGCGGCATTCTCGAGCGTCGCCTGGTGCGGGCCCTGAACGAGCGGGTGCGGCGGCCGTTCCGGCTCGACGTCTGGACCGATTCATCCGAAGTGGTGATCGATATCCAGCTGCCCGAAGGCGTTCTGTATGTCCGCAGCCCGCGGGAACGCCTGTTCAGCACGACCAGTATCGTCTTCATCCTGTGGATGGTCGGATCGTCGCTGATCCTGTTCGCCATCGCCTCCGCCTTCATGCGCAATCAGGTGCGCCCGATCCAGCAGCTTGCCGCGGTTGCGGAGGAATTCGGCAAAGGCCGCGACGTGACCGAATTCAAGCCTTACGGCGCCACCGAAGTCCGCCGTGCCGCCGCAGCGTTTGTGGAAATGCGCGAGCGCATCCGCCGCTTCATTGCCCAGCGCACCGATATGCTGGCCGGCGTCAGCCACGATCTGCGCACGCCCCTTACTCGCATGAAGCTCGAACTCGCCATGCAGCCGGACAGCCCGTCGGTCGCCGGCCTCAAGAGCGATGTCGCGGATATGGAGCGGATGGTCGAAAGCTATCTGGCTTTTGTGCGCGGCGAAGGTGAAGAGCAGACCGAACAAACCGATATCGGCCAGATCCTTGCAGATATCGCTAACACGGCACAGCGCGACGGCAACTCGGTCACCCTGACCTCTGAGGGCGATCTCGTCCTGCCGCTGCGTCCGCATGCGATGAAGCGCAGCCTCAACAACCTCATCGCCAATGCGACCCGCCATGCGGCGCAGGTGACGATCAGCGTTCTCCGGCGCGGACAGGCAGTCGAGGTGACGATAGACGACGACGGCCCAGGCATTCCCGAAGAAGCCCGCGAAGACGTGTTCAAGCCGTTCTATCGTCTCGATCCGTCACGCAACCGGGCGACCGGTGGCGTCGGCCTCGGCCTGACGATCGCGCGCGACGTCGTCAGTAATCACGGGGGCAGTATCCAGCTCGACAATTCACCGCTGGGCGGGTTGCGCGCGCGCATCCGTCTTCCGGTCTAACAGGCATGACGATGACGACACAATCCCTCGACCTCGCGAAATTCGATGCGACGCCGCTGCGACGCGAGCCCTATGACTATCTCGTGGTGCCGGATTTCGTGCCGCCCGCGGCGTTTACCGAAGTCGTCGCCAACTATCCCAAGGTCGATCGGCCGGGCTCGTTTCCGACATCGACATTGACCTACGGGCCGCGTTTCGCGTCGTTCATTGAGGAACTGGAAGGCCCGGCATTCCGCCGCGCCATTTCCGAGAAATTCGAACTCGATCTTGAAGGTCGCCCGACACTCATCACCGTGCGCGGTCGGACCCGCGCGAACGACGGGAAGATCCACACCGATACCGGGACCAAGATCATCACGGTCCTGATCTACTTCAACCAGCAATGGGAAGCGGACGGCGGCCGTCTGCGCATCCTGCGCAGCCCGGACAATCTCAACGATTTTGCCGAGGAAGTGAGCCCATACGGCGGCACCTTGCTGGCGTTCCGCCGCTCGCAGAACTCATGGCACGGACATGAGCCGTTCGAAGGTCCGCGCCGCGCCATCCAGCTCAACTGGGTCACCGACCAGTCCGTCGTCGACCGCGAACTGGCGCGTCACCGCGTCTCGGCGTTCTTCAAGAAGCTGAACCCGTTCGCCGCATAAGCCAGGACGCGACCACCGCAGCAGTCCGCTCTTCCGCGCCTTTGTAGAAATGGTCGCAGCCGGGGAGCAGTTCGATGTCGCACGACCCCGCGCTGAGCTCCTTGAAGCGTTCCGCAGGGTAAAGCTCCGCCGGCTCATCGCCGCGCAGAAACAGACTGGGACACGTCACGCGCGGGGCGAGTTCCAGCATATCCGGCGTGTTTGCCATCCGGTCGACGATGCTTTCGGCCGTCGCGACATACCAGAAATCCGGCAGCGCCATTAGTTCGGCGCCACGCCCGTCTTCCACCATCGCTTCGGCCTGCCGGAGCAACTGTTCGCCCGACGGACCACTGAAGACGCCCGTGCTCCGCACCTTGGTCTTTCCGACATGGGCGGACAGCAGCACCAGCGCGGGTGTCTCCGGATGATGCGCGGCGTGATGCACCGCGAGCGTGCCGCCATAGCTGTGGCCGATCAGGATCGGCGCGGCAAAACCGCGTGCCACGAGCCAGTCGGCGGCATGGCCGATGTCGGCGATGCCCTCGCTCGTCTTCGCCAGCGCGCCGCCTTCGGCTTTGCGGGAATCGCGGATGCTCAGGATGTCGTGCGCGCGCCGATTGAAGGCAAGACAGGCAAAGCCGTTTGCCGTCAGCACCGGCGGCAGGAACCGCGAGGGGCCGGTATAGAAGTTCTGCGTGTGGCCGTGCAGCAGCAACGCCGCGCCGCGCGGTTCGCCCTCCGGCGCGAAGAAAGCGCCGTCCAGCGGGGTCGTCCCGGTCGCGACCGAGACAAGCTCCGTCCGCATGACGGCCGCGCCGCCGACTAGCCGCGCAGTTCCGTCATCGGTCGCAACTTGCCGAGATAGAACTGCCCAACCTTGTCGGCATAGGCGCGCATGGCCGCCGGATCGTCCGGGTTGCTGCCGACGTCTCCGATCGGCGCGACATAGTCGTTCGCGAAGGTCGGCGGCACATCTTCCTGGCGCAGGTAGAAGCCGTGCGGGTCCATCCCCTGCTGCACGGCCTCGATGCCTTTGCGGATCATGCGGCGGAACATGACGATGCCGCGGTCCTGCGTGCCGAGATGCTCCAGGGCGTGGATGTTCATGGGACCCTGGCCCGTCTGTGCCTCGTGATCGCCGGGGATCCACTGCTTGTCCTCATAGGAGCGGTTGTTCATCTGCCCGTAGGATTCCAGCGCGCGCCGCTTGTCGAACGGCATCTTCTCGTCCTCCAGCACATGGCTGACATAGAAGGTGCAGCTGTCGTCGTCATCGATCGGCAACGTCCAGGCCGTGATGAACGGCGGCGTCGCGTTCTTGCGCTCCTGCCCGCTCTCGAAGATCGAGCTGATGGCGTGAATGTTCGACATCAGGATCTCCGCCGAACGAACCCACACATTGTCGTCGACCCGACGTGCGGCGAGATAGATGATGCCGCCCGGCGTCTCGCACCAGGTGATCTCCGGATAATTCCCGAACTCATCGGCGAAATGCTCGGTCCCGCGCCGCTGCGGAATCACATGCAGGAAGTTGGTGTGATGCGGATCGACCGCATTTTCCTTAATCTGCATCCAGTTGCCTGCCACCGCCCAGCGGTCGCCGGGAACGAGCCTGATCCCGGGCAGGGTGAGGCGGTCATACATCGGGAACACCGGAATGCGGTCCGGCGGTCCCATATAGACGAACACGATCCCGCCGAAGACATGCGTCGGATAGGCGCCCTGCGAAACGCGGCTCTTCATCTTCTCTTCAAGAGGCTCGCCGGGAATTTCGAGAATCGTGCCATCCACGTCGAACAGGCGGCCGTGGTAGCAGCAACGAAGACCGCGCTGCTCGATAATCCCGTATTCAAGCGACGTATTCCGGTGACAGCAGCCAAGCTGCAGCACGCCGACCTGCCCCGAGCCGTCCTTGAAGGCGACAAGGTCCTCGCCCAGCGCCCGCACGCGCAGCGGAACCTTGCCCAGTTCGCTGAGATACGCGACAGGATGCCAGAAGCGCCGCTGATACTCGCCTCCGGGCGTGCCGCGGCCGACCTGGCACAGGAACAGGTCCGGCTCGGCCTTGATCGTGTTGTGGTAGCCGTTGAAGGCGAGGCGGCGGGATGTTGTTTGACCGTCGGCAGACATAACGAAGACCCTCCTCAGGGTTCAGCAAAATCGGGCGTTCATTTCTGGCGCCCCTGACGCATCACGTTCTCGTACATCCGGGTCAGAAGCTGCTTCACGAGCTGAATCTCCGTCTCGCTCATCCCTTCCGTCACGACATCCTCGACGGAGAGCGAGTAAGGGATCAGCCGCTTCGCGAGAACCCGGCCGGACGGACTCAGAGAGATCATGACGGAGCGGGTATCGCTGACCGACCGGCGCCGCCGAATCAGGGATTCCGCCTCCAGCATGTTCAGAAACCGCGACAGGGTCGGAGGCTCGATGCTGGTCAGCTTCACCAGATCGCCGAACCGGCAGACCGTGTGATCGCGCAGCACCATCAGAATCCGGTATGTCGAGACACCGTGTTTCTTGAACTCCGAACTTGCCGCGTTGTAGTTCAGCGTCGCGATCGCCAGCCGGTTCACAAGATATGGAACGTAGTTCTGCAGCGTGAACTGCGCTTCGCGCTCAACGTTCCGGTTTTTCTTCCGTCCAGCCATGCCCTGCCGCCCCGATTGGTGATTGTCGAGCGGCAAGCCTAGAGCACCGGCTGATTTCGTTGTGAACATTCTTGCGGCCTCTGTCTTACGCGACGCCTTCGGTTACTCCGGCTTCAGGTTGGCGGCGGCGGCCATCTTCGCGAACTGCTCGCTCTGGGCCTTCAGAAAGGCCGCGGCTGCGGTCGGCGAAAAGTCATTGAGCTTCAGGAAGCCGATATTCGAGTGGATCTGCTGCAGTTCCGGCGTGGAACCGACCTTGCCGATCTCGGCAGACATCGCTCGCACGGCGTCGGGTGGCGTGCCGGCCGGAGCAACCAGCATCAGCCAGGCCTCGAAGCTGCCGAAGCCGGGGTAGCTTTCGTTCATCGTCGGCACGTTCGCGATCTGCGGGATGCGGACATCGGTGGTGACAGCGATCGGGCGCAGCTTGCCGCTGTTCACATGGGTGAGGCCGATGGCCGTGCCCTGGATGTGCACATGGGCAAGGCCGCCGATCGTGTCGTTGATCGCCTGCACCGGCGACACATAGGAGACGAGGTCGCCGCGGATATTCATGGTCTTGATCAGGTAGGCCGTCGCCGCCTGCACCGAGGAGCCTTCATAAGCGAAGAAGACCTTGCCGGCTCTTTCCTTTTCGAAGGCCACGAGGTCGCCCAGCGATTTGATCGGAAGATCCGGATTCACCAGCACCATGTACGGCGCACGGCCGAGCATCGCCACCGGCACGAAGTCCTTATCCGGGTCGTAGCCAAGATCCTTGATCGTATATTTGTTGACGACAAGCTGGCCGATGCTGGCCTCAAAGAACGTGTAGCCGTCCGCCGGCGCCTTGGCCGCAGCCTGCGCGCCGATGATGCCGTTGGCGCCTGGCCGGTTCGTGATCACGACCGACTGGTTGAGGTTTCTCGACATGCGGTCGGTATAGGTCCGCATCGTCACATCGGGGCCGGAGCCTGCCGCAGCTGGAATGATGATCTGGATGGGCTTGGCCGGCCACGCCTGCGCCGACGCCGAAGCGGCCGCTCCTAGCGTCGAAACTGCGAGCAATCCCGCGGCGAAATATCGCGCATAAGGCATGGTCATGGTGTTCCTCCCAGATTGGCTGTCATGGCGGCCGCTTCCGACCTTGGCATTATTGTTCCATATGGAACAATAATTGTCGAGTCATTGATCCATGACACACCAGACATCGGGCACCAGCACCGCAATTAGACCAGCAAATATGAGCTTCAATGACTATTGTCGGCGGCACCGCTCGGCGGATTGCCGACAAAGCCGTCTGAAGAGATTCAAATTTGCGCCTAATGTTCCATATGGAATTATATAACCAAGCATCAAATCGGCGACAGACGTCGCCACGGACGGGACCCACAATAGTGACCTTGAGTCCGGTAGGGCATAAACCATTGAAATAAAACGGTCCTCGGCCGGATCGGCCGCTGCTTTTTTCGGCAGAATACCGTCTCGAAAATCCGGGAACCGGTCGGGAAACTCCACTATAACCGTCGCCCCAAACGACCATTCCCCACGACTGACGATGCCACTCAACATCACGCTGACATTCGACAACGGCCCCGAGCCGGACGTGACACCGCATGTCCTCGACGTTCTGCGGCAGGCCGAGATTCGCGCCACCTTCTTTGTGCTTGGTACCAAGCTGGCCGCCAAAGGCGGGCGGGCGCTGGCGGAGCGCGCCGTCGCTGAAGGCCACTGGATCGGCAACCATACTTATTCGCATTCGGTGCCGCTGGGCGAAGCCGACGATGCGGGAGTATTGGATGCGGAGATCGGCCGCACGCAGGATCTCATCGGCGACCTCGCGCATCCCGGCCGCTTCTTCCGGCCGTTCGGGCGTGGCGGATCGATTGGACCGCATCTGCTGAGCCGCGACGCCATCGATTACCTGCAGCGCGGCAAGTACACCTGCGTGCTGTGGAATGCGATCCCGCGCGACTGGAATGACGCGGACGGCTGGGTGGCGCGCGCGCTGGATCAGGCCAGGGCGCAGCCGCACTCGCTGATGGTCCTGCACGATCTGCCGAGCGGAGCGATGCAGAACCTGCAGCGCTTCATCGCCGAGGCGCGCGCGCTTGGCGCGACGTTCGTGCAGGCGTTTCCCGAGGATTGTGTGCTGATCCGCGCCGGCGTGCCGACCGTCTCACTCGACCCTTATGTCAGCGCGGTGTCAGCCTGAAGCGCTGCTGACGGTTCCCCGGCAGTCGCCAAAGCCGATGCGCGCAAACCCGTCGCGGGTACAGAAGGCGCGCATGATGATCTCGTCGCCGTCCTGCAGGAATTTCCGTTCCTCGCCGTTAGGCAAGGTCAGCGGCTTCTTGCCGCCCTCGGTGATCTCGAGAAGGCTGCCGAACCCGTCGCGCTGATCTGATGAGATCGTACCGGTGCCGAGCAGATCGCCCGGCCGCAGATCACAGCCGCCGCAGGTGTGGTGTGTCACCAGCTGCGCCGGTGTCCAGTACAGATGCCGCGCGTTGCCTCGGGTGAGACGAAACGGCGGCTCTCCTTTTGCGCGCATCGCCGGCGTGAGGAGCAGCACCTCCAGCCCGACATCCAGCGCGCCGCCACCTTGATCCTGATCGTCCATCAGATAGGGCAGCGGTGTCGGGTCGCCGTCGGGGCGCTTGCTCTGTGCAATGCGGAACGGCTCCAGCGCTTCGGGTGTCACGATCCACGCCGAGATCGTGCTGCAGAAATTCTTCGCGAGGAACGGGCCGAGCGGTACGTACTCCCACCCCTGGATGTCGCGCGCCGACCAGTCGTTGAGCAGGCAGTAGCCCGCGATATGCGCCCCCGCTTCGCCGATCCGGATCGGCTCGCCCAGTGCGTTGCCGGGCCCGATCCAGATTCCCATCTCCAGCTCGAAATCGAGGCTGCGCGCCGGCCCGAAATCCGGGACCTCCTGCGTCGCCGGCTTGCGTTGTCCGCTGGGCCGCCTGAACGTCGTGCCGGACGGACGGATCGACGAGGCGCGTCCGTGATAGCCGATCGGAATGTGTTTGTAGTTGGGCAGCAGCGGATTGTCGGGACGGAACTGCCGCCCGGCATTCGTCGCGTGATGGATGCCGGCATAGAAATCGGTGTAGTCGCCGATTAATGCCGGCAGATGGATCGTGCAGTCCGACGCCTTGTGCAGGATGTCTTTTGCCGATGTCTGCGCCGTCTTGCCTTCGGCGCTGTCGGCATCGAGGAGTTCAACCAGCCGATTACGCAGGGCGCGCCTCGCCCCAGCGCCCAGCGCCAGGAATGGATTGAGCCTCGACCCGGCGGCCGCTTCCGCGGCGGCTTTGGCGGCCCCGGAAAACAGGCCGCGTTCCAAAGCGGCGCCGAGATCCAGGATGAAATCGCCGATCGCCACGCCACCGCGCGGTTTCTGTCCCGCCGGAGAGAGCACGCCGAGCGGAAGATTCTGGATCGGAAACTCCGCATGACCGTCGGCGGACGGCACCCAGCTGCGGCGGCGAAGATCGTGCGTGTGATCGGTCATTGTGATTCTCTTGGCAGGCGTTTGCGTAGTTTCAGGCGGCCACTTCAGCGCCGATGATCGACCGCAGTTCGGTCAGGACCTCATCCGTCTTCTCATAGGGAACCATGTGACCGGCGTCGGGAATGACGGCCTGCCGCGCACCCCTGATCAGCGATTTGAACTCACCGGCATAGAAGGCCGGCACGATGCCGTCGTCCTTGCCGAACACGATGAGCGTCTCGGCAGCCACGCGGTACAGACGGCGCCGCAAGCCTCTGTCGGGGATCTGCCACAGGAACTTGGCAACCGCCGTCATGCCCTGCGCCGCCGCGACCGTGCTTTCGACATTGGTCGGGTCCGGCTTCACCGCCATCGCCGGCCCGGAAGCGACGCCAGCCTTCCACAGGATCGTGTCGATGGCCGCATACGGCGTCGCAAACAGGTCGGCGACCGGATGATCGTCGTTCCACAACCCGAACGGGGAGATCAGCCCAAGACGCTTCACCCGCCGGGGAAAATGCGCGGCCAGTTCGGCCGCGATCATGGCACCGAAGGAATGGCCAATGACCGTGGCACCATCCAGCCAGAGTGCTTCGAACACATCGTCGTAGTGCAGGGCCAGATCGTGGATGGTCGGCAGCGCGTCGAGCTCGTCCACATCGTTGAAGCCGGGCGCCAGCGGCGCGATGACCGTATTCGTCTCGGCGAGGCGGGCGATGACGGGATCGTTGTCGCGGACACCGTGCAGTCCATGCAGCCAGACGACGAGCGGCCCCTTCCCGGCGCGAAATACAATCTGCGAACGGTTACCGGGCAACTTGATGGTGTCGCGTGAAAGCATGAAGAGAGACGTCCTTCCCTCAGGACGAACCTTGTCCTGATGGGACGTTCGCCGCCGTTTGTAGAGAGCGAAAAGGTTAGGTGCCGCCGCCGCCATCTGTCAAATGCGAACCGCCCGGATTATAGTCCGCCGATGCCGAGACTGATCATTCGCGTGGAGTTCTCCCCGACCAGCGCCATCGGGCCGGGAAAGATCCGCCTGCTCGAACATATCGAGGAAACCGGATCGATCTCGGCCGCCGGACGCGCGATGAAGATGTCCTATCGCCGCGCCTGGCTGCTGGTGGCCGACCTCAACCGTTTGTTCAAGGAGCCGGTGACCACCGCCGGACACGGCGGCCGCGGCGGCGGCGGGGCGAAGCTCACCGCCTTCGGCCGCGATCTCGTCCGCAAATACAGGGAAATCGAGGCGCACGCCCTGAGCGTTTCGGCCAGGCCTCTGGCCAGGCTCGAAGCCGCGATGCGGCGGCCCGCCAGACGAAAAGCGGCGCAATAGATCACTATATCCAGTCGGATATAGCGCTTGCCCGCGTTGATCAGGCGTTATATTTTTCTACATATATCGCTGGAAAGGACGACTTATGGATACCGGCAAACGCGGCCTGCTGCTGGGTCTCGCAGCCGCCCTGTTCTTCATTGCGGTCTATCCGGCTGAAGCACAGAGCAGCCGCCCTGTCATCTTCGCCGCCGCCAGCCTCAAGACCGCCCTGGATGACATCGCCGCGCAGTGGCAGCAGGAAACGAAGAAACCGGTCGCGATCTCCTATGCGGCCAGTTCCGCGCTGGCCCGCCAGATCGAACAGGGTGCGCCCGCCGATCTGTTCATCTCCGCCGATCTGGACTGGATGGATTATCTCCAGCAGCGAAGCCTGATCAGGGTCGACACGCGCTCCAGTCTTCTGGGCAACCGGATCGTTCTGGTGGCCCCGAAGGACTCAACCGCGACAGCCATGATCGCGCCGGGATTCAATCTGGCGGGCCTGCTCGGCACCGGACGGCTGGCAATGGCGGATGTGAGCGCCGTGCCGGCCGGGAAATATGGAAAGGCCGCACTGGAAGCGCTGGGTGTCTGGACCGCCGTGCAGGACAAGGTGGCGCAGTCGGAGAATGTCCGCGCGGCCCTGCTGCTGGTCTCGCGCGGCGAGGCGCCGCTCGGCATCGTCTATCAGACCGACGCGACGGCCGAGCCCGGCGTGAAGATCGTCGGCGCATTTCCCGAAAACACGCATCCGGCCATCGTCTACCCAGTCGCGCAGACCTCCGGTAGCCGAAACCCTGATGCCGCAGCCTTCCTCGCCTATCTCAAGTCGGTCCCAGCGCGCGCGTTTTTTGAGAAGCAGGGCTTTGCCGTGCTCGCGCCCATCCGGACAGGCGGCATCTCCTGAGCGCTCTGTTGCCATTATCCGTATCGGCCGATGTTTGAGGCCCTGTCCCCGGCGGAATGGGACGCCGTTCTTCTCAGTCTGCGCGTTTCCTTCTGGGCGATGGTCGCGAGCCTGCCGTTCGGGATCGCGATCGCTTTCGTTCTGGCGCGCGGCCGGTTCTGGGGGCTGTCGATCCTCAACGGCCTGGTGCATCTGCCGTTGATCCTGCCGCCGGTCGTCACCGGCTATATCCTTCTTCTTCTCTTCGGCCGCCGCGGACCGATCGGGGCGTTTCTGGAATCGCAGTTTGACATCGTCTTCGCGTTCCGCTGGACCGGCGCCGCCCTGGCCTGCGCCATCATGGGTTTTCCGCTGCTGGTGCGCGCGATCCGGCTGTCCATCGAGACCGTCGATCGCCGGCTGGAAGACGCCGCCGGCACGCTGGGCGCGCACCCGGTCTGGGTCTTCCTGACGATCACGCTGCCGCTGATCCTGCCCGGAATCATTGCCGGCATGATCCTGTCCTTCGCCAAGGCGATGGGCGAGTTCGGCGCCACCATCACCTTCGTCTCGAACATTCCCGGTGAAACGCAGACCCTGCCCTCCGCGATCTATACCTTTACGCAGGTGCCGGGCGGCGATGCCGGTGCATTGCGACTGACTGCGATCTCGATCGTGCTGTCGATGCTGGCACTGCTGGCATCCGAATTTCTGGCCCGTCGGGTCGGCCGCAGGCTCGGCGACACATGAGTCTTTCCATCGACATCCGCCATCGTCTCGGCACCTTCCAGCTCGACGCACGGTTCGAGAGCAAGGGACGGCTGACCGCGCTGTTCGGACGGTCCGGGGCCGGCAAGACGTCTCTGGTGAACATCATCGCCGGACTCGTCCGCGCCGATCACGGGCGTGTCGTCGTCGATGGCGAGACACTGCTCGATACCGGGCGCGGCATCGATGTTCCCAAACACAGACGGCGCATCGGCTACGTCTTTCAGGAAGGGCGGCTGTTTCCGCATCTGACGGTGCGCCAGAACCTGCTCTACGGGCGCTGGTTCACACCCAAACAGGAGCGGCGGGAAGACCTCGACCGCGTGGTGGTGCTTCTCGATCTGGCGCATCTCCTCGACCGCCGGCCGGGTCTGCTGTCCGGCGGCGAAAAGCAGCGCGTCGCCGTCGGCCGCGCCCTGCTGGCGAGCCCGCGCCTTCTTCTGATGGACGAACCGCTGGCCTCACTCGACGAAGGCCGCAAGTCGGAGATCCTTCCCTATATCGAGCGCCTGCGCGACGAGATGCAGGTACCGATCGTCTATGTGAGCCACGCGATCTCCGAGGTCACGCGTCTCGCCACGACGATGGTGCTGCTCTCCGACGGCAAGGTGGCCGCTGCCGGTGACGTCGCCGATGTGATGGGGCGGCTCGACCTGTTCCCGATGACCGGGCGGTATGAATCCGGCGCGGTCCTGGAAACGCAGATCAGCGCGCATGACACCCGATACGGTCTCACCGTCCTGCAGTCGCAGGCGGGAATGCTCAAGGTCCAGGGCATGGACCTTCCCGTCGGCGCGCCGGTGCGGGTGCATATCCGGGCGCGCGATGTGCTGCTCGCCATTCAGCCGCCGGAAGGACTCAGCGCCCTGAATATCCTCCCCGGAACCGTGTCGGAGCTTGGTCCGGTGGACGGAGCCATTGTCGATGTGCGGCTGGATCTCAACGGCGCGCCGCTGATCGCCCGGGTCACGCGGCTGACCATCGACCGGCTTGGCCTGCAGCCGGGCCGGCCGATCTATGCGGTCATCAAGAGCATCGCCCTGGATCATCGCAGCGTCGGCCGCACCCGCCGCAGCGCATCCGAACCGGATGTCGAAATCGGCCCCTGATACGCCAGGCACGGCCCGCTCAACGGTCTGGCGATTTTCTCACACCGCCCTATGATCCTTCCGGAATAACGGGAGAAACCGATGCTGCCGATGCCTGTGGCCGATCTGATGGCGGTTGGCGATGAACTCGCCAGAACCGGGAAGCGGGTCAAGGTGTTGTGGCAGACGCCGCATGCGCTGGCCTTCGTGGCGCGCGGCCGCGAGTACCGGAGCGAGTTCCATCTCGATCCCAGCGACGAGATGATGTTCATGATCAAGGGACAGATGAACCTCCATTTCCGTCACCCCGACGGGAAGGAGGAGATTCAGGTCCTGAAGCAGGGCGAGCTGGTCTTTACCGCCGCCAACGTCCCGCATTCGCCGCGGTTTCCGCCCGACGCCTATCTGCTGGTGATGGAGCGGCAGCGCAGACCGGGCGAGATCGACCGGTTCCAATGGTACTGCCCGAAATGCGATGTGTTCCTCCATGAGGAGAAATTCATCGTCCATGACTACCAGCTCGACCCCGTGTCGAAGGCCTACGCCAATTTCTTCGACTCGGAAGAAGCCCGCACATGCAAGAGCTGCGGCCATGTCATGCCCAAGCCCTAAGTAAAAGGACACAGAAGATGCCCAAGCAGATCGTCACGTCAGCGACCGCCCCCACAACCGGCTTCACCAATCAGTCGACCCCGTCCCCGCTCGCCCAGGGTATCCGGTTCGGCAACATGCTGTTCGTGTCCGGGCAGGGTCCTCTCGACCCCAAGACGCGCGAAGTCGTCTCGACCGATATTCAGGAGCAGACGAAACAGACCCTGACCAATCTTCAGGGCGTACTGACCGCCGGCGGCGCCACCTTCGCCAATGTGGTCAACATGCGGGTGTGCCTACGCAACACAGAAGACTTTCCAAAATTCAACGAGGCTTTCACCGAGTTCCTGAAAGGCGAGAAGGTCACGCGCACCTGCATCGGCGGCACGCCGCACCGCAAGGGCGTCAATGTCGAGATCGACTGCGTCGCGATGTTCGACTGATCGGAATTAGAACTCGCGAAGCACTTCGCGGAGCGTCTCACCCTTGTATTCGGTCCGCACCAGACCGCGCTTTTGCAGGGCCGGCACCAGGCCGTCGGTGATCTCGGTGATGAAGCGACGGCTGATCAGGTTGAACGGGTGCTTGATGAGGAACCCGTCGCCGCCGACGGCATCCATCGCTTCTCCCATTTTCTCGGCAACCTGATCCGGCGTGCCGATCAGCTCGACGGCACTCTGCGTGCCGTTGTCGCGGACCAGCTGCCGCAAGGTCTTACCGCTGCCGGGCTGGGCAAACCGGTCGAGGGACGCGGACTCGCCGTTGGTGGTCAGCGGCGGCAAGGGCTTGTCGAGATCGAATTTCGAAAAGTCGATGTCGGTGATCGCCGACATCAGCAGCAGGGTGCGATCGATGAAGAGCTGCGAATTCATGCCCCGTTCATAGGCGGCGCGCGCCTCGGCCTCCGTCTCGCCCAGAACCGGGGCGGCCAGAAACAGCACCTTGCAGTCATCGGGATTGCGGCCGGCCTGCTCGGCCTTGGCCCGCACATCGTTGCGATACTTCTTCATCGCCTCGACGCCGTTGCCAAGCGCGATGACGGAATCCGCATGCTTGGCCGCGAAGGTACGGCCGCGCGGCGAACCACCGGCCTGGACGTAAGTCGGGCGGCGCTGCGGCGACGGCACGGTGTTGAGCGGGCCGCGGCACTTGAAGTATTTGCCCTCGAAATTGATCGGCTTGACCTTGCTGAAATCGGCGTAAGTCTCGGTCTTGCGGTCCATGACGATGGCGCCGTCGTCCCAGGAATCGAACAGCTGGTTGACGACATCCATATACTCGTCGGCCATGTCGTAGCGGAGTTCGCGCGGCGGCAGCTTATCCAGGCCGAAATTCTGCGCGGCGGCGTCCTCGCCGCTGGTGACGATGTTCCAGCCGAAGCGGCCGTTCGCCAGCGAGTCGACGGTGGAACTCAGTCGCGCCAGCAGGAACGGCGGATAGCCCAGGGTCGACATCGTCGCCACGACACCGATCTTCGATGTCGCGGCGGCGATCACCGCCGCCAGCGGCACTGGATCGCCCTTGGGCGCCGTGATGCCGCGCGCCAGCAGCCGCTGCGTGTTGTGGCCGTAGGCCTCGGACAGCATCAGCGTGTCCTCCAGCATGATGTAGTCGAAGCACGCGCGCTCCAGCGCCTGCGCGAACTCGATATAGAACTTGCCGTCCCACGGCTTTCCGCCAGCCGAAGCAAACGGTGCATTCCATTCGTCGGGCGAGAAGTTGGTGAACCAGGACAAATGGAACTTCTTGCGCAAGATCTGACCCTCGATTCTTCGGAAGATGCCGCGCAGACGAAGCAAGTCCTGCGCCACGCGTGGTGATTTCTTCCGGAGGGTCGACCGGATTTACCGGCGTATCGCGCTCAAAACCTCAGCACGCAGCGACCGCATTGCCAAAACTGCAACGCGGTCTTCTCTAAAAATAGATCGTCGGGAATAGTCAGGCGTTACGGGCCACCCGTCCCTCAATCGGGAAAACGGGATCGTTGTAGCCATAGGTCGAGACCGTGCCCGGCGGCACGATAGCGTTCACCAGAGCTTCGTCCTCGGCCGTGAACCTGTGCTGCAGGGCGCCCAGATACTCTGCCCATTGCTCGTCGGTCCGTGGACCGGCGATGGCCGACGTCACGAAACGATTATTGAGCACCCATAGGGTGGCGAACTGACCGGCCGTCATGCCACCGCGCCCTTTCACATGCTCCTGGATCTTCTGTGCCAGAACCATCGTCTCCTGGCGATACTCGGTCGTGATCATGCGCTGATCGTTGCGCGCGACCCGCGTATCGGCGGGCGCGGCGGCACCCGGCCTGTACTTGCCGGTCAACACGCCGCGTGCGAGCGGACTGGAGACGGCAACACCAACGCCGTAATAATCGCAGGCGGACAGGTGCTCGACCTCAGGTGTCCGGTTGGCGGCGTTGTAGCTCGGCTGGCTGACCACCGGGCGATCGACATGCATTTTGTCGGCTATGTTGCAGATCTCGGCGACGCGCCAGGCCTTGTAATTCGACAGACCGAAATAGCGGATCTTGCCGGCCTTCATCATGTCGGCGAAGGCGCCAACCGTTTCTTCCAGACGCGTGCCAGGATCTTCGACCTGCAGATAGTAGATATCGATGTAGTCGGTGCCGAGGCGCGCGAGACTGGCATCGACGGCCTGATACACCCAGTGCCGCGACGTCCCGTTGCCGTTCGGACCCTTGCCGGTCGGCAGACCGCCCTTGGTCGCCAGAATCCACTGGCCGCGATCCTTCTTGATCGCAGCGCCGACGATGCGCTCCGATTCACCGCCGGCATAGGCGTCAGCGGTGTCGATGAAGTTCACACCCGCCTCGCGGGCGCGGTCGATCATTTTCGCCGAAGCGTCCGCGCTGGCCGGCGCACCGAACATCTGCGTCCCGAGGCAGAGAGGCGACACCTTGATGCCGCTGCTACCCAAACGTCTGTATTCCATGGTCCTGCCTGTACTTTGAAACGGCGTTCACGCCGTACGATGGTTGCCCGTCACCGCCAGGCCCCTACACGAGCCCGCCGGCAGGAGAATGGTTGTGATTGCCAACTGACGATAGCGCGATGCAATCAGCGCAGCCACATTTTAGGCAGGGCCGGATCAAAAAATATGCGAACGGAATCACGATTTCGTCGTCGGGAGCAGCCGACGCGGAACGGGCGGCTCGCCTGTTCCGCGTCGCTGCGAGCTTGAAAGGTCAGGCTGTTGCCAGCCCGACCGTGCCTTACATCGTCACCCGCACGCCCTTGATGAACTGGGTCGTGAGCGCCTGAGTGTGATCGGTTTCCGGCTTCAGGAAGCCCGACTCGACCATAAAGTCGCGGATCGTCTTCCAGCGCGCCTCGGTCATGCTGCCGATGCCCAGCGTGGCGCCCTCGCCGGCGTCAAGTACCTTGTCGTCCTTCATCTTCTTGATGGTGAACTCGATTTGACCGTCGGGCATCTTCGAATTCATCTTCTTGATGAGTTCATTGCCCGCCGTCGGGTTCGCCATGTAGGCCTTCCAGCCTTCCTGCGTCGCCTTGGTGAAGCGCATCAAGGCGTCGGGCTCCTTGGCGATGAATGCGTCGAGCGCCGCCATCGTGTTGCCGTAGGTCGGATAACCGTTCTGCCCAAACAGGAAGAATTTCGTCTGCAGTCCCTGCTGCATCGCAACGTACGGCTCTGAGGTGCTGTACCCAATGACGCAGGACGTCGGATCGGTCAGGAACGTCGCGAGATTCGGGCCTTTCACGCCGGCCATGTCGTCCGTGTAGCCGTATTTCTTCTTCAGCCACGGCCAGTAGGTTGTGTAGCCGCTGGGCCCGAAGAAGACCTTGCGGCCCTTCACGTCAGCCAGGGAGTTCACGTCGGGGCGCGCCATCAGCCCGATCAGGTCATACTGGTAGCTGGTGAAAATCGCCTTCACCGGCACGCCCTTTTCGCGGCTCTGCATGATCTGGATGTCGTAGCTCATCGCGACATCCGTCTCGCCGCCGATCAGCAGCTGCATCGGGTTGAGCCCGCCGCCGCCGGGACGCAGTTCGACGTCAACGCCGGCCTTCTCATAGATGCCGGCCGCGACGGCCTGATAAAAGCCGCCGTGCTCCGCCTCGGCAAACCAGTTGGTCATCACTCGGACCTTGGTCGCCGCACGCGCGCCGCGGGGCCGGATGATCGCGGCTGTGCCGATCGCGGCGGCGCCGGCGATCACCGTACGTCGGGAAACGTTCTTCATCAAAACCTCCGATTAGCTGAAAGCATCTGATTCAGTCCGCCACGGGATCCGTGTGCGGGGTGGCAAACCAAAGCAAGACCCAGACCACATCAAGGCACTTTGCTTTAAACTTGAGGCGCTGTAACTCTAGGATATGTGCCGCATGAATCACCATCACAAAACCGGGTGGTCGTTAAATTCGACACGTACCGCTAGCGTCCGTGGTGAGGCCCCAAAATTGCAGTGGCGGGATTTACTTGCACGGTCAGCGTGTCACTAAACATCGAGAATCACGTGAAATTTCAGGAACGAATGCTTGTGATCCTGCCGCCGATTGCGGTCGGATTGATCATTCTGGTGCTGTGGGAAACCCTCTGCCGGATATTTGCAATCCCCAACTATCTGTTCCCGGCCCCCAGCGCTATCTGGCAGGCGCTGATCGAAGAGGCCCCGACCCTGTTCTTTGCCCTGTGGATGACCATGCGGGTCACCCTGACGGCCCTGGCCCTGGCCGTCGTCCTCGGGACACTGATCGCCTTCATTTTCGTCCAGAGCCCGATCATCGAGCGGAGCTTCTTTCCCTACGCGATCATCCTGCAGGTCACGCCGATCGTCGCGGTTGCCCCGCTGATCATTATCCTGGTCAAGAACACGCAGGTGGCGCTGACGATCTGTGCCACGGTGATCGCGATCTTCCCGATCATCTCGAATACGACCATCGGCCTGCGCAGCATCGATCGGGGGCATCAGAATCTGTTCATGATCAACGATGCATCGCGGATGCAGAATCTGCTGTTCCTGCGCATCCCGACCGCGATGCCCTTCTTCTTCGCAGGATTGCGTATTTCCAGCGGCCTGTCGCTGATCGGCGCGGTGGTCGCGGAATTCGTCGCGGGAACCGGCGGCCGTGGCGCCGGGCTTGCCTTTCAGATCCTGCTGTCGGGCGTTCAGCTCGAGATTCCGCGGATGTTCGCGGCCCTGTTCCTCATTACCGTCACGGGAATCCTGCTGTTCCTGGCCGTCGCCGGCCTGACGCATTTCATGCTGGCCAGCTGGCATGACAGTGCCGTGAAGCGGGAGTCGTGAGCCAACCATGAGCGAGGTCATGACCAAACCGGCCGATCACACCGGCCACGGGCCGCAGGACAAGCCGCTCCTGCAGATCAATCATGTGTCCAAGCGCTTCGACAATAATGTCGTGGCGCTGTCGGATGTCAGTCTGACGATCCAGGCCGGTGAGTTTCTCAGTCTTCTGGGTCCCTCCGGCTGCGGCAAATCCACGTTGCTGAACCTCGTTGGCGGGCTGTCCACGGCATCCGAAGGAACCATCGACTGGCCGCAGGCCCGTTACGATTCCTCGGGAAAGCCCGAGCGATCGATCGGGGTCGTCTTTCAGGAGCCGACGCTGCTCCCCTGGCGGACCGTCTTCGAGAATGTCTACCTGCCGCTGAAGCTGGCTGGTGTCAGCCGGGAGAAAGCCCGCGACCAGGTGATGGACGGTCTTGCCCAGGTCGGCCTCACAAGCTTCGCCAATTCGTATCCCCGGCAGCTCTCCGGCGGCATGAAGATGCGCACGTCGATCGCCCGCGCCCTTATCCGCAAGCCGAAGATCCTGCTGATGGACGAGCCGTTCGCCGCACTTGACGAGATCACGCGCACGAATCTCAGCCTCGAGCTGCTCGACGTGTTCGCACAGAAGGACCTGACCGTAATCTTCGTCACGCACAGCGTCTATGAATCGGTCTTCCTGTCGAACCGGATCGTGGTGATGAGCGCCCGGCCCGGGCAGATCCTGGATGATTTCGCGATCGAAGCGCCGTATCCGCGGACCGACGAGTACCGGACATCCGTTGTCTACAACGACTACTGCCGCAAAGTGTCGGCCCGGCTAAAGCAGGCGCTGGTCAACCATCAGGAGCCGGCGTAAGCGCGGCTCAGGGCCGCAGCGATACAACGGCTGTGTCGAACTCAGCCAAAGCGCGCTTCTTTTCGGCGTCGGGCATGATCGACGCCACGAAGCTGTTGCGCGCGATGCCAATCATCTCGTCGCGGCTCAGACCAAGCGCGGACTGCATCGCCCGGTAATTATCGCCGACGTACCCCCCGAAATAGGCGGGATCGTCTGAATTCAGGGTCACACGCAGACCCTTCTCCATCATGGTGCGCAGCGGATGCTGGCGGAGATCCTTCACCACCTGCAGTTTGAGGTTCGAGAGCGGACAGACGGTCAGCGGGATCTTGTCGCGGGCGAGCCGCATGACGAGAGCATCGTCCTCCATTGCGCGGTTGCCGTGATCGATGCGTTCCACGCCGAGCACATCCAGGGCTTCCCAGACGTAGTCCGGCGGCCCCTCCTCGCCGGCATGTGCCACAAGATGGAACCCCATGTCCCTGGCGCGGCGGAAGACGTTCCGGAACTTGCTGGGCGGAAAGCCCCGCTCGGAGGAATCGAGCCCAACGCCGATGATGCGGCTTTTATGCGCCTGGGCCTGATCCAGGGTCGTCTCGGCATCGGCTTCGCTGAGATGGCGCAGGAAGCACATGATCAGGCTCGCCTGTACGCCAAGCTTCGTGGCCGCTTCCGTACAGGCACGGTGCAGGCCGTTTACTACGGTCTCGAACCCGATGCCTCGGGCTGTATGCCCTTGCGGATCGAAGAACATCTCGACATGCCGGACATTGTCCGCCTTCGCCCGCTCGAGATAGGCCCAGGCCAGATCGAAGAAATCCTGCTCGGTGATCAGGACGGACATGCCCTGATAGTAGATATCCAGGAAATCCTGAAGCTGCGTGAACTGGTAGGCCCGGCGGACCGCCTCGACCGAATCAAACGGCAGCTTGATCCTGTTGCGGGTCGCCAGAGCGAACATCAGCTCGGGCTCCAGACTGCCTTCGATGTGGATGTGCAGTTCACATTTCGGCAGTTGATCGATCAGAAAGCTCGGATGATCGGACATGGTGACACCTGGTGTTGATCAGCCCCATAACGGCTGGAATTGCGTCGCGACGATGTCCTCGTAGGACGGCGTGCGCTTGAGGATGCCGGAGGCTTGCGAAAAACGGACCATGCGGTCGATGGCATCGCGGGAAATCGCCGGCGTGTAATACGGCAGGTCGCGCCGCACGATATCGACGATGAGATCGGCCTCAACTTTCGGGAAGATGCGCCGGCCGATCTCACCGGCCAGTTCGACATTCTGCTGCAATGCCCGTTGCGCCTTGATGACGGCGCGCACGGCTGCCGCCGCCGTCTCCGGCGATTTTTGGATCAGCTGGTCGGACGTGACCAGGGAGGCCATCGTGTAGTCCGGGGTGCCTTTGTCGCGGCGCGCATCGAGCACAACCGTGCCGATGCCGCGACGCACCGCGAGCTCGGCCCCCATACCGTTGGCCCAGAACCCGTCCACCCGCTTGTCTTCCAGCGCTTGCGCCGCCATCACACCAAAGCTCATGCCGGCACCGTGCGCGCCGGGGATCGGCGCGATCTGTATGCCGTCCTTCTCCGGATCGATGCCGGCTTCCGCCAGAAGCTGCCTGAGCGTCATGGCGATCCAGTGGGCCGCGCCGATCCGCTTGCCCTTAAGCGCCGCGAGATCGCCGCGCTGGGCCTGAAAGTCCTTATGCAACACCAGGAACCAGTACATATGCTGCGACTGCGCGCAGAGCAGCCTGGCGCCCTGCCATTCCGGGAACCCGCCGACCACCAGATGCGAGGAGCAGCCGAGAAATTCGAGGCTGCCGTCCTTGAGGCTGTTGAGCGCATTCTCGACCGGAACGACCAGTTCCAGATCGACCTTCAGCCCTTCCTCCCTGAACATTCCGAGCTCGACGGCGGCCATGACCGGGAAATACGAATTGGAGATCAGGTCGGGAATGGCGATTTTCATAGGCATATCCGCTGTTACCGATATGGAGCAACTAGTTGGAAAGCGCAATCATTGACGGATTGGCATGGAACCTGCGTAAATATTCCATCTTTTGTACAGCCTCTCCAGAGGAATGCCATGGTCGAAATTCCCGTCGTCAGCCTTGCCCCGATCACCGATGGTGCCAAGGACGGCGACCGGACAGTCATCAAGGATTTTCTGCCGGCGCTGGAGAGCTGGGGCGCCCTGCAGGTGATCGATCACGGCGTGCCGCAGGACGTCATCAACGGCGCCTTCGAGGCCAGCAAGCGCTTCTTCGAGCTGCCGCTGGAACAACGGATGGCCATCCGCATCGACAAGAATAATCGCGGCTACGCGCCGATGCATAACAGCCACTACCCGGGCAACAAGCCGGACCTGAAGGAAAGCTTCAACCTCGGTCTCGCATTGACGCCAGACGACCCCGATATCATCGCGGAAAAGCCGCTGCACGGCGTCAATCGCTGGCCGGATCTGCCGGGCTTCCGCGAACCGGTGGAAAAATACTTCAACGCGATCATGGGCCTTGGCGACCGCCTGCTGGGACCGCTCGCACTCTGCCTTGGTATGGAGCCGGCGAAGCTGCGCGCGCTCTACACCAAGCCGGTCGCCTTCATGCGTCTGTTTCACTATCCGCCCGACAGCAACGTCGCGGAAAAGGAATTCGGCGCGGCCGAGCACAAGGATTACGGTTTCCTCACTATTCTTGCGCAGGACGCCAATGGCGGCCTCGAGGTGCGTTCCTCCGACGGCGAGATCGTACCGGTGCCGCCGCGCGCCGATGCGTTTGTCATCAATATCGGCGACATGGTCGCGGAGTTGACCGGAGACAGGATCAAGTCGCCGCTGCACCGCGTGGTCAACCGTTCCGGCCGCAAGCGCTACTCGATCCCGTGCTTCTTCGATCCGAATTTTGACTCCCGGTTCGAAGCGATGCCGGAAATCACGTCGGGTCAGTTCCTGCTCCGCAAGTTCAACAAGTTCTACGAATACCGGAAAGAGATCGCCGCGACCGGTTAAGCCGCGCGCGCTTTCTGCTTCGTGTATTCATTTACGCGATCGATATAAGCCTCGCGCTTTTCCTTCGGCAGCCAGGAGCCGGCGAAGGCGTTGATCATCAATCGTGCCATCTCAGCGTCGGTGAATTTTCCCGCCGCCGCAACGGGCGCCAGCATCGTCCCCATCGTGCCGCTCTCGAAAATGCCGGGATCGTCGGTATTCACCGTTACCGACAGGCCGAGATCGAACATGGTGCGGATGCGATCGACGCGCCGGGGCGTCGTATCGACGGTGCGCCAGGTCGGGCAGGGCGTCATGCAGATCGCCCGCTCCTTCAGCGTCTCGACCAGGCGGGGATCTTCGATCGCGTTGATGCCGTGATCGATGCGGTCGACCTTAAGTCCGTCGAGACACCACCAGATATGTTGCACGGCGTTCACCTGATCGACATCGCAATGCGCGGTCAGACGGTAACCGTCGACCCGCGCGCGGTCATAGACATCCTGGAACTTAAGCGGCGGGTGCCCGGCCTCCTCTGAATCCATGCCGAGGCCGGTGATGTCGGCGCGGAATTGCTTGGCGTCCTCGAACATCTTCTGCGCGCTCTCCAGCGACTTGTCGCGATTGATGCACATGATGACGATGCTCTCGACGCCGAGATTTTCGCGGGCATGGTTCCGCCCAGCGGTCAGTCCTTCCATGACCGCCGCGAACGGCACGCCGCGCTCGGTATGGGCCTGCGGGTCGACCATGATCTCGGTGTAGACGACGTTCTCGTCCCGGCACCGGGTCAAATGCTCGACCGTCAGCTCGTAGAAATCCTCTGCCGTCCGCATCACCGCAATGCCGTCGAAGTAGTGCTTCAGGAACAGCCGGAGATAGGTCGGCGCATCGGGCGCCACGAACTGCTCGGCCGCGCGGACGTCCGCCACCGTCTTGTAGGGAATGTCGATCTTGTTGCGCTGTGCCATCTTCAAGCGCAGGGCCGGCATCAACGTCCCCTCGATATGCAGATGAAGCTCCGCCTTGGGCATGCCATCGAGGAACGCCTTCTGGACCGGATCGAATGTCATCGCTGCCATTGTTTCTCTCCCTTCGTCATGCGACGCGGCCAATTACTGCCAGTGAGCCGCCGCCCGGTGGCCCCTCATGAAATCCAAGACCGGCGGACACGTAGACGGCCGGATCGCCGGTGATCGATGCGACCACCGCCCCAAGCACGGCGCGTGCCGGACGCGTGCCAAGATCGGAATCGCTCAGCAAGGTGGTACGCCAGCCGCGCACCCGGCTATCCACCGGAATATGCCCCTTGGCAAAGGCGCAAAGCGGCGCGGCTCCACCCACCGACGCCAGAGCCTCGCGAATTCCGGAGGCATCGATGAGATCGGCAAGTTCGTGATGACCGGACACGAAAGCCGAGCGGGTACGGCGGGAATTGCCGAACAGCAAAATCTCACAATGATCGAGCTCGATGCCAGCCGAAGCACCGCTGCGCGATGTATAGACGGTAGCGTCGCGGCAGATCGTATCCTGCGTGACCTTGCCCCTGCGGATATCGCCGACACCCAGCGCGACACCCAGCGCCGACGCGCCATTGGAATAGACAATCGAAGCATCGGCACTGTTGGTTATGGTCGCTTTTTTCCGCCGTGTCGCGTCGCCGATCTTCTCCGCCGTCAGAAGCGGGCCCTTTACGAAGGCAAAATGCACATCACTATCGTTGTCGATCAGCGCCTCACGCATGGCCTTCGAGACAGCCGCCGCAACGAGCAGGGACTGTGCCGGCGTACCGATTTCCTCCGGCTTGATGGTTCGTGTTCTGGCACATGCCATCGCCAGCCGTTTGCCCTGCGTCACCTGACTTGATGCTGTTGCACGCCGGGAAAAGATCACGGCATGCGGGGCGATGATCCCCTCGCAGCCGCCCGACATGATGAACGAGACATGTCTGTCCAGTTCGCGCTCAGACCATCGCGCGGCGCCGGCAATCAGCGCCCGAAAGCGCCCGAGAGCAAACGGCCGCGAGAAATCGTTGACCTTGCCATTGCCCTCGGTTTTGGCCACGACGCCGATAATGTCACGCGGCAAAATCGCCTTGGAACGGAACAGAGCTTCGA
Organism: Alphaproteobacteria bacterium; assembly: GCA_965279355.1. GTDB lineage: Bacteria > Pseudomonadota > Alphaproteobacteria > CACIAM-22H2 > CACIAM-22H2. Next base: position 3,837,512 of record OZ257155.1, on the reverse strand, counting down.
GGCCGGACATATCGCCGGGAGACGCCATGGCAAACTTGTCGACCCGGCATTCATAGGTCCTGCCGGACAATGATGAAGACATCGCAGTTCTCTTTTACGGATTGAGTCCGGCGATGAGCGGTTTCCAGGTGGCAATTTCCTTGGTGACGAACGACGTCATCTCGGCCTGGCTCATCAGCGAGGCATCGATCGACAGCTCCGCATAGCGAGCCTTGATCGTGGGATCCTGCATCGCTCTAGCCACGGCGGCGTTCAATTTGGCCGCGGCCGCGGCGGGTGAATCCGCAGGCAGCGCGATACCGAACCAGCTATAGACCACCATCTCGGGATAGCCGAGTTCGACCAGAGTCGGCACGTTGGGCAAGGCGTCGCTTCGGGTCCGCCCCGCGACCGCCAGCACCTTGACCTGACCCGCTTTCGCGAACGGAAGGGCCGATGGCAGACCGTCGAAGGCAGCCGGGATGACCGATGCGATCACATCGTTCATTGCAGGAGCAGCACCGCGATAGGGAACATGCTTCAGGTTTGCCTTCGCAGCTTGACGGAATTTCTCAAGCATGAGGTGACTGACAGAGCCGTTCCCGCTCGATCCGAACGCGACGGGGCCCGCCGGCCCGTTCGCCATGGCAACCAGATCCGCCACCTTTGCCGCTTTGACTTCGGCGCCGACAATCAGCACCTGTTGCACGAGGCCCAGACTGGCTGCATGCGTGAAATCCTTGACCGGATCGTAGGGCAGGTTCTTTTCGATCGCCGGAGCGAAGGCAATCGGCGCCAGACTGGTCATCAGGACGACATGCGAGTCCGATTTCGCCTTGGCAACGATATCTGCGCCGACAACCCCGGCAGCACCGGGCCTGTTTTCGATGATGATGGGCTGGCCCAGAATTTCCGAAATCTTCGGGGTGACAATCCGGGCGATGACGTCCTGCGTCCCTCCGGGCGGGAACGGGATGACGTAACGGATAGGCTTCGTCGGCCAGTCCTGCGCTGCGGCCGGTGCGCTCATAAGGACAACGGCCGACAAAGCTGCCAGCAGAACGTTTCTTGTTCTCAACGCCTGAAACACGATGATGCTCCTTCAGCAGCTTTAATGAGCCGATTTAGATGCCAAGCGCGTGCCAAGAAGGACGCCGACGTCGTCGTGATTCCCGCACGCTGCCGTGCATGTTTTCGAACGGCCTCCGCGTCGGCCTGGTTTTTGGTCAGTCATGCGGGCGATTGGCAAAAGACGTCCGCTGCTTGAGGCGCGCAAACACGACATACGAGACTGCCAGCGCCCCGACAGCACCCAGCAACAAGAGGGATAGCGGCCGGCTCGCAAAGATCGCGAAACTGCCGTCCGAGATGATCATGGTCCGGCGGAAATATTCTTCGATCAGCGGGCCCAGAATGAAACCGAGGATCAGCGGCGCCGGCTCGCAGTCCAGTGCATAGAGAACGATACCTAGCGCAGCAAACAGGATCGTCAGCAGAACCTCGAACGGCGAATTATTCACGCTGTAAACGCCGACACAGCACAGCAGAATGATCAGCAGATAAAGAACAGAATACGGCAGGCTGAGCATCCGAACCCATAACCCCACCAGCGGCAGGTTGATCAGGACCAGCATGAGATTGCCGAACCACATGCTGACGATCAGCCCCCAGAACAGCTCCGGCCGCTCCGTCAGCACGTTCGGCCCCGGCTGAATCCCCTGCATCATCATCGCGCCGGCCATCAGCGCCAGCACCGCATTGGGCGGAATTCCGAGCGTCAGCAGCGGAATGAAGGACGTTTGCGCACCCGCGTTGTTCGCCGCTTCCGGCGCCGCGACGCCTTCCACGGCACCTTTGCCGAATCGGTCAGGGGTGCGTGATATCCACTTCTCGAACGCATAGGCTGCAAAGGAGGCCACCAGCGCACCACCGCCGGGCAGCAGTCCCAGCAGTGATCCGATAAACGTGCCCCGGACCGTCGCGGGTGCTGCTGCGCGCAAGGTCGACCGGCTGACCAACAGCGGCGACATCCGCATTATCGCCTCGGTCCGCTGGGCCGTGGAGAGGTTGTGGACGACTTCGGCGATGGCGAACATTCCGACGGCGACCGGCACGAAGCCGATGCCATCCGCAAGCTCATGAATGCCGAAGGTGAACCGCGCCTCCCCGGAGGTGACATCACGCCCGACCAGTCCCAGCGCCAGCCCCAGGATGATCATCAGGATCGCCTTGAGCGTCGAGCCCGATGCGAGCAGAACCGAAAGCGTTATACCCAACAGCATCAGTGCGAAGTACTCGGGCGGACCGAATTTTCGGGCGAGCTGCGCCAGTTCCGGTGCCGCGATGGCCATCAGCAGGGTCGCGACGCAGCCCGCAAAGAAGGAGGCGAGTGCGGCTACGACCAGGGCTTCGCCGGCGCGGCCCTGCTGTGCCATCGCATAGCCGTCGAGACAGGTCACGACCGACGCCGATTCACCCGGCATGTTCAGCAGAATGGCCGTCGTCGATCCGCCATATTGGGCGCCGTAGTAAATCCCGGCCAGCATGATCAGCGCGCCACTGGGCGCCAGATAGAACGTGGCCGGCAGCAGCATCGCGATGGTGGCTACAGGACCGAGACCCGGCAGCACGCCGATGAAGGTCCCCAACAGGGCACCCAGAAAACAGTAGATGAGATTGTCGACCGAAAGCGCGACCGACAGACCGATGCTCAGATGCGCCGCAAGATCGCTCACAGAACGATCCAGGCAATAGGAAGTCCCAATAGCCTAAGAAAGACGACACCCGAAAAAATCACAATCGCCGCGCTGACCAGGAGCACCGATTTCGAGATCGGCTTGCGGCTGGCCAGAATCGATGCGCCAAGCAGAAGGGTGGCGGCCGGCACATACCCTGCCCGCTCCACCGTCAGCGCAAAGTCGGCAATGCCCGCGGCGATCCAGAGAAAAGGAGCAATAGGTAGCCGCAGGACATGCTCTCCTGCTCCACCGCGCCCTTTGAAAGCCAGCGCCGCTCCGAGCGCCGCCATGACGATGCCCAGCACCAGCGGCACAAATCCCGGGCCCATCTGGGCGAGTGTCCCGATCGTATATGCCGAAGACAATGCCGCGAGCAGGAGTCCCAGGGCCGCAAACAGCAGCCCGGCACCGAAATCCTTTGTCATTGCCCTGACATCACCACACGCGCCGGCGACTACTCCGCCGCCGCGACGCTCTGCGCCGGGAAAAACGGATTGGCCGGCATCGGCAGACCCAGGCGCTCGCGCAGGGTCCTGCCCTCTTCGTATTCTTTCTTGAACACACCGCGCTTCTGCAGCTCCGGCACGACCAGATCGACGAAGTTGTTGAGGCCGAGCGGCTGCAGCGGAATGTGAACGTTGAAGCCGTCGCAGGCCTTGCTCTTGTACCAGTCCTCCATCATGTCGGCGACGTCGGTCGGCGAGCCCTTCATCATCACATGGCCGACCGTCGGCATCACGCGCTCGTAGGTCTGGCGGATGGTCAGGTTCTCGCGCGTCGCCATGTCGTAAATGATTTTGCGCCGGCTCGATCCGGTTTCGGTGTGATAGGACAGATCGGGCAGCGGCCCGTCGATCGGGCATTTCGAAAGATCCGCCTCGCAGATGCTGGAGAGATACGCGACGCCCAGCACCGGCGCGATCTTCGACTGCATCTCCTCGAACAGGTCTTCGGCCTCCTGGCGCGTCTTCGCCACATAGACGGCGGCCCCCGGCATGATCTTCAGCATATCCGGCGTGCGGCCGTATTTCGCCATGCGCCCCTTGATGTCGGCGTAGGTCTTCATCGCGACGTCCTTGTGGGGCGTCACCGCAAACTGGCATTCGGCGGTCGACGCCGAGAATTCGCGACCCGGCTCGGACTGCCCCGCCATGAACAACACGGGATAGCCCTGCGGCATGCGCGAGATGTTCAGCGGACCCTTGATCTGGAAATGCTGACCCTTGTGGTTCAGCAGGTGGACCTTGGACGGATCGGTGAACCGGCCAGTCTCCTTGTCCTGGGGAAACGCGTCTTCCGCCCAGCTGTCCCACAGGCCCTTGCAAACCTCGACAAACTCGCGCGCGCGCTCGTAGCGGTCGGTCCGCGCCATATGTTCGGTGCGGCTGAAGTTGAGCGCGTCGCCGGCATTCGACGAGGTCACGATGTTCCACGCCGCGCGACCGTTGCTCAGGTGATCGAGCGAGGCGAACTTGCGGGCCAGCGTATACGGCTCCTCGAAGCTGGTCGTCGCCGTCGCCAGCAGCCCGATATTCTTGGTGAACATCGCCACGGCCGACAGCAGCGTCACCGGTTCGAACATTACGGGACGGCCGATCGTGCCGCCGGTCGCCATCACATCGGGCGATTCCAGGCGCACGCCGTTGCCGTCGGCGAGGAACAGCAGATCGAGCTTGCCGCGCTCCGCCGTCTTCGCCGTCTCGAGCACCTGTTGCAGGTTGAGGCATGGCCTGGCGAAGGCTTCCGGGTGCCGCCAGCCGCCCGGGTGGTAACCCATGGAGTGCAGGCCGGTCATCAAGGTCATCATGGTGAAATCCTCCGAATGGATCAGGCCGCGGCGAGCTCGGACTGCGCCTCGAGCATGCTGGCAATGCCGCGGGGCGTCTTGCTGTCGACGGGAAACTTGCGGACGAGATCGAGGTTGGGACGGGCAAACGCACGCGCCATCTCGATGGTGTGGCAGGCGCGCATGACCAGCGCATCGCTGTAGAGCGGCCCGACCACCTGCATGCCGACCGGCAATCCGTCAGCGGTCAGACCAAGCGGAACCGACGCGGCCGGCTGCTTGGTCAGGTTGAAAGTCGCGCAGAGCGGCATCCACGCCTTGAGCCTGCTGTAGCGGGGATCGGTGGGCGCCTCGTCCTCGGCGCCGATCGGCGGCCACCAGCAGGACGGCGTGACCAGCAGGTCGTATTTCTCATGGAATTTGCGCATCAGCGCGCCGAGCTGTTCCTGCCGGTCGCGCGCGGCGATGAACTCGGCAACCGGCATCTTCGCGTTGGCCTCGGCCACCTGCACCAGACGCGGATTCATCAGGGCCTTGTCGGCCTCGGTGAACCCGAAGACGCGGAACGCGTTGGTCATGCCGGGACCCATGACCTTGAACAGGTATTCCGAGGGATCGTCGAAGATGCGCTCAACCTGTTCCACGTTCGCGCCGAGCTGTTCCAGCAGCTTCGCGCCGTCGGCGACGATGGCGGCAACTTCCGGATCGATCTCGCAGTGACCCAGGGTCGGGCTGTAAGCGATCCGCAGGCCCTTGATGCCGCCCGCCAGCATGGTCGAGAAATCCTCCGTCGGCGGCGGCAGGGCATAGGAATCCCGCGAATCCGGCTGGCTGATCACGTTCATGCACAGTGCCGCATCGGCCACGGTGCGGGTCATCGGCCCGACAACGGCAATCGTGCCGAGATAACTCGACGGATAATCCGGCACACGACCGAACGTCGTCTTCAGTCCGAATGTCGCGGTGTGCGACGCAGGAGAGCGGATCGAGCCGGCGGCATCGGAACCAAGCGCGATGGTCCCCATGCCGGCCGCGAGTGACGCCGAAGCACCGCCGCTGGACCCGCCGGGACTCTTCGCCGGGTTCCAGGGGTTGCGTGTCACGCCGCAGAGGTCCGACTTCGTGCAGCCGGACGAGCCGAATTCTGGCACCGTCGTCTTGCCGATCAGCACGGCGCCGGCTTCGCGCATGCGTGCGACCGATGGTGAATCCTCCAGCCACGGTCCGCGCGCCGGAATCGCACGACTGCCGCGGCGGGTCGGCCAGCCGCGCGTTACCGACAGATCCTTGACCGTGGTCGGAATACCATCGACCAGGCTTTTCGGCTCGCCGCGCTTCCAGCGATCCTCGCTCGACCGCGCGGCATCCATCGCCGCGTCGATATCGAGCCAGCAGAACGCATTGAGCACCGGGTTCAGATCCTCGATCTGCTTCAACACCGCGCGTGTTGTCTCAACCGGCGATGCCTTGCCCGCCCGATAGAGCGTCGACAGCTCGACGGCCGACAGCAGCGATAGATCCTGGGTCATCCGTGTTTCTCCTTCTTCTACTGGCGCCGATAGGCCCAGCCGGTCAGGCGCTTTTCGAGAACCGTGGCGATGATGTAGAGCGTGACACCCATGGCGGAGAGCACCGTGAGCCCGGCAAAAGCGAGCGGCCCGTCCAGCCGGTTGGTGGAGACCACCATCACGTAGCCGATACCGGCATTCGCCGCGATCGTCTCCGCGACGATGGTGCCGATCAGCGCACCGGTGATGGCAAGCTTGATCGAGCCGAAGAACTGCGGCATCGCGCGCGGAATCGAGACCTTGAGCAGCACATCGATCTTGCGGGCGCCAAGCGAGCGCATGACGTCATCAAGCTCGGGCGACGAGGCGGCAATGGCGGTCGAGAGGACCACGGTGACGGGAAAGAACGACACAATCACCGCCATGATCACCGCGATATGCGGGCCAGCGCCGAACCACACGACGAGCAGCGGCACCAGCGCCACGCTCGGAATCGCATGGATGGCGATCAGCGACGGGTAAACCATGTCGTAGATCAGCCGCGACGAACCGATAATGCCGCCCATCGCCAGCCCAATGCTGACGCCAAGCGCAAATCCGATCAGCGTCGCTTTCGCCGTCTGCTGCGCCATGACCATGATGGCGTCGAACCGGTTGACCAGAACCGACAGGAATTTCGAAGGCGCCGGCAGAACGTACGGCGCGAGATCGAACACCCAGACTACGCCCTCCCAAAGCAGCAGTGCCGTCAGGCCGAACAGGATTGGCAGTACGACACTCGCAACAAAACGGTCCGAAAGAATCCGGGCGCGGCTGCGGCGCGGCTTCGCGCGGCGACTCTGGACAGGGGCAATCGCGGGACCGGCGGCCTGTGCGGTCGCCGTCATACCTGCGCTCCGTTGCCGCGCGCCTCGGAGATATGTCCCCGCAGCTTCGCCAGCGCCTCGACGAATGCCGGCTCATACGTATTGGCCAGGGTGCGCGGGCGTGGCAGATCGACCTCGTGCCGGACAAGGATGCGGCCGGGCCTGGCACTCATCACATAGATCGTATCGGCCAGATACAGTGCTTCGCGCAGATCGTGGGTGACCAGGATGACGGTGAAACGTTTCTCCATCCACAATGTCTGCATGACCGACCACAGCTCCTCGCGGGTGAAGGCGTCGAGCGCCCCGAACGGTTCGTCGAGAAGAAGCAGAGACGGCTCATGGACCAGGGCCCGGCAGAGCGAGGTCCGCTGCTGCATGCCGCCGGACAGCTGCCAGGGCAGCCGCTTCTCGAACTCCGACAGGCCGACGGTCCGCAGGAGGGCACGGGCGCGGCCGGTATAGGCCTCCCGCTCCTGCCGCCAGCGCGAGCGATGCGGCTGCACAATCTCCAGCGGCAGCATCACGTTGCGCAGGGTCGAGCGCCACGGCAGGAGATTGGGATTCTGGAAGGCCATGCCGACGATCTTGATCGGCGCGTTGACCTCCTGCTGGGCCACGATCACGTTGCCCGACGTCGTCGGCAACAGGCCCGAGACCAGTTTCAGCAGCGACGACTTGCCGCAGCCGCTGGGACCGACGACGGCGACGAACTCGCCCTCGTCGATCTGCAGGCTGGTCTCGGCGAGAGCGGGCGTTTCATCCTCGCCCTCGCCGTAGGTCAGCGACACCCGATCCAGGTCGACCAGCGCTGTCACGATCAGTTCGTCTTCTGGGTCGGCACCGCGCGCTCGGCCGGGGGCGGCAGGAAGCTCATATCGACGAGGTCCGCCACCGCGATCTTCGGCGACAGATTCTCCGCTTCGGAGACGATGTCGATGGAGCGCGCGACGTTACTCTCGGCATAGAAGCCAAGACCGCCTTCCTTGGTATCAGGCTGGTTGAGCTGGAGGTTGAGCGAGTATTTCAGACGGCCCATCTCGAGATCGCGGATCAGCAAGGGATCGCGCTTCATCACGGCATCGATCGCGGCCTCGGGGTTGACGATCGTATCGATCTGGCCGCGGTGATAGGCCTTCACGATCTTGCGTACGACGTCGGGGCGCTCCTTGATGTAGCTCTCGTTGGCCATCAGCCCGGCATTGACGAAGTTAAGCCCTTGCTCCGCATAGCGGATGAACACCATGTCGGATTCCTTGATCCCGGCCGCCATCAGCGCGAACAGCGCCGTGCCTTCATTGGCAGTGATCGCGTCCACCTTGCCCTGGACCAGCATGGCTTCGCGGATATTCGGCGCCATGTGTTCCCACTTCACGTCAGTCGCCTTGACGCCGGTGGCGGTGCTGAAGGCGGGAAACATCTTGTAGGCGCTGTCGCCGACCGGTGCGCCGATGATGCGGCCCTTCAGATCAGCGGGCTTGGTGATGCCGCGGCCCTTGAGCGTGACGACGGCAAGATCGGCCGGCGTCTGGTTGTAGACGGCCTTCACACGCTTGGTCGGGTTCTGGGTGTTGAAGCGGACGACTGCCGCGACATCGCCCATGCCGATCTGATACGCGCCGCTCGCCAGGCGGTTCACGACATTCGCCGAGCCGTCGCCGGCCACGATGTCGAGCTCCAGTCCCTCGGCGGCGAAATAGCCGCGATCGACGGCAAGGAAGATCACGCCGTGCGAGCCGCCGATCTTCCAGTTCAGGGTGAACGGGATTTTCTCCGCCGCGAGCGCGGAGCCCGCCGAAACCGCGAATGCCAGACCGGCGATTGCCGCCGTGGCCTTGCCGAACACCGAGCGTAGTGCATGGGTCATATCGGACTCCTTTTGGGTTGATGCTGGAAAAATGAGATCACGCCGCGCTCCGGAAGGCCCAGCCGACGACGCGGCGCTCGATCAGAATGGCGCCGACATAAAGGGCGACCCCCATGGCCGCGAGGGTGAGAAGACCAGTAAAGACGAGCTCGACGTTGTAGTCGGACGCCGCGCGATTCATCATGTAGCCAACGCCCTTATTGGCCGCGACGGACTCAGCGAGAACAGTGCCGATGAAAGCGAGCGTGATGGCGATCTTCAGCGAACCGAAGAAATAGGGCAGCGCCTGCGGGATGCCGACCTTGATCAGCGCCAGGGTGCGGCTGGCGCCCAGCGAGCGCAGCACGTCGTTGAGGTCGGGATCCATCGTCGCGATGCTGGCCGAAACGACCACGGCAATCGGGAAGATGCAGATGGCGGCCGAGGTCGCCACGGCGGGAATGGTGCCGATGCCGGCCCACAGCACCATCAACGGCACCAGCGCCACCTTGGGAATGCTATTGATGCCGATGAGGGTGGGAAACACCGTTCGATGAAACCGGGCGGACGCGCCAAGGACGACGCCCAGCGCAAACCCTATCGAAACGCCAATGGCAAAGCCGCTCAGAGTCGTCATGAGAGTCTGCAGCGCGTTGGGCCACAAAACGTCCCAGCGCAGCACAACCATCAGTGCGGCCTCGCTCGGCTTCGGTACCACGAACTTGTTGACGGCGAAAGCCGTGCAGACCGCTTCCCAGCTCAGGATCAGGAAGACGCCAAACAGCAGCGGGCTGATGACGGTGCGGCGGACCCGCGAGGAGATTCGCATAGCGCCGCTCATCCGTGATTCGCGATGACACAGACGAGATTGGAACCGGGCTTTCCCTGATGCTCAGCACCGGCATTGCCCAGGACCAGCGTATCCTGGACGATCGACGAGACATTGGCGTGCGCCACGGCCTTGGCGACATTGCCGGAAAACTGCGCCATGAAGTCCGTGCGCATGGTGTGACGGCGTCCCAGGCAATCCGGCAGCGAGTCCGCGCCGGCATTGACGAAGACGGCGGCGACCTTCTGGCGATCCTCGGGAATGACAATGCCGTTATCGAGACGAAGACCGGCGGCGGTGAAGGCTTTCCGCGCACCGACAATATCGAGCTGATGCTCCATCACGCTATTGCCGGCGACATATCCGCCGGGTCCGCCATCGCGATTGCCGATCACGACGATCCGCACCGCGATCTGCTCGGTGCCGGTCGAGGCGGACCCGCGCGTCGTATAGAGATCGGAACGCCTGCCGATGATGGCATCCGACACATCGCTGTCGGAAATCTCGCCCAGCGCCAACGCTGCGCCGAGCGCCGCCGCGCCGCGTCCCATGGCCGAGGCGATCATCGGGTTGGGATCGACCACCGTCTTGCCGCGCGCGACCGCATCGGCAATCCGCTTGCCCGTCATCTGCGGACATTTCATCTCGACGCAGACGACATCGTCGGTCGTCTTGAGACCGGCACTCTTCATCGCCGCGCGGACACCATCGGCAACGAGCCGAAGCTGAATCTCGGTGCCGTATTCTTCAGGCAGTAATGTGCGGGTGCTGCTGACACCCAAAGCCAGGCGGCGGGCGCCCTCGCCCTTGCCCGTCGCGGGCTTGTTCACGAACAGCGTGAAATGCGGGCTCATCAGACCGGCGGTGCCACCGATCATCAGCATCGGGATACGGTCGAAAATCTCATCGCGCGAGACGCCAAGCCGCGCCGCGAACAGCAGTTGCAATGCCAGCGCCGAAAAGCCGCGCGCATAACCATCGCCTTCAGTCTGCGCGATGATGGCCACGACATGCGCGGGATCAACGATGCCACGATCGAAGAGGTCGGCAACCCCGTCCACGTCGTCCGGGCTCGCCATCGGAACCGTGTGAACCTGCGCCTCAACCATGAAAATTCCGCTGCGATGTCGCGATCGACGCTTTCGTCTCACAAGCAGCGGATACAAGTTCTATGCCACCAAACCCGCGATACGTGTCTTCGTACACGCGCAAAAACGCGGGCGCGATCCAGCGCGCGCCTGTCCAGTAAACAGGCAGTTCTCAATGTCTACATGTGACGTTGCGAGCCGGATTTTCCGGCGATGCGCGCTGCCCTATCGGTGATCGCTCATCCGATGGGCAGCGGCAGCATTCAGGAGATTCGACACCGGATTGTTGCCGGTTTTCGAACGATGCGCAGAAAACATCCGCGCGGCTTTACATCGTCAGGACGCCTTTACCGCCGGTCTGCTTGTCGGCGCGGATATAGGCGTCTGCCGCTTTCTCCAGCGGCGAGCGGTCGGTGAAGATCTTGTCGACCGCGATGCCACGCTTCGCGGCGAACTCTGCGCATTCCGCCTGGCCGCTCTTGGAGAACGTCCACGACCCGAACACCGTGATCTGGTTGCGGGTCAACGTGCCGACTTCCGGATTGAACGCGCCGCCGACCCCGACCAGCGCCAGAGTGCCCCACGGACGCAGCGACTTGAGCGCCGCGTCGCGCGCCGCCGTGGCACCCGAAGCTTCCATCGACACATCGGCACCTTTGCCGTTGGTCAATTCCTTGATCGCAACGATCGGATCGCCGGAGGACGGGTTCACCACTTCATCGGCGCCCATTTCCTTCGCGAGTGCCAGGCGCTCCGGGCTGGGATCGACGGCGATCACGCGGGCACCCATCGCCGCGGCAAGCTGCGTCCCGGCGAGACCGACCGGCCCCTGGCCAAAGATCGTGATCGTCTGTACGCCAGAGACGTTGAGGCGCCGCAGAGCTGCGTAAGCCGTCCCCGTGCCGCACGAGATCGCGGCACCCGCTTCGAACGACAGCGCGTCCGGCAGTTTCACCAGCGTACCGGCCGGCACCTTCATATAAGGCGCATGACCGCCATGCGCGCCGATGCCGTAGATGATCGGCGGCTGGCCCGTGCACATCTGCGCCCAGCCGGTGCCGCAATGCTCGCAGCCACCGCAGCCCCAGTAGTGATGCACCATCACGCGGTCGCCGACCTTCGCCTCGCGCGGCAACACGCCGGCACCGACCGCCGCCACCACGCCGCACGGCTCATGGCCACGAATGGTCGGACCGGTCGAGGCGGCGCCCAGCAGATTCATGCCCTTGGGGCCGCGATACATATGGAGATCGCTGCCGCAGATACCCGACGCCTTCATCGCCAGCACGACTTCGCCGGGACCCGGCGTGGGATCGGGCACCTCGATGAATTCGATTGTCCGTTCACCGCCAAACGTCATGCCGCGCATAGAAGTGCTCCCTCAGAACCGCTTTAAGAGTGAAATAGACTCAGGCCAGAAGCGTGGAGACGTCGTTGACGGTTTCCAGCGCCTCGATTGCATCGCTGATCTGGCCGACCCGCTTGTCGGCCAGCGGAACGCGCGCATAGGTCGCGCACTCCACGAATTTCTGTTTCATCGCAGCGACCGTCATCGGGTTTTCCGGATGCCCCAACGGATTGTCGATGCTCTTCGACAGGGTGCGGCCATCGCGCGTCTTCAGGTTCAGGATGCCGCGCGTCGCTTCCTCGGTGGACCAGCGTTCTTCAACGACATGATCGATGCGTTCGGCAAGGCTCAGCACCCTGGAATCGTTCAGCGCCTGCTCGGTAAAGGAGTCGAGCTTGACGTTACCGCTCTGAAACGCCGTCGCCACGGTGAACGGGATGCTGAACTTCGCATCGATCGCAGTCGTCGGGCGGCGCTTGCGGGCCGGCGGCTCGGACAGCCGCTTGAAGAACGGGCTGACGACGGTCGAGATGTTCTCGATCGCATCGGCCTGGATGCCGTGCGTCTTGGTGAGCCACAGCGCCGCCTCGATGAAGGCATGTGTGCCGCGGCAGGACGGCCACGGCTTGAAGCTGACTTCCGATCCCTTGAAGCTTGAGCCCAGCCCAGCGACCAGTTTCTCCGCGTTCTTGGGGCTGTTGGTATAGAGCCCATACCAGCCATGCTCGCCTTCGAAAGGCAGGTCGAACGCCTTCACGCCGCGCCGCGCCAGCTGCACCGCGATGATACCGGCCTTGGCACTGAACGCGTCGCGCACGCCGCGCATATGCGAGGGCGCGTAGCTCATCGCTTCCGAACTGAACGACACCTGGAAGGTCGACAGCGCGAAGGCGTGGATCAGCTGCTCTTCCGTAAGCTTCAGCAGCTTGCCGACCGCCGCCACCGAGCCGAGGCTGCCGGAGATAAAGCGGCCGGAGAAACCCGGCTTCTCGACGTTGTCGACGCTGAGGCCGATGCGGCAGGTCAGGTCGCAGCCGACTGCGATCGCCGCGATCAGGTCGCGCCCGCTGACCCCGCCCATTGCTTCCGCGACCGCCAGTGCCGCCGGCACAACGGCCGCGTTGGGATGCACCAGCGCGGCATCGAACGTGTCTTCGTAATCCAGCGAATGCGCCATCGAGCCGTTGGCGAAGGCGGCCATCGCCGGTGCGGCCTTGAAGCCAAAGCCGATGACAGTGGCGCCTTTGGGATTTTCAGCCTCGCGCGCGATTTCGGCGAAGGGCGCGCACGCCTCGCCCAGCGTGCTGGCGGCCAAGGTCACGCCGACGGCGTCGAGCATACTCTGCTTGGTCACAAGCACCGCCGAGGCCGGCAGGTCGTCATAACCGGTCTGCAGGACATGGCGCGCGATCTGGCGGCTGAGCGTGCTGGTCTCGGTTTTATCCACCGGCGCTTCTCCCAAATCTCTTTTGTCGACACTAGTCGAAGGATTGTGGTTGATGGTAATTGAAAGATCGTTCACATATCAACTAAATAGACGCCCATCAGACCCGGGCATAAGCAGCGGCGAGGAAACAATGGCCGATCCCAGCGATGTCCGCGTCGTGGACGTGAAAGCGGCGTTTCGCCATTCGGCGGGAAAACTCGGTACAAAATTCTTCGCTGCGCTGCGCGACGACAAGAAACTGCTGGGATGGCGGACCGGAACACCGGCGCGCGTGATGATCCCGCCCAAAGACTTGGGTATGTCTGGTGAGTGGATCGAAGTCGGCCCCGGCGCGACGCTCGAAGCCTACGCCCCGAATGAGTGGCTGCAGGATATTGCTCGCCCGGTTGAGGACGGCTCGTGCCTCGCGCTGGTCCGCGTCGATGGCGCAGATACGTCTCTTCTTGCACGCGTGCGGACGAGCGGCGCCCTGAAAGCGGGGCAGCGCCTCGTTTCGCACTTCGCCGAAGAGCGCAAAGGCACGATGAACGACTTCTGGTTCGAGCCGGCGGCATGACAACGAACACTTTCATTCGCGGCTGGGGTTCGCAGATCGGCCCTACCGCCACGCCCATCGGCGATGCGGTCCAGCGCGCCGTGCACGCCGCGCTGCAATCGGCGCAGATGACACTCGCCGATGTCGACATGGTCGTGACGGTCGGCAGCGACATTCTCGACGGCGCCATGGTCGCCACCAATTCCGGGATTGCCGGCTATTACGGCAAGGAGATCCTGACCGTCCCCTCGAGCGCCGGCCACGCCTTCGACGCCGCCGTGTCGCTCATTATCAGCGGTCAGGCGGCGACGGTGCTGCTCGCCGGCTGGGGCGAAGGCACCAAGGTTGCCGCGCATGACAGCCGCGCCATCCAGGCCGACCCGTTCTATGCGCGGGCTGTCGGCGCCGAGCCCACCGCGCTGGCTGCCCTTCAGGCGCAGTACCTGGTGACCAAGAACCGTCTCGATCTTGAGAAAGCAGCACGCTACGCCGCCGATATGCGCAACCGCGCCGGCTATGCGGAGAAAGAGGCGGGCCGGAGCGGCGCTGCGAAATGGCTCTCCGCCAACTGGTGCGACGGCGCATGCGCGATTGTTCTCTCGTCCAAAAGCGGCGCGAAATCCGTTGCGGTCGGCGCCATCGGTACGTCGTTCCAGCCCTATTGTCCCGAACCCGATCAGCTCGATCCCGCGGCCTGGGTTCGCGCGGCCAGCAATATTCCGGCGGATGCATCGGCGATTGAAGTCGGCGCACCGACACCGTTTGCCGAACTCGCCGCACTCGATGCGGTGAAGGTGAAAAACGCCAACAAGTCCGGCGGTAGTGCCGCCGCGTATTTCGGTCCTGCCACCGGTTTGCAGCGGATCATTGCCGTCGCGGATCAGCTGCGCGCGGACGGCGGCAAGGGCATCGCCATCGATATGGCGGGCCCAATCGGACAGGCCACAACCGTTGTTGTGCTCGGAGGTGCGTCATGAGCGCGACCCGCATCGCCACCGTGCTCGGCGTGGCGCAAACCAGGCTGAGCACCCGGCTGTCGCCCTTTACCTACGCCGACCTGCTCGGCCGCGTGGCACATGGCGCGCTGCAGGATGCCGCCGTCGATGCCAAGGATGTCGACGGTCTTGTTCTCGCGATGTCGCCGACCACGGTGCTGGGTGTCGACGAACCGCATTACTGGGGTCTTGCCGGACTGCCGGGTTCGCATCGCTTCCTCGGCCGCGTGCACACGCTGGCGGCATCCGGTCTCGGCGCCTTCCGCCTTGCCTGCGCGCATGTTGCCGCCGGACGGGCGAAACGCGTGCTGGTGGTTGCCGCCGATCTCGCCGATGAGGCGCCGGATCTGATGGGCGCCATCCAGACCTTCGCCGATCCGTTCGCCGATCGCAGCTATCCCCGGATCGCAGCGACATGGCACGCCTTCCAGGCCGCCGCCTATATGGCAAAGCACGGCGCCACCGAGCGCCATCTCGCCAACACCCCGGTGAAGAATCGCGGCAACGGCGTGGACAATGAATACGCGCAGCTGCGGCAGGCGATCACCGTCGACGAAGTGCTGGCCTCTCCTATTCTCTCCTGGCCGATCAAGCGGCTCGACGCCTCGCCGCGCACCAGCGGCGCCGCGGCGGTTCTGGTCGGGCCAGCCAGCGAAAAAGGCGTCGCCGCGACTGCGTTCGGCAGCTTTGCCAATCACGGCACTGCCGGTGAAAAGATGGTGCCTGGTGTCGACGAAAGTTATTTCGACGGCAAGGATCTCGCCGAAGCGGCGCGCCGCGCCTACGCAAAAGCCGGCGTGACCAACCCGACCGAGGAGATCGACCTCGCCGAAGTCTACGCATCGTTTGGCATCCTCGAGGTCCTGGCGACCGAAGCACTGGGGCTCGCGCCGTCCGGCAAGGCGGCCGCGATGACCGGTGACGGGCATTTCCATCGCGACTCCCGCAATCCGGTGAATGCGTCGGGCGGTGCGACCTGCGGTAGCCCGATCAGCGCGACAGGCCTGATCCGCGTGATCGAGGCGACCTTGCAACTGCGCGGGAAGGCCGGCGCCCGTCAGATCAAGCGCATGCCCAAACGCGCCGCGGTCTCCGCCATCGGCGGCCTGTTCCAACTCCAGGAAGTGGGGATTCTCGAAGCATGAGCACCGGTGCCAAACCGGCGGAGAAGCCCGCCGAGGAATTCGCCTTCGTCGATGCGCAATGGGACCTCAAACAGTCCTTCCGCCGCGACCCGCTGCAGCCCGCGTTCTTCGCAGGCCTGAAGGAGAGGCGTCTGCTCGGCGCAAAGGACAGTAACGGCCGGGTGCTGTTCCCACCGCACAGCTTCTCCGACGTCACCTTCTCCACGCTCACGGAGCTGGTGCCGGTGGGACCGGAAGGCACGATCCGCACCCTGACCATGATTCCCGGCGGCGGCCCCAAGAATCGGCCGCCGGTTCTTGCCGTCTATGTGCAGCTCGATGGCGCCGGCAGTGCCGCCTCGGGCCTGCTGCGTGGCGCCTCGACCGAGCCCGCCGATCTCGCCACCTACATCGGAAAGCGCTGCCGCGCGGTGTTTAAAGACGAGCCGGCCGGGGCGTGGAGCGATTTCTGGTACGAGCTGGTCTGAGCTTAAAAAAGATGTTGCGCGGCCGGCCGTTTTCGGAGATTGTTTACTTGTAAACTGATTTTCGGCCAGCGGGAAACCGGGCCGCGTTAGGGAGGAACACCGATGCTGCAGACCACTCCGAAACTCCGGCGTGTCGCGAAAACCTTCGTTGCCGAGGTTCAGGGCATCGACCTCAAGCATCAGCGCGATGACGAGACGATGCGCTGGATCGAGCGCACCCTCGCCGAAAACGGCGTCCTCATCTTCCCGAACCAGAAGCTCGAAGCCGTCGATGTCGGCGACATCGGCAAGCGCCTCGGCACGATCGAAGCGCATATCTTCGGCCAGTACCGCCATGAAGAAGTGCCCGAAGTGTCATACGTCACCAACCGCACCCGCGAGAACGAGGTCGACCCGTTCGGCGTGACGCGTGCCTCGCTGTGGCATTCGGACGAGCCCTACAAGCCGCAGCTGGCCAAGCTCACGATGCTGCACGCGCTTGAAGTGCAGAAGGAAAAGGGCGGCACCTGGTTCACCGATGTGCAGGGCGCTTATGACGCGCTGCCGGCCGATCTCAAGAAGACCTGCGACGGCCTCACATCGTCCTTCAAGGTGAAGCAGGGCTTCGCCTCGCAGCACAAGACGAGCTACAAGCACCCGGTCACCGGCCGGGTTGGCATCCTGCTGTCGCCGCAGCACCAGATCGGCTTCACCGGCATGGAAAACGACGACGGCATCAAGCTGATGGAAAAGCTGCTGGCCCATGCCACGCAGGACGACTTCACCTACTATCACAAGTGGAAAGTGGGCGATGTCGTGATGTGGGACAATATCGGGACCCTGCATCGCAACGCCGCCGACGGCAACCCGGAGGAACGACGCGTTTTCCTGCGGACGATTGTTCACTAAGGTCGACGTCCACTAAGATCACCCACCACCGCCTGTCTGGCGCGCGGCCCGCGAGGGTCGCGCGTCTGCATTCCGGGCACCTGCATTCTGAGCAAAAGGAACGGCCGATATGACCGCTTCGTTGACCCCGCAGGCCCTGCAGGGCGTTCGTGTCCTCGACCTCACGGACAAGAGCTGCGTTTACGCCACCAAGATCCTCTGCGATCTCGGCGCGGAAGTGATCCGCATCGAGCCGCCGTCGGGCGATCCGATGCGGCAGATGCCGCCGATGGACGAGGCGACCGGGACCAGCATGTTTCATACGTTCATGAACGCCAACAAGCTGTCGGTGGCGCTCGATCTCGACAAGCCGCAAGGGCGCGAACTGTTTGCCAAGCTGGTGAAGTCCTCCGATATCGTGGTCGAGAGCCTAAAACCCGGCCAGCTCGACAAGGCCAGCATCGGCTACAAGGCGTTTGAGAAGGCCAATCCCAAGCTGATCTGGACCACCGTCACGCCGTTCGGCTCCGACGGTCCCTATGCCGACTGGCTGGCCGACGATCTGATCAGCCAGGCAATGGGCGGGCTTATGACCTTGAGCGGCCTGCCCGACCGCGAGCCGCTGCGCCTCTATGGCGAGCAGACCTGCTACATCGCGGGACTGCATGCGGCGTCGGGCGCGCTCATCGCCTATTGGCATGCGCAGGCCACCGGTCAGGGCCAGCATGTCGATGTGTCGATTCAGGAATGCGTCGCGCACACGCTTGAGAACGCCATTCAGTACTACACGGCCGAAGGCACAGTGCGGTCGCGCCAGAAGGGCCGCGCCGAACCCGGCGCCGGCGTCTTCCAGTGCGCCGACGGCGAAATCTTCCTGATGGCCGGCATCTCCATGATCTCCAGCAGCTGGCACAATCTGGTGAAGCTGATGCGGGCGGAGAAGAGCCCCGGCGCCGACGAGATGGCCGACGAGAAATGGGTGCAACCGGAGTTCCGCAAGACGCCGGAAGCCCAGAAGCGCGCGACCGAGATCATCACCGCCTTCACCAAGTCACGCACCAAGAACGCGCTTTACGACCTGTTTCAGCAGAACCGCATCCTGTCGGCGCCGATGAACAAGGTCGGCGACGTGTTCGACAACGCGCAGCTCAAGTTCCTCAACTGGTTCCAGGAGCAGACCTGGGGTGACCGCAGCGTCATCTGGCCGGGGCCGCCGATCCGTTTCTCGGAAACGCCGCGCCGCACGCCGACGCGCTTCGCCGCAGCCGGCCAGGACACCAAGACGGTTCTCGGTAAGCTCGACGCCAAGCAGGAGAGCGCGGCATGAACGCCATCAACACAACCACCATGCCGCTCGCCGGAATCCGCGTCCTCGACTTCACCTGGGGTGGCGCCGGTCCGTTCGCCACCAAGGCGATGGCCGATCATGGCGCCGAGGTCATCAAGATCGAGACCACGACGCATCTCGATTTTCCGCGCCAGATGGGCCCGTATGCCGGCAAGACGAAAGGCGTCAACCGCAGCGCCTATTTCACCAACCGCAATTCCAGCAAGCTGGGCACCACCCTCAACCTGAAGCACCCGGAAGCGGTGGCACTGGCCAAGAAGCTGGTGCCGAGCTGCGATCTCGTGGTGAACAATTTCCGCGCCGGCGTGCTCGAGAAGGTCGGGCTCGGCTATCAGGACGTGGCCGAGCTTCGTCCCGACATCATCTATGTGAGCATGCCGCTGCAGGGCACCGGCGGACCGCAGGCCGGCTATAGCGGCGTCGGTCACACGCTGAACGTCTTGTCCGCAATCTACGGCCTCACCGGCTACAAGAACGGCCCGGTGGTCGGCCCCGGCACCAACTTCCCCGATCACTCTGTCAATCCCGGCCATGCGCTGGTCGCCATCATGGCCGCCCTTCTGCATCGCAAGAAGACCGGCCGCGGCCAGTACATCGAAGTCTCGCAGCTTGAATCGACGGCCAACCTGCTGGGTCCGGCAATCCTTGCTTACAGCCTCAACCGCAAGAACCCGGAACCGGAGGGCAACACCAGCAGCACCGCCGCGCCCTATGGCGTGTTCGCCTGCCAGAACGGTCAGTATCTGGCCATCTCGGTCAGCGACGACGCGCAGTGGCAGGGATTCGCGAAGGTCGTCGGACAGTCCTGGACCGGCGACAAGCGTTTCGCGACGTCGGCAGGGCGTCTTGCCGCGTCCGATGAGTTGGTGAAGCTGACCGGCGAATGGACGAAATCCGGCGACGCCGCGACGCTGATGAAGACGCTGCAGGAAAGCGGCGTTCCGGCCGGTGTGGTGCAGACGGCGAAGGAAATGGTGGATCAGGATCCGCAGCTCAAGCATCGCGGACACTTCGTCACTCTCGACGATCATCCGGAGATGGGCCCAACCGTCTACAACGCAGTGCCCTACAAGCTCTCGCGCACGCCGAGCAAGCTGAAGCATTCGGCGCCGGTCCTGGGTCAGCACAACGACCAGATATTCAAGGGCATGCTCGGCCTCAGCGATGAGGACATGTCGCGCATGAAGGAAGCCGGCGTCTTCAAATGACCCGCAGCCTTCGCGACGTTGCCGCGGTTGTCGGTATCGGCCATACGGACTGGCCGACGGACTACAAGCGCGTCCGCGACGGCGAGAAGCCGTTTGATTCCTACGGCTACGCGGCCGTCGCGCTGCAGAACGCGCTGACGGATTCCGGCCTGAAGGTTTCCGATATCGACGGCCTGATCGTCGGCAACACGCCTTATGAACGCACCGCCGAGCAGCTCGGCATCAGCCCGCGCTGGGGCGATACGGGCGGCGCCGTCGATGGCGTAGTCAAGGCGTGCATGGCGATCCAGTCCGGGATGTGCGAGGTCGTGGCGCTGGTTTATGGCAACGACCAGCGGTCGGCAAAGATCCAGTATGGCGGGCCGGAGGCGATGGGCGCCGGATTTACCCTCGCCTATGTCTATCATGCACCCTGGGGCCTCACCTCGCAGGGCGCGCTCTATGCCCTGATGCATCGCCGCTACATGGAGATGACGGGTGCCACCGAACGCGATCTCGGACAGATCGCGGTGGCGCAGCGGCAATGGGCTGTCACCAACCCGAATGCGCTGATGCGCAAGGCCGTCACGATCGACGACTACATGGCGGCGCCCTATATCGCGGACCCGCTGCGCATGCTCGACTACTGCCTGATCAATGACGGCGGCGTCGCCTTCATCATCATGGAGGCGTCGCGCGCGAAAAAAATGAAGCGCGCGGTGCCGATCAAGGCGATGGCCCGCGCCGACATGAACGACCAGGCGACCAGCCTCAAGCCGCGCCTGATCGATTTCTACCGTCCGGCCCAGAAGACAGTCGCCGATGCCGTCTACACGATGGCCGGCGTCGGCCCGAAGGATATGGACGGCGTACTGATCTACGACAGCTTCAGCTGCCACGTCCCGTATGCACTGGAAGGTGCGGGGTTCTGCGGCATCGGCGAGGCCGGCAAGTTCATGCGCGAAGTCGGCACCGGCCCCGGCGGCAAGCTGCCGGTCAACAGCCACGGCGGCCATCTGTCGGAATCCTACATGCAGGGCTGGTCGCACCAGCTTGAAGCCGTCCGCCGCCTGCGCGGCGAAGCACCGGGCCCGCAATACGAGAAGTGCCGCCACATCCAGTATCTCTCGGATGTCGGCGGCAAAGCCTTCTCGATCATCTACGGCGGATGAGCGACATGAGCAAGGCCCCCCGCTTCTATTCGCATTACGACGCGCCGATGTGGGCCAGCATCGCCGAACAGGCGATGAAGCTGCAGCGTTGCAGCAACTGCGGCACGTTCCGCTATCCGCCGGGTCCGTCCTGCGCCAATTGCCTGTCCGTCGAGTTCACCTGGGAGAAGCTGTCGGGCAAGGGCACCGTCCTGTCCTGGACGACCTTTCACCGCCAGTACCTGCCCGCCTATCCTGTGCCCTATACGGTGGTCGCGGTGCAGCTTGCGGAAGGGCCGATCCTGCTCAGCAACGTGGATCAGGCAGACGCTGGCAAACTGAAACTCGATGCGCCGGTTGAGCTGTTCTACGGCACGCATCCGGACGGCTACGCCCTGCCGCGCTGCCGCCTGACATAAGAACAAGGTTTGGGAGCGTCTGAGATGTCTGCGCTGAAAATATTTTCCGACTCACCCGCCGTGCTGGGCGAAGGACCGCTCTGGGACGTCAAGTCGCAACGCCTGAACTGGGTGGATTGCGACCAGAAAAAAATCTTCACCCTCGATCCCGCCAGCGGCGCTGTTACCACCAAAGACGTGCCGCATTATCCCGGTTCGTACGCGTATCGGCAGAATGGCGGCATGATCGTTGCCTATCGCAACATGCTGGTCCTGCTGGACGACAAGGGCGAGGTCACCAAGACCATCGAGACCGGCGCCGATTTCTCCAAGGAACGCTTCAACGACGGCGCCTGCGACCGCCGCGGCCGCTTCTGGGTCGGCACGATGGACCGCAAGCTCAAGGAACCGGTCGGCTCGCTGTTCCGCATCGATCCTGACCTGTCCGCGCACAAGCTGGTCGACGGCCTGATCGCCTCGAACGGCATCGCCTTCCGCCCTGACGACAAGGTCATGTATCACACCGATACCGGCGCCAATCAGATCTACGCCTATGACTACGATATCGCGACGGGCGGCATCTCGAACAAGCACGTCTTCGCCGACTTCAAGGGCGGCAAGGGTCATCCTGATGGCTGCACCATCGATGCCGACGGGTACCTTTGGGTTGCGATGGTCGCCGGCGCCCGTGTCGTCCGGTTGGATCCGACCGGCAAGGTCGTGCGCACCATCGACCTGCCGGCGCTCCGCCCGACCAGCGTGATGCTCGGCGGTCCTGCGCTCAAGACGCTCTACATCACCTCAATGCGCTTCGGCCTGACACCGGAGCAGCTCGCCCTCGAACCGGCGGCGGGCTGCCTGATGTCGATCGAGGTCGACGTGCCGGGACTACCGGAAACACGCTTCGCCGGCTGACGCGCGCTGACAGAGGGGACGGACCATGGCCAAGCAGCAGGTGGGCTTTATCGGCATCGGCAGCATGGGCAAGGGAATGTCCCTGTGCCTGCTCAAGGCCGGCTATCCAGTCACGGTTTGCGATCCCGACGCCGCTGCGACATCCGCCCTGAAAGACGCCGGGGCCGTTGTCGCGCAGACACCCAAAGAAGTCGCCGACCGCGCCGAAGTCATCTTCGTCTGCCTGCCGGCGCCCAAGGTCAGTGTCGAGGTAGCGCTAGGCAAGAACGGCGTGACTGAAGGCACGGCGACGAAGATCTTCGTCGATACGTCTACCATCGGCCGCGAATACGCCGAGAAGCTGGCCAAGGGCCTGAGCGCGGAAAACATCGGCTTCGTCGACGCGCCGGTGAGCGGCGGGCCCGATGGCGCGATGGCCGGCAAGCTGTCGACCATCATCTCCGGCAAGAAGGCGCATTGCGACGTGATCCAGCCGATGATCGCCGCCTATGCGACCGAGATCTTCCATGTCGGCGAGCAGCCCGGTGACGCGCAGGTCGCCAAGCTGATCAACAACCTTCTCTCCTGCTCCGCCAAGGCGATCACCTTTGAAGGCATCGTGCTTGGCCTCAAAGCCGGCCTCGATCCGCAGAAGCTCGTCTCCTTCATCAATGTGAGCACCGGCCGCAACATGGCGACACTGGAGGATTTCCCCGATCGCGTGCTACGAATCCTGCGTGGCGCCGGCCCGACATCGATCGGCATCAAGGACACGCAGCTCTTTCTCGAAGAAGCCGAGCGGCTCGGTACGCCGACGGAGTACGCGAAGAAGCTGCTCGAAATTCAGCGTGAAGACGGCGCGTACGGGTTGCGCGCCCGTGGCGAAAAGCCGATTAAGGACTATGTCGAGACCCTGATCGAGATGGACAAGAAACGCCGCGCGCGGAGCTGAGATGGAGGCCGACTACATCGTTGTCGGAGCAGGCTCAGCGGGCTGCATCGTCGCCAGCCGCCTGAGCGAGAGCGGCGCATCCGTCGTGTTGCTGGAAGCCGGCAAGTCTGACAGCCATCCCTATATTCATATCCCCGCCGCAGTCTCGCGCCTGATGCACGATCGGCGTTTCAACTGGAACTACACCTGCGAGCCGGAGGAAGGCACGGCAGGCCGCCGGCTGCCCTGGCCGCGCGGCAAGGTGATGGGGGGCAGCGGCTCCATCAACGGCATGAACTTCGTGCGCGGCAACCGTATGGATTTCGACGGCTGGGCGCAGATGGGCTGTCGCGGCTGGTCGTATGACGACGTGCTGCCGTATTTCAAATCGATGGAAAACCGGCAGGAGGGTGACGCGCAGTTTCGCGGTCGCGGCGGCCCGCTCCCGGTCGAGAATTACCGGACGGTCATGCCGATCACCCGCGCTTTCGCCGAAGCGGCGCAGCAGGCCGGTTTTGCGTTCACATCAGATATCAACGGCGAACAGCAGGAAGGTGTCGGCTTCTCGCAGATGAACCGGACCCGCGTCCGCCGCTCGACGGCGCGGACTTTCCTTGCGGATGCGCAGCGCCGTTCGAACCTGCGCATCGAAAAAGAAGCGCATGTGACGCGGCTGGTGTTCGACGGTCGCCGCTGCACCGGGCTCGAATTCAGCCGGCATGGCCAGGCGCACAAGCTCGCGGCACGCCGTGAAGTGATCCTCTGCGCCGGCGCCATCAACTCGCCGCATCTGCTCCAACTCTCGGGTATCGGCCCCGCCGTGCACCTGAAATCCATCGGCATCGAGGTGCGGCATGATCTGCCGGGTGTCGGCGCGCATCTGATGGATCACTACCAGTCCAAGATCTCGCATCGCGCCACCGGCATCCGGACGCTGAACGAGTTGAGCCGGGGTTGGCGGCTGGCCTTGGCCTGCATCCGCTGGGCGATCGACGGGCGCGGCCCGCTCACCTTCGGCGTCACCCAGGCGTCGCTGTTCTGCCGCAGCGGCAATCATCTGGCCTCGCCGGATCTGCAGCTTCTCTTCGTGCCCGCCAGTTTCGACAGCGCTCGCATCGGCCAGCTTGAACCGGAACCCGGCATGACCATCACTGTCTGTCCGGGCCGACCAGACAGCCGCGGCACCGTGATGGCGCAATCGTCCGACCCGTTCGCGGCCCCTTTGATCCGCGCGAACTATCTCTCCGTCGAGAGCGACCGGGCCATGCTGGTGGCGGGACTGCGGATCGCACGCCGCGTGTTCGCGGCCCCAGCCCTCGCCCGCCTCAGCGCCGGCGAGTTGGCACCGGGTCCCGCGGTCAAGTCCGATGCCGACCTGCTGGCCTATGCCAGACAGACCGGCGGCAGCGTCTACCACCCGGCCGGCACCTGCCGCATGGGCGAAGACCCTGAGGCCGTGGTGGATTCCCAGTTGCGGGTGCGCGGCATCGAGGCGCTGCGCGTCATCGATGCCTCCGTCATGCCGACCCTCACCACCGGCAACATCAATGCGCCCACCATGATGATCGGCGAAAAGGGCGCGGCCCTGATCCGGCAGGCCGCCTGAATCCGGTTGCTTTTCCCGCCGGAATGCGGGATCGTTTACATGTAATCAATCTCCGGTCCGGAGATCGATACGCGCTCGTCACCGGGATCAACCGGCGATCAGAAGCGTCAAAAGGGAGGAAAATGAGAATGCGCCCCGTCGCCTTCACCCGACTCGTTTCGCTGATCGCCGTCGCCGCGACCGTCCAGATCGGATGGTCAGCCGTCGCCGAGGCACAGCAGCCCAAACGCGGCGGCATCCTCCGCCATGTCGTGGAGAACGAGCCCAATACGCCGGACTGCCATGCCTCCGGTACCTCGTTCACGATGCAGATCGTTGCGCCGCATTATTCGACGCTGCTCAAATTCGACACCGAAAAATATCCCGCTGTGACCGGCGATCTTGCCCAGTCGTGGACGGTGTCGCCCGATCGCAAGACCTATACGTTCAAGCTGCACCCCGGCGTGAAGTTCCACGACGGCAGCAACCTGACCTCAGCGGACATCAAGGCCAGCTACGAGCGCCTGCGCAGCCCGCCGGAGGGAATCATCTCGGCGCGGCAGCCGCAATTTGCCGGCATTGAGTCAATCGAAACTCCCGATCCCCTGACAGTAACGTTCAAGATCAAACGGCCGGACGCATCCATGCTGGCCGTCTTTGCCAGCCCGTGGAACTGCATCTATTCGGCGCGGAAGCTGGCCCAGAACCCGAACTATCCCGCCACTGAGATCATGGGCAGCGGGCCGTTCAAGTTCGGCGAGCATGTGAAAGGCTCGCACTGGACCGCGACCCGGTTCGAGGATTATTTCCGTAAAGGCTACCCGTATCTCGACGGGATCCGCGCGTCGTTCCTGAGCGGCGCCGGCGTCGTCAACGCGCTGGCGGGCAATCAGGTCGACGGCACCTTCTTCCTGATCGCACCCGCGTCGGCCCAACGCCTCAAGCAGGAACTGGGCGACAAGATCCAGGTCCTCACCGGTGCCTTCCAGCTGTCGACCTTTGTGTCCGTCAACACGACCAAGCCGCCCTTCAACGATCCCAGGGTACGTCAGGCGCTGAACCTCGCCGTCGATCGTGTCGAAGGCTTTCAGCTGTCCAAGAACTTCACGAATTTCGAGTCGATGGGCCTGGTGATGCCCAAGGACACGCCGTTCCGCACCGCCGATGCCGACATCATGAAAATGCCGGGCTTTGACGGCAATGCCACCCAGGCACGGGCGGAAGCGCGGCGCCTGCTCAAGGAAGCCGGCCACGAGAACCTGAAGCTGACGATCCTCAACCGCAACATCCGCTCGCCGTGGGAACCGCTGGGCGTCTTCCTGATCGACCAGCTCCGCAAGACGGGCATTCAGGCCGATCAGATCCTCGCGGAATCGCCGCAGTACTTCGCGGCCCTGCGCGGCAAGACGTTCGACATCGCGGTCGACTTCAACAGCACGCTCAGCTCGGACCCGAATGAGGTGCTGATCAAGTTCCTGCCCGGCAGCCCCAACAACTACACCTTCGCCGACGATCCGAAGCTGACCGAGCTCTACGAGAAGCAGTTCGAAATGGACAATGTGCAGCAGCGGGCGGCGGTCGTGCAGGAGTTCGAGAAGCGCCTGAACGACCAGGGTTACATCATCCAGATGTTCCGCGCCGGTCGCCTCGTCACGATCTACAGCTACGTGAAGGGCTGGAAGCTGCTGCCCTCGACCGTGTTCAATCTGGATATGGCCGAAGTCTGGCTCGACAAGTAACGGACGGCTGGCGCGGCGGGACGGTCAGCGGACCCGCCGCGTCACGCCTCTACGGCGTCCTCTTCTTCGTCGTCCTGCCGCGATTTGATGCCTTTTGACTTCGCGTCGCCGGCACTGGTGCGCGAACGGCGGCGCTTCTTGAAGCCCGTCTTTTCTTCGGCGCGCAACTTCTCGGATTGCCTGTAGAGCTTGTCGAGAATATCGACGAACAGCGACTGGTCCTCCGCCGACAGGACCTTCAGCAGGCCGCGGCGGCGCACCAGACCGATCGGCTCGTACTTCTCGACGAACTTCCGCCCCTTTTGGGTCAGCGTCCAGAGCCGGCGCCGCGCATCGTTGGCGTCGTTTGCGCCCTCGATGAAGCCAAGCTCCATCAGCTCGCCCAGGGAGCGGCTGACCAGCGCCTTGTTCATGGCGATGCCTTCGGCGATGTCCTTGGACACCAGCGGGCCGCGACGGCCGAGTGTATTGAGAATCTGGACCTGCGGCACGCCCAGCCCGAACTCGTGCAGGTAATACGCCATCGAGCCGCGCATCAGCGACCGCGACAGGCGGTGCACGTAGAAAAAGACCGGATATTCGCTGCTGCTGCGGTTCGTCATGTCCTGTACGGCCAAACGACTCGAACCGTCAGAGACTAATCAATGTGCAAAAACGAATAAAGCGCTTCCACGTCACTCGGACATGGAAGCGCTCTATTGAGCGGAAAAACCGCTTATTGCGGCTCGATACCAGCGATCTTCGCGTACTCAGCCCACTTGGCGACGTCCCTGCGCATCATTTCGGTCGCGATCTGCTGATTTCCAACAACCGGCTCCGCCACAAAGGTCGCCAGGGTCGGCTTGGCCTCAGGTGACTGCACGATCTGGTTCAGCCAGCCCTCAAGCTTGCTGACGATCGGCTGCGGCGTGCCGGGGGCGACCATCGCGACCCACCAGCCGCCGATGACCAGGTTCGGATAGCCCGATTCGACAAACGTCGGCACGTGGGGGATATGCGGCGAGCGCTTTGCCGAGGTGACGGCCAGCAGCTTCATCCGGCCCGCCCGCGCCTGCTCGACCGGGAACGTGGCGCCGAGGATCGCAAAATCGATCTGTCCGCCCAGCATCTCGTTCAGAAGATCGGGAACGCCGCGATACGGTACGCGTATGAGCTTCAGACCGGCGTTTATGCCGTACGACTCCGACGCCACGCTCAGCAGATGGACGGTCGTGCCATAGGCTGCACTGCCCTTCTTCTTGATGGATTCCGTCAGTTCCGCGACCGTGTTGTTGGGGGAGTTGATGCCGACAGCCATGACCAGCGGCGTGTCGATCAGGGTCGTGACATGGATCAGGTCCTTCAGGGCGTCGTACGGCGGCGTCTTGTACATGTAGGAGACGGACGACGGCGTGGAAGACGGAGTCATCGTGAGCGTGTAGCCGTCCGGCCGCGACTTGGAGACGAATTCGATGCCGAGATTGCCCTGAGCGCCCGGCTTGTTCTCAACCACGACCTGGGTTCCGGCAACCTTCTGCAGCTCGGCGCTGATGAAACGGACGATCGCGTCGGTACCGCCGCCGGCGGCGGCCGTCGAGACGACGCGAATGGGCTTATTTGGATCAGGATATTGCTGGGCAACAGCGACGCCACAGACTGCGGTTGAAGCGGCCAGTGCGATGGCCAGCGCACGCGAAAAATCAAGAACGCCCATGGCGGTTCCTCTCCCTTAAAGATTGTTTACAAGTAAATAGAATCTTTCGGGGAATGCGGCAAGGGGATTCGCCGCCGATCCCGGCGCGGCAGCGCCGTCAGGACCGCGCTTTCAGCGCCTCGCGGGCGATGATCACCTTTTGCACCTCGGTGGCGCCCTCATAGATCCTAAGCGCGCGGATCTCGCGGTACAGCTCCTCGACCTTCACGCCCTTGGTGACGCCGGCGCCGCCGTGCAGCTGCACCGCGCGGTCGATGACCCGCTGGGCCGCCTCGGTCGCGAACATCTTCGCCATCGCCGCCTCGCTGGTGACGCGCTCGGCGCCCTGATCCTTGCGCCACGCCGCGCGATAGATCAGCAGCGCCGCCGCGTCGATATCGGTTTCGCTGTCGGCGATCGCCGCCTGTGTCATCTGCAGGTCGCCCAGCGGATTGCCGAACAGCTTGCGGTTCGCGGCCCTGTCCAGCATTTCCGCCTGCGCTCGCCGCGCGAAGCCCAGCGCCGCGCCGCCGACAGTGGACCGGAAGATGTCGAGTGTCGCCATGGCGATCTTGAAGCCCTCGCCTGGCTGGCCCAGACGGTTCGTCACCGGCACGCGGCAATCCTTGAACTCGAGGACCGCCAACGGATGCGGCGCAATCACCTCGATCCGCTCCGCGATCTTCAGACCCGGCGTATCGGCATCGACCACGAAGGCCGACAGTCCCTTGGCACCCGGCGCTTCTCCGGTCCGCACGAACAGGACGTATTGATCGGCAATGCCGCCGTTGGAAATCCAGGTCTTCGTGCCGTTGATACGCACATGATTGTTACCGTCCGATACGGCGGTCGTTGCCATCGCCGCGACGTCGGAGCCGGCTTCCGGTTCCGACAGCGCGAACGCGGCAATCGCCTTGCCGTCGCGGGTGCGCGGCAGATACTTCTTCTTCAGGTCTTCGGAACCGAACAGCGTAATCGATCCGGTCCCGAGCCCCTGCATCGCAAAGGCGAAATCGGCGAGGCCATCGCGATAGCCAAGAATTTCCCGCGCGAGGCACAGCGTACGGACATCAAGCTTCGCATGCGTGCCGCCATACGCGGCCGGCACCACCGCTTTCAAGAACCCCGCTTCACCCAATGCCGCGACGCGCTGGCGGCAGGCTTCGTCGACATCGTCATGCGGCAGCCCGGGAAGCACCTTGTCGGCCCAAGCCGAAAGCTTATCGGCGAAGGCGCGGTGTTCCGGCTCGAAAAACGGCCAGGAGAGGGTTTCCTGCAGCGACATCAGTTGCCCTCGAACACAGGCTTCTGCTTGGCGGCAAACGCGCGATAGGCGCGGGCGAAATCCTCGGTCGTCATGCACAACGCCTGCGCGATGGCCTCGGCATCGACCGCGGCGCTGACCGACATCGCCCATTCCATCTCCAGCATGCGCTTGGTGATGCCATTGGCGAATGTCGGGCCGTCCGCGAGTTCGGTCGCCAGCTTGGTCGCTTCAACGATCAGTGCTTCCGGCGACGCCAGACGATTGAAGAAGCCCCAGCGCTCGGCCTCATCGCCCGGCAGCGCGCGGCCGGTATAAAGCAGCTCCGCCGCCCTCCCCTGACCGACGATGCGCGGCAGAATCGCACAGGCGCCCATGTCGCAGCCGGCGAGGCCAACACGATTGAACAGGAACATCACCTTGGCGCGCGATGTGCCGACGCGCAGATCAGAAGCCATAGCAACGATCGCCCCGGCCCCGGCGCAGATGCCGTCCACCGCCGCGATGATCGGTTGCGGGCAGGACCGCATCGCCTTCACCACCGCGCCAGTCATGCGGGTGAATTCGGCGAGGCCGGCCGTATCCATTTCAACCAGCGGCCCGATGATCTCGAACACATCGCCGCCAGAGGAGAAGTTCTCGCCGGCCCCGGCGATCACCACCGCCTTGACGTCCTTATCCTTTTCCAAAGCACCGAACAGATCGACCAGCTCGGCATAGCTTTCGAAGGTCAGCGGGTTCTTCTTCTCGGGACGGTTCAGCGTCAGCGTCGCGACTTTCCCGGCCACCTCGAATTTGAGATGGCGGGCTTTGTAGTCCTTGAGCGGCAGCGTGACCGCATTGGCGACAGGCATCGCGTTCTCCCGCTAGTCTTTTTGTGACGCCCGCATGGCCGAGGCTTTCGTCTTGGCCAGCAGCTTCAACAGCATCTCAATGTCTTCCGGCCGCAGGTCGGCGAAAATATCCGCCGCCCAGGTCTCGTGCGTGCGCGCCATTGTCCGGAAGGTTTTACGCCCCTCCGCCGTCAAGGTGACGATCTGCGCGCGCCGGTCGGTCGGCGACGCCCGGCGATCGATCAGTCCCTGCGCGACCAGCCGGTCGACCAGTCCCGTCACGTTGCCGTTCGACACCATCATGCGCTGCGACAGTTCGCCAAGGGTCATGCCGCTTGGCGTGCGATCAAGCTGCGCCATCAGGTCGAAACGCGGCAGGGTGACGTCGAAGGTGTCGCGCAACCGGCGCCGCACTTCCGTCTCGATCACCGTGGTGCAGGTCAGAAGGCGCAGCCATAGCCGCAGCTCCGCCTTGTGATCGTCCGGCCGCTCCGCGACCTTGGTTTCCGCATCGAGCGGCAAAGAACCGGTATCGGCGGTCATAGTTCAGCTCCGGCAATCGGCAGCGCCGTGCCGGTGACGGCACCGGCTTCAGGAGAACAGAGATACAGAACAGCCGCAGCGACCTCTTCCGGCCTGATCAGGCGACCGAGCGGCACGTCCTTGAGCATCATCGCCAGCGTGTCCGCTTCGGAACGGCCGCTTTTGGCGGAGGTCTTGGCAACACTGGAGCGCACAAGATCGGTATCGGTATAGCCGGGACAGACCGCATTGACGGTGACACCAGACTTCACGATCTCCAGCGCCAGCGAGCGCACAAGGCCGACGACCGCATGTTTGGCCGTGCAATAAGCCGTCACGTACGGGTAGCCCTTGAGACCGGCCGTCGAGGCAACCGCAACAATGCGACCGCTGCCCCGCTTCACCATCTCAGGCAACACGGCGTGAATGGCATGGACGGTTCCCAGCACGTTCAGATCGAACAGACGCTGGAAACTGTCAGCGGCGGTTTTGGAGAACGGCGCCGTTTCAACTCCGCCCGCGTTGGCAATCAGAATATCGAACGCCCCGCGCGCAGCGGCTGAACTGATGGCAGTTTTCATGGCGACCTGATCGGTCGCGTCTGCGACGACAAACTGCTTTGCAGCGCCCTGCTCCACGGCTTTGCGTAAAGCGGCTTCGTCGCGACCGAGAATGGTGACATCGGCACCGGAAGCGCTCAACGCCGCGGCGATGGCACGGCCGATCCCGCGGCTGCCGCCGGTGACGAGCGCGTGCTGTCCGTCGAGACTGCCCATAGCAGATATTTTATGTTTAAAAATTTACAGCTTCAAGCATTAACTGGCGCGAGAATCGCGGCGCCGCGAGCCGTTCCGACGTTCATAGGCTTCACCTCTCGACAAAGCAAGACGGCCTAATCGCCCCCCGTACTCCACGCCGGCGCCGTCATCCGCCGCTTGCCGTCCGGGGTCGTGCCGCCGCCCTTGCCGACGTCGGTCCGGTCCCAGAGCTGGCAGGTCACCGGCTTGTGCTTCTGGTCCAGTGCCTCGCAGTAATTCGTGTATTCGCAGATGCGCACCTGATCGCCATGGCCGAGCCGGATCTTCAAGAACCAGTCGGGATCCGCCAGCGTCTGCCGCGCCGCGCCGATGATGTCGCAGGCCCCACTCGCAAGGAGAGCTTCCGCCATCTCGAAATTATGGATGCCCCCCACCCCGACCACCGGCGTTTTCAGGCCCGCGTCATAAATGGCGCGGCTGATCGCTGCAGTCGCCATCATGTTCCGGCCGAAGGGACCGCGCGTGTCAGAGATGTATTGCGGCATGCATTCGTATCCGCTGGGTCCGGTGTAGGGATACGCGGCGGCGCCTATGCCGGGCTGCATCGCATCGTCGAACTTACCGCCACGCGAGGTCGACAGGAAATCCATGCCGGCCTTGGCAAATTCGACGGCGAAGAACGCCGCATCGTCGACGGTGCTGCCGCCATCGATGCATTCCTCGGCCAGGAACCGGCAACCGACCGCGAAGCGCTCACTCACCCGCTTCCGCACAGCGGTATAAACCTCCAACGGTAGCCGCACGCGATTCTCGCGCGCGCCGCCATAACCGTCATCCCGCGTGTTCGTCGCCGACAGGAACGACGCCATCGTATAGGCATGCGCGTAATGCAGTTCGACACCGTCGAAGCCTGCTGCTTCCGCCCGGGCCGAAGCCTCCGCGAACAGCCCCGGCAAAACCTGCGGCAAGGTCCGCACGTGATCGAGATGAAGATCGGTCACGCGCTCGCGCGATCCGTAGTCGAGCGCTTCACGTTCGATGGGCGACAGGACGGCGGCCAGCGCCGCCTTATCCAGCGCCAGCAGCGCCGCGCGCACGGCATTGTCGTCGCCTTCCGGCAGTCCGACCGCCTGCCGATGCTCGGGCCGCAGTTTCAGGAACTGCGTCAGAAACTTCTCGCGCTGCGGGCGGCGGCGGATCGACAGGAAGTCGATGATCTGGATGAACAGCCGCGTGCGGCCGTCGCTGGCCTCGCGCACGGCCTCCGCCAGCTTTCGCAGCCCGGGGATGTAGCGATCGTGCCCGATCCGCAGCAGCGGCCCGCTGGCGATGTCGCGGATGCCGGTCGCCTCGACAACGATCGCGCCGGGCTGGCCCTGCGCGAAGCGGCGATACCAGTCCAGTACGTGATCGGTGACGAACCCGTCATCCGTCGCGCGCCATGGCACCATGGCAGGCACCCAGGTCCGTTCCGCGAGTCGGGTCGGACCGATCTGAATGGGAGAAAACAGAAGAGACCGCGCCGCAGCCTCCGCGGTCGGCATGACGCCCCGGGCGGCCTCGTACTGGATACGCTCGGGCGGGCGCCACATGCGGAGTCTCCGTGCGGCGAATTTAGGCAACGAGCCAGAGGATGCCGCCGATCCCTTCATTTTAGATAGAAACCAAAACGCTTCAAGGTTAAAGTAATTCCGCGGTCGCCGGGTGGCGGCCTTGTCGTCACCAGGGGCCAGAGATGATCCCTTCAGCCCATGTCGATACGTTCCCGCGCGACAATCTGCCGCCGCAGGATCAATGGCCGGACTTCCGGTTCACCCTGCCCGAGCTTCAGTATCCCGACCGGCTGAACTGCGTCACCGAACTGCTGGACCGCTGGCTGACCGCCGACCATCGCGGACAGCCCTGCCTGATCACGCCGTCACAAACGCTGTCCTACGAACAGACGGCGGACATGGTGAACCGCATCGCCAATGTCCTGGTGCGCGACCTGGGTGTCGTCCCCGGCAATCGCGTCCTGCTGCGCGGCCCCAACAACATCATGCTGGTCGCCAGCTATCTCGCGGTGATGAAGATGGGCGGTGTCGTTGTCGCGACCATGCCGCTGCTGCGGGCGCGCGAGCTCGCCTACCCCATCAGGAAGGCCAGGGTCACGCTGGCGCTGTGCGATGCGCGCTTTGCCGACGACATGGAGAAGGCCAAATCCGCCTCGGACGATCTCAAGCGGATCGTCTATTGGGGCGGCAATGGCGCAGACGGTCTCGAAGCACTGATGCAGAAGCCGGGTTATGAAAAATTCTCCGCCTGCGACACGGCAATCGACGATGTCTGCCTGATCGGCTTCACCTCCGGCACCACCGGCGAGCCGAAGGGCACCATGCATTTCCATCGCGACGTGATGGCGATCTGCGATGCCTATGGCCGCTACGTGTTGCGCGCCAATCGCGACGACCGCTTTATCGGCTCACCGCCGCTGGCCTTCACCTTCGGGCTCGGCGGGCTGGTCCTGTTTCCGTTGCGCGCGGGCGCCTCGACGATCCTGCTGGAGAAGGCGCCGCCGGACGATCTGCTGGCCGCCATCCAGAAGCACAAGGCCACGATCTGCTTCACGGCGCCGACGGCCTATCGCGCGATGATCGCCAAGCTCGGCCAGTACGATATTTCCTCCCTGCGCAAAAGCGTCTCGGCTGGCGAGGCCCTGCCGAAGGCGACATTCGACGCCTGGCGTAACGCGACCGGAATCACGATGCAGGATGGTCTCGGGTCGACGGAGATGCTGCACATCTTCGTCTGCTGCCCCGAGGAAATCGCGCGCTCCGGCGCGACCGGCAAGGCGATCCCCGGCTATGAAGCGCGCATCATCGATGCCGACGGCAAGGAGGTTCCGCGCGGAACGCCGGGCCGGCTGGCGGTGCGCGGCGCCACTGGCTGCCGCTATCTCGCCGATCCGCGCCAGAAGAACTATGTCGAGAACGGCTGGAATGTCACCGGCGACACCTACATCATGGATGAGGACGGATACCTCTGGTATCAGGCGCGATCCGACGACATGATCATCTCCGCCGGTTACAATATCGCGGGGCCGGAAGTCGAATCCGCGCTGCTCAGCCATCCCGCGGTTGCGGAATGCGGCGTCGTTGCGGCCCCGGACGAGGATCGCGGCAATATCGTCAAAGCCTATATCGTCCTGCGCGAGGGAACGCCGCGCGATGCCGGCCTGACCCGCACCCTGCAGGACTTCGTCAAGGAAACCATCGCGCCGTATAAGTATCCCCGCGCCATCGAATTCGTCGACCGTTTGCCCCGCACCGAAAGCGGCAAGCTGCAACGGTTTGAATTGCGGCGCATGGCATCGACAGGCGCCACGCAGAAAGTCTGAGGAATATCCGATCGTGCCCCAAAGCCCTGTAAAAAAGCCAGCCGCAGCGCCGAACCATCGGGTGCTCCTCCCTGAAGGCTGGCCGCAGCCGCGCGGTTACGCCAACGGCATCCGTGCGTCCGGCGACATGATCTTTGTGGCCGGCATGGTCGGCTGGGATACCGAAGGCCGTTTCGAAAAGGGCTTCGTCGCGCAGACCCGCAAGGCGCTGGAGAATATCGTCGCCGTCCTCGCCGAAGGCGGCGGCCGTCCCGAACACATCGTCCGGATGACCTGGTACGTCGTGGATATGGACGAATACCGGACCGCGATCCCCGAACTCGGCAAGGTCTATCGCGAGATCATGGGCCAGACTTATCCAGCGATGGCGCTGGTCGAGGTCAAAAGCCTTGTCGAGCGCGACGCGCGACTGGAAATCGAAGCCACGGCGCTCATTCCGCCGGGCTGACCATCGCTCGTTCTCTCCGCCCGTAACGAGGGCCACGACATGGAACGGTCGTGGCCCTTTTGCTTGACGGGTCGTGCCGGAGTTTATATTTAAGTAATCACTTAAATCTTCTTTGGATGAAAAACGTGGTTGTTTCTCAGGAGCTTATCCAGACCTTCGCGGCGCTTGGCGATCCGACCCGGTTTGCGATTCTGAGCAAGCTGGCGGCCGACGGCGATCTGACGGTCCAGGAACTCGCGCAACCCTTCGCCATGAGCCTGCCAGCCGTATCGCAGCACCTGAAGGTGCTTGAGCGCGCCGGGCTGATCTCCCGCCGACGCGATGGCCAGCGCCGCCCCTGCCACCTGCGTGTCGAGGGTCTGGCGGAAGCCGCCCGCTGGTTCGAACACACAAGACAGGCGTGGGACGCTCGCCTCGATCGTCTCGAACATTTCCTCGCAAGCGTCGAATCGCAACCAAAAAAAACCGAAAGGTGACGCCAGTGGCATCCCCTGACTCCCGTCCGACTTGGGCGCTCGAGCGCGAGATCGTTTTGTGTCGCGTGATCGCAGCACCGCGCGAACGCGTGTTCATGGCCTGGACCGATCCCAAGCAAATCGTGCAGTGGTTCGGACCGGATGGCTTCACAGTGGAGACTTTGGAGTGCGACATCCGCCCGGGCGGCCGCTGGCGCTTCGTCTTCACCGGCCCTGACGGAACGAAATGGGACAACCGTATGGTCTTCCTGCGTGTGGAGGCGCCGCGGTTGATCGAAATCGAGCACGGATCGGACAAGGATGACGATCCGGCCCGCTTTCACGTCACCGTGACATTCGACGAGCAGAGCGACGGCAAGTGCGTGCTCACCATGCGCCAGCTGCATCCGACCAAGGCGCAGCGTGACGCCGGTATTGGATTTGGCGCGGTCGAGTTCGGCTATCAGACACTTGGCAAACTAGCCAGACATGTCGGCGCGACTTGATCGTGCCCTAGTTGCTGAACGCGGCGATGCCGGTGATGGCGCGGCCGAGGATCAGCGCGTGGATGTCGTGAGTCCCCTCGTAGGTGTTCACCACCTCGAGGTTCGCCAGATGCCGCGCCACGCCGAACTCATCTGAGATTCCGTTGCCGCCCAGCATGTCGCGCGCCATCCGCGCGATATCCAGCGCCTTGCCGCAGGAATTGCGCTTGAGGACCGAGGTCATCTCGACCGTCGCCAGACCGTCATGGCGCAACCGTCCCAGCTGCAGACAGGCCTGCAGGCCGATGGCGATCTCGGTCGCCATGTCGGCGAGCTTCTTCTGGATCAGCTGGTTGGCGGCGAGCGGGCGGCCGAACTGCTTGCGGTCCAGCACGTATTGCCGCGCGGTGGCGTAACAGGATTCCGCCGCACCCAGCGCACCCCAGGCGATGCCGAACCGCGCCGAGTTGAGGCAGGTGAACGGGCCTTTCAGCCCCTTGGCGCCGGGCAGCATGTTTTCCGCCGGAACGAACACTTCGTCCATCACGACTTCGCCAGTGATGGAGGCGCGCAGGCCGATCTTGCCGTGGATCACGGGCGCGCTCAGGCCCTTCATTCCCTTTTCCAGGATGAAGCCACGGATCACGCCGTCTTCGGTCTTTGCCCAGACCAGAAAGACATCGGCGATCGGCGCGTTCGAGATCCAGGTCTTGGACCCCGTCAGCTTGTAGCCGCCGGAGGTGGCAACCGCGCGCGTGGTCATGGAGCCGGGATCGGAACCGTGATTCGGCTCGGTCAGGCCGAAGCAGCCGATCTTCTCGCCCGTGGCCAGCACCGGCAGGTGCTTCTTCTTCTGCGCATCCGTGCCGAAGGTTTCGATCGGCACCATCACCAGCGAGGACTGCACGCTCATCATCGACCGGTAGCCTGAGTCGACGCGCTCGACCTCGCGTGCGATCAGCCCGTAGGAGACGTAGCTGAGGCCGGCGCCGCCGTATTCCGGAGAAATGGTCGGGCCGAGCAGGCCGAGATCGCCCATCTCGCGGAAGATCGCCGGGTCCGTCTTCTCGTGGCGGAAAGCCTCCAGCACGCGCGGCAGCAGCTTGTCCGTGGCATAGGCCCGCGCGGTGTCGCGGATCATGCGCTCTTCTTCGGACAGACAGGATTCCAGCAGCAGCGGATCGTCCCACTGGAACTGCGGGCGTTCGGTCTTCAGCTTGGTTGCGGCTTCAGCCATGAGTCACCGTGGGTTCTGCGCCGAGGCGGCGCGTTCGATATTCGCTTCGTACTGGGCCTTTGCTGAGGCGTACTGCTTCGGCCAGGCAATCGACTTGAGTCCGATCTTCGCCGCCTCATGCAGCACCCAGCCCGGATCGGCCAGATGCGGCCGGGCGACGGCGCAGAGATCGGCACGGCCCGCCGCGATGATCGAGTTGGCGTGGTCGGCTTCTGAGATCGCGCCAACCGCGATGGTCGCAATGCCGATCTCGTTGCGGATCTTGTCGGCGAACGGCGTCTGGAAGAGACGGCCATAGACCGGCTTCTCCTCTTTCACGACCTGGCCCGAGGAACAGTCGATGAGATCGGCGCCGGCCGTCTTGAACATCGCGGCGAAGATCGCGGCATCGTCGGGGGTGTTTCCGCCGTCCGCCCAGTCGTGGCAGGACAGCCGGACCGAGATCGGCTTGTCTTCCGGCCACACGGCGCGGATCGCGGCAAAGACCTCCAGCGGATAACGGGCCCGGTTTTCGTGCAAGCCGCCGTACTCGTCGGTCCGTTGGTTGGTCAGCGGCGAAAGAAATGCCGACAGCAGATAACCATGCGCGCAATGCAGTTCCAGCCAGTCGAACCCGGCCGAGGCGCCACGTCGCGCGGCCGCGACGAAATCGGCCTTGATCCGGTCCATATCCGCGCCGGTCATCGGCTGCGGCGCGACGCCATGCGGCAGATACGGTTTCCCCGACGACGAGAAGAGCGGCCAACCGCCTGTCTCCAGTGGCTGATCGATGCCTTCCCACGCCAGCTTGGTCGAGCCCTTGCGGCCGGCATGACCAAGCTGCAATCCAATCTTCGCCGGGGTCGTGCCATGCACGAAGTCGACGATGCGTTTCCACTGCGCCGCCTGCGCCTCGTTCCACAGGCCGAGGCAGCCCGGCGTGATCCGCGCATCGGGCGAGACACAGGTCATCTCGCCGAACACGAGTCCGGCCCCGCCCATCGCGCGGCTGCCGATGTGGACGAGATGAAAATCGTTTGGCACGCCGTCGACGGCGGAATACATCGCCATCGGCGACATCACGATGCGATTGGCCAGGGTGACGCCACGCACGGTATAGGGCGTGAACATCGGCGGCACCGGACGGGCATCCGGCGGCGCTGTGAGGCCGCATTGCTGCGCGAACCAGCGCTCGTAACCTTCCAGCCAGACCGGATCGCGCAGCCGCAGGTTTTCATGGCTGATGCGCTGCGACCGCGTCAGCAGCGAATACATGAACTGTTCCGGCTCCAGCGCATCGGCATAGCGCTCGCCGACCACCTCGAACCACTCCATGGCGTTGCGGGCGGCGTTCTGGATCCGCGCGACATCGACTCGCCGCACTTCTTCATACGCCTCCAGCACCGTGGCGATCTTGTCGGACGCACACCCAAGTTTGGTGAACTGGTTGGTCAGCTCCATCGCATCTTCGAGCGCCAGCTTAGTGCCGGAGCCGATGGCGAAGTGCGCGGTATGCGCGGCGTCGCCCATCAGCACGACATGGCTTTTGCCGTTGAAATGGTGCCAGTGCCCGCAGGTCAGGCGGTTGAAGTTCAGCCAGGCGGAACCCCGCATGTGGCGGGCGTTAGTTTCGAGATGCGCGCCGTCGAGGACTTCCCTGAAGAGGTCCTCGCAGAAGCGGATCGACTCATCCTGGCCGGCGGTGTCGAGGCCGTGCGCCTTCAGCGTCTCCTCCGTCGTCTCGATAATGAAGGTCGAGGTCGTGCCGTCGAACTTGTAGATATGCGCCTGGAACCAGCCATGGTTGGTGCGGCGGAAATCGAAGGTGAAGGCGTCGTAGCTCTTGGCGGTGCCGAGCCAGATATAGCGGTTGGGGCGGATGGCGAGGTCGGGCTTGAATGCCCCGGCATAGCGATGGCGGATCTTGGAGTTGACGCCGTCGCAGGCGACGATCAGGTCGGCGTCGGGAAATTCAAGGTCGCTGTCGACATCGCGCTCGAAGACCAGCCGGACGCCGAGCTCCTCGCAGCGGGCCTGCAGGATGTTGAGCATGCGCTTGCGGCCGATGCCGACGAAGCCGTGCCCCGTGGTCCGCATCCGACGTCCCTTGATCAGGACCTCGATATCGTCCCAGTGGTTGAAGGCGATCTCGATCTCGCCCGCGACCTTCTCGTCCCATTTGCGGAGGTTGTTCATCGTCGCGTCGGAGAACACGACCCCCCAGCCGAACGTGTCGTAGGGCCGGTTGCGCTCGACCACCTGGATATCGTGGGTCGGATCGAGCTTCTTCATCAGAAGCGCGAAGCACAGACCCGCGGGCCCGCCGCCGACGCAAACGATCTTCATCCCGTGGTCCCGCCCTGGTGGTGCTTGAAGACGATATATTTTATATATAAAATAATTGGATTGAGTCAATCTTCTCCAAAAACATGGGTAAGTTGAGCGAACTGAGCGAACCGGTCCGCCCCAGGGGCGTCCGGCTAGCGGTGTCTGGCGGGACGGACGACTAGAGCTTGAGCAGTGACCGGGCGTTGCCGCTGAAGATCTTTTCCCGGTCCTGGTCGCTCAGGGCGGTCTTCGACATCCACTCGACGCCGGGCTTGTTGCCGGCCCAGGGGTAGTCGATGGAGAACAGGATCCGCTCGATCCCGAGCTCCGCGATCGTGCACTGAAGTGCCGAGTCCGAGAAATTGCCGCTGGTGGTGACGTAGAAGTTCTCACGGAAGATATCGCGAAAGGCGACCGGACGGTTCCGCGGCCGCATCAGCGCGTCGTTGATCCGCCACAGAAGAAACGGCAGCCCCTCGCCCATATGGCCGAGGATGATCTTCAGGCGCGGATACCTGGCAAAGACGCCTGATAGGACGAGGCGGATCGCCTGGGTCGCGGTTTCCATGGTGAAGCCCCAGGCCGCCTTGGTAATCACCGGATAGTCTTTCAGGTAATCGCCGAGATACGTTTCCATGACCGCCGGATGCGGAAACGACGGATGCATGTAGATCGGCACGTCCAGCGCCTGCGCCCGCTCGTAGATCGGCCAGAATTCCGGCGTATCCACGAACTTCTCGCCATAGGAAAGCCCGTGGATCATGGCGCCCTTGAAGCCGAGATCAACCACCGCGCGCTCAAGCTCGTCGGCCGCCGCGTTGGGATCGGAGGTCGGCAGCGCCGCGAAGGCCCGGAAGCGATCGGGATGCCGCCGCACGACCTCGCGCAGGCGATCGTTGGCGCTGCGCGCGACGGCGGCGGCGATCGCCGGTTCAAGTTTCTGCGTCGCCGGGGGCGCCAGCGACAGGACCTGAAGATCGATCCCCGCCGCATCCATTTCCTCAATGCGGGCATCGGAAAGATCAAGCAGCCGGGAATAGACATCCGGCGTCGCAAGATCGGCGCCCGGCCCCCAGACCTTCAGGATGTCCTGATCGAGGTAGTGCTCCTCGATCGCGACAACGTACGGCTTGCTCATGCGTCCCTACGGCACGGCCGTGTCCGGACGCCGCTTAAACGGCGCCCGGCACATGGTCACGTCAGTTCTTTTTCGCCTTGGCGATTTCCTCAAGCAGCGCCGCATAGACGGCGGGACCGTTCGGGGTCGTCTTCTTCCATTCATCGATCGCAGGCGAAACAGTCTTCTTCCACCGTTCCAGCTCCGCTGGCGCCAGCGTGTTGATCTTCTGCTTCGGGTTCGCCCTCACGGCCTTGAATGCTTCCTCCACCATGCGGTCGGCGGCCTTGCCGAGATCGGTCGACAGGACCTCGCCGGAATTCGCCTCAAACGCCTTCTTTGCGGGTGCCGGCAGCGCATCCCAGACCGTCCTATTCATGGCGATCAGGGCGCCGCTAGCCTGAATGCCGATGGTGAGGTGATTGTCGGTAACCTCGTCGAGCTTGAACGGCTGGATGCCCATCGGCGACACGGCGACCGCATCGACGGCACCGCGCTGCAGCGCCAGATAGAGATCGCTGGTCGGGATGACGGTGGGCACGCCGCCCAGCTGTTTTACTGCTTCGGCCGCGATGGTGCCGCTGACGCGGATGCGTTTGCCCTTCAGATCCTCCACCTTCAGGATCGGTGTCTTGCTGCGGATGTCGGAGGGCGGAATGATCGTCATCGCGAGTGGCACCATCTCGTCGAACTCATCCTTGAGCAGGCCGCGCTCGTAGAGGCGCCAGAAGACGGCGCTCATCTGCGGAACGGTCAGGTCTTCCCACACCAGCGGCAGGTTGATGACCGAGGTCTTCACGAACTTGTTAGGCGGGATAAGCTCGCTCAGGAACCAGGCAGCGTCGGCCACGCCATCCTTGGTGTTCTTGTAGATGCTCTGGATGTTGCCCAGCGAGCCGCCCTGATACTGCACAATCTTGATCGTGTTTTCAGACGCGGCGTTGACCTTCTCAATCCATGCGGTGATCACATGGTTGGTCAGCGTGGTCGGTGGGCCGAACGCCGCGTACTTGATTTCTTTCTGCGCGAAGGCCGGGGTTGATACGGTAGCCAAGGCAGCCGCCAGAACGAGTTTGGTCAGAAGGCGCATGGGTGTTGTCTCCCTAGATATGGCGTTATTTGAGGGCGTGCGGCAGGAACAGGACCAGCGACGGCACCAGCGCGAGCAGCAGGAGCCGTACAATATCGGCGGTCAGGAACGGCATGATGCCGCGAAAGACCGTGTTGACCGAAACATCCGGCGCGACGCCCTTCATCACGAAGATGTTCATGCCGACGGGCGGGCTGAGCACGCCGATCTCAACAACGACAACCATCAGGATTCCCCACCAGACCAGGTCATAGCCGAGCGCCGCAATCAGCGGCGTGACGATGGGGACCGTGATGACCAGAATCCCGTGGGGATCGAGGGCGGTGCCGAGAACGACAAAAAGAATCAG
The DNA here is from genome assembly GCA_965279355.1 of Alphaproteobacteria bacterium. GTDB lineage: Bacteria > Pseudomonadota > Alphaproteobacteria > CACIAM-22H2 > CACIAM-22H2. The sequence continues at coordinate 3,794,922 of OZ257155.1, read as the reverse complement.
AAGAGCGGCGATCACCGCATAAGGCGGCAGGTTCAGGGTCTCGAGATAGGCCGTCGTCACTTCGGGAAGCTGGGTCAGGCCGATGAAGAAGGAGAACGTCATCCCACCAAGGATCAGAATGAACAGCATCGACGTGGTCGCCGCGGTTTCCCCGAAGACCCGCCAGATCGCCCCGTCCTTCAGCTTGCCGCGGCCCCAGGCGAGCAGGAACGCGCTTCCCGCCCCGATGGCCGCCGCCTCGCTGACGGTAAAGAAGCCGGCATAAAGGCCGCCGAAGACAACACCGAACAGCAGATAAACCGGCCACGCACCCAAAAACGCTTTCCAGCGCTCGCTGGTCGTTTCACGCGGACCGCTCGGGGCCAGCGTCGGGTCGTACCAGACCTGCAGCTTGATCACCGCGAAGTAAAAGAGGACAGCGATAAGGGCCGGAACCAGCGCGGCCGCAAACATGTCGCCGATCGAGACTTCAGAGAGGATCGCGTAGAGGATGATGGTGCCGGAGGGCGGGATCAGCGTGCCCAGGGTGCCGCCCGCCGCGATGGTTCCGGTCGACAGCTTCGCTGAATAGCCACGCTGCTGCATTTCGGGATAGGCCACGCGTCCGATTGTCGCGACCGTCGCGATGGACGATCCCGTCACCGCGCCGAATCCGGCGCAGCCACCGATCGTAGCCATGGCAAGGCCGCCGGCGCGATGGCCGAGGAACGCATGCGCCAGCTTGTAGACATCGCCGGCCAGCCCCGCTGCCGCGGCGAAGCTACCCATCATCAGGAAGAGCGGAATGATCGCGAGATTCAGACTCGCCATCAGCTCCGTGCCTTCATTGGCGAGGCTCGACAGCGCGGGCCGCGGCCCCAGCACGATGGCGGCACCGGCAAGACCGGCCAGTCCCATCGCCGCACCCAGCGGCACCTGATAGAGGGCCAGCACGCACATTCCTGTAAAGACAACGAGCGCGACTGTCGCCTTGCTGCCGAACACCGACGTCACCAGCGACGGGCCAGAAAAGAACGGCCAAATAAAAACAACGACCGTCGCCAGCAGGGCGAAAATCCCGACTGTCGAGGCGACGCTCCACTCCGCTTTGCCGTCGGCCTGGGCCGGCTTGCGATAGCCGATTGCGTCGGCGAGCGACACCATCAGCACGATCGACTGCACGACGACGCAGGCGCCGAGCAGAAGGCTGACCGACCACCAGATCGGCCCGAGCGGAATCCGCATCAGCATGCTGTGATCGCCCGAGCTGCCGGCATCGGCGGCATAAAGCGTGAACCGCCAGGCCAGGATGGCGAAGTAGCCGAGCAGCGCGATGGCGGCGAAGACGCGATAGTAGACATCGCCGCGCCGGCCCAGCGCATCCTCGAAAATATCGATCGTCACCTGATTGCGCTGGGTCAGTCCCGAAGGAAACGTCGCCGCAATGGTGACGGCAAAGGCCACCTCGATGACCTCCAGGAAACCGAAGATGGCCGCGTTGAAAACGGCGCGCATGACCACGTCAAGTGCCGTAAGGCCGGAGATAAACAGCATCCCCAGCACCGCGATCAGGGCAATGCGGCGCGTGACGGCGCCGCCGTGACGATCTAGCCGGTCGACCCAGCGCGTATTTTGTGCGGCAGCTTTCACGGGAACCTACGGGGTGGCCTCGGGAACGGCGACGTAGACGGTGTCGTTCTCGACCTTCACATCGTAGACCTGCAGATCCTGGGTGCAGGGCTGCGTGACCGCCTTGCCGGTCGGGATATGGAACGCGCCGCCATGCAGCGCGCACTCGATGATGTCGTTGTCGATATAGCCGCCGGCGAGACTGACCCGCGCATGAGTGCAGAACAGGTCGGTCGCGTAGAAGCGCCCGCCGACATTGTAAAGCGCGATCCGCGTCTCGCCGGCCTTCATCGCGCGCACACCATTCACGGGCACGGTCGCGACAGCCGTCACGGCATGGAACTTCGCCGCGCTCATGCGGGCTTAGCCGGCTGCGAGACCGCATCCATCATTGTCCGACGGGCGAGGATCGCGGCATGGGTGCGGCGGCGATATTCCTCCCAGCCCCAGTTCGCGAGCGGGAACGCGCGGTTCACATGGCCGCAGCTCTTGCAGGTTCGCGATGCTTCCGTATCGTTATAGTCCACCGCCGCCACCGCCGACTGCGAGATCGTCGGCAACCCGACCAGCGCCGCCGGCGCCGCGCCCTCGAGCGTATCGGGGAAATCATGCGCGCTGTACTCGCGCTTGAAGATTTCCGCCTCGCACTTCTCGCACAGGAAGGTGACGGCTTCGGATTGCGCCCCGTTCGATTGCCGCTGCGTGACGACATTGATCGCCACCTGGTCCGGCGTCATCGGCTGGCCTGGCTTTTCGCCGACCGGATGCGTGTAAGGACCGACGGCGACGAAACCGGGTCGCAGATAGTTGGACCCTTTCGCCCCGACGCAGAGCAGCACTTCCTGCACCGTGTTGTGGTGGATGAAATAGCCCATGCCCCAGGATTCGCGCTTGCCCGGATGACGGACGGTGATGCACGGCACCAGGCTTCCCGCGTCGAAATACGGGAAGAGCGGCGAGAGCATCGTCGTCTCCACGCGGGCGTGACGATAGGCATTGGTCCGCAACGGTGCCTTCCGGCCGTCGGGTGCGGGAATGGCCGTCTTGACGCTGCGCGGCGCGGTAGCGATTGGCGTCGCGTCCTCATCGCCGGCCTTCCGGGCGGTCTCCGTCTCAATTGCCTCGGCAATCTCCATCGCCAGTGCCGCCCAGCGGAACGGCGCAAGGTCGATCTTGGGCAACACCTGACCCGTTACCTTGCTGGTGCGCATCGAGGCATCACTGTTGAATGCCGTGCAGGCGCGAAGATACGCCGACTGCGGCAGCTCCACCGCGCAATCCCATGTCACGCGGCTGATCTCCTGCCCCGTCTGCTCGGAATACCAGGCGACGGCTTCAAGGCCGGGATGCTCCGCCTTGTAGCGGAGATGGATGGACTCCGTGTTCGGTACCAGCCGATGCGGGGTGCCGCCCGGCACGTATACGAAATCGCCGACGTCGAGATCGAAGTAGTTCACCGATGCGCCGCGGAACTCGATGCGCGCCTGTCCGCCGACCTGCGCCAGCATCGTGTCCTGCTCGCAGATCAGGAAGAACGGCTGAGCCACGGAGTTGCGACTGAGATGCAGCTGCGGGTCGATGCCGATCTCCAGCATCGGCATCTCGTCGTAGTTGCCGCGCGCCGGAGCCTCGACAAACGTATCGAAACGGTTCTTGCGCCGCATGCTGACCTCTTAGAGATGACCGGCCGCGCGGAAATAAGCCTCCGCGCCGCGATGAAGGGGAATGGGGGTCCGGCACGCCGCGCGCGGATCGATCGGATACGTCACCGGGCTGCTGCGCGACGGAATATGCCGGTACTGGACCTCAAGGCCTTCCCAGCGCTCGATCAGGCACCATGCCAACGCGTGAGCGACGTCCTCCGGCAGATCTTCCCGCGCGATCAACAGAAAGTCGGAGAAGTCGAGAAACTCCATCTCGGTATCCATGCCGCGCAGATACCCCGCCGGCAGCGTGCGCGACGGCCAGCCGAGCGTTTTCAGCAGCGTGTCGCGCGCCGCCGGTTCGATCGGCAGGAAATTCACGTCGATCTTTTCGGCGAGCTTCGTCCACCACGGCGTCATCACCGCTTCTTGGATAATCGCATCGGCCTTGCCGGTGACGAACGCATCGCAGCAGCGCATCGGATCGGGAAAATCGATATACGACCCACCCCAGGTCTCAATGGTCTTGCGATCGACGCCGCTCGCCTTCATCAGCTCGTGCGCGCCCATGCCCATGAAGTTGATGCCGTCATCGGGACCGGCGACGATGCGCAGGGCCGGCTTCTTGCGCCGCAGGTCGTCGAAGCTGCAGATACCAAACTCGCTGCGGATCGCGAAGATCATACGATCGTTCTGCGGCACCGAGCCGATGGCGCGAAGATGCGGGAAGCGTTCGTTCGCGCACGGCCCCAAGCCTTCATAGGCCATGCGGGCAAACGCGGCCGGCGTGGTCATACACAGATCCATCTCGCCGCGACCGACAGCCCGAATATTGTCGAGCGCGCCCGTGCCGTTCCAGATCGCGAAGCGGGTATGCGGTCCGGAAAGCTCGCCAAGCTCCGTCGTCAACCAACCAAGCGCCTTGTGCAGATTGGCGCGCCCCCAATCACCCATCATGTGGAGAGTAAAGGACCGATCGATTTTTGGCCTGGCGGCGCTCACGTTTCCCCCGACAGGTTTGGTTCGCTTAGTTTATCGGCGATTCATCGCGCATATGTAACGGGCATGTCAATATGTAATACCCGTTACAACTTGTCCGCGGGACGGCGTTAACGATCTTCCGGATCCTCCGCGCCGCTATCGCAGAAGCGTGTCGAGCTTCTTCATGAACCGCAACGTGGCGGCGAGATCCCTGGTGCCGATCCGCGCGGAGATATCCTTCGCCCAGACGATCTGGCGGTCACGCACCCGGCCCAGTGTCTCCACCCCCTTGGGTGTCAGCGCGACGAACTTCGCGCGCAGGTGACGTGGATTGTCCTGCAATTCCACCATCTTGCCGGTGACCAGCATGCGTACCAGCCGCAGCACGTTCTGCCGGCTAATCGCCATCTCCTGCGCGATCTGCGGGACCGTCTTGGCCTGGTCGGCGACAAGGCCCATCACCTGCCAGCGTGACGCGCTCAACCCATACGGACGCGACATGCGGTCGCCTGCAACTTCCAGCTTCGCATTGAGCCGGAACGATGCCCGCAATACGTCGGTGAATACGGCGCTAGCCGGCGTATGTTTCCGGCGGGTCTTAAGTTCAGGCATGCAGGGAATAGCCGATCGTGTTCGCGCAACGCGCAATGCGTCAACGCGCGGCATTCCACCAGATCACTCCCGCGTTTGCAACCGACGTGGGATCGACCGTCAGGTCAGTACGCTCTTTGCATAGCGAAGCGCGTTGCGTTCCCAGTTCAGCGCGCCATGCGATGCACCGGAATACACGTCGCGGAACATGCGCTGGAACGGCGACGTACGATAGATTCCGCGGCCACCCATTGCCTCGAACAGGCGCGACGCAGCGCTCTTGGCGAGATCAACTGCAAAGGCAGCATCACGCATGGACAAGGCCGCATCCGCCTCACCAAGAGAGCCCCCTGCAGCAAGCTTCTCCATGTTGAGGCGGCTGGTGTCCTTGAGCAGCAGGGCTGCCGCGCGCGTTTCCGCCGCCGCCTTGCTCATCTTTTCCTGCAGCAGTTCATTGCCGACTGCACCGAACGCACTGCCGGCCGCGCGGGTTTTAATATGTGACTTGAATTCTTCCACCATCCCCGTGGCAAGGCCGACCGGCACGGTTGCCAAGGCGAGTTGCGCAAAACCCATGACCGGGCTGCGATAGAACGAGGCACGATTGACCTGAGCGCCCGGCGTCGTGCCGGCCACCACATCACGTCCCGATAGAGTGCGATGCATCGGGACAAAATAATCGTCGAGAATCAGCGATCGACTGGCCGTCCCGACCATGCCGATCGTGTCCCAGTCGTCATGAATGCGGACATCGGGCTGCGGAACCAGAAAGTAGCGCTGTTCCGGCTTACCTTCAGCGTCCACGCTCATATCAGACAACAGAATCCAGTTTGCGTGATGGATACCGCTGGTGAACGTCCAACGACCGGTCAGTCGATAACCGTCGGCCTTCCGCTCGATCTTGTTGCCCGGCGGCAGGATCGACGCAGAGATAAGCGCATCGGGATTCTCATCCCAGACTTCATGCTGCGCCTGATCGGGAAACAAAGCGGTGATATACGCGTGCTCGGCATAGATATTGGCGACCCAGGCCTGCGAGCCGTCGCCGCGTGAGATTTCCAGCGAGGCTTCGCATAGCGCGTCCCAGCCAAGTTCGCTGCCACCGAACCGCGCCGGCTGGCCGATGCGCAGGAAGCCGGATTCGATCAGGTCGGCAATTGTCTCATCGGGAACGTGGCGAAGCTCTTCGCACTTCTCCGCGCGCTCATGCATCAGGACGGCAATCGTTTTGGCGCGCGCTATCAGTTCGTCACGACCCGGAGCAGTCTTCTGCATCTTGAGAACCTGGTTCATACTCTTCCCCTTAGGCCGCGATATGCCATTCGGCGAACCCACATCCGACATACACTTCGGGAACCGGGTAGTAATCGACGAGATCGAAGCCGCGACTTCCGGCCGCCGCGTGCGCGACTACCCAGTTTCGCACTTCATGTCCGCCGTTGCCGGCCGTGAGCAGCCACGTTTCCATCGTCTTTTCGAGCTCGCTGTCGGATGCGCGGCTGAACATGTCGATGCACATCCGGTCGAACGGCTCTTCGATGGCCCCCATTGTGGGTTCGCCGATCGAATGGCTGAGGCCGCCGGTCCCCAGGATCGCGACGCGCAGATCGCCGGGATAGGAGCGTATGGCATCGGCGAGCATGCGGCCGAATGCCATGCAGCGGCGGATGGTCGGCATCGGATCGTCGATGCTGTTGACCACGATCGGCAGGATTGCCGGCAGCGGGTCGAGGCCCATGCGCCAGATCGGCAGGCAGAATCCGTGATCCAGGGTCAGCCGGTGCGAGAAGGTCGGATCGAAATCCGACGCCAGCGCCGTCTTCATCAGATGATTGGCGAGACCGGCATCGCTGCGCAGCGTCCGGTGCGGAAACACGGCCTTCATGAACGGTTCGGGTGGCCCATCGTTTTCCGGACCGATGCCGATGCAAAAGGCGGGATAGTTATTGATGAAGAAATTCGTCCAGTGATCGGGCGCGACGACGATCAGCACGTCCGGCCGCACGGCGCGCAGACGGCGGCCCATTTCATCGAACGACGTCCGGAAATGCTCTTTGAGTTTCGCAGGCAGGGTTTCCCATTCGCGCGCGATGAGCGGGCCGTGGCTGGCCGCGAAGGCGCCAACGAGTTCAGCCATGGGTGGGGGTCCTTTCGGGAAGTTCGCGAAGCCGGCGGATGAACTCTTCGTCCTTCACGCCGCGGACGCCATAGTAGAAGCGTAGCAGATAGGCGTTCACGTTCGCCGAAATGACGGCGATGTCGTCGTCGATCACCGCTTTTCGCATGGCGGGGCTGAGCGGATAACGATCGATGACCGCAAGCTGGTTCGCCTTCCACTCTGCGGCAACCGCCGGCTTGAGAAGGTCGTAGAACAGCTTGCTCGTCCAGTAGTCGGTCATGCGGCCTGCGTTCCCTCGTCCTTGATTGGGTGCTTCACGCAATGGATAGGCGAATTCGGGAATATTGAAAAGATGGCAATGTTTGCGATGCGATACTTATTTGATATCATCGCGGCATGAAGTTCAACCAGCTGCGCAATCTGGTAGCGGTCGCCGAGCGCGGCAGCTTGCGCGCGGCCTCGCGGCACCTGAACCTGGCCCAGCCAGTGCTGACCCGCAGCATCCGCGACCTTGAGCAGGAGCTCGGCACGCCTCTGTTCGAGCGCAAGGCGCGCGGCATGACCCTGACGCCGATGGGCCATGTGTTCCTGCCCCGCGCCCAGGCCATCCTTGCCGAAATCCGGCGTGCGCAGGAAGAGGTGCAGCAGCATCAGGGCGGGTCCAGCGGCAGCGTCGCCGCCGGTCTCTCCATCGTGCCGCATATCTCCATGCTCGGCGGCGCCCTGAAGCCGTTCTATGCCCGCTATCGCGACATCCGCCTGCATCTGCTGGAAGGGCTCTACCCGACGCTGGAAAGCGGACTCAAGGACGGCAGCCTCGATGTCTATATCGGTCCGCCGCCCGAATATCCGCTGCCGGCCGAGCTGACGCAGGAGGTCCTGTTCGAGAACACCCGCACGGTGCTGGGCCGGAAAGGCCACCCGCTGGCTAAGGCCAAGTCGCTGAAGGACCTGGTCGACGCGGAATGGGCCACGACATCGATCACCCAGCGCGCCGAGGACGAGTTCAGCGATCTCTTTGCCAAATACAATCTGCCGCCGCCGCGCCTTGCCCTGCGCAGCCAGTCGGCACTAACGCTCATGGTATCGCTGGCCAGCACCGACCTTCTTGCCATGGCACCGATTCAGTGGACCGATTTTCCGCTGATCGGCCAGACGCTGGCGACCATCCCGGTGCGGGAACCATTGCCGGCGCCGCCGATTGTCGTGATTCGGCGGGCCGGCCTGCCGCTCACCCCGGCCGCCGAGTTCTTCGTCGATCTCATCCGCCGCAACATCCCCCGCCCGCGAGCAAACCAGCGCCTATGATTCCCTGGCTCCATCTCGATAAGACATCCATTCCGGGCGGTGGCGGCGAACTTCGTCTCATGCAGCGCGGGGCTGAGTTCGCGATCATGCTGGGCCATACCGAGCTGATGAACAGCCGTCGCGGCGGTTCCGAAGAAGCGCTGGCAACGCTGTCCTGTGAAAAAATCCACGACCGCAAGCGTCCGCACGTCCTGATCGGCGGTCTGGGCATGGGCTTCACGTTGCGCGCTGCCCTCGCCGCTCTTCCGGCCGATGCGCGCGTGGTGGTCGCAGAACTGGTACCGGCAGTGGTTGCGTGGGCGCGCGGGCCGATGGCGGGGATCTTCGGGACCAGCCTGACGGATAAGCGCGTGAGTATTCAGGAAGCCGATGTCTACAAGCTGATCCGCATGAACGCCGCGAGCTATGACGCGATCCTGCTCGATGTCGACAACGGGCCCGAGGGACTGACCAAGGGCTCCAACGATCTCCTGTACGACCTGAACGGGCTGGCAAGCGCGCGCGCGGCGCTGCGTCCCGGCGGCATCCTCGCCATCTGGTCGGCGGGACCGGATGAAAGTTTTCCGCCCAAGCTTCGCAAGCTCGGCTTCGCCGTCGAGGAGTTCAAAGTACACGCGCACGGCAAAAAAGGCCCACGGCATGTGATCTGGCTGGCGGCATCAGGCGGCGGCGCCCGCCGCCCGGCTCAGCCGTAAAGCTGCCGCGACGCCATCGCCGCGCCCTCGACCAGCGATTTCAGTTTCTTCATCGCGATCTGCGCGTCGACCTTGCCGTAGCCGGCCGATGTGCCAAAGCCGCAATCGGTTCCCGCGATCACCTTCTCGCGCCCAACCGCCTCGGCCAGACGGGTGATGCGATCCGCGACCAGCTCCGGATGCTCGACATAGTTGGACGACGTATCCAGCACGCCGGGAATAAGAATCAGGTCCTTGAGACCGGCATCGCGCCAGACCTTCCATTCATGCTCATGCCGCGGATTGGCGCCTTCGAACAGGATCGCCTTCGCTTTGATCTTTTGCAGGACCGGCAGGACGGCCTGCACCGGAATATCCCAATCGTGCGGCCCTTCGTAATTCCCCCAGCACACATGCACCCGCACCGACTCGTGCGGCACGTTCACCAGCGCCTGGTTGAGCGCGTCAACGTGCAGTTCCGCGCGCGCCAGAAATTCAGCCTGCGTCATTTCCTGGAACGTGGTGTGGCGCGCCATCGCCAGATCGGGGCAGTCGATCTGCAGCAACAGGCCCGCCTTGGCGACCGCCTCGTATTCCGGCCGCACCGCGACCGACAACGCCTCGATGTATTTCTCGTAAGTCGGATAAAACTGGTTCGGCAGAAAGGTCGCAATCACCCCGGGCGATGCCGCGTTCAGAAATCCTTCCGTGACCTTCACGGCAGACAGCGCGGCTTTGAAGTTTTCGATGTCGGTGCGGATCGCGGCAGAATCGGTCAGCGCCACGGGGCCGGTGCAGACGAGCCGCTTGAAGTTCTGCGGCCCCATGAAGGCGGCCATGCGGCGGCGAAAATCCGGATAGTCGCGGACATCCAGATGCGGCTTGGGCGTGTACTCGCCGCCGAAGCCAGAGAAACGGTCCTTGATATAGGTCGCGTAGCCGATCTTGCTGACCTCGCCGTCGCTCACGACGTCGATGCCCAGCGCCGCCTGCTGCCGCACGACCTCCAGCACCGCCGCCCTGATCGCGGCATCGAACGCGGCCGGATCGTAGTCCTCGCCCCGCTCCTTGCGGATCAGGAAGTCCAGCGCCGCCGCCGGCCTTGGCAGGCTGCCGACATGGGTCGTCAGGACCTTGTTTGCGCTCGATTTCATCGGTCAGACCTTAACCTATGCGCGGCGATGCGTAACGCATCTTGGCCCACGGCCCCTGCGATGGGACGAATGGGACGTTCGACGCGCTGCATGCGATTGTGTATGGTTCCTCATCATCCAGACCCCCGATAATCAATCTGGAGAATACAGGGAGGACATCATGAAACGCGCCACAATCCTGGCATTGCTGCTTGTCGCCATGCACTGGCCCCAGGCCGCCAGCGCCGAGAAGCTCGCCGTCAGCCAATACGGCCGCATCACGGGATCGCTTCCCTGGGTTGTGGCGATGAAGAAGGGCTACTTCAAGGACGCCGGCCTCAACGTCGACGAGATCGTGGCCGGCGCCGGCGGCGGCACCTCGCTGCGCAACATGCTGGCAACTGAGATTCCCTATGCCGAGGTTGCGACCTCGGCGGCGATCGCCGCCATCAAATCCGGCATCGACCTCAAGATCGTCAACACGGCGAGCAACCACATCGGCGAAATCGCGCTGGTGACGATGCCGGGTAAGCCGATCCGTAAAGTCGCGGATCTCGCCGGCAAGAAGGCCGGCTTCACCGGCCCGAAATCGACCAGCGAGATGCTGCTGCGCATGGCGCTTGAAACCGCCGGCGTCGGCGGCAAGGTCGAGCTGATCTCGACCGGCGGCTTCGGCCCCGGCCTGACCGCGCTTGGCGCCAACGGCATCGATGCGGCACCGCTGATCGATCCGATCCTGACCCTGCAGCCCGAGAAGTATCAGGTGATCTTCTCGTTTGCCGATCTCATTCCACAGGTGAGCTGGCTGGTCGGCGTGGCGACCACCGAGTTCACGCAGAAACAGCCGGACAAGCTGCGCAAGCTGATCGAAGTGCGCCGCCGGGGCGTCGACTTCATCTACGCGAACCGCGCCGAAGCAGCGGCACTGTACGCGGAAGTCTGGGAGCAGAAGCCGGACGAGGTGAACAAGTTCTTCCCGAAATACTTCAACATGCCGGGCGAATGGCAGCGCGGCGAGTTCGACAAGGCCGGACTTGAGAAAATGTCCCAGGGGCTGATGCTGATCGGCGATGCCGACAAGCCGGTCGACTGGAAGTCGCTGGTCGACGAGCGCTTCCTGCCGGCCGATCTGCCGCGCGTATTCTGATTTGGATAGGGTCCGGCAGCGATGCCGGGCCCTATTTTCCCCAGAGGCGTTTGCTGGCGATCGCGGCGCCCTCGACCAGAGCCCTGAGCTTTGCCCAGGCCACGGTCGGATGCACCTCGTCGCCCGCCCCTGACGTCCCGAAGCCGCAATCGGTGCCGGCCAGCACGCGCTCACGCCCGACCGCCTCGCAGAACCGGAGCAGGCGCTGCGCGACGAGCTCGGGATGCTCGACCAGGTGGATGCAGTGTGACACCACGCCCGGCACAAGGATCTTGTGGTCCGGCAGCTTCACGTCCTTCCACAACGCCCATTCATGCTCATGGCGGGGATTGGATGCCTCGATCACGTAGGCGCCGGCGCGCACCTTCATCATGAGATCGATGAAGTGCTTGAGCTCGAAATCGAAGACGCGCGGCGCTATGTTCACGCTGTAGCAGGTGTGGAAGCGGATGCGGTCCTCGGGGATATCGCGCAGCGCATGATTCAGCGCCTCGACCCGCAACGCGATAAAGCGCCGGCAATCCTCGACCGACGCCGTCAATGACCGGTTGTAATGCGTCGCCATGCGCGGATCGTCGATCTGCAGCACGAAGCCGGCATCGACGATAGCCTTGTATTCGACGCGCATCGCCTCGGACAGAGCCTCCAGATACTCCTCGTCCGTTTTGTAGTGCCGGTTTTCGTAGTAGAGCTCGAGATTGGACGGCGAGATCGCCGTCATGAACCCTTCCTCGATCGACTTGCCGGACAGCGCCGCCTTGAGGTTCCGGATATCCGTCGCCAACTCGTCCTGCCCGACATAGGCAATCGGCCCGGCGCAGACCAGCGCCTTCGGACGCGCCAGCCGCTTGGCAACCAGCGCGCCGGACCGGCCGGCGAGCATCACCTTCATGTCTTCATAGGCATCCGGGAACGCCGTGGAATCGCGCGTTGGCCCGCGAAACCGCACCGGACTGTCGATCTCCGCCAGACCCGACAGGCGCGCCCGCGCATAGGCCATCCAGTTGACCTTGCTGTGCTCGCCGTCGTTCACCACGTCGAGACCGGTCTTGACCTGCTCTGCGACGATCTCGTCGATCGCGCGCGACACGCGGCGCTCGAACGCGTCCCTGTCATAGGGTTGGCCGAGTTCCCGCGCGTTCAGGATATCGACAAGATCCGGCGGCCGGGGAAGGCTTCCGGTATGGGTGGTGAGGATCCGGTCCGTACTTCTTTTCACGGCATACCCGCCTAACCCCGTTTATCGACGAACCGCGGTGCCTTCACATTCGCCTCGAAGGCTCGGGCGATGGTGCCCGCCGGCTGCACCGTGATCTTCGGCGTCACCTGGAAGGTCTGGCGCACTTTCTCCGTCATCTTCTTCGTGACGGCGGCGTCCTCCGAGCCGCGCTTCACCTCGATCAGCAGATGCAGCACATCGAGGCCGCCGCCGTCGTTATAGACCTCGGCGCAGAATTCGGTGACCTCCGGATCGAAGAACATCAGGTCTTCGAGCTCGGGGTGATTGATGTTGATTCCGCGCACCTTGAAGAAGCCGACAGTGCGCCGCGCGTGGCGCATGATCGGAAACAGGGACCACGGCTGGCCGTCCTGCTTCTCATTCTGCTGCCACAGGCTGACGAGGTCGCCCGAGTTCCAGCGCAGGAACGGCGTCACCGTGTTGCTGAACAGCGGCGTCATGGCAAAGGTGCCGACCTCGCCGTCCGGCAGCGGCCGGCCGGTCGCCTCGTCCACCACCTCGCAGTAAAAGAGGTCGGACCAGACATGTGCTCCGGCCTGCGAGATGCCTTCGCAGGCCATCAGCGAACCTTCGGTCATGCCGAACTGGTCAAACACTTCGGCGCCCCACATGCGCTCCAGCTTCTGGCGCTTGGCCGGCGACAGCGGCTCGGCGGCAACGACGATCTTCTTCACAGTGCTGCCGGCAAGGTCGAAGCCCTTGGCCTCCGCCAGATTGGCGAGGTGCAGGCCGTAGCTCGCCATGCCGCACCAGATCGTCGGCCTGAGCTCGTCGATGAGCTGCAACTGCATTTCGGAGGCCGTGTTGGTTCCGGCCCCGCACCACACGGTGCCGATACCACAATCCTCGGCCGTGCGCGCATAGAGATGCGCGACGGGATGGATGCCCAGCGGAAACGAGACATGAACGAGATCGTTGCGCGACGCGTCGATCACTGCCCAGGCGCGCCGGAATGCCAGTAGAGCGTAGTCCATGTCGATGGCGGATCGCGCGTAGAACAGCGGCCGTCCGGTCGCGCCGCCGGAGCGCCAGTATTCGACGACGGCATCCTGTCCCTGGATACAGAACTGTTTCTGGAAGTCCTGCGGCGGAATGCTGCGCAGTTCTTCCTTGGTCAGAAGCGGGATCTTCGCCCATTCCTCGGGCTCGTCCAGCCGGTCGAGGCGGATGTGATCGAGCCGGCCGCGATAGAACGGCGCCTGCTTCGCGCGCTCGACGGCGAGCCGCTTGCGCTCGCTCTGGAGCTTCGCGATCGCCAGGCGAGACTGCGGCCAGCGAAAATCCATCAGCCCCACACCTCGCGCGCCACCGTCACGACCAGCTCAAGTTTGCGCCGCGTGTCGTCCCAGGTCACGGTCTGGCCGCTGCCGCCGCCGCTGGAGAAGCCGCATTGCGGGCTGAGACACAGCCGGTCGAGATCGACATACCGGGCCGCCTGATCGATCCGCCGCTTGATGTCGTCCTTGCTCTCGAGCTTCGGGTCCTTCGAGCTGACCAGGCCGAGCACGACCATCTTCGGTTTGGGCACATGGCGCAGCGGCGTGAAGTCGCCAGCGCGCGCGGTGTCGTATTCCAGAAAAAAGGCGTCGACGTTGGCCGTGTTGAACAGCATCTCGGCAATCGGCTCGTAACCGCCCTCGGCCATCCAGGCGCCCTTGAGGTTGCCGCGGCAGAGATGCATGCCGACCCGCATATCGGCCGGCCGGCCGTCCAGCGCCGCATTCATCAGCTTTACGTAATCGACGGTGAGTTTGTCCGGATCCTCGCCCCGCGCCTTTACATCGGCCCGCGCCTTGTCGTCGCAGTTACAGGGCAGCGCCGTGTCGTCGATCTGCAGATAGGTGCAGCCGAGCCTGCCGAGATCGGCGACCTCGTCACGATAGATGCGGATGAGGTCGTCGAAATAGAGCTGCATATCAGGGTAGACGCTGGGTTCCACCGAGCGCGGCCCAAGGAAGTAATGCATCACGTCCGGCGCCGGCATCGTGACCTTGGGCGTTCCCTTTTTCACCACCGACTTCAGGAAGCGAAACTCTTCCGTGGCAATGCCGCGCGTGCGGCGCAGCTTCGCCTTGGCGTAGGGAGAGCTGGCCACGCCCATTTCACCCTTTTCGGTGCGGAAGCCCAGCGTCCCGTCGCGCAGGCCGAATCCCTCGACCGCATCGAAGAAACCCGACGACCAGACGCGACGGCGAAACTCACCGTCGGTAACCGACGGCATGCCGATGTCTTCCTGGAAGTGCACGATTTCGGTGACGGCCTGATCCGCCACCTGCTTGAACGCCGCTGCGTCGATCTTGCCGGCTTTGAGCTGACGCGCCGCGTTCAGCAGGCTATCCGGCCGGACAAAACTGCCGACATGCTCCGCCCGATAGGGCGGCTGGCGCCGCGCATCCGTCATCGTTTCCTCCCCGTTTTCTGTTTTATACCGTAGACGGAGAGTTTGCAGAAGCGGCGCGCGACTAGTTCCGGTAGGCCGCCTCGACGTCGTCCTTCATCTTGTCGAGCGCCGCCTTGTTGAAATAGCGCCCGCGCAGCATGACCCCGGAGATCCGGGACAGATTCTCGACGCCGCTGAGCGGATTCGCATCCAGCACCACCAGATCCGCGACCTTGCCCTGCTCGACGGTGCCCATGGTCGCCGTCCGGCCCATGAACTCTGCGCCGTTCAGGGTCGTCGCCTGCAGCACCTCAAGCGGCGTCAGACCAGCCGCCGCGAGTTCGCGGAACTCCTGATGCAGGCCGAAGCCCGCGACAACCCAGCCGCCGCCGAAGTCGTCGCCGGCAAGAATTTTCACGCCTTCCTCCTTGAAGATACGGACCATCTTCAGGTCGTGCTCGTAGAGCTGCTTGTACGTCGTTTTCCACTCGGCCGGCTGGCGGCTATAGGCTCCGAAGGCCCGCTGCCAAACGCCACGTATCTGTGGCGAGACGTATTTGAGGTTCGGATTGTTCTGAAACTCCGGCGCATCCGGCATCAGCATCGACTTCAGGCGGATCATGGTCAGCGCCTGCCAGGTCTCGTTCCTGACCAGCGTCCGCGCCAGCGCGCGGCAGCGCTCTTCGCTGTAGGTGTCGATGCCGCGCTGCATGAATTGCGCCTCGGTCTGCTGCACCGTGATGGTCGGCGTGGCGAGGAAGAGCTGAATCGTTTCCGCCGTCGGCGGCGGCCCCATCGGACGACGCGCGCCGCCCACCAGCCCCTGACGCACCGCGGCCTCATCGGTGGAGCAATCATAGAGGACGTTGCCAAGCGTGCCGCCGAGATGCTCGTAGACACGCATGCCGATGTTCGACGCCTGTGTGCCGCTGATGGCGGGGGTCAGATGGCCGCCGACGCCAAGCCCCTGCCGGCGGGCTTCCTCAACCGTCGCCTGGAAGACCTCCGGGTTTACGTTGATAACCTTGATGAAGTCAGCGCCGGTCTGTTTCTGCGCCCGCACCTCCTGCACGACCAGCTCCGGTGTGGCCATCCCGGGTCCAAAGAAATCCGGCATGGTGTTGAGCAGCCGGCCCACCAGCATCAGCGGCTCCGGCGCCACCACGGTTCCCGCGGCGATCTCCTGCCGCAGCCGCTGGCCGCGCGTCAGCATCGCGGGATTGCCCGACATCTGGCGGAAGCCGGTGATGCCGTTGGCAATCAGTAGCGGAAAATAGGTGACAGGCATGTCGGATGCTTCGACCACATGCGCATGCATATTGAGATAGCCGGGAACGACATACTTGCCGGTTGCGTCCACAACCGTGGCGCTGCCGGTCGCGCGGACGGATCCCGCGCGGGCAACCTTCACGATGCTCCCCTTATCGACCACGACGGCCATGTCGGAGGACAGGGCGCCGGTCCGCGTATCGACGACGGTCACGCCATTCAGGACCGTGCCGGTGGAGATGTCCGAGGTAACGCAGCCGCCCAGAAGCAGCGCAGCCGACACAATCAGCAGTTTCCGGAATGCCGGCATCTCATCCTCCCCAGTGTTCTCAAAGCGGCGCCGTTTTGTCGGCGTTCGCCATCCGCGATCTAGCTTGAAGCCAATCTAACCGGAAAGATGCCAAATGTAGACCGGTGATGCTCGTTTGGTATCGACCGCACTACACCTCTGCATGCGCGCGGTCGAATTCCCAGATCTTCTCGAAGCCCATCAGCTTGGTGAAGTCGCCGAACGGATAAAGCGTGCCGTTCCAGTCCCGGCTGGAGCCGGTCTGCTCGATCTGGCCGTAGACACTCCGCAATGCTTCGGCCATCGCCAGAAGCCCGGCGACCGGGAAGATCGCGATCTTGAATTTCAGCTCCTCGAGCTGCGCCCTGGTCATCACCGGCGTGCGGCCGCCCTCGACCATGTTCGCGATCAGCGGCAGATCGAAACTGCGTCCGATGCGCTCCATCTCCTCAAGGCTTTCCGGAGATTCGATAAAAAGAATATCGGCGCCAGCCTTGGCGAACGCTTCGCCACGCCGCAGCGCTTCATCCAGACCAAGCGCGGTGCGCGAATCGGTCCGCGCCACGATCAGGAAGTCCTTCGAGCTGCGTGCTTCCGCCGCCACCTTCACCCGGGCAACCGCATCCTGTAGCGGGACGACGCGACGCCCCGGCGTATGTCCACACTTCTTGGGGAATTCCTGATCCTCGATCTGGATGGCCTGCGCACCGGCAGCCTCGTAGCCGCGCACGGCGAAGTCGATATTGAGCAGCCCGCCATAGCCGGTATCGCCATCGGCGATGATCGGCTTGGTCGTTGCCGATGCGAAGGCGCGTACCCGGCCGACCATGTCGGTATAGGTCGCAAGCCCGGCATCCGGCAGGCCGAGATGGGACGCGACGACGCCGAAGCCCGTCATGTAGAGCGCGTCGAAGCCCATTGCATCGGCGACCTTCAGGGACACCATGTCGAAAATACCGGGCAGGGAAATCGTGCCGGGCTTGGTCAACCGCTCGCGGAGCTTGATGTTCATAACTGTTTCCTTCAATCGCGCTTCATAATGACGGTGCCGTTGATCTCTTCGATCAGGTCGACATCGATGAGAATACCGACCCCTTTGCGTTCGGGATCGCGGTCCTGCTCCGCCTTGTTGGTCAGCGCCCAGACCCGGTCGCGGATCGCGGCGTCTTCAACAATTCGCGCCGTGCCGTGAAAACGCATGACACCGCCGCGATAGGGGATCTCCTTCGCCTTGGCATAATTACGATAGAAGACGACGACCCGCGGATTATCCTTCAACGCGGCAAAGGCCGATTTATAACCGCGCTCCCAGTAGCTGAGCGTCTGGTCGTCGAACACGGCGATACTGCCCTTGGGGCTGATCTGCGGGCGGCCATCCTTCGAGGCCGTGCCGAGCATGCAGGGCACGTCTTCGTCCAGGGCGGTGGCGAGAAGGTCCCGCATCTGCTGCGTCATCTTGATCATGGAAATTTCCGGTCCTGCCTGGTCTTTAAGGCACCAACATCGCCTAAAACATAGCCTCCGTCACCTTGTCCGGCCAGTGGACGATCTGTTGACGCCGCGCGGGCTATCTCATGCCGGATAAACAGACATGTGCGCGCCGTCCGGCCCGCCCCAGAGGTATTGATGCAAGTCTTCGTGTTCGATCTGGTCCAGTACGCCCAGCATCTCGACCATCTGCGGGTCGACGGGCGCCTGCCCTATCCGATGGAGAAGAAGTACTTCGACCCGAAGGTGGCGGTGCGCACTTATCGCGAGCATCTCGATGCCTGGGTCGAACTGGAGCGGATGGGCTTCGACGGCGTCGGCTTCAACGAACACCATGTCACGCCCTACGGGCTGATGAACTCGCCCAATCTTCTGGCGGCCTCGGCCGCGCAGCGGACCAAAAAGCTCAAGCTGCTGATTTATGGCAACCTGCTGCCGATCCACGATCCGCTGCGGCTGGCGGAAGAGATCGCAATGCTCGACTGCCTGTCCGACGGCCGCATCATCGCCGGCGTCGCGCGCGGCGCCGCGCGCGAATACAAGGTGTTCAACATTCCGCTCGATGAATCCCGCGCGCGTTTCGACGAGTGCTTCGAGATCATGCGCCGCGCCTGGACCGAGGGGAGCTTTTCCTTCGAGGGCAAGTTCCATCAGTATAAGGACATCGCGCTGTGGCCGCGGCCGGTGCAGCAGCCGCATCCGCCGGTGTGGTGCCCGATCAGCCGGTCCAAGGACTCCATCGAATGGGCCGCCGCCAACAACATCCCCATCACGCCTGGCGTGCCCGGTCCTGCGCGCGAGGACACAATCAAGTATTACGCCGCGTGCCTTGCCCGGCACGGCCGGCGGATCACGCCGGATCACCTGAACATTCAGGTCGACGCTTACATCGCCGACACACGCGAGAAGGCGATCGCGGAGTACGGGCCGTATGTCCTGTATTTCCACAACGTGCTCTTCAATTTCGACCATGTGCGGATCAGCGACGCGAGATCGGCCGGCTATTTCGCCAAGGGCTCGACGGAGCATCTGCGCCCGGAATTGCGCGGGGCGATCCAGGACGACAGCATCCGGGTCCGCGACCTGACCATGGACGACATCCTCAAGCGCGCCGAATCCGCCGCCTGGGGCCCACCGGACTATGTCGCGGATCAGATCATCAAGCAGGCGGAAGAGGCTGGCGCCAGCACCGTGCTGCTCAGCATGAATCGTGGCGCCATGCCGCAGGAGATGTTCCTGAACCAGATCCACCGCTTCGGGAAAGAAGTGCTGCCGCGCCTGCAGGCGCACAAGATCACCGCCGTGCCGATGGCCGAAGCGGCGGAATAGGCGGCGTCCCCGGGGCCGCGCCTTGGGTTAACCTTTCGGATCACCAATGTATGCTAGCCTCAACGGCATTGGCCGAAGGGGCGCACCATGCGAAAGCAGGTATCCAGGCTCGCCGTCACCGCGTTCCTCGTCGGAGTTCTCGCGGTATTGCCAAGGGGGTTTGCGACCGCTGCGTGCGAGCGGGTGATCGTCTCCGCGGACCCGGAATTTCCGCCGTTTGCCTGGTACGATGGCCAGATTCTCCGCGGCGCCAGCGTCGATATCGCCATACAGGTACTGGATCGGCTGCGCCTGCCCTATGAGATCCGCTACGTCGGCCCTTTCCCGCGCGTTCTCCAAGCCGCACGAGACGGCACCATCGACCTGATCACGGAGCTCAAGAACACGCCCGAGCGGATGGACTATCTGGCATTTCCATCGACCCCAATCTTCGTCAATCCCGTTGCCGTTTTCACCCGTCACGACAGCAATCTTGTCTATCGAAACTGGGAGGATCTGATCGGCCGCCGCGGCGCCATCACGCTGGCGAACAAGTTCGGCGGAGGCTTCGACGAATTTCTCGAGCGAGAGCTGACCATTGAGCGCCCGCCGCGAATCGAACTCGGCTTTGCCATGCTGGCGCAACAGCGGATTGACTACTTCGTCACCTCCTACTATCCCGGCCTTGGCTATATGATCGATTCTGGCCGTGAAGCCGAGTTCGTCGCACGACAGCCCTATGTTACGGCATCGGACAACTTCATCGGTCTTTCCCGAGCCAGCCCCTGTATCGCCCGCCTGAACGACATCGATCGCGTGCTGGCCGAGCTTGTGGAATCCGGCGAGGTACAGCGTATCGTCACCGTCAATTACGAACTGCAACGCCGCTTTCCGACACGGGGCGTCCGCGATTGACCGCTGAGATTGAACCCAACGAGATGGGCGCGACATCAGGGCAGCACCTAACGCTGCGCCGCGCCATTGTCGTGCCGGCGGCGATTGGCACGTTTGCCATCTCCGTGATCGTCGGAGTGGCGCTGGCTGTCGTCTACCTGAACGATGCAAGTGCCAGGCTTGATCGCGACATGAGCAACGCCGTACAGGCGGTAGTCAGGTCGGCCACCAGCGCCGCATGGCATGTCGACAGACAAGCCGCAGAGCTGATCATTCAAGGCCTGGCGAATGATCCGCGTGTGTCGCGGACAGGCTTCGAAGCCGATGCCTTCGAAACTGCGATTCGCGGCGAGCGCGTTGCCGGCGCGAAGCGGTTTGAGATGCCGCTGATCCATGAAACCGAGGGCCGACAGGAAAACATAGGCAGGATCTTCGTTGAAACCAACCCGGAGTTCATACAGGCTCCCCTGATCGGCGCCGCTGTCGAAAGCGGGCTGCTGCTGGGCGGAATCGTCTTCGCTGCAGCGCTCTGGGTTCTTCTGCTGCTTGAATATCGCGTGACGCGACCGATTCTCAGGCTGGCGGCGCACGCTGGCCAACTTGCACGCACAAAATTGAGCGACGTGGCACCCCTCGATCTTCGCAGCGTCGGTCAGGTCCGGGAGATCCAGGCGCTCGGCCGGACTCTGGAGGAGCTGCGCAGCGGGAACCTCGCCGCGCTTGAGGCGCTGGCGGAACGGCGGCGAGCGGCCCTTGAAGCGCAGCAATCAAAACTCGATGCGCTGACGCGGATGTCGGGCGGCGTCTCGCATGAATTCAGCAATCTGCTGCAGCCGATCGTCACACTGAGCACCATGGGCGGAAAAATCGCAACAGGTCAGGTTGCTCCCGAACGCCTTGCCGCTTATTTTCGGCAGATCAATGAGGCCGCCATCCAGGCAACCACCATCGCCTCGGACTTCTTGACCTTCTGCGGCGCATCGCGACGGCCGGCTGAGATAGGCGATCTATCCGCCGCGCTGCGCCACGCCCTGCGAACGGTACAGCCGATTTTGACCGACACCGGGCGGATCGAACTTGCCGTGGAGGCCGGCATCCGCGCCGGCTTCGATAAGGTCGGGCTCACACAGGTGCTCATGAATCTTGTGAAGAACGCGGTAGAGGCGTTCGGATCGCAAGGTCAGAGCGAGCGCAGGCTGACGGTTGGCGTGAGCTTGGCCCGCAACAACGGCATTATCGAATTACGGATTTCTGACAACGGCCCCGGTCTCACCGAAACTGTGCGGGCGCGGATGTTTGAGCCATTCTTCTCGACCAAGGGCGCACAGGGCGGCACTGGCCTCGGGCTCGCGGTGGTCTATGGCGTGATTTCGGCGTGGGGAGGAACGATCGACACCGGCAATCAACCGGACGGCGGCGCCGAGTTCGTCATCACGCTGCCGGCCGCAGACGAAAACATCGTCACAGCCTGATCAGATTTAGCAGTGCTTCGCCAGCCGCAAGGCGCCTGACATTTTCCAGCGCAACCCCGAAACTGCGGTCGATGGTTTCCGGCGTGAGCCATGCAACATGCGGCGCCACAGTGACGGCATCGAGACCGAACAGCGGGTGATCGCGTACGGGCTCGACGGAAAAGACATCGAGCCCCGCCCCGCGCAGCCGACCGGAGCGCAGATGCCGCTCCAGAGCCCGTTCGTCGACCAGTCCGCCCCGCGCCGTATTGATGAGTACGGCGCCCGGCTTCAGCTTTTCCAGCGCGGCTGCATCGATCAGGTTTCGTGTCGCATCGGTCAGCGGCAGGTGAAGCGACACGATGTCGCTGGTCCGAAGAAGTGCATCAAGATCGAGATACTGGCCGACCGCGCCTGCTTTCGGCTTCGTCGCGGTATAAGCCACCGTCGCTCCAAGCGCCTGCAGGACCGGCGCCAGCCGTCGCGGCACTTCGCCGTAGCCGATGAGCCCGACGGTACGGCCGTAGATTTCTCCCGTGCTTTCCAGCACCTCCGGTGGCAGCGACCAGCCGCCACCCTCGCGGGTCACCCGATCCAGCATGACCGTGCGCCGCAAGACGGCCAGCATCAGTGCCAGCGTCTGCTCGGCCACCGCCTGGCTATTGGTGCCGGGCATGTTGGCAACGGCGATGCCGCGCGCCGCCGCGGCCTTGAGATCGATCGTGTTCACGCCGACACCGATCTTCTGAATGAGGCGCAGGCGCGGCGCCGCCGCGATCATCGCCTCCGTCACCGGGCGCAGCACATGCAGCAGAACATCGGTGTCGGCGATCTCTGCGGCAAACCCGGCATCATCTACTTCATCGACGATCACGATCCGCATCCCGGCGGGCGTGACTTGCTTCAGGCGCTCGCGCAGCAGCGGACCGGCGCGGAAATGCAGAAGGACTTTCATCGCTCGAGAAACGGGAAGGCGTCCATGCCGGCATACTTCGCCCGCCGCCCCAGCGCCTCTTCCACCCGCAGCCCTTCGTTCCATTTCGCCATGCGCTCGGACCGGGCAAACGAGCCGACCTTGAGCTGACCGGCGTTCCAGCCGACGGCGAGATGCACGATAATGACATCTTCCGTTTCGCCGGACCGCGCCGAGACAATTGTGCCCCAGCCGCCGTCGCGGGCGGCAAGCAGCGTGTCGTAGGCCTCGGTGATGGTGCCGGCCTGATTGGGCTTGATGAGCACCGCGTTGCACGCACCGTGTGCCTGCGCATCCGCGACACGCCGGGCGTTGGTCACCAGATAATCGTCGCCGATCACCTGGATCCTTCTGCCGACCGCTTTGGTGAGGGCCTGCATCCCCGCTGTATCGTCCTCGGCCACCGGGTCCTCGATGGAAAGGATCGGATAGCGCCGCGTCCAGCCGACCAGCACGGCGATCCACTCCTCCGTCGACAGCGTTCGGTTATCCAGCGCCAGCTTGTAGCGGCCGTCGCGTCCGAACTGCGACGCGGCGACATCGAGCGCGATCATCACCTCGCCGTTGCGATAGCCGGCGCGCTCGATCGCTTTGGTCAGCGTTTCGAGAGCTTCTTCGTTCGATTTGAAATCGGGCCACCAGCCGCCTTCATCGGCCACCCCGGCGAGCGCGCCCCGCTCCGCCATCAGCGCACCGCCCGCGCGATAGACTTCCGCCACCATCTCCAGCGCTTCGTCGAAGCTTCTGGCTCCGACCGGCATCACCAGAAGATCCTGCAGGTCGATCCGGTGCCCGGCATGCGCGCCGCCGCCGTAGATCTGGATCTGCGGCAGCGGCAGGCGGACCTCGGCGTCCTTCGCCAGATAGCGCCACAGCGGCACGTTCTCCGTCGCGGCGGCGGCATGCAGCACCGCCATCGACACGGCAGTGGTCGCGTTGCCGCCGAGGCGGGATTTGGTGGGGGTGCCGTCGAGTGCGATCAGCGACTGGTCGACCAGACGCTGATCCCGCGCATCGAGCTGGACGAGCGCCGGCGCGATCTCGCGCGCGATATTCTCCAGCGCCAGCGAGACATCCATCCCGCCCAGACGCGCGCCGCCGTCGCGCAGATCGACGGCCTCATGGGTGCCGCGCGAGGCACCGGCCGGCGCGATGCCGCGCCCGATCACGCCGTTGGCCAACGTCACCTCGGCCTCGATGGTCGGACGCCCGCGCGAATCCCAGATCCGTCTTGCCTTAACCGCGGTGATCAATGTGCTCATCGGTGCAACTCTTTTTCCCAGGCGTCCCAGATGTCCGACAGGCGTCCGGCCGGTCGCGCCAGAAACGCGCGTGAAAAACCCCGGACCCGGCCCCGCAGGACATCGTCCTCTATATACTCAACCGGCGACTTTCCATCGATCCGTGCCAGCATCAACCCCGGCAGCAACGCCGCCGCCCGGATTTCAAGGGCGTCGGCCTTTTCCCAGTCGACGGCGCGCAGATATTCGGCAGCGAGCCCGTTGAAGCTGGCGGCATAGCGGTCGAGCGGTGCGTCCGTGAGGCTGCTCTTCAGCAGGAAATGGTTGAGACAGAACGCCAGATCGAAGGCCGGATCGCCATACCACGCGCATTCGGCATCGAGCAGGATCGTGCGCTCTCGGCCGACCAGAATGTTTTTCGGGCTGACGTCGCCATGCACCAGCACATGTCGTGTCTGCAATGTCGTCGCGGCGACACGATGGAGCGCCTCGGCGCGATCGGCATGAACCCGCGCCGTCGCATAAAGATAAGGCTCGATCCGGATCGCGGTGAAGTTCTCGCTGGTGTCGAAACGCTGCCGAATGTCGTCGCGATCGGCCGTGGCGGCGTGGAGCCGGCCCAGAATGCGGCCCACCGCAACGGCCACCGACGGATCCACGTCATGCGCCAGCAGCCGGCTTTTCCAGACGGCATAGTCGGACGGATCGAGGAACTCCATCGCGAATGTATTGGCCGGTTCGTCTTCGCCGATGATCTCAGGCACGGCACCGGGAACGATGGCCGCGGCTTCCAGCAGCCAGGCAACTTCGAAGCGGCTGCGCTCCACTGGGGCGAACCACTCGCGGGCGACCTTCAGCTTCGGCAAAGCGCGCTTGAGGCAGAAGGTTCCCCTCTTGGCATCGACGCGCACGACCAGCGAGGACACGCCACCGGTCAGCGGCGTCAGGATCGGCCCCTCTCCCGCTTCGATCAGATTCATCCGGCGCAGCGACGCAAGCAGACTGACGCGGGTCTCTTCCTCGGTATCCGTCACGGCGCGGCCCTATTGCGGTTGGGTGAGAAGGCGCCAAGCCCCGGCATCGCCATCCTTCTCGAAGGCGAGACGACGCTGATGGAAGGCGCGCAGCGTCGAGCGATGGCCGACACTGATCACGGTCGTTCGCGGCGCCTGCGCGGCAAGCGCGCGATACAGCGCCGTCTCGCTGGCTTCGTCGAGGGCAGATGTCGCCTCGTCAAGGAACAGCCAGTCCGGACGCTGCAGGAAGACGCGCGCGAAGCCCAGCCGCTGCTGTTCGCCGGGTGAGAGGCTGAGCGCCCAGTGCCGGTCCTCATCGAGCCGCGCCGCGAGATCCGGTAGGCCGCAATCGATCAATGCCTGGCGCAGACGTGCGCCGTCGATCCCGGCGGCGTCCTGCGGATAGGTCAGAACCCCGCGCAGCGTACCGACGGGAAGATAAGGCCGCTGCGGCAGGAACATCACGCGGGCGCCGGCCGGCACCCGCACCCTCCCCGACCCATACGGCCAGATGCCGGCAATGGCGCGAAACAGTGTGCTCTTACCGGCGCCGGAGGGACCGGAGATGAGCACCGATTCACCCGGCGCGAAGTCGACCGATGTCGCGTCAAGCAGTGTCTGACCGGACGGCAGGGCGAGGTCGACGCGGTCGAGTGCGATCCCTGAAGTCGCCGCTTCACGCCCGATCTGCGGCGCGGCGGCGTTCAGTTCGTCAGTGTTGGCGCGGAACTGCGTCAACCGGTCGACTACTGACTTCCACTGCGCGAGCTCGGTATAGGCGTTCACGATGAAACTCAGCGACGCCTGCACCTGCCCGAAGGCCGAGGCCGTCTGCATCAGCCCGCCGAGCTGCATCGTGCCCGCGAAATACGCCGGGCTGGCGACGATGAAGGGGAACACGATCGCCGCCTGGTTATAACCGGCGGTGAACCAGGTGAGGTTCTTCTGGGTCCGCATGATCGCGTGCCAGTTGGTCGCGACGCTCGCGAACCGCGCCAGCGCGTTCCGCTTCTCGCTGGGCTCACCTCCGTCGAGCGCGATGGCGTCGGCGTTCTCGCGGATGCGGATCAGGCCGAAGCGGAAATCCGCCTCGTAGCGCTGCTGTTCGAAGTTGAGCCGCACCAGGCGGCCGCCGATCCAGTGGGTCAGCACGGTGCCGATCACCGCGTACCCCAAACCGCACCACACCATGTAGCCGGGAATGGTGACCGTGCTGCCGAACAGCGCCAGCTCGTAGCTGCCCGACAGCACCCACAGGATGCCAAGGAACGACACCAGCGTCACCACCGCGCTCAGCAGGCCAAGGAAGATCGTCAGCGTCTGCGCCACGAACATCTTCAGATCGTCGGCGAGGCGCTGATCCGGATTGTCCGTCGGGTGGTCGCCAAGCTGCATCCGGTAGTAGGCGCGGCGATCCAGCCAGGCCGCCAGGTAGCGCTCGGTCAGCCACCGCCGCCACCGGATCTGCAGCCACTGGCTGAGATAGACCTGGTAAACCGCCGCCAGAATGAAGGCCACGGCCATCCAGCAGAAGCGGATCATCTGGTGCCAGAACGTCTCCCAGTCCTTGTCCTGCAGCGCCGTGTAAAACAGGTTGTTCCACTCATTGAACAGGACATTGATGTAGACTATGCCGAGATTGAGGGCGATCAGCGCCGCCAGCAGACTCCAGGCGGTCCATTTCTCCTCGGACGAAAAATAAGGCGCGGTCAGCGCCCAGGCATCGCGCAGAAGCGACGGCGTGCGTGTCATGTCAGGCCCTGGCTCGATTGATGTGATCCCCGCGGAGCGGCAATGTTCTGCCTGACGGGGCGGCCGCGCAAGTCTCCGCAAATCGGCGTTGGCAATGACCGGCCGGTCCCTCTAAATTCGCCCAAACTCCATTCCCCGAGACCCCATTTTTTCGTGCAAGCAGGCCAGCGCGACCGCTGGCGCCCCTCCTCTGAGGAACAGCCCCTTGACCGTAGCGACAAACGATCTTGACGCCTTCTGGATGCCGTTCACGGCGAACCGGCAGTTCAAAAAGAAGCCGCGCCTGCTCGTCTCCGCCGAAGGCATGTACTACATGTCGCATGACGGGCGGCGCGTCCTCGACGGCACGTCGGGTCTCTGGTGCGTCAATGCCGGGCACGGGCGCCGGCCGATTGTTGAGGCGATCCAGCGACAGGCCGCGACGCTCGACTACGCACCGGCCTTCCAGATGGGTCATCCTCTTGCCTTTGAAGCTGCAGCCAAGGTCAGCGCTCTGCTTCCCCCAGCGCTGAACCGCATCTTCTTCACCAATTCCGGTTCGGAGGCGGTCGATACGGCGCTCAAGATCGCCATCGCCTATCACCGCGCGCGCGGCAACGCGTCGCGCACCCGCCTGATCGGGCGCGAGCGCGGTTATCATGGCGTTGGCTTCGGCGGCATTTCCGTTGGCGGCATCCCGAACAACCGCAAGTTCTTTGGCGCCCTCCTGCCCGGCGTCGATCACCTGCCGCACACCCACAATCTCGAGAAGAACGCCTTCACCCGAGGCCAGCCGGATTGGGGCGCTCATCTGGCGGACGATCTGGAACGTCTGGTGGCGCTGCACGATGCATCGACCATCGCTGCCGTGATCGTGGAACCGATGGCGGGGTCCACTGGCGTGCTGATGCCGCCCAGGGGCTATCTCGAGCGTCTTGCCGCAATCTGCAAGAAACACGGCATCCTGCTGATCTTCGACGAGGTGATCACCGGCTTCGGCCGGCTTGGCGGTGCCGCCTTCGGTGCCGAGAAGTTCGGGGTCGTCCCCGACATGATTACCATGGCCAAGGGCATCACCAACGCTGCCGTGCCGATGGGAGCCGTGGCGGCGACCAGCGAGATTTATGACGCGTTCATGGCGAGTTCCGCCGAGGGTGCCATCGAACTGTTTCATGGCTACACCTACTCCGGCCATTCGCTGGCGGCCGCGGCGGCCATCGCCACCCTCGATCTTTACAAGGATGAAGGCCTGTTCGAGCGGGCGGGACAGATGGCGCCGTATTTCGAGGATGCAGTCCACGGCCTGCGCGACGCGCCGTATGTCATCGATATCCGCAATATGGGCTTGGTTGCCGGCATTGAGCTGGAACCCCGCGCTGGGCAGCCCGGCGCCCGGGGCTATGAGGTATTCACTCGCTGCTACGAGCACGGCATCCTGATTCGCGTGACCGGCGACATCATCGCCCTCTCGCCGCCGCTCATCGTCGAGCGGCCGCAGATCGATCAGATCGTTGAGGCCATCCGCGCAGCGCTGAAGACCGTCAACTAAGCGCAGTGCTCAACTCGCACGGATCGGGTTGGAAAGCGTCCCGATCCTGTCGACATGCACCTCGACCAGATCCCCGGGTTTCATAAAGATCTGCGGCTTCCGGGCAAAACCGACGCCCGACGGCGAACCCATGGAGATCACATCGCCCGGCTGGAAGCGATAAAACCGGGAATAGTAGGCAATGACCTGCACGACATTAAACACAAAGTCATTGGTGTTCGACGACTGCATGACCTTGCCGTTGAGCGTCGTCGTCATGTCGACATCGTGCGGGTCCTTGATCTCATCGGCCGTGGCAATCGCCGGCCCCATCGGACAGAAGGTCGGAAACTGCTTGCCGAGAATGTTATGCTCCCAAGCCTGGATCGGCCCCATGATGCCGGTCGAGGCAAAGACGGGCGTCACCCAGTCGCGCGCCGAGACGTCGTTGAGCAGCGTGTAACCGCCGACATAGCTGAGCGCCTCGGATTCCTTGACCGCGTGGCAGGGACGACCGATCACCACGCAGAACTCGCCCTCCCAATCCACCATGTCCGGGTTGGACGGCGGAACAAGGATCGGGCTGCCGCTACCGACCAGCGACGACACGTTCTTGATGAACGACATCGGCCTATCCGGGACCGGCGTGTTCATTTCCTTCAGATGCTGGTGATAGTTGACGCCGCAGGCGAGGATCATGCCGGGATCGGGGATCGGCGGCAGCAACACGGCCTTCGCCTGCGGCAGCAGCGCACCGGCGTCTCTAAACTTGGCAGCCTCGCTGCCAGTCGCGCGATCCATCAGCCGACGAAGATCATCCAGGGCCGATTTCCCACCGGCGAGAATTTCCTTCACCGATCCCATGCGCTTGCTTTCCGCAGGCGCCAGCGTCACGCAGGCCGCCAGGTTCAGGATTTCGTTGCCGACGATGACGCCGGGGCAGGCTTTGCCCGCGACGTCGACTGTAACCAGATGCATGAAAGTCTCCCGATGCGTTCCCCAATCTGTTCAGGGGCAACGCAATGATACCGGCGATGGAGTGAAGGTTGCCGGCGTCTCTCGGGAGACCGCCGGCAACGCGATCGACCGACTAGACGTTCGACTTTATTTCGAGTTCCTTCAGCGCACCGACATCCGCCGCATCGTCCATCGAGAAGCGGTCGCCGAAATCGAACATGTCGTCGTGCTGGAAGCTCGGGAAATACTGAACTTCCCACCAGTTATGATCGAGATCTTCGAGATAGAACGAGTAGACGCCGTGCTGCAGGACCGGCTTCATGATCTGCTTGATCTTGTACTTTTCCTGATACTTCACGGCATTCGCATGCGCCTCGTCCACTTCCTCCTTGGACGAGACATCGACGCCCCAATGGTTGAGGACGTTGACGGGATGCACGTGCGATCCAACCTCGACGCACACGATATGGAACTTCATGCCGCAGCGAATGACCATCGCTGGCTTGGCATGACGCGCGCATTCGAGACCGAGAAACTCCTCATAGAATTTACGGGAGTCTTTCAGGTTGTAGCACTCAAGCGTGCCGTGCGAGAGCACATAGGGCTTGATGACTGATTTGCGTTCGCCCGGATCGAACACACCGTCTTGAATCATTTCCAGTGTCTTGGACATGGCAATCCTCCCTTTCTACGTAGCAGCGATAGGACGGAGATCGGCTTCCGTCAGGAACGAGTCGGCGAAGAATTCATCCGCCGGAAGCTTGCATTGGGCACTGAGATCGCGGCGCGCTGCCTCTACCATCACGGGCGCGCCACAGGCATAAACCTGGTGGCCGGACAGATCGGGAAAGTCTGCGATGACCGCCTGATGTACGAAGCCGGTACGACCGGTCCAGTTACAGGCAAAGGTCGCGTCCGACAGTACCGGCACGAAAGTGAAGCCGGGCGTTTCCGCCCACTTCTGCGCCAGATCAAGCATGTAAAGATCGGCGCGGGTGCGGCAGCCCCAATAGAGCGTGATCGGCCGCTTTTCGGTGAGGTTGCGCTGGAGCGCGAGCTCGCACATCGCCTTGATCGGGGCGAAGCCTGTGCCGCTTGCAATCATCACGATCGGCTTGTCGTTGTCTTCGCGAAGATAGAAGGTCCCCAGGGGTCCCTCGAAACGCAGGATATCCCTGACCCTGAGGGCGGAAAAAACCCGGTCTGTAAAAAGACCACCCGGCGTATGCCTGATATGCAGCTCGATCTCAATTACTCCTTCCACATGCGGCGGAATGGCGATCGAATAACTGCGGCGTTTGCCGTCCGGCAGCAGGAAGTCGACATATTGGCCCGCGAGGAAGCGCATGTTCTCGTTCATCGGGAGACGAAGCTTGACCACCGCAACGTCGGGGGCCGGCTTGTCGATCTTGCCGACGCGGCACGGCACTTCCTTGATCACGATGCCGGCAAGGCCCTCCATTTCCTCGACTTCGATCACGACATCCGAAAGCGGCGATGCCTGACAGAGCAGCGCATAACCTTTCGCCTTGTCGCTCTCGGGCAGATATTCAGGATGGACCGCCCCGTAATCCACCTTGCCCTCTAGAATGGTCCCGCGGCAGGTCTTGCAGACGCCGGTCTTGCAGCTATAGGGCATGTACAGGCCGGCATTGAGGCCAACCTGAAGGATGCCTTCGCCCTTCTCGACCTCAAACTGATGACCGCTTGGCTTCAGTGTGACTTGGTATTTCATTCCATAAATCCAAACCGAACGATCGCCCCAACCCGGCCCGACTAAAGCAGAATCAGTGAAAGTTTCGGGAACGCCACGACGATCGCAAGAACGGCAACCATGATCGCGGCAAACGGCAGCGAACCCATGAAGATATCGTGCACCGTTATCTTGGGATCTCGCAATGTTGAATGGACGACGAAGACGGCGAGCCCGAAGGGCGGCGTCAGCAGCCCTACCTCCACGGCAATTACAGTGACGACGCCGAGCCAGACCGTGCTGACCCCGAATGGCGCCAGCAGCGGCACAATCAGCGGTACGGTGATCAGCATGATGGAGCCGGCATCAATGATGGTGCCCAGCAGCAGCAGAATGACGATATAGATCGCCAGAATCTCGTACATGCCGAGCGACATATTTGTCGCGCCGAGTTCGATCGCATTCGGCAGGCCGGATACCGTGATCATCCGCGAATAGACATTTGCGGCAATCAGCAGAAAACAGATCGCGGCCGTAACGTGGCCGGTCTCCACCAGAACATGCCAGAACGTTTTCAGGGTCAGACGCCCTTTGATCAACGTAAGGATCAAAGCGCCGGCCGCTCCGACTCCGCCGGCTTCCGTTGCCGTGAAGACGCCGCCATAAATGCCGCCGATCACGAGTAAGATCAGCAGCACGATCGGGACTGCCTTCAGGATGATTTCGCCGGTCGACATCAGCGGGCCCGTCTCGGCCGTCATCGGGCCGGTCAGCTTGACGGACTTCGGATAGTACGTGGCCATGAACCAGATCAGCACGCAGTAGGCAACGGCCAGCAGAACACCCGGCACGATGCCGGCGATGAAAAGATGGCCGATCGATGTCTCGGCAAGAATCCCGAACAGAATGAAGAGCAGGCTTGGCGGGATCAGCATGCCGAGAACGGACGACCCCGCAACAACGCCCACAGCAAAGCGCGGGTTGTAGCCGTGGCGCAGCATTTCCGGGACCGCGATTTTGGTGAACACCGAAGCCGAGGCGATGGAGGTGCCGGTCACCGCAGCAAACACGGCATTCGCCGCAACGGTGGCCGTCCCCAGGCCGCCTTTGAGCCGACGGAAGAGCTGGTTCGCGACATCATAGGTATCGCGCCCGATCTCCGAAACGCTGACAAGAATCCCCATCATCACAAAGAGCGGCACAACGCCGAAATCGTATTGGGCCAGACTTTCCGACGCCGCCATCGACAGCATCTTGCCGGCAATCATGAAATCGCCGCGGACCGCCCAGATACAGACGAAGGACAGCAGGCCGAGCGCAACGGCAATATGCATCCCCGAATAAACGAGGATCAGAACGCCGACGATGGAGAGAAGGCCGATCTCGACAGAAGTCATTCGTGTGGACTCGCGGAGCCCACGAGCCCCTCATTCGATTTGCCTGATATAGCGCGTAAATCGAGCCACATGAGCCGGAGGAACTGCAGGCCAACGGCAACCGACCCGACGACAATCAGAAGCTTGAACGGCCATTCCGGAAGCGTGAAATCGCCGCGACTCCCGAGAAATGCGTTGCTGTCCCAGGCTTTCTGGAACAGCGGCGTCGAAAACTGAATCAGCAGCACCATAAGCAACACACCCGCTGCATGGTAAAGCGCCTGCACGGCATGTCCGATTTTCGGCACGCTCAACAGGAGCGCGCCGATCACCGTGTCGTTACGAGTCAAGCGTCCGGCCAGCAACGCATCGGGAAGCTGCAGGAAGACGATGGCGATCAGGGACATCGTGATCACGAGCGGCACGCCGCGCACGGGCTCATTGAACAGGAAACGCGCAATCACGTCCGTGTTGATGAGCACCGTCACCAGCAAAATCCACAGTGATCCGGCGGCATTCATGCAACGCACGAACCCGTCGAATATCTTGAGCACCGCCTTCATCCGGCGCCTCCCCTATCGCCGCTGACCGGCCGGCTTGAACGCCGCCGTTATTCCTTGTCCCAGTCGCGCAGCACGGTCTCGCCCGAGTTGCGCATCTCATTCATGAACACGGTGAGGATCTTGGTCCCCGGCAGGCCCTGCTTGTCGACGGCCGACGCCCATTCCTTGGCGACGTTTGGCATCGCCATCGCCCACTTCTTCCGCTCCTCAGCCGGCATGACGGAGGCTTTCAAACCTTCCTTCAGCATCAGCTCGGTCATCGCCTTGTTCTTGCCTTCGCTGACTACGATGTAGCGCTTCTCCCATTCCAGCGCGACCTCCTGGACGATCGTCCTGATGTATTCGGGCAAAGCGTCCCAGGTCTTCTTATTGACGGTGATTCCGCACGTCATCGTGCCGCCGAAATCCATCTTGGTGAAATACGGCGCCGCCTGATGAATCTTGTAGGGGAACGCCAGACTCTCGCCCGTCGTGTATCCCTCGTACAGGCCGTTAGACAGATCGGTATAGGCGCTCTGCATGCTGGCGGTCACAAGCACAGCACCGGTCCCGCGCATCAACTGACCCAGCGTGCCCGAGGCGCCGATCTTGCGGCCCTTCAGGTCCTCAACCTTGGTCAGCGGGAACTTGGTGAACATGTGCATGCTGATTTCGGAAGCGTTGGCGAGCGTCACCTGATTGTATTTCAGGAAGTGCGCGTTCATTTCCGGAACCTGAGCCCGCACCCTCTTGTCGATTGCCAGCAGTTTGGTCATATCGGCCGGACCGAACGGAATCGACGCCGCATACTGTTCAAGCGGCAGTTTGGCCTCCTCGAACAGCTTCACCTGGACACCAAAATGAGCGATGCCTTCCTCAACGGTCTCAAGGGTCTCGGTGAACTTGGCGAGCGTCTGAGAATACGCCTCGGTCCACTCGATCTTGTCGCCACGACCCGCGGCTTCGACGCGCTTGGCGACTTCGGGAACAAAGAAGTCCTTGGTGAGCTGCGTCGGGGTCACCGTCGGCGGCGGGGCCGCGACCATCGTCAGCTTGTAAGTTGTTGCCGAGGCTGGAAAAGACGCAAGGGCGAGCAGGCTTGCGGCGAGCGTAGTCCGGATGATCATTGGTTCCTCCCTTAATATGTTTTTCTGATGTTACCTGAGCCTACCATGTGCGGCAGGCAGAGCAATCACGGAGATGGTTCGATCTCCAACCCCGCAGACTTCATCCCTCCAGGGGCACAACCGGCACCAGCAGGCGCGACGGGTAGCTTGCGCCGTGATGGATCGTGTCGGTGCCGACCTTGTACCAGTGGTACAGGTGGGTGAAGAGGCCTTCGGTGATCGGTGAGTCGCCGTTTACGATCTCAAGACGGATCCGGTGCCCCTTGCGGAACCGGTACGCGCACGGCATCACCTCGATCTCGAATTTATAGACACGCCCGGGCTCCAAAGGCTGCGGGTCGGTATGGGTATGGACTGGCTGCCACGGGCGGCTCTTCGCCTCGTCTTTGGCGCGATGCGAGGCCCTAAGCCACCCCTTGGTGACGACCACGGATTGCGGCTGACGACCAGACTTCTTCTCCGCCTCATCCTGCGGATGCTGGTCGGAAACCTTCACGAAGAAATCGGTATCGATTGCGGTCGACGAGGCAAAGAGCTCCAACACCATCGGCCCGGCGACCTCAAGGTCGCTTGTCAGGGGCGGCGTGGTGAATGTTAGGGCGCCGGCGACCGGATCGAGGCCGCCCTTGCCGGGAACAACCGTGCCCAGCTTCCAGCGCGGGTCCGGATAGCTGTAACTGGTCTGCCCCGCACCGCTGCCTTCGGCTTTTTCGGTCAGCGTGCCGTCATTGAGCGACGTGACGCTGGAGGTCGTTCCGGCGCTGAGATAGTACGGCACCAGCGACATCTTGACCGGCGGCCATTGCTGCTCTTCGCGGTACGCATCGCGGCCACGGACATAGAGCCGCACGGGTGCGCGATCCTCGAAGCCGGTTTTCTGCTCCTTCAGATGCTGATCGTAAAACGGGAGCAGTTCCTGTTCGTGGAACTCGATGTTGTTGAAGAGTTCATGAACCTCGAAGACGTCCTTGCGGCCCGTGACCAGCAGCTTCTTCGGCGCGGTCGCGCCCTCATAGCCCATGATGTTGCCGCGGAGATGCAGGTCGATCTTGCCCCAGTGCCCGATCGAGAAGATCGGTACCTTGATGTCCTTGATCCGCTCCATCGCAGAGCGGTCTTTCCAGAAACTGTCGTAGGTCTGATGACTAATGATCTCGCTGGCCATATCCGTGGACATCATCCGGCCGGGTGCGTTGGCCGCGCGATGCAGATTGTTGGCGCGGATGAGGTTGTACCACCAGGCCAGGAACTCTCCGTAGATGCCGCCGCAATACGCCGTATCGCGATACATGTCGGTGCAGCCGTCGAACGGAGCGATGCATTTCAGTGCCGGCGGATTCTGGATTCCCATGAACCACTGCGACCAGGCGTAATAGGACTGGCCGATACCGCCGACGCGCCCGTTGGACCAGCTCTGGCCGCCAATCCATTGGACGATTTCGTAGAGATCGCGGCTTTCGTCAGGCGACAGCAGCCCGTAGTTGCCTTCCGACCGGCCGCTGCCGCGGACATCGGCATGAACATAGGCATAACCGTGTTTGCGCACATACCATTCGACGGGGCCGATCTCATGCCACAGGAACAGGCCGCTATGCGGCAGCGGATCGGTGTCGAACTGATAGGGCGAGGCTGCAAACAGGGTGGGGAACGGGCCCGGACCATCGGGCCGGTAGATCCGCAAGGCGATCCGCACGCCATCGCGCATGGTGACGAACACGTCCTTGTCGACGTGCATGCCATACTTGGCATCGGCCTCGTTCAGGCCAGACAAAGATGTCGCGCGATGTGCAGCGTGATCTGACACGGCGTTCCCTCACTTCCCGCGTTATCTTATATCCGGGCTAAAAATGAGCATGCTCATTTTTAAAAACGGCGTCAAGCGCTTTACCCCCTGCTATTATTAACCGTTCAATTGGTTACCGATGCGGGCGGGTTGGAGTTTCCTTGGCCAAAAGAAAAACATCGAAACCGTCCCTGAAAAAATCGGGATTACGGGAACAGGGTAAGTTCGAGCGGCGGCGCCGTCTCACGGAAGCCGCGCGCGAAGTCCTCCGGAAACAGGGGTACGACAACGCAACCACGCGCGAGATCGCTGCGCGCGCCGGTGTCGCGATCGGCACCCTCTTTATCTATGCGCCGGAAAAACGCGATCTTCTGTTCATGGTCATGAACGACGATCTCGATGCGCTGGTGGAAGCCAGTGCGGAGAAGCTTTCTCTGGATAGCCCTTTCATTGAGCAGCTCCTCGAACTGCTCCGGCCGCTCTATCGGTA
This sequence comes from Alphaproteobacteria bacterium, assembly GCA_965279355.1. Taxonomy (GTDB): domain Bacteria; phylum Pseudomonadota; class Alphaproteobacteria; order CACIAM-22H2; family CACIAM-22H2. The sequence continues at coordinate 3,758,942 of OZ257155.1, read as the reverse complement.
TTTCAGCCGCAACGTTGCGATCGGCCGCCACGGGTTGCGCGAGATTTTCCTCTTTCAGGATGAACAGCACGAAAAGCTGGGGCCGGAGGCGCGCCGCGTTTTCATGCGGATCGAACGGACCCGGGATGCAATCGGCCAACTCATCGACGAGCTAAAGGCGGAAGGCCGGCTTGCCACCAAAGAAAAGGGCTATGTAATCGCCCGCACGCTGCAATGGATTCACTGGGGGCATACCCAGACCTGGCTAGAGGACCGGCACCCTGACGCGGATGACGGGATCGAGCGCCTGCGGCAGCTCTTCATCATGGTGATCGGCGGTCTGGGCCCCGGACCGCGCGAGATATAGACCCGTAGCGCAGCACGATAGATTAGCGGCTGAGCAGGACATCGATCACTTCATCGGTATTGCGGACGTCACCGAAGCTCTGGAAGAACGTCGTCAATCCGGCCAGATGATCCTCGGGATATCGCGCGCCATTGGCATCGGCGACCATGACGACCTTGTAGTCCAGCATCATCGCGTCCCGGGCCGTAGATTCCGAGCACATGTTGGTCGCCGTGCCGGTCACGATCAGGTTCTCGATGCCGCTGCTCTCAAGAACGCTTCGCAGATTGGACGCGCCTTCGATGAACGGGCTGAACCGCGACTTGTAGACGATCTTGTCGCCATCGCGGATATCGAGATCGCGATGGAATTCGTGGCCCCGATCGCCGACCGATAGCTGATCGCGGTGATTGCGCCCCTTCTCCGGCGTAAAGAAATTGTCGTGATAGACGGACCACAGACTCCGGCCCTTCTCGCCCGCCGTCATTCCCAGCCAGACGACCATGCCGCCGCGTGCGCGCAGTTCCGCCGCGATCCGGTTGATGTTGGGAATGATGCCGACAACGGATTCGATTTCGCCGATATAGAAATTCTGCATGTCCACGACGAGCAGCGCCGTCTTTTTCGCATCGAAATGGTCGTAGACGTTGAGGCGCCCGCGCTTGGCCATGACGCGGTCGATCACATATTGCGGAAACGAATAGGGCGTCATGGCTCGTCTCCCGAGCCGATCACCTTGTCGGCGCGCAGGCGGCTGATGTCCTCGGCGCTGTAGCCGATCTCGTGCAGCACCTCCTCATTATGCTGGCCGAACAGCGGCGGGGGCGTGTCAATGCGGGCCCCGCCATGGGCCAGCTTGAACGCCGCGACAGGCACGCTGAAGGGGCCGGACACGCCGGGTGCGCCGTCGAATTTATGGATGAGATCGCGCGTTTTGAGCTGTGGGTCGGCGAGCGCCTCTGACATCGGCCGGACGCGCGTTGCCGGAACGTGGTTATTCTGCAGAAAATCCTCCCACTCCGCCGCTGTCCGGGTCTTCATGATCTCGGTCAGCGTCTCGACCTCGCGCACGAAGTCCGCCCGGCGCTCTTCGTTGGTGTTCTTGGCCAGCTCCGGCCGACCCAGCACCTTCCACAAGCGCTTCTGCTGCCTGAGATTGCTGGCTGCAAGCTGGATCAATGCGTCCTTCGCCTGATAGAGGCGATTGGTCGACACTTCATGATGATTGCCGTTGGGCTTGGGGTGCGATCCGTTGCGCAGATAACCGGCGAGATGGGAACTCATCAGCAGCAGCGCCACATCGAACATTGCCATGTCGATATGCTGGCCCCGGCCGGTTCTTTCGCGCTGATAGAGTGCCGACGCGAGCGCGAAAGCCCCCATCGTCCCGCTTGCGTAGTCGATTGCAGAGGTGCCGATCTTGATCGGTGCCGTCTCCGGCGTACCGGTTGCCGCCATGATGCCCGACGTCGCCTGGATATTCGGGTCATAGGCCGTCTGCGTGCTGCGTGGCCCGTCCTGACCGAATGCCGACATCGAGGCGTAGATCAGCTTGGGATTGACCCTAGAAAGGTCGTTGTAGCCAAGGCCCAACGCCTTCATCGCACCCGGCCGGTAATTCTCAACCAGCACGTCGGCATTTTTCACCAGACGGCGCAGGATCTCCCGGCCCGCCTCGGTTTTGAGATCGACGGTCATCGACCGCTTGTTCGACCCCTGGGACAGAAAAAAGGTGCCCATCTTGGCGCGACTGAGTTCCCGGTCCGCGCCGAGTAGCCGCGTCTGATCGGGATCGTGCGGCATCTCAATCTTGATGACATCGGCGCCAAGCACCGCCAGCTGATACGTCGCAAACGGACCAGCCAGCACATGCGTCAGGTCGATGACCTTTACGCCTTCGAAGGGTCGCGGCTCCTGTGCCATAGCCGCGACCTCAGCTGTCCCCGCGATACAGCGGCTGACGGTCGATAGCGCGACCGGGCTGAACCTCGTTGACGGCAACCAGAGATGGGCCGTCGAAGATGACGCCATGACCCGGCGCGTCGGTCAGCGTCACCCGGCCCTCAGAGACCGCCATCGGCTTCGCCGTGGCACCGAAATCGAAGAGATTGAGGCCGAAGATATTCTCGATATGCAGCGCGTTGGGCGCGGCGGCCGCAAGATGCTGCGACAGTTCCAGCGACGCATGCGGCGAGATATCGATATTTGACGCGGCGCCCAGCGCCACGATCTTCATGAACTCGGTGACGCCGCCGACCTTCCAGATATCGGGCTGAAGATAATCCGCCGCGTCGTCGCGCACATAGTTCCAGAAGTCATAGCGGTTGCAAAGCTGCTCGCCGAGCGCGATCGGCACGCCGGTGGCGTCGCGCAGCTTGCGATGGCCGTGGACATCGTCCGACAGCAGCGGTTCTTCGATGAACATCGGCGACACCTGCGACAGGAGACCGCAGCGCTGGATCGCTTCGCCGATATTCCATTTCTGGTTGGCGTCGAGCATGATCACGCAGCTGCTGCCGATCGCTTCGCGCACTGCGCGGCAGCGATCGAGATCTTCCAGCAGATCGGGCTTGCCGATCTTCAGCTTGAATTGCCGGTAACCCTGCGACAGATGGTCCTTCACCTGCGCGACCAGCTGCTCCTGGGTGAGATGCAGGTTGATGGCGCTGGCATAGACGGTCACGGATTGGCGCGCACCACCGAGCAAACGGTGGAGCGGTTCGCCGACCGCCTTGGCCTTGATGTCCCAGAGCGCGATGTCGATCGCGGCAATAGCGAGGGTAGTGATGCCGCCCGGCCCTGCCGCGTGACACTCCTTCCACAACTTTCGCCAGATTCGCTCAACATTGCGCGGGTCGTCGCCGGTCAGGGTCGGCGCCAGATAGGCTTCGATCAGCGCCTTGGCCGCCATGCCGCCGACGCCGGCCGTCGTCGACCAGCCGATGCCGGTGATGCCGGCATCCGTCTCGATCTCGACCAACACCAGCTCGCGATGCGTCATCGTGACGCTGGCGGAGATCAGCTTCTCGCGCAGCGGCAGGCGATAGCCCCGCACGGAAACGCGGGTGATCTTCATGTCTTGGGCGCCCCCTGGAACGGGAAGTAGTTGTCAAATTCGCCGATCGCCGCCATGTCGACTTCGACGATGTTGGGGCCGGGATGCTTCAGGGCTTCGGCAACCGTACTACCGAATGTATCCGCCTTGCTGCATTTCCAGAAGCCCAACTTCGAGATGCGGGCGAGTTCGCCAAGATCCGGGCCGACCAGATCGGCAAAGTAGTTGCGGCCGCCATGCAGGCTGTTCTGCAGCTTCTTGATCACGCCATATCCGGCATCGTTCATCACCACGATGGTGAGATCGAGTTTTTCCTGGATCGCGGTCCATAGCTCACCGAAATTCAGGATGAAGCCGCCATCGCCCGTGATCAGTAGCGTCTTGCGTCCCGATGTCGCGGCGCCGATGGCGAGCGGCAGACCTTGCCCGATGCCGGCACTGACGGGATAGACGTTCTCGCGGGGCGACTGCAGCGTGTAGATGCGGTTCGCCCAGGTCGAGGTGCTCTGTGTAATGTCGCGGGCAAAGATCGTGTCCGACGGCATCGCCTTCTGAAGCTGCGCCATGAACGTGCCGTAGATGCCGAGCGATCCCAGGAACTCCGCCCACGCCGCCTGCTTCAGTTTCTTGAACTCCGCGGGGAACGCGCTGTCGACCGTCTTCTTGCCGAGGCGGGCGACCAGCGCATCCAGCGTCTGTTCCGCATCCGCGCAGACGAAATAGCGCGCGGCATGCGTGCGGCCGTTGGCCAGCGAATCCGCATCGATCTGCACGATGTTTTCCGGCAGCTCTACCGCAAATTCGCCAAGCTCGTGACCGCGGATCCGCGCGCCGACGACCAGCATCAGGTCGACGGTCTTGTAGAATTCCTGGATCGACTTGATGCCGTTCCCCTGCAGGCCCGACATGTTCATGGGATGGTCGTCGGGAACCACGCCCCGGCCCTTCCAGCTTGCGACCATGCCAAAACCCATGTCGAGCAGGGCATGTACCGCTTTACCCGCGTCGCGGCCGCCGGAGCCAAGATAGATCACAGGTCGCTTCGCGGCCTGAACCCGCGCCACGAGTTCGTTCAGGTCGGCCTCGGTCGGCGCCTGCGGTTTCGGCGGGCGGATCGTCAGGTTATCGAGCGTCGCCGGACGCGCAATCTGCATCCGCTGAACATCGATGGGAATTTCAACACTGACGGGGCCGGTCGGCGCGGTCAGCGCCTCGGTCGCGGCGCGGGTCAGGATGCCGATCACATGATTGGCCGCGCGCACACGATGCGCGGCCTTCGATACGCTCCGCAGCATGCCAAGCTGATCGACGGGATCGTGGACGGTGCCGGATTCCCGGTCGATATATTTGCTCACCGACTGGCTGGCGATGTGCAGCAGCGGCGTTCCCGCCATCCGCGCTTCGATCAACCCGCCGACCGCATTGGCCGCACCGGGTCCGGTGCTGCTGATGACGACGCCAAGCTCGCCTGTCGAGCGCGCATAGCCATCGGCCATATGCGCAGCGCCCATTTCGCCGCGCGCGGGCACGAAGCGCACCGCGTTGCGGCGGCCGATCGCATCGAGCATCGGCAGATTGTGAACGGACCCGACACCGAATGCGGTGCGCACGCCGCAGGCGGCGATGAATTCCGCAACCAGATCCGCAACCGTGTAGTTATCGGCCACTGTTCATTGCCCCTTTAAACCTTAGCATCGGCATTGCCGAGGATTTCGTCCAGCACTTCGCGGGTATGCTGGCCGAGATCGGGCGGACTCCGATAGGGAGCCTCCGATGCCACGGCCCGCCACGGCATGCCGGCGATCTTGATGTGATTGCCGGAGGCGGGCGGATATTCGACGGACATAATGGCGCCGCGGTCGGTGAGTTGCGGGTGCGCCAGGATATCGTCCAGCGTATTGATCGGCTCGGCCGGAATGCCGACGCGCTCCAGCTCCCCCAGCCAATGACTGGCCGGCTTGGTCAGGAAGGTGCGTTCGACCTCAGCCAGCATTTGCTTCCGGTTCTGGCTGCGCAGCGGTTGTGTTTTGTAGTTGGGATTGGCCCCAAGCGGCGCGAACTCTTCGATCGAGACAAACTGCTGCCACGACTTTTCGTTGGTCACCGCGATGACGAGTTCGCGATCCGCGCAACGGAAACTTTCATAGGGTGCCGCCAGCGGATGACCATTGCCCATGCGCGCCGGCGTCTTGCCGCTCATGCCGTAGGACGCGATCACCTGCCCCATCAACGCAACGACGCCTTCCAGCATCGAGATGTCGAGATAGCGCCCTTCGCCCGTCTGCTGGCGTTCCATAAGCGCGCCCATGACCGCGACAATGGCCGAGAACCCTCCCATCACGTCGGCAACCGGCGCCGCTGCCTTCACAGGCCGGCCGTTGGGATCGCCGGTGAGACTCATCAGGCCGCTCACCGCCTGGATCATCAGGTCGAGGGCCGGGCGCTTCGCCATCGGCCCGGTCTGTCCGTAACCGCTGATCGAGCAATAGATCATGTCGGGCCGAACGGCCCGCATCTGTTCGTAGCCGAGCTTGAACCGCTCCATCGTTCCGGGGCGGAAGTTTTCCACGAACACATCGCTCGCCGCAGCAAGCGCCAGGCACGCCTTGCGACCTTCTTCGTGATGCAGGTCGATGGCGACGGAGCGTTTGTTGCGGTTGAAGCCGATGAAGGTCGGGCCGGCATTCTTTGCCAGTGGCGGCCCCCACAGGCGCGTCTCGTCGCCGACACCAGGCATCTCCAGCTTGATGACGTCAGCCCCGAGATCGCCCAGCACCATGGTGCAAAGCGGTCCGGCAAGCGCACGGGTCGCGTCGAGAACGCGAATACCGGCAAGAGGACCTTTTCTCATACAGCACCTACCAGGAAGACCGGCATCTTCTGACCAAGTTCAAGCACCCTGAAGTCGAGACGCGCCCGCGCGCCGATCTTCAATGTGCCCTTCTCGGCAAAAAACCGCGTGAACAAATGAACGCCTTCATCCAGGCGAATGATGCCCAGCGCGTACGGCACTGAATTGACGAAAGCAGAGGTCGGCGCGTGATGCACTTCGCTGAAGCTGTAGATCTCGCCCGTCCCCTTTGCGGTCTTCCAGTCGAGATTGCTGGAGCCGCAATCGGTGCAGACGATGCGCTTGGGGTGCCAGAGCTTGCCGCAATCCTTGCAGTGTTTGAGCCGCAATTCGTCAGCAGCCACGCCTTCCCAAAAGCCGACGGTCTCCGGCGACGGCTGATACAGGCCCATGAAATAAGGACCCGCCGCGAGCGGCAGTCCCTTGGACCAGTCGATCTGGGTATCGGGCATTCCCATACTCATTGCACCTGCTCCCGCGAAACGATGACGACGGCATGGCAGGCCAGCACGCCGCCATGGCCATGCACCATCCCGACTTTCGGATCCTTGACCTGTTTTCCTTCGGCACGGCCCCAGAGCTGGTCGATCGTGTCCGTCAGGTTGTAGAGGCCCTGCGCGACCTGGCCGAAGGACAGGTAACCGCCATTGGTGTTGAACGGCAGACCGCCGTCATAATCGATGCCGCCTGATTCAACGAACGCTCCACCCTCGCCCCGCTTACAGAAGCCCATTTCCTCGAGCATCATCAGATTGGCAAAGCTGAACGGCGCCGAGGTCTGAACGATATCGATGTCCTTCGGCTTGAGGCCGGACATCGCGTAGGCCTGTTTGGCCGAAACGCCGGCGCCGGTCCGGATCAGATCCGGCCCGTCTTCCAGCGGCTCATAGCCCCAGCCGCCCATGCGCTCGCCGGTCCATTCATGCGTGCTGCACTGGCCAAAGCCGGAGATATAGGTGACCTCGGAATGACGCGCCTTGGCGATATCGCTGCGCGTCAGCACGATCGCCGTGGCAATGCCGCCGGGATACCAGACCGCGCAATCGAGCAGATGCAGCGGCGAGGCGATCATGCGCGAATTCAGCACGTCGTCGACCGTGATCGGGCCTTTATGGCGCATCGCCGCATGCGGATGCTGGAGCGCCCATTTCCGGTTCTCGACCGCCGACCGCGCAAACTGTGCCGACGTCACGCCGTATTCATGCATGTAGCGGCAGGCGAACTGCGCATAGAGCGCCGGCGTCGTGCTGCCATAGGGCGCTTCGAACTGCAGGTCGCCTTCCCAGGAGGTGTTGGATGACGCCTGATTCATCCAGATGCCGCTCGCCTCGTTGGTGACGACCAGCGCGTAATCGATGACACCGGCGTTCAGAGCCAGTGCTGCGACTTCAATGCCACCGAGTGCGCCGGCGCCATGCGCCGTCATCTCGCTGTTGAAAGTCGGTCCGATCTTGAGTTCGTTCAGCAGTGACTGATTGTACTGCAGGACCATGTAGGACTGCGGCGTGCGGCCGGTGAAGAGCGCGCCGACCTGGCCGCGCTTGATCCCCGCCTTGCGCATCGCCTCGACCGCCGCGGTGGCGCCAAGCTGCAGCGGCGTCCGCGGTGTGCCGTCGGACTTGAACGCGAGGGATCGCCCGATTCCCACAATCGCGATCTTGGAGCCAATCTCGGTACGCATTCTTACTGTCCCTCTCAACTCACCCGATAACGCGCCAGGACTTCGGAATCGATCTCGATGCCGAGGCCCGGTTTCTGCGACAACATCACGGCGCCGTCGCGCGGCGCGACGCCGGTCGGAATTGTCTCAAGACGGCAGTCGTACCATTCGCAGGACAAACCGAACGCCGCGCAGAACTGCGCGGCAGCAATAAAACCGGGACCGAAATAGGCGGAGTGCGGCGCCACCTCGACGCCGTGCTTCTCCGCAATCGCGCGTGCTTCGAGCAGTCCACTCACGCCGCCGATCTTGGAGGCGCTAGGCTGGATGTAACGGGCCTTGCCGACAGTCGCGATCCGCTCGAGATCCATCAGCGACAAGGCGTTCTCGCCGGCAGCCATGGCGACACCGGATTGCGCGCCAACCTGTGCCAGGACTTCAGACGTCGGCGGCCAGCACGGCTCTTCGAGCCACTTGAGATTGTGCGGTTTCAGTTTCTTCGCCGCGTCGATACCTTCCTCGACGGTCCAGCGGCAGTTCACATCCAGGGTCAGCGCGATATCCGGACCGATTTGTTTGCGGGCTTCGGCAACGGCTTCGACCGATGCTTCATGGAGTTTGACGGCCTTGTGGCCGCGCGCGACCGCATCGGCCGCCGCCACACCGGCAAGATCGTCGTCGCCGTAGCGAAGCAGGCTCGCATACGCAGGAACGGTGGCGGTATCGGCCTTGTCGTTCAGCAACCGGTAGAGCGGCTTGCCTTCCAGCTTGCCGCGAATGTCCCACAAGGCGATATCAATGCCAGACAGTGCATAAGCAACGGCACTGCCGAGGCCATACGCATGCAGAGACCGGCGCAAATGCGCGCCAAGGCCGGCAATGTCGGATGCATCCGCCTTTAAACAAAAGGGCTTCACCAACGTGTCGAGCGCGACCTTTGTCGTCGCACAGGCCATATGCCCGAAAGCCTCGCCCCAGCCAACGAGGCCCCCCTCAGTCTCGACACGAACAAAGAGCATTTGGACTTTCGGCCATTGCGCCGTGCCGCGCGGTGGTGGCCCGCCATAGACGGACGGAATCGCCAGGTGGAAGGTCTCCACCTTTGCGATATCCGTCACACGCTGCTGGCGGGACTGAACCATGCGTCAGGCCGTGCGGATATAGACCGACTTGGTCTGCATATAGGCATCGAGCGATTCCCGGCCCGATTCACGGCCATAGCCGCTCATCTTGTAGCCGCCGAACGGCATCGAGACGTCCATCGCACCGTAGTTGTTGATCCAGACATTGCCGGCCTTGATGGCGCGCGCCATGCGATGTGCCGTGCTCACATTGCTCGTCCACACGCCGCTGCCCAGACCGAACATCGTGGCATTCGCGCGCTTCACAAGTTCCTCGGCATCGTCAAACACGAAGGCGGAGAGCACCGGCCCGAAGATTTCCTCGCGCGCAATCCGCATATTGTCCTTCACGTCGGCAAACACCGTCGGCGGCACGTAGTAGCCCTTGGCGAAATCACCTTCGGTCATGCGGGCGCCCCCGGAAACGGCGCGCGCCCCTTCCGACTTGCCGATGTCGAGATAGCCGGTGACACGCTCGAGCTGCTGGCGCGACACCAGCGGCCCAAGTTGGGTCGCGGCATCCAGCGGATGACCGATCTTCAGGCCGTTCCCGAACTTCGCCACACGCTCCACGAACTCGTCATAGACCTTGCGCTCGACAAACAGCCGCGTGCCGGCGCTGCACACCTGCCCTGAGTTGATGAACACGCCCATGCCGGCACCCGGCACGGCCAGGTCGAGATCGGCGTCGGCGAACACGATATCCGGCGACTTGCCACCCAGCTCCAAGGTCAGCCGCTTCAGGTTGCCCGCCGAAGCCTGCACGATCTTCTGGCCTGTCTGGTTCGAACCGGTGAAGGCGATCTTGTCGACATCCATATGCGCAACGAGGGCGGCGCCCGCCGTCTCACCAGGCCCCGGCACGATATTGACCACGCCGTCAGGAATCCCGGCCTCCTGAATGAGCTCGCCCAGCCGCAATGCGGAGAGCGGCGATTCTTCGGCCGGCTTGAGCACGATGGTGCAGCCGGTGGCTAGCGCGGGACCGATCTTCCAGATCGCCGCCGTTAGCGGCCCATTCCACGGAATGATCGCGCCGACAACGCCGATCGGCTCCTTGAGCGTGTAGGTGAAGTACTCGCCGGGCGCGATTGAGTTCTCGACCGTCTCGCCGTGCAGCATCGTGGCCGCACCGGCGTAGTAGCGGATCAGACCGAGATTGCGCCGCTTGCGGCCCTTGGTGAACCCGATGGGTGCCCCCATGTCGAGTGTGTCGAGCATTGCCAGATTGTCGAAATCGCGCTCCACCAGATCCGCCAGCTTGAGTAGCATCTCCTGCCGCTCATACGGCTTCACCTTGCTCCACGGGCCTTCGAAGGCTTTTCGCGCCGCCGCGACGGCGCGGTTGATGTCCTGTTCGCCGCCTTCCGCGATATCAGCAAGGACGGAACCGTCGATCGGGCTGATGCACTGGAAGGTCTTGCCCGACACAGCCGGCACCCACTTCCCGCCGATCAGCAGGTTCTTGGCCTTGCCATCAAGGAAAGGATGCGACGGGCGCGCGGGCGTGCTCATGACGGTCATGGTGAAATCCCTGATTAGGCTTCGCGGAAGGCTTCTTCGCGACGCTTGCGCAGCATCGGGCTCAGGATCGCCGCCAGCGCCAGGGCGCAGAGCAGCAGCAACCCGAGCGAGACCGGGCGGGTAACGAAGGTCGACCAGTCGCCGCGCGCGATCAGCATGGCGCGGCGGAAATTTTCTTCCATCAAGGGGCCGATAACGAAACCGAGCAGCAACGGCGCCGGCTCACAATCAAGCTTGAGCAGCAGATACCCGACTAAGCCGAAGACGCACATCGTCGCCACCTCGAACTCGTTATTGGCGCCGCTATAGACGCCAAGGCAGCAGAACACGCCGATTGCCGGAAAGATGAAGCGGTACGGAATGGCAAGGATCCGCACCCAGATGCCAATCAGCGGCAGGTTGAGCACCAGCAACATCAGATTGCCGATCCACATCGACGCGATCACGCCCCAGAACAATTCCGGGCGCGCGGTGAGTACGTTGGGACCTGGCTGAATGCCTTGCAGGACCAATGCACCGATCATCAACGCCATCACCGGATTCGACGGGATGCCGAGTGTCAGCATGGGAATGAATGATGTCTGCGCACCGGCATTGTTGGCGCTTTCGGGACCGGCCACGCCTTCGATGGCGCCATGGCCGAAGCGCTCGGGCGTGCGCGACACCTTCTTCTCTACAGAGTAGGAGACGAAAGAGGCCAGAACCGCACCGCCGCCGGGAAGGATGCCTAGCGCCGAGCCGAGGCCGGTGCCGCGCAGGATCGGCGCAATCACCGCCTTCCATTCCGCGCGCGTCAGCATGAGGCCAGTCACTTTCCTAGCCACCAGCACGCGCGGCGCATCAATTTCGAGATTCTTCAGGATCTCGCCCAGACCGAAGATTCCCATCGACAGAGCGAGAAAGCTGACGCCCGAACTCAATTCCGGGATGCCGAAGGTGAAACGGAACGCGCCGGTATTGACGTCCTGACCGGCCACACCGAGCAGGACACCGAGCGCCACCATCGCCAGCGCCTTGATGGCCGATCCCGACGCCAGCAGCACCGCGATCACCAGACCCAACAGCATCAGCGAGAAGTATTCGGCCGGGCCGAATTTCAGCGCGAGCCCTGCCAGAACCGGCGAGAGCAGCGCAATCAGAAACGTCGCCACGGTGCCCGCGAAGAACGAACCGATGGCGGAGACCGCAAGGGCGGCACCGGCCCGGCCGTTCTTCGCCATTTCATGGCCGTCGAGCGCCGTTACCACGGAAGAGGATTCTCCGGGCAGGCGGAGCAGGATCGCCGTCGTGGAGCCGCCGTACTGGGCGCCGTAATAGATGCCCGACAGCATGATCAGCGCTGGCAGCGGCGGCAGGCCGTAGGTGATCGGCAGCAGCATCGCGATGGTTGCCAGCGGCCCAAGGCCGGGCAGAACGCCAATGGCGGTGCCGAGCAGCACGCCGATGAAGCAGTAGAGAAGGTTCTGAAAGGCCAGCGCCGCCTCGAACCCGATTGCCAGATTGTCGATGAGATCCATTGCGATCGGCAATCCCTAACGCAGCAGATAGCCGACGACCGGCCAGGGCATGGACAGCGCGTAGGCGAAGACTGCCCACGAAAACCCGGCGAGCACGATGGCCGTGGCGAACGAGGGCAGAAACCTGAAGTCGCGTTCCGCGAGCGAGAGCATGAAGGACGTGGTGAAGACCGCGATCACGAGGCCGAGGGTCTCGATCGACACCGCAAAGGCCAGCACGCTGCCGCCGACCAGGAGGACACCGCGGATACTGGTACCGGCGGGTCGCTCATCCCGCGCGAAAAGGCCAATCGCCGCCGTCAGGACGCCGAGGAAACCCAGCACCAGCGCGATCATCATCGGGAAATAGCCGGCCCCCATGCGTGCCGCCGTGCCGAGCGTCAGCGACGACGCGCTGGTGCCGAATATGACGGCCAGACCGATGAACACCAGGCCGGCGATGAGGCTTTTGGGACCGCGGATGCGCTGCATTATCTTATGGGGAGAAAGGCAATGGGCGGCGCAAGAAGCGCCGCCCAGCCGAAGCGGATACGAAGAACAATCTGAAGCGGGTTACTTCACCTTTTCCATCTTGGCCTTCTGGATCACCATCGCCCAGGTGTCGGTCTCGCCGAGGTAGTATTTGGTGAACTCGGCCGTATTCATGATCATCGGCGTCGCCCCCGATGCCACGATCTTGGCAGCCGTCGCCGGCTCGCGCTGGATGGCGGCAACCTGTGCCGCCAGCTTGTCCGAAATCGCGGCCGGCGTGCCGGCCGGCGCCAGAAGTCCGTACCAGGTCAGACGCTCAAGCGCGGGAAAGCCCGCTTCCGCGACCGTGGGAACGTTCGGAAAATCCGGCAAACGCTGGGCGGTGGTCACGGCCAGCGCCTTGAGCTGGCCCGATTTCACGAACGAGCCGCTGCTAGCGATCGAATCGACGGTTGTCTCGATCTGGCCGCCGATCACGTCGGTGCGCGCCGGCGCCATGCCCTGATAGGGAATAAACTGGATGTCGGCGCCCGCCTCGATCTTGTAGAGCTCCATTACCATCTGGTTGATGAAGCCGACGCCGTTGCCGTAGTCGAGCGTGCCCGGCTTGGCTTTCGACAGGGCGGCGAGTTCCTTCAGGGACGAGACCGGCAGCGTCGGGTTCACCACGAATAGCAGCGGCGCGCTAGCCCAGCCGGCGACCGCGACGAAGTCCTTTTTCGCATCGTAGCCGGGAGTGACGTAGAGGCTGTGATTGATCGGCGCGGCCGGCGCGATCATGGTCAGCGTGTAACCGTCCGGCGCCGCCTTGGCGACAATCGCGGTGGCGATGTTGCTGCCCGCACCCGGCCGGTTGTCGACCAGCACCTGCTGACCGATCGTCTGCGACAGACGCTCGGCGAGGATGCGCGCCTGGATATCGGTGCCGCCGCCGGCGCTGGCGCCCACAACGATCCTGATCGGCTTTTCCGGATACTGGGCGCTTGCGGCGCTGACACTGGCGATCAACGCGACGATCGCGGTGGACAAAATCTGGCTCTTCATGGACGTCTCCCCTTTTATTGCCACTGGCAGAGAATACGACGTGAACGGGTGTGGACGGCGTTCCGCCGTTCTGCCATTCTTCCGTATACCGGAAGTATTTCCGAAGGTCGGAATTGTTGCATCCGGGTCTGACCGAGTCAATGGCTGAGCGGGCCCGCCAGAGGCCCGGTGCGGAGGAAACATGAAGATCGCGCGCGTCGAAACGCTGCAGGCCGACGGGGGATTTCGTCGCGTCTGCTTCGTCAAGCTCACCACCGATGACGGCATCGTCGGCTGGTCGGAATACGGCGAGCATTTCGGGACGGCGGGCGTCACTGGCATCATTCACGCCCTCGGCGAGCTGATCGTGGGCCTAGACCCGCTGCATATCGAGCGGATCGCAGCACTTCTGCGAGGCCGGACCATCCAGGCGAGCGGCGGTATCAATCAGAATGCCATCAGCGCGCTCATCAACGCGCTGCTCGACGTTAAAGGCAAAGCGCTTGGCGTTCCCGTGCATGCGCTACTCGGCGGCGCGCTGCGCGACCGCGTGCCGGTCTACTGGTCGCATATCGGCACCTATCGCGTGCGACACGCGGAGATGCTCGGGAAGCCGCCGCTCAAGAACTATGACGACTGGGCACGGCTTGGCGAAGAAGCCCGCAAGGGTGGCTTCAAGGCCGTGAAGACCGGACTGGTCGCCGAAGCACCGGGCGGCGGCTTCGCCAATATCGGACCGGGGTTCGCGTACACGCCGGGTTATCCCGAGCTCAACCTCAGCCGGCAGACACTCAATACGCTCACCCGCCAGCTCGCCGCCCTGCGCGAAGGGCTGGGGCCGGATGTCGATCTCATGCTCGACATCAATTTTCACTTCAAGACGGAGGGCTTCCTCGAAGTCGTCCGCGCCGTCGAGCCCTACCGGCTCGCCTGGCTGGAAGTGGATACCTACGACCCGAAAGCACTGAAGCGGATCCGCGATACGGCCCGCTTCCCGATCGCCTCGCTGGAGGCGCTCTATGGCCGCATCGGCCATCGTCCCTTCCTGGAAGCGGGTGCTGTCGATGTCGCGATCATCGATCTTATCTGGAACGGCTATCTCGAAGCCTTCAAGATGGCGGCGCTCGCCGAGGTCCATGAGGTCAACATCTCGACCCACAATTTCTGCGGCGGCGTGCTGAGCGACGTGATCAGCGCGCACTTTGCCGCCGCCATCCCCAATCTGCGCTGCGTGGAATACGACCCCGAGGATGTGCCCTGGAAGCCGCAATTCCTGAAAGCCCCGCTGACAGTCGAGAACGGAGATCTGCTGGTCCCGCAGGGCCCCGGCTGGGGCATCGACGTGGATGAAGCCTTCGTTCGCTCCCGGCCGCCGCGTTAGGAGAAGCATCAATGGATGAAACGGACAACAAGCCGGGCAGCCTGCGCAGCGACGACAATGAATTCATCCAGTCACTCGCCAAGGGTCTCGCCGTCATCGAGGCCTTCAACGCCACCGATCCGACCATGACTTTGAGCGCGGTCGCACGGAAGACTAATCTCACGCCGGGTTCCGCGCGTCGCGTGCTGCGCACCCTGCAGCAGCTGGGCTATGCGACCGCGGACGGCACGCGCTTTCGCCTGCTGCCACGCGTGCTGCAGCTGGGCTTTTCCTATCTGTCCTCGATGCCGTTCGCGCACCTCGCTCAGCCGCATCTCGCTGACCTAACCGAGAAGATGGAGGGAAGCTGCTCGATCTCGGTCCTCGACGGAACCGATGTGGTCTATGTCGCGCGTGCCACGGCCAGGCAGCTCAACCGCGACTATATGTCGGTCGGCACCCGTTATCCGGCGCATGCGACGTCGCCGGGCAAGCTGCTGCTGGCCGCCCTCCCCGATCGCGATGTGATCGCGCGCTACAAGGGGCGCCGCATTGAGGCGCTGACACCACGGACCATCGATTCCATGGATCGCCTGCTTGCCGAACTCAAGGATGTCCGCAAGAAAGGCTGGGCCGTTAACGATCAGGAAACGATGATGGGCCATCGCTCGATCGCTGTGCCGCTCAACGCCGGCGGCACACTTCAAGCCGCATTGGGTATCGGCTGCGACGTCGCGCGGGTGAGCACCGCGACAATGATCAAGGACTACCTGCCAAGGCTTCGCGGCGCCGCCAAGGCCATCGAGCAGCTCATGATGATCCACGAGCAATCCAGCAAGACCGCGCTCTACGACCGCGTCTAGACGAAACACCGGAACGAAATAATGCAAAAAGTTCAACTTGGCCGCACCGGCCTCGCGGTCAGCATCGCGGCACTGGGGGCCGGCGGCAAAAGCAGGCTCGGCCAGTCGCAGGGCGCCAGCCGCGAATCGTCGGTGGCGCTGGTGCGCAGCGCGCTCGACCAGGGTGTCACCCTGCTGGATACGGCTGCCATTTACGGCACCGAGGCCATCGTCGGCGAAGCGATCCGCGGCCGGCGGAACGACGTGGTGATCTCCACCAAGGCCTTTATCACCGTTGATGGCGCCTCGACTGTCCTGATTAGTGCGGCGGACTTCACCCAACGTGTCGACGAAGCGCTCAAGCGTCTCGGCACGGACCGCATCGACATCATGCAGCTGCATGGCGTCACGGAAGCGCAGTACGACCACGCCGTCACCGAAATCCTCCCGGCCATGAAGCGTCTGATCGAATCAGGCAAGGTGCGGTTTACCGGCCTTACGGAGCGGTTTGCCGAGGACAGCAAACACAAGATGCTGCAGCGCGCGGCCACCGACGGATTGTTCGACGTGCTCATGGTCGGATTCAACTTCGTCAATCAGACCGCCGCGCGAACCGTCCTGCCCGCGGCTAAAAAGAATGACCTAGGCACACTCTGCATGTACGCGGTGCGCGGCCCCCTGGCACAACATGAAACCGCGAACGCTCTGGTCAGAAAGCTCATCGGCACCGGCGAGGTGGATGCGGACGCCGTGGATCCCGCCAATCCTCTGGGCTTTCTGTTGGAGCCGGGTGTTGCCGCCTCGCTGAACGAGGCCGCCTACCGGTTTTGCCGGCATTCGCCTGGAATCGACGTCGTCATCACCGGCACGGGCAGCGTCGCGCATCTCGCGCAGAACCTGCAGTCTATTTCAGCGCCGCCGCTGCCGGCAAAAACCCGCGAGCGCCTCGCGGAAATTTTTGCCCGCGTCGTCAACGAAACCGCCGAAACCTGACGCGCCGATCCCGGCGGCACCCTTGACTTGCGATAACCCAAAAACCTACGCTTCGATCATCGGAAGATTTTCCGTATAGCGGAAACCAGCCTTCGACTGGCGCCTGGGGAGGAAAAATCATGACACTCAAATTCGTACTGACGGCCGGTGCAATGTTCGCGGCAGCGTCCCTTTCGCCTGCCCAGGCACAGCAGGATGCTGCGTCCTATCCGACAAAGCCGGTCCGCGTCATCGTCGGCTCGACCACCGGCGGCACCGCCGATACGGTCGCCCGCGTTGTTTCGGAAAAACTGACGGCGAAGCTGGGCCGGCCCTTCCTGGTCGAGAACATGCCCGGCGCCAACGGCGTGATCGCGACCAACTATGTAGCCAAGGCGCCCCCGGATGGTTACGTGATCCAGTTCGGCTTCATCAGCACCCTGTCGATCACGCCGCACCTCACCAAGAACATCGCGTTCGATCCGATCAAGGACTTCGCGCCGATTTCACTCGTCTCGTACAGCCCCAATCTTCTGCTCGCGCATCCCGGCTTCGGGGTGAAAACGGTCAGCGACCTGATCGCCAAACTCAAATCGACACCGGGCAAGCTCAATTACGGCAGCGGCGGCGTGGGCGGCAGCCAGCATCTGTCGACCGAGATCTTCATGCAGGCGACCGCGACGCAGGCCGTCCACGTTCCCTATCGCGGCTCCGGCGCGCTGTTGGCGTCCCTGATGGCCGGCGAGATCCCGTTCGCCTTCGACACTATGACGACGGCCGTCCCCCAGGTCGAAGCTGGCACCCTTGTCGCGCTGGCCATTTCCAGCAAGGCGCGGTCGCCGCTCATGCCCAACGTTCCGACGGTCGCGGAAACGATTCCCGGCTTCGACGTGACCGCATGGAACGGCTTCCTCGCACCCGCACGCACGCCGGCGGCGATCGTCAACAAGCTCAGCGCCGCCGCTGCCGAATATCTGAAATCGCGCGAAGCGCAGGAGTTTTTCGCCAAGCTCGGCACCACCGCGGTCGGCAGCACGCCGGCAGAATTCGCAGCGCTGATCGAAAAAGATCTGCGCGACTTCGGCAAGGTGATCGAAACGGCGAAGATCACCCTCGAATGACGGAGGCATCCCGCGCCATGCCGTTGATGCGGGATGCGATTACCGCCCTACGAAATTCGGCTTTCTCTTCTCTAACACGGCTCGCGTCGCCTCGCGGGCGTCCTCGGTCGCCAAAAGCTGGGTGCTGAAGCCCTGCTCGACAATGTAGCCTTCATGGACCGGCAGGAACTCTGATTCGTTAAGCGCGCGCTTGGCGAGCCGGAGGCCGATTGGACTCTTGCTGGCGATCGTCTCCGCAAGCTCGAACACCGTCTTTTCCAGCTTGCGCGACGGGACCAGCTGATCGACAAGGCCAACCCGGAAAGCGTCATGTGCGCTGATCGGCTCTCCCGTGAAATACATCAGCCGCAGCATCCCCTGAGGAACCAAACGCCCCATGAAGGCGCCGCCGCCGCAGCGGCCGACATTGATCTCCGGCATTGAGAATGAGGCGCGTTCGGACGCGACGCGAATATCGCACATCGCCGCGAGGGCAGCGCCGGCACCCAGTGCCGGCCCGTCAATGGAAGCGATCACCGGAATGGCACAGGTCTGGACTGCCTTGTAGGTCGCACGCACGATCAGCGCGCGCTCCGGGTCCTTCTCGACCGACTGTTCCTTGAACTCCTTGAGATCCAGACCGGCGCAAAACGCCTTGGTTCCGCGCGCGCCGAGCACGACGCAGTGCACGTCGTCCCGTTTGCTCATGCCGTCGAAGATTTCGGTCAATTCCTGGTAACGCGCCTGGCTGAGCGCATTCACCGGCGGGATATCCAGCGTTACGGTCGCGACCTTACCCACTTTATCGACGATGATCTGAGACATGGCGCCGCGCTTCTCCCTCTGGTTGCGGCTTTAATGGCATAGGGACGGCGACGTCTCAAGAACGATGCCAGCCTGCCCACCGCCGCCGCGGCGGGGACCATTGACCGGGCCGCCCAAGCCGATATGTTCCGTGCGACGTCCATTTCAACAACAAGCGCAACGGACAGCACAGGGGCACATGGCCGGTCCTCTTTCTCACGTTCGGGTTCTCGATCTCAGCCGCGTCATGGCGGGGCCGTGGGCAACACAGCAGCTCGCCGATCTCGGCGCGGATGTCATCAAGGTCGAAAGGCCGGATAGCGGCGACGAGACACGCGGCTGGGGCCCGCCCTTCCTCAAGGCTAGCGACGGCAGCGAGACTCGGGACTCAGGTTATTTCCTCTGCACCAATCGCGCGAAACGGTCCCTGACCGTCGACCTGACCAAGCCGAAGGGACAGGAACTGGTCCGCTCGCTCGCCAAGCGCGTCGACATCGTGTTCGAGAATTTCAAGGTCGGCGCGCTGGCCCGCTACGGCCTCGCCTATGAGGACCTGAAAAAGGTCAATCCGAAACTGATCTACTGCTCGATCACCGGTTTCGGGCAGAGCGGGCCGCGCGCGGAAAACGCCGCCTATGACTTCATGATCCAGGCCATGGGCGGCCTCATGAGCATCACCGGCGAGCCTGAAGACACCGGCGGCAACCCGCAGAAGGTCGGCGTCCCGATCGTCGACCTGATGACCGGCATGTACGCGACCATCGCAGCCCTCTCCGCACTGGCGCACCGCGACCGGACCGGCGAAGGCAACTACATCGATCTCGCCATGCTCGACGTGCAGTCCGCCATGCTGGCGAACCAAGCGATGAATTTCCTGCTCAGCGGCAAAGCGCCGAAGCGCTATGGCAACGGCCATCCAAACATCATGCCGCAGCAGGTCTTCAAATGCGCGGATGGCCAGATGGTGCTGGCCGTCGGCAATGACGGTCAGTACGCGAAGCTGTGCGATGTGCTGGATCATCCGCAGCTGCGCGATCCACGCTTCATCAAAAACTCAGGCCGTGTGCAGAACCGCGACGAGATGTACGGCTATCTGAACGAAGCCTTTGCCAAGCGGAATCGCGCGGACTTGCTCGACCGTCTGGAAAAGGCCGGCGTGCCGTCCGGTCCGATCAATTCCATCCCGCAGGCTTTCGAAGATGTGCAGATCAAGCATCGCGGTACGCTCGTCGATGTACCGCACCCGATTGCCGGAAAAGTGACACAGGTGGCGAACCCGATGCGCTTCTCGCAGAGCCCGATCGTGCACGACCGGGCGCCGCCCGGCCTGGGGCAGCATACGATGGAGGTCCTGAAAGAAGCCGGGCTGACGCCGGATGACATCGCGGCTCTCAAACAGGACGGCGTTATCTAAGGGCCGACCGATGGAATACGATCCCCGCATCAACGACCACAAACTGCCGCACAGCCCGTTCACGGCGCTGGTGGCGCCGCGCCCAATCGGCTGGATCACGACGATCAGCCGCGACGGCATCGTGAATCTCGGCCCCTACAGTTTCTTCAACATCGTCTCGGGCTATCCACCCTTCGTGATGTTCGCCAGCAAGCCGCGCAAGGATTCGCAGCGCAACGCCGAGGAAACCGGCGAGTTCGTGGTCAACATGGCAACCTGGGATTTGCGCGAGGAGATGAACGCCAGCTCGGCAGATTTCGCGTCTTCGGTGAGCGAACCGGCGCGCGTAGGCCTGGAAATGGTGCCCTCGAAACTGGTGAAGCCGCCACGGGTCAAGCTGTCGCCGGTCGCCCTCGAATGCAAATACTCGAAAACGGTCGAAATGATCGGCTCCGACGGCAAGAAGAACCCGGCGGAGATCGTCCTGGGTGAAGTCGTGAATTGCTACATAGACGACAACATCATCGTGAACGGTTATGTCGATCTGGCCCGCGCCAAGCCGATCGCCCGGCTCGGATACATGGAATACTCGGTGGTCGACAAGCTGTTCGTCATCCCGCGCCCGGCCACCCCGGATCATACGGCGCCGGAAGAAGTCGGCGACAAAACCACAAAGACGCAGCCTGCATGAAGCTCCACTGGTCTCCCCGCTCGCCCTTCGTACGCAAGGTGATGATCGTCGCGCATGAGCGCGACATCGTGGACCGTCTCGACTGCGTCCGCACCGTGGCCGCCGCGACCAAGTCGCACCCGGACTTGATGCGGGACAATCCCCTTTCGAAGATTCCGACCCTCGTGCTCGACGACGGCACGCCGCTCTATGACTCGCCGGTGATCTGCGAGTATCTCGATAATCTGGACGGCGCGCCGAAGCTGGTTCCGACGGAGCCCAAGGCGCGGCTCACAGCGCTGCGGCGGCAGGCACTGGCCGATGGATTTCTCGACCTGCTGCTGCTCTGGCGCGGCGAGTTAATGCGTCCCGCCGAAATTCAGTCGAAGATCCATCTAGAGAACTTCACGGAGCGCGCCGACGCCACGCTGGCCGCTCTTGAGAAAGAGATCCCGACGCTTGAGAAAAGCCCCTATTCGATCGGGCATCTCAGCATCGGCTGCGCCTTGTCTTACCTCGATTTCCGCTTCGCGTTTCTCGACTGGCGCACCGGTCATCCCAACCTCAAGGCCTGGCACGAGACATTCAAGGCAAGGCCGTCCACACAGGCGACCGAAGTCGTCGACGATTTTTGAAAGCGAACCCCGGTGCCGCGTATCCCTCTCGTTTCCGGTGAGAACCTCACCCCCGATCAGAAGCGCGTCTACGACGCCATCGTGTCAGGCCCGCGCGGCCAGTTGCGGGGCCCCCTGCGCGCGGCTCTACACCGGCCGGAACTGGCGGATAAATGGCAGCAGCTTGGCGAGATTCTGCGCTATCGCACCTCCCTGCCGCCGCGCCTCAATGAACTTGCCATTCTGGTCACCGGCCGGCATTGCCGCTGTCACCTCGAATGGCACATCCATGAAGAGATGGCGCGCAAGGCGGGCCTCGAAGACAGCATCATCGCCGACCTCCGCGAGGGCCGGCGCCCGACGGCCGATGAGGAAACACTGACGGTATTCGAGTTCGCCGACGAACTGAACCGGCACAAGACGGTCAGCGATGCCGTCTACAAGAAGGCACTGAAGCGCTGGGATGTTGTCGGTGTTGTCGAACTGACGGCGCTCATCGGCTACTACACCATGGTGGCGATGACCTTGAACACGCACGAAATCCCGCTGCCGGACGGCGCCACGCCGCCCTTCCCGGTTGCGTCGACCGGCTCATGAGCAACGGACTGGTCGTACCCAGCTGGCCCAAGCGACCGCTGCCGGCCAATGCCTGTGACTCCCACACGCATGTCTTCGGCCCGTTCGACCGCTTTCCGCTGGTGATCACCGGCAGCTACGAACCGCCCCCGACGCCGTATGACGTCCATCGCGCCATGATGGACAAGGTCGGCTCTACGCGGGCTGTCGTTGTGCAGCCGGCGCCGTACGCCCATGACTGTTCGGCTCTGGTGGATGCCTGCCGCCGCTCGAATGGCGCCTTGCGCGGCATCGGTGTGGCCGACAGCACGATTTCCGACTTGGCGCTGACCGACATGGCGCGCAACGGCGTCAAGGGACTGCGCTTTGTCGAGGTGCAGGATCCGCAAGGCGGCGGCCGCTATCGCGGGAGTGTGGGCTTCGACGACTTCCACAAGATCGCGTCCCGAATGAAGGCGCTGGGCCTGCACGCACAGGTCTGGGCCGATGCCGACCGCATCACCGGCGAAGCGGACGCTCTGCTGCGCCACGGCGTGCCCATCGTCATCGATCACATCGGCCGCGCCGATGCGGCGAAGGGTCTCAATCAGCCCGGTTTTCAGGACCTTCTGGCTCTTTTGCGCGAAAAGCGTCTATGGGTGAAGCTGCCGGTCTGCCGCGCCTCAAAGCTGTTTCCCGACTATCCGGATGCGCGGCCGCTCCATGACGCGCTGATCAAAGCGGGCCCCACCCGGCTGCTCTGGGGCTCCGACTGGCCGCATGTGCGCATGGGCGCGCAGACGCCCGATGTTGGGCACCTGATCGATCTATTCGACGAATGGATCGGCTACGACGACGGTCTGCGGCAGACCATCCTGGTCGACAATCCGCAGACGTTTTACGGCTTCTCCTGAGCCTTCGGACGCCCGGCGTCGAGCTCGCGCATCAGTTCCGGGAGGCGATCCAGAGCGCTTTGCCCCAGATTGTCGTAGGCGCTGTTACCATGCGCATCGATGCCGACGACCAGCGGTCCGAGATCCTCGACCCGCAGCTTCACCAGCCGGTAATGCGCGACGAGATCGTTCCAGGTGACGTCGACAACGGCCTTAATCGCGGAGGAGTGCAGGGCTGCGCCGCCGCCGAGGAACGAGAGATAGACGCAGCCGACTTCCTTCAGGGCGTCGGCGGTCGCGCGGTCGAGACCGCCCTTGCCGCCGATAGCGCGCAGATCGAAGCGCCGGACGAAATCCGGCATGTACGGATTGAAGCGGGTGCTGGTGGTCGGGTTCATGTAGAGAACCTCGAACTTCCCATCGACCTCACGGCTGTAGCTGCCGAGGTGGAACAGCGTGCCGCCGGTGAGATCGATCGGCAGCGCTTTACCGGCCTTGACGTATTCCTTGATCCGCTGATGCGTCGGCAGGCCGGCGGTCAGCACGATCTCCCCATCCAGCGACACCGAATCCCCGACCTGGAGCGCGCGAACGGTGTCGACGGTGAGCGGCAGTTTGAGACGATGATGCGCCATGGTTTATTCGAACCACTCGACTTTGCCGCTGTTGTAGATGCGAGCGCTGGCTTTGCGATTGATCCAGCAGTTGAAGCACACCGCGACCGGCGTGAAACCATGCCCTGACGCGTATTCGACATGCACCGCGAAAGCCGTGTTGTCGCCGCCGGTGCCCATCGGGCCGAAGCCGGTCTTGTTCACCGCCGCGAGCAGCCGACGCTCCATGTCGGCAACGATCGGCTCCGGATTCCGTTCGCCGATCGTCCGCAACGTCGCCAGCTTGGCGATCTTGGCGCAGTAATCGAACGTCCCACCGATGCCGACGCCTATCACAACGGGCGGGCAGGCCTGCGAGCCGGCCTTCAGCACGCACTCCATCACGTATTGTTCGATCTGCGACAGGGTCGGGAAGCTGAAGATTTCCAGCGCCGCCCAGCGTCCCGATCCCAGCGCCTTGGGCGAACAGGTGATCTCGATGTAGTCCGCGTCGTCGATCAGATCGTAGCTGACCAGTGGCATATCCTTGCCCTTGTAGCTGCGCTCGCCGGTCAGCGGATTGGTGACATGCATCAGGAGCGGCGGATCAATGGTTGCGACAAGATGATCGAAACTGTCCGCAATCGCCTGCTTGATATTGCCCTCGAACCGGGCGGCGGTCCCGATCTTCACGAAATAGACCGGCACACCCGCGTCCGAGCAGACGAAGAAATTGCGTTCCTCCGCCACTGACGCACTTTTCAGCATGGTGTCGATGGTCGTGCGGGCGCCCTCGTTGCCTTCGTGGGTTTTCGCGTCGCGCAGCGCCTGCTTTGTATCCTCGGGAATGCGGCGCAGGCTGCCGTCGTACAGTTTCGCGGCAACCGACTTCACGAGATCGTAGGTGATCGCCACAGAAAATCTCCGCGATACGGCCAGTCGACTGGCGGATTGGTCATTTATGTTTTAGACAGACTTGTCCCCACGCGCAAACGATCGAGCGGCCATGACCAGTCCGGCACCGAAGCTATTCCTTGCAGCCATCGTCCCACCCGACATCCGCGCCGCCCTGTCGGCGCGCTATCCGGTTACGGAGCGGGGCGACAAATGGCCGAGCGAGCCGGCGCCGGGCTTCACCGTCGCCGCGACCACCAGCATGGCCGGCTTCGACAAGGCGATGTTCGACGGGCTTCCCGACCTGAAGATCGTCATCTGCAACGGCGCCGGCCTTGACCGCATCGATCTCAAGGAAGCGGCCAAACGCGGCATTGCGGTCTGCAACACGCCCGACGAGTTGGCGGAAGACGTCGCTGACGCGGCCATCGCGCTGACCTATGCCATCATGCGCCGGGTGGTCGAAAGCGACCGCTTTGTCCGCAGTGGCCGCTGGATGAAGGAGCGCATGGCGCCCTCGCGCCGGGTCGGGGGCAAGTCGATGGGCATTGTCGGGCTCGGCAAGATCGGACGGCGGATCGCCCAGCGCGCGACCGGCATCGGCATGACGGTGATGTACCTGTCGCGCCGGGCCTATTCCGACCTGCCTTACACCTCCATCCCCGACATCCTCACCCTGGCCGAGAAGGTGGACGTCCTTGTCCTCTCCTGCCCCGGCGGCGCGGAAACACATCACCTGGTCAACCAGGCGGTTCTGGAGAAGCTCGGAAAGACGGGGTACCTGATCAATATCTCGCGCGGCTCCGTCGTCGACGAGGAGGCGCTGATTGCAGCGCTGCAGACCGGAATGATTGCCGGCGCAGGCTTGGACGTGTTCGCCAAGGAGCCGGAGATCGATCCGCGTTTTGCCCCGATGGAAAACGTGATCCTGCAGCCACACTCGACCTCGATCACCCATGAAACCCGCCAGGCTATGGTCGACCGCCTTCTGGGCGATCTTGACGCCTTCCTGACGGGCCGGCCGTTTCATAACGCGGCCGCCTGATCTCACCTCAGACCGTCGGTCGGGACGGCACATTAACGGAGTGGGCAGAAGTCGCGGTCAGCGGCCACGCTTGACCGTCACTGCCGGCCCCGAAATAATTGGGCAATCAGGCGTGCGCAGACGATCAACGAAACAGCACGCCATATCAGGGAGGAAAGAATGTTGCGACATTTGATGTCGGCTTGTGCCGGCCTGGGGCTTCTGGTCGCGATCGCGCCCGCTCAGGCCCAGAACTACACAATGCTCGGCGGTTGGGCCGAGAACAACGTCAACGCCTATTACCCCGGCGCCCAGTTCAAGAAGAACCTCGAAGCGGCGACCAGCAACCGCAGCACCATCCGGATCAGCGGCCCCGAAGCCGTGCCGCCGTTCGAGCAGCTTCAGCCCGTATCGTCCGGCGCCTTCGACATCATCTATACGCATCCGTCCTATCATAGCAAAAGCCTCGCCGGCGTTGCCGAGATTATTCCCTTCGATCTCGCGAAATGGCGCAGTTCGGGCGTTTGGGATTTCATTGACCGTTTTTACCAGCAGACCCACAACGTGAAGCTTCTGGCGCTCGTTGCCCTCGGCACCGAAGGGTATCACTGCTACTTCAAACAGCCGCTGAGCGCCTCGGGCGACTGGAACGGCCGCAAGGTGCGTGGCGTCGCCAACCAGCACGCCGTCATCAAGGCTCTAGGCGGCTCACCCGTCGTGATGCCGATGGGCGATGTCTACACCTCGATCGAAAAGGGTGTTGTCGACGGGGCCTGCGCCCCAGCAAATGTGATGCTGGCCACCAAGCACCATGAGGTCGCCAAGTATCGCGTCGAGCCCCGCTTCGGTCTTCTCGTCTCCATGATCGGCATCAATGTCGATCGCTGGAAGAAGCTCACCAAGGAGCAGCAGGACATGCTGATGCAGGTGGGTGCGCAGACCGAGCGCGACACGGCGAAGTATGGCGACGACGTTCTGGAGCGCGAGAACAAGCAACTTGAGGCGCTGGGTGTCCAGGCCGTCCAGCTTCCGGCGGCCAAGGGCAAGGAAATCCAGGCCCTGTTCCGCTCCAGCAACTGGGATCTCGCTTCGCAGTGCTGCGGCGACGCCGGCAAGGAGCTGCATGCCCTCGCGCGCAGGGCACAGCTCGCCGATTAAGGTCGGAATGGTTGCGGGGGCGCGCCGATGCGCTCCCGCAATTCCCTAGTTCAGCTTCTTCCGGACGATCGCGGCGCCATCGACCATCGCCTTCATTTTCGCGAAGGCGACATCGCGCGTCAGGTACTTCATTCCACAATCCGGCGCGACAATGACCCGGTCGGGCGAAATATAAGGCAATGCGCGCTCGATTCGCTCGGCGACAGTTTGGGCCGTCTCGACGGTCGGATTGCCAAGATCGATGACGCCGAGAATGACGGTCTTGGTCGGCAGCTTCGCCAGCACCGAGCAGTCGAGATTGGGCTGCGCAGTCTCGATGGAAATCTCGTCGATCTTTGTGCGTTCGAGCTGTTCGAGAAAGGAATAGCCGGACGGCTTCTTCTTCACCATCGAACCGTAGCCGAAGCAAAGATGCAGGGCGGTCCTGCCCTTCAGCCCTCCGACGGCACGGTTGATCGCGTCCACGCCGAAGCGCTCGGCCTTCTCGGGCTGCGCCTGGAGGAACGGCTCGTCGAGCTGCACCACATCGGCACCGGCTGCAAACATATCCCGAAGTTCGTCATGGAGGGCGGCAGCGCAGTCCATGGCGAGCGCCGCTTCGTCCTTGTAGTGCTCGTCATAGAGCTGCTGCGTCATGGTGAACGGACCCGGGATAGTGATCCGGATGGGCCGGTCGGTGCTGGCGCGCAGGAATTCCACATCGCGAACCTGCACCGCATGGAGGCGTCGAATCTTGCCCACGACGCGCGACACGGTCTGCAGCCGTCCCGGCGTACGGCCGGGAATCTGGATGGGATTGTCGTTGTCGATACCTTCGAGGGCCGTGGCGAAGCGGTTCGAATAGCTTTCCCGTCGCACCTCGCCGTCGGTGATTACATCAATTCCGGCCCGCTCCTGATCGCGGATCGCCAGGATCGTCGCATCGTCCTGGGCCTGCTCCAGCCAGGGCTCCCCGATCCTCCAGAGGTCGCTGGCACGGGAGCGCGGCGGCACTATTCCCATCAGCCGTTGGCGGTCGATCAGCCAGTCCGGTTGGGGGTAGCTTCCCACTAATGTGGTCGGTAGCAGCACGTGCGTTTCCCTTATGTTTGTTTGCCAACCAACAGGGACGTAGCCTATTGTACCGGGAAATAAAAGCATGAGCCTGCTGCAATCAGCGCCAGGAGTGGGAAGGAAAACGATGACACCAAAAACAATTGTCGCCGCTGCGATCGCCGCATTCTCGCTGACGCTGACCAATGCGAGCGTCGCGCAGACCTACCCGGACAAGCCGGTCACGCTGATCAATCCGTACGCCGCCGGCGGGCCGGCCGATATCCTCGCGCGAACTGTCGCCGCCGGTATGAAGGACACGCTGGGACAGACCGTCGTCGTCGACAACAAGCCCGGCGCCGGAACGGCAATCGGCGCGGCGTACGTCGCCAAGGCAGCGCCCGACGGCTACACGCTGTTCATCGGCGGCTCCCCCTCGCATGTCATCGCGCCGGCCCTGATAAAAGATGCGCGCTACGACGGCATCGCCGATTTTACCTTCATTGCCATGGTCGCCGCGGTGCCGAACGTTCTGGTGGTCTCCGCCACCAAGCCCTGGAAGAACGTGAAGGAGCTGGTGACTGCGGCCAAAACAGGCAATCTT
Source organism: Alphaproteobacteria bacterium (assembly GCA_965279355.1). Taxonomy (GTDB): domain Bacteria; phylum Pseudomonadota; class Alphaproteobacteria; order CACIAM-22H2; family CACIAM-22H2. The sequence goes on along the minus strand of OZ257155.1, from coordinate 3,730,887 downwards.
TCCGTCGCCCATGTCGGTATCGGCAGCATTCCGCAGTTCCTCGGCCTTCTGCTGGAGCAGCGGGCGTCGATCAAACTGAATTCGGTTGGCTATGGCGGCGCCGCGCCGGCGCTGGTCGATCTGACGCCGGGTCTGGTCGATCTCGCGTTTCTGAACGCATCGCCGATCATCGGGCCCGTGAACGACGGCAAGCTGCGCGCCCTGGCCGTCGCCAACGGTACGCGCTCGCAGCAGCTTCCAAATGTACCGACCATGGCGGAAGAGGGCTTCCCCGAATTCGAGATGAGCACCTGGTACGGCATCTCTGCTCCCGCCCGCACGCCGAAAGCAGTTGTCGACAAACTCTACGCTGCGATTTCAACGGCGCTCAACACGCCGGCTATGCAGCAACGGCTGATCTCACAGGGCAACGAACTCTTCCTGAAGAACCCGGCAGACTACACCGCCTATGTGAAGGCCGATGCCGGCCGCATGCTCGACCTCGTCAAAGCCGCGGGAATGAAGCCGCAATAAGACTGCTCCGACCCGGACCTTCCGGTGATCCTGGATCAGTTGCGCCGGAGCCATGACCGGCTGACGGATATTGGCTTTGCGGGCTCGGCGGCTTTCGTCGGCGTCATCACGGTCTCGTTCTGGTACGAGGTGGTGGCGCGCTATTTCTTCTCCGCGCCGACGATCTGGGCCTACGACATCGCGTCGTACTCGCTATGCCCGATGATCTTTCTCGCGATGCCGGCACTGACCCGCCGGGGCGCACATATCACGCTGGCCTACCTGACCGATAATGCGCCCGCCCGGCTTCGCTGGTTTCTCAGGCGTCTGATCCTGATCGCGGCGGTGGTCGTCTGCCTGCTCTGTGCCTGGATTACCGGCGCCGAGACACACCGGCAGATCGTGCGCGACGTCCTGACGATCACCGCATTTCCGCTGCCGAAATGGTGGATCTCGATTTTCATCCCCTACGGGATGTTCAGCAGCGCCGTATATTTCTTCCGGACGCTGTGTGGCGAAGAGGCTTCCGACGCGCCCGCCGGGGAAACGCCGCTATGACCTGGTGGGTTGCGCTGTCGGGCGCGATCTCTCTGCTTCTTATTCTTCTTCTTCTCGGCATTCCGCTGTTTGTCTGCTTCCTGATCCTCAACATCACCGGCGTGCTGGTGCTGTTCGGGCCGGCGGGGTTCGGGCTGTTCGCCAACAGCATCTATTCCAGCGCCACGCTCGGCGCGCTGACGGCCGTCCCGCTGTTCATCGCCATGGGCGAGATCCTGTTCCGCTCCGGCGCGATGGAAGTCCTGTTCGATTCCCTCGACCGGCTGGTCGGCAAGATCCGCGGGCGGCAGTATGTCGTGTCGCTGCTGCTGTCAGCGGTATTGGGCGCGCTCTCGGGCGCTGCCATGGCGGTTGCCGGGCTGCTCGGGCGGTCGCTTCTTCCGTCGATGCGCAAGCGGGGCTACGACACACAGTTGTCGGCGGGAACCCTGCTGGCCGGCGCGACGCTCGATCCGATCATCCCGCCCAGCGTCCTTGCGATCGTGATCGCCACCACGGCGGATGTCTCGACAGGGAAAATGCTGATCGCCGGCATCGTGCCGGGCCTGCTGCTAACCGCGATGTTCATCGTCTACGTGATGATCCGCGTCTACATCAATCCGGCACTGGCGCCCGATGTCGCGAAGGATGTCGTCGGCCGGTCGTCGGACAGCGTGATCGTCGCCCTCGTCAGGATGGTCCCATCCGTCTTCGTTTTCTTCATGGTCATGGGCCTGATCATGCTAGGGATCGCAACGCCAACGGAAGCCGCCGCGACCGGCGTCCTTGGCGCGCTGATGCTGGCTGCCCTCTACGGGAAACTAAGCTGGCGGATGGTCGTCGAAGCGACGACATCAGCGGCGACCATCGCCTCCCTGCTGCTGATCATCATGTGCGCGGCGGTGATGTTCAGCCAGCTCCTGACCGTCACAGGCGCCGCCCGGGCACTCGCCCAGTTCGTCTCCGAGCTGAGCCTGCCCAGCGCCATCATGCTGACCGCGATGCTGGTGGTGCCGTGGATACTCTTTATGTTTCTGGACCAGGTCGCGCTGATGCTGGTCCTGATCCCGATCTACCAGCCGATCATCAAGCTCTATGGCTTCGACGATATCTGGTTCTGGACCCTCTTCCTCGTTGTCGCCGCCGCCGGTGGCCTTACGCCACCCTTCGGCTACACGCTGTTCGCGCTGAAGAGCGCCGCGCCGGATGTGCCGATGAAAACCATCTTCCGGGCATCCTGGCCCTTCGAATGGATCATCGTCCTCGGGATCCTGATCATGGCGATCTTCCCGCAGGTCATTACGGCCCTGCCGCAGATGATGAGCGGCCGATAGCCCTCAGAGACGCTGATCGACTGCGAACGGCGGTCAGCGCCAGCGCAGCAGCCACTTTTCGATGCGGCCGAGCACGAAGCCGATGCAGACGCCGAGCAGCGAAAGCACGACCACGCCGGCGAGCAGGTTGTCGGTCTGCATCAGGTTGCCGTTCAGGATGATGAGAGAGCCGATGCCGTACTGGGCGCCGATCATCTCCGCCGACACCAGGAGAATCAGCCCGACCGAGGTTGTGATCCGGAAGCTCGCGAGAATGCCGGGCAACGCGCCGGGCAGGACGATCTTCAACAGGATCGACGCCGCCGGTACGTTGAAGCTCTGCGCCATGCGAATGAAGTTTCGCGGCACGGCATCGATCGCGCTGAAGGTCGCGATTACGGTCGTGAAGAATCCACCGAGCGCAATCGTCGCGATCTTGGAAGCTTCACCGATGCCGAGCCACAGGATGAAAAGCGGCAGCAGCGCGATCTTCGGAACCGGAAACAGCGCCGAAACCAGCGGGAGGCCGATCCCACGGGCAATCGACCACGTACCGATCGTGAAGCCGATGATGATCCCGGCCGTTGTGCCGATGACCCAGCCGGACGCGATGCGGAGCAGCGAGGGCTTGAGGTTCAGCCAAAGGTCGCCGCTGATTGCCATGTTGTAGAGCGACGTCGCAACGGCGCTAACGGGAGGCAGGAACAGAGGACTGATCACCCCCGTCCTCACCGACAGTTCCCAGAGCGACAGGATGACAACAAAGCCGATCAGCCCGGCCCCGCGATAGATCCTCACGGTGAAGCCGCGCCCGCGGAACGGGACCCTGCGGGAATCCGCCGCGACCGCCGAAGCGGCCGCACGTGCCGGCTGCACCTGCGTAATGTCAGTCATGCATAATCTCCCGTTCGGCCTGTTGCGCCTCGGCCTTGATCAGTGACCACATCGCCTCATGAAGTTCGTTCAGCTGTAATTGGGCCGTAGCCCCCTTCCGCTCCGACTGCGGAATGTCGATGGTGACCACCTTGCGAATCCGGCCCGGCCGGCGCGACAGGACGATCACGCGGTTGGCCAGATACAGCGCCTCGGTCAGATTGTGCGTGACATAGACGGCCGCGACCTTCTCACGAAGCCAGAGGCCGAGGAAATCTTCCATCAGGAGGTCACGGGTCTGGGCATCCAGCGCCGACAGCGGCTCATCCATGAGAAGCAGCGCCGGACTCACCGCCAGCGCGCGCGCGATGCCGACGCGCTGTCGCATACCGCCGGACAGTTGCTTGGGGAATGCATTGCGGAAATCCGACAGGCTGGTGCGCTGCAGGACGTCATCGATCCGCGCTTGCCGGTCGGCGGCTGTCATCGGATGGTGCTCCAGCGGCAGCGAGACATTTTCGGCGACGGTGCGCCATGGCAGGAGCGCAAAGTCCTGGAACACATAGGTCAGCGGATTGAGCGATGTCCGCGGCGGCGCTCCCTTCAGAAGCACGCTGCCCGACGTGGGCGCGAGAATTCCGCCGAGAATGCCGAGCAGCGTCGACTTTCCGCAGCCGGACGGGCCGATGACGGCGACGATCTCGCCATCATCGACAGTGAAGTTTATGTCTTCGAGGACGCTCAGGCCACCGAACTGATGGCACACATTTTCCGCGACAAGACGCATGACGACAGCCGCCTTAGTGTGAAATCTTTGGAAGGCTCGCGACGAAAGACCCATCGACGATCGCTTCCGCCGTGACCCCTTTGTCGACCATGCCGACATCCTGCCAGCCGCTGACCTGTCGGCGCACATTTTCGATATCGATGCCGATCTGCGGGTCCGCATAGCCCAGCGCCCGCACCATCTCGTTTGGATCGCCGGGCGGCATCCGTGGCGCAAGAAGCTTCATCATGTCTTCATAGCCCGGACCGGGCTGGAAATTGCCCGCCGTATCGCGCCGATTGAACACGCGGTTATACTCCGCCGCTCCTTTTTGGAGCGCACGCACGGCCTTCTCCACTACATCGCGTCTCGTCAGGATGTTCCGTGGACTGGTGTACAGCGTCGTGAAAAGCGTGGTCTCGACCTCGCCCAGCCAGGCAATCGTCCGGCCGACACCGGCCTGCTCGAGCGTCGGAATCTGGCCGACATGGAGCACGGCCATATCGACCTGGTTGCCCTTCACGGCCGCGACCTGGTTTGACATGGACTGCAGTTGCACGATGCGGACGTCGTCCTTCTGGATGTTGTGTTTCCGCATCGCGGCGATTACGGCGTATTGCGTCGAGGATCCAAACGCGCCGATCCCGACCGAACGACCGCCGAGATCCGCCAGCGTCTTCAGGCCGCCGTCATAAGCCTTGGTACTGACAAAATAGCCGAGCTGACGAAAACCCGAGCGCTCCGTTCCCACGCCCGCCACGATCTTCACCCCACCCTTGCCGGCGAGATTGTAGAATGCAGCGCCCACCGATGAGACACCGAAATCGATATCGCCGGAAATAACGGCCGACGGCATGGTCGCCGGGATCTGGAAATTGACGATCTCCGCGTCGAGACCTTCCTCGCGGAAGTATCCTTTGTCGACCGCCACAACGATCGGTGAAATGCCCGTCAGCACCACGGCGCCGATTTTGACCTTGGGCAGCGTCTGCGCGATCGCAACATTGGCGAGACCCGCGAGCATGACCGCCGCCAGTAACCACCGCTTCATTTCGACCTCCCTCTTCTTCTCTTTTATAGCCTACCGACGCCCGATATCGAGGCGTCCTATCGCGCGGATCCCCACACACGTTCGGCGATCGACACAGCCTGTTCGAGCTTGCGGCGCTCCTGGTCCTCAGAGAGCGGATTGCCGCGGAAGCCGCTGGCAAAGCCGCATTGCGGGCTCAGACACAGATTATCCAGCGGTGCGAATTTGGCGGCCGCCTCGATCCGCCGGACGATGCCGTCGGAATCGGCAAGTTCCGGAATTTTTGAGCTGATCAGGCCGAGCACGACCGTCTTGTTCTTTGGAAGATGACGCAGAGGCTCGAAGCCGCCAGCCGCTTCCGTGTCATATTCCAGGAAGTAGCCGTCGACATTGACGCGGTTGAAGAGCGCATCCGCGACAGGCTCATAGCCACCCTGCGCGGCACTGCGACCGCGATCGTTGCCGCGACAGACATGGATGCAGACCAGCATGTCCTTCGGACGGTCGGCGATCGCCGCGTTAATGACGGACACGAACCGGTCCGCGAGGCTGTCGACGTCCTCACCTTCGGCGCGCATCGCCTCTACGATCCGCGGATCGCAGAGATAGGCGAAATTGGTGTCGTCGAGCTGGATATAACGGCATCCGGCCGCCGTCAGATCGGCAATTTCCTGGCGGTAGGCGAGCGCGACATCCTCTAGGAACTTGTCGAGATCGGGATACGCGGTGGCATCCACCGCGCGGCGGCCACCGCGCAGCAGCATCGTTGGCGACGGAATCGCCTGCTTCGGTGTCCGAGTTGTCGTTTCCGCGAGAAAGCGGAAGGACTCAACCTCGATCGGCTTCACCCGCTTCACCTTGCCCTTGATCTTCACCGCCGGCGGCAGGAAGGCCTGCGCGGGCTGCCCCGCCTGCGATTCCGTCAGGCGGCGAAACTCGAACGACACCGTCCGCACACCATTGCCGTCTTCGAGCTGACCAAGGAAATCGGCATGGAACAGCGTCCGCCGGAATTCACCGTCGGTAATCGCATGTAGGCCGATACTCTCCTGCAGTGCGACGACGTTGCGAATGTACCGGTCTTCCAGCGCATGCAGTGCCGCCGGGTCGCCCTCGCCCTTGAGCGCCTTGGCATGAACATCCTTAAGCGCCTGCGGGCGCAGCAGACTGCCCACCTGGTCGGCGCGGAAGGGACGCCCGATGGATGGCTGCGCCTTGGATGCTTTGCGATCGGTCGTCATGGATTTGATCATGGATCCTCGGTTATGCACTGGCCTTGGAGGTTGCCGCATAAAGCTCCGCAAGCTGGGTCTTTGCGACTTTTCCGACATCAGTGGATGGAAGACGGTCGATGAACATCACCGCCTTCGGGCATTTGTAGGGGGCGAGCTGTGTCCGGCACCGTTCGATGATCTCCGCCTCGGTGCAGGCGCCGTTCGGCACGACGAAGGCGACAACCTTCTCGCCCCATTCCAGATCCGGCACACCGATCACGACGACGGCCGAGACATTGTCGGCCGTCAGAATCACGGGCTCGATCTCGGCAGGATAGACGCTGATTCCGCCGGACTTGATGACGTCGCGTTTGCGACCCTGCAGAAAGAGAAGCCCGTTCGCATCCTTGTAGGCGAGATCGCCGGTGAGCAGCCAGCCGTTGCGGAGAACCTTCGCGGTTTCCTCCGGCTTTTCCCAATATCCCCGAAACACGGACGGCCCGCTGATCGCGAGTTCGCCGATCGTGCCGACCGGCACCGGCTGCAGCGCGTCATCGAGGCATTCGATCCGGCACAGCAGGCTGTCGCGACCGAGAGAGGCAACGAGGTGCCTGGCGTCCGGATCGGTCAGGCCGCGTTCGAACATATCCGGCGTCTTGATGGAAATAAGCCCGCCTCCTTCGGAGGACGCGTATCCCGAGGTGAACCCCGCGCGGAACGTCGGATGCGCGCGCAAGCGGTGCATCACATCCGGCGCGTTGACCGGATGATAGAGGCGAATGGAGGAAAAATCGGTGGTCTCGAAGGCGGGATGCGCAAACACCCGCCGCGACATTCCATCCATCAGATAGACCAGAGACGGCCGTTCCGCCGCGATGGCGGCGAGAAACAGCTCGGGATCGAAGCGCGGCAGCATCACCATCGGCACGCCACGCATGACCAGCATGGTCATCTGCGAGATCGCCATACCCGCGGCCAGCGGTGCGGACACCAGCGCGCGATCGGCGGGATCGATCGGGATCTCAATGAGATTGTTCATCGCGGCGGCCATGAAATTTTCATGCGAGCGCGCGCAGCCTTTGGGCCGCCCAGTCGTGCCGCTGGTGAACTTGATCATCAGGTTGTCGCCCGGCTGGACGACGACGGAGGGCTCCCCATCGGAGGCCTGCGCCAGGATTGCGTCGAAATCCAGCGCCTGCCCGTGCTCGGGGCCGGCGCCGATCACGATTTCGGGCGGTGCGTTATTAGCGAGTGCGGTCTGCAGCGCGTCACGAGCCGCCCCCTGGACCAGGACGACTTTCGCCCGCAGGTCCTCGATGACCTGCGCAATCTCCGGCGCCGGCGAGCGCGGCATGACAGGCGCGATGATGCACCCGATTTTGGCGCAGGCGTAGTACGCGATGACGAACTCGACCGAGTTGTCGAGCAGGAAGACGGCCCGGTCGCCGCGCGTCACGCCAAAACCGAGCAGGGCATGTGCCAGGTGATTGGAGGCCGCGTTCCATTCCCGCCACGTCAGCCGGCGCGAGCCGACGACAAGCGCCTCGGCATCGCCGCGGACGCGCGCATTGTGAAGGAGCGTGGCGCCAATCGTCATCGCGTCCCGCCTAACCGTCCGTCGGTGTCGCGAAGCGCGACATCGTTCAGCCCACCGTCACACGGCGGCGGCGCAACTGTCCGTCGCGATCAACCTTGGTCCGCAACTGCTCCAGTTCCCACTCCGTCGGGGCTGTGGTGGTCGGTACGTTGGCGGGAATGACAAGCTCAAAGCCCGTATTGGCGACAACGTCGGAGACCGTGTATCCCGGATGCACGGTCGCAATCCGCATGCGGTGTTCGTCCTCGGTGAAATCGCAGACGCAGATCGGCGACCAGACATAACGCGGCCCCTCTCGGCCGTTCAGCGCCTTGGCGCGGCTGTCGCCGCCCGTTAGCCAGCCGGCGCCGCTGACATAGTCGACCTTTTCGACGAACAGCCGCTTGTTGTGATGCTGAAGAAAGACATTGGTCTGGCCCGAACCAAGCCAGATCGTTCCCACGGTACCGGGGCCGCGCACCTTGAGCTGCGGATGCTGACCGATACCAATCATGTTGATGTTGCCATACTTGTCGACCTGAATGCCGCCAAGGCCGCCGGCGCCAACCCGCTTCACGCGCCGCGGCTTGCTGTCGTTCACGCCGCGCGTGCCGCCGTCCATGATATCGGGCAGCGGAATTTTGCACTCCGCGTTGCGGCCGCAGCGGGAATCCCAGGTGCCGATCGGCATGGTGTCGAACTTGCCGTTGTAGACACCGGCGCCGCCCGTAAAGAGCCAGAGATTGGGCGCCGCCGCCACCTGCGCCAGACGGTTGCCCGCGAGCGAGATCGACTGGTTGGCGCCACCGCCACCGGCGCTCTCATCCTCGCCGGCCGCCATGCGGGCCAGCAGGATCGCCATCAGCTCCGCCATCGAGTAGCGGTCGGTTCCGGGATATGCGAGTTCAGCCATCGAATGTTCTCTCTTGTTTGAGCCGGCAGAGGCAATCAGACGTTCAACATGCTCTGCAGCTCACTCATCTTCCTCAGCCCGCCGACGAGTTCGAGATAATCGAAATGATCCTTTGGGCCGAGGATGTATTTGTCGATGTATTCCTGGGCACGACCGGACTTCACCATCTCGAGGTACAGCTTGAGATGCGGTTCATCCAGACCGTAGTTGAACGACGAGAAGGTCGGATGCGCGCCAAACGGTACATGGACCACATGATCGACCCAGAGGCCTGGAATGGTAGTCCGGCCGGGATCCTTCTCGATGGTATCGGAACCGACGATCTGATCGGTCTGCACGATCACGAGATCGGCCGCCTTGGCCTTGTCGCGCTCCTGCCCGCTGCCGCCCCACACCTGCGCGTTACCGTACTCGTCGCAGGCCTGCGCATGCATGATGAAGACATCCGACTTCAGCGGCGGGATCAGATAGACCTCGCGTCCGGAATACGGATCGACGATCTTCTTCAGTTCCGGATTGAGCTTGGGGTGATCGGTTGCCTCGTACAAAAACTGCACGGCATTGAACGGACGGCCGCCCGCTGCCGCCTGCGTTCCCAGCAGGATGAACGCTTCGTCGGCCTCGACGATTTCCAACGTGCGCTTTTCTGCGGCGCGCCGAAAGGCCGGCGCCATGCCCCAGACCTCGAACCCGATATAGGACAGGTACAGCTTGCTCAGCATCCCCGCCGCGATCGGCAGATCCGCGGCGATCGACGTCGTAACCGGCGGAATGAGCGTCATGTCTTTAGCGCCAGCACGGATCGCGGCGCGGATCAGGCTCATGGCGGCATCCGCGGAATGCGAGCCCGCCAGGGAGACCGTCTTCTTCGAGGCGATGATCTTGCCCGCTTCGTCGAGCGAGATGAGCTTGCTGCGCCGTTCAAGGCGCGCCGGCACCTGCTCCTCAAGCGGGATCATGAACTTGTGGACGTTTTTCTCCGCCATTTTCTTCTCGCTGCTGGTGTTCTGACGGACCCTATTCACCGACACTGGCCATTGCAACAAGAAATAAGACGCATACTGATTATTATCGCAATTTCTCCTTTGTGCGGCGCACAATTTTCCCACCAACAATCATAATGCGTTCTATGTGCTTGCGGCGCGCGGGCCTCTTGAGGCATAGCTGTCTGGAGATATCGGCACTGCCGATCGGAAGCCGGAGCACGTCCCGTGACGAATTATGAAGAAGAGTCGAAGCGGCTCAACTACCTGATCCGGCGTATGCACCAGACGGCCGATGCCCTCTATCTCGAAGAGGCCGGCCCCTATGACGTGACCTCGGTGCAGATGGCCTGCCTCAGGACCATCGAAGCACGGCCGGGGATCGATCAGCTCCGCCTTGCCCGCGCTCTCAAACTCGACCGGACAACCATTGCCGGCGTCGTCTTGCGCCTGCAGAAGAAGAAACTGATTTCCCGCGAACGCGACAAGTCGGATCGCCGCTCGGTTCTGCTTTATGTCACGGCCACCGGCGGCGAGCTCCTCACCAGCCTGCTGCCCGCGGTCGACCGGGCGCAGCGACGGATGCTGGCGCCGTTGCAACCTGCCGAGCGCCGGATGCTTCTTGACCTAATGGCGCGGATCGTCGAACAAGCGCCGGCCGAACGCAGCCGAAGCAATAGCGCCCAGGCCCAGCCCGCGCGGCGCGACACAAAGCCGCATGGCGCGGACGCGTAAAGGGAAGTCCGCCTTACGCCCTTTACGGCGTTCTGCCGTGAATACCTGCTCGCCTATTGGCTGCCCTCCAGCCCCGACGCCCTGATGACCCGCTCTGCGATCGGGCGATTGGCCTGCAGGAAGGCGATGTACTCAGCGGGCGTGCTGATCGCCGGCTCCAGGCCGCGCTGGATCAGCTGCTTGTTCTTGAATTCGGGCGCGTTGACGGCCTCGCCGATATCCCGGCTTATCTTTTCGATGATCGCCTTGGGCGTCCGCGGCGGGGCGAACGCGCCGAAATAGCTCGAGGTGATATCGCCCTTGTAGCCGATTTCCCGCAGCGTCGGCACGTTGGGCAGCATCGACGAGCGGGTCTCGGTGTCGACCACCAGCGCATACGCCTTCTTATCCGCAAAGGCCGAGAGAAGATTTCCTACTGCCAGCCACACGAGCGGTACTTCGCCAGAGAGCATGCGGCCCGTCGCGTCGCTGCCGCCCTTGAAGCCGATCTGGACAATGTCGGCGTTGTGCTCCTGCTTCAGTTTTTCCATAAAGAGCGCCGTCGACAGGTTGGGCGAGGTATAGCTCAGCCGGGTCGATTTCTGCTTCATGAGCGCCTGCAGGTCGCTCATCGTGGCGACGTTCAGGTTGCTGTTCACTGCCAGAACGCCGGTGATCACGAAGAGCTTCGCGACCGGCTCAAGGGTGCTGGGATCGTACCCGAGATTCTTGAACAGGATCGGATTCTGCGTCACGGCGTCGCCGGGCAGGACACAGACGGTATAGCCGTCAGGCGGCGCCTCGACACAGGCCCGGATGCCGAGATTGAAACTGGCGCCCGCCCGGTTTTCGACGATGACCGGTTGCTGCCACTTTTTCTGAAGGTCCGGCTGCAGGGCGCGCATGAAGACGTCGCTGGTGCCGCCCGGGCTTGAGGCGCCAAGAAAGCGGACAGTCTTCGTCGGATAGTCCTGAGCTACGGCCGGAGACATCCAGCCTGTAATCGCTGCAGCAGCAATCACCGCGGCGCGGCAGAAGTTACGCATTTTTCCTCCCAATCGAATGACGGCGGACGGATTGATGACCATCTCGCTGCATTGGAATGATGCTACCGCGTGTTCGGAGGCCCGGCAACCGGCGGTGAAACGGCAGCGACCGAGGCGCTCCTGAACAGGGCGCGCCTCGGCCGGAGGTCATCCGGATCCGGATTTGATCCGGGCAAGCCCGGACACGACTGGGAGATAATGCGCGATCAGCGTGCGGCGGCGGCTGGCGCGGCCGCCAGCTTCGGCTCTGGTAGGCCCATGAGCCGGCAGGCGTTCAGGCTGATCATCTTGCGGATATCCGCCTCGCCGTAGCCAAGCGCCAGGCAGAGCCGGATGACGGACCGGAAGCCTTCAACCGGGTGAGGATTCTTGATCTGACCGAGATCCGACCCAAGGATCGTGCGATCGACGCCGGCCGCGGTGATCAGCTGCTTGAGCTGCGTCCCCTTGAATTTCTTCGTGTAGGCCTCGTTGATGAACATGCAGAACGAGTGCTCGATATAGGCACCCATGTCGACAAGCTCCTTGATGTCGCGCAGGTTCGCATCGATCACGAAGGTCGGATGGTTGACGAGCAGGCGCTTCACGCCGCGCTTCTTGGCTTCGTCGAACAGCGGCCAGATCTCGCTGATATGCAGATGGCCCGCCGACAGCACGCAGTCGAACTCGGCGATCTGATCGAGGATCGGTTTCACCTCGTCCTTGAGATCGCCCTTTTCGTCGACAACCGTCAGGCCGGTGGGCCGCAGCATCTGTTCCTTGGTCGGCAGGATAACATGCCGGTGGCCGTGGCGGAGATGGTTCGCAGCGCTGAAGGTCGGCATCCACACAAGGTTGGCGCCAAGCCTCAGACCGTGATCGACCGCATACGGATTGAGCCCGCCGACCGTATTGTTGAGCGGCACGCCAGTCAAAAGGTTGACGCCGAGGTCCGGCATGATCTCTTCCAGGAGCTTCATCACCGGCGTTGCGGAATAATAGTGATCCTTGAACAGGATCGCGTGCATGCCGGCGGCCTGGGCCTCGCGGATCGCCTCCATATGGTTGATGGAGCGCGGCATCACCGACGGGCCGCTATGGCAATGCAGATCCACCGCCCCGCGCAGAAGATTGTCGATGACCGAGTCAGGCGCGTCCGAATAGGTGTCCTGGGCCTCTGCGGCCTTGTATTGAGTGAGAATCACGTCGCTCATCGCACTATCTCCTGATGTCAGAACTTAGCCCCAGCTCACGGTCGCTTTTGGCGGCTCCGATTGCTCTGCCTGCGGCGTCATGCCGATGATCTCGCCCAGGGTCGAATAATTCGGCCCGCCCAACCGCGCGATCGGGCGCAACTGGCCGGCATCGATCTTGTGGTTCACCGCGAGCCCCTCGCGGATATGGAAAAGCTGGATCTCGCCGACGAAGAACTGGTTGACGCCGAAATCGACGACCTTGTGCAGCCGGCATTCCATGGCGATCGGCGCCTTCGCCACGCGACCCGGCGTTACAAGACGGCTGGGAACGAGTTCGACGCCGAGCAGATCGGCTTCGCTGATCTCAGGGGGAAATTCCGCGCCGCTGCGATGAACCTGATCGATCAGGGTCTCGTCGCTGATATGAACCACGAATTCCTGCGTCTCGTGGATATTGCGCGCCGTATCCTTGAAGCCGTTCGGCCGCCGACCGATGCTGACACCCACCATCGGCGGGCGGTGCGAGACAAAGGTGAAACAGCTAAACGGCGCCAGATTCGACTGGCCTGACGCCGACCGTGTGCTGACCCATGCAATCGGGCGCGGCACGACGACGCCACAGAGCAGCTTGTAGGCAGCTTCGCCCGTGAGATCGGCAGGACGAATTTCCTGCACGTCAGCCGAACGCTTCGCGCAGGTCGGTGAGGCTTTTCGCCGCCGCCTGGCGCAGGAAACCCTGATCCGAATTCAGGATGAAGGTCGTCGCCCCCTGGCTCTGCAGCCATTCCGCTTCGGGGCGGCCGCCGACATAGACGCTGACTGGCTTATTCGCCTTGCGCGCCGCCGCTGAAATCTTCTCCACCGCCGCCTTCACCGCAGGCGGGTTGGGCGTCTCGTCGCCGAACGCCGCCGTCAGGTCACCGCGACCGATGAACAGCGAGTCGATCCCGTCGACCGCCGCAATGGCATCAAGGTGGTCGAGTGCTTCACGATCCTCGATCTGGGCAACGACGGTGATTGCATCGTCCGAAGCGCGGATATGCTTCCACATCGGCACTGCCGTATAGCCGCCGGCGCGGGTGCTGGTAGCGTAGCCGCGTCGGCCGCGATAACGGCACAACCCGGCCACTTCGCGCGCATATTCGGCGCTCGCCACATGCGGCATCAGGATTCCCGTCGCCCCGCAGTCGAGCACCGACAGGATCGCTTCGGGACCGGGTACCCGCACCAATGCCGGAATACCGAGACCGCGCGCTGCCATCAGAGCAATGTCAGTGGTCGTGCGGTCGAACGGCGCATGCTCCTGGTCGATGACCACGAAATCGAAGCCGAGCGCCGCAACAATCTCCGTTGCGTGGCTGGTCGGTGTCTTGAGGAACGTGCCAACCAGCTTGTCGCCGGCGAGCAGCCGCTGCCGGAAAGACCGCGTCTCGCTCATCCCTTTAACTCTGTGTCGGAAGACTGGGGCATCGGATAATCATCCGCGTTCAGCACCCAGCCCTTCTTCATCGAGAAGTCCGTCCGCGGCGGGGAGAACAGGTCGACGAGCTGGTTCACGCCCTGGCCGACGGCCTCGGTGGTGTGGATCGACGGTGGCGGGATGATGGCAATCGACGGACTGCCGCACAGCTCGTGCTCATCGTCGCGCCAGATCAGCTTGTTGGGCGTCCACGGCCAACGCAGGTGGTGAACGAAATCGCCTTCCAGCGCCAGCGAGCCCTGCTCGAAATCGTCGTGGTGGTGCGGCGACAGCTTCGTTGGATCGCGCGGGCCCGGACGGGCATCGATGAAATTGATCATCAGGGTGGTGCAGCGCCAGATGCGGCCGAAACGGCCCGGCTCCGGCGGCACATCGAGCGAATAGACGCGCAGCTTGAAACCGTCCTTCGGTGTCGGCCACGGCTTGGCCAGGGCGACCACCGGCTTGGGCTCCTTATAGGAGACGCCGTTGAGGCACTTCGCCACAAGGTCGGTCGATTGCGTGGTGAACATGCGCACGATGCGGCCGGGCTTCAGTACCTTCACGCTCGACTTGCCGGGCGGAATGAAGGCCAGCGAATTGCCTTTCACAGTCTGCGTGCCGTCCTTGGTAGTGATCTCCACCTCAAGGTTCGGGTCAGGCAGGATGATCGCGTATTCATCCGGTTGGGCGTCGCGCGCCAGCACCGCCCCTGCGGTCGGTTCGGTGATGGCGATCAGGAAATTCTGGCCGCGCGCGTACCAGGTCTTGCCCGCGGGGCCGCTGTCCTGCGGCGGCTCGTCGTAGAACCGCACATATTCGCAGCCGCCATAGGATGTGATGGGCGCCACCGGCGCACCGGCCGGCTTGGCCGCCAAACTCGCGCGCGGATCACTGGTATCGTACATGGCACGCCTCCCTCGTCGTCAAACCGGTCTATTTAGGGGCGGATCATACGAAGCGGGCGCCCCTGCGTGTCCAGGATTTCACCACCGTTTCGTATGACGAAACGGGGGCTTAGCGAATTTCAGTCCCCAGACGGCCGATGCTGCGCCCGATGTTCTCCGCGGCGGACCGTAGATGCGGCACATAGAGCTCAACCGCCTGGGCGCGCTTCATGGCCGAGGTGAAATAAGTGAGCCCCAGGGTCGCCAGCACACGGTCGCCGTCCATCACCGGCACCGCCAGCGTGGAGGATGACTTCGGTTCCACGGCCGGATCGCGCTCCGCGAAGCCCTGGCGGCGGATGGGCTGCAGGCTGCGCAGCAATGCCGCCGGCCGTCGGGCCGGCGCATCTTCGGGATCTTTCGACGACGACAGGATCTGCAGCAAAATGTTGCGTTCGGCGGCGGGGCAGAAGGCGAGATAGGCCCGGCCCAGGCCGCGCGACACCAGACTCAGCCGCGACCCCACCGTGCCGTGAAAGGGCGAAATCGGACTATCGGGAATGGTGCTGAAGCGCACGATGATCGCGTCTTCGTCGAGCACCGCGATCGCCACCGGCCACTTGAACCGGTGCGTGAGATCGATCGCCCAGGCCCGACCCGCCTCGACCACCAGCGGGTCGCCATGGAAGCCGCAACTCAGGGCGCGCACCATCGATGTCACGGAATAGCCGCCCTGCCGCTGATCGTTGGCGACATAGCCCATCGCGGCGAGCGTCTTGAGCAGGCGCACGATGGTCGGCTTGGGCAAGCCGGTCACCTCGTGCAACTGCTTGATCGAGGCGATCTTCTGACGATTCAGCGCCTCCAGAAGATCGAACGCGCGTGTGACCGATTGGACGTTACCGGCCGGCATGGCATTTCCTAGGCTGCGGTCGTTATTCCGCAGTGTGAAATGCCCATTGGGGAAACGCAAGCGAGCCTCGACAGCAACCTGCCGAGGCCGGCCGCGCGGATCCTGCCTAGCGGCTTGCCGCGGCACTCTGCTCAAGCTTGTGGCGGCGAAGGAACGCCGAGAGCTGGTCGGCAACCGCGACATTGTTGAGATCGGCGAAGGGGATATGGGTGTTGCCCTGCAGACCGACCGACGGCAGCAGAAGGATTTCTGCCTGCCCGCCATTCGCGTTGATGAGATCGACGAACTGCCGGCACCAGCTCAGGTACCGCGTCCACACCGGCGACTTGTCGACATTGTCGCCCCACACGAACTGCATCGGGAACCGTGTGAGCTTGCGGAACTCGCTCATCGGCACATAGACGGGCCCGAAGGGACCCACGTCAATTTGCGGGCCTTGCCCCTCGGGAAAGATGTAGCCCGGGTTCTCATAGGCGACGATTGCCTTGACGTTGTCGCTCCTGGTCTTGAGCGCCGTCAGCATCGCCCTCCAGCCGCCGGCCGAATTGGTTACCAGCACGCTCGGCCCGATCTGGTCAATGGCCACGGCGGCCGCTTCGGTCTCAAGCTGCGCATTTTTGACCGTGTCGAATTCGTCGTAGCGGGCGCGTGTCGCCTGTTCCCAGGCCTTGGGATCGTTGGTCGGGAACTGCACGCCCGGAAACCATTCGGGGTATTTCGCGCCGAGGCGCCAGGCGACGAAGTTCTGCTGATCGCGTCCGGCCTCGGCCGAGTAGGTGTAGTTCTCGCAACCCCAGTTGCCACGACCGACGCGCGGACCGTCCCACAGGTAGACGGGGAAATTGCGCCGCAGGAAGATCGACTGGAAGCCTTCGCCGCCGTCCCAGCGGTTTTGCCAGACCTTCACCGAGGAGCTGTGCCAGAGAAAGAGCGCGGTGCGCTGCGCGTTCACCGGAATCTGGTACTCGACATGCCCATGATCGCAGCTGAGCGTGCCCTTCTCACCGGTGAGTACGCGGCCACCCACCTCGAACCCGCCCTGCCGTGCCAAGGTGATCGGCCGGTCCAGCCGCTGCTGCGCCGCCGCCGGCACGCTTTCAAGGCCGGAAAAGAAAGTCGCCGCCAAGAGCCCAAGACCTAGCCATACGCGCATCGTCATCCTCCCTCATTGGATGGAACCGCGGTCAGTCCGGATAACCGACCAGCGCCTTCACCTCGAGATATTCTTCAAATCCGAAAAGGCCGAACTCACGCCCATTGCCGGACTGCTTGTAACCACCGAAGGGCAGGCTGCGGTCGAATGGAGCCCGGTTGAGATAGACGCGCCCGGCCCGGATACGATTGGCAATGGCGCGGGCGCGTTTGGGGTCCTTGGACTGCACGAAGCCCGCCAACCCAAACGGCGTACCGTTGGCGATATCGATCGCCTCGTCCTCGGTGTCGTAGCTCATGATGGACAGCACCGGCCCGAAGATTTCCTCGCGGGCGATCCTCATTTGCGGTGTCACATCGCCGAAAACGGTTGGGCGGACATAAAATCCACGGTTGAGTTCGGCCGGACGCCCCGGTCCACCGGCCACCAGGGTCGCGCCCTCATCGATGCCGGACTGGATCAGATCCTGAACCTTGTCGAACTGCGTCTGGCTGACCAGCGGCCCCATGGTGGTCGCCGGATCGAGCGGGTCTCCCAGACGAATGCTGGTGATCGCCTCGCGCGCGGCGGCAAAGGCTGCCTCTCGTTGCCCCCGCGGAATCAGCATGCGGGTCGGCGACTGGCAGTTCTGGCCGGCGTTGGTGTTGCAGGCATGGACGCCATCGATAACGGCGGCCTTCAGATCGGCGTCGGCAAGGATGATGTTGGCGGACTTGCCACCCAGTTCCT
Source organism: Alphaproteobacteria bacterium (assembly GCA_965279355.1). GTDB lineage: Bacteria > Pseudomonadota > Alphaproteobacteria > CACIAM-22H2 > CACIAM-22H2. Next base: position 3,713,114 of record OZ257155.1, on the reverse strand, counting down.
GCGCGACGCGCTTGACCGTGTCCGCCGCGAGCTTGGCCACTCTGATACCTGCCCCTGTCGAGCCGGTGAATGACACCATGTCGATCTCCGGGTGCGAAGCGATTGCTTCGCCGACGGTGGGGCCGTCGCCGTTCACGAGATTGAAGACACCCGCCGGCACCCCGGCGTCGTGGATGATCTCGGCAATCATCATCGAGCTGAGGGGCGCGATCTCGCTGGGTTTCAGGACAATCGTGCAGCCAGTGGCAAGTGCCGGCGCGACCTTCGAGGCCAGCTGGTTCAAGGGCCAGTTCCACGGCGTGATCAGTCCGCAGACACCGATCGGCTCGCGGCGGATGATCCCGGGCCCCATCCGTTCCTCGAACCGGTAATCGGCGAGCACCCGCGCGGCTTCCTCGAAATGAAAGAGTGCCACGGTCGCCTGGCGCTCGGTCGAGAATGTAATGGGCACACCCATCTCAAGCGTCATGGTCCGCGCCAGTTCCGGCAGACGTGCCTTGAAGCCCGCGATGATCTTCTGGAGATACGAAAGCCGCCCCTCGACGCTTACCTCGGAATACGTGGCAAAGGCACGGCGCGCGGCCTTGGCGGCACGGTCCACATCCTGCCTTGAGCCCAGGCTGATCTGCGCGAAGATCTCCTCCGTCGCCGGATTGATCACGCCCAAGGCCTTAGGCGCGACCGGGTCGACCCACGCGCCGTCGATATAGAATTTCAGCTTTTCCATTATTCGCTACCCGTCGTGCCTGTTAGAGGTGCCGGCCCTCGTCCACCGGCAGCACGATTCCCGTCGCGCTGGTCAGGTTGACGATGCAGGCGATCACTGCCCGGGCGACGTCGTCGGCGGTCGTGACATGAGCCAGCGGGAACTTCTCAGCAGTCTTCTGCAGCTGCTCCCGGGTGCGGCCGGGGACAAAATCCGTATCCACGCCGGCCGGCGAGACAGAGAACACGCGGATCTTCGGCGCCAGCACCTTCGCCAGCGCAATCGTCAACGCATCGACGCCCGCCTTGGCCGCGAGATAGGCCAGGCTGCTGCCGATTCCCGTGCGCGCAGCGATGGACGAGACGGTCACGACCGACGCTCCGTTGCCGCGTTCCAACAAGGGACGGAAGGCACGGATCACCGCAAACGGCCCCCGCAGATTGATGACGACAGTCCGGTCGAAAATGTCGTCCGTGAGCTTGTCGAGATCGTTGAGGGGAACCGGGGTCGTCGCCCCACCGCTATTGATCAGCGCATCGAGCCGCCCGAATTTCTCGGTCACGACCTTCACCGCCTCCGCGATGGAGGTAGAGTCCTCGACCGCGATACGCAGGGCCAGATGACCGCTCCCGGCCAGCCCGGCAACGACCTCTTCCGCCAAAGCGCGCCGGCTGTTGTAGCCGACCACAACCGTCGCCCCGAGAGCGGCAAGGCGTGCCGCGGTGGCCTTGCCGATCCCGCTGCTGCCGCCCGTGATGAGGGCAACCTTCGGGGCCGACAGCGCTGGAATTTCGATGCCGGCCATCTATCGTCGTCCTCTCAACACAAGATCTTATGCAAAAACAGAAGGAGGCCGCCTCGCGGCGGCCTCACCCCTTACTCCAGAGTGATCTTGGCGGCCTCGATCACCGGCTTCCATTTCTTAAGCTCGGCATCGACGAACTTCTTGAGGTCTTCCGGCGATCCGCCGACGGGTTCGAGGCTGTTCTGATCGAGCGCAGCCTTGGCCTTGTCGGTCTTCAGGAAGTCGTTCATTTCCTTGTTCAGCCTGGCAATGACAGCGGGCGGCGTGCCGGTCGGCGCGACCACCGCATACCACGCTGTCGCCTCGAAGCCGGCGAAACCCGCTTCCTGGATCGTCGGCACATTCGGCAGCTGCTTGTTGCGCTGACTGGTCGTCACCGCGAGGGCGCTGATCTTCTTGTCGTTCACATGCGGGACATAGGTCGGCATGAAATCCATGGCGATGTCGACCTGTCCAGCCAGGAGCTCCGCGGTCAGCGGCACCGAACCGCGGTAAGGAACGTTCGTCATCTTCGCGCCGGCGAATTGCTGGACCAGTTCGGCCGTGATGTGGCCAAGCGTGCCGTAGCCCGGATTGCCGACATTGACCTTGCCCGGATTCGCCTTGGCATACGCGACCAGCTCACCGAACGTCTTCGCGGGAAAGCCGGCTTTCGCCGCGATGATGAGCGGCGATTTCGCCATCAGGATAACCGGCGTGAAGTCCTTCTCCGAGTCATACGACAGGCCCTTGTACATGAACTTGTTAAGGGCGATCGGCGACGGCGTGCCGAACAGCAGGGTGTAGCCATTGGGCGTCGACTTCGCCACGGCGGCGCCGCCGATATTGCCGCCCGCACCGACCTTGTTTTCGACGACGAACGGCTTCCCCAGCCTTTCGCTCAGATAGGCTGATGTGGTGCGCGCCAGGAAGTCGATGGCGGCGCCGGCGGGGAACGGCACAATCACCGTGACCGCGCGGTCGGGATAGGTTTGTGCCGCGGCACCAAGAGGTGTCAGGGCAACGGCGACGGCAAAAAGGCCGAGAGAGAGCGAACGCATGTTTCCTCCAGTCATTGGTTTTTCGTTACATCGGCAGCGATAGAATTTCACGGGCCTGTCGCGCGGTCGCGATCTGCCCGCCAAGCGATTCGACGATGCCACGAGCCTTTTCGACCATCGCGGCATTGGACGGAGCAAGGACGCCCTTCTCGAGATAGACCGCATCCTCCAGCCCGACGCGGACGTGGCCGCCAGCGAGATAGGATTGCGCCACCATCGGAAAAGCCATGCGGCCGGTGCCAAAGGCGGCCCACGTGCTGTCCGGCGGAAGCTGGCTACGCGCGTAGAACACCGTCTCCGGCGACGGCTGAAAGCCGTATTTCACGCCCATGACGATCGAGCACAGAACCGGACCCTTGAGTGTACCGTCGCTGATGAGGTCGCGGCAGAGCGCGATGTCGCCGGAATCGAACAGTTCGATCTCGGGCTTTACGCCCGCGGCGTTGATCACCGCTGCCATACGACGCACGTTCCCCGGCGTGTTGATGACAACCTGCTTGCCGGAGTTCATCGTGTTGAGATCGAGGGTCGCGATATCCGGTTTTAACAGCGCGATATGCTCAACCCGCTTTTCGGGCCGCATCAGCGTGGTGCCGGGGCCGGCGACCTTCGGATCGTCCGCATCCGGTGCGAACCGGCCACCCGGACCGGTGGTGAGGTTGATAATAAGCTGAGTGTTCCTGGCGCGGATGCGCTCGACAACGTCGCGATAGTAGTCGATCACCATCGACGGCTGGCCGGTCTTGGGATCGCGCACGTGAATATGGACGCAAGCAGCACCGGCTTCAGCCGCGCCAAGGCAGGCTTCGGCGATCTGTTCGGGAGTGACTGGCAGATGCGGAGTCATCTCCGGCGTGGTCTGGTTGCCGGTCACGGCGCATGTAACGATGACACGCGATTGCATCGGCTGGCCCCAACCCCCAGGCGTTTCCCACTGCCCTCTTTCGACGGCATCCTTGTTCAGGTTCTACAATGGGAACGGCGGGGCAGCGCGCGGAATATACCACTATTCCGCGATGTGGAATGGTAGCTGGCTTGGGAGGATTGTACGCGGTGCGTCGCTAGTCGGTATTTCTACGATTTGCTGAGCGGTCAGTCCTGCGATCGCCGTCCCGCACGAAACGTCACGACGCCTCCGCGCTGACGCTTTCCGCGCGCGCAAGCTGCCGAAGAAGGTGGTCGCCGGCGTGGATCGGAGCGTGTTTCGGCGGATTGGCCGCATCGGTGCAGGATGGTATACACTCGATCAGCGCGTCATGATTCGGTGTGTGGAAATACACGATGGAAAGTCGGCGTGCCGCAGCGCCGGCACCGGACGGCGGATTGACCACCCGATGCAGCGTCGACCGCCAGCGGTCATTGGTCCAGCACGCCATCATGTCGCCGAGATTGACAATAAAGGCACCCGGCACGGGCTTAAGATCGTGCCATTCGCCGTCCATGCCCATGACCTGCAGGCCACCGGGACGGTCTTCCGTCATCAGCAGCGTGATCGTGCCGTAGTCGGTATGCGCGCCGCTGCGGATCTGGCCCGGTAGTGGCGGCATGTCCTGCGCCGGATAGAACTGCGTGACAAGCGTGCTGGTCGGCACGTCGATCTTGTCGTCGAAATAGGTGTCCGGCATCGCGAGAGCCCGGGCGCAAATTCGCATCAGTTCCCCGGTCAATCCGGTGCAGGCCGCAAAATAGGCCTCCCACACTGACTGGAATGCGGCGGGTTCCTGGGGCCAGACATTCGACGCAAAGAAACGGGCAGCGGCATTGCTGTCGATTCCCGCCGGGGGCGCGCCACCGGCAATGAAACTTTCACGTAAATCACCGGGCGCATCCTTCACGCCGCGGGTACGGGCGTGCGACTTCGAGACGAGCGGATAATAGCCTCGGCCGCCGCTCGCCCGCGCTGCAGCGGCTATGCGATTCTTTTCGCTCTGCGGCAGATCGAAGAACGCATAGGTCGCGTCCTTGACCTGTTGCATCAGCTCCGGATCGATGCCATGACCCTTGATGATCAGGAATCCCCATTCCCGACACGCTGCGTCGACCTGTCGCGCAAGCGCGTCGCGTGCGGTCTTGTCGCCCCCGAACCAGGGGGCGACGTCGATGACGGGAACCTCTGTCATCCCCATCTCTTCAAACCCGTTCCGCGATCGAGCCGCGCCAGACCATACGGCGCTCATTCTTGCGGTCGTAGTCACCGGCGGAATGCAGCAGCCCGCGATTGTCCCACATGACCAGATCGTTGCGGCGCCAGGCGTGGTCGTAGCGGAAAGCCTGCGATATGGCGTGCGCCTCCAGTTCCTCGACGAGGCGCACTCCTGCCTCCTCGGACATCCCGTCGACGCCGGCACAACCGAGTGTGCTGAAATGCAGCCATTTACGGCCACTATACGGATTTGTGTCGACGATCGGCGTCAGCACGCGGCGTCTCGCATGCACGGCTGCTTCCGGGGACAGCGGCTCGCCGTATTGATGATCGGTGATGCCCCTCGTCTCGAGCATCTCGATACGCTTGGTGTACTGCGTTTCGTAGCTGTAGATGAATTTCAGCTTCTCCAGCGCCTCGCGGCGCTCCATGGGAAGCGCCGTATAAGCGTCGTACATGGAGGCAAACCGCGTCCGTACGCCGGAAACAGGCACTTCAACGCCGTACAGAACCGTATAGATGGTGGGCTTCTCCTGGCTGCCGATATCCGTATGCCAGCTGAGTCCCTCATAGGGATTGCCGAGCGAATTGCCCTGTTCGTCCTTGATGTTCGAGATGACATAGAGCTCCGGCGCGTCAGGCATCCGGAACTGCTTGAGTGGGTGACGCTGCGCCTCGCCAAACAGGTTGAGGAACCGGACCATTGCGTCCGGCGGCAGGTTCTGATCGCGAAAAACCAGAACCTGACAGTCGCGCAGGCAGTCGAGCATCGGCGCAGCATCTGCAGCCTGGAGGGTCTTTACATCGAATCCGACGACTTCCGCGCCAAGCACGTCGGACAGCGGCGTGGTTGAAAACGGCAGCCTCGCGCTTTTTTCCTGCACGGCGGGCATACACGATCCTCCCGTTCTTTTGTTTTCGAGATCAGCCCGGCGCCATGACCTTTACATAGCGCAGGTCAAGGAAATCATCCGGCCGCTGGCGGACTGAGACGCCCTTACGCACGCCCCAGGCCAAAGTCTGGACATGGAGCGGAATCGCGCCGATCTCGCCGCGGTGGATATCGTAGATGTCCTTGATCATGATCGCCCGCTTGGACTGGTCGATTTCCTGGCCAAGCGCCTGCAGCAGCTCATCGACACGCTTATTCGAATAGCCGCCGACGTTCCATGAGCCGAGGTTGCCGGTCGGAGAATGGATCAGAAAGCGCATCATCATCAGCGGATCGGGCGCCGTGCTCCAGCCGTGGATATAGAAGCTGCTGTCTTTCTTTCCGAGTTTCGCGAAGTAGAGATTGCGGGGCTGCGCCAGCACATCGAGCTTGATGCCAACCCGGGCCAGCATCGAGGCCAGCGCGACGCAGATCTCCTCATCGTTCACATATCGGTCATTGGGGCAGTCGATCGTGACCTGGAAGCCGTTGGGATAACCGGCTTCGTTCAGCAGTTTCTTTGCGGCATCGGGATCGTACGGTAACCGCTCATCGAATTGAGGCTGCCAACCAAAAGCAAATTTTGTCGTCAGCGCGCCGGTGGACACCGCCGCGCCGCGCATTGTCCGCTCGCGGATCAGCCGGGCGTCGATGGCCTGATAGACCGCCTGACGGACACGGACGTCCTTGAACGGATTCTTCCCCTTGATGTTCGAATAAAGCAGCTCGTCGCGCGTCTGGTCCATGCCGAGGAAGATCACCAGATCCTGCGGCCCCATCAGCAGTTCGTGCCGGGGCGACGCCTGAACGCGCTGCACGTCCTGCTGTGGCAGCGGGAAGATCATGTCGACCTGGTTCGCAAGGAGGGCCGCGACCCTTGTCGCATCGACCGTAATCGGCGTGAAGACCGCGCGGGTGATATTGTGCTCTTTTGTGTCCCACCACTTTTCAAACGGGACGAGCTCGGCGCCTTTGGCTGAATCGAACGAGACAATCCGAAAAGGGCCGGAGCCATTGGCATTTCGTGTCGCATAATTCTCGACACGCTGGGCCAGTGGCGCCGGATCGACGGCGTTGTTTGCGGTGGCCCAACGTTCACTGAAGATATCGAGGTAGGTCAGGTCCGCCAGAAGGGTTGGGCTGGGCGCGACAGTTTCGATTTCGACCGTATGGGCATCGACCTTGCGGATGGCCTTGATCGAATTGATACGGGATTTCACATCGGAGGTCGCCGAGGTGGCCCGCTTATAGGAAAACAGAACGTCGTCAGCCGTCATCGGCGCGCCGTCGTGGAACACGACGTTTTTCCGCAGATTGAACCGCCACACCGTGGGCGAGACGACCGCCCAGCTCTCGGCCAGTGCCGGCACCGGCTTGAGCTCGTCGTCCAGACGGGTCAGCGCCTCGTAAACATTTCGCAGCAGATTACGGGTCGGGATGTCGCCCGATGACATGACATCGAGCCCGGCAACGTTTGACTGATAGGACCAGCGGAAGGTTTCACCGAACGCTGAACTGCCAAGCAACAGAATGCCTGTGGACGCAATCGCTCCGAGAAACCGCGCACGGTTCAGCATAGGACTTCTCCCTCAAGGCGAAATTTGTCGGGATATTGATGCAACCGCCGCGCCATGGAACTGCCTCGGCCCGCTCGCATCGACGGCCAATTGCGGAGCAATGGCCCGGCATTTTCAATTATTCGCAGGCTCCCGGCAATTTCCAGCAACGAGGCCGGTTACCCCGGTGCGTCGGCGGGACTGCGGTCGGCCTCGATCATCGAGACATCGTATTTTTCGCGGACGTGATCCGATGCACGAACCGGCCGGTATTTCGCCGGAGCGTTTTCGTCCCGGCAGGTCGGCAGACATTCGATCATCGCGTCGTCATTGGTCCCGGAGAAAAATGCGACCGACATGCGACGCGTCGAGCCTGAGGCATCGCGCGGCGGGTTCGCCACCCGATGGAGGGTCGAGCGCCAGCGATCGTTGGTCCAGCGCGCCATCAGGTCGCCGATATTGATGATGAAGGACCCCGGGATGGGTCTGACATCCGTCCACGACCCGTCGTCGCGGGAAACCTGAAGTCCGCCAGGCGCGTTGTCCTGAAGGAGAATCGTCAGGCTGCCGTAATCGGAATGAGCGCCATAGCGCAGCTGTCCCGGGAGCGGCTCCTCCTTCTGGTCGGGATAGTGGATCGTCCGCAGCCGGCTGGTACGCCGATCCATGAAGGGGACGAAATACGCCTCCGGCAGCCCAAGCGCGACGGCGGATATCCGCATCAGATCGTCGGCAAGCCGGCGGACGGTAAGAAAATAGCGACGATAGATTTCGCCAAGATCCGCTGGCCGGGCCGGATACATATTGCCGGTGACCTCGCTCACGCCGCCGCTCGGAAGCGTCGCGGGCTCCTGGTGCATGGCCATGAACATCAACGCTTCGCAGAGATCCGGCGGCGCTTCGGCATTGCGCGTCTTGGCGACGCTCTCGACCCCCAGCGCAAGATAGCCGCGATCCTTGATGCGGCTCGGCAGCGATGAGCGGGCCTTCTCCTCGACCGGGAGGTCGAAAAAGGCGCGCGCCGTCCTGAAAATCGACTGGCGGAGGTCCTCCGGGACGCCGTGGCCGACCACCGCCGCAAACCCGACCTCTTCGAACGCTTTCCCAAAAGCGCCGGCGACACGCAGCTTCTCGTCGGCGTTGCCGTTCAGAAAGGGAGCGATGTCGATGATCGGTATGCCTGAAGTCGCCATTGCGTCCTCGCCCTGGATTCCGTTTCTATCGAACCGATTCAATACCCCAGGGATGGCCGGACAACGTTCCGGAGCGGCCGACCGGCCAGGGTGCGGCGCAGGTTCTCGAACGCAATGTCGAGGCAGTGCGACAGAAACCGGTCGATGTCGTCCATCGCGACATGGGGAATCATGATGAGGTTCGGCGCCTTCCAGAGCGGGTGGCTGCCGGGCAGCGGCTCCTGCGGGTAGACGTCAAGAATGGCGCCGCCGAGATGCCCGCTGCGTAGAGACCGGATCAGCGCCGCGGTATCGATCACCCCGCCCCGCCCGACATTCATGAACATCGTGCCGGGCTTCATCGCGGCGAATTCTTTGTCGCCCACCAGATGCTTCGTATCGCCGGTCAGCGGCGCCGTGAGTACGACAAAATCGGCCGCCGCGAAGGCCTGCTTCAGCTTCGCCAGCGGCAGCATGCGGTCGACGTGGCGATGCGGCTTGCCGGTCCGGCGCACACCGATGACCTTCATGCCGAGGCGCTTGGCCTGCGCCGCGAACACGCTGCCGAGATTGCCGAGACCGACCAGGCACAGCGTCCGACCGGCAATCGACGACGTGAAGATCGAATTCCAGTGCGCGTTCTTCTGGTTGGTGACCATGCGCGGCAGCTGGATGTTCAGCATCAGCAGCGACATCTGCGCGAACTCGGCGGCCTTCTTGCGATGCGCGCCGCGCGCATTGATCAGTTTCACGCCGGGCGGCAACCAGTCCAGCGGCAGCAGCTTCTCGATCCCGGCGCTGCTCAGAAAAATCCACTTCAACCGAGGCGCTGCCTCCGCAAGCGTATCGAACGGAAACTTGTCATGGGTCAGCACGTCATAGGACGTCACCAGGACCTCAACCTTCGGCAGAACTTTGTGCAGTTCCTTCAGGTCGGAGCCGTGGGTGATGTGGATATTCTTCGCCACGTCGGCATGGCGCGACATGGCCGACGTCAGCCGTTCGCGCGTGATGTGGAAGACCGGTGGCTTGCTGGTCAGGTTCTCAAAATGCGCGTGCAGGCGCGCCGTTTTCGCTGCCTTTGATGTCATGGAACGACTACTTCGCCGTGGCCGGAACAGGTGCTTCGAAGAAGGACAGCGCACGCACCCGGCGCTCCACCTCGACCCGGCGCTCCGCCACCGGCAGATTGCCGCTCTCTATCACGATCTTGGCCACCTCGCGGCCGAAGGCCTGACGCAGCGCCATATCGTCTCCGCCCGGCTGGGGCGGCACGCGCAGCACGATTTCGTGGATATAAGTCGGCGTACTGTCGCCGTCGAAGCGTGGAAGCGCAGGCTTCACCCCTTTCGCGAGCGCTTCGATATTCGCGCGCAACTGGCGGCGCAGCATGGCAATGCCGCGATCCGTGGTGCCGAGATTCTCGCGCGTATGGTTGGCGATGGCCCCCTGCGACACCTGCGCATCGTAGTCGCCCGGCTCCCGCTGGCGTTCGTCGTACGACCGGTCTCCGGTCTGACCCGGCAAGTCGACCTTCTCGAAACCGATCTGGCTGAGATCGCTCTCGCCGAGCGGGTCCATCACCCTGTTGATGTGGCGCAACCCGATGGTCCAGCAGTTCACGTCGTCGATGGGAACGGTCCAGCGTGTCGTCCATGAGACGAAAGCAAATTTTTCGTACTCGCCGTTGATTGTGCCGGACCCGAACTGGGCCAAGTTCGGCACATAAACGTCGCTCGCCCGCACATAGAGATTCTCCTTCCAGCGCCGGACCGCGATGCCCAGCACGCCGATCGGCGTCTCGAAGAAGTCAATGGTCGGCAGGGCTGAAAAGACCGGTGTGAAACTCAGGCCGTAACCGGCGTGCAGAAACGCCGAATGAATCGAATCGATACCGTTCTCGTGCGACTGCAGCCAGTTCGACGGCTGCTGGAGCTTGTAGGGAACGAGCTTGTTGCCGTCAGGGTAATTGAACGTATCGAGGATCGGAAATGCCGGTGTCTCCTCCGGCGGCCCCATATACGCGAAGATCAGCCCCCAGAATTCACGGGTCTGATAGGCCCCGTGGCAAAGCGCATTCTTCAGGCGGCTGTTCTCCGGCTCGCCCGGCGTGTCGAGGATCGTACCGTCGATGTCGTAGTGCCAGCCGTGATAGCAGCAGCGAATACCGCGCTCGGCGATGCGGCCGAATTCCAGCGACGTCCCGCGATGGCTGCAATGCCGGTGCAGCAATCCGACGCGCCCGGACAGATCGCGGAACAGCACGAGGTCCTCGCCCATGACACGGATCGGCATCGGCCGATCCTTGAGCTCCTCGACCATGGCGATCGGATGCCAGAAACGGCGCAGATACTCCCCGCCGGGCGTCCCCTGCCCCACCCGCAGCATGTCCTCATCCGAAAGCGGACTGGGACGGACGAAATAGCCGCCGAATTTGGTGGTGTTACGCACGACCTGGGCCTCGTTCAGTTCGGCCGATCCCAGAGATCGACAGAAGTGCAACTCTCAATCCGCGCATCACAAAGCCTCCACTGCCGCTCTCGAAGAACGCGGTCACCGGCGAAGGCGGTCGCAATTGCTGTGCCATAACTTCGTGCAGCGAGCCTGATCGATCGCCACCGTTTCCAGCGTATTGCGTCTCCTTCGGCGGAGCACGCCGAAATCTTGGACAAGCAGGCGCGGCAGTTGCCGAATGCACGAGCAGAACGTGGTGCCATCGCCAAATAGCGCGTCACACGCCTGATACCAGTGGCATATGCGTTGCTTGCTGAACGCGCACGAAACTCATAAAGCCGCCGAATATCGACATGCGCCGCATCGCGATATTCGCACGGGAGCCGAATGACCGCGCGTACTGAAAAAAGCATGGCTGTCGTTCTGCAGGCCGAAGCCGTTATGCACCGCGAGGGCCTGGGGGCCGACAACGCTATTCTGATCGAAGACGGCGTCATTCGTGCGATCGGGCAGGCAGCCGACATCGTCGCGGCCAATCGCTCCGCCGAGCTGATCGACCTCAAGAACCACGTGCTGATGCCCGGCTTCGTCAACGCGCACCAGCACGGCGAAGGCCTGACGCCGATTCAGCTCGGCTTTCCCGACGACGTCCTCGAATTGTGGCTTGGGCGCATGCGCCGTCGCGGCAGCTTCGATCCATACTGGATGACGGCACTGGCGGCGTTCGAGATGGCGGCCAACGGCGTGACCTCCACCATTCACGCCAACACGCCCTACGGGACCGGCGATTTCGCCCAGGAGATCCGTTCGTTTGCCCGCGCCTACGAGTCTGTCGGCATGCGGGCCATGGTCGGGCTTGGCGCGCGCGACCGCGGCGAACTGGTCTATCCCGACGGACGACAGGATGCGTTCCTGCAGAGCCTTCCCGCCGATCTGCGAACGCTCGTCGGCGATCCGACGCAGCCGCCGCTCTATGCCGGCGACGCCGCCGCGACGATCCGGGTCATGGAGACGCTCCAGCGCGAATATGCGGACAGCAAACTCATTTCCTTTGCCTATGCGCCGGCCGGTCCGCAGTGGGTGTCCGACCAACTGCTCGTCGAGCTTGCCGGAAACGCGGCGCAGCGCAACGTCGCCATCCATATGCATGGGCTGGAATCGCATGCCCAGGCAGTCGCGCTCGCTGCCGACTACCCGGAGGGATTTCTGAAGCATCTCGAAGCGCTGGGCGTCCTGTCGCATCGCCTGTCGCTGGCGCATGCCGTCTGGCTGACCGCCGACGATGTCGACCGCGTGGTCGCGAACCGCGTCACGCTGGTACGCAATCCCGGGTCCAACCTGCGGCTACGGGCCGGTATCGCACCGCTGGCGCACTACCTGAATGCGGGCGTAACCGTGGCGCTGGGCAGCGACAGCACGACCCTCAACGACGATGAGGATCTCTTCAAGGAAGCGCGGCTGGCGATGAACCTCGCCCGCTCGCCGCTGTGGAACGGCGATCCCCCACCCGGACCCCGCGCCTATCAGCGCATGACCACCGAGGCCGGCGCCGGGGCGATGCTTCTGGGTGACCGGACCGGCACGCTGGCGGTCGGCATGGATGCCGACATCATCGCCGTTTCGCTGGATCGGATCCTCGGCGTGTATCTCGATCCCGATATCGATCTAGCGACGGCCCTTTATGCACGCGCGCTCGGCTCCGATGTGTCCATGACGATGGTCGGAGGCCGGATCATCTATCGCGATGGAAAATTCCCGCTGGTCGATCGCGACGCGATTGTCGCGCGCGTCGTCGAAGATGCCCGCCGCACCCGTATTGACGATCGTTCTCATCATGAAGCGGTCGAACGACTGCTCGTGCATATCGGCGACCACTACCGGCGGCACGAAAAGCGGCTCGACACGAAGCCGTGGCTTCCCCTCAGCGATACAGGATTCCGGACGTGACCCAATCCGCCTTCAAGGAGCAGTTCGGCGCGGCCACCGCCCGGGACTTCACTCTCTCCCGCGTCCGGGCACCCGCCGCCATACTCGACCTCACCGGCGAAAGCCTCCCCGTCGATGCAGAGGGGCTGGCCAGCTTCGATCTTGTTGTCCGTGGCGGGCGTGTTGCCGAGCTCGCTGCCCCCGGCAGCATCCCCGACGGCGTCGCCGGCGGGGACCGGATTCTCTTTCCGCTGCTCGCCGACCTGCATACGCATCTCGATATGGGACATGTGGTCGATATCGCGCCCAATCCCGAAGGCACGCATTTCGGTGCGGTGAAGGCGCGCGACGGATTTCGTAGTGCCGCCATTGCACGCGGCGAGACCTGGCGGGAAGCCGATCTCGAAAAGCGGATGGAGTTCGCATTACGCTGCGCCGAGGCGCACGGCACCGCCGCGCTGCGCACCCATCTCGATACCCTGCCGGAGCAGGCCGATCTGTCGTGGCGCGTGTTCGCCCGTCTGCGCGACCGCTGGCAGGGACGGATCGCCCTGCAGGGGTCGGCCTTGCTACCGATCGACAATTACCTGCGCGAGTACGGCCGCGATGTCGCCGACCGTGTCGCGAAGCATGGTGGCGTGCTGGGCGCCGTCACTCGGCTGTCGGGAAAAGGTCATGGCGCGGGCGGCCCTGAAATGGCGCAGGCGGTCGAGGCTGTCTTCCGTCTGGCGATCGAGCGCGATCTCGACGTCGACCTCCATGTCGACGAAACCGGCGACCCAACCTCGCGGTGCCTCGATATCGTGGCGCACGCGATCGAGACGACCGGCTTCAAGCGAACGGTCGTCTGCGGGCATTGCTGCTCGCTGGGCGTCCGGCCGGAGGAAGAAACCGGGATCACGCTTCAGCTCTGCCGGGACGCGGGTCTCGCCGTCGTTACCCTCCCTCACTGCAATCTCTATCTGCAGGATCGTACGCCCGGCCGCACGCCGCGGTGGCGCGGCATCACCCTGCTCCAGGAACTGCGCGCGGGCGGCACGCCGGTCGCCATTGGGACCGACAATTGCCGCGATTATTTTTACACTTATGGCGACCAGGACCTTCTGTCGTCGTTCTTCATGGCATCCCTCATCGGCCAGCTCGACCGGCCCTATTCGGACTGGATCGCCTCGATCGCGAAGGTGCCGGCCGATTTAATGGGCTTCAAGGATGCGGGACGATTGAAGCGCGGTGGCCCCGCCAGCTTTATTCTCTTTGCCGCGCGGCGCTACAGCGAGCTTCTCGCCCGACCGCAGGCCGACCGCCTGATTGTCCGCAACGGGCAGTTCCTGGACATCGCGCCGCCCGACTATCGTGAGCTGGATTGAAGGGCCGGAGCCCGACCAGAAGACTCGTCCGCGCGGCGGAGTTGCGGGGCGAAGGTGCTTACGTTAGGGTCCGCGCCGCTTCAGCCTGAAAGATACGCCTCTTCCTGCGGACAGGTGGCCGAGTGGCTGAAGGCGCCGGTCTCGAAAACCGGTATACCAGCAATGGTATCGTGGGTTCGAATCCCACCCTGTCCGCCATCCTCTTGCCCCTCAGGGGCGCGCCACCCGCCAGACGCCGTTGAGCTTCCCCTCGCCCATCGTATCGCCGGCCTTCTTATCCTCGTGCCAGCCGTAAAGCGGCTTTCCGTCATAGGCCCATTGCTTGAGGCCGTCCGGGCGCTGCGCCACGCTCCATTTTCCGGTCGGCACCGCATCGTTCAGAGCCACCAACGGCGGCCAGTTGGTCGAGCACGCAGCAGTGCAGGTTGCCATGCCAGGCATGGTGTCATTGGCGAACGTATAAAGAGTGATGCCCCGGTTGGTGGCGAGCACAGGCCCCAGAGGCGTGTCGACGACCCGATGCGCCGGGATCGCCGCACGGTGCGTACTCATGGCCATGTGGTCGCACCCCGCCAAGAGAAGGAGCGTGGTCAAGCCCAGGGCAATCGCAGTTCCGCGGCGCATGGCGCCTCCTTATTCCCGCAACCTTTTGTCCTATAACATGATTCGGGTGCCGGCGCCCATCGCCCGTGCCATAAAAAAGGCCGGCGAGCGGGCCTAGGAGCACGCCGGCCGGCCTAGAACGGCGCAGCCCTCAGGATCAGGGGGCGGGACTGCGCCGAAGATGCAAAGCCTGTCCCCTGTGGAAACACCCCCGCGCAGCGCTTATTCCTTACTTCGGACGGGTCCGCCCGGTAATACCGCGAGGGTCCAGATTACCTTTTCAAACCAAGGAATTAGGAGTCTCCGAGTCCGGCGCCTCGGGGCAAATTCGGTTGACACGGGGTCGCGCGTGGCTATAGTGCCGCGTTCTCGCCGCGGGGCTTTCTCCGCGGCGCATTTCTTTTTGCCGGCAAACCGGGATTCGGTCTCATGTACGCAGTCATTCGCACGGGCGGTAAGCAGTATAAAGTCGCCGCCAACGACGTCATCACCGTCGAGAAGCTTCCGGCCGAAACCGGCACCGTCATCCAGCTCAGCGAAGTGCTGATGGTCGGCGGCGACAAGAGCACGATCGGTGTTCCCCTGGTCGCCGGAGCGGTTGTGACCGCCACCGTGCTTGAGCAGGTGAAGGGCGACAAGGTCATCATCTTCAAGAAGCGCCGCCGCAAGAACTCGCGCCGCAAGAACGGTCATCGCCAGCTCGGCACCGTGCTGCGCATCGGCGGCATCTTCACCGACGGCCAGAAGCCCGACCTGACGGCCAAGCCGGCCGCTGCCAAGGCAGCCCCTAAAACAACTGCAAAGAAAGCGGCGCCCAAGAAGGCCGCTGCAAAGAAGTAAGGAGCACATCCGATGGCACATAAGAAAGCCGGCGGTTCATCCCGCAACGGTCGCGACAGCGAAGGCCGCCGCCTTGGCGTCAAGCGTTATGGCGGTGAGATCGTCCTCGCCGGCAACATCCTCGTCCGCCAGCGCGGCACGACCTATCACGCGGGTGCGAATGTCGGCATGGGCCGCGACCACACGCTGTTTGCCACCGCAACCGGCACCGTGAAGTTCCAGCGCAAGTCGAACGGCCGCACCTTCATCGCGATCGATCCGGCGCCGATGAGCGAAGCTGCCGAATAACCGTTCCCGCATTACTGCGCGATTGAAGGGGGAACGGTTCGCCGTTCCCCCTTTTTCGTTGTGCAACCCTGACGCATCACCGCCCGAAACACCGCCGCCATGAAATTTCTCGATCAATGCAAGATCTTCGTCCAGTCGGGAGACGGCGGCGCCGGCTGCGTCGGCTTCCGGCGTGAGAAGTTCATTGAATACGGCGGTCCCGATGGCGGCAACGGCGGCCGCGGCGGCAGCGTGCTCGCCGTCGCCAAGAACAACCTGAATACCCTGATCGACTTTCGCTACAAGCAGCATTTCAAGGCACAGCGCGGCGGACACGGCATGGGCCAGCAGCGGTCCGGCCCCACCGGCGACAGTATCATCATGGAAGTACCGGTCGGCACGCAGATCTTCGAAGAAGACAACGAGACGCTGGTCGCCGATCTCACCACGCCGGGCCAGACCGTGCTGCTCGCCAAGGGCGGCGATGGCGGTTTTGGCAACACGCATTACAAGAGCGCCACCAACCAGGCGCCGCGCCGCGCCGATCCGGGTTGGCCGGGTGAAGAGCGCTGGTTCTGGCTGCGCCTGAAACTGATCGCCGATGTCGGTCTGGTCGGCCTGCCCAATGCCGGCAAGTCGACATTCCTTGCCGCAACCTCACGCGCGCGGCCGAAGATCGCCGACTATCCCTTCACCACGCTGAAGCCGCAGCTTGGCGTCGTGCATTCCGATCAGAATGAATTTGTGGTCGCCGATCTGCCGGGACTGATCGAAGGTGCCGCCGAAGGACGTGGTCTCGGCCATCGCTTCCTGGGTCATGTCGAGCGCTGCAGTGCGATCCTGCATCTGATCGACGGAACACAGGACGATTACGTCGAGGCCTATCGCAGCATCCGCGGTGAACTCGAAGCTTACGGCCACGGTCTCGACGAGAAGCCCGAGATCATCGGATTAAACAAGATCGACGCGCTGGATGAAGCCGCGATCAAGAAGAAGACGGCCGCGCTGACACGCGCGGCCAAGAAACTGTCGCCCGGCGCGAAGGTCATGGCACTCTCCGGCGTTGCTGGCACCGGTACGAAGGAAGTTCTGCGCGAGCTGTTCAAAAAGGTCAAAAAGCAACGCAACGCAGCCGCCGGGGCAATCGACGAGGATGAAGAGGAATTGCTGCCGTGAGCGCGGTGCGCAAAACAGTTTTGCCGGCGCTGGAAACGGCAAAGCGTCTCGTCATCAAGGTCGGATCAGCCCTCCTGGTCGAAGAGACCAAGGGTGATGTTCGGCGCACCTGGCTTGACGCGCTCGCGGACGATGTCGCGGCACTCAAGAAGCGCGATGTCGAGGTCCTGATTGTCTCCTCTGGCGCCATCT
Organism: Alphaproteobacteria bacterium; assembly: GCA_965279355.1. Lineage (GTDB taxonomy): Bacteria > Pseudomonadota > Alphaproteobacteria > CACIAM-22H2 > CACIAM-22H2. The sequence goes on along the minus strand of OZ257155.1, from coordinate 3,695,936 downwards.
CCGCCGGCCGACGTCATCTCGGCCTCAGCGGCACGTCGCTCCGCCTTGAAGAAAAACAGGCCGCCGCCGCCACCGGTCAGATTCGTCTCGCGCATGCCTGGCAAGCCGCCCTCGGCCGTCACGAGATTACTGTCGCGCAGATCCTGCTGACACCCGACGACACGGAACAGCGTCGCCGTCATCTCAACGCACGCTCGACGATCCAGCAACTGCTCAAGCTCGGCGCCGTGCCCGTTATCAACGAGAATGACACCGTCGCGACCGATGAAATCCGCTTCGGTGACAACGACCGGCTGGCCGCGCGCGTGGCGCAAATGGTGAGTGCCGATACGCTGGTCCTGCTCTCCGACATCGACGGGCTCTACACGGCCGATCCGCGTGCCGATCCCAATGCCAAGCGTCTCGACGTCGTGACCGAGATCACGCCGCAGATCGAATCGATGGCCGGCGAAGCCCGGACCGGTTACAGCTCCGGCGGCATGGTGACCAAAATTACCGCCGCCAAGATCGCGCTCGCCGCCGGTTGCCGCATGGTCATCGCTCGCGGCGAAGACAATCACGCGCTCGCGGCATTGCAGAAGGGTGCGGCCTGCACCTGGTTTCTGCCCTCGGCCGAGCCGCGCACCGCGCGCAAGCGCTGGATCGCCAGCAGTCTGAAGCCGATCGGCACCCTACGAGTCGATGCCGGTGCGGTGACGGCATTGGCTGGCGGAAAAAGCCTGTTGCCGGCCGGTGTCAGCGCCATCGAAGGGAGCTTCGAGCGCGGCGATCCCGTCGTTGTACACGGCCCCAACGGCGAAGAGCTTGGCCGTGGCCTTGTCGCCTATTCATCCGCCGATGCGGCGCGGATCAAAGGCCATAAAAGCCGTGAAATCGAGACAATCCTCGGCTACCGTGGTCGCGATGAAATGATTCATCGCGACGATCTGGTGCTGACAATCTGAGCGCCATGGCTACTTCTGCAAACGGCTCCGACCTCGCCGCAACCATTCGCACCATGGGCATGGCCGCGCGTGAAGCCGCGCGCGCCCTGGCGACGGCACCGGCGAGCGCGAAGAACCGCGCCCTGACAACCGCCGCCGCCGAAATCCGCCGCCGCACACCAGATATTCTCTCTGCCAACGCGGAAGACATCGCCCACGCCCGCAAAGGGAGCGCGACTGACGCTTTTCTCGATCGCGTAAAGCTCGACGGGAAGCGTATCGAAGGCATTGCCGGCGGGCTTGATGCCGTCGCGGAACAGCCCGACCCTATCGGCGCCGTAACGGAAGAATGGACGCGGCCCAACGGCCTCAACATCCAGCGCGTCCGCGTACCGCTTGGTGTGGTCGGCATCATCTATGAAGCGCGGCCCAATGTGACGGCCGATGCCGGCGGGATCGCGCTGAAATCAGGAAACGCGGCGATACTGCGTCCGGGTTCCGAGAGCCTGCATTCGTCGCTCGCGCTGGTCGAGGCGCTGCGCGTCGGTCTGCGCGAAGCGAATCTGCCCGAAGCCGCGGTGCAGATCGTACCGGTGCGCGACCGCGAGGCGGTCGGCCACATGCTGGGCCTCGCCGAATTCATCGACGTGATCGTGCCGCGTGGCGGAAAATCGCTGATCGAGCGCGTGATGAAGGAAGCGCGCATGCCTGTGATCGCGCATCTCGACGGGCTCTGCCATACCTATGTCCATGCCAATTCCGATGTCGATATGGCCCGCAAGGTCGTGCTCAACGCCAAGATGCGCCGCCCCAGCGTCTGCGGCGCCACCGAGACGCTGCTGGTCGATCGCGACGCCGCCGTCACGCATCTCGCGCCGATCCTGCACGACCTGTTCAAGGCCGGCTGCGAAATCCGCGGCGACGAGATCGTGCAGAAGATGGACCCCCGGGTGAAGGTCGCGACCGAAACCGACTGGCACACGGAATATCTCGACGCGATCCTGTCGGTGAAGCTGGTCGACGGTGTGGAGCAGGCCGTCCAGCATGTGAACCATTACGGTTCGCACCACACCGATTCCATCGTCACCGCCGACAAGTCCGCCGCCGAGACGTTTCTCGCCCGGGTCGACAGCGCGATCGTCCTGCACAACGCGTCCACCCAGTTCGCGGATGGCGGTGAGTTCGGTTTCGGCGCGGAGATCGGCATCTCCACCGGCCGCCTGCCGCCGCGCGGTCCTGTCGGTGCCGAACAGCTCACCAGCTACAACTACCGCATTCGCGGCACCGGCCAGGTCCGGCCGTAACCCTTCTCCTCCGGGAGGGCCCGAACGATGCGCCGCGCTGACAAAACGCTCTCCCGCCCTCTTCCGGCCCGGGCCTTCGGTTCTGCGGTGCCGCGGCGGGTCGGCTTGCTCGGCGGATCGTTTAACCCGGCGCATGCCGGGCATCTCTACATTTCGGAACTGGCGCTCAGGCTGCTTGGCCTCGATGAGGTGTGGTGGCTGGTCTCGCCGCAGAATCCGCTGAAGCCGGCGAAAGGCATGGCGCCGCTGGCCAGGCGCCTCGAAGAGGCCCGGCGGCAGGCGCGTCATCCAAAGCTGCGGGTTACAGCCATCGAGACAGACCTCGGCACGCGCTATACCGCCGATACGCTGGCGTCCCTGTGTGCCCGTTACCCCCGAATCCGTTTCGTCTGGCTCATGGGGGCGGACAACCTGCGGCAAATTGAACACTGGCGGGCGTGGTCATCGATATTTCACTTGATGCCCATTGCCGTTTTCGCCCGCCATACCTATGATTCAAGGGCCTTGGCCGGCAAAGCGGCGTCGCGGTTCAGGAAGTACCGCCGGCACCTGCATCGAGCAGGCCGGTTCTCTTCCAAAACCCCTCCCGCTTGGGCGTTTGTTCATTCCCGGCTTCATCCCGCTTCGGGGACTGCAATCCGAAGAGGAGATGCACCGCCGCGATGGACAAGGGCCGACTAGCCGGTCCGGGTTCGCGGGTCCCCCTCGCGACATCCATTGGAGCCCTCATTCCTCCAGCCAAAGGAGACGCCGATCCCCAAGTCAAAAGTGCCGAACATCACCCCCCTGCGTGCGGTCGGGTCAAAGCGCCCAGCCAGCCGTCGGGGAACCGGGAAGCAAGCCGTCAAGAAAGACGTCGTCCTTCCGAACCCGATCCTGAGCCTCATCGAAAAGACACTCGATGACGCCAAGGCCGAGGAGATCGTCACCATCGATCTCCGACGAAAATCATCCATCGCCGATCACATGGTCATCGCCACCGGACGCTCCCAGCGCCAGCTGAGCGCCATGGCCGATCATCTTGTCGTCAAGCTCAAGGCCCTGGGCCGCAGTCCGGTTCCGGTCGAGGGCAAGTCCCAGGGCGACTGGGTGCTGGTCGACGCCGGCGATGTGATCGTCCATCTGTTCCGACCCGAAGCCCGCGAGCACTACAATCTGGAAAAGATGTGGTCGATGGCGTGGCCGGAACCGGAGCGCGTCGCCGCAGGCGCCTGATGCCGCCCTCCTGACGGGAGGGGGTATCGGACCCCGCGCGACAGAAAGAGGCGGCCATGCGCATCCTCGTGGCCGCAGTAGGTCGTGGCCGCGCCGCGCGAGTGGCGCCGGAACAAGCCCTTTTTGACGACTACGCCGGCCGGCTGTTCGCCCGCGGGCCCGCGGGCATGACGCTCGACCTGCGCGAAGTCGAGGAGCGGCGCAAGCTGGCGCCGGAAGCAAAGCGCGGAGCGGAAGCAGCCCTGCTGCAGGCGCAGATTCCCGGCGGCGCGACGGTCGTCGCGCTCGACGGGCGCGGCAAGATTTTCTCCAGCGAGGAATTCGCGGGACGCCTCCGCCGCTGGCAGGATGACGGCATCGGCGATGTCGTGTTCCTCATCGGCGGCGCCGACGGGCTGACACCGGAGCTGGTGAAGCGCGCGAATCTCGTGATGTCGCTGGGGGCCATGACCTGGCCGCACCTGCTGGTCCGCGCGATGCTGGCGGAACAGATCTATCGCGCACAATCGATCCTGCTCGGCCATCCCTATCATCGCGGCGGTTAGCGCCAACTCAGTGAAAGTTGCGCCCCTCGGGGATCGCATCGCGCGGATCGCGGCCAGGACGGCGTACGCCGTCGGCCCGCGCCATCGCCTGCTCGAATTTTCCGTCATGTTGCGAGAGCAGTTTCAGGTCTTCCGAGCGATCGATCAGCTTCTCGGCGACCACATGGATAACGATCCCCTCGCGCTGCACCTTGCCTTTCACTACCATCAGGCGGCTACCGAGTAGTGCTCGCCGGTACTCATCAAAGACACGTTCCCAGACGACGATATTCGCAATACCGGCTTCATCTTCCAGCGTAACGAAGATAACGCCCTTAGCGGTCCCGGGTTGTTGCCGCACCAACACGATGCCGCCGACCACCACCGGCTCGCCGTCCTGCAGAGTTGCAAGCGTGGAACTCGGAACAGCCCCGCGAGCGGCAAACCGATCGCGCAGAAACGTCATCGGATGACATTTTAAAGAGAAACCGAGATGCCGGTAATCCTCAACCACCTGCTCGCCCAGCGTCATCGCTGGTAAAGAGACGGCTGGCTCGTCACCCTGCTCAGCAGGCGGACGGTTATGGCCAAACGGAACATTCGTTTCGGCAAAAGTCAGCAATGGCAAGGACGCTTCGGACAGGCCCCGGATTTCCCAGAGCGCTTCACGCCGACCAAGACCGAGCGAGCCCCAGGCATCGGCATTAGCTAACGCCTCCAAGTCCGCTGTATAGAGGCCGCTCCGACGCCACGTATCGCGCAAGGTGGAATAGCCATCTCCACGGCGATCGACGAGTTGCCGCGCCTTCTTCTCGCTTAAACCTTTGACCTGCCGGAATCCCAGCCGCAACGCATGCTGATCGCCGTTGCGCTCCAGCGTGCAGTCCCAATAACTATGGCTCACATCAACCGGCCGCACTTCAACCTCATGATCTCGCAGATCGCGAATGAGCTGCGCCGGGGCGTAAAATCCCATTGGCTGGCTATTGAGCATCGCCGCCGTAAACAACGCCGGGTAATGGCATTTCATCCACGCCGAGACGTAGACGAGCAGCGCAAAGCTCGCGGCATGGCTTTCGGGGAAACCATACTCGGCGAAGCCCTCGATCTGCCTGAAGCAAGACTGGGCGAATTTGAGTGGGTATTTCCTTTCCAGCATCCCATTGATGAAATCAGCCTCTAGCTTTTTGATTGTCCCAGACCGTTTAAAGGTCGCCATCGAGCGACGCAGTTTGTCCGCATCGGCAGCTGAGAAGCCCGCGGCAACCATCGCGATCTGCATGGCCTGCTCCTGAAACAGCGGCACCCCTTTGGTGCGGCACAGGACAGCCCGAAGCTCCTCAGAGGGATATTCGATCTGATCGTCCGGGACATTTCGCCGCTTGAGATAGGGATGCACCATGCCGCCCTGGATCGGGCCTGGACGCACGATCGCCACCTCGACGACAAGATCATAGAATTCGCGCGGCTTTAGCCGCGGCAGCATCGACATCTGCGCCCGGCTTTCGACCTGGAAAACCCCGATCGTATCGGCCTTGCACAGCATGTCGTAGGTCTTCTCGTCCCGGCCCGGCACAGTGTCGATCGTCAGACGGCGCCCATAATGTCCCGCCAGGAGGTCGAAACACTTATGCAGGCAGGTCAGCATGCCGAGCGCCAGCACATCGATCTTGAAAATACCGACCGTATCGATGTCGTCCTTGTCCCATTCGATGACAGTGCGGCCGTCCATCGCCGCATTTTCGATAGGGACGAGCTCGTACAGCGGCCCCTTGGTAATCACGAAACCGCCGACATGCTGCGACAGGTGACGCGGCGCCCCGATCAGCTGCAGCGTCAGCGAAATAACCTGCTGTAAAGCAGGATCGCCGGGATCAAGGCCAGCCTCGCGGAGATAAGGCTCCTCAAAGCTGCCCCGCCCCCAACTCCAGACGCTCTTTGAGAGAACATTGATGATGTCCATCGACATACCAAGCGCCTTGCCAACATCGCGCAACGCACTGCGCGGTTGATAGCGAATGACCGTAGCGACGAGGCCGGCTCGCTCTTTCGTATATTTATCGTAGATGTACCGGATGACCTCCTCACGCCGGTCATGCTCAAAATCGACATCGATATCTGGCGGCTCGTGCCGCGCCGTGGACAGGAACCGCTCGAACAGCAATTCGTGGCGAGTTGGGTCGATTTGGGTAATGCGGAGCATATAGCAAACCGCCGAGTTCGCAGCGGAGCCTCGGCCCTGGCAGAGAATGTCTTGGCTCCTTGCGAATTCCATGATGTCGCGAATGGTGAGGAAATATTGAGCAAAGCCCCGCGCGGCGATCAGATCCAGCTCCTTCAGAAGCTGTGTTTTTATTTTCTCCGATACCCCATGAGGATACTGTCTATCAGCCCCCTCCCAGACGAGCCGCGTCAGTTCCTCCTGCGGCGTCAGCCCACCCTCGATCGGTTCTTCAGGGTACTCATATTTCAGATCTTCGATGGAAAATTGCGCTGCCTCGGCAATCTCCACCGTATTGGCAAGCGCCTCCGGATAATTCTCAAAGAGCCGCGCCATCTCGGCTCTCGGCTTCAGGTGCCGCTCTGCATTCGCAAAGAGCCGATACCCGGCATCGTGGATCGTGCAGCCTGCGCGGATGCAGGTCAGCACGTCCTGTAGCGGGCGCCGGTCGCGATCATGGTAATGAACATCATTGGTCGCAACGGCGGGGATCTTCAGCCGACCGGCCAGCGCAGCAAGACTGTTCAGCCGCGCTACGTCGTCACCACGATAGAGATAGCTGAGCGCCAGATAGACCGTATCGAGCGCGTACTTCAGCACACGCAGATGATCGATGAAGGAATCGTCCGGATCGTCCGGCGGCAGCACAACAATGATCTGCCCCGCGCTGTGCGCGAACAGATCATCGGAATAGAGAGTGCAATGCCCTTTCTCGGCGCGCCGCTTACCGATAGTCAGCAATGTTGTCAGCCGGCCATACGCTGCGCGGTCGCGCGGAAAACACAGCACGCTTGGCGAATCGACAAAGTCGAGACGCGCGCCAACCACCAGACGCATCCCCAGTTCCTTCGCCATCACATGCGCCCGCACCACCCCGGCCATTGTGTTGCGGTCGGTGATGGCAATCGCCTGATGGCCATAGGACTGGGCTGTCCTGACCAGTGCTTCCGGATGGGAGGCTCCCCGTAAGAAGCTGAAATTGGTGGTAACTTGCAGCTCCGCATAACGGATTGCAGACGTATCCATGATAATGTTCCCTGTTTGTTCTTATTGATTCCAGTAAACTCCGAAGGGGTCAAGCACTCAAACCTTGTGCGAAAACGCATAGTCCGCACTCCCGCCCCGGTTGCATCGTCCCGTCAGGCTTCTCTAGGCGCGGATCAGAACGATCCGAGGGGGACATATGGCGACACCGATTACCGTTCGCGGCGACACCGAACTCACCGTCGACGGGCAGACCATCAAGCAGGCGGGCACCGCCCCGCAGACACTCACCGTCAACGGCGACAACAACACGATGACGGCCAGCACCGGCGGCGGCATCGACACACTGATCGCCAATGGCTGGGGCAACACCCTCAAGGGCGGCGCCGGCGCTGATGTGCTTACGGCTTACGGCGACGACAACACGCTGATCGCCGGCAGCGGCAACGGCCAGCAGCTCTACGTCGCGGGCAACGACGCCCTGCTCATCGGCGGCAGCGGTCGCAACCAGTCCTTCATGGTCGACGGCAACGATGCCGTTGTCATCGGCAAGGGCTCGGGCAGCGTCATGCTCGTCAACGGCAACCACGCGCTGATGGTGGGCGGCGCGTACGGCGATCAGTCGCTGACCGTGTTCGGTAATGACAGCCTGCTGCTTGGCGGCACCGGCGCCAACACCCTCACAGCCTACGGCAACAACAACATTCTCGCCGTCGCCGGTTGCGACGTCACGAAGATCAGCAACAGCAACGGTTGCGGTCCGGCCGTCTACGACGCCGATATCTATCGCCACCGTGCCGACGTCTATATCGAACGGCTGGTGTCATCGGTCGATCTGCCGGAGATTCCGTCGACCGCGCAGTCGTCCTACAGCGAATGTGGCTCTTACGGCTGGTCGAACGGCTGCGGCTCCTGGAACTACAGCTCCGGCTGGGGCTGCGCGCCCAAGAGCGCCTATTACGGCTGCGGCGGCGCCAGCGGTCCCGACCAGGTCCTGTATCTCGAAGGCAACGACGGTGTACTGATCGGCGGCGGCAAGGGCGACAACAGCCTCTACGCCATGGGCAACAACAACCTGCTCGTCGCTGGCGATTACGGCACGCAGGCACTCACCATCGACGGGAATGACGGGGTCGTGGTCGGTGGCGGCTCAACCGGCCTCATCACCATCAACGGCAACAACGCGCTGGCGCAGGCCGGAGACACCGGCACGCAGAGCATTACGGTGAACGGCAACGATGGCGTGCTCATTGGCGGCGGCAGCCTCGGCTATCTCACCGCCAACGGCAACGAGAACACGCTGTTTGCCGGTGCCTGCGGCACGCAGTTCCTGACCGTGAACGGCTGGGACTGCACGCTGATCGGCGGCAGCGGCATCAACTTCCTGTCGGCCAACGGTAACTACAACACGCTGGAGGCCGGCCGTGGCGTCAACACGCTGATCGGCGGCGGCATGGAGAACATCTACGAAGTGGACCTGCGCGACGGCCGCACCAAGATCGTCAACGGCAGCGTCGACAATGGCGGGGCCGCCAACACGTTGCAGTTTACCGCCGGCATCGATGCCAACGACCTGTGGTTCCAGCAGCGCGGCAACGACCTGCGGATCGACATCAACGGCACGTCGAACTATGTCGATGTGATCGACTGGTTCCTGGACTCCAACAACCAGCTCCAGGCCATTCAGACACTCGACGGCGGCGTGCTCGACACCGGCGAAATCCAGCAGCTCGTCAGCGCAATGTCGGCGTTTTCGAACCCTTATGGCGGGTCCGATCCCTACAACGCACAACTACCGTCCGACCAGGGCCTGCAGACCCTGCTCGCCAGCGCATGGCAAGCCTGAACGGCGCAGTCCTGAAATAGAAAACGCCGGCGCCGCGAGGCGCCGGCGTTGTTTCAGACGCGATTACTTCGTGACGAAAAGCGCGTCGAGCGCGGTGACACCTTCGCCCTTGGCATGCACGACCAGCGGGTTGATGTCGACTTCCATGATCTCCGGCACCGTCAGCATTAGCTGACCGATCATGGCGACCACCTTCGCCACCGCCTCCACGTCGCGCTCCGGCGCGCCGCGGAACTTGCCGAGGATCTTCGCCGACTTGAGCAGGCGGATTTCCTTGGCGATCTCGTCAACTGGCAGATCCGGCGGCAGCAGGCGCACATCGCCGATCGCCTCGACCCAAATGCCGCCGAGGCCGACCAGCAACACCGGACCCCATTGCTTGTCACGGCGGGCGCCGATCATCAGCTCCACGCCCTTGCCCGACATCTTCTCGACCAGCATGCCGTCGAGCTTCAGCCCGGGCTGCACGCGGGCAACGCCCTCGCTCATTGACTTCCAGGTCGCACGGACTGCCGCATCGTCTGCGAGATTGAGTGCGACGCCGCCAGCTTCGGTCTTGTGCGCCAGCGCCGCCGCCTGCGCCTTCATCGCCACCGGATAGCCGGCCTTCTTGGCAATCTCGACCGCCTCGTCGGCTGACTTCGCGAGGCCGCCGGCCGGGATCTTGATACCGGCCGCGGCAAGGAGCTGCTTGCCGACATATTCCGGCTGCGTGCCGCTGCCGAGCTTCGGCAGGCCCGAAATCGCCTTCGGAGCAACGCCCTTCGGCTGCGCCAGCGACTCACCATAACGATGCACCTGCGCGATGGCGCGCAGCGCGCGCTCTGAGGAGCGGGAGAGAATCACACGATGCTCTTTCGCCAGCGCCATGAATTCCGGCAGCAGCGGCGAACCGTCGCCCAGGATCGACAGCGTGATGGGCTTCTTGCCCGCCACCTTCTGCGCTTCGATGATGCCCTTCAAATACTTGACCGCGTGATTGGGACCGCCGGCCGTGATCGACACGGTCACGCTGCCCGTCGCGGGGTCCTTCAGCAGCGCCTTGGCGCCGACTTCCACCAGCTCCGGCTGCCAGATGGCCTGCGTTCCAAGATCGAGCGGATTGTGCGGAGGGAGATAGGCCGGAAGCTGCGGCGCAAGCTCCGCTTCGATCTCCTTGGAGAGCGGCGGCACATCCAGATTGACCATCTCGCAATAGTCATATGCGATCGCGCAGAAGGCGCCCGAGAAGGTGAGGATGCCGGCACCCTTGGTCGGCGCTGCCCCCGGGAAGCGCAGCAGGATTTCGGTGACGTCGATCACCTCTTCCAACGTATCGACCAGTGCGATGCCGGCGCGGCGGACCATCACCGCCATTGTCGCGTAGTCGCCGGTCAAGGCGCCGGTATGCGACTTGGTCGCTTCCTTCGCCTTGGCGCCACGCCCGCTGTGATAGAGGACGATCGGCTTTCCCGCCTCGCGCGCACGCTTGGCCGAAGCCAGGAAGGCCTGAGTGTTCCGCACGTCTTCGGCATAGATGACGATGCCGTTCGTATTCTTGTCCTGGACCAGGTAATCGATGAAATCCGAGACGCCGAGATCGGCTTCGTTGCCCGTCGAGATCGTGTAGGACGACTGAATCTGGCGCGCGTCCAGGCCCATCTTCACATGCGCCATGAGACCGCCGCTCTGCGAGATGATAGCGACCGCCGGATCCTGGCCAGGCGTCATCACGCCGGTCTTTGAAGAACTGGCGAAACCGCAGGCGAAGCCGGTGATGAGATTGGAGAAGCCAAGGCAATTCGGACCGATCAGGGCGAGGTTGCCCGCGCGCGCGATCTTCGTGAGTTCTTCCTGCGCTGCATCGTTGCCGGTCTCAGAGAAGCCCGAGGCGAAGATGACCGCTGCGCCGACCTTGCGCTTCACGCAGCCTTCGATGGCTTCCTTCACGCCGCTGGCCGGCAGGGTGAAGATTGCGAGGTCCACGCCTTCCGGTAGCGCGCCGATATCGGGCAGCACCTTCCGCCCCTCGATCTCGCCGCCGCTGCGGCCGACCAGATGGATGTCGCCCTTGAAGTCGTTGACCGTGAGATTGCCGAGTACCGTATGGCCCGCCGTCCCCGGCTTCGACGAAATGCCGATAATGGCCACCGATTTCGGCTGCAGGATCCGCTCAACGGTCGCAACCCGGCTACCGGCATTCGTCTTGCTGTCAGTCATCGCAAATAATCCTTCGTGAGTGCGGCGGGAGGGAGTGGGCGCTTTGGCAACCGTGGGACGCGCTGTGATACGAGGCCGTACGGATGTTTTTTGCGTTTACGCCGGGCTTCCATCCCTATATCAGTAAACCTTATACTCGCCCCTTATAGCCGGTCGCGTGCCGGAGCATCAAGACCCAAGCGCCCGTCAGAAACAAGGGCCGTCCCCGGACCGGCCCACTCAATCAAAGCGAAGAGAGACGCCCCCATGAGCGATGCCAAGAGCGAAGAACTCGTCACCTACAAACTGGACGGCAACGTCGCCATCATTGGCCTGAACCGGCCCGCCAAGCGCAATGCCATCAACGATGCCACGAACCATGCCATCCGCGACGCCGTCTTCAAGGGCACCCAGGAAGCGCGTTGCGGCGTGATCTTCGGCCACGGTGACAACTTCTCTGCCGGTCTTGACCTCGCGGAAGCCGCCGGGTGGATGGGTAACCAGGAAGACGCCAACACCCCCAAAAAGCGTCGCCGGGGCCGCTGGCACCGTACCTTCGATCTGATTTCGCGTGGACCAATTCCGTGGGTCGCTGCCCTGCACGGCGCAACCATCGGCGGTGGGCTGGAACTGGCATCGGCCGTCCACGTCCGCGTGGCCGATGAGACCACCTTCTTTGGCCTGCCCGAAGGCCAGCGCGGCATCTTCGTCGGCGGCGGTGGCACGGTCCGTATTCAGCGCCTGATGGGCTACGCTCGTATGGCTGACATGATGCTCACCGGTCGTGTGCTGACGGCGGCCGAAGGCGAGCGCGCCAATCTCTGCCAGTACGTGGTGCCCAAGGGCCAGGCGCTGGAACGCGCCACCTCGCTTGCCAAGCGCATCGCCGAGAACACGCTGAATACCAACTGGGCGGTCTGCAACGCGCTGCCGCGCATCAACGACATGTCGCACGATGACGGCCTCTTCGTGGAATCGATCCTCGGCGCCAATGTGCACAGCGCCGAATCGCGCGAGCGCCTGAAGGCGTTCGTCGAGCATCGCGCCGCGCGTCTGGCCGAGCCCGGCAAGTCGGGCGACGGCCGCTAGTCGGCGCGCCTAGGTTAAAGGGAGGACCGCATGGCTTTGAAAGATTCAGCAATCGTCGGCTTCGCCGAGACCAAGATCGTCGAAAAGAGCGACCGCGATGTGTGGGAGCTGGGCGCCGAGATTCTCGACACCCTGCTTGAGAAGACCGGCTTTGAGCTACAGGAGATCGACGGCTTCGCGCTCAGCGGCTCGATGACCGGCGCCGGAAATGCATTCTGGTCGCAGGCATCGTCCGACTTCCTCGGTCTTGAGCTCAACTACTGCCAGACCACCGATATCGGTGGCTCGTCGCCGCTGGGCGCCCTCGCCCGCGCCACGGCCGCCATCGATGCCGGGCTGTGCTCGACGGTGTTCTGCCTCTACGCCGACACGCAGGTTGCCGAAAACAACTCGCGCCCGCGCGGCTTTCAGAACGAATGGACGGTGCCGCTCGGCTATCTCGGGCCGCCGACCGCGTTCGGCCTGCTGTCGAAGCGCTATGAGCATCTCTATGGCCTGGACTATGCGGCGCTGGGCAAGATGGCGGTGGCGCAGCGCGGCCATGCCGTGCTGAACGACAATGCCTGCGAGAAGCTGCGCAAGCCGATCACCGTCGACGACTATCTGAACTCGCGCATGATCGCCGATCCGATTCGTCTTCTCGATTGCGTGATGGTCTGCGACGGCGCCAGCGGCCTGCTGGTCACCAGCAAGAAGATGGCGAAGAGCAAGGGCCTGTCGAAATTCGTGGTGCCGATCGGTTATGGCGAGCGCAGCCATTTCCGCTCCGACCAGAGCATCGTCGATGTGACCCAGAGCGGCCATATCGCGGCAGGGCAGAAGGCGTTTTCCACGACCGGCCTCAAGCCGAAGGATATCGCCTCCTTCCATCCGTATGATGATTTCATCATCGCCAACATGCTGCAGATGGAAGCGATCGGCTTCTGCGGCTTCGGCCAGGGCTGCGCGTTCATCCGCGACAACGACCTGACGCATACCGGTAGCCTTCCGCTCAACACCGGCGGCGGCCAAATCTCGGCCGGCCAGTGCGGCCTTGCCGGCGGCGGCACCAATCTCATCGAGGCGGTGCGCCAGCTCTTCGGCGAAGGCGGCAAGCGCCAGGTGAAGAACACCAAGAATGCGATGGTGACGGGGATCGGTGGCATTCCGTACGGCCGCAACTGGGCGACCAGCACCGTCATGATCCTGACCCCGGACGCGTGAGGACACACACATGGCCGAGACATTGAACGATACCCGCGACGTCAAGCGCGATGCCGTCAAGCCGCGCAGCTTCTCGAAGCCCTACTGGGAGGGCACGCGCGAGAAGAAGATCATGGCGCAGTACTGCAAGAAGTCCGGCAAGTTCCAGTTCTATCCCCGCCCGGTCAGCATTTTCACCGGCCGGCAGGACATGGAGTGGCGCGAGCTGTCCGGCAAGGGCGAGATTTTCACCTACACCACGGTTCGCCGCGCGCGCGATCCGTTCCGCGGCCACGAGCCATACTTCATTGCCACGGTGACGCTGGAGGAAGGCGTCAACGTGCTGGCCAATGTCATCAACTGCACGGCAGAGCAGATGAAGATCGGCATGAAGGTGAAGCCCTACTGGCAGCCGCTGCCGGATGGCATGCATCTGCTGATGTTCGAGCCGAGCTGATCGCGGGAGCGTAGACTTTTGGCCCGCACCGCCACACAAGCTGTTGCTCCGGCGATGCGTCCGACGCGGACGAGTTATCTCCTCCGCATGGCCACGCTCAGCATCCGCGTCGAACTGGATCGCCGCCTGCGGGCTTTTGGTCTGACGGCGATCCAGTACACGATCCTCAGCATCCTGGCGCATCGCGAGAATTTTTCATCGGCCGATCTCGCACGCCGCTTCCTGGTCACGCCGCAGACCATGAACGAGATGATCAAGTCGCTGGAGCGCAATGGCCTGGTCGTCCGCACCGCCGACACCGCCAACCGCCGCATCCTGCGGACCGCGCTCACTCGCAAGGGCGTGTCGGTGCTGGCCAAATGCGACGAGCGGGTCGACCAGATGGAATCCGAACTGCTGCAGATCATCGGCATCGGCCAACTCGATCGCCTGCGCGAAAGCCTGCGCATGATCGGCGCGAAATTCCCGCGCAACGGGACAAAAGAGTCTGATTAGCGCGCCAGCGCCTTTGCCGCTTCTTTCAGGTCGGCGGTAAACCGCCCGATCGTGGCACCCGGCGTCCCGCCGACCAGCATCAGCTTCGCGCGGATGGTCCCTTCACCAAATACGGTCTGCGTTGCGCCGGCAAAAACGGGCAGGCCGTGCAGTCGGAGGCGTGTTGTCGTAGCGACCCGAGTGTCGGATTTGGCGGAATCAGCATGGCCGCCGTCCGGTCAGCAGAGATGCGATTGCGCCGCTGGGGCAATTCGTTGGACATAACTCTAAAACTTTCTCGCGCGGAGCCGGTTCCCGTCAGGCGAAGAGTCCGTGCAGATACCAGGCGGGTATCTTACCGCTCCCATACAATCCATCGCGATAGACCCAGAAGCGGCGGCCCGCATCATCTTCCAGGCAATAATAGTCGCGGGTGGCGCTGCCGGTGCGGTCGCGCCACCATTCCGGCGCCAGGCGTTCGGGCCCTTGCGCCTGCGTCACGCGATGCTGCATCCGCCGCCAACGAAAGCTGCGCGGCGGTCCGTCGGGGACAGATGACGTCGTATCGATGGCTTCGGGAAGCGGTAGCAGACGTAAGGGACGGCGGAGATGCGTTGGCCAGACGGCCGCGCGCGGGGCCGACAGAACCCGGCGGGCCGCGCGTTCCGGCCAGTGGCTTGCCACCGGCGCCAGCTGCATCACCTGGGTTTCGCCGAGACGATTGCGGAGACGATCGACAAGCTGTGCCAGCGCTTCGTTTGTTTTAGGGCCATCGGCCGAGAACGCCATTTGACGGGCCACCAGCGCGCCGGTGACGACGGCTCCCAGCAGCATTGTCTCGATTCCAAAACCGGGATCGACCGTTTCGAGTTTTTCCGCGAACAGCTGGGCCAGATGTTTTGCGTCGCGCGTGGCGCGGCTGGTGCCGACAGTGATGACCTGCATCGTGCCGTCGAGCCGATAGAAAGCGAGATCCAGCCGGCGCGCGCCCTGTCCGCTTTTTTCCAGCGCGGCGCCAAGTTCGATCAACAGTTGATCGAGCGCCGCATCGATATCCTCGCGGCGGCCGATACCATCGGCAAAGACGAGACGCACGCGCCAGCTCGGCGGCGGACGGCGCGGCGAGATGGGTGCGCGCGCAACACCGGAGAGAAGGTCGAGCCGGCGCAGCAGCAGATCGCCGAACCGTGCCGCCAGCGGACCGCGCGGCAACAGGCGCACATCGTCAATGGTTTCAAGACCGAGCCGGCGCACTCCCCTCACCGTATCCTCGGGTAGGCGCAGGCCGGCGAGCGGTAGAGCCAGCAGAGCTTCATGGGAGGCCGGGGTGATGCCCTCGCCATACCGCGCCCAGGCCCAGGCGGCGGCCGGTGTGTCGGCCACGGCCGCGCGCGACCCGACGCCGAACCTGCTCAATCGCTGCCGAAGGTCGGCGAGGAGGTTCGCTTCGCCGCCGAAGAGATGCGCGCAGCCACTGATGTCGAGGCAGAGTTCCTGGGCGCCATCGACGGCGGCCCAGGGCGTGTAGCGTGTGCACCAGTCGGCAAGCTGCGCCAGGGCCCGCGCATCCGCGACCGGTTCCGCCTCGGCTGCGCGGAGATATGGGACCAGAGCCCGCGCATCGGCGAGTGTCTGTCCCGGATGCAGACCTTCCGCCGCCGCGCGGCGGTCGACAGCGACCAGCCGCAAGCCACCGCCGTCACTTGTCGTCAGGACCAGCGGCTGGCGGCTGTCCTTAAGCGGATGCCGCCGCGACCGGCAGTCGGTCGGCCAGGTCGGCAGGAAGAGAGAAACGTAACGCGACATCGTCCCAGTCCAGGCACCAGCTGCGCGGCACGGCGCCGCGGCAGCGTTCGAGATCCACCCGCCAGCGCGGCCGCGTAAAACCGTCGGCCGCCGGCACCGCGGCCACGCGCCAGCGCATCGGCGTGATCAGCGACTGCGTCGGCTTCGCCGGCAGGATGAAGGCTGCCGTACCGCCGGTTTCTGCCGCGAGCTGCAGGCGGCGGCTGGCCGTCGTGTCCGGTGCCACCCCTTCGCCGATCACGGCGGCCAGCGTTCCGCTGCGCAGCGCCTCTTCCATCGCCCACAGCGTATCGGTCTTGCTCTGGCCGTCGACGAAGATCACCCGGTCCGGCGACAGGCCGAACCGCAGCAGGCCCGGGCCGTACGGCAGGCCGTTTTCCTGGCCCCGTTCGCAGCACCACAGCACCCGCCCCTCAATCATGGCGACGACGACGACGACAAACCCGACCCGCGCCGCATCCCCGGGCGGGCCCAGCACTTCGTGCAGTGTGCCAAGCGGCAAGCCGCCTTGCGGCATCGCGCCGTCCAGCGCCGGGTGGTTGAAGCGGAGTGGACTGGAGATAGCCCCCTTTCCCGATCCGCTGCGACGTTCGAGACTTCTGATTTTCTCTTTTAAATCAGCAAGTTGGTTCTTTGGGGCGTCATACATATGTTCACTATTTGTTCTTACGTGCTTCTAAGTCAAGCGCCCCTCGTCGAGAACACGCTTCCCTCTTCCTAGCGCCGTGATTCCCCACCATATTTTCTCTACGCCCTCCACGTTGAAGCAGCTCATGCCCCCCTTCGTCCCCAAGCGCCGCCCGGTTGTCCTTTGCGTCCTCGATGGCTGGGGCCATCGCGCCGAACCCAGCGACGACAACGCCATCCTCGCCGCCAACACGCCCAATCTCGACCGGCTGGTGAAAGCCGGCGCGCCTGTCGCCTTCCTCGACGCCTCCGAACGCCATGTCGGCCTGCCGTCCGGTCAGATGGGCAATTCCGAAGTCGGCCACATGAATCTCGGCGCCGGCCGCGTGGTCATGCAGGACCTGCCGCGCATCGACGACGACGTCGCTACCGGCGCCATGGCCCGGAACAAATCGCTGACCGCCTTCATCGAGAAGATGAAGCAGGGCAAGGGTGCCGTTCACCTGATGGGCCTGCTGTCGCCGGGCGGCGTGCATTCGCACCAGGTCCACATGGTGGCGCTGGCGAAGATCCTCTCCGCCGCCGGCCTGAATATCTGGATCCACGCCTTCCTCGACGGCCGCGACACCCCGCCCAAAAGCGCCGAAGCCTATTTGCGAAAATTCTCCGCCGACATCGCCGGCCTCCCCAACGTCGCCTACGGCACGATCTCCGGCCGCTATTATTCGATGGACCGCGACAAGCGCTGGGAGCGTGTCGAACTCGCCTACAACACGCTGGTCGACGCGAAGGGCATTCGGGCCGCCGACGCGCAAACCGCCGTCACGAACTCCTACGCCGACAACACGGCCGACGAATTTGTGCTGCCCGCATCGCTGCCGGGTTATCCCGGCATGCAGGACGGCGACGGCATCGTGATGACGAATTTCCGCGCCGACCGCGCGCGTGAGATTCTGACCGCCCTGCTCGATCCCGACTTCACCGGCTTCCCGCGTCCGCGTGTCGTGCGTTTCGCAGCGGCGCTTGGTATGAGCGAATACTCGACCGACCTCACGCGCTACATCGCCACCATGTATCCGCCGCAGGTCCTGACCAACATGATGGGCGAGATCGTCGCCTCGGCCGGCCTGGCCCAGCTGCGCATCGCCGAGACCGAGAAATACGCGCACGTCACGTTCTTCTTCAACGGCGGCGAGGAGCGCGAATATCCCGGCGAGCAGCGCATCCTCGTGCCGTCGCCGAAGGTCGCGACCTACGATCTCAAGCCCGAGATGTCGGCGTATGAAGTGACGCAGAAGCTGGTCGACGCGATCAACTCCGGCCGCTTCGACTTCATTGTCGTCAATTATGCGAACACCGACATGGTCGGCCACACCGGCGACTTCAACGCCGCCAAGCGCGCGGTCGAAGTGGTCGACGATTGCCTTGGCAAGGTCGCCGCCGCCGTCGAGGCGCAGGGTGGTGCCATGATCATCACCGCCGATCACGGCAATGCCGAGCAGATGGAAGACCACGCGACGGGCCAGGCGCACACCGCGCACACGCTGAACCAGGTGCCGGTGATGCTGGTCGGCGGCGCCGAACCCGGCCGCAACGCGCCGCTGGCGCTGCATAACGGAAGGCTCGCCGACGTGGCGCCGACCCTGCTGGAACTGCTCGGCCTCACCCAGCCCGCCGACATGACGGGTCAGACGCTGATTGCGCATCCCGACACAGTGTCGCCGGTGCGCGCGGCGGAATAACGGGGAATGGCAAGAGCGCATCCACAAACAACTCTGTCATCCCAGCGTTCGCTGGGATGACAACCGGGGTTTGGAATGGCGTACAATCATCGCTTGTTGCGACTCGAAACGAGCGCATCGGTATGGCCGTATCCCGCGCGTGACCCTGCACATCATCCGCATTGCAATCCGTCTCGCCGCCTGCGCGGCGGTTCTGGTTTTAGTGTGTCCGGTCATCGCGGCGGAGACACCGACCCGCTCCCTCGAAGAGGTCGAGCGCGACCTCGCCACGGCGCGGGCGGCCGAGCGGCGAATTGCCGCCGAGGCGGAAGCGCAGATCAGAGACATCGAGGCGCTGCGCGCCCGGCTGTCGACGGCAGCGCAGGAGACACAGGAAAGTGAAGACACCCTCTCATCCCTCGAGTTGAGGCTAAGCGGCCTCGATGCCGAGGAAGCCGCGCGGTCCGGCGATCTCGAGCGGCGGCGCGGCGAACTGGCCGGTCTCCTGAATGCCCTGCAGCGGCTGGCGCGTCACCCGCCCGAAGCGCTGGCCCTGCTGCCAGCCGATCCGGTCGACACCATTCGCACGGCAAAGCTTCTCGGTGCCGTCGTCCCGCCGATCGAGGCGATGGCCAAGGATCTGGCGCGCGAGGTCGACGATATCCGCACCCTGCGCGCCGTGGTGCAGGCCGAACGCGCCGGGCTCACCGCTGCTTTGGCCAAACACGAGGCAACCCAGGGCCGGCTTCGCGAGCTGGTTGCCCGCCGGTCCGATCTTTATCGCCATACCGAAGTGGCGTACGGGGGTGCGCGCGAGCGGGTCCAGTCGCTGGGCCGGCAGGCCGCCGATCTGCGCGACCTGCTGCGCCGGCTCGACGAAACCCGTGACGATGAGAAGCGCCGGGCGGTGCCGGGGCCCGCCCCGTCCCGGCCCTCTTCCGTGCAGTCACAGGTGGCCGAAGCCCTGGCCGGCAAGGTCCGTCGGCTGGGCGATGCCAGGGGGCAGATGGCGGCCCCGGTCCGCGGGCAGGTCGTGCTCGGTTTCGGGCAGACCGGCGAAGGCGGCCAGCCGCATCGGGGCCTGTCCATCCAGACCCGGCCCGAGGCCCAGATCGTCGCCCCCTTCGATGGCCAGATTGTGTTCGCCGGGCCCTTCCGCGGCTATGGGCATATCTTGATCATCGAACATGCCGAGGGATATCATACCCTCCTTGCAGGATTGGGCCGAATTGACGTGTCCGTCGGGCAGATCGTGGCGACCGGTGAACCGGTTGCCACCACCGGGCCTGCCGATGCCGAAGGTTCTGCGGATGCAGGAAGTCGGGGTGTTTCAGGGGCGGTTCTCTACGTCGAGTTGCGGCGGCACGGTCAGCCGATCAACCCGCAGCCCTGGTTAGCCTTAAACGGAAAGGTAAGTGGATGAGATTTCTCAAGGTTCTTGCGGCCGCTTCGGTCGCCGGATTGCTGATCGCGCCGCTGGCCGTCAACTCCCAGCAGAGCAACACATCCGAGACTTACCGCCAGCTCAACCTGTTCGGTGAAGTGTTCGAGCGCGTCCGCGCCGACTACGTCGAGGACATCACCGATCGCAAGCTGATCGAGGATGCGATCAACGGCATGCTCTCCGCCCTCGATCCGCATTCCAGCTTCATGAATTCGCGGGCCTTCCGCGACACGCAGATCCAGACCCGCGGCGAGTTCGGCGGTCTCGGTATCGAAGTGTCGATGGAACAGGGCCTCGTGAAGGTCATCTCGCCGATCGACGACACGCCGGCCTTCCGCGCCGGCCTCAAGCCCGGCGATTTCATCACCCATCTCGATGACGAGCAGATCCAGGGCCTGACCCTGCAGGAAGCCGTCGAGCGCATGCGCGGTCCCGTCAACTCGCGCATCAAGCTGATGATCCGCCGCGGTACCGCCGAGCCGTTCGAAGTGACGCTCAACCGCGCCGTCATCCGCATCCAGTCGGTGCGGTCGCGCGTCGAAGGCGATCTCGGCTACATCCGCATCACCTCGTTCAACGAGCAGACCGATGTCGGCGTGCGCAATGCCATCACCCGCATCAAGGAGCAGACCGGCAACAAGCTGCGCGGCGTCGTGCTCGACCTGCGCAACAATCCGGGCGGCCTGCTCGACCAGTCGATCAACGTCTCCGATGCGTTCCTCGACAAGGGCGAGATCGTCTCGACCCGCGGCCGGCGCGCCGAAGACGCGCAGCGCTACAACGCCAAGCCCGGCGATCTGCTGAACGGCCTGCCGATCGTGGTGCTGATGAACGGCGGCTCCGCCTCGGCGTCGGAGATCGTTGCCGGCGCGCTGCAGGATCATCGCCGCGCGATCGTGCTGGGCACCAAGTCGTTCGGCAAGGGCTCGGTCCAGACGATCATCCCGCTCGGCAACCAGGGCGCGTTGCGCCTGACCACGGCGCGCTACTTCACGCCGTCGGGCCGCTCGATCCAGGCCCAGGGCATCGATCCGGATATCATTGTCGAACAGGCGAACCTGCAGAAGGTCGACACACCGGCCAGCCGCCGCGAAGCCGATCTGCGCGGCGCGCTGCGCAATCCCACCGCGCCGGCACCGGGCGAAGCACCGGCGGCCCCCGGCAATACGCCGCCCTCGCAGCAGCCGCCGTCGGCCGAGGAAGGCCCGACCACCGAGCCAGCGTTCGACTATCAGCTCGCGCGCGCGTTCGATCTTCTGCGCGGCCTGGCTCTGTTCAATACGAAAGTCACGACGAACTGACGGACGGATTCGTGACAGGCGGCAGGAAACGTGGCGAAGGCGGCGGCGCCGCGCGGTAAGTCGGAACCCCGGGGGCGCGGCTGGTCATCCCTGGCGCTTGCCTGGGGTGTGCTGATCGCCGTCCTCGGCGGGTTGTGGCTGTTCAGTTCGCCGCCGCCCAAACGCAGCGGCCCGCCACCCGAACTCTATTTCATGGCGATCGAGCCGGAGCCGGTTCCCGAACCGCCTGCCCCGCCGCCACCAGCGATGGCCGAGCTTCCGCCGATTGAAGCGCCGGCCGCACCGGTTGAGGTGCCTGAAGTCACCTCACGCCCGGCCGTGGAACCGCCCACAGCTCCGCCTCCCTCGACCCCACCGGGCGCCGGAACGCCGCCCGCCGCACAGGCGACCCGCCCGCCGCCGGCGCCGCCGCGCGCCCGGCCGGACGCCGCGCAGGCGCCGCCTGCGGCGGCCGCGCCCGGTGCCGCTCCAGCAGCACCGGCCGATGCGCCGACCGATCCGCAAATGGCGGCCGGCGGCGCGCCCAGCGCCGTGCCGCAGATCCCGAAGCCGACCGGCCCGTGGGAGAAATTCGCAAGCCCGTTCGACTGGAACGACGAACGCCCGCGCATCGCTGTGGTGATCGTCGATCTCGGCCTTTCCAGCGCCGCAACCGAAGCCGCGATCCAGCATCTGCCGCCGCGCGTGACGTTGAGCTTCAGCCCCTATGCCGAGACCCTCGAACAATGGATCAACCTCGCGCGCGCCGCCGGGCATGAGGTGATGCTGGGCCTGCCGATGGAGCCCGCGAATTTCCCCGCCCGCGATCCCGGCCCGCGCACGCTGCTTACCAGCCTGACGCCGCGCCAGAATCTGGAACGGCTGGAATGGGTGCTGGGCCGCGTCACCGGCTATGTCGGCGTCACCAACCACATGGGCTCGCGCTTCACCACATCGGCCGAAGCGCTGCGTCCGGTGCTGACGACCCTGAAGGATCGCGGCGTCGTCTTCCTCGACAGCCGCACCTCGCCGCGCAGCGTCGCCGCCTCCCTCGCCACCACGCTCAACCTGCCGCGCGCGATCAACGACCGCATGATCGACCAGGAAGCCTCGCGCGCCGGAATCGATGCAATGCTGGCCGATGTCGAGCGCGTGGCGCGCGAAACCGGCAATGCGGTCGCGATGGGCCAGACCTATCCCGTGACCTTCGAGCGCATCAACGCCTGGCTACCCAGCCTCGAAGCCAAAGGCCTGGTGCTGGCCCCGATCACGGCGCTGCTGAACCGCCAGCCGGATCGCTGAGGCAATGCCGGCCGATACGACCGGGCGCGATCTCAGCCTCTACCGGCCCAATGTCGGACTGATGCTGCTCAACAAGAAGGGCCTGGTGTTCGTGGCGCAGCGCCGCGACACCAAGGGCGAAGCCTGGCAGATGCCGCAGGGCGGCATCGACGAGGGCGAGGATCCGCGCGTTGCCGCGCTCCGCGAACTCGAAGAAGAAATCGGCACCGCGAATGCGGAGATCATCGCGGAAAGCCGCGACTGGTACTGCTACGACCTGCCGCCCGACCTGCAGAAATCGATGTGGGGCGGGAGGTACCTAGGACAGCGCCAGAAGTGGTTCGCGCTGCGCTTCCTCGGCAAGGACAGCGACATCGATATCGAGACCAAGCACCCGGAATTCTCAGCCTGGAAATGGGCGAAGCTGACGGACCTGCCGGACCTGATCGTGCCGTTCAAGCGGGCGCTGTACCGCGACGTCTGCGCGGAGTTCGCGCATCTGACGGGGGTATAACCCTCTTTTCTGTCATCCCAGCGAAGTCAGGGACCCCAGACTCCGGTCTGGATCAATAGTGTGGCTTCGCCGTCCATACGGATGGAGTTCGCTCAGTTCGCTCATCTTTCATGTGTTTTGGGAGATGAGGGCCGGGTCCAGCTTACACTGGTATGAAAATCATTGGGGCTAGGCTCCGGCCTTCGCCAGCGCCGCGACGCGCGTGCGCATCAGCCAGCCCGCGAAGCGCGACAAGGCCGTGTGCAGGCGGCCTTGCGGCGACAGACCGACGGCCTTCATCGCCATCGCGATGCCGCGCTCGACATGCTGCGGGCGATAGACCGCGTACGCGCGGCGCGCATAGGCACGGGAATACGGCTTGCGCACATACGGCCGGTCGGATTCGTTCGCTGCCCAATAGGCGCAGGCCAGTTCGTCGTCTTCCGATTCCAGGATGCGGCCGAGGCCGGTGCGCAGGCGGCCCCAGAAGCCGAGCCGTTCGGCGTCCTGATAGCGCTGCATGTGCTTGTAGAACAGCTTGTAGTGGCGCAGTTCGTCGGCGGCGAGTTTGCGGCAGACCTGCTGCAACACCGGCTCGTCATTCGTATCGGCCAGAGCCGTGTAATAGGAGCTGGTGCCGGTCTCGACGATGCAGCGGGCGACGAGTTCGCCGGTGCGGGTGCCGCGCACCGATGTCGTCACATCCAGCGGAAGCTTGAACGTCTCGGTGAACAGCTTGAAGGACGCGTCGAAATTCCAGGTCGGATCGGCGAGTTCGGCCCAGCGCCGCAGTGCCTTGCCGTGCTGCACTTCTTCCTGCGACCAGTCGCGCGCGGCGGCGCGAAATTCCGGATCGTCGGCAAAGACGTTTTCGAGATAGACGGCGTAGGCGTGGCCATTGTGCTCGACCATCGCCGACGCTTTCAGGATGCGCACGATGTCCGGATCGACCTTCGAACGGTCGAACCGGGCCCAATCAATATCGTCGAGAGTCCAGTGCTTCATGGCCCCAGCGGGATGAACGTGGCCACAGGATCGCGGCGTCCGAAGACGTTAACGACCTTTATATGACGGCGGCTGTAACAGTTTCAAGCCGAGCCGGGGAAGAACCGACCCGGGTAGGACAGATCAGGCGGCGAGCGCCGCCATCTTGGCTTCGGCGATTTCGAGACGGCGCTCGAGTTCGAGACGCTCGGGTTCCGTGCGGTTGACCGCGGCGGCCAGTTCGTCGGCGGCGCCCTTGAGTTCCGCTTCAAGCGACGTCCTGTTGAGATCGGCCACTGGCATCGCGACGCCGGCCAGCACCGTGCAGCGATCCGCCGTCACTTCGGCGAACCCGCCGGCCACGAAGATGCGGTCGGTGATGGTGTCGCCCTCGTAGATCTCGATCACGCCGGGACGCACGGTCGAGATGACCGGTGCGTGATCCGGCAGCACGCCGAAATCGCCTTCCGAACCCGGAACGACGACCATATCAACGGCGCGCGAGACGAGCAGACGCTCGGGCGAGACCAGTTCGAATTGCACCTTGTCGGCCATTGCTTCCCGGTATCCTTACTATCCCTCTTTCGTCATCCCCCGACTTGCCCCTCGGGTCAAGCCCAAGGGCGGGGATCCATCTGCATGGATGCCCCGGTCAAGCCGGGGCATGACAACAAGAATAATCGCTGTCTTAGGCGGCTTCCGCGGCCATCTTGCGGGCCTTGTCCTGGGCCTCTTCGATGGTGCCGACCATGTAGAACGAGGCTTCCGGCATGTCGTCGCACTCGCCGGCGACGATCTTCTTGAAGCCCTTGATGGTGTCTTCGAGCTTCACGAGCACGCCAGGCGTACCGGTGAAGACTTCGGCGACGTGGAAGGGCTGCGAGAGGAAGCGCTGGATCTTGCGGGCGCGGGCGACCGTCAGCTTGTCTTCTTCCGAGAGCTCGTCCATGCCGAGAATGGCGATGATGTCCTGCAGCGACTTGTAGGTCTGCAGAACGCGCTGCACGTCGCGGGCGACCTGGTAGTGCTCGTCGCCGATGACGCGCGGATCCATCATACGCGAGGTCGAGTCGAGCGGATCGACGGCCGGGAAGATGCCAAGCTCGGCGATCTGGCGCGACAGAACCGTCGTCGCGTCAAGATGCGCGAACGAGGTGGCGGGCGCCGGGTCGGTCAAGTCGTCGGCGGGCACGTAGATGGCCTGCACCGAGGTGATCGAGCCCTTCTTGGTCGAGGTGATGCGTTCCTGCAGCGCGCCCATGTCTGTCGACAGTGTGGGCTGATAGCCGACGGCCGAAGGGATACGGCCCAGCAGCGCCGACACTTCAGAACCGGCCTGGGTGAAGCGGAAGATGTTGTCGACGAAGAACAGCACATCCTGGCCTTCTTCATCGCGGAAATATTCGGCGACCGTCAGACCGGTCAGACCGACGCGGGCGCGCGCACCCGGCGGCTCGTTCATCTGACCGTACACCAGCGCCACCTTGGAACCGACGGTGCTGTTCTCCGTAAGCTTGATGACGCCGCCTTCGATCATCTCGTGATAAAGGTCGTTACCTTCGCGGGTACGCTCACCGACACCGGCGAACACCGACACGCCGCCATGCGCCTTCGCGACGTTGTTGATGAGTTCCATGATCGTCACGGTCTTGCCGACGCCGGCGCCGCCGAACAGGCCGATCTTGCCGCCCTTGGCATAAGGCGCCAACAGGTCGATGACCTTGATGCCGGTGATCAGGATCTCGGACTCGGTCGACTGGTCGACGAATTCCGGCGCCTGACGATGGATCGGCAGGGTCTTCTTTGTCTGAACGGGGCCGCGCTCGTCCACCGGCTCGCCGATCACGTTGATGATACGGCCCAGCGTCTCGGGACCGACCGGCACGCGGATCGCGTCGCCGGTGTCGGTCGCCTGCTGGCCGCGGACCAGACCGTCGGTCGTGTCCATGGCGACGGTGCGCACGTTCTGCTCGCCGAGATGCTGCGCCACTTCGAGCACCAGGGTCTTGCCCTGGTTCTGCACGTGAAGCGCGTTCAGGATGTGCGGCAGGTCGCCGTCGAAATGCACGTCGACAACGGCGCCCATGATCTGGGTGATGCGTCCGATGTTGTTCTTGGCCATTGCTTCAGACTCCTGAGAAAATCAAATCGCTTCGGCGCCGGAGATGATCTCGATCAGTTCCTTGGTGATCGAGGCCTGGCGCTGGCGGTTGTACTGGATGCTCAATCTCTTGATCATGTCGCCGGCATTGCGCGTCGCGTTGTCCATAGCGGTCATGCGCGCGCCCTGCTCCGACGCGGAATTCTCGAGCAGCGCGCGATAAATCTGGATCGCAAGGTTGCGCGGCAGAAGCTCGCTGAGGATTTCCGATTCATCGGGCTCGTATTCATAGACGGCACCCGACGCATCGGCCTGCACGGCTTCGGCGCTGACATCAGCCAGCGGCAGCGGGATAAGCTGCTGCTTGGTGACGATCTGGCTGATCGCCGACTTGAAGCGGTTGTAATAGATCGTCGCGACGTCGAACTCACCGGCGTTGTAGAGATCGAGGATGCGGGACGTCACGCGCTCCGCATCTACGAAGCTCAGGCGCTTCTTGCCGAGCTCGTCGATCGTATCGACCATCAGCTTCGCGTAGTCGCGGCGCAGCAGGTCGCGGGCTTTGCGGCCGACGGCCAAAATCTTGACCGTCTTCCCCTCGGCGAGGAGCTGGCGGATGAACTGCTTGGCGCCGCGCACGATGGAGGAATTGAAGGCGCCGCACAGACCGCGATCCGATGTCGCGACGATGACAAGGTGAACCTTGTCCTGGCCGGTACCGGCCATCAGCAGCGGACCGTCGCCCCCGGCCACACCGCCCGCGAGGGAGGCCAGCATGCGCTCCATCCGCTCGGCATAGGGACGGGCGGCCACTGCCTGTTCCTGCGCGCGGCGGAACTTGGCGGCCGCCACCATTTTCATTGCGGCCGTGATCTTCTGCGTCGACTTGACGCTGGCGATCCGGACGCGGAACGACTTGAGAGTAGGCATGGGGGCTTACGCGTGCCCTTCTTTCGACGGCGTTGCGATCAGGCGAAGGACTTGGAGTACGCGTCGAGGACAGCGATCAGCTTCTTCTCGATCTCGGGCGTCAGCTCCTTCTTCGTGCGAATCTCCGTCAGCAGGTCGCCCTGCTTGGTGCGGATTTCGTTGAGAAGGCCCTGCTCGAAGCGGGTCACCTGGTTGACGTCGATCTTGTCGAGATAGCCGCGGACACCGGCGAAGATGGAGACGACCTGCTCCTCGACCGGCATCGGCACGTACTGTCCCTGCTTCAGCAGCTCGGTCAGGCGCGCGCCGCGCGCCAGCAGCTTCTGGGTCGACGGATCGAGGTCGGACGCGAACTGCGCGAAGGCCGCCATTTCACGGTACTGGGCGAGTTCGAGCTTGATGCGGCCGGCGACCTGTTTCATCGCCTTGATCTGCGCGGCCGAACCGACGCGGCTGACCGACAGACCGACGTTAATCGCGGGACGGATGCCCTTATAGAAGAGTTCCGTCTCGAGGAAGATCTGGCCGTCGGTGATCGAGATCACGTTGGTCGGGATGTAGGCCGAAACGTCACCGGCCTGGGTTTCGATGACCGGCAGCGCGGTGAGCGAGCCCTTGCCCGCGGCGTCCGACATCTTGGCGGCGCGCTCGAGCAGGCGCGAGTGCAGATAGAAGACGTCGCCGGGATAGGCTTCGCGGCCCGGCGGGCGGCGCAGCAGCAGCGACATCTGGCGGTACGCGACGGCCTGCTTGGACAGATCGTCATAGAAGATGACGGCGTGCATGCCGTTGTCGCGGAAGAACTCGCCCATCGCGCAGCCCGTATAGGGGGCAAGGAACTGCAGCGGCGCCGGCTCCGACGCGGTCGACGACACGACGATGGAGTATTCCATCGCGCCGTAGTCTTCGAGCGTCTTGACGATGCGGGCGACGGTCGAACGCTTCTGACCGACGCAGACATAGACGCAGTACAGCTTCTGCGACTCGTCGCCGGAGGCGTTGATCTTCTTCTGGTTCAGGATGGTGTCGATGATGACGGCGGTCTTGCCGGTCTGGCGATCGCCGATGATCAGCTCGCGCTGGCCGCGGCCGACCGGGACCAGGCTGTCGATCGCCTTGAGGCCGGTCTGCATCGGCTCATGCACCGACTTGCGGCCGATGATGCCGGGGGCCTTCACTTCGACGCGGGTACGCTTGGCGTTGGTGATCGGGCCCTTGCCGTCGATCGGCTCGCCCAGCGCGTCGACCACGCGGCCGAGCAGTCCCTTGCCAACCGGCACTTCCACGATGGCGCCGGTCCGCTTGACGGCGTCGCCTTCGCGAATGCTGCGGTCGTCGCCGAAAATAACGACACCGACGTTATCTTCTTCGAGGTTGAGGGCCATGCCCCGGATGCCGCCCGGGAATTCGACCATCTCACCGGCCTGGACCTTGTCGAGGCCGTAGACGCGCGCGATGCCGTCGCCGACCGAGATCACCTGACCGACTTCGGCCACATCGGCCGCCGTGTCGAACTTGGCGATCTGTTCCTTGAGGATCGCGGAGATTTCCGCAGCCCGGATTTCCATTTCAGAGGCCCTTCATCGCGAGTTGTAACCGTTGAAGCTTCGAAGCCAGCGACGCGTCCACCAGACGCGAGCCGACCTTGATCTTGAGACCGCCAAGCAGCTTGGCGTCGACATGCTGTGCCACCGTGACCTTCTGGCCAACCGCGGCGCGGAGCGCGGTGCTGACCGCCTCGCTCTGCGCGGCCGATAGCGGCCTGGCCGAGGTGACCTCGGCGGTGACTTCGCCGCGGGCGCCGGCAAGCAGCGCCGCGAAACCGTCGATGATGCCGGGCAGCCGGAACAGGCGGCGGTTGCGCGCCACGAGGCCGACAAAGCGGCGGGTGATGTCGTTGACCCCGATCTTCGCCACCAGCGCCAGCATGGCCTTGGCCTGCTGGTCGCGCGGTACGAGCGGGGATGAAATGAGGCGCCGCAGGTCTTCGCTGGCGTTGATGGCAGCCTTGAGCGCTTTGAGATCGGTATCGACCTGATCGAGCGCCTTCGCTTCATCCGCCAGCTCGTAGAGCGCGGTCGCATAACGGCCTGTGAGGCCGGTCAAATGGGTGGTCTCTGACGGCACGCCGGAACGTCGTCCTTGGGAAGTGGTCCTCGGCTCCCGAAACCCGGGAATGCCTTGAGACCATTGATGAAATCAAACGGAACCCGCGCGCGAAGCAGCGCCCCTCGCGAAGGCGGCGGATAGCTACCATACGTATACAGGCGATGCAACACGCCGCGGCCCTACAGGCGCGATTTTTCCCCAGCAAAATCAACGGAAAAACCGCGTTTCAACACACGCAGGCGCTAGTGGTTGCCCATCCCGTTTTTGGGCGGGACTCGGTATTCCCTTCCGCTTTAATGAAGGTTAATATCGATACAAGTAAACGGATTCGAGGACGGCCCATGGCATCGCTTGACCGCCAGAATGGCGAATTGATCGAGCTTTCCGCAGAAGAGCAGACGCTGCTGTATTCGATTCTCTACAGCCTGCGCTCGAAGGTTTCCGAGCTCACCGCGGCGGAAACATCGACGCAGCAACCCCGCCAGCCACGCCTTTACGGTAACGCGGATTGAGTTAAAGAAAGCTGTAAGGGTCGATATCCACTTTGACCCGCACCTTGCCCGGCGGCGCGACGGCCTTGAGCCAGTCGGTGAGAGTGCCCTGCAGGTCGATGTCGCGAGTCGCCTTGAGCAGCAGACGCCGCCGGTAATTGCCGCGCAGCCGCGACAGCGGCGCCGGCGCCGGTCCCAGCACCTCCACACCTTCGCCATGCGGCCCTTTCAGACCAAGCTGTCGCGCGACTCCATCGACCGCGCGCTCGTCCGGGCCTGACACGATCAGCGCCGCCAGCCGCCCGAAGGGCGGCCAGTGATGCCGCCGCCGCTCCTCGGCCTCGGCAGCAAGGAAGCGGTCAC
This sequence comes from Alphaproteobacteria bacterium, assembly GCA_965279355.1. Lineage (GTDB taxonomy): Bacteria > Pseudomonadota > Alphaproteobacteria > CACIAM-22H2 > CACIAM-22H2. The sequence continues at coordinate 3,665,909 of OZ257155.1, read as the reverse complement.
GGGCATCCTTGCCGTGCGACAGGGTCGCCAACGCCTTCATTACGGGATGCTCGGGCATATAGGTCTGCAGCAGCGCCCGCCCCGCCAGCGCCCCGCGACCCGCCCGCCCCGCCACCTGATGCAGCAGCTGATAGGTCCGCTCGGCCGCCCGCAGGTCGCCACCGCCCAGGCCCAGATCCGCGTCGACCACGCCGACCAGGGTCAGCAGCGGGAAGTGATGGCCCTTCGCCACGATCTGCGTGCCGATGATGAGGTCGACATCATGACCGGCGACACGGTCGACGAAACTCTGCGCATCCTTCGGCCCGACCAGGGTGTCGCTGGTGACCAGCAGCACCCGCGCATCGGGAAACAGCGCCGCCGCCTCTTCCGCCACCCGCTCCACGCCGGGACCGCACGGCACGAAGCTGCCGTGATCGCCGCAGGACGGGCACGCTTCGGGCTGCGCCTGGGTATGACCGCAATGATGGCAGAGAAGCTGTCCGGTGCGGCGATGCTCGACCAGCCAGGCGGTGCAGCTCGGGCATTCCAGCCGGTGCCCGCAGGTCCGGCACAGGGTCAGCGGCGCGTAGCCGCGGCGATTGAGGAAGAGCATCGCCTGCTCACCCTTCTCCAGGGTCTCCTTCAGCGCCGTCCGCAGCGTCGCGGACAGAAAGGAGTTTCGCGGCGGCGGCTCGCGGCGGAGATCGATGGTCCTTATCTCAGGCAGCGTCGCGCCGCCGTGGCGGTCGGGCAGGTGCAGCACATCGTAACGCCCGCGCTCGACATTGATGATCGTCTCCAGCGACGGCGTCGCCGACACCAGCACCACCGGCACCTTGCCGAAGCGCGCCCGCACCACCGCCATGTCGCGCGCGTGGTAGATGACTCCTTCTTCCTGCTTGAAGGCGGACTCATGCTCTTCATCGACCACGATGATCCCGAGCGACGCATACGGCAGGAACAGCGCCGACCGCGCGCCGACCACCACCTTCACTTTATTCTCCGCGATATCGCGCCATGTCCGCTTGCGCTGTGCCTCGCCGATCTCCGAATGCCAGATCGCCGGCGGCGCGCCGAACCGCGATTCGAAGCGCGCCAGCCACTGCGCGCTCAGCGCGATCTCCGGCAGCAGCACGAGCGACTGCCGCCCGTCGCGGAGATTGGCGGCGATCGCTTCAAGATAGACCTCGGTCTTGCCCGAGCCGGTCACGCCGTCCAGCACCGTCACCGAGAAGCCTTCGGTGAGACGCTTGGTCAACGTCTCCGACGCCATCGCCTGATCCGCCGACAGCGTCGGGCCTGCGCGCGCGGCATCCGGCTGGCGCATCAGCGACGGCGCGATTTCGACGCTTTCGATCCAGCCGAGCTCGGCCACGCCGCGCACCACCGAGGTGCCGACCCCCGCAGCCCGCGCAAGATCGGCCGTCGACAGCGGCGGTCCGTCGGCCAGTTCACGCAGCACGCGGCGCCGCGAGTCCGTGAGCTTCTTTGTTTCCGTATCGGCCGCCGGTGCCTCGGCGGCGAGGCGATACGCCATCTGCGCGCGCAGCGGCTCCAGCGCCGCCGGCACGCTCATCGCCAGACGCAGCACCGCACCCGCCGGCGACAGGGTGTACGCCGCGACCCAGTCGATGAAGCGCCGCATCTCCGCCGACATCGGCGGCACGTCGATCCGCCCGCCGATATCCTTGAGCCGTTCCTCGGGCAGCGCGGTGTCATCGGATGGCGCATCGTCCCAGACCACGCCGATCAGATGGCGCCGCCCCAGCGGCACGCGCACGAAATGACCGGGCTGAAACGCCGCCGTCACATCCCCACGATAGTCATAGGCGCCGCTCAGCGGCAGCGGCAGCAGGACGCGGTGTCGCCGGGCGACTCGTCTGGTTTCATCAAGGGGCATCGGCTAGACTTTAAAGACGAGTCGGGCCACGGTCACGACACCGCAGCCCGGACATCGAGATACTCGGTCTTTATATAAAGACCACGCGTCCGTTTTGACCCGTTTATTCAGGATCATCCGCCCTCATGAAGTTCTTTATCGACACCGCCGACCTTGCCGAAATCCGCGACCTCGCCGCGACCGGTCTGGTTGACGGCGTGACCACCAACCCGTCGCTGATCGCCAAATCCGGCGGCAAGTTCCTCGATGTGGTGAAGGAAATCTGCGCCATCGTCCCCGGCCCGATCAGCGCCGAGGTGACGGCCACCGATTTCGACACGATGCTGAAGGAAGGGCGCAAGCTCGCCAAGCTCGCCAAGAACGTCACGGTGAAGGTGCCGCTGACCCAGGATGGCCTGAAAACGTGCAAGGCGCTGTCGTCCGAAGGCACGATGGTCAACGTCACGCTCTGTTTTTCGGCCGCGCAGGCGATTCTTGCCGCCAAAGCGGGCGCCAGCTTCATCTCGCCCTTCGTCGGCCGGCTCGACGATATCGGGCAAAGCGGCATGGCCCTGATCGCGGAGATTTGCGAGATCTACCGCCAGTATCCCGCCTTCAAGACCGAAGTGCTGGTGGCGTCGATCCGCCATCCCATGCATATTGTGGATGCGGCAAAGCTCGGCGCGCATGTTTCGACCATGCCGCCGAATGTGCTGCGGCAGATGTTCGGCCATCCGCTGACGGACAAGGGGCTCGCCGCCTTCCTCGCCGACTGGAAGAAAACCGGTCAATCGATCCTGGACGCATAAAACCATGGCCGACCGCGAAACCGCACCGCGCAAATCCCCGGGCCCGACGGCCCAGGAAGTCGATACCTACCTGCGCGATCATCCGGATTTCCTGGTCGACCATCCCGATCTGGTGAACATCCTGCTGCCGCCCGACGCGCAGCACGGCAATCGCGTGGTCGACATGCAGCAGTTCATGCTGCAGCGGGTGCGCGGCGATCTCGGCAAGCTGCAGACCCAGCACAACGAAATACTCGCCACCTCGCGCGGCAACCTCACCTCGCAGAACCGCATCCACGGGGCGATCCTGCGCATTCTCGAGGCGCGTAATCTTGAAGAGCTGATCGAGATCATCACCACCGATCTCGCCGTCCACCTCGATGTCGATGTCGTCGCCATGGCGTTCGAGGCGATGGATCGCCTGCCGGCCGGCGGCAATCGCTCGAGCCTGCGCATCCTGCCGCGCGGCGCCGTCGACCGCCTGCTCAACGGCACGCGCGAGATCGCGCTGCATGCCGACGTCACCGCCGACCAGCAGATCTTCGGCGGCGCCTCGACCCTTGTCCGCTCGCAGGCCCTGCTCCGGCTGGAACTGCGTCGCGACGCGCCGCTCGGCATGCTCGCGTTCGGGTCTCGCCAGCAGGGCAAGTTCCATGTCGGCCAGGGCACCGAACTCCTGATCTTCCTCGGCAAGGTCGTGGAACTTACGATGCGCGGATGGCTCGACCGCGAGTGACACCTGCCGCGCCGGCGCAAGGCGCCGCGCTGCTCAGCGCGCAAAACGATGTCGTCGAAGCCGTTGCCGCCTGGCGCGAATGGCTGATCTCTGAAAAGCGATCCTCGCCACATACGCTCTCGGCCTACAGCAGCGATCTCCAGGCGTTCTTCGCGTTCATGGGCGGCCATCTCGGTGGTGCGCCGGATCTCAAATCCCTCAGCGGCCTACGCCCGGCGGATTTCCGCGCCTGGCTGGCGGCACGCCGCAATGACGGCCTGACCGCGACCTCGAATGCGCGCGCCCTCTCTACGTTGCGCGGTTTCTTCCGCTGGCTCGACCGGCGCGGTCTCGCCCACAACGCCCATATCGGTGGCCTGCGCAGCCCCAAGCTGCCGCGCAGCCTCCCCAAACCGCTGACGGAAGACGCCGCCGTGGAAACGATGGAGAACATCGGCACATTGCAGGAAGAGCCGTGGATCGCCGCTCGCGATATTGCGGTGGTCACGCTGCTCTATGGCTGCGGCTTGCGCATCGATGAAGCGCTGTCACTGAACCGCAGGGTCCTGCCACTCGGCGACACGCTTCTTGTGCTCGGCAAGGGCAACAAGCAGCGGATCGTGCCGGTGCTGCCGGCGGTGCGCGAGGCGATCGCCGACTATGTTGCGCGCTGCCCGTTCCAGCCCGGCGCCGACGGTCCGCTGTTCCTGGGTGCCCGCGGCGGACGGCTGCATGCCGGGATCGTCCAGTTGCAGATGCGCCGCCTGCGCGCCGCCCTCGACCTGCCGCAAACCGCAACCCCGCACGCGTTGCGCCACAGTTTCGCGACACACCTTCTGGGTAATGGCGGCGACCTGCGCGCCATCCAGGAACTGCTCGGCCACGCCTCGCTCTCGACGACGCAGCGCTATACCGACGTCGATGCGGATCGGCTGCTCAAGGTGTACGAAAAGGCGCATCCCCGGGCGCGGGCTTGAGCGCGGCCGCGCCGGGTCTTATTCTTCCACGAGATCAGTGGCGGAGGGGTTGATGGATGCAAGCACCGGACCCAGCCTGACGGAACACCGCAAGCCCGAGGATATCTCGGACCGGATCGCGCTGGGCATCACCAAATTCCTGCGTTTCCTCGCCGACACGTTCTTTGCCAAGCGCTACGGCAACCGGGCCATCGTGCTGGAGACGGTCGCGGCCGTACCCGGCATGGTCGGCGGCATGCTGACCCATCTGCGCAGCCTGCGCCGGATGGAAGACGAAGACGGCCGGATCAAGATACTGCTCGACGAGGCCGAGAACGAGCGCATGCACCTGATGACGTTCATCGCCATCGCCCGGCCGAGCTGGTTCGAGCGCATGGTCGTACTGATCGCCCAGGGGATGTTCTTCAATTTCTACTTCCTGCTCTACGTGCTGGCGCCGGTGACCGCGCACCGCATGGTCGGCTATTTCGAGGAAGAGGCCGTCATCAGCTACACGCTCTATCTGCAGGGCATCGACAGCGGCAGTATCAAGAACGTCCCCGCGCCCCCGATTGCCCGCAAATACTGGAACCTCCCCGAAGACGCCACGCTGCGCGACGTGGTGATCGTGGTGCGCAACGAAGAAGCCGGGCACCGCGACGTCAACCACAGGATTGCCGACCACCTCGAAAAGCGGGGCTGACTAAATAATCCTGTCATCCCAGCGAAAGCTGGGACCCAGCCGTTGGGTGGTCGTCAGAGGGACGTTCCAAGGTGACTGCGTAAAGATTGGGTTATCTGGGTCCCAGCTTTCGCTGGGATGACAGTCGTTTTTGATGACAGTGATTTTATTGGCGTGGGCCCTCTCTAATTTCCGTCCGCGCCCGACTTTCCGCTATGATCCCCGCCGCATGCACGGTTCCTCCTCCGACCAGCCTAAAATGTCCGATGTCCTCCAGCGCCTCGCCCGCGAGACGACGGGGGAGCGCATGCGGCTGCGCGATCTCGTCGAGGCGTTGCAGGACCGCGCCTTTGCGCTGCTGATCTTCATCTTCGCGCTCCCGAACGCGGTCGGCCTCGGGACGATTCCCGGCCTGTCGACGGTGTTCGGCCTGCCCCAGGTCTTCGTGTCGGTGCAGATGGCGCTCGGCATGCAAAAGCCGTGGCTGCCCAACTGGCTGCTCGACAAATCCATCGCCCGCAGCGACTTCGCCAAGATGGTCGACCGGTCGATGCCGTATCTGCTGCGGGTCGAGCGCGTCATGAGACCGCGCTGGCCGCTCCTGTCATCCTATGTCGCGGAGCGCGTGCTGGGCGTCGTCTTCGCCGGCCTCGCGGCCATCGTGTCGATGCCGATTCCCTTCGGCAACCAGCCGCCAGCGGTCGCCTCCGCCTTCATTTCCATCGGCCTGATGGAACGCGACGGCCTTTACATTGTCATCGGGCTGGGAGTCGCGGTCATTGCCGTGGCGCTCGCCGGCGCTGTCGTGTTCGGCGGCGCGGCGGCGATTTACCTGCTGTTCCAGCAGATCTTCGGCGGCTGATCCGCGATCAGATGTGGATGGGCCGGCCGTCGACGGCCAGCGCTGCTTCCTTCACCGCTTCGGAGAGCGTCGGATGGGCGTGGCAGGTGCGCGCCACATCTTCCGCCGAAGCCGCGAATTCCATCGCGATGGCGATCTCGGCGATGAGATGCCCGGCATCGGCGCCGACAATATGCGTGCCCAGCACGCGGTCGGTCTTGGCGTCAGCCAGGATCTTCACGAAGCCGTCCGTCGCGTTCATCGCGCGCGCACGGCCGTTGGCAGTGAAGGGAAACCGGCCGACCTTATAGGCGACGCCGGCAGCCTTGAGCTCTTCTTCCGTCTTGCCGATCGCCGCGACCTCCGGCCAGGTGTAGACGATGCTGGGGATCGCGTCGTAATTCACGTGACCCTTCTGTCCCGCGAGAATTTCAGCGAGCGCCATGCCTTCATCTTCGGCCTTGTGGGCGAGCATCGCGCCGGTGATGCAGTCGCCGATGGCATAGATGCCCTTCACATTGGTCTGGAAATGCGCATCGGTCTCGACGCGGCCTTTCGCGTCCAGTTTCACGCCCGCCTTATCAAGGCCGAGGCCTTCGGTGTAGGGCTTGCGTCCGACAGCAACGAGCAGCACGTCGGTTTCCATCGTTTCAGCCGCGCCACCGGCAGCCGGCTCCAATGTCAGGGTGATGCCCTTCTTGTCGCTCTTCGCGGAGGTGACCTTGGTCGACAGTTTGAACTCAATGCCCTGCTTGCCGAGGATGCGCTGCGTTTGCTTTGAGACCTCGCCGTCCATCGGCGGCAGGATGCGATCGAGGAATTCGACCACAGTGACCTTCGCGCCGAGGCGCTGCCACACCGAGCCAAGCTCCAGGCCAATCACACCACCGCCGATCACGACCATGCGCTTGGGAACTTCGGCGAGATCGAGCGCGCCGGTCGACGACACAATGGTCTTCTCGTCGATCATGATACCGGGCAGCGAGACAACGTCCGAACCCGTGGCAATGACGATGTTCTTGGTGACAAGCGTCTGCTCGCCACCCGCTGTCAGCTTCACCGAGACCTTGCCAGCGGACGGGATCGAACCGGTGCCCTGAACCCAGTCGATCTTGTTCTTCTTGAAGAGGAAGGCGACGCCGGCGACGTTCGATTCAACGGTCTTGTTCTTGTGTCCCAGCATGCCCTTGAGGTCGAGCTCGGCCTTGGTGACCTTGATGCCGAAGGCGCCGAGACCGTGCTGCGCCTCTTCGAATTTTTCGGAGGCCTGCAGCAGTGCTTTTGAGGGGATGCAGCCGACGTTGAGGCAGGTGCCGCCCAGCGTCTTCATCTTCTCGACGCAGGCGACCTTCATGCCGAGCTGTGCGGCGCGGATCGCGCACACATAACCGCCCGGCCCGCTGCCAATGACGACGAGATCGTATTGCGTATCGGCCATAGCTCAGCCTTTGCTGTGAAGCGCCTTGATGCAGGCGATGATTAGATGTCGAGGACGAGGCGCTGCGGATCCTCGAGGCATTCCTTGACGCGCACCAGGAAGGTCACGGCCTCGCGACCGTCGACGATGCGGTGATCGTAGGACAGCGCGATGTACATCATCGGGCGGATCTCGATCTTGTCGCCGACCGCCATCGGGCGCGGCTGGATCTTGTGCATGCCGAGAATGCCGGATTGCGGTGGGTTGATGATCGGCGTCGACATCAGCGAGCCGAAGATGCCGCCGTTGGTGATGGTGAACGTGCCGCCGGCCATCTCGTCGACCGACAGCTTGCCATCTCTGGCGCGCTTGCCCAGATCGGCGATCTTCTTTTCGATCTCCGCGAAGCCCAGATGATCGGCATCGCGCACCACCGGAACGACCAGGCCCTGCGGGGTGCTGACCGCGACGCTGATGTCGTAGTGGTTCTTGTAGATGACGTCGTCGCCGTCGATCTCGGCATTCACGCCGGGCAGCTCCTTGAGCGCGACGATACAGGCTTTCACGAACAGCGACATGAAGCCGAGCTTCACGCCGTGCTTCTTCTCGAACGTCTCGTTGTACTTGTTGCGCAGCGCCATGACGGCGCCCATGTCCACCTCGTTGAAGGTGGTGAGCATGGCGGCGGTGTTCTGCGCCATCTTCAGGCGCTCGGCGATGCGCTTGCGCAGGCGGGTCATCTTGACCCGTTCCTCACGGGGACCCGTTTCGCGCGGCGCCGACGGAGCGGACGGTGTCGCGGCGGCGGTCAGCACGTCGCTCTTGGTGACGCGGCCGTCCTTGCCAGACGGCGCGGAAATCGAGGCCGGGTTCACGCCGGTCTCGGCGATCGCCTTGCGAGCGGCGGGGCCGGGATCCTTGCCGGACGGCGCGGCGGCAGCCGCCGGGGCGGCCGCAACCGGTGCAGGCGCGGCGGCTTTCGCGGGAGCGGCGGCGGGCTTGGCCGCGCCCTTGGCGGGACCGGCACCGGGCGCCAAGCTGCCGAGGACGGAGCCGACATTCACCGTCGTGCCGGACTGCACCGTGATCGATTCGATCGTGCCTGCGGACGGAGCCGGGACCTCTACCGTCACCTTGTCGGTTTCGAGTTCCACCAGCGGCTCATCGGCAGCCACCGTGTCACCGACCTTCTTGAACCACTTGGCGACCGTAGCTTCCGTAACGGACTCGCCCAGCGTTGGCACCTTGATGTCGACGGACATATCCCTACCCCTGATTTCTGATTGAGCGCCGGATCAGCCGAGCGCCGTGGCGACGAATTTCGCCTGCTCGGCATTATGACGCTTGTACATGCCGGTGGCGGTCGCAGCCGATTCCGGACGGCCGACATAGGTCGGACGTCTGGCTTTCAGCTTGGCCATCCCCAGCGTTTCCTCGATGCGCGATTCGATGAACGCCCAGGCGCCCATGTTCTTCGGCTCTTCCTGGCACCACACGACCGTCTCGACGTTCTTGTAGCGCGCCAGTTCCTTGCTCAGCGCGTTGAACGGGAACGGATAGAGCTGCTCGATGCGCAGGATGGCGACATCCTTCATCTTCTGCTTCTCGCGCTCTTCGAACAGGTCGAAATAAACCTTGCCCGAGCACAGCACGATCCGCTTGATCTTGTCGTCCGGCGACGGCTGGTTGTCGTCCCAAAGAACGCGATGGAACGTCGTGTTCGGACCCAGTTCCGCCAGCTTCGACGTCGCCAGCTTGTGACGCAGCAGCGACTTCGGCGACATGACGATCAGCGGCTTGCGGAACGGCCGGTGCAACTGCCGGCGCAGCGCGTGGAAGTAGTTGGCCGGCGTGGTCATGTTGCAGACCTGCATGTTGTCCTCGGCGCAGAGCGCCAGGTAGCGCTCCAGCTTGGCGGACGAATGCTCCGGTCCCTGCCCTTCGTAACCGTGCGGCAGCAGCATGACGAGACCCGACATGCGCAGCCACTTGTGCTCCGACGAGCTGATGAACTGATCGATGATCACCTGCGCCGTGTTGGCGAAATCGCCGAACTGCGCTTCCCAGACCGTGAGCGCGCTGGGCTCGGCCAGCGAGAACCCGTAATCGAAACCCAGCACGCCGAACTCAGAGAGCGGGCTGTCGATCACCTCGAACGGCGCCTGGCCGTCCTTGATATGGGCGAGCGGAATGTATTTCGATTCCGATTCCTGGTCGGTCCACACCGCATGGCGATGCGAGAAGGTGCCACGGCCGGAATCCTGACCGGACAGGCGGACGGTCTTGCCTTCGAGCAGCAACGTGCCGAAGGCCAGCGCTTCGCCGGTTGCCCAGTCGATGCCTTCGCCGGCATCGAGGGTCTTCTTCTTGTTGTCGAGAATGCGCTTGAGCGTGCGGTGGATGTTGAAATCCGCAGGATAGGCCGTGAGCGCCTTGCCGACTTCCTTCAGCAGGTCCAGCGAGACATCGGTCTTGCCGCGACGGTCTTCGCCCGACGCGATCTCGAGACCGGACCAGCTGCCTTCCAGCCAGTCGGCCTTGTTGGGCTTGTAGCCCTTGGCCGCCTCGAACTGGGTTTCGAGATAGTCGCGGAATTCAGCGACGATCTGATCCGGCTCGCCGGGCTTCAGGGAGCCTTCGGCCACCAGCTTCTCGGCATAGATGTCGCGCGTCGAGGGATGCGCGGCGATCTTCCGGTACATGATCGGCTGGGTGAAGGACGGCTCATCGCTTTCGTTATGTCCGTGCCGGCGATAGCAGATGATGTCGATGACAGCATCCTTGAGGAACCGCTGGCGGAACTCGGTGGCGATGCGCGTGACATGGACGACCGCTTCGGGGTCGTCGCCGTTCACATGGAAGATCGGCGCCTGAATCGTCTTGGCGACATCGGTCGGGTACGGCGAGGAGCGCGAATACTGCGGCGAGGTCGTGAAGCCGATCTGGTTGTTGACGATGACGTGGATGGTGCCGCCGGTGCGATAGCCGCGCAGCTCCGACAGTAGCATCGTCTCGGCGACGATGCCCTGGCCCGCGAACGCCGCATCGCCGTGCATCAGCAGGCCCATGCATTCCGTCATCTGCTCTTCGCGCGACAGGTGAGAGCGCTGCATCTGCTTGGCGCGCACCTTGCCGAGCACGACCGGGTTCACCGCCTCAAGATGAGACGGGTTGGCGGTCAGCGAGAGATGGACGTTGATGCCGTCGAAGGCGCGGTCCGAGGACGTGCCCAGATGATACTTCACGTCGCCCGAGCCCTGGACGTCGTCGGGATGCGCCGAGTTGCCCTGGAATTCCGAGAACAGCGCCGCGTAGGGCTTGCCCATGAAATTGACCAGCGTGCTGAGGCGGCCGCGATGCGGCATGCCGATCACCACCTCGCGCACGCCAAGCTGGCCGCCGCGCTTGATGATCTGCTCCAGCGCCGGAATCAGCGCCTCGCCGCCTTCCAGGCCGAAGCGCTTGGTGCCGGTGTATTTCTTGTCGAGGAACTTCTCGAATTCTTCGGCAACAGTGAGGCGCTCAAGGATCGCGCGCTTGCCCCTGGGCGAGAAGTCGGTGTGGTTGCGCGCCCCCTCGATGCGTTCCTGGATCCAGCTCTTCTGCTGCGGATCGGAGATGTGCATGAACTCGACACCGATCGTGCTGCAATAGGTGTCGCGCACGATCGAGATGATCTCGCGCAGGCTTGCCGTTTCGCGGCCGAGCACGCCGTCGATGAAGATCGGGCGATCGAAATCGGCCTCGGTGAAACCGTAGGTCGTCGGATCGAGCTCGGGATGCGGCTCGCGCTTTTCGAGGCCGAGCGGATCGAGCGTCGCGATCAGATGACCGTTGATGCGATAGGCGCGGATGAGCATCAGCGCGCGGATCGAATCCAGTGTCGCTGCGCGGATCTGCTCGCTCGACATCGCGGCGCCGGCGGCGCCGTTCTTCGCTTTGGGCTTTACGTCGGCATCATCGCCGTTGGTGTAGCGCTTGGGCGTCCAGCTGGCGCCTTTCACTTCGGCGGCGATCGCGGATTTTTCGTCGCGCAACTCGCTGAAGAACGCCTGCCAACTCGGATCGACCGAGCCCGGGTTCTCGAGATAGCGATGATAGAGTTCGGCGATGAAGGGCGCGTTGGCGCCGGTCAGCAGCGTAGACAGATCAGGTTGGTTAGCCATCGAGTCATGCGGGAAGCGTCCCACGACGTCTCGCGGGATTCCCGCCTCCGGTCTTAATTACGAGGGGGCCTCTATTATAGGGGCTACCTTGGCCGACGGGAGGCTAATTTTTCATTACTTTCAACATGGTGCTGCCGAGGCTGGCCGGGGAGTCGGCAACCTGGAACCCGGCCGCCCGCATTGCCTCGAACTTGCTGCCGGCGTCGCCCTTGCCGCCCGAAATAATGGCACCGGCATGGCCCATGCGGCGGCCCGGCGGGGCCGTCGAACCCGCGATAAAGCCCACAATCGGCTTCTTGGTCTTGGACTTCTTGATGAATTCGGCCGCGTCCTCCTCGGCCGAGCCGCCGATTTCGCCGATCATGATGATGCCCTCGGTTTCCGGGTCGCCGAGGAACAAATCGAGACAATCGATGAAGTTCGTCCCGTTCACCGGATCGCCGCCGATGCCGATGCAGGTCGTCTGGCCGAGCCCGGCGGCCGTGGTCTGGGCTACCGCTTCATAGGTTAATGTGCCGGACCGCGACACGATGCCGATCTTGCCGCGGCGGTGGATGTGCCCCGGCATGATGCCGATCTTGCACTCGCCGGGCGTGATGACGCCCGGGCAGTTGGGCCCAACCAGACGGCTGGTGCTGCCGGTCAGCGCCCGCTTCACCTTCACCATGTCGAGGACGGGAATGCCCTCGGTGATGCAGATGATCAGCGGGACCCCGGCGTCGAGGGCTTCGAGGATCGCATCCGCCGCGAACGGCGGCGGCACGTAGATCACCGAGGCCGTGGCGCCGGTCTTGGCGACCGCCTCGTCGACGGTGTTGAACACCGGCAGGTCGAGATGGGTGGTGCCGCCTTTACCGGGCGTGATGCCGCCGACCATCTTTGTGCCGTAGGCGATGGCCTGTTCGGAGTGGAAGGTACCCTGCGCGCCGGTGAAGCCCTGGCAGATGACCCTGGTGTCCTTGTTGACGAGGACGGCCATTACGCAGCCTCCTTCACGGCTTTGACGATCTTCTGGGCCCCGTCGGCGAGATTGTCGCCCGACGTGATCTTGAGACCGGACTGTTTGAGGATCTTCTTGCCGAGCTCGACATTGGTGCCTTCGAGCCGCACGACCAGCGGGACTTTCAGCCCCAGCTCCCGCGCCGCCGCCACCACGCCCTCGGCGATGATGTCGCAGCGCATGATGCCGCCGAAGATGTTGACCAGGATGCCCTCGACCTTGGGGTCGGAGAGGATCAGGCGGAATGCCGTCGCCACGCGCTCCTTGGTGGCGCCGCCGCCGACATCGAGGAAGTTCGCGGGCTCGCCGCCATAGAGCTTGATGATGTCCATGGTCGCCATGGCGAGACCCGCGCCGTTGACCATGCAGCCGATATTGCCATCGAGCTTCACATAGTTCAGCTCGTGCTTGGCCGCTTCGCGCTCGGTCGGATCTTCCTCGTCCGCGTCGCGCATCTCCTCGATTTCCTTGTGCCGGAAGAGCGCGTTGTCGTCGAAGTTCATCTTGGCGTCGAGCGCCACGACCTCACCCGTGCCGGTGATGATCAGCGGGTTGATCTCCACCGTCGAGGCATCGAGCCTGGTGAAGGCCTCGTACATCGCGGTCAGGAACTTGACCGCGGCATTGATCTGCTTGCCTTCGAGGCCGAGCCCGAATGCGATCTTGCGCGCATGAAACGCCTGCAGGCCGGAAACCGGATCGATCGCCACCTTCAGGATCTTCTCGGGATGCTTCTCGGCGACGTCCTCGATGTCCATGCCGCCTTCGGTCGATGCCATCGCCGTGATGCGGCTGGTGGCGCGATCAAGCAGCATGCCGAGATACAGCTCGCGCTTGATGTCGAGACCCTGCTCGACATAGACGCGCTTCACTTCCTTGCCCTTGGGCCCCGTCTGCTTGGTGATAAGCGTCTTGCCCAGCATCGCCACGGCGGCGGCCCTGGCATCCGCCGGCGACTTGACGACGCGCACGCCGCCCTTGCCGTTGGGATCGTCCTTGAACTTGCCCGCCCCGCGCCCGCCGGCATGGATCTGCGATTTCACGACCACGACGCCGCCGCCGAGATCGTTGGCGATCTTCTCGACTTCCTCGGGCGTGAACGCCACGCCGCCGCGTGGCACCGCTACACCGAATTTCTGTAGCAGCGCCTTCGCCTGATATTCATGGATATTCATTTGCCGTCTCCCCTTCGCGCGTGTCGCGCGGCTGCCGGCTGATCAGAGCTTGCCTTCCTTTTTCAGGATGTCCGCGGCGACGTCGCACAACGTTTTCACGGCGGCAACGGACTTGTCGAACATCGCCTTTTCGGCGGCGTCCATCTTGATCTCAACGATCTTCTCGACGCCCTTGGCGCCGATCACGACGGGAACGCCGACATAGATATCCTTCAGTCCGTACTGTCCTGTCAGCCAGGCGGCACAGGGGAGCACACGCTTCTTGTCGAGGAGGTAGCTTTCGGCCATCGCGATGGCCGAGGCGGCCGGCGCGTAGAAAGCGGAGCCGGTCTTGAGCAGGTTGACGATTTCCGCACCGCCGTCGCGGGTGCGCTGAACGATCTGGTCGATCTTCTCCTGCGTCGACCAGCCCATCTTGATGAGGTCGGGCACCGGAATGCCGGCGACCGTCGAGTAGCGGGTCAGCGGCACCATCGTGTCGCCGTGGCCGCCCAGCACGAACGCCGTCACGTCTTCCACCGACACACCGAATTCGCGGGCAAGGAAGGTGCGGAAGCGCGAGGAGTCCAAGACGCCGGCCATGCCGACCACCTTGGCATGCGGCAGGCCCGACAGTTCGCGCATCACCCACACCATCACGTCGAGCGGGTTGGTGACGACGATGACGAACGCGTTGGGGCAATGCTGCTTGATGTTCTCGGCGACGTTGGCGATGACCTTCGCGTTGATGGCGATCAGATCGTCGCGCGACATGCCCGGCTTGCGCGGCACGCCGGCGGTGACGATCACCACGTCGGCGCCCTTCATGGCCGAGAAGTCGCTGGAGCCCTGGAGGTCGGAATCGAACATCTCGACCGGAGCGGCCTGCGCCAGGTCGAGGGCCTTGCCCTGGGGCACGCCATCGACAATGTCGATCAGCGTCACGTCGCCCAGGTTCTTCAGACCTGCCAGCAGGGCGAGCGTGCCGCCAATTTGTCCGGCGCCCACGAGAGCAATTTTATTGCGAGCCATGTGTATTCCCTATCGATGAGGAGGGGGACGGGAGGACCGATAAGCCTACTGGCAGAGCCTACTGGCTCGGTTCGCACCCGCGAAATGACGCCAATTACGTAACTCGAATCAATGGTTAAGGGCAAGGGGCGCCGCGAATTGAATTTGCTGCGGATTCCCGGGCGGCCTCCCCCTTTTTCGAGGGAAGATCAGGTGAGATGCGGGCTCGCCAGATAGTCTTCGCTCTGCATCTCGTGCAGGCGCGAGGCCGTGCGCTGGAATTCTTTGGCGTGCTGGCCGTCGCTGCACAACTGATCGGGGCCCGCGACGGCGGCGCAGATCAGGTTCACGCGGTGTTCGTAGAGCTCGTCGATCAGCAGGACGAAGCGGCGGGTAATATCGCGCTGTTCCGCCTTCATCATCGGGATGCCGTCGACGACCAGCGTGTGGAAATGCGTGGCAATGGCGCCATAGTCGGCGGCGCCCAGCGGCTGCTCGCAGAGTTCGGTGAAGCTCATCATCGCGGCACGGTTCGCGGCGCGGGGAATTTTCAGCGAACGGCCGAGCACCAGCAGTTCAGTTGATTCGATCGGTTCGTCGTCGGCAAGTTCCTTGAAGCACGTCTCCAGTTCCTGCGTCGCCGCGGCGCCGAGCGGCGTGTGATAGACCGTGCGACCGCCGACCCGGTTCAGCCGGTAGTCGGTGTCCGAATCCAGCACCAGCACGTCCATCTTCTTCTTGAGGGTCTCGATCGCCGGCAGGAACAGCTCGCGCTGCAGCCCGCCTTTGTAGAGATCGTCCGGCACCGTGTTCGACGTCGCTATGGCGACAACACCGCGATCGAACAGCGCCGCGAAAAGGCGGCCAAGGATCACGGCATCGGCGATGTTGGTAACCTGGAACTCATCGAAGCAGAGCAGCCACGCTTCGCCGGCGATGCGTTCGGCCAGTGGCGGAATCGGATCGGCCGTGGCGTTTTTGGAATTCTTCTGCCGCCATTCATGGAGGCGCTTGTGCACTTCAATCATGAACGCGTTGAAGTGGACACGGCGTTTCTTCGGCACCGGCGCGGTCTCGAAGAAGATATCCATCAGCATGGATTTGCCGCGGCCGACCTGCCCGACCATGTAGAGCCCCATCGGCGGCGCGCCGGCACCACCGAGACCGAGGCCGCGCGCGAAACCAAGATTGGCGCGCCAGAAACCGGGGCCGGCCTTGGGCTGATAATCCGTCAGCGCGCGATGAATGGTCTCAAGCTTCTCGGCCGCCAGCGCCTGGGCCTGATCCGGACGCAATTCGCCATTGGCCAAACGGGCCCGGTACAAAGCGAGCGGAGAAGATGGGGGGGAATTCGGACTACTGTCTGGCATGCGATACTTCGCGTCGGCAGATACTTCCGCCTGTGCCCATTATACGCGCAGGGCCGCGGGCCAATCCAGCATTCGCCGCGTTAACCAAATCGGCAGGTGTTACCGCGGCAGGGCGACAAGTAAGGCGGGATCAACCGTCACGCGGATCGTTTCGCCCTGCGCCGGCAGGGTCCGGAGGCTGACCACTTCGAATTCCGCCGCGCAGCCTTCGATACGGAGATGGATATTGGAAAATCCGCCGACCTGCCGCGCGTCGGTGACCTGTGCCGCCACACCCGTCGGCCCGATCCGCAAGGCTTCGGGACGCACCAGAACCGAGACATCCGTGCCGTCGGCAAATCCGGCGGCGACGGAGCCGAACGGCGTCGCGGCCATTCCGTCTATCACGCGCGCGGGAATGAAGTTTGCCTTGCCGAGGAAGCTGGCCACGAAGCGATTGGCCGGCCGGGCATAGAGGTCCTTCGGCGTCCCGATCTGGACCAGCTTTCCCTCGCGCATCACCGCAAGCCGGTCGGCCATGGCCATTGCTTCATCGGGATCGTGCGTCACCAGCAGGCTTGCGGCCCCGTTCTCGCGCAGCAGCTTCAGCGTTTCGCGGCGCAGGTCGGCGCGCAAAGCCGTGTCGAGATTCGAAAACGGTTCATCCATCAGCATGACCCGCGGGCGCGCGGCCAGGGCCCGAACAAGCGCAACGCGCTGTTGCTCGCCGCCTGAGAGCTGATGGGGATAGGCGTCGGCGCGCGCGGCAAGGCCGACCCGCTTCAGCCACGATTGCGCGGCGTCGGCCGTATGTCCGTCCTTGAGACCGAACGCGACATTCGCCGCGACATCGAGATGCGGAAACAGCGCGAAGTCCTGGAACATCAGCCCGACATGACGCCGCTCCGGCGGCACATCGGTGGCGCGATCGCCGACGATCTCCCCGGCGATCCGCACCTGGCCCTGCTGAACCGCCTCCAGCCCGGCGGCAAGGCGCAGGACCGTCGTCTTGCCGCAGCCGGACGGCCCCAGCAGACCGACGACCTCGCCGGCCGCCAGGGTCAGGGTGAAGTCGCGCACCACCGCCTCGCCGCCATAGGCATGGGTGACCTGGTCAAAGGCGAGCGCTGGTGGGGTGCTGATAGAAGAAGTCATGATAAGCTTGCGAGTAATTCTCAAAAGCGATAAACGGCCGGAGCGGCGTCGGCAAGACAAATAGCCGCAGCGGAAAAGCGGCTGTGCTGGAAGACCTTAAGATCAGAACCATCGGTGGGGCCGCGCGCCGTCGCGGCCGCGGCCCTGCGCTCGGGGCCATCGCCATTGCCCTCTTCATCGCAGCCCCCGTTCTTGCGTTGCTGCCGGCCGCCACGGCCGACAGCCAGGGCCTGTGGCGCCACCTCGCCTCGACCGTCCTGTCAGACTACATCGCCAACACGCTGCTGCTGGGGATCGGCGTGCTGGCCGTCGCCGGCACGATCGGCACGCTTTCGGGCTGGCTGCTCGCCATTTACCGATTTCCCGGCCATCGCCTCTTCGAGTGGGCGCTGATCCTCCCGCTCGCCTTTCCCGCCTATATCCTGGCGTTCCTCTACACCGACCTGCTGCAATACGCAGGGCCGGTGCAGACGGCCTTGCGCGATTTCTTCGGCTGGCGCCATGGCGACTACTGGTTTCCCGATATCCGCTCACTCGGCGGTGCCGCCCTCGTGCTTGGCCTCACTCTTTATCCTTATGTCTTTGCGCTGGCCCGCACCGCCTTCGTCACCCAGTCGGCCGCGGCGATCGAAGCGGCCCGCGTGCTGGGCCGGCCGCCGGGATCGGTGTTCCTGCGCGTGGCCCTGCCGATGGCGCGGCCGGCCATCGCCGCCGGCTGCGCGCTGTGCCTGATGGAAGCCTTCGCCGATTTCGGCGCCGTGATGTATTTCGGCGTCGACACCTTCACCGTTGGCGTCTATCGCGCCTGGTACGCGTTCGACAGCAAGGCAGTGGCCGCGCAGCTTGCGTTGGCCCTGCTCGCCTTCGTGCTGATCGTGGTGGTGCTGGAGCGGACCAGCCGCGGCGCCGGACAGAATGCCGCGGCGATGCGCCACCAGCGGCACCTCACGCCGATCCGCCTCAAGGGTTGGCATGCGGCGGCGGCGACGCTGTTCTGCGCCATCCCGCTTCTGCTGGGTTTCGTTTTCCCGGCCTTCTGGCTGCTGCATCTGTCGTTCGGACAGCCGCCGGAACTCGGATGGCCGCGCATCTTCGTGCTGATGGGCAACAGCGCGATTCTGGCCGTGCTCGCCGGAGCCACGACGATCGTTCTGGCGGTGCTGGCTGCCTGGATCGTCCGCCAGTCCGGCAGCAAGGTGGCGGTGCTGGCCACGCGCGCCGCCATGCTGGGCTATGCGACGCCAGGTGCTGTCATTGCCGTCGGTCTGCTGATCGCCATCGGCGCGTTCGATCATCTGGTCGATCGCTCCGTCTTCGCGCTGACCGGCCACGGCACCGGCCTGGTGCTGGGCGGAACGCTGGTCGCGGTGCTGTACGGCCTGACGGCGCGGTTCTATGCGGTCGGCTTCGGCGCCGTCGATGCGGGATTCAACCGGATCGGCACGCAGTTGGATGCGGCAGCGCGCACCCTCGGCGAGACTCCGGCAGGTGTCCTTCGCCGGATCTATCTGCCGCTGCTGCGGCCGCACATGGCCGTGGCGCTGGTGCTGGTCGCCGCCGACGTGCTGAAGGAACTGCCCGCGACGATGATCCTGCGGCCGTTCAACTTCGACACGCTGGCGGTCGAAGTGTTCCGCCAGGCCACCACCGAGCAGCTCGATGGCGCCGCCATCCCGGCCCTCATGATCGTCGCGGTCGGGCTTGTGCCGGCGATCATCCTCGCCCGGCAAATAAAAAATCCCGGCCGCTGAGACAGCGACCGGGATCTTTCTGATCCGAAGAAACGGCGCGGCTTATTTCCAGCCGGCGCGGTCCATGATCATCAGCGCCTGCCGGTTCAGGTTGGCGTAGGAAGCGGCGTTGATGCTGTCGATCTTGAAGTCGCCGAAATCGGCGAGGACCGGGTGCGCTTTCACGCTGCGGTTGATCGGGAACTCCATCGAGGAATCCGCGAAATAACGCTGCGCGTCGGGACCGGCCATGTATTCGAGCAACTTGATGGCGTTATCCTTGTTCTTTGCCGTGGCGACAACACCGGCACCGGACACATTCGCATGCGTGCCGCGACCGGCCTGGTTCGGGAAGAACACGCCGAGTTTGGCCACCACTGCCTGATCTTCCGGCTTCTGCGACGCCACCAGGCGCGCGAGGTAATAGGTGTTGGAGATCGCGATATCGGCCTCACCGGCCGCCACCGCCTTGATCTGATCGGTATCGCCGCCCTTGGGCGCACGGGCGAAATTGGCGACCAGGCCCTTGGCCCATTCTTCGGCCTTCGCTTCGCCGTTGGCGGCGATGATCGAGCCCATCAGGCTGACGTTGTAGATATGCGTGCCGGAGCGGACGACGATCTTGTTCTTCCACTTGGGATCGGCGAGATCCTCGTAGGTCGAGAGCTGCTCGCGCTTTACGCGGTCTGTGCTGTAGACCAGCACGCGGGCACGCATGGCCATGCCGTACCACAGGCCGTTCGGCTCGCGGAACGCGGCGGGTACAGCCTGCTCCAGCACGGCGCTGCGCACCGGCTGAAAGATGTTTTCGCGCGTCGCTGCGGCGAGGCGGCCAGCGTCGACGGTAATCAGGACATCGGCCGGGGAGTTGGCGCCTTCACTCTTGATGCGCTGGATCAGCTGGTCGGCATCGCCTTCGATGATGTTGACCTTGATGCCGGTCTGCTTGGTGAAGCCGTCATAGATGGCGCGGTCGGTATTGTAGTGGCGCCCGTTATAGACGTTCACTTCCTGCGCCAAGGCGGCACCGCTGGTCAGCACCAGGGCGGCGGTGGCAAGCAGACGAGCAATCTTCATCGAGGTCTCTCCCGGGGAAATGCGAATAGTTATCACTAACACCGCATCTGCGAATGATTGTCAAGCGCATGTGTAGATTCTCGCTCTCACACGCGCGCCCACCCATCTGAAAAACCTTTACAAAATAGGGGCTTACAGACCACCGGCCGGGTTCACGCCTCTGTGACAGCCGCAAAAGCCATGACGGCCGGCAGCCTATGCCGGTTATGGTGCACCCTTCCCCGTCACCCGGAGCACACCGATGAACGAAGAAACCTTCAATATGGAGATCCGCAAGTTCCTCAAGGTGGTTGGGGTGACCAGCCAGCGGGAAATCGAGGAGGCCGTCCGGACCGCCGTGAAATCCGGCAAGCTCAAGGGCAACGAGCACCTGAAAGCGCGGGTACATCTCACGATTGACGGTATCGGCCTCAGCAAGACGATCGACGGTGAGATCGCGCTCGGCTGAACACGGTCGCTTCTCTTCGTGAACGAGACGACACCATCGGCGCCGCGCCGGGCGCCTGACGAGTATCGCGGCGCCCTATTCATGATCGCCGCCTGCCTGAGCTTCTCGGTCGGCTTCGCGATCATCAAGCACCTGACCTACGAGCTGTCCGAGCCGGTGATTGGCTTCTGGCGCAGCCTGTTCGCGGTGCTGTGCTTCCTGCCGATGATCGCGCGGCGCGGCATCCGCTTTCTCAAGACGACGCAACCCTGGGGCCATGTCTGGCGCGGCGCCGTCGGCTACGCGAGCCTGATCTGCTTCATCTACGGCCTGCACCGGCTGCCGCTTGGCGATGCCGTGGCGCTCTCTTTCACGCTCCCGCTGTGGTCGCTGGTGCTTGGCGTGCTTGTGCTCGGCGATCGCGTGACGCCGCGCCTGGTGCTGGCGGTGCTGACGGGGTTCGGCGGCGTGCTGCTCGTCGCCCAGCCGAGCGGCGACGGCATCTTCGGCCTCGGCGCGATCGTGACCCTGATCAGCGCCGTGCTGGGCTGCTTTGCCCTGTTGACCGTCAAGCGGCTTCTGGAAAAAGACGATCCCTACAACGTCGCCTTCCATTTCATGTTCATGTCGATGCTACTGGGCTTCGTGCTGGTGCTCTTCGACTGGCAGACGCCGGCCCTGCATCAGTGGCCGGCGCTGGCCGGCACCGGCGTGATGTTCTTCGTTGCCCAGAACTTCCTGGCGCGCGCCTACTACTACGGCAGCTTCACACGGGTCGCCCCGCTCGATTTCGTGCGACTGCCGGCCTCCATCGCCATCGGATATTTCTGGTTCGGGGACGTACCGACGCTGATCGGTGTCGTCGGGATGGCGCTGATCCTGCTGACCGCGCTCGACACGCTGCTCACCAGCCGGAAGAAGAGTGCTTAGGCCTTCAGCAGTCGGCGCAGTTTCTGCACGCCGCTGCCCGGTGTCGTCATCACCGGACGACCTTCGACGGGTGCGATCGCAGCCGCTGCCCGGGCCATCGAGAATTGCGAGAGCATCAGCACATCGCAGGGCGGTAGCTCGGCTGCCGCCTTGGCGATCAGCGCGTCATGTTCTTCGGGTCGGCCGCCTTGCAGAGCCTCGAGAGCGCCCGGCACCGTGCGGGAATCGACGGTCGGGGTCAGGTTGCGCGCCTTGGCCGCCGTTTCGATCTCAGCCTTGATCAACGTTGCGGTGGTCTCGAAGGTCGACAGCACGGTAATCCTCGGACCGGCATCGATGGCCGCGTCGATCGCCGCTTCATTGGGGCGCAGCACCGGGATCGGCAGCAGCATGGCGGCGGCCTTGATCGACTGCCCAAAAGCCGAGCAGGAATAAAGGATGCCCTTGGCGCCCGCGGAATAGGCGTAGCGGCCGAGATCGATGATGCGGGAGTTGATCTCCATCGTCGTCTTGCCGCCGGCGGTCGCGAGATCGCGGGCCAGCGCGTCGTCGAGCACGCTGAACGTGTCGACCTCGGGCCACAGCTCCGCGAATGCGCGGCGGGCCGGCTCGACAGAGTCGGGAAGAGCGTGGACGAGTCCGATGCGCAGATCAGCCATGGGCGCAGTGAAGCACCAAAGCCCGATTCTGTCATCAATCCGCTCTGTGGCTAAGGCGCGACGGGCGTGGGCACCGGCAGGGGGCGGTTGCGCGTGGCGAGTGCGCTCCGCAGGCGGTCGGGATAGTCGGCGATGATGCCATCGACGCCGCGATCGATCAGCGCCAGCATGTCGAGCGGTTCGTTGACGGTCCACACGACGGTCCGAAGACCGAGCGCCTTCGCTTCGGCGAGGGCCGGATCGGTCAGGTCGCGGAAAAACGGCGACCACACCGCGCAGCCGGCGGCCTTAACAAGACGTGGCACGGAGCCATGCTCGGCAAGATCGAAACCGGCCGTCCAAGGCGAACCCGGGTAGACGGTCGGGTTGTTGCCGGAGACCTGCGTGAGACACACGGTCGGTATTTCCGGCGCGAGACGCTGCGCGACCTTCAGCGTGCGCCAGTCGAAGGACTGGATCGCCGCCCGCGACGTGAGGCCTGTCTCGCGCAGAACCCTGATCAGCGCCGTCGTGAACGTCTCGGGATCGGCGGTCTCGTCGGGTGCCAGCGGCGAGAGTTTGGTTTCGATATTGAAGCGGACCGTCTGATTGCCGGAGCGCCGTACCAGCGCCGCCAGTTCTTCGAAGGTCGGGATGCGGGTTTGCGGCATCGCCGCCTGCTGCGGATAGAGCGCGGCATAGGCACTGCCGGGCCGCAGCACGCCGACATCGTAGCGTTTCACCTCATCCAGACTAAGCGCGCGCAAGGCAGGGCCGGGTGCGATCACATAGGCGCCGTCGGGACCGCGTGCGATATCGGCATTCAGCCGGCGGTCATGCGCGATGACGATGACGTTGTCGCGGGTCAGCCCGACATCGAGCTCCAGTGTGTCGACGCCAAGCGACAGCGCCTGCGCAAAGGCCGGCAGCGTGTTCTCCGGCGCCAGCCCGCTCGCGCCGCGATGACCCTGCAGATCGAAGGCCTGGACAGGCATGGCGGCGGTCACAATGGTGAGGATCACAAGAGGCAGTCTCATTCTGCCAAATGTGGCGTCCCTTGATGACAGTTTCTAGCGCGGTGTCACCGGCCGGCAACGGCAACCGACTCGCCCAGCTCATGATACTGGTGGCGATAGAACATATAATGGGCCGTCTGGATCAAGGCGATGGTGCGGCGCAGGAGCTCAGGATCGGCCGCCGGCAATGGCCGCAGTTCGCCAGGACCTATCTGCATGGCATAACCGCGCGAATCCCGGCGGGGCAGAAGCATGGCGACGTCGTGACCGTCACCGAGCGCCACGGAAAAATTATGCTCCATCGTCACGCGGCCCCGGCCCTCGGGCACACGCCGTAAATCCACGCCGAAAAACGGGCTGTCGTAGCTGATGCCAAGCAGTCCCATCAGAGTCGGCGCCACATCCATATTCGAGCCCAGCACGGGATTCCGCTCCCCGGCAATGTGAGACGGCGCATAGAACAGCAACGGAATGCGATAGGACGGCACCGGCACCTGTGCCGCGCCATAGACGCGGGGCCCGTGATCGCCCATGAAGACAAAAATGGTGTCACGAAACCACGGCCTGCCTCGCGCCCGCTCGATGAAATCTCCAAAGGCCCAGTCGGAATAGGTTGCGGCGTTTTCGCTGCGCTTCAGCCCCGGATCTTTGTCGATCCTGCCAGCCGGATACGTAAAAGGGCGGTGGTTGGAAACCGTCAGCATCGACAGATAGACGGGCGCGCCGGCCTGCGTGAGCGCGTCGAGACGGTTGAGCGCTTCACCATAGAGATACTCGTCGGCAACGCCCCAGATCGTGGTGAAGCCCTGATCGGCGATATCGCCCTGATCCCAGACCTTGTCGAAGCCAACCGTCGACCAGAAATGCCCCATATTGTCGAACGCACCGCGTCCGGCGTAAAGAAATGCCGTCTGATAGCCATGTCGCTTCAGAAGAAACGGCAACGAATTCATCCCTTCGGAGTTCGGCCGACGGGCTGTTGAGACGCCGGGAATGGGCGGGAACGACGTAAAGACGGATTCCAGCGCGCGCACGGTCCGGTTGCCGGTCGCGTAAACATTGGTGAAAAACAATCCATCCTTGGCCATCGCGGTCAGCCGCGGCGAAATGCTTTCGCTACGGCGGTTGTCGAGACCGTCGACATATGTCGATCCGAACGATTCATTGAGGATCATCACCACGTTCAGCTTGCGGGGCACCGCGCCGTTATCGACACGACGCCACAGGCCGGGCTCGCTTTCAGGCTTGAGGAGCGTCGTGTTGTCCTGCGTCACCATCCTGCGTATGAGAGCCTGCGCCTCGGGCTCGGGCAGGCCGAGATAAATTCCCTCATAACGTTGATCGTTGGTCACCGCCGCGCGAACGAAGCTATGGAAACCGTTCTTGGCCACCTCGTTGATGGTGCGATCGGCGAAAATCTCGGTTGGGTTGACGGTCGCAGCCGCGACGCCAATTGCCAGCGAGACACCAGCGATGATGAAGCCCCGCCGGCGTTCCCCAGGCACAATGTCGTCGGCCAGTGCGCTCATGAGCAGAGGCCGCAACGCGAAGAACAGAGCAAGCGCCACGGCACCGACCAGCGGCAGCAGCATCGCGAGATTGAACGATTGGCCGATATTGCCGATTACTTCGCGCGGAAAGATCAGGTAGTTGACCGCGATGCTGTTAAAGCGGCCGTCGAACTCGCCCCAGAAGGTCAGCTCCGCCGCCGCGGTGAAGGTCAACGCAAGCAGCAGGACAAACAACAGCATGTTCGCCGCATAACCGGCAAACCGCCGCGCGAGCAGGCGGGGAAAAAGATAAAGCCCGACCAGAAACGGCGCCGCAAGGACAAGACCGGTCATGATGTCGTCAAGGGCGCCGATCGGCAGCGTGTGCAGCAGCTGCCGCGTCCAATTGAACTCAATACCGATCGACCAGCCCAGCAGGGCAACCCGCACAATCTGCTCAAGAACGACAAAACAGATCAGGCAGGAAAGCCAAAACCGCACTCGCCGCGGAACCCGCCGATCAAGCGCAAGCAGCGCGCCCCAGGCCATGACGCCAACGGCAAGAAGCCACAGCCAGTAAACATCGCCGGCAAGAATGGCCCCAGCGGGTTCCCCTTCACCCAGAAGGTCTGTCGCGAATTCAATCGCGACCAGAGCGGCGATCAGCCGGAATGCAGTCGACTGCTCGCTGCGGAGCGCCCGGCGGAACGAGAATTCCGTCGTACTGCGCCACCGGTGAAAATCCGGAAGGAATGCTGGCGTATGCGCCCGCCACGCGGCGTAGGGTGCCCCGATGCGCTCAGCAAGACGCGCCTCCTCGGCGGCGGCAACGTGCGTGTAGAAGAAACACGACGCGCCCAACGTCAGCAGAATCGTCCACCAGACATGCGTCGACAGGGCCAGCCCGAGCAGAATGAAAAAATTGCCAAGATAAAGCGGATGACGGACGACCGAATAGAGGCCCGTCACGGTCAGGCTCCGGGTTGCGCGCCTGTCCGTGTTCGCGGGTAAGTACCCGGCTGTTGCCATGCGCAGAACGAGACCGGCAAACGCAATGAACGCCGACAGTACATCCCAACCCATCTCGAGCGCATCACCAAGGCGACGCTCAACCCAGCCGGATTCAGGAATGGCCAGAAGTAACGGAAGAACCAGCAGATACGGAAGATAGGCGCGCCAGCGAAAGAGAAATTCATCGCGACGGGAAGAGCCGAGAAGCATAGCCAAGACCTTCAGTCCGCACGCGTGCGACAAAACGCGCGCCGTCAATTTCTCCCCCGACGTCGATTTAGCGTATCAGTTGGATAAAGGAGATAGGGGAAAATACGCACGCATGAGAGTGCGTCGCAGGCGAAGCGATGCACCAGGCACTATGCGAACGATAACGGTTTCTAGCGCGGCGCGCTCGCCGCTGTACCCGAGACATCCCGCAGCCACTCAAGCGCCGCCTCCACGCGCAAGAACGGCCGATGGCGGGATGCCGGAAACAGGGCGGCAACCGCGCGGGTCAGCAACGAAAAGAAGCGGTCCTCGGACACATAGGCAACGCGGGAGCCACCCGCTCCCCACGGCGCAAGCCTGCTCAGCGTCTCCATCGCCTTCCAGTCGACGGTCCCGCGGAAACGCCGGGCATCGACGAGCGTCGGCATGCTGGTCGTGATCAGCCCGGTTTCGAGCGCGTCGTGAAAACATTGGACGAACGTATCTCCGACGGGCTCGTTTTCGACAAGCACCCAGAGAATTCCGCGCTCGACTGCCAGGGAGATGCTGCCGCGCCCGTCGTCACGGCGAAACGCCGACCGGTCATGAGGGAGCGGGCTTTTAGCGCCTGGCTCGCCGGGTTCCATTCGATCCGCCTCGGCGCCCGGCCAGGTTCTTATTGCCGCTCGACCAGCAGCTTCTTGATCTCAGCAATCGCTTTCGCCGGGTTCAGGCCCTTGGGGCAGGTCTTGGTGCAGTTCATGATCGTGTGGCAGCGATAGAGCCGGAACGGATCCTCCAGCAGATCGAGGCGCTCGCCGCTCGCTTCATCGCGGCTGTCGGCGATCCAGCGATAGGCCTGCAGCAGCACGGCGGGGCCGAGATAGCGGTCGCCGTTCCACCAATAGCTCGGGCAGCTCGTCGAGCAGCAGAAGCACAGGATGCATTCCCACAGACCGTCGAGCTTCGCGCGCTCTTCCGGGGTCTGCAGGCGCTCGCGCTGCGGCGCCGGCGTCTCGCTCTTCAGCCACGGCTCGATCAGGCGAAGCTGCGCATAGATACCCGACACGTCGGGCACCAGGTCCTTGATCACCGGCAGATGCGGCAGCGGATAGATCTTCACATCGCCGCGGCATTCGTCGATCGGCTTCAGGCAGGCCAGCGTGTTGGTGCCGTCGATATTCATCGCGCACGAGCCGCAGATGCCCTCGCGGCAGGAACGACGGAAAGTAAGAGTCGGGTCGATCTCGTTCTTGATCTTGATCAGCGCATCCAGAACCATCGGCGCGCAATCGTCGAGATCGAGCTCGTAGGTATCGAGTGCGGGATTGGCGCCGCTGTCGGGATCCCAGCGATAGATCTTGAACGCCTTGACCCGGCGCGCACCTTCCGGAGACGGATGGGTGCGGCCCTTGGTGACCTTGGAATTCTTGGGAAGAGAGAGTTCGACCATAGCGCGCGCCTTAGTAAACCCGCGCCTTCGGCGGGATGTACTTAATTTCATCGGTCAGCGTGTACGTGTGGACAGGGCGGTAGTCGATCTTGACCTTGCCGTCCTCACCGACCCACGCACAGCTGTGCTTCATCCAGGTGTCGTCGTCGCGGTTGGGGAAGTCCTCGCGGGCATGGGCGCCGCGGCTTTCCTTGCGGTTGACGGCCGAATGGATGGTGACCGCGGCCTGCGCGATCAGGTTGTCGTATTCCAGCGTCTCGACAAGATCGGAGTTCCAGATGAGCGAGCGGTCGGTGACCTTGATGCTCTTGCTCTTCTCCCACGTCTCGGCCAGCAGACGGGCGCCTTCTTCCAGGACCTCGCCGGTGCGATAGACCGCGCAGTTGTTCTGCATGATCTTCTGCATCTCGAGGCGGAGCGCCGCCGTCGAATGCTCGCCGTTCGCGTTCCGGAACCGGTCGAAGCGGGTGAGCGCCGGATCGCTGGCGCTGTCGCTGAGCGGCTTGTGCGGCTGGCCCGGCTTGATGGTCTTTGCCGCCTGCAGCGCGGCCGCGCGGCCGAACACCACGAGATCGAGCAGCGAGTTGGAACCGAGGCGGTTGGCGCCATGCACCGATACGCAGGCCGCTTCGCCGATCGCCATCAGACCCGGCACCACCTGATCCGGATTGCCGGCTTCAGGACGCACGACTTCGGTGTGCACGTTGGTCGGCACGCCGCCCATGTTGTAGTGGACCGTCGGCAGCACCGGGATCGGCTGACGCGTCACATCGACATTCGCGAAGATCTTCGCGGTTTCCGAGATGCCGGGCAGACGTTCATGCAGCAGCTTGGAATCGAGGTGTTCGAGATGCAGGTAGATGTGGTCCTTCTGTGCGCCGACACCGCGTCCCTCGCGGATCTCCATTGTCATCGCGCGGCTGACCACGTCGCGTGACGCCAGGTCCTTTGCCGACGGCGCGTAGCGCTCCATGAAGCGCTCGCCCTCGGAATTGGTGAGATACCCACCCTCGCCGCGCGAGCCTTCGGTGATCAGACAGCCGGAGCCGTAGATGCCGGTCGGGTGGAACTGGATGAACTCCATGTCCTGCAGCGGCAGGTTGGCGCGCAGCGCCATGGCGCCGCCGTCGCCGGTGCAGGTATGCGCCGACGTCGCCGAGAAATAGGTGCGGCCGTAACCGCCGGTGGCGAGCACCGTAGTGTGCGCGCGGAAGCGATGGATCGTGCCGTCGGCAAGGTTCCACGCGATGACGCCGCGGCAGGACCCGTCATCGTCCATGATCAGATCGAGCGCGAAATATTCGATGAAGAATTCCGCGTTGTGACGCAGCGCCTGCTGGTAGAGCGTGTGCAGGATTGCGTGGCCGGTGCGGTCGGCGGCGGCGCAGGTGCGCTGCGCGATGCCCTTGCCGTAATCGGTGGTCATGCCGCCGAACGGGCGCTGATAGATCTTGCCCTCGGTCGTGCGGCTGAACGGCACGCCGTAATGCTCAAGCTCGATAATGGCCGGAATGGCCTCCTTGCACATGTACTCGATCGCGTCCTGGTCGCCGAGCCAGTCGGCGCCCTTGACGGTGTCGTACATGTGCCAGCGCCAGTCGTCGGGACCCATGTTGCCGAGTGCGGCCGAAACACCGCCCTGCGCCGCCACGGTGTGGCTGCGGGTCGGGAAGACCTTGGAGATGCAGGCTGTCTTGAGACCGGCCGTCGCCATGCCGAACGCCGCGCGCAGACCGGCGCCGCCGGCGCCGACCACGACGACATCGTGCACGTGATCGATGATGCGATAGGCGCTGCCGGCAATCGACGCGGCCGAGATGGTGTTGTCGCTCATACGTGTTTCAGCTCGCCCAGGAGAAGATGCGCAGGACCGCGAACAGCGCCGTCACCGCCAGCAGGACCGCGAGGCCCTTCACGGCGATGATGAGGGCGATCTTCCAGCCTTCGGCATGAATGTAGTCTTCGATGACAACCTGCAGACCGAGCTGCGCGTGATGGAAGGTCGCCGCGATCAGCAGGACCAGCAGCACCGCCGGCATCGGCGAGGCGATCCAGTCGATCACCGTCGCATGCGACGCACCGGCAATGCCGACAATCGACACGACAAACCACAGGGTCAGAGGGATCAGCGCCAGCGCGGTCAGGCGCTGCATCCACCAGTGATGGGTGCCGCCTTTGGCGGAGCCCAGGCCGCGCACGCGGCCGAGATCGGATCGAAGCGAGCGGCTGGATTTGCTCATGCCGCCACCCATACGAGCACGGTGAGAACGATGGAGACGAACACGACGAGCCAGCCGCTGCGATAGGCGGCTTTCAGCTCGAAGCCATAGCCGGCGTCCCAGAACAGATGGCGAATGCCGTTGAAGAGATGAAAGAACAGCGAGAACGTCCAGCCGATCAGCATCAGCTTGCCGAGCCAGGTTCCGAGGAACCACTGCACCGTCGCGAACTGCTCGGGGCCGGTCGCCGCGGCAACCAGCCACCACACGAGCAGCAGCGTGCCGACCGCGAGTGCCACGCCGGTCGCGCGATGGGTGATCGACAGCACCGAGGTGAGCTGCGGCCGGTAGACCTGGAGATGGGGCGAAAGCGGCCGCGCCGCTGGGTGCACTGGTTTCGCTGCGACGGGCGCGTCGGACGCGGGCGGCATGACGCCTCTTCGTAGTGGGACGTATCCAGCGTCCGGAAGCGAACGCCAGTCTACTCGGCTGGAATTTTTGGTTGGCTGGAGAACGGGGCGCGGGCTCCCGACCTCCCCCCGACCAAATTAACGTGTTGTTGGATAGATTTAGCCCGCGACTCGCGGCGCCGTCAACGTCGCAGACCGGCGTTCCAGGCACCCGGTTTTGGTTTTGCGCCGTTACTACCGGCAGTGTTGCCGATCTGCCGTCGCCAGATATCCACCGGACTGCATCAATAAACTGTGGAAAGCGCGGTGGATAAGCTGTGCATCGATTGTGGGAATTTGCCAATTATATCAACAACAATTTCTCTTTTACTTGGCGATTACTGTTGTCGGGTTTCCGGTCCTTTGTGAAACTCTGTCCAGTACGCGACGTGCGGAGGAAGTGCGGTCCGGCTCGCCCAGCGACCTTAAAGCCCGGGAGGGCGCCGATCCTGAAGGGGAGCGGTGGCAGCAGACGACGGACCAGCGCCTCCGGAACGACCTCCACCCCTTCGGGGGCGCGTCGTTCAATCCTGGTGCGGCTTCCTTCGCCGGAAGAGGGCCCATCGGGCGGAAGGCCGGAGTTCCCCGCGTGTGGTCAGCCTGGGCGGGGCGGTTCGATCCGGAGCTCCTCGGGGCACCGGGGCGCAACCTTCGGCGGTGCGGGGACGGTGCCGGAAAGCCCGTTTTTGCAGGGTCGAGGGATTGCGGGGCGGCGAGGGTGACGTGGCAACACGGCACCGAAGCGGCCCGGATCGCAGCGGACAGGCACGGTTTTGCGGGGGCGGGTTTCGGTCTTTCTCGGGCTCAGGGGTGGCGGCCGCAAGGTGGCTCCCTGCCCTGCACGGCGGTGGCGATGCTCCTTCCAGGGCGGCGCCAGCGCGATGCAGAGACGCCCGGATGGCGCGGCTGGGGAGTCACACTTCCCGAGGCGTCAGGTTGTGTCCCGCCCGGACATGCAAAGCGTCGGATTCACGTCCAGCGCGCCTGGCGCCTCTTTTATTTGCAGCCGGTCGCAGGCCCAAAACAGCCCCGGAACACCGGCCCCAGAAACGATGATGCCGACGGAGGCTTATGGCCCCCGCCGGCACCCATCGGCGTCACACTTAAACTTGTCGTCCCGCCCGGACTGCGATCTGGTCTCGGATCCGGAGGGCGTTTTCACGCTGCCTTCGGCCCGGCGCACCTGACGGAATCCTCCGTAACATGGGGGGGCTCCCCCCACAACCAGATTTTGGGACCGTCGTAAATTTTGGCGGAAAACGTGGGTTTTCAGAGGGTCCTTTGCGCTTCGGCAAAAGCTATCCACAGGCCCGGGGCCGCCAGGACACCCCCCGCGTCGATGGCGGAAAACCGCCAAAAATCGGCCGCCCTTCCCGGCGGCACCGGCGCAAGTCGACGCGCTATTTCCGGCTGGCGATGCCGGCAGCCAGCGCCAGGGTGTCGCGGGCGGCTTCGACATGGAGGTTCTCGACGAACTTGCCGTCGACCACCAGCACGCCCTTCCCCTCCGCGACGGCCTTGGCATGCGCATCGATGATCTTGCGCGCCCAGGCGACTTCATCGGCGGTCGGACCGAAAGCGGCGTTGGCATCGGCGATCGTCTTGGGATGCAGCAGCGTCTTGCCGTCGAAGCCGAGTTCGGAGCCCTGCTGGCAGGACGCCTTGAAGCCTTCCATGTCCTCGAGATCGAGATGCACGCCATCGAGAATAGTGAGACCGGCGGCACGCGCGGCAAGCACGCAGAAGCTGAGGGATGTGAGAAACGGCAGACGCATCGAGGTGTGCCGCGCGCGCAGATCCTTGGCGAGATCGGACGTTCCAATCACCAGGCATTTGAGATGCGGGCTTGAGAAGACGGTCTCTTCGACATTGAGGACGCCAAGCGGTGTCTCGATCATCGCCCAGAGAGCAAGGCTGGACGGCGCGCCGGCCGCCGCAAGCCGCATATAGGCATCGCTGACCTGCCGCGGATGTTCCACCTTGGGCAGCAGGACCGCATCGCAGCCCGATCGCGCAACCGCCTTCAGATCGTCGCCGCCGATCCGTTCCGCCGGATCGTTGACCCGCACCACCGTTTCCGCGCGGTAGCCGCCTTTCTTCAGCGCGGCCAGCACCTGCTCACGCGCCTGCGGCTTCTGGTCCGGCATCACGGCATCTTCGAGATCGAAAATCACCACATCCGCGTCGAGCGTGCGCGCCTTATCCAGCGCGCGCTGGTTGATGCCCGGCATATAGAGTGCGCTGCGGCGTGGGCGAATTGTCGTATCAGGCATACATCCCCCTGGGTCGGGGACCATTCTATACAGTGCTGCCGATCCGCCAAGCCGGAACCGCCATGCTGGCGTTCGACCGGAGGGCACGTTAAGACATCGCACCGGTCACTTCCCGCCTATCCCATGCTGATCTCTGTTCTGATCAAAGGCTTGATCGTCGGCTTCCTGATCGCAGCGCCGGTCGGTCCGATCAATGTGCTGTGCATCCGCCGCACCATCATGCATGGGCGGCTGGTCGGATTCGTCTCGGGCCTGGGCGCGGCCGTCGCCGATACGTTTTACGGCGCGATCGCGGCGTTCGGCCTCAGCTTCGTCTATACGCTGCTGCTCACCGAGCGCGTCTGGATCGGCCTCGCCGGCACAGCCCTTCTTGTGGTGATCGGCATCCGGACGCTGCTGGCCGAACCGCCGCGCCCCAAGGCGGAGCCCGATCCGCCGAACCTGATCGGCGACTTCACGTCGACATTCTTCCTGACGCTCACCAATCCGGTAACGATCCTGTCCTTCATCGCGGCGTTCAGCGCGTTCGGCATCGAAGGAAACGAGCAGATCGATCTTCGCGACTGGTTCCTGCTGCTCGGCGTGTTCGCCGGCTCGGCCCTCTGGTGGCTGATCATCACGACCTGCGCCGGCCTGTTCCACGGCCGCTTTGCGGAAGAGACCCTGCACTGGGGCAACCGCATCGCTGGCGTAATCATCCTCGCTTTCGCGGCGCTCATCCTGTGGAATGTCGCGATGATGCCCGCTTAGGCCGTTGCGGGCGCACAAATAAAAAGGGCGCCGCAAGCGGCGCCCTTTTGTTTTCTTGTATCTGGCGATCAGGCGGCGACTTTGCGCAGCGCGCCCTGCTTGACCAGTTCTTCGGCGATCTGGACGGCGTTGAGCGCCGCGCCCTTGCGGAGATTGTCCGCAACGCACCAGAAGACCAGACCGTTGGCGACCGTCGGATCGGCGCGCAACCGGCTGATATAGACCTTGTCCTCGCCGGCGGATTCCACCGGCGTGACATAACCTTCATCGGCGCGGTGGTCGACAACGACCACGCCCGGCGCATCGCGCAGGGCGCGGCGGGCCTGCGATTCCGAGATCGGCTGCTCGAACTCGACGAAGACCGCTTCCGCGTGACCGACAAAGACCGGCACGCGCACGCAGGTCGCCACCACGTCGATGCTCGCGTCGAGGATCTTCTTGGTCTCGACCTTCATCTTCCATTCTTCCTTCGTGAACCCGTCGTCCATGAAGACATCGATATGGGGGATCACGTTGAAGGCGATCTGCTTGGTGAACTTCCGCTTTTCCGGCGCCTGGTTCACATAGATGCCGCGCGTCTGCTCGAAGAGCTCGTCCATGCCCTCCTTGCCGGCACCCGACACCGACTGATAGGTCGAGACGACCACGCGCTTGATCGTCGCCAGGTCATGCAGCGGCTTCAGCGCCACGACCATCTGGATGGTCGAGCAGTTCGGGTTGGCGATGATGTTGCGCTTGGCGAAGCCCTTCAGCGCCTCGGGGTTCACTTCGGGAACCACCAGCGGCACGTCGGGCTCCATGCGGAAGTGCGAGGTATTGTCGATCACGATGCAGCCGGCCTTGGCGGCGCGCGGCGAATGCACCGCCGACACCTTGGCGCCCGGCGAGGACAGGGCGATATCGACACCCTTGAAATCGAACTCGGCGAGGTCGCGGCACTTCACGTCGGCGTCGCCGAACGAGACCGGCATGCCCTTGGAGCGCGAGGAGGCGAGCGGGATCATCTCGTCGACCGGGAATTCCCGCTCGGCGAGGGTTTTCAGCATCTCGCGCCCGACATTGCCGGTGGCGCCGATGACTGCAACCCGATAACCCATGACACTCTCTCCGCCGCGAAACTGCGGCTTTTTGGGGTGAAAAGGAGCGTTTTTCTACGCGCGGCGGCCCAAATTGGCAAGCGGCGTAAGTTCCCAGCCTACAACGAAATAAAGGCAAAGTGGCGGCGGGGCGGGTTGAAATTTATATGTGCAAGAAAAAGCCTCGCTGGTTATATTCCCTATTAACTACGAGGGAATCAGCAGCATGGAACCGCGTACCGCCGCCCGCACGGAGCAACCCGAAGAGCTCCTGTTTTTCCGGCGCTACATCGCCCATCCGCTCAAGGTTGGCTCGATCATCCCCTCCTCGCCGTTCCTGGCGAAGGTCGTGGCGAAACACACGAAATACGGGCCCGACGACGCTGTCGTCGAGTTGGGCGCCGGCACCGGGTCCATCACCAAGGGGCTGATCAAGGCGGGCGTGCCCACCGATCGCCTGTTCGTTGTCGAACTCGACGCCGACATGTGCACGTTCCTGCGGAAGGAGATGCCGCAGGTGCAGGTGATTCATGGCGACGCGGGCAGCCTCAAGGACATCCTGCCCAGCAAATGGCACGGCAACGTGTCGACGGTGATCTCCGGCATCCCGATGCTCACCCTGCCGTTCGATGCCCAGCAGCGGCTGATCAAGTCCTGGATCAGCATGATGAAGCCGGACGGCCAGATGCTTCAGTACAGCTACTCGCTGGTGTCGCCGATTCCGCAGGAGAAGCTCGGCCTCAAGGGCGGCCGCGCCGGCATGACGTTCCTCAACGTCCCGCCCGCCTCGGTCTACCGCTACACCCGGGCCGAGTAAGCGCCGCCGCGATCTGCGACGGCGCTTCCCTTAATATCAGCCGATACCGAGCCGTTCGCGGAACAGGCCGCGCATGGCTGTCCACGACCGCTCCGCCGCGACCTTGTTGTAGCCAAAGCCCGGCCGGTTCATCGCGTCCGCGCCCGGATCGGAAAAGCTGTGCTGGGTGCCGCTGAAGGTCATGACCTCCCACGTGGCTCCTGCGTTGCGCATCTCATCCTGAAACGCACTGACATTGGCCGGCGGAACGAGCGGGTCTTCGGCACCGGTGCAGATTAGCAGATCGGCTTTGACCTGACCTTTACCCGCCGGCTGCTTCGTCTCCAGCGCGCCATGAAACGTGGTGACGGCCGCCAGTGAGGCCCCGCTGCGCACCAGTTCCAGCGCCGTGGAACCACCGAAGCAATAACCGATCGCACCCAGTCTCGATGGATCGACCATCGATTGATCGCGAAGGGTATCGAGGGCAGCGGCGGCACGTGCACGCCAGCGCTGCGTGTCTTCCTTCATCCAGTTCATCGTCGGCGCGCCGCCTTCCGGTCCGGGCGATTTGCGATCGCTGCCATAGATGTCGACGGCGAGCGCCGCAAAGCCAAGCATCGCCAGTTCACCCGCGCGCATCTTGCTGTAGTCGCTGATACCCCGCGCATCGGGGAACACCAGAACGCCGGGAATCTTGCCCGTTGTTCCGGGCTTGATCGCCAGCATGCTCTGCAGGCTGGCCGCCCCATCCCGGTGCGATAATGTCTTCCATTCGATTGAGTCGGTCATGGTCTTAAAGTCACCCGATAATGTTGAGTTCACGAATCTATAGACTGTCGCCGGGATCGAGGGTGAAGAGCTCCTGCGGCCGGCCAACGCCGCGCAGGGCATAACGGCCGACCGAGACCAGGCGTTTCTTCGAACCGTCAAGCCGCTCGGTGAAGGCCGAGGACAGCAGCAGACGCTGATCCACCGAATCGCAGAGATCGGCAATGCGGCTGACTTCGTTCACCGCCGGGCCGACCACGGTGAAATCCAGCCGGTCCTTGCTGCCGATATTGCCGTAGAACACCTCGCCGACATGCAGGCCGAGATACATGTCAGTGGTTGGCAGGTTCTTCTCCTTGCGCTGCGCGTTCAGCTTGGCGATGGCCGCACTGGCGGCTTCGGCGGCGGCCAGCGCTGCCTCGCCGGCGGGCGCGTTGTCCTTACCCGGAAAGATCGCCAGCACGCCGTCGCCCATCAGCTTCATCACGTCGCCGCCGCGCGCGTGGATCGCGTCGATGATCACCTCGGCATATTCGTTGAGCAGCGGGATGATCTGCTCCGGCGCCGCCGTGTCGGTGATCCGCGTGAAGCCGTGCAGGTCGCTGAACCACAGCACCGTTTCCATGCGATCTGCAATGCCGCGCGCGATATGGCCGCGCAGCACGCGCCGCCCGGCGTCACGGCCGAGATAGGTTTCCACCAGTGTTTCAGCAATGTGGGTGAGCGACGCCTGTTTCAGGCCCAGCGCCAGCAGCGGCAGCAGGCGTTGCAGATCGGCGACTTCACTATCGCTGAAGCCGCGATTGGAATTGGTGCTCCAGGACGACACGACGCCATCCATGATGCCGAACCCGTCCGGCTTCTTGAACGTGTGCGCCATCGCCACATAGTCGGTCAGCCCCTGCGCGCGCAGCTCCGGGAAGATCGCGAATTCGCCTTCGGATTCGGCGGTCAGCGGACGGCGCAGCATCTGCTGCTGATGATCCAGCAGATACTTGAACGGGCTGCGCAGCCAGGAATCAGCCAGCTCGCCGGTCGGGTTGCGGCCGTACTGCGTGAGCTGCGTCTCCTTGCGGTTGCGCAGCCAGTTGATGGCGCGGCCTTCATAGACCGGGTGCAGCGTGTCGATGACGATCGAGACGCGCGAGAGCGGCACGCCCGCGGTAACGATGCGCTCGCAGAACCCCGCGACAAGTTCGGTTTCCCGTACGTCCTGAAGGCTTGAATCGGCGATCCAGCCCGCGAGATCCTGGAACTGTGCGTCGTCCATGCGGCTCCTTTTACGCGGCCAGCTGGTCGAGCTCCTTGACCAGCTCGTCGCCCATCTGGGTTGTCGAGACCTTGGTCATGCCGGCCTGCATGATATCAGCGGTGCGGATACCGCGCTTGAGGACATTCTGCGCCGCCTTCTCAACCAGATCGGCGTCGTCCGCCAGGTCGAACGAATAGCGCAGCATCATCGCAAACGACAGTGTCATCGCCAGCGGGTTCGCGAGATCCTTGCCCTGGATATCAGGGGCCGAGCCGTGGATAGGCTCGTACATCGCCTTGCGGTTGCCGGTCGCGTCGGGTGCGCCGAGCGAGGCCGACGGCAGCATGCCGAGCGAGCCCGTCAGCATCGAGGCCAGATCCGACAGCAGGTCGCCGAACAGGTTGTCGGTGACGATCACGTCGAACTGCTTGGGATTGCGGACCAGCTGCATGGCGCAGTTGTCGGCATACATATGGCTGAGTTCGACGTCCTTGTAGTCGGCATGGACCTTGGTCGCGACCTCGCGCCACAGCACGCCGGTGTGCATGACGTTGGCCTTCTCGACCGACATCAGGCGCTTGCCGCGCTTGCGGGCCAGTTCGAAGCCGACGCGCACGATGCGCTCGATCTCCGGCGTCGTGTAGACCTGGGTGTCGACGCCGCGCTTGGTGCCGTCGGGCAGCGTTGTGATGCCGCGCGGCTCGCCAAAATACACGCCGCCGGTCAGCTCACGCAGGATCATGATGTCGAGACCCGACACCACCTCGCGCTTGAGAGTCGAGGCATCGGCCAGTGCGTCATAGAGGATCGCCGGACGCAGGTTGGCGAACAGGTTGAGTTCCTTGCGCAGGCGCAGCAGACCGCGCTCGGGCTTCTTGTCGAAAGGCAGGTTGTCCCATTGCGGGCCGCCGACCGCGCCGAACAGCACCGCGTCGGTGTTCTGCGCCGTCTCCA
Organism: Alphaproteobacteria bacterium; assembly: GCA_965279355.1. Classification (GTDB taxonomy): domain Bacteria; phylum Pseudomonadota; class Alphaproteobacteria; order CACIAM-22H2; family CACIAM-22H2. Next base: position 3,628,313 of record OZ257155.1, on the reverse strand, counting down.
TCGTCTTGTCGGTGATCGGCGTGCCGTGCTTCTCATAAGCCGCGCCGCCGACGAGGTCCTGCGTCATGTCGAAGCGGACCGCGCGCCGCTTGTCGAACCAGTCGACGATGCGCATCACCTGCTTGGTCACTTCGGGACCGATCCCGTCGCCGGGGAGAACGAGCACTTTCTTGTTGGCAGCCATTGTCTGTTCCTTGGGTCGTCTGCGACCCCCCACTCCCGCCCTCCCCCTCAAGGGGGGAGGGAGGTGAGGAGCCTGTTTGCTTTTTCCCTCCCCCCTTGAGGGGGAGGGTTAGGGTGGGGGGTTCAGCTCAAGCCTTCGCGCCGGCATAAAGCCACGGCTCGCTGGTCTTCTGCTTGCCTTCGAAGCTGTCGATCGAATCCTTCTTCTGCAGGGTCAGGCCAACATCGTCGAGGCCGTTCAGCAGGCAGTGCTTGCGGAACGCGTCGATATCGAACTTGATCATGCCGCCGTCGGGACCGCGGATTTCCTGCTTCTCCAGGTCAACAGAGAGAGTCGCGTTGGCACCGCGCTGCGCGTCGTCCATCAGCTTGTCGAGGTCTTCGCGGCTGACCTTGATCGGCAGGATGCCGTTCTTGAAGCAGTTGTTATAGAAAATGTCGGCGAACGAGGTCGAGATCACGCAGGTGATGCCGAAATCGAGCAGCGCCCACGGCGCATGCTCGCGCGACGAACCGCAGCCGAAGTTGTCGCCGGCAACCAGAATCTTCGCGTTGCGATAGGCGGGCTTGTTCAGCACGAAATCCGGCTTTTCCTTGCCGTCGGGCGTGTAGCGCAGCTCCTCGAACAGCGCCTTGCCGAGACCGGTGCGCTTGATCGTCTTCAGGTGCTGCTTGGGTATGATCGCATCGGTGTCGATGTTGATCATCGGCAGCGGCGCCGCGACGCCGGTCAGTTGCGTGAATTTCTGCATAGCTTACTCCTACGCTGTCTGTAAGTGCGGCTCCCACGGCCGCGTTGTCATGGTTCCCGCAATCTTATCGTGTAAAGCCTGTTTACTTTTCGACCAAGCCGCGACAGCAAAACCCGCAAAAGCTGCGATGGACCATAAATTCAAAAGAGTACCAGCCGCAAGTAACGGCACCTTGACGAGGTTGCGACAGAAAGCGCGCAAAAACGTAACTTTGGCCCCTTTTCCATCAACAACAGTGACGCGCATGAGCCGCTTACCCAACGATGCCTGCCAGCGAGATTGTTCCGAGAACACGAGATAGAAGAACAAAACGACAATTGAAAGTTTGCCTGCGGTGATCGACGAAAGCGGGTCCCGTGTTTTCGGGTCGATCAGTTGTTCGGATTTAATAACTTTAGTCCGTTCGCCGTCTATCGTCTCTTCCACGATCAGAAAGTGGAATGGCCAGACAAAGAAATACTCGCGTCTTTCCTCACGCTGTCGAATGACCTTAATCTGGCCGTTCTCCATCGGCAGGCGATGTTCCAACAACGGCCGGCTTTTAGTCGAAACCGGCGTAACAATCTGCAGATCAGGAATTACCGCAATGGCTGATGACAGATTTATCAGAACGGCAAGCAGCAGCACGGCAATATCTGCAATGACACAGTCGATAATCAGCGCTGCTGCTCTTCGCCAAAAACCGGCGTAAGCGAGACCAGCTTCGCTAGACAAATGCGATTCGCCATCATCACTCATGGGATTACAGCCGGCACCTTGTCGCTGCGTCCCGTGACGACCAGCGTGCCGGCGATAATATCGTGAACGGTCTGCGATTTCATGGTGAAGAGGGCCGTGAGATAGCCGAAGCCCGACATGCCGAGCGTCACCGTCTTGGCGAACTGGCGGGCCCATACACGCCACGACGGCAGCTTCTGGCCCTTCAGGTCGGTGACCCGCAGGCCCAACGCCTGCTTGCCGGGCGTCGCCTGGCGCGACGAAGATTCGAAACCGCCATAGTAGAAGAGCGCGATGAACCCGATCAGCGCATAGGTCACGCGGCGGCGCCAATACGCGTCGCGGCTTTCGCCCATCATGTTCTCGGCGCGGCCGGCGCTCACCGTGCCGTCGGGCTGACGCACGCTGGCTTCGATCACCACGAAAACGCGGATTGCGCCGTCGTCATAGACACGGGATTCGCGGCTGTACGAGGTGGACCGTTCGATGCCGCTTTCCTCTTTCACCACGGACGGCGCTCCCACCGATTCGCTGGTCGTCTGCACGACCTGGCGCTCTTCCCAGAATGGATCGAACGGACGGACATTCCACGTCTTACCCAGCGAATTTCCGCCATGCACCGCAAGCCCGACCAGAACCGCCACCGCCGCCCCGTCAAGAGCGAGCGCGACGATCCGGCGGCCGAATGACGCGGTGTAGAGCGCCATCTCGGCCGGATCAGTTCAGTTCGCGTACATCGGCGAGCGTGCCCTTGATCGCGGCAGCGGCCGCCATCCCGGGGCTGACCAGATGCGTGCGACCGCCGCGGCCCTGACGGCCCTCGAAATTACGGTTCGAGGTCGAGGCGCAGCGCTCGCCCTCGGCGAGCTTGTCGGCGTTCATGGCCAGGCACATCGAGCAGCCCGGCTCGCGCCACTCGAAGCCGGCTTCGAGGAAAATCTTGTCGAGGCCTTCCTGCTCCGCCTGCTCCTTGACCAGACCGGACCCCGGAACGACCAGTGCATTCACATGCGCGGCGACCTTGCGGCCCTTGGCGACGGCGGCGGCGGCGCGCAGGTCTTCGATGCGGCCGTTGGTGCAGGAGCCGATGAACACGCGGTCGATCTTCACATCGCGCAGCGCCGTGCCGGGCTTGAGGCCCATATAGGCGAGCGCGCGTTCCATCGCCGCGCGCTGGTCGCCCTGCACGTCAGCGGGATTCGGCACCGAGCCGGTGATCGGCAGCACGTCCTGCGGGCTGGTGCCCCAGGTGACATGCGGAATGATATCGGCAGCGTTAAGCGTGACTTCCTTGTCGTAGGCCGCACCCGGATCGGACGGCAGCGACTTCCAGTAGGCGACGGCGGCTTCCCAAGCCGCGCCCTTGGGCGCAAACGGACGGCCCTTGATGTAGTCGAACGTCGTCTGATCAGGGGCGATGAGACCGGCGCGGGCGCCGCCCTCGATGGTCATGTTGCAGACCGTCATGCGGCCTTCCATCGACAGCGACCGGATCGCCTCGCCGGCGAATTCGATGACGTAGCCGGTGCCGCCGGCGGTGCCGATCTTGCCGATGATGGCGAGGATGATGTCCTTCGCCGTCACGCCCGGATTGAGCTTGCCGTTGACAGTGATGCGCATGTTCTTGGCTTCGCGCTGGATCAGCGTCTGCGTCGCCAGCACATGCTCGACTTCCGACGTGCCGATACCGAAGGCCAGCGCGCCGAAGGCGCCGTGCGTCGCGGTGTGGCTGTCGCCGCACACGATCGTCATGCCGGGCAGGGTCAGGCCCTGTTCCGGCCCGATGATGTGCACGATGCCCTGGCGGATATCGTTCATCCCGAAATAGGTGATGCCGAAATCGCGCGCGTTCTTCTCCAGCGTCTCGATCTGGATGCGGCTTTCCTCGTCCGCGATGCCCTTGCTGCGGTCGGTGGTCGGGACGTTGTGGTCCGCAACCGCAATCGCCGCATCCGGCCGCCGCGCCTTGCGCCCCGACATCCGCAGACCTTCGAAAGCCTGTGGGCTCGTCACCTCATGAACGAGATGACGGTCGATATAGAGGAGACATGTCCCGTCGTCCTGAGCGTCGACGAGGTGGCTATCCCAGATCTTGTCAAAGAGCGTGCGCGGCTTGGCCATCGGATGCGTTGTACCTTGGGGTACCCTCTGTTACTCGGCTTTAGGTTCTGCGGGCTCGGCGGCGGCCTTCTTGGCAGCGCGCTTGTCGGCCTTCGCCTTGACCTTGGCGTCCGCCTTGGCGGCCTTGATCGCGTCGTTGGCGGCGCGGGCTTCGGCCTTCTTGGCGGCCTTGGCGTCCACCTTGGCCTTGTCCAGCGCCTTGGCGGTGACGGGCGCGCCGTCGACAGCCGTGGGTGCGCCTTCCAGCAGATCCGACTCGCTCATGTCGGCGGCCGTCGCGGCATGGCTCTTCTCCAGGATGCGCGCCTTCTTGCCGGTGCGGCCCCGGAGGTAATAGAGCTTCGCGCGGCGGACATCGCCGCGGCGGATGACGTCAATGGAGGCGATGCGCGGGCTGAAAAGCGGGAACACGCGCTCGACGCCTTCGCCGAACGAAATCTTGCGGACGGTGAACGACGAATTCAGGCCCGACATCGAACGCGCGATGCACACGCCTTCGAAAGCCTGCACGCGCTCGCGCGTGCCTTCGACGACCTTCACGTTGACGCGCAGGGTGTCGCCGGGACCGAATTCCGGCACGGCGCGTTCCGCTGTGAGCTTGGAAATCTGATCCTGCTCAAATTGCTGGATGATGTTCATTTTCTCTTCTCCTCGTCTCGAATGTATATCGCAAATCAGGGGTTAGTGGGTCTTGCCCGCATAGCGCGCCCAGAGATCGGGGCGCCGTGCGGCGGTGATTTTTTCGGCCTCGGCCCGGCGCCACGCGCGGATATTCGCGTGATGGCCCGAGGTCAGCACGTCGGGCACGGCGCGACCGTTCCAGGTCTGCGGCCGCGTGTAGTGCGGGTATTCCAGAAGTCCGTTCTCGAAACTCTCCTCGTCCAGCGACTCTTCGGCGCCCATGACGCCCGGCAGCAGGCGCACGCAGGCATCGATCAGCACCAACGCGGCGGGTTCGCCGCCCGACAGCACGACATCGCCGACAGAAACCTCTTCAAGGTCACGCGCGTCGATCACGCGCTGGTCGACGCCCTCGAAGCGCCCGCACAGGGCGATCACGCCAGGACCGGCGGCCAGTTCGCGCACGCGCTTCTGATCCAGTGGCCTGCCGCGCGGCGTAAGATAGATCGACGGCGAAGCCGGCGAGGTTTCCTTGGCCGCGTTCAGCGCCGCATCGATCACGTCGGGGCGCATCACCATGCCCGCGCCGCCGCCGAACGGCTGGTCGTCGACGCTCTGATGGCGATCGGTCGCGAAGTCGCGGATATCGAGCGCGCGCAGGCTCCACACGCCGTTCTCCAGCGCGCGGCCGGCCAGCGACGCGCCCAGCGGACCCGGGAACATCGCGGGAAAGATCGTCAGCACGGTTGCCGCCCACGCCATCGTTCGCTCACTTGCCTTCATCATCGTGGTCGCCGTCCGGCTTCCACTCGACTTCTTCCGGCGGATCGACGATCAGTCGGCCGCCGGCCAAATCGACCTCCGGAAACACCCGCTTGGTGAAGGGCAGAAAGACCGTCTGGCCGTTTACCGTCTCCACCTCGACGAGATCGCCGGCGCCGAAGTTCTGCATCGACTTCACGCGCCCCATCGCAACACCGTCCGCCCGCTCGACGCGCAGCCCGACCAGATCGGTCAGGTACCACTCGTCCTTCTTGGGCTTCGGCAGCCGGTCGCGGCTGACATAAAGCCGCAGACCTTTCAGCGCCTCGGCCGCGTTGCGGTCCGCGACACCGGACATTCGCGCGATGACCAGTCCCCGCACCTCGCCGCGCACCTTGAGGGTGTACTGGCGCGTGCCGCTCTCGTCGTCGAGCGGTCCATACCGCCCGATCGCCGCAGGATCTGTGGTGAAGGTCTTGATCTTCACCTCGCCCTGCACGCCATGCGGACCGGCGACGGCACCGACCAGGACCTTGCGGTCCGTCGCTGCTGGCACCGGTTTGCCGGCTGGAGTGGGTTGCGCCATGGCGAGCATCGGGGTCTCGGCTGGTTAGGCCGTCGCTGCCTTGGCTTCGGCTTCCGCCTGGGCCTTCATGCGCTCGACCGTCTTGGGACGCGGCGCGCTCTTCTTCGGCGTCTCGTTGATCACCGGCTTCGGGCCGACCTGGGCCTCGTGCAGGAAGCGGGCAACGCGATCCGACGGCTTGGCGCCGACCGAGATCCAGTACTTGATGCGCTCGACGTTCAGCGTCACGCGCTCGGGATGACCCTTCTCAAGGAGAGGGTTGTACGTGCCGAGCTTCTCGATGAAGCGGCCGTCGCGCGGGCTGCGGCTGTCGGCGGCGACGATGCGATAGAAGGGGCGGTTCTTGGCACCGGCCCGTGTCATGCGAATTTTCATTGCCATGAGTGTGAGTAGTCCTTTCTTGGGATACGTCGTTTGAAGTTGATTTAAGCGTTACGGAATTGATCTTCGGAATTGAACACGTTGAACGAAATCAGCGCCTGCCGCCGAACAGCGAGCCAATGCCCGCGCGGTTGATGCCCTTCTGGCCGAGCTTGGAGACCTGCTTCACCACGCGGCCCATTTCCAGGTGCTGCTTGATGAGGCGGTTGATCAACTCGACCGAGGTGCCTGAGCCGGCGGCGATGCGCTTCTTGCGGCTGGCGTTGAGCAGCTTCGGGTTGCGGCGTTCCTTGGCGGTCATCGACTGGATGATCGCTTCCTGTCGCGCCACCAGCTTGTCGTCGATATTGGCGTTCTGGATCTGCTTCTGGAATTTGCCGACACCCGGCAGCATGCCCATGATGTCGGACAGGCCGCCCATCTTGCGGACCTGACGCAGCTGCGCCGCCATGTCGTTGAAATCGAACTCGCCCTTCTGAACCTTGGCGGCGAGCTTCTCGGCTTCCTCGCGCTCGACCGTCTCGCCGGCCCGCTCGACCAGGCTGACGATGTCGCCCATGCCGAGGATGCGGCTGGCGATACGCTCGGGATGGAACTGGTCGATGGCATCGAGCTTTTCGCCGATACCGATCAGCTTGATCGGGCGGCCGGTGACCGCGCGCATGGACAACGCGGCACCGCCGCGCGCATCGCCGTCGACGCGGGTCATCACGATGCCGGTGACGCCGATCTTCTCATTGAACGACCGCGCGAGATTGACCGCGTCCTGGCCGGTCAGTGCGTCGACCACCAGCAATGTCTCGGCCGGGTTCACCGCATCGCGGACCGCGGCGGCTTCCTGCATGAGTTCTTCGTCGATGGCGAGGCGGCCGGCGGTGTCGAGCAGGACGACGTCGAAGCCTTCCTTGGCGCCGACTTCCATCGCGCGCCTTGCGATCTCGACGGGCTGCTGGCCCGCAACGATCGGCAGAGTGGCAATCTCGGTTTGCTGACCCAGAACCGCGAGCTGTTCCTGGGCGGCGGGGCGGCGCGTATCCAGCGACGCCATCAGCACCTTCTTCTTGTCGCGCTGGGTCAGGCGGCGCGCCAGCTTGGCGGTCGTCGTCGTCTTGCCCGAACCCTGCAGACCGACCATCAGGATTGCGAATGGCGGGGCCGCGCGCAGATTGATTTCGGATGCCGTCGAGCCCAGCGTCTCGACAAGATGGTCGTGAACGATCTTCACCACCATCTGGCCCGGCGTGACGCTGCGGATCACTTCCTGGCCGATGGCGCGCAGCTTCACCTGCGCGACGAAATTCTTGACGACTTCCAGCGCGACGTCGGCTTCGAGCAGCGCGACCCGGACTTCGCGCAGCACCGCATCGACATCGGCCTCGGTCAACGCGCCGCGTTTCCGCAGGCGGTCGAACACATCGCCGAGACGTTTCGTCAGTGAGTCGAACATGCTGACCGGAAGTCCTTACGCACAAAGCACTTTGACCCCAGTGCGCGAAACTCGCGGACTGGGGGAGACCCTTTTGGGGGTCCAAGGGGCAGGTTGTCCCTTGAAAGAGGGCGGAAATTAGCGGTTTAACTGGGCCGGCGCAAGGCGCGTCGCGGGCGCCGCTTCGTTAACTATAACCCTTTGAAACATCACACAAAGGTGAGGTAACCATTTGTGTGTTTCGGGCGAAGTGTAGAGGTATGGAACTCGTCAACGGCATCCCCTGCTTCAACTGCACCGACGTCGAGCGGGCAAAGAAGGCCGGGATCAACGGCCAGGCCGGCACTACCCCGGCCCTCTCCGGCGTCATCGCCCCCCAACCGCTCGGAGAAGGAGGGCTGGCGATCGGTGCTCTGGCGCCCGTAGAAGGAGTACCGACCGGCGTGAACCAGCCCCTCGCCTCCGGCGACCGGGGGACGGTCCTTAACGTCGCTGTCTGATCCCGTCCTCTTTGCTATCCTCGCCTTCAATCAACACGTGAGGGAGCAACGCAGCGATGGCGATCACCGCCCATCCGTTCAATCAGGGCTTCGGCGCGGAGCTCAAAGAGCTCGACCTTTCGCAGCCGCTGACCCAGGACGGGTTCGACGCCTGGTCCGCAGCACTCGCACAGCATCCGGTGCTGGTCCTGCGCGACCAGTTCTTCACCGACCGGCAGCATGTCGACATCAGCCGCTGGTTCGGCGCGCTCGAGGAGTTCCCCGACCCCAAGGACTGGGCGGCTGACGATCTGCCGCAGATCCTGCGTGTCTCGAACGTCGACCGCCGCACCGACACGATCAAGGATGTCGACGAGCCTGGCCACAAGTCCTTCACACTCGGCACCGGCGACTGGCACATCGACTCTTCGTATCTGAAGAAGATCAGCCGCGCGTCATTGCTCTATGCGCGCGAAGTGCCGCCGAGCGGCGGCGATACGATGTTCGCCAACATGGCGGCAGCCTATGAAGCGCTGCCGGAAACAAAGAAGCGCGAGATCGACGGCCTGATGGTGGTCCACGATTTCAACTACACGCGCGTGCGGCACGGCCTGCCGCCACGACCGCCCGAAGTGCAGGCCAAGACGCCGCCGGTGAAGCATCCGATCGCGCACCGGTTGCCGAGCGGCGAGCGGTCGCTGCTGCTGGGCTCGCATGTGCACACGATAGAAGGCATGGATTTCGACCGCGCGCAGGCGCTGCTGGCCGAACTCACCGACTGGGTAACGCAGCCGCGCTTCACCTATCGCCACAAATGGAAGGTCGGCGATCTGGTGATGTGGGACAACACCCGCACCATGCATCGCGCGATGCCCTTCGAGCTGTCTGATATGCGCCGCGTCCTGCAGCGCACGACCGTCGTCGGGATCGAGCCGGTGGCGTAGTTCTTTCTTACGCGGTCCCGGCGCTGCAGAACTGCCAGCGTCCGCCGCTGCGGGCATAGAGTGCAACCGTCCGCTTGTCGCCGTTACGGTCGATCAGCACCTGCAGGCGGTCGCCAACGCACTGGCTCAGCGCCGTGCCGGGCGCCGGCAGCTTCTTCTGTGATGCACAGGACGCAACGCTCGGCGGCAGGGCGCCGGCCGGCGCCGGACGTTTGCCGTTCACGGTCATGAAGTAGTTGTCGACCTGCCCGCTTTTCACGGCGCCGACCACGGTGATGCGGCCGAAGCGCGACTTGTACAGGCCGGCCTCGTGCTCGCCGTCACCCGTCGTGCCCGCTTCGAGTGGACGGAAGGTGATCGCGGCACAGCTCGGCGGCTGCTTGGCCTGCGCCTGTGCATCGGATGCCGAGAAGAGGAGAGAAGTACCCGCGACGGCAAAGGCGGCGAGCGAAAGGAAGAGAATGGAACGGTGCGTGCGAGACATGATGCGTTCTCCGTAAAGACAGCCCGAATCCTTCTACGCCCATTGATTCGAGGGCGCCAGAATCCAATCCCCCAACTGTCATTCCAACCCTCCTCGCCTGTCATCCCAGCCCTCTCCTACCGTCATCCCAGCGAAAGCTGGGACCCAGAAATCCCGCCCGCTGGACAATAAATGCCGGGAGACATCCCGGCGCACAAAACCCAACCAGCGGGTTATCTGGGTCCCAGCTTTCGCTGGGATGACAATGTGAGGGGGAGACGAACGAGGGTGTGAATTGTCTTTCCCCTCACCCTCCGGTACCCTGCCGGAATGATCGAAAGCGCAATCACCACAGCGTTCTCCGGGCTGCGGGCCGCCATGCAGCGGATCAGCGGCGTGGCCAGCAATGTCGCCAATGCCGGCAATACCAGCCCGCTGAAGCCGGATCCGGCGAAGCCGGCCTACCAACCGGTGCAGACGGTCCAGACCGCCGTGCCGGGCGGCGGCGTCCTGGCGGCGTTTCAGCCGCTGAGCACGCCGACGGTGCCGGCCTTTCAGCCTGACTCGCCGGATGCCAATAGCGACGGGCTGGTCGGCGTACCGAATGTCGACATGGTCGATCAGAGCGTCGACATGATCATGGCGCAGCTGGCGTTCTCGGCAAATCTCAAGACCATCGAAGCCGCGCAGCAGATGCAGGACGAGACGCTGAAGCTTAAGGTCTGAGTTTCAGCGCAATATCAACGGCAGGTTCAGCGCGATCAGACCCGCGACGACCAGGCCGGCCGCCGCGATGCGGCGCGGACCGAAGGCTTCGCCCAGCAGGACCGCGCCCATAGCCGCCGCAAACAGCACCGACGTTTCCCGCAACACGGCAACATGCGCGATGGCGCCGACGCTCATCGCCCACATGGCAATGCCGTAGCCCAGCGTCGCGATCGTGCCGCCGATGGCGCCGCGCCACCAGTTCACCCGCAGATATGGAAGAAGCGCCGAGCGCCGCACCGCGATGGCGACGATCATCACCCACGGCCCTTCCAGGATGTTGAGCCAGACGATGTAGCTCAGTGCATCGTTGCTGGCGCGTACACCCAGCCCGTCGACCAGCGTGTAGGCCGCAATCGTGAGGCCGGTCGCGATAGCATAGAGGGTGCCGCGTTTTCCCGGGGCACCGCTGGTGAGTGCCAGACTGCCGATGCCGAGACAGACCAGGGCAACGCCGGCGATCTCGTATGCCGACAGGTATTCGCCGGCAAGGCGGCCGGAGAACGCCGCCACCAGCAGCGGGCCCATGCCGCGCGCGATCGGATAGACATGGCTGAGATCGCCATGCGTGTAGGCACTCAACAGGAAGAAATAATAAAAAACATGGATCACCATCGATGCGATCAGGAACGGCCACGCATCGGCGCTCGGGAACGCTACGAACGGTACGAAGAACAGCGCCAGCACCGTGCCGCTGATCATCACCACACCGAACGTCGCCAGCCGGTCGCGATCCGACTTGATGATCGCGTTCCACGTCGCGTGCATGAGGGCGGCCGCCAGCACCAGAAGGGCGACCAGCGGATCCAGGACCAGAGAGGAGTCACCGCTCATAGAGCGGACTTCCATCTCCCTGCGGCCTGAAACCACGCCGTGCCAGGAACTCGTTCGTCTGCGCGGACAGTTGCCCGCCGGCGTCGACATCGGTCAGTAAAAGCAACGGTTTGCTGGACGCGTCCAGGGCCGCCCGCAAACCGATGCCGCGCAGATCGGCCTGTGTCGCGGCGACGATCCGCCAGGGAACGGTTCTGAAATCGTCCGGCTTGCTCTGCACGCGGATTCCCTCCAGGACATCCACGGCATCGAGATAATCGAGAGTTTGCTTGAGCGCCCTGCGATCGCCGGTCCCGTCGACACTGCTCCGCATGCGCGGGAGGTCGGCAAGATCGGAGATCAGCCGACGGTCAACCGTCGGCCCGAACAGGAGGTTCGAGAATTCGCGGACACGGTGGATCTCCTGCACGATTTCATAAAGCCGGATCCGGCGGCGCAGGCTTCCCTGCTCGGGTCCAATACCGGCTGTCGCACGGCGATCCTGCTTCAGGTCGAATTCAGGCCGGATCGGGCGGTCTGCGAGAAGATCGAAAAAGGCGGCGATCGTCTTTTCCGGCGCCAGCTTCTCTTCGTAGGCCGCCTTGCCTGCCGCCGCGATGCGGCGCGTCCGGGCACGATCCTCCAGCAATTCACGACAGCGTTCCACGCCCTCCGGAATGGAGCCGTAGGACACGTAGTGCTCGCCATCCTTGAACAGCAGATCGAGCCCGGCTTGCGGCGAGAGCCGGTCGGTCAGCAAGAAGCCCCCGGCGATCATCACTTCAAGAACCCGCAGATTGAGATCGCCATTCAGGCTGCAATTCAGATTGATGATGCTGCGGGCGTGGCGGGCACGCGCCTTTTCAAGCGGCGCTTCTCCCATCACAAACGGCAGCTTCGCCCTGGCGATCTCGTTGCAGAAAGCAATCCGGCGCGCGTGATAGCGCTTGTCCATCTTTCCGATCATGCTGACCGGCTCTTCAGGAGCCGCGTCCGCATCGACGGGAACGCGCATGACGTTGTAGCCGGGCAGCCAGTGAACGTTCTTCAGCCCGGCCTCGATGAAGAAATGCGCGTGCTGCCGGGTGAAATCGAAAACGATCCGGTCGAACGGCTCGGCCATCGCATAGTCGAGCATGGCGCGGATCGGCTCGACCTGATGATGGGTATCGCCAACCATCAGCACCTTTTGTCCCTTCACCGCGGACAGGTTGCGGGGCTGGTTCTCCCGTTTGCTGTCGGTGCGGACCACCAGCAGGTCGGGATGCTGATCCGCCGGCAGCCGGTGCAGCACCTCGGCAATGTCGTAGTCGCCCTCCGGCGACGTCATCGACACAATCCGCGAACCGTCCTGCACGTCGGGGAAGCGCGGGCCGCACACCACCTGATCGGGAGCGAGAACCGGCGGCGGGATGTAGATGGGCCGCGTATGGGTGCTGTGCAGGATCTTCACGACGGCTCACCCGGACAAGGGCCCCCGACGACTCCGGTTAAGACCGGAGTTTGGTCGACACAGATCGCGGGTTCAAGCCGCCCCGGCAGCGGTGGACTTGGCCAGCCGGAGAGGCCATATAACCGGTCCTGATGAATGCCTCTTCCCCCGCTCCCGCCCCCCGGATCGCCGGACGCCGCTTTCTCAAGATGCACGGTCTCGGCAACGATTTCGTGGTCATTGACGCGCGCCAGCAGCCGCTCGCGCTCGACGATGCACGGGCACGCGCTATCGCCGACCGACATACCGGCGTGGGCTGCGACCAGCTGATCGTCATCGAGAAACCGCGCGACAAGGGCGCCGATGCGGTGATGCGCATCCACAATGCCGATGGCGGCGAAGTGCTGGCCTGCGGCAATGCGTCGCGCTGCGTCGCCGACCTGCTGATGAAGGAGACCGGGCGCGATCATGTGGTCCTCGAAACCGGCGCCGGGCTGCTCGACGCCGAGCGCGCGAGCCAGGGCCGCGTCGCCGTCGACATGGGACCGGCGCGGCTGGACTGGCGCGAGATCCCGCTCGCCAAGGCACAGGACACCGGGAAGCTCGATCTGGCATTAGGGCCGCTCAAGGATCCCGTTGCGGTCAGCATGGGCAATCCGCATGCGGTGTTCTTCGTTGATGACGTCGACAAGGTCGACATTGCGAGCCTCGGTCCCGTTCTCGAACGGCACTGCCTGTTTCCCGAGCGCGCCAATATCGGTGTCGCGCAGATCCTGAGTCCGGAGCGCATTCGCCTGCGTGTCTGGGAGCGTGGCGCGGGTCTCACCAAGGCGTGCGGCACCGGCGCGTGTGCGGCGCTGGTCGCGGCGGCGCGGCGCGGGCTCACGGGTCGCCGGGCGGTCGTCGTCGTCGATGGCGGCGAGCTTGAGATCGAGTGGCAGAACGACGGGCATGTGATCATGACGGGACCCGTCGCCACCAGCTTCACCGGCGAGCTGCCGGCCGAATGACTGAGCTGGTGACCTTCGGCTGCCGTCTCAACGCGGCAGAGTCGGAGACCATCGCCACGCTGACCGGCGATCTGGCGGGCGATACCGTCATCGTCAACACCTGCGCCGTCACCGCCGAAGCCGAACGCCAGGCGCGGCAGGCGATCCGCCGGCTCAAGCGCGAACGGCCCGATGCCACCATCGTCGTCACCGGCTGCGCAGCGCAGATCGATCCCGCGAAGTTTGCCGCGATGCCCGAAGTGTCGCGCGTGGTCGGCAATATCGAGAAGCTGAAGGCCGAGACGTGGCAGCTGGAAGGCACCCTTCGAGACGCCGCCGTTCCGGCGGCTCCTCAGGGTGAGGATTCTTTTGAAAAAAACGACCTCGTCCTGAGGAGCCCCGGAGGGGCGTCTCGAAGGACGGCCGCAAAGATCGATGTCGCCGACATCATGCAGACCACCGAGATGATCGCGCATCCACCGGCGTTTGCGGAGCACACGCGCGCGTTTGTCGAGGTGCAGCAGGGCTGCGACCATCGCTGCACGTTCTGCATCATTCCCTACGGGCGCGGCAACAGTCGCTCGGCGGCGCTGGGGGAGGTCGTGGCACAGATCGCTCAGTTCGCTCAACTTAACGTCGGTGAAGCGGTCCTGACCGGGGTCGACCTGACATCGTGGGGACGCGACCTGCCGGGGCGGCCCTCCTTTGCCGGGCTGGTGCGGCGGATTCTCAGGAATGTGCCGATGCTGCAACGGCTTAGACTGTCGTCGCTCGATCCGGCAGAGGTCGATGACGATCTGCTGGCGTTGTTCGCCACGGAGCCGCGGCTGATGCCGCATCTGCATCTCTCGCTGCAGGCGGGGGACGATCTGATTTTGAAGCGCATGAAGCGGCGGCACGGCCGGGCGCAGGCGCTTGATGTGATGCGGCGGGCCCGCCAGGCACGACCCGATCTGACTCTCGGCGCCGATCTCATCGCCGGTTTTCCCACCGAAGACGCGGCGATGGCCGAGCGCACCCGCGCGATCATCGACGAAGCCGGGCTCGATCTCGTGCATGTCTTCCCGTTCTCGCCACGCGTTGGAACGCCGGCTGCGCGGATGCCGCAACTCGATCGCGCGGTTATCAAAGAGCGCGCGGCACGCCTCCGCGACGCCGCGACTGAAGCCAAACAGCGCTTCCTCGCCCGCCATGTCGGCACGACAGCGCAGGTGCTGATCGAAAAGAGCGGCACCGCTGGTTATTCCGAACATTTCGCTGCCGTGACGCTCGACCAGGCCCACACGCCGGGCGCGATCGTCCCGATCATCATCGACGGCATCGCGGGCGATCGCGTCACCGCCACACCCATTCTCCACACGAACAGACTGACGAGCGCCGCATGAGCTGGTTCAAACGACTGAAGGAAGGGCTCGGCCGCTCCTCGAGCCGTCTGGTCGACGGTCTCAGCCGCGCTGTCGGCGGCGGCAAGCTCGACGACGCGACCCTGCAGGCCATCGAGGACGTGCTGATCGAATCGGATCTCGGCCCCGCCACCGCAGCGAAGCTGGCGCAGAGCCTCAAGAAGAAGAAATTCGACCGCGGCATCGACGAAACCACGATCCGTCAGGCGCTGGCCGACGATATCGCGGCCATGCTCGCCCCCGTCGCGAAACGTTTCACCCCCGATCCGGCGAAGAAACCGCATGTCGTGCTCGTCATCGGCGTCAACGGCAGCGGCAAGACCACCACGATCGGCAAGCTGGCACATCGCATGCGTCAGGAAATGCCGCAGCGCAGCATGATGCTCGTCGCCGGTGACACGTTCCGCGCGGCGGCGGTGAGCCAACTCAAGATATGGGGCGAGCGCGTGCAGGCGCCGGTGATCACCGGGCCCGAGGGCAGCGACGCCGCCTCGCTCGCGTTCGACGCGCTGACCCGCGCGCGCGCCGAGGGCACCGACCTCCTTCTCATCGACACCGCCGGCCGCCTTCACAACAAGGCCGACCTGATGGCCGAGCTCGCGAAGATCATCCGTGTGATGCAGCGCATCGATCCCACCGCGCCGCATGACGTGCTGCTGGTGCTCGACGCGACGACGGGACAGAACGCGGTGACCCAGGTCGAGACGTTCAAGGCGATGACCAACGTCTCCGGAGTCGCGGTCACGAAGCTCGATGGAAGTGCGCGCGGCGGAATTTTGGTCGCGATCGCCGAAAAATTTTCTCTGCCGGTGTTTGCAATCGGTGTCGGCGAAAGCGCCGAAGACCTCCAGGATTTTTCCGCAAACGACTTTGCACGCGGCCTTTTGGGTCTCGAATCTTAGAGCGGAATTCAATCGTAGAAGTGTTAAAATACCGCAGAAAACTGCGGTTTTTTCACTGTCTCAAGTTCTTCCGCAAATGTTCACGGCTACTGCTTGCGTCGAAGGAAATTGAGTCATCAAAGTTTGGTTGGTCTTGCCAGAAATAGTGGGTTGAGCTTGTCAACCCCCTGCCTATTGATTTCGCTTGACAATAGGTTGTGTAGAATGATGTTCTATGACTGTTCGGATCGCTTTCAGGGAGGGTTTTCTCATTGGCGGGACATAGTCGGCGGCTTCAGTCGCTGCTTTTTCTGCGCGCACCCTCGACGATCTAGAACCATCGGAAACCAAGGAGTCACACCCATGGCTAAGAAAAAGAAGGCTAAGAAGAAGAAGCTCTAATTAGAGCGCTTCTGATTACAACAAGTTATTTTCTCTCCTGAGAAAACCTTGTAAGGGCGTTGGATGGCAGCAACCATCCAACGCCTTATTCATTTCCGGGGACTGATTTGTCTCTGACGGCGTCCGAAAGTCACTTCGGCGCGACACCGATCGCCCTTCACGCAATGATCGGACACCCCAACATCTTGGGGTCATAAAATTTCACGCAGTCGATTCAGCCGCCTGCCATCAGGCGAAAATGGCGCCCGATATTTCGCAGATGCGAGATGAGAAAAGCGAAGCGCACGACACGCGGCGCAGCGCCGGTATCAGCCGCACACTCAGACGACAGAAATCAGACGAGGATGTTGACGATGCTGCCGCGCGGCAGCGCGCGTTGACCCGACACCGCTTCGGCAACCTGCGCCGGTGATGCCGTCTGCACGGCCTGTGTGGCGTTCAGCGTATTGAGAAAACCAGTCGCTGCCGCAGCGTGAGCCTGCACCGGCGCCGGCGCGCCACGCAGCTGCTGGAACACCGCCCGCGCCGCCTCACGACCCGCGTCCTGGGAGGTGATTCGGCCCTGACTCTGATGGGAATTTTGCCCTTGGGGGGCCTGAACCTGGGAGGAAAAGGCGCGTAAAACGGCGGTGCTGGGCGGGATCTGCATGATTTCTAAAATTTGACACGAAACCGGCTAAAAATTTGTTAACCGGGGGATACCGCTGTTAATGCCTGTGGCGGAGGGCCCTCTCTTCTCTTCCTGTCATTCGCCACTCCTCTACTGTCACCAACCCTCTCTTCCTGTCATCCCAGCGAAAGCTGGGACCCAGAAATCCCGCACGCTCCACAAGAGACGCCGGGAGACGTTCCTGAGCACAGAAACGGGCCATCGGGTTACCTGGGTCCCAGCTTTCGCTGGGATGACAGATTAAGAGTGGGCGCCCAACATAACCCCCACCCGCATGACATTTGGTAAACGCGCCCCATCCCCTCCTCCGAAAGTCGCAAGCGGGAATACCGTTCTCTCTCAGGTGTTTCTTGCGGTGTAGCTGATAGGATGAGGCGGACAACGGATCGGGATCGGCCAGCCGCAACAGGTTGACGAAACCCGGACGGAACCGGAAATTGGCCCAGGAAACTGGCGAAGTACGATGACCAAACCGGGCGAGCAGCATCCGATCGTGGAGCAGATTCCGCATCTGCGCCGTTATGCGCGCGCCCTGATGGGCGACCGCACGATGGCCGAGGATCTGGTTCAGGATTCCCTGGAACGGGCATGGAGCCGGTTCCATCTCTGGCGTGACGGCAGCAACCTGCGGACGTGGCTTTTTACGATCATGCATAACCTCCACGCCAATCTTGCCCGCAATGCGAGCCGCCGCCCGCAATCCACCGTGATCGACGACGAGTTCACCCTGCCCGTGCGCGCGACGCAGGAAGACCAGATGGAGGTCTCGGCGATCGAGACCGCTCTCGCCCGCCTGCCGGAAGACCAGCGCCAGGTGGTGCTGCTCGTCGGACTTGAGGAGATGTCCTATCAGGAGGCCGCGGTGGCCCTTGGCATTCCGGTCGGCACCGTGATGAGCCGCCTGCATCGCGGCCGCGAGCGCCTGCGCGAGATGATCGCCGGCGGCGCCGGTACCGGCACCGGCCTGCGGAGGGTCAAATGACCACCTCCCTGACCGGCGGTCCGCTGACTCCGCCCGGCGACGAAGACCTGCACGCCTATGTCGACGGCCAGCTTTCGCCGGACCGGCGCGTCGAGGTCGAACGCTGGATCGCCCGCGATCCCGACGCAGCCCAGCGCGCCGCCTTTTACACCCGCGTGAACGCGGAGCTGCACAAAAGCTTCGATCACGTCCTGGCCGAGCCCATTCCGGCAAAGTGGGGGCCGGTCCCGGTGTGGAAGCGCCGTCTCTACGACCGCCGCGCACCCAGCGTCCGCACCTTCGCCATCGCCGCGTCCTGGCTGTTCGCCGGTATCTTCGCGGGATGGGCCAGCCACGATCTCCTGATTCCGCCGCGCGTCGTCGAGCGCATCGTCGAGGTGCAGGTGCCGATCACGCAGCAGGCGCTGGTCGCGCACACGCTCTATACCCCTGAAGTCCGCCACCCGGTCGAGGTGCGCGCCAATGAAGAGCATCTGACGCGCTGGATCTCCAACCGCATGGGCAAGCCGATCAAGGCGCCCGACCTGGAAGCCAATGGCTGGCGCCTGATGGGCGGCCGACTGCTGCCCGTGAGCGACGACATGCCCGGCGTCGCCTGTCAGTTCATGTACGAAAACGCCGCCGGCCTGCGCGTCACCCTCTACATGAAATCCGCCGACAAGGGCGAGCCGTCGTCCTTCCGCGTCGCCGAGGAAGCGAACGGCGTGAGCGTCCTTTACTGGATGGACACCAAGCTCGGCTACGCCATCACCGGCAAGCTACCGAAGGACGACCTGAAGGTGCTGGCGCGTCAGGTGTTCGAGCAGTTTAATTCGTAGGCGCTACGGCGCGGCATCCGACCTACTCAAAAACACTGTCATCCCGCCATTAAAGAAATGTCACCCCGCACTTGATGCGGGGTCCATGGTGCAACCTGTGAGATGGGCCCCGCATCAAGTGCGGGGTGACGGAATTGAGCGACGGCGACGTGTCGAAAAGAAGGCCGCCGTGGTCGGCACGTTCTCACCGCTCGCGAGATTTAACTCACGCCCCCGCCCGCTCCTCCGGCGGCTTGACGTGGCGGAAGGTCCACAGAAGCGCCAGGTCGTAGACGATCTTGAGCGCGCCGCAGAGGATCAGCGGCAGCGCTTCGAAACCCGTCGCGAACAGCGCGCCGGCAATGGCCGGGCTGGCGGCGGCGGCGAGGCTGCGCGGGACCGAGGTGAAGCTCGCGGCGGCGGTGCGTTCGGCCGGCGTCACGACCGCCATCACATAGGATGAGCGCGTCGGCACATCCATCTGCGACAACGCGGCGCGGATCAGCAGCAGCGCCAACGCGATCTCCAGACTGGGTGACACCGCGGCGGCGATCAGGCAGACGCTGGAGGGGATATGCGTGAACACCATCGTGTTCACCAGGCCGATCCGTGTCGACAGCCACGCCGCGACCGGAAAGGAGAACGCCGACAGCACGCCGGTCCAGAAAAAGAACAGGCCGGCTGCCGCTAGCGACAGGTCGAATTTCGTGAACAGCCACAGCGCCAGCAGCGCCTGCACCGTGAATCCGCCGGCAAAGGAATCGATGCTGAACAGCACCGCCAGCCGGTAGACGATGCCGCGCGACGGACCCAGCGCCGCGGTCGGCCGCTCCGCGCGCGGCGTGGTGTCGCGCGGAATGCGGGCATAGACGAGTCCGCCGGCGATGCCGAGCAACGCGTAGGCGACGAACATCGCTTTCAACGCGGCGATCTCCGTCAGGCCGGCACGCGCGAGAAGTTCGGGGCTTCCTGACACGAGACTGCCAAGGGCGGCCGCCAGCGCGCCGATCAGGCTGTACCGTGCGAACATGCGCGTTCGCTCGCCATCCGCCACGGAACGCGACAGCACGGAATGCTCAAGCGGGGCGAAGATGCTGACACTGCCGGAGGATGGATTCATCGTCCCCATGAACGCCACCAGCAGGATCAGGCCATAGGATTCGGAAACGGCGAAGGCGAGACCGGTCGCGGTCATCAGTCCCGCCGCCGCGATCAGCAGCGTGCGCTGATCCACGCGCGATCCGATGGCGCCGATAACAAGCGTCATGAGCGCCGAGCCGAACAGCGCCAGAGTCGACACGATACCGACCTCGAAGGCGCCAAGGCCGATCGCAATCAGGTAGACCGGCAGCAGGACCGCGACAAACCCGTCGCCGAAATCGCGCAGCGCGCGAGCCATATAGATGGGAGTCAGGGACGGTCCGGGAAAACCATTCATGCGCAGACGCCTCGCAATGCGAGTGTTGCGCAGAGCTTGGACAGCGCGCCGTGCCGGAGCGCCGTCTTGACCGGCCGGGAGTCTGCGTCGCCCCGACGCGGCAAAGACTACGGCAGGTCGGCGGAGCGCCGCAAGCGCGGCCTGAACTGTTTCAGATTGTCACCCCGCACAAACCTGACTGTCACCCCGGACTCGATGCGGGGTCCATCGTACCGACGGAACCATGGGCCCCGGGGCTCGCGCTTCGCTTGGCCGGGGTGACGGTTGAGTTAGCGCGGGGTGACGGAAATACGCTACCGCGCCCGCGCCGTCTTCATAAACTCGATGATATCAGGGCCGAGGCTCTCGTCCGCCGTGCCGATGTGCTCGACGATCGAGATGTGGTTGTGGCCGAGCGCCGTCTTGAACGACGGCAGCAGCTTGTCGCGTTCGTAGAGCGCCGCGATCAGTTGCCGGTTCTGGTCGTGCACCAGCGGCATGTCGAGTTCGCCGACCGACAGGAAGAGCGGGATCTTGCGGCCGCCGACGTGATTGACCGCCGACATCGCGGCGTGACGCGCGGGATCGGTGCCGAAATACAGCGCGTCGCGCGCCGGATCGAGCGGACGGCCGACAAGGGCGACGCTGGGGCTGGAGATGAGGATCGCCCCGGCCACGCCGTCGTCCTTCACCTGGTATTCCTCATGGAAGACATAACCGGCAATGTGCATGGCCCCGGCTGAATTGCCGGCCAGAAAGATGCGGTTGACGTCGCCGCGATGCGTCGCCGCATTCGCCTTGAGCCAGCCCACGACACCGGCAACGTCCTCTGCGCCTGAGGGCCATTTGCTGTCGGGGGCGAAGCGGTAATTCATGGCGATCGCGACAATGCCGCGCCTGGCGAAGTAATTGCCGATATTCGCGACATCGCCCTTGTCGCCGCGCACGAAGCCGCCGCCATGCGCGAAGACGATCACTGGCGGCGACGTCACTCCGACTTTCTCAGGCACATAGAGATCGAGCGAGTTGCGGTCATGCGAGCCGTATTTCACGGACTTCGTCACCGTCACACCCTCTTTCGACGCGGCGGCGTGCAGCGGCGCGTAGAGCTGATTGGTGGTGCCGACCAGTTCGCGGGTGAGCTCGCTCCCCATTTCCTGGATCTTTCGTCCGATCTCCGGCGGATTGGCGGACATCTGGGCCATCGCCGGCGCGCTCAGGATCGCAAGCGCCAGCGCGCTGGCGGCAATTCGGCTTCTGTTCATGTCTGTCTCCACCCTTCTGTTTTTCGTTGGTTCGGTGTCCCCTCAATACGGAGACATTCTCATAGTTCCATCCCGGCGGTTTCGCGGATCGTCTGCGGACCGATCCTCCGCGCGAGGGCGTCCAGTTCACGCCGCACCTGCGCCGCGCTCGACGCCACCGCGAACACGTAATGGTCGGGCCGGACAATGGCCGCGCGGCACCCGTGCCGCAGGAACCAGTCGCGCAGCACGCCCTCTGTTTCCTGAAGAATGCCCGGCCCCGGCGCGGCCTCGTCTGACGTGACGCGAATCGTGGTCAGGCCGAGCCGGCCGACGAGATCGCGCGGCAGATCCGGTATCGCCGAGGCGAACGATGCATCGAGCACCAGACGCCAGCCGGTTCCGGTCAGGGTGTCCATACGCACGCGGCCCACCCCCTGCTTCACCCAGGGCTGGGGAAACAGCGTGCCCGTTGCCGATGCACGTTCGGTCGACAGCAGGCCTTCGGTCAGCGGCGGGATGATGTCCTGGCGCGCGGTGGTCTGCGCCTTGCCGCCGGTGGCCGCGAGAAGCTGCTCGTCGCGCTGGATTGCCTTGGCCACATCGCGCTCACAGATCACGGCGCCGATCTCCTTGATCCGCGTCGTGAGCTGCCGCACATGCGCGCCGCGCTCAGCGCCATACGTGTCGAGCAGATCGTCGCCGGCGCTGCCGTCGAGCATCGCCTTCAGCTTCCAGCTCAGATTGGCGACGTCGCGGATGCCCTGGCACATGCCCTGCCCCAGGAACGGCGGCTGCTGATGCGCCGCGTCGCCGGCGAGGAACACGCGCCCCTGCCGCCACTGCCGCGCGACCAGCGCATGAAAGCGATAGCTGGCCTGGCGCCAGAGCTCCGCATCGTCCGGCGTCAGCCAGCGCGACAGCAGACGCCACGTGCCTTCGCTCGTCGCCGCCTCTTTGGGATCTTCGTCGGGATGCAGGGAGATTTCCCAGCGGCGATGATTTTTCGGACCGACCACCAACGTGCAGGGCCGGTCCGGCTCGCAGTACTGAACACTGTCCTTCGGCAGCTTCGCCAGGCCCTTCTCATTGACCAGCAGGTCCACGACCAGCCACGGCTCGTCGAAGACAAGATCATCCAGTTCGATGCCGAGCCATTGCCGCACCGGGCTGGCGGCGCCGTCGCAGGCAATGACATAGCGGGCCGTGACGGTTTGCATCGGGCCGTTCTCGGCGCGCAGTTCCAGCGTCACTCTGTCGTCGGTCTGGGTCAGGCCGGTCAGTTCGGTCCCCAGCGCGACATCGACATTGGACATCGCCGCGACATGCGCGCGCAGCGCCGTCTCGACCGGCGGCTGGGTGAAGACCAGCGTCGGCGTATAGGCGAGCGGATAGGGCGGCGCCACCGTATCGATCCGCTTGATCAGCTGGCCGTGCACGCCGAAATATTCGGACGGACGGAAGGGCGCGCTCCATTTCACAACCTGCTCGACGATGCCGATCTGCTGGAACAGGCGCATGATCTCGTGATCCAAGGCGATCGCGCGCGGCTTGTCGTAGACCTCGCGCACCCGGTCGCAGACAAAGACGCGCGAGCCGGCCTGCCCATTCAGCGCGGCGGCGACGGCGCCCGACGGTCCGAAGCCGATAATGGCAACGTCATACAGAACGCTCATCGAGCGCCCGGTGCCGCGGCGAAAAAGATCTGCTTCTGCGCATCCTTCAGCCGCGCCGTCGGCGGCGGTGAGATACCCCACTGGTCGACGCGCCCGGGCGGCCATTTCCAGTCGGCGGGCGAGCCCGCGCGGTGGCTGTCGTCGACCGTCTGAACCTCGGCCGTGTATTCGATAACAAAGCCGAACGGATCGACGAAATAGCCAAACGCATTATTGCCGGGACCGTGGCGCCCGGGACCCCATTCGATGGGGAAGCCGGCATCCTTCATCCGGCCGCTACCGCGCATGACCGAATCAAGCTCCGGCATCATGAAGGCGATGTGATTGAGGCTGTTGCGGTCGGCGACGCCGATGGCGGCGCTGTGGTGGTCGCTGTTGCAGCGCATGAACGCCATCGCTTCGGTGCGATCCGACAAAGTGAAACCCATGACCTGCTCGAAGAAGGCCTGCGTCGCCGCGACATCGGCGCTGTTCAGCACGACATGGGCGAGACGGACCGGACGATCGCGACGCGGCCCGGCATCGGGATGCACGGCATCGCCATGGATGAAGCGGAAGATCCGCCCGTCGCGGTCGGCCAGCGTCAGGGAGACGCCGCCGTCGGGCTCGGCATTGGCCATCACCGGCGAGATAACCCGTCCGCCCATGCCGGGTGCTGCGGCCGCCAGTTTGTTCAATGCCTCGGTCGACCGCGCCGCGAAGGTGACATTGCGGATCGACGGAGCCTCGGCACGGTGGAGGGACAGGATGTGGTGAACGCTCCCGGTGCCGCGCAGATAGAGGGCATCGGCGGTGCGGGCGACGAGGTCGAGGTTCCAGGTCGCCGTGTAGAACTGCTCGGCGCGCTCGAGGTCGGGCAGGTTCAGCGCGACGCTGCGCAGGCCGGCAACGTAGGGAGATGTCATCGCGGGCGTCCCTCTTCCTCGCAAGGTCGGCGCCCGCTCTCACGCGGCAGGCGGCCAGCGTTGTCAACTCAGCCCGGTTTTCGTATGGTGTCGAATAATCATATTTCGCATTTCCATAATTTTTCCTTATGTCCCTGAATCCCTGATGTCCCTGAATCCCAAGCGACTGGCGGATCTTCTGGCGATTGCCGAGCACGGATCGTTCAGCCGCGCGGCAACGGCGCTGCGCGTGTCCCAGCCGGCGCTGTCGCTCAGCATGTCGGTGCTGGAGAAGGAACTCGGAGTCCGCGTGCTGATCCGCGAGCGCAAGGGCGTCCGGCTCACCGACTACGGTGAAATTCTCGTGCGGTCGGCGCGCTCGCTGCAGTCGACGCTGGGACAGGCGCAGGAGGAAATCCGCCTCGCCCAGCTCGACACATCGGGTCCGCTTGCGGTGGGGGCTTCGCCTGCCGGTGCCGCGATCCTCATCCCGCAGGCGCTGGCGCTGCTGAGCCAGGATCGCCGCCGCTACTCGATCTCGATCATTGAAGGCCTAGACGATTCGCTGATCGACCTCATGCGCGCCGGCAAGATCGACATGATGGTCGGCCCGCTGAATGTCGATCCGCCGCTCTCCGATATCGAGGACGAATTGCTGATCCGCGACCGGTTCATGGTGATCATGCGGCCGGATCATCCGGCGCGCCGCCAGGAATCACTGTCGCTGCTCGACCTGCGCGATGCGCGGTGGGTGCTGCCGGAGACCGGTGGCGCCTTCCGGCGGCAGGTCGACGCGCTGTTCGTCGCGGCCGGCGCGCAGCTGCCGATCGACTGCGTCAGCACAAATTCGATCAACGCCATCAAGTCCATCGTGGCGCAGACCGACTATCTCTCCATCATGTCCGATGACCTGGCGTCGGCGGATGTCCGCGCCGGGCTGCTGCGCGCGGTGCCGCTCAGCGAATTCCGCCGTCCGCGTCTGGTCGGCATCCGGCGGCGGCGCGACGTTCCGCTGTCGTCGGTGGCGCTGCGCTTCCTGCAGGCCCTGCGGATCGCGGCAAAGGCCACGCGCAAGCCGCGCCGCAAGGCATAAGCTCAGCTTATGAATTTCTGATTTTTCCATATTCGACTTGATGCTGTAACCGGACTAGCGTTTCAGCCTTCCCCGGCATCCAACGAACCGGGCGTGTAAAGGGAGGCTGAAATGGTGCGGGCGTTTCTTGCTCTGGTCATGTCGTTTCTGGCCGGCAACATCATCGCCTCTCCGGCCTGGGCGCAGGCTTGGCCGACCAAACCCGTCAAGATCATCGTCTCGCAGGCCGGCGGCAGTACGCCCGATGTCCTGGCCCGTCTGCTTTCGGAACGACTGGGGCCGGCCCTCGGCCAGCCGCTGGTCATCGACAACCGTCCCGGCTCCGGCAACATCGTGGGATCTGAGATCGCCGCGCGCTCGGCGCCCGATGGCTACACGTTCTTCTTCGCCACCGCCGCGGCGCTGGCCACCAATCCCTACACATACAAGACGCTGCCCTACGATCCGATCAAGGATTTCCAGCCGGTGGCGATGATCGCCAAGAACCCGTTCTTCGTTCTGGCCAATCCCGGTGTGAAGGCGACAAACCTCACTGAGCTGTTCGCGCTGGAGAAAGCACAGCCTGGAACCCTCGCCATCGCCACCGAAGGCCCGCGTAATTTTACCGGCATCCTCGCGTCATGGCTCAACAAGCTGGCCGGCGCCAAGATCACGGAAGTCTCCTATGTGACGATCGGCCAGGGCGTGCAGGACGTCATCGCCGGGCGCGTGCAACTGATCAGCCTGCCGACCGCAACGGCGGTACCGCTGATCACCTCCGGCCAGCTCAAGGCGCTGGCCGTCAGTTCCGCTGCGCCGATGCCGCGCCACGAGACGGTGCCGCCGGTCGCCCGGACCTTTCCCGGCTTCGAGCTGATCGGCTGGATCGCGATGGTGGCACCGACCGGCACACCGCGGCCGATGGTCGACCGGCTCAACCAGGAACTCGACAAGATCCTGAAGGAACCGAACGAGCGCATCGCCAATCTTGGCTTCTTCACCGACGGCGCCGGCACGCCGGAAACCACCGGCCAATATATCCGCTCGCAGTACGAGACCTGGGGCAAGGTCGCGCGCGACATCGGGCTCCAGGCGGAATAACCGGAAACCGATCAATCAGGGCAACCGCAATCAGGGAGAGGACGAATGGCACTGTCTCGACGGCAGATCATGGCTGGTGGCGCCGCGGCGTCGGCAGCCTTTTCGTTCGGTAACTTCAGCAAGGCCCTGGCACAGGCCACCGGCAATGCCTTCATTGTCTCCGGCTTTCCGCCGGGCGGCATGGGCGACATGCTGTCGCGTCCCCTGAGCGAAAGAATGCGCGGCCGTTATGCGGCGAGCGCTGGCGTCGACAGCCGGGTTGGAGCCGGCGGCCGTATCGCCGCGGAATACGTCAAGCGCGCGAAGCCCGACGGGATGACCATCCTGCAGATCCCGTCCTCGGTCATGACGCTCTATCCGCACACCTATAAGTCCCTCACCTACGATCCAGTGAAGGACTTCATCCCGGTCACCTCGCTGACCAGCTATGTCTTTTCCTTCACGGCGGGCCCCGGCCTGCCGGAGAATATCAAGACGGTCGACGAGTTCCTGAAATGGGCGAAGGCCAATCCCAAGCAGTCGCTCTACGGCGTGCCTGCGATCGGCTCGGCGCTGCATTTCGGCGGAATGATGCTGCAGCGCGCGGCGGGCATCGATTTCAACGTCGTCGGTTATCGCGGCGGCGCGCCGCTGCTGCAAGATCTGCTGGCCGGGCAGGTGCCGGTCAGCTTCAACGTGCTGGGTGAAGTGCTGCCACATGTGCGGTCCGGCAAGCTGCGCACCTTGGCAACGACCGGCGCGCAGCGCTCGCCGTTCATTCCCGAAGCGCCGACCATGGTCGAGTCCGGCTTCAAGGACATCGCGCTGCAGGAATGGCTGGGCTGGTTCCTGCCCGCCGGCACGCCGATGGATGTGGTACAGCGCCTGAATGCCATCGCGCGCGAGGGACTGCAGGATCCCGCCATGATCGAGAGCCTCAAAGGCTACGCGCTTGTACCGCACGGCACCACGCCCGAGGAATTCGCCCGGACGTTCAAGGCCGACTATGACCGCTGGCAGCCGCTGGTGAAGGAAACCGGGTTCGTTGCCGAGGACAGCTGATATGCGGCAAGCTGCCGCCATGACCGGACCCTTACACACATGAAACTGACCGGCGCCCAGGCACTGGTGCGGGTACTTGCGGCCGAGCAGGTGAAGTTCGTGTTTGGTGTGGTCGGCGGCAAGCTGGCGCCGCTGCTGCACGCCATTCATCAGGACTCGCGCCTGCGATTTGTCGGCGTGCGCCACGAAGCGTCCGGCGCAATCATGGCCACCGCCGATTTCGCCGGCTCCGGCCGCGTGGCCGTGGCCATCGGTGAAATGGGGCCCGGCGGACTCAATCTCGCCTCAGGCGCCGGCATCGCCTTCAACAACAACCTGGCGATGCTGCTGATCACCACCAACCAGCATCGGGCCGCCTCCTATCCGCATAGCGGCATGTTCATGGACCTGGACGTGCTGGCCGTGCTCAAGCCGCTGACCAAATGGAACGCGGCGATTCACGATCCGCGCCGCATTCCCGAACTGGCGCGCCGCGCGTTTCGCGAAGCACTGAGCGGCCGTCCGGGTCCCGTGCATCTCGACATTCCCCAGGACGTTCTCGCCGCGTCCTGCGATTTCGCGGATGACGAGTTCGATCTGCTGCCCGCGCGTTATCGAGCCATCGACAAACCCCGCCCCGCCGAGCGCGCGGTGAGTGCTGCGGCCGATCTGCTGCGGCGCGCCAGCCGCCCGCTGATTGTCGCGGGCGGTGGCGTCATCACCAGCGGCGCTGAGGCTGGCATCCGCAAGTTGGCGGCCCTGCTCCGCGCGCCCGTCGTTCCGACGCAGATGGCGCTGGGGGCAGTGGCGACCGACAGCCCGTTCTTTATCGGACATGGCGGCCTCATCGGCGGGGCCGCGATCCAGAAAGCGTTCGCCGAGGCCGACGTGATACTCGCCGCCGGCTGCCGCTTCTCGTCCTGGATGTGGGACGATCAAGGCCCGCTCGCCCGCCGGCATCATCATCTGATCAACATCAATATCGATCCGTCGGCGCTGGGCGCGCCGGCAATCCATGACGTTCCGATTCACGCCGATGTCGCGGCGACCATCGACGATCTGCTGAGCGGTCTCACCGCCGAACCGCCAATGGGCGTCGCGGCCGACTGGCTGCGCGATCTGCGTCAGGCGCGCGCGGAGTACGAAAAGAAACTCGAGACGATGGTGGCCGACCGCTCCTCCCCCGTCATGCATCCCGCAGCTTTGGGACGGGCGATCGCGCAGGCGCTGCCGAAGGATGCGATCGCCGTCTATGACGGCGGGCATACGACGTTCTGGAGCAACGACCTGACGCCGGTTTCCGACGCCCGCACGCGGTTTCACGACCCTGGAATGAGCCAGCTTGGCTTCGGTCTGCCTTATGCGTTGTCGCTGCAGCTCCAGCATCCCGGCAAACCCATCGTCAACATTACCGGTGATGGCGCCTTCGGGTTCACGCTGCAGGAACTCGACACGGCGCGACGGCTGAAACTCCCGGTCGTTACGGTGATTCATAACAACGCGTCGTGGGGCATCATCCGCGCGGGCCAGCGCATGCAATACGACTTCGAGCTCGCAACCGGGCTGGAGGACACCGACTACGCTGCCATCGCGAAAGGATTCGGCTGCGTCGGCGAAACCGTGTCGAGCCCGGACGAGATCGCACCCGCTTTGCAGCGGGCCATCGCCTCCGGTCTACCGTCGGTCATCGACTGCAAAACCCGTTTCGTCCCGCACCCGGCCATGCCCGCCTTCGGCGCGATGAACCGCTACGGCTTCGACGCGCTGACCCGCACCCCGCCGGTACATCCTCCGGTCAGCGGCGAGCGCACCAAGACCTAAAGGCACGAGATTCGCTTCGAGGGTGACGAAGCAGGGGTGGTTCGGGCTAAACTCCGCTCGAAACAAAACCTTCGGGAGCCCGCCCTCATGACCAGCACCAAGCACCGCATCGGCCTCGTCGTTCCCTATGCCGAAGACAAGGTGCCGCCCGAAGGGCCGGTGATGTATCCGGGGATCGACTTCGTGCCGCGTGGCACCGGCGTCACCTCGATGACGCCCAAGGGTTATGACGACGCGGTCGGCAAGATCATCCCCGGCGCCGAATATCTCGCGAAGCAGAATGTCGAGGCGGTGATGCTGATGGGCACGTCGCTCACCTTCTATCGCGGCAAGAAATTCCATGACGATCTGGTGGATCAGGCCCGCAAGGTCACCGGCCTGCCGGTGTCGTCCATGAGCCAGGCCGTCGTCGACGGGCTGCGCGCGGTCGGCGTCAACCGCGTGGCCCTCGCCACCGCCTATTCCGATGTGGTGAACGAGGCGCTGGCCGGGTTCCTGCGCGAGAACGATTTCGACGTGCTGTCGGTGGAAAGCTTCGGCATCACCAGCTTCGGCGGCCAGGGCGGCGCGCAGAGCAAGACGCAGGACGACATCCTGGTGCTGGCCGACGCCGCCATCGACAAGGCGAGAAAAGCCGATGGCGTGCTGATCTCCTGCGGCGGCCTCAACACGCTGGGCTGCGCCAGACCGATCGAGACGAAGCACGGAATTCCCGTCGTCACCTCGACCCAGTCCGCCTTCTGGACCGCGGTGCGGCTCACCGGCGAAACCGGCAAGCTCGACGGCTACGGCCGCATGCTCGCCGAGAGCAAGGCGCCGGCTCACGCCTGACGCCCGCATCTGACGCAACACACTTCCCGTCATCCCAGCGAAAGCTGGGACCCAGGTGGTGCAATTTCTACGCAGTGACGCCGGAACGTTCTTCTGGCTGACACCCAACGGCTGGGTCCCAGCTTTCGCTGGGATGACAGTGGGGATTGAGAACGCCGCCACCGCAAAAACAGAACATCCCGCCACGCTGCCTAAGCACCGGACAGGGATTGCCTGCCAGCATGGCGACCGTTGTCGTGGCCCCGCGGAAATCCGCGCGATTTCAGCGGTTTCACGTGGCCCTCCGCTTGCATCTTTTTGTCCATCACGACGGACAAAACGATGGGAGCCGACATGACTGCGATCTCCACCGCGCCGATGGCCATCCAGGCGAAAGCCAAGCTGACCGCCAGCCTGCCCTTCTCGCCCGAGCCGCTGTCGCAGGTGCTGGGCGCCGAGGTGAAGGGCTTTGATGTCCGCACGCTGACCGACGCGCATACGGAGACGATCAAGGATTACCTGCGCGACTGTCAGCTGCTGGTGTTCCGCGATCAGGATCTGGCGCCGCAGGACATGGTGCGCTTCGCCGGACTGTTCGGCGAACCGCAACGCCACATCCTCAAACAGTTCCGCCTGCCCGAAGCGCCGGAGATCTACGTCCTGACCAACAAGAAGGATGACGAAGGCAAGGCGATGGGCAATGCCTATGAAGGGCTCGGCTGGCACACGGATCTGATGAGCCCAGGCCTCATCACCTCGCATACCGCCCTCTACGGCCTGGAAGTGCCAAGCGAAGGCGGCCATACCGGATTCGTCAGCATGTACGGCGCGTATGAATCGCTGCCGCCGGAGCGCCGCGCCTATCTCGAGACGCTCACCAGCCTCTACTCCTACGGCTACCTATACCGCAAGCGGCTCAAGATGCTGGCGGCCAAGGGCATCGACGATCATCCCTACGACGTGCCGCTGACCGAGGCACAGGAAGCCTTCGCGGCGGAGAAGGTGCCGATGCCGGTCTGCGACACCAATCCCTATAACGGGCGGAAGTGGCTGCACTTCTCCTCAACCGGCTGCGCCGGCGTCGTCGGCATGCCCGAGGAAGAGGGCATCAAGCTGATCGATGACCTTAGCGCCTACGCGACCTCGACGCAGTTCCGCTACCTGCACCAGTGGCGCAAGAACGACCTGCTGATCTGGGACAATCGCGGCCTGTTCCACAGCGCCACCGACTACGACCGCAAGAAGCACACCCGCCACATCTGGCGCTGCCTGATCGGCGAAGCGGGCAATCTCGACTGACGCCTCTTTCTGTCACCCCGCACTTGATGCGGGGCCCATGGCTCAATCGGCACGATGAACCCCGCGTCAAGCGCGGGGTGACGGATAGAAAAACTCGTTTAACCAGAACACGCGCTGTCAGGCGGGTTCCACGCCGGCCGGGTCGGTGACATGCAACCGTTCGAGCGGCAGGCGGACGCTGGCCGTCGTTCCGACACCGGGCTTGCTGGTCAGCGCGATCGTCCCCCCGTGAAGTTCCGCCAGGAGCCGCGCGATCGTGAGCCCGAGGCCAAGCCCGCCGCTTCCCGCAACATAGGGATTTGCCGCGATCCGTGAGAACGGCTCGAGGGCGCGTCGCGTCTCCTCGGCGGTCATGCCGGACCCGCTATCCTGAACCGACAGCGAGACATAGTGTGTTTCCACAGAGGCGCGAATCACGACGGTGCCGCCGTCGCCGGAATATGTGACCGCGTTGGAGAGCAGATTCAGGACGATCTGCCGAAGCTTGACCGGATCGGCCCGCAGGCGCAGCGCAGGATCGGCCTCGACACTCAGGACCAGATGCTTGTCCTCGATGGACCGCGCGAGAATGCCGCAGACTGCCGCGAGCGTATCCGTCACGCGAACCGCGCTCTCATTGAGCGTCAGTCGACCGTCCTCCGCCGCGGCAATATCGATGACCGCCGCAATCACATCGGAAAGATGATGTGCCGCCACGTCGATGTCGTGCAGGTAGCTCTGCTCGCGCGCGCCGAGACTGCCGGCGAGCTGCATCTGCAGAAGCTGGAGAAAGCCCAGAATGGCGTTCAGCGGCGTGCGGAGTTCATGGTTCATATGCGCCAGGAAATCGATCTTCGCCTGGTTGGCATGCGCCGACATTTCCAGCGCCACCAGCGCCGTCTTTTCCGCCTTCCGGCGTTCGTTGAAGGCATCGAGAATCGCCGTCTCGATCGTCCGGAATTCCCTGAGACTGCTCGACGGCGGAGCTGGTCCTTCAGGGGTCGCGGCGGCGCGGGCACGATCCTCGATGCGGGATAGCGACGCCGTCAGCCACCGGCTGAAGAGCAGCGCAAGCACCGTTGCCAGCAACGCCACGACAAGCGCGGCGAGCGCCGCATGCGACTGGAGATCCTCGAACCATCCGAAAAAATCCCGCTGCGGAACATAGGTCGCGACGAACCATGGCAGGTCGGCGATCCTGACCGGCGCCAGCGCCGCAAGATAGACATGGCCGTCGCGCCGGAACGTCGCCGTGCGCTGCACCGTTGCAAGGGCGTCCCCCTGCATCATCGCGCTGACGGCACCGACAACCAGCGGATCAGGAAAGGCGGACAGCGGCGGCAGCACCGGGTCAGCGCCGATCCGCTGCACGCTCCGGAACGCCTCTTCAGCGCCGCGCGCGGCCAGCAGGCGTGCATCGTCGGTGATCAAAGCCGCGCCGCCACTCATTCCAACCTGGAGAGTCGCCAGAAAATCCGACATCGCCGCGAGCGACACATCGATACCGACGACACACAGCAGATCCGCGCCGCAGGGCACGGACTTGACGAAGCTCACGCCGGGCTGGAGGGCCGTGTAGTAGATATAAGGTTGTGTCCAGCCTGCCGTTTGCGTAGCGACGGCATACCAGGGACGGGTCCGTGGATCGAAAAGATCGGTTTCGTCGCGCCGCTCGTCCAATGGGCCGAAGTCGCTGCCGCGCAAACGGATACGCGCGACACGATCTCCGCCCGCGCCGCCGATGAATTTCGAAAGATAGCGCGCCCCGTCCGCATCATGGCGGGTGACATAGACAAAATCGCCTTTCGACGTCGCGAAGTAGAGACCGTCGACACCGTCCATCGCGCTCAGATGCGCGAGGAACTGGCGTTCCAACGCATTGTAGTCGCTCCAGACGATTTCGCGGCTGGCCAGCAGGCTGGTCGTGGTCTCGACGACCCGCTCGGCGGGATTGAGGAACGATTCAAGCTTCGCGACCACGACATCGGACGCGCCGCGCATTGCATCCCGCGCGGCGGCGCGCAGGGCATCCTGTGCCACAAGATAAGTCGCGGCCAGGATCGTCATTGCGGTCATGAGGATCGCGACCGGATAACCCACGATCAGGATTTTCCGGAAGGACCAAAGGCGACCAGCCATCGGCGTCCCCCCCCCTCAGACGAGGCTTAGCGTACCGTACAACAACTCTCGCCTGAAAAAGCGCGCGACGCCACAGGTCGTTTTGCCGCTTATTTCACCAGATCCCAGTATGGCCGCTTGCCGAAACGGGCGACCATGAAGTCGATGAAGGTACGGACCTTCAGCGAGAGATTGCGGTTCGGCGGATAGAGCGCGTAGAGCGACAGCGGCGGCACCTTGTATTCCGGCAGCACCGTCTGCAGCCGGCCGTCCTGCAGATCGGCGCCGACGATGAAGGTCGGCAGTCCCACGATCCCGTGCCCCTTGAGCGCCGCGTCACGCAGGACCTCGCCGTTGTTGGCGCAGAGTCGGCTGGTGATTGCGATCGTGTGATCGCCGTCCGGGCCCGTCAGCTTCCACTGATTACCCGACGTGGTCTGGCCGTAAGCCAGGCAGTCATGGCGGCGCAGGTCGTTGGGATGAAGCGGCGTGCCGCGCCGTTTCAGATATGCCGGTGACGCGCAGATGACGCGATCGGCCGGCGCGATCCGGCGCGCGATCAGACTGGAGGGCTGCAGGTCGCCGATGCGGAGCGTGACATCAAGGCCGGCCTGCACCGGATCGATCATCTCGTCGCCCAGCACCAGCTGTATCCGCAGGTCGCGATGCTGCTCCATGAAATCGGCGATGGCGCGACCGAGATGCAGGGTGCCGAAAGACATCGGCGCGTTGATGCGCAGCGAACCGCGCAGTTCGCCCTGCAGCTGCTTCACCGCGAGATCGGCATCCTCGAGTTCGGCGAGGATGGCCTGCGCCCGCTCGTAATACGCGGTGCCGTTCTCGGTCGGGCTGGCCTTGCGCGTGGTGCGGTTGAGAAGCTGGGCGCCCAGCTCCTGTTCCAGATCCATTACGTATTTGCTGATCGCCGAGCGCGACAGGCGCATGGCCCGCGCGGCGGAGGAAAACCCGCCGGTCTGCACGACCTTCACGAACGCCCGGAGGCTGGTGAGCTTGTCCATGCCTGACTTCCCGTGGTTTCAGCCATGAATTTAGTATTTTCAGTAAGTTATTGTCCACAAATTGTGGACAGAGCTGTTCCATCCGGGCGGATTGTTCGTTCGCTGGAACCGCTCATATTCACTCCCAACACTGCAACTCTTTCCGAAAGGAGCACGATCATGTTGGACGTCAGATACGCAGAAGACCGTGGTGCGGCGAAGATCGACTGGCTGGACAGCAAGCACACCTTCTCGTTCGGCCACTACCACGATCCCGATTTCATGGGCTTCGGCCCGCTGCGCGTGATCAACGAGGATCGCGTGAAGCCGGGTGCGGGTTTCCCTACGCACGGCCATCGCGACATGGAGATCATCTCCTATGTTCTCGACGGCGCGCTGGAGCACAAGGACAGCATCGGGACCGGGTCCGTCATCCGTCCCGGTGACGTGCAGATCATGTCGGCCGGCACCGGCATCCGCCACAGCGAGTTCAATCACTCGGGCGAGAAGCCGGTGCATTTCCTGCAGATCTGGGTGATCCCGGACAAGGACGGCATTGCGCCGCGCTACGACCAGAAGGCGTTCACCGACGCGGAGAAGCGCGGAAAGCTCCGGCTGGTCGGATCGAAGGACGGCCGCGACGGGTCGCTTGTGATCCATCAGGACGTCGATCTCTACGCGACGCTGCTCAACACCGGCGAAGAGGTCGCGCATGGCTTCAAGCCCGGCCGTAATGGCTGGGTCCAGGTGGCGCGCGGCAAGGCCACGGTGAACGGCGAGCAGGTGCAAGCCGGCGACGGCATCGCACTGAAGGCGGAGAGCAAGGTGACGATCAAGGCCGACGCCGATGGCGCGGAAGTCCTCGTCTTCGATCTCCCGTAACCCTCGACACAGACACGCAACAGAACACCGACAAGGACACGACCATGACCAAAGTTCTCGTTCTCTATTATTCGTCCTACGGCCATATCGAGACGATGGCGAATGCCGTCGCTGAGGGTGTGCGACAGGCCGGCGCCGAGGCCGTCATCAAGCGGGTGCCGGAGCTCGTGCCGGAAGACGTCGCGAAGAAGTCCGGCTTCAAGCTTGACCAGAAGGCGCCCATCGCCACGGTCGCCGAGTTGGCTGACTACGACGCCATTATCTTCGGCACGCCGACCCGCTTCGGCAACATGACGGCGCAGATGAAGAACTTCCTCGATCAGGCCGGTGGCCTGTGGATGCAGGGCAAGCTGGTCGGCAAGGTCGGCTCGGTCTTCACCTCGACGGCCACCCAACATGGCGGACAGGAATCGACCATCCTCACCTTCCACCCGGTGCTGCTGCATCTCGGCATGGTGATCGTCGGTCTGCCCTATGCCTTCCAGGGACAGATGGGTGTCGGCGAAGTCATGGGGAACTCGCCGTACGGCGCCTCGACTATCGCCGACGGCAACGGCTCGCGTCAGCCGTCCGCCATCGAACTCGACGGCGCGCGCTTCCAGGGCAAGCACGTCGCGACGATTGCCGCGAAGCTACGCTGAAGCCAATAACGCCTCACGTTAACCACGGCCGCGGTATCAGATGCCGCGGCCGTTTTTTCTGTGCCGGGATTTTCCCTTACCGCTGCACGACTTGATTCGAGTCGCGATTTTCAGAATCGATTCGCACGTCATTAACCGCGTCATTGCTGCCTTAAACGCGCGTTAGTCGTAACGCTTTATTCACTTTAGCGGAAATTTTTGCCGCTTCTGTTTGATGTCGATTGCGCACTGAGAAAATTTTTCCTGGTGATTGCGCGATCGAGTGCGTTTGCGCACCCGTTTCACGTCGATTTTTTTCTAAACGGTAGATCGGTACATCGTCGATGTCGGAACCGCTCATACCGTTCATGACATCGATCTTCATTTGAACGAGGACCATTGTCATGGCTGCACCCATTTACGCGAAGAGCGCATCTACCACCAAGCTCTCCACCACCAAGAAGACTGGCTCCACATTGACAGGCACAAGCGGCGCAGATGAATTGCAGGCGCTGGCGTCCAATGTGACGCTGGCGGGCGGCGGCGGCGATGACTGGTACACCGTCTACGACCACACGACGAAGATCGTCGAGGCGGCGGGCGGCGGGCGCGACACCGTCAAGACCTGGGGCAGCTACGCGCTGTCAGCCAATCTCGAGAACCTCTATCTGCTCGGCACCGGCAAGAACACCGGCACCGGCAACAGCGGCAACAACCTCATCATCGCCAAGGACGGCGACAACCGCGTCATCACCGGCGGCGGCAACGACGTTCTGCAGTCCGGCAGCGGCGCCAACGTGTTCGTGGCGACCAAACAGGCGGGCAGCGTCACCTGGGTAACCGGGTTCAAGACGACCGGCACCAAAATCGACAAGATCGACCTGCTCGGCTACGGCCTGCAGGGCTTCGCCGGGGTCCAGTCGAAGATGACCCAAGTCGGTAGCGATGTGCGGATCGATCTCGGCAACAACCAGTTTGTGATGATCGAAGGCAAGACGGTCGCCCAAATCACATCAGCCAACATCGTCGTCGAAGCGGCGACCAGCATCCCGACGACAACACCGACCCCGACACCCACGCCAACACCCGCTCCGACCATCGGCACCGGGCCTGCGGTCACGCTGACCAACGGCATGAACGCGCTGGATATGACGTCCAGCTTCAAGCCAGGCGTCACGGTCGCAGGCACGTCGACCACCTACAACAGCACCCAGATGAAGCTTTCCGGCACGGATTCGTCGGCGAGCGTGACCGTCGCCTATGACGCCAGCAGTGGCGTCACGGTGAAGAACAACGCCGCCTGGAGCTCGGTGCGCAACGCCATCATCAATCACGCCTCCAACGGCAGCGTGACGATCAACAATTTCGTCGATGCCCGCGTGACGCTGGGCAACGGCGGCGACAGCACGGTCAAGGTGACCGATGCCAAGCGCGGCGCGATCACGACCGGCACCGGCAACGACACTGTCACGGTCAGCGCCTTCAGCAACGCCACAGAAGAGAACGTCATGTCCATCGCCACCGGCGACGGCAATGACAGCATCGCCTTCTCGGGCGCCGCCAATACCAAGGCGACGATCATGGGTGGCGCCGGCAACGACACGCTCACGGCCTCCGGCGCCGCGGCGGTGACTCTGACCGGCGGTGCGGGGTCCGACATCTACAAGATGGCCAAGGACGTCCGCGCCACCATCACCGACTTCAATCAGGCGGAAGATAAAATCACGCTGAGCGGCGTCAGCGCCTCCGGCGTTACGCTATCGGCCGAGAGCAATGGTACGCGCATCAACCTCGGCAACGGCGCCAGCATCATGCTCACCGGTGCGACGATCACCCAGAGCACGCTTGCCATCACCTTCGCAGACGGTACGTCGTGGCCGCAGCCGGTTCCGGAGCCGACACCGGATCCGGTACCGGTCCCGGATCCGACACCGACGCCGGAGCCCGCGCCGACGCCAACCCCGGCACCAGCCCCGACACTGCCGTCGCCGAACGCGCCGCTCACCGGCATGAAGCTGACCTTCGATGAGGAGTTCAACAGCCTCAGCCTGCGGACGGGAACGGCGGCGAGTGCCGGCAACATCTGGCAGACTTGGGATGGCTGGGGTAACCGCACGCTCTCAAGCAATGGCGAGCTGCAGTGGTACGTGGACGCTGACTACAAGGGTCTCGGCCTCAACCCGTTCTCGGTGCAGGACGGCGTCGTCACGATCACGGCGAGCAAGACGCCGGATTGGGCCAAACCGGCGCTCTATGGCTACAACTACATCTCGGGCGAGCTGACCACCGCGGGCTCGTTCAGCCAGCAATACGGCTATTTCGAAATGCGGGCGCAGATGGCGGCCGGCAAGGGCATCTGGCCGGCCTTCTGGATGCTGGCGACCGACAAGTCGTGGCCGCCGGAAATCGACATCATGGAGTACATCGGCAACCAGCCGACCACGCTCTACACCACCCTGCACACCAAGGACGGCAATGCCGGCACCGGCACCAACACGGGTGTCGACCTGTCCAAGAGCTTCCACACCTACGGCGTGGACTGGACGGCGCAGAAGATCACCTTCTACTTCGACGGCCAGGCGGTGTTCTCGCGCAATACGCCAAGCGACATGCACAAGCCGATGTACATGCTGCTCAACCTCGCGGTCGGCGGAAACTGGCCGGGCTCGCCCGACGCCACCACCGACTGGACGAAGACGCAGTACAAGATCGACTACGTCCGGGTCTGGTCGCATGACCAGAACGCCGCGGTGTTCTCCAATGTCGGCACCGCGCCGACGACGCCCCCGGTGACCAACGGACCAGCGACGGAAGCGTCCAGCATGTTCAAGGCGATTCTGACCAACGGCATCGTCGCCCTCGACACGTCGGACAGCTTCACCGCCAACGTCACTGCCAACGGGACATCGGCGACTTACAACGCAGCACAGATGGACCTGTCCGGTGCCGTCTCGACGGCCAATGTCACGGTGTCGTACGACGCCACCGGCGGCATGACCGTCAAGAACAACGGCGCCTGGAACGACGTGAAGAATGCCATCGTCAACACGACGGCGAGCGGCAAGCTGACGGTCGAGAACTTCGTCGATGCGGAGCTCACGACGGGCGACGGCGCCGACACCGTCATGGTGACCGGGGTCAAGCGCGGCAACGTGTCGACCGGCGGCGGCGATGACAACATCCAGGTCTACGGCTACAGCAACAGCCTGGCCGACAACACGGTCAAGATCGCGGCGGGAGACGGCAACGACACGGTGCTGTTCTCGGGCGACGCTCTGGGCCGGACGGAGATCATGGGCGGTGCCGGCAACGACACCCTGACGATCGCCGCCCAATCCCTGGGCACGGTCAACGGCGGTGACGGCGATGACCGCATCGACACGCAGACGACCGGCGCAGTGACGCTGACCGGCGGTGCTGGTGCCGATGTGTTCAACTTCCTCGCCGGGGCGCATGCAACGATCAGCGACTTCAACGCGAGCCAGGACCGGCTGGAATTGAAGGGCATCGCTTCGGGTGCCGTGACAATCACGGCCTCGAACGGCAACACCCTGCTCGACTTCGGCGGCGGCGCCGGCGTCACCCTCACGGGCGTCACCCTGCCGAGCAGCATTAATCTCAGCTACGTTGCCTAACTGTCGCTAGAGAATGAGAAGCCGCCCGCGCCGTAAGGTGCGGGCGGTTTTTCTTTGCGTGAAATTTGCGTGCCGACGCAATCGCGATGCGCTAACACTCCTCCTGATCATCCCGGGAGGATAAGACGATGGCTGAAGTCGCACCGATCACGCTTACGGACAAACACCGTCCGATATGGCTGCCGGATATGAAGCCGCAGCTGGAGTTCGCGTTTCAGACGCGGGTCCAGACGGTTCCGGCGCGGCGGCTGGGCGATCTTCATGGCGGCGGCGTGCGGCTGAGCGTCGGCGTCGCGGGCGGCGATGCCGAAGGGCCGCGCCTGAAGGCGAAGATCCTGCCGGGCGGCACCGAATGGCCGCTGATCCGCCCCGATGGCGTCGACTCAATCGATGCGCGCTACTCGATGGAAACCGACGACGGCGTGCTGATCAACATCCGCAACACCGGCTATCGCGTCATTCCGCCGGAGCTGAAGCCGCGCCTGATGACCGAGCTCATCGACGCGCATCAATACTATTTCCGCACCTACTCCGTGTTCGAGGCGCCGGTCGGCAAATATGACTGGCTGACGCGCCATGTTTTCATCGGCATCGGCGAGCGCCACCCGGAACTTCTGTATCTCTGGTACTACCAGCTGCTCTGAGTTTCAGGCGGGGCGTTCGCCAAGAATCGTCGTCCGGATCAGGTGCCGGCGCTCGTTCTCGTAGTCATGAATGCCCCGGTGCTGCAGGAACCGGTTGTCCCAGACGATCAGCGTGTCGGGTTCCCAGCGCACGCGGCAATGCACATCCAGCCGCTCGGGAAATTTGACGAGGTAGTCCATCAGCGCGCGGCTATCGGCCTCGTTCCATCCCTCGAAGCGCTTGAAATAGGCTGACGTCACATAAAGTGCCTTGCGGCCGGTGCGGGGATGCCGGCGGACGGCCGGATGCGTGCTCTCCAGCTCATCGTCCGTAAAGGAATGCGTCTCGCGCAGGCGTAGCTGCTTGTCCTTGTCGAGCTTGGCATTCTTCGACCACAGATCCCGCGCCGTGTAGACGACCCGCAGATCGTCCACGATCTTCTTCAGACCGTCCGACAGCATGTCGTAGGCAAGATACATATTGGCGAAAGCCGTATCGCCGCCATATTTCGGCACGTCGAGGGCGCGCATGATGATGCAGCGCGGCGGTCCCGGCAGGAACGGGCTGTCGGTATGAAACCGCTCGAATGGCACAACCGACACCGGCTCGTGCGCCTCGCGCCGCACTTCCTGCATGTCCTGATGGCCGGGATAGATCGGCGCCTGTGGCAGTTCGGTGATCTCGCCGAAGGCCCGCGAAAACGCCTTGTGCTGCTCCGGCGTGATGTCCTGTCCCTTGAAGACGATGACCAGGAAATGCTCGAAGGCGAGCATGATCTCAGAAAGCGTTGCCTCGTCAATCGGCTGCCGCAGATCGACACCCTCGATCTCGGCTCCGCAGGCGCCCGTCATCGGCGTGACGCGGATACGGCGGAATTCCGGCATCGGCCGCCCCGCGACGATCGTTCCGATAGGGGCTTCTGCGCGCGCTGCAATGGCCATGGCAACCTCCCTAAGCGGCACGGCTGAGAATTCAATTGCCGGAACCGCCGATTTCGCGCAAAAATGCGCCTAGGTTTGTATGGTTGTCAACACAACCAATCAGCCTCACAAAACAGGCAAGTGGAACGAGCCATTGGGATGAAAGCCAGACGCAAAAGCGCCGCCGAGCCGCTACTGGGCGGTTCGACCTGGCAGGATCCGGGTCGCAACGGAGAGCGGCTTCAGGTCACTGATTTCCCGAGCTTCCTGCTCACCCGCCTTGGCGCGCTCGCCAAGACGAAGCTGCTGCCCCTGTATCTGGAGCGGGCGAAGATCAGCCTGCCGGAGTGGCGCGTGCTCAACTCGATCGCGGAATTCTCGCCGACGAGCTACAGCGCGATCGTGCAGCTCTCGACCATCGACAAGGCGCAGATCAGTCTGACCCTGCGGACACTGGTCGCCCGCGGCTGGGTCACATGGGAAGACGCCGCCGCCAACGATCCGCGCCAGCGCCGCAACGCGCGGATAATCACCATCACGCCGCGCGGGCGCGCGGTCATTTCCAAGGTCATGCCGGATGCCCGCCGGGCACAGATGCGCATGCTGGATCGGCTTTCGCCGGTGGAGCGCGGGCGCCTGCTTGTCCTGCTGCGCAAGACAGTCGGAATTCTTGAAAACTTCGACGATCCGGCGCCAGACTGAGTTCGGACGATCGTCGCCTGCTTAAAAACAAGACAGATACAGGGAGGGACAGATGGAGACGCAGAATTCGCTTAGGGCGACAGGACTCGCCCTGATTCTTGCAGCCGGACTGGCAACGGGCGCCGGCGCACAGTCGATTACCGTCGGCCTGAATCACGAGCCGTCGACACTGGATCTCACCAGCACGCGCGACAGCCCCAGCGTCCGTCCGACGATGGAAAATGTTGTCGAAACGCTTTGGGGCATCGACCTCAACGGCGATGTCGTACCGACCCTGGCGCCCTGGACCACGTCGGCCGACGGCAAGATGATCGAATTCAAGCTGCGGCGCGGCGTGAAGTTTCACTCAGGCGACGAGATGACGGCACAGGACGTTCTGTTCAGCCATCAGCGGTTGATGGAGAAAAACCCGCAATACGCGCGACGCGGAAGACTGCTCGACAAGGTGGAATCGCCTGATAACGAGACCGTCCGCTTCCTGTTCAAACAGTTTGACGCGAGCTTCCTGACGGGACGCTCGCTGTTCATCGTCTCCAAGGCCTATTTCGACCGGGTCGGCGAGAAGGACTTCGTCGACAAGCCCGTCGGAACCGGCCCGTACAAGTTTGTCAGCTACCGGCCGGGCCAATCGCTTGAGCTTGAGGCGTTCGACGGCTACTGGGGCGACAAGCCGCAGGTGAAGAAGGCGCGCTTCGTCATCACCAGAGAAGACACCACACGCGTGTCGCAGCTGCGCGCCGGCGAAGTCGACATCATCATGAACACGGCCTACGCCAATGTGGAGGAGCTCAAGCGCGCCGGGTTCAAGACCGTAGGCGTGCCGGTACATCCAACGCTGTCGATCCAGTTCCCCTTCGCGAATCCAAAGACCCCCTGGGCCGATGCGCGGGTCCGCAGGGCGATCGCGCATGCAATCGACGGCGAGTCCATTGTCAAAGGTCTGTTCAACGGCATCCCGACGCGCGCCCCGCGCCTCGCACAAGGTGAGATCGGCTACGATCCCGATCTCAAGAACTACGCCTTCGACCCGACGCTGTCGAAGCGCCTGCTCGCCGAGGCCGGCTTCCCCAACGGCTTCTCCCTGCCGCTCAACTATTGGGCCGGCACCTATCAGGGTGGCCGCGAAACCGCCGAGGCTGTCGTCCTTTATCTCCGCCAGGTCGGCATCAATGCGCAGGTGC
Organism: Alphaproteobacteria bacterium; assembly: GCA_965279355.1. Lineage (GTDB taxonomy): Bacteria > Pseudomonadota > Alphaproteobacteria > CACIAM-22H2 > CACIAM-22H2. Next base: position 3,585,741 of record OZ257155.1, on the reverse strand, counting down.
AGGCGCTGGATTCCGGACAGATGATGGATCTCGTCCGCAAGTCGCGCACCGACGAGAACGTGAACTACGTCGCGATCGCCCATATGCCGATGGCCAATCTCGATCCTATCGATGTACTGTCGGTCGCCTATTACTCCGGCTCCGCCTTCTCGCTCTACAAGAATGCCACGTTCGACAAGCAGTTCGAGATGGCGGCGAGTGAACCGGATAGCGCCAAGCGCGCGGAACTCACCAAAGCCGCGGTCAAGACGCTGCATGAGGACGTGGGGACCATTCCGATCTGGAACACGGTCGCGGTGTATTCGATGAAGGCCAATGTCGACTTCACGCCGACACGGCGGACCTTTCCGCTGATGTATCTGAAGAACGTCACTGTTCGGTAACATGTCCGGCGTCGCGGCTAGGGAACTCGGGGCCGCGCAACGCCGGCCGGCGGGGCGATGGTGGCGGCTGGCGCGCCGCCTGCCCTGGCTGCCGATCGTCCTGCTGGCACCGGTGGTGGTGTGCGGCCTGTTTGGCCCGTGGCTCTATCCGCATGACCCGACGACGATCAACTTCGCCATGGTGCGCAAGCCGCCGGCGTGGCTCGACGGCGGCAACTGGTCCTTTCTGCTGGGCACCGACCAGTTCGGCCGCGACCTGCTGAGCCGCCTGATCGAAGGCGCCCGGGTCGCGCTGATCGTCGCGATCATGGGCGTGCTTGGGGCCGCGGTGATCGGCATCCCGGCCGGCATGGCGTCAGGTTATTTCGGCGGCTGGATCGACAATATCATCATGCGACTGGTCGACGTGAAGATGTCGATCCCGGCCATCCTCCTGACCATCCTGATCGGTGCCGCCATCGGTGGCGGGCTGGTGACCATCGTGGCCAGCATCGCGCTGGTCTTCTGGGCCGATTATGCGCGGGTGGTGCGCGGCGAGGCGCTGGTGATCCGCGAACAGGGATATGTCGCGCTGGCGCGTGTGGCGAACTGCAGCAATTTCCGCATCCTCACCCGCCATATCTTCCCGAACCTGCTTGCTACCTGCGTGGTGCTCATCACCCTGCAGCTCGGCCGCGCGCTGATCATCGAAGCGTCGATCACCTTCATCGGTCTTGGCATCCAGCCGCCGGATTCGGCGTGGGGCCTGCTGATCGCCGAGGGACGCGCCTATCTCGCCACGGCCTGGTGGATACCCACCTTCGCGGGCCTTGCGATCACCATCACGGTCCTTGGCGCCAACCTGCTGGGCGATTGGCTGCGCGACGTGCTCGATCCGCGGCAGCGCCAGCTTTAGGACGTCGATGGCACGCTATATTCTCCGCCGCCTCGGCCTCGCCCTGATCACCATCATTGGCGTAACAATGCTTGTCTTCGTTGCGGCGCGGCTGTCCGGCGACGTGGTGCTGCTGATCGCGCCGCAGGATGCGACGGAACCGGAGCTTGCGGTGATCCGCGCGGAGCTCGGCCTCGATCGGCCAGTCTGGGTGCAGTACCAGCGCTTCGTCGTCGATCTGGCACAGGGCGATTTCGGGGATTCCATCCGCTATCGCCGGCCGGCGATGGAGATCATCCTGGATCGTCTGCCGGCCACGCTGCAGCTGGCGCTGACCGCTTTCGCCGCCGGTACCGCGCTCGGCCTACTGCTGGGAATCGTCTCGGCGCGGCGGCGCGGCACCTGGATCGACGCAACCGTACGCATGACCGCCGTACTGGGCCAGTCGATGCCGAATTTCTGGATCGGCATCATGGCGATCCTGATCTTTGCCGTCATCCTCGGCTGGCTGCCGACCAGCGGCCGTGACGGGATGCTGCATCTGATCCTGCCGGCGGGGACGCTGGCCCTCTTCACCATGGCATCGATCATGCGGATCACGCGCTCCTCGATGCTGGAGACGCTGGGTTCGGAATACGTGAAGTTCCTGCGCGCCAAAGGCGTCCCTGAACAGACCATCGCCTGGAAGCATGCGCTGCGGAACGCGCTGATCCCGGTGCTGGCACTGGGCGGCATCCAGCTTGGTAATCTGCTGGGCGGTGCCGTCATCGTCGAGACCGTGTTCAGCTGGCCCGGCATCGGCAGCGCGATGGCGGATGCCATCGCCAATCGCGACTATCCGCTGATCCAGGCCGGGGTGATCCTGACCTCGCTGTTCCTCATCGCGCTCAACCTGGCCGTCGACCTCCTGTTCGGCGTGGTGGACCCGCGCGTGCGGTACGATTGATGACCGCTCCGCTTCTGCAGGTCGAGGATCTGAAAATCCATCTCGGGGATCGCGACGGGCTGCGCGTCGTCCGCGCCGTTGACGGCGTCAGCTTCGCTGTCAGGCAGGGCGAGACGGTCGGCCTCGTCGGCGAATCCGGCTCCGGCAAGACGATGACGGCGCTGGCCATTCCGCGCCTGCTGCCGGCGGCGGCGCGTCACGTCACCGGCCGTGTGCTCTTCTCGGGCCAGAACCTGCTGGAGGAGCCTGAACACCGGCTCCGCGAACGGCGCGGTCGGGACATCGCGCTGATCCTGCAGGACCCGATGGTGGCGCTCGACCCCGTCTATACGATCGGCAATCAGCTCGCGGAACCGCTGCGGATTCATCGCGGCCTGTCCGGCGCCGCGCTGAAAACCCGCTGCATCGAACTCTTGCAGGCAGTCGGCATTCCCTCGCCGGAGCGCCGCCTCGATCAATATCCCTATCAGATGAGCGGCGGCATGCTGCAGCGCGTGGTCGCGGCCATTGCGATGTCGTGCGAACCCAGGCTCATCATCGCCGACGAGCCGACAACCGCCCTCGATCCGACCGTGCAGGCACAGATGCTGGATCTGCTGGATGAGCTGAAATCGAAGACCGGCCTCGCGCTTCTGATCGTGACCCATGATTTCGGCGTGGTGGCGCGCCTGTGCGACCGCGTGCTGGTGATGTATGCCGGGCGAATCGTCGAGAGCGGCCCGGTGCGGCAGATCTTCGACCATCCGCGCCATCCCTATACGCGGGCGCTGCTGGACTCCATCCCCGGCGCCGCGGAGCGCAAGCGGCTGCGCACCATCGACGGGCAGCCGCCGGATCTCGCCGATCTGCCGCCGGGCTGCGCCTTCGCGCCGCGCTGCGCCGATGTTCAGTCCCGCTGCCGCGTTGAAGCCCCGCCGGAAACCCGGTTTGCCGACGGACAAACGGCGCGGTGCTGGTTGGCGGAGGCGTCATGACGGCGGCGCTGCTCGACGTCCAGGACCTCCAGAAGCATTTCGCACTGCCGGGCTCGCTGTTGCGGCCGCGCAACCGCCATGTCATTCGCGCCGTCGACGGGGTTAGCTTCAGCCTCAACGAAGGCGAGACGATCGGCCTGGTCGGTGAATCCGGCTGCGGCAAGACGACAACGGCACGCATGCTGCTGCGGCTGGACAGCGTCACCGGCGGACGTATCGTGTTCGACGGCGCGGAGGTGCAGCAGGCAACCGGTCCTGCTCTGCGGCGCTATCGCAGCCAGGTACAGGCTGTCTTCCAGGACCCCTACAGTTCGCTCAATCCACGCATGCGGGTGCGCGACATTCTTGCCGAGCCGCTGGAGGTTGAAGGAAAAGGCCGCGCCGAGATCCGCGCCCGCGTCGCCGAGCTCCTGAGCGTCGTCGGTCTCAACCCGGCCTTCGCCGACCGCTACCCACATGAGTTCAGCGGCGGGCAGCGGCAGCGGATCGCTATCGCCCGCGGTCTGGCCCTGCAACCCCGCCTCTTGATCCTCGACGAACCCGTCTCCGCCCTCGACGTCTCGATCCGGGCGCAGATCCTCAATCTGCTGCAGGACCTGCAGGAGCGGTTCCGGCTGAGCTATGTGCTGATCTCCCATGATCTCGACGTCGTGGCCCATCTCTGCAGCACCATCGCCGTCATGTATCTCGGCCGGATTGTCGAGATCGGGCCCAGCGCCGCGATCCGCGCGGCGCCGCGGCATCCCTACACCCAGGCGCTGTTCTCGGCGAAGCTGCCGGCGCATCCCGACGCGCGACGCGACCGCATCAGGCTGAGCGGCGAAGTGCCCTCGCCCTTCAACCCGCCCACCGGCTGCGGCTTTCACACGCGTTGCCCGCATGCGTTCGACCTCTGCGCACAACGCGAACCGCCGGCCGTCGCGCTTCCGGCACATGGACGCGTCGCGTGCCATCTCGTCACCGCGACGTAGCCGCACGCGTTGTCGAGCGTCTTCGCGTGCTGTCATAAAAAATTCTCACAACCTGCGTTGTTTTGTCTTGTAACGCGGGGATGTATTCCTTACTTACGGTCCTCGACGCCAATCGCACGTGCCAAGGCCCCCGTTCGCGTCTCGTTTAACGGTGGGTACAAGCAACGACGTGTACGCGTCCTTTTCGGAAAGGCCGGTCAACCGTGGACCGGCACCTTAAGGGAACGGATACGATGTTCTTCGAGCAGCACGCGCCCTCTCCGCGCATCGACGGGTAAACCACCCATGACCGGCACTCGCTGCAGCTTGACTGCAGCTTAGGCCGGTCCTGGTTTCCCTCGTCTCTTTCTAAATCATCGCGTTGTCCCGTTGCGGAGCCTGGCTCCGCCCCCGCAGACGCGCGCCTTCAGGAAATGTGCGTCCGCGCGTCTGAGTTCGCGCGCGTCTGCGGATAGGAGTTTTGACCAATGAAGAAGCATGTCCAGTTTTCCGGCCGCGTTGTGATGCTCGGCTTCGGTTCCATCGGCCAGGGCGTCCTGCCCCTCATTCTCCGGCATATCGACATGCCGAAAGAGAACCTCCTCATCCTGACCGCCGAAGAGCGCGGCCGCGATGTCGCGGATGCGCTCGGCGTCGAGTTCCGCGTGGCACCGGTCACCAAGGACAACTACCGGAGTCTGCTCGGCGGCCTGCTGCGCCAGGGCGACTTCCTGCTCAACCTCTCCGTCGACGTCTCGTCGGTGGCGCTGGTCGAGCTCGCCCACGATGTCGGCGCGCTCTACCTCGACACCTGCGTCGAGCCCTGGGCCGGCGGCTACACCGACCTCTCCCTCTCGCCCTCGCAGCGCTCGAACTACGCGCTGCGCGAGAGCGCGCTGGCGCTTGCCCCGAAATACGCGGGCGGACCGACGGCGGTGATGACGCATGGCGCGAACCCCGGCTTGGTCTCGCACTTCGTGAAGGAGGCCCTCCTCCAGATCGCGAAAGACACCGGGCACCAGGTCCGCACGCCCCGCGACCGCATCGGCTGGGCGCTGCTGGCGCGCGACCTCGACGTGAAGGTGATCCACATCGCCGAGCGCGACACGCAGGTGGCAACCGCCCCGAAGAAGCCGGGCGAGTTCGTGAACACCTGGTCGATCGACGGTTTCGTTGGCGAAGGCCAGCAGCCGGCCGAGCTCGGCTGGGGCACGCATGAGCGCCACTTCCCGGACGACGCCCACCGTCACGCCTTCGGTTGTGACGCGGCCATCTATCTGATGCGCCCGGGTGCCTCCACGCGCGTGCGCACCTGGACGCCGCTCGAAGGGGCCTTCCACGGCTTCCTGGTCACGCATAACGAGTCGATCTCGATCGCCGACTACTACTCGTTGAGCGACGGTGGCACCGTGCGTTATCGCCCGACCGTCCACTACGCCTACCACCCGTGCGACGACGCGGTTCTGTCGCTGCACGAGCTGGCGGGCAAGAACTGGGCGATACAGTCCAGCAAGCGGCTGATGATGACGGAGATCTCCAAGGGGATCGACGAGCTCGGCGTGCTGCTGATGGGCCACAAGAAGGGTGCCTACTGGTACGGCTCGCGCCTGTCGATCGACGAAGCGCGCGCCCTGGCGCCCTTCAACAACGCCACCAGCCTGCAGGTCACGGCAGCCGTGCTCGCCGGCATGGTGTGGGCGATGGAGAACCCGAACGCGGGCGTGGTCGAGGCGGATGCCATGGATCATGCGCGGATCCTCGAGGTCGCGGGTCCGTATCTCGGCGACATGGTCGGCGCCTATTCCGACTGGACCCCGCTGGATGGGCGCGGCGTGCTCTTCCCGGAAGCGGTCGACGCTTCCGATCCGTGGCAGTTCAAGAACTTCCGGGTCGCCTGACGGCGCCGGCGAAAGGAGTAACCAGTCAATGACCAAGAAGATCGAGAAGTTCCTGGCCGAGCAGCGACCGCAGACCCCTTGCCTGGTCGTCGACCTCGACGTGGTGGCGGATAACTACCGCCGCCTGCGGACGGCCGTGCCGCGCGCGAACATCTACTATGCCGTCAAGGCCAACCCGGCGCCCGAGGTGCTGAAGGTGCTGGCGAAGCTCGGCTCGTCGTTCGATACGGCGAGCATCAACGAGATCGACATGGCGCTGGCGACCGGCGCCACGGCCGACCGGCTCTCGTTCGGCAACACGATCAAAAAGAAAGCCGACATCGCGGCTGCGTATCAGCGCGGCGTGAAGCTCTATGCCTTCGACTCGGACGCCGAGCTCGGCAAGATCTCGGACGCCGCCCCCGGCTCCAAGGTGTTCTGCCGCATCCTCACCTCCGGCGCCAATGCCGACTGGCCGCTGTCGCGGAAGTTCGGCTGCGACGTGGAGATGGCGAAGTCGCTGCTGCTCGAAGCAGCCAAGCGCGACGTCATCCCGCACGGCGTGTCGTTCCATGTCGGCTCGCAGCAGCGTGACCCGGCGCAGTGGGACGCGGCTGTCGCGCAGGCGGCGTGGCTGTTCCGCGAATGCGAGGACAAGGGCGTGCAGCTCAACATGCTCAACATCGGCGGCGGCTTCCCGACCCGGTATCGGCGCACGATTCCCGGCATGCCGGCCTATGGCCAGGCGATCGACGACAGCCTCAGCCGTCATTTCGGCAACCGGATCCCCGACATCATTGTCGAGCCCGGCCGCCAGATGGTGGGCTCGGCAGGCGTGATCCAGACCGAAGTGGTCCTGATCTCGAAGAAGTCGGCCGAGGACAAGAAGCGCTGGGTGTACCTGGACATCGGCAAGTTCGGCGGTCTCGCCGAGACGATGGACGAGGCGATCCAGTACCCGATCGTGTCGCCGCGGAAAGGCTCGCCTTCGCCGGTGATCCTGGCCGGCCCGACCTGCGATTCGGCCGACATTCTCTATGAGAAGGCCGACTATCGCCTGCCGGACGACCTCGAGATTGGCGACAAGCTCGAGATCCGTGCGACGGGTGCGTATACGACGACCTATGCCTCGGTGGCGTTCAACGGCTTCGAGCCGTTGAAGACCTACTGCGTCTGAGGAAGGTGACGCAGGTGGTCACGCTCGTCGAAGAGCGGGAAGAACACGCGCCGGCGGTCGAGCGTCTGCTCGACGTCGCTTTCGGCGAGGAGCGTTGGCACAAGACGTGTCAGCGCCTGCGCGACGGGCAGGCCTCGGTTCCGGGGCTGTCGCTCGTCGCCCTCGCCCGCGACTCGCTGGTCGGCACCGTCCGTCTATGGCCGGTGCTGATCGGGCGACGCCGCGCACTTCTCCTTGGCCCCCTCGCCGTCGATCCAGCGTGGCAGGACCAGGGTGTCGGCGCGGCGCTGATGGACGGCGCACTCGCGCGGGCGAAGGAGCAAGGTGAAGAAGCAGTCGTGCTGGTTGGCGACGCGCCCTATTACGGGCGCTTCGGCTTCAAGCGCAACATGACCAAGAAGATGTGGCTGCCGGGACCCGTCGACCGGCGGCGGTTCCTCGGCCGCGAGCTGAAGTCGCGGTCTCTCGCGGACGCGTCAGGGCCCGTCATGAAGATGGCAGCGTAACTCTTAAACCCTCCCCGCCCGTCCGCGGGGGGAGAGGGTGCGAGCGCAGCGAGCGGGTGAGGTGGGTCCTCCGGGGCGACACCTCACCCTCCCAATCACTTCGTGATTGGGCCCCTCCCTCTCCCCGCAAGCGCGGAGAAGGATAAGGAAGAGGTGTCAGCGACGATACTGTTCGCTCAACGTAAGCCCATGCCCCGCAGCCGTTCCCGGCTGCATCTGCCCGGACCGTAAGAGGGCCGGCCAGCCTTCGAACATCGGCTCCAGCAGCGGGAAATCTTCCAGCCACTTCACGCTGGGTGATGCGGCGGCGACGTGGACGAACAGGCCGGGCAGGAAATGCGGCGAGACCACGACACCAAGCGCATCGGCCAGGCCGCAGATATCCAGAACCGGCGTCAATCCACCGATCATCGCGAGATCCGGCTGGGCGACCGAGAGGACGCGATCGGCCATCAGCGAGGCGAAGATTTCGCGTTGCTGGAAATGTTCGCCGCCGGCCAGTGCCACGCCGGTCGTGGTCAGCGCGCGATAGCCTTCAAGGGATGTCGACGCCACTGGCTCCTCGACGAACAACGCGCCCTGATCGCGCGCCACCTGCAGCAGCCAGCGCGCCCGGGTGATGTCGCATTTCTCGTTCGCGTCGGCCATCAGATGGCCTTTATCGCCCAAGGCCGTTCGCACGGACTTCAGCAATGTGGCATCGGCCGCCGCGCCGCTGACCCTTGGCTTCACTGCCTTGAAGCCGCGTTCCAGATGACGCGCGGTAACTTCCGCCGCCAGCGCCGGCGCCTGGCCTGCCGTGTACCCCCCGCTGCCATAAACATCGACCAGACGCGACTCACCGCCCATTGCCACGCCGAGCGGAACGCCCTGCCGTTTGGCGTGTAGATCCCACAGCGCAACATCGATCGCCGCCAGGCCGATCAGGTTGGGGCCGAGGCCGGTGCGGTTGAAGCTTTGGAAGATTTTCCGCCAGCTTGCCTGCGGCGGAATCGCCGGCTGATTCAGCACGAAGCGGTCGAGTTGATCCTGCGCCGCCTTATGGGCAATCGCGCCGTCGGTCGCCAGCACATAGGAAAAGCCAAGGCCGGTGCCGCCATAGCTGTCGCTCACCTCGACAACGATCACATCGACAAACGAAACGCCGGACCCGCCGACTGCCTGCTTGAGGGTGTAGCGGACGAGACGCGCAGCCGCCTTGTCGATCTTGCCCGTCATCAGGCCCTCGTCACGCGCCGAGCTTCAGCAGCTTCACCGCGTTTTCCTTGAGGATCAGCGGGCGGACTTCCGGCTTGATGTCGATCGCCTCAAAATCCTTCATCCAGCGATCCGGCGAGATCACCGGATAGTCGGAGCCGAACAGCACCTTGTTCTTGATCAGCGAGTTCGCGTAACGGACGAGAATCGGCGGGAAGTACTTCGGCGACCAGCCCGAGAGGTCAATATAGACATTGGGCTTGTGCTGGCAGACGGCCAGCGCCTCTTCCTGCCAGGGGAAGGAGGGATGCGCCATGATGATGGTCATGTCGGGGAAGTCGACCGCGACATCGTCGAGATACATCGGGTTTGAGTATTTCAGGCGGATGCCGAAACCGGCGCGCATGCCCGAGCCGACACCGGTCTGTCCCGTATGGAACAACGCCGTCAGGCCGTGCTCGGCGATCACCTCGTACAGCGGATAGGCCATCTTGTCGTTGGGCAGAAAGCCCTGTGCCGAGGGATGGAACTTGAAACCCTTTACGCCGAAATCCTTGATCAGCCGCCGCGCCTCGCGCACACCGAGCTTGCCCTTGTGCGGGTCGATGCTGGCAAACGGGATCATGATGTCGGAATTTTCGGCCGCGATTCGTGCCACTTCCTCGTTCGAGTAGCGGCGGTGGCCCATCTCATGCTCGCAGTCGACGGTGAAGGTCACCAGGCCGATCTTGCGCTCACGATAATACTGCGCGATCTCGTTGAGCCTGAGCTCGGGCCCATCCGACTTGAAATACGCCTTCATGCCCTGGCGTAGATCTTCCTTGTCTTCATATTCCGGCGTGCCACATGGCGCGTCGGCATGGGTGTGGATGTCGATGGCGACGAGATTCTTGTAATCCAGCATCAGTCGTTTCCTGTGGGTCCCCGATCCCCAAGAATGCGCATGACTTGCGCCGCCGCTCAAGAGCGACGGATCAGGACTTGAGCCGCACCACGCCGGGACTAGGCTGGATCATGCTGCCAATCGCATCCAGCAGCTGCTGATCGGTGAAAGGCTTGGGTACGACAGGTACGTGCTTGAACGAATTGGCCACGCCGGCCCGCCCATAGCCGGTCACGAACACGAAGGGGATCCTGCGCCGGGTCAGCGCGGCCGCGATCTCCGCGGCGGGCCGCCCATGGAGATTCGCATCGAGCAGGGCCAGATGCGCATCGCTATTGGCGATGGCCTGCAGCGCCTCCCGCTCCGTCCCGACGGTCTGGACCGAGTCCGCGCCAGCATCCTGAAGAATGTCGGTCAGCATCAGCGCGACCAAAGGTTCATCTTCGATGACCAGGACGCGGCGGCCGAGCAGAAGCGCCTGCGGTTTTTCCGGATCGCTATTATTGCGGTCCAGACCCGGCCGGCCCGTCGAAAGCGTTCCGAACGATGTGATGGGCATCGCGGTTTGCGGCAACGGCAGCGCGATATCCCAACTGACGCCTTCCGCTTCGAACAGCATGCGGGCGCTGCCGCCCTGGCTTTTAGAACTCTGCTCGATCAGCGTCGTGCCGAAACCACGCGACGACGGCGCGGACACGGTCGGACCACCGCGCTCTACCCATCGCAGATGGAGACGGTCGTCGTCGACCATCCAGCTGACGGAGACCCCGCCTTTGGACGATGAGAGCGCGCCATATTTCGATGAGTTCGTGCCCAGCTCGTGGAGCATCAACGCCAGGTGCAGCGCCATCTGGGAATCGAGGCGGATTGTCGGCCCCCACGCCGTCACCCGATCTTCCTGCGGCAGCTGGTCACGAATCAGATCACGCAGATCCGCACCCTGCCATTTCGTATCCGTCAGCAGCGCATGGACCCGCGAAAGGGACTGAATCCGGCCAGTGAAGCGGGTCGCAAAGTCAGCAGGATTACCGGAGGTCCGCAGGGTCTGCTGCAGGATGGCCTGCACATTCGCCAGCGTATTCTTCACCCGGTGATTGAGCTCATTAAGCAAAAGCTGGCGGGTTGCCTCGGCCTGTTTCGACTGCGTGATGTCGCGGGCGATCTTGGACGCCCCGACGATCTTGCCGTTAGCGCCGCGGACAGGCGAGACCGCCAGCGATACATCAACCAGCGTTCCGTCCTTGCGACGGCGGACCGTTTCGTAATGCTCGACCCGCTCGCCCTTACGGATACGCGTGAGGATGCTCTCTTCTTCATCCTGGCGGTCCGATGGAATCAGGAGGGTGATCGACTTGCCGATCATTTCGGCGGCGGTGTAGCCGAACAGAACCTCGGCGCCGCGATTCCAGCTGACGACGATGCTGTTGAGGTTCTTGCTGACAATGGCGTCGCTCGATGACTCGACGATGGACGCGAGCAGCTGGCTGTATTCCTCGGCGCGTTTGCGTTCGCTGATGTCCTGGAAGCAGCAGACGACACCGAAGCGGCCATCCGGCAGAAGAAGCCGCACCAGCCGCCAAGTGTAATATTCGACGCGCCCGCTATCGGCGCGGACTTCGGCACGTTCGGGCGCGACGTAAGGCTCACCGGTCTCCATGGTCCGCCGGAAGATGGCGGTCACCTCATCGGCGTAATCCTTTTCCCAGAGGATATGGATGATTTCATCGAAATCGCGACCGATGACGCCGCCCGGTATGTCGCCAAACACCGGCAGGGCCTGCGCGTTGACGTCGCAGATCCTGAAGTCGGCATCGACCGTATAAACGCCAAGCGGAATGGCGCTCAGGAGCGCGGTGAATCGTTCGCGCTCACCTGTGACGGCGTTGGGATTCTGCTCGGGAATGGTCGGTCCTCGGGCGGGAAGTCAGCCCATTTTGGGCTACTTCGACCACCCTAACGATCCCTGAACTTCCGGTGCAAGGAGCAATTAGACGCCACGGAACACCGCCGGGCGTTTCTCGAGGAATGCCTTATGGCCCTCCGCAGCATCCGCGCTACCTGTGCATTCTTTAGTCAGAGCCTCACAGACCGCCAAGTCCCAGTCGGCGGGCGTCTTCAGGACCTCGCCAATGATGCCCTTGCTGGCGCGGACCGAGAGCGGCGCGTTGCCGACGATGGTTCTTACGTACTCGCGGGTGAAGGCCTCAAGCTCAGCCGCCGGGACAAGCCGGGTCGCCAGTCCGATCCGCAACGCCTCATCCGCCGTGTAGCGGCGGGCGGTGTAGAGGATTTCCTTGGTCGTCGCCACGCCGACCGCTTCGACGATCCAGCGGGTGAACTTGGGCGGATAGGCCAGGCCGAGCTTGCCGGCAGTGATGGCGAACACCGCGTCGTCCGCGACAATGCGCAGATCGCAGGCAGCCGCCAGTGCCACGCCGCCGCCGAAACAATAGCCGCGGATCATTGCGATGGTCGGCTTGGGCGTATCGCGCACCGTCTCGAAGAACTGAAACCCGCCGCGTTGACCCGGCACCGGACCGGTGTCGCGGCGTTTCTCGAATTCCGAGATATCCGCACCAGCCTGGAACGCCTTGTCACCCGCTCCTTTGATCACGATCACACGCACAGCCGGATCAGCGGTGAACGCGTCGATGATATCGGCGCCGCGCGACGCCATTTCCATCGACAGCGCGTTGCGGCGTTCCGGATTGTTGATGGTCAGCCAGCCAATCCCATTCTCGACGGATGCCAGCATCTTGTCGGTCATCAGAGCACGCCTTTCTTGTGGAACATCGCGATCTCGTCCGCGCTGTAGCCGAGCGACGCCAGCACCTCTTCATTATGCTCGCCAATCTCAGGCGCGGCGGTCGCGAGCTTCGACCCCGTGCGCGAGAGATGCACCGGCTGCCCGACCAGCGCGATCTCGCCCAGCTTTGCCGATGTCACCGTCTGCGCGATGCCGGAATGCTTCACCTGCGGATCGGCAAAGGTCTGGTCGATCGTATAGATCGGCCCCGCCGGCACGCCCTGCGCATTCAACCGTTCCATCAGGGCGTCGGTCGTCTCGACGATGGTCAGCTTCTCGATCAGTGCGTTGATCTTGTCGCGGTTCTTCCGGCGCGCTTCCACCGTCGCGTATTCCGGATCGTCCATCAGGTGTTCGAGTTCCATCGCCTTGCAGAAGCGGCGCCAGAGAAACGGCGGCGGCGCGATATTCACGAACCCGTCCTTGGTCCGGTAGCGTCCCGTCGGCACACCGGCCGGATGATCATTGCCGACCTGCTTGGGCACATCGCCTTTCATCAGGTAACGCGACGCCTGGAAGTCGAGCATGAAAATCTGCGCCTCCAGCAGGTTGGACTGGATCCACTGCCCTTCGCCTGAATCCTCGCGCTCCAGCAGCGCCGTCATCGCACCGAGGGCCGCAAAAAGGCCGGAGCAGAGATCGGCAATCGGAATGCCGACCCGCATCGGCCCGCGGCCCGGTTCACCCGTGATGCTCATCAGGCCGCCGAGGCCCTGCGCGATCTGGTCGACGCCGGGACGCTCGCGATAGGGACCGTCTTCGCCGAAGCCGGAGATGCTGACATAGACGAGCCGCGGATTGACTTCGCGCATCACCTCGTAGCCGATGCCCAGGCGATCCTTCACGTCGGGGCGATAATTCTCCACCAGTACGTCGGCGGTCTTCACCAGGCGCTTGAGGATCTCCACGCCTTCGGGCGATTTGAGATTGAGCGTGATGCTGCGCTTGTTGCGGTGGAGATTCTGGAAATCCGAATCATCGCGCGTCGGCGATCCCGAAGGATCGTTCTCCTCCGGCATTTCGACCTTGATGACATCGGCACCCCAGTCCGCGAACTGGCGCACGCAGGTCGGACCGGCGCGCACTCGGGTCAGGTCTATCACCTTGAATTTTTTGAGCGCCGTCGATGGCGCGGGACGACCGGTGGATGTTTTCGATGAACTGGGCTGCGTAACCATGCGCGTGTTGTCCTCTTAAGACGGGACGCCCGCTACCGGGGTGCTTGGTTCTAGTGGACAATTCCGGCTCTCACAACGAAAGCCGACAGTGCAGTGCACAAATTCGACGGTCCGCCCTATCGTGGTGCTTGGCCCAATGGGAGTTGTGAAATATCCTACGGGTTGGATATCAGGTAACCTTATTTAGAAGGGTTGGGTCATGCAGCTGAGCTATCCCGCCGAAGCACAGAAATTCGTCGACGAGGTGCGGGACTTCGTGCGCAAGACCCTGCCTGCGGAGACCAAGGAAAAAGTCCTCCACCATCGCCGCATCCCGCGCGACGAGCGGATATCCTGGCAGCAGAAGCTCGTCGAGGGCGGCTACGCGACACCGGGCTGGCCCAAGGAATTCGGCGGCCCCGGCTGGAACGCGCTGCAGCGTCACCTGTATGACGAAGTGACCTCCGAAGAGGGCGTGCCCGCGATCATCCCGTTCGGTGAGGCGATGATCGCGCCGGTTCTGATGAAGGTCGGCAGCAAGGAACAGCAGGATTTTTACCTGCCGCGCATCCGTACCCTCGAACACTATTTCTGTCAGGGTTTCTCGGAACCCGGCGCCGGCTCCGACCTTGCTTCGCTCAAGTGCCGCGCCGTGCTCGATGGCGACGAATGGGTGATCGACGGGCAGAAGATGTGGACCAGCCAGGCCCACGACGCCAACATGATCTTCATGCTGGTGCGCACCGATTTCGAGGCGAAGCTGCAGGAAGGCATCACCATGCTGGTCTTCCCGCTGGACCAGAAGGGCATCACCATCCGCCCCATCATCACCATCGACGGCCACCATCACACCAACGAAGTCTTCTTCGACAACGTGCGGGTGCCGAAGTCGAGCCTGATCGGCGAAGTGAACAAGGGCTGGACCTACGCCAAGCTGCTGCTGGGCCACGAGCGCACCACCATCGCCCGCATCGGCCAGTCCAAGCGCGAGCTGCGCCGCCTCAAGGAAGTCGCGAAGGAACAGAAGGTCGACGGCACGCCGATCCTGGAACAGCAGGCGTTCCGCGATCGCGTGGCGCAGGTCGAGATCGAATTGCTGGCGCTGGAGCTGACGGCGCTGCGGCTGATCAGCACTGTTGGTAAGGGCGGCGGTCCCGGCGTCGAGGCCAATCTGCTCAAGATTAAAGGCTCGGAGATCCAGCAGCGCCTGACCGAGCTGATGCTGGAAGCGGTTGGCCCGTATGGCCTGCCCTTCGATCCGCACAAGTCCGCCGACAGCAACCAGCCGCCGATCGGGCCGGAGATCGCCGCGTCGCTCGGGCCGAACTATCTGATGACGCGTGTCGTCACGATCTACGGAGGCTCGAACGAAATTCAACGCAACATCATCGCCAAGACTCTGGGACTCTGACTTCGATGGAATTCGCCCTCAATGAAACGCAGACGATGCTGCAGGATACGGCAGCACGTCTGGTCCGCGACCGCTACGGCTTCGAGCAACGCAACAAGATCGTCGCCACGCCCGAAGGCTATTCAACTTCGTTGTGGAAGGAATATGCCGAGCTTGGCCTGCTGGGCGTTGAGATCGAGGAAGCGCATGGCGGCATCGGCGGCAGCTTCCGTGATCTCGCCGTCGTGCTGGAAGCCTTCGGCCGCGGTCTGGTGGTCGAGCCGTATCTGTCAACCGTCGTGCTGGGTGCCGGCGTGATCGCCGCCGCCGGCAGCGCCGCGCAGAAAAACGCGATGTTGCCGCAGATTGTCGCCGGTGAACTCAAGCTGGCGCTGGCTTATGGCGAACCGACCACGCGCTACAGCCTGGACAAGATCGCCACGACCGCGACCAAGGATGGCAAAGGCCATACGCTGAAAGGCCACAAGGCGGTGGTGATCGGTGCCGATGCGGCGGACCAGATCATCGTCAGCGCCAACACCGGCAAAGGCATCTCCCTGTTCCTGTTGCCGCGCAACACGCCAGGCGTCGAAATCCGGCCCTACGCCAACATGGATGACCGCCGCGCGGCGGAGGTTATTCTCGACAACGCCAAAGTCGGCGGCGAGGCGCTGGTCGGCACACTCGACGGCGGGCTGCCGAATCTCACGGCGGCGGTCGATCGCGGCGCGGCCGCGTTGTGCTGCGAGGCCGTCGGCGTCATGGGGGCGCTCAACGAACTGACGCTCGAGTATCTCAAGACCCGCAACCAGTTCGGCCGGCCGATCGGCAAGTTCCAGGTGTTACAGCATCGCATGGCCGACATGGTGATGGCGGAACAGCAGGCCCGTTCGGTTGCCGTGCTGGCCGCCGAACATGCCAACAATCCGGATGCGGCTTTCCGCGCGCAGGCGATCTCCGCCGCCAAGGTGCAGATCGGCCTGTCCGCGCAGGTCGTCGGTCGCGGTGCCATCCAGCTGCACGGCGGCATCGGCATGACGCTGGAATACAGCGCCGGCCATTTTTTCCGCCGCCTCACGGCGATCGAGATGATGTTCGGGGATCAGGCACATCACCTGGCACGGTTTGCCGCCGCTTGACGCATAGATGCGTCCTGATTGCTAATCTGTTCGGGAGCTGCAAAACGCAGCCCTGTCCTTGGGAGGAAACCAGATGACGATCACCCGCCGCTCGATCCTTGGCTCCACGCTGGCCGCGCCCGCACTGTCGCTGCTGCCGTCTTATGCCGGCGCGCAGGAGGTTTATCCGGCGCGTGAACTGAAGGCGCCCTGCGGTTTTCCGCCGGGCTCTGCCAACGACGTCATTGTTCGCTACTACGCCGACCAGCTCACCAAGGTCTGCGGCAAGCCGGTGGTGGTCGAGAACCGGCCCGGCGCGTTCGGCAACATCGCCACCGAAGCGGCGGCCCGCGCCCGACCCGACGGCTACACCGTCTATATCTCCGGCAGCGCCGCGTTTGCCGCAGCACCCTATGTCTTCAAGAAACTGTCCTACGACCCGATCAAGGATTTCGAGTATGTCGGCACGATCGGCGTGCTGGCCTTCAGCCTGCTGGTCGATCCGAAACTGCCGATCCATTCCGTTGCCGACCTCACCGCCTATCTCAGGAAGAAAGAGAGCGAGGGCAAGCAGGTCGCCTATGCTTCGGCGGCGCTGCCCAGCCTCGTGGCCTCGGAGCTTTACGTCCGCTCGATCGGCGTGAAGGCGGCCACGGTGAACTACCGGACGACGGCGGATTCGCTGAACGACCTCTACAGCGGCTCCATCGATTTCACTTTCGCCAGCGCCTCGTTCGGCGTCGGACAAGTCAGCAACGGCAAGCTTCGGGCCCTCGCCATCACGGCTCCGGCGCGCATGTCCGCCATTCCCGACTGGCCGACGATGATTGAGGCCGGCATTCCCGGCTACAACCTGTATGAAACCTGGCTCATCTCGCTACCCGCCGGCACGCCCCGGCCGGTCTTCGAGAAGATGCGCGGCTGGGTGAACCAGATCGCCGGCTCCGACGATGCCCGGAAGTTCCTCCGGAACATCGGCATGGATCCGCTGCTCACCAGCCCGGAAAAGACCCGCGAGATGATCGTGAAGCATCACGGGGAATGGAAGGAATACGCGGCGATTGCTAAAGTCGAGCCGATGTAACGCCAAGACAGGATTCTGATGAAATTCTCGCTCGCCGACCGCCGCATCACCTTCAAGACCGACAACTGGTATATCGCCGAGAACGCCGTGGTGATCGGCGACGTGGTGATGGAGGACCGGGCCAGCATCTGGTTTGGCGCCACGGTGCGCGGCGACAGCGACACCATCACCATCGGCGAGAACTGCAATGTGCAGGACGGCTCGGTCCTGCACACCGACCCCGGCATCAAGCTCACGCTGGGTAAGGATGTCAGCGTCGGTCACATGGCGATGCTGCATGGCTGCACCGTCGGTGAAGGCACCCTGATCGGCATCAAAGCAGTCGTCCTCAACCGCGCCGTCATCGGTAAAAACTGCATCATCGGAGCCAATGCCCTAGTGACCGAGGGCAAGGTCATCCCGGACAACTCGATGGTCCTTGGCTCGCCGGGCAAAATCGTGCGTACGCTGGAGGAAAAAGAGATCCAGCACCTGCGCGAGATCGCCGATCACTATTCGGCGAAGATCGCTTATTACCGCCAGAACCTGAAACCGCAGGCCTGACGGCTCAGCCAAGCAGGTCCTGATATTCGGGGTGGCGGCTCATCCACGCCCGCGCATAACTGCAGAGCGGCATCAGCTTCGTCCCGCTTGCGCGCGCGCTGTCGACAATACCCTGCATCAGCCGGCCGGCCGCCCCTTTGCCGCGCAAGGCGGGCGGCGATTCGACATGCCGGATCTGCACCACGCCGTCCACGCGGCGATAAAGCGCGAACACGATCTCGCCGTCGACATCGAGTTCGTAGCGGCTGGCGTCGGGATTGTCCCTGATCGCGATACTCATGCGCTTCAGTTTACGCCAACGCGCGCTGGAACCAACCCCCTCGCCATGCTTTTATCGCGCCCCAGATAACGGATTAAGACGCTTGAGGAGAAACTAAGTGGCTACACGGAAAGTTGCTGTCCTGGTCGGCAGCCTGCGCAAGGATTCATTGAACCGCAAAATGGCCCTCGTGCTCGCCGCGCTGGCGCCGGCCTCGCTGAAGCTTGAGATCGTCGAGATCGGCGACCTGCCGCTCTACAACCAGGAAGGCGATGAAGGCGGCAGCCCGCCGGCCGCCTGGGTGAAGTTCCGCGACACAATGAAAACGGCCGATGCCGTGCTTTTTGTGACACCGGAATACAATCGCTCAATTCCAGCCGCTCTCAAGAACGCCATCGATGTCGGCTCGCGCCCCTACGGCAAGAGCGTGTTCGACAGGAAACCGGGTGCGGTGATCAGCGTGGCGCCGGGTGCGCTGGGCGGCTTCGGCGCCAACCACCACCTGCGGCAGTGCCTCGTCTTCCTGAACGTCCCCGTCCTGCAGCAGCCCGAAGCCTATATTGGCGGCGCCGCGCAGATGTTCGACGCGCAGGGCCAGATTACCAAGGACGACACGAAGGCCTTTGCCGCCAAGTTCATCGAAGCCTTCGCCAAATGGGTGGAGACGAACGCCGCCGCCTGACGCCGATACCGTTCGCGCTTGTCATGCCGGAGACAATCCGGCATGCAGGCGCGGATGGACCCTGCCGCCCTGATCGGTCTCGCGGTTGTCGTCTTTGTCGCGACCGATATCGATGATCTCTTCCTGCTGATCGCCTTGTTCGCCAGCGCGACTCTGCGCCCGTGGCAGGTGATCGTCGGCCAGTATCTCGGCATCGTCGCCCTGATCGCCGCCAGCCTGGCCCTGTCGCTGGTCGCGCTGATCGTTCCGCCGGCGTGGATCGGCCTGATGGGCCTGCTGCCGATCGCGCTCGGCGTGAAGGCGCTGTTCGGCGGTGCGGACGACGACGACTTTGATACGCCCGACCTCGCGCGCATCACATCGATTGGCCGCATTTTCGCCGTTGCCGGCGTAACCATCGCAAATGGCGGGGACAATCTCGGAGTCTATGTCCCGCTCTTCGCCACGCAAAGCGTCGCTGAAGTCGCTGTGACCTGCCTCGTCTTCCTTGTCGTGACCGGCCTCTGGTGTTTCGTGGCGCGCTGGCTGGTCAACCATCCGACGGCCGGACCGCCGATCCGCCACATCGGCGCGCGGCTGCTGCCGGCGGTACTGATCGCGCTGGGCGTCTTTATTCTTTTGGATTCCGGGACAATCACGCTTTTGTTTCCGTAACGGGTAGGACGGCACTCAAGGCCGAGTTTTGCGTTATCTGCGTAGACCATACGGATAACTGCACCCATGACGACCGAACGTACTCCCGAAAATCCGCCGGAAGGATCGCCGATTGATGTTTATCGTCAGGACCTTCAGCACTGGGCCCGCACCTGGGGCATCACCCCGACCGAGCTGACCCGCGCCCTCGAAAAGGTCCAGGCGGCCCTCAAGAAGAAGGGCGCCGCCGCCTGACCTCGTGTGAAATTCTCATGACCGGCGAGGTCCTCCGCCGGTCACGGATACCTCTTCCATAAAAGCTCCGGTCCTCTAAGCTCATGCGCATGATGGCGCATGGCTGACTCCTCAAGCTTCTGGCTCCTGTTTCTGGCGGTCCTCATTGTCTGGATCGCCGTAACCTGGGCTCTGGCCCGGCTTGCCGAGCGCCGGCATCCTGCCAAAGGGCAGTTCCTTGAAATCGACGGTGTGCGGCTGCACTACATCGAGCGCGGCAGCGGTCCGCCGCTGGTGCTCCTGCACGGCAACGGGGCCACCCTCGACGATTACCTTCTCAGCGGGATCGTTGACCGCGCGGCGGAAACGTACCGGGTCATTGTCTTCGACCGGCCAGGTTACGGCTATAGCACAAGGCCACGCCTTCGCATCTGGACGCCGCAGATGCAGGCCGCGCTGCTCGCCAAGGCGCTGGCGCAGCTTGGTGTCGCGGCGCCGATCCTGGTCGGGCATTCCTGGGGCACGCTGGTCGCCGTTGCACTCGCCCTGCGCGGCGACGTGAAGGCGCGCGGATTGCTGCTGCTGGCTGGCTATTTCTTCCCGACCTTCCGGCTGGATGTGTTCCTGCTTTCCGGCCCGGCATTTCCGGTCACCGGCGATCTGATGCGCTACACGATCTCGCCGCTGCTGGGCTGGCTCGCGCGCAAGGCGGTGATCCGGAAGATCTTCGCGCCGTCACCGATACCGGATCGCTTCGCCGGTTTTCCGATGGGGATCGCGCTGCGACCGGGACAACTGCGAGCCAGCGCGGAAGAAGCCGCAATCATGATTCCCGCGGCGTTCAGCCTGCAGACGCGCTATCGCGCGCTTACCATGCCGGTCGCGATCATTGCCGGCGATACCGACGGCATCGTCGATACGGCGACGCAATCCGCGCCGCTGCATCGCGCAATCGCGCACAGCACCTGCACCATCCTGCCGAAGACCGGACATATGGTGCATCACACCGCACCCGACCGTGTGATGGCCGCCATTGACGCGATGCCGCGCGGATAGGTCGTCAGGATTGCGGCGGCCTGGCGCCCCGGTGGACCCGGTGCACCTGCCGGTCGCGGTCCCAGATCTCGATCCCCGCCGGCGGTGGTTCCTTTTTCAGGAACGCCCCGCCCCACTGGATCGCCGACCCGTCGTCCGCGCATTCCTGCGCGTGAACGGCGACGAACCGGTCATCATCGTTCAGGATGTAACAACGATAAACTTTCACGAATGCCGCCCCCGACATTTCGGGCGGGTACATAATTTCGCCGCTCGCGAGCGTCAATAGGGCGGAGAGGATTTTTTGATGGGCCGCGCGGCCCGCTAGCGGTGCGCCCGCGCGCCGTCCAGGAAGAGCCGCACGGCGGCGCGCGCAAGCGCGTCGCGTTCCGATTGTGTCGGACAGCCGCCGATGCCCAGCATGAGCCGCACATGCGTCTGGGCCAGCACGATCCCGATGAACTGCTCCGCCGCGATCAGCGGATCGTCCAGGTCGAGGACGCCGCATTCGCACAGACGCTGGAAATAGGCCGCGAGTTCGTCGGCCAGGCGGCCCGATCCCGTTTCGTAGAAGACGCGGCCGAGTTCGGGGAAGCGTCCCGCTTCGGCCAGCACCACGCGATAGAGCTGCAACGAGCCCGGAACCATGGCCGAATCCAGAAAGCGCCGGGCCAGCACCGTCAGCGTCTCTTCGGGGGACCGCTCGTCCGCCGGATCAAGCAGAGCGCCGGGCGTGTTTTCGCAGCGCGCCTGAATGATTGCACCGAACAGCACGTGCTTGCTGTCGAAATGCGAATAAATGGTTGCCTTGGAGACGTTTGCCCGGCGCGCGATCTCATCCATGCTGGCATTGCCGAAGCCCTGTTCGAGGAAAACTTCGGTCGCTGCCTCAAGGATTGCGGCCTGCTTGGCTGTCGGCTTCGGCGCCCCCGCGCGGCCCAGGACATCGGCGAGATTGGTCAATTCTGCTCCGTTTGCTGCACTGCAATACTTGCAAATCGTTAATTCATACTATACGGTTTAGTTCAATCCTACAAGATTTGGCGTTTAGGGGCTGAAAGACGATGTCTGATTCTCTTCCCCGCGGCCGGACATTCGTGTCCGTCGGTGTGGTTCTGGCAGTTGCGGTCGTGCTCGGTGGTTTGTGGTGGATCTTCATGCGACCCGCGCAAACCGCCCATTCGCAGGGTGCCCCGGCTGGCGGCTTCGCCATTCCGGTCGAAGCTGTTCCGGTGAAAGTCGGGCCGAGCCGTCGGGAAGTCGCGGCCGTTGGCTCCCTGCGCTCGAACGAGTCCGTGACGCTACGGCCCGAAGTCGCGACGCGGGTCGTCGCCATCGGCTTTGAGGAAGGCCAGAAGGTTCAGAAGGGCCAGACTCTCATCCAGCTCGATAACTCGGTGCAGCGCGCCGAGCTAGCCCAGGCGGAAGCCGCGCTTGTTCTGTCCCGCGCCAATTTCGAGCGCGCCGACGAGCTGGTGAAACGCGGCGCCGGAACCCAGCGGGCGCTCGACGAAGCGCGCGCGAAGCTGCGCACCGATGAGGCGTCGGTAGCGCTGACCAAGGCGCGGCTTGAGAAATACACGCTCAGTGCGCCGTTCAACAGCGTTGCCGGCCTCCGCCGGATCAGCATCGGCGATTTCGTCAATGTCGGTGCGGAGATCGTCAATCTGGAGATGATCGATCCGCTGAAAGTCGACTTCCGGGTTCCGGAACTCTTCCTGCCGGCCGTGCGCACCGGACAGACCATCACGGTGACCGCCGACGCCTTCCCCGACCGCTCGTTCGCGGGCACGGTCTACGCCATCGATCCGCTGATCGACGCCGCGGGTCGATCGCTGGTCATTCGCGCGCGCATCGACAATCCGGATGACAGCCTGCGCCCCGGCCTGTTCCTGCGTGTCACGCTGCAGCTCTCCGTGAAAGAGAACGCGCTGTTTGTCCGCGAGGAGTCGCTGATCCCAATGGGCGATGCGACCTTCGTCTACCGCCTTGCCGAGCCGCCTTCCGGCGCCGCCGTGCCGCAGGGTGCCAAGATTGCACAGATGACTCGCGTCAGCATCGGCGAGCGGCGTCGCGGCGAAATCGAAATCATGGATGGCCTGCAGCCGACAGACACGGTCGTCACCGCTGGCATTCTCAAACTGCGTGACGGCACGCCGGTCCAGGTCATTCCGGCCGCGCCCGTACCGCAGGCCTCGGCGGGCGGCAGCAAATGACGCTTCCCGAACTTTCCATCCGGCGGCCGGTCTTTGCGACCGTCCTCAGCCTCGCCATCACGCTGATCGGCCTCATCTCGTATCAGCGGCTGACAGTCCGCGAATATCCCAATATCGACGAGCCAGTCGTCTCGGTCGAAACCACCTATCGCGGCGCCAGCGCCGAAGTCGTGGAAAGCCGCGTCACCACGCCGCTTGAGGATTCACTGGCCGGCATCGAGGGTGTCGATGTCCTGTCGTCGATCAGCCGCGCCGAGAAGAGCCTGATCACCGTCCGCTTCCGCCTCAGCCGTGATCCCGACGGCGCCGCCGCCGATGTGCGCGACCGCGTTGGCCGCGCCCGCGACCGCCTGCCCGACGACGTGGACGAACCGGTTATCGCCAAGGTCGAGGCCGACGCCCAGCCGGTCCTCTATCTGGCATTCTCCTCCGATCGCCACACACCGCTCGATGTCACCGATTTCGCGGACCGCTTCGTCAAGGATCAGCTGCAGAACCTGCCCGGCGTGTCCGACGTCCGCATCTTCGGCGCGCGCACCTTCGCCATGCGGATCTGGCTCGACCGCACCCGCCTCGCCTCCTACGGCCTGACACCGCAGGATGTCGAGACCGCGCTACGACGCCAGAACGTTGAAATCCCGGCAGGCCGCATCGAAAGCGAGAGCCGCGAGTTCTCCATCCTCGCTGAAACCGACCTGCGGACGCCCGAACAGTTCAACAATCTGATCGTCCGCGAGACCGGCGGCTATTTCATCCGGATCAAGGATATCGGCAAGGTCGAGCTGGCCGCCCAGGACCGGCGGGTCAATGTCCGCTTCAACGGCAACGCGGCGGTGGCCATCGGCGTGGTCAAGCAGTCCACCGCCAATCCGCTCGACGTCTCCAAGGCCGTTCATAACGTGCTGCCGCGCATCGTCGCCGCCCTGCCTGAGGGCATGAAGGTCGACATGGCCTACGACACGTCGGAATTCATCGCGACGTCGATCGACAACGTGTTCGAGACGATTGCCGAAGCCGTCGTGCTGGTCGTCATCGTCATCTTCATTTTCCTGCGCAGCTTCCGCGCCGTCATCATTCCGGTTGTGACCATCCCGGTTTCGCTGGTCGGCGCCTTCGCGCTCATGTTCCTGTTCGGCTTCTCGATCAACACGCTGACCCTGCTGGCGATGGTTCTGGCCATCGGTCTTGTGGTCGACGATGCCATCGTCATGCTCGAGAACATCAGTCGCTATGTCGAGGAAGGCATGCCCGCCTTCGAGGCGGCGCTGAAAGGCAGTCGCGAAATCGCGTTCGCCGTCTTCGCAATGACAATCACCCTCGCCTCGGTCTATGCGCCGATGGCTTTCCAGACCGGTCGCACCGGCCGACTGTTCATCGAATTCGCCCTCGCCCTGGCGGGAGCGGTGGTCGTCTCGGGTTTCGTCGCCCTCAGCCTGACGCCGATGATGTCGTCGCTGCTGCTGCGCCATCAGGAGAATCACGGCTGGTTCTACCGCGTCATTGAGCGCGCGCTGCTGGCCTTGAATCGCGGGTACGAGCGCGCGCTGCGGTTTTCCCTGACCATCCGCCCCGCCGTTATCGTCGCCATGGTGCTGGTCGCCGGTGCCGCCGGCTTGCTCTTCAAGGCCCTGCCGTCCGAACTGTCGCCCGCGGAAGATCGTGGCGTCATCATGGGCATCGGTATCGCGCCGGAAGGCTCGACGATCGACTTTACGGATCGCTATGCGCGCCGGATGGAAGCCTTCCTCAAGGACGTGACCGAGGGCAGCCAGGTCTTCGCCGTCGTCGGTTATCCCGCCGTGACGCAAGCCATCACCTTCCTGCGGCTCAAGGACTGGTCGGAGCGTGAACGCTCGCAGCAACAGGTTGCCGCCGAGCTCGGCCCGAAGTTTTTCGGGGGTGTTCCCGGCTTGCTGGCGTTTCCGCTCAACCCGCCGTCGCTTGGCCAGGACTTCCTCTCCAAACCGGTGCAGTTCGTCCTTCAGACCTCGGCGCCCTATGCTGAACTGCAGCAGGCTGTCGACCGCCTGATGGAAAGCGCGCGGCAGAATCCGCAGCTGATGAATCTCGACAGCGATCTCAAGCTCAACAAGCCGGAACTGCGTGTGCAGGTCGACCGTGAGAAAGCAGCCGATCTCGGCATCGAAGTCGATACGATCGGCCGCACCCTGGAAACGATGCTGGGCGGCCGCCAGGTCACCCGCTTCAAGCTGAACGGCAAGCAGTACGACGTGATGGTCCAGGTTGCCGATATCGACCGGGCAAGCCCCAGCGATCTCACCGATATCTACGTGCGCTCGCGCGGCAATGAAATGGTGCCGCTCTCAAACCTGATCACCATGCGCGAGACCGTGGCGCCCAAGGAGCTCAACCACTTCAACAAGCTCCGCTCGGCCACGATCACGGCAACTCTGGCGCCCGGCTATACGCTGGGTCAGGCGGTCGAATTCATGTCGGCCGAAGCCGCGAGGCTCCCCGGTAATATCTCGACCGATCTCGCCGGCGAGAGCCGCGAGCTGCGCAGCTCATCCGGCGGCATCTATGTCACCTTCGTGCTGGCACTGGCCTTCATCTATCTCGTCCTGGCGGCCCAGTTCGAAAGCTTCATCGATCCGTTCATCATCATGCTGACGGTGCCGCTGTCGATGACCGGCGCATTGCTGGCGCTCAAACTCACGGGCGGGACGCTCAACGTCTACAGCCAGATCGGGCTGGTCACCCTCGTGGGCCTGATCACCAAGCACGGCATCCTGATCGTCGAGTTCGCCAACCAGCTGCAGGAGCGTGGCCTGTCCAAGCTGGACGCCGCCGTCGAATCGGCGACTTTGCGCCTGCGCCCGATCCTGATGACCACCGGCGCCATGGTGCTGGGCTCAATCCCACTCGCCTTCGCCGGCGGTGCCGGCGCGGAAAGCCGGCAGCAAATC
This sequence comes from Alphaproteobacteria bacterium, assembly GCA_965279355.1. Lineage (GTDB taxonomy): Bacteria > Pseudomonadota > Alphaproteobacteria > CACIAM-22H2 > CACIAM-22H2. The sequence goes on along the minus strand of OZ257155.1, from coordinate 3,559,890 downwards.
GGCTGGGTGATCGTCGGTGGGCTGCTGTTTGGGACGCTGCTCACCCTGTTCGTCGTTCCGACAGCCTATTCCCTGCTAGCCCGGCGGCGTGAGAAGCTTCCCGACATGGCACCGCAGCCGCAGCCACAGCCGGCGGAGTAGCGGCCTCTCACGATACGGGGATCTCGATGGCGAAGCCGCGCAAGCAATTGAAACTGGGCGCGTTCATGCGGCCGGTCACCATTCACACGGCCGCCTGGCGTTATCCCGGCGCCTGGCCTGACGCCAACTTCAATTTTCAGCGCATGAAGTATCTGGTCCAGACGCTGGAGCGCGGCAAGTTCGATGCGTTCTTCATGGCCGATCATCTGGCGGTGCTCAACATGCCGCCGGATGCGCTCAAGCGCAGCGCCACCGTCACTTCGTTCGAGCCGTTGACCCTGCTGCCGGCGCTGGCGGCGGTCACCGAGCATATCGGCCTGATCGCCACCGGGTCCACGACCTACGACCTGCCCTATCATGTTGCGCGACGGTTCGCCTCGCTCGATCACATCAGCGGCGGTCGCGCCGGCTGGAATGTGGTCACCACCGCCAACCCAATGGCGTCCAGGAATTTCGGCTTCGACGCGCAGCGCGAGCATGACGAGCGCTACGAACGCGCCAAGGAATTCTTCGATGTCGTCACCGGCCTCTGGGACAGCTGGGCCGACGATGCCTTTATCCGCGATGTCGAGAACAATATCTATTCCGACCTGTCGAAGATGCATGTGCTCGACCACAAGGGGCCCGAACTCGCCGTGCGCGGCCCCCTCAACATCGCGCGCCCGGTCCAGGGCTGGCCGGTGATCGTGCAGGCCGGCCTGTCGGAGGCCGGGCGGCAATTCGCGGCGGAACGGGCCGAAGCCGTGTTCACCGCGGCCAACACGCTGGCCGACGGACAGAAATTCACTGCCGATGTGAAAGCGCGCGCCGCCAAGGCCGGTCGTAATCCCGACCATGTCATCATCCTGCCAGGGTGCTTCGTGATGATCGGCGACTCAGCCGAAGAGGCGCGCGAGAAGAAGGCGATGCTCGACAGCCTCGTTCATCCCGATAGCGGCCTCGGCACGCTCTCCGCTCAGCTTGCCATCGACGTCTCGGGCTTCGATCTCGACAAGGAACTTCCGGAAATCCCGGTGACTAACGCCGGGCGCGGCGGTCAGGCCAAGCTGATCGAGAAGGCGCGGCGCGACAAGATGACGGTGCGCCAGCTTGCGCAATGGGTCGGCGGCAGTTTTGGCGCGCTGGAAATGATCGGCACGCCCACGATGATCGCCGACATGATGGAAGAGTGGCTGGAGACCAAGGGCAGCGACGGCTTCAATATGCTATTCTCGCACATCCCAGGCGGTCTCGAGGATTTCGTGAACAAGGTCGTGCCGGAGCTGCAGCGCCGCGAAATCTTCCGCCGCGAATACCAGGGCAAGACGCTGCGCGAAAATCTCGGCCTGCCGCGGCCGGAGAACCAGTTTTTTAAATAGTAGAAAAGAAAACGGCCCCGCCCGGCTTCCCGCGCGAGACCGCCTCGGAAAGCTCGACGGTTAGCGGATCACCGCGACATCGATCAGCTTCATGCCGCCGCCAATCGGTCCAACCGCCGTGGCGCCGCCCCGGCTGACGTTGAACTTGTGCAGCGTGTTGTTGGCCAGCGCGAATCCGGTATAGGTGCCGTCGGCGCTGGTATGGATGTCGATCGCGTCCACCTTGCCGGAAAGGCCGGTCTTGCCGACCGCGGTGAGGATACCGTCATTGGGCGGATCCTGGATCACATAGCTGCTGTCGTTGCCGCTATCGACGTCGAAGAGCTGCGTTTCCTTGGTGCCCTTGATCGAATTGATATAGGCACCCGCCGTGACCATCGGCGCCTTGCCGGCCATCGGGCCAGGACCGTAGGAGAGCGGCTTGTCGACCAACACCGCGCCGGTATCGACATTGATACGGAAATTAACCTTGCCGCCCTGCCCCATCAGCCGGAGGCGATCGGCCAGCGGGTTGAAATCGACAACGGCGCCCTGCGAAGCATCGAACGGCTCCGACAGTTTGCTGGCAACGGTCGCGGCGCCGGTCAGAGCGATCTTGTAGATCTGATTATCGGTGCTGACGCCGTAGAGGGTGTCATCGGCGGGACGCACATCGATACCGATCAGCCTGCCGGTCACGCCGGTGATCTTGACCGTGCGGACCTGGCCGGGATTGGTGTCGCTCGCAAGGATCAGATCGTTGTTGTCGCTGAGAAACGCGAGCTCGAAAGCAGACGCAGGCGCGGCTGCGATACCGCACAAAGCAATGGCGGCGAGAAAAGACGTGTTGCGGACAGAAACCATAAGGCCCTCCTGGCTGATCGTAATCTTCTGACTACGCGGCCGGGACCTTAACGGATCACCCCAGATTGCGAAACAACGCGCCGAATGCTTCTTCCGGCGATTTGCCGAAAGTTTTCGTGAATTGCGCGGCATCACTGTCTGACATCGAACGCACCGACGCGAACAGATGCTCGAACATGTGGCGGAAATTCTCGGGTCCGAAGATCCAGCTTTTGTCCCGATGGGTGTTCGCGATGTAGGCATTCGTTGCGATCGAGATATTCGCCGGCGAATACTGCATGAGGCCGATGAACCAGTCGCGGCGCACATCGAAACGCTTGAACGCCTCGGCAATGCGGATCAGCACCTGCTGCAGGACCAGCTTCGCGCGCGGATCGGCGTAGAACATGTCCCAGGTGAACCCATCGCCATGTTTCGCCTTGAGGTCGTCGTGAATCTCGGCGCAGCGAAGCTGCAGCGCATCGACCTCGTCGCCCAGCATCATGCGCAGCGAATTGAAAAAATTCGGCAGAGCCTCGCGGCTCACTTCCTCCGAATCCAGCAGCTTGTCGAGCGGATGCGTGATGAGCCGGTGGAACATCTCCACACGCTGCGCATCATGCGCCTCCGACAGCGTCAGACCCTGCAGGTCGGCAAACGTCTTCTCGTAAAAACGATCGAGTTCGGGCGACGTCTTCAGACCGTCCGCCACCTTGCGCAAATCGGCCACGGTCACCGGGCGGTCGCCATGGGCCTGTTGGGTAGCCTTGACCAGCGCATCGAGCAGCTGGTTCGCGCTGTCGCGCAACAGGCGGAGTCCCCGATCACTCATACAGGCCGTCCTTTTAGTTCGCTCACTTCGCTCAACTTTGGCATCAAATCGGAAATTGCGAGGTATCCCGGTGCCAACGCCATCATAGATTTGCGCCGGAAGACTGACAAACCAAGGCTCCTTTGGCTGGCATACCAGCATCGCCTACATTCGTTTAAAATTTTATTAATAGTTTATTTACTACCCCGGCATAGCATCGGGGTACACATGACCTACCAATTCCCCGCCACTGCCTGGAAGCCGAAGAAGTTGGCCCCCGGCACCGCCAAGAACCCGGCCCAGACCCAGGGCGAGTTCGCCGAAACCATTGCCGATGCCCTGCGGGCTCCCGCGCGCGGCATGTTCCGCCGCCCCAATCCGCAGACCGCGCACGATATGCTCGGCCAGCTGGAAGACCAGGCCCGCGACATTCTCGAACTGGCCGCCGCCGCCGAAGGCATCGCGCCGTTCCGCACCTTCACCGCCTATCGCGTGTTCCGCGAGCGGCTCTCCGATTTCCAGTCCTTCTGCGGTGTCATCGAAGGACAGCTCGGCCGCTTTGCCGGCGACCGCCGCCGGGAGCTCGAAGAGCGCTTCTATGCGCTATGGGGCGCCATCTATCGTCCCGCCCTCAAGGCGCTCTCCAATTTCTTCGCCGTCATCACCCGCGACGGCGTGATGCCGCTGGGTGCGCGCGAGATGCTGGAAAGCGAAATGCTGGCGCTGGAAACGATGCGCGGCATCGTTGCCGACCCACGCTTCGCCAGCCTGCACAATGAAGAGATGATCGCCGAGATCGCCGTGCTGCTGAAAACCGTCGGCGCGCTTGCCGATCGCGCGACGTCGCTGCCGGAACTGGTCGACACGCGCGCCAAACGCGTCGCCGCCTGATTGCCCTGAAAATTTCCGTAATGGCCGCGCGGCAGTAGCCCGCGCGTCAGCGTTGCTACGCGAATTCGGGGTGCCGCGAGAAATGTTTCGGCGGCGCCGGGTTCGGGCCGAGATCCGGAATCGGGTACGGCACGAACGCGCCGCCGGTGCGCTGCACCGCCCAGAAACCCGCCACTTCCGACACGCGGCCAAAGGCCTCACCGACCGCCAAAGTCACGCCGGGATGGAAGCGGATCCCGGTCTTGGGATCCGGCACGTAATCGTCCTGGCGCATCTGCACGCAATACGCATGGTCGATATCGGCGAGCTGCCGCTCGAGATCGTCGCCGCAGATGATGCCGCCCTCGCGGATCAGCGGCCGCGACATGGCGACATCCGTCTGCACGAATTCGTAGGAATGGTCGCCGTCGATGAAGATGAGGTCGAACGAGTCGCGCATCAGCATCGGCATGATGTCGGAGGAATGACCGCGCATCGGGATGACCAGCTCGTCCACCCCCGCCGACGAAATGTTGTGATGGAAAAGCTGGAACACCGCGCCCGACCGGAGCGCGTTCGCCATGATGTCGTTGACCTGCTGATTGCCGCGATTCATCGGGTAATAGACCCAGGGATCGATGCAGACGACGCGGCTCTTGGGATGCGCGAACTCCCGCAGGGCAAGGGCGAAGGTGATCGCCGATCCGCCGGCCCATGAACCGATCTCGAGGATGCGCAGCGGACGGTCCCCGGCTTTCGCGGCCAGTTCGCGGATCGCCTCGCGCATATAGCAGTGCCGCACCGGCACGCCCTGTGTCGCCATCGCAAACATGCCGAAATAGGTTTTGCCGTTGGCCAGGCACCAGCGGAAATAGGCGTCTTCGGATTGATCGGCCTGGGTCATGCGACTCGCCATCTGGTTGAGATGCAAGCTTAGCGGAACCGGCCGACTCCGACCATTGCGCCGCTTTCTTGCAATCATCCGAGGAGCGGGCCGGGACATGTCTTGCCCTCTCAATCAACGAGCGAGGCCTGAAGCTCTCGCGGAGATGACGAAATCTCTTGCCGCCCGCGCCGGGGTGCGATATTTAGAATAATTCTAAATTACTAATCAGGTCGTTAATAAGCGCCTGAATTCCAATTTCAGATGGGAGTCGACCATGGCTAATGAAGGCAAATGTCCGGTCGGCCACGGAGCGCCAGGCGGACCCGGCGGAGCCCCGCGCAAACGCGGGAACCGCGATTGGTGGCCGGACGCGCTTAATGTCGACGTCCTCCATGTGAACTCGGACTTGTCCGACCCGATGGGCAAGGACTTCGACTACGCCAAGGAGTTCAAAACCCTCGACCTCAACGCGGTGATCAAGGATCTGCATGCCCTGATGACGGATTCGCAGGAGTGGTGGCCCGCCGACTTCGGCCACTATGGCGGTCTGTTCGTCCGCATGGCCTGGCACAGCGCCGGCACCTATCGCATCACCGACGGTCGCGGTGGCGCGGGTGCGGGACAGCAGCGCTTCGCGCCGCTGAACAGCTGGCCGGATAACGCGAACCTCGACAAGGCGCGCCGGCTGCTCTGGCCGATCAAGCAGAAATACGGACGCAAGATCTCCTGGGCCGATCTCATGATCCTCGCCGGCAACGTCGCGCTGGAATCGATGAGCTTCAAGACGTTCGGTTTCGCCGGCGGTCGCGCCGATGTCTGGGAACCCGAAGAACTCTACTGGGGTCCCGAAGGGACGTGGCTTGGCGACGAGCGCTACAGCGGCGAGCGCCAGCTGGATGAATCGCTCGGTGCCGTGCAGATGGGCCTGATCTACGTCAATCCGGAAGGACCGAACGGCAACCCCGATCCGGTCGCGTCGGCCAAAGACATCCGCGAGACGTTCGCCCGCATGGCGATGAACGATGAGGAAACCGTCGCGCTGATTGCCGGCGGCCACACTTTCGGCAAGACCCACGGCGCGGGCGACCCCTCTCTGGTCGGACCGGAGCCGGAAAGCGGCGCCCTCGAGGAACAGGGCCTTGGCTGGAAGAGCAAGCACAAGACCGGCATCGGCTGCGATGCCATCACCGGCGGTCCGGAAGTAACCTGGACGCAGACGCCGACGAAGTGGAGCAACTTCTTCTTCAAGAACCTGTTCGAGAACGAATGGGAGCTGACGAAGAGCCCGGCCGGCGCCAAGCAATGGCAGGCCAAGAACGCAGCGGCCACCATCCCGGACGCTTTCGATCCGTCGAAGAAACACGCGCCGACGATGCTGACCACGGACCTTTCGCTGCGCTTCGATCCCGCTTACGAAAAGATTTCGCGGCGCTTTTACGAGAACCCGGACCAGTTCGCGGATGCTTTCGCCCGCGCCTGGTTCAAGCTGACCCATCGCGACATGGGTCCGATCGAGCGTTACCTGGGACCTCTGGTCCCCAAGGAACGCCTGATCTGGCAGGACCCCATCCCGCCCGTCGATCACCCGCTGATCGGCGAGCAGGATATCGCGGCGCTCAAGACAAAGATCCTGGCGTCGGGCCTGACGGTTTCCCAGCTCGTCTCGACGGCCTGGGCGTCGGCCTCAACCTTCCGCCGCTCAGACAAGCGCGGCGGCGCCAACGGGGCGCGGATCCGCCTCGCCCCGCAGAAGGACTGGGAGGTGAACCAGCCCGCGCAGCTCAAGTCGGTGCTGCAGAAGCTCGAAGCGATCCAGAAGGAAGTCGGCAAGAAGGTCTCCCTGGCCGACCTGATTGTGCTCGGCGGCGCCGCGGCGGTCGAGAAGGCCGCGAAGGATGCCGGCGTCAACGTGACGGTTCCGTTCACGCCGGGCCGTATGGATGCCTCGCCGGAGCAGACAGATGCCGAGTCCTTTGCGCCGCTCGAACCGCGCGCCGACGGCTTCCGCAACTACATCAACAGCGGCAAGCGGCAATTCCTGAAGCCGGAAGAAGCCCTGATCGACAGGGCGCAACTGCTTGGGCTGACCGCGCCGGAGATGACGGTTCTGGTCGGCGGCCTGCGCGTTCTGGGGGCGAATGCCCGTGACGCAAAGCACGGCGTTTTCACCACCAAACCGGGAACACTGACGAACGACTTCTTCGTCAACCTGCTGTCCATGAGCACAGAGTGGCAGCCGGCGGGTGAGAAAATCTATGAGGCCCGCGACCGGAAGACGAAGGCGGTCAAGTGGACCGGCACCCGTGTCGACCTGATCTTCGGCTCGCACTCGCAGCTTCGGGCCTTCGCCGAGGTCTATGCCGCCGCGGATGCGAAAGAGAAGTTCGCGGAGGATTTCGTGGCCGCCTGGACCAAGGTCATGAACGCGGATCGTTACGACCTGAAGAAATAGGCTATGTGGCGGAGCCTCCGGGCTCCGCCATTTTCGTGTCAGTCCGGCTTTCTTCAATCTTGCGGGCGCGTCGGCTCGACATCAATGATCTTCGCCGCGCGATACGCCTCTTCGCGCGCCGCCGTCGCCAGCACCCGCAAGGCGATGGCGCGGCTTGCGAATGTCAGGATGACGCCCAGGATCAGTTCCCCGGCCATCATCCAGTTGCCGTCCAGCACCAGCGCGATGATGCCGAGCGGCACAACACCGACACCCAGCAGCAGCAACCCGATCACGATGCCGATCACACCCCACAGCAGATAGGTGTGCAGGAAGCCGTGCATCCACAGCGTAAAGCCGAAGACGTAGGACGCGAGCAGAAAGCCGATCCCGGCCCGCGCCCGCGTTTTCTCGAACGCCGCCATCGGCGCGAACACGACCAGGCAGATCACGACCACCGCCATCGTTGCGGCTTCCAGCGTCGGCGTCAGCCAGTCGGCTACCCAGGCGATCCCCTCGATAACGAGCGCGATGGTCAGCGCCACCAGCACAAGGATTGCGGCAAGGATCGAGGCGATGGTGAAGGAGCGCGGGTTCATTTTACTCGGTCTGGTTTTCTGGCTGCATCATCACATTTTTTTCAGGCACGGTCATCCGCGCGCCCGACGCTTCACCGATTGCCCATCCTCATATTTCCCGAACCACTCGATCAGGAAGTCCACGAACAGCCGCACCCGTTGCGGCACCAGCGTGGCGCGGGGGTGGACGACCACGATCGGGCGTTCCTCGCAGCGGAATTGCGGCAGCACCGGAATGAGGCGGCCGGCGGCAAGATCGGCGTCGACGGCATAACGCGGCAGGAAGCCGATGCCGAGATCGGCCAGCACCGCCTTGCGCAGCACCAGCGCGCTGTTGGAGAGGAACGGCCCTTCGATCTTCACCGACACCGGCCCGCGCGGGCCGCGGAAGCGCCAGATGCGGTCGTTGCGTTCCAGATTGATATGCGCGAGACAGGGGCGTTTCGCGAGATCCGCCAGGGTGCGCGGCAGGCCTTCGCGCGCGACGTAACCGCGCGACGCGCACAGGACCGATTTCAGCGTGCCGACCCGCCTTCCGATCACCGATGAATCCCGGATCTCGCTGAGGCGGATCGCCACATCCTGTCCCTGCTCCATGAAATCGTAGGGCTGGAACGAAAAGTCCTCGAGCACGACCGAGACGCGGATACGCGGATGCATCTTGGCAAACGCCACCAGCGCATCGCCGAAGTCGAGCGAGCCGAAGGATTTCGGCGCGCTGACATTGATGGTGCCGACCGGCGATGACCCCGATTGCACGATGGCGCCGTCGCCGCGCTCGATCTGGTCGATCAGCTGCTCGCAGAGATCGGCATAACGCCTGCCTTCGTCGGTGAGGCTCAGCGAGCGGGTCGAGCGGTTGACCAGCCGTACGCCCAGCCGCGCCTCCAGATCCGCGACATGGCGCGAGACTAGCGCGACGGAGACGCCGAGCTGCTTCGCGGCAACGGTGTAGCTGCCGGCGCGCGCCACCCGCATGAAACTTGTCATCGTCCGCAGGCGATCCATACGTGCCGCTCTTTATTGCCGATCCTGCAACATATTTTTGCTTATTCCGCGCTTCCCTTGCCGGCTTGTCAAATCCAGACTTTGCATCGTCGACACCCTGCCGACGGGCGGGATTTACGGGCCGGATAAGCGGCGATCAGCCGCGGGCCCAAACGGAGGAACGATGAAAAAGCTTCTACCCGCGACAATCGCGGTGCTGGCCGGCGCCGCTTTCGCTCATACCGCACTGTCCCCCAGTTCCGCGCACGCCCAGGCGACGTATCCGTCCAAGCCGGTGCGGATGCTCGTGGCCGCGGCGCCGGGCGGCAATCCCGATGTGCTGGGGCGCATGCTGGCCGACAAACTCACCACCGCGTTCGGCGGAAAGACGTTCCTGATCGAAAACGTGCCCGGCGCCGGCGGCGTCCTCGCCGCCGAGATGATGGCCAAGTCGCCCAGCGATCCGCATCTGCTGATGCTCGGCGATTCCGGCGCGATGGCGATCAACCTGGCGCTGACACCGAACATCTCCTACCGGCCGCTACAGGACTTCACGCCGATCACCGCTCTCGCCACCGTCGCGACCGTGCTGGTCGTCCATCCGTCGGTCAATGTGTCGACCTTGGCCGACTTCATCAAGCTCGCGAAGGACAAACCGAAGGTCCTCAATTACGGTTCCGCGGGACAGGGCTCGGTCCATCACCTGACGATGGAAGTCTTCGCATCGCAGACCGGCACCCAATTCACCCACCTGCCCTATCGCGGCGGCAGCGCGCTGGTTGCCGCCGTGCTGAACGGTGAGGTCCAGGCGGGCTGGTCGGGCATTCCCAATGTCATGGGTCCGATCGGCGACGGAAAGCTCAAGGTGCTGTGCATCAGTACCCGCGAGCGCTCCAGCACCCTGCCGAACGTGCCGACCGCCGCCGAACTGGGCGTGAAGGATTTCGACATCGCCACCATGATCGGCCTGCAGACCACCGCCGGCGTGTCTGCCGACATCGTGGCGCGGCTGCAGCAGGCGGTCGCCAAGGCCCTGCGCGAGCCCGATATCGTGGCCCGCATGGCGCAGCTCGGCATGGATCTCAAGGAAGACGGCACCGCTAATTACGCCCGCTTCATGCGCGAGGACATCGCGCGTTATGCGGACGCCGTGAAGACCGCCGGCCTCAAGCCCGGCAACTGACCGCACGACACCACACCACACGACCCGGAGTGACAATGAGCAACGCCAGCGCGCTGAAGCAGACCCCGAACGCAACCGGTCACGATTTGGAGGCGATCCGCACCCTGCGGGTCGATCAGATCGGCAGCCTCGGCATGCCGAAATCCCTGAAAGACCTCTACGGCCGGAATGCCAAGGGCGAAGTCAGCGACGCTGCGTTGCAGGCGGCCCAGGACGAGGCGATCCGGGCCGTCATCCGCAAACAGGAGGAGATCGGCCTGCCGATCTTCACCGACGGCGAGTATCGCCGCCGCAACTTCCAGGACAGCTTCGCCGCGGCGGTCACCGGCTATGACGCGCCTGAGAGACCAACCAACAACGACTGGCGGGAACCCAACCGCCCGCTGACCCGCACCGAGCAGAATTTCGATGGCGCAGGTCCGGCCGTCGTCACGCGCAAGGGCGCGGTGCAGCGCATCAGCCTGAAGCACAATGTGATCCTCGATGAGTATCGCTTCGCGGCGGGTGTCGCCAAGGCGCCGGTAAAGGTCAGCCTGATCGGCCCCGACCGGATCTCGCAGCGTTTCGCCTGGGAAAAATCAAAGGCGGTCTACAAGGACCTCGATGCGTTCATCGCCGATGTCGTCACGATCCAGCGCCAGATGATCTCGGCGCTGGTGGATGCCGGCTGCCGCTACATCCATATGGATGCGCCGGGCTTCACCGCCTATGTCGACCCGGTGTCGCTCGACCGTATGAAGGCGCGCGGCGAGAACCCTGAAAAAAACCTGGAGCGCGCAATCAAGGCCGAGAACGAGGTAATCGCCGGCTTCGACGGCGTGATGTTCGGCCTGCATATCTGCCGCGGCAATCCGCGCGGCATCGATGCCAGCGGCAAGCTGATGCCGCAATGGCACCGCGAAGGTCATTACGACAGCATCGCCGAACAGCTCTTCACCGGCCTCAGGCACGAGCGGCTACTGCTGGAATACGACAGCGAGCGCGCCGGCAGCTTCGAGCCGCTGCGCTTTGTCGGCAAGGACAAGACGGTGGTGCTCGGCCTCGTCACCACCAAGAGCGCCGACCTCGAGCCGATGGACGAACTCAAGCGCAAGATCGACCAGGCATCGCGCTACGTCCCCGTCGAGCGGCTGGCGGTCAGCCCGCAATGCGGCTTCAGCAGCGACCACGCCATGCATGTGCTGCCCGACGACGCGCAGTGGGCGAAGTTCCAGCGGTTGCTGGAGCTGGCCGCGCAAGTCTGGAAATAATCAGTCTGTCACCCCGGACTTGATCCGGGGTCCATCGTGCCACTTGCGATATGGATCCCGCATCAAGTGCGGGATGACAGATAGAATTCTTGAGTACGGCTCAGCTTCTGAGCGAAGCGCCCGTCGCCTTCGTCACTTCAGCGACAACCCTCTGGCCGATGGCGTCGATTTCGGCGTCGGTCAGGGTGCGTTCGGTCGGCTGCAGGCGCACCGCGATGGCGAGCGATTTCTTGCCGTCCGGCACGCCCTTGCCCTGATAGACGTCGAAGATCTGCACCGACTGGATCGTGGCGCCGGCCGCGAGGCCTTTGCCCGCCGCCTTTGCGGCGCCGATCACCTTGGCCGCCTCGATACCGGCATCCAGAACGAACGCGAAGTCGCGCTCGACCGGCTGCAGGGTTGAGAGGCGCAGCATCGGCCGCGCCTTTGAGCCCTTGGCCTTGGGCGCCGGCAGCGCATCGAGGAACACTTCGAAGGCGGCGACCGGGAAATCGATGTCGAGCTTGGACAACACGCCCGGATGCAGCTCGCCGAAATAGGCGAGCACCGTCTTGGGGCCGAGCTTCAGCGCTCCGGAGCGGCCGGGGTGATACCAGGCCGGGGCTTCGGTCGCGATCTGCGCGTTCTCGATGGAGAGGCCGAGCGCCTGCAACAGCGCCTGCACGTCGCCCTTGGCGTCGTAAGCATCGGCGGCACGCGGCTTGGCCGACCAGTGGCGCGGTCCGGACTGACCGGCGCGAATGCCTGACGCCACGGTCTGCTGACCTTCGGGTGTCGGGTCCCTGAACTGCGGGCCGACTTCGAACAGGGCCGCGTCGGGATAGCCGCGATCGGCATTGCGCTTCGCGGCCATCACCAGATTGGGCAGGATCGACGGGCGCATCATGTCGAGATCGGCGCTGATCGGGTTGGCGAGCAGCAGCGCTTGATTGTCGCCGCCGAACAACGCGGCCTCGCCCTTGGGCATGAACGAGAACGTCACCGCTTCAGTCAGACCCTGCATGGCCAGCGCACGCTTGGCTTCGCGCACGCGACGCTGCGCCGGGCTCAGCGCCGGCTTGGGCACCGCGCCATCGCGCACCAGCGAGACCGGCACGATCTTGTCGTAGCCGTGGATACGCGCGACTTCTTCCACGAGATCGGCTTCACCATGAATGTCGCTGCGCCAAGATGGCGGCGTGACGACCGCGACGTCGCCTTCGATGGATGCCTCGAAGCCGAGCTTCTTCAGGATATCGAGCAGGCGCGCGAAATCGACATTGAGACCGCCCAGACCATGCAGACGCTCGTAGCGGAGGCGATACTGCCGCTTCCAGTCCGGCTCCTTGCCGACGACGACCAGTTCCGACGGCTCGCCGCCGCACAGATCCATGATCATCCGGGTCGCGGCTTCCATGCCTTCGACAACGGCGGCCGGATCGAGGCCGCGCTCGAAGCGATAACGCGCGTCCGAGATGATGTCGTGGCGGCGGCCGGTTGTCGCGGTGCGGATCGGATCGAACAGCGCCGCTTCGACAAACACGTCGGTCGTCGTTTCGCTGCAGCCCGAGGACTCGCCGCCGATGACGCCACCCAGCGCCAGCGCCGTATTCTGGTCGGCAATGACCGTCTCGCTGCCTTGCAGCGTGTAGTCCTTGCCGTCGAGCGCCTTCAGCGTCTCGCCGGCTTTGGCCAGACGCACGACAAGGCTGCCGCTGATCTTCGACGCATCGAACACATGCAGCGGACGCGCGACGTCCATGGTGAAGAAATTGGTGATGTCGACCAGCGCCGAGATCGGCCGCAGGCCGACCGAGGTGAGGCGATCCCGCAGCCATTTCGGGCTGGGACCGTTCTTCACGCCGCGGATCAGGCGGCCGACGAACAGCGGGCACGCATTGGCGGCATCCGCCGGAAGATCGAAGCGGACGCCGACCGGGCTTTTGAACGTCCCTGATACCGGCTCAACATTGCGCGGCTTCAGCGTGCCGATTTCCGAGGCCGCCAGATCGCGCGCGATGCCGCGCACGCCGAGGCAGTCCTGCCGGTTCGGCGTGATCGCCACGTCGATGATGGGATCGTCGAGACCGAGCACGGAGGCGAAACCCTCGCCGACCTTCGCACTCTCCGGCAGTTCGATGATGCCGGCATGGTCTTCGCCCAGGCCCATCTCGCGCATCGAGCACAACATGCCGTTGGATTCCTGGCCGCGGATAACGCCCTTCTTGAGCTCAACCCCGGTGCCGGGAATCACGGTGCCGGCTTTGGCGAACACGCCCTTCATGCCGGCGCGCGCATTGGGCGCGCCGCACACGACCTGCAGCTTTTCCTTGCCGGTATCGACGATGCAGACGCGCAGACGATCGGCATCGGGATGCTGCTTCGCCTCGACGACATGCGCGACGATGAACGGCGCCAGCTTGGCCGCACGGTCCTCGACGCCTTCGAGCTCCAGCCCGATCGCGGTCACGCGGTCGGTGATCTCGGTGAGCGACGCGCTGGTGTCGAGATGCGTCTTCAGCCAGGAGAGGGAGAATTTCATCGCGCCAGCCCTCCCGTGGTCGAGGGCATGTCGACGGGCACGAACCCGTAATGACGCAGCCAGCGCAGATCGGCTTCGTAGAACGTGCGCAGATCGGGGATGCCGTATTTCAGCATCGCCATGCGCTCGATCCCCATGCCGAAGGCAAAGCCCTGGTACTCGTTGGGATCGAGGCCGCAATTTTGCAGCACCTTGGGATGCACCATGCCGCAGCCCAGCACTTCCAGCCAGTCGCCGTAATTGCCGATCTTGAGCTCGCCGCCCTTGCGGCTGCAGCCGATATCGACTTCGGCCGACGGTTCGGTGAACGGGAAATGGCTGGGGCGGAAGCGCAGCGGCAGATCCGGCACGTCGAAGAACGCGCGCGCGAAATCGATCAGGCAGCCCTTGAGGTGGCCCATATGCGTCGTCTTGTCGATGACGAGGCCTTCGACCTGATGGAAGTTCGGTGAATGCGTCGCGTCGTGGTCGCTGCGATAAGTGCGACCCGGCACGATGATGCGGATTGGCGGCTTCTGCGACATCATGGTGCGAATCTGCACCGGCGAGGTGTGGGTGCGCAGCACCTTGGCATCGCGGCCCGGTTCGCCACCCTGCAGATAGAACGTGTCGTGGCTCTGACGCGCCGGATGTTCAGGCGGAATGTTCAGCGCCGTGAAGTTGTTGAAGTCGTCTTCGATATCCGGGCCTTCGGCGACGACCAGACCCATCTCGCCGAAGATGGCGACGATCTCGTCGATGGTCTGGCTGATCGGATGGATGCGGCCTTCAGGCAGCGGGCGCGCCGGCAGGGTCACGTCGATGCGCTCGGCGGCAAGGCGGTTATTCAGCTCGGCATCGCGCAGGGTTGCGATGCGCGCCTGCAACTTCGCCTCGACGGCGTTCTTGAGATCGTTCACCGCCTGGCCACGGCCCTTGCGCTGATCGGGCGGCAGCTTGCCGAGACCCTTGAGCAGCTCGGTCACCTTGCCGCTCTTGCCGACATAGTCGACGCGCAGTGCGTCGAGGGCGCCGGTCGACTGCGCGGCATCGATCGCCGTCGTCGCGTCGCTCAGCATCGTCTGAAGATCGTTATCGGTCATGTTTCGTCACGAAGTAGCGGACCAATTCGAGTGAGGGCAAATAAAAAGGGGGCTGGCGTGAGCCAGGCCCCCTTCTCTTTCCTTACGCGGCTGGATCAGCGCGCGCCGAGGGCGGCCTTGGCCTGGGAGACGATGGCCTTAAAGCCAGCGGCATCGTGCATGGCGATTTCCGCCAGGACCTTGCGGTCGATGGTGATGCCGGCCTTCTTCAGACCGTCGATCAGACGGGCATAGGTCAGGCCTTCGATGCGGGCCTGCGCGTTGATGCGCTGGATCCACAGGCCGCGGAAGTCGCGCTTCTTGTTGCGACGGTCGCGGAAGGCGTACTGCAGCGCCTTTTCGACGCGCTCGAGCGCCGGGCGATAGGTGGTGCTGGAACGGCCGACATAGCCCTTGGCCATGTCGAGAAGCTTCTTGTGGCGGGCGTGGCCAGTGACGCCCCGTTTGACGCGTGACATAGGTTTTCTCCGGTACGGCTAATCAGACGTGGAAGAAGTGCTTGAGCACTTTGTTGGCCTGGCCGGCGGCCAGAACCTTCGTGCCCCGCGCATTGCGCTTCGTCTTCTGGGTGCGCTTGCGGAGGTTGTGGCGCTTGCCACCATGAGCCGCGAGCACTTTGCCGGTACCGGTGACCTTGAATCG
Organism: Alphaproteobacteria bacterium; assembly: GCA_965279355.1. Lineage (GTDB taxonomy): Bacteria > Pseudomonadota > Alphaproteobacteria > CACIAM-22H2 > CACIAM-22H2. Next base: position 3,544,328 of record OZ257155.1, on the reverse strand, counting down.
CTTCTTGGCACCAGACTTGGTTTTCATCTTGGGCATTTTTGACTCCTGAGTTCGGATGGCCCCACACCCAGCCGAAACTGAGGGACGCCTGAAAAGCGGTTGGGCATGCCCTGGACCTCGGTCAAAGACCTGATCCTAGCCGTGGCCGCTCATGGAAGGCCGGGTTTATAGCTTCTGGGATCGGTGGGCGCAAGACCAAACAGGACCGGTCCCGTTAGCTGGCGGTGCCAGTTCTATAGTCTTTACAAAGACTTAAAAGAAAGGAGCCATCACCCCGGGGGTCGTTAAGGGGGCATAGCCCCCTTAACCGGGCGCCGATTACTTCGGCGCCATAACCATAGTCATCTGGCGACCTTCCATCCGGGGATGGGATTCGATCTTGGCCAGCTCGCCCAGATCGACCTTCACCCGCTCGAGCACGGCGACACCGATTTCCTGGTGCACCATCTCGCGGCCGCGGAAGCGCAGGGTGACCTTCACCTTGTCGCCTTCCTCGATGAAACGGATCATCGCCTTGCGTTTGACTTCGTAATCGTGGTCGTCGATGCCCGGACGCAGCTTGATTTCCTTGATCTCGATGACCTTCTGCTTCTTGCGGGCCTCGTTGGCCTTCTTCTGAAGCTCGTATTTGTACTTGCCGAGATCGAGCAGCTTGCAGACCGGCGGGTCGGCGTTGGGCGACACTTCCACCAGATCGAGGCCTGCTTCATAAGCCTTCTGAAGGCCTTCATGCAGGCCGACCACTCCGATCATCTCGCCATCACTGCCGACGAGGCGGATCTTTGGCGATTCAATCTGGTCATTGACGCGCGGCCCATCTTTGGACGGCGCTTCCATTGAAAAACGTGCGATCGAAAACTCTCCTGTTTCTCTCAACCCAACCCGCTACCCGAACGGCAAAAAAGCCGCCGCCGGGGTCCCCGGGCCGGTCAAACGTACTCAGGCTTGGGGAAAAGCTGCCTCTTTAACGACTCTAGCGACCGCCTCATCCAGCGCAAGCGTTTCTTGCGCGTCAGATCCGAGGCGGCGCAGCGTCACCGTGCGTGCTTCCGCTTCGCGACGGCCAAGGGCGAACAGCAGCGGCACCTTGGCCAGCGAATGCTCACGCACCTTGTAGCCGATCTTCTCGTTGCGCAGATCGAGGTCGACGCGCAGCCCGGCGGCCTTCATTTTCTCAACGACTTCCTTGGCATAGCTGTCGGCGTCGGAAACGATCGTGGTCACCACCGCCTGCACGGGAGCGAGCCAAACTGGCAGCTTGCCGGCGTAGTTCTCGATCAGGATCCCGATGAAACGCTCGAACGACCCGAAAATGGCGCGGTGCAGCATCACGGGGCGGTGCTTGGCCCCATCTTCGCCGATATAGGATGCATCGAGCCGTTCCGGCAGGACGAAGTCCACCTGCAAGGTACCGCACTGCCAGTCGCGACCGATTGTGTCGCGCAGCACGAATTCCAGCTTCGGACCGTAGAAGGCGCCTTCGCCCGGATTCAGCGTGGTCTCCAGACCGGCCGCGGTCGCGGCGTCCTTGAGCGCGCTTTCGGCGCGATCCCAGGTCTCGTCGCTTCCGGCGCGGGTCGCTGGGCGATCCGAGAACTTCACCCGCACATCGGTGAAGCCGAGATCGCGATAGACCGACAGCAGCAGCGCGCAGAACGCCTTGCTCTCTTCAATGACCTGATCTTCGGTGCAGAAGATATGCGCATCGTCCTGCGTGAAGGCGCGCACGCGCATGATGCCGTGCAGGGCGCCCGACGGCTCGTAGCGATGGCACGAGCCGAACTCCGCCATGCGGATCGGCAGCTCGCGATAGCTGGTGAGGCCCTGCCGGAAAATCTGCACATGGCAGGGACAGTTCATGGGCTTGATCGCGTAGACGCGGTCGCCCTCTTCCGCCTTGGCACTTTCGGCGCGCGGATTGGCGGTGAACATCGCGTCCTTGAACTTGTCCCAGTGACCCGATGCTTCCCACAGGCGGCGGTCGACAAGCTGCGGCGTCTTCACTTCGATGTAGTTGGCCTTCTCAAGCCGACCACGCAGCCAGGTCTCCAGGGTGCGCCACAGGGTCCAGCCCTTGGCATGCCAGAACACCGAACCGACGGCCTCTTCCTGGATGTGGAAGAGATCCATCTCGCGGCCGAGGCGGCGATGATCGCGCTTCTCCGCTTCTTCGAGACGCGTGAGATGCGCCTTGAGATCGGCTTCGTTCGCCCAGGCGGTGCCGTAGACGCGCTGCAGCTGCGCGTTGCGCGCGTCGCCGCGCCAGTACGCGCCGGCAACCTTCATCAGCTTGAACGCCTTGGGCAGCTTGCCGGTCGAGGGCAGATGCGGGCCCATGCAGAGGTCGAGCCACTTGCCCTGGCGATAGACCGAGATCGGCTCGCCGCGGGCTGCGATCTCCTTCACCCACTCCGCCTTGTACTTCTCGCCAGCGCCTTCGAAATGCTTCACCGCATCGTCGCCCTGCCATTCCTCGCGGACGATCTCCTCGTTGCGGTCGACGATCTCCTTCATCCGCTGTTCGATCTTGGCGAAGTCATCGGGCGTGAAAGGCTGCGCGCGGACGAAGTCGTAATAGAACCCGTCCTCGGTCGAGGGACCGAAGGTGATCTGCGTGCCGGGAAAAAGCTCCTGCACCGCTTCGGCCAGCACATGGGCGGCGTCATGGCGGATCAGCTCCAGCGCTTCGGGCGACTTGCTGGTGACGATCTCGATCTTCGCGTCGCGCTCGATCGGCATCTTGAGATCGAGCAGCTTGCCGTCGATCTTCATCGCCAGCGCCGCCTTGGCAAGGCCAGGACCGATCGAGGCCGCCACGTCGGCGCCGGTGACGGCGCCCGGGAAGCTCTTCACGCTGCCATCGGGAAGGGTAATCGCAACCATCTGAATTCGCTCAAATCGCGGGGAAAGCGGCAATCTAGGGGGATTGGCCGGGGTGTCAAGGAACGCCGCAGCACGCGCAAAAAATCGGCCCCGCCAGCACTGCCGACGGGGCCCAAGTTTAGGGAGGACTTGCGAAAACCGATAAAGCCGGCCCGCGAAGAAGCAGGCACGGCAGTATCACGGGTGCCAACGGCCTCTATACGAGGGAGTTCCGACTTTTATGACCGATCAGACAATCGGTACTAAGGCAACGCAGCGATGACGTCGCGCACCGGCAACTCGGTAAGATCGGCGCGTCTCAGCACCGTTACTTTTCCGTACGGCGCGCAAAGCGCCGGATCGGAATCGTCGGAGAAGAGGCTGACGCACGTACCACCCGCCGCCGCGATCAGATGCATCGGCCCTGTATCGTTGCCGACGGCCGCGTGCGCGACACGCGCGAGCGATGCGATCTCCGCGAACGACGTATCGCCGGTGAGATCGCGCGCCGCCGGCACCATCGAGCAGATCGCCTGCGCCAAGTCTTTTTCCTGCGCGCCACCCAGAATCACCGGCACGCGACCCCACGTTGCCAGTTCACCCGCCAGCGTCACATAGCGATCGAGCGGCCAGCGCTTGCGCGGCCGTGTCGCCGCACCGCCGGGCACAAGCAGCACAAAGCCGTCGCGCAGACCGTAGCGCGAGATGTCGGCCTTGAGCCACGACACGTCGGGCAGCGGCACCTCGTCGATGCCGGCAAACGTCAACTGATCGCGCTGCCGCTCGATGGAATGAAGACTATCGCGGTTGGGATTGGCATGCGGATGCGAGGCCCCGCGCGCGATACCCGACCATTCCGGCCGCGGCCCCGGACCCATCAGCCGGAAATAGGAGCTGCTGCGACCGGAGGTCTGCAGATCGTAGACGCGATCGAAATGACCGCCGCGCAACCGGCGCCGCAGATCAAGCAAGGCGCCAGGCTGCGACAGCCGCGGCCGTGAATCGACCCAGACGTCGTCGACATAAGGGCACGCCGCGAGCAGCGGCATATAGGGTGAGGTCGTCAGCGCCACGATATGCGCGCCGTGATGATGACGGCGGATGGCCGCCATCGGCCCCAGCGCCTGCACCACATCGCCGAGGGCGCCGAGCTTGATGACCAGGATCCGGCCGCCGCTCACGCCGACCGTGCTTTACCTGTACCAGCGGCCTCCGCCAGCACTTCGCGATAGACGTCGAGTGTCGCTTCGCACATGCCGGCACGGGTGAAGCGCTCGCGCACATTCTCGATCGCGGTCGCGGCCAGGGCCGTGCGGCGTTCGACATCCAGCTTCAGCGCCAGGTCGAGTGCCGCGGCCAGAGCCGCGGGATCGCTGGGCGGCACCAGCCAGCCGGTTTCGCCCGGCAGCAGGATCTCCGGTGCGGCGCCATGATCGGGGGCGACGACCGGCCGCCCCATCGCCTGCGCTTCCGCCACCACCCGGCCGAAGCCTTCAGGATCGGTGGAGGCCGATACCACGACGTCCGCGAGCATGTAGGCGGCCGGCATGTCCCGGCAGTGATCGACCATGCGCACAACGCTCTCAAGACCGTTGGCGCGGGCGCGTTGCTCGATCTCACTGCGATAGGCGGTGCGCCCCTGATCGGATCCAACCAGAAGACAGCAGATATCCTTGCGGCCAAGCTTTGCGACGGCGTCGATCAGCACGCCATGGCCTTTCCATCGCGTAAGCCGGCCCGGCAGCATGATGATCGGCGCGCCATCCGGCAGCCGCCACTCGCGGGCAAGCTGCACCATGCGCGACTGCGTGACCCGCGCCGGATCGAAGGCATTGAAATCGACGCCGCGATGGATCACCCGCACATGGTCGGGATTGACGCGGTAGCGCTCGCGCACATGACGGCCGACGAAATCGGAAATCGCGATGACTCGCGATCCCTTCGCCATCACCGAGTTGTACCAGTGCTTGATCGGGTTCGCTTCGTTGTAGACGCCATGAAACGTGGTGACGAACGGACGCCCGGCCTGACGCGCCGCGTAGTAGGCGCTCCAGGCCGGCGCCCGCGAACGCGCATGCACAATGTCCACGCGATGCATCAGCATCGCGTCCTTCAGCCGCTCGATGTTTCGGCGGATGACAAAGGGATTCTTGGAATCGACCGGCAACGTGACATGCACGCCGCCCGCGCGCTCGATCTCATGAACCATCGGCCCGCCCGCCGAAACCACGATCGACCGCCAGCCCGCCTGCACGAGAGCGGCCGAGACGTCGGCGGTGCCGCGCTCCACGCCGCCGGTGACAAGGGCAGGCAGCACCTGCATCACCGACAGGGCGCGGCCTTCCACCGGCGCCGTTACCGGCGCGCGGGGTCGCATGTTAGACTGACCGGGTTCAACCATAAGCGTCGCAAAAAAATCCAACCGACCCGCCGCAGCCCCAATGACCGACACCGAACCGGCGACCGCGCCTGAGTTTCTCGAATCCGAAGCGGGCGTGTCTATCGCCTATCATAGACTCAGGGGCAAGTCCCCCGGCGTCATTTTCTTTGGCGGTTTCATGTCGGACATGACCGGCAGCAAGGCACTGGCGCTGGAAGCGTATTGCCGCAAGCAGGGCCGCGCTTTTGTCCGGTTCGACTATCAGGGACATGGCGCCTCCTCCGGCCGGTTCGAGGATGGGACAATCGGCCAGTGGGCCAAAGACGCGCTCGCGGTGTTCGACAGGCTTACCGAGGGACGCCAGGTGCTGGTCGGCTCCAGCATGGGCGGGTGGATTGCCCTGCTGACGGGCCTGCAGCGGCAAGAACGGGTCGCCGCCCTGGCGACCGTTGCTGCCGCCCCTGATTTCACCGAAGACCTGATCTGGGCGCAGTACGACGACGAGCGTAAGGCGACCATCGCCCGCGACGGCGTGCTGTACGAGAAGTCGGACTATGGCGAGCGTGCCTATGCGATCACGCATAAGCTGATCGAGGACGGCCGCCGGCACCTGCTGCTGCGCGGCCCGATCCCGCTGGACTGCCCGACGCGACTGATGCACGGGATGCAGGATCCCGACGTTCCCTGGCAGCGCAGCCTGCTGCTGGCGGAAAAACTCGCCGCCACCGATCTGCGGGTGATCCTGGTGAAAGACGGCGATCACCGCCTCAGCCGGGAGCAGGATCTGACCCTGCTCACGCGCACTGTCGGTTCGCTGCTCGGCGATAAATAGACTTAGTGCGCGCCGGACAGATGCCCGTGGCCGAAGCCCGGGATGGTCCGCCCTGACGAATGGCTGTTGATCCGCGCCCACACCTTCTCGTGCAGATGATAGGCAACCGTGTTGACCAGCGGTTCGACGATCGCGACGAGACCGCCGACGGCGATACTGCCGGTGAGCAGATAGGCGACCGAGAACGCCACGGTGAAGTGAACGACGGCGAAACTTACGGTCTTGGTCATTGTCCTGCTCCCGGCAGCATCATGCTGCACGTTCCGTTAAGCGGCCTGGGCGGCAACCTCGCCGCCCGCCACGGCTTCTCCATCGAGGGTCGCGGCAACCGCATGCACGACGGCGGCGATCCGCACCGCGGCCTGCACGGCTTCGGCCGTCACACCGGCGTCGCGCAGAATCTTCTCATGCGAGTCGATGCACATGCCGCAGCCGTTCACCGCCGAAACCGCGATCGACCATAATTCGAAATCCACCTTTTCCACACCGGGCTTGGCGATGACGTTCATGCGCAGCTTGGCCGGCATCGTCTTGTAGTCCGGCGCCGAAGCGAGATGGACGAAGCGGTAATAGATGTTGTTCATCCCCATGATCGCGGCCGCCGCTTTCGCCGCGGTCAACGCTTCGGGCGACAGCTTGGTGCCGTATTCGGCGAGGATCGCCGCTGTCACATCCGGCTGACGTGCCGCAAGTGCTGACGCCACGAACGTGCCGGCGCGCTGCTGCTCGGTCAATGCGACGTCGGTCGCCAGGCTCGACAGATTGAGCTTCAGATCCTTGGCGTATTCGGGCAAACGGTTCTTCAGGGCTTCGATCGACATGGGATGTACTCCTTCGAATAAGGGGGGCCCGGCGCGAACGCCGGGCCCGGTCGTCATCAGGCGGCTTTCAGGACGTCTTCGCCCTTCTGCCAGTTGCAGGGGCAGAGCTCGTCGGTCTGCAGCGCGTCGAGAACGCGCATCACCTCCTGCGGATTGCGGCCGACGCTCAGGTCGTTGACCGATGCGAAGCGGATGACGCCTTCCGGATCGACGATGAAGGTCGCGCGGAGCGCCACGCCTTCATTCTTGTCGAGCACGCCAAGCGCCGTGCTGAGCTCGCGCTTGATATCCGCCAGCATCGCGAACGGCAGGTCCTTCAGGTCGGCGTGGTTCTGACGCCAGGCGAGATGGACGAACTCGCTGTCGATGCTGACGCCGTAGACCACGGCATCGCGATCGTTGAAATCGCCGTTCAGCTTGCCGAACGCCGCGATCTCGGTCGGACAGACGAAGGTGAAGTCCTTCGGCCAGAAGAAGACCACCTTCCACTTGCCCTTGTCGGACTGGTCGGTGATGTCGGTGAAGGCCTTCTTGATGTCGGTCGACACGACGGCCTTGAGGTTGAAAGAGGGGAATTTGTCGCCAACGGTCAGCATTTCTAAGCTCCTCGGAATAAGTGAATCTCCCAATGCCCATAGAGATAAGCTTGACATTAGAATTGGTCTAACAAATATATATGGCGAAACTAATCGGTTTTTTCGATGGCGGTATCTCTCCCCTCCCTGCGGCAGCTCCGGCAGTTCGTGGCCCTGGCCGAAAACGCCCATTTCGGGCGGGCGGCCGCCGCGTGCCATGTCACGCAGTCCACGCTGAGCGCCGGCATCAAGGAGCTGGAGACGACCCTGGGAGCGACCCTTGTCGACCGCACCAAACGCCATGTGGTCCTGACCCCGCTTGGCCGGGAGATCCTGGAGCGGGCGCGCCGCATCCTGCAGGACACCGAAGATCTGGTACGCGCCGCGGAAGCCGGGCGCTTGCCGCTCAGCGGCGAGCTGCAGTTCGGGGTGATTCCGACCATCGGGCCGTTCCTGCTGCCGCGCATCCTGCCCCGGCTGCGCAAGGCGCATCCCAAGCTGCAGCTCTATCTCACCGAGGACCTGACCGGACGGCTGCTCGAAGACCTGCATGAGGGGCGGGTCGATGTCGTGCTGCTGGCCCTGCCCTACGACGACACCCGGATCGAAACGCAGGTTCTGTTCGACGATACGTTCCAACTGGTGAGCCGGCGCGACGATCCGCTCGCAGCCACCGATCATCTGTCATCGCGGAATCTCGACGACGCCAAGCTCCTGCTGTTGCGCGACGGTCACTGCCTGCGCGATCACGTTCTGTCGGCATGCTCCGTCGGTGCGAAACGTCACCTCGATGCGTTCGAGGGAACCAGCCTGCATACGCTGGTCCAGATGGTCGATAACGGCCTGGGCGTCACCCTGCTGCCGCAGATCGCGATCGACGGCGGCATCCTCAAGGGCACCAACCTGGTCGCAACGCCGCTGGCCGAAATGCCGGCGCGACAGATCGCGCTGGCGTGGCGCAAAGGCACCGCGCGCGCCGATGAATTCCGCCTGCTCGGCCGGACGATTACCGCGCTCAGTTCCCCGCGGCCAGCAAAGCCTTGAGACCGGCGCGATAATCCGGATAGGCGAGCCTCACCTCAAGCTCGTCCTTGATGCGACGATTGGCCACGCGCTTGCTGTCGGCATAGAAGCTGCGCGCCATCTCGCTCATCGCGGCCGATGCTTCCGAAAACGGAATCTCCGGCGGCGGTTCGCGACCTAGCAGCGCGCACGCATAGGCAATGACATCCTGCGGCGGCGCCGCATCGTCATCGCAGACATTGTAGACCGCGCCGGGATTGGCGCGACTCATCGACGCTTCCAGCACGCTGGCGATATCGTCGACATGGATGCGGCTGAACACCTGACCCGGCTTCACCACGCGTTTGGCGCGGCCATCGCGCACCGTGTCGAGCGCGCTGCGTCCCGGCCCGTAAATGCCGGCCAGCCGGAACACATGAGCGGGGAGGCCGACGCGGGTCAGATCGAGCCAGGCCTGTTCGGCCGCGACGCGTGCCCGACCGCGAACGCCGCTCGGATGCAGTCCCGATCGCTCGTCCACCCATTCGCCGCCGCGGTCGCCGTAAACGCCTGTTGTCGACAGATAGCCCGCCCAGCGCACACCGCTGAGCGCGGCAAGGTCGACCGCATGATGACGCAGCAGCAGATCGCCCTCGGCTCCGGGCGGTATCGAATGCAGCAGATGGGTAGTGCCCGCAAGCGCCGCCGCGAAATCGGGCATCGGCTGTGTGCCGTCGAAGAGAAAGGTGGCGATGCTTTCTTTCTCCAGTGCCTCCCTCTTCTCCTCGCTGCGCACAGTCCCCGCAACGCGCCAGCCGCGCGCCTTCAGGCGCCGCGCCAGCGCGAGCGCGGAATAGCCGAGACCGAAAATGAACAAGCGTCGAGGTGCGGGTGTGCTGCGAAGGGGAGGCATGTCACTACCCTAGAGGATTGCTGGCTGAATTTCAGTGCCTCTTGACCGCAATAACAACCGTCATCCAGGCGAAAGCCGGGACCCAGGTAACGTGTCGGCTCAGCAGCGCACTGGGACGTCCCTCCAGCTCTTCGGCACTGGCAGGATTTCTGGGTCCCGGCTTTCGCCGGGATGACGACTGTGATGATGACGATGGCATCTCAAATTGCGCGTCATGGACGATTGTGGTTGTGTCCGCACATGAACATCCGTCGCCTCTTCTCACCGACCGCCTTTTTCCTCCTGCTCTGCGCGACGTCCGTCGCTGCACAAGTGCTCGACGCCATTCCCAATATCGGCACCAATCTCATCGAGCGCGCCCGGCACAGCGAATGCCTCGCCGACGCAGAGAAGAGTCCGCCCGACGGGTTTGAGAAAGCCATGGCGTGGCGCGACAGCAGCGGCAGCGCCGCATCGTATCATTGCGTGGCCGCCGCCTTGTTCTATCTCGGCCGGCAGGCCGAAGCCGCCGACCGGTTCGAACTGCTCGGCCTGTCCATGCGCGCGGCCGATCCGACGGTGCGGGCGCGCGTGCTCGATCAGGCCGGCATCGCCTGGCTGGCGGCGCGGGAAACCGAGCGCGCCCATGCCGTTCTCACGGCGGCGATCGGCATTGCGCCCACCGAGCCCGATTTTTATGTCGATCGCTCGGCGGTGCTGGCGCAGGCGGAGAATTACTGGGAAGCGATCGACGATCTCAACAAGGCGCTCGAACTGGAGCCGCGTTACGCCATTGCGCTGGCCTTTCGCGCCGCCGCCTATCGTTATGTCGGCAGCCTCGATCTCGCGACCGACGATGCAGAGCAGGCCGTGCGCCTGGCACCCACGCTTGCCGAAGGCTGGCTCGAGCGCGGCATCCTCAACCGTATCAAGGGCAATGACGCCGGGGCCCGGGCCGACTGGCTGCGCGTACTGATCATCGATGCTGATGGCCCGGCCGGCGACGCGGCGCGCGCCAATATCGAGCGGCTGGAACTGAAGCTGGATCAGAAGCCGGCGGAGCTGCCGACGCGGCAGCGTCGAAGCTGGCTTCCCTAATCTGGATCGGACTTAGAAATCCAAATCCGCGTAATGCTTGGGCGGCGGCGCGCCCGGCACCAGATCGGCAAGCAACGGACGGAAGGCGGGGCGCGACTTGATGCGCGCATACCAGTCCTTGGCGCGCGCATGCTGATCCCATGGCACGTCGCCCATATAGTCCAGCACCGACAGGTGCGAGGCTGCGGCGATATCGGCCAGCGAGAATTTCTGGCCCGCGAGAAACTTCCGCCGCTCGGTCAGCCAGCCGATGTAGTCGAGGTGATAATGGATGTTCGATGAGCCCGCGCGGATCGCCGCCGAGTTCGGCTCGCCCAGGCCCAGAAACTTCTTCATCATCTTCTCGCGATAGAGATTGTCGGTGACCTCGCGCGAGAACTTCAGGTCGAACCAGGCCACCAGCCGCCGGGTTTCGGCGCGCTCATGGATGGTTTCCCCGAGCAGCTTGCGTTCATCCGGATACAGATCTTCGAGGTATTCGCAGATGACACTAGAATCGGCGAGCGTCGTGCCGTCTTCATCGACGAGCACCGGGACGGTTCCCGCGGGATTGAGCGCCAGGAACTCCGGCTGGCGCTCCCAGACTTTCTCCACGCGCAGCGTGAAGTCGAGATTCTTCTCCTTCAGGGCCACGCGCACCTTGCGGGAGAACGGCGAAAGGGCGAGATGATAGAGCGTTCGCATCTAGGGCGGATGTTAACTTTTTCTCCGCCGCGGCTTCAACCATCACCGAACAGCGCCGCCGCGGCGATTGCCAGCCCGATAAACACCGCCACCGATGCGATTCCCAGCACCAGCCCGCCCGCGACCACCCAGCCGTCGCGCGACAGCAGGCCCAGCGCAATGGCCACGATGGCGGTCGCCGGCAGCAGGCTGAACACCGGGATCGGCAGGGTCAGCAGAACGCCGAGAATAAAGCACACCGCACCCAGCAACCGGCGGGCGGCGGTGCCGGTGACGACCCAGCCGCGCGGTTTCAGCACACGCTCGATGCGGATCACCAGCGGCTCGATGCGGTTGACGGTTGCCGCGACGCGACCCAGCGGAATCTGGATCTGTGCCAGGAACCGCGGCAGGCGCAGCCGGCCCTGACCCAACGCCATCTCCGCCGCGACGAAGCACAGCGGCAGTCCGAAGATGGTCGAGAAGCCCGGCAAGCTGGGGCCCGGTGTCAGGTTCGGCGCGGAGAGCAGCAAAAGCGCGAGAGCGTGCGCGCGCGTATCGAGGCGGGAAATGATGTCACCGAGGGGCATCCGTTCGTCCGCGGGTCCTTCATAGAGCCGCCGCAGCGCCTCGACGATGGTTTCCGCGTCGACGGAATGGGTCACGGAGCCCACCGCCGCAGAATCTTGGGCACCAGAAACGATAGAACGATGAAGGCCAGCCCCCAAAAAGCGGGCTCGATCCATTCCCCGCTTTCGAGCGCACGCCGCCCCGACAGAGCCAGCTGCACGAAAATATAGGCTTCGGGAAGAATGCCGACGAAAGAACCGAACGAATATTCGAACAGACGCAGCCGTGTCAGTCCGAGCCCGTAATTCGTGAGCGCGTGCGGCAGCAGCGGGAGCAGGCGGATAATCGCAACGGCCCGCCAGCCCCCGGCTTCGGCACGCTGCAGCAGCGGCCCGAAGCGCTTCATCTCTTCCGGCACGATCAGTCCGGCATTCACATAGCGCGCGAGCAGGAACCCGGCGATCGCACCGGTCATCGAACCGACCGTCGCCCACATCACCGCTTCCCAGAACCCGAACAGGAGACCCGCGACGAACGCCATCGCCGAGCGCGGCACGAAGAAGAGGCTGGCAAGCGTATGCACAGCAACATATGCCAGCGGCACAAAGGGGCCGAAATCCTCGATGAAACGACCAACGTCGCGCGCGTCGCCCGCGACCTCCAGTACAGTGGCGGCGACGATACCGGCGGCAATGACGGCCAGAATAAGAACGCGTAGCCAGGCCGGGGGGCGATACATCGGCGCTTTCTACATGGATCGGAGGCGCGAGGCGAGCCCTGCGCCGTGCGTAGAACTACGCTTGGTCAGGCCGCGCGCGTGCCGGCAAAACGGCCGCCACGGCGATAGACGTCAAGATAGGTCGGCAGGATCGCTTCGATCGATTGCGGCTGCATGCCAAGATCGGCAAAGCCCAGCGCGCCCGGCGCGCAGACGTTGTCGCTCTCGAGCTGCTTCACCTGATCGCGCGTGATCGGCGGCACCGGCAGATACTGAAGAACGGCTGCCTGCATGTCGATGAAACCGAACGGTACGGACACGAGGGCCCGTTTGCGGCCCGTGATCTTGAGCAGCAGCTCCATCAGCTCGCGGAACGTATAGACGCGCGGCCCGCCGAGTTCGTAGGTCTTGCCGGCGGTCGCCGGCATGGCCAGCGCGCGCATGATCGCGTCGGCGACATCGGCGACATACACCGGCTGAAAGCGCGTCCTGCCGCCGCCGATCAGCGGCAGCGCCGGCGTGAAGCGTATCATCGTGCCAAAGCGGTTGAAGAAATTGTCTTCAGGCCCGATGACAAGCGATGGCCGAAGAATGGTGGCGGCCGGAAACGCCGCGCGCAAACCCGCCTCGCCCTCGCCCTTGGTCTTCGCATAGCGCGAGTCAGCTTCAGTGGACGCGCCGGCGGCCGAGACATGGATCACCCGTCCGACGCCAGCCGCCGCCGCGGCGCGTCCGATGCGGGCCGGTGCCTCGGCTTGCACCGCATCGAAGCGGTTGCGCCCCCACTCGGAGAGAATGCCGACAAGGTTGATGACCGCATCCGCGCCCGAGACGGCGGCAGCGACTGCGGCGTCGTCGAGGATATTGCAGCGCATCGGCACGATCTGGCCGACATTGCCTGCCGGCTTGAGCGTCGCGGCCGGAACGGGGTCGCGAACCGCGATCCGCACCACCCAGCCGTCGGCTGCCAGGCGGCGAATGAGATACCGCCCGATGAAGCCGGAACCGCCGAAAACCGTAATGCGCTTGTCCGCTGCCATGCTGTCCCGCTCCCCTGCGAGCACCCTTGCGTTAACCGGCCCTATCTAGCAGGTCGGCTTACAGAATTACAGTCCGCGCATTGACACGGCGGGGGTGCGCGGACTATGCCTCTCGCCTCCGAACCGGTCGTGCCCGGGTGGCGGAATTGGTAGACGCGCTAGATTCAGGTTCTAGTGATCGAAAGGTCGTGGAAGTTCGAGTCTTCTCTCGGGCACCAGCGGTTCGGATTTAAACCTCCGGACCTCACGTTTACGGTTCGGATTGGGAGTATCCCGCAGCATGGCGATTGAGGTTCACGAGAACGATCTACCCGCCGGCGTGCGGTTTGGAAGTTCAGTGGCCATCGATACGGAAACGATGGGCCTCAATCCCAATCGCGACCGGCTGTGCCTGGTGCAGCTGTCGGGCGGGAACGGCGATTGCCGCATCGTGCGGGTCTCCGATCGAAACTACGCGGCGCCGAACCTGAAGGCGCTGCTGACTGATCCCGCCGTCACGAAGATCTTCCATTTCGCCCGCTTCGATGTCGGCATGCTGCGCAAGTATCTGGGCGTGGTGCCGCAGCCGATCTACTGCACCAAGATCGCCTCGCGCCTGACCCGGACCTTCACTGACCGGCACGGGCTGAAGGATCTCTGCCGCGACCTGCTGGGCGTCGAACTGTCGAAGGAACAGCAATCCTCCGACTGGGGCGCCAAGGAGCTGAGCCCGGCGCAGCTGAAATACGCCGCCTCCGATGTCCTGCACTTGCATGCACTGCGCGCCAAGCTGGACGACATGCTGGCCCGCGAGGGCCGCAAGGAACTGGCGGAAGCCTGTTTCCGATTCCTGCCGACCCGCGCCGAACTGGACCTCGCCGGCTGGGGCGACGAAGACATTTTCGCCCATCAATAATTGATTTCATTGGTCTTTTTGGCTGCGTTGCTTTTTTGCGGCGCAATAGGCATACTTTTTGCCCAGAGCACGTTGTCCCCGCGGGGGAACGTGTCGCCGCAGGATTAGGCAGATCGCCCACGCTTGGGAGCCGGTAGCTTCAAGGCCAAAGCGAATATCCCCGGATCAAGGCTTCCGCCGGAACGTCGTCGCTGAATGAAACCGAAGACACAATCGATTCGAGTTGCCGCCGTCACCCAATCCCCTCGTCCGTCTGCGGCGAGCGCGGCTTCGGTGGCGCAGCAGGTGCTTGAGCTTGAGGCGGACGGCATCCGGGCGGTCGCGCACAGTATCGCCGGGCCCGGCGGCGCGGCCTTTACCCGGGCCATCGAGATTTTCGAGCAGGTGACCGGCCGTGTCGTCGTCAGCGGCATGGGCAAAAGCGGCCATATCGCGCGCAAGATCGCGGCCACCATGGCGTCCACCGGCACGCCGGCCCAGTTCGTCCATCCCGCCGAAGCCAGCCATGGCGATCTCGGCATGATCACCAAGGCGGATGCCGTGCTCGCCCTCTCGCAGTCCGGCGAGACCAGCGAGCTGTCTGACCTTCTGAGCTATGCACGCCGCTTCGGCATTCCCGTCGTCGGCATCACCGGCGGCAGCCAGTCGGCCCTGGCGAATGCCGCCGATGTCACGCTTCTGCTGCCGCCGATGAAAGAAGCCTGTCCGCTGGGCCTCGCCCCCACCACCTCGACCACCGCCATGCTGGCCCTGGGCGACGCGGTTGCCGTGGCGCTGTTCGAGCGCAAGGGTTTCTCGGCCGACGATTTCCATCAGTTCCATCCGCGCGGGTCGCTCGGCCGGCGCTTCCTGCGCGTCGCCGATCTCATGCATCGCGGCGAGACCATGCCCGTCGTCGCGATCTCCGCCACCATGGCCGATGCCATGGTGGAAATGACGGCCAAGCGCCTCGGCTGCGTCGGCGTGGTCGATGCGGAGCAGTGCCTGATCGGCATCATCACCGACGGCGATCTCCGCCGTCACATGGCGCCCGACCTGCTGCAGCGTCCGGTGGCGGACATCATGACCGGCGCCCCGAAGACCATCCGCGCGGCGGCGCTGGCGGCGGAAGCCTTGCGGGTGATGAACGACGCCAATCGCGGCGGCGGCATCACGACATTGTTCGTGGTTGAAAATCCCGATGCCAAGGGGCCGCAGCAGCCCGTCGGCATCCTGCACATCCACGACATCCTGCGGGCCGGTGTCGCATGACGCCGACCTATCCGACGGCAGTTCCATCCGACAGCGCCGACGCGCAGCGCCGCCACCACAAGCCGCGTTTGTCGCGCTACGTCTCGGTCAGCGTGGGCCGCCGCAAGCACAACGCCTTTTACAGTCAGTTCGTGTCGTGGATGAAAGTCATGCTGCCGGCAACGGCGCTCGCGCTGGCGGCGCTCGTCCTGTTCTGGCCGCAACTCAATCCGCTCGACAAGCGCTTTCGCCTGCAACCGGTCCAGGTGACGGTCGACGATCTCGAAAATCTGCGCATGCTCAGCCCGCGCTTCGTCGGCACGGACAACCAGAACGAGCCCTACACGGTGACGGCCGAGCAGGCCTTGCAGGACGCCGGCAGCAGCGACCTGACCACCCTGACCAGCCCCAAGGGCGACATCGCGCTCAACAACGGCTCATGGATCGCAATCGCCGCGGCTGAGGGCCAGTATCACAAACAGTCGCGGATCCTCGATCTGTGGAGCAACGTGAACGTCTTTCACGATGCCGGATATGAAATCAAAACGGCGCGCGCACAAGCCGATCTCGCGGCGGGTACCGTCACCGGCGACGAGCCTGTCGAAGGACAGGGCCCAGACAGCCAGCTCCGCGGCCAGGGCTTCCGCATCTACGACAAGGGGGCCCGCATCACCGTCACCGGGAAGTCGCGAGTCATCCTCTATCCGACACCGAACCGCTGATGCGTACCCGCCTTCCTCTCTACGCACTCGCTGTTCTTGCCGTAACGGCAATGCCAACGGTCGCGCCCGCGCAGGGGCTCAATTTCAACGGCGGGAACAATGGCGGCCAACCGATCGAAATTCTCGCCAATGAAGGCATCGAGTGGCATCGCGAAGCGCAGCGTTATATCGCGCGCGGCAATGCCAGCGCCAAGCAGGGCGAGACCACCGTGTATGGCGACATGCTGACGGCCTATTACCGCACCCAGCCTGCCGGCGGCACCGAGATCTTCCGCTATGAAGCGCAAGGGCGCGTGCGCATCGCCACGCCGACCCAGAATGCCGTCGGCGACAAGGGCGTGTACGACATCGATACCGGCGTGCTGGTGCTGACCGGCAACAACCTGAAGTTCACCACACCCGGCGAAACGATCACCGCCAAAGACAGTCTCGAATTCTGGGAAACCCGTCGCATCGCGGTTGCGCGCGGCAACGCCATCGCCATCACCCAGGATCGCCGCATGACCGGCGACGTGCTCACCGCTCATTTCGTCGAAGGCCGTCAGACGCCGGCCCCGCAGGCGCGCACCAATACGCGGCCGGGCCAGCAGCCGGCGGCCCGCAATACACGGACTCAGGCCGCGCCGGCCGCCGCGCGCGGCAGCGACAACGGAACCCGCCTGCAACGCGTCGAGGGCTTCGGCAACGTCCATGTCTCGACGGCCACCGACATCGTGCGCGGCGATCGCGGCGTCTACAACGCCGACACCAGCATCGCGATGATGTCGGGCAATGTCCGCATCACCCGCGGCCAGAACCAGCTCAACGGCGATTTCGCCGAGGTGAATCTCAGCACCGGAATCAGCCGCCTCCTGACCCGCGCCGATGGAAACAGCGGCGGCGATGGACGGGTGCGCGGAGTCTTCGTGCCGGAAAAGCAGGATCAGCAGACCGGCCAGCCATCCGGATCCTCGCCGCGCCCGGGAGCACGGTGATGGCAGCCCCGTTGAAAGTCATCGCGGACAACAAGGACGGCGAAACCGATCGCGGTCCCAAGCTGGTCGCCAGCAATCCCGGCCTCGCCACCGTCAGCCTCGGCAAGCGTTTCAAGAAACGGCCCGTCGTGCGCAGCGTGTCCGTCTCCGTCCAGCGCGGCGAGGCGGTGGGGCTGCTCGGCCCCAACGGCGCCGGTAAGACGACCTGCTTCTACATGATCACCGGCCTCATCGCGCCGGACTACGGCCAGATCCTGCTGGACGGTATCGATGTCACCGACATGCCGATGTATCGGCGGGCGCGGCTCGGCATCGGCTACCTGCCGCAGGAGCCGTCGATCTTCCGCGGCCTGACGGTCGAGGGAAACATCCGCGGCGTGCTTGAGGTCGTCGAACCGGATCGCGAGCGCCGCGAGGCAATGCTCGACGATCTGCTCGCCGAGTTTTCCATCACCCATCTGCGCCGCACGCCTTCGCTGGCGCTGTCGGGCGGCGAGCGGCGGCGCGTCGAAATCGCCCGCGCGCTGGCCTCGCAACCGAACTTCATTTTGCTCGACGAACCGCTGGCCGGCATCGACCCGATCGCCGTCGGCGACATTCGCGATCTGGTCTCGCACCTGAAGGATCGCGGCATTGGCGTGCTGATCACCGACCACAACGTGCGCGAGACGCTCGAAATCGTCGATCGCGCTTACATCTTGCACGACGGCCAGGTGCTGATGGAAGGCCCGCCGGCGGAAATCGTCGCGGACGAGGGGGTTCGCCGGGTTTACCTCGGCGAGCGCTTCAGCCTCTAGGCTTACCCCATGGCGATCTCGCAACGACTAGACCTGCGGCAGACCCAGTCGCTGGTCATGACACCCCAGTTGCAGCAGGCAATCAAGCTGCTGCAACTGTCGAATCTCGAAGTGTCCGCGTTCGTCGAAAACGAACTGGAACAGAACCCGCTGCTCGAGCGCGAAGAGGGCGAAGCCGACGGCACGACCGCCACTGAAGCCGTTGCGCCGGTTGAAGACAATACCGGGCGGGGCGATGAGCGCCCGCTGCTCGACTCGGTTGACGGAACATCTCCCGCGGGCGGCGAGGCGGAAACGCCGCTCGACACCGATTTCGGCAATCTCTGGAACAACGAACCCGGCGATGCCGGCGACGCGCCGGCGTCGTTCCAGGACTGGGGCTCGGGCGGCAGCCGCGATTTCGGCAATTCCGATTTCGACGCCGACGAGAACCTGACAAAGACGCCAAGCCTGCGCGACCATCTGCTGGGCCAGATCAATGTCGATATCGACGATCCCGTCGTGCGCATCATCGGCGCGCAGCTTGTCGACCTGCTCGACGATTCAGGCTGGCTGACGGCGGATCTCGGCGGTGTCGCGGAAATGCTCCAATGCGATATTTCCGTCGTCGAGAACGCGCTCGAACGGCTCCAGCATCTCGATCCGCCCGGTATTTTTGCCCGCAGCCTGAAGGAATGTCTGGCGCTGCAGCTGCGCGACAAGAACCGTCTCGATCCGGCCATGGCGACCTTGCTGGAGAATCTGGAACGGCTCGGCCGTCGCGAGCATGCGGCGCTGACGCGGCTCTGCGGCGTGGATTCCGAAGACTTCGCGGCCATGGTCGCGGAAATCCGGGCCCTCGACCCCAAGCCCGGTCTCGCGTTCCAGGGCGGCGTCGCGCAGCCGGTGGTCCCCGATGTGCTGCTGCGGCCGTTGCCGGGCGGCGCCTGGGCCATCGAACTCAACCAGGACACGCTTCCGCGCGTGCTGGTGAACCAGCGTTATTACGCCCGCGTCACCAAGGAGCTGAAAAACAAATCCGACAAGGAGTTCCTCGCGGAACGCTTCCACGCCGCGAACTGGCTGGTTAAGTCGCTGCACCAGCGGGCGCAGACGATCCTGAAAGTGGCGACCGAGATTGTCCGCCAGCAGGACGGTTTCTTCCGCTACGGCGTGCAGCATCTCAAGCCGCTGGTCCTGCGCGATATCGCGACCGCCATCGAGATGCATGAATCGACGGTCAGCCGCGTCACCACGAACAAGTTCCTCTCGGCGCCCAGCGGCGTATACGAGCTGAAGTATTTCTTCACCTCGGCGATTCCCGCCTCGGGCGGCGGCGATGCACACTCTGCCGAGGCGGTGCGCTTCCGCATCAAGGCCCTGATCGATGCCGAAACGGCCGCGGATGTCCTCTCGGACGACCGGCTGGTCGAGATCCTGAAGAAGGACGGCGTCGACATCGCGCGCCGGACCATCGCCAAATACCGCGAGGCCATGCGCATTCCGTCCTCGGTACAGCGGCGGCGCGACAAGACTTTGGGCGTATAACGGTTAAGGACGACTATCCACAGGGTGTACGATTCACCTTGATCGGCGCGCGACCTGTGCGAGAATCCCACCCCATGATCTGTCAGCCCCTTTCCGCCGCAGCTTCGACCGTCCAGGCGCCTGCGTTGTCGCGCGCGCCGCGCCCGTTTTTTTTCCGCTGACCATCTGACGTTTCTGACATGCAGTCCTTTGAACGCGCCAAATCATTGGCCGCATCTTCCGCTGGGGCACGCTGACGGTCATGGAAATCTCCGACCTCCTTGAGCCGCGCGGCGTCGTTGCGTCGTTGCGCGCCGCCAACAAGAAGCAGGTGCTGCAGGAAATCGCGCGCCGCGCCGCCGAGATCACCGGCGAAAACGAACGCGCGATTTTCGACGTGCTGCTCGAGCGCGAGCGGCTCGGCACAACGGGTGTCGGCTCAGGCATCGCCATCCCGCACGGCAAGCTGCCGGGCCTGCGTCGTCTCTATGGGATGTTCGCGCGCCTGGAATCGCCGATCGACTATGAATCGATCGACGGCCAGCCGGTCGATCTGATCTTTCTGCTCCTGGCGCCCGGTGGCGCCGGTGCCGATCATCTCAAGGCGCTGGCGCGCGTATCGCGCCTGCTGCGCGACCGCACCGTCTGCGGAAAACTTCGCGGCTCCGACAAGCCCGAGGCGCTTTACGCGCTGCTCACGGAAAGCGCCGCCAGCGACGCCGCCTGAGCGGGCGACTGCCGGCGCGCTTATACGCTATTGCATCTGACTATTGCAGGCTGACGGGCTCGAGGCCGTTTTCGCGGACGGCGGAGAACGCCAGTTCGCGGGTTTCCGCGGCGCCAACGGCCGTGCCGTTGGCCGTATGGATCGCGAAAATGATCTTGGTCTCACCGCCCTCACCGACCGTCAGCGGCCGGACATAGGCAATGTCCCGCACCCCGAGCGCCAGGAAATCCTGATCAGGCATTTGCGCGGAATTGGACACGATCGGCATATTTGCTGACTGGTTCATAATCTTCTCCTTCAACGCCCCCGGTCAGGCGACGTCGATCGTCTTGCTGGTGTTACCGCCGCTTCCCTCACGACGGATCTCGACCTTGCGGATCCGCGTTTCAGGTTGCGGCCGGATGAGGTCGATACTGAGCAGGCCGTTGTCGAGACTGGCGCCCGAGACCTCGATGCCTTCCGCGAGCACGAAGCCGCGCTGGAACTGACGCGCCGCGATACCGCGATGCAGATACACCCGATCTGTTTCCTCGGCCTGGCGTCCGCGCACAATGAGCTGACTGTCCTCGACATGCACCGTCAGATCGTCGGCGGTGAAACCCGCGACGGCGAGGACGATCCTGAGACCGTTCTCTCCAACCTGTTCGATGTTGTACGGCGGATAGCCTTCGGCCGATGCCTTGGCGACCCGATCGAGCGTTCGCTCGAACTGGTCGAATCCCAGCAGCAATGGATTGTTGAACAGTGAAAGCCGTGGCATGGGGCACCCTCCATTCGAGCAATGCCGGTTCAGGATCCGCAGCGAATCTCCGGTGAGCCTCCGCTACAGGCGGCCCGATGGCGCCGCCTAAAGAATTATATGGCGATCCCCTCGGGACCGATCAAGATATGGGTTGCGGTAAGTACGTAAGGCTATCGCACTGGAAATTAATAATTAAATCCGTACCCTAGGGATTGCCTATTGCTCGAACCGCGCCTCAGCAGGCGCCGGCCAACCCGCTTCACATGCCCGCTCCGCCGTCAGCCCATCGCCGCGACATGGCTCACGCCCGCATTACATGGGCGGCGACGGCGTCTGCCCTGGTTGCCCTGGCAATCCTGGCAATAGGTGTCGCCGATCATCTCCTGCTGGGCCCGCGCGCCGGAGCGGCGGCATTCTATGCCATCGGGGCGGCGATCGGCGCCGTTGCGGCCGGTCTGGTTGCCCTGGTCATACAGACGCACACGGCAGCCCGGAGCGCGACCGGACGCCTCATTCACGCCATCGAAAATCTTCCCGAAGCACTGATCCTCTGGGATGCGGATGACCGCCTGGTGCTCTGCAACGCGCAGTATCGGAAAATGTCCGGCCCGCTATCCGTCTATGCAATTCCGGGGGCGCGGTTCGAGGATCTCGTCCGCCTGGCAATCGGCAACGGCCTCTTCGATCTGGGCGGTCTCGATGTCGAGGGCTATGTCGCCAAACGGAAAGCCGAACATGGCATTGCCACGACGGTCGAGCATCGGCAACACAACGGAAGCTGGCTGCTGATCCGCGAGCGCAGACTGGAGGATGGCGGCATCATCAGTCTCTACACGGACGTGACCGACCAGAAAAACGCGCAGATCGCCGCCGAAACCATCGCCGCCGCGCTGAAGGACAAACAGCAGCAGCTCGATGTTGCGATGAACAATATCGGCCAGGGCATTGCCTTCTTCGATGCAGAACAAAGACTGGTCCTGTCCAACCGCCGTTTCCGGGAGTTCTTCAAACTGTCCGAGGATCTGCCATCGGGCCTGTCGCTCAAGGAACTTCTCGAAGCCGGCGACCGGGGCGGAAACTACTCAGACAAAAAGCAACGCGTCGTCGAACGGCGGATGCGAATTGCCGCCCGCCGCGAACGTCACGAGGCGCAGGTCGGGCTTGCCGACGGCCGGGTCCTCGATATCGTCCGCCAGCCGCTGCCGGACGGCTCCGCGGTCGTTACGTTCACCGACGTGACGGAACGCGAACGGATCGCCCGCGAACTGCTGAACGCGCGCGATACCGCCGAAGCGGCGAACCGCGCAAAGACCCGATTCCTGGCGCGGGTCAGCCACGAACTGCGCACGCCGCTGAACGCCATCATCGGCTTTTCGGAAATCATCCGCGACCGCGTCTTCGGCAACGATGTGGATCGTTACGCGGCCTATGCCGGCGATATCAATTTTAGCGGCCAGCACCTGCTGCAGGTGATCAACGACATTCTCGACATGTCGAAAATCGAAGCCGGCGAGCACGGCGTCTCCGACGAAGTCGTCGATCTGGGCGAACACATCATGCAGGCCCGGACGATGCTGGAAAGCGCCGCGCAGGAAAAACAGGTTCGCCTGGAAACACGCACGGAGAATCAGCTGCCCGCCATCCGCGGCGACCGGCGGTCCGTGCTTCAGGTTCTGCTCAACCTGATGTCGAACGCCATCAAGTTCACGCCGTCCGGCGGAACCGTGACGGTCGCGGCGCTGCGCGAATATAACGGCGATATCCTGATCAGGATCGTGGACACGGGTATCGGCATCGACAGCAAGGATCAGGCGCTGGTGTTCGAGCCGTTCTACCAGGTCGACCGCGGACACGACCGCCGCTTCGAGGGAACCGGGCTCGGCCTGTCGATCTGCAAGAACATCATGGAAATGCATGGCGGCACGATTACGATCCAGAGCGAGATCGGCCGCGGCACTACCGTAACCCTGCGGTTTCCGTCGCCCCGGGTGATGGCCGCATGACCGTGCCGAGCGCGACAGAACTGACGCAACAGGCGGAAGCCCGGCTTGCCCAGGGCGACGCGGCTGGAGCGGAGACCCTGCTCCGCGACGCCGCCGTACAATCCGGTGCACCGGAGATCGCGGCCGTCGCCGGCCGGTTTCTTCTGTTCCGCTTCCAGAATCATGACGCGGCCTTTCCGCTGATTGCGCGCGCGCTCGCGGCCTTTCCCGACGATCCGGATCTGCTGCAGGCGCACGCCTACGCCGCATGGATCATCGACCAGCGTGACCCGACAGCGACCCGCGCGCTTGAGAGCATCCTACGTCTTGTCGACCGCCGCCCCAGTGACGGCGGAGCGTTCCGGCTGATGGGCATGATCGCGCTCAGCCGCCGCAACTATGCCCTGGCGCAACTTGCCTTTCACAAGGCCGCCGGCCTTGGCGCCAATGTCCGTGTCTATCAGGCGTTGACCGAAGCCCTGCTGGCCGGGCGGAGCGAAGCGACATTCGCGCTGGATGGCGAAACCTATCGTTTCGAACTGACGACCCAGAGCACCCAGACCATCGAGGCAGGTGCCTATCACTGCACCGGCATGCTGACCGAAATTGCCGAACTGCGCTTTCTGAAGGACAAGATCGAACCGGGCGGCGTGATCGTCGAGGTCGGCGTGCTGGTCGGCAATCATTCCGCCTATTTCCTGCGGAATTTTCGGCCGCGAAAACTGCTGATGTTCGACGCCGATCCTGCATTGGCGCCCGTGATCAGAAGAAACGCCGAACGTAACAACACCGGCAGCGAGGCCGTCCTGCAGACGGCATTTATCGGCGCGGGCGGAACCGTCGACTTCGGCGGAAAGAAAGTCCCGGTTCTGCCGCTTGCCGACGCTGTCAGCGACCCGGTCGATTTCATCAAAATCGACGTCGACGGGGCCGAGACGGACGCGCTGCAGGGCGCGGCATCCTTGATCGAGATACATCGTCCCTTTGTCATGATCGAAGTCACGCCGCTGACCCGAAATGCCGTGAGCGCCTGGTTCCAGGCCAGGGGCTATGGCCTCATCGGTCAGATCGACCACGGCGCCTATTGCAATCTTTTCTGGCGCCACCCGCGATAACGTCCTTCGCGAAAACACCACCCATGCGGCAAGTCTTAAAAAAATCGGGGTATGTAACGTGACGTCCAGCGTACGGATCGACCTGTACAGCGACACAAAGACCCGCCCCACCCAGGCGATGCGCCGGGCGATGCTGGCCGCCGAGGTCGGCGACGAGCAGGCCGGCGAGGATCCGACGACACTGGCACTTGAGAAACGGGTCGCCGCATTGCTCGGCAAGGAGGCGGCTGTTTTTCTGCCCTCCGGCACCATGTGCAACCAGATCGCGCTGGCCGTCCATTGCCGGCCGGGCGATGAAGTCCTCGCCGACCGCACCGCACATGTCGTGAATTCCGAAGCCGGCGGCGCCGCTGCCATCGCCGGAGCGCAGGCGCGAACCATCGACGGTGCGCGCGGGATTTATACGGCCGAGCAACTCAAGACGGCGCTTCGGATGCCCATGCGGATTTCGCCACGACAGCGCCTGGCGGTTATCGAGCAGACATCCAACCTCACCGGCGGAACAGTCTGGCCGCTGGCAACGATTGAAGCCGTGAGCAAGACCGCTCGCGATGCGAATCTTCTGCTGCACATGGATGGCGCCCGGCTTCTCAATGCCGCGGTCGCGACCGGCATTTCCGCCGCAACCTTCGCGGCCGCCATGGACAGTGTGTGGATCGATCTTTCAAAGGGCCTTGGCTGTCCGGTCGGTGCGGTTCTGGCAGGAAGCCCGGCCTTCATCGACGAAGCGTGGCGTTGCAAGCAGCGCTTTGGCGGCGCAATGCGGCAGTCCGGCATGCTCGCGGCGGCCGGTCTCCACGCCCTCGATCACCACGTCGAACGCCTCGCCGAAGATCACGCCAACGCGCGTGCCTTCGCCTCGGTCCTCGCGCAGTGTCCCGGCATCGATTTTTCGCCGGACAACGTCGAGACCAACATCGTCGTCTTCGATGTGAAAGACACCGGCTGGAGCGCCGCAGGCCTGTCGCGGCGATTGCAGGCCGACGGCATCAGGTTGAGCGTGATCGGGCCCACGATCCTGCGCGCCGTGACGCATCTCGATGTGACACGCGCCGGCGCGATGGAGGCGGCGGAAAAAATCGCAAGCCTGATTCGCGCCGGAACAGGTAAAGCGTGAGCGCTGGACACCAATGAGCGCATTTATTGATCTTATTGAGCCCTTCATTGCATCGGTCGCAAACGGCACAACGGAAATCTATAACGAATTCAGCCTACAGCATGAGCTTGGCGTTTTTCTACGCGCGTCGCTTCCGAATAAAAAAATTCGGTTTGAACGCAACGTCACCAGCCTCTTTGAAGGCGGCTCTTTTATTAAGCGTGAAATCGATATCGTCGTGAGCGATCCGGAACACAAACATCTCGATTGGGCGATCGAATTAAAATATCCGCGTAATGGTCAATACCCTGAGCAAATGTTTAGTTTCTGCCGCGACATAGTATTTGCAGAGCAACTCAAAGCCGCGGGTTTCAAAAATGCTGCGTTACTAGTTCTGGTCGATAGCTATCCGTTTTTTCGCGGCCCCGCGGAAGGGATTTACAGGTATTTCCGCGGACGCCATCCCTTGTCCGGTTGCATCCAGAAACCTACCGGCACGAAAGACTCGGAAGTGACTATTCGCGGATCATACGCATTGGAGTGGACCGAAATATCCGACCCGCTGCGCTACCTAGCTGTCGAAGTGTAGTTCAAAAACACGAAGGGCCCGGTCTTGCGACCGGGCCCTTCTCATTTGGTGGAGCCAAGCGGGATCGAACCGCTGACCTCTTGCATGCCATGCAAGCGCTCTCCCAGCTGAGCTATGGCCCCGAAATTTGGCGCGGTCCTGGGTAGGCCGCGCGGCGCACACTACATGATCGAACGTCGAACGGCCAACGCCGCGTTCAACGTTCTTCTTCTCCTTCGACGTTCTCGATGACCTCGGCGACGTCTTCGGTATCCTCGCCGAGTTCCGAGGTGTCTTCGATCACCTCGTCATCGTCCTTATCGCCGTCGACGGCGTCATCCTCGATCACCAGATCGTCGGCTTCGACTTCGGCCTCCACAACCTTGGCCGGAACCGGAACCGCCTTCGCCGCCGGCTTGCCACGCTTGGTCTTCAGGATCGCCTCGGGATCGAACTCGGCACCGCATTTCGGGCATGCGATGTGATCTTTACCGAGGTCGTAAAACCGCGTCGCGCACGACTGGCAGGTCCGTTTCAGACCCCATTTGGACTTCACCACTGCATCTCTCCAGAACCGCTCGGAAAAGCGGGTGGCACATGCCACGTCCGGACCCCCTGTGTCAACGCATGCTACAGATTCTTTTGGATGATCCCGCCCGCGGTACCCCGCGCCGCGGGCCCTGTTGCCGGCCCGGATCAATATGCTAGACGAAGGCCCGCCTGGCCTGCGGCCCCGCCGCGCCCGCAAGGAAACAGCCCGCAGTGAACGCTTTGCCCCCGCTCCACGCCGCCACCCCGGCCGGCCCCGTCACCGCCCGCCCGGGCGCCAGACTGGCCGGCGACATCGCCGTGCCCGGCGACAAGTCGATCTCGCACCGCGCCGTCATGCTGGGCGGCCTGGCCATCGGCGAAACCGTCATCGAGGGCCTGCTTGAAGGCGAGGATGTCCTGCGCACGGCCGCGGCGATGCGGGCGCTGGGCGCCGAAGCCGAACGCGATGCCAGGGGCACCTGGCGGGTGCGCGGACGCGGGATCGGCGGGCTCGTCGAGCCGGACGACATCCTCGATCTCGGCAATTCCGGGACCAGCGCCCGCCTGCTGATGGGCATTCTGGCGACCGCACCGTTCACGACATTCCTGACCGGCGATGCCAGTCTGCGGCGGCGGCCGATGGCCCGCGTGACCACGCCGCTGGGCCAGATCGGCGCCCGCTTCACCGGGCGCGGTGCTGCCGACGGCAAGCTGCTGCTGCCGCTGGCGATCACCGGCACCGCCAGCCCGCTGCCGATCACCTACACGCTGCCGGTGCCCTCGGCGCAGGTGAAATCCGCGGTGCTGCTCGCCGGGCTCAACACGCGCGGCGAAACCACCGTCATCGAAAACGCGCTGACCCGCGATCACACGGAACTGATGCTGCGGCATTTCGGCGCCGAGGTGCGGGTGGTGCCGACCAAGGACAACGCCTCTGCCATCACCGTCGTCGGCCAGCCAGAACTGATGGGCAAGCCGGTGCGCGTCCCGGCCGATCCGTCCTCTGCCGCGTTTCCGCTGGTTGCGGCACTTCTCGTTCCGGGCTCCAGCGTGACGGTGCGCAATGTCGGACTCAATCCGCGCCGCGCCGGCCTCTATGAATGCCTGAAGGAAATGGGCGCCGATCTCAAGGTCACGAATGCGCGTACCGAAGCCGGCGAGCCGGTCGGCGATCTCACCGCGACCGCCGGCACGCTGCGCGGCATCGACGTGCCGCCGGAACGCGCGCCGACGATGATCGACGAATATCCAATCCTCGCCGTGGCTGCCGCTTTCGCCACCGGCGATACCAAGATGCGGGGCTTGAGCGAACTGCGCGTGAAGGAAAGCGACCGTCTCACCGCCATCGCCAAGGGCCTCACGGCGTGCGGCGTCGAAGTGTTCGTCGACGGCGACGATCTGATCGTGCGCGGCAAGGGCAAGGCACCGGCCGGTCTTGCCAGGGGTGCCGCCGCGATCACTACCGATCTCGATCACCGCATCGCCATGGCGTTCCTGGTCATGGGTCTCGCGACCGGCAATCCCATCGCGGTGGACGACGCGCGCCCGATCGACACCAGCTTTCCTGGGTTCCTCACACTCATGCGCGGCCTCGGCGCGGACATCGTCACATCATGATAATCGCCATCGACGGGCCGGCCGCTGCCGGCAAAGGCACCCTGGCGCGCCGCCTCGCCAATCATTTCAGCCTGTCTTATCTCGACACCGGCAGTCTCTATCGCGCGGTTGCCGCCAAGGTGCTTGGCGCCGGCAAGGACCCGCATGACCAGCAGGCCGCGGCGGACGCCGCGCGTGCGATGCATCTGCGGGATACGGCCGCCCCCAACCTCCGGGAGGAGAAAATCGGCGAGGCCGCCTCCATCGTCTCGGCGCAGCCGGAGGTGCGCGCCGCCCTGCTCGATTTCCAGCGGAACTTCGCCCGCAACCCGCCGGTCGTCTCGCACGGCTCGGTCCTGGACGGGCGCGACATCGGGACCGTCGTCTGCCCGGAGCCCGATGTGATCAAGCTGTTCGTCCACGCCTCCCTGGAAGTCCGCGCCAAACGGCGGTTCAAGGAGTTGCAGGAACGTGGGGATTCCGCTACATACGCGCGCGTTCTTGCGGAAATGAAGACGCGCGACGAGCGCGACAGCAACCGCGGCATCGCTGCCCTGAAAAAAGCAGACGACGCCTATGACCTTGATACAACAGGGTTAAATGCCGACGAGGCCTTTGAAAAGGCGTTGGCCTACGTGCTGAGCAAGCAAAACGCCCGTTAGGGATTGGCCCTGACGGCAACCAGCCCCGGCATCGGCGGGCCGCATGGTGCGGTACGGATGCCCGGACTAAAGGGAATTAAATGACCGAAGAAAATTTCGCTGAATTGCTCGAGGAATCCCTCAGCAAGACGACCGGCTTTGGCGGATACGTGACCAAGGGTCGCATCATCTCGCTCGAAAACGATTTCGCGATTATCGATGTCGGCCTCAAGGCCGAGGGCCGCGTGGCGGTCAAGGAATTCGGCGCTCCCGGCCAGCCGGCCGAGCTGAAGGTCGGCGACATGGTCGACGTCTTCGTTGAGCGCATGGAAGACAAGAACGGCGAGTGCGTGCTCAGCCGCGAGAAGGCCAAGCGCGAAGAGGCATGGGGCCAGCTCGAGAAATCCTTCAAGGATCAGATCCGCGTTACCGGCGTGATCTTCGGCCGCGTGAAGGGTGGCTTCACCGTCGATCTCGGCGGCGCCGTGGCCTTCCTGCCCGGCAGCCAGGTCGACATCCGTCCGGTCCGCGACGTGACGCCGCTCATCGGCTCGCCGCAGCCCTTCCAGATCCTCAAGATGGATCGCAGCCGCGGCAACATCGTTGTCTCGCGCCGCGCCGTCCTCGAAGAGACCCGCGCCGAACAGCGCTCCGAACTCGTCGCCTCGCTCAAGGAAGGCCAGGTCCTTCAGGGCGTGGTCAAGAACATCACCGATTACGGTGCGTTCGTTGACCTGGGTGGCGTCGACGGTCTGCTGCACGTCACGGATATCGCGTGGCGCCGCATCAACCATCCGTCGGAAGCCCTGCAGATCGGCCAGCAGGTGACCGTGCAGGTCATCCGTTTCAACTCCGAGACGCAGCGCATCTCGCTCGGCATGAAGCAGCTCGAGGCGGATCCGTGGGAAGGCGTTGCCGCCAAGTACCCGGCGGGCACCCGCTTCAAGGGCCGCGTGACCAACATCACCGACTACGGCGCGTTCGTCGAACTGGAGCCGGGCATCGAAGGCCTAGTCCACGTTTCAGAGATGAGCTGGACCAAGAAGAACGTGCATCCCGGCAAGATCGTTTCGACGAGCCAGGAAGTCGAAGTCATGGTGCTCGATGTCGACGCGACCAAGCGCCGCATCAGCCTGGGCCTCAAGCAGTGCTTCGCCAATCCGTGGGAAGCCTTCCGCGACCAGTTCCCGGTCGACACGGAGATCGAGGGCGAGGTCAAGAACATCACCGAGTTCGGCCTGTTCGTCGGCCTGCCCGGCGACATCGACGGCATGGTGCACCTGTCGGATATCGACTGGCGTACGCCCGGCGAGGAAGCCATCAAGAACCACAAGAAGGGCGACCGCGTTAAGGTCAAGGTGCTCGACGTCGATGTCGAGAAGGAACGCATCTCGCTGGGCATCAAGCAGCTCACCAACGATCCGTTCGAATCGGCCGGCGATTCCGTCAAGAAGGGCATGATCGTCACCGGCACCGTGACCGCGACCAACGACGGCGGCGTCGAAGTCTCGGTCGGCGACGAAGGCCTGACCGGCTTCATCCGCAAGTCGGACCTCTCGCGCGAGCGCAGCGAACAGCGCCCGGACCGTTTCGCCGTCGGCGAAAAGGTCGACGCGAAGATCACCAACATCGACCGCGCGGCCCGCAAGATCACGCTGTCGATCAAGGCGAAGGAAATCGACGAGGACAAGGAAGCGATGGCGCAGTTCGGCTCGTCCGACTCCGGCGCCAGCCTCGGCGACATCCTCGGTGCGGCCCTCAACCGCGCCAAGAAGGAAAAGGAAAAGGACGACAAGAGCGAGTGATCGCTCTCACCGGGCCGGCCCGCCAAACCAGCGGGCCGGCCTTTCTTTTTTCTGACGTTTGCTGAAGGGCGCACTCCCGATGCAGCAATCCACTCCGCCGGATCCCGACGCCATCGTCGACCGCCGGCGTCTCAAGCGGCAGCTCTCGGGCTGGCGCATCCTGGCCGTCCTCTTCGCCGTTGCCGCGATCGTCGCCTATGCGGGGCGGCTCGGCGTTTTCGAATTCAACGATTTCGTCGCCGTGCTGCCGGTTTCCGGGATCATCGTCGATGATTCCGACCGCGCCCGGACCATCGCCGAGCTCACCGAGGATTCGCAGGTGAAGGCGATCATGGTGCGGATCGACAGCCCGGGCGGGACCGTCGTCGGCGGCGAGTCCCTGTTCCGGCAGCTGCGCGCCGCCGCCGAAAAGAAGCCCGTCGTGGCCGTGCTGGGCGAAATCGCGGCCTCGGGCGGCTACATGGTGGCGCTGGCCGCCGACCATATCGTGGCGCGCGAGGGCACCCTCACCGGCTCGATCGGCGTCATCCTCCAGACCACGGACGTGACCGGCCTCTTGGCCAAGCTCGGCATCTCCGCCGAGGCGATCAAAAGCAGCCCCCTCAAGGCCGCCCCCTCGCCATTCGAGCCGATGACCGACGAGGTCCGTTCGGTGACCCGGCTGCTGATCGAGGACATGCACGACATGTTCGTCGGCATGGTCGCCGACCGCCGGGGCATGCCCCGCGAGCGGGCCCTGCTGATCGGCGACGGCAGGGTCTACACCGGCCGCCAGGCCCTCGCCGCCGGCCTCATCGACCGCCTGGGCGGGGAGCGCGAGGCCCGCGACTGGCTGGCCGAGCGCGGCGTTGCCCGGTCCCTGCCCGCCCGCCGCATCGACATCGAGCGGGACGACGAATTCTGGCGCGGCCTGGTGCACAGCGCCGTCTCCGCCCTGACCGGAAAAACGTATTTGTCTGAGAGGCTTACCCTTGACGGGTTGGTGGCGCTCTGGCACCCTGAATTGGGGGCACGCTAGGCTGCAGGGTAAATGGCAGCCGAAAAATGGCCCCGGAAACAGGGTTTGTGCGGCAGCCATGACCAAATCCGAACTCATCCTCAAGCTCGCGGAAACCAATCCGCATCTCTATCAGCGCGACGTCGAGCGCATTGTCTCGACCGTGTTCGATGAGATCACCGGCGCACTCGCCCGCGGTGACCGGGTCGAGCTTCGCGGCTTCGGTGCCTTTTCGGTCAAAAAGCGTCAGTCGCGCGTCGGGCGGAACCCGCGCACCGGCGAGGCCGTTCAGGTTCAGGAAAAGGCTGTCCCCTTCTTCAAGACCGGCAAGGAACTGCGCGAGAAGCTCAACGGCAAGGGTTGAGCGTCTGCTGCTCCGGCCGTCTTCGCGCCGGCAATCTCGGCGGATTGAGCGCCGATGAAATTTATCTTCTGGATTGTCGGTTTCCCGTTGCTGCTTCTGGCGGCGATCTTCGCCGTGGCCAATCGCGAAACGGTGACGGTCAGCCTGTGGCCGTTCGCCGAAACGATCGATGTCCCGCTCTATCTCGCCATCGTGCTGCCGCTCTATCTCGGGATTCTCATCGGCGGCGTTGCCGCGTGGTTCTCAGGGCATGCGATTCGCAAACGGGCCCGCGCCCAGGCCCGCCGCATCGCCGCGCTGGAACGTGAGAACGAGGCGCTGAAGGCGCGACAGGATGCGGTTGCGCAGGGGACACTGCCGGCCTCGCCCGCCCTGTCCGGCCCGCCGCGCGACGCGCCGCCGGCCCTGCCGTCGTTCCTCCCCTGATGCGGGTCCTGGGCGCCAGCGCAGTCGAATCCGTCCTTGAGACCGAGCCGCTGATCGAGCGGCTGCGGCAGATGTTCCGCTCCGGCGTCGACGCACCGCCGCGCCATCATCACGAAATCCCCGTTCCCGGTAGCGATCTCGCGACCATGCTGATCATGCCGGCCTGGCAGGTCGGCCGTTATCTCGGCGTCAAGGTCACCACCCTCTTTCCCGGCAACAACACCGCCGAGCAGCCGATGCTGCAGGGGACCTATCTCCTGATGGCCGGGCGCACCGGCGAACCGCTGGCCGCCATCGACGCGCATATGCTGACCAAGCGGCGCACCGCCGCCGCCTCGGCGCTGGCCGCCAAATATCTGGCCCGGCCGGATGCGCATCGCCTGGTGATGATCGGCACCGGCGCACTGGCGCCGCAGCTGATCATCGCGCATGCAACGGTGCGGCCGATCACCGAAGTCGTGATCTGGGGCCGCCATTTCGAAAAGGCGGAGCGGCTCGCGCAGACATTGACCAATCGCTACATGAAAGTGACGGCAACCCGCGATCTCGAAGCCGCCGTGCGCGGCGCCGATATCGTCAGCTCCGCCACACCGGCGACCGAACCGCTGCTGCATGGTGACTGGCTGAAGGAAGGCCAGCACATCGATCTCGTCGGCAGCTACAAGCCGGAGATGCGGGAATCCGACGACGCCGTGATCGACCGCAGCCGTGTCTATGTCGACACGATGCAGGCGCTGGAGGAATCCGGCGATATCGTCCAGCCGCTCAAAAGCGGCCTCATCACCGAAAAACACATCGCCGGCGATCTCGCCGAGCTGACCCAGGGCCGCTGCCACGGTCGCAGTTTTTACAATCAGATTACGCTCTTCAAATCCGTCGGCACGGCACTGGAAGACCTCGCGGCGGCGATCATGGTCTTTGAGCGGAGCCAGGGCGGCGAGGAGCGGGTGACGCTGCGATAGCGGCGGAGCTGTGCTAAAAGACCGGCTCACCAGAGTCGGACAAGATGACCAAGCCCGCCGATCCCGCCTCCCGAATCATTGTTGCCATCGACCGCATGACGCTGGCTGACGCACATGCCGATGTCGGGCGGCTCGCCACCAACCTGTCCTTCATCAAGTTGGGCCTCGAATTCTTCGTGGCCAACGGCCCGCAGGGTGTCCGCGCGGTCGCCGGGCCGATGCCGCTCTTTCTCGATCTCAAGCTGCACGACATTCCCAACACCGTGGCAGGCGGCGTGCGATCCGCCTGCAGCCTCAATCCGCGCTTCCTGACCATCCACACCTCCGGCGGCGAAGCGATGATGCGCGCGGCGTCGGAAGCCGCGAAGGCCGCGGGCTCCTCGCGGCCGCAACTCCTCGGCATCACCGTGCTCACCAGCCTCGACGACAGCGATCTCTCTGCCGTCGGTCAGCAGGCGCCCGTGATCGACCAGGCGCGGCGATTGGCGGCACTGGCCAAAAAATCCGGCCTCGACGGCGTGGTGTGCTCGCCCCATGAGCTCAAGGCGCTTCGCGACGAATGCGGCCCCAATTTCCTGCTGGTGACACCCGGCATCCGCCCGGCCGCCGCCGTATCCAACGACCAGAAGCGCGCAATGACGCCGACCGAAGCCATCCAGCGCGGCGCCGACTATCTGGTGATCGGCCGCCCGATCACCCAGAGCGACGATCCGGGTGCGGCGCTTGCGCGTATCGCGGAAGAGATAGCGAAGGCATAGCCCCCTCTCCACTGTCATCCCAGCGAAAGCTGGGACCCAGGTGGAGCGATCGCTCAGCCATTCCGCTGTCAGCACTCCCGGCGAACACCCAACGGCTGGGCCCCAGCTTTCGCTGGGGTGACAATCTAGGGGGTGCTACAACGCCGCGATGACCGTGAAAGTCAAAATCTGCGGCCTCAATTCCGCCAGCGCGGTGCGCGCGGCGGCGCGAGCGGATTTTGCCGGTTTCGTTTTTTATCCGCCGAGCCCGCGCTCCGTTTCCCCGGCGACAGCCGCCGCGCTCGCGGCGCGCCTGCCCAAATCCGTGAAACGCGTGGCGCTGTTCGTCGATCCCGACGACGCGTTGCTTCATCGCACCCTTCGGCATTTCCGCCCCGACGTGATTCAGCTACACGGCAAGGAAACGCCGGGTCGGGTTGCCGCCATCCGGCGGATGACCGGCCTTAAGGTGGTGAAAGCAATCCCGGTCGAAGAAGCGCGCGACCTTGCCGCCGCGCAACGCTATGCCGACGTCGCCGACGGCCTGATCTTCGATGCACGGCCGCCGCGCCGGCATCGGGCCCTTCCCGGCGGCAATGCGCGATCCTTCGACTGGTCATTGCTGGCCGGAAAACGCTTCGCGCTGCCCTGGATGCTGTCGGGCGGATTGAACCAGGACAATATCGGCCGGGCGCTGAAGGTCACAAAGGCGCCAGCCATCGACGTTTCGTCCGGCGTCGAGGATCGCCCCGGCCGAAAAAACCCCTTTAAAATCATCGGGTTCATGCGCATCGCCCGTGCGCCCTGATCCACCCGGCTACGCCCAAGGAAAGCCTCGCTTTCGCCGTACGCCCTGTGGTTAATAAAGGGCTCCCCAACACACAGTTTCGGAACATGGCGGCACCTCTTAACTCCTTCCGCACCGGGCCGGACGAGCGCGGTCATTTCGGTCTTTATGGCGGCCGGTTCGTCGCCGAGACGCTCATGCCGCTTATCCTCGAAGTTGAGCGCGCCTACACGGCCGCCAAGGCCGATCCGTCGTTCCAGACCGAGCTCGACTACTACCTCAAATATTATGTCGGCCGGCCGAGCCCGCTGTATTTCGCCGAGCGCCTGACCAACCAGCTCGGCGGCGCGAAGATCTACTTCAAGCGCGACGAGCTCAATCACACCGGCGCGCACAAGATCAACAACTGCATGGGCCAGATCCTGCTAGCCCGCCGCATGGGCAAGACGCGCATCATCGCCGAAACCGGCGCCGGCCAGCACGGCGTGGCGACGGCAACGGTCTGTGCGCTGTTCAACCTGCCCTGCACCATCTACATGGGCTCGACCGATATCGAGCGGCAGGCGCCCAACGTGTTCCGCATGAAGCTGCTGGGCGCCGAGGTGAAGCCGGTCACCTCCGGCTCGGCGACGCTCAAGGATGCGATGAACGACGCGTTGCGCGACTGGGTCGCCAATGTCGACACCACTTATTACCTGATCGGCACCGTGGCCGGCCCGCATCCCTATCCGGCGATGGTCCGCGACTTCCAGGCGGTGATCGGCGAGGAAGTGCGCGAGCAGCTTCACGCGCTCGAAGGCCGCCTGCCCGATACGCTGATTGCCTGCATCGGCGGCGGCTCGAATGCGATGGGCCTGTTCCATCCGTTCCTCGACGATCCGACAGTCGCGATGCGCGCGGTCGAGGCGGCGGGGCTTGGCCTCGAGACCGGCAAGCATGCGGCGTCGCTCACGGGCGGCCAGCCCGGCGTGCTGCACGGCAACCGCACCTATCTGCTGCAGGATGACGACGGGCAGATCACCGAAGCGCATTCGATCTCCGCCGGCCTCGACTATCCCGGCATCGGACCCGAGCATGCGTGGCTGCACGACATCGAGCGCGTCACTTACGTTTCGGCCACCGACCACGAAGCGCTGGAAGCCTTCAAGCTGTGCGCCAAGATGGAAGGCATCCTGCCGGCGCTGGAGCCGGCGCATGCGCTGGCCGAGGTCATGAAGTTCGCGCCGCTTCAGCCGCGCGATCATCTGCTGGTGATGAATCTGTGCGGCCGTGGCGATAAGGATGTCTTCACGGTAGCAAACGCGCTGGGAGTGAAGCTGTGAGCCGCATCGCCGAACGCTTTGCCAAGCTGCGCCGCGACGATCGCGCCGGCCTCGTCACCTACATCATGGCTGGCGATCCCGATTACGGAACGTCGATGGCCGTGCTCAAGGGCCTGCCCAAGGCCGGTGTCGATTTCATCGAGCTTGGCATGATGTTCACGGACCCGATGGCCGATGGCCCCTCGGTGCAGGCCGCCGCGATCCGCGCGCATAAGGCCGGCGCCACGCTCCGCCGCACCCTCGACATGCTCGCCGATTTTCGCCGTTCCGATCAGGAAACGCCGGTGATCCTGATGGGCTATTACAATCCGATCTATCGCTTCGGCGTCGAGAAGTTCGTGGCCGAGGCGAAGGCCGCCGGCTGCGACGGCCTGATCATCGTCGATCTGCCGCCCGAAGAGGACCAGGAGGTGCAGCCGTTCGCGAAGGCGGCGGGAATCGACCTGATCCGTTTCGCGACACCGACCACCGACGATGCGCGTCTGCCGACGGTCGTCAACGGCGCGTCCGGCTTCATTTATTACGTCGCCGTGCTTGGCATCACCGGCACAAAGTCGGGGGCGATCGACCAGATCTCCGCCAACCTGACCCGCATCAAGGCGGCGACGGACCTGCCGGTCGCGGTCGGCTTCGGCATCAAGACGCCGGAACAGGCCGGCGAGATCGCGCGCGTCGCCGACGCAGCCGTGGTCGGCTCGGCGCTCGTCGATATCATCGGCAGCTCCGGCGACACGGTGCGCAGCGCGCTGCGTTATGTCGAGGGACTGGCCAATGCGGTGCACAGCGCCCGCCGTCAGAAGGTCGGCGCCGAGGTCTGATCCATGAACTGGCTGACGAACTTTATCCGACCGAAGATCAAGGCGCTGGTCCGCAAGACCGACGTTCCCGACAATCTGTGGGACAAGTGCCCGGCCTGCGCCAAGATGATCTTCCATCGCGATCTGGAAGCGAACCAGCGCGTCTGCCCGCATTGCGGCCATCACCTGCGTCTGCGTGCCAGGCAGCGTCTGGAACTGCTGTTCGACGACGCCGCGTTCAAGCGCAGCGAACTTCCCAAGACGCTGAACGATCCGCTGCGCTTCCGCGACACCAAGAAGTATGCGGACCGTCTGAAGGATGCCAAGGATAAGACCCGCGAAGCCGAGGCGATCGTCGTCGCGCATGGCAAGCTGGGCGGCATGCCGGTGGTCATCGCGGCGTTCGATTTCGAATTCATGGGCGGCTCGATGGGCCTTGCCGTCGGTGAAGGTCTTGTCACCGCGGCGAAGCTCGCCGTAGTGCAGCAGGCGCCGCTGATCGCCATTCCGTCCTCCGGCGGGGCCCGCATGCAGGAAGGCATCCTCTCGCTGATGCAGCTGCCACGCACCGTGGTGGCCGTCGAACAGGTCAAGGAAGCCGGGCTGCCGTTCTTCGTGGTGCTGGCCGATCCGACCACCGGCGGCGTCTCCGCCTCGTTCGCGATGCTGGGCGATGTCGCAGTCGCCGAGACCGGCGCCGTCATCGGCTTCGCCGGGGCGCGCGTCATCGAGGAAACCATCCGCGAGAAGCTGCCGCCGGGCTTCCAGCGCGCCGAGTATCTCCGCGAACACGGCATCGTCGATATCGTGGTGCATCGCCACCAGCTGCGCGAGACCCTGATCCGGCTGCTCAAGCTGATCCGCCATCCGACGCCGAGCGCCGAGGTGATGGCCATCCCGACACCGGGCCTGGATATTCCGCCCGCCAGCCGCCCGGCCGTTCCGCCGCCGGCCTGACAAATTCTCCCGCCGTTCCGGGCGGAGTGCGCCGTGGCCAAATCAGCCGATCCGATCCTTGAGCGCCTGAAGGCGCTGCATCCCAAGATCATCGACCTGTCGCTGGGGCGCGTGCAGGACCTGATGGCGGCGCTGGGCCATCCCGAACGATCGCTGCCGCCGGTGATTCATATCGCCGGCACCAACGGCAAGGGCTCGACCCTCGCCACGTTGCGCGCCGTGCTCGAAGCGTCGGGGCGGCGCGTGCATGCCTATACCTCGCCGC
The DNA here is from genome assembly GCA_965279355.1 of Alphaproteobacteria bacterium. Lineage (GTDB taxonomy): Bacteria > Pseudomonadota > Alphaproteobacteria > CACIAM-22H2 > CACIAM-22H2. The sequence goes on along the minus strand of OZ257155.1, from coordinate 3,506,334 downwards.
ATCTGGTGCGCTTCAACGAACGCATTCGCCTCGCCGGCTCGCTCATCGCGGAAGATTTCCTGGCGGAGCTTCTGGAAGAGGTCGAGCGGGTCAATGCGGGCAAGCCCGTCACCTTCTTTGAGGTGACGACCGCGGCGGCGTTCCTCGCCTTCAACCGCGTGCCTGCCGATATCGTGCTGCTGGAAGTCGGGCTTGGCGGCAGGCTCGATGCCACCAACCTCATCGGCCGGCCGCTGGCCAGCGTGATCACGCCGGTGTCGATGGATCACATGCACTATCTCGGCGACACTCTGGAAAAGATCGCGGGCGAGAAAGCCGGCATCCTCAAGAAGAACGTGCCGGCGGTGATCGGACTGCAGCCGGGCGCCGCCATGACGGTCATCGACGCGCGCATCGGAGAAATCGGCGCGGTGCCGTTCCGCCGCGGCCGTGAATGGAGCATCGCGCGCCATCCAGCCGGGTTCAGTTACAAGGGAAGCCGGCACGCGGCGCTGCCGGTACCGTCCCTTCCCGGTCCGCATCAGATCGACAACGCGGCCCTGGCGGTGGCGACACTAGACGCCGCGCGTCTTGACATTTCCGATCACGATCTGAATGCCGGGTTCGGTCGCATCGAATGGCCGGCGCGGCTACAACGGCTGGAAAGTGGACGCCTTGCCGCGCTTCTCAAGCCCGATACGGAACTGTGGCTCGACGGCGGGCACAACGAGGATGCCGGCCGTATCCTTGCCGAGTGGCTTTCGGACAAGGCGGACAAGCCGCTCGACCTGATCGTCGGCATGCTGAACACCAAGGAAGCCAGCCGCTTCCTGGCACACCTCGTCCCCTTCGTCCGCCGCTTCCGCGCCGTCGACGTGCCGGGCGAACAGGCCTCGCTGCCAGCATCGGCCGTTGCCGACGCCGCCAGACAAGTCGGCTTCAAGGATGTGAAAGCAGCGGCGGATGTGAGCGCCGCGCTCCGCGACCTCTCGGCCGACGCGGAGCGGGTCCTGATCTGCGGCTCGCTGTACCTGGCCGGTACTGTTCTGTCGGAAAATACCTAGGTCTTCACCGCCGGATCGAGCGTGTCCGCTACGGCATCCCGCTTGCGGCGTGGCAGCAGCTTCATGGTCAGGATGAATCCCGCCAGCGCCAGACAGACCGTGTTGGTCACGATGATCGGCCACTGCATCAGCATCACGCCATAGGCCGTCCACAGCGTGAAGCCGGTGACGGTGAGGGTGTACATGCCGGCCGAGATATCGGACGTCTTGCGCGACTTGATGATCTTCCACGCCTGCGGCGCGAAACTGGTCATCGAGGCGAGGGCGGCCAGCGAGCCGATCAGGGTGACGGTGTCCATGCGGCCGCTAAAACGACCGCGCAAGGCGCGAGTTCCTTAGACACTGGAGGAAACCGCCGGCGCGGATCGCGGCAGGAAACGGGCGGCGACACGGATGATCATCACCGCGACCACGAGCAGCACCGGCAGAACGTACCATTCGCTGACCGGAATGCGCCGGCCGAAGCTGACGATGAAGCTCACCCAGATGTAGAAGGCCCCCGACACGTGCAAGTATCGCCACGCACGGGGACCGATTGCTTTGGTCGTCGCATCGAACGAAGTCAGGGCCATCAGGCCGATAAACGCATAGGCGATGCCACCAGAGACATACATGCCGATCGAGGTCACCGTCGCGAACTGCGCGGGATCGATTATGCCGAAGCTGACAATCGCCACGGCATGAATGCCATGCGAGACGGCGAAGGAAACGCCGAGATAGCGCCGGTTGCGGCGCTGCCAGCGCGTCCAGGCAGTCGGCCACAGTTGCGCCAGAGCTGCGGCGCTGTAGGCGAGGCAGAAGAGCAGAAGCGAGGTGCGCGCCGTGAAGCGGATCACCTCCTGCATGCTCTCGGCGCCCGGGCCGCCGGCCGCCACCATCGCCGCGCTCACGGCGGCAAGAGAAAGGCCAACCCAGCCGGTCAGCCGCCAGCCCTGCAGATGTGTCTCGATCGTCGACATCGCGTTTCTCCTCCGTAAGTAAGCGACACTTACATCCTGGTGGCAGGTGTGGTCAATGATATAAGCGCTGCTTACATCCACACGTTCCCGTGATAGAGTGCCGTCGATGACTGGAAAACCGAGCAAGTCCAAGACAAAACCCCGGCGCGGTGCCGCCTATCACCACGGCAATCTGCGACAGGCGCTCATCGACGCGACCCTGGCCCTAATCGAGGAGCATGGCCTGGAGCGCGCGACGGTGCGCGAAGCGGCCAAGCGGGCCGGTGTCTCCTCCGGTGCGCCATTCCGTCATTTTCCCAACCGCAAGGCGCTGATGACGGCAGTGGCGGAAGAGGCACAACAGCGCCTCGCCACGGAAATCGAGGCGGCGCTGGTCGCCGAGACATCCAGCGATCCACTGGTGCGGCTGCGTGCCATTGGCACCGGCTATCTGCGCTGGGTCCAGCGTAACCCGACCCATTTCCAGGTGATCTCCGACCGCACCCTGATCGACTTCGAGAATTCTCCCGGTCTCAAGCGCGAGAACGACAAGGTGCGCGGGCTGATGGCGTCGCTGCTGACGGAGGCCGCGACGCGGGGCGCGCTGGCGACGGATGATATCGGACTGACGGTGCTGATGACGCGCGCGACGGCCTATGGCCTCGCCCGCATGCTGGTCGACGGCCAGTACCCAAGCTGGGACGTGCCACAGGCCAGGATCGCCGCGACGATGAACGGAGCGCTCGATCTGCTGATGGCCGGGCTGCGGAACCCTCGCTAGGCATCAAACTTGCTTTGTTCCGGACCCGGAGCGACACGGAGAACACATGTCCCAGACCCCGACCATCACCGCCGTCCATCGCAGCGGCACGCATGATTTCAGCAAGCCGGCACAGGGCAGCATCACCTTGCTCGAAGGGCTGGGCGTCGAGGGCGATGCGCATTGCGGGACGACCGTGCAGCACCTCTACATGATCAAGAAGGACAACCCGCTTCCCAATCTGCGGCAGGTTCATCTGATCCAGACCGAGCTGCTGGATGAAGTGAATGCCAAGGGCTACGACGTGAAGCCGGGCGATCTCGGCGAGAATGTCTCGACGCGCGGGCTCGATGTCCTGACCCTGCCGACCGGCACGCGGCTGCATCTCGGCGGCGAGGCGATTGTCGAGGTGACCGGACTGCGCGCGCCCTGCTACCAGATCGACCGCTTCCGCAAGGGCCTGCTTGCCGAGATGAAGGAGCACCGCCCGGAAGGTGGCATCGCGCCCAAATCCGGCATCATGAGCATTGTCATCAAGGGTGGCGTCGTGCGCGCCGGCGATGCGATCGGCGTCGAGCTTCCGGCGGGCGAGCACATTCCGCTGAAAGCAATCTGAACCCTCCATCGTCTCCGGGGAGTTCCGCGGGCGGCAATCTCAGGCTAACCTGCTCCAAACGCGACGCTCGCCTCAAGGCGGCGGCACGATAGGGGAGGATATGCAGACTGCCCATGACCTGATCCGCCGCGCGGCGCAGCGTACACCGCACACCCTGGCGCTGGCCGACGAGGCGCGCGGCCTCAGCCTGACCTACCGCGAGGTACTGGCCGAGACCGACACGATCGCCGCCGGACTGAAGGAACTGGGCGCGGGGCGCGGCCGGGCGATCGCCACGGTGCTGTTCAACACTTGGGAACACGCGCTGACCCTGATCGCCACACAGCGGCTCGGCGCGGTCAGCGTGGTGGTCAATGCCCGGCTCACGCCGGTGGAGATCGCGGCGCTGCTGAAGGAGGCCGGCGTGGCGATCGTTGTCTGCGACGGCAACGCGGCTTTGCTTGAGGCGCTCGGTCAGGCGTTGCCGGGGACACCGATCCTCTCGACGAATGGCGCCGCCGGACTAGCGGCCGACTACAAGACCTGCCGCGAGGACGCAGCAGTGCTGCCACCGGCGCCACGCCCGGAGCCGGACGAGACGGCCTTCATCTTTTATACGTCGGGCACCACCGGCCTTCCCAAGGCGGCGATGGTGCCGCATCGCGCCAGTGAAGCCCGCACATTGTTTACCGCGACGCTGTGCGGCATCACCGGCGGTGCAGGACTGAGCACGGTCGGCCTCATGCCGCTATTCCACGTGGTCGGCTTCAACGGCGTGTTCCTGCCGACACTGGCTTTCAGCGGCACTTATTTCATCATGTCCGCGTTCGATCCTGCCGTGACCTTGGAGACGATCGAGCGGCGTAAAATCAGTTATCTCTTCCTGTCACCGACGCATCTTAGCGCCCTGCTCGCGGTGCCCGGTTTCAAACCGGAGCGCGTTCAATCGGTACGGCATCTGCTTTATGGCGGCGCGCCAACCGCCACGTCCTTGCTCGAAAAGATCGCCCGCAGCTTCGAGAAAGCGCGGCTCATTCATATCTACGGCACCACCGAAGTGATGACGGCGCTGCATATGCCCGAACCCGTCGGCCGTGGCGCGCAATTCCGTCCCGGCTACGGCACCAATATCCGTGTTGTGCGGCCGGGCGGCAGCGTCCACGAGCTTGTCGCACCCAACGAAGAAGGCGAATTGCTGATCGACGCGACCAATGACGGCATCTTCACCGGTTACCTGCACCAGCCGGAGCTGAGCGCAGCCAAACTGCAGGAGGGCTGGTATCGCACCGGCGACGTGGCCGTGCTGCGGCCGGACGGCGATATCGAACTGCGCGGCCGGGTGGACGACATGATCATCACCGGCGCCGAGAACGTGCACCCGGACGAAGTCGAAGCGATCCTGCTGCGTCATACCGGTGTTGCCGAGGCCGCGGTGATCGGCCTGGCGGACGAACACTGGGGGCAGCGCGTGGTCGCCTGTGTGGTGGCCCGCGACAGCAGCCTGACCGCCGCTGCACTCGACGCGTATTGCCTGGCGAGCCCGCTGGCGCGCTACAAGCGGCCGCGCGACTACCGCTTCATCGATGCGCTGCCGCGCAATGCGTCCAACAAGGTGCTGCGGCGACAGCTTCGGCAGCAGATCGAGAGCGGCGCCTAGAGGAACGACCCTCCGTCGACGCAGAGCGGCGTGCCTGATATGAAACTGCTCATATCAGAGGCCAGAAACAGCACGGCGCTGGCGATCTCCTCCGGTTCGCCGCGCCGCGTCAGCGCGTTGGCCGGCTTGAAATCCCGCGGATCCAGGCCGCGCATCCGCATCACATCGCCGACCATCGTCGCCATGAACTGGTTGTCGACGCCGCCGGGATGGATGGTGTTGACGCGGATGCGGCGCGGCGCCGCCTCGCGGGCCACGGTGCGCATGATGCCAAGCTGCGCATGCTTGGCCGCGATATAGCCGATCACACCGCCGCCCAGCGCGCTGAAGCTGGCGTTGCTGGCGGTGATGATCACACTGCCGCCGTCGCGCATTCTCGGAACGCCGTAGCGGCACGCAAGGAACGCCCCGCGCACATGAACCGCGAGCACCCGGTCAAACTCTTCAGTCGGATAATCCGCCAGGGGCGCAACCGGGCCCCCAATCCCGGCATTGCTGAACAGGACGTCGATCGGGCCCCATTTCCCGAAGGCTGCGTCGATATAGGCGCGTGTTGAGTCTTCCTGCGAAACATCGGCGGCGATGGTCGCGACATTCGGGCTGGCAAGGGTTGTTGCGGCGCGCGCGAGGTCTTCTTCACGCCGGTCGACCAGCATCACCATCGCGCCTTCACGGAGGAAAGCCCGCGCGGCGGCGAGGCCGATGCTGCCCGACCCGCCGGTGATGACGCAGACCTTGCCGTCCAGCAGCATCAGCTCTGCGAGCCGCCATCGAGGTTGAGGGCCGAGCCCGTCATGAAGCTGCTCATGCCCGAGGCGAGGAACAGCGCGCCGTTGGCGATCTCGTCCGGCGTCGCGTGACGGCCGAGCGGAATGCCCTGGTTGATGATCTTCGTCGCGTCGATGTTGCGCAGCTTGCTGATGCCCTGCTCGATGCGGAGCTGGAAGTCGTTATCGATCGGCCCGGGATGCAGGGTGTTGACCCGGATCTTGCGCGGCGCCAGTTCGCGCGCCACGGTCCGCATCACGCCAAGCTGGCCGTGTTTGGCCGTGACATAGGCAATGGCGCCGCCGGCACCGGCCCTAAATCCGACGATGCTTGAGGTGATGATGATGGAGCCGCCGTCGTTCATCTGCGGCGCGCCATATTTGCAGGCGAGGAAGGCGCCGCGGATATGGACCGCGATCACGGAATCGAATGTCTCGGTGGGGTAGTCGACAAAAGGCGAGACGACACCCTGATTGCCGGCATTGCTGAACAGCACATCGATCTTGCTGAACGTGTCGACGGTCTTCTTGATATAGGCCTTCGTCGATTCTTCCGACGAGACGTCGGCGGCGCAGGTCGCGACATTGGGGCTCTTGAGTTCGGCGGCGGCGCGCTTGAGATCGTCCTCCTTGAGGTCGACCAGCATCACCTTGCCGCCTTCGCGCAGGAACAGCCTGGCGCTCGCCAGCCCGACACTGCCGGCCCCGCCGGTGACCAGACAGACCTTGTTTTCAAGCAGCGCCATGACGTTCTCCCTTTTTCAGCATGGCGAACGGCATAGCACCCGCCTCGGCCCCGGCGCAAACCGCCTGCGTCCCACGATTGGGAACCAGCCGCCGTAAATCGCGTAGAATGACCGCGATGCCGTCGTCCACGATTCAAACCGCCCTGCTGGCTCTGCTGGGCTTCCTGCTGTTCTTCGCGATCCTGCACCGTCTGGGACTGGGGCTCTATCGCACCGTACTGCGGCTGGCGCCGCGCTTCGTCGGCCCGGCGGCCGTATCCCGCGCTTATGTCATGGACCATCCTTTGATGGCGCGTTTCGAGAGCCGCTATCCCCGCTTCCACGGTTTCCTCGCCGGACGGCTGCGCCCCCGCCCCTTCACCGCGCTCCCGCTCACGTTGCTGATCGCGGCGGGACTCTATACGGCGGCGTTGTTCGCCGGGCTGATCGATGAGCTGCATGAGGCCGAGGGGATTGTGATCTTCGACACCGTCATCGACGACGCGCTTGCCGCGTTGCGGGTCCAGCCGGCGATCGATGTGTTCGTGTTCATCACCGAACTTGGCCAGGGCGCGACGGTGACGGCCGTCGCCCTCGTCGCGACCGCCTTTCTGTGGATCGAGCAGCGTGCGCGCTACATCCCGGCCTTGTGGATCACGCTCGTCGGGTCGCAGCTCACGACCTATATCGGCAAATACGCGATCGGCCGGGTGCGGCCGGAGTTCCTCGACATCGCCACCGCGAGCGCCCCGTCCTTTCCCAGCGGCCACACCACGGCCGCAATGGCGATCTATGGCTTCCTCGCTTATGTCGCGGCACGCCGGCTGAACGGGCAGCGGGCGTGGTTCGAGATCACCTACTGGGCCTGCGTCCTGATCTTTCTGGTCGGCTTCAGCCGCGTGTTCCTGCGCGTGCATTTCGCAAGCGACGTCGTCGCCGGTTTTCTGGTCGGCGGCTTCTGGCTGCTCGCCGGTGTCGCGGTGTCGGAATGGCAGGCGGCGCGCACGAAAAACCCCGCCACCGAAAGGTGACGGGGCTTTCCTGACGGTTTCAGCACCGGAGAGGGTTAGTGCTGGTTCTGCTTCTGCTTGCGCTTCTGCAGATCGCCGTCGATCTCGCCGGGCTTGCGGCCGGGTTGGACGACGCGGCCATCGCCGTCGGTATCCTTGCCGATCTGACCGCCGGCCTGTTGCTGCGGCTTGCCTTTATTGGGTTCCCAGCCCCCGTCGGGGCGGTTCGGTTTGAGTTCGCTCATGGCCGTTTCTCCTTCGCTGAGTTCGCTCAGTTCGCTCAGTTCGCTCACAATCAACGGTTTTTGAAGAGTCGGGTTCCGATTTAAGTATTTGAAATTGTTACTATTAGTACCGCATGTGGTACTTTAATAGGCAATCCACGGAGAAACGCCATGGCCGAGATCAGCCGCTATCCCATACCCGCCCTCGACACGCTGCCGGATGACATCCGTGCGCGCATCCAGGAGGTGCAGGAGAAGTCCGGCTTCATCCCCAATGTCTTTCTGATGCTGGCCTACCGGCCGGCCGAGTTCCGCGCCTTCATGGCCTATCACGACGCGCTGATGGACAAAAAAGAGGGCCTCACCAAGGCTGAGCGCGAGATGATCGTGGTCGCGACCTCCGCCGCCAACCATTGCCAGTACTGCGTGATCGCCCATGGCGCGATCCTGCGCATCCGCGCCAAAAACAAACTGATCGCCGACCAGATCGCAACGAACTACCGCAAGGCCGACATCACACCGCGCCAGACGGCGATGCTGGATTTCGCGATGAAGGTGTCCAGGGAGGCCGAGACCGTCGACGACGCCGACAGCGAAACCCTCCGCAGCCACGGGTTCACGAACGACGAGATCTGGGATATCGCGGCCATCGCCGCCTTCTTCGCGATGTCGAACCGGCTGGCGAACTTCACGGGCCTGCGCCCGAACGACGAATTCTATGCCCTCGGCCGCTAGTCGGACGCTCTGCTTACTGTCAGACCGCCGATGCTTTCCGCACCGTGAACGCTTCAAGGCCACGCAGGGAATCGACACTGCGGCGCAGTTCCAACCGGACCTGATCCAGCCACTTCGACACAGACGGCTTGTCCTGTTCGGATCGGAGCACATCCAGCATCAGGGCAATCTTGTTGCATTGCGCGGTGAGCTGCAGCAGGGAGCGCTGCGCCCGCGCGCTGTCGATCATCCCCTCATTCCCGGTCAGCACCCGGGCCACGCGCGCCAGCCGCAGCGATATTCCCTTGGTGGCTGAAACGAAGTCGGCGATTTCGGCATTGAGATCGATCATCTGTCCTCCGGCGTCCAGGGCGCGTCGATCCCTCAAGGTCGCGCATCTGAATTAAGTCGTGGTTAAAAACGACCTGCTTTACGCCCGAATTTCGCTAAACGACGGCAAGAGCGCGTCCCGCTACCGCCGCCCTTAAAGAAGAGAGGCGGCTGCGGCCGTTGTGAAGTCACCACGTCATCAAGGCCTTACCGTCAAAGACCCTCGTTCAGAAAAATATGGCCGGGATATGAAGCAATCCGGCGGAACCAGCCCCATATATAAAGCGGTCGCAAGAGCGGGCTGTGGTTGATGTCCGCCTCGAAAGCATTACCCATGACACGCATCCTATCGGCTGAATGCCTGACGCACGGCATGACGTCCGTCGCCGCCTCACGATGCGAGAGCGCGGAGCAAATCGTATGAGCGCCCCGCCAGCATCAAGCACTGTCTCCGGCGGACACACCGCCGCGACACCCATCTCCCCGGCAGAGAAGAAGGCGCTGCGCGCCGCTATAGCTGCGTATCGCACGCCTGTCCTGGGGCGGAGCTGGTGGCAGATCGCCAACACCTTCATCCCCCTGCTGGTCGTCTGCGCCGCGATGTATGCGAGCCTCGCTGTCTCGTTCTGGCTGACCTTCGCGCTGTCGGTGCTTGCGGCCGGCCTCGTCGTGCGTGTCTTCATCATCCAGCATGATTGCGGGCATTATTCATTCTTCCGGTCCCGCTGGGCGAACGACGCGCTGGGGCATATCTGCAGCGTGATTACCTGCACGCCTTACCAGAACTGGCGGTGGCAGCACGCGCGCCATCATGCGCATTGGAGCAATCTGGATCGCCGGCTGAGCGGCGCCGATATCTACTCCGGATGTCTGACGGTCAACGAGTACCGGAAGCGCCCGCGGTTTGTCCGCGCCTGGTATCGCCTGCTCTACAATCCCCTGATTGCCCTTTTCATATTGCCGCCCATCATTTTCCTGCTGCTGTTCCGGGTGCCGTTCGACACGCCACCTGCCTGGAAGCGCGAACGGTGGTCGGTCTATCTGACCAATCTGGCGCTGCTCCTCGCCGTTCTCGTGCTGGGTTACCTGCTTGGCTTCGCGAATGTCCTGGCGGTCCAGCTCCCGATCATGGTGTTCGCCTCCATCGCCGGCGTGTTCCTGTTTTCGCTGCAGCATCGCTTCGAAGGCGCTACATGGAAACGCGGCGACGACTGGGACGCCGTCACCGCGTCGCTCCGGAGCAGCTCCTATCTGAAGCTCCCCAGGATCCTGCAGTGGTTCACCGGGAATATCGGCTTCCACCACGTCCATCATCTCAATCCCGGCGTCCCGAATTATCGACTGCAGGCCTGCCACGACGCGCTGCCCCTGCTGCGCACGGCCAGGACAATCACGCTGCGATCGGGCCTGGGGAACGCGCGCTATGCGTTATGGGATGAGGCGCGGGAGAGGCTCGTGCCGTTTCCGAAGCACGAGTCGGGGCGGTAAGCCCGGCCGCTAGGCGGTGTTCTCGATCCGTCGCATCGCGCTTTCCAGCGCCGGAACGTATCCCGGCTCGATCCGCACATCGACGACAACCACGCGACCCGCTTTTAGAGCCGTGATCGCCTTGGCCAGCAAGTCGGACAGTTCCTTCGGATCGGACACCGGACCGAACGCCACCGCACCCTGCCCCTGCGCCATCTGCGTCAGATCGACATCGGGATCGGCGATGCGCTGACCGATCCAGCGATTGGCCACCGGGCGACCGCGAATCTTCGCAACCCGCTCCTGATGGATCTCGTCATTGAAGAACGACTGGTTGTTCGCCACCACGAACAACACCGGAATCCGGTAATGCGCCGCCGTCCACAGCGCGGTGACGCCCATCAGGAAATCACCGTCGCCCAGCACGCTGATCGCCAGCCGCCCGCTGTTCTTCAATGCAAGCGCGGCACCAATGGAAACTCCAGGCCCGCTGCCGATCCCACCGCCGCCATCACCGCCGATGAAATCGAGCGGGTGGCGTAGCGGCCATGTGGACGCATCCCATGACACCGGAACATGCACCAGCGACACCGTCTCGCCCGCCGTCGCGGCGCGCAGCGCATGCGCAAGGCCGATGGTCGTGATTGTGCCGGTATCCGGCGGGTGCTGCGCGAAGGCTTTCGCCGAGGGCAAGTGGTTTGGGCCGGGTACGATGCGCGTCAGAAGCTGCGCCACCACATCATCGGGATCGCCAGCCAGCATCACATCCACCGGCGGCATCGCCTGATGATCCATGCTCCAGCCGTTATGGAGCTGATGGTCCAGAGAGGCATGGACGATCCGCGCCGTCGACGGCTCGTCGCCGTGCGCGCTGCGCAAGGTACCGGCAAGATCGACCCAATCCAGACTGAGGATCACATCGGCGGCGCGAATACGCTCCACTCCCTCCGCGCTGAGAAACACTGTGGTCGGCGTGTCATGCAGCGCATGATCGGACGGAAAAGCTGCGGCATTGAGCAATGACGTCATCACCGATGCGCCCAAACGTTCCGCCAGATCTACCCGCGCCGCCCAGTTTTTCTCCGATCGCGATGTCCGGCCGATGAGAATCAGTGGATGCTTCGCGTCGTCGAGCAAAGCCGCCGCCACATCCAGCAGATCGGCCGCTGCGGTCGACCGTGCTACCTGCCGGTATCGACTGACGTCGACACGCGGCAACGGATTGCCAAGCGGCTTCTCCTGCATCTCCGCGTCCAGATTGATATAGACGGGACCCATCGGAACGCTGCTGGCGATCCAGGCCGCCCGCATCAGGGCTTCCCGCGCAGCGCCCGGCGAGGCCGGCTGGTCGTCCCATTTCGTGTAGTTGCGGACCAGCGCCCCCTGGTCGCGCGCTGTGTGGATCCAGTCGATGAACGGCCGCCGTTTCATCGCGTCGACCGGCCCGGTAGCACCGATTACGACCACCGGCGTGCGGTCGCACCACGCATTGAAGATCGCCATCGTAGCGTGGAACAGCCCGACATTGGAATGCACCGCCGCCGCCATCGGCCGTCCCGTCACCTTGGCATAGCCATGCGCGAGGGCCACCGCATGTTCCTCGTGCAGGCACAGCAGCATCTGCGGCCTCTCGTTGCCCAGATGGTTCACGATGCTGTCGTGCAGGCCGCGATAGCTGGCGCCGGGATTGAGTGCGATATACTCAATGCCGAGATCGCGCAGGGTATCGGCCACGACATCGCTGCCAAAGAGCGCATTGCCGGCGGGCGACGGAATCGGTGCCTCTATCCGGGGTTCAGAAACGCTGCGGCCGGCTGGTTTTTGAATCGTCATAGGCGGCGAACTAACACACGGCAGGAAGACAGCGGCGCCGGAACTTGCCCGCGTCCGCTCATCGGTCGCGGTAAATTCCGCCATTGCCCCTGAAGCCACGCCCGCCAACCATGCCGCAGACTTTGCCGACACTGGGCTGTCCAGGCCGGAAAGCGCGGGAGGTAACGATGTTTAGTTGTCTGAAACGTCCGACGCAGATCGGACTGGCGGTCCTCGGGGTCGTCGCCGCTGGAAGCCTTACCCCGGCACGGGCGCAATATCCGGAACAGAACATCACCGTCGTGGTGGGCTATAACGCCGGCGGCTTCACCGACACGGTGGCACGCATCTTTGTCGACCGTCTGCAGCGCGTTGTCGGCCGGACCATGATCGTCGAAAACCGGGTCGGCGCCGGCGGCCGCATCGGCGCCGACTATGTGACCCGCGCCAGGCCTGACGGTTACACTCTGCTCTTCCACGGTGTCGGCACGGCTGCCGCCGCCGCCGGCATCGACCCCCGCCCCGGCGACGGGCCAGAGGCGCTTGCCTACGCCGCACGGGTTGGCGCCATGCCGACCGTCATGACGGCGACACCCGATGTCAAAGACTTCAAGACCATGATCGAGAAGGTCAAGGCGAACCCCGGCAAGCTTTCTTATGCCTCGGCAGGTGTCGGTGTGCCTGGCCATCTGCTGAGCGAGGTGATCATCAAGCTGTTCGCGCTCGATATTCAGCACGTCCCCTATCGCGGCGGGCAGCAGGCGCTGATCGATGTCGGCGCCGGTCTCGCTTTGTGGATGATCGACACGCCCGTCAGTTCCGGTCCGCTGATCGAGCAGAAGCGGGTGGTGCCGATGGCGGTGATCGCACCGCAGCGCATCAAGCCAATGCCCGATGTCCCGACCCTGCGCGAACTCGGCTATCCGCAATTCGGCGACGCCATGGCCGATACCTATCTTCTGGCGCCGCGCGCCACCCCGCGCCCGATCCTGGAGCGCCTCAACAGCGCGGCACAGCAGGTGCGCCTCGATCCGGAGTTCATCAAGCGCCTGGAGGATTTTGGCTTCGTCCTGCCTCCGCCCGGCATGGGCCTCGATCAGACGGAAGCCGCCGCGCGCGAAGACTGGAAGGTCTGGTTCGACATGGCTAAAAGCACCGGCGCCAAGAACAACTAGTCGTTCTCTCTCCCAGACATCTGCGCTTCAAACCCGGGGCTCTCAGGCCCCGGGGCTTTCTCTCAGGTCGTAATCAGGGACTCGATATCGCGCGCCGCCGCCTGGAGCTGCGCCAGGTAGCGGCGCGCGGCTTCGTCGACGGTCAGCGCGGTCGCGATGAAGGTGATCCCCGCCGTGGCGACGATCGCGCCGTCCATGCGCACCGGAATGGCGATCGAGCCGGTCTTCGCGGCCAGCGGATGCGAGTCGGCGATCCGGTAGCGCCAGGCATAGCCGCGCGCGCGGACGTCGTTCAGCCGCTTCATCAACTGGCCCTGGGTCTCCAGACACTTAAATCCGTTATCCGCGGTGCGCTGCACCGTCTCGATGATCTCTTTCTGTTGCGCCGGTTCCGCGAAGGCGAGATAGGCAAGGCCCAGCGCGGATCGTGTCATCGACACCTCTGCGCCGATTTTGGCGAAATCGATGGCATAGGGGCTGAGCGGCCGTGTCGTGTGCAGAAGACGCATGCGGTCGTCGCGAAAGACCGAAAGATCGGTCGGCCACATGATTTTCTTCTGCAGCTCTTCCATCACCGGCGTCGCGACTTCGACGGTCCAGGAATCGCTCCGGAATCCTTTGCTGAGGCTCGCGACCAGACGCGTCAGGATATAACCGCCATCGGACTCGCGGTGAACGACATATCCTGAGTCGCAGAGCGCGGAGAGAATCCGGTAGAGCGCGGGACGCGAGATCCCTGTCGTCTCGGACAGTTCGGTGACGGTCGCGCCGTTGCGCTCGTTCAGCGCCCGTAAAACACCCAGCGTTCTGAGCGCGCCACGCCCGCTATTGTCCGCCTCGCGGCGTTCCGGCCTGTGCCATAGCCGCGCCCGTGTGGCGATGGCGGGCCCGGACTCGTCATCATGAAAAGACCGTGCGCGGATATCCATGGCTGTTCCCATAACGCCCTTCTCCATCGGTTAAGCCGCAGTAATGCCGCCGTCATGCGCGAAGGTCTGCCCCGTGACGTAACTCGACGCGTCGCTGGCGAGATAGAGGACCAGCCCGTTGATCTCGTCGGTGCGGCCGAGCCGGCCCATCGGGATACTGGAGAGGATCTGGCGGCCGAAGCGGTCGTTTTCGATATCGCTCGCGTTGGCACGCCGCTCCGCGCCTAGACTGGTCCCGCCATGCCACCCGGGGGCGACAGCATTCACGCGAATACCGTCCGTTGCATATTCCAGCGCCATCTGCCGGGTGAGGCCGACAATCGCCGCTTTGGTCGCGGCGTAGGTCGGGGTGGTCATCGCAAAGCCGGGATAGATTCCGCCGAGGCCGATGATCGATGAAAGATTGATGATGGACCCGCGTTTGTTTCCGAGCATATGCGGCAGGACGGCGCGGCTGACCAGGAACGTTCCGCGCAGATTGATGCCAACCATACGGTCCCAGTCATCGACCGGCATCTCATGGGTCCGGTGCGGCGTTGTCGCGATTCCGGCATTGTTGATCAGGATGTCGATGGCACCCGCCTCGCCGATCACCTTGTCGACCATCGCGGACACCGCCGGTTCGGATTCGACACAGACGCTGACGGCACTCGCCTTCTTGTTGCGTCGGCGGATCGCCTGCGCGGTTTCCCCGGCACCCTCCAGATCGCGGTCGGCGCAGAACACATTAGCCCCGGCATCGGCGAGCGCATTGGCAAAGGCGCGGCCAAGGCCCCCGCCACCGCCTGTGATCAGTGCAATCCGCCCCGACAGATCGAATACTTCCATCCCGCTTTCTCCCGTTTTCTTGTTTCCGGCGTCAGCGATAGATCGCGCCGCCGTCGACATTGATGGTCTGACCCGTCATGAAATTCGAATCCGGTGACGCCAGGAAAGCAACCGCGCCGACCAGGTCGTCCGCCTGCTGCTCCCGCCTGATCGCGCGCTGCGCCGTGCGATCCTCGATCATCTCGGCAGGCATCGTGCGGACAACGACCGGCGTCGAGGTAAGGCCCGGAGTCACCACATTCACAGTGATGCCGGATGCGCCGAGTTCAGAGGCCAGCGAACGCGAGAAGCCGATGACCCCCGCTTTTGCGGCGACGTAATGGGACTGCATTGCCGTGCCCTTGAAGACCGAGGTCGAGCC
The DNA here is from genome assembly GCA_965279355.1 of Alphaproteobacteria bacterium. GTDB lineage: Bacteria > Pseudomonadota > Alphaproteobacteria > CACIAM-22H2 > CACIAM-22H2. The sequence goes on along the minus strand of OZ257155.1, from coordinate 3,490,999 downwards.
GATATTGATGATGCGACCCCAGCCGCGGCCCTGCATCAGCGGAAGAACCGCGCGTGAGGCCAAGAACACGCCGTCGAGATTGACGGTCAGGATGTGGCGCCATTCCGCGTAGGTCATCTCCGCGAAAGCGCGCGCGGGAAAATAACCGGAGCAGTTCACCAGAACATCCACGCGGCCGGCCTGCTTGCGCGCCGTTGCCGCCATTTCGGCGCAACCGCTTTCGGTGGCGGTGTCAGCTTCTAACGCAGTGAGCTTTGCGGAACTTGCATACGCCCTGGCGAGCCGGGCCAGGGCGTCGGCATCGATATCGGCCGCGATCACCGTGTCGCCGTTGGCGAGAAACCGCCCGACCAGCGCGGATCCGATGCCGCCGGCGGCGCCCGTCATGGCCACGACCCGATCCGTCTGCATGGGCGTTTTCCTCGAAAAACTGTTGTTCCGGGATCCCTGACTGTCAGTTGGGATCCCATTAATCCTGCTGTGGGATCCAATCACACCGTATTTGCGGAATCAATGGGCATAATTAGCATGTCCGGTAGACTTGCCTAAGTTCTTGGGATCCCGTAAAACTATCGCATGCGCCAGAAAGAAGTCGCCATCATCCGCATCCGGGAAATGATCCTGCAGGGCATCCTGCAGCCGGGTCAGCGGGTGACCGAGGCCATGCTGGCGGAACAACTCGAACTCTCCCGGACACCGGTGCGGCAGGCGTTGCCGGCGCTGGCCGAAGAAGGGCTGCTGGCCGAGGCCGGGGCCCGCGGCTACATCGTGAAGTCGTTCACGCTGCAGGACATCATCAATGCGCTCGACATCCGCGCAGCCCTGGAAGGCCTCGCGGCGCGGACGATCGCCGAGAAAGGCGCTTCGGCGGATCTGATCCGCGCGCTGACGGACTGTCTGGACGAGGGCGATGCGCTGTTCATCAAGCCGTATCTGGTGCCCAGCGACGAGATCGCCTACGCGAACCTCAATTCACGCTTTCACGACCTGATCGTCGAGGCCGCGCAGAACTCTCTGCTCGAGGACAGCATAAAGCGGATCAGCAAGGTGCCGTTTGCCGGCGTCCAGGCAATGGTGGGCGCCAAGGAAAGTCTCAAGGAGATGACGCGCATCCTCTCCTACGCCCACCGGCAGCATCATGCGATCGTCGAGGCGCTGCGGAACGGCGAAGGCAGCCGGGTCGAAGCGCTGATGCGCGAGCATGCAAATCCGGTGAAGCAGGGCATGCGGCTGATGCACGAGCTACTGCGTGGCGCCTGGCCGCATCAGACCATCGGCAACGCACAGAATATCGTCAGGCTGGTGCGCAGCGAGTTCGGCACGAACAAGGCGGCTGGCTAGTTCGACTTCCGCTCCTGCCTGTCCAGCATGCGCAAGTAATAGGCCCAGAACGGTTCCAGGATTTTCAGGTTCGAGAGATTGCGGGCCTTGAGCTGAACTTCCTCGTCCGGCGGCAGAATGAAATCGAAGCCGGAGGATTTGAGAACGAGCTGCTGGTGGCAGGCTTTCTCGAAAATGATACCGAGCGTTCCGGTATCTGCCACGGACTCGCCACAGAAGGTCAGTCCGTGATTGTTCATCAGCACGACCTTGCTGGTGGCGCCCAGCGCCGCCGCCAGATCCTGCCCCAGCGGAATCGTGTTGATCAGGAACGACGTCCCGCGATAGCGCGGCACCGTGGCGCCGAAGTAGCAGGCTTCGTGCGCGATCGGCTGCAGGTCCTCGTTGGTAGCAGCGAACAGGCAGCTATAGAAGGGATGTGTGTGCGCCACGACATTCACATCCGGACGGGCGCGCAGGATCTCGCTATGGATCGGCCATTCCATGTGTTTGTCGCCTTCGCCGAACAGGCGCTTGCCGGCGAAGTCGACCAGGATGAAATCGTCTGCGTCGGTGACCTCGGCAAGGCCGATCCCGCCCCGCTTCAGCCAGAAGCCACGTCCCTGCGGATCGCGCCATGACAGATGGCCCAGAGTCTTGTCCTCGTGGCCGTTCATCGCCAGCACGCGGCAGGCGCGGGCAAGATCGAGCAGCGTTTCCCGAATCTGATCCGTCAGCATTTTTCCCTCTCTCAACCAGCGACTACGCGGTGACCAGCGTATCGGCAGCAGCCATCAGCTTCGGCATCACATGCTTGCCGAACAGCGCCACCGAGCCGGAGGCCTCGGCATGGGTCATGTCGCCGAACATGAACTGTCCCACGACATAGTTGATGCCCGACTCGCGGATCTGGTCCGCCAGGAATGCGCGGACCGTCTCGGGCGTCCCGGCAATCGCGCGGCCCTGAGCGCGCAGCACCTCGAAATCGGACGTCCGCTCACCGAAGACCGGCGCACGATTGTTCAGGTGATAGAGATAGTGAAAGCTACGATGCCATTCCTTGTAGGCGCGGGCGGCGATTTCTTTCGCCGCGTCGTCAGTGTTCGCGACCACGATGAAGAAGCTCAGCCCCATCTTCGGCGCCGGACCGCGCACGGCGCCCCTCTCCGTCTGGATCTCCCGATAACGGCGGATGCGCTCCCGCATGTCGGCGGGCGGCATCAGGCTCACGAAGCTCATGTTGTTGCGCGCCGCGAATTCCGCGTTCTCGGCGGTCGTGACACCCATCCAGAGCGGCGGATACGGCTTCTGGAACGGCTCAAGGTCGATCGGGACGTCGTTCGCCTGACGATGTTTTCCTTTGAACGTCACCCGCTTCTGCTGCAGGGCGCCCAGCAGGATCTGCAGCGTCTCCGCGTAGACTTCCTTCGAGATCGCGGGGTCGGCCGGTTCGCCGTAATACGCGGTCTCGATCGGCGAGATGCCGCGGCCGAGACCGACCTGGAAGCGACCGTTGCTCAGATGATCGAGCATGCAGATTTCTTCCGCCAGGCGCAGCGGATGGTAAAGCGGCAACGTGTACACTAGCGGTCCGAAGCGCAGCCGCTTCGTACGCTGCGCGACCGACGACAGCAGGATTCCGGGCGAAGCGGCGGCGCCAAGCGGCGTGAAATGATGTTCGGCGATGTGATAGGCGTAGAAATTCAGACGGTCATACAGTTCCGTCATCCGCACGCGGTCTTCGTAGAACTGGTTGAGCGGAGACCCGTTGCGGTCCACATGATCGAAAATACCGAACTCCATGACGCTGTACCCTGGCTTCATCGGCGGGACCAAAACGGCCCGCAGTCACTGGACCCTCGCGCCATGGACGGAAGAGGTCAACGCCGGGGCGTTCGTCGTCCGCGCACCGGACAGTGGCGTTCCCCAAATAAAAAAGCCCCGCTTCGAGGCGGGGCTTTTATTTTTTATCCGGGTCCAACCAGGGTCTTTACAGGGAGGACTGCACCCACTCTACCAGCTTCTGCTTGGGAACGGCACCGATCTTGGTGGCCGCCACCTGGCCGCCCTTGAACAGGATCAGGGTCGGGATGCCGCGCACGCCGTACTTGGTCGGCGTCGCCGGGTTCTCGTCCACGTTCACCTTCACGATGGTGACCTTGCCGGCCATGTCCTTGGCCATGTCTTCCAGCGCCGGAGCGATCTGCTTGCAGGGGCCGCACCATTCCGCCCAGAAATCGACGAGCACCGGGCCCTCGGCTTTCAGGACATCGGCTTCGAAACTGGCATCGGTGACTTTGCTGGTGCTCATGGGGCCTCTGGATTCTTCAGTTTGCGTTGTCGGGCGGGAGTCTACGGGGCTGGCAAAGCCCCGGTCAAGCAACCCACCGGTGGGGTAAAATGCCTAGGGACTGTGACGGTCGAGGACCGCATCGGGGAGCTCAACCAGACGCGGCCCATCGGTCCATAACAGGGCACAGCGGATTCGGCGGGTTGGGTAGATCACCCGCAGGGCCGCGCGATAGGCCGACATCTGTCTCAGATAAATCGGCGGGATGTCCTCTGCTTTCAAGGGCGGTGGACGGTTTGTCTTGTAGTCGACGACCAGCACGGATTCGTCCGTCACAACAAGGCGATCCAGCTGGCCCGAGATCGTGCGCGCCCCGACCCTGCCGACAATGGGGGCTTCGGCGATGCTGTCCGGCCCGAACAGAGCCGCCCAGTCCGGCTGCGCCAGAACCGCCATGGTCTCGCGCCGGATGACATCCTGCGCCGCCGCCTCCAGCCGGTGGGCCGGAAGCGCCAGGAACCGCGCGGCCGCCGTCTCGCGCGAGTCCACAGGCAGATCGGGCAGGCTCTGCAGCAGCCGGTGAATGAGCCGCCCGCGCTGGAACCGCTTTTCGCGATCCGCCGTATCGAAAGGCGGACGCACCGGCGGCTCGTCCTCGTCGGGACGCGAGGGCACCAGCGGCCGCGGCGGCTCGGGCTCATCGGGCGGCGGCTTGTTCCACCACTCCGGCAGCGCCATGTCGGTCGGTCGCGCCGCTTCCTTTATTTTCTCTTCCACCGCTTTTGTCTGCGGCGTGTCCAGCCTGATCCCAAACCCCTTATGCGAGCCATCGGGCGACTCAAAGGCGACATGATCGCCCACGGTCGCAAGCCCGGCTTCGATGAGCCGGTACCAGGAGCCAGGACGCGTCGGCGTACGATCCTCATAACCGCACACATAGAGACGGTCGCGCGCGCGGGTCATCGCGACATAGAGAAGACGCCGGTACTCGGCGTCCTGCGCAACGGCGGCGGCATTGCGCGCCGCCCGCGCCTGCAGATCATCCGTATCCTTCCTGCGCGACCATAACGGAAGTTCCGGACCGTCGATGCCGTCCAGCCAGAGCAATCGCGAACGGGGAGTCGGCATCCGCACCGTGTCGGGCATGATAACGATGGGCGCCTGCAGACCCTTGGCGCCGTGCACCGTCATCACGCTCACCTCGTCACGGGTGTGGCTTTCGAGGTCGCGTTTGATCTCTTCACGGCCGGCTTCGACCCAGTGCAGGAATGTTTCAAGGGCGGGAGGATGGCTCCGCTCGAAACTCAAGGCCGCCGCCACGAATTCGTCGAGCGGGTCATGCGCCTCGACACCGAGCCGTGCCACGATCCGTCGGCGTCCGCCGCGCCGCCCCAGGATTTCGGCGAACAGTTCATAGGGCCGCACGAAATCGACGCGCGCCAACAGCTCGCTCAGCTCCTGCGCCGCGGCGGTGAAATCTGGGTTCTCGGCAGAGCGGCGATAGAGCTCCGGCCACAGATGGCCCTCGCGCCCATGCGCGAGCTCGAACAGCCGTTCTTCGCTGAAACCGAACAGCGGGCCCTTGAGCACGGTCGCCAGAGTCAGATCGTCTTCCGGCAGCAACAGAAAACGACCCAGCGCGATCAGGTCCATGACCGCCAGCTGATCGGCCAGCACCATGCGGTCGACACCGGCAACCGCGACGCCGTGGCGCTTGAGTTCGCGCACCGTGAGATCGACCAGCGCGTTGCGCCGCCGCACCAGGATCATGATGTCGCCGGGCCGGATCGGCCGGTTCTCGGAGACCAGCATCTCCTTGCGGTCGAGCCAGCCGCGGATGGTGGAGGCGATCAGCCGCGCGAGCCTCGCCGGCGGCAGATCCTCCTCAATGCGGCCTTCCGGCAGCGCCCATGGCTCCGGTGCGTCGCGCTCGGCCGGCACGATCAGCGGCCACAACTCGACCAGACCGCCCTCGCCCACGCGCGAGGTCTGGTGACGGATCGGCGTATCGTCGAGCGAGACGCCGTTGGATGCTTCGGGCCGCGCGAACACCGCATCGACCGCCGTCAGCACCGACGCCGTCGAGCGGAAGGAGAGCGTGAGGTCTTCGCTGGTCCACGCCCGTTCGGCCTGCCGCGCGCGTTCCTCGAAATGGCCGCGCATGCGCAGGAAGTGGCGCGGATCGGCGCGCTGGAAGGAATAGATGGACTGTTTCACATCGCCGACCGCGAAGACGGTGCGGTCGGGCCGGGCGCCGGTTTCACCGGAGAAAAATTCGCCGGTCAGCGCCTCGGCGACTTCCCACTGCTCGGGATTGGTGTCCTGCGCCTCGTCGATCAGCAGATGATCGATGCCGCCGTCGAGCTTGTAGAGCACCCACGGCGCGATGCCGGGCCGCTTGAGCAGATCGCGCGCGGCAAGGATCAGATCGTCGTAGTCGAGCGAGACCCGCTCCAGCTTGGCATTGCGATAGCGGACTTCGAGTGCCGCGCCGAGCCGCACCAGCGCCGCCGTGCCCGCGGCGTTGCGCGCGGCGTTGCAGGCATTGATCGCCTTTTCCAGCCGGATCGCCTCGGCCGTCAGCACATCGAGAATGTCGGGTGCGGCCAGCACGACGTCCTTGGTGGCCAGCCGCTTCTGGCGACCGCCTTCCTTGGTGAAATAGGCGCCGGTATAGGTATCGAACGTTGTGACCCGCGCCGCCGGATCGGCCAGCCAGTCCGCAATGCACTGGCCGCGCTTCTTGTCCGTAACCGAACCGTTGAGCAGCGCCTGCGCCGCGCGCCGCAAATCCTTCGCTGCAAAGGCCGCCTCCTCGCAGGCGGATGTCATCAGGTCTTCGAGCCGCTCGCCCGGCTTCAGGCCGAGACGGCGATAGAGCCGGTCCATCGCCGCCTTCACGCTGCCGCGCGGGCCGATCAGCTCCTTGAGCCGGCCGCGCTCGCGCAGCAGTTCCGCCACGATCTCGGCGAAGCCCTGCTCCGAGGTCTGTTCGGTGATGACCTCCAGCGCCTCGGCGAGTTCGTCGTCGGGATGCTGCCGCGCATCGTCGAGCACGGCTTCAAGGCAGGCTTGCCGCAGTTCGGTGGCGCTGCGCTCGTCCAGTACCTGGAAGTTCGGCGGCAGGTTCGCTTCCAGAGGAAAGCGCCGCAGCATCGACTGGCAGAAGGCGTGGATCGTATCGATGCGTAGTCCGCCCGGCGTATCCAGCACATCGGCGAACAGCCGCCGCGCGCGCTGGCGCCGCGCGGCCGCATCGTCGGCTGCGATCCTGCCGCCGCGCCGCTCCAGTTCCGCATCGAGTTTCTCTTCTTTGGCCGTCGTCCACTCGCGCAGGATCGACGCCAGGCGCAGCGCCATTTCCTGCGCCGCCGCCTTGGTGAAGGTGAGACACAGCAGCCGCTGCGGCTTCACGCCGGCCAGCAGCAGATTGAGAAAGCGGTCGACCAGCACCTTGGTCTTGCCGGTGCCGGCCGACGCCGCAACCCAGGCCGACACTTTGGGTGCTGCGGCGCGTATCTGTTCCGGTGTGTCGATGAGCGGAGCGGACGTCTTCATCCGTCATCCTCCGAAGACCATTCCTTCACCCGCGCCAGATGCGCGTAGTCGTTGTAGCGCAGCGCCCGGTCGGAGCGCGGACGCGCCGGATAGCCCGTCGCCGGATCGTCGAACCGGTCGATGAGACTGGTGACACCGGCCAGCGCCTGATCGGCCAGCGCCATTGGACCCGGCAGCGGCGTGCGCGTCTTGCCATACGTGCCGCCGTCGACCGCGATTTCGGTGCCGGCCGGATCGCCACCCGGCACATGCCAGTAGCGCAGCCGCGACACGGTCGCCGCCGGCACGCCGGAAAATCCGCCTGCTCGCGCCATCGCCGCTTCGAGCGGCAGCTGCGGCAGATAGCCTTCGGCGAGTTCCTTCAGATCCGGCGCTCCGCCGGTCTTGTAGTCGATGATCGCCAGTGTGCCGTCATTCACGCGATCGATGCGATCTGCGCGCCCCGTCAGGATGAAATCACCGCCCCGCGCCGGAATGACGAACTTTCCCTTTGCTTCAGCAACCAGCGGCTTCGCCTCGCGCCGCCATTCCACTTCATGCGCGACAAACCACTGCGCGATCGCCTCGAAACGCGGCCACCAGAAGGCCCAGACGCCGGGGCGATCCAGCGCCGGACCGAACTGCGCGCGGCCGATCTCCAGCAGCCGCTGTTCCGCATCCTTCGGCAACGCATCGGGATAACGCTGCACGAATTCGTCGAGCGCCGCATGCACGATCATGCCGCGCTCCGCCGCACCGGGATCGGCATCGAGCGGATCGAGCGCCTTCAGATTGAGGATGCGCTTGGCATAGAGCGCGTAAGGGTCGCGCCGCCAGGTCTCGATTTCGGTCACCGACAGACGGCGCGGCCGCGCCGCGACGGGCGGACGCGGCGCGGGCGGAATTGCCGCGGGCAGCGGCGTTACCGCGTCGAGCTGGTCCTGCCAAAGCGTGAGCTCTGGGCGGCGCAGCGAATGATCCTGCAGCTTTGCCGCTTCGAGGACTGCATCGAGCCGCTGCAGCCAGCGCGACGGGACCGTCGGCGTGCCGCCGACACGCGCGGCGCGGGTCAGCACGACGGATGGTGACGCGCAAGCCTGCGCGAAATCATGCGCGGCAAGGCCGATGCGGCGTTCCGGCGCCGGCAGGCCGAAGGCGCTGCGCATCGGCCGCGACATCCAGGGATCAGCACCAGCCTCCGGCGGCCACGTTCCTTCGTTCAGGCCGCCCAGAATGGTGAGATCGAAGCTGAGCATCCGCGCTTCAAGCGGACCAAGAATATGGAGCCGCGCATGCCCGCCCCAGACCGGGCGAATGACCCGGCCGGCGAGGCACTGATTGATAAACGCAGGGTAAGCCGTGCCCGGGATCGGCGCGAAGTCGCGCGCGGCATCGGAGAGATCGGCCGCGAATTCCGCCAGCGCCTCACCCGCCTCGCCGACCCACAGCCGCGCGGCGCCGCTCTGCTCCGGCGATGCCGCCCACGCTTCCGCCAGCGCAACATGGGCCTGCAGCAGATCGACGGGCGTGGCGTCGCCTGAAACCAGTGTCGCGAAATCACGCGCGGATGTCGCCAGCCCCTCCAGCCATGCCGCAAGCCGGAGAAGCTCCGCCGGATCGCGGCTCTTCTTTTCCTCTGCCGCTGCCTCCGCGCGCAACAGGGCGACCAGCGCATCCAGACCCGGCTGGGGACGTGGGCCGCGGAGCACCGCCATTTCCACCGCGCGGGCATTGGAGCGGAACTGCGGCGTGTCGATGCCGCCCGACGCCAGCGGATGTTTGAGAACCGCCAGCAGCTTGGCCGGTGCGGCGCCTTCGACAATGGCTTCGGCGAGCAGCAGCAGAAACGTCGCCTGCGGCGTTGTTGATAGCGGGCGGCCAGCGGAATCGTCGATGCCGATGCCAAAGCGCCCGAGCTCCGCCGACACACGGCGCGCAAGATCGCGATCCGGTGTCACCAAAGCCGCGGTGCGCGCCTCCGTCTCCAGCGCCTCGCGCAACAGCAGCGCGATGATCTGCGCTTCCTGCTGCGGATGCGCGGCGTCAACCCGCGTCAGGCCCTGGAGCGAGTCCGGCGACAGGGTGAGCTTGTCGCTCCACGCCGCCGTCGACAGCGCCGGCCCCAGCGCGGCACCGATTAGCTTCACGCGCTCTGCCGTCTCGGACGGTTTGGACGGCCAATCCGCGACAGCGGCGCGACCGATCTCCAGATATTTCAGGAGCTGCGCCAGTCCGAATTGCGGATGGGTCGCTTCGATGCTCTTCCAACCCTCCTCTTCCAGATCGCGGTCGAGACCGGGCAGCACGACATGTCCGTTCGGCAGGCCGGCGATCACCTTCAGCAGGCGCGCAGTCGCGGGAATGCTGCCAGTCGAACCGGCGGCGACGATCATCTCCGTTGGCGGGTTTGCTTCCCAGCGCTCGGCGAGCAAGGTCAGCGCGCGATGGCGCCGCTCCGCGGGATCGATGGCGCCTTCTGTGGCGAGGATCTTCGGCCACACAGCCGTGAGAATCTCCAGGAACTTTACAGTCCGGCGCCAGTGCTCGGCATACTCATCGGGCACGAGGCGATTCAGCGCCTCGAAACTGATCTGCTCTGTTTGCACCTCATCCAGGAGCCGCGCGAGTTCACCAGCCAGCTCGACGGCTTGTGGAGCCGTTCGGGCGCCTTCGCTGGATTCAAGTTTGAGAATCGTGCGCGCCAGCATGAGCTTGCGGCGCAGCGGCGCGATGGCGGGTTCGAGATCAGCACCATTGTCGCCGGCCATGGCCAGCTCGTCGTCGTCGACGTCGCCCAGCGGCCGCAGACGCGGCAGCAGCATCGGCGCGCCATCGGCGCGGCGCAGGAAGGCTTCGCGCAGGGCGCGTCCCGCGCGGCGGGTCGGCAGCAGGACGGTGACACGCGACAGCGCCAGCGGATCGTTATCAACCGCTTTCGCGATCCCGTCGGCGAGCGTGTCGAGGAACGGAACGCCCGAGGCGATCGAGTAGACGCGGAGCGCCTTCGTCGTCACGGCACCCGGCGATTGCGCGGCAGCAGGAAGGATTCGGTCTCCGCTAGACCCTCGACCGTGCCGACATGAAACCACATGCCGTCATGCCGCAGGCCCCACAGCCGCTCCGCTTCCTCCGCCCGGTCGTAGAGGACGTTCAGCGAAAACTTTCCCTCGGGTGCATTCTTGAACAGACGCGGATGAAGGATCTGCACTCCGGCGAAAATAAACGGCGCGATGTCGTTGCCGCGGCGGCGGCGCAGGCGTCCGTCCGGCGCGCAGAAATAGTCGCCATTGCCGTCGTAGCCGATCGCCGTCACCGACGGATGCACCATCATCAGCGCGTCCATCGTCTGGTCATCCCAGGCGCGCGCCATCCGCGACAGCGCCGGGGTCGCACCGTCGAGCCACAGCACGTCGGCGTTGATGACAAAAAACGCGCCGTCGCCCAGTTTGGGCAAAGCGAATTTCACGCCCCCGCCGGTTTCCAGAAGATCATCCTCGGGCGATAGATCCACCCTCGGCGACGTCCGCGCCTTCAGGTGCTTCTCCAGCACGTCACGGAAGTAATGAAGGTTGACCACGACGTGGCCTACCCGCGCGTCTTCCAGCCGGTCCAGCACGCGGTCGATCAGGGTGCGGCCGGCCACCGGCACCAGCGGCTTGGGCAGCGTATCGGTGAGCGGACGCATCCGCTTTCCGAGCCCTGCGGCGAGCACCATGGCGGATGAAGGCATCGTCGCAACAGGCATTTACTTGGGAACCTTGTTTCTGGGGACGATGCGACGCTGCCTTGGAATATGTTCGTCGAACCACTCGCGGACTTCGGCAAGCACCGGATGCTCGAGATCGCCCTCCAGCAGCCGCCACAGACGCGGAATATGCTTGAGATAGACCGGTTTGCCGTCGCGCACCATCAGGCGGGTAAAGATGCCGATGATCTTGGCGTTACGCTGGGCGCCCAGCACGGCATAGGCCGCTCTGAAGTTATCGGGATCGATATGCGGAAAGGCGGCGAGATAACGCTCCAGCATTTCCTCCGCAACCGCCGGCGTCACGTCGCGCCGTGCATCTTCCAGCAGCGAGACGAGATCGTAGGCGGGCGAACCGATCAGCGCGTCCTGAAAATCCAGCAGGCCGCAGGCCTGCACGCCCTCGCGGCCCGGCAGGCACATGAGATTGTCGACATGGAAATCGCGCAGCACCAGCGTTGGCGGCAGCTCTTCCAGCACATGGAAGGCGCCGCGCCAGCGGCTGAAATAGTCCTCGCGCTCCTCATCTTCGACCGGCTGGCCGATGGCGGGCAGATACCATTCCGTCAGCAGCGCCGCCTCGCCCAGCAGCCGTTCCTCATCATAGGCTGGCAGATCGATATCGACGGCCTGATCGTTGCGGTGCAGGTCGATCAGGAAATCGACGGCCAGCGTGTATAGCTCGCGCTCATTGACGCCTGCGGCGAGCATCTTGGTAAACGTGTCGTCGCCGAAATCCTCGAGCAGCAGCAAACCCGCCTCGGTATCCTCGGCCAGGATATCGGGCGCGCTGTAGCCCAGCATCAGCAGGTGACGGGCAATCGCGATGAACGGCTCGATATTTTCCATCGGCGGCGGCGCATCCATCAGCATGGCGAAGCCGTGCTCGCCTTCGATGCGCTCGTAACGCCGGAACGACGCATCGCCGGGACGTTTCGTCCGCTCGGCGTCATGCCAGCCAACCGTGGCGAGAAAGGCGTTGATCAACGCATCGCTGTCACGCATGGGCGAGACCTTCCAGCCGTGCGGCCCATGTTCCGTGGCCGGTGATGGAGGCGCGCCGCGCCTCGGGGCGATCCGCCGAGGCAAATCCGACATCGAGACGCGAGTCCGGCAGCAGCGCGCCGAGCCGTTCCGGCCACTCGATCAGCGAGATGGCATCCGCCAGCGCCTCTTCGATTCCGAGTTCCCACACGTCTTCCTCATTGGTGAGACGGTAGAGATCGAAATGCCAGACCGGCGGCTGCAGGTCGTAGGTCTGGACCAGGGTAAAGGTCGGGCTCGGCACCTCGATCATGGGGTCGCTGGCGCGGGCGCGGATGAAGGCCCGGGCGAAGGTCGTCTTGCCGGCGCCGAGATTGCCCCACAGCGCGATCACGTCCCGCGCCACCGCGCGCGACGCAATGCGCGCCGCCAACCTTTCGGTGGCGGCGGGACTGTCGAGGGTAAGGGTCAGGGCGGCTTCCGCACCGGAAGGCGACTCGGTCATGCGCCATTATCGGGCGGCGGGCGGATCGCTGGAAGAGTGGATAAGGCTGATCGGGCGCGACCATTACACAACCGCGATCCCTGCTTACGACTGTCACCCCGGCGAAAGCCGGGGCCCAGGTAACGTGTCGGCTCAGCAGCGCACCGGGACGTCCCTTCGGTTCTTCGGCACGGACGGGATTTCTGGGCCCGGCTTTCGCCGGGGTGACAATTGAGTTTAGGGGATGAGATAGAGGTGAGAACGGGACGGGGTGACAGGCGGCGAAAATCGTGTAAACACCCCGCTACAGACCCACATCCGAGCCTGCAATGTCCCAGCCCGCTTCAGAGATTTCCCGCAGCGATGTCGCCATTATCGGCGCCGGGCCGGTCGGCCTGTTTGCGGTGTTCGAATGCGGGATGCTGAAGCTGTCTACGCAAGTGGTCGACGCGCTGGATGCCGTCGGCGGGCAGTGCGTGGCGCTCTATCCCGAGAAGCCGATTTACGACATTCCGGGCTATCCCAGCATCGGCGCCAGCGAGCTGATCGACCGGCTGGCCGAACAGGCCGCCCCCTTCAAGCCGGTCTACCATCTGGGCGAGCAGGTCGAGACCCTGACCCGCGTGGGCGAGGACTGGGAGTTGGGCCTCACCAGCGGCCGCAAGCTGCAGGCGCGCGCGGTCATCATCGCGGCGGGTGTCGGTGCGTTCGGTCCCAACCGGCCGCCGCTCGCCGGCATTGAAGCCTTTGAAGGCAAGAGCGTTCACTACCTGGTCAAGCGGCGCGAGGATTTTCGCGGCAAGCGCGTGGTGATCGCCGGCGGCGGCGATTCCGCCGTCGACTGGGCGCTCTCATTGGCCGACATCGCGGCCAAGGTCATGGTGGTGCATCGCCGCGACAAATTCCGTGCCGCACCCGAAAGCGTCAGCCAGATGAAGAAACTGGTCGATGCCGGCAAGATCGAGATGGTCGTGCCGTATCAGCTCGACGGACTCGAAGGCAGCAACGGCCAGCTCACTGCCGTGCTGGTCAAGACGCTGGACGGAAAGGACCGCCGTCTCGACGCCGATTCACTGCTGGCGTTCTTCGGCCTCGCCATGAATCTCGGCCCAATCGCGCAGTGGGGCCTGAACCTCGAACAGAATCATATCGTGGTGAACCCGGCGAACGCGGCGACATCGGCGCCGGGCATCTTCGCCATCGGCGATATCGCGCGTTATCCCGGCAAGCTCAAGCTGATCCTGAGCGGCTTTGCCGAAGCGGCCGCGGCGGCGCACGGCATCCATCCGCTGGTCCATCCCGGCGAAGTGCTGCACTTCGAATATTCGACGACCAAGGGCCTGCCCGGCAGCTAGACGCGGTCCGACGCTTCCGCGGTATCACGCGCAGGAATCGCCAGCTGCCCCTGCGCCCGCGGCAGAAGCGTGCAGACGACGGTGGTGCCGCGGCCGCTGGACGATTCGATCCACACCCGCCCGCCATGCAGCTCGAAGATGTGCTTCACCAGCGACAGGCCGAGGCCGGGACCGGTACGCCGGCCGCGCATCGCGTCGCTCAGCGGCGGCACATGCGCGAAAGTCTCGAACACGCGCACCTGATCTTCGGCGGGAATGCCCACACCGGTATCGGCGACGGTCAGGCGGATCGTTTCGCCGTCGAACTGTCCGCCCAGCGTGATCGACCCGCCGGGCGGCGTGAACTTGATCGCGTTCGACACCAGGTTGCACAGCGCCTGCTTGAGCCGCCGCTCGTCGCCCTCGATGACCGGCAGCCCCGGCACCGTCTTGACCGACAGGCCGAGATCGTGGGCGCGCGCCATGTCCTGCATGACGGCGGAGACCTCATCGAGAAGGACGCCCGGCTCCAGCGGCCCCAGCTCGAGCGACATCTTTCCGGCCTCGATAGAGGCCAGGTCGAGCATGTCGTCGATGATGGCGAGCAGACGCTCCGACGACAGCAGGATGCCGCGGCAATATTCGATCTGCTTTTCGTTAAGCGTGCCGAAATAGAGATTCGCCAGGATCTCCGCAAAGCCGATGATGGTGTTGAGCGGCGTGCGCAGCTCGTAGGATACCGATGAGATGAATTCCGATTTCAGGCGATCGGCAGTCTCCAGCGCCTCGGCGCGTTCGCGCAGCGCCGTCTCGACGCGTGACGTGTCGGTAACGTCGAGATAAGAGAGCAGCACCGCGCCATCGGGCAGCGGGACCGTCGCGTAGTCGAGGGTCGAGCCGTCGGTGCGCTCCAGCCGTCCCGCGCGCGGCGAACGGCCGGTCAGGCGCGAGATCACGCGCTCCTTGTAGTTCGGCCAGTCGTTGCCGAATTCGAAGAAGTCTTTCGACAGCTCGATAAGCTTGGCGAGATGCGGCTCGTCCGCCAGGTCCTCGGCCGACAGGCGCCACATGCGCGCGTAGGCCGGGTTGGTCAGTTTTATGCGGCCATCGCTGCCGATCACCGCAACGCCTTCGTAGAGATGATCCAGCGTTTCCTGCTGGACCGCGATCAGCGTGTTGTAGGACCGCTCGAGCGACAGGCGGTCCGTCACGTCGTCGAAGGTGAACAGCAGTCCGCCCATCGGGTGTGGCGTGATGCGGCTGTGCAAGGTCGTGCCGTCGGGGATGTAGACCAGCTCTTCCAGCGGATCGAGCAGCGAGGTGAAGAGCTTCAGGCGCTGGCGCTTGAAGGCCGGGAAATCGGCGTATTCCGGCAGGCGCCGCTTCTCGCGCAGCATTTCCAGCACCTCGCCATAGCCGGGCTCGGTACGCAGCCATGTCTCTTCCAGCTTCCACAACTGGACGAAGGCGGTGTTGAAGAATTTCAGGCGCTCGTCGGGCCCGTAGATGGCAATCGCGGTCGCAAGGTTTTCGAGAACGCGCGCGTGAGCCGCGATGTGCCGGGAAAATTCGCGCTGCACCTCTTCGCGCTCCGTAACGTCTAGCGCGATGCCGACGGTGCCGCCACCCGGCAACGGCACCTCGATGAATTCCAGCAGCCGGCGCGAGCCGCCGATGACGGCGTGGCCTTCTTCGCTCTGCGGCGTCTGCGCGGCGATGGCGAGGTCGGCGAGCGCCCGGGCGCGATTGGCCATCGACTGGCCGCCCAGGGTCAGGCCGTCGCGGCGCACCCGTTCGCGATCGGCTTCGACCGCGCGGGCATAGGCGGCATTGCAGTCGACGATGGCGAGGTCATCGCCGCGCCGCCAGATCGGCAGCGGCAATTTGTCCATTGCCTGGCCGATGCGGTCGCGCGCATTCGCCAGCCGCACGATCTCGGTGGCCGATTCCGCTTCCTTGAGCAGGGCCGAGCGGCGCTCGGCGGCAAGCCGGGCTTCGATCTCGGTGAGGCGCTTGCGGGTCGCGGCGAGTTCGGCGGCAAGCGTTACACGACGGGACCGCTCGCGCAGGATCAGGAAGAAAGCGGCAACGATGGCAACAAAAGCCACCGCCAGGCCGAGAACGCCCGGACCGCCCAAACCGCTGTTAAACGTGGAGAAATCCACCGAATCTCCCTGCGCCGAAGCGACGCAGGGAGAGTTTGGCGTAAGCAGGCGGTCCGAACAAGAACCGCCTGACCCTTCGGATCAGAAGGGTCGGATCAGTACCGGTAGCTGTCCGACTTGAACGGACCGGCATTGGTGATGCCGAGATATTCGGACTGCTTCTTCGTGAGCTGGGTCAGGTTGGCGCCGACCTTCTTGAGATGCAGCATCGCCACCTTCTCATCGAGGAACTTCGGCAGCGTGTAGACCTTCTTCTGGTACTTGCCGGGGTTGGTCCACAGCTCGATCTGGGCCAGCGTCTGGTTGGTGAACGACGCGCTCATCACGAAGCTCGGGTGGCCCGTGCCGCAGCCGAGGTTGACGAGGCGGCCTTCGGCCAGGAGCAGAACGCGCTTGCCGTCCGGGAACTCGATCTCATCGACCTGCGGCTTCACGTTGTGCCACTTCAGGTTCTTGAGGCCGGCCACCTGGATCTCGTTATCGAAGTGACCGATGTTGCAGACGATCGCGCGGTCTTTCATCTTGCGCATGTGCTCGACGGTGATGACGTCGACGTTGCCGGTCGCGGTGACGAAGATGTCCGCGTACGAAGCGGCGTCGTCCATCGTCACGACCTGATAGCCTTCCATCGCCGCCTGCAGGGCGCAGATCGGATCGATTTCGGTGACCAGCACGCGGGCGCCGGCGCTGCGCAGCGACGCGGCCGAGCCCTTGCCGACATCGCCGAAGCCGGCGACGAGGGCGACCTTGCCCGACATCATGACGTCGGTCGCGCGGCGGATGCCGTCGACCAGCGACTCACGGCAACCGTAGAGGTTGTCGAACTTCGACTTGGTGACGGAGTCGTTCACGTTGATGGCCGGGAACAGCAGGCTGCCGTCCTTTTCCATCTGATAGAGGCGATGCACGCCCGTGGTCGTCTCTTCGGAGACGCCCTTGATGCTGGCGCCGACCTTGCTGTACCAGCCCGGCTTGGCCTTCATCTGCTTCTTGATCGCGGCGAAGAGGAATTCCTCTTCTTCGCTACCCGGCTTGGCGAGGACCGAGACGTCCTTCTCGGCCTTCATGCCGAGATGGATCAGCAGGGTCGCGTCGCCGCCGTCGTCGAGGATCATGTTGGGGACGCCGCCGTCGCTCCATTCGAAGATGCGGTGCGAGTATTCCCAATAGTCTTCCAGCGATTCGCCCTTGTAGGCGAAGACCGGCGTGCCGCCGGCGACAACCGCCGCGGCCGCATGATCCTGCGTCGAGTAGATGTTGCAGGACGCCCAGCGCACATCGGCGCCGAGATGCGTCAGCGTCTCGATCAGCACCGCGGTCTGGATCGTCATGTGCAGCGAGCCGGCAATGCGCGCGCCCTTGAGCGGCTGCTTCGGACCGTACTCTTCGCGGGTCGACATCAGACCCGGCATTTCGGTTTCAGCGATGTTCAGCTCGCGCCGGCCCCAGTCGGCGAGCTTCATATCCGCAACTTTGTATTCCGTTTCCGGGAGGGGCTTTTTCGAAGACATGAGGGCTCCTTGCGAGCTGTGAATCGGGGATTTTGTCAGGAATTTCGGGGATTCCGAGTGCCGCCGTATATCAGCCGGAGGTCCCCCCTTCAACCGGTTTCTGGCCCAACGCTGCCCACCGGAAACACCGCCTGGGCGCACCCGGATGCCTTTCGCAACGGGCCCTAGCGCCGGGAGCGAACCGGGCTCGACTGCAGCCAGTCGGTGCCGCCGGGGAAGCGTACCGCGACAAAGCGATAGGTCGTCCGGATCAGGGCTTCGGTCGCCGGGGTCGCCGCGACGGCCAGGGGTTTCCACTGCCGGACCAGATCATCCCACCCCATGAGCCGACGGCGGATTTCGTCCCGGACCTCCCGGATCGCCGTGGTCCCCGCCTCGACGTTGCGCAGCAGTCCGGCCAGGTCGTCGGAGCGCTGATCGACCTGCTCGAAAATGGCATCGAACTCGCCGAGGGGCTTTTTCATCAGCACGATGATGCGGCTGATCTCCTCGCCGGGACTGTGCGCGGGCTCATAGAGCGCCGCGAGCTGCGTCAGCTTCACGACGATCATCTTCACGAAAGCGAAATGATCGCGCAGTGCCTCGACATAACTGAGTTCCCGGATCATGCGGGCAAGACGATCCTGCACCACCGGCGCGCCGTCCTTGCCAAGCCCGATGCTCTCCGCCAATGCGATAGCAGCACCCGGCGCCTGCTGGCGGATCGAGGGATCCGCCGCCAGCTTCAGGAGCTCGCCGCGGTCGCGCGGGCTGGTGGTCGTGACCAGCCGGCCGACCAGCCTGACCAGCAGCTTCGCTTCGGCGATCTGCCGGTGCCGGTCGTCGAAGGCCCAGGAGCCGCTGCCATCCAGAAGCTCGCGCGGGATCGAATCGCCGGGATGGATCCTGCGAACGAAGGACAGCCCCTTCTCGACCAGCTTGAGAAGTGCGGCGTCGGGAGAGTTGTCCTTGATCTCGAAGCCCGACCGCAACTGCGGCAGGGTCATCACCCCCATCATGTCGCCCAGCGGGACAAAGAAGGTCGGGTCGCCGGTCGCCTCGGCCAGCGCGAAGTACGATCCCGGTACGTTGAAGACCTTATTCTGGAATGCGAACTGCGTGCTCTCGGCCGGCTTTTTCTCGACAGCCGATGCCTCGTCAACGGGCTGATCGGGTGCGTCGGTCACGACGTCACCGTAGCGCGTTGAAATCGTCGAGCAGGGCGGCAATCCGTCCCTGGTCGGACTGATCCATGATCGCGCGTGCGCGTGTCGCCGCCGCGGCAAGCTCGATCGAGCGGACACGCTGCTTGATGCGCGGCAGCTTGATCGGCGACATCGACAACTCCCGAATCCCCAGGCCGAGAAGGAGCGCAGTGTAACGGGGATCGCCGGCAATCTCACCGCATAAACTGACGGGGATGCGGTTGCGGAGTGCTGCTTCCGTCGTGAACTGGATCAGGCGCAGAACCGCCGGATGCAGTGGATTGTAGAGATGGGCCACCTGCTCGTCACCGCGATCGATCGCCAGCGTGTACATGGTGAGATCGTTGGTGCCGAGCGCGAAGAAATCGCAGACCTGGGCCAGTGCATCAGCCGCAAGCGCCGCCCCCGGTATCTCGATCATCGCCCCCAGCGGCGGCAGCGGATCGGGAAGGCGAACACCCTTGCGCATCAGCCGGCGCATGACGCGCGCAAGGATGGCCCGTACCTCGCGCACTTCGCCCACCGTCGTGATCATCGGCAGCAGGATGCGGACCGGACCGCGCGTTGCCGCGCGCAGGATAGCCGCAAGCTGGGTCTCCAGAATCTCCGGCCGCACCAGGCCGAGACGGATCGCACGCAGGCCCAGCGCCGGATTGGCGCCGGGCGTGATGTCGTTGCCCAGTGCCGAAGCCAGTTTCTCGCCACCGACATCGAGGGTGCGGATCGTCACCGGCCGCCCTTCCATGCCTTCGACGATTCCAGCCAGCATCTTGGTCTGCTCGTCTTCATCGGGCATGTCATCGCGGTTCATGAACATGAACTCGGTGCGCAGCAGACCGATCCCGGCGGCACCGACCGCCAGCGCCTGCTCGACCTCGCGCGGCAGTTCGATATTCACCTCCAGCGTCACCTCGACATGATCGCGGGTGATCGCCGGCTGCTTGGCGAGACGTGCGAGCTGGCGCTCCTCGCGGACAAACTCGACTCTGCGGCGCTCGTAGGCTTCCAGCGTGCTGCCGGTCGGGCGGATCACCACCTTGCCGGCGGAGCCGTCGACGATCACCGTATCGCCGTTTCGCACGGTGCCCACCAGGCCGGCGACACCGAGCACGGCCGGCAGCCCCATCGCGCGCGCCATGATCGCGGTATGCCCTTCGGCGCCGCCCAGCGCGGTCGAAAATCCGGCGAGCCTTTCGGGATCCATCAGCGCCGTATCCGCCGGCGTGATTTCCTCCGAGATGACGATCGTGCCTTCGGGAAGATTGCGGAACGCCTGGTACGGCACCTTGGTCAGGTTGCGGATCAGCCGCATGCCGACCTCGCGCACGTCCTGCATGCGGGCCGCGAGATAGGCATCCTCCATCGCCGCGAAACTCTGGCTGATCGCCGCGATCTCCGCCTGCACCGCGGCTTCGGCGTTCATGTGTTTATCCGCAATGCGGCGCTCGACACCCAGCACCAGCCGCGACTGGGACAGCATCTGCCTGTGCGCTTCCAGCAGGAAGCCGATCTCTTCGGCAACATTCGGCGGCAACGTGTCGGTTTTGGAGCCCAGCTTGTTCAGCTGGCGCAGCGACTTCTCGACGGCGGAACGGAACCGCGCGCGCTCACCTTCGACCTCGGACGCGGCAATCGCGTGCTCGGGGACCGAGACGTTGCCCGCCTCGTGCACATGCGCGATGCCGATCGCGATTCCGGGCGAGACGGCCAGGCCTTCGAAGATTCGCTCACCCTCACCCGCCGGACGGCGGACGGGGCGGCGTGACGGCCGCGTGCGTGGGGTTTTGTGCGATTCAGTTTTCATCGAAGCCGGCGGCGACCAGTGCCGCCAGGGCTTCAACGGCGCGCTCCGCCTCACGGCCGGTCGCGCGGATGTCGATCTGGCAGCCGGGCGACGCCGCCAGCATCATCAGGCCCATGATGGAGCCGCCGGCAACGGTGGTGTCCTTCTTGGTCACCGTGACCGAGGCCTCGGGAAACTGCGCGACGAGCTTCACAAAACGCGCCGCGGCCCTTGCATGCAGGCCCTTCTGATTGACGATGGTGGCGGTCCGGCCAATGGCCGGCGCTTCCTGCGCCGCGGCAGAACCGGAGGATGTGTCCGGGCTGGCGGCGCTCATTCTTACTTCACCTCGCCGGCGAGCAGCTGCGAGGCGACGTTGATGTACTTGCGGCCGGCTTCGCGGGCCGAGACAACCGCATCGGCGAGCTTCTCGGTGGTCCGCACGCTGGCGAGCTTGATCAGCATCGGCAGGTTCATGCCGGCGATCACCTCGATCTTGGCGCGGCCCATGATCGAGATGGCAAGGTTGGACGGCGTGCCGCCGAACATGTCGGTCAGCACGACAACACCCGAACCGTCATCGACACGCACCACCTGATCGATGATCTCACGTCGTCGCTGCTCCATGTCGTCTTCAGGCCCGATACAGACGGCCGCCACGTTGCGTTGCGGTCCCACCACATGCTCCAGCGCGGCGATGAACTCCACCGCGAGTCGCCCATGGGTGACCAGTACCATCCCAATCATACCGGGTCCTTCTCGTTAAGAAACGGAAACATCGACTGAATGTCCCTGGTTGCCTGCAATCGTAGCGCCGGGTCCCAGATCTTCGACACGGCGGTCCTGCACGATTTCGCGGTGCAGCACGCCACAGCGGCGCCCTTCCTTGCGGAGCCAGGCGACCAGCCGCTCCGCGACGTAAACGGAACGGTGCCGCCCGCCGGTGCAGCCGACGGCAATCGTCAGATAGCTTTTGCCCTCGCTCTCGTAACGCGGGAGCAGCGCGGACAGCATCGTTGTCAGCCCGTCGATGAAGCTGTGGCAGCCGGGATCGCGCTCGATAAACGCGGCAACATCCGGATTGTCGCCGGTCAGCGCCTTGAGGCTGGGTTCGTAATGCGGATTGGCAAGGAAACGGACATCGAACACGAGGTCGGCATCACGCGGTAATCCGTTGCGATACGCAAACGACACGACCTGGACGCCAAGCCCCGGCCGCACCTCAAGGGAGAATGCCGTCTGCACCTGGCGCTTCAGATCGGCGCCGGTCATTGCCGATGTATCAATCACGAGCTGGGCACGGTCGCGCAGATCGCGCAGCATCGTGCGTTCCGCGCGAATGCCGTCCGTCACGGGGCGGTCGATCGCCAGCGGATGACGGCGGCGCGTTTCGGTGTAACGCCGGCGCAGAACTTCATCATCGCAATCGAGAAACAGGAGCTGCGCATCGCAGTCCGGCTCGGCGCGCAGACGGTCGATGGTGGCCAGCAACGCATCGGCGGCAAACCCCCGGGTGCGCGTATCCATGCCGATGGCAAGCGGCTTGCCCGTGGCTTCATCGGAGCGTGTCAGGACAAGCATCAATGTCAGCGGCAGATTGTCGACGGCTTCATAGCCGGCATCTTCCAGAGCGTGCAGGGCCGTCGTGCGGCCGGCACCCGACATGCCGGTGACCAAAACGATCCGGCGGCGCGGCGCGGTATCGCGTTGCGTCAATACCGGGTCGGGTTTGGGATCGCGGCTCATCGGAAGAGATATATGGGTACGATCAGACGCGGGAGGGGGACTGGCGCAAAACTGCCCGCAACTTCGCTATGGCCGAAGCTTCGAACGGCGCCATCGCCACGAGCGGTATTGAAACGCCGAGGTAGTCGCAGCGCCTGGCCTCGGGCAGCCGCTCAACGTCCTGAGGGGCAACAAGATCCACGACGAGCCCGACGCGTGCGTGGCTGGCAAAGGGTACGGAGAGGATACCAACACCGCGCACTTCGAGCTTTCCCGCGATCACATCCGGAGGCGATGCATAGAGATGCCCGTCCTCTACAGCGAGATTGGTTCGATCGTCAGCCACCAGGCGTCCACCGCTATCGATTACGCGCAAGCTAAGATCCGATTTTCCGCTGCCGGAGGGGCCACGCAACAGCACGGCAGTGCCTTCCAACTCGACGCAACTCGCATGAACCTGGGTTTCAAGTGATTGAGTCATCGTGAGGGGGGTGCCCCGGGCGGTGAAGTTGCTCCGCCCTCACAGGACTGTCAACGGCCCATGTTGCGGCGCACCCATGGATTTTGTTGCATGCGCGAAAAAGGCCACAAGGGGCAGCGTTGTTAACCTTTGAGGTCAATCGACCGGCAGGCGCACCGTGAAGCGGGCGCCGATCAGCCGCCCTGTCGTATCCCGCCTATTCTCCGCCGTGATCGTGCCGCCATGGGCCGTGACGATCTGGCGCGAGATCGAGAGGCCGAGACCGGAATGCGTCCCGAATTTTTCGCCCTCCGGTCGCTCGCTATAGAAGCGCTCGAAAATCTTGTCGCGCTTGTCTTCGGGGATGCCGGGGCCGTCGTCGTCAATTGTCGCCTCGACGAAGCGCCCGCGCCGTTCCGCGCGCAGACGAATTTTCCCGCCGGCCGGACTGAACGACAGGGCATTGGTGATCAGGTTGCGGAAGACCTGGCCGAGACGTCCTTCCAGACCCGGCACCACGAGATTGTCGGTGCGGGGAAGCTCCAGAATCAGCGTCGGCGCGTCGGCACCGCCGGTCGCGGTGTGCAGATCGACCAGCGTGTGCAGCAGCGCGCCGAGATCGACTTCCTCGGATTCCTCGCGCGACAGTTCCGCGTCCAACCGCGATGCATCGGAGATATCGCCGATCAGCCGGTCGAGCCGGCCAACATCGTCGAGAATGATCGCCATCAGCTTGCGCTGGTGATCGGGATCGCTGACCCGCACCGCGGTCTCGACCGCGCTCTTGAGCGAGGTCAGCGGATTCTTGATCTCGTGGGCGACATCGGCGGCGAACCGCTCGATCGCATCGAGGCGGCGCCACAGCGCATCGGTCATGTCGGCGAGTGCGGCCGACAGATCGCCGATCTCGTCGTCGCGGGCGCTGAGATCGGGAATCTCGGGCCGCCCCTGCGGGCCGCGCCGCGCGCGCAGGCCGGTGCCGATGGCCTGCCCGCCGCGCCGCACGCGTTCCGCCGCCGCAGCCAAACGGCGGATCGGGCGCGCGATGGTCCGCCCGAGATAGACCGAGATGAGAATGGTGATGGCGAACGCAGCAGCGAGGACCTTCAGGATATCGAGCCGTACCGACCGCAGGTTCGCCTCGATCGCGGCACTGTCGGTGGTCAGCACCAGCACGCCCAGCACCTTCTTGAAACGCTGCACCGGAATGCCGACCGAGAGCTCCATCTTGCCAGCAGCCACTGTTGCGGCACCCGGACGCTCGCGGCGCGCCTGCCCGATTTCGCCACGCAGCGCCGCCTCCGCTTCAGGATGATCGGCCAGCCGCGTGGTCGTGCGATCCAGCGCCGGGGCCAGATCGTCAGGCCCCGGCAGCCAGGTCAGAACAAAATCGTAGAGACGATTGACCAGTGCCGTGAGAAAATCCGGCGGCGGGCCCAGCGGCGGCAACGGCGCCATCTCGACCGCGACACCGGCGGCCCCAAGCAACTGGCTGTCGGCCAGCAATTCGCCGTCCGCCGCGAACAGGCGCGCGCGGACCTGCGCGGATTCGACGAGGCGACGAAGAACGATCTGCGCGGTTTCGCGCGACAGGCGCTCCGTCTCTTCGGCTGGAATGGAATCGTCATCGTCAGGATCGGGGTTGCCCTGGATCGCCGAAGTCGCCAGTGCTGCGGCGAAAGTCCGACCCTGACTGGCGAGCGCCGCGAGCTCGGTCTCGATCAGGCTGCGCCGGTAATCGTCGAGATAGAGAATGCCGACCGCCAGGAAGACCGGCGCCAGCATGTTCAGCAGCAGGATGCGCCGGATCAGCGGCGAGAAACGCCGCCGCCGTCGGCGCGGCCGCTCGTTTGCGTTCTCGGCCATTAAGGATCCCCGCCCCGCGCGCCGCCGCTACTTGTCCTTGTAGCGATAGCCCAGACCGTAAAGTGTCTCGATATGCGAGAAGTCATCGTCGAGCGTCTTGAATTTCTTGCGCAGCCGCTTCACGTGGCTGTCGATCGTGCGGTCGTCGACATAGACATGCTCGCCATACGCGGCATCCATCAGGTTGTCGCGGCTTTTCACCAGACCCGGCCGCTGCGCCAGCGCCTTGATCAGCAGGAACTCGGTCACCGTCAGGCTGACTTCCTGACCCTTCCAGGTGCAGACATGACGCGAGGGATCGAGCACGAGATCGCCGCGCACGATCGGCGGCTCGGCCGCCGCGGAGCCCGGGGACTGCGCGCCTTCCTTGCGCCGCAGCAGGGCCCGGATGCGCTCGATCAGCAGGCGCTGCGAGAACGGCTTGGTGATGTAGTCGTCGGCGCCCATCCGCAGGCCCAGCACCTCGTCGACCTCGTCGTCTTTCGAGGTGAGGAAGATCACCGGCATCTGGCTCTGCTTGCGCAGCTTGGTCAGCAGTTCCATGCCGTCCATGCGCGGCATCTTGATGTCGAGGACGGCGACATCGGGCGGCTGATTGGTCAGGCCGCGCAGCGCCTCGACACCGTCGGTATAGCTGCGGACCGTGAAGCCTTCGGCTTCCAGGGCCATGGTGACGGAGGTCAGGATGTTCCGGTCGTCGTCGACCAGGGCGATCACGGGCGGCGGGGGACTTGAGGGCAACGGTATCTCCTTCGGACAGACGGCTTATTGGCCCGAACTGTGGCTGGAGTGGGGCGGCCGGAAGGCGTTTCATTGACGCCTTTCAAACCCCAGCATTATAGAAGAGCCTCCTTTAATGCCACACTGGGAGCACGCGATGATCGTTGCCGGGCAGGACACCGTCACCCGTTCCCCGGCCGGGATCGCCGGAATGGCACCGGCGGCCCTCGCCCTGCTGCTGGGTATCGTCATCCTCTATGGCGTCGGTTTCGCAGGGGCCGAGGTGCTGCATAACGCGGCGCATGACAGCCGGCACGCCTTCACCTTTCCCTGCCACTGACGCCGGCATGCTGCGGCGGATCATCCTTGCCGCGCTGATTGCCGGCCTGCTGTCCGGCCTGACAACCAGCGTGTTGCAGCAGGTCCTGATCAATCCGCTGCTGGTGGATGCCGAGGCCCATGAGCTCGCGGCCTCGGAAACCGGGCTCGCGCATGATCACGACCATCACGGCATCTCGTCGCTGGAGCGGCCGTTCCTGACGATCCTGTTCAACATCCTGGCCGGCATCGGTTTCGCGTTGCTGCTGAACGCCGCGCTGGCCGTCTATCGCGCCCATACCAGCCTCGAACCGCGATTGCGCGCCGGAATGGCATGGGGAATCGCCGGATTTCTCAGTTTCTCACTCGCGCCTGCTTTGGGTTTGTTCCCTGCCCTGCCCGGCTCCGCCGAAGCCAATCTCGTCAGCCGGCAGATCTGGTGGGTCGCAACGGCAACAGCAACTGCAGTCGGCCTTGCGTTGATCGCAAGCTCATGGCGCGGGCTGATATCGTGGCGCCCCATTGCCCTCCTTCTTGGGGTCGCTCTCGTGATCGCGCCGCATTTAGTGGGCGCGCCTGTGCCGCCGGCCGGCGCTGTATCATCGGTGCCGTCCGATCTTGGACGGCAGTTCGCGGTCACCTCGATGGCCGTCGCCTTCGTGTTCTGGCTTGTGCTGGGCGGCGCGTCCGCCTGGTCGCAGCGGAGATTCGTTCGCCATGACTGAGACACCAAACGATCCCGCGACAGGCGCAAGGCGGCTCGTCCGCTCGCTCGACCGCGCATCGCTCGGCACGATCATGCGGCCGGACGCGCCGGATGCCGGCGCTCCCTATGCGTCGCTGGTGATGGTCGCCAGCGATCACGACGCGGCGCCGCTCCTGCTGATCTCGGGCCTGGCGGATCACACCAAAAACCTGCTCGCCGATCCGCGCGTCTCGCTGCTGGCCGACGGCACGATCGGCCTCGACGAACCGCTCACCGGTCCCCGCGTCTCGCTGCAGGGCATCGCACGCCGCACCGCCGATGCCCGGCATCGCAACCGCTTCATCGCGCGTCATCCAGGGGCGGCGATGTATGCCGGGTTTGGCGATTTCGGTTTCTGGCGGATCGAGGTCAGCCGCGCGCATCTCGTCGCCGGGTTCGGGCGCATTCACTGGATCGATGGAAGCGCGTTCCTCTACACCGCGGCGACGACGGCGCTGGCCGAAGCCGAGGCCGATATCGTCGCGCATATGAATGCCGATCATGCGGAGGCGGTGCAGCTCTACGCCACAAAACTGCTGGGACGCAGCGGCAACGGCTGGACGATGACGGGGGTCGACCCCGAAGGAACCGACCTGCGCCGTGGCGGCGAGACCGCCCGGCTGGTGTTCGAAAAGCCGGTGATTGATGCCGAGACCGCGCGGGTCGAGCTGGTCCGGCTGGTCAAGAAGGCCCGCGCGATCTGATCGTTCCGTGGGCAGTCGATATCGCGGCAGTTGCCGCGATTTGCCCTTTGCGTCACCATATAGCGGCAAATTTGGGCGATTCGATAAGCCGCAGCCTGCAGAGCAGGCGGCCTCTCGGGGGAGACGCATAAATGATGACCAAATTCTTGGTCCGCGCGTTTGGCGCGGGACTGGCCTATATCGCACTCATCGGCGGCGCGGCGGCGCAGACCGCGGATAGCGGCAACACCGCCTGGATGCTGACGGCCACGGCGCTGGTCCTGTTCATGACCCTGCCCGGTCTCGCCCTCTTCTACGGCGGGCTCGTGCAATCGAAGAGCGTGCTGTCGGTGCTGATGCACTGCTTCGCCATCGCCTGCCTTGTCACCGGCCTCTGGGTGTTCTGCGGCTACAGCCTGGTCTTCGTCGGCGACGGACCGTATCTCGGGTCGCTCGACAAGATGTTCCTGACCGGGCTCGACGCGGTGAAGGCGCCGGGCAACTTCCCCGAAAACGTCTTCGTCATGTATCAGCTGACCTTTGCGATCATCACCCCGGCACTGATCATCGGCGCGTTTCCCGAACGGGTGTCGTTCGGCTTCGTCCTGCTGTTCACCGCGCTCTGGGTGCTCGCCGTGTATTTCCCTGTCGCGCATTGGGTGTGGGGCGGCGGCTGGCTGGCGACACAGAACGTCATTGATTTCGCGGGCGGCATCGTCGTGCACACGACAGCGGGCGTCTCGGCCCTTGTCGCGGCCATCGTCATCGGCTCGCGCCAGGGTTTCCCCAATCACGTCATGCCGCCGCACAATCCCGGCATGACCATGGCGGGTGCCGCGATGCTGTGGGTCGGCTGGTTCGGCTTCAATGCCGGCAGCGCGCTGGCAGCGGATCAGGCAGCGGGCAACGCGATGCTGGCGACGCATATCGCGGCATCGGCCGGCGCCTTCACTTGGATGGTCATCGAGTGGGTCAAGTTCGGCAAGCCGAGCTCGGTCGGCCTTGTTACCGGCATGGTGGCAGGTCTGGCGACGATCACGCCCGCCTCGGGGCATACCGGTCCGATGGGCGCCATCATCATCGGCGTGGCGGCGGGCCTGCTGTGCTTCACCGCGGTGCGGGCGATCAAGATCCGCTTCAAGATCGACGACTCGCTCGATGTATTCGCGGTGCACGGCGTCGGCGGCATCCTGGGCTCGCTGATGGTCGCCTTTACCGGCATGAAGTCGATGGGCGGCGCCGGGTTTGCCGAAGGCATGACCGCCAGCTCGCAGTTCAGCGTGCAGCTGCTGGGGGTCGGTGTGACGGCCGTCTGGTCGATCGTCGCGACCTACATCATCCTCAAGGTCGTGCAGGCCATGATCGGACTGCGTCCCGGCGCCGACGCCGAACGCGAAGGCCTCGATCTCGCAAGCCACGGCGAGCGCGCTTACGATTTGAAGTAGGGCTCCGTTTGCCGGTGTTCGGGCGCTCTGTTAGCCTCATGGCGGTCTAACGCCAGAAGGAACGAGCGCCCGATGCTGCGGCCGGCACTCCTCATCGCGGCGAGTGTCTTCGGCGCCGGTCCGGCGCTGGCCCCCGGTCCTGCTCTCGGCCAAAGGCTCGGTCCCGGCAATCCGTCCTGTTATGAAGTCCAGAACACGGTGCCATTCCAGGTGCTGGTGCACGTGACCCTGCCGTCGCGGGCCCGCAGCGTGGCCCGGGTCGACAGCCTGCAGCGCGGCGGCGGCTGCATCGCGGGCGAGCTTTTCCCGGACGGCGAAGTGAATTTCCGGATCGTCAGCGGGCTCGGCCTGCCGCTGTTCTCGTGCCAGACAAAAATCGATCGCCCGATTGTCGTTTCGGCAGTTCAAAAGAGCGACGGAAGCTGGGAATATGAGGCCACCTGCCGGCGGTGATCGCCGGCGTCTTTTTGTCAGGTGACCAGCACATGCCTTCGGCGACTTCCGCTCCGCTCGTCTTTCTCGACTACGACCAGGCCGGCCTCGATCGCGCTTACGACCAGGCGTTCTATGCCCCGAACATGCAGGAGGTTCTGGGCGGCAACGCCGTCCTCAGCAATGAGGTGCGCGCACGGATCGGCGAGCCGGAGCGTTACACCTATGGTACGACGTCGGTCGAAACGCTCGACGTCTACAAGACCGACAAACCGGACGCGCCGATTCACATCTACCTCCACGGCGGCGCCTGGCGCACGGCGCAGGGCCGCAACTATGCCTTCTGCGTCGAGCCGTTCATCAAGGCCGGCGCGCATTATGTGATCCCCGATTTCGCCGGCGTCGAAACAATGGACGGCCGTCTGCCGCCGATCCTGGAACAGATCAAACGCGCGGTGGCCTGGGTCTATCGCAGCGCCGAGCGCTTCGGCGGCGACCGCAACCGAATCCATGTCACCGGTCATTCTTCGGGCGGCCACTGGACCGGCGTGCTGCTGCTGACCGACTGGCAGGCGGAATTCGGACTGCCGAACGATCTCATCAAGACCGCGTTCTGCTGCAGCGGCATGTACGACCTCGAGGGGCCAAGCCTGTCGGCGCGCAGCAAGTATGTGAAATTCGACGCGGCAACGATCGATGCGATGAGCGCTATCCGTCATATCGACAGGCTGAAATGCGTGCCGCTGCTGGCCTACGGCTCCAACGAAAGCCCCGAGTTCCAGCGCCAGACCCGCGACTTCGGAGCGGCGCTGGCCAGGGCCGGCAAACCGACGCAGGTCTTCGTTGCTGAAGGCGCCAATCATTTCGAGATCACCCGCACGCTCGGCGATCCCAATGGCGTGTTGGGCCGCGCGGTGTTCGAGCAAATGAAGCTCAAAGCCAGTTGAGGCGTTATCCATGAGCGCCACCGTGAGCAAAGGCCCGCTGGTCTTCCTCGACTACGATCAGGCGGCGCTGGTCGACGCGTATAACCAGGCGAAATACGGCCCCAACATGGACGCCGTCGTTGCCGGCTATGCCACGGACAGCGACGCGGCACGCGCGCGGATCGGCGAGCCGCAGCGGCTGTCCTATGGACCGACCACCATCGAAGCGGTCGATGTCTACCGCAGCCGCCGGCCCAACGCGCCGATCCATATTTACATCCATGGCGGCGGCTGGCGGCAGCTCACCTCGCGCAACTACGCGTTTGCCGCCGAGACGTTCGTCAAGGCCGGGGCGCATTTCGTGGTCGCCGATTTTGTCGGCGTCGAACATACCGACGGCCGCATCCAGACCCTGGTCGATCAGGTGCGCCGCGCGGTCGCGTTCGTCTATCGCAACGCGGAGATGATCGGCGGCGACCGCAACCGCATTCATGTCACCGGCCATTCATCGGGCGGCCATCTCACCAGCATGGTGCTGGTCACCGACTGGCAGAAGGACTTCGGACTGCCGGCGGATATCATCAAGACGGCCCTCTGCTGCAGCGGCATCTACGATCTGCTGCCGACCAGCCTCGTCCCGCGCCCCTACAAGGTGCAGTTCGATCTGCAGACGATCGAGGAGCTGAGCGCGATCCGCCATCTCGACCGGCTCACGGCCGATCTGCTGGTCGCCTACGGCACCAACGAACCGCCGGAGTTTCCACGCCACGCGCGCGACTTCGCCGCAGCGGCGCAGAAGCTCGGCAAGCAGGTCCGTCTCATCGAAGTGCCAGATAAAAACCATTTCGAAATTCTGCATGAACTGCAGCGGCCGGATGGCAGCCTCGCCCGCGCGGTCATGGAACAATTGGGGCTGACGAAGCCCTGATCGCTATGGCCAGAGCGCAGGCCAAGTTACTCGAAAAGAGAAACAAAAGCTGGTACGCATACGGCCTCACATTGGTTTTTCCTGAATGACACTCGATATCCGCACGCTCGTTCTGGTCTCGTTATTCGTCACCCTGATCATGACGGTGGCGATGATTGTGATCTGGCGCGCGCGCGAAGAGGCCAGCCTTAAGCATTGGATGGCCGCGGGTGCCGCCGTCTCGCTCGGCCTGTTTCTGCAGCTTCTGCGGGGTCAGATCCACGACGCGCTGTCGATCCCGCTCGCCAACGCGTTGATTGCGCTGGCCTCCGGTCTCACCTGGACCGGCATCGATTCATTTCTGGGCAAAAAACCGCGCTGGACGATCATCGCCATCGTGGTCGGCGGCATTTTCTGCACGTTCTGGTATCTCACCTTCATCGCGCCCGACATTAACGCGCGGGTTGCCATCATCTCTGCGGTCACCGGCGGGTTCTCGCTCATCGCGGCGTGGCGTCTGGCAATCGATCCCGGGGCGCGCGACCTCACGCCAGCGCGAAACTTCCTTGTCTTTGTCCTGCTGTCCCATACGGCATTCACGGCGTTTCGTATCGTCTTCACGCTCGCTG
Source organism: Alphaproteobacteria bacterium (assembly GCA_965279355.1). Lineage (GTDB taxonomy): Bacteria > Pseudomonadota > Alphaproteobacteria > CACIAM-22H2 > CACIAM-22H2. Next base: position 3,459,806 of record OZ257155.1, on the reverse strand, counting down.
CCGATCCGATTGCCGACTTCCTGACCGCGGGGCCCGTGCAGGCATCGGCAGCGTTCGATCTGATCTTTACGGCGGTCGGGCAGATCATGGGTTTCTACGCGCTGGTCGATCAAAGGCATATGCAGCAGCTCGCCCGCGCCCGCGCCGAAGCCGAGCGCGCCAATGTCGCGAAGTCCGAATTTCTCGCCAGCATGAGCCACGAACTTCGCACGCCGCTCAATGCCATCATCGGCTTCTCCGAAATCATGGCGAAGGAGGTGATGGGCACGATGCCCGAGAAATATCGCGAGTATTCCGAGGATATCCGGCTGAGCGGCACGCAGCTGCTGGCGCTGATCAACGACCTTCTCGACCTCGCCCGTATCGAAGCCGGCCGCCTGGAGCTGCGCGAGACGGAGTTCGATCTCGGCGGCATTGTGCGGCGCGCGCGCGCCGCCACCTGGGCGCTGGCCAGCCGCAACAACGTCAAGGTCGACATCCCCGAGGACAGGGAGCTGCCGTATATCTACGCGGATCAGCTTCGCGTCGAGCAGGTCGTTACCAGCCTCGTCACCAATGCCGTCCGGTTCTCGCCGCGCGGGCATGTCCGGGTCACTGTCGGAAACGACGACACCGACATTCTGCTCCGCATCGTCGATGACGGACCCGGGATGAGCCAGGACGAGATCGAAATCGCGCTCGCACCGACCAAGCCGACCGAGTACGCGCAGCTGACCAAGACGCTCAAGGCCACCGGGCTGGGCCTGCCGCTCTCGGCGGCACTGATCCGCCTGCATGGCGGACGGGTGGAGATCACAAGCGAGGCCGGTGTCGGCACCACCGCAACCATCCGGCTGCCGCGCACCCGCCTGCGCGAGTTCCCCGCGTAACCCCGGTTAGTGCGCCTCGGCCCAGGATTTTCCCTGGCCGACTTCGACCACCAGCGGCACCGATAGTTCGACCACCGGCTTGGTCGCGTTTTCCATTACGTCCTTTACGACCCTGATCGTCGTGTCGACTTCGCCGGGCTTCACTTCGAAGAGCAGTTCGTCGTGGACCTGCAGCAGCATCTTCGCAGACAGCTTCGCATCCGCCAGCGCATCGGGCACGCGCACCATGGCGCGCTTGATGATGTCGGCGGCGCCGCCCTGGATCGGCGCATTGATCGCGGCGCGCTCCTGGAAGCTGCGCATCGCGCCGTTCTTCGAATTGATCTCCGGCAGATGCACGCGGCGGCCGAACACCGTCGTCACGTAACCGTTGTCGCGGGCGATCTTCTTGGTGCGATCCATATAGTCGCGGATGCCGGGATAACGCGTGAAATACTTGCCGATGTAGTCGCGCGCCTCGCCCTGCGGGATGGCGAGCTGGCGCGACAGGCCGAAGGCCGAGATGCCGTAGATGATGCCGAAATTGATCGCCTTGGCCTTGCGGCGGATCATCGGGTCCATGCCCTTGACCGGTACGTTGAACATCTCGCTCGCGGTCAGCGCATGGATATCGATGCCGTCGCGGAACGCCTCCTTGAGCGAACCGATATCCGCGACATGCGCCAGCAGACGCAGCTCGATCTGGGAATAGTCGAATGACAGTAGTGTGCTGCCCGTCTCGGCAACGAAGGCCTTGCGGATCTTGCGGCCCTCCTCGGTGCGGATCGGGATGTTCTGCAGGTTGGGATCGCTCGACGACAGTCGACCGGTCGAGGCAATCGCCATCGCATACGACGTATGCACGCGCTTGGTGTTCGGGTTGACCTGTTCGACCAGCGCGTCGGTATAGGTCGATTTCAGTTTCGAGAGCTGCCGCCAGTCGAGAACCATCTGCGGCATCCTGTGGCCGAGCGCCGCCAGATCTTCCAGCACGTCGGCGCCGGTGGCGTAGGCGCCGGTCTTGGTCTTTTTCGGCGACCCGCCTTCGGAAAGCTGCAGCGACATTTCATCAAACAGAACCGTGCCGAGCTGCTGCGGCGAGCCGATGGTGAACGGCCGGCCCGCTTCCTTGTGGATCTTCGTTTCAAGTTCCTGGCAGCGCATCGCGAAATCGTTGGAGAGCCGGCGCAGCTCGTCGATATCGACGGCGATGCCGGTCTCTTCCATCTTCTGCAGGACAGGAATGAGCGGCCGCTCGATCGTCTCATAGACGCTGACCAGTTTTTCGGTGGCCAGCTGCGGCTTGAGCATCGCATGCAGGCAGAGCGTCACGTCGGCATCTTCGGCGGCGTAGTGGGTCGCCTTGTCGAGCGGCACCTCGGCGAAGGTGATCCGCGACTTGCCGGTGCCGGTCACTTCGTCGAACGTTGTCGTCTTGTGGCCAAGATGAAGGCTCGACAGCTCATCCATGCCGTGGCCGTGCTTGCCGGCACTGAGCACATAGGAGAGCAGCATCGTGTCGTCGACCGGATCGACGGTGACGCCATATCGTCCCAGCACTTCGAGATCGTATTTGATGTTGTGGCCGATCTTGAGCACCGACGGATCGGCGAGCAGCGGCTTGAGTACGGCGAGCGCCTTGTCGAGCGGCAGCTGTCCCGGCAGCAGGTCGTTGCCACCCAGCGCCAGCTCGCCCTTTTCCGTGACGTTCTGGCGATGACCGAGCGGCACATAGCAGCCTTCGCCGACCGCGGTCGCCAGCGACACGCCGACCAGATCCGCCGTCAGCGAATTCAACGACGTCGTTTCGGTATCGACGGCAACCAGACCCGCCTTGCGCGCCCGCTCCACGCAGGCTTCAAGATCCTTGATGGTCTGGACCATGCCGTACTTGCCGCCCTCCCCCGGCTTGACCGACGGCGTGCCCGTAGTGGCCTTGGGCGGCGCGGCGCCGTCCGCATCCAGTGCGGGACGCGGCGCCTGGGTCATCTTCGGCACGGAGTCGACATCGAAATCGCCGTCGACCAGGCCCTCGGTCTTCAGGCGGTTGAGCAGCGACTTGAATCCCTGCGTCGCGAGGAAAGTCTGCACCGTCACCGGATCGGGCTTCCTGATCTTGAAATCGTCGACCTGCAGCGGCAGATCACAATCGTCCTTCAGCGTGACCAGCTGCAGGCTGATCTCGGCCAGCTTGCGGTTCTCCTTGATCTTGGTCGCCCAGCCCAGTGCGGCGCTGGCCGCACGGCCTTTCTCGCGGCACGCAAGAACCACCTGAATGACCTTGTTGTCCTTCGCGAGCGCCTCAAGGGCTTCGTTGCCGACGTCCCAATTGCCCTTCTTGTCTCGACGGCCGCCGGTGAGTTTCAGCTCATCGAACAGGATGATGCCGAGATCCTTGCTGGTCGGACCGAACTTGCAGGGTCGACCCAGCAGCTTGATGGAGTCCTTTTCGGCCGGCTCCGCATCCTTACGGAACGCCTCCGCGAACGTCTCGGGATTCTCCGCCGCCTTCAGGACAGCAGCGAGCGTTCCGAACTTGTTGATCACCGCCGACGCGGCCGTGGGGCCGATTCCCGGAACACCAGGGACGTTGTCGACTGAGTCGCCGATCAGCGCCTGCACATCGATGACGCGGTCCGGACCGACGCCGAACTTCTCCATCACCTCGGCGTCGCCGAGCGTCTTGTACTTGATCGGGTCCAGCATATCGACGCCGGGCCGGATGAGCTGCATCAGGTCCTTGTCGGAGGAGACGATGGTGACTTTATGGCCGCCTTCCAGCGCCTCGCGCGCATAGCACGCGATGAGGTCGTCGGCCTCGAAGCCCGGGACCTCGACACTCGAAACGTTGAATGCTTTCGTCGCCTCGCGCACCAGACCGAATTGCGGCACCAGCTCCGGCGGCGGCTCGTCGCGGTTCGCCTTGTATTCGGCATAGAGATCGTTGCGGAACGTCTTGCGCCCGGCATCGAAAATGACCGCCAGGTGATCGCCTTCATGCCCCGCCATCAGACGCAGCAGCATGTTGGTGAAGCCGAGCACGGCGCCAACCGGCGTGCCGTCGGAGCGGGTCAGCGGCGGCAGAGCATGAAAGGCCCGGAAGATGTATCCGGAGCCGTCCACGAGGTAGAGATGGCCGCCCGTCTTGGCCGGCGCGGCGCTCGAAGCTTTTTTGGCCATTAATTCCGTCTACCGCTGGTCGCGGTCGCCGCCGGCACGACGGCCGTCAAAACGATCAATGCCCGCCGCGGCGGGCGCCGGGCTTGAGCACGAAGCGGCGGTCGCAGTAGCCGCATTCGCCGGTCCCGTCCGCGCCGATCGGGATATACACGATCGGATGGCCCAGCGCGCCGCCACCGCCGTCGCAGGCGGCCGGAGTCGTGTCGACCTCGATTGTTTCGGGAGGCGGCACGGAAGCGGATAAACTGGTCATGAAAGGACCCTCGGGGCGAAGCGGCTGAGATTGACCGCCTGAACGCGGCGATGATACCGATTGCCCCCCGGGTTGCAACACCGGCAATTCCACGAGTTTTCATTCCATGGCTGTAAAACCCGCGCCCGATCTGGCGATCGACATTTCCGGGCTCACGAAGATCTATGCCGCGCACGGTACCGCGGCGCCAAAGCACGCCCTCGACAATGTCAGCCTGAGCATTCGCCGCGGCGAGATGTTCGGCCTGCTCGGGCCCAACGGCGCCGGCAAATCGACCTTCATCAATATCCTGGCCGGGCTGGTCACCAAGACCGCCGGCTCGGTGCGGATCTGGGACATCGATATCGACCGCGATCCGCGCAACAGCCGGGTCGCCATCGGCATCGTCCCGCAGGAACTCAACCTCGATGCGTTCTTCTCGCCGCGCGAAGTGCTGGAGGTGCAGGCCGGACTCTACGGCGTGCCGCCCGCCGAGCGCCGCACGGACGAGCTGCTGGACGCCGTCGGCCTGCGCGACAAGGCCAATGCCTATGCCCGCACCCTGTCGGGCGGCATGCGCCGCCGCCTGCTGATCGCCAAGGCGCTGGTGCATACGCCGCCGGTCCTGGTGCTCGACGAGCCGACGGCCGGTGTCGATGTCGAGTTGCGGCAGATGCTGTGGGCCTATGTGCGCAAGCTCAATGCCGCCGGCACGACGGTGGTGCTGACCACGCACTATCTGCAGGAGGCCGAGCAGCTCTGCGACCGCATCGCCATCATCAACCACGGCAAGCTGATCGCCTGCGACACGACCGCGGCCCTGACATCGAGGCTCGACCACAAGGAACTGCACCTGATCCTGGATCGTGACCTGCCGGTTGTGCCGAAGCTTCCTGACGGCTGCGACGTGACACAAGTGAGTCCGCGCGAGATCGTTTTTCGTTACAGGCCGAGCCAGACCCGCACGGGAGAGTTGCTGGATGCCGCGCGCGCGGCGGGTCTCAGCATTCTCGACATCTCCACGGAAGAGGCTGACCTGGAAGACATCTTCATTGAATTGACACGCTCCCCCGAACCCGCAAAACGTGTATGAAACAGGGATGACGGCGCGGCGCCTGGCGCGACTCCTGCTGATCCTGACGGCTTTCGGGCTGGCCGCCTGCGCGCCGACCTTCGTGCCGATGGGGCCTCCCTCGGCGCAAACCCGGCTTCTCGACGAAAGCTTCATCGCGGCCGACGGCGCGGAACTGCCGGTCAGGGTCTGGCGTCCGGACGGCGTGCCGCGCGCGGCCATCATTGCCCTGCACGGCTTCAACGACTATTCGAATTCATACCGCCTTCCCGGCACCGCATGGGCGAAGCAGGGCATGATCGTCTATGCCTACGATCAGCGGGGCTTCGGCCGCGCGCCGGGACGCGGCATGTGGCACGGCACCGAGACAATGGTGGCCGATCTTGAGACCGCCGCGTCACTCATCCACGCCCGCCACCCCGACATCCCGCTTTACGTGGTCGGCGAAAGCATGGGCGGCGCGGTGATTCTGGTCGCCGGCGCCCAGAAGCGACTTCCCACCGTCACCGGTGTCATTCTGGCGACGCCGGCCATCCGCGGCCGCGAAACCCTGAATGTCTTCGCGCGCGCGGGCCTGTGGTTCTTCGCGCATACGATTCCCTGGCTGGCGGGTCAGCCCGGCGGGCCGATCTACAAGGTGACAGACAATATCGAGGCGCTGCGCGAACTGCGGCGCGACCCGCTGGTGATCAAGGACACCCGCATCGATACATTCTACGGCCTCGTCAACCTGATGGACGATGCGCTGGACGCGGCGCGCCATTTTGAGATGCCGGCGTTGATTCAGATCGGCGCCGAGGACGATCTGGTGCCGGACGGACCGATGGAGTTGATGCTCTCGCGACTGCCCAAGAGCGCCAACGGGCGCCAGCGTATCGCCATCTACGATCGCGGCTTCCACATGCTGTTCCGCGATCTGAGCCGTGACATCCCCATCGGCGACGTCGCCTTCTGGGCGCTTCGGGGCGACACATCGGGACCGCTGCCGTCTGGCGCTGAGCGTCCCCACGCCATTGCCATCGGCCAGCTGCGGGCCGCCGACTAGCGACTCCGGCGCACCGGGCCGCTAGCGCCCTTGAGCCGCCGCTAGGGCATCCCATCTTTTAAGACGTGGGTCGATTGCCGCCTACACGGCGGCACCTTTCGGCCACGGATTTGATGGATTGTTGCGATGCACCTTAACGAAAAAGCTGGTGCATAAAGGGGCCTTGTTGCAGCGCAGCGGAGTTATCCCAAATGCCGCACTGCATGATGACTTTTCGAGGGACGAGTGGTTTGCGCAGCCCGGCTCTTTCCGTTAGTGTCCCCCGCTCTATGAGAACCAGGGCGCCCGTAGCTCAGTTGGATAGAGTGCTAGCCTCCGAAGCTAGAGGTCGTGAGTTCGAGTCTCGCCGGGCGCGCCAATTCTTTCTTTTCGCGGATCATGAGCCGGATACGGTTGCAATTCCGTATTGACGGCAAGTCCGGGTTTTTTAGTGAGGAACGCGATGAACAGCACCAGTCCGCGTCGGACGAACAACAGCAAGCTATTGTCGTGGGTCGACGAGATGGCAAGCTTGTGCAAGCCCGACCGCATCTATTGGTGTGATGGTTCGCAGGAAGAATACGACCGTCTCTGCAACGAGATGGTTGAAAAAGGCACCCTGCTCCGGCTGAACCCCGAGAAGCGCCCCAACTGTTTCCTTGCCCGCTCCGCCGCGTCCGATGTCGCGCGCGTCGAAGACCGCACCTTCGTGTGCAGCAAGCGCAAGGAAGACGCCGGTCCGACCAACAACTGGATGGATCCCGAAGAGATGAAGCGGACGCTCAATCCGCTCTTCGACGGCTGCATGCGCGGCCGCACCATGTATGTAATTCCGTTCAGCATGGGCCCGCTGGGTTCGCCGATCGCGCAGATCGGCGTGCAGATTACCGACTCAGCCTACGCCACCGTCAGCATGCGCATCATGACCCGCATCGGACAGAAGGTGCTCGACGTGCTCGGTGACAAGGATTTCGTGCCGTGCATGCATTCCGTCGGCGCGCCGCTCAAGCCGGGTGAGAAGGATTCCGCCTGGCCGTCGAACGAGACGAAATACATCGTGCAGTACCCGGAAGAGCGGCAGATCTGGTCGTATGGCTCCGGCTACGGCGGCAACGCGCTGCTCGGCAAGAAGTGCTTCGCGCTGCGCATCGCTTCGGTGATGGCGCGCGACGAAGGCTGGCTCGCCGAACACATGCTCATCCTCGGCGTCGAAAGCCCGACAGGCGAGAAGACCTATGTCGCGGCGGCGTATCCGTCGGCCTGCGGCAAGACGAATTTCGCAATGATGATTCCGCCGTCCGGTTTCGACGGCTGGAAGATCACGACCATCGGCGAAGACATCGCGTGGATCAAGAAGGGCCCGGACGGCCGCCTGCGCGCCATCAATCCGGAAGCCGGCTGCTTTGGCGTGGCACCCGGCACCTCGATGCATTCGAATCCGAATGCGATGAAGATGCTCGACCGCAACACGATCTTTACCAATGTCGCGCTGACTGATGATGGCGACGTGTGGTGGGAAGGCATGGACGGCGAAGCACCCAAACACGCCATCGACTGGCAGGGGCAGGACTGGGCGCCTGGTTGCGGCCGCAAGGCGGCGCATCCCAATTCGCGCTTCACCGTTGCCGCGACCCAGTGCCCGAGCATCGACAAGGACTGGGACAATCCCGAAGGCGTGCCGATCTCGGCCTTCATCTTCGGCGGCCGTCTCAGCAAGACCTTCCCGCTGGTGTTCCAGGCGTTCGACTGGGCGCATGGCGTCTATCTCGCCGCCACGCTGGGATCGGAAGCCACGGCCGCCGCCGTCAACCAGGCGGCGATCCGCCGCGACCCGATGGCGATGCTGCCGTTCTGCGGCTACAACATGGCCGACTACTGGGCCCACTGGCTGAAGGTCGGCCAGAGCATGGCCGAGCCGCCCGCCATCTTCCGCGTGAACTGGTTCCGCAAGGACAGCGACGGCAATTTCATCTGGCCGGGCTTCGGCGAGAACATGCGCGTGCTGAAATGGATCGTCGACCGGGTGCGCGGCCGCGCCACCGCCGTCGAAAGCCCGTTCGGCAACATGCCGCGCTACCAGGACATGAGCTGGCAGGGCATCTCCTTCGACCGCGGCGCCTTCCATGCGATCACCGACATCGATCGCGCCGAAGCGAAGAGCGAAGCCGAAGACCAGAAGGAGCTGTTCGGGAAATTCGGCAGCCGGCTGCCGAAGGAACTCGAAGCGCAACGCCAGAAACTGGCCGCCCGCGTCGAAGCGGCCCCGGCAACCTGGCGCAGCCCGGACTGACTTTCCTGAACGTGGTTAGTAAGAAGGACGGCGTTTGATGCGCCGTCCTTTTTTATTTCCGGCGTCCGTCAGCGCGCCATGCGCTTGATGGTCGCGGTCGTGCTCTGACCCGGCGTGAGATCGGCCAGCAGCACACGTCCGCCCCAGCCCTTTACGAGATCTGAACCGACCACCGTATCGACGGTGTAGTCCGCGCCCTTGACCAGGACATCCGGCTGCAGGGTCTTGATCATCTCGAGCGGCGTGTCCTCACCGAAGATCACCACCAGATCGACCGTCGCCAGTGATGACAGCACCGCCGCGCGCGCGGCTTCGGTCTGCACCGGGCGGGTCTCGCCTTTCAGGCGCTTCACCGACGCATCGCTGTTGAGTCCGACCACCAGCCGGTCGCAGGCCGCGCGCGCCTGCGCCATCAGCGAAACGTGGCCGGGATGCAGAAGATCGAAGCAGCCGTTAGTGAAGCCGACACGCAGACCCTGCCGCCGCCACCGCGCCACCTCGTCAATGGCCTGGCTCGTGGTCAGCAGCTTCTTTTCGCTGCTGGCGATGTCTTCGTGGTGCAGCTCGCGCACCAGATCGTCGGCATAGGCGACCGCCGTGCCGACCTTGCCGACAACGATACCGGCGGCAATCGATGCCAGATGGGCCGCATCGGCCAGACCGAGTCCGGCGGCGAGGCTGGCCGCAATCGCCGCCATCACCGTGTCGCCGGCGCCGGACACATCGAACACTTCGCGCGCCACCGCTGGAAGGTGATGCGTTTCGCCCTTGGCCGTGACCAGGGTCATGCCGTCGCCGCCGCAGGTACACAGCACCGCCTCGACCTCGCAGCGCTTGATCAGCTTGCGGCAGGCCGCAGCGACTTCGGCATCGGTTCCGGTCTTGGCCTGAATCGCATGCGCGAGCTCGTGGCGGTTCGGCGTCAGCAGCGAGGCGCCCTTATAGCGCGTGTAGTCGTTGCCTTTCGGGTCGACGATGACCGGCTTGCCGGCGGCGTGTGCCGCCTCGATGATGGACGCCGTCACCTCTGCGGTCAGCACGCCCTTCGCATAGTCTGACAACACGATCACCGCGCAATCCTGGAGCGCCGCCGTGACAAGGCGAACGATATCCTTGGCGGAGGTCGCGCTGATCTCGGCGATGGTCTCGCGGTCGGCGCGCAGCAGCTGCTGGCTGCCGGCAACGTAGCGGGTCTTGATCGTCGTCTCGCGCGTCGCTTCGACCAGCAGATGCTGCTCGACGTCCTGCAGCTGGCCGACCAGGGTCGCGATCTCGCGCCCCGCGACATCGCGGCCGACGACGGAGATGAATTCGGGATGCGCGCCAAGGCCCGTCAGATTGCGGACGACATTGCCGGCGCCGCCGAGCATCGATACCTCGCGCTCGACACTGAGCACGGGGATCGGCGCTTCCGGCGAGATACGGTCGACATGGCCGTAGATGAAGCGGTCGAGCATGACATCGCCGACGCACAGCACGCGCGCCCCAGCCAGGCGCGAGACCAGTGCGGCAAGGTCGGCATTTCCTGTCATCGGATCGTGCCGCTCATATCCTACGCCGCCAGACCCAGTGCTTTTTCAAGCGCGCCGCACAGCATCTGTCCCAGCGTGATGTGCATTTCCTGGATGCGCGCCGTCGTGCTGGACGGCACGATGAGATTGATATCGGCCAGCTTGCGCTTCACCAGCTCGCCGCCGCCCTTGCCGGTCAGCGACGCCGTGACGATGCCCATGCCGCGCGCCATCTCCAGCGCCTTGAGGACATTGGGCGACTGGCCTGATGTCGTGATGGCGATCACGAGATCCCCGGATTTGCCGATCGCCTCGACCTGCCTGGCGAACAGCTCGTCGAAGCCAAGATCGTTGCCGATGGCCGTCAGCGCCGAGGTATCGGTGGTCAGCGCGATGGCGGCGATCGCCTTGCGGTTCTTGATGTAGCGGACCGTGAGCTCGGTCGCCAGATGCTGCGCGTCGGCGGCACTGCCGCCATTGCCGAAGAACAGGATCTTGCCGCCGCCGTTAATGCACTTCACCGCCGCTTCAACCAGCGCGCGGAATTCCGCACCCAGCGCCGCGCGCGTCGCTGCCTGCACCGTGTTGTGTTCGTCAAACTCGGCCGTGTAGAAGCGGTCGATATCGAGCTGGGCCAAGCTGCCCCCTTTTTACTCGGCCGTTCGCGGCCTGGAGCTCAGTTGCGGCGGGCCGCGCGGGCGAGAATCGCCTCGAACCGGTCGCCAATGGCGCGAATATCGAAGGTCTTTGCAGCGTAGTCCAGCGCGTTGTTGCCGAGTGCCGCCCTGCGAGTCGGATCGGCAAACAGCGCCTCGGCAGCGCCAAGGATCGCCACCTCGTCCGACGGTGACGCCACGAGTCCCGCCTGCGCCCGGTCGATCAGACGGGCGGCGAGGTTCTCCGGCGGCAATACACCCAGGATCGGACGGCCGGCACAGAGATAACTCAGCACCTTGGACGGAACCGAGAACGCGCCGGCATCGGGCTCTAGGATCGCCACCAAAACATCCGCAGCACCATGCGCCTCGGGAAGGCGCTCGAAGGACTGATAGGGCAGCAGCATCAGGTTGGGATGCGCCGCCGCGCGCTCCTTCAGCCAGTCGGCGCCCAGCCCTTCCGACACCACGACCACCCGCACCTGCGGCCGGTCGCGAAACCGCTCGGCCAGACGCAACAGCAAAGCGGGGTTGTGCTTGAGACCGAGCGTGCCGGAATAAAGAAAGACGAATTTGTCGGTCAGGCCGTTCGCCCTCGCCCAGGCATTGTCGCGCGACTGCGTCGGCAGGTCGTCGCGGGCCGCCCAGTTCTCGATCACCGTGATGCGCTCGCGCGCCACGCCCCATTGTTCGAAGATCGGCACGAAATCGTCGGTGATGGCGACAACTTCATCGCTCTCGCGCAGCAGGCGCCGCTCGCGCGCCATGTAATAACCGCCGATCAGACCGCCGACGAGCGGCAGCTTGCGCCGTAACACGCGGTCGATGGCGATGGCGTTCAAATCCTGCGCCCAGAATACGAAACCGATGCCGAGCCGCTTGCACACTGCAACCGCCGCCGCCTGGATATCCGGTGCCGAGGTACCGCCCAGCACGACATCGGGCTTCTCATCGGCAATGGCCCGGGCCAGCACACGGCCATACGCGCGCTCCTGCAGGCCGCGCCGCACATAATTGTATTTGTCGATGGGGCGGCCAATGGAGAGGCCATGCACGGTGAAGCCTGCCGGATCGTCGGCGCGCGGCGCGACGGGGCCGCGCGGCATCATCATCGACGCGGCGTAGAGATGCACCACCTGATGGCCACGCTGCGCCAGATGCCGGGAAAGCTGCAGCGGAAACGCGTGGCCGGAATCGTGGACGAGGATCTTCATCGCTTAGAGGCGGCGCGCCTTGACGACAAGGCAGTCGCCCAAGCCCAGCCGGTTTCCGAGCCACAGGACCGGAAACAGCCCGAAACGGGCGATGAGCATCAGCATCGCCACCAGCGGCGCCTTGCGCTGCATCTTCGGATTGGCAAAGACCGAGGCAACAAAGGACAGCGCCACCCAGAGCGCCGGGGTGATGTTCTTTGTCTGCGTGACCTCGAAGCCTTCTTCCTTCAGGAGGCGAGCCAGCCGTTTCTCATCGAAATGCGTGATGTGAAAGGGCACATGCCAGTTGATCCAGTGACGGCCGAACAGCCGCCGCAGCCAGCTGTCGCGGTTCGGCAGGCTGATCCACACCTCCCCACCGGGCACCAGCACGCCCTTGATGGCGGCCAGCATCGCGCGGGGATCGAGCGCGTGTTCCAGCACATTGGAGAGCACGACGCGGTCGAACGGCAGTGACGGCTTGAAGTCGCCGATATCGACTTCATGCACCATGAAGCCCCGGCTGCGCGCCACTTCGGCTGCGCGCGCGTTCAGCTCCAGCCCTTCGGGGCTGAAGCCGTTGGCGCGATACAGCATGAGGCCACGGCCCTCATTGCAGCCGACATCGAGCAGCCGCCCGCTGCCCTTTTCGTCGTGAAAGGAAATATCGCCGTCGAGCTTCAGCCACAGGCGATAGAGCGGCGACAGCAGGATGCGCTCGCGCGAGCCGGTATAGGCGGTCCCGCTTTCGCCGCCGTAATTGTAATGCGCCTCGTAGAGCAACTTCAGCTCGGCCTGGGTCGGCAACGGTTCGGTCTGTTCCAGCCCGCATGCCGTGCAACGCCGGATGCGCCACGTTCCGGGCACGCCGAACCGGTTGTCGCGCACCTCATCCTGGGTGAGCGCCGTATCGCCCTGGCACAGCAGGCAGTGAAGGCTCACGAGCGACCGTCCAGCGTCTTGCGCCGCTCATAGAGCTTGGCGTCGATCAGGAAGCGGAACCAGAAGGTCTGCAGCACGTAGAAAATCAGCCCTTCCTTGCCGTCAAGGAAGCCGCGCTTCCAGATATAACGATAGAGGAACAGCAGAAGCGCGCGCAGGAACATCGGCTGGCGATAATAGACGTCGCGCTGCGCCCGCTTCTCGGCGACCGGATTGCCGGACCCGCCGCGCACGACGCCCGAACTTGGATCCAGCAATTCATCGACCTCGGCATCGGCCCAACGATTATGCCGCGCCGTCCATTCCGACAGCGGCAGTCGAATGTCATCGATCATCGGCGATGTCAGTTTGTCGGTCGGCCCGTCGGCGACGAAATGCTGGTCGTATTTGCGGTCCTCGCAGCGCCCGCGCCCGCTGCGGAACAGACGCAGATGATAGATTGGATACATGCCGCCATGGCGCAGCGCCCGCCCGTGGAAATGGACCAGGCGCGGAATGTAGTACCCAACGACACCATCCGACTGGCCGTCAGGCGTGTGCTGCTTCAGCTCGACGGCCAGATCCGGCGTCACCCGCTCGTCGGCATCGAGATGGAGCTGCCACGGATGACGCAGCGGCAGATTGGCGATCGCCCAGTTGCGCTGCGTGCCGTAATTTTCGAACGGGTGCTGGACGATCTTGGCGCCGGCCGCCTTGGCGATCTCCAGCGTCTTGTCCGTGGAATAGGAATCCACGACATGCACATCGTCGCTGATCGCCGTCGCCGAGGCGAGCGTCGCGCCGATGGTGGCTTCCGAATTGAAGGTGAGGATAACGACCGAAAGCGACATCAACCCGGCTCTATTTTGGCGCCCATTTTGGCGCCCTCATTAGCAAGCGAGCGATACACGCTCTCGAGTTCGCGCGCAATCCGCCCCCACGCGAAGCGCTCGGTCGCGAGCGCCCGCCCGGCCTTGCCCATCGCTGCCGATTTCACCGGATCGTCGGCCAGCATGGCGATCTGCTGCGCCACCGTGTCGACCGTCGGCGGCCCGACAAGGCCGGCGCCCGCGCCGTCGATCTCGCGCCAGATATTCACACGGTCGGAGATCGCCACCGGCACCTCGCAGGCCATCGCCTCGACAATCGCGATGCCGAAATTCTCGGAATAGGAGGGCAGGACGAACATCGTGGAATCGCGGAAGCAGGCGAGCTTCGCCTTATGGTCGAGCATCCCGACGAAGGTCGTGTGCCCGCCGATCCCCTCCGCGGCGATGCGCGCCTCGGTCGCCGCGCGCTCGCCGTCATCGGGACCGGCGATGACCAGATGCAGGTCGGGGCGGTTCTTCAGCGCGCGGGCAAATCCCGGCACCAGCAGGTCGAGACCCTTCTTGAAGTTGAGCCGGCTCAGGAACAGCACGATCCGCCGCTGGCCGATTTCCGGGTAAGCCTGACGAAACAGGCCCGGCTCCGGCAGGGTTGCGTATTCGCTGGCATCGAGCCCGTTGGGCACGACAACGCCGGGCGCCCCCTGCGCATATGGCTCGGCCAGGCGCATCTCGTCATACGCGGTGTAGTGCAGCGCCGCCGCATTCCGCAGCACCCGGTTCTGGAACAGCATCTCGATGATGAATTTCCGGAAACGATGGCGCCGCCACAGGAACGGATCGAGGGTGCCATGCGGACGCACGATGTAGGGCACGCCCGCCCGGCGGGCGATCCGCGCCGCCATCCAGGTGTGAAAGAGATAGAGCGAATGGATGTGCACGACATCGGCGCGTGGGATCGCTTCGGCCAGCGCGCGCGCCAGCGGGAACGAGGTCGCGAGCTGCGTCGGCTGCTGCTGCGGGAATATCCGGAGGTCGACCCCGTTCAAGGGACGGGCAGCGAGCGCTTCCCGTTCGCCCGGCGCGAGTTCGCGGTCGGTCGTGTAGATCGCCACCTCATGGCCGAGGCCGGCCACCGCCCGCGCCATGTCGAGGGCGGCCTTGGCCGGGCCGCCGGTACGCGCGCCGATGGAGGCGATGACATGCAGGATACGGATCGGGAAACTCCGGGGAAAACGCCGACCGGCGCACCATATAACGCTTTGGCCATGCAGCCTATTCTGTCTATTCTCGCAACCCGATGAGCCAATCTGACTATCGCTCCCGGCTGCTCGCGCAGTACGTCACAACGCATTCCAGCGTCTCCGGTGCCGTGGCTGGCCTGGAAGGCCGCCGCGCCTATCTGGACCGGCTGGTGCGCGACCATTTCCCGGCCGACCGCAACGCGGCGATCCTCGATCTCGGCTGCGGGCATGGCGCCCTGCTGTGGGCCGCCCAGCGCGCCGGCTACACCAACCTCACCGGCATCGACGCCAGCCCCGAACAGGTGGCCGCCGCCGCGACGCTCGGCATCCAGGGGGTCCGTCAGGGCGATCTCAAACCCTCGCTCGATGCGCTGCCCAATGCCTCGCAGGACGTCATCATCCTGTTCGACCTGTTCCACTACTTTGCGCCGGAAGAACAGTTCGCCATCGCCGATCAGATCTATCGCGCACTGAAGCCCGGCGGCCGCTTCATCCTGCATGTCCCCAATGGCGAGGCGATTTTCGCGGCCCGGATGCGCTACTGGGACTATCTGGCGTCAGGCGCCTTCACCCGGGCCTCGATCAGCCAGGTGTTGCAGACCTGCGGGTTTTCGGCGGTAGCCTGTTACGAGGACAAGCCGGCCGCCCACGGGCTGAAAAGCACGCTCCGGTGGCTGATCTGGACCCTGCTGGTGCGCCCGGCCGCCCGGCTGGTGCTGGCGGCCGAGACCGGGGAGACCGGCGGTGACGCGATTTTCTCCCAATGCCTGCTGGCGGTTGCGCGGAAATAGCCGTCCAAACGTGGACTGACCCGAAAAAACCACGTATTTTCAAGGAATACCGCCTCCGCCGGGACGTTATCGGCGGACCTGTCGAGCAATCGGTCCACGATCCCCATGCACATCCTTTATCTCGGTTTCGACGTCGAAGGCGTCGGCGGCATTGCGACTTACACGCGCTACCAGATCCGCGCCCTGCGCGAGCTCGGCCACTCGTTGCGCGTGGTTTCCGTGAACAAGACCGACAAGCGCTTTGTGACCGGCATCGCCGACCTGCATGTGCCGTTCTCCTCGCGTGGCGCGGTGATCGCCGCCCTCAGCCGCGAAGTCGTGTTGCCGAAGCGGAAGATCGAAGCCGTGGTGATGAACCATGTCTATCTCGGCATGTTCGGCCGCATCGCCCGCGCGCTTTATGGCGCGCCCTATGCGCTCAACGTCTACAACATCGACATCCTGGAGACGCTGCCCGCCATTCGCGAATACGCGTTCGGTGCCGCCGATCTCGTGATCTCCGACTGCCTGTTCACCATCGACAACCTGCCGCGCTATCACAAGAAGGTGCCGCCGACCGGGCTGCTCTACGATCCCGTCGATACCGGCTTCTTCCGCGCAATCCCCAAAGACGAAGCCAGGCGCCACATTGCGCAGCGCTTCGATCTGGGACCGTTGGAGAACCGCTTCGTCGCGATTACCGTCGCGCATATGGCGGCGGCCCCGAATAATAATAAAGGCCATCGCCAGACCATCGAGGCGCTGAAGCAGCTCAAGGACCCGCGTTTCCTGTATCTCATTGTCGGTGCCGGCCCTGACCGTCCGCTGATTGAGGAACACGTGCGTGCCAACGGCGTCGGCGATCAGGTGAAATTCCTCGGTCTCGTCGATCAGGATGCGTTGCCCTATCTTTATGCCGGCTCCGACGCCGCGATCCTGGTCGCGCGCGGCGGCAAGGGACTTGGCGAAGGCGTGCCGCTCGGCATGATCGAAGCGTCGGCCTGCGGCACAGCGGTGATCGGCGGCAACGAGGACGGCTCGGTCGAAGCCATCGACGCCAAGAAGCCGAACGGCTTCGCCATCAATCCCAACGGCCCCAATGAGCTGGCGCAGAAGCTGCGCCTCCTGGCCGATGATCCAGCCCTCTGCAGGACGATGGGCGAGAACGGCACAGCGATGGTGAATGCGGTGTTCCGCTTCGACCATTTCACGAAGCAGCAGGGCGAACTGCTCAAACGGATGAAGGCATGACCGGTTATCGCGAACGCATCTACGGGCGCTATGTCGAGGCGGCAACCGCAGCGCTGGCGCCGGATACAATCGACGGTCTCGCGCCGCGCGAGCCGACCCTGGCCCGGCTGATCGCCGATCATTTCCCGCCCGACCGCAATGCATCGATTCTCGATCTCGGCTGCGGGCACGGCGCGCTTCTGCATTTCGCGCATCTGGCCGGCTATCGCAACATGGCGGGTGTCGACGGCAGCCCCTCGCAGGTCGCGGCGGCCAGGCGTCTCGGCATCGAGGGCGTGCGTCACGGCGAGCTGCTGCCGGCGCTGAACGCGCAGGCGCCGGACAGTCTCGATGCCATCATCGCCTATGACGTGATCGAGCATCTGACCAAGGACGAGCTGATCACCGTCACCGACGAAGTGGCGCGGGTGCTGAAGCCCGGCGGTCGCTGGATCATTCATGTGCCCAACGGCCTGTCGCCGTTCGTCGGCGTGATGACCTATGGCGACCTGACGCATGAGCTCGCCTTCACGCCGGAGTCCCTGACCCAGCTGTTCCTGTCGTCCGGTTTCCGCTCGCTGGATGTCTTCGAAGATCCGCCGGCTGTGCATGGCTGGAAGAGCACGCTGCGCGCGGTGCTGTGGCGGCTGGTGCGGCAGGTCTATCGTCTGATCCTCGCCGTCGAGACGGGATCGACCGAACACCGCGTCTTCACCATGAACCTGATCGCGGTGGCGGTGAAATAGATGTGCGGCATCGTCGCCATGTTTGCCTATGGCAAGGATGCCCCGCCGGCCGACATGGCGGAACTGCGGCGCATGCGCGACTGCATGGCCAGGCGCGGCCCCGACGGCACCGGCGAATGGACGTCTTCGGATAACCGTGTCGCGATGGGCCATCGCCGCCTGTCGATCATCGACCTCCGCTCGGTCGCCGACCAGCCGATGCATCACGCCGACCGGCTGAGCATCGTCTTCAACGGCGAGATCTACAATTACCGGGAGCTGCGCGAGGACCTGGAGGCCAAGGGCCACGTCTTCCGCACGCAGTCCGACACCGAAGTCATTTTGCAGCTCTATCAGGCTGAAGGTGCCAAATGCGTGCAGAAGCTGCGGGGGATGTTCGCCTTCGCACTTTATGACGCGGAACAGGACGGCGTGCTGCTGGCGCGCGATCCGCTCGGCATCAAGCCGCTCTATATCGCGCATGACGGCAAGACCCTGCGCGTCGCCTCGCAGGTCAAGGCGCTGCTCGCCGGCGGCAATATCGACAAGCGGCCGGAGCCGGCCGGTCATGCCGGCTTCTTCCTGTGGGGCAACATTCCCGATCCCTACACGCTCTATCGCGGCATCCGCGCGCTGCCCGCCGGCACGACGCAATGGGTGGATCGCAGCGGCGGCCCGCGCATGCCGCAGACCTACTGGCGGATTTCGGATGCGCTGAACCGCGCGCCTGAGTTGTCGCTCAGCGCCGGCGAACAGCAGGAGCGGCTGCGCGCGGCGCTGCAGGACAGCCTGCGGCACCACTTCATCGCCGACGTTCCGGTCGGCGTGTTCCTCTCGGCCGGCCTCGATTCGACAACCATCGCGGCGCTGGCTGCCGAAGACGGCGCCGCCAATCTCAAGACGCTGACTCTCGGCTTCCGCGAATTCGAAAACAGCCCGCTGGATGAAACCGCGCTGGCGGAACTGCTCGCCAGACAACTCGGTACGCAACACACCACCAAATGGGTGGTCGGACGCGAATTCGGTGCCGAGCGGCAGGCGCTGATGGAGGCGATGGACCAACCGTCCATCGACGGCATCAACACCTACTTCGTCGCCAAGGCAGCCCGCGAAGCCGGGCTCAAAGTGGCGCTCTCAGGGTTGGGCGGCGACGAACTCTTCGCCGGCTATCCCAGCTTCCGCCAGATTCCGAAATCAGTAGCAGCGCTGCGGCCTTTCGCCGGCCCGACGGTGGGTGCCGCGTTCCGCTCCCTAGCAGGGCCGCTGCTGGGCCGCGTGACCTCGCCCAAATATGCCGGCGCGCTGGAATATGGCGGCACCTTCGGCGGCGCCTACCTGCTGCGCCGCAGCCTGTTCATGCCGTGGGAACTGGAAACCGTGCTGCCGCCCGATATCGCGCGCGCCGGACTTTACGAGCTCGATACCGTGACACGACTGGATCAGGATATCGACCTGCTCGACAATCCGCGCCTCAAGGTCACCGCGATGGAGATGGGCTGGTACATGCGCAACCAGCTGCTGCGCGATTCCGACTGGGCCGGCATGGCGCACTCGCTGGAGATCCGCGTGCCGTTCGTCGATGCGACGCTGGTCGAAACGCTGGCGCCGATCCTCGCCTCAAGCCGCCCGCCCTCCAAGGGCGACATGGCCGATACACCCGGGACAAAGCTGCCGACACCGATCCGCGAGCGCGCCAAGACCGGCTTCGTCGTGCCGGTGCGCGACTGGGTGCGCGGCGAAACCGGTCCCGCCAGCAACGCCGCCGATCGCGGCCTGCGCGGCTGGGCCCGGCTTGTCCACTCGCATCAGAATCAGGGCTTCTGATGCGCAAGCTCCGCCTCGCCTATCTCGTCACGCATCCGATCCAGTATCAGGCCCCGCTGCTGCGGCGCATTGCCGCGGAACCAGATATCGACCTGACCGCGTTCTTCGGCACCGATTTTTCGGCGCGTGAATTCACCGCCGGTGAATTCAATCAGAAGATCACCTGGGATACGCCGCTGCTCGACGGCTACAGGCACGAGCTTCTGCCGCAGTTGTTCGCGCCGCCTGAGGGCGTGCAGCCGCCGCTCGATCTGTGGCGACCCGTGAATTACGACCTGGCCCGCCGCCTCAATGGCTATGACGCGTTGTTCGTGCACGGCTACGCGCGGGTGTTTCATTGGGCGGCGATGGCATCGGCGAAGCAGCGCGGCCTCAAGGTGCTGTTGCGCGACGAAGCCACATCCATCTCTGCGCCGCGCAGCGCGCTGAAACGCGCCGCCAAGCGCGCCTTCTTTGCCGGCCTGTCACCGATGGTCGACGCTTTCCTCAGCATCGGCCGGCTGAACCGGCAGTATTACCGCGACAACGGTGTGGCTGAGCGCAAGCTATTCGATATGCCTTATGCCGTCGACAATGCGCACTTCAAACGCGGTGCCGAACTTGCGGCCCAGGACCGCGAGCGGACGCGCGCGGAGCTTGGCATCGAGCCCGGCCGTCCCATCATCCTGTTCGCGGCGAAGCTGATCGACCGCAAGCGGCCCGACCTGCTGCTTGAAGCCTTCGGTCGCATCCACGCCGATCCAGCGCTGCGCCGTCCCTATCTTCTTTTTGCCGGCGACGGACCCATGCGCGGCGAGATCGAGGCGCGCGCTGCCGAAATCACGCCCGGCGCCATGCGCGTTCTGGGGTTCCAGCAGCAGCGCGATCTTCCACGCTACTACGATCTCTGCGACCTGTTTGTGCTGCCGTCGATCATCGATTCCTGGGGTCTGGTGGTGAACGAGGTGATGTGTGCGGGCCGCGCCGTCATCGCCAGCGACCATGTCGGCTCGGGCGCCGATCTCATCCATCCCGGCGAGAACGGCGCGATCTTCAAGGTGGACGATATCGACGATCTGGAGCGCGCCCTGCGCGACATGCTGCACGACCCCGTGCGCCTCTCCGCGATGGGCCATCGTAGTCTCGAGATCATCGACCGCTGGAGCTTCAACGAAGACATCGCCGGCCTGCGGCAGGCACTGGCGGCGATCTGCCCGGACCGCTTCACGGCGGCGCCGCGATGAAGGACGTCTCGGTTTCCTTCGCCACCACGGCGTTCATCCAGGCCGCCAACATCGCGACCGGCCTTCTGGCCGCGCGTCTGCTGCTGCCCGAAGGCCGCGGCGAGCTGGCCGAAATCCTGCTCTGGGCCGGGCTGGTCATCGAGCTTGGCATTCTCGCCCTGCCCGATGCGTTGCTCTATCGGGCGGCGACGGCGGCGGCATCGCCGCAAAAACTCTTCGCCTCCATGGCGACCCTGCTGGCGGGCCTGTCGGTGCTGCTGATCGCGGCGGGCGCCATCGTCGAATACTTCATCTTCACCGGCACCGAGCAGCACCTGCTGATGCTGGCCCTTGCCTTTCTGGTTGCCTACGTCCCGATCTATCTCGGCTCGCTGCTCATGGCGTCGATGTTCCAGGGTCATCTCGACATGATCACCTGGAACCTGCTGCGCATCACGGTGGCGGTTGGTTATCTCTGCTTCATCGGACTTGCCTGGCTGACCGGCCACGCAACCGTCGAAGGCTTTGCCGCCGCGAACCTGCTGGGCAATCTTGCCGCCTTCGTTCTGGGCCTGATCCTGCTGACCCGACGCGGCTGGGTATCGTGGAAACCGGACGGGCCGACCATGCGCGGTCTAATCGTCTACGGCTCCAAGGTGCATGTCGGCGAGATCCTCAACACGGTGCGCCAGCGCATCGACCAGGCACTGGTGGCGCTGCTGCTGCCGCATGCGGAGCTCGGCATCTACGTGGTGGCGCTCACCGTCGCCAACGGGCCCCTGATTCTGGCGCAGACCCTGTCCAACCTCGCCTTTCCGAAGATCAGCCAGCAATCGACCGTCGAGGGCAAGCTGGTGGTCTTCGGTCGCTACCTGCGCTTCACCATCATCAGCACCGCAGCCGTCACGCTCGTCCTGCTCGTCCTCAATCCCTTCCTGGTGCCACTGCTGTTCGGTCAGCCCTTCGCGCCGGCGGCAGTCGTCGCCAACATCATGCTGATCGGCCTGCCCGCCGCGGCGGCCAAGCTGATGTTCATGCAGGCGCTGAAAGCGTGGGACCGCTCGCTGGTCATCGGCCAGGCGGAGATCGCCGGTCTCGTCGCGGCGGTAATCGCGCTGGTGATCCTGCTGCCGATGTTCGGCACCTCAGGGGCCGCGGCCAGCCTCGTCGTTGCCAATGTCGTGGCGGCGGGCGCCATGGCGCTGTCGCTGCGACGCTCGCTCGGCATCTCGGTTCTGACCCTGTTCCGTCCGACCGCCTCCGACTGGGAGATGGTGACCGAGCTGATGAGTAAATTCCGGCGATGAGCGCCAGAGCCAATACATCGGTGCTGGTGCATCATCCGGGATCGAATCATCTCGCCTATGAGCTGGTCGCCGGACTGCAGCAGGCCGGTTACCCCTGCGATTTCGACACCGGATTTTTCTATACCGAGACCGGCTGGGCAGCGCGGCAGGCGCGCCGGTTGCCGGAGCGCTGGCGCGGCAGGATCGAGCGCGAGCTGCGGCGGCGATCTCACAAGGACGTCGACCCGAACCGCCTGCGCTTTCTTGCCTGGCCGGAGATCGCCTATGTGGCGCTCAATCGCGCCGGCATGCAGCCTGACGCGCTGGCACGGTTCGTCGGTTACCGGAACGAGATTTTCGATCGCTGGGTGGCCAAGCGCATCCGCCGCGAACGGCCGCGCATCGTTGTCGGCCATGATTCGTCGGCGCTGATCTCCCAGCGCGCCGCACGCGAGGTCGGCTCGCTCTCGGTGCTCAATCAGGTGATCGGCCATATCGAAGCCGGCCTTGAGATCTTCGCCGAGGAGGCGGAAACCGCCCCGGAATTCGCCGAGACGCTGGTTGTCCCGCCGGACTGGATCGTCGAACGCTGCCGGGTGGAGGCGCTTGAGGCGGATTACATCCTCGCATCGTCCGACTACGTACGCGACACGATGGTAGCGCGCGGGGCAAAACCCGATCGGACCTTCGTGCTGCCCTACGGCGTCGATATCAATCGTTTCCAGCCGATGCCCCGCAGCGAACGGCAGACGTTCCGCATTCTCTTCGTCGGCTCGCTCAGCCAGCGCAAGGGCATCAAGTATCTGCTGGAGGCAGTAAAGCGGCTCAAGCTGCCAAATGCCGAACTGGTTCTGGTCGGCCGCAAGGTCGGCAGCGAGGACGCGTTCAAGCCGTATGCGGACATCTTCCGGCACGTTCAGCACGTGCCGTATCACGAGGTCCATCGCCTCTACGCCGATGCCGACGTGTTCGTCTATCCGTCACTGCATGAAGGCTCGGCCTTCGCCACTTACGAGGCGCTGGCGAGCGGCGTGCCGGTGATCGCCACGCCGAATACCGGATCGGTGGTGCGCGACGGGCTGGATGGATTTCTGGTGCCGCCGCGCGATGTCGCGGCGCTGATGGAGAAGATCGAGCTTCTCTATCGGGAGCCGGGCCGGCGCGCGATGATGGGAGCCAGCGCGCGCCGCCGGGCGGAAGAGTTTACCTGGGCGGCTTACCGCGACAGGTTGGCGACTTTCTTCGACGGGTTGTCTTCCGACAGCATCTTGTCGAAATAGGCGATCGTCTTCTTGAGGCCTTCCTCAAGCTGGATCTTCGGTTCCCAGTTATTCAGCATCTGCTTGGCCAGCGTGATGTCGGGCTTGCGCTGCAGCGGATCGTCCTGGGGCAGGTCCTTGTAGATCAGCTTGGACTTCGAGTTGGTGAGCTTGATCACCTTCTCCGCCAGCTCCTTGATCGTGAACTCGCCGGGATTGCCGATATTGACCGGGCCGGTGAAGGAATCCGGCGTGCCCATGATGCGCACGAAGGCTTCGATCAGGTCGTCGGCATAGCAGAACGAGCGCGTCTGCTGGCCGTCACCGTAGATGGTGATGGATTCGCCTTTCAGCGCCTGCACGATGAAATTGGACACCACACGACCGTCATTGGGATGCATGCGCGGTCCGTAGGTGTTGAAGATGCGCGCGACCTTGATGCGCGTCTTGTGCTGGCGGTGATAGTCGAAGAACAGCGTCTCGGCGCAGCGCTTGCCCTCGTCATAGCAGGCGCGCGGGCCGATCGGGTTGACGTTGCCGCGATAGGATTCGGGCTGCGGGTGGACGTCGGGGTCGCCATACACTTCCGAGGTCGAGGCCTGGAAAATCTTGGCCCGGATACGCTTGGCGAGACCCAGCATGTTGATGGCGCCATGCACCGATGTCTTGGTGGTCTGCACCGGATCGTGCTGGTAGTGCACCGGCGAGGCGGGACAGGCGAGATTGTAGATCTCGTCCACCTCGACATAGAGCGGGAACGTCACATCGTGACGCATCACCTCGAAATATGGATGATCGAGCAGATGCGCGATATTCGCCTTCCGGCCCGTGAAATAGTTGTCGACGCACAGGACCTCATGGCCTTCGCCCAGAAGCCGCTCGCACAGGTGGGAGCCCAGAAAACCGGCGCCGCCGGTCACCAACACACGCTTGCGTTCATCCATGGTTCTCTTCCGTCTGTTGACTGCAATTAAAGGAAGCAGCCGGCGATCAGCGGCCGGTCTGCAGTATCTGTTGCGTCGTGCCTTCCAGGACCAGGCAGGTCAGCTGGCCTGAGTAATACGCGCCAGTGTCGATCCCTATTCTGTTCTTTTCGAACTGGGGGCGCGGAATAATGGTGTGGCCGTGGACGACCATGTGGCCGTGATCGGCGGTCGATTCCAGGAACTTCCCGCGGATCCAGATCACGTCTTCCTCGCGCTGGTCCGCGAGCGGCACGCCGGGGCGGATTCCCGCATGCACGAACAGGTACCCGCCCTCGACATGCGTTATTTTGAGCTGCTTCAGGAAGTCCACGTGCCGCGCCGGCAGGCGCTCCCGCAGGCTTGCCTGCAGGGCCAGCAGGTCGTCCTGAGTGAGATTGGCCTCGTTTTTAATCGGAATGCCGTAGCTGGCGAAAGTCTGCACGCCGCCGTTGCGCAGCCATTGCGGGCCGCACGACACGTCGTCGAGAAAGTCGAGCATCAGCCGCTCGTGGTTGCCGCGCAGGCATACCGGCGTAAAGCCCCTGGGGACCTGGTCCAGCACCTGGTCGATGACATTGGCCGAGCCCGGCCCGCGATCCACGTAGTCACCGAGATAGACGACGACAAGGCGTCTCGCCGCCCGCCCAGCGGCATCCCGGGTAATCCGGCGGTGCATGCTGGCCAGCAGGTCGGCGCGGCCATGAATATCGCCGATTGCATAGACGGCGGTGCCGTCTGGCACGGCGGGTGCTTTATCAATCACGGGCTTATCGAGAATGTCGACGGTCACGGCGAAATATCTATCATGGCGACCACCACAGACCTAGCCACCACACTGTGGCAAGAATATAGCCGATTTGCTCCAGACCCCTTCCGATGACCCCCGATACCCACGAAACTGCCCCTTTGCAAGTCGGCGGCGAGCAGCAGCAGCCGTCCCGGACACGGCGTGGCGCCGTCCTCGCCTGCATCATGATGGGGGTGTTCATCACCGCCATTGAGTGGACCATTGTCGCCACCGCCATGCCGCAGATCGTCGGCGCGCTCGGCGGCTTCGCGCTCTATAGCTGGACCTTCGCCGGCTTCCTGGTGACCCTGGCGGCGATGACGATGATTTTCGGCCGACTAGCCGATATGTACGGGCGCAAGCCGATCCTGATCGCCGGCATCGCCGCCTTCCTGATCGGCTCGCTGCTGTGCGGACTTGCCTGGTCGATGACCGCTCTGATTGCCTTCCGGATCCTGCAGGGCATCGGTGCCGGCGCCATTCAGCCGGTGAGCATGACCCTTGCCAGCGACCTCTATCCCGGCGCGCAGCGCGCCGCGATCCAGGGTTATCTCTCGGCGGTCTGGACCGTCGCCGCCCTGCTTGGGCCCGTGGCCGGCGGTCTCATCGTTCAGCACCTGACCTGGCACTGGGTGTTCTGGATCAACATCCCGGTCGGCATCGCGACAATCATCGGTCTGCTCCTGTACCTCGATGAGCGCGTCGAGCGGCACGACCACGCGATCGACTACGCCGGTGCGGCGTTCTTCATGATCTCCATCGTGTCGCTACTGCTGTTGGTGATTCAAGGCGGCACCGCATGGCCATGGTTCTCCCTTCAGAGTCTGGTGCTGGCGGCGACGGCCATCGGGTGCTTTGCGCTGTTTCTGCGGCATGAAAAGCGTGTCGCCGAACCGATGGTGGACATCACGCTGTGGCGCGATCAGCCGCTGGCGCCACTGAATGCCACCATGGTCTTTGCCGGCATGGTGCTGGCCGGACTGGTGACGTTCGTCCCGCCCTACGTGCAGACGGTGATGGGCCAATCCGCGGTCATCGCCGGGTTCACCATCACGACCTTCTCCGTGGGCTGGACCGTCTCCGCCATGGGCGTGCGCTGGATCGGCGTTTATCTCGGCGGTGCCGGCCAGGCTCGGCTCGCCGCCCTCATGCTGGTCGCGGGCGCCGCGGTGCTGTGCACGGTCGAGCCTGCCAGCAGCCCCTACATCCTCCCGGGACTTGGGTCTCTGCTGTTGGGAGCGGGGCTTGGCTTGCTCAATGTCACGCTGATACTGCTGATCAACGAGAGTACCGATTGGGATCGGCGCGGCAGCGCCACATCCGCGTCGGTGTTCTCGCGCATGCTCGGCACGGCCCTCGGCGCGGCGGCCCTGGGCAGCCTCCTGAACCAGACATTGGCGTTGCGCCTTGGCACGGGCCAGGACGGCGTTGCGCTTGTCTCGCCAGAGGCGTTCCGCGCACTGCTGGACCATTCGGCCGGTGTCGCCGGCGAAAGCCAGGCCGTCCTGCTGGCCGCCCTCGACGAGGGGCTGCGCCACACCTTCTGGGCGACATTGGCACTGGCCATTGCCACGCTGGCGGTGACATTTTTCGTCCGGGCGCGCGGAAGATAACCGCGCGTGCTACGTTCTAGACGGTAACGCATTGCCGGAGACATCGTGGATACAGCCGTAACAGCAGACCGCTGGAGCGCCGCGCAGGCGGCGGAACTCAGCTACTGGCGCGACCTCGACCTGCGCGAGATCCTGCGCATCTGCGCCGAGAAACCGGAATTCCTGTCGCTGCTGGACGATGCCACCCAGCGGGCCCTGTTCGACGGCAAGGACGTGCTGGAGATCGGCTGCGGGCCGCTCGGTATCAGCCTCGTCTCCTTCAGCCGCCACAAGACCGGCTTGCGCCGGCTGGTGAAAGCCGAACCGCTACCCAAACTGCCGATCCGCGAAACCAGGTTGCCGGAAGATGCCTGGGCCTCGCCGTTCCTCGCCTGGGTCGAGGCACTCGCCAACGAAGGCGAGTATGTGCAGACACCCGGAGAAGATCTTGGTTTCGATAACCACTTCGATACCGTGGTGACCTACAACGTGCTCGACCATGTGCGCGAGCCGTTGACCATCCTGCGCAACGCGCATCGCGCCCTGCGCCCCGGCGGTCGCCTGCTAGTCGGTGTTGATTGTCTTTCGGTGGTCGGCCGCTGGCGCTTCGAGGGCATCACCCGCATCACGCACAGGAGCGAGATTCTGGTGCAGGCGCATCCGCACACCTTCCTGCCGGCGCATGTCGCGCGGATGATCGAAGCCGCCGGCTTCCGCATGCAGGATCAGCGGGGCCTGCCCAGCACCTTGCGCGGCTTCGCCGGCAGCCATACGCGGCCGGCGTTCCTCGCCGTGAAAGCGTGACGAAAACGGCAATCGTCGTCGGTGTCGGCCCGGAAGCGGGTCTCGGCGCCACGCTCGGCCGGCGGATCGCCGCAACCGGGCGCCATGTCTTCCTGAACGGCCGGACCGCGAAGCAGATCGAAACGGTTGCCGCCGCGCTTGGCAAGAACGTCACGGCGATCGCCGGCGACACCACGAACGAAGCCGATGTGCTGCGCCTGTTTGACGCCGCCGAGAAAACCGGCGAGGTCGACTGCGTGATCTACAACGCCGGCAACAATGTGATGAAACCGGTGCGCGAGCTCGATGCGAAGACATTCGAGGATGCGTGGCGGGTCGGCTGCTTCGGCGGTTTCCTGGTCGGCCGCGAAGCGGCAAAACGCATGGTGCCGCGCGGCAACGGCACCGTGATCTTCACCGGCGCCTCAGCCAGTCTGCGCGGTCGCGCGAACTTTAGCGCGTTCGCCGTGGCAAAAGCCGGCTTGAGAGCGTTCGCACAATCCATGGCGCGCGAGTTCGGCCCGCAAGGCATCCATGTCGCCCATGTGATCATCGATGGCGGCATCAACGGCGAGCGCCTGCGCGCGCGGCGGCCGGATCGCATCCAGCAAGCGGGCGAAGACGGTTTGCTCAATCTCGATGCCATCGCCGATGCCTATATGGCGATCCTCGATCAGCATCGCAGCGCCTGGACGCACGAGCTCGATCTGCGGCCGTTCAAGGAGTCGTTCTGAACTCCGCCCACGCGGCGCGCCCCCCGCGATTGTCGAGCACGCTGATCAGCGCCGCCACAACCCGGCGATCGAACACCGACCCCGTTTCCTTGAGCAACGTCTCCACCGCCGCGTCGAAATCGAGACCGGCACGGTGCGCCCGCGCCGACACCAGCGCCACGAATGCATTCGCCACCGCAACGACCCGCGCGGAGAGCAGGATCGCCTCGCCCTTCAGGCCGAGCGGTCCGGTGCCGTCCCATTGCTCCTGCGACTGATGCATGGTCTCGACAACCGGTCCGTCGAATTCGATGCCGCGCAAGAGTTCGGCGCCCGCCTGAATACTGTCACGCACCTGCTGCAGTTCTGACTCAGAGAGATCGCCGGTACGGGTCAGCACCTGCGACGGCACCAGGATCTTGCCGAGATTCATGAGATTGCCGGCGGTCTCGGCGGTGTCGATCGTCACCCGGTCGACGCCCAGTTCTTCGGCGACCCGCCGGGAAACGGCGGCGACACGCTGCGAATGGTTGGCGGCGAAGGGGTCGCGGCGGTCGACCATGGTCAACAACGCACGCACGACTTCCTTGAGCGTGCGTTCGCGCCGCTCGCGCTCGCGCACCAGCTCCGTCACATCCTCTTCGACAACCAGCACCGCGCCTGACTTGTCATCCAGTGGAATGTGTTCGGCGCGCACGACCCGCGGCTCGGCATCGTCAGTGCGCAGCAGTTCGCTGCCGGGTGCGGCGCGATTGCGTTCGGCGTAGCGCTGCCCCGCGGCGGGGCCGAAGATCGCCTGCAATGTCTTGCCGACCAGATCGCCCGCCGCCTGCCCAACGCGTTCGGCTAGCACGCGGTTGGCAAAGCGCAGCTTGTTCTCCGCATCGGCGATGAAGATCGCGGCGGGCTGGCTGTCGGTGACCAGACGCAGCAGACGGCCCTGACTTTCGAAACGCTGCGCAAGATCGCGAAAACGGTCCGCCGCTTCACTGGCGCGGCGCGACGCACCATGCCGCCACACAGCAACCAGCACCGCCAGACCCACCGCCACCGCCAGCAGCAGCACGACCAGCAGCCGGTTGAGACGGCTGTCGCTTTCCGCCAGTGCCTCGGCACGATCCACTTTATGCACCAGCGCCCACGGCACGGATGCAAGCGCGCGGCCGGTGACCAGCACTTCGGCGTCGCGATAGTCGCGCTTCACGGCGAAGCCGCCCGGTGTCTCCAGCGCGAATGCTTCGGCGAGACCGGCGGTCGTGAGCGCAAGACGCTTCTGCAGCGGCGCCGTACCGTCGGCCAGCGGCGACAGATATTCGACAACAGCGCCCGCGCGGCGCACCAGCACCGTCTCAGCCGATTTCTCGGAGGTCGGCGGGCGCGTCAGCAACAGGAACAGTTCGTCCGCCACATCCTTCACGCCGATCACCCAGCCAACCGGCTTGCTGCCGGGATCGGACTGCACGGCCAGGATTGGCGCCACGAATGCCATGCTCGGCCGGCCGCCGGCCGGGACATGGAGATCGAGCACCGCGCGTTCGGTCTGCGGCCGCTCCTGGATGAAGGCGCGGAGACGCGGCTCGGCCGATGGAAAATCAGGCGTGGCGATGACCGGCTGCCCGCCCGCATCGAGAAAGGCCAGCCCCGCCGTGCCGGGGCGGCGCAGACTGGCGACGGGACGCTGGGTGGGTGCCGTACCGGCGTAACCGGCGCGATCCGCCGTCACCAGCAGCAGGTTGCGGACATAGCCGGCCTGGGCGGCACCATCGGTGACCTTCGCCGGATCGTTGTCCGCCAACGCCAGTTCGGTTGCATAGAGCTGCAGGGTCGCGTTCTCGGCCAGACCGCCGACCGCGGCAAACTGCCGGTCTAGCCACTCGCCAACCGAGGCCGTGCGCGCATCCGCCACCAGGCCAAGCCGCACCTGCCACGCCCGAAGCTCGCGCTCGCGCTCGCCATCGACGAAGCGGAAAACCAGCAGCACGCCAAGCGCCGCGGCCAGCAGCAGAACCAGAACCGCGGCCAGCATCCCGGCCGGAAAGCGGCGGGTCTCGCGGTCGGACTCTTCGAAACCTTCAAGCATCGGAACGCGGGACTCGGGCGCAGTGGGAGAGCGCCAGAATAAGGGGGCAAGGCTTCGTTAACCAATGCGGATTTAAGCTGGCCAACCTCGCACGGTCAGGCCATGGCCCTCCTTCGTCGCGTTCTCGCATTTCTTTCGATCGCTCTATTGGGCGTCACGGTCGCCATCGCGGCCGAGCCGTCCTCGCTGGAGTCCGAGCGCAGCTATCCGGCCCTGTTCGGGACGTCGGAGGTTCGCAATCCCCGCCTGACACCGTTCCAGAAATGGACGGGCATGCTGAGCCGCCTGACGGACGAGCAGGCGCTCTACGAGGGCACCTGCAGCGAACGCCGGTTCAACCGCTGCCATCTGCAGGAATGGCGCGCGATGCTGCAGGAGCTTGCCGGAAAGGACCGGCTGACCCAGCTTACCCGGGTTAACGAATACCTGAACAAGGCGCCCTATATCGAAGATCCGACGAACTACGGCGTTCCCGACTATTGGGCGACGCCGATGCAGTTCATGAACCGCGACGGCGACTGCGAGGACTACGCGATCGCCAAATTCCTGTCGCTGCGCGAGCTGGGCTTCGCCCGTGACGAGCTGCGAGTCGTCATTGTCGACGATCTCAATCTCAAGGTTCCGCATGCGGTGCTGGCCGTTTACCTGCCCGACCGCACCATGATCCTCGACAACCAGATCGCCCAGGTGGTGCCGGCCACCGTCATCCGCCACTACCGGCCGATCTACTCTATCAACGAAGACGCCTGGTGGCTGCACCGGCCGCAATAGCGGCCAATTGCCCCTCCCAGGACACGGGACTATCCTGATCCGCACCAACGGGATCGGGGGGCTGCATGGTCCGGGGACATGTCGTCGAGATTGCGCCTGATAAGAAGCTCCGCAACCGGGGCGACCATGAATTCGTCCAGCTTCCCTCCCCCGGCGACCGCATCGTGGTCGGGAACGACAGCGGCGATCTCGAAATGGTCCGGGTCCTGCGGATCAAGCATGTCCCGGTAGCCGTCCCGCACGCCCGGCGCGACCACAACGGCGCCATCGCCCGCATCTATGTCGAGTGGGTCGAGAAGTGGAACGAGACCGAATAGCGGCGGACGGGAGGACGGGAGTTCGCTCAGTTCGCTCATCTTATGCATGGAATTGAAACTCCGGCGGCGGCCGGACAGGGGCAAAAAACTTAACGGTTTCCGCGCTTTGCCTGTCCGGGCGGATTGCCCTATTCTGCCCGCCACTTATCCGCACCCGACCGGGCCGTCCGCTCACATGATCCGCAACCAGCGCGTTGCCGCTGCCGACCTTCAGACGATTCTCCTCGGCGGCCTGCGGCTGGTCGACGTGAGCGTGATCGTGCTTGGCGCCGTCTTCTCGTATTTCCTGCGCCACGACACGGTGTTCATTCCCGATCTCTACGTGATCGGCATCGTGGTCGCGATCCTGCTGTGCGTCATCTATTTCCAGATCGCGCGGCTCTACGTGTTCGACGACCTGCCGCGGCTGGCGCTGCAGATCGGGCGCATGTCGATGGCGTGGACGGCGGTGATGCTGACCCTCATCGCGCTGGCCTACTTCACCCAGACATCGGTCGCGTTCAGCCGCGCCTTCGCCATCGGCTGGTTCGCCTTCAGCCTTGCCGGCTTCATCCTGATGCGGCTGCTGATCCTGATGCAGATCGACCGCTGGCGCCGGCACGGCTTGCTGGTGAAAGCCGTCGCCATCATCGGCGCCGGCGATGCAGGGCAGCACCTCATCCGCCAGATCGAGGCGCAGGCGCGCACGCAGTACCGCGTCGTGGGCGTGTTCGACGACGACTGGGAACGGCTGCCGTCCAGTGTCGTTGGCCACAAGGTGCATGGGTCCGTCGACGATCTGGTGCGCTTCGTGCGCATCTATCCGGTGGACGAGGTCCTGGTCGCCGTTCCCTGGCGGTCCACGGCGTATCTGCAGGAACTGATCAAGAAGCTCAAAGTGCTTCCCAACGACGTCAAGCTCTGCCCGGAATATGTCGGCTCGATGCTGCCGGTGCGCGGCGTGCTGCCGGTTGCCGGCATTCCCATGCTGTCGGTGCTGGAGCGCCCGCTCTCGGGCTGGAGCCTGGTCGCCAAGAATTTCGAGGACCGGGTGCTCGCGGCGATCCTCACGGTCCTGCTGCTACCGGTCATCGGCATGATCGCGCTGGCGGTGAAGCTCGACAGCCCGGGGCCGGTGTTCTTCCGCCAGCGGCGCTACGGCTTCAACAACAATGCGATCGTGGTGTGGAAATTCCGCACCATGCAGGTGCAGCTCACCGACGAAAGCGTGGTGCCGCAGGCGACACGCAACGATCCGCGCGTCACCCGCGTCGGCCGTTTCCTGCGCAAGACGAGCCTCGACGAACTGCCACAGGTGTTCAACGTGCTGCGCGGCGAGATGTCGCTGGTCGGGCCGCGCCCGCACGCCGTCGCCCATAACGAGCAATACGCCAAGGTCATCGACGATTACCTCAGCCGCCATCGCGTGAAGCCCGGCATCACCGGCTGGGCGCAGGTCAACGGCCTGCGCGGCGAGACCGACACGCCCGAGAAGATGCGCCAGCGCGTGCAGCACGATCTCTACTACATCGACAACTGGTCGCTGTGGTTCGACCTGAAGATCCTGGCCCTCACGCCGTTCGCGGCAATCAACCGCAACGCCTACTGACATGGCGTCGCCGGCCCCGGTTGTCGTCGAGGTCCACGGTCTCACCAAGCGCTACCGCACCGTGACGGCGGTCGACGACGTCAGCTTCTCCGTCTCCGGCGGCCAGATCACCGGCCTGCTCGGCGGCAACGGCGCCGGCAAGACCACCACCATCACCATGCTGCTGGGCCTGCTGATGCCGACCGCCGGCACGATCCGCGTGCTGGGCGAGGACATGCTGAAGCATCGCTATCGTGTCCTGCCGCGCCTCAACTTCTCATCGCCCTATGTCGACCTGCCGCACCGCCTGACGGTTCGCGAGAACCTGATGGTCTTTGGCATGCTCTACAGCCTCAAGCGCCCGGCCGAGCGGATCCGCGAACTGGCGGTCCAGCTCGATTTCGAGGCGCTGCTCGACCGCAAGGCCGGTGGCCTGTCCTCGGGACAGAAAGCGCGTGTGGCGCTGGCCAAGGCCATGCTCAACCGTCCGGAGCTGTTGCTGCTCGACGAGCCGACGGCGAGCCTCGATCCTGACACGGCAGACTCGGTGCGCTCCTATCTCGAGCGTTACGCGACCGAGACCGGCGCCTCCATCCTGCTCGCCTCGCACAATATGATGGAAGTCGAACGGCTGTGCGGCGACGTGCTGATGATGAAGGACGGCCGGATCGTCGATCGCGGATCGCCCGCTGCGCTCATCGCGCGGTTCGGACGCAGCACGCTGGAAGATGTTTTCCTGGACATCGCCCGTGATCGCCGCCACCCGGCCGAGGCCGCGCAATGACCACGATTACTGAAGCGCCTGGCTTCAAACCGGCCGACCGGATGCGGCGCATCAATGCCATCCTGTTGCGGCACCTGTACCTGATGCGCAGCTCGTGGCTGCGGCTCTTCGAGCTGGCCTACTGGCCGCTGATGCAGATGATCCTGTGGGGCTTCATCAACGACTTCCTGGCGACGCAGTCGAACTGGGTGTTCCGCGCCGGCGGCGTGCTGATCGGCGGCATCCTGCTCTGGGATGTGCTGGTCCGCGGCCAGTTCGGACTGACGCTCTCGCTGCTGGAAGAGATGTGGTCGCGCAACTTCGCCAATCTTTTCGTCTCGCCGCTGCGCCCAGGGGAATATGCGGCGGCCCTGATGATCATGTCGATCATCCGCTCCCTGCTCGGCGTCCTGCCGGCGGCGCTGATCGCCATCCCGCTCTTTCACTATTCGGTCTTCTCACTGGGCCTGCCGCTGCTCTCCTTCTATGTCGTGCTGATGATGACCGGCTGGGCCGTCGGCCTGATGATCAGCGCCGCGCTTATCCGCTTCGGTCTGGCGGCGGAGAGCTTCGCCTGGGCAGCCATCTTCATCCTGTCGCCGCTGGCCGGCGTTTTTTATCCCATCACCATTCTGCCGGAGTGGCTGCAGGCCATCGCCTGGGCGATCCCGCCGACCTACGTGTTCGAGGGGATGCGCTCCATCATGCTCGAGAACACATTCCGCCTCGACCTCATCGTGAAGGCCGTTGCCCTCAACGTCGTCTATCTCGGCATCGGCCTGATGCTGTTCATGCTGGCGTTCCGCGAGGCGCGCGTGCGCGGCCAGCTTTTGCAGAGTGGCGAATAGACGTTTCCCTCGTGTCCTGAAGATGCAGGTCTACGCGGACGCGCTCTCGGCGTAGCAGGCGATGGCGGTCCGCAGCAGCGGGATCAGCAGGGCCGCACTCGCGCCATCGTCGTCGATTGCGAAATCCAGCAGCGCACGCTGGCCCAGTCGCTCCAGCACATACTCATCTTCGGCGCGGGCATGGGCAACCACACAATGGTCGACGCCACGCCGGTCCAGCGACCAGACAACCGCCGCCGCCGCCAGCGCCCCGTGCCCGCCGATGATCACGGGAATGCGGGCCAGGCGCGCCGCCATGATCGCGCCGGCGACCGCCGCCAGTTCATGGCCGCCGATCGCCGCCAACAGCTTCAGCGGATCGCCCTGCACGGCGCGATGGCGCGCCACGGCCTTGGCGATGATCGGCCCGGTCGCCTCAATCTCATCCGGCACCTCGCCGCCTTCGAACAGCAGATGCCCGAGCACGGCCGCCGCTTCGGCACTGCCGTCACCGACGGTGCCAAGGCAGATCACGTCGAGGCCGGGCTCGACCGCCATCATCCCGTAGGCCATGGCGCGCGCGCAGTCGTTCTCCGACATCGCCGTGCTCTCGGTGAAATCGCGGGTCGGCCGGTCGAGCGCCATCTCGAAGACGCGCAGATCGGCGTCGAGGACGTCGCAGAGGCGATGCACGCCGGCGCGACCTTCGGTCATGTCGCGCACCGCCTGCGCCGCCGCCTTGCGGTCGGCACGGCTACCCTGACGCGCGGCAATACCGTGATTGCCGGCGAAGATACAGACCCGCGGATGATCGATCCTGGGCTGCGGCCGTCCCTGCCAGGTTGCCAGCCAGATCCACAGGTCTTCAAGCCGGCCCAGCGTGCCGGACGCCTTCAGGGCGGCGAGCCGTTCCACCGCAGCGGTTTTGGCGGCAAGGTCGGGACCGGGCAGTTCGCGCACGAGTGTGCGGATTTCGTCGAAGCTGGCGGTGACGGCGTTGTTATCGCTCATGCGCGCCTCTAGTAGTCGATGGCGGCATCGCGCACAACCGCGAGGATACCGACCAGCAGTGCCGCAAACAGGCACGCGGCAACGAACAGAAACAGCGCCCGCCTGATATCCGCGATTGTCGCCCGCGCACGGCCGTCGCCAACCCAGGGCTCGCGGCCGTCGCCGCCGACCGGCGGCGGCCCGCCGAGGCTCAAGCCCAACGCGCCCGCCGCGGCACTTTCGGGCCAGCCGGCATTGGTCGAACGATGTTTCTCCGCATCGCGCCACATGATGCGAAACGAGCCCAGCGGCGTTGCCGTTGGTGTAAACGCAGCAGCGATGCTGATGATGAGGCCGGCAAGGCGCGCAGGGATATAATTGAGGACCGTATCCAGGCGCGCCGTCGCGCGGCCGAACGCGACATAACGCGCCCCGGAATGTCCGATCCGCCGGTCGAGTGTTTCGATGGCGCGCGAGACAAAGAGGCCGGGCAGACCGGCGATCACGTACCAGAAGATCGGTGCGATGGCGCGATCGGCGAAATTGCGGAACAGCACCTCGATGGTCGCGCGGGAAAGGCCCTGCTCGTCGAGCGAATCCGTCGCGCGCCCGATCACGCCGCTTGCCACGACGCGACCTTCCGCCAGTCCGCCGCGCTCCAGCGCCCTCACCACGCTGACGGCGCGGCGATAGCTAGAGCGCTGGGCGATCAATGTCGCGATGAAGAAGAGTTCGACGAGCCAGCCGAATGTAAAGCCACGGATGACAAGCAGCACCGCCCAGCCCGTCAATGCCGCCAGGATGACGATGAAGACGGTCAGCGCCGCGCCGCGCCGCGCGCGCGTTTCTTCGCTGCGTTCCTCGCGGTTCAGCCGGCGTTCCAGCGATTCGATGAATCTGCTCAGCGCCGCGACCGGATGCGGCACCAGCCGGAACACCAGGCCCATGCTGCCGACAAGCGCTTCGAGCGCCAGACCGAGAAACAGGATGATCAGAGGGTCGACGGGAGACGGCGGAACCAGCAGCGGCATGACGCCGAACATGGACGCCGGGACGGATTCCGTCAACGACGGGCCAGACTCAAACCCCGAAGGAAATTGCTGTCAGGATTTAGCGCCGGAGCGCCGGAGGAAGTCGGCAACGGGTCTGCGGTTGTTGATCTCCGCCCATTCCAGGGCAGTGCGGCCGGTGCGATCCTGGATGTTGAGATTGGCCCCCGCCTGCACCAGAAGCTGAACCGTGCGCAGATGCCCCTTCTGCGCCGCCAGCATCAGTGGCGTCAGTCCCGCCTGGCGGTTTTCCAGATTGAGGTTGGCCTTGCAGCGGATCAGCTGCTCGATGATCTGGTCATAGCCGCGGTCAGCGGCCACCAGCAGGGCTGTGGTGCCGATCTTGTCCGTGGCGTCGC
The DNA here is from genome assembly GCA_965279355.1 of Alphaproteobacteria bacterium. Lineage (GTDB taxonomy): Bacteria > Pseudomonadota > Alphaproteobacteria > CACIAM-22H2 > CACIAM-22H2. The sequence goes on along the minus strand of OZ257155.1, from coordinate 3,422,949 downwards.
AGCGCGCTTTTGCATCCACCAGCGCTTCCATCACATCGACATAGTTCCCGATTGCCGCCAGCATGACGGCCGGCCGGCCGTCGATGTCGTAAATGTTGGGGGACTGGCCATTGGTCAGGTAACCGCGCAGGCGGTTGGCGTCGCCGCGCGCTGCCGCGTCCGCGACCGGCGAGCGCTGATAGATGTCGATCCCGATCTGCGCCGTGGCCGGCACGGCAGCGGTCATCGCCGCTATCGTTCCTGCGGCCAGGACGAGACGGATCTGCCTGGAATTTGTCCTCATCCCTTGGCTTTACCGCCCATGGCTTCAAGGCGTCAAGCGTGCTACTAAGCGCGGATTGGGAGATCTTGCGGCATGATCGGGACTAAGCCTTTGCGGACACTGTTTGTGATTGCCCTGTCGACGCTGCTGGCCGGTTGTTTTGCGCCCACCACCGAATGGGTGAAGGACGGTGCCAGCGCGGAAGAACTGCGCTACGCCCGCGCCAGCTGCGAACGGGAATCCGGCGGTTATGCATTCGTCGACGATTTCCGCGGCGAGGGCGCAGGCCGCGCGCAGTCCGGCATCTCGTCCGCGCGGTCAGATACCTATCGCCGCTGCATGGAAACGCAGGGCTGGCGCCGCGAGCGCGCCGGCCAGGCGAAATAACGGCACAAGCCGGTCCGACTTCACTTTTCGGGACGTATCGTGCTGGGACTAAAGCGCAGCCGTCTTATCGCGATCGTGATCGCCATCATCGGCGGCGTCGGTCTTGGCGTCGGCGCCCGCTATATATCCTCCGGCGGCGACATCCCCGCGGCTGTTCGCACCATTACCGATCCCGGCATCGGCGGACCGTTCCGCCTCATCGATCAGGATGGGAAGCCGCGAACCGATGCGGACTTCCGCGGCAAGCTGATGCTCGTGGAGTTCGGCTATACGTTCTGCCCGGACATCTGTCCGCTTGGCCTGACGCTGTTTGCCGAAGTGCTGGAGCGGCTCGGTCCCGATGCCGATTCGCTGCAGGCGATTTTCATTACCTTCGATCCCGGGCGCGACACGCCTGAAGTCCTGCGGTCCTATGTCGATCATTTCTCGCCGCGCATCGTCGGGCTGACGGGAACCGAGGAGGACATCGCCGCCGTGGCCCGCGCCTATCGCGTCTACTACAAGGCGGCGGCGGACCGGGCCACCAACCCGAACTATCTCGTCGACCACTCGGCGTTTCTTTATCTGATGGATCGCGAGGGGCGCTTTCTGACCCATTTCACGCACGAAACGCCGCCGGAACGCGTCGTTGCCGCCATCCGCCAGCGGCTTTAAGCTCGACAACGCCAAAAGTTGTCATCAGAAAGGTCGAGGCAGGGGAAGCGCGAAAGAGAGATAATGTTCGTTGCCGTATTCGCGGCGACGGAGTCGCAGACAGCAACCCCAGGATCTCACGCGTGTTCCTCTATCACTTCTACGACATCAATCGCGCGGCGATGAAGCCGCTCAGGCTTACCGCGGAAGCCATGCAGCAGGTGTTCAGCCACCCGCTCTCGCCGATGTCCTATACCGGTCTCGGCCGGGTCGTGGCTGCCGGCGCCGAGATCATCGAGCGGTCCACCCGCCATTACACCAAACCGAAATTCGGACTGCCGCAGACCCTGATTGACGGGGCCGCCGTACCGGTGCAGTTGGAGACCGTCGAAAGCCGGCCGTTCTGCGATCTCATCCATTTCAAGCGCGACACCACCCACAACGATCCGCGCGTGCTGGTCGTGGCGCCGATGTCCGGGCATTACGCAACGCTGCTGCGCGGGACCGTTGAAGCGCTATTGCCCGATCACGATGTCTACATCACGGACTGGATCGACGCGGCTGAAGTGCCGCTGGAACACGGTACGTTCAATCTCGACGATTACGTGGAATACGTGATCGGCTTTCTGCAGCGTCTGGGCCCCGACGTGCATGTCATCGCCGTGTGCCAGCCTTCGGTGCCGGTGCTGGCGGCGATCTCGATCATGGCGGCCGACCGCCATCCGCAGGCCCCGAAATCGATGATCCTGATGGGCGGCCCGATCGACACAAGGATCAATCCCACGCGCGTCAATCGTCATGCCCAGGAACGCTCGATCGAGTGGTTCGAGCGCACCGTCATCTCGCATGTGCCCGCGAGCTACCCGGGCTTCATGCGTCGCGTCTATCCCGGCTTCCTGCAGCTGACCAGCTTCATGGCGATGAATGCCGACCGGCATCTGGGTTCCGCGGTCCGTCACTTCCACCATCTCGTGCAAGGCGACGGCGATAACGCGGAATCGCATCGCAAATTCTACGATGAATATCTGGCAGTCATGGATCTGCCGGCGGAGTTCTTCCTGCAGACCATCAAGGTCGCCTTCCAGGATCATGCGCTGCCGCGCGGCACCATGACCTGGCGCGGCTCGCCGGTGGAGCCGCGCGCCATCACCCAGACGGCGCTGATGACCATCGAAGGCGAACTCGACGACATTTCGGGCCCCGGTCAGACCGTGGCGGCACACGATCTCTGCGCCGGCCTGCCGCCGGAAAAGCGGCTGCACCTGCTGCAGAAGAATGTCGGTCATTTCGGCATCTTCAACGGCAAACGCTGGCGCGGCGAGATCCTGCCGAAGGTCCGCGACTTTATCCGGGCGCAGCGCTGACGACAGGCGGCGGTACCGCGCGCTTCGGCCAGGTCACCAGCGCGAGTCCGGCAATGACGACAGCCGACGCGGCCCAGATCCATGGGCTCGGCACCTCGTCGAACAGCAAAACTCCCGAGATCATGCCGACCAGTGTCATCAGGTACGACACCTGTGACATGTAGACGGACCCGGCGAGCCGCATCAGTTCGAACAGGATCAGCGTGCCGAGCCCGGTGGTCAGGATATGACCGATCACGCCCGCATCGGCGAGCCGCAGCGGCCATTCCGGCACGTAGATGTCCCCGTGGATGAAGGCGATGGGCGCCATGCTCAGCATCATCGCCACCGTCATGCCGAGCGCCAGGCCAAGGGAATCGACACCCTTCGGCCGCGCGTGGCCGATATACACATTGCTCGTCGCGTAAAGGATCGGCGTCAGGATTCCCAGCAGGGCCCAGGGAATCATGTCGGGCGACGGCAGGCTGGTCCTGGGCACCAGGATGAGAAGCGTGCCAACGAATCCGAGACAGACACCGAACAACCGGCGCGCGGCGGCCTTCTCCGCGCCGATCGCAGTCGCGATCACATAGGTCATCAGCGGCGACAGCGTCAGGATCAGCACATACGCGCTGATGGGCACATGCTCGACCACGATCGCCTGGACCAGCAACGGCAGGCCGAAATTCACCGATCCAGAGAGGCCGTAATAGACCAGATAGCGCGGCCCCAGCGGCGGCAGCGTGCGCCGGATGAGGCAGATCACCAGCAGGAACAGCGAACCGCCAATGCCCAGCCAGAGCATGTAGGACGGTGGCGCGATTCCGCCTTCTGTCGCGACCTTCTGGAAAGTCGGCGACATACCCCACATGCTTCCGAGACAAAAGAGGAAGAATACGGAGAGGATCGCGCGGCCGGCGGGCGTCTTGGGTGTGAACGACATTCGGGCGCGACCCTAGTGCATGGACGCGGGCTGGGCCAGCCTGCGAATCACGCGACCGGCGGGCTTGGGCGCGTGGGCCAGGTAACCAGCACCAGCCCGATCATGATGGAGACAAGGGCGGCGAGCAGCCACACGCTGGGCCGCTCGTCGAAGATGAAATAGCCGGCGATGACACCAGATGGCGTCATGACGTAGGTCATCAGAGCCAGCATGATCGGCCCGCCGTGGCGGATCACTTCGAAGGACAGAAGGGCCGCGAAAGACATCATCACGATGTAGCCGAGCACGGCGAGACCGGGAGCCTCCACCGGCACGGCGGCGGCCGGCAGAAGCCCCGCGACCAGCACAATCGGCAGGAGAAAAAATCCGGCCATGAACTGCTGAAATCCGCCAAGAACCAGCGAATCCGTGCCGGGCGGGCGCGCCACCGCCATGAAGATATTGCCAGCGGCATAGATCGCCGGCGCCAGCAGATCGAGCAGCACCCAGGGCAACATATCGGGCGACGGCAGGCTGGCGCGCGGCAGGAGTATCAGCAGAGCGCCGCCGAGACCGAAAATCAGCCCTATAAACCGGCGCAGCATGAACGCCTCGACACGCACCGTGCAGGCAAAGGCGTAGGTCACCATCGGCAGCAAGGTCATGATGACGGCGTGAACGCCCATCGGGATGTGGCCGAGTGCGATCGCCACGATTGAAGAGGGAATCGCGGTGTTGCCAATGCCGACGATCGTGTAATAGCGCAGATGACGTGCGCTCAGCGCGGGTACACCGCGCCGTATCATGCTGATGACGAGAAGCACGCTGCCCGCCCCCAGGCCCTGCATGCAGATAAAGGCGAACGGCGAGATGCCGCCTTCGACCGCGATCTTGATCAGCGAGAACGCCGCACCCCAGACACTGCCGAGAATGACGACGATCGCGAGCGCCAGGCCCGGGCGCGGAGCCGGAACAATCATCGCGGGACCCTAGTGGATGCGCAGACCCGCAGCCAGCAATTGTTCGTAATCGTCGGGTGTGTTGTAGACCTGCGCGGAGATACGCACCCACAGGGATTCCTGGATGGGTACGATTGGCGCAACGATGCGATGCTCCATAAGCAACAGAGACATCAAGGATCGCGCCACAGGAAGTGTTGCCGTATGTGCGGTCTGAACCGCCTGAGGCAGCCGGATCGCCATCATCGAGCCGTGCAACGCCGCCGGCGCATCCACCGATGTCCCCCACGCAGCGGCGATGCGCTCCGCCGATTGCGTCACGAGATCATGATTGTGCCGCCGCACCAGATCGGCATCAAGTGCCGTGAAGAAATCCAGCGCCGCATCCATCGCCAGCCACGACGGAAAATCCCGCGTGCCGGTCCAGTCGAACTCCATCGCGAGACCCTGCCGGTAACCGTGCGAGATGGCGAGCGGGTGAAGCCCGGCGTGGGTGTCGCGCCGGGCCCAGAGAAAGCCGGTGCCCTTCGGCGCGAACAGCCATTTATGACAGTTGCCGACATACCAGTCGCAACCCAACGCCGTCACATCGAGGGCGAGTTGTCCCGGCGCATGGGCACCGTCGATCAGCACGCGGGCGCCATGGCTGCGCGCCAGCGCCGCGATCTTGGCAACGGGAAAGACCAGGCCGGTGGGCGAGGCGATGTGATCGACGATCAGCAGCCGCGTGCGGTTTGTGAGCTTTGCCGCGAAGGGCGAGATCAATGCCGCCTCGTCAGCCACCGGAAGCACGATCTCCGCCTCGACCATCACCGCGCCGGTTTGCTCGGCGGTGTAGCGGACGGCCTGCCTCACCGCTTCATACGTGTGTGTCGCGATCAGGATTTCGTCGCCCGGCTTGAACGACAGCGAGCGCAGCACGGCGTTGATGCCTGATGTGGCGTTCTCGATGAACACCAGATCGTCGGCCTCCGCGCCCAGAAAACGCGCGAGCCTGCCGGCGGAATGGCGAAGTGCGCCCGGCAGAATCTCGCGCATGAAACGGTCGGGATTGGCTTCCATGCGACGGCGTCCCGCCTCCGCCGCGTCCATCACCGCGCGCGGCGTCGTGCCGAACGAACCGTGGTTCAGGAACGCCGTATCAGGTTCAAGCAGGAAGCGGTCGCGGATCGCCCGCCCGAATGCGGGAGAAGACGTCAGCCGATCTTCCGCGGCTTGAGCGCGGTGTCGACCGCGTCGGTGATTTCGCGCGACGTCGGTCGCACCGCGGACGGCCAGACGCCGGCGAGCAGGCCTTCGCCGTCGATCAGGTATTTATGGAAGTTCCATTTCGGAATGCCGCTGTCGCCGAGTTCCTCGGCGATCCAGCGATAGAACGGATGTGCATCGGCGCCGACCACCTTCTCCTTGCGCGAGAGGGGAAACGACACGTTGTAGGTGTCGCAGAACGCCTTGATCTCGGCACCGCTGCCGGGCTCCTGCGCGCCGAAATCGTTCGACGGCACGCCGAGCAGCACGAGACCGCGGTCCTTGTACTTGCCCCACAGCTGTTCCAGCGTTTCGTATTGCGGCGTATAGCCGCAGAACGACGCGGTGTTGACGACCAGCACCGGCTTGCCGGCCCAGGCACGCATCGGCAGCTTCTCGCCCTCGATGCCGGTGAATTCGAAATCATGCGCGGTCATGGGCGTTCTCCTGCGTCGATAACGCGGCAGCGTGTTGCCATGCGCCGGCGCCAGAAACGATGACGCCGTCGTGACGGCGCCCGCCACCGCCAGAAATGTCCGCAACACAGCCCGTCGCTTCAACATCCACAGCCTCCATTCGCCCGCCATGGGGTCCCTCAGCTATAGCGCTGCTCCAGCCAGGGATCGCCCAATGCGTGATAGCCGCGCTCTTCCCAGTATCCCGGGCGGTCGCGGTTGATGAATTCCAGACGCTTCAGCCATTTCGCGCTCTTCCAGAGATAGAGCTTCGGCAGGATCAGGCGCACCGGCCCGCCATGCTCGCGCGTGATCGGCTGGTTCTCCCACTTCCACGCCAGCAGCGTGTCCTCGTCGGCGAACGCCGCGATGGGCACGTTGGTCGTGTAGCCGTCATAGGAATGCTGCACGACGTATTTCGCCTCGGGCTTCGGCTTGACGATCGACAGCAGGTGCTGGGTCGAGACGCCGTCCCAGGTGTTGTCGAAGCGCGACCACGCCGTGACGCAGTGGATGTCGGAGAGCCGGCGCGCCTGCGGCTGGGCGCTGAAATCGGCAAAGCTCCAGGTGATCGGGTTCTCGACCATGCCGTCGACCTTGAGCGCCCATGTCTCGACAGGCACATGCGGCTGGACGCCGAGGTCCAGCACCGGCCAGTTCTTCACCTCGCGCTGGCCGGGAGGCAGGCGCTGGGTGTCGGCATCGGCAGTCGTCCCGGTCAGCAGACGGCCTTCGCTGGCCCATTTCTGCTTCGTCTCGACCAGCTTCTGCTTCACCTTGCCGAATATGCCGTCGTCGTCTGCCATTGGTTAAATACAGGCTCCCAAGGCCCCCAATATACGGCTTTCCCGGCGGTTTGCACTACCGGGGCAGGTTGAAATGCCCCTTTACGAAGCCGAGTTCCAGGATCGCTTTTGCGTCAACCGACCGCTCAACCAGTCCGGCGCCCTGCCAGAACGCGACCTGATTGTAGATATCGGCGACGTTCAGTCGCCCCTCGGGGTCGACATAGGGCAGGCCGACCCGGACCAGATTGACCGGCTGCTCAAGCACCTTGGAGAGAATGCCGATGGCCTCGTCATAGCCGGGGCCCCGGACCTCCATGCCCTTGTCGCGGGCGTTGAAGGCCAGGTGATAGTCGCGGGAGCCCTTCTGGTAGGCGACGATGAAGCGCTCCAGGGTGCGGCGGCGCTCGGTGATCATGCGGGGGCTGGTAAAGAGCGCGCCCAGCTGCCACGGCGTCTCGTCGCCGACCCAGCCGACGATGCGGCCGGCGCCATCCGCCTCAAGCTGGCGCGCGATGGTGACCGGCGCCAGGGTGGCGTCGACCTGCGCGCCCTTGAAGGCGGCGGCCATGTTCGGCAGGGTCTGCAGCGGAACCAGGCTGACGCTCTTTGCATCAAAGCCGTATTTCTGCGCCAGCAGGCCCAGCGAATAATGGAAGGTCGAGCCCGTCGTGGTCATCGCGACGCGCTTGCCGGCGAAATCCTTCAGCCCCCGGAAGCCGCTCTCATAGGCCTTGTTGGTCACCATGTAGGCAACGAGCTGGTAGCCCGGCTCCTCCCGGCTTTGCGCGGCGACGATCCTGAGCGCGCCGCGTCCGGCGAGGTTGTAGAAGCCGGCGGTGAGGCCGGTGACGCCGAAATCGGCGTCGTTCGAGGTCACCGCGACCGGCACCTGCTGTGCTGCGGTGAAGACCTTCAGTTCGACGTCGATACCCTGCTCGCGGAAATAGCCTTTCTCGCGGGCGATGAAGACCGCCCCCGACGAAGACAGGCGCAGCGCGCCGATCGAGACTTTCTCCAGCGGCTGGGCCTGCGCGGATGAAACAGATGTGACGGCAAAGGCTGCCATCGCAAAAGCGGCGGCAAGGCCGGCGAAACGGCGGGGCGTCATTCTTTCCTCCCTGATTTATTTGCCTTATTTGATGGCGCGGGACGCCAGAAGTCAAATCGGCCGAAATGCGTTACAGAGGGGGCATGAGCACCCCGCGCGTCGCCTCGCTGCTCGCCAGCGCCACCGAAATCGTCACCGCCCTTGGGCATCGCGATGGGCTGGTCGCGCGCAGCCATGAATGCGACTACCCCGCCGATGTCCTGACCTTGCCCGCGGTCACAAGCTCGAAGCTCGACACCGGCCGCCCCAGCGCCCTCATCGACCGCGATGTGAAGACGCTGCTGGAGCAGGCGCTGTCGGTCTATCGCGTCGACCCGCAGGCGCTGCGCGATGTGGCACCCGACCTCATCGTGACCCAGACCCAGTGCGAGGTCTGCGCCGTCTCGCCGCGCGATGTCGAGGAAGCGCTCGCCGAATGGACCGGCACGCGGCCGCAGATCGTGACCCTGACCCCCAACGCGCTGGCCGATATCTACGCCGACATCGAACGTGTCGCCGCCGCGCTGAACCGGCATGAGAACGGCGCGGCTCTCATCGCTTCGATGAAGTCACGCATGGCGGCGATCGCGGAGCGCGCGGCAAGGATCCCCAACAGGCCCACGATTGCCTGCATCGAATGGATCGAGCCCTTGATGGCCGCCGGCAACTGGGTGCCGGAACTGGTGGCGATGGCCGGCGGCACCAATCTCTTCGGCATCGCCGGGCAGCATTCGCCGTGGATGACATTCGACGAACTCCAGGCATCCGACCCCGATATCATTCTCGTCATGCCCTGCGGCTTCGACATCGACCGCACGCAGGCGGAATTGGGGCCGCTAACCAGCCGTCCCGAATGGCGACACCTGCGCGCGGTCCGCGACAGCAGGGTGTTCCTCGCCGACGGCAACCAGTACTTCAACCGGCCGGGCCCGCGCCTCGTCGACTCGCTGGAAATCCTGGCCGAGCTTCTGCATCCGCAAGTGTTCAATTTCGGGCATCGAGTGACAGGTTGGCGTCACGCCTGACGGGCTGACAGCCCCGCCCGCCCTCGTTACAGTCGCCCGATGTTTTCGGTCCCCCTCAATATTCTGCGCCGCGCGCTGCTCGCGCTCCTTCTCACGATGGCGGTTTCTCCGGCCCCCTTCCTCTCAGAGGCATGGGCGCAGGCACCAGCCGCCGCGTCACCGATGGATGCCGCGCAGATCGAGAACCTGCTCACCACCCTGCAGGACCCCGTCGCGCGCGACAAATTCATCGAGCAGCTGCGCGGCCTGGTAGAGGCGCAGCGTGCCGTGGCGCCGCAGCAGCCGACGATTCCTGATCGCGTCGCCTCGCGCTTCCTCGAATCCCTCTCCGACCAGGTGGCGAGTGTCGGTGAGTCCCTGTTCCAGGCCGCCGGCGTCCTGGGCGATCTGCCGCGCCTGTGGTCCTGGGCGACCCAGCAATTCAGGAGCGACGCCAGCCGCGACCGGCTGCTCGAGATCCTCGGCAAGCTGATTGTCGTGATGCTGGCGGCATGGCTGGCCGAATATGCGGTCGGCCGCATCCTGATCCGGCCGCGCCGCTGGATCGAAGCGCTCGCCGCCGGCGCGAACTGGATGCGCCTGCCCTATGCGCTGCTCAACACCGCGATCGCCGCCCTGCCGGTCGTCGTCTTCGCCGCGGTCGCGTTCGGCGTCTTGACGGTCATGGAACCGTCGCGCACGGCGCGGCTGGTCACCCTCGCCTTCATCAACGGCCATCTGCTGACACAGGCGATCACCATCGCCACCGGCGCCCTGCTGTCGCCGCGGCTGCCTGGCCTCCGTCTGGCGCCGCTCACCGACGAGACAGCCGCGTACATCTACGTCTGGATCCGCCGCATCGTTGCGCTGGCCGTGTACGGCTATTTCATCGCCGAGGCGGCGCTGCTGCTCGGCGTGCCGCGCGGCGGGCATGAGACCATCCTGAAGCTGCTCGGCATCGCGGTGGTCCTGATGGTCATCGTGCTGATCCTGCAGAACCGCACCACCGTCTCCGCCACGATCATGGGCAACACAGAGACGGACGCGCCAAGGCGCCTCGGCGGCCTCCGCCGCTTCCTCGCCGCCTACTGGCATATCTTCGCGGTCCTCTACATGACCGTCGTGCTGGTCATCTGGCTGGTCAATCCAGCCGACAGCTTCGCCTTCACGGCGCGGGCCACGGGCGTCACCGTGGCCGCCGTCGCCATCGCACAGCTTCTGAGCCATTTCGTGCTGCGCGGCATCGAGGCACTGTTCCGCGTCACCCATGAGATCCGCGTGCGCTTCCCGACCCTGGAACTGCGCGCCAACCGCTATCTGCAGATCTTCAACGTCATCGCCGTCGCGATCATCTACGTGTTTGCCGCTATCGTCATCCTGCAGGCCTGGGGCGTGCGCTCCATCGCGTGGTTCGACACGCCGGTCGGCCAGCGCGTCAGCACCAGCGCGATCTCGATTGCCGCCATTGTGGTCGTCGCGGTCGCGGTCTGGGAACTGCTGACCGCGGCGATGGAGCGTTACATCGCGCTGGCCTTCGGCGACGCCAGCACGCGCAGCTCGGCCCGCTTTCGCACCATGATCACCCTGGCGCAGCGGGCGCTGCTGGTGGTGCTCGCCGTGTTCGTCGGCCTGATGATCCTGTCGGAGATCGGCATCAACATCGCACCGTTGCTGGCCGGCGCCGGTGTCGCGGGCCTTGCCATCGGCCTCGGCGCGCAGACTCTGGTCAAGAATCTGATCGAAGGCGTGTCCAATCTGATCGAGGATTCCTTCACCGTCGGCGATGTGGTGAATATCGGCGGCATGGGCGGCGTGATCGAGGAGATCACCATGCGGATGGTGCGCCTGCGCGATTATAACGGCCATGTCCACACGATCCCGTTCAGCGAGATCAAGACCGTCACCAACATGACGCAGGATTTCGCCTTCGCCGTGTTCAATATCGGCGTGGGTTATGGCGAGGATGTGGACCGGGTGATCGAAGTGCTGAACGAGGAAGCCAAGGCGCTGCGCGGCGATCCCGAACTGGGCAAGGTCATCGTCGCCGACCTCGAGATCGCCGGCGTGGACTCCTTCGGCGACAACGCTGTGGTCATCAAATCGCGCTTCCGCGTCTATCCCGGCATCCAGCAATGGAATGTGATGCGCGCCTTCAACCGCCGGATCAAGATGGCCTTCGACCGCGAAGACATCGAAATCCCGTTCCCGCAGCGCACCGTGCATGTGAAGACGGACGCGGCGGCGGAGAAACTGCCGGTATCACCGGTGAAACCAGCAGCCGACGAAAAATAGCGGGTCGCGTCGCGGCTGGCTGTAATCAACGCTCAATTATTCAGCCGTCAGGCGCGGTGGCGCCTTGTGGACGCAGCGCATTCTTCCGCCGGGCGCAGATATTGGTATAAGCGGTGAGTTCACCTCAAGGACCGAGATGCGATCCAGGACCGATTCCGCCGGACGCCATACGAAGCGACGGAACAGCGCCAGAACCAGACAGATGATCCTTCTGGCTGCCCAGAAGGAATTTGCGCGGGCCGGCTACGGTGGCGCCCGCATCGAAAACGTCGTTGCGGCCGCCAAATGCAATATCCGCATGCTCTATCATTATTTCGGCAGCAAGAAGGGCCTCTATCTGGCGGTTCTGGAGCATGCCTACAAAGACCTGCGGGAACAGGAGAGCATCCTCGATCTGGAAGCCAGCGATCCACTCGACGGAATCCTGAGCCTGTACGATTTTACGGCGCGGTATTTTGCCAGCCATCCCGAATTCGCGGCGCTCCTGACCAACGAAAACCTGATGCATGGTGAAGTGGTCCTGAAATCAAAACGCATTCCGGCGCTGGCGTCGCCGATGCGGCATGCTCTTGAAGCCCTGATCCGCCGCGGCGAAAAGGCCGGCACCTTCAGGAAAGGGATCGATCCGGTCCAGCTATACGTGACCATTGCCGCGTTAAGCTGGTTTCACATTGCCTATGTGCACACGCTTTCCGCGGTCTTCCATCAGGATATCTCCCAAAAAAAATGGAAGGCGCAGCGCTCACGCCACGCGCACGATATCCTGATGTCCTATCTGCGGCCGCCGGCCAGGAAAGCCTGACCCGCTAGGCAATCCGCGATGAGAGCGGCGTTCCTGCAAAGTGTGCCTTCAGATTTTCCGCGGCAATCTCACAACGCCGCCGAATCAACTCACCCGTGCTCGCCCCGGCATGCGGTGACAGAAGCACGTTATCCAGTTTAAAAAAGTCCGGGTTGACCGACGGCTCGTCATCGAACGTGTCAATTGCCGCGCCGGCAATCCGGCGTTCCCGCAATGCATCCAGAAGCGCCTTTTCGTCGTAGATCCGCGCCTGGGCGGTATGAATGTAGAGCCCGGAGGGACCAAGCGCCGTCAGCACGTCGCCGTTTATGAGGCCGGTCGTTTCCGGACCGCCGCGGCACGAGACAATCAGAAAATCGGAGTTCGCGGCGAGCTCCGCTGGGGTCCGGTAAAAAACATAGTCGCCGCTATTCAGCCTGGACGTATTGCAGTAGCCGATCTTCATATCGAAGCCTTCCAGGCGCCTCGCGATCTGGCGCCCGATATAGCCCAGGCCGAGAATGCCGGCACGCTTGCCGGATACGTTCACGCTCAACGGAAAACGTCTGCCCGGCCACTCGCCTGCCCGGACAAACCGGTCGGCGTCGGAGATACGACGCGCCAGACCAAGCAGCAGACCGACCGTCAGATCGGCAACACATGCATCGGTTCCGTCGGCGGCCGTATTCGTGACGACGACGCCGCGCTCGCGTGCCGCTCCCAGATCGAAATTCGACTGCTCGCCGGTCCCATAGACGGAAATGACCTCGAGCCGGGGCAGCGCCCTGATGACATCCCCATCGAAGCCCTTCTGCCACGTCGTCAGAATGCCGCGTGCTTCATCGCGCAAACTGGTTAAAAGGCCGGCTTTGTCCTTAGCGCTCCACAAATTGTGAATGACCACGTCTCCGTTCAGCGTATCGAGGATAGCGGGCGGCAATTCAGCCAGGGCAATCACATGCGGCTTCACGTTAGTTGACTCCCGGGGCCTTCGTTCAGAATGCGGCAAAGAAGCTCCAGAAGGAGGCGCGTTCCGTCGCGGAAATCATCCATTCTCATCTGCTCATCAGGGTTATGACTGCCGTTGGCATTCCGGACGAAGATCATCGCCGACGGTATTCCGGCATCGCCGAAATCCGCTGCGTCATGGCCCGCACCGCTCGGAAGCTCCATATGCGCAAGGTCGAGATCCATGGCCGCCTGCAGGAGCGCCTGCCGCAGCCCGCTGTCCATGGCAACGGCCGGACTGCCGGAGAACCGGCCGAGATCGAACGTAACGCCGCGCGTCTCGCCGATCCGCCGGGCTGCCGCCAGCAGCTGGTCCCTGGTCTGGGACAGCACGGCATCGGAATGACTGCGTGCATCGACGGTGAATCCGACCTCGCCGGGAATCGTGGTGACGGAATGCTTCTTCGGGTCGGTCGCGAATTTTCCGAAGGTGAGGACAAGGTCTTTTTGCTGCGTCTCGCAGTCAGTCCAGAACCGGTCCATTTCCATAACCAGTTCCGACACGGCCATGACGGCGTCATGCCGCAGACCGCGGGGAACGGTCCCGGAATGATCGTAGCTGCCGCTGCACCGGCAGTTCGTCGCCCGCACGTTGCCGCGAATACCGGTCACGATGCCGACCGGAAGTGCGCGCTGTTCGAGAACCGGCCCCTGCTCGATATGCAGCTCGACGAACGCCTTTACATTTTGCGGGGTCAGCAGCCGCGTCCGCGCACGGACCGGCGCAGGGTCGAATCCCGCATCGGTCATGTGTTCTTCCAGCGACCGGCCGGTGTCGATGCGCTTTGCCTGCGTCAGCGCCTCCGGATCGAAACTGCCGAGCGCCATCCGACTGCCGATATGCTGCGCGCCGAACCACGCATTTTCCTCACCGCGGATTGCCATGACGGTCAGACTGGTCAGGGGGCGATGCCCGAGCTGCTTCAGGGCTGACACGCAAGCCAGCCCGGCAATGATTCCCGCCAGGCCGTCATAGTTTCCACCGCTTGGAACCGAATCGATATGCGATCCGACCAGCACTTCCGGCAGGCCCGGGTCGACGCCACGATAGGTGAAATAGAGATTGCCGGCCCAGTCCTCCCGCGTCTCAAGATCGAGGCGCTGCGCTGCCTCCTTCAGAAGGCCTGCCGCCAATGTCTCCCCGGCGCCGTAGGAATCCCGCCGGATACCGGCGCCGGACACGGCGTCGCGCGTCGCGGTGCCGATCCTCTCGAACAAGTCGCCACTGGACAGGATCGACTGGTCAACGGCAGACCAAAGCGCCTCGGCTGATCCGGCAGGCATGGCCTAGCTACCCGCCCTGAGCGCGGCCGGTGCCGGAGACTGCGCGGTGAACCAATCGGTAATTTGGCTGCCGGCCAGGAACACCGTGTCGGGCCGCGCGAGCAGCATATCCAGCGCCGCCTCAAGATAGTTTGTCCGATGCGGCACACCGCTCAGATGCGGGTGCAGGGGAATCGTGAGAACCCGCGGCTGACCGTCACGTTTGATTTCCTTCTCGAAGGTCGCGACGGCCTGCTCGATCCGCAGTTTCATTTCCTCCGATGAGTGCTTCTCGATGGCGAAGATGACGCTGTCGTTGATATCGAGGCCGTATGGCAAGGCGACAAGCGGACCATGGCGGGTGGAAATCCAGGTCGGCAGATCGTCGACCACCCATTGGCACACGTATTCGATCCCCGCTCCACGCAGCAGGTCGGGCGTATCGAACGTCTCCGACCAGCCGGGGCTCATCCACCCCCGCGGGGCGCGGCCGGTGAATCCCGACAGCTTGTCGACGGCGCCCCGGATGATATCCCCTTCCTTTGATTCATCCCCCAGCGACCGCTGATGGATTCCATGCCCGATGAATTCCCATCCCGCATCGCGGACTTCCGACGCCAGGCTTGGATAAACGTCGATCACGCTGGCATTGATGCTGGCGCTGACCGGAATGTTCCTGGACGAGAGAATTTGTAACAGCCGCGGCATGCCGCAGCGGTTACCGTATTCCGACCAGCAGAAATTGGGGAGATCGGGCACATGCGTGCGGCCGTGCGGAGGAACGACGATCGTTCTCGGCGTGAGCTGGTCGAAGGGCCAGTATTCGATATTGACCACGACGTGAACGATTAGCGGCTTGCCCTGATACGGGGTGAGCCTGGCCCTCTTGCTGGACAGCTCGAACTCAATTCGCGGGTTGGATCGCATCGCTTCTGCTCGTTCTGTAATGAATTCGCTACTGCAGGCTTATGGCTGTTGCCAGGGTGGACGTTGTCATCGGCTTCGGCGCGCGGTAGCGGAAATCCAGTTCTTCCTGCAGCCAATAGGCAAACGACAGAAGGCGCTCCTCCTCGAACGGCCGGCCGACGATCTGCAGTCCGACCGGCAGGCCCTCCCGGCTCCAGCCGACCGGCAGCGAGAGCGCCGGCAGACCGACGAGCGAGAAAACATAAGTCACCGTCAGATAATCGATCATGTTGCGCAGCGGCTTTCCGTTGATTTCGGTCACGCCACCCTGCTGGTTTGGAAACGGAAGGATGCTCGCTGCCGCCGTCACGATCAGGTCGTGCCTCTGTAGAAGGTCGATCATCCGCCGGTAGATTTGCCCCCGCTCCATCTCCGCATTCAGCAGTTCATTGGCACTGAGCCCGCGGCCACGCTCGACGTTCCAACGCACCGTCTCGGTGAGGTCCTTGTCGAGATGCTCGCCCAGCGACTGATAGAGGGTAGCGGCGCGGATGGTCTCAAAGGCTTCGCGCGCACGGCCCAGGTCCGGCCGGACGGTCTCAACAGACAGACCAGCCCGCCTCATGCTCTCCAATGCTCCCTCGAGCACGCGCGCGACTTCCACATCGATCTCCGCGATGCCCAGATCGATAGAGGCGGCGATCCGGTTGCGCTTTGCCTCGCCCACCAGGCCGAGGGTCTTCGTCAGCGGCGCCCGACCCGCCGCAATGGGATCGTGATCGTCGCCGCCCGACATGACCTCAAGCAGCAAGGCCGCGTCCTCGACAGTGCGGGCCATCGGCCCGTAGACATGGAGGGCCTCCCACGGCAGCCGCTTGGGCGAGTGGGGAATCACACCCGGCGTCGGCCGAACGCCGACGATGCCGCAGAAACTGGCCGGCGTTCGGACGGAGCCGCCGAAATCCGTACCGACAGCCAGGGGCACCATCCCGGCACAGACTGCCGCGGCTGAGCCGCCGCTTGAGCCGCCCGTTGTCCGCGTCAGGTCGTGCGGGTTGCAGGTCGGTCCATAAAGAGGGTTGCTCGTAATCGCGCCAAATCCGAACTCCGGCGTATTCGTCTTGCCGACAATGATGGCCCCCGCCTGGCGCAGGCGGGCCACCACCAGGTCGTCTTCCGACGGGACATTATCCTTGAAGATGCTCGATCCGTACGTGGTCCGCAGACCGCGCGTCCCGATAAGGTCCTTGATTCCGATCGGTATGCCATGAAGGCGGCCCAGCAGGTCACCCCGCCGCTTCGATGCATCTGCCGCATCGGCGGCGCCCATCGCCGCGTCGGCATCAACGGTGATGAATGCCTTCAGGTCGCGATCATTCGCCTCGATCTCTTTCAGGGAGGCGTTTGTGAGTTCCCGGGCGCCGATCGCACCGTCCCGGAGCAGTTCCGCCAGCCGGCACGCGCTGAGGCCGAGCAGACCGGGCTCAGTCATGACGGATGTGGCGACGCCAGAAAATCGGAAAGCAGCGTCAGCACCTTTCCACCCGGCTTTGCCAGTTCCTCCATCATCGCGAAATGGTGCAGTCCCGGAATCTCCACCTGCGTCGCGCTAAGACCGGATCGCGTCCACTCGGCTGCGAAGTCGACACTCTGCCGTCGCAGCTCCGGCAATTCGTCGCCGCCGGCGCAGATCAGGAAACGGCCGGCTTTCCTGGGGAGAAAACGATTGGGGCTGTTGAGCGCCGCTTCGTCCGGGGTCATGGACAGCTTTTCGTTCAGGTAGGTATGGCGGATCGGCTCCAGGTCGAAAACGCCACTGATCGACAGGCCGTGGGGGACATCGCCGGCGATCATCGCCGAGGCCGCCAGATGACCGCCCGCCGACCATCCGCCGACGACAAGTTTGCCGGGATCGCAGCCGAACCGGGACAGGTTGGTCTTCAGCCAGGCCATCGCCTGGCGGATTTCGCCGACGATCTGGGTAATGCCTGCCTCAGGCGCCAGCGTGTATCCGATCAACGCGACATTCAGGCCGATGGAAAGCGGCCCCGGCGCGATGAACCCGAACATCTCCTTCGAGTTCATATACCAATAGCCGCCGTGAATAAAAACGAGCGTGCGCTCGGCGCCGTCGGCAAGGTAGAGATCTATGCTCGTCCGTTCGCGACTGCCGTAACGGAGATCCGGGTGATTGCATCGGGAGGCGCGGATCGCAGCCCCTTGCTCCTGCCACCGGGCCCTCCAAAGCACACTGTCTTTGACCGCCGCTCCATTGTTATAGGCTGCGTCGCGCTCCGCCTGGGACAGGGCACGGAACTGGTCAATTCCACTCACCGGCTCTCCTTCTCGGACACTCAAGATCTAGAACCCGGGCGCGAGTTTCATGCGCCGGGCCGATGCCAGACGATAGAGCGGTTCTCCGTAAGCCTTCTCTTCTTCGGACATGACAAACGCAATCTTCAGATCATGCTCATCGAGGGACTTCGTCGCTGCCGCCTTGATCTCATCCCAGGACGGACAGCTTAAATCCCGGAGCCGGTCCAACTCGTTGCTGGGTGTCGGCTCCAGAAAGCCCATGAGGCCGTAGACGGATGCGATGGCCTGCCAGAGATAGCGGATTGCCACGATCTCGTCCTCGGGGCTGAGATAGGGCAGCAGCTCGCGCAGCGCCTGGCACGCGGTCATCGCATGAAGCGCGCGCATGTCGTTGGTATTGACGTAAAGCGCCAGACTGTCCGCGGCAAGAGTCGCCAGCGATTCCGGCGCGACAGCAAGCCAGTCGATCACCGGCGAGAACGCCGGCTCGGACCCCATCATGTTCATCCGCGACCACAGACCGATGCCCTTATGCGGCATCTTTCTGAATCTCTCGTCGTCGCGCATCCGCTTCAGCGCATCGGCGGGCCGGCTGGAGAACGGTCGCCCTGTTTCGCTCCGTGGAAACCGCAGAAACGTCGCCGCCCAATAGGCCAGGCCAAGAGCCACTTCGGTCGCGTCCCCGCGCAGGCACGCGTAGGAGACGCGGATCATTGCGTGATACGCGCTGGACGCCGGTCCTTCGATGAAAACCGGCAGATACTGCCGGACGGCATCCGCCGGACCGAGCCGCCTGACCTCGTCGGCGAAGAACTGACGGTACTCCGGCTCGTAGCGGCGATCGCCCAGATGCAGATGCCAGTCCGCGCCAGTGATTGGCCGTCTGATCGGTGCGACAGGCTCCAGCGGCCAGCGCGGCACATAGGAGTCATAGAAACGGCGCAGCTCGGCATCCGAGGCACCGAGCTCCGCCGACGATATCAGCGCAAGATCCAGATGATTGCAGATATCGGCATCGATGGTGCCGTCGGCATTCGTCCGTAAAAACTCGAAGCCGAAACCGCGCGCCTTGGTCAGAAGCTCGTCCAGCATGCCGGAAGAGGCATTGCTCCATCCATTCGTTCTGCCTGGACGGCCCGTGGTTTCCCTGAGAGTGACAGCTGTCATTCGACCGCTCCCGATTACGCCTGCGGCATTTTCATCTAGGCGCCGCATACACACCGTATGTAAGTAATTTATTACCTATCGGATATTCCAGTCAAGAACGGCGCCAGTTGTTCTGAACATGAGCGTCTGTCCTGCCGCTGCCGAAATACTCAGCGCACCGGGGTACAGAGATCAGATATCTCACTGAAACAGCATGAATCCCGCCAACTGCTGCGCTGCCCTTATTGGCAAGAAAATCGCCAAAGCACTTAACGCACCGTGTTTCCACACGCGCCATGGAGGCAACATGCCCAGTTCGATTATTTCTTCGGCGTGGAGACAAGTCAGAATCGGGCATCCGCCCGGAAGAAGCGCCAAAGACCGAGACGCTCCAGTGCGACTAACAGGACCGGCTTGCCGTGCTCATGAGCGTGCCGATGGCCCGCTGTCCCTGCCGCGAACCTGTACGTGGGCACAACGACGGTGCGGCCCACCCAGGATCAGATACGTGACGATGCAGCCTGAGGCTGCATCGTCACCTAAACCTTCTCACTCCCGGCAGTCAAAGCTCGCCGCGTTCTCCGGATCGCCCTGCCCCTTGTAGACCGCGTGCTGCGGCCACGCGCAGAGCGGGCGGCTGCGGCCGGGGAAGGCCGGGCCGGTGGCGGTCACGCGGTCGGGCGCCTTGCCGTCCTCGACCCACTCCACGACGGCCTGCAGCAGGTCGAACTGGTCGAGGGTCGCGGCGCCCGAGGTGCAATGCCCCATGCCGGGAACGAGGAAGGCGCGGCTGGCGTTCGCGCGCACCTGCTGCATCCCGCCCGAACTCTGCGCCATGCGCTCGTAATACTCGACAGTGGCATTGGACGAGAACCACGGGTCGCTGACCCCGTGATAGAAGAGAATCTTGCCTCCGCGCGCGAAATAGCTGTTGAGATTGGTCCAGTGCGCCGTGGCCTGCAGGCGGTCCATGCCGTCCGTGGCGAGCCGGTCTTCCATCGCATCGACATCGATCGTCTCGAGAAACGCGGGAAGGACGGGACTCTTGGCGCCGGTGACGAGAAGGCCGGGGATGGCGACGCGCTCGGCGGCGATGCCGCTATCCCACGGGAAGGCGGGATAGGACTGCGCGCCGCGCGAGTTCTTCGGCCCGGCGATTCCCTTGGCCAGCGCGCTCACCTGATCCGGCGCCAGGCAGGCATCGGTCTTGGCGCCGCTGCAGGCCAGCGTCGCCGGATCGAAATTGCACTGGCGGGTGTTGAAGATCATGCCGTCCTTGAGACCGTCCTTCGCATCGCAGGCAGCGACGACGGCATCGGTCACGAGCTTGCGATCGGACGGCGAAAAAGTGCGAGCCGGTACCGGCTTGCCGTCATCGCCTTTGGGCGCGATCTGCGTGAAGAGGTAGTTGGCCCAGGCGAGGCCGAGATTGGAGCGGCCGGTGTTCATCGCCGGAGCGCCGGCGACGATGCCGTCGAACTCGCCGGGATAACGCTGCGAAGCCAGCATGCCCTCGCGCCCGCCGGTGGAGCAGCCGACGAAATAGGAGCGCGCCGGCGGCTTGCCGTAATAGCGCGCGATGACCGCCTTCGCCGCCGCCGTCACCTTGCCGACGGACCCATGGGCAAAGTTCATCGCCGCTTCCTGGTCGCGATTGAACGAGCCGTCGAACGGGGCGCCCTGATGGCCGCTATCCGTCGAGACGACGGCATAGCCGCGCGCCAGCGCCGGTGTGTCGCCAGTGGCCTGCGGTCCCAGCGGCGGGCGGATCGAGCCGTTCAGGCCGCCGCCGCCCTGGAACAGGAACCGGCCGTTCCATTGGTCGGGCATCGCGATCGCGAAGCCGATCGCATAGTTTTTTCCATCGCCGCCGACGCGCTTGTCGATGATGCCTTCCGCGCGGCAGTTTGCAGGGAGTTTCACCTTCACGGTGTCCGGCGCCGGCGGGCGCTCCTGCACGGTTCCAGCCGGTGCTTCGGCCACCGCATCGACCTTCTCGATCACCATGGTCGAGCCGAACACGCTGAAGCCCGCCAGCGCCTCGCATTTGATAACAGGCGCGATCGCGGGATTGTCCGCCGCCCGTGCGGCACCTGAGAGCAGCACCATGGCCGTGCCGGCCAGAAGCGATGCAATGATGAACGGTTCTGCCTTGATGGTCCGGCGCATTGGTTCCTCCCCTTGCGGCGCGTTTCACGGCAGCGCTGGCGCGCTTTGTTGTGAACACAACCTATGGCGCCAACATACACCGAATTGACGGGGGGAGAATACTGTCGGCAGGAACAAAAAACGGACCTCATCCTGAGGAGCCCGCGTCAGCGGGCGTCTCAAAGGATGGCGATCTCTTCGCAACCCAACCACCGCATCGAAAGTGGCGTTAAATCGGGGTCACTCTGAGCCCAATATCCCAAAGGCCAATACTAGCGGCGGGCCGGCGCCCTGTAACAGGCGCACAGGTGAAAAGAGGGCAGTTGAATGCCCTCACATCACCGCGGAGCCCGCCGCACGCAGTCTCCCGCAACGTAGTCGGCGCCGCCGATGAAGGCGCAGCCGATGTCATCCGCCAACGGAAGACCGCGGAGTGTTTCCGGGGTTAACCGGAATTTCAGCCCATATTTTTCAGGACGTCGTCAGGTGCTGGACGCAGAGATCGGCCGCGCCGGAGACCGGCTTGTCGGCGCCCGGCATGGTGACCCAGCCACCGGCTTCGATGATCGCGCTCCGCTTCCAGCTATCCGTGCCCTTGAGCGTGGCAAGCTGCGCCGTTGCGTCAGGCCCTCTCATGAAGCCCTGCGCGCAGACGGCCGCCGCCACTTCGGCACGGGCGCTTGAGGCAGCCTTGGTGGCCATCTCCTGCGCGGTGCCGCCCAGGGTCCAGCCGCCCCAGGAAAAGCCGATAACCATCGTGGCGATCGCACTGGCAGCGCAGAGCCAGAACACCGCGGCCTTGGGGGCCTGGTAGTCCTCGAACTGCTGCATGACGCTCTGTTTTTTCACGGTGCGTTCCTTCGCTTCAGAGCTCAATGGTCATGCCCATCGGCGCCGGGCGCTGGCGCCGCGGGACGTTCCGCGATCATCGCCTCGGTGGTGATGAGCAGACCGGCAACCGATGCCGCGTCCTGCAGCGCAAGGCGCACGACCTTGGTCGGATCAATGATGCCGGCCTTGATCATGTCGACATACTCGCCGCTCTGGGCGTCGTAGCCCCAGCCGGTGTTCTTCTGTTCCATCAGCTTGCCGACCACCATGGCGCTGTCCGCGCCGGCATTCTCGGCGATCTGGCGCGCCGGTGCCGTGAGGGCCTTCTTGATGATGTCGATGCCGACCTGCTGGTCGTGATTGTCGCTCTTGAGGTTCTTGAGCACGCCGATGGAGTGCAGCAGGGCCACGCCGCCGCCAGGCACGATGCCTTCCTCGACCGCCGCCTTGGTTGCATGCATCGCATCGTCGACGCGATCCTTGCGCTCCTTCACTTCGATCTCGGTGACGCCGCCGACGCGGATGACGGCAACGCCGCCCGCCAGCTTCGCCAGACGTTCCTGCAGCTTCTCACGATCGTAATCCGACGTGGTCTCTTCGACCTGCGCCTTGATCTGCGTGATGCGGGCCTGGATGTCGACCTTCTTGCCGGCACCGTCGACGATGGTGGTGTTGTCCTTGTCGATGGTCACGCGCTTCGCGCGTCCCAGCATGTCGAGCGTGACGTTCTCAAGCTTGATGCCGAGATCTTCGCTGATCACCTGACCGGCGGTCAGCGCCGCGATGTCTTCCAGCATCGCCTTGCGGCGGTCGCCGAAGCCCGGTGCCTTGACGGCGGCGATCTTGAGACCGCCGCGCAGCTTGTTGACGACCAGCGTGGCCAGAGCCTCGCCTTCGACTTCCTCGGCGATGATCAGCAGCGGCTTGCCCGACTGCACGATCGCTTCCAAGATCGGCAGCAGCGGCTGCAGGCCGGACAGCTTCTTCTCCTGGATCAGGATGTAGGGGTTCTCCAGCTCGCAGGTCATCTTCTCGACATTGGTAACGAAATAGGGCGAGAGATAGCCGCGATCGAACTGCATGCCTTCGACGACGTCGAGTTCGGTGGCGAGACTCGTCGACTCCTCAACCGTGATCACGCCTTCCTTGCCGACCTTGTCCATCGCCTTGGCGATCATCGCACCGATATCGCTTTCGCCGTTGGCGGAGATCGTGCCGACCTGCGCCACTTCGGCGGTGGTGGAAACCTTCTTCGAGCGCTTCTTGATGTCTTCGACGACAGCTTCGACGGCCTTGTCGATGCCGCGCTTGAGATCCATCGGGTTCATGCCGGCGGCAACCGCCTTGGCGCCCTCGCGAACGATCGCCTGGGCCAGCACCGTCGCCGTGGTCGTGCCGTCACCGGCCTGGTCGCTGGTCTTCACCGCGACTTCGCGCACCATCTGGGCGCCCATGTTCTCGAACTTGTCGCTGAGCTCGATTTCCTTGGCGACCGTCACACCGTCCTTGGTGATGCGGGGCGCGCCGTAGGATTTGTCGAGCACGACATTGCGGCCCTTGGGGCCGAGCGTGACCTTCACCGCGTCAGCGAGGATATCGACGCCGCGGAGCATGCGTTCGCGGGCATCGGAACCGAATTTAACTTCTTTGGCTGCCATGATCTTGTTCTCCTGGAAACTGGTTGGGCCGAACCGGTGAGCCGGTCAGGCCGCTTTTTTCTTCGCCTGGGCGGCGCCGTCGAGGATTCCGAGAATGTCAGACTCACCCATGATCAGCAGCTCTTCCCCGTCGATCTTCACTTCCGTGCCCGACCACTTGCCGAACAGGATGCGGTCGCCGGCCTTCACGTCGAGGGCGACGATCTGGCCGCTTTCGTTGCGGGCACCCGGGCCGACGGCAACGACTTCGCCCTGCTGCGGCTTTTCCTTGGCGGTGTCGGGAATGATGATGCCGCCAGCGGTCTTCGCGGCTTCGTCGAGGCGACGAACCACGACCCGGTCATGCAAGGGTCTGAACTTCATGTTGAATCCTTCGAATGGGGGCGGTGCCGTTAAAGGAACCGCGACGGGAAATCTGACAGGTCAGTGCGCCGACGGCGTATCCCGTAACACCTAGATAGGCATCACAAGAGATAAACCCAAGACGTATCGACACGGCTGCGCCGAAAAAGACCGGTGAATCGGAAGAAATATGCTTTGCAATCCACCGCGATCGCGCGTTCGGATCAGCCGTCCAGCAGCTTGAGCAGGTTCGCAATCCTGATCGTGCCGAAATTGGAGAATGTATCCGACACGGCATAGGGCAGAATGATCCGGTCGTTATGCCGGATGGCGCCGCAGGTGTAGACGACGTTGGGCACGTATCCTTCGCGCTGGGACGGATCGGGGCGGACCAGCGGCTCAGTGGATCGCGCGAGAACCCGCGACGGGTCCTTCTTGTCGAGAAGAACCGCGCCGATCGAATATTTGCGCACCGGACCAACGCCGTGCGTGAGCAGCAGCCAGCCCTCATCCAGCTCGATCGGCGACCCGCAATTGCCGATCTGCACGAATTCCCAGGGGAATTGCGGCTTGAGGATCGCCGTACCGTGTTCCCATGAATAGAGGTCGTCCGACGTCAGCAGATAGAGGTTCTCGTTGTCCTGCCGGCCGATCATGGCGAACTTGCCGTCGATCCGCCGTGGAAACAGCGCCATGCCCTTGTTGTGCGTCGCCGCGCCGCGCATCGGCGACAGCCGGAACGATAGGAAATCGGTCGTTTCCAGCAACTCTGAGCGGATCGCCCTGCCGCTATAGGCGGTATAGGTGGCGCGATAGATTTTGCTGCCGCCCTCGTCGAACTCGACGAAGCGGGCATCCTCAATGCCGTTAGACTGCGTCAGCGTAACGGGGAAAATCACCCGCTCGCTGATGTCTTCCTGGTTGAAGAC
Source organism: Alphaproteobacteria bacterium (assembly GCA_965279355.1). GTDB lineage: Bacteria > Pseudomonadota > Alphaproteobacteria > CACIAM-22H2 > CACIAM-22H2. The sequence goes on along the minus strand of OZ257155.1, from coordinate 3,398,241 downwards.
CAATTCGACGCATTCGCCTTCCGGCCCTGTTCTGCGGTGCGTGATTTTGGGAATTGCGGCCAGCCGCGCTGTCGGATCGACACTGACGGCACCATCGGCCGCAATTGTTCCCGAGCGGAAGGTGAGAGAGGAGATATGCCCCTCGCCCACCGCGCGCAGGCTGAGAATGAAGCGCAGCCCCCCAGCCGGCGCGCCTGTCTGGTCGGGATGCGCGACGATGCTGGGATTGAAGAGCGCCGAAGCCTCGAAGGAGTATTCGTGCATGAAATATGCACCGACCAGCCGTCGCTGCGTCTTCGAAAAAACGGCATGGCTGGCGAACGCGTCCTCCATCTCGTTGGCCCGCGCCTCGAATGTCTCCAGCAGGTTGCGGTGCCGGCCCTGGAAATTCTCAAGCACGTCGGTGAGCTGCTGGGTCGCCGTCTTCTCATCGAGCGCGAGAACCCGGTCGACGATGTGATTGGCGCGGGTCTTGTCGGTCGGATTGAGGTCGCGCGGCTCGGTGGCCGGCTTGAACGGTCGCACCAGAACCCGTGCCGGGTCGGGGCGCAGATAGAGTGCCTGTCGGTTCAGGAAAGTGGCGTGTGTCAAAATATCTCCGGCTTTTCGGTGTGAAGGCGAACGCGCGGCGGCGCCTCAGGCGAGGCGGGCGCGCGCCTTGATGTCGTCCATGCCGCGATGGACCATCTGCCGGATGTCCGACAGCGCAAGAAGATAGGAGAGCACGGATTCGGCGCCGCGATTTTCGTTGGGGCGGTCGCGATGCAGCCCGTCGCTACAGCTTCCCGTCTCCGGATCAACCAGCGACGCCGAAAGGTCGTTGCCCCCCAGGAACCACGCAAAGACCCGCGCAGCCTCCGTATTCCATTGCGTGGTGCTATCCACCTGGCTTGCCGCAAGGCATGCGGCAACCGTGGCGGCGGCCTCCACCGGCTGCTGGTCGAACGCATGCGGCGGCGTGCGCAGTTCGCCGAAGCCTTCCGTCCCCACCGGCCTGAAGCAGCCGGAGGCGGAGGTCTGCAGCGTCATAAGCCAGCGCAGCGATTTGAGACCGGCCGCAACATAGCCGGCTTCCGCCGTGGCCCTGCCGGTCACGATCAGCGCCTGGGACAGGCGTGCGTTCTCGTAGGTCAGCCCGTTCTCGAACCAGACCCAATCCTCCGTCGCGACCTGCGACAGCAGGTGCATCAGCCGGTCGGCGAGAACGCGGCGCATGCGGTCGGCGGCGAAGTCGCCGGGCAGCGTCGCGCAATAGGCGTCCAGTCCAAGCAATGCGAAGGCCCAGGCGCGCGGCGAGTGGAAGCTTTCGACGATCGGTAATGCCTCGACGAACAGTCCGGCGGCCCACCGCCGCCGTGATGGTTGCACATCGCCGCGGGCGCATTCTCCCAGCGCCCAGAGCGTGCGGCCATGACTGTCTTCGGATCCGCGATCCTCAAGCCAGCGCCGGTCGAAGCTCATGAAGTTGCGGAACCGCTTCACATCGGGATTCCAGGCATGCTGGACGAAGGCGGCCAGCCGGGTCGTCAGCAGTTCGGGCAGGCGCCGTTCGCCGGGATAACCGAGAGTCGATGCCAGCAGCAGCGCGCGTGCATTGTCGTCGACGCAATAGCCGTGATGACGGTCGGGGACCGAATGGATCGCATGCTGCAGAAGGCCGGTATCGTCGCACATCGTGAGCAGATGCCCGAACTCCATCGCCGGCGGCGCGTGACCGGCCTGGGGCGGCATGTTGTCGTTCCGCCCCGCAATGACCGTCAACCTCTGCCCGCGCCGGGTGGATTCAAAAGCGGCCAGATAGCGCTCCGCGGTCTTCTGCCATGTCATTGACCGACTGCTTGTATAAGCACGCAGGCGCATCGCCTGCCGCCTCGGCCCGTCGTTGAACAGGCCAGCGATCTCGTGACCGATGGCGGCAGCATCGCCGAAGGGAACCAGAATGCCGCGCCCATCCGCCAGCAACTCCCTGGCATGCCAGTAGGGCGTCGAAACCACGGCTTTCCCCAGGCCGAAGCTGTAGGCCAGCGTGCCCGACGTCATCTGCGCCTCGTTGAGATACGGCGTGACGTAGACATCGCACATCGAAATGAATTCAAGCAGCGTCTTGAGATCGACGAACCGGTCGAGAAACACGACATGATCCTCAACTCCGAGTTCCCGGGCACGTGCCTTCAAACTCTCGCGATACGCTTCGCCCTGGTCCCGGACGAGATTGGGATGAGTCGCGCCTAGGATGACGTAGACGGCATCGGCGCGGCTTTTCAGGATCGCCGGCATCGCGTCGATCATCACTTCTATGCCCTTGCTCGGCGAAATAAGACCGAAGGTCAGGATCACGGAGCTTCCACTGAAACCCAGACTGGACTTCGCGTCATCGGGCTCGACAAAGGCGACGTCGGGAATGCCATGCGGGATGACGTCGATCTTGTCCGCCGGCACCCGGTAGACACTGCGCAGCAACTCCCGGCCCTTCTCGGCCATGACCACAACCCGGGTCGAGACATCGAGAATGCGATTCATGACACCGCGTTGCGCCTCAGTCGGCGCGGCCAGGACGGTATGCAGCGTGGTGACAACCGGCATCGTCAGCCGGGACAGCAGCGACACGATATGGCCGCCGGCCTCGCCGCCGAAGATTCCATATTCGTGCTGCAGGGAAACAACCTCGTATCCACCGGAATTCAGAAAATCGGCGGCGCGGATGTACTCATCCACATTCTGATCGTTGATCTGACAGCGGACAACTTCGGGATAATCGTAGACGTTATCGTGATCTGTCATCGCCACGATGGTCGTGCTCACGCTGGTATCTGCCGCGGCGACGGCCTGCTGCAGATCGCTCGTGAACGTCGCGATTCCGCAACGGCGGGGCAATGAATTGCCGATAAAGGCAACGCTGCTCAACTGCTTCATGATCGCACTCCGGTCGGACGGCCGGACCAGCCCAGCGTTGCCCGTTGATAAAGGGATGGTGGCGAAACCCGGACCACCGGAAGAGTGGCCGCTATCGGAAGGACGACGGACCGCTCAACCAGCAAGGCGGGATCGGTCTCGCTCCCCACATAGGCCAGCAGCCCCGTCAGCCCGTTCGCGCCGGCCTTCAGATCGGCGCGGTGCGCCTTTAGAAAGACGGCATCGCCGATGGCTGCATCGATCGGCCCGACCCGCGCTGCACCTTCAAGAACCAGAAGCCAGGTTTCTTTCGTTGCATCGACAATCCAGGTCGAGTGCGGCGACAACTCGATCCGCTCAAGGACAAAGTGCGCGTTGGCGACAAGTTGGGTTCTGGCTTCGGTCAATGGCGCCGGACTGACCTGACAGTCAGCCGGCCCGGTATGGGAAACCGCGACCGCATTTTCGGTATGGGTTTCGCGCTGCCGTCCGTAGTCGAACAGACGGAAGGTCGCGTCACTTCGTTGCTGAATCTCCGCGATCACCAGCCCCGCGCCGATGGCGTGGATGGTGCCGGCCGGAATAAAGATGCTGTCGCCCTTGGCGACTGACGTCCACTGGACCAGCTCGGCAATCGAGCCATCGGCAATCGCATCTCGCAACTGACCGGGGGCAAGTTTCCGCTTCAGGCCAACCGCGACTTTGGCACCGGGTGCTGCGGACAGGACATGCCAGGCCTCGTTCTTCCCGTTCGCAAGGCCGATCGAGCGCGCGAAGGCATCGTCAGGATGGACCTGAATGGACAGCGGCTGCGTGGTGAACAGCAGCTTGAGGAGCAGAGCGTTTTCCGGCGCGTCCGCCTCGCCGCCCTGAAACCACAGCTCACCAACGGCCCCATCGTCGAGGCGGACGTCGCTCCAGGGACGAAGATCGGTGCTGCCCCACGGTTTCTGCACCACCCGAATACCCGCATGCGCGATGGTCATGGTGGTCTCCGCACAGCAGGCCCGCCCATAGAATGGCGACAGCCAGGCCGGCTTCTTGTTTCAATTTCCGATTGGCGACCCGGGCGCAGATCCCCCGACGGCAAACGAACAGCCGTCGCACCCTGAAAGCACTGCGCTTGTATCGCGCGCCGTTATTTAGATAAGGACGACAGGGCCTTAAGCAAGCCGCCGGCACACATCGAGACAAAAAAGCTCAATGAATTGAGTGATAAATATTTATTCGCGTCGAATAGCGGACTGGTGTGGATCTTCAGGTAGACGACCTAAGCGCCGCCTTCCCACTCCCAGCGCTCAAGCGCCTCTGCCATATCGGCAGGAGCGAGGAAGCGTCGGCGATGCTCCCAGTGCCTGAGGTGCCGGAGAGAATCTTCACTGGCGCTGGAGAGCGCCGTCTGCACGGTCGCGGTGTCCAGGAGTTTTTGAACCGTCAGTTCCGGACCGCCCGTCGACGTCTCGGCGATTGATGCCGTCTCCAGTTTCGCGCCAAGAGCCGCTTTCAGCTCCTCGGCGGAGATCTTCACCGTCTCGCTGCGGATCGCGCCGCCGGCCAGTCCGGGCAGGACGATATAGGTCTCGGTGCGTCGGTACGCCGGGAACGACACGCCCTCGAGCTGCTCCTCGTCGGTCTCGATCACGTAGGACCCCGCGGGATGCGCACGATCCATCCCCGCCAGCTTGAAGGGCCGGAAGAATGTGACTCGCGTGTCGGTGGTTCGATTGTGCATGCGATGAGCCTCCCGCGGAGCTTTTTATCCGCCTGTCTCATTTGGGACAGCCACGCCGAATAACAACGCGTTATCTGCTACAATCGCTTTTTATATTACTGGACGTCGCTGATGCCTCTGGCCAAGTCCGTGCGGCTCTTCCGTTGACCCTGCTCACCATCCGTCACCGCACGACCTATCGCTATCATCAGCCGGTGGCGCTCGGACCGCATCGCCTGATGTTGCGGCCGCGGGAATCCCGCGACCTGCGCCTGATCTCCAGCGACGTGACGGTGACGCCGTCGGCGAAAGTGACCTGGGCGCACGACGTGCGGGGCAATGCCGTCGCCACCGCGCAGTTCCAGACCATGACCGATCATCTGGAGATTGCGAGCGTGGCGAAGGTCGAACTCAGCGCCGCCGCCTGGCCGGTCTTCGATATCGCCGCGTCGGCCATCTCCTATCCCTTCTTCTACTCGACCGACGACCGGACCGATCTCGACGGCCTTGTCGTCCCGCAATATGCGGACCCGTCGGCGCAGCTGCGCAACTGGGCGCAGGGTTTCATCCGCAGCAAGCCGACCGACACGCTCTCGCTGCTTAAGGACCTGAGCATCGGCGTGGCGGAGAAGATCCGTTATCAGGAGCGCGACGACGAAGGCACGCAGACGCCGCGCGAGACCCTCGATCGCGGCTGGGGTTCCTGTCGCGACTTCGCGGTGCTGTTCGTCGAGGCGGCGCGCAGCCTGGGCTTCGGCGCCCGGATCGTGTCGGGCTATCTCTACAATCAGGATCAGTCGAGCATCGGCTCCAGCGGCGCGGGCTCAACCCATGCGTGGGCGGAGATCTACATTCCAGGCGCCGGCTGGATTTCCTTCGATCCGACCAACCGCAGCGTCGGCGGTCACAACCTGATTCCCGTCGCCGTCGTGCGCGACATCGCGCAGGCGATGCCGGTGGCCGGCAGCTTCGTCGGCATGACCGACGCCTTCCATGGCATGTGGGTCGAGGTGAGCGTTACGCCGTCCTGACGGGCTGGCCGGGCTGAAACAGCTCCACCAGATTCCCGGCGGGATCCTGCAGGAGAACCTGCGAACCACCGGGCCCGGTCACGATGTCATTGCGGAAGCGCACGCCGGCGGCCTTCAGCCGCGCAACCTCGGCGGCGATATCCTCGACGATGAGATGGATCCGGTTCCAGCCACCCGGCTGCGGCCGCACGCCATCCGCCATCGGCCGTCCGGCTGAACTTTTTTCGCCGCTCAGCAGAAGCCGAAGCGATCCCCGCGCAACGTCGGCAAAAGCGGGCGCGGCGCTAGTGAGCAGCTTGAACCCCAGATTTTGGGTGTACCAAGCCACGGCGGCCTCCACGTCATCCACGATGTAACGGACACTTACAAAATTCGTCGTCATCGCTTGCTCCTTACGTGTTCGATCGCATCAGCACCGGGTCCAGTATAGAGAAGGAGGCGCCTACGCTCCCAGCCGCCAATTTCAAGATCCGTCGTCCTCCTCCAGCACCTCCACCGACTCCGCATCCACCACCTTGCGGGCGATCTCGAACGAATAGCCGGCGCGGCCGAGTGCGGCCATATCGCGGTCGCGGCGGTCCTTGCGGTCCTTCGCCGGGCGGAACGGGCCGAGCCGTTTGCGCTTGGCAAGGCGCACCGCTGCCGCAAGATCGGTCTCGCCGTCCTCTTCAAGTCCGCCCAGCGCAGCTGCGATGTCCTCTTTACCGACGCCCTTTACTTGAAGCGTGCGGGCGATGGCACCGCGCGGCTTGCCCTGCCGGCTGAGACTGCGCGCGCGGCCTTCGGCGTAGAGCCGGTCGTTGAGCAGCCGCCGTGCCGCCAGTCTGGCGATCAGCGGCGCCACCCACTCCTTCGCCTCCTCGCGGTCGTTGAGGCCGGCGCGGGCCGCGCGCTCGATGCGCCGGTTGAGCACGCGGCGCAGCTGTTCGGTCGAGCAGGCAAAGCGCTCAAGGTAGGCGAGCGCGGATTTTTCCAGTCCGGCTGGCGTAACGGGGGAAACGCGGCGGCGCGACATCGCGGCATCTTAGCGTCGCTTGCCCCTCCGCGACGACAGGCTTAAGTTCGCCGACATCATGCCACCCGACACGACACCATTACCGCTGGACCAGGTCAGTACGGTTCAGGCCCGCACCATCGGTGCGATCAACTGGCGCGGCCTGTGGACGCTGAGCTGGCGCGAATCCCGCCGCTTCCTCAAGGTTTTTACCCAGACGATCGTCGCCCCGGTGATGACGGCCATCCTGCTGCTGGCCGTGTTCGCGCTGGCGCTGGGCGGCAGCGTGCGCCAGGTCGGCGGCGTCAGCTTCGCCGAGTTCCTGGCGTCGGGGCTGATCATCATGGCGATGGCGCAGAACGCCTTCGCCAACACCTCATCGTCGATGAGCATCGCCAAGATGCAGGGCACCATTGTCGACACGCTGATGGCGCCGCTGTCGGCCATTGAACTGACGATCGGCATTGCCGCCGGCGGCGTGATGCGCGGACTCTGTGTGGGCGCAGCGACCGCCGCCGTGCTGGTGCCCTTCGTGCACCTGCATGTGCACAATATCGGCTTCATCCTGTTTCACGGCATCGCGGCATCGATGCTGCTGGCGCTGATCGGGCTGGCGGGCGGGATCTGGGCGCAGAAACTCGACCATCTGGCCGCGGTCACCAATTTCATCGTGATGCCGGCCGCGTTCCTGTCCGGCACCTTCTATACCGTGGACCGGTTGCCGGAGCCGTGGCACCAGATTGCGCTGTTCAATCCGTTCTTCTACATGATCGACGGATTCCGCTACGGCTTCATTGGCCATGCCGACAGCAACCTGACGCTGGGCATCGTGATCATGCTGGCCTGCAATGGCGCCATGTTCGCGCTCTGCCACTGGATGCTGCGCACCGGCTACAAGCTGCGCGCCTGAGGGATCAGGCGGCGTTGCGGTCCGGCTTTTGGGCGGCCTTGATCCGCACGGCCTGGCGCTCCAGCGCCAGAGCGACCTGCCGGTAGCCAACAGCGCGATCCAGAAGCTTCCGGAAGGCGTCGACATTGCCCACGGTCATGGCGACATCGACGCAGGCTTTGGCCTGTTCGCGCAGGTAGGCGACACGGGGGGCAACCGCTTCGGGGCTGAGGGGATCGTTCATGGTCCCATCCTGCCCCGGCTCCGGGCCGGCCGCATTGATCCAAATCAACGGGTTAGCCTGCCCCCCGGCCCGGTTTGACTTCCTGCCAACATCAGCCAATATTGCCCGCTTTCTCGCGGGGTTCGTGGGGGGCAGGGCACTAAGCTGCGCCATCCTCGGGGTCCGCGACCATCGAGGAGAGCAGCGTTGAACGTCGCGACCAAGCCGGTCATGCCCGCCGTGATGCCGACCTATCGGCGGAACGACATCGCCTTCGAACGGGGCGAAGGCCCCTATCTGTTCGGGACCGACGGCAAGCGATTCCTCGATTTCGCCTGCGGCCTGGCGGTGACCGGCCTCGGCCACGCCCATCCTTATCTGGTGAAGGCGCTGGAGACGCAGGCGCACAAGCTGTGGCATGTCTCCAACCTCTATCGCATTCCCGAGCAGGAACGTCTGGCCCAGCGGCTGGTCGATGCCACCTTCGCCGACACCGTGTTCTTCACCAACTCCGGCGCGGAAGCGAACGAGTGCGCGATCAAGGTGACCCGCCGCTACCAGTTCGCCAAGGGCCACCCCGAGAAATTCCGCATCATCACCTTCGAAGGCGCCTTCCACGGCCGCACGCTGGCGGCGCTCGCCGCCACCGGCAATGACAAGTACCTGGAAGGCTTCGGTCCGAAGGTCGACGGCTTCGATCAGGTGCCGTTTGGGGACTTCAAGGCTGTCGAAGCGGCGGTGACGCCGGAAACGGCTGGCATCCTGCTGGAGACAATCCAGGGCGAAGGCGGCATCCGCGCGTTCTCGACGCAGTTCCTGCGCGACGTCCGCGCGCTCTGCGACAAGCACGACCTGCTGCTGATCATGGATGAGGTGCAGACCGGCATGGGCCGCACCGGCAAACTGTTCTCGCATGAATGGCTGGGCGTGACCCCCGACATCATGCCGGTGGCCAAGGCGCTGGGCGGCGGCTTTCCGTTCGGCGCCTGCCTTGCCACCGCCAGGGCCGCGAGCGGCATGGCGCCCGGCACGCATGGCTCGACCTATGGCGGCAACCCACTGGCCTGCGCGATCGGCAATGCGGTGCTCGACCTGATGCTCGCACCCGATTTCTTCGACAAGGTGCAGCAGATCTCCAGCCATCTGCGCCAGCAGCTTTCGCAGATGGTCGACAAACACGGCGACATCTTTGAAGAGGTGCGCGGCACCGGCATGCTGCTGGGCCTCAAGTGCAAGGTGCCCAATGGCGATGTCGCGGCGGCGTTCCGCGCGCACGGTCTGCTGGGGGCTGTCGCCGGCGACAATGTCATCCGCCTGATCCCGCCGCTGATCATCACGGCCGATCACGTCGCCGAGGCAACGGGCATCATCGATGCGGCCTGCGCCGAGCTGCGCGCCGCCAAGAAGGACGAGGCCGCCCGCAAGGTCGGCTGATCCCGATGGCCGACCCGCGCCACTTTCTCGATCTGGACAAGCTGGACGCGCGGACGCTGCGCGAGATCCTGGGGATCGGCGCCGCGTTCAAGCGCAAGCTGCCGCCTGGCGGCGATCCGCGCCCGCTGGCCGGCAAGACGCTGGCCATGATCTTCGAGAAGCCGTCGACCCGCACGCGCGTGTCCTTCGAGGTCGGCATCCGCCAGCTCGGCGGCGAGGCGGTGATCCTGACGCATCACGACACGCAGCTCGGCCGCGGCGAGACAATCGCCGACACCGCGCGCGTGCTCTCGCGCTATTGCGATGCCATCATGCTGCGCACCACCAAAGTCGAGAACCTGACCGAGTTGGCGAAGCACGCGACCGTTCCGGTCATCAACGGCCTGACCGACCGCACCCATCCCTGCCAGGTCATGGCCGACATCATGACCTTCGAGGAGCATCGCGGCCCCATCACCGGCAAGGTGATCGCGTGGTCCGGTGACGGCAACAACATGGCCTGCTCGTGGATCCAGGCCGCGGCGCGATTCAGCTTCGACCTGCGGCTGGCCTGCCCCGAGAGCCTGCAGCCACCGCGCGACATCCTGGCCTGGGCCAAACAACAGGGCGCGAAGATCACGGTCACCGTCGACCCCGAAGAAGCGCTCAAGGGCGCCCATTGCGTGATGACCGACACCTGGATCTCGATGGGCGACGACGGCGACGACACCGGCAAGGGCAACGGCGCCAAGTCGGCGCGCGAGCGGCGGCACAATCTGCTGGCGCCCTTCCGCGTCGATCAGCGCCTGATGAAACTGGCGCGGCCCGATGCCATCTTCATGCACTGCCTGCCCGCCCATCGCGGCGAGGAAGTGACCGAAGACATCATCGACGGTCCGCAATCGGTGGTCTGGGACGAAGCCGAAAACCGCCTGCATGTGCAGAAGGGCATTCTCGCCTGGTGCATGGCGTAAACCGCCGTTGGCCCGGGCGCTTGGTTTTGCGCCCCTGCGTTCCTAAATCTTACGTTCGCGTTTGCGATTGTCCGACGTTCCAGCGGTAACATCATCCAGTGACCAGCCTCGCCGATATTCCCACGGACGACATAGTCCTGCCGTTCCAGATCGCCCCGTCCGAATTGCGCGGACGGCTGGTGCGGCTGGGACCGTCGCTCGACGCCATCCTGCGCCAGCACGCCTATCCGCAAGCGGTCGCGGCCACTCTGGCGGAGATGGTGGCGCTCGCTGCCGCCCTGTCAGCGACGCTGAAATATGACGGCGTCTTCACGCTGCAGATCAAAGGCGACGGGCCGGTTAAGCTGATGGTGGCCGACGTAACCACCGACGGCGCCATTCGCGGTTATGCCCAATATGACGACGCGGCGGTCACCGCCTTTGGCATGGATCGTCCTTCGGTGCCGCGGCTGTTCGGCGCCGGTTATCTGGCGTTCACGGTTGATCAGAGCACCAATACCGAGCGCTATCAGGGCATCGTCGAGCTGACCGGCGCAACCTTGGCGGAATGCATGCATCATTACTTCCGCCAGTCCGAGCAGTTTCAGGCGGCGCTGAAAGTCGCGGCGGCGGAAGTCACGTTGCCGGACGGCCAGCGCACGTGGCGCGCGGGCGTTCTGATGATCCAGCGCCTGCCGCCCGGAAATGCGCAAGGCTCGCACGAAGGACGCGACCATCTCCTGCCGATCGACTATGGCAACGAACAGGCCGACGAGAACTGGCACACCGCCATGACTCTCGCGTCCAGTGCCAAGTCGGCCGAGCTGGTCGACCCGGTGCTGCCGGCGTGGCGGCTGATCGACCGGCTGTTCCTCGCCGAAGGCGTCGCCATCTTCCGGCCGCAGAAAATCGAGCACCGCTGCCGCTGCTCGCGCGAGCGCGTGGCCAACGTGCTGACCATGCTGCCGCCCGACGAGATGGACTCGCTGAAGGTCGAGGGCAAGGTCGAGGCGCGCTGCGAGTTCTGCAACCGCGCCCATGTCTTCGACGATGCGGATCTGGCGGCCCTGCGGCGCGACGGACTCACACCATAGACCCTTGAATCGCCACAATCGCATCCGCACAATTGCGATCACTTTCTGCGACTCGGGGGTTTCCCATGACGATGGCCACGGCGATCAATCGACGCGCTTTACTGTTCGCTCTCGGCGGTTCCACCGCCGCCCTGGCGGCCTGCTCCAGCCAGCCGCCGCGGGCGCGCTTTCCCGAACTGACCTACGGTCATCTCGGCGGCTTCCGCCTCGATGTCTCGCGCATCGATATCGTGACGGAATATCAGATGCCGATGTTTGCGCCGAATATCGAGCACCTCATGCCGGTCAGTCCCGTGGAGGCGCTGCAGCGCTGGGGCCGCGACCGCCTGCAGGCCACCGGCACGCCGGGCCGCATCGGCCGCTTCGTCATCACCGACGCGAAGGTGGTCGACACGCCGCTGCCGCGCTCGCAGGGCATGCGAGGCGCCTTCACCACCGACCAGACCAACCGTTATGACGGCACCCTCGCCTGCGCGGTCGAGGTGCGCGAGGAGCGGGCCAACTATCGCGCCGGCATGGCGACCGCCTGGGCCACCCGCTCCCGCACGGTCCCCGAAGGCATCACCATCAACGATCGCGAGCGCGTGTATTTCGAGCTGGTCGAATCACTGATGAACGACATCAATTCCGAGCTCGACCGGCAGATCAAAGCCAATCTCGGGCAGTTCATCCGCTGAGTTGGCGCGGCACCTTCTCAGCCACCCCACTCATTCATTGTCATCCCAGCGAAAGCTGGGACCCAGCCGTTGGGTGATCGTCACAGGGACGTCCCAGGGTGACTACGTAGAGATTGGGTTATCTGGGTCCCAGCTTTCGCTGGGATGACAGTTAGGTGTTGGAAATTCTAGCGGTCAGCGCCGCCTAAATCTCGAGATGGCCGCCGATCTCGATAGCCCGGTTGGGCGGGATGCCGAAGAACTCGGTCGCCGACAGCATGTTGTTGTGCAGCAGGATGAACAACCGCTGACGCCAGCGCGAGGCCAGCGATGACTTGCGCGCGAAGCGCAGGCGTTCGCGCCCGACGATAAACGACGTTTCCATCAGCTCGAACTTCATCCCCTTCTGGCGACAGAGCACCAGCGTCCGCAGGATGTTCGGCTGCTCCAGAAATCCATAACGGGCGGTGATGGCATAGAAGCCGCTACCCATCTCGCGGATATCGAGCCGCTCGTCATCGGGAACACGCGGAACGTCTTCGGTGAGTACCCTCAGCATCACGACGCGTTCGTGCAGCGACTTGTAGTGCTTGAGCGCATGTAGCATGGCGTTGGGCACCAGATCGAGCCGCGGCGTCAGGAAGACGGCCGTGCCGGGAATACGGATCGGGCGATCCGGCTTGAGGCCCTTGACGAAACCGTCGAGCGGCAACGCATCCCGCTCGCGAAGCGATACAAGGATCTGGCGTCCGCGCCACCAGGTCCACATCAGTGCGACTATGCCGGCGGCAACAAGAATGGGAAACCAGCCACCCTCGGCGATCTTCATCAGATTGGCGCTGAAGAAGACAGTATCCAGCATCAGGAATCCGCCGAAGACCGGGATCGCAAGGAGGCGACTCCAGCCGACCGCGTGGCGCATGTAGATATAGGCAAGGATCGTCGTGATGATCATGTCGCCGCTGACGGCGACACCATAGGCAGCGCCCAGATTGTCCGATGTCTGGAAAAGCCCGATGAGAAGAACAACACCGACCAGCAGAATCATATTGATGCGCGGAATATAGATCTGGCCGATTTCATCTTCCGATGTGTGCCGGATTTCCAGACGCGGCAGATAGCCAAGCTGCACCGCCTGCCGTGTCATCGAGAAAGCGCCCGAGATCACGGCTTGCGAAGCGATAATGGTGGCCGCGCCGGCCAGAATAACCATCGGATAGATCGCCCAGTCCGGCGCAAGCTTGTAGAAAGGATTCTCGATCGCCGAAGGGTTGGCGAGCAGCAATGCGCCCTGGCCGAAGTAATTCAAGAGCAACGCCGGAAACACGAAATAAAGCCACGCGCGCCGCAACGGCGGACAGCCGAAATGGCCCATATCGGCATAGAGCGCCTCTGCACCGGTCACGGAAAGAAAAACGGCACCCAGAACCGCGAAACTGATCCAGGGTGAACCGAGCAGCAGGTTGATGGCGTAGTAAGGATTGATCGCCAGCAGGATTCGCGGATCGTCACCGATATGCAGCAGCCCAAGGACCGCCAGAACGCTGAACCAGATCAACATCACCGGCCCAAACAGCCGGCCGACACGCTCGGTGCCACGCGACTGAAACGCAAACAAGGCCAGCAGCAGCACCAGTGCGATCGGCACCACATACGGCTCGAACAGCGGCGTCGCGAGCTTCAGTCCTTCAACCGCGGAAAGAACGGAGATCGCTGGCGTGATGATGCTGTCGCCATAGAAGAGAGCGGCGCCGATCAGGCCCGCGCCCATGATCATGAAGTGGCGGCGGGGCGAACCTGTCGCGGTGCGCAACGCCAGCGCCGTCAGCGCCAGCAAGCCACCCTCGCCGCGATTATCCGCGCGCATGACGAGCAGGACGTATTTGATCGTCACGACCAGAGTCAGCGCCCAGGTGATCAACGACAGGATCCCGAAGATGCCGGCCTCACTCACCTCACCATAGGCAAGCAGCGACTGGCGCATCGCATAAAGCGGCGAGGTCCCGATATCGCCGTACACGACACCCAGCGCTGCGAGCATGAGGCCCGTGCCGCTCTGCTTTTCGGCAGGCGCGGCAGCGGAAGGATTCACTGGCATCTGAAGATCAACCTCGCGAAATGTCCGATGCGCGAACGCCCGCCTGAGGCGGGCGCGGTCAAAAGCGTTTAGGACGAAGCGGCGCAGCATAAGAGTTTTGCGGCGGCGCGGCGATGCAGCATTTACATGACAGCCATGCGTGACGAAAGTCCAGATAGCATAATTTATGCCAACTATTTCATGTGCTTGCCCAGTCCGCGAGGCTCAGGAGAAAGCGTTCGCAGGCAATCAGCTGCTCCTCGGCAACGAACTCGTCGGGTTGATGGGCCTGCGTGATCGAACCCGGGCCGCACAGGACCGTGGAGATTCCGGTTTCGCGAAACAGACCCGCTTCCGATGCAAAGGAAACGGCTTCGGTGCGATTGGCACCGGTCAGGCGCAGCGCGAGGCTTTCGGCAAGACCGGCATCCGGACGCAGCGCCGGCACCGCGGCCAGCATCTCGGTCGTGACGCGGCCATCCGGCGCGCCGCGGCGCAGATCCGGCAGAAGCTCGGTCTCGATCCAGGCATCGATGGCGGCGCGGATGGCGGTGACATCGGTTCCGGGAAGCGGCCGGAATTCCCAGTCCAAGGTGCATTGTCTGGCGATGATGTTGATCGCGGTGCCGCCATCGATGCGGCCGATGCCGACCGTCGTATAGGGCGGATCGAAATCGAGACCCGGCATCGCCGAGCGACTGCCTTCGGCGCGCAGATCGGCCGCGAGTTTCTCGAGGCGACCGATCAGGCGGCCCATATAGACGATGGCGTTAGCACCGCGATCGGGCGCGCTGGAATGCGCTTCGCGGCCGACGATCGTGGTGCGCATCGCCTGCACGCCTTTGTGCGCGTTCACCACCTTCATCATCGTCGGCTCGCCGACGATCGCCAGCGCCGGCATGGGCACCTCGCGCCCGATCAGCTTGAGCAGATCGGGGACGCCAAAACAGCCGACCTCCTCGTCATAGGAAAAGCAAAAATGCAGCGGTCGCTGCAGCGTCATGGCTTTGAACCGCGGAACCAGCGCCAGCGCCACAGCAATGAACGCCTTCATGTCGCAGGTGCCGCGCCCGTAAATCCGGCCGTCGCGGTGGGTGGCAACGAAGGGATCGCTGGACCACGCCTGGCCCGTCACCGGCACCACATCCGTGTGACCCGAGAGGGCGATACCACCTTCCCGCTCCGGCCCGATGCTGGCGAAGAGATTCGCCTTCCGGCCGGTCTTGTCCGGAATCAGCCGGGCCGCAATGCCATGCGACGCGAGATAGTCGCGCACATAGCCAATGAGTTCGAGGTTGGAGACCGCCGAGGTCGTATCGAAGGCGACGAGGCGCGCCAGCATCTCGGCGGAGCGCATTGTCGGAGCCTCGCGCCCCGCTCAGTCGCCGCCGGAGACCGTGCTTGTCGGATTGCCGATGATCGACAGGAACTCGCGACGGGTCGCCTGATCGTCACGGAAGGCACCGAGCATGCGGCTGGTCACCATCGACACGCCCGTCTTGTGGACGCCGCGCGTGGTCATGCATTGATGCTGCGCCTCGATCACCACCGCGACACCCTTTGGCTGCAGCACGTCGTTGAGCGTATTGGCGATCTGCGCCGTCATCTTCTCCTGGATCTGCAGGCGCTTGGCGAACACCTCGATCAGGCGCGCCAGCTTGGAGATGCCGATCACGCGGCGATCCGGCAGATAGGCGATATGCACGCGCCCGATGATCGGTGCCATGTGATGCTCGCAATGCGATTCGAACCGCACGTCGCGCAAGGTCACCATCTCGTCGTAGCCTTCGGTCTCCTCGAAGGTGCGCTGCAGCAGCTCGACCGGATCGATGCTGTATCCCGCGAACCATTCCTCGAAGGCGCGCGCGACGCGCTGCGGCGTGTTGAGCAGACCCTCGCGGTCCGGGTCGTCGCCGGTCCACTGGATCAGGGTGCGCAGGGCGGCTTCGACGTCGGCGCGCGACGGCTTGGGAGCAAGCGTCTTTTCAGGGCCGAGTTTCGGCTTGGCGATGGAGGATTTCACGTAAGGCCTCGGCGTTAATTGATGCGCACGGTCTGATGCGGGGAGTCCAGGGAGAATGCCGGAACCACGGCATCGAACCGGCGACCGTCGCCGGTTTCCATATTATACGTGCCCTTCATGATTCCGGATGGCGTCGGCAGCGGGGTTCCGCTGGTATATTCGAAGGACCCGCCGGGCTTGAGGACAGGCTGCTCGCCCACCACCCCGGCGCCGCGCACTTCCTGCACCCGCCCCAGGGAATCCGTGATGTGCCAGTAACGGCTGCGTAGCTGCACGGTCTCGGTGCCCTGGTTCTCAATCCGCACGTGATACGCCCACACGAAATGATTGTCGGCGGGCGAGGACTGGTCGTCGAGAAAAACGGGTTTCACCGTGATCCGGATATCGTTGGTGACGGCACTATACATGGCGGCCATTTTAGGCCCGGCTGACCCTTTGTAAAACCCCTCACGGTATCGGGGGATTCGTCAAATGAATCAGACCTTGGCGAGCGCGTTTTCGAGATCGGTGCGGAGATCGGCTTCGTCTTCGAGACCGACAGACAGACGGACAACACCGTCGGAAATCCCGAGCTTGGCGCGCTCGACCGGACCGATGCGCTGATGCGTCGTCGTCGCCGGATGCGTCGCAAGGCTCTTGGAATCGCCGAGGTTGTTCGAGATGTCGACGAGGGTAAGCGCGTTCATGAACCGGAACGCGCCTTCCTTGCCGCCCTTCACCTCGACCGTGATCACCGAACCACCGGCCGACATCTGCTTCTTGGACAGCGCCGCCTGCGGGTGTGAGTCGAGATGCGGATAGAGCACGCGGCTGGTCTTCGAATGACCTTCGAGAAAATGGGCAAGCGACAGGGCACTCTTGCACTGCGCATCGAGGCGCAGCGACATCGTCTCCAGTCCCTTCAGCAGCACCCAGGCATTGAACGGGCTGAGGCTCGGGCCGGTATGACGGTAGAACTGCGTCATATCCTCTTCGATGAATTTCTTCGTGCTGAGGATCGCCCCGCCCAGCGTGCGGCCCTGCCCGTCCATGTGCTTGGTCGCGGAATAGCAGATGATGTCGGCGCCGAAATCGAGCGGCTTCTGCAGCAGCGGCGTCGCGAACACGTTATCGACGACGACCTTGGCTCCGGCGGCGTGCGCCATGTCGCTGACCGCGCGCAGGTCGATCACTTCCAGCATCGGGTTCGACGGCGATTCCAGAAACACCATCGTCGTCGGCTGGTCGAGCGCCTTGCGCCACTGATCCAGATCCGAGCCGTCGACCAGCACCGACTGGACGCCCCAGCGCGGCAGGATGTCGTTCACGATGTAATGGCAGGAACCGAACAGCGCGCGGCTGGAAACGATACGGTCGCCGGACTTGAGCTGGCTGGCCAGCGCGCAGAAGACCGCGGCCATGCCGCTGGCGGTGGCGCGGCAGGCTTCGGCGCCTTCCATCAGGCGCAGGCGCTCTTCGAACATCGCCGTGGTCGGGTTGCCGTAGCGGGAATAGATGAAGCGGTTGGCGCCGCCGCCGGGCAGGAACGCAGTCTCGGCTTCCTCGGCCGAGCCATAGACGAACCCTGAAGTCAGGAAGATCGGCTCGGCGGTCTCCTGAAAGCTGGTGCGGCGCACGCCGCCGCGGACGGCCTGGGTGCGGGGCCGCCAGACGGGCGTGGATTTTCCGGTCACTGTCTTCTTTCCGTCGTCCGCCATGACATTTACTCCTGCCGCAAACAAAAAACCCCGACGTTACGGTCGGGGCTTCCAATCGGCCTCCGACCTTTTAGCGGTTTATTTTACGTGGCCCGCAAGCCGGTCGGCTCAAATCACCACGGGCGGAATTAAGACGGCGGCTGCCCATTGTGTCAAGCGGCACCTTCGCAAAGCTGTGCCCCGGTCCTTTCATCGCGCGGCCCCGTCCGTGTATGGTCGCGGAAACGAAAAGACGTCTGCGGAAGGATTCATGTTCCAGCACCAGATCGGCACCGCCTCCGCCCATCAGCTTGAAGAGATGGTCATCAGCACCAGGGGCGGGCCCGGCGTCTTCCTGCCCAATTACGATCCCGACTTCGCCCGGCAGCACATGGACTGGCTGGCGCCCAGTTTCTTCGATCCCGTGAACGACAAGCTGATCCTCAGCTTCCATAGCTGGCTGCTGCGCACGCGCCACCACACCATCGTCGTCGACACCTGCATCGGCAATCACAAGGAGCGGCCCAACTTTCCGCCGATGCACCGGCTCGACAAGCCATGGATGAGCAATCTGCTGGCGACGGGCGTCGATCCAGCCGAGGTTGACTATGTGATGTGCACGCATCTGCATGCCGACCATTGCGGCTGGAACACCAGGCTGGAAAACGGCCGCTGGGTTCCGACCTTCCCCAACGCGAAATACGT
Organism: Alphaproteobacteria bacterium; assembly: GCA_965279355.1. Lineage (GTDB taxonomy): Bacteria > Pseudomonadota > Alphaproteobacteria > CACIAM-22H2 > CACIAM-22H2. The sequence goes on along the minus strand of OZ257155.1, from coordinate 3,379,904 downwards.
GTTCTCGCGCGCCGAATATGAAAGCGCCGATCCGCGCAACAAGCCGGAGGGCACCGGGCACGATCACAACAACCGCGCCTTTCTGGATAGCGTGCTGCCGATCATGGAAGCGAAGCAGGCCGAGCTAGTCGAGGGCGTTCACGCGATCGGCGACGACCTGCTGATCGAGCCGGCACCCGGTCACACGCCGGGACACATCACGCTGCGGCTGAAATCGGGCGGACGCGAGGCGCTCTTCACGGGCGATGTGCTGCATCATCCGCTGCAGGTCTACCGTCCGGACTGGAGCAGCTCAGCCTGTCTGGCGCCGGACAAGTCGGCGATCACCCGCCGGCGCATCCTTCAGGAAAACACCGACCGCGACGTGACATTCTTCCCCTGTCATTTCAACGCGCCCTATATCGGCCGCGTGGTGAGCCGGCAGGATGCTTTCGCGTTCGATTTTATCCGCTGACAGCGGATGTGGTGGCCGGTAAGCCGCTCGAAAAGCGGCATAAACCGCCACATTTACAATTGGCTAACCAGTCCCGGTTTACCGTCTGAGGGAACGACCAACGGCTCTGCCGCTGTGGCCGCCTCCCGCTTATACTGAGGCGCCAGACCCGAGGAATCGATGTCCACTGCGACGATATTTCGGCCGGGCGATCCGGTGCCGATGTTCACCGCGCCGTCCAGCGTCAACGCGAAGTTCAACTTCGAGACGCTGGCCGGAATGTATGTGGTGTTGGGCTTCTTCGGTTCGGCCACATCCGAGCTGGCACAGAAGGCCATGGCCGCGGTCATGGCCCGCAAGGATATGTTCGACGACGTTCGCGCCTGCTTCTTTGGGATCAGCGCCAATCCCGATGACTACAAAGAGAAGCGGCTGAAGCAGGTCATTCCCGGCATCCGCTATTTCTGGGATTTCGACCTCAATATCGGTCGGCAGTTCCGCGCCGTCGATTCCGACAGCGGTCCAGGCGAGAAAATTTCCTACCGGCAGTTCTGGCTGATCCTCGATCCGATGCTGCGCGTGCTGGCGCAGATTCCGCTGGAGCATGCCGATGCGGCGCTCGACTTCGTCGCCGGCCTGCCGCCAACCAATCTCCATGGCGGAATGGAAATTCCGGCACCCGTCCTCATTCTGCCGCGCGTGTTCGAACCGGACTATTGCCGGCATCTCATCGCTCTCTACGAGAAGAACGGCGGCACCGATTCCGGCTTCATGCAGGATGTCGATGGCAAGACGGTCGGCGTAATCAATCACTCCTTCAAGCGCCGCGCCGATTACTATATCAACGACGAGCCCACCCTGTTCGCGACCAAAGCGCGCATCGAGCGCCGGCTGCTGCCTGAAATCCAGAAGGCGTTCCATATCGAAATCACCCGCATGGAGCGCTATCTCGTCTGCCGCTACGACAGCGATCCCGGCGGTTACTTCAAGCCGCATCGCGACAATACGACCAAGGGCACCGCGCATCGACGCTTTGCCGTCACCATCAATTTGAATGCCGATGAGTACGAAGGCGGCGATTTGCGCTTCCCGGAATTCGGCTCGCGCACCTATCGCGCGCCGACCGGCGGCGCGGTTGTGTTCTCCTGCTCACTGATGCACGAAGCGCAGCCGGTGACCAAAGGCAGCCGCTACGCCTTTCTGCCGTTTCTTTACGATGAATCAGGGGCAAAGACGCGCGCCGAGAACAACAAGTTCCTCGGCGAGGGCATCGCGCAGTATCACGGCGTCAAGGAAGAGACCAAGGCGTCCTGAGGCCTAGGGCGCGAGAGCCTCTCGGCGCACAGGAACCTCCCGGCCCGCCGGCGCAGGCGCATCAAGCCCCCGCAGGAATTGATCAACCGTAAAGTCGATATGTCGTGCAAGCTCACGCAGTGTGGGCTGCCGTGTTGGATTCAGCAGCGGTTGCATGAAGAGATCCCCACGCAAGGCGCCGAGAAAATACGAGGCCAGAGCCTCGGGATCGTCTGACTTCAAAAGGCCCCGCGCCGCGCCGCGGCGAAAAAAATCTGCCATCGCCTTCAGCCCCGATTGAGGACCAACGCGATAGAATGCATCGCCGATTTCCGGGCGACGGCTGCTTTCGCTGATGATCAGCCGGTACATCGCCAGGCGTCGCGGATCGAGGATCGCCTTGAGATACGCGTGCGCAACCGCCTGCAGCCCTTCCCGCAGATCCGCACAGTCGGGCATCGCGCCTATCGAGGCGGTGACATCGTCGCAGCAGCGACCGACCACGGCGTCGAACAGCCCTTCCTTATTCCCGAAATGCGCATAGACGGTCGCCTTCGAGCCGCCGCCGCGTTCGACAACCTCATCGATGCTGGCGTCCGCAAAGCCACGCGCCAGAAAGACAGCGGTCGCCGCATCGAGCAGCGCCTGACACCGCGTGTCGAGCGAGCAGCGTTCCCGGCGCGACCCGGAGAGCGGTTTATGTACTTTCTGTTTCATTACCTCATGAATATACAGCGCCAGTCTTCTTGATCAATGAGAAGAGACCGTATTTTTATTAAGCCTTTATATAACAATGGTTATTTAGCATGCGCGGGACGAATGCCAGCCCGGAACGAATAGCATGGAAGCCTGGTTGAACGGCTGTGGTCCGGGTTTATGTAATAGCAGTTACATAAACCCGGAGCAGACCGATGAACAATCTTTCTCTCGCCGCCGCCGCCGCTCTTGCCGTGGCGATCAGTTTCGCGGCACCCCTTTCGGCCCAGAACGCGACGCCATCTTCGCCAGCCCCAACGACCGCGCAGGCCGACGGTGAAAGCTGTTCGGTGACAGCCGAGCGTGCCAGCCGCAGCCCGACCCTGGGAGTCACCGGGGGGCACGGCGATGACGGCCGGTATATCGCCCGCAACCATCTGCTGTCGGCCCGGCAATGGGCAGCCGCCGGCAACGAACAGAAGTGCCGTGAAGAAGTGGCCAAGGCCCGCCTTTACGCGCGCTGAACACATGGGAACGGCCCCGGTTGAGCCGGGGCCGGCCCTTTTTTGGAGAAGAACGATGAACAGCCCAGGTTTTGTTGAGCCGCATCTGCTCAACTCGCTGCGCCATGTCGGCGCCGTGTTCCGGCAATACCTGAACAGACCTCGCGACCTCGCCGCAGCGGCAACGCTGGACGATCATGTGCTGCGCGACATCGGGCTCAGCCGCACCGACCTCAATGCCTGCCTTGCCGATGCCTGCCCGGGTTGAACGCTGACCTTTACCTGTACGCCTGCTCCGCTTCGAGCATCGGCCCTCAGGCCTCGATGACGATGTAATTTTCTTCGGTGGTTACAGGAAACGTTTCGGCGACATACGGGCCCCGGGCCACGGTCTCGCCCGGTTCGACCGTCACGTCGTAGGCGCGAACCTTGATCTTGGTCGGGTCGCAGTAGGACTGGCCGGTCCGCACGTCGAACTCCCAGCCATGCCATGGGCAGCGCAGCATCTCGCCGGGCCGCGACACCTTGTACTGGCCGGGCCGGTCGGATTCGACAAGGCTGGTCAGCTTGCCGTGGCAGAGCGGCCCACCTTCATGCGGGCAGCGGTTGAGCAGCGCGAAATACTCGCCCTTGATGTTGAAGAGCGCAATCTCCCGCCCGCTGAGCGTAACGCGCTTGCTGCCGCCGGGCGGGATTTCGCCTTCCTTGGCGACGACGTGACGGGCCATGGTTATTTGAATCCGTAAAGCGTCTTGGCGTTGTTGCGATAGAGCATCAGCTTCTTCTCTTCCGTCATCCGGAACTTGAACGCGAAGTTCGGGTCGTCGTAGTCCCAGTGCGGATAGTCGGTCGAGAACAGGATCTTGTCCCAGCCGACCCAGTCCATCGCATCGACGAGATGCTGCGGATTTTCCGGCTCCTCGACCGGCTGGGTCGTGTACCAGAAATGGTCGCGGATATATTCCGACGGCAGGCGCTTGAGATGCGGCACTTCGGATTTCAGACGGGCCCAATGCTTGTCGAGGCGCCAGGCCAGCGACGGCACCCATACGAACCCGCCTTCGATCAGCACGACCCGCAACTTGGGGAAGCGCTCGAACACGCCTTCCAGCACCATGCTGACCATCAGCGACTGCATCGCCTCGGCCTTCGAATGATGCTCCTCCACGTAATAGGACGGCCAGCCGGTGCTGGTCGGCGCCCAGCCGCTGGCCCCGCCGACATGGATGCCGATCGGCTTGTTGTAGGCTTCCGCTGCCTCGAAGATCGGCCAGTAGCGCTGACGGCCCAGCGGCTCGATCCCGTGCGGCAGGACCGAGATCTGCGCGAAGTTCGGGTCGTTGACATGAAGCTTGATCTGGTTGATCGCCGCCTGCGGATCCTCGCGGTTGACCATCAGCGAGCCCTTGAGGCGCGATTCCTTGCCGCACCAGGTATCGATCTGCCAGTCGTTGATCGCCGAGGTCAGCGCCTCACCGAGATGCTGGTTGCGGAAGCTTCCGGCCGCCGGGCGCAGCGGCTGCAGCACGCCGTATTCGATGTTGTTGGGATTGAGGTGGTTCACCTGCATGAACGGCAGGTCGGACCCTGACGGGCCGCCGGTCGGCGGCCTGGTGTCGAGCCTTGCACCGCCGTCGCGGTTATAGCGGGCGTAGGACCCGGTCGAGGCGAAGGACTGCCGCACCAGACCGCCGAAGGTCTTGAGATGCTCTTTCCAGCGATCGGTCAGATAGGGGTGCAGATCGGCCATCGTCGAGATGGTCGGGTGAATGTCGCAGTCGACAACGATCAGCTGCGATTGCGCGCGTCTGGCGTCGCGCTCGAGAACGGCAACATTCATTGGATCACCTCTTTGAGGCGCGGGTAGGTGTCGAGGGGATTGTCGACCATGATCTTGCGGAGATGGCTTTCGGTCAGCCCGTCCGGCAACACCTCGTTGCCGTCGTACTGCCAGTGCGGGTAGTCGGTCGAGAACAGCAGCATGTCCTCGGACCCGACATGCTCGATCAGCTTCCTGAAGATCGCGACGTCCTGCGGCCCGTCGACCGGCTGCAGGGTCAGGCGGATATGGTCGCGCACGATGTCCGTCGGCTGGCGGTTGACCCACGGCGTCTCGTGGCGAATGCCGCGCCATGTCTTGTCGAAGCGCCATAGGAAGGCCGGCAGCCAGGTGAAGCCGGATTCGATCAGCACGACCTTGAGCTTGGGAAATTCGACGAACACGCCCTCGGCGACCAGACTCAGCAGCTGCGCCTGAAAGGCCTGCGCATGTCCGACGTAATCTTCATAAAAGTACGAACCCCAGCCGAGTGAGGTCGGCGGATGGCGAAAGGTGCTGCCGGCATGCACGCCGATCGGCAGGCCAAGACGCTCGGCGACTTTATAGATCGGCCAGTACGAACGCTTGCCCATCGGCTTTTCGTTCGAGGCCAGCATCAGAACCTGCACGAAGCGCTTGTCGTCGGCCCGCCGCTCGATCTCGGCGACCGACAGTTCCACATTCTCTGTCGGGATGACGATCGAGGCGCGAAGGCGCGGATCGCGGTCCAGCCATTCCTTGGCAACCCAGTCGTTGGTGGCGCGGCAAAGGGCGGCGGCGAAATCGTCGCTCGGCAGAGCGTGTCCGCCATGCAGGACATTGCAGATGGCGAAGCGGGTGCCGAAGCCATCAAGCGCCTGGGTCTTCAGCATCTCGAAATCGGTGCCGGGCTTGCTGTTCTTCGGGCGCCAGTCGGGACGGCCGGTCAGCGGAACACTGGACGGATAGGAGGCAAGTTCGAGGTTCTCGACGATCCGCATCGGGACCATCTCGCGCCAGAAATCGTCAAGGTAGGGCAGCAACGCATCCGTGGTCGGAAGGGCTGGATGAATATCGCAATCGATGGCCTGCTGAGTCCGAGGCTCCACGCGTCCCTCCTGGTGGCGGCGAATACCGCGATTCGCCGGTCCAGCGGCGTTTTCCGGGATGAGGTTAAAATTTAAGCCCGCGACCCGCCCGGCGCAAGCCGCGCCCGTTCAGGCGTGGGACCGGATATGGGCTAAGGCATTGATTCCGCCGCCGGTTGGAATCAGATCCTTAAGGGCCTGGCGGTCACCGGGCAGGGGCTTACCGCCCAGGTCCTGAAGCGCGTAGCCGGCGCCCTCCAGAAGATCGAGAAGCACGTCGAGGCTTTCGCCCGCCTGTTCGAGGATGTACGGCGACAATTCCACGATCACCGCCGGGCGCAGACGGGCCAGGGTCTCGCGCGCGCCGCGCAACACGGCACATTCCCCGCCATCGACATCGAGCTTGATGAAATCGAGACGGGTCACACCCGCCTCGCTGACAAACATGTCGAGTGTGGTCGCCCGCGCGCCCGTGGTCGGCAGGTTCCGGGCACGCAGGATTTCATGCACCGGCTCCGCGCCGCTCAACGGCCAGCTCGAATAGATGGAGTCCGGCACCACCTTCTGCGGGCTGTCGGTCAGCATGATCTGGTTCACGCTGACCCGGCCGGCCAGATCCGGATTGAGACGCAGATTGGCCTGCAGCTTCTGCAGCGCCCATGTGACCGGTTCGAACGCATAAACCCGGCCGGTGGACCCGACCATCTTCGCCAGCGGCAGCGCATGGGCGCCGACATTCGCGCCAATATCGAAGACGACCGCGCCGGGCCGCACGATCCGCTGATACGCCGCGACGGTCCGCCGCTCGAACGCGCCCAGCAGCCAGATCGAGAAGTCGATGCCTTCGCGCAGATCCAGCGCCCAGGATATGCCGCCGCGCTTCGTCACCAGATCCGGCGTCCGGCCAAACAGGTGGCGCGCCGCGACAACGGGACGCTGCGCCATCGCGGCAAGGGCAATCTTGGTTCTTGTATCCAGGCTCACGGCAGCGACTCGGCAGGGAAGCGCCACACCATCGCATCCGGACCCGCCGCGCGGAACCGGAATATGCGAAACGGCGTGACGGCCGTCACTGCCGACGGCCGTCCCCTCGTTACAGTCCCCTCCATGAAGCAGGGGGACAATGTGACGTTATCGCAGTGGTTGTTTACGGTCGCCGGCGTCGTGATGATCGTGCTGGCGCTGGTGCTGTCCGCGCACGGCGCCTAGTCAGAACTCGCGCAGCACCTCGCGCAACGTGTTCCCCTTGTACTCGGTCCGCACCAGACCGCGCTTCTGCAGCGCCGGAACGAGCCCCTCCGTGATCTCGTAGATGTAGCGGCGATTGATCCGCTGGAACGGGCAGAGGATCAGGAACCCGTCACCACCGACGGCGTCCATCGCCTCGCCCATCTGCTCCGCCACCTGGTCCGGCGTGCCGATCAGCTCAAGCGAACTCGAGCTGCCGCCTTCCTTGCAAAGCTGGCGCAGCGGCTTGTTCGTGCCCCACTGCGCGAACTTGTCGAGCGCCCCCTGCTCGCCGTTGGTGGTCAGACCTTCCGGCAGGGGTTTGTCGAGATCGAACTTGGAAAAATCGATGTCGGTGAACGAGCCGTACATGGCGAGCACGGAATCGATGAAGGCCGGCGAGCTCGTGGCCCGCTCGTATTTCTCCCGCGCTTCTTTCTCCGTCTCGCCCAGCACCGGCGCCAGCAGGAACAGCACCTTGATGTCGTCAGGATTGCGCCCCGCTTTTTCGGCATGCATGCGCACATCGTCGCGATAGGCCTTCATGCCGGCAACGCCGTTGGCGGTGGCGATGATTGAATCGGCATGGCTGGCCGCGAATCGCCGGCCACGCGGCGATCCGCCGGCCTGAACGAAGGTCGGGCGGCCTTGCGGCGAGGGGGCGGTGTTCAGCGGTCCGCGCGACTTGAAGTATTTGCCTTCGAAGTTGATCGGCCGGACTTTCGAAGGATCGGCATAGATTCCGGTGGTGCGGTCGAGGACCACGGCATCTGGATCCCAGGACGCGAACAGCTGCTTGACCAGATCGACATATTCGTCGGCCATGTCGTAGCGCTGCTGGCGCGGCGGCAGCTTGTCGAGGCCGAAATTCTGCGCCGCCAGATCTTCACCGCTGGTCACGATATTCCAGCCAAAGCGCCCGCCCGCGATATGGTCGAGCGTTGTGCACAGGCGTGCCAGCAGAAACGGCGGATAGCCCAAGGTCGACAGCGTGGCCACGACGCCCATGCGCGTCGTATTCGAGCCAAGCAGTGCCGCCAGCGGCGCCGGATCGTGCTGCGGCACCTTGATCGCCCGCTTCAGGTAGATGTCGGTGCTGCCGCCATAGATGTCGGACACCATCAGCGTGTCTTCGATCATGATGTAGTCGAAGCAGGCGCGCTCCAGCGCCTGCGCGAACTCGATATAAAACTTGCCGTCCCAGGGATTCCCGCCAGCCGCCGCCAGCGGCTGCCGCCACTCATCCATGGAAAAACTCATGAACCAGCTGAGGTGAAATTTCTTCCGTGCCATTTTTGCCCTTTTTGCAGTCAGAGAAATGCCCGACCCTTGGGCCAACAGCCAATGCTTGCGCATTTGCCAAAGATCGCGCGCGATGCGGCGTCTCAATGACGGTGCAAGGCACGGGCCAGCGTTACAGAGATTTTTGATTTTTCAGAGAAGCGCGACGGCTCAACGGCGGCATCGCTGCGTTCGAGAATCTCGAACCGAACCGCAGATCGTCTTCAGTCAGTCCGTAGCCGAACTGCTTTAGCTGACGGCGACCAGATCGAATGTCGCCCGCAGGCTGTTATGCGACGTATCGAACACAGCAGTCTGGCCCGGCGTAAGCATCACCGGCTCCGGGAACAGATGCACCACATGCGTCCAGCCGCACGCAATCTCCGGGCGGCCGGGTGCGTTCTCATAGACAACGCCGTCGGCGAGTTGAATGCGGAGCCACTGCACAAGACCGAAGGCGCGGCCGGGTCTGGTGACGCGCAGCGACAGTTTGCGCGATTCGGTGCGCGGACCCGGCGCCTTGAAGTCGAACCGGAATGCCGTGACCGCATCCGACAGCAGCGTGTGCGATAGAACATCGACAATGATATCGGTGCGCGGCATCGCGAACGCGTTGAACGGCGACAGGTCGAATCCTGAAACCTTGCCGGCGAAGTGCAGCTTCTCGATCGTGTCGCCCGCGAGCAGCGCCACCTGCATATCTCCCGACGCTGGGATGATGGCGGCATCCGGCGCCGCAAGACGGGCCCGCACATCGGCCATCGTCAGAACGATGCCCTCGTCCAGAAAACCGCTCGACAGCGTTTCGGAGACAATGACATCGGCGGGCCGCGGAATATCCCGGCCGACCACCAGATCCTTCGAATGCTTCGGGATCACATGGATGCGGCCGGCATAGCCGTTCCGCGCGACGATCTCGACACACTTGGCCGCGATCCGCGGCTCCATCTCGCAGGCATAGATCTCCCGCGCGCCGGCGCGCGCCGCGAACATCGACAGCAGGCCCGAGCCCGCGCCGATATCGAGCACCAGGCTGTCCGGGCGGATGGCGCGGACAAGCGCCGCCTCGAACGCATCGTTGCGCGGCGTGTCGTTCATCATGCCGAAATGCCAGGGCGGCGCCTTCTGGGCAAGAAGGCCGCGCAGCTTGCGCCGCAGCACGACATCGTTCGGATCGAAGCGCTGCGCCTGCTCAAGCGCGCCGAGCGCGTCATCCAGCCGGCCGCGCCGCTCCAGGAGATAGCCGAGATTGGCATGCGCCCGCGCGAGCGTCGGATCCAGGGCAATCGCCGACCGGAACGCCTGCTCCGCCTCGTCCAGCTTGCCGTCGGCCTGCAGGGTCACGCCCTCATTGTTGGCCAAAATCGCGGGCGACAGGCGCGGCGGTTCGGGCGCACCGAGGCCGGTCGCCGAGCGCACGATGCTCTCGAACTCGGATCGATTGAGGGTCGGCTTGTTCATGGTCATTCAAGCGCTGCGCTTTGGTTCGGTCGGGCAATTCTATGGAGTAAATATGCCATTATTTGCCAGTTGGTGGGCACTGAGATTTGCGCCCGTCTCGACGAAACAACCGGCCCTGGCAGTGGATGGTCGCTGGCAAATGCATTGATGTGGCCACGGTAAGGGATATTCTCTCCATTGCAGTCCGGATAACGGAAAATGTCTCACACTCGGGGAGCGCTCAATGGTGCCGTCGTCAAATCCCACACTGCGGACTTTTATGCGAAGGACCATTGTGCGATCGATTCGCTGCGGGATTTATTGCGCCGTCGCTTTCTCCCTGATGGCGGCCAATGTGGCAATAGCCCAGGACTTTCCAAACCGCCCCATCCGCATCATCGTGCCGTTTGTGGCCGGCGGCCCGACCGACGTGGCCGCGCGACTGATTGCGCGCTCGATGCTGCCGCATCTTGGCCAGCCGGTTGTCGTCGACAATCGCGGCGGTGCCGGAGGGATTACAGGAGCACAGACAGTCGTAACCTCGGCGCCGGATGGCTATACGCTGTTGCTCGGCACGTTTGGCCCGCTGATCGTCAGTCCAGCCGTCAATAAGGCTCTGTCTTACGACGCCATCAGGGATCTGGCGCCCATTGGCCAAGTCTATCGTTCCGCCCAGGTCCTTGCCGTCAATCCCAAGCTTGGCGTGAAGACGCTGGCCGCTTTCGTGGCCTACGCCAGGGCGAATCCCGGCAAGGTCAATATCGGATCGGCCGGCATCGGCACCCTGCCGCATCTATCCATCGAAATCTTGAAGCGCGAAGCCGGCCTGGACGTGACGCACGTGCCCTATCGCGGCACCAGCGCGGCCCTGACCGAGGTGATCGGCGGCCAGATCGAAGCGCTGATTGGCGATGTTGCGGTGGTGGCTCCATCGGCGCAGTCCGGTCAGGTTGTGGCGCTGGCGGTCACGTCGCCGGAACGCGCGAAACTCCTCCCCGATGTCCAGAGTGTCAGGGAGGCCGGGTATGCCGCGCTTGTGGCCGAAAGCTGGGGCGGGCTGCTCGCACCGGCTGGTGTGCCGCCGCAAATCCTCAGACGGCTCGAGGAGGCGCTGCAGAAGGCGCTTGTCGATCCCGCCTTCCAGGCCAACGCGGAGAAACAGGGCTGGGGGGAAATGACCACGTCACGGGCGGCGTTTGCCAAATTCATTGACGACGAAACAGCGCGCTGGAAGCCGATCCTGACGTCGTCGGACATCAAGCTGGATTGAATCCCGCGGATGCCAACGCCAGGCGGACAGGCATGGTTCTCTCTTCCTCCAATCACGCTCCTTCTTCTGCCGTCGGACAACGGACGCGGCAGATCGTCGACCTTGGGCCTGCTAAAATAGATTTAATCGCCGAAGGCAAAGGACCGTTGATCGTCCTTCTTCCATCGACCGGACGCGGGTCGGAGGATTTCGATCTGTTGGCAGCCGGTCTGGCAAGAGAAGGATTCCGGGTACTGCGCCCGCAGCCACGCGGGATTGGCCGGAGCACCGGGCCAATGACCGAAGTCAGCTATCACGATTTTGCCGACGACATCGCCGGCATCATTAAACAGGACGGCAGCGGCCCGGCGATTGTGGCCGGTCATGCCTATGGAAACTGGATCGCGCGAACAGTCGCGGCAGATCACCCCGATCTCGTCCGGGGAGTCGCGCTGATCGCGGCAGGGGCCAAGACATGGCCGCGTGCTCTGAGCGACGCGATCACAACGATCAACGAGGCCGGACAACCTGTCGCGGCGCGGCTGACGGCACTGGAACTCGCCTTCTTCGCGCCGGGCCACGATGCATCTGCCTGGCTTGAAGGATGGCATCCTGAAGTGACCGTGAGCCAGCGCGATGCACGATCGCGGACTGAGCTGAATTCATGGTGGGCGGCAGGCAGCGCGCCAATCCTTGACCTCCAGGGTGCAGATGACCCATTCCGCCCGCGCGAAACAGTCAACGAGCTTCAAAGTGAGCTGGGCAGCCGCGTCACAGTCGCTGTCGTACCCGCTGCAAGCCACGCACTTCCCGTCGAACAACCCGACGCCGTCATCCGGGCCATCGTGCGATGGGCCCGAAGAGTTCAGGTTTCCGGTCCGGTGGTGTCTTGATCCCTGTTCGCGGCGCGTAAATCGGCGCTTCCAAACGCGGCTCCAAATGGCAGGTGCAAATCCGGCTCGCTGGGGCTGCGCCCGTTAGTCGCTCATTTATCCTAAAAGCGGACGCGCTGGACTGGTGCCGCAAAGCCGCGACTGTAAATGCGTGGTGATGGCTATGATTTAGCTCTCCTTCGGGACAAATCGCTCGGGCGGGCAAGCCCACCTTGAATCAGTATCGTTAGAACGGGAAGTCCCGACTTACTCCGCAAAATGCCAATCCCATCCTCAGCTGCAAATGGTGCTTGGTTCTTAGGTGACGCATCAAGCACGCTCAATAAACCAAACCGCTTACCTGACCCCACAATATAGGCTGCGGTCTGCTCCACGAATGCCTGACAGTCGGCCATCTCCAATCGATTCTGAGGCTCCACCTTTAGTTCAAGACGTACACCTCGTAACGATAGATCCACTTCGCCGCCTCCTGCGTGTGGATGCTCTTCAAGTTCGCCGCCAACTTCCGGCCTTCTTCTCAATTCATCACGAATGAACTTCTGAAATTCAGCCTCTCTAAGAGGCTTTGGAAAAAGATCGTCCTGCAACGCACGCCCGGCAAGCGCAGCTAGTCCAACAGCTAGCGTCATGCCCGTTTCAAGATCGCCCTGAGGCATTCCGGGGAGTGACCTTAATGCGTTACGAATTTGTAGAAGTTTCTGGTCCATCGAAGGATAGCCAGTTAAAGGACTGCGCTGAGAATCGACACTCTCAATCCTTAGCGTACGGTGTCCCACAACCGACACGGGCTGCTCTGATCCCTTCGGCCAGAATTCCGCGGCATATCGAAACTCAAAAGGTTGCGCTCTTATCGCTTGAGCTACCGTGATCGTGGCACGCCCCCTTTGTCGGATAACGAAAGGCGGGTCGCCAGATGGACGAGAGAATATAAAACTCGGGAAGGTGTAGCTACCCGCAGCCTCGATGCTAACAGGAAAGAGGCGCAGTTCGGTTGTTGCCGCCGCCCAACGGGAGACCCTAATTTCAATTTCTAGGTCGTGGGTTTCGTGCGGCGTTAAAAAATGAATTTGATCTGCCGGTTGGCCATCCACCATGAAACTTACAAACGCAACGCTTAACTCCAACGGTTCTACCAACTGTTGATCTAGTGAGCGCTTCGGAACACTCCCGATCCTAAGTCCTTCCCTGACATCACCGAGGATGCCTATTGGCAGAGGTATACCCGCCAATCTGGAGCACAAGGGACCGACATGACCAACCGCCAGATTGTCACCTACGTCTTGCATCACCATAGTGAGGCTAGCCGTCCCAGAATGCGCGCTGTGATCGTCACGCCATAGTTCGAGACGCTCAAGCGCGCTTTTCTTGAAACGGTCGGCACCTGAAACAGCTTCGAGTACGCCACGCCGCCAGTAGACTAAATAAGCAATAACTCGCATAAGATCAGCGAAGGCCGAAAATACTTTACCGATCTTTGTATCGGCAAGTCGTGCGGATGCCTCATCGAGGCTACTAGCGAGAGTCAGAAAATCTTGACCTTCGCCAGCATGCGCAGCTTCCGCGGCCTTCAGCAGTTCGAAGGCTTTGATCCGCGTCGTGTAGATATCAAGGAAAATCGGGGTTCCGTGATCTCTCACGTTCGTCCACCTCCCTTATCGTATTGATCTCCCGCCAACGTTCCGCGGTGGCCACAGCGCTATCGTGGTCACCTCTTTCTAGAGCGCACTCAAACGCCGCAGCTGCCTGCGCCAATTGAAAGAGTGTTCGCACAGTCTTTTCACGGATAGTGTCGGGAATAGATGCAAGAACGTGTGTTGCGAGTTTCTCCGCTTCGGTCCAGCAATACGCGCGGGACAAGAGCTGCATCAATCCCAAGAGCCAAAGGCGGTTGCGATTCTCATTCAGTTTTATTGTGGCTAATTTCTGGCAATTGGCCTTAATGATCTCGTCGGGTAGTTCTTCCAGGGCGCTAAGAACCTGATCTTGACCATGGCTCATAACTTCCCAATTACCCAATTGCGCGACGAGCAGATCAACAATGCCTTCAGCATGCGCAAGATTGCGCGCCAAGGAAATAATATCTTGCGTCAGTCGCCAAGCAGGCATCTTTCCTAGTTGCGCAACTAAATACGCTCCGATCTTTCCGGTTTTCTGTTCCGCTGTGAAATAGCGGCGAGATAAAAGCGATATGCATTTCAGAACTAGGTCCGCTTGATCAGGGTTTTTTGCGTGACCCAACAAAATATTGAAAAGCGCATCGCGCAATGCCTGATCGAATGAGGCCGGAAGACGAATGCGATCCAGCGCAGTTACCGCTGAACGGTGAACATAAATGTAGGGATCGGAGAGAGTAGTTACGAATGCCTCAAATAATAAGCTCGGGGCATTGTCCCGTTGCTGCCAAGGCATTTCCCCCACGGCAAGGGCTCCCGCGCCGCGCCGTAACACTGATGCCCCGACGAGCGATGAGTAGAGCGATGGCAAGACCGCATTAAGGCCAAATGCGCTATCCATGAGGGCTACTGAATTTTCGACCATGCACGCTGCCAATGATTCTTGGTCGTCAGGCAGACCTTCAAACACTTTAAGGTATGACGCATGATTTCCGGCTAAAGCCGCACCGTGAGCCGCCCATTTGATAAAGCTGTCACGTAAGTGAGTAAGCGACATGAGCCAATTCTCGCGCTCAAGGGCATCTAAAAAGCCGTCTTTAGGGGGCGTTTTGTCGGCTCTAAATGCGGTGATTCTCGTGTCCATAAGGACTGCCGCGCCGAGCAACGAATCGACTTCGTCGCGCGCGAGGCTGGCCAGATCGTATGGATCGCCATTGATGGCCTGATGTATCTCCCGAATTACACTGCTGCTCGATGTCTTCGGTGCTTCCCAAAGCAGCCGTTTAAACGCTAATCGGTCTGCTGCCCCAACCTCTCGAATCCTGCGGAAACGCCCTGCGTGAAGAACGCGGCTGTAAATTGAGAAAATGCGCGCTTCTCCGCTGTCGGACGCACCAAGTCTAAAACTTTGAAGCAGAGCATCGGTCGCCTCTGGATCAAATAGAAACGCAGTAACAATTGCATCTTTCAAATAGACTGCTGTGTTCTGCGGCACATCATGTCCAAACGATTCCGAATCAGGCATCCACGTAGAACGAACGAATTTTGAAATCAACGTACGAGTACAATGAGCGATCAGAGGCCGATCCCGACGCGCTAGCACCGTCAGTGCACGCGCCGCCAAGCCAATCTCAAATGGCTGAGCATCAAGCAAGGCTTCCAACGAAGCCTTCACTTCCTTGGGGAAGGCACTATTCACGCGAATTAGGGCGGCGATCTTGGGCGGCTTGTGGTCAGAAAAAATCTCATGTGAAGGCGCGGCCATCGTGATTAGCGTTGGCAACATCGCTGGGATTAACGCTTCGTCGGCCACCGAAAGGTGTCGAAGCAATATCGACGTGGCTGTTCGTGTTGCGCTCCAACGTTGCAGGCAACCCATAGCGCAACGGACCAACCGTTTTGGCTCTGCCTTTAGCGCAGCCAGTATTTCAAGTCCTGCCTCATCGAACCAATATTCTCGGCCCTCGAGTAGACTGAACGCGTATTCGATAATTGAAGACGAGAAAGTTTCGGGGGCTAACTTAACGGTCGTCACTAGCCGCGCAGAAAATTCAGGTTTCCGCTGTATATCGAGTTCTTCGATCTGATCGATGATATCGGCGCTAGTTGGAGAAAGACCGGAACGCAAAGCAATTCTTGCCGCGCGTCGGGCGGCAAGCTGCTCAGCTACCTCTCGGGTTTCCGCATCTTCTAAGGCACGCCGTTTTTCAATCGCTGCGTCACGCTCTGATATCCAACTTGAGATGTTTGGTATTCCGACTGGCTTGCGCTGCGCGCAGTTGCGGCAGTTTTGATCGTAGAAATGCAACGCGGCGTCACGAATGTCGAAACACGACATGCCGCCAGCGGGAGCGTAATCGCATGCCAAGCCGTGGTGACCAATCGGAAGTCCTGTGGCTTGTTCGACAAGACCGACACCGCCAAACCGTTCGATGCGAACATGGGCACACCAATTCTTCACCAGAACAAAGCCGGCAGCGTTCCTCTGGCCGCTCTCTATGGCGCTCTGAATACGAGGATCGGGCTTATTGGTGTCGAGTCGATCTATCACTGTTCCACAACTACGGTTGCCTAGGGGCACCTGCCCGCCGTGGTAGAATAACTAATCTATTCGAGTCGTGGAAATAGCTGGATGGACAGTTACGATCTGCAAGCGCGACAAGCGCCCGGTATTGCCGCAATAGCACCCGCGGCTTTGGTAGCAATCGCTGCTATTCCCAGTCTAGCGGGTGCGAAGCTAGCAACAGGGAGTATCGGCCTATTGCTTATAATTGCCCTGCAGCTCGTAGCCACGCGATTGGTGCGATCTATGGGACTGGCCCGACAAAAGGATCTCTACGATATGTGGGGAGGGATACCATCCACGGCGATGCTGCGCCACAGAGACATACGTCTCAATCCCCAGACGAAACTCATTTTTCACGAGCGGCTTCGTCGTCTGGGATCAGCATTTCCTGTTCCTGATGAGGAGGAAGAAAGCCGTGATCCGGCGGCGGCCGACGTGAATTACGGCGCTGCTATGGACGAAATTCGTAGGCGCGCGAAAGATTGGAAGGTCAAGGCCGTCCATCGCGAGAACATCAACTACGGAGCCGCGCGCAATGTATATGGCCTCAAGCCATTCGGCCTTTTTGTATGCATATCGAGCCTTACCACGCTGACGGCACTGGTAGCGATGCGAGGTGGATTTAACCCGTTGCCGCTCGAAATAGTTGTTGGTGTCGTGATCGTAATTATTTCTATTGCATGGGCATGGGCCTGCGATGGTGAAATGGTGCGGCGCCATGCTGAGGCGTACGCCGTAGCCTTATTCGAATCGATAGAGTCGATGGTTGCGCGCTCGACGCGAGGAGCGCCCGACAAGTGAGAGTCGAAATATTCGACGTGGAGCATGGCGCTTGCGCTTTGGTTACGACAGACACCAATCAACACATCCTTATTGATTGTGGCCATAGAGCCGAAAGCCGCTCAACGCTTCGCTATCAGACTTTTCAGTCTCCTATTTCGGTTGCAGATTTGATGCGGTCACCGTTCGATAATGCGCTGTTTGCAACCGGGCTCTTGGGTGAATCAAACTGTTGGCGGCCGTCTGAGGAGCTTTCTAGGCGCGGCATTCAGGTAATCGATAAACTCGTGATCTCAAACTACGATGAGGATCATGTAAGCGATCTACCTAATATCTGTGGAAAAATTTACATCGCGGAAATTTTTGGAAACCCGACTATTACAATGCGGGCGCTCCGACAAATGAAAGCCGCTAACGGTTTTAGAAAGGGAATTGAGACTTTAATTCATCTCTTTGAGAAAGAGGCTCAAACATTCAGCCCTCGTCCGATCAATGGTGTCTACATCAACCATTTCTGGGTTGAGTATCACCCATTTGGCGCGATCCAAGGCACAAACAATCTGAGCGTCATTACATTTCTGAGTTGCGGCAATTTGCACATGATTTTTCCAGGGGACATCGAGAAGCCAGCTTGGGATCTAGCTCTGCAAGACAACTCGTTTTTAGCCCACTTGAAGCGAGTAAATGTTTTCGTCGCCTCGCATCATGGGCGCGAATCTGGATACTATTCCGATGTATTCAGCAATGGCCGGTGTTCGCCAGAGCTAGCCATCATCTCAGATAAATCAATCATGCATGGGACACAAGAAGGTGCCTCCACACGGTATGGACGCCATGTTTCTGGCGTGTTGCTAAATGGGCAATTGCGTAAAGTTCTTACAACTCGTGATGATGGTACTGTCGCCTTTGACGTATCATCGAATGGGTCCGCCACAGTGCAAGTTGCAGCCTAAAGTCGGGAGGAAAGGTACCCATTCCGTCACACCCCCGTCACAGCAAACATGGGTTTCGACGGTTTTTGACTTCCCGCGCGTTTTTGCTAAGCTTCAATAGTCCGTTGATTCCAGTGCATGAATTTTGGGGTCTTGGACTAGGCGGGTGTAGCTCAATGGTAGAGCAGAAGCTTCCCAAGCTTACGACGAGGGTTCGATTCCCTTCACCCGCTCCAATATTTCCCTAGGATTTCGGCCGATTACCAGCAGCGCACAAAATTACTGCGGCTCGATCTGAAAAAATCTGGAATCCAACACGGGCGGACAGGTTTATCCGCAGCTTCAGCTTATTGCGGCTTAGCAAAAGAGTAATCAGGCCGTTCGACGCATGCTGCGACTGACCGAAATCAAGCTCCCGCTCGATCACACGCCCGATGCGCTGACTGCCGCCATCCTCGCGCGGCTGCGCGTGCCCGCCCGCGATCTTGTCGGCTATTCCGTCTTTCGCCGCGGCGCCGACGCGCGCCGGAAGTCGGCCATCGCGCTGACCTATGCGCTGGATGTCACGGTGCGCGACGAGGCCGGGGTTCTCGCCCGCTTCGAGGGCGACAGCCACGTCCAGCTCGCACCCGACAGCACGTATCGCTTCGTGGCGCACGCGCCGGAACGACTGTCTTCGCGGCCACTGGTCATCGGGGCCGGCCCGTGCGGGTTGTTCGCGGCGCTGATCCTGGCGCAGATGGGCTTCCGGCCGATCATCCTCGACCGCGGCAAGGTGGTGCGCGAGCGCACCAAGGACACCTGGAAGCTCTGGCGCCGTTCCGTGCTCCATCCGGAATCGAACGTGCAGTTCGGCGAAGGCGGCGCCGGCACGTTTTCCGACGGCAAGCTGCACAGCCAGATCAAGGATCCCCGCCATCTCGGCCGCAAGGTGCTGACGGAGTTCGTGCATGCCGGCGCGCCGCCTGAGATCCTGACCGAGGCCAAACCGCATATCGGCACGTTCCGTCTGGTGACGATCATCGAGCACATGCGCGCCACCATCGAGGCGCTGGGCGGCGAGTACCGGTTCGAGAGCCGCGTCACGGATCTCGATATCGAAACCGCCGCCGACGGATCGCGGCGGGTGCGCGGTGTGATGCTGGCGTCGGGTGAGCATATCGCGGCCGACCACGTCGTGCTCGCCATCGGGCATAGCGCGCGCGACACATTCCAGATGCTGCACGACCGCGCCGTCGCGATCGAAGCCAAGCCGTTCTCGATCGGGTTCCGCGTCGAGCATCCGCAATCGCTGATCGACCGCGCGCGCTTTGGCACGTTTGCCGGTCATCCGGATCTGGGGGCTGCCGACTACAAGCTTGTGCATCACTGTTCCAACGGGCGATCCGTCTACAGTTTCTGCATGTGCCCTGGCGGCACCGTCGTCGCCGCCACCTCCGAGGAAGGGCGCGTCGCCACCAACGGCATGAGCCAGTATTCGCGCAACGAGCGCAACGCCAATGCCGGGATCGTGGTCGGCATCACGCCGGCGGATTATCCCGGCGGCCCGCTCGCCGGCGTCGATTTCCAGCGGCATTGGGAATCGCGCGCCTTTGTCGCGGGCGGCGGCACCTATGCCGCGCCGGCGCAGCGTGTCGGCGATTTCCTGGCGGGCCGTCCGTCCACGTCGCTGGGTGCTGTGATTCCATCTTACAAGCCTGGCGTGACGCCGACCGACCTTGCGAGCTGTCTGCCGGACTACGCCATCGCCGCCATCCGCGAGGCCCTGCCCGAATTCGGCCGGAAGATTCCGGGCTTTGCCATGGACGATGCGGTTCTCACCGGCGTGGAAACCCGCACCTCGTCGCCGATCCGCATCCAGCGCAACGAGACCTTCGAGAGCCTCAATACGGCCGGTCTTTATCCCGCGGGTGAAGGTGCTGGCTTTGCTGGCGGCATTCTCTCGGCAGGTGTCGACGGCATCAAGGTGGCCGAAGCGGTCGCGCGCCGGATCATGGCGAGCGAAGACCGATCCGTTGCGGAAAGTCAGGCCTGAGCGCAGGCAAGCTGACTCGATGACAAGGCCAAAGTCGAAACGACGGTATCGACGGACGCTATCTACCCCATTGTTCCAGCGCTGTCACAGCTGACTGATGTAGGGTGCAGCCATCCGAGGCGCATGCCGTGCCTCAGATCTGCCGATCTACCGCGCTTCGCTCAAGGTCGGTCGGCCCGTCACGATCCGATCAGATCGACCAATACGATTCCGGGCTTTCTTCAGAACTGAAGGCAAGCTGTCGTCATGCCCGATTCAAGGACAGCAATCTCCATGGCTGATCATGATGAAAAATCAGAGGCGGTCGAAGCCATGCTCGCAACGCCCGACCTCGCGAACGCCCTCGACAGCGATCCCTTCAAGCGTTTCCTCGATCACGTGCCGATTGCGATCATCGTATCGGAGATGGCGGAGAGCGAGCGGATCTTCTATGCCAATCCGGAATTTGAGAAACTGACCGGCCAGAAATTTTCCGAAATAAAGGGGCAACCCTGGGACGCCCTCCAGGCCCACGAAAACGTCAAGAACATCGAGCGTAAGATCGGCACGGCCATCGTGGACTCATCTGATCATGTCGGAATCTTTCAGATCAAATCCACGGATCACAACCCGGCAGTTGTCGATGTTTATTCCAACCTCATTGAAAACGACGACGGGAAACCCGCATTCCGGCTTGTGGCGATGCTGGATGCGGGCGCGACCGGAGAGGCTCAACGGGAAGACCTTGAGCAACGCCTTCGCGAAAAAGACACGTTGCTTCTCGAACTTCAGCACCGCGTCAAAAATAATCTTCAGCTGATTACGGCACTGATCCGCATCGAAACACGAAACGCGAAAGGACGCGTCGACACCGCGCCTTTCGACCGGCTGGCCGGTCGCATCGATTCCCTGGCCGCGATTTACAAGCTGATGTCGACTCACGGGCCGGAGGGCGGCGAGATAGACCTCGGAGTCTATCTGAGCGAAATCGTTTCCTCGGTGATGCGCGCGCATTCCGTCGAGGGTATCCGTCTCGACCTCAAGGTCGATTCCTATCCGGTATCGGTGAATGTGGCGATGCCGACCGGGCTGGTGGTCAATGAGCTTCTCACCAACGCCCTGAAGCATGCTTTTGTCGGCCGCGACGGCGGCACGATCAGACTGCACAGCCTGGCCGATGCGCATGGCTGCCGCGTTGTCGTCGCCGATGACGGTATCGGGCTTCCGGACGGCACCGAATGGCCAAGGCAGGGCAAGCTCAGCGCCCTGATCGTCCGATCGCTGCGTGAAAATGCAAAAGCGAATTTGAGGGTCGATTCAACCGTCGGCCAGGGCACGCGCGTGACCATCACCTTCACGCGCAAAGCGTCCGCTCCCGAAGAGGCGGCCATCGGCACTGACGAGCCGGCTTTAAACTAAGCCGCCGGGCCCCCGTCGCTCGTCCTGGTGACAATTTAGAGCAGGAAAATTGCTACAGGCGCGCCGGCCGGGCGCATGGCAGTCTCGATCGATGGCCAAACGCGATCCAGCTTATTCTCCCGCCCTGCGGCGCGGCCAGACCGCGCTCGTCACGGGGGCCGGCAGCGGCATCGGCAGGGCCATCGCCATTGCGCTGGCGGCGGAAGGCCTGTCTGTCCGGCTGGTCGGGCGCGATCGCAAAACGCTCAAGACCGTGGCGCGCGAGATCGGCAGTCGCGCGACCGTTTCGGCGATCGATATCACGACGGAAGCCGGCATCGCCGCCCTGGTCCGCGCGACAGGCGATGGCCTTGATGTCCTGGTGCATTGCGCCGGCACGTATCGGCAGGAGCCGCTGTCCGCGATCCGCGCCAGAGACTGGGCGAAACTGGATGCGATCAACCTGCATGCGCCGATTCTGCTGACGACCGCGTGCCTTTCGCAGTTACGCGCCGCCGCGGGACAGGTCGTCTTTATCAATTCCACCGCCGGGCTGCAGACCAGTCCGAAGGTGCTGGCCTATGCGGCCGGCAAGCACGCGCTGCGCGCCGCCGTCGATGCGTTGCGGCAGGAGCTGAATCCCGCCGGCGTGCGTGTGCTGAGCGTCTACCCTGGCCGCACCGATACGCCGATGCAGCAGAAGATCCTTGCCGGCGAGAAACGCACGGCGGGGCCCGGCATGTTGATGCAGCCCGAAGACGTCGCGACGCTCGTGCTGGCGGCGCTGAAACTGCCGCGCACCGCCGAGGTCACCGATATCATGATGCGGCCCATGCGACCGCTCGGTTCAGCCCCGCTCGGTTCAGGCTGACTCTTCGACCAGCAGCTTTGAGTCGTGCAGGACGGCAGCGGCGGCGGCGAGCGAGGCGAACGACTTGCCCGATCGCTCCGCCATGTCGAGCAGCGAATGCGTGCCGTCGGCGAGATTGAGCACCCAGAGCAGCGCCATCTGGTCCAGCCCTTCGGTGCCCGGCGGCGCACCCGGCACGCCGCCGATCTTTCCATAGAGGCCGCGCCGGCCAAGCTGCGGCTCGCCGTAGGGGCACAGGCTGCGCCACACCCGGTCATGCTCGACGATGTCGACGATGCGGGTCAGCACGCGCAGTGAATCCGCCAGCGCTTGCGGCTTCACGAAATCCAGATTGTCGGCGGAGGTGTGATACTCGGGAAACGTTCCGCTCGGCGAGCGCATCAAGCAGCCGACCGGCAGATCGAAGCCGGGCGAGCAATACTGCCGCTCGTCGTAGCCGTACGGAATGAACGGGCGGATGCGATCGCCATGGCCTTCGCCGGCCAGCACATGCGCGGCATAGCGATCGATGAGTGCGTTGGCGCGCCGGGACTGCTTGTAGGTCGGCGGTGCGGGATCGCCGAGATTGCTCAGCACCAGCCCGTGAAGAATGCGCTTAGGCGCGTCGCGATTGAAGTTCAGCCAGCTGATCGCGCCGATGGTGCCGGGGCCGAAGATGAAGCGGTAGCCATAGCGCCGCCTGGGGCGGCGCAGCAGCTCGCGCGCGAATTCGATGGCCACCGCGATGCCCGACAGATTGTCGTTGGCCAGTGAGGGATGACAGGCATGGATGGAAAACAGGACTTCGCCCGACGTCTCGCCCGGAATGAAACATTCGCCGTAGGACACACTGCCCGGCGCCAATGTCGTATCGATGACGACACGATAGGCATCATCGGTCAGGGTCTGGCGAACACGGTCGGCGACGCAGAATCCCCAGTCGTCGGCGTAATAGCCGGTGCGATAGGGAATGAGGTCCGGCTGCGCCGGCAAGCTGTGCAGATGTTTCTGCAATTCGGCGCACGGCACGACCTCGTCGATCGGCCGGCTGTACTGGACCAGATGCAGATTGCTGGCGGTAAAGTCGACGACGGTCTCGCCCGATAGTTTCGTGATTTTTGCGCCGCGCACCGTCCATTCGCGCGGCACCTCCCAGTCCAGGACCGGCGTGCCGGTCGGGATCTCGCGGATCTCCATCGGGATCTGCCGGGCGATATAGCGCAGCGTCTCGCGAAGGCCCGGCCCGGTGATGCTGCGGCAGATCGGAAACAGCGCCTCGACATGCGCATAGAGCGCCCGCCCGAGATCGGGGTCGCTGTCCCTGATCGGCGCATCGGAGAAGATCGGAGCCCTTGCGCTCACCGTCATGGCCAGAACCTAGCATCGGCGCGGGCGCTGATACCGTGGCAATGCAGTGTCATCCGGCCGCCGCCTCTTGGCGCCTACCTCCTTCGATCTACGGGCTTTTCGGCCGCATCCCGCCGCCGCTCATGTTTTTGTTCGCATGATTAACATCAGGGACTAATCTTGGACCGCCCGTCCGACAACGATCAGGGCAGCCCAGGGAGGACCAGCGATGGATAACGGAGTGCTTTCAGCGACGGCGTCGGCTGCCGCTGCATCGACATCCACAACGCGCGGCGTGCATCACCTCGCGCTCTGCACCGACGATATGAAGATGACCATCGATTTTTATGTCGATGTTGTCGGCATGCCGCTGGTCCATGCGATGAAGGTGCCGGCCGGACTGGGGACCGGCGCCGGCAATCGCGGCAATCCGCCCTACGAAAACCTGCGGCACTATTTCTTCGATATGGGCAACGACAGCCTGCTCGCCTTCTTCGAGATTCCCAAAGGCAAGGAACCCGCGCACAACCGCAATGCCATCGGCGCGATGCAGCACTGCGCCTTCACGGTCACGGCGGAGCGGTTCAAGGAGATCGAGGACCGGCTGAAGAAGAACGGCATTTCCTATATCGGCCCGATCCGGCAGCTGCCACGCCTGTGGGGCATCTACTTCTTCGATCCCAACGGCATCCGGCTGGAGGTCGCGTGCGAACCGGCACGGGGCGACGACCAGACGGTGCTTGAGGCCGTCGAACAGACCAAAACCGAAATGAGCGACGAGCTCCGGACCCTGCCCGGCGCTTCGAAAGAGTGGATCGCCAGGCACACGGCGTTGCTGCGGGATTAGACCGGCTTAACCCGCACCGGCAGCCGCGCGAAACCGCGCAGTGTGTTGTTGAAGCGCCGCTCCGGCTCGCCCGCCAGCTCGAACGACGCCACGCGCTTCGCCATCACGGTCATCATCACGTCGGCTTCGAGCCTGGCGATGATCTGGCCGACGCAGCCATGGATGCCGAGCCCGAAGGCGACATGTCCGGCGGGATTACGCCGCACATCGAACCTGTCCGGCGTCTCCCATTTCGCGGGATCGCGATTGGCCGAAGCGAGGAACAGCAGAACCTTCTCGCCCTCGCCGATCGAGATGCCTTCCACTTCGACCGGCGCGGTCGTGGTACGGAAGAAGGTCTGCACCGGCGCCTCCCAGCGGATGGCCTCGTCGAACGTCGTGCGCCGTACCGCCGGCTCGTCGCGATAGATCCGCCATTGTTCGGGATTGGTCGCAAAGGCGTAGATCGTATTTGAAAGGCCGTTCACCGTCGTGTCGAGACCGGCGGTGAGCAGGCCGCGCACCAGCACCGCGGCCTCGTCGACCGTCACCTCGCCGCGATCCGCGGCGGCAAAGATCTGTGCGCCGAAACCGCCGTCGGCCAGCGCCGCGCGGTCGCACATCGACTGCACCCATTTCAGCGCCGGCTCGCCGGCCGCCTGCGCCGCGCGATAGAACGCGTTCTGCGGTCCGAATGAGTTGAACACCATATTGCTGAACGGCAGCAGGTTCTCGCGGCCGGCTTCAGGGAGCCCCATCGCATCGCCAAACACCTTGAGCGGAAACGGCTCGGCCAGATCGGCCACGGCATCGAATGTGCCGCGTGCCACCAGATCGTCGGCCAGGCGCTCCGCTTCGGCTTCGAAACGCTCGCGGATCTGCTTCGCCGCCATCGCCGACAGCACGCCACCGACCACGCCATGCGTCTTCGTGTGGATCGGCGGATCGACCTCCAGCATCAGGCTGGGCGGTCGCCACGGACGCGTCTTGCGGAAATCGTCGATGCCGACACCGGCCGCCGAGCTGAACGTCTTCCAGTCCATCAGCGCGGCGCGCACCTGCTTGTAGCGCGCCATAGCAAAGACGCCGTATTTCTCCAGCCAGACAACGGGTCCGGCCGCGCGCAGCTCCGCGTGCGCCGGATAGGGGTCGCGAAAGAAGGGCTCGGAAAACGGATCGATCGACGAGACAGGCGCTGTCGGCCGGGTCGCGATCTCCATGCTCAGGCTCCCATGCGCTGCCGCCGGTCAGCGGCAGCGCATATGAAAGGGCGAAATCAGCCGACCGGCTCGATCTTGGCGAGCCTGATGTAGTCGGCCCACGCATCGACCTCGGAATCCATCAGCTTCTTGGCGCTTTCGGGCGTACCCGGAAACGGATCGGCACCGATATTGGTCAGGAACTTTTTTGTTTCCTCGGACACCACGACCTGATTGAACCAGCCTGCCGCCTTGTCGACGATCGGCTTTGGCGTGCCGGCCGGCATCATCACCGCCCACCAGGTCTGCACGTTGAGACCGGCAACACCCTCTTCCCGCATCGACGGCAGTTCGGGGACGGCGTTCAGCCGTTCCGAGGCGGCGACCGCAAGACCGCGCAGCTTGCCCGCGCGAATCTGTGCCAGCGCCGCAATCGGGTCCATGAACGAGAAATCGATGCTGCCGCCGAGCAGATCGTTGGTCGCGGCAACCGCGTCGCGATAGTTGACCTGAGTCGTGGTGAGACCGGCCAGCGACTTATAAAGTTCGCTGGAGATGAGGCCGCTTGGCGCGGTCGCGCCATAGAGACCATGCTGCGGCTTCGTCTTCAGCAGCGCGGTCAGATCCGCAACGTTCTTGGCCGGATAGTTCGGCGCCACGACCAGGATGAAGGAGAACTTGGTGAGCGTCGTCACCATCGCATAATCGCGACGCGGGTCGACCTTCACCGATTTGACCATGCTCGGCATCGAGGCCAGCGAGCTGCCGGCGGTCATATACATGGTGTAGCCGTCGGGCTTGGCGCGTGCGCCCGCTTCGGCGGCGATCTGGCCCAGCGCTCCCGGTTTGTTTTCGACCACCACCGGCTTGCCGGCAAGTTCGCTGATCTTGGCGGAGAAATACCGGACGATGACGTCGGCACCGGATCCCGCGACATAGCCGCAGACCGTGTGGATTTCGCGATTGGGATAGTCCTGCTGCGCCGAGACCGGTGCAGTGAACAGCGCCGTCGCCGCAAAAGCGCCCAGCAGCGCGGTTTTGACCCGAGTCATGTCGTTTCCTCCTGTTAACCGGACGTTGGCGTCCGTGTTTGAATTGTTCGGCTAACTTACACCGGCTTCCTTTTGGGTGCCATGTGGCGTGCCTTGATTGTTGGGTGGCGGGAAACCGGAGTCAACTCGTCACAGTCGAAGTGCCGGGACGAACCTGTTAGGATCGGTTTTTGAACACCTCCCCGACTATGCTCCCCAGCCGCTCCGTCCTTCTGGCGATCCTCTGCGCGATCGCCGCCCTCGGCCTTTTGCCGTCGGTCATCTACGTGCCGTCGATCCCCGACATGGCGCGCGATCTCGGCGTGCCGATTTCGTCGATTCAGATGACCTTGACCGTCTATCTGGTCGCCTTCGGCGTCAGCCAGGTGCTGCTGGGTCCGCTCTCCGACCGCTTCGGCCGCCGGGTCATTCTCCTGGTCGGCACGGGAATCTGCGCTGTCTCCAGCGTGATCTGCACCTTCGCGCCCGGCATCGACACGCTGCTGGCGGGACGGGCCATGCAGGCCGTCGGCGCATGCGTCGGCATGGCGATTTCCCGCGCGATGGTGCGCGATCTCTACGACCGCGACAGCACGGCGCGCGCCATGGCGATTGTCGGCATGGTCATTTCCGTCGTCCCGATCCTCTCGCCGATTGTCGGTGGCTACGTGCATGTCTGGCTGGGCTGGCGCTGGAATTTCGCCATCGTCGCGATCGCGGCGGTCCTGCTCATGGCAATCATCTGGCGCTGGCTGCCGGAGACAAACAATAACCTGCAGAATCAGACGACGCTGCTCACCGGTGTCACCAGCAGCATAAAGACGCTGTTCCGTTCGCGACGCTTCAACGGGTATGCGCTGGCCACCGCGGGCGGCAGCGGTGCCGCGTTCGGTTTTCTTGCCTCTATACCCATCGTTCTCATCGATCAACTCGGCGTTGCGCCCAACCACTACGGCTATTTCGCCGCGTTGCCGCCGTGCGGCTTCGTGCTTGGCAGCTATCTGACCAGTCTCCTCGTGAGGCGGTTCGGCGTCGATCGCATGATTCGGGTCGGCGGCGCGATCCTGGCCTGCGGCGGCATCTATATGCTCAGCGTCACGACGATCCTCGATCCGCTCTGGATCATTCCGGGTTTCGTTCTGCTGGGTGTCAATAACGGGTTTGTCATGCCCAATGCCAGCGCCGGCTGTGTCAGTGTCTATCCGCACCTTGCCGGCGCGGCATCGGGTCTTGCCGGATCGGTGCAGATGCTGGGCGCAGCGGCGGCAACCCTCGCCATGGCCGCCGCCGACATTCATTCGACCCTGCCGATCGGACTCCTGTTCATCGGCTGCAGCGCGCTGATCGTCTTCGGGTCGCTGCTGTCGGCCCGCGGCTAAGCGGCTGTCCGCCGCCGCCAAAGCTGCTAGGCTTCGATCCCCGCATGTCCCCCTCCCTCAGACGCATCATTCTGGCGATCCTTGTCGCGTCCAACGCCTTCGGCCTGGTCGCGACGTCGATCTACATGCCGTCGATTCCGGACATGGCGCGCGATCTCAACGTGCCGGTCGGGCAGGTTCAGCTGACGCTGACGACGTATCTCGTCGCCTTCGCGCTCAGCATGCTGGTCATGGGCCCGCTGTCCGACCGTTTCGGACGGCGCGGCGTGCTGCTCGGCGGCATGGCCGTCAGCATTGTGGCGACGGCGGCATGCGCCGTTGCGCCGAATATCGAAATGCTGCTGATCGCCCGCGCGATCCAGGCCGTCGGCGCGTGCGCCGGCATGGCGCTAGCGCGCGCGATGGTCCGCGATCTGTTCGACAGGGACGGTACCGCGCGTGCCATGGCGGCACTGGCGATGGGTGTCACGCTGATCCCGGTCTTCTCGCCGATCCTTGGCGGCTATCTCCACATCTGGTTCGGCTGGCGTGCCAACTTCGTCTTCATGACGTTCATCGGCATCCTGCTGTTTGGAACGATTGCGTGGAAGCTGCCGGAGACCAACCTGAACCTGCAGAACCAGCTTGGCATGCTGCGCGGCTTTGCGACCGGCATGTCGGCCCTGCTCCGCTCGTCGCGCTTTATCGGTTATGCCATCGTTGTTGCAGGCGGTGGGGCGGCGTTTTTCGGCTTCAGCGCCGCGGCGCCGGTCCTGCTCATCGATCATTTTCACATTCCGCCCGAGCAGTATGCGTATTACGGCGTGTCCGGCACGATCGGCTTTTTCGCCGGCAGCTACCTTTCGCGGCGGTTCGTCCTGAGTACGGGAATCGACAAGCTGATACTCTATGGCGGCGGATTTCTGGTCGTCTCCGGCGTACTGATGGCGGCGATGGCCGAGGTGCCGAGCGGCTGGACGATTCTGGTGCCGCTGCTGGTCATGGGCCTCGGCCATGGCCTGGCCATGCCCAATGCCAACGCCGGCGGTGTCAGCATCCATCCGCAGCTTGCAGGAACGGCTTCCGGGCTGGCGGGCTTCATCCAGACCGTCGGCGCCTGCATCGCGACAATCGCCATGGCACTCGTGCCGCATCATTCGGCCTGGCCGATCGCCATCCTGTTTCTGGTGACGGCGGGCGTTACACTGTATGGCGCCATGCTGGCCAGACGCGGCACGTCATGAGCGCCGCCTTTCCCCACCGCACCACGCTGATCGTACTCACCGCCGTCAGTTCCGTCGGTGTTCTCGCATCGACGATGTATATCCCGTCAATTCCCGCGATGGCGCGCGATCTTGGCGTTCCCGTCGGACAGGTCCAGTTCACCGTCGCGGCCTATGTCGTCGCCTTCGGCCTCGGTAACATTGTCGTTGGGCCGCTTTCAGATCGTTTCGGGCGGCGCGGCACCCTGATGTTCGGCAATCTGCTTTGCGTCGGCGCCAGTCTGCTCTGCGCGCTGGCGCCGACCGTCGAAATCCTCCTGATCGGCCGCGTGCTGCAGGCTCTGGGCGCCTGCGCCGGCAACACCATCGCGCGCGCGGCGGTGCGCGACATGTTCGACCGCGATGGAACAGTCCGGGCGATGTCGGTGATGGTGATGGCGCTCACCATCGTGCCGGTGCTGGCGCCGGTCATTGGCGGCTATATCCAGATATGGTTCGGCTGGCGCTGGATCTTTCTGATCCTCGCCCTCTGGACGATGGGACTGATGATCCTGGCGCGTCTGATCCTGCCGGAGACCAACACGACACTACAGAATCAGAGCACGCTCCTGCGCGGCATGGGCCGCGGGCTCATGACCCTTCTTCGGTCACCGCAGTATCTCGGCTATATGCTGGCGATCAGCAGCGTCGGCGCGAGCTTCTACGCGTTCGTCACCGCCGGTCCCGTGATCATGATCGACCTTTACGGTCTGACGCCGGCGGAGTTCGGCATCTACAGCATGGCCTGTCCGCTCGGATTTCTTTTCGGCAGTTTCATCACTCACCGCATGGTGGGAAAAATCGATCTCGACCGGCTGATCCTGTTTGGCGGCCTCATTCTCGTCGTGAGCGGGATCATTCAGGCCGCGCTGATGCCGATTGCACTGCCCTGGACGGTGCTGGTGCCGTTCTTCATCGTCGGCATCAGCAACGGCATCGTCATGCCGTCCGTCTATGCCGCCAGCGTCAGCCTGTACCCGCAGCTTGCCGGCACGGCCGCCGGTCTGACCAATGCGATCCAGAATCTGAGCGGCGGCATTACCGCCGTGCTGATTGCCGGCGTCACCATCGAATCGTCATTGTCGCTGACGGTGACATACTTTGTGACCGGCGGAGCCGCCCTGGCCGGCGCTTTCCTGATCAAGCGCCGCGGCTGACACATCGCTGCCGCACGCCGATCGGAGCGCTTGCGCCCCGCTGAAAGAAAAATCACATTTGCCGCAAACGCCATGTATTCGCGATGATGTGTGCGCAATCACCGTCGTTCGGATTGGAAACGCGCCATGAAATCCTGTTCACGCCAGCCGAGCCGTCCCTGGTATCGAAAGCCGGAGAGCTGGCACGACGATCTGCCGCCGTTCTCCGAAATGGATCGTCCGATGCTCTATCTCGACGATCAATCGAGCCTGGAACTTCGGATGCTGCAGGCGAGCGAAACGGCCGCAGTTGCGCGCGTGAGCGGGGCTGGAACGGTCCCTGGGTAACGGGCGGCGTTCGAAAGGCCGGCTTTGTGTCATTGCCGTGTCACGATTGCCTGTAAATGTCACAGGCGCACAAGTTCATTGAATTTGGCGTATTAATCGATCCCGCACCGCAAAATTTCCGTCGGTCACCCTAAAGATTTTCTCATTTGTCCCCTGGCCAACATCCCGCGATGATCGGGGTGTCGACGCTCCGCTTGCGCGGGTTGGCGACCCAGTTTCCCGAACAGGCCGGTTCCTCGATAAGGAGATAGTGAGCACGAATTGACCGGATGCGTTCCGGTTCGCGGAATTTGAAGGGCAGCTTGCACCGCGTCACCAACAGCTAAAGCGCCACGGAGCGATCTCCGTGGGCCCGTTTGAAACCCACATGTGTAACCCACAGGGAGATTTGCCAATGACTGTCCTTCTTCGCAAACAGCCGGCCTGGCGCCTCAACCGCGCCTACGGCACGCGACGCGACGATCCCGAGCCCAGGCTCGATGAAATCCTCGACGATCCGATCCTGAAATTGCTGATGGCGCGCGACGGCGTCGACAGCCGCTCGCTCGGCCGTATCATGCACGGAGCGCGTCGCCGTCTCGGCCTTGATGGCCCGACACCAGCGGTCGCCGACGCGATCCTGTTCGCCGAGTGCGGCAGTGGGCGCAGCGCCGGCACCAGCCGCTGATCGTCATTCATCCAGTCGTCGTTTGACCGCCGCCATCCGCGGCTCAATCACGGGGATCATCATGCCTCTTCGTAAAATCTTTGCGGGGCTGCTTGCCGTCGCCCTTCTCGGCGTCGGTTCCGTCAACGCCCAGACGTTGCTCAACGTCTCCTACGATCCGACGCGCGAGCTCTATCAGCAGATCAATGCCGCCTTCCTCAAGCAATGGAAGGACAAGACGGGCCAGACGGTCAGGATCAATCAATCGCATGGCGGCGCCGGGGCCCAGGCCCGTGCGGTCATTGACGGCGTCGACGCCGATGTCGTGACGCTGGCGCTTGCTTATGACATCGACGCCATCGCCGAGCGTGGTCTGATCGCCAGGGATTGGCAGGCGCGCCTGCCCAGCAACAGCTCACCCTATACGTCCACCATCGTCTTCCTGGTGCGGAAGGGAAATCCGAAGGGCATCAAGGACTGGGACGATCTGGTGAAGTCCGGCGTCAAGGTCATCACGCCGAACCCGAAGACATCGGGCGGCGCCCGCTGGAATTACCTGGCGGCTTGGGCCTACGCGCTCAAGCAGCCGGGCGGCACGCCGGAGAAGGCGAAGCAGTTCGTCGCCGATCTCTACAGGAACGTGCCGGTCCTCGATACCGGCGCCCGCGGTTCCACCATCACCTTCGTGCAACGCGGCGTGGGCGATGTCTTCCTGTCATGGGAAAATGAGGCCTTCCTCGCCATCAACGAATTGGGCAAGGACAAGCTGGAGATCGTGGTGCCGAGCCTAAGCATCCTTGCCGAGCCGCCGGTGACCGTGGTCGACCGCAATGTCGACAAGAAGAAGACGCGTGAGGTCGCCACGGCCTATCTCGAATTCCTGTATTCGAAGCAAGGCCAGGAGATCGCGGCGAAGAACTACTATCGCCCGCGCGATCCGGAAGTGGCCGGCCGTTACGGCGAACAGTTCGCCAGAGTCAGCCTGATCACCATCGACGATGTGTTCGGCGGCTGGTCAAAGGCGCAGCCCGAGCATTTCGGCAATGGCGGGATCTTCGACCAGATCTACAAGCCGGGTGGCCGTTAAGGCCCGCACGCGTCTTGGCTGTCGCGCGCACCACATGGAAGCAACCCAGCGTCATCCCGGGCTTCGGGATCACGCTGGGCCTTACCCTTGTCTGGCTGAGCCTGATCGTGCTCATCCCACTGGCGGGACTATTCCTGAAATCCGCCACGCTCGGCTGGTCGGCCTTTTTCGATGTCATTACCGAGCCCCGCGTCGTCGCAGCACTCAAGATCAGCTTCGGCATCTCGCTGATTGCCGCGACCATCAACGCCTTCTTCGGCCTGATCATCGCCTGGGTCCTGGTTCGCTATGACTTTCCCGGGCGGCGCGTTGTCGATGCGCTCGTCGACATTCCATTCGCCCTGCCGACGGCCGTGGCCGGTATCGCGCTGACCGCGCTCTATGCGGAGAACGGATGGATCGGCAGCCTGCTGGCGGCCATCGGCATCAAAGTGTCGTTCACACCGCTTGGCATCGGCGTGGCGCTGATCTTCATCGGCCTGCCCTTCGTGGTGCGCATGGTGCAGCCGGTGCTGGAAGATCTGGAACCGGAGATCGAGGAAGTCGCGGCGACACTGGGCGCCACCCGCCGCCAGACCTTCTGGCGGATCCTGTTGCCGACGGTCTTCCCGGCCCTCGCAACTGGCTACGCACTCGCCTTTGCCCGCGCCGTCGGCGAATACGGATCGGTGATCTTCATCGCCGGCAACATGCCGATGGTATCGGAGATCGCGCCGCTCCTGATCGTCATCAAGCTGAACGAATACGCCTATGCCGAAGCGACGGCGGTGGCCGTGGCCATGCTGGTCGGCTCGTTTGTCCTGCTTCTGGTCATCAACCTGCTGCAGCGCTGGGCGCGGCGGCGGCAGTCGGATACCTGACATGAAGAACGCCGATACGCAGCCGGCGTCGCCGGCCATCGCCGCACGCGGCGAGCCCTGGCAGATCCGCCTGATCCTGATGGCGATTTCGTTCGCCTTTCTCGGCCTGTTCATCGCACTGCCGCTGCTTTCGGTGTTCGCCGAGGCTTTGCGCAAGGGATTCGGTGCTTATCTTGAGTCTCTGGTCGAGCCGGATGCGGTCGCCGCCATCCAGCTTACGCTGATCACGGCCGCCATCGCCGTGCCACTCAACCTGGTCTTCGGCGTGATCGCGGCCTGGGCGATCGCAAAATTCGAATTCATCGGCAAGAGCCTGCTCATCACCCTGATCGACCTGCCGTTCTCGGTGTCGCCGGTAATCTCCGGTCTCGTCTATGTCCTCCTCTTCGGTCTGCAGGGTTGGCTCGGCCCGTGGCTCGCCGAACATGACATCAAGATCGTCTTCGCGGTTCCCGGCATTGTCCTGGCGACGGTGTTCGTCACTTTCCCATTCGTCGCCCGCGAACTGATCCCGCTGATGCAGGAACAGGGCACGGAGGAAGAAGAGGCCGCGGTCGTGCTCGGTGCAAATTTCTGGCAGACGCTGTGGTACGTCACCCTGCCCAATATCAAATGGGGCCTGCTCTATGGCGTGCTGCTCTGCAACGCCCGCGCGATGGGTGAGTTTGGCGCCGTCTCCGTTGTTTCCGGACACATCCGCGGCCTCACCAACACCATGCCGCTGCATGTCGAGATTCTCTACAACGAATACAATTTCGTCGCCGCCTTCGCGGTTGCTTCTCTGCTGGCGCTCCTGGCGCTGGTGACACTCGTCATGAAGACGCTGCTGGAATGGCGGATCGGCCAGACCGCCCGCAGCCGGACCCTTTGAACGGAATTCGCATGAGCATCGACGTCCTCGCCGTCACAAAGAGTTTTGGCAGCTTCAACGCGCTGCGTGGCGTCGATCTCGGTGTGAAGCCGGGAGAATTGCTGGCGCTGCTCGGGCCGTCGGGCTCGGGCAAGACAACCCTGCTGCGCATCATCGCCGGTCTCGAATGGGCGGATGCCGGGGATGTGCTGTTCGACGGCAAGAGTGCGGCATCGAGCGGGGCCCGCGAGCGGCGCGTCGGTTTCGTGTTCCAGCACTATGCGCTGTTCCGCCACATGACGGTGTTCGACAATGTCGCCTTCGGCCTGCGTGTCCGTCCGCGGCAGGAGCGTCCCGCGCCGCAGGAAATCGACCGCCGTGTTCATGAACTGCTGAAGCTGGTGCAGATCGACTGGCTGGGCAACCGCTACCCGAATGAACTGTCGGGCGGTCAGCGGCAACGGGTGGCGCTGGCGCGCGCGCTGGCCATCGAGCCGAAGGTGTTGCTGCTGGACGAGCCCTTCGGCGCGCTCGATGCGAAGGTACGTCTGGAGCTGCGCCGGTGGCTGCGGCGCATTCACGACGAGACCGGCATGACGACCGTCTTCGTGACGCACGATCAGGAGGAAGCACTGGAGCTCGCCGACCGCGTCGTGGTGATGAATCAGGGCCGGATCGAGCAGATCGGCAAGCCGGTCGATGTCTACGAACGTCCCGCCAATCCGTTCGTCTACCAGTTCCTGGGGCGCACCAACCGGTTGCCTTCCGAATTGCGGGGCGGCCGTGCGCATCATCCTGCCGTGCAGCTTGAGGGAATCGAGGCTGGCGCAGGCACGACTGGCGCCATTCAGGTCTTCATCCGGCCGCATGACATCCGGGTGACGCCGGCTGCCGACGGTCCGGCAGTCGTTCGCTTTGTCTCCGATGCCGGACCAACGGTGCGGTTGGAAATCGAAACGCAGGGCGATCCGCAGATCGTCGAGGCAGAGATGCCACGGGGTCAGTACGTGAAGCTCAACCTGACACCCGGCGCCCGGGTCCGTCTCTCATCGGATCAGGGGCTCGTCTTCAAGGTCTGAAAGATCGGCGCCGGCCGCCGCAGCAGCCGGCGCACGACCTTCACCGGGTTAGCGGCCGGCCTGAGCCTGCTGGATCGCCTGATCGATACAGGGCTGGCGTTCGGTGCCTGATTTCTGCATGCAGGCATTCAGGCGATCCGAGATGTTGTCGAGCGGGCGGTTGCCGGACCGCATCTGGGTATTGCCGGCATCCTGTCGCATCGTGTCGCGCGAACTGCCGGGTTCGATCGTGGAGCGGGTGCGCACGTTCTGGTCGCCGGAACTGCGTTGGGTCGCATTCTGATCCGTGCCCATGGTCGAACCGCCGGACGCGCGCGGTTCCGACGGCGCGGTCAGACGCTGGTCGCCGGGCGGTGCCGTCATCTGTGCAAAAGCGGGGGCGCTCGCGGCCATGAGGGCGACGATCGCGGCTGAAATCAATACACGTCCGAACATATGGCGGATTCCTTCTGTGGTTGCCAGGCAGCCGACCACAGCTAAATGGTCGGTGCGCCCGGCAGTTCCACAAAGGGCCGCGCTTACGAACGTAGCGCTAGAGTTGATGACTTTGTTTTGCGGGGGTCAGATCGAGATATCGATTAGCGGACCCTGCTGCTGCTCGGTACCGCTGGAGAGGTCGCCCATACCGTCGATGTCGAGCTGGACGGCGTTGATATCGAAGATCTGCGGGATGGCTTCCGGTCCGATGGGCTGCGCCGCGGTCTGCACCTGCCGCTGGCCCTGGCGCAGCGCGAACGACGATTCGTCGGCCTGCCCTGACAGGCTGGAATTGACGGGTCGACGCAGATATTCGGCGATGGCGCTGGCGTTCATGGCACGGGTTCCGGTTCTTGGAAAGGTGGCCTATTCCTCATTATCTTCTAATCATTTTAATAGTTTATGAATTTGGCTAAAATTCTATCTATTTGATGAATCAGGCAGATTCGACAGGGCTACCGCACATGAACCCGTTTTAACGGCCGGGGCCGGAACGACGGTCCGAGGGGGTCGTTAGGTCGGCTTGAGTTTCAGAATCATAGGAAAGTTGAGCGAACTGAGCGAACCGGGGGCAGCAGCGGGCTGGGTTGGCCCGAAACACCAGGAAAGTGAGGCAAACCATGAAGCGCATTCTTCTCGCGACCGCCCTTGCCGGCATGATCGCGATTCCCGCCGCCGTCGCCGAGCAGACGAGCGGGGCCGGGATCCAGAGCCCCGAGCATGTCCGCGACGTTCAGCAGGCCCTGAGCCAGAAGGGCTTCAATCCAGGTGAAATTGATGGTGTGTGGGGCAACCGCACGATATCGGCTGTCCGCGAATTTCAGAAGCAGCAGGGCCTCGACGCCACAGGCAGCCTCAACCCGCAAACCACGTCGGCGCTCGGCATCGATGAAAATGCCGGTCGCGTCAGCGACGAACCTTCATCGCGGTTCGACAGCACGGACACCGAGGCGTCCGGGAGCGGCAGTCCATCCGAGCGCTGATCGAAAGCCTTCGGCCCTGAAAAGACAGGGGCGGTCTGGCTTGCGTCAGACCGCCCTTTTTTCTGGCCCCCACCGGCCATTCCTACGTCTGAATGCCGGGCAGGTGGTTGCGAGATACTTTCCTTCGTTCGCAGCCCCGTATACTCTCCCCATGGTTGGTTAACGCAACCGTTTGACGGGATAACTCAATAAGTTAGGGGATTTCGATGGCCGCACGCACCAAGCCGCCGTTCCGCGCCGATCATGTCGGCAGCCTTCTTCGTCCCAAGGAGCTGCTTGCGGCCCGCGAGCAGTTCAAGAAGGGCGAACTCAATGCCTTCGAGCTGCGCGGCCTCGAAGACGTTGCCATCCGCCACGCGATCCGCATGCAGGAAGAAGTAGGCCTCAAGCTGGCCACCGACGGCGAAATGCGCCGCGGCTCCTGGCACATGGACTTCCTCTACCAGATCGGCGGCGTGAAGAAGGTCCAGGACAACCTCAAGGTCCAGTTCAAGAACGAAGGCGGCACGATCGAATTCACGCCGGCGGCCCTGCAGGTGGCCGAGAAGATCAGGCTCACCCAGCCGATCTTCGCCGACGATTTCCTCTTCGTGAAGCAGACGGCCAAGACGACGGCCAAACTGACAATCCCCTCGCCCTCGATGATGCACTATCGCGGCGGCCGCGCGGCGATCGACGAGAAGGTGTATCCCGACCTCAGCCAGTTCTGGGTCGATCTCGGCAAGGCCTATGCGGATGAAGTGGCGGCGCTGCACAAGATCGGCTGCACCTATCTGCAGCTCGACGACACCAGCCTTGCCTATCTCAACGATCCCAATCAGCGCGAATACATCAAGAAGCTGGGCGGCGACGCGCAAAATCAGCATCTGACCTACATCAAGGTCATGAACGATGCGCTGCAGAACAAGCCTGCCGACATGTCGGTCACCACCCATCTCTGCCGCGGCAATTTCCGCTCCTCGTGGGTTGCCGAAGGCGGATACGATTTCGTCGCCGAGGCGCTGTTCAACGAGCTGAAGGTCGACGGGTTCTTTCTGGAGTTCGACGATTCTCGCTCCGGCGGTTTCGAACCGCTACGGTTCGTTCCCAAGGGCAAGATGGTCGTGCTCGGCCTCGTCACCACCAAGAAGGCGGAGCTGGAGAAAAAGGACGACCTCAAGCGCCGCATCGACGAGGCGGCAAAGTTCGTGCCGCTCGACCAGATCTGCCTGTCGCCGCAATGCGGCTTCTCGTCCACCGTCGAAGGCAACGCGGTGACCTACGACGTGCAGGTCGCCAAGCTGAAACTGATCGCCGACACCGCGCGTGAAGTCTGGGGCGATACCTGAACACGCACGCCTGACGCCAATCGATCAGGGCCATGCCGCAAGGCATGGCCCTTTTTCGTTCGTCTTCAGGATCGAACGCCGGTCTTCAGAGCAGTCGCCGCGCCAGTTCGCAGAAGAAATTGACGCTATCAACGGCGCGAGACTTGCCGGCGGCGTCCTGGTTCCCACATAAGGACCATGGTCGCCACCGACCTCCCGGTCCGCCCGGACCACACGCTCGATCAGCCCTATGATCGGCTGACACAATCCGATCATGCGCGCTGGCGCGTCCTGTTCGACCGCCAGGCGGCCATACTGCGCGGCCGCGCCTGCCGTGAATTTCTTTCAGGTGTCGAGGGGTTGGGGATCGCCGCCGATGCCATCCCCCGTTTCGACATTCTGAGCGACGTGCTCGAACGCGCGACCGGCTGGCGCATCGTCGCGGTTCCAGGCCTGCTACCCGACGATGTGTTTTTCCGGCATCTCGCGGCGCGGCGCTTCCCGGCGACGTGGTGGATCCGCAGCGCGGCGCAGATGGATTATCTGCAGGAACCGGATGTCTTCCACGATCTGTTCGGCCACGTGCCGATGCTGATGAATCCGGTTTTCGCCGATTACCTGCAGGCGTTCGGCGAGGGCGGCCTGAAGGCGCTCAGCCTCGGTGCGCTGCCCCGGCTGGCGCGGCTTTACTGGTACACGGTGGAATTTGGCCTGTTGCGCACAAAGGAAGGGCTGCGCATCTACGGATCCGGCATCGTCTCGTCGAAAGGCGAGTCGATCTACTGCCTTGAGAGCGACGCCCCTAACCGGATCGGGTTCGATTTGCTGCGCATCATGCGCACCCGCTATCGCATCGATACGTTTCAGAAGACCTATTTCGTGATCGACAGCTTCGACCAGTTGTTCGACGCCACGCGCCCGGACTTCACGTCCTACTATCAGCAACTGGCATCGTTAACGGATTACGGGGCCGGCGATATCGCACCTGGCGATGCCGTCCTGCATCGCGGGACACGCGAGGGCTGGAACGCTGCGGGTGATGTCTAGGCGCCGGATTTTCACATCCCCTGAGTGATCTGGCGCATTCGGGACCGCCACTAGGGTCAACCCTCCAAGAAACTCAGTAGTTATCCTGAGTTCGCAATCCCATTGATCCTGATGAAGTAAGCCGCTTACAGTGCAGCGCCATCGGACATGGCGTCTCTTAATAAAATCAAAGGGCAAGAGTGCGAATGCTCGGCAAGACGCCGGTCCCACGACAGTATTGGCTGCTGCTTGCATTCTCGATCCTGGTACCACTTGCGGTGTTCCTTATCGCCGCCTGGTCCAACCGCAACGACGAGATGCGCTCGGCTGAGAAAACCGTCGAACGGACCGTCTCGATTCTGGATCAGCATGCGCGCCGGGTGTTCGATACAGGCGAACTGATCCTTGCCACCATGGATGCCTATACCCGGCCGCTGAGCTGGGATGAGATCAAGAAGCCGGAAACCAGCCTGTTCCTGAAGGACCTCGCGGAACGCATGCCGCACGTCGTCGCAGCCTGGGTAACCGACAGGGACGGCGTCGCGGAAGCCGGCAGCGTACTGGAATGGGATCGCACGCAATCGATTCGTGACCGCGATT
This sequence comes from Alphaproteobacteria bacterium, assembly GCA_965279355.1. GTDB lineage: Bacteria > Pseudomonadota > Alphaproteobacteria > CACIAM-22H2 > CACIAM-22H2. Next base: position 3,340,428 of record OZ257155.1, on the reverse strand, counting down.
TCTTCACAGTCCATCGAACGGCGGACGTTGGAACTTATATCAGCGCAGCCTTCACCAGCCGGGTGACCCGCAGATCGTCCTTTGCCCTCAGCCGTCGCAAGACGGCTGCCGATGGCGCGTTCGACGGCACGCTTCATCTGTCGCTGAGCCCGGAATACTTCGCGGCCTTTTTCGCGGAGGCCGCGCCGGACATTCCCAATACGGCACTGATGATCCTCGACGACGGCCGAATCCTGTCCCGCTCGAACTGGCAGGGCGAACTGCCCCCGCTGCCATCGGACAGTCCCCTCATGCTGGCCATTGCCACCGGGTCGGAAAGCGGCCGGCATTTTTTCCGGTCGCCGCTGGACGGCCGTGACCGGCTGGTCGCCTACCGCAAGGTCATGGGTTATCCCGTCTATGTTTCTTTCGGTCTTGATCTGGCCGCCATTCGCAAGCAATGGGTACAGAACGTGACCCACTACGGCTTGCTCGCCCTGGCGGCGGCGCTGGCCCTGCTGCTGGTGTCGGCACTGGCAATCCGCCGCGCACGCGCGGAGCAGGAAGCGCTGATTCAGTTGCGGGAACAGACGGACCAGCGGCTCAAAGCCGAGCAACGCCTGTTTCGCGCCGAGAAGATGCAAAGCATTGGCCAGCTCACCGGGGGCATCGCGCATGACTTCAACAATCTGCTGGCGATCGTGCTCGGAAACATTTCCATCGTACGGCGACGTATAAAAACCGACACGGAGGTTCTTCCATTCCTCGACCGCGCGATGCGCGGCGCCGAGCGCGGCGCATCGCTGACCCAACGGCTGCTTGCCTTTGCGCGCCAGCAGGATCTGTCGCCAAGCGATGTCGAGATCCCGGTGGTCGTCGCCAGCGTGCAGGACCTCCTGCGCCGCTCCCTGGGACCCGACATCCGTATCGAAGCGGTTTTCCCGCCGCGCCTGGCACCGGCGAAAGTCGACCAGCACCAGCTTGAACTGGCGCTGGTCAATCTTATCGTGAATGCGCGGGACGCCATGCCGCAAGGCGGTACCGTCACGATCCGCGCCAGCGAAGTTCATGCGGGACCGGAGGACCACGAGCTGCGCAGCGGGGATTACGTCCGTATTTCGGTTATCGATACCGGCACCGGCATGGATGTCCAGACGCTCGCCAAGGCGACGGAACCGTTCTTCACGACCAAGGGCGTCGGCAAAGGCACGGGGCTGGGCCTTTCCATGGTGCAGGGACTTGCCCAGCAATCCGGCGGCGCTTTCCGCATGACCAGCCAGTCCGGCAGCGGTACGACGGCGGAGCTTTGGTTACCCAAAGGCGAAACAGCGCCCCAGGCGCAGAAAGCTGAAGCCGCCGGAGAACCCGCTAGTGCGCGGTCCGCACCGCCGGCGACGATCCTGGTCGTCGACGACGACGAGCTAGTCCTCGCCAGCACCGCCGAGATGCTCCGCGAGGACGGCCATGTGGCGGTGGAAGCAGGCTCCGGCACCGCCGCCCTGTCCATTCTGGACAAGCAGAACGTCGATCTTGTCATTACCGATCAGCTGATGCCGCACATGACAGGCCTGCAGCTGGCGGAACGTATCCGTGCAAAGCGGCCTTCGATGCCGATCATCCTGGCTTCGGGCCACGCCGAGTTGCCGGAGCATACCCTGGCGCTGCCCCGGTTGCGTAAGCCGTTCCGGCAGGCCGAGCTTGCAGACGCAGTGCATTCGGCCCTTGCCCGCACAAACGATGCGCGTGTCCTTGCCGGCTGACTAGAGGCCGGTATCCGGGCCTGCTATTTTCCGGCAAGTTCCCTGCGCACCAGAGCCGCGCCAGCCCCAAGCGCCCTGAGCTTGCCGGCGGCAACATCGCGGCTCATCGGTGCCATGCCGCAATTCGTGCTGGGATAGAGTTTCTCCGGCGGCACATATTTCATCGCGGCCCGGATCACGGTGGCCACGTCTTCCGGCGTTTCGATCCTGTCGCTTGCCACGTCGATGGCACCGACCTGAACGTCCTTGCCTTTCAGAAGGCCGAGCAGTTCCAGCGGCACTTTTGAATGGATGCATTCCAGCGAAATCTGACCGATCGCGGATTTCGCCAGCAGCGGAAACACCGTCTCGTATTGCCGCCACTGGTCGCCGAGATTCTTTTTCCACTCGATATTGGCGGGAATGCCGTAGCCGTAGCAGATATGCACGGCAGTCGTGCAGCGCAGCCCGCGCGCGGCGCGTTCCAAAGTCGAAATTCCCCAGGTGCCGAGTTCGTCGAAATAGACATTGAACGCCGGCTCATCGAACTGAATGACATCGACGCCGGCCGCTTCCAGTTCCAGCGCCTCCTCATTGAGCGCTTCGGCGAACGCCATCGCCATATTGCGGCGGTCGCCGTAATGCTCGTCGGCCAGCGTATCGACGATCGTCATCGGCCCCGGCAACGTGAATTTGAGCTTGTGATCGGTATGGGCGCGGGCGAATTTCGCTTCGCTGCCATGCACCGCGGCCGTGCGGCGGATCGGCCCGGTGACCGTTGGGCAAACCGCCTTGTAGCGATTGTTGCGGATGCCGATTTCCTGGCGCTTCGAAAAATCGATACCACCGACCTTTTCAAGAAACCCGTGGACGAAATGCTGGCGTCCCTGCTCGCCGTCGGTCACGACGTCGATGCCGCATTCTTCCTGCAGCTTGAGCCAGACCAGCACGGCATCCCGCTTCCCTTCGTCGCGAGCGACCCCTTCGAGCTTCCACGGCGCCCACAGTTTCAGAGGTTCGGCCAGCCAGCCGGGTTTCGGCAACGAGCCGGCAATCGTTGTGCGCAACATGCGTTCTGCTCTCCCTGATTGATCCCGTCATGCCGGCACGAGGCCGGATGCGGATTTTCTATTGTTTCTTTGCGCCTTGCGGCGCCGCAGCCCGGCGTTATGCCGCCGATGCGGCCGTCTTCTTCACAAACCGCGCCGATTTTTCCGGATCCTGGTCCGGATAGTTGAGTTCGATGATCACGCCGTTGGGATCTTCGACGAAGATCTGGCGCAATCTGCCGCCGACCGCGACGTTGTGCTCGTAGCGGACCTTCATACGATCCAGCCGCGCCATCATCTCGTCGGGATCGATGCCGCGAAAGGCGATATGATCGAGCGCGCCGGTGCGCGGGCCAGGCTCCATCATCGCCTGTTCCTTGCCGACAAGGGTGGCGCTCGATTCCAGTGCCGTCGGATCGTCGCCCTTCACCAGATGCACCGTTGGCTTGTCGCCACAGTAAAGCCAGTAGCCGACGAATTTCAGGGGCGGCCGCGGGCCGACGGGAAAGCCGAGCACGTCGCGGTAGAAATCGCGCGTGACCTCCATGTCCCGACAACGGATCGTGAAGTGTTCGAGCAGTTCAAGCGCCATGGCAGTTCTCCATGCGATCATTGTCGCCCAAAACACAACCTGCGCAAGCGCTTTCGGGGCGAGCGCAACTGCCCACTACTGACACCGCCCCTCGGGAGCCAGTTGCGGCCAAACGCAATGGGATGCGTCTATTCAGGATGATACAGGCTCCGCGAAACAGCACAGGAGCAAACCCCATGAAGTGTCCGATCTACAGCGCCAATCTCACCGCAGGCACCGCAGCCTCAAAACGCTCCGCAATATCAGGATGACCGTCGGTACGATTGCCGTCGTGGCCATGACGACCGGCATAGTCACGGAAAGCCGTACAGCAAACGTAAATCATTTCTTTCCGATATTTTTGATTTCGATTGAAACATAGGGCCGCGAAAGGTCGTGCTATTGGCCGGATATTTGCTTACCAATGCGTCGAAGAGTGGGAAATCCAATTAATTAATATTTTGGCCGTTTGCCGGTGAGGTTTGGTTGTCTTTTAGCATTCTGCCGCGGCCAGTCCGAAACTGGCTTCGCGTTTGGCGGCGTCTTCGGCACAGCGTTGAAGAACATCCCATCCCGGCCCTCACCGACGGGCAAAAGCGCCAATACCTCATCGACATCACCCAGCGAACGGGCATCAAAGTCTTCGTCGAAACGGGAACCTATCGTAGCGAGACGGTTCGCCTACTAAGGAACTATGTAGATCGCTGCTTCACCATCGAACTTGATCCTGCTCTGCATGCCGAAGCCCAAGCCAAGTTATCAGACACCGATGCAATCGACCTGCTCTTCGGCAACAGTGGCGATCTTATTCCTGAGATACTGAAGACGCTAAGTCAGCCGACGCTGTTCTGGCTGGACGCACACTATTCCGGCGCGGGCACCGCGCGGGGTCGTGAAGATACGCCCATCTTGCAGGAACTTGGCGCAATTCTCCGCCATCCGGTCGAAGGTCATGTTGTGGTGATCGACGATGCGCGGGAGTTTATCGGCGCTGACGACTATCCAACCATGCGGACACTCGCCCGCTTTGTCGAAAGGCACGGCTACACCATTCGTGTCCGTGATGATCTGGTCACGATCTACGCACGGCCCGACCTGTAGCCGCGCGTAACCGTGACGACCGTCAGCCCTCTCGTTTGATGTTCTGCTCCTTGATTACCTTGCCCAGCGTGTCGTAGTCGCGCTGCATTACAGCCCGGAATTCCTCCGGTGTCGTGGCAAGCCAGTTGTAACCTTCATCGGCAATTCGCTTGCGCACCTCCGGCGTACCATGCGCGCGCATGAATTCGTCGCGCAGGCGGGCGACGATCCAGGGCGGCGTGCCCTTGGTGGTGATGATCCCGAACCAGTTGTCGAGATCGATCCCCTTAAATCCGAGCTCGGTGAAGGTCGGGACATCCGGCAGCACATTGGACCGCTGCTTGTTGGCGACGGCGAGCGGGCGCATCTTTTCCGGGTTGCCTCGAATCTGCGAATACGCAACCCAGCCGTAATCCACCTCGCCGCTCAGCAGGGCCGCCAGCATCGGCGGGCCGCCGCGATAGCCGATATGCTCGACATTGGCCCCGGAGGCGTTCTGGAACAACGCACCCATCAGGTGCATCGGCGAGCCTGGCCCCGGCGTTCCGTAGGTCAGGCCCTTGGGTTTGGCCTTCGATGAAGCGACGAGTTCCGCGATCGACTTGACCGGGCTGTCGGAACGCACGGTCAGGATCACCGGAAAGGAGAAGAGCATCGTCACCGGCTGAAAATCGTTGATGGGATCGAACGGAACCGGCTGCAGATGCGGTGTGACTGTGTGCATGCCGCCGAGGGCCAGCATGATGGTATGTCCGTCGGGGCGGGCGTTGTTCAGCGCCTGGGCCGCGATCACACCGCCGGCGCCGGCCTTCACTTCAAGAACCACGGTCTGGCCAGTGCTTCGCTGGATCAACTCGCCATATATGCGCGCGAGCAGGTCGACCACGCCGCCCGGCTGGTTGCCGAACAGGAAGGTGATCTGCTTGGTCGGCCATTTCTGCTGTTCGGATTTTGTCTGCGCCTGTGCCGGCGCCAGACTACCCCCCGCCAGAAGGAGCGCCGCCGTGAAATAGGCGGTCCACCGCCCGCATCGTCCGCTCGTCATCGAATCCTCCCCTGTTTTTCCGCGCCTTTTGACGCTCGCGAAGCCCCGCCGGGGCATTCGCCCGCGTCCACGACTTGTCCGCCCGATACTATACTTTTTGCCGGGCTGATCCTACATATAGCCTAACTTTCTGGAGGATGTCCCCATGAGCGTCGCCCTGCAGCGCCTCAATCATTTTGCGTGGAAATGCCGGGACGCGGAGGAAACGCGTCATTTTTATGAGGAGATTCTAGGGCTTCCACTGGCCCACGTGATCGCCGCCGACCATGTGCCGAGCACCGGGGAGTACGCGCCCTACGTTCACATCTTCTTCGAGATGAAGGACGGGTCCTATATCGCCTTTTTCGATATCGGCGACGGCAAGACCACCGATGTCGACAAGGACACACCGGACTGGCTCACCCATTTCGCCTTCCAAGTGGATTCCGTGGATGACCTGAAGAAGGCGAAGCAGAACCTTGAGGCGAATGGCGTCGATGTCGTGGGCATCACCGATCACGGCATCCTGAACTCGATCTATTTCTTCGATCCGAACGGGTTGCGTCTCGAAATGACGACCTGGACGGTGACGCCAGAATTCATGAAAGAAGAAACGGCGCGCGCGCATGACCAGTTGGCCACCGCGCTTAAGAAGATGCGGACGGAACGGCCGCTCCCGCCCAAGAAGCCGGTCAAGGTCCACAAGCGGGAAATGTCGCCGGCGAAGTAGCGTCAGCCCAGGCAGTGTCTTCTAGTCTTTGCCAACAACGCTGACGAGTTCGTCCAGCATCGGCCACTGGCCCTTCAATATCTTGTCCCGTGCGTCATCGAGCGTGAACCATCCGGCGCGGTCGACTTCGGGAATCAGTATCCGCTTTCCGGAGCGCGGCGGAAATTCGATTTCGCATTGATTGCTGCGGATATTCCCGGCATCGACATCCGCCTCGACCGCGAAGGCATGCACGATCTTGCCGCCGGGCTGCCTGCAGGGCGTCAGCGCCACGAACCGGCCATCGACGGACTGCCCGGTTTCCTCGGTAAATTCCCGCCGCGCCGCGTCGAGCTGGTTCTCCTCCGGCGTAAATTCTCCCTTGGGAATCGACCAGGCCCCCGCATCCTTCCTGGCCCAGAAGGGGCCGCCGGGATGGACCAGAAAGACGCGCAACTGCCCGCTCTCCCGCCTGTAGACCAAAAGCCCTGCACTTTGCTTTGCCATGCACCCTATATGGGTAGTTTTACGCATCATAAAGCTCTGCTGCAGCGCGAAAACGGACTGGCCGCAGGGGGTAAAACCCGCTAAATAGCGGCGTTTCCGCCAACCCCCGACTCCCACAAAAAAATGAACGTTCTTCTCGTGGGGCTGGGCCGCTGGGGCCAGAATCATCTGCGCCTCCTGCGGTCGCTGCCCGTGACGCTGTATTGCGTCGATACCGACCTCGCCCGGCTTGAGGCTCTGGTGAAGAGCGGCTTCCCCGCCGAGAACACCGGCACCGATCCGCTGGCCTTTATCCCGAAGATCGACTGCGCGGTGATCGCGACGCCGGGACCGGCGCATTACGCCCTGGCCAAAACGCTGCTCGAAGCCGGCAAGGACCTGCTGGTGGAAAAGCCGCTGGCAATGACCGGCAAGGAGTCGAAGGAACTCGCCGAGCTCGCCGACAGGAAGCAGCGCATTCTCGTCACCGGCCACATCTTCCTCTACGACCCGGCCAGCCTGTGGATGCGCGATGCGGTGAAAGCCGGCGAGTTCGGAAAGCTGCGCCTGCTGCGCGGTAATTTCAGCGGCTTCAAGCGTCCGCGCTCCGACGGCGGCGTGTCGTTCGCCGACGCCATCCATTTCGCGGCTCTGTTCAACTTCATCACCGGCGCGTTCCCAAAGCGCGTCACTGGCCACCTCGCCGACTTCATGGGCCGCGGCATGGACGATCAGTCGCTAATCATGCTCGACTATGAGCTGCCGACCGGCCGCGTGATGGGACAGATCGAGACCGGCTACCATGTCCCCGGCAAGTTCCGCGACGTGACGGTCACCGGCGACAAGCTGTCGGCGATCTGCGACTTCAATGTCGCGCAATACAAGATCAAGACCTACGAGGGCCGCCACGAGCCCGCCAAGGGCGGCGAGTTCAACGCCGTGGAGGGCCTGGTGAAGCAGCTCGAATTCCCGCCGGCCGAAACGCTGCTGGAAGAAGTGCGCGCCTTCCTCGACAGCGTGGCCACCCGCAAGCCGCCGCTGGCCGATGGCTGGCAGGGCTACTGGGCAGTGCGCGTCGTCGAGACCGCGATTGAGTCGGCGAAGCAGGGCCGTACGCTGGCGTTTGAAGGCTGATTTATTTTTAAAGTCGTCATGCCCGGGCTTGTCCCGGGCACCAACGTGGATGGCCGGAACAAGTCCGGCCATGACTAAAGGAAGAGAAGAGTTCGCGATGCGTAAAATCCCGCTATCTCAAGTCACGATCACCGACGAAGTGAAACAGGCCGTCCTCAAGGCGATCGATTCCGGCCGCTACATCCTGGCCGATGAATGCGCCGCGTTCGAAAAGGAACTGGCCGCGTTCGTCGGGATGAAGCACTGCATCCTGTCGACCTCGTGGACGACCGCCACGTACCTGCTGCATGGAGCCATGGGCGTGAAGGACGGCGATGAAGTGATCGTGCCTTCGCACACCGCCTTTCCGTCGGTCGAGCCGATGATCCATTGCGGCGCAAGACCGATCTTTGTCGACATCGACGACACCTATTGTGTCGATCCCGCCGCCATCGAGAAGGCCATTACACCCAAGACCGTCGGTATCCTGCCGGTGCATCTATACGGCCATCCCTGCGACATGGATGCGATCCTCGCCATCGCCAAGAAGCACAAGCTGTGGGTCGTCGAGGATTGCGCGCAGGCGCACGGCGCCAAGTACAAGGGCCGGTCGGTCGGCTCGATGGGCGATGCCTCCGCTTTTTCGTTCTACCCGTCCAAGAACCTCACGGTTCTGGGCGATGGCGGCTGCGTGATGACCAATGACGACCCCGTGGCGACGCATATCCGCGCCGCCCGCGATCATGGCCGCCTCACCAAGTTCGCGCATGATTTCGTCGGCTGGAACCTGCGCTTCAACGAAATCCAGGCCGCCGCCGGCCGCGTGCTGCTGCGCAGCCTGCCCGCCGGCAATGTGCGCCGCCGCGAAGTCGCGAAGCTGTACACTGATCGTCTATCCGGCGTCGTGCAGACCCCGCCGGTGCGCGACTGGGCCGAGCATGCGTTCCACATGTATGTGATCCGCCATCCGCGCCGCGATGCGCTGGCGAAGTTCCTGCAGGAAAACGGCATCGGCACCGGCATCCACTACCCGACGGCGAACCACAAGCAGCCGGCAATGACCAACCTCTACAAGGACCTCCCGACGCTGCCGAAGACGGACGCGGCGGTGAAGGATATCCTGTCCCTGCCGATCCATGGCGAGATGAAGCTCGAAGACGCCGCTTATGTCGCCGACAAGATCATCGAATTCGGCGCAAAGTGACTGCGTAGCAGTCACCCCCGGCTTGACCGGGGGTCCATGGAAGCATGAAAGATGGGTGCCCCGATCAAGTCGGGGCATGACGGATAAAGAAGACAGATGGCCATCCCCGAAATCAGCATCGTCCTTCCCTGCCATAACGAGGAAGGCAACCTGAAGGAGCTGGTGCGGCAGATCGACGCCGCCATGGCGGGGATCGGCCGATCCTACGAGATCGTCATCACCGACGACCGCTCCACCGACCGCTCCTGGGACGTGCTGACGGAACTGGCGAAGACGCATCCAAGCCTGACCGCATTCCGCCTCGACCGAAATTCCGGAGAGTCGGCCGCGAGCTACACCGCCATCACCCGGTCGCGCGCACCGATCGTCGTGACGATGGATGCCGACCTGCAGAACGATCCCGCCGATCTGCCGAAATTCCTCGACGCGCTGAAAACCGCCGACTGCGTCTGCGGCACCCGACAGGAGGTGCGCAAGCAGGGCGATTCCTGGATCAAGACGCTGACCTCGAAAATCGCCAATGGCATCCGCTCCTCGGTTCTGGGCGATGCCGTCACCGATGCCGGCTGCACCTACCGCGCGTTCAAGCGCGAAGCCTTTGCCGGCATCCCTTTCTTCAAGGGCGTGCACCGCTTCATCCCGATCATCATGGCCTTCCGTGGCCGCAAGATCGTCGAAGTCCCGATCACCAACCGCGAACGCAGCTACGGCAGCAGCCATTACGGCTTCGGCATTCTTGCCCGCAAGGGTGCCGTGGTCGACATGATCGGCGTGCGCTGGCTGAAATCGCGGATGATCCCGTTCGACATCAGCGAGCGGGTCGGCAAGGAGTAGCGGGCCCCATCCTCCTGCCCGCAGGACAGGGACGGGTTGGCCATCGCGTCCGGACTTCCTAGGATGGACCGGATGTCCGAGTCTCCCCCCACAAGCAACACGCTGCTGGCCGCCGGCCTGGCACTGCATACCAGCGGCGACGTGGCGGGTGCTGCGGAGAAATATCGCGAGGCCCTCGCGGCGGATGCGGGCAATAGCGGCGCCTGGAACAACCTCGCCGCCATTCACGTCCAGCGCGGCGATTTCGAGGCCGCGGAAGCAAGCTACCGCAAGGTCGTCGCGCTGAATCCGCAATTCGCGCGCGCCCACTATAATCTCGGCCGCTGCCTGCGTTTCCAGGAGAGGCACGCCGAAGCTGTTTCATCCTATCGCCAGGCCATCGAGCGCGGCGAGCCGGATCCACGTGTGCTGGTCGATCTCGCCTGGTCACTGGAACGGCTGGACGATCTGCACGGCGCCGCAGACGTCTATCGGAAACTTTTCGCCTTGCCGCCCCTTCCTGGCTACGAGCCTCTATATCAGGCCGCGACCCTCAGTCTCAATCTGACCGGGGAGTCCGACGACTTCGACGCCTCGGCGGTCGCGCGCCTGTGGCATGAGCGCTTTGTCAAACCGGCTGCGTCCGCGCGGCGCCCGCATGACAACAGCCGCGATCCGGAGCGTCGCCTTCGGGTCGGCTATATCGGCGGCCCGCAGATGTGCACGCACACGCTGGCCTACACATTACTGCCGCTTATCGAGGCGCACGATCCGGCGCAGGTCGAGCTCTTCGCCTATTCCGACCTGCCGGAGGCCCGCGAAGACCGGACGACGGAGCGCTACAGGAAATGCATGGCGTGGCGCCGGTCAGCCGGACTTTCCCATGACGATTTCGCGGCGCAGATCCGCACAGACCGGATCGACATCCTCATAGATCCCATCTCCTTCACCAGCGGCTCGCGCCTCACGGCCATGGCCCGGCGGCCGGCGCCAATTCAGATGTCGTATCCCGTCATGGGAAGCTGCGGCGGCGACACGATCGACTATGTCGTGGCCGACGACCATGCGCTTCCCGACCGTATCGTCAGCCAGCGGTTCACCGAACGGGCGCTGCGGATTCCCTTTCCCTATCTCTTCCGGCCGCCCGCCGACCTGCCATCCATCGGGCCGACGCCGGCCAGGGCGAACGGCTTTGTGACCTTCGGCATGGTGAACGCGTTTCATAAAGCCGGCGGCCACGCCCGGGCCGCATGGCGGCGAATCCTCGACGGTGTTCCGGGTTCGCGCCTGCTGATCAAAGGGGGTTTCGCCTTCCGCACCGAGGCCGCGTGCGAGGCAGCCGCTGCACGGCTGGCCGCCGAAGGATTTCCGCGCGAACGGCTGATCGTCAGGCCGTGGGTGACGCAGCACAACGCGCATCTGTCGATCTTCGAGGAGATCGACATCGCGCTCGATACCTTTCCCTATGTCGGCGTCACCACAACCTACGACACGCTGCTCATGGGCGTGCCTGTTGTCACGCGCGAAGGCGAACGGCCGCTGGAGCGCTATTCGGCGTCAATCCTGTCCCATGTCGGACTCTCCGAGGGAATAACCCGGACCGACGACGATTATGTCGCCCGCGCCATCGCGCTCGCGCGCGACTTGCAGACACTGGACACGCTTCGGCAGACGCTGCGCGGCAAAGTGCTCGCATCGCCCGGCTGCGACATAGTTCAGTCCACGCGCGCATTCGAAGCGGCCTTGCGCGCGGCGTGGCGTGAATGGTGCGCGACCTGAGCAAAAGCGGAGAGCAGTGGCGTTCGCCGGGGTGTCCCGCTAGGCTGGCGCCTCATCGACGGGGGCGCATCGCGTAACCCCGCTTAAGGGAGGATCCGATGCGTCACCTGTTTCACCGCGCCCTGCTTGGGCTGGCTGTCGCCGCACTGCCCGCCGTCACAACCGCAGCGCTGGCCCAGGATTATCCGAACAAGCCGATCCGCGTCGTGGTGCCGTTCCCCGCCGGCGGTCCCAATGACATCATTGCCCGCGTTGTCGGCAAGGCGGTGTCCGATGCGGTGAAGCAGCCGGTGGTGATCGACAATCGCGGCGGCGCCGGCGGCCTGACCGGCACCGACAATGTCGCGAAATCGGCACCCGACGGTTATTCGCTGGCGATCACCAGCTCCGGCGCGCTGGCCATCAACCCCAGCCTGCAGCCGATGCCATACGACGTCGGCAAGGATCTGGCCCTGATCACGCAGGTCGTGGCCGTGCCGGAGATCCTGGTCGTGCATCCCGATGTGAAGGCAAACACGCTGGCCGACATCGTGGCGCTGGCCAAGGCGCAGCCGGGCAAGCTCAACTTCGCCTCGACCGGCAGCGGCGGCATGCCGCATCTGGCGGCCGAGCTGCTGAAGTTCAGCGCCAATATCAACATGGTGCATGTGCCCTATCGCGGCGCCGCCCCCGCTGTCACCGATCTTCTGGGCGGTCATGTGCAGATGATGTTCGCCGACATCCCGGTCCTGCTGCCGCACGTGCAGGCCGGCAAGCTGCGCGCCATCGCGGTCGGCAGCAAGCAGCGCGCGAAAGCGGTGCCCGACGTGCCGACGACCACCGAAGCCGGTTTCGCGCAGGTGGAAGCTGACAACTGGTACGGGCTGGTCGGACCGTCTGGCATGCCGCAGCCGCTGGTCAATCGCATCCACGCGATCTTCGTCGCCGCCATCCGCAACCCGGAAGTCGGCGCGCAACTTTCGGCCCAGGGCGCCACCATGATCGGCAACACCCAGGCCGAGTTCACCGCCTATGTGCGCGGCGAAACCGCGAAGTGGAAGAAGGTCATCGAGATATCGGGGGCGAAGCCGGATTGACCGGCGCGACGGTATGGCGGCTGACGGACGCTGACGGCTATAGTCCACTCTTCAGCGTCCAACAGGGTCCGTCATGCTGTTGCGTTTCCTCGGCTCCGGCGATGCGTTCGGTTCTGGCGGGCGGTTCAATACCTGCCAGATGCTGACCGGGACCACCGGGTCCTATCTGATCGATTGCGGCGCTAGCTCGATGGTCGCGATGCGCACATTCGGGGTCGATCCGAATGCGATCCGCGCCATCTTCATCACGCATCTGCATGGCGATCATTTCGGCGGCCTGCCGTTCTTCATCCTGGACGGGCAGATCAATCGCCGCACCGAGACCCTGATCGTCGCCGGGCCGCCCGGCTTGCGCAAGCGGCTGACAGCGGCGATGGAGGTGCTGTTTCCCAATTCCAGCAGGACGCAGCGCAAATTCGAGACGGAGATCGTGGAGCTGGAGCCGCGGGTCAGGCGCGAGATCGCCGGCGCCACCGTCACGCCGTTCCTGATGCAGCATCCCTGCGGCGCCCCGCCCTATTCGTTGCGGATCACGGTCGACGGGCGGACGGTCTGCTACACCGGCGATACCGAATGGACGGATGAGATCATCGCGGCCAGCGCGGATGCCGATCTCTTCGTGACCGAATGCAGCGCCTACGAAAAGCCGGTCCGGCATCACCTGAATTTCAGGACGCTCGAAGCGCAGCGCCCGCGCCTCACCGCCAAGCGCGTGGTCCTGACCCACATGAACCCCGACATGCTGGCCCGCGCCGCCGAAACCGGCTGGGAACTGGCCGAAGACGGCAAGGTGTTCGATCTCGGCTGATTCACGCTGGCACGCATGTTGCTCGCAATGCGCGTTCCCTTTCGTGGAGGTTCCGATGACGACAGCAGCCAAATCCAACCCGCGCTCGACACCCTCGCCCGAGGCGATCCGCCGCCACCTGCTGCGGGCGAACGAGGTCGCCAAGCGCGCCATCCAGCATGGCAAGCATCCGTTCGGCGCGGTGCTGGTCGGTCCCGACCACGAGACCGTGCTGATGGAGCAGGCCAACATCGACACGGTGCGTCATGCCGAGGTGGAGCTGGCGCGCCGCGCGGCGCGGGAATTTTCGCCGGACTATCTCTGGCAATGTACGCTCTACACGACGGTCGAGCCGTGCGCGATGTGCGCAACGACGGCGTACTGGGCGAATATCGGGCGCATCGCGTTCGGCCTCACCGAAGAGGCGCTGCTCGTTTTCACCGGCAACCATCCCGAAAATCCGACGATGAGCGTCAGCAGCCGCTATATCGTCGAGCACGGGCAGAAGCCGATCGACGTCATCGGGCCGGTCGCAGCGGTGCGGGAGGAGATCGGCGCGCTCCACCAGACATTCTGGAAACGCGGCTAGTCGATCGAGATCCCGAGGGACTGCAGTAGGGCCTCGTTCCCCTGCGGAGTGATACGCAAGGCGCGCGTATCGCGAACCCGGGCAATCCAGCCGAGATCGAAGGCGCGCGATGCCAGCGCCGCACCGATCGATCCAGCGATGTGTGGCCGGCGCTCCGTCCAGTCTAGGCACGGGCGGCAGAAGGAGCGGCGACGCGTAACCGTCTCAAGATCGATGCCAAGGTCTGTGAAAAAAGCGGCGCCCTCTGGCGTCACTTCGCCACCGTCGTCGCTGAGCACGACGAGTTTACGTGCCTGCAGCGCATCGGCGATGGCAACACCCAGGCGCCCGGCGAGATGGTCGTAACACAGACGCGCGGTCCGCATGGCGTCGTCGCGGTGCGATTTGGGGCGATAGCGCGCCGGCCCCTCGCCCGAGACGGCGATGATGCTTTCCAGCATGCGCGCGACCAGCGGCGAGGCGAGCCGGTAATAGCGATGGCGGCCCTGGCTGACGACAGCGAGCAGTCGCGCCCGCGTCAGCTTGCCGAGATGCGCGCTGGCGGTTGAGGGCGAGACGCGGGCAAGGAACGCCAGTTCCGTCGCCGTCAACGCCCGCCCATCGAGCAGCGCATCCAGCATGTTGGCGCGCGCCGGATCGCCGGCGAGGGCCGCGACTTCTGCGAGATTGGCGGTGCCCAGCATGGCGCCAGCATAGGCCGGTGGCGCGCGGCGGCAAGGTCCGACGCTTCGACCGCGAGCGAAGCGTTCGGCGGCGATTTTCACCGGCAACTCCGCCATCGTCCCGCCATGACATCACCCGGCCGGCCCTATATTCACCGCACCGTAACGCGGCCTGACGCCTGGCGATGCGCGATTCAATTGTTCATCGCGCAACTGACGCTGTGGCGGGCGCGGCGTCGCGAGCGGCAGACACTGGCCGGCATGGACGATGCACAGTTGCGCGATATCGGCCGCACGCGCGCTGACGCGCTGCAGGAAAGCGCAAAACCGTTCTGGCAGCCCTGAATCAGAATGGCCGCCCGTCGTCAGACAGGCGGCCATTCCAATCCGCGCCGGAGGGGAGCGCGAAGGTTACTGGCCTAACGATTCGGGACCACGACCGTGCTGCCGGAGGATGCCGGCGGCGGATTCACGACCGTTGTGTTCGACGGTGCCGGCTGCGGCTGCGGATTGACGACGACAGTCTTGTCATCGTCGCCGCATGCCGCGAGGCCCAGGGCCATGAAGCCGGCGGCACCCAGCATTGCGAAGCGTTTGATCATGATGAGCGTCTCCCTTCAGTTTGGATCGAAAGTTCAACGCGACGCCATTCCGATGTGTTCCGTTTTCCACCACACCGGGCGACCGCCTCCGGTAAGTGCTTTTTCAGGCATGCCAGGGTATTGGCCGCCAAAACGACCCAAAAGGCCGCCCTCCCTTGCCTTTATTGAGAAAATCCGCATATTGCGCCCATCAACCCGTTTTGGGTCGGCCTCGGCACCGGTACTTTTGCAAGCGCCGCCCCCGATACCTTCCAGACCGTGTTTGATCCGCCTGGCGGTGCCATGGCGGCCCGGAAAAAAATTGGAAGGTTTCAGATGGCAGTCGGAACAGTCAAATGGTTCAATTCCACCAAGGGCTTCGGCTTCATTCAGCCGGAAGACGGCACCGCGGACGTATTCGTCCACATCTCGGCCGTTGAGCGGTCGGGCATGGGTGGCCTGCAGGAAGGCCAGAAGGTTTCGTTCGACCTGGAAAAGAACCCGAAGAACGGCAAGACCAACGCGACCAACCTGAAGGTCGCCTGAACGGGCTAGCGGCGGATCCGCGATCGCGGATCCGCCGTCCCGAAACACCACTTTGTTACTGAGTGTCTATTTACAGTCTGGGGTTAGTTGATGGCGAAGGAAGATCTGATCGAGTTCGATGGCACCGTGATGGAAGTTCTTCCAGATTCACGTTTCCGCGTGAAGCTGGATAACGGCCATGAAACGATGGCCTACGTCTCCGGTCGGGTGAAGAAGAACCGCATCCGCATCATTGCAGGCGATCGCGTGATGCTGGAGATGACGCCGTACGACCTCAGCAAGAGCCGCATCACGTTCCGCCACAAGGACGAGCGCGCCGCCCAGCAGGCTTCGACGCAGCGCCAGCAGCCGTTCCATCGTCGCGGCCGCTAAGGCCGTCTCACCTCAGTTTCGATCAGCACGCGATACCACTGCCGCACATCCGGCTCGGTCCGGATGACGGCGACACCACCGAGGTATTCGCACTCGGCCCCTGCGACGAGAACAGGGCACTGTTCGGCTGCGACGGCGGCACGGTTGTCACCGATCGCCCGGCACAGGCGGCCAGCGCCAGCGCCACGGCAAGCACGCCAATACGCGCGGTAAAAAGCGAACCCATCCCGACCTCCATGGTTGCCTCGACCGGCAGTACATGGGGGTGCCGCCGCGACTTCGCTGGCACATCGTTGTGACTTTCCGGCGGCAGCCATACCGCAGCCTGTCACAACCGTTATTTATCCTTGAGGTTTCGGGCGAAGAAGGCGGACACCTGCTGCTGCGCATCCCCGCCATGCCGCGAGATTGCCGTCCGTTGTGGCACCACGGCCCGACGGCGCGTTGGCGTTCGTGCGCTCCGCCACGTAACGAACGGGTGCCGCGCTATCGAACGAATGGTGAGCGCCGGGATAGATCTTGATATCGACCGGATGTCCCGCCGCCCAGCTGTTCTGCGTGAGCACGCGACAAGGCTCCGCCGGGGTCCAGTCGTCGAGTTCGCCTGTAAGGATAAGAAGCGGGGAAGCGGGCCGGTAGACACCGCCCTGCTGCGCCGTCGGCCGGGTACAGGATGGATAGAGCGCGATGGCCGCCGCGAAGCCGTCGCGCCGCTCGATGGCGATCGTCGCCAGGGTCGTCGAGCCGCCATGCGAGCCGCCCATGAGACCCACGCGCGCACCGATCACAAAGGGCAGCGCCCGCAGCATCGCAAGCGCCGCGAAGGCATCGCCGGTGCGCACCGATGGGGTCGCGGGGGCTCCGCCCTCACCCGGACGCACCGTGCAGACACCATTGGGATAACCACGGGGCCCGAAACTGTCCGGAATCAGGATGACATAGCCCTGCGCAGCGAGTTCCCGACCCCAGCGCAGCGGCGCGCCGCTCGAGCGCGAGCCCAGCCCGCTGCAGTCATGCACGATCACGATGGCCGGAAAAGGGCCGGCCCCATCCGGACGCAACAGGGTCGCCGGCAGGGACAGGCTCCCTGCAGGAACGGTGACCGTCGTTTCACTTGTGGCCGCCGCCGGGTTCGATGCCGCGCAAGCCAGTATCAGTAGAACGGAAATCATCGTCGTAAGACGCATGCAGAGGGTTTTATCACGACCATCGAGACAGGCGAGTGACGGCACTCACACAAGCCAATAGAGTGACGCGCCGCCATCACAATACGGAGCCTGCCGTGCCGCGCTTTTCAGAACTGTCCAAAGAGACCCTGACCGACGCCCAGCGGCAGGTCTGGGATACCATCATTGCCGGCAAGCGGGGTGCGGTCACCGGGCCGTTCCATATGTGGCTGCGCAGCCCCACCCTGGCGCAGCGCGCGCAGTCGCTGGGCGAGTTCCTGCGCTACGACACGACGCTGTCGCCACGGCTTTCGGAGCTCGCGATCCTCGTAACGGCGCGTTTCTGGACGGCGCAGTATGAATGGCATGTTCACGCCAAACACGCGGCGACGGCCGGTCTGAGTGCGGAAGTGATTGCCGCCATCGCCGAGCGCCGCGATCCGGCCTCGCTGCTGCAGCCCGACGAACAGGCGGTGTACGCTTTCTCGGTCACCCTGCATGAGCGGCACAGTGTCGACGACGCGACCTATGCGATCGCCCAGAAACAACTAGGCGAGCAAGGGGTCGTCGAGCTGGTCGGCCTTCTCGGCTATTACACGATGATCAGTATGACGCTGAACACCTTTCATGTGCCGGTCCCGGGCGGAGCGCAGCCGCTCAAATAGAGCCGTTCGTGTCAGCGATGGCCGGTGTGCCGCGTGATGACATGACCGAGCGCCTCCAGCGACACGGGCTTTGCCAGGATATCGACGATGCCGATATCTCGCGCCGGTGCCAGCGCCTTCTCGCGATCGACCGCGTCGCGGGCGCGCGGATCGGCAGTCAGTAGCACGATCGGGATCGGCCCCTTGCCGGCCCGCGCTCGGTGCCGGCGGACAAGGACGCTGAACTGCAGACCATCCATCGGCTTCATGTGCCAGTCGCTGAGGATAAGGTCGAAATCCTCGCCGAGATCGATCAGCACCAGCGCCTCTTCGCCGTTCTCCGTCTCGGTGACCTCGCGGAGCTTCAGCGCGCGAAGCTGCAACTTCAGCGATGCGCGGGTTTCCGCCGCGTCCTCGATGAGCAGGATTCGCGGCATGATCTACAGCTTGAAGATCCGCTCGGCATTGCGGCTGCGCACCTTGTCCCGCTGCCACGCCGGCAACGCATCCACCCGTGCCAGGCACCCCGTCATGTCGCCGAGCCGGAACGGGTAGTCCGATCCGTACAGCACGTTGTCGGAACCGGCGACATCGAGGCAGAGTTCCAGGGCGCGCGGGCTGTAGACGACGGCATCGTAATAGAGACGGTGCAGATAGTTGCTCGGGTGTTCCTTGATGTGAACCTGCGTGCTCGCCAGCGAGTCGAATGCGCGGTCGAACCGGCCGGCAAGATAGGGCAGCGTGCCGCCGCCATGGCAGGCGATCATCTTCAGCTTTGGAAATCTGTCCATGAAGCCGCTGAAGATCATCCGCGCAAAGACCAGTGAGGTCTGTGCCGTGAAGCCGATCAGATTGGCCAGCGCAAAACCCTGCATGCCGAAGGAATCGGTGAGGGGCGGCGTCGGGTGGATGAAAACCGGCAGGTCGGCGGCCTCGATCGCGGTCCAGATCGGATCGAATTTCGGATCGCTCGGCGATTCGCCCATGATGTTGGTGAGCGTGCAGACGCCGACGGCGCCCAGTCCGATCGCGCGCCTCAGTTCGACCAGCGCATCGTCAGGATACTGCCAGGGCAGGCTCGCCATCCAGCGGATGCGGTCGGGATAGATCTTCTGCGCCGCCGCCATGTCGTCGTTGATGATCCGCGCCGCGTTGCCGCTGGTGGTCCGGTCGCCCCAATACACGTTGGGGGCCGTCAGGGTGACGATGGCGAGGTCAACCTTCGCCTCGTCCATGCGCTTGATGCGCAAATTATAGTCAAACATCGGCGGCGGCAGCACCGCGACGTTCTCGCCGCCGCAATTGATCATGTCCATCTGCGCACCCGGCGGGCGGTGGACGTGGACATAGGGGTCCTTGGTCTGCTTAAGCAGGTCCAGCCACCGCTCGCTGTACATATGCGTGTGGACGTCGATGACCGGCGCCATGTTTCCCCCAGTAGTGTTAGCTCGCGTTGCCTGGTGCGCGTTGGTAACTGCCCGCGCTTCGCACTGTCAATGCGAAGAGCGCCGGCACTCGACCCAATACTCGACGGGGGGCCGCGAATGGGCGATAAGCACGCCTCACTCCGCACCAGCCGACCTCATGTCCCAGACACCGTTTCCGGCCGCGCCGCCCGTTCCCACGCGGCACTCCCTGATCGTCGCCTCGATCGTCGCCACCGCCTTCTTCATGGAGATGCTGGACAGCACCGTGATTGTGCTGGCCCTGCCCAACATGGCGACGGATTTCGGGGTCAACCCGGTCGATCTCAGCCTCGGCATCACTGCCTATATCCTGACCATCGCGGTGATGATCCCGGCCAGCGGCTGGATCGCCGACCGGCTGGGCGCACGCAATGTGTTCTGCGCCGCCATTGCCCTGTTCACCCTCGCCTCCGTCTGGTGCGGGTTCAGCACGTCTCTCTGGGAGTTTGTCGCCGCGCGCGTCCTTCAGGGCGTGGGCGGCGCCATGATGTCGCCGGTCGGGCGGCTGGTCGTGCTGCAGTCGACTGATCGCAGCAACCTCGTCCGGGTCATGAATTTCGTGACGGCCCCAGGACTGGTCGGCGCTGTCGTCGGACCGCCGATCGGCGGCTTCATCACCAGCACCTGGACCTGGCACTGGATCTTCTTCATGAACGTGCCGATTGGCGTCCTCGGCATCGCGCTTGCGCTCTATTTCATCGCGCCGGCCAGGCCCGCGGAGAAACGCCCGTTCGATCTCCGCGGCTTTGTCCTGAACGGCGCGGCGCTGGGCTGCCTGCTCTACGGTCTGGACAGCATCGCGGGACATGCCGGCGATCCGAAGCTGGGGGCGGCACTGATGATTGTCGGCGCGATGCTCGGCGTTCTCGCGGTCCGCCATGCGCGGTCGCACGCGCATCCCATCGTGAGCCTGTCCGCGCTGCGCTATCGCAGCTTTTCAAGCATCGCGTTCGGCGGCGGGCTCTTTCGCATCGCGGTTGCCGCCCCGACTTTTCTGATCCCGCTTTTGCTGCAGGTCGGTCTCGGTCTGAGCGCGTTCATCTCCGGTCTGCTTATCCTCGCCCATACCACCGGCGACTTCGCGATGAAATCGCTGACCCGCCGCAGCATCCGGACCTTCGGCTTCAGGCTCAATATGATCTGGACGACCGTTATCTTCGCAGCATCTGTCGTCGCCTGCGCCTTCTTCACGCCGACAACACCGCTCTGGATCATGCTGGTGGTTTTGTTCCTGAGCGGACTTGTCCGCTCGCAGCAGATGACTGGCCAGAACGCGCTTCAGTTTGCCGAGCTTGGCCCGACGGAAGTCACCGCAGCGTCGACGCTGTCCAGCGCGATGATGCAGATCACGCGCGGCGTCGGCGTCGCTTTCGCCGCGGTCGTTTTGAATATCGCCACGGCCATTCGCGGCGACAGCGCGGCGACTCTTTCTGACTTCCGCATTGCGCTTATCGCAATGGCGGTTGTCTGTCTCAGCTCTCTGTTCTGGTACGTGCCGATGCCACGGAATGTCGGCGACGAAATCAGCGGCCGCGAGAAAGCTCAGTAGCCGGCGACACCTTTGCCCGTCGGCAGATCGAACTGCCCCTCCGGATATTTTTCCAGAAACTGCATCACCTCGCCGCTCCCGATGACATCGCAATAGCGCATGTCCATGTCGAGCAGGCCGATGGCATGCGACGCTTCCGCGCGGTCGAAGCACCCGTCTTCAACCGTGGTGACCCGCAGATTGTTTGAAAAAGCATCGACCACCGTGGCGCGAACGCAGCCGCTGGTGGTCGTTCCGGTCACGATCAGGCTGTCGCAGCCCAGCAGCGTCAGATAACTCTGCAGCGGCGAGCCGTGGAACGCACTCGGCTTCTGCTTGCGGATCACGATGTCCCGGGGTTCCGGCGCGATCTCAGGAACGATCTCGTTGCCGTCGAGGTTCGTCTTGACCTGCGGATTTTCGCGATTGCGATTGTTCTTCCATAGCCAGCTTCCGGCATCCCACTTGTCTTCGCGGTTGCCGCCGGTTGTGTAGATGACCGGGATGCCCTTGCCGCGGCAGGTGTCGATCAGCTTGCGGATAACAGGCATCGCCTTCCATGCCACTTCGCCGCAGGAGGTGTGCCAGCGCTTGATGCTCTCCAGGATCGGCTCGGGCCGGTCGCCGGCAAACGCGTAGTTGACGTCGATGACCATGAGCGCCGGGCGCCTGCCGAAACCCTGCCGCGCCCGCCAGCCGCTGGCGGCGATCACCTGCTTGTCCATGTCGGTCAGGAACCGGTCCCAGATCCGCGTCGTCATCGCGTCGCTCCCCTTGGTTGGCGGCCAGAATAGACCGGACCGGCATCCCCAGAAACAAAATCGCCGGCCCGCGAAGGGGCCGGCGATTCCGCAGAGGAGCCCGCGCGACGGCGGACTTCGGAGCTGTCAAAATGCTAGCTCAGCCAACCCACTGCCCACATCAGGAGCAGCACCGGAATTGGCACGCCGAGCATCCAGAGAATAAGGCCGCGTCCCATAGAGAGACCTCCGTTCCGGGAGCTATCCCTGAAAAACGGCGCTCCCGCCCAAGGGTTCCCTGGGCCGCAGCGGGCTACAGGCGTGGGCGGCGGCAGGTGGAAGGGTCAGGCTTTGACTTCGATGTAGTCGACAACCTTCTTCACGCCCTCGCCGTCCTTCGCCCGGGCCAGGGCCAGTTTCTTTTCATCCGCCGAGCGGGCCCGCCCAAGGATAAAAACTGTCGCGGCCGAATCCATCGCCACCCGGAAGTTCACATCGGCAACCCCTTTGGTGCCGACAAGCCGTGCCTTCGCCTTTGTTTCCATGGCCAGCACATCGGTCCAGTCGACGAACTGGCCGGATTTTTTCTTCGCTTCCTGGTCGGCCTTGCTCAGATAGGTGACGTGCCAGTACAGGCGCTTCACACCGGTGACCGCGCGAACACCCTTCTCGAATTTGTCGTAGACCGCCTTGTCATCGAACAGTCCCGTAACCAGCAGCCGCTGCTCGTAGATCTCGGTCGACGCCTTGACCGACCCGACATCGGCCATGACCTTGTTCACCTTGATAACAACTTCGTTATCCTTGGCGATATCGGACATGCTGCGCGCCTCGATCGCGCGGTCGATCAGCGTCTTGGGCGCCGTCAGGAGGTCCATAAGCTGCGCCTCGGCCGGTCGCACAAGACCTGCCGTCATCAATCCGCCCGCGCCCAGGACAAATAGCCGTCGTTTCATGGTGCCTCCATTTCTTTCGAATCTAGCAATCTACGGTCGTGAGAAGGTCGTGGGCAAGGCTGAGCGGAGGAATTGACGGCGTTGCCGCGATCCCCTACATCTGACGTCAAGCAAACGATTGCATAAGACGGATTTCACCGTCGCCACAACCATAGGGAGGAATGATCATGATTTCGCGCAGAACTTTTGCGACCGGCGCTCTGGGCGCCACCGCTCTCGCCGGCTTACCCCTGTCGCGGACATGGGCGCAGGCAGCGACTGAGATCAAGCTCCATAGTTTCGTCCCGCCGACCCATGTCATCTGGGCCAAGGTCCTAGTGCCATGGGCCGCCGAGGTGGGACAGAAGAGCGGCAACAAAATCAATGTCCGCCTGTTCCCGTCCATGCAACTCGGCGGCACACCGCCGCAGCTCTACCGCCAGACAGTTCAGGGCGTGACCGACGCTTCGTTCTCGCTGCCCGGCTATACCTCGGCGGATTTCCCGATGATGGCGCTCACAGAGCTGCCGGGCACGGCGAACAGCGCCGACGACGGCACCAAGAAACTGTGGTCGCATTTCGAGCGCTTCCTGGCGCGTGACTTCAAGGATTCCAAGGTGCTGATGCTGTGGAATTCGGATTCGGCCAGCCTCATGAGCCGCTCCAAGCCGATCCGCACACTTGAAGACCTCAAGGGCATGAAGATCCGTACACCGTCGGCGGCGCAATCGGCGCAGCTCGATGCGCTGGGCGCCATCCCGATCGATATGCCGGTGACGCAGATCTACAACTCGCTTGAGCGGGGCACCATCGACGCATCGATGATCCCGATGTCGGCGGCGATCGACTTCAAGCTGATCGAGGTGGCGAAATATTTCACCACCAACGCGCCGCTCGGCCGCTCGCCTTTCATGGTTGTGATGAACAAAGACCTCTATGCCAAGCTGCCGGCCGATCAGAAAAAGGTCATCGACGACACGACCGGTCTCGGCCTCAGCCTGCAGGGCGCCAAGGCCTATGACGACGTGAACCACGAAGCGGTCGCCCTCGCCAAGAAAAGCCGCGAAGTCGTCGAACTATCGGCCGCCGAGCTGACCCGCTGGCGGAACGCATTCAAACCGCTGATCACCCAGAAGGCTGACGAGGCCGAGAAGGCCGGCCTGCCGGGGCGCGGTCTGGTCAACGCGTACAGCCTGCTGAGCTAGTACTCGGTTTCAATAGTCATCCCGCCCGGTCCTCTCTGGACCGGGCGGCTTGGATTCTGGCATAGGCTGTTCAGGCGGCGGTCTATTCTATTCGAGGCTCGGGGGACGTAATGGAAGAATTAGGAGGGCCGACGGAGGCTCCCAAGGACCCGTTCGGGCGCGTCCTCTGGCTTCTGTCGCTCATCGCCGGTTTGATCGTGGTGGTGGTGACCTTCTACACGGTCGCCGACGTGGTCATGCGCTACGTTTTCAATTCGCCGTTCCGTTCTTCACTGGAATTCACCCAGTTCATGATGGCGGCGATCGTATTCCTCAGCCTGGCCTATTGCGGCTGGACCGGTGGCCATGTCGCGGTCGATATCTTTGTGCAGCCGCTGGAGAAGCCCGGCCTGAGCTGGATTCCGCCGCTGCTGACCCTGATCAGCGCGATCCTGTTTGCGGCAATTGCCTGGTACAGCCTCAAGGAAGGGATCGAGACCATGCACCGGCTCAGCAACATGCTGCGCTGGCCACATTTCCCCTTCATCCTGATCACCGCCGCAGGGTCGGCGCTTTACGCCCTTGTCCTGTTCATCCAGGCCATCCAGGGCTTCCGGTCGCTCGGCCGCCCCTCGTTGAAGCAACAATAAGGCTCGACCTCCGATGACAAGTGGCGATGTAATTGGCCTGACCGGCGTTCTGGCCATGCTTCTTCTGCTGGCGCTGCGCATGCCCATCGGAACGGCGATGTTGCTGGTCGGCGTCGTCGGCTATGCCGTGCTCAATGGCATTCCGTCGGCGCTGTCGCTGCTCGGCACCTATCCCTATCAATACGCGTCGGTCTACGACCTCGCCGTCATTCCGCTCTTCGTGCTCATGGGTAATGCCGCTGCGGTCTCCGGCATGGCGCGCGACCTGTTTGCCGCTGCCTTTGCGTGGGTCGGACACTGGCGCGGCGGGCTCGCTTCCGCCACCATCGCCGCCTGCGCCGGCTTTGCCGCAGTCTCGGGCTCCAGCGTCGCCTCCGCAGTCACGATGGGCAAGGTCTGCCTGCCGGAGATGCGGCGCTACAATTACGATCACAAGCTGGCGACCGGCACGATCGCGGCCGGCGGCACGCTCGGCATCCTGATCCCGCCCAGCACGGCCTTCGTCATCTACGGAATTCTCACCGAGCAGTCGATCGGCCGGCTGCTGCTGGCCGGCATCCTGCCGGGCCTTATGCTGACCGCGATCTTCATGATCACCATCGCGATCTGGACGCGGCTGTATCCGAACGCCGGTCCGGCCGGCAAGCGCGCGACATGGAAGGAACGGCGGCAGGCGACCGGCCAGGCCGGACCGATGATGACCGTGGTGCTAATCACCATTGGTGGCCTCTATTCCGGCATCTTCACCGTCAACGAGGCGGCCGCGGTCGGCGCGTTCCTGGCGTTACTCTATGCGTGGTGGAAAAAAACACTCGGCGGGCATTACAAGTCGATCTTGGTCGAGACGGTCAAGACCACGGCGACGGTCTTTTTGATTTTGATCGGTGCCCAGGTTTTCGGGCCCTTCCTGGCGCTATCCGGCCTGCCCGAGCACCTCGCCAGCACTGTCTCCGGTCTCGAATACCCGCGCGTCGTCGTTCTGATCATCATCTTGCTGGTCTATCTGGTGCTCGGCACCTTCCTCGAAGGCTTTTCGATGCTGGTGCTGACCCTGCCGGTGGTGATCCCGATCATGAATACGCTCGGCTACGACCTGATCTGGTTCGGCGTCATTATGGTGGTCGTGCTTGAGATGGGACTGATCGATCCGCCGGTCGGCATCAACGTGTTCGTGATCAAGAGCCTGGTGCCCGAAGTGCCGATGAGCGAGATGTTCATTGGCATTCTCCCCTTCTGGTTCGCCATGATGGTCGGCATCGCGATCCTGATCGTCTTCCCTGAGATCGCGACGTTCATTCCCGACAGCATGATCGACAAGTAGCGAATGTCCCGGGCCTTCAGCGGATGACGCCGAAGGTCATGATGTCGAGGACCATGCGGGCGAAGGGCTGACGGGCGCCGCCCGGCCCCACGCTTTCCCAGCGCGGCTTGTGCGCGGTCGCCGCGATGAGGCGGGCTTCCTCGGCGCTGCTGGAGCCGAACAGGTTTCCCGACCGTGACCTGAATTGCGCGTAAGCAACCATCTGACACCTCCATAGAGAGAGCAGAAATTCAGTGCAGCGTTGTGGCGGCGCGGACCGTGGACAGCAGCCATGCCAGCACCGAAACCGGACGCGATGTCGGCGAGCCGGTGATCATGGCCGTTTCCGTCATGATCTGCAGTTCCTCGATCAGATCGGGCTGGAACAGTTCGTAACGGCCAGACTTCTCTTCGCGGATGGTGATGTACATGGGCTGTCCCTCGCAGGCGGCGATCCGGTGGATCACCATGACCATCAGGATACGAGGGAAGCGTTGTTTCCGCCGTGACCTGCGTCACACGGAAATCTTCAATTTATCAGCCGCTTAGAAAGAAACTCGGCCTGAAAGCCGATCAGAAGCGAAGCGTCGAGCCCAGCGTAAGCCAGTTGGCGGGGGCGCCGGTGATGTTACGACCGGCGATCACATCGATATCCATCGCGCCATCCAGCACACCGAAGCGCGGCCCGGCCTGCCAGCGCGGACGGCTCTGAGTCTGTCCGAACACTTCGCCGATCAGCGTCACCGATGAAAGCGCCCATTCGGCGCCGGCGCCCCAGGTGCGGAAGTTCTGCTCGCGCAGCTCGTCGCGCAGCAGTCCCGCATTCACGTTCAGTTTCACGTCATCGACGGGCTTGAACGACACCGGGACATTCATCGAGACGTTGCCGATTCGGTGTTGCTGCGCCGCGTAGCCGATCCGGCCCGCCAACGCCACGCCGACGCCATGTTGATCGAGCGGCAGAAGGCCGGCTTTTGCCTTGGCCGCGACTTCCGTCGACATCGCGCCGGCATCTCTCGCACGGCGAAATTCAGCCGCCCATTCGACAGTCGGCAAGGCGGTCAACGTGCAGGCCGGCGATACGACCAGCGCGCGGTCGCGGTTATCGGCGGCCGAACCCCAGGCGTCGATTTTGCAGTCGCCGGGAGGATTGGTGTCGGAATCGTCGACCGCATAGGCGCCGCCGGCGGCAAGCGCAGCCGATGGTGAACCCGCGACGAGAAAGAGCAGAGCCGCGACGAGCCCGCGCGGCATCAGAACCAGCCTTTGCGCTTGAAAAACATATAGGGACCGACGGCGGAGGCCACCATGATCATCAGCGCCAGCGGATAGCCGACAGTCCATTCAAGCTCCGGCATGTGCTGGAAGTTCATGCCGTAGATGCTGGCGACCAGCGTCGGCGGCAGAAAGACGACCGCGGCCACCGAGAACAGCTTGATAATGCGGTTCTGCTCGATGTTGATGACACCCAGCGTGGCGTTCAGCAGGAAGCTCACCTTGTTCAGCTCGAACGCGGCATGCTCGCCAAGCGACGTCATGTCGCGGGCCAGCGTCTTGACGCGGGTTTTCTGGTCCTTCACATCGCGCTTGGTGACGGTTTCAGGGAGGCCGGTATCGATGGTGGAGGCGTAGAAACTGAGCAGCCGGGTCAGGCTCAGGATGCTCTCTCGCGCGCTGGTCGCGAGGTCTTCGTTCAGGCCGAGCGAGCGGATCACCTCCTGCAGATTGGCTTCGGTGCCGCGCCCGCGGGTCATCGAGGCATTGGCGCCGAAGATGATGCGCGACTGCGCATCGAGATCGAGGGCCACCTTCTCCAGAATGTCGGCGATGCGATCGACAAACGCCTCGGCCAGGCTGATCAGCACGTCATGCGCGGTCCGCGTGCCGGCGCCGCGCATCAGGCGCTGCACGCAGCTCGCGATCGGGCGCGGGTTGGTATAGCGCAGGGTCAGCAGCGAACGGCGCGTCAGCACGAAGGTGAACGGCTCTGCGACGGGGAACGGCGTGTCCGCCTGCGCCATGATCGTCGCCGTCATGTAGGTGGCGTCGTTCTCGGTATAGAAGCGGCTGGAGGGTTCGATCTCCGCCATCTCTTCGCGCGACGGCAGCTGCAGACCGAGTGCTGCGTCCACGCGCATGCGCTCGTCCGGCGTCGGATCGTAAAGGTCGTACCACAGTGCGTTATCCGGAATCGGGATATGCCCGGCGATCTCAAGCCGGTCCACGGTCCCGTTATGCGGCACGAAGGCGTAAATCATCGCCGCCGACTGTGTTGGAGTGAACTTGAATGACGCCCGAGAATGCGGCGATGCGCAGCCAGCGAACGATGTCGGACGAATTACCCCATTCATTGCGACGCAGCAACGATTCATCAACCATCGCGCGGTTAAAGTCGGCGCGTCCGGCAGTTCGCTCAGTTCGCTCATCTTTTGTGTGTTTTTGAGAATCTGCCGACGGGGCAAGGCCGCTTGGGGCCGGTTGGTCGAATAGGAAGACTTGACTCTCTTGGGACCCACATCCACTATGGATGGTAGGTTTTGGTGAGTTATCCACAACCTGTTGACAATCGGGAGTGAGCGATGGATTGGACCCCGGAACAGATTACCGAGCTGACCCGTCTGTGGGGCGAAGGCCTCACCACATCGGAGATCGGCAAGCGGCTTGGCATTTCCAAAAACGCGGTTGTCGGCAAGGCGCATCGTCTGCACCTGTCCGCCCGCCCCTCACCTATCAAGCGCACCGGCCCGCGCCCTGCGGTGTTCCGCACCGCGGCCAAGCTGCCCGGCGCCCCACGCGTCCAGCGTGCCCGGCCGACCATGCCCGGCACCGCGCTAGCGACACCCCGGCCCGCCCCCCAGCCCCAGCGCTGGACCGGCGAGCTCTCCAACAACGCCTGCAAATGGCCGACCGGCCATCCGGGCGATGCGGATTTCAAGTTCTGCACCGAGCGCGCTTTGGTCGGAAAGCCGTACTGTGCCGAGCACTGCGCCCAAGCCTTCGTGAAGGTCAAGCCGAAGGCCGGCGAAGCCGCCTGATTTAAAAATCGGGTCTTCCATCGGAAAAACGCGTCCGCGCGCATCGCGCTGGGCGCGTTTTTTATTTATAAGCGGGCATGGCATCTTCGACGACGACGGCTAGTCCTCCACCTCCCGCTTCCGCTCAGACCGCCGCGTCTCCGGCCACCGTCCAGGCCGGATCTTCCCCACAGCCCGGCTCCCCGGAAAATCTCCGCCCGCGGATCGAGCGCCTGCTCGGCTCCAACATGTTTCCGGCGGCGCTGCCGCTGGCCGAGCACTATGTCGGGCTGGCGCCCAACGACCCCTCCGCCTGGACCCTGCTGGGCGTCGCCCTGCGTGGCAGCGGCAAGGCGAACGCCGCCGTCGTCGCCTATCAGCGGGCGCTGGCGATCCGCCCGGAATCCGCCGGGGTACTGAGCAACCTCGGCAACGCGTTCAAGGATCTGCAGCGCCTCGATGAGGCGGTCGATGCGCATTACAAGGCGGTCCAGCTCGAGCCCAAGAGCACCACGACCTGGCTCAATCTCGGCGTGACCCTGCGCGAGCGCGGCGATATCCGCGATTCCATCGCCGCCATCGATCACGCGCTCACCATCGATCCCGAACACGTCGTCGGCCACAGCGACCGCGCCCAGCTCAATCTCATGCTGGGCGAATGCGGCGAGGGCTGGCCGGAATTCGAATGGCGCTGGAAGCTGCCGGAGCTGAAACCACCGCCGCTGACCAAGCCGCGCTGGACCGGCGAGCGCATGCCGGGAAAGACCGTGCTGCTGTGGCCCGAGCAGGGCTTCGGCGACACGCTGCTGGGCGCCCGCTATGCCCGCCTGGTGAAAGAGCGCGTCGGCAAGGTCATTCTCGGCTGCCAGCCCGAACTCGCGCGCCTCTTCCGCACCATTCCCGGCGTCGACCAGGTGGTGATGGTCGGCGAAAGCCTGCCGGAATTCGACGCGCACTGCCCGATGATGAGCCTGCCCGGCGTCTTCAAGACGAAGGTCAACAAGGTGCCGCCGCCGGTCCAGTTCACCATCACCGACGCGGAACGGGCCAAATTTCACACCGCCATCAACGGGGCGCCGGGCGCCGCCGGCAAGCTGAAAGTCGGTATCGTGTGGACCGGCAATCTCAATTTCAAATCCAACAACCGCCGTGCCGTCACCCTCGATCGCTTCCTGACCTTCGCCGAAGTACCCGGCGTGCAGCTCTACAGCCTGCAGAAAGGGCCGCGCGCCACCGACCTCGATGCGCTGGGTGCGCGCGGACTGATCGTCGACCTCGCCCCATTGCTCGACGACTTCGCCGACACAGCGGCTGCCGTGGATCTCCTCGATCTCATCATCATGACGGATTCTTCAGTCGCCCATCTCGCAGGCGCACGGGGACGGCCGGTATGGAATCTGCTGGCCTTCGTCCCGTACTGGCTCTATCTCAGGGATCGGACGGACACGCCGTGGTACCCATCGATGCGCCTCTTTCGCCAGCCCCGCCCCGGGGACTGGGAGTCGGTTTTCTACGACGCCAAAACGGCGCTCGCCGAACTCGCCGCCGCGCGTCCGCAGCCCTAGCGCTTTTCTTCGTGACGGCGTTCTGGGCCCTGCCGTCCGCCGCGCAGACACAGCGCGACCTGACCGGGCGCATCTGGCCCAATCACGCGACCAGCACCTGCATCGGCCAGTCGTCGACGCCGCTCTGTGCCGCCGAAACGCTGCTTGCCTGCCTGGCGCGCAACGACGTGTCGCTCTGCCGTCGCATCGGCGTGACGGCCCCGCCCATCAACGAGCAGGGCGCGCATCAGCAGGTCGAATATTCGGTCGAGCGAACCAGTGTGATCCGGCCCGAAGACATCACCGACGATACCCGCGATCTCGACTGGTACCGACCGGGCTACACCCTGATCGAACTCGGCCGCCGGGTCTGCGACAGCGGACAACCGGATTGCCGCGACGAGAGCTGGGAAGAACTGCAGATCTATCTGCGGCCGGCTCCCGGCACCGCAGGGTTCGAGATCGTCAGCTGGCGGGGCGAAATCGAACAGGATGCCGCGCCCGAGATTCCCGACAATTTCCTGCGACCCGAGACAAACCAGTGATCAGACCCTTCGGACAAGTGCTCGCCGCCCTCGTGTTCCTTCTCGCCACGGCGGCCGCGGCGCACGACTACATGGTCGGTTCTCTGCAGATCGGCCATCCTTACGCGCCCTCCACACCGTCAATGGCGCGAACCGCTGCTGCCTATCTCAGCATCACCAACAAAGGCAATTCAGCCGACCGGCTGCTCTCGGCATCCTCGCCACGCGCCGAAAAGGTCGAACTGCATACCCACATCATGGACAACAACATCGCCCGCATGCGCGAGGTCCCGGCCGTCGACATCGCGCCCGGTGCGACGGTTGCCTTCCAGCAGGGCGGACTGCACATCATGCTCATCGGCCTCACCGCGCCGCTCACGGTCGGCGAAAAAGTGGCGCTGACCTTGCGGTTCGAACGGGCCGGACCTGTCGATGTCGAGCTTGCGATCGAGCGGACGGCGCGACGCCCCGCCGCGTCCGGCCATCACGGACACTAGCCGGTGTGGCATTTCAGGCACTGCGGGCGTATATTGGCTTCAACGCTTTGATTTAGCTTATGAAAAACAACGTGCTCCACGGAATAGACATCGTTGCCTCCCGTTGTCGGGGTATCGGACGGCTGGGATCGCAACCATGACCAAGCCGCTCGACGACCGGGTCCGCGCCGAAATGGTGGCTTTGCTGCCGCGATTACGGCGTTTCGCCCGCGGTCTTACCGGTGTCGCCGATCAAGCCGACGATCTGGTGCAGGCAGCGTGCGAGCGGGCAATTGCCCGTATCGAGCAATGGACACCGGGCACGCGGCTCGACAGCTGGATGTTCCGCATCGTGCAGAACATCTGGTTGGACGAGAAGCGGTCGACAAAAGTACGGACCGGCGAAGGTCGCATCGATGCGGCCGAAGCCACGGATCCGGAGTTGGCGGTCGACGGTGCGCGGCACATGGAAGCGCAGCTCACCTACGACGCGGTGCGTCGCGCGATCGCCAGGCTGCCGGAAGAACAACGGGTAGTCATGATGTTGGTATGCGTAGAAGGCCAGACTTACAAGGACGCGGCGGATGCCCTGGGCATCCCGATCGGCACGGTGATGAGCCGTCTCGCGCGCGCGCGCCTTGGCCTGCACAAGGCACTGGACGGATCCGACGAAGCCAATGTCGTGCGATTGGGGCGACCATGAGCCGGATGGATGACACGATGCTGATGGCCTATGTCGACGGCGAAATCGACGCCGCGACGGCCCGTGAGATCGAAGCGCAGATCGCCAGCGACCCGGCGGTCGCCGCCCGCGCGCGGCAGATGCGCGACAGCGCCGCCCTTGCGCGCGCCGCCTTCGGCGACGCGCTGCATGAACCCGTTCCCGCGCGCCTGCTGGCGGCCCTCGGCCCCGCGTCAACACTTGAGACCAACGTGGTCCGCATTGACCGGCGGGCCAAGCCCAAGCAGCGTTTTGCCGTGATCGGCTGGGCGATGGCGGCCAGCCTGGCCGCCCTGATGGTCGGTTATGGCGTCGGCACCGTTCATACCGGCACGCAGACCGCCTCGCTGACCTCGAACGTCCAGACGGCGTCCACGGATCGCTGGCTCGACAATGTCGCCGGCTTCTACAACGTGTACGCGACCTCGATGGCCGC
This sequence comes from Alphaproteobacteria bacterium, assembly GCA_965279355.1. GTDB lineage: Bacteria > Pseudomonadota > Alphaproteobacteria > CACIAM-22H2 > CACIAM-22H2. Next base: position 3,307,941 of record OZ257155.1, on the reverse strand, counting down.
GCATGACCGCCAGCTCGTCGACATCAACGCGGAAGACGTGCCGGAGCTCGAGAAATGGTTCGGCACCAAGCTGAACCGTCGTGTGGCCATACCGGATTTGTCCTCGCGCGGCTTCACCGCGCAGGGCGGTCGCCTGCAGATCATCGGCGGCAAGCCCGCCGCGCAGTTCGTCTACAATTCACCGACCGGCGAACTCGTCGGCCTGGTGATCGCATTCAGCGATGCCCCCTATCTGCCGGGTCAGGTCGAGCGGCGCGGGGATGTGAACATCGTGCACTGGCGCAACAATGGCTACGCCTACGCGCTGTCCGGCAAGCTGGAGCAGCCGCGGCTGGTCGAAATCGCCGACAGCATCTGGCGCGATCTCGAACGCGCAAGCTGAAGCCCGGCCCCCGGCGTGATGCCGGGGCGCCAGGACTTCATCAAATCAGCAGAAACGTTTCTTAGGCCGCGCCGCGGCGACCCCCGCCGATCAGCATGAACAAGCCGGCGGCCGCGGCGGCGAGCCCGCCGCCGATATACCAGATGGTCTGGTCCGTATATTTTCCGGTAACGGTTTCCGAGATCTTCTCGACCGGGGCATCGGTGGCCGAAATACCCATGATCAGAAAGACGGCGCCCACCACGAGCAGGGCGATGCCAATTCCACGCGTTAAGTCCATGTTGCCTCCTTGAGCGTCCCGCTGGACGGGGCGCGGTATTCCACGGCAATAAGAACGGATGTTGTGGCCCGACGTTCCCTTGAGGATTCGCCCCTGGCTTGACAGATATTGGTCGCGCGCCTATTCGCGCAGGGACCGACAGGAAAGGATGCGATTTGGCCGACCCAATTGAGTTCTATTTCGACCCGATGTCGCCCTTCGGCTATCTGGGCTCGGTGCTGATCGAGCGCGTTGCCGCCAAATACAAGCGCGAAGTCGACTGGCGCCCCATCCTGATCGGCGTGACCGTCCTGAAGGTCATGGGGTTGAAACCGATCCCGGAAACGCCGCTCAAGGGCCCCTACATGCGCGAAGACGCGCTGCGCCTCGCCAGCCTTTTTCAGATTCCGTTCCGCTATCACGGCATCAAGGGCATCAACTCGCTGGCGGCCTGTCGCGCCTATCTCTGGCTGAAGCGACGGGATCCCGCCCTTGCGAAGACCTTGGCGCAAAAACTCTACGAGCGGCTCTGGGTGCGCGGAGACGACATCAAGCCGCCCGAAGCGGTCGCGGATGAAGCCGCGGCCCTCGGGCTGAATCGCATCGAGGTGCTGGAAGCGATCGCGGCCCCTGAAAACAAACAGGCCCTGCAGGACTCCGTCGACGCAGCCGTCGCCAAAGGAGTCTTCGGCGCGCCGTTCTTTATCATCGACGGCCAGAAGCTCTGGGGCAGCGACCGGATGTGGATGCTGGAGCACTGGCTCCAGCATCACACGTGGGAAACACCGATCAAAACCTCCTGATCGTCACCCAATCTTATCTGTCACCCCGCGCTTGACGCGGGGTCCATTCAGCCGCGCCGCGATGCCAGCCTGGGCTGGACCATGATCGACGCTCCACTCTTCACGGCGGTGCTATTGCCAGTGGAGAGATGGATCCCGCATCAAGTGCGGGATGACGGAAGGACAAGTGCGTGACGACAGAAGGATGAGCGGGTGACGGAAGAAGCCGTGTGATGCCTGGCTTTAGTCCGGTGCCACCTGGGCTGCCGCTGCCGCGATCCGCTGGCTCGCGCGGATCTTTTCGCTCGCCGACTTGAGCTGCCCGCAGGCAGCCATGATGTCCCGTCCGCGCGGCTGGCGCACCGGCGTCGCGTAACCGGCATTCATCATAATCGACGAGAAGGTGGCGATTGCCTCGTCGCTCGAGCATTCATAGGGCGCGCCCGGCCAGGGATTGAACGGGATCAGATTCACCTTGGCGGGAATGCCCGCCAGCAGCTTCACCAGTTGACGCGCATCGGCCGGCGAATCGTTGATGCCCTTCAGCATCACGTATTCGAACGTGATGCGGCGCGAGTTCCGCACGCCGGGATAGGTGCGACACGCCGCCATCAGCTCCGCGATGGGATATTTCTTGTTCAGCGGCACGATCACATCGCGCAGCTCGTCGGTCACCGCATGAAGCGAAATCGCCAGCATCACGCCAAGCTCGTTTCCGCAGCGCTCGATCATCGGCGCCACGCCGGAGGTCGACAGCGTGATCTTACGGCGTGAGACCGCGAGACCGGCATCGTCCATCGCAATGGACAAAGCGTGCTTCACGTTCTCGAAATTGTAGAGCGGCTCACCCATGCCCATCATCACGATGTTGGTGAGCCTGCGGTTGCCTTCCGTCGCCGGCCATTCGCCGAACACGTCGCGGCAGGTCATGATCTGGCCGACGATCTCCGCCGGGGTCAGGTTGCGCACCAGCTTCTGCGTGCCGGTGTGGCAGAATTTGCAGGACAGCGTGCAGCCCACCTGGCTCGACACGCAGAGCGTGCCGCGATCCTCTTCGGGGATATGCACGCATTCGGCTTCCTGGCCGTCGGTGAAGCGGAGCAGCCATTTCTGCGTACCGTCGATGGATTGCTGGCGCATCGTTGCTTCGGGACGGCCGATGACAAAACGCTCGGCCAGCCTGACGCGGAATTCCTTGGAGAGATCAGTCATCCCGTCGAATGACGTGGCGCCGCGAACATACAGCCAGTTCCACAACTGGTTGGCGCGGAACGCCGGCGCGCCGATCTTCGCCATCTCCGCCTTCAGCTCGTCGCGCGACAGGCCGATCAGTTCCAGCCGGCCGCCGGGAACGACAGGCGCCGGAAGCGCTGTCTTGCCGTCAGAGAGCGCGGGGTCAACCGCTTCGAGGAGTGTCGTCACTTGATCCCGCACGCCTTGCCGATCTCGGCATAGGCGCGGCCGAAACCGGCAAGACTGAATGTGTCGTTGGTGACGGTGTTGCGCGCCGAGGTGCCGCGCACCTTCATCGTCTTGCCGGCGCGCATCGCGGCGACGATCGTCTTATCCGCGGCAGCGTCGGTTGCCCAGGCCGTTTCCGGATCGATATCGGCGCGGGTGAAGAATTCGAACTTCTTGCCGTCGATCTCGACAGCCACCTTCGTGCCGTCCTTGAAGGGATAGCCCGACTGGAAGCTCACCTCATCCTGCCGCTTCTCCGCTGGCCGGTGGGTGATCAGCACCATGATCTCGCCACGGTTGGCACCCTTCGGCTCGGAACTCCCGGGGCGGGAAAACATGTAGCAGACCTTGGCTGCGCCTTGCGGCAGTTCGACCGGCGTCCATGCCTCGAACTGTCCCAGGGGTTTTGGCGCCGGCGGTGCCGCCGGCTGCGCGGCACGTTGCGCATGCGCCGGCGCGGCCACCAGGCCACAGACCACAACAAGTGCCGCAAGCTGCCACCGACCCGGAGATCCATTCATCATGATCGTCGTAACCCGTTGAAGAAAAATGGGAGTTGGACTGATCCAACCGCGGTTCCGGCGCGTATGCCATGGAGTGAGAGCATCGGTCAATCCAATGATAGCGCATTCCGGCCCCGGCCCGCTGAAACGAGCGCATGGCCGGACGGCGCTTGCCGCGCCGATCCCGGCACCTTTACATAGGGATATGCCCGTCGAAATTCATCGGGTCCGCCTCGAAGGCGCCTCCGCAACACCCGAAACCCTGGCGGCAGAGCTTGTCGCCGTCGCCCGGAATGGCGACCGGGCGGCGTTCGGGCGGCTGTTTCAGCATTTCGCGCCACGGGTAAAGGCATACCTCATGCGGCTCGGCGCCGACGATGCCGCCGCCGAAGATCTCTTGCAGGAGGTCATGCTGATCGTCTGGCGCCGGGCGCCCAGCTACGACCCGTCCCTCGCCGGCGTCAGCACCTGGATCTTCACCATCGCGCGCAACCGCCGCATCGATGCGTTGAGACGCAACCGGCGCCCGCTCGACACCGACGATCCTGCCTTTCAGATGGACGGCCCGACGCCGCCCGATGCCATCGCCGATGCACGCGAATGGGAAAGCCGTATTGCCACGGCCATCGCCAATCTGCCGATCGAGCAGGCGCAGATGCTGCGCCTTGCCTATTTCGAGGACCGTTCGCATTCCGAAATCGCCGAGAGCCTGAAGCTTCCGCTCGGCACCGTGAAGTCGCGGTTGCGCCTGGCCGTTGCGCGGCTGCGGGCGCTGTTCGCGTCGGAGGAAACGACATGATCTCCACGCACCCGACACCCAACCGCCATCCGATCGGCGACGAGTTCCTGGTCGACTATGCCGCCGGCACCGCGCCCGAACCCATCGCGGTTCTTGTCGCGACGCATGTGGCGCTCAATCCCGGCAGCCGCCGGACCCTGACTCAACTCGAAGCCACCGGTGGTGCGCTGCTGGAGGATATCGCGCCGGCGCCGGTCGCCGCGGACGCGCTCGAGCGCCTGCTGGATCGTCTGGGCCCGCAGGACGCAGCTACTCCGAAAGCGAACATCGGATCCCCGGGATTGCCGGCGCCCTTGCGCGCATACCTGCCCGACGGGCCGGAAGCGCTGTCCTGGAAGCCGGTGGCGCGCGGCATTTCGGAAGCCGTCGTGCCCTGCGGCGAGACATCGGAATACAAGCTGAGCCTGCTGCGCATCGCGCCCGACCGTTCGATCCCGCGTCATACCCATAACGGGCCGGAGCTGGTGCTGGTGCTGGAAGGTGGCTTCACGGACGAGCACGGCCATTATCTGCGCGGCGATGTGTGCGTTGCCGATGAAACGGTGAAACACCGCCCGGTGGCCGATCCCGACGGCGACTGCCTGTGCCTGTCGGTGACGCGCGGACCGATCCGCTTTACCGGAATTCTGGGCGCGATCCTGAACCGCTTCGTGCCCGGCTGACCTAGCCCTGGATCAGAGCCTCGGCGAGCATGAGGATGTCGGAGTCCATCTGCTCCTTCACCGAGCGATAGAGATCGCGGATCGACACGATGCCGGCGATGTTTTCGCCGTCCACCACCGGCAGATGGCGATAGCCGCGCGTACTCATCATGTCGAGCGCATGCGTCACGGCATCCGAGGATTTCACGGTATCGGGATTGACGGTCATCACGTCGGCAAGGGTCGTCGTGTCGGGATCGCGATCGGCGGCGACGACGCGATTGAGCACGTCGCGTTCGGTGAAAATGCCGGCCAGCTTGCCCCCTTCGATAACCAGCACGGCACCGATGCGGCGCTTGTGCATTTCCTTCACCACCGCCCGGACGATCGCCGACCGCTCGTAGGTGACAACCTCCTGTCCGAGAATGGCGTGGGGAACGATCGTGTGTTCGACAGGGATCATGGCGCTCAGAAGAACAGCTTGTTGAGATCGATCGAGGAATTCACGCCGATCGTCGCATAGTGGTTGGCGAGCCACTGGTCGCCGGTGGTGCGGCCGAGATCGAAAAGCAGCTCCAGGAAATCCATATCGATGTTGGATTTCGATGTCGCGCCGTACTGTCCCATTTCCTTCTCGGCCTGGATCATGTGGAAATGGATACGGCGCATATTTGTCTTGCCGGTCAGCCGGTGCTGCTCAAGCAGTCGCGTCACCAGCGCGATGGCGCGCATCTCGCGCATCATGGTCGCGTTGAAGCTGATGGTGTTGATCCGGTCCATAATCGCCCGGGCATTGTCGGGAACCGTGTCGATCGTGATCGGATTGATCTCGATCAGGATGACATCGCTGGCCTTGCAGTTATAGATCAGCGGAAACATGGCGGGATTGCCCATGTAGCCGCCATCCCAGTAATGCTCGCCGTCGATCTCCACAGCCTGGAAGATATGCGGCAGGCACGCCGACGCCAGTAGCACGTCCGCCGTGACTTCCTTCTGCTTGAAGACCCGGATCTTGCCGGTGCGCACATTCGTCGTGTTGACGAACAGCTTGATGCCCGGTGCATGCTGCAGCCGGTCGAAATTGATCAGCTCTTCAAGGATGGGACGCAGCGGATGCGAGCCGGATGGATTGAGCTGATAGGGCGAGAAGGCCCGCGTCAGCATGTCGAACATGTGAAAGGCGGGCGACTGATCGAGGTTGTGGTTGCCCATGTACTTGTCGAAGGGCGTCGGCCGGAAAATCGAGAAGCGACCACCCTCGCCGATCTTCTCCCAGAACTGGCGCAGCAGCTTGCGCGCGCCTTCGCGGCCGCCGTTCATCATGCCGTAAACCATGATCGCGCCGTTCATGGCGCCGGCGCTGGTGGCGCTCACGCCGTCGATCCGCAGACGCTCGTCTTCGAGCAGCCGGTCGAGCACGCCCCAGGTAAACGCGCCATGCGAGCCGCCGCCCTGCAAGGCAAGGCTGACCGTGCGCGTCGGCATCGAGGAACGGGCAATCAGCTCCGTTTCGCTGTCGTCGTCGTCTTTGGTGTTCTTGCCGTCCATCGCCATGTGGAATCCCGCCCCAGAACCCTTATGTTATTATTTTCCCAATAAGAATGGGTTAACGCAAACAGGCCCCTCAGGACCGCAGACGGGGCCGCCCGAATACATGCTCGTCGAGGGTCGGGGCCGGTCCGCCCGGCGTAACGGGCCGGGCGGGATGCCCGCCGAAGCTCAGCACCCGGTCATACATGACCAGCGCCCCGGCCAGCGCCAGATTGATGCAGAAGCGGGTGGGGATTTTCACCACATGCTCGCACTGCGCCGTCATCTCCGGCGACAGCGAACCGCGCTCGGGCCCCAGCACATAGGCACAGGTCCGCGGATGACGGAAGCTCGGCAGGTCGACGGCATCGTCGGTCAGCTCGACGCCGACCAGCGCGCAGCGTTGCGGCAGACGGAAATCGGCATGACCGGTAAAGTCATAAAGGGGAACGCTGGCCGAGGCGTCCGATGTATCGGAACTCCGCCCCTCTTCGCGGGCGTATGCGGCGCCGACGGTGAAGACGAAGCTGGCGCCGAACGCGTGCGCGGTCCGCATCAGGCTGCCGAGATTCATCGGCTTGCTGATGCCTTCCGCTCCGATGCCGAAATAACCGCGCACGCTTTGATCCTCGCCCAGGTTCCGCTCGTTCGGCGGCCACCTTGCCTGCCCTCCCGGCCCGAGGCAAGGTGACGGTGGAGAGTATTGGAATGTCAGAAACACCATCCTCCGTGCTTGTCGATCTCAGGCGCGGCGCGCTTGTCGAGAGTCGGCATCACGGCATCTATGCCGTTGTCGATACGGCCGGCAGACTGATCGACAGCTCCGGCGATACCGGCCGTGTCATCTATGCCCGCTCCGCCATCAAGCCTCTGCAGGCGTTGCCGCTGGTCGAAAGCGGCACGCCGGCCAGCGACGAAGACCTGGCCATCGCCTGCGCCAGCCACGGCGGCGAAGAGCGGCATGTCGCCGTCGTTTCCGCATGGCTTGTCCGGCTGGGACTGTCGGAAGCCGATCTCGAATGCGGCGCGCATGCGCCAAGCTACGCGCCCGCGGCGCGGGCACTCTATGCGGCGGGACAACGGCCGACACAACTGCATAACAACTGCTCAGGCAAGCACACCGGTATGCTGGCGACCTGCCGGCATACAGGCGAAACGACGCTCGGCTATATCGGCATCGATCATCCGGCACAGAAAAGAGTGCGGCACGCACTTGAGGAGATGTGCGGCCTCGACCTCCGCACGGCACCGGTCGGCATCGACGGCTGCGGCCTGCCCCAGTTCGGCCTGCCCCTCGATGCGCTGGCGCTTGCCTTTGCGCGTTTTGGTGCGCCCGACGATCTTCCGGCCGACCGTGCCGCGGCCTGCCGCCGTCTCGGCGCCGCGATCCTGAAGCATCCGTTCCTGATCGCCGGCACCGGGCGCTTCTGCACCCGCGCGATCGAGATCTGCAATGGTAAGGTGCTGCTGAAGACAGGCGCCGAGGGAGTCTTCGCCGCGGCCATTCCGGCGCGCGGGATCGGCATCGCGGTGAAGATCGACGACGGCGCCGGGCGCGCAGCCGAGGTTGCGCTGGCGGCCCTGCTGGCCAGACATGCGGGACTGAGTGACAGTGAAGTCGAGGCCTTGCAGCCGCTGCTGAAACCGGCCATCACCAATGTCGCCGGACGAATTGTCGGCATGCTCGAACCGGCAAAAGCCTAGGAGAGGACAACATGCGCGCCGTCGTCTGCCGCAGTCACGGCACCCCGGACACATTGAAGATCGAAGACTGGCCGACGCAGACATTGCGCGAGGGTCAGGTGCGCGTAGCCATCGCCGCTGCCGGACTCAACTTCGCCGATACGCTCGCCATCGCCGGCAAATATCAGGACCGGGCCGAGCTGCCCTTCATTCCCGGCTTCGAGGCGGCCGGCATCGTCAGCGAGGTCGGTCCCGGAGTCCGCGACGTCAAGAAAGGCGACCGCGTGATCGCGCTGCCGCGCAACGGCGCCTTCGCCGAGGAAGCCGTCTGTTACGCCAGCGAAGTGTTTCCCGTTCCCGACGGCATGAGCCTTGTGACGGCCGCCAGCCTGCCAGTTGCCTACGGCACATCCGAAGTCGCGCTGAACCAGCGTGCGCGGCTGAAATCAGGCGAAACCGTCCTTGTGCTGGGGGCAGCCGGCGGTGTCGGCCTCACATCGGTGGCGATCGCCAAGATCATGGGAGCCAGAGTCATCGCCGCCGCGCGGGGTGCCGGGAAACTGGCGCTCGCGCGGGAGCATGGTGCCGATGAGACCATCGACTATGACAGCGAGAATCTGCGCGACCGCGTGAAGGCGCTGACCGGCGATGCCGGCGTGAACGTGGTCATCGATCCGGTCGGCGGCGATGCCTTCGACGCGGCGTTGCGCGTCACGGCCTGGGAAGGCCGTATCGTGACCATCGGTTTTGCATCCGGAAAGATCCCGCAGATTCCCGCCAATCTGCTGCTGGTGAAGAATATCGGCGTGCTCGGCGTGTATTGGGGTGCCTACCGGAAATTCGGCGCGCCAATTCTGGCGCAGTCGCTGCAGCGCATCTTTGCCTGGTGCAGCCAGGGCCGGCTGAAGCCGCATGTCTCGCATCAAATCCCGCTGGCGGATGTTGCCACGGCCATGACTCTTATGCTCACCCGCCAGTCGACGGGCAAGGTCGTCCTGGTTGTGAACCCAAGCCTCCAATGAACGACCCGGTCCAGGTCCAGTACGAAGCGCTGCCTTATCCGCCCCGCGATCCGCGTGACGAAACCAAACGTCTGGTGACGGGATCGCCGTCGCGTCTGGTCGAGCTCATACACTATGTCTTCGGCGGCACCCGCGATCTGAACCAGCCGTTCCGCGCACTGGTCGCCGGTGGCGGCACCGGCGATGCGGCGATCATGCTGGCGCAACAGCTCACCGACGCCGGCGCCAGTGCCGAAGTCGTCTATCTGGATTGGTCCGCTGCCGCGCGCAAGGTCGTGGAAGCACGGGCAACCGTGCGCGGCCTCACCAACATGCGCTTCGTCACGGGTTCGCTGATCGAATTCGCCTCACTCGATCTCGGGCGCTTCGATTACATCGATTGCTGCGGCGTGTTGCATCATCTGCCCGATCCCGATGCCGGCCTCAGCGCGCTCGCCAGCGCGCTCAACGATACAGGCGGCATGGGCCTGATGCTCTACGGCACGCTCGGCCGCCGCGGTGTCTATGAGACGCAGGAGATGCTGCGCACGCTGCTGCGCGACCAGGACGATGTGCCAGCCCGCCTCGCCGTCGCCAAGAAACTGATGGCGCAGATGCCGGGAACCAGCTGGCTCAAGCGCAATCCCTTCGTCACCGATCACCTGACCGAGGGCGACTCCGGCATCTTCGATCTGCTGCTGCACGCGCGCGACCGTGCCTATGACGTGACCGAGATCGATGCCTTCCTCAAAGGGGCCGGGCTCCGCCTCGCGGCGTTCATCCCGCCGGCACGCTACGAGCCGTCGAGTTACCTGAACGACGCAGCGCTGCTGAAGCGGCTTGAGGGACTGTCCCCGGTCGACCGCGCGGCCTTTGCCGAAAAACTCGCCGGCAATCTCAAGACGCATGTCTTTTACACGGTGAGGGCTGCCAACCCGGTGACCGCGCCGACGCCAGACCATCCGGAGATCGTCCCGGTCTTCGGCGAACTGGATGGCGCGACACTGGCTGGCCGCCTGAAGCCCGGCGCCCCGCTGACCGCCAGTATCGACGGCTGGCAGGCCAAGCTGCCGCTGCCGCCGCTCGCCGCCGCCATCGCCGGCCTGGTCGATGGCAAACGCTCGCTGGGCGAGATCCATCGCGAGATCGCGACCAAACGCCGCGATCTCGGATGGGATGACTTCCTGCATCAGTTCCGGATGTTCTTTGCCGCGTTCAACGGCATCGGGCATCTGATGCTGCGGCGACCTGCCGCCTGAGCGTTACGCCGCCTTGGCCGTTGCCGCGTTGAGATAGCGCGCGGCCAGCGGGCTTGCCGGCTTCAGCGCCATACGCTCATTGGCCAGCGCGCGGACCAATGCTACATCGCGGGCGCGCGTCGCCGCTTCGATCAGGGTGAGATCGAAGACGTCACGCTGGGCATGGCTCCCGCCAAAGCGCGGCGCCAGCGTGCGCAGCGGACGCAGCAGCGTGATCGCACGCTGATAGTCACCCTTGCCGAACGCGACCAGCGCCTCGCAGCCCGGCAGGCCGACATCGCGGATCATCGCCTGATTGCTGCCACCGCGCTCCGCCAGCCGTTGCCGCAACGTCTTCAGGCCGGTCTCCATGAGATCCCAGCGCCCTGCACCGATGAACGCCATCGCCGCATGGAAGTCGTTGAAGGCGTAGAAGCCTTCGGACACCATCGGCGCCCAGGAATCGGCAAGCTCCGTCCACCGGTTGCCGACATCGACGCCGCGCAGATGGAGCCGCCACAGCATCGCCGAGGCATCGATCATGTCGAGCGCCAGTGCCGACTTCGTGCCGCGGATCTGCTCGTCATAGAGCGCCAGCGCCTTCTGCGGTTCGCCGCGATCGAGATTGAACAGCGCCAGATGCCACCAGTTGTGGACGGCAAAGAAGCTGTTGGTCGCCCAGTGCGTCTCGCGCGTCGTCATCCACTGGATGCCGTCGTCGATACGGCCTTGCATTTCCATCACGTGCGCGACGGCGTGATGCGCCCAGGTATCGCGCGGCTCGAGTTCGATCGCCGTCCGCCCGGCCTCCTCGGCCGCCGCATAGTTGCCGGACTCCTCGAGCCCGAACGCGTGCATGCCCAGCACCGCATGCGCGCCGGGATGATCGTGGCTCCAGTGCGGCCGCACCCGCGCGACACGGTCGCGCAGATTGCGCCAGTCGCCGCGGAAGAAATCGAAGAGATGGCCGATCTGCAGCGCCAGCAGGTCGTGCGGATAGTTGATCAGGATATCTTCCAGACGCTCGACAGCGACATCGTACTCGCCGTCCAGCAGGGCCTGGATCGCCGCGCCGTGCCGCAATTCGCGGTCATCGGCTTTCAGTGACTTCATCTGGTCACGCGACGCACGAGCCACGGGAATACCGGCCGGCTCCGTTCCCGCCAGGAACAGATACGCCTTCAGCGCATGCGCCATGACGAATTCCGGTGCCTCGATCAGCGCCGCGTCGATCGTCGCGACCGGATCGTTCACATAGCAGCGCAGTTCCGCCAGCGCCTGTTCGTACCGCGCGACCGTGTTCTGAGTCGCGCCGGAAAGGTTGTAGCCCCACGAATCCTTATGCATTTCTCTCACTTTCCCCATCAAGGAAGATTCCCCTGTTGCCGGGTTGCGTTTCTGCGACCCGGCCTCAGGCTGTCGAAGGCGACAGGAAGATCGGCATTGGCCGACCGGTGGCGAGTTAACACTCGCCGGTTGAAGATTATTCCGCGGTCGTTCTGCGGTCAGCGTTCCCAGAACGGCTTGTTCGCCTCGAACGCCGCCGTCGCGCGGCTGACACCGATATCCTTCAACAGCCTCGCGTCCATCGCCGACAGCATGTGTCGGCTACGGGCGCGCTCACGCCAGCGCGTGACCAGCGCCACCGCGCCCCGCGCAAAATCGGCGAGACTCCGGAGTGGATTGGAGAGTGGACGGACAAATCCGTCACTCAAGAGTGTCCTTTGCATTTCTGCCCCTAAGGTCAAGAGATCCCTGCGCGCGAAGCAATTCTGCTTCCGCGTTCAGTCTGTCGGATGCGACAGGAAGGCCGGCATTGCCGGCCGATGGGGAGGTGAACACCCCAAGGTTGCGGATTATTCCGCACCACCTGCCCATGAATTATTTTTCAGGATTCCCAGAAACGCTTGCCGGCCTCATGCGACGCGGTCGCGCGATTGACGCCGATATCCTTGAGCAGCCGCGCATCGAGCCCCGCCAGCATGGCACGGCCGCGGGCACGATCCCGCCATTCGACGAGCGCGGCATACACATGTCTGATGGCGGCCTTCAGACTGGCGCGGACCGTCAAAGCCATCGACGGGCGGGGCAGATTCGCCGGCAGGGAGGGCAAACTATTCTCATATCGGGCCACGGGCTCGATCCTTTCCAAATGCATGTTGCATCTGGAAATGCCACTCCGGACGCTGGACGACAAACGACCTTTCCTCGTAGAATGGCCTAGAAAAACTATGTCATCATGGCCCGTCCGCTCCCGCCCCTGAATTCGCTGCGCGCTTTCGAAGCCGCCGCGCGCCATCTGAGCTTCACGCGCGCCGCCGAAGAGCTGCGCGTGACGCAGGCCGCTGTCAGTCACCAGGTGAAGGCGCTTGAAGCGCGGCTCGGCGTAAAACTGTTTCGCCGTCTCGTGCGCGGCCTGCGCCTAACCGAGGAAGGTCAGGCTCTGCTGCCGGAACTGCGCGATGCCTTCGACCGGCTGGCAACGGCCGTCTCACGCGTCGGCCGCCAGGCGGGACAGGGCCGACTCACCGTCAGCCTGCTCACCACCTTCGCGTTGTCATGGCTGGTGCCGCGGCTGCCGCGCTTCAATCAACTTCATCCCGAGATCGAAGTCAGCCTGATCACAACCTCGCATGTCACCGATTTCGCGCGCGAGGATGTCGATGTCGCAATCCGCTACGGCAGAGGGCCCTGGCCCGGCGTGCGGCGCGACAAGCTGTTCGACGACGAACTGACGCCGCTCTGCGGTCACGCCTGGCGCTCGAAGCTGAAGCGCCCCGCCGATCTCGCGCGGGCCCCGCTGCTGATCCTCAACACCAACGAGCACGACTGGGAGGTCTGGCTGAAGGCGGCCGGTCTCACCGATTCGGTCGATGCCTCGCGCGGGACCGCCTTCGACTCAACCCGCATCGCCGTCGAGGCGGCGATCGCCGGGGCCGGTGTCGCGATCGGCAATCCTTACGTGCACGCCGAGCCGGTGATCGAGGGGCGGCTGTTTCAGCCCTTCGATCTGGTGGTCCCCAATGGCGATTCCTACTGGCTGGTCTATCCCGAGGCGACCGCCGAACGGCCGAAGATCCGCACCTTCCGCGACTGGATGCTTGCCGAAATCAGCGCCATCAAGCCGACGCCACGCGCCAGGCCCGTCCGGAGACAGGCTAATTAACCGTTTCCCGCGCAGGATTTGCCGCGCTCCGCCTTGCCTCTTATAGTGCGAAGGATTGCGAATGGGTGGGGCTGGCGACCGGCTGGAACGGTCGACCGGCGGACTGAAGGGGACGCTCGATGTCAAAGAAGGTTTATCCGGATGCCAAGGCGGCCCTCGCCGGCGTCCTGAAGAACGACATGCTGATCATGGCCGGCGGGTTCGGGCTGTGCGGCATTCCGGAATTGCTGATCGAAGCGATCCGGGAGTCCGGGGTGAAGGGGCTCACTGTCGTTTCGAACAACGCCGGCGTTGACGGTGCCGGGCTCGGCATTCTTCTGGAGACGCGGCAGATCAAGAAGATGATCGCCTCCTATGTCGGCGAGAACAAACTCTTTGCCCAGCAGTACCTGGCCAACGAACTCGAGATCGAATTCAACCCGCAGGGCACGCTGGCCGAGCGCATCCGCGCCGGCGGCGCCGGTATTCCCGCCTTCTTCACCAAGACCGGTTACGGCACCGCCGTCGCCGAAGGCAAGGAAGTCCGCGAGTTCGGCGGCGAGAAATACATCATGGAGACCGGCATCGTCGCCGATCTGTCGCTGGTCCATGCCTGGACGGGCGACACCGAAGGCAACCTCGTCTATCGCAAGACGGCGCGGAACTTCAACCCGATGATGGCAAGCGCCGGCAAGATCACCGTCGCGCAGGTCGAGAACCTGGTCGAGGCCGGCACCATCAACCCCGACCACATCATCACGCCCGGCATTTTCGTGAAGCGGATCGTTCACGCCAAAGGCGGCGCCAAACGGATCGAACAACGCACGACACGCAAGCGCGTCTGAGACGCCGCCCCTAATTCAAGGAAAGGACACATCATGGCCTGGACCCGCGAAGACATGGCCGCCCGCGCCGCCAAGGAACTGCGCGACGGATTCTACGTGAATCTCGGTATCGGCATTCCGACGCTGGTCTCGAACTACATTCCGGAAGGCATGACCGTTCAGCTGCAGAGCGAGAATGGCATGCTCGGTATCGGGCCGTTCCCCTTCGAAGGGGACGAGGACCCCGACCTGATCAACGCCGGCAAGCAGACCGTCACGGAGTTGCCGACGACCAGCTATTTCAGCAGCGCCGACAGCTTCGGCATGATCCGCGGCGGCCACATCGATCTGGCCCTGCTCGGCGCGATGCAGGTCGCGGAGAATGGCGATCTCGCCAACTGGATGATCCCCGGAAAAATGGTCAAGGGCATGGGCGGCGCCATGGATCTCGTCGCCGGCGTGAAGAAGGTCGTCGTGCTGATGGAGCACACCGCCAAGAACGAAACCAAGCTGCTCAAGAAATGCAACCTGCCGCTGACCGGAGCGCGCGTGGTCAACACCGTCATCACCGATCTTGGCGTATTCGGCATCGACACCACCGGAAGCGGTGGCGTCACGATGCTGGAAGTGGCGCCAGGCGTCACCCCCGAAGAGGTCAAGTCAAAGACCGAGGCGACGCTGCGCGTAAGCGACAAACTCATCCAGCACAATCGTTGAATTGACGGCCGACGGCGGCTCTCTACCAAAAGTAGTGAAACTACTCTCGCCTGCAAGCACGGTGCGCGCTATAAGTCATATATCTGACTTAAGATTTGTCGTCTAAACAGCGTATGCCGTTCCGTCCTTCCCCCTCCGCGGCTTTTCAGCGTCTTTCCCCGCCTGTGCAGGGCGCGATCTGGGGCGTGCTCGGTTCTTTCTTCTTCGCCGGCATGGTCGTCTGCATCCGGCTGCTGGCGGACGACCTTCCGGCATTCGAGATCGTGTTCTTTCGTAACCTGTTCGGCTTTGCCTTCATGGCGCCGTGGTTCCTGACGGTCGGGCTGGCGACCTTCAAGAACAGCAATCACCGGCTCTATTCCTGGCGGGCGGCGATCGGACTGGGGTCGATGCTGTGCTGGTTCACAGGGGTGGCCAACCTTCCGATGGCGGAAGCCACGGCGCTCAGCTTCACCACACCCCTGTTCGCGACGGTGGCCGCCGTCTTCATTCTCAACGAGGTCGTGCGCGGCCATCGCTGGATTGCGACTTTTGTCGGCTTCGGCGGCGCGATGATCGTGCTCCGCCCGGGCTTTGTCGACCTCAACCCGTTCCAGCTTGCCGTACTCGCTTCCGCGCTGCTCACCGGTATCAGCGTCATCCTGATCAAGCACATGACCCGGACCGAGCCGGCCAATGCCATTGTCACCTATCTCACTCTCTATATCCTGCCATTCTCACTGATCACCGCCATTCCGGTCTGGGTCAATCCGCCGATCCATACCTGGCCGCTGCTGGTGGCGGTGGGCGCATTCGCGACACTGGGACACCAGGCGATGACCCGGTCTTTTGTCTGTCTCGACGCCAGCGCGGCGACCGCGCTCGATTTTATCCGCCTGCCCTTCGTCGCCGCGCTTGCGTGGATGTTCTTTGCCGAGGTCCCGGATATCTGGACCTGGGCCGGTGCTGCCGTGATTGTTGCCGCCACCGTGTACATCGCCCGTCACGAGGTGCGCTCAACGTCGAAGTCACCCGGCGGCGCGGACGACCTGCCGGTGACACCGATGGCGGCTGCCGCCACAACCGATCCCGTTCCCCTGCCGACGACACAGCCACCGACCAAGCCCGGCAATGGCTGACGGCACACTGCTAGTCGAGCGCTTCCCGCCTAATGTCCGCGGTGCCGGCTGGATCATCCTCGCCGCAGTGGTATTCGCGATCCAAGCGCTCATCGTCAAAATTCTGGGGCAGCGACTGGATTCCTTTCAGGTCGCATTCTTCCGCTGCCTGTTCGGTCTCATCGTCCTGTTGCCCTTCCTGCGCGGCACGACAAGCTTCTTCCTGACCGGTCGTCCGTGGTTGCACGTCTCGCGCTCGGTGATCGGGGTCGGCGGTACGTTTTGCGGCTTCTACGCGATCACGCATCTGCCGCTCGCCACGGCGACCGCGATTTCCTTCACCCGTCCGCTGTTCCTGGTGGTGCTGGCGCTACTGTTCCTCGGCGAGGCCGTGCACTGGCGGCGCTGGACGGCGACGGCCATCGGCTTCATCGGCGTGCTGATTGTGTTGCGGCCCGGCACATCCAGCTTCGACTACGCCATGCTGATCGGATTGCTTGGCTCGTTTTTTGTGGCCGACGTCGCGGTCCTTGTGAAAAAGCTGTCCGGGACCGAGCGCAATATCACCATCCTGTTCTATTTCGGGGCGATCACGACGCTTCTGTCCGCCGTGCCGGCCGCGCTTGTGTGGCAGAACCCGGTCGGCTGGGAATGGCTGCTGCTGATAGCGATCGGCGGCCTGTCATCGCTGGCGCAATACCTGATGCTGCGCGGCCTGCGGATTGGCGAAGCCTCCGCGGTCATGCCGTTCGACTATACGCGGCTGATCTTCGCCGGGCTGTTTGGCTTCTATTTCTTCGCTGAAGTGCCGGATCTTTGGACGCTCGTCGGTGTCGTGGTCCTGATCGGCAGCACGTTCTATATCGCCCAGCGGGAGATGAAGGCCGGCAAGGCCCCCTCCCTCGGCTAGGCGCGATCTGCTACAAACCCGCAATCGGTTTCGGAAAGGAAAAACACAATGAATGTTAAGGGACAGGCGGCGCTCGTCACTGGCGGCGGATCGGGACTTGGGGAAGCGGTGGCGAAAGCGCTGGCGGCGGCCGGCGCGAAGGTCACGGTGCTCGACATCAATCTGGACGGCGCGAAGCGGGTCGCCGGCGAGATCGGCGGCCATGCCGTCAAGTGCGACGTGTCCGACGCCGCGAGCGGCGAAGCGGCGATTGCCGAAGCGCGCGGCAAGCATGGCATTGCCCGCGTGCTGATGAACTGCGCCGGCATCGGCCCGGCAAAGCGCATCGTGGGCAAGGACGGTCCGATGCCACTGGCCGAATTCCAGCGCTGCATCAATGTGAACCTCGTCGGTTCCTTCAACATGATGCGCCTGGCCGCGGCCGACATGATCAACGCGGAGCCGATGGCCGACAATGAGCGCGGCGTCATCATCTCCACCGCGTCGGTGGCGGCCTATGAAGGCCAGATCGGCCAGGCGGCCTATTCCGCGTCGAAAGGCGGCGTCGTGGCGCTGACCCTGCCTGCCGCGCGCGAATTCGCACGCTTTGGCGTGCGGGTGAATGCAATTGCGCCCGGCATCTTCCTGACGCCGATGGCCGATGGCCTCCCCAAGGAAGCCATCGCCGCACTCGAAGCATCGGTGCCCTACCCGTCGCGCCTGGGCCGGCCGCCCGAGTTCGCGAGCCTGGTCATGCACATCGTCGACAACGTGATGATCAATGGCGAAGTCATCCGCCTCGACGGCGCCATCCGCATGGCGCCCAAGTGACGGCCGCAAGGCCGTCACCCCGGACTTGATCCGGGGTCCATCTCACAGGCGGCACCATGGACCCCGGCTCGCGCTTCGCTTGGCCGGGGTGACTAAAGCGAATTGATAAACGTCGCGAGCTTGATGTCGCGGGCCGACAGGCCCCCGGCATCATGCGTCGCCAGGGTGATGTCGACCCGGTTGTAGACGTTGAACCATTCCGGGTGGTGGTCCATTCGCTCGGCCATCAGCGCCACCCGGCCCATGAAGCCGAAGGCGGCGTTAAAATCCTTGAACCTGAATTCCTTGCGGATGGCATCGCGCCCGTCGACGAGCTGCCAGCCCTTGAGCGTTGCCAGCGCTTCGATGCGTTCCGCGTCCGTCAGCTTCTTGATCATGATGCCGTCTCCCGTGCTTTCGTCGACACTGGCGCGGCTTTCCCCTGGGATCAAGCCGCGCTAGGGTTCTTCCGATGAACCCGTCCGAAATCACCCCGCCCTCCCTCGCCGATCTCGACGAGATCGCCGTTGCCGCGCTCAAGGTCCTGCCCGCACCGTTTGCCGAGCATGTGACAAAGGTCGTGATCCGCATCGAGGATTTCCCCGATGAGGAGACCGAACGCGAGATGGAGCTGGATAGCCCGTTCGACCTGCTCGGCCTCTATCGCGGCGTGTCGGTGTCCGGGCAGGAAGGCAGCGCGCCGCCGCCGATGCCGGATATGATCTTCCTTTATCGGCGTCCCATTCTGGATTACTGGTGCGAGACCGGCGAAGACCTCGCCCATATCGTCCGCCACGTCCTCATCCACGAAATCGGCCACCATTTCGGCTTGTCAGATGGCGACATGGAAGCGATCGAGGCGCAACTCGACTAAAGCCTAGACAAATCGCAGGCAGGCGATCGGCGGCAGCCGGACATCGCTCGCCATCCACGAGTCGCCGCTGTCGTTCGAGAACCACAAGCCGCCAGTCGTCGAGCCGAGGGCGAGCGTGTTGCCACTCTCGTCGACATCGAGGCTGTGGCGATAGACGAGATCGTAGGCTTCGGCGCCCGGCAGACCCTTGGACAGAATCTCGCTGGTCCTGCCGCCATCACGGGTCCGCGAGACGACAAATTTGCCGTCAACCGGAACGCGTTGCTCGTCCTTGACCGCCGGCACGAACCACGCCGTATCCGCGTCCTTGGGATGCACTGCCACCGCGAAGCCGAACGTCGAGGGCGCAATCGCCGTGATTTCATGCCAGCTCTGCGCGCCGTCGGTGGAGCGGAAGACGCCGTTGTGATGCTGGCACCAGTAGACATTCGGATCGGACGGGCTCTGCACGATGCGGTGAGGATCCTGGATTGCCGGATTGTCGCGCTGTGCCGGCGGCATGTAGGCGGCATACATGCCCTTGCAGCGGACGTCCCAGGTCTTTCCGGCATCTTCGGTCATCCATGCACCGCCGCAGGACACGCCAAGCAGCACGCGGTCGGCGTTGCGCGGATCGACGCAGATGGAATGGATGCCGGGATGATCGTAACCGCCGCCGAACCATTCCGCGCGCTCGGGCCGGTCCCAGAGGCCGCGCATCAGCGCCCAGCTCTCGCCGCCATCTGTGGAGCGGAAGAGACCGCCGGGCAGAGTGCCCGCCCAGGCAATGCCCGGCTTCTTGCCGGATTCCAGCGCCCAGATCACCTTCAGGTTCCAGTCGTTCTTGTCCGTGGAGTCCGCCGGCTTCTCCGGATATTTCGGCGCGGCGACTTCGCGCCAGGTGGCGCCGTCATCGTCGCTGCGCCACAGCTTGACGCCGAAATGGCCAAGATTGAGCGCGGCGAGCAGGGTGCCGGTTGCCGCGTCGCGCATCACCGCCGTGACCGGCTCGCCCAGGAAGTGCCGCCCCGCCATTGCCCAACCGCTGCCCGAGCGGCGCAGATCGAACAGGCCCTTGCGGGTTCCGATCAGCATGCGATCGCTCATGTCATCCTCCCGTCAGAGCCTGCAGAACATAGATTTCAGTCTGGTCTTCAACCGCATCGGATTGCCGCAGGCGATCGACAATCGGCCTGTCGTTCACGTAGATCGCGACGTGCTGGCGCACGCTTCCCTGATCGTCCAGCACATAGCCCTGAAGCCGCGGATAGTCGGCAAAGACACGAGCCAGAGAGTCCCGCACCGTCGTTCCGGCGACGGTGATGGGCTCCAGCGGAACAACGCCGCGCAGGCGGCTATTGAAGACGATCCTTGGCATCGGCGACGGCTACGTTAAGGATAGGGAGCGTCCGGAGTCGAGAGTCCAGTTGTGAAACGCATCCTGTTCGTGTGCACCGGAAATATCTGCCGCTCCCCCACCGCCGAAGGGGTGTTCCTGGCGATGGTCGCGCGCGCCGGCCTCTCACATGCCATCGAAGTCGATTCCGCCGGCACCCACGGCTACCACGTCGGCGAGCCGCCGGACCCGCGTTCGATCCGCCACGCGGCCAAACGCGGTTACGACATCGCGGGTTTGCGCGCGCGCAAGCTGATCAGTGCGGACTGCCAGCGCTTCGATCTGCTGATCGCCTGCGACGGCGGGCATTTCGATTTCATGTGCCGCATGGTCCCCGGCAGCAAGGCGCGCTTCAAGCGCCTGCTCGATTATGCGCCGGAGCTTGGCATCGCCGATGTTCCCGATCCCTACTATGGCGGCCCAACCGACTTCGAGCATGCCCTCGACCTGATCGAGCGTGGTTCCGCCGGATTGTTGGCGGCCGTAAAACAGGATCCTGGATAACCGGCACGCGTTATGGAGTCCGATCGACCCCTTACTTCGGCGCGGATGATCCTCCGGCCGCTGACGCCAGACGACGCCGTCCATTTCGCGCGGCTGCTGGCGGGCGATCCCGATGCCGTACGACAGATGGCGGAGATTCCCGACCCCTGCACGGTTCCAGCCGCGCGCGACTGGATCGCGAGACGCGTCGGCCCCGGCGCGTTCGTCTATGCGCTGGAGCGCCGCGAGGACGGCGAATTCCTGGGCGTTGGCGGCTTTGGCGGACCGCCGGAGATGCTGGAACTCGGCTACTGGATCGGGCTGCCGTTCCGCCGCCAGGGCTATGCCACCGAGGCCGTGCGCCGCATCGTCGCGCATGCAACGTATCTCGGCATCGAGCGGTTGCATGCCGACACGTTTCCCGACAATCCGGTTTCAGCGCGCGTGCTGGCGAATAGCGGCTTCATGCCGGCGGGCGTGATCGTGCGGAATTTCCCGGCGCGCGGCGGGCGCCGCGAACTGCTGCGCCACATCTATCGCGCACCCGATACCGAAACTTAAAGGGCAGCCGCCGGCAGCAGATAATCCGCTTCGGGCGTGTAGATCGGACCGGTACCCTGCTGGAAGCTTGAGAACAGGGTGAAGTGCTCGACCGGAATCGGCCCGGCCCGGAACAACGCATGATGCGACAGGAACGCCGACACGCGCGGCAGCGGCGTATCGCGCAGCCGGCCCAGGGTGACGTGCGGCGTGTAGCGGCGCCCGTCGCGCTCGACCCCCGCCCGCGCCAGCGCTGAATCCACGCGGTCGCGCAGGGCCAGCAATTCCGGATTGCGCTCGATACCGACCCACAGCGACCGCACCTCCGCGCCGGACCCGAAATGCCCGACACCGGTCAGCGTCAGATCGAAGCGGGGCGGCCGCACCTGCATCAGCGCGTGATAGATGTCCTCGGCGTCACCGCCGTCGACCTCACCGATGAACCGCAATGTCAGATGGAAATTTTCGGGAGGGACCCAGCGGGCCCCCGGCACGCCCCCGCACAGTCCAGACAGCCGCTCGCGGATATCTTCGGGAAAGCCGATGCCGACAAACAGCCGAACCATAGGGCCTCACGTGGTCCAACCCTCGTAACCTGATTCGGCTGACCGGGGCAAGCAATGCCGGTGTTACAAAAATAAGGTGAGCACGCCGGTATAGCCGTAGAGCCGGTCGTTGCAGATTTCGCCGTTGCAGAACATCCCGACCAGCGGAAAGTCGCCCAGTTCCCGCTGGAGAATCCGAAGCTCCGCGGACTCCGGGCCGAACAGGTTGGGGCCGCGCGCGAGGCAGGTGAAATAGAGCCCGGCTTTGGGAGACGGCGCGCTGCGCTTGAGCCGCTGCAGCATGCGAACGAGATCGTCTTCCGCCGCCTGCCGGTCGCGCCGCACGAAGAGAATGCGGTCGCCGGTCTGCACCCCATGACCGACCGCCACCCAGCCCCGCTCCACATCGAGACCGACAAGATTGCGGACGAGATAGTCGCCAGTGTCGGAACCCGACACCGGAAATGCCGCGTGGATGTAATTGGCGACTCTCTCCAGCCGGCGCGACAGCACGTCGCCGATATCCTCTTTCAGCACATCGAGTGCCGGACGCCCGTCGATTTCGATCAGCACGTTCTGGCGCGACGCCGTGACACTACGGACCGGACCGATCGGCGAGCAGCCCTGCGACAGGCCGATGGACACCGCAACACCCGGTGAGAACAGGACACCAGACAGACCGCCGCTCACGACCTCGCCGGCGATCTGGTCCGGCGCGCCGCGCGAGGAGGCGAGACCGCCAACGAGATAGCCGGACATCGCATTGGCAAGTTCCGCCACCATCCCGGCAATCGCGGGATTGCGGGGATCGGCGTGCACGATGCCCAGCGACGGCGCGCCGAGTGCGCCGGCCTGCTTGGCGGCACCGCGCGCAAATCCCATGACGGAACGCGCTACCGTCCCGGGCTCCGTCACGTTTGCCATGAGATGCCAGGAGTCTTCCGGTAGCGACGCCGCGAGGATCACCATCGCCGCCTGATCGAAATACTCCACGCCGGTGGCCGCGACACCAAGCCCGATGCTGCCCGACCAGGCAGCGATGCCGGTCCGGGCGCGCAACATCACGAGAATGTCAGGGAGATGCGGCTCCAGAAGATCGGTGACGTAGATGAACCCGAGCGACGCCTGTTTCGCCATCGGACCCAGCTGCTCAATACAGCTATGGGTCAAACCCTGCCAATCGACCACGCCACTACCAGCAGTAGCGTGTGCATGTGCAAAAACGGGCGCTTGTGGCATGACAATCCGCAAGGTTCGGGACGCGCAAACCTAACGCCCCGCAGCGAATGTTGCATCCGAACCAAACCGCTAGCACTTGCCAATTGTTAATATGCCCCCTTGGAATCCAGTATCGTCAGGGATATAGTTATCGTTGCCGATAAGGTCAGGTAGTGCCCACCCTTGCGTCCACAGCCGGGGATAACTGCCAGACTAAATCCGCCGCACAGCGTCTTTATCCGGTTTGTAATCCGGTTTGATTCGCCCGCGACGAGAAACGCTTATCAGGTCGGTAAATGCCAGCCCTACCGTGTCTCGGGTTGGTTGTCCGGCGTAAGGACAGAGCTAGGTTTCCTCGGCGTTCGGGCTCAATGATCTTGAAATTTTCGATGCCCCATTCGGGCGATGTGTGCTCCGCTATCCAGCGGCGGCACGTCGTTTGTTTGGTGCATGCGCATTTTCAGGATACGGGCTCATCATCGCGGGCAAAGGCGCGTCGTCCGGCCAGCAAGGCGCGCCAGTATTGAAGTTTGATAAAGGGAAAGAGTGATGGGTAAAAAACTGTATGTCGGCAATCTGCCGTACTCCTATACATCGCAGCAGCTGCAGGAACTGTTCGCCCCGCACGGCAACGTGACGACGGCGCAGGTGATCGTCGATCGTGCGACCAACCAGTCGCGCGGCTTCGGCTTCATCGAGTTCGACTCCGATGACTCGGCCACCAAGGCGACCGAAGCGCTCAACGGCCATCCGTTGAACGGCCGTCCGCTGACGGTGAACGAAGCCCGTGAGCGCCCGATGGGCGGTGGCGGCGGTGGCGGCGGCGGTCGCGGTGGGTTTGGCGGCGGCGGTGGCCGCGGCGGCCCGCGTGGTGGCGGCGGCGGTGGCGGTGGCGGCTACGGTGGTGGCGGCGGTCGCGATGGTGGCGGTGGTTACGGCGGCGGCGGTGGCCGCGGCGGTCCGCGCTACTAAGCCTCTCGTCTGACGACGATCAGCTCCCCGCGGCGGATTTCGGTCCGCCGCGGGAGCGGTTTAACCGCCGTCCAGGAGCCGCTTCACCCGCGGCCCGATCCGTTCGACGATTCTTTCGACGCCCTTGGCGTTCGGGTGAATGCCGTCCTGCAGGTTCAGACTTGCATCGCCGGCCACGCCGTCGAGAAAAAACGGATAAAGCGGCACGCCGTGTTTCTCGGCGAGCCGCCCATAGACACCCTCGAATTCCGTAACGTAGTCGCGCCCGAGATTGCGCGGCGCATACATGCCGGCCAGCATTGGCTTCACGCCGCGCGCCTTCAGGCGTGTGAGAATCTTGTCGAGATTGTCATGCAGCGCCGCCGGCGACAAACCGCGCAGCGCGTCGTTAGCACCCAGTTCGACGATCGCGAAGCCCGGCGGCTGATTGCCGATCGCCCAGTCGAGACGCGCCAGACCGCCTGCCGATGTGTCGCCCGACACTCCGGCATTGATCACATTCACGTCAACGCCTTCGCGCTTCAGCCACGCCTGGAGACGTTCCGGAAAAGCCTGTTCGCGCGCCAGCCCATAACCGGCGCTGAGACTGTCGCCCAGCACCAGCAGCGACGGCCGCTTGTCCTGCGCCTGCGCCATGCCGGTCAGCAGAAACAGCCCGAGTGCCGCATTGACAGCCCACCGCGCCAGCCCATATCCCCATGGCCTGCGATCAACCGCAGGAACGCCTCGTATCCACCGTGAAATTCCCATGAACGATGTCACCTCTGCGAAGCCGGCCAGCGCGCCTGTTTCAGACGCCGCCTCATTCGTTGAGATCGACGGCCTGCATCTCACGTTGGCGAGTACGGCCGGCCAGGTCAATATTCTGCGCGGCATCGATTTACGCATCGCTCGCGGCGAAACTGTGGCAATCGTCGGCCCCTCGGGCTCCGGCAAGTCGACCCTGCTGATGGTGATGGCCGGCCTCGAGAAGCCGACCGCCGGAAGCGTGCGCATTGCCGGCACCGATATTGGCGGGATGAACGAAGACCAGATGGCGCTGTTCCGCCGCCATCACATCGGCATCGTCTTTCAGGCGTTCCATCTGATCCCGACCATGACGGCGCTGGAGAATGTCGCGATCCCGCTGGAATTCGCCGGCGACCGCAACGCGTTCGATCACGCGAAGGCGCGACTGGAAACCGTCGGGCTTGGCCACCGCCTCACCCACTATCCGGGGCAGCTCTCCGGCGGCGAGCAGCAGCGCGTGGCGCTCGCCCGCGCGTTCGCGGCGGAGCCGCCGCTCCTGCTGGCCGACGAGCCGACCGGCAATCTCGATACCACGACCGGCTCTGGCGTCGTCGATCTGCTGTTCAGCCTGCGCGCGAAACGCGGCGCCACGCTGGTCCTGATCACCCATGATCGCGAACTCGCCGCGCGCTGCGACCGCATCATTCGCATTCATGACGGACGGATCACGCAGGACACGCGATGACCGGCGACTTCGCGCAGGCCTTCCGCTTTGCCCGCCGCGAGATGCGCGGCGGCATCAAGGGCTTTCGCATTTTCCTCGCCTGCCTGGCCCTCGGCGTTGCGGCCATCGCCGCCGTCGGCTCGCTGTCCTCGGCCGTACGCACGGCGCTGGAAGCAAACGCGCGGCAGATTCTCGGCGGCGATCTCGAATTCGCCTACACCCATCGCGTCGCGACCGCCGAGCAAATCGCCGCACTCAAGACAGGCGGCACGCTGTCGGTAATCGCCGAGATGCGCGGCATGGCGCGCACTGAAGCCACGCGCCTGCTGGTGGAAGTGAAAGCCGTCGACCGCGCCTATCCCTTGATCGGGGGCGTCAGGCTTGAAGGCGGCGGGCATATTCAGGAGGCCCTGGCACAACGCGACGGCGCCTGGGGCGCCGCGGTGGAAGCCGCGACCTTGCGCCGGCTCGACGCGAAAATCGGCGACGCGGTCAAAGTCGGCGAACAAACCTTTGTCGTGCGCGCCGTCATCGCGGCGGAACCGGATCGCGCGACGAATGCATTCACGCTCGGCCCGCGTTTCATGGTGTCGCTCGACAGCCTTGAATCGACCGGCCTTGTTCAGCCGGGCAGCCTGATCCGGCATGAGTACCGACTGCTGACCAATCCCGGCGTCGAACCCGCTCTATTCGCCGACACGATCCGGGCGCAATTCCCCAATGCCGGCTGGCGCATTCGCGGCTCCGGCGAAGGTGCTCCCGGTGTGCAGCGCTGGATCGACCGCATCACCATGTTCCTGACCCTGGTCGGGCTCACCGCTCTGCTGGTGGGCGGCGTCGGCGTCGCCAATGCGGTGCGCAGCTATCTCGAAAGCAAGACCGCGACGATCGCCACGCTGAAGTGTCTGGGGGCCAGCGGCACATTGGTGATGCGTCTCTATCTGATCCTGGTCATGAGCATGGCCCTGCTGGGTATTGTCATCGGTCTGGTGATCGGCGCGCTCGCCCCGATCCTGATGGCACCGATCCTGGCCCAGCAGCTGCCCGTCGCCGCCGAAGTCGGTCTCTATCCGACACCGCTGGCGCTGGCTGGCGCGTTCGGTCTTCTGACATCGGCGGCTTTCTCGCTGTGGCCGCTGGCGCGCGCCCGCGACGTGCGGCCGTCCGCCCTGTTCCGCGATCTGGTCGCACCGGCTGGACGCTGGCCGCGTCCCGCTTATGCCATTACCGTCGGTATCCTGACCGCGGCGCTCGGCGCCCTCGCCGTTTTTGCATCCTCCGACCGGATGCTTGGCCTGTGGTTCGTGCTCGCCGCATTCGGCACGTTCGTCGTGTTCTACGGCGCAGGCGATCTGATGGCCGCCCTTGCGAGACGCGCGCCGCATACCGGGCGTCCCGGCCTGCGGCTGGCATTGGCCAATCTGCACCGGCCCGGCAGCCCGGTGTCGGGCCTTGTCCTGTCGCTCGGACTCGGACTGACGGTGCTGGTCGTGATCGCAATGGTGCAGGGCAATCTGGCGCGCCAGCTCAACGAGCAGCTCCCTGAGATGGCGCCATCGTTCTTCTTCATCGATATCCAGTCTGACCAGGTTGCCGAATTCGATGCGCTTCTGGCGAGCACGCCCGGCATCGGCCAGGTGCGCCGCGTGCCATCGCTGCGCGGACGGATCGTGAAGCTCGGCGGAATTCCGGTCGAACAGGCTGTCGTCGCCGCCGATGCGCAATGGGCGGTCGGCAGCGATCGCGGCCTGACCTACTCCGCGGAGCCGCCATCCGGCAGCCGTGTGGTTGAGGGCAAATGGTGGCCGCCCGACTACAGCGGCCCGCCCCTGATTTCCTTCGATGCGCAGATCGCGCGCGGAATGGGCCTTGGCATCGGCGACACGATCACGATCAACGTGCTGGGGCGCGAGGTCGAGGCGACCATCGCCAATCTGCGCGCCATCGACTGGACCACGCTCGGCATCAACTTCACGCTGGTCTTTGCGCCCGGCACGCTGGAAGGCGCGCCACAGACCCATATCGCGACCGCGCAGGTCGCAGACGGCGCCGAGGATGCGCTTGAAAAGGCAGTCATCGACCGCTTCCCCAACGTGTCGGCAATCCGCATCAAGGATGCGCTCAGCACCATCGAGCAGATCATGGGACAGATCGCCACGGCCGGCCGCGCAACAGCGGCGATCACGTTGCTGGCGGGCATCCTGGTGCTGGCCGGTGCGGTGGTCGCCTCGCATCGTCGGCGCGTCTACGACGCCGTCGTCCTTAAGGTCCTTGGCGCCCGTCGGCGGACGATCATGAGCGCCTTCGCGCTGGAATTCGGGCTGATCGGCTTCGGAACCGCCATCGTCGCTTCGGCAATCGGCGCGTTCTCGGCGTGGCTGCTGATGCGGTATTACATGCGCATCGAGTTTGCCCTGCTGCCGGGGACAATTCTCGCCACCGCTCTCGGCGCCACCGTCGTCGTGGCGGGGCTCGGGCTGGCTGGCACCTGGCGCGCCTTGGGCCAGAAGCCGGCGCCGCTCCTCCGCAATGCCTGATAGTGGTTATCCGCTATTTATTAACTCCTTGTAATCCTTAGAACTTAGCGGACCTGGGAAAGCGATCTCTATTGAAGTGCGCCCAATGAGTGTCCATATTTGATCGCAGAATAAGGGCACAACCCGTTTCGGGGAGCAGAGAGGGAAATCAAATGGCAGAACTTCAGAATCCTTATGTGACACGCACAGCCGAGCAGGCCGCCGTCTCCATCGACGAAGGCCTGCGCACGCATATGCTGCGCGTCTACAACTACATGGCCTCGGCAGTCCTGCTGAGCGGCATCGTTGCCTATCTCGTGGCGAACACGGCCCTGGCCGGAATCGTCTTCGGCACGCCGCTCAAGTGGGTGGTGATGCTGGCGCCGCTCGCCTTCATCATGGTGCTGAGCTTCGGCATCCATAAGCTCTCGTTCTTTACCGCACAGGCGATCTTCTGGGCCTTTGCCGCAACGATGGGTGCCTCGCTGGCCTCGATCCTGCTGGTCTTCACGGGTGCGAGCGTCGCGCGCGTGTTCTTCATCACCGCCGGCCTGTTCGGCGCGATGAGCCTGTACGGCTACACGACCAAGGCGGACCTGTCGAAGTTCGGCACGTTCCTGATGATGGGCCTGATCGGCATCGTGCTGGCCAGCGTCGTGAACATCTTCGTCGGCAGCACGGCGATGCAGTTCGCGATCTCGGTCATCGGCGTGCTGGTCTTTACCGGCCTCACCGCCTACGACACGCAGCGCATCAAGGAAGAGTACGTCGAGAATCTCGGCCAAGAGACCCTCAGCAAGATGGCCCTCATGGGTGCCCTCTCGCTGTATCTCGACTTCGTGAACCTCTTCACGATGCTGATGCACCTGCTGGGCGCCAAGGACGAATAGTCCGCCCCTGCAGAAGCAGATCAAAGAGAACCCCGGAAGCGCAGGCTTCCGGGGTTTTTCTTTGCCCGCAGAGCGGCTCTCTTACCAGCCGATCGCCTTGGGCAGCCACAGCGCGATGGCGGGAAAGAAGAACACCAGAACCAGGGCCAGGATCTGCATCCCGACGAACGGGATGATGCCGCGATAGATGTTGCCGGTGGTCACCTCCGGCGGCGCGACCCCGCGCAGGAAGAACAACGCCCAGCCGAAGGGCGGCGTCAGGAACGAGGTCTGCAGGTTCACGCAGATCAGCGTCGCCAGCCACACCAGATCGACACCGGCCTGCACGAAGACCGGCAGGAACAGCGGCACCGCGATGTAGGAGATCTCGATCCACTCGATGAAGAAGCCGAGTATGAAGATGATGAACATCAGGAACCAGATGTCGGCGGCGATACCGCCGGGCAGGAACGCGAAGAAATCCTGCACCAGCCGTTCGCCCTGAAGCCCGCGGAAGGCCAGCGCGAAGACCTGCGCGCAGATCAGGATGAACATCATCATCGCCGTGATCTTGGTCGTCGCCTGAACCGTCTCCTTCAACACCTGCCAGGAGAACCGGCCGCCGATCGCAATCACGACAATGGCGCCCAGCGCGCCCATGGAGGCGGCTTCGGTCGGCGCGGCGACACCGCCGATGATCGAGCCCAGCACCGCGCCGACCAGCGCCAGCGGCGGCACGACGACCCGCAGCATCTTGCGGGCGAGATCGCCGCGCGACAGCAGATCGCGTTCCGCCTGCGAAACCGCCGGCACCATATTCGGCCGGAAGACGCCGAGCAGCAGGATATAGGCCACATAAATCCCAGCCAGCATCAGCCCCGGAATCATCGCCGCCGCGAACAGCGTTCCGACGGATTCGTTCAGGATGTCGGCCAGAAGCAGCAGGATCAGGCTGGGCGGAATTATCTGCCCCAGCGTGCCCGACGCGCAGATGATGCCGGACGCGAGACCCTTGTCGTAACCGTGCCGAAGGAGCGTCGGGAGAGTCAGGAGGCCCAATGTCACCACGGTGGCGCCAACGATGCCGGTGGTTGCCCCCATCAGCACGCCGACAACGATGATGCCGATGCCCAGCCCGCCCCGCAGATTGCCAGCGGCATGGCCGATCACCTCCATGAGGTCCTCGGCCATTCGCGATTTTTCGAGCATCACCCCCATGAAGACAAAGAGTGGCATGGCGATCAGCGTGTAGTTGGTCACCACGCCGAAGATGCGGCTGGGCAGCAGGTTGAACAGCATCGGCCCGAAACCGAGAAAGCCGAATACAAACCCCGAGACGGCGAGCGTCAGCGCCACCGGAATGCCGGCCATCAACAGGACGAAAAACGACACCAGCATCAGGATGGCGAGGATTTCGGTCGTCGGCATCAGCCGGCCGCCCTCTGCCAGGCGAGATAGCTCCGGATCGCCTCGGCCACCGACTGAATCAGAAACAACGCGAAACCGACCGGGATCAGCGCCTTCAGGATGTAGCGATAGGGAATTCCGCCGGGATTGGCAGAGCCCTCGCCGATCGTCCATGACTGCGCGACGTAGGCCCAGGAGAGATGGATCACCAGCAGCGACAGAATAATCGCCAGCACCGCAGCGATGACGTTGACGAGCTGCTTGTTGCGCTCGGAGAACGAGGCGTATAGCACGTCAACCCTGACATGCTCACCATGGCGCAGCGCGTATGACATGCCGAACAGACAGATCGGCGCCATCAGGTGCCACTCAAGCTCCTGCGCCCAGACGGAGCCGGTCGAAAAGCCATAGCGCAGCAGGACATTGCTGCCCATGACCAGCGCCAATGCGAACGAAGACCAGGCGGTGATGCGGCCGACGAAATCGGTAAAGGAGTCGATTCCGCCGGCCAGACGTTCGCTGTCGATCACCTCATCCGCCCGTGCGGATCTTGTTGTGATAGACGGTCTCGCTGTAACCCGCCCAGGAATCGTACTTCGCCTTGTAGGCCATGTACGAATCGTGGACCTTCTTCGTTACCGGATCACGTGCCACCGCTTCTTCTAGAATCTTCGTGTTGGCATCGCGCAGTGCCTTGACCACCGTATCCGGCAGCGGCTGCGCGATGACGCCCTGGTTCTTGATCAGGTCTTCCATCGCCTCGGCGTTGTTCTTCTGGCACCAGGCTTCGCTGATCACATTACAAGCGGCCGCCGCGTTCTCAACAATGGCCTTGAGATCGGCCGGCAGGCGGTTCCATGCGGCCTTGTTGACGATGAGCTCTGACGCCGTCGCCGTCTCATGCCAGCCGGTCGTGTAGTAGTACTTGGCAGCGCGCTGCAGGCCGAGCTGCCGGTCGAGATACGGCCCGACGAACTCGGCGGCGTCGATCACACCGCGCTCGAGGGCCGGAAAGATCTCGCCGCCTGGCAGCAGCCGGACATCGACGCCGAGCGTCTGGTATGCGCGGCCGGCAAGGCCCGGAATGCGCATCTTGATGCCGTTGAGATCCGCCGGCTTTTCGATCGGCTTCTTGAACCAGCCGGTCATCTGCACGCCGGTATTGCCGCACAGGATCGGCACCAGATTGAAGCGGTCGTAGACCTCGCGCCAGAGATCGGCACCGCCGCCATCGTAGTACCAGCCATTGAAGCCCTGGAAGTTCAGGCCGAACGGCACGGCGGTGAAATACTGGGCGGCAAAGCTTTTTCCGGTCCAGAAATAAGCATTCGCATAGTTCATCTCGACATTGCCGGCCGACACCGCATCGAAGCCTTCTGCCGCGGGGATCAGCTCACCGGCACCGTAGAACTGGATCTTGATCCGCCCGTTCGACATCGTCTCGATCCGGCTGATCAGGTCCTTGGCGCTGCCGGGCCCCACCGAATAGAAGGCGGCGTTGGGCCCGTAATAGCTGGTCATCCGCCAGTTGAAGGTCGTCTGCGCCGTGACGATCGCTGGCGCTGCCAACGTGCCGGCGGCACCCGCGAATGTGGCGGTGAGAAATTTCCGACGCTTCATATCCTTCTCCCTCGGTTCGCTGCGTGGATCCAAAGGAGAAATCAGCAATGTCCATGCCAGATCGCACTTTTCGCGCGTCACGCATCCGAGAGGCCGGCCCGGGCAACCGCCGCAAATCACGCTAATTGCTGGCCAATTTTGGACCTCGTACGGGTCTCCGCGTGTAGGCACGACTCGCGAGCTGTGTTAACAGAGCGCAATGCCGCGTCGCGCCGTTCAACTTCTCGCTGTTTCCATTTTTCTCTGGATTGCCCTCGTCGTCGTCGGGCTCGCCATGCGGCCGCCGATGCCGGTCGACGAAACGCGCTATCTCGCGGTCGCCTGGGAGATGTGGCGCAGCGGCGACTATCTGGTGCCGCGCCTGAACGGCATTGCCTATCACCACAAGCCGCCGCTGCTGTTCTGGCTGATGAACGCCGGCTGGGCGCTCGTCGGCGTCAGCGAGATCTGGGGCCGGCTGGTGGCGCCGCTCTTTGCCCTGGGCTCGATGCTACTGCTGGTCTGGCTCGCCCGCCTGCTGTTCCCCGCCGCGTCGCGGGTGGCCGGCGTCGCGCCACTGGCCGCCCTGGGCACGGCGCTGTTTGCGATCTTCGCCTCGCTCACTTTCTTCGACATGATGGTGACGTTCTTCACCCTGCTCGGGCTGGTGGGTGTTGCCCTTGCAGCGCGGGGAAGAAAGTTCGCCGGCTGGGTCCTGTTCGCCCTTGGCATCGGCCTCGGCACGCTCAGCAAAGGCCCGGTTCAGCTCCTGGACCTGCTGCCGGTCCCCTTGCTGGCGCCGCTCTGGATGGAAGATCGGCCGCGCTCCTGGGGTCGCTGGTATTTCTCGCTGCTCCTTGCCGTGATCGGTGGCGCCGCAATCGCGCTCTCCTGGGCCGGGCCGGCAGCCCTCGCGGGTGGGCCGGAATTCGCGCATATGCTGTTCATCGGCCAGACCACCCAGCGCGTTGTCGAGACGATGTGGCACGAGCGACCGTGGTGGTGGTACGTGCCGGCTTCGTTCGTGATGGCGTTCCCGTGGCTGTGGTGGCCGACCTTCTGGCGCAGCCTTTACGCGCGGCGTGTCTGGCGCGAATCCGGCGTGCAGTTCTGTCTCTGCATGATCGTCCCCGTGTTCATCGTGTTCTCGGCGATCAGCGGCAAGCAGCCGCATTACCTTCTGCCGATGCTGACCGTATTCTCCCTGCTGCTGGCCCGCTTTGCGGTTGCCGGCGAATACGTCGACGGGCGCTGGTGGCGCCTGCCGCCGCTCCTGCCTGTGCTCATCGTCGCCGTGGCACTGCTGGTCATTGCACCCGATCCGGCGCGCTTCGCCTTCATCCACGAAGACCTGGCGGACATTCCGCCGGTCGGCGTCCTGGGTGTCATCGCGCTCGCGGGGCTGGTCGTTCTCGTGCTGGTCGTCATTCTGGACGCCCCCCGCGCTGCCGGGGCGAGGATCGGAACCATGACCGCCGTCATCGTCGCGCTGCTGGTTGCGGTTCAGCTTGCGGTCTTTGACGGTTTGCGGCCCCGTCTTGACGGCACCCGCATTGCGGCGGTGATCGCGCGCGCGCAAGCCGACGGAAAGCCGGTAGCAAACCTCAACGACTATCACGGCCAGTATCATTTTGTCGGCCGGCTGGCCCAGCCCGTCACCCATGTCCACGAGCACGAGGCCGTCGCCTGGGTGGACCAACACCCCAATGGCATCGTCATCAACTATCGCAAGGACGATCCCTCAACCTATGCGCTGCAACCGCTTTACTGGCAGCACTGGCGCGGGCGATTTGTCGTCATCTGGCCAGCACAGACTTTGAAATCGGAAGGGCTAAAGATTCTGCTGGATCAGCAGGATATACAGAATCTCCTCCAGAGCCCGCTCGGTCGCTTTAGACTGGACCCAAATAGCAGCCCCCCTTAGGCTGGCGTCAGAACACCGGAGTTACGCATGACGACGCAGGCCAGCCAGACCCACGCAGCCCCCCTCCGCAACCCCGAGCGTGAGGCTTTCTACAGCAAGATCGACAAGAGCAACCTCGCGCCGCTGTGGGAGGTGCTGCACAACCTCGTCATCAAGGAGCCGCGCTCGCCGGCCCAACCGACGATGTGGCGCTATGACGACATCCGCCCCTACATCTACGAAGCCGGCAAGCTGATCACCGCCGCCGAAGCCGAGCGCCGCGTGCTGGTGCTCGAGAATCCAGGACTGCGCGGCAAGTCGCAGATCACCAATTCGCTCTATGCCGGCCTGCAGCTGATCATGCCGGGCGAGGTCGCCCGCGCGCACCGCCATTCGCAGTCGGCCCTGCGCTTCATCGTCGAGGGCAACGGTGCCTACACCGCCGTCGACGGCGAGAAGACCGTCATGCAGCCCGGCGATTTCGTGATCACGCCGTCCTGGACCTTCCACGACCACGGCAACGAGAGCAACGTGCCGATGGTGTGGATGGACGTGCTCGACGTGCAAATCGTGGCGCTGTTCGACGCACAGTTCGCCGAGCCGCATGCTGGCGAGAAACAGATCGTCGGCCGGCCGTCCGGTGACTCACTCGCGCGCTTCGGTTCGGGCATGCTGCCGGTCGGCTACGAAGCGAAGTCGATCACCTCGCCGGTGTTCAACTATCCCTACACGCGCACCCGCGAAGCGCTCGAGACGATGCGGCGGACCAATGAATGGGATCCCTGCCATGGTCTGAAGCTGCAGTTCGTCAATCCCGTGGACGGCAGTTCAGCGATGCCGACCATCGGCACGTTCATGCAGCTGCTGCCCAAGGGATTCAAGACGGTGCCGTATCGCTCGACCGACGGCATGGGCTTTTCAGTCGTCGAGGGCAAAGGCCGCACGATCGTCACCGGCTATGACGGCAAGGAAATCGTCTACAGCTGGGGCCCGCGCGATATCATCGTGGCGCCAAGCTGGTGCTGGGTCCGTCACGAAGCCGACGAGGACGCAGTACTGTTCAGCTTCTCCGACCGTCCGGCACAGGTGAAGCTCGGCCTGTGGCGCGAGATGCGCGGCAACCAGCCCGGCGGTCGCGCCGCCTAAGGGCAAATCGAGAGGGCTCATGCCGCACGTCATCCGCGACAACAAGGGACAGATCCTGGCGATCGTCGACCGTCCGAGCGACGGCGCGACGCAGGAGATCCCCGACGATCATCCCGATGTCGTCGCCTATCTGCAGTACAAGGGCGCGACGTCCTACTTCGACCTGCTGCGCGCCGACCTCGAATTCGTCCGCGTCATCGAGGATCTGATCGGTGTGCTTCTGCAGAAGAACGTCATCCTGCTGACCGACCTGCCTGAGCAGGCGCAGGAAAAGCTGCTCCGCCGCGGCAGCCTGCGCCGCAAGTTCCGCGATCAGTCGGGACTGGTGAGTGACGAAGAAGACGTGATCTGACCATTCGCGCGGCCTGAAATGCAAAACGCCCGGGTGGATTTCTCCACTCGGGCGTTTCGTTTTTAGGCGCCTGTTAGAGCTTCACGCAGACGTTGCGGGTCTCCGTATAGAACTCAAAGCTGTGTTCGCCGCCCTCGCGGCCGATGCCCGACTGCTTCGCGCCGCCGAAGGGCGTACGCAGGTCGCGCAGGAACCACGAATTCACCCAGGCGATACCGACCTCGATC
Source organism: Alphaproteobacteria bacterium (assembly GCA_965279355.1). GTDB lineage: Bacteria > Pseudomonadota > Alphaproteobacteria > CACIAM-22H2 > CACIAM-22H2. The sequence continues at coordinate 3,272,701 of OZ257155.1, read as the reverse complement.
TGCGAGGAGACGCGATGCGCGCGCGCGAGGTCGCGGGTCCAGATCGAGGTCGCCAGACCATAGGGCGTGTCGTTGGCCAGGGTGATCGCCTCTTCTTCCTTGTCGAAGGGCTGAATGTGGACGCAAGGCCCGAAGATTTCCTCGCGCACGATCGCCGAGGTCTCGGGCAAGCCGGTCCAGATGGTGGGCTCGATCCACGCACCCTTGGCCAGCGCGCCCGGCATATCGGGGATCCCGCCGCCGGCAACGATGGTCGCCCCTTCAGCCTTGGCCCTGTCGTAATAGCTCTTCACCTTGCGCTGATGTTCCTTGCTGATCAGCGGCCCCAGCGTCGTCGCCTTGTCGTAAGGATCGCCGGGTTTCTGCGCCTTGGCCTTCTTCGCCAGCTCCTCGACGAAGCGGTCAAAGATTGGCCGCTCGACATAGAGCCGCTCGGTGCCAAGGCACACCTGGCCGCAATTCATGAAGGCCGAGCGCACGGTGCCGGCGATCGCCTCGTTGAAATCGCAGTCGGCGAAGACGAGACCGGCGTTCTTGCCGCCCAACTCGAACGAGACCGGACGCACGCCATTGGCTGCCGTCTTCATGATTGCTTCGCCGGTGCGCGTCTCACCGGTGAACGTGATGCCGTTCACGCCGGGATGTTGGGTCAGGTATTCCCCAGCGGAGTCCGGGCCGAAGCCATGCACGACGTTGTAGACGCCGGGCGGCACGCCCGCTTCGTTCATCACTTCGCCAAGAAGGGCCGCCGTGCTCGGGGTTTCTTCCGACGGCTTCACGACGACGGTGTTGCCGCACGCCAGGGCCGGCGCAACCTTCCACGTCATCAGCAGCAGCGGCAGGTTCCACGGGCAGATCACGGCGATGACGCCGCGCGGCGTGCGGATCGCGTAGTTCACGGCGCCGCGGCCATCAGGCGTGTCCATGCGGAACGTTTCGGTCGAGGCCCCCGCCAGCATGTCGGCGAACGCGTTGAAGTTAGCCGCGCCACGCGGGATATCGAGGTGCGAACACATATCCTCTGGCTTGCCGGTGTCGGCGATCTCGGCCTTGAGGAACTCGTCGAAGCGCTTGTTGATGCCGGCCGCCACCTTGCGAAGGATCGCGATGCGATCCGCCTGCGGCATCTTGCCCCAGGGGCCCTTCAGTGCCTTGCGTGCCGCTTCGACCGCGCGGTCAATCTCCGCCTTGCCGCCCTCATGGACGAGGCTGACCACCTCGTCGTTGATCGGGTTGCGGTTCTCGAACGTCTTGCCCGTGGCGACGTACTGACCGTCAATGAAGCACTTGGTTTCAGGAAGATTGCGCATGGGTTTTCCTTTTCATACTCAAGCCCGCCGGGGCCAGACACTCCAATCGGACCCTAACCCTTGAGTTTTTCGACGATGGCCTGCGGAATCGGCTGCGCCTTCAGGCGTTTCGGGTCCTCGGGATGCGGCTCGCACCAGGCCCGGGTCTCCTGGCCCTCGACGGCCAGTTTGCCGCCATTCATCACCCGATGGACGATATCCAGGGTCTTTTCCCGCATTACGGCCACATGGCTCTCGATCATCAGCTCGTCCTGGAACCGCGACGGCAGCAGGAATTTCGACTTGGCTTCCAGCAGCGGCGCGCCGGCGAACCGATGCTCTTCCTTGAGGATTTTCCGCGACAGGCCGACGCTTTCGAACAGGGCCCACGTCGCCTCGTCGAACCAGGCGAAATAGTTCGGATAGAAGACGATATCGGCGGGATCGCAATCGCCCCACTGAACCCGGCATTGATAGCGGTTCACAACCATTGTCGTCCCCTCACCTGATTTTGTTCCGTTCGAGACTGCGGATCCACCACACCGTGCCCAGCCCGATCGCTGCCGACGTGACCAGCACCAGCGGCGACCATACCCAACCACCGGTCACCGTGGCCACAGCGGCGGCGGACGGCGGCCCGACCACCTGCCCCAGGCTGACGCCATGGATGATCAAGCCGTTGGTCATCGGGCCCAAATGCGGTTTGGGCGCATGAAGTGCGATGCCACTGATGATCGACCCCGGCAGGACGCCGGCCACACCCATCGCCACCATGCAGGCGGCGACGCGCAGTTCGACAGTAAGAGCGTCGGAGAAAATGGCAAAGCTCAGTACGGCCACGACCAGATGCGACACGGTCAGCAGCATCCAGCGCGCGATGCCGCGCTGCATCAAGGCGCCGCCGGCGATATTGCCGACACCATTGGCGAGGGCGGCAAAGGCGGTAAGGCTCGCCGCTGTCTCGGCGCTGAGATTCAGTTCGGTGAAGATCGTTGGCAGGAAGCCGACAATCACCAGATAGTTGCAGGCATACGTACCAAAACAGATCGCCAACGCAATCGGCCCGGGCGCCCGCATGGTGTCCCGCACATCCTGCAGGAGAGGTCCGATGGCGATCGAGCGGCGCGGCGGCGGCGGCACGCTGGCTGCCCGCGCAGCAAGACCCAGGGCCAGTGCGACCAGCAGCAGGAGCGCGGAATTGAACAGCCACAGCCCGCGCCAGCCGCCGGTGACGGCGAGAATCATCGGCGCCAGCAGCATCATGACGGCCTGACCGACGCCCATGTAGGAGGCCCAGATGCCGAAAGCGAGCTTCTGGTTCGCTGGCGCCGTGTGCCTCTGCACCAGCGACGGCCCGGCAATCAGCAGCATCAACGCCCCGATGCCTTCGAAGAAACGCGACACCAACAGGGTTGTCGCATCAATGGCAAACGCGCCGGCCAGCGAGCCGATCCCGATCGCCACCAGCCCGCCCACCGCGGACCGCAGATCGCCGAAGCGGCCGACGATCGAGGCCGCCGGCATGCCGCCGGCGACACCGATCAGGTTGAAGATCGAGATGACCCAGCCGGCGACCACGAGGCCGAAGCCGAGATCGACCCTGAGATCGCCCAGCGCGACCGCGACCTTGCCGAGCTGGAACGCCGTCACCACGCCGGCCGCAATCGTCAGGGCAACGACCGTCCAGTGCGTAGGTGCGGGAGAAAAAGGACCGGCCGTGTTCGCCGTCATACAGGCTCAGACAATAAAAAACCCCGGCCGGAGAAATCCGGCCGGGGTCTAACCTGGAAAAGCTGAATCAGCCTTCCTTGATGACGTTGCGCAGGACGCCGACGCCGGTGACTTCGATTTCCACCGTGTCGCCGACCTTCATGTATTCCGGAGGATTGCGCGCGTTACCGACGCCACCCGGCGTACCGGTGACGATGACGTCACCGGGATACAGCGGCATGAACGTGGAGATGTAGGCAATCTGGTCAGGGATGTCGAAGATCATCATGTCGACAGTCGCCTGCTGCTTGATCACACCGTTGACCTTGGTGGTGAGGCGCTGCTTGGTGATGTCCTTGAGTTCGTCCGTCGTGACCATCCACGGGCCGAACGGGCCGGTGCCGTAGAAGTTCTTGCCGGGCAGGAACTGCGTGGTGTGGCGCTGCCAGTCGCGGACGCTGACGTCGTTGTAGCAGGAGTAACCCGCCACATAGGACATCGCCTTTTCGCGCGGGATGCGGCGGCCGGCCTTGCCGATGATCACGGCGACTTCGCCTTCCCAGTCCAGACGCTCGGATTCCTTCGGCTTGATGACCGGCTGCTCGTGGCCGACCTGGCCCGAGGCCCAGCGGTTGAAGATGGTGGGGTGGACGGTGTCCGGACGGCCGGTCTCGGCGCGGTGCTCGCGATAGTTCAGACCGATGCAGATGATCTGCGGCGAGTCCGGGATGACCGGCAGGTACTGGATCTTCTTCAGCGGAATGGTCGGCTTCTTGCCCTTGGCGTACGCCTTCAGTGCGTTCAGCTTGCCGTCGAGCATGGCCGTGCGCAGCGTCGGGTACTTCTTGCCGAATTTCTTCCCGAGGTCGACCACGCCATCACCGACCACGACCCCGTAGCTCGGCTTTTTCTGATAAATAAAGCTCACAAACTTCATGGTTTTTACGTCCTTCCCCCACCCGAAGAACAACCTCCGGGTTTGATAAACCGCCGCCTCAATTACAGGGTTGCAGGCGCCTGCGCAAGCGGGCGGCGGGCCTGAAAAAAGAAGCCGAATATCTCGCGCTGACCTGTCTTAGTCGGCTTTGACGTTGGCCGCCTGGAGGACCGGGCGCCAGCGCGCGATCTCGCTTTTGATCAGGTCGCCATAGGCTTCCGGGGTTGTCGCGATGGGGACAGCACCCTCCTGCTCAAGCCGGGCCTTCAGTTCGGGTGAAGTCATCGCCTTGTTGATTTCGGCATTGAGGCGAAGAACGATCTCACGCGGCGTGCCGGCCGGGGCAACGATGCCGTACCACTGATCGGCTTCGAAGCCGGGAAACCCGCCTTCGGCGACGCTCGGCAGTTCCGGAAACGCCGGCATCCGCGTCGGACTCGAAATGGCGAGGGCCCGCAATTTCCCGGCCCGAACCATTGTCATGACCGCAGGCGCGCCGGTGAACCCTACCTGAATTTCGCCGGCAACAAGGTCGGTCACAAAGGGGGCTGTCCCGCGATACGGCACATGCGTCATCGGCGCCTTGCTGACGTATTTCAGATATTCGCTGGCGAGATGCGCGGCACTTCCGTTTCCGCCGGAGCCATAGTTGACGCTGTCCGGCTTGCTCCGGGCGTAAGCCACGAGTTCGGCGACGGTGTTGGCCGGCACCGAAGGATGGACAACCAGCACGTTGGGAACCCGCGCGACCCAGGCGACCGGGGCGAAGTCCTTGACGGGGTCATAGGCCAGCTTGGGGTAGATCGTCGGATTGACGGCCAGCGTCCCGATGTGACCCATCAGCACGGTGTAGCCATTCGGCTCGGCGCGGGCGGCGATTTCCGCGCCGATCGACCCTCCCGCACCCGGCCGATTGTCGATGACGAACGTCTGGCCGAGTGCTGCGAAGAGTTTCTGGCTCAGTTCGCGCGCCAGGATGTCGGTGGTGCCACCCGGCGTGAACGGCACGACGATCCTGACCGGTTTGGTCGGATATCCACCCGTCTGGGCCGACGCCCCGGATACCGACCAGGGCACAAGGCCGACCGTGGCCAGAACCACGGCAGACGCCATGCGTCGGATCGTCCTTTTGGCTTTCAGTGCGGCACTCACAGCGTCCTCCCCCTTTGGTTTGCTATCCCTTAGCCGGACGGTATACCCGAGACCGGAGCCGCCGTCGAAATGACCGCCGCCGCCTTCGGAATTTGGCGCCAGCGCACAAATTGACTTGCCGGTGGGCAGGCTACGGTAATATCGTCGCCGCAAAGCTGGAACTTTTCTAAAACAGAGTCCAGCCAGTGAGTTAACAATTGAGGGGAGGTTTCCTTGAAGCTTTTGAAATCGATTGCAGTGGCCGCATCGCTGGCGGTCCTGCCGCTGGCCGGCGCCAGCGCCCAGACCATCAAAATCGGCTTTATCACCTCGTTCACCGGCCAGAATGCTTCGGTCGGCGCGATGATGGACCAGGCCGTCAAATTGTGGATGAAGGAGCAGGAAAAGAACCTGCCGGCCGGCGTGAAGGTTGAAATTATTCGCCGCGACGACACAGGTCCCAACCCGGAAGTCGCCAAGCGCCTCGCGACCGAGCTCATCACCCGCGACCGCGTTGACTTCATCACCGGGGTGATCTGGACGCCGAACGCGATGGCCATCGGCCCGCTGGTGGGCGAAGCGAAAGTGCCGTTCATCATTGCCAACGCCGGCACTTCGGCGATCATCAACACCTCGCCCTATGTGGCCCGCGTGTCGTTCACGCTGTGGCAGTCGTCGCTGCCGATGGGCACCTGGGCGGCCAAGAACAACATGAAGAAGTCCTACGTCCTGGTCTCCGATTTTGGACCCGGCCACGATGCGCAGGTCGCCTTCACCAAGGGCTTCACCGAAGGCGGCGGTACGATCGTGGAGTCGGTGCGCATGCCGCTCGCGACGCAGGATTTCGCGCCGTTCATGCAGAAGGTCCGGGATGCCCGCCCGGATGCGCTGTTCGTCTTCGTGCCAGCGGGCGTGCAGGCGACGGGCATCATGAAGGCGTTCGGCGATCTCGGCCTCGGTCAGGCCGGCATCAAGCTGATCGGGCCCGGCGACATCACCACCGACGAAGAGTTGCCGAACATGGGCGACGTCGCCCTGGGCGTCATCACGACGCACCATTACTCGGCGGCTGGAGCGCGGCCGGCGAACCAGGCGTTCGTGCAGGCCTGGAAGCGCGACTACGGCCAGAATGCCTGGCCCGCCTTCCCGGCTGTCGGTCAGTACGACGCCATGGCGGCCATCTGGCATGCCATCCGCGAGCAGAAGGGCAAGGTCACCGGCGAAAAGTCGATGGAGGTGCTGAAGGGCTGGCGTTACGAACAGAGCCCGCGCGGCCCGATCATGATCGACGCCCAGACACGCGACATCGTGCAGAACGAATACGTGCGTCGGGTCGAGAAGGTGAATGGGGTGCTGGCCAACGTGGAATTCGACACCATTCCGATGGTGCGCGACCCCTGGAACCCGGCGAACGCCAACCGGTAAGCGTTCTTAAAGTCAGGCCGCCGGATATCCCGTTTTACGGATCTCCGGCGGCCTTTTTCTTGACCTAACCCATCCGGATCGCCAGTCTCCCGCCGCTCATGGACGCCCTCTTTTCCGCCGCCGTCAGCATCCTGTTCCACGGCCTCGCCTACGCGATGATCCTCTACATCATCTCAGTCGGCCTCTCCGTCACGATGGGGCTGATGGGCTTTGTGAACCTGGCGCATGGCGTGTTCGCCATGCTGGGCGGCTATGTCATGACCGGCCTCATGAACAATTACGGCGTGCCGTTCGGCTTCGCCCTGCTGGCCGCGTTCATCGTGCTGGCGTTGGTCAGCATCGTGCTGGAGCGCGGTCTCTATTCCCGCCTCTACGGCGCTGGTGAGCTTGAACAGGTTCTGTTCTCGATCGGCCTGATCTTCATGGCCGTGGCGGCAGTCCGCTACGCGTGGGGCCCTCTGCCACAGCGCATGGTGGTGCCGGAACTGCTGCGGGGAACGATCGATCTGGGCTTCCGCAGCTTTCCGACCTATCGCACGTTCCTGATCGGCACGAGCTTCCTGCTTATCCTCTCCCTGTGGCTGGCGATCGAGCGCACCAATTTCGGAGCGCAGGTCCGTGCCGCCGTCGACAATCGCCGGATGGCCGAATCGCTCGGCATCAACACCGGCCGGCTGTTCACCCTGACCTTCGCACTGGGCTCCGGCCTCGCCGCTTTCGGCGGCGGCATCGGCGCGGAGATTCTCGCCATCAATCCGGCCTACGCGACGGACCACCTCGTCTACTTCCTGATGGTCGTCGCGGTCGGTGGCCTCGGGTCGGTGCGCGGGCCGTTCGTCGCCGCCCTGCTTCTCGGTATCGGCGACACGGCCTGCAAATACCTGGCACCACAGCTTGGCGCATTCTTCATCTTCGCCGCGATGATTGCGCTCCTGCTATGGCGGCCGTCCGGCCTGTTTGGGCGGGCCTGACATCATGAGCCGGCTGCCATCGAACGAACTGTCACCGCTCGATCATTTCACGCGCCGCCATCGGCTGCGTCCGCTGGAAATGCTGCCGTGGGTGGCGGCCATCGCCGCCTATTTCCTGTTTCCCTCCTATCTGCCGCTCGCCAGCCAGATCCTGCTGGTGATCCTGTTCGCGCTCTCGCTCGACCTCGTGCTGGGTTATGCCGGCATCGTGACGCTCGGCCACGGCGCTTTCTTCGGCATCGGCGCCTATACGGCGGGTCTCTACGCCATCCATGTCACGGGCGAACCGCTCTCAGGGCTCGTGGTCGCCGCGATCGCCGCCGGCATCGTCGGATTTCTGTCCGGACTCATCATCCTGCGGACCACCGGCCTTACGCTGCTGATGCTCACCCTGGCCATCCTGTTCCTGCTGCAGGAAGCCGCTAACCATGCAACGCCGATCACCGGCGGCGCGGACGGTCTGCAGGGCATCAAGATGCAGTCGATCCTCGGGACGTTCCGTTTCGATTTCTTCGGGCACACCGCCTACTGGTACTGCCTTGCGGTGCTGTTCGTGATGTGGCTGTTCGCACGGCTGCTGGTGCATTCGCCGTTCGGCCGCGGCCTGACTGGCGTCCGCGAGAACGTGACCCGCATGCATGCCATCGGCTCTCCCGTCCGCAAGCGGCTGCTGACCATCTACACGATCTCTGCCGCGATGGCCGGGGTTGCCGGCGCGCTGCTGGCGCAGACGACGCAGTTTGTCGGCCTCGCGACGCTCGGCTTCGAGCGGTCGGGCGAGATCGTCATCATGCTGATCCTCGGCGGCTTCGGCCGCCTTTACGGCGCCTTCATCGGCGTCCCGTTGTTCATGATCGCGCAGGATACATTCGCCAAGGCCGACCCTGCCTTCTGGAGCTTCTGGATCGGGCTGCTGCTGGTGCTGGTCGTCATGTTCGCGCGCGGCGGCGTGCTCGGCCTTATCGACCAAGCGAAGCGCCTGCTGCGGAGGCGCTCATGAGCACCGCCGCTCTCGAAACATCGGGCCTGTGCAAGAGTTTTGGCGCCCTGCCGGTGGCCAGCAACATCGACTTCCGGCTGGAGGCCGGCGCGCGCCATGCGCTGATCGGACCCAACGGCGCGGGCAAGACCACCTTCATCAACCTCATCACCGGCCGCCTCACGCCGTCCTCGGGTCGCATCCTGCTGGGCGGCGACGACATCACGTCGCTGAGCCAGGATGCGCGCGTGAAGCGCGGCCTGGGGCGCACCTTCCAGATCAACACGCTGTTCCGCGGCCTGCCGGTGCTGGAGAACGTCCTGCTCTCCGTCGCCGAGCGGCGCGGCGTCGGCGGACAGATGTTCCGCTTTGCCGATTCCAAGCGCGAGCTGATCGACGAATCCTGCGCGCTGCTGGAACAGGTCGGCATGGCCGACGATGCGCTGACCTTGGTCAAGGAGCTCCCCTACGGCAAGCAGCGCCTGGTCGAGCTTGCCATCGCGCTCGGCCTCAAACCCAGCGTGCTGCTGCTGGACGAGCCGGCCGCCGGCCTGCCGTCCTCCGAGAGCAACGTGATTCTCAGGATCATCGAGCAGTTGCCGTCCGATATCGCCATGCTCATCATCGAGCACGATATGGATCTCGTCTTCCGGCTGGCCAAACGCATCACCGTGCTGGTCCAGGGCAGCGTTCTCGTTGAAGGCACGCCGGTCGAGATCGGCAAGGATGCCAAGGTGCGCGAAGTCTATCTCGGCGAGCGGCATCATGGCTGACGCGGTCGCCTTCCGGGATGTGTCCGCCGGCTACGGCGAGACCGTGGTCCTGGAGAAGCTCTCCTTCACGCTGGCCTCAGGCGGCACGCTGGCGCTGCTCGGGCGCAACGGCGTCGGCAAGTCGACGCTGCTGGCGACCGTGATGGGCCACACCACCCTGCACGCGGGCAAGATCGACTTCGAAAGCAAGTCCATCGAGCGTCTGAAGACGTTCCAGCGGGCGCGTCTTGGCATCGGCTACGTACCGCAGGAACGCGAGATATTTCCCTCGCTGAGCGTCGATGAAAATCTCGACATCGCCGCGCGTGCCAACGGCGACCGCAAGGGCTGGACGATCGAGCGCGTCTACAATCTGTTTCCGCAACTCGGCAGCCGCCGCCGCAACATGGGCAACCAGCTATCCGGCGGCGAACAGCAGATGCTATCGATCGCCCGCGCGCTGGTTGGCAATCCGACCCTGCTGCTGATGGATGAGCCGCTCGAGGGCCTGGCGCCGGTCATCATCGATACGCTGATTGCCGCTTTCAACAAGCTCCGCCAGGACGATGCGGGTCTGGCCATCGTGCTGGTCGAGCAGCATGCGCGGCTCGCGCTCGATTTCGCGAAGAACGCGATCGTCCTGGATCGTGGTCAGAAGGTCTATGACGGACCAAGCCGCACCCTGATCGACAATCCGGACCAGCTTTCGGAACTGATCGGCGTCAGCGGCTAGCCATCTCAAGGCGCTGCGCCAACGGGAGTGAGCAGCGGAGACAGCGTATGAGTGGATTACCACAGAGTGTCCGCCGACAGGATCGGGCTATGCCCGAGCCCCGCATTCGAGAAACGCTCGAGAAGGGATATTGCGGCAGGCTGGCCACCATCGGTAGCGATGGTTATCCCTACTGCGTACCGTTGCTCTATGTGTGCATGGGCGACGAAATCTACGTTCACAACACGGCAGCCCGCGGCCATCTGCGGACGAATGTCGAGCATGACGACCGTGTGTGCTTCGAGGTCGATGAAGCCGGCGAGGTGTTTCCCTACGGACGCTTTGAGTGCGATTCCACACTCGCGTATCGCAGCGTGATCGCGTTCGGTCGCATCCGCATTGTAGATGACGAGGCGACCAAGCAGCGCTTCTGCGAAGCCCTGATGGTGAAATACGGAAAACCCGAATGGCAACGGCCGCAGAATTTCTTTCCGCGGCTCTGTCACATCACAGTCTATGGGATCACGGCCGAACGGATGACCGGCAAAGAGCTCGAGCTTCCCGAGATGGCGCAGCGCTGGCCCACTGCCGATCACACGAAAACGCCAAACGCAAAGCCTTGATTGCCGGCGACTTGAGCCTCAGCCCTTGCCGGGATGCACCGCACCGCAGCCGGGGCAGGTGCGCAGTTTTTCGCTGCCGTAGAATTGTTCGAACAGCGGCGGCAGATCCTTCACGATGTCCTTGAGCTGAACCTCGACCCGGTGCACCAGGTCGCCGCAGGAGAGGCAGTACCATTCGAAGCCGTCGATCGTGCCTTCCGGGCGCTGCCGCTCGATGACCAGCCCGACGCTGCCGGGCTCGGGGCGCTGCGGTGAGTGCCGGGTATGCGGCGGCAACAGGAAGATATCGCCCTCGTTGATCGGCATGTCGCGCGGCTTGCCGTTCTCGAGGATGCGCAGCACCATGTTGCCGCGGATCTGATAGAAAAACTCCTCGAGCGGATCGTCGTGATAGTCGGTGCGCTTGTTCGGGCCGCCGACCACGGTGACGATGAAGTCGGTGTCCTTCCAGATCTGCGCATTGCCAACCGGCGGCTGCAGCAGGTGCTGATGCTCGTCGATCCATTTTTTGAAATTCAGCGGGGACAGCATGGGGGTCCTTGTGCGGCGGAAGCCCTAGACGCGCTTGCGCAGGCGGCGCGCCTTGGTCTGCTTGACCGACCGCACGACCGTCTTGTGGCGGCGACGGGTCTCCAGCTTCTTCAGGCCGGCGAACGCGCCACTGGCATAGAGCAGCGGCTTGCCCTTCTCGCGCACCGATACGCCGACAACCTTGCCGATGAAGATCGTATGCGTGGCCGACTCTATTTTCTCGGAAACCTCGCAATCGAAGCAGGCCAGCGCATCGGCCAGCACCGGCGCCCCGGTCGTGAGGGTCGTCCACTTGCCGGTGCGGAACCGCTCCTCGCCTTCAACGGCACCGGCGAAGCGCCAGGCCAGCTGCTGATGGCTGCGTGACAACAGGTTCACGCAGAGATTGGTACCCTCGGCGATCATGTCGTGCGCCGACGCCGTGCGGTTGACGCAGACCAGAATCTGCGGTGGCGCCGCGGAGAGAGAACAGACCGCGGTAGCAGTCAGACCGCCCCGCTTGCCGCCGTGGCTGGTGGTGATAACGGTGACACCCGCGGCCAGGCGCCGCATCGCCACCTTAAACTCGTCGATGGAAACAGGGTTCGTCATCCGCCTTTTATAATCCAATCACGCGGCGCGCGCTGCTGTCTTGATGCGCGGCATCACTTTTTCCGAGAACAGGCGCATCGAGCGTTCTGCTGCCGCGGGGTCGATCGTGTTGAAATTGACCTGCATCGACGCGCTCTCGAAACCGCCCACCAATTCATCATAGGCGACGATTTGTTCGGCAACATCGTCCGGCGAGCCGATCCAGGCCGCGCCCTTCTGTATCTGCGATTCGCTTGTCTCCGCGCCCAGGCCCGCGATCAGCTTGTCGTACCCCGGATAGTCCTTGGAACTCAGCTCGCTCCAGGCCGACGCGGCATTGTAGATGGACTTCAGGTAGCGGTTATGCGGCTCGCGCGCGACATCGACGGCTTCGCTTGTGGTCGGCGCACAGCACATATGGAAGGCCAGCATGATCTTGCCCTTGCCCGGATGGCCAGCGGACTTCCAGGAGTCCCGATAGAGGCCGATCAGCTCGCGCATTTTGCCGCCCGCCATGGGAATGGCCATGATGCCGTGCCCGGCGCGGCCGGCATCCTCGAAGGATTGCGGCGTCGACAGGGCCGCGACCCAGAACGGCGGGCGCGGTGTCTGGGTCGGGCGCGGCAGGGACGTCACGTTGTTGATGGTGTGGAAACGTCCGTGATGCGTCACCTTTTCCTTTTCCAGCAACAGGCGAACCTGCTCCAGCCCTTCGGTGAAGCGGTCGCGACTCTCGTCGGGGTTCACGCCGAAGCGGCTGAATTCATGCGGCAGGAAGGCGCGAGCGAAGCCGATCTCAGCCCGGCCCCCTGAAATCGCATCCAGCATGCCGATCTCGCCGGCCAGCTTGAGCGGGTTGTTGAAGACCGGAAGGACCGCCCCGGTAACGAGCCGCGCGCGCTTGCTGCGCATCGCGGCGGCGGTGAGAAAGACGATAGGGTTGGGGCTGTAACCGCCATAGGATTCGAAATAATGCTCGACCGTCCGGATATGGCCGTAGCCGAGATCGTCGACCAGTTCGCAGAGCGCCAGGCATTCGCGGAAATAGGCATCCGCCGCCTTCACATCCGGCCCCACATCCGGGAAAAACTGAATACCGAATTCCATGCCTGTTTCCTCCACGCTTGCCCACTCGTTGCCCCAACTTACCGCAAAACCGGGCTCCGCAAAATCGAAATTTGTCCGTGTACGGACGATTGTGTGGGCGCGGCGCGGCTCCCTTGCCGATCCGTCGCGCGCGCGCTTATATGAGCGATACCACTAGGGGCCGGAACGATTTCATGACCAAACGACGACGGGGCAACTCGGCCAGCCAGGCCAACGGTACAAACCCCGACTACCTCCTGATCGATCAGCCAGGCCATCTTCTCCGTCGCTGTCAGCAGCGCGCTGTAGACATCTTCATGGAAGAAGTGGCGCCCCATCGCATCACACCGCGACAATACGCCATCCTGGTAACTCTCTCCCACCAGCCAGGACTGACACAGACGGAACTGGTCGAGGTGACTGGCGTCGACCGCTCGACAGTCGGCGACATGATCGACCGGCTGGTTCGGCGCGGCTTCGTCCGCCGTCAGAAAAGCGGCAGCGACCAGCGCGCCAACACACTTATTGTCCTGCCGGCGGGTAAGACCATGCTGCGCACTGTGCGGCCCGCCGCCGATCGCGCCCAGGCGCGGATCATGGAGCCGCTTCCTCCTGCCCTGCGGCGCGACGTGTTGGAGGGCTTACGGCGGATCGCCATCCATGACGATAGCGCTAAGCGACGACGCGAATGATCAAGCGGTTCCGAAAGCTCCTTTTCACATTGGCGTTGCTGCCGCTGCTTACCGCCGGGGGCGCGGCCGCGCAGTCATCACTTGAAGCGACGATCGCCAACGAATTTCTCCAGCTTGAGCTAGCCGGCTGGCGCCTGCCCGATCCCGTGGAGACATGCCTCACATCGCTTCCGCTGCGCGCCCTCGAGCCCATGTCGTATGGCAGCGAGGATATGATCGATCAGCCCGAACTCGTGGATCCACCCGGGCCGCACTATCGCGTGGTGCGTATCGAGCCGGATTCACGCAACCGCCGCCAGCGTATCGTCCAGTTCGACTGGCTGGTGCAGGATCGCGCGATCCGCGATTCCTTCGCCTTCGCGCTGGGTGGCGATCCCAGCATCGGCAGCGGGCGACCGACGATGCAGCGCGAACCGGAGCGCTTGGTCATCCGTCGCGAATGCTTCGGCAGCTAGGCGGCCGCGATGCGCAGCACAGTCTCACGCTTGTGCGTCGCCATCCTTCTTCTGGTCCTATTTCTGCTTGGACCGCCAGCCCATGCCGAACCGGTCGATGTTGAGCTCGTCCTCGCCGTCGATTGCTCGGGGAGCGTCGACAGCGACGAGTTCCAGCTTCAGATCGGCGGCTATGCCAGCGCGTTTCGCCATCCATCGGTGCTGCGCGCCATACGGTCCGGCGTGCATGGCGCAATCGCCGTCACCTATGTGCAATGGTCAGGACCGCTTTTGCAAAATCAGGCCGTCGGCTGGACGGTGATCCGCGATGAAGAAACCGCCGAGCGTTTTGCGGCGGCACTGATGGCAATGCGGCGCACGATCTTCGGTGGCGGCACCTCCCTGTCAGGGGCCATCGATTACAGCCGCACGCTGTTCGACAATAACGGATTCGAAGGCGCCCGGCGGGTCATCGATATATCGGGCGACGGATTCAACAATGCCGGACGTCAGCCGGAGGCGGCGCGGGACGACGCAATGCAAGCTGGTGTCGTCATAAACGGCCTGGCGATCCTCACCGATGCCGGCCAGCTTGACCGCTACTTCCAGGACCGGGTGATCGGTGGACCGGGTGCTTTTGTGGTTCCGGTCGCAACATTCGAAAACTTCGCTGCCGCCATTCTCAGCAAGCTGATCCGGGAAATAGCGCAAGCCCCTGTCAAATAGGTGAAAATTGCAACAAATTCATAATGTGGGAGACACATATCGCAAAGGTAAACGCCGGCCGGGGGCTTAATCCTTGACTCACCTTAGCGCTAAATTTTATCGTCTCTTTCCAGTACCTCTTGCTTGATTACTTATGGCTGTGGAAGAAAATCCCGCCGCAACCGAGGCCGCTTCGGCCGAACCGCCGCCGGTTATCGCCGCTAAACTGCTTGGCACCATTCTCAGTGAGTGCCGTAGCGACAGCGCGTTGACCCGCTATGCCGACGTCGATCTGCGCGCCGTCGACGAGATCCGTGCCAAGCTGCAGATCGATCCCGCCGATGCCAGCGCCGCGACCTGGATGCGCCAGATCGCGAAAGCCTGGTCGTTCCGCATCCGTGGAAACCAGCGGCATATCCGCCGCATCCTCGATCTGCTCGATCAGAAATAAGATCGCGGTCGGGCGGCCAGTGCCGCCTCTCACACCTTCTTGTCACCCCGCCCTTGATGCGGGGTCCATGCTGCCGATAGACTGCCGCCCCCGTTCGAATGCGGTTACGCATTTACCCAGGTTAGTGTCTTCGCGAGTGGGAGATGGGCCCCGCATCAAGTGCGGGGTGACAGAAATCAGGCGTATTTTGACGTCATAATCTTGAACGACGCGAGAATCTCGCCCTCGGTATCGGGCTTCAGCGTCGCAAGCTGCGACAGCAGCACGTAGAGCGTATCGATGTGGAGCCGGATAACTATCATCTGACGATCGTCGACCATCGTCCGCTTGAGCACGAAATCGTTCAGGCTCGAAGCGATGGTGGTGACCAGCGGAAATCCGTAAGTGCCGCCGAGACCCTTCATCGCCAGAGATTCGTCGCGGAGTTTCCCGAGATAGCCTGTCCGGGTATCCGGCTTGTCATCCGCCTGCATGTGCGACACGCGCAGCAGCTTGAGCTTTTCGGCGATCTGGGTGATGAAGCGGTCCTTGGAGCGATGGACCGCCGTTTCGATACGGGCGATTTCCTGGGGCGTGAGCTCGAGATTGAGGCCCCTGGTGTTGTTGACCGCGCGTCGCCTGAGATCGTCTGGCGGGCGGATAATCCGTACCTTCTTCGCCACCGGTTAGCCGCTTGACCCCGTGGTTTCTTCGCGCCGCTCGGGGCCCTGATACTTGGCATCGGCGCGCCGGCGGCGATCGGGCCCGAAATAGAGCTCGGCATCGATGAAAGCCCGCGGATAGGCGATGATCGAGACCAGGCGCTTGAACAGCGCTTCCACCGTAAACGGCTTGGACAGAAACTCGGTGATCCCGCCATCGCGGGCCTGCATGACGTATTCCTTCTCCGACCGGGCGGTCATCAGAAGGATCGGCATCATACGGTTCGGCGACATCGGCGACGTGCGCACGTAGTTCAGGAACTCGATGCCGTCCATCGGCGTCGTATTCCATTCCATGATGACGATATCGAACGGATCGCTGCGCATGGCGGCGATCGCGCGATCCGTTGTCTGAAATTTGCGGATGCTGCGGGCACCCATCATCGCCAGCACGTCCCAGGTGAGATCGGCCGAGAGCGGGTTGGGATCAATCAGAAGAAATCGAATCTGACTGAGATCAAGTTTAAGCGACATGATGGATTTAGAAAGACGAACTCAACAAAACCGCGTCGATATTCGTTAATTTTCCCTTCGACAGCCAAGCGACCATATACGTGACGCTCAGTCTTTACAATGTAGCAAAAAAGCTTAGCAAGCCGCTGATTGCAGCGACTTGATCTGAATCAAGAAAAACGCCGCCATCCTTGCGGTGGCGGGTCGTTAACCATAATCCGCGATGACCGCCGCAAAAGATTAATCATTCGGCGGCGTGCGCCGTAATCTCCGGTTGCCTTTCAAGGCCGGCCAGATTCGGCAAGCCAAGATGGAGTATCTCCACCATCTCAGTGGCGGTCGCGACCGCGCGTTCGCCGGCCTGCAGGTAAATCATCGTGGCCGGCCGCAGAGGCTGACCCTCCAGCGTGCCCGCCCCCTTGAGCGTCATGTAGATCCCGCGGCCGGTCAGGCTGTAACGGGCGCCAGGCGCAATCCGCAGGAACCCGGCTTCCGTGCGGCGCTCGGTGAAAATGCCCAGCAGCTTTTCGGACACGCCGGGCGCGCCTTCAACCGCGACCCAGGATGAATGTTCGGGATCGAGCAGCATCGGCGCGGGATATCGGCCCTTGGGATAAACCATCGGCCGTTTGCTGACGTGCTCCCAGATGGCCTGGAAGCCGTCCATGTTCTTCTTTCCCGGGAAACCCGGTTTGCGGTGGAAGATGCCGCCCTTGAACTCGCCCTGCTGGCGAAGCTCGATATTGGCCTGCGCCACCTCGTCGCGTGACAGATAGCCGCTGCCGCTGGCCCCGCCGAATTGCAGCACCGCAACCAGTGCCCGCTCTTTCGACGTCTGCGGGCCGTAGGGCACGCCTTCGGGGAAATAGCCCAGCATGCCCGGCTTCATGCTGCCGTTCTTGCCGAAGTCGGAAGTCCCGATCATCTGAAAACGATACTGCTCGAAATTGTGGCGGTGCCGTGGCGAGAAGAAATCGTCCAGCGTCTCGGAGATCGAAAAGAAGAAATTGCCCGGCGTTCCCGGCTCGCCCTCGAACAGGCCCTGAAAGTTGAACGTGCCTTCGCGGTGCGGCAATCCACGCTGTTCGAACGGCACCTGATCGCCTTGAACAATTTTCATTGAGCGTCTCCTCAGGCAGCTTCTGATCGGCCGGCCAATCCCCTAATATAACGCAGAATGGGGCGTCCCAAAAGCCCGGCCGGGACCTGCCGCCTGAAAAGGGCCCGGGCGATCAAGTATTTATAGGGAGCAATCTTATGACCACGGAAACCATGCGATTCACCCGGCGCGCCCTGCTCGCCACCGGCGCCGCAATGCTGCTCGCCGCTCCGGCGGCCGCCCAGCAGGATTATCCTGCCCGCGACATCCGCGTCATCTGCGGCTACGCGCCGGGCAGTGGCGCCGACACCATCACCCGCTTCTTCGCCGAACGTCTGCGCCAGCTCGCCGGCAAGCCGGTGCTCGTCGACAACAAGCCAGGCGCGCTGACCGCGATCGGCGCCGAGGCGCTGAAGATGGCACGGCCCGACGGCTACACGATCATGATCACGGCCGGCAACTCGACGATGGCGTCGAACCCGTATCTCTTCAAAGAGATCAAATACGATCCGATCAAGGACTTCGCGCCGATCACCAGCCTGATGACTCTGCCCTTTGTCGCCGGCGTGGCGCCCAATTCGCCGGTGAATTCGATTGCCGAGCTGACCGCGCTTCTCAAGCAGAAAGGCGACAAAGCATCACACGGCTATTCCAGCTCGTTCGCGCTTGCAGGGGCGGAGCTTTACCAGTCGATGGTCGGCACCAACGCCATCCGCGTCTCCTACAAGAGCACGCCCGAGCTGATGCCGGATCTGCTGGGCGGCCAGCTAGACTTCATCTTCAGCGACGCGACCTTCCTGCTGGGACAGGCGGCGTCGGGCCGCTTCAAGCCGCTGGCGGTGACAACCCTCAAACGCTCCAGCGTAGCGCCGAACCTGCCGAGCCTCGATGAGGCCGGCGTGAAGGGGTACGAGCTGTCGGCGTGGTGGGGCGCATGGGCTCCGGCCGGCACGCCGCAGCCGATCATCGACAAGCTGGCGGGCTGGCTGAACCAGATCGTTGCGTCCGATGAGACCAGGGATGCGCTGCTCAAGATCGGCGGCGAACCCCTCAAGGGCAATGCGAAGCTGCTGGCCGAAATGACCCCGCGCGAGATGCAGCGCTGGGAACGCGTCATCAAGATCGCCAAGATCGAGCCGCAATAACCGGCGGCGGCGCACAAATCAAAAGGCCCGGGCGTTTCCCGGGCCTTTTTTCTTTTCCGCGCTATTTCTTTTCGAGAATGACCCAGACCGGCGCGTGACGGCCGCGGCCGATCTTCTTCGATGTCAGCGGGCGCGCGTAACGCGTCCAGATCTTCCAGCACTGTTTCCAGCTCAGCACGCCGTCGCCGCCCCACATCACGATATGGCTGCCGCGCGGCGCGCGGCGCAGCACGGCTTCGGTGCGGCGGATCCAGAACTCGGACTCGCTCTCGCGGCTTTTGCTCAGCGGCAGCCAGCGATTGGCGATCAGGCTGTGCAGCAGCTGGTCATCGATCGTGTATTCGTCGAGCCCGTTGGTCGGCGGATTCGAAACGATGAGGCTACGACGCCCGTACTGAACCTTGTGCAGAAGAGCGAGCAGATCGGCCCGGTACACCTTCGTCGGGCAGCCGCGAACCAGGCGAATACCCGCATTGATATCCTTGATCAGGGCGCGCAGCACCGCGTCCCGCTGCCGCAGCCGGCGGATATAGGGCGACCAGTCGGTGTCGGTTTCGTCCCGCAGCTGACGCAGATCGTGCGTCGGGAGGATGTTGAACTCTTCCTCCGCATGCGGCGCGAAACCCTGCATCCAGCGCAGCGCCAGGTAACGATACGCCGGCGCGGCAACAGATGGCAGTTTTGCAAAGAAGAGCCGGTCGAACACGTCGCACGCGGCTTCGGTGAAATAGTCCGATGCAAAGGCGAAGCTTGGGATATGCGGCTGGAGCGTCGGCGTCCGCGTGGTCAGCAGGCGACGGACAACGCGCCAGTCCAGTTCATGCCCGCCGAACAACGCCAGCGCCGCGACCTGCGTGCGTTCCGCCGCATCGTTGACCGAGAACCGCGCCATGCCACCGGCCGCGAGGATCAGCGGCAGCAGGCAGGAGCCCGCCGTGAAATCGACGGCGGTGACCGATGGCCAGTCCTTCTGCGGCACGATCCCGGCGTAGGCGGCAACGATGGCCGGGACATGCTCGAAGATGCTGCCGTCGAGCGGCAACATGGCGCGCTTCAGCGGCGCGACAACGGAGCGGTGGGACGGCGCGAATTTTCTGGAGGGGCGGGGCACGTGACAAACAATCTCTGAGCGACTCGAAGGCGATAACCTACACGCCCACGCGGCGGAAATCCCCCTTCCGCTATCGCTTGCCGATCAGACGCCTGATCGCGGGGGCCAGCGGCTGCGCCGATTTTTCATAGTCGGCCCACGCTTTAGTCTTCGCCAGCAGCGCCGGCACCGTGCGCAGGGTATAGGTCATGGGATCGAGACCGGCTTTGACCTGGGCCCAGGTGACCGGCATCGACACTGGTGCCTGCTCGCGCAGGCGCGGCGAGAGCGGCGCGACGGCGGTCGACATTCGGTCGTTGCGCAGATAATCGAGAAAGATTTTTCCCGTCCGCTGCTTCTTCGCCATGTTGATGAGATAGCGGTCGGGATGATCGTCGGCCATCTGGCGGCACACCGTCTGCGCGAAGAGCTTGGCCGTCGGCCAGTCGACGGCTTTCGAGTTGGCCAATGGCGCCACCACATGGAGGCCTTTGCCGCCGGTCGTCTTGCAGAAGGCGACAAGGCCGATATCCTCCAGACGCTCCTTCATCGCGCGCGCGGCCGCCACGACCGTGTCGAAATCGACATCGGGTGCCGGATCGAGATCGAAGACGAGCCGCCCCGGCAGATCAGGGTGATCCGGCTGACAATTCCAGGGATGCAGTTCGACGGCGGCGATCTGCGCAACGGCGGCCAGGCCCTCCACGCGATCGATCTGCAGATAGGGTTTGCGATCGCCCGAGACCGTGACGAGTTCCAGCAGGTTCGACTGGCCCTTCATGCCGTGCCGCTGGAAGAACCGCTCGCCCTTCATTCCATCCGGCGCGCGGATGATCGAACACGGGCGGCCCTTGATATGATCGATGAGCCAAGCGCCGACCGCCTCGTAATAGCGCGCAAGATCGAGCTTGGTGATCGGCTCACCTTCGCCATCGTCGGGCCACAGCGGTTTGTCGGGCTTGCTGATGGGGACGCCCATCACGGTTGAGGAACCGGAGGACGTCTGCGCAGGCTCGACCATTGCGGCCTTCTTCGTCGGAAGCGCTCTCTCGGCCGCAACCGATTTTGCCGGCTTGTCTTCGCGCAGACCTTTGAACGCTGCCTGGCGCACCATGCCGTCGCCGGTGAAGCCGGCGAATTCGATCTCGGCCACCAGCTCGGGCTTCACCCAGTGGATCGTGACGCCTTTGCCCGGCAGACTGCCCTTGAACGGACTGCGATCGGTCTCAAGCGCCTTCAGTCGCGGCAGCAGTTGCTTCACCTTCGACTGGCTGTAGCCGGTGCCGACACGCCCGACCGGGATCAGGTCCCTGCCCTTGTAGACGCCGACCAGCAGCGAGCGGAAACGCCCGCCTTCGCTGGTCCAGCCGCCGATCACCACTTCATGACCGGCGCGGCATTTCGATTTCAGCCAGTCGCCGCCGCGCCCGGATTTATAAGGCTCGCCCAGACGCTTGGAGACGATCCCTTCGAAGGTGAGATCGCAGGCCGATTTGAGGAGCGCGTCGCCCGCCGTGACGAAGTGATCGACATAGCGGAGCGCGCCTTTGTCGCCGAACGGCTTTAGGATTTTCTCCAGCCGCGCCTTGCGCTTTTCCAGCGGCAGTTCGCTCAGTTCGCTCAGTTCGCTCATATTATGTATCAAATCGAAAACGCAGAAGACCGGGGCGTCGGTGCGGCCCGCTGACAACGCGGCCTGCAAAGCCGAAAAATCCGGGGCCCCTGCTGCATTTAGCGCGACCGCCTCGCCGTCGTAGATGCCGTCGGGCAGTCTGGCCGCCGCCTTGGCAATACCGGAAAATTTTCCTGTCCAGTCGAGTCCAGTCCTGGTGCGCAGGGTCGCCTTGCCGTTCTCGACCCGAAGCTGGAGACGATAGCCGTCGAGCTTCACCTCATGCGCCCAGCCGGCGCCGGATGGCGGCCGGTCGACCAGCTGCGCCAGCTGCGGCTCGATGAAATCCGGCATCGCCGATCGGCCGCGCGTCTTCGCCCTGGCTTTCGTTTTCTTCGGGGCGGCGGGCGCCGCATCGGCGTCGCGATTGGACTGCCAGACCGCATCCGGCTTCGTCACCTTGCGCGATGTCAGCATGAACGGTTTCGGCCCCCGGCCTTTGCCTTCGGCAATCTGCGCCATCGTGCGCCCCGACGCCACCGAGCGGTCGTCCTTGAGGACGGCATCGCCGCGCCCCTCCTTTGCCGCGTCGTCGCGATGCTTGATGAGCAGCCAGTTGTTCCGCCTGCCCTTGCCGTCGCGGTCGTTGCGCATGCGCACCAGCACCCAGCTGCCGTGCAGGCGCTCGCCCTCCATCGTGAATTTCAGGTCGCCCTTCTTCAGCTGCTCTTCCGGGGAACGATTGCCCTCGGGAATCCACGCGCCACGATCCCAGAGCTGCACGGTGCCGCCGCCGTACTGACCCTTGGGGATCGTGCCCTCGAAGTCGCCGTAATCGAGCGGATGATCCTCGACCTCGACGGCAAGACGCTTGTCCTGCGGATCGAGCGAGGGACCGCGCGTCACCGCCCATGACTTGAACACGCCATCAAGTTCCAGCCGCAGGTCGTAATGCAGCCGGGTGGCATCGTGCTTCTGGATGACATAGCGCAGCGCATGCGACGGCGCGACGGCCGCGCGGCCGCTGGGCTCCGCGGTCTTTTTGAAATCACGTTTGGCGCGATAGGTCGAAAGCTTCTGCGTCGCCACGGGAACACTCCGATCGCCGGCCCCAACGGAGCCCTCTACCCTGCCCACTCTCAACGCAGGCCCCCTTGACCCTGTTCCTTGGGGACCCTGTTCCTTGGGGACCCTGTTCCTTGGGAGCCCTGTTCCTTTGGAACACCCGCCCGGCGTACAGTGCCGCTCAATGCTGGCACACAGCCGGCGCCGACACGGGGATGGAAATGCAGTTCGGCCTGTTCTCCAACAATCGCCGCCCCAAGCGCCGCCTGGGCGAAGGCTGGGCCCTCGATCTCGCGGAAACCTGCGCCGCCGAAGAGGCCGGCTTCGCCGAGGTGTGGTTCAGCGAGCACGAGGCGCCGGCCGAGATGCTGATCAGCAAGGCCTCCGCCATGACCAGAAGAATCATGCTGGGCACCGGCGTGCGGCCACTTCCCTTCTATCATCCGGTGCAGGTCGCGCTGGAGGCCAACGCCTGCGACCAGATCACCAACGGCCGTTACATGCTGGGCATGGGTCCGGGCTTTCGTCCGCAGCGTCTGACCCTGCGCGGCCTCGATCCCGAGCAGCGGCGCGACATGATGGCGGAATCGCTGCCCGTGATCCTGCGCCTGCTGCAGAACCCCGGCGAGAAGTTCGATCACGACGGCGTCCACTGGCGCGGCAAGCAGCTCTATGTCGAGATCGAGTCCGTCCAGAAGCCGCATGTGCCGATCGGCATCTCGGTCCTGCGCACCCGCGAGTCGGCGCTTCAGGTCGGCCGGCTCGGCGTCATGCTGCTGACCGCCGACTTCACATCGAACAGACAGCTCCGGGATATCGGCGACTGGCTGGAAGAAGGGCAGGTCTCCGCCGGCCGGCCCGCGGACCGCAGCCAGATCCGCGCCTGCCGCGTCGTCTATGTTGCCGATACCGACAAGCAGGCGCGCGACGACATGCGCGACTGCTACAACGAAACCATCCGCTGGGAAGTCGCAAATACGCCGTGGCATCAGCAGGACCGCATCCCGGCCGGCGGCACGTTCGACGACATCAACTTCGACTATCTGTGCGACATCGGCAATCTGCTGATCGGCAGCCCGGCAACCGTCACCCAGATGATCGAGGACTTCCATCGCGACGTCGGCGGCTTCGGCACCCTGCACTTCCACGCCGGACGCGACTACGCAACGCCCGAGAAGATGGAGAACTCGATCCGCCTGTTCGGCGAGAAGGTGGCGCCGGACCTGAAGGACCTGCAGCCGCATGGTGAGCTGCAGTTGGCGCGATAGGGGACAGGTTCAACACTGTCGCCCCAACACGCAACAACTGTCATAGGTTCAAAAATTATTGTCATCCCAGCGAAAGCTGGGACCCAAGTAACCCGACCTCTCCGCAGTCACCCTGGAACGTCCCTGTAACGACCACCCAACGGCTGGGTCCCAGCTTTCGCTGGGATGACAGAGTGGGTTAGTCGCGATGGCGGGCGCGAAAGTTAGCGGCATATCTCTTCATAGAGATCGCGCCATCGGCGATTTTGATCCTGGATCAGCGAAAGCTTCCAGGCCCGCCGCCATGCCTTCATCTGCTTCTCCCGCAGGATCGCACCCTCGATCGCATCATGTTGTTCGAAATAGACGAGCTGGTTGACGGCATACTGTTTCGTAAACCCCTCGACAGCCCCATCCTTATGCTCGGCAACGCGACGCACCAAATCGTTCGTCACGCCGATATAAAGCGTTCCATTCCGCCCGCTGGCGAGAATGTAGACGTAAAAGGCCATGGACAAATAACGGAAGGGAACGCAGCGGTATTCCCGCCGTCTGTCATCCCAATATTCAACGACCGTCATATGTTCAAAAATTGATTGTCATCCCAGCGAAAGCTGGGACCCAGATAACCCGACCTCGACGCAGTCACCCTGGAACGTCCCTGTGACGACCACCCAACGGCTGGGTCCCAGCTTTCGCTGGGATGACAGATCATAAATACGGAAGAACTTGAAAGCGCCGCTATACGGGACTTAGCTGCGCGAACACCGCGAGGGCGGGAAGCCGATGGTGACGCGGGTGCCGCGGTTGGGTTCGCTTTCGATGCGGAACCGGCCGCCATGCAGCTCCGCGAATTTCTTGGTCAGGGCCAGGCCGATCCCGGTGCCTTCGGTGTTGACGGTGTAGGAGTCCTTCACCTGCACGAAGAACCGGCCAAGCTGGGGCAGCAGTTCGGGATCGATGCCGATGCCGGTATCGCTGACCGCGAAGTCGAGCCCGCCGTCGGACCGGTCGGCCACGGTGACCCCGACCTGGCCGTTGGCCGGGGTGAACTTGACCGCGTTCGACAGGAGATTCGCCGCCATCTGGCGGCACAGGCGGGGATCGGCCTTGAGGATCGGGCGCACGGGCGGCAGCGACGTGGTGATGACGATGCCCTTGGGCCGCCGCAAGGTCTCCACCGACAGCACCGCGAACTGGATCACCTCGGCAAGGTCGATCGTGTCCTCGTGCAGCTCGAACTTGCCGGCTTCGATCCGCGAGATATCCAGCAGGTCGTCGATCAGCGACAGCAGGTGCCGGCCGCTGGTCACGATATGGCCGATATAGTCGGCATAACGCTGCGGACTGACCGGCCCGTAGAGCTGATGCCCAATCATTTCCGAAAAGCCGAGGATCGCATTCAGCGGCGTGCGCAGCTCGTGGCTCATCTGCGCCAGGAAGTGCGTCTTGGCGATGCTGGCGGCGATGGCGGTGTCGCGCGCCGCGGCGAGTTCGCTTTCGTTGGAATCGCGGGCCGTCACATCGCGGATGATGCGCAGCGACAGGGTCTGCCCGCCCCACACGACCTCGCCGCCCGTCACTTCGACCGGAAATGTCGCGCCGCCCTTGCGGCGGCCGATGCCGGCCAGCGGTGTGGTCGGGTCGTGCGGGACGTCGGCCGGCGTGGCGCCCGCCAGAGCCGGCATCAGCAGGCCGATCTCATGGCCGTTCAGTTCACCCGGACGATAGCCGAAGATTTTCTCGCTGAAAGCATTGGAAAAAAGGATGTGTCCGGTCGCATCAACCACCAGCGCGCCATCGGGAATCACCGCGATCAGCGCTTCGAGGCTGGCCCTTGTCTCGGCAGAGGCCTTACGGCCATCCGACACGGATTGTGACGCCACCCCGCCTCCTGCGCGCGCGTTCCCCGGATACTCAATTTGATTGAATAACCTGTTTTGACTTCTGTCAAATTACGGGCTGTTGTCACGCGCAACTATCGTGTGCGTCTCAGCGGCGCCTACCTTTGAATGTGTTAACCAGTCAGCGAAAATCGACTGTCCGGGTTTTCTTCCGAATCAACCAAAACCCAGCGCCTTGCTGGCGAGGGCCGCGCCTTCGGTTAACGCTTTCAGCTTCGCCCACGCTATCTGTGGATGCGAACGGCCGCCGAACCCACAATCCGCGCCGGCAATCACGTTTTCGCGACCCACCAGCTTCGCGTAACGCTGGATGCGTTGCGAGACGAGCTCCGGGTGCTCGATGACGTCGGTCGCATGAGTGATGACGCCGGGAACGATGATCTTCCCCGCCGGCAGCTTCACATTTTCCCAGACCGCGTATTCATGGTCGTGCCGCGCATTGGCGCCCTCGACCAGATAGGCCTGTGCCTTCGCCTTGAGCATCAGATCGACAAGATGCCTGATCTCGATGTCATGCGCGTGCGGCCCGTGCCAGCTGCCCCAGCAGAGGTGATAGCGGATCTTCTCTTCCGGGATGTTGCGCAGCGCATGGTTCAGCGCCTCGATGCGCATCGCGCAGCGTTTGCGGAAGGCCTCCAGCCCCATCTTCATGCCGATGCGGTCCCAGAGGGCCGGCAGCCACGCATCGTCGACCTGCAGGATCAGGCCTGAATTCGCGACCTGCTCGTATTCGAACCGCATCGCCTCGGCGATCGCGTAGACGTATTCCTCTTCCGACTTGTAGAACTCGTTCTGGCGATAGACCTCGAGGCTGGCCGGCGCGGTGGTGGTGAGGAACGCGTCCTCCGCCGGCACCAGCGATTTCAGGATCGCGATTTCGCGCGCCGTCGCCGCCTCGCCCTGATAGGTGATGGGACCCGTGCACACCCAGTTGGGGCGGCGCAGCTTGATCTGTTCGCCCGGCGAATAGAACAGCGTGCCCTTCTCGCTGGCGTATTTATAAAAATCCGCGAAGTCCTCGCGGTCCTTGCCCTGCATCAGGAGCGGCGTGCCGACAAGGCCGCGCTCGGAATAACCGCCAAAGCGGCTGTCCATATAGGACAGCCAGTCGCCGGCCTTGGTGTATTCGCCCTCGTTGATGACATCGAGGCCGATGTCGCGCTGCTGCTTCACGACCGCAGCCACCGCCGCCTTCAGGCGATCCTCATAATCGGGAGTTTTGGCATGCAGCCCGTTTGGCTCCGGCAGGCTGCCGACATGGGTCGTCAGGATCTTGTGCGTGCTGCGCTTCATGTTTCTCTCCCTGATTTTTTTCGTCACCCCGCGCTTGACGCGGGGTCCATGTCACAAGCGGCGCGATGGACCCCGCATCAAGTGCGGGGTGACAGACCGGAGCGACGAGACCAATCTCACCCTCCCGCTTCTATTCTTCGTCATGCCCCGACTTGCCCCTCGGGTCGAGCCCGAGGGCGGCACCCATCCGCTTTTCTATCCCTCGTCATGCCCCGACTTGATCGGGGCACCCATCTTCATAGGCGGCACCCATCCGGATGCAGATGGGCCCCCCGGTCAAGCCGGGGGGTGACGGAGAAAAATAGCGGCAGGGTGCCGTGGGTAAGGCTCAGGCTTCGCCCCAGACCTCGCGGGCGATTTCCTGCACCAGCTTCAGCTTGCGCCCCTGCACATCGGCGGCAATGTCGTTGCCGTGGACGGTCGACGAGAAGCCGCATTGCGGCGACAGGCAGAGCTGGTCGAGCGGGGCGTACTTGGCCGCTTCCTCGATGCGCTTCTTGATCTCGTCCTTGGACTCCATGCCCTCCAGCTTGGAGGACACGAGGCCCAGCACGACCGTTTTGCCCTTGGGCAGGAAGCGCAGCGGCTTGAAGCCGCCCGAACGTGCGTCGTCGTACTCCAGGAAATACGTGTCGACGTTCATCTCGTTGAGCAGCGCTTCAGCCACCGGCTCGTAATCGCCCTCGGCGGCCCAGGCGCTCTGGAAGTTGCCGCGGCAGAGATGGATGCCGATCGCCATGTTGGCCGGCTTGCCCTCAAGTGCCGCGTTGATCAGCTTGGCATAGCGATGCGTCAGCGCGTTGGGATCGTCGCCGCGCGACTTGGCACCCTCACGCATCTTCGGATCGCAGAGATAGGCGAGGTTGGTGTCGTCCATCTGCAGATAGGTGCAGCCGGCATCGGCGAGCAGCTTGATCTCGGTCTGATAGGCCTTGGCGACGTCGCTGTAGAACTCCTCGATATCCGGATAGGCCTTCTCGTCGATGGCACCGCGGCCGCCGCGGAAGTGCAGCATGGTCGGCGAGGGGATCGTCATCTTCGGCGTGCCCTTCTTGGTGTTCGCCTTCACGAACTTGAAGTTCTCCACCTCGATCGGCTTCACATGCTTCACCTTGCCCGTGACGTAGAGCATCGGCGGCTGCATCTCGATCGTCTTGCCGGCCGTCTTGAACTGCACCTGCATGCCGCCCTTCATCTCGACACCGGCAAGCTGCTCGAGGAAGTCGATGTGGAAGAAGGTGCGGCGGAATTCGCCGTCGGTGACCGACTTCACGCCCAGGTCTTCCTGGAACTTGATGATGCCCTTGATGGCCTCATCTTCGACCTTGCGCAGATCGGCGGCGGACAGCTTGCCCGCCTTGTTCTGGTCGCGCGCCTCAAGAAGGTTCTTCGGACGCAGGAAGCTGCCGACATGGTCGGCGCGGAACGGGGGATTGATCTTGTGGCTCATGGGTAAACGACTCTCATCATTGGCTGGGACTTCAGGGAAGTGGCGCGAAGCGGGACCGTTCCCAGCCGGTCTTGCGTCGCGTTGAGGTTGAGGCTGTCCTTCACCGGCTGCGCATGTTCGCGCAGCAGGGCTTCGACCCGCGCGGACTCGCCGCGCGCCAGCGCGCCGACGATGGCGTGATGCTGGCGGTGGGTGTAGTGGAGAAGTTCATGCGTCGCCGCAGGCGACAGATCGCCGAAGGCGAACGAGGTCGGCGAGGCGAACGGAATGCGGCTGTTCTGCGCCAGCGCATCGCTCAGCACACGGCTGCCGGCCGCTTCCATGATCAGGATGTGGAAGCGCCCGTTCATGTCCATATAGGGCTCTTCATCGCTGCGCGGGGCCGGCGTCGCGGCGAAGAACGCATCGCCTTCCGCGAGACAATCGCGCAGATCCTTGAGAAGGGCCGGCGATGCACCACGCTCGGCGACCAGCCGCCCGGCCATGCCCTCGATCAGCCCACGCAGATCAAGCGCGTCGCAGACATCCTGCGAGGAAAACGCGCGCACGAAATAGCCGCGCGTCTCGGACGGCGTAAGCAGCCCTTCCTGGGCAAGCACGGGCAGCGCCGCGCGGATCGGCGTGCGCGACACCTTGAGCCGCTCGGCCAGCGCCTCCTCGGTCAGCCGCTCCCCGGCGGGAAGCTCCCCCCGCAACACCATCTCGCGCAACTGCACGACCACCCGCGCCTGCTGCGTGGTCATGGGGACCGCGCAGGCAAAAGGGGCTGATGAGGCTGAATTGGATACAAAATTGCGTTCTCCCGGGACGATAATGCTTATTGCCGGGGAGAATAGGCGGGCCTAGGGCGGAGTCAACCCACTTTTGGATACAATTTTAATCCGTTTGGATTCTACTGCGCGATGCAGCACAGCGGCACACATACACCACGGTTACGCCGAAATCGCATTCGCCCTTAATGGCCGGAGTGGCTGCGAAATGCCAACATCACGGCACATGATCACGTAGTGACTCAAATCACGCGGGCGGCATCGCTTAAGGCAGCGACTTGAAATGTTCCAGAATTTTTTCAGTAAGGCCAAGCTTAACAGCTTGAACATAATCGATAGTCTTCAACTCTTGGGCGACGGCCGTTTCGAGTTTTTGATCGTAAGATATGGTGTGAAGGATCTGCTTCCCTTGCAATAAATCAGTTGCGTCAAACAACAGATCGAATTTTCGATCTGCTGCGATATAGCCAACAGCCCTCCAGAGGAATTTTGGCCAACTGGCCACAAGAAGCTTGAGTTTCTGATCCTCAGCAATTGCGATGTCCTCGCGAACCTCTCGCTTGAGATTGGTTACTTCCGTCAAAAAAATGTCCCACTCAATGCGATCCGCCAGGACGGTCAGGCCACGATCCGTCCCCATGTATTCCAAGACAACGTCTAACTCCATGACCGCCGCCAGAATATCCTTGAACGGAGTTCTAATCTGCTGGTAGAGCGGAACCAGGAGCTGTTCTGCAAACGCATTTTTCAGAGCGCCGTTATCGTCCCGCCATTGGGTAATGATCTGGTTCTTAGCGGTGATCTCCAATGCCGCAAAGGGACCGACGCCGTCGTCGTGGGCAAACAACACGTCCGCTCTAGTCGCTCGTAATTGAAAATTATTTGGCGAGATGGGTACTGGTGCCGATTTTCGAAGTTCGTACCCAGCTAGAGCTACTGCATGAAGTTCAGGCGATCCTTTATTGGGATCGAGATTGAAATCAATAGCCAAGATCAACGGTACTCCGCCTCTCAGATATGCATACGCGCTTGCTTGCAATAGATACTGCTCACGTACCGAAAAAAGATCGACCTCAAGATCGACGTGACGCACGACCCCCGCCATTTGATAAACATCGAGGCCATCGTTTGGAAGAGCTCGGCCATACATCGGCCATTTCGATAAGGCGTTCCGCGTAATCTCAAGAGGCGATAATGTACGGTGCTGAAATAGGCTCGCAGTGCCGTGCAACACCGACCAAAGGGCACTTGTGGCGCACGCAGCCACCTCACGATCTTGCTCCTGAAATGGAAGTGACCTCAACTCGAGATCGATGCCGAAGAAGTTAGCCCTATAGGGCCGTAGCGTTGGGAAAATAGCGTTTTTATAGGTCTTGAAATTCGGGACGACGCATGTTCTTCCAACGACTGTTTCAGGAAGTGGTTTGACAACCATGAAGCCCCGATATTTGAGCTGCTGCACAATATCGAGTTGTTTCTTCCCTGTAAGAATGTCTGTCAGAAATGCGTCGTCAAACGCTTCAGCAAACAGATGAATGCGAGAGCACAGTTTCGGGTAATTCGTGAAGCAGCGAACATAGTAGCCGCTGTGATCTTCTGAAAAATGAACGTCCAAATACTCTCGTTCATAAACTAGAGTACGAACGCCAATCTCGGAGCAGTAATCGGCTAAATAGGCAACTTGGGGCTTGCGGGGAACATGGCCGTGGCCATTCCCATTGAAAGAACCCTTAACAAAAAGCCCTATGAGATCGTCACGAGTATAATTGACGACCTCATAGGGCTTGTTAGGCACGTGTCGCCCTTAGACTGTAAACGGGATGCGCCGACGCTCCGGTGAGACGTAGCTATCGGCGTGCAGTTTCTCAATTGCTTGATGGGCCGCGTGCAACTTTTCCGAGAGAGCATTCGCGCGTACTTTACGCTTTGACTTTGTTGCTCTACCTGCGCGACTAGTGGTCCGTGCAGGCTCGGAACCCTTGGCTTTGGGTTGTGACATAGGAAGACGATCCTCTTGGCTGAGGCCCAAAGGGCGCATGAATGGGGGGCGGAAGGAACAGAGTCAAGCCCTTTACGAATGAGAGAGCGAAGCAAGGCTCTGATCCCCTCAACAACTCGGCACGACTCGGCAAAAAATCAATCCCCTAGTATATCAACTCAAGCATTACCACAATAGATAGTTGGGGATAGATTGGGTGATCTGCCCCCATATAACCGCGTTGTCGGCACAACATTACGTCGCTTTCCCGTTGGCCTGAGGCTAGAGGAAAGCGTTCGGAGCCCCTTATTTCGGAGACACTTGGACTAGCGCAAATGCGGGCAATCTCGCGGTACAAATTAGGCCAGCACCTTAAGCATCTTGGAGGAACAAGCCCTCGGCCTCCCCTTCTAACTTAACAACCGCCGCGCCAGTGACAGGCTCTCGGCTTCGACACATCGCGCAGCAATCTCCGCGGCTTCACCCGCGACGCGGCCTTTCGCGCGAAGACCGTCAATCACGACCCGCAACCCACGCTCCGACACGTTCAGCGTCTCATCAAACAGAACGATCCGCTTCGCCTCATGCAGGCAGCGCGCGATCAACGCGACTTTCGTGCTCATCTTCTCCGCGACGATCACGGCCGCTTCGTCCGGATGCTCCATCCCATACCGGTGCCCGCGCAGCAGTGCTGTCAGCGCCGCCACCTTCACCGCCTTGTCGCCGCCTTCCATGCCGTTGATGGTCGAGAACTGGTAGTCCGGCTCGTACGTACCCGCCCAGGCGAGGTTGGTGAAGCCGGCGTCTTCCGCCTCAGCCTGGAGCGGCATCGGTTGCAGGCAGGCGTCGATGGCGCGTTCGGCGAGCAGGCGCGCGCGCACCGGGGCGGAGCCGACCTGCGCCACTTCGTAGGTGCCGGGTGGCATGCCTTCGACGCTCATCATCTTCGCGATGAGTTGCGAGCTGCCCTCTTCAAGTGAGATCACGCCGAAGCGCTTTCCCTTCAGGTCGGCGATCCGCTTTATCTCCGGCTGCACGATCAGATAGAGCGGCGGGCGGCTCGTGCTGCCGGCGAGGATGCGGAGCGGGCCACCCTGTGCGGCATCGAGGATGAAGCCTTCGGGGGAGTCGATCGACATCAGCAGCGCGCCGGAGCGGAGGCCGTCCTTGATCGCGGGGATGGGCGCGATCTCCAGCGACGCGTCGATGCCTTCGTCGCGGAAGAAGCCTTTATCTTCCGCGACCCAGTAGGGCATCGCCAGCAGGGTGCGCGAGGGCGTGGCGAAGACGCACTTCATCTTCGGCCACGCACCTGCTGCCCGATGCTGTCTTACTGCTCCGGCTTGATGCCGGCGGCCTTGATCGCCTCGGCGAAGCGCTGGATGTCGTCGCGCAGGAACTGCTGGTAATGCGCGGTGCCGTTTTCCACCAGGTTCATGCTGAGCTGCTCCATGCGGGCCGCGACATCCGGCTCGCGCAGCGCCTTCGCCGTGGCGGCCTGCAGCCGCGCGACGATCGCAGGCTGGATGCCCTTCGGCCCCACGAGGCCCATCGTCGTCGCCATCGCAAAGCCGGGGAAGCCCTGCTCCGCCACGGTCGGGACGGCGGGCATCGTCTTCGAGCGGACATGCGTGCTGATGGCGACCGCCTTCAGCGTGCCGTTGCCGACCGCCTGCTGCAGGTTGGGGATGCCGGCCCAGCCGGCCTGGATCTCGCCGGCGAGCAGCGCCCGCACGAGGTCGGCGCCGCTGCGATAGGCGATGTGCGTCATCTTGATATCGGCGCGCGAGATCAGCAGTTCCATCGTCAGGTGATGGAAGGAGCCGGCACCGATCGAGCCGAAGTTGAGGGCGCCCGGCTTCGCCTTCGCCGCCGCGATGAATTCCTGCAGGGTCGACGCCTTCACATCGGGATGAACGCCGAGCACGACCGACACCGAAGCAAGGGCGGTGATCGGCGTGAAGTCCTTCAAGGGATCGAAGGATTTGGTCGGCGTGAGCGTGACCGCAATGCCCATCGCGCCGGATTCGCCGAGCATCAGGTGATGCGGGTCGGCCGCCACCTTGGAGAGCTGCTCGGCGGCGAGCAGGCCGCCCGCACCCGGCGCGTTCTCCACGAAGAAGGCATGACGGCCGCCAAAAGCCGCGGTCAGCTTGTCGGCCAGCACGCGGCCGACGAAATCGGGATTTCCGCCCACCGCCGCCGGCACCAGAAGGCGCACCGGCTTGGTCGGATAGTCCTGCGCGGACGCCGTCCCGGCAAAAGCGGCGGCCGACATCGCGGCGAGCGCAATCAGCGCGTTCGTTAATTTCATCGTTTCCTCCTCGGGTTTTTCTTGGGGCCGAGCCTAGCAGATCGGGCGATCCGCTGTCCGGTGCGGAAGGCACAGCGGTCATCACAACACAGTGGTCACCCTGACAACACCGTCGTCACCCCGCGACGTCAAAAACACGCCGCGCCCTTGCCAAGAAGAAGCTGGAATGGAAAGGCCGCTATCCCGGCTGCCGCAGATCACGTGACGCTCAGCCCTGCCGGGCCGCGCGCATCAGCACCGGATCATCACGCTCTGACCGAAGGCACGCAGCCAGCTCACGCCGCGCTGGTATTTCGCATCCCAGGGCACATCCGTCTCGACGCAGCGCGCCTGGTATTTGCCTTCCGGGTTGGGGCGCGAGATCAGCGCATAGCTTCCCGTGCCGATCGGCTTGCCGTCCAGCGTGAAGCGCGCCTGCTTGAACCATTCTTCCGTCAGGTTGCCGTCGCAGCCGGTCATCCCGTTCACGACATAGCCGCAGATCGCCGTGCGGCCCTGATGCTCGAAGAGCGTGTAGTAGCTCGAGACGGTGTAGGTGCCGCTGAGATTGGTCGTAAACGGAAAGTCGATTCGGCGGTACGTATCGTCTGCCGTTTCGGTCCTGAGAAAGCGGCTGTTCCCCGCCGTCTCGCAGCCCGACAGAAGGGCAAGCAACGCCGCCCCGATCACCCACACGCGCATGCCCGCCCCCACTGGTTGCAGATCGTAGCGGCGATGCTACCAAAAGAGCGAAGCGGCTGGCGATCCTTCTTTTTTCATACGCGCCGCGCCGGTGAAAGCGCCGTCGATATCAGCCACCCTGATTTCTTTATCAGCTTGCCTGATAAGCCCGACTCCCCGATAATCCTCCCCAGAAAGACGGGGCATCGAGCCCCGCGCTGGAAACAGGAGGAACCCCGATGACCAACATGCTTCGACGTTTCATGCCGGCCATTGTCCCGGCCGTTCTCGCGGGTGTGCTCAGCATCGCCCCGCAGGCGGCGCAGGCGCAGGCCTATCCGACCGCCAAGACGATCACCGTCATGTGCGGATTTCCCGCCGGCGGCGGCGGCGACCTGATCTGCCGTTATTATGCCGAGAAGCTGAGCGCGATCCCCGGGCAGCGCGCGAACGTGGAGAACAAGGTCGGCGTGCTCGGCGCGCTCGCCGCGCAGGCGACCGCGCAGGCGCGGCCGGATGGCTACACGCTGCTGGTCGGTCCCGGCAGCGCGCAGTCGAGCCATCTCGCGCACTTCAAGAAGCCGATCTTCGATCCGGTCAACGACCTGACGCTGATCACCACGCTGACGCGCCTCTCCTTCATCCTGGTCACCAATCCGGCGAAAACGCCCGACATCAAGTCGGCCGCCGACCTCACGAAATGGGCGAAGGAGAGCAAGACGCCGCTCAAGACCGGCGGCTCCACCACCACGGCGACGATCTCCAGCGAGTATTTCAAGAACCTGACCGGGATCCAGATGATCCAGGTGCCCTACAGCAGCGCTCAGACATCGCTGGTCGATCTGCTGGCCGGCGAACTCGACTTCGTGTTCATGGATCCGGGCCTCGCGGTCGGTCACATCGAGGCCGGACGGCTGCGCGCGCACGCGGTCACGGCGAATGTCCGCGCGGCATCGCTGCCGAACGTCCCGACCATGGCTGAATCCGGCTTCCCTGCCGATTTCGACGTGACCGGCTGGTGGGCGCTGTTCGGCCCGGCGAACCTGCCGCCGGCGATCGTCAAGACGCTCCAGGACATGGTGGACCCGATGGTGAAGGCGGAAGAAACCCGCAAGTTCTTCATGGCGTCGGGTATCGATCCCTTCCCGCGCGGCAATCTCGACCTCAAGAAGTTCGCGGTCGACGAGGTCGCGAAGTACAAGCGGCTCTACCAGCTCGCGAAGATCGAGCCGCAATAAGTCTGCTTTCAACGGACTGACGGAAACCGGCGCGGAAATGCTTCCGCGCCGGTTTTCTTTTGGGCGCTACCCGCCGCTCACGCGGTCGGCATGTTCGGGATCGAAGAGGCTGTCGGCGATCGGCTGGTCGGGGCTCGCGTCCCCGGACGATTTCAGCGGATAGAGCGTGCGGCCGCTATCGCGGATCAGCCGCTCGACGGTGGCAATCAGCGACCCGCGATCGGCCAGCTCGCCCGCGAATTTCTCGCGCGAGACACCCAGATGCTCGGCCAGCAGCCCGTTGCGGATCGCCGTGATGCAGTCGCGCACGGCGGTGTCGCCGGGCGCCGCCTCGATCGCCAGGTCGCATTCGGTGTCGAAGCCCATGGAGCGGTTGTTGAAGTTCGAGGAGCCGACGCGCAGCAGCCGGTCGTCGACGATCAGGCATTTCGAATGCACCACGATCGGCTGGCCCTGCGCCGTCTGCGGGACATAGATGCGGAAGCGGTTATGGCGATCCATCGAGCGCAGGCGGCAGACGATCTGGTTGCGCGCCTCGCCCATCACCTTCTCCTCGAACCAGCCCGGGCATTTCTCGGGGCCGACAACGACGATCTCCGGCCCTTCGGGCTTTTCGAGCGAGCCGCGCAAGGCTTCGTAGATGGCGCGCGAGGCGAAATGCTGGTTTTCGATATAGATGGTGTGCCGCGCGGCGGCGATCGCTTCGAGGTTCAGCGCCTCGACCTCGCGCACTTCGCTGCGGCCGTCCCATTGCGGTTCGGTGCGCGCGATCCCGATATCGATGTCGGTGAAATCCGGGCGGCGGAAGCCCGGCCACGGATCGTTGCCCAGCGGCGGTGGTGCCAGCGTTTCGCCGGTGGCGCGCAGCCAGCGCTCGCGCGCGAGATTGCCCAGCGCCCGCGCCGCGGGGCCGTCGACGGCGACCATCAGATCGTGGAACGGCGGATTGTCCTCGCCGCGCGGCCCCTTGCGCCTGGGATCGCCGTCGAGATGGCGGCTGGTGTCCCAGCGCGCATCGGTGAGATCCA
The DNA here is from genome assembly GCA_965279355.1 of Alphaproteobacteria bacterium. GTDB lineage: Bacteria > Pseudomonadota > Alphaproteobacteria > CACIAM-22H2 > CACIAM-22H2. The sequence continues at coordinate 3,236,656 of OZ257155.1, read as the reverse complement.
TGCCGCCGCAGAACGCGATCGCATCGTCGATCACCACCAGCTTCTGGTGCTGCGAGCCCGTCATCGGGTGATTGCTGTCGAGCCGGTAATGGATGCGCCGACGCGACAGCCAGTTGAGAATCTGGAACGGCAGGGTCCGCTTGCGGAAGTCGAAGGCGAGCGGCGATTTCCACTTCAGCACATGGATCTGCAGCCGCCGCCGATGCCGCACCAGGCGGCGGAACAGCTTGTCGAGGCGCGGTATGCGCTTGCCGTCCACCGGCGGCACCATGCGCAGGCGGTGGTTGAAATCCCAGTTGACGATGAGAATGGAATGACGCGCCCGCACCATCGCGTCATGCGCCGCCTCAAAAAAGGCGGCCCCGTCGACGATCACCGTGGCACGGGTGGCGCGCTCGATGCGCCAGCAGGTCCGGCTGGGCACGAGAAGTGGCGCGAACGAAGCGGCATCTGCCTCGTTCGTCGGAGATGCGCAGGCGTCGGGGCTCATAGCGCATTGGAAACGCGCCTTCTTCCGCCGGGTTCCCTGAACGGAGTAGGGTGGCGGGCCGGTTTTGGACGGGGGATGATCATGCGACATCTGCGATGCCTGGCCGCGATCCTGGCCGCGACGGCCGCGACGGCGGCGCTGTCGGCGGCGCCTTGCTTCGCCCATGGCGTGAAGACCACGCACCACGCGCAGCCGGCGGGACCCGACCTCTCCTGGCTCTCGCTAATCGCGCCCGCCGGCGCCGCCGTGACGGTGCGGATTGACACCCAAGGCGGTTACCGCTTCATCAGCAGCGACGGGCTGCCGGATCACGACACCGGCGCCTTTCCCAATCGCAACAATCCCAACCGCATCGCGCCGCAGAACCACCGCTTCCGCGTCCCGCTGGTGCCGCTTCCGGCGGCTCAACTGACGCCGCTCCGCCGCAGCAGCAATTTCGGTGTCGCCATCAACGGCGTGCCGTTCGATCCCTTCACCGCCGAGAACTGGAACAGCGATCCGCGCAGCGGCTGGAGCATCGAAGCCATGGGCGGCGCGCTCGATCTCGGCCTCGATCGCCACAACGCGCATGTGCAGCCGGACGGCAGCTATCACTATCACGCGCTGCCGGTCGGCGTGATCGAGCGGCTGACGCAGCGCGAAACACCGCTGCTGATCGGTTATGCCGCCGACGGCTTTCCGATTTACGCGCCGGCCGGGTATCGCAATGCCGGCGCGGCGCAGGGCGCGCTGGTGGAGTTGCGCTCAAGCTGGCGGCTGAAAACGGGAACTAGGCCCGGTGGACCGGGCGGCGCCTATAACGGCTACTACACGCAGGATTGGGAGTACGCATCCGGCAGCGGCGATCTCGACGAATGCAACGGCCGGAGCGGCGTCACGCCGGAATATCCGTCCGGCACCTATTACTACGTCATCACCGCCGGCTTCCCGCTGATCCCGCGCTGCTTCGTCGGAACGCCCGATTCGAGTTTCGATAAAGGGCCGCCGCGCGGCGGTCCCGGTGGACGCCCACCACCGGGCGGACCCGGCGGCCGTCCGCCGCCGCGCTGAGGATTTTTCATGCTCAACTACCTGACACTCATTCTCTGTTGCCAGCTTGCGGGCGAGCTGGTCGTCGCGGCGACGCATCTGCCGATCCCCGGTCCCGTCTGTGGCATGGCGTTGCTGTTCGCCGGTCTGGTCGTCAAGGGCGGGCTGCCCGACGAGCTCGCCGGCGTTGCCGATGCGCTGCTTGGCAATCTCTCGCTGCTGTTCGTGCCGGCCGGCGTTGGCGTGATGCTGCATGCCGGCCTGCTCGGCCGCGACTGGCTGCCGATCGCCGTCGCCCTCGTCGCCAGCACGCTCATCGCCGTGGCGGTCACGGCGCTGGTCATGCAGCGCATCGGCCCGCGCTCCGATCCGGAGAACCGCAAGCCATGAACCCGCTCGAGGAATTCCGCGACATCTGGGTCTATCTCAGCGCCAGTCCGCTGCTGCATCTGACGCTGACCCTGGCGGCCTATGTCGCGGGCCTCCGGCTTTACCGCCGCGCCGGGATGAATCCGCTGCTCAATCCGGTGCTGACCGCCGTGGTGTTGCTGGTCACAATGCTGTTCGTGACTGGAACCAGCTACGCGACTTATTTCGAAGGCGCGCAGTTCGTACACTTCCTGCTGGGCCCGGCGACAGTCGCACTCGCCATTCCCCTCTATCGCCAGGTGGCAACGGTGCGCCGCTCGCTGCCGGCCCTGCTCGCCAGCATCATCGTCGGCTCGCTCGCGGCGTCGGTGTCCGCCGTCGCGATTGCATGGGCGCTGGGCGGATCGCGCGATGCGCTGGTCGCCCTCGCGCCGAAATCGGTGACGGCGCCGGTGGCGATGGGCATCGCCGAGCGGCTGGGCGGCCTGCCGTCGCTGACAGCGGTGCTGGTGATCCTGACCGGCATCATCGGCGCGATGCTGGGACCGAAGCTGCTGGATCTGCTGCGCGTGCGCGACTGGGCGGCGCGCGGCGTTGCAATGGGAACCGCGAGCCACGGCATCGGCACCGCGCGCGCGTTGCAGGTCAACGAGGTTGCCGGCGCTTTCTCCGGTCTCGCGATGGGCCTCAACGCGCTCGCCACGGCGATCCTGTTGCCGATCCTCTGGGCGATACTCATGTAGGCGCTATCCCCCAGAGTCTGATCTAACGCTTTTAACTTCATTTTGATTGTTGTTAAACTGTTGCATAAATCAACTATGCATCAGGTTTTTTTGGCGTGACGCCGGACCAGCTGGTCACTCTTCTGCACAATCACACGGCCTATCTCGACGGCCAGGCCGGCGGTATCCGCGCGGTCATCCGGCAAGCCAATCTCTCCGGACTCAAGCTCAACAAGCTCCGTCTGAATTCCGCAATTCTGACCGGCGCCAATTTTTCCAAGGCCACGCTGATCGAGGCCGATTTCAGCCAGGCCGATCTGTTCGCGGCGAACTTCGAAGAGGCCCAGCTCAATCAGGCGATTCTGGTGCGCACGGATCTGCGCGGCGCGAAGCTGCGCAATGCGAAGCTCGCCCGGGCCAATCTGACCGAGGCCGACCTCAGACCGGGCCAGCTCACCACGCACGGCGGGAGCGGCAAGGGCATCACCGATCTGCGCGGAGCACAGCTCAACAGCGCGAAGCTCGACAAGGCGAACCTGTCCGAAGCCGAGATGACCGGGATCAACCTCTCCGGCGCGTCCGCCATCGGCGCCGACATGAGCGGCTCAACCCTGAACTCCGCCGATCTCACCGGCATCGATCTCACCGGCGCCGTGCTCGCCAAGACGAAACTGAAGAACGCCAATCTTACGGGTGCCAATCTCACCAATGCCAACCTGAACGGCGCCGACCTGCGCGATGCAGTGCTGCGCCGCGTGACACTCAAGGGTGCCGATCTGAGCGGCGCCAACATGCTGGGCGCCATCATCATGCGCGGGTTCGAGAACCTGCCGGCCGACATCAAGGCCGCGATCATGCAGCACACGGACTGGATCAACACCGGCGGTCAGGGCGGCACGCGCCTCGATTTCTCCGGCCGCGATCTCAGCGGCCTCGACCTGTCGGGCGCCGATCTCAGCGGCGCCAAGTTCGACGGCACGAAATTCGTCGGCGCCAAACTCGGTGGCTGTCTGCTCACCATGGCAAGCCTCGCCGGCGCAGATCTCACGCAGGCCGACATGCTGAGCACCGATCTGCGCGGCGCCGATCTGCACGACGCGCTGCTCGTTCAGGCGAATCTCACCCAAGCCGATATCGGCCGGATCGAGTTGAAGACACCGGAGGGCACCGGCACCGGACGGTTCTGGCCGGCCAATCTCAAGGGCGCCGATATGAAAGCGGCACGGTTGAGAGGCGCCAACCTGCGCGGTGCCAGAATAGGACGGGCCAATCTCGCCGGAGCTGATATGACAAATGCCACCGTGCTCGACGTCGACCGCAGCGAATAGCGTTCACGGCTAACCCGCTGTCTCCATTCAACTAAAACGTCGATTCGGTGCTGAGCGCACCGCAGTACTTCCCTTGCGCTTATTCGGGGTTTTTACCCAAAGCTGGGGATGGCGCTGGGGATAACGTGGAAAACAAGGGGTTTGCCGGCTGGCTGCCTCCTCTGTACGGAACCTGACACCTAACCCGGCGTTGGTGAGTTGCGATCAGTGCTTTGAACGCGATGGAGGGGTTATGGCTTGCAGCACCCGTTTTCCGGTTCGTTTCTCTGTTGTCACGTTGAGCCTCCTCGCGGCGGCCTGCGCGCCACAACAATGGACTCACCCGCAGCAGGGCCAAACCCATCTCGCGCAGGATCTGACCGAGTGCAACAAGATGGCCGAGATCCGCACCTATCGGTTCACCGAACGCGATTCCATTATGCGCGGGCCGGAATCCTTCCGCGGCATCGAATACAAGCCGACGTTCGAATCGCCGAGCGACCATCGCAGCGATCAGGTCCTCGCCCAGGCCGAAACCCGCAAATGGTGCATGCGCGACAAAGGCTACGTCATGGCACCGACCGAGAAGGCACCGGCCGGTCAATAGCCCCTGCCAGATAATAGCCCAGGGCGTGACGGACGGAGGCTGAGCCGGTAGATTGGGGCGCAACGGGGTCAACCCCGGCCAGTGGTAGGAGGAGCGCCCCATGATCACCCGCACAATCGCGATTGCTTGCGCCATCGCCGCAACCCTCGCCAGCGTTCCGGTCCATGCGGAAAAGCTGGTGATCACGCAGTACGGCCGCATCGCCGCATCTCTTCCCTGGGCCGTCGCCCTGAAGAAGGGCTACCTCAAGGAAGGTCCGCTCAACGTCGACGAGATCATCTCCGGTGCCGGCGGCGGCACGAGCCTGCGCAGCATGCTGGCCAGCGAAATCCATTTCGCCGAGATCTCGACGACGGCGGTCATTCCCGCGGTCAAGCAGGGTTTCGATCTCAGGATCGTCATGTCGGCCTCCAACCATATCGGCGAACTGGCGTGGCAGGTGAAGCCGGACAGCGGCATCAACTCGCTCAAGGACATGGTCGGCAAGAAGATCGCCTTCACCAGCCCGCGCTCGACAACCGAAATGGTGCTGCGCACCTATCTCAAGCGCGAAGGCATGGACAAGCAGGTCGAAGCGGTCACGGTCGGCGGATTGGGGCCGGCCCTCACCGCGCTGGCGCAGGGCGCGGTTGCCTCGGCGCCGCTCAACGATCCCGCGATGACGCTGTCGCCGGAAAAATCAAAAGTGCTGTTCTGGGCGAAGGACGTATATCCGCACTTCACCTGGTCGGTCGGCGTCGTCACCCGCGAATACGCCGAGAAGAACCCGCAGAAAGTCCGCGCCCTCGTGCAGGCGCATCGCAAGGCCGTGCAGTTCATGAAAGCCAACCGCGCGGAGACGGCGCTGATCTACGCCCAGATCTGGGAAGTCGATCGTGGCCTCGCCGAAAAGCTGCTGCCCAAATATTACGACTGGGGCCACTGGGCCGAAGGCGATTTCTCGAAAGACGGCCTGCAGGCGGTCATGCAAGGGATGATGGATGTCGGCGAGATCGACACCCCGATCGACTGGGCGAAGCTGATCGACCAGAATTTCCTCGACCCCGATCTGCGCCGGCCGCTCTGAACGGCACTGGCGCCAATAAAAAAAGGCCCGATCCTGCGATCGGGCCTTTTTGCTTTATGAGCGGCCCGTCAGTGACTGAGCCGGCCCTGCCGCCCGATCACCATCCGGTAGAGGACGAGCAGGACGATGGCGCCCAGCACTGACGCCAGGAAGCCCGCGGCTTCTCCATAGCGATACCAGCCGATCTCCTGACCGAACCAGGTCGCGAGAAAGGCGCCGGCAATGCCGAGCAGCATTGTGATGATGAAGCCGCCCGGGTCGCGGCCGGGCATCAGGAACTTGGCCACCAGCCCGACGAGCAGGCCAATCACGATTGTGGCGATGATGGACATGAAAATGACTCCGGGGTTCGGGTAACGATCGACTGAACAACGAGACGGTGGGGCCGTCGTTCCAAAGACGACGCGTTCCAAAGACGACCGGGCGCCCCATCGGCCACCGCCGTCATCCCGGTCTTGGAGGCCGGGCGCCGGCGGGATAAGATCGGCCAAAGCAATACGCCGCCAGACGGCTTCATTAGGAGGATCGCCCATGTCCGAGATTCAGTCACCGCAGCCGGGTTCCGAACGGCAGGTCGAGCGGGCCGCCGATCCCGTCCTGAAGTGCAACTTCCTGTCGCACGGCACGCTGGAATCCTACGACATCCAGAAGAGCAAGAAATTCTACGCCGAGTTCCTCGGGCTCGACGTCATCCAGACCAGCCCGATGTCGCTGATGATCCGCCTTGGCGGCCACAACACGATCGCCACGGTGCAGAACCCGAAGAAGATCAAGATGCCGCTGCTCAACCACAACGGCCTCGACGTCTCGACTCGCGAGGACGTCGACAACTGTCACAGGCTGGTGATGGAGCATAAGGACCAGTGGGGCATCAAGAGCTGCACCCGCCCCGCCGACCAGCACGGCACCTACTCCTTCTACTTCAGCGACCCCGACGACAACTGGTGGGAGATCCTCACCAACCCGGACACCGGTTATTCCTGGATGTTCGGCAAGGGTCGCGACATCGGCAACTGGGGCGCCGATGAGGAAGGGTTCAATCCCAACGACTACACCAAGAAGCGCTATCGCAACGACGGCACCAAGGCGCCGCCCGGCGAACGCTGAGCGCATGCGCCTTGCGGCGACGCTCGTCTTTCTGATTCTGGCGACGAGCGGCGCAAACGCGCAGGCACCCTCCGCGGCACCGAGAACGCTGTCCTGCCAGCAGGACAGCTGCAGCTTTTCCTGCGTCGCACCGGGAAACCCTGGCGCGACTGTTGGGCTCAGCCGCGTCCTCAGCGTGACCGTGACGCCGCGGGGTTCGACCACGCATCTCGATGTCCGCCGCACCAACCCGAACGGCAGCGGCGCGCTCATCGACTTTTTCATTATCGGCGACAACCATGCCTGTCATTTCACCGGCATGAGCTAACGCTCCTTCAGAGCGCTTAGCCGATCCCGCGCGCCCGTGCCGTTTCGTGATCGGGGTACACTTCGGCATAGGTGTCCCCCGCCACGAAGGGAAAGCGCGCGAACGTGCTTTCGTCGATCTCGATACCGAGGCCAGGACCATCCGGGACATGGATCACCCCGTCCCTGATGTCCTTCAGGGCGAAGATCGGCTTGCGGAGGATGTCGTCGCGCATCGGCAGCTCGGGCGAAACGTCGTATTCGAACAGCGCGCAGCCGGCCGCCGCCGCCCAGTGCAGGTTGGCCGCGGTGCCCACCGCGCTCAGGCTGCCGACATGCGGGATGACCTGGATATCGTGCGCGCGGGCGATGGCCACGATATCCATGCAGGCGGCAATGCCGCCGCAGATCGTCGCGTCGGGCTCGAAGATGTTGGCGGCCTCCTGCTCGGCGACGAGCTGGAAGTAGGAGGGCGAATAGACGCGCTCGCCCAGCGCGATGCGGATCGGTGACCGGGCGCAGAGGCGCCGCAGACCCGAGAGCTGATACTGCGGCGACGGCTCCTCGAAAAAATACACATCGTATTTCTCAAGCTTGCGCGCGATGGCCAGCGCATCGTCCGCCGAATAAGCCCAATAGGCATCGACCATCATCAGCCGGTCCGGCCCGATATGATCCCGAACCGCGGCGACGCGGTCGAGCGCCGCTTTGGGATCGGTGCCGATCCGCACTTTCACGGCCTTGAAGCCGTGCGCCAGCGCTTCATCGAAGTGATGCGCATACCAGTCTGGCGTGCCCTCGAACATCGTGGTGCCGGTGCCGTAGAGGGGAATGGATTTGGGCGTGCCGCCGAGCAGGCGGCAGATCGGCTGGCCGACCTGCTTGCCGAGGATGTCCCACAGCGCGATCTCGATCGCGCCGACAACCTGCCCTGTCACGCCGTCCCAGCCGATATAGCCGTCGAGCAGGACGTGCATCTCCTGGACGCGTTGCCGGATTTCGCAGGGATCCTTGCCGATAAGGTTACGCGCCAGCACGTCGTCGATGATGGTGCGAATGATGGAGGGATAGGCGTGGCCGTAATTGGTGCTGGCTTCGCCCCACCCCACAAGGCCCGCATCGGTTTCCACGCGCACAAGCGCGAAGCCGCGCTGCATCTGCGGGTGTTTCTTGCGGAAGCCCAGACTGACTGTTCGGATGCTGACAATTTTCATGCGCTGGTCCTGTTCTTGCAGGATTTCCATGCAATTCGGACGCCGCACATCTGCGTGAGAAAGGATGAACCCGTCAATGAAACCCACCCTTCGCAATCACACCGCAACTTTCCTTGGAGCGCTAGCGCTCGTCGTCTTTGCCGCGACACCAGCCGCTGCCCAAAAGGTGACCATCGGCCATGGCGGCCCGCTCATCGATATCACCCATCCCGGCCTCTACATCAGCAACGCACTCGGCTATGCAAAGGGCGAGGGCATCGACCTCACGGTCCAGACCACGCAGGGCTCGCAGCAGGCGCTGCAGCTTCTCGCCGCCGGGCAGGTCGATTTCATCCAGGTCGTGCCGGAAACCATCATCAACGCGCAGGACCAGGGCGTCGCCGCGAAGATCGTCTATTCGAACGCGACCAAGTACAGCTCCGAGATCGCCTTTCTGGCCGGCGGGCCGATCAAGGAAGTGAAAGATCTCAAGGGCAAGCAGGTCGGCGTGCTCAGCATGGCGAGCGGCGGCGTGCCGTTCCTCAAGGCCGTGGTGCGCGAAGCCGGCCTCGATCCCGACAAGGATATCGTGATGGTGCCGACCGGCGCCGGCGCGCCCGCCGCGGCGGCGCTGTCGTCGGGCCAGGTCACGGCTCTCAGCCTGTGGGCCGGCGCCTTCGCGATCATGGAGAACTCCGGCTACAAGCTGGTCCGGGTCGGCTCCAAGTCGCTGTACCACGCGCCCGGCCATGTCCTGGCGACCACGGATGACTACATCAAGAAGAACCCCGCGATCGTCGCCAAGATGGGCCGCATCTATGCCAAATCGACTGTCTTCGCGATGACCAACCCGAGTGCCGCCGTGCAGGCCTACTGGAAGCATCTGCCGCAGAACAAGCCGGCCGATGCGAATGAGAAGACGCTGGCCGACAGCACCAACATCATCAAGGTCGGCCTCAGCTTCATGACGGTCGACGACCGCACCGACAAGCGCTGGGGCTGGAACGACGCGGTTGGCGTGGACAAGCTGCAGGACTACCTGATCGCCAACGGCGCGCGCACGACCAAGGTGCCGATGGACAAGCTGATCACCAACGAGCTTGTCGACGAATACAACAAGTTCGATCCCGCGCCCATCATGGCCGCGGCCCGCGACTACAAGTCCTGAAAAAGGAGACGATCGTGAGCGAGGCAGCGCTCGCGACCAAACCGGCCGAAGACTCCAGCGCTGACGACGGTGCCCTGCCGTCGTCAGGCTGGACTCTGAAGGACGTCGCGATTGTCATTGGTTCCCTTGTCGTCCTGCTGGGCGGCTGGGAACTCACGGTCAGGCTCCTCAAAATCTCGCCGGTGATCCTGCCGGGGCCGGTCGCGATCGCCGACCAGCTCCGTCATCTTGTGATGAGCGGGCTGGTGTTTCCGCATCTCGGCATCACGCTTTCGGAAATCCTGGGCGGGTTTGCCATCGGATCCGTCACCGCGCTGGTGCTGGGATCGCTGATCGCGCAGTTCCGCATCGTCGACCGGATCGTCACCCCGTATATCGTCGCCCTGCAGGCGATCCCGAAGGTCGCCATCGCGCCGCTGCTGGTCGTGTGGTTCGGGTTTGGGATCTCCTCCAAGGTCCTGATGACGGCGGTGATCTCATTCTTCCCCGTTCTCGTAAACACCGTGGTCGGGCTGCGGTCGGTCGAACAGGACCGCGTCGATCTGATGATCGCGCTGAATGCGACACGCTGGCAGATCTTCCGCTATGTGCGCCTGGCCAGCGCTCTGCCCTTTATCTTCGCCGGCCTCGATGTCGGCATCGTGCTCGCCGTCATCGGCGCCATCGTCGGCGAATTCGTCGGCGCGCGGGGCGGGCTCGGTTATCTGATCCTGGTCTATAACGCCGACCTCAAGATCGCGGCGGTGTTCGCGCTGATGGTCGTGCTTGGCACCGTGGGCATCACCCTGCACGGCATCGTCACCTTCGCCCAGAAGCGCGTGCTCTTCTGGGCCAATACCGGCGCCGACCGCCTGGTCTCGGGCTGACACCATGGACAGTTCCGGCATGGATATCGCCACCACCAACGCTATCTCGGTCCGCGGCCTCGGCAAGTCCTATCCCAGCCGCAAGGGACGCATCGAGGCGCTGCGCGACATCTCCTTCGACGTCACGCGCGGCGAATTCGTCTCGGTCGTTGGCCCATCCGGCTGCGGCAAGAGCACAATTCTCAAGCTGATTGCCGGCATCGTTCCCAAGACCGCCGGCGCCATCCATCTCGAAGGCCAGCCGATCACCGGCCCCAGCTCGCATGTCGGCGTGGTCTTCCAGGCGCCGGTGCTGCTGCCGTGGCGCACCATCTACGAAAACATCATGCTGCCGGTCGACGTGCGCCGACAGAGCCGCGACGACCTGAACCATGCGCGGGCGCTCAATCTTCTCAAGCTGGTCGGGTTGGAGAATTTCGACAACCGCTATCCGTTCGAACTGTCCGGCGGCATGCAGCAGCGCGCCGCCATCTGCCGGGCGCTGATCACCGATCCCGCCATCCTCCTGATGGACGAGCCGTTTGGAGCACTTGATGCGATGACGCGCGAGCATATGAACATCGAGCTGCAGCGCATCTGGATGGAGCGCCGCAAGACAGTCTTCTTCATCACGCACTCGATCCCAGAATCGGTCTTCCTCTCCGACCGGGTGATCGTCATGACCAGCCGCCCCGGCCAGATCGACGAGATCGTCGATATCGACCTGCCGCGGCCGCGCACACTCGACATGATGACCGAAGACCGCTTTGGCAAATACGCGCGCCACATCCGCGCGAAGTTCGGCAGCAAGGCCGTGTTCGACTGACGGCAGCGACGGCGCTTCGACTTCCGCTGCGCCTGCCGCTACCATGCGGCGCATGGCATCCAGGACCAGACCAAAATCCAAAAGCCGCAAGGCCGCCGGTCCAAAGGCGCAGCAGGGCGTGCAGGGTGTCGAGATCGGCATGCGGCTGGCCTTCGCCCTTGCCGCGGCGCCGGGGCCGCTGACGCTGGGCGAGCTTGCCAAGGCCGCGAGCCTGCCAACGAGCAAGGTACACCGCTATCTCGTCAGCCTGTGCCGCGCCAAAATCGTCGAGCAGGACAGCCGCAGCGGTCGTTACGATCTCGGCAAGGGCGCGCTGGTGCTCGGCCTGGAAGCGCAGCGGCGGCTTGATGAGTTCCGCCTTGCCGATGAAGCTCTCGACGATCTGCTGGCGACGACAATGCTGACGGTTGGCCTGGTGATCTGGGGCGACAAGGGCGCGACGGTGGTTCGCCGCAAGGAAGGGCGTCATGCCGTGACCGTCACCACGCGGGTGGGCTCCATCATGTCGCCGATCACGACCAGCGCCGGGCGGATGTTCGCCGCTTACCTGCCGCGCGATGTGGCCGGCCCCTTCATCGACGAGGAATTCGCGACGGGCGCGGCGCACCCGGATCGTAAAACCTATGAGGCGCAGCTTGCGGTCATTCGCCGCGACGGGCTGGCCCGCCGTTTCGACAGCGCGCCGCCCGGCATCGATGCGGTCTGCGCGCCGGTGTTCGACCGGGACGGCCACCTCACGATGGTGATCACCATCATGGGCGCGCATGGCGCGGTCGACCTCAGCGACCGGAGCACCGCCGTGCGATCGCTCGTCAACGCGGCGCATGGATTGTCGGAACGGCTGGGCTGGCGCGCGGCAGTGCGGCAGCCCGCCTGAATATTGACAAAAATGCATTCTGATATTTAGAATGCATTCTGAATTTTACACGAGCCCGCAAGAAACGGGCCGGGATCGAGCGCCGCGCCTGACGCGCGACGCGCACCAGAAGGGAGCAACGCCATGTTCCAGCGCCTGCACCACGTCGCCTATCGCTGCAAGGACGCCCAGCGGACCGTCGATTTCTATACCAAGGTGATCGGCCTGGAATATTCGGCCGGGCTGATGCCGCCGGAAGGCCACACGCACTGGCATTACGGCGATCCCTCGGACAGCATTCACATCTTCTTCAAGCTCGGCGACGGCACGTTCCTCGCCTTCTTCGAGATCGCCGGCTACGAAGACGAGAAGCCGGATCCGAACACGCCGCTCTGGGTGAAGCACATCTCCTTCGAGGTGCCGAGCATGGAGTTCCTCGTCGAGGCGCAGAAGCGGCTCACCGCCGCCGGCGTCGACTCACGCGGCCCAAAGGATCACGGCATCTGCCACTCGGTGTATTTCGAGGATCCGGACGGGCATCGCCTGGAGATGGCGGTGCGCACCGAAACAGTCGACACCTGGAGCCAGCTGGCGAAAGAAGCGCCGGCCAATCTGGCCGAGTGGAACGCACGCAAGAAGCGCTGGGGAAACCGCCCGCTTCATAAACCGAAGCTCGTCGCGGCAGAATAATGGCCGCCACAATCGGCCAGCTTGTCACGATCGACGTCAAGCCGGGCAGTGTCAGCGATAGCCAGAGCGGCCTGAACCTTCTGGCGCCGAAAGTCTTCGGACGCCTCGCCGCGGACAACTGCGGCAAGGATGTCGCCTTCATCGTCATCCATCCGTCGAGCAACTTCCTCGGCCACTACCTGCTGGGCCCGCTGCAAAAGCGCGGCCGTGCGCTGCTGGCGCTAAACACGCGCTATGGCGGCAACGACACGGCGCTTCTGATGGAGCGCTGCATCCAGGATCTTGGCGCCGGTGTCGGCTTCCTGCGGAACGAGGGCTACAAGAAAGTCGTGCTGATCGGCAATTCCGGCGGCGGCTCACTGGTCGCCTTCTACCAGTCGGAAGCGGAAAAGCTCACCGTCAAGGACACACCCGACGGGCGAAAGATCGACTTGTCGCCCGTCGACCTGCCGCCTGCCGACGGTCTGGCGATGGTGGCGGCCCATCCCGGCCGCGCCATCGTGCTCACCGACTGGCTCGACCCGTCGGTCTACGATGAAAACGACATGCTGGCGGTCGATCCGGACCTCGACATGTTCAATTCCAGGAACGGCCCGCCTTACGATCGCGCCTGGATCGCGCGCTATCGCGAGGCACAGGTTGCCCGGAACAACCGCATCACCGACTGGGCGCTGGCGCGCATCCGCGCGCTTGAGATGAATCCCGATCCGGAAATGCCCAAGGATGCGCCGTTCCTGGTCTATCGCACCTCCGCTGATCCGCGCTTCCTCGACCTGACGCTCGATCCCAGCGACCGCAAGCAGGGCACCACGCGCGGCAGCGCCAAGGCGACCAACTATGGCGCCGCCAATCTCGGCCGCATGTGCACGCTGCGCTCCTGGCTGAGCCAGTGGAGCATCCGCCTCTCGCGCGCCGACGGGCCGAAATGCCTGGCGCGCACCAGCGTGCCAGTGCTGGCCGTGACCCATACTGCCGATACTGTCGTGTTTCCCTCGCAGGTCGGTCTCTGGGCCAAGGCAGCGGGATCGCGTTGCACGCCATACGCGCTCAAGGACGGCACACATCATCTGCACGGCCAGCAGAAGCAGATCGACGAGCTGGCCGACACCATCATCGACTGGGCGGCGAGGATCTGACCGAAACAAAACTAACGGCTGAACGGGAGGAGCGGATCATGAAGTATGTGCTCTACGGCATCGCGGCAGTGCTGGCGGCCATTGCCGGCGACACACAGGCACAAACCTACCCGAACAAACCGATCCGGCTGCTGACGACATTCTCCGCCGGCGGACAGGCCGACATCCTGGCGCGCCTGGTCACCGATCGGGTCGGCGCCTCCATCGGCCAGCCGGTCGTGGTCGAGGCAAAGCCCGGCGCCGGCGGCAATATCGCGATGGAAGCGGCCGCGAAGGCGACACCGGACGGCTATACGCTGGTCTTCTGCACACCGGCCGTCGCGATCAACGGCACGCTCTACAAGAATCTCACCTACGATCCGCTGAAGGATCTGGTGCCGATCTCGCTGGCCGCCTGGGGACCTTACGCGATGTATGTCAGCGCCAAGGTCCCGGCGACCAACGTCACCGACCTGATCCGCCATATCAAAGCCAATCCCGGCAAGCTCAACTACGCCTCGGTCGGCGTCGGCAGCGGCACGCATCTCGCTATGGTCCTATTCACGACGGCCGCCGGCGTCGAGATGACGCATATCCCCTATCGCGGCATTCAACAGGCCGCACCCGACCTCGTCTCAGGCCAGGTGCAGATGACCCTGAACGCCATCGGTCCGCTGGACGGTTTCCTGCAATCGGGCGAGATCAGGCTGCTGGCCAATACCGGCCCGACGCGGCTCGAGGCCTATCCCAACACGCCGACGGTTTCCGAAAGTCTGCCCGGTTTCAGTGCGCTCGGCTGGTACGGGTTCTGCGGCACGCGCGGAACGCCGCCCGATGTCCTGCAGAAGCTCAATGCCGAGATCGTGAAGGCGGTCAAGGAGAAGGCGGTCTGGGACCGCATCGTGCAGATGGCCCTGCATCCGGCACCGCAGAGCCTCGCCGAGGCGCAGGACTTCGTGACACGCGATGCGGAGAAATGGAGCCGGGCGGTGAAAACGTCAGGCGCCGTCGCGGAATAAAAACGCGACAGCTCAGCGACCGAAATCGCGCGACCGAAGATTCACGTCGCCGCCGTTCAGCCGCCAGCGATCGTATTTGCGCGAGGTCATCTCCTCGATCACGATGCGCGAGCGGTCGAAGGCGCGCAGCGCATCGAGTTCCTCGGCCTTTGCCATGCCGAAATGCTCCTTCAGCGCATCGCCGGCAATCGAGCATTTGACGGCTCGCCCGCTGTCTTCGGCCGTGAAGGTGACGGCTTTTTGCTGCGGGTCCCAGGCCCGCGCGGAATTTGGAAACGCCAACGGCATCGGATAGCCCCCAGGTGAGAGGCCAAGCCTAGCAGGCCGGGGCTTATTCGGGGAAGGCGCGGCTGGGGGCCGGCGCCATGGCGTCCTCCTTCGGCGGCCGCGCACGAACGTATTTGCGGACCGCTCCGATTGCCTGAAATACGCCGCCCAGCATCGGCCGCAGCGGCAGCAATGCCCGGTTCAGCAGGCAGTTGAACCAGAGCACCGCCCGCCAGCGCCCCCCGATGTTGTTCCGCTTCGAGGAGTCGAGGATATCGACAAGGTAGTTCACCGCGCCCGGATTGCGGGCATTGAGAAACATGATATCGCGCAGGCGCGCGTGAACCGGAAAGGCAGGACCAGGATCGCACCCGGCAGCGAGAAAGTTTAGCTGCGTGCGCACGCATTTTTCACAACGCCCGCAATTAGCGCCGGTAATCGGTCCAGCCCAGCAGACACGCACATGCTGGACCAGCGCCGGCACTGCGGCGACGAGTTCGGTGCGCGCGGTCCGCAGGAATGCCTGACCCTCGGAGCGCAAGGTGAAACGCCCGCCCGAGAGAAACGGATCGATCGCGGGATTCGAACCCCACGGCCAGAAGTTGAACGCGTAGGTCAGATCGCTGCCGAACAGGCCGAGCTCACACGGACCCGCGAAGTGATGAAGACACGCCGCAATCGCGGTCATGTGATCCATCTCCCAATCCGTCTCCGCGACTTCGCGCCAGTTGGTGCGCATGACGGTGAGTCTGACGCCCACAGCGTCCAGCATCGCCTCCGCCGAGGCGCGGGCCGTGCGAAATGCCTTGTCGGCGCTGAGCGGAATATCGAAGCCGTGGACCATCACGGCGGTCGCGATCTCCGCCGAGCGGTGGCCGGTATGACCGGACAGGTGCCGGACCAGGGTAAAGGTGGCATCGAGACCGCCGGAGAAGGCCAGCACGGCCCGGAGACTGCCCGGCATCGATTGCAGGCGATCCGGCACGACCTCATCCGCCTCGATGGGAATAAGCTTATATGTCTCTGGACGAAGCTGGTTCCAGGCTTCGTTCAGCTCCTCGAGATTGCGCAGCATGATCGAAGTGACGGGCCCACGGATATGCAGACGCGCGCCATGCTTCATTGCCATGAAGAGCGTGGCGAGACCTGCGAAATCCAGCGTTTCAAACGGCGGAATGTCGAGCGGGGTGTCGATCTCCCAGAAGATCGTGTTGGTTTCCGGCGGCCGGCCCGGGCGCCTGAGCGTCATGTCGACTTCGCGCCGCAGAATGCCGGCACCCCGGCTTTCCAGAGCCGTGACTTCAAGCGTGGCTGTGACGGACGAAAATCGGCGTATCGCGACGTCGCGCGCCCGGTTTACCGGATCGGTCCACCCAGACTGAATGTTCATGATCGCCGTGCAGAGGTGTGTTCGCGGTAATCATGGAAACAGACCGCGGTAGCGCCGTCGCGCCGCATTTATATGGCGTCTCGCTACCGCATCGTGTCATGAGCGCGGTATTGGAAGGCGCCCGACTCGGCAACGGCCTGTAATCCCGGTGTGAAGCGTTCGTCAAAGGCTCGGTGCGCGGCGGTCTCTCATTCGTTGAGTTATCAACCACCTTCGGCAACAATGCCGTTCAATCGGGGATGCCCCGTCGCTCAGGGGGTAGCGCAGGATGCGGCAGGACGAAGAAACGCCGGTACTGATCGTCGGAGCGGGGCCGGTCGGCCTGACCCTGGCCATGGATCTGGCCTGGCGGGGCGTTGAGGTTCTCGTCGCCGAGCGCCGCTACCGGGGTGAAGCGCCGCCGGTGAAATGCAATCACACATCCGCGCGGTCGATGGAAATTTTTCGCCGCCTCGGCCTCGCCGCAAAGATCCGCAATACCGGCTTGCCGGCCGATTTTCCAAACGACGTGACCTACAGCACGACCATGGTCGGCGAAGAACTCACGCGCATCCGCATTCCCTGCCGCCGCGACCGCTACGGGTCTGAAGGCTACGCGGATTCCGGCTGGCCGACGCCGGAGCCGCCGCACCGCATCAACCAGATCCACCTTGAACCGGTGATGTTCGAGCATGCCGTCGCGATGCCAAAGCTGCGTATTCTCAATCGCGTTGAGATTGAAGATTACGAACATTCGGCCGATGGCGCTGTTGCCGCGGCGCGCGACCTGGAGACCGGCGACACGTTCAAAATTCGTTGCGCCTACCTGATCGGCTGCGACGGCGGCCGATCGACGGTTCGCCGCAAGATGGGCGTCAAATATGTCGGCGACGAAGAAATCACCCGTGTCCTGTCCACGCATATTCGTGCGCCGGGCCTGATCGACCGCGTGCGGGACAAGCTGGCCTGGATGTATCACCCGATGACGGCGCGCCAGCCGGGCGTGGTTGTCGCCATCGACGGAAAGGACCAGTGGCTGGTCCATTGCAGCATGGGCAAGGGCAATCTTGATTTCGACAAGGTCGACCGTGAGGCGGCCATCCGCGCCGCGCTTGGCGTGGAAGACAGCTTTCAGTTTGAGGTGCTGAGCAAGGAAGACTGGATCGCCCGGCGTCTGGTGGCGGAGCGGTTTCGCGACCGCGCCGTGTTCCTGTGCGGCGACGCCGCCCATATCTGGATGCCCGTTGCCGGCTACGGCATGAACGCGGGCATCGCCGACGCGACCAATCTTTCCTGGATGCTCGCCGGCGTCCTCAACGGCTGGGCGTCGCCCGACCTGCTCGATGCCTATGAAGCGGAACGCCATCCGATTACCGAACAGGTGTCGCGCTTTGCAATGAATGTCGGCGAGAAGAACCTGGAGAAGCGGCGCCTGGCCGCCGTCGATCTCGAAGTGCCGGGCCCCGAGGGCGATGCGATCCGCGCACGGATCGGCCGGGAACTTTACGAACTCAATGTGAAGCAGTTCTGCTGCGCCGGGTTGAATTTCGGCTATTTCTACGAAGGCTCGCCGATTGTCGCCTATGACGACGAAGCGGCTCCCGTCTATACGATGGACAGCTTCACCGCGTCGACGGTTCCCGGTTGTCGTACGCCGCATCTGTGGCTCCGCGACGGCCGCTCGCTTTACGACGCGCTGGGTCCGGAGTTCACGCTGCTACGCTTCGATCGCAACATTGGTGTCGACCGGCTGGTGAACACCGCAAAATCCCGCGGTCTGGCGCTTGCTGTGCTCGACGTCGATGCGGCGGATGCTGCTCAGCTCTATCGTCACAAGCTGGTGCTGTCGCGGCCAGACCAGCATGTCGCGTGGCGGGGCAATGCAGAACCCGACGACCCCGTCGGCCTGATCGATCTGGTACGTGGCGCACAACCGATCAGGCTCAGGAAAGCGTCCTGAAAGAACAAACAAGAATACCGAGGAGAGAAACGACCATGATCCGACTGTTTTCCCGGGTGGGGCTCACTGCCGCCCTGTTACTCGCTTCCGGCGTCGCAATGGCGCAGCAGTGGCCGACCAGGCCCATTAACTTTCTCTATGGCAATCAGCCCGGCGGTTTTCTCGACACGGTGTGCCGCATGTATGCCGAGCGCATTCAGCGCAGCGTCGGCCAGCCCGTTATCTTCGAGGTAAAGCCGGTCGCCGGTGGCATCCTTGCCGCGCAGACAGTGACCCAGGCACGGCCGGACGGGCACACGATCATGCTGGCGCTGGGCGGCATGCACACCGTCCGCGCCCATCTGCAGCAGATGCCGTTCGATCCCGTGAACGATTTCGAGCTGGTGATGCTCCTGATGTCGTTTCCGTCATTCCTCGCAGTGCCGGCAAATTCACCCGCGAAGTCGGTGGCCGATCTCGTCGCGCTGGCGAAATCGAAACCCAACGGCCTCAGTTACGGCACGCCTGGTCCAGGCTCACCGATGCACCTGATGGGCGCGCTGTTCAAACAGGCGACGGGTGCCAATATGGAACATATCGGCTATCGCGGCGGGCCGCCGATGCTGGCCGCGTTCCTGGGCGGCGAGGTCGATTTCGCCTGGCCGGCCTACTCACAAATCCGCGGTAACCCGGACAAGATTCGTCCGCTCGCCGTCGCCGACACACGCCGCTCGCCCGCCCTGCCCGACGTTCCGACTTTCGAAGAGCTCGGCTATAAGGGCGTCGATATCGACGTGTGGTTCGGCATCACCACGACCAAGGGCACGCCCCAGCCGATCGTCGCCCGCCTTCGCGACGAATTCATCAAGGCAGGCCGCGACCCTGAAATTCAGAGGCGGCTTGCGGAAGAAGGCTATCTCCAGCGCGAAAGTACGCCGGCGGAATTCCGCACCCTGCTCGTCCATGACTACGAGCGACTGGGCAAGGTCATCCGCGAGAACGGCATCAAGGCGGATTGAGCGGAACGCTGGACAGACTTTCGAATTTTCGCAGTCTGTTCGTCGCGCCATGGGAGGGAATGGTGCCGACGGGGAGAATCGAACTCCCGACCTACTGATTACGAATCAGTTGCTCTACCGCTGAGCTACGTCGGCTGAAGTGGCGGGAAATTAATGATATTTGGCCGGTCCCGCAAGGGTGGCGCCGGCTGCTTTCCGCCCCTTTTCGCGGCATACTATCGTCGCACTGTGGCTAAGAATGTCTTAAACGGGGTCCGGGAGCTTTCGGATCGGCCCAAACGGTATGTCGACAACGCTTTTTCAGAGAAACCTGCGTCATAACCAGCTGATCGCCCTCTACTCCTACTGGGATGCGGCGCGGAAGTCCGCGCCCGTCCCCCTGCAGACGGATCTCACCGCCCTTGGCCTCACCAACTGGCGCGAAAACCTGGCGATCATCCGGGTCCGGGAGAAAAAGAAGTTCAGCTACGGCTTCTATGGCGTCGGCTTCAAGGATGCGTTCGGCGTCGACATGACCGGGCTGGATGTCGCCACCCTGCCGCATGAGCAGACCGCGATCCTCAACAACGAGTATCGATCTGTGGTGAACACCCGCAAGCCGCACTGGCGGGTCTATGCGGCGTGGTTCGGCGAGGAGTTCCAGACCTGGGAGCGGCTCACCCTGCCGCTGGGCGACAAGGGTGGCGGCATCAGCTACATCCTGGTCGGCGCATATCGTCTGACCTGACTCGGGTCAGTTGGGACGAACGACCTCTATCTCTTCCTCTTCGACGGGCAGATCGGCGACTGTCGGGCCGGACTGGTGATGTACGAGACGCCATTGCCGATCTTCCCGACGGAACACGTTCGTTGCCGCCAGCAACTCTCCATCGACGTCCTCGTAACAGAGAACGATCGCCGTCTCGCCATGCATCGACACCTGCGGGCGCCGGCAGACGACTTTGGGGGATTCGTCATGCGCCAGGATGCGCTTCCAGCTTTGCAGCACATCACTACGGCCGGTGAGGACGGCCCAGCCCGGATGCAGGCACGTCACCGGCGCCTCACGCGACCATTGCCCGGCGAGCGCGGCAAAGTCGCGATCGGAGAAGGCGCGATAGAACGCCTCGTTGGCAAACAGGACCGCATCGCGTTCGGACATTCAGCCGTATCTCCGTGGCTCACGCCTCAATGAGGCGGGCGCATAATATGGTCAATCATCATCCGGAATATAATAACAATTTTAGTGTTTTATGCTGGGCCGGCTTGTCACACGCCGTAGAACATGCAGAATGCCCACTAATGCCGCCATCAAGACGGCATCGTGACGACCAACTACCTTAAGGAGAGGAAACTCATGTCAAAGAACACCACAAAGAGCGCACCCGAAGGCCGACGCGCATTCCTGCGTACGCTCGGCATCGGCGGCGCCGCTGCCGCAGCCGGTACGGTCGTCGCGCCGAACGTCAGCCGCGCCCAGACCAGCCCGATCACCATGCGCTGGCAGAGCACCTGGCCGGCCAAGGACATCTTCCACGAATACGCCAATGACTTCGCCAAGAAGGTGAACGACATGACCGGCGGCGAGCTGCGCATCGAAGTGCTGCCCGCCGGCGCCGTCGTCCCCGCCTTCGGCCTGCTCGACGCGGTGTCCTCAGGCACGCTCGATGGCGGCCATGGCGTCATGGTCTATCACTACGGCAAGAACACTGCCCTCGCTCTCTGGGGTTCAGGTCCGGCCTATGGCATGGACGCCAATATGCTGCTGTCCTGGCACAAATACGGCGGCGGCAAGCAGCTGATGGAGAAGATGTATCGCGCCGTGGGCGCGAATGTCGTCTCGTTCGCCTACGGTCCGATGGCCACCCAGCCCCTCGGCTGGTTCAAGAAGCAGGTCACCAAGGCGGAAGACCTGCAGGGTCTGAAGTATCGCACCGTCGGCATCTCGATTGACGTCTTCACCGGCATGGGCGTGGCCGTCAACGCGCTGCCCGGCGGCGAAATCGTGCCGGCCATGGATCGCGGCCTGCTCGACGCGGCCGAATTCAACAACATGAGCTCCGATCGCATCCTGGGCTTCCCGGACGTCTCGAAGGTCTGCATGCTGCAGAGCTTCCACCAGAACGCCGAGCAGTTCGAGATCATGTTCAACAAGACCAAGTTCGACGCGCTTCCCGCGAAGATGCGCTCGATCATCGAGAACGCCGTCGAAGCGGCTTCCCAGGACCTGACCTGGAAGGCGATCGACCGCTACTCGAAGGACTATCTCGAGATGAAGACCAAGGACCGGGTCCGCTTCTTCAAGACGCCGGATTCGATCCTGCAGGCTCAGCTGCGGATCTATGACGACGTCGCCGCCAAGAAGTCGGCGGAAAACCCCCTGTTCAAGGAAATCGCCGACTCGCAGAAGGCCTTCGCGCAGCGCGCGGTTGCCTGGGACATGGACAACAACGTCAACCGCCGCATGGCCTACAACCACTACTTCGTGCGGCGCGCGGCACCGGCCGCACCGGCGGGCCAGCAGCAGCCTCGCCGCGGCTGATCTGACTTGAGAAGGAGGCGCCATGCTCAACGGCATGGCGCCTCTTTTTATGTGCGTAGTTTCCCGTATTTTTGCGGTTTCTTGACTAATATCGCCGTTTCCTGACTATTCGCTTCATGGCCGTTCAGCGCTTCCTTTTCGCCATCGACCGTATCAGCGCCCTGTCGGGCAAGCTGTTCGCGTGGCTCATTGTCGGCCTGGCGCTCGTCGTCGGCATCGAAGTTTTCAAGCGCTACATCCTGAATGCGCCGACGGCGTGGATCTTCGATCTCAACAGCATGCTCTATGGCACGCTGTTCATGATGTGCGGCGCTTACGCCCTGGCGCAGAACGCCCATGTGCGCGGCGATTTTCTCTACGGGTCGATGCGTCCCCGGGTGCAGGCGGGGCTCGATCTCACCCTCTATATGCTCTTCTTTATTCCGGGAATTCTCGCACTGGTCTACGCCGGTTACGGCTTCGCCGAGCTCTCCTGGCGGATTGGCGAACACTCGAACGTCACGGCGGACGGGCCGCCGGTCTATCATTTCAAGACCGTGATCCCGGTTGCCGGCGCCCTGGTGATGCTGCAGGGCCTGGCGGAGATCGTGCGCTGCCTCATGTGCCTGCGCACCGGCACATGGCCGGCCCGCCTCAAGGACGTCGAGGAAACCGACGTGATCGCGACCCAGCTTTCGCAAAGCGATTCCGTGGACGCCGAAGCGCGGCGCAGCGCCATCGAGAACGCCGCGCATATCCAGGAAGCCGCGCATCAGCGCGGCAAGGGCGGAAGCTGAGATGAGCGATCCGATCCTCGGATTGACGATGCTCGGCCTGATCGTTGTGGCGATCATGATGGGCTTCCCCACCGCGTTCACCCTGATGGGCATGGGCATGCTCTTCGGGTTTCTCGCATTCTGGGATCCCGCCGTTCACTGGTGGCAGAACCAGGTTTTCCAGCTGATGGTTCAGCGCACCTACGGTGCCATGAACAACGACACGCTGATCTCGATCCCGCTTTTCGTGTTCATGGGATACCTGATCGAACGCGCGGCGCTGGTCGACAAGATGTTCAACAGCGTGCAGCTCACATTCCGGCGGGTACCGGCATCCCTTGCCGTCACAACCCTGATGGTGTGCGCGTTCTGGGGAATGGCGTCGGGCATCGTCGGCGCGGTGGTCGTGCTGATGGGGGTCATCGCGCTGCGCCCCATGCTGAACGCGGGATATGACGTGCGGCTGGCGGCTGGCGCCATCACCGCCGGCGGCACCCTTGGCATTCTCATCCCGCCTTCGGTGATGCTGATCGTCTATGCCGCCGTCGCCGGCCAGTCGATCGTGAAGCTCTACGCCGCAGCGATGCTGCCGGGCTTCTTCCTGGCCTTCATGTACATCATCTACATCATCGGACGGGCCCTGTTGAACCCGAGCCTGGCGCCGCCGCTGCCGCCCGAGCTCTATCGCGTGCCGGTGCCCGACTGGATCGCGCGCCTCGAGCGCGGCCCCTCCCGGCGCATCCTGATCAGCCTGCTGGCCACGGTGTTCAATCCCGGCCGCGCGGCGGGCTCGACTCTGGATGGCAAGCCGGTCAGTTACGGGCTGATCGTCCAGAATGCTCTGGCGGCGCTGCTGCCGTTGCTGATGGCTCTGACCCTGTTCGGACTGGCGTGGTGGTTCGTCACGGTGCGCAATGCGCCGGACACAACCGCGATGCCGGCCGGCGCAGTCGAGTTCTCCACCTTCCAGGGAGAAGACCAGGTCGGAAACTCTATCGACGACGAGCCCGCAGAGCCGGCAGAACAGACCGAAGAAGAACAGACCACGGACAGCGAAGAGTCCGAAGACCCCGTCGCTGAAGAACAAACGGCCGAGGAGCTTCCTGCCGAAGAGCTGGCCCAGGAAGATGAACCGGTCGATTCCGGCGGCCTCGTCGCCGCGGACACGCCCGCCGCGGCCTATGCGCCTGACGGCTTCTACGAATGGTATGGCGGCATCGCCATCTTCGTCGCGCTTTTGCTGGGCTTTTACTATTCGCGAATGGATGGTGAGCAGCTTGAGATTCTCAAGATGCTGGTGTCTTCCGTCATTCCGCTCGCGGTTCTGACTCTGTCCGTTCTCGGTGCCATCCTGTTCGGCATCACCACGGCAACCGAATCCGCCGGCATCGGCTCCATCGGCGCCATGTTCCTCGCTGCGATGCAGAGATACCGCCGCATTACCCTGATCGCGGCGCTGGTCGGGGTCGTCATCGGCGCGTCGCTCGGATCGATGCGCGGCGATACGATGACCATGATCATCTCCGGCGTGCTGGGCGGGCTGTTCCTTGGCGCCGCCGCAGCCTGGCTGCGCGACTTCGTCGGCGAGCGAAAACTGCTCAACACTCTTAAAGAGTCGACCTTCCTCACGGCCAAGACCACCGCGATGGTGTGCTGGCTCTTCGTCGGCTCGGCGTTGTTCTCGGCCGTCTTCGCGCTGCATGGCGGCCAGCAGATCATCGAGCACTGGGTCCTGAGCATGGACCTCTCGCCGCTGCAGTTCATGATCATCGCCCAGGCGATCATCTTCCTGCTCGGCTGGCCGCTTGAGTGGACGGAGATCATCGTGATCTTCGTGCCGATCTTCGTGCCGCTGCTGACGCACTTCAACGTCGACCCGGTGCTGTTCGGCACGATGGTGGCCGTGAACCTGCAGGCTGCGTTCCTCTCGCCGCCGGTTGCGATGTCGGCCTTCTATCTGAAGGGCGTCGCGCCCTCGCATGTGACGATCAACCAGATCTTCGCCGGCATGATGCCGTACATGTTCATCGTCATCCTGCTACTGGCCATCATGTATGTGTGGCCGGGCATGGCGCTGATGCTGCCCGGATTCCTGTACGGCCGCTGAGCCGGGGCGACGCCGCCTAAGGCCCGATTTGCGGCGGCGCGATCGCCTGCGGTGCCGTCGCCTCAAGGGCCGGCACCACCACCGGCTCCACCCGATCCGGCAACCGCCAGCTCATCCGGTCGAACGCCCCGCAGCGGACACAGCTTGCCGCCCAGACCACGTGCGCGGTTCCGCAGGACTCGCATATCCATTCCGCGTCCGGATGCCCCTCGGCGGCCAGCGTCAGCCAGCGATGGACCGCTGCCTGGTCCTTGCTATCGGCTTCCTCGACCTCCGCCATGCGGCGGCACAGCGAGGCAGGCGGCGCGTGCCCTGCCGCGGCGATGGCGGCGGTGTAATGCCGGCGCGCCTCACCCCAGAGCCCGGCCTCGAACGCAGCCTCACCCAGGGCACGATGGCTGTCCTCATGAGCGGGCGCCAGCGCCGCAAGGCGCTCCGCTTCTTTCACCCAGGCAAGTTTGGACTCCACGGGCCGTGTCTGCCTGTAGGCCGTCAGCAGCGCCGGATGCGGATGTCGGGTCCATTCATGTTCGACCAGCTTGGCCGCCCGCCTGCGCTTGCCTAAGGCGGCGTAACGCTCGGCCAGCCAGGCCGCAATCACCGGACGGTCGGGATCCGCCTTATAGGCCAGCCTGGCGTGATCGAGGGCGTCGACCGGCCGCCCGTCCTGCAAGGCCGCCCGCGACAGTTCCAGCAGGACCGCGCCTTCGCGCCGCCGTGCCTGGCTTGGAGGCAATGCCTTCGCCGCCACGGCGGCGACCAGTGTCTCCCGAGCCCCTTTCCAGTCGCCGAAGCGCGTTTGCAGATCGAGCAGGGCCGTCAGAACCCAGATCGCCCGTGGACGCAGCGCCTGCGCCCGTTTGGCGAGCTCCAGCGCCCGCCCATAATGCCCGTCGCGCATGGCCCGGGCCATCAGGCCCCGCAGGCCGAGAAACTCCGTTTCCGGATGCTGCCGCATCGTCTCGAAATGGCGGACCGCGGTGTCTTCGTCCCCGGCGAGCTGCGCCGCCTGCGCCTCCAGCAACAGAGTCAGCGGGGGCTGTTCCAGCAACCGGTCGGCACGACGAGCCAGTTTCTGGGCTCCTTGCGCATCGCCGGCGGCGATTGCCACCAGCCCCGAGGACAGCGCGGCATAGCCCAGGCGCTGGCGGCGCTCGCGGCGCCAGTTCGCCATCCGACGCGGCGTTGTCCAGATCGCCCGCCAGAACCGGTAGAGCAACGCCGCGGCGACCGCGACAATCGACACCGCGACCAGCAGGACGCCGAGGCTGGTGTCGAGCCGCCAGTCTTCCCAGACCACGGTGACTGCGCCGGGGCGCTCGGCCACCCACACGACCCCCGCCATCGCGAGGCCCAGCAGGACAAAGAAAACAAAAACGCGGATCACCGCACAGGGCCCGCCAGCACGATGGAGAGCAGCTCATCGACGACCTTGTCGATGGCCAGGCGCGCCTTCGCGTCGTCGAGCCACGCCGCCAGCACCGGCGCCCACGAAGTCCCGTCGAGGGTGGTCACGGCTGCGGCCAGATCGTTCTCGGCGATCCGCTGCTCCGCCCGTGCCAGTCGCGCCTCGGCCGTCTCGCCCGGAATATCGCCAACGCGGCGGATGCTCACCACCGAGGACAGACGATGCATCCAGGCCGACCACCACGGACTGCCGGGCTCCACCGCCACGGTCCGTAATGCGCGGCCGGCGGCACCGGCAATCGTCGGAAAGCGGGCGATCAAAGCTTCGCGGCTGGGAACCGCGCGCGCCGCATAGGGCTGCAGCCGCTCGATGGCCGCCTGCACGCGCGTGTCGTCACCGGCAAGACTGCGCACCGTCGCCAGTTCCGCCGTCACCGCGCCATGGCGCGACGCGGCAGCTGCAAGCTGTCCGATGGCCAGTACAAGATTGCCCCGATCTGCGCCACGCTCGGCTGCGACGCTGTTACGTGCCACGTCTTCCTGGACCCGTGTCAGTTCCTCAGCCAGCCGGCGGTTCTCGGCCAGCGCTGACGAGACCTGATCCGCTTCGGCCCGGTTCGCGAGGTCCTTCTCCAGCGTATCGACCCGCGCGATCATCTGCTCAAGCTGCGCCGCAGTATCGTCCGATTGCGGCACCGGAGGAGCCGGCTGAGTCGTCGGCTGAGCTTCCAGAGCCGACAGCTGCTGCGCCAGGCGATTGAGACGCGCTTCAATCGAAGGATCGCTAGCAGGTGCGGGTGTTGGCGCCGTCGCGTTCCGGGCAACATTCGTCAGCTGCCGCTCCAGCCCGGCCAAGCGGGTCTCAAGCCGCATCAGCGCGGCACTGCTGCCGAGATCGGACACCGGGCGGCTGTTTTCCAGCATCACCAGCGCAAACGTACCTAGCGACAGCAGCACGGCCAGCGTTGCCATGACGCCCGCCAGAACACGACGCTTGGGCGCCGGTGGCGCCACCGGGTCTTCCGCCCGCCGGCCGAACGTCACCTCGTCGGTGGTCAGCGTGGCCGGGGCCGGGGCCCCTTCGAGCTGCGCAATGATCTTCTGCCGCGCGATTGCGCGCAGCAGATCGGCTTCTTCGGGGCGGCGCGCCGCCTCCATCATCGCCCAGGGAAGATCCTTGATCGGCTCCAGGACGGCATGGCTGAGACCGACAGCAACGGTTTTGGTCAACGCGTCTTCCAGCTTTGCTTCCTTGATCAGTTTCGCAAACGTGGCTGCGGTCCGCGGCGAGTAGAAAACGGCGACGTCGATATGCCTCGATTTGAGGCCCGCGGCGATCATCGGCGAAAGCGCCGTGATCGGCTCCGCCGAATAGAGCACCACGCGCCGGACCGTGAAGCCTGCTTTTTGCAGATTGCCGGACAGATCGCCGGCGACGTCGCTCCCCGCCGCATGCACCAGGGCGCCATCCGATGGCTTCAGCTTTTCGCGGACCAGCTGCGTGAGCTGCCCGACATTGCCGCCCGCACTTTCGACACGCGCAAAACCGATGCTGCGCGCCGCCGACGCCGTCGTGTCGCCGACCGCGAAGGCCGGCAGGTCACGGCGCGTCTCGGCCGCCGCAAACGCGCGCACGCCGTTGGCGCTGGTGAACAGAACGGCTTGCGCGCCGGTGAGATCGACCTTGGCGCCAAAGGCGAGACGGATCTCCAGCATCGGCTCGCTGACCACGGAATGGCCGCGCTCTTTCAGCTTGGCCGCCAGCAGGGTTGCGTCTTCGCGGGGACGGGTGACGAGAATGCGCATCGATCGGGTCAGCCAAAAAATCCGGGACCGGCCTGGAGCTTCAGTTCCTCGCCGGCGTCGCGGCCCATGGCCACGGCATCGCTCTCAGCCCCTTCGCGCGCCGTCCGGATCACCTGGCTGCCGTCGGGCCGCGCGACCAGCGCATCGAGCCGGAGACGCCCGAAGGTGCGGCCGATCGCCAGGGCGGCAATCGGCGTACGGCAGGAGCCGTCCAGCGTTTCCAGGACGCCGCGCTCGGCCGCCACGGCATAACCGGTCGCCGCGTGGTGGAGCGGCCGAAGAAAATCGCGCATGCGTTGATCGTTGCTGCGGATCTCGATGCCGATAGCGCCCTGCGCCGCGGCCGGCAGCATCTCCGTCGTTTCAATGACGGACGCTGCCTTGGCCTCCATTGAAAGGCGTCGCAGCCCGGCCAGCGCCAGCAGGGTCGCATGCACATCGCCCCGCTCGACCTTGCGGACGCGCGAATCGACATTGCCGCGCAGGTCGACCACCTGCAGGTCGCGGCGCAGCGCCAGGAGCAGAGCCTTGCGGCGCGGCGACGACGTGCCGACGACAGCCTTCTGCGGCAGATCGGCGATCCGGGCGTACTTCCCGATCAGCACATCGCGCGGGTCCTCGCGCGGCAGCAAGCAGGCGATGTCGAGCCCGTCGGGCAGGAAGGTCGGCATGTCCTTCATGGAATGCACGGCGATATCGATGGTTCCGGCGAGCAGCGCCTCCTCGATTTCTTTCGCGAACAGGCCCTTGCCGCCGGCATCGGCCAGCGGACGGTCGGTGATCCGGTCGCCGGTGGTGCGGATCGTCTCAATAGCGATGGCGCCGCGCGCGGCCAGCTCCGGCCATGCCTGGCACAGGAGGCCGCGAACCTGCTCGGTCTGGGCAAGGGCCAGCATCGAGCCCCGCGTACCGATGCGCAAAAGAGGTGCTTTCATAAACGTCTGTCTAGCAGTCATCCCGGCACGGCCCAAGCGTCAGCGCTGGGCCTGATTTTGGTGAATTTGATCCTACAGCAGGCAGTCGCTACAGTGACAGGATGGTCGCTGCACGACAGGTCAAATATCCCGCCCGCGAAGCTGAACGCATGCTGGGCGCGCTTGAAGCGCAGATCGGCGACCTCCGGCAATATGAGAATGAGACCGAGTATACGGTCGGCTCGCTGAACCACGACACCTACGCCAGGTTCCGGGCCAAAACCGGCGAGATATACACGCTCAGCATCGTCGTCCGGACCCGGCTGGAAAATCTGGATACAGGAGCGCCCGACCCCGCCCTCAACGAACGTTTCGACCGTGCGACGGTGCGCGGCCAGAAGATCATCATCCGGACCAGCCTGCGCTTCATGAAGATCCTCAGCGAGCAGCCGCAGCTTCCGCTGGGCGCCCGGGAAATCTTCACCGGTGAACTCCGGTCGCTCTACGATGCGCGTGAGCGGCTTCGCGATCCGCGCCTGAAGGCCTATATAGACGAGCATCTGGAGCAAAAGATCGCCACCGCCGAGGCGGTACTCACCGCGATCATCGAAAGAGCGCCCAGGCTTCTCTCGTTCACCGTGGACTGATCCGATTCCCTCATGCTGGTCCTAGGCATAGAAACGAGCTGCGACGAAACCGCAGCCGCGCTCGTCGACGACACCCGCAAGGTGCGGTCGGAGATGCTGCTGTCGCAGACCGAGCTCCATGCACCGCATGGCGGCATCGTGCCGGAGATCGCGGCTCGCGCGCATCTCGAGCACCTCGACGGCCTGATCGCCCGCGCGCTGGCCGAAAGCGGCGTGAGCCTGAAGGACATCGACGCCGTTGCCGCCACCGGTGGTCCGGGCCTGATCGGCGGCGTCATCGTCGGTGTGATGACAGGGAAAGCCATCGCCCTCGCCGCGGGCTTGCCCTTCCTCGGGATCAATCATCTGGAAGGGCATGCGCTGTCAGCCCGCCTTTCCGACGACGTACAATTTCCTTATCTGCTCCTGCTGGTGTCTGGCGGGCATTGCCAGCTGCTGATCGTCGAAGGTGTTGGCCGCTATGTCAGGCTCGGCACCACCATCGACGATGCCGCGGGCGAAGCCTTCGACAAGACAGCGAAGCTGCTGGGCCTTGGTTATCCGGGCGGTCCCGCGATCGAGAAGGCGGCGCAGCGCGGCAACGCAGCGCGCTTCCCATTCCCGCGCCCGATGAAGGGCAGGCCCGGCTGCGATTTCTCCTTCGCCGGCCTCAAGACCGCCGTGCGGACGGCGGTCGAAGCCATCGGCGACAGGCTCGAGTCACAGACTGTTGCCGACATCGCCGCCTCCTTTCAGGCCGCCGTGGCGGACAGCCTTGCCGATCGCACGAAACACGCCATCGAGACTTTCAGGCTGCGGCATCCCTTGGGGCGGGCGCTGGTCGTGGCCGGCGGCGTCGCCGCCAACACGCTGCTACGCGCGCGGCTGCAAAACCTTGCGGCCGGCCATGGCATGTCGCTCATCGCGCCGCCACAGCGTCTCTGCACCGACAATGCGGCGATGATTGCGTGGGCCGGCATCGAGCGGCTGAAGCTCGGCCTGGTCGACGACATGACCTTCAGCCCGCGTCCGCGCTGGCCCCTCGATCCCGACGCGCCCAAGCGCCGCGGCGCCGGCGTCAAGGCATGATGTCGCTTGCCTGACAGCATCTCCATGACGATGATCGCCCCATGACTACGCCCCTTCGTCGCCTGTCGGTGATTGGCGCCGGTGCCTGGGGCACGGCGCTGGCTCTGGTGGTCGCGCGCGCCGGCGGCACGCCCATGCTGTGGGCGCATGAGAGCGACGTCGTCGCATCGATCAATGCCGGCAAGGGCAACCCGTTCCTCCCGGGCGCCAAGCTGCTGCCGGCGATTAAAGCAAGCGCCGATCTTGCCGAAGCCGCAGCGGGCGCCGACGCCCTGCTGATCGCCGTGCCGGCACAGCATCTGCGTGCCGTGTGTGCCAAGCTCGCGCCGCATTGCTCGGCGAACACGATTCTTGTCGTCTGCGCCAAAGGCATCGAGATCGGCACCAGCCATCTGATGAGCGATGTGGCGACGGAAGCCTGTTTCGGTTCGCCGATCGCCGTTCTCTCCGGCCCCACCTTCGCTGCCGAAGTGGCGAAGGGTCTGCCGACGGCCGTCACGCTGGCCTCAATGGATATCGCCGCCGGCAAGGCGCTGGTCGCCGCCCTGGGCTCGCCGACGTTTCGTCCCTATCTGTCCGACGACATCATCGGCTCGCAGATCGGTGGCGCCGTCAAGAATGTGATTGCGATTGCCTGCGGCATCGTCGAAGGCCGCGGCCTTGGCGACAATGCGCGTGCCGCCGTGATGACGCGCGGACTGGTCGAGATCATGCGGCTTGGCGAAGCGCTGGGCGGGAAACGCGAAACGCTGATGGGACTGTCAGGCCTCGGCGATCTGTCGCTGACCTGCAACGGACATCAGTCGCGCAACATGTCGCTCGGCATCGCGCTGGGCCAGGGCAAGACGCTCGCCGAAGCCACCGCCGGCAAAAGTTCGATCGCCGAAGGCGTGCCCAGTGCCGCCGCCGTCAGCACGCTGGCGGCCAAGCGCGGCGTCGACATGCCGATCGTCAACGCGGTAAACGACATCCTGCACAAGAACGCAGAAATCGACGCCATGATCGCCGGCCTGCTTGAGCGGCCATTCCGCAGCGAAGGGGAGCCATGAAGTACTGGCTGATGAAATCCGAGCCCGATGCCTATGCCTGGGAAAAGCTTGTGGCGGACGGCAGCGGCAAATGGGATGGCGTGCGCAATCCGACCGCCGCACTCAATCTCAAGACGATGAAGAAAGGCGACCGCGCGTTCTTCTATCACTCGAATATCGGCAAAGAGATCGTCGGCGTGATGGAAATCGCCCGCGAGCACTATCCGGATTCCAGCGATACGACCGGCCGATGGGTGATGGTCGATGTAAAGCCGGTGATGCCGGTGAAAAACAAGATCAACCTCGCAATGGTCAAGGCGGATCCGAAACTGGCCGACATGGCACTGGTCAAATATTCCCGACTGTCCGTGCAGCCGGTGACCGCAGCCGAGTGGAAATACATCTGCAAGCTGGCCGGCATTCCCGCATGAGCCGCATCCTTTGCCGGCTCGACGACATCAGCGAGGACACGGCAAAGGGCTTCGACCTCTCCGAAGGCGACAATCGCCGTTTCGTGTTTGTCGTCCGGTCAGGCGGCGAGTTCTACGGCTATGTCAATGCGTGCCCGCATCTCGGCACCCCGCTCGACCTGGTACCGGATCGTTTCTTCACCCGGGACGGGACGCAGCTGCTCTGCTCCCTGCACGGCGCGCGGTTCGAGGTCACGACAGGCAAATGCACATTCGGGCCGTGCGAGGGCGACCAGCTCGAGCCCCTGGCGATCCGGCTCGAAAACGACGTCGTGATAGTTGATGAGTGACCGGTTTAGGAACGCACAGAGACGGTAAATCTTAATTAATATTAAGGCGTTACGCTGGTCGGAATTGATGCCAAATGCGTCACTTGTTTTCGAATATGCTGGATTGCTTGCTTTGACCAAGGGGATGGCTTACCCGCAGGGGACGTCCTCAATCTCTTTGAGTCGCCCGTAAAAGACATCGCAATGGCCGACGCACCGCTTGCACCGCTTAGCGAGAAAGAAGCGCCCAAGACATTCGCCGAACGCGGCGCGTCGGTGCCGTTCACGTCGCCTTCGCTGATGTGGGCGCGGGTGCGCCAGCGCGACCATATCAAGGAACTGCTGGTACCCGGCCTGGCGAACACGCGCGGTATCTATGTCTTCGAATGGCCGGGCATTCAGTCACGCTTCACGCTGACCCTGCATGACCGCCTGCTGCATCGGGCGATCGGCCCGGAGAAAAACCCCTCGCCCGCAACGATCGCCAGAATCGCCAACAGGATCGCGCTTGGCGGATCGGCGGGCCCGGATGTTCAGGCCGCTGCACAGAAGCGCCAGAAGGACACCCAGAATCTCGTCGTCATGGCCCGCCTGACGCTGACCATGCGCGCCATCGAGCGGATGAGCGGCGATGGCTCGACCACAACCGTCGAAGAGCTGGGGACGGAAGCCGGACAGCGGCGCGCCAAGCAGCTGCTGGCGAAGATCGCCGGCGGTCTCAACCTGAATGCCGAAGCCTTCTACGCCCGCATCGAAACGCTGAGCTCGATGCTGGGCGATGTTGGCATGCCGGGCATGCCGGTCAAGGCACCGACACGCCTGCTGATCCAGCGCATGCTGTCCCTTGCCCGCGTGCTGAGCGACTGGGCGAGCGACGGGCGCGGCGATTCCCGCGTGGAGGCGCAGCTGATCGCGCGGGTCGCCGAGGAAACGGTGCGGCTGGTCGAAAACCCGATCCACGCCATCGACCAGAACACGCTCGCCATCGAGAACGTGCTGCGGGCCTGGGATTCCGGGCAGCGGATCATGGCAACGGCCGTCGACCGCGTCGCCTGGCTGCTCGATGGCTGGGACCGGCTGTGCAACATGTGGCTCGACGTGGCAGACAAATCCAGCTCCGACCAGTCGACCTCCCTGGCGCTGATGTCTTATCTGCTGCCGATGATTCCACCGAACGAAATGTCCGCCGAGGACGCCGGTCGCTGGGGAGAACTGGCCAAGGTCCTGTATACGCAGGCGCGATCCTCGGAGACGCCGTCGACCGGCGGTATCGACCTCGAGATGATGTTGCGGCTGGAAGGCCACCGCACGCGTGAGCTGTCGTGAACGACACGACCAAAATATCGGAGACCGACAAGGAGACCGCCGCGAAGGCCAAGGCCCTCGACGACGCAAAGCTCAAGCAGATTGTCGTGATGCTGGAGGCGGCCCTCGACCGGCCGGACGGCGAATCGGCCAAAAAGATGCTCGACGAGATGCGGCCGAAGCTGGTCGAAGCCCGTCTGCAGCGTACGCCCACGCTACGCCGTGCGTTATGCCAGCCATTCGAGGACATGCTGGTCGACCGCAGCTCGGGCGGCAGTCTGATAGGCCGAATTCCCCGCGCCGCCATCATGCCGATGTGGGCTCTGTTCATGGAGCGTGCGGATCAGAAAATCATCCAGGCCGCTCAGGGCGCCCTCCACAACAAAGAGGCCGTAAACGCCGCATTCGATCATTTCGTCCAGTTGATGAAACTGGAGATCAATGAGGCGCAGGCGTTTGCCAGCAAGGGCAAGACACTGCTGCTGCGACTGGGCGGCGAACCGCACTATCTGGCACTCGACGTCATGGTCGGGGCGGTTTCCATCCATCGCTTCATCGCCAAACTCAAATCGTCGCTGCCGCCCAAGCCAATCCTTGCATTCAAGGAAAATCACCTCGACGCTCTGGCGGATGTGCTCAACCAGATCCTGAAGACGGCGCCGGACCGGGTCTCGACGGCCCTGTTCATCGTCATGGCGCGCATGGCTGAGCCGTGGAACATCGCGACCGTGCTTGAAGAGCTGGCGGCCAGCGGCCGTTTCAAATCGAGTGCCGGCATCAAGGAATTCTCGGGCGCGGCTCTCGTTGGCCGGATCGAGACCCAGATCCAGGACGTCCAGTCGATCGCCGATGCGGTCGACAAGCCGGCGGGAGGCGAGGTAGCGCCCTCAAAGGGCGAAGCTGCCGCCTCTATTGCATCTGAAGTCAGCACCGCCATTGCCAGCCTTTCGGGAACGAAAGAGGCGCTGGAGCGGGCCGGAAATACGGCACAACTGCGCGAAGTCGAGCGCGCCCGGCTACGGCTGCGCGAGGTCGTCGACGGCAGGATCGTTGGCGGCGCCGCCACCGCCATCGTCTCCGCCGCGGGTGGCGGCAAGAGCGGCCGGGTCGATGCGCCACCGGATCCAAAGGCACTGCGCGATGCCGAACTGCGGGCGGTGGCGTTGAAGCGCAGCGCCGGATATGCCGACCTGCTGACTCTTGGCGGCGACGTGACGGACAATCTGAAGAAAGCCACCGAAGGCATCGACCGGGCCGCTGGCGAACTCTTCAATCAGATTCGCCGCGGCAAGCTCATCGGCCCCGCCAAGGAAGCAGCCCGAGCCCATGTCATGGCGAACGCGCGCCTGATGGAGATTCTGGCCGGTCCCGACAAAGCGGAAGCGCTGATGCTGCGCGGCTTCGAAGCCATGGGCGAGTAAGGGTAAACCCTAAACCCGGCGTCTTGTTTCGCCTGTTTGTTTCGGCCCATAATCCGCCCGAACGATCAAAAAACCCCGTTCGGGAGGCAAGCATGTCCGGTCAGGTATTCCCCGTCGCCAAATCCGCGTGGATCGACGAAGCCAAGTACAAGTCGATGTACGAGCGCTCGGTCACGGACAACGAGGGGTTCTGGGCCGAGCACGGCAAGCGTCTCGACTGGATCAAGCCCTACACAAAGATCAAGGACGTCTCCTACACCGGCGACGTCCATATCAAGTGGTTCCATGACGGCACGCTCAACGCGTCGGCCAACTGCATCGACCGCCACCTCGCCAAACGCGCCAGCCAGACGGCGATCATCTGGGAAGCCGACGACCCGAACGAGAAGAACCGCTTCATCACCTACAAGGAACTGCACGAGCAGGTCAGCCGCCTTGCCAATGTGATGAAGAAACACGGCGTCAAGAAAGGCGACCGTGTCACCGTTTACCTGCCGATGATTCCCGAAGCGGCCTACGCGCTGCTGGCCTGCGCGCGCATCGGCGCCGTTCATTCCGTTGTATTTGGAGGCTTCTCGCCTGAATCGCTGATCGGACGCATCCAGGATTGCGATTCGAACTTCGTGATTACCGCCGATGAAGGCCTGCGCGGCGGCCGCAAGGTGGCGCTCAAGGCCAATGCCGATGAGGCGCTCAAATCCTGCCCCAGCGTCAAGAACATGCTGGTGGTGAAGCGGACGGGCGGCAAGGTCGACTGGAAGGACGGCCGCGACCTCTGGTACCACGACGAGATCGCAGGCGTCAGCGCCGACTGCCCGCCGGCGGAGATGAACGCCGAGGATCCGCTGTTCATCCTCTACACGTCAGGGTCGACCGGGAAGCCGAAGGGCGTGCTGCACACGACCGGCGGCTATCTCTGCTATGCGTCGATCACCCATCAATATGTGTTCGACTATCACGACGGCGACATCTACTGGTGCGCCGCCGATGTCGGCTGGGTGACCGGTCACAGCTACATCCTCTATGGTCCGCTCTCCAACGGCGCGACCACGCTGATGTTCGAGGGCGTGCCGAACTATCCGGATTTCTCGCGGTTCTGGCAGATCGTCGACAAGCACAAGGTCAACATTCTCTACACCGCGCCGACCGCCATCCGCGCGCTGATGCGCGAGGGCGAAGAGCCTGTAAAGAAGACCAGCCGCAAGACGCTGCGCCTGCTGGGCTCAGTCGGCGAGCCGATCAATCCCGAAGCATGGCTCTGGTACTACAACGTGGTTGGCGACGGCCGCTGCCAGATCGTCGACACGTGGTGGCAGACCGAAACCGGCGGCATCATGATCACGCCGCTCCCCGGCGCCATCCCGCAGAAACCGGGCTCCGCGACCAAGCCGTTCTTCGGCATCAAGCCGGAGATCGTCGACGGTGAAGGCAAGACGCTGACCGGCGCCACCGAAGGCAATCTCTGCATCACCGACTCGTGGCCGGGCCAGATGCGCACCGTCTATGGCGACCACAAGCGCTTCGTCGAGACGTATTTCTCGACCTTCAAAGGCAAGTACTTCACCGGCGACGGCTGCCGCCGCGACGAAGACGGCTATTACTGGATCACTGGCCGCGTCGACGACGTCATCAATGTCGCCGGGCACCGCCTGGGAACGGCGGAAATCGAAAGCGCGCTGGTCGCCCATGCCAAGGTGGCCGAAGCCGCCGTGGTCGGCTTCCCGCACGACATCAAGGGCCAGGGCATCTACGCTTATGTCACCCTGAACGCCGGCGAAGCGACGACCGAAGAGTTGCGCAAGGAACTGGTGGCGTGGGTCCGCAAGCAGATCGGGCCAATCGCCACCCCGGATCTGATCCAGTGGGCGCCCGGCCTGCCGAAGACCCGGTCCGGCAAGATCATGCGCCGCATCCTGCGCAAGATCGCCGCCAACGAACATGACAGCCTTGGCGATACCTCGACGCTTGCCGACCCGGCGGTGGTCAGCGACCTGGTCGATCACCGCATGAACCGCGGCTGAGACAGGTGCCGCGGCGCATCAATGTCATCAGCCGCCATCTGGGGCCATGGACACTCCGCCAGACGCCGGGACGGGCTGGCGTCTGGGGTGACTGTGTTTTCGAGATCAATGGGCTCGGTGCCGGCTACGACGGCGTCGTCGTTTACGATGACTTCCGTGAGCCGCTCCGGTTCACGTGTCCGCCCGACGGCGTCCTGTTCCTGACCGGTGAACCGCCGGCTCTCAAGACCTATCACCCGGCCTTCCTTGCGCAGTTTCATGCCGTCGCCACCCCGCACAGCGATATCGCCCATCCGCGGGTGATCGACAGCCATTGCGGCCTTCCCTGGCATGTCGGCCTCACGACCGGTTCGGCGCCGTCCGTCACACTCGACTATGACCAGCTGGCGGCGGCCGCGCCGCAAAAGACAAAAATGCTGTCGATCGTTGCCTCACAGCGCAACGTGACCGCCGCCCATCGCCAACGGCCGGCGCTGGTCGAGGCACTCAGGCGGCGCTTTGGAAGCGACGTTGATGTCTTCGGGCGCGAATACAATGCGATCCCCGACAAATGGGGCGCGGTCGCGCCGTATCGCTATCACATTGCACTTGAGAACAGCCGTATTGCGAATTACTGGACCGAAAAACTCAGCGACAGTTTTCTGGGTGATGCGTTTCCACTGCATTGGGGGTGCCCCAATCTCGACGCCTATTTCCCGGCCGGGTCATGGGCGCCGATCAACATCTTCGACATCGACGCTGCGGTGCAAACCATCGAGCGGGCCATCGAAGCAGATCTCTATCAGAGGAGCGTATCGGCACGAGCCGAGGCGCGTCAGAGCGTTCTGACCAGGTACAACTTCTTCGCCGTCATCGCCGATCTGATGAAGAGGTCTTCCGCATCCCCCGCACAGCCTGTCATTTTACAGCCCGAGAGCGTGTTCCGCGATAAATGGGGCCGCAAGCTTCGTAGACGGCTGCAACGCGCGGTACCGCGCGCGATTCGCCCGAAACGCTGGAAGATCTGATCTAGGCCAGCTCGGGGATCGGTTCGTGGTGGCGGCGCGGCACGCGCAACAGCCACCATAGGCCTAACATTGTCGGCACCAGAACGTTCAGATAAATCACCGGCAAAAGCATCGGGAACCGGGCGGCAATGCCGCTCCAGAACACTGCCCCGGACTGAACGATCACCGCAGCCGCCACGGCGACCGCAATCCGCTTTCCCTGTCCGCGCCGATTGTGATCGCCCGACAGCAGCGCCGCGAGCCCGATCAAAGCAAAAGCCAGAGCATAGAGAGGCGCCGCCAGCCGGCTGTGACCCTCCGCGCGCAGGCGATCGTAGTTCAGCTGGTCACCCTGCGAATTGTCGGGAAAAAGAAGCTCCCGGATGAAGCGTTCGCGCGGCTCGCGCCAGCGTGCCTCGGCCTCGACCGACGCGGCGCCGCTGCGACCGATGTCGACGCTGTAGCGCTCGAAGTACAGAAGTGACAGCTTGCCGGTGTCCCGCTCGACCAGTTGACGATTGCCGTTGACCATGATCACCCGCGGACCTTCCGCCGTCTGGGCAAGAATGCCCCGCTCAGCCATCAGGGTGACCCCCTTGGTCTTGTCACGGCTGTCGTGAACGATGATGCCGCGCAATTCGCCATTGGCCTCGCGCGTGCGGATGTAGACGGTGATGCCCTCAGCCACCTGATTGAACGCGCCTTCCCGCAGCAGCACCGCTGAATAGTCGGCGCGGAAGTCGTATTCAAGATCCTTGAACTGGCGATAGGAGAGCGGCATGAAAATGAGGGCCAGGACGTAGCCCGCGAGGAGCACGACAGCCAATAGAACCATCGCAGGCTTGGCAAGCTGCCAAGGCCCAAGGCCCACGGCGCGCAGCACGATGATCTCGCTGTCCGCGACGAGGCGGTTGTAGATGAACAGCAACGCCGCGAACATGCCGATCGGCAGCAGCATCGACAGGAAGCTCGGCAGCAGCAGGACCGTCAGGTTCAAATAGGCAACGATCGACAACCCGCGATTGACGATCAGCTCGATAAAGCGCAGCGATTGCGTCAGCCACACCGCGCAGGTGATGGTCAGCGTGACGAACAGCGTGGCAAGCAGCAGCTGTCCGAAAATATAGCGGGTGATCCGATCCATGGCAGAATCGGAGGATTATAGAGCGATTACGCGGCCCTGACGATCTCCGGAATCGGCTCCGGAATTGCCCCCTTTGCCCGCCATATCGCGCATGGTCCAAGCCCAGGCCGTGCGCACGATCGTGTCGATATCCGAATGCGTGGGGGTCCAGCCGAGCTTTTCGCGCGCACGCGCCGGATCCGCCACCAGCGCAGGGGAATCGCCGGGACGGCGAGGCCCAATCGTATGCGGGACCTTGCGACCCGAGACGCGTTCGATGGCATTCAGGACTTCACGAACCGAAAAGCCCTGTCCGGTGCCGAGATTGTAGGCGCGGTGCTCGCCCGGCGAGGCCGCCGCCAGGGCATCCAGCGCCAGCACATGGGCCGAGACCAGGTCGGTTACGTGGATGTAGTCGCGGATACAGGTGCCGTCTGGGGTCGGATAATCCTCGCCATACACCGTCAGCGCGGGACCTCGCCCGATCGCGGCATCCATCGCCAGCGGAATCAGGTGCGTTTCCGGATCATGGGCCTCGCCGATCTGGCCCTCGGGATCGGCGCCGGAGGCGTTGAAGTAACGCAGCGCCATCGAGCGCAGTCCGAAGGCGACACCGAAATCGGCAAGCATCGCTTCCACCAGGAGCTTGCTGGTGCCGTAGGGATTGATCGCCTTGCGCAGCGCTGTTTCGGGAATGGGCGACGATTCGGGCACGCCGTAGACGGCGGCTGTGCTGGAAAATACCATCCGGTTGATGCCATGGGCGCGAAGGGCCTCCATCAGCACCAGCGAAGCCACGACGTTGTGGCGATAATAGAGATCGGGCTTGGCGACGGACTCGCCGACGGCGATCAGTCCGGCGAAGTGCATCACGGCCTCAGGCCGCCATTTCTCGATAACGCCGTCAAGGAAGGTGCGGTCCAGCAGATCGCCCTCTTCGAGCGGCCCCCATTTCACCGCCCAGCGGTGACCACGGGAAAGATTATCAACAGTTACAGGGAGATAGCCGGCAGCGGCGAGCGCCTTCGCGGCATGGCTCCCGACATAGCCTGCACCCCCGGTGACGAGAACGGCGCGTGTCATGACCCCGGTGATACCGCGCGGGTGTCATAAACGCCAAGTATCATCAATGAGGCATTGCCTGTGACGAAAGCGGGGCTGGACCTATCTGGTCCCGCCCAAGAGCTGCTTGAGCTTGCGGACGCGCTTGTCAAAGCTGCGCCGCCATTTCAGACGCCGGCGATGCGTCGAGCGATAGACCTCGCCCGCCATGATCGCCCGTCCCTCATCGCTGGCGCGAAAGGGGGCGATGGCATCGGCGACCGGCCGATGGCGCTGCGGATCGAACAGAATTGCCATCCCCGATGTCGTACCTTCCAGCGGGAACCAAGGCAGCCCGCGTTTCTGTGCCGCGCGTGCGACGCCTTCGCCGAGTGCAAATTCCTGCACGTCGTGAAAGAGGTAGACGGCATCGGGCGACGCCAGCGGCAGGATCGCCTCAAAATCGAGAAACACCTGCTCCTTGGTATGCAGGCCATCAATGAAGGCGAACTCGACGGGACCGTCGAACTCGGCGTTCAGAACCGCCGGCACGTCCTGCGGCGACACCGCCTTGATGACCTTGACGTTGAGGCCCTCCGCGGCAGCCACGCGATTTGTGAAGTCGAGACCCTGAAGCGTGTTCTCATCGAAACCAGCATCGATCGCGACGATTCGCGCGGTCGGATTCAGCAGCGCCAGCGCCAGCGTGCTCCAGCCCCAGGAATTACCGATGACGAAAATCGATTGAGGCTTGAATCTGTCAAACAGCGTCTCAAGGAAATACAGTTCCAGCGGCGCGATGCCGAGGCCATTGGTCAGGCTCTTCCCGTCCTTGCCGATAAACCAGGTGAAATTGACCTGCGGCAGATTGGCATAACGCCAAGGGCTAAAGCCGGCCGCGATTCGGATGCCGTGTTTTTCGTACAGCGAGACGAGGCGATTGAAGACAGGCATTCAACTAGTCCATGCGACGCGACGCGCCTGTGAAAGATGGGCCGCACTGTACCGGGTAGCCCAACGCGCGTACAAGCTGGCGTCGTCCAGCCGGCTGGAAACATTAACCTTTTTCGGAAGAATCCGTGCATTATGGCCGCCTCGCTTCCCAGCCCAATGCCCGCATGAGCCTGATCATCTGCAGCGCGGCCGATTCCGGCTATTTCCCGCTCCTCTCCGATCTCGTCCGGTCGATTCGCGCCCACCAGGCAGGCCACGCGGTACCAATCGGCATCCTCGATCTCGGCCTCGATCCAGACCAAGTCTCCTGGCTGCAGAGCCAGGGCGCTCTCGTCGTTGCGCCGGGTTGGGATGTCGAATTTCCCGGCATGGCGGATACCAAGCGTTCGTTTCGTGCCCAGGTGAGCCGCCCGTTTTTGCGCAAGCACTTTCCCGGATATGAGCTCTATTTCTGGGTCGATGCCGACGCATGGATTCAAGATTGGAGCGTTGTCGATCTCTATCTGTCGGTGGCTAAGGGCGGTGAACTGGCGATCGCGACCGAAATCGACCGCGCCTACAAACGTCACTACAAGCGGCCAAAAATTTTCGGCTGGACCCTGACCTATAAATGCTACCGCACTGCGTTCGGCTGGCGCGTCGCTGAAAAGCTGGGACGGCATCCTATGCTCAATGTCGGCGTGTTCGCACTCCGCGCGGATGCCCCGCACTGGGATGCATGGGCAACAACGATGACGGCGGTCCTGCAGCGGACGCGATTCTTCTTTGTCGAGCAGATTGCGCTGAACCACGCGATCCTCACCCGTAACCTGCCGACCAATATCCTGCCCGCCTATTGCAACTGGATGGTCGGCGATGCCGCGCCGGCCTATGACCCCAAACAACGCGCGTTCGTCGAACCTTATGCGCCGTATACGCCGCTCGGGATTCTCCACCTGGCCGGTGCCGAGGCGAAATCCCGAGTGTTCACCATGCGCAATCTCGGCGGGGGCGACGTACAGACCCGCTTGTGCTATTCGGAAGCAGCGCCCCATCTGGGCCCGTCACAGGGCTCTGCCGACACATTCCAGCCCGCAAGGCTGACCGTATAACCCGCCGGAACCGTCCGGTTTTGCCATGAATCGTCGCGTTCTTTTTGCCCTCGCCAAGGCCGCCGTTTCGGTCCTGCTCATCTGGTTTCTGGTCAGCCGCATCGACTTCAACGAGATGCAGAGCCGGCTCGCGGGACTATCGCTGTCCGGCGCCGCGTTCGCGGTGTTCGTCCTCGGCGTTCAGGCCATTGCGGCGACACAGCGCTGGCGCGTGGTCGCACAGACCATGGGCGTGCTGATTGAATTCGGGCGTGCTTCGCGGATCGTCTTGATCGGCTTGTTCTTCAACCAGACCTTGCCGTCTTCAATCGGTGGTGATGCCGTGCGGGTGTGGATGGTGACACAGGACGGTACGCGTCTTGGAAAGGCCGTGAACATCGTTCTCGGCGATCGCGTACTGGCGTTAATGGTGCTGGTCATTCTGATGGCCGTCACGCTGCCGTTGCTGCTTGACCGTGTCAGCGACCCTGTGATCACCCACGGCATGACGATCCTGGTCGCCGTAGGTTGCGCCGGAATTCTTCTTTTTCTGATCGCCGGGCGCCAGATTGCGATGACGCTGGGCCGCTGGCGGGTGACGCGCCCGTTCGGCGAACTAGCCGCCGATTTTCGATCGCTGTTCTACGGTTTCGGGCCAGCTGCCCAGCTGGTCGGCTGGTCGGCGATGATTCATGTACTCACCGTCGCTTCGATCTTCGTGCTCGCGGGTGCGCTCGGGGTCGCAGCCGGTTTCCTCGACTGCCTGATCATCGTCCCCGCCGTCATTCTTGCGACGACTATCCCGGTTTCCGTGGCCGGCTGGGGCGTGCGCGAAGGCGCCATGGTCGTCGGGTTCTCCCAGATCGGGATCGCCTCGCCGGACGCCCTGGCGATATCCATCTGCTTCGGCTTGGCCCAGATCGTCGTCGGCCTGCCGGGCGGCCTGTTGTGGCTGATCCACCGCAAAAAAGACCCGCCCACGGCTTCCTGACGCACGGATGGAATGCAGGACGCAGTTCGTGGATACTGCGCCGAACTGCCAGCCACGGGGGTCGTGGTCACCGATAGAGCACCGCCACGATGACGAGCGGATCGACAGAAAATCAATCGCGCATGTCCGGCACAGTGTCGATCGTGGTCCCCGTCTTCAATGAAGCCGGGAATATCACTCCCTTCCTCACCCGCCTGAATGACGCAGTGACCGCCGGCGGACTGACTGCCGAGATAGTCTTCGTCAATGACGGCAGTACCGATGCGACGCTGAGCGCGCTGCTCGAACACCAGAGAAACGACCGGCGACTGCGCGTCGTCGATCTCAGTCGAAATTTCGGCAAGGAGGCGGCGATCATGGCCGGCCTGTCGGCCGCGCGTGGCGAAGCCGCTATTCTGATCGACTGCGATCTTCAGGATCCGCCCGAAGTGATTCCTGAGATGGTGGAACGCTGGCGGGAAGGCTTCCGGATTGTACGCAGCCGCCGCGTGGACCGCTCCGTCGACACCACAACCAAGCGTGTCACTGCTAGCTGGTTTTACCGCCTGCACAATTATCTCGCGGAAGCAGCCATCACGCCCGATGTCGGCGATTTCTGCCTGCTCGATCGCACCGCGATCGATGCCCTGAAGGCCCTTCCCGAACGCACTCGCTTTACCAAGAGCCTGATCGCGTGGCTGGGCTATCGGCAAGCGATCGTCCCCTACCGTCGTGAATCGCGGGCAGCCGGCCGCACGAAATGGAGCTACTGGCGTCTGTGGAACTTCGCGCTCGACGGCTTCACATCCGCGAGCACGCTCCCCTTGCGGATCTGGACCTATCTCGGCGGCGCTATTGCCGCGGCATCGTTCGTCTATGCATTGTTCATCATCACCCTCGCCTTTACGCACAGCATCGATGTTCCCGGCTACGCATCGTTGCTGACGGTCGTTCTTTTCCTGGGCGGCATACAGATGATCACACTGGGGGTCATCGGAGAATATGTCGGGCGCATTTATGCCGAGACCAAGCAGCGGCCACTCTATCTGATCGAGCGTATCTACGACGCCCAAACGCCCAGCGGAACGGAGCATGGAAAAAGCGCTCTTTGATGAGATGGCGCGGATCGAGGATCGCCACTGGTGGTTCACGGGACGGCGTCGCATCATTGCCGATACCCTGAAAGGCTTCGCGTTGCCAGCCGGCGCGGCAATCTGTGAAATCGGCTGCGGCACCGGCGGCAACCTTCCGATGCTCGCCACGTTCGGAACAGTCACCGGCATCGAGGGGGAAGCCCTGGCGCGAGGGTTTGCACAGGAGCAGAGCGGGGCGGCGACGATCATGGCTGGCACTCTGCCTAACGATATTCCTCTGCCCAATCACAGCCAGGATGTGATCCTGCTGCTGGACGTGCTCGAACATCTGGCGGATGACGGCGCGGCTCTGACCACAGTCCGGCGCAAACTGCGGCCGGGCGGGGCCGTGGTGATTGCCGTTCCCGCCTTGCGGCTACTGTGGAGCGAGCATGACGTGCGGCACGGGCATCTGCGCCGCTACGATAAACCGCTTCTGGCCGGCGCCCTGCGGGCAGGCGGACTACGGCAGGAACGCGCGAGCTATTTCAATTTCTTCCTGTTTCCGGCGATGGCGGCGCTTCGTATCGCCAGCCGGGCCACCGGTGGCGGCGTATCCACCGCCGGAGCGCT
Organism: Alphaproteobacteria bacterium; assembly: GCA_965279355.1. Taxonomy (GTDB): domain Bacteria; phylum Pseudomonadota; class Alphaproteobacteria; order CACIAM-22H2; family CACIAM-22H2. The sequence continues at coordinate 3,191,779 of OZ257155.1, read as the reverse complement.
GGCTGTGCCGCCAGCACCGGTGAACGCCGTTTTGCGGCAGCTTCTCATCGCCGAGTCCGCGCTGATGCGGCATTTCAGCCTTCCGGTCGGCGGATCGCTGCTCGCGGTGGCACGCGCGGCATGACCCCGGTCCATATAGCATTCGGCTTTGCCGCCGCCGTGAAGCTGATTGCGATCTTCGCCATTGGACCAGTTTATTATCCGGACTCCGGTGAGTATCGCGATATCGCGCGATTGATACTCAGCGGCACACAATGGCTTCACGACTCCGGATTCAATAGCGCTGCACTGCCACCAACAGTCTTCCGGCCTCTGGGCTATCCGCTGATCCTTGCGGGTGTGACAGCACTGACCGGCGACTTCGCGATGCCTGTTGTGATCGCACTGCAATCACTCCTGTCGCTGATCGCGCTGTGGTGTGTGCTGCGGGTTGCGGTGCAGATCTTCGGGCCGGCAGGCTTGTGGCCCGCTTTCGTGGCGCTGGCATGGACCGGTTCGGTGGCCTTCCTGTTCGATCTCGCGATCCTGACGGATTCGCTCTACGGCAGCCTGTTTGTCATTGTCGTTTTTAGTGCGATCTCTGCCTGGTTGCGCAGCGAGCCGCTCACAGTCGCCGCCGCCGCGGCACTTGGTATCCTCTGGGGCTACAGCATGTGGATCCGGGGTGTGGGGCTCGTTTTCACCCCGCTGGTCCTGGTTCCGTTCCTGATTGTCGCCTGGCGGCACCGCCGTGCCGGCAGCATGGCTCTGATCGCCTTCCTGGTACCTGCAGCGGCCCTGGCGGGCGTCTATATGGGGTGGAATCACTATCGCACCGGCCACGCCTTCATCGCGACCAGTGGACAGGTGACGTTCCTGCAGCCGCTGTTCGAGATGGGCAAGCGCGGAGAGAAAAACATGTTAAGCGGCGACGGGCCTGTCGACCGGCTGGTGCGGGCAGAAGCGCCGAATTTCAGCTTCGAAGAGCTAGTGCGGGTCAACCGCCTGCTGTTCGAGCGCGAAGGCCTCAATCCGCGCCAGAGCGAAGCGGCACAGCGCGCGGCCTATTTCACCGAAATCGCCGATCACCCGGTCGCCCTGCTGCGCAACGTGCTGCGCAATCTTGGGCCCAAACTCGCCCAGATTGCCCTCGACCCCTTCTACACCTGGAACGAAGTAGGCCAGACGATCGGCGGCGTGCGCGTGCTGACCGGGACCGGTGAGTGGCTGGAGCGCATCCGCGCAGAACCTCGTTTCTCGGATATTGCTCTGTTCGCGGCTGCCTACCTCTGGCGGACCTTGGCCTATGTCGCCTTTGCCGGATTCGTGCTGCTGCCTGTCCTATTGGTGCTGTTTCCAGCCTCCCGCCCCATGAAAAGCAGTGCTTTTCTGTATTTGTGGCTCCTCTTCGTCGGGCTGGCCGGGCTCTACGCGCTGATCCATCTGGAGAATCGCTATCTGCTGCCAGTCATTCCGGCGGCCCTGATCGGCATCGCAGGCGCTGTCGAGATCGTTAAACGACGAGCCGGGCAACACGTATCCTTGTCCCCCCGGACGCCAGTGAGTTAACAAGAGCCATGTCACCCCGAGTCGCAGTCCTTCTGCCCTGTCATAACGAAGCCATTGCCATTGGCGATGTCGTGCGGGCGTTCAAGGCCGCGTTGCCAGAAGCAGTCATTTACGTCTACGACAACAATTCAAGCGACGAGACCGCAAAGATCGCGCGCGCCGCAGGTGCCGTGGTCCGCGCCGAGAGCCAGCAGGGCAAAGGCTATGTCGTGCGGCGAATGTTCGCCGACGTAGATGCAGACATCTACGTCATGGCCGATGGCGACGGCACCTACGACGCCGCGGACGCACCAAAGATGATCGGCCTCCTACAGACCGATCATCTTGACATGGTCGTGGGAAAGCGGATCGCCGTCGACCCCGCCGCCGCTTGGCGCCGCGGGCACCAGATCGGCAATCGTTTCATGACGCGGTCCGTCGCTCGGCTTTTCGGAGAACGCTTCGACGACATTTTCTCTGGCTATCGGGTTTTTTCGCGGCGTTTCGTGAAATCATATCCGGGTCTGTCCGCCGGCTTTGAAATCGAAGCCGAATTGACAGTCCATGCGCTTGAACTGAATTTGCCAGTCGCAGAAGTTGAAAGCGCCTACCGTGCACGGCCAACCGGCTCCCTAAGTAAGCTCAACACATACGCCGACGGTCTACGGATAGGTACGACAATCGTACTCCTATACAAGGAAATAAAGCCACTGCAGTTCTTTGGAATTCTAGCCGTGATTCTTACTGCACTCGCGCTGGCCCTCGCAGAACCGCTACTCGTCACCTATATCGAAACAGGGCTCGTACCTCGCTTCCCGACCGCCATTCTCTCCACGGGAATTATGCTACTCGCCGTGATCGCGTTCACAAGCGGCTTAATCCTAGACAGCATGGCTCGAGGACGACGTGAAGCCAAGCGCATGGCATATCTGGCGGTATCGCCTTCGTCAGTGAATGAGTAACTTCGCAATCCTTCAAGTCCAGCCGGACAGGCGGCTACCGCTCATCATTGCGCTCGGCGTCATATTACGACTGCTGGCGCTATGGCTCTTCCCTGATCCCAACTTCCCCGACGCCCGCGCCTATGTCACCGCTGGCGCGGACCTGGCAAGAAACGGCGTCATGGACGTCGAAATCTATATGCCCTTATACCCGCTGTGGACGTGGATATGGGGCGGCAGTATAGGTCTGCGGATCGCCGACATTGGCCTTTCCGGAGCGACAATCTGGCTAATCTATCGACTGACAATTGTGTTATTTGAAGATCAACGCGCAGCGCTCCTGGCCGCTCTCGCGGCGGCGATCTATCCGCACTTTATCTTCTATTCGATCGTCGGGCTGACTGAAACCGCATACCTCTTTACTTTGTGCAGCGCTTTCCTGCTCCTTTACAAAGATCGTTACATTGTAGCGAGCGCGCTCCTCGCTCTTTCAATTCTCATCCGGCCGACGATCGATTTACTCGCTCCATTGCTGGTGATTGCCTTCGCAGTAGCTGTTCATCGGCGCGGCCCGTTGGACACACTCAAGCGCCTTGTCGTCTATTGCGCCGTCTACACGGCAGTCATGGCGCCATGGTGGATTCATAACTACAAAAAATACAACCACTTCGTCAGGCTCGACCTAGGAGATGGCATCGTCTTGTTTTCAGGAAACAACCCGCAAAATCAGAGCGGCGGCGGCGTCAGCGACAGCCTAAAAGGCGCGGATATGGACCGCTGGTCTATTGGTACATTCAAAGACCCTGTCGAGCGCAATAACGCCTATCGGGCAGCAGCGGTCGAATTCATAAAAGAGAATCCCGGGCGTTTCGTGGAACTGGCCGGGCTGAAGTTCGTGCGGTTCTGGCGCCTTTGGCCCTATACGCCCGATTTTGAGCGACCTGCAATTATCGCCGTCTCGCTACTTAGCTTCGGGTCCGTCCTTCTCCTTTCATTGGTCTTTCTTGTTTCTGAGGGCAGAGAACGCTTTCGAAGCATCGTTCCGATACTGCTTTGGGCGACTTACCTGACGGCCGTCCATATGGTGACCATCGGGTCCATTCGCTACCGACTGCCGCTCGAACCATTTATGGTGATCTTCGCATCCTATGCGGCGGCAGGCCTCGCCACCCGCGTCAGCCCTTTGGACCGTTTATTACGACGTCTATCATGATTCATCTGTCGCCACGAAAATTGGCAATCCGCGACTTTTTCGACCGCGCCGCTTCACGGCGCGATGAATGGATTCAACGCAATATCGTTTTCTACGAAGACGAATGGCGCTATATGCGATTTCTTGTGCCCGAGAATTTACGCATTTTGGACCTGGGCTGCGGGACCGGCCGACTTCTAGCGGCGCTGAAGCCGAGCTATGGGGTCGGTGTAGATCTCAGCCCTGCAATGATTGAGCAGGCTCGGAAGAACTTTCCGGACCTCGATTTCAAAGCCGGCGACGTCGAGAGCGCCGATTTTATTGCAAGCCTGAAGGGGCCGTTTGACGCCATTATCATGTCAGACACCATCGGCGTCCTAGACGACTGCCAAGTGACGCTCAAAAACCTTCAGCGCCTTTGCATTCCGGAGACTCGGCTTATTGTCGCGTATTACAACCAGCTTTGGCGCCCCCTTCTGTGGCTGGCGGAGAAGCTGGGCGCGAAGATGCCTGAGCCTGTGAACAACTGGCTTGCCATCGCGGATCTTGAAGGCCTGATGCAGCTTTCTGATTTCGAACCGATCAAACGGGAACGTCGACAGCTTGTCCCAAAACATCTTTTCGGCCTCGGGCAGATCATAAACAACTATATCGGCAGCCTTCCTTTTTTCCGTCTTATGAGCCTACGGAGTTATGTTATTGCACGCCCGCTACCCGAGACGTCGCAAGGCCCCTTATCCGCTTCAATCGTAATCCCCTGCCGAAACGAGAAGGGAAATATCGAAGGAGCCGTCAAAAGATTGCCGAAGTTTGTCCGCTCGCTTGAAATCATCTTCGTCGAAGGCCATAGCCGTGACGGGACGTACGAAGAATGCCTCAGGGTCAAAGAGGCTTATACAGATCACGATATCAAGGTTATCCGCCAGACAGGCGTCGGCAAGGCAGATGCCGTTCGTGCCGGCTTCGATCTTGCCGGGGGGGACATCCTGTTCATACTCGACGCGGATCTGACGGTACCCCCAGAGGCAATGCCGAAGTTCTATGACGTCATTGCAAACGGCAAGGGCGAGTTCGTAAACGGAACCCGCCTCGTCTATCCACTCGAATCCGGTGCCATGCGTTTCCTCAACTATTTGGCCAACCGGACGTTCGCGATCATCTTCTCCTGGCTTCTCAATCAGCGTTTCACGGATACGCTCTGTGGCACTAAAGTCTTGCGCCGGGCGCACTACAAGCGAATCGAGGAACAGCGCAGCTACTTTGGCGATTTTGACCCGTTCGGGGATTTCGACCTTATTTTCGGAGCCGCAAAACTCAATCTGAAGATCGTAGAGATTCCGGTGCGGTATGCTGACCGACAGTACGGCGCAACCCAAATTTCCCGATTCCGCCACGGCTGGCTGCTGGCTCGCATGGTCCTGTTCGCCTTCAGAAAGCTGAAGGCCATTTAGAACGCAGCTATGCGATATTCATCCTCACCCGCCGGTGATATGCCCCCGAAACGGCTTGATAGATCGCGGTGGTTACCGGGCCTTCTGCTGATTACCATATTCATCGCTGGTCAGATCGCATCTGCGGATTACGGCACGACTATCAACAATACGCCGACCATAGCGGCGTATCAGGTTGACACGCGCAACCTCCAGGACAATCTGAGCCAACGACGCGTCATCGTTGAACAGCAGCTCGACGAGAGAGAAAATCTCGACCGTTGGATGATGCGCTTCAAACTTTATTCGGTCGAAGCCGACGATATCGTCAACATCATTGCACTCGCGCAAATCCGGCCGCGAGATGGCCAATTCGACCCCCATTTCTATCAATACGGCGGAGCCTACCTTTATCCGCTTGGCGGCTGGCTCTTGGCACTGAAATCGGCTGGTTTTATCCAGATTAGAACCCTTACCGACATGCTTGGCCAGCCTGACAATATGGATCGTGTTTGGGTCGCCGGCCGCATATTCGTGATTCTCGCGGTCGCTCTATCCGCCGTTTTCTTCCTCGCCACACTCAATCTGTTTACCCCGCAGCCAATCGCCTTGCCGCTGCTCAGCCTCTATCTTTGCTGCCCGGCCGCGATAATGTTCTCCGATGTCTTAAAGCCGCACTGGTATGCACTGCTCTGGGTTGCACCAACTCTTTTCCTGACCGTCCGAGGCTACACCAATTCCCGTTTCAGTCTTGGCGATGCGACGGCCGCAGGGCTTTCGACTGGCCTAGCTGTGGGTTCGGCTCTCACCTTTGCGATCTTTTCCATTGGCATCGGCTTCGCGGTGATTGATCTCATCAGGCGGCGTATTGCATCACCGATCGCACTAGTGATCGTCCCAACGGCCGCTTTTGTTGCACTCATCGCAAGCAATCCATACTATATTCTGAACTGGCCCGCTTTCTCGGCCGAGCGAGCTGCCGTGGCCGAGAATTGGTTTCGTATTGATTTCAATTTCCCGACGCTTACTCTCTTCCTAGACAACTCAGTTCTGGTCGGTCTGGGCATCAGTCTGGCGCTGATGCTGGCGGTCGCATTGGCCTATTGGCTCACACAGCGGCCGTCGCCACAGATGTTTGTTGCCCTGTTTGTCACCCTGACGGGGCTGGCGATTTCAGCGCTGACTGCGAGCATGGCGAAATGGCACATGAACCTGCGCTATGTGCCTTACATTCTCCCTATTGGCCTCCTTCTGATCGCAGCAACGCCCTGGCTGCGGCGGCCGGCCATTCTCTGGCTCGTCGTCGTCGCAACCGCTGCTCAGTCCGCGCCGTTGAAGATTGCACGTTTCGATGAAAACGATCCGGGCCACTCGACCCGCTTCCAGGCGGCGGCATGGATAGATGCGAACATTCCGCAAGGCGCCGCGATCTGTGTCGGCACCACGACCCTAGCGCCCTATGACGTGCCGCCCTTTTCCTTTACGCGCTACGCGATCAACGGCGATGGCTGCCACTGGCATGTCGCGGTAGAGCGGGAAACAGACTCTGCCGAGCCGCCGGCTGGCAGCCGCCTTATCCAGCGCTTCCGACCGCGCCTGTCGCCGGAGAGCTTCCCGCTGGTTGTCGGGCACGCCAACCCGCAAATCTCGATCTATCGCCGTGACTGAGCCGCGCACCGGACATCCGCTTCAGCGCTTGCTGATCGGTCTTTACGGTAGCCGTCTCGGTCGCGCGACCCGGCAATCCGCACCGGGCCGGCGTCTGCTCGAACACGCTTATGTCGCCTACAAGCTGTTGCTGGAAGCGAAGTCGATCCGACATGTCGCGAAGCTAGTCCAACCCGATACATGGGCAATCGACGTCGGCGCGAATATCGGCGTGTTCACACTCTATTTCTGCGATCATACGGCTACCGCCGGGATCGTTGCCATCGAACCGGAGCAGGCCAATTTCCGGACACTCGAACGACGCGTCGCGGCCGCCCAGCCGCGGGCGAAAGTCATCCTGCGGCAGGCCGTCGCCGCCGAACAGGCCGGGACCCTGAATCTCGCCGTCAACGATCTGCATCCCGGCGATCACCAGATCGCTGAGTCCGGAACTCCCGTCGCGGCCGTAACACTGGACGGGCTGGTCGAAGAATGCGGACATCCGCCCGTCTCCCTGGTGAAAATCGATGTTCAGGGTGCCGAGTTGCGGGTCCTTCAGGGAGCAACTGCCCTTCTGAGAACGCAGCAACCGGCGTTATTCGTCGAAGTTGACGAAGAGGCGCTCGGCCGTCACGGCACCAGTACAGTTCAACTTTTTGAGTGGCTCGCGGGCTACGGCTATGCGCCGCATACGCTGGATCGCACCGGCACCCCCGTCCCCCTCGCGCAGAGCGAACGGCCATCCGGCCCAGGTTATACGGATATTCTCTTTATTCGGCCAATAACGCCATAAAAACGACCCCAGTTGTGTTCACGAGGCGGCCTGTTTGCGCCAGACACCGATAATCTGCTTTCCGAAGCCATAGCCGAGCAGCGGGTCCCCGATCGTCGAGAGCGGGACAAGTATCTTGTCCCGGAGCTGCGGCTGTTTCGGCGTCGGTTTGCTTGAGGATGAGACGGTTAGCGAGTGACGCCACCAGTCCGACGCTGTCGAGATAAAATATCCGGCCCAGCGTCATGTCGGGTGCGGTCAGACGTTCGGAAAACGTTTTTTTGTTGTAGCCCCGGAATTGCCCGATCTCCTTGTCGAAGGGGCTGTACAGCCACATATGCGCTGGCGACACAACAACGAGTTGCCCGCCAGGCGCCACATACCGGTTCGCGGAAACGAACTCGGCATGATCGTCGTCGATATGCTCCATTACGTCGACATAGATGATCGTGTCGGCGCGAAAGTCAGCAGGAAGATCGGCAAGAAACCCCTGCACGACACTGCATGAGGGCGTGAGTTCTCCGCCTTCGAGTTTGCGCCGGATACCCCGGGCGAGGCTCGGGTCGGGTTCGAGACACACCCACTTCGGAAAAACTTTCTGCCGCAATATGGCCGCCGCGGTCTCACCTAGGCCGGCCCAACCTCCAGGACGGTACCCTGCATGAACGGGAGCATCTGCCGGGCAGAATAGGCCTTCCAATTCGTGACACCGGCGAATAGCTCAAGCTCGGTCCCGACATACTCGAAATTGCCGTCCGTCATAGCCGCGACCCCATCAGGCGCAGATAAAAGAAATATCCGCTCGGTCTCTCCGGGAAAGCCGGTCCATCGCCGAAGACGACTATTCTCTTGCACAACGCTATCGCGTGCGGTGGGTCATACTGGCCCGTCCAAGAAGCCGCACAGCGGGCCGCGTATTCCATCGGCGGTGCCAAGGCCGGCATCTACGCCGGCATTCTGTACCAGACCGCCTGGGCCATGATTGCATTTCTTTTCATCGTCCTGTCCGGCCGCAGCCTTCGGAATGCGACACTTCCCTCTCCTCTTTTGGTGGCTGCCCCTCGTCACCGCTCCGTTCATTCTGCTTGGCGCCAACGTCAACCTGCTGTCGCAGTCGGCCTTCTGGTCGCCAGGCACTTACGTCGCCAACGCAAAAATCAACTGCCAACGATGTTCAACTTCTGGCGTTTCCATGCCAGCAGATTGATCTACATCGTCCTGCAGCTTGGCGTCTTCCTCGCGCCTTTTCTACTATTGGACGCGAGAGCTGGCGCGACCGGATATCTCAGCGCCTGCTGACGGGTGCCTGACTCCATCTTTTCATACTGCTATTCGGAACATATCCTGGGAACAGCTTCCCGTACATGATGTTGGCGCCGTTTGCGCTTATCCTACTGACCCGTGAGCAGCAGCTTCGGCCATCGTAAGGTCATCTTAATTTTAAAGCTGCCAGCGCCTCATTCCGGCAGGCAGCTCGACCTCGCGCCACATCCCCTTGATATCCGCAAGAAGGCCGTTGGGTGCAAGCATCCGGCTCAAGTCGGCCGCGGTAAATTCGGCATACACATGGTGTGCTACAGCACCCACGACGCAATCATAGTTGCTTGCCGTCTCTAGGCTGCGCATGAGGTCGATGCCGTACTCGGCTTTCGCCTCCTCGGTATCGGCTAGCGGATCGTGAACGTGAACGACGTAATCTCTCGCAAGCCCCTCGATTACATCGACAACCTTGGAGTTCCGCAAGTCCGGCACGTTCTCTTTGAACGTCAGGCCGAGGACGAGAATCTTGGCTTTCCTTACCTTCGCTCCCATCGTTGCAGCAATCTGCCCCGCGATATAGGCGCCCATTCCGTCGTTGATTCGGCGGCCAGCGAGAATCACCGCCGGATCATGGCCGAGCCGTTGGGCGACATCCGCGAGATAAAACGGATCGACGCCGATGCAGTGACCGCCGACCAGGCCTGGCGTAAACCGAAGAAAATTCCACTTCGTCGCCGAGGCGGCCAGCACGTCATAGACGGAAAGGCCGAGCGAGTTGAAAATCATCGTCACTTCATTGACGAAGGCAATATTGATATCGCGCTGCGCGTTCTCGATCACCTTCGCCGCTTCGGCGACCTTAATGCCGCGCGCGATGAACACGCCGCCTGAGGTGATGGCGCCGTAGACTGCTGCGAGGCGCTGAGCGACGGCATCCGTCTGGCCCGAGACAACCTTGGTGATCTTGTCGACTGTATGAGTCTTGTCACCAGGATTGATGCGCTCGGGACTATATCCGAGAAAGAAATCGTACCCACAGCGCAGGCCCGATACCTCCTCGATCTCCGGGCCACAGATGTCTTCGGTGACGCCGGGATAGACCGTGCTTTCAAGCACGACAACCGACCCCTTCGGCAGAATCGCTCCGACGGTGCGGCAGGCCGAAATGACAGCCGTCAGATCGGGGCGATTGTCGGCGCCAACGGGCGTCGGCACGGTAATGATGAAGATATTGCAGGAGCTGAGATCGGCGGAATTCGCGGTCAGGGTGAACGCGGCGACCCTAAGTCTGGCGCCGTCAATCTCGCCGGTCCGATCATGGCCGCTTTTCAGCTCATCCACCCGGCTTTGTGAGATGTCGTACCCGACGACCGGGAAGCGGCCCGCAAGCGCGACGGCCAACGGCAGCCCAACATACCCAAGCCCGACAACCGCAATTTTCTCGGAACCCGTCACTGCCCCCGCCAAACTGGCCGTCGCCGCTGCAATATGGTCGCGGAAAGTCGCGTCTTTATCTTTGGCGTTGATCTTTGTCAAACCTGAGACAGAAAATCCGTGGTGTAATTGAGCATTAAGGAACAGCGGATATTGAGAACCGGTCACGATCTTGATACGATTTCGCGTTCTTTCGCCGAGGATTGACAGATGGACGGCAGTGTCCTTTCCAGTTTCAACGGTCGCAAATTCTCGACCGAGGCCGATATATTCGACGTTAGCGCAAGGGATTACGACCCGGCGGCCGTTGTCGCCGCGATGCGCCGGCGCGGGTTCGCCGTTCTCCGGAACCTGTTCTCCGAGGCGGCGGTAGCGGAGATCATTCGTGCCAGCGACAAAGCACTGCGTCGGCCAGAGGTTGCCGGCGTTCCCGGCTATTTTAAGGTCGATTTCCCGAAGAAAGTGGCTTATTCGACCACGCTCAATGCGGCGGCGCTGCAGACGCTAGTCGACAATCGCGTCATCGACGTCCTCGAGCGGTACATGGATTCGCCGGTCGTGCTCTTTGAGACTTTTCTCAAGCACGATCTCGGTTCGAACTATGTATACGATCCGATCCACACTGATTTTGAAATCGGCTGGTACAAGTCGCCGCTCGGCGACGCAAAACCGCTGACCGACACCGACATGGGACTACCGCTCGGCGTGGGCACCATGTTCTATCTGCACGACACGACGCATGGTGCGTTGGGTTACTGCGACGGGACGCACGAATGGAAAACTCCGCTCGGCAAGCACATCGCGAATTATCCCGCCGAGGACCGCGCAATCCTCGAAAAGCTTTTCGTCCGGATTAACGGAAAGAAGGGCGACCTCGTCCTGTTCGATAAGCGCGGATTTCATGCTCCCGCCCATCCGACCGTGAAATCCAGAACGGCCATCCAGGCGGCTTATCTGCGAGTGAAGACATTCGGTCGGATCCAGGTAACCCCGTTGCCGGTTTTCACCCACGACCTTGGTGGGCTGTCCACCAGACAACTCGAAGTCCTCGGGGTCGGCGCGCAGTATCTGGAGCCGACGGCGGAGTACAAGCACACGCGATTTAAGGGGAATTCCCTATATCCGCTGGTCTGCTGGCTGGTGGAAAACGCTTACTGGTTCGCATACATAAGGCGCAAGATCGGCATCGCGCTTGGTCGCGAGCGTCACTCGAAGACACGGCGACCGGCGAACGGCCAAGCGACTCTGGGGCCGAAAATTTCGACGATCGACTGAACTAAGCTGCATCGGCAGCGTCGTTTCATTTCAACAAGAGCAGCGACAATCCGCGATGCTTGGCCTTTCTACTATCGGCAATGCAACGCTGATCGCGCATGACGGCGGCCCGCTGCTCGCCACCGATCCATGGTATGGCGACGTGGATCCGGCCTATTTCGGCAGCTGGCGCCTGACTCACGCTATCCCCGCCGAGCAGCGGGAAGACATTGAAAACGCAAAGTTTATCTGGTTTTCCCATGCTCATCCCGATCACCTAAACCCGGACTCGGTGAAGAGCTTCCAGGCGAAGAAGATCCTGCTTCCCGATCACCATGGACGGCGGGTCGCCGACGATTTGCTCCAGCAGGGTTACGACGTAACGGTGCTGAAGGACCGCAGCTGGTTCCGACTCAGCGACCGCGTTCGAGTCATGACGGTCTGCGATTTCTATCAGGACTCAGCGCTGATCCTCGAGATGGGGGACAGCCTGGTCATCAATGCGAACGACTGCGGCCTCAAGGATGCCCGTAACTTTATTCGCAAGCTGACCCGGAACTACAAGAAGGTTTATCTCCTGAAGCTGCAGGGTCATGGCGACGCGACCATGATCAATATCTTCGACGAGGCTGGACGGCGCATCCCCCGCCCGCCGCGGCAGGCCATCGGCCGGCAGCTCAGCGCCGAGGCGCTGGACCTCGGCGCGACTCACGTCATGCCATTCAGCACGTTTCACGCCTATCAGCGGGATGACTCTGTTTGGGCGAATGAGCACACCGTACAGGTCGATGAATTCACCAAGGGTTTTGATACCAGTCGCGTGACGCTTCTCCCGGCGTTCTGCAGTGTCGACGTCGAAACCGATCAGTACCGTGAATTGCACCCCGCCACGTTGCCCGAACGGATCATCCCTGCGGCCGAGTTCGGCGATAACTGGTTCGATCAGTTGGAGGCCTCTGAAAGCGAAGAGGTGCGGTCATATTTTTCTAGAAAGACGCGACTGTCTCAGCTGTTTGGGTTCATCAACGTCCGCATTGGCAACCAAGACACGCTTGTGGACCTTCAGGGGCCTAAAGGAACCGGGATTACCTTCGAAGCGCCGCGAGCAAGTTTCATGACGGCGATCCGCTACGAAATCTTCGACGATCTGCTTGCCGGCAACTTCATGCGCACCACCTTGCACAACGTGCCGTCGCTCAACTGGCCGCACCACCGATACAACTTCAAGGCACTGGTAGGAAAGATCGCTGACAATGGACGCTCTGAGAGCGAGGGGCAGGTGCGGGACTATCTTTCGCACTACCGCTGGCGGGCGGGTCTAGAATGGATGATTACCGATTTTGAGCGAGCCGCTATGCGAATGGCGCAGCGCCACGTCGGACAGGACTCCTCGCTATATAGCGGACTTCGTTTTACGAAAAAATTCCTTAGAATCTGAATATTATCTCTAGTTGTGCTTTTTGCGGCTGATCGGCTAAGCCGTGATTGCCAATTAAATCTATGCGCTAAGCCATGTTCATGTTATGAACGTGTTATCGTTCATCCCATGAACAACATAGATCATATGAATATCGAGACCTCTCAGCGGCCCGAGCAGCTGCTGGATCTTCTCGAGGCCGTCGAAACCGAAGCGCAAACCACGCAGCGGTCGTTGGCCGGCCGTATCGGCATTGCCGTCGGCTTGGCGAATGCCCTCCTCCGCCGCGCGGTCCGCAAGGGCTTTATTAAAGTCTCGCAAGTGCCGATGCGGCGTTACGGTTATTACCTGACGCCCGAAGGGTTTGCGGAAAAGAGCCGCCTAGTCGCCGAGTACCTGAACTTTTCCCTGAGCTTCTTCCGGCGTGCACGCACTGAATATGCTGAACTGTTCGATTACTGCGGCAAACGGGGCTGGCGCCGCGTTCTCCTGGCCGGCTCGGGCGAGCTTGCGGAAATCGCGATGCTCTCGGCAGCAGACGCCGAAATCACGGTTGTGGGGATCGTGGATGCAACCACCAACCGAGACCACATCAACGGCCTGCCTGTTCTTCGATCCGCAGCGGGTGCGGATGCGATTGATGCGGTCATCATCACTGAAGCCAAAAACCCATTCGAATGCTACAGGGCGCTCTCCGCCGTGACTCCGGCGCAACGCCTGTTGGCACCGCCGCTCCTTCGCCTTGCCACAGCCAGCGGAAAGCAGTGAGAAGGACGCATGGAACGCTGGTACGTCGTCCGATCACACGCGCATCTGGAGGCGCGTGCCGCGCATCAGTTGCGCGCGCAGAATTTCGCCGTCTACCTTCCCTGCTACCGTCGCAGGCGGCGCCATGCACGCCGCGTCGAGATGGTTCGGGCGCCGCTTTTTCCCCGCTACCTTTTTGTGCGGATGGATATCGAACATTGCCAGTGGCGATCCATTAATGGAACCATTGGCGTTCACTATTTGCTGAGCGATGGAGAGCATCCTCGTCCGGTCTCGGACTCGATTATCGAGTCGATTCAAATGCGTGAGAACACAGATGGCCTTGTTGTTCTGTCGGCTGCCGGCATCCGGCAGGGCCAACGGGTACGTATTATCGACGGTCCATTTGCCGATCACGGTGCAATTTTTGACAGTGCCTGCGATGACGATCGTGTGGCGCTTCTGCTTGATTTGATGGGTCGACAAGTGCGCGTCCATGTGTCGGTCGATTCCGTGGAGGTCGCGCACTAATAGCTCCGTCGCGGGACGGCGCTCCGGAAATACCGACGGGTGAAACGCGTTTCACCCGAAGGGCGGTAGCATGGCTGAAGCCACGAGACTCAACGTTCCCGGGGCCACGCGGAAATATCAGAAAGGGAGGCGGGAATTTTGGCGCCGAGTTTCCAGAGACTGTCACGAAGATCCGCCGGTAGCGGCGGGAGCGTGCAAATGCGTGCAAGCTCTGCGATCTGGCCCGCTGTCTCGGCCCCTATGACGATCGAGGCAACGCCGGCGAGATCACGCACAGCCAGCATCGAAAGCTCTGTCACCGACTTGCTGCAGGCATCAGCAGTTTTCCGGAGGGCGACGAGCGGCGCTTTCAACCCGGAAAGAAACGGCGGAAGAGCGTCCGGCTCCAGAAGCAATCCGCCCTGCAGGAAAACGCTTCGCGCAAAGACCGTCACGTCCCGCTCCCGGCATCGCTCAAGCAACTCGGATCTGATGATCCGCTGGTCAAACAGATTGATCGGGCATTGAATCAACGACAGCCCCTCAAGCCTGAGTGCCGCATCGATTTGCTCAGGTCGATAAACAGAAACGCCGTAGGCACGAATCCGCCCGCTTCTCACAAGATTCTGCATAGCGTTGAGTACGATCGGCGACTGCAAATCGTTCGCACGGTGTGCAAGATAGCCATCGATGGCATCGACACCGAGTGCCTCGATAGACAATCGGAACGAACGCTCGACGAAATCGGCGGGGCTGCTGACAGGAACCGCCGGAAGCTTGGAGATCATCAGTGGACGACGTGTGGTCAGTTGCACCCAGCGTCCAATGCGCCCCTCTGCATCGCCGTACATGCGGGCCGTATCGAGACAATGAACCCCTCCTGCCCAAGCAGCATTGAGAATGTCATTTGTTACTCGATCGTCCGGAATGCCGTTGCGATTGGCAATACCGTATGCCATTCCAAGTTGCGCCGTCCCAAGCGTCAGGCGGGACAAGGTAGTTCTGGGAAATGTATGCGTAAGAGCCTGCATGTTCTCTCTCGTGTCGACCGCGCCATCCAAAATAACCTCGCGATAGCATGAAACCTTTACGCAGCGGTGTGATCGGACTTGGTGTCGGCGAGGCGCATATCCGCAGCTACCAGGCCATTCCGGGAGTCGAAGTCCGCGCCATCTGCGATATTGACCCCACGCGGCTTGAAGAGATTGGGGATACTTACGGCATCTCTCGGCGTGCCGACAACTACAGAGTTATTACCGAAGACCCCGAGATCGATGTCGTCTCGATCTGCTCCCACGATAATTTCCATGCTGAACAGCTGCTCTCGGCGTTCCGCAACGGCAAGCATGCGATGGTCGAGAAGCCGGCCGTTTTGCATCGTAGTGAAGCCGAAGCCGTGTATCGCGCTCTTTCGGACAATCGACGTAAAATCACATCGAACCTTATCCTGCGACAGAGCCCTCGCTTTCGCGAGGTTAAACGCATGATCCAGGAAGGGGCCTTCGGCGACATCTTCTATCTCGAAGGCGACTACCTCCATAAAATCCTCTGGAAGATCACAGAGGGGTGGCGTGGGAAAATGGATTTCTACTGCACCTTCTATGGGGGAGGCATCCACCTCATCGATCTGATGCGCTGGCTTCTGGACGATGAATTTACCGAAGCCGCCGCGATGTCCAATAACGTGCTGACAAAGAACTCCAGCTACCGGTTCCCTGATTTCTTTGTTGCACTCCTGCGCGCGAAATCGGGAGCGGTTGCAAAATGTGCAACAAGCCTCGGGCCGCAACGCACCAAGTTTCATGCGTTAAATGTCTATGGCTCAAAACTCACCTTCGTCAACGACCTGCCGAACGCAAAGCTGTTTTCGAGCGACAGGCCGGAGGACGAAACACCGATGACTGCCGCTTATCCCGGGATGGAAAAGGGCGATCTCCTGCCCGACTTCATCGAGGCGATCAGAAATGATCGTCCGCCGAACGTGAACGAGCGTGACATTTTCCGCATCATGGACGTCTGCTTTGCCGTCCGTGAGGCAGCGGAAAAAGGTCGAACCGTTCCAATTTCCTATCTCATCTGAAGTGCCATGACGACTTCACAATCACCCGGGCGCTCGATTCCGTTCGGTAGACCGATGCTCGGCGATGTCGAGCGCGAACTTGCCGCTGAGGTTCTGAGGGGGACCGTTCTCACGCACGGCCCGCGGTGCACGGAGTTCGAGGAGAAGTTCGCAGCACGCATCGGCGTAAAGCACGCACTCACCGTCTCCTCCTGCACGACCGGCCTGCAGCTCGCGCTGATGGCTCTCAATCTTAAGCCCGGAGACGAAGTCCTCGTTCCGGCACAGACTCACGTTGCCACCGCTCATGTCGTCGAGCACCTGGGCGGGCGATCGGTATTCGTCGATGTCGAGCGGGCGACAGGAAATATGGACCCGGCGCTTGCCGAAGCGGCCATCTCACCGCGCACCCGGGCCATCATGCCAGTGCATTACCTAGGTCTGCCCTGCGAAATGGATGCGATCTCAGCGCTCGCCAAACGGCACAAGCTGGCGATCGTCGAGGATTGTGCGCTTGCCCTAGGTGCGGTTTACAGCGGCCGCCACCCCGGCCATCTTGGCGACGTAGGTGCATTTTCCTTCTACCCGGCGAAGCACATCACGACGCTGGAAGGCGGCATGGTGACGACGGATGACGACAAGCTAGCCGCGCAGCTGCGGCACCTTCGGGCCTTCGGATACGATCGGGGTCTAAATGAACGCAAGATCCCGGGTATCTACGACGTCGTCTCGCTCGGTCACAATTTCCGAATGTCGGAGGTTCATGCCGCGGTCGGGATCGGGCAGCTGGGGCAGCTCGATCAGTTTCTTGCAGCACGGCGCAGCAACACCAGAATCCTTCTTGACGGACTGCGGGACATCGCTGCGCTCGCGACTTTCCCCATTGATCACGGCAAGGCACGCTCGGCATGCTATTGCGTCAATATCGTGCTCCGTCCCGACAGCCGCATCGATAGAAATACGCTGATTTTGCAGTTGAACGAGGCCGGCGTGGGTACCAGCGTGCACTATCCGGTACCGGTTCCGCTGTCCGCGTATTACCGCGCGAAATACGGCTATATGGACAGCGATTTTCCCGTCGCGAAATGGATAAGCGACCGGGCAATCTCCCTGCCCGTCGGACCGCACCTGTCGTCCGATGACATGGCGTTCGTCGTCGATAGCGTAAAGAATGCCATATCCAAACTCTCCTAATAAATAGAGATATCATGGTCGAGCAATCCGCAATTTCCTACGACACCGTTTCTCTCAGCGGCCAGCGCGTCATCCTAATTGGCGGCGCCGGATTTATCGGCCATCACCTGGCACTCGAATGTCGACGCAAGGGCGCCGAGGTCCTCGTGATCGACAACATGCAGATCAATAATATCGTGAAGGTCGTCAGCGACCGCTCGCTCGATGAAGCCCGCCGGCAGCTCTATATCAATTTCCTGATTGCACGCTTTGCGCTTCTTCGCGAGGCCGGGATCATGATTGACAACATCGACGCACGGCACATGGCGGAGCTGACGAGCAGTTTCAGTGATTTTCAGCCGACAAAGGCGGTTCACCTCTCCGCCATTTCCAGCGCCGTAATCGCAAACCAGGTTCCTGGACTTGCTTACGATCTGCAGATATCCACCCTTCGCAATCTCCTCGAGCTCTGCCGTCTGAAAAATTCAAGCTGCCGGCATGTAGCCTTCATGTCGTCGTCAACCGTCTATGGCGACTTTGAAGGCGATTCCGTGGACGAGACTACACGCCCGCAGCCGCGGGGCGTCTATGCAAACGGGAAATACATCGGCGAGCGTATGATGCGCGAGGCCAAGGAGCTTTACGGGATCGACTACACAATAGTCCGTCCAAGCGCCCTCTATGGAATTCGCTGTGTTTCCGGTCGCGTCACCCAGAAATTCATCGAGAACGCCTTGATGGGCAAACCGCTCCTTCTCGAAGGCGGCGGAAGCGGGCGCCTCGATTTCACCTATGTCGACGATCTCGTCGAGGGAATTGTCCGCTCCTTGGCATTGCCTGGTGGATTATCCAGGACCTTCAACATCACCTATGGCAGCGCCCGCACGATTGCAGAACTCGCCGCGATCGTGAAACAAGTTGTTCCTAATGTCCGCTTGGAAGATCGGCCCGCTGCTCCGGAAAAGCCCAAGCGCGGCACGCTGAAGATGAATCGCGCGAAGGAGTTCCTTGGCTTCGTTCCGCGCCGGCCTCTCGAGACGGGCTATCTGGAATATTGCGGCCACTACGCGCGCGAATGGGAACGCGCGCACGCAAAGGTAGGATAACCTGTTGCGCCGGGCACAATCTCAAGACGGCGAGTTGCTGAAGCGTCTGCGCCTGACCGCGAATCCTAACGCTTCGGTTTTTCTCCGCGGCTCCCCCGAAGATACGTTGTCGGCATTGGCAATTCTGCCACAGCCTTTCGAGACGCGACATCTCGGGCTCAACTGTGTGCGCATTGTTTCGCTCGTCGCGGAAAACGACAATGATCTCCCCGCGACGGCGCGGGAGGGTCTTGCGGCGATCGCGGCTGAAGGTGTCGATTTCGCGGCGTTTCGTGTCGATGCCGACGATCTGTCGCGCCTGAATGCCATCCGCGAGACAGGGGTTGCCGAAGTAGAACAGCTGGTCACATTTGCGCGGACGCTTGAGAAACAAGGCTCATCCCTGCCGCCCGATATTTCGATTGCAATGGCTGCCGACGCGGATGCATGCGCCTTTATTGGCCAACGTTGCTTCCAGTTCGATCGCTTTCATCAGGACGCGCGGCTTCCCGGTGCGGGGGCGGATTCCCTGAAAGCGGAATGGATGCGAAACGCAGCACTCGGTAGAGCCGATGCCGTTTTCGTCGCGCGACAGGACAATAAGATTGTCGGCGCCAACGCGTGCATCCGCAGCGGAGAGGACGCCGCAATAGACCTGATTGGCGTGCTTCCCGAAGCGCAGCGTCTGGGAATCGGCCGGCGGTTGGTAGAAGCCGCAATCTGCCACTACGCCGGCCGGTCAAATCGCATGCTCGTCGGCACGCAGAACACCAACATACCCTCGACGGCGCTTTACGCATCGATGGGCTTCAAGCCTGTTTGCACCAAGCTAACCTTCCACATTCATCTGCAGGATTTTCTGTGATTGTGATCATCATTCCGGCGAAAGGCGCATCGAGCCGACTTCCGCAGAAGAATATGGTGCTCGTCGCCGGTCGTCCGATGATCGACTGGGCGATCGACGCCGCACTGGCGAGCAAACGCACCGACAGTATTTACGTCTCGACCGATAGCGACGAGATCGAGGCCCACGCTAAGACGCGGGGAATCAAGGTGGTTCGTCGCCCCGAGAGCCTCGGCGGCGATGTCCCGATTCTGGATGTCTACCGTCATGCCATCGGGCAAATTCCCGAGTGTGGAAAGGCGACGATCGTTGTCGGCCTCCAACCCGATCATCCGGACCGTCAGCTATCCGTAGACGAGACGTTGGCAATCTTCGAGCGCGAAGGCGTTGACCGGGTCATGAGCAAGGAACCGAATGGCGCCAAGAGCGGCGCGCATTACGTCCTGTCCCGTCATTTCGTCGATACCGGCGAAAGTCGCAAGGACATTACGATCGTCGACGATTGCACCAACATCCATTATCCAGCCGACTTGGAAAAGGCTGAAGCGCGCCTTCGTACCAGCCGTCCCGCTACGTTCCGCTAATTGATGGAATTTAACATTCTCAATACTCTCGATATCGTGGGCGCGCCGGAGGCCAAGGCTGCGCTTGAGGCGGTGGGTAAGCTGACGTCCCTGCCAGCAGATCGGGAAATTGTTCTGCCCGCGCTGCGCGATATCGATGCCTATCTCGCATCGGCGAGTGTCAGGATCGATGCGGAGTTTCTAGACCATGCGCCCAAACTCCGGGTGATCGGCAGCCCGTCGACCGGAAACGATCATATGGATCTGGCCGAAATCCGCCGGCGCAACATTGTCTGCTTCGATATCGCCAAGGAATACGACCTAATCAACAGCTTCTCTGCGACCGCGGAGATGGCGTTTACTCTTCTGTTGGCCCTCAATCGCAAGCTGGTGCCGGCGCAGGCGGATGCCAAGCTCGGCAAATGGTCGCGTGAAAAATACACCGGCTTCCAGTTGCTGGGGAAAACGCTCGGCATTGTCGGCCTTGGCAGGCTGGGGCGGATTTCGGCGCGGATCGGCCAGGGCTTCGCCATGAACGTCATAGCCCACGACGCGGCGTCCGTGTCGTTGCCGGGCGTGGAAATGGTTTCGCTCGACGACCTCCTTAGGCGATCCGATGTCGTCACCGTTCACGTGCATCTCAAGGCGGACACCGAAGGTATGATTGGCCGGTCTGCTTTCGAGAAAATGAAGCCGTCGGCGATTCTTCTGAATACAAGCCGCGGCCGTATCGTCGATGAAGCAGCGCTTCTGGAGGCGTTGACGAATCGACGCATTGCCGGTGCGGGCCTGGACGTCGTTGATGGCGAATGGAAGACCGAGGCTGAGCTCCACGATCACCCGCTGATCGCCTACAGCCGCTCGCACGACAATCTTCTCATCGTTCCCCACATTGCCGGCGCCACGGTCGAATCGATCTATGGCGCCCGAGTCTTCATGGCGCAAAAACTTGCAAACTACCTTCGTCAATCACGGTGACCTGAATGGCCATACCCGCAAAAGCGGCTCCTGATATTCACCTCAGCACGACAGCCAAGGCGGCAGCTGATCGCTATCTCACCGCAGCCCGCGCCCTGCCCGATCGGTCCCAGTGGCCGCTGCTGATGCACACGAACCTGAACCTCTTTCTGTGGCACCTTGACGCGTTCGCGAAAAAGGAGGACCCGGTCCCGGCATTCGCCGATGCCTTTGGGCGCGCGGCGGCGTTTCTGGAGTCTGCGACGAAGAACGGCATTTCCGGCGGGCACTTTCCCGGGGCCGGCGCATCGAAGCCAGACGACGCGGCATTCGAGAGCATGGTTTCGAGCCTGTTTGGCGACGTCTGGGGTCAGATGACCGATGAGGTCTATTTTGAAGAATCCTATTCGTTCACCAAGGAGCGGCTTGAAAAGAACGGGGTAGACCCTGTCGCCCTCTTTCGCGGCAAGACCGTCGTCGACGCGGGATGTGGCGGGGGCAAATTCTCCGCCGCCATCGCCCGCTTCGGTGCGGAGAAGGTGATCGGTTTGGATATCAGCGAGAAGGCGCTGTCCTTCGGCCGCTTGCAGGCGGCGAAAGTCCCCTACGGCAGCAAGCTTGAATATAGGTTCGGCTCGCTTATCAAAATTCCGCTTCCCGATGCCTCCGTCGACATGGTGTGGTCCAACGGCGTCATCCACCACACGCTGGACTACGAGGGATGCCTGCGCGAATTCGCACGCGTCCTGAAACCGGGCGGTACCCTGTTTCTCTACGTGAACGGCCGCTTTGGTCTTTTTGAGCTGATGCTCGACACGCTTCGTCTGGCGCTGGAGCGGGTGCCGCGCAGTCTCTTTCAGCACTTCCTGCAGTTGCTCGGCGTCAATACGGGCCGAATCTACTGGATCATGGATTGCAATTATGCGCCCTACGAATGGAAGAGCCGGAGCGAAGTGGAGACGCTGATGCAGAAGCACGGGTTCACCGACCTGAAGCAGCTCACAAGAGGTGTCGCCATCGATCAGATCGAGCAGATCACGACGGGACTGCCGCACGCAGCGGTCAAATACGGCGACGGGCAGCTCAAATATCTGGCGAAGAAGCGCTGATCCGGCTGGCGGGATGCGCGTTAGCGTCATCGACTACGGGATCGGGAACGTCCAGTCCGTTACCAACGCGTGCGGGCGTGCCGGCGCATCGGTCAGCGTTGCGGGGGATGGCCCGGAACTTCAGGAACAGGAGCCGGAGTTCATCATCCTCCCCGGTGTCGGCGCCGTCGGCACGGCCCTCGCCAATCTTCGCGAGAAGCACTTCGAGGCGGCGCTCGATGACCTGGTGCAGAAGCGCAAGATTCCGTTTCTCGGCATTTGTGTCGGCATGCAGATACTGGCGGAGCGCTGCTTCGAGTTCGGAGAGTTTCAGGGTTTCGGCTGGATACCCGGCAATGTTACCCGCCTGGCCGCCGCCGGGTCGACCGTCAGATTGCCGCATGTTGGCTGGAATACATTGGAGATCGCCCTCAAGGACGACCCTGTTTTTGGTCCCCTCGATGGCGAGGATGCGTACTTCGTGCACTCCTATGCGATGGATTGTCCCCGCCCCTTCGTTGCCGCCGAGACCGACTACCATAAGCGCTTCGTCTCTGCGGTCCGCCATAGCCACATCTGCGGCGTTCAATTCCATCCTGAAAAGAGCGGCAAACTCGGAGCAAAGCTCCTCGGCAATTTTCTGAGGGCGTGAGCCATTTATAGGCGCCGGCTCATACCCGTACTGTATCTGAAGGACGGCTGGATGGTTCGCAGCCAGGCGTTCAACATCCACCAGGTCATCGGCGATCCGGTGTCCCACGTCGAACGCATGATGCAGTGGCAAGTGGACGAACTCATCGTCCTGGATATCGGCAATGAGAATTCGACCTTTGAACATCACCGCATCGACTATCGGACGAAGCCGGTTCACACCATCGTGGACTTCATCGGCCTCGTTGCGATCGAATGCAATATGCCGCTTACATTCGGCGGGCGCATCCGCTCTGTTGACGACATCAGGCTCCGTATCCAGAACGGCGCCGACAAGGTGGCCGTGAACGCGCTGCTTAAGCTTGCACCTGATGAAGTGACCAGGGCGGCGCACGCCTTCGGAAGCCAAGCGATTGTCGCTAGTATCGACTATCGGCGCGTCGAGGGACAGGTGCGGGTTTTTGTCGATCATGGTCGCGACGACGTCGGCATGGATGTCGCCGCGTGGTCACGGCGTGCCGTCGATTGCGGGGTAGGCGAGATTCTCCTGAACAGCATCGATCGCGACGGCACTGCTCGCGGATACGACATCGATGCAATCGAGACTGTTGCCCAGGCGGTCGAGGTGCCCGTCATCGCGTGTGGCGGGGCAGGGCACCAGCGGCATTTTCAGGAAGTCTTCCAGAAAACGACGGCCAGCGCCGTTGCCGCCGGCAACATTTTTCATTTTAAGGAAAATGCCTATCCGTTGGCCAAGCAGTTCCTGAAACGAACCCTTTCGGACATCCGTTAGTCAGAAGCGCAGCGCATGGACTTCAACCGGCCCATTGATGGCTTCGCTCTCGATCATCAGGGGCGGCGGCGGGTGTTTGCGGGCCAGCGCCGATCCGATGGTCGGCAACAGGCCCTCGCCGACGACGGAGATCTCTGCACCGCGGTCACGCAGCCACTGCCAGACGGCGGCAAGATCCTGGGCTTGGCCCGCCAGCTCCGGCGCGGTGAGGAAATCGCTGCCATTGCAGTGGACGCGCAAATTGGCCTGGTCGACATGATCGGAAACACTTGGGTAGGCGTGGAGACGATCGAGCGGAGAGCTGGAATCGAAGCCGAAAAGCACGAACCGGCGGAAGCCCAGATGCCAGCCCAGACCAAGCGCCCGCAGCCCGACTGTCTGGCCACCGGAAATGACCGGAGCGCCGTCGGTCGCCATCAATGCATCGGCTGCAGGCGCGTCGGTGGCGGCATGCCACATCGCGACGTCATGGTCACGCAACCGATCGAAACTGCTGGCCGGACAGATCGACGCCAGAAAGTAACGAAGCCCTGGCAGTGGCTCACCGATACATTGCGTCGTGAATTCCACCGGTCCGAGGTGAACCGCCGCCCAGGCACCGATACCGTGGCGTGCCAGGAAATGCGGCGCTTCGTTAAGGGCCAGGATAAGCGCCCCGTCCTTGGCCAGACCGGCCAGTTTATCGAGATGGCAGGCTAGAGATGGGCCTCCACCGACTACAGCTAGCGTCTCGGCCCGCACCGGCTGTGTCTGTACCCGGGGGACCCGCCTGGCCAGAGCGCCCTTTAGCTGCGCCAAGAGAAGTTCATCATCTATCCGGCGTTGGTGTACAATGCGTAGGGGCTGGCGCACGGAGAAGGTCAACCGGTAGGGGATTTCGTAAAGGGCTTAATCAGGATAGGCACCAAATGATTTCCCCGCGCTACTTTTTTGAAGTTCGACGATAAACATGACATCCAAGATGCGCATTCTGCTGGCCGATCTGGCGCATGATTATACGCCCAACCATTTCTGCGCCCCGTTGGGGGTTGGCTTTATCGGCGAGCATCTGCGGCAGAAATATCCTGATTCCGTCGATATCAGGCTGTTCAAATCGCCGGGCAAGTTGCTGAGCGCGATCCGGGAAACCCGTCCTCATATCGTCGGCTTGTCGAACTATTCCTGGAACCAGGAACTCAACCGCCTGATCGAGAAGCGGGTTGCGGCAGAGTTCCCCGACACCATTCTGATCCAGGGCGGACCGCACATCCGGATCTCTCAAGAAGGCATTGAGCAGCACCTTCGCGATCATCCGGAGGTGGATTACTACATGATGTTCGAAGGCGAGTTTCCGACGGCGGAACTCGTCGGCCACATGCTGTCGAAGGGTCGCCTCGTCAAACCGCGGAACCTTGACATCACGATCAAAGGCATCGCTCATCTCGCCGGCGGCGGCGAGAGGCTTCACTACGAAGCGCGCGCTTCACAGAAGGGGGAGCTTGCGGGAATTCCCTCACCGTATCTCACGGGGATGCTCGACGAGTTCCTGGATTCGGCGGAATACCTGCCGCTGCTCGAAACCAACCGGGGATGTCCCTTCGCGTGCACTTTCTGCGCCTGGGGCATTTCGGCGATGGACAAGGTTCGACGCTTCGATCTGGAGCGGATTGTCAGTGAGATCGAGTATGTCGGCGACCGCTCGCAGGCAAGTCACTGGTACTTTACCGACGCGAATTTCGGAATGTTCGAGCGGGACGTTGAGATCGCTCACGCGCTTCGGCGGGCAGCGGACAAAAGCCGCTATCTGCGCCGTATCTCGATCAATTGGGCGAAGAATTCCTCGAAATACTGCACCGAGATCGCTCACGTCCTCAAGGGCATCTGCGATCCGCTGGTCGCCGTCCAGTCGACCGATCCGAAGGTTCTCAAGCACATCAAGCGCGACAACATCCGCATGTCGACGATAACCGATCTTGTCGCGCAATCCCGTAAAGACAAGATAGCGATGACAACCGACGTGCTGGCCGGACTGCCGGAAGAAACACTGACGAGTCATTTCAATACGCTGCGCGACGTATTTTCCATCGGTTTCGAATCGTTCAATGTCGGCCAGATCCGGATGTTGCCCGGCTCCGAGATGGAGACGCCGGAACAGCGCGAGCTCTATAACCTGCACACCCGCTTCAGGCTGATCCCGGGTTCATTTGGCGTCTACGATGGCGAAGCCATCACCGAGTACGAAGAATCCATCGTCGAGACCAATACGATGTCTCGCGACGACATGTTCGTCCTACGGATAACCCATTTCCTCGCCTGGGCATTGTGGAATAGCGGCCTTGCGCAGCCGCTTCTTCGTTACATGTTCAAGGTCGAGAAGATCAATCCGCTGGACGCTATCCTGCAGCTGATCAAGGGCACGATAGCAGGGCGGGCGGGCGAGCTGCTCTCCGACTATACAGCGGAGGCCAAGACAGAATGGTTCGATAGCGCCGAAGAGCTGATGACCTATTTTAAGACCAACCAGAAAACGCTCTCACAGGACCAGCGCCTGAAGCTGAATCTCAAATATCTCGGGCGGCTTCTCCTCGATCGCGATCTGGCGCGTGAGGTGATGCTGACGCTCGCCTCGGAGAGCAAATCCCCGGTGGTGGCCGAACTTGTGGAGTTCAGCCTCGAGCGTCTTTTCTTCATCAACGATCGTCGATCGGAGAAGAAGGTCCAGTACTCGCGGGAGCTGGTTCACGCCCTTGCCGAGGTCTACCCGAATGTTCGCGCCGATGGGCCAGTGGAATGCCGCTTCTCGGTCGATGAGAAATATGTGCGCGTCATCGGTATGGAGCTGCAGCGTTTCAGTTTTGACGACAACCCGCTGCGGGCCGTCGCTTTGACGCTGCAGAATTACGGCGACAAGATGATGTACGATTTCGCTTTCGGCGACGTCGTCGAGAATACGGGTCGGGATGTTTTCACCGACTCATTCGACTACGCCGATCAGCTGAAAGCACGGCGCGCCAGCTAGGACATCGTCCGGCTGCGGCACTCGCCTTCCACCAGACCCTGATCATCGGGCAAGAATGAGTTTCCCAAAACTTCCTCCAGTCCACTGGTGCTCGCGCTGCGTGTACTCGTCAAGCTCGGCCATTCCCCTCACCTTCAACGAAAAAGGCGAGTGCAGCGGCTGCCAGGTGCACGACCAGAAGAAGGACATCGACTGGGACACGCGGCTGGAAATGCTGCTCGAGGAAGTCGAGCCGTACCGACGGTCTTCCGGATACGAGTGCGTGATCGGCGTTTCGGGCGGCAAGGATAGCTATTACCAGGCTCATTTCGTGAAGGAGAAGCTGGGCCTCAACCCGCTTCTTGTGACCTATAACGGCAATAACTATCTCGACGTCGGGTGGCGCAACCTGATGCGCATGAAAAGCGTGTTCAACGTCGATCACTACATCGTTTCGCCCGGCATCGACCTGCTGATCCGCATGAACCGTCTTGGCTTTCGCAAGACGGGGGACATGAACTGGCAGAACCATAGCGGCATCTTCACAATTCCCATGAAGGTCGCCTGTCAGATGGGAATTCCGCTGGTGTTCTGGGGCGAGCACGGATGGACGGATCTTGGCGGCATGCTGTCCATGTACGATTTTCCGGAATTCACCTACCGCTATCGCAAGGACCAGGGACTTCGCGGTTACGACTGGCAGGATTTCGTCGGCGATGCCGAAGACCCCATCCAGGAAAAGGAGATGGAGTGCTTCAAGTATCCTTCCGACGAGGATATCCAGCGAGTCGGCCTTCGCGGCCTGTTTATCGGGCTATACGACGCATGGGATGCGAACGCCCACGCAAAGCTGATGACCGAGAAATACGGATGGGAACCGTCGCCGGTCCCGTTCGAGCGCACGTACCGGACAATGTCCAACCTCGACGATCGCTATGAGAACGGCGTGCACGACTATCTGAAATACATCAAGTTCGGATACGGACGCGCAACCGACCACGCCTGCAAGGACATCCGCGCCGGCTACATGGATCGCGCCCAGGGCATCGAGATGGTCCGTAAATACGACCATGTTCGCTCATCGGATCTTTATCAGTGGCTGGACTATGTCGGCAAATCCGAGGAGTGGTTCGATCGCATTGCCGATACGTTCCGCAGTCCCAAAGTGTGGCTTCAGGGAAACGACGGCAGCTGGCGGAAGCGTAACATCTGGGATAGTCCGGAAGACTGATCCATGAAGGTCAATGATATTCGACCGGACGATGTCGTCCTGGGCCAGGCGGCGGCGCTCCAGCACGACATCGACTGGCTATCGGCCCGACGGCACGAGTTCGTCACCGTTGCCTGCCCCAGCTGCGCATCGACGCGGAGCCGCGCGCTGTATGAGAAATACGCAATGACCCATCAGTCATGCGAGGAATGCGGCACTCAATACATTTGCCCGCGGCCCTCCGCGGCAATGCTAAAGGATTTTTACGTTCAATCTAAGAACTACGAGTACTGGGCCAAGTATATTTTCCCGGCCAGTCGCGAACAGCGGCGCGAAGCAATCTTCAAGCCCCGCGCGGCGATCGTGGCAGAAGCCCTGCGCGAGAGCGGGATAAGCGGCGGCTTGCTGGTCGAAATCGGCGCCGCCCAAGGGTTGTTCTGCGACGAGATCCGCAAGCTCGGTCTTTTCGATCGCATCGTCGCTGTCGAGCCAACACCCGATCTTGCCGCCGAGTGCCGCAGACTTGGCTTCGAGACGATTGAAGCGCCGTGGGAGAATCTGCAGCTCAAGGAGCGGGCGCATGTAATCGCCTCCTTCGAGGTCATCGAGCACCTGTTCGATCCGGGCGCGTTTGTCCGGTGGTGCGCCGAGACCCTGACCGAGGGCGGGCACCTTCTTCTGACCTGCCCGAATATCGCCGGGTTCGAGACGCTGGCTCTCGGCCAGGCATCGGATTCGATCGATCACGAGCACATCAACCTTTTCACGCCCGACAGTTTGCGGCGGCTTATCGAGGGCGCGGGCTTTGACGTTGTCAGGTCCTCCACCCCCGGCGAGCTGGATGTGGAAATCGTTCAGCGCGCGCTCGAGAGCGGCAGGGTTGATAGTGCATCGCTCGGGCCTGTTGTGGCGCGGCTCGTCCGCAATCCGGACCCGGCTGTCACAAAGGCCCTTCAGGATCTTTTGAAAACCGCGCATCTGTCATCTCACATGATGTTCCTGGCCCGCCGGCGCCGGTTGGCCGGGACGCGCTGATCCCTCGATGAAACGTATCGCTGTTCTCCTGAACAACAAGCTCATTACCTGCGATACGATCGTTCCGGTAATGATAGAGATCAAGAGCCGAGCGCCGAACGTCTCGATCGAGTTTGTCTGCTTTGATGCTGCGACCGCCGATACAATCAAGGCCAATATCGTTCTCTGGGACTTGATTCAGTCAATCGGCGTTTTCAGAGTCTTGGGCCGTACCCGTCGCGGACCGTGGTCATGGCTGACGGATCGCCCCAGGACATTGCTGCATGTTTTTCGTTACGCGTGTCTTGGGGCCCTCGGGCGGATGAGTTTTATTCATTTCAAGGCCCTCAACGAGTGGCCGCTTCGGCTCATTGCCTGGCTCGCCAAGGGTCACGTTTGCTATTTTCAGAACACCGCCGCGGGTTTTGCCGATCTGGAGCGTAAAGTTACATCCGCCATGGTGGAGCGGCGATACCCGACGACCATGCCAGCAGGAGACCTCCTGGTCAGCTTTACCCAGGACTGGCTGCCGTTAAACGATCAGCGACTCGCCGCCGTCCCGCGCGCGACCATCCCGCCGTCTTTTATGTATGCGACATGGATCGATTATATACGCCGGCATGCCGGACGATACCTGAAGGACGTTCTGAGCCAGCGCGGCCTGGCGTCCGATACGCCGGTGGTTACTTTCATCCTGTCGTCGATGGATACGAATGGCCTTCTTCGTGAACCAGACCTCTTTCCGTGGCTGTTCGACGAGACCCTGGACGCTCTGGCCGAAGCGGGCTGTACCGATCCGATCTTGATCAAGCCCCATCCCGCGATGAACGCAAAGTATCGTGCCTATATCCAGGAAGCTGCTGCTCGCAGGCCCTTATTGAAGATACTCTTCTGCGATCTGCACCCGGCCGTCCTGGCCGTTAGATCGCGCTTTGTCATCGCGAATTGCTACAGCACCACCTTTTCAGTGTTCTCCTATCTCGGCATCCCTCGCATCGAATATTCCGATTATCGGCCCGACATCCTGGAGATCACTCAGCGTGGTTCGCTGCGCCCTGATCTTGTGTCGCACTTCATAAACGGCGATCGGGTGCAGTTGGCGACAGTTCTTCGCAACCTTCTCTGTCGCACGCCAAACGGGAAGGTTGCGGGGGTCAGGCCCGATTTCCCGCCAGCTCTGATGAGCTGTCTCGGCCTGGCTTAAATCGGCAAGTTTCGACTCTTGAAACGGAAGCACTTGTTTTGATTATTCTCGGTATTAGTGAAGCACATGAAGCCCATGCCTGTCTGTTGAAGGACGGAAAGCTCCTTGGTGTCATGGCCGAAGAGCGTCTGTCTCGCGTCAAGACGGATTCGCGCTACCCCAGACGGGCGATCGATGCGCTCATGAAGATGACGGGGATTCCCGCATCTGAAATCGATGCGGTCGCTTTCGCGGCGAAGAGCGATTGGATCTGGCAGATTCTCTATAACAAGCACGCCAAATTCTCAGTCGATGACTGGGTCAAAGAATGCGACATCTATTGGAAGCCTGTGTTGCTGGAAGGCCGCTCCGTGTCGCCGTTCGAGGTGTTCGATCATTTTTCCCACCACGGCGGCCCCGGCCTGAAAGACGACCCCTACTACCCGTTTCTCGAACAGGCGCGAACCAATCCTCAGACTGACTGGGGAAAGCTGGGTGATGAAATTCGCCAAAAGACGATTGCCGATCACCTGAATATCCCCCGCGACAAGGTCCTGATTTTCCGCCACGAGGATTGCCACAAGGCCTACGGCTTCTACTCCTCGCCCTACGACCGGGAACGCGCGCTTGTCATGACACTGGAGGGTGGCGGCGACGACTCCTCAGCGACAAGCAGCATCGTCGAAAAAGACGGCTCGCTGCGGGAATTGTGGAAATCCAACCGCGTTCAGGCCGGCCGACTTTACGCTTATGTGACGCTGCTGCTCGGCATGAAGCCGGGTCAGCACGAGTATAAGGTGATGGGCCTTGCCCCTTACGGCACGGAGTATCACGGTAATCGCTCTCTTGATTTCTTCCGAACCGTCAACCGGGTATGCGGGACCGAGATCGTCAACGACGATAAGGTCGCCGATCTCTACTATACGGTGCGCGATGCGTTGCGCTGCGAGCGGTTCGACGGCATCGCCTGGGGCATTCAGACCTGGCTGGAAGAAATATCTAGCCAATGGATCTCGAACAACTGTGCGGAGCACGGTCTCGATAACGTTATCCTGTCAGGCGGTGTTGCACAGAACATAAAAGTTGTAAAAACGATCGCCGAACTTCCGGGGGTTAGGCGCGTTTGGGCCGGACCGGTCTCCGGTGACGGGTCCATCGGCGTGGGAGCCGCGTGGCTGGCACATCGCCGCCTTGCTCCACAACAACCCATCGCCGGCATGCCGGATGTCTATCTCGGAACCGAGCATGACTCGGCAAGCGTCGCCAAAGCGATCGATGCCGCCGGGTTAAGGCGGAAATTTCAGATCGTCGCGCGGCCGGCGGCCGAGCTGGTTTCCAAGTGGCTCGATCAGGGATTGATCGTCGCCCGTTTTTCCGGTCGCATGGAGTTCGGTCAGCGCGCTTTGGGCAATCGTTCCATCCTTGCCGATCCACGGCGCATGGAGTCAGTCGACCGCATAAACCAGAAGATCAAGTATCGCGATTTCTGGATGCCGTTCACACCGTCGATGACCGCGGCCCAGGCTGAGCGGATGATTCACAATCCCAAGGAATTGTATTCGCCTTTCATGACGATGGCGTTCGATCTCAAGCCTGAATTCAGAAGTTCTATCCCGGCGGCAACACACCCTGGTGACAAGACAGTCCGTCCCCAGATGCTGCGCCGTGAAGACAATCCGGGCTATCACGATTTGCTTAGCACCTTTGGCCGTCGCAGCGGCCTGGAATGCCTGATGAACACCTCTTTCAACCTGCATGGCGAAGCCATAGTTGAAAGCCCGGCTGATGCCATCAGCACGTTTGAGCGATCCGAACTCGACGTTCTTATTTTCGACGATGTCGCAATTTCCCGGGCCAGCGCCGAAAAAGCCGAAACATAGGACTAACTCCGCTGCTTTCTCTTACTCAACAAAGCGAGTTCATTCGCTGCCGATTGGAAGAACTAGGAGCGTGGCTCTCCCTCCCTGATTTGCCGTCGTTTGCCAACGCCTTGGCCCGGCACCAGAATCTGAAGGACGGCCTTGAGGCCGCCGTGGCACCTGTTGAGTTTTTCCGGACCAAGTCCTGGGATGGGGTGCTGCGGCTAGGGCTGTACCGCGCCACGCAATATGGATTGAGCCGGGCTCTCAAGGCGCGCGTCTCGATTGAGACCGGTGTGTTACACGGCCTGTCTTCTGCATTTTTGCTGCAGGCGCTTTCGGATAATGGGGCAGGTCGACTCTATTCGATCGATTATCCGTCAACCTTCGAGCAGGGCCCGAGCAATGCGGACGGATTCACCGACACACTCCCCCCGAATCTCGGATCGGGTTGGGCTGTACCTCCGGCGTTGCGCCGTCACTGGGACTTGCGCCTGGGACGTTCGGCGGACCTGCTGCCGCTAGTTCTGGCGGAAGTATCGGAAGTGGATGTATTTGTTCACGACAGCGAGCACACCTGGGAAACCATGACGCTGGAATTTTCGGCGATCTGGGAACGCTTGCGAAAGGGCGGCGTCATCATTGCCGACAATATCGACTGTAATACGTCGTTCTTCGATTTTTCACGAAGAGTCGGCCGAATCCCATATGTGATGCCTCCGGATCCTGACCACCTGATGGAAGGTGGCTCTGGAATCCGGTTTGGCATTCTCTGCAAGTGACCGGAACCCGATGAAAGTCCGGCGCAGTCAGATCGAAGAATATCGTCGGGACGGATTTGTTCGGATTCCCGGAGTGTTTACCGATCTGGAGATCGATCAGGTCCGCGCAACTATCTATCGTCTGTTTAGGAACTTCGTGCCCAGCGCATCGGCCTTCGACAGACTTGTTGCACCGTGGAACGACCCTGCTTTCGACCGGGCCATGATTCAGCTGCGAAAAACTGACCCCAATACATTCGGAGCCCTCTACGACTGCGCACAAAGCAGTATTGAATTGCTAAAGCTTATAACGATCCCCAACAGCCTGGATATAGCGGCTGCCTTTCTGGACGACAAGATCGAGAACCTTTCCTACTCTGGACTGATGTTGCGTATGGATCCGCCACAGGACAAACGCAATGTTCTGACGTGGCATCAGGATCATGCCTACTTTCCGCAGAATTTTAACGACGGTGGCCGGGGCTTGGTCTATTGGGTCGCCTTGCAAGACGTCACGGAAGAGACAGGCGCCATGCAGATCTGCGTCGGCAGCCATAAGGACGGCCTGGTTAAACCCGAAATGATCGGCAAGAGCGACTACATAACGTCCGAACAAAGAGCCGTCCCCCAAGAAAAGGTCTCCGCTTATCCCAAGGCATATGGCACGTGTAAAAAGGGGGACGTTATCCTGATGCATATGGATACCTGCCACCGTTCCGGAGAAAACATTTCTTCCGGCATCCGCTTTAGCGCGATCTATCGCTTCCATCGCATGATGGCGGACGACTATGTACCTTTCACCCTGCTTTACGAATACAACGCAATAATGATCGAGCGCGCAAAGCAGGCCCAATCCAACAAAAAAGGCGGCTCATAAACTTTAATGTGTGGCATCGCCGGCATAATCGGCAATGAGGACCCGGCCGCCGTCGGCCGGGTCACCGCCATGGCAGACAGCTTGGTGCACCGCGGACCGGATAGTGGGCAAGTTGTCCGGGTTCCAGGGGCCGTCCTTGGTCACCGCCGGCTTTCCATCATCGATCTCTCGATCCGGGGAAGCCAACCGATGGCGAGCCCTGATGGACGATTTAGCATCGTCTATAATGGGGAGCTTTATAATTACCGCGAACTTCGGAGCGAACTCGCTTCATCCTGGGAATTTTCCAGCGATAGTGACACCGAGGTGCTTCTGGCGGCTCTCGTCAAGTGGGGCGCTAGGGGATTGGACAAGCTTAATGGCATGTTCGCATTCTGCTTTTACGATTCACAGAAGCACGAAGCTTTTCTGGCACGCGACCGTTTTGGTCAGAAGCCGCTCTACCTCGCGGAAGAAGGCGGCTCGCTTCTATTTGCAAGTGAAGTCAAGGCGCTCATGGCTGCCGGCCTGCAGCCCCGCCCGAACCTTGCCGTGTGGGCCCGATATCTTGAACACGCGCGCTATGATGACTCCGAAGACAGCTTCTTTGCCGGCGTCACGCAGCTCCTTCCTGGAGAATGTGCACACTTCTCGCCAGGACGACCTCTGCGACGGCAGCGCTGGTACGACATTGTCGATCATGTTGCGGGCGCGGAACCTGGCCTTTCCGAGGCACGAGAGAGGGTTCGCGCGCTTCTCGTCGATGCCGCGCGCCTTCATATGCGGGCAGATGTGCCCGTAGGTATCTCGCTCTCCGGCGGCTTGGATTCTTCCGCACTGCTGGCGTGCCTTGACCTGGCCGGGGAACTGTCTGCGAATGTGCGCTGCATCTCGGTCGACTTTGGCGGTGACCTTACGGAGCGTCCCTGGATCGAAGCCGCCGCCGGGCATCACAATCTCTCCTCGACTGTGCTGGGCTATAGCCCAGGCGAATGCCATGCCCATATTCGGCCTCTAACCTGGCATCTGGAAGGCCCGATCGGCGGGTTGATGAACTGCGCGCTGGCACCCGTCATGGCCAGGGCGCGCCAGGATGACATCATCGTTATGCAGGATGGCACCGGGCTCGACGAGGCCTTCGGCGGCTATCGCAATCATCATAACCTCTATCTGGGGCTGGCACTCCGCGATGGCCGCCCAGGTGCCGAGCGCGCGCTGATGGACTACTGCGCCAACTGGAGCGTCGGCCCGGACGAGGCACGCAAAGCGGCAATGTCCGCGTTGCATCAAAGTGTCACGGCAATAGACGGAACCGTACCCGTACGACCTGAACTGCTGCAGAGTGAATTTCTCTCAAAGTGGCGTGCGCCTCTACCGCCTCCTCGTCTCACGGACGATCCGCTCCGCGATGCTTTCGCCAGCTATCTCCAGGTCGAGAAAATTCCACGCAACACCCGCATGAAGGACCGGCTGTCGATGGCGTACAGCATTGAGCTACGTCTGCCCTTCCTTGATCACCGACTCGTGGAATGCGGCCTGTCGCTGCCAGCGGATCTGCTGTTTCTGCACGGACAAACCAAGTCGATCATTCGTGAAGCCATGTCCGATGCAATGAACGATGGTGTCAGAACCGCTGCAAAACGATCGATCCAAGCACCTCAGGGCCTCTGGCTCCGACAGGAGCCGATGCGATCTTACGTGCAGGAGCTTATTTCAAGCGATCGCTTCGCCTCGCGCGGCATTTTCAACCCGGACGCCTGTCAGGCCGCTTTTGACAGATTTTGCATGGGCGCCGACACGAACAGCTTCTTTGTCTGGCAATGGATTAATACTGAAGAATGGTTCCGTATATTCATCGATGGCGATCCGGTTCGCAACCAGATTCCGCTTATTGGCAACCGAGCGAACTACTCGGAGCCCTCAATCGTGAGTGCCTAACCATGATCGACGATTATTATTTAGCCAGAAGCCAGTCAACCGAGAATGCCAATCGTCTAGTAGCGAGCTTGAGAGCCTTTTCTTTCCCTCTAATCGTCGGTCTTCTATGAAACTCTTTGGAACGGACCTAACGACCGACGTAGCAGTGATTGCCGAGGTTGGCGTCAATCATGAAGGCAATGTAGATGTCGCAGTCGATTTGGTGAGAGCCGCCGCCAAGGCAGGCGCCGACGCGGTAAAATTTCAAAGCTATACGCCGGAGCGCTTTATCAGCGTTTCTGATGCTGAGCGATTTGCGCGCGTGACGCGTTTCAGCCTGAACGAAGCAGCGCATCGACGCCTAGCCAAGGCCGCCGAGGAAAGTGGTATAGTTTTTTTCTCGTCCGCTATCACGGAGGACTGGGTTCCACTCCTGGCTGAGCTCAGCCCTGTCATCAAGATCGCCAGCGGCGACCTGACCTTCGAACCGGTCATTCGTGCAGCAGCCAGGACAGGAAGGCCGATCATTCTTTCAACAGGGTGTGGCACGCTGGCGGAAATTGATCGCGCCATTGGATGGGTAAGAGGCGAAATCGGCGACGCAGAGTTGAAAGACCGCCTTGCACTCCTCCATTGCGTATCCGCGTATCCGACGCCAATCGAGCAGGCTAATCTTCGCGCCATCCCGTTTCTCGCAAACTACACCGGCCTGACTGTTGGCTGGTCAAATCATGTCGCGGGGCCTGAAGCCTGCCTTGCCGCTGTGGCGATTGGCGCACCACTGATCGAGGTCCATGTAACGGATCGCAAAAACGGCCGGGATTTCCGCGATCATCAGTTGTCTTTTGAACCCGATGAGCTAGCGAACCTAGTAGCCGCCGCGGCTCGCATTCGATCATCGCTGGGTTTACCCTACAAAGACATCGCGGAAATCGAGCTTCCGATCCGAGAGCCGATCCGCAAAGGGGTTATAGCGGCGCGAGATCTTGCAGCTGGAACGGTATTGTCGAGGCAAGACCTTATGTTTTCACGACCGGCAACTACCTTGCCCGCCGAAAAAATTGAGACAGTCCTTGGCAAACGCCTCAAATTATCCGTCTCAAAACTACAGCCTATAGACCCCGCCAACGTTGCCCAATAGAGGCTCGCGGCACCGCTCCTGATAGAACTGTGAAGACCCTTCAAAAAATAGATCGCTTTCTATGCGGGCCTGACGACACGCTGCGTATCGTCATGAGCCGCATCAACACCGCGGGCGCCGACATCCTGGTGCAGATCGTTGTCGATGAAAATCGGCGGTTTCTGGGATTAATCACTGATGGGGATATTCGGCGCGGCCTTCTGCAAGGCCATACGCTTGAGGCGCCGGCCCGTGGCGTGATGAATGCAAAAGCGATCACCGGGCGAATTGATCGACACAAGGAGAACATCAGCAAGCTCGGCAAGCTCGATCCACATCGCGCTTTTCTTCCTCTCCTCGACGCAGCCGGTTTTGTATCTGCCATTGCACTCATTACTGATGATAACGCTACGGCGATCTCTGCTCTTATTATGGCTGGCGGCTTCGGATCCCGGCTCGGCGAGCTGACCAACCGTAAACCAAAACCGCTGCTCCCTGTTGGTGATGCGCCAATTCTTGAGCACATTCTGCGGAGGCTCGAGGCAACCGGGGTCGACAGCATTTATTTGTCGGTCCACTATTTGGCGGATCAGATCCGGGCGTTCATCGCCGCTCGACCCAGCACCAGCACAATGAAGGTTGTCCAGGAAGACGTGCCGATGGGAACCGCAGGCGCTCTTCAGTTCCTGAAAGGCGAAGTTAGCGGGCCGGTCCTTATTATCAATGGCGACATCCTGACGAACTTGGATTTCAAGGCCTTCATACGATTTCACGCTCAACACGGCTTTGATGCCACGCTTGCCGTCGCGCAGCACAGAGTTTCCATCCCCTTCGGGGTCGTGCGCCACAGTGCGGATGGCGTGCTTCTTGGAATTGACGAAAAGCCAGTCATCACGAACTACGTGGCCGCTGGTATTTACATCCTCGCCCCTGAATTCCTGACCTTGATTCAGCCCGGCGAGCGAATCGATATGCCCGCCCTGCTCGAGCGCGGGCAGCGAAAGGGACTGCAGGCTGGCCTGTTTCCGATCCACGAGTATTGGACCGATGTCGGCCGGCCCGAAGATCTCGAGAAGGCAGAGCTGGATCACACACGTGCATCGCACGGATAAGCCGGGCGAGATTACGCAAACCAACTGGAGCGATTGATGAAGTCGGCGTTGATTGTAGGACTGGGTTCGATTGGGCGGCGCCATGGGCGAGTGCTGAAGGCCGCCGGGATTGAAGACATTGCGGGCGTCGATCTGCGGGAAGACCGCCGGGCACAGGCGCAGGCCGAGCTCGGTCTGAAAACGCTGAGCGGGGACCTGAAGGAAACGCTGGCGAAGCGCCGATACGACGCCGTTTATGTGACAACGCCCACCGCGTTTCATACACCGGTCGCGATCGCTGCCGCAGAAGCCGGCTCACACATCCTGATCGAAAAGCCCGTTGCGTCCGATCAGACGGATCTCGACAAGCTGGCCAAGATCGTCGAGGCAAAGAAGGTCGCGTGCTATGTCGCCTATTGCTACCGCTTTGTGCCTTCCGTCGAGCGGGTGAAACAGATCGTCGACTCCGGTCAACTGGGCCGCATCCACTCCGCGCGACTGGAGATCAGCACCTACCTGCCCGACTGGCACCCATGGGAGGACTATCGCTCCTTCTACATGGCCAAGCAGAACGAAGGGGGCGGCGCACTTCTTGACGAAAGCCACGGCATCGATCTTCTGCGCTGGCTCTTTGGCGACATCGCAAGTGTCTTCGCCCAGGTCGAGAAGATCAGCGACCTGGAGATCAGCAGCGACGACATCGCGGTTCTGCTGATGCGGTTCAAGTCCGGCATGATGTGTGAAGCCCATTTCGATCTTCTCGGTCGCAAGCCCCGGGTCAATATGGAACTGATCGGCAGCAAGGCAACGCTGCTCTGGGATCGAATCGATCCGGAGGTCAGGATTTACGACCCTGTTCGCCGGGGCTGGACAATCGAGACTTTTCCGCCCGACGATTTCGTGACGAGCTACGATCGGCAGGCGGCTCATTTCATTGAGTGCGTAGGGGGCAAAGCCACGCCGCGTATCTCTCTCGATGACGGACGCAAGACCCTGGATGTTATACTGGCGGCGCAGAAATCCGGCGCATCCGGAACCTTGGTGAAGCTCTAACGGGTCCTTCGTAGATGGCTCACATCAGGATAGCCAATCGGCTGATCGGCCCCGATCAGCCGGTCTTTGTGATCGCCGAAGCCGGCGTCAATCACAATGGCGATATGGCCTTGGCAAAGCGCCTGATAGATGAGGCCGTGACAGCCAAGGCGGATGCGGTCAAATTCCAAAGCTTCCGGGTTAACCGCCTCCTCACCAAAAGCGCCCCTAAAGCTCAATACCAGGCCGTTGCTACAGGTGCGGAAGAAACCCAGTATGCGATGCTGAAGAAGCTGGAGCTTTCCGAAGCGGATCATCTTCTTCTGCAATCTTACTGTCGTGATCGCGGCGTCATTTTTCTGTCGACGCCCTTCGAAGAGGAAAGCGCCGACTATCTCGCCTCGATCGATGTTCCTGCATTTAAGATTCCCTCGGGCGAAGTCACCAACACGCCCTTCCTGGCTCATGTCGCCCGGATAGGTAAGCCGATCATCCTGTCCACCGGCATGTCGACGCTGAAGGAAGTATCCGACGCGGTGCGCGCTTTGTATGAGGCCGGCAACCGCGACGTCGCGCTCCTGCATTGCCTGAGCAGCTATCCGGCAAATCCCGCCGAGGTCAATCTGCGCGCCATGGATACGATGCGCCGTAACTTCGACTGTCCGATTGGCTATTCAGATCATACGCTGGGACTTTCCGTCTCCCTCGCAGCCGTCGCTTTGGGCGCGACAGTGATTGAAAAGCATTTCACTCTGGACAAGACGTTCGATGGACCCGACCACAAAGCTTCCCTCGATCCGGCCGAGCTTCGCGACCTGATCCGCGGCATCCGCATCATCGAGGCTAGCCTGGGAGACGGCGAGAAACGCCTGCAGGCGAGCGAGCGCAATACTGCCGACGTTGCACGAAAGAGCATTGTCGTCGTTCGCGAAATCAAGGCGGGAGAGTGCATCGAACGGGACGCCGTCGCAATCAAACGCCCCGGCACGGGCCTCCCGCCGGCCCAGTTGCAGCAAATCATCGGCCGGGTCGCCGCGCGATTCATCGCCGCGGACCATGTTCTCAGTGTCGACGATCTGGCGTGATTTGAATCACGACCACGCAGTAATGACGAAGCGGAAAATCTGTGTGTTTACCGGTACGCGGGCGGAATACGGCCTGCTCTACTGGCTCATGAAAGAAATCCAGAGACATCCTGCTCTGGAACTTCAGACACTTGTCTCCGGCACGCACCTGAGTCCGGAGTTCGGCTCAACATGGAAGGCCATTGCCGAGGACGAATTCCCCATCGACGCAACGGTTGAGATGATCCTCAGCAGCGACACGCCACGCGCCACGGCGTCGTCTGTTGGGCTCGCGACGATCCGTTACGCCGATGCTCTTGCGACTCTCAAGCCGGATATTCTTGTCGTTCTGGGCGATCGCTTCGAGACGCTCGCAGCCGCGCAGGCGGCTCTGTTCCTCCAGCTCCCCGTGGCTCACATCCACGGCGGAGAGGTGACATCCGGTGCGTTCGATGAAGCAATACGTCACTCAGTCACCAAGATGGCCCATCTTCACTTCACGATCGCGGAACCATACCGTCAGCGAGTCACCCAGCTCGGCGAAGACCCCGCCAGGGTTTTCAATGTCGGCGCTCCGGTCGTCGACAATATCGTGCGCTCGACACCGATGTCGCGCTCTGAACTGTCATCCCGCGTTGACCTGAATCTGCGAGATCCAATCCTGCTCGTCACCTATCATCCGGTAACCCTGAGCACGCAGTCGCCGGCACAGCCAATGGCGGAATTGCTATCTGCGCTGGGGGAATTTTCCTCCGCACAAATCATCATCACAAAGGCAAACGCCGACACAGCCGGAAGGGTGATTAACGAAATGGCGGATGCTTTCGCGCAAAAACACCCCGACCGCGTCCGGGCCGTCACGTCGCTTGGGCGAATTCCCTACCTCTCACTTATGCGGATTTCTGCGGCCATCGTCGGCAATTCTTCAAGCGGCATCATTGAAGCGCCGGCTGTCGGCCGGGCCACCGTGAATATCGGCGGCCGCCAGCAGGGGCGGCTTCGCGGCCAATCGATTATCGACTGCGGCGAAACGCGTGGTGAAATCGTTACGTCGCTCAAACGCGCCCTGGACCCTGAGTTTCAGAAAGTCGCCGCTGCGACGGCTTCGCCTTATGGCAGCGGGGGGGCGGCTGTTCGTATGACCGAACTGCTCGCGACGGCCGATCTTACAAACATTATCGTCAAACGCTTTCACGACATGCCGGCTGCTCCAGGTGCCAGGCTGTCGGCGGGCCGGGACAACTAGCGGCATGTGCGGCGTTGCGGGAATCCTGGCCATCGCGGGCGCGCCGCCAACCGAGCGCGAGTTGACAGCAATGAATGGCGCACAGTCGCATCGTGGCCCCGATGACGAGGGTATTTACATCGACGGCATCATGGGGCTGGCGCATCGGCGCTTGTCTATCTTTGATCTTTCCAAGGCCGGTCATCAGCCGATGGCGTCAGCCGATGATCGTTATATCCTGACGTATAACGGAGAGATCTATAACTGGCCG
Organism: Alphaproteobacteria bacterium; assembly: GCA_965279355.1. GTDB lineage: Bacteria > Pseudomonadota > Alphaproteobacteria > CACIAM-22H2 > CACIAM-22H2. Next base: position 3,150,855 of record OZ257155.1, on the reverse strand, counting down.
GAGATCAGGCAACAGCTGCGCCACAACAGCTGGCGCTCGAACACAGATACCGAGACTCTGCTTCAGGCCTTTTCCGAGTGGGGGCCGGATTGTCTTCGTCGCTTCAATGGAATGTTTGCCTTTGCGATCTGGGATCGGAAGCAACGCACTCTTTTCCTGGCGCGCGACCGCGTCGGCATCAAGCCGCTTCACCTTGGAACTGCTGACGGTCGTATTTTCTTCGCCTCCGAAGTCAAGGCTATGGTCGCGGCAGGGTTTCCCATCGGCCCCAACGAAGAAGCGGTTTATGACTTTCTGCGCTGGGGGCTGACCGACCATAGCGACGCAACGTTCTTCAAGGGTGTCGAACACGTCAAGCCGGCACATTGGATTCGAATTAACGCCGACGGGTCGCGGGAGGAGCATTGCTATTGGGACCTGCCGGCGATCGTCCGGGACAGCAGATCGATCGATCGCAGCGAAGCCATCGAAGCCTATGGCGGCGGCCTCAAGGAAACCATCAGGCTCTACACAAGAAGCGATGTCCCCGTTGGCGCGTTTCTCAGCAGCGGACTGGACTCATCCATCCTGATCTCGTTCATGGCCGAACAGGGTCTTCAGAAGCTGTGCAGCTTCACTTATGACTTCGATACCGGCGATGCGGGCGAGCGCGGCCCGGCAAGCGACCTGGCACGCACCCTGGCCGTTGACCACGATTCCGCGGTGCTCCATCACGCCGACGTCCCCTCTGTCTTTGAGAAAGTTCTCTATCACCAGGAAGCGCCATTCACATCGATGCGTGTACTGGCCCAGTATAAGCTTTATGAACTGGCGAAGGCGCGTGGCTACACCGTCATTCTCGACGGCAACGGCGGCGATCAGACAGGCGGTGGCTTCGAATATTACTGGCTCTCCGCTGTCATGGATGCATTCGTCTCCGACGGCTTCGAAAAAGGTGCGGCGCTTTTCCACGCCTTCATGGACAAATACCAGGTGCCGAAAGACGGGCGCATTGAGCGACTTCTTGGAACACTCGCCGGAACGCTGACGCCGGGCGTCTGCACACAGGATGGCGTTCCCTTCGTGCGTCCCGAGCATTTCAGCGAAGGCTTCCGGCACCGCCACCGCGATCGCATTCCGCGACACTACCGGCCCTTCCAGGAACACCTTCTAAACGCCCAATTCATCGATCTGACAGCCCACAATCAGCCTCGTGTGCTGCGTTACTCAGACCGCTGCTCAATGGCGTTCAGCCGGGAGCAAAGAGTGCCGATTCTGGACCACAATCTGATCGAGCTTGGCTTTCGCAGTGCTCCTGACGCCCGCGTGTTCGGTACCGAGCAACGCTACTACATGCGCGAAGCGGCCAGAAAATATCTTCCCCCGGAGGTGGCGCAGCGGCCAAAGCGCAGCATTGTCGATCCGCAACGGCAGTGGCTAAAAAGCGAGCTTCGCGAATGGGTGGGCGATCTCATTCACTCGGCGGGTTTCGCGGCCCTGGACGTCTTCGATGTCGAGGCCGTTCAGGAAGAATACAGGCACTATTGCAGCATCGATGGCATCCCGCCGAGCGGCTTCCATGTCTTCCAGTGGGCGACGGTCGGCCACTGGTATCTGAAAGTCGCCAACGGCGGGCTGCTTCAGCATAAGGGATTTGCAGTATGACTACGGCGTCGCGCGATCTATTGCGACCGACCTGCGTCCTGATAGAAGTATCGGCGCACTACGACTGGATCAACGCACTCACGGTCGCCCGCTTGCGCAAAGATGCGCCGGTGCGTGTCGTCGTCATCGGCGAGATGCCGGAGGCAGACATCAGGGCGCGGTACCAGTCGGTGATGCAGCCCGGCGATCTCGCGGTGACACGCAAAGGCGTATGGGAAATATCGGATCAAAACTCCGCCGACGATCACGAACGCATCTATGCCGAAGCGCGGAGATACGAAGCCAAATTCGGCTTCCTGTATATGCGGGACATTATTGGCCAGGATCGCCGCTTCTCGGATTTTCTTTATCCCGACCCGCACCCTCTGCCCCGTCAGCCTCGCGACGAAAAAGCCACGCAGCTTCAGCTGACTGCGTACATAAATTACTGCTATCGCCTTTACGAAAAGATCTTCGAGAAGGAGGGCATCGACCTGATTATTACGCGGCCCGACAGCCTATCGGGCGCCACGAGCGTGCAGGTCGCCGAGCATCTCTCTGTCCCTCACACCTGCGTTCATGTCGCCAGCCATGGAACCAGAGTGTGGTGGAATTACGGAGCGTATCGCGGCGAAGCTGTGCTTCGGGAAGCACTCGAATCACGACTCTCTGAGCCACAACCACTCAAGGTACTCGATACCGATATCCGCCACGTCTACAAAGCCTTCAGGAACTACGCCGAACTCGCGTCAGCCAGGACCGTCCTCAAAGATATGTTGAGGTTTATGATCATCAGAGGTCATATGTTGCTTCAGGATATCTCCAAAGGGCGCCTCCATCGGCGAACATCATTCTACAAAACCTTGAGGCAATTCTGGCTTCGCCGGCAGGCTGGAACCTGGCTCGCAACTAATGGAATTCGCCAACACGCGGATATCCAGAACGCCCCGTTCTTTCTCTTTCTTCTGCCATCGGAGCCTGAATACAGCGTGCATTCGCAATCCCGCGAATTCTGGCATGCAGAAGCGATCATCCGTCAGATTGCGATTTGTCTTCCGTCCGGCTACCGACTGATCCTGAAAGAGCACAGCGCCAATCTCGGCAATCGGGAGGCATCGTTCTTTCGTCGGATGAGCCGCATTCCCAACGTCCAGTGGTCGGATCATCGCATACCCGGGACGGCGATGGCCAAGGATGCCGTGGCGATGGCGACATGCGCAGGCACCGCGGCATTTGAAGCCGCTCTTCTGGGAAAGCCGTGCATCGTATTCGGTCGCAATGTCGTCTTCAGTTTTCTTCCCCACATCGTTGAACCAAGGTCGATGCGGGAGATGCACAAAGCTGTTGCTGAAGCCGCCAGGCCACGAAGCGCCGATGAAATCCAGAAAATCAAGGAATACGGAAGCCGGGCATACAGGGCGATCGAGGACATCAGCTTCGATATCGCCGACACCGTGATCTACGGCGGCACCAAGAGGACCCTCGATCCTGCTGAGATGGAGCGCTGCCAGGCGCTGCTCATCGATTGCTTCCGGCGGCAGCTTAAGGACTACGCCGAGAGCCGTCGCCCGTCGCGTAATGAACCGGTTCACCTCGTCGCAGTGTGAGATTGCAGGAAGCGTCAGAAATCATGAGGGACGACAGCGTCCTCTTTTGCGGCCGCAAGGACGATTCGCTGAGCGATCAGCTCATACACTTTCTGACGAAGCGGTTCGCAAACGTTGATGTCTCTCTTGGCAGTCGGCCGAATGAACCGCTGGCGCCAGCCCTTCAGAACTGGAGCGGAGATTACATCCTGTCGTTTCGCTCGCTCTCGATCCTGCCGGTATCTCTATTGAAGCGAGCTCGCGTCGCCGCGCTCAACTTTCATCCGGGGCCGCCGGAGTATCCGGGTATCGGCTGTATCAACTTTGCACTCTATGATGGCGCATCCGAATTTGGAGTTACGTGCCATCACATGGAAGAAAAGCCCGACAGCGGCGCTATCGTCATCGTTCGCTACTTTGAGATCGCTCCGGAAGATAATGTTGAATCTCTGCTTAACCGCACGCATCTACACCTCGTGAGCCAGTTCAAAGAGGTCGTCCAAAATATCGCCTCCGGCATACCGCTTGGAGAGAGCCGTCAATCTTGGCGAGGCAAAGCGACCACCAGGCGCGATATGGAGAGGCTTTATCGGCTTCCCCCGGATATCGATGGACGCGAGCTTATGCGGCGGATCCGGGCAACGTCGTATCGTAATTTCCAGCCCTGGATAGAACTCCACGGCTGTAGGTTCCAGCTTGCGGAAAACGAGACTTCCGGCCAGTAAGAGGATTCTCAGAAGAGACGGAAATGAGACAACAGGAACAAACCAAGAGCTTCTTTCATCGCATCGCGGATCGGTGGCAGAAACAGGCCATCGGCGACGACGACACGTATAATATCGTCCATTGGCGCAATCACGCCGCTCTTTCCGTTCTGGAAGATCTGGGCGGAAAGCGCCTTCTCGACGTGGGGTGCGGGACCGGACAGCTCGTCATAGAGGCGGCCGAACGCGGCATCGATTCGCTCGGAATAGATTTCGCCGAGGACATGATTGAGCATTGTCGCGCAAACAATAAGAACGATAACCGCCTGGCCAGGTTTCGCTGCGAATCGTTCTTCGATCTCAAGGAGAGCGGCGAGAAGTTCGATGTGATCAGCGCGCAGGGATTTATCGAGTACATTTCCAGTGCGGAACTTGACCTTTTCCTGACCCGCTGCGACGCGTTGCTCAACCGGGGCGGCGCTCTGGCGATGGGGTCACGCAATCGGCTTTTCAACGTCGTTTCCCTGAATAAATTCACCCAGATGGAGCGCACGCTCGGCATTTTCGATGCACTGGTTGAAGAAGCAATGGCGTTCCAGGCAAGCACGACGGCTGAGGCCGCGTTCGCGGCCATCAAGCAATTTGAGGCGATCCGGCCGCAGCCCACATCTCATCCGGACACCGGCATTGGGGTCAATCTCCGTTACCAATTTGCCCCATCCGAACTGATTTATCGGGCCCGCGCACGTGGTTTCGTTCCTCATGCAATCTATCCGATTCACTATCATGCCCTGCCAATGACGGCGGTGAACGCGTCTCCGGCGGCGCATGGAAAGCTCGCCACGACCATTCAGGAGCTGGCGCCGACCGACCCGTGCTTCATTCCATATGCATCATCCTACGTCCTTGATTTACGTAAGGCCGTTTAGGCGGCGCCGTCATGTATAAGGGACAACGCATCATCGGCGTCATTCCGGCGCGGGGCGGTTCCAAGGGACTGCCTGGCAAGAATATCGCCGATGTCGGCGGCAAGCCGATGATCGCCTGGTCAATCGAAGCGGCGCGTGGCAGCCAGTATCTCGATTACAGCCTGGTGACGACCGACGATGAAGCCATCGCGGAAGTCGCCCGCCGACACAATGCAAACGTGCCGTTCATGCGGCCGGCCGAATTGGCGCAGGATACAACGCGAATAGAGCCTGTTCTCTTTCACGCTGCCGATCATGCGCCCGGAAAATTCGACTATATTGTCCTGCTGCAGCCGACGTCGCCCTTGAGACTCAGTGTCGACATCGATGACTGCATTGAAGCCTGCATCGATGCACAGGCACCGGCGGCAATTTCTGTCGTCGCGCAGGAGACGCCGCCCGAGTGGATGTTTCGCTTGAGACAGGATCAGACCATCAAGCCGATCCTTTTCGAGCGATACGATCTGGCACCTCGCCGGCAGGACCTGCCCGAGGCGTGGGCCGTCAACGGGGCGGTCTACGTCATGAAGCTCGATTGGTATCGCACGACGAACAACTGCTTTTCCGAACGTACGATTGCGCATCCGATGCCTCGCGAGCGATCAGTGTGCATCGATACGCCGGAGGATATGTTCTTTGCCAGAGCCGTTATGGCGCAACACATCAACAAAGGAAAACACCATGTCTAAGTTTTTGCGCGGAAATTTCGAAGTTAAGAAGGAAGTTGAGTCCAAGGATAATGCGCAGGACGAGATCGAGGCGCGCTTCGAGCGCGAAGCGTTGAAGCGCCTGGGTGGCAGCATTGCCTTCGTTTCCAAGAAAAAGATTCTTTGGCCAAAGGACAGCAAATAGCCGCACGTAGTTTCACAAGATGACCAGTCCGCACGAAGACGACAACGCCACCGGCGAGCTTGGGCGCAAGCTCGTGGAGCGCATGTCGCAGATCACCCTGGACAGAATCGGCGACGATTCCTTGCAGAATGCCGAATATAACAAGCAGTTTCTCGGCGCAGGCAAGTCGATCGCCGATCTTTACAAGGAAAGGCAATCGATCGGGCGTGGCGATCATGCGATCGTTGTCGCGGCGGGCCCAAGCATCAAACGCAAGGATCCGCTCGCGGCAATCACGGCGGCTAAATACGACGGCGCAATCGTCGCCTCCGAGAGCGCCCTGTACTACTGTTTGAGAAACGATGTCATTCCGGCCATGGCGGTCACCGTCGACCCCCACGCGACCCGAATTGTCCGCTGGCTTGGCGACCCGTCCCTTACCGAGGAGAGCATCCGCACCGACGACTATTATCGTCGCCAGGATCAGGACGATGCTTTTGCCGACGAGCTTCGGACAAACCGCAGGATCATCGATCTTCTGAATGCTCGCGGGCCGGAGATCCGCATGGCCGTTTGTACGTCTGCTTCCCGTACGGTCGTGGAACGGGTGTTGCAGACCGGCATGCAAATTTATTGGTGGAACCCGATCATGGACGATCCCGACGCGCCAAATAGCGTTACACGCGAACTCCAGAACATGAACGGCCTGCCGTGCATCAATGCCGGCGGAAACGTCGGAACCGCTTCCTGGATGCTGGCGTCGGCATTGCTGGAAAAGCGCAACGTTGCGCTGACGGGCGTGGATTTTTCGTACTATACCGGGACGCCCTACAAGAATACCCAGTACTACTGGGACGCCGTGGCGTTGGTCGGCGAGGCCGAGCTGGATAGCATCTATATGCGGGTCTTCAATCCGCACCTCAAATCGTGGTTCTTCACCGATCCGGCCTACATGTGGTACCGGGAAATCTTCCTTGAAATGGCGCGGGACAGCGACTCGAAGACCTATAATTGTACCGAGGGGGGCATCCTTTTTGGCGACCCCATTCACTTCACGCCGCTCTCAGCATTTCTCGCGGAAATGGGCTATCATTCTCCCGGCCCGAGGTCTCCTTGATGTGGCGTTTTAGCGGAGCGGAAAATGGCTAAGGTTCTGTTCGTAAACCCGGTTGTTCGGGAAGAGGACCTGCCCCGGCATGTGCCGTATGGTATCGCGCTCCTAGCAGCGATCGCGATGGAGAAGGGACACGAGGTCCAGATCTATGACGAGAATGCGTGGCGGAAAGGACCCGCCGTAAAGGAAGATGTGCTCGGCGCCGACGACTGGGACGTCATCGGCATCGGCGGCATTACGACCAGCTACAGCTGCGTCAAAGAAACCATCATCATGGCGCGGAAGGTCTGCCCATCGGCGGTCATCGTGCTCGGTGGCGGCATTTTGACGTCGATCCCTCGCGAGATGATGACCTGGCTTACCGATGTCGATGTCGGTGTTGTCGGCGAGGCTTTCGTCACATTTACGGACATCCTCGCCATGGTAGATGCCGGGAAACGGGACTGGAGTCAGATTGACGGCACTGTCTGGCGCACTCATGAAGGCAAGATCCAATATTCGAAGCCGCGTGAGCTGCTCGATGATCTCGACACGCTTCCGTATCCCGCATGGGATCTGTTCCCGCTGGAGGAAGTCTATTTTCCGAACAGTCAGGCTCTTTTCTCTGAAGAAGGTATGCTGATCAAGCGGCGCCTCGACATCAACGCCAGCTATGGCTGCTCTTTGATCTGCCGGTACTGCTACCATCTCGGTATCGCCGGCGACATGCGATACGAGACGGGAGCAGACGGACAGGTCGATGTTCAATTCGACAAGCCTGGCAACTACACACGCAACATCCGCTATCACAGCGCCGAGTATGTTGTGAAACTCGTCAAGCACGCGCGCGACAAATACAAAATCGATTTCGTGGGTTTTCTCGATGAAAACCTGATGACAATGCACCGCTATTCCGGCGGCACCTGGCTGACCGATATCTGCCGCCTCTGGCATGAGGCCGGTCTAGCGCCCGTCACCAATCCAGATGGAAGCTGGGAAGGCGTACGCTGGTCGGGCACAAGCCACGCGACCTTGTGCGACCCGCAGCTTCTGAAAACATTGAGAGGCGCCGGCTGCTCGCATCTGATCTACGGGTACGAATCCTTCGCGCCGCATGTCATGAAAACGATCGGCAAAGGTGCCACCCCTGATACCAATATCCGCAGCTTCTTCTGGACACTCGACGCCGATATCAGGCCGATCCCGAATCAGATGATCGGCTTTCCGAACGAGGACTTCGATTCCCTGCGCATGAATATGGACGCCTGGAAGAAGCTCGGCATCGTCGTGAAGCCATTCTTTGCAACGCCGTATCCCGGCTCTGAGTGGTTCACCGTATATCGTGCGGAAATCGAGAAGCAGTACGGCGGCAACCTCGAGCAATTCATCATCGAACTGGGCGACGCGACCAGGATCACGTGCGTTATTTCCCATAATTTCAACGCCGTCGAACTCGCGGGGCTGCGCGAGATGATGATCAATTTCGACTATAGACGCATCAATGAGTACGAGCGGGCATGGCGGAAGCACCACGATATCCCCGACGGAGCTCCGTCTACGTTGTTCAAGCCGGCGGAGAAGGTCAAGGCGAACATCAACATCCGCACAGCACGGCAAAAAGCGCCTGCCGCATGAGCAGCAGTACCGCGGATATTCGCGATGTCGTCTGTCACTGCTACGGCGTCACCAGAACAGACATACGAAAACACTTCGAGACGCCGGGTACGACGATTGATTCGTTTATAGACCGGACGAATATTGGCAAGAAATGCACGGCGTGCCTACTCGATTTCGATTACGAGCTAGGGCAACTCGCGCACGCGCCAGACCGGTCAGGCAAAGCCGGGGAGATTCAGAACACTCTAGCCGCGTTGGGAGGTCAGTCCCCCGGGGTCCCGGACGAGCGACTTGAATCCGGCTTTTTTCTGAACCGCGATGGCGTGAAGACGTTCATCCATCTTGCCAATCATAATCCCCTGTTTGCGAAGACCGGCGCAGCGGCGCCGCATCGTGGAACGCTCTGGCTGGTCGCGCCTGACGGTCGGGTACTTGGAAAACGACCGGTATCTGTCGGCGGCGGCGAAGAGATAACGATCAATCTCGACCTGTTTGATTCGTGTCCGAATGAAGGCTGGTTCCTACTCCGGTTGCGGCCGGAGGCACCGGGCCTTGCGGGAACTCTACGTCCTCAAGTGACACTGGCCGGTCAAGGCTTTGCCGTGAGCTATCACACACAGCGGCACGCCTTTGCGACGCGCTCGGGCTGGCGGTCCGGGGTCGCCCTCAGGGCCCGGAACGGGCAAACGCGAACAGGAGTGCCCGTCATCAACGGATCGAATCGCGCCACAGACGTAAAATTCTCGCTCCATAAAGGTGGACCCGCTCCCACCGAGTATAGTTTCAATCTACCGTCACGTGGCTTTCGCATCGTCGAAATCGACGAAGTATTCCCCGACCTCCCGTCGGATACGCCTATGCTTCTGCAGACCTACAGCCGTGAGCCGACGCGAAAATTTCTTCTGAACCGGCACCCCAGCGGAAACCTCGGCGTGGATCATTTTCCAGGCCTGCCCTGAATGCACCGTTACTACATCATTCCCTTTGTTGTGCCGGTGTTTCCTAAATCCGTCGGGCGCACGCATTTTGGCCTGTCGCTAAGCGATCTCCTCCTCCAGGTAGCGACAGGCGCGAAGGGCGCAAAACTGACTGTTTCATTGAAGCTGTATTGCGACGGCGAACTGGTCCAGCACGAAGATATTTCAGCCTACTGCCCGTCCGACACTGAAGCCGACCCGAGTTTCTTCGGCCGCACCTACGAATTGGACCGCCTGGGCTATCTTGAATTCTCTGTCACAACTGATCAGCCAATTATCTTTCGCAGCAAAGTGGAATTTGGTTATGCCCTGCTGGAGCGTGCCGACGGAGGCTTCGTCACGCTCAATCCATCGCAGAAATTCAGCGAGCCGATCATCGTCCAGCAAATCGAGAGTATCGGCGGCTTCTGCCTTGTTCATCAGGCCCAGCATGTGGATCGTCAGGCCGGCCACGGAAATTCTGTTCTGATCGTCAATTCCTACGATGCCGATCTGGTTGCGCGCGCGCGCACCGCTTCGGGAGCCAAGTTCTCGCGCAAAGTTCCTCCGCGTACCGCAATGCAGATAGATCTGGAGGAATTTCTCCCGGATGGCGCCTGGACCTGCGTGATCTACGAGGGGAGCAACCGCTATTCCGCCTGGGACGTACGCCATCCCTACGGCCTCTCAAACCTTATCGACAGCGTCGACCATACTGAGTATTTTCGGGCCGATCCGCTGTACCGACCGATGAGTCTCCGGCGACGGATCACGCAACCGATCATATCCGGCCTACGGCAACTCGGCCTTCGCTACTAACAATCGATTCCAGAATGAATATAATAAAATTTGTCGGAACGCGGCGCATGCGACAGCGTGCGCTACCCTATATCAAACGCGCCGTGATGGCCTGCGGCGGATCTTGGAATGATTTCTATGCTTGGATGCTCGACCTTCAGGACCGACGCCGGACTCTCGACGACATACTTTCGCGGCCAAAACCCACAGAAGGTGGCCGGTTTGGGGAATACAGCAGCCTATGGAACTGGCAAATTGGCGAGTTTCATGCGCAGTACATGATCTCGCATGGCCTCCAGCCCCATCATACAGTCCTTGATTTCGGATGCGGTTATGGTCGTGCAGCGATTCCCCTGCTGCGCTATCTGAAGCCTGGAAAGTTCATCGGAGTAGAGATATCCAAGCGTCGAATTGCTCTGGCAGAGCAGTGGGCTGCGCGTGAAAATTTGTCGGATAAGCGCCCCCTTTTCGTTTGCTCCAAAGATAACCGGATGCCGTATCTGGAAGATGGAAGCATTGATTTCGTCTGGGTTCTTGCTGTCTTCAACCACATGCCGGACGCCGACCTCAGGCTCTGCCTTAGATCGATGCATCGGGTTATGAGGGAAGGCGGCCTCATGTTCTGCTTCTTCGCAACTCCGAACGAAATTATGGGTGAGAGCGTTAAGAATTTCTATCGGACGCACGATCAGATGCAGACGTTGTTGATCGACCACGGTTTCAGTTGTACGAACGCAACCGACTGGCCTACGCACTCCGGACCAAATAATCATCCCCATTCCGGCATGTTATTAGCCCGCAAATCGCCTTTGTCAGCATGACGACTCCGCGGCTTTCGCATTCCGTCAATAACACTTCAATCTTCAACTCAAAATCAGAAGCCGCCTTGGCGTCATAAGGAGCGCAGAATGTCACGTCATCCCTACAAAGAAGAGACCAGTTTCGTCTATGGAGAGCAGTCCTGGGGTAGGTTCCTGCACAGCAGGCCCCTGTTCGACAGTTCCGAAATGGTCCAACTTGGCGGTGGTCGTTTCGAGATCCACATGATTGGCAATAACTACATCGATGAGAGCCTCAGGATACTCGGTATCGATCGCGAAAAACTTTCGAAGATGGATGTTCTCAACGTCGGGACTGGCCGGGAATCCATCTATTTTCAGAAGCTCGGGGCACGGTCCGTTACCCATATCGATATTGCGTCGGAAAATGTCAAACGGACACAGGCATTTTGTCAGCAGCACGGAATTAAAAATATCACCTCCATTGCAACCGACATTGCGGATCATGCGCTGCCGGCCCAAAGCTACGACCTTGCATTCCTTATGGGCGTCTACCAGCATTTCGAGACCCCGGCAAAGGGCCTACTAAACATCTCGAATGCCCTCAGGGTTGGCGGCAATTTCTACATGGGCTGGTATCGCAGTGGCGAGTGGCGTTTTTTCGTCAACGAGCTTTCGCGCAAGCTCATGAGAAAAGATCTATTCCGGAAGGTTCAGCGGCATGTGGCGCTGAACGCGGGCTTCGGCAATAACAACCACTATCAGGTTGCCCGCGCGCTTGATGACTTCTTTGTGCCGGCTCATCATAAGTTTCACCCCTCTCAGATCACGCACGATACCGAACTACTGGGCCTCAAGGTTGTTCACATGGACAACGATTTCAGGGCGTACAGTCACGAGGTGACCCCGCTGAAGGGAGAGGGCTACGAAAGAGATCCGCGCGTTCTTGATCCAGGTCAGACTGGAACTCTTCGGCTCGACTATTTCTCAATCGGCGCCGATCGCGGATACTTCCAGAAGGTTCGGCACGTCGACAACGTCGCCCTAAGCTCAATGAAGACTACGGTTGGCATCGACCAGGTGGAGGAAATTGAGTACCAAACGGACATCGAGCGGGAGAACATCAAGCTCTTCCGTATTCTCTGCCAATACTGCGAGTTCGGTTATTTCTCCGACGAGGAGATCATCGCCATCGCCGTCAGTATATATCGTATGGCAAGGCCGTTCGCGCCCGATCACGACGAGTACTTTAACCGAGCCCTGAAGATTGGGCGACACAACGCATTAAACGAATACCTGAAGAATGTGATTGCGAGCCCCCGCGGTCCCTGAAGGATAGTCTGATAAAATCCTCTTCCGGACAGACGCGACTTCTTGATGCTGACGATCGTCATGTATCACTACGTGCGCGATCTAAAGCGCTCGGCATTTCCAAAGTTAAAGGGACTGGATCTCTCTGATTTTTCAGATCAGCTGGACTATCTCGGATCGCATTATCATCCTGTTACAGTCGAGGAGGTGATTGCGGCTACACGGGAAAACGGAGAGCTTCCGGAGAACGCCCTGCTGCTGACGTTCGATGACGGATATAGTGATCACTACAGCGTGGTTTTGGCAGAATTGGTAAAACGCGGCTGGTCAGCCGCGTTTTTTCCAATCGCCGCTACGGTCACCGAAAAGCGCCTTCTGGACGTCAACAAGATCCACTTCATCTTGGCCGGCGCGGCAGATATACGCGAGATTATTGCGGGATTGCATGGGTCCCTTGACGGTCTTCGGCGGGTGGGGCGCGACCTGCCTCCAAATGAAGTGCTTTACATGACTTTTGCGCAACCGGGCCGGCTTGATCCAGCCGAGGTCAACTACGTAAAGCGCATGTTGCAGCGAGAATTGCCGGAGGATATCCGGTCCCTGGTCACGGCCGAATTATTCCGCCGCTTCGTCTCAAACGACGAGGTCGCCTTCAGTGAAGAACTCTATATGTCTGAGATCGAGCTGAAAGCGCTGGTGGCCGCCGGCATGCATGTTGGCAGTCACGGCCATGAACATATCTGGCTGAACACAGTCAGCCCCGAGAAGCAGGCGAGCGACATTGATCGTTCTCTCGGATTTCTCGACGCGGTCAATGGGGGGCGGAAAGATTGGACGTTTTGCTACCCCTATGGCGGCTTGAATGACAGCTTGATCGGTATCCTCCGGGATCGCCACTGCGCGCTTGGCTTTACAACCGATATGCGGATCGCCGATCCGAAGCGGGATAATCCGCTCCTGCTTCCGAGAATAGACACAAACTACCTGCCGAAGCGGAACGGCCAAACCTCGAACTTTCCGCCACCGCCGGCCGGCGGCCTTACCTAGAATGTCCAAACATAAAGTCCTGGCCGTCATCACGGCGCGCGGCGGATCGAAGGGTTTGCCAGGGAAAAATATCCGGATGCTCGGCGACAAGCCGCTTCTCGCATGGACGATCGCAGCGGCCCAACAATCCAGGCTGCTGGATCGAACAATCCTCAGTACCGACAACGAAGAGATCGCTGATGTCGGGCGTAGATACGGCGTGGACGTACCATTCATTCGCTCGGCAGAATTGTCGACAGACACTGCCATGCATCCGGATGTCATGGCGCATGCCGTGCGCACCGTGAATGCCACCGAATGCGAACCGTTTGACATTGTCGTATGTCTGCAACCGACTGTGCCTTACAGGACACCGGAGCATATCGACACCGGCATTCAGCGATTTCTTGAATCCGGCGCCGAAAGCCTGATAGCGGTCAAGAAACAGGAGTATCCGCCCTGGCTCATGTTCCGTCCGGCGGGCGACAAGCTGGCGCCGGCTTTCAAACTCGATGGCGTTACAAACGTTTTCGATATGCGGCGCCAGGAATTCCCCGTGATCTTCCGGCCAAGTGGCGGGCTATATGTCAGCTGGATCGCCAATCTTTTGAAATACAACCGCCTTGTGAACCCCCTAGACTGCGCATTCATAGAAATGGCGGTCGAGGACTCGGTCAACATCGACACATTGATGGACTTCAGGATGGCTGAAGCCATATTGGCCAACCGCAGGTCAGAGAAAAATGATCGCCACGACTAACGGCAGCCTGCCCTCAATGTCTTCCGAATTTATACCAAACTGCATTCCGCATCTGACTGGCCGCGAACTGGCTTATGTAACTGAAGCGATCAGCAGAAATGAGATCGCAGTCGGTTCTTTCATAAATCGATTTGAGGCGGCGATCCGCGATTTTACGGGCGCGCGGCATGCTGTAGCCCTCAGCACTGGCACTGCCTCCGTGCACCTCGCACTGCTCGCCGCCGACGTGAAGCCAGGCGATCTGGTCCTTACGCCAGCTCTCACTTTCGCCGCGACCGCGAATGCCATCCGCTACTGTGGCGCAGACCCGGTCTTCATTGATAGCGACGAGGGCTCATGGGGCATGTCGATCGCCCAAACCGAAGCGTTTCTGGCGCGCTGTAAAAAGACGGCTGCCGGCCTGATTCACCCGGAGTCCGGGCGGGCCGTATCCGCAATGCTACCGGTGCATCTCTACGGTCATCCGGCTGACCTCGGGGCCCTTTACACCCTGGCAAGTCGGTTTGGTATCGCTCTCGTCGAGGACGCCGCCGAGGCGCTGGGGGCCAAATACAACGATCGTCCTATTGGCACAGACAGCCGCTACTGCGCGCTGAGCTTCAACGGCAACAAGATCATCACCGGGGGCAGCGGTGGAATGGTTCTGACGGATGATCCGGGGGTGGAGAAGCGCGTCCGCCATCTCGCGAATCAGGCCAAAGCCGGCGACCTTCAGTTCGAGCACGATACTGTCGGATATAATTACCGCATGCCCAATCTCAACGCCGCGGTTCTGTGCGCGCAGGCAGAAATGCTCGGTTCCTTTGTAAACCGGAAGCGGGAGATCGTCGCGCGCTACCACGAACACCTCGCAGACCTGAACCACGCCCATATGTTCCGAGAGCTTCCCTGGGCAAAAAGTTCTTATTGGATGGCCCTACTCTGCCTGGAGCCGGCGTCGGAGATGAACGCCGAGCAGCTGATCAAGGCCCTTGCCGCCCGAAAAGTCCAGGCACGCCCCGCCTGGATGCCGCTTCAGCGCCAGCTCGCCTATTCAGGCGCTTATTCCGAACCGACGCCGGTCGCTGACCGTATTCATAGCCATGCCATCTGCCTTCCCTGCTCCGTCGGCATAACGGATGATGAAATCGCGCGGGCGGCCGCAGCCATTCGCGACTGCATCTCCACAACGCGCCCCAAGCTGACTTAGAGACGCCTTTATGAAGAACGTATGCGTCCAGGGACTGGGATTTGTCGGAGCTGCGATGGCCATTGCGACAGCCGCGGCACGGACTAACGCCGGCAACCCAGTCTACTCCGTTGTCGGCGTCGAGCTCGACTCCGAAGGCGGCCGCCGCCGCGCCGCGGCAATCGCCAAAGCCGAACTCCCTTTCGTGACGACGGACAGCAAGCTTCTGGAGGTGCTGGCGGCCGCGCGCGACGCTGGGAATCTCACGGCAACGGTAGACCCAGACGCATTCTCCAGCGCCGACATCGTCGTAGTCGACGTCCACCTTGATATTGATCTCGACACGGCCGAAGCCAATATAGAATCGTTCCGGGCGGCAATCCGCACGGTTTCCGACAGAATCAAGCCGGGAGCATTGCTGCTCGTCGAGACGACCGTTCCGCCCGGCACAACAGAAAAAATTGTCAAACCTGAGATTGCAGCGGCCCTGAAGCGGCGGGACCTACCCGCAGGTTCCGTCATGATTGCGCATTCCTACGAGCGCGTCATGCCCGGCCCCACCTACTACGACTCGATTGTGGGAATGGATCGGGTATATGCCGGTGATACACCAGCCGCCGCCGATGCTTGCGAGGCATTCCTGCGCTCCATGCTCGACACCAAACGCGCCCAACTGATCCGACTCAAGTCGCTAACGGCCTCCGAAACGGCGAAAGTGCTCGAGAACACCTACCGTGCGGTCACCATCGCCCTGATGGACGAATGGGGCCGATTTGCAGAAAGCGCCGGCGTCGATCTCTTTGAAGTGGTCGATGCGATTCGCCTGCGCCCGACGCACTCGAATATTCGCCAGCCCGGACTTGGGGTCGGCGGATACTGTCTCAGCAAAGATCCGCTATTCGGCATCGCCGCAACGCGACAGGTTCTGGGCGTCGACTCAACCGCGTTCCCGATCTCCCGCCTGTCGATGTCCGTAAACCGGGCCATGCCGCTGCGGGCATTCGAGACCCTGCAGTCACAATGGCCAGGCGGGGTTAAAGGAAAGACGATCCTTGTCTGCGGCGTCACTTATCGCTCCGATGTCGACGATACGCGATTTTCTCCCAGTGAGCCGCTGGTCCGCGCCGTGCGTGGCGAAGGAGCTATCGTTGTGCTCCAGGATCCGCTTGCCCGCCGCTGGGTTGAGTTGGAAGAAGACGTGCCCGAGGCCCTCCCGACGGTACAGCCCGACGCGATCGTGCTGGCCGTCGCGCATGGTAGCTACCGTTCACCCGCCTTTTTCGACTGGCTGGTTGCGCAGCGGGGCCTCATTTTCGACGCCAACCGGGTGTTGCCGGACGAATGGATATCCCGCCTGTCATCCTCCCGCCGTAAGGTTCTCTGTCTCGGTAGAGGCGATCTTTCCACATGAAGGCTCTTGTAACCGGCGGCGCTGGCTTCATCGGCCTTCATCTCGCACGCACCCTGCTGTCCCGCGGTTGGCAGGTCGACATCATCGATAACCTGTCGAGAACCGGCAGCGATCCGGCCTTGGCGGCCGTCCTGGAAATGCAGGGCTCGCGGCTGGTAGCGGTTGATCTGCGAGAGCGCCAAGCCACGGCACCACTAGGCGACGACTACGAGGTCATCGTCCATCTGGCGGCACTGCTTGGCGTCGCCAATGTCATTCAGAATGCTTTTGATACGCTGAGCCTCAATATCGCGCTCACCGAAGAAATCATCCGCTTTGCACGCCGGCAGAAACGCCTCTCCAGGCTGCTGTTCGCGTCCACGAGTGAGGTCTATGCCCATACGGTCGGGCGCGGCACGGGTCCCGTTCCAACGCCGGAATCCGTTCCTCTTCATCTCGCTGCTCTTACCGAACGCCGCCAGTCCTATCTGCTTTCGAAGATCGCCGGTGAGGCGCTCTGTCACTACGGCGAAATTCCTTTCACGATTCTCCGGCCACACAACGTCTTCGGACCGCGCATGGGCGTTGCGCATGTAGTTCCCCAGATTTTCCAACGGATTTACTCTGCGGCGGATGGCGCCGAACTTGAAGTGTATTCCGCCGACCACACCCGTACCTTCTGCTACATCGACGATGCTGTTGAACTGATGTACCGCATTATCGGCGACGATCGTTGCCGCGGGCAGACACTCAACATCGGCAGTCAGACACCCGAAATCACGATCAAAGCCTTGGCCGGGATGATGGCGAAGATCGCTGGCAAGAGGCTTCGCCTCGTCCCGAGCACACCGCACGCTGGATCGCCGCCGCGGCGCTGCCCGGATATGACGGAGACCAATCGCCTTACGGGTTACACTCAGCGCCTCGAACTGGTGGACGGCCTCACCCGGACCTATCAATGGTACCGGACGCATGTTTTCGACCGGAAGAAGACGCCTGAGGTCAGCGCCGTCGTCCCATGAAAAGAGCTCTTCGCAAAATCCTCCCCATGCTGGCTCGCAGCGTGGACCACTGGCGCATGATCAAGGCACTGGGTGTCGTGCGTAAAGCCGACGTCTATTTGGTCATCTCGCTCGCGGCCGCCGTGGTTCTATTGGAGGGAGTCGGCCTGGCAATGTTCTATCCTGTGTTCCGCTTCGCCGAAGCCAAGGGCGATATCGCGGCATTCACAGCGGCGTCCGGGGTGAACGCGTGGATTGCAGAATCTCTCGCATACATTGGGATACCGCTTTCACTTCTGTCGCTCTGCGCGATTGCGTTCGCCTTTATATTTCTGCGGCAGGTCGCCAATTACTTCCTGACGGTGCGCCAGGAACTCTTAAAGTTGACGACCGGCCAGAAGCTGTCGCTGAAATGCTTCTCAACTATTCTGTACAGCTCCGGCACGCGAATTCGCGAATTAAAGTCGACCGAATTCACAACCCTCTGCGATCATGAATGTCAGGCAGCGTCGAGCGTCATAAGAGTATACATGGCGCTGCTAACTCAGATCATGACGATCACCATCTACTCATCCGCCATGGTATTTGCACAGCCCTTGGCTAGCGTCGCCGCGATCGCGGTACTTCTGGCGCTCTCGATTCCTCTTTCTCTGTTCTCTGAAATGTCCCGAAAAAAAAGCGCAGAGACACTGGAACATCGTCGCAACGTCATACAGGCGATAACCGAACGTTTCCGCGCGTGGAAGCTAATCAAGCTTGCCAACTCGATTCCAGCCGAAAGCACGCGCGTCGACAGCGTCGTCACTGCATCCATCAAGAGTCAGGTCTATCTATTCCATATTGTCGGTCTCACCAGGCTGATCTTTGGGCCGACGGTCTTTTTATTCATTCTGGTGGTGATCTATTACACGGTTGAAGTCCTCAAACTGGATATCTCAGCCATTGCCCTGTTTATCCTGATCATGATGCGGCTTCAGCCGGTTGCCCAGCAGGTCAACGGCCAGTTCAATTTAATGGCCCTCTACGATCCGGCACTCCGGCGCGTCCACACAATCCTCAGGAAAAGCACCGCTGAGAATGAAACCAGCGGCACGCAGAATTTTCCGAGCGTGCTTAAACACGGCATAGATTTTCAAGGCGTCAGCTTCTCCTACCCTGAGCGTGATACGGCGGCGCTAAAGAGCATTGATCTGCACATTCCGGCTGGAGCGTCGGTTGCCTTCGTTGGTCGATCCGGCGCCGGAAAATCGACTCTGATTGACCTCCTGCCGCGTTTCATAGAGCCGGCTAGCGGGACGATAAAAATCGACGGGCACGATCTTGCTTCCTTCAGTCTGGCTGAGCTCCGCCGCTCAGTCGCATATGTCACGCAGGAACCGTTCATCTTCGGCGGCACGGTCGACGACAATATCCGTTATCTAAGGTCCGACGCCTCTGCTGAGGAAGTGCTCGAAGCGGCACGTCTAGCCGCAGCGGCAGATTTCATCGACGCCTTGCCGCAGCGCTATGAGACTCAGCTTGGCGAAGATGGCGCTCGCCTATCCGGCGGCCAGCGGCAGCGTATTGCCCTAGCGCGGGCCTTTCTGGCCAAGCCGTCGATCCTGATCCTCGACGAGCCAACCAGCGCGCTGGACTATGAAACCGATGAGGCCATTCGCCAAGCCATCAAGACCTTCGTCAGTAGAAATCGCCTGACGATCGTCACTGTAGCTCACCGCCTATCGACGATCCGCGATGCCGATATCATTATCGTTATGGACGCCGGGCGCGTTTCGCGCATTGGTCGGCCGGACGAAATACTTCCATCGCTGTCTGCAGACGACTACAGAAGCACTCCTGCCCTCACGGAACAAACCTGAACGCCTCAGGCGAGAAAAACATGCTGAACGATAAATCAATCCTTATAACCGGCGGAACCGGTTCTTTCGGTCACGCTTTTGTCAGAGCTGTCACGGAGCAATATAACCCGCGGCGCCTAATCGTTTTTTCGCGCGATGAACTCAAACAGTATGAAATGGCCCAAGAATTCTCGGCCGAACAGTTCCCGTACATCCGCTACTTCATCGGGGACGTCCGAGACGTCGACCGTTTGGAAACGGCCATGCACGGCGTCGATTTCGTGATTCACGCCGCTGCGCTCAAGCATGTGCCGGCAGCCGAATATAATCCGTTCGAATGCATTCGTACCAACGTGGTCGGCGCCGAGAACGTGGTTCGAGCGGCCATCCGCGCTAACGTGAAGAAGGTGCTTGCCCTGTCCACCGACAAGGCGGCCAATCCGGTCAATCTGTACGGCGCCAGCAAGCTCGCCTCCGATAAGATCTTCGTCGCCGCAAATAATTACAGCGGCCAGAAAGGTACGCGTTTTGCGCTGGTGCGCTACGGGAATGTTCTGGGATCACGGGGCAGCGTCGTACCCTTCTTCCGAGGTCTCATCCAGAAAGGCGCCGACAGTCTTCCCATTACCGATCCTCGCATGACACGGTTCTGGATCACTTTGGATCAAGGCGTGAAATTTGTTGTTTCATCTCTGGAGACGATGACCGGCGGCGAGATCTTCGTGCCGAAGATTCCCAGCATGAAGGTAACCGATCTCGCCAAAGCCATGGCGCCGAACCTGCGACAAAAAGTCGTCGGTATTCGGCCAGGGGAAAAGCTTCACGAAGTCATGGTGACCGAAGATGATTCCCGGACAACGGTGGAACTGCCGGACCGCTACATCATACAGCCCGCCTTCCATTTCTGGACCGGCCGTCACTTGGAGGCACAGGGCGCATCGCCAGTTGCCGAGGATTTCCGCTATGCCAGCAACACAAACAAGGAGTGGCTGGACGTCGTTAAGATCCAGTCCCTCCTGTCCTGCAACTGAGGTCCGGTGCGGCACGATAGCATCCTAAGCGGCGCCAGTCTGTCGCTTCAGCCGATCGGGACCGAGCATGCGACAGCCGAGTACGTCGCGTGGCTCAACGATCCGCAAGTGGTTGCACACACCGAGGTTCGCGGCACGGCCAATGATATTCGGTCAACCGAATCCTACATCACCCGAACTCTGGATGCGCCGGATGCGGCAATGTGGCGTATTCTGAAGGCTGGCCGCCATGTAGGGAACATCCGGTTGTCAGGCATCAATAAGACGCATCGGCGTGCTGCCATCGCCATCCTTCTCGGCGACCGCGCCTGTTGGGGTCAAGGAATCGGGCCTGCATCGATCGAGCTTCTCTCCGGCCATGCCTTTAAAGAACTGGGGCTAAACAAGCTGGTTGCAGGCATCTATGAAACGAATATGGCCAGCCGACGCGCCTTTGAAAAAGCCTCATATTTCCACGAAGCAACGCTCCGCCGGCACGCACTTGTTGACGGCAGGTATATCGATGTCTGGCAACTCGCCCGTTTTGCAGACTAATCAAAATGAACAACGATAAAGATGCACTTCCCTATAGCCGGCAAACGCTCGACGATAGCGACATCGCGGCCGTCGCCGACGCGCTTAAGCAACCTTATCTAACGACCGGCCCGCTGATCAACAAATTCGAGATCGCATTTGCAAAGACCGTCGGCGCTGAACATGCCGTCGTCGTCAACAGCGGAACCGCAGCGCTGCATATCGCGGCGATGCTTCTCGACTTTCAGCCGGGTGACGTGGCCATTGTACCGGCTATAACGTTCGTCGCCACCGCTAACGCCATCCGTTATGTCGGCGGCGAGGTCGTTTTTGCAGATGTTGAGCCTGATACCGGTCTGATGGGACCGTCACAACTGCAAGACGCCTTGCGGCGCGCCGGCAATGCGCGGATCAAGGCCGTATTCCCAGTTCACCTGGGCGGACAAACAACTGATCTTTCGGCTCTACAGTCCATCGCACGAGAACGGCGAATCGCAATCGTGGAAGACTCCTGCCATGCACTCGGTACAATTTATGGCCCCCGAAAAGACAGTGTAGGGGCTTGTACTCACGCTGCGCTGAGTTGCTTTTCGACACACGCCGTCAAGGCCATCACGATGGGCGAAGGCGGTGTCTTAACAACGCGCGATCCGAAGCTCGCCAACCGCGCACGGCAACTTCGCTCGCATGGTATCACCCGATCTGTTGAAGACTTCGTAAGCGCCGATGCCGGTTTCAACGAAACGAACGAGCCCGGTCCCTGGTACTATGAAATGCAGGAAATCGGGTTCAATTATCGGGCGACCGATTTCCAGTGCGCACTGGGCCTAACTCAACTCTCGAAATTACATGCGTTCAACGAACGGCGCCGCGAGCTGGTTTCCCGATACGACCGGCATCTCGCGGGCTTGACGCCCGTGCTGCGCCCATGGCGGCGGACCAACTGCACGCCTGGCTGGCACCTGTACGGCGTGCTCATCGATTTTCCGGCGCTCGGCCTATCCCGCAGCGAGGTCATGGCACAGCTGCGGGCGAAGGGGATCAACACGCAGGTACATTACATTCCGGTTAACCGACAACCCTACTACCGGAGCCGATACGGCAACACCGCGCTGCCCGGTGCCGATAATTTCTATGCAAGGACACTTTCCCTTCCGCTGTTCCCCGGTATGCAGGATGCGGACGTCGACCGGGTCGTCGCGGCGCTAACACGACTGATTGCGCCCAAGCGCCCGTAATGAATAGACCGGTCTGGCTTTTCAGAGTGTCGTCAAAGCCCGAGGATGGCGGCGGACATGTCGCACGATGCACACTTCTGGCGCGACGCCTTACCGCACATGCTGACGTGGCATTCCTTCTAGACCCAGAGAGCGATAGATGGGTAGACCGAATCGCCGCCGAAGGCTTTTCCATTGTGGACCAAGACGAAATTCCGGCGGCATGGGTTCACGGCATCGTCTTCGATACGCGTGAGACGCCTCCGGCCGCCGATATGGCCCTCAGCAAGAGCGCGGCATTCGTCGTGGCCTTTGACGACCACGGGGCCCCTCTGGATAGCGCTGATGTTGTCATATCCCCATGGGGCCGCACAGCAACACGCAGCCATGCCGGCACGATCCTGACAGGGCTTCGGTATGCACTGGTCGGCGACGAATTTAGCCGAATCACCCCGGCTTCGATCCGCAAGCAACCGCACCATGTTTTCATCGCCTTCGGTTATCGGGACTCCGTGAACGCGTCCGGCCGTGTGCTGCAGTCGCTCAAACGGCTGGAGACAAGGGGCTGGTCTCCCGACATTACAGTCGTGCTCGGTGGTGGCGCCCCGCATCGACGGGCCGTCCAGGCACTGACCACCGCGTTCGGCGACCGGGGGCAGTTTCTCGAAGACGTGAATGATATGACCGCCCTTCTCTCAGCTTGCGATCTCGCGATTGGCGCTGGCGGCACCGCCGCGCTGGAACGGGCGGCCGCCGGACGGCCCTCCATCAGCATCGCCCTCAATCAAGGGCAGCGCGGTCTGATAACGACCCTCAGCACGGCAAAGGCAACCGTCGATGGCGGACGGATCGACAGCCTCTGCGATCGCGACCTGGACGAAATGATCTGGGGTCTGGCCCAGGACGCATCGCTCCGAAAAGCTCTTGCACAACAGTCTCGCGCTTCGGTCGACGGGCGTGGTGCCGAGCGGATTGCCGCCACATTGGGGGCCCTTCAGTGATGTCCAGAAATCAGGCCGGAAACTGATCCATGAAGATTACTTTCTTCGCCAACGCCATGGTTCTGCTGGAGGGAAAATCAACCAGCGTTCTGTGTGATCCCTGGATCACCTTCGACATGGTATCGAGCAGCGGGTTCTACAATTTTCCGGAAGCTACCTTGAGCCGGGCAGACATAGCCGCCATCAAGCCCGGCTATATCTATATTACCCATACGCACCCGGATCATTTCGACCCGACAACGTTGCATCTTTTCGACAGAAACACGCCCATTCTTGTTGCCGACTATGCCGGGAACAACTTTACGGCTCGCGCCGTACGGAGAGCAGGCTTCAGCGACCTCCGGATCGTCCCTCGTGACGGATCGCTGGATCTTAGCGGACCTGACAAAGTGTGGATGGAGCCCGCGGCAAATGCTCCCGATGTCGATTCCATCGCCATTTTTCGGATCGACGGAAAAAACGCCGTCAATGCAAACGACAATATATTCGACCAGGAGCAGTGCGAGCGAATTCGCGATCGCGCTGGTGGAGTGAATATCGCCCTGCTGCCATCATCCGCGCATGGGCCGTTTCCCATGTTCTTCGAAAACTTTACGGCAGATGAGAAGAAGCGGCTTGCGCAAAAAAGAGGCGAACGACAGACCGCAGACTTTGTACGCTACATCAAGACATTCAAGCCACGATGGGTGGTTCCGATCGCCGGCGGGCTGGTAGCAGCGGGCCCTAAGGTCAGGCAGTACATCTATTCAGGTATTCGCCCCCGCACAGAGGTCATTCAGGACGCGCTTAAGAAGGTGACATTCGAGCCCATCCTTCTATCGGAAGGAAACTCCTATAACTTCAGTACCGAGGAGCGACACGGCACGTATGTTGAAAAGACATACGCGACCGAAAAAAACTATATCGACCGGCTCGCCGACCATCAGGGCGTGTTTTCGGCGGGCGGGCTTTTCCACATATCCCCTTCCGAGCGGATTGATCTGACGCGCATGTTAACGCTGGCGCGTCAGACCCAGAGGAAATGGCAGACCGACATGAAGTCCTCCTCAAAGATGACGTACTTTTTCGACGTCGGCGATGAAAAGCTCTACCGTCTTTCGCTGGCCGACGAGTCCGTACAACGAGTGGCGGAGTCCGACATCACCGATGATGTCTATGAGATATTCCGCCTCCCCTACGAACTCATTGTCGGCCTGTTGACCCGCCACTATGTCTGGTCGAATGTAAAGACGCAGCATGTGACGTATTACCGCAAGGCGCCAGGCATGGATGCCGAACTGATGCTTCTCCTTAACTACCTGCAGGTCTGATATCCGACCCGATGCCTATGTCAACACTGAAGACCATAGAGGCTAGTAGCGAGCCAGAGCCGTTGCGGCGGTTCAAGGTTGCGTTTTGCGACAGCCTAGAGGCGCTTCGCGAGGCACGGGCGCTGGGACTCCCCGTTGACGCGCGGATCCTCACCAACGCACCGCCCCTGGTTCTATCCGGTGATTCGGCAATTGAAACGCTGCGGACGCGTGCATCGGCGGACTCATGGCAACGCTACTGGGGGAACCATCGCGACTTTCAGCTTCAACTCCAGCAGACAATCGTTTCGGGTTGTGCGGCCGATCTGTCGACTGCGCTCGCACCCATCGCACTCCGTGGTTTCCTGTGGGTGCATCGAGCGCTGTATAGCGCATCGTGCATACAGGAAGCCGATCTCTCGGAGCCGCGGCTGGTGATTGAGCCTGCCTTCACACAACGCAGCCTTTTTGAACGGTTTGGTAGCTTTTGGGGAGAGCTACTGAGCCAAAATTCAGATCTATTGGTCTGGCGATACCCGGTGCAGTTCACAACAGAACGCGCTCTATCAGGCGGAGACCCGCCCGACGTAGTCAGCCGGCTTCAGGTCGGAAGCTGGCGGAAATTGGTGTACCGCGCCGCACTCGCAATAGGTGGGCACCTGCCGTCGGGTTATGGGCGAGGCACCATCGCGATCATCGGCGAAAACGAGCTGCTTCGCGATTCAGCCGCGGCGCTTTTTCTGCGCGGCTTCAAGATTACCCGTCTCAAACTGCCCCGCGTATCCGAGGGCAAAGCCACGATCGGCCTGCCAGCCTCGCTTCTTGCAGAACTCGAAGCGCTCATCAGTCGGCGGTGGGCCACTCTTATACCGGACGCTCTGGCGAAGGCGCTGGGTCATCTCTGGATCGACCGTGTTGCTGCCGACTGGGCGACGTATTCGACCTTGCTGCCGCAGGTTCTTGGCCTGTTGCCGGCCGGTACGCGCGCCGTGATCACGAACTACCCAAAGGGCGCCGAAGCGATTGCCGTCGCGACAGCCCTCGAACGCAATGGCATCCCTTTCGTCTCCTTCCAACATGGCGTTGCCCGCGAGATTTCGGCATCGCATGAATTGATGGAGACAAATCTGGAAACGACCGTGTCCGGACGCTTCGTCGGTTACAACCAGCGCGCCACTGCGATTTCGAGCGAACAGAAATTTGCGAAGATGCCCCGCCGCGCTATCACCGCGGGCCTCTCAACCGACCATCGGTCCGTGTCGCGGGCGAGGAGCTCGCAGACAGCCGATCCAGCCCTGTTCGTATCGACAGCACTCTATCGTGGATATCGCCAGCTGCGCTTCGATACGATGACCGATACGGATGTAGCGTGTGACGAGCTGGCCCTCGTCGACTGTCTCGACCGTCTGCCGCACCGGGTTGCCTATAAGCCTTATCCAGCTCTTCGCTATGTCGACAGCGACCCGGTCATTGAGCGCGTCCGCCGCGCGGGGAACCTCACGCTCGTCGGCACGAATTTGGATCTGCGCTATATAATCGGATCATATCGACTGATCATAACCAGCCGCGCTACCAGTACGATCGCCTGGTGCCTTCTGTCCAGCAAGCCGGTCATATATATCGACACCATCGACAGCTATCGCATGCGTCCGGCCGCACAGGCGGCACTTCGCGCGGGCGGTCTGGTTATCGATCAGCAAGACACAGACTGGATGACGCAACTCATCGCAATGACGTCGCAACCGCTTGATGTGATTGAGCAGCTATGGCACCAACGAAAATCAGAGCGAATCCGATTCATCGAAACCTATCTCGATTCAGGAAATGCTAACCCAGCCGCAGTCGCCGCGCGCTGGATTTCGGATGAAATCGCCGGCGCCGACACGGCGGAGGTCTAGGAGCCAATGCGTATCGGAACCCATAGCGTAGATCACGATCAGCCGGTTTTTGTAATCGCCGAGATCGGCATCAACCATGAGGGCGATGCCGATACCTGCATCAAGATGATCGAGATGGCGGCGCTGGCCGGCGCCGATTCCGTCAAGCTGCAGACCATCGATCCGGACGCCAGTTATGTTCGCGATACGAAAAGCTTTAAGCTGTTCTCACAGGCAGTCCTGAGCCGAGAGGACACCGCCCGCGCCTTCGACGTTGCCCGCAAGCTGGGGGTCGAGCCTTTCACCACTGTAGGCGACGCGGCCACGCTTGACTGGGTCGATAGGCTGTCCCCGGTTGCCTATAAGATTTCATCCGGCCTGATGACCAACTATCCGCTGATCCACTATGCTGCACGAAAAGGCCGGCCATTGCTGATCTCAACAGGCATGGCGACCTGGCCAGACATCGATGCAAGTGTCGCGGCCGCAAGTGCTGCACCTGAGGTTGGACTCTTTCACTGCGTTTCGCTCTACCCAGCGCCGATCGACAAGCTCAACCTTGCCGCCATAGAACGTATGCGGGACCGCTACAAGCTGCCGACAGGCTATTCCGATCATGCCCTCGGCATCGAGGCCTCTGCCATGTCCGTCGCGGCAGGCGCATGCATGATCGAGAAGCATTTCACGCTTGATCCCAAGCGAGACAGCTACGATCATGCTATCTCGCTGGGCGCTTCCGGGTTCAGGCAGTTGGTCGACCGCATCCGTACCGCGCAGGCGATGCGGGGCAACCCGGATCGGCCGCTGAGCGCGGAAGAAGCGCTGCTCGCGAAGCAGATGCGCCGCATCCTCGTGGCGCGCCGCGCCATTGCGATTGGCGAGGCCTTCTCTTTGGACAACATCGCCCTGAAGCGACCCTTGCCAGGGATAACGGGCCTCGCGCCAAGCGAATATGACCGGGTGCTCGGAGCCCGTACAAGACGGGCGCTGGCGCTCGACGAGCCGATCCAGGAAGGCGACCTGTCGTAACACTCATGCGCGATGTTACGCTCGTAATCACTTGCGCAGGCGGCGATACCATGCCGTTCCTGCTGGCTGCTCTCCGCGAGAGTCGCCATTTTCGGCTGCGGCTGATCGGTGTCGATGCGCGGGCCTTGCCAGCCGAACGACATGCGCTGCTTGACGAATTTGCTGTCGTCCCGGCCGGCACGTCGCCCGACTACGTCGACATGATCCGATCCATCGCCCTCGGTACTGGGGCGACCTTGATCTGGCCGGGCTCCGACGAAGAGGCAATGGCACTCTCACGTCAGGCAACCAGCCTGCACGCGACCGGTATTACGGCCATGACAAGCTCCCCGGAATGCCTTGATCTCATTCGGGACAAATGGGCCGTCTACCGTCGACTCGAAACCCATGGTCTCCGCACCCCTGTCTACGAGATCGCGCGGGGGCGCGACGAGTTTTTGGG
Organism: Alphaproteobacteria bacterium; assembly: GCA_965279355.1. GTDB lineage: Bacteria > Pseudomonadota > Alphaproteobacteria > CACIAM-22H2 > CACIAM-22H2. Next base: position 3,123,007 of record OZ257155.1, on the reverse strand, counting down.
GGCGGCAAAAAAACTGGGGTTCCCGGAAGAAACAATTGTCGTCAAGCCGACCTCCGGGCGTGGCGGGCGTGGCGTCGTGGTCCTATGCGGGGATCACGCGCCGGAAGCATGGATCGGTACCGGCGCGAGGGAGGTTCGCACATTCGGTGGGATCCCTGATGCCTTGAAAGTCGAAACGTTTCCTGAGCCTCTCATGGTGATGCGCGCCATGAAATCGCCGGTCTACGACGCCGACATTGTTGCTCGTGACGGCGCCGTCCTCGCGTCGGCGATCCGGCTGAGGCATAACCCGGCAGGTATCCCTTTTACTGGGAATACAGTGATGCGGTCGCCTGCCATTACCCAATTCTGCTCAGAGATTGCTTGGGCACTTGGGCTCGACAGTCTTCACGACTACGATCTGATGACCGACGATCATGGTCAGGTGCAGCTCCTTGAGGTAAACCCGCGTCCCAGCGGAAGTTTTGTCGCGAGTCTTGCCGCGGGCCTGCCGCTGGCTGATGCCGCGATCGCACGACATCTCGACATTTCCATCGATATGCCAACACTTGATCGCGACATGAACGTTGTTCGCACTGGCGACAAGCTGAATGTCACGATTGCGGTGCAACCGTAACAATGAACACGAAAAAGATTGTTCTAGTCGTCCAGGCCCGGATGAGTTCAACCCGCCTGCCCGGCAAGGTCATGCAGGATATTGCCGGGCATCCCGCCATCTGGTGGACGCTGACCCGTGCCCGACGGGCAAAAGGGCTGGATTCGGTGTGGCTCGCCTGTAGCGCACTCCCTGCCGACGACCCGCTGGCTGCATTCGGTGCCAGCCTTGACGTTAGGGTCTTCCGTGGCGACGAGCATGACGTGCTCGGTCGCTTCGCCGCCATCGCGCGCCAGACAAATGCTGATGCAATTATCAGGCTGACGGGTGACTGCCCGCTCACCGATCCCGATGTGATCGAGCTGGCCATCAACCGGTTTGGGACCGGAGACGTCGACTATGTATCAAACCACCTCGTCCGTAGCTATCCAGACGGCCTTGACGTCGAGATTTTCTCGAGAGCGGCACTCGAGCGCGCCGACAATGAGGCCCGCGAGGATTTCCTGCGTCAGCATGTGACTCCTTACATCCATGGCCGCCTGCGGGATCACCTGCCGCACGGAGACTTCCGAACTACCAGTTTCGTCAATCCGGTCGACTTCAGCCATCTGCGTTGGACCCTCGACGAACCTGACGATCTGGCTTTCTTTCGCAAGCTGCTGCCTCTGTTGCCGGAGAATTTTCGTTGGCTCGATGTGATTGCATTGATGACCCGTGATCCGAACCTGTTCTGGATCAACCGTCGACACAAGCTCAACGAAGGAACCGCACGGAATCTTGGCAAGCAGCTTGGCAAGGGTCCGAGCTTCGATCGCTCCAACCAGCTTTTTACCCGAGCATCGGCGTCTATCCCGCTCGCATCGCAGACATTCTCAAAGAGCCATCAACAATGGGTACGCGGTGCGGCACCGCTCTTCCTCGAGAAAGGCAGCGGCTGCCGAGTTACCGACCCTGACGGCAATGTCTATATCGACTATCTGCAGGGCCTAATGGCCAATATCCTGGGCTATGGGGATTCCGATGTGGATGCGGCGATCCGCAACCAGCTTGAGAGCGGCGTGGGCTTCTCCTTACCCTCAATTCTCGAGAGTGAGCTTGCCGAACGCCTTATTCGCGATATTCCCTGCGCCGAGATGATCCGCTACGGCAAGAACGGCTCAGATGCTACAACGGCGGCGATACGAGTTGCACGCGCCTATACCGGCCGGGAGAAGGTCGCGATCTGCGGCTATCACGGCTGGCATGATTGGTCGATTGGTACGACGTCACGCCATGCCGGCGTTCCCGAATCGACGAGGGCACTCTCGGCAACATTTCCATTCAATGACGCGGATGCGTTGGCGAACATCCTAAAAAACGATCCACGCGGCTATGCGGCCGTGATCCTAGAGCCGTCCGGCACAAGACCGCCGACTGCAGGCTTCCTGGAAGAGCTCCGCCGCCTGACGTATCAATATGGCGTCCTGCTGATCTACGACGAAATCGTTACCGGCTTTCGGATGCATATCGGCGGCGCTCAGGCCTATTACGGTATTGCGCCGGATCTCGCGGCCTTCGGCAAGGCGATGGCCAACGGCATGCCAATATCGGCCGTGGTCGGCCGCCGCGACATCATGATGAAGATGGAAGAAGTCTTCTTTTCCGGCACATTCGGCGGCGAGACACTCTCGATCGCGGCGGCAATTGCCACCATCGACAAGCTGCACCGTGAAAATGTTATTCCCCGTTTGTGGGAACGTGGCGGCCGCCTCATCACAGAAAGCAACGAGGTCTTTGCTAAGCGCGGATTCGGCGGCGTTATCAGCTTCGGCAATGACGGCTGGTGGCCCCGCCTTTCCGTTGCAAACCCGCCGGTCGCGGAGTCACTGATGATCAGCCTGCTGCGCCAGGAATTTGTCGCGGCGGGCCTTCTTCTCGCTTCCAGCTACAATCTGTGCTTGCCTCATGACACCGAGAGCGTAATGGCTGAAACGCTATCCGCGCTGGACCTGGCGCTGGGTAACGTGCGCGGTCATCTCGACTCATCCGATCCAGCCGCCCGACTGCGCGGATATCCGGTGCAGCCCACATTTTCCGTCAGGCACTGAGATGCCACTGACAGTCCGGCGCGCAAAGACCTACGACGCTCGGCTACTCTTCGACTGGGTCAATACTCCGGACAGTCTCGCTCAGAAGGAACGGACCGCTGGCCCGATCGCCTGGGACGACCACTGTGCTTGGCTTGGCAGCCAGTTGGCCAATCCGTCTGCATTCATTTTTATTGTCGATATCGACGGCGCACCCGCAGGCCAGATTAGATTGTCACCGACGGGACGACATCATGAAATCGATATCTATATTGAAGTGGGCATGCGCCGTAAAGGCTATGCTGCCGCCGCGGTTTCGGCTGCTCTCCAAGAGGCATTGGTATCGTCTGTGATTGCACGGGTCAAACAAGCCAACGTCGCATCAAAACATCTGTTCCAGTCCCTTGGCTTTCAGGAAGTGAGAGCCGAGAACGATATGATCATTTTCGAAAAAGGACAGCTCGAATCATGAGCACGCAATCCGACAGGACGATCTGCGTTGTCGCGGCCCATCCTGACGATGAGGTCCTTCTCGCCGGCGGAACGATCGCCCGGCACGCTGCCGCGGGCGACAAGGTTCATATCGTGATTCTGGCTGCCGGTGCCGATGCACGCGGCGGCCCACAAGTCCCCTACATCGGGCGTCTGCGGGATCAGGCTCAGAAGGCAGCCCGAATACTTGGCGCGTCTTCAGTCGATTTTCATGACTGGCCGGACAACCGGATGGATACCGTCCCGCTGCTCGACATCGTGCAGAAGCTCGAAGCCTTTCTTCAGGAAAAGCAGTGCGGTGTTGTCTACACCCATCACGCCAACGATTTAAATATAGATCATCGGATTGCTCATCAGGCCGCCCTGACTGCATGTCGGCCGCTGCCAGGCGCCATAGTCACGACCATTCTGGCAGGTGAAACCAATTCATCGACCGAATGGGAAGCCGCTGGCCCCGCGCCATTCTTCCCGACAGAATTCGTTGATATCGGTACGACCGTCTCACAGAAGCTGGCCGCCCTTGAATGCTACGCCGAAGAGATGCGGCCGTGGCCGCATCCGCGCTCAATCGAGGGCGTGCGCGCCCTAGCACGCTGGCGCGGCATTCAATCCGGGCATGACGCTGCTGAAGCTTTCGCGACTATCAGACGGCTTCATCGCCTTCATGCGGTGACTACGCGCCGTAAAGATGCATGAGCGGCTTGTGCGTCGTCGTTGATCGCGCCGGCATAGCCACGCGCGCGCAGAGCGTTTTTAACGCTCTGGTCACCGGAAGGCAGACGGGCGAACTTATTGAGGCTACCCCGGAGCTTGCCATCGGCCAATGTGACCGTTTCCGTCTTCAAAGCAGAAGGCATCTGACGCCGTTGAGCGGAGGACTGCTGATCGCCATCGATGGCGATCTCCTGGACGCCGGCGGAGACATGGGGGAAACCCGACTTTTCATCGGCGATCTCTATCGCCGCGACCGCATGGATCTCCTGAATGAGGTTAATGGTAGCTTCGCACTGGCAATCCTTGATCCGAGCCAGCGCCGCGTAACTCTGGCCAGTGACCGGTTTGGAACGCGTCCTCTCTATCTCTGGCACAGCGCGAGCGGGCTGGTGGCCGCAAGTCGTCTCGGCGCCGTTCTGACCGACGGCAGACCGCGTCAAACCCTATCTATCAGAGGATTGCTTGAGGTCGCAGCCCTGCAGCGACCCCTCGGTGGCCATACGATTTACACGGATATTTCCTGCCTCGTCGGAGGTGAACTTGTCGTCTTTGAAGACGGTCGGATCAGCAGGACCCGCAATTGGAAGCCACGCTGGAGGGCCTCGCGTCGCAGCGTGGATGATATCGCCGAAGAATATGCCGCTGGCATGCGGCAAGCTGTCGTCCAACGCATAAAGGATGCCAAGCGCCCGGCCCTGATGTTGTCGGGCGGTCTTGATTCAAGGTTGGTCCTGGCTGCTGCAACCGCCGAGAAACGAGAAATCACCTGCATCACAGCAGTGTCGCAGGAGAACCGTGAACTGCGCGTCGCACGCACCGCTGCCGAGGTGACAGGCCAACCGTTTGCACCTTGCGAAATCAGCCCCGGCACCGTTGTTGCGCACTATCCCGAGGCAGCGTTGGCCACTGAGGGGTTGTATCCGGCACCAATGAATCTTTTCGCGTTATGGCCGGAACTCGACACGCGCCATGACGTATTCCTGCACGGATATGCTATCGACTACACAATCCGCGGGCTGTATCTGCCGAGACAGCGCTTTCTCAATGCCAAATGGCCGCGGCTGCAATCGCTGTCAGCTGGCGACGGCGCCGCTGTCCTGCGGCATCTCACGATCGGCGATCGCAGCCAATCATGGCGGCAAAGCGTGCCGCCGGAACGTGAGGCCGCCTATGAAGCGTCCCTGCGCGCAGGTTTTGACGAAGTCATTGGTCTGTGTGAACCGGAGACGATCTATGACGCTTGGGATACGCTTGCCATCGCGCCGCAATGCCGCCATTACACATCGTCGGCCCTGATCGGCATGAATCTTCATGTCGATCAGCGGCCAGTAGGCCTCGATATTGCGCTGATGAATACCTATTTTTCGATTCCCGCCGCGCAGCGTGCACAGGACGTGATTGCACCGCGCGCGCTTCACATTCTGAATCCTGCATTGGCAAGACTTCCCAATGCGAACACAAATCTCTCCGCCGGTCTGCCTGCAGCCTTGCAGGTTGCCATCCTGGTCGGACGGGCGGGCTTCAAGCGCCTCGGCAGCGCATTTCGAAAACAGCGGGAGACGGTCCGGACGGAAGGATCGTGGGTCAATCACGCTGAATTGTTCCGCACCGCTCCGGCACTTCGCGAACGCCTGACGGCGCTACCGCGCGCCGAGACGATAACGGGTCTTAGTATCTTCGAGCACAGTCAACTTCAAAAGACGGTTGACGAGCATCTTTGCGGTACGCGCGATCACATGAAATTCCTGCATATGCTAGCTAGCCTGGATCTCTGGCTTCAAAAGCACCCCTATTCGGGCGTAGCATGAGCGTCACGATCGAAATGGTCGGTCTCTGTGGCGCCGGCAAAACAACCCTGGCCGCAAAGCTCGCCCCCCATCTCGAAAGCACCGGACTTCGCCTCTTTTCGCGGCCGCAGCCGTCTGGGTTTGCAGCACTGTCCACCGCCGCATACCTAGCGGCCCGAATGCTGGGGGCGCGCCCCGGAAAGACAACGCGGCTTCTCGCTGATCCCACTGGTCGGCAGCTGGTCGCGAAGCTCGGCTATCGTATGGCCGGCCTCAAATACAAAACCGCGCATCCGACCCTGATTTCTGAAAGCGGCGTGGTCCAGCCGATCATTTCATTTGAGGCTCAAAACAACTACGCGGCGGCACCGATACCTCTAAATACTATTATGTCTCAGCTTCCCTGTCCGGAGGTTCTGGTGCGCGTCGATCTTGCTCCGGAAATCGCTTTTGAGCGCTATTCCCGCCGCGAGTCAGTTCTCGGCCCAAAAATTGAGGGAACACTGGATATGTTCTCTCGAGCACATATTATGCTCGACGACGTTTGCCGATTTCATGCAGAAAAACACGGAAAGATCATTATCTTTAGCTCAACCACTATCGATGACGACGCTGTCGTCATGCTTGCCGAAAAATTGCGCGCGGCAACTGCCGCCCATAGGCCGAAAACTCAATGACACTTAGCGATTTCGTCAATGCCACTCTCTGGCGCACCAAGAACCTTTTTCATCAAATTCAGCTCTTTTTCCAGTTCCGGCTGAATACGGCGCGCATCTATGAGCCCGATCCCTGGCGGCCGGCTAGTGACGCAGCCCGCGACCCACGACAGACGCCGGCAAGAGCCGCCGCTATTCTCAATCATCTTCCGCAACGTCCCCTGTCCAGCCTGGATATCGGCTGTCACAGCGGTTATTTCACCTTCGCGCTGGCGCGCCGGGGCGGCTTCTGCCTTGGCATCGATTACGGCCGCAACGCCATCATGATAGCCCAGGCTTTTGCCGCTACCCACGACGTCAGTAACGTTGCCTTCGCCCAGATAGACATCGACGCGCAGACGGCTGCCAGCCTACCGCAGACCGAGGTGGTCATATGTCTGTCTGTGTATCATCACTGGGTGCGCAAGCTCGGCCGGGCCGGCGCAGAAGAGATCATGCGGACCTTGGCCAGCCGAGCCACGAAATATCTGGTCTTCGATACCGGCCAACCGGATGAGGTGATTGCCGATTGGGCTAGGACGCTTTCGTTCATGGAGCCCGATATTGACTCATTCCTGAGACAATTTCTGCGCGACTTAGGTTTTGCATCTGTAAGCCACCTCGGAACATTCAAGACGTCGCTCTCTGCAGTGCCCCGGCATCTCTATATCGCCGCGCGAACGGGCTGAGCCCGACCAAGTATTGCCTACATGCATATCCTCCTAGCGACAACCGGCTATCCCCCGGAGCACGCCGGCGCCGGGAGCCGACTTCATCAGATGTACGGACGGTTAGCCACTGCAGAGCCTGGGTTTACCTGGAGCGTGGCGACAAAGTATCGGGACGGCGCATCGCTCACGGCAGATATCGCCGGCCCCATACAACGGTTTGCCTTTCAGCGCGGCCATACTGAGTATCCTGGCCCTCTTGAAGCCGTCACTGAACTAGCCTGGCTGGCGCGGGCACTCGTAGCCGGCCTCCTCAACAATATCGATCTTGTACACTCAGCAGGCTGGAGTTGGGCAACTCCAGCCCTTCTGATCGAAGCACGGCGCCGACGTATTCCGATTGTTCGCGAACTAACAACAAGCGGTGACGCCGGAGGCCGGTCTCTCGGCGGACGTCTCATCGGCTGGACAAACAGGCTTGCCGATCACGTCATTGCTATTTCACCGGCGCTGAGAGCTCGCGCGATTGCCGATATCGGGACCGGAACGCCAATCTGGTGCCGACCCAACGCTGTCGACACAACACGCTTTCGCCCCGCAACAGTTGCTGAGCGACAGGAGCGGCGCGAGAAAGTTCGGCAATGGCTGCCATCCCTTCAGCCAGATGACATTCTGGTTCTTCACGTCGGCAGGATTCGGCCGCTTAAAAATCAGCTTTTTCTCGCCGATTGCGTGGCAACGCTTCCGAAAAATTTTAAGATGCTGCTGATTGGCCCCTGCTATGCCGATGGCGACGCTTACCTACAGACACTGCGCACTCGTCTTCGCCGCCCTGACTTACGAAATCGCAGCTATCTGGTGACGGAAAATCGCCCAGTTGTAGAACACGTCATGCAGGCGGCGGATATCTTTGCTTTTCCTTCGAAAGCGGAAGGGCTCGGCACAGTGATGATAGAGGCACTCTGCGCAGGTCTGCCGGTTGTTCCATCCCGGATACCGGGCGTGACGGACTGGATTGTGAAGGATCGCGAGAACGGCTATCTAGCCGGGCTCGACGTGGGCGAGTTCTCCGCCCGCATTCGTGATGCGGCTGCCTTACGATCAATGGGAAAGGCCATTGCTGCAAAGGCGTCCACGCAATACAACTTTATCTCGATGGACAGCGGATATATCAGCCTCTTCGATAAGCTTCTCCAAAAGCCGCCCGCTTGACGCCGCCGATCGACACGGTATTTGTCTTACCCTCGTTCGCCGGGGGTGGCGCCGAACGTGTCATGCTGACACTGCTCAGTACGCTTACTACCGGTCAAAACCGGCATCGGCTACTGGTTCTCCAAAATACCGGCCCGCTAGCCAGCGAGATACCCAACGGCATTTCCGTTATCAATCTTAGGAGTGATCGGCTCCGTTACGCGCCCCTGGCGCTGTTTCGGGAGTTCCGCAGACTGCGGCCACGAGCCATTATCTCAACCATGGGTTATCTCAATCTGATGGTTCTCGTTGTTGCAAGGATCGCCAGCCCCTCTTCACGAATCATCGTCCGCGAAGCAAATGATCCGGCCGCGACGATGGCCGCAATCCAGCCATCTTGGCTTATACACCTTGCCTACAGTTTCTTTTACCCATGGGCCTCAGCGATCCTTTGTCCGACCCGGGCCATTGCAACCGATCTCGCGCGCGCTTTTGGCATACCAATCGATCGCCTCATTCTTTTTCCGAATCCCGTAAACGAAAGTCGCCTGCGCCGGATCGCGGCCAGGACAAGACGGCATCCGGGGCCTGGAGCACGGTTTGTTATGGCCGGACGGCTAACCCGTCAGAAAGGATGGGATCGTCTATTGGAGATGTTTGTCAGTGTTGATGCAGATGCCCATCTGACGATACTTGGCGACGGCGAAGATCGCCCCCTCGTGCAGGAGGCTATAAAAGCGCTTGGCCTTTCAGACCGCGTTACCCTGGCGGGCTACGTCGCCGAGCCTTGGGGATATTTCAGCGGCGCAGATGCTCTACTTCTCACATCGCGTTGGGAGGGCATGCCTAATGTTGCCCTGGAGGCGCTCGCCGTCGGGGTACCCGTTATTGCAACGCCGGAAGGCGGCGGCATTATTGAAATAGCGGAAGAAGCCGCGCCTGGCGCAATCACGATTGTTTCCGCCGGTGATTCTTTTATCGCCGCTATGAAGAAGGTTCGCATCCGGACGGGGGAATTTTCCCCCAGCCTTCTTCCGGCGCGATTTACTATGCAGGCTGCGCAGCAACAGTTTTTACGAATTCTCGGCGCATCATGACGAATTTCATACAATCCTATTCTACGACGAATACTTCTGCCCGCGGGATCATGCACGTCATTACGGGCCTTGCGGTTGGTGGAGCCGAAAGCATGTTGACATCGTTGCTTATCGCGGAAAAGCAGCTTTATCCGGAAGCACGCTGTCGCGTTGTCAGCCTTTCGTCCGGCGGTGCAAACAGCCAGAAGCTGCGAGCCGAAGGCATTCACGTTACCGAGCTTGGAATGAAAGCGAGCAATCTCCCCGCGTGGGGCCTGTTCAGGCTTGCCCGGCAGATTTGGCTTGAAAAACCGGCGGTTATTCAAAGCTGGATGTACCACGCTGATTTAGCCGCGACTTTCGCTCTTTACTGGAGCAGTCGACGACACGAGACAAGACTTTTATGGGGGCTGCGCTGTTCCGACATGGATACTCGGCGGTACGGCTTGAGGCTAAGCGCAGTCATAAGAGGTTGCGCTCTACTCTCGTCTATACCCGACGCAATCGTGTCAAATTCGGTCTCTGGACAAAAGTATCATATGGATCTTGGTTACCCGGAAAACCGCTTCGTCATCATCCCCAATGGTATCGACGTTGACCGTTTTCGGCCCAACAATGAGATGCGGGCAAAAGTCAGGGCTGAACTGGGAATAAAGCCCGATGAGCCGCTTATTGCACATGTTGCTCGCGTCGATCCTATGAAAGATCACGCCTGCTTCATTGAAGCACTTAAATCGCTTCCCGGGACGAAAGCCTTGCTCATCGGTCAGGGTACAGACGCCTTAACCCCGCTTTCGTCTTTGTACAGGCTTGGCCGACGTGACGATGTTCCGCAACTCCTCTGCGCTGCCGATCTCGTCGTCTCAAGCTCGGCCTTCGGCGAAGGGTTTTCCAACGCGATTGCCGAAGGGATGGCATCCGGATTGCCTGCTGTCGCGACGGATACCGGAGACGCCCGCGAAATCGTCGGTGATACCGGTATCATTGTTCCACCGCGCAATTCCACTGCGCTAGCGGATGGCATCCGCACTATCCTGAATGGCTCTCCCGCTGATAGGCACGTTCGCAAAGAAGCCGCACGGCACCGGATCGTAGAGCTGTTCTCATTGCGCCGTGCCGTCATGGCGTTTCGCGACCTGCATAAGGCGGCCTAATATGTGTGGGATCGTCGGCATCGTCGTATCATCCGGCCTTGGGCGCCTGCCTGCCGAGAGTCGGATAAAATCGGCACTTGTTCGACTTGCCAATCGCGGCCCGGACGGGCAGGGCTTCTGGTCCGATGAATACTGTGCCTTCGGTCATAGTCGCCTGGCGATTATTGAGCTTTCGGAACTTGGCGCCCAGCCTATGAGCGCCTTCCGCCGGGTCATCACATTCAATGGCGAGATCTTCAATTTCCGGGAAATCCGCGCCGAGCTTGAGCGGCACGGGCGTCGTTTCGCCTCTCAGTCGGATACGGAAGTCCTTCTCGCTGGATGGGAGGAATGGGGCGAAGCGCTTCTTCCGCGTCTGGTCGGTATGTTTGCTTTCGCGATCTGGGATCCCGCGAGCCGGACACTGACGGTTGCGCGGGACCGCTTCGGAGAGAAGCCACTTTTCTACCGAGCCGATGGGGAAAGCTTTGCTTTTGCCTCGGATTTCCTCGCCTTGGAGCAGGCGATGGGGGCGACACTTCCCATTGATCACGACGCACTGAGGCTCCTGTTTGCTCTCCGCTACATTCCCGAGCCGCGGACGATTGCGCGCGAAGTTCACAAGCTTCTGCCCGGTCATGTCCTAAAATTCTCAAAGGGAAGGGTTACAATCCACCGCTGGGCCGAAACCCTGGATATGCCCCCTTTTGAGGACGACGAATCCCGGGTCTTTTCAGACCTGCGCGCAGCAATGGACGGGGCCGTATCAGATCGGCTGGTTTCGGATGTTCCGGTCGGCGCTTTTTTGTCGAGCGGAATTGACTCGGCCATTGTCGCGGCAACGATGGCAAGAAACCAACCAAGAGTTCGGACGTTCACGGTCGGCTTCCGTGGAGTTTCCGAGTATTATGAAGAGCGCCCGGGAGCGCGGTCGATCGCTAACTATATCGGCGCCGATCATACCGAAATTACGGTGGACGCAAGCGATGCCCTTAGCATCCTAGATCAGATCTTTCTGAGCCTGGATGAGCCGTTTGCCGACTCCTCATCGGTCGCTGCCTACATCGTGTCGAAAGAAGCGCGTCGTCACGTGAAGGTTGCGCTATCGGGCGACGGAGCGGATGAGATATTCGCCGGCTACCGAAAATATCAGGGTGAGCTTTTTTCTGGATACTACAGGCGGCTCCCGCTGATTATTCGCCGCCTGGGAATCGAGCCCTTGGTTGCAAATCTGCCGGAATCGAAAAATACGAGGCTTCTGGAAGCACTCCGTCGGCTCAAGCGGTTCATATCCGCGGCGGGACAGAACCAGGCTGCGCGCCATGCGGGATGGGCGACTCAACTCACCGAGACGGAACTCGATGAACTGTTTGGGGCGAAAAAGAGCATCACAACTGTAGCAAGCCTCATCGCCAACATTCAATCTCGCTATTCGAATATCGATCCGATCAACCTAATGCTTGCCACAGACGTTGAGTTCGTCCTGCCGGGCGACATGCTGGTGAAGGTGGATCGTACAAGCATGGCAAATGGCCTCGAAATACGCTGCCCCTTCCTCGATCAGCGTGTCGTCAACATCGCGTTCTCCCTGGCAGGCTCCGAAAAACTCCGCCCAGGAATCAATAAGCGGATATTGAGGCGGGCTTTCACAGATCGACTGCCAAAAGAACTCTTTCGGCGCCCCAAAAAAGGGTTTGAGATTCCCGTCGCCGATTGGCTGGCTGGCCCCCTGCGCGACAGGGTGAAAGCCGCAACCGATCCCGAGCGCCTTCGCCGCCAGGGGTTATTCTCCCCGCAGCTTCCGCGTCGATGGCTTGACCAGCTCGATAGCGGAAAACGGGACACCTCCTGGCATCTATGGACAATGATTGCCTTCCAATCTTGGGCGACGCTCACCGGTAGGCCGGAGGCTCTGACGTGAGCTATCGCTTGATAGCGAATTCAATGATGCGGCCGTGAACAGCACAAAGCAGGCTTTCAATGTCCGTGAACTGCTGCGGGGCATCCTTCTTCTTCCGGTAGCAAGCGCGATCGCTTCCCGCCTGTCGGTCTATGCAACCCTGATCGTAGCCGCGCGGCTGCTGGACGGCGATCAGTTCGGCGCATATGCGGTATCCCTCGTTTTTATCGGAATTTTCGGCGCTCTGGTAACCGGCGGCGGCGATATGTGGCTGAACCGCTTTACCTCCGAACCGGGGGCCGTCGGAGGGCAGGCGCCCCGCCTCTGGCCGGTCTATTTTACGATTGTTCTGGCGGTTTCCGGTGCCTTGCTCGCTTTAGCTTTCGTTTTTGATGTCCTGAATATCCTACCGAAGCAGCTCGACGGTCTGGCAACTCTGACAATCGTTACTTCTATCTTGATCGGACTTGGCGAAGCGCTGCTAGCTCTCATGCGAGCAGGCGGTGAAGTGCGCCTGTTCTTCACAATCCGGGACATTATTGCTCCGATCGGCGCGCTACTGCTTTTGATATGGCAAAAACCGACGACAGCCTTTGAGGCGCTCACCATCTACACCGTGGTATGGGCAACAGTATTCGCCACACTAGCGGCTCGGCTGCTGTGGCGCGCGCCACAGATGCTTCCCGCAATTTGGCCGCCCAAATTTGCATGGGCTCCCATCATTCGTCACACCCTCGGGCTCATTTACGGCAATCTCACATCCCGAATTTCGATGTATATCGACGTTCTGGTGCTTACGTTCATCGTCTCCTCAACGACTGTCGGCGAGTATCGAGTCGCCGCGCAATTTGCTATCGGTTTCATGGTGATACAGCATTTCGTCTTCTTGGGCCTTCCCTGGCAAATGCGGCGATTGCATCACCCGACAGCCGACAGCAACGGGCTTGCGACAGCCTCCGAACGTCAGCGACTTCTCACCATTCTCGCGGCTGTTGGCGGACTTGTGATGTGGCTTGCCGCTCGTCCACTGCTCGGCCTCCTCGGTGAACGCTTTCTCACTGCGACCGACATATTCCACGCCCTGCTACTAATCCGTTTTGCTGGCCTGCTATGGGGTCCACAGCACGAAATTCTCGTGTCGAACGGTTTGGCAGTCGAAGATGCTCATGCCAATACAATTTCAGTTATCTTGTGGATAGTATCTTTCACCCTTTTACTGACCTACGGAAGCGCGCTTTACGCTGCCGTGAATGCCAGCATCATTTCGTCGATCGGCTTGCATATCTACAGAGTGAAACTCCTTAAATCGCATCATCTGCCTGAGATATACGGCCATCCATTGCGTGAACTTGTTCCACTCGCCGTTTCCGTGGCGGCATTAGCTCTTGCCCAGTCGTTATGACGGTAAAAATCGAAAATCCCCAGCGGGCCTTAGGTGTCGTGCTCGGGGCCCTCACAGCGGCGATACAAATTCACACGACACTGCCTATCGGCCCCATAGGCATACGAATCAGTGTCGCCGATCTGGCGATTCCCATGGTTCTGATCTTGGCGGTGTACGCCGCCCACCACATATCTGCTGGTCTCGAACTCCGCCGAATTTGGGTACCGTTGGCTTTTCTTGCTGCAAGCTCGCTGTGGCTAGCAATTTCTATACTTCATGGTCGGCTCGACACTGGATACTGGCAAAGCTGGGCTCTTCTCAACCGCGGCGCAGGATGGCTGATTGTTCTCGCGTTCTTCGCCGCGGGATGGGCCTACGGCCGGATTATTCCGGAGATTTCAAGCTTCTGGATCACTTGGCCTTATCTGGCGTTTTTCTGGTTCTCGTGTGCATTCAGTGCTGCTGTGATGGTAGCCTTGACGAATGAAGCTTGGGGATTATTGGCCATAAGCGAGCCTGATGCTTCTGCATTTCAGCAAACGATGGGCATGATCGCCGGCAAATCCCGTTTCCAGGGCCTGATGGTGAATCCGAATGCGTTTGGCTTCACAGCAGCAATTGCAATCGTTCTTCACCTTGCATACGTTAGAGAAACGAGGGAAATCCGGTGGCACGCCACGGGCGTGGCAATATCGATCACAGGGCTGCTGTGGTCTTACTCACGGGGAGCATGGCTTGCTGCTGCCGTCGGGTTAGGATTTCTGCTCCTGGCGCGGCGCCTGAATTTTCGTGTTCTCGTCAGCGCCGTCATTGTCGCTTCTATCTTGAGTGTACTGCTTTGGCAACTGACAGCGGCGCCTGTAATTCAAACGCAGAATCCTTTGGCCAACGTAACCGGCCCTATCTCCGGCGGGCAAAGTATCGGTCACAGACTAGTCATTCTCGAACGGGCAGTTGACCTATGGCGAGAAGCCCCCATCGCCGGCTCTGGTGTTGGCAGTTTTATTCACCGTCAATCACCATCTCCTGCTGAGCCAATTGCCACGATCCATACCAGCTACATATGGCTGCTGACGGAGACAGGTATTATCGGCTTGGTGCTATTCGCGGGGCTATTCCTTTCGGCCTTTATTATCATTCTGCGTGCCGCCCATGAACGTGCGTCCGAGAGCCTGTTTTTTGCCACCGCGGCGATCCTTGTAGTTTTTGGTGTCCAAGCTTTCACTATGGAAGTGCTCTACCAGCGACCCCTATGGCTCTTCTTGGGTGCCGCGCTAGGCCTCGCCAGCTATCCACAAAAGAACTAAACTACACTGCAGTTCAGATAACCTAACGGACCTTCGGGCCATGATTCTGCGACTTATGATTTGTGCAGCGGTTCCCTTGATACTGAGTGCATGTGGGTTTCAGCCGCTTATGATGCCGGGAGGAAGCGGCCCCCAGGAACAGCTTTCGGCGATCGAGATCAGGCCAATTGCAAACCGGTCCGGCCAGATGCTTCGAACAAGCCTTACCAATGCATTCAACTCACGGCAATCCAGTCGGCGAACTTATACGCTTGAGGTAATGCTTTCAGAGCCCCGGCAGGAAATTGCTATTCGGCGGGATGAAAGCGCGAGTCGCGTGTCCTATACAGCCAACGCGAATTTCGTTCTGCGTGCCCTCGATGGACGGGCGCTTATGACCGGTTCTTCTGCATCGAGCAGCACTTATGAAGCAACGAATTCAGAGTTCGCCTCGATTTCCGCACAGAGAGACGCGCGTGATCGAGCAATTGGCGAGATCAGCGCCGACATCCGGCAGCAACTTGCTGCCTTTCTACTCAAACAGTCGAAAGAAGCTTCTGCACGTTAGAACACACCGGTTTGTATCTGCCCCAGATTCCGGAAGACCACCCGCAGAACAATAGACGTATCGGGCGGATTGTCCCGGCTTCCGATATAGCGGCGGTTAAAATCGATCCCGCCGATTAAGCATTCGTCTTCATAGACGAAGCTTCCTCCCCACAAAAGCGTTCCCTCGTCGCTATCTGCAAGGCTCGTTAACTGACGCGCCTGAAAGCGCCAGTTTTCTGTCAGGCGCACCAATCCTGTAAGCGCAAGCTGCTCAATATCCTGGACCAGCCCCACCTGGGAGCGCTGATCCACAAACACATACGAAGCACCGACGTTAAATGCCTGAGGGCCCGCCCCAACCGAGACTCGATTCCGGTTTGCGCTAAGGTCACCGCGGTTTGTCTGAAAATGATAGCTCGCGGTCATCCATGGGTGCGGCGAAACCAAGAGTCTGCCCACATAGTTCGAGGACTGGCTTTCAAGTCCAGACCCTGTCGGAAATGCACTCTCTTCTTTTAGACGGTAGCTCTGACCGAGGAAGGCGTCGACCCGCCCGCCCCAGGGACGACGCAAATTGGTATTCAGGCCGTAGTTTACGCGCTGACCGCCTTCCAGCCTGTCATATCCCGAAAAACGATTTGGCCGAAACAGATTGGTCTCATCAAAATCGATACTTCGACTGTCTTCGTTGGGAAAATCACGCTGATCAGAGAGGTTTGGCGCGGCAATCACGGAAACAATTGGTTCAACGATTGTCGTCAGTGTCTGATCATATCGGACAAAAGGATAACGCCAGTTGAAATCAAGCTGCGGCATAAACCGCCCTCGACTTCCGTCATCCGTTGGACGATAAAGGTCAGCGCCACTGCCGGCCTGCGAGACATTGTACCCTTGTGCGTGGGCGCTTAGTGTCAGTTGATAGATTTCACCGCTAGGTGCCGTATAAGGCAGCGTCCAGCCGGTGCGCGAGATCATGCGCTGACTACGCGTTCCTTCACTGCGATAGATCGAAAACGCGTTAGCGTCGAGGAAATAGTGCCCGCCGTAGTCCCCCGGGTCCGTTACGTAGTTGACGTCAAGTGTGGGCAAAACGAGTGGCGACAAGCCTGGATCGTCTGATGGGCGAAGGCCCTGGAAGGCATAGGTACTCGCAGACGCGTAGTTGCGGCCGCGAAACCCTTCCACATAGGCGTCCGACGTCAGCGTGTTTGAATTGAGAAATCCATACCGACGCAGCAAGCGATAACGCTGCAGATACGTATCGTCCGTCGAGCGCTCGACGTCAAATCCCCAGCGCCAGTCATCATCTATATCGAATCGACCCTTACCCTTAATGTGGCCGCGCGTGTCGTTGCCGTTAATCTTGTTGTTCCTGTCGTCCCGTTGCGATGTGCTGGTCAAACTGCCGTTGAAATCGAATCGACCCTTCATCGTTTGCTGACGGTATTCGCCGGCGGCAACTGGGCTTTCTTTGACATAGAAAATCGGCTCGATCGTCAAATCCCGATCATCTCCAATCGCATAAAAATATGGAACAGCAAGCGACTGCCCGATGGAGCTTGAGGAGGCCACCTCCGGCGCTAAAAGACCGCTCGCCCGCTTCACCGTGCCGTCCGGATGCGAAAAATAAGGCGTGTAGGCAATCGGCACGCCCGCAATTTCCATCCACGCATCGTTGTAGGTGATCTGCTTCGCCTGCTGATCGTGCTGTACGCGTGCGGCTTTGATCTGCCAGAGCGGCGCGCGGGTCGGCTCTTCCTTGCACAGTTCACAGGGGCTGTAGACGACTTGGCGCGCGACCGTGATGTTGCCGTTCGCACGCCGGCCGCTGGTGGCGGCCATCCGTGACTGGTCGGCCATCATCATCCGCAGGTTCTGGATGATACCGTCGCGGAAATCCTGCGACAGCTCCATGTAATCGGCGAACATCACATCGCCGGTCGTTTCGACCAGCGTGATGTTGCCCGACGCCGTCACCGTCCGCGCCTGGCGGTTCATGGTCACCGTATCGGCGCGCAGCACGCGGTCACCCTGCGAGATCTCGACATTGCCGCGGGCGGTCACCAGGCCCAGATCCTGGTCGTTGGTGACCTCGTCGGCTTTGAACAGGATCGGCTGCTCCGGTGGGGGTCCATTCTGCGCCGCCGCGCCGAAGCCAAGCGTGACCGTCGCCATGAGCGCCAGCGCGCTCACGGAACTCCGCAAATGCTTCGTGATCCGGAATCCCCCAGTCATACCGCCGTCGCTGTTCCCCTATCCCTCGGCGGCGGTGATTATAGCCACGCAACGCCTGATTCCCATCCCTAGTTTTCTGTAGTTCTCTGAATCAGCAGCGTTTTTAGGCGCGTTGGGTACGCCGGTGGGTGCACCAAGCCTTGCCCTGCGGCCCCCGGTCGGGTAGGAGGTTTGCATGGATCGCCCCCGCTCCCTCCAGCAGAAGACCCGCATCGCCCCCTCGATCCTGTCCGCGGATTTCGCGCGGCTGGGAGAGGAGGTCCGGGCCATCGAGCAGGCGGGCGCCGATTACGTCCATATCGACGTCATGGACGGGCATTTTGTGCCCAATCTCACCATCGGGCCGGCCGTCGTAAAGGCGCTCCGCCCGCATTCGCGCCTGCCCTTCGATGTCCATCTGATGATCTCGCCCGTGGATGCGTTCATCCGCGACTTCGCCGAAGCCGGCGCCGATATCATCACGGTCCATCCCGAAGCCGGTCCGCACCTCCATCGCACCCTGCAGCTCATCAAGTCGTTCGGGAAGAAGGCGGGCGTCTCGCTCAATCCCGCGACGCCGGTGGAAGTCGTCGACTTCGTCCTCGACGATATCGATCTGATACTGGTGATGTCGGTCAATCCGGGCTTTGGAGGCCAGAGCTTCATCAACAGCCAGCTGGCCAAGATTCGCGAACTCCGGGCGCGTATCGATGCCACGGGCCGCACCATCGATCTTGAGGTCGATGGCGGCATCAACATCGAAACGGCGCAGGCTGCCCGCGAAGCGGGCGCCGATGTTCTGGTTGCCGGGACCGCGACATTCACCGGCGGCAGCAAAAGCTACGCCGACAATATCCGCCGTCTGCGCGGCGGCTGAACGGATGTCGCGCTGAGTCCCGGTCGCGAAGGAAGGGCATCGTCATGACACCGCGGACGTGGTGGCGCGATCTCTCCGCCGGCAGGCTATCCGACAGGCTCCAGCAACTCTGGATCACGACTCCGCCGCGGTTGGCCCGGACCCTCCCGCACCCAGCGGGTAACGCCGAGCGCGGGCGCATGATCCTGGGCGGACGGCTTGTCTGTGCCGGCAGTGGTTTCGATCCGGCCGGGCTGATCTGGCATACACCACCCGAGACGAGGTCGCAGGCCGAGCTGCACGGCTTCCTCTGGCTCATCGATCTCGCGGCAACCCAAAGCGTCGACGCTCAAACACTGGCGCGGCGATCAATCACGGGTTGGATTGATGCCGCCGCGCATACGCGACTTTTGACGGAAAGCCCGCTTGCCGTCACCGGCAACCGGATCGCCACATGGCTGTCGCTCGCCGAATGGCTGATCGATCCGATCAGCGAGCAACTCGTCTTCGACTCTCTGAGGCGCCAGATCCGCCATCTGCTCAGCAACGCCTCTGCGCTTGAGGCGGGGATCGAAACTTTTACCGGGGCCAAGGCGCTTCTCTACGCAGGGCTTTGCGGATTTGGCGAGCCTGCCGTCGACCGGGCGTTTCGCCTTCTCGAAAAGGCCGTGACTGCCGAGGTGCTGCCCGATGGCGGCCACATCGGACGCTCGCCAGCGCTTCATCTGCGCATTCTCACATTGCTGGTCGAATGCCGCGGTGCCCTGGAGGCCTGCGATCGTTCGACACCCACCTGGTTGGCCAGCGCGATCGGACAACTGGCTGGCCGATTGCTGACTTTTCAGCTCGGCGACGGGACACTCGCCCTGTTCAACGGCACCAGCCGGGAAGATCCGGCGGCTATCAAGGCCATCCTGAAACGCGCTAGTGTCTCGACCGGCGCTGATCCGTTTGCCGCCGATTCAGGGTTCATTCGCATGGCCGCGAACCAGACCGTGATCGTTGCCGATGTCGGCGGGCCGCCCCCGGCGCCATTCGACCGCACGGCGCATGCCGGCACGCTCAGTTTCGAGCTGAGCCACGGCGCCGAGCGAATCATCGTCAATTGCGGCGCTCACCCGGCCGCCGATCCGGCGTGGCTGAAAGCGCAACGCGCGACCGCCGCGCATTCCACCCTGGTCTTTGCTGACACGAATTCGTCCGAAACGCTGCAGGCCGCGATCGGGCGGCGTCCTGGCAAGCTCGATGTCACGTACGAATCCCGCGATGGGGAAAGCTGGGTTTCAGCGAGCCATGACGGATATCAGCCGCTCTTCGGGCTCATCCACCGCCGCCGCTTTTACCTCTCTGGCGATGGCACCGATATCCGTGGCGAGGATGCCCTGATCGGACCGCACGAAGGCCGATTCGCCATCCGCTTCCATCTTCACCCTGATATTCAGGCCTCCCTGGTGCAGAACGCTGCCGCCGTACTGCTGCGGGCACCCTCGGGCACGGCCTGGCGCATGCAGATCGGCAATGCCGTCCCGGCCCTCTCCGAGAGCATTTACCTTGCCGACCCCGGCGGCCCCCGACGGACCGAACAGATCGTCCTGGGCGGCAGCCGGAGCGGCGGAGATACCGTGATCAAGTGGGCATTCCGGCAAATCTCCAAATAATACAAGCCTGTAAGCTTCAGGCCCAAGGCCCCCTGGTTTATGGTAGATAGGGCGGGAAACGACTCGGCCCATGCCAATCCTGTTAAAACGCCTCTCTCGACCAGCCGTCGCGTTCGTCCATGACCTCATCATGGCGTCGTCGTCGTTTGTCATCTCGCTTTATCTGCGCCTGGGCAGCGATTTCCTCAATTACAGCACCGAGTTTCTGACCTGGGCGGTTGCCCTGTTCACGGTGATCTCCGGCGTTGTCTTCTGGCGAGTAGGGCTGCATCGCGGTATCTGGCGCTACGCCGCCCTGAGTGATCTCACAGCCATTGCCCGGGCGGCGACGCTGGTCATGCTGCTGTTCCTGGCGTCGATGTTCGTCGTCACGCGCCTTGAGGATTTGCCGCGCTCGCTTCTCTTCATCAACTGGTTCGTGTTGATGATCCTGCTTGGGGGGCCGCGCATTCTCTATCGCCGTCTGAAAGATGGGCGAATTGCGCTTCGCCTGGACGCCAAGCCGGATCGCCGGGTTCCGGTTCTGCTGGCGGGGGCCGGCGACCAGGCCGACATGTTTATCCAGGCAGTCGAGCATCGCGCCGGCGGCGGGGCCGATTTCCGTGTCGTCGGCATTGTCGACGACAATCCCATGCGGCTGGGCCGCTTCATTCGCGGCATCGAAGTCCTCGGCACCCTGGACGATCTCGCGGTCGTCGTCGAAAAGCTGGTCGCCAAAGGACGCCGCCCCCGGCGGGTCGTTGTCACCAAACCGGAGATCACCGGTCCCGCCCTACGCCAGCTTGTGGACGCTGCGGATCCGCTCGGCATTTCCGTCGCCCGGCTGCCACGGCTGACCGAGTTCCGCGCGGCAGATGCCAATCGTATCGACGTGCGCCCCATCGCCATCGAAGACCTGCTGGGACGTCCGCAGGCTGTGCTGGATCGTCCCGCCATGAAGGCGCTGATCGACGGCAAGCGCGTCATGGTCACCGGGGCCGGTGGTACAATCGGTTCGGAGCTGGCCCGACAGATCGCAGAGTTTGGCCCCGCGCGTCTGATCCTGGTCGACAATTCCGAGTTCAATCTCTACTCGATCGATCTGGAGCTGAGCGAACGCTACCCCACGCTCGCCCGCGTCATGGTCCTCGCGGATATCCGTGATCGCACCCGCATCACCGAGTTGATGGCAACCGAGCGGCCGTCGCTGGTTTTCCACGCCGCGGCACTGAAGCATGTGCCGATGGTCGAGCAGCACCCCTGCGAGGGCATTCTCACCAATGTCATCGGGACCCGACAGGTCGCTGAGGCCTGCCGAAGCGCCGGCGTTGGCACGATGGTGCTGATCTCGACCGACAAGGCGGTTTACCCATCCAACGTCATGGGGGCGAGCAAGCGTCTTGCCGAAAGCTGGTGCCAGGCCCTGGATGTCGAGGAACGGGCTCGCGGCGGCACGCGCTTTGTAACGGTGCGGTTCGGCAACGTCCTTGGTTCAACCGGATCGGTGGTCCCGCTCTTCCAGCGCCAGCTCGCGTCCGGCGGACCATTGACCGTCACCCATGCCGAGGTGACCCGTTATTTCATGACGGTTCGCGAAGCGGTCGAGCTGGTCCTGCAGGCTTCGGCTCTGGGCGCCGGCCTACGTAGCGGCGCCGCGCCCGATAGCGGACATATCTTCGTTCTCGATATGGGTGAGCCGGTGAAGATCGCCGATCTGGCCAGGCGCATGATCCGCCTCGCCGGATTGCAGCCGGATCGTGATATCAAGATCGCGTTCACCGGCCTACGCGCCGGCGAGAAGCTCGCCGAAGAACTCTTCCATGATGCCGAGCCGCTGCAGGCCACGGCGCTGAGCGGAATACTTCTGGCAAGCCCGCGCGTCGTCGATCGCGTGTTTCTGTCCCGGGCGCTGGACGATCTGGCCGCCGCCGCCAGCGCCGGTGATGCCGCGGCCACCCTGTCCGTTCTGCAGCGCCTTGTACCGGAATATCGTTCTGCAGAAATTCCTGCAGGCGCCGGTCGGGTCGGCGGCGTTTCCTGAAATTACCTGTGCCAGAGTAGCCATCTGAAATGACTGACGTGAAGATCAGACGAGCCCTGCTGTCCGTCTCCGATAAAACCGCCCTGATCGATCTTGGAAAATGTCTGGTCCGCCACGGCGTGGAATTGCTATCGACCGGTGGCTCGGCCAAGGCCTTGGCGGATGCCGGCCTGCCTGTCGTGGAAGTAAGCACTCATACCGGCTCGCCCGAAATCATGGACGGGCGAGTCAAGACTCTGCACCCTAAAATCCACGGCGGCATCCTGGCCCGCCGCGACGCCGATGATCATCTGACCGCGATGAAGACACACGATATCGCGCCGATCGATCTGGTCGTGGTGAATCTCTATCCGTTCGAAGCGACCATCGCCAAGGGCGCCGATTTCGAAACCAGCATCGAGAATATCGACATCGGGGGGCCGGCGCTGATCCGCGCCGCCGCCAAGAACCACGATTTCGTCGCCGTGGTGACCGATCCCGCGGACTATGCCGAAGTGATGGCGGAACTCGACGCAAAGAACGGTGCCACGACACTGAACTTGCGGCGCCGCCTCGCTGCCGCGGCCTACGCACGAACCGGCGCTTACGACGCCGCCATCTCGGGCTGGTTCGCAGGACAGGTGGGACAGGAGTTCCCCAAGCGGCTCGTGGTCGCGGGAGAACTGCGACAGACCCTCCGCTACGGCGAGAACCCCCATCAAAGTGCTGCTTTCTATGGCGGCGGCGTATCTCGCCCGGGCGTTGCCACGGCCAGGCAGATCCAGGGCAAGGAACTCAGCTACAACAACCTGAACGACACCGATGCCGCTTTCGAATGCGTCGCCGAGCTTGAGCAGCCGGCCGTCGCCATCATCAAACACGCCAATCCCTGCGGCGTCGCCGTTGCCGACAATCTCCTCAGCGCCTATCTGCGGGCCTATGCCTGCGATCCGGTCAGTGCCTTCGGCGGCATTGTTGCGGTCAACCGCAGGCTGGACGGCGCAACAGCGGCTGAGATTGCCAAGATTTTCGTCGAAGTGATCGTCGCCCCGGACGCGGACGAGAAGGCACTGGAGGTTCTGGCGGCCAAAAAAAATCTCCGGCTGCTGCTGACCGGTGCGATGCCGGATCCGGCCGCCGTCGGACCCACCATCCGCTCTGTTGCCGGCGGCTATCTGGTGCAGGGCCGCGACAACGGGCGGGTGCGCGATGCCGACCTGAAGGTCGTCACCAAACGCGCACCGACCAAGGCCGAGCGCGCGGACATGCTGTTTGCCTTCGCTGTCGCGAAACACGCCAAATCGAATGCCATCGTTTACGTGAAAGATGGCGCCACGGTCGGCATCGGTGCTGGCCAGATGAGCCGCGTCGATTCATCGCGCATCGCGGCCTGGAAAGCCGGGGAGATGGCAAAGACCGCCGGCGAAACCCAGAGCCGCGCCATTGGTTCGGTTGTCGCTTCGGATGCCTTCTTTCCGTTTGCCGACGGCCTGCTGGCCGCCGCCGAGGCCGGTGCCACGGCTGTAATTCAGCCGGGCGGATCCATGCGCGACGCGGAAGTCATCGCTGCCGCCGACGAGAAGGGTCTGGCGATGGTGTTTACGGGCGTGCGGCACTTCCGGCATTAAGCCGGCTTGTCATCGACCTTCGCCAGAAGCAGCCCCAATCCCACCGCAAAGAACACCAGGATCGTCGCCATCCCGGCGCGCTGGCTCCCGGCCAGCGCCGTCGCCCAGGCGAGAAAGGCCGGCCCCAGGAACGCCGTCACACGCCCCGACAGCGCGAACAGGCCGAACATCTGAGCGCGATGCTCCGACGGCGCCAGGCGTGCCATCATGGACCGGCTGGCGGCCTGCACCGGGCCGAAGAACACGCCCAGCGCCAGACCGAAGATCCAGAACAAAGTCTTGCTGTCGATCACCAGCAGGGCCGCGCTGATGACGATGATGGCGCCAAGCGCAATCGCAATCGTCCGGCGGGCGCCGATCCAGTCGTCGATCCATGCAAAGGCGAACGCGCCAAGTCCGGCCGTCAGGTTAAGGGCGATTCCAAAGACGATAACCTCGGACAGTTCCATGCCGAAAGTGCCGGCAGCGTAGATTCCGCCGAATGCAAATAGGGTGGTCAACCCGTCGGCGTAAATCATCTGCGCCACCAGGAACCAGAACACGCGGCGCTCGGTCTTCCACAGCATGCGGACGGTGGAGGCCAGGTCATTCAGTCCGCGGCCGATGGCCTGCCCAAACGGCATGCGCATGCCCCGGCTCTCGGGAACCAGAAAGAACAATGGCAACGCGAACAACGCGTACCAGAGAGCCGAGAACGGAGCCGCGGCACGAACGTGCTCGGCGCTCGCTTTTTCGAGCCCGAAGAGCGGAACGTCTGTCTGAACAAACAGAACCAGGACGAGGCCGAGACACACGATCCCGCCGGCATAGCCGAGGCCCCAGCCCCAGCCGGAAATGCGGCCGATATGGGAGGCCGGCGCGAGATCCGGCATCAGCGCGTTGTAGAAAACGAGCGACACCTCGAAGGCCACCGTCGCCACTGCAATGCCGATCAGGGCGAGCAGCACGGAGTCCGGCGACGGCCGGACAAACCAGAGCGACGCGATCGCCAGGGTCGTGCACAGCGAGAAAAGCCCAAGCCACGCCTTGCGGCGTCCCGTGAGATCGGCGACCGATCCCAGAACCGGGCTCAGGATGGCGATGACAAAGCCGGCCACGGCGAGCGCATGGCCCCATTGCGCGGTGCCGGTTACCGGATCGGCGGCGACCCCTTGCGTGAAATAGGTCGC
Organism: Alphaproteobacteria bacterium; assembly: GCA_965279355.1. GTDB lineage: Bacteria > Pseudomonadota > Alphaproteobacteria > CACIAM-22H2 > CACIAM-22H2. The sequence continues at coordinate 3,097,947 of OZ257155.1, read as the reverse complement.
GAAGACGAACGTCGTGATGACCGCCGGGAAGGCCGAATTGGCCCAATCGTACAGGCACCATGCCGCGACGGCACGGCGATCGAAGGGCGGGCTCATTGCACCGACGCTAGCAGGCCGCGCGGCCGGTTACGACGGTTTCGTCTCAGCCCGCCGTCATCGACCGCAATTCGCGTCCCGCCACCGTCAGCGCCGCCAGATCGACCACGGGGGCGGTCCGCAGCTCCGCCATAAGCCCGTCAATGCGCGCGAGCGCCGCCGGATTCTGGTTCAGCCAGGCATCCATCGCATTGTCGCCCTGCTTGCCATTGACGGCGCGGCGCGCGATCTCGCCCTGCTGGGCCGCGAGATCGTCATAGATCGCTTCGACCGCGCGCTTCTGCCACGGCGTTTCGATCTTGATCTTGCTGGCGGCTGCCCGCAGCCAGTCGAGCCCGAGCCGCGCCCCCACCCCGAAGTAGAGCTTTGCGACGCCGGTAACAGGCGCTTTCACGGCTTCCGCCGTCCGCACGATGTCGAGCGCCGCGGCAACATCGTCGAGGATCGAAATTGTCGCCGCCAGGTCCTTCGGCACGCCGCTGCCGACCAGCTCAGCCGCCATTGCGGCACTGTCCGCCTGTCGTCCGGCATCGAGGACACCCGGCATGGCCTTCATCAGCTCTGCCGTGCCCGGCTGGAACCGGTCCGTGACTGCTGCAATCTTGATCGGCGCCTCCACATTGCGCAGGAACCACAATGTCGCCCGCTCGACGAGTTGCATCGTGATGGCCAGCATCCGCAGCTGCACCGCTGCCGGCACCTTGTTGTCCAATGCTTCGATATCGTTCCAGACCTGCCGCAGCCCGAACACCTGCCGCGCCACGGTGTAGGCCCGGGTCAGGTCGGGGCTGGCAACACCGGTCCGCTCGCGCAGATCGTTGATGAAGCAGATGCCGGCACGGTTGACGAGCGAATTGGTGACCGAAGTCGCGATGATTTCGCGCCGCAACCGATGACGACCGATCGCATCCTCGTAATCCTTGCGAAGCGGACGCGGAAAGTACTTCACCAGATCTTCCGCGAGATACGGATCGTCCGGCAAGTCGCTGGCCAGCAGCTCGTCATAAAGCGCCATCTTGGCGTAGGAGAGCAGCACCGCGAGCTCGGGCCGCGCCAAACCCTGACCAGCTGTATGGCGCGCTGCGAACGCCTCATCCTCGGGCAGGAATTCAATCGCCCGGTTGAGACGCCCGCTGCGCTCCTGCGTCCGAATGAGACGCTGGAAGCGGTCGAGGCCTGTCGACCCATCAAGCTCAGCAAGCGACAGCGCCTGCGTCTGCAAGTAGTTGTCCCGCAAGACGAGCTCTGCGACCTCGTCGGTCATCTTCGCCATCAAGGTGTCACGCTGCTTCAGCGTCATGTCGCCACGGGCCACGACATCACCCAGCAGGATCTTGATGTTCACCTCATGATCGGAAGTATCGACGCCGGCTGAATTGTCGATGGCGTCGGTGTTGATCTTCCCACCCTTGCCGCCGGCGCCGATCTGACCGTATTCGATGCGACCGCGCTGGGTAGCGCCGAGATTGGCGCCTTCGCCGACGACGCGGGCCCGGATTTCTCCACCATTCACGCGGATCGCGTCATTGCCGCGATCGCCGCACTCCGCATGGCTTTCACTGGCGGCCTTGATGTAGTTGCCAATACCGCCGAAGAACACCAGATCGACGGGCGACTTCAGGATTGCCTTCATCAGTTCGGCGGGAGTCAGTGCGTCGGCCGTGATATCCAGCGCTTTCTTGATCTCCGGCGTCAGCTTGATCGACTTCACCTTACGGTCGAACACGCCACCACCCGCCGAGATCAGCTTGGTGTCGTAGTCCGCCCAGGACGAGCGCGGCAGCTTGAACATCCGGTCGCGTTCAGCAAAGGACTTGGCCGGATCCGCCGGGTTCGGATCGATGAAGATGTGGCGGTGGTCAAACGCCGCGATCAGCCTTGTATGCGGCGAGCGCAGCATGCCATTGCCAAAAACGTCGCCGGACATATCGCCGACGCCAACTGCGGTGAACGCCGTCGTCTGTGTATCGAGGCCGAGTTCGCGGAAATGGCGCTTCACCGCTTCCCACGCGCCGCGTGCGGTGATGCCCATCGCCTTATGGTCGTATCCAACCGAACCGCCGGAAGCGAAGGCGTCGTCGAGCCAGAACCCGTAGTCGCGCGCAACGCCGTTGGCGATATCGGAGAACGTCGCCGTTCCCTTGTCCGCGGCAACGACGAGGTAAGCGTCGTCGGCATCCAGACGCACTACATCCTTCGGCGGGACAATACCCTTCGGCGTGATGTTGTCGGTGATGTCGAGCATCCCGCGCATCAGCGTCTTGTAGCATTCGATGCCTTTGGCCATCCATGCGTCGCGGCCAAGCTCCGCGGCGGGCGGGCGCTTCACGAAGAATCCGCCCTTTGAGCCGACCGGCACGATGACGGCGTTCTTCACCATCTGCGCCTTGATCAGGCCCAGGATCTCGGTGCGGAAATCCTCGCGCCGATCCGACCAGCGGATGCCGCCGCGCGCGACACGCCCGCCACGCAGGTGGACGGCTTCGACTTCGGCTGAATAGACCCAGATCTCGACCAGCGGACGCGGCAGCGGCAGTTCATCGAGCTTCTGGCTATCCAGCTTGTACGAGACATAGGGCTTCGGCTTGCCGTCGGCGCCGGGCTGGAAGTAGTTCGTGCGCAACGTCGACTGCACGAGATTGAGGAACCGCCGCAGGATGCGATCGTCGTCGAGATTCTCGACGGCATCGAGAAGGTGGCCGATTTCGACCACAATGCCGCCTGCGCGCACGTCGGCATCCTTGCGATTGGCCGGATCGTGCAGCGTCAGGAACAGGTCGACGAGGCGGCGCGCGATCTTCGGGTGGCCGGCCAGCGTGTCTTCCATATAGGCCTGGCTGAACGGAATGCCGGCCTGACGCAGGTATCTTGCATAGGCGCGCAGGACACCGACCTCGCGGACCTTCAGACCCGCGCCGAGTACCAGACGGTTGAAGCCGTCGCTTTCGGCAATTCCCTCCCAAACCGCGGCAAAGGTTTCCTCGAACGCAGGTTTGATCGCCGACACGTCGACCGACTTGGCTTCGCGCGCCACAACCGTAACGTCGTGCAGCCAAACAGACGATGAAACGTCGCCCTGAGCTTTGGGACTGATCTCGTAGGGGGCCTCAGTCATTACCTTGAGGCCCATGTTCTCCAGCATGGGCAGCACGTCCGACAGCGGAACCGGCGCACCTTTATGGAACACGCGGAAGCCGAGTTCGTTCTCCGGCGCTTCCACGTTGCGATAAAGATTGAGGCCAATCGTATCGGAGCCCGCGATCACACGTTCGACCTGCCGAATATCGGCGACCGCCGCCTCCGGCGTGAAATCGTCGCGATAATTGCTGGGGAATGCCTCGGCATAGCGGCGAAGCTGCGCCAGGCCTCGTTCCTCGCCTTCCGCGTCGATCAGTGCATCCTTGATGCGATCGGCGAAACTGCGGCCGGCCTCAATCAATTCCTTCTCAAGATCGTCAGGCGAGACGTTCGGCACCTTGCCCGGCGCCGTTCCGACGATGTAGTGCACGCGCACAAGTGTGGAATCATCTGCGAAGTGAACATAGAAGGCCGACATGCGGCCTTCATACGCGTTCGCCAGAATCTGATGAAAACGCTGCCGGAGATCGGTGTTGTAGCGATCGCGCGGCACGAAGACCATCGCCGAGATATAGCGCTCGAACTGATCGCGGCGCACGAACAGTGCGATACGCTGACGTTCCTGCAGGTGCAGAATACCCAGGCTGATCTCGTAAAGGTCGTTTTCCGATGCCTGGAACAGCTCATCACGCGGATAGGTGACGAGGATATGCATCAGCGCCTTGCCGTCGTGACCATTCGGCGTAAAGCCGGCGCGCTTGAAAACGCGATCGATCTTGTCAGCCAGCAGCGGAATTTCGTTCGGGCGCTCACTATAGGCAGTCGAAGTAAACAGGCCGAGGAAGATCCGTTCGCCGACGACTTCCCCTTTCGGACCGAATTTCTTGAAACCGATCGCGTCGAGATAGACGGATCTATGGACGGCCGAGCGACGGTTGGCCTTGGAGACCTTGATGAGCCGCGGCTGGCGGACGAAGTCCTGGATCTCTGCCGGCAAGGTGCCGAGATTTCGCAGCCCGTCGAAGATCACAAAACTGTCGTCGCGGCAGACGCCGAGGCTGCGTCCCTGAACGATTCCCGATCGGGTCGACGTGCCCTCGCCTGAATATTCGTATTCGCGATAGCCGAGAAAGGTGAAGTGATTGCCAATCATCCACGACAGGAAATCTCGCGCGGTCTTGATCTCATCCGCTGGCAGCGTCGCCGGTGGTTTGTTGTCGAGGTCGTTGATGACATCCTGGGCGCGGCCCAGGATCGGCTTCCAGTCGGTAACGGCGAGGCGCACCGCCTCCATCACCGATTCGATTCCCTGCTGCAGCTTGGCAATGGCTTCCGGCGAGCTGACCTCGTCGAGTTCGATATGCATCATCGCTTCGGACTGCCCGTCCTTGGCGCCGTCCGCGGCGAGCCCCTTCAGGGCGCCCTTGTCGTCGCGCAGCACCCGCACGACGGGATGGACGATCAGATGGACCGAAAAATCATGGCGGTTGATCTCCGCCGTGATCGAATCCACCAGGAACGGCATGTCGTCGTTCACCAGCTCAACGACGGTGTGTTTGGAGGCCCAGCCGTGCTCCGCCCGTTTGGGCGTATAGGCCCGGACCTTTGCCTTGCCGGGGGTTCGTGACCTGGCGAACTGCCAAAGGGCCAGACCCGCGCCGTAGAGATCGTCGACCGGACGGTCGGCCAGATCGTCCGCCGCGACATTCGCATAGTAGCGCCGCAGGAAGGCCTCGGCCTCGGCCCCGGCATCGCCTTTCAGCTTCGTGCGGGCGACGGCGGCGATCTTATCCACAATCTCCGCCTGACGGTTCTTATCGCGTCCTGACATGGCGTGCCCCCGTAGTCGCCGCCCTTGCGGGGCGGCATTTACCGTTTTAAATTAACCAATTAGCGTAAGGTTATCCCATCCTAGGTCCGGTGACCAGCCGTCGGGAAACAGGAACTACCCGGGAATATCGATAGTTGGTGACCGTTATTGACAGCCTGTCCCATGGGCAGCGATACGATTTGAGGATCAATCATGAATGGTGCCGATGTGACCGATCGCCCGGAGAATGAGCCGGCACCAGCCGCGCGCCCTGTCCTGCAAGGCCTGGCCTGGCTGACCCGCCAGTTCCACCCGAAGGGAACGGACAAGGTCGTGCGGGCCATCCATCCGCCCGGCAACGATGCGCCGATCCAGACGATCATCGACTACGATGAAGGCCTGAAGATCCACATCGACACCAACTCGTTCTGCGAGTGGTACATCTTTTTTTACGGCGCATTCCGTCCGCAGGTCAGCAAGCTCATCAACAAGATGCTCAAGCCTGGGGGCGTTGCGATGGATATTGGCGCCAATATCGGCATGCACAGCCTCGTCATGGCCAACCGCGTCGGCCCGACAGGGCGGGTGATGATCTTCGAGCCCGATCCGCACCCGATGTCACGGCTGCGTGCGAATCTGAAGCTGAACGGCCTCGAATTCGCGGAGACGTACCAAGCCGCCCTCTCGGCAAAGACCGAAAAGCGCCGGTTCTTCCTGCATGACGACGCCATTGGCAACTACGCCAATGCGAGCCTCTATTCCGAGAATGTCGGCAAGGATACCGCTTCGGTCGAGATCGACGTGCTGTCGCTGGATGACTTTATTGCCAAGAACCCGCCGCCGCGCCTCGATGTCATCAAGCTGCTGGCGCAGGGCGAGGAATGGAACGTCCTGCAGGGCGGCAAGGCGACCATCGAAAAATACCGGCCGAAAATCTTCTTCCTGTACGAACCGTCCTACTGGCACCGCCAGGGCCTGAAGCTGATGGATGCCGTGAAGTTCTTCGGCGACTACGGCTACAAGACCTATGCCGTGGAGTTCGGACCGCATCGGCTGGTGACGGAAGAAATCTCAATGGGCCAGGTGTTCCTGGCGACGCCCGAGCCGCTCCCGGCCTAGCGTTCAGTCCCTGATCGCTGTAGCGTCCCGGCCGGCGGCGACTCCGCCGCGACCGGCGTTTTGCGCCGTGCCGACCCACTGCGTTTGAGTGCCATGACGCCGCTTCCGTTTGTCGATCTCCAGGCCCAATACCGACGCATCAAGGACGCGGTCGATGCCCGCATCCACAAGGTCCTGGATCACGGAAAATACATCCTTGGCCCGGAAGTCGTGGAGCTTGAGGAGGCGCTGAACAAATTCTGCGGTGCCGGGCATTGCGTCACGGTCTCCAGCGGCACCGAAGCGCTGCGCATCCCGATGATGGCGGAAGGCATCGGCCCCGGCGATGCCGTCTTCATGCCGGCCTTTACCTTCACCGCGACGGCTGAAGTGCCCGTTGCGCAGGGCGCCACCCCGGTCTTCGTCGACGTCGCCGAGCACTCGTTCAATATCGATCTCGATTCACTGGCGGCCGCCATTGCCACGGTCAAGTGCGAAGGCAAGCTTCGCGCGCGCGCCGTGGTCGCGGTCGACCTGTTCGGCCTGCCGGCAGACTACGAGCAACTGGCGGAGCTCTGCCGTCGCGAGAACCTGTTCCTGCTCGCCGATGCGGCGCAAAGCTTCGGCGCAACGTCGGGGAATCGCGGCGTCGGCACGCTGGCACCCGTCACCGCGACCAGCTTTTTCCCGGCGAAGCCCCTGGGCTGCTACGGCGATGGTGGCGCGATCTTCACTGAAGATGCGGCGCAGGCCGAAGTGTATCGCTCCATCCGCATGCATGGCGCCGGCGGGGACCGTTACGACATCATCCGCATCGGAACCAATGGCCGGCTCGATACGATGCAGGCGGCCGTCCTGCTGGTGAAACTCGACATCTTCGCCGATGAGCTGAAAGCACGCGAACGCGTCGCGAAGACCTACGATCAGCGCCTTGATAGCGGCATCACCCGCCCGCCGCGTCAGGCCGGCCTGCAATCGGCCTGGGCGCAGTACTGCATCCTGCTCGATCGCCGCGACGACGTAGCGAAGAAACTCGGCGCCGAGGGAATACCCACCGCGATCTACTATCCGCGGCCCATGCATATGCAGACCGCCTATGCACAATACGGAAGCGGCGCCGGCTCGCTGCCGGTATCCGAGCGTCTCAGCCAGCGCATCCTGGCGCTGCCGATGCATCCCTATCTCGACGACGCGACGCTCGATCGCATCTGCACGGCTGTCAACGTCGCGGCTAAAAGCGGCTGATCGTCCCCGGCGCCCCGCATGAAGATATGTCAGCTCTGCGCCGTCGATTTCACGCTCTATCATTTCCTGCTGCCGCTGCTGCGCAGCCTCCGCGACGCCGGGCATGAAGTGGTTGGCGCAACAAGCGAAGGAAAGCTGCTGGAGCCGGTGCGGCGTGAGGGGTTCCGCGTGGAACCGATCCCGTTCGAGCGCAGCTACAATCTGATCCGGCACATCCGTGCCTTCGCGGCATTGGTCGCGTTCCTGCGACGCGAGCGCTTCGACATCCTGCACGTCCACACACCGATTGCCGCGCTGATCGGCCGTCTTGCCGCCGCCATCGCCGGCGTGCCTCGCGTCGTCTACACCGCGCACGGGTTTTATTTTCACGAGCACATGCCGCGATGGAAATACGCGCTGTTCGTCACCCTGGAATGGATCGGCGGCCGCTTCACCGATGTGCTGATGACGCAAAGCGTCGAGGACGCGGAGACGGCCAAGCGCCTGCATCTGTGCCGGGGCGGTGTGATCGCGGCAATCGGCAATGGATCAGACCCTGCGGTTTTCCATCCGGCAACCGACCCCGCCGGCCGCGCGGCGTTTCGCCGCCGCCTGGGGGTGACCGATGACCGGCCGGTTATCGTAACGGTGGGCCGGCTCGTGGCTGAGAAGGGCTATCCGGAGCTGATCGAAGCCATGCGGGACGTCGATGCCGAGTTGTGGATCGTCGGTGAGCGGCTGGCCAGCGATCATGCCGTTTCGATTTCCGCCGCTCTAGACGCCTCGACGTCCGATCCGGTTCTCAGACAGCGCGTCCGCCTGCTGGGCTACCGCCCGGATGTTCCCGATGTGCTCCGCGCCGCCGACGTCTTTGTGCTCGCATCCCATCGGGAAGGCATGCCGCGCTCCATCATCGAGGCCATGCTGACCGGCCTGCCCATTGTCGCCACCGACATCCGGGGCGCCCGGGAGGAAGTCATCGACAGGGAAACCGGGCTCCTTGTGCCGGTGCGGAACCGGGAGGCCCTGGCTGCCGCGCTGCGTCGGCTGGCCGGCGACGCGACATTGCGGACCCAGTTCGGAGACGCCAGCCGGCACCGTGCGCTGGACCTCTACGACGAGGCCAAGGTCATCGCCCGGCAGGTCGCAATCCTGGGGCTCCAGGACTCCGTCCCGGGCGCCCCCAAAAACCGTTAACTCCTTCAACACACAGTCTTTGTTGAAGGCTGGACGGTGACTGGCTGGGGGACTAAAAGGTGCGCGGGGGGCGTTGTCGAGCCGACCACGACCTGTTGGCGATTGTCGCCAAGGTCAATTTTGGGAAAAGCCGACCGTGTCTTCAGGCCCTCTCTCGATCAATGACCTCGTCGTCCGCCAGCAGGATGACATTGCCAACGCCCTGCGCATGCTGGATCAAAGCGCGCTCGGCGTTGTGTTTGCCGTCGACAATAACGGACGTTTTGCCGGTACGCTTCACGCGGCGGACCTCGAGAAAGCTACGTCAACCGCCGCATCACTCGCATCGGCTATGCCGCACCCGGTAAAGAACGGGACCGGAGCGACGATCGCCCCTGTGCTCGATCACGACAACAAGCCGGTGGATTTCACGTCACCTGGCCGTTCACGTCGCGTCGCCATCGCCGAGCCGGATCTGAGCGGCAATGAAAAGGCCTATGTGACGGAGTGTCTGGATACCAACTGGATTTCCTCGCAGGGTGAATTTGTCCGCCGGTTTGAGCGCGATTTCGCTGCCCGGCTGGGCGTGCCGCATGCACTTGCCGTCTCCAACGGCACCGTCGCGCTTCATCTGGCGCTGGTGGCCTTCGGCATCGGTCCTGACGACGAAGTCATCGTTCCCGATCTGACCTTCGCCGCAACGATCAACACCGTGCTTTACGTCGGCGCCAAGCCGGTGATCGTCGATGTCGACCCCAAGACCTGGAATATCTGCCCCAAGGCAACGGCAGCTGCCATCACCAGCAAGACCAAGGCGATCATGCCGGTCCACCTCTACGGTCAGCCAGCGGACATGGACGCGCTCAATGCGCTCGCCAAAAAGCACAACCTCGTCATCATCGAAGACGCGGCCGAAGCCATCGGCGCGAAATACAAGGGAACGCCGTGCGGCGCCGTCGGCGATTCGGGCTGCTTCAGCTTCTTCTCGAACAAGCTTCTCACGACAGGCGAAGGCGGCATGGTCGTGTTCAAGGACGATGCGGTTGCCGACCGCGCGCGCCGTTTACGCGATCACGGCATGGATCCCGCCAAGCGCTATTGGCACAACGAAGTCGGATTCAATTATCGCCTGACAAACCTCCAGGCGGCGATCGGCTGTGCGCAGCTGGAGCGCCTGGACGATCTCTTCGGGCGCAAGATGGCGATTGCCGACCGGTACAAGCGGCGCCTTGCCTCCATCCCGGAGGTCACGCTGCCGGCAAATCTGCCGGGACTGACCAACAGCCACTGGATGATTTCGATCGTTGTCGACTTCGCTGCACTCGGGATTGACCGGGTCGAATTCATGCGACGTCTGGCGCAGGCCGGGATCGAGACGCGCCCACTGTTTTATCCGCTTCACGAAATGCCCCCCTACAAGCCATTCGCGGGAAACACCGCGTTCCCGGTTACGGATCATCTCTCCGCCAACGGCTTGAGCCTGCCCTCCGGCGTGCTTCTCCAGCCCATGGAAGTTGACTACGTCTGCGACGTCATTGAAAACCAGATACGGACCCGCCGTTTGATGCGCCGATTCGCTGATCGATGACCTTATCCGCGGACACATCCCGACAGACCGGAAGAGAATCAGCCTTGCCGTCCGGCATCAGATTGCGGCCCGGTCACGTACTCGCTGCTGCCATCGCGATCGCGCCCGTACTGGCCGCAGTGGCGCCACTGGGTCTGGCCCCTCTGTTTGTCATATCGGCGGCCGCGTCGCTCTTTATCGGGCTTCGGTGCCGTACCCTTTATTCACCCAGCCTGTTCCTGGTCGTGTTCGGGTGCGCGATGATCGTCTGGGGCACGATGACAGGGTTCTGGAGCATAGACAGCGCGACCACATGGAAATTCATTCCACGCTTTGTCGTGGAACTCGTCTGCGGCATCGTCCTTCTGCTGACGGCCCTCCGCCTTGATCGCGAAGGACGCGAACTCTTCGAACGATGGCTCCTGATCGGCTTTGCCATCGGAACGACACTGTTTGCTATCGAAATACTGACGAGCGGGACGATTTCAGAATCGTTGCGCCTCATGGTCGGCAGGGAGCCGCGCGAATTCACAGCCGCGTCCCTCAATCGTGGCTCCGCAACACTGGCCGCCTTCGCCTTCCCGGCGGCACTGGCGATCTACCGGCGATACGGCCCCATGACGGCTATCGGATGCCTTATTCTCGTTCTCGTCATCATGCACGGCGTTCAGGGAGAAAAAGCAATCTTGGGGCTCGTTGCGGGCGGGGCCGTGGCCCTCCTGACCCTGCTCGTGCGCCAGCGTTTTGCCGCAATAATGGCCGCTCTCCTTGTGCTCCTAGTGTTAACAGGCCCACTGCATTCAAGCATTCTGGCCTCGATTCCCGGGCCATGGACAACGTCCGAGAGCCCATCTGTCAGACACCGCCTGCTTATCTGGCGTTTCGTCTCTGACCGGATTTATGAGCGCCCTGTCATCGGTTGGGGGCTAGATGCATCACGAACCATGCCCGGCGGCAAGGACGGTCCGATGACTGGAACGGAGTTGCTGCCCCTCCATCCGCATAACGTCCTCTTGCAGCTCTGGCTGGAGCTTGGCGGCATCGGCATCGTGATTCTATCCGCTGGCCTCGCAGCGGGCGTTCTGAAATTGCGCCGCATCCTTCCGGAACCCGCTCATCTAGCCTTTGCCTTGGGCGGCGTGGCGGCGGCGGCGGCAATGGCCAGCATCGGATACGGCGCGTGGCAAACGTGGTGGCTGAGTTCGCTCTGGCTTTGCGGGATCAGTCTCGCGGCACTTGGAACCGGAAGCGCCCGTACTTCCCCGACCGACAGCCACGATCCATGAAAATCGCGCTGTTTGGCGCGACGTCCAAAACAGGACGTTATCTGGCAGCTGAACTGAGCAATCGAGGACATGCGGTCAAGGCAATCGGCCGAGATCTCAACAGGCTGAACCCTCTTTCATCGTTTGCCCATCCAGTCGTCGCAGATCTCACCAGACCACACACGCTGCCCGCAGTCCTTGCAGACGCAGACGTGATCGTCAGTCTGGCGCATGCGGCCTTTGTCCCAACCCTCATTGGCGCCCTGCCGCAGGACGATCGGCGTATCATCCTGACGGGATCGCTTCGCAAACACACCAGGCTGCAGGACGCCGCCGCGCAAGCGGTGCGGGACGCCGAAGAAGCATTCATTGCTTCGCGACGCCGTGGTGTGATGCTGCATCCATCGATGATCTATGGCGCGCCCGAGGACAGAAACGTCAATCGGGTCCTGGCCTATCTCGGCCGCTTTCCCCAAAACTTCCCGGTGCCGGTGCCGCTGCCGGACAATGGCCGTCATACGGTACAGCCTGTCTTCGTCGACGACGTGGTTGCCGCCTTTGTTGCCGCGATTGAGCACCCTGAAGCCGACGGGCCGCCGATCTCAGTCGCCGGCCCGGAACCGATGACATACCGCGATTTCGTAAAGGCCTGCGCCGCCGCCATCGACAGACGCACTGTCATCGTTCCGATTCCGCTATCCGTTCTGTCGGCCGTCGCCGGCGCAGCCAGGGCTCTCGGCGTCTCGGTACCGGTCAATGCGCAGGAATTCGCGCGCACGGCGGAAAACAAGGCTTTCGATATTTTGCCGTTGCAGGAACGGCTTGGCGTGACGCCACGCTCCTTCGCCGAGGGGTTGCGTCTCAAGGTGGACCGCGGCTGGGTCCCGGAAGTGTTAAGACGCCATAAACCATCGGCGCTTCATACTTAACCGTGACCGGACTAAAATCCCCCAGGTAGCGCTGCCAGAAAGACAGGCCTTCCGTGACTGCCCAGCTCACCGCACCCCCTGCCCAGACCACCCTTCCAAATCCGCTCCGCCTGCATCTCGGCGGCAAGGAGGTCAAGGAAGGCTGGCATATCCTCAATGTTACCAAGGCCCCCGGCGTCGACTTCATCGGCAGCTGCCAGGATCTGTCGGCATTTCCGGATTCCTGCTGCGACGAGATGTATGCCTCGCATGTGCTCGAGCATCTGTCGCACGCTTGGGAGTTCCTGCCGGCACTGCAGGGGTTCCACCGGGTCCTGAAGCCCGGCGGCATGATCCGCATCAGCGTGCCCGACATGGATGTACTGTGCTGGCTGCTGCAAAGTCCGGCGCTGACACTGACCCAGCGCTATGTCGTGATGACCATGATGTTCGGCGGTCAGACCGACGATTTCGACTATCACAAGATCGGACTCAACTTTCCGATCCTGCAGAATTTCCTGCAGCGGGCGGGCTTCCGCGAAATCACCAAGGTTCCTGAGTTTGGGATTTTCAAAGACTCGAGCTCGCTCCGTTCCGCCGGTGCCCTGATCAGTCTGAACGTCACGGCACGCAAGTAAGCCTCAGGCTGCCGCGGGACTCGCGGGCAGGTGGACGATCGCGGTCGTGCCGCGGCCAAGTTCGCTCTGCATCTCGAGTGTCCCGCCATGCATCTCCACGAGCGACTTTGAAAGCGGAAGTCCCAGACCCGTTCCTTCGTTCTGCCGTACGAAATCGACATTCCGCCCGAGAGCGCCGAAGGGCACGATAACTCTTGGCAGATCTTTCGGCGCGATCCCGATGCCGGTATCTGTCACCGAAATCCGGATGCCGCCGTCGGGCTCGTTGCGGGCTTCAATGGTAACCTCCCCGCCCTTCGGCGTGAACTTCACGGCATTGGACAGAAGATTGAGCAGCACCTGGCGGATCGCGCGCCGATCTGCCGCGTAGAGCGTCAGGTCCGGGGGCAGCGTGGCGACAAGGTTGATCCGGCTGTCCCCGGCTTTCGGTCGCACGAGTCTGAGACAAGCCTCGATTTCATCCGCAATGTTCAACGACTCCCGATCCAGATCGAGCTTGCCGGCCTCGATCTTGGCAACGTCGAGAACGTCGTTGATCAGAAGCAGAAGATGATTGCCCGACGCCCGGATGTCCCGAAGGTATTCGGACTGCTTGGCGTTGAGCGAGCCGAAATACCCCTGATTGAGCGCCTCGGCAAATCCGATGATGGCGTTGAGCGGCGTCCGCAGTTCGTGGCTCATGTTGGCAAGGAACGCTGACTTCGCAGCGCTGGCTGTTTCGGCGGCAACTTTTGCCTCGCGCAGCTTCCCTTCTGCTATAATTTTTTCCGTCACATCGCGCGTTGTGCCGCGATATCCCTGAAATTCGCCGCGCTCATCGAACACCGGCTTTCCGCTGACGGAAAGATAGGCTGTGTCACCACGAATTTTTGTCAGGTACACGAAGTCCTGGAACGGCTCATGCCGATCAAGGGTCGCGGCATGCGCGGCCCACTTCTCAGGCTCGCGTTCGGTGTCCGCTCCGAGGTCATGCCGCCGGAGCCCAAGCAGCGTCTGGTGGTCGAAACCCTCGGAATGGATTCGGCTGGTTATGAACGTGTAGCGATGATCAAGGCCGGTTTCCCAGTAGCCGTCCGACGCGGTTTGAACATAGTCGCGCAAACGCGTTTCGCTCACGCGGAGCGCATGGGCCGCTAGCGTTTCCTCGGTCACATCCCGCACCGTGCCGACCAGCCGGACCGGCCCCCCGGTGCTGTCCCGAATCATCTCGGCCTGCACATGAACCCAGCGCACCGCGCCATCCGGCCGGCAGACCCTGTGGTCGATGCTATAGGGCAGCCCGTGATCGATCGTGGTGACCGTTGCCGCTCGCACCGCTGCCCTGTCGTCGGGATGAACCAACGCCAGAAAATCCCGGATTGTGCCGCCCCAGCCTGCCTTGTCGACACCGAAAATCCGGAATGTTTCCGCCGACCATTCCTGTACGCCGTCGCGCAGCGAGGATTCCCAGCTGCCGACATGCCCGACAGCCTGCGCCATCTCCAGCGACCGCCGGCTTTTCTCCAACGCGGCGGCGGTATCTTCCTGACGGCGAATCTGGCGGACCAGGCCGCCAATCAGCAGCGTCATGGTGAGGGTCGCCATCGCTGCGGCAATCGACGCAAAGAGTGCAAAGCGTCGCCAGTCCACCAGGACCGCGTCTTCCGGAAGCGAGATGATAATCGCCAGCGGCAGATCGGGGAGGTACCGTCCGCTATAGATTCGCGGACCTCGTCCCAGCGGCGGCGCTGCTTCGCGTCCGTGCAGACCGTCGGTCCCCGGACGCAGATCCCGGAAGAGCCCGTAGCCCGCAACCGACTGTCCGCCCAGAGGACTGTTCAGCGACCGCGCCAGGATGAGACCGTCGTTGCGCAGAAGCGAAACGGAACTGCCAGCTCCAAGCTTCAGCGCGGAAAACTGCTCCGCGAGAAGGCCGGGATCGATGCCCGCGAAAACGATTCCTGCAAAGCCGCCCTGGGGATCGTTCAGCCGGCGCGAGATATAGATTCCCCATTCGCCGTTATTTCGGCTGGCCATAGGCTCGGAGATATAGAGGCCGGCAAACGGATTCTCGCGGTGGACTTGAAAGTAGCTTCGGTCGCTTGGATTAAGGGGGCCCGCCGGATAACGGCTCGCTGAATGACGAAGAGAACCGTCGGGGCCTGCAATTGCGTGGCCGCGAATCAAACCGTGCATCGCCGTGACGCGCTCCCGCATGAGAATATGCATCTCCTGCGGATCGAGGTCACGGGCTGCCTCTCGGCGCTGGTAAGTCTCGGCTGTGGTCTGCAGCAGAAGATCCGTGTTCTGGACTGTGCGCGCCATCTGCGAAACCAGCACAAGGTTCAGCCGGCTCAGCTCCTCGACGGTTGTGTCGACGATCGCGACGCGCATTTGCCAGATAAGCGCAGCAGTCGCGGCCAGACCGATCAGGATAAGCCCCGATCCAAATCCCACCAGCAGATGGCTCGGCCTGACCTGCTTCAGCCGGCGCCACAACGCCGGCAGCCGAGAGGCCGCAGGCGCATCGCTCGGCGACGACTCGCGTGTCAGCGCCGATGTCGCGATGTCGCGCATTTCCATCCCGAATACTTCCCCACCGCAGCGGTTTTTCCTGCGGGCACGAACCTGTGATCGACCGGCGTCGATTCAGTCACGCGCGCCCTAAGAATTTGCTAATTTCGGCGTTACAATTGCGTGTGGTTAATGCCACGAAGTCTTTGAAATAAATGCGGCCTAATCAGGGGAGCGCGTCATGGATCCACGGATCATCCGGCTTTACGACGAGTACACGCATAAGCCACTCGAACGGCGTGTTTTTCTGGAGCGGCTGGCGATCATCGCAGGTGGCGCAGCGGCGGCCAGCGCGGTCCTGCCGCTCCTGGAAAACAACTACGCCCAGGCCCAGATCGTGGCGCCAACGGATGCCCGGCTGACGACGCAAAATGTCACCTACAAGGGCGCAACCGGCGACATCAAGGCCTATGCCGCCGTTCCGAAATCAGGACCCGCCCGGCGGCCCGGCGTGATCGTCATCCATGAAAATCGCGGCCTCAATCCGCATCTCGAAGACGTTGCCCGCCGCGCCGCCCTTGAAGGCTTCACGGCACTGGCCGTCGACATGCTGTCGCCCAGTGGCGGCACGCCGGCCAACGAAGATGCAGCCCGCGATGCGATCAGCAAGCTTGATCGCAATTCGACCATCGCCAATCTCGTCGCGGCAGTTGCCTATCTGAAGAGTCGTCCGGACGCCTCGGGTACAGTCGGCGCGGTCGGTTTCTGCTGGGGCGGCGGCATGGTGAACCAGTTGGCCGTGCACGCGCCCGATCTGAACGCGGCAGCACCCTTCTACGGCCTGGTTGCCGACTCCGCCGATGCGCCGCGCATCAAGGCCAAACTTCAGCTGCACTTCGCAGGCAACGATCCGCGCATCAACGCCGGTATCGCCGGCTATGAGGCGGCCCTCAAAGCCGCCGGTGTCTCTCACGAAACGTTCGTCTACGAAGGCGCCGAGCACGCGTTCCATAACGACACTGCGGGTGCCCGCTACAACAAACAGGCTGCCGACCTCGCCTGGTCGCGGACGATGAGTTTCTTCAGGACGACGCTACGGCCGGGAGCAAGCTGAAGCGACCTGCGCAAAACAGGCTCGCTTCAGTTTCTCGCGGTCGCTGACCATTTTGAAGAAAATGGAGCGGGAGAAGGGATTCGAACCCTCGACCCTCACGTTGGCAACGTGATGCTCTACCCCTGAGCTACTCCCGCGGGCGTTCAGTCCCCATATAGGGGGGGTCTGAAAGCGCGGCGATCATATTGTTTTCCGGCGGGATTGCAAGCGGCCGCGAGACCCCTAAACTGGGCCTCCGATACAGTCTTTGGAGCCCCCCGAGCGAAGCGGAGAAACGGTGCTATGTGGATGCGCCCCCAGAAGAAACTGACCCTCCCCACCGCCGCCGAGGCGCTGCCCGGCCGGGCCCAGAAAATGCCGGTCCCGCCGCGCCACTACGTCAACGGTCATACCCTGCAACAGCCGTTTCCGGCCGGCCTGGAACAGGCAATCTTCGGTCTCGGCTGTTTCTGGGGCGCGGAGCGGATTTTCTGGCAGATGCCGGGGGTCTATTCGACGGCCGTCGGTTACGCCTCCGGCGTGACCCCGAATCCCGACTATGAAGAGGTCTGCTCGGGGCAGACCGGCCACAACGAGGTGGTGCTGGTGGTGTTCGACCCCAAGGTCGTGAGCTACGAGAAGCTTCTCAAGCTGTTCTGGGAAAGCCACGACCCCACGCAGGGGATGCGGCAGGGCAACGATGCCGGAACCCAATACCGATCCGGCATCTATACCTTCTCGGACGAACAGCAGCGGCAGGCCGAAGCCTCCAAGGCCCGGTACGAGAAAGAGCTGAAGCGCGCCGGCTACGACGCAATCACCACGGAAATCCTGCCGGCCCCCGAGTTCTACTACGCCGAGGATTATCACCAGCAGTATCTGGCGAAGAATCCGAATGGCTATTGCGGCCTCGGCGGCACCGGCGTGTCCTGTCCGGTCGGTCTCGCCCGCGCGAGCTGATCCGCCTTCGGCCGCCTTCGCTAAAGCTTCGGCGCCCAAGCCCGCTCATGCCTTTGTCCCCGGCAGGGCTTGCCCGCCGAAGCGCGAAAGCGCGAAGGCAGGGTTGTCAGACGCGCTGAAAATCGCCATTTATGAACGGTAGCCGCCTTTCCGCGGCCGAAAAGGAATATCCGCACCAATGGAACAGCTCATCGGCGCCGCCCAGACAAAGGTCGACCCCAATCTCATCAAGGACAGCGGCGTCGACACCTTCATGGTCGATGTCATCGATGCTTCGAAGGACGTGCCGGTCATCGTCGATTTCTGGGCGCCGTGGTGCGGGCCCTGCAAGCAGCTCGGGCCCATGCTCGAGAAGGCTGTTCGGGAAGCGAACGGCGCGGTCCGGATGGTCAAGGTCAACATCGACGACAATCCTGAAATCGCGCAGCAGCTGCGCATCCAGTCCATTCCCGCCGTGTTTGCCTTCAAGGGCGGGCGTCCGGTGGACGGTTTTGTCGGCGCGCAGACGGAAAGCCAGATCAAGGCCTTCCTCAAGCGCCTCGGTGGACCCGCAGCAGCACAGCCCTCGCCGATCCAGCAGGCGCTTGAGCATGCGAAGGCATCGCTGGAAGCCGGCGACTTCGGTACCGCGACCGCCATCTACGGCCAGGTCCTGGCGCGCGAACCGGCCAATCCCGGCGCGGCGGCCGGTCTGGCGCGCGTCTATCTCGACAATGGCGACCTTGAGAAAGCCAAGGCGCTTCTCGCCGGCTTGCCCCCGGAAGCCGAAAAGGATGCAGAGGTTGCCGCTGCACTCTCGGCTCTCGACCTCGCCGAACAGGGCGCCAAGGTCGGCGATCATGCCGAACTGGAAAAGCGCCTCGCCGCAAATCCGAAGGACCACGAGGCTCGGCTCGATCTCGCCGTCGCCCTGTTTGCCGGTGGCGAGCAGGAGAAGGCCGTCGACCAGCTGCTGGAGCTCTACAAGCTCGACCGCAAATGGAACGACGAGGCGGCCCGCAAGCAGCTTGTGAAATTCTTCGAGGCTCTGGGCCCGATGCACGCACTCACGGTCAGCAGTCGCAAGCGTCTGTCGTCACTGATGTTCGCCTGATGGCCGCGCGCAGCGGCCAGCCTCTCGACCTTGCCGATCTGCCAAAGACGATCCCCGTCTTTCCGCTGACCGGCGCATTGCTCCTGCCGGGCGGGCAGCTGCCGCTCAACATCTTCGAACCGCGCTACGTTGCGATGATCGAGGATGCGCTGGCGGCGCGCGATCGGCTGATCGGCATGATCCAGCCCCGCGAAGCCAATGCCGAAGGCATGACCCGCGGCAATGTCGTCCCGCCCCCGCCGCCGCTTTACCCCACCGGCTGCGCCGGGCGCATCGTCAGCTTCAGTGAAACCGAGGACGGACGTTTCCTCATCACCCTGCGCGGACTCTGCCGCTTCACCATGACGGAGGAGCTTCCGACGCTGCGGGGCTATCGCCGGGCCGTCCCCGATTTCGCCGCGTGGGAGACCGATCTGCGCGGCGAGATTGCAGAGCCGCAGATCGACCGCGAGCGGCTGCTGACATCGCTCCGTGTCTACTTCACGGTGCGGAACATCCAGACGGACTGGGACGCGGTAACGCAGACGCCGAACGAGCGCCTTGTCACAATGCTGTCGATGATGTGCCCCTTCGCCCCGCAGGAAAAGCAGGCCCTGCTGGAAGCCCCAAGCCTCGCCGAGCGGGCGCGCACAATAACCGCGCTGATCGAGATGGCCAGCGCCGGCCACGACGGCGCGCCGGCCAAGCACTGATCCGTCCCATCCGGAAGGCCGCACGGCCATTGACGTCCCGGGGGCGGACGGCGACGATGCGCCGACACCCGAGTCCGCCAGGAGCCTTGAATGGCTGTCGATCCGAAACTGCTCGAAATCCTTGTCTGCCCGCTTACCAAGGGCCCGCTGCGCTACGACGCGGCACGGCAGGAATTGATCAGCGAGCAGGCCGGCCTTGCCTATCCGATCCGTGACGGCATACCCATCATGCTGATCGACGAGGCACGCAAGCTGGACGACACGCCTCCCGCTACCGAGCCCCGATGAGCGAGACCTTCGGCACGCAGCGCTGGCCGAAGGAGATCCGCCTCAAGAAATCCGAAAAGCTTCTTGAGGTCGATTTCGAAGATGGCCGCACCTTCGTCTATCCGGCCGAATACCTTCGCGTGGAAAGTCCCTCGGCCGAGGTGCAGGGGCACGGACCGTCCCAGAAGCAGACCGTGAGCGGGCGCCGCCATGTCGGCATCATGGAACTTGAAGCGGTCGGTCACTATGCCGTCCGCATCAAGTTCGACGACCTGCACGATACTGGAATCTACAGCTGGGAATATCTCTATCATCTGGGCGAGAACCGGGAGCGCGTCTGGAAGGACTATCTCGACGCGCTTAAAGCGAAGAACCTGTCGCGCGACCCGCCTGCCCGCAAATCCGCGAGCTAACCAATGGCATCCCACGCGATCGAGATCGTCACCGCCGGACCGGATGAGCTTGAACCGGTCGCGCGCCTCTTCGACGCCTATCGTGTCTTCTACCGCCAGCATCCTGATCTCGATGCGGCGCGCAACTTCATCCGCACGCGGCAGGAGCGCCGCGACTCCGTCATCTTTCTTGCGCGCGTAAGAGACGAGGAAGCCGGCTTCGTTCAGCTTTATCCGTCGCTCTCATCGGTCTCGATGCGGCCGATCTGGATTCTCAACGATCTGTTCGTCGCGCATACGGCACGCGGGCACGGCGTCGGGCGGCAGCTGATGGATAAAGCCCGCGATTTTGCCAGCGCCAGCGGCGCCGTCCGCCTCGAACTCACCACCGAGCGTACGAATACCGTCGCGCAACGGCTTTACGAAGCCTGCGGCTACGCGCGTGACGAGGTGTTCTATAAATATATTCTGACGGTCGACACGCAGGCGTAGAGCGTCACAGCGCTTCGCCGCGCACCAGTCGCGGCAACGTGCCGAGCAGTCCCATTGCGTGACGCATGAACAGCCGCTTCAGCGGCGGCAGTTTCTCGACGGCGCCAAGGCCAAGATCGCGCGCAAGGCGCACCGGCGCGATGTTGTTCGAGAACAGACGATTGAGCACGTCGGTCGCGGCGACCAGCAGCAGGTTGTCGACCCGCCGCCAGCGCTCGTACTTGGCCAGACCTTCGCCGACACCGATATCGAGCCCGAGCCGCGAAGCATCGACGATGCATTCCGCGAGCGCCGCGACATCGCGCAGGCCGAGATTCAATCCCTGCCCGGCGATCGGATGAATGCCATGCGCCGCATCGCCCGCAAGGGCCAGGCGGTGCGCAACATAATTCTGCGCATGGATCAGGCCCAACGGATACGACCAGCGGCGACCTGTCGCGCGGATCCTGCCGAGACCATCACCGAAGCGATGCGCAATCTCCACGGCAAACGCATCGTCGTCGAGTTGGAGCATCGCCGGCGCCAGCTCACTACGTTCAGTCCACACGATTGAAGAACGGTGCTCGCCCTCCGGACTGTCCGGCAGCGGCAGGACGGCAAACGGGCCGGCGGGCAGAAACCGCTCATGCGCGATGCCCTCATGCGGATGTTCGTGCGCGATGGCACAGACGATGCCGGTCTGCGGATAGGGCCAGCGAACCGTTGTGATGCCGGCCGCGGTCCGCAACGGCGATTCACGGCCGTCGCAGGCAACCGCCAATGGCGCGCGCAGGGTCGTTCCATCCGTCAGATGCGCAACCGTCGTCGCGGTCTGTCGCTCCAGCGTCGCGACATCCGCCGGCGCGATCAGCCGGATGGACGGCACATCCCGAACAGCCGCATACAGAGCGCGGCGGGTGAAGCGGTTCTCGACGATGTAGCCGAGCGGGGCCGCGGTGCCGTCATGCACGATTCCCGTCTGCCGGTGATCGTAATGAAGAAAGAGAAGCGAATCGCCGTCGGTGACGCGGATGTCGTTGATCGGCTGCGCATGTGGCGCCAGGCGGTCCCAGAGACCGATTCCCATCAAGGCGCGGACCGAGCCCCAGGCCAGGGCCGATGCACGACCGTCGAAAGCGTCAGCCGCGGCGGCGTCAGGCCGCTCGCGATCCACAATCGCCACAGAGAGGCCGGCGCCGCCGAGCGCCAGGCCGAGGGTGAGCCCGACGAGGCCACCGCCGACAATCAGGACATCCGGATCGCTACTGCTCATGATTTGACCATCGCGTACGCAAAGCTGTGTGTCCAGAGCGCGATCCCACGCTTGCCCGAACGGCACGGTTCTTGAAAACACTTGGATTGGGGTAGTGCTGTCCCCGTGATAGCATTCCTCTTTACCATCGGTCGTGGCCACGCTCCGTGGGGGGTTGGGGTCAAACCGTTACAGCGAAACAGAGCGGGAAGGACACTCCTATGAAGATGGTCATGGCCGTGATCAAGCCCTTCAAGCTGGATGAGGTGCGCGAAGCCCTCACCACGCTTGGCGTCCAGGGTTTGACGGTTACCGAAGTCAAAGGTTTCGGCCGGCAGAAGGGACAAACCGAGATTTACCGCGGCGCGGAGTACTCGGTGAGCTTCCTGCCGAAGGTGAAGGTCGAAGTGGCCGTTGCCGACAACATGGTCGAGCGGGTGGTCGAATCCATCCAGAAGGCCGCCAATACCGGCAAGATCGGCGACGGCAAGATCTTCGTCTACGATCTGGGCCACGCCGTCCGTATCCGGACCGGCGAGACCAACGCCGACGCGCTGTAATCCTAGGCAGCGTACGCATCGAACGGGGCCTGCGGGCCCCGTTTTGATTCAGGGTGGTTTCACACTACGGCATATCTGCCTATAAAATAGTCATGTTACGGCGCCGTTGCCGAGAGTTTAATCCCGCGGCACCGGTTTTCGCACAAAACCCCCTGCGCTAGCCTGCCCACAGCCCGATTGGGCCAAAGCCGCTAGTGGCACGAATCTTGATGAATAGTTAGCGGTCTAGGCTCTTACCGCACTGGAAATGCGGACGGGCCGGCCAGGCGGGGGCGACCATAAGGTCGGGCCCGGTTCGACCGACTTCTCATGCTTCATGGAGTGACTGATGACCAAGATTGGCAGGTGGCTGGGCCGTGCGGCCCCCGTGGCCATGTTGGCGATCCTGTGCGGGTACGCACCGGACGCGCTGGCCCAGGACGCGAAAATCGATACCGGCGATACGGCGTGGATGCTGACCTCCACCGCCCTCGTCATGATGATGACGATCCCGGGCCTCGCGCTCTTCTATGCCGGCATGGTTCGCAAAAAGAACGTGCTGGCGACGATGATGCAGACCTTTGCGATCACCGCCCTCATTACGGTGCTGTGGACAATCGTCGGCTACGGCCTCGCCTTCGGTGAAGGCGGCGCCTACATCGGCGACTTCAGCCGCTTCCTGCTGAGCGGCATGGAATGGGACAAGCCCTTCACCCTCGGTACGGGTGACGCAGCGGTCGCTTTCACCATTCCCGAGCCGGTCTTCATGACCTTCCAGATGACCTTTGCCGCCATCACGCCGGCGCTGATCTGCGGCGCATTTGCCGACCGCATGAAATTCTCGGCGCTGCTGTGGTTCACCGGTCTGTGGTCGCTGCTCGTCTATGCGCCGATCGCGCATTCCGTGTGGCATCCGAACGGTTTCATGTTCGGCTGGGGCGTCCTCGACTTCGCCGGCGGCACCGTGGTCCACATCAATGCTGGCATCGCCGGCCTGGTGGCGGCCCTGGTTCTCGGCAAGCGCAAGGGCTTCGGGCACGACAACTTCGCGCCCTTTAACCTGACGCTCGCCGTGATCGGCGCCTCCCTGCTGTGGGTCGGCTGGTTCGGCTTCAACGCGGGTTCGGCCGGTGCGGCCGGTGCGCGCGCTGGCATGGCCTTCACCGTCACCCAGATCGCCGCTGCGGCTGCAGCGCTGGCCTGGATGTTCGCGGAGTGGATCGCACGCGGCAAGCCGTCGGTGCTCGGGATCATCTCGGGCGCGGTGGCCGGTCTCGTCGCCATCACCCCCGCGGCGGGCTTCGTGTTCCCCGGCGGCGCGCTGATCATCGGTATCGTTGCCGGCGTGATCTGCTTCTGGGCCTCGACCAGCCTCAAGCGCATGCTCGGCTACGACGACTCGCTCGACGTGTTCGGCGTGCACGCCGTTGGCGGCATCATCGGTGCCTTGCTGACGGGTGTGTTCGCGGTGGGTGCCCTCTCGGCCACCACGGCGGCGCCGGAAGGCATCTCCGGACTGCTCTACGGCAATGGTGCGCAGTTCCTGGTGCAGATCGAAGGCATCGCCGTCACGATCGTGTACTGCGCGGTCGTCAGCTTCATCATCCTCAAGGTCCTCGATGCGATCATGGGCCTGCGGGTTGCCGAAGAAGCCGAACGCGATGGTCTCGACCTCGCGCTGCACGGCGAGACGATCCAGTAAGTACGCTTAGAGTTCCTCTCTAAACGACTGGGGGCGGCCTTCGGGCCGCCCCTTTTTTATTGGCCTCGGTTCATGGCAACGAGCTATTCAACCGACAAATTCGGCCGCCCCTCTAAGCCATTGTTCCCATTCGGTTCTGCATCCCCGGCGACTCGGGTATGTTGGGGAGAACGGCGTTCCGCACCCCAATAGAATGCGGTTTTCGGTTAAACCGGCCGCCGGTTTCCCCGCGCACTTCAAGCCTCTCGACCACGGGATCGACCGCCGGTTCGCTCAGTTCGCTCAAAAAACAGCGACTCGACGGGATTTAGCCGCCGGGACAGCCCAAATTGCGGCAGGCGGCCTCTTGGAGGATCCCGGAGCGGTAAAATACTCCGCCCGGCTAAGCCTTTGTTCTCGTTCAGGTTCCGACTCGGTGCGACTCGGGTATGTAGGGGGGAACGATGTTCTCCACCGCTATAGGCAGCGGGTATCTCGCTAGTTCAGCTTGTACTTTAAGAGTCCAGGTTATACCCTTGTTTTCGATTTGTACTTCGAAGCTTAACCACTTTTGAGCGGGCACGGATTCAAGTTCGTGCTATAGATTTGGAATGCTCAATAACCGCCTTGATCTCCTTGGCGATTATGCCTTTTCGAAGCTCAATGCCCTGCTCGAGCCAATAACTCCGCGCGCCAATCTGCCGCCCGTGATCCTGTCGGTCGGCGAACCCCAGCACCAGCCCCCGGCGTTCGTGCACGAGATCATCGCGCGCAATGCCAATGACTGGAATCGGTATCCGCCGGTGGCGGGAACCCCTGCCTTTCGCGCTGCCTGCGCCGGCTGGCTCCAGCGGCGGTATTGCCTGCCGCCCGGCATGGTCGATCCCGAACGCCAGATCGCGCCGTGCGCTGGAACGCGCGAAGGCCTGTTCATCGCAGCCCTGATCGCGGTGACACCGGTCTCGACCGGCGGCGCGCTGCCGCTGGCGCTGATGCCCAATCCGTTTTACCAGGTCTATTACGGCGCCTCGGTCATGGCCGGCGCCGAGCCCTGCTTTCTTCCGGCGACGCGCGACAACGGCTTTCTGCCCGATCTCGGCAAGATCGACGCGGCGACACTGGCGCGCACGCAGCTCATGTATCTCTGCACGCCGGCGAACCCTCAGGGGTCCTGCGCCGATCTTGAGTATCTCAAGGACGCCGTGCGTCTGGCGCGCAAGCACGACTTCCTGCTGGTCGTCGATGAATGCTACGCCGAGATCTACACCCACGCGCCGCCGCCCGGCGTACTGGAAGCGGCCGCGGCTCTGGGCGGCAGTCTCGACAACATCCTGGCGCTGCATTCGCTCTCCAAGCGTTCGAGCGCGGCCGGTCTGCGTTCGGGCTTCGCGGTCGGCTCACCGGAAACCATCGGCAAGCTCGCGCGCCTGCGCAGCTACAGCGCCGCCGCGACGCCCTATGGCGCACTCGAAGCCGCGACCGCGTTATGGAACGACGACGATCATGTCGAACCAAACCGCGCGCTCTATCGCCAGAAGTTCACGATCGCCGAGCGCGTGCTGGGCGGCAAGCATTCGTACTACACGCCCGAGGGCGGATTTTTTCTGTGGCTCGATGTCGGCGACGGCGAAGCGGCAACGCTCAAGCTGTGGTCGGACGCCGCGGTGAAGGTTCTGCCCGGCGGCTACATCACGCGGCCGGACAAGGCGGGCCACAATGGCGGCACGCAATTCATCCGGCTGGCGCTGGTGCACGATCTGGAAACCACCGAAGCGGCGCTGCAGCGCGTCGCGAATATTCTGTAACTCAGGACGTCTTTAAGCAGGACGAGGGTCAAGCGATGGCAACGCGAGCGATCAATGTGCGGAACGGCGCGCAACTCTTTCCCGAAGGCGCGAGCATCTTCGTTCGCCGCCGCGCGATCGAACTGGCCGGCCTGGTGCTGATTGCCATCGGCGGCGCGCTGGCGATTGCGCTGGCCAGCTACACGCCGGCCGATCCCTCGCTCAGTCACGCCACCGATTCCGGCGTCCAGAATCTCATGGGCCGCCTGGGTGCGATTGCCGCCGACCTGCTGCTGCAGACCGTCGGGCTCGGCAGCGCCGTCATCGTGCTGATGCTGTTCGCCTGGGGATGGCGCCTGTTCCGCGCGCATCGTCTGCCGCTGTGGTGGGTGCGTCTCGCCTTCCTGCCGGCGATGGTGCTGCTCGCCGCGATGGCGATCTCAGTCCTGCCGCCGCCGGCCGGCATGCCGCGTCCGCTCGACGCCAGCCTCGGCGGTGTTGTTGGTCATCTGTTCCTGGGTGGTGTGACCCGCGTTGCCGCCAGCTGGGGCCTTGGGGCCCCAGTGGTGGCGATGTTTGCGGCAACCGTCACCGCAGCGCTATTCGTCTTCGCCCTCGCTGTCACGCGCGGCGAATGGCGTGCGCTCGCGCGCCTGACCAAACTTGGCATCGGCTACACATGGCGCGGTGCGTGGCAGCTTTCGGCATGGCGCCCGCAATTCGGTGATCCCGCTGTTGAACGCGCGCAGACCCGCAAGGCCGCCAAACGCGAGCGTCTCGAACCCCGCATGGATGGGGACAGTGATCCCATCGCGACAGCGGTAGACGATGAGCCCGAAATCGAACGCAAGCCGCCGCCAGCCGATCTTGTCGTGCCGCGCACGGCCGAGCCCGTCATCAAGAAGCCCGCCAAGAAGCAGGCGAGCCTCGATCTCGCCACACGCGGCGGCTATCGCTTGCCGCCGCTCGACATGCTGGCCCTGCCGAAGAATTCCGGCGCGATCCCGGTCGACGACGATGCGCTGGCCCGCAACGCGCGCCTGCTGGAATCCGTGCTCGACGATTTCGGCGTGAAGGGACAGATCGTCAAGGTCCGCCCCGGCCCCGTCGTCACGCTCTACGAGCTGGAGCCTGCACCCGGCACCAAGACCAGCCGCGTCATCGGCCTCTCCGACGACATCGCGCGGTCCATGAGCGCCGTGTCGGTTCGCGTTGCCGTCGTTCCCGGCCGCAATGTCATCGGCATCGAACTGCCCAACAGCAATCGCGAAACCGTTTTCTTCCGCGACATGCTGGACGAGCGGATCGACCGCACCGGCCAGAACCTGTCACTCGCCCTGGGTAAGGATATCGGCGGCCAGCCGACGGTCGTCGACCTTGCGCGCATGCCGCATCTGCTGATCGCCGGCACCACCGGCTCGGGCAAGTCGGTGGCGATCAACACGATGATCCTGTCGCTGCTCTATCGCCTGTCGCCGGCGGATTGCCGCTTCATCATGGTCGATCCGAAGATGCTGGAACTGTCCGTCTATGACGGCATCCCGCATCTGCTGGCGCCCGTCGTCACCGATCCGAAGAAGGCCGTCGTCGCCCTGAAATGGGCGGTGCGCGAGATGGAGAACCGCTATCGCGCCATGTCGAAGCTCGGCGTGCGCAACATCGCCGGCTACAACGCGCGACTGGTCGAAGCCAAGAAGAAGGGCGAGGCGCTGACCCGCCGCGTACAGACCGGTTTCGACGAAGCCGGCAAGCCGATCTTCGAGGATCAGCCGCTCGACATGACCCCCCTCCCCTTCATCGTGGTGGTGGTCGACGAAATGGCCGACCTGATGCTGGTTGCCGGCAAGGACGTCGAATGGGCGATCCAGCGTCTGGCGCAGATGGCGCGCGCCGCGGGTATCCATCTGCTGATGGCGACACAGCGTCCCTCGGTCGACGTCATCACCGGCACGATCAAGGCAAACTTCCCGACGCGCATCTCCTTCCAGGTGACGTCGAAGATTGACAGCCGCACCATCCTGGGCGAGCAGGGTGCCGAACAACTGCTGGGCCAGGGCGACATGCTTTATATGGCCGGCGGCGGCCGTATCACCCGCGTCCACGGGCCGTTCGTCTCCGACAAGGAAGTCGAATCGGTGGTGAACTTCCTCAAGGCACAGGGTGAGCCTGAGTTCATCGAGGACATCACGGCCGAAGAAGAAGCCCCGCAGACCTTCGGCGAGGGTGGCGAAGGCGGCGGGTCCGGCGACGGTCTCTACGATCAGGCGGTGCAGCTGGTCGCGCGCGAGCGCAAATGCTCCACCAGCTTCATCCAGCGCCACCTGCAGATCGGCTACAACCGCGCGGCGCGCATCGTCGAAAAGATGGAAGCGGACGGCGTCGTCACCGCCGCCAACCATGTCGGCAAGCGCGAAGTGCTGGCACCGAAGGGCGATTACGCGGCTTAGAGTAAATACCACTGTCACCCCGGCGAAAGCCGGGGCCCAGGTAACGAATCAGTTCCGCCGCACACTGGGACGTCCCTTGGCCTCTTCGGCACCGACGGGATTCCTGGGCCCCGGCTTTCGCCGGGGTGACAGCCTTTTTTATTAAGGCGATGCTACCGTGACAACTTGTCCGTCCCGGCCGCGACGCCTATATCTCCGACGTGCCTCGCTTTTTCCCCTTTGCCCTCAACCGTCGCCAGGCCCTGCTTGGGCTTGGGGCGGCCGCGTTCGCCGGTCCGGTCCTGGCGCAGGCGCCGCGCCGTATCACGCCCGAGCAGCAGGCGGATGTCGAACGGGTCGAGACCTACCTCAACCAGCTGCGCACCCTGCGCGCGCGGTTCCTGCAGATCGACAGCCGCGGCGCCACCGCCGAGGGGACGTTCTTTCTGTCGCGGCCGGGCAAGCTGCGGCTCGATTACGATGCGCCCAATCCCAATCTGCTGATTTCCAACGGCAGCTTCCTGATTCATTTCGATCGCGCGCTGAAGACGCCGGCCTACCTGCCGCTGGATTCGACGCCGGCCGGATTGCTGGTCCGCGAGAACATCAAGCTGTCGGGCGACGTCACGGTGACCCGGGTCGAGCGCGGCCCCGCCGTCCTGCGCGTCTCGATGGTGCAGTCGAAGGATCCCCGCGCCGGCGAGGTGACGTTCGTGTTCAGCGATCGGCCGTTCGGCCTGATCAACTGGCAGGTCACCGACGGGCAGGGACAGCAGACGCGGGTCCAGCTCTCCGAAGCGCAGACCGGCCTCTCGCTCGATCCGCAACTTTTCGTCTTCCGCGACGCAGCGACCTTCCCGGACAATCCGACGCGCTGACGTTGCCGACGCAGCGCCGCCCGGTTAGGGTCGCCCTCGCGTGTTTTCCTTCGTTTCAATCCCTGACGATATTGCCGAAGCCATCCCGGTTGCCGGGACCGATGGATTCCGGCTGGCGCTGTATCACCTGCGCGCCTCACGCCGCGACGGGCCGGTCCTGCTTGTCGGCCATGCCTGCGGCTTCGCCGCCGGCGCCTATCTGCCACTGCTGCAGCGCCTCGCCGAACATGCCGATGTCTTTGCCTTCGATGCACGCGGTCATGGCGGCAGCGACTCACGACCCGAACCGCTGAGCCTCTACTCTATCGATCCTTACGCGCTCGACCTCTCGACGATCGGCCGCGCGGTGACGGCACGTACCAACGGGCGGCCGATCCATTTCGCCGGCCATTCACTGAACGCCGCGGCGATGCTGCGGCTGGGGTCGCTGTACCGGACTGAATTTGACACCTCGCCGTGGCGGAGCGTCGTCGCGTTCGAGCCGCCGATTTTTCCGACGTCGGACACGCCGGGTTATGCCGAGCTCATCACGCAGGACAACAAGACCATTGCCGGCGCGAAACGCCGGCGGCGCGACTGGGTGAGTCCGCAAGCGTTTGCCGAAGCGCTCACAGGACGCAGCGTCTTTCGCGGCATCGGTCCCGATTACATGCTGGCTTATGCGAATTCCGTTCTGCGTCCGGTAAACGACGGCTATACGCTCGCTTGTACGCCTGAGATCGAAGCGGCGACGTTCGAGAACTGCTCGACCGATACAACGTTTCGCGCGCTGCCGGATTTTCCCGCCGACGTTTCCGTGCACATTGTCGGTGGCGATCCCGCCGAACCGACGAAAGCGTGGATGACTGTCTTCGCGCCGGAGATGGCGCGCCGCGCCGGTTGGGGAACACAACCGCGCCGCAATTTCACCACAATCGCGGGCTGTGGCCATTTGATGGTGCAGCAAGACCCACAAACGACATTCGCGATAATCCGCGATTCTCTCGCAAGCGATTGAGATTCCGGCTCAAATAGATGTGACCTGAAAAACGGCCCGGACCCTTGCACCGGTTTGCCCTGACGACCATATGAATTTCAGAAGCGACGGACTTCGGTCGGTCGTTCGAAAGCGGCTCCCCTGACGCTTTCGGGCTCTTTCGAGGGCTTCGAGCGCCCGGTCTTCCCCCCCGACCGGGCGCTTTTATTTTGCCTTTTTTCTGCAGGTCTTCTTGACGCGACGCCGCCGCTTCGCGACAAGCACGCATGACCACGATCAAGAAAACGCCGCGCCCCGCGCAACCAGCATCACTCATAAACGAAGTCCCCGCGCCTTATGCGCTGAAGGAGATGCCGCCGGCGGCCAAGGGCACGCTGCGCATCGCAACATGGAACATCAATTCGGTGCGGCTGCGCCTGCCGATCGTGAAGAAGCTGGTGGCGATGACATCACCCGATGTGATTTGCCTGCAGGAAACAAAAACGCCGGACGAGTTCTTTCCCCGCGATGCGATCGCCGCACTTGGCTACACGCACCAGGCGATCAGCGGCATGAAGGGTTACAACGGCGTTGCCATTCTCTCGCGCCGTCCGCTGCATGCCATCGGCTCGCCCGGATGGTGCGACCGCATGGATTGCCGCCACATCCAGGCGGAGGTCGAAGTCGGCAGGGAGCGCATCGAACTGCACAACGTCTATGTGCCGGCCGGTGGCGACATTCCCGATCCCACGCTCAATCCGAAATTCGAACACAAGCTGCGCTTCCTGCGCGAGCAGACCGCCTATTGGGAAAAGCAGAAGCGCGGCGGCATGGCGCGTGTGCTGGTCGGCGATCTGAACGTCGCGCCATACGAAACCGACGTATGGTCGCACAAGCAGCTGCTCAAGATCGTCAGCCACACGCCGGTCGAGACCGATCTGCTGAAAGAGATGCTGGCCGCGCATGACTGGGTCGACGTCGCGCGTCACCTCGTCCCCGAGCCGACGAGGCTTTATACGTGGTGGAGCTATCGCAACAGCGACTGGAAAGCATCCGATCGCGGCCGGCGCCTCGATCATGTCTGGGTGTCGCAGGGCCTCAAGACGTCAGTCGCCGCCCTGCACATCTTCAAGGGCGCACGGGACTGGACCCAGCCGTCGGATCACGTCCCGGTGGTGACCGACATCCGGCTCTGATCCGGCACACGTCGGGCTTTACTGTCCGGCAGCGGAGCTCTTGCTGCGATAAAGATGATAGCGCCCGGCCGGGACGCCATCCGGCAGTTTCTCGCTGCGCCAGCCAAGCGCGGTGTCCGGCGCCATGTCCTGATCGGACACGATCAATGCGTTGGGCGCCAGAAACGGCACCAGCATTTCAACCAGCCGCCGGGCCTGCGCCTGGCTGGCCATTGAATCGCCGGAGCCGGTATCGGCATGAACTAAAGCGACCTTCCCGGCCAGGCGACGCGCAAGGACCGGCAGCGTTTCGCTGAAGTCGCCGAGGACAAGATGATCTTTGTCCGGAATGCAGTCCGGATGCGCGCCGAGCTGACGATCCAGCGCAAAGATCTCGCGCGAGCCGTTCAGACGCGAGCGCAGATGATCGTAAGTCCGGCCGTTGCCAAGGCCCAGTTCGAGGACCGCGCCCGGTACATCGCGGATCGCCACAAGAGCGGCGTCGAGACAGGCGCGCTGCGCTTCAAGTCGGCGGATGAAACTGTCGAGGCGACTCATGCCGCCGAGTGTACGTGCCCGCCCGCCGGACTTCTATCGCTGCGCTCTATCGATCGTCGACCTCGACCCGGACATCGACCGTGTTGGTGCTGCCGAACACAAGGGTCATCGTAAAGGGGCGGCCCTTGACCAGCGGCTGCTTCAGACCCTCGAGCCGAAGATGGACACGTCCTGGCCGCAAGGGCGTTTCGCGGCGGGGCCGCAGCTCGATATAGGCCAGCGTCTGGGTGACGCCGCTGCTGCCGCGCTCCTCTTCGGCAAACCTCACGCGTTCGGCCACCGGCGTGCGAACGGTCATAAGCCGGTCGGTTTCATCGCTGCGGTTATCGATGGTCATATAGACAGCGGCGCTTGTGGCGCCGGCTGCGGTCGGGGCAGCCCATGGCTTCGATACCCGAAGCTGGCGGACCCAGAAATCCTGCGCCAGGGACGGGGTGGGCAAGCATCCGACCCCAGCCACCATCAGCGCCGACTTCACCACCCAACGGCGGCAGAATTCCATGCGCGTCCTCCGAACGGACAGGCCGCCTGGGCCCCTTGCCCGGCGGCCTTCTCAAATTCCATGGTAGCACAGCTTGGGCGCTTTGAGCCGGGGAGAGCGGTATTATAAATATTATGTTTAATATCAATGTATTACGGGGATGAAATCGCCTGCCAGCAGCTGCCTAATTACCGTGTGGATAACTGCGCCTGGGGCAACCAGGCGCCCGCTCGTCTCTGATTTGTCAAGGAAACTTGGTTTTTGACCGCCCCCATCGCTGTGGCATAGTCACCGGCCTCGGGGGAGCAACGGCGGGGGACCTGCCCTTGACCGGCGAAAAAATGGAAGAAATTCGGGGGAGCCGCGGCAAGAGCGGGCCGCGTGTTCTCATCTACAGCCACGACACGATGGGCCTCGGCCATTTGCGCCGCTGCCGTACGATCGCGCATGCCCTCGTCGAGCGCGACAAGGACATGTCGGTGCTCATCCTCTCGGGCTCGCCGATCATCGGCAGCTTCGACTTCAAGGCGCGGGTCGATTTCGTCCGCATGCCGGGCGTCATCAAGCTCCGCAACGGCGAGTACACCTCGCTCAACCTGCATATCGACATCACCGAAACGCTGAAGATCCGCGCCTCGATCATCCAGCATACGGCGGATGCGTTTCGCCCGGACCTGTTCCTGGTCGACAAGGAACCGCTGGGGCTGCGCGGCGAAGTCGCCGACACGCTCGCCATGCTGAAAGCGCGCGGCGTCCCGCTGGTGCTGGGACTGCGCGACGTCATGGACGACCCCGCCCTGCTGGAGCCGGAATGGCGCCGCAAGCGCGTCCTGCCGGCGCTGCGCGATCTCTACGACGATATCTGGGTCTACGGCCTGCCGCAGATCTGCGATCCACTCGCCGGGCTGAACGTGACGCGCATGGTGAAGCGCAAGATCAGCTACACCGGCTATCTGCGCCGGTTCGAACCGGCACCGATGGCGCTCACCACGCCGCTGAGCATCCCCAACGATCCCTATATTCTCGTCACGACTGGCGGCGGTGGCGATGGCGAGACGCTGATCGACTGGGTGCTGCGCGCCTACGAATACGACCGCGATCAGCCGTGCCGCGCCATGCTCGTGCTGGGACCGTTCATGCAGCCGGAGCTGCAGGCCGAGTTCCTCCGCCGTGCCGCCGCGTTGCCGAATGTCGAGGCGATAACCTTCGACACCCGGATGGAGACCCTGATGGCCCGCGCGGCGGGCGTCGTCGCCATGGGCGGCTACAACACGTTCTGCGAGATCCTGTCCTTCGATCAGCGCGCGATCATCGTTCCGCGCACCGAGCCGCGTCTGGAGCAGTTCATTCGTGCACGGCAGGCGCAGGAGTTCGGGATGGTCAGCATGCTGGTCGATGACGGGGCGCGCGATCCTGCCGTGATGGCTGCGGCGCTCCGCGAACTGCCGTTCCAGGACCGCCCCTCGGATGTCGTCGTTCCCGGCCTGCTCGACGGCTTGGACAACGTCAACCGCCTCGCCCGCCGCTGGCTGGACCGGCCGGCGGAAACCCAGCGCAAGTCGCCGGCACGGCGCCTGGCTGTGGTCGGCGGTCGCGCCGGACGCTGAGCGGCGCAACCACGCCGCTTCAGCTATAAAAGGCGGAGCCTCCGCCGATGCACGACCAACCCGCCCAGTACCGATCCGACACGGGTCGCCGCACGATTGCGGTGATCGTCAAGGGATGGCCGCGCCTCTCCGAAACCTTCATCGCGCAGGAACTGGCCGGGCTCGAAGCCCGTGGCTTGAGCCTGCGGCTCTACTCGCTGCGCCACCCCACCGACCGCCACGTGCATGACATCAATCGCGCGGTAAAAGCGCCGGTTTCCTATCTTCCGGAATACCTCTGGCGCGCGCCGCTTCGCGTCTGGCGAGGTTGGCGGACATCGCGACACCTGCCCGGCTACCGCGCGGCGCGTGCGGCGTGGTGGCGCGACCTGTTGCGCGATCCCACGCCCAATCGCGGGCGGCGTTTCGGACAGGCCCTGGTGCTGGCCGCCGAACTGCCCGCCGACATAGTCCATCTGCATGTGCATTTCCTGCACACGCCGGCCTCCGTCACGCGCTATGCCGCGCTCATGCGCGGACTGCCGTGGAGTGCCTCGGCGCATGCCAAGGACATCTGGACCACGCCCGTCTGGGAAAAGGCCGAAAAGCTGCAGGATGCCGACTGGGTCGTCACCTGCACAAAGGCCGGGGCGGATCATCTGAACGCCCTGTCACCGCGCCGCCCTGTGGAGCTTGTGCATCACGGCATCGATGCCGGCCGTTTTCCGGCAGCCTCGCCGCGACCTGCCTCACCCTCCGTGACCATTCTCTCGGTCGGGCGCGCGGTCGCGAAGAAAGGCTTCGACGATCTTCTGCGTGCGCTTGCATTGCTGCCGCGCGACCTGGCCTGGCGCTTTGTGCATATCGGCGGCGGACCGCTGCTGGCCGATCTCAAGGCACAGGCGGAACGACTCAACATTGCCGACCGGATCGAGTGGCGCGGAAGCCGCGCGGAAGCCGATGTGCGCGAGGCTTATCGCGCCGCCGATCTCTTCGTCCTGGCCAGCCGCGTGACGGCGGATGGCGACCGTGACGGCATTCCCAATGTCGTCGCCGAGGCCATGAGCCAGGGGCTGCCGGTTGTCGCGACGACAGCCGGCGCCATTCCAGAACTCGTGACGCCTGTAACCGGCCTGCTCGTCAGCAGCGGCGATTGCGCCGCCCTCGCCGATGCGATGGCGGCCCTGATCGCCGACCCGCAGAGACGCGCGACACTCGGCAACGCGGCGGTCCAGCACATCGCCCACAGCTTCCAGGCGGAACGCGGTTACGACCGCATCGCCGCGCTGCTGACGCAGGCTCCCGCCGTGCGCATCGCGGCTGAATAACGGAACACGATGCGCGTCGCTTTCTATGCTCCGCTGAAACCACCCGATCATCCGGTCCCGTCCGGCGACCGCCGCATGGCGCGGCTGCTGATCGAGGCGCTGGAGCGCCGGGGACATGAGACGGAACTGGCGGCACGGCTCCGCTCGCACGATCGCAGCGGCGACAGCGACCGGCAGTCCCGCCTCGCCGGAATCGGCGGCAGGCTCGCAGCCCGCTTCGTGGATCGCATCCATGATCGCCCGTTTGCGGAACGGCCGCAGGTCTGGGTGACGTATCACCTCTACTACAAGGCGCCGGACTGGATCGGTCCGCGCGTCGCCGCGAAGCTCGGCATTCCCTATATCGTTCTGGAAGCATCGGTGGCCGACAAACGCGCTGGCAGCGCCTGGGGCATCGGCCATGCGGCGACCGTCGCCGCCCTTGGCCGCGCGGCGGCTGTCGTTTCGCTCAACCCGGCCGACGAGCCGGGGATTGCACCGCATGTTCCGCGTCCGGACCGTCTGCACCGGATGAAGCCGTTCCTCGACGCCAAGACCTATCTCGACGCGGCTCGCCAACGCGCGGGCCATCGCGCCGAGATCGCGCGGCGCTACAAGCTCGATCCCGAGCGTCCCTGGCTGCTGGCCGTTGCCATGATGCGACACGGCGACAAGCTGGACTCATACAAGGTGCTGGGAGACTCGCTGACCCGGCTGCTCGACAAGCGCTGGACTCTGCTGGTGGCCGGCGATGGTCCTGCCCGGGCGGAGGTGGAGGACGCGCTGGCGCCGCTCGGCCGCCGCGTCAGCTATCTTGGCGCGCTGCCGGAAAACGAACTGCCGCCACTCTATGCCGCATCGGATGTGATGGTCTGGCCCGCTGTGAACGAGGCCTACGGCATGGCCATCCTCGAGGCGCAGGCCGCCGGTCTTCCGGTTGTCGCCGGTGCTGTCGGCGGCGTCGGCGAGATCGTGGCCGACGGCCGCACGGGATTGCTGGTGAAGCCGCGCGATGCCGCCGCTCTCGCGGCCGCGGTCGGCTCGCTGCTGGATGAGCCGTCGCGGCGCCACGATCTCTCGCACGCGGCGCTGACGAAGATCGTCAACGAACACGATCTCCCCGCCGCCGCAGCGCGGCTCGACGATATTCTGGCCGCGGCGATGGCGCAGGGAGCGCCGGTATGACGTTGCTGGCGATGCTGCGCCACGCGCCGACGGACTGGAACAAAGCGAAGCGGCTGCAGGGCCACGCGGATATTTCGCTGAGCGAGCAAAGCCGCCAGGACCTTGCCGCGCGCCGCCTGCCGGACGATGTTGCCGATTTCAAAGCCCTGTGCTCGCCGCTCAGGCGCTGTCGCGAAACGGCGGCATTGCTTGGTCTGTCGCCCACCGAAGAAGCGCGCCTGATCGAGATGCATTGGGGTGAATACGAGGGCCATTCCCTGCCGGACCTGCGCCGGCAATTCGGCGACGTACTGACCGAGAACGAAAAACTGGGACTGGATTTCCGCCCGCCCGGCGGCGAGTCCCCGCGCGACGTGCAGGCGCGCATCGCACCCTTGCTGGGCGAGATAGCGGCGGATTCACACTCGATCATCGCCGTGACACATCGCGGCGTCATCCGGTCCGTGTATGCGCTGTCGACCGGCTGGGACATGCGCGACGACGCGCCCGACGACCTCGATCTCTACGCGCTGCATCTGTTCCGCCTGCGCGCCGATGGCACGCCGGATGTGGTGAGATTGAATATTCCGCTGGATCTGAAATGAACCGGGCGCTGATTCATGTGCAGCATCTGCTGGGCACCGGCCATGCGCGCCGCGCGGCGGCAATCGGCGCCGCCCTGGCCGCATCCGGGATTGAAACCGAGATTGTATCCGGCGGCACGCCGATCGCGGGCCTTGAAACCGGCAAGGCCCGCCTGACGCAATTGCCGCCGCTGCGCACCGCGGATGCGACCTTCAAGAATCTCCTCGATGGAAACGGTCGGGCGGTCGATGACCTGTGGAAGGCCGCGCGGCGCGATGCGTTGCTGGCGCGCTTTCACGCCATGCAGCCCGACATCCTCATCACGGAGCTGTTTCCTTTCGGGCGGCGGCTGCTGGAATTCGAATTGCTGCCGCTGATCGAAGCCGCGCGCGTTTCCCGTCCACGGCCGCTGATCTATGCCTCGCTGCGCGATGTCCTGGTCGCGCCGTCCGATCCGCGCAAGGCCGAGCGGGCCATCGAGCGCGTCCGGGCCTGGTATGACGGCGTCCTGGTTCATGGCGATCCGTCGCTGATCGATCTGCCCGCCAGTTTTCCGGCAGCGCGCGGTCTCGCCAATGTTCACTATACCGGCTATGTCGCGCCGTCCCCGACACTCGCGGCGCCACCGGGCGTCGGCGAGAACGAAATCGTTGTTTCCGCGGGCGGCAGTGCCGTAGGCGCGCGTCTGCTGGAAACCGCCCTCGCCGCCCATGCGGCGGGATGCGAAGCGGGTCGCGTCTGGCGCCTTCTTGTCGGTGCCGATCTGCCGCAGGCGATGCGCGAACGCCTGAACGCGGCGAGCGGTCCCACGCTGATCGTCGAGCCCGCCCGGCTTGATTTTCCGGATCTGCTCCGGCGCTGCCATGTATCGGTCTCGCAGGGCGGCTACAATACGGTGATGGATATCCTGGACAGCCAATGCCGCGCGGTGCTGGTGCCGATCGCTGCCGGCGGCGAGACGGAGCAGGCGCAACGCGCCGAAGCGCTGGCCGCGCGCGGCTGGGCACAGGTCGTTGACGAAAACATGCTGACCGTCGCCACGCTTGCTGATGCGATCACCCGCGCCGGGCGGACGCCGCGGCCGGAGACCGGCGCCCTAAAGCGCGATGGCGCGGCGGACAGCGCGCGTCTGCTGAAAGCGGCGCTGGCGCGGGTAAGCGCGTGACAGGTTGGTCCGATCTCACTGCCGAACTTGATGCGTGGCTCGCGTCAGGAAAGACAGCCGAATTCTGGTGGCGCGATGACGACGCGGTTGCCGCTACTCCGGCCCTGGAGCGCCTGATCGCGCTGCAGCGCAGACACACGGCACCGCTGATGCTGGCCGTGATCCCGGCGCGCGCGGGTCGTGATCTCGCGGAACGGCTCAAAAGCGAAGACGGGGTTGCCGTTGTCCAGCACGGCTGGGCGCATCTCAACCATGCCGGTCCCGGCCAGTCGAAAGCAGAGCTCGGCCCGCATCGTCCTTCCGGCCTGGTCCTCGGAGAGCTCGTGCGCGGCGCGTTCACGATGGACCGGCTGTTCGGCACCTGGCTGCGCGTCCTGGTCCCCCCGCATAACCGCATCGCGCCGGGGATCGCCGCCGGTCTCGCCGCGGCAGGTTATGTTGGACTCTCGACAGACCGCCCCCGCAAAGCACCGCCGACGGGTCTCATTCAGGTGAACACGCATATCGACATCATGAACTGGGGCACGCGCACCTTTCTCGGCGAGGCGGCCTGTCTCGACCTTGCGATTGACCATCTTGCCGCCAGGCGGGCAGGCCGCGTCGATGGAAGCGAGCCGACCGGCCTCCTGACCCATCATCTGGCCCATGACGAGCCTGCCTGGGCCTTCGCCGACCGCTTCATCGGCCACCTGCAGGGTCATCCGGCGGTCCGCTGGGTCGATCCCCGCCAGCTTTTCCCGGCCTCCGGCCTCAAAGGTGCGGCGTGACCGAGTTTCGCTATCCGCCCAACGCCCTGCGCGGCGACTATCTGCGGGCCGGGCTTGGACTGATCCTGACGGTCGGCCCGGCGCTGGCCGTCCCGCGCGGGTCCTTCGCGCTCTATGTCCTGATCCCCGTGGCGTTCCTGTTTCTTGCCTTTGGGATACGCACCTGGCAGCGCCAGCAAACCCGTGTAGTGGTTGATTCGGAAGGCATATCGCTTTTTTCGCCGGGCCGCGTTAGCTTGCCGTGGGCAAATGTCCGGGCGGTCCATCTGCGCTATTATTCGCTCAAGACGGACCGGACAGGGGGATGGATGCAGATGACGCTGAAAGGGTCCGACCCGCAGCGGCGCGACACCGTTCGCGCCATCCGTCTCGATTCGAACCTCGACGGTTTTGAGCAGGTCGCCCGGCGGGTGGCCCTCGCCGTGGAGGAAAACGGCATCGCTCTGAACGACATCACCCGCACCAATTTCGCCTCGCTCGGCATCGAGCTGCTCGGCGGGCCGACGGCCTGGAAAGACGCATGAGCAACCTGCTCACCGTCCAGGACCTCGCCATCGAGTTCAAGATCCACGACAGTGCCGTGAGAGCCGTCGACGGCGTGAGCTTCCGGATTCGCCCGGGCTCCACCGTGGCGCTGGTCGGCGAGTCCGGTTCCGGCAAGTCGGTGATCAGCCAGGCGATCATGGGCATCCTGCCGCGCGCGGGCCGGGTCGCCAACGGCAAGATCCTGTTCAACGACCCGAGCAAGCCGGGCCCAGGCACGTCAGGAACCGTTACCGATATCGCCAGTCTGGACCCCGACAGCGCGGCGATGCGCCGTATCCGCGGCGGGCAGATTTCCATCATCTTCCAGGAGCCGATGACCTCCCTGTCGCCGCTGCATACGGTCGGCGACCAGATCTGCGAGGCGCTGCACCTCCATCGCACCTGCGATGAGAAGGAGGGTAAGGAGATCGCAGCCGACATGCTCAATCGCGTCGGCTTCAAGAATCCGACCAAGGCGCTCTCCACCTATCCATTCGAGCTTTCCGGCGGTCTGCGCCAGCGCGCAATGATCGCGATGGCGCTGGTCTGCCGACCGGCCTTGCTGATCGCCGACGAACCGACCACCGCCCTCGACGTGACGATCCAGGCGCAGATCATCAAGCTGCTGATGGATCTGCAGCAGGATCTCGGCATGGCGATCCTGATGATCACCCATGACCTCGGCGTCGTCGCCAACACCGCAGAAGAAGTCGTCGTGATGTATCGCGGCAAGGTGATGGAAGCCGGCACACGGGACGACATCTTCCGCGATCCCCGCCACCCCTATCTGAAAGCGCTGCTGAACGCCGTGCCGCGTTTCGACATGGCGCCCGGCGAGCGGCTCGTGCCGCTCCGCGAAATCAAATACGATTCCGCGGCGCTCGCGCATGCCCGCGTGGAATGGCCGGAGGGCGCCGATGCCGCCGGGCCGCTGCTGTCGGTCCGCAATGTCAGCAAAAGCTTCGCCATCCGCAAATCGGGTTTCTTTGGCGGCGGCGAGGAAACCTATGTCCTTGCCGTCGACGACATCAGCTTTGACGTGAAACGCGGCGAATGCCTTGGCCTGGTCGGTGAATCCGGCTGCGGCAAGACGACGCTCTCGAAGATGCTGCTGCAGGCGATCTCCGCCGACAAAGGGCAGGTCCTGTTCAACGACCGCGGCACCGTCCGCAACGTCTTCGACTACAAGCCCAATGAACTGACCGAGTTCCGCCGGCGGGTGCAGTTCGTCTTCCAGGATCCGTTCAGCTCCCTCAATCCGCGCATGACCGTGTTCGACATCATCAGCGAGCCGCTGGTGGTGCACAGCATCGGCAACGCGGAAGCCCGCGCCGAGCGCGTGCGCGAGCTGATGCGGCTGGTCGGGCTCGATGTGCGCTATCTCAACCGCTACCCGCACAGCTTCTCGGGCGGCCAGCGCCAGCGCATCGGCATTGCCCGCGCCCTCGCCCTCAATCCGGAACTGCTGCTGCTCGACGAGCCGGTCTCCGCGCTGGATGTCTCGATCCAGGCGCAGATTCTGAACTTCCTGAAGGATCTGAAGCAGGAACTCGGCCTGACCTACATCTTCATCTCGCACAATCTGGCGGTCGTTGATTACATCGCCGACCGCATTG
Source organism: Alphaproteobacteria bacterium (assembly GCA_965279355.1). Taxonomy (GTDB): domain Bacteria; phylum Pseudomonadota; class Alphaproteobacteria; order CACIAM-22H2; family CACIAM-22H2. Next base: position 3,057,182 of record OZ257155.1, on the reverse strand, counting down.
CCGTGATGTGCGCCGGGCGGCTGGTGGAGCTGGCGCCGCGCGAGGCGCTGTTCCGCAATCCGGTCCATCCCTATACCCGCGCTCTTCTGGCCGCAGTGCCCGAGCCCAACCCGGACCGCCGCCTCGATCTGACCGCCCTCATGGAAGGGCGCGCTTCGTCGCCGGCCGCCTGGCCGGCGCCGTTCACCCTGACCCCCGAGACCAAGGCCGAATTCATCGCGCTGGGCGACGGCCATTTCGTGCGTGCCCAGGCCGGTGCCTCGCCGCAGCTCCTGCTTTCCGCCAGCGAACGGATGCCAGCATGAAACGCGCCCTCCTCGCTCTTCTGATGCTCGTTGGCGCTGGTCCGGTCGCGGCGCAAGCCCAGCTCGACCTTGTCGAGACAGGCAGCCTCATCGAAGACGTGAACGCCGGAAAGCTGCCACCGATCGCCAGGCGCGTCCCCACGGACATGGCGATCGCGACGTTCGACAATGTCGATGCCGCGATCGGGCAGCAGGGCGGCGAGCTGCGCATCCTGATGAACCAGACCCGCGACGTGCGCATGATGGTGGTCTACGGCTACGCGCGGCTGGTCGGGTACGACCGCAATTTCGACCTTGTGCCCGATATCCTGAAATCCATCGATGTCGAGCGGGGGCGCGTGTTCACGCTCCATCTGCGCGAAGGGCATCGCTGGTCGGACGGTCATCCCTTCACCGCCGAGGATTTCCGCTACTGGTGGCAGGATGTCGTCGGCCACCGACAGCTCTCCCCGCTGGGCGCGCCCAAAATCATGCAGGTCGACGGCAAGCCGCCGCGCTTCGAGGTGGTCAACCCGACGACGGTGCGCTTCAGCTGGGACCAGCCCAATCCGTATTTCCTGCCGGCGCTGGCGGCTCCCTCACCGCTCTATATCTACCGGCCCGCGCATTACCTGCGGCAGTTCCACGACAAGTATGCCGACAAGGCCGCGCTGGCAGAGCATGTGAAGCGCACCTCGACCCGAAACTGGGCGCAGCTTCACAACCGCATGGACAACCAGTACCGGAACGACAATCCGGATCTGCCCAGCCTCGAACCCTGGGTGGCACAGACCAAGCCGCCGGCCGACCGCTTCGTGTTCGCCCGTAATCCCTACTACCACCGCGTCGATTCGGCCGGGCGGCAGCTGCCCTATATCGATCGCGTGCTGATGAGCATCGCAGACAACCGCATCCTGCCGACCAAGATCAGCACCGGCGATGCCGATCTGCAGTCGCGCGGCATCGGCTTTAACAACTACACGTTCCTCCGCCAGGCCTCCCGGCGGAACGATTTCGACGTGCGTCTCTGGGACATGGCGCGCGGCGCGCAGGTAGCCCTGTTCCCCAACCTGAACGTCAACGACCCGGTCTGGCGCACGGTTCTGCGCGATGTCCGCTTCCGGCGCGCGCTGTCGCTCGCCGTGAACCGCGAGGAGATCAACAAGGTCGTCTATTTTGGGCTGGCGCTGGAAGGCAACAACACGCTGCTGCCCAAGAGTCCGCTCTTCCGCCCGGAGGATCGCTCCACCTGGGCGAAATTCGACGTCGCGCAGGCCAATCGCCTGCTCGACGAGATGGGCCTGACCCAGCGCGACAGCCGCAAGGTGCGCCTGCTGCCCGACGGACGGCCGATCGAGATCGTCGTCGAGACCGCCGGCGAGGACACGGAGCAGACCGATGTGCTGGAACTCATCCATGACAGCTGGATGAAGGCAGGCGTCAAATTGTTCACCAAGCCGTCGCAGCGCGAAGTTTTCCGCAACCGGATTTTCTCGGGACAGACCGTGATGTCGGTGTGGTCGGGCATCGAGAACGCGCTGCCGACCGCGCACATGTCGCCGGAGGAATTCGCGCCGACCAGCCAGCAACATCTGCAATGGCCAAAATGGGGCCAGTTCGTCGAAACGGGTGGCGCCAGCGGCGAAGCCGCCGACGATCCCGCCGCCCAGGAATTGCTCCGGCTCAACAACGCCTGGCGCCAGGCCACCACTCTCGAAGCACGGCGCGGCATCTGGCGGCAGATGGTCGAGATCAACGCCGACCAGGTCTTTTCCATCGGCACCGTCGCCGGCGTAAAGCAGCCGGTCGTGGTCTCAAGGAAGCTGCGCAACGTGCCGGTGGAAGGCATTCACAACTGGGACCCGGGATCGTTCTTCGGCATCTACAAACCTGAAACCTTCTGGTTTGCCGATTCCGCGGTCCGGGCGGACGCGCGCTGACACCATGCTGAACTATATTGCCCGTCGCGTGATGATCATGGTGCCGACGCTGCTGGCGATCAGCGCGATCTCCTTCATCATCATCCAGCTGCCGCCCGGCGACTTCCTGACCACACTGATGGAAGAACTCCAGAGCCAGGGTGAGCGCGCCAGCATCGAGCAGATGGAGTTTCTGCGCCAGCAATACGGGCTGGACCAGAGCCCGCTTGAGCAGTATTTCGCGTGGCTTTTCGGGCTGCTGCAGGGCGACCTCGGCTGGTCTTTCCAGCACAACGCGCCGGTTGCCGGCCTGATCGGCGAACGTCTGCTGCTCTCGTTCCTGGTCGCATTCGCAACGCTGCTGTTCTCCTATCTGATCGCCTTCCCGATCGGCGTGTATTCGGCCGTGCGGCAGTATTCGATCGGCGACTACGCTTTCACATTTGTCGGCTTCCTCGGTCTGGCGACGCCGAGCTTCCTGCTGGCGCTGGTCCTGCTCTATCTCGCCAACGTGTTCTTCGGCACGTCGGTCGGCGGCCTGATGGATGACCACTTCCTCGACCAGCCGATGTCCTGGGCCAAATTCCGTTCCGTGCTGGAGCATCTGTGGATTCCGGTCATCGTCATCGGCCTCTCCAGCGCCGCCGAGAACATCCGGCTGCTGCGCGCCAATCTTCTGGATGAGCTGCAGAAGCAATATGTCGTCACCGGCCGCGCCAAGGGGCTTTCGCCGATGAAGCTGCTGATGAAGTATCCACTGCGCATGGCGCTCAACCCTTTCATCGCCGATATCGGCGGCATCCTGCCGCGCCTGATTTCAGGCTCCGCAATCGTGTCTGTCGTCATGTCGCTGCCGATCAACGGGCCGATGCTGATCTCGGCGCTGCGCAGTCAGGACATGTATCTGGCCGGATCGTTTGTCATGATCGAAGCGTGTCTGGTGGTCGTCGGCGTGTTTCTCTCCGATCTGGCACTGGCGGCCCTCGATCCCCGCATTCGCCTGCAGGGCGGAGCCGCACGATGAACGAACAGTCGCCACCGAACGCGGCGCCTGACCGGCTGCCGCACTATGTCAGCGAGGCGCCATTCGACCGTCGCGGCACCGAGCGCCTGACACCGGAGCTCGAGCGCTACTACCGTGCATCGCAGTGGCGCATGATGTGGTGGAAGCTCAAACGCCACAAGCTGGCGGTGATCTCGGGCGTTATCCTGCTGATGATGTACGGCTCGATCCTGATCAGCGAGCTGATCGCGCCGTATAATCTGCAGACGCGCCAGGTGGACTTCATCTATGCGCCGCCCCAGGCCGTTCATCTTTTTCACGAGGGCCGCTTCGTCGGACCGTTTGTGTACGGGCTCGATTACCGGCTCGATATGGACACGCTCAAGCGCGACTACACGCCCAATCCCGACAAGGTGCAGCGGCTCCGCTTTTTCTGCCTTGGCGATTCCTATGAATACATGGGCACCATTCCCGGCAGCTTTCATTTCGTCTGCCCGGCCGAGGGCGGCACGCTTTTCCTGTTCGGCACCGACCGGCTGGGACGCGATCTCTTTTCGCGCATGGCCTATGGCGCGCGGATATCGCTCTCCATCGGCCTGATCGGCATCACGCTCAGCTTCGTGCTTGGGATCGTGCTGGGCGGGATTGCCGGCTATTACGGCGGCTGGGCGGACAACCTGATCCAGCGCGCCATCGAAGTGCTGCAGTCGTTCCCCAAGCTGCCGCTGTGGCTGGCGCTGTCCGCCGCGCTCCCCGTGGCCTGGAGCCCGATGTATGTCTATTTCGGCATCACCATCATCCTTGGGCTGCTGACCTGGACCGGCCTTGCCCGCGCCGTGCGCTCCAAACTGCTGGCGCTGCGCGAGGAGGATTTCTGCACGGCCGCCGTGCTGATGGGCGCGAAACCGAAACGCATCATTGGCCGGCATCTGCTGCCGAGTTTCATGAGCCACCTGATTGCGGTGGCGACGCTCAATATTCCGGAGATGATTCTGGGCGAAACCGCCCTGTCCTTCCTGGGCCTGGGCCTGCGGCCGCCGATCACGTCATGGGGCGTGCTGCTCACCGAAGCGCAGAATATCGAGGCGGTCGCGCTTTATCCGTGGCTGATGCTGCCGGCGCTGCCGGTCATCATCATCGTCCTGGCGTTCAACTTTCTGGGCGACGGACTGCGCGACGCAGCGGATCCCTACAAGTAGACCCTAGAGCTTTTCGAGCCAGAGACTGGATTCGTAGGCCGACGGCAGCAACGGCAGGCGATCGAACCCGGTTGCCGCGATCTCAGCCTGCATCCGTGTTGCTGCCCAGCGCGACGACCAGAACGGCCGCCAGCCCCCCGCCATCATCAGCGACGCCACCGCGTTCTGTTCGTTATAGCCGCGCCAGGTCCAGATCTGCGGATAGGGTTCCGGCAAGAAGATGTCATGGAAATGGACAAGCACGCCTGATGGAAGCTGCGGCAGCACCTCGTTCAGAACGAGATCGACATCGGTGCCGGGCATGAGGACATGACTTGAATCGATGAAGGCGATATCGCCCGCCTGCAGGTCCATGAACGGCTGGAGTCCGGCGGTCTGCAAGGTAGCCCGCGTCCATTCGATGCCGAGACCCTCAAGATTGGCGCGCGGCGCCGGATCGATGGCAATCAGCCGGGTCTGCAATCCGCCATCCGCGATCGCGCGGGCAAGGAAGCGCGTTGAGTGGCCTGAGCCGAGCTCGACGATCCGCGCAGGCCGCCTGTTGCGAACAATGGCGTACGCAATGGCCGCGTCCAGCCGCGGGAACCAATCCTGATCGAAACGCGGCTGCGGCGGCGGCCCCTGCAGGGTCCGCAATGTTTCGAGATAGGGTCCTGCCTCAGCCAACGTTCTCTGAAAGACGGGCTCTACCGCCTTGAACAGGCCTTCGAGTGCCGCATAACGCAAAGGCGGCCGCAGATCGCCCGCATGGCGGTGGGGAATGAAGAAACCGCGGCGGCGCCCGACCGCGCCGATGAAGCCCCGCGCGATACGGCGCCGCATGTCGCGCCAAAACAGCACTATTGCCTCCTAGGGCGTAAGGATCTGCCCCTCGCGGGCAACAATGGTTCCCGGCCTGGCCTTCTCCGCGTCAGCTGCCAGCCGGTCCATGAAATCATCGTCATGCGAGGGATCATGATGAAACACGACCAGATGCCGGGCCTTTGCCTGATCGCAGAGACGGGCCCCCTCCTGCCAGGTGGAGTGTCCCCAACCGCGAAACTTCGGATACTCATCGTCGGTGTAGGTCGAGTCGTAGATCACGAGATCCGCGCCGGCGATCAGCCCCAGGATGTTCTTATCCGGTGCGCCCTGCACGTGTTCAGTATCGGTCACGTAACAGATCGATTTACCGTTGTAGTCGATCCGGTATCCGGTGGCGCCGTTGGGGTGATTGAGCCGGGCGGTCCGCAAGGTAACGCCGGGATAGGGTGTCAGGGTTTCCCCGGCGACGAAATCGTTGAAACTGGTTTCGGCGCCGAACACGCCAAGCGGGACCGGAAACAGCGGATCCTTCATCATTTCCGACAGCACCTGCTTCAGATGATGTGCCGGCTTGAGATGCCCGGCCCACAACCGAAAGCGGTTTCCTTTCCGATGGGCGGAACTGAAAAACGGGAGGCCAACGATGTGGTCGAGATGGGTGTGGGTGAAGTAAATATCGGCATCGACGGCGCCCATTGTATCCAGATGGATGCCAAGCGGGCGCAGACCGGTGCCGCCGTCGAAGATCAGGAGACGGTCGCCGCAGCGGACTTCGAGGCACGACGTATTGCCGCCATAACGCAGTGTCGCCTCGCCCGGACAGGCGATTGACCCGCGTACTCCCCAAAAACGCACGAAAAACTCTGGGTTTATGCCCAAAATCGCCTCCGACCCGCCCCTCAACCACTATACCTAGCGTGGCCTGAGACCCCAACCAAGGATGTTGCCTGCGTAGCGCCGGTTAGGGGTGTGACGCAGATCACACCTTCGAGAAATTGGGCCCGTCAGGGGTTGAGGCGATAGCCACCGGGGGCTGTCACCAGGATTTCGGCCTGGGCAGGATCGCGCTCAATCTTCTGCCGCAGGCGATACACGTGGGTTTCCAGGGTATGCGTGTTGACGCCGGCGTTGTAGCCCCAAACTTCCCCCAGCAGCATATCGCGAGAGACCGGCTCGGCGCCCGAACGATGGAGGAAGCGCAGGATCGCGACCTCCTTTTCGGTCAGGCGGATCTTCTTGCGCGACACCGTTTCAACCAGCAGCTTGGAGGCCGGATGGAACGTAAACGGACCGATGGTGAACACCGCGTCGGTTGAGGTTTCGTGTGTGCGCAGCTGCGCGCGCAACCGGGCCAGCAGGATTCCCATGCGGAACGGCTTGGTTACATAGTCGTTGGCGCCCGCATCGAGGCCGGTCACGGTGTCGGCCTCACCCGCCGCCGCCGTCAGCATGATGATGGGCGCACGCAGGCCGGATTCCCGCAGGCGACGGCAGACGTCGCGCCCGTCCATATCGGGCAGCCCGACATCCAGCAACACGGCATCGAAACGATCGGCCTGGACGGCATCGAGCGCGGCAGCGCCGGTCGGGCTTTCGACAGTATCGAATTCCGGCGTGAGCTGTTCGGCCAGGGACTGACGCAGCGCCGCGTCGTCGTCGACCAGCAGGAGTTTTTTGCGAACGGTCATGGGAGGTATTTAACACGCCTCCCCCAAAAGCGAAAACGGCCGGGTCGTTCCCGACCCGGCCGCTCTCTAGATCAGACTGATGCCCGAAGGATCAGAACGCTTTGGTGAACGAGAGCACGATACGCGGCTCAGTCGTCTCAAAGACGCGCTGGTCGAGATTGGCCGTCGTCGGATTTTCCGTGCTGTTGGCCAGTTGCGTACCCTTCTGAACGTTGGTGTCGTAATAGGTCAGCGCAACAGTGCCGCCCCAGAGGAACTCAAACGTCTTGGCGACGCCGAGGCTCCAGTCGTAGTAATCAGGCAGGCCGAGATTGGCGTTGTTCTCAACCGTCAGCCTGCCGACGCGGCCAGCCAAAGTCACGTCCCAAGGGAGGGGCACGTCCAAGCCCGTGTTCCAGTAGTGCCCGTCGCCGCCAGCGATCGAGTAATTCGGCGAATAGAAGTAGCTGCCGTAGACCTTGGTGAAGCCGAAATCATAGTTCAGCTTCGCGGCGAACTCATGCCAATCGAGCTGCGCCGAGGCGTTAGCGGGCATCGTGGCATAGGGGTAGTAATACTTGATGTAGCCGAGATCCCAGCCGAAATCGCCGATTGTGCCCCGCACGCCGGTCGTGATGTCGAACTCGTAGTTCACATCAAGGTTCGCGTTCGTGTTGGTCGTATCCGGGAATGTGACATTGGACAGGAAGACGCCGAGGTACGGCGTCACCGGACCAACTTCCTTCGTGTATTCCAGAGCGCCCTGAAGTGCCGGACGTTCCTTGGTCTGCGACACACCGCGGAACACGTAATCGCTCATGATCGCGGCGGTGCCGGCAATCGTGCCCCACTCGGCGGGGATGACCTGCGCAGTCGCGCTGGTCGAGGTAAAGGCCGCAGCGCTCATCGCGCCGGCAGCAATTGCGAGGGAAAGACGGGACATACCGCTCATTATTACTCTCCAAAGTCGTCGGTCGATCTCAACTGTAACGGGAAGTTAATCCCGCGTTGCGCTAATGGATACGGCTTAAAGAGCTGCAAAACCTACATCTCCGGGTCTGTGGCCTCGCCACCACAGATTGGTATGAAATTAAATTGTTTGCTTAAAAAATAGCCGGTCTTCGCCATTGGCCATGGTCAATTCGGGGGTCAAAAACCGCACGGCCGCTCGTCCCAAGCGGCAAATTATGCCGGGTTGCCCGACTCGGATACCCTATAAACTATTGATATAATTATATTTTAAGGTGGCGCAGCGCTTGCTTCGTCACGTGCGATGTCGTCCCTTCTCGCCTTGACCGCCGATCCGGCACCAAGCAGCAGTTCTGTTGTTAGCCGTCCGCACGCGGCTGCGTCGAAGGCTGAAGTGGGTGCCCTCACGACGGCTGAAGCCGATTTTTCCTTCCGGGACTTTCTGGGGATCATCAATCCCCTTCAGCACATTCCGATCATTGGCAGCATCTATCGGGCGATCACCGGCGATGTCATTGCACCCGCAGCACGGGTGGTCGGCGGCGCCTTGTTCGGCGGGCCGATCGGCCTCGTGGCATCGGTCGCCAACGCAATCTTTGAGCAGACGACCGGCAAGGATGTCGGCGAACAGGCACTGGCGCTGTTCTCTCCCAACAGCAAGGCCGCGCCGGCCGATACCGAAACAACACCGGGACAACTGGCCGCCATTGGCAACCCATCCCCGGCAGTGTCTGACGTGCCTTGGGTGGCACCGTCCGCAAGCGAGCCGCATCCCATCGATGCCGCTCCGCTCAGCATGGCTGCGACTCTGCCAGCAGAAGTCCCGGCTGTGGCGTTGGCAGCGCCGCAGAACCAGGCGCGAGCGCTGCCGGCGGCCGCAGCCGGGCGAACACTGGCGGACTACCGTAGTTTCGCGGGCCAGCGTCTTCCTTCGATCGACGCCTCACGGGGGAACAATGCCGCACCACGCAGCACTATGGTCCCACTGCAGACATCGCAGCCGATCGGCTCAGATCGGGTACGGCCACACACCATCGCAACGCCCAGGACTGAACAGCCGGCCACGGCTGTGGTTGAGTCCGGGAGTGCGGCGGAGGCAACACGCGAAACCGAGAATGACTGGCTCGCGAGCGCCATGCTTCGCGGGCTTGATCGTTATCGGGAAATGAAGCGTCAGCAGGCGCCGTCGCCGACGCAGGTCGATACGGTTCTCTAGTCGATCGCGGCGCGTGTCCCGAAGATGGCAGTCCCGACCCGCACGCTGGTGGCGCCAAGGCGGATTGCGGTCTCGTAATCTCCGCTCATCCCCATACTGAGCTTCCGGAGACCGGATCGCGCGGCAAATTTCCGAAGCAAAGCGAAGTGCGGCGCCGGCGAGTCGTCTGCCGGCGGAATACACATCAATCCGGTCAGCGGCAATGCGAGCCGGCGACATTCGGTGACCAACGCATCAAGTTCGCTCGGAAGGACCCCCGCCTTCTGCGGCTCTTCGCCCGTATTCACCTGAATGTAACAATCAGGGCGGCGCTGCGTTTTCGCCATGGCGTCCACCAGCGCGGCCGCCAGGCGCATGCGATCAATCGTCTCGATCACATCGAACAGCTCGACGGCCTGCAGAGCTTTGTTGGTTTGCAGCGGTCCGATCAGATGCAACCGGAAGTCGCCAAAGCGCGGTCGCAATGCGGGGTATTTTGCTGCGGCCTCCTGCACCCGGTTTTCACCGAAAATACGGTGGCCCGCCTCGAGGGCCGCGATAACGGCCTCCGCCGGATGTGTCTTGGACACGGCAACCAGATCGATCTCCGATGGATCGCGGCCGGATTCGCGCGCGACCGCGGCGATGCGTTGGGTAATCGCGGCAAGCTTGCCTGGGATATCTGAGATCATCAGCCGATCTTCAATGGGTAGAAACGAAGATGTCGCGCCCTGGGATCGGCGTATTTCTCGTTCTCGCGCAGGATCCAGTCCGGCACGTCGCCATAGTCATGCCAGATCTTGAGAGGACCGAAATATCCGCGGTGGAACGGCGGCCGGAAATTCCAGTTCAGCGGCAATACGAAAGGCAGCGTTCCCGTATCCTCCATCGCCTTCGCAAAACCCGCCTGGTCATTGAACGGCATGCGCTTGGGTTCGCCGTCCTCGATCCATTCGATGGATGAGTCCAGCGATTCGGCATTGTCCGACCAGGCGTCGAACAGGCGGCGCGCGGCCCGGCTGAAGAACAGAACACCGGTGTTGTATTCGATCTGATCGCCCGCCAGCGCAGGGTCGCCATAGCGGCGCGCCCATGGGCATTCATTGATGGCACAGGCGATACCGTGGCGTTGCGCGCGATCGAAGGCGTAGTCGAGACGCCCCAGAACAACCGTGTCCGCATCGAGGAATACGGTTTCATCGAAGGGCGACAGCGCCGCCATGCGCGATTTGTAAAGAAGGCCGCGGATGGGATCGGTGCCTGCGTCCAGCCGCTCCACATGAACCGGCAGTTCGGGATGCCACCGCCGGAACGAATTGACGGCCCGATCAAGGACCGGCGTCAGTTTTTCACCCCAGACAATAAAGAGCGCGCCGCGACTTGCCATTTTTTAGAATCCTGGCTGAACCGGCGTCAGGATGTCCGACTTCGCCCAATGACGTAAAGGCTTTCGGGCGCGCGGGCGACGACGCGAGCGTTTGCGATTGCCCTGCCTGCGGAAAATTTCCGCCCCGCAAAGAAAAAGGGGGCGGCCGAAGCCGCCCCCTCGAAGTCGTACTGTACTGTCTTGATTAGAAGCTGAGCGAGATACCCGTCACGATGGCAGTCGCCTTCGTGTTGTCGAGATCCTGGCCGTTCAGCGTGCTGGTGCCTTCACCCTTCATGCGGTAGTGGATCACAGCGCCGACAACGTCGACGCCGGGCCCGAGGGTGTACTTACCATTGACGCCAATGGCCTGGTACTTCGAGTCGCCGACGAGAGCAGTGGAGTCCTTCGACTCGCTGCTGGTGTAGTTGATACCAACAGCGGCCGGACCGAACGTGTAGGTCAGACCGAGTTCGTAGACCGAGCCGTGGTTCCAGTTGTCGCCGAAGCCCGAGATGTTGTTGCTGGCTGCACCAGCGGCGTTACCCGCGGCGAGACCGATCGGGGCCTGCTGATCCTGGATATTGGCGTAAGCGCCGCCGAGGCGGAAACCGGCATAGCCGATCTGCGCACCGATGGCGTAGCCTTCCGGATCCGCAACCGTGGCAACCGTCGGGTTGCTCGCATCAACCGTAGGAGCCTGGTACTTGGTGTAACCGGCACCGACGGCCACATCAAACGCACCGAAGGCGCGCGTGAAGTTGGCGCCGAGGCTCACGCCCCTGTTGTAGGTCGTGCGCGACTCGGTGCGCGAGAAACCCGCACCGACGTGATCCTGAACCACTTCCGGCGTGTAGCTGATACCAGCCTGGAAACCACCGAAGCGCGGCGTGACGTAGGAAATCTTTTCCGCGTCATCGTCGTTCATCTGGATGGCATTGCCGGCACCCGGCGAAACGCTGGTCGCGCCGCCGTTCTTGAGACCGGCGTTCAGGCCGTAGTTGCCATAGACGCCGCCGACGGCCGTGACCGGGCCAGGGGCTGCGTTCGGCGCCGTGATCAGCATCTTGGCGGCGACGGAATCCGTCGAGCCGAGATAGATCTGACCGAACGCGCCTTCGATGGTCGCGAACGACTCATCGATCATGTCGTTCGAGGTGTTGCCCTCGAGTTCGACGCGCATGGCGACGGAGATACCGTTCGACAGCGTGGTCTTGCCCGAGAAGTAGATTTCCGTGTCGCTCGTGACGTTCAGAGCGCGCGGCTTCTGGGTCTGGGTCTGCTGCGTGATGGCGCCAGCAGCGCTGACGGCGCCGGAGGCGGCAGAGGTGCTGTTCTGGTCAACATAACCGAAGTACTGGCGCATATAACCGCCGACCTGCACCTGGATCGGTGAGCTCGCCGGAGCCTGAGCGGTCTGCTGGGCCTGCGCGGTGCTCGGCGTCGCCGCCGAAGCAATCAAGCCGGCCGCCACCAGCGCGCTTGTGGATAGTAGCTGCTTCTTCATGGATTACCCTCTCCTTGTTTTGCGCAACCTAGGCATTGCGCATCTTTGCGTCTGGAATCATAGCCTTGCGGCCGGTCTGACCAGACTATGGTTCAGACCATCGCGTTATTTCATGGGGTGCGGAGAGGCGTCAAACGCTTTTAGGCCAAAACGTGTCGAAACCATGGGCTCTGTGGCCATATCGCAACAGTTTTGTGCCCCGACGGATAACATTTTTTATATCATTAACTAATTGATATGCATAAGAAAAGTTTGAAAACTTGATGTAATACATTAACTTGTTCCGGCACCGTTCGCGGCAGCACCGTTTTTCCCCATTTGACGAAGTCAGGTATCGCCTCCGCTCCACCGTATGGGTATAAGAAGGTCGTGAGTGGCGCCGTGGCGCCACCCGGCCAATATCGATGGATGTCGCCATGAACCAGATGACCAAACGGTCGATGCGGTTTGTCTCAACTGTCATTGTCGCGGCGATCGCCCTTGGCGCGAGCGCCTGCAGCGACGTGCAGTATACCTATCCCGAAAAGGATTCCGGCGGCGTCTATCAGCCCAACGGCAGCGCCAAGAAACGCGACAGCATCTTCGGTCCCGATGGCCTGCAGTTGTTCGGCAGCGGCAAAAGGGAAGATCCCGGTGCCGGCGGCGGCATCGGCGTGAACAGCTTCCTGTGGCGCGCCTCGCTCGATTCCATTGCCTTCATGCCGCTTGCCTCCGCCGATCCGTTCGGTGGCGTCATCATCACCGAATGGTACGCGCCGCCCGAAACGCCCAACGAGCGTTTCAAGCTCAACATCTACATCCTCGGCCGCCAGCTGCGCGCCGACGGCGTGAAGGCGGCGATCTTCCGCCAGCGCATGGATCCCGCCGGCTCCTGGCTCGACGCCGCCGTCGAAGCGAAAAGCACGGTTGAACTGGAGAACGTGATCCTGACCCGCGCGCGCCAGCTTCGCATCGACAGCGAACGGCCCTAAAACCGCGCCAGATCAGCGTTTCGCAGACCACAGGGATTCGTAAAGCGATTCGAGATCGCGCACCGAGCGATCGGTGTCGAAGAGCGGCTGCGTCAGGCGATTCGCCGCAAGCTTCTGTTTGAGCGCGGCCAGCTTATCTGGATGCTGCGCAAGATCGGCCGCCAGCCTCTCGTATGAGTCCCAATCCGGGGCGATCAGTTCCGGCATGCCGACGGCATGCAGAAGACTGGCGCCGACGCGCGACGGAAAACCATCGCCGATTTTCGTGAGCAGCGGCACGCCGGCCCAGAGCGCGTCGCTGCCGGTTGTATGCGCACCGAAGGTTCCGGTGTCGAGATGCAGATCGGCGAGCGCAAAACGCCCGAGATGCGCGGCCTTCATCTGGCGTGCCGCGAAAACCAATCGCGACGGTTCGACGCCGTCCTGCTCGGCTCGACGCCGCAGATTGGCCTGCAGCGTCGTCGACGAACCGAGCAACCATAAGACGCTGCCCGGACATTGCCTGAGAATGCTCATCCAACGCGCGAACACATCGCGCTCGATACGATCGGCGCTGCAGAAGCAGGCGAAGATAAAGCCCGCTTCGGGCAGTCCTTCCGATTCGCGCGTCGGCACGGGGCCGAGGGCCTGATCGCGATTGTTGATCTGGTAGCTCGCGGGCAGACGCGCGATCTGTTCGAGATAGTCCTTCTCGTGCGCGGGTGGCGTCACCACCGCGTCGCCGATCAGATAATCATAAAGATGGCCGCTCATGGTTCCGGCAAAGCCGAGCCATGAAACCTGGATCGGGGCCGGCCTAAGCCTCAGAATTCCCTGGCGATTAAAGACACCGACGACCGAGAGATCGACCAGGATATCGACTCCGTCGGCGTGGATCCGACCGGCCGCCTCGGTGTCCGATAGCGCGGACAGGTCACGCACCAGATCGCATCCGTCCGCCAAAATCGACGCCCCGAACGCATCGGGCGTTTTCACCGGATAGGCATGCACCCGGAACCGCGCGCGGTCGTGCCGCCGGTAGAGCCCGGCCGTCAGATAAAGCCCCGGATGGTCGCGGAAATCCTGCGCCATATAGCCAATGGTCAGGCGCTCACGCGGGCCGCGCTGAACTGCGAACGTCGGTGAGGTTGTCACGACCGCGCCGGTCGTCACCTCGGCAATGGCCTTGCGCTCGGCCCCGCTGAGCGGCAGACGCACCGAGAACCAGGGTGAGATTGCGCAGGGTTTGCCGGCGACCGCCCGCGCCGCTTCGGCGCGGAGCATCGGCATCAACTGATCCAGCCGATCCCAGTCGCAGACCGCCTGGCTTGCCTGTGCCAGCATCGCCGCCGCACGTCCGTGATCGGGCTTCAGCGCCATGCTGGCATCGAGGCTCGCCAGCGCCGGTTCAAGCTGACCCGCGTGATAATAGGTACAGCCGAGATTGTAGTGCGCGTCGAAGGAGGCCGGCTCAAGCGCCCGCGCATGTTCAAGCGCGGCAATCGCGCCGCCCAGATCGCCGCCGTCACGGAGCGCCAGGCCGATGTTCACATGCGGCGCGGCAAGGGCAGGGCGCAACGCCGCGACTTTTCGCCATTGTCCGATGGCCTCCTGCCGCCGTCCGGCCTTTTGTAGAAGGACGCCGACGCTGTTCAGCAGCGCCGGCTCGTTGGGAAAGGCCTGCAGCAGCTTGGCGTACTCGGTCTCGGCCTCGGCCAACTGACCCATCCGGGTAAGCAGCTCCGCCAGGGCAAAGATCGTGGTGCCGTCGCCGGGATTGAGGGCGAGCGCCTGTCGCAGCAACTGCCGCGCCTGCTCGGAACTGCCGTCGGCCTCGGCGCGCCGCGCCGCTTCGCGCAGGGCCGCGATATCGGAGCCGGTCGCGCTCATGGCATCGACTGCTTTTGCTCTGCTACGATCATGGCAGCCCGTGGCACTGGTCTTTGCTTGTTGCCCGGCAATGGGCATAAGGCAAGGGCTTTGGGATTTCAGGGAGCGAATGCGTGTCCGAAGTGACCGATGCCGCACTGGCTGAAGCCGCCCGCATCTTTCGCGGTGGCGACCAGACCGGCGCCTTGCGGATGCTCGAAAGCGCGGCTTGGCGCGATCCCGGGCATGCGGAAGCAAACCTTGAACTCGCGCGGCTGCTGACATCGATGCGCCGCGCGGCCGAAGCAGAAGCGGTGCTGCGGCGTGCGGTCGCTGCCTCGCCCGCACATTTCGGTCTGCTCACCAATCTCGGCGTGCTGCTCTGCCAGACCGGCCGAGCGGCAGAGGGGGCCGACATCTTACTCCGCGGCGTTGCGACCGCTCCCGAGGAAGCGATTGCGCATTTCAACCTGGCAAATGCCTTGAAATCTCTCGACCGCGACGAAGACGCCGTCGAAGCCTATCGCCGCGCCATCGCTCTCAACCCGGCCTACGCGCCGGCCTATACAAATCTTGGAAACACATTGCTGCAGCTTGGCCACATCGAGGAGGGCGCCGCCGCCTATCAAAGAGCAACGGAACTGCGGCGAGCACCCGGCACGAAGCCCACAAGCGGCGACGACCTCTCGACACGGACAACGCGCAGCAAGCTCCGCCATGACATCGAGCAACTCGACTATCTCAGGGCAAAACAGGTGATCGGCCCAGAGCACGATGCAACTCGCCGCGACTACCAGGCGGCACTCGATGCCCTGCCGCCGGGTTCTGACGGGGTCGTTGACCTGCCGCCGTCGTTTCCCGAACGACTGGCACCGACCTACAACCGGCTCTGGCATAAATACGAAGCGCCAGCGTTGTCGCGTGCAATCAATCCGGCGCTCGACCGCGATGCGACCGAAGCCGACTATTTTCGCAACCATCCCGGCATCACCGCCGTCGACAATCTGCTGACACCTGAAGCGCTCGCCGGCCTGCGGCGCTTCTGTCTCGAATCGACATTCTGGTTCGGCTTCAAATACGCCAACGGTTATCTCGGCGCCTTCATGGCCGATGCGTTCTGGTGCCCTTTGATGGCGCAGGTGACCGAAGAGCTGCGCCGCGCCTTTCCCGGCATCTTCCACGATCACACCCTGCGCAAGTGCTGGGCGTTCAAATACGACAGCCAGCTTTCGGGAATCCCGATGCATGCCGATTTCGCCGCAATCAATGTCAATTTCTGGATCACGCCGGATGAGGCGAATCTCGATCCCGAGAGCGGCGGCCTCGTGGTCTGGGACAAGGAAGCGCCCCGCGACTGGGATTTTTCCGCCTATAACCGCGACGTGCCGCGCATGAAGCAGTTCCTGGCGGACAGCAATGCCCGCGCGGTTCGGGTTCCGCATCGCCAGAATCGTGCACTGATCTTCAACTCCGACCTGTTCCACGAAACCGACAAGATCGTGTTTAAGGACGGTTACGAAAATCGCCGGATCAACATCACGCTGCTGTACGGAACGCGGGGCGGGTGATCCGATCCGTCATCCCCCGGCTTGACCGGGGGACCCACCATTATTTGTCGTGCCGAGCGGAGAAGACGGGTGCCCCGGTCAAGCCGGGGCATGACGAAAAGAAAAGAGAAAGCTCAAGGATCACGCCGTAATCGGCGTGGGCTTCTTCCGGTCCGCGCGTGCTGCCCACATCTTCTCGTAGAGCGCTTCCAGGTCGCGAACCGTCCTTGCGGTGTCGAAGAGCGGCATCTGCAGACGGTTCTTCGCCAGTGTCTCCCGCACGGCCGCCAGCGTCTCCGGCTGCAGTGCCAGGTCGATGGCCAGCCGCTCATAGGAATCCCAATCCGACGCAATGAGATCCGGCAGGCCGATGGCCTGCAGCATGCTGGCGCCCACGCGA
Organism: Alphaproteobacteria bacterium; assembly: GCA_965279355.1. Classification (GTDB taxonomy): domain Bacteria; phylum Pseudomonadota; class Alphaproteobacteria; order CACIAM-22H2; family CACIAM-22H2. Next base: position 3,040,503 of record OZ257155.1, on the reverse strand, counting down.
GCGGGAAAGGCGTCGCCCTGCATGGTGATCAGCGGCACACCGGCCCAGAGCGCGTCGCTGCCGGTGGTGTGCGCGCCGTAGGTGCCGGTATCGAAATGGAGATCGGCGAGCTGCAGGCGGCCGAGATGCTCCGCCTTGGCCCGGCGGCCCGCGAATACCAGACGGCCCGGATCGACGCCATGTCCTTCCGCGGCCCGGCGGAGATTCGCCTGCACCAGCGCAGCATTGCTGAACAGCCACAACACCGATCCCGGCACCTGACGCAGCACGTTCATCCAGTGCGCAAATACGTCGCGCTCGATTTTTTCCGGGATGCTGAAACAGGCGAAGACGAATGCGTTCTCCGGCAGGCCTTCGCCCGCGCGGTCCGGCTTGCTGCCGATCGGCTGATCGCAATTGTTGATCTGATAGCAATGCGGAAGCTGCGCAATCGCCTCCAGATAGTCCGGCGCGTGCTCGAGCGGCGTCACAACCGGATCGCCGACGATGTAGTCGTAAAGCACGCCGCTGATCGTTCCGGCATAGTTGAGATAGGAGAGCTGCAGCGGCGCGGGACGCAGGGCGAGAACGCCCAGCCGCATGAATTCGCTGATACCGGAAATATCGACCAGGATATCCACCCGATCGCCGCGGATCGCCGCCGCCGCCTCGGCATCCGACAGGGACGTGAGATCGCGCACCAGATCGCAATCGCTTTCCAGGATCTTCCGCCCCTCGTCGCTCGGCGGCTTCACGGGATAGGCGATCACCCGGAAACGGCTGCGGTTATGCCGGCGATAGAGACCCGCCGTCAGCTGCATGATCGGATGATTGCGAAAATCGCTGGAGATATAGCCGATGGTGAGTTTTTCACGCGGCTGCGTCAGATCGAAATCCTGTTTCGCGGATCGTGCAGACGTATCGGGACCGCGCAGGGCCGCCTCGGCAATCGCCTTGCGGTCAGCGAGACTGAAGGGCAGGCGCAGGGAAAACCACGGCGTCACCGCACAAGGTTTGCCTTCCCGCGCCTTGGCGGCTTCGGCGCGCAGCATCGGCATCGCATCGTCCAGACGATCCCAGTCGCAAACCGCCTGGGCGGTGCGCGCAAGCATCGCGATGGCGCGCGCATTGTCGGGCCGGGACCTGATGGCCAGCGTCAGATGCTCGATTGCCTTTTCATAACGATGCGCGTGGTTATAGGTGACGCCCAGATTGTAATGCGCGTCGAACGATTTCGGCTCGAGCGTCAGCGCTTTCTCAAAGCTGGCCATCGCGCCGTCGAGATCGCCGGCATCGCGCAGCGCCAGCGCGATGTTGACCAGCGGCGCCGCGAGGCGCGGCTGCATTGCCTGAACCTGCCGCCAGAGGCTGATCGCCTTGTCACGCTGGCCCGATTTCTGCGCCACCACGGCAATGGCATTCAGCAGCGCCGGATTGCGGGGAAAAGCCTGCAGCAGTTTTTCGTAAAGAGGCTCAGCCTCTTTCATCCGGCCGGCCCGCGCCAGAAATTCGGCGAGGGCGAACATGGTGTCGCCGTCATCAGGTGTCGTCTTGAGGGCAAAGCGGAGATGTTTCTCGGCCGCCGCCAGATCGCCCTTGGCTTCCGCATTCTTCGCGGCGGCCCGCGCGGTTTCGCTCATGATGCCGCCTCGCACCAGTTTTTCCAGACCATGCGATAGGCCTGCTCCAGGCGGCGTGTCAGCGCGGTCGCGTCGCAGACGGAGGAGGTCAGAAATCGCTGGCGCAAACCGGCCCGCCGTTGCGCCAGCGCAGGCAGATCGCCGGCCAGACGCGCGGCGGCGTCGACATAGGAAGCCGGGTCGGCGGCGACCAGATCGGCAAGGCCGATCCGGGACAGGAGGCTGACCCCAACCCGGGCACGGTGGCTGCGTCCTTCCAGCCCAACGACCGGCACGCCCATCAGCAGAGACTCGCAGGTTGTGGTGGTGCCGTTATAGGGAAAGCTATCGAGCGCGATATCGACGCGATTGTAGGCGGACAGATGGCCGCGCGCCTCGGGGATCGAGCGCAGCAACTCGATGCGATCCGCCGCGATGCCGTGCCGTATAAGGCGGTCGAGATAGCCCGCCCGCACCGACTCAATATCGCACCCGCGATTCTTGATCAGCAGCCGGGACCCCGGAACACGCGCCAGCAGCGCCGCCCAGAGATCGAGCGCCTCGTCGGTAATCTTCGCTGCGTGATTGAAGCTGCCGAAAGTTACGTGACCCGAGGTGAGTGCCGGAAGCGGTGCAACGTCGGGAAGATCGACCGGCGGACGATAGACGTTGAAGCCGCCCGGCAGGCGCAGCAGGCGTTCGGTGTATTGTTCCTCGGTCATGCCGATGGGATCGCTTGCATCGTCGGTGATCCGCCAGTCGATCTGCGACAGGCCCGTGGTTGCGGGATAGCCGAGCCAGGTCATCTGGATCGGCGCGGGACGATAGGCGAACATGGACAGGCGCGAACCGACCGTGTGACCGGCAAGATCGACCAGGATGTCGACCTGATCCGCATGGATCGTCGCGGCAAGTGCTGCATCGCTCATCATGCGGGTATCGCGCCAGTGATCGGCGAGCGCCCGGAAACGTTGCGTCACGTCGTCAGGCCGCAGGACATTGGCGTAGCAGAAAATCTCGACCGCGCTCCCGTCATGCGCCTCCAGAACCGGCTCGCTGAAATGCATGACGACGTGGCGGCAGAAATCCGGCGATACGTAACCGATCCGCAACCTCTTCTCCGGATTGCGATCGTTCAGATAACGCGCGGGCGGTGCCGCCTTGAAACGCGCGGCCCAGGATTTCGCCGTCGACAGCATCAACGCATCGGTGTCTTCGCGGTACAGAAGACCCAGCAGGTAGGGATGCACCGTATCCGGCTGATCCGGCGCCAGATCGAGCGCCTGCCTGAGATGCGACAGGGCCACCGAGACCTGTCCGATCCCCAGCAGGGCGCTGCCGAAATTGGCGCGCAATTCCGGATGGCGCGGCGCCAGCGCAACGGCGCGATGATAGGCATCGATGGCCTTCTCAGCCTCGCCGACACTGTCGAGGAGGTTGGCGAAGTTGTTCCAGAGCTCCGCCGCATCGGGCGTGTCCGCGCCGGATTGCGAAAGGGCCCGCTCGAAAAGGCCGCGTGCCTCGGCGACCAGCCCGCGATCCCGCAGCGCCTGCGCCAGGTTGTTCCACGGCTTGAGATAAAACGGATTGGCCGCGATCGCCTGACGCCATGCCTTTTCGGCACCGGCCGTGTCGCCGGACCGCTGCAGGGCAAGGCCGAGATTGTAATGTGCCTCGGCGAAATCCGGCTGCGCCGCCACAGCCAGCTTCAGGGACACGGCCGCTTCAGCGCCGCGATTGTCCTTGAGCAGCGCCGTGCCGAGATAGGCCTGCGCTTCCGCCGACTCTGGCGCCAGCTTCACGGCCCGGCGGAAGGCGTCGATGGCGGGAAGCACCCGCGTCAGCTGCAGGCGCGTGAGACCGAGATTGATCCATGCGGCCAGATAGTCGGGATTGAGCGCCACGGCGCGCGCGAAATCCGCTTCCGCGCCGGCGAGATCGCCGGTTGCCCGCCGCGCAAGGCCGCGGCTGTGCGGAAAATCGGGGATCGCCGGCGCGCGCTCGATGGCGCGCGAAATGAGCTGTATCGCCTCCTCATGCCTGTCGCGCTGATACGCGGCAACACCGGACAGATGCAGCGCATCCGCATGATCGGGATCGAGGCTGAGCGCTTCCGCATACAGGGAAGCGGCGGCATCGAGGGCGCCGGCCCGATGCTGGCGAACGGCGTCGCGCAGCTTGTTGGCGACGAGCGAAGGCTGGCGGGTGACCGGCATATCAGGCGGCGCCGCGTCTAGAGACGCGGTTCCACCAATGCCCGCAATTCGCCCGCGGTCGAGAAGCGTTTGCGCAGCAGATCGATCTCGGCCGCCGGCCAGTGCCGCGGCAGCACGCCGGTCGCGTCTTTCATCTCGACCGGGCGATAGCCGCCCTCATGTTTCTGCATGATCCAGAACCCGTCATACGCGGAGACGCGGCCGTAGACTTCAGCCACGGCCAGGGTGACTCCGGGATGAAACGCCCGGCGGGCGCGCGGATCGACGACAAAATCCTGCGCGATATTCGCGCGCGCGAAATCCATGTCGCAGTCCTGGGACTGCAGTTCCAGATCGTCGCCGCAAACAAAGCCGCCCTCCTTCAGCACGCGATCGGAATCGCGCAGGTCGGCCAGGACCTCGGCGTACATGTGCGAGCCGTCAATATAGACGATGTCGTACGACGCGGCGGGCAGGGACCTGAACGCATCGCTGCTGCGGCCGCGGATATGCTCGACCGTGACCGATTGCGGAAGCGCTTTCACATTCGACAGGAAGGCCTGATAGGCGCTGCCGGTGAGCAGCGATTCTTCCATGCCGCCTTCGTAATGCGCTTCGTCCGCATCGCCCCAGGTATCGACGCACATCAGCGTGCCGCCATCGCAGAGCCGATCGAGCGCGCGTGCCCAGGTAACCGCAGATGCGCCCAGATAGGTGCCGATTTCCAGGATGCGCGGCTGGGGGTTGAGACGGCGCGCGAGATCGACCGTGGCCGACATGAAAATCTGGCGGCCGGGACTGTGCACGCCCTGCAGTCCGGGACCGGCCTGCAGATTGATGCGCTGCTTTACGAGTTCCAGCCCGTCGATCGCTCCCGTGTGGCCGGGCTCAGCCGCAAGCGCCTCCCTGTAATGCTTCTCCGCCGTGGCGAAATCGAGACGCGCGGCACTCATATCGCCCATGTTGGCCAGGATATTCGCCTTGTAGTCCGGACCCAGCGCGAGAGCGATCCGATAGCATTCCTCCGCGCGCTGGTAGGCGCCGAAGCTTTTCAGGACGGTGCCGAGGCGGCGCTGCCAGCCGGCATCCCGGGGCAGGAGCATGACGGCCCGTTCGCACATCTCCAGCGGCCGTCCGCGCATCCCCGTCCGGTCGATCAGATGACCGAGGTTGTGCAATAGCCTGGGGACATCCGGCATGCCGGGCTGTGCGTGCGCCAGGGCGCCCTGCAGCGCAGCGAAGGCCTCAGGCACGCGCTTGGCGCGATCGAGGAGAACCGCGAGATTATTGCAGGCCTTGAGATGAGCCGGATCGATTTGCAGGGCGGCCCGCCATGCCGCCTCGGCCGCGGGAAGATCGCCCGTCAGTTCCAGCGCCAGACCGAGATTGAACTGCGCGTCCGCCATGCGGGGATCAAGGCCAGCGGCGGTCCTCAAGGCAGCGATCGCTTCGGGCAGCCTTTTCTGGATCAAGAGGGCAATACCGAGATAGCTCAGCGCTTCCGCATTGCCGGGCTTCAACTGAACCGCGCGCTCGAAAGCCTCCAGCGCGCCGGTGTCGTCGCCGGTCTGCCGACGGACCAGTCCGAGACCCAGCCAGCCCGGAAAATGGGAAGGGTCGGCTGCCACCGTCGCTTCGTAGTGCGGCAAGGCGCCCTGGGCATCGCCCGCGCGATGGCGTTCCACCGCGGCGCGCAGGGCAGCGAGGGTCGATGCGGCAGGATTCGAGCCCGATTGCGACTCCATGTGGCCAGACGGTGGTCGGCGGCGGCATCCCTGTCAAGCAGAGCGCGGAAATATTGGCGTTTGGCGCCTTTATCCCTTACATCTGCGACGCAAATTTCCGCTCAGGTTTCCAGAGAACAATGGCGCGCTACAATTTCCGCGAGACCGAGACGAAGTGGCAGCAGGCGTGGGAAAAATCCCGCGCCTTTGCCGCCGTCACCCAGCCGGGCAAGCCCAAATACTACGTGCTCGAGATGTTTCCCTATCCGTCGGGGCGCATCCACATGGGCCATGTCCGCAACTACACGCTGGGTGACGTGGTGGCGCGCCACCGCCGGGCGCTGGGCTTCAACGTGCTGCACCCGATGGGCTGGGACGCGTTCGGCCTGCCGGCGGAAAACGCGGCGCGCGATTCGAAGATCCATCCCGGCAAATGGACCTACGACAACATCGCGGCGATGCGCGCCGAGCTCAAGCGCATGGGCCTGTCGCTGGACTGGGAGCGGGAACTCGCGACCTGTCATCCCGGCTACTACGCGCATCAGCAGCGGCTGTTCCTCGACTTCCTCAAGGCCGATCTCGTCTATCGCAAGGAAGCCTTCGTCAACTGGGACCCGGTCGACCACACGGTGCTCGCCAACGAGCAGGTCATCGACGGCAAGGGCTGGCGCTCCGGAGCGCCCGTCGAGAAACGCAAGCTGGCGCAGTGGTTCCTCAAGATCACCAGCTACGCCGAGGACCTGCTCGACGCGCTGAAGACGCTCGACCGCTGGCCCGAAAAGGTCCGGCTGATGCAGGAGAACTGGATCGGCAAATCGTCGGGCGCGGAGATCCGCTTCGAGCTGATCAACCGGCCGGAGCGCGTGACCGTCTTCACCACGCGACCGGATACGATTTTCGGCGCCTCGTTCCTGGCGCTGTCGCCCGATCATGCGCTGTCGGAAGAACTGTCGCGCACCGACCCCAAGCTGAAGGCGTTCATCGCGGAATGTCGCGCGCGCGGCACATCGGAAGCTGCGATCGAAGCGGCGGAGAAGCTCGGCTACGACACTGGCCTCCGTGTGAAGCATCCCTTCATCACAGGCAAGGAGCTGCCGGTCTATATCGCGAATTTCGTGCTGATCGATTACGGCTCGGGCGCCATCTTCGGCTGCCCGGCGCACGACCAGCGCGATTACGATTTCGCCACCAAGTACAAGCTGCCGATCATTCCCGTCGTGCGACCGCATGACCAGACGAGCGTCGATGTCGGCGAAGCGCCGTTCACCGATGACGGCGTGATCTTCAATTCCGAATTCCTCGACGGGAAAGAGGTCGAGGACGCCAAGCGCGATGTCGGCGAACGCCTGCAGGGCATGGGCGCCGGCCATCCGACAACGGTGTGGCGCCTGCGCGACTGGCTGGTCTCGCGCCAGCGCTACTGGGGCTGCCCGATCCCGGTGATCCATTGCGAGAGCTGCGGCGTGGTGCCGGTGCCCGACAAGGATCTCCCTGTCCTGTTGCCGGACGACGTGACGTTCGAGAAGCCGGGCAATCCGCTCGATCATCATCCGACATGGAAACACGTGAACTGCCCGACCTGCGGCAAACCGGCGCGGCGCGAGACCGATACGTTCGACACCTTCGTCGATTCGTCGTGGTACTTCGCGCGCTTCTGCAGCCCGCGCGCCGACGTACCGGTGATCCAGCAGGACGTCGATTACTGGCTGTCGGTCGATCAGTATATCGGCGGCGTCGAGCACGCGATCCTGCATCTGCTCTATTCGCGCTTCTTCACCCGCGCCATGCAGAAGACCGGCCATGTGAAACTGGCCGAGCCGTTTGCCGGTCTCTTCACCCAGGGCATGGTCTGTCACGAATCCTATCGCAGCGCCGACGGCAAGTGGCTCTATCCCGAAGAGATCGAGAAATTGCCGGATGGCAGTGTGATCGAGACATCGACGAAGAAGCCGGTCGTCGTCGGCCGCCGCGAGGTGATGTCGAAGTCGAAGAAGAACGTGGTGGCCCCTGCGGCGATCATCGACTCCTACGGCGCCGACACCGCGCGTCTGTTCATGCTGTCGGACTCGCCGCCCGAGCGCGATCTGGAATGGACGGAGAGCGGCGTCGACGGCGCGTGGCGCTACATCAACCGCCTGTGGCGGCTGGTCGATGAGCCGAAGGTGCCGTTGGCTCCGGCTGGCGCGCCGAAGCCGGAACAGCTCTCGCCCGCCGCCGAGGCCGCATGGCGTGCCGCACACAAGGCAATCGCCGCCGTGTCGGAAAGCCTCGATCATCTCCGCTTCAACGTCGCGGTGGCGCAGATCCGTACCTTCACCAACCAGCTGGAAGAGATCGACGGGAAGGGTGCCGGCGAAGCCTGGGCGCTGCGTCAGGGTGTGGAGATCGCCGTCCGCCTGATCGGCCCGATGCTGCCGCATCTCGCCGAAGAGATGTGGGCGGCGCTGGGCCACACGGAAATTCTGGCCGGGCAGCCCTGGCCGAAAGCCGATGCTGCGCTGATCGTCGACGACACGCTCAAGATCGCGGTGCAGGTGAACGGCAAGCTGCGCGCCACCATCGACCTCCCGCGCGACTGCCCCGAGGACAAGGCGAAGGAAGCGGCGCTGTCGCAAGCCAACGTCGTGTCGGCCATGGCCGGCAAGCCGCCACGCAAGGTGATCGTGGTGCCGAATCGCATCGTGAATATCGTGGTGTAATCGCCGCATGAAGGTCGAAACCCGCTCCATCGCCGGCTTTCTCAAGCGGCCTGATCCGAAGGCGCGGGCGATTCTGCTGTATGGGCCGGATGCGGGATTGATCAAGGAGCGCGCGGAGATGCTGGCGCGCACCGTGGTCGAGGATCTGAGCGATCCGTTCCGCGTCGCCGACATCACCGGCGACACCGTTTCCGACGATCCGGCAAGGCTCGCCGATGAAGCGGCGGCGATTGCGATGACCGGTGGCCGGCGCGTCGTGCGCATCCGGGATGCCGGCAACGACTGCACACCGGCGTTTCAGAGTTTTCTTGAAAACCCGAAGGGCGATTCGCTGGTTGTGGTCGAAGGCGGCGATCTCGACGGCCGTTCGGTGCTGCGCAAGCTCTTCGACAAACTCGACAACGCAGCATCGGTGGCCTGCTATCGCGACGAGGCGCGCGATCTGCCGGGGGTGATCCGCGACACGCTGGCGCGCAGCAACGTCACCATCGCCGACGATGCGCTGGCCTGGCTGAGCGCGCGTCTGGGCGGTGACCGTCTGGTGACGCGCGGAGAAATCGAGAAGCTCGCCCTCTATGTCGGTGACGGCAAACGCGCCACGCTGGAGGATGCGCAGGCGCTGGTCGGCGACTCAGCCGATATCGGGTTCGACGATCTGGCGCACGCCGCCGCCGGTGGCGATGCCATCGCACTGGAACGCGCCCGGGTGAAACTTGAAGGCGAGGGCATCCCGGCAATCGCGCAACTGCGCGCGGTTCAGCGGCATTTCACGCGGCTGCATCTCTGCGCCGGACTGATCGCCGCCGGGCGCGACGAGAAGGGTGCGATGATGTCGCTGCGCCCGCCGGTCTTCTGGAAGGAAGAAACGGCGTTCAAAGCTGAACTCAAGCGCTGGGGTCAGGCGAAGCTCGGCGCCGCGCTGACGCGGCTGCTGGATGCCGAGATGAAATGCAAATCGTCGGGCGCGCCAGCCGAAGTGATCGCCTCCGACTGCCTGCTGGCGCTGGCCAACGCGGGGGCCTCGAAAAGAACCTACTAACATCTGTCATCCCAGCGAAAGCTGGGACCCAGGTGGAAGAGTCGCGCCGAGGAACAACGGCAGGCGATACACGAACCACCCAACGGCTGGGTCCCGGCTTTCGCCGGGATGACAATTGAGTTTGTTGTCAGCGCGCCGGCAGCGCCGCGCAGCACGCGACGAGGTCGACCGGCCGCGCCACCGGCGCCCGTTTCGGCATTGCCACTTTCCGCTGCGCCGCCTTGATCGCTTGCGCCGCCAGTATCGGCTTGCGGTCTTCGATGGTCGCGGCGGTCTGCAGCACGATCTCCTGCGCCGTCGCGCGGTCCTTGAAGAAGATCTCGCCGCGATGCGCGACCACCCGCATGCGTGTGGTGCCGGAACTCAGCCGTTCGAGATCGATCTCGATCGCGCGCTGGTTGGCTGACGCGGTGATATGGAATCCGTCCTCGGTGACCATTTCGCCCTGCACCTCCATATCCATGCGCTCCAACGTGGCGAGCGTCGACAGGCGCACTTCCTCGGCGGGCGTGGCGAAGGTGCGGTAGGTGATCCCCGAAATCGTGTGCTCGACGCCGGCACCGGCGGCAGCCCCCGCCCCGGCGCCGATCACCGCGAGACCGGCGGCGCAGCCGCCGAGCATCCAGGCCGAGAGAAAGAGAAGGACCAGCGCTTTCATGCGACGCAGAAGACAGCGCGCCGCAGACCGCGACAGTGCGGTTCCTCACAAACGGACAGAAATGGGTCCTCGCAGCGGGAATGCGTCTCTCGCCGCCCATTTATTTTCTGTCATGCCCCGGCTTGACCGGGGCAACCATGCCGCTATCAGCGCGGACGTCTCCTAGCGAGCACGGCGCGACCGCAATTATCTATGCGAGAAAAGATGGGTGCCCCGGTCAAGCCGGGGCATGACGAATATGGTTTGGCGGAAATTCTCGCCGTAAAAAAGTGGCCCGGCCCTGAGCGTCCGAAGACGATCAGGAACCGGGGCCGAGTCTACGGGGATGACTTAATCTGGGTTTGGGCGCGCGACGGGCTGGCGGCCAGGTTCGCGCGCGAACCGGGGATACGACCAAGGGTGAAGCTGCGCCCCGTCGCGTCCATCAGGACGATCGGACGACCGGTCGCGACCGGTCGCTCCACGTCAGGCAGGGCGGAGACAATAGAGGCCTCGTCCGGTGCGGCGAGAACGGCAGCGGCAGGGTCGGCGACAGCGGGCGTGGATACGACCGGGGTGGCGCTTGCTTCGACGACCGTCTCGGCCACCGGCGTCTCAGCCGCAGACGTTTCGGTCTCTGCGGCAGACGGCAGGCTGACCTTCACCATCGGCGCGATCTCGGGCTGATCGCTCATCAAAGTCATCGGCGGCGGCGGCACGGCATAGCGGTTGCTCAACACCTCGCCCAGCGTTTCAGCATCGAGAAGACTGGCGGTGCGCATCTGGCGGAACACCTGGCCCCAGTCTCGACCGGCCTTGGCGGCAGCGACCTGGTCGAGGGTCATGCGCGAGACATCGCCCTTGGGCTGCTGCGCCTCAAAGAGAGCTTCGGCGATTTTCTTGCTTCCGCCGGGGAGGCGATCGAACGCACCCTTCTCGGTGCCCTGCTCGGCGGCGGCAACGGTTCGGGACGGGGATTGGGCCTGCGCCTGCAGCGTCGAAACGCCAACGGTGCCCGCAAGCAGACCGACCAGAACCCAGTGCAACTGACGCATCGCTTTGCCTCCCGAACCGCGGCGATTGTCTGCGCTCGCGACGGCAAACAGGAGCGACCAAGTTGTGACCCCCGGTGACAAGTTTAAGATTGAGCGGCCGGATCGGACCTTCGCGTCTTAAGAGATCCTTAGCCAATTTTTCGTAAAATCCTGTGCAATTCTGCCCAAGGATCTGGACTCAATGGCGATTACGCCGTTTCCCAACGCTGTTCTGAGCTTCAACGGCAACCGCGCCAGCCCGGATGTCGCCAGCGCCATTCAGAAGGCGAGTGCGCGCACCGGCGTGGACTTCAAATATCTCGTGGCCCAGGCCGGGCAGGAATCCAGCTTCAAGCCGGACGCCAAGGCGTCGACCAGCAGCGCCACCGGCCTTTATCAGTTCATCGAATCCACCTGGCTGCAGATGGTGCGCGACAAGGGTGCCGCGCACGGGCTGGGCGACATGGCGCAGCAGATCAATGCCGATTTCGGCAGTCCGCGCGTCGCCGATCCGGCGATGCGCCGCAAGATTCTCGACCTGCGCAACGATCCGACGGTCGCGTCGGTGATGGCCGCCGAATTCGCCAAGGGCAACCGCGTCCAGCTCGAAGGCAGCCTCGGCCGCGGTATCAATTCCACCGAGCTCTATATGGCGCATTTCCTCGGCGCCAACGGCGCCACGAAATTCCTGAGCGCGCTCGACGCCAGCCCGGACCGCAAGGGGTCGGAGCTGCTGCCCGAAGCCGCCGCCGCCAATCGCGGCGCGTTCTACGACCGCGACGGCAAGGCGCTTAGCGTGAAGGAAATCTACAATCGCTATGCCGTGAAGTTCGACGGCGAGCTCAAGAGCACACCCGTTGTCGCCAGCGCCGATACCGCGCAACCGGCCCGGCCGCAGAGCGTGGCGTCGATGGTGCGCGCAACCTTGATGAGCGCCTTGGGCGGCGGCGAGCTGTCGCCGGTGACCATCCAGGCGCTGATGGCGCTCGACGTTCCCGGCGCCCTCAACAAGCAGAATCAGGATCGCGGCAACAAATCCGCCGGCTGACGCTGCTCGTCCAGCGCCGCGCGGATCGCACGCGCCAGATCGTCCCGATCGTAAGGCTTGGCCAGCAGCCGGATTCCCGAACCGGCTTCCAACTGGTTGTTCACCAGATCATCCGCATAGCCGGATGTGTAGAGCACCTTGAGGCCCGGTCGCAGGTCCTGGAGTTTCTTCGCGATCTCATTGCCGTTCATGCCTTTGGGCAGAACGATATCGGTGAACAGCAGGTCTATCCGCGGCATGTCCTGCGCCAGGGCCAGCGCCGCCGGCCCGTCCCCGGCGGCCGTCACCTTGTAGCCAAGCTCGGTAAGGCAGCGCACGGCCAGGTCGCGTACGGCGGTTTCGTCTTCGACCAGCAGAACGATCTCGCCCCGGCCGCGCCCGTCATTGGCCAGCTCCTCCGCCGGGCCCAGCGCCACCGCCATCTCGTGCGATTCGGGGAAATACAGCTTTACCGTGGTGCCCTGGCCGATCTCGCTGGAGATCCTGATGTCGCCGCCGGACTGGCGGACGAAGCCATAGGCCATCGAAAGGCCTAGGCCGGTTCCCTTGCCGACTTCCTTGGTCGTGAAGAACGGCTCGAAGACATGGGCGAGATGCTGCGGCGCGATGCCGACGCCGGTATCGCTGACCGCGATCATCGCGTAGCGCCCGGGCGCGAGATCGGGATTCTGCGCGACATCGTCGCGATCGAGGGTAACGGACGCGGTCTCGATCACCAGCAGGCCGCCCTTGGGCATCGCGTCCCTGGCATTGACCACGAGATTGATGAGCGCGGTTTCCGCCTGACCGGTATCGATCCGCGCGCGGCAGGACTGGGGCGCGAGATTCGCCTTGATCATCACGTCCTCACCCAGCAGGCGCCCGAGAATCGGCAGGAGGTTGTGGACAAGGAAGTTGAGATCGACCGTCTGCGCATCGAGCGGCTGCTGCCGCGCGAAAGCGAGAAGCCGGCGCGTGAGATCGGCGGCCCGGCGCGCCGCGCCCTCGATCTGCTCCGCCGCCTGCATGACGACGGCGGGGTCCTGACCGCCTGGGATCTTCAGCCGATAGAGATTGCCCAGCATCACGGTGAGCAGATTGTTGAAGTCATGCGCGACGCCCCCGGTGAGCTGCCCGATGGCTTCCAGTCGCTGCGCGCGGGCGAGTGCCAGCTCGGCGTTCACGCGCGCATCGATGTGATGAAACAGGAAGGCGAGAAGTGCAGCGAACGCCGCGGCCAGCAAAATCAATACGCCGGATGAGATTGCGACTTCACGCCACCAGCCGCCCAGGGTTTCGTCGTTGCTCAGCGACGCCGCGACGACAATCGGCGGATCCAGGATGGGCTGGAAGGCGCTGACCAGAACCGGCCCGTCGGGATGGAGCCGGCCGCGCAGAACGCCTGCTTCCGTTCGCCAGCGCGCGGCATCGAAGAGCGGATTGCCCTGGGCCGACGCGCCGATCGGATTTGTCGTCGACGGTTCCTGAAACAGCACGAACCCATCGGGGTGAAACGCCCAGACCGCGCCCTCGCTTCCCACATCGACGCCGCGCAGAAACTCGCGCAACGCGCCCGGCTCGTAGGTTACGACGACAATACCGTCGAACGTGCCGCTGGCATCGACCAGGCGCCGCCCCAGCGGAAGGATTACGCTCGAGTTGCTCTGGCTGCGAATAGGTGTGTCGGCGACGAGGCCGGCGCTGGCGTTGCTCAACAGCTGCCGGAAGATAAAGCGGTCGGTGCGCGACTGACCAATGAGACCCGGCAGCGTGGAATGCCGGATGATTCCGGTGTGATCGGTGACGGAAATCGATCCGACACCGGTCAGCGCGGCTTTGGACGTGCCGAGCAGGGACCGCCATGCCTCGGGCGATCCGTCCGTTCCGCCGATGCGTGGACTGAGAGTACCGATCTGGCGGAGGGCGGCATCGGCAGACTCAAACGACAGCCGGACCTGTCCGGCCAGCAGGCGCGACAGGTTGGTGGCGCGCCGTTCCGCGGTGTCGATGGCCTCGAGATAGTGGCGCCAGAGATCGAGCCCGCGCAGGACCGCCAGCACGATCAGAATGGCCGTCGCGGCCAGGGCGACGGTCCATTTCAGCCGCCGGGCGAAGCTGCCTGAATTTCCCTCTGCAAAGGCCACGGGCTCCTCTCTGCAAGACTAGGGGCCAGGACAAAACCTCAATGCTGGCTTCTAATCTTTGGCTAACTTAATGCATCACTGTTCCCTTATGGTCTTTTCTTGCACTTAATGCGTATAGGGGTAAGATGGATGCGGAAAAGCGATGTCTAAAGTACTGATTATCGACGACGATCTGGCAGTCCAGGACGCGCTCAAGGCGGTCGTCGAAAGCGCTGGCTACTCGGTGGCGCTGGCCGGCAACGGCCGCGACGGCATCGACCTCATGAAGGATTTTCAGGCCGACCTCGTCATCACCGACATCCTGATGCCGGTCAAGGAAGGCATCGAGACGATCAAGGAACTCCGCAGCAACTGGCCGAACCTGCCGGTGATTGCGATCTCCGGCGGCGGCACGCGCGGTAACCTGAACTTCCTGGACTTCGCGCAATCCTTCGGCGCCAGTCGGGTGATCGCCAAGCCGGTCGAGCCCGACGTGCTGCTGGCAACCATCGCCGAACTTGTCGGCTCGAAAGCACCGCGCTCTTAAGGAAATTTTTAACGCCGGGCGATCATGCTGGAGTCATGTCCAGCGACCGATTCTTCAAAACCCTTGGCGCCGCGCTGACCAACCTGGTCGGTGAGCCGCCGCGTTCCTCCCGTCCGCGTATCGAACCGGTTCTGGTTTCGAATACCGCTGCACCGCGTGCCGGTGTGGTGCGCGAACAGCGCATCAATCCGATAGAGCCGGCGCTCCGGTCCGTTCGCTCGATCGTCAGGGAATAACCGCTTCCTGATTGCGGTATCGAACCGCCGCCCTGCGGTTCCGTGTCATTGCCCGTTGCGATATTCCGATCGGGGTAGAAACGGGCCAGCCCTCTGAAAATGCTGACTGTTCGATAACGAACTTTTATCGCCTGCGCCTTTTTGTGCGGGATCGTCACCTAAATGTCTGAATCTGAACAGACGAGACGTGGCGCATCCGCCATTGTGCGGCGTTAAGGCTCCACTGCATTTCCATAGGCGGTGAGCGACCGCCTCGGGGGGTGCGGTTCGTCAATGGCTACGCCTGGAAAGAAAATGCAAACGACAGTCACCGGCGAGCGCGGCGGCGGAAACCGTCTGCTGGCCGCCCTGAAGCCACAGGATTACGAACGCCTGAAGCCGCATCTGCAGGATGTGCCGATGGCGCAGCACCAGGTTCTCTACGAGCCGGGAAAGCCGATCACGCGCGCGTATTTCCCGCATGACGGCTTCGTCTCGCTGGTCACTGCGGCTGACGAGGGCCCCGGCATCGAAACAGCGACAGTCGGCGCCGAAGGCGTCATCGGCCTGCCGCTGCTGGTGACGCAGATGCTGTCACCCAGCCAGGCGATCGTGCAGGTGTCCGGCGCTGCCGCGACCATGCCGGTCGAGCCGTTGCAGCACGCATTGACCGAGAGCGCGTCGATGCGCGCGCTGTTCGGCAACTATATCCATGCGTTCCTGGGTCAGGTCTATCAGGCGGTGGCCTGCAACGCGCTGCATTCGGCGGAAGAGCGGCTCGCCAAATGGCTGTTGATGTCGTCCGACCGCACCAAGGGCAACGGCGTGCCGCTGACCCACGAATTCCTGGCGGAGATGCTGGGTGTCGGCCGGCCGACCGTCTCGCTGATCGCCCGCACGCTGCAGAACGCGGGCCTGATCACCTATCGCCGCGGCCTGATCACCGTTCTCGACCGACCCGGTCTCGAAGAGACGTCCTGCTCCTGCTACGACATCGTGCGCCGTTCCTTCGAGCAGCTTCTGCCGCTGACGTTCACGGGAAGCACCGGGAAAGCATAAGAGCGCCTTGGTCGACAGCGGCAGTCCGCCTGGCGCACTTCAGGCCTGCGTTGCAACCCCGATTCGTTCATGCGAGGTTCCGACCCTTGAGGGGCGGAAGAGAATGGCGCAGCGTCGCAAGCGAAAATCGAAGAGAACGC
Source organism: Alphaproteobacteria bacterium (assembly GCA_965279355.1). GTDB lineage: Bacteria > Pseudomonadota > Alphaproteobacteria > CACIAM-22H2 > CACIAM-22H2. The sequence continues at coordinate 3,024,466 of OZ257155.1, read as the reverse complement.
AGGAAGAGCGACGACGCGAGACGCAGGCCGCCATCCTCGCGGCGTCCATCGACCTATTGGTCAAGGAAGGCTACGGAAAGTTCAGCGCCAGCAAGGTGGCAGCGAGAGCGCGCGTCTCGCGCGGCGCGCAGGAACATTACTTTCCGACAAAGAACAAGCTGATCGCCGCGACCATACGGCAGGCGATGACCGAAGCCGTGGCCCATGCGAAAGAGCAGGCGCAAAACGTCCCGCGCTCCGTCGATTCGGTTGAACGGTTTCTGTCGGATTCGCAGCACTTCTTCTTCAGTCCCGTCTATCGCGCGATGCTGGAGATCATGTTTGCGGCCCGCTCGGAACCAGCGCTGGCCCGGCTCTGCAATCCAATTGTCCTGACGGCGCGCGTGGAACTCAACAAGATATGGACCGAGACCCTGCGCAAGGCCGGCTATGGCCCGGAGCGGGCGCGGCATTTTGTCGAACTGACGCATTGTCTTTTACGCGGACTATTCGTGATCGAGACCTGGTTGCCCTACGAGGTCGATCGCAAGGGCAGCATCGCGGCGTGGCGCGAGATCGCGCCTGCCGCGCTCGAAATGCGCAAACCGCGCGGCAAGCGCTGATCTTCCTCGCCTGCTTATATTACCGGCGTGCCTTCTTGTAAAAACAAGGAGGCCTCCTTATAAGTTGCGCGCGGCGACCGCTTCAGCCTACAATCCGTCATAACAGCCTGCCTCCGGACAGGGCTGACAGGACGACCGGGAGAGAAACACCAGCGCGGACAGAGTGTCCGCTGCCTCGCCCGACCGCCGGCAACATCGCGACGAGGAGCACGGTCGATGACGATCCAGCAGAACACTGACCGCATCCAGACCACGCATATCGGCAGCCTGCCGCGGCCGCACGACCTCCTCGACATCATGAAAGCGAAATACGGCGGGCAGGACTTCGATCGAAAGGCATTCGACGATCTGCTGGCGCGTGCCGTCCGTGACAGCGTCAAACGGCAGGCCGAAAGCGGCATCGATATCGTCACCGACGGCGAGTTCTCCAAGCCCGGCTTCTTCACCTATATCCAGGAACGGCTCGATGGATTCGAATCGCGGCCGGGCGAGAAGACGTCGATCTTCCAGAAGGAAGTCGCCGCGTTTCCGGAATATTACGAAGAATATTTCAAGACCGCGATGCTGGGCGGGGCCGTGGTCAGGATGGCGCCCATCGTCTGCGTGGCGCCGGTCCGCTATCGCGGCGACGCCGCCGTGCAGCGCGATATCGCCAATGTGAAGGCAGCCGCGAAAGCCGCCGGAGTTCCCGACCTCCAGGTCTTTCTTCCCGCGACAGCACCGTCCGGCGTCGGCCGGAACGAGTACTACAAGACGGAAGAAGAGTATTTCCACGCGCTCGCCGCGGCGCTAAACAGCGAATACCGGGCGATTGCCGACTCAGGCATCCTGATCCAGGTCGACGACCCATTCCTTTCCGACATTTTCGTAGAACCCGGCCTCGACGCAAAACAGATGCAGCGCCGCGCCGAGATCTATGTCGAGGCGACCAATGTCGCGCTGAAGGGAATCCCGGCGGAAAAGGTGCGCTTCCATACCTGTTACGGCGTGAACGAGGGCCCGCGCATTTATGAAGCGGCGCTTTCGGAAGTCATGCCCTATGTCCTGAAGATCAACGCCGGGTCCATCAGCTTCGAATGCGCCAATCCGCGCCACGAGCACGAGTATCATCTGTTCGAAACACTGAAGGTCCCGGACGGCAAGGTGCTCTGTCCGGGCTGCATCACCCATGCCAGCAACATCGTCGAGCACCCGGAACTGATCGCCGAACGGCTTATGCGTTTTGCCAGACTGGTCGGCCGCGAGAACGTGATGGCCGGCGCCGATTGCGGCTTTTCCTCGCAGGCGCTCTACAAGACCGAGGTGCACCCGACGGTGATCTGGGAAAAGTTCAAGGCCCTGCGCGAAGGCGCGGACATCGCGACCCGAAAATTATGGGGGCAGTCGTAGCGAAAGGCGCCGACCCGGTGCATGCTGGCGGGATGACCGCCACGGCGATTCCCGAAACACCGTATAGCCGTATCCACACCGACGAATCCTGGTCGCTCCGGCTGAAAGGCGGGGAAAGGCTGGTCGTTCCGGCAACGCTCCGCAATTTCTCGACCTATGCGTTTCTGGAAACCGAAGACTGGTTCGAGGCCGAAGTGGATTTCGTGCGGGCGCTACTCGCGCCGGGCAGCCGCGCCATCGATGTCGGCGCCAATCTCGGGTTCTACACCGTGGTTCTGGCACGGTCCGTCGGTCCGGCCGGGCGGGTCTGGGCCGTCGAGCCGGATCGCGGCATCACCGGGCTGATCGCGCAGTCGCTGGCCGCGAACGCGCTCTCGACTGTGTCGGTGCTGGATGTGGCGCTGGGCGATTTCACCGGCGGCGCCGCGATCGAGCGGCAGGTCAGTCCGGAGTTCAACGTCATCCGGCGGACGGACGGCGGCGGCGCCGAGACGCGGGTCATGCGTCTCGATGACATGGCGGCGGCAGAAGGCCTTTGCGATATCGATTTCATAAAACTCGATGCCGAAGGGATGGAAACGGCCATCCTGCGCGGCGGCGGCGCATTCTTCGCGCGGGAATCGCCGCTGATCATGACGGAGCTGCGCCACGGAAAGCAGATCCAGCACGATCTTCTGGATGCGCTGAAGGCGCTGGGTTATCGGCTGTGGCGCTATGCGCCGGCACTGAACCGGCTGACACCGCTGCTGGGCGATCAGAGCGACTTCTATTCGTTGAATATCTTTGCCTGCAAACCCGATCGGGCCAGACATCTGGAGGAAGCGGGCAAGCTCGTCGATCCGCAGGACACTCTCGCGCATCTGTCCGCGTCGGATGCCTACGCCCTGTCCCGGGATTCGCGCGAGACGGCCGGGATTCGCGCGGCCGCGCTGATCCACAGTTTCCGGGCCATGAACGCGTTTTGTCAGCAGGAACCGGACGTCGCGTCACTTTCAGCCCTGGCCCGCATCTCCGGCGATCTCGGCATGCAGGAGATGCTCGTCGCGGCCCTCCAGCCGATCGTGGCGCGTCTTCAGGAGCCGGAGCCAATCACCTTGCCGGACACGAAGCTGCTCGCCGCCGATCCGCGCTACGACACGCTGGACAGATCCGATCTCAAGGCGTGGCTCATATCGTCGGTCCTCGAAACCTATGCCCGGCACAAGCACGCGACGACCTACGGCCATCGCGACTATGTCGACATGATCGGCATCGTCCAGCAGTTCAGCTTCGGCACCGCCGAACTGGAGCGCCGCCGCCAGCTCTTCGCGATCGCATCGGGCCGGCAGGCCGCCCCGATGGTCACGGAGCCGTTGCAGAAAAACCGGGATGCCACCCTGAACTGGTGGTTCTGGCGGGGAAAATAGGGCGGCGCGCCGGTTGGCGCACGGTCACCGCAGCCGCGAGGGCACGCATTGCACCACGGCGTAGAACAGTTCTTCCCGTGTGAAGGGCTTTCTCAGTGTCTGATCGGCGCCGAAATCGCGCGCGATATCGAGGAAGCTGTAGGCTCCCCGGCTGCCGCCGCCGGTCATCATCAGAAACTTCACGCCGGGATAGAGCGGCTTGATCCTCCGCAGGGTCTCAAACCCCTCCTGTTTGGGCATCAGCACATCGAGGATGACGAGGTCGGGGACGCGCGCCTGGATCTTGCGCATGGCCGCGTGACCGTCTTCGGCCTCGTCGACGATGAAGCCGACCCCTTCCAGCGCGTGACGGATCGTCTGGCGAACCGCCGGCTCGTCGTCCGTTATGAGGATATTTTCCATTGTCGCGGGCGCCGCATCGGCCGTCAGCCGAAAACGTCAGGCGGCCTTCTGAGCGAAGAAGTCGTTGATCGCCAGGCTGGTCTCGTAGATGGCGAGCTTCAGCTCATCGACAGTGGAGTCCAGAGAGGCGCAGGCTTGGCAGCCTTTCTCGATTTCGGCGGCGATGATCGCGACCCGCATCGCGCCGTAATTCAGCGCCACGCCCTTCATCACGTGACTGACCTTGGCGGCGAGCGGGAGGTTGTCGACGTCCAACGCATTCTGCAAGTCGCAGAACTGCCGGCTGAGATCCTGCGACAGGCCGGAGAACAGGGCGCGCAGGGAATAGGCATCGATCGACCGCAGGAGCGCCACGATCACATCCCGATTGAACACGGGGATATTTCCGAACTGCGGAAACGGCAGAACCGCGCCGCCAGGCGCCACGATATCGCTTGCGGTGAAATTCGAATGTCCAAGCATGGCACAAGTCCTCCTGGGTTCGATGTCAGCCTGAGAATGCGCCGCTCCCGGTGCAAGAAAACCTGACTGAAAGTATGAGGCCCGGCCCCGGCGGCCCCACGCGACCGCCGGAGTGGCGCCTGACCATCTGCGTGGCACGAATTGAATCGTCTCGTGGAATCAGCGGGCTTACAGGCCGGGCGCGGAAGCCAATACGGGAGGCCAAAAAAAGCGGGCATAGCACTTCCGTCTGATACTGCCTGTGGATTGGGCAGGCCTATTGTTCGATCCGGGTTCGAATTGAGTCTGAAACCGACTTCTTATCCGGGAGAGTGCGCCATGAGTTTCTTGAAAAATCTTCGGATCGCTCCGAAGATTCTGTCTGTGATTATCCTGCTAAGCATGCTGGCCGCGGGCCTGTCCGCGTTGGGCATAAGCTCGCTTCGCGACGTTTTCCAGGAGAGCAAGGTCTTCGGGCCGGCATTCGACCGGGCCATCAATACCGGCCGGGCGACTGGGAACCTTCTTTCCTACGCGCGCAACGTCGAGCTGCTGCCTTTCGATCACGCCGCCGAAGAGCGCGCCAGTTACGAAAAAGCCGCTGCCGATGAAGCAGGGCGGCTGAATGCGCGTATCGCGGCACTCGACGCGTCCATCACGAACGCGGCGGGAAAGAAAAATCTGGAGAATATCCGCGCCGCAATCTCGCGCTACCAAGGCGCCGCAAAAGAAGTGGCAACGCTCGCGCGCAACGGAGATTATAAAAAATCCATCGATGTCGCCGAGCACGCCGGCGAAGCGATCGACGCGGTCCGTAAGGAACTGCGGGAGATCGAAGATCGCAACGCCAAATACATTGCGGACGCCGAGAAGACCATATCGTCGGTTTACGACCAGGCGTTCACCGTGCTCGTCGTGTCGACCGTCGCTGGTGTCGCGATCGGGTTCGTGCTCGCGCTGTTCATTATTCTCGTTGGCATCACGCGTCCGCTCGGTCGCATGACCGCGGCGATGACCGAAGTCGCGGGCGGCAATCTTGAGGTCGCGGTGCCGGCGCTGGGGCAGCGCGACGAAGTCGGGCACCTTGCGGCCGCGCTTGAGAAGTTCAAAGAGGCCGGTCAGGAAAACCGCCGTCTCGTCGCCGACCAGGAAGAGCAGAAGAAGCGCGCCGAGATCGAAAAGCGCGCTGCGATGAACAAGATGGCCGACGAGTTCGAGAGCTCGGTCAAGGGCGTGGTCCAGATCGTGTCCTCGGCCTCGACCGAGCTGCAGTCGACGGCGCAGTCCATGTCGGCCACGGCGGAAGAGACCCAGCGGCAGTCGACGGCGGTGGCCGCGGCCTCCGAGCAGGCCTCGACCAACGTGCAGACGGTCGCCTCGGCGGCCGAAGAGCTGTCGTCCTCGATCACCGAGATCAGCCGCCAGGTCACCGAAAGCACCCGTATTTCCGGTCAGGCGGTGGCGGATGCCGAACGCACCAACACCGAAATCCAGGGTCTGTCGGAAGCGGCCCAGAAGATCGGCGACGTGGTGAAGCTGATCAACGACATCGCGGGCCAGACCAACCTGCTGGCGCTGAATGCGACCATCGAGGCGGCGCGCGCCGGGGAAGCCGGCAAGGGCTTCGCGGTGGTGGCCTCCGAGGTCAAGAACCTGGCCAGCCAGACGGCCAAGGCGACCGAGGAGATCAGCGCCAAGATCGCGGAGATGCAGGCCGCGACGGGCCGCTCGGTGACGGCGGTTCAGGGGATCGGCCAGACCATCGGCCGGATCAACGAGATCGCCACGACCATCGCCTCGGCCGTCGAGGAGCAGGGTGCCGCGACACAGGAGATCGCCCGCAACGTGCAGCAGGCTTCGGCGGGCACGGCGGAGGTGTCCTCCAACATCGTCGGCGTCACCAAGGCCGCCAACGACACCGGTGCCGCGTCGACCCAGGTTCTGGGCTCGGCCGGCGAACTGTCCAAACAGTCGGAGACTCTCCGCCAGCAGGTCGAAGGCTTCATCGCCAAGATCAGGGCTGCGTAATCCATCACCAATCGGGGCGTGAGCCTCATGCATCGGTTTCGTGCGCCGGTCTGGCAACGCCAGGCCGGCGCATTTTTTTGACGCCGGTGTTTGTAAGACGTTTTCTTTTTGAGAGATTTCCGGCGTTTACAGGCTTCATTCCGGTTCGGTACAAACGGAAATGGACATACACCCGCGACTGCGATCCCGCGCCTTCGATGTGCTTGAAGAAAAGATCCGGGCCTATAACGAAGCCCGCCGCACGGCGATTGCTGGCATCCAGGCCCTGCTGCTGGGTCCGCTAAAAGGTGCCGAGGCGTTGCATGGCCTGGCTTCCGTTCATGGAACCCTGAGCGAAGCTCTTGCGGCTCTGCACAGTCTTCCGGAAAGCGGCAGCCCCACCGACGGACAGCAGGCGCTGCTCACGGCCACGCTCGAGCAGCTCAGGGCCGCCCTGGCGTCGCTATCGCAGGGGGCCCGGACGGCGGGCGCATAGCTGAGCGCCCGGATGAGGGCGTCCTATTTCGTGAGAATCCGTAGCATCGCGCCGACGGCCGTCGGATAGCCGTCCGGCCCGAGGCCCGCGATCACCGCCGTCGCGACCGTCGAGACAAGGGACCGGTGGTAGATCGCCTCGCGGCGATGGATGTTCGAGATGTGGAGCTCGACGATCGGACCCTTGAACATCTTCAGCGCATCAAGGATCGGGATCGAGGAGAACGACAGGCCCGCGGGGTTGATGACGATCCCGCTGCCGATGTCGATTGCCTCGTGAATCCATTCGACGAGCTGTCCCTCGTAGTTGGACTGCAGGAACTTCAGGGGATAGTCGCCCGCCGCTGTGCGGCACATGGCCTCCATCTGGCTCAGGGTCACGGTGCCGTAGATCTCCGGCTCGCGCGTGCCCAGGCGGTTGAGATTGGGACCGTTCAGGACATAGATGGGTTTTGTCATTTCAGCCTCCCGAGTAGCCCATGAGCCGTGGCAGCCAGAGCACCGTCGCCGGAAAGAAGGTGATGACGACGAGCGCCGCAACCATCGACAGCACGAACGGCATTGTGTCCCGGATGATGCTCGACAGCGGCACGTCGGCCATTTTGGCAACGATGAACAGCAGCAGCCCGTAGGGCGGCGTCACCAGCCCGATCATGATGTTGAACACCACGACCACGCCGAAATGCACGAGGTCGATGCCCAGCGCCTGCGCCGTCGGGATGAACACCGGCACGATGACCAGCAGGATCGTGCTGCCCTCAAGGATGCATCCCAGGATGAGCAGGATCACATTGACCAGGATCCAGAAGACGGTCGGGGTCAGCTCGTAGCCGGCGAGCAGTACCTTCACGGTCTGCGGAATATTCTCGACCGTGATCACGTAGTTGAAGGCGAGCGCACCCGCGATCAGCATGCCGATCGAGGCCGTCGAGCGCGCGCTGGTCAGGAAGGCATCGTAGGTCTGCCGCGCCGTCACGCTGCGGTAGAGGAACGCGGAGATCAGGAAAGCATAGGCGGCGGCAACGCCCGCGGCCTCGGTCGGTGTCATGACGCCGCTATAGATGCCGCCCAGCAGGATGACCGGCATCATCAGGGCCGGAAACGCCTCCAGCGTCACTTTCGGCCACTCTCGCGCGGGAATCGGCTTCTCGACGGGGAAGTTTCTCCGGTGCGCCATGACGGTGTTGACCGCCATCTGCGCCACCGCCATCAGCAGGCCGGGAACGATGCCGCCGAGGAACAGGTAGCCGATCGACGCGTCGGAGATCAGGGCGTACAGCACCATCGGGATCGACGGCGGAATGATCGGACCGATGACGGCCGAGGCGGCGGTGATCGCGGCCGCATAGCTGACGGGATATTTTCCGTCCTTCGCCATCATGTTGATCATCACCTTGCCGGTGCCGGCAAGATCGGCGATGGCCGAGCCCGACATGCCCGAAAAGATCACGCTCTGCACGATGTTGATGTGGCCGAGGCCACCACGGAACCGGCCGACCATGGCATCGCAGAACCGCAGGAGCCGGTCGGACATGCTGCCGATATTCATCAGCTCGGCCGACAGCAGGAAGAGCGGCACCGCGAGCAGGACCCAGGAATTGTAGAGGCCGTTGAGCATCTGCTCGGCGGCAATGCCCATGTCCTGTCCCGCCATGAAGAGATAGAGGATCGACGCCGCGATCATCGCGTGGCCGATCGGCAGGCCGAACAGCGACAGCAGCGTGATCGCCCAGATCGAGAGCGCGAAGGGCGAGGTGAAGCTCAAGACCCGCTTCCCGCCTGTGTTGAGTCGGAGGTCGAATCGAGAAAGGTCTTCGGCGCCTCGCCGCGCAAGGCCTTCCAGACCAGCCAGCCATAGCGCGCCAGCACCGCGACCGCGAAGATCACATAGATGAAATACGCGTAGTCGAACCGGATCCTGAGAGAGGCGGTGCGCTCGACGCGCATGAACAGCACATAGTCCGTCACCGCCGGCAGCGACATGCCGTAGATCGCAAGAAGAGCAATGCCGGTCACGACCGTCAGCCACCGGCGCGTTTCAGCACCCAGCAGGCCGTAGATCACATCGAAGCGCAGCTCGTCTTTTTCCCTTGTGACGAAGGCGGCACCCCAGAGCACGCCCCAGACCCAGCACAGCACGCTGAGTTCTGATGTCCAGCCATGCGGCCAGTTGAACACGTAGCGCAGGACGATCTGGAGGATAAACCCGACGAACATCAGGCCCAGCATGATGACCGCGATATTCTCCGCGCGGCGGCGCAGCCATCGCGCGGCTGTCAGGGCCATCATGCTCATCGGTGTGCCGCTTGAAGGGACGTGCCGGACCGGCCGGTCAGTCTGACTGCCAGCCGGTTCCGGTTATGCGTGTTCTATTGGATGGCGTTGATCCGCTCAAGCATGCCCTTCGGCCAGTCCTTGGCGAATTCGGAGGCGAGATACTTCTTCTGCGCGTTCTCGCGGAACGCCGCGACGTTGGGCGCATAGACCTGCAGCCCCTGCGCCTTGAAGAATGCGACGAGTTCCTTTTCCTGTTCCACGTGTTTTCTTGTGCTCTCGTCGACCGCCTTGTCGATTGCCGCCTGAAAGGCCTGCTGCTGGCCGGCGGACATCGCATCCCAGATCTTCGCCGTCACCGAGATGACGTCGTAGGCGACGAGATGATCGGTGAGAACGAACTGGGTCGTTACCTCATGGAACTTCATGGTGCGGCTGTTGGGCAGCGGGTTGTCCTGGCCGTCGACGGCGCCGGATTGCAGCGCGGTGTAAAGCTCGGCAAAGGCGACCGGCGTCGGGTTGGCGCCCATCGCCTCGCCCAGGAACTGCCAGACTTCGCCCGGCGGCATGCGCAGCTTCACGCCCGCCATGTCGGCCGGCGTATTGATCTTCTTCGTCGGCTTCAGGTTGACCTGGCGCGTCCCGAAATAGACCGGCGCCAGGATCTGGATGCCAAGCTGGTCTTTCGCCAGCTTCTTCATTTCGCGGCCGACATCGCCGTTGAACGTCTTCTGCATATGCGCGGCGTCACGAAACAGATACGCCGCCGTCATGATCGACCAGGCCGGGATCTGCTTGGAGATATCCTGCGGGGCGAGATTCGCCATTTCGAGATTGCCGCGCTGCATCGCGACGAGTTCGGTGCCCTGCCGGTACAGCGTGCTGCCGAAAAACGTCTCGACGTCGAAGCTGCCGCTGACCTCACGGGCAAACGCGCGGAATGCATCGGCGCGAATGTCCTGTTCGCTGATCACCGATGCCAGCCGCAGCTTCGGCTTCGCCTGTGCAAAAGCAGCGGGCGCGGACGCCATCGCGGCAACGGCACCACTGGCAGCAAGAACGGACCGACGGGTAAGCGGGCGCATGGTTCCTCCTCAAGGTTGTCCTGACCAGTTCGCCTGGATTCCGGCCAATCTATCCCTTTACCGGGAGGACGCAATCGGTAAAACTCATATCGTCATAGATTTCTGAGTTTATATTGTATTATTACATTCGTCGAACGCCGAAATATCAGATGAACCGGCCTCTCGCCGGTTTTAGACCCCCGGGACCGCTCCTCCTATAAAGTCACTTTCATCGGGTATTTTCAAAGGGCTGCGCCGTTGGACCAGGTTGAAACATCGGTCGGGGAGAAGGCGTATCAGCGGATCCGGACCGATGTGATCTTCGGCCGTCTGGCGCCCGGGCAGAAATTGCGGCTCGACGGACTGAAGGAAACCTACGGCGTCAGCGTCAGCACGCTCCGCGAGCTGTTCAACCGTCTCTCCTCCGAGGGGCTGATCGTCGCCGAGGGCCAGAAGGGGTTCGAGGTCGCGCCTATTTCCGCCGAGAACTTTCGCGAAGTGGCGGCCATGCGGCAGCTTCTGGAATGCCATGCGCTGGACCTCTCCTTTGCCGCCGGCGACATGGAATGGGAAGGGCGCGTGGTCGCCGCGCATCACAAGCTGTCGCTGATGGAAAAGCGCATGCTGTCGGGCGACCGCTCGCTGGCCGAGCAGTGGAAACGCTACGACCGTGAATTCCACCACGCGCTGATTTCGGCCTGCGGCTCCAGCGTGCTGCTCGATACCCATGCCGGGATCTACGACAAATATCTGCGCTATCAGATGGTGGCGGTGGTCTTTCGCGGCGAAATCGCCTCCGTCGAACATCACCGGCTTCTCGACTGCGCGCTGAAACGCGATACCGGCGCGGCACAGGCGGCGCTGGTAACCCATATCCGCGATTGCGTCGAGGATACGCTGGCGCGCGGGCTGGTGACGTGATGACGGCGACGGAAACCATTGCCGAATCCGTCTACCGCCGCATCCGCGCCGACATCCTGTTCGGCCGGCTGGCGCCGGGCCAGAAGCTCAGGCTGGATCGGCTGAAAAAGGATTACGGCGCCAGCGTCAGCACGCTGCGCGAGATCCTCTATCGCCTGTCCTCCGAGCGCCTGGTCATGGCGGAAGGCCATCGCGGCTTCGAGGTGTCGCCGGTCTCCGTCGACAACCTCAAGGAAATCGCGGCCCTGCGGCAGTTCCTGGAATGCCACGCGCTGGAGCAGTCCTTCGCCGCCGGCGATATGGAATGGGAAGGGCGCGTGGTCGCCGCGCATCACAAGCTGGCGCTCATGGAAGAGAAAATGAACAGCGGCGACGTGAGCATCGCCGAGCAGTGGAAACGGTATGACTGGCAATTCCATCAGGCGCTGATCTCGGCCTGCGGCTCGCGAACGCTGATCGAAACGCATGCCGCGATCTTCGACAAATATCTGCGCTATCAGATGCTGGCCCTGAGCTTTCGGGGCGACATCGCGATCGGGGAACACAGCGAGCTGCTGCGTTGCGCGCTCAAGCGTGACGCCGCGACGGCCTGTGCCGTGCTGACCCGCCATGTTTCCGGCGGCGTCGCCCACGCCCTCAGCACTGGCACCATCGCGTGAGGACGGACGCACCGTCCACGCCGGAACTCCGCCTCGGACTGATCGGCGACAACATCACCCAGTCGGAATCGCCCCGGCTGCATCGCCTGGCCGGCCGCATGTGCGGGCTCAACATCACCTACGACAACCTGATCCCGGCCGACCGGCACCAGGATTTCGACGCGGTTTTCGAATCCTGCCGCGCAGCGGCGTTTCGCGGGCTCAACATCACCTATCCCTACAAGGAACGGGTGATGCCGAAACTGACCATCGACGATCCCGCGATCCGGTCCATCGGCGCCTGCAACACCGTGATCTTCGACGGCGCCGTGGCGCGTGGGTACAACACGGATTACTCCGGTTTTATCGCGGCCTTCCGCCACAGCTTCGGCGCGGTCACTCCGGGTGCTGTCGCCATGGTCGGTGCCGGCGGCGTCGGCCGGGCGATCGGCTTCGCGCTGGCGCGGCTCGGGGCCACGTCGCTCCGCCTGTTCGATGCCGACAGCGCGAAGGCCGATAATCTCGCGCAGGCGATTTCAAGGGTGGCGAAAACTATGACGGTGACGGTCGCCCTATCGGCGGGCGACGCAATCGCCGGCGCCGACGGGCTCGTCAACGCGACGCCATTGGGAATGACCGGCAAGCCCGGCAGCGCCTTCGCGAACATGCCACTTGGCGCTCAACGATGGGCATTCGACGCCGTCTACACGCCGCTCGAAACGCAGTTCCTGCGGGATGCCCGCGCCGCCGGCCTCGCGATCATGAACGGCTACGAGCTCTTTCTCTATCAGGGGATCGACGCCTTCCGCATCTTCACCGGCCGCGACGTCGATGCCGTCGCGCTCCGCGCGGCATTGCAGCAGCCTGACATAAAATATCCCGCGCGTGCTGAGTGACGCCTGGCGTCACGATCAATCAGGCGGGATCGAGGCCGTTCTTCCGCCTGGCCTCAAGCACAGCGGGTGGATTCACCGCGCGAAGAAGCCGTTTACCTGCCTCTGTCGACAACACGCTGCCTCATGTCGCGCGGCCGGCAACCGCACGGCTCCTGGGGAAGCGGGCCGTCACCACGGTGCCGAGCCGAGGCTTGCTTTCTATCTCCATGCTGCCGCCATGCAATTCGACCAGCCGCTTGGTCAAGGGCAAGCCGAGACCGACCCCGCCGTGCCTGCGCGTCAGGTGACTGCCGACCTGCCCAAACGGCGTCAGTACGAGTTCCATCTTGTCCGGATCGATCCCGATTCCTGTGTCCTCGACACGGAAAACAAAATCGCCGCCGCGCTCGCGCTCCACAATCAACCGCGCCTGTCCGCCTTCCGGTGTGAACTTGACGGCGTTCGACAGGAGGTTGATCAGCACCTGTCGCAACTTGGCCGCATCTGCGTAGATCCGCGGAAGATCGGCGCCCAGTTCCACCTGGTAATCGACGCCACCCCGCACGGCCATTTCCTTGATGATGTGGCCGCTGAGAGTCGCAATATCCGCGATATCGACTTCCTCTTCGACCAGCTCCAGCCGGTTCGTCTCCGCTTTCGTGATATCGAGGATGTCGTTGATGACGTCGAGCAGATGGGTCCCGCTGTCGCAGATGATCGACGCGTATTCGGAATATTTTTCGATCAAACTCGTGTCGAGGCGGTCTCGCATGATTTGCGAAAAGCCGATGATCGCATTGAGCGGCGTACGAAGTTCATGGCTCATATTGGCCAGAAATTCCGTTTTCGCCTTGCTGGCGGCCTCCGCCACCTTGATTGAGGCCACGAGCCGGTCCTGATTGTCCCGGATCTGCTTCAGGGCACGACTGGCGCGCAGCATGTAGCGCACCCGATGATTCAGGATCACCCACTGAAATGGCTTCGCCATGAAATCGGTTGCGCCGGCCTCATAAGCCTCAACGATAGAGGGCTCATCATCCAGCCCGGTGGTCATGAGAATGGGGGTGGATATCCAGTTTTCGTCCTGCCGAAGCTTGCGGCATAGCTCGAAGCCGCCCATACGGGGCATGACAACGTCGAGGATGAGGAGATCCGGCTTGTACGCAACGCAGAGGGACCAGGCCTCCTCTCCGTCAGCCGCCTCAATGACGTCGAACCCGCCGTCCTCGAGGGTTGCGGTCATCACCTCGCGAACGAGTGGATCGTCATCCGCCACAAGAATCTTGTTGTCGGAAGCCACAAGACCTCCGGTCAGCTCAGATCATTCAGAACGCGCGATACCGTCGCGATCTCAGTATCCAGGGCGTCGAGCTGCATCTTCGATGGCTTTATACCTTTCTCGCGCGCGGCAGACTCGATTGCCCCGCACTGAAGCGCCAGCTGCACGGCACCAACGGCCGCAGAGCTGGATTTCAGGCTGTGTGCGGCGCGCCATACTGTTTCCGCATCGCCGTCGGCTGCCTTGTCCCGAACAGTGGCCGCAAGCGTCGGGGCAAGGCTGATGAACTGTTCGACAACGCGCCGCAGCAAATCGCCGCTTCGCTTGCCTTTGATCTGGCGGAGCCTTTCGATCGCCACCAGATCGACCGGCGCATCGCCCGGGGCTTTGTCGGAAGCCTTGTCTTCCTTCGGCGCCATTGCTACCGCCCGTTTACGCGTAGAAAGCCAACGGTTCAGCGTGTCGACAAGCTGCGCTTCCTCGAACGGCTTGACCAGAAACCCGTCCATGCCCGCGGCAAGGCAACGGTCATGGACCGCCGCCAACGCGTGCGCAGTCACGGCAACGATCGGAATTCGCCGTGTCGGCTGCCCATCATGACCTGCGCTGCCAATCAATCCCTCCAGTTCGCGGATACGCTTGGTCGCCTCGAAGCCGTCCATCACGGGCATCTCGCAATCCATGAGGATGAGATCGAAGCTTTCCTTTGCGATCATCTGGAGAGCATCGCTGCCGTTGGCCGCAGTCTTGGCCGAACAACCCACTGCCTCCAGCATGCCAAGAGCAACCTCCTGATTGACGGCGTTGTCTTCGGCCACCAGAACATGTGCGTCAAACTGAGCGCGCGCGGGACGAGCCGCCTGTCTTGAAAAGAATGGCGTGAGGCCACGAGGGCGGGTCCCGGCGCGCAACGCCGTCAGGCAGTTGAAGAGTTCCGAGGGACGCACTGGCTTGATGAGGATCGCGAAGAAACCCAAACGCTCAAGACTGTCGTCCGTGACAAAGCTGTCCATCCCCACGAGGGCAATGACGTCAGCCGGCGGCCCCTGTTCTCCTGCGCGCATGCGCCGCGCCAGGTCGAGGCCGGGGGAGCCCAGACCCTTTACATCGAGAATGACGAGGTCGTAAGAGCGGCCGGCAGCCGCGGCGTCCTTCCAGGCTTTGTCGGCTGCCTCAACGGTGGTCGCCACCGAGGCATCGAGCTGCCAGCTCGAAAGATAAAGCGACATCACGCGCGCACTGACGGCGTTTGTATCGACCAGCAAAACGCGAAACGGCGGCACGATCTGGCGGCCTGCCCGGTCCGTATCGAGGGGTTCGGACGGATGAGCCAGCCGGACCGTGAAGTGGAAACGCGACCCCCGCCCAAGCTCGCTCTCAACGCCGATCGTTCCACCCATCAGCTCGATGAAGTGCTTGGTGATTGTCAGGCCCAGTCCGGACCCACCGCGCAACCGGACTTCCGCGTGATCCGCCTGATAGAAAGACTCGAACACCTGCGGCAGCTGCGCGACCGGAATCCCCACGCCGGAATCCTCGACCGAAATTGCGACCACGGTATGATCGCCTGCCGCCTGTTTGAGCGTGATTTCGACCAGGACCTCTCCGCGGTCGGTGAATTTCACCGAGTTGCCGACCAGGTTGATGAGCACCTGACGCAACCGCACGGGATCGCCACGCAACCGGCCGGGCACGTCCTCGGACACGAAGTAGACGAACTCCAGGCCCTTGGTTGCACACGGCTCGCTGAAGAGATCGGCCACCTCGGCGACGACCTCGCGAATGTCAAAGTCGACCTCGAAGAGATCGAAGCGGCCTGCCTCGATCTTCGAAAAATCCAGGACATCGTTGATCGTGGCAAGAAGGGCACGGCCCGAGCGCAGCAGGTTTTCCACCAGGCGGCGCTGATGTCCGTTGAGAGGCGTTGAGGAGAGAAGATTCGCCATACCGAGGACGCCATTCATCGGCGTGCGGATTTCGTGGCTCATGGTCGCGAGGAAATGCGATTTCGCCTGGTTCGCCGACACCGCCTGTTCGCGGGCCCGCACCAGATCGTCCTCGGTGCGTATGCGCTGCGCCACTTCGATCGTCAGGGTGGAGGCGAGCTCATTCTGGCGTCCAGCGAACGTCGCAACCAAGGTGCTGGTCGCAATGAGGACGGTGAACAGCGCGATGAGGACCGCGAGCAGGGTGGGCGACAAGGCCATGACAGAGGCCGGGACACCTGGCAGCGGGTAGAAGATGGCCGCCTGCATGGCGGTGTAGTGCATGCCGGCGACGGCGCAGCCCATGACCGATGCGGCAACAGTCGTGGCCAGGACACTCGACTTGCGGGCCGAGCCAAACTGGAAGCGAATGCTGAGAGAGATGTAGGCCAGGCCCACGGCGACCGCGATCGATACTGCGACGAGCCAGGGATCGTAGAGGAGCAGGGCCTCCGGCCGCATTGCCGCCATGCCTGAGTAATGCATGGCCCCGATGCCGGCACCCATCAGGACGGCGCTGATACCCAGTCGCGAGAGACTCGGCTGATCTGGTTTGCTGATCGTGACAAGCGCCACGCCGCTGGCGATCACGCCGGGAATCATCGACAGGATGGTCCCAAGCGGGTCGTAAGAAATCCCGCATGGCAGCGAGAACGCCAACATGCCGATAAAGTGCATCGACCAGATGCCACCGCCCATGCTGAGCGCCCCGGCACTTGCCCATGCCCATTTGGCGCGTTGGCTCGTCGAGGCAACGATCCGGCTGGAAATCGACAGGGCAACGAACGCCGCCAGGATGGCGATGGCAACCGAGGTTATAACCAGGCCGATATCGTATGTGCCTGGAAAGGCTGTTGCGGGCTCAAGCTTTTCGAAGACAGGGAAAAACCGCCAATCCAGCGCAAACATCAACCCGCCCTCTTTGGCCAACAGCGACTTTCTATTTTAAAAGATTAACACATTGCTGTCGCCCGGCGCGACGCTGGCCTAAGCGCGCCGCATACCATCATAGGGCGTGCGATTAAAAGGCTGCCACTATATGTCGTGTCTTTAGTCCGACGGATGGCGACGCCAACGCGCGCATTGGCGATCGATCAGGCGGGATCGAGGCCGTTCTTCCGCTTGGTCTCAAGCACGTCAGGCGAGGCGAGATAGGCGAGGGCGGCCGATGCCGCGTCGGGCTGGGCGCTGAAGACCGAGACGCCGCCGACGAACGTCGTCACCAGCGCGATCTCCCTGGGCAGCGGACCCAGGACATCGAGGCCCGTCAGGTGGATCAGCTCCGACAGCTGCTGAAACGCGAGCGCGGCTTCGCCCTTCTGCACCAGCGATCCGGCCGGAACGCCGGGTGGCGTCTGCAGGCTTTTGATCTTGTCCATCACGCCCCAGCGCGTCAGAAGCTTTTCCAGATAGATGCCGCTGGAGCCGCTGGAATACGCAACCGTTCCCGCCGCCAGCACCGCCTTCTGCAACGCGGCTTCCGTGGAGATGTCGTGTCGCTGTGCGCCCTGGCCGACGGCGACAACCATCGGCGAATGAACGAGAGCGGTCCGGCTGCCGGAAACGATCTTCCCCGCCGCGATCAGATCGTCGAGCGCCGCCGCGGCCAGCGCGACGATATCGGCGGGCTCGTCGGCCTTCATGCGGCGAACGACATCGACGGCCCCGGCGGCGGCGATATCGAGCGTGACGCCGGTCTTCGCCAGATACAGCGTCGCGGCGTCGAGGAGGAAGCTCTTCGTCGCCATGGACGAGACGATTTTGACGGTGTGTGTCATCGGATTGCTTCGATAGCGGAGCGGCTGCCGGTTGTCCATCGGCTCAATGCATTCCCCGCCCGGAGGGGGAGGTCTTTGGCCTATGGCCATGACTCGTGGCTGTCGTCGGACGGGCCGATACCATCTATAGTCCCGGCGTCGAGTCCGGGATTGGATAGAAGCCGTGGCCAAAGGACCAGCAGTAGCAGCGGACGCGGACGGGTCGGCGCCCAAGGCGCGGTCCGGCAAGAAGATCATTTTCTTCGTCGTCATCCCCCTGCTGATCCTGCTGCTGATCGGCGGTGGCGCCGCCTATTTCTTCCTGTTCCAGGCGGAAGAAGAGCAGGCGGTGGAGGAGGTCAAGCCCGTCGCCAAGCCGATGGTCTACTACAACCTTCCCGATCTGCTGGTGAACATGGGTGGCGGGCCGGGCCAGAAGCAGAACTTCCTCAAGATGACGGTCAGCCTCGAACTCACCGACACCGCGGATGTTTCCCGGGTGCAGGCGGTCATGCCGCGCCTGGTCAGCAATGTTCAGTCCTACCTGCGCGAGCTGCGCGTGGTGGATCTGCGGGGATCGGTGGCGCTGGAGCGGGTCCGCAGCGAGCTGCTGGAGCGCATCAACGCCGCCACCAACCCGACGCGCGTGAACAACGTGCTGTTCCTCGAGGTCATGATTCAGTAGCAAACAGTGCGGAGCGCGTTGCAGGTCGCGCCCCGTTTTTATGTCACTGCGCCGCGACGCCGGAGACGACCTCAATGCGTTCGGGAATTTTCCAGTCCGTTACAGCGCCGTTGGTCGCAAGCTGCCGCAGCTCGCGCTGCCAGATTTTTCGCAGCGTCACAACGGCGATATCGGCGCGGCCGAGCATCTCGCGCTCGCGGTCGGCAAAGATGCCCTGACCGATCTGGGTCACATGGTCCTGGATATTCACGAGATCGGCGCGATCGGCAACATCATCCAGCGTCAGTTCGCCGCGCAGGATTTTCTGCGTGACCTCCATCGCCGGCGGTAGCGCCTCGATCGCCTTTACCATTCCCTCTTTATGCCTGAAGTAGCGCTCGGCGGAAGCTTCATCGATATCCAGGCGCTGTGCCGCGCAGGACAGATGGACGTGATCGTCGATCGGCACGCGCCAGGCGATGTAGTCGCTGAACGGGCGTTTTGTCTGACCTTCAGGCATATATCCAGTCCCCAAAGGCAACTGCATCAGCACGCCATTCGGCATGATGAAATGCGTTGTCCGGACGGTACCGTCCGAGCGGGTCGCGTATTCCACCATGCCATAGGAGGTTTCGTCCGCGCTGATAACAGGCACTTCGCGGTTGATGCTGCCGGGATCGGAGAAAGAGGAGACTGCATGCGTGAAGTTCGCATGCGTCTCGTCCATCGAATTCTCCATATTCTGGAAGTAATTGCATTCGCGGATGTAAAAGCTCTGATCAAGGTAACCGGGCCCATCGAGCTGCGGGAAGCGCGGCAGCGGCGGGACCGGCTCCGGGCCGAAATAGACGAAGATCAGGCCGAGATAATCCTGCGTGGGATAGCTTTTGATCTTCACCTTGTCGGCAAAGCCCCTATGCTCGTTGGCCTGCTCGGTGCACTGGCCGTTCCCCGCAAATTTCCAGCCGTGATACAGGCAGCGGATCTCGTCGCCTTCGACTTTGCCGGTGCTCAGCTGCGTTCCACGATGCGCGCATCTGTAGTCAACGACATGTGGCGCGCCGGACTCTCCGCGATACAGGGTGAAGTCCTCGCCCATGACGCGAAGCGGGACGACTTTCCCTTTGCCGAGCGTGCTGGAGATCCGGACGGGTTGCCAGTGACGGCGCAGATACTGTCCTGCCAACGACTCGGGGCCGGTGCGCATGACGTCGAATTCGTATTTGGGTCGCTTCGCGGGAGCAGGGGTCGTCATTGATGCCTCCAATCAAACTTTCAAACCGTCTTAGACAAGGACCTGGCAATGCGCGGGATCGACGCGCAGCCGGAGCGCCGCGCCGGCCCGCGGTGCCTGCGCCGAATGAAACTGGACGCGCATGGTCTGGCCGCCGACGGTGACGCCGCATTCGGCCAGATTGCCCATGTAGCTGACCTGCGTGACGTCGCCCGACAGGGCGTTCGACGCTGTTCCGTCCGCCGCGCCCTCCGCCCGGATATTCTCCGGCCGGATGGCGATGGTGACATCCAGGTCCGGATCGTGCCGTTGCGCGGACCGGCACATCAGCACGCCAACCCCGGTCTCGACGGCAATCAGATAGTCGCCGCCCTGCCGTTCCGAGCCGCGCACCCGGCCCGTGACGAGATTGGTCTTCCCGACAAAGTCGGCGACAAAGGGCGTACGCGGCGATGAGTAGATCTCAACCGGCGTGCCCTCCTGAACGATACGGCCGGCCTGCATGACGGCAATCCGGTCGGACATCGTCAGCGCCTCGACCTGCTCATGCGTGACGAACAGCGTGGTCACGCCCAGCCGCTTGGTCAGCGCCTTGAGCTCCAGCCGCATCTCCTCGCGCAGCTTGGCGTCGAGATTGCTCAGCGGCTCATCGAGAAGGAGGACCTGCGGCTCGCCGACCAGCGCGCGGGCCAGCGCCAGACGCTGCTGCTGGCCGCCGCTCAAGTCGGTCGCGGCACGACCGTGAAGCCCATCCAGTTTGACCAGGGCAAGGGCTTCGAGAACGCGGCGCTCGATTTCCTGGCGCGACGGCTTGGGGCGCTGGCGGCGCAGCGGGAAGGCGACATTCTCGAACACGCTGAGATGCGGCCAGATCGCATAGGACTGGAACACCATGCCGATGTTGCGCTGATGCGGCGCAACCCAGATGCCGAGCTGGGTATCCACCACCGGCGTGAGACCGATGACGATGCGCCCGCCATCGGGGCGATGCAGCCCGGCGACACAGCGCAAGGTCGTCGTCTTGCCGCAGCCGCTGGGCCCGAGCAGCGTATAGAACTGCCCGGCCTCGACTTCGAGCGAGACGCTGTCGACGGCGACGTGGCCCTGCGCACCGCCATACACGACGTTCAGATTGTCGATCTTGATCATCGTTTCCTCAGATGAGTTTCCAGCGGTCGAGCGCCTTGGCGTAAAGGAAGATCAGCGGCAGGGTCACGACCATCAGCAGCAGCGACAGGACCGCGGCGGCGCCCTGACCGCCAAAGGCAAAGTTGCTCCAGATCACGTACGGGATCGTCAGGTTGGTGCCGGTGGTCAGGAACATGACGACGGTCAGGTCGCGGATCGTCAGCAGCGCCGTCCACAGCCAGGTGAACAGCAGGGCCGGCGCCATCAGCGGCAGCAGCACGCGGAAGATCAGGTCGCCGGTGGAGGCGCCGCTCATCTGCGCCGCCTCGTCCAGCTCGCGATGGATCTGGATCAGGGCGCTGTT
This sequence comes from Alphaproteobacteria bacterium, assembly GCA_965279355.1. GTDB lineage: Bacteria > Pseudomonadota > Alphaproteobacteria > CACIAM-22H2 > CACIAM-22H2. The sequence goes on along the minus strand of OZ257155.1, from coordinate 3,003,541 downwards.
GGTCATCCGCGAGCCGTAGCTGATGCGGACCACGACCGAGGCGATGATCAGGATCCACAGCGTTCCATAGATCGGCACCAGCGGCCCGATAACGAACAGGCCGATCAGAAGGCTTGAGATCGAGAACAGCGTCGTGGGAACCACATGCGGCAGGAAGGCGAAGACGTCGAACAGGGCACGGCCGCGCACGGTCGAGCGCAGCACGACCCACGAGAAGGCAAACGACAGAACGGTGACGATCGTCGCAACCGACACCGTGAGGATCGCGGTATTCTTGAGGCTGCTCAGCGTCGAGCCCCAGTCGATCGCCCGGAAATTGTCGAGCGTGACCATGCCGAGCGACGCCGCCGACGGCAGCTGGATGAACGGCAGCAGCGAGGCCCAGATCAGCACCAGCAGCGGCAGGGCGATGTTCAGGATGAAGAAGAGAGCGATGAAGACAATGGCCGGCCACTTCATGGGCCCCAGCACGACCAGTGTCGGCCGGTAGCCCTTGCCGGTGATCACCTGGAAGCGCCGGGCGCGTTTCTGCATGTCGTTGTAGAGCCAGCACATCACCAGCGCCCAGATGACAAGCGGCGCGCTCAGGGCCGCCGCCGCGCCGTATTGCGGCGGTCCGGAGGTCGGGTTCAGGAGCACCAGCGTATAGGTGCTGTAGGTGAAGATGCGTCTTCCCCAGCCGATGATCGCCGGTACGTCGACCGCCGCAAAGCCGATGGTGAAGATGAAGATGGAGGCCGCCATGATCGCCGGCCAGGCCAGCCGCAAGGTCACGGTGAAGAAGGTGGAGACCTGATTTGCGCCGGACATCGCGGCCGCTTCTTCCAGCGCCGGGTCCATGGCGCGGAAGGCCGACGCGGTCATGATGAAGGCGAGCGGCGCCAGATGCAGTCCCTGCACCCAGCCCATGCCGACGATGTTGCTGACGCTGAGCACCATGCCCGCACCGAAGACAAATTCGATGGCGGCATTGATCAGGCCGACGGTCGGATGCAGCAAAAAGACCCAGCCGATGGCCGGGATGAACCCCGGCAGCAGCAACGCCACCGTCATCAGCGTGAAGATGAGGGATTTGCCCGAAATGTCGGTGCGCGTGGTGATCCACGCCATCGGGATGCCGAACGCCAGCGCGACCAGCAGCGTGACCGATGCAAAGCCGATCGTGTTGAGAAAAACCCGCAGAACAAACGGATCGCTGAACAGGTCGCGATAGGCGGCAAGGCTGTAAACGCTGCCGAGGCCGCCGACCGAGCCCTCAAGGAAACTGGTCCAGAAAATAAAGAGAAGATTGCCGCCGATCAGCATCGACGCGAGCACGACCGCGACGAGCATCGTCGTCCGCCACGGATCGCGCTCAACGCCCATAGTGCGGGTCAGGAACCCGAGACGGGTCCCTGACTGCACAAGCGAACTGTCGACGGCTGCCTTCACCGGTATTTACCGGCCGTCGCGGATGATCTTCAGGATGTCGTTGCGCGTGGCGTCGACTTCCGGATGATCCATGTACCACCTTGCATTCACCTGGATCGGCTTGGCGCCCGCCTTGACCGCGGCATCGATGCGCTCCGCCAGCTTCGAGCCGGGCAGGTGGTGCAGGTCCGAACGCCAGAGATCCCACTGCAGCTTCTGACCTTCGTCGGTCACCAGATAGGCGATCAGCAGCTTGGCGGCGTTCTTGCTCCGCGCGTTGGCCGGGATCACGCCGTAGAAATAGCTGAGCGGCATGAAGTCCTGCAGCAGGACCTGATCGACCGGCAGCCCGGCATCCTTCATCTTGAGCGCGTCGATCGGGCCGCAATCGAACATCATGGCCGCGAACTCGCCGGTGCCGACGCGGTTCTGATCCGTGCAGTTCATCAGGCCGGCGATCTGCCCGGAGAACTTCTTCACATACTCAAGCGTCTTGTCGCGGCCCATGACGTCGTTTGCACCCAGAATGTCGTGCGCGACGGCCTGGGGATTACTGGCCAGCTTGCCCTTGTACTGCGGCGCCAGCCAGCCTTCGAGCGTACGCGGCGGGTTGGGGATCAGCCTGGTGTTGTAGGTGATCCCGTACATCGTGGTCGCGAGCTGGATGACGCCGCCGTCGAGCTCGACGATTTCGCTGGGGATCTTGCCAGGCAGCAGCTTCTGCCACTCGACCTTGGTCAGCAGATTGGCCTGCGACATCATCGGCAGCACGTTGGAGACCGCGATATAGACGTCGGTGCCCGAGGGCGTGTTCGCCTTGGCTTCATTGGCGATCTGGAAGCCGAGGCCGATCACGCTGCCGGTCGGCGTGTGGCTCATCTTCACCTGCGAGCCGAACATCTTGTTCATGTTCTGCTCGATCGTCGCCAGGCCGCGCGCGCCGCCCAGCATGTTGCCCGGCCAGATGACCTTGAGCGAGCCTTCCTTGTTCGCCTCGGCGACCACAGCCTGCATTTCAGGGCTCAGCTGCGCCATTACAGGCGCCGCGATAAATGCCGCCGATACAGCGGCGGTAATGCCTGCGAACAGTCTTAAACTTTTCAGTGTTTCTCTCATGACTTTCCTCCCGTTGATTTTAAGTTCGGTTGTTGTTCGTGCTTACGCATGCACCATGCTGAGGGCGACGCCGTATTCGACGGTCTGGGCGTAGATGTCCTTGACCGGGATCTTGCCGCCGGCGACGGCATGCGCCGAGCACGCCGCGATCCAGGTATAGATCTCGACGGAACCGATGCCCGCCTGCTCGATCAGCCAGTCGGGCTTCCACTTGTCGGCCTTGCCGACCTGCCCCGACGTCACAAAGTCGAGAAACTCAAGGTCGAGCTCCCGGTTGAACTTGCAGTCGGCGGCGGTGATGCCGCCGGACCCCAGCGCCACGGCGGCCTCGCGATGGATGGAATCCATGTGATCCAGCCACTGCGTCAGCTTCGGCTGGTCCTCATGCGGACCCTTCATCTGATAGCTGGTGATCTTCTCTTCCGCCGTGCCGTAGGCGGGGAAGATGATATCGGGATTGTGCGACAGGCCGCCGGAGCCGATGAACAGCACGCGCTTGCCCAGCGACTTGGCGAACCGGCCGACCGCCTCACCCAGCACCTTGCTGCGGCGGAACGGCGGCAGCGGATAGGTCATGATGTTGAAGGTGATCGGGATCACCGGATAACGGTCGAGCGACCCGCAGACATTCACGATGGTCTGCGACAGGCCGTGATCGATGCCGAGATCGTAGGACAGCGCGATATCGACATCGCTGTCCTGCAGCGCCTTGGCGCACTCGACGGCCATCTTTTCCGGAACGTTCAGCTTTCCTTCGTGACCGCCGATGTCGCCGGTCGCATGCGCGGCAATGCCGATACAGAACGGCGGCGCCAGCTTGCGGAAGAACGAGGTGTAGTGATCGGGACCGAAGGCGAAGACGATCTCCGGATCGAACGCCTTGATCTCCTCCGCGCGCCGCTTGAACAGCGCCATGACCTCGTCGTGTTCCTTCGGAGCCTTGGAATAGCAGTGCATCAGCGGCGAATGCGAGGAGCAGAAAAGGGCTGAGGTCATGATGTGGCGTTCTCCCTGGCGGCAAGCGGCAGCACGGCGGTCCGTGCCGGATCGGTGAAAATGTCGGTGAGCTGGCGCGACTGGAACAGCCAGCGTCCGTCGTGCAGCACGAAGACGTCGTTGACGTCGCAGACCAGCAGCACATTGGCCGGATGCGGCGGTGGGCCGTTCTCGGCAAAGATCGTCCAGATCGACTGACCGGACCAATGCGTCGCGTCGATTTCGCGCAGGCGAAGATTGGTCGTTATATGGCGCGCGGTGCGCACACCTGCCGCAGCGCGCGCCTTGTAGGTGGCGCGGATGCTCTCGCGGCCGACGCTGCGCTTCTCCGGCCCCCAGCCATACCAGCCGTCGGCGACGAACAGGTCGGCGACGGTGTCGGTCGGGCCGTGATCGACGCGATACGCGAACTCGATCACGAGTTCCTCGAGCGCGGCGCGGATATGAGTCTGGTTCGGCGGGGCCGACACAGCGTTTCTCCCTTAACAACGCGTCGCCGCTGAGCGGCGCCTCATTGCCTGCATTGGACGCCTTCCCCTTCCATTCAGTCCAATCGATTTATTTTCTTTTGCATAAATTTTTTCTATGGTTGTCCCGGACCTGCCTCCGGGAGTACCGCCCCATGAACATCGACCAGACCCGGCTCTATCGGCTGAGCGTTGTAATCGAAGAGAAAAACCTGTCGCGGGCGGCCAAGCGCCTGGGCCTGACCCAACCGACTCTCTCGGCCAGCATCGCGCAATTTGAGCAGGAACTCGGCGTGCGCCTGCTCGACCGCGGGCGCCACGGCGCCTTCCCGACCGCGTACGGCAGCATCCTCTATGACCGCTCGAAGGTGATCGAGGCGGAGCTGAAACGCGCGGCGCAGAGTCTGAAGGAGATCGCCTCCGCCGAGGCCGGCCATCTCGCGATCGGCGCCGCGTCGGGTGCCGCAGTCAGCCTGAACTGGCAGACGGTGCTGCGGGTGCAGACCCAGCGGCCGGGCATCACCGTCGAACTCATCGAGGACTGGTCCTCGGCGACTCTCCTCGAACGGTTGCGGCGCCGCGAGCTGGACTGGGTGATCACGCCCGAGACCGAGCGCGACATTGGCGAAGACCTGGAAGACCGCCCGCTGTTCAAGACGCGCCGCGTCTTCGCGGTCCGCAGCGGCCATCCCGTGCTGAAAAACCGACAACCTGATATTGCGGCCCTGCTGGATTATCCACTGGTCGCGCCGGAGCAGACCAACAGCCTGCGGCGCTTCGTCGAAGACATTCTTCTCAAGAGCGGCGGGCGGCTGCCGCGCGTCGGCGCGATCGGAAACTCGCTGGCCCTTGCCAAGGAAGTCGTCCTGAACTCCGACCACTTCGCGGTGATGACCGAAGTCGTCGTCCATGAAGAGGTGAGGAACGGCCTGATGAAAACCATCGAGATCCCGGTCCCGACCGCCTACTGGTATCGCATCCTGCGCCACTCCAGAGTCAGCGTGACACCGACCGCGCAGATCTTCCGCAACGAACTCGACGCGGAATGCCGGGCAAGAGGCCTGATCATGCCCGGCGGGAAAGCGCGGAGCGGGAGGGCGTAGCGCGGGCGGGCACACGAAAAACAACTGTCATCCCAGCGAAAGCTGGGACCCAGCCGTTGGGTGGTTCGTGTATTGCGTTCCGTGGTTTCCGCGGAGCGGCCGGGTTACCTGGGTCCCACGTTGCGCTGGTTGGCGGCCTTCGGGCCGCCGACGCGCCAAAGAAGGGGGCGCTGGGATGACAGATGGGTGTGTTGGGTCTGCTTACGCATCATGCTGACGAGATCCTTTCGGGCGTTCGCGGCGTATAACACCCGCCGTTGCTTATCCCTGACACGCCAAGCGAGCCCGCTCACACCATGAAGACGACCCGTCCTCCCGCGTCCGCCGCCGCCCTTTGCGCCGCCGCCTTGTTGCTGGTCCTGCCCGACGCGGTCCACGCGCAATCGTCACGCGCCCGCTCCGCGCCGGCCCAATCTTCACAGGTCCAGTTTCCGCAAGGTCAAACGGCCCAGCGGCAGCCGGTCGCCGAGCCGGTCGCGCCGTCTCCGGCGCAGGACCCGAAGAAGGATTGGGACATCAGGCTCGGCGTTGGCGCGCTGTATCAGCCGGCCTATGAAGGCAGCGATGAGTACAAGATCAGGGCCCTGCCGCTGCCCTTCATCAGCTACCGCGACGTGGTGTTCCTGCGTGGCCTGACGCTGGGCGCCAATGCCTTCACCGTGCAGGGCGCGCGCCCGGGCGACAAGCTTCAGCTGGGTCCGCTGGTCCGCTACCAGTTCGCGCGCGACGCGGACGACAGCGACGATCTGCGCGGCATGGGCGATGTCGACGGCGCCGTCGAACTCGGCGGCTTCATCACCTACGGCATCGGCCCGTGGTCGACCGGCCTCACCGTGTTCCGCGATGTCAGCGACAGTCATGACGGCCTGACCGCGAAACTCGCCGCCGGTCACCGACTGCCGCTCGGACCGCAGCTGATGCTGCGCAGCGAACTCTCCACCACCTGGGCGGATGACAATTACACCCGGACCTATTTCGGCGTGACCGCGGCGCAGTCGGCGCGCAGCGGCATGCGGCAGTACAGGCCCGAAGGCGGCTTCAAGGACGCCGGCCTCACCGTCGATCTCGATTACAGCCTGACGCAGAACTGGGGCGTCACCGGCCGCGCAGGCTACAAGCGGATGCTGGGTGATGCCGCCGACAGCCCATTGGTGGCGGATCGCGGCGATGCGAACCAGCTCTCGACGGGCGTATTCGTCAACTACAGGTTCTGAGCGGCGAGGGTGACGGAGAGAATGAGGAGCGGCGGCTCCGAACGCGAACCGGCCGAGCTCAAAGTTATTTGAATCGCGTCCGGATGTACTCTTTGGCGCTGTCAGGCGGAAGCTTTACGGTTCCGGGCCGTTGCGTACGAAGAAGTCGCCTTCAGGCGATGTTTCGATCTGCTTCCATTTCAGAAAAACGGGTTCCGGACTCCGCTGGCAGGTCACAACGCAGACTGTCTTGCCCTGAACGATCTGCGTCTTGGGATCAATGCAGGTGCCCGTGCGGTCCACCCAGAAAGAGCAGGAACTTGCGATCGATGGGTCGCCTCGGCCGAAGGACATGCAGCTCGGTCGTTGCAAAAGCGATTGCGTTTGTGAGATCCGCGGCTAAAGCGCCTTTTCCATTTCGAAACATGGCGTGATCTTCGCCACTGCGACGTCGCCCTCGCGGGAGTTCATCGCAGCCTGTTCAGGTCCCAATGGCTTGGAAGTCGTCGCGGCCATTCAACTCCAGATTCCTTATAGGCCGGATAACGGTTAAAAGCGCCGCGATTGCGCATTTTCCTTTAGGCGGCCGATCTTGCTCACGGTGCGATCCCGCTGGACTGTTCCGCCGCCAGTCGATCGACACTCCAGATCCGCTCCGCAAGCGTCCGATATAGTACCTGGCGTGCGTCAAGATCAGCCTTCTTGAAGTCGGTATGGGCGCGGAAAAGCAATTTGCTCTCATCCAGAAAGCGCCGAAAGCCAGGGTTGTGGTTATAGGCGTGCTCGTGGAGGCTGCGGGCGAGCAGGTTCTGGCTATCGTAGTGTTCCCGCTTTTTGCTATACGGCAAATCACCGTAGCTCGCGTTGAAACTTTTGGGCAGCAGCAATAGACCACCGATGCGGTTCCTGTATTCCTGAAACTCACTTGGATGCGCGAACTCGTCCTTGTGGCGCTCCGCGTGATCGGCCCAGACATGCTCTACCTCGTAGCCTCGGCGGCCGCGTTGCGCATACTCGGCGTACCGGGAGGCCTGTCCGGATCGTGTTTCCAGATAGTCTGTCATACGCGCAAGCAATCGATGGATCTGGCGGCCGTTCATGCCATGAAGGCGGAAGCTATCATTGCTGGCGAAGGTTTCGGTCTCGGCATCGAGACGCTCGCGCAGCAGGGTTGCCAAGTCAGCAGCACTCTTGCCGCGTATATCGCGCATCACAAGAAACATCGCGTATTGCATGGTGGAGTAGTCGATCGCCCGCCAGTTCCATATGCGCCGGTGGATCAGAATGTCGAGATAGGCTGCGACAATGCGTATCTTCCGCAGCGCGGCGGCTTCATCATCCGTGACCAATAGCGGCGCCAAAAGAACAGGATACTGAAGTGTGAAATTGTGCTGTGCGTTGAAATGAACGCAATCAAGCCCCGGCGTCAGCTCTTCCGCGGCACGGCGTAGGCGCTCATACCAGCCGCCATAGAACGCAAAGTCCCGCTCGATGAAGCAGGCAAAGTCAGAGCTGTTGCCGAGACCAAGGCGCTCTTCGTTGTCGCGCGCCCAACGATGGAACTCGGTGCCGATCAGGTCGAAGTCCAGTGGCGCCGCGCCGCGCTTGCGTTCTCGGATGCTGTCGGCATACTTGGCGCGCAACCACGACTTGATGCCGTCGGCATCTTCGTCCTTGCCGAGTTCTGCGAGGACCTGCACCCGGTCTTTCCAGATGCGGCCGGCACGCGTACGCGTGTCTGCGTCCTCGATATTGGCAAGCAAATACCCTTTGAGCATATCGGCGGGTGTCAATGACAACCCGCGATCGTTCATTGTCTCAAAAATTGTGTAGGCGTCTCCGTCGGAGTACGCCGTGATTTCCACGAGATGGACATTCTCCACGAGCCAGTCGACGAAATAAGGTAGAGCGGGGCCTGCAAGCTCCTCGGGAAAAAGCTCTTCCAGTTCCGCGTAGCGTGCGAGAATCGTGGTGACCGATTCTGGTGCGTCTAGCGCGATGAATTCCTCATCCTTGTACAGCGCTTCCATGCAGGCCGTACGCTCGGGAATATCGAGATTGAAAGACCGTTTCCCAAACTTCTGAGAGAAAATGAGATCGGCAATCTGCCCCTTCTGCTCGATGTCGTTCAGACGATGATGAAGAAACATCAGGAGCAGAGAGAGTGTGGTGAGCCGTTGCTGACCGTCGATGATGAATTTCTGACCGTCCTTGTCGCTAATGATGATTGAACCGAGAAAATAGTGGCCGTATTCGGCGACAGCGCTGCGCTCGTTGTCATCTTCGTGATGTTCCAGGAATTTGGCGGCGAGATCTTCCAGCAGTTCCGTGAGTTGCTTCTGCTGCCATTTATATTCTCGCTGGTAGTAATCGATCGAATATTTGCGCCCGGCTAGAAGTTCGCGGATGGTGCGGCCTTTTCCATCGATCTCGCGAGGCGGGCGTGGCACAGCGGTCATGTCGGCACTCCGGGTTTTTGGATCGACCACGGACCCGCAGCCAACCAGATCGCAGAAAATTTTCGGCCGCCTGCGAGCGCGCGCCATGCGGGAGAAATGAAACCGTCCAGCAATTCGCCCACCGATACAAAGTCCGTGGGTGCGCCCGGGAGTGTGTTGCGCGTGAGATAGGCCCGCCATTGCGCGGCACGCGCTTCGTCGGCAAAGAACCGCGGCGCCAGAGCCGTCGGGATGACTGGGTCAATAGGCGTGCGCCGCCGCGCAAAGGTTGCAGCTATCGCGCCCGCAAGGCGTTCACCCAGGAATGAAAATCGCTGTGCCAGAACATAAAGATCGTAGAAGTCCTTGTAGCGCGTGTTGCGTTCGCCAAGAACGACCATGGCATGGAGTTTTTCGGCGACAACCGCCTCCTGCGGATAGGCCCGGATGCGCGGCGGCGGCGCTTCAAAAAGAGTCGGGTAATCGGCATCGACGGCGGCCGGCTCGATCGCGTTGCCAAAGCCGATATCGATTTGCATCGGGATGCGAGCGGTGCCAAGCAGGGCCTGAAACCGGATACGCATCCCATGATATTCAGCATCTTCGCGGATCGGTTCCGCCGTGAGCGTCTCCGGATTGAAGATCAGCCCATCGTCGGCAACGCCAGTCCCACAGATTTGCCGCAACGCTTCCAGGACATCCGCAGGTTCGGCACTGCCATATCCGGTGAAATCAAGATCGCGGGTGGCCCGATAGATCGAGCCGCCCCACAGCGCAAAGAGCATGGCGCCTTTGAGCACGTATTGATCGCGGAACCGGGACTCACCAAGCCGGTGCAGAAAGCGCTCGCCGGCATAACGCTGCAGCAGGAATTGAAAATCTTCGCCGGTCTCACGGCTGCGATTCAGCAACTTTGCGCGGACCGAAGCGGCCAAGTTCGTCAGGGGCTGGCCCCTCATGAGATCATCGCTTCCAGATATGGCGTCACGACAGTCCGGGCGCGACAGACTTCGGCTGCACGCATGATTTCGTCCGTCGTTGCCTTGCGCGACCGGAGCGTGTCCCGCAGCGCTTCCAGCGCCACATCGAGTCCGACCTTGCTGCGATAACGGAAGCAGTCGATGACGGTCCGGGCAGGTGCCGTGACGCGCACCGGCACGCCAAGGATGGCGTGGGTCTGAATGCCATAGGTGAGGGCAGCGCCGGAAAAACGAACAATTCGGACGCGCGCGGGGAGGTTAGCCGGCTTGCGGGCCTTGCGGTCCAGCGCCAGCCAGACTTGCGGCGGGGCCTGGGTGCCGATGTCGTGGTAGCGCAGGGCGGAGAGCAGGCAAATCGTCGCGGCCGGCACCGCCGAGGCGACCATGGCGAAAGTTTCAAATTCATTGGGCTCGATGGCGGTCAGGCGGTAGAGGCCTTGCCCCACTTTTTCGACCGTGCCGGCAACAACCAGCCGCTGCAGGTCCGCGAAATGGATATCCAGCGGCTCTAGATCGCGGGGACGGAAAAACGCGCCGAGCCCAGCCGCTTCAAGCCGGAGCCGGGTAAGTTGAGGCTGCGTCATGCATCGACCATACTAAACGTCGGCACTTACCGTCAATGGCCGACGTTAACTATTTCCGCCTGTGTTTCCCTCACGTCGGCCAGCATCCGGACGATATCGCTCTCAAGCGCCCGGATTTCCATCTCGATTTCGTCCAGCGGGCGGGGGCGGTTTGTAGCGATAGAAGTAGCGATTGAAATTAATTTCATAGCCGACGATGCCGACCTGGCCATCCTTCTCGTCACGTCGACCGGTGTCGATCCGTGGGTCGGGTACGTGAGGTCTTCAGCCAGGTTGCAACAAGCTACTTCCGCTTATCCATCCCGACCGACCAGTTCTGCGGTTTCTTCCATTCGCCGTCGGTGCCGGCGCCGCTCACGCGCTCGATGATGTCGTCGAGCTGGTCGAGGGTGTTGTAGGTCACCTTGAAGACGCCGGTGTTGACCTTCGGGTTGTGCAGGATCTCCACCTTGCAGCCGAGCGCCATGGTCAGGCGGCGTTCGAGGTCGGTGGTGTTGGCGTCGCGCAGGATGTCGTCGGCGGGCTTCTTGCCGCCCTTGGGCGTCAGCTTCTGCTTGGGTGCCCGGATGGCGGCCATCGCGGCTTCGGCCTCGCGCACCGTCAGCTTGCGGCGGACCCAGTCGGCGGCGATCAGGCTGGCATCGGCGCGGCCGACCAGCAGGCGCGCATGGCCGGGGGTGAGCGCGTCGCGCTCGATCATCTCGATGATGTCGTCGGGCAGCTCCAGCAGGCGCACCGCGTTGGCGATGTAGGAGCGGCTCTTGCCCAGCGCCTCGCCGATCTTCTCCTGCGTGTGGCGGAACTCGTCGATCAGCCGCTTGAAGGCGCGCGCCTCCTCGATCGGCGACAGGTCCTGGCGCTGCAGGTTCTCGACAAGGGCGGCCTGCAGGGCCTGGGTGTCGTTGAGCTCGCGGACCACCGCCGGGATTTCGTGGATGCCGGCTTTCTGCGAGGCGCGCCAGCGGCGCTCGCCGGCGATCAGCTCGAAGCCCTGCGGGTCCCTGGGATCCTTGCGGAGCAGGATCGGCTGCAGCACGCCGTGTTCGCGGATCGACGAGACCAGCTCGTCCATCTCGTCTTCCTTAAAGACGCGGCGCGGCTGGAAGTTGCCGGGGCGGATCGCGCCGACGGGAATCAGTTTGGCGCCGGCGGGGCGTCCCGGCGAAGACGGCGCGATCGCTTCCGCCGCCGCTTCGCCAAGCAAAGCGGAGAGGCCGCGGCCCAGAGTCTTCCTTGGATCGGGCTTTTTGGCGTCCGGCGGGGTCATGCCGCGACTCCCGCCACGCGCGCCTGTTCCCTGCGGAGCAATTCGGAGGCGAGGGACATGTAGGCCTGCGAGCCGGAGCAGCGCATGTCGTAGAGCAGCACGGGCTTGCCGTGGCTCGGCGCTTCGGACACGCGCACGTTGCGCGGGATCACGGTGTCGTAAACCTTCTCTTTGAAAAAGCCGCGCACGTCGGCGGCGACCACATCGGACAGCGTGTTGCGCTTGTCGTACATCGTCAGGACCAGGCCCTGGATTTCCAACTCCGGGTTGAATTTCTTTTTCACCAGTTCGACCGTGCGCATCAGGTGCGACAGGCCTTCGAGCGCGAAAAATTCGCATTGCAGCGGCACCAGGATCGCATCCGATGCAACCAATGCGTTCAATGTCAGAAGGCCAAGGGCCGGCGGGCAGTCGATCAGCACGTAGTCGAAATCGAGCGTGGCGCGCGACAGCGCGTCGGTCAGGCGATATTCGCGGCGCTCGACATCGATCAGCTCGAGCTCGGCGCCGGAGAGATGCACCGTCGCCGGCATCACATAGAGATTGGGGACGATGCTGGGCACGATGCCGTCGGCGACCGACGCGTCGTCGATGAGCACATCGTAGGTGCCGATGCTGCGCTGGTCGGCGCCGATGCCAAGGCCGGTCGAGGCGTTGCCCTGCGGGTCGAGATCGATCAGCAGCACGCGCGGGCCGACCGCGGCCAGGGCCGTCGCCAGGTTGATCGCGGTCGTGGTCTTGCCGACGCCGCCCTTCTGGTTGGCGATGGCGATCAGGCGGGCCGGGCCGGAGACGCGCGGGGCGTCCAAGACCGGGGCGGGGCCTGCTTCGATAAGAGGATCAGACACGGTTGAGATCCGAAATGCGCAGGATCGTGCCCGAAGGGTCGGTCCGGCTGGGCAGGCGTTCGGTCTTCATCTTCCAGTGTTTGCCGGCCTGGGTCAATTCATCGGCGGCCTTCGCCCCCTTGGGGAAAAGGCAAATACCGTGGATAGAAAGCAGCGGCTCGGCCATGCCGAGCAGGTCGGTCAGCGGGGCCAGCGCGCGGGCGGTCACCACGTCGGCCTTGGGCAGCGGACGGCCTGCGAGGCGGTCGATTCGCATGATGTGGATGGTGACGGCGCGGGCGAGGCCCGTCGCTCGGGCCACCTCGCCCAGAAACGCCGACTTCCGCTGATCCGACTCGACAAGATGGACGTCGAGTTTGCGGTGGCCTTCGGTGGCCATGATCGCCAGGACCAGGCCCGGAAAGCCGGCGCCGGTGCCGAGGTCGTAGAGGGTCAGGGGCCCCTTGCCGGTCGGCAGCAGCGGAAAGAGCTGGGCGGAGTCGAGAAAGTGCCTTTCCCACGCATCTGGCAGCGTATTGGGCCCCACCAGGTTGATTTTCGGCTGCCATTTTTCCAGAAGCTGTTGATATATAACGAGTTTGCTCAGCGTTTCACGTGAAACATGAGCGAACTGAGCGAACTGGTCCGGAGTCACGTCAGGCGGCTTTGGGACGCTCGGCGTACCGCAGGAGGATGGTCAGCGCCGCCGGCGTCACCCCCGAAATCCGCGCCGCCGCCGCGAGAGTTGCGGGCCGCGCCGCCGAGAGCTTCAGGCGCACCTCGTTCGAGAGGCTGGTCAGCGCGGCATAGTCCAGATCGTCCGGCAGCCGCAGGCTTTCATCGGCGCGATACGCCCGGATATCCGCATCCTGCCGGTCGAGATAGCCGCGGTAGCGCGCATCGATCTCGATCTGCTCCGCCACGTCGGCCCGCATGTCGGCGAGCTCCGGCCACAGGGTCGCCAACCGCGCGACATCCATCCCCGGCAAAGCCAGCAGATCGGCCGCCGACCGCGCCACGCCGTCCTGGTTCACGGCGAAACCCTGCTTCGCCAGCTTATTGGGGGTCTCGCGGAGCTGATCGGCCAGCCGCCGCGCCTCCGCCAGCGCGGTTTCCTTGGCGGTCCAGGCGGCGGTGCGCTCGGAACTCAGACAGCCGACGGCCAGGCCCCTGGGGCTCAGCCGCTGGTCGGCATTGTCGGCGCGCAGCTTCAGGCGATATTCGGCGCGGCTGGTGAACATCCGGTAGGGCTCGGAGGCGCCCAGGGACGTGAGGTCGTCGACCAGCACGCCGATATAGGCATCGGCGCGGTCGAGGACGAATTCACCGGACCCGCCGATCTTGAGCGCCGCATTCAGCCCGGCCATCAGGCCCTGCGCCGCGGCCTCTTCGTAGCCCGTGGTGCCGTTGATCTGGCCCGCGAAGAACAGGCCGGAGACCTGGCGGGTCTCGAGGGTCGGCCGCAGCTCGCGGGGGTCGACGTAATCGTATTCGATCGCGTAGCCGGGCCGGATCATCACCGTCTTTTCCAGACCCGGGATGGTCTTCAAGAGCGCCACCTGGACGTCATGCGGCAGCGAGGTCGAGATCCCGTTCGGATACACCGTCGGATCGTCAAGCCCTTCCGGCTCAAGGAATATCTGGTGTTTGTCGCGGGCGGCAAACCGCACCACCTTGTCCTCGATCGACGGGCAATAGCGGGGCCCGGTCGAGCCGATCTGGCCCGAATACATCGGGGCGCGATGGAGGTTGGCGCGGATGATCTCATGCCCGGCCAGCGTCGTGCCGGTGATGTAGCAGGGGATCTGCGGGACCGTGATCTTGTCCGTAAGGAAGGAGAACGGCACCGGCGGATCGTCGCCGTGCTGCACGTCGAGCGAGGCCCAGTCGATGGTGCGTCCGTCGAGGCGGGGCGGCGTGCCGGTCTTCAGGCGGCCCAGGGTGAAGCCGAGCTGCTCCAGGGTCGCCGACAATCCGAGCGACGGCGCCTCGTGGGTGCCGTCGGTGCTGGTGCGGCCGGCCGGAATCTTGGTCTCGCCGATATGAATCAGGCCGCGCAGGAAGGTGCCGGTGGTCAGGACCACGGCGCCGCAGGGGATGCGGGCGCCGGATTTGGTCAGGACCGCAGCGATCCGCCCGTCCGCCATCTCGATATCTTCCGCCGCATCGGCGCGGATGGTCAGGTTCGGCTGGTTTGCAAGGATTGCACACACTGCTTCGCGATACAGCCGGCGGTCGGCCTGGGCGCGGGGGCCGCGGACGGCGGGTCCCTTGGATTTGTTGAGCATCCGGAACTGGATGCCGGCGCGGTCGATGGCGCGACCCATGACCCCGTCGAGCGCATCGATCTCGCGGACCAGATGGCCCTTGGCGAGGCCGCCGATCGCCGGGTTGCACGACATCTCGCCGATCGTCTCGACCTTATGGGTCAGCAGCAGGGTGCGGGCGCCCAGGCGCGCGGACGCCGCGGCGGCTTCGCAGCCGGCATGGCCGCCACCGACCACGATCACGTCAAAACGCTGGAGGTCCGTCATGGCGGGGGAATTTAGGGATGGATGGGGCCGGGGTCAAACGCCGGCTGTTTCACGTGAAACGGCGCCGATAACTGTTTCAATTCAGTCGCTTATAAAAATAGGTAACTAGTCATAAAATTGGCCCAATTATTCCCTAAATCGCACTATCCTTTTGCGCCAACACGTCTTTTCCGACGGCCCGGCGACACAAAATGACGAATTCCCGCTTCATCCCATCCGCCGGACCTGTTAACTTATGTAGGTCCCACGGCACTCCGCCGCGGGGCGCCGGGGAGGTTCCTGATGTCCGCGACGCTGAATCCGCCGGCCACGCCGACGCCAGCGCCTTATATCGATGCGCCTCTGCCCTATGCCGACCGCGATGCGGAGATCGGCGTCATCTATCATTACGATTTCCACAAATCGACTTATGCGACGGTGCCGCGCACGATGCGCATCACCGATGCCCGGCCCAACGCCGCCGCCTTCACGCTCGAGCGCAACGGCTTCGCGTTGCTGAAGCATCGCAGCGCCGCGCTCGATCTCGACGACGAAAAACAGCAGCGCTCCATTTATTATCCCGAGATCGAACGGCTGGCGAAGGCGCTCACCGGCGCGGTGAAAGTGCTGCCGTTCCGCCCGATCCGCCGCGAGGAAGGGTCGATGACTCCGCCCTCGCGCGTCGTCCATATCGAATACACGGAAATCCAGTATCACCGCTGGGCCGAGCAGTTCCTGGGACCCGATGTCGCCGCGGAATATCTCAACCGCCACCGCTGGATCGGCCTCAATTTCTGGCGGCCGCTCAGCGCGATCGAGCGAATGCCGCTGGCGGTCTGCGATGCCGCGACGATCCGCAAGGAAGACCTGAAACCCGCGCTCATCCACGATCGCGCCGGCGAGAACGCCGAGCCGCGCGGCGGCTATCACGTCGTCTATAATCCCGCGCATCGCTGGTACTATTTTTCAGCGATGCAGCCGGACGAAATGCTGGTGATGAAGATCGGCGATTCCGGCCGCACGGATACACAATGGGCCGCGCACACCGCGTTCGAGGATCCGACCAGCCGGCCGGGCGCCGCACCCTGCAAAAGTTTCGAGGTCCGGGTCATCGCGTTCCTACCGGCGTGAGCGCCGCGCGGAGCGCGGACACTACGCGCTACGCGTCCTGTAATTCTCTCCCATTGTCATCCCAGCGAAAGCTGGGACCCAGCCGTTGCGTGGTTCGTGAATCGCGTTCCGTGGGCTTCTGCTGAGCGGCCGGGTTATCTGGGTCCCACAGCGCTGCGCCGCAGCGAAGCGCCGGCGGGCGCGAAGAAGACGGGCGCTGGGATGACAGTGGTTTTAGACGAGAAAACTTCCGGCGCGCTTCGTCGCAACGGGTCGAAAGGCGCTGCGCTCTAACCCGAAACGCGCTCGCGCGATTCGATATCCGCGGCGCGGTTGGCCAGCGCTTCGTACTGGCGGGCGATCTGCAGGAACTCCTGCCTGAGATCGTCGAACACGAATTTCTCGGCCAGGCCGTAAAGCCGGGCGGCTTCCTGGCGGTAAACCTGGGAAGGCGATGACAACTCCATCGCGTCTGCTCCTTCGCCTGCTGCCTCTGACGCTGCCCTATGCGGCACGCCAAACGGCGTTTCATCCCGGGCCCTTCTGCCCGCACCAGATGTAGCAAACTCTGTTCGCCGGCGAACTCGGGCCCAGCACCCAGAACCGGCCGGGAAACTACTGAGGTACCGGCATTAACCATTTGATTCGCGCGTGACTTTTTTGCGTCCGGGGCCGGTCAGTCCGGCAGGAACGCCAGGGTCCGCACTTCAAAGCTCTCGCGCCGGGGCGCCCCAGCTTTTGTATGCGGGTGGTCGAAGGCGGCATGCGCCACCGCCTGCACGCGGGCACCATCCGTATCGAACTGCTTCATCACCAGCACTTCGTCTTGCTGCATATCGGGGAAATAAAACCAGCGCTGCGCCGGGTTGTGCATCAGGTGATAGCCCTGGCGGCGGTAGAGCGACTCATACGCCGCGGGGCCGACGATCGTCGTCTCCTTGAGATCTTCAGGCGCAATGCTGCGCGCATCGCAGACCGCGAGCGGCACGGCATCCACGGGACGCAACGCCCGCCAGACATTCACGCTGATCTGCCGCCGCTTCATATAGACCGGCGCCTCGGTTCCAAGCGTCGCCTCCGCCCACAGGCGATAGGACTGCGGGGTGTAGTCGATATGCGCGACCCGCACCGGCGGCATCGCCTCGCCGCCGCTGGTCCGCCGCAGACCGTGAAACACCACGACCTTCTCGGCGCCGGTGATCTCGCAGACCAGCTGCTCGATCTCCGTGTAGTAGGTGTCGGCGAGTTTTTCCGTGTCGGTGAAATCGCTGACCGATGTCGGCCGCTTCACCAGCACGAACCCGGTGCGCTCAAGATCGGTATCACCGCGCGCCCGTGCGTCCGCGATCCGCACCACATGCGGCTCCAGCGGCAGTCGCGACTGGTTGCCGTCCTTGAACGGATGCGTGACGACCGGCGGCACCGCCCGGTCGATATAATTGATTGTGGCATCGACATCGCGCGACGCGGCAGCGAGTTCGGACATGCGTTTTCTCCCCGGGGGAGAGTTTAGCACTTTTCCAATTCCCTCTCCCCAACGGGGGCTCGGAGCCGAAGAGCGAAGGCCCCAGTGGGGCTTTCGCCGGCGGAGAGGGTAGGGTGAGGGGGTCGCGCTACGCGCGAAGTCTTCGGAAGCCCTCTCACCGCTCGCTTTCGCTCGCTCCCTCTCCCCTTTGGGGCGAGGGAGATAAGGAGCAGCTTGCCGGCCATTTCGCGCGAAGGCACCACAAATACAACTGCCATCCCAGCGAAAGCTGGGACCCAGCCGTTGGGTGTTCGCTACATGGGCGTTCCAGGGCTACTGCGTAGAGAACGCGCCACGTGGTCCGCCGCCCGTCAATGCAGCATCGGACGGCCTGCGTCGCGTTGCTGTTTAAGTGTCTGAGAATAAAAATCGCTGACGCTGAACCGGTACACGCCGCCGGGATTCTCCACCGGCGCCCCGATACTGTCGCCGACAAGGCAGGTGGCTCCGGCGCCGATCAATGCCGTCGCCATGCTCAGCGAATTCACATTGTAGATGATAGAGCCGACGCCGGCTTTCTGCGCCGCCGCGATAAGTCCTTCCATTTTCCGGATCTCGCCCGCTTCCGATGTGCTGCTTGTGCTGCAGGAGCTGGCAATAGCCGAAACGCCGGCTTCGGGATACCCGACAAATCGCAGGTCGCGCGGCAGAAAGACCACGACGTCTCGCGCGTGGCGCTTCAGAAGATTGCACATTTCGGCGAGCCGCATGGGAGGGGCGCCGTCGGGCACGCCGACCAGCTTGAAAACGACGTATTTCCGGGCATCCGGCTGAATGCCGCGAAAGCACCGCTCGGCATAGCCGATCTTGGGCGCGTAGGCGGCCAGGGTGTCGAAATGAACAGGTATCACAACCTGCAGCGGACGGCCCGCCGCGAGCGAAGCACGCAGATCGGTAACCGTCCGGCGGAGCACGGCTGTGTCGAGGCTGTTGAGCGTCGCGGGCTTGCCGATGTTGGGCACGTCCGCTTCGTCGAACATCAGATGGCCGTCCGGGTACTTCCATGCCGGTGTGCATTCATACGCCGTGACGGCATTTTTCTTCACGTCCCAGACCGGACGATAAAACAGGTGAAGTCTCTCCAGCGGGTTGAACTCGCCGTCCGCCTCGCCCAGTTCCCAATCGGCGGGCTGATCCACATAGCTGGCCGAGCCTGTCGGCACCGGACTCATGGTGGGTTGTTGAGCGGCCGGAGCCGACTGTGCAGGCGCGACAGCCTCCTCTTTTGTCGCGCGGCTCGTATCCGCTTCGAACACCGGGATCGTCGCGTCGCCGATCAACTGGAGCTTCAGTGCCTCGATATCTGCCGCCTGTTCGAACTGGGGGACGCCTCCCTGGCCGCCGATCATGGTCTGCACTTCGATCAGGTCATCTCCGGCATCTTCTCCAAGCAGGCGCTTGGCCACCTCCTGAGCGATCAACGCGCATTTGAGCTGGGCCTGTTCCTTGCTGAGTTGCGAGAAAATCAGGAGATACTGAAACTCGTTATGCCGGGTGTAAACGTCGGCTGGCGTAAGCCGGCGCCCGATCTCGTGTCGCGCGATCTCGTGCGCCCGCGCGGACAACTTTTCCCAATTCGGCCCAAGCCGGTCGCGAATCTTCGACAGACCGATGAGGTTCACTCGACCCGCAATGAAATTCGGATCGCTCTTAAGCATCGCCTGCAGCTGCACGCCCAAAAATTCGGGTGTCGCCGGGGGCGGGGCTTCGGTGGTGGAGACGCGCTCCCGCGCCACGGGATGACCGTGGTCGTCGGTCTCCTCGGAGAGAAGATCCACGAGCTTCGTGCCGATGCGGTCGAGAAATCCAGCTCTAGCCATAATGCGCTCCTCTAGACTCCCCGTCGCTTACACTGGAGATCAAGAGTTAAAAAATAATGAGCGCTAAACCCTATTTTTTTAACGCGGAATTAAGCTATCAGGCCAGGAGAGCCCGCACGGCCGTCAGGAGAGCCTTTTTATCGAATGGCTTTTGCAGCGTCGCATGCGCGCCGAACTTCTTCGCGACTTCGAGAAAATCAAGCCGGCCGGTGCGGCCACCGCCGGAGATCGCCAGAATTTTCAAGCCCGGGTGAAGTTTCCGTACGGTCAAAATCGTCTCGATACCCTCACGTTCAGGCATCAGGATGTCTGTAATCATGAGATCGGGCGGGTTTCCGATAAAGAAGGCGTCCGCCTTCCTGCCGTTCTCCGCCTCTAAAATCCCATGCCCCTCGGGGGCCAGCATTCCCCTGATCGAAGCCCGTATCAGCGGGTCGTCATCGACAATTAAAATAAGGGACATTTTGAGTCGATCTGTACGCCTACCCTGGCAGTCATAAATCTCATTCAGTCGCGCTGAATTTCTTACAAATGCTAATCGTCTATTCGCTCTGTCGTCAATTTCGTATTCCGCTACGTAGTACATACGACAACCGATTGTCTTATGCATGCGCTTCAGCTTGATTTGCATCAATGCACTTTTAATACTCGTCTGCTTTTATACGTACCGAACCGGAACTGAGTTCTCCAGGCACGCGCCGAACAAGCTCACTGCTGCGGCGCGCCTGTCTGGGTGTAGAGCTGCGTCAAATACATATTGAGGTTTGATCCTCTTTATTGCCGCTTCCGGGTGCGCCTTTTTTATTGGCGCGTCACCACCGGTATACGCAGAGAGATCCGCTGTGAGTCTTCGCCGCTATCTATACCTCGTTGGTTTTGCCGGTCTCCTGCCGATTCTGGTTGCCCTGGCGGCGGTTGGCATCACCAATGCCCGACACGAACAGGCAGAGATTGAACGAGGCCTGTTCCTTGCCGCGCGCACGATGGCGTCGGCAATCGACCTCCGCATGAGCGACACGCTGAGCACCCTGCGCGCATTGGCCGTGTCGGAGGCGATGACGGGTGGAAACGTCGAACAAATGTATGTCGAGGTGCAACGCGCTGCTGCAACCCAGCCTCACTGGAAAACCGTGTCGCTCCTCACCGAGGATGCCAGCGAAGTCATTTTCAATACGTCCTTCCCGCTCGGTACGAAGTTCGAGCGCCCCCCCTTCAGCGCCTACGTGAAGGTCGTTACGACGGGCAAGCCTGCCGTTTCACCGATTTTGTTTACGAGCATCATCACCGGCGACCAGGTGACCTTTGCGGCGGTGCCCGTCACCCTCCCCCACGGGAAATATATTCTGAGTGCGAGTCAGGCGCGAGGCGATCTCGGCAGAATACTGGCGAATCTCGCCTTCGGCCAAAACTCGAATGCAACCGTGTTCGACCGCGAAGGCACGATCCTGGCCCGGTCCACTCGCGAAGATGAATTCTTTGGGCGAAAGGCTGCGGTGCCGGAGATGTTGGAGGCAGCCAGATTAGGCATTGAACGGACCCTTTCGGGTACAAATCACGCAGGCATAAGGACATTCGGCGTGACGACGCCAGCGCCACTCACGGGATGGAGTGTTGGCCTGGCCATTCCGGCCGGGGATTACTCGGAGCCGATCAGGCGCAATCTAGCGATCTTTGGCGCTGGCGGGCTGGCTGCCGTGACGCTGGGGGTTCTTGGCGCCGCTTTGCTCGGCCGACGAATCTCCGATGGCATATATTCCCTCGCAAGAACCGCCAAAAATACCGGCCGCGGTTCGGGGCATGATGAAGAGAAATCCGGCATTCTCGAACTCCGCGAAGTTGCTCATACCCTCGATGTTTCCCGCAGCGAACAGCAAAAAGCCACCGCTCAGGCGCGCCAAAGCGAACAACGCTTCAAGGATTTCGCCGACGCGGTCTCGGACTGGTACTGGGAAACAGGCCCTGATCTCCGATTCACCGGATTCTATGGCGGCAGGAACGGAGAATCCTCGACGGAGGCTCTTATCGGAAAAACGGCCTCGGACCTGGCTGACCCCGACAACCTGCCGGCCGATTGGCAGCAGCACCTCGACGATCTTAAGCAACACCGGCCATTCCGGGATTTCGAATATTGCCAGGTCACGCCCGCCGGCCCCCGGTACAGACGGGTGAGCGGCAAACCGTTGTTCGACGACAACGGTGCTTTTCTAGGCTACCGCGGCACGGGAAGCGATATTACGCGCGAGGTTCTGGCCGAACAGAAAGCAGAGCAGGCGCGTCTGCATTTGGATCAGGCGCTTGACGCGGCGCAGACCTACGGTCGCTACCAGCAGGCGATTGCGGCCGTCGGGCAATTCTCGTTTGAGCCACTCGAGCTGAGCGATCTCCTGCAGAAGACCTGCGATGTCTCGGCCAAGGCGCTCGACGTCGACCTTTGCCAGATGCTTCAGGTGGAAGCAGACGGAGTAACCTGGCGGCTTTGTGCCGGAACCGGATGGACCCCGGGCCTCGTCGGTGAAGCCCGTTTCAAAGCCAAGACGCCGCATACCGGCCTCAATTTGCTGCATACAGGTCCGATTGTTGTTGCCAACTACGCCAATGAGACGCGCTTCGAGCCTGTGCCGTGGGTTCGTGCGCACGGCGCGGTCTCAGGTGTCAGCGTAATGCTGCGGGCAAAGGGCAGATCCTTCGGCATCTTCAGCGTTTATAGCCGAACGCCGCGCATGTTCGACCAGGAAGATGTGCAATTTTGCGAGGCGATCAGCTATCTCGTGTCGACGATTCTCGTTCGCCGTGACGACGAGTTCCGTCTCCGCCAGCTTGCTGAAGAAAACGCACAGTTCGCCGCGGCTGTCCAGGCAATGGGCAGCGGTGTCGTGATCACCGATTCGGAGCAGCCCGACAATCCGATCGTCTTCGTCAATCCGGCCTTTACAACGATAACCGGATACGCCGCGCACGAGGCGGTCGGACGCAACTGCCGGTTTCTTCAGGGGGCACAGACCGATTCCGCCACCGTTCAACTCCTCCGCGAGGCGATTGCCGCCAAGCGATCAACCTCTGTCACGCTCCTTAACTATCGCAAGGACGGCGAGGAGTTCCATAACGAGCTGATCGTCTCGCCAATCGCCTTCGGATCCGAGAGGCCCAGATATTTCGTCGGCATCCAGAACGATGTGACGGCCCAGCGGAATACGGAACAACAGATGCGCCAGGTTCAAAAGATGGAGGCCATGGGGCAACTGACCGGAGGCATTGCACATGACTTCAACAATCTGTTGACGGTGATCGTCGGCAACAGCGGCACCCTCGCCGAAAAACTCGTAGATGACGAACTCCTCCAACAGGCGAAGCTAATTCAGATGGCAGGCGACCGCGCGGCCGATCTGACAAGGCGGCTGCTAACCTTTGCACGAAGCCAGCCGCTCCTGCCCGAGCGCTTAGACGTGAATTTTCTGATATCGGAAACTGAAAATCTGCTCCGCATAACGATCGGCGAGCATATCGTCATAGAGAAGGCCTTGGCCGCCGTGTCGCCGACGATTCTCGCGGATCGCACGCAAATCGAGACCGCAATCCTGAACCTCGCTGTCAACGCCCGCGATGCCATGCCCGATGGCGGCACGCTTAAAATCGCGACGTCGTCGATGGTTTTCGACGCGCAGGCGCTCGCCGGGCAACCCGACTGCCAACCGGGGCAATACGCGATGATTTCCGTTTCCGACAACGGAACGGGAATGCCGCCCGCTGTGGTGGCAAGAGTTCTCGAACCTTTTTTCACCACCAAGGAAGTCGGCAAGGGAACCGGGCTCGGCCTCAGCATGGTTTACGGTTTTGTAAGTCAATCCGGCGGATTTATCGAGATCGACAGTGTGGTCGGGCGCGGCACAGACGTGCGCATCTATCTGCCCGAGGTGGCCCATACGGTCGCGGCCAGACCGGATCTCCGCGCGTCCCCGAGCGGCAGCAAGGGCACAGAAAAAATCCTCGTTGTCGAGGACGATGAACTGGTTGCGGATCACGTCGTTCGCCAACTGACGACGCTGGGCTACAAGGTCAGTCGTGCCGCCGATGCAAAATCTGCCCTTGCCATCCTCGCCGCGGATAGCTCCGTTGATCTCCTGTTCACCGATATCGTGATGCCGGGCGGCATGAACGGTATGCAGTTGGCCGAGGAAGCGCGCCGCCTGCATCCACGGATACTGATTCTGCTGACATCGGGCTATATCGACGCGGACGGCGGAAGCGCGTTGCTATCCCAAGGTGTCCAGTTGCTGAGAAAGCCATATCAGAGGACCGAACTGGCAGATGCCATTAGGAATGTTCTCGATAGAGCCGATTGACGCGCGTTCCGAACCGCTGATCGCGAGGCTGCAGCACGTCCGGCGTGCTTTTTCTCCTGGGGCGGCGTTTTAGCACTACGTCCCATCTTCTCCCTCTCCCCTTGTGGGAGAGGTAAGAAGGGAGTCGCTTTCGTGAGCACCCGCAGCGCTGCTAAACTCCCCCGCAACGAACATCAGGGGAAACGCATGTCCGCTCGCACCAGGCCGCCGTTCCGCGCCGATCATGTCGGCAGCTTCAACCGCCCGAAGGAATTGCTGAAGGCGCGCGACGATCTCAAGGCGGGGCGCATCACCGCCGAGCAGCTGCGCGCGGTCGAGGACAAGGCGGTGCGCGATATCGTCAAGCTGCAGGAAGACGTCGGCCTGCAGGTTGTGACCGACGGCGAGTTCCGCCGCGAATACTGGTATCTCGATTTCATGTTCGCCATATCAGGCACCGCCCGTGGCGACCAGAAGATGAAGCTGCCGTTCCGCAACGCCAGCGGGCCGGTGCAGATCGAGGTGCCGCCCTTCCTGGTCAACGACCGGCTGCAGTATCAGGACTGCATCTTCGGCGATCATTTCAGCTTCCTGAAATCCGTCGCCACGAAAGCGGTGCCGAAGATCACCCTGCCGTCGCCCAACATGCTGCAGCCGCGCACGCCGCGCTCCAACATCAGCGACAAGGCCTATCCCAATCTCGACGACTACCGCCGCGACATCGCGACGGTGTATCAGAAGGAACTCGCCGACCTCGGCCGGCTCGGCTGCACCTATGTGCAGCTCGATGACGTGCGCATCGCCCTGTTCCTCGATCCGGAGCAACGCGCCATGCTGACCGAACCCGGCGCCACGACGGAGAAGATGCTGGATCACTATGTCTGGCTCCTGAATGCGTCCATGGCCAAACGCCCGGACGACATGACCGTCGCCATCCACCTCTGCCGCGGCAACTACAAGGCGGGCTGGAGCGGTGCCGGCGGCTACGACATGGTGGCCGAGGCGCTGTTCGGCGGGGTCGAGGCCGACGGCTTCTTCCTGGAATATGACGACGAACGCTCCGGCGGCTTCGAGCCGCTGCGCTTTGTGCCCAAGGGCAAGATCGTCGTGCTCGGCCTGGTCAGCTCCAAGACCAGCAAGATGGAAACCAAGGACGAGCTGAAACGCCGCATCGACGAAGCCGCGAAATACTGCCCGCTGGACCAGCTCGCGCTGAGCCCACAATGCGGCTTCGCCCCGGTGGTCGACGGCGCGGCGATGAGCGACGAGCAGCAGAAGGCGAAGCTGCGGCTGGTGGTCGAGACGGCGCGGGAGGTTTGGGGGTAGGCAGAAACTCGCGATTTCTCTATCTGTCATCCCAGCGAAAGCTGGGACCCAGAGATCCCGCCCGTCTTTAAGAGCGACGCCGGGAGACATCCCAGCGCCACGAAACCAACCATTGGGTTATCTGGGTCCCAGCTTTCGCTGGGATGACAAATTTAATATTAGAGCCACAAATTTAAGATCTACAGCCGCTTCAGCCGCGCGACATAACACCGGATATAAACCGGAGCATGGCAGCAGAAGGCGAAACTGCGGCTCGTCGTCGAGACGGCGCAGGAAGTTTGGGGGTAGGCCGTGCAATGGCCATGGTCCTCGGTCCTGCGCTCCGTAAATTCACCCTGACCCTGCATGTCGGCGCCTCCGTCGGATCGCTGGGCGCGGTCGCGGCGTTTCTCGCGCTTTCCGTGGCGGGCCTTACCAGCGAGCAGACGGAGATTGTGCGGGCGGTGTATCCCGCGATGGAGCTGATCGCACGGTTTGTGATTGTGCCGCTGGTGTTCGCATCGGTAATCACCGGCATTGTCCAGTCCCTCGGTACGCCGTGGGGCCTGTTGCGGCATTACTGGGTGGTCGCGAAACTCGGCCTCTCCGTCTTTGCCGCTGCCGTCCTGCTGGTGCAGATGCGCGCGATCACCGAGGCGGCGCGCCTGGCCGGCGAAACCACGCTCTTCGCCACGGCGCCGCCGCATCTGCAGCATTCGCTTGTCGTCCATGCCGCGGGCGGACTCGTGGTGCTGATCGTGGCGACAATTCTGTCGGTCTATAAACCGCGCGGTCTTACGCCATACGGCGCACGCGCCTAGTCCCGCGGTGGGGCCGGGGCCCGGCTCGCTTCAAATCTCCGCGGCAAACGCGGACAGAAGGCCCGGCCAGCCGCCCGGCGACTCGAAGATGCCGCGAATCTGTTCCGCCGCGGCGCCGAAGCGATCGAGATTGCGGTGCTCGAGCTGCACTTCGGTTTCTTCACCGAACGGCACGAACCGGATTTCGACTTCGGTTTCGAGAGACGGGTCGTACTGAAACTGCGCATCGATCTGCCAGGTCAGCACCAGTCGCGACGGCGGATCCCAGGCCAGCACCTTGCCCCAGGAACAGGTTGATCCATCCTCGCCCTGTTCGAACCACGCACCGCCGACCCTCGGCTCGACAATCACGGTCTTGATCGGCGATGCCTTGTTGATCGTGTGCGACTTGAGCCACCAGCGGCCCATGCCCGAGGTGAAAACGTCGAAGGCTTTTGCCGGGGTTGCCTTGACCCGGATGGAACGCTTTATCGGCGCGGGTGCGATGGTCATGCTCATGATTTGTTGTCCTCTGTTCGCTCGACTTCGTTGCGAAACGACTCAAGGCTGAGATCCCAGAACTGGTCGAGCCAGCGCCGAATCTGGCCCAGACCCTTTGGATCGATCTGATAGATGCGGCGGGTGCCCAGGGCGCGGTCGCTCACCAGTCCCGACGATTTGAGGACCTTGAGATGTTGCGACACGGCCGGCCGGCTGACCGCGAGACCGGCCGCGAGATCGCTCACGGCACGCGGGCCTTTCGCCAGCCGCTCGAAGATCTCGCGGCGGGTGGGGTCCGACAGGGCGGCGAGGGCATCTGATGGGTTAGCCATGACTTACCGTAAGTCATGGCTAACCTAACGTCAACCCCCGAAATGCTGGCCGGAAATGCTAGGGCGATGCGCGTTTCAGCCGCGCGACATGGAACCGCTGGATCGCGCCGCCCGGCGTGGGGTGATCGAATTCGAAACTCTCCTCAAGCGAAAGGGCGTCGCCGAACAGCGCCTGAAGATCGGCCGCGCCATAACGCCGCACCGGCAGGCCGCTGCAGCGTTCGGGGCCGGTCGGCGCGAAGGTTGCGATGATCGCCTGACCGCCCGGTTTGAGTGCCGCAAGAAGCGCGCGGCGATAGCCGTCCCGTTCCGCATCGTCGAGCAGGAAATGCAGCACCGCGCGGTCGTGCCACACGCTGTAGCTCCGCTCGGGCTGCCATGTCGCGATATCGGCGACGATACCGCGCACCGGCGATCCGGCCGGCTGCCGCGCCAGCATTTTGCCAATGGCCTGTTCAGAGACATCGAGCACGGTGATGTCCGTGTAGCCGTCCCGGACCAGAATTTCCGGCAGCCGCGACGTGCCCGCGCCGACATCGATGATCGCATCGGTTTTCGCGGCGCCGGTCCTGGCAATCAGGTCCAGAGAGAGCGTCGGCTCGGGTTCAAACCAGCTGACCTGATCCTCGCCCTTGGTCTCGTACACCTTGTCCCAGTGGAGCTGTCTTGAGGATTTCGGCATGAGTCACCTGTGTCCTGAGCGATGCGCGTCTGAAGCGTAGATCGTCTATTATATCAGTTTGGCGGACGCTGGATTTGTGAAGAATTGGCGTCGCGGCATCACCTGGAGAGAGGACCGTATCGTGCGCAACAGGATGCTCCTGATCGGTGTCGTCCTCGCGCTCGGGCTGCTGGCGGTTCTCTTTGTCTTTCTGAACGCGCGTTATCCCGGCACGCTCGCCGATCCCGAGGACTGGGCCAGCGTCGGCGTCAACATCGTGTGGCTGGTGCTGCTCACCGGCAGTCTTGTCGTGGTGATGGCGCGCAACAGGTTGAGCGACATCCTGCGGTCGGTGCTGATCTGGCTCTGTCTCTTTCTCGTGATCCTGCTCGGCTATGCTTATCGGAGCGAACTGACGGAGGTCGGGCAGCGGCTGATGGGCGAGATCGTGCCGGCGGAGCCCCGCGTGGTGCGGCCCGGCATGGTCGCGCTGCGGCTGGGCAACGACCGGCATTTCCAGGCGCTGGCCGAGGTGAACGGTCAGCGCATCCAGTTCCTGGTCGACACGGGTGCCACCGAAACCACGCTGACTTATGAAGACGCGCGGCGGGTCGGGATCGAGGTCGAACGGCTGAACTTCAACATCCCGGTCAGCACCGCCAACGGCATGGCGCTCAGCGCCCGCACGCGCCTGAAGCGGGTGGTCATCGGCGATCTGGTGTTCGAGGACCTCGGCGCCTCCGTCGCCCAGCCGGACCGGCTGCATCGCTCGCTGCTCGGCATGAACCTGCTCAACCGCCTGACCAGCTTCGAGATTCGCGGCGATGAGATGATCCTGCGGCGGTAGCCGGAGCGCCGCCGGCTGCGCTATAGTTTTTGCCGATCTGTTGCCGGTCGCATTGTAGGGACACGCGATCCAGCGCCTGCCAGTTTCCCGGGAGAGACCATGAGCACCGTCACCAAATTCCGCCAGAATTCCTCGCTCCGCGACAGCGTATCGCCCGCCGAATGGGCGGTGCGGGTGGATCTGGCGGCGGCGCACCGCATGGCCGACATCAAGGGCTGGCAGGAGGAATTCCGCATCTTCAACCACTTCACGGCCCGCCTGCCCGAAGAGCCGGATCATTTCCTGATCAAACCGCACGACCTGCTGTTCAGCGAAGTCCGCGCCTCCGACCTCATCAAGGTGAAGATCGGCGGCCCCAAGCAGGGCTTCGCGCAGAACGTGAATGCGGCCGGCTTCGCCATTCATGGCGCGGTGCTGGGGGCGCGTCCCGACCTCAACGCCAGCTTGCACCTGCACAGCAACCCCGGCATGGCGCTCTCCGCCCTCGAAGGTGGCCTGAAGTATTTCACCCAGGAGGGGATGCGCTTCTACAACCGGCTCAGCTATCACAACTTCGAAGGCATCGCCGAACTCGACGAAGGTCCGCGCATCGTCAGGGACCTGGCGCAGAACAACACCATGATCATGCGCAATCACGGCCTGCTCGCCTGCGGCGGTTCGGTGGAACAGGCGATGCTCAGCCTCGCCTGCCTGATCCGCGTCGCCGACGCGCAGCTCCGCCTGATGGCCAGCGGCGAGAAGATTCTCGAGCCGTCACCGGAGATCTGCGAAAGCGTGGCCCAGCTCTATCTCAAGAGCACGCAAAGCCGTGCCGAATGGAACGCGGTGCTGCGCTGGGTCGACAAGCACGATACGAGCTATCGGGAGTAGTCTTCCTCACGTCGTTCCCGCGTGCTGTCGGACGATTGAATGAACATGCTGGCCGCTGCGCTCCTGCCCGTCGCTATGGTCATTGCCTTTGTTTCGGTGTTCCCCGCCTTTTACCATTTTATGAAAGCCGTACAGGGAGCAAAAAGGAGTTGGGATGCCCAACTCGCGCTTGTTTTGATCTACGGCTGGTTCTTCGACAGCACGTTCACCGATGAAGCCGGATACCATCGGCGCAAGGCCGTCTTGTACATATCAATATTCGTCTCCTCGTGCCTTTTCGCGATGGCCTATGGAGATCAGTTTCTTCCTGAAGGCCCGACTTCAACGCCAGCAATCCAGTAAGAGATCCTCGTGAAATTCTTCTTCTTCCACCTGATGCCGTATGCGGATCTCGATCCGACCTATTCGGACAAGCACAACTCGGCCTGGGTGACGCTGCCCAACACCTATTACGACCCCAAGAAGGGCCACGCGCTCTACAACCGCTATCTCGACGAGCTTGAGTATGCGGACCAGCTCGGCTTCGACGGGATCGGGGTCAACGAGCATCATCAGAACGCCTACGGCCTGATGCCGATTCCCGGCGTGATGGCGGGAGCACTCGCGCGACGCACCAGCAAGGCGAAGATCGCGGTGCTGGGTCGGGCGCTGCCGCTGGTCGCCAATCCGGTGACCATCGCCGAGGAATTCGCGATGCTCGACAACATCACCGGCGGGCGCATCATCGCCGGCTTCGTGCGCGGCATCGGCGCCGAATATCATTCCGCCGCCGTCAATCCGGCGCAGTCGCATGACCGCTTCCACGAGGCGCACGACCTGATCGTGCAGGCCTGGACGAAGCCCGGCCCGTTCGAATTCGAGGGCAAGTATTATCACCTGCCGTATGTGAACTGCTGGCCGCGGCCCTATCAGCAGCCGCATCCGCCGATCTGGATTCCCTCGCAGGGCAGCCGCGAGACGATCGCCTGGGCCTCGGCCAAGGAACGCCGCTACACCTACCTGCAGACCTTCAGCCCGACCGATGCCGTCGCGCGGTTCATGAAGATGTACAAGGACATGGCGGAGCAGCAGGGCTACACCGCCACGCCGGACCAGCTGGGCTGGTTCGTGCCGACCTATGTCGCGGAGAGCGACGAGATCGCCAGGCGCGAGGCCAAGCCGCATATCGAGTTCTTCCTCGAAAAGCTGCTGCGCATGCCGCCGGAGATGCTGCTGCCGCCGGGGTATCTCTCGCTGCCGTCGATGGAAGCCATCGCCGTTGCCAAGCGCGGCATCACCGGCGGTCCGCAGACCATCGACGAGGTGATCGCCAAGGGGCTCTTTTTGTGTGGAAGTGCTGCGACGGTGCGCGAGCAGATTGCCAAACATCAGGCCGAGATCGGCTTCGGCAATCTGCTGGTCGGTTTGCAGTTCGGCTCTCTGCCGCATGCGCTGACGATGAAGGCGACGGAGATCTTCGCGAAAGAGGTGATCCCGCATTTCCGGACGGGTGCGGTGAAAGACGTCGCAGCCGCTAAATAATTTCGTCACCCCGGACTTGATCCGGGGTCCATCGCGCCAACTGGACCATGGACCCCGGCTCGCGCTTCGCTTGGCCGGGGTGACAGTTAGTTGATCTTCCCCGCCAGCTCCCTTGCCGCATCGCGCGGCGACAGCTTGTTCTCGTCGCGGTCGACCGTGTAATTCGCCTCGCGCATCGTCTCCACCGCGATGGCGCCGATCAGCGGCTGCAGCGCCTGGCGAAGCCGCGCATCGTTGGCGCGCCTGGGTGAAATCAGGATCACCGCGTCGTAAGCGGGGATCGCGCCCTTGGGATCCGCAAGCACGACCAGCTTCCTCTCCGCGATCCGCCCGTCGCTGGAGAAGGCCGAGATCACATCCGCCTCGCCTGACTCAAGTGCCCGATACATGAAGGTCGGGTTGAACGAGCGCTCGCCGCCGAAGCGCAGGCCATAAGCTTCACGCAGCGCCGACCACTCGGGGCGGCTGAGGAATTCGAGATCGCTGCCCAGGGTCAGGCCCTGCGCCCGCGAGGCGAGGTCGGCGATAGTGCCGATCCCCAGCGCCGTCGCGCGGTCCTGCTTCATCGCCAACGCATAGGCGTTCTCGAAGCCGAGCGGGCCCAGCACCACCACGCCAAGCCTGGCCTGCAATTCGCTGGTCAGCTCCTTCAGCATGGCCTCGCGCGGCGGCACGTCCTGACGGCCCAGCACGTTGGTCCACAAAGTGCCGCTGTAGTCGACATAGGCATCGATATCGCCGCTGGCGAGTGCTCGGAAGATCACGGCGGAGCCCAGCCCGTCCTTGCGGGCGACCCGCGCGCCGTCACGTTGCAGCCGCTCGCTCATCAGCTCCGCAAGGATGTATTGCTCGCTGAAGTTCTTGGCGCCCAGCGTGTAGGTCGTGCCGCCGGCGGTCAGCACCGGCGCCAGCGCAATGACGATACCCGTCGCAAGTCCGGCGATGCCGAACACGATGCGCCGCTTCTCACGGCGAGCAACGCCGAGTTCGATCAGGCCCAGCAGCTGATCGACAATCAGCGCCAGGATCGCCGACAGCGCGCAGCCGAACAGGACGAAGATCCAGTTCTCGGTCTGCAGGCCGGAGAAGATGTAGTTGCCAAGACTGGTCTGGCCGACCGGCGTCGCGAGAGTCGCGGTACCGATGGTCCACACCGCCGCCGTGCGGATGCCGGCCATCACCACGGGCGCGGCCAGCGGAATCTCCACCCGCAGCAATCGTTGCCGCTCCGTCATGCCGACGCCGTCGGCCGCCTGCAGGATCGCCGCATCGATGCCGGTCAGGCCGGCGACGCCGTTGCGGAGGATCGGCAGCATGGAATAGAGCGTCAGCGCCAAGAGCGCCGGCAGGAAACCGAGGGCCGGAATGCCGCCACCGACCAGCGCGGAGACGCCGAGCAGCAGCGGATAGAAGAGGGCGAGCAAAGCGAGGCCGGGGATGGTCTGGATCAATCCCGCGATGGACAGGATCGGCCAGCGCAGTCGGGGATTGCGCGAGGCAATCAGCGCCAGCGGCAGCGAGATCGCCACGCCGAGCAGCAACGCGGTCAGGCTGAGCAGGATGTGCTGCGCCAGATATTCCGGCAGCAGGTTTAGGGCGTCGAGGAATTGTCTAGGCACCGCTATCACCCATCACCGCCCTGACCCGCTCCGCCTTCCGGCGCGGCATCGCCATCAGCGCCGCGACATCCGGTTCCGCCGATGTCATCAGCGCGCGCGGCGTGCCGTCAGCAACGATGCCGCCGGCTTTCATCACCACGATGCGGTCGGCGAGCAGCACCGCTTCCTCGATGTCGTGCGTCACCATCACCGTGGTGAGGCCCAGCCTGTCGTGCAGCGCGCGATAGGCGGTGCCGAGCGCATCGCGGGTGAGGGGATCGAGCGCGCCGAACGGCTCGTCCATCAGCACGATGCGCGGCCGCGCCGCGATGGCGCGCGCCACGCCGACGCGCTGGCGCTGGCCGCCGGACAGCGATGCGGGAAAGCGCGATCTAAAGTCCTGCGGCAGATCGACAAGCGTCAGCAGTTCGGCGACGCGCGCCGCGATGTCCTTTTGGGACCAGCCGAGCAGCGCCGGCGTGATGGCGATGTTCTCGCCGATCCCAAGATGCGGGAAGAGGCCGGTTTCCTGGAACACGTAGCCGATGCTCCGGCGCAGGACCGCCGGATCGCCCGCGCGCACCGACACGCCGTCGATGCGGATCTCGCCCTCGTCGGGCTCGATCAGCCGGTTGATCGTCTTGAGCAGCGTGGTCTTGCCGGCGCCGGAGCCGCCGACCAGCGCCACGAATTCGCCCGCCGCAATCGCGAGCGTGGCGTCGCGCAGCGCGAAGCCCTGCGCGCCGCTGAAGGACTTGCCGACCCGCTCGACTTCAATGAGATGCGCGGCCGGCAATGATCCTCGCTTTACCTGTTACTGCGGCTCGATCTTAGCCAGCTTCACCAGCGCTTCCCAGCGTTTGGCTTCGCTTTCCTGGAACTGGGCCAGGAACTCGGGCGTGCTGGGGAAAGGCTCGCCCGCGAAGGCGCGCAGGAATTGCGGCGTGTCCGGGTTCGCGGTGATCTGGTTGAACAGCGTGTTCAGCCGGTCGACCAGCGGTTTGGGCGCATTCGCCGGCAGGTAGACGCCAAACCACGAATAGAGATGCTGGAAGTCGGGCAAGCCGGCCTCGACCATGGTCGGCAGGTCGGTGAGAATGGTGGAGCGCTTGTCGAGCGTGACCGCCAGCGAGCGCTGGTTGGCCACCGGCGCCACGCCATAGGCGGCATCGGTGAAGGTGAAGTCGTATTCGCCCGACGACAGGTCCGCCATCTGTTGCTGACTGCCGCGATAGCCGACCGGCGTGGCCTGAATGCCGATGAGGTTCTTATAAAGCTCGCCCGATGCCAGCATCGACGCGGTCGCCCAGCCGTACAGGATCGGCTCCTTCTTCGCCTTGAGATAGGCGGTCAGCTCGGCCACCGATTTCACCGGTGTCTTCTTCTCGTTCACCGCCAGCATGAAGGCCAGCCTGAACAGCATGGACACCGGCGTCATGTCCTTCGCCGGATCGTAGCTCAGCGTCTTGTAGAGATAGCGGTTGGCCGACTGCGACGCCGTGGTGCCGAGGAACATGGTGTAGCCGTCGGGCCGCGCCAGGGTCAGCGCCTTGGCCGCGATGGTGACGCCGGCGCCGGGCTTGTTCTCGACGATCACCTGCTGTCCCGTCAGCGCCTGCACCTTGTTGGCGTAGTAGCGCATGGTGAGGTCGACGCTGGTGCCGGCCGGCTGGCCGAGGATCATCGTCATCGACTTCGCCGGGAACTCCTGCGCCGTGGCGGGCAGGATCGCCAGCGGGGCGGCAAGCGCCGCGCCGAAGGCCAGAACAGTCATTGTCTTTCGCATCGTGTCCTCCCTGATGCCGCCGGCTGCTTGACTGCAGCCGTGTCGGCGTTATTGCGGTTCGATCTTGGCGATCTTCACCAGCTCGGCCCAGCGGCGGGTTTCGCTCGCCTGGAAATCGGCCAGCGACGTCGGCGTACCCGGCATCGGCTCGCCCGCGATATTCGCCAGGAACGCCTTGGTCTCCGGCATCGCGGTGATCTGGTTGAAGAGCTGCGCCAGCTTCTCGATGGCGGGCTGCGGCGTGCCGGCCGGCACATAGATCGCGAACCACGAGAAGATGTGCTGGAAGCGCGGAAAGCCGGATTCGATCATCGTCGGCAGCTCAGGCTTCAGCGAGGTGCGCTCGGCGGTCGTCACCGCAAGCGGGCGCATGCCTTTCGAGTTCAGGACGATGCCGAGATCGGTGAACACGAAATCGAGCGCGCCCGACTGCAGCTCGCCCATCTGCTGGGTCGTGCCGCGATAGGGCACCGGCTCGGCGTTAATACCGGCCAGCGACTTGTAGAGTTCGCCTGACGCCAGCATCGACGCGGTCGCCCAGCCATAGACCGACGGGCCGCCCTTCTTCTTCAGAAAGGCGGTGAGCTCGGCCACCGTGTTCACCGGCGTCTTCTCCGGATTCACCGCCAGCACGAACGGCAGGCGGAACAGCGGCGTCACCGGCGAAAGATCCTTCACCGGGTCGTAAGCGAGGTTCTTATAGAGATGCGGATTGGCCGCCTGCGACGCCGTGGTGCCGAGGAACATCGTGTAGCCGTCCGGCTTCGACTGGATCGCGGACCGCGCGGCGATCGCGCCGCCGGCTCCGGTCTTGTTCTCGACGTTCATCTGATGTCCGGTCAGCGCCGTCATCTTGTTCGCGTAAAAACGAATCGATGAATCGACGCTCGTCCCCGGCGGCTGTGCGTTGAAAATGTGCAGGGCGCGCGAGGGAAAGTCCTGAGCGAACGCCGGGACAGACACCAGAAATACGGAAAAAAGGCCGCCAAAAGCGGCCCGCGAAAATACGGCCACGACAGTTCCTCCCTCGTTTGACCCGCGATCCTGCCGCAACCGGGGACAGAGTGAAAGGAGGATGAACGTCACAAGGACGTCAATTAAAGGTGGGGCTGAAGCCGAGCGCAGCACGCCAAAAACAACTGTCACCCCGGCGAAAGCCGGGGCCCAGCCGTTGGGTGGTCGCCACAAGAACGTTCCGGCGTGACCACGTGAAAGATCGCACCGCATGGGTCCCGGCTTTCGCTGGGATGACATCTCAAAATTGGGGCGAACTTCCTCAACCCTTCTTGTCGCGCTGCGCCTGCCGCGCCTTCTTGAATTCCGACAGATCGGAATCGAGATTGAACAGCTTGCGGGCGTTCTCGCCCAGGATGTTGCGCTTGCCCGTATCAGACAGGAACTTCAGGTCGAACACGGTGCTCGGCAGGTCCATGTCCCAGTGCGGATAGTCGGACGAATAGAGCAGCTGGCTGTCCGCCTTGATCATCTCGAAGGTCAGCTCCAGCGCCTTGGTGTTGCTCACCATCTCCATCGGCTGGGTCGTATAGAACATGTCGCGCATGTAGTCGCTGGGCAGCTTCTTCAGCGCCGGCGCCTCGGACGAACGCATCATGTACTCGTTGTCGAAGCGCTGCATGACGAACGGGATCCAGGCGAGGCCGCTCTCGATCCAGATCACTTTCAGCTTGGGGAAGCGCTCGGGCAGGCCGTTCATCACCCAGTTGGCCAGGTGGATGATGTTGAAGAAGGTGAAGCCCAGCGCGTGGACCGTGATGAACTTGTTGGCCATCGACAGCATCTGGTCGTGCCAGTTGTACGCGGCATGGAACGACAGCGGCAGGCCGCGCTCTTCCAGCGCCGCATAGACCTTCATGTAGACATTGTCGTAGATCGGCTTGTAGCGGGTCGCCGTCACCATGAAGCCGATGACGCCCTTCTTGTCGCCGAATTCCTCGACCGTCTTTAGGGCTGCGTCGGGGTCGTTCATCGGCAGGTAAAGCATCGATTTTATGCGCTTTTCCTGCGACAGCACCTTGTCGCACAGCCAGCGGTTATAGGCCCGCGCCAGCTCGACCTCGACGTTGATCTGAGGATGCAGGGCGAGACCCAGCATCGGTGTCGGGAACAGGCAGGCGATGTCGATGCCCATCGCATCCATCCAGCGCTTGGTCAGCGTGATGTCGCGATGCGGCGTCGGCGGTGTCTTTTCCTTGCGGCGGCCGGGATAGCGGGTCACGCGCCCCTGCATCTCCTGATAACCGCTCGGCCCCTGGCCGCCGCCGACATTGGAACCTTTGGCATAGGCCGTGGCGTGGCGCAGCACCGGATCCTCGATGTATTCGATGATTTCGGCGAAGGAATCCGTCTCGTAGTGATGCGAGTCGACGTCGACGATCAGGAAGTCCTCGTAACGACGCTCATCCGACTGCTTCTTGGCATTGGTCAGAAGCTTGGTCGTGTCGAACTCATCCAGCGAATGGTCACGGAAGGTGCTTGGATTCATCTCGTTCATGATCGTCTCCTTCAGGCGACTTTTTCGCCGCGATGCAGGGCATGGGCGCCGGAAAAGGCCTGCCACATACCCAGCTCGAACATCTGCACATTGACGGCATGCAGCATCGCCGTCGTGGTCAGCATCACATCGGTGGCGGTCACGCCGCCGCCGCCCTGCGCGAAGGCGCGCAGCTTGATGCCGTCGACATTCTTGGCGCCGTAGAGCTTCACCGAAGCGGCCAGAAGCTTCTGCAGCGATTCGTCCGCAACGGTGTCGGGGTTTTCCGCCGCCGCCATCAGACGCGCGGCAAGGTCGGACACGTCCTGGCTCAGTTTGGGATCAGGCGACGACATAGACACCTCCCTCGCGTTGCACGATTTCGTAGCGCTTCAGTTTGATCTTGGGATCGGCGGCATTCTCGCCGGTGAGCAGGCGGTATTCCCAGCCATGCCACGGGCAGACGATGTGCGGATCGTTTTCGTCGAAGGCCTGGCCGACATACTGCCGGTCGGCATTCAGCACTTCGAGGACCTTGCTGATCACGATGCCTTCGCAGGCCGGGCCGCCCTGGTGAACGCAGTAATTGCGATAGGCGTAATACTGGCCGGCGTGGAAGTAGACGCCGATCTCCGTCGCGTCCGTCTTCACGATGCGGCAGGCGCCGTCCTTCAGCTCGCCATCCTTGCAAACAAAAATCTGCGCCACGCCAATCTCCCAAAAGGCAGGTCCGATCGATCCCGATGGACCGGACAGGGACTGAAAATCCAATATGGTATGGTACCATACGATCTTTCGCCGAAACAAGAATGGCCATGCCCTTGACGCGCAAGCACTTGAAGGACGGGCAAAAGCCCGCAGCGATTCCCCTCTACGGTATCGGCGCCCTGCTGGACCGCGCGGCGCGCGCCTTCACCAATGTGATGACGGCCCGGCTGCGCCCGCACCGCATCACCATCGGCCAATGGAAGCACCTGCGCACGCTGTGGGAAGAAGATGGCCTGACCCAGGTCGAGTTGTGCCGCCGCCTCGGCATCCAGAAAGCGTCATCGACGTCGGTGCTGGGCAGCCTGATGCGCCGCAAGCTGGTGCACCGCCTTCGCGATTCGCAGGACAAGCGGAAGTTCAAAATCTACCTGACCGCCGAAGGCCGCTCGTTGCGCCAGACCCTGACCGATATCGTGGCCGGCCTCAATCGCGAGTCCCGCAAGGGCCTCGCCGAACGGGACGTGCTCGCGTTCTTCAGGGTCGGGCGCGCGATCGCGGAGAACCTGAAGCCGGGCGGGCGCGATCGCTAAAACCAAAACGACTGTCACCCCAGCGAAAGCTGGGGCCCAGCCGTTGGGTGGTGTTGGCAATGCATTCTGCGTGACCGCGTAGAGATCGCGCCACCTGGGTCCCAGCTTTCGCTGGGATGACAATTGATTTTTGGTGGGCGCTATTGTGGGCGCTCGCGGTCACTTCCCGATACAAAACTCGCGGAAGATCACATCCAGCACGTCGTCGACATCGACGCGGCCGGTGATGCGGCCCAGCGCGCGGGCGGCGAGGCGGAGGTCTTCGGCAATCAGCTCTGACTCTTCGCCGGCGCGGGCGCGGCGCAGGGCAGCAAAGCAATCCTCCAGCGCCGCGCGGTGGCGGGCGCGGGTGACGATGGGGGCGCTGGTATCGCTGCGGCCGACCAGGGCCGCGATGCGCTGCTGCAGCGCCGCCAGAAATGCATCGAGACCGCTGCCGGTTGTGGCCGACAGCGCGTGGACCGTGTGACCGGCGAAGACGGGGATCGTCTTCGCGACATCGATCTTGTTCGCGACGACGAGCGTGTCTTTGTCCGCCAGCCGCAGTACTGCCGTATCAACACTGACTTGCGTCGCATCCAGCACGAGAATCTTGAGATCGGCGGCCTCCGCGCGGGCCAAGGCGCGGCGCATGCCTTCGCGCTCGATCTCGGCCTGCGGATCGGCGGCGTCGCTCTGTTCGCGCAGGCCTGCGGTGTCGGCGACTACGACCGGATAGCCACCGAGATCGAGCTGCACCTCGATCACATCGCGCGTGGTGCCCGCCGTGGCGGAGACGATGGCGGCATCGCGCTTCGCCAGACGGTTGAGCAGGCTGGACTTGCCGGCATTCGGTGCGCCAAGAATGGCGATCGACAGCCCGTCGCGCAGGATTTCGCCGCGCCGGTCATCGAGCCGCCGCGCGATCTCGGTTGTCAGGGAGTTGATGTCGGGTGCCAGCGCCGCGATCAGGCCGCCCGGCAGATCCTCATCGGGAAAATCGATCTCCGCTTCGGCATGTGCCAATGCGTGGAGCAATGTCTTGCGCCACGCCTCCACAATGCGGCCGGTCTCGCCGGAAAGCTGCCGCAACGCCTGCCGCCGCTGCGCCTCGGTCTCCGCCGCGATCAGATCGGCCAGGCCTTCCACTTCGGCCAGATCCAGTTTTCCGGAATCGAAGGCACGCCGCGTGAATTCGCCGGCCTCGGCCAGGCGCAGTCCCGGCATCCGTCCCAAAATCAACAGCACACCGGTGAGCACCGCGCGTCCGCCATGAATGTGCAGCTCCACCACATCTTCGCCGGTGAAGCTCTTGGGTGCTGGAAACCACACCGCCAGCGCATCGTCGATCTGCTCGCCCGTCTCAGGGTCACGCAGCTTCGCGCGCATCGCCAGACGCGGCTCGCGGCAGGGACGCCCGGTCAGCGCCTGAAGCGCCGCGGCTGCTTCCGGTCCCGAGATCCGCACCACGGCAATCGCGGCGCGGCCGGCAGCGGTCGCGGGGGCGAAGATGGTGGGGCGAGGCGAAGCCATCAGCGAAGAAGGCTTACGCCTTCTGAATCTTCAGCCGCACATTGAAGGCGATCGAAATGCGCTCGCCCTTGCCCTGGAACGCGTTGACGTAGTGATAGAGCCAGGACGGGAAGATCAGCATCAGTCCCGGCACCGGCGCGACACGCAGCTTGGGCATCGCCTCGGGCCCGCCGGGGCCCGGCGAGGTGGCGCCCATGCGTGGATCGAGGAACTCGATCATGCCGTTATCGGCCGGTGCGTTCGGATCGGGTTCGCCGGTCGCGACGTAATACACACCCGACCAGTCGCAGTCGGGATGATTGTGAATCTTGTGATAGGCGCCGCTGCGCAGCACGTTCGCCCAGGCGCCGCCGTCGAGATTGATCTGCACCGGCCCCGACTGGCCAATATCCGGCCGCGCAAAGCTCGTCATTTCCTGAATGGCCGCGCTGATCCAACCGCTGAGGGTGCGGATCTCCGGATAGGGCCAGTCCAGCAGGTCGTCGCGGCTGTGCCAGCCGCCAACCACGCTGCGCCCGCTCGACGGTTCGGACGTCTCGCGCTCGAAGATCGCTTTCTTGAGGCCTTCGTTGACCTCTGCGGCGCCCGGCCATTGGCGACGAACGATCGGCGTCGCGAAGGCGAGGGTCAGGGTTTCGGAGAACGGGATTTCCTGGCGCATGCGGCAGCTCGGTTACGGCGTTCGGGTGAACTGCCGCAGCCTAAATCTTCTTCTGCGGCTTCGGCGGGCGGTCCGTCGGCTGCAGCATCAGGCGGTCGACGCGGCCGCCTGCAATCATATGGGTCTGCAGGATCTCGTCGATGTCGGCCCTGGATGTCGGGCGATACCAGATCCCTTCGGGATAGATCACCATGGTCGGCCCAAGCTCGCAGCGATCGAGGCAGCCCGCGCTGTTGATGCGGGTCCGCTTGACGCCAAGCTCTTTCGCCTTTGCCTTCATGTAGTCGCGCAGTTCCTCGGAGCCGCGATCCTTGCAGCAGCCGCGCGGATGACCGGCATCGCGCTGGTTGGTGCAGACGAAGACATGCCGCTCGTAGAAATGCGCGGGATCGCTCGGCAGCAGGGTAGAGGGTGCCTTCGTCGGCTGGCCGTCGTCCGGGCTCATTTCTTGTCCGCCTTCATGCCCATCTGGCCCCAGAACATTTTCTGGATCTGCTCGAAACCTTCCATCGAAGCGGGCAGCCAGGTTCGTAGCATCGTCTCGGGGTCCATCGACTTGATGTTCTGTTCCATCTGCCGCTGGACCTCGGCCATCATGGCCTTCTGCAGCGGCTGGACGTCGGGCAGGCCGAAAAAGGTCCGGGCCTCCTCGGGCGTGCATTCAATGTCGATTTTGACTTTCATGGGTAAAAGCGTAGCGGAATCCGCGTTTTTCGCCCATCGGTTTCTATAAGCGAATAACCCTACCCCGCGCCGGTTGTTACCGCTGCGCCCGGTGCCTATCTTGGCCCGATGACAGACTTTCCCACCGAAAACCTGCTGGGTCGCGAGACCAGCCCCTATCTCCTGCAGCACGCCGACAATCCGGTGCACTGGCGCCCGTGGGGCGATGCCGCTTTTGCCGAAGCGAAAGCGCGCGACGTACCGATCCTGCTGTCGGTGGGTTACGCCGCCTGCCACTGGTGCCATGTGATGGCCCATGAAAGCTTCGAGAACGGCGACACCGCGGCGATGATGAACCAGCTGTTCGTCAACGTGAAGGTCGACCGCGAGGAACGGCCGGATGTCGACAGCATCTACATGTCGGCGCTGCACCTGATGGGCGAGCAGGGCGGCTGGCCGCTCACCATGTTCCTGACACCAGAGGGCGAGCCGTTCTGGGGCGGCACTTATTTTCCCCCGGATTCCCGCTATGGAAGGCCGGCCTTCAAACAGGTCCTGCAGGGTCTCTCCTCGGCGTGGAAGAACAAACGCGACGAGGTGAAGCAGAACACCTCGGCGCTGGTCGATGCGCTGAAGCAGCGCAGCGAGTCCCAAGCCGGCGGCACGATCGAGCCGGAGATGCTGGACCGCATCGCCAATCATTTCTCGCAGGGCATCGATCCGGTGCAGGGCGGTCTCAAGGGCGCGCCCAAGTTTCCGCAGAGCTCGATCCTCGAACTTCTGTGGCGCGCCTGGCTGCGCAGCGGCCGGCACGCCGGCGGCGCGCATCTGCGGCACGCCGTCACCGTCTCACTCGATCGCATGGCGCAGGGCGGCATCTATGATCATCTGGGCGGCGGCTTCGCGCGCTATTCGACGGATGCGAACTGGCTGGTCCCGCAT
This sequence comes from Alphaproteobacteria bacterium, assembly GCA_965279355.1. Classification (GTDB taxonomy): domain Bacteria; phylum Pseudomonadota; class Alphaproteobacteria; order CACIAM-22H2; family CACIAM-22H2. Next base: position 2,962,085 of record OZ257155.1, on the reverse strand, counting down.
TTCGAGAAGATGCTCTACGACAACGCTGAGCTGGTGCAGCTGCTGACCCTGGTCTGGCAGGGCGATCCAAGGCCGCTCTACGCCGCGCGCGTCGCCGAGACGATCGGCTGGCTCAAACGCGAGATGATGGCGGAGCTCGATGCCTTCGCCTCCTCGCTCGATGCGGACTCCGAGGGCGAAGAGGGCAAGTACTACGTCTGGACCGAAGCCGAGATCGACACGCTGCTCGGCAACGACGCCCCATTCTTCAAGGCGCAATACGACGTCGCTCCCGGCGGCAACTGGGAAGGCCACACGATCCTCAACCGCTCGCAGAAGATGCTGCTGGGCGATGATGCGTCTGAGGCGCGGCTGGAGAAGCTGCGCGATGTGCTTCTCAGGGTTCGCGAGAAGCGCATCCCGCCCGGTCGCGACGACAAGGTTCTGGCCGACTGGAACGGTCTGATGATTGCGGCACTCGCCAATGCCGGCTTCGCCTTCGGCCGTCCCGACTGGATCGCGCTCGGCGTCACGGCTTTCGACGGCATTCTTACAAAGCTGCGCGCGCCCTCCGACGCAACCGATGCCGGTCGCCTCCGCCATTCCTATCGCCAGGGTCGTGCCCAACACCGCGCCCTGCTCGACGATTACGCCAACATGACCAAGGCGGCGATTGCGCTGCACGAAGTCACCGGCGAGGCACGCTACCTCGACGTGGCCGAAACGCTCATTGCCGAAGTCGATCGCTGGTACTGGGACGCGAAGGGCGGCGGTTATTTCTTCACCGCCTCGGATGCCACGGATCTGCTGACCCGCACCAAGACCGCGCATGATTCGCCGACGCCGTCGGGCAACGGCACCATGGCCGGCAATCTGGCGCGGCTCTATCACCTCACCGGCAAGACGGCCTATCGCGACCGCGCCGAGGCGACGGTCGGCGCCTTCGCGGGCGAGACCGGCAAGAACTTCTTCCCGATGTCGACCCTGCTGAACGCGGCGGAATTCCTGGCGCGTCCGCTGCAGATCGCGGTGATCGGCGATCCGGCGAAGCCAGAAACCAAAGCGCTCCTGCGCACCATCGCGACGGCAGCGTCGCTGCCCAACCTGGTGCTGCAGATCGTCGCACCCGGCGCCGATCTCCCCGACGGCCATCCCGCCAAGGGCAAGGGCCAGATCAAAAGCGCACCGACGGTCTATGTCTGCGAAGGGCCGGTCTGTTCGGCACCGATGACCGATGCGACCGCGCTGGCGGTAGATTTAAGGGTGCGTTAGCACGCAAATCCCTGTCGTCACCCCGCACTTGATGCGGGGTCCATGGCTCAAGCGGCACGATGGACCCCGCATCAAGTGCGGGGTGACGGATTCCGGATAGAGATGCTTGGCCATCGCGTATTCGCACGCTAGGGTCCAGCAACGAACTCATAAGCAGGGAAATGCCCCATGACCAAAGCGATGCGCGTCCACAAGCACGGCGGCCCCGAGGTGATGCAGTGGGAAGACGTCGATCTTCCGGCGCCGGGGCAGGGTGAAGCCCGCATCCGTCACACCGCGGTCGGCCTCAACTTCGTCGACACCTATCAGCGCAGCGGCCTGTACGAGCTGCCCAAGCCGTTCACGGCGGGCGGCGAAGGTGCTGGTGTGGTCGAGGCCGTCGGCGCCGGTGTCACCGATCTCAAGCCGGGCGATCGTGTCGCCTACGGCAACGCGCCGGTCGGGTCCTATTGCGAGGCGCGCAACATTCCCGCCGCCCGGCTGGTGAAGGTGCCGGACGGCATCACCGACCAGCAGGCCGCCTCGATGATGCTGAAAGGGCTCACGTCCTGGTATCTGCTGCGCGAGACCTATCGCGTGCAGAAGGGCGATCCGATCCTGGTGCATGCCGCCGCCGGCGGTGTCGGCCTCATCCTGTGCCAGTGGGCCAAGCATCTGGGCGCCACGGTCATCGGTACGGCGGGCAGCGCCGACAAGATGAAGCTGGCGCAGCAGCACGGCGCCGATCACGTCATCAATTACCGGGATCAGAATTTCGCCGAGGAAGTCCGCAAGCTGTTCAAGGACGGCCTGCCGGTCGTCTATGACGGCGTCGGCAAGGACACCTGGGCGGGTTCGCTGGACTGCCTGCGCGTTCGCGGCCTGATGGTCAGCTACGGCAACGCATCCGGCGCGGTGCCGCCGGTCAGCATCAACATCCTGACGGCCAAGGGTTCGCTCTATGTGACCCGGCCGACGCTGGCCTCCTATGTCGGCAAGCGCGAAGACCTGGTGCGCGGCAGCAACGAACTGTTCGACGTCGTGAAAAAAGGCATCGTGAAGATCGAAGTCAACCAGACCTACGCCCTGAAGGACGCGGCACAGGCGCATCGCGACCTGGAATCGCGCAAGACGACGGGCTCGACGGTTCTGCTTCCGTAAGGAGGCCGCCTAGCGGCGTTTGGCCGCGATCTCGCGCCACGCCTTGGGGCTGGGCAGCAGGTCGCGGCTGCGCTGCTCCAGCCTGCCGATCATCGTCTCAAGAACCTTGCGCTCGCGGATGCTGAAGCTCCGCAGCATTTCGCGATTGATGGCGCGGATGACAAAATCCGCGCGCTCGAACACGCGCCGGCCGCTGGGCAGCAGCGACAACGCCAGCCGCCGCCCGTCGTCCCCATCGCGCTTGCGCTTCACCCAGCCGCGCCGCACCAGCCGGTCGAGAATTCGGCTGACCTGATCGGCCGGAAGCTGCGTCCGGAGGCGGACTTCCTTGGCGGACACAGGCTCGAAACGGCCAATGATCGAGATGACCTGCCAGCCCTGCAGCGGCAGGCGGTACTCGCTTCGGAACATGTTGGTGACGCAGGCCTGCATCCGGCGTGCGAGCAGTGTCAGTCGATAGGAAAGCCGATTTTCGAGATCGAGCCGACTGTGCTCAAGTGACAGAATTCTCTGCATCGCCCCCCGCAACCCCGGCAAAAACCATACAGGCGCGGTGGCGGAGAACACAAGTGACGGTTGTCACTCTTGATAAAACTCGGCACGCGTCTGTATGCACGTCCCATTTACGGTTCGCTAAGGGTTTTGGCTTAATTCTCCCGATGCGGCGTAGCTGTGGGGCACCTGCGGCCGTTGCGTTCTCTGCGTCCCGCTAACCATCCATGGACGCGACAATGCACGGCCGATGACGGGTCGTCTGGCGAAAGCCGGGCGGCCCGTCTCAGTTTCCGCCGCGAAACTATCATTTACCTTTTGATACGATCGTATTCCGCTGCTCACGCCGGAAGCAGATCGGCGAAGACAAAGCCGTCGCGCTCGACGATTTCGCCGCCCGTGACCCGGATCGGCTGCCGGAACATCGGCCCCGCCGTGGCGAAGCTGTGGAATTCACCGTTCTCCCCGCACGGATCGATTCCCGGCGGCAGATCGCCCAGAAACGTCGCATCGAACACGCGACCGACGAAATCGCGGGAGAGTTGCCTGGGATCGACACAGGTCACATGGGCCCGCAAACCGCCCGCGACCATCGTCTTCGCCAGCTCAGCGGTCGGTCGTCCCCAAAGAGGAAAGATTGACGCCAGACCGGTGCCGGCCATCTTCTCTTCGCGGTAACGCCGGATGTCTTCGAGAAACAGATCGCCGAAGGCAATGCCGGCAATGCCCTGTGCTTTTGCCGCGGCAAGCGCGGCAACCATCAGTGCCTCGTAGGCTTCGTTGGAGCATGGCCACGGCAGGCGGACCTTATGGACCGGTAGCCCCGTCGCTTCGGCCTGCAGATCCAGCAGGGCATGCCGGACCGCATGCATGGCAACCGGGTCGGCGCTGTCGTTGAGGGTGGTGAGCAGGCCGGCGACTTCGTAGGCGCCCTCACGCCGCAGCTCGTGCAGCGCCCAGGCGCTGTCCTTGCCGGACGACCAGGACAGCCAGATTTTCGGGCGAGTCATTTCGGACCCGCCCTCTAATCAGGTGTTCATCGCCTCGAAGAAGTCCTTGTTGGACTTCGAGGTCTTCAGCTTGTCGATGAGGAACTCCATCGCATCGGTGACGCCCATCGGCATCAGGATACGGCGCAGGACGTACATCTTGGCCAGCACGCCCTTGTCGACCAGCAGCTCTTCCTTGCGGGTGCCCGACTTGGTGATGTCGATCGACGGGAAGGTGCGCTTGTCGGCCAGCTTGCGGTCGAGAATGATTTCCGAGTTACCGGTGCCCTTGAACTCTTCGAAGATGACTTCGTCCATACGGCTGCCGGTATCGATCAGGCCGGTGGCGATGATGGTCAGGCTGCCGCCTTCCTCGATGTTACGGGCCGCGCCGAAGAAGCGCTTGGGGCGCTGCAGGGCGTTGGCGTCGACACCGCCGGTCAGCACCTTGCCGGACGAAGGAACGACGGTGTTGTAGGCGCGTGCGAGGCGCGTGATGGAATCCAGCAGGATCACAACGTCGCGCTTGTGCTCGACCAGGCGCTTGGCCTTTTCGATCACCATTTCCGCGACCTGCACGTGACGGGTTGCCGGCTCGTCAAATGTGGAGGAGACCACCTCGCCCTTCACCGACCGGATCATGTCGGTGACTTCCTCGGGCCGCTCGTCGATGAGCAGCACGATCAGATAGACCTCTTCGTGATTGGTCGCGATGGCATGCGCAATGTTCTGCAGCATCACCGTCTTGCCGGTGCGGGGCGGGGCGATGATCAGCGCGCGCTGGCCTTTGCCGAGCGGCGCGATGAGATCGATGATCCGGCAGGTCGGATCTTTCTTGGCCGGATGATTGGTCTTGGCCTTGCCGTCCTTGTCGCGCATGACCGGGCCAAGGCCGCCTTCGACCTCAAGCCGCAGACGTTCTTCGGGATAAAGCGGCGTCAGGTTGTCGAAGTTGATGCGGTGACGCGTTGCGTCCGGCACATCAAAGTTGATCGTCTTGACGTTGGTGATGGCGAAGTAACGCTCGCCGTCCTTGGGGGCGCGAATCTGTCCCTCGACCGTGTCGCCGGTGCGCAGCGCATAGCGGCGCATGATCTGCGGGCTGACATAGATGTCGTCGGGACCGGGCAGGTAATTCGCCTCGGGGCTGCGGAGAAAGCCGAAACCGTCGCCGAGAATTTCGAGGACGCCTTCGCCATAGATCGCGATATCCTTATCGGCCAGTCGCTTGAGTACGGCGAAGATCATGTCCTGGCGGCGCAACGCCGAGGCATTCTCGATCTGGAGCTCCTCAGCGTATTTGAGCAGCTCGTTGGGGCCTTTGCTCTTGAGTTCCTTGAGATTCATTTAGGTTTGATCTGTAAAAATGCAGGGGAGGGGAATGAGAGGCCGGTCGACGAAACAGACCGGCGCTGGTTTCTCGGTTTGCATACCGCCAACCCCGAAAAGGGCTGTCCAAAACAACTCGACGGGATCGTTTTTCGGATTTGGCGGGGAGGCCACCGGAACCGGTGCCTTATGGGACCGCCCTCGGCGAGCGATCACGGCTCAACACTTACCGAACCCCCCCTTTCAAGTCAACGTCCTGTTTCATCACCTGTTTGTGCGGGCAACACGAGGCGGCGATAGCCGACAACGACCGGGCCCTCGTTGCACGGCGGCAGGCCCGGGGTCTGCATCTGGATTTCCATGGCGCGTGGCGGCATCGCGCCCGGGGGCCCCGCGATCGGCAGGCCGAACGGCAGGCCAAGACCGGTCATCGGCATGCCGCCGGGCATCAGATTTCCCAGCAACGGGTTGGGAGACTGCGGAACCGGCGTCGAATTCACCGCCGCCAGCATGCCCTGATTGAGCGATATGCCCAGTGTGTTGGAATCGAACAGACCCGGGCGATAGCGGATCTGATACGGACGCTCCAGATCCGGCATCATCACGACCCGTTCCGACGGCACTTCGATGCAGACAGGCGGAGAGTCGCTTGCCCGCCCGAACATTTTTCCGTCCTGCACGTAGAGGGTCTTGACCGTCGTCTCGGCAAACAGGGCCGGCTGATAGAACACGACGCCGTCCATCGACTCAGTATTGTTGTTGATCCGCTCCTGGGTAAGCCGCTGGGTCGCGACGGAGCCGGAGCAGGCGGCGGCAGACACCGCGAGGACGAGCGCGGGCAGGACGCGCAGCACGGATAGTTCAGGCATACCCCATACGAGAGGACAGATCGCCGCAGGTCAAAATGAAAGCCGGTGTCAATTTTGCGGCAGGCTTTCAGAACGGTTTGACCACCACCAGGATAAGGATCAAGGCCAGCAGCAGCGCCGGCACTTCATTCATGAAGCGGTAAAATCGCGCCGATCTGGTATTGCGGTCCGCCAGAAAATCTTTCCGCCATCGAGCGTAAAGATGGTGAAAGACGGTCATGATCACGACCAGCCCGACCTTTACATCGAGCCACAGCGAATCTGGAAACAGCGGGAATTGCGCAGCACCCAGCACCCAGACCAGGACCATCGCCGGGTTCATGATGCCGCGCAGCAGCCGGCGCTCCATGATCTTGAGCGTCTCCGACAGCTCCGAGCCCGGCCTGGCATCCGCGTGATAGACGAACAGCCGCGGCAGATAGAGCATCCCCGCCATCCACGCGATGACGAAGAAGATATGCGCCGCCTTCATCCACGGCTGCCAGTCGGCGATGAACTCAAGCATGGGACGCACCGCTCAGGGCACAGCGGCCGAACGCCGCCGGACAGTGCCGCACGTTGCCATCGGCCATCACGGCGCGCGGTTGCGCCAGGGCATCCCGCACCAGCCGCGCGAGGCCCCCGATGAAATCCGGATGCGTGCCGACGGTGCCGACGCGTTCGTAGAGCGGCACGCCATGAGCAAGCGCGTCGGCCCGATAGGTTTCGTCGAGCTCGACCAGAGTCTCGGAATGCTCCGACACAAATGCCACCGGCACCACGATCAGGGGAACACCGTCGGTGCCGGCGCGCGCGATCTCCGCTTCGGCATAGGGACCGATCCACTCCAGCGGCCCTACCCGGCTCTGATAGCAGATCTGCCAGTCCAGATCGGGGATGGCCAAGGCTTTGACCGTCGCGGCAACGGTCAATTCGACCTGTGCCTGATAGGGGTCGCCGCGTTCGACCAGCCGCTTGGGAATGCCATGCGCCGAAAACAGCACGCGCGGTTTCTTTGCCGGATACGAAATCTTGGTCCGCGCGTAGACTGGATGAACCAGCGATGCCAGCGCCTGAATGAATCCGGCTTCAGCGGGATAACAGCACAACGCCCGGCTTGGCATATGAAGCCCCGCCGCTTGTGCTGCCTTCTGCCAGTCGCGCAACGATGAGTCCGTCGTCGTCGTGGAGTACTGAGGATACAGCGGCAGCAGGACGATCTCGTCGGGCCCGAAGCTCAGCAGGCAGTCGGCGACTTCGGCGCTCAGCGGATTCCAGTAGCGCATGGCCGGCACGACCAGGACCGTTCCAAGATCCGCCAGGGCAGACTGCAATGCCTGCGCCTGCGCCTGCGTGTTGGGAAGCAGCGGTGAGCCGCCGCCCAGCCGTTCATAAATTCCTTGCGCTGTTTTTGCCCGGCGCTTCGAGACGAGCTTCGCCAGCAGCCAGCGCATCGGCTGTGGCACGCCGATGATGGCCGGATCGTTGAACAGGTTGAACAGGAACGGCTGGACCGCGTCCGGCCGATCGGGTGCGCCTAGATTGAAGAGAACGACCGCGATCTTTTTCATGCGTGGCGGTGATGCCAGGCACGGATCATCTCGGCGAGCCTTGCGACATGATCGGGCGGTGTTTCAGGGACAATCCCATGACCGAGATTGAAGATGAACGGTCCGCGGCCCAACGCCTTCAGAATCCGCAGCACCGCGTCTTCCATCGGCTTGCCACCGATGACCAGCAACATCGGATCGAGGTTGCCCTGCACCGCCGATTGCGGCTGCAGGAATTTCGCCGCCCATTCCGGCGGGACGGTTGAATCGAAACCGATGCATTCGGCGCCGGTCTGGGTGGCGTAGTCCTGCAGATTGATGCCGGCGCCCTTGGGGAAGGCAATGATGGGGACAGCCGGATGTTTCGTCTGCACCAGATTGATGATCTCCCGCACCGGCTCCACGGCCCAGCGCTGGAACTGATCGTCCGGAAGGATGCCGGACCAGGTGTCGAAGATCTGGACGGCTTCAGCGCCCGCCTCGATCTGGGCATTCAGATAGATCGCCGTCGCCTCGATCAGCAGGTCCATCAGCTGCTCGAACAGCTCAGGCTCGCCGAATGCCATCTTCCGGATCCTGGCGAAATCGGTTTTGCCGCGGCCTTCGATCATGTACGTCGCCACCGTCCACGGCGCGCCGGCAAACCCGATCAGCGCAGTATCCAGAGGCAAACCCTCTGAAACCTGACGGACCGTCTGCATGACAGGGCTCAAAGTTTTCAGAAGCCCGTCGAGCCCGCTCCGCAACCGCGCAAAATCGGCAGCCGTGCGAACCGGCTCCAGCACCGGCCCCTCGCCTTCCTTGAAAGCCAGTTTCTGCCCCAACCCGTGCGGAACCATCAGGATGTCCGAAAACAGGATCGCCGCATCCATCCCAAAGCGACGGATCGGCTGCAGTGTGACTTCGGTGGCCAGATCCGGAGTCAGGCAGAGCTGGACGAAATCCTTCGCCTGGCTCCGGATCTCCCGGTACTCCGGCAGGTACCGGCCCGCCTGGCGCATGAACCAGAAGGTCGGACGTGCCTGCACCTCGCCATGAAAGGCGCGGATCATCGACTTGGCCTGCCTGAGAACGGGTGTTGGCAAAACTGGTCCTGCGTTTGCTTGGGTTTGGCGGACTTGGGAGGCGGGCCGGCGTCTGGATTATAGGCCAGGCCGGCGGGTTCTCCCTCCGATCATCTTACTATTAGATTTGAATCTTTAAAGATGATGAGGATAGTGGATGCCTGTGAGTGACGGGAATTCTTCGCTGCAGGCAAACCGTACCCAGGCGGGACACAGGATGTTCACAGGGACGCGATGCTGGGGAGTGAATCCCGCGACTTGCGGTCGGAGCGTGATATTGTGCCGATCAAGACGGGGAAAACCTGTCTGTGGATTGGCTGAATCGGGGGCATAGTCTGGATGTCGTCACCGCTTTGCGGCGCTTGGGGACACAATCACCCGGAGCCTGACAATTGTTCTGGCCGTTCCGGGGTCAGCCGGGACTGTTTCGAGGCCTCCGGTATAAGTCGCGACTTATCCGCACTGTCACACAGTCATCCACAGGCAGAAGCGGGCGTTTCATGAAGAACAACTTCCATCTTCATCTCGTCTCCGATGCAACCGGCGAGACCATCAATGCTGTCGCCACGGCCTGCCTCTCGCAGTTCGAAGGCATGGATCCGATCGAGCATATCTGGACGATGGTGCGGTCCGACCGGCAGCTTCAGAAGATTCTCGACAGCATTGAGGCCAATCCCGGCCTTGTCCTGTTCACGCTGGTGAACGAGCATCTGCGCACGCTTCTGGAAGAACGCTGCCGCAAGATCGATGTGCCATGCATCGCCGTGCTCGACCCGGTTCTGGGCGCACTGGCCAACTACCTGCATGCGACCGCGAGTCATATGCCGGGACGGCAGCATGCGCTGGACAGTGAATATTTTGCCCGCATCGAGGCCATGAACTACGTGATGGCGCATGATGACGGCCAGCTGACCCACGATCTCGACAAGGCCGATGTCGTCCTGGTCGGCGTGTCGCGGACCTCGAAAACCCCGACCTGCCTTTATCTCGCCAATCGCGGTTACCGTGCCGCCAATGTTCCGTTTGTTCCGGGGACACCGCTGCCGCCGTCGCTTGAAGAGCTGACGCGACCGCTAGTCGTCGGCCTGGTGGCCGATCCGAATGTCCTGGTGCAGGTGCGGCGCAACCGTCTCAAGATGATCAACGACACCGACGAAACATCGTATACCGACCTTGAAACGGTAAAGGCCGAGGTTTTGCAGGCCCGCCAGCTGTTTTCCAGGAACGGCTGGCCGGTCCTTGACGTAACGCGCCGGTCGATCGAGGAAACGTCGGCGGCCATTATGCAGATGATTATCGAAAAGAAAGAAAAAGCGGCGGCCGTATGAACGCGGAGATTCCCCGCATCGTCCTTGCCTCGGCAAGTGCTGTCCGGCGACGCCTGCTGACCAATGCCGGCGTCACCTTTACCGTCGATCCCGCCGATATCGACGAGCCGGCGGTAAAAACGGAGCTGCGCGCCCGCCATGCCTCGAGTGAGGAAACCGCGACAGAGCTGGCTTTGCGCAAGGCGCGATCGATCGCAGCCAAGCATCCCGACGCGCTGGTGATCGGTGCCGACCAGATCCTGGTATTGGGCGATGACTGGTTCGACAAGCCGCCGGATCGCGCCGCGGCAACCCGTCATCTCAAGTCGATGTCGGGACGGACGCACCAGCTCATCAGTGCCGTGGTCGTGCTGGAAGGCCGGCGCGAACTATGGAAATTCGCCGATACGGCGACGCTCGACATGCGGACGTTGAGCGATGCGTTCATCGACAAGTATCTCGACGATGTCGGCCCCGCTGTTTTTACCACGGTGGGCGCCTATCAGCTTGAAGGTCTTGGCTCGCAGCTGTTCGACCGGGTTGCCGGGGATTTCTTCACGGTGCTGGGTCTGCCGCTGTTGCCGCTGCTGGGCTTTCTGCGCCATCGCGGCATCATTACGGCCTGAGGCGAAACATGGTCGATATTAAAGGCACAACGAAAATCGCCGGGGTCATGGGCTGGCCGATCGGGCACTCGCGCTCGCCGCGGCTGCATAATTTCTGGCTGAGCAAGCACGGCATCGATGGCGCCTACGTGGCGTTCCCGGTGAAACCCGCGAATTTCACGGCGGCGCTCAAGGCTCTGCCGCTGCTGGGCCTCGCGGGGGTCAATCTCACCGTCCCGCATAAGGAAACCGCCCTGTCGGTGGTCGATCATCTCGATCCGGTGGCCAGGCGGATCGGAGCCGTGAACTGCGTGGTTGTCGGTCGCGATGGCGCGCTCACGGGCAAGAATACGGACGCGTACGGGTTCATCGAAAACCTTCGGCAGGAAGCGCCTGACTGGTTGCCGACCCTGCCGGCGGTCGTGCTGGGGGCCGGGGGAGCTGCCCGTGCCGTGGTCGCCGCCCTGGTCGATGCCGGCCTGCCGGAAATCCGCGTCACCAACCGGACAAGGGGCCGGGCCGACGAGTTGACCTCCTTCGGCCCCTCGGTGAAGGTTCATGACTGGGATGCCCGGGCGGCCGCGCTGGCCGATGCCGGGTTAGTGGTGAACACAACCACCCTTGGCATGGCCAAGGAACCGGCGCTTGATCTCTCGCTGGCCGCGCTGCCGCCGGGCGCCGTGGTCAACGACATCGTCTATGTGCCGATGGACACCGATTTACTGGTCCGGGCCCGGGCCCGAGGTAACCGGACCGTCGATGGGCTGGGCATGCTGCTGCACCAGGCCCGTTTTGCCTTCCGCGACTTCTTCGGGACCGATCCGGCCGTGACCGCCGATCTCCGCGCGCATGTGATGGTGGGGTAGGAAGTGCCTAAAATGCTGCGGTTGCTTCGTAATACTACCTAGCCGTACTCTGATAGCGCAGGCTTTTGGAATTTCCGTTGTATGAGAATTGCATAACTAAAAACGACTCGAAGATAGCCACCGTGGAGAGGGAAGAGGGACAACCTTCTGTCAGGGGATTTCGCAGATGCGTCGTTGGTTTCTGATCGCCTTTCTTGGGCTTGCCGCCTGTACCACGCCTGATACGGGCAACCTCGTCACCAATGGCGGCGCGGAAGACGATCTGATCCAGGCCAATGCGCAGGGTCTCGCTTATCTTACCGGACAAGGCGCGGAGCAGAGCGACACCCAGGCGCTGCGGGTGTTCACCGCCGCCGCGAAACGCAACTATGCGCCGGCGCAGGTCAATCTCGGCTGGATGTACGAATTCGGCCGCGGCATCTCGAAGAACGAAGCGGAAGCCGCGAAGCTTTACAGGGCGGCCAGCGAACAGAATCACGCACCCGCCAATAACAATCTCGGCCATATGTATCTGCGCAACGGCGAGGGGCCGGAGAACGACCGCGAGGCCTTTCGCCTTCTCGTTTTGGCGGCGGAAGAAAACATCGCGCCGGCCCAGACGACCATCGGCTGGCTCTATTCGCTGGGCCGGGGCGTCGAGCGCGACGATCAGGAAGCCGTCAAATGGTACCGGCTGGCGGCGACCGCCAACGACACGCGCGCCATCAACAATCTCGCCGCCCATTTCATCACCGGTCGTGGCATCGACCAGGACGATGCCGAAGCGGTGCGCCTCTACCGCAGAGCCGCCGAACTCGGTAACGTGCAGAGCATGAACAACCTGGCCAGCCTGCTCCGGCTGGGCCGCGGCGTCGAGCGCAATGACAACGAAGCCTTCAAATGGTACCGCACCGCCGCCGAGAAAGGCTTCCGCCCGGCGGCTCGCAATCTCGCTGGCATGTATGAGCAGGGTCTGGGCGTGGAGCGCGATCCGCAGCGCGCGGCCGAATGGTACAAGGTTGCCGGCTCCGACAACGAAGAGAGCAGCGCACAGTAATCTTCTGTCGGAGCGCATGTCCTGATGCGCATTCTCGGACTGACCGGCTCGATCGGCATGGGAAAGACGACAGCAACCCAGCTGTTGCGTCGCCTGCACATTCCCGTCCATGACGCCGACGCCACTGTTCACCTGCTGATGGGCCCGGGCGGCATCGCGGTTCCCAAAATCGCCCGGGAATTTCCGGGCAGCGTCAGCAACGGCGCCATCGATCGCGCCAAGCTTGGCGCCATGGTGTTCGGCGGCAAGGATCCGACGGCCCTGCGCCGGTTGGAGGCCATCCTCCACCCGATGGTGCGCTCGGAAACCCTCGCCTGGCTCGCCGCTCAGGCACGCCGCCGGGCGCGCATCGTGGCGCTCGATATTCCCCTGCTCTTCGAAAGCCGGCGGCGGCGTTCCGTGGACGCTGCTCTGGTTGTCAGTGCGCCGGCGTTTCTGCAGCGGCAGCGCGTGCTGCGCCGGCCCGGCATGACCGACGCCCGCCTGCGCGACATTCTTTCCCGGCAGATGCCGGATTCCGTCAAACGGCGGCGCGCGGACTTCGTTGTGACCAGCGGCCTCGGCAAGCGGCCGACCCTCGACGGCCTGCGGCGCGCCCTCCGGGCGTTGAAAGCAGGACGTGCGTGGAAACCGGGTTACCGGTAGACAACCCAGTCTCGTCATCCCGGGCTTGACCCGGGGTCCATCGTGCAAATGGATTGATGGATGCGGGCTCACGGCCGGCATGACAGATGAGAGGGTGTTCTTGACTTGCCTTGCACCCCGGCGTTAAGTCCGCCTTAGTGACGGTTCCCGTTCCGGGATCAAAAGGGAAGCCGGTGCGGCCTTAACGGGCCAAAGCCGGAGCTGCCCCCGCAACTGTAAGTGGGTTTGCGATCCACAACGCCACTGGGGAAACCCGGGAAGGCGGATCGCGAGTGTCCCACGAGCCAGGAGACCTGCCGTCGCTGCGTGTCAATGCGGACTACCATGGGGCGGGGTGCACCAGTGGCGGAAATTCACGGATCTTCCATGGCAGCGATGGCGCTGTCCTCCGTTCGCGTTGACGACCATAACGCGTGGCGGAGCTTTTCATGTTTCAGGTTGTCAACCGGTCGCTCATTGCGGCCGCTCTATTGGGCGTTCTAGCCCTTACTTCTTTCTCTCACGATGGGTTTGCGCAAACCAGCGCGCCCGCGCCGCAGAGTCTGCCGGAAACGGTGGTGACGGCATCGCGCCTGGGCAACGGTATCCCGGGTGCGTCAACGACAATCATCACGTCCGAAGAGATCGAACGGTCCACAGGGACGCTGCAAGACCTCCTTGCCCGCCAGGCCGGTATCCAGTCGACCAGTTTATTCGGTGGCGTTAATGGCGCGCAGCAGAATATCGACATGCGCGGCTTCGGCCTGACGGCGACAGCCAACACGCTGGTCCTCATAAATGGCCGTCGTCTCAACGATGTCGATCTCGGTGGTGTGGATTTTTCCGCCATTCCGCGTGACTCGATCGAGCGTATCGAAATCACCCGCGGCAATAGCGGCGGCGTTCTCTATGGCGACGGCGCCATGGGCGGCGTCATCAATATTGTCACCAAAACCGCGAAGGACATGACTTCGACCTATCGCGCCGATGGGGCGCTTGGCTCTTTCAATCATCGCGAAGGCAGCGCTTCGACACGCCAGATCTTCGGCCCCTATTCGCTCACGGGGTTCGGTAATGTCATTACGGCCGATGGCTACCGCCAGAACAACAAGCTTGAGCAGCGTAATATCGTGACCGAAGCGCGATTTGACGGCGGCGAAAGCGACTACTTCATAAATCTCTCGGCGGATGAGCAGGAGCTGGGCTTGCCCGGCGGCCGCCTGGTGACGCCGCAGGACAGTGGCACGATACAAAACCCGCGCGGCGCCGCGACACCCGCCGACTACGGCTACAAGCGCGGCGTAAACCTGACATTGGGCGGTACCCGTGATCTGGGCAACGGCATCGACCTGATCGTGGACGGTGGCGTGCGCCGCAAGGATCAGCACACGGCCTCCTTCGTCGCCGGCTCCAACAGCTATGTCGATACGGTGTTGACGACTTATTCGATAACGCCACGTACAAATATCGTGCATAGCGTTTTCGGGCTTCCGGCGAAATCCGTTCTCGGTATCGACGCGTATTATTCTGACTACGAATCCGATCGCGGCCTGCACAAGAACGATCCGCCGGAGCATCGCTACGAAATCAATCAGCGATCGACATCCGTCTACGGGCAGGGAACGCTCGGCATTCGGAGCGATACGGACCTTTCGATGGGGTTGCGGCTGCAGAACGTCGATTTTTCTGCCCGCGATCGCTTCAATCCGGCGGCTCCAGGGGCGCAGTTCACGCCGCAGGGCGTCCCCCTCGATCGGCAGAACACGCATTACGCGGCGCACCTCGGCGCCGAGCACCGGTTAACCGATACGCTGGCGTTGTTCGGCCGGACAGGCCGCAGCATCCGGGTGCCGACTGTGGACGAACGTGTCGGGCTCGCGGCATTCGGCGTACCGGCAACATTCGATACCCAGGTTCAGACCTCGCATGATTACGAGGGCGGATTTCGCAAGCGTTGGGGTACGTTCCAGCTCCAAAGCAGCGCCTACCTGATGTATCTGCGTAATGAGATTCATTTCGACCCGGTCTCGTTCACCAACGTGAATCTCGATCCGACATTTCGCCGGGGCATCGAGAATAGCGTCACGTATGCTTTCAGCGACACGCTCCGGTTTCGTGGTGCCTTGAGCTACACCAAGTCGACATTTCGCGAAGGACGGTTCCAGGGGAGCGACGTTCCGATCGTATCCGACTGGACCGGGAGTGCGGGTTTTGGCTGGGACATCGTACCGAAATTTGTCGTGTTTGATCTGGACGGCAGATATGTAGGCGAGCGCCGCATGGACAACGACCAGCGGAACTTCCAGCCCACAATTCCCGCGCGCAAGATCTTCGATGCCAAGATCGGCGGCGAGTACGAGCAGCTCCGCTGGTCGCTGGCGGCTCAAAATCTGCTGAACGACAAGAACGATTTCGATTACGCGGTGGCGAGCACGGCAACTTTTAACCGCTATAATGCCTATCCGCTGCCGGGGCGGATATTGATGGCCCGAATGGGGGCTGCCTTCTGAACACGCCTGACCAAACGACGGATGGATCATCGACCGTAAGGTGGTTTGCCACAGGCGCCTCCGTGCTTCTGCACGGGGGCGCACTGGCGGCGGTGCTTACGCTGGGCGGCTGGGCGGATCCGAAGATGCCGGAAGGCGCCGCTATTCCCGTTGTGTGGGAACTGCCCGCGAACATCGAGCTGCCAACGGCATCACCGCCTCAGCCCCAACCGCCGGCCGCGGCGACACCGCCGCAAGCCGCCAGGCAATCCCCGCAACCAACGTTGCCGCAACGAATGCCGGCTGCCCGACCGGCGCCGCGACAGAGTGCACAAGCGCCGGCGCCAGCACCCGCGCCGGCCGCTGCGATCGCGACGCCGGAAGCCGCGAAACCGACAGGTGACACGGCATCCGTTGCCGAGAGTCCTCCTTCGCCCACCGCGCCTGCGGTAACTGCAGCGCCGCCAGAGGCGCCAGAGGCGACAACGTCAACCTCACTGGCCGCCGTCCCTGCCGGTCGCGCTACCGGCTGGTCTGTCCTGCTGCGCGACCCGCCGAAATACCCGCCCGCCGCCCGCCGCCGCGGCATTGAAGGCGAAGTGATTCTGCTGGCCGAAGTCGGAGCGGATGGCGCGGTGGAGGTGGTGTCGCTCCTGCGCAGTAGCGGCTATGCGGAACTCGACGATGCGGCGATGACCGCCGTGGAAAAATGGCGCTTCCGCGCACCGTCCCGTCTCAGCATTCAGATCCCGATCACCTTCCGGCTCGATAACGACTGACGCCAAGGCCGGTGTTGACTTGACCACGGCAACCGATGAATACCTTGTTGACCAGATTTGGAGACCGCGATGACCCTGCTTCCTGACTTTTCGGCTGTGACGAGCGATGATCGCGAGCCTGCCTCTCGTCTTATCCGGGTGCTGTGGCTGGTGGCGCTGGTCGGGGGCGCGACGCTCGCAACCGGTGTCTTTGCCTGCGCCACGCCGTTCTCGGCGGTCGCCGCGATGGCTGCCCTGACATTGCCCCGCCGCGCTGCGGTCATGTCCGTGGCCCTGTTGTGGCTGGGCAATCAGATCATCGGCTTCGGCGTGGCCGGTTATCCGTTGACGGCCAACGCGTTTGCCTGGGGCGCCGCGCTGCTGGTCGCGGTGGTTGTGTCCACGCTGGCGGCTGCGCCGGTCCGGGATGCGCTGCGTGAGCAGTCGACCGTTGTCCGTTTCGCTGCGGCTTTTGCCGCCGCCTTCGTGTCATTCCAGCTTGTCTGCGCGCTGACCAGCGTCCTGTTTGATGAAAGCCAGCTTGGTCTGGCGGTTGTTGCGGAGATTGCGCAGATCAATGCCGTCTGGGCTGTCGGCCTGCTTGCCGCTCATGCCGTTCTGGGTGCCGTCGCCCCCGCCAGCCAGCCGCTCGTGGTTCGCTGAGGGATAGCCGAATGCGCGAAGTCGTTCTTGATACCGAGACGACCGGCCTCGATCCCAAAGCCGGTCACCGGATCATCGAGATCGGCGCGCTCGAGCTGGAAAATCACCTCCCGACCGGGCGCAAGTTTCATCACCACATCAATCCCGAGCGCGAGGTCGAAGCCGAAGCGCAGGCGGTGCACGGCATCAAGACGGCCGATCTCATCGGCAAGCCGCTGTTTTCGGAAATCGTGTCCGAACTGCTGGAATTCCTGGGCGATGCGCGCCTGATCATCCACAACGCCGAGTTCGATATCGGCTTTCTCAATGCCGAGCTGAAGCTGCTGGGCTTCCCGCCGATCGCGATGACCCGCGCCATCGACACCGTGCAGATGGCGCGGCGGAAATTTCCCGGCGCGCCGGCCTCGCTCGATGCGCTGTGCCAGCGCTTCAGCATCGACAACTCGAACCGCACGCTGCACGGCGCGCTGCTGGATTCAGAGCTGCTCTGCGAAGTCTATCTTGAGCTGATCGGCGGACGGCAGGCGTCACTGGTCGGCTTCGACGACACCGGCCACCAGACCGGCGCCGGTGCCGCTGCCGCACAGACCATCCTGGTGCGCCAGCGCCCCGCCCGCCCGGCGCGCCCGCACGCGGCGCTGGAAGAAGAGCTGACGGCGCACACGGCGCTGCTCGCGAAGCTGAAGAACCCGATCTGGACGAATTGACGCGCCCCTAGAGAATAATGTCGCGTCACCCCGGCCAAGCGAAGCGCGAGCCGGGGTCCATGGTTCAGCTGGCACGATGGACCCCCGATCAAGTCGGGGGTGATGGAGTAGGGATTGAGCGCGGCTACTGCGGCTTCTGCTGCTGTTCCGCCGCCTGCAGGCGCTGGCGGTAGAGTTCGATGAAATCGACCGGGGAGAGCATGAGGGCGGGGAAGCCGCCGTCGCGCGCCGCGTTCGACATGATGGAGCGCGCGAACGGGAACAGCAGGCGCGGCACCTCGATCATCAGCAGCGGCCCGAGATGCTCGGGCGGCACGTTGCCGGTCACTGCCACCACGCCGGCATAGGACAGCTCGACCATGAACATCGGGCCGTCGTTGACCTTGGCTTCGGTCTTGAGATCCAGCACGACCTCGAAGGCGCCTTCGCCGGACTGCTGCGCGGAGACGGCAACGGAGACCTGCACCTGGGGGCTGTTCGACGACTGCGCAAAAATCTGCGGCGCGCGCGGATTTTCGAACGACAGGTCTTTGATGTATTGCGCCGTAATCTGATAGGAAACGCCCTGCTGCTCTGCAGGGGCGGCGGCGCCTGATGCGGCCTCGGACATGATCAATCTCCGTCTCTTCTCGATTGAGGGGCGTCGGTAACACGGATGCGGCGGCGCCGCAACGCAGGCCGGCCTTTACGCGGGCGGAAGCTTCACGATTTCGCCATTGGCTGCCCGCACCCCGGTAAGGCTTTTGATAAAGCCCCAATGGGTGATCACCCCAAGGTGAGGAAAATCAGCTTCCTGCGCCATCGCGTTGCGGAAGGCGGCGCTGCGTTCGTCCACCGCCTCTTCGCTTTCCGCCACGCCCCGGGTCACCAGATCGTGCCACCACGGGTCGTCCAGATGATCGAAGCTGAAGTTCGGAAAGCGCTGCCGCAGGCTGTGCGGCGGCGTGCCGATATCGCAAGTGAAGGCGGCCCGCTCGCGGCACAGCGCCTCGACGGTGACCGGAACCTCCAGCGCCTCGGCGATGATGGCGGTAGTCTGCAGGGCGCGGATATAGGGGCTCGTGATCAGGCGGCGGATATCGGCCTCGCCCTGGTCGCGCATCCGCCGCAGCACGGCCGCCGTCTCGGCGATCTGCTGCCGGCCCTCATCGGTCAGCTCGGGATCGCTGATTCCGGGGTCCTG
Source organism: Alphaproteobacteria bacterium (assembly GCA_965279355.1). Lineage (GTDB taxonomy): Bacteria > Pseudomonadota > Alphaproteobacteria > CACIAM-22H2 > CACIAM-22H2. Next base: position 2,943,184 of record OZ257155.1, on the reverse strand, counting down.
GCGGGTGACGGAAAAGATAACGTTGAACTGGGATTGGCCGTGGCGGATCAGCAGCATGCGGTAAACCGAGAGTGCCCGGGCCTACTCCCGGCCGTTGAAAGATGATAGACCTAGGGCCCATATAGACTTCAGGATGACCTTCCGTCGAGAGCCGCAGGGTTGAGGTCGCGGCAAGCGTTCCCTAACGATTGAAAAAGCGAGCAGAATTACCGTGGGCGATCTGGCCTTTCTGGACATTGTCTTCTTCGCGCTGGTGGCAGGGTTCCTGATCCTGCGGCTGCGCAGCGTTCTCGGCCGTCGGACCGGCAATGAAAACAGCGAACGCTGGACACCGAAGCTGCCGACCCGTGGCCCGCTGAGCGGTCCGCGCCCGGTCGATGCCAGCGACCGCCCGGCCCCCATCGACGTCGCCATCCCCCGCGAGCTGAACGTCGAGCCGGGCTCGCCGCTCGAGCAGACGCTTAACCGCATCAAGCAGTCCGATCCGTCCTTCGACCCGGCCGGTTTTGTCGGCGGCGCCCGTCAGGCCTTCGAGATGATCGTCACCGCGTTTGCCCAGGGCGACACGGCGTCGCTGCGTCCGCTGCTGGCCGACGACGTCTATGAGAACTTCGCCGCAGCCATCAAGGGCCGGCAGGATGCCAAGCAGACGCTCGAAACCACGATCATCGGCATCAAGTCGGCGGATATCATCGAGGCCCGCATCGACGGGAAGTCGGTTTTCGTCACGGTGAAGTTCGTGACGGAACAGGTGAACGTCACCCGCAACGCCGCCGGCGAAGTCGTTGATGGCGATTCCAACCACGTTGCGAAAATCACCGATGTCTGGACCTTTGCGCGCGCGCTTCGCTCGTCCGATCCCAACTGGGCGCTGGTTCAGACCTCTGAATCGCATTGAGCGTGTTCTCGCGGGCGTCCTTCTTGCGCTGACGCTCGCATCCTGCGCCGCGCCTGAAAAGGCGCCGGACAGGCTCACCCTTTCTCCCGCCCGCTACACCGACCTGCCGGGATGGTCCGTCGACCGTCAGGCTGAAACCTTGGTGGCGCTGCGCCGCACCTGCGGCCGTCTCGCGCGGCTTGCCCCTGAGGCGGACCTCAATGTTGCGGGCCGTGCCGCCGACTGGCGCGCACCGTGCGCGGCACTCTCCGGCGTTGCGGACGGCAACGATACGGCCGCGCGCAGCTTCTTCGAAACCTGGTTCGTTCCCTTCAGTGCCGCCAACAACGGCGAGCCCAATGGATTGTTCACCGGCTATTACGAGCCGGAACTGCGTGGCTCGCGCACCCGCAAGGGACGTTTTGTCGTTCCTCTCTATGGGAGACCGGCCGATCTGGTGACGGTCGAGCTCAGCCTGTTCCGCGAGGAATGGAAAGGACAGCGCATCGCCGGGCGCGTGCAGCAGGGCGCGCTGCGTCCCTATCCCGGTCGTGCCGAAATCGAAGCGGGCGCGCTATCGGGGATCGCGCGCGACGGTGGCGGCGCTCTTGAGTTGGTGTGGGTCGACGACGCGGTGGATGCGTTCTTCCTCCATATCCAGGGTTCGGGCCGCGTCGTGCTCGACGATGGAAGTCTGATGCGCGTCGGTTATGCCGCGGCGAACGGGCGTCCGTATCTCGCGATCGGCCGGGAGCTGATCGCGCGCGGCGCGCTGGCACGGGAAGACGTGTCGATGCCCAGCATCCGCACCTGGCTCGCCGCCAATCCCGGTGAGGCGCGCGATGTCATGAACAAAAATGCGTCCTTCGTGTTCTTCCGTCCGCTGCCGGCGCCGGTGAATGCGAACGATGGCCCGCCGGGATCGGAAGGCGTGCCGCTGACGCCGGGCCGCAGCCTCGCCGTCGATCGCAATCATCTGGCGATGGGTCTCCCGCTCTGGCTCGACGCCGAAGACCCGCTCGACAAACAACAGCGCGTGCGCCGCCTGATGGTGGCGCAGGACACCGGCGGCGCCATCACCGGGCCAGTGCGCGGCGACGTCTTCTGGGGCTCCGGCGCCGATGCGGCGGAGCGGGCCGGGCGCATGCGCTCAAGCGGCCGCTACTGGCTGCTGCTGCCACGCGATGTCGCGGCCCGGCGGCTGGCGACGAATTAACCAATAGGGAAAACCCCGCTTCCCTTAACAACCGCCGATTGCTAAACTTGTGCTTCGGCAATCGGGGGTCCAATGGCAATCAGCGACGAGCTCGGCGGGGATGGTGCGGTTAAGGCGAGCAGCTTTGTTGCTGCCCCGGAACTAGAGTCCGTCGCCCCCGCAATCAATCCGCTGCAGCCGAATGTCGCGATTGCCGCCGCCGCTTCCGGAAATATTCAGGTGAGCAATCTCGCTGCTGGCGTTGCTGCCGCGGCGCCATCGCTTTCTGGTGGCACGCAGGGGGTTCTGGCGAACGCGGTCATCGATACGGATAAAATTTCCGGTGTGAATGGCTCCGCGAACGACTCTGCTCCGGTCACGACGTCTGACCTTGCGGTTGGCGGCGGAACTTCGATCGATCTGTCGAGTGCGACGCTGAGTAGCACGTTTACGGTTGATGCCGCTGATCTCGCCGGTATCACCGGCATGTCGGGTAACGACACGCTCACCGGCATTGTTACGGGAATTGGCGGGTTCGGTTCCTAGCCACTATCCGATCGCAACGGCACTTCAACCCGCACCCCAACTGTCATCCCAGCGAAAGCTGGGACCCAGGTGGTGCAATCTCTACGCAGTCGCGACGGAACGTCCACGTGGCAACCACCCAACGGCTGGGTCCCAGCTTTCGCTGGGATGACAGAGTGGGGAAGGCGACGAGGCGCCCCGGACTCACGAAAGAAAAACCCTCGTCTCCGAAGAGACGAGGGTCAGTTTCAGTCTAGGGATCTCTCAATTCAGATCAGTGCCAGCGGCCGTGATGGCCGCCCATGCCGCCGCCGCGCATGCCGCGACCGCGGCTCAGCATCTCGTCAGCGGTTTTCTTCTGCTCGTCGGTGAATGTGGTGTAGAGCGGCTGTGCCGCGGTGATCACCGCATTCAGGCGTGTCGACATGGTCGACATCATCTTCTCGTGCTGCTGCAGGCGCTCAATGGCCGAGACCGGCGTGGCGGTGGCGCGCGCTGCGTGCGCCGCGGTGCGTTCGGCATCCATCGCCTTGACCTGTTGACGGACAACTTCGGCGACCGTGTTCCACTGACCCTCCTGGGCCGGCGTGATTTTCAGGGCCGTCTTGACGTAAGCCAGCCGCGCATCGATGCGGTCGCTCATCTGGCGCGGCGCGCCCATATGATGACTGCCCCGGCCGTGCTGATCCGCCGCGGCCGGCGGTGTCGGCGCCTGGGCGAACGCTTCTGGCGTGAGTGAGCAGCCTGCCGTGGCGAGACCGGCAACCATGAGTGTTGAAAGAGCAAATTTCCGCATAAGAACCTCCGTTAATGACCCCTCGGATGAATACACGGGGACTAAGGCGGACTCCTGCGCGGCGGATTGTTAACTCTGTGTAATGTGGCGGAAGGGGAACGACTCTTAACCGTCGTTGGCCTTGCGGCCCCAGAGGAAGGGCGACATTTCCTCCTCGACCAGCCATTCCCGAACCTCGCGGACGGAGCGCCAGTCGGCGGCGGTCTCGATCTCGGTGTCGGTCGGATAGATTCCGGCCATCACGACATCGACCCGCTCGCCGGTCGTCGAGAGCGGCAGCAGCAGCCGGTGATAGCCGAGCTTGAACCGGAAGAATCCGAAATACGGCGCGTCATAGAGCGGCTCGCCGCTGTCGACGACCTTCTGGTAGACGGCCAGCACGCGTTTACGGAACAGCGGCGTGTAAAGCTGATCGATATAACGACCGGTCAGGTCGGCGCCGTAGAGCGCATCGAGCTTGGTGCCGACCAGGCGGTAGCGGACGCGGAAGGGCTCCTCGATATCCGCCAGGGCCACGAAGCCGAGGCAGTAGCGGATCTCGACCGGATCGATATCGACAAGCCGGGGCCAGCGCCGGTTTTCTATTTTCCTGCTGAGCCAGTAGTCGTGAAGGCGTGCCAGCTTGTTGTGTTTTATCTCGGGCACGGGGCTCGGCGATCCTGAGTGGCGCTCTTGTGATATCCCCCGCCTATAAGGGATTTCCGGCGCTTTGACGACTGCCGATTTCGTCGCATGACGACGGCTCTGACCCATCCACCCGCCACTTGCCAGACCGACCGGGCGGCCCCATTGTGGCGGTCCATTTCTTTTGGGAAATCAACGCGTGAGCGAAACCGCGAAACCCAGGGTCGGGCTGTTCGTCACCTGCCTTGTCGATCTCTATCGGCCCAGCGTCGGGTTCGCGGCGGTGAAGCTGCTGGAAGAGGCCGGCTGCACGGTCGAGGTGCCGAGCCTGCAGACCTGCTGCGGCCAGCCCGCCTATAATTCCGGCGACACCGAAGACGCAACCGAGCTGGCGCGGCGCACGGTGATGCTGTTCGAGCGGTTCGACTATGTCGTGGTGCCGTCCGGCTCCTGCGGCGGCATGATCCGCGAGCATTACGCGCAGCTGCTGGCCAAAGATCCGGACTGGGGTCCGCGCGCGCGCCGTCTTGGCGCCAGGACGTGGGAACTGGTCGCGTTTCTCTACGACGTGCGCGGCATGGAACGGGTCGACGCTAAATATGACGGCGCCGTCACCTATCATGATTCGTGCTCGGGCCTGCGCGAGCTCGGTGTGAAGCATCAGCCGCGCGCGATGCTGGGCACGGTTGCCGGGTTGAAACTCACGGAACTGCCCGGCGCGGAAGTGTGCTGCGGTTTCGGCGGCACGTTCTGCGTCAAGTATCCCGAGATCTCCGACCAGATGGTCGAGACCAAGGCAAACGATATCCTGGCAACCGGCGCCGACACACTGCTGGCCGGCGACATGGGCTGCCTGCTCAACATGGCGGGCAAGCTCAAGCGCATGCATAACGAGCGCGGCGCGCGCCCGACCAAGGTGCGGCATGTTGCCGAAGTGCTGGCCGGCATGACCGACACGCCGCCCATTGGGGAAGCCAAGAGCGGCGAGGCGAAATAGCGATGGACGTCACCTCGCAGAATTTCAAGGAAAACGCGAGTGCCGCGCTGCATGATCCCATGCTGCAGAAGGCGCTCGACATCATGCGGATCGGATTTCCGGTCAAGCGGCTGGTGACGGTTGCGCGTCTGCCCGAGTTCGAGGACCTGCGCGAGCAGGCCAAGGAAATCAAGAACCACGTTCTCGAGAATCTCGACTGGTATCTCGAACGCTACGAGCAGAACGTCATCAAGGCTGGCGGCCATGTGCACTGGGCGCGCGATGCCGCGGAAGCGCGCGATATCGTGCTGGAGCTGTGCCGCAAGTTTGGCGCGAAGACCGTTACCAAGGGCAAGTCGATGGTCGGCGAGGAAATCGCCATCAACGATCACCTCGAAGCCAACGGCATGGTGCCGATCGAAACCGATCTTGGCGAATACATCATCCAGCTTCGCCACGAGACGCCGTCGCATATCGTGGCGCCGGCGATCCACCTGACCAAGGGTCAGGTCGAGAAGACCTTCCGCGAGGTACACACGCATCTCGATCCCGACCGTTCGCTGGAAGAGGCGCGCCAGCTTGTCGCCGAAGCCCGCACGATCCTGCGCGAGCAGTTCCTGGCCGCCGATGTCGGCATCACCGGCGCGAACTTCCTGATTGCCGAGACAGGCTCTTCGGTGATCGTCACCAATGAGGGCAATGGCGATCTGACGCAGCTTCTGCCCCGGGCGCATATCGTACTGGCCAGCGTCGAGAAGATCGCGCCGACGCTGGAGGATGCCTCGGCGCTGCTGCGCGTGCTGGCGCGGTCCGCGACGGCGCAGGACATGTCGGTCTACACCACGTTCTCGACGGGACCGCGCCGCGCCGAGGATCCGGATGGTCCCGGCGAGTATCACGTCGTCATCCTCGATAACGGCCGCACCAAGCTGCTGGGCTCCGAGTTTCAGGAGATGCTTCGCTGCATCAAATGCGGCGCCTGCATGAATCATTGCCCGGTCTATGGCGCCGTCGGTGGTCACGCCTATGGCTGGGTCTATCCGGGACCGATGGGGTCCGTGATCACGCCTGCCCTCGTCGGGCTGGAGAACGCCAGAGACCTGCCGAACGCCTCGACCTTCTGCGGCAAATGCGAAAGCGTCTGCCCGGTGAAGATCCCGCTACCGAAGTTGCTGCGCCATCATCGCGAACAGGAATGGGCGCGCGACCTGACGCCGGCCGCCGCGCGCTACGGCATCAAGGCGTGGGCCTTCATTGCCCGGCGTCCGTGGCTGTATCACTTCCTCGCCGGCATCGCGGCGCAGGTGCTGGGACTGCTCGGCAAGCGCAGCGGCAGTTTCTACAACCTTCCGCTGGCCGGCGGCTGGACCGCGACCCGCGACATGCCGGCACCGCAGGGCCGCACGTTCCAGGAGCTCTGGCACGAGCGCGACCGCAAGAAGACCGTCGCATGAGCACGTCGCGCGACATTATCCTTGGCAAGATCCGTCAGGGCCTGCGCGGCGGCGCACGCCTGTCGGCGGAGAAGGTCGCGCCGCTGGAAGCGCGGCTCGCCAACCATCCGGTCGGCCTGGTGCCCAGGCGCGGCCAGGATCGCGATCGCGCCGACATCGTCACGCGCTTTGAAGCGGAGGCGAAGGCGATTTTCACTGACATAGCGCGCGTGAAATCGATGGCCGAGGTGCCGGCCGCCGTCGCCGATTATCTCAGCCGTCACAACCTGCCGGCGGAGATCGCCGCGGCGCCCGACAAGCTGGTCGATCAGGCGCCCTGGAAAGAGCGTCCGCTGCTGCAGCTCCGGCGCGGCAAGCCGACACCGACGGATCAGGTTGGACTATCCGCTGCATTCGCCGGTGTCGCCGAGACCGGCACGCTGATGCTGCTGTCTGGTCCCGACAATCCCTCGACGCTCAACTTCCTGCCCGATACGCACATCGTTCTGCTGCCGGCCGCGCGTATGGTTGGCAATCTCGAAGCGGCGTGGCAACGCCTGCGCGATGCACGCGGCAGCGCGCTGCTGCCGCGCACCGTCAACCTCGTCACCGGCCCGTCGCGTACCGGCGATATCGAGCAGAAGCTGGAGATGGGCGCGCACGGCCCGCGCCGGCAGCTCATCGTGATCGTTGAGGATGAGTCGGTCACCTAAAAGCGTCCCGGACGCACACCTGTTCGCCGCAGCAATGCGCGAGGTGAAGCCGCTGCGGAAGAAAACTTTCGTGCGGCGGAAGACCCCTCACCCCGGCCCTCTCCCACAAGGGGAGAGGGAGTCGGATAAGCGCTCGAATTTAACATCTCCCCTTGTGGGAGAGGTCGCGAGCGTGAGCGAGCGGGTGAGGGGACTCCCGGCAAAACCGGCCCCCAACCCCGGCATCGACCGCAGCACCGCGGAAAAACTCCGTAAAGGGAAGCTGCCGATCGACCGCCGCCTCGACCTGCACGGCATGACCGAAGCCGCGGCGCATGCGGCGCTCAATCGTTGTGTGCGTGAATCGCACCGCACCGGGCTACGCGTCATCCTCGTCATTACCGGCAAGGGCCGCGAAGGCGAGGGCGTGCTGCGCAAAAACCTGCCGCGCTGGCTGGGCCTCGGTGAGAACGCCGAGAAGGTGCTGCGCACCACCTCGGCACAGCCGCTGCATGGCGGCAGCGGCGCGTTTTATGTTCTGCTGCGGCGGAGGCGGGAATGACGCCGTTCGGCGACAAGGTCCGCACCCTGCGCGACCAGAAGAACATCACGCTGAAGCAGCTTGCCGGCGCATTGAAGCTGTCGCCGGCCTATCTTTCGGCGCTGGAGCACGGACATCGCGGCCTGCCGTCGCCGGCACTGGTGGTGCAGATCTGCGAGTTCTTCCACCTGATCTGGGACGACTATGAGGAGATGCATCGCCTTGCGCGCATCTCGCATCCGCGTGTGGTCGTCGACACGCGCGGCCTGTCGCCGGAGCAGACGGAAGTCGCCAATCTGCTGGCTGAGCGCGTCGCCGGTCTCGATGCCGCATCGGTACGGGCGATCCGCAAGCTGCTCGAAGCGACGCCGGAACCGGAACCGAAGGTGAAGCGCCGCCGCGGTCGGCCGTCAAGAAAATGACCGAAGTGCCGCTGGCATCGCGCCTGCGCTTTCGCCGCTGGCGCGAGGCCGATCGCCCGCTCTTTGCCGCGATGAACGCCGATCCGCGCGTGATGGAACATTTTCCCGAGCCGCTGGGCCGCGCCCAAAGCGATGCGATGGTCGACCGCATCGATGCGGCGATCGCTGAACGCGGCTTTGGCCTATGGGCAATTGAACTTAAAGGCAGCGCTGCCTTCATCGGCTTTGTCGGCCTGTCGGTGCCGCGCTTCGATGCGCACTTTACGCCGTGCGTTGAAGTCGGCTGGCGGCTGGCGGCAGACCATTGGGGCAATGGCTATGCATCGGAAGCGGCTGCCGCGGCCGTGACGTTCGGCTTCGGGTGCCTGAACCTGTCCGAGATCGTGTCGTTCACGGTTCCAGCCAATACCCGCTCGCGGCGCGTCATGGAGCGGCTTGGAATGACACATGATGCCGCGGGGGATTTCGATCACCCGAATGTGCCGGACGGCCATCCGCATCGGCGGCATGTTCTCTACCGGCTAAGCAAACAGACCTGGGATGCGCGGCGCGCTATCGCGCGCTGAAGACGTAGGCCGAAGGACCCTTGACGGCTTCATCGACGATCAGCCGGTGCTGGAGCGGAGGAAAGGCGCGCTGGCGGCAATCCGCGCGCTCGCACAACCGGCAGCCCGGACCGATGCCGGTTGCGTTGTCGAGCTGGGCAAGATCGAGCCCGTCCGAATAGACCAGTTCGCCGGCGCGGCTGATGTCGCAGCCGAGGCCGATGGCATAGCGCACCGGCGCGCGGTTGCCGCTGCTGGGTGTTTCCACGGTGCGCGCGACACAGAAGAACGTCGCGCCATCGGGCAGGCGCGCGATCTGGGTGCGGATGAGGCCCGGCGTCGCGAAGGCTTCATGCAGGACGAAGCGCGGACAGGCGCCGCCGACCCGCGAGAAATGAAAACCGGCGGCGGAAAAACGCTTGATGAGATTGCCGGCGCTGTCGGCGCGCGCGAAGAAGAACGGCACGCCGGATTCTCCCGGCCTTTGCAGCGTGGACAGGCGATGCGCGGCCTGCTCGAACGACACGCCGAACCGGTAGGCCAGCGCATCGATGTCGTACCGTAGGGCTTTCGCCGCCGTGATGAAGGGTGTGTAGGGCATCAGCACCGCACCGGCGAAATAATTGGCAAGACCGACCCGGCACAGCGTTTCGCTTTCCGGCGATGACAGTTTCGCCTGCGCGATGAGGGCGGCAATCACCTCACGCGCTTCCAGCAGGGCAACCTGATAGGCGAGATGAAAGGCGCGGCTGGACGGCGACAGCGTTTCCGAAAGCGTCAACGTCTTCGCCTTCGCATCGTAGCGGCGCCGGGCGCCGGCCATCGCATCGACCGGGGCGATCTCGACGGAGATGCCATGCCGGGACGTCAGGCGATCGACCAGACCGCGATACTGTTCGCCCGGGCGGAGCTGCGCGCTCTGCGTCAACGCATCGGCGGCGATTTCCATGTCGGGAAAGTGACTGGCGCGTGACTCGAAAAAGTCACGCGCCTCCTCGGTCGGCAGCACGATGCGCTGCACCCGTCCGCTGGGTAGTGCCAGGTTCATTGCCGAGGCGTCTTCGCGGGCGGCGCGCCAGGCGCGATGCATATCGACCATCGCGCGCGCCGCCTTCGGCGCGGCCCCGACCAGGCGCTGGATTTCCTCGACGTCGATGGTCCCGCCGCCCAGACCGCCGTCGGTGAACACCTCGTTCAGCGCGGCGGCCAGCCGCCGCTCGCTGTCGTCGGACAGCTCCTGCAGATCGACATTGAAGGTCTGGCCGAGCTTGAGAAGGAGGGCGACCGTGATCGGCCGTTCGTCATGTTCGATGAGGTTGAGGTAGCTCGGGCTGATCCCAAGCTTGTCGGCCATCTGCACCTGGGTCAGCTGCCGCTCCTGCCGGAGACGGCGAATCTTGTTTCCCAGCAAGGCTTTCCGGACCGCCATGCAATCGCTCCGCGAGCTTTACAGATTTACAAACAAGGCGTGTTTTCTGAAAACCCCAATACTTATTTACTACTTAGATTAGGTGATCGCAGTTGCGTTTCGCAAGTGCAATGTAAAGATAACGACGTTCTCTCATCGCACTCTTGCGAAAGGACTTCTCCCATGACCGACGACATGATGAGCCTGACCCACCCGCGCTGGCGCGGCATCAAGCGCGACTACACGCCGAGCGACGTGCATAGGCTGGCCGGCTCCGTGCGGGTCGCTCACACGTTAGCGGATCGGGGTGCGCGCAAGCTGTGGCAACTCCTGCACAGCGAACCGTTTGTCCCGACACTGGGGGCGCTGACCGGTAACCAGGCGCTGCAGCAGGTGAAGGCCGGCCTGAAGGCGATCTATCTCTCGGGCTGGCAGGTGGCGGCGGACGCCAACAATGCGGGCCAGATGTATCCCGACCAGAGCCTCTATCCCGTGAGCTCGGTCCCCGATGTCGTGCAGCGCATCAACAACACCTTCCGCCGCGCCGACCAGATCCAGACCATGGAAGGTACGGGCACGACCGACTATTTCGCGCCGATCATCGCCGATGCTGAAGCCGGCTTCGGCGGGCCGCTCAATGCGTTCGAGCTGATGAAGTCGATGATCGAGGCGGGGGCCGCCGGCGTTCACTTCGAGGACCAGCTGGCGTCGGAAAAGAAATGCGGCCATCTCGGCGGCAAGGTGCTGGTGCCGACGCAGCAGCATGTGCGGACGCTGAATGCGGCGCGCATGGCGGCCGATATCGAAGGCGTGCCGACGGTGCTGCTGGCGCGGACGGACGCGGACTCGGCGCAGCTCCTGACCTCGGATGTCGATCCACGCGATCACCGGTTCATCACCGGCGAGCGGACGCCGGAAGGCTTCTTCCGCATCAAGCCGGATTGCGGCAAGGATTACGCGATCGCGCGTGGCATTGCGTACGCCGAATATGCCGACCTCATCTGGTGGGAAACGGCGGAACCGAACCTCGACGACGCGCAGCGCTTCGCCGATGCGATCCACCATCACTTCCCCGGCAAGCTGCTGGCCTATAACTGCTCGCCGTCGTTCAACTGGAAGAAGAAGCTGGCGCCCGGCGATATCGCCGACTTCCAGAAGCGCATCGGCGCCATGGGCTACAAGTACCAGTTCGTGACCCTGGCCGGTTTCCATCAGCTCAACCATGGCATGTTCGAGCTGGCGCGCGGTTATGCCGAGCGCGGGATGGCGGCGTACTCGGAGTTGCAGCAGGCGGAGTTTGCGTCGGAAACGCGCGGCTATACGGCGATCAAGCACCAGCGCGAAGTCGGCACCTCGTACTTCGACGCGGTTGCCGTTGCCATCTCGGCCGGTAAATCGTCGACGACGGCAATGGCCGGCTCGACGGAGACGGAACAGTTCCACGACGATACCGTTGTTCCGGCGCAGGCCGCCGAGTAAAGATCACCTCGGCCGCTGAGTTCCCGGGCGGCGCGGAAACGCGCCGCCCGTTTGCATTCGGGCGTACGCTAAAACAGATGCAGTAAAACGCCGCCTTTTCGACTATTGTGGCGCATCGTCGGCAGCGCCAGTCAGGCAGCCGACCCTCATTCAATCCAACATCTGCCGGGCGCCCTTGCGCGTCATCGCGCGCGCACACCCGGTAACAGGAGAATTCCCATGGCCTTCCAGACCTTCCAGCCGCTGATCGGCGACGGCAACATCGTCGAGGCAAAGGTGAAATGGTTCAACGCCGGCAAGGGCTTCGGCTTTGTCGGGCTGGAAGATGGCAGCGAAGCATTTCTCCACATTTCTGCTGTGCAGGCCGCCGGGCTTGCGGCACCCGGCGAAGGGGCCACCGTCCGCTGCGAAATTGGCCAGGGCAAGAAGGGTCCGCAGGTCACGCGCGTGATCGAGATTGCCGCCGTTGCAAGACAGCAAAGCGCCGCCAGCAATACGCATACCCAGTACATCTCACAGGAGCGTCCGGCCGGAACGATCGATGTCGACGGCGCCGTGAAATGGTTCAGTGTCGAGCGCGGCTACGGCTTCGTGACGCCGGATGACGGCGGCGATCCGGTGTTTGTCGGTCGTGATTATGTGCAGCGCGCCGGGCTGCAGTCGCTGCTTGCTGAACAGCGCGTCTCAATGAGCGTGGCGACGACGCCCAAAGGGCGTGAAGTGCGGCGAATTCAGGTGCTTGAGACGGTGGAAGCGCCCGCGGCGCTTGAGGCGGAGCCTAGCGCGAGCTGACGTTGCTCGCGCGCGATCCTTCGCGCCAGAACGACTGCGTCTTGCACTTCTTGCAGATCCGCTCGCCCGAGCCTTCGCTCGAGAACATGGTCTGGCATTTCAGGCAGGGGCGCTCGCGGCGGATTGCCGCCGTCACCGGAGTTTCCTCCAGTGACGACGACAGCCGTGCTTTCAGAATCGATTGCGTCACCAGGGACCGGTGATGAATCCTGTCCGGTGACGACGACATCGATTTACGCCGCCTTGAGGTTGGCGGCCGAGCTCTTGCCGTTCTTCGGGTTCTGCTCGATGTCGTACTGCACCTTCTGTCCCTCATTGAGAGTGGACATGCCGGCGCGCTCGACAGCGGAGATATGAACGAAGATGTCGCCCGAGCCGTCTTCCGGCTGGATGAAACCGAAACCCTTGGCAGGGTTGAACCACTTTACTGTGCCGATCATTGGAAATTCCTTCCATGAGAGATACCCGCAAGGCGAAATGCCTTACGGATCAAGCAACGATGAGGAAGGAACCGGGCAACCTGTCGGCCGAAACGGGCCCACCAAAACGAGGTGATTGCTTGATATGGGCCTGTTTGTGCCGAAATACAAGGATTACCGGGTGAAATGGGCCAAATAACGCGCAATACACGCGTTTTAGCGATGAAATCCGGCACGAATCGCGGGCGAATGCACCCCCGCTGGAGGGATGGATGTGATAAGATATCCACATCGCCGGTAACGCCGTTGAGCGCCGACGACTGAGAGATGAGCGGCGCTGTGCATGAAGCCATGCATGAAGTGGCCCCCCGCGCTCCCGCTCGCAACTCGGAGCGTACCTCATGACAATTCATCGGTTTCACGTCGGGCAGACGGTTCAGTTCGAGCCGTCCTTCCAATCGAGCGTGCCGGGCGGGGCGTTCAAGGTTGAGCAACTTCTGCCGGCGGATAACGGCGGCAACCAGTACCGCGTGCTCAGCACCCGCGACGGGCATCGCCGCGTCGTCCGCGAAAGCGAGATCTTCCTGCCATGACCACCAATGTTTTCAGCAAGAAGATCGGCGTCTGGCGCTGGGCGCTGACCGGCGAGGAAGCGATGGTGGCCCTGGTCGTCACGCGCTGTATCCGCGAGAAGACGCCCGTCGATAAGAAGATGCAGACCCGCTACGAAGAGATGATCGAGAAGCAGCGCAAGCTGCTCGCGCGCGAGAAGGCGGCCTAGTGGACGCCGCCCCGATCACGGGGAACGTCGTGCCCAACGATGACGCGGCGGCACCGTCGCGGATTTCCGCCGTGGTGTGGATCGACGTGGCCGGCGCAAAAGCGTTTTCCTTCGTCGACGGCGAGCTCCATAAATCGGAGTTCTCATCGGGCCGGCGCGGCAGTCCTTCCCGGGGCACGGGATCGGGATCGCGCGGCGCCAGTCATGACTACATGATGGAGGTTGCCGCAGCCGTCCAGGATGCCGAGAGGCTGCTGGTGTGCGGGCCGGACGGCGCCCGGACGCGCCTTGTGTCCTATCTGCGCGAAGAAGCCGGATCGTCGGCGCAGATCAGCATCGAATACAGCGGCAAGGTGACCGACGGTCAGCTGGTGGCCCGCGCCCGCGCCCGCCTCGCCTGAGCTTTTCAGGCTGCCTTCTTCTCTTCCGTCTTCTTCGGCCAGCGGCGGTGTACCCACAGCCAGGCTTCCGGCTGATCGCGGATCCAGCGCTCCAGCCGGTGATTGATTGATTGCGTGAAGTTCGCCGCGTCGGCATTGCGCTCGCCGGTCTCCTCGCGCGGCAGCGGCGCTTCGCAGACGACCCGGAACCGCGCCGGTCCCAGCCGCACCACATGCACCGGAATCACCGGACAATTGAATCGCGCGGCGAAATGAGCCAGCGCCGGCGCCGTCATCGCATTGCGGCCGAAGAAGTCGACGGCGATTCCATCATTCATCTTCTGGTCCATCATGATGCCAAGAAATCCGCCGCGCGCGAGATAGGCCATCGCATCGCGGGCGCCGCGCGATCCCTTGCCGAACATCTCCACCGCGCCGCCGCGCGCATCGCGGCGAAGATTCTGAATCAGTTCGTCAGTCAGGGGATTTGAGGCGGCACGATAGAAGCCGGCCATCCGGATTCCCTCGGCCGCCACCGCCGGCCCGACGAGCTCCCAGTTCGCGAGATGTGCGGAGAAGAAGATCGCAGGGCCTCCGTCGCGGATCAGCGGCTGTAAATGTTCCGCGCCTTCGAATTCCCAGCCCGGCCCTTCGGCGGTGCGCTGCAGCGAACCCAGATGCGGCAGTTCCGTCGCCGTGCGGCCAAGATTGTCCCAGACGCCCCGGATGATGCTGGCACGCTGGGCCGGTGTCAGATCCGGCAGTGCCGCGTGAAGGTTTGTATCGGCGACACGCGTCGCCCCCAGTAGCGGACCGATGAAGCGCATTGTCGCGCCACCCAGATTCGATGCCCGCACCGGGCCCAATGCGCGCAGCATTGGAACCGCTAGACGGAATGCCAGGGCCTGAAGTTTGTGAGAGAGGCTCGTCATGATGCCGCGACGCTCAACTGCATCGGCGCCGCGAGACACGGCGCCGAGCACACCCTTCTACCATCCGCAGCCGATGCGGAGCGTCACGATAAATTCACCGTGGCGCCGGGCCGTGGGTTCGATGGACGGTCCGCTACTGACGCCCGCCGCCCCGCTTGTAAACCGGACCGTCCTCGATCTCGAGGGCGATGTCCTCGCACTGTTTGGCCAAAGCGAAGAGCTTGCGGCGGATGTTGGGATCGCGGTCGAACCGGCTCAGATCCCTGAACCGTGTCGCTTCATCTCGTAAGTACTGTGCAATGTTATCCATGGGTGCCCCTTGAGGCCCCCGACGCGCCACCCAAGAAACTAATACCATTGCAGTCCGGATTAAAAGGACAACGTTCGCATTCCTGTGTTTTCATTCTGACATGATGCGAACTTGTCGCTTTGTCGCCATTCGGTACCGCACGCCGGAATTTTCGCCACAATGTCAGTGTTCGCAGTGCAGGATCCATTCGGAGCACGTCATGACCCGAGTTCTTTCGCCTGTCCTTGCCACGCTGCTTCTTGCCAGCTGTAGCTTCGAGGAAGAAGTGCGCCGCCGCTGCGAAGGCGCAGCCGACCAGGCAACTTGTATTTCCGTCGAAACGGCAAGGCAGCAGCAACGCCAGCGCGAATGGGAGGCCTATCTCGCCGACCAGCGCCAGACCTGGGATTATTAGGAGTTGCTTTTCGTCACCCCGGGCCTTGGCCGGGTGGACGCCCGATCACGGCCGGGCCGGTGCCTCAAGCCGCAGTTTGCCGGAGCGGCCTGACCTCACGATTAAGGCGCTTGGCGGTCGAGTCCTCCGCGACATGGATGTCATACCGGCCCTGAAGGGTCATCCAATAGTCAGCGGACATTCCAAAGAAGCGCGCAAACCGCAGAGCCGTATCGGCGGTGATCGCACGCTTACCCCGGCATATCTCGTTAATGCGTCGGGCCGGCACGCCGATGTCACGCGCAAGACGGGTCTGACTTACCTCCATCGGAACCAGAAAATCTTCGCTCAGGATTTCTCCAGGATGGATTGGTGCAAGCTTCGGCATCAGCACCTCCTAATGATAGTCGACAATTTCAACATCATGAGCGCCATCGGAGCGCCAGACAAAACAGATACGCCATTGATCGTTTACGCGGATACTGTACTGGCCGATCCGATTGCCGCGTAGGAGTTCCAGCCTGTTTCCCGGCGGCAACCGCAAATCATTCAAGCTATGGGCCGCGTTCAGCTGTTCGAGCTTTCGGCGCGCCACGCGCTCAACCGCTTGCCAGCGGCGTACCGGTTCCCGATTGAACAGAGCCTCGGTATCGCGGCTGCGAAACGAATGAATCACCCTTATAATATAGCCAATAAAGGGTATACCGTCAAACGGTATACCTAAAGGATGAACTTGCTCAGATCCGCGTTCTTCGCGAGGTCGGCGACCTTGTCGCGGACATAGGCGCTGTCGATGGCGAGGGTCGCGCCGGCCTTGTCGCTGGCGGTGAAGCTGATGTCCTCCAGCAGGCGTTCGAGGATGGTGTGCAGGCGGCGCGCGCCGATATTCTCGACCCCGCGATTCACCTCGGCGGCGAGGCTGGCGATCTCCTCGATCGCGCTGTCCTGAAAGTCGAGTGTGACGTTCTCGGTACCGAGCAGCGCGATGTACTGCTTGATCAGCGAATTCTCGGGCTCGGTCAGGATGCGCACGAAATCCTCGCGGCCCAGCGCGTTGAGCTCGACCCGGATCGGCAGGCGTCCCTGTAGCTCCGGCAGCAGATCGGATGGTTTGGCCACATGGAAGGCGCCAGACGCAATGAACAGGATGTGGTCGGTCTTCACCGATCCGTGCTTGGTCGGCACCGTGGTGCCTTCGATCAGCGGTAGCAGGTCGCGCTGCACGCCTTCGCGGCTGACATCGGCGCCGGCGCGCTCCGCTCTGGCGCAGATCTTGTCGATCTCGTCGATGAAGACGATGCCGTTCTGCTCCACGACCTGCTTGGCTTCCGAAACGACCTTGTCGTTATCGAGAAGCTTGTCGCTCTCCTCGGCGATCAGCACCTGATAGCTCTCGCGCACCGTCATCTTGCGCGGCTTGGAGCGGGCGCCACCGAAAGCCTTGCCCAGCATTTCGTTGATGTTGAGCATGCCCATCTGGGCGCCCGGCATGCCGGGGATGTCCATGGTCGGCATCTGGAACCCGCCGCCGGACTCCTGCACCTGGATTTCGATCTCCTTGTCGTCGAGCGTGCCCTCGCGCAACAGCTTGCGGAACTTCTGGCGCGTGTCGGCGCTGGCGTTCTGGCCGACCAGCGCTTCGATCACGCGTTCCTCGGCGGCCAGTTCGGCCTTGGCTGTCACTTCCTTGCGCAGGCGCTCGCGGGTCATGGTGATCGCGGCTTCCAGTAGATCGCGGACGATGGATTCCACGTCACGGCCGACATAGCCGATCTCGGTGAACTTGGTCGCCTCGACCTTGAGGAAGGGTGCCCCGGCCAGCTTGGCCAGGCGGCGCGCGATCTCTGTCTTGCCGACGCCGGTCGGGCCGATCATCAGGATGTTCTTGGGCAGCACCTCGTCGCGCAGGTTTTCCGGCAGCTGCAGCCGGCGCCAGCGGTTGCGCAGCGCCACGGCGACGGCGCGCTTGGCGGCATTCTGGCCGACGATGAAGCGGTCGAGTTCGGAAACGATCTCGCGCGGCGAAAAGGATTTAATCTCGGTCATATCTCTATAGCGTCTCGATGATGATCTTGTCGTTGGTATAGACGCAGATTTCGGAAGCGATCTTCATCGACCGCTCGGCGATCTCGCGAGCCGACAGGCCGTCGACGCCGACCAGCGCGCGCGCGGCGGCCAGCGCATAGGAGCCGCCAGAACCGATGGCGATCAGCCCGTCCTCAGGCTCCAGCACGTCGCCGTTGCCCGTCAGCACCAGCGAGACATCTTTGTCGGCGACCGCCATCATCGCTTCGAGGCGGCGCAGATAACGATCGGTGCGCCAGTCCTTGGCCAGTTCGACACAGGCGCGCAGCAGCTGGTCGGGATGTTTCTCCAGCTTCGCCTCGAGCCGTTCGAACAGCGTGAAGGCATCGGCGGTGGCGCCGGCGAACCCGGCAATGACCTTGCCGTCGCCCAACCGGCGCACCTTGCGCGCGTTTGATTTCATGACGGTCTGGCCGAAGCTGACCTGGCCGTCGCCGGCGACCACGACCGTGCCGCCGCGGCGGACGGACAGGATGGTTGTGCCGTGCCAGGACGGCGGTTGGTTTTGGTCGGTCATGTCTCGGGATTGTGAATGGAGGGAGGAGCTCAGGTGTAAACATTTAGGCGGCAGAGCCCTTTGGATCAAGGTAGGCTTGCCGCAAGCAGCCGCGATCGGGGCAGATGCTGCGCTCACCGGCTGTGGTGATCAATGGCTAAACAGGGGGATTTCAATGGCAAGACCGCAACTCTATTTTCCGCAACTGCAGCCGCTCTACGACCGAATCGGAGACCTTGGCATTCCGCTGATCCGGGTGGCGACAGGCGTGATCCTGATGCCGCACGGCGCGCAGAAGGTTCTGGAATGGTTCGGCGGCAATCGCGAAGGGGCGGCGAAATTCTTCTCAGGCCTCGGCCTCGAACCGGCGATGCCGCTGGTCTGGGCGACCGGTCTGGTCGAACTCGTCGGCGGACTCCTGCTGGCGCTGGGCCTGTTCACCCGCGTCGCCGGTGCCGCGATCTTCGTGGTGCTGACGGTCGCGTGGTATGTGGTGCATCTCAAGAGCGGTTTCTTCTGGACGCGCGGCGGCATCGAATACCCGCTGCTGTGGAGCCTGGTGGCGCTGGGCTTCGCGTTCGCGGGCGGCGGCAAGTACTCGCTGGATGAAAGGCTCGGCAAGGAAATCTGAACACACAAGGCGATACGGCGTCCGGCAACGGGCGTCGTATCGTCCTTCTCTTTTCGGCATGACATGACACGCGACGATGTCCGGTCCTATTTTGCGGCGCTGGCTGTATATCTGACACTCGACGCGCTCTGGCTGGGGCTGATCGCGTACTCGTTCTACCGGACGGAAATGGGCCCGCTGCTGCGGCCCGATGTGAATGTCGCGGTCGCGGGAATTTTTTATCTCGGCTATGTGGTCGGCGTGATCGTGTTCGCCGTGCGTCCCGCGCGCCGCGCCGGATCGTGGCGGAACGCCGCGGGTCTCGGCGCGCTCCTTGGCCTCATCGCCTATGGCACCTACGATCTCACCAATCTCGCGATTCTGCAGGGCTACACCGCGACCGTGGCGTTCGTCGATCTCGGCTGGGGCGTGTTCGTGTCGACGGCGACGGCGCTCGCCGGGTACGCGGCATCCAGGGTGCCGCTCCGCGATATGCCGCCGGTACTTTAGGCCTTCGCGGCGGCCGGCTCGCCCGGCGCAATCAGCTTCCACATCGCCAGTACCATCGCGGCACCGATTAGCGTCGCCGGGAACTGGATCATCGGATGCGGATTGATCATCGCGAGCGACACCGCGCCCAGTACCAGACGCACGGCCCACGGGATCGGCGTCTTGCCCCACCAGCCATGCAACGCCAGCGAGGCGTAGGCCACCATCAGTCCGCCGATCACGAAGTCGCTGACGATGTCGACCACGGTGCCTTCCATCAGCAGTCCTGTGTTGAACAGGAAGAAGAACGGCACCATGAAGCCGCCGACGGTTAGCTTGCAGGCATAGGGCCCCAGCGACATTGGATTGGCCCCGGCGATGGCGGCCGCGGCAAAATTCGCGACCGCGACCGGCGGCGTGATCGCCGAGAGCGATGCGTAGAAGACCAGGAACATGTGAACCGCCATCAGCGGCAGGTCGAGCTTGCCGATCAGCAGCGGTCCCAGCAGCGCCACGCCCAGCGTATAGACCGCCACCGTCGGCATGCCCATGCCGAGCAGGATCAGGAACGCGGCGGAAACTATCAGGGTCGGGATCAGCAGACCGAACGACAGCGTCGAGAGCAGGAACGAGAACTTGCCGGCCAAGCCCGAGACTTCGAAACAGCCCATGATGAGGCCGGCCGCGGC
Source organism: Alphaproteobacteria bacterium (assembly GCA_965279355.1). Classification (GTDB taxonomy): domain Bacteria; phylum Pseudomonadota; class Alphaproteobacteria; order CACIAM-22H2; family CACIAM-22H2. Next base: position 2,923,315 of record OZ257155.1, on the reverse strand, counting down.
GACGGCGCCGATCAGCGGCACAAGCTGCGAGATTGTCTCGACACAGGCGGCAACGAATTTGCGCGGCGTGATGGCGTGTTTGGGCGTCAGCCAGGACAGCGCGATCACCGCGATGGTCGAACCCGCCGCCACGTAGCTCGGCGTGTAGCCCATGATCAGCAGGACGATCATGACGATCAGCGGCATAAAGAACGGCCAGCCGTTCCTGAGTGCCGTCCACAAGGTCACGATATCTTCTTCGGGAATGCGGCCTTCGTCGTAACGCACCGCGTCGATATGGACCAGCAAGTAGAGCGAGACGTAGTAGAGGATCGAGGGTGGCGTCGCGGCCCAGGCGATCTGGGCATAGGGAATGTTGGTGACGTCGGCCATGATGAAGGCGACCGCGCCCATCACCGGCGGCAGGATGGCGCCACCCGTTGAGGCCGTGGCTTCGATCGCGCCGGCGCGGATTGCCGAGACGCCGGTCTTCTTCATAATCGGAATCGTCAGCGGCCCCGTGGTCGCGACATCGGCGGTCGGGCTGCCCGAGACCGAGCCGTAGAGCGCGCTGGCCGAGATGCAGGCCTTGGCGGCGCCGCCGCGCATGCGTCCCGTTACGGCGCTGGCGAGATCGTAAAACAGCTGCCCGCCGCCGGCTTGGTGATAGAAGCTGCCGAACAGTACGAAAAGGAACACGTAAGACGCGCCGACTTCGAGCGGCGATCCGAAGATGCCGTCATTCTGGATCGTCGTCATCTCCAGGAAGTAGCGCCAGTTGAAATTATGCTGGCCGAGTTCGCCGGGAAGCAAGTGCCCGAAAAACGTATAGGCCAGCACGATCAATACGAAGGTCGTGAGGCCCCAGCCGGTGGAGCGCCGCGTGAGCTCGATCACCAGCCCGATCAGCGCGAAGCCCGCGAGGTAGTCGAACGTCGTCGGCCGAGAGAAGCCGCGGCTCCAGTTCAGGAACTTGTCGGCGTTGTAGATGTAGTAGGCGGCAACCGAGAAGGCGATGACCGCCAGCGCGATATCGGTCCAGGCCAGTGTCTGGCGCGATGGCCGCGCAGTGGTGGTGAGGAACGCGATCGGGAAGGTGATCGCGATGAAGACCGAGATATCGAGATGGAAGCGCGCGGTGAAGGACCGCGCCCAGGTCGCGAACGGGTCGAGCCAGAGAAGATCGAACCGCTTGGCCAGCGCCAGCGCAGCATCACCGGTGAGGGACGCCGCCGCGCCGACCCAGACCACGTAGAGCGCCGCCGCCACCGAGCCGACGGCGATGAGCACAGCCCATGCGCCGCCGGGTTGATGTCGTGCTCCTTCGCGGAACAGCTCGCCGAACCAGCCGCTGCCGGCCGGTTGCGCCCCCTCACTCATCGCTCTGTCCCGCTGTCGGAGGTTCGGCCTTACTTAATCCAGCCGCGCTCCTTGTAATAACGCAACGCGCCGGGATGGAAGGGCAGGTTGGCCGGGTTCTGGATCATGAGCTGCGTGGTGAACGAACTCATGGAACCACCGATCTTGCGGACCGCTTCTTCGCCTTCCGCGATGGCCTTGACCATCTTGTAGACGGTCTCGTCGCCGACGTGCGCGCCGGCGACCAGCGACACCCACATGCGGACTGTCGGGTAGTCCTTGTCCATGAACGGATAGGTACCCTGCTTGACCATATCCATCTTGGAATCAAAGACCGCCGCCGCCTGTTGGATCTTCTGCGGATTGCCGTCGATCCACATCAGGGCGCGCTTGCCGGCGATGTCCTTCACCAGCGAGTCGTTCAGGTTGCGGGCGTTCATGAACACGTCCGCCTTGCCGTCGGTGATGGCATCGAGGCCGGTCGCGCTGTTGCCCAGGATATAGCTGCCGCCCCATTTTGTGATGTCGTCATAGGTGAAGCCGTGCGCTTTCATCATCTCGTAGGCGCTGCCGATCGTCGTCTGCGGATTGTCGGTACGGTTGATGGCGAGGCGCATCTTCGGCTTCTTGGCCGCGATGTCGTCCCAGCTCTTGATGCCGTTGGCATCCGCCCATTCCTTCGTCATCAGGAAGTGAATGAACTGGTTGTCGTAGAGCATCATCACATAGTTGAACTTGCCCTTGAGCGGCGTCGAATACGGCGCCTTGCCTTCATTGGCGAGCTTGATCTCGGTGCCCGTCGTGGTGGCGCTGAAATCTGCTTCCTTCTCGGCAATCGCTAGCACGCCGCCACCCGGCGAGTTCGGTTTCAGGGACACGGCGGAGCCGGGATAGGCCTCGCGCACGACCGCGTTCAGGCCCTCGACCATGATGCGGGGATAACCGGTTGGCGTGGCGCCTGTGATCGTGGCGGTAATGGGGATCTTGTCGTTGAAATCGGCCAGAGCGGCCGGAATGTGCAGTCCGACGGCGGCAATCGCCAGAACAGCAATGGAAACAACGCGACGCATGGGGTCCTCCTCCCTGAATGGGCTTATTCCGCCCGTGTACGGACGATATTGCGGGGAGTGGGCCGCCGGCTCAAGCGGTTTCCTGCACCGCCGGGTAGGCAGAATTATCAATTACTTCCGGCGTGATCTAGATCAAGGCGGTGCGGGACGGCAATCGGTAGAAAAGGACGTGGCTGCCGATAAAGCGACGCAAACGATAAGGAGCGCTTCGCATGGTTCCCGACGCCCCCCTGTTTCAGCCGGTCAACGAGATCTGGTACCAGGCCGCCGTTCCGCTTCCCCAGGGCGAAAAGGCTGAAGCCTTTATCCGCCGCCTGACCGACCGCATGTGCGGCAGCTCGACGGCCGACTGGGCCTGGGCGCCCAATCCCGTCGGTGGCCAGGGCGCGGTTTTCCTCGCCGCCCGCGGTCCGGCCCTGATGGCCTCGCTGCTTGCCAATATCGAAGCAATGAACAGCCTCAATCCCGGTGAAAAAGTCGAGACATGGCTGCGGTCCACGCTGGTTGTCAGTGGCGGCGTGCAGCGCCCCGACGAGCCGTCGCCGTCCATTCACTGATTCGCGGCCTACGCAAAATCCCTTAGGTACAAGACCGAAATTATCGGGCAAGGCGCTGCCCGCTAGTGTTCTCCGCATTGAGTCTTTTTGCGGATGAACGTCATGCACGGTCAACCCCTCGATGATTCGGCCTTGAGAGAAGTCGGCGCCGGTACGCCGTTCCTGGCGCTTATCAAGCGCAGCAATCGTCCGCCGACCGCCGCCGGAATCCGGTTTCTCTGCCAGCAGGAACTGCTGATGCCCGCTGAAGCCCACGCGGTTCTCGACTATTTGGCACAGCAGGGCGTCTTTTTCGCGGGTGACGATCAAAGACTTCGGGACCTTCATGCCGCGTTGATCACGGCTTCCCGGCCGACGCTTCGCATCGTCGTCGACAACGGCGACCGTTTTTCGGAAATGCCGGCGCTGCGCGTGTTGAAGGCCGCGGACTTCGATTAGGCCGGCTAAGCCCGACCGTTGATTCGCACCAGCCGGACCATGAAGTACACCGTGGCGGCCATCGGGATGATCATCACCCCGTAGACGAAGGTCACCGCCGCTCCGACCGTCTGCGGATCGGTCACGCTGGTCAGGCCGCCGATGCTCGCCAGCATTCCCGCCATCGCCGCGCCGAACGCCGTACCCAGCGAGCGGACCGTCGGCATGGCCGACGCCGTGATGCGTTCCTCGCCGGCCCTGGCATCGCCCATCATCTGCGAAACGAGATGGACGTTGTGGACGCCAATACCAAAGCCCATCACGAATGCGCCCAGTGTCAGCATCCACAGGAACGGAAGCTGCGCGCTCATGGTGATGGCCGCCAGCCCGGCCACCATCAGCGGGGGACCGATCAGCAGCGCCTGTCGCGCGCGGCGTGACGTCGCGCCGGAGACGGAGAATGTGCCGCAGGTCCAGCCGAAGGAAATCACGATGGTCGCGAAGTTGATGAAGAACGGCGACACGCCATGCACTACCGCGAGCAGCAATGGCAGAAAAAGGGTCACCGAAAGCTGGACGCCGCCAGTAATGAACAGAATCCACAGCGCCAGCCCGACCGGCGAGTTGAGCGAGAGGGCGCCGGTCGGAAAGAGACGACTGGACGCGGTGCCGTCGATCCGGAATGTCAGCCAGATCAGCGCCACGGCGAGGACGAGAAGAAGAACCCGCGCCGGCGTGCTGTCGATCGGTCCGCCCGCCGCGACGCAGAACACGCCGGTCGCAAGGATCGTCAGGCGCAGGACGGGGAAGGGCGCAGATGCAGGCCCGGCGGTCTCCGTCAGATGGTCGGGGACTTTCAGGAAGGCCAGGGTGTTGAACACGACAATCACCGGGATTACGGCCCAGAATGAACCGCGCCACCAGCCGAGCTCGGCGAACAGGCCGCCGAATAGCGGACCGAGCAGCTGTGCGATGGTGAACGTGCTCTGCGTAATGGCGAGGATGCGGGTGCGAAGTGCCGGCCGGTAAAGGCTGCCGATCAGGGCAAATGTCCCGCCGGTGACAAGCCCGCCGGCGAGTCCCTGGATCGTGCGCGCGACGATCAAGGTTGCCATGTTCGGCGCCAGGGCGCAGGCCGCGGTGCCGATCAGGAAGACCACACCGCTGAGCGCGTAGCTGCGGCGCGCGCCGAAGAGGGCCCAGACCGGACCGATGCTGGACGAGCCGATAATGGCGCCCAGCGTGTAGAGCATGATCGCCCAGGTATAGAACGCAGTTCCGCCAAGATCGGCGACCACGGTCGGCATAATGATGGCGATGACTTGAACCTGCAGCGCCTGCAGGATGGTGCCGAGCACGACCAGGACCGTGAAAACCGCATTGCCGCCGCGCATCAGATCGCCATAGGCGCCGGCGCGCGGTGCGGCGGATTCAGGCGGCGTGACGTCGGTCATGGAAGGAACAGCGGGACGGCGGTGATATGGGTCGCGCATCTTGTCCCAATCGGACAATCGTTACCAGCGAGGTTGCTTGACGCGGTGCAGCACAGTCCTGAAACTGTGGAGCGGAGGAGTACGCACGCCATGCTTAAAGAAGAAAACGAACTGCTGAGCCGCGTTGGTCCCGGCTCGAAGATGGGCGACTTCATGCGGCAGTTCTGGATTCCGGCCTTTCCCGGTTCCGTGCTGGAGCGCGATGGCGCGCCGATGCGCCTGCGGCTGCTCGGCGAAGACATGGTGGCCTTCCGCGGAACGGATGGACGCATCGGCGTGCTCGACGAAGCCTGCCCGCATCGCGGCGTGTCCATGGCGCTCGCGCGCAACAAGGATTGCGCGCTGCAATGTATCTTCCACGGCTGGAAGATCGATGTGGACGGCAAGCTTGTCGATGTCCCCGCGGAACCGCCGGCGACACGTGCGGCTTTTGCGGCGCGGGTGAAGGTGAAGCACTATCCGTCGCGCGAAGCGGGCGGCGTGGTGTTCGTGTGGATGGGTGGCGGCGATCCCGGCCCGTTTCCGGCCTTCAACTGGACGGAGCTGCCGGAAGGCCATGTCCGCTGCAATGTCGGCATCATCCGCGCCAACTGGTTGAACGGTCTCGAAGGCCAGCTCGACTCAGCGCATGTCGGTATTCTGCACCAGAACTGGGTGACCAAGGACCCGAATCAGTTCGGCACAAGCAACGTCGATAACACGACGTTCGATCTGGCGCCGCGTTTCGAGTTCGAGGAACAGCCGTATGGCTATCGCGAGGCGGCGGTGCGCACCATGCCGGACGGCAAGCTTTATGTCCGTATCCGCGAATTCGTGATGCCCTGGTACTCTTACATCCCGCAACAGGGCGGGCGGAAGACGATCCAGCTTCTCACCATGTCGATCCCCATCGACGACGAGCATTCCGCGCAGTGGGATATCCGCTATACCCTCGAGGAGCCGCTGGACTTCAGCAAGTCGATCAACCCGATCGATCGCGGTCTGGTGAAGGATCGTGACACCTTTGTCGATATGACGCCGACCCTCGGCACCATCGACACCCGCTTTGGCCAGAACCGCGGCCAGATGAGCGATGGCACCAGCTGGTCCGGCTTTCCGATCCTGCGCACCGAGGACTTCGCCGTTGCCATGGGGCAGGGCGTCATGGCCGACCGCACCAAGGAAAACCTCGCGACCAGCGATCTCTCCATCGTGCGGGCGCGCCGTCTGCTGCTCAATCAGGTCCGTCAGCACGCCGAAGGCCGGCCGGCGCCGACGCACAACTCAGACATCGAATGGGGCATCGTCCGCGCCTTCGCCGAGGTGATTCCCAGCGACGCCGACTGGCGGGCGTTGCCCAGGCATTAACTTTCCAATACGCAGTCAACTTTCTCCTGCCGTCACTCCGCGCTTGACGCGGGGTTCATGGTGCCGCTGGAGAAATCGACCCCGGATCAAGTCCGGGATGACAGAAGAAATGCAGCAAGGAGTCACCGGATTCCTGCCGGTGTATGCTCGCCCCGGTGACTCGGCTGTCGAGTCGTTAATCTCTGGTCCGGGGCTGTTGGGCGATGTCGCTCGACCTTTTTTTTCTGACACTGCTGGTTTTCGCGGTCGCGGCCGAGATCATCCTTTATGTCGGCAAGGATCTGCTGGCCGCCTATTTCGAGGAAGGCCGGCTGACTGCGTCCGTCGAAAAGGCGAAGGGCGCGCTTTCGGAAGCCAACAAGAAGATCGCCTCGCGCGAAAAGAAGCTGTCCGATCTGATGGACGAGATAAGCAATACGCGGCATGCGATCCACGATCTTGAGGAAGAAGGACGGGCAAAGCGCATCGTCAAGCCGGTGCTCATTCATGTCGCCGGACAGGGTGGAACGCGGGGTCCGCGCTTTCGGGCGCCGGTGACCAAGAAAGCCACGGGCGAGCCCAATCAGAAGCTGATCTGGGACTACGTCAACTTCGTCGACGTGTGGACGGACAACGTGGCCACGGCGCGCGCGACGGCGCGGCCGCAGTTTCCGGAAGCCGGCGGCTATACGCTGGGCGAATTCAGGCCACTGCCGCCGGTCGGTGCCCCGCAGCCCACGGATCGCAGCGTATGAGCCCGGATACGTTTGCCGTCGGGGCTGGCTGCGCCGCGGCGGCGCTCTGGCTGCTGTTCGCGCTCGGGCGGCTCAATGCGATGTGGACGTCATCGGGCTTGCGCGCGAATCAGCTCAAGCAGGCGCTGGTGACGGGGGCCCGCTGGATGATCGCCGAGAATCAGCGACAGAAGGCCCTCGACGAGCAGATTGCCGAGGCGCAGTTGACGCTGACCGAGCTCACGAAAGAGCAAAGTAAAAAGCGCGCCTCCATAGCGACGGCGCCGCCGCCGCCCCCCGATGAGATCGAAGTGCTGGCGGAATTCCCGTCCTCGCGCACCGATACGGCATGGGTGATCGATCTGGCGCTGCCCGATGATGTTCCGGCGGAACAGTTCGGTCTTCCCAAACACCGCTATCTGATGGCCTGGGCGCAGGGCTCGCTCGCCGCCGCGGCGCGCGGCCGCCAGCTCTTTGGCGCCACGCGTTACGAGGTCACCGGCGTGCGGCGGTTCGTGTAGGACGGGTTCAGGCGTCTGCTATCACCATCCAGGACACGCCGAAGCGGTCGGAAACCATACCGAAATTGGACGCGAAGAACGTCTTGCTGAGCGGCATCTGCACCTGGCCGCCGTCGGACAGCGCCGTGAAGACGCGCGTTACATCGTCCGCCTTGGGCAGGCTGATCGTCAACGCAAGACCCTGTGCGTTCACCGGCTTGCCGGCGCACATCCCGTCCGAGGCCATGATCTCGGTCTCCCCGATGGTAAAGGCGCAATGCATGATCTTCTCGCCGGAATTGGGCGGGTTCATGCCGGCCTCCGGGTTCTCCTTGAACCGCATCAGCGCCTTCACCTCCGCGCCAAGCGTCTTCTTATAGAATTCAAGGGCTTCCTCGCAGCGGCCGTCGAGGAAAAGGTACGGTTGTACGCGCATCGTTCGGGTCCTCCGTGTCAGGTTTTCCCAAGGACGAACCATAGGCGCCAGATCCGACACGGGCAGAGATTTTTGCGGCCTATGCCGGATGTCAGGTCTTTGACTCGCGGGTCGACTCGGAGGCCGGGGCGAGACTCTTCGGATGCGGTCGAATCACAAACATCGCGAGCCCAATATGATTCTCGAATCCTGGCTGGAAGCAGAGTGCCCGAAATGCGGGACGGCTTTCGACATTCACCCCTTGCCACGCGCCGGCACTGCCCATCGCTGCTGCGGATGCGGCAAGACGTTTAAAGTCTCCTCCGCGAACGCGCAATGCATCGGCATCACGGAGCCGGGTGGCAGCGGCGTGGTGTTCATTTGCGAATGGCAGGCCGGCCATTTCCCGCCGGCCGGATAATTCGCTGTCAGGGCGCCGATCCCGGGTTTGCCCTGCTGTCGGCCACAATCCGCCATCTTTGTGCGTTACATGGCGGAGTGCCCATCCTCAAAGATCGCCGCTTGCGTCTTGCTGTCGTCGTGGCGTCTTCGATTCTCGGTATCACAACTTTTGTTGTGTGGTCGGTGCCGAAAGTACCCAGGCACCTTGCGCCGTGGGCGCCGCTGGCCATCAACGATCCCGTTGTCCCTGGCGTCACCGGCATCAAGATGCACCGCATGATGACGGATCGGCCGCGCTGCGAGGCGGCGCTGGCCAGTGCCGCATGGCGCACTGCTGCGGTACCGCTGCTGGCCGCGCGCAATGGCGGCTGCAATGTGCAGGATGCAATCCGCATTGATGCCGCCGGAAATCCGCTGTTCAGCAGCGGCTTTGCCGCGACCTGTCCGTTGACGGTCAGCCTGGCGATGGTGATCCACCATGTCGTCCAGCCGGCCGCGCGCAAACACTTCAACGCGGAAGTCGTGCGGGTCGAGCATCTCGGCACGTTCGCGTGCCGCAAGGTGAATAACGGCCGTGAAAGCACGCGCATGAGCCAGCACGCGGCGGCCAACGCCATCGACATCACCGGCTTTGTCCTGAAACCGCGCGCGTCCACCGTGCCGACTCTCGTTGCCGCGAGCGGCAAGGGCTTCATGCCGGTCGCGGCCGTCGCACAGCGTACGGCGCAGCAGCGAGGCGACATCACGGTGTCGGTGCTGAAGGATTGGGGGTCGGTGCAGGGCAAAAAAGAAAAATCAGCAGCGCCGGTGGTTGCCGACGAGGATCTGGCGGACGGTCGGCCCAAGCCGCTCAGCGTCGCCGCCGGAAAGGAGAACGATCCGCTCGCCATCGCCAGGGCCGCCTTCCTGCGCGAGGTGCGCGACGGCGCCTGCCAATATTTCCAGGCGGTGCTCAGCCCCGATTACAACAGGGTGCACCGCAGCCACTTCCATTTCGACATGGGGCCGTGGAAGGCGTGCAAATAGCCCGGCCCACTTCGGTTGGTCGTCAACCCGTTTGTTGACGCGGGTCCCGCGGTGCTAGCCTCCTCGCATAACCGGGGGAGGAACCATGATTGATCTCTATGCGCTGACCAGCCCGAATGTGGTGAAGGTCTTTCTCATGCTTGAGGAATGCGCGCTTCCCTACAACACCATCACCGTCGATGTGTGGAAGGCCGATCAGTTCAAGCCCGAGTTCCTGAAGATCAATCCCAACGCCAAGGTGCCGGCGATCGTCGATCACGACGGGCCGGGCGGCAAGCCCTACACCGTGTTCGAATCCGGCGCGATCCTGATGTATCTGGCCGAGAAGGCCGGGCGTTTCATGCCGAAAGACACGGTCGCGAAATACGACGTGCTGCAATGGCTGATGATCCAGCTCACCGGCGTGGGCCCGATGTCGGGTCAGCTTGTGCATTTCCGCCGCTTCGCGCCCAAGGACAGCAGCGAGTATTCGCTGAGCCGCTACGGCACCGAAGTGCGCCGCCTCTACGAACTGCTCGACGGCCGCCTCGCCAATTCCCCGTGGCTCGGCGGCGCCGAGTACTCGATCGCCGACATCGCAACCTGGCCATGGTCGCGTAATCACGAGCTGCTCGGACTCAAGATCGCCGACTACCCGCATGTCGGGGCATGGCTGGACAAGATCGCGGCGCGCCCGGCGGCACAGAAGACGCTCGCCATCCTGCCGACCATCAAGAGCGTCCGCGACAACCCCAAGCCGGAAGACGTCGATCGCTTCTTCGGGCGGGGCAAGTTCGCGAAGGCGTGAGTGCGCTTAAAGCGCCGCATACGAAACAACAATGTCACCCCGGCGAAAGCCGGGGCCCAGGTATCGGACCAGATCAGCAGTGCGGAGGGACGTCCTCTGATCTCTTCGGCACGGGCGGAATATCTGGGTCCCGGCTTTCGCCGGGATGACAATCTCGTTGGGCAAATAGTTGTAAAATCATAAGGTTAGCGGGCGGTCATTTGACCCGGCGCCGCCGCATCCCCATAATCGGGGTAAGGGATTTCGGGAGTACGCCCATGCGCATCGTCGACTCGCACTTTCATTATTGGCCGCGCTCGGTATTCGAGGCGCTGTGCAAACTGAAGGGCAAGACGTATCCCTGCGCCGAGGCGGACGGCAAGGGCGGCTACCACTACTACCGCCAGGCGCCGGTCGGCGACCATAACTACCATCTCAATGTCTGGCAGGACTGGTTCGATCTCGACAAGCAGCTCGAGCATATGGATGGGCTCGGCCATGAGGTTGATGTCGTCTGCTCGATCGGTCCGTTCTCGGTGCATTTCTCCGACGTCCCCAAGGACGTCGGCAAAGACCACGCGCTGATGTGGAACGAGGCGATGGCCGACGCGCAGCGCCGCTATCCCAACCGCGTCTGGGCGAGTGCCGCGATCCCGATGCAGGACACGCAGACCGCCATCGACGTGCTGAACGACGCTGTCGGCCGGCTCGGCCTGATGGGCGCCAACCTTCCCGGCAGCATCGGTTCCGATCCGCGCATCGACGCCGAACGCCTTGAGCCTTATTACGCGCGCGTCGCCGAGCTGGGTGTTCCGCTGTTCCTGCATCCGACGGATGCGATCTTCCCCGACATCCTCGACGGTTATAACGGCGCGCTGCATGTCAGCCTCGGCCGCGTGGTCGAGGTTGATGTCGCGGCGATGCGCCTTGTGCTGTCAGGCCTGATGGAGCGGCATCCGAACCTCAAGATCGTGATGTCGCATATGGGTGGCTCGCTGCCCTACCAGGCCGGCCGCATGGACAAGAACACCAAGGCCGCCAAGCTGCCCAAGCCGGCCAGCACCTATATCAAGCGCATGTACACCGACACGGTGCAGCCGCACACGCTCGGCATGAAATTCGGCATCGAATATTACGGCGTCGATCACGTCATGTACGGCAGCGATTATCCGTGCTGGATGCCGGCCGCGGCGCTGCAGTATTTCAGCGAGATCGGCCTGTCGGCGTCGGATCAGGAGAAGATCCTGAACCTCAACGCCCGCCGCATTCTCAACCTGCGCGACCCCCGCCAGAAGATCGCCGCCGCCGCGGAATAACGCGGCCCTGTATGCCGACCGCTTCGAACGCTCGCCGTTAGCGCGCGAGCGTAGCCAACATCCAATCGAGTGCGCGGCTTGGCGCGCTGACGCTCCAGATAAACCACGACGTCCGCGCGGGCGCATGACGATCGATGCGGCGCGGCATCATCACAACGGCATGGGCAGATTGCAGGTTCATGGCGGTCTCCTTGGCGCCGTGTAAGGCGGCGCTGTCCTATAGGCATCACAAGAGTGCCGTATTCATATCCATCAAAAGCATGAATTCGTCGATTTAAGGCTGCTACAGGATGTCGGGTTGCTGGGTCTTGCGGTCGAGCCAGCAGACAAAGGCGTAGAGCACGCCGTCGGTTGCGTCGCGCGCGGTCGCGCGCACGACATGCACCGAACCCAGCACGCAGAGCATGAATTCGTGGAGATGGTCGAGAATGGTCAGCATCGCGAGTCTCGCCGCGCCCGACGCCCGTGAAAAAATCCGGTCATTGGATGTGACGGCCGCCACTGGTTGCGACATCGCGGTTGAAGCCTTCAGCAACACGATTGTTTCCACCTGAAATCAGGCACAGCGTGACGTTGATCGCGGCCAGGATGGCCTGGTCGATGCGCTCCGGCGGCAGCCGGTAGCGGTCGATCGTCTGCAGTGCCCGAGAAACCGAAGTCGCCATCGCGAAGACTCCCCGCGAAAACAACAGCCAGGACGAACGCTACGCCCGCGCTGGTTAACAGACGATTTCGGGAATGCCCTTAAGGGGTTTTGCGTAGGTCGCGACTCAACAAAATCTGTCGTCCCGGCGAAAGCTGGGACCCAGCTGTTGGGTCGTGCCGAGGTTGCGGCGACCTCGAGCGCGGCGCGGTTGCTCTACTTGGGTCCCAGCTTTCGCTGAGATGACAACCGGAGGATAAGGCTACGACTTTACCGCGCGTTCGCCGCCCGTCCGCCGCCCGGCGCGCGGGACGCGACGGCGTCGTCGATGGCCTGGAAGAAGGCGTTCACGTCGATCGGCTTGGTGAGGTAGCGGAAGAAGCCGGCCTCGATGCCGCGCTTCACCTCGCCGGGCAGGGCGGCGGCGGTGAAGGCGATCACCGGGATATGCTCGGTCTCCGGCATCGCCTTGAGCCGCGCCAGCACTTCGTAACCGTTCATCTCCGGCAGGTTGATGTCGACGATGACGATATGCGGGCGGTGGGTCAGCGCCATATGCAGCCCGTCGCGCGCCTGCGCGGCGGAGAGCATCGCGATATCGTTGCGGGTCGCCAGCAGCTGCGACACGAGTCGCAGGCTGTCGGGATTGTCCTCGATATAGAGGATGGAACGGCCTGAATGACCTGCTGGCGTCGGGGTGACGGTCACGAGGTCCGCCGCTGGGTCATGGTTCTGGCCGTCGGCACCGGCGACCGGCAGGTCGATCCAGAACAGGCTGCCGCGCCCCGGCGTGCTCTCGAACCCGATCCGCCCCTGCATCGCGTCGACAAGCTGCCGCGCGAGGCTGAGGCCGAGGCCAGTGCCTTCGATCTCGCTGTGCTCGGCGCCCAGGCGCGCGAAGGGCTGGAACAGCTCAACCTGCCGTTCGAGGTCGATCCCGCGTCCGGTGTCGGCGACACTGAACCGCACATGATTGTCGACCAGGGCGGCGCTTAATGTCGCGGTGCCGCCCGTGCGATTGTACTTGATGGCGTTGGAGACGAGGTTGAGCAGCACCTGGCGCAGCCGCAGCAGGTCCGCTCGGATCTCCGGCAGACTGTGCGCGATGGTGAGTTCGAGGCGGACACCGTGCTGGCGGGCCAGAGGTGCCATGGCCTTGTGCACGTCGGCAAGCTGATGGCCGGGATCGATCGGCTCAAGCGCCAGACGCAGCTTGCCGGCTTCGATGCCGGCCATGTCGAGCACTTCGTTAACGAGGTTGAGCAGATGATGCCCGCCCTTGAGGATCGTCTCCGCGCGATCGCGCTGCTTCTCAGTCAGTGTCGGATCCATCGCCAGGATCTGCCCGAAGCCGATCACCGAATTCAGCGGTGTGCGCAGCTCGTGGCTCATGCTGGCGAGGAAGTTGGTCTTGGCCTGGCTGGCACGCAGCGCGCTCTCCTGCGCCGCCCGCGCCATCTGGTTGGCGGCGAGCAGCGCCACCTGCTGGCGTTCATTGCGGGCCAGGTTCCGCGCGAACAGGAAGCCGGCGATGGTGACCAGCAGCGCCAGCGCGATGGCGGATGCGCCGGCCAGATAGAGGCTGCGCGACCAGCGGCCCAGCACGCGCGTCTCGCCGACGGCGATCGCCACTGTCATCGGCTGCCCCGGCACGTGATGATACGCAAGGAGGCGGCGGCCCATGCCGGCATCGTCGCCGGCCAGGATTCCGCGCATGGTCCCGCTTTTATCGCCGCCGGACAGGAACGCGAAGAGCGGCGCGCCGGCGATGGTTGTGCCGATATGGCGGTAGGGATCGGGCGAGCGGGCAATGACGGTGCCGTCGCGGCGATACAGGGCCACCGCCACGCCGTGGCCGATATTCATCTGGTCGTAGGTGCGGCTGAAATAGTCGATATCGAGCGAACCCTGCACGATGCCGCCGAAGCTTCCGTCGGGCCTGACAAAGCGCCGGGACACCAGCAGCACCCAGGCATTGTCGATCACCGAGCGAAACGGACGGCCAGTGTAAAGGCCGGCATCCGGGCGCGCGAGATGAACCGTGAAATGTTCCTGGGCGCTGACGTTGAGCGGCGGCGGCATTTCGTCGAAGGAGGTATGGATCCGTTCTCCGGTTTCGTCGATCCATGACAGGACTTTCACGATCGACGAGCCGCCGCGGATCGCCGTCAGCGTCTGGAAGGGCGCCGGCAGTTCTTTCGGCCCATGAAGCTCGTACTCGCTACGGGCTTCGATGGCGGCCTGCAGGGTGCGGTCGATCGCCTCGAATGTGCGGGCAACCTGCTCGCTCATCATGGAGCTCATGACGCGCATGTTGCGCTCGGCATCTTCAAGCGCCGAATCGCGCCGGATCACGACATCGACCAGCGCCACCGTCAGGATCGCGAGCGCGGACAGCATCGCGCTCACCCGCACGATATTGCTCGGCTTCAGGCGCGCGAGAAGGCGCGGCGGCTCGGATGGCGATAACGGCAATGAAAGCTGCAACGACTCTATCCCCAGGCAGGCCGCCACCATGGCCGGAGACGCCTTAATCAATTGTTAGGATTCACTGCAATTTGCGTGACATGCGCGGCATATGGCGCCCGCGCGTCGTGCGTCGCGCACGCACCGGTCAAAGTCGACGGCGCGCGACTATTTTTTGAGCGGATGAGAAAGAGGGAAAGACAATTCTCAGAACCCGATATTGAGATCTATTTTGCGCCCCTGGGCATCGACACCGGAACCAACGCCCCTACGACTCTGTGTGCTGTAGCGATAGGTGCCGTTGGTGGATGCGCCCGATGTGCAGACTGCGGCCCATTCACCGGCCATTCCGGTTGAGAATTGCTCGGTGCGTCGCCATGTGCCAGTGCAGCGGTCGCCGGCAAGCGTCACCATGATCGATCCTGTCGCCGGTTCGGGTCCTGCCTCCAACGCGCCATTTGTGATTTGCCCGACGCCCTCCCAGAAGCCGGAGAAGGGAATGGCGCCCGGTGGAAGCGAAGGCTGCTGTTGCGCGTTCACCGGCGATGCAGCAGGCGCGCCGCCATTTGGGTAATAGCGCCAGCCGGCGAGCACCGCTTTAACGTCATCGTCGCTCATCCGGCCGCCGATGGTGCCGCAATAAAAACCCGTCACGCGCGGCGCGCCGGCGCTGGTTGGAGTCTCCATGGCATAGCCGATCGAAAACTCGCCCAGCGAAAAACCCACACAGTCGGCGTTGTCGACCTGGAAGCGCACGATGCGCCGCGTGTCGTTGGAGCCGTTCGGTGGCGCCTGGGTGATGGTGATCGCGCGGTCCTTGAAGAAGGGCCAGCTTCCCTTGAGCCAAGCCTCGTTCATGTCCCGGGCATGAGTCCAAACGTAGCTCTTGGAAAGCACGTCGAGAATGACCTGCGCGCGCGGATAGGAGCCGGCTCGCGGCACGCTGAAAACGTAAGTGCGCTCGTGTGAGTAATTAGGCGTCCAGCCGAAATATTGGTGCGTCGTGAGATTGGATTCCAGCCCGGGCATCTCGAAGATCAGCTTCGACTCATGCCGCTGGACGATTTTGGCTTGCTGCGCATGGGCAGCGACCGGCACGAGCGCGGCACCGAGTGCCACCGCAAGCAAACGACGCATGAGCTTCCCCCTCAAAAACCCCGAACCAACGACGCGAGCGTCGGGCTCAGTCTACAACTGCGGGTAGGGGAAGGAAACCGCTATGCGGCGATGCCGCAGAAGAGCGGGTTCAATACTGGTTGATATCCGGCGTGCGGTCGGCGTAGCGGCGGAGCAGCCAACGGAAGGGGAGTATCAAAGCGACCCCCAGAACGCAGAACAGCAGGGCCTGCAGCAGTAGCGTGCCGGGCGCAATGCTCATCAGCAGGGCCAGCGCGACCAGGAACGCCGCCGCGGCGAACGACACGAAAAAGCCCGTGACGCTCAGAATCTCGACGATGAGCAGGACAACGCCAAGGGTCGCCCATGCGGCTACCGGATAGGTGCCAATCATCTCCATCATGCCGCTCATTTCGCGCGCAGCCCTTCAAGCAGCACCGCCAGGCTGCCCAGCGATTTGGTGATGTCCGTCGGCACCACCAGCAGCTTGGTGTTGGGTGATTTTGCGAGGTCGGTGATGCCGATGATCTGCTGCTTCATGATCTCGAAATCGACCGCCGCCTGCCCGTTGGCCTGGATGGCGTGGCCGACCGTGGTGGTGGCGAAGGCATCGGCTTCAGCCAGCACGCGGCGCGCCTCCGCCTGTTTCTGTGCCGTGTAGAGCTCGCCATCGGCTTTGAGCTGCTGCGCCTGGCGATCGCCTTCCGCCTTGGTCACGGCGGCGCGGCGCTCGCGTTCCGCGTTGAGCTGCTGCTGCATGGCGGTGCGGGTGGCAGCATCGACGGAGACGTCGAGGATCTCGGTCCGGGTGATCTCGATCCCCCACACCGCGCAGGCTTCGGACAGCGAGGACTTGATCTGCTCGTTGATGAAGTCGCGCTTGGCCTGCACCTCGTCGAATTCCATCTGACCGCCGGTCGAGCGCACGATGCTGGTGACCGTGGTCTTCACCGCCTGGTCGATATCGTTGATGCGGTAGACGGATTTTGCGGGATCGATGACGCGGAAGAACACCGCCGTCGTCAGGTGGATCTCGACATTGTCCTTGGTGATGACGCTGATCTGCTGCGGTTCAAGCTGGCGCTCCAGGATGCTGACCTTCTGGGCGACCCGGTTGAGGATCGGCACGATGAAGTTCAGGCCCGGCTTGAGGGTGGTGGTGTATTTGCCGAACTGTTCGATCACATATTCATGCGACTGCGAGACGATCTTGATCCCCGACAGGGCGATCAGAACCAGCAGGCCAATCAGGACCAGAACGAAAATCTCGACGACCACGGCAGCTCCCTTCGTTGAACGACCGGGCAAGCTTACAACCGGGACCGGCAGTTGTCGCCCCGCACCTGTTCGCCACTCAGCCGACAGATAACGAAGGGTCAGAAAAGAAAAAGGCGGGCCCAACCGGACCCGCCCTTGTTCTTTCGTCGAAGCGAAGGCGATCAGGCCTTCTTCTTCGCCTTCTTCGCGGCCGGTGCTTTTGCCTTGGCCTTCGGGGCCTTCTTCTTGATCAGGCCGAGCGCGATGAACTGCTCCTTGCGGAGTTCCTTCGTGCGGCGCTTCTTCTTGGCGACGCCCTTCTTGTGCGCGACTTTCATTTTTGTCTCTCCGGTTTGTGTCGAGTCGGAGCGGAGTAAATAGCAGAGTGCGAGTCGGGACGTCACGCTCTGTTCTTTCGCGGTTGCCATCCCGGTGAAGGCCGGGGCAGCGGATTCGGCGTCTTGACTCGGCCCGCGCCGGGAATTATTAGTAAGTGAGTAATCACTTACTAAGTGAGTCGCACCATGGGCCGCCCCAGAACCATCGATGACGCCGAACTGCTGCGCCATGCGCGGGCGGTGTTCCTGCGCCAGGGAGGATCCGGATCGACGAAGGAGATCGCGACGCTGGCCGGTGTCTCGGAAGCCGCTCTGTTCAAGCGCTACAGCACTAAAACGGCGCTGTTCCTGGCCGCGATGATGCCGCCGGAGGTGGACGTGGTGGCAATCCTCGCCCCCGCCACCCGCTTGTCGGACCCGCGCCGCGCGCTGACAGCGGTCAGCGAGAACATGCTGGATTACTTCCGCAACGCGATTCCGGTTTTCCTGCAGCTGATGGCGAACCCGTCGATCCGGCTGCAGGACGTCGTCCGGCATTTCAAGGTGAGCCCCGCCCCGGCGCTGGTCGATGCGATTGCCGGGTGGCTGCGCGAGGCCGCGAAGGACGGACGCGTGGCAGCAACGGATCCGCGCGCCTCCGCCGGCCTGCTGGTCGCCGCGGTGCACAGCATCGCGCAGTTCGAACTGTTCGGTCTGCATGGCGGGAAATTCCCCAGGACCGCGGTCGCGACTCTGGTCGGTGCGCTGTGGGATGGGCTGAAGCCGCCGATCTCCGGGCGCGACCCCGCCATAAAGAGAACGGCCACAAAGAGGAGATCCCCATGACCGGCACGACCCTCGCACTCGAAAGCCCGGCGGAACCGCGGGCCGCGACCGTTCCATTCCCGGTGCAATGGTTCACCTGGCCTATCCTGCTGCTCGGCGCCCTGGGCGTGGCGCTGCACGCCATCGCCTCGGGATGGAGTTACAACCTCACCTATTCGGGCATCCTGGCCGTGACCATCGTCACGCTGGTGACGCTCGAATTCCTGTACCCGCTGAAGCAGCGCTGGCGCATGACATTCCGTTCGTTCCTGCGCGACCTGAAATATCTGGCGGGCGGCGGGATCACCATCGCCGGCATCAACGCGCTGTTCGGCCTTGCCGCCATCGAAATCGGCCGGGATGCGTCCGGTCCGCTCGCCGATCTGCCGCTGTGGCAGGCAGTGCCGCTGGCGCTGCTTGTTTCCGAAACCATCCAGTACTGGGCGCATCGGGCAATGCACGAGATGAAGGGCCCCGTCGGCCGATTCCTGTGGCGGGTTCATGCCGCGCATCATCTGCCCGACCGTGTCTATGTTTTCATGCATGCGGCCGGGCATCCGCTGAACGCCCTGGTGGCGCGCGGCTTCGCGATGCTGCTGCCGCTGTGGTTCCTTGGCGTGACGGCGGAAACGGCGCTGCTGTTCAACGTGATCAACAACGTCCAGGGGCTGGTCAGCCATCTCAACGTCGATCTGCGCGCCGGCTGGTTCAATTATCTGCTTACCGGCACCGAGCTGCATCGCTATCACCACAGCGCCGATCCCGCGGAAGGAAAGAATTACGCGGTGACTCTGGCGCTGTTCGACGTGCTGTTCGGCACGCATCATTACCGCCCCGGCTCGGCGCCGGAAAACCTCGGCGTCGCGGCGCCGGAGCAGTATCCGGATTCGAACGCGTTCTGGCGGGTGATGGTGCTGCCGTTCAGGCGGTAGGGCTACGCCGCCGCCCCTACCGGCGTGCCATTTCCGCGTTCCGCCAACGCATCGTCGATTGCCAGGAACAGCGTTTTCGCGTTGATCGGTTTGGTCAGATAGCGGAAGAAGCCGGCCTCGAGGCCGCGCCTGGCGTCTTCGGGCATGGCGGAGGCGGTCAGGGCCATGATCGGAATGTCCTTCGTCTCCGGCATCGCCTTCAGGCGCTCCAGCATTTCATAGCCGCTCATCCCCGGCAGGTTCAGATCGAGGATGATGATGTCGGGACGGCAGGCACCTACTCGACGATAAGATTGATCCTGCCTGCTCAGCGCGGAACCGTCGCTCTCTTTTCCATAGAGGGAATTGGGACAGCTTCAAGCCCTGCACGACGAACGTCAAACGACCACAGGTGAGGCCGCAGCCACATCGGCATCATGGGGGTGTCTTTGAAGGACAGCGCGAATTTCTCGATCGTGTGCCAGGAGACGAATGCCAGAATCAGGGTCATCGCGCTCGCTAGCATCCCGAGTTCATACCAGAACATCGTTGGCCGGTAGTGCACTAGCATCTGCGTCATGGGGAAGGAGTAGATATAGACTCCGTATGACAGGTCTCCGTAGGTCGCGAGATTAGGAAGCCGGGGCGCCGCGAAGCCGATCCACAGGACCAATAGCGCGAAGACGGTCGGGCAGGCGATCCAGAATCCGCCGAAGCGAAAGCTTAACACCGTCGCGAGAGCGACAACGATGAGGCCCGGCGCCTTTAGCTGCAGGCGCCAGTGGTAAGCGACTGCCCCCGCAAGGAAATTCGTCGTCAGATTAACACGGTGGTTCCAGTCGCTGAAATTGTCGTTGTGATAGGGCCCGTCCAGCGCCAGCCACACCAGGCCGACCGTAAACAAGGCAGCGGTGACGTAGCGGCTCAGCAGACCGACGATGCCTAAGAGGAAAATCATTCCATAGCATTGCGCTTCCAGTTGCAACGTCCACATGGACCCGTTGATGGATGGAAGCGGATTGCCCGTGAAGACGCCGGGCAGCCGGTCATAAAATCCGAGCAGCGACAGGTTGACCGCAATGTATTTCCACACGTCGAATGATGTGAAGTAGGTCCCCGCCGGCTGGGTGGCGACCAGTGGTCCCACGACGAAG
Organism: Alphaproteobacteria bacterium; assembly: GCA_965279355.1. Lineage (GTDB taxonomy): Bacteria > Pseudomonadota > Alphaproteobacteria > CACIAM-22H2 > CACIAM-22H2. Next base: position 2,903,266 of record OZ257155.1, on the reverse strand, counting down.
ACGGCCAGAAACACGGCAGCCACTAGCGGCGGCATCAGACGCAATGCCCGCGCCTTGACAAAGCGCCACGCGCTGATGCTGTGCTCGAAGCTCCGCGTGACGAGATAGCCGCTGATGATGAAGAATGTCGCGACAGCCATTGTGCCCATTGCCGTCTGGCCCTGGCTCCATGCCGCCAGCGGATCTTTTGGCTGGCTCGCGTTATCTAGCAGGAAGGTGTGTCCCCAGAGGACAGCGAATGCGCCAAGAAAACGCAGAGTATCTAGATTGTTGGAACGCATGATCGCAGGGAGACTGCGTGAGCGGCGGTTCCCGATCATCAAGCAAATTTATGGCTGCCTAATACGGCAGCGCCATGTATCGGATCGAGCCCTACGGCTCTTTTCGATCGCGACCTGTCTTCGCATTCGCGACGCCGTGGTTACGCAGCCGCGCCCGCCCTCTTCCCGCCAGTCGCCTTCTCCGCCAGCGCATCATCGATTGCCAGGAACAGCGTTTTCGCGTTGATCGGTTTGGTCAGGTAGCGGAAGAAGCCGGCGGCAAGGCCGCGCTTGGCGTCTTCGGGCATGGCGGAGGCGGTCAGGGCCATGATCGGAATGTCCTTCGTTTCCGGCATCGCCTTCAGGCGCTCCAGCATTTCATAGCCGCTCATCCCCGGCAGGTTCAGATCGAGGATGATGATGTCGGGCCGGTGCGCGGCGGCCAGATACAGGCCTTCTTCCGGCAGGGTCGCGGGCAGGACCGTAAGGCCGGGCCGCGTCGCGCAGAGCAACGTCAGCAGGCGGAGATTCTCCGGCACGTCCTCGACATAAAGGATCGAGCGCGTGGCGACAGGTGCCGTCGGGTCGGCTGGCGCCGCCTGCGGGGCTGTTTCGGTATTGACCGTCTGTTGCGCCACCGGCAGTTCGAACCAGAAGGTCGTACCGGTATCAGGCGTGCTTTCGAAGCCGATGGTGCCGTCCATGGCCTCGACAAGCTGCTTGGAGATCGCGAGGCCGAGGCCCGTGCCCTCGACCGCGGTGAACTCGGCGCCGAGCCGGGAAAAGGGCTGGAAGATTTCCGCCTGCCGCTCGGCCGCGATGCCGGGTCCGTTGTCTTGCACTGTGAAGCGGACGCGGCCGGCCCCGTCACCCGGATAGGCTGTCTTTTCCGCCGTCATGCGAACCCAGCCGCCTTTGCGGTTGTATTTGATCGCGTTGCCCGCAAGGTTCAGCAGAACCTGACGCAGCCGCATCAGATCCCCCAGCACCGGCGGCACGGCGGGTCCGATCACGACGTCGATTGTGATGTTCTTGCGCTCGGCGATCGGCGCCAGTGTCTGGTGGATGGACGACAGCTTTTTGGCGGGGACGATCGGCTCCAGGGTCACCTTCAGCTTGCCGGATTCGATACCCGCCATATCGAGGACCTGGTTGATGACATCCAACAGGTGATAGCCGCCCTTGAGGATCGTTTCGGCGTAATCGTGCTGCGCCTTGGAAGCGGTCTGGTCGAGCTGCAGAATCTGGCCGTAGCCAATCACGGCGTTCAGCGGCGTGCGCAGCTCATGACTCATGCTGGCGAGGAAGGTCGATTTCGCCTGGCTGGCGCGGACCGCCCGCGCATGCGCCGCCTCGGCGCGCTCGGTCGCTTCCAGCAGGCTGAGTCTCTGGCGCTCGTTATGGGCCAGCTGGCGGGCAAACAGGAAACCGCCGCCAAGTACCAGCAGCGACAGCAGGACCGCCAGCGGCGCCATGACGTTGAGGCTGGTCTGCCAGCGTTTCAACGCCTCGTCGAGGCGGATACTGACGACCACGACCAGCGGCAGATCGGGAATGGCGCGGAATGAAACCAGACGCTCCGGTCCCTGGGGGCCATCGCGCACATTGACGCCGCGGATTACGCCCTGACCCTCGCCCCGGAAAATCGTGTTGAACTGGGGGCCGCCCGCGACCGACTGGCCGATAAACTTGAAGGTCTCGGGCGTGCGGATCAGGATTGTCCCGTCATCGCGGTAGAGACCGATGGTCATCCCGTCGCCCGTACTCATCTGGCCATAGGTGCGATCCAGATAGTTGATGTCGAGCGTTGCCTGGACGACTCCCGCGAACGCGCCGTTCGGCTGATTGAGGCGACGTGACACGGCGACCAGCCATCGGTTGTCGATGATTGAGCGGAACGGATGGCTGAGGAAGAGTCCAGTCAGCGGTGAGTCGCGATGGACCGTAAACTGTTCCTGCATCCCGACATTCAGTGCCGGCAGATTCGGCCCGGGCGAGCCGTGGGTGCGGTTGCCATCGGCATCGACCCACGACATGCCCAGCAGCAGTGGCGTGCCGTGCAGAATTGAGCGGAGTGTTTCGTGCGGCGGCAGGGGTTGTGCGTTCGGGCCGGTGGCATGGAAATCGTCATGCGCATCGGCAGCGGCCATCAGGATGCGGTCGATGGCCTCGAAGCTGCGCGACACCTGCTCGGCCAGCATGTTGTTGTAGCCGCGCACGCGCAACTCGCTGTCGACGAGGATCGACTGGTAGCGGCTGTAGAGATCGGCGGTGGTGGCGCCGAGAATGACCACGCTCGCCACGATGGCGGCGATCATCGCCACCCGGCTCGACCGGAGCTGCATGAACGAGGCGATCGGCTGCGACACGCGGTCGGAGAAGGAGGAGCGAATGGTCATGGCGTCGGGCGGGGTCCGGCAGGGCGCTGAGCAGACTTTAGTCAGTCTGTCAGGGGGCGAACATTAGGTAGATAACCTTAAGGAAAGATGGCCTTCCCGGGGGGTCGTTCGGGGCACCCGGCTGGCGGGGAGGCTGCGAGTCTGCTAAAACGCCCGTAATCCCGCTGACTTAGCAGGCTCCCATGTCCCGCAAACCCGTCCCCAAAAAGCCCGCCGGCAAGGCACTCCGCCGTCCCTCGTCCACGACCCGGGGCACCCGGGCGAACGCTGTCGTCGCTACCATCGCCACCGGCCCCGTCATCTTCGCGCCGGCGCGCACCGCGCATGTGGCAAGGCGCACCAAGGAGACGTCGATTGCCGCCGAGGTGAATCTCGACGGCACCGGCCGCTACGAGGTGAATACCGGCATCGGCTTCCTCGATCACATGCTGGAGCAACTCTCGCGGCATTCGCTGATCGACCTGCGCGTCGTCGCCAAGGGCGACCTGCATATCGACTATCACCACACGACCGAGGACAGCGGCATCGCCATCGGCGAGGCGGTCGCGAAGGCGCTGGGCGATCGCGCCGGCATCCAGCGCTTTGGTGAGTCCACGGTGCCGATGGACGAGACGCTGACCCGCGTCGCGCTCGACTGCTCGAACCGGCCCTATCTCATCTGGAAGGTGAACTTCACCAAGCCGAAGCTGGGCGAGATGGACACCGAACTGTTCAAGGAATGGTTCCAGGCCTTTGCGCAGGCGGCCGGCCTGACGCTGCATGTCGAGAATCTCTACGGCGAGAACAACCACCACATCGTGGAATCCTGCTTCAAGGCGACCGCGCGCGCCCTGCGCATGGCGGTGGCGATCGACCCCAGGAAGGACGGCGCGGTGCCGTCGACCAAGGGCACGCTGTCGGGATCGATGGACGCTTAAGTCGACCTGCGGGCTCTTTCTCAAGAACCCCTCACCCTCCCGTTGCTTCGCAACGGGTCCCTCCCTCTCCCTCAAGGGGAGACGGTTCCGGAGATTTACCTCTCCCCTTGAGGGAGAGGTCGCGAGCAAAGCGAGCGGGTGAGGGGTTCGTGAGAATCAGCGCGCTCGCGCCCGACATTCAGTAAGATCAACCCATGCCCCGCACCCGCCTCTACACCGTCCATGTGAAGCAATGGTCGCTCACACCCGACCGCGACGCCGTCTTCATCCGCGAAGGCTTCACCTGGGGTGCCGCGATCTTTTCGGTGTTCTGGGCGGTGGCGCACCGGTTGTGGTTGGCGGCGGTGCTGCTGCTGGGCGTGTCGGCGGCGATGGCGCTGGCCGATGTGTTTCTCGGCCTCGATGAGGTCACGGAAATGGCGCTGGGTCTGGGTCTTGCGGCGCTGATCGGCTGGGAAGCCAATGACTGGCGCCGCCGCAAGCTCGAGAAACAGGGTTACGTTGAAGCGGGCGTGGTCAGTGCCCAGAGCCTCGATGAGGCCGAGCGGCGGTTTTTCGCGAAAGCGGTTTAGGCTCGCTCGCCGGCCCGCGGATCTCGCGACAGACATCGCGCACGACATCGATCATCGCGGCCGCCGCCGGATTTAAAACACTGCCGCTGCGCGTGGTGATGCCGACCGGGCCTTCGAGCTCGCGCGTGTCGATCGCCAGTTCCGCCAGCAGGCCGTCCTCGAGATCGGTTTCCACCGCACCCCGCGGCACGAACCAGATCGCATCGGTCTGGCGGGTGTAGCCGCGCCCGAAATCGATGGTGATCGTCTCGACATGGCCGGCACTCGGGCGCAGGCCGTGGCCGATCAGATACCGGTTCACCTCATGGCCGATGATGGTTTCGGCCTCAGGCACGATCCACGGATACGCGGCCAGCATCTTCGGGCTGACGCTGTCCCGTCCGGCCAGCTTGTGACCGGGACGCGCGACGACGACGAGGCTTTCGGAATAGAGATGCTCGAACGTCACATCGAGCATGCTTTCGGGCAGGCCCAGCCGGCCGACGACGCAGTCGAGCTCGCCGACGCGCAGGAGATCAAGCAGGCGTGCGTTGCTTCCGCCGACGATGTGCACGCTGGTTTTCGGCTGCGCGTCGCGGAAGCGCTTGACCGCGAGCGGCATGATCTTGGGCGCGACGTTGGGCATGACGCCGATGGCGAGATCCAGCGCACCGATGCCGCTGGCGGCGCGCACCTCGTCGATGCCCTGCTGCAGCGCGGTCAGGCTGGACGCCGCGCGCTGCAGGAACAGGCGGCCGAACTTGGTCAGTTCCATGCCCTTGGCGCCGCGCTCGAACAGGCGGACATCCAGCGCCTGTTCCAGCTCGCGCAGGGTCTTGGAAAGGGCGGGCTGGGTGACCGACAGGGCCGCCGCCGCCCGCCCCACGCTCTTCAACTGGGCAATGGTCAGGAAGGAGCGGAGGTGCCGGAAACGGATGCGGATGTCGAGCATGGTCCGGATACTGGATTCGGCATATCGGGGGCGAAAGATGGCAAAAATTGGCCGCCAAATCAGGGCCTGCCATCACCCTGCCATAACCGTCTGGCTATGATAACCAAAGAATTGCTCATTTTACTTTGCCGCCCGGGAGGCGCGGAATGGAGGAACAATGACGGCGATGACATCAAGCACTGCATCAAAGAAGCCGACCCTTTCGGAGGCGCTTCTACGCTTCCTGCCGCGCGGCTGGGCGGCGGCCCTGCGCAAGCTGGAGCAGCGGGTCCGGCGCAAGCGGCCCTATCGCCCGCACAAACACTACATGCGCGGGCCCGGGCCGAAGTCGCGGTCCAAGCGGGCCTGAGCTGAATAAGAACGAAAGCCCGCGCCAATCCTGCGCGCGGGAACAGGGGAGGACAGCATGCTCACCGGATCGATCCGCACCGGCGGAAGACTGCTCGCGCTTGCGCTCGGGCTGTTCGCGGCCCTGCCCAACCATCCCGCCGCTGCGCAGTCTTCCCAGCCGATCCGGTTCGTGATCGGCACACCGCCCGGCGGCGCCATCGATATTTACATCCGTCAGATCATGGGCTCGATGACCCGGTCGCTCGGCCAGACGATCGTGATCGAGAACAAGCCCGGCGCCAATGGCAATCTCGCCGCACAGCAGGTCAATGCACAGCCGGCCGACGGACGAACCGTGTGGGTCGGGACCGCGGCGATGACGGAGATCAATCCCAGCGTCTACCGCAACCTGCCGTGGAAGACGGAAGACTTCACGCCGATCATCAAGGGCATCGAAGCGCCGCTGGTGTTTGTCGTGCACCCCAGCGTCCCGGCCAGGACGCTTGATCAGGTGGTCGCATGGGTGAAGGCCAATCCCGGCAAGCTCGGCTATGCCTCGTTCAGCCCCGGCACGCCGTCGGCGTTTCTTGGCCACCAGTTCAACAAAAAATTCGGGCTCGACCTCACCCATATCCCCTATCCGGGATCGGGGCCGCAGATGGGCGCGCTGCTCTCGGGCGAAGCGAAGATCGCCTTCACCCAGGTCGCGGGCTCGCTGGAGGCGATCAAGGACGGCAAGCTGACAGCAATCGCCACCACCGGCACCAACCGCTATCGCGCGTTGCCGCAGACTCCGAGCTTCGCGGAACTGGGTCACGCGGATCTCAGCGCGACAATCTGGTTCGGCCTTTTGGTGCGGGCGGCGACGCCGGAAACTGAACAACAGCGGTTGCTTGCCGCGGCCAAGACGGCCCATGCAGACCCTGAAATTCGCGCCAAGCTTGAGGCGCAGGGCTTCGAGGTTTCGGGCGCTTCTGGCCCCGCACTTGCCGCCGATATCAAGACTCAGATCGCCCGCTGGGCGCAGATCGTCCAAGAGACTGGCTTCAAGGCCGACTGACGGATAAGAAAGAAGCCCACCATAGGGGAGGATCGTCATGGTTGTGCGTAAAGCCATTGTTGCCGCTGCGCTTGCGGTTCTGTCCCTCACCGTCTCACCCACGCAGGCCGCCGATCCGCCGCTGCGCCTCGTCTACGGCTACCAGGCCGGCGGCATCGGCGATGCCCTGATTCGCGGCATCGGCGACAAGTTGCAGGCCAGCCTGAACCGCACCGTGATCGTCGAGAACAAGACCGGCGCCGATGGGCGCGTCGGCATCATGGCGGTGAAGATGGCGCAACCGTCGGGCGATGTGCTGCTATTCACGCCGTTCGCCGGCATGTCGATCTTTCCCAGCACCTATAAAAAGCTCGACTACGATCCGGTGACGGATTTCGCGCCGATCGCACAGGTGGCCTCCTTCGATCTCGGCCTTGCTGTCGGCAAGCTGGTGCCGGCGAAGGACATCAAGGAACTGGCGGCCTGGCTGAAGGCCAATCCGAAGCAAGCGAACGCGGGTGTGCCGGGCCTCGGCTCGCTGCCGCATTTCATGGTGCTGTCGTTCGCCAAGGCCGCCGGGGCGGAACTGGTAACCTTGCCGTTCCGGGGGTCTGCTGGCGCGCTTTCCGAGCTGATTGCCGGCAACATCGCGGTTTCCTCCACACCGGTCGCCGACGTTACGGAGCACGCCAAGGCGGGCCGCCTGAAGTTGCTGGTGACATCGGGCGCCACACGCTCGCCAATATCCCCAGATGTGCCGACGTTCAAGGAATCCGGGTACGACATCGAAGGCTCCGGCTGGTATGGGTTATATGCACCGGCCGGCACGCCGCCGGCTGTGATCGCCAAGCTCAACACCGCGGTCGTTGCCGCGGTTCAGGCGCAGGACATGAAAAAACGCTTCCTCGATCTCGGTCTCGTTGTTACTGGCACCACGCCGCAGCAGCTGGCGCAGATCCAGAAGCGCGACCGGGAATTCTGGGCGCCGGTGATCAAGGCATCGGGATTTACGTCGGATCAGTAACGTCTTCTCACGAACCCCGCACCCACCCTTCACCCACAAAGGGAGGGGGGCAGGCGTGAGCACCAATTTACCTCTCCCCTTGCGGGAGAGGTCGCGAGCGAGAGCGAGCGGGTGAGGGGATCTTCCTGGAAAAGAGCACCATGACCCAACCCAACATCCTCTTCATCATGGCTGACGATCTCGGCTATGCGGATCTCAGCTGTTACGGCCAGACCGACTACCAGACACCGAATCTGGACAAGATCGCGGCCGGCGGCGTGCGCTTCACGCATGGTTACGCGAACTCGCCAGTGTGCTCGGCCACTCGCACGGCACTGATGACCGGGCGCTATCAGTATCGGATTGCGGTCGGACTTGAAGAGCCGATCAGTCGCGGGTCACCGAAAGGCACCGGCCTGTCCCCGGCGCATCCGACCCTGCCATCGCTGCTGCGCGAGGCCGGTTACGCGACCACGCTGGTCGGCAAATGGCATCTCGGCAATCCGCCGGAGTTCTCGCCACTCAAGAGCGGGTACGATTCTTTCTTCGGGATCAATGGCGGCTTCGCAGATTATTTCAATCACGGCCCCGGTTCGGTCTCGCCGCTGCTGGAAAACGGGACGCCGATCGCGCGCCCCGGCTATATGACCGACATCCTCGGTACCGAGGCGGTGCGCCAGATCGGGGAGCTGTCGAAGGACAAGAAGCCGTTCTTCATGAGCCTGCACTACACGGCGCCGCACTGGCCGTGGGAAGCGCCGGAAGACGAGAAAGTCTCCGAACGTTTCAAGGAATATACCCAATACTTTCACCATGACGGCGGCACGCAGAAGACCTACGGCAAGATGGTGATGCGGCTGGACGAGAGCATCGGCAGGGTCATGGCGGCGCTCGAGGCCAACGGGATCGCGAAAGACACCATCGTTGTCTTCACTTCGGACAACGGCGGCGAACGCTTTTCCAAGACGTGGCCGTTTACGGGCCAGAAGACCGAGCTGCTCGAGGGCGGCATGCGCGTCTCGACCCTGTTCCGCTGGCCGGCGCAGGTGAAGCCGCAGGTCTCGGATCAGGTCGTGATCTCTATGGACTGGCTGCCGACCTTGCTGGCCGCTGCCGGCGCGTCACCGCACCAGGACTATCCGGCTGATGGCGAGAACCTGTTGCCGGTGGTCAAGGGCGAGAAGGCGGCCTATCCGCGCAAACTGTTCTGGCGCTACAAGTTCGCCGCGCAACGCGCGGTGCGCGACGGGCAGTGGAAGTATCTCTCGATCGCCGGCAATGAGTTCCTGTTCGATGTGGTCGAGGATCCGCGCGAGCGCGGCAACCTGAAAGCCGTCCATCCCGACATCTTCGAGCGGCTGAAGCACGACTTCGATACGTGGCACGCCACCATGCTGCCGCCGACGAACACCCCGGTCGGACACGGCCCCTTCAACAAGCTTGTCGCCGATCACTACGGCGTGACGCCGACGGTTGGGTATGAGCCGGCGAAGCCCTAAATCTCGCTGTCACCCCGCGCTCGACGCGGGGTCCATCGTGCCGCAAGAGAAATGGACCCCGGATCAAGTCCGGGGTGACGGAAAAGAGTTTGGCGCGGGCAGACAGGTGCGCGGGGTGACGCCGGCCCCGGAAATCGTGTAAACACCCGGCTTCGCCTCACCGGCTGGGTTATCCTTCCGCGCCATGCAAAGCGTCGCCATCATCGATTACGGCTCCGGCAATCTGCGCTCCGCCGCCAAGGCATTCGAGCGCGCGGCGCGGGAATCCGGCTATACGGGCACGATCCGTGTCACCGCCGATCCAAAGGCGGTGCTGGCGGCCGAGCGGATCGTGCTGCCCGGTGTGGGCGCGTTCGCCGACTGCATGAATGGACTGAAGGCGCTGCCCGGCATGATTGCGGCGCTGACCCAGGCGGTGCGCAACGACAGGAAGCCCTTTCTCGGTATCTGTGTCGGCATGCAACTCCTGGCGACGCGCGGTCTGGAGCACGGCACGCATAGCGGGCTCGGGTGGCTGCCGGGTGAGGTGCGGCGCATGGCGCCGTCCGACCCGACGCTGAAGATTCCGCATATGGGCTGGAACGAGCTGACCTTGCGCGGGTCGACGGATGCCGGGCCGTTGTTCGACGGTATCTCCGGCGGCGCGCATGCTTACTTCGTGCACTCCTATCACTTCGTACCCAGCGATGAGTCGGCCATCGCCGCGACCACCGATTACGGCGGTCCCCTCGTGGCGGCCGTTGCGCAGGGCAATATCGCGGGAACGCAGTTCCATCCGGAAAAAAGCCAGGAAGCCGGTTTGCGGCTGATCGCCAATTTCCTGCGCTGGACACCGATAGCGGGCAAGACACCATGATCCTTTATCCCGCCATCGATCTCAAAGGCGGCGCGTGCGTGCGTCTCCTTCACGGAGACATGAACACGGCGACCGAGTTCAACAACGACCCCGCCGATCAGGCGAAGAAGTTCATCGCGGCTGGCTGCAAGTATCTGCATGTCGTCGACCTCGACGGTGCATTCGCCGGCAAGTCCGTGAACTCGCCGGCGGTCGAACAGATCGTCGGCGCAGCCATTGCTGCGAGCGGCGATGTGAAGGTGCAGCTCGGCGGCGGCATCCGCGACGAGGCGGGGATCGAGCATTGGCTGACCCGGGGCGTGACGCGCGTGATCCTTGGCACCATCGCGCTACGCGATCCCGATTTCGTCAAGCGCGCCTGCGCCCGTTGGCCCGGCCGCATCGCGGTCGGAATCGATGCGCGGGGCGGGCGCGTCGCGGTGACAGGCTGGTCGGAAACCTCCGATGTGAAGACGCTCGATCTCGCGCTGAAGTTCGAGCAGAGCGGCGTCGCTGCCATCATCTTCACCGACATTTCCCGCGACGGGGCCATGCAGGGCCCCAACGTCGAGGCGACGGTCGATCTGGCCTTCCAGCTCACCACGCCGGTGATCGCCTCGGGCGGCGTGTCGAACCTAGCCGATCTCAAGGAACTCAAGAAGCATGAAGACTCCGGCATCTCCGGCGTGATCTGCGGCCGCTCGCTGTATGACGGCCGCATCAAGCTGGCCGAAGCGGTGAAGCTGCTGCAGGGCGACGCCGATGCTTAAGACGCGCATCATTCCCTGTCTCGATGTAAAAAACGGGCGCGTGGTGAAGGGCGTAAACTTCGTCAATCTCGTCGATGCCGGCGATCCGGTCGAGGCGGCGAAGATCTACGACCGCGAAGGCGCCGACGAGCTCTGTTTCCTCGATATCACGGCCAGCGTCGAAAACCGCGACACGCTGTTCGAGGTCGTGGCGCGGACCGCCGAACAATGTTTCATGCCGCTTACCGTCGGCGGTGGCGTGCGTACGCTTGAAGACGTGCGCAAGTTGCTGCTGGCCGGCGCCGACAAGGTGTCGATCAACACCGAAGCGGTGAAACGCCCCGACTTCGTGCGCGAGGCGGCGGAGAAATTCGGCAGCCAGTGCATCACCGTCGCCATCGATGCCAAGCGCCATGAAGGCCGGCTCGAGGTCTTTACCCATGGCGGCCGCAATGCGACCGGTCTTGAAGCAGTGAGCTGGGCGAAGCGAATGGCCGAGCTTGGCTGCGGCGAGATTCTGCTGACTTCGATGGACCGCGACGGCACCAAGGCCGGTTTCGACATCGAGCTCACCTCGGCCGTGGCGGATGCGGTTCCGGTTCCGGTGATCGCGTCCGGCGGTGTCGGCACCTTGGAGCATTTCGTCGACGGCGTGAAAAAGGGCCACGCCTCGGCGCTGCTCGCGGCTTCGGTCTTCCATTTCGGCGTGATGAAGATCGGCCAGGTGAAGGCCGCCCTGAAAGCCGCCGGCATCGGCGTCCGCCCAAGCTGACGGTCGCGTCCCGGCTAACGCCTCCGCCGGTTTTCTGGCATTCTGCCGGGCATAGCGACTCCGGAAAACGCCATGACCGACATCAAGCCCCCAGCCATGACTTCGTCCGCCGAGATTCTCGACCGCCTGTTCCAGGTGATCGAAAGTCGTCGTGGTGGCGATCCGGCCGTTTCACACACCGCCAAGCTCTTCAGCAAGGGCACGCGCAAGATCGCGCAGAAGGTGGGAGAGGAAGCCGTCGAGACGGTGATCGAGGCGGTGCGTGGCAAGCGCGACCGGTTGGTCGCGGAATCCGCCGACCTCATGTATCACCTGCTGGTCCTGTGGGCGGATGCGCGCATCGACCCGCACGAGGTCTGGGACGAGCTCTCCAAGCGCGAGGGCATGTCCGGCATTGCCGAGAAGCGCGCGCGGGAAAAAGACGCAGACTGAGGACGGCGGCGATGGCTTACGATTCCAACAACGTGTTCGCGAAAATCCTGCGCGGCGAGTTGCCCTGCAAGAAGGTCTTCGAGGACGAGCACGTGCTGGCCTTTCACGACATCCACCCGCTGGCGCCGGTGCATGTGCTGGTGATCCCCAAGGGCGCGTATGAATCGTCCGATGATTTCCACGCCAAGGCGAGCCCCGTCGAGCAGGCGGCGCTGATGAAGGCGATCGGCCATGTCGCACGGTTGTGCAACGTGGGCGACACCGGCTATCGCATCATCGCCAACACCGGCAAGGACGGGCATCAGGACGTGCCGCATCTCCATTTCCATGTGCTGGGCGGCCGGCATATGGGCCGCATGATCAGCAAGTCGGACTGATCGGGTCGCTGTGGGCCCCCTTACGCTTCTGTCGACTCTGACCATCGCGGCCCCGCTGCGTGATCTGAAGCAGCGCTTCGAAGGCACGACCGGCATCGCGCTTGAGATCGAGTTGGGGCCGACAATGCTTCTTATGCAGCGGCTGGCCGCCGGCGCCAGTCCGGATGTGATTGCGCTCTCCAAGGAAAAGATCGACGAGCTTGCCGCCAACGGCACACTGGCGCCGGGCAGCGCCGTCGATCATGTGCGCTCGACCGTCGGTATCGGCGTAAAGGCGGGAGCGCCCAAACCAGCCATCGGCACCGTTGATGAATTGAAGGCAGCGGTTCTCAAGGCGCGTTGCGTCTGCTTCTCGCGGGCCGGCGCCAGCGGCCTGCATTTCGCGGCGCTCATCAAGCGGCTTGGCATTGAAGACGAGGTGCGCGCCAGGGCGATCATCATCCCCGAGGGTTTCACGGGCGAGGCGGCGGCCAGCGGCGAGGCCGATCTCGCTGTGCAGCAGATCAGCGAGCTGATGAATGTGCCCGGCGTCGATGTCGTCGGGCCGTTGCCCAGGGAGGTCGAAAGCCGCGCGGTGTTCTCGCTGGGCGTCATGGCGTCTTCGGCCCGCAAGGACGATGCGGCGACGCTCATTCGGTTTTTGTCGTCGCGCGACGTGGAACCGATGATGCGGCACTACGGGCTGGACCTCCTTCCGGGCGCCTGAGTTTCGCCGGTCGGGATGAAATCGCGCATAACGGGGTTAATGGAGCGGCGCCGCGCAACCGCGCGATACGCTCCGGTTTCAGGCTGTCAGGGGAGCCAGGCCGTGCGGACGGGCCGCACGGCGTGGTAGAGTTGTCGGATGGATCGCTATTTCGCCATGGTCTACCTCACGGAGGCCAACGAGCACCGGGACGCGTGGCAGGAGCTGCAGCGGGCCCTGAAGTCGTATCGGGGCGAGGGCCTGCCGCAGGACGAAGAGCTGGCCCGCGAAACCTTCGACCGCATTCACCGGCAGGGCCGCGCCTTCTCGGCGTTCTGTCTCGCCTTCATGCATGAGAACGGCCTGGCGGTCGATCGCGACCCGGACAAGGCGCGTCAGCACTACACCCAGGCGATGGACGTCTTCGAAGAAGAGGGGCGCCAGGGCATGGCGCCGGCGCTCAACAACATCGGCTTCATGTTCGCCGAGGGCAAAGGCGTGGAGCGCAATCCCGCCAAGGCCGCCGACTATTTCCTGCAATCCGGCGCTGCCGGCTTCTCGGTCGCCAAGGTCAATCTCGGTCTCTGCCATCTCACCGGTTTCGGTGTCGAGAAGGACGAGGTCGCCGCGTTCATGGCGTTCAAGGAAGCGGCCGATCTCGGCAGTGGCGCCGGCGCGGCGTGTCTCGGGCAGATGCTGCGCGACGGAATCGCGGTCGCGGCCGATTCGGAACAGGCTTTCAAATATCTGCGGCAGGCTGCGGAGGCTGGCGATGCGATCGCGTGGCTGGAGCTCGGCCTGAGCTTCGATCTCGGGCTCGGCGGCGCCAAGGTGAACAAGGACGAGGCTGCGAAATGGTACACGCTGGCCTCGGCCGACGGCAGTGCCGAGGCGCAGGCGCGCCTTGCCGTGCTGCTTGCGGCACCGGGTCGCAGCGAAGTCGATTTCAAGAAGGCGCTCACCCTGCTCGATTTCGCCTCCGATCAGGGCAACGACTATGCCGACTACTATCGCGGCGTCCTCGATCTTTATGGCGCGCGCTGGCGCAAGCCCAACCCGATGTCGGCGCGCCTGATCGCGATGGCGTTGCGCGACCGGAACTCCGTTCATGGATTGCGGCTGCTCGGGCAGATCTACAGCCACGGCGGCGGCGTCGGGCGCGATCCCCTGCAGGCGGCGGAGTATTTCCGTCAGGCCGCCCTCGCCGGCGACGCGTTTGCGCAAGCCGAGATGGGCATGCGCTACGAACGCGCAGACGGTGTTGGCCGCGATATCCCGGAAGCCTACGCGTGGTTTCTGCTCGCGTCGTCTGTGAGCGCCACCGATGCGGATGGCGCGCTCGACCGGCTGCGGCCGCAGCTCTCGCTCTCCGATCTCCGGTGCGCCGAAGACATGGCCGCCGGACGCCGCATCCCGCCCCGGTTGTCCCGCGAGCTGCAGCTCGACGAAAAGTAAATCGTCGCCGGAATTTCACCGCTTCCGGAAGGCTGGTGAAAGGAGCGACTCGGAAAACTGCATTTCTTATAAGGGCGTTAGCCTCACTACCGGGGTCTTTAGGCAAATGCTAGGATCGGAACATGGATCGTTATTTCGCCATGGTCTACCTGACGGAGGCCAACGAGCATCGCGACGCGTGGCAGGAGTTGCAGCGCGCGTTGCGCTCCTATCGCGGCGAAGGCCTGCCGAAGAACGAGGCGCTGGCGCGCGAGACGTTCGACCGCATTCATCGTCAGGGACGCGCGTTCTCCGCGTTCTGCCTTGCCTTCATGCACGAGCATGGCCTGGCGCTTGACGGCGACGTCAATCAGGCCCGCCGCCATTATGGGATGGCGGCCAAGATCTTCACCGAGGAAGCCGATCGCGGCCTGCCGCCGTCGATGAACAACCTCGGCTTCATGTATGCCGAGGGCAAAGGCGTCGAGCAGGATCCGGTGAAGGCAGCCGAGCGCTTCAACGCGGCGGCGGAAGCCGGCCTCGATGTCGCCAAGGTCAACATGGGCATCTGTCTTCTGCGCGGCTACGGCGTCGACAAGGACGAAGCGGCGGCGTTCCGCCTGTTCAAGGATGCGGCGGCGATGGGCAGCGGTGCCGGCGCGGCGTGCGCGGGACAGATGCTGCGCGACGGGATCGGCGTGGCCCGCCATAGCGAGCTGGCGCTGCAATACATGCGCGATGCCGCGGAATCCGGCGATGCCACGGCGTGGCTGGAGCTCGGCCTCAGTTACGATCTCGGCCTTGGCGTCGATGTCGACCGTGAAGAGGCGCGCAAATGGTACACGCTGGCCGCCGCCGACGGCAGCGCCGAGGCGCAGGCCAGGCTTGCTGCGATCCTGGTGGCGCCCGGCCATACCGAGGCGGAATTCAAGAAGGCGATCACCTTGCTTGATAGCGCGTCGGAGCAGGGATCGGCCCAGGCCGATTACGTGCGCGGCATCATCGACCTCTATGGAACGCCATGGCATCGCGCGGATCGCGTGAAGGCGCAGCTCATCGGCACCAGGCTCAGTGTCAGCTCGCCGCTGGGCATGCGGCTGCTCGGCAAGATCAACGATCATGCCGGCAACAGCCGCAATCCCCGGCAGGCCTCGGAATATTTCCGTCGCGCGGCGTTGGCCGGCGATGCGGAATCGCAGGCCGAAATGGGTCAGCGCTACGAGCATGGCAACGGCGTGCCGCACGATCCTGTGGAAGCCTATGCCTGGCACACCCTGGCAGCGGGGATTCGCTCGACGGGCGCCGTCCTCGCGCTGGATCGGCTCCGTCCGCAGCTGACGTCGGAGGAAATCGAGCGCGCCGAGGAAATCGCCGAGGAGCGCCGCGTCACGCCGCGCCTCAATCGCGAATTGCAGCTGGACGAGAAATAGCGCTTACGACGCGACCGACAGGCCGCGGACTTTGTGCTTCTCGATCAGGCCGGCCACGAAGCCCGACTTCTTTGCTTCATCCACGAAGCCGCGCAGGAAGGCTGCGCCCTTTTCATTCGCGCGGCCGGTGCCGATCGCCTGCTGGACGGCGGTGAACCGGCCGTCCACGAGACGCGCTCCCGATGTCCTCTCGACATCCGCCAGCAGGCCGGGCTTGAGGCCCGCCAGCGCGTCGTAACCGCCGCCGTGATAGGTCTCGAAGGCGGCGCCGAGCCCGTCGATACGCACCAGTTCCGCGTTCTTGATGTTGCGCGTGAGCCAGAGATCGTAGGCGGTTCGCCCGGCAACGACGATGCGCACACCCTTGCTGTCGACATCGGCGATCGTTTTCAGCGGCGAGTCTTTCGGCACCATGTAGGTCGCTTCGATCTCCACATAGGCAGGCGTGAAGGTCATGACAGCCGCGCGCGCCGGCTCGTCGGCGATCAGGCCGATATCCCAGAGGTTCTGGCCGGCGGCATCCGCCAGCTCGCCCGGCGTTTTGAACGGCACGAGCTTGAGCGGCACGCCAAGCCGGCGCGCGATCTCGGCCGCCATGTCGGGGGCGACGCCGACCGGATCGCCGGACGGCGCGCGGCCGGTGACCAGCAGGAAATTGGACAGGTTGATTCCGGCGCGCAGGGAACCGGTCGGGGCAAGCTCGGCGACGATGTCTTTCATGGTCTCGCTCAATGTGTGGGCAGCGGCAGACTACAGGAACCGGCCGGCGATTTCCGCACGCATTGTTTCCGCCGCCGCTCACCGGTATCGTGCGGGATAACCCGGCGACCAAGCCCGGACACCAGGGAGGAAACCATGAAGACTCTTATCCGACTTCTCGCCGTGCTGGGCGCGCTGGCCTTGCCGGGGTTCGCCGCGGCGCAGACGTTCCCCACCAAGCCGGTTCGCCTGATCGTGCCGTTCCCGCCGGGCGGGGCGACCGATATCATTGCGCGGCTGCTGGCCGACAAGCTGAGCCCGATCTGGGGCCAGAACGTCGTTGTCGAGTACAAGCCGGGCGCCGGATCGGTCATCGGCACCGATGCGATCGCCAAGTCGGCGCCAGACGGCTACACGATCGGTATCGCCATCACCGCGTTCGTGATCAATCCCAGCCTGCGCGATAACCTGCCCTACGACACCACCAGGGATCTCGCCGGGATCACCATGGTGTCGATCTCGCACCTGCTGCTCCTCGCGAACAAGGATCAGCCGTTTAACACTATCCGGGAGCTGATCGCCTATGCGAAAGCCAATCCGGGCAAGCTGAATTACGGAACGCCCGGCAACGGCACGTCGATGCATCTGACGGGTGAGCTTCTGAAATCGATGGCGGGCATCGATCTCGTGCATGTGCCTTATCGCGGCGGTTCGGCTGCTGTTCCCGACCTGCTGGGTGGGCGCATCCAGCTGCAGATCGACACCCTCTATGCGCAGCAGGAAAACATCAAAGGCGGCCTGATCAAGCCGCTGGCGATCGCCAGCCGCCAGCGCGCCGAAAGCTCGCCGACCATCCCAACGATCATGGACACGGTACCGGGACTGGAAGTCCTCAGCATCACCGGCCTGATCGCGCCGCGTGCCACGCCGCGGCCGATCGTCGAAAAGATCGCCGCCGATGTCGGCCGGGTTCTGCAAATGGCCGACATGGTTGAGCGCATGAAGGGCATCGGCATGGAGCCGATGAGCATGAAGCCCGATCAGTTCGACGCCTATATCAAGGCCGAGATCGAGAAACTGACACCTGTGGTGAAGGCATCGGGCGCCAAGGCTGTGGATTGACGCACGCTTGCCGGGTGCATGTTTTTTAACCGGTCGTCCCACTCGGGCCGGCCGATAAAAACGAATATCGACGGGTCGGTCCGGCACGGGTAAAACTTCGTGCCGGACACCAGCAAAATTAAAGAACTCAGGGAGGCGACAATGAAGCGTTTTGGTGCTGCCGCATTGTTTGCGGCTTTGCTGGGCATTGCCCTTCCGGCCGACGTCATGGCCCAGGCCTACCCCAACAAACCTGTCCGGTTTGTCGTGCCGTTCGGCGCCGGCGGTCCGGTCGATATTATTGCCCGCATGCTGTCCGACAAGCTGAGTGCCCTGTGGGGGCAGAACGTCCTGGTCGAGTACCGGCCGGGTGCCGGCTCGGTTGTCGGCATCGATATGGTCGCCAAGTCGCCTGCGGACGGCTACACGATCGGTGTCGCGATCACCGGGCTGGTGATCAATCCCAGCCTTCGCAGCAACATGCCCTACGACACCGTGAAGGATCTGGCCGGCATTACGCTGGTTGCGGTGTCGCATATCGCGATCGTCGCCAAGATGGACTTGCCAGCGAACAACATTGCCGAGCTGGTTGCCTATGGAAAGCGCAATCCCGGCAAGCTGTCCTATGCGACCGGCGGTGCCGGCACCTCGCTGCACCTTGCCGGCGAACTGCTCAACACTATGGCTGGTCTCGATATGGTGCATGTGCCGTATCGCAGCTCGAATGCCGCCTATCCCGATATCTTCTCGGGCCGCATCGAGCTGCAGATCGATCCTCTTTACGCATCGCTGCCGAACATCCAGGGTGGCAAGGTCAAGGCGCTTGCCATCACCAGCCCGGCGCGCGCGCCGAGCAATCCGGAAATCGCGACTGTCGGCGAGACCTTTCCCGGTTACAGCGTGGTCAGCATCACCGGCCTGGTCGCGCCGAGGGCCACGCCGCGCCCGATCATTGAGAAGATCGCCGCCGATGTCGCCACGGTGTTGAAGGCCCCCGACATGGTTGAGCGCATGAAGGGCATCGGCATGGACCCAACCACCAACACGCCGGCGGAGTTCGATAACTTCATCAAGACGGAAATTGAGCGCTGGGCGCCGATTGTCAAAGCATCGGGTGCCAAGGCGGATTAAATTGAGCTCACAATCGTTCTTTATCTAGAGAGGGAAGACACATGACAACAGTATCAAGACGGACCTTCGGGGCGGCGGCGCTCGCCGTGCTGGCCGGGCTCGGCATCTCGCCGGCGACGGCGCAGGACTATCCGAACCAGGATATTCGCTTCATCTGCGCTTTCCCCGCCGGCAGCGGCGCGGACGTGCTGGTGCGCTTCTTCGCCGAGAAGACGCGCCCGGTGTTCAACCGCAACATCATCGTCGACAACCGTGCGGGCGCCGGCGGTAATATCGCGCAGGAATTCGTCGCGCGTGCCAAGCCGGATGGCTACACGATCTTCGTGCATGCCGGCAGCGCCGTCGCGGCCAACCAGCATCTCTTCAAGAAGCCGCCGATCGATGCCGCCAAGCAGATCGAAGTCCTG
This sequence comes from Alphaproteobacteria bacterium, assembly GCA_965279355.1. Classification (GTDB taxonomy): domain Bacteria; phylum Pseudomonadota; class Alphaproteobacteria; order CACIAM-22H2; family CACIAM-22H2. The sequence continues at coordinate 2,884,264 of OZ257155.1, read as the reverse complement.
GCGACCATCAACCGCCAGCCCTTCATGCTGGTGGTGACGCCCGACAAGCCGTGGAAGAATGTTGCTGACCTGACTGCTTATCTGAAGCAGAAGGGTTCCAAGGCGACCTACGGTTACGCTGCGCCGACCGGCCAGATCATGGGCGAGCTCTACAAGGCTAAGATGGACCTGCCGGTTGTCGAGGTAGCCTACCGTACGGCTCCGGACTCGCTGGGCGACCAGGTGAACGGCACCGTCGATTACGGCATGCATGACCCGGTCTATTCGCTGGCCAACATGCGTGAGGGCCGTCTGAAGATCCTGGCGGTCAGCACCGCGCAGCGTCTCGCTGCCGTGCCCGACCTGCCGACCATGACCGAGCAGGGCATCCCGATGGACCTCACCGGCTGGTGGGCGGCGATGGTGCCGGTCGGCGTTCCGGCGCAGGCCAAGCAGCGCATCCATGAGGTCTTCAAGCAGGTCGTCGGCAGCGACGAAACCAAGAAGTTCCTCAACAGCTTCGGTGGCGATCCGCTGATCGAAACCCCGGCCCAGGGTCAGGCGCGTCTGCTCGCCGACATCAAGAACTGGGGCGAGTATGTAAGGCTCGCGAAGATCGAGCCGCAATGACGCAAGGCTGACGCTCAGCGTCGATACTCAGGGCGCGATGGCGGAAAACGCCATCGCGCCCTTTCTATTCCGGAGCGGGCTTTCTATAAAAACGGGGAGACGCAAATGGCCGGCCGCCTGTTTTGCAAAGCCGCGATTCTCACGATTGGACTGACCTTACTGGCACTCGCACCGGCGACGGCCCAGATGCCGGACCGGCCGATCAAGATCGTGAACCCTTACGCGCCGGGCGGCGGGGTCGATCTCATCGTCCGCCTGCTCGGTCAGCGTATCGGTGCCTCGGGCGGACCGAATGTCGTGATCGAAAGCCGGACCGGCGGCGGTGGCGTGGTCGCGGCGATGGCGGCCAAGCAGGGCACGACCGACGGCACGACGTTGCTGGTGGCCGATACCGGCGCCTTTGCCATCAACCCCACCGCGATGAAGGACCTGCCCTACGATGCGGTCCGCGACTTCAAGCCCGTGACGCTGCTTTTCGCGTTCCCGTCGATCCTCGCCGTGCCGGCAGCCTCGCCGGCAAAGACCGTGGCGGAGCTCGCCGATCTCGCGCGCAGGACGCAGGGCGGTTTGCACTATGCCTCGCAGGGGCCAGGCTCGCTCGGCCAGCTGATGGCGGAAATGTTTGCCCAGGCGGCGGGCACGCAGCTCCTGCACGTGCCGTTCCGCGGCGGCGCGCCGGCCGCCCTGGAAGTGGCCGCCGGACGAGTTGCAATGTCGTTCAGTTCCTATCTCGTGCTGAAGCCGCATGTGGAGAACAACGCGGTGCGGATGCTGGCGGTCAGCTCGCCGCAACGCATGGCGGTGCTGCCCAATGTGCCGACCCTGGCGGAATCCGGCTTCCCGCAACTGTCATCCGACGCATGGTTCGGCCTCGTCGCGCCGGCCGGTACGCCCGACAGCGTAATCCGCGCGATCCGCGACGTGGCGGTCAGGGAAATGGCGAATGCGGAAATTCAGACCAAGGCGCAGGAGCAGGGTCTTTATATCGTGACCAACACGCCGGAGCAGTTTGCCGCGTTGATCAGATCCGACATCGCCCGCTACGCGCCGATCATCAAGTCTGCTGGCGTCACACTGAATTGATACTCAGAACATCACGCTGGTGCCGCCGTCCACTGTCAGCACATGGCCGGTGACGAAGGACGCGGCATCGGACGCCAGATAGACGGCGGCGCCGGCAATTTCCTTTGGCTCCGCCCATCGGCCAAGGGCCGTGCGTGAGGCAAACCAGCGTTCTTTCTCCGGATCGGAAAGGATGGCGTCGTTCGCCTCGGTTCTGAAGAAGCCGGGTGCGATGGCATTCACCGTGATGTTGTGCGGGCCGAGTTCGACCGCGAGGGCCCGCGTCAAAGCGGCGAGGCCACCCTTGGCGGCGGTGTAGGCGGAATCTCCGGCACGTGCGATGGGCCCCGCGATCGACGCCATGTTGATGATGCGGCCGCTGCGCCGCGGCACCATCAGCGAGGCAGCCGCCCGCGCGATGAGAAACGGCCCGACAAGATCGGCTTCGATGACGGACCGGATATCGTCTTCGCTCGATTCGAAGAGCGTCTTGCGATGCCGCATTCCGACATTGTTCACGAAGATATCGAGCTGCCCGTGACGGTGGCCGATTGCCTCGACTGAACGCGCGGCAGACGGTCCGCTGGCGTCAAAGGCGGCGATCTCCATCGGCAGGCCTTCGCGGGCCGCCGTCCGCGCGGCTTCGATGAGGCGCCCGGAGTCACGGCCGTTAATGACGACCTTGGCACCGGCCTGCGCCAAGGCCCTGGCGATCTCATAGCCCAGACCGCGACCGCCGCCGGTGACCAGCGCGATCTTTCCGGTAAGGGCAAACGGATGGGCGACGCTCATGCGTAAGGGAAAATCAGTTTCAAATAGCGTTATCCGGGCCTTGGCGCCCAGCACAGGTTTGAAACTTTACGATTTTCAGCCGCGTGTCCAGTCGGACATTCCCTGCTACAAAGTTGCCGCTCGACCCCTCGGCCGGTTCGGGGCCAATTGGCCCCTCGATTGGCCACGAACAGGGGCTCGACATGCGCAGTCGCTGGCTTATCGGCGTCTTCTTACTGACCATTTATTTTCTCGCGACAGGCGCCGCGCCACGCGCCGAGGATCGCTACCTCGCGGATCTGCGCGTCGCCTTGCGGCCGATGCTGGTCAGTCCCGACGCCAATCCGGCGACGCGCGGTGCCACCCCGCAATTCGAGGCGGTAAAGACGCTTCTACGCGAATGGGTTGAAACGCGCCTTCTGTTTCATCCGCGCGACGGTGACGATGCGATGTTGGGATCGCGGCTGAATCAGGAACTGCGCGGCGCCGATCTTGCGTGTCAGACCAGTGAAGAGGTGATCGAGAATCGCTGTGGCGCCGGCGAGACCTTCAACAGCCTGGGTTTTCTCGGCGCCGTTGAAATTCGCCGCCAGCAGAGCGGACAGTTCCTGATCGTCAGGACCGCCATCGGCATCGCCTGCGGCTTCGATGAATCGGCTTATGCCTATGAATGGCGGAAGGATCGCTGGCGTCGCGTCTGGCGCGGCGAGCAGGTTGTCTATACCCAAGAGCAGTATGCGCCGCAGACAATTCATTCCGTGTTGATCTCAAGGCCGGCCGACCGCGATCGCCGGGACCATCTGATTCTGTCGCTTGGAAGCCGGCAGGATTGCGTGTCCGATCCCCAGCCGGTCTATTACCGCCTCTGGCGGCTGAACGAGGACCGTTTCGACGCAAAGCTGCTGATGAACCGCAGCGAGCTCGCCGTGATCGGCATCGAGCCGCCGATTACCGGGAGCGTCACGCCCGGCGCCGCCATGGTGGAATTCGCCGCCCCCAGCATCGACATTAAAGTCGGCAGTCGGCGGGTCGTCCGCAGTTTCGTGGTCGACGGCGAGGATATCAAACGGGTCGACCCGGTAGCGCTGGGTCCCCGCGGTTTCACCGAGGACTGGCTGACCCAGCGCTGGGTCGACAGCATCGCCTGGGTTCGCCCGGGCGCGCGCCCGCTGCTGGAGCGCTGGCACGATCGGCTGCACGACGGTGGCGCGCCGAAAGGTACGTTTGCCGGCGTGACGCAGCAATGCAGCGTCAACCGGTGGCAGGTCGGTGTGTCGGTGCAGGATCGGAATAAGGGCTCGCGCGATATTTACTTTCTCGTGCGGTGGCGTCCGCCCTATTATTTCGAGATGCTGGATATTCGCGACAAGCCATGGGCGGAATGTGCCGAGAACGACGAGCGGGCCGACGAGGCCCGGACGTTGTTTGCCAGCCAGGACGGCCGATGAGAGTTACCGCGCTGCTGCTGGGGCTCGCCCTTTGTACGCCGGTGATCGCGCCGGCTTTGGCGCAGAAATCCAATCCGCCCACCGCGTTGCCGAGTGCGCGCGACATTCGCCAGCAGCAACAGATTCAGGACTTGCGGGCACGTTCCAAACAGCGCGCCGAGCAGAAGGGCCAGCAGCAGAATTCGCTGGGCGGCACCCGAGTTCCGCAGCCGGGCAAGCCGCTCACCCGCGCGCCGGGCAACGCACCGCACCGCCCCTAACGGCCTCTCCACCAAGCCGGTTGTTTCCACGCCCGCTCTGACGTATCGGTGAGGAACGGGGGGAACGACATATGCAGCTTTATCGCGGAATGGATCGCGCGGCGCTCGACGCCGCCTATGACAATGGCGCTGCCATCGGCGGAGTGCCCGGAAGGGAGCGCATGGTCGCCGACTTCACGGCGCGCAGTGCGGCACTGGTCGCCAAACATAGGCCGAATGCGGACCTTCGCTACGGCGACCGGCCACGCAATCGCATCGACTACTTCGCCGCGGGCAAAGGCGCACCGACCCTGGCCTTCATCCACGGTGGCTACTGGCGCGCGACGGATAAGGAAATGTACAGCTTCGTTGCCGAAGGCCCGCTCGCAAACGGGATCAGCGTCGCCAATATCGAATACACGCTGGCCCCGGCCGTTTCGTTCGAGCAGATCGTTGCCGAGATCAAACAGGCGATCGTCTGGCTGCGCGCAAATCTCGCCAGGCTGGGCGGCGATCCGGATAGGCTCATTCTCTCCGGCCATTCGGCTGGCGGTCATTTGACCGCGATGGCGATGACTGAAAAAGGCGTTCGAGCCGGACTGGCGATCAGCGGCGTGTTCGATCTCGAGCCGATCCGCCTTGGACAGATCAACGAAACGCTGGCGCTTGATGAAGTGATCGCGCGCCGCAACAGCCCGCAATTCAATCTTCCGGCCAAGGCGCCGCCGCTGGTGGTCGCGGTGGGTAGCGGCGAGCTTGCGGAATTCGTGCGCCAGTCACGGGAGTATCACGCGGCCTGGGCCGCCAAGGGTCTGCCCGGGCGTTATGTCGAAACATCCGGCCACAACCATTTCACGGTGCTGAATGAACTCGCGTCACTGGACGGGCGGCTGACGGCGGCTCTCGTCGATTTGGTGGCGGAGACAGCTTAGAGAAAGACCTGTCACCCTGACGAAAGTCGGGATGTCAGTCGTTTCGTTACTATTGCGCCTGCTTCTGATTGACGATCCGCCAGGTGCCGTCGGGCTGGCGGCAGGCGGTACCGTAAAACGGCTGATTGGTGCCGTCGATCGTCGCATTGCCCTGATATTCGCGGCAGTAGGGCTGCGGTTGCGGCGGTTGCACCGGCACGGTGGCGCCCGGCGGCGGGTAATAGGCGGGCGCCGGTACGTAATAAACCGGCGCCGGCGCATAGTAATACGGCGGCGGGTAGTAGTAATGCGGCGGATAGTAAGCGTTGAAGCCGAAGAAGACGCTTGAGCGCCGGCCATGGGCTTCAGCCGGTGCCGCTGCGCTCAACGCAACCAGCAGTACGGCAAACGATCCGAGAATTCCTGCAACGAGCCTGTTCGACATCGAACACCTCCACCCGACAGCCTGTTGCCAATGTGAGGCCGGCGCCACGGGAGCGCAAGTCACCAGAACATAGACAGGTAATAGGCTGCCGCACCCATGATACCGGCGGCCGGCAAGGTAATAACCCAGGCGACCAAAATTCCTGACGCTACGTTCCAGCGGACGGCTGAAACCCGCCGGGCCGTCCCAACGCCGACAATGGCGCCGGTGATGGTGTGCGTGGTGGAGACAGGAATGCCAAAGCCGGTGGCGACGAAGAGCATGATGGCGCCGCCGGTTTCGGCGCAGAATCCCTGCATCGGTGTCAGTCGGGTGATCTTGGATCCCATCGTCTTCACGATGCGCCAGCCGCCGGCCAGTGTGCCCAGGCCCATGGCGGCCTGGCAGGTGATCACCACCCAGAACGGCACATAGAACTCGCCGCCCAGCATGCCCTGTGAGTAGAGCAGGACGGCGATGATGCCCATCGTCTTCTGGGCGTCATTGCCGCCATGGCCGAGGCTGTAGAGTGAGGCGGAAACGAATTGCAGTTGCCGGAAGCGGCGATCAACACTGAAGGGTGTTGCTCGCACGAACAGCCATGACACGATCAGGACCAGCAGCATCGCCAGCAGCATGCCGATGAGCGGCGACAGGAAGATGGCGATGCCGGTTACAGTCAGTCCCGACCACACGACCGCGCCCAACCCGGCCTTGGCGACGCCGGCGCCCACGAGGCCGCCGATCAGCGCGTGCGAGCTGGAGGAAGGAATGCCACCCCACCAGGTTATGAGATTCCACGAGATGGCGCCGACCAGCGCGCCAAAGATCACGTGAGTGTCGATCAGCTCCGGCAGCACCAGGCCTTTACCGATCGTATTGGCGACGTGCAGGCCGAAGAAGAGGAAGGCTATGAAATTGAAAAATGCCGCCCAGAACACCGCGTATTGCGGCGACATCACGCGCGTCGAGACGATGGTGGCGATAGAGTTCGCCGCGTCGTGCATGCCGTTCAGGAAATCGAAGGCCAGAGCGACGATTACCAGAAAGACCAGGATCGAAAACGCAACTTCGCCGCCGGTCATCGGCCGAGCTCCGAATCAGACATGTTCGATGACAATGCCCTGGATGACGTTGATCACGTCCTCGCAGCGGTCGATGGCGTTTTCGAGGAGCTCGTAGATTTCCTTCGAGGTCATGATGACGATCGGATCGCCGCCGCCCTTCATGAGAAGGGCCAGACCGTCGCGAAGCGTGGCGTCGGCCGCGCCTTCTAGCGTGGAGACCTGAATCGCGATCTCGCGCAGGAGATTGGCGTTGCGCGTTACCTGGTCGAGCAGCGGCATCGCGGAATTGACCAGGATCGCGCAGTTGCGGATCGTCTCCGCCAGCTTGACCATCTGCGGCGTGAAATTCAGGACCCGGTAGATGACGATGCGCTGGGCGATTTCCTCGATGATGTCGATCGTGTCGTCCAGCGCCACGATCAGGTCGTGGATCTCGGTCCGGTCGAACGGCGTGATGAAGGTGCGGTGGATCGCCTCCAGCGTTTCCTTGGTGACGAGGTCGGCGGCGCTCTCGCGCTGGCGGATGATCCGGAACGCCTCGTCGAAATCGCCGGTAGCGGCGACGATGGTGGTCAGCGCCTCGGCGGCCGCGACGATGTGCTCGGAATGCTGCTGGAAACGCTCGACGAACTTCTCTTCCCTCGGCATGAGGGACCGGTACAGGCGCATGAACATTTCGGGGAAATCCGCTGGGCCTCTGGGGCCGATTGAGGATTGCGACGTCACCGAATTATGACAGCCCGGACGGCCGCTGTCTCGGGGCTAAGTCGGTCTGCTGCCTTGAAAAATTGGGGACAAGGCGGGGGTGGAAGAAGGAGCCCCGGTCTGCCGTTGTCCCCCTGCCGGTCGCTGACCGGAGGCCCGCAAGGAGGGGCTATGACATGGTTCGCAAAGCTCTTTTGGCGATTGCCGCGATTGGCTTTGTTTCCCTGACGGTTGGGGTGACGACGCCGGCCCAGGCCGGGCCTCACCATGAAAACTGGGGACATGCCAAAAAGGGGCACCATCACCATGCGTACAAGCCCGTACGCGGACATGGTCATCCCGTGCCGGTCTATATCCAGCCCAGGCATTTCTACCACCCGGCGCCGGTGGTCTATGCCCCGCCGCCGTCCATCACGGTGATCTTTCCGTTCTCCTGGTAAGCCGGACCAGCGGCGCTCCGCCGTCGCACAGGTGACGGCGGAGCGCAGGCTGGCGATCCGTGCCGTTCGGCGATAGAACAGGCCCATCAGCGGATGGGATGATCGTGACGACACGTGACGACTACGGATTTACGTTTCCCCTGCGGGTCCGCTATGCGGAAGTCGACCAGCAGGGTGTCGTCTTCAACGCGCATTACCTCACCTATTACGACACGGCGATCACCGAATATTTCCGGGCGCTGGACTACGACCTGTTCGCCGAGGCGCATTCCAGCGGCGCCGACTTCCACACCGTTCGCTGTGTTGTTGAATACAAGGCGCCGATCCGCTTCGACAACGAGCTCGACGTGGCGGCCCGCGCCGCCCGCATCGGTCGGTCCAGCCTGACCCTGCTGCTGGCGATTTTTCCCAAGGGGTCCGGCGATCTTCTGGCGACCGGCGAAGTGGTGTGGGTCAACACGGACCAAACTTCGCGCAAGCCGACCCCGATTCCGGAAAAGCTGCGTGCGGTGTTGCGGCAGCGTGAAGGATCGCGGCTTGTCGAATCCTGAATCTCTTCCGGTGATCCCCGCCAGCCGCGACGCCTTCTGGTTTTCCCATCCCTTCCGCGTGCGCTACGCGGAAGCCGACCGCCGCGGGCATTTGTTCAACGCGCATTACCTGACGTATTTCGGCACAACTCTCGTTGAATATATGCGGGCACTGCCTTTCGATATCCGCACCACCGAGCGCGCGGCCGGTGCCGCGATCCATGTCGTGCGCTCGACGGTGGATATTGCGACACCGGTGCGCTTCGACGATCCCGTCGATGTCTGCGCGCGCGTGGCGCGCCTGGGCCGCTCCAGTCTTACTTTCACAGTTGCCGTCTTTCGTCCGTCGAGCGGCGAGCCGCTCGCAACCGGCGAGATGGTCTGGGTCTACACGCATCAGGCCACGCGCAAATCGACACCGTGGCCGGACTCGCTGCGCGACATCGTCGCACGGCGCGAAGGCGCGGCCCTCGTAACGGCCTGATCAAGACTCGCGTCTAGCGGTTCTAAATGCTTCGAATCCAGTGCCGGACATGAGAAGTTAGCGGGAACCGCAACCGCCGACGGGGTTTTTCGCTTGTGCCGCATGACACGGAACTGATCTCGACCATCGTTATGGGCCTGGTGCTGGCATTTGCACTGGGCGCCCTGGCGCATCGGCTAAAGATCTCGCCGCTGGTCGGATATCTGCTCGCCGGTGTCATCGCGGGCCCCTTCACGCCTGGCTTTGTTGCGGACCAGAACGCGGCCACGCAGCTGGCGGAAATTGGCGTCATCCTGCTGATGTTCGGCGTCGGGTTGCATTTCTCGCTCGACGATCTGTTGTCGGTGAAAGCGATCGCGATTCCGGGCGCCATCGGACAGATCCTGGTCGCCACGCTGCTCGGGATGGGCCTTGCCGCGGCATTAGGCTGGTCGCTGGGGGCCGGCATTGTCTTCGGCCTTGCCCTGTCGGTGGCGAGTACGGTCGTCCTGTTGCGGGTGATGCAGGAACGCCGACTGATCGAGACGGAACGCGGGCGCATCGCAGTCGGCTGGCTGATCGTCGAGGATCTGGCGATGGTGGTAACCCTCGTGTTGCTGCCACCCCTGAGCGCCATCTTGCTGGGCGGCACAGGGGCCAGCATCGAGAGCCTTATGACGCCGCTGGCGATCACGCTCGGCAAGGTCGTGGCGTTCGTCGCCTTCATGCTCATCATCGGCCGCCGTGTGATCCCGTGGTTACTGCACTATGTGGCGCACACCGGCTCGCGGGAGCTGTTCCGGCTGGCCGTTCTGGCGATCGCACTGGGCGTCGCCTTCGGCGCGGCGGCGCTGTTCGACGTATCCTTCGCGCTGGGCGCTTTTTTCGCCGGCATGATCCTCAGCGAATCGCCGCTCAGCCAGCAGGCTGCTTCCGAAACCCTGCCGCTGCGCGACGCGTTTGCGGTGCTGTTCTTCGTTTCGGTCGGCATGTTGTTCGATCCGACGATCCTCATTCGTGAGCCTTTGCCGGTTCTGGCGACATTGCTCATCATCATGCTCGGTAAATCGGCGGCTGCCTTCGTGATTGTCCGCGCCTTCGGCCACCCGGTCTCGACTGCGCTGACGATTTCGGCCAGCCTGGCGCAGATCGGCGAGTTCTCATTCATCCTCGCCGGCCTCGGCGTGGCTCTGTCCTTGCTGCCCGAGCAGGGTCAGGATCTCATCCTCGCCGGCGCGATCTTGTCGATCATGCTCAATCCGGCGGTGTTCAGCCTGCTGGACTGGAAGATGAAGCGCTGGGAGCGCAGCCGTCCGGTGGAAGATGCTGCTACGACTGGTGTCGAGACGCCGACGCGTGAGGAGATTCCGGTCACCACTCTGACGGATCACATCGTGCTGATCGGCTACGGCCGGGTCGGCAGCTATCTGGGTGCCGAGCTGCGGCGGGCCGGGGCGCCGCTTCTGGTCATCGAAAGCAACGTGGACCTCGTGCACCATCTGAAGAGCGAAGGCATTGAAGCGATCGATGGCAATGCCGCCGACCCTGACGTGCTCAAGGCTGCGAATCTTGCCGCAGCCCGCTGTCTGATGGTCGCGGTACCCAATGCGTTCGAAGGCGGTCAGGCGGTGGAGCAGGCGCGGGCTATCCATGCCGGCCTGTCAATCATTGCCCGCGCTCATTCCGAAGCGGAGATCCAGCATCTTCGTCAGCACGGAGCCTCGGTCGTGGTCATGGCCGAGCACGAGCTGGCCAAGACCATGCTGGCCAGCGTTCCCAACGCCGAAAAGGCCGGTCTGCCCGTCTAGGGGCAGGTCATGGGCTGTTCCGGTTTGACCCAGCCCATGGGGCAGAAAGTGGACAAGTCAGTACTTCCCGCCGGAACTCTTGGGGAAACCCCGAGTTACGAAGCCGACGGTCTGGCTTATATCCGTTTCACTGAGGTTGGCATCCGTGAACTCCCTGGTGACCCGTTTCATCGCCGCGACATCCTTCGCCTTTGCCGCCATCGCAGCCTCGGTCGCCGGCGCGGCCTCGCCTGAAATTTACGAATATCGCGTCATTCACCCGGAATACGGTGATATCGGCAGCTATACGAATGCCGTGGACCGGCAGGGCGAAGCCACCCAGGTCACGTCGGAGATCCGGATCGCGGTCAAGCTGGCGGGCATCACGGTCTATCGGCAGGACGCCACGCGGCTGGAAAGCTGGCGGGGCGACCGCATGATCGGCTTCCATGGGTTGACCACCATCAACGGCAGCCGCATGGCCGTGGTTGGCGAGGCCGATGGCGACCGGTTTATCGTCACGTCACCGGCCGGTACCATCGTGGCTCCGGCGAATGTCCGCCCATCGAACCCATGGTCGCCGAAAATCTTCGACGCCGAATCCCTGATGCTGACCAGCAACGGCAAGGTGCTGAAGGCCCAGTTTTCGCGCCGTGATGAAGAGGTCATTGCGGGAGACGGCCGGAAGGTAAAGCTGCAACGTTATGAGATCCTCAGCGACACGAAAGACACGGTGTGGCTGGACGAGCGTGGTGTCACTGTTGCGTTCCGGACCATCGAGCAGGGGTCGGCCATCGATTTCGTGCTGGTCCGCGAGAGCCGGCCGAACGATCTTCGCTTGACGGAGAACGTGCATCAGACGTCGGCAGCGGACGCCATCGGTCGCTGACGCCCTTAAGAGCACACCCGCGGAACATTCCTGTGACAAGCATTCCGGCTTTGCGGCATCCGCCTGCGGGCAACGTTGATTAGCCGTCCACGGCTCCTCGTGGCCCAATTGGCTTGTGCCCGGCGGCTGGAATGTCTGAAGCGCTTGCTCCCTCCGGTCCGGTTGAAAGCCGCGCTGTCGCTGCCACGCCACAGGTAGCCACAGCGGATGACGATCGCGCCGAGCTTGTGCTGCCGCGCGACCCAAAGAGCATCTTTCTCGGTGGCCTGTTCTTCCTGGCAGCGTTTGCCGCACTCTACGTTGCCCGGGACGTGGTGCTGCCGATCATGGTCGCTTTCGTACTGAAGCTTCTGCTCCAGCCGGCAATCCGGTTTATGCAAAGGCTCTATGTGCCGCGCGCAATGAGCGCGGTTCTGGTCATTGCCGTCGTGATCATCGGGTTCTTTGGATTCTTCGCCATGCTGTCGGCGCCCGCTTCAAATTGGGCGGGCAAACTTGCGGACGGCATCCCACGGCTTGAGCAGCATCTCAGCATCCTGACACGACCGCTCGATACGGTGCGCCAGGTTCTTCAACAGGCGGAAAAAGTCGCCGAGGAGCCGACAGACGGTGCAACCCCGGTGAAAGTGAAGAGTGCCGGCATCGCGAGCGCGTTGTTCACTGCCACATGGACAGTGGTCGCCGGCGTTCTCACCACGTTGCTTTTGCTGTTCTTCCTGCTGGTGACCGGCGATCTCTTCCTGCGCCGGCTGGTCGAAGCGCTACCGACGTTTCAGAAGAAAAGGCAGGCGGTCGATATCGCCCAGAAGCTGGAAGAGGATATCTCGATCTATCTGGTGACGATCACCCTGATGAATGCCACGGTCGGCGTGGCGACCGGGCTTTCCATGTATGTCATCGGACTTGCCGACCCATTCCTGTGGGGAGCGCTGGCCTTCCTGTTGAACTATGTCCTCATCCTCGGACCCTGCGCCGGGATCGTGATTTTCGCGCTCGCCGGTCTTCTTAGCTTCGACAGCCTCAGCATGGCGATGCTGCCGCCGCTGCTTTATCTGCTGATTCACATTCTGGAAGGCGAGCTGATCACGCCACTGCTGCTGGCGCGGCGCTTCACCCTCAATCCCGTGCTGGTGATCGTGTCGCTGATCTTCTGGTTCTGGATGTGGGGGGTGATGGGCGCCATCGTCGCGGTTCCCATCCTTGCCGTCACCAAGATCATCTGCGACCGGATCGAGCCGCTGCGCGGCTTCGGACATTTTCTCGAAGGGTAGTCGACGCAATGAACGCCCTAAAGAACAAGAAGCCGGCAGCGCCCGGGCACCTGCATCGGTCGCGGGTTCGTGAAGGTCATGCATTCCCGCTCGGCGCCAACTGGGATGGACTGGGCGTCAACTTCGCGCTGTTCTCCGCGAACGCGACCAGGGTCGAACTCTGCCTTTTCGATATCGAGGGCAAGCGTGAACTCGAGCGCATTGAGCTTCCGGAATACACCGACGAAGTCTGGCACGGCTATCTGCCCGATGCGAGACCGGGGACAGTGTATGGCTATCGCGTCCATGGACCCTATGAGCCGGAGGCCGGCCACCGGTTCAATCCGCACAAGCTGTTGCTCGATCCCTATGCCGAGGCCCTGGTCGGGCAGATCAAGTGGAGCGATGCGCATTTCGGCTATCGCATCGGCTCGACCAAAGAAGACCTTTCGTTCGATCGTCGCGACAGCGCGCCGGTGATGCCGAAATGTCGCGTGGTTGATCGCGCCTTCACCTGGGGGGCGGTCCGCCCGCCACGGATCGACTGGAGCCGCTCGATCTTCTACGAGACCCATGTGCGCGGCTACACGATGCTTCATCCGGCCGTGCCACCGGAGTTGCGCGGCACGTTCTCCGGTCTCGCGCATCATGCCGTGGTCGACTACATCAGGAATCTCGGCATCACCGCCGTCGAGCTGCTGCCCATCCATGCCTTTGTCGACGACCGGCATCTGGTGGAACGCGGGCTCCGTAATTACTGGGGCTACAATTCGATCGGCTTCTTCGCGCCGGATCCCCGTTATCTCGCCACGCCCTTTGTGAACGAGTTCAAGGAGATGGTGGCGGCGTTTCACGATGCCGGAATCGAGGTAATCCTCGATGTCGTCTACAATCATACCGCCGAAGGCAATGAGCGGGGGCCGACGCTGTCGTTCAAGGGCATCGATAACGCGTCGTACTATCGGCTGCTACCTGACAATCCGCGCTACTACATCAACGACACCGGCACTGGTAACACTCTGAACCTAAGCCATCCGCGGGTGCTGCAGATGGTGACGGACAGCCTGCGCTTCTGGGCCACCGAGATGCGGGTCGACGGCTTCCGTTTCGATCTGGCGACCATTCTCGCGCGCGAGCCCTATGGTTTCGACGAAGGCGGCGGGTTCCTCGATTCCTGCCGCCAAGATCCGGTGCTATCGCGCGTGAAGCTGATCGCAGAGCCGTGGGATATCGGACCCGGCGGGTATCAGGTCGGCCACTTCCCACCCGGCTGGGCGGAATGGAACGACCGCTATCGCGATACGGTGCGGTCCTACTGGAAGGGTGACGAAGGGAAGCTTCCCGATCTCGCCAAGCGCCTTACCGGCTCGGGCGATTTCTTCGACCGGCGCGGCCGCAAGCCGTGGGCCAGCGTGAACTTCGTTACCGCGCATGACGGGTTCACGCTGAACGATCTTGTTTCCTACAACGACAAGCACAACGAGGCGAATGGCGAGGACAACAACGACGGTCACTCCAACAACCACAGCTGGAACCACGGGCAGGAAGGCTCGACTGACGATCCTGACATCTGTGCGCTACGCGAACAGCAGAAGCGCAACCTGCTGGCGACGCTTCTGCTCTCGCAGGGAACGCCGATGCTGCTCGCCGGCGACGAATTCGGCCGTACCCAGGACGGTAACAACAACAGTTACGCCCAGGACAACGAGATCAACTGGATCAAATGGGACCACATTGATGACAATGGCCGGAAGCTGATCGGCTTCGTGCAGTTTCTGATCGAACTGCGCCAGCGCCTGCCGCTCCTGCGCCGCGGCCGGTTTCTGAGCGGCGTTCTCAACGCGGAACTGGAGGTGAAGGACGCCACGTGGCTGACACCGGCTGCGACGGAAATGACGCCGGAACAGTGGCACGATCCGCATGCCCGCTGCCTGGGTCTGCTTTTGGATGGCCGTGCGCAGGTCAGCGGCATCAAGAAGCGGGCATCCGATGCCACGCTTCTGATCGTCGTCAATGCGCACTACGACCCGGTCCCGTTCATGCTTCCGGAGGTCGCCGGCGGCGTGGAGTGGCTCTGCGTTCTGGACACGGGCGTACCGGACGCGTCACCGCCGGTGCGGTTCAAGCCCCGTCAGGAACACTCGGTTCCGGGGCGCTCCCTTATGCTGTTCGAAATGATCGAGCCGAAACGCCGGCCGTCGGCGCTTCCCGACGTCGAAGAGGGGACGCTGACCGCCAGCGAATCTTCGCTCAGGCGGCAGCGGCCAGCGGAGACTTCAGAGACACTCTCGCAGTTCGAAATGATTGCAGCGGAAGAGGCGGACACGGCAGCGTCAGATTGACGCTCCCGATCGTCAGCTAGTGGTTTGGAGAACTGCGTTCGGACTTTGCTGCCTGCACCGCAAGCGCGACGTAATGCCGCGCGATGTCGCGGAACTGTTCCTTCATTTCATCGGTACTCAGATATTCGGCAACTATAAACAGGCGTTGCGCCTCGCGCGCGAAGCGGGCTGATGTGGTGTCCGGGCGCCACAGCACTTCGTGATCGTCGGGTGAGGTAGTGGCTGTGCTTGGCAGGTCGCCAACGGGGTCCTTGCGATCCATAAACGCGGCCGTCGCTTGCTGTTCGACAGCAAACATAGATACGAAGCAAGCTCGCTTTGGTTTCAAAGTTTTTTGGACGACGGTGCAAAAGCACTGCGGTACGTTCAAATCTTCAGTGCGGCGTCCTGCCCCGGAAAGCGCACCACATGGGAAGCGCCGCCCTCTGCCTGAACATCGATCGAACCGCCCAATTGACGGGCAAGAATGTGAATCAGCCGATGCCCCAGGCCGCGAGCCGGTTCGTTTTCGGGCAGACCCGGACCATCATCGGCAACCCGCAGGAGATAAAACCCGTCCGGCGCGCGGGTGAACGACACGGTGATGGTTCCACCACTTTCGGTGAAGGCGTGCTTGAGAGAATTGGTCACAAGCTCATTGATGAGGAAACCGATGGTGGTCGCCTGATTGAGGCTGAGGAAATGCGACTCGGCCTCCCACCGAAATTCAATCGGCCGCGAACCGACAAGCGAGAATTGCAGGTCATCGCAGAGATCGCCGATGAACATCCGCATGTCGATAACCCCGGCGCCATCGCGCCGGCTCAGGCGATTGTGAATCCGGGCCATGGCGGAGATCCGGTCAAGCGCGGATTCTATCGTCGCGCGGCCTTCGTCGTTCTTTGTCTGCCTGGCCTGCATGCCCAGCATCGAGATGACGATCTGCAGGTTGTTGCGGATCCGGTGATCCATCTCGGCGAACAGGGTTGCGCGTTCCTGCTCGGACTGACGCGCCTGCTCCAGGGCGGCCTGCCGCTCCGCAAGTGTCCTGAGCAGCTTGTAGTTCGACACATGCAGCGCTTCGATGATGATCGCCGTCGTGCCGCTGGTGAGCAGAAAGAGCGTCATTCCGATGGCTGTGCCGGAGTCGTGTATCGAGAAGCTGTATCGCGGTTCCACGAAGAAATAGAAGCCAAGGATGCCGCTGAGGACGGTTGCGTAGAAACCCGATCCGCGATCGAAGATCAGCGCCGCCGCCATAATCGCAAGATAGAACGTGATGTAGGGAAAGCCGGCGAGATATGGATCGAGGGCGAAGCGGGCAGCCCACGCGAGAAGCACAATGACTGTAGTGAGGCTGTAACGGGCCCAGCTCGGCCATTCGCGGGCCAGCCGGGAGAAGGCCAAAAGGGAATCCATCCCCTCCTTAACGACCGGCTCCCACATCCGTTGCGCCGCAATTTCGGCATGACGTTCCCTCCCGGGCATCCGGTAAAACCCGGATATCGCCGGAAGAAATTACCGAGGTGGCATTTTGCCGCTGTTAAGCGGACGGGCAGTGACTATCTTTCGTCGGGGGTATTCGCCCTGAACGACCGAAGGAACAATCTCTCAGTGACGACGAAACCGGACCGGGTTTCCTCCGGCCTGCCCGCTTTGGACATGATCCTGGCAGGAGGATTTGTCCGCAAACGCATCCATCTCATCGAAGGCACTCCCGGCACTGGCAAGACCACGCTCGGGCTCCAGTTCTTGATGGAAGGCCAGAAAAACGGCGAGCGCGGGCTCTACATCACGCTGTCGGAGACGGAAGAAGAACTGGTTGCGGTGGCGCGTGCGCATGACTGGGTGCTCGACGGCATACAGATTTTTGAAGTTGTGCCGACCGATGGCGATCCGGGAAGTGCCGGGATGCAGACGGTCTTTCATCCCTCCGAAGTCGAGCTGAGCGAGACCACGCGCCTGATCTTCCGCGAAATCGATCAGCAGCGTCCCCTTCGCGTCGTTCTCGATTCGCTGTCGGAGATGCGTCTGCTGGCACAGAGCCCGCTCCGCTATCGCCGCCAGATCCTCGCTCTCAAGCAGTTCCTGAGCAAAAAAGAGGTCACGGTTCTGCTGCTCGACGACATGACATCTGAGACCTACGACCTGCAGCTCCACAGCATCGCGCACGGCGTGGTCACCCTCGAGCAGCCGACACTGGAATACGGATCCGAACGCCGGCGGCTGCGTGTCGCCAAAATGCGCGGCGTGAAGTTCTTCGGCGGCTACCACGACTTCATCATCAAGACTGGCGGCATGGAGATCTTCCCGCGGCTGGTGACATCCGACGCGCCGATAAAAAAGAACAAGGACGTCGTCAACAGCGTGTCGCCGGAACTCGACCAGATGCTGGGCGGCGGCCTGTTGCGTGGAACCAGTACCCTGCTGATCGGACCCGCCGGGAGCGGAAAATCATCAGTCGCGCTGAGCTACGTCGTCGCGGCCGCCAAACGCGGAGAGAATCCCGCGCTTTTTGCGTTCGACGAGACCCTGGGCAGCATCTATGACCGCTCAGCCGGAGTTGGCATGGCGATTGAGCCCCTGGTCGCCTCCGGTCAGCTGATGCTTGAGCAGATCAGTCCTGCCGCGATGTCGCCAGGCCAGTTCATGCGGCTGGTGTGCGAGGCAGTCATCGAACAGAAGGCGGGCGTTGTCGTCATCGACAGTCTGAATGGCCTTTTGAATGCCATGCCGGATGAGCGCCATCTCATTCTCCAGGTTCATGAACTTCTCACGTTTCTCAGTCAGCACGGTGTGCTGACCTTGCTGATCATCGCGCAGCACGGAATGGTCGGCATGATGCAGAGTCCTCTCGACCTCAGCTATCTCAGCGACAATGTACTGTTGCTGCGGTATTTCGAGGCCCACGGCAAAATCCGCAAAGCGATCAGTGTCATGAAAAAGCGCATCGGATCGCACGAGGATACCATTCGCGAACTGCAGATCAGCGATACCGGCCTGACGGTGGGTCAGCCGCTGAGCGAGTTCCAGGGCATCATGACGGGCGTGCCGAACTACAGCGGTCCCCAGGCCCTTATGAGAGCACGGGTCTGACGGAGCAAACGGTGCGCACGCGTGTCCTGATTCTGACACCGACGGGCCGCGACGGCCCCCTCATTCAGAACGCGTTGAACGGCGCGGACATCGCCAGCCATCTCTGCCGCAATATTAGCGATCTTTGTAACGAGCTGGATTTCGGCGCGGCGACGGTGCTGCTCACAGAGGAGGTTCTGACGGATCGCAATCCGTTGCAGTTGCGAAACTGGATCGCCCGTCAGCCATCCTGGTCGGACCTGCCGTTGCTCATTCTGGTGAGCCGCCGCCGGGTGGAGCTGGATCAGAGCCACGATCTCGATTTTCTCAAGAGCGAGGGCAACATCACCCTGCTTGAGCGGCCGATCAGCACGCCGGCGCTGGTCAGCGCGGTCAAGACGGCGTTGCGTGCCAGATTTCGGCAATACGAGGTGCAGGACACGATGGCGGCCCTCGCGGAAAGTGAAGAGCGCTATCGCACGCTGGCCGAAGCACTGCCGCAGCTTGTCTGGACCTGCCGCCCCGACGGCACCTGTGATTATCTGAACCGGCAGTGGATCGAGTTCACCGGCCTGCCAGCCGACCAGCAGCTGGGTGCGAAATGGCTGGGCAAGGTCATTCATCCCGACGACCGCGTGGCCATTCGGGATGGCTGGCAGGCGGCTCTGTCCGATCAGGCGGACTACGATTTCGAGTTGAGGATTCGCCGCGCGGACGGCGCGTATGTCTGGTTCAAGACCTGTGGCACGCCGATCCGCGATGCCAGGGGAAAGATCGTCAAATGGTTCGGCACCTGCACCAATATCAGCGATATCGTGGCCGCGCGCGAATTGCAGGCGCGCAGCCGGGCCGATCTGGAACTCCTGATCCGCGATCGCACCAAGAGCCTCGCCGATGCCAATGACCGCCTGACGCACGAGATCGACCGGCGCGAGCGGGTCGAGGACACGCTGCGTCAGACCCAGAAGCTGGAATCCATCGGCCAGCTCACCAGCGGCGTCGCGCATGATTTCAACAATCTGCTGACGGCGGTGCTCGGTAATATCGACATTGCGCGGCGCCAGAACGGCAGCGAGCGCGCCCAGAAGGCGCTTGCCGCGGCAAGCCGCGCTGTCGATCGCGGCGCCCGGCTGACGTCGCAGCTGCTGGCGTTTTCGCGCAAGCAGCGCCTGGCGCCGCGCGCTATCGATATCAACCGCCTGGTTGGTGATGCCGGCGACCTGCTGCTCCGGACCATGGGCGCCACGGTCAGAATCGAAACGCAGCTGGATTCGCTGCTCTGGCCGGCAATGGTCGATCCCAACCAGATCGAGCTGGTGCTGCTCAATCTCGCCATCAACGGCCGCGACGCGATGGCGAATGACGGGTTGCTGACGATCCGCACGGCCAATGTTCCGCAAGGCGAGCGACCGCGGGACCTGCCGCCCTGCGACTATGTGATGATCGCCGTCACCGATACCGGCAGCGGCATGAGCGATGCGGTCCGCAATCGCGCCTTCGAGCCGTTCTTCACCACCAAGGAACTGGGCAAGGGCAGCGGTCTCGGGCTCAGCATGGTGCACGGCGTGGCGGCGCAGTCCGGCGGCGCCGTCTAT
This sequence comes from Alphaproteobacteria bacterium, assembly GCA_965279355.1. Classification (GTDB taxonomy): domain Bacteria; phylum Pseudomonadota; class Alphaproteobacteria; order CACIAM-22H2; family CACIAM-22H2. The sequence goes on along the minus strand of OZ257155.1, from coordinate 2,864,678 downwards.
ATCGACAGCGCGCTCGGCAAGGGCACGACGGTGAAAGTCTATCTGCCGCGTGCGAGCGAGCAACCGGCGACCGCCGGCACATCCGACTCTGACGCTTCCGCGCAACGCGGCTCGGCGACCGTGCTGGTCGTTGATGACGATCATGACGTCCGTGAGATCGCGGTGAGTGGCCTGCGCGAGTTCGGGTACGAAGTTTATGAAGCAGCCAGCGGTGCCGAAGCGCTGGCCAGGCTTGAAGACGATAAGAACATCCAGCTCGTGCTGATGGATGTCGCGATGCCGGGAATGAACGGCGCGGAAACCATGCGCCGGGCCCGCGCGCGGCGCCCCGATCTGCGTGCGGTCTATGTCAGCGGCTACGCGGATGTGCAGAAGCTCGATCTTGGCCGCGATCCGCTGCTGTCCAAGCCGTACCGGCTGGAAAAGCTGCTGGACTACGTCACCGACGCGCTGCGCCCGGACGATTTTCCCGAGGTGCCGCATGTTCTGCAGCAATCGCCGAACGTAATTCCGATGAAATCGGTGCCGAAGCGCTGATCCGGCGCTTCGGCGGTATCGACAGCCTCAAGATCGACAAAACGCGCCCACTCTGCTCGCGGAAAAGCGGAAGGTGCTCTTTATGCGCGTGTTGCGTGTGCTGTAGAGTTGCCCGACGAATCGCTCGTTGGGATGTACTGCAATGGTAGGGGTCGCTTTCCTGCGCTGGTCGACCGTAGTTGCGGCAGCCCCGATGTGTTGGAAAGGTCTTGATGCCGTTCGGGCCGGGCGAGGGCCCCGGTGAACGCCGAAAAAGAAAGAACACCGGTCCCGCGAGTGTCGCTTGCGCCCGGCGTTGTGCCGGGGGAAGAGCTTCCGTTGCTCTGGCGACGGAGCATCGCCCCGTTCTTTGATGCCCAGCCGAACACGGGGCCGGAGAGCGCGCCGCGGCTGCCTGAAATCCACCAGTATCATCTGGGAAAATCCATCTTCGCGGATTCCCGGTTTTCCGGGCAGACCTTCACCCGCGACAGGCAGTGGATGCGGCGGTACGACGATTCCGACCACCTCCTTCTGCAGCTGTTCGTTAGCGGCCAGAACCGGGTTGCCAACGGGACCCTGGAGTACGTCGAGCAGCCCGGAAATATCTATGCGGTGAACCTCGCGCATGAGGTCAAGGCGGAGTCCACGGCCGCGCGCGTCATGTCGCTGGTGCTGCCCCGCGACCTGCTCCTGTCCGAGCTTCCACATTTGGCCGATGTCTGCGGCGCCGTGTTCGTGCCGGAGTCCGCCGGGGCGCGGATTTTCGTCGACCATATGATGTCGCTGGGTGGCAGCCTGTCGCAGGCGACGGCGGAAGAAACGCCGGCGCTCGTGGCGAGCACGCTGGGCCTGCTCGATTCGTTGACCGTACGAGAGGACGTGGAGTCGAGCGCAGCGTTGCACGCCACGTTCCGCTCCGCGTGCGGCTACATCGACCGCCATCTCACGGAGCCTGAGCTGGGCGTCGGCAGCATCTGCGCTTATCTGCGCTGCTCGCGGGCCACCCTCTATCGTCTGTTCAAATCGCAGGGCGGCGTCTACGAGCATATCCAGCGCCGAAAGCTGGCGGCCTGTTTCAGGGAAGTCAGCGCGCCCAGGAACCGGCACCGCCGCATCTTCGACATCGCGCTTGATTTCGGCTTCAACTCGCCCAGCCATTTCAGCCATCTGTTCCGCAGCCATTTCGCCATGACGCCACGCGAGGCGCGCGAAGCCGGCCTAGACATCGCGAGCGCGCTTCCCCCGGTGCTGCCCGGCGGCAGCGGCGAGGAGGCCGTCGAACGGGCGTGCCTGTGGGCCAAGACCCTGACCGGGCAGATCGGGCCGCTCTAGGCATCCGTGCCTCTTCCATGAAGTGTGCGGTGACGTTTTTTGAGACGCACAGACAATATGCTGGGTGCCGGAGGCATTAATATTGCCTATCCGAATCCGGTAGCGACGGTTGAATCCATGTCCCTTGTAGCTTTTCCGCCGCCCATGGGAATCCGCGAGATTGTCCCGGACAGATCGCGCACACCCGCCGCAACGACAGCCAGAATGACCGACGATCATCAAAAAGCCGCGGCCCGCACGCCTGTACAGGCGTCACCGCAGCATCGCATCGACGTCGCTCATGGCGGCCCGGTCAGCGGGATCACGGTGAGCGAGCCGATCCGGCAGCTCCTGGCCGCCGTCCGCGCGCCGGTGTGAAGCGGGTCGGCGCGGCATCCATCAGCGGGGAAGTGCGATCCGGCGATAGGACAGCGCCTCTGCGATATGAACGCGGGCGACTTTAGGGACTGCTTCCAGATCGGCAAGCGTGCGCGCCACGCGCAACACGCGGTGATAGCCGCGGGCCGATAGTTTCAGCCGCTCGGCGGCATCGGTCAGCAGCTTGCGCCCGGCGGGCTCCGGTGCCGCGATTTCTTCCAGAAGTTCACCATCGAGTTCGGCATTGGTGCGTGGGCGCTGTTCGGTGGGCAGGTGCGCGACGCGGGCCGACTGAATCGCGCGCGCGCCGGCGACCCGCACCGCGACGTCGGCGGACGATTCCGCGGCCGGCGGTAGGCTGAGATCGGCGGCGCTTACCGCCGGCACGTCGACATGCAGGTCGATGCGGTCGAAGAGCGGTCCCGAGATCTTGGACTGATAGTCGATGGCGCAGCGCGGCGCGCGATTGCAGGCCTGCGTTGGATCGTCGAGATAACCGCAACGGCAGGGATTCATCGCGGCGATGAGCTGCACGCGCGCCGGATAGGTGACATGCGCGCTGGCGCGCGCGATGACGGCGCGGCCGGATTCCAGGGGCTGCCGCAGCGCCTCCAAAGTCGCGCGCTGGAATTCCGGTAGTTCGTCCAGGAACAGCACGCCAAGATGGGCGAGCGACATTTCGCCAGGCTTTGCGCGCAGGCCGCCGCCGATGAGCGAAACGAGCGAAGCCGAATGATGCGGATCGCGGAAGGGCCGCCGCCGTGTCAGGCCGCCATCAGCCAGCAGGCCCGCCAGCGAATGGATCATGCTGACTTCGAGCGCTTCCTCGGCGGCGAGCGGCGGCAGCAATCCCGGAAGCCGCTGGGCCAGCATCGATTTGCCGGAGCCCGGCGGGCCGACCATCAGCAGGTGATGCCCGCCGGCCGCCGCGATTTCCAGCGTGCGCTTGGCGGTTTCCTGGCCCTTGATGTCCTTGAGGTCGGGCAGGTTGCCCGGTTGCTCCGCCATCTTCGGTGTCGGCGGCGACAGGACCTGCGTCCCCTTGAAGTGATTGACCAGCGCCAGCAGCGAGCCCGGCGCCAGCACGTCACCGCCGGCCCAGGCCGCCTCACCGCCGCAGGCGGCGGGACAGATCAACCCGCGCCCCTCGGCATTGGCGCCGACCGCCGAGGGCAGCACGCCGGGGACCGCGGTCAGGCGGCCGTCGAGCGCGAGTTCGCCGACCAGCATATAGGCCGACAGCGCCTCCGTTTCGAAGATGCCCATGGCAGCCAGCAGCCCGGCGGCAATCGGCAGATCGTAGTGGCTGCCTTCCTTGGCGAGATCGGCGGGCGACAGGTTGACGATGATGCGCTTGGCCGGCAGCGCCAGACCGAGTGCCGCGAGGGCCGACCGCACACGCTCGCGCGCCTCAGCGACCGTCTTGTCGGGCAGGCCGACAATGGCAAAGGCGGGCAGTCCGCTGCCCAGATGGACCTGCACATCGACGCTCACGACGTCGATGCCCTGAAAGGCAACGGTGTTGACCCGCGCGACCATATTGCTCCGCAGCCCCGGAACGGAGCCGTGTGTCAGGGAGTCAACGCGAAGGGGCGGGGGTGTAATCCGGCACCGTGCGGGATTCTTTCAGGCCGGGCTGACTGCTTTGAACCGCTCCAGAAACCGCCGCCGCGCTTCTTCCGGCGGCCATGGCGTGAGCTTGCCGGGGCGGCGGGCGCGGCGGAACTGGAAGATGCGGCGGGCTTCTTGTTCGCTGAAGCCGGCGAGCTCGACCGCCTCGATGAACGCGGCGTCGCGGTCGGCGCGCTTGATGGTCGCACTCCATTCTGCCGACAGGCGCGCCGGCAGGCCGAAGCGCAGATGCACGGCTTCCTGCACCCGCTTCTCGATGGATTTGTAGGAATCGCCCAGCGCCGCCTTGAACGGCGTGATGAGATCCGCCGTCACGAACTCGCTGGCATCGTGCAGCAGGGCCGCGCGCCGGAGATTGCGGCTGACCCTGTCCGCCGTGGCGTCGAGGATATCGAGGACCAGCAGCGAATGCTGCGCCACCGACATGCCGTGATCGCCGGTCGTCTGCCCGTTCCAGCGCGCGACCCGCGACAGGCCCAGCGCGATGTCGTCGATCTCGATATCAAGCGGCGAGGGATCGAGCAGGTCGAGCCGGCGGCCCGACAGCATGCGCTGCCACGCGCGATCCGGGCCGGTCGTTTTTGGGTCCGCCTTCATGCGACTTCCTGTCTCACGGAAGCCGCCTGCTGCGCTAGTGGCCTTGGGATTGCAAGTCTCTGAGTCCCATGCAGACCATCCTCGGCACCCTGATGCATGCGCCAAAACGTGGCGCCGTCGAAATCATCGAGGCGGCGCTTGTCGCGATTGGCGACGACGGCACGATCGCTGCCGTGCACCGGCCGGGCAACGTCGCCTATGAGGCGGCGAGGCATGCGGCGCGCGACAGTGGCACGCTGCGCGAACTGAAGCCGGGGCAGTATCTGCTGCCGGGCCTGGTCGATCTCCATCTCCATGCGCCGCAATGGCCGCAGCTTGGCAAGGCGCTCGACCTGCCGCTGGAGAAGTGGTTGTTCGACTACACGTTCCCGCTGGAGGCGCGCTTTGCGGATGTTGAGTTCGCTCAGGCGGTGTACTCGTCGATGGTCGACACGCTGCTCGCCTTCGGCACGACGACCGCGATGTATTTCGGGACCGTTCATCTGGAGGCGACGCGACGTCTTGCGGATATCTGTCTTGCGAAAGGGCAGCGCGCGCTGGTCGGCAGGGTGGCGATGGATCATCCGGGGCAGACGCCGGATTTCTATCGCGACGCATCGGCACGATCCGGCATCGACGAGACGCGGGACCTGATCGCGTCTGTCCGGGCGATGCCCGGCAACGACGGGCGCGTCCTACCCGTGATCACGCCGCGCTTCATCCCGGCCTGCACGGACGCGATGCTTGAAGGCCTGGGGCGGCTCGTCGCCGAGACCGGCTGCCATGTGCAGACCCATTGTTCCGAAAGTGACTGGGAGCACGCGCATGTGCGGGAACGCATGGGACAGTCGGATGCGCAGAACCTGGCGCGGTTCGGCCTGCTGACCCGCCGCACCATTCTGGCGCACGGAATCATGCTGGACCGGGCGGACCTTGCGCTGGTTGCTGGTGCCGAGGCCGCCATCGCGCATTGTCCGCTGTCGAACTTTTACTTCGGCAATGCGGTGCTGCCGTTGAGGGATGCGCTGGGGCAGGGGGTGCGCGCCGGGCTGGGATCGGATGTGGCGGGCGGCCCGTCCCCGTTCCTGCTGGACGCCTGCCGCCACGCGATCACGGCGTCGCGCGCTCTGGCCGACGGTGTCGACCCCGCGCGCCCGCCGGAAACGCGCGGTCGGGCGGATGCCCGCATCGATTTTCGCGACGCCTTCTGGCTGGCGACCGCCGGCGGCGGCGAGGCGCTCGATCTGCCGATCGGTGTTTTCGCACCGGGCTATCAGTTCGATGCGTTGGTCGTCGATGTGAACATACCGGATTCAGCCCTGCATCTCTGGCCGGACGATGCGGGCGACGACGTCCTGCAAAAAATCATCTACGGCGCGACAACGGCCAATATCCGAGAGGTCTGGGTCGCCGGCCGGCAGGTCGTCGACAAGGGCTGATTACGGCCGCAGATAGACTCGGCTGTAATCCCATTCGTAGTAGAAGTCGCGGAACTGTGCGGCCGGCAGGTCCTTCACGTCGACGCTCTTCACCTTGGTGTGGCCCCAGCTGGGGTCGAACAGGAAGACCATGTTGATAGGCTTGCCGTCGCGCTTGCCGCCGCGCGTCCAGTGGATCCTGCCGCTCTGCACCTGGATGCCGTCGAACCACACGACATAGGTGTCGTCCTTGCGATAGAGCCAGGTGAAGGTGTGCCATTGCGTGAGGTCGGTGCGGCGACCGGGCACATGCTGCTCCCAGGCCGAGGCCTTGTTGTCGTCGCTGCCGCCGACGCTGTTCACATGGAACAGCCGCGCGTCGAAATTGGTGTAGCCGCCGCCATTGTCGAAGCCGAAGCTTTCGACGACGTCCATCTCCGCACCCTTGTCCCATTCATTGCCCGCGGTCCAGATCGCGAACCAGAAGCCCGGGGCTGGATTGTTGATGCGTACCCGCGTTTCCCACAGCAGGTCGCGTCCGAGATGCGCGCCGCCGCCAGGTAGCGTGAATTTCGGCATGAAGAAGCCGTTGCCGACTTCATGCCGGCTGGCGCTCACCGTGCGCGCCGTCGGATCGAGCGGACGCACATAGGTGCGTAGCGCCTCGGCGGTGAAGCTGCGGAAGGGACGCGACGCGTCTTCGTGCGGCTGGCCGCGAATGGCGGTCGCGCTATTGGGCGCCACCGACTTCGAGCCGTAATTGTTGCCGTTGTTGAGCGTGCCCCAGTGATCGCGGAACTGGAACTCGCGGCTGAGATCCTCGACGTTGCGGATCGTGCCGCTGCTGCCGAAATCCCAGTTCTTCACCAGCATAAAGCCGGAGCCGGCGGCGGGAACAGTAGGCGCGGGGCCGCGCGCCGGGCTGGCGATATCGCCGACGCCGACGGACTGCGGTGCCTGCGCGTGCGCTGGAAGCAATGCGCCGAGCAGGATCAGGCATGCGAACATAATGCGGATCAACGGAGCTCTCCGGCCGGTTTACAGGAATCCTAGCAGCGGCGGTAAAACCGGCCGTCGATCAAGCGCAGGCCAGATTTCGGGCAGGAAGTGGGCAGGTTCTGTCACAGGGTCGAGACGCTCCTGCATCGTCCCCCGAATTCGCTATAGTCGGGGCAACAAGCTCCTGAGGGAACACGCCCATGTCGTCATTCGCGGCCGCCGCACAGAAACCGGCGGCGCCTCTCTATCCGATCCCCGAACCCGACCTGACCCCGGCTGAGTTGATTGCTCGCGCCGTGGCGCTGCGGCCGAAGCTGCGCGCGCAGCAGGATGCGAACGACGCGCGCGGCACGTATTCGGAAGAGCTGCATCAGGATTTCATCAAGGCCGGGATGTATCGCATCACCCAGCCGCGCCGATACGGCGGCTATGAATTCGATCTTCCGACTTTTTACAGGACGATGATCGAAATCTCGCGCGGCCATCCGGCCGTTGGCTGGTGCCTTACGCTTTGCGCATCGCATGCGTTCGAGGTTGCGTCGCACTGGCCGGAGCAGGCACAACAGGAGCTGTTCGGTCCGTCGGGCCATTTTATCGCGCCGCATCGCGCCCAGCCGCTCGGCACGCACGCGCCGGTGAAGGGCGGTTATATCGTCAACGGCACCTGGGACTACTGCTCGGGCGTGCCCTACGGGACGCATTTCATGTGCGGCGGCTGGATCCGCCGCGAGGGTGAAGCGCCGGTGATCGGGCAGGCGGTGGTGCCGCATGGGAAGTTCGAGATTCTCGACGACTGGGGCGGCGACAAGACGCTCGGCATGCGCGCCAGCGGCTCCAACAGCGTGCGCGTCACCGATGTGTTCGTTCCGGAGCATCACATGGTCGTGCTGGGGCCGGGTCTGGCGTCGACGCCGGAGAGCATGGTCGACGGCACGCCGGGGACGAAGCTGCACGGCAATCCCATGTATCTCGGGCGGCTGATGGGGCCGTTCCACGCTTCTCTGGTGGTGCCGATCATCGGCGCCGCGCGCGCTTCGCTCGACGAATACGAGGGCATCATCAGGTCGCGCAAGACGATGTCCGTACCGTCGATGCAGCGCTTCGAGCACTTCGATTTTCAGCGCTCCTTCGGTCAGGCGATTGCCATGACCGACGCGGCGGAGGCGCTGGTGTTGCGTGGCATGGAAACCTACATGGAGCTTTGCGCGCGCTGGGCGGCCAATGGCACGACCATCACACTGGAAGAGAATTTCCGCCTGTGGGGCATGCTCCAGCAGGCCGGGCGTCTCGCCAGTGAGTCCGTCGAACTGCTGTTCCAGACGGGAGGCTCCTCACCGGGGCGCAAGGGCCATCGCCTGCAGCGCTATTTCAGCGATGTCGCGATGTATCGCGGGCACAGTTCGTCGCAGTATCTGAACTTCGCCTCTGCCATCGGCCGGGTTCATTTCGGCCTGCCGATCGGGCAGTGGGGTGTGTGATTCGGAACCCGGCCCGTTTCCCCGCGTTGCTTTCCCTGAATACCCAAGGGAGAGAAACATGGCATCCAAAGGACGACCGAAGGCACGCCGCGTGAAAACGGCCGCCCGCGTGGCCAAGCGAACGACCCGCAAGACCGTGCGCCGCGCCAGCCGCACCGTGACCAAGGCCAAGCGGGAAGCCGCGGCCCTGATCCGCAAGCCGCCGCGCAGCCTGACCCGGCGCCGCGCGCGCAAATCGAACAGTGCCTATCGCTCGGCAGTGTCGATGCTGACCACGCTGATCGACGCGGCGGGCCGCAACCTGTCGGCGGCGCAGAAGAAGATTCTCAAGCAGGCGCGGACCGAGCTGAAAAAGTTGACGGGTTGACCGCCTGATGCAGGCCGCTATTCGACAAGCCGCGCTGTCCAGCCGGGGATGGTCGGGGTCGGCGGTTCGTGTCGGATCGGTATGCCATTGGGAATGCGCTGGTCGTGGCCCAGCCGTCCGTATTCCTGGATCGCCCAGTACACGCCGCCATGCGCGACGATCAGCACCGGGCCCGGATGGGCGAGGGCGGCGTTGAGGCCGCGTAGCGCCCGCGCCTTGAAGTCCTCATAGGGTTCGGCGCCGTCGGGACAGACGCCGCCGGCGCGCCAGTCACGGAACCAGTCATGCGTCGTCTCGCCTTCGCGCACGCCGAAGCCGCATTCCTTCAGATCGTCGATGACATGCAGCGGCAGGTTCAGGCCTTCATTGACGATGCGCGCGGTCTCGTAGGCGCGCGCCAGCGGGCTGGTGCAGATCACTTTCGCCGTACATTTCGTGCGTAGACGGTCGCGCGCCGCTTCGGCCTGCGCAATGCCGGTCGGATTCAGCGGCACATCGGTATGGCCCTGTGCGCGGCGCTGCAGGTTCCAGTCCGTCTCGCCGTGGCGCAGGTAGTAGAAAGGGACAGTGCGAAGCATCGCCGCAGTATTTAGCTGCTGCGTGGCAGCCCGTCGAGATTGGCGTAGACCTTCACCAGAAGCTGCTTGAGCTTTCGGCTGTCCGCGGCGGAGAGCCCGCCAAGGGCGACCTGCTCATAGCGCTGGGCCGTTGGAATGATGGCGCGTGTGGTCTTGCTGCCCTTGGCGCTCAGGCCGATCCGCAATTCACGGCGGTCTCCGTCGGCGCGGGCGCGCTCCGTGAGACCGCTCTTGGTCATCCTTCCGACAAGCCGCGACAGGGTCGAGAGATCGATTGATGTCAGTGCGGCCAGGTCCGACAGGCGCTGCGGCCCATGCGCGGCGAGGGCCGCCATCACCCGCCATTCCTGAACGCCGACGCCCAACCCCTGGATCTCGCGGCCGAAATCGACCGCGAGCCGCGTGCCGGCGCGGTTGAGCAGATAGGGAAGGAACTGGGCGAGATCGAACATCGACCCTTTAGTCCACCGCGGCCTTCGCGCCTTCAAAGGCCGGCATGACTTCAGCGGTGAAGCGATCCATCATCTCGATCACCATGTTGTGCGGTTTGAGCCCGTAGTTGAAGTACATAATCACTTCGCTGATTCCGGCCGCCTCGATCTCCTTGAGGTCGTCGATAACCTTCTGTGGTGAACCGACCAGAATCGATTTCGAGGTCAGATTTTCCTTTTTCATATTGTCGAGGATGTCGACGATGTTGAGGAAGTATTTCAAGGTCGGCGGCACAGTCTTGGGATCGGTAGGGAAGGCGCCGACAAGGCATTCCTTGAAATAGCGCATCAAGGCTTCGCGGCCGTAATCCTCTTCGGTCGGCGTACTGGCGATATGGATAAAGTAGCTGCACATCGCCTTACCCGGCTTTTTTCCGTATTTGACACAGGCTTCACGATATTCCTGAACAGCCTTTGCAAGGCTGCCATAGACCATGGCCGCTGCGAACGGCGCGAAGATGATGTTCCAGCCGTTCTTCGCCGCGAGCTCCAGCGAGATACGAGAAAAGCAGGCCACGTATGGATTGAGCGGTGACTGCACCGGCTTCGGCCGTACATCGATATCGTCGAACTGGTAGTACTTGCCCTTGTGCGAGAATTTCCCCTTTTCAGTCCAGGCGCGATAGACGATCTCCATGCCTTCGGCGAACACCTCGGCGGAATTCTGGAAATCGGCGTTGAACGGCCGGTACTCGTGCTGGTCATAACCGCGCCCCGCGGCGAAATCGACGCGGCCGCCGGATAGCAGGTCGAGGGTCGCCCATTGTGCCGCGACGTGCAGCGGATGATGGATGGGCAGGACGACGACCGCCGGAGCGAGGCGGATGCGCGTGGTGGCGCCGGCGAGTTGCGCCAGCACGATCTGCGGCGCCGAGTTGACGCCCAGCAGGTTGAAGTGATGCTCGCCGATCCAGGCGGAGTTAAGGCCGATCTTGTCGGCATGCAGGGATTGTTTGAAGATTTCGCCGATGAACTGCTCGGGCGTCCGCGTGTTGTTCTTGTAGCGATTATCCGACAGCGTGAAGTAACCGAACTTCATATCGTCCTCCCTCTGAATTACTTGCAATTGCAAGTTTCTCCGGATTATGCGCCCGCCTGCCGGGCCTGGTCAAGGCCGTGCGGGCTAGCCCTCTAGCTGTCACCCCGCACTTGATGCGGGGTCCATGGCGCCGCGCTCGTAACGGCGGCATCGGCGCGGCCGAGGGATGGACCCCGCATCAAGTGCGGGGTGACGGAGGGGAAGGGATGCGGGGTGACCATGGAGCGTGCGTCTCCACACAGATCGGTGATCGGGATGCGGACAGTCTGCGGATTCACAAGCGTGACAGCGGCTGCGTATAGTTTCGCAAGCGGCCCCGAGTCGCGATTTTGGCTGTCGGATCTTCGTGACCCTTCGCGTTTTATCACGGGCGGTTGTTCTGGGACTGGCCTTGCTGTCGGCGGCTTGCGCGCCCGGCGGCGTGGCCGTGGCGCCGTCGCCTCCTCCGGCACCGCAGAAACGCCCGCCTCTTCTGCTGGGGCTGCCCTGCCTGGACCAGCTTGCCCGGCTCGGCGGCGTCTATGAGATGGTTGCCGAGCGCGCCGGCGGTCAGTGCACGCTGACCAACGGAATCAGTCTCGCGCAATCGACGATCCCGCTCGAGCGTCCGGCCGTCATGACATGCTCGCTGGCGGTTGCCCTGGCCGATTTCGAGCTGCGGGTGGTGCAGCCGGCAGCCGAGAAATATTTCAAGCAGCGGGTGATCCTCATCCGGCATTTTGGCGCGTTCGAATGCCGCAACGTCCGCGGCACCAGGCGCGTTTCGGAACACGGCCGCGGCCTGGCACTCGACATTTCCGGATTCGATCTCGAGGACGGACGGCGGATCAATGTAAAGGATCACTGGCGGGCGGCCGGCGCCCCATCACGCTTCCTGCAGGATATCGCCAAAGATGCCTGCGGATTATTCAACGTGGTGCTGACACCCAAGAGCGACGCCGACCACCACGATCACCTGCATGTTGATCTCGGCCGCGCGATGCATTGCGGGGCGTAAGGGTCAGGTCCGCGCCCACATCTGGATCAGACTGACATAGGTCTTGGTGGCGCGGATCTGCGCGTCGGCCAGCGTCTGCGGTGTCTGATTGGTGGCCAGAAAATCCCTCACCATCATCATGTCCAACAGGATCTGCCGCTGCGCCGGATCGGGAACCAGGCTCTGTATCCACGTTACCGCGGCGACGCGCACGCCGCGGGTCACCGTTTCCACCCGGTGCACGGTGTTGGCTGGATATAGAATCGCATCGCCGGCCGGCAGCTTCACGGGCTTGGGGATAGTGTCGGAATCGATTATGAGTTCGCCGCCGTCATAGGTCGTCGGATCGCTGAGAAACACCGTGATGGCGATGTCGGAGCGCATTGGATCGCCGCCGCGCATGAAGCCGAGCGGCGTGTCGAGATGATCGCCATAGGTCATGCCGCTTTGGTAGCGATTGAAAATGAAATTGCCGATCCGCTTGGGCAGGATCACGTTCATGAAAACGGGATTGCGGCGCAGCGCCGCCGTGACCTGTTCCCCGAGCTTGCGGGTCTGCTCGGTGCCGAACGGCAGTTCCAGATTGTTCTTCACCGTCGCGGCGCCGCCGCTGACCGATTCGCGGCCGTCACCGTAAATCTCTTTTGAGAGCTCCTCGCGGATCGCTTTCACCTCGTCGGGGCGCAGGACCTGCGTCAGATGGGTGATCATGTCAGGACCGCACCTTCGGCGGTCTGCCGCCGCGCCGCTTCTCGATGGCGTCCCAGATCAGTCCCGCGAGATTGGTGCCGTCGAAGCGGCTGATCTCCTGGATGCCGGTCGGCGAGGTGACGTTGATCTCTGTCAGGTAGTCGCCCAGCACGTCGATGCCGACGAACAGCAGGCCGCGCTTCGAAAGTTCAGGTCCGATCTTGGCGCAGATCTCCCTCTCGCGGGCCGTCAGCGTCGTCTTCACCGCGGTCCCGCCGACATGCAGGTTCGCACGCGCCTCGCCCTTTGCCGGCACGCGCAGCACCGCGCCTGCCGGCACGCCATCGATCAGCACGATGCGCTTGTCGCCCTGGCGGACCTCCGGAATGTATTGCTGCACGATGATCGGCTCGCGGCTGGTCGCCGTGAACATTTCCAGCAGCGCGTTGAAATTCTCGTCGTCCGGCCGGACGTGGAACACACCGGCACCGCCGTTGCCGAAGAGCGGCTTCATGATGATGTCGCGATACTCGGCACGGAAGGCATCGATCTCGGCGCGGTCGGATGCGATCAGGGTTGTCGGCATCAGGTCCGGAAACTGGGTGACGAACAGTTTCTCCGGCGCGTTGCGGACATGCGCCGGGTCGTTCACCACCAGCGTATCGGGATGGATGTGTTCCAGGATATGCGTGGCCGTGATGTAGGCCATGTCGAAGGGCGGGTCCTGGCGCATCAGCACCACGTCCATGGTGCGCAGGTCGATCTGCTCGAACGGGCCCAGCGTGTAGTGATTGCCGCGGTCGCGCCGCACCGTCAGGCGACGCGCCCGTGCCCGCACGATCCCATGCGCAAACGTCAGGGCGGACGGCAGATAGTGCCACAGGGCGTGGCCGCGCGCCTGCGCTTCAAGCGCCACCGCGAACGTGGAATCGGCGTCGATGTTGACCCCTTCGATGGGATCCATCTGGATGGCAACGGAGAGCGACATGAGAAGCGTTCGCGGTCTTAGTTGAGCTTTCCGCGCAGCGCGGCGATCTCGGCGGCGATACGTTGCCGCGCGGACGGCTCCTTCGCAAGGCCAAGTGCGGTGTCGAGATGGGCAAGCCCGGATTTGAGGTTGTCGCGCCCGGCTTCGAGGAGGCCCGCCTCCCGCCACAAAGCGGCGTCATCCGGCGCCAGAAACAGCATGCGCTCCAGCACCCGCAACGCGCCGCCGGTATCGTCGGCCGCCACCAGCCGGGTTTTGATGTTGTTCTGCAGCCGCAGCAGGATCGCGCGGTTGGAGAGCGGCGTCACAAAGTCGGGCGCCAGCTCCGCCTTCTGCCCCATCACCGATTTGAGCAGTGTGCGCAGCTCGGCGGGGCTGACGATCTTTCCGTCGTTGAACGGATCGAGGACGGCCCGCTCCCCGGCGGCCGCAATGCGTAGCAGGAAGTGTCCTGGAAAATTTAGCCCGTCAATCGACCAGCCCTGCGCTCGGCCGCAATGCAGCCACAGGATCGACAGCGCCACCGGAAGACCGCGACGGCGATCAATCACATGCGCCAGATCGGCGTTGCGCAGGTCGTCATAGGTTTCGCGGTCGCCCTGATAGCCGTAGGCATTCACCAGAACCGACTGCAGGGCGGCTGCCTGTCCGGCGAGGTCGGTCTGGTCGCGCGCCGCCGCCGCGACGTCGACGGCCAGCGCCGTCAGATGGTTGGCATATCGCGCATGACCGGCTTCGGGCCGATCGAGTGCCGAAAACGCCAGAGCAGTCCGCGCCAGGTCGATGGCTGCGTCCTCGCCATGACCGGCCTCGCGCAGCAATGCCTCGGCGTCGCGTTCATCCATTCAGGAGACGATCAGCCGGCCGTCTGGCCGGGCTCACGGAAGCGGCGCGGGTCGTCTTTCATCAGGATATGCGAGACCACGCGCTTCACATGGTTGATATTGCGGGCGATGTTGACCGCGCGATCGAGCTCGCTCTGCGTCTGCGCGACACCCAGCAGATAGACCGATCCGTTCACCACCTCGATCGAATAATTGACCGACTGGATTTCCTTGGCGAACAGCAGGCGCGCCTTGAGCTCTGTGGAAATAGCGGAATCGCGCAGATAATCGACGGCGCCGGTCCCCTGCGGTACGACCTCGACTTCGTTGATCACTTCGCGGACGCCCTTGGCCTTCCACGCCAGCTGGATGGCATCGGCCCGCACCTGCGCATCCATTACCGCGCCGGTGACGAGCGCCCGTCCTTCATAGATCTGCAGATTGAGGTCGATGAAAAGCCGGTGGTCTTTTTCCAGCCAGTAGTGATTGATCTCGGCGCGGATCGCTGTGTCGCTCACGGCGCCCTTAATGCCGCGCTCCTGCATGGCGGTGGAGCCGGCCGCGGCGCCGCCGGCGATTACCGATTCGACGCAACCCGACAGCGCAAGGCCGGCCGCGAGCAGCAGTCCGGGCAGGGCAAAAGGACGGACGCGAAATTCAGTCATGAATGATCTCCAGCGAGTTCGGCCAGCCCCCGACTCGGCTGATTTTCTAGTCCATCAGATCGAGTCGCGCCAAGCGTCGCGCAGATGAACGGGCCAGCGCCCGGGCGCGATCAACACTGCATCGAAGCGAGAATCCAGCATCGCAAGATCGGGTCGCTGCGCCAGAAAGGCCGCCGCCGCATTGCGGATCCGGCGCTGCTGCTGCATCAGGATGGAATAGGCGGCCGTCGCTTCGTCGGCGCGTGCCTTCACTTCGACGAAGGCGAGGATTTTGCCCCGCCGGACCACCAGATCGACCTCGCCGGTCCCGACGCGGAAATTTCGGGCGATCACCCGGTAGCCCGCCAGCTGCAACCGCCATGCGGCGAGCCGTTCGGCCCAGCGGCCGTGTCGCTCTGCCTCCGCATGGCCCCGCCGCTTCATTTGGGCCGCCTCATTTGGTCAAGCCTTTCATCGCCAGGGCGCGGGCGTAGACATCGCCGCGCTTGAGGCCGGTCGTCGTGGAAACTTCAGCGACGGCATCGCGCAGACTGGTTCGGGCGAGGGCGCGTTCGAGCAGGCCGTCCAGATCGTGCTCCGTCGTCTCGGCATCGGCTGCCGGCGGTCCGACAACGATCACGACTTCGCCCTTGGGCGGCTCGCTCGCGACATAGTGGGCGGCGAGATCCATCAGGGTACCGCGACGGGTTTCCTCGAACAGCTTGGTGATTTCACGGGCGACAACCGCTTCGCGGGCACCGAAGGTTTCGGCCATCGCGGTCAGCGAATCGCCAAGCCGCTGGGGGGATTCGAAAAACACGAGCGTCGCGGGAATGCGCGCAAGTTCCGCGAGTTCGCGGCGGCGCGGCCCGTCCTTTACGGGCAGGAAGCCGGAGAACAGAAACCGGTCAGAGGGCAATCCCGACATCGCCAGGGCCGCAAGGGCGGCGGAGGGGCCGGGAATGGCGGTGACCATCACGCCGGCGGCCTGCGCGTCGCGCACCAGCTTGTAGCCGGGATCGGCAACCATCGGGGTTCCGGCATCGGAGACCAGCGCCACCGTTTTGCCTTGTTTGATCGCTTCAATCAGGCGATGGCGGTCGCTGTCCTCGGCATGGTCGTCGTAGCGCACAACCTGCGGCGCGGGGATTCCAAGCGCGGTCAGGAGGCGCCGTGCCACGCGGGTATCTTCGGCGGCGATCATGCCCGCACCGGACAGCACCTCGATCGCACGGCGGGTGATATCGCCGAGGTTGCCGATCGGCGTTGCGACGATATAAAGGCCGGCCACGAGTTTACTTCGTCCTGTACCGCCGGTAGGGTCGGGTCGGCTGCTTGACACGGGAGCTTTCTACTTGATTGCCAGGTTTGTGCGTGCGGGGACGATCGTCGGCTGCACGGTGGGCGCGTTGCTGCTCGCCGGCTGCCAGGAGATGTCCGATCTCTCCATCGGTAATTATCGCATCTTTGGCCCGCCGGCCACAGGCGCGCCGCAAACCGTCACCCGCCCGACGCCCGAGCAGACCGCAGAGCCGGCGCCACCGGCGACCACCGAAACGGTGCCCGAGCCGCTTCCTCTGCCGCTCGTGCAGCCCACTATTGAAGATCGCCCGGTTGTCGCGCTGCTCCTGCCGCTCTCGGGTCCGAATGGAGCGGTCGGACGTGCCCTGTTCGATGCCGCGACCCTTGCCCTGTTCGACATCGGCGACGAATATTTCATCCTGCTGCCGCGCGATACGGCTGGAACGCCCGATGGCGCCACGGCGGCGGCGCAGGACGCGATAAACGCCGGCGCGCGTCTGATCATCGGTCCGCTATTCAGCACGGAAGTCGCCGGAGTTGCCTCGGTCGCTCGTCCGGCCGGTGTGAATGTCGTGAGCCTGTCCAACGACCGTTCGGTGGCGGGCCCCGGAGTCTATGTGTTCGGACTGTCGCCGCAGGACCAGGTCGACCGCATCGTCGGCTATGCCCGCTCGCGCGGCCTGCAGCGCTACGCGGCACTGCTGCCCGCAAACACGTTCGGGGCCGCGGTTGAAGAGCGGGCGCGGCGCGTGACGGTCAGCGGCGGCGGACAGATGGCGGTGATCGAGCGCTACGATCCTGCCGCCGGCGATACGACCCCCGTGGTCCGGCGGCTGGCGTCCTATGAGCAGCGGCGCGCCGCGGCGCTTGCGCAGCGCAAGGAGCTGGAAGGTCGCGACGATGAAGTTTCGAAACTGGCGCTGCGCCGGCTGGAGGGACAGGAGACGATCGGCGAAGTCTCGTTCGATTCGGTTCTGCTTCCCGACTTCGGCGATCGGCTGCTGTCGATCGCGCCGCTCTTGCCCTATTACGATATCGATCCAGCGCGGATCCGCTTTCTCGGCAGTGCGCTGTGGGACGATCCGCGCCTGACCCGCGAGCCGGCGCTGATCGGCGGTTGGTTTCCGGCGCCGCCGCCGGAAGCGCGCGCCGAGTTCCAGCGCCGCTATCGTGAAGTCTTCGGCGGCGATGCGCCGCGGATCGCAACGCTTGGTTACGATGCGGCAGCTCTCGCCGCCGTGCTGGCGCGCGGCAGCGATTTCTCAGCCTCGGCGCTGGGCAATCCGAACGGTTTTGCCGGGGCGGATGGAATTTTCCGGTTCCTGCCCGACGGCACGGCCGAACGCGGCCTTGCCGTGCTCGAAGTGCGTCGCGACGGCTTCCGAACGATCTCGCCGGCGCCGAACGACTTCCGCGACGTGACGCGCTAGGCCGCGAGCTCGGCGATCACCGCATTTAGCACCGCGCGACCCTTGGGGGTCACGCGCAGCGATGTCTGGTCGTAGGCGACAAAGCCGCCGTCAATGAGACGCTGCAGACGCAATCGGTCGAGCGACGTATCAAGATCGCGGCCGGTGTTGCGACGGAACCGGGCGCTATCGATGCCTTCGGACAGGCGCAGGCCCATCATCAAGGCTTCTTCGGCGGATTCTTCGCTTGGGATCGCGCGTTGCTCCGCGGTGGCGTGGCCACGTTCGCGGACCGCGGCGATCCAGGTTTCCGGTGCTTTTTCCTGGCGCGTCGCGACGCGCTGTCCGTCCAGCGTGATGCGGCCGTGCGCACCGGGGCCCACGCCGACATAGTCGCCGTAGCGCCAGTAGACGAGATTGTGCCGCGATTCGCTGCCGGCGCGCGCGTGGTTGGAGATTTCGTAGGCCGGCAGTCCGGCCTTTTCCAGCGCCTCCTGCGTTGCCTCATACATCGACGCCGCCAGTTCGGGTTCGGGAATACGCAGATCGCCGCGCGCCGCGGCGGCATGGAACGCGGTGCCGGGCTCGATGGTGAGCTGGTAAACGGAGAGATGATCCGCCGCCATGGCGAGAGCTTCGCTCAGTTCGCTCGTCCAGGCGGCAATTGTCTGCCCCGGCCGCGCGTAAATGAGGTCGAAGGAGAAGCGCTCGAAGGTCCGCGTTGCGGCAGCGACCGCCGCGCGTCCTTCGGCTGCGCTATGACCGCGTCCGAGAAACTTCAGCGCCGCATCGTCCAGTGCCTGCACACCGATGGAGAGGCGATTGATCCCGGCACTGCGGAAGGCGGCGAAGCGCTCGGCTTCGGCCGAGTTCGGGTTGGCTTCCAGGGTGATTTCGACATCGCCCGAAATTGCCCAATTTTGAGCGATCTGTGCGATCACCGCTCCGGCGCTGGCCGGCGCCATCAGCGACGGCGTGCCGCCGCCAAAGAAAATCGAGGTGATCTCGCGTCCTTTCGTCAGTGCGGCGTAATGATCGAGTTCGGTCAGCAGCGCGTCGCGCCAGCCGTCTTCGTCATGCCTGTCGCGGACGTGGCTGTTGAAGTCGCAATAGGGGCATTTCGACCGGCAGAAGGGCCAGTGAACGTAGATGCCGAATTCGTCGCGCATCACAGGCGCGCTCAGAAATCGGTGCAGCGGCCGTTCTGCTCCCAGTCGCCGTAGCGCGTCGGTTCGGGCCCTTTCGGACCGCCGATTTCAGGCACCTTTTCAGGCTTCTCCAGGGCAGGAGCGGTTGGCACCTTTTTGGCCTCGGCAGCGTCGGGTTTTTGCTTGTCCATCGTGGACTATATATGGCGGCCGCTAGCGGTTACGGCAAGCACGGCAATGCTTTAACAACTCTTGAACCGGCGGTAACCGGGGCCATGTTTTGAGGCGGCTGTACGGGAGACTGGACTCAATGGGTTACGCTCGCACTGCACTGCTTCTTGCCGGCATGACCGGCCTGTTCCTCGCCATCGGCTACCTGATCGGCGGCGAGGGCGGCATGCTCATCGCGCTGGCGCTCGCCGCAGCGATGAACGTGTTCGCCTACTGGAATTCCGACAAGATGCTGCTCCGGATGTACGGGGCGCATGAGATCGACCGTCAGGCCGCCCCCGGACTCTACGGCATTGTCGAACAGCTGGCGCAGCGCGCCGAGCTGCCGATGCCGCGCGTCTATATCATCGAGAACGACCAGCCCAACGCTTTTGCGACCGGCCGCAATCCGGAGAATGCCGCTGTCGCGGTAACGACAGGCCTGATGCGCATCCTCAACAGCGAAGAGCTGGCGGGCGTTGTCGCGCATGAGCTGGCGCATATCAAGAACCGCGACACGCTGATCATGACCATTACTGCGACGATTGCGGGCGCCATCGGCATGTTGGCGAACTTCGCCTTCTTCTTCGGCAACAGCCGCGATTCGAACGGCAATTCGAATCCGCTTGGTATGATCGGCGGTCTGGTCGTGATGATCGTCGCGCCGATGGCGGCGATGCTGGTGCAGATGGCGATCAGCCGGAACCGCGAATATGCGGCCGACCGTTTCGGCGCCGAAGTCGCCGGCCGTCCGCTATGGCTGGCCTCGGCGCTGGAGAAGCTCGATATGGCCGCGCATCAGATCCCGAACGAAGCGGCCGAGCGCAATCCGGCGACCGCGCATCTCTTCATCGTCAACCCGCTCTCCGGGCGGTCGATGGACAACCTCTTCTCGACGCACCCCTCGACGGCGAACCGGGTGCAGGCGCTGCGCGAACTCGCCGGTACCGTCGGCACCGGTTATGCGCAACCCGTGCGCCAGCGTGCGCGGCGTGGTCCCTGGGGTTGAGCACAAAGGGGGCTGAGACCCAAAACAAAACGCCGGGCTTCAGGCCCGGCGTTTTTTGTTCAAGCGAAAATCAGGAACGACGCGGCGGTGGCGGCGGGATCGGCGCCGGTTCGACGATCACGATGTCGCCGCGCGCCAGGGCCCGTTCGTCCATGGTCGTCTCCGCCGTCGGCTGGGTCGACTGACGGTCGAAAATGCCGCCGCGCGCTGCCGCAACTCCGATGAGCGTCAGGAAGAGGGCGATGGCAAGGGCTTGGATCCGGGTCAGGCGCATGTGTGTCTCCGGATGGACAACGCCCCCGAACGACCCCTATTCCGCCGCCGCCGAAATTTCCCTGAATCGTCTTATTTCGTCCTGAAACACGCCTCGACAAGCTGTCTAAAGGCTTGTGCCCGATGGCTGATTTCATGTTTTGCGGCAGGGTCGATTTCCCCGAATGTCGCGGTAGAGCCATCCGCCTGAAACATCGGATCGTACCCGAAACCTTTCCCGCCGCGCAGCGGCCACACCACGGTGCCGTGCACCTCGCCGCGAAAGGTTTCGGTATGGCCGTCCGGCCAGGCCAGCGTGAGAGCCGCGACGAAATAGGCGTGGCGATCCGTCTTGCCGGCCAGCGCGTCTTCTACCTTCCGCATTGCGATGGCGAAGTCCTTGCTCGGTCCCGCCCAGCGCGCTGAGTAGATCCCCGGATCGCCGCCGATCGCCGGCACCACCAGTCCCGAATCGTCAGCCAGCGCCGGCAGACCGGAGGCGCGCGCCGAGGCCAGCGCCTTGAGTTCCGCATTGGCTTCGAAGGTCGTGCCGGTTTCTTCCGGCTCCGGCAGGCCGAGTGCTCCGGCGGAAATTACCTCGATGCCGAACGGCGCCAGCAGCTCCGCGATCTCGCGGATCTTACCCTGGTTATGGCTGGCAATGACCAGCTTGCTGTCGGTGAAGTGCCTCGTCGGCACCCGCGGCTGCCAGGCATCCGGCCGCGTCATAGCTGGCAGCCGTAACGGCGGAATTTTCGATGGCCGGTCTCAACATCGGGTGGCAGCGGATACGGCCAAGTCTGCATCAGACGCCACTGACCGTCGGAATAATGAATAAGGCTGGCCCCATCTTTCGGAAGATCAACCTGGAAACGCGTGCGCAAAAGATCGCTGGCACAATAGAACCAGGCATAATTCGGGCGTTGTGGATCGAGCACCGCGGACGGCTGGAAAGTGTCGTTATCGAGCACATGATAATCGCGAGTCGCCCGCCAGGTGCGAAGGCGCATAACCGTGGCCTGTAGTCCGTCATCCTTGAGAACCACAATGAGCAGCTTGCCGTTCTCCGGTATCGTCCGGTCAACGTCGTAAGCCATCGCCTGCATATAAGGCAGCGGCGGATCGAGGTCGAAGCGGATCTTCGGGGCCATCGCGATGGGGGCAATAACCACCGCAGCAATGGCGACGCCTGCACCCCAGCGGGGAATGGCGATCGGATGGTCTCGCCAGAATCGCCCGAAGACAGCCGCCGCGGCGACAAGAAGGACGGGCCCAATTTGCGTGCTATAGCGCCAGAAAGACTGCGCGTTGGCCCCGGCATCCGGGTTGAAGTGCGCGACATAAATAAAGCCGAGAAACGCCGTGTTTCCCAGGAAAAGAATGCCTGCAATGAAAGCGAGGCGTGACGTCTCGTCGAACCGTCGGCGGAAGGCGGCGATCCCGCCGACCGCGATCGTCAGGATCGCCAGACCTGTCATGCCGCCCTTGTGCGCGAGGACATTCAGCATGTTCCCGATAATTTCGGGGATCTCGTTCAGGTTCCACTGCGCAAAGGGGGCAATCTTGTTTTCACCAAACGAGATTCCCGTCGTCAAATAGAGGCGCCAGACAAGATACGCAGCAACAGGAAGCCCGATGAGGGCCGGTAAAGCCCGGATGAAACGCCACGTTGTCGAACGCCCTTCGAAAATCACGAGCACAAACAAGGCGACGATCCCGAGTGCCGCGAGAACGACATTTGTCTGCTTGATGTTGACGAGCATGCTGAGAAGCAGCCCGGCTTCGATCGCCGCCCGCCAGGGTGGCGCCGATCCGGCAGTGGTATCGCCTGCCCTGCGGACGAGCTCGGCACCCACCACGGCGAAGCCGGCGAGAACAACGCCTGTGGTGAAATCGGCATAGCCGGTGATCGTGATCTTGAGGACGAACGTTGGGTTAAGTGCCGTCGCACCCAGGACGCCAAGCGCCGCGACGCCCAGCGGTACCGGAAAGTCGCGGCCGCGCCATTGCCGGATCAGCAGAAGCGCCAGCGTCGCCAACAGAAACGTATTGAGCAGAACACCCGATGCCTCAAGAAAGCTGCCAACGAGCCGGCTTGCCGCAACCATGATGTAGGCGGCGTTTAGCGGATAGGCGACTTTGAAGCTTGCTGAGGTCGGCGAGTCCGCGGTTCTAAAACGATCGGTGTCGTATAAATCCGCTGCGTTCGGGATCCAGTGCGCGAAGTCGTCGACTTCCGATGCTTCCTTGGGTGCAATGATCAGCAGAAGGGGCGCCATCGCAAGGAGAACCGGCCATAGCCGATCAAGCGCCAGCTGATCTCGATAGATCCACCCGGCCGCGGCCGCCAGAACGGCAACGACGATAAGCATCGGCGTCAACGACAGGCCAAGCACGCCACCGATGGTGAGGGCCAGGGCCGCTGCGGCCCATCCGGTCAGAAGATTGGTGCCTCCGCCAAGACTGGTGGTTGCCAGGGCGGTTCCCAGGCAGTGCAAAAGCCCGAGAACGAGAAGGATTGCGCCCAGTCCGGCGAGATCGGCGAGGGTGGGAAGATAGCTGAAAAACATCCCCAGTCTTCAGGCGGTCGCGGTCTCGAGGGCGTTCTTCTGCAGCTCGACGAGCTCGGTGATTCCCTTGCGCGCGAGGCCCAGCAACTGGAGCAGCTCAGATTCGGCGAAGGCAACGCGTTCGGCGGTGCCCTGGACCTCGATGATCTTTCCGCCGCCGGTCAGCACGAAATTGGCATCGGCATCGGCGTTCGAATCTTCGATGTAGTCGAGGTCGAGCACCGGATTGCCCTGATAGATGCCGCAGGAAATCGCCGCGACGTGATCGGTCAGCGGAATCCTGGTCAGCTTGCCGTCCTTCACCAGCCGGCGCATGGCCAGATGCAGGGCAACGAAACTGCCGGTGATGGCAGCGGTGCGGGTGCCGCCATCGGCCTGCAGCACGTCGCAGTCGATCCGCACCTGACGCTCGCCCAGCGCCTTGAGGTCGGTGACGGTGCGCAGGCTGCGGCCAATCAGGCGCTGGATCTCCTGCGTTCGGCCGCTCTGCTTGCCGCGCGCGGCTTCGCGATCGGTGCGGGTGTGGGTGGAGCGCGGCAGCATGCCGTACTCCGCGGTCACCCAGCCGGATCCGCTGTTGCGCAGGAAGGGCGGCACTTTTTCTTCAATCGTCGCGGCGCACAGGACGTGGGTGTCGCCGAACTTGGCAAGGCACGAGCCCTCGGCGTATTTCGCCACGCCGGGTTCGAGAGTGACTTGGCGAAGCGCATCGACGGCGCGGCCGGAGGGACGCATGAGATTTCCATTCGGTGGTGACGTGGGTGGCCGGCGCCGCCCGAGGGGCCGGAAAAGCGGGGCGGACCCTAACAAGCGGGTCCGGGCCCGTCCAGTGTAGGGCCATTCCGCCGGGAGGAGTTTGCGGCATTGGATTGACGCTATCGGATGGCGTCCCTACATTTCATTTAATGAATATGGTCAAGCCCTTGCTGAACGACGCCTTGGCCCTTCCCGGCAAATCGCCGGTCCTGGCAGCGCTGAATGAGCGTAGCCGAGAGGTATTCCGCCATATCGTGGAGGCTTACGTCGAAACCGGGGAGCCGGTCGGCTCCCGGACCCTGTCGCGCAAGCTGGGCGCTAACCTGTCGCCGGCGACCATCCGCAATGTCATGGCTGACCTGCAGGATGCCGGCCTGCTCTATGCGCCGCATACTTCGGCCGGACGGTTGCCGACCGATCTTGGCCTCAGGATGTTCGTGAACGGCCTTCTGGAAGTCGGCCGGCTCACCGGAACCGAGCGCGAGCAGATCGATGCGCAATGCGCTGCCGCCGGCAAAAGCGTGCCGCAGGCCCTGGAACAGGCAACGCAGCTGCTGTCCGGCCTGTCGCATTGCGCCGGGCTGGTGACCGCGCCGACGACCGAAGGGGCGCTGAAGCATGTCGAGTTCGTCAATCTCGGCCCGGGCCGCGCGCTGGTCGTGATGGTGACGGAGACCGGGCTGGTCGAAAATCGCGTGGTCGAAGTGCCGCTGGGCCTGACACCGGCCGAGCTGGTGCGCGCCGGCAATTACCTGAATGCACGGCTGATGGGCCGCACGCTGGGCGAAGCCCGCGGCGATATCCTGGAGGAACTCGAAGCCAACCGGGCCGAGCTGGACGCCCTCTCCAAGAAAGTCGTCGAGGCCGGACTGGCCACGCCGGCCGGCGGTGACCGGGCTGAGGACCGCTATCTCATCGTGCGCGGGCAGTCGCGGCTGCTCGACGACATCACGGCGATCGAGGATCTCGAGCGCATCCGGATGCTGTTCTCCTCGCTGGAGACCAAGGAAACCATGCTGAAGATGCTGGATGCAGCCCAGGTCGGCACCGGCGTGCAGATTTTCATTGGGGCGGAAAACGAGCTGTTCGGCCTCGGTGGTTGTTCCACGATCATTGCTCCCTATCTGAATGCCAAGGAGCAGGTCGTCGGTGCGATCGGCGTCATCGGCCCCACGCATATGAATTATGCGCGGGTCATTCCGATGGTCGACTACACCGCCAAGGTGATTGCCCGACTCATCGGGTGATCGCGATCTTTATTGCGTCCGGCTTCAGCCCGGACGCGCTTCCAACGATTGAGCGCGAACGATAAGAGCGAATGCGATGACACAAGACACGCCTGAAATGCCGCCCAGCGATCCGAATGCCCCGCCGTCCCCGGCAAACGACGCCGATCCGATGGCGCGCATCGCCGAACTCGAGAACGATGTCGCCAGGATGAAGGATCAGACGCTACGCGCACTGGCCGAGGCGGAAAACATCCGTCGCCGCTCCCAGCGCGAGATCGAGGACAACAACAAATACGCGGTGACCAATTTCGCCCGCGACATGCTGCCCGTCGCCGACAATCTGCGGCGCGCGCTGGACACCATTTCCGCGGATATGCGCGCGGCCGACGAGCGGCTCAACCAGTTTGCGACCGGCGTCGAGCTGACGGAGCGCGAACTGCTGCAGGCGCTCGACAAGTTTCAGATCAAGCGCGTCGATCCGCTGGATCAGCCCTTCGATCACAACTTCCATCAGGCGGTGATGCAGGTCGACGTTCCGGGCAAGGCCGCCAATACGGTGGTTCAGGTGCTGCAGTCCGGCTACACGATCCACGGCCGTCTGCTGCGTCCGGCGATGGTCGCGGTGGCGACCGGTGCCGGCAAGGTCGACACTTCGGCCTGACGGCCTAAGCGGTGACCTGAGCGAGTCTCCTGACATAAAAAAACTGGCCAACGGCCGGCACATCTCCGAACGCGGCGTTCGCGATCAGGCCGTCGTGTCGACCTTACCGCCACCCACAGAGGCTGGAGGCTGCGGCGCGGGGGTTGGCAGCACGCCCGGACGAGGGCCGTAAATCCGATAGCTCATCTTCTGATTTTCGACGCCGACGAGGTCGATATAGACCTGCTGCGTCCCCGGCAGGAAGCCGACCTTGCGATCGAAGCGGGGCTCGTAAACAGCTGCAGGCGGTGCAGCTTGCGCCGCAGCGGCGGCAGCGGCCTGCTTGGCGGCCCTCTGCTGTGCCTGCGCTGCAGCAGTCTGTTCGGCACGCGCGCGCGCAGCGTGCGACGCAGCCTGCTCCGCAATCGCGGCGCCGACGGCTGACGCTCCGGGGGAGGCATGTACCACCGGCGCTGCCGGCGGCGATCCTCCAATAGGTGCTACTTTGACCGAATTCATCTCAAAAACCGTATTCTACGGAGAGAAACACTGGGCACTTCTACCCTGTAATATAATCAAAACCCCGGGCTACGTCACTGTCAAGCAAACGGCGAGGCTTCAAAGCCGTTAACCACTTAGAACAATGTAATTGGCTCAATCTTTTATCGTTAATGGTTAACATTTTTACGCCAATTTGTCTGAGAAACATTCCCGTCCAGCGCGACTACTTCCCTGACATCCATAAGATGGTCATTCACAAAGGCCCCGGCAAGCGATCCGTCTCACCGTGATCCATAAATCTCCCTGCGAATTCTACTGCGAATTCTGGGCGGGCCAAGAATTCGCAGGGGTCGCCAGCGTGGTTCTATCGCGCGGAGTCGATCTCCTGTAAACGCTGCCCTTCGGCGGCTCTGTGCGCGACCGCACAGACCGGCTGCGCGATGGCACAGAAACCCGATATTTCCGAGGGATGGCCCGTTGCGGCCTCTTAATTCCCTGCCTATATACCGGACTGAATGTCCCCACAGCCCGTGTGGAGCAACTGGGGGTCTGGGCGGGGCCCATTTTGGGGCCGCCCTATGGCCTGCCGCTTAAGAGAGGTTTGTCATGAGCAAGGTTATCGGTATCGACCTCGGTACGACCAATTCGTGCGTCGCCGTCATGGAAGGCTCGACGCCCAAGGTCATTCCCAATTCGGAAGGCGCCAACACCACGCCGTCCTACGTCGCGTTCACGGATAGCGGCGAGCGCCTCGTCGGTCAGGCGGCCAAGCGTCAGGCCGTCACCAATCCGAGCAACACGATCTTCGCGGTGAAGCGCCTGATCGGCCGCCGCTTCGAAGATCCGATGGTCTCTAAGGATATGGGCCTGGTTCCCTACAACATCGTCAAATCCGAGAACGGCGATGCCTGGGTCGAAGCCCAGGGCAAGCGCTATAGCCCCTCGCAGATCTCGGCCTTCATTCTGCAGAAGATGAAAGAAACCGCCGAAGCCTATCTCGGCGAGAAAGTGACGCAGGCCGTCATCACGGTTCCCGCGTACTTCAATGACTCGCAGCGTCAGGCAACCAAGGATGCGGGCCGCATTGCCGGTCTCGAAGTCCTGCGCATCATCAACGAGCCGACCGCGGCCGCTCTTGCCTACGGCCTTGAGAAGAAAAAGACCGGCATGATCTCGGTCTACGATCTGGGCGGCGGTACGTTCGACGTATCGACCCTCGAAATCGGCGACGGCGTGTTCGAGGTGAAGTCGACGAACGGCGACACGTTCCTCGGCGGTGAAGACTTCGACAAGGAGATCATCGACTACCTCGCGGCCGAGTTCAAAAAGGAACAGGGCATCGACCTGCGCAGCGATCGTCTGGCCCTCCAGCGCCTCAAAGAGGCGGCTGAGAAGGCGAAGATCGAGCTGTCGTCGTCGATGCAGACCGAAGTGAATCTGCCGTTCATCACGGCGGATGCCAGCGGTCCCAAGCATCTCAACATCAAGCTCACCCGTGCGAAGCTGGAGAGTCTGGTCGATACGCTGATCCAGCGGACGGTCGATCCTTGCCGCGCCGCGCTGAAGGATGCCGGCCTGAAGGCATCGGAAGTCGACGAAGTGGTGATGGTCGGCGGCATGACCCGCATGCCCAAGGTCATCGAGACGGTGAAGCAGTTCTTCGGGCGCGAGCCGCACCGCGGCGTGAACCCGGATGAAGTCGTGGCCGTGGGCGCCGCGATCCAGGCCGGCGTGCTCAAGGGCGACGTCAAGGACGTGCTGCTGCTCGATGTGACGCCGCTGTCGCTCGGCATCGAGACGCTGGGTGGCGTGTTCACCCGCCTGATCGACCGCAACACGACCATCCCGACTCGCAAGAGCCAGACCTTCTCGACAGCCGAGGACAGTCAGAGCGCGGTGACCATCCGCGTCTTCCAGGGCGAGCGCGAGATGGCCTCCGACAACAAGATGCTGGGACAGTTCGATCTCGTCGGTATTCCGCCGGCACCGCGCGGCGTGCCGCAGGTCGAAGTTACGTTCGACATTGACGCCAACGGTATCGTGCAGGTGTCGGCGAAAGACAAAGGCACCGGCAAGGAACAGCAGATCCGCATCCAGGCGTCGGGCGGCCTGTCCGAAACCGACATCAAGAAGATGGTCAAGGATGCCGAGGAGCATGCGGAAGACGACAAGAAGCGCCGCGAGCTCATCGAGGCGAAGAACCATGCCGACGGTCTGGTCCACACGGCTGAACGGAATATCAAGGAATACGGCGACAAGATCGGCGCGGCTGAAAAGTCGAAGATCGAGTCCGATATCGCCGCTCTGAAGGAAGCATTGAACGGCGAGGATGCCGAGGCGATCCGGGCCAAGACGGAAGCCCTGGTGCAGTCGTCGATGAAACTGGGTGAAGCCATGTACAAGGCGTCGTCCGAAAGCGGCGCCGCGGGCGGTCCGGGTCCGGACGTTGGTGGTGACGCCGGTGGCTCCGCCGACCAGGGTGCCCCGGGTGGCAAGGACAAAGTCGTCGACGCCGACTTCGAGGAAGTTGACGAGAAGAAGAATAAACGGGCATGACAGGTCGCGCCGGCCGGTTTTCCATTAACCGGCCGGCGCTGATCTTAGGGGTCGCATTTCTGGATGGCGAAACAGGACTACTACGAAGCGCTGGGCGTTGCGCGCAACGCAGCCCCTGACGACATCAAGAAAGCCTTCCGGAAGCTGGCCCTCCAGCTTCACCCGGACCGCAACCCGGGCGACAAGACGGCCGAAAGCAAGTTCAAGGAAATCAACGAAGCATATGACGTGCTGCGCGACGAGCAGAAGCGCGCGGCTTACGACCGTTATGGCCATGCCGCGTTCGAGAACGGCGGCGGCGGTCGCGGCGGCCAGGGCGCCGAGTTCGGCTTTGGCATGGGCGGGTTCGCCGATATTTTCGACGAGATGTTCGGCGAGTTCATGGGCGGACGCCGCGCCGGTGGCGGCGGTCGTGCCGCCGCGCATGGCTCCGACCTTCGTTACAATCTCGAGATCACGCTGGACGAGGCCTATCACGGCAAGGAAGCGCAGATTCGTGTCGGGACCGCGGTGCTGTGCGAAGCCTGCACCGGCACCGGCGCCGAAGCCGGATCGAAACCCGTCAGCTGCCAGACCTGTCGCGGTCACGGCAAGGTGCGCACCCAGCAGGGTTTCTTCACGGTCGAGCGGTCCTGCCCGACCTGTGGTGGACAGGGCGCGGTTATCGAGAATCCCTGCAAGGCCTGCCGCGGCCAGGGCCGTGTGCGTCGCGAGCGCAATCTCAACGTCAATATTCCCGCCGGCGTCGAAGACGGCACGCGTATCCGTCTTGCCGGCGAAGGCGAAGCGGGCCCGCGCGGCACACCGCCGGGCGACCTCTACATTTTCCTGACCCTGAAGCCGCATCGCTATTTCCAGCGCGACGGCGCCGACATTCATTGCCGCGTGCCGATCCCAATGACGACGGCCGCGCTCGGCGGCTCGATCGAAGTCCCGACCGTCGATGGCGGCCGCGCCAAGGTCAACGTTCCCGCCGGAACCCAGAGCGGCAACCAGTTCCGGCTCAAGAACAAAGGCATGACGGTGCTGCGCGAAAACAAGCGTGGCGACATGTTCATCGAGGCCACGGTGGAAACGCCGGTGAACCTGACCAAGGAACAGGAAGACCTGCTCAAGCAGTTCGAAAAAGCCGGCAGCCCCGGCCATACCAGCCCGGAATCCTCCAGCTTCTTCACCCGGGTGAAGGAGCTGTGGGAGGATCTGCGCGACTGACATGCCGAAGCACGTCCTGCCGGACGTTCTCGGTCCCAATCTGAAGATTTTGTTCTGCGGCAGCGCGGCCGGCGCCGTATCCGCCATGGCGCGCGCCTATTACGCGAAACCGGGAAACAAGTTCTGGCCGATCCTTGCCAAAAGCGGGCTGACGCCGGTGCTGCTGCAGCCGCCCGACTATCTGCGGGTACTCGAGTTCGGGCTTGGTCTCACTGACATGTGCAAGACCGAATATGGCCAGGACGATGCGCTGTCCGGTGCCGGCGACGATGCGAAGGCGGTTTTGCGCAAGGTGCGAAAGTACAAACCGCGTGTGCTGGCCTTCGTCGGCAAGCGCTCGGCGTCGGTGTTCTTCGACCGCAAGGTCGACTATGGACTGCAGGAGGTCCGGATCGGCGACACCGCAACCTTTGTCCTGCCGTCGACCTCGGGACGTGCCGGCAGCTTCTGGACCGAGACGCCCTGGTACGAGCTCAGCGCTTTTGTCAGGGCCTTGCCCGACCGTTGATCGCACGCCATTGTGCCGGCCTATGAGCGAGAGCTGGCTAAGGTTCTGGGACCGTCCCCACAGCATCTATGTGAATGATCGGCATCTGCGTGTGCACTACATGCGGATCGCCGACGACATCCTGTCGATCCTGCCGCCGCGATCCGATCTCACGGTCCTGGACTATGGCTGCGGTGAGGCGCTGGAAGCCGCGCGCGTCGCGTCCCGGGTGCGCAAACTCTACCTCTACGATGCGGCGTCTTCCGTCCGCGATCATGTTATCAGGCGATTTGCAGACAATCCGACTATTACCGTTCTAGACGACGCGGCACTGGCGGCCCTGCCCGAGGGCAGCGTTGATGTCGTGATCGTGTTTTCGGTGATCCAGTATATCGACCGGGCGGCACTGCCGGCGCTGGTCGCATCCTGGCGCCGCGTACTGTCGGCCGACGGGGTTCTGGTGATCGCCGATACGATTCCGCCGGATCTCGGCATGGTCGATGATGTGCGGTCGCTGCTGCGTTCGGCCTGGACCTATGGCTTTCTGCTGGCCGCCCTCCGCGGTCTGGCCATGACCCTGTTTTCCGACTATCGCCGTCTGCGCAGCCAGCTCGGCTTCTCGACTTATACGGAGCAGCAGATCTCGACGCTTCTGCGCGATGCCGGTCTGCGGGTGGAGCGGCACAGCCGCAATCTCGGCTTCCATCCCGGCCGTCACACCTATCTTGCGCGGCGCGCCTAGGCGGAAAGCCTCGCGAGCAGCAACTCGTTTTGACTAAGCAGCGATGGGAATGCATCGCTGGCGAAGAACCGAAACTCTTCTTCGCGTGACGCGGTCACCGGATCGACGGCGCGCAGCACATCGTCGACTATGCCTGGATGGCACATCACCAGCAGATTATCCTGTGCATCCATGACGAAGCGCTCGAACAGCGCGCCGTAGGCCGCCGGCTCGACAAAACTTCTGATTCCCGAGAAAGCCGCATTGGTACGGATGCCGGCACCCCTGGCCTGTCGACGGAGATTGCGCGCGAAGCCGGCAAGGATCAGGGACTTTGCCGTTGAGATCCGGCGGCGCAGGATCGTTGCGACCGGTGCATCGCAGACACGCAGCCATGTTCCGCGGCCAAGAATACCATCCGCCCATAGTTTCAAGACGGCGTCGCGGATGATCGGGAGCTGATGCACATGCTGATGTCCGTCGATGAAAGACGGCTTATGGCCGAAGCCCTGCTCGAACGCCGCGACCTGTCGCCTGATCTCGCCGGCGATCTCGCCGGGGTCAAGCCGGTGCAGA
Source organism: Alphaproteobacteria bacterium (assembly GCA_965279355.1). Taxonomy (GTDB): domain Bacteria; phylum Pseudomonadota; class Alphaproteobacteria; order CACIAM-22H2; family CACIAM-22H2. The sequence goes on along the minus strand of OZ257155.1, from coordinate 2,833,192 downwards.
AGCGAGCGCCGCATCAGCGTCGAAATCGAAGGCAGGCGACCGTCCGGCGCCAGGGATGGCATTGGTCCCAGCGGGGTCTGATCGGTGAGCGTGAGATGCAAGCCGATATCGGCGCTGCCGATATAGGGCCGTAGCCATCGCGCATGTTCCATCCAGAACGGCGTGGCCGTCATGCAGCCGGTCGCGGTCAGCCTGCGGGTGGCGAGGAGCGACAGAATTGCCCGGCTTACACCGGGTGCGATCGCATAGTCGTCGGCGCAGAGAATGAGTCGGGGCATGAATTCGGATTTGACGGTGGGGCAGCCAGGGCCGAGGATAGCCGAAATAGTGTTCGGGAGGCGACGCGGTCGTGACTGCCCATACAAATCAGCAGCACACCGGGACTGGACCGGATCTGTCGATTGTCGTGCCCGTCTTCAACGAGGCTGCCAATATTGATGCGTTCTTTGCCAGGCTCGATCCGGCTCTGGCCGCGCTGGGCCTGTCCTGCGAGATCGTCTGTGTCGACGATGGCAGCGTCGACAACAGCTGGGAACGGCTGCGCCAGCGGAGCACCGCCGATCCACGGCTGCGGCTGGTGCGTCTCTCACGCAATTTCGGCAAGGATATTGCGCTCGCCGCCGGTCTGCGTCATGCGCGGGGACGAGCCGTGATTCCGATGGATGCCGACCTGCAGCATCCGCCGGAGTTGATCGCCACCTTCGTCGCGAAATGGCGCGACGGATACGACATGGTCTATGGCCTTCGTCAGACGCGGACGACGGATTCCTGGCTGCGTCGCCAGCTGAGCAATGCGTTCTATCGCGTCTTCGAGGGGTTGACCGACACCAAGATGCCGCGCGGGGCTGGCGATTTCCGCCTCATCGACCGCCGCGTCGTCGACACGCTGAATGGCATGCCTGAGCGAGCGCGATTTATGAAAGGTCTCTTCGCCTGGGTCGGCTTTCGGCAGATCGGCGTCCCGTTCGAGGCCGGCGAGCGCCATGCCGGCACCAGCGCGTGGTCATTTCGCCGTCTTCTAGGGTTTGCCATCGACGGAATCGCCAGCTTCAGCCGCGTGCCGTTGGTTGTTGCAGCCTATATCGGCGTGGCGTTGGCGGTGCCGTCGCTGCTGCTCGGCCTGTTCTTTATCGCCCGCACGTTGATCTGGGGCATCGATGTTCCGGGTTATGCGTCGGTCTTTGTCGCGGTGCTGCTGCTGGGGGGCATTCAGCTTCTGACGCTGGGGCTCTTCGGATCCTATCTCGGCCGTGTCTTCGACGAGGTGAAGGGCCGTCCGCTCTTTATCGTCAGCGACCGCGCCGGTTTCGACGATGCGGCGATCAGTCCGCCAGCGGACGACCGTCGACTGTCAGGCCCGGATGCTGAACGACGGTCTTTCTCGCCGTCTGCGGCTGGCGCACGGCCAGGCGTTCCGGCGCCACGTCACGCAGCCGGCGTCGATCCTTGACGACGCTGAGCGTGGCGTCGTCGCGCGCCACGGTGATGATCGTATCGCCCTCGAACTGCGTATCGCAGCCCAGCCGCGTCACCGAGATGTAGAAATCGGCATCAAGCGGGCTGGTGGCGTAGGTCATGTCCTTGGGAAAGAAATAACCGGCCGACGTTCCTTCGGAGCAGACCAGGACCTTGGTTGTTTTGACCACGCCCGTGCGCTCCTGCTCGGCGCGCACGAAGGCGACCAGCCGGTCGACTGCTTCGTGATAGGAGTTGCCCCAGTAGTCGAGCTCATAGCGGCTCGCCGCTCCCGCGACGCCGCCGGTCAACTGGTTGTAGTAGACGTATTGATTGGGGTGGAGCTTCGCCATGTACGCGCCATGCCAGGCGACATAGGCACCGATCACCGTCGCAAAGGCCACCTGACCGGTCAGGCTGCGCGCGGCAAGCGCCACAAAAATCCGGTCCAGCATCAGCGCCGCGACGATGGCGATCGGCGGCAACAGAAACAGGAAATGTCGGATCGCGTCATAGGACACCGGCCGGAACAGCACGAAGAACGCGAAGGGAAACAGCACGGCAAAGCCGAGCATGAAGTGTCCGCAAACCTGCGGCCAATCCTGCCGCCATACCCGCCGGATGGCGGCACCGGCAGCCACCAGCGCCAGCGCCAGCAGGACCAGGATCAGTTCCGGCGTCTTCACCAGGAAATAGCCGGGCAGGTAAGTGGCCGGCAGGTCGCGTGAGTTGACAAGCGTGCCGGCAAACAGCGTGTCGATGTCCCAGGGGCTGTGCGAGAAAATGGTTAGCGCTTCGAACGGCCGCAGCAGCGGGTTCCATTGCGCCCAGGGCCAGGCCGCGAGCATCATCAGATAGGCAACCACACACATCGGCAGCACAAAGCCGAAGCCGGCGCGCAGGCCTTCGCGGAACGCTGCCTGCACCGGGATGTCGCGCAGGCGCCAGGCCAGCCATGCCAGCAGCGCCGCGGCGACATAGAAGAACGTGAAGATGCCGGCAATACGGACGCCAAGCGTCAGGCCGATGGCGAGGCCGAGCTTCACCACAAGATGGGCGGGCACACGCGGGAAAAACGGCGCCGCGCGAATGATAAAGTAGAGCGTCCAGGTCATACCCGTCGCAAACGGGATGTCCTTGGGGTTCATGAACATGTGCCCGAACCACGGCGGCGTCAGCAGCAGGAACAGCGCCGCCCAGAAGCCGGCGCGCGGGCCCGCCAGATGGCTGGCAATGCGATAGCAGCCGAACGCACCCAGGAGACCGACCAGCGCGCTCATCAGATGCTGGGTCTCGAAGTCGCCGAACGGCAGCAGGCGCTTGGCCAGCGCCGTCGGGCCGTCGAAGGCCGCGCCGTAAAGCCAGAGATTGTGATAGGTGAGCGCCGTGAGGTCCTTGAATCCCGACATATAGTAGTTCAGGACGTGACGGCCATAGTCGTCGTGGTAGTGCTCGTCCCAGGTGACGCCGAAATCCTGGAAAACCGCAAAGATGACGATCAGGGCTGCGATGAACAGCGCCCATGTCGCAATGCGATAGGTTTTTTCCAGTCCTGGTGCCACCGCCTCATGCCTCCGACTCGACCGATCTGTCCGATCAAGCGGAGGGTCCCCCCGTCGCCATTAATTATTTGTTATGCGCAACTAAACACGAGATTGTTAAGGCGCACAACGGGGTATGACCGACGCCGCTTCCAAACGTTAACGGGCGTCGGGGCCGGTATATTCGTAGAGATAAAAATAATTGCGCTCGGCAACGAACCGCCAGCCATTGCCGGTGGAGGCTGGCAGCCCGGTTTCCGCGTCCAGCGGAACGCCCAGATATTTGTTCACATAGAACGGCCAGTCGACGAACCACTTAATCTGGCGCTCGCGGAGGTAGTCCCACATGTGATCCTGAAAGGCGAGGGCTTCGCGATTCACCTTGCCGTCGGTGTTCACCACATTGTCGCGGAAGAAGCCGAGCGTGCCCGATTGCCCGGCCGCAACGCGGTCTTCCGGCGGCACATGCTGGCGCAGCAGCGCGACCTGATCGTGATAGACGGTGTTGCCGCCAAGCCCGCGCCCGGTGAGCGAGATCATGGTCAGCGCCACGATCTGCAGCACCAGCACGCCAGTGATCAGCGCCGCGACCGAGCGCTGATCTGAACTGTAAGTCCAGCGGGCCAGCAGCAACGGCACCAGGACAAAGGCGATCAGGGCCAGCGGCGCGAAATAGCGGTAGTAAAACCAGTAAGCGATGAACGTGAACGCGTAATAGGCGATCAGCGCCGCGAATGCGATCAGGAAGCAGACCAGGAATTCAATGGTCCGACCCGCGCGATGGCGTTCGAGATCGGCCGCCCCGGCCAGGTCCATTTTACGGCCGCCGCGCCATAGCCAGCGCAGCAGGGCGACCCCGACAATGAACAGCAGCAGCGAGCGCACGAAGCCGATAGCCGTGAAGGTCATGTAGCCGGGCTCGAACGGCACCGGGAGGTTGATCGATACCAGCCCCTCATGCGCACCGGCGAATACCCATGGCATCAGCACCAGCCGCAGCGCCCATTCCGCATGCTCGAGGCGCATGAACTCGAGGCCCCACGCCTGCTGCGCGGTGCCGCTGGTCGGCATCGGCGAGCCGAAATAGACGGTGTTGTAGATCCACCACGGACTGGAGACGAGCAGCGCCACCCCGGCGAGCATGATGCCGCGCCCCAGCGCCGTGCCGACGCCCTGCCGCCACGACCGGCGGAAATCGTTGAGGCCGAGCACGACCGCGACGAAAGCTGAATCGATCCGCGCCAGGACCAGAAGACCGATGATGATCCCGTAACCGGCAAGTCCGGCAGTGGAACGGTCGCGATCGGTCTGCAGCCAGCGCGCGGCTGCCGCGTAGAAGAACATCACGCAACCCGTCTCCAGGCCGTTATAGGCGTGGTTCAGCATCAGCGGCGATGCCAGATAGAAGATGGCGGCGAGCGCGCCACGCATGGACCGCTCCACGTCGCCGTATCGGCTGGGCCACGCGTCGCGGGCGATCAGGGCGACCAGAAAGGCGCCGCCCACATGAAATAGCCAGCCCAACGCCATGGCCAGACGCATGGCGAGGACCTCATCGCCCTGCGCCGCCCAGAACGCGCCGCCCTGCAGCATCGTGAACAGCGGCTGGAACCCGTTGGTCAGGTTCACGCCGTCGATGGTGATTCCGCTTCCGGCGGCCAGATTGCGCGCGACAGACAGGGCGTAATACCCGTCCTCGGTCATCGGCATGTCATAGACGTGACCGGTCGGGCGCAGGGCCAGCGTCGCCAGAACCAGGGCCACCAGGCCGGCCAGCAGGTAAAGCGACGATGCCGCGGCGCGGCGGGAGAGGGGCGAAGCGTTCATGGGAAGGTCGCGAGGCGTCCGGGTAGGCAGGGGCTTTTACGCGAAATCGACGGCGCAGGGAAATGACGATTGGGGCGGATTTATTATTCCCAACATATGCTTGTGGGGTGCGCCTTTCCTTCTTATATCTTCGGTTGTGAGCGTAGCCCTAGCCGCCCTGATCCGCCTCGCGCGCCCGCGCCAATGGGTCAAGAACGGCTTTGTCGCGGCCCCGCTCTTCTTTACCCCCGAGGCGCTGAACACCCACAACCTGATCCTGGTGATCACGGCCGTGGTGGCGCTCTGCCTGCTGTCCAGCGCGATCTATGTCTTCAACGACTGGTGCGATCGCGACGCGGACCGCGCCCATCCGGTGAAGCGGACCCGGCCGATTGCGTCGGGCGCCGTCTCGCCGGCTGCCGGATTGACGATGGCGGTGGTCCTGCTGCTGGCTGGCGCGGCGATCATGCTGGTCGCCCTGCCGCTGCCGACCTTCATCTTTGCCGCGGTCTATGTCGTATCGTCGACGCTCTATTCCTGGCGGCTGAAGCACATCGCTGTCCTTGACGTGATCATTGTCGCCAGCGGATTTGTGCTGCGGGTCATGATTGGAGCCGCCGCCATCAGCGTGACGGCAACCTCGTGGATCGTCATCTGCACCTTCCTGCTGGCGCTGTTCCTGGCGCTGGCCAAGCGCCGCGACGATCTGGTGAAAGACATGCCCGAAGCGCACCGTCCCGCGCTGGCTGGCTACAACGCGCGCTTCCTTGATACGGCGCTGGGAATCGTGCTGGCGGCGCTGCTGGTGTCGTATCTGATCTATACGACGGATCCGCAGGCGATCCAGAAATTCCACACCGACAAGCTTTACCTGACGGCGCCGTTTGTCGTGGCCGGGGTTTTGCGATACCTGCAGATCGCGGTGGTCGAGGAACGCTCCGGCTCGCCGACCGACGTCGCGTTGACTGACCGCTTCCTGATGGTGACCGTGCTGGGCTGGCTGCTGACCTTCGGTTTCCTGATCTACGTCCGGTGACACGATGATCTGGAAGGACATGGACATCACGGGCTGGGGGCGTAACGCGCACGCGCAGGTCCGCGCCGCCCGCCCCGAACGCCCGCGCGAGATCGACACGGCGTTCGCCTCGGTCGGCACCGGCGGCGTGCTGGCGCGCGGCGGCGGCCGCGCCTATGGCGACTCTGCGCTGAACGACGGCGGCGAGATCGTTCTCACCGAGCGCCTCGACCGCATCCTCGATTTCGACCCGGTTACCGGCGACATCGTCTGCGAGCCCGGCGTCACCTTCGCCGACCTGCTCGATGCATTTCTGCCGCGCGGGTTCATGCCGCCCGCCAGTCCCGGCACCGCCTTCGCCACGATCGGCGGCGCGGTCGCCGCCGATGTGCATGGCAAGAACCACGACAGGCACGGCAGCTTCGGCGATCACGTGCGCTGGTTCGATCTCCTGATCGGCGACGGCAGCACCATCCGCGTGACCCCCGAGAGCGATCCCGAACTGTTTGCCGCGACGATCGGCGGCATGGGTCTGACCGGCATCCTGCGGGCGGTTGCGTTTCGTCTGCTGCCGGATGCCTCGCAGAAAGTCGATGTGCGCGAACAGCGCATTCCCAATCTCGGCCGCTTCCTGGAAGCATTCGCGGATATCCGCGACAGCGCCACCTTCTCGGTCGGCTGGATCGATGCGCTGGCGGGTGGCGCTTCGCTCGGTCGCGGCATTCTGGAGACGGCGGAGTTCGCGGGCGGTGAGCAAGCCAATCCGCCCGTTGCTAAGACCAAGGCGGTGCCGTTCGATTTTCCCGGGATGGCCTTGAATCGGCTGTCGGTGCGGATGTTCAACGAGACCTACTACCGGCGCGTTCCCGAAGCGGGCCGCGAGCGGCTGCGCCCGTTCCGCGAATTTCTCTATCCGCTGGATGCGCTGCTGCAGTGGAACCGCATCTACGGCAAGCGCGGCTTTTATCAGTTCCAGTGCGTGATCCCCGAGCCGGTCGCACCGGTGGCGCTGCGGCGTCTGCTCGAGACGATCTCGGCGACAGGCTCTCCGTCCTTCCTCGCGGTGTTAAAGACACTCGGTGGGCCCGGCCGCGGCTTCCTGTCCTTCCCGTTGCGGGGCTACACGCTGGCCCTGGATTTCCCGCGCAAGCCGGGTGCGGAAGACCTCGTCCGTAAACTGGAGGCGATCACGGTGGAGCATGGCGGTCGCGTGTATCTGGCCAAGGATTCGCTGCTGTCGCCTGAATCGCTGCAGACGATGTATCCGGAGCTGTCGCGGTTTCATGCTGTGTTGTCGCGCGTAGATCCGAAGAGTCGCTTCACCTCCGACCAAGCCCGCCGTCTGGGCCTCAAGCCACCTCGGTGAGTAACGACGAAACCTGGCTGGTGATCGGCGCGTCGTCGGCAATCGCGCGGGCGTTCGCGCGCGCTGCAGCCCGCGATGGCGCGGACGTCCTTCTTGCCGGTCGCGACGACGTGGACATGGAAGCGACCGCCGCCGATCTGCGGGCGCGGTTCGGCAGACGCGCCGAAGTCGCGAATTTCGATCTACGCGCCGGCGAGAGCCATACGCAACTCATGCAGCGCGCCGTGGCGTTCGCCGGCGACAGGCCGCTCGGCCTGTTCTTCGCCGTCGGTGTGATGCCGGGCCAGGATGTCCTGAACGCGCATCCGGAACAGGTCCGCGACGTCATCGACACCAATTTCACGGCGGCCGCCCAGCTACTGCAGGTCGCGGCCCTGCATTATGAAACACGCCGGACGGGCCGCATTGTCGTCCTGGGTTCGGTCGCCGGCGATCGCGGGCGTCTGGGCAACTACGTCTACGGCTCGGCGAAAGCGGGACTGCACGCATACCTGCAGGGCCTTCGCGCGCGGCTCTTCCGGTCCGGCGTACCGGTGACAACGGTCAAGCCGGGGCCGGTGGACACGGCCATGACGTTCGGCTTGAAGAAGTTACCGCTGATGGTGCCGCCGGAAACAGTGGCCGAGATCAGCCTCAAGGCGGCCATGCGCGGGACCGAAGAAGTCTACGCACCGGCCCCCTGGCGCCTGATCATGGCCATCCTTCGCGCGATTCCCGAACGGATATTCAAGAAGCTGAATATCTGAGCACGCTGGCCTGTCGTTCGGGCCTGTGATTGAATGCGCGCGCACTTTCAGAGGGGCTCAATGAGCGACTATCGGATCGGCGTGGTCGGCTGTGCCGGCCGCATGGGACAGATGCTGGTGCGGGAAATCACAGCGACAGGCGGCTGCGTGCTCGGCGGCGCCACTGAATCGGCGAACAATCCCGCACTTGGCCACGACGCCGGCGAAGTAGCGGCGCTGCGCGCCCTTGGCGTGAAGATCGGCGCCGATGCCGCGGCTTTGTTCGCCGCCTGCGATGCGGTGATCGATTTCACCTCGCCCAAGGCAACAGTCGGCCATGCGAAGCTGGCGGCATCGGCAGGGAAGGCGCTGATCATCGGTACAACCGGCCTCTCCGCAGATGATCTCGCGGCGATCGACGAGGCCGCGAAGCGCGCCGTGATCGTGCGTTCGCCCAACATGAGCCTCGCGGTCAATCTGGTGCAGATCCTGACGGAACGCGCGGCGGCGAGCCTCGGCCCCGATTTCGACATCGAGATTTTCGAGATCCATCACAAGCACAAGGTCGACGCGCCGTCCGGCACGGCGCTGGCGCTGGGCGAGGCGGCGGCGAAGGGCCGCAATGTCAGGCTTGCGGATGTCGCGGTGCGCGGCCGTGACGGCCATACCGGTCCCCGCAAGGAAGGCACGATCGGTTTTGCCAGCCTGCGCGGCGGCAGCGAAGTCGGCGATCACAGCGTCATGTTCTGCGGCGAAGCGGAGCGGATCGAGATCACGCACAAGGCAACCGGCCGTCAGATTTACGCCCGCGGCGCGGTACGCGCGGCCTTGTGGTCGCGTGGCAAGACGCCGGGCCTCTACGGCATGAAGGACGTGCTGGGTCTGTAGTCCCGCCGCCTATTGCGGTAGCGGCGTTGACCGCGCCTGTGCCAGCGCCTCTTTCAGGACCGGCAGAAGTGCGTCGCGTTCTTCCGGTGAGAGGAACGTGCCGACGATCAATCGTCTGCCGTGGCTGGACAGCACGATCTGCTCGATGCCGCCCGGGATCACCGCTTCGAGGCTGACGCGGAGCCAGTAGGCGGAGAAACTGAAACGTTCAGCCACGCCGCGTTTGCTGACGCGATCGACGACGAGGTACCCGTCGGCAATGGTAAGCCGCTCATGCGCGCGCTGGTCGCCGTAGCTGGCGCGGAACGCCCACCACACCAGCGCCATGTCGATTCCCAGAAAGAAGATCACCGGCCAGGCGCCGACCGCCATCAGCACGACGCCGCCGCCAAAACTCCAGGCCATGACGATGCCCATAACGATCCAGAAGCCGGTCGGCGACAGGCTGCGATGCGGCCGGATGACGATGTCGAGGGGTGCGTTATCCATTGGTCCAAGAATAATCGCGGCCCCCGTGCTCGCAAAGCCGATCTTCCCCGGACACGGTATTGCCGGTAGTTTGCCTGCCGTGAAACCCGCCGCCGTCGAAGACTTCTTCAGCCGTCTTGCCAAGCAACGGCCTGAGCCGGAGACCGAACTCCAGTATCGGAATCCCTATACGCTTCTGGTCGCCGTTGTGCTGTCGGCGCAGGCCACTGATACGGGCGTGAACAAGGCGACGAAGAAGCTCTTCGAGACCGTCGATACGCCGGAGAAAATGGTGGCTCTGGGCGAGGCCGGGCTGAAAGAACACATCAAGACGATCGGCCTGTTTAACACCAAGGCGAAGAACGTCATCGCGCTCTCGAAGCTGCTGATCGAGAAGCATGGTGGCGCGATTCCGCGCGACCGCGATCTGCTGCAGGAACTGCCCGGTGTCGGACGAAAGACGGCAAACGTCGTCCTCAACGTGGCATTCGGGGAGCCGACCATGGCCGTCGACACGCATATCTTCCGCGTCTCCAACCGCACCGGGCTGGCGCCGGGAAAAGATGTGCTGGCTGTGGAACTCAAGCTGGAGAAGGTGGTGCCGCGCCATTATGCGCAGCATGCGCATCACTGGCTGATCCTGCACGGGCGCTATACCTGCAAGGCGCGGCGGCCGGACTGTCCAGCGTGCGTGGTCCGCGATCTCTGCGCCTTCAAGGGCAAGACGACGCTGGAGTCGGGCTGATCAGCTTGTACCACGCGGCCGTGCAGCCATGATGCGTGTGTAACAGGCCTGGGCAGTGACGCGCTGGGTGCCGCTGCGCGGCCGCGCATCGACATGCGCGGCGCGCAGGCCATCCGGCTCGCGGTAGAGAAAGACATCGAGGAAGCAGGTATCCGCGGCGAACCGCCAGATTTCCGCGGCACCGTCGCGTCGGACGAACACTGTCTCACCCATCCATTCAATGAGCGTCTCGCCTTTGATCCCCACCAGCTGGCGCGGATCATTGGGTGGCCGTGCCGGCGGCATCGGCGCTGGTATCGGCAGGGCGGCAACCGCTGGTGCGGAGGGAGCGGTGACGACCGGCGCCGGTTGAGTCGGGGCCGCGACGCTTTGCGGCGGGCTGGTCCCCGCGCAGGCAGCCAGCGAGGACAGCGCGACCGCAATGAGCGTCGCGCGTGTCCAGCGCCAGTTCTTATGGACTCGCGGCATGGAAGACGCCGCGTCTTTCGGCCGCTTAGTCGCTGTTGGGCGGACGCGCCCCGACATGGACCTCGCCGGAAATCTCGCCGCCCGGCTCGATCTCGATCTGGCCGTAGGTGATCTTGCCGGTGACCTTGCCGGTGGAGCGGACGAAGAGTCGCTCGCGCACCGTCAGGGTTCCTTCGAAGCGACCGGCGATGTCGGCGCTCTCGATTTCAGCCGAGCCTTTGAAGTGGCCGCTTTCGGCCAGCTCAACCAGACGGCTATCGGTAAGCGATGCTTCGACGCGGCCTTCGACGATCAGCCGTTCGCACGACGTGATCTGGCCGGAAAGGACGATATCGCGGCCGACGAGAAGCTTTTTGCTCTCGGCCGTTGCCGGTTCCGGACCCGACGAACGCTGCTGGTCGCGTGAACCCCAGCTGGAGCCGCTGCGCGGCGCCATCGGTGTCACGGGTTTGCCGAACGCGCCGCCCATGCTGCTGGCGGCCGGGCCGGGCGCGAAGCCCCGCGCGGATGGTCGGGACGCAGACGAATCAAGCATCGGCGGCTCTTCGGCGGCAGGCGGGGGTGTAATTACCGGGTCGGACGACTTCATCTCGTCACCATCCTCTTTCTTACGACGGAACATGGGGTGTCCTCTCTGTCACTTGCGGGCTAACGCGACAACCGAACGCGCCATTCCATAAATGCGTGAGTCATCGCCCCTGCCGCGATCAGCGGCGCAACCAGATTGATGACTGGTAGCGTCGCCAGAAACGCAATGACCACCCCCATGGCGAACCATTTGAGCCGACATTCGCGGCGGAGACGACGCCGCGCTTCCGGCTCAAGCCTTCGCGCAGCTACCATCTCGAAATACTCGCGACCCAAAATATAGCCGTTAAGCCCATAGAAAACCATCATATTTATGAATGGGATTAGGTACAGCGGTAGGGCCAAAAGATTTAGGACGAGGGCGAGTCCGAGCAGTCGCAGACCTGCCGACACCTGTTCGCTGAAAGCCTGCGGGCGCGGTGGCGGCAGGTCGGGATAGTGCTTGGCTTCGACGGCGTCGATTGCGCCGTCGACAAACAGCGACAGAATCGCCGCTGCGACGACGGGATAAAGAAGGACGGTCAGGATGAACGCCGCAATTCCGCCCAGTGCGTCGACCGCGGTTTCGATCCAGGACGTTGCAAACCAGGTCAGGGTCAGGACATAGGCGAACCCTGCCCACAAAAGGGCAAAGACCAGGATCGCGCCCACGAGGCCAAACACCAGCGGACGGCGGAAATTCGCATCGCCAAGCTGTGCGAATGCGCGGGTGAACCAGGCAATCATCGGGCGTTTTCTAGCATGCGATTGTGGCTGATGTGGGAAGCGATGCAATTGCGTGGCGGGCGTGCACCGCTATACTGCGCCGCCGTTTGCCGCCGCCCCCGGCTTTTACAAATATGGGCGCCAAGGACAGATTTGAAAGAAGGAAGGACATGACCCAATCGGAACAGGCCGTCGTTGCCATCGGCAACGCCATTGTCGACGTGCTCGCCAAGGCGGATGACGCGTTCATCGTGCAGAACAAGCTGTCGAAGGGCGCGATGACGCTGATCGACGCGCCGACGGCCGGCAGCCTCTATACCAAGATGGCACCGGCGATCGAGTGCTCGGGCGGCTCGGCGGCCAATACAGTGGTCGGCATCGCGTCGCTGGGCGGCAAGGCCGCCTTCATCGGCAAGGTGCACACGGATCAGCTCGGTAGCGTCTTCAACCACGACATCCGCGCGGCCGGAGTCGAGTTCAAGACCGTCCCGTCGAAGAGCGGCCCGCCCACTGCGCGCTGCCTTATTCTCGTGACGCCGGACGGCCAGCGGACCATGCAGACCTATCTCGGCGCTTGCGTCGAGCTGGGCCCGGACGATGTGACACAGGAAGCCATCCAGGCCGCGAAGATCACCTATCTCGAGGGTTATCTCTGGGATCGCCCGGAAGCCAAGGATGCGTTCCGCAAGGCCGTGAAGATGGCGCATGCGGCGGGTCGCAAGGTGTCGCTGACGCTGTCGGACGCGTTCTGCGTCGATCGCCATCGCGCCGAGTTCCTGGAGCTCGTCGAGAAGGACGTCGACATCCTGTTCGCGAACGAATCGGAGATTCTGTCGCTGTATCAGGCCAAGACGTTCGAAGCGGCACTCGAAGCCGTGAAGAAGAAAAAGGACCGCATCACCGCGATCACCCGCAGTGAAAAGGGCGCGGTCATTGTCGGCAGCGATCAGGTGCATACGGTCGCGGCGGAACCCAACGTCAAGGTGGTGGACACCACGGGCGCCGGCGACCTCTATGCGGCGGGCTTCCTCTATGGCCTGACGCACGGACACAACCTGCCGGCGGCCGGCCGTATCGGAGCGATCTGCGCGGCGGAGATCATTTCCCATTTCGGCGCGCGTCCCGAGACCTCGCTCAAGGATCTCGTTCGCACGAAGCTGGGCTGATCCGGCTAGCGATGACGGCAAAAGTCGTCATCGTTCCCGGCCTTGGGAATTCCGGGCCTGCGCACTGGCAAAGCCGGTGGCAGGCCCAGCTCCCGGGCGCCGTCCGGGTCGTCCAGCAGAACTGGGACCACCCCGACCGCGAAGACTGGATTTCCAGGCTTGATCAGGTCGTTGCCGGTATCCCCGGCGACAGCGTGCTGGTCGGCCATAGTCTCGGCGTGGCTTTGATTGCGCATTGGGCGCTCACCCGGTTCCGGCCCACTGTCATAGGCGCCCTGTTGGTGGCGCCCTCGGATGTCGATTCAGCCGCCCATACGCCCGACAGCGTTCGCGATTTCGCGCCCATGCCGCTGGAAAAGCTGCCCTTTTCATCCATTGTGATCGCCAGCAGCGACGATCCGTTCTACGCGATGGACCGCGCCCGGACCTTTGCGGCGGCCTGGGGCAGCAGCTTTGTCGATATTGGCCCTGCAGGGCACATCAACGCCGATTCCGGTCATGGAGAGTGGCCGGAAGGGCGGCGGCACCTCGATAGGCTGGTGGCTCGTATTAACCCCTAATTGCAAAAATCGCGCAATTCACCTATATTGCAGTGCAGTAGAACCGGGCGGGGAGCTTTCTCTCCGCCCGGTTTGTTTTTTTATCCGAGCGATTGAATCCATATGAAAATCCGCAACATCGCCATTATCGCCCACGTCGACCACGGCAAGACCACGCTGGTGGACGCCCTGCTCAAGCAGTCCGGCTCCTTCCGCGAGAATCAGCAGGTCGAAGACTGCGTGATGGACTCCAACGACCTGGAGCGCGAGCGCGGCATTACCATTCTGGCGAAGCCCACCTCGGTCGAGTGGAAGGGCGTGCGCCTGAACATCATCGATACCCCTGGCCACGCCGATTTCGGCGGTGAGGTGGAGCGTATCCTGTCGATGGTCGATGGCGTCGTGGTGCTGGTTGACGCGGCCGAAGGCCCGCTCCCGCAGACCAAGTTTGTGACGTCCAAAGCCCTCAAGCTGGGCCTGAAGCCGATCGTCGTCATCAACAAGGTGGACCGCTCCGATGCGCGTCCGCATGAAGTGCATGATGAGGTGTTCGATCTTCTGGCGGCGCTCGGCGCCACCGACGAGCAGCTCGATTTCCCGACGCTCTTCGCTTCCGGCCGCAACGGCTGGGCTGCGACGAGCCTGGAAGCGCCGCGTGAAAACCTTACGCCGCTCTTCGACCTGATCCTCGACTACGTGCCGCCGCCGACGCGCGATCTTGAAAAGCCGTTCTCGATGCTGGTCACGACGCTCGAATACGATTCCTATCTCGGCCGCATTCTCACGGGCCGCGTTTACAGCGGCATCGCCAGGGTCAACATGCCGGTGCGCGCGATCTCGCGCGACGGCAAGATCCTCGAAGAAGGCCGTCTGACCAAGCTGCTGTCGTTCCGCGGCATCGAGCGGATTCCGGTGGAATCCGCCGAAGCCGGCGACATCATCGCCATTGCCGGCCTCACCAAGACGACCGTCGCCGATACGCTCGCCGATCCGGTCATCGACGCACCGATCTCCTCGACGCCGGTCGATCCGCCGACCTTGGCCATGAGCTTCTCGGTCAACGATTCGCCGCTCGCGGGTCGCGAGGGAACGAAGGTCACCAGCCGTATGATCCGCGACCGCCTGTTCCGTGAATCGGAAGGCAATGTCGCGATCCGTGTCCGCGAGACCGATGGCGGCGACGCTTATGAAGTGGCGGGACGCGGCGAATTGCAGCTCGGCGTGTTGGTCGAGACGATGCGCCGCGAAGGGTTCGAACTGTCCATCAGCCGTCCGCGCGTGCTGTTCCGCAACGATCCGGAAACGGGTCAGCGCATGGAGCCGATCGAAGAAGTGCAGGTCGATGTCGACGAGGCCTATAGCGGCATCGTGGTCGACAAGATCAGCCAGCGTCGCGGCGAAATGACCGACATGCGTCCCTCCGGTGGCGGCAAGCAGCGCATCACGTTCCTTGCGCCCTCGCGCGGCCTGATCGGCTATCACGGCGAGTTCCTGACCGATACCCGCGGCACCGGCATCATGAACAAGGTGTTCCACGGCTACTCGCCCTATAAGGGCCCGATCGGTGGTCGCCACACCGGCGTGCTGATTTCCAACGCCAGCGGCGAGGCCGTGGCCTACGCGCTGTGGAACCTCGAAGCCCGCGGCCCGATGATGATTCACCCCGGCACGCCCGTGTATCCCGGCATGATCATCGGCGAGCACACACGCGACAACGATCTCGACGTGAACCCGATCAAGGGCAAGCAGCTCACCAACATCCGCACCACGTCCAAGGACGAGGCGGTGCGCCTGACCCCACCCAAGATGCTCACCCTGGAGCAGGCGATCTCCTACATCTCGGACGACGAACTGGTCGAAGTGACCCCGAAATCGATCCGCCTGCGCAAGAAGCTGCTCGAACTCACCGACCGCAAGAAGGCCGACCGCGCGGCTGCCGCAGAAGCAGGCTGAGTGGGCCGCATTCTTGGGCAAGCCATTCTGAGCATTGAGAAAAACTCAGGTCTGACCCAACAATATTTCGCATTGCAGCAGACGGCTTAAATGCTAGAAAACGCCTGCGGCCTTCGGGCCGCTGTTGAGCCCTGCGGCTTTGTCGCGGGTTCTGCGTTTCCTCCCTAAACTTGGGCCGCGCCAGTCGCGGCCTTTTTCTTTTCCGGACCCTGGAAAACGCGCGCCAATCGGTAGCGCCATTTTCTCTCCGTCACCCGCGCTTGACGGGGGGTCCATGGCGCCGCAAGCGCGCATTGCGAACATCTCGCCCATTGAGAGATGGACCCCGCGTCAAGCGCGGGGTGACCGGGAAATAACAGTGAGGGCTACTCCGCCGCCTGTGTCTTGCCCTTGGCGGCGCGCATGTACTGGCTTTCGGGACGCGGCAGGCCGAGATGCTCGCGGAGCGTATTGCCTTCGTACTCCGTGCGGAACAGCCCGCGGCGGCGGAGCTCCGGCATCACCAGCTCGCAGAAATCGTCGAGGGCACCCGGGATATAGGGCGGCATGACGGTAAAGCCGTCGCAGGCGCCGGCCTCGAACCACTCTTCCATGTAGTCGACGACCTGTTTGGGTGTGCCCTTGATCGTGTTCTTGCCGCGCGCGCCGGCGACGCGCATGCCGAGCTGGCGGATGGTCAGCTTCTCGCGGCGCGCCATCGCCATGATGCTCTCATAGTGGCCGCGGCTGCCGCTATGCTCCGGCATCGGGTCGGGTAGTTCCTTATCCATGTCGTAGCCCGACAGGTCGATGCCGCCCAGCATGGTGCCGAGAATCTCGCGGCCGACGATTGGATGAATCATCGACTGGATGAGTTCGTAGTCTGCGTTTGCTTCTTCCTCCGTCGCCTTCACGATGACCGACAGGCCCGGCAGGATTTTCACATGGTCGGGACTGCGCCCGTATTTCGCCATCCGGCCTTTCACGCCGTCGTAATACGTCTTTGCCGCTTCAAGCGTGAGATGCGGGCTGAAGATCGCCTCGCCGTATTGGGCGCAGAGCTCCATGCCGTCATCGGAGGCGCCGGCCTGCACCAGAACCGGATAGCCCTGCGGCGGACGCGGCACATTGAGCGGCCCCAGCACCTTGTAGCGGTCGCTCTTGTGGTTGAGGACATGCATCTTGTCCGGCTCGAAGAACAGGCCGGTGTCCTTGTTGCGCACGAAGGCGTCGTCGTCCCAGCTGTCCCACAGGCCGAGAACGATCTTCACGACTTCGCGGGCGCGGTCGTAGCGGTCGGCGTGCTCGTAGGAGAAGTCCCTGCCGAAGTTGCGCGCCTCGGCGTTCTGGCCGGAGGTCACGATGTTCCAGCCGGCGCGGCCGTTGCTGATCCAGTCGAGCGACGCGAATTTGCGCGCGAGATGATAAGGCTCGTTCCAGCTGGTCGACGCCGTTGCCACCAATCCGATCTTGTCGGTCACCGCGGCCAGCGCTGAGAGCAAGGTCAGGGGCTCGAAATGCGCGATAAACTGGGTGGAGCGGCTGATCGCTTCCATCGCTGCTTCACGGACCGCGTTGCCATCGGCAAGGAACAGCAGATCGAATTTGGCGCGCTCGGCGGTCTGCGCGATCTCGATGTAGTGCTTGAAATTCACATGTGCGTCGGCTTGGGCGCGCGGATGCCGCCACGATGCCACATGATGGCCGGTCGGATTGTAGTAGGCGGCAAGATGCATCTTCTTGCGGGGTACGCTCATGTTTCCACCCTGGTGCTGGTCGCCGCCTCAAGCGGCTCTTCGATACCGAGCCTAACAACGCCCGCGTCCGGTATCCAGTGGGCATCGCAGCCAGCCTGATATCGTTCAGAATCAGCCTATTACGCCCGACGCGGAGCCCTGTTTCTTGAATTTCAGACGCGGACACCCTATTTTGAGTCCATGATGTTTTCCGTCCACCGCTCCTCACTTCGCGCGGGTCGCCTGCACGCAGGCGATTGACCCGGACGGCCGCCCGGCACCGTCCGGGCGAAGTACATCTCGACTCTCGTTTATTTCGAATCAGGTCCCGGCCGACGCCATCGTTGCGCGCGCCGGGCCATATTATTTCAGGACAAGACCATGAAGACTTCCCGTTCCACGCCTTCCCTTCCTCCCATCACGCTGACGCAGGCGGATCACGAGCGGCTGATGCGGCTGACCCAGGGCGATAGCCCGGCGGCCGACTATCTCGCCCGCGAAGTCGAGCGCGCGCATGTCGTCGATCACGCCAACACCGATCTCATCACCATGGGCGCGTCTGTGGAATTCCGCGACGAGACGACCGGGCAGGAGCGTCGTGTCGTTTTGGTCTATCCGGAAGACGCCGATATCGGCGCCGGCAAGGTCTCGGTGCTGACGCCGGTCGGCGCCGCCCTGATCGGCCTGTCGAAAGACCAGTCCATCGAATGGGAAACGACCTCCGGCGAGCGGCGCGTGCTGACCGTCCTGCAGGTGCGCCCGCCCAAACGGGCGGCGCATTGAACCGCGCGCCTTACGATTTCGGGTCCAGAACCTTGGCGACGGCTTCCGTCTGGTGATCGGGGATCAGTTTCATCACTAGAATGAAGCCGCCCAGGACCAGGCAGACGCCGTTGGCCGCGATGATCGGCCAGTCCGTTCGGATGATCCCGTAGGCGAGCCACAGCGCGTATGAGGTCGTGAACAGGGCATAGGTCGCTGCCGAAAGGTCGTCGGTCTGCTTGGACCGGACAACTTTCCAAGCCTGCGGAACGAAACGGAGGATCGCGACGGCCGCAGCCAGCCAGCCCACAAAAAGGACGATATCCATCGGCGGGGTAACGCGGGGTGAGGACGCGCGTTCCGTGATTCCGGCGCTAGTGGTCGCGCGCGCTCAGGCGCCCCTCTAAACTCCGCCGATGCCTCCCGTCTTCGAGTCGCTGCGGATCTATCGCGAGAAGCGCATCCTCACGATGCTGTTCCTCGGCTTCTCGGCCGGGCTGCCGCTGCCGCTGACGGCATTTACGTTGAGGCAGTGGTTCAGTGAATCCGGCGTTGCGCTCAGCGCCATCGGGCTAACCGCGCTGGTCGGCATCGCCTACAGCTTCAAATTCGCCTGGGCGCCGTTCCTCGACCGGTTGCAGCCGCCGCCGATCACGCGTGGCCTCGGACAGCGGCGGGGCTGGCTGCTGCCGATCCAGATCGCGCTGGTTCTTTCCATCGCCCTGATGGGCTTCACCGATCCGCGCCTGTCGCCGGAGATCACCGCTGCCGCCGCCGTGCTGGTCGCCTTCTTCTCGGCCAGCCAGGACATCGTCATCGATGCCTATCGCATTGAACGGCTGGAGCCGCACGAACAGGGCGCCGGCCTTGCGGCCTATATCTGGGGCTATCGCATCGCCCTGCTGGCCGGGAATGCTGGCGTGCTGTTTCTGGTCGGTCATGTCGATTGGCGCGGCGCCTATCTCGCCATGGCGCTGCTGATCGGCGTTGGCATCGTAACCTGCCTTGTCATGCGCGAGCCGGTCGTTGCCGAAGTCGCGCGGCGCGCCACGCACGGTGTCCTGGACTGGCTGAAGCTCGCCATCGTCGGTCCGCTGGCCGATTTCGCGCGGCGCGATGCGTGGGTGGTCATCCTCGCCTTCATCGTGCTGTTCAAGCTGGGCGAAGCGCTGGCGGGCATCATGACGGCACCGTTCTATCGCGCCATTGGGTTCAGCCGCGAGGAAGTGGCCGCCGTCTCCAGCGTGTTCGGGCTGTTTGCGACGTTAGGTGGCGTCGCCGTCGGCGGGCTGGTCGTCCACCAGCTCGGCGTCTATCGCGCCCTGATCGCGACCGGGCTGCTGCAGATGCTTTCCAACCTCATGTATGTGCTGCTGGCCTATGTCGGCCATGACGTGCCGGTGCTGTTCCTGCAGGTTGGGGTCGAGAGCTTCACCGACGGTCTCGCCGATGCGGCGTTCGTTGCCTATCTCTCCTCGCTGACCAACGTTGCGTTTACGGCCACGCAATATGCGTTGTTGTCATCACTGGCGACGGTGCCGTTGCGCACCCTGGGTGCCGGCAGCGGCTGGCTGGCGGAAGGCATGGGGTGGCCGCTGTTCTTTATGCTGACGACTGTGGCAGCGCTGCCGGCGCTGTGCATTGCGCTGTGGCTGATGCGGCGATTTCCGATGATTGCCAAGCCGCCTCGGGTGCGGGAAGCTGTGGCGGATTCATAGTCCGGCAGGAGACCCATGCGCATCGGTGTGCCTAAGGAAATCAAGCCCGAGGAATACCGGGTCGGACTGATCCCGGCGAGCGTGCGCGAGCTTGTCGCGCACGGCCACGAGGTGATCGTTGAAACCCACGCGGGATACGGCATCGGCTTCGATGACGATCACTATCGCGCGGCTGGGGCCAGGATTGCCGCTTCGGCGGATGAGGTGTTCGCTTCCGCCGAAATGATCGTCAAGGTCAAGGAGCCGCTGGCGCCGGAGCTCAAGCGGCTGAAGCCGCATCACATCCTGTTCACCTATCTGCACCTGGCGCCCGATCCGGTCCAGGCGAAGGCGCTGCGGGACTCAGGCGCAACCGCGATTGCCTACGAGACCGTCACCGATTCGTGGGGTGCTTTGCCGCTTTTGGCGCCCATGAGCGAGGTGGCGGGGCGGATGTCGATCCAGGTGGGAGCCCATTGCCTGGAGCGGCGGCAGGGCGGCGCCGGTGTGCTGCTGGGTGGCGTGCCGGGTGTGCCTGCGGCAAAGGTGGTCATTCTCGGCGGCGGGGTGGCCGGAACCAATGCGGCGCGCATGGCGATGGGCGTGGAAGCCCATGTCATCGTCATCGATAAATCGCTGCAACGCCTCTACGACCTCGATCTGCAGTTCGGCTCGCGCCTGCACACGATTTTCTCGACACAGGATGCGATCGAGAAACACGTTCTTGAAGCGGATCTGGTGATCGGCGCGGCGCTGGTGCCGGGCGCCAAGGCACCGATGCTGGTGACACGCGACATGGTGCAGCGCATGAGGCGCGGTTCCGTCGTCGTCGATATTTCGATTGACCAGGGCGGCTGTTTCGAGACCAGCCGGCCGACCAGCCACGGCGATCCGACGTATGTCGTCGACCACGTCGTCCATTATTGCGTCACCAACATGCCGGGTGCCGTGGCCCGGACGTCGACCATGGCGCTGAACAACGCGACCCTCCCGTTCGCGACGGCGCTCGCCAACAAAGGCGTGCGGGTCGCGCTGGAGAGCGATCCCAACCTGCGACGCGGGCTGAACGTGATGGCCGGCCGGATCACCCATCCCGCGGTGGCCGAGGCGTTGGGCGTCGATCACACCCAGCCCGAGAAAATGCTGGCGACGCGCTGAACCCTGAAAAGAAAGCGGCGCTCCTTGACAGGAGCGCCGCAAGTTTCCAGCTGAGAACTTATTGAATTAGCTGCCGATGACGCCGCCACCGCGCTTGGTGGCGACGACGACCGACGGGCGCGGCGGCATACCTTCTTCGAAATCCGGCCAGCGCGTGGAGGGATTGTCGAAGGTCGAACCCTTTTCCTCGCCCGGATGCTGAACGGTGATGAACATCGTTTCCTGATCGGGCGTCATGATCGAGGCGCAGATTTCCGCGCCGGCTGGGCCGGCGAAGAACAGCTTCGGCAGGGCGCGGCCGGGACCTTCGGTGTCGACGCCGTAGATACCGTCCGCGATTTTCGCGGCAGTCGGCGCGCCGTCGGTCAGCACCCACAGGCGGCCCTTCGCATCGAACATGCAGTTGTCGGGGCAGGACAACCAGCCGTTTTCGCCGATCTGGCTGTGGTACATCGTGCCCTCGTCGGTCCCCGGCTTGCCGGCCAGCAGGAACATGTTCCATTTGGCCTCGGTGGCGGCGTGGTTGGCCTGCGCACCGCGCCCGCCCGGCGGCACGATTTCGATGATCTGGCCGTGCCGGTTGTTGGCCCGTGGATTGGCCTTGTTCACCTTGTCGGCGGCGCGGCGCGTGTTGTTGGTCAGCATGACGTAGACGGCACCGCTGACCGGATTGGTTTCCACATCTTCAGGACGGTCCATCGGCGTCGCGCCCAGAAGATCGGCGGCCTTGCGGGTGAAGATCAGCACGTCGGCCTGGCTGACGAAGCCATTGGCGGCGGTGAGCGGGCCCTGGCCCTGGATCAGCGGCAGCCACTTCACATTGCCGTCGTCGCTGAACTGCGCGACATAGAGCGTCCCCTCGTCGAGCAATCGCATGTTGGCGGCGCGATTGCTCGGATCGTAACGGTTGTTCGAGACGAACTTGTAAACGTACTCGTTGACCTCATCGTCGCCCGAGTAGACGACCAGGCGACCGTCCTGATTGACGACGGTTGTTGCCGCTTCGTGTTTGAAGCGGCCGAGTGCGGTGCGCTTGATCGGCATCGCGTTCGGATCGTAGGGATCAACCTCGACCACCCAACCGAAGCGGTGCGGCTCGTTGGGCTCCTTGTCGACGCTGAAGCGATCGATGTGGTTGATCCAGCCGTAGCGGCTGCTCTTGGCGACACCGTAACGCTTGAACATCTCGGCATCGGCGGTCCTGCCGACATCGCCGCCGAAATAGCCGTTGAAGTTTTCTTCGCAGGTCAGATACGTGCCCCACGGCGTCCAGCCACCGCCGCAATTGTTGAACATGCCGAGCACGGACCGGCCGGTCGCGTCGGCCCTGGTCCTGAGCTTCTCATGGCCGGCGGCGGGTCCGGCAATTGTCATCGGCGTGGTGCCGGTGATGCGGCGGTTGTAGCGGCTGTTCTCGACGACCTGCCAGCGCCCGCCGTCTTTGCGCAGTTCAACGAACGTTGCGCCGTGCGAGACGATTTCGATCTCAGCCTGTTCCCTGCTGACCTTGCCGGCGCTGTTTTCGCCAAGACCGGCGAACATCAGATCGGGGATCGAATACTCGTGATTGACGGCAAGAATGCCGTTGGTGGAACTCTGCGAGCCAGCCGGCAGCGGGAACCATGCGATGAAGTCGCAGTTGTAGCCGAACTGCTTTTCCTGGGCGGCGGCGGACTGTTTCGCGGGATCGAATTTCTGCGCACCCGCGACGACGGTGTCGCCCCAGCGCAGCAGGATCTGCGTGTCGTAGCCGTCGGCGATGTGGTGCTTCTGGTCGTAGACCTTCTTGAGCTCGCGGAAGGTCAAGGACGACGCCCCGGCGCCTTGCGCCTGCGCCGCGGTCGAGCCCATCGCCCTGCCGAGCAGGGTCCCGGTCGCGGCCGTCGCGGCGAATCCGCCGAGCAGTGAGCGGCGGCTCAGGCGGGCCTCGATGATATCCGCCATCGGTCTGGCGGACGACGTATTCACGCCAATGTCTTCTAGTTCGATTTCATGTCCCATCGCACACCTCTCCCAAGTGGAGTGCGGTAGATAACGCCGCCAGATAACCGAACGATGACGACTGCATTACAATCCGGTTACGGCGCAATTGCGCTGTGGATTGTTTCAGCGTCAGTTATGCGCCATCTCGTCGAGCGCATAGCCGGCGGACCGCACCGTCCGGATGAGATCGACATCGCCAGGGCCGTTCATCGCCTTGCGCAGGCGGCGGATATGCACATCGACGGTCCGAGCCTCGACATAGATGTCGCGGCCCCACACGGCGTCCAGCAGTTGCTCCCGGCTGTAGACCCGTCCCGGGCGCTCCATCAGGAAACGCAGCAGGCGGAATTCGGTCGGGCCCAGATGGATCGGCTGCCCGTTGCGCAGCACGCGATGCGAGACGAGGTCCATCACCACGCCGGCATAGGTCAGGAGATCGGCTGTGGCGCCGGGCTTGGCGCGCCGCAGCACCGCGCGCACGCGGGCGACCAGTTCACCGGGGCTGAACGGCTTGGTGATGTAGTCGTCGGCGCCGATTTCGAGACCGCGCACGCGGTCAGTCTCCTCGCCGCGCGCGGTAAGCATGATCACCGGCAGGTCGCGGGTTTCCGGCTTGCGGCGAAGCTGGCGGCAGATCTCTAGACCGGAGACCAGCGGCAGCATCCAGTCCAGCACCACCAGATCGGGTTTCTGCTCGGCAATCGCGGTCAGCGCCTCTTCGCCATCGGTGGCGGCGGAGACGCGGAAGCCTTCTTTCTCGAGGTTGTAGCGCAGGATCTCGACCAGAGCCGATTCGTCCTCAACGACGAGGACGTGCGGCTTGACCGCCACGTTGGTCGCCGAAGCGTCCATCGACTCAGTCCGCACTGCCGGCATTGGCTGGCTTGACGATGGCAAAGCTGGTCTCATCATGTTTGGGTCGCGCCTCTCTGAGCTGCACGCCTTTGACCAGGAAGTAGACGGTCTCGGCGATGTTGGTGGCGTGATCGCCGATGCGCTCGATGTTCTTGGCGATGAACAGAAGATGGGTCGATGCCGTGATGTTGCGGGCATCCTCCATCATGTAGGTCAGCAGTTCGCGGAAGAGGCTCGAATACATCTCATCGAGCTCCTCGTCGCGATTCCAGACCCGCACCGCCTTTTCCACGTCGCGGTTGAGATAGGCGTCCAGGACGTCCTTGATCATTTCTTTGACGACATGGCCCATCCGCGGGATCGCATGCACGGGCCGCACCGGCGCGACCTGATTGAGGGCCAGGGACCGCTTGGCGACGTTGGCGGCATAGTCCGCGATCCGCTCCAGATCGGAGCCGACGCGAATGGCCGACAGGATCGCGCGCAGATCGACGGCCATCGGCTGGCGCAACGCCAGAATCTTGAGCGCCAGGTCGTCGATATCGCGTTCGAGATCGTCGACCTTGCTGTCGCTCTGGATCGTCGCTTCGGCGAGCACGGAATCCCGGTCGACGACGGCCTGAATGCCGCCGGCGAGCTGCACTTCAGCGAGTCCGCCCATGCGGGCCAGCAGATTGTGCAGGCGGGTCAGCTCTTCATCGAACGACTTGACTGTATGTTCCATCGGCATCGGAGAAGCTCCTCGATCTCTCAGCCGAAGCGGCCGGTGATGTAGTCCTGGGTGCGCTGGTCGGTCGGGTTGGTGAACATGGCGTCTGTCACCCCTTCCTCGACCAGTTCGCCCAGATGGAAGAAAGCGGTCCGTTGCGAAACGCGGGCGGCCTGCTGCATGTTGTGGGTCACGATGACGATCGTGAAGTCGTTCCGCAGACCGTCGATCAGCTCTTCGACATGCGCGGTGGCAATCGGATCGAGGGCCGAGCAGGGCTCGTCCATCAGGATCACCTCGGGAGACACCGCGATCGCGCGGGCAATGCACAGGCGCTGCTGCTGGCCGCCGGACAGGCCGGTGCCCGGTTCCAGAAGCCGATCCTTGACCTCGTTCCACAGAGCCGCCCCTTCAAGGCTGCGCTGCACGATGGCGTCAAGCTCGTCGCGGTTTGCGGCCAGACCATGGATACGCGGCCCATAAGCCACATTGTCGTAAATCGACTTGGGAAAAGGGTTTGGCTTCTGGAAGACCATGCCGATCCGGGCGCGGAGCTGCACCACGTCGATGGCCTGATCGTAAACGCTCTCGCCGTCGAGGCGGATATCGCCGACGACGCGGCAGCCGACGATGGTGTCGTTCATCCGGTTGAGGCAGCGCAGGAAGGTCGATTTACCGCAGCCCGAGGGGCCGATCAGGGCGATGACCTGATTTTCCGGGATATCGAGGGCGACCTGTTTCAGCGCCTGCTTGGCGCCGTAGAAGACGTCGACCGAGCGGGCCGTCATCTTAAACCGTCCACTGGCCGACACCCCGGCATGCGTGGCCACTTGTGGCGCGCGCACGGACACTGGGGGCTTGGGGACTGCAACAGTTGTCATGTCTACCACCGCCGTTCGAATCGTTTACGCAGATAGATGGCCACCGCGTTCATCATCAGAAGGAACACGAGAAGCACCAGGATTGCCGCCGATGTCTTTTCGACGAAGCCGCGTTCGGGCGAATCCGCCCACATGAACACCTGCACCGGAAGCACCGTGGCCGCATCAAGCGGACCGCCGGGCACGCCGACGATGAAGGCCACCATGCCGATCATCAGCAGCGGCGCCGTTTCTCCCAGCGCATGCGCGGTGGCGATGATCGTGCCGGTGAGGATGCCAGGCATAGCGAGCGGGAAAACATGGTGCATGACGACCTGCACCTTGGAGGCGCCGAGACCGTAAGCTGCCTCGCGGATCGACGGCGGCACGGCGCGCAGGGAGGCGCGGCTGGCAATGATCATTACCGGCAGGCTCATCAGCGACAGAACCAGGCCGCCTACAAGCGGTGCCGAGCGCGGCATGCCGAAGATACTCAGGAATACCGCCAGACCGAGCAGACCGAAGATGATGGAGGGCACGGCCGCGAGGTTGTTGATGTTGACCTCAATAAAATCGGTGAATCGATTTTTCGGCGCGAACTCTTCAAGGTAGATCGCCGCCATGACGCCGAGCGGGAAGGCGATGATGATGGTGACGAACAGGGTCAGCGCAGAGCCGACGACGGCGCCCCAGATGCCCACCAGTTCCGGCTCGCGGCTGTCGGCACCGGTGAAAAAGCGGGTGTTGAACTTCAGCGACAACGCGCCCTGGGCGTTGAGCATGTCCAGCCAGCGCAGCTGGTTATCCTTCACGCGGCGGACTTCCTCGGGCAGCGTCCGATCGATGAACCCCTTGCGGTACATGTCGACATCGGAACCCGCAATCAGCCAGATCTTCTGACTGGTGCCGATCAGGGACGGATTGCTCTGAACCATACGACGGAGATCGAGGTCGGCGCCGCCGCTGATCAGGTTGCTCAAGGCCCGCTGGTCGCGCCGACTGGTCGCGTCCGGAAAGCGAAGGATCAGTGCGTCGCGGATCAGCGCGACATAGTCGCCCTGCGCCAGCGTCGCTTCGTCGGTCTGGCCGCCGGGGGTGATGTGTTCGGCCTTGAAATCGATATCGAGCGAAATATGCGTCTGCACAAACGCCGTCGCGCCGTTCCTGAGAACGGTGGTCAGCAGGACGGCGAGAGACATGAGCGCAAACGCGATTGCCGCAATTCCCATCCATTTGAAGCGACGCTCTGCCGCGTAGCGCTTCTTCAGATGCTTGGCCGCGGCCGCTGACTGATGAAAGCCGACTTTTGAACTCAAGGGGCGAGCGGATGAGGGCATGTCGATAGACGCCGTAAAGTCACTCATATTGCTCTCTGTATTTGCGCACAATATGAAGCGCGAAGATGTTGAGGGAGAGAGTGACCAGGAACAAGACCAGACCGAGGGCAAAAGCGGACAGGGTCTTGGCGCTATCGAATTCCTGATCGCCGACCAGCAAGGCGGCGATGTGAACCGTTACAGTCGTCATGGAATCGAGCGGGTTGGCGCTGATATTGGCGGCGAGGCCGGCGGCCATGACCACGATCATCGTCTCGCCGATGGCGCGGCTGAAGGCCAGGATGACCGCGGCCGCAATGCCCGGCAGGGCGGCGGGCAGGATGACCTGGCGGATGGTCTCGGACTTTGTCGCGCCGAGCCCGTAAGAGCCGTCGCGCAGGCTCTGCGGAACGGCGTTGATCACGTCATCCGAAAGCGACGACACGTAGGGAATGATCATGATTCCCATCACGAGACCGGCGGCGAGCGCGCTCTGCGATGCAACCGGGATGCCGAACGCTTCGCCGAGGGTCTGAATTGCAGGCGCTACCGTGAGGGCGGCGAAGAAGCCAAACACCACCGTTGGGATACCGGCAAGGATTTCGAGGATCGGCTTGATCACGTTACGGACCCGGGCGGGCGCGTAGTCGGCCATGTAAATGGCTGCCATTAATCCAACAGGTACGGCCACGATCATCGAGATCGCTGCGATCATCAAGGTGCCCGTAAAGAGCGGCACGGCGCCGAAGGCACCGGACGAGCCGACCTGATCGGCGCGGATCGCGGTCTGCGGGCTCCAGGTGGTCCCGAACAGGAAGTCGATCGGTGAAATGCGGGTGAAGAAGTCCATCGCCTCGAACAGCAGCGAGAGCACGATGCCGATCGTGGTGAACACCGCGATCGTCGAGCAGATGATGAGGGCAACCATCACTGTGCGCTCGACATAGTGCCGGGTGCGCAGCTGCGGATCGATCGCCCGCTGTGCGTAGGCTCCGCCGGCGATAGCGACGGCGAGACCGGACACCCAAAGCGACGTGATGGCGAGGGAATGGAGGTTTTTATAATGGGCGACGGCGATCTGCATCGCCGGCGTGGCGGCGGTGCTGGCGACGTTGCCCTGCGCCATGTTCCGGATGTCGGAGATTACCAGGCCGAGCTGCGCGGCGGGCAGCGCCAGGATTTCTGCCGGCAGGTCCTGCACCACGAGGATGCGGACGATCGTGTCTTCGAAGACGACCCACAGCGTGAAAAGAAGCAGGCTCGGAATGCCGGACCAGAGCGCGACATACCAGCCGTAATAGGACGGGAGCGAATGCAGCTGCGACGGCTTGCCACCGACGGTTCGCAGCGCCTTGCCCTGACCGAGATAGAAGCCGAGGGCAGCAAGACCGATCAGAACGAGGGCGAGGAAGCTGGGGGTCATGTGAACTGCCGCGTTCGAAGGGAAAATCCCGCGGCCGGTTGAAGCCGGCCGCGGGCGGAGACATCACATCGAAAGGCTGGAAAGCATCGCCGAGGCGTCGCGAACGGTCTTGCGTTCGGCCGCTGTCAGCGGGATCAGGCCCTTCTTTTCGAGATAGCCGTTGTTGCCGAAGGCCCGCTCGCTGGTAAATTCAGCGACGAATTCCTTCAGGCCGGGCACGACGCCGACATGCGCCTTCTTCACATAGAAGAACATCGAGCGCGAGACGGGGTACTTGCCCGAGGCGATGTTGTCGAAGGTCGGCTCGACGCCGGCGATGGACTTGCCCTCGATCTTGTCGATGTTCTCTTCAAGGAACGAGAAGCCGAACACGCCGACCAGGCCGGGCTGACCGGACACCAGGCGCTGCACGATCAGGTTGTCGTTCTCGCCGGCTTCGACGAATTTGCCGTCTTCGCGGATCTGGCCGCAAGCCGCCTGCTTGGCCTTGGCATCCGTGATCGCCTTGATCTCGTTGATGTTCTTGCAGCCTTCGTCCATGACGAGTTCGACGAACGCGTCGCGGGTACCCGATGTCGGGGGCGGGCCCATCACTTCAATGTTCCAGTTCGGCAGGGCCGGATTGATCTGGTTCCAGCGGGTATAGGGGTTTGCGGCCAGCACGCCGTTCACCGGAACCTGGCGGGCGAGCGCCTTCCAGATTTCTTCACGGGTAACGTCGAGCTTGCCGGCGCCCTTCTTGGTGGCGAGGACGATGCCGTCGAAGCCGATCTTGACCTCGTTGATATCCGTCACGCCGTTCTTGGCGCAGGTATCGAATTCGGTCTTGGTCATGCGACGCGAGGCATTGGCAACGTCCGGATGCTGGACGCCGACGCCGGCGCAGAACAGGCGAATGCCGCCGCCGGTGCCGACGCTCTCGACGATCGGCGCCTTGAACTTGCCGCCGCGGGCAAACTGCTCGGCGACCACGGTGGAGAACGGAAACACGGTCGACGAGCCGGCGACACGGATCTGGTCGCGGGCTTGCTGTGCCATCACCGGCGTGGCGACGGCCGCGGCGATGACCGCTGCGACTGCAAATTGAATGGCTTTCATGGGGACCCTCATTGCGGGAAAAAGGAATGCGACAACCAGTACCGTCATCGCGTCGCGACCCTAGCGGCGCCCAAAGACACTTATGCTACGAGACAGTTACAGTTTGATGACAAGCGTCATCTGCCTGTGGATAACCGCAGCAGAATAAAACCATTTTAATCAATGACTTATTGACTAAGGCTGCTGGGTAACCAGACTGTAAAAATCGATCCCCGCGCCGGTTCGCTGTCTACGGTCAAGGCGCCCCGGTGCCGGTTGAGGATGTGCTTCACAATCGCCAGGCCCAGCCCGGTGCCGCCGAGTTGTCGCGACCGGGCCGCGTCCACCCGGTAGAACCGCTCGGTCAGCCGGGGGAGGTGTTCCCGCGGGATGCCTTCTCCGTCATCCGCAACCGCGATGGAAATCCAGCCCTTGTGATCGGCACCGCGCTGGGTTGCCAGCACGCGTGGCGGCGGCGTGACGTCGGTGCGGGCGATGACGCGGACTTTTACTTTCGCGTACTTGATCGCGTTGTCGATGAGGTTCTGGAAAACCTGCGTCAGCTGGTCTGCGTCGCCGGACAGCGGCGGCAGGGCATCGGTTCCGTCAATCTCGATCGCGATGTTCTTTGCCTTGGCCTGCAGCGCCAGGGCATCGACGACGCTGCCGATGACCCGCGCCAGTTCCACCTCACCGGTGGGCAGGCTGTGCTCGTTTTCCTCGATTTTCGACAGGGACAGGAGATCGCGGACCAGGCGGGTCATGCGCAGAGCCTGCTCATGCATGATGCCGAGGAAGCGCTCCCGCGCGACGGCGTCATCCCGCGCGGCGCCGCGCAATGTCTCGGTGAAGCCAAGCAAGGCCGTCAGCGGCGTGCGCAGTTCATGGCTGACATTCGCGACGAAATCCGCCCGCATCTGCTCGGCCTGCTTGAGCGCCGTCACATCGTGCAGCACCAGCAGCAGTGCGGGCCGGCGCGGCTCGTCCCGGTGCGGAAGGCGCATTGACGGTGCAAACCGTGCGCTGAAATGGCGCTCGGGCACGCCCGGCCATGCGAACTCAACGGTTTCGGACGCCTTGCGTCCGGCGAGCACGTCTTCAGCCGCTTCGATCACATCGGGATGGCGCAGCAGATTGTCGAGGCGCCGGCCCTGTGTGTTCTCTCCCAGCATCGCGCGCGCAGCCGCATTGGCGCGGTTGACGCTATGGCGGTCGTCCACCAGCAGGAGGGGATCGGGAACGGATTCAAAAAGGGCTTCGTTTGCGCTGACCAGCGCCCGCAATTCGTGATCCCGTTCCCTCCAGCGATGGTCAAGAGCGGCGACAGCATGGGCGAGGCTTTCGGCGGTCTTTGGAATACGTCCGGGATGCGGTGCGCCGGCAGGGTCGGGCTCGTCTTGCGCCAATGTCCGGACGTGACTTGTCAGGCGGCCCACCCCAACGAAATGGCGATAAACCATAACGGTGATTGCCAATGCGCAAAGGGCAAACGCCGCCAGTGCCGCCAGCAGGTTCAGGTAATTCAGTGCAGCCAGAGCAATCAGCACCGCGGCAACGGGCGCCGACAACGCGCCCGACGCGCGCGCAAGAAGCTTGGGCGCCAGGCCAGGCGTTGAATCCGACTCGCTCATCGCGGGCTACACTCGGGGTGCAGCCCGTCCACGTCAAGCGCGGCAATCTCCCGTGAGCTAACGCTTGGGAAAAACGAAACGTTGATACAGCCAGCTTATTGCGAACAAAGCCAAGCCAAGGCCGAGAAAAGAAAATGCCCGCAACAATCCGGTTAGATTTGACATGTCGAACAGAAAGACTTTTGCAACGGTTAGGCAGATGACAGCGAGAGATGCGTAGCGAAGGCCGGGACTCTGGAAACGTAAACCCAGCAGCAGCAACATCGCGCCATAGACAAGCCAGACCGCGGAATAAGCGTAGTACTCGGCATCCCCTGAAGGGCCGGCACGCAGATATCCTCCGTGGAAGGCGCGAGTGACTTCGAGAGTCAGGTAGACAAAGATCAGCGCAAGGCTTGCTACACCGGCCGCTGCGGCTTCCCGCGTCATGCGCCGCATGCCCAGTTGCCAGGCGAAGAGGGCTGCCAGAAGGCCGGGTACAAAATAGGCAACGGCCAGCAGGTTTATAACCGGCAGGTCGCCAACATCGATGGTCGACACCAGTGGATTTTTTGCCAGGAGCTGAATGCCAATAACCTGGGCAGCGCCGGCGCCTGCTAGAATCCGCCAACCTAGGTCGGTTACCGGTGTCGATGCCGTGCCGTCGCGCCGCAAAAGGACGAAGCCTGAAACGAGCCACGCGATGCTATGCAGGCTTGCCTCCAGCAAGTCGTACTGCATGTTGTCGACCTTTCCGTCACCAACGAAGTGACGGATCTCAAGCGAGATCAGCGCGACAGTGAAGGCGATCGCTGCAGCCTCGAGACAAAGGACAGTGTAGTCCCGACCTCCGCGGGCGAACAGACGGGCGCCTATGGCGAAAGCGACAGCAGGGAGACCGTAGGTATAGAGGAGCTCGTTAATGATTGGCGTCGGGCTGAGCGGATACTGCGGCAGCCAGGGATTGAGCAGCAGGCGCGCGACAACCGCAGCGCCCACGACGAGCGAGATATGCCGCAATATCGGGAGCGGGAGGCGATGGGCGATCCACGCGAGGGCTGGTATTTCCAGCGATAGCGCGACCGTGAGCCAGCCCAGTCTCAAGCTCATCACAAAAGAGAGCGCGATGGCCGCCGTTACGGCTACTGCGTATACGCCGAGTGCGCCGATCATGTTCGGATCGTCACGGTGGCGATTTAGTTGATAGACCATGAGGAGTGCGGCAAGCGCCAAGACCAGTCCAATGCCGCTCCAGGGAAGGGCCGGCGCGAAATCTTCGATGCGCCAATAGGCAATTGCCAATATTGCCAGCGGCGGAGCCGCGGAAAGGACAGCCCATCTCGCTGGGCGGCACGCACCCCATAGTCCAAAGGCACCAGCGACGCCAAACAGGATCGCGGCCAACGTCGCCACGCCGGTAAAGATTGCCAAGGACGGCGGGGTCAACGGGCCTGGAACGAAGCCGGTGGCACGGCCCTGGACAACACCAAGCGGCAGAGGTTGCTCAATGATGCTCGGCAGATGCCAGGAAGCGAGTGTTGCCACGACCGCGAGCGCAGCTACCCAAGGAATGTGATCGAGCGGTTCCTCGCGACGTCCAACGATAGTTACGATCGCTGTAAGGCCGAAAATCGCGAGCAACGATTCCAGATCATAGTTCGACATTCGGACCAGGATAACGGCCAGAGCGAATGTCAGGACCAGCGGCACATCGGGGAGGCCGTCACGCTTCCACCACGCGCTGTCGGGCACGCCGGGCAGCACCTCATGCCTCGGACCCAGCGCCACGCAGGCCAATGCGAACAAGACAAGGAATAGCGCACACGGCGCCGCCGCGTCCGCGCGCCAACCGATCATAAAGAAAATCAATGTCCATAAGACGGCACCGGAAACGGCAATCCACGCCGTGGTGCGCCAGCGCCGCCAGTGTGCAAGCGCAAGCCCGCCGCCGGCAACGGCCAGGACGTAGGCGAATAATGCCCAAGCCGACGGGTCGGGATTCGCCACAAGGGCGGGAACGACAAACGCCGCTATTTGTCCCAGCAGCGCGACGAAGCGACCATGCAAGAGGGAAAGCGCCATGCTACCCGCTGAGACGGTCGCCAGCGCGGCGAACGTCGTGATCGGGCCGGCGAGATCGTACACGGCATGAGCCGAGTAGATTGCCGCGAAGAGGGCAACGATACCCGCTGCCACAAGCGCCGGAGGAATATTTTGCGGAGGCACGCCCAGCGCCTGACGCAAGCGTGGCAGAACAGCCGTATGGTCGGCGCTGCGGCGAAGCCATTCACCGGTGGCCAACAGCAGAATGCCAAAAAGAATTCCGGACACGATCCGAACTTCAGGTCCAAGCAGACCTTGTTCGATTGAGTAGCGGACCATAAAAACGACCGCCAATGCCATTGCGATGGCACCGCCCCAGACAGCCCAGTTAACGGTCAGTCTTTCTTCCAGGCTGGCGCCGGATGCGGAGGCCGCTTTTGGAGTCGACGCTCGCGCTGCAATGGTGGCCACGCTCGCCGGTTGTGGCGCTGCAACCTTGAGTGCGGGCGGAACCGGGGTTGTCGGTTCCGCCGATTTCGGTTGGGCCTGGGATAGCGCCGGTTGTGGCGGATTTGACGCGGGTGTGGTTGCTAGCTGGCGTTGAAGCTGCGTTAGCTCCAAGTGCATACGGTTGACGCGTTTTATCGCGATGATGGCCGTGATGAGTGCAGCGAGGGCCAGGAGAATGGCCCAACTCATGCGTCACCTGCTGCGGTTGGGGAATGCGATGTATTCAGGAACGGGGAGTGATGGCCCGACCGCTTGCCGCAGATTTTTTGCGCCCGCATTCTATACCCCCGAATTACAGCGCTGCTTTCTTATCACGGGAGAATCTGGACCGCCACTCAACCCGGATAGCACGGCCCACGGATCACGTTGCGCTCCCCCGTGCATTCGGTCGCATGATATGGTCCGCTCCCACCATGAATGACACTGCCCTTACTGATTCGCCGTCTTCCGTCGCACCTGACTTCGCAAGTGCCACCCCCTTGATGGCGCAATACCTGGAGATCAAGCGCGCGCATCCCGGCTGCCTGCTGTTTTTCCGGATGGGCGATTTCTACGAGCTGTTCTTCGAGGACGCTGTCGCCGCCTCGCGCGCGCTGAACCTGACGCTCACCAAGCGCGGCAAGCTCGGCGATGAGGATGTGCCGCTGTGCGGCGTTCCCGCCCATTCCGCCGAAACCTATCTGCCGCGCCTGATCAAGCACGGTTTCCGCGTCGCGGTCTGCGAGCAGGTTGAGGATCCGGCCGCTGCCAAGAAACGCGGCGCCAAGGCGGTGGTGAAGCGCGAGGTCGTGCGGATCATCACCCCGGGCACACTCACCGAAGACGCGCTGCTGGACTCGCAGCGCCACAATTATCTGGCGGCACTTGCCGAAGTGGGTGGGGCGGCCAGCAGCGCGATGGCGCTGGCCTGGCTCGATCTTTCAACTGGCGATTTCTGGCTGCAACCGGTTGAGAAGCTCACCCTGCCGTCGGTGCTGGCGCGCATCGCGCCGGGCGAGATCCTGCTGCCCGACCGCATGCTGGAGCGGCCGGAGCTGTTTGAGATTTTCCAGTCATGGAAATCGCAGCTGACGCCGGTGCCGGCATCGCGCTTCGACAGCGAGAACGGCAAGCGGCGGCTCGAAGCCCTGTATGGCGTGAAGGCGCTGGATGCATTCGGCAGCTTCAACCGCGCGGAGCTCGCGGCCGGCGGCGCGCTGGTCGATTATGTCGAGCTGACGCAGAAGGGCCGTCTGCCGCGACTGTCGACGCCGATGCAGATCGCCGATTCCAGCGTGCTGGAGATCGATCCGGCAACGCGGCGCAACCTTGAGCTTGCGGAAAACCTGTCAGGCGAGCGGCGCGGCTCGCTGCTGCACTGCATCGACCGCACCATGACCGGTGCCGGCGCACGCCTTCTTGCGGCGCGCCTCGCCTCGCCGTTGACCGATCCGGTCGCCATCGATCGACGACTCGATATGGTCAGCTGGTTTGTCGAGGATTCGCGCCGACGCGAAAGCCTGCGGGCCATCTTTAAAAGCATTGGCGATATCGAGCGCGCCCTGTCGCGGCTCACCCTGGGGCGCGGCGGCCCGCGCGATCTTGCCGGGTTACGCGATGCGCTGGGTGCCGTGCCTGCGCTCAAGGCCGCGCTCGGCGATGGCGGTCTTGCCGGCACGCCGGCGGGCCTTATGGATTGTTTGAGTGAACTGAGCGAACACGCGGTGCTGGTCGAGAGGCTCGGGCGCGCGCTTGGGACCGATCTGCCGCTCAACGCGCGCGATGGCGGGTTCATCGCACGCGGCTATGCGGAAGCACTCGACGAGCTGCTGACCCTGCGTGACGAAAGCCGCAAGCTGATCGCGGCGCTGCAGGCACGCTACGCGGCGGAGACGAAAGTTCCGGGTCTGAAGATCCGGCACAACAACATTCTTGGCTATTTTGTCGAGGTGACACAGCTGCACGCCGACAAGATCGGCACCGGCGCCAACGGTCCGTTCATTCACCGCCAGACCATGGCCGGCGCCATGCGCTTCACCACGGTCGAGCTCGGCGAGCTTGAAACAAAAATCACCAGCGCTGCCGACAAGGCTTTGGCGCTCGAACTCGCCATGTTCGACGACCTCGTCAAGGAGGTGAGTGCGCGCGCCGTGGAGATCGCCGGATGCGCCGGCGCGATTGCCTCGCTCGATGTCGTCTCGTCATTGGCCGAGCTTGCGGTGGAGCGCCGCTATTGCCGGCCACAAGTCGATCTCTCCCGCGAGTTCCTGATCAAGGGCGGCCGTCATCCAGTGGTCGAGGCGGCGCTGGCGGAGAGCGGGGGCCCGGCCTTCGTCGCCAACGATTGCGCGCTAGGCGAGACTGAAAAACGCATCTGGCTGCTGACCGGTCCGAACATGGCCGGTAAATCGACGTTCCTGCGGCAGAATGCGCTGATCGTTCTGCTGGCGCAGATGGGCGCCTATGTGCCGGCCGAGTCCGCGAAGCTGGGCGTCATCGACCGGTTGTTCAGCCGGGTTGGCGCCGCCGACGATCTGGCGCGCGGCCGCTCGACCTTCATGGTGGAGATGGTCGAGACGGCGACGATTCTCAATCGCGCCACTGACCGCTCATTGGTCATCCTCGATGAAATCGGTCGCGGTACGGCGACATTCGACGGACTTTCCATTGCCTGGGCGACGATCGAGCATCTCCACGAAGTCAATCGCTCCCGCTCGCTGTTCGCGACGCACTATCATGAACTCACCGCCCTCGCCGCGCGGCTGGCCGGACTCGCCTGCTGGTCGATGCGCGTGAAGGAATGGCAGGGCGATGTCGTGTTTCTGCATGAAGTGGCGCAGGGGTCTGCCGATCGGTCGTACGGAATCCATGTCGCGCGGCTTGCTGGTTTGCCGGCCTCTGTGATCGCCCGTTCTGAAGAAGTGCTGAAAAAGCTCGAAGCCGGCGAGCAGGCGGACGCCGCCAATCGCCTTGCCAACGATCTGCCGCTGTTCAGCGCCGTTCGCCCGAAATCCGGCGGCGGTGCGCCCGGCTCTTCCGAAACGGAGACTGCTCTCCGTGCGATCAATCCGGATGACCTGACGCCCAAGGAAGCGCTCGAAGCGCTCTATCGCCTGCGTGGCCTGTTGCCGCCGAAATAGATCAGTCCGAAAACTTAGCGTGGAGCTGGCGCCGGCATGTCGGCAACAGCGGTATCCGCGGGCGCGGTGCCGAATCTGAGCCGGACGACATAACGCTCCCAATTCTGGCGATAGTCGGCCACGTCATCGACTGGCACACGTGCCCGAGCCCGGACCGGCGGCGGCGCGGAAGCCGGCGAACCGCCGAGTGGAAATCCAAGTCCGGTTCCGACGCCAAAACCGCCGCCGCTGCCACCGAATATGCCCACGCCGACCTGCGGCGGATAGGACGGAGCAGCGGTCGAGAATTCGCGATCGATGGTGGCGGCCCGCGATGTCCGTCCGCCGGGCGCGATCAGTTCGACACCGGTCAGCGGCAACTTGTGGACCGCCGTGATGTCGATCGCGGCCGGTTCGGTGTAGCTCACGGTGATCGCAGGGCCCGGCGGCAACCCGCCACTGCCGCTTGTTTGGGTGTCGGCCGGGC
Source organism: Alphaproteobacteria bacterium (assembly GCA_965279355.1). GTDB lineage: Bacteria > Pseudomonadota > Alphaproteobacteria > CACIAM-22H2 > CACIAM-22H2. The sequence goes on along the minus strand of OZ257155.1, from coordinate 2,796,461 downwards.
CGCACGCGGTTACCGTTAAAACGGCAACACCAAGACAAAGTTTTGCGAGATTTATCATGTAATTCCCTATATTTTTTGAAGTTGAGGGCATTCAATGTTCTGGATAATCTCGGTTAACCTTAATTTTTATTAATCTATTTTTGACGGTGAGCGGGCATGGAGTCAGGCGCGACCGAGCGCGACATCCCCCGTCAGCGGGAGATTATCGACCGGCGCGTGCTGAGTATCGCGCTGGACGGCATTGCGCGCGATGAGTCGCTCAACGCCGACAAGCGCCGGGCGCGCGTCCTTGAAACCCTGAAAGAAGCGCTCCTCAAAGGGCGCGCTGAAATCCGCCGTCGTTTTGAGAAAAGCGAAGGGGCGCGCGACGAGGGCGTCGGCACGCTGTCCGTGCGCTCCATGAGTTTCCTGGTCGATCAGCTTGTGCGTCTGGTTCACGACTATGCAGATCAGCATGTCTATCGCGCGGCCAATCCGACATTGGCCGAGCGTCTCAGCATCGTTGCCGTTGGCGGCTATGGCCGCGCCGAACTGTGCCCGCATTCCGATATCGATCTGCTGTTTCTGCTTCCCTACAAGCAAACACCGCGCGGCGAGCAGATCGTTGAGTTTATTCTGTATCTTCTTTGGGACCTGGGACTGAAGGTCGGTCACGCGACGCGGTCGCTGCCGGAATGCATCCGGCTCGCCAAGGAGGACATCACGATCCGCACCGCGCTTCTGGAATCGCGCTATCTCTGGGGCGACGACAAGCTGGCCGCCGAGTTGCGCAAGAAATTCCAGGCCGAAGTCGTGCGCGGCACATCCGCGGAGTTCATCGCGGCCAAGCTCGAAGAGCGCAACGAGCGCCACAAGCGGCTGGGCGATTCCCGCTATGTGCTGGAGCCGAACGTCAAGGAAGGCAAGGGCGGCCTGCGCGATCTGCACACGCTGTTCTGGATCGCCAAGTACGTCCATCGCGTCGATCACGTACGCGAGCTCGTCGTCAAGGGCGTGCTGACGTCGGATGAAGCGGCGCAATTCGCAAAAGCACAGGACTTCCTGCTGCGCGTCCGCTGCCATCTGCATTATCTCGCCAATCGCCCCGAGGAACGGCTGACATTCGATGTGCAGGGCGAGATCGGTGCGCGCATGGATTACACCGATCACCGCGGCACGCGCGGCGTCGAGCGCTTCATGAAGCACTATTTCCTGGTCGCCAAGGATGTCGGCGACCTGACGCGCATCTTCTGCGCGGCGCTGGAGATCGAGACGGAAGTGAAGCCGCGCTTTTCGCTGAATTCGCTGAAGGGCCGGTTCCGGCGCAAGGCCGTGGCGAAGATCGACGGGTTTGCCGTCGAAAGCGGACGCCTAACCGTGGCCAAGGCCAGCGCCTTCACCGACGATCCCGTCAATTTCCTGCGCATCTTCCGCACGGCACAGGTGCACGGGTTCGATGTGCATCCCTATGCGCTGCGCCTGATCAGACAAAATCTCCGATTGGTCGATGCCAAGCTGCGCGCCGATCCGCAGGCCAACGAGCTGTTTCTGGAGATGCTGACCGATCGTCGCGAAGCGGAGATCACGCTGCGCCGGCTGAGCGAAGCCGGCGTGTTCGGCCGCTTCATTCCCGATTTCGGTCGTGTCGTGGCGCAGATGCAGCACGACATGTATCACGTGTACACAGTCGACGAGCACACGATCTTCTGTATCGGCATCCTGCACCGTATCGAGGCCGGCACACTGAAGGACGAGCATCCGCTGGCGACCGAGATCATCAAACAGATCCAGTCCCGGCGCGCTCTATATCTATCGGTGTTGCTGCACGATATTGCCAAAGGGCGCGGCGGCGATCACTCGGTTCTCGGCGCGGAGATTGCCCTGAAGCTGGGACCGCGCGTGGGCCTGACGGATGAGGAGACGGAAACCGTCTCGTGGCTGGTCCGCCATCATCTCGCGATGTCGAACACCGCCTTCAAGCGCGACATCAACAACCCCCAGACGATCCGCGATTTTGCCGCGCTGGTGCAGTCGCCCGAGCGCCTGCGCCTTCTGCTGTGCCTGACGGTCTGCGATATCCGCGGCGTCGGGCCCAATGTCTGGAACAACTGGAAGGCAGCGCTGCTTCGCGAGCTCTATTTCCTGACCGAAGAGTCGCTGGCCGGCTCTTCCGGCCTTGCCACAAAGGGCCGTGTCGCGGCCGCGCAGCAGGCGCTGCGCGCGGAGCTTGTCGATTGGCCGGAGAAGGAATTCGCCGAGCATCTGGCGCGCGGCTATGCCGACTACTGGCTCTCCTTCGATCCGTCGACCCTGGCGCGGCATGCGCGCATGGTGCGCGAAGCGGAACGGAGCAACACGCCTCTCAGTGTCGATACCCGCATCGACCGCGCGCGTGGCGTCACCGAAGTCACGATCTACACCACGGATCATCCCGGCCTGTTCAGCCGGCTGTGCGGCGCGATGGCGCTCGCCGGCGCGAATATCGTCGGCGCGCAGATTTTCACCATGTCGAACGGCATGGCGCTGGACACCTTCCATTTGCAGGATGCGTCGGGAAGCACGGAAGGCGTGACACGCGGGGCGTTCGACCGGCCCGAGCGCATCGCGCGCCTTGCCTCGCATCTGGAGCAGGCGCTGGCCGGCCGCATCCGCGTGCGCGAGCAGCTGTCGCGCCGTCCCGCGATCGCCAGCCGCACGAATGTCTTCCGCGTGCCGCCGCGCGTCCTCATCGACAACAAGGCGTCGGCCAGCCACACGCTGATCGAAGTGAATGGCCGCGACCGGCCTGGTCTTCTCTATGAGCTGACCGGCGCGCTGACGTCGCTCGGCCTCTCCATCGCCACGTCGAAGATCGCCACCTACGGCGAGCGCGTGGTCGACGTTTTCTATGTGAAAGATGTCTTCGGCCACAAAATCGATCAGGAGCCGAAGCTCAAGCGGATCCGCGAGCGGCTACTCGCGGTTCTGACCGATCCTGACGAAAAGGGGGGAGCCGGCGACGATACGCCCGCTCGGCGTCGTCGTGCGGCTGCGGAAATCCTGCCCGTCTGAGTTGTGTTTCCTCGGCGCTTTTATGCGCCAGGAAGTTAACCTTAACGATTCGTTAAGTGCCTTCACCCACCATCGGTTGTGGGGGAATAGTCGATTCGTGTCTACGGCTGGATTGCCGTCGACCGAACTCTTTTAAGTTTTCAACCAAAGGTGACTCCATGACTGTCATGTCCATCCCCCGCCTGCCCGACCAGATTACGGTCAATTTCGGGCCGGCGGAACTTGCCGCGAAAACCATTCTGGGGACCGACCGTATCGTTCGCGACAAGGGTATCCGCCTTTCGCTCGGGTTCGATTTCAACGATCTGCTGCAGGCGAACCGCGAGAACGGTAGCGACTGGTACACGCTGCCGCCGATGTTCGATCCGACCTACAACCGGCTCGATGCGGAGAACGCGTTCTGGCTGCGCGGCATCGACAGCAAGGGCGATGTCGTGATGACCCACGCGGTGCGACTCTATTCCTGGTCGAAGACCAATCTGAAGGAGGAAGTCGAGACGCTGCGGATGATCTACGACGATTCACCCAAGCGCGACGGGTCGATCGCGCGCGGCGAAGTGTCGACGCCGGTCGCGGAAAGCATCAGGGGCCGTGTCAGTTACAGCGGGGCGCTGTGGATCCGTAGCGATTATCGCGGTCTCGGCCTGGCGCGGATGATTCCCGGCCTCAGCCGCGCCATCGCGCTCACGCGATGGTATCCCGAATATCATGTCTGCTTCGTCTCCACCTCGACGGCGTCGAAGGGCATGGCGCAGATCTACGGTTATCACCGCCAGCAAGAGACGATCCGGCTGCTCAATCTTCCGAATTTCGAGGAGATGCTGGAGTTCGCGCTGTGCTGGATGACGACCGAAGACGCCACGGCCGAGGTCGAACGGGTCTATTCAGCTCTTAGCGGTCAGGTCAGGAGCAACAAGGTCGGGGCTGGTCTTGAACGAAAGACTCGTGAGCACGCGCTCGCCGGAGTTTAGCTGCCAGGGGAGAAGGAGCCTGTCGTACTGGAAACGCTGGGCTCCTCTTCCATCGCTCACCACTGCGTCGATGTGGTCGAAACGCGGTTCCGCGCTGTCCAGCACCTGCCGGAACGCGCGCTCTGTGTAGCGGCCGTATTCCGGATCGGGCTGCTCGGTCACCGGGCGGCCGCTGAAGCGGAACGTCCAGGCATCGTCGGAGCGGTTATAGAGCGTGATGCGGCTGCCGACATGCTCGAAGACAAGCGTGTTGTTGGAGGACTGCTCGCGGGCGACCACCGAACGATCGAGATCGCCGAACCGCACCAGCGCCTCGGTGATGTCGGTCGAGAACTTTTTCTGCGCCAGGCGCCATTTCTTGAAGAAGAACGAGAAATGATCGTCCGCCTCTTCGAGACGGCTGAGCGGACGGTCGCCGATCGATTTGAGGGTGCGCGGCGTGGCGACCAGGTGGTGCGACTTTTCCTGGCGGTTGATCGCCTTCGAAATGTCGGAGCCACCCTCCTGGGCGGCTTCCAGCCACTCGATCGCCTCGGCGGTGTTGAGGAAGCGATGCTCGTTCCACAGCTTGGTCTCGCTATGGATGACGACCGCATCCACCGGCAGGGTGATGAGCATGCGGGTCAGGGACGCGAGCGCGCCGCGACTGACCGTCAGCCAGCGGAAGCGGAGTGTCGCGACCTCGTCGCGCACGTTGACGTCGACCGCGCCGAGGTTGCGCACGGCATACGCGAGAATGTCGTAATCGGGGTCCGCATCGCCGAGCACAGCCAGAAGCTGTTCGTCGAAGGGATCCCAGACCCGCCCAGCGCTATCGATCAGATATCGCGGCATTCCTACAACCCGACAGAGTAAAACGCACCGCAACGCGGCGAGTTTTCCTCCGTTATTAAGCCCCAACACAGTCTTCGAAAGACTACCATCCGGTTCGAATTTTCCACAATCTATAACAAAGTTAACTTTATCTGCAATTTTACGAAATCCCGCCGGAATCGGGGCGCGAAAATGTGATGATGATCGCGCCTTAAGGTGGCGGACTTATTCAGCTTTTTGACCTTTAAGGCGCTTTGGAAACACTCCGCACTTCTATAGATTTGGGTCGGCGGTCGGTCGGCAGTTTCAAGGATCGTTTCGTGGCCAAATATTTAGTCTGTCTTGTCTTTGCTGCTCTGCAGTTGATGGCGTCCCCGGCCATGGCCGGCCGCAGCGACGGTGTTTTGCGTATTGCCGCCGAGCAGGTCCCCGAAAGCTTCGACGCTTATTTCAACAACGTTCACCTTGGCTCGATCATTGCCCACCATGTCTGGGACCATCTGATCGAGCGCGATCCGGACACCGGGCAACACAAACCATCCCTGGCCACGGCCTGGCGCTGGATCGACGACAAGACCCTTGAATTCGACCTGCGGTCCGGAGTGCGCTTTCACAACGGCGAGCCGTTCGACGCGGATGACGTGGTCCACACGCTGAACTTTGTGGCCGATCCGGCCAATCGTGTGGTCACCCAGCAGAACGTGTCCTGGATCGCGCGTGCCGAAAAACTGTCGGCCCTGCAGGTCAGGCTGCATTTGAAGACGCCATTTCCGGCGGCCCTTGAATATCTCGCCGGTCCGGTTGTGATCTATCCGAATGAATATTATGCGGCCGTCGGCCCCCAGGGCATGAGCAGCCGGCCGGTCGGCACCGGCCCCTACAAGGTCGTCGAGGCCCAGCCCGGCCGACTGGTCCGGCTGGAGCGGAATGCGGATTATTTCCGCGAGAGCCCGAGGCCGGCGCCGACGATCGAAAAGATCGAATTGCGGCTCATCCCCGATCCCGACACCCAGATCGCCGAATTGATGGCCGGCGGTCTGGATTGGATTTTCAATGTCCAGCCGGATCAGGCGTCGCGCCTGCGCACGCGTTCGCGCCTCACCGTAATGGCCGGCGATACCATGCGTGTCTCTTTTCTGCTGCTGAACCGGCTTGAGCAGTCTCCGACGCCGGCGCTGCGCGATGTTCGCGTTCGCCGCGCAATCGCGCATGCCATCGACCGGCAGACGCTGCTGACCAATCTGGTCGGGCCCGGCGGACAGCTCATCCACGCCATCTGCTATCCGACCCAGTTCGGCTGCACCGATCAGGTTCCCAAATATGCCTACGATCCGGTCCGCGCAAAGGCGCTGCTGACGGAAGCCGGCTTTCCCGATGGATTTCAGACCGAGTTCTACGCCTATCGCGACCGGGTCCAGGTCGAAGCCCTGATCGGCATCCTGCGCGCCGTCGGCATTCGCGCGGATCTTCGTTATCTGCAGGCGCCGGCCCTGCGCGATGCGCTCCGGGCGAAGAAAACGCCGATCACGCAGACGACCTGGGGTTCGTTTGCGATCAACGATTCGTCGGCAATCGTCTCGGCGTTCTTCAAGTTCTCTGAAGACGATGTGACGCTCGATCCCGAGGTGCGCGATCTGCTCATCAAGGCCGATACGACGGTGGATCCGGTGCAGCGGGCCGATGCCTATGCGCGCGCCTACACCATCATTCTCGATCAGGCGTATGCGGTGCCGCTGTTTACGCTGCCGACAAGTTACGCATTTTCGAGCGATCTCGAATTCAAGCCTTATCCTGACCAGCTTCCCCGCTTCTGGCTGGCCCGCTGGAAATAGCGTCTAACCGGCGGCGCGCTCGTCGGTGATATGCAGTGCACGCGATGCCGGCTGCCGGCGTCTCTCAGGCGGGCGTTTGTACGCCAGCAACCCGGCGATCATCGTCCCATCCGGCGCGGTCCATGGCAGGAGAAGTCGTTCGTAGCGGGTATGCTGGGGCGACAGTCCCGGTAACCGGACCGTGGCATCGACGGCTTCGAAGCGCGGCTGATTGGATGCCAGAACCTGGCGGTAGTTTCTGGCGCACCAGGCGCCATAGACGACATCGGGCTGATCGAGAAAGTGGCGCCCCATCGATCGGGTCGGCCAACCGGGATCGTAGCGGCGATAAATATCGAGCTCGCTGCCCGTGAAAACAAAACGCAGCTCGCCATCCATGCCGCGAACGACGGCGCTGGCGCGGTCGATAAGATCGAAGCGATAGACGAATTCGAGTAGTTCTGCCTGGCTGCAGTGACCCTGCCGGGCCCGCCACCAATCCAGGAGAAGGGCCATGCGATCGGCATCGCTTTCGATGCTGTTCAGGGGCCGCGCCGAAATCCGGTCGAACGGCAGTGTTTCTGTCGCAAAAGCAGGGCGGGGCGCTTCCGCGGCTTCGGGAAGGCAGCCCAGCCGCAACCGGTCGCCGAGCTGGAGGGGCGCTCGAAAGATCTCGATCCAGATACTGATATCGCTACGGAAGCGCAGCTCGTGCGGTGCCAATTCTGCCAGGAGACGTTCGGTGGCCGCGGCCATCTTTTTCGTGACCAGCGCGGCGCGCCACGAAAGAGTGGCCACCTGGGCGTTGATGGCGATTTCGAGCGCTCCCAGCCGGGAGATCGCGTAGTCCCAGATGTCGATATCGGAATTAGCCCGCCCGATCGCTGCTGCCAGTCCCCGGGCCGGATAGCGCCAGACTTCGCCGGTAGGATCGATCAGGTAAAGCTTCATACGCGAGTCGACAGCCTCAAAGGACTTCCGACTATAGGAAATCCGCAGGCGCTTTACACTGCGCGTTTGGCCCGTTTCTCGCGAATGCCTTCTTTTCGCCGGTTGAATGGGTTAATGAGCCTGCATGGCTCTGTTTCGCTCCGTCGCGACGATTGGCGGCTATACGTTGCTGTCGCGCGTTTTGGGCTTTCTGCGTGACGTGCTCGTCGCCGCCTATCTCGGCGCCGGGCCGGTGGCGGATGCCTTCTTCGTTGCCTTCAAATTTCCCAATCTGTTCCGGCGGCTGTTTGCCGAAGGCGCGTTCAACGCCGCTTTTGTACCGATCTTCGCCGGAATGATGGCGACGGCCGGGCGGGACGCCGCGCGGCGCTTTGCCCAGGACGCACTGTCTGTGCTGCTCGCCATCCTGCTGATCTTCGTCGTCGCGGCCGAGCTGGCGATGCCTCAGTTGATGTATCTGTTCGCGCCGGGCTTCGCGCGCGATCCCGCGAAGTTCGAGCTCGCGATTGACCTGACGCGGATCACCTTTCCCTATCTGCTGTTCATCTCGCTGGTCTCCCTGCAGGGCGGCATTCTGAATTCGCTGGATCGTTTCGCGGCGGTTGCCGCGACCCCGGTGCTGATGAATCTCTGTTTCATCCTGGGCCTGGTCGCCCTGCACGGGACGGTGCCGACGCCGGGACACGCGGCTGCGTGGGGCGTGGCATTGGCCGGTGTGGTGCAGTTCCTGTGGCTGCAGCTGGCGATGAAACGGGCCGGACTCACGTTGGCACTGCCAAGACCGCGCCTGTCGCCGGATGTGAAGCGGTTGCTGAAGCTGATGCTGCCGGCAGCACTCGGGGCCGGCGTGACGCAGATCAATGTCCTGATCGACATCGTGATTGCATCGACCCTGCCGACTGGCGCGGTCTCTTACCTCTACTACGCCGATCGGATCTATGAACTGCCGCTGGCGGTCATCGGCATCGCGATCGGCACGGCCTTGCTGCCCCAATTGGCGCGACAGGCGCGCAGCGGCGATGTGCAGGCGGCCGTTACCAGCCTCAATCGCGGCATGGAGGTAGCGTTGTTTCTGACCCTCCCGGCGACGGCCGCCCTGCTGCTGCTGGCCGATCCGATCATCGCGGTGCTGTTCGAGCGCGGCGCCTTTGGGGCTGCCGAAACCCGGGCCACGGCAGCCGCCCTCATGGCCTACACGCTGGGCCTGCCGGCCTATGTTCTGATCAAGGTGCTGGCGCCTGGTTTTTATGCCCGCGAAGACACCGCGACCCCGGTCAAGATCGCGATCCTCTGTGTAGTGTCCAACACCGTCATTGCCCTTCTGCTTCTGCGCAGCTTCGCGCATGTCGGTATCGCCTTCGCGACCGCCTGCTCGGCCTGGATCAATGCGGGGCTGCTGGCCTTTATCCTCCACCGGCGGGGGTTTCTGGCGCCCGATGCCGGTTTGCTGTGCCGCGCCCCCCGGGCGGTCCTCGCCAGCCTCGTGATGGCCGGCGCGCTGTGGGGCGCGCTGGGTCCGGCGGCCCCCTTGCTTGCCGGCGGTGAAGTTCGACGCTCGGCGGCATTGGCCCTGCTGGTGGCTTTGGGCCTGATCGTATTCGGCCTCGCTTCCCTGATATTCGGCGCGACTGATCGCGCGGAAATCAGGCGCCTGCTGACGCGCGCGCGGTAACGCGGCTGCCCTTTACTCCAAACAGGCAGGCAGCGATAAAGACGCCGCCTCAAAGGATCAGAAACATCGATGAACCGTATTTTTTCCGGCATTCAGCCGACCGGCAATCTGCATCTCGGCAACTACCTTGGCGCCATCCGCAACTGGGTGAAGCTGCAGAAGGATTACGAGTGCATCTTCTGTGTCGTCGATCTGCATGCCATCACGGTGCCACAGGACCCGCAGGCGCTGCGGGCGCAGACCCGTGAAGTGACGGCGGCCTATATCGCTTCCGGTATCGATCCCGAGGCCTGCACTCTTTTCAATCAGTCGACGGTGTCGGTGCATGCGGAGCTGGCCTGGCTGCTCGGCTGCCTGACGCCGCTCGGCTGGCTGAACCGCATGACCCAGTTCAAGGAAAAAGCAGGCAAGCAGCGCGACAATGCCGGGCTTGGGCTTTACGCCTATCCGGTGCTCATGGCCGCCGACATCCTGGCCTACAAGGCAACCCATGTGCCGGTCGGCGAGGACCAGAAGCAGCATCTTGAGCTGTCGCGTGACATCGCCGGGGCCTTCAACCGCCAGTTCGGGGTCGAGTATTTCCCGCTGCCCGAGCCGCAGATCTTCGGCACGGCGACGCGCGTGATGTCGCTGCGCGACGGCACCAAGAAGATGAGCAAATCCGACCCCTCGGATCAGAGCCGGATCAACCTGACAGACGGCCCCGATGCCGTGGCGCAGAAGATCAAGCGCGCCAAAACCGACCCCGATCTGCTGCCCGACAGTGTGAAGGGCCTGGAGAACCGCCCGGAAGCCGAGAATCTGCTGGGCATCTATGCGGCGCTTGCCGACAAGACCCTGGAGCAGGCGGTTGGAGAATTCGCCGGCCAGCAGTTCTCCGCGTTCAAGACGAGGCTCGCCGATGTCTCGGTCGAGGTCATGGGTCCGATCGGCAACGAAATGAAGCGTCTGATGGCGGATCCCGGCTATGTGGACTCCGTCCTGCGGCGGGGGGCCGAGCGCGCCAATGCGATGGCGCAGACCCACCTCGGCGAGATCAAGGACATCTTCGGCTTCCTGCGCCCCTGAAGCCACGCCTCACCCCAAAAAGGGCGAATTCATAGCGATTCCAACGCTATTTCCTTGCACGGTCGATGGGCCGGGCGCAGAGTTAATTTCTATCCAATCCGCCCGGCTATCCGCGATGGAGCGAGAGAACGGCACCGGGCGCGGGAGGCGCACGCGCGGCGCCGTCTGGTCTGCCGTTCTCTCAGCGGACCGCCATGACGCTCTACCTGCCGATCGCCGCGCTGCCGCTTGATATTTTTCTCCTGCTCGCAATCGGCGCTGCTGTCGGCCTGATCTCCGGCATGTTCGGGGTGGGCGGTGGATTTCTCGTCACCCCCTTTCTGATCTTCCTCGGCGTCAGTCCGGCGGTTGCCGCGGCAACCGGCGCTGTCATCGTCATCGCGCCATCGGTCTCGAGCGCGCTGGTGCATTGGCAGAAGCGCAATGTTGACCTCCGCATGGGCCTGCTGCTCGTGGCCGGCGGCATCGTCGGTTCGGCGATCAGCGTGACTCTGGCCGGATTGCTACGGGAGATCGGCCAGGTCGATCTCGTCGTCTCGCTCTCCTACGTCATTCTGCTGGGAACGGTCGGCGTGCTGATGCTGGTCGACGCTGCCCGCGCGATGCGCCGCCGCGCCGGCGCGCCCGGCAAGGTGCCGCCCGCGCGCCACACTCACTATTGGGTGCATGGCCTGCCCGGCAAGATGCGGTTTCCGCGCTCGCGTCTCTATGTCAGTGCATTCCTGCCGCTGGGTGTTGGCGCCATCGTCGGTATGCTGGCCGGCATCATGGGGGTTGGCGGCGGCTTTCTGCTGGTGCCGGCAATGATTTACCTGATCGGGATGCCCAGCCTGGTTGTGGTTGGGACATCGCTGCTCCAAGTCGTTGTCGTGTCGGCGAGCGTTGCGTTCCTGCAGACATGGCAGAACCAGACGGTCGATCTCCTGCTGGCGGCGGCGGTGACGGTCGGCAGCCTCGTTGCCTCCCCCTATGGCGCGCGTGCGGCGGCGAAGCTGCGGGCCGATCAGCTGCGTGGGCTGATGGCCGTGATCGTGCTGGCCGTTGCCATCCAGCTCGGGGTCGATCTGTTCACACCGCCCGAGGATGTGTTCTCGATCGAAGCGGTGGAGCCCGGTTATGGTGCGGAGGTTCGCCGATGAGGCGGATTCTTTGCCTGGCGCTTCTTCTCACGGCAGGACTTGCCGAGGGGCGACCCGCAGCAGCGCAGTCGCTGGTCTTCGATCTCTCAAGCCACCATATCGCGATTTCCGCGGGCTTCTCCGGCACGGACGTTCTGCTCTATGGCACGACAGAAGGCGAGGGCGACGTCATCGTCGTCCTGCGCGGTCCCGAAATGCCGGTTGTCGTGCGGCGCAAGACCCGCGTGCTCGGCATCTGGATCAATACGGAACAACTGACCTTTAGCGGCGTGCCGGCCTTCTATCGCGTCGCGGCCAGCCGGCCGCTGGACGAGATCGCCCTGCCGACGATTCTCGCGCGCCACCAGGTCGGTCTCGACTATCTCCGGATGACGCCGTCCACCATCGACTTCAATGCCGATGCCGCCGCATTTCGTGAGGGGCTGGTGCGCAACAAGGAACGCAACGAGCAGTTCAGCAGCGAGATCGGCCGTGTTGCCTTCCTCGGCCCGCGGCTGTTTCGCACGCGCGTCTATCTGCCGGCTAACGTACCGTCGGGCTCCTATACCGCGGAGGTTCTACTGGTCAACAACGGGCAAGTGATCGCGGCGCAGACAACGCCGATGTTTGTGGAGCAGACCGGGATCGGCGCCGAGGTGCATGACTTCGCGCATCGCCGCGCGGCACTCTATGGCATAGTAACGGTCCTGTTCGCTCTTCTGGCGGGATGGGGTGCTGGTGTCTTTTTCCGCCGCCGCGTTTAATCGGGAGATGTTGAGAAAACCATGCCGGGCAGATCCAAACATACACGACGGACGTTCATGGTGGTTGTCGACGACAGCCCCGAACTGAAAGTCGCCCTGCGCTATGCCTGCCGGCGCGCGCAGTCGACGGGCGGTCGTGTCGCCATGCTGTATGTGATGGAGCCGCCCGACGCCGAATGGCTTTCCGTCGGTAACCTCATGCAGGAAGAGAGGCGCGCCGAAGCGGAAGCGCGCCTGAACGAACTTGCCAGGCAGGTGCAGGGACTGTCGGGTGAGATGCCGGTGCTACATCTGCGCGAAGGCGTCATGCAGGACGAACTGCTGAAGCTGCTTGCCGAAGAGCCGTCGATCTCTGTGCTGGTTCTGGGCTCCAGCGACAAGGCGGAAGGGCCGGGGCCGCTGATCACAGCGCTGACCGGCAAGTATGCGACCAAGATGCCGATCCCGATGATGATCGTGCCCGGCAGTCTTTCGGATGAAGAGGTCGACGCGATCACCTGACTCACGTCAGGCCGGCTCTATCTTCCGGCAGGGTGAAAATCTCGCGCGGCTCGCGCATACCCCGCAGGACATGACTGCCCAGCGATTGCAGTTTGCGGGTGCAGACATCCGCGAATTCGCCGGTCATCAGCAGTTGGCGGTTCAGCGGCTTCGACAGCTGGTCGACGCGCGCGACCAGATTGACCGCCGGTCCGATCGCGGTGAAATCCAGACGATCGGCGGCGCCGATATTGCCGTAGATGATGTCGCCGACATGGAGCGAGATGCAGTGACGCGGCGCCGGCTCGCCGCCGAGGACGGGATCGCCTTCGAGGGCGGCGACCGCCTTGAGCGCGGCGGTTGCCGCGTCGAGGGCGTGTGATGTCGCTTCGGGTGCCAGTCCGGCATCGGCCACCGGAAAGATCGCAAGGAGCCCGTCGCCGAGAAACTTAAGCACTTCGCCACCGTGCGCATGGACTGCGGTGACGATGCATTCGAAATACGCATTCAGGATTCCGATCACCCGATCAGCGGGCAGCCGTTCGGCAAGCGCGGAAAAGCCACGCAGGTCGCAGAGCCAGATCACGGCGCGGATCGTTTCGCCGCGACCGCGCGTGATGTCACCGGCCAGCACGCGGCGGCCGGTCTGCGGGCCGAGATAGGCATCGATGACGTTGGCGGTGATGCCGCGCATGATCTGGATTTCCAGCAGCGGCGCGATCAGGGGCAGCAGGCGCGCAAAATCGACCAGCTCCTTGCGATGGAAGCCGCCGGGACGATCGGTGGCGACCGTGATGGCCGCGCGTTCGCCATTCGAGAGATCGAGCGGCATCGCGACATACTCGGTGACTCCTTCGGCCAGAAGGTCCTTGAGAATCGGGAAATCCAGCTTCGTATCCGGTTGATCGAGCCGCCGATTTACCGTTTCGCCGAGCTCGAAAACACGCGCCATCGGGCTGTCGCGATACATCGATGTTTCAAGAATGCCGTGTCCAACGAGAATCTCCTCGCAGCGGCCGCTCGCGCGATTCCACCGCGCGCCGACGGCGCGGAACTGCGGATGTAGGGTCTGCATGTTGAATGTCGTGCGGACCAGCGGAATGCCGACACCGACAAGTCGCCAGCTCAGTTCATCAAGCAGATCGACGGCATTCGTGATGCGCCGAGCAGGTCCGATCAGCCAGGTCATGATGTCGTCAAACGTACCGTGGAAAGCGCGCTCCGAGTCGGGTCGCGTCACGACTCGACCGGTCTGAATCGAAAATGTGGGCGGTGCTGACACGATAGAGTCTCTGTGGATAAGATACGATTGAACAGGTTCGCAGGCTTTATGCGCAACAATGATACCATTTCACGTCCCTGTGTGGGATGACGGACAGTCAAGACGGTTGACGTCGCCGCATTCCCGCCCCATTTACCCATATAAGTTCAACGCGCTTCCAAGGAGCCGAACACCATGTTCATCCAAACGGAACCGACGCCCAATCCCGCGACCCTCAAATTTCTGCCCGGTCGCGACGTTATGGGACAAGGCACCGCGGATTTCGCTTCGCCGGAAGCGGCGAAGCGTTCGCCATTGGCCGAACGCGTCTTTAGCATCGATGGTGTGACTGGCGTCTTCCTCGGGAGCGATTTCATCACCGTCACCAAGGACGGCGACAAGGAATGGCATCTGCTGAAGCCGGCCATTCTCGGCGCGATCATGGAGCACTTCACGGCAGGGCGTCCGGTCATTCTGGAGACAGCGGCTGCAAGCGAGACGAGCGGTGAGGAAGATTCCGAGATCGTTGCGCAGATCAAGGAACTGATCGAGACGCGCGTCCGCCCGGCGGTTGCGCAGGACGGCGGCGACATCGTGTTTGAAAGTTTCGAGGACGGCATCGTCACCCTGCAGATGCACGGCTCCTGCCAGGGGTGCCCCAGTTCGACCGCCACTCTTAAGTCCGGCATTGAGAACATGCTGAAGCACTACATTCCTGAAGTGGTCGAAGTTCGCGCGGCCATGTAACGGCTGCAGCGTTCCCTTGTTTTCATTGATGATAGATTCAATCGCATGACGACGCCCGTCGGGTCGCTCTATCAGCAGGCTTCGCGCGCTCGCATTGTCGTGAGCTTCGGCATCGCGGCCATGCTGACGGCGGCCATCGCCGCCGATCGCGGGCGCGTTTTTGCGGGCGACGCCGAGCGCCGTTCGGAAGCGACCGTGCTGGCGTTGTTTACCCCGCCTTCGGCGCCGTCCGCTAAGCCCGCCGCGGCTCCGACGACTGACCTCCGGGCCGAGGTGATCTACGACGAGCTGGTCGAGCGAGGCTACACGCTTGATGCCGTCCGCAACGATCGCGCGGCGGTTCCGCGCTACTTCCTAGCCCGCCTGCCGTCGGACCTGTCCGAGCTCGATTCGATCGATCAGCGAAAGGAGGTCTTTGTGAAGATGCTCCTGCCGCTGGTCCTGCTCGAGAACGAGCGGATCCTTGCCGATCGCCAAAAATTGCAGGCTATTCACGACGGGCAAAAAAGCGGCCGTCCGCCCTCGGCGCAAGATATCGCCTGGCTCGAAGCGCTCGCCGGTCGTTATGGGCTGGCTGACCACCGCGCGCCGAACCTCACCGATACCCTGCTGAAGCGGGTCGACGTCGTTTCACCCTCGCTGGCAATTGGCCAGGCGGCGCTCGAAACCGGCTGGGGCACGAGCCGGAGCGCGCAGAAGGGCCGTGCGATGTTCGGCCAGATGGTGGTCGTCGCCGATACCGACAAATCGATTGTGCGGAGCTTCGAGCATCTTGCGCATGCCGTTGAGGCCTATGCGCTGAATCTAAATACGCACAAGGCGTACGCCCGTTATCGCGACAAGCGCGCGGATCAACGGAACAAGACCGGACAGATCGACGGCTATGAGCTGGCAGGCACGCTTGGCGCATACTCCGAGCGCAAGGCCGACTATGTCCGCGACGTGCGCGGCATCATGCGCGCCAACAAGCTCCGCGCGCTCGACTCCGCCAAGCTGGGTTAAGCCCGCTTCTCCATCAGACTGTTTTCGAGGACGGCATCCGAGAGCAGCGGGAATCGCCGCGGCTCGAAGAGCTGATAGTGCCACCATTCATTGCGGTAGAAATCCCAGCCCGCCGCTGTCATCAGGCCCAGCAGGAAAAAGCGGTTGCGCTGTGCCACGAGCGAAATGTCGGTGGCGGCGTGATAGGACTGGGGTTGAAACGCATCGAACGCCGTGCCCATGTCGAGTTCCTGGCCGTTTCTGTCGACCAAGGTGATATCGACGGCGGCGCCGCGTGAATGCGGCGAGCCCCGCCTTGGATCGGCCAGAAAGTTGGGATCGGGCGTATGGGCCCACATTTTCCACTGTGCTTCCGTGGGCCGATAAGCATCGAAGAGCTTGAGGCGCAGGCCGTGCGGCCGCGCCAGCAGGATCGCCCGCTGCAGTGCCGCGGCGGCTTCGGGATGCAGATAGGCCTCGCCCCGTGCATAAATCGGCGCACCGGTGAAATTGCGCGGTGTCGCATAGACAATGTCGATGTCGACGTCGTATTCCGGGGCTGAGATATGGACAAGCGGCGTTGTCATGACTGAAACTCCCGATTGCCTTGTAGCACCGGTCCGCGCCACCGGCGAGGCGGGCGCGTGAAAATCCTGGCCTTCGATTCCGCGACGGCAACCTGTTCGGCCGCGATCTGGGTCGACGGGCGTGTGGTCGCCCAGGAGAGCCACGATCTGCCGCGGGGACAGGCTGAGGCCATGCTGCCGATGCTGGATCGTGTGCGGCAGGCCTCAGGCCTCGCATTCGACGATATGGACAGGCTGGCCGTGGCGGTCGGTCCGGGGCACTTCACGGGATTGCGGGTGGCTCTGGCGACCGCCCGTGGGCTGGCGCTCGCCACCGGAAAGCCGCTGATCGGGATCACGACCACGGCGGCGGTAGCCGCAGCCGTGACGAGCCCCGAACGGCAGGGTGCGATCCTGCTGGTGGCACTCGATTCGAAACGCACGGAAGCCTATGTGCAGGCTTTCGATGCCGAGGGCCACCCCCTCGATGACGTGGCGGCGCTGGCGCCCGAGGCCTACGCGGCGGACGCCGGATCACGGTGGCCGCGGGCGCGGTTTATCGTTGCGGGGGATGCCGCGCCCGCTCTGGTTGCCGCGCTGACTCGGCGCGGCGCGCAGGCCGTGCAGGATTTCGCCCGGCATCCCGATGCGGCGTCGATTGCCGCGCTTGCCGCGCGGGCACCGCTTCCGTCCGGACTGCCGGGACCGATCTATCTTCATCCCGCGGCAGTAACTCCGCCGCGGGTGCGGACAGTTTCATGAACACCGGGATTTCAATTGCGGACGGCTATCCGGCGCAGTTTCAGGTTCTGTCCGCTTTGCATGCGCGATGCTTTGAAGATGCGTGGTCTCCGCAGGCAATGGGCGAGGTCCTGCAGCTGGCCGGCGCGTTTTCCGTCGTTGCCGTCGCGGAAGCGCCGGTTGGGTTCGCCTTGGCGCGGCTCGCCGCGGATGAGGCTGAACTCCTGACTCTCTGCGTTCTGCCGAATTATCGCCGGCGCGGCATCGCCGCGCGTCTGCTGGCGGCGTGCATGGAGGGCGCCCGCGCCCGCGGGGCCAAGGCAATTTTCCTCGAGGTCGACGAGACAAATGACGCTGCCCACGCGCTGTATACGATGCGCGGATTCGTCGGGGTGGGACGGCGGCCGGACTATTATCGTCTGCCCAACCGCGTGCCCTCGGCCGCCCTTATCCTGCGCGCATCGCTGGCCAAGTCTTGATCTCTGCTGTATTCCCAAGGGATATGCGGGTGGGAATATTATATTTGTCTAACCGCATGTATTCTCCCGAATTGAAAGAAAACAGAAGTTCACTATATTTTCCTTGAATTCGACGGCAGTAGTCTTTGCGGCCACCCGACAGATTGATACAGGCAAATGACGGACAACGACAAAAACGGCGATCTTCTCGCTTTCACGGCAAAGATCGTGGCGGCCCACGTGGCCAACAATACGGTGGCTCTGGCCGACCTTCCCGCGCTGATTGCCCAAGTCCATCAGGCCTTGCGGAGCATCGATTCTCCGGCCGCCATTGCCCCGCGCCTCGACCCGGTTGTGCCGATCAAGAAATCCGTCACCCCGGATTACATCATCTGTCTTGAGGACGGGAAAAAGCTGAAAATGCTGAAGCGCCACCTTAAGACCGCCTATAAGCTTACGCCCGAGCAATACCGCGAGCGCTGGGGGCTGCCGGCCGACTACCCAATGGTTGCGCCGAACTACGCGCGGCAGCGCAGCCAGCTTGCGCGGGACCTCGGCCTCGGCACCAAGAGCAAGCGGAAACGCTGATTCTGCCGGACGGCCGCTCGCGGCGGGCTGATCGAGAGGCGGGTAGGCGACCGCAGTCCGTTCCGCTATAGTTAATTCTCTTGCAGCCTTTGAGGGATCGTCGAGCTTCATGCCTTCGCGCCTTGAGCAACTTTGTATCGAGAAAGGCCTGAAGATGACCGGCCAGCGCCGGGTCATCGCGCGTGTTCTTTCCGATGCGACCGATCATCCCGATGTGGAGCAGGTCTATCGTCGCGCGGCTGCGGTGGATCCCAAGATCAGCATCGCCACGGTTTACCGCACGGTGCGCCTTCTCGAGGAAGCCAGCATCATCACGCGGCATGATTTCGGCGATGGCCGCGCCCGCTATGAAGAGCATGATGAGCGCCATCACGATCACCTGATCGATATCAAGACCGGCGAAGTCATCGAATTTGCGAATGCACGCATCGAGGCGCTTCAGGAAGAAGTGGCGCGCGAGCTTGGCTACAAGCTGGTCGGACATCGTCTCGAATTGTTCGGGACGCGCGGCGAGCCTTCCGGAGGCTCACCGCCGCGCAGCCGCAAATCGTGACCGCGCGCGCCGAGCGCGAGGGTTTCGGCCTCTTCAGTGGGGGCGAAACCGGCGCGCTGACATCAGGCACGCTGGAAGTCCGGCTTGCCGAGTCCGAGGCCGAGATCGAAGCCGCCCAGGCGCTCCGCTACCGGGTCTTCTACGAAGAGATGGCGGCACGGCCGAGCGCCGAGGCAAAAGCGGCGCGGCGCGACCGTGATCGTTTCGATGCGTTCTGCGACCATCTGCTGGTAATCGACCGCAAGCGTGGCGAAGGTGCTGCCGGCGTGGTCGGTACCTATCGCCTTCTCCGGCGAGAGCCGGCAGCGCAGGCCGGTGGGTTCTATACCCAGACCGAATTTGAAATTTCGCCGCTGCTGGCCGTGCCGGGACCGATCCTCGAACTGGGACGCTCCTGCGTCGATGTCGAGTATCGAACCCGACCGACGATGCAGCTCCTGTGGCGGGGTATCGCCGGTTATGTCTTTCTGCACGACATTCGGTTGATGTTCGGCTGCGCCAGCCTGCCGGGCACCGACGCAGACGTTCTGGCGCCGTCCCTTTCGTATCTCTACCACTACCATCTGGCGCCGCCATCGCTGCGGGCCCGCGCATTGCCGGGGCGCTATGTCGAGATGAATCGATTGGCCCCGAGCGAGATCGACACCGAAACGGCGGTCGCCCAGCTCGACGAGCGCGCGGCGCTCGCTGCGCTGCCGCCGCTCATCAAAGGCTATCTGCGTCTGGGCGGGCTGGTTGGCGAAGGCGCCGTTGCGGATCCAGAATTCAACACGACAGATGTCTGCATCATCGTGGTGACGGACCGTCTGACCGACAAATATCTGAATCACTACCGTCGGACCGCGACGTCCACCGGCGACTGACCGTCGGTCGCGAACGATGGAAAGCTCCCCGTTCCAGGCATTCATACGCGCCGTGGGCTACGTCGCGTGGACGCTGCCGCTCATGCCGGTGCAGGCGCTGTTTGTGGCGACAGGATCGCCGCTCGGGCGCAAGCTGCCGCATCTCTATCATCGCGTGGTGTGTCGAATCCTAGGTGTCGAGATTGTCGTGCGCGGTGCGATCTCGCCGGCACGGCCGACATTGTTTGTCGCCAATCACGTATCGTATCTCGACATCGAGACGCTGTCGGCAGCGGTGCCCACCTGCTTCGTCGCCAAGCGCGAGATCGCGTCATGGCCGGTCTTTGGCTGGCTGGCGAAGCTGCAGCGCACCGTGTTTGTGGAACGGCGCGCGACCAGCGTGGCGGGTGAGCGCGACGATCTGTCGCGGCGTTTGGATGAAGGCGACAATTTCGTGCTGTTTGCCGAGGCGACCAGCAGCGACGGCAACCGCCTGCGACCGTTCAAGAGCGCGCTGTTCAGCGTTGCCGAGCGCGCGGCGCGCGGCGAGCCGCTGATGGTGCAGCCGGTCTCGATCGCCTATACGCGGCTGGACAGCATGCCGCTTGGCCGCCAGTGGCGCCCCTTTGTTGCCTGGTATGGCGACATGGATCTGGCCCCGCATCTCTGGAAGGCTCTGGGCATGGGACGCATTACGGCGGTGCTTGAGTTTCATGAGCCGGTGACCTTGGCCCAGTTCGGGTCGCGCAAGGAACTGGCCGGCTATTGTCAGCAGGTCATCGCCGAGGGTCTTGAGGCCGCCAATGCCGGCCGGGACCGAAAAACCGCCCTTCCGCCCCCCGCTGTGGCTGAGCCCCTCCGGGGCCCTGCCCTTGGCAATCGATCCCGCGACCCCCTCGCCTTGAATCGGGGGGCCTGCTAGTCTGGCCCCAATATCGCCCAACGCCGCCGCCAAGGTGCTTTTGAGCAAGAAACTTTACATAAAATCATACGGTTGCCAGATGAACGTCTACGATTCCGCCCGCATGGCGGAACTCCTGGCACCGCTCGGTTACGGTCCCGCGGATTCTCCCGATGGCGCCGACCTGATTATCCTCAACACCTGCCACATCCGCGAAAAGGCGGCTGAGAAGGTGTATTCGGATCTCGGTCGCGTGCGCGCGGCCAAACAGGAGCGTGGCGCCCTGATCGCCGTTGCCGGCTGCGTGGCGCAGGCTGAAGGCGAGGAGATCCTGCGACGCGCGCCTTTTGTCGACATGGTGTTCGGCCCGCAGACCTATCACCGGCTGCCGGAAATGGTGGCGCGCGTGGTGCGCGGGGCTGGGGCGGTGCTTGACACCGATTTTCCGGCCGAACCGAAATTCGACTCGCTGCCGATAGGCGATGCCGTGAGTCCGGTTTCGTCGTTCCTAACCATTCAGGAAGGCTGCGACAAATTCTGTACCTTCTGCGTTGTGCCTTATACGCGCGGCTCCGAATACTCGCGCGATGTCGCGGGTATCGAACGCGAAGCGCGCGCCCTGGTCGCGCGCGGGGCGGCCGAACTGACACTGCTCGGCCAGAACGTGAATGCCTTTCACGGGACCGATGAACACGGAAACACGCTTGGCCTCGGCGCGCTGATCCACCGTCTCGCGCGCATCGAAGGCCTGCGGCGGATCCGCTTTACCACTTCGCATCCGCGCGATGTCGATGATGCACTCGTCGCCGCGCACCGCGACGAAGAAAAGCTGATGCCGTATCTGCATCTTCCAGTTCAGTCGGGTGCGGATCGTATTCTGGCGGCGATGAACCGCGGTCACACGGCCGCGCAGTATCTCCGCGTCATCGACCGGCTGCGTCAGGCGCGCCCCGATCTGGCGCTGTCGTCGGATTTCATCGTCGGCTTCCCGGGCGAGACCGATGCCGAGTTCGAGGAAACCCTCGCGCTGATTCGCGATGTACGGTTTGGCGCCGGCGTATATTCCTTCAAATACAGTTCCAGGCCTGGTACGCCGGCCGCGACGCTGGATCGTCAGGTGCCGGAGGATGTGAAGGACGACCGTTTGGCGCGCCTGCAGGCGCTTGTGCGCCAGCAACAGGATGCCTTCAATCTGGCTTCGGTCGGGCGCACCCTGCCGGTTTTGTTCGAGAAGCCGGGCCGCCATGCAGGGCAGATCATCGGCCGAACCCCCTATCTGCAGGCGGTCCATGTTTCGGCGCCGCTGTCATGGATCGGTCAAGTGCGTCCGGTAAGGATTTTGTCGAGTGGCCCCAACAGTTTGGCCGGCGTACAGACGGAGGGCGATGTCTCGTCCCCCGCAGCGCCGGAAAGGATTTCGGCTTGAGATCGTCGTCCGACACAGCGCCTCTCCATCTGCAATTCGACGACAACACCTTGCTGCCGTTGCTCTATGGAGAGCATGACCGGCATCTGGCCCGGATCGAGCAGCGACTGGGTGTTTCACTCCATACCCGCGGGAATCAGCTTGCGATTTCAGGACCGCCCTCGGCCGCCGACCGGGCGCGCGACGCGTTGATGTTCCTCTATGACCGGCTGCGGCGCGGCATGCCTGTCGAGATCGGCGACATCGATGCAGCGGTGCGGCTCAGCGACACGGACGCCGTGACCAGCACCGGCACCGATCTGTTCGGCAGCGAGAACCTCGTCATTCACACCCGCAAGAAACATGTCGGCCCGCGCACCGCGGGGCAGGTCGCCTATCTGAAGGCGCTGCGTGACAAGGACCTTGTCTTCGGGATTGGCCCGGCCGGCACGGGCAAGACCTATCTGGCGGTTGCAACCGCGGTGCAGATGCTGACCGCCGGTAAGGTCGACCGCATCATCCTGTCGCGTCCGGCAGTGGAGGCGGGCGAGCGCCTTGGGTTCTTGCCGGGCGATCTGCGCGAAAAAATCGATCCTTATCTGCGCCCGCTTTACGACGCGCTGCACGACATGCTGCCGGGCGAACAGGTGGTCAAGCGCCTGACCTCCGGCGAGATCGAAATCGCGCCGCTCGCGTTTATGCGCGGCCGCACGCTGGCGAATGCCTTCATCATCCTCGATGAAGGGCAGAACACGACGGCGATGCAAATGAAGATGTTTCTCACTCGTCTCGGCGAAAACAGCCGCATGGTCGTCACCGGCGATCTTTCACAAGTCGACCTGCCGCCGGGCATGCGCTCCGGTCTGCGCGATGCGGTCGACGCGCTGCAGGGCGTCGACGGAATCAGCTTCATCAACTTCACGTCGACTGACGTTGTTCGGCATCCGCTGGTGTCGCGCATGGTCGACGCGTACGACGCCTACGAGGCGGATCAGCGCGCAGCAAGGGCGGCGAGGCAGAAATGACCCGGGCGGCCAGTCAGAGCCGGCGCCGGGCAGCAAAGCCGGCGCCGCAGATCGCTGTCATCGTGAAGGCTGGCGCGTGGGAGCGTCTGCCGCGAGCCTCCACTTTGGCGAAGCGTGCCGCTGAGGCGGCGCTTGCCGCCGCAGCGCCCCGCCAGGGACCGGCGGAACTTTCCATTGTCCTTGCCGATAACCGCGCCATGCGGCGGCTCAACCGCGACTGGCGCGGTAAGGACAAGCCGACCAATGTTCTGTCTTTTCCGGCCGATGGCGGTCCGCGCCCGGCCGCGGCGCCGCGCCTGCTGGGCGATGTGATCATCGCCCTGGGCGTGACCGCAGCGGAAGCAAGTGAGCAGGGAAAATCCCTGGCCGCGCATTTCACGCATCTGGTCGTGCATGGTGTCTTGCATCTGATCGGTCACGATCACGAGCGCGAAGCCGATGCCGTGCGCATGGAAGCGCTGGAGGTTCGTATCCTGCGCGGGCTCGGCATTGCCGATCCGTACCGGGTGACGGCGCGGAGTGCGGCATGAGCGAAGCCGGCTCGTCCTCGCATAAGAGTCTGGTGGATCGCATTCGCGGCCTGTTTCGTACGCGCTCCGGCGATACCGATCTGCGCGAGACGATCGAGGAGCTGATCGAGGAGTCGGCGGCCGCGCCGGCGCCCGAAATCGATGCTCGCGAGCGCGAGCTGCTGCGCAATATTTTCAGCCTGCGCGAAAAATCGACTTACGATGTGATGGTTCCGCGCGCCGACATCGTCGCGGTGCCCGATGACATCTCGCTGCCGGATCTCGTGCAGAAGATGGCCCGCGAATCGCACTCACGCATGCCGGTCTATCATGGCTCGCTCGATGAGATCGTCGGCTTCGTCCACATCAAGGACGTGCTGCCGTTCTGGGGCGACGGCAAGGACTTCAAGCTCAAGGACATCCTGCGGCGCGTGCTGTTCGTGGCGCCGTCGATGCGCGTTCTCGATCTTCTGCTCGAGATGCGCAAGGGTCAGGTTCATATGGCGCTGGTCGTCGACGAATACGGCGGCATCGACGGGCTCGTCTCGATCGAAGATGTGGTCGAGGAGATCGTCGGCGATATCGATGACGAGCATGACGTGGATGAAGGCCCGCGCCTGGCGCGCGAGCCGGCGGGTACGTTTGTCGTCGATGCGCGGCTGCCGATCGCCGAGCTTGAAGAGGCAATCGGTCCCGTCCTGAGCGAGGATGAGCGCGGCGCCGATATCGACACACTGGGCGGCCTGGTCACCGCGCTGGCCGGGCGGGTGCCTGGTCGCGGCGAGATCGTGACTCATCCCGGTGGGTTTGAATTCGATGTGCTCGATGCCGATCCGCGCCGCGTGAAGCGCCTGCGCGTCCGCAAGGTCGAACCCAGATCGCCGGCCGAGCCGGAGACCGCGTGACGGTTTTGCCCGCCTCGGCAGCGAGCGCGCGTTTCCACCATTCTGTCGCGGCACTGGCGGCAAGGCTGCGGGCGACGACCGGCTGGCGCCGCGCGGCCTGCGCTGCCGGCTTTGGCGTGGCGCTCACGGCCGCCCTGCCGCCGATTCACGCCGTGCCGATGTTGCTGCCGGCCTTTATCGGCCTTCTCTGGCTGCTCGACCGGCCGGAGCCGGCGCGTCGCCTGCGAATTCGCGACGGGCTCATTGTCGGCTGGTGGTTCGGCTTCGGCCATTTCTGCACCGCGCACTACTGGCTTGCGAACGCGTTGCTGCTCGACGCCGGCCAGTATGGATGGATGGTGCCTTTTGCCGTTGTCGGGCTGGCGGCCTTGCTGGCCGTCTTTGTCGCCGTCGCGATCGCCGCATATCGCGCCGTCGATATGCGAGGCGTATCCGGTGTTCTCGCTCTCGCCGTTTTGTGGACGGCGGCGGAGTGGCTGCGCGGGCATGTGCTGACCGGATTTCCCTGGAGTCTGATCGGGACGGCGTGGACCGGAATCACTCCGATGATGCAGGGCGTGGCTTTGGTCGGCCTATATGGGCTGGGAACGCTGACCGTGATTGCGGCGGCCCTCCCGTCGACTCTGATTGGCGCCGATGACACGCCGCGGCTGCGTTGGCGTGGCACGGCGGCGGCAGCGGTACTTCTGGTTCTGGGCTGTCTCTATGGCCTCATGCGCGTGCCAGACGGGCAACCGACGGTACCCGATGTCGCGCTCAGGCTCGTGCAGCCGAACGTGCCGCAGACGCTGCGCTGGGATCCGGCGCTGCGCGAAGCAAATTTGCAGCACACGTTGCAGCTGAGCCGCGCGCCGGGCTTCGATACGCGGACGCACGTGATCTGGCCGGAGACGGCGGTGCCGTTTGTCATAACGGATTTCGCGTTCGACGGCGCCGCGCGTCGCGCGGCACTGGCCACGGTCGCGCCCCCGGGCGGCCTGCTTGTGACCGGCGCCTTGCGCGCGGAACGGCGGCAGGATGGGTCTCTCGCCTTGTGGAACAGCCTGCATGCAATCGATGCTGCCGGGGCGTTGCGCGGTACCTACGACAAGCATCATCTCGTGCCGTTCGGCGAGTACGTTCCATTCCGTTGGCTCATCGGCAGACTCGCAACGCCGGCGGGGGCGGTGGATTTTTTGCCTGGCCCCGGACCGCAGACGCTGGACCTGCCGCGCCTCCCGCTGGTCAGTCCGCTTATCTGCTACGAGGCGATCTTTCCCGGGCATGTGGCTGACGCCGCGCAGCGGCCGGCGTGGCTTCTAAATGTCACCAACGATGCATGGTTCGGAATTTCGGCTGGGCCGTTCCAGCATTTCGCCGCTGCCCGGTTTCGCGCAGTCGAAGAGGGGGTCCCGCTGGTGCGCACGGCCAATAATGGAATCTCGGCGGTCGTCGACTCCTATGGACGAATCGTTGCCCGCCTGGGACTGGGCGAAACCGGCATCGTCGACGCCCCTCTGCCGGCGGCCGGCGAACCGACTGTATATTCCCGGTGGAAGGATCTGACTCTTCTCGCGCTGATCCTCGGGCTTCTTGTGGCGGCGGGTGGATTGCGACGCTGGCAATGACACGATCCGCGTAAAACTACGCGTTTTGTTGCCGCCGCAACTAGAGGGCATTCGTCATAATATTAAGCGTTCACATCCTCGCGCGATGCGGGTAGTCTCGCGCATACCGATATACGTTTGTGTTTCACAAGTAATAGATCGGCCCATATTGTTACACGCTGACGCGGAGAGTTAAGGAGAGGCAATGGCGCAAGTGGCATCCGCACGAGGCCGCGGTCGCGGTCGGGGACGCTCCCCCTCGGGCAAACCTAACCCCGTCGACATTCATGTCGGCGGCCGGATCCGTCTGCGCCGTACGCTTCTTGGAATGAGTCAGCAGAAGCTCGGCGATGCGATCGGACTTACGTTCCAGCAGGTCCAGAAATACGAGCGTGGCACGAATCGCGTCGGTTCATCCCGCATGTTCGAACTGGCCCGCGTCCTTGATGTTCCCGTGTCCTATTTTTTCGAAGAGATGGGTGCCGATACTGCAGCCCGCGGCCGCCAGCATGCGATGGGTCATGCCAGCACCGCGGCGGAGAGCGACGAGCGCGATCCGATGACCAAGCGCGAGACGCTCGAGCTCGTTCGCGCCTACTACAAGATCATCGACCCGAAGGTCCGTAAACGGTTGTTCGAGATGACCAAGGCGCTCGGCGCCGCGGCCGTCGCCACACCGGAACGGCGGGGTCGCTGAGCGGTCGGCGCTAGGCCCCTTCATGGTGCCGCTGCGGCTCCTCTGAGTGGGCAGCAGAAGTGTTGACGCGCCCGGTAAAGCTTGCAACAAGGACGCCGCCGCGCGGGACCATCGGTGCGCACGCGCGCACGCGATAAAACCAAAAACGCGCCATTAATCATTGACATCACGGAGGAATGACCGTGCGCAAGGGCGATTATCTTTTTACCAGTGAATCCGTGTCGGAAGGACATCCCGACAAGGTTGCGGACCGCGTTTCCGACTCGGTCGTCGACCTGTTTCTCGCCGCCGACCCGTATGCCCGTATCGCATGCGAGACGATGGTAACGACCCAGCGCATCATCGTTGCCGGTGAAGTGCGCGGTCCGAAGTCCCTCGTCGAAAAGAACGGCAAGGTGAAGGCGGCCAAGGTTGAGGCCGTCGCGCGCAAGGCTATCAAGGACATCGGCTACGAGCAGAAGGGCTTCCACTGGAAGACCGCGAAGTTCGCCTGCCACCTGCATGCGCAGTCGGCCGACATTGCCCAGGGCGTCGACGCCGCTGGCAATAAGGACGAAGGCGCCGGCGATCAGGGCATCATGTTCGGGTACGCCAGCAACGAGACGGCGGAACTGATGCCGGCGACGCTGCAGTACTCGCACAATATCCTGAAGCTGATGGCCGACGGCCGTCATTCCGGCAAAGAGAAGTATCTCGAGCCGGATGCGAAGAGCCAGGTCACGCTCCGCTACGTCAACGGCAAGCCGGTTGGTTGCACCGCCGTCGTTGTCTCGACGCAGCACAGCGCGAAGGTCGACCAGGACGACGTACGCGAAATCGTGCGGCCCTATGTCAAGAAGGTCCTGCCGGACGGCTGGTTCCCCGACGAGAAGCACTTCTACGTCAACCCGACCGGCAAGTTCGTCATCGGCGGTCCGGACGGCGATTGCGGTCTCACCGGCCGTAAGATCATCGTCGACACCTACGGCGGCGCGGCTCCGCATGGCGGCGGCGCGTTCTCGGGTAAGGACCCGACGAAGGTCGACCGTTCGGCGGCCTACGCTGCCCGCTACCTCGCTAAGAACGTTGTGGCGGCCGGCCTTGCCGATCGCTGCACGATCCAGCTGGCCTACGCCATCGGCGTGTCGCACCCGATCTCGGTCTATGTCGACACCGCCGACACCGGCAAGGTCGACGAGACCAAGCTGGCGAAGGTCCTGCAGGAGCTGATGAACCTCACTCCGCGCGGCATTCGCGAGCATCTGGGCCTCAACAAGCCGATCTACGTCCGCACCTCGTCGTATGGCCATTTCGGCCAGGCGGCGCAGAAGGACGGTGGCTTCTCGTGGGAGAAGACGGATCTGGTGAAGGATCTGAAGTCGGCGTTCTGACGCTGAATTCAGTTTGCTTTGAAGGGCGTCGGGTTTATCCCGGCGCCCTTTCCTTTTGAGCGGTAAAATAACCGCACCATGACGACACCTGCCTCTCCGTCCGAACGTCTGATCCACAGCTACGGCCGCCGGCGCGGACGGCGGCTGCGCGCGGGGCGCGCATCGCTGCTGGATACGGTGCTGCCGGACCTCTCCGTCGTGCCGCCGCTCCAGGGCGAAGTGCTGGACCCGGCGACCCTGTTCGATCCGGCCTGCCGCGAAGTCTGGCTTGAGGTCGGGTTTGGCGGCGGCGAGCATCTTGCCGAGCAGGCCGCGGCACATCGCGATGTTGGATTGATCGGCGCCGAGCCGTATATCAACGGCGTCGGTGGCCTGCTGCAGCAGATCGGGGATCGGGCGCTGACCAATGTCCGGTTGTGGACGGACGATATCCGGTTGCTCCTGCCCTCGCTCAAACCGGCGTCTCTGGCGCGCGTGTTCGTGTTGTTTCCCGATCCCTGGCCGAAGCTTCGCCATCACAAACGGCGGCTGATTGCGCCGCCCTTCCTGGATGCGCTGGCCCGGGTGATGGCGCCGGGGGCGGAACTGCGCATCGCGACCGACGATGCGACCTATCTAACCGCGATCCTGGAGCACCTCACGCCGCGGACCGATTTCCACTGGACGGCGAGGCGAGCTGACGACTGGCGGGTCCGGCCTGCCGACTGGCCTGCGACACGCTACGAAATCAAGGCCTTGGCCGGGCGTCCGCACTATCTGCGATTTGTGCGGTGTCCGGCGACAGAGGCCGAAAATCCTTGAATTTTCAGCCCGCGAGGCTATATTCCCCGCTAATACAGGTTCGGTCATACCGGATCGCCAAACAATAAGTGGGCCTCAACGGCCCACTTTTTTTTGCCTGCGCTTTGGCTATCCCGGGTTGGGCCTGAACCTGATTGCTGCCTTCTTTGGAGACTGTATCCGTCTTATGGACCAAGCCGGATTTGACGCGTTGATCGGACCGACCCTCGAGCAGATGGGCTACACGCTGGTGCGTGTGACCCTCGGCGGCGGTCGTGCGCCCACGCTTCAGGTCATGGCCGAGCGTCAGGACGAGGTCGCGATGGCGGTCGAGGATTGCGAGGCGATCAGCCGCGCTTTGTCCGCCAAGCTCGACGTCGAGGATCCGATCGCATCGAACTACACGCTGGAAGTGAGTTCCCCCGGAATCGACAGGCCGCTGGTGCGTCCCGCCGATTTCAAGCGATATGCCGGTCATATTGCGCGTATTGAAACGCGTCAGCCGGTTTCCGGGCGCCGGCGCTTTTTGGGGCGTATCGCCGCCGCCGACGAGAACAATGTGCGGATCGCCCTGGAAGCGGGCGAAACCGGCGAAGCATCCGAAGTCGAGATTCCCATTGCTGAGATCGCGCGCGCGAAGCTGAAGCTCACGGATGAGCTGATCGCCGCATCGACCGGCCGTTAAGGAGGTAGTGAAGGTGGCAAAGGCAAAGACGAGCCGTAAGACGACCGAGGCCGCGGAAGCGAAGCCGGAGCGGACGACCGCTTACAACAAGATCGAAATGCTGCAGGTCGCCGACGCTGTCGCGCGCGAAAAGAGCATCGAGCGCGAGGAAGTGCTCGAAGCCATGGAGCAGGCGATCCAGAAGGCCGGCCGCGCCAAGTACGGTCACGAGCACGACATCCGCTCGCAGATCGACCGCACCACCGGTGAAATCCAGCTTCTGCGTTACCGCCAGGTCGCCGATCCGATCGAGAACGAAGCGACTCAGATTTCGCTGGCCGAAGCGCAGGCCAAGAATCCCGCCGCCGCCTTGGGCGATTTCATTACCGACCCGCTGCCGCCGATCGATTTCGGCCGCATCGCCGCCCAGACCGCCAAGCAGGTGATCGTGCAGCGTGTCCGCGAGGCCGAGCGCAAGCGCCAGTTCAGCGAGTACAAGGACCGCACCGGCGAGATCGTCAACGGTCTGGTCAAGCGCGTCGAGTTCGGCAACGTGACGGTCGATCTCGGCCGCGCAGAAGCCATCCTGCGCCGCGACGAGTGCATTCCGCGCGAGCTGTTCAAGCCGTCCGAGCGTGTCCGCGCCTACATCTACGACGTGCGCGAAGAGACGCGCGGACCGCAGATTTTCCTGTCCCGCACCCATCCGCAGTTCATGGCGAAGCTGTTCGCCCAGGAAGTGCCTGAAATCTACGACGGCATCATCGAGATCAAAGCGGTCGCCCGCGACCCCGGCAGCCGCGCCAAGATCGCCGTCATCTCCAACGATTCGTCGATCGATCCGGTCGGCGCCTGCGTCGGCATGCGCGGCAGCCGCGTTCAGGCTGTCGTCGCCGAGCTGCAGGGCGAAAAGATCGACATCATTCCGTGGTCGAACGATCCGGCGACGTTTGTCGTCAATGCGCTCGCGCCGGCCGAAGTCACCAAGGTTGTGCTCGACGAGGAAGCGCGCCGTATTGAAGTGGTCGTCCCCGATGACCAACTCTCTCTTGCGATCGGCCGCCGCGGCCAGAACGTCCGTCTTGCCTCGCTGCTGACCGGCTGGGCGATCGACATCCTGACTGAGGCAGAGGAATCCGAGCGTCGCCAGGAAGAGTTCAAGTCGCGTTCGGCGCTGTTTGTCGAAGCGCTCGATGTCGACGACGTCATCGCCGGCCTGCTGGTCACCGAAGGCTTCGTGAAGGTCGAGGACATCGCGCAGGTGTCCGTCGAAGATCTGGCTTCGATCGAAGGCTTCGATGAATCGGTGGCGGGCGAGCTCAAGAACCGCGCCGAGGTTTGGCTCGAGACGCAGAATCAGAAGCTCACCGAGCGTTATACCGAGCTTGGCGTCTCCGACGAGGTTGCCGGTGTCGACGGCTTCACGCCCGCGATGCTGGTCCGTCTCGGCGAGAAGGGTGTGAAATCGCTCGACGATCTGGGCGACCTTGCCAGCGATGAGCTGATCGAAATCCTCGGCAAGGATTCGATCGACGAAGAAAATGCGAACGCAATCATTATGGCGGCGCGCGCGCATTGGTTCGAAGAGGCCGATAAAGCTTCAGAAAAAGCCTGAAACGAACCTGGGTAGCGGCGCGCAATTGGGAAACACCGGATAGCTGATGACCGACACAAAAGAACAGCAAGACGCGAAGCGGAAACTGGCCCTGGGCAAAACCGGCGGACGGCTTGAATTGAAGCCGGTTGAGACCGGGCAGGTTCGCCAGAGCTTCCCGCACGGCCGCACCAAGACGGTCCAGGTGGAGGTCCGCAAGAAGCGTACGTTCGTGCCTGGCGCCGCACCCGTGCCTGAGCCAAAAGCAGCACCCGCACCGGTTGCCGCAACGCCGGCGGCTCCCGCCGCCGCTCCCGGTGCCCACAAGAAGCCTGCCGTCCTCAAGACGCTGACCGAGGAAGAGCGTGCCGCACGCACGCGCGCGCTGCAGGGCGCCATTCGCGCCGATGTCGAGGCGAAGCGCCGCGACACCGACGACGCCAAGCGTTTCGATGAAGAACTTCTGATTCGGCAGGAGGAAGAAGCCCGCCGTCGCGTGGACGATGCCGCCCGCGCGAAGATTGACGCCGAGGCGCGCGCCAAGGCTGACGAAGAAACCAAGAAGCGCGCCGAGCAGGAAACCCAGCGTCTCGCCGAGGAAGAGAGCAAGCGCCGCCAGGCCGCCGAAGCCAAGAAACTCGGCGCTGCTCCGGGCACCCCCGGCGCCGCTGCCGCAACTCCCGAAGAAGACGAAGAGCGTCCGCGCCGCCCCGGGCATCGCCCGGTTCCGCCGCGTCCCGCTGTCGGCAAGCGCGAGGAACCGCGCCGCCGCACCGGCAAGATCACCGTCACGCAGGCCTTGAGCGAAGAAGATCAGATCCGCGTCCGCTCGCTCGCCGCGATGAAGCGCGCGCGCGAGAAGGAGCGCCTGCGTCAGCAGATGGAAGGGCCGGCGGCGAAGATCGTCCGCGATGTGACCGTTCCCGAAGCGATCACGGTGCAGGACCTCGCCAACCGTATGGCCGAACGCGCGGTGGACGTCATCAAGGCGCTCATGAAGATGGGCGTGATGGCCACGGTCAATCAGGCGATCGATGCCGACACCGCCGAGCTTGTGGTCACCGAATTCGGCCACCGCTTCAAGCGCGTCACTGAAGCCGATGTCGAAATCGGCCTCAAGGGTGATGACGATGCCGATGACGCGAAGGTGTCGCGAGCCCCGGTCGTTACGATCATGGGCCACGTCGATCACGGCAAGACTTCGCTGCTTGATGCCTTGCGTGAAACGGACGTTGCCAAGCACGAAGCCGGCGGTATCACCCAGCATATCGGCGCCTATCAGGTCGAACTGAAGAACGGCCGCCACATCACTTTCCTCGACACGCCCGGCCACGAGGCGTTCACCGCCATGCGTGCCCGTGGTGCGTCGGTGACCGATATCGTGGTGCTCGTCGTCGCCGCCGATGACGGCATCCAGCCGCAGACCATCGAGGCGATCAGCCATGCGAAAGCGGCCGGCGTTCCGATGATCGTCGCGATCAACAAGATGGATAAGCCTGACGCTAATTCCGACAAGGTCCGCACGGGCTTGCTGCAGCACGATGTGGCACTCGAAGGCATGGGTGGTGACGTCCTTGCCGTCGAAGTGTCGGCAATCAAGAGGATGAATCTGGATAAGCTTGAGGAGGCGATCCTACTGCAGTCCGAACTGCTCGATCTGCGGGCCAATCCGGATCGCACGGCGCAGGGCGTCATCGTCGAAGCCAAACTGGAGCGCGGCCGTGGTCCGGTCGCCACGGTGCTTGTCCAGAACGGCACGTTGTTTGTCGGCGATATTTTCGTCGCCGGCGGAGAGTGGGGCAAGGTACGCGCCCTGATCGACGACAAGGGACGAGACGTGAAGATGGCCGACCCGTCCAGCCCGGTCGAAGTGCTTGGTCTTAACGGCACGCCGCTCGCGGGGGACGACTTCTCGGTCGTCGATTCCGAAGCGCGCGCGCGCGAAGTCACCGCCTTCCGTCAGCGCAAGACCCGCGATGCGCGGGCAGCAGCCGGCGCTCGCGGCACGCTGGAGCAGATGTTCTCCAAGATCACGACTGGTTCGGCGAAGGAGCTTGGCATTGTCGTCAAGACCGACGTGCAGGGTTCGCTCGAAGCGATCAGCGGTTCCGTCACCAAGATCGGCACGGACGAAGTCGCGGTGCGCCTGCTGCATGGCGCGGTCGGTGGCATCACCGAAGGCGATGTTGTGCTGGCGAAGGCCTCAGGTGGCTTTATCGTCGGCTTCAACGTGCGCGCCAATCCGCAGGCGCGCGAAGCGGCCCGTCGCGACAATATTGAGATCCGCTATTACTCGATCATCTACGACCTGATCGACGACATCAAAGCGGCTCTTTCGGGCATGCTGGCGCCGACTCTCAAGGAAAAGTTCCTCGGCAATGCCGAGATCCGCGAAGTGTTCGACGTCACCAAGTCCGGCAAGGTCGCAGGCTGCATGGTCACGGAAGGCGAAGTCCGCCGTGGCGCCAAGGTGCGCCTGCTGCGCGACAACGTCGTCATCCATACCGGTACGCTCAAGACTCTGCGCCGCTTCAAGGACGAAGTCCGCGACGTGCAGCAGGGTTACGAATGCGGCATGGCGTTCGAGAACTACCAGGACATCCGCAAGGGCGACATCATCGAGTGCTTCGATGTCGAAGAGGTCGCCCGCGCCCTCTAGCGCGGGTTGGCAATGGCACGACGCAAACCCGCCCCCGCAGGCGCTCCCAGCACGAGACCACTCCGGGTCGGTGAGGAAATCCGTCACGCCCTGGCGCTGGTTCTCGCGCGCGGCGAACTGCGCGATCCGGATCTTGCCGGGCTGTCCATCACCGTCAGCGAAGTCCGCGTAAGTCCCGACCTGATGCAGGCGACGGCGTTTGTCACGCCGCTGGGCGGCGGCGATGTCGCCACTGTCGTGAAGGCCCTGCACCGCGCCGCCCCGTATCTCCGGGGCCAGGTCGCCAAGGCGGTGAAGCTGCGCCGGGCGCCTGAGCTCAATTTCATTCCCGATACATCGTTCGACTACGCAAGCCGTATCGATGGCGCGCTTCGTGCGCCGACGGTGAAGCGCGATCTGGGCGATGGCGAGGACTCGTAAAGGCGACAAGGTCGACGGCTGGCTCGTCCTCGACAAGCCGCTCGGCCTGTCCTCCGCCGGCGCTGTCGCCGCCGTTCGCCGCGCCTTCAATGCAAAAAAGGCGGGGCACGGCGGAACGCTCGATCCGCTGGCCACCGGCATCCTGCCGATCGCGCTGGGCGAAGCGACCAAGACGGTGTCGTTCGTGATGGACGGCGCCAAGGTCTACCGCTTCACGCTGTGCTGGGGCGAGGCGCGCAACACCGATGACCGCGAAGGCGAAGTGACCGCGACCAGCGACCGCCGCCCGGCCCGCGACGAGATCCTGGCGGTGCTGCCGCGCTTCATCGGTGAGATCGACCAGATCCCGCCGGCCTATTCGGCCCTGAAGCTGGATGGCAAACCGGCCTATGCTCGCGCCCGCGCCGGCGAGGACGTGCAGATGGTATCCCGGCGGGTGGTGATCCGGGACTTCGTACTGGAGGACCAGTCCGATGCCGACCACGCCATATTTCGTGTCGACTGCGGCAAAGGCGTCTATATCCGTAGTCTGGCCAGGGATTTAGCCGTGGCCCTGGGGACAGTCGGTCATGTGGCCGCCTTGCGGCGCCTGGCGGTTGGCCGGTTCGGCGAAAAAGAGGCGATTCCGCTGGAAAACCTGGCCTCCCTGGGCCATAGTCCCGCCCGTTTTACGTATCTGCTCCCGGTTAAGACCGCGCTGGACGACATCCCGGCATTGGCCATAACCGAGGCCGACAGTCTCCGCCTCAGGCAGGGCCAGTCGGTGCAGATACAGCACGCAACCCACGCTCCGGGATCCGGACAGGTCGTCCTTGCGACGGCTGAAGGGTTGCCAGTGGCTCTGGTCAAATTCGAACCAGCAGCCGCCGGGGACGCAACGTTGCGTCCGGTGCGTATCCTGAACCTCTAGAATTCGGAAGGAGTAACCGATGTCGATTACAGCCGAGCGCAAGACGACGCTCATCAAGGAATATGCGGTCAAGGAAGGCGATACCGGTTCACCCGAAGTTCAGGTGGCCCTGCTTTCGGAGCGCATCAAGAATCTCACCGAACACCTCACCACGCACGGCAAGGATAACCATTCGCGCCGCGGCTTGCTGATGATGGTCGGCCAGCGCCGGCGCCTTCTGGAATATCTCAAGAAGACGGCCACCCCCCGTTACGAAAAGCTCATCGACCGGCTTGAACTGCGTCGCTGAGGCGACGCCGGTTCACGCGGCGACGCGCTGCTTGTGACCAAATTCCCCCAATCGCCCGAAGAGTTGCGCGCCTTGCAGGCGCGTGTCGTGCGTTGTGGAACGCGGGCTCCCGAGATGGGGCTCAATTCAGCGCTGCACGGATCGGAGATGACAACCGTGCGCGCTTTGTCTCAACGAGAGCAGGCCATCCCGTACGGCCTGCGCTCCCAGCTCTCCGATAGAGCTCATTTTGTCACTGGCAGTCTCCGGACTGACGCGGCGCCCTTTGGACGCCGCTTTCGCCGCTCCATCCGGGCGCGGCGATGACGTACGTGGAAGGAAGGTAAAATCATGTTCGATATTACGAAAAAAGAAATCATGTGGGGCGGGCGCAAGCTCACCCTCGAAACCGGTCGCATTGCACGCCAGGCCACTGGCGCCGTGCTGGCCACTTACGGTGAGACCGTCGTGCTCTGCACGGTCGTCGGCGCGAAGACCGCCAAGCCAGGCCAGGACTTCTTTCCCCTGACGGTCAACTATCAGGAGAAGACTTTCGCCGCGGGTAAGATCCCCGGCGGCTTCTTCAAGCGCGAAGGCCGTCCGACCGAGAAGGAGGTGCTGACGTCGCGCCTCATCGACCGTCCGATCCGCCCGCTCTTCGTCGAGAACTTCAAGAACGAAGTGCAGGTTGTCGCGACCGTGCTGTCGCACGATCTCGAGAACGATCCCGACATCGTCGCGATGGTTGGCTGCTCCGCCGCCCTCACCATCTCCGGTCTGCCCTTCATGGGCCCGATCGCCGGCGCCCGCGTCGGCTACATCAACGGCGAGTACAAGCTCAACCCGTTGCTCGATGAACTGAAGACCTCCGAGCTCGATCTCATCGTCGCCGGCACCAACGAAGGCGTGCTGATGGTCGAATCCGAGGCGAAAGAGCTGAACGAAGAAGTGATGCTCGGCGCCGTCATGTTCGGCCACCGCGAGTTCCAGCCGGTGATCCAGGCGATCATCGAGATGGCCGAGCGCTGCGCCAAGGAGCCCTGGGCGACGCCGGAGACACCGGCCCTTGCCAACGAAGTGAAGGCGAAGATCGTCGCCGATCTCGGCGGCGAGCTGCGCCAGGCCTATACCGAGACCGTGAAGGCCTCGCGCTACGAGAAGGTCGGCAAGGTCCGCGACAAGGCGAAAGCCATGTATGCCGACAATGCCGCCGCGCTGCTGTTCGTTCCCGACGCCTTCTCGGCAGTCGAGAGCGACATCGTGCGCAACAACATCCTCGACACCGGCAAGCGCATCGATGGCCGCGACACCAAGACGGTCCGTCCGATCGTCAGCCAGGTTGGCGTGCTGCCGCGCGCCCATGGCTCGGCGCTGTTCACCCGCGGTGAGACGCAGGCCCTCTGCGTCGCGACCCTGGGTACGGGCGAAGACGAGCAGATCATCGACGCGCTCGAGGGCGAATTCCGCGAAGCGTTCATGCTGCATTACAACTTCCCCCCGTACTCGGTCGGTGAAGCCAAGCGCATGGGCTCGCCCGGTCGCCGCGAAATTGGTCACGGCAAGCTGGCGTGGCGCGCCATCAGGCCGCTGCTGCCGGCGAAGGACAAGTTCCCCTACACGATCCGCGTCGTGTCAGAGATCACCGAGTCCAACGGTTCGTCGTCCATGGCCACCGTCTGCGGCACCTCGCTGTCGTTGATGGATGCCGGCGTGCCGCTGACCCGTCCGGTCGCCGGAATCGCGATGGGCCTGATCAAGGAAGACAAGGGCTTTGCCGTGCTCTCTGACATCCTCGGCGACGAGGATCATCTCGGCGATATGGACTTCAAGGTGGCCGGCACCGAAAAGGGCGTCACCTCGCTACAGATGGACCTCAAGATCACCTCGATCAACGAGCCGATCATGAAGCAGGCGCTGGCCCAGGCGAAGGACGGTCGTCTGCACATCCTCGGGGAAATGGCCAAAGGTCTGGTTGGCGCCCGCGACGGCGTCAGCAAGAACGCGCCGCGCATCACCACGCTGCAGATCCCGAAGGACAAGATCCGCGAAGTCATCGGTACGGGCGGCAAGGTCATCCGCGAGATCACCGAAGTCACCGGCGCCAAAATCGATATCGAGGACGATGGCACGATCAAGGTCGCCGCTGTCGACAGCGAAGCCGCCCAGAAGGCGATCGACTGGATCAAGGGGATCGTGGCGGAGCCGGAAGTCGGCGTGATCTACACCGGCAAGGTGGTGAAGATCATGGATTTCGGCGCGTTCGTGAACTTCATGGGCAGCAAGGACGGCCTAGTCCATATTTCGGAACTGGCACCGCACCGCGTTAACCAGACCTCCGACATCGTCAAGGTCGGCGATTCGGTGAAGGTGAAGCTGCTTGGCTTCGACGATCGCGGCAAGGTCAAGCTGTCGATGAAGCGAGTCGACCAGCAGACCGGCCAGGACATCACGGATCAGGTCGAAAAGCGTCGGGACGCCCCGCAGGCGGCGAACTGACCCGGCCGCTACGTTCGGTTGAAGATCAGCGAAGACCGGTGGCCACGAGGCTGCCGGTCTTTTGCTATCCGTACCCCGGGACGGTGCTGAAATAGGATTTTCGCCACCCCCTGTCTTTGGTTATTATGACGGCATAACGACGCCGTCGGGACCGGCACCGATTGTGTGCTCACAGAGGCCGCGAAGACCTCGGGCCCGCGGCTATCACCCAACAGATCAGGACGCTCCGTGAAGGCGCTGAACGCCATTCGAATCTCAGGTCGCGAAACCCTGCCGTTTATTGAAGGCGGCAAGGGGATTTCCGTGTCCAACGGTGAAAGCTCCGGCGCCTGGGCATTTGCGGGCGGTGTCGGCACGTTCTCCGGTGTGAATGCCGATGAGCGGGACTCCGCCGGCAACATCATGCCGATGATCTACAAGGGCCGCACGCGCCGCGAGCGCCATGAAGAGCTGATTGCCTTCTCCATCAAGGGTGCGATTTCACAGGCCCGCATCGCCTGGGAAACCGCCAGCGGCCAGGGCCGCGTCCACATGAACATCCTGTGGGAGATGGGCGCCGCCGAGCGGATTCTCTATGCCGTTCTGGAAGGGGCGAAAGGCCTCATTCACGGCGTTACCTGCGGCGCCGGCATGCCCTACAAGATCGCCGAGATCACGGCGCGCTACGGCGTTCACTACTATCCGATCATTTCCTCCGCCCGCGCCTTCCGCGCCTTGTGGAAGCGCGCCTATCACAAGTTCAGCGATTTCCTGGGCGCCGTCGTCTATGAGGATCCGTGGCTGGCTGGCGGCCATAACGGCCTCTCGAATGCGGAAGATCCGCTGAAGCCGGAAGCCCCGCTGCCGCGCATCATCGAACTGCGCCGGCAGATGAACGAGTTCGGCCTGAACGACATCCCGATCGTGATGGCCGGCGGCGTGTGGTTCCTGCGCGAGTGGGAGGATTTCCTCGACAATCCGGATGTCGGACCGATCGCGTTCCAGTTCGGCACGCGGCCGCTGCTGACCCAGGAAAGCCCGATCTCCGACGCCTGGAAGAAGCGCCTGCTGACGCTCAAGAGCGGCGATGTGCTGCTGCACCGGTTCTCGCCGACGGGCTTCTACTCCTCGGCGGTCCGCAACCCCTTCCTCAACGATCTCGAAGGACGCAGCGAGCGCCAGGTCGCCTATCAGACCACGCCCGTCGGCGAGCACAGCGAAGCGTTTCCGGTCGGTGCCCGCAAGCGTCTCGTCTATCTTGCGGCCGTCGACAAGGCGCATGCCGAGGGCTGGGTGAAGCAGGGCTATACCGAGGCGCTGCGCACGCCGGACTCCACGCTGATCTTTGTGACCCCGGAAAAGTCGGTCCGCATTCTTCAGGATCAGGTCGACTGCATGGGCTGTCTGTCGGCCTGTGGCTTCTCGAACTGGGCGCAGAACGAGGAAGGCACCACCGGCAAGAAGGCCGATCCGCGGTCCTTCTGCATCCAGAAGACCCTGCAGGACATCAGCCACGGCGCCGACGTCGACAACCAGCTGATGTTTGCCGGCCACAACGCCTACCGCTTTGCCGAAGATCCCTTCTATTCCAACGGGTTCGTTCCGACGGTCCGGCAGCTCGTGGACCGTATCGCCACCGGCGACTGACCGGCCCACTCTTTAACCATTCCAGAAGTCGTCCTAGACGCTTTAACTAGCGTCGGGAATCGCTTATATACAGATTTATGAAAACGGTTCGTCCCTACACCAAAGCGCTGGATCGGCTGAAGCTTTCGGGCTTGCGGCCGACACGCCAGCGGCTTGGTCTTGGCCGTCTGCTGTTCGAAGGCGGGGATCGCCACGTGACGGCCGAGGACCTGCACGTCGAGGCGACGAATGCCGGTCTGCGGGTGTCGCTCGCGACCGTTTACAACACGCTGAACCAGTTCACGACCGCCGGTCTGCTCCGTGAAGTCGTGGTCGATGCCGGACGCTCTTATTTCGATACGAACACGTCCGATCACCATCACTTCTTTTATGAAGGATCCGGTGAGCTGCAGGACATCCCCGGCGAGCAGGTTCAGGTGAGCCATCTGCCGGATGCACCGGCGGGCACAACTGTGTCGCGCGTCGACGTTATCGTTCGGGTTCGTACCGACCGATAAGCCTGCGAGCCAATCATCCGGCGGATTCGCTGCTCTTGGCTCTCAGTCGCAATAGTCTAGAATTATTCTAGACTATTGACTTACCTCCGTTACCCCGCAATATTTGGCCCTGGTGACAGCAACGTCTGTCGCCTTACCGCAGGCGTCACGACCCGCATGGGAGTGGGCGGCGCGCATAAGCCACGGAGAGAGACTATGCCGAAGTTGAAGGGAACCCAGACCGAAGAGAATTTGAAGGCCGCGTTTGCCGGCGAGAGCCAGGCGAACCGCCGCTACCTGTATTTCGCCCAGAAGGCGGACGTCGAAGGCTACAACGATGTTGCCGCCGTGTTCCGTTCGACGGCGGAAGGCGAAACCGGCCATGCGCACGGCCACCTCGAGTTCCTCGAGGAAGTCGGCGATCCCGCCACGGGCGAGCCGATCGGCACCACCGCGCAGAACCTCAAGGCCTCGGTCGCCGGCGAGACGCACGAGTACACCGACATGTACCCGGGCATGGCCCGCACGGCCCGCACCGAAGGCTTCGAGGAAATCGCCGACTGGTTCGAGACGCTGGCGAAGGCTGAAAAGTCGCATGCCGGCAAATTCCAGAAGACGCTGAACGAACTGCCGAAGTAACGGCCGCTCGCTTCATCTGAACGAGGAGAGGCGCCGGGCATTGCCCGGCGCTTCGCCCGTTTCTGTCGCGTTCTTCCGGCGAGGTCTTTTCCATGAGCGAAGGCAGCCTTGGCGCGCCGATCCGGCACAAGCTGGACTGGCACAATCCCGATTTCTACGATGCAGATAAGCTCGACGCGGAACTGCGTCGCGTCTTCGACATCTGTCATGGATGCCGCCGCTGCTTCAATCTCTGCGATTCGTTTCCGCGGCTGTTCGATCTCGTCGATGCGACCGAGAGCGGTCTGGTCGACGATGTGAAGAGCGCGGACTTCAAGCCCGTCATCGATGCCTGCACGCTGTGCGACATGTGCTTCATGACGAAGTGCCCTTATGTGCCGCCGCATGAATTCAATCTCGATTTCCCGCATCTGATGCTGCGCGCCCGCGCGATCGACGCGAAGAACGGCAAGGAGCCGTTCACGGTCCGGGAGATGACCAAGACCGACCGCAACGGCAAGCTCGGCGCGATGGTGGCGCCGCTCGCCAACTGGGCGACGGAAACAGGTAACACGCTGACGCGCCCGGTGCTGGAAGCAGTGGCCGGCGTTCACCGCGACGCCGCGCTGCCGAAATTCCACGGCAAGACATTCGAACTGCGCGCCCGCCAGAACCCGCCGAAGGTCAATCCGGACGGGCCGGCGAAGGGCCGCAAGGCCGCGCTCTATGCGACCTGCTTCATGAATTACAACAACCCGCTGGTCGGCGAGGCGGCGCAGGCCGTGCTGGCGCATAACGGCGTCGAGACGAAAGTCGCCTACCCCGGCTGCTGCGGCATGCCGCAGCTCGAACAGGGCGAAATCGCGAAGGTCGCGGAGAGTGCAAGAAAAGTTGCTGCCGCGCTGTCGCCACTGATCGACGACGGCTACGACATCGTCGCCCTCATGCCGTCCTGCGCCCTCAATCTCAAATTCGAGTGGCCGCTGATCGTGCCGGAAGACCCGCTGGTGCTAAAGCTGGCGAAAGCCACCTTCGATCTCAGCCAGTACGTGGTCGATATCGCAAAGAAGCACGGCCTCGCACCAGGCCTCACACCGCTCGACGGCGGCGTGTCGGTGCATCTCGCCTGCCATGCGCGCGCCCAGAACATGGGCCAGAAGGCGGCAGAGATGATGCGCCTCATTCCCGGCATCGACCTCGCCGTGATCGAGCGCTGCTCGGGCCATGGCGGCTCGTGGGGCGTGATGAAGGATAATTTCGAAACGGCAATCAAGATCGGACGGCCCGTGGCGCGCACCGCGGCGACCAACGGTAAGAAGCACGTCGCTTCTGAATGCCCGCTGGCCGGCGAGCACATCATGCAGGGGATCGAGCGCATCACGGGCGACGAGCCCAAGCCCGAGGGCCCGGCCCTGCATCCGATCCAGCTCTTCGCGCAGGCCTATGGCCTTGCCCGTCCCGAGGGGGGATGAAAGGAGCCAGCATGGCGACGACCCACAAACGCGAGATTACCAAAGCCGACATCCTGCCGCTCGACAAATACGCGGCGGAGCGCAAATCCCTGCGCCAGAACATCGTGGCGGTGAAACAGCGCCGGCGCATGGAAGTCGGCCCGGTCGCCACGTTCTATTTCGAAAGCTACGAGACGATGTGGCATCAGGTGCACGAGATGCTGTTCATCGAAAAGGGCGGGGATGCGCAGCTCGCCGACGAGCTTGCGGCTTACAACCCGATGATTCCGGACGGGCGCGAACTGGTGGCGACGGTGATGTTCGAGATCGACGAGCCGGTGCGCCGCGCCCGGACCCTGCTCAAGCTGACCGGTGTGGAGAACCACATGTTCATCCAGGTCGGCGGCAAGAAGATTCCCGGCAAGCCGGAGGAAAGCGACGTGGAGCGGACCAAGGCCGACGGCAAGACGTCGTCAGTCCACTTCGTGCATTTCCGTTTCAGCGATGAGGATGTTGCGGCGTTCCGCAAGGACGGCGCGCAGGTGATCGTCGGCTTCGATCACCCCGAATATTCGCATATGGCCGTCGCGTCAGAGCCGGTGCGTCAGGCGCTCGCTTCCGATTTCGCCTGAGCGCACCGTCCGATTTAGTTCAGAGACTCAGGCGTCCTTGAGCGGATCGCCGGTCAGGTCTTCTGCGCGCTCGATCTTGATCAGAACGCCGAAGCCCTTCTTTTCGGGATCGCCCTTCTTTTCGCCTTCGACCAGCTTTTCCCAGACCTTGTCGTATTGCGGCCCAGACTTCACGACCTTGGCGGTGCCGTAGAAGCGCGCGATACCGCCCTTGGGCAGCAGGCCGCTCTCGCGCAGTGCGCGATTGCGGAAATACACCGTCATCTTGGTGCCGTCCTGGGTGTTGGCTGTGGTGGTGCCGCGGCCGCGCTCCCAGATCGCGAGATGCTCGTCGTCGAAGACCATGACGCTGCCGCGCGGCGTGATCTGCGCATAACCGCTCGGCAGCACGGTGCCGATCGTGCAGACATTGTCGGGATATGCGGCGTCGATATGCGGTTGCAGGTTTTTCGGAATGCGGGCCACTGGGGTCCCCCCGGAATGATGTTTTTGCAGGATTGCGAAGGGCCGGACGATAGCGCCTCGCGGTCGGACTCGCCAGTCCCCAGCGGCCTGCCCACTTTGGGCTTACTTCACGGCTTCGTTAGCGTAGACGCCCCAGAATTCGGACCGCAGCAGCCAGCCGCGGAAGCCGTTGGCATCGATACGACACCACTGATCCTTGCATTCCAGCAGCTGTGCGACGACGCCGGTTTCCAGACGCGCCACTGTCGGCGCGCCGGTTTCGGGCTGGCGGCGGATGGTGCGGACATCGCCGGTCATAATGGCGTAGCGCCGTCCCGAGAGGTTGCTCTGGTGGACCCAGCCTTCGGTGCCCTGCCAGTCGCGGATCTTCCGCCAGTTCTCGAACTCGGCCAGCACCTCGACCGGCATGTGGCGCCGCTGCAGGACCCAGTCGACGGGATAGCGCACACCCGGACCGGTGCGCAGGTTCACCTCGTCGGAGCGCAGGCTCACGAAGCGGGGCA
This sequence comes from Alphaproteobacteria bacterium, assembly GCA_965279355.1. Classification (GTDB taxonomy): domain Bacteria; phylum Pseudomonadota; class Alphaproteobacteria; order CACIAM-22H2; family CACIAM-22H2. Next base: position 2,753,086 of record OZ257155.1, on the reverse strand, counting down.
GCGTGCTGCCGGACGCGGGCGGCGCATCCGGCCCGCGCGGGGGCGTCTGTGCGATCGTACCCGCCGCCGGGAGCAGGGCAATCGCCAGGATGGCCGCGAAGCGGATCAGCGGGGAAAGCGTCGGCATGGCCCCCAAACAGCGAATCGACGAAGAACTGCGCTGAAAATACACGTTAAGTGAAGATGACAGGAAGGGGTTGCTGGACAGCGGCACCTGTCCCGGCTACCTCCTGTCGTGAGCGAGGAGAGCGGAGTCATGACGCTGCGGCGTCCCCTGGTCATCGTCACACGCAAACTGCCCGACGTCGTCGAGACGCGTCTGATGGAGCTGTTCGATGCGCGGCTCAATCTTGAGGACCGCCCGATGGATGCCGCGGCGCTCGCGGCCGCCGCAGCGCGCGCCCAGGTGCTGGTCCCGACCGTGACCGACCGGATCGACAAGGCGGTCATCGACGCGGCCGGGCCCGATCTAAAGTTGATCGCCTCGTTCGGCACTGGGGTCGACCATATCGATCTCGCCGCCGCAAAGGAGCGCGGCATCACCGTCACCAATACGCCGGGTGTGCTGACCGAGGACACCGCCGATATGACGATGGCGCTGATCCTGGCGGTCGCGCGCCGCATCGGTGAGGGGGAGCGGCTGATCCGCTCCGGGCGCTGGACCGGCTGGAGCCCGACCGCGATGCTGGGCGTCCGGCTCTCCGGCAAGCGTCTTGGCATTGTCGGCATGGGCCGCATCGGTTCCGCCGTCGCCAAGCGCGCCCGCGCTTTCGGCATGTCGATCCACTATCACAACCGCCGTCGCGCCGATCTCGAGCTCGAAGCGGAACTCGAGGCGACGTATTGGGAAAGCCTCGATCAGATGCTCGGCCACATGGACGTGCTGTCGATCAACTGCCCGCACACACCGGCGACCTTCCGCCTGATCTCGGCGCGCCGGCTGCGGCTGCTCAAGCCGCATGCCATCGTGGTCAACACCGCTCGCGGCGAGGTGATGGACGAAAGCGCGCTGGTGCGGGCGCTGTATTCGCGCGAGATCGCCGGTGCCGGTCTCGATGTCTACGAGCATGAGCCGAAGGTCGATCCCAAGCTGCTGGCGCTCGACAATGTCGTGCTGCTGCCGCATCTGGGCTCCGCGACGCTCGACGGACGCATCGCCATGGGCGAGAAAGTCATCGTCAACATCAAGACCTTCGTCGACGGCCACAAGCCGCCGGACCGGGTGCTGGCGACACTGTTCTAAAATTGTGAGCGACGTTTCAGAAAAGATCGTCGGCTCGTGGCGTCAGCTCGACTTCTTCAGCGAGGACGCAACGAGCGGAGAGCGCCTGACCGCGGATGCGCCCCCGCACGGTTTTCTGGTCGTCACCGCGGACCGCCGCTGGATCGCGCTGATCACGCCCGTCGAACGGGTCCTGCCGCAGAACGATGCCGAGCGCGCCGCGGCGTTCGATGCGCTGGTCGCCTATACCGGCAAATATCGTGTCGATGGTGCCCGCATCACGGTCACCGTCGATGGCTCGGCGCAGGGAGCCATGATCGGCCAGCAACGCGTCCGCCATTGCCGCCTGGTCGACGCGCAGCAGATGCAGCTGGTGAGCGATCCCATGTCGAGCGGCGGCCGTACGGTCCGGAACGTTATCTGCTGGCGGCGCGAAACCTGATTCTTATTTATGTTGGGACAGATCGCGGATCGTCGCTTGCGGACCGCAGAGCGGGCACGCAGGATCGCGCGGAATATTGATATTGCGGGTCGTGCCTTCCAGCGCGTCGTAGATCAGCAGCCGTCCCGCCAGCGAGCGGCCGAGGCCCAGCAGCTCCTTGATCGTCTCGGTCGCCTGCAACGTGCCGAGCACGCCGGCGACCGAACCCAGGATGCCGGCTTCCTCGCAGCGGGGAATCAGGTCGGGTGGCGGTGGATCGCGGAACAGGCAGCGATAGCAGGGGCATTTGCCGTCATGCGCCTTGAAGGTCGAGAGCTGACCCTCGAAGCGCAGCAGCGAGGCAGCCACGAGCGTCTTTTTTTCGAAATAGCAGGCATCGTTAAGCAGATAGCGCGTCGCGAAATTATCGCTGCCGTCGCAGACGATGTCGTATTCGGCGATCAGGGCGCGTGCGTTCGCGGCGGTGAGCCGCAGGTTATGCGGGGTGAGCCGGACCTCCGGGTTGATCGCGGCGAGCGTCTCGATCGCGCTCTTCACTTTGGGCGTGCCGACATTGGCGGTCGAGTGCACGATCTGCCGCTGCAGGTTCGAGAGGTCGACCGTGTCGTCATCGACCACGCCCAGCGTGCCGACGCCGGCCGCCGCCAGATACATAAGGACGGGCGATCCCAGACCGCCGGCGCCGATGACCAGCGCACGCGACGCGAGCAGTTTTTCCTGCCCGTCCTCGCCGACCTCATCGAGGATGAGATGTCGCGCATAGCGCGTGAACTGCGGATCGTTGAGGGTCATCGCCCGGTCGAGCCGAACCCGCCGGCACCGCGCACACTCGATGGAAGCTCGCCGACTTCCTGCCACGCGAGCTTTTCGACGCGCGCCAGGATGAGCTGGGCGATCCGCATGCCGCGGGTGATGCGGAACGGCTCGGGGCCATGATTGATGAGGATCACGCCAATCTCGCCGCGATAGTCGGCGTCGATGGTGCCGGGTGAATTCAGCACCGTGACGCCGTTCTTGAGAGCGAGGCCGGAGCGCGGCCGGACCTGCGCTTCGAAACCCGGCGGCAGCGCGATGGCGAGGCCGCTGGGAATCAGCGCGCGCCCCGCCGGCTGGATGATCGTGTCGTGCGCGACGGCGGCGAGCAGGTCGAGGCCGGCGGCGTGCTCCGTCGCATAGACGGGCAGGTCGAGATCGGCGCCATGCGGCAGCCGCGTCACCGCGACGGTGATGGGGGATGACATATCGTTCTTCTACCGGGAGAGATGGGTTGCGATGCGGTCGGCAAGGCGGCGCGCGACTTCATCCTTGGCCAGACGCGGCCAGGTATCGGCGCCGGACTCGTCGATGAGATGAACGAGATTGGCGTCGCCGCCGAATGTGCCGGTGGGCGCCGATACATCGTTGGCGACAATCCAGTCGCAGCCCTTTTTGCGACGCTTGGCAATGGCGTTCTCGATGACGTTCTCGGTTTCGGCGGCAAAGCCGATGACCAGACGCGGCCGCGACGCGCTCTTGCCTGAGAGCATTGCGAGGATATCAGGGTTCTCGGCGAGTTCGAGGGTCGGCAGCTTGCCGTTCTTCTTGAGCTTCTGGTTGCGACGGTCGGCCGTGCGCCAGTCAGCGACCGCCGCGGCGCAGACCGCGATGTCGACAGGTAATGCGGCCTGACAGGCGGCCAGCATTTCTTCCGCCGTCTCGATCCGGATCGTCCTGATGCCGGGCGGATTGGCAAGCTGCGTCGGGCCGCTGACCAGAGTCGTGTCGGCGCCAAGCGCGGCAAGCGCCTGGGCAATCGCGTGGCCCTGCTTGCCCGAGGACCGGTTGCCGATGAAGCGCACGGGATCGATCGGCTCGAAGGTGGGGCCGCTGGTCACCAGCGCGCGTTTTCCTTTCAGAGGGCCATTGCTGAAGAAGTCTTCGACGGCGGCGACGATGGCGGGCGGCTCGCTCATCCGGCCCATGCCGATCTCGCCCTCGGCCAGCGCGCCGGATTCAGGACCGACGGTACGCACGCCGCGCGCGCGGAGTGTTTTCAGATTTTCCTGGGTTGCCGGATCGTCCCACATGACGAAGTTCATCGCCGGCGCGACCAGGATCGGCTTGTCGGTGGCGAGCAAGACGGTGGAGGCGAGATCGTCGGCGCGGCCTTGCGCCATCTTGGCGAGCAGGTCGGCCGTCGCCGGCGCCACCAGCACCAGATCGTTCTCGCGGGCAAGACGGATATGACCGATTTCGCTCTCGTCGGTCAGCGAGAACAGGTCCTGATAGACCTTGTCATGCGACAGGGTAGCAACCGACAGCGGCGTCACAAATTCGGCGCCACCTTTGGTCAGGATGCAACGCACGGAGGCGCCGCGCTCGCGCAGCTTGCGGATCAGATCGAGGCTTTTATAGGCCGCGATCCCGCCGGAAATAATCAGCAATATCCGCCGGTTGTGCAGCATCTGGTTCCTGGGTCCGGCCCGGTGCCGAGGCGCGCTTAAGCTACGCGCGACGGGCCGCTGGCGCAACCGCCTGCTGGCTGGGTTATAAAGCTACCCAATGCCCCAGGCTGTGGAATCGTCCTTTCAGCGAACGCTCTCGGCGGAAATTTTGTCCAGCGAGCAGTTGCGTGCGCGACTGCTGATCTATGTGCTGGGCGCGTTCCTGATACTTTTCATCGCGCTTCTCTTCTTCCTGCCCGACCTGATGGGCATCGATCCGCCGCCGCCCTGGGTTCCGGTCGCGGTCGGCGGCCCGTTTCTGCTCTATGAAATCATCGCGCTGCGGGTGCTGAAAGAGTTCGAACGCCGCCGCTTCGAGCCGCCATCGATTGCGCGGGCTGGCAATGCGATCATCGAAACCAGCCTGCCGACCGCGATCATGTATGTGATCAGCCACTACGTTCCCATCGCAACCGTACTGGGCGGCTGGCCGCCACTGCTCTATTTCATTTTCATTGTCGCCTCGACCCTGCGGCTCAATTTTGCCTTGCCGGCCTTTACCGGACTTGTCGCTGCGGCGGAATACATCGGCGTGGTCTTTTTCCTGCTGCCGCTGGATGCCGTCGTCCTGCCCTATGGGGCCGGTGAGAGCGTGTTTCTGCCGCTGGTCTTTCATGCCATCAAGGCGGCGATCATGGTTGCGGGGGGGATTGTTGCCGGCCTTGTCGCGATACGGCTGCGCGGAAAGTTCGTGCGCGCCATGGAGGAAGCAACGGCCCGCGAGAGAGTCACCAGCCTGTTCGGCCAGCATGTTTCGCCGACCGTGGTGGAAAGGTTGCTCGATCGCCGTGAGCACGGCGAAAGCGAGCTGCGGCATGTCTGCGTGATGTTTCTCGACTTCACCAACTTCACGGCACAGGCGCGGGTGCACGAACCGACGGAAGTGGTGACGTTCCTCAATGAGGCCTTTGCCTACATGATCGAGGCGGTCAACGGGAATCACGGGATCATCAACAAGTTCCTGGGCGACGGGTTCCTTGCGATCTTCGGCGCGCCGCTGGACGATCCCAATGCCACCCAGCATGCGGTTGCTGCGGCGCGCGCCATCCTTGCCGAGACGGACAGACTCAAGTCACGCGACAGCGGCTGGACGCTGCATGTCCGCATCGGTCTTCACTGCGGCCATGCCGTGACGGGCAATGTCGGTTCGCCGCGGCGCAAGGAATTCACTGTCATCGGCGATGTCGTCAATCTGGCGTCGCGGATCGAACAGCTGAACAAGGAGGTCGGGTCGCGTCTTCTGGTCTCCGACGCCGTTGCCGCCTGCATCGAACCCGGCATCCCGAAAGAGGATATCGGCGAAGTGACGATGAGGGGCTATGCCTCGCCGGTGCGCATCTGGCGGCTCGACTGAGCGTTCATTTCCAGGGCGGATTGGCGATCTTGTCGGAGGGTTCGCGGGCACCCATCCGGTGATTGACGCGGAAGATATTGCCCTCGGGATCTTCCAACACGCTTTGATAGGCGTTGTAGTAGCTGACATAGGGCGGCTTCACCACGCGACCGCCGAGCTTCGCGATCCCGGCAACAGCCGTGTCCACGGCCTCGCGGTTCCCGACCTCGATGCTGAAATACGTCACGACAGGAGCCTTGCCGCTCGGCTTGCGGTCGGCGAGACCGAGCAGTTCATAGGCTTTCTCGGCATTGAAGCCGAGCTCAACGCCGCCGCCGACATCGAGGCAGCGGTAGATCGGCGAGCGATGGCCGACCACTTCGGGAAAGCCGAACAGGTCCGCGTAGAATTTGCTCAGCCCCTCGATGTCGCGGGCGAAGATATTGGCGTAGGCGAGGTGTGGTGCGGTCATTCTGAAAGAACCTCAGGTCAGGCTGTAGCCGTAGGAGCGGCGGAACATCTCATCGACATGTTCGGCGGCCGTGCAGGTCGCAAACTTCGCCGGCTTATCGGCGGAGACGCAGGTGGACATCGCTTCGATAATCGCGGTGGGGCGCGGGCCATAGAAGAACGGGATGGAGTAGCGGTCCGCCCCGCTCTTGTTGTTCTTCACGCGGTGCATGTTCGAGTTATAGAGACCGTTGGTCCAGCGCGACATGAGATCACCGAGATTGATCACCAACGTGCCGGGGATCGGGGTCGCCTCGATCCAGTCTCCGGCGGCGTTGCGCACCTCGAGGCCGCCGGACGCATCCTGCGCCAGCAGCGTAATGCCGCCCCAGTCCGTATGCGCTCCGGCGCCGAGCTGGTTGTCCGCTGCGGTCGCGGGCTGCGGCGGGTAACGCAGCAGCCGCAGCGTCTGGCTCGGGGAGTCGTAGAACGGCAGGAACCAGTCTTCCGGCAGGTCCAGCGACAAGGCGAGCATCGCCAGGATGCGGTTGCCGGTCTCGCGCAGTGCTCCCTGCAACGCCAGCGACTGTTCGCGGAACCCCGGAATCCTGGGCCACTGATTATGGCCGAAGCTTTGCCAGCGCAGGTTTGCCAAAGGGTGATCGTCCGGCAGTTCCGTGCCGATATAGAAGCTCTCCTTCAGATCCGGCGGCGCCTTATCGGAACTCGCATCCTGACTGTCCAGGACCTGGCCGCCGATGGGCTCATAGCCGCAGGCCGACGGCGAGTTCTTCATGCCGATCGCCTGCTTCTCGCTCATCGGCAGATCGAAGAGGCGCTTGGCCATCGCAAACTGTCCGTCGATCAGTGTTTGCGGGATGCGATGGTTGGAGACATAGAAAAATCCCGTCTCGCGGCAGGCCCGGTGAATATCCCAGGCGATGCTTTTTCGTGCTGCGGGATCGGACGCGAAGCTCCCGGCGAGATCGATAACCGGAATGCTGGTGGCGGGTTTGGGCGGCGTGTAGATGATCATCAGACCTCTCCCTCGCTTGGCGCGTAGCCATAGGAGCGGCGGAACATCTCATAGACATGTTCCGAGGCTGTGCAGGTGGCAAAGCGCGGCGGATTGTCGGCGCTGACGCAGGTCGGCATCGCTTCGATGATGGAATCCGGTCGCGGCCCGTAGAAATACGGCAGCGAATAACGGTCCGCGCCGCTCTTGTTGTTTTTCACCCGGTGCATGTTCGAGTTGTAGAGGCCGTTGGTCCATCGGGCCATCAGGTCACCCAGATTGACGACCAGCGTGTTCGGGATCGGCATCGCCTCGATCCATTCGCCAGCAGCGTTGCGCACCTCAAGTCCGCCGGCGCTGTCCTGCGCCAGCAATGTCACGCCGCCCCAATCCGTATGCGCGCCCGCACCCAGCTGGTTGTCCGCCGCGGTTGATAGTTGCGGCGGATATTTCAGCAGACGCAGGGTGGTGGTCGGCATGTCGTAGAACGGCAGGAACCAGTCTTCCGACAGGTCGAGGGAAAGCGCGAGCATGGCCAGCAGGCGGTCGCCGAGTTCGCGAAACGCGGCCTGGCAGGCGAGAGTCTGTTCGCGAAAGCCCGGAAGTTCCGGCCATTGATTGTGACCGAAGCTGCGCAGCTTCTTGAGCGACACCGGATCATCGGCCGGCAGTTCCATGCCGACATAGAAGCTTTCCTTCAGATCCGGCGGAGCCGTTTCGGCCGTCGCATCCTGGCTGTCGAGAATCTGTCCGCCGATCGGCTCGTAGCCGGCCGTCGTCGGCGAGTTCTTCATGTGCAGTTTCAGTTTCGCTTCGAGCGGCAGGTCAAAGAAACGTTTCGCCGCAAGGAACTGATCGTCGATCAGCTTCTGCGGAATGCGATGATGCGAGACATAGAAAAAACCGGTCTCACGGCAGGCGCGGTGAATGTCCCAGGCGACTTTTTTCCGCTCGACGATATCGGCGGAAAAGCTGCCGGTCAGGTCGATAACCGGGATGCTGGTCGCGGGCTTGGGTGGTGTGTAGACGATCATGTCGCGCGCTCCGGTTAAACCGGTCTGCAACATGCATTTTCTGCACCATGCCTGTGCTTAAAAGCCGCGCCGCGCGTTGCGTTCCTGGCGACGCTTCAGGCGAAATACCGGCTGGGGGTCACGCCGCACTGGCGGCGGAACATGGTGGTGAAGGCGCTGGGGCTGCTGTAACCGAGGTCCAGCGCCACGCTGGTCACTTTCTCGCCGGCGGCGAGCCGGGTAAGGGCCGCCAGCAGTCGGGCCTGGGCCCGCCAGTCGGCGAAGGTCATCCCGGTCTCCAGACGGAAGAGCCGGGCAAGGGTGCGCCCACTCGCACCCACCTCGACACCCCACGCGGCCAGCGGACGGTTATCCGCCGGATGGCGGCGGATGGACTGACAGAGACGGACCAGCCGAGCATCTTTCGGATCCGGCAGATGCAGGGGCAGCGAGGGAAGGGTGCGCAGCTCATCGAGCAGCAACTGCGCGATCCGCCCGTCGGCGCCATTGGGGTCGTAGAGCAGCGGCATTTCAACGGCGCGCAGGATGAGCTCGCGCAGCAGTCCCGACACCGAGACCACCGCGCAGTTTCCGGGCAGCGCCTCCGCGATCCGGCGGTCGACATAGATGGTGCGCATTGTCACGCGCCCGGACATTTCGATGGAATGGTCGATTTCCGAGGGAATCCACAGGGCCCGGTCAGGCGGCACGATCCAGGTCCCCTGCGGGGTGAAGATCGTCATCACACCGGAGGAGGCGTAGACGAGCTGTGCGCGGCGGTGGCGATGCAGCGGCTGCACCCAGCCTGCGGGGTAGTCCTTGGCCATCGCCGCGATCGGGCGCGGGATATCCTGGAAATCCGCCGCGTCGATACTGCGTCCAGCGATCGGGCCGCTGGGAAGCGGTGTTTGTCCGTTTTGCGACATTTGTTGTCAGTTTAGCGCAAGAAGGCCATGGCAGGCGAGGATTAGAGTGCTGCCCAATCGCTGCTCAAAACGCCCGGATTCGCCCCCGGACTCGCCCCCGGACTCGCCCCCGGACTCGCCCAAAGAGGCCCAGATGAACAAACCCCTCGGCTACGTCGTCCTGCTCAATCTTGGGCATCTCTTCGACCATCTGTTCCTGCTCATCTATCCGACGGTTCTGATCGTCATGGCGCCGGAATTCGGGATGAGCTACGGCGAAATGCTGCGGCTCTCGCTGGGCGCCCTAATCGCCTTTGGCGCCTGTTCGCTGCCGGCCGGCTGGCTCGGCGACCGCTGGAGCCGTCATGGCATGATGATCGTCTTCTTCATCGGCATCGGTGCCGCTTCGATCCTCACGGCTTTCGCGCAGACCATGTGGCAGATCGCCGCCTGCCTCACTCTGGTTGGCGTGTTCGCCGCGATCTATCACCCGGTCGGCATCGCGATGGTGGTGAAGGATGAGACGCGCGTCGGTCTCGCCCTCGGCATCAATGGCGTCGCCGGCAATCTCGGTCTCGCCTTTGCGGCGCTGCTGTCGGGCGCGCTCGCCGATCTCATCCACTGGCGCGCGGCGTTCATCGTGCCGGGCGTGGTGTCGATCCTGTGCGGTGTTTGGTTCTGGCTTTCGGTGCCGCGGGCACTTGCGGATTCCACCGGCAAGGGCGGCAAGAAGACATCGCCGGTGCTCGACCGCGCGCAGGTCGTGCGCATCTTCTCGGTGCTGGTGGTATCGACGTTTTTCGCCAGCCTGATCTTCAGCGGCACCACGCAGGCGATGCCCAAGGTATTCGATGAGCGGCTGACGGCGCTGACGCAGACGGCGTTCGGTGTCGGGGCGTTCGTGTGTGGCGTCTACGTGCTGGCGGCCATCGCGCAGCTCTGCGTCGGCCATCTCATCGATCGTGGCTCCCTGCGGTCCATCTTCATTCCCGTGGCGCTGATGCAGGCGCCGCTGCTGTTCCTTGCGGGGTCGGTCGAAAACTGGGCGATGCTGACCGTGGCGCTGGCCATGATGTTCTTCGTGTTCGGGCAGATCCCGATCAACGACGCGATGGTCGCGAAATACACCAACGATGAATTCCGCTCGCGCGTCTATGCGGTGCGCTACGTCGTCTCGTTCGGGGCGGGCCCGCTGGCGACGCTGCTGATCTCGATCCTCTACGACAACACGGGCGGTTTCCAGGCGGTGTTCATGGTGATGGCCTTCCTTGCCCTGCCGAACCTGATCGCGGCCCTGGCCTTCCCGAAGCCGCGCGATCTTGCGGTTCCTGTCGCTGCGGAGTGATCCGATGGAACAACGTGTCAGCTTCATTACGCTGGGCGTGAAGGATATCGCCAGGAGCCGGAAATTCTACGAGCGGCTGGGCTGGAAGGCGTCGCGCGCCAGCAATCCGCATGTCGCATTTTTCCAGGCCGGTCCGATGGTGTTTGCGCTGTGGAGTGCTTCCGCGCTGGCGGACGATGCCGGCTTCAAGTTTAAGGCGAAGCCCGCAGGCAAAACACATGACGGACGCTTTGCGCTGGCCCACAATGTGCGCAGCAAGCGCGAGGCGGACCGGCTGTTGCAGGCCGCAGTAAAGGCCGGCAGCAAACTGCTCAAGCCCGCGCACGATACGTTCTGGGGCGGCTACAGCGGTTATTTCGCCGACCCTGACGGTCATCTCTGGGAAGTTGCGTGGAACCCGCTTTTCCCGCTGACCAAGTCCGGCAGGGTCAAGCTTCCGAAATAGGCGTCACCGCGGGCAATCATCTGCCCCATCCTTGGGCGGACGCGCCGCGTCATCCGGCAAGCTGTTGAAATATGCGTGGCGTTCATCCGGCACATCCCTTGCTCCGTTTCGGAGACAACAAGGGGACTCCAATGACGCCAAACGAAATTCAATTGGTGAAGGACAGTTTTGCCAAGGTGGTGCCGATCGCGCCGCAGGCGGCGGAGCTGTTCTACGGCAAGCTGTTCGAGATCGCGCCCGAGGTGAAGCCGCTGTTCAAGGGCGATATGACGGAACAGGGCCGCAAACTGATGCAGATCCTGGGGACCGCTGTCGGCAGCCTCGACAGGCTTTCGGAGATCGTGCCCACGGTGCAGGGGCTGGGACGGCGCCACGTCAGCTACGGGGTGCGCGACGAGCACTACGGCAAGGTCGCGGAGGCGCTGCTGTGGACGCTGGGGCAGGGGCTCGGGCCTGCATTCACCGCCGAGGTCAAGGATGCCTGGGTGGTCGCCTATACGGTGCTGGCCGATACGATGAAGGCGGCGGGCAAGCAGTCCGCAGCCTAGCGACGGCTCGCCAGCCGCCGGAGATCGCGCCATTCGATGCGCAGGTGACAGACGCGCGTCGCGGCGAAGGTCTCGAATTCGTAGAGCGTCGTCTCGCCGCCGATCGCCTTGTAGAAGCGGCGCGAGGGCAGGTTGTCCTTGAGCACCCAGAGATAGGCGCGGTGCTTTCCCAGGGCGGCGAGGTGTTGTGCTGCTGCCTGCATCATCAGGCGGCCGATGCCGCGCCTTTTCATCGTCGGATGCGCATGCAGGTTGTCGACGAAGGCTTCCCGGTCCTTGCCGACCCAGACCGCGATGAAGCCGACCGGTCGTCCGCCCAGTTCCGCGATCAGCACGATGTCGCGTCCCCCGGACTTGGCCATGGTGGCACGCCAGTGTCGTCGGCGCCCGGTGCGCAGGCCGCTGTCGAGATAGCGGTCGTGGACATGGCCGCGATAGACGCTCTGCCAGCTCGCGGCATGCAAGTCTGCAATCGTGTCGGCATCGCCGCGCCGCGCGCGGCGCAGCGTGATCCCTTGGTGCTTTGTCATGGTCAGTCGAAAATGAGCGCGGCAACCGCAACGGCGAGGGCGGCGAGCACGATCCATGGCCACCAGGACCGCCGCGGTCCGCCCCTGAGGGCGGCCAATGAATCCGGATGCAGGCGCACGCCGCCGCTGGCGAGCATCGCGGCGGCGACTTCCATGTTGCCGACGAATGTCGGCAGCTCTTCGATCCGCGCCATCACCTGGTCCGTCACGGCCTTGGCGCGCGCGGCGGGGCCGCGGTTCTCGATCATCCATTCCTCGATCAGCGGCCGCGCGAGCTCCCACATGTTGAGATCCGGCGACAGGCTGCGCCCGACGCCTTCGCAGACCAGCATGCTTTTCTGCAGGAGCAGAAGCTGCGGCTGAGTTTCCATCTGGAACTGCTCGGTCACTTCGAAGAGCTGAGCCAGTAGGCGCGCGAGCGAGATATCGTGCAGCGGCCGTCCGAAGATCGGCTCGGCAATCGCGCGGCAGGCCTGGGTAAACGCCCCCAGGGACTGTTCGGCCGGAACGAAGCCGGCGCGAAAATGCACCTCGGCGACCTTGGCGTAGTCGCCCTGCAGGAAACCGACCAGCATGTCGGCCAGCGCGTGCCGCGTGGGAACATCAATGCGTCCCATGATGCCGAAATCGACCGCGACCAGCTCGCCATCCGCACCGACGAACAGATTTCCCGGATGCATATCCGCGTGGAAGAAGCCGTCGCGGAACACCTGATTGAAGAAGGCACGGGCGGCGCGCGCCACGATCTCCTGCGGATCATGGCCGGCGGCGATGATCGCCGCGCGCTCGTCGACCTTGATGGCCGAGATGCGTTCCATGGTGATGACGCGGCGGCTGGTGCGCGCCCAGTCGACCTTGGGCACGCGGAAATCCGGATCGCCGGCGAAATTCTGCGCGAGCTCCGAGGCCGCCGCCGCTTCCAGCCGCAGATCCATTTCCATCTTCACCGTCTCGGCGAACTTCAGGACGATGGCGATCGGCTTTAGACGCCGCAGGCGCCGGACATGACGCTCGGCGGATTCCGCCAGCCACAGGAACAGGTCCACTTCCTGCGCAAACATCTGCTCGACGCCGGGGCGCAGCACCTTCACTGCGACTTCCTCGCCTTCCGCGGTGACGGCAAAATGCACCTGCGCGATGGAGGCAGCAGCGACCGGGATATCGTCGAAGCTGCGATAGAGCTGATCGATCGGCCGGCCCAGTTCCGCTGCGACCGAGGCCTTCGCGACAGCACCGGGAAACGGATCGAGCTTGTCCTGCAGGGACGAAAGATCGGCGGCGATGGCTTCGCCCATCAGATCGGCGCGGGTCGACAAAGCCTGGCCGAGCTTCACGAAACTGGGGCCGAGTTCGGTAAGGGCGGCGGCAAGCCGCAGGCCGGGCCGGGGCGGCAGATTGTTGCGGCGGATGAGATTGGCCAGTCGCAGCGCCACCGGTGGTACAAATGGCGCGAAGGCGTCGAGCGCGCCGTGCCGAGCGAGCGTGACCGTGATCCGGCGAAGCCGGCCCAGATTGCGCAGGGCGCGGAGCATCAGATGCGCCAGGCAGCGTGGATCGCTGCTATGCCGCCCGAGAGATTGCGAAAGCGCGCGCGCTCCAGTCCGGCGCGCTCCATGCGCTGCACCAGTTCCTGCTGCGGCGGGAAGCGGCGGATGCTTTCCGCCAGGTATTGATAGGCGGCGCGATCGCCCGCCACGGCCGCGCCGATGGCCGGCAGGACGTTGAAGGAATAGAGGTCGTAGAGCTTGTCGAGCACCGGCACGACCACGCGGCTGAATTCGAGGCAGAAGAAACGGCCGCCGGGCTTCAGTACGCGCCGTGCTTCGGCCAGCGCGGCATCGATACGGGTGACGTTCCGCAGGCCGAACGCAATCGTATAGACATCGACCGAGGAACTTTTGACCGGCAGCTTTTCGGCATCGCCCGTCACCCAGGTAAAGCCGTTGAGATGCGCGGTGTCGATGGCGCGATCACGGCCGACATGAAGCATCTCGTAATTGATGTCGCACAGGATCGCCGTGGCGCCGCTCTCCGCGCCGCCTGCTGCATCGACGAAGCGAAAGGCGATATCGCCGGTCCCGCCGGCGACATCGAGCAGTTTCTCGCCCGGACGCGGCGCGATCTCGCTGACCAGATCGGCCTTCCACAGACGGTGGACGCCGCCCGACATCAGGTCGTTCATCAGGTCGTAGCGGCCGGCGACGCTGTCGAAGACGTCGCGCACCAAAGTCGCCTTCTCGTCCTCCGCGACCTCGCGGAAGCCGAAATGGGTGGTGGCGCCGGTGCCTGGCGGCGTTTTCTCGGATGCGTCGACCATCGCCGCAAGATAGCGCTTACCCTGCGTTTTCGCTAGGTTAGCGCCACATGCCCGAGCTCCCCGAAGTTGAAACCGTCGTTCGCGGCCTGCGCCCGCATCTGGTCGGCCGCACGTTGAGGCAGGTTGAGCAGCGCCGGCCCGATCTCCGGGAGAAGCTGCCGGACAATTTTGTGGCCCGTCTCGAAGGGCGGCGGGTGACGGCCGTCGAGCGCCGCGCCAAATACATCCTGATCCATCTCGACGATGCCACGGTGCTGGTCGTGCATCTCGGCATGTCGGGCCAGCTCGTGCTGGGCGCGAAACCGAACGCGATCGGCCCGCACGAGCATGTCTCGTTCACACTCGACGACGGGCGCGTCATGCGCTTCACCGATCCCCGGCGCTTTGGGCTGATGGATATCGTTCCCGAAGATGAGTTCGCCGCAAACAAGCGGTTTCGCGATCTGGGACCCGAGCCGCTGGGAGCCGATTTCACCGGCAAAATATTGACGGAGCGGATCAACGGCCGCAAAGGCCCGATCAAGACCACGCTGCTGGATCAGACCATCGTGGCGGGTCTCGGTAACATCTATGTCTGCGAGGCGCTGTTTGCCGCGGGAATTTCGCCCAGGCGACAGGCCGGCAGGACCGCCAGGCAGGCCGATCACCTCGTCGAAGCGATCCGCGACGTACTCAAGAGCGCTATCAAGGCCGGCGGCTCTTCGGCCCGCGACTATGTGAATGCCAACGGCGAGCAGGGCTGGTTCCAGGCCCGCTGGAAGGTCTATGACCATGAGGGCAAACCGTGCCCATCCTGCCGCGCAACGATAAAGCGGCTTGTCCAGGGCGGGCGATCGACGTTCTATTGTCCAAAGTGCCAGCGCTGACCAACGATACCGCCATGCCTCTTATGCTTATTCGCCCTCTTCTTCTCCTCTGCGTGCTTGTCGCGGCGCCAGCGTTTGCGCAGAACCGCTTTGTGCCGGGGATCGAGGATCTGCCGCTTATGCCCCAGCTTTCGGCGGTTCAGGGCGAGAATGTCGTGTTCGAGGCACCGGCGGGTCGGATCGTCGAGGCCTGGGCCGATGGCGCGACCAGCGCCGATGCCGTGCGCGAGTTCTATGGCAAGACGCTGCCCCAGCTCGGCTGGCGGTCGTCCGGTCCCGATCTGTTCCGCCGCGAGAATGAAACCCTGCGGCTGGAATTTCCGTCCAGCAGCCCGCGCGGCGGCGCGCCGGCTGGTCGTATTCTTGTCCGTTTCTATCTGGCGCCCGGCTGACCGGCGACCGCTCCCGGAGGTGTCTCCATGACCTACGAAAATATACTGGTTGAGACGAAGGGACGGGTCGGCCTGATCCGGCTCAACCGGCCCAAGGCCCTCAACGCCCTCTGCGACGCGCTGATCCGGGAACTCGGAACGGCCCTCGATGCGTTCGAGGCCGATACCGGGATCGGCGCCATTGTCCTGACCGGCAGCGAGAAAGCCTTCGCGGCCGGCGCCGACATCAAGGAGATGAAAGATCGCTCCTATATGGACGTCTATCTGCAGGACTTCATTACGGACGGGTGGGAACGGATCACAATCTGCCGCAAGCCGGTCATAGCGGCGGTTTCCGGCTTCGCGCTGGGCGGCGGATGCGAGGTCGCGATGATGTGCGACTTCATCATCGCGGCGGATACCGCGAAGTTCGGCCAGCCGGAAATCAATCTTGGCACCATCCCCGGGTCCGGCGGCACCCAGCGTCTGACACGTTTTGTCGGGAAATCGAAAGCGATGGATATGTGCCTGACCGGCCGCATGATGGACGCGGCCGAGGCCGAGCGCTGCGGCCTCGTCAGCCGCCTCGTCCCCGCCGACAAGCTGCTTGAAGAGGCACTCAAGGCCGCTGAAACGGTTGCCGCCAAGTCGCTGCCGATCGCCATGATGGTCAAGGAAGCGGTGAATCGTGCTTTTGAAACAACGCTTGCCGAGGGCATCAAATTCGAGCGCCGCCTCTTCCACGCGACCTTCGCCACCGAAGATCAGAAAGAGGGCATGACGGCCTTCACGGAGAAGCGCCCGCCGGCCTTCAAGCACCGCTGAACCCGCCGTTTTGCGCGCCCGCCGGCCCGTTGACCTGTGCCGGGGGTGAGTCTATAACCGCGCGCTTCCCCGAACGAGAAATCCGAAAGAAATCCAATGGCCGCAAAGAAGATCAAGCGTAACCCGTCCGCGCGCAAGGCAGCGCGCCAGGCCGTCAAGCGCCGCGCGAGCAACATGTCGCGCGCCTCGTCGATCAAGACGGCGCTGACCAAAGTCGAGGCGGCGATCGCTGCGGGCGTGAAGAGCGAAGCACAGGCTGCTTACAAAGCGGCCGCGTCCGCGTTGATGCGCGGCATCCGCGCTGCGGTCACCAACAAGAATGCAGTCGCGCGCAAGCTGTCGCGTCTGTCCAAGCGCATCAAGGCGCTCAAGTAACGATCTTTCGTTCCGCGCGCGATCGCGCGGAACTCACAAGCGATTGCGCCTCGCGCCGCTGCTCTACGCATAAGTTGTGCAGCCGACCTTTGCCTGCGTGGTATCGCGCGCAGACAAAGTTTTTTAGTCGGACTTTGGGATTCCGTGTTGCCGGAACACGCAAGAATTATTTTTTGCAGAATCGCGACACGGCATATTGCACCGCCTAAAAACGGCGACTAGAGTTAACGGACTGATTGTCGGTGAACGAAAATCTCCTCAAGGAGATCGATGATCGGTACGGAGGTTCTTGCCACGCATCACTGGTCGCGCCGAACTCGCTGAGGGAGTTGGCGCACATGATGCAAAGGGTCGACAGAAGAAGGTCTGACGGTCCGGCTGAATGAAGTCGGCGACGATACGGAGACGCGAACCGACATGTGTTCCGAAATGATTGTCATGCCGGTTCTTGCTTCTGCCGTTCGTGGTACGGCTGGTCGAAGTCGCGGCGGCCTTCCGCCCGGGCGCTGCTCGCTAGGGTAAGTTGGTTGAGAGATAAGGGCCGGGCGGAACCTGGCCGGGTGCAGTAAGAAGCCGTCCGAAGTGGCGGCCTAGTCAGGGGCGGATCGGGGATGGCACAGGGGTCTGCGGACATGGCGCGACCGGAGAGCGGAAGTTCAAATCGGACACCGGCCTCGGGTTATGCGGGCGACATTTCGCCGAAAGAAGCTTGGGAAATTCTGGCACAGGAAAAGGGCGCCGTTCTGGTGGACTGTCGGTCCCAGGCGGAATGGTCCTTCGTTGGCCTGCCGGATCTGACCGGCGTGGGAAAGCGGCCGGTTCTGGTCGAATGGCAATCTTTTACGCCGGGTACGGCCGAGACAGGGTTTAAGCCACGCATGGTTGCCAATCTTACATTTGCTCAGGACCTGGAGCGCGCGGGCGTTCCCAAAGACACCAGCGTCATCTTCATCTGCCGTTCGGGCGGGCGTTCCCGCTCGGCGGCCATTGCCATGACCCAGCAGGGTTGGGGGCGTTGTTATAATCTTGCCGGCGGGTTCGAGGGTGCGCATGACGCCACCCAGCATCGGGGCGCCGCGCAAGGCTGGAAGGCCGAAGGTCTTCCGTGGTGGCAGGAATAAGACCGTGATGCGCGACGAACCCTCTTCCAGCATCGAGACCCAATGGGCCCGTGTTCGCGGCAAGCTGCGCGCCGAGTTCGGCGAGGTTGCCTATCGTTCCTGGCTCAAGCCGCTGACCTTGGCCGGGGTCGAGGAATTTGAAGTCCGGATCGCTGTCCCGACCCGCTTCATGCAGGATTGGGTGCGGACCCATTACGCGGAGCGCCTGCGTGCCCTGTGGAAGGCTGAAAACAAGAATATCCGCGAGATCGACATTGTCGTCGCCGCGCCGTCCAGCACGGTCGTGCGTCCGGCCGCCGAGCGCATGGCGGCGCTCCGCGCCGACACCATGCCCTCGCAGCCGGTTGGGGCCCGCACAATGAACGGTCTGCGTCCCGTGACCGCCGCCTCCGCCCCGCGTTCGGGCACCGATGGCGACGGCGCGATCATCCGTTCGCCGTCGAGTGAAGAGAGAGAGGATTTCGGCGCGCCGCTGGATCCGCGTTTCACCTTCGAAAACTTCGTGACGGGCAAGCCCAACGAATTCGCAACGGCCGCCGCGCGCCGCGTGTCGGAAGAAGCGAAGGTGCCCTTCAACCCGCTCTTCCTCTATGGCGGTGTCGGCCTCGGCAAGACGCATCTCATGCATGCCATCGCCTGGGAGATCCGCAAGCGCCATCCGCAGCGCAAGGTGGTCTATCTCTCGGCCGAAATGTTCATGTACCGGTTCATCCGGGCGCTGCGCTTCAAGGACATGATGTCGTTCAAGGAGCAGTTCCGCTCCGTGGACGTGCTGATGATCGATGATGTGCAGTTCATCAGCGGCAAGGATTCGACGCAGGAAGAGTTCTTCCACACGTTCAACGCACTGGTCGACCAGAACCGCCAGATCATTCTGTCGGCCGACAAGAGCCCGGCCGATCTCGAAGGCATCGAGGATCGCGTGCGCTCCCGTCTCGGCTGGGGCCTCGTCGCCGACATCCATCCAACGACATACGAACTGCGTCTTGGCATCCTGCAGACCAAGGCTGAGAAGCTCGGCCTGGCCGTGCCGCTCAAGGTGCTGGAATTCCTGGCGCACAAGATCACCTCGAACGTTCGCGAACTCGAAGGTGCGCTCAACCGCATCGCCGCCCATTCGACGCTTGTCGGCCGTCCCATTACTTTCGAGACGGCGCAGGATGTGCTGCACGATCTGCTGCGGGCCAACGACCGGCGCGTGACGATCGAGGAAATCCAGAAGCGCGTGGCCGAGCATTACTCGATCCGCCTGGCCGACATGCACTCGCCGCGCCGCGCACGGCTGGTTGCCCGTCCGCGTCAGGTGGCGATGTATCTCGCCAAGCAGCTGACGTCGCGCTCGCTGCCGGAAATCGGCCGCAAGTTCGGCGGTCGCGACCACACGACCGTGATGCATGCGGTGAAGAAGATCGAGGAGCTCCGGTCATCGGACTCCACCTTCGCCGAGGACATCGAACTCTTACGCCGCATGCTCGAAGCATAAACACGAACGAGCACCGGCATCCTCCGGGGGGAGGGGTCGAAAGGCGCCTGGGAAACCTGGCGCCTTTCGCTTTTTGGGGGTGCCGGCGATCTTTGGGTTTCTATCTTTCAATGCTCCCCAACCGTGTTTGTCACCCCGCGCTCGATGCGGGGTCCATCGCGCCACAGGAAACATGGACCCCGGATCAAGTCCGGGGTGACGGAAAAGAAGTCGATTTCGTTATCGAGCGCTCTACACTCCCCCCATGACTCGCAAGCGCTGCATCCTGGTCACCGGCTTCGAGCCCTTCGGTGGGTTCGACGATAATCCGTCGGCGAAGATCGCCCGGCATCTCGACGGCAAGCGGATCGACGGTCTGCCCGTGGTCGGCCGCGAACTGCCGGTCGATCTTGCGAAGATCGACACGGCGCTGGCCGCGGTGTTGAAGGGCCTCGATCCCGAGGCCGTCATTCTGCTGGGCCTCGCCCCCGGTGAGGCGTGTATCCGGCTGGAACGCGTGGCGCTGAATCTCGCCGATTTCGCGATCGCCGATAACGCCGGGCAGCGCGTGGCCGACCGCCCGCTCGACCGGTCCGGCGGTCCGGCGCTCTGGTCCCGCCTGCCGCTGCGCGCCATCCAGGCCCGGTTGCTCAAGTCAGGCATTCCGGCACGGCTGTCGGAAACGGCCGGCACGTATCTCTGTAACGCCGCGATGTACCGGACCCTCGCGCTGCTGCCAAAGCGGGTCCCGTGCGGATTTGTTCACCTGCCGCTGCTGCCGGCACAGGTCGCCGCGGCCCTTTCCCGCGACTCGACGACCGCGAATCCAGCCTCAATGGCCTTTTCGCTGCAGCTGCGCGCCGTCGATCTCGCCTTGCGGACGACACTCGCGGAGAAGCGCCGAAGCCGCTCTCCAAAGGCTTGAAATCGGCTCAGAATTTCGCCTCCAGATTGGCCCGCGAATCGCCGGAATGAGTTTTGATTTCAATCGCTTCTGATATACTGCCGGTCCTGGCAACAAGCCCTTCGGACGCGTCCATCCGGCGGGCCTTGCAGGAGGGCGAGGCGGGGGGTCCGACCTGCCCGAGTTCATCGCCAAGGACGCGGATCCGACCCATGAAACTGACCATCGAGCGCGGTGCGCTTCTCAAGGCTCTCGGTCACATCCAGAGCGTTGTTGAACGCCGCAACACCATTCCCATTCTGGCGAACGTTCTTCTCGACGCGTCCAAGGGCAAGCTCGCGTTGACGGCAACGGACATGGATCTCGCCATTGTCGAAACCGCAACGGCGGAAGTTGCCAAGGCCGGTACCACGACGGTTCAGGCGCACACGCTGTATGACATCGTGCGCAAGCTGCCGGATGGCAGCCAGGTCGGCTTCGACGTCACCGACACCAAGGGCGGCCAGGTGCATCTGCGCGCCGGTCGTTCGACCTTCACGCTCGCCAATCTGCCCGCCGAAGATTTTCCGAAAATGGCCGGCGGCGATCTGCCGAATAATTTCGAACTCGCAGCCAGCGATCTGCGCGGCCTGATCGATCGCACGCGCTTTGCCATTTCGACGGAAGAGACGCGTTATTACCTCAACGGTATTTTCCTGCATGCCGCCGAAAGCAACGGCGTGAAGGTGCTGCGCGCGGTCGCGACCGATGGGCATCGTCTGGCCCGGGTCGAAATGGCGCTGCCCGAAGGGGCCGGCAGCATTCCGGGCGTCATCCTGCCGCGCAAGACCGTCATGGAACTGCGCAAGCTGCTGGATGAGGCACAAGGCGCCATCCAGGTCTCGCTGTCCGATACGCGCGTGCGTTTTGCATTCGACGATGTAGTGCTGACCTCCAAGCTGATCGACGGTACGTTCCCGGATTACGAGCGCGTGATTCCGACCAACAACGACAAGGTTCTCGAAGTCGACTGCAAGACGTTTGCCGAAGCTGTCGATCGCGTGGCGACGATCTCGACCGAGAAGTCGCGGGCGATCAAGCTGGCGATGGCCAAGGGGTTGCTGACCCTGACCGCCACCAGCCCGGATGCCGGCAGCGCGACAGAAGAGCTTGAGGCGGTTTACGCGGCGGCGCCGATCGAGATCGGCTTCAACGCCCGTTACCTGCTCGACATCGCGCAGCAGATCGAAGGCGACGGCGCGAAGTTCTCGATGGCCGATGCGGCCTCGCCGACGATCGTCCAGGATTCCGCCGATCCCAGCGCGCTCTACGTCCTCATGCCGATGCGGGTGTGATCACGGCGATGACCCGCCCCGTGCCTGTCGTGGTTGAGTCTGCCGTGCCTGTTGCGGCGGCTGAGTCACGCGCGGCCTATATCGGGCGGCTGTCGCTGAGCGATTTTCGCGGCTACACGCGTCTGCGCCTCGACCTCGATCATCAGCCGATCGTGCTGACCGGGCCCAACGGGGCGGGCAAGACGAACCTGCTGGAAGCGGTTTCGTTCCTGGCGCCGGGGCGCGGTTTGCGGCGGGCGAAGCTGTCCGAAGTCGATCGCCGGGCGCAGGACATCGGTCTCTCCATGCCGTGGGCGGTGGCCGCTGTCGTGGAAACACCCAAAGGGCGGGTCAATATCGGTACCGGCCGCGAAGCCGGCGATGGCGAGCGGGTGACGGAGCGGCGCATCGTGCGGATCGACGGACAGACCTCGCGCGGCCAGAAGGATCTGGCCGAGCATCTGGCGCTGGTGTGGCTGACGCCGGATATGGATCGACTGTTCATGGAAGGCTCCTCGGCGCGGCGACGGTTTCTCGACCGGCTGGTCTATGGATTTCATCCCGCCCATGCCGGCGAAGTGGCGGCCTATGAAACCGTGATGCGCGATCGCTCGCGGCTCCTGGCAGAAGGCAGTCTCGACACCACATGGCTGGACGCGCTGGAAGACGGCATGGCGCGGCATGGTGTGGCCATTGCGGCGGTCCGCGCGGAAGTGATGCAGCGTCTCGATCGTGTTTGTGCCGAGCGCGAAGGACCGTTCCCGGCGGCGCGGATGCATCTGACCGGTGAAGTCGATGCGTGGCTGGCGGAGATGCCGGCGGTTGCCGTTGAAGACCGTGCCCGCGCAGCCTTGCGCAATGCGCGCGGCCACGATGCGGCGCAGGGCGGAGCGGCCTGGGGGCCGCACCGTACCGATCTTGCGGTGCGCTATGCGGCGAAGGACCGGCTGGCGCGCGAATGTTCGACGGGTGAGCAGAAGGCGCTGCTGCTGTCGATCCTGCTGGCGATGGCGCGCGAATTGGCGACCGAGCGCGGCGAAGTGCCGCTGCTGTTGTTGGACGAAGTGGTGGCGCATCTCGATGGCGCGCGCCGCCAGGCGTTGTTTGATGAGATTGCCGATCTCGGGGCCCAGGCGTGGCTGACCGGGACCGACGATGAGTTGTTCCAGGGCCTGCGCGGGCGGGCCAAATTTTTCCGTGTTCTAGACGCGACGGTGATGGCGCGATGAGTGATCCAGTCCAGAGACTTGACCCGACCAAGGGTGCCGCCGATTACGGCGCCGAATCCATCAAGGTCCTCAAGGGCCTCGATGCCGTGCGCAAACGGCCCGGCATGTATATCGGTGACACCGATGACGGCTCGGGCCTGCATCATATGGTCTATGAGGTGGTCGACAACGCCATCGATGAGGCGCTTGCTGGCTATTGCGACGAGATCAACGTCATCCTGCATCCCGACGGCTCGGTTGAGGTGAACGACAACGGCCGCGGCATCCCGACCGCGATCCACAAGGAAGAAGGCGTGTCGGCGGCGCAGGTCATCATGACCCAGCTCCATGCCGGTGGAAAATTCGACCAGAATTCCTACAAGGTCTCCGGCGGTCTGCACGGCGTCGGCGTCTCGGTGGTGAATGCGCTGTCGGAAACGCTGGATCTGCGCATCTGGCGCGACGGCAAGGAACACTTCCTTCGCTTCCGGCATGGCGACGCCGAGGCGCCGCTGGCTATCGTCGGCGATTCAGGAACCAAGACCGGCACGCAGGTCCGCTTCCTGGCGTCGAAGGAAACCTTCACCAAGACCGAATACGATTTCGACACGCTCGAGCACCGGCTGCGCGAGCTCGCCTTCCTCAACTCCGGCGTTCGGCTGGTTCTGACCGATGCGCGCGGCGTGGAGAGCAAGAGCGTCGAACTGCAATATGCCGGCGGCATCGAAGCCTTCGCGAAATATCTCGACCGGTCCAAGACCGTCCTGCACCCGGCCATCACCATGTCGGGACAGAAGGACGGCATCACCGTCGAAATCGCGATGGAATGGACCGACGCCTATCATGAGACGATGCTGTGCTTCACCAACAACATCCCGCAGAAAGACGGCGGCACCCATCTCCAGGGCTTCCGCGCCGCGCTGACCCGCACCATCAACAAATATGCGGTCGAAGCCGGCATCGCGAAAAAAGAGAAGGTCGAGATCACCGGCGAGGACGCGCGCGAAGGCCTGACCTGCGTTCTGTCGGTCAAGGTTCCCGATCCGAAATTCTCGTCGCAGACCAAGGACAAGCTGGTCTCGTCCGAAGTGCGTCCGATCGTCGAAACCGTCTGCGGCGACAAGATGCAGCAGTGGTTCGAGGAACATCCGACCGACGCCAAGCGCATCATCGGCAAGATCGTCGAAGCCGCCGCCGCCCGCGAGGCGGCGCGCAAGGCGCGCGAGCTTGCGCGGCGCAAGGGCGCGCTCGATATGGCGTCCCTGCCCGGCAAGCTTGCCGATTGTCAGGAGCGCGATCCGGCCAAGTCCGAACTCTTCATCGTCGAGGGTGATTCCGCCGGCGGCTCCGCCAAGCAGGGCCGCAACCGCGCCTACCAGGCGATCCTGCCCATCCGCGGCAAGATCCTGAACGTGGAACGCGCCCGTATCGACAAGATGCTGTCCTCGGCCGAAATCGGCACGCTGGTCACTGCGATCGGCACCGGGATCGGACAGGAGGACTTCGACGTCTCGAAGTGTCGCTATCACAAGATCATCCTGATGGCCGATGCCGACGTCGACGGCGCGCATATCCGCACCCTGCTGCTGACGTTCTTCTATCGTCAGATGCGGGCGCTGATCGATGCCGGCTATGTCTATATCGCCCAGCCGCCGCTCTATCGCGCCAAGCGCGGCAATTCGGAGGTCTATCTCAAGGACGAACGCGCGCTCGAAGACTATCTGATCGACGGCGGCATCGACGGCATGGTGCTGACGGTCGGCACCGACGGCAGCCAGCGCGCCGGCCCCGATCTGCGCCAGCTGGTCGAGAAGGCGCGCGCGGCGAAGGCACTGGTGACGCCGCTGTCGCGTCGTGTCGGCAGCCGCGATGCGGTCGAGCAGGCCGCCATCCTCGGCGCCCTCGATCCCGATCTGCTGAACGATCAGGAAAAAAGCCAGGGGGCCGCCGAGTACATCGCCCGTCGCCTGAATGCGCTGAGTTCGGAGAACGAGCGCGGCTGGACCGGTACCGGCACCGCCAACGCCATGATCTTCGAACGCAAGCTGCGCGGCGAGACCGATCGCTGCGTGATCGACCAGGTCGTCATCAACTCGGTCGAGGCGCGCCGCCTGGTCGAGCTGGCCGGCGAGTTCCAGCTTGTCTATGGCCGCTTCGCCAAGCTCAAGGCCGGCGAGCGCGAGGTCGATATCACGGGGCCGACGCGACTGATCGACGCGGTGCTCGAAATGGGCAAGAAGGGCGTCGGCATGCAGCGCTATAAAGGCCTGGGCGAGATGAACCCCGAGCAGCTCTGGGAAACAACGCTGGATCCGGATGCCCGCCACCTGCTGCAGGTGAAGGTCAACGACAGCGCCGATGCCAACACCATCTTCGAAACGCTGATGGGCGACATCGTCGAGCCGCGCCGCGACTTCATTCAGGAAAACGCACTCAAGGTCGCCAACCTCGACGTCTGAGGCCGTTGTGCTATGGGCGGGACCGATCTGCTGCTAACCGTCGTCAGCCGCACGCCGCTCTGGGTCTGGCCGCTGCTCGTCCTGCTGCTGGCCTTGGGCCTTCGCGATCTGCGCGACCGCTGGGTGCGGCCGTGGCAGCCCGTCATTCTCGCCATCGTCTTTCCGCTCATCTCCGCCGGCAACGTGCTGGCGGCGCCGATGGCGGCCGGCTCCGCACTTGCCGTGCTGGTTGCGGGGCTGGCGTTGACCGCGGTGCCGGGCTGGTTTCTGGCGCCGGTTCGTCGCATGACGGTGGACCCGGAACGTCGCCGCGCACTGCTACCGGGGAGTTTTGTGACACTCGCCGTGATCGTTGCGGTTTTCGCGCTACGTTATTATTTCGGTTATCTCTTTGGGCGTTATTCAGAGCTGCGTGAAGACGCGCTGGCGAACTATCTTGCCATCGGTCTGCCGGCGCTGGTGTCGGGATTTATTGTCGGCCGGAATGTCCGGCTTGCGCACACGGCGCGACGACTCTTGACAAACGACAGCGACTGAAAAGCCAGATGGGGCGCGGCGAATCGAGGCCCCGTCTCGCAACAATGCTTGCAGGACGCGCGTTCTGGGAGTAGCAACCTGTCCTGTAGCTGCTCGATTCTCACCGCCAGGGGGACTTACGCGGTGCGGGGCACGGCAGCACAGCGTTCCAATCAATTCTGTCAGGAGGACCAATGGCCGCCGTTTCGCTCAAGCAGATCGCCGCGACGATCTCCGAAAAACACAGCATGTCGAAGAAGGACACGACGGAACTGCTCGACGGTTTCATCGCCGAGCTCGTCAAGAACATCAAGAAGGGCGAGAAGGTCCGTATTCCCGGCCTCGGCATGTTCTCCGTCGCCAAGCGCGCTGCCCGCATGGGCCGCAATCCGCAGACCGGCGAGCCGATCAAGATCAAGGCCAGCAAGAAGGTCCGCTACCGGGTCGCCAAGGACCTGAAGGAAGCGATCTAAAGCGTTTCTCGCGGGCGATGGCCGGGGCAAAACCGGCGTCGCCCGCGATTGCTTTAGCCCCTGTGTTAGTTTTAGAGGGGGTTCGCTCCAGAGGAGCGTTCGATTTACCGGGGGTAGATTGTGCCGGCTCCGGCCAGCTTGCCGACCGATGGCGCCGTCCGCGGCGCCATGACCATCACCACCGGCACCTTTGCATAGCGGCGGATTCTGGCGACCAGCAGCCAGGTCAGGAAGCTGCTCAGCACGCCGCCTTCCGCTCCGACCACGATTTCATTCGCCCGCAGCTCGTCCGCCACGGAGGCGATGGTGCTGGCGGCTTCGCCGACCCGGATATGGGCGGTGTAAGGCTGGCCTGTACGGTCCAGTGCCCGCCGTGCGCCCGAGAGGATGCGTTCCCCTTCGTCGCGCTGATAGTCGCGGATCACGTCGCTGTTGACGAAGCGGCTGGCGTAGCCGCTCACCGGCGCCTGCACGTTGAGCAGGTGGATATCGTCGGCGCGCGCCTGGGCCACGACCGAGCGGATGCCGTGCTCGGTCTGGAGACCGTTGTCGATGGGAATTAGAACGGTACGCATCTGTCGTGCCTCCTGGCGCCTTATTCCGCCGCGCCGGCGCGCTGCTCGGGCGATTGGTGCGTCGCCTTGGACCCTGTCGCCGCTCCGTCGGACGGATCCTTCGCCACCTCTACACGCGACTTCTTGCGCGACATGGTGACGTTGAGGCTCTCGACGGCGATTGAGAACAGCATGGCGAAGTAGAGGTATCCCTTGGGGATATGGAAGCCCATGCCGTCGGCGACCAGCGCCATGCCGATCAGCAGCACGAAGGCCAGCGCCAGCATCTTCACGGTCGGATGGGCGTGGATAAAGCGCATGATGGGGCCGGACGCGACCAGCATGATCAGGACGGCGATGATGACCGCTGTCGACATCACCCAGAGCTGGTTCGCCATGCCCACGGCGGTGATGACCGAATCGAAGGAGAAAACGATATCGAGCACAACGATCTGCGCGATGGCGTTGGCGAAACCTGTCGTACGGCGGCTGCCGCCTTCGGCGCCGGCCTCTTCCATTGCCTCGTGGATTTCGCGCACTGCCTTGACGATGAGGAACAGGCCGCCGCCCAGCATCAGCAAGTCCCGACCTGAGAATTCGTATTCGGCGAAGCTGATCATCGGCTGGGTCAGGCCGGCGATCCAGCTGATGGAGAAAAGGAGAAGCAGCCGTGTGATCATCGCAAGAGACAGGCCGACGATCCGGGCCTTGTCGCGCTGATGGACCGGGAGCGTGGCCGCGATGATCGCGATCACGACAATGTTGTCGATGCCGAGAACGATCTCGAGAGCGGTAAGGGTCAGGAGACTGAGGAGGATTTCAACGTCGAACATCGGGTCGTCGCACTTGCTCGGTTGATCGCGAGTGGCCGGCCCGGTCGGATCGCTCTGCTTGCAGATACCGACTTGCCGATACCGAAAGCACACCGCACCCGAGGCCGATGACCCGGCCTCGCAGGGCCTCGCTCAATCGGGAAAACCTAAGACGCGCAGGCGCACGCAAAAATAGTGGATAACCACTACGATGCTGAAAGTATTGAACTTTTTGTGCTTCTTACGGCGCCGAATCTTCGAGCCGGATGGCGAGGCGGACGAGCTCGGAGAGGTTGCGTGCTCCGGTCTTTTCCATGACACGGGCGCGATGGATCTCCACGGTGCGCAACGCGATCTGGAGCTGGTGCGCGATGACCTTATTGGGCTGCCCCTTGACCACGAGATCCATGACTTCGCGCTCACGCGGGGTGAGTCGCGCGATGCGGGACGGAATATCCTGGTACAGATGGCTGGGTGCCGGGATCGCCGTCAGCGCGTCGTGGATGGCCGCGAGGATCACATCGCTGTCGAACGGCTTTTCGATGAAATCGGCAACGCCCGCTTTCAGTGCCGCCACGGCCAGAGGCACGTCGCCGTGACCGGTGATGATGATCACCGGCAGGGCGATGCCCCGGCGCTTCATTTCCCGGTGGAGATCGAGGCCGCTCATGCCGGCCATGCGCACATCGACCAGCGCGCAGCCGCCGGGCAATTTCGCCGGCAGCGCCGCCAGGAAGGCCTCGGCGGATTCGAATGACTTAACCACGTAGCCTTTGACCGAGAGAAGGGCTGTCAGGGCGCGGCGGATGGCGTCGTCGTCGTCGACGATGAAGATGGTGTTGTTGTCAGGTGTCGTTGTCATTGTTCGCTATTAAAAGGCAGGGTGAAGCGGATTGTAACACCATGGCCGGCGTCGTTGGATGCGATCGTGATATGGCCGCCATGGGCCTCCACGATCGAGCGGCTGATCGACAGGCCCAGGCCCATCCCGCTTTCCTTGGTGGTGGTGAAGGGGGTGAACAGCCGCTCGGTGATTTCGGTCGGCAGGCCCGGGCCGGTATCCTGGACCGTGATTTCGGCAAAGCCGGGCTCGGCGGCCGAGGCGACCGCCGTGACCGTGATCTGCCGGAGGCCAGCGGGTTCCCGCGACATGGCCTCGATGCTGTTGCGGACGAGATTGAGGACCACCTGCTCGACCTGGATCGGATCGACCAGCAAGGGCGGGAGGTCGGGGTCGATCTGGGTCACGATGCTCACCTGGTTCTGCACCGTTTCTCCCCGCATGAGGTCGACGACGGCGCGGACAAGATCCGCAAGCCGCGCCTGCACCCGCCGGACGTCGCCCCGGCTGAGGAACTCGCGCGTGGCGCGGATGATCTGTCCGGCGCGGCTCGCCTGCTCGACGGTCTGGTCGAGCAGTTCGCGGGCGCTGGTCAGGACGGTGTCGTCACGGTTTGGCGCGCTCTCCAGAACCGCCTGGCAGGCGCGCGCGAAGCTGATCAGCGCCGTCAGGGGCTGGTTGAGTTCGTGCGCGAGGGCCGCGGCGAGCTCGCCGGTGGCGCTGTGGCGGGCCAGATGCGTCAGCTCCGCCTCGTGCTCCTTGAGCCAGGCTTCCGCTTCCTTGCGGATGGACGCATCGCGGACCACGACCACGGAAACGGGCCGTTCGCCCAGCGCCTTGCCGACGGCGACATCGGCGACGAAGGCGCGACCGTCAGCGCGATGCGCCGTCATCTCGCGGCCGGCAACCGGCTTTTCGCTCGCGGACGGCAGACCGGGCAG
Source organism: Alphaproteobacteria bacterium (assembly GCA_965279355.1). Classification (GTDB taxonomy): domain Bacteria; phylum Pseudomonadota; class Alphaproteobacteria; order CACIAM-22H2; family CACIAM-22H2. The sequence goes on along the minus strand of OZ257155.1, from coordinate 2,723,997 downwards.
AAAGCTTTCGATGACCGCCGTATCCGCAAGCTGCCCAAACCGGAACATCTCGCGGGCGCTGCGATTGGCGGAGAGAATGACGCCGCGCTCGTCAAAGGTGAGGATTGCGTCGGGGGCCGTATTCACGACGGTCTGCAGCCGGGCCTCGCTCTCGCGCAAGGACCGGATCGCGTTGCGCCGCTCATCCACCGTGCTGCCCAGAACCAGACCGGTGACGGTCACGGCCAGCATCAGCAGTTGGAACTGCGTGACGATGCCGGCATCGAAGCCCTTGAGCTGCACCGCCGCCAGCAGGCCGAGCTGGGTCAGCACGATGCCGGCGGTGGCGCCAGTCAGTCCGTCGCGCAGCGCGATCCAGATCAGGGGCAGAAAGAGCAGATAGGAAAATTCGAAGTGGTTGACCGTCTCCAGCCCGAAAATGATTCCGAGACCGGCGACGATGGCGACGAGCTGCAGCGCATGCTCGAGCGTCTTGCTGCCGGTCAGGGTGACCAGCATCTGCTCGCCGCGTTCGATCAGCAGCAGCAGGAACGGCGTCAGGACCGCGATGCCGATGACATCGCCGACCCAGAAATGCAGCGCCGTCTCGGCCAGCTCGCCGGCACCCAGCAGGTTGGAGGCGGAAAAGATGGCGACAACGATAGGCGCTACGATGGCGGCGGCGACCAGGGTCACGGCAAGCAGCGCCAGCAGATCGCCGCTTTGGTCGAGGCGCAGTGAAATGTTCAGCCGGTCGCGCAGATAGATCGCTGCACCACCATAGACGGCGGCGATGGCAAAGGCGGAGCCGACAATCGCCGCCGGGGCGCCCTGCAGGTCGCGGAACAGCAGGTCGGCGACGCTGATGGCGATGAACGCCGCGGGAAAGAAGCGCGGTCCGTAGCGCAGGAACAGGGCGAAGGTCAGTCCGGCCGAGGGGTTCCACGGCGCGACACCCAGCGCGCTGAAGGGCGCGATCAGGCTGATCCAGTCGAGGATCAGATACGCCGCGACATAGAGCGCCCCGCCCAGCATGGCACGCGCCAGCGGATGCCACGCCCGCCGCGTGTCGAGCAGCTCATCGCTCAGAAGGGGATCGCTCACCGGTTTCCGGTCCGAAGTTGTGACGGACAGGGACAGGGTGGTCCATCCCCGCCTGTTGAGCAACCGGTTGTGGGTTCGAAATCGCCAGGCTGAGCCAAAAAATTCTGTCACCCCAGCGAAAGCTGGGACCCAGCCGTTGGGTATCGCCCAAAGGACGTTCCAAGGTGGCCGTTGAGAGATCGTACCGCCTGAGCCCCAGCTTTCGCTGGGGTGACAATGACGGGAAGATGCACGGACGCGGGTGGACAATTCGATATTGCCGGTCCGCGATGGGGCCGTTAGCGTCCTTATCTCTACACGCAGTCAGGAGCAGTTAATGATTCTCGAAATCGCGCAGATCGACATCAAGCCGGGCATGGAGAAGGAATTCGAGGCCAACGTCGCCAAGGCCGTGCCGATTTTCCAGAAGTCGAAAGGCTGCAAGGGCATTGATCTGCGCCGCGGCATTGAGACGCCGGGTAGCTACCGGCTGTTCGTCACCTGGGAGACGCTCGAGAACCACACCGTCGATTTCAAGGAGTCCGGCAACTGGGCGGAGTGGCGCAAGCTGGTCGGCCATTGCTTCGCCAGCCCGCCCTCGGTTGCGCACTGGACGAAGGTCAAGGAACCCTGATCATCCGCCGTCACTTCACCCCAGATCATTTCACCGACGAGAAATCGGTGGGCTCCAGGATCATATTGTTGATGTATTCGACGATGGCGCCGTTGGCTTCCGACTCTGCTCGCTTCTTGTTCCACTCGGGATCCATCGCGAAGGCCGACCACTTCTTGTCGCGCTCGGCCAGCGATTCCCATTCCAGCATGTAGTAGAGATCAAGATTCATCGCCTCGCCGATGGACGGCGTCCAGAAGCCGGCTTGGCGGATGCCGTGCTTCTTGAACAGATCGAGCGTGAAGTCTTTAAAGCGCTTTAGAAGATCCGGGCGCCGGCCCGGCATGCAGCGATAGATGCGCAGTTCGTAAATCATGGTCCCCCCGTTGTCCGGCATTACGCCGGTGAGGGGCCATGTTAGGGCGGCGCCTGCGGATCAGGGAACCGATTTCAGCGGTGGGCGGGACGTGTTTGCCGGCTGGGTGCCGCCGCTCATCGACTCCATGGTGCCCTGCGAGATCTGCACCGCCATGTCGGACAGGCGCTTCACTTCGTCGCTATAGGCGGTGGTCGTGGTTTCCAGCCAGTCCTGCTGGATGCGCAGCATGTCGGCCGGATCGCGGCAGGCGATCAGCGCCTGCTGCGCCCGCATGTCGGCGGCGAAGCGCTCGCTGACGAAGCGCGAGACTTCCTGCTGCCACTTCATATAGCCCTGCGCGCAGGCTTGGCTCATCTGGGCCAGCGCCGCCATCGGATTGCCGTTCGCCGAGAAATCGGGAACGGTGAACGGGTTCATGAAATCGGGTGTCTTTGCCATGGTGCCCTCGCAGACTGATCCACCATCCACGGTAGAGACCCAGGCTTAAAATTCTGTTAATCGCCCTTCACCACCAGCGCTGGGGATAGGTCTTCGCAAGCCCGCCGCGATTGAAGAGCAGCGCGGTCGCCAGCAACACAAGAAGGCCGATTGCCAGCGGTGTCAGCAGGAAGCTCCAGCCGGCGCCTTCATAGAAAACAATGATCGGATTGCCGCCGGCCGGCGAATGAATGGTGCGCGTCGCCATCATCAGGATGAGCGCGGTTGCCACAGAGGCGATCACCCATATTTCCTGCGGGCCGCCGAAGGCGTGAAAACCGTAGCGCAGGAACGAAAGACCGACCGCGGTTGAGATGACATGGCCGCCAAGAAAGCTGCGGGGCTGCGCCATCTCGGTCTCCGGCATGCCGAACAGGATGACGCAGGACCCGCCGAGCGAGGCCAGAAGCCATGCGTGATGGGTCAAGCCAAGGAGCAGGGTGGCGGCGCCCAGAGCGACAATCACGGCGATCCACGCAATGGTATAGCGGAGCAGGCGGCGTTTCATGGCAGCAGCCTGTACCATGCAAATCCGGCGCCGATCTCGGGTATTCCCTGCCTAGAACCTGCCATGATCCGGTGATACGAGGGTCGTCGTGGCCAAGACGAAAAACACCGAGTCGCAGAAAACCCGCCGGTTCTTCCGCAAGGGGCTCCTGAAGCGCCTCCTGATCGGTGTCGGCGCGCTGTGCGTGTGGGGCGGTGTTGCCTTTGCCGGCCTGATCGGCTGGTACGCCTATGATCTGCCGGATGTCTCGAAGATCAACCGGTTCGAGCGCCGGCCGAGTGTCACCTTCGTATCGGCCGATGGCGCGACCATTGCGACTTACGGCGATCTCTACGGTGGCGCGGTCGGGCTGGATGAGATGTCGCCCTATCTGCCGCAATCGGTGCTGGCGACCGAAGACCGCCGCTTCTATTCGCATTTCGGTCTCGACCTTGCCGGTGTGGCGCGTGCGACCTTCGCCAATCTCCGTGCCGGCCGTACCGTGCAGGGCGGCAGCACCATTACCCAGCAGCTGGCGAAGAATATCTTTCTGTCCTCCGAGCGCAGTTTCCGCCGCAAGGTGCAGGAACTGATGCTGGCGCTGTGGCTGGAGCAGAAGTTCGACAAGGACCAGATCCTCACCATCTATCTCAACCGCGTGTATCTCGGCGCCGGCACCTACGGCGTCGAGGCGGCGTCGCATCGCTACTTCGGTCGTCCCGCGCGCGATCTCACCGCGCATGAAGCGGCGGTGATCGCCGGCCTGCTGAAAGCGCCTTCGCGTTACTCGCCGACCGCGAATATCGAGGCCGCCCGCCAGCGCGCGCGCGAGGTGCTGCAGAACCAGGTCGAAGCCGGGTACATGTCTCCCGAAGAAGCGGCGGCGGCCACCAAGCAGCCGCTGCGCGTGGCCGGTGGCGGCGGCAGTGGACGCGGCGCGCGTTACTTCACCGATTGGCTAGTGGATTTCATTCCGGGTTTTGCCGGCGCGGTCGATCGCGACCTGACCGTGGTGACGACACTCGATTCACGCCTTCAGCGTCTGGCCGAAGCGGAAGTCGAACGCACGCTGGCGCGCGACGGTGCCAAGGCCGATGCGCGTCAGGCGGCGCTGGTGTCGATGACGCCGGATGGCGCGGTCCGCGCCATGGTCGGCGGCCGCAACTACGGCGAAAGCCAGTTCAATCGCGCCGCCGATGCGCAGCGGCAGCCCGGCTCGACGTTCAAGGCCTTCGTGTTCCTGGCCGCCATCGAAAGCGGCGTGTCGCCGGACGACCGGATTTCCGACGGGCCGATCACCATCAAGGACTGGAGCCCGCGCAATTTCGACAACACCCAGCGCGGCATGATCCCGATCCGCGAAGCGTTCTACCGGTCGGTGAACACATCGACGGTGCGGCTGGCGCAGAATGTCGGCATCGACAAGGCAATTGCCGCCGCGCACCGCCTGGGCATTTCCTCGCCGTTGCGGCGCGATCTGGCGACGGCGCTCGGCGCGTCTGAGGTAAGCCTGTTCGAGATGACATCCGCGTTCGCACCGTTTGCGAATGGCGGTGACGGCGTGCTGCCTTATGCGATCAGCGAGATCCGCGACGGCGCGGGCAATCTCATCTATCTGCGCAACGCCTCCGGCATGGGTCGGGTCATCACGCGTCCGGTTCTGGTCTCGATGACGGAAATGATGACGCAGGTGGTGCAGGACGGCACGGGCCGCGCCGCCGCCATTGACCGGCCGGTCGCGGGCAAGACCGGCACCAGCCAGGATTTCCGCGATGCCTGGTTCATCGGGTTCTCCGCCGAACTGGTCACCGGCGTATGGGTCGGCAATGACGACGGCGATCCGATGGAGCGCGTGACCGGCGGCGGCCTGCCGACCCGGATCTGGCGCAGCTATATGCTCGAAGCGCACAAGGGCGTGCCGGCGCGCCCGCTGGCCGGCACCGGCGGTTTCATGGAGCGTTGGTTCCCGCAGCTCATGGTGACGCCATCGACGCCGCCCGCGCCGCCGACGCGGATGAATTGAGGGCGTCTCTACAAACGCGCGCCCTCGTTTCTATTCCATCACGCAGTCTTTATCTGTCACCCCGCACTTGATGCGGGGTCCATCGTTCCGCAAGTGCTGTCCCTGAAATGGGGACGGTCAGTCTCGCGCCTTCACGGCAACGTCATCGCGCATAGAGAGATGGACCCCGCATCAAGTGCGGGGTGACAGACAAGATATAAGCGGAGAAGTGTTTACTTCTTCACGCGGCGATCCTTCACGCGCTGCGCCTTGAATTCGGTCTTGGGCAATGTGCCCGGCGCCAGGATCTCCGCAGACACGCGGACTTCGCAGCGGGACCGGATTTCCTCTTCCAGCCGCTTGATGAGGGCCACAGCACCGTTCTGATGATCGGCGTGCTCGCAGCGCACCGTCATCACGTCGAGGCCGGCTTCGTCGGCGGTGAGCACGATCTCGAATTCGTCGCCGGTACCGGGTAGGGCGCGGACCGCTTCCTCGATCTGGACCGGGAACATCTTGATGCCGCGCAGATTGATCAAATCGTCGGAGCGTCCGGCAAACGAGCCGATGGCGCGCACATGGGTGCGGCCGCAGGCGCAGGGGCGTTGGTCGAAGGTGGTGTAGTCGCCGACCAAAAAGCGGAGTTGCGGCGAGCTTTCGGAAATCAGATTGGTGCAGACGGTCAGGCCGCGCTTGCCCGCCGGCTGCTGTTCGCGCGTCTCGGGGTCTATGGTCTCCCAGATCTGCACGTCTTCCATCAGATGCGTGGCGGCCGGCGATGTCGTCGGCGTCTGCGCCGGGCAGGAATAACCGCCGACATGCGGCGAGGCTTCGGTGCAGCCATAGAACTCGACGATCCGGGCGTTCCACAGTTTTTCGATGCGCTGGCGTGTCGGCTCGATGGCCAGAGCCGGTTCGCCGGCAACGAAGAGTGTGTGCACGCTGGTCGCCGCCGGATCGTGTCCCATCGACTGCATGACGCGTCCCAAATGCAGCGCATAGGACGGCGTACAGAGCAGGATCGTCGGCTTGAAGCGTAGGATGATGTTGGCGCGCGCCTTGGCATCCATGCCGCCGCCCGGGATCGTCGGCAGCGCCATCTTCTCCAGCGCGTACTGCACGCCCCACGCCCAGACATGCGGACCGTAGCCGGTCATCATGAACACGACCTCGCCGGGCTTGAAGCCCATGGCCAGCATCGCCCGAGCATTGGCCCACGCCCAGTTCTCGCGATCCACATGGGTGTAGCGGAACACGCGCGGTGCGCCCGTGGAGCCGGACGACGAAAACATCATCCATCCGCGCTGCGCCCAGATCTCGTCGGTGATCGTGGTGTAGGTGCCGTAGGGCGGATGCGCGGCGGCGTCGGCCATCATTTCCGTCTTGTCGACGACCGGCCATTTTTTCAGGTCGTCGACAATCCTGATATCGGTCGGCGCCAGCCCGAGCTTGTCGAAGCGGCGGCGGTAGAACGGGCTATTCTCGTAGAGGAAGGGTGTGACTGCGGCGAGCCTGACGTTCTGGATCGCAATCAGCTCGTCGCGTGAGGCGGCATCGAGGCTCGGCGACCACATCGATGCCGAGGCCGGCCTGTCGATGTCGCGGCGATATTTGTCTATTGTGGCGAGCCAGGTGGTGCGGGTCTGGTCGGCGCGCGTATCTGCCATAGGTTTCCTCTTCAGCGTCTTGCGTCCGGGTTAGCCCCAGATCGCGCGTGCAGCCTCGACAATGCGCGCGAGTTTGGCGCGCTGAACGTCTTCCGTCACCGGGTTTCCGGCGACTGTGCTGGCAAACCCGCATTGCGGACTGATCGCCAGCCGGTCGATCTCGATGTGTTTTCCCGCCTCATCGACCCGCCGGCGCAGCGTCTCCAGCGTCTCGATCTCCGGCGACTTGGAGCTTACCAGGCCGAGCACCACGCCCTTGGTCTTCGGCACGAAGCGTAGCGGGGCGAAGCCGCCGGCGCGCTCGGTGTCGTATTCCAGCAGGAAATGCGTCGCGTTGGTGTTGGCGAAGAATTTCTCGGCAACCGACTCATACCCGCCGGACGACAGGTAATGGCCTTTGAAGTTGCCGCGGCACATATGAACGCCAACCGCCACTGCCGCCGGCACGTTCGCGACAGCCTGGTTGATGGCGTCGATATAGAGATCGACCAGCGTGTCGGGGTTCTGTCCGTCCGCCGCGATCTTCTCGCGGATGGTGGGATCGCACAGCATCGCCAGCGCCACTTCGTCAAGCTGCACATAGGTGCAGCCCGCCTGAACCAGGGCCGCGATCTCGTCCTGAAACACGCGCGATAGATCGGCGAAGAATGCCGCGAGATCCGTATAGGCGGAGGAATCGGCAAAATTCCGCCCGGCCCAAAAGTGCATGGAGGACGGCGCTGGCAAAGTGATCTTGGCGCGGACTTTGGTTGTCTGTTTCAGGAACTCGAATTCGTCGACTGCCAGCGGCCGGGTGCGGCGCAACTTCTTTTCGGCGTAGGGCGTGGTGAAGTCGATCTCATGGCCGGCATCGTCGTGGAACTTGAAGGCCGCCGGACGGATGGCGAAGCCTTCGGTCCGCTCGACGAAGCGCCCCCAGTACGACGCGCGGCGGAACTCGCCGTCATTGACGACTGTGAGGCCGATCTCTTCCTGCATGCGCACGGCATCACGGATGCAGTTGTCGAGGATGCGGTTGAAGCCGCTCTCGTCGATCTGCTTTGCCTGCTGTTTCTTGAAGGCATCGCGCAGGGCGGGTGGGCGAAGAAGGCTGCCGATATGATCGGCGCGTGCCGGTGGGCGGCCGTTCGAGCTCACGTTTCGTCCCCCTTAAGAAAATTCTATAGTTCTATAGATGAAATTTAGACCAGCACCGGCTAAAAAGGCAATATGAGTCCAGCACCCCGGAAATCCGCGATCCGCGGCCCCCGCCGCCGTGCGCCCGATATCGTCGAGGCGGCCGCGCGGGTGTTCGCCGAGCGCGGCTTCCATGGTGCATCGACGCAGGATATCGCCGACGTGCTGGGGATCCGGCAGGCCAGCCTCTATTATTATTTCCGGTCCAAGGAAGCGGCGCTGGAGCAGGTCTGCGCGCGCGGTGTCGAAGGTTATCTGGAGGCGGCACTGGCGATTGTCGACGGGCCGGGCTCGGCGGCGGAGAAGCTGCGCCGCCTGATTGCCATGCATCTGCATCCGCTGCAGGACCGCGCCGATTTCGTGAAGGTGTTCCTGAAGGAGCGGCAGCATCTGCCGACGGCAAGCCGTCGCCGGATCGGTACGCTGACGCGCAACTACGAAGCGGCGATCGAAAAGATCATGCGCGCGGGCGTGCGCGCCGGCGCGTTTCGCCGCGATCTCGATTGCCGGATCGCAACGCTGGCCCTGCTGGGGATGCTGAATTCCACTGCGGCCTGGTATCGCAAGGAGTCAGGTTTTACCGTGGAGCGGATCGGCAACGAGTTTGCGCGGCTGCTGGTGGATGGTGCGGCGGCGCGTCCGAAGCGCCGTGCTCAGCCGTAGCGGAGCAGGCGCGGCCCGTTACGGTTAAGCCAGGCGCGGGCCGCCTCGCAATGCGGGCACAGCTCTTCAACCAGCCGCCAGAATCTTGGCCCGTGATTGGGATGGTTCAGGTGTGCGACTTCATGCGCTACGACATAGTCGAGCACGAAATCCGGCGTGAGGATCAGTCGCCAGGAATAGGCCAGGCGGCCGTCGGCGGCGCAGCTGCCCCAGCGGGTCTTGGGATCGCCGAGCCGGACCTTCTTCACCTCGCGGTTGATCCGCGCGGCAATGGTGTGCGAACGCTCGGTCAAGGCCTCGCGGGCGCGGGCGCGCAGCCAGTCCTTTGCGCGGCGGCTGGTGTGTTCGATCGCACCTGTCACCAGCAGGGCCTCGCCGTCGCGCCGGGTCAGGCCGGTGCCGCCGACATGACGGATCACCAGCGGTTCGCCGACGAAGTCGATGACGGTTCCATCGATGAGCGGCACCACCGGCGGCAGTGCCGCGAGGCGACGCGCTACCCAGCCCTGTTTGTCGCGGGCAAAGCGCATGCCTTCGGCAAGGCCGACACCGCGCGGCAGGATCAGCTCGACGGGAAATTCGGGAGGCGAGGTCGGATCGACGCGCAGTGCCAGGCGCCGCGCGCGGCGCGACCGCCGCACGGAGAGCGGCACGTTGCGCCCTTCGATCTCAAGCATCGTCGATTCGGTGGGTCCGGCCATGTTGGTCTGATATCCCGACGCGATTGGCAGCGTCCAGCCGGTGCAGCATGACACTTCTCTTGGGCCGCGGGCATGACTAAATAGGGGCCATGGAAAAGCGCATATCCCAAGTCCACGAAACTTTACGGCGTGGGCCCACCGAGCAGGTTCACGACAAACGGACGGTCATCCCACCGGGCGACTTCGAATCCCGCTCGCCATTCCTGATGTTGTCGGAGGACTGGTTCGGCGCGCCGCGTGGGTTCGAAACCCACCCTCATCGTGGGATGCAGACGGTCACCATGGTTCTGGAAGGGGCGCTGGAGCATCGCGACCATACCGGCGCCAATGCCGTGCTGCGGCCGGGCGACGTCCAGTGGATGACCGCCGGTCGCGGGGTCATGCACAGCGAGATGCCGTATCGCGACGAGATGGCGCATACGCTGCAGCTCTGGCTGAACCTGCCGTCGACGCTGAAGATGATTCCGGCGCGCTATGTCGACCAGAAGTTCGACGAGGTGCCGGTGCGCAAGCTCGACGGCGCCGAGATCCGCGTCTATGCCGGGAAGTCCGGCAATATCGACCAGAAGCACGGCAGCGACTGGCCGATGATGATGCTCGATGTCTTTCTTGAGGCCGGCAAACGCACGACCGTCGACGTGCCCGCGTCGTGGCGGGGTTTCCTCTATGCGATCAAGGGAAGCGGCACGCTGGGTGCCGACGCCACCCCGATCGGATCGCCGCAGGTCGCGTGGTTCGAGCCGGGCGCGGGCGCGGGTACCGACACGCTGACGATTGCCGCCGACCGCGCCATGCGGATCCTGCTGTTCGCCGGGCCGCCGATCGACGAGCCGGTGGTGCAGTACGGCCCCTTCGTGATGAACACGATGCAGGAAATCCGCCAAGCCTTCGAGGACTACCAGAACGGCCGTTTTGTCGCCTGAAAGCGCGTATCTTTACGCATCCGAACCATTAGCTATACGCCTTTGCAGTGGTTAGAATGCCGCGCAACAAAGGCGACCAATGACCACCAGCACGGCCGAGGGGCGGAAACACGAAAGCGCGACCATTGGTCTGGTCGCTCTGGCGCATGGCAACAGCCATATGATGCAGCTCACGCTGCCGCCGCTTTTCCTCATCCTCTATAACGAATTCAACGTCACCTATACGCAGCTCGGCCTAGTCGTAACCCTGCTGTATGGCGCATCGGGCCTGACGCAGGCCGCTGCCGGCATGCTGGCCGACCGTTACGGCGCGCATCGCATGATCATCGGCGGCACGGCCTTGCTGTCGGGCAGCATCGCGATGTACGGCATGGTGCCGGAATTCTGGATGATGATGCCGCTGGCGGTGCTCGCCGGTCTCGGCAACAGCGTGTTTCACCCCTCGGATCTGGCGGTGCTCAGCCATCGCGTGCGGGAATCCTGGCTTGGCCGCGCCTATGCGCTGCACAACGTCTCGGGGATGCTCGGCTACGCGATCATCCCCGGCATCATGACCGCTCTTGCGGCGTTCGGTGGCTGGCGCTTTGCGCTAATTGCCGTGGGTATGTTTGGCGTCGGCGTCGCTGTGCTGCTCCTGGTCTGCTATCCGCTGCTGGTCTATCAGGACCGGGCCCCGGCCAAACCGGTTGCCGGCGCCGCCAAGCCAACCTCGCCCTTCGCGCTGCTGACCCAGCCAGTCATCCTGGCTGCGTTCTTCTACTTCGCGCTGGTGGCGCTGGCCGGTCTCGGCGTGCAGGCGTTTATGGTCACCGTCGCGACCACGGGCTACGGCGTGCCGCTGGCGACGGCGACGGTCGCCCTGACCGTCTATCTCGTCGGTAATGCAGCGGGCCAGCTGACCGGTGGGCTGATCGCCGAACGGACCGCGCATCACGATCGGGTCGCCGTCACCGGCATCGCCACCACGGCGGTCCTTATGCTGCTGCTGGCTTATTTAATCGAATACGCATGGTTTGCGTTCCCGGCCCTGTTTATTGCCGGCCTCACCAACGGCGCCACCGGCCCATCGCGCGACGTGCTGATCCGCAAGGCGGCCTCGGGCGGGCGTCTGGGTGGGACGTTTGGGATCGTTTATTCCGGCCTCGATCTTGGGTCGTTGCTGGCGCCGCTACTCTTTGGCATGTTGCTCGACCACGGGATGGCGCAGGTCGTGTTCATCGTCATCGCCATCCTGTTCGCCATGGGCATCCCGACGGTTCTCGAGATGCGCCGGCGCATTGTGACCCCGGCTGCGCTTCCCGCAGCCGCCACGAACTAGAAAGAGACGGAGTAGAAACGTGAAGCGCAGTACCGATCGGATCCTGACCACGCATGTCGGCAGCCTCGTCCGCCCGCCGAAACTCATCGAATTCCTGCAGGGCAAAGGCAAGGGCGACAAGAACTACGATCCGGTCGCGCATGAGCGCTTTCTCACGAGTGCCGTCGACGAGGCGGTGAAGCTGCAGGAGAAAGCCGGCGTCGATGTTCCCAGCGACGGCGAATACGGCAAGGCGATCAGCTGGTCGCAATATGCGCTGGAGCGCCTGAGCGGCTTCGAACGCCGCCCGATTCCCGCCGGTACCAACCCGTGGCAGCGCGGCGCCGACCGCGCGAAATTCCCCGCCTTCTATGCCGATCTCGACAGCCGCGGCTTCCCGACCACGATGGATTCCATCTGCACGGGACCGATCAAGTACACGGGTCAGGAGCAGCTTGGCCGTGACATCGCCAATCTGCGCAAAGCGCTGGAAGGCACGTCGATCCAGGAAGCCTTCCTGCCTGTGGCGGCCCCCGCCAGCGTGATTCCCGACCGCAAGAACGAGTACTACAAGACCGAAGACGACATGGTCGAAGCGATCGCCGAGGCGATGCGCGACGAATACAAGATGATCGTCGACTCAGGCTTCCTGGTGCAGCTCGATGACGCGCGCTTCGCCGTCACCTTCGACCGCATGGTGCCGCCGGCAACCTTGCAGGATTTCCGCAAGTGGATCGGCCGCCATGTCGAGGTGATGAACCACGCACTGCGCGATATTCCCGAAGACCGCATTCGCTATCACGTCTGCTGGGGCAGCTGGCACGGCCCGCACACCACCGACGTGCCGCTGCAGGACATCGTCGACCTGATGCTGCAGGTGAAGGCCGGTGCCTACCTGATCGAGGCGGCGAACCCGCGTCATGCGCATGAGTGGAAGGTGTGGAAGGATGTGAAGCTGCCGGCCGGCAAGGTGCTGATCCCGGGCTTCCTCAGCCACTCAACGCCGGTCGTCGAGCATCCGGAACTGATCGCCGACCGCATCGTGCAGTATGCCGAACTCGTCGGCCGCGAGAACGTGATCGCCGGCACCGATTGCGGCTTCGCGCAGGGCGTCGGTTTCAATCGCGTCCATGAATCGATCCAGTGGGCGAAGCTGGAAGCGCTGCGTGACGGCGCGCGTCTGGCCTCCGACCAGCTGTGGGGCCGCAAGGCCGCCGCACGGAAGGCGAGCTGATTCGTTTAGGCCCTCTCCGCCGGGACGGCGGAGAGGGCTGCTAACGGAAAACCCCGACTAGCTCGATATGCGGCGACCACAGGAACTGGTCGACCGGGGTGATTTCCTCAAGCTTGTAGCCGCCGTCGATCAGTGTCCGTGCGTCGCGCGCGAAGCTGGTCGCGTTGCACGACACCGCGACAATCGTCTTCACTTTCGATTTCGCCAGCGCGCGCGCCTGTTCGGTCGCTCCCTCGCGCGGCGGATCGAAGATCACCGCGTGGAACTTCTCCAGCTCGTCGCCGATCAGCGGGCGGCGCACCAGATCGCGCGTCTCCGCACGCACGATCTCACCGATCCCGCCGCGCCGGGCACCCGATTCCAGCGCGTGGATCGCTTCGGCAGAACGCTCGGCGGCGTAGATGCTTCGCCGGCCCTTCGCCAGCGCCAGGCCCAGCGTGCCGACGCCGCAATAGAGATCGGCGATGCGTTTGGCTTTGCCGATGGCGGCCCGTGTCGCATTCAGGATCGCCTGTTCGCCGCTGCGGCTGGCCTGCAGGAACGTGCCGGGCGGCAACTCCACAGCAATCTCGCCGAAGGTCATCTGCACCGGCCGCCGCTGGTCCAGGATTTCCGACGTGGCATGCGGGCCGCTGCGGGTCGTGATGCGCGGCAGATCGCATTCGCTGGCAAAGGCGGCGATCTTGTGGCGCAGCGCTGTGTTGGGCGCGGGCGCGCGGGTCAGCGCCAGTTCGACGCCGCTATCGGTTTCGGTGACCAGCGCATCGAAGGCCGAGCGCGTCGGCCACGACGCGAAGAATGTCCTGAGGCGCGGGATGAGCGCTTCCAGCGCCGGGGTCAGCACCGGGCACGGCCCGATATCGATGGCTTCGTGGCTGCCGCGCACATGGAAGCCGAGCGTGACGCCCTCGCGTTCGACCCGCACCAGGAATTCTGCACGGCGGCGTTCGCCGGGTTTTGTGCGGGCGAGGGGATTCATCCTGAAGCCGCGCAAGCCGGCGCGGTCGAGCGTGTCTGTCAGCGCCGCGACTTTCCACGCGGCGTAAGCGGCATCGTCGACATGCTGCAGCGCGCAGCCACCGCAGCGGCCTGGACCGAAATGCGGACAGGGCGGCGTCTGGCGCTGGGGCCCCAGTGTCAGGAACTCAAGCGGCATCGCGCGATCGCCGCTGCGCCTTGCGCGCACGCGATCGCCGGCGACCGTGTAGGGAACGAAGATACGCTCGCCATTATACTCGGCGATTCCGTCGCCCTGCGCGCCGAGCGCGTTGATGTCGAGTTCGAGCGTCTCGGCCGGTTGTACGGGGTGGGGGCGGTTCATGCGGCGCGGATCATAGCTCAACCGCTGCCGAGCTTCAGGCCGATGATTCCCGCCGCGATCAGCCCGACGCAGACCAGACGGGAGAGCGTCACGGGCTCATTGAACAGGACAAGGCCGAGCAACACCGTGCCGATGGTGCCGATTCCGGTCCAGACGGCGTAAGCCGTTCCCAGCGGCAGCGTCTTGAGCGAGAGGCCCAGCAGGGCAAGGCTCACCCCCATGCAAAGAATGGTGATGACGGAGGCCGCCGGCCGCGTGAAACCGTGTGTGTATTTCAGCCCGACCGCCCAGCCGATTTCGAACAGTCCTGCGGACAATAGATAAACCCATGCCATCGTGACCTCCTTAAGGTCTCGCTGACAGGGTCGTCCCTATCGATGTGTGGGATGCGCGAGGTCGTCCTCGCGCCACACAATGTGGGACGTCGGAGCCTATTTGACAAGATGTATCCGGCTCCCTGATATAGGGCGCAACGAGATAAAGATACGCCGCAGGGAGACGTCCCCCGTTATGCATTTCAATGCGTTGGCTTCCGTGCAGCCTTTTGCCGGCTACGACATCGCGGCGCTGCTGGAAGAGCGCGCAGCCCAGCGCGGCGATCACCCGCTGCTGATCTGGGCGCCGTTCGATGCGCCGGAACAGACGTGGTCCTACCGCAAATTCGTCGATGATGTCGCGCGCCTGGCCGGCGGTCTTGTCGCGCGCGGCATCAAGCCCGGCGATCATGTGCTGGTGCATCTAGAGAACTGCCCGGAAACCCTGCTCGCGCGTTTTGCCTGTGCGTGGGCCGGGGCGGTCTGTGTCGGCACCAATGCGATGGCCGCCGGGCCGGAGCTTGCCTATTTCGCGGAGGCAACGGGCGCCGTTGCCTGCATCACGCAGCCGAAATTCGCAGGGTTGATCGGCGAACATGTTCGCGGCCTGAAATGGACCGTCGTCACCGACAATGATGCCGGCGTGCCCGCAGCGGCACCGGCCGCTTCCGACACCTTCAAGTCGCTCTTGCGCGATCCGCTGCCGCGCCGCAAGCCGGACCCGGCCGCGCCCGCCTCGATCATGTTCACGACAGGCACGACGTCGCGCTCGAAGGCGGTGTTGTGGACGCATGCGAACGTCCTGTGGGGCGCGCGTCTTGGCGCGCTGCAGCAGGCGCTGCGCACCGACGATATCGCGCTGGTCTACCTGCCGCTCTTCCATGTGGTCGGCCTGACCTGGTCGTTCATGCCGATGATCTGGATCGGCGGAACCGTGGTCCTGCAGCCGCGCTTCTCGGCCAGCCGCTTCTGGCCGGACTCCCTTAAATATCGCGCGACGCTGACCTCGCAGGTGGGCTTCACCACCGTGGTGCTGGGCAAGCAGGAGATCCCGAAGAACCACCATTACCGGCAGTGGATTGTCTCGCATCACGATCCGGATTTTCCGGTCCGCTTCGGCGTGAAGACCTGCATCGGCTCCTACGGTATGACCGAGTTGATCTCGCCGGTGATCGTCGGCGATCCGTGGTCCGCGCCACGTCCGGGCTCACTCGGCCGCCCGTCGCTTGCCTACACAATTCGTGTCGTTGACGACGAAGGGCGCCCGGTCAAGCCGGGGACGCAGGGCAATCTCCTGATCGGCGGCGTGCGCGGCCTGTCGATTTTCCAGGAGTATTACGGCAATCCGGCCGCAACGAAGGACGCCTTCGATGCCGACGGCTTCTTCCGCACCGGCGACGTGGTGACCGCGCATGACGACGGCTGGATTCAGTTTGGCGATCGCGCGAAGGACGTCATCAAGGTCGGCGGCGAGGGCGTGGCGTCGAGCGAGATCGAGGCCGTCATGCGTAAGGTGCCGGGTGTGCGCGAGGCCGCCGCGGTCGGCAAACCCGACCCGACCTACGGCGAACTGGTCGTTGCTTTCGTCGAACTGGAGGCGTCCGCGCCACCCGATATCAGCGAGCGTATCCTCGAGCGCTGCCGCGCCTCGCTTGCGAAATTCAAGGTCCCGCGCGAGATTATCGTTCTCGACGCGCTTCCCCTGGTTGGAAACGGAAAAATCCACAAGGTGAAGCTGCGGGATTCACTGAAAACAAAATCTTGAACCAACAACGCCCGACAGGGGGAACCATGACCTTATTTGCCAGACTATCGGCTGCGGTTGCAGCGCTCGCCATTCTCACCAGCCCGGCTGCCGTCGACGCGCAGACCTATCCCAACAAGACTGTCCGCGTCGTGACGCTGACCACGGTTGGCGGATCGCTCGATCTTCTCGCCCGCACCATCGCCCAGAACCTGTCGGAGCAGATGGGCCAGCAGTTCATCGTCGAGGCGAAGCTCGGGGCCGGGGGCAATGTCGGCGCCGCCGAGATCGCGCGCTCGGCGCCGGACGGCTACACGATCGGCATGATCACCATCTCGACCCATGGCATCAATCCCAGCCTCTATGCCGAGAAGATGCCCTTCAACTCGCTCAACGATTTCGACTTCCTCGCCGTCGGCGCGGTGGTGAAGAACATCGTGGTCGCCAACCCGAAAGTGCCGGCCAAGACCATGCAGGAGCTGGTTGCATATGGGCGGGCCAATCCCGGCAAGCTCAATTTCGGCTCCGCCGGCATCGGCACATCGCAGCATCTTGCCGGCGAGATGTTCAGCATGATG
Source organism: Alphaproteobacteria bacterium (assembly GCA_965279355.1). Classification (GTDB taxonomy): domain Bacteria; phylum Pseudomonadota; class Alphaproteobacteria; order CACIAM-22H2; family CACIAM-22H2. The sequence goes on along the minus strand of OZ257155.1, from coordinate 2,707,359 downwards.
GCCAACATCAAGATGACCCATGTTCCCTATCGTGGCGCCGCCGCCGCGGTGCCTGATCTGCTGGCCGGCGATATCCAGCTGATGTTCGTCAGCATCACCGACGCGATCGGTCATGTGCAGGCGGGCCGTCTCAACGCGCTCGGCATCACCACCAAGGATCGCTCCGGCGTCCTGCCGAACGTGCCGACCGTGGCCGAGCAGGGCTTCCCCGATTATGACGTCGCGGCCTGGTTCGGCATGGCGGCGCCCCGCAACCTGCCGCCGGAAATCCTCAACCGCCTGAATCGCGAGATCTACGCGGCGCTGGCCAAGCCCGAGGTGAAGCAGCGCCTGGCGGACGTCGGCCTGGACACCCAGCCGCCGATGAACCCCGCGCAGCTGCGCGAGTTCGTGCGCAAGGAAATCGAAAAGTGGACGCCGGTCGTGAAGGCCAGCGGCGCGAAGGTGGATTGAACTTAAGCTTCTGTCACCCCGCGCTTGACGCGGGGTGACGATCTTATTTCTTAGGCCTCTTCGTTTTTCCTGCCGCTTTCGCAGGAGCTTCAACGCTCCGTTCGGCCTCTTCGAAGATCCAGCGCCGGAAGGCCTTGATCTTCGGAACCTCCAGCGCGGCCGGCGGGCAGACGAAGTAAAACGCAAAATCGACTTTCACGTTCTCGCCAAAGGGACGGACCAGTCGTCCCGCCGCGAGATCGTCGGCGACGATCACGCTCCGCCCGAGCGCCACGCCGCGCCCGGCGACGGCGGCATCGACCAGCATCGGCGAGTGGGTGAAGCGGGGACCGCGCGTTGCATCGACATTGGCGACTCCGGCGGCGCGCAGCCAGACCGGCCAGTCGGGATGGCTGGGGTCGATGCTGGCACTGTCTTCATGCAGCAGAACGTGGTGTTTGAGATCGGCGGGCTGTTTGAGCGCCCTGGGGCCGCGCGTCAGCGCGGGCGCGCAGACGGGAAAGACCTCGTTGCGCAGCAGCAGTTCGCTGTAGAGGCCGGGATAGTGACCGCGCCCGTAGCGCAGCGCGACATGCACATCGTCGCGGGCGAAGTCCGTCACGGTCATGGTGGCGTCGAGGCGGATGTCGATGTCGGGATGCGCGTCGCGAAACCGGTCGAGCCGTGGCAGCAGCCATTTGCCGGCGATCGACGGGGCGGCACTCACCGTCAGCATGCCGCTTGCCCCTGAATCGGACTGCCGCACGCGATCCATCGCCTCGCCGATGCGATCGAAGGCATCGCGAAGGGCCGGCAGGCAGTCGCGGCCGGCGTCGGTCAGGCGGACCTCGCGGTTGAGCCGGCGGAACAGATCGACGCCGAGATGCTCTTCGAGCCCCTTGATCTGATGGCTGATTGCCGCCGGCGTGACATGCAACTCGGCCGCCGCGTCGCGGAAGCTCTGATGGCGCGCCGCGGCTTCGAAAGCGCGCAGCGAATTGAGGGGCGGGAGGCGGCGCATGGTCCGGATTAGTTTAAATAATGTGAAGCCTGAGTATTCGTCGTTTGTCGGGGGCCGTCAATCCGCCCATTTTCCTATGCAACAGGACGGGACGGATATCCCGGCCGCTTCGATTAAGGAAAACTTACATGACAAACGAGATCGCGAAAGTCTTCGGATTTGTGCCGGTGCTGGGCAGCCTGCTGGCGGCCTGGGGCGCGGTCGAGCTCTGGGAGCGCATTCAATGCTACCGCCGACTGCGGCGGGAGCGAGCCCAATTGCTCGCGCTGAGCGACCGCGAGCTCGGCGACGTCGGCATCAGCCGGGTTGACGCTATGCGCGAGGCGAGCCGGCCGCTGTGGAGGGATTGCCTCTCGTTCGAACGCTGACCGGGGGAAGATGCCATGGGCGCGATGAGCCGCCAGCCGACGCTGGACGAGGCACTACAGCGGCGCGAGACCTATTTGCGGGACGGTATTCCGCCTGATGTGATGGCGCGGGCAATGGCCGGAGCACGGGCTAAGCGCGCGCGTCTGTTCCGCGATCTGATGATCAGTCTTGGGCGGCGCCTGAAGCGGAGCCTGCGCGGTGCCGGCTCAGGTGCGGATTACCGACGCCTGTCGTTGCGCTAGAAGCGGCGCATGCTCACGAGGAAGAACGGCCAGAGCAGGACGATGCACAGAAGCGCCCCGGCACGGCCCATATTGTCCGGGCGCACGGGCCCAATGAACCCGATCCAGCCGCCCAATACGCCGCCGATGACGATGTAGAGAAGAACCAGTATTTCCACGACAGCCCTCCGTCCGAATTCTTGGCGGATAGCAAAACAAAGTGCTCGAACGCGTTAATAATCCTCACTTAATCGTTAACAAGTATTTAATTTCACATGAAAAAGCAATATCAAGTTATTGATTATAATTGATTTTATGAGTTATCAACAGAATGTGGATAAAAACACCGAGCTACCACTACATATTGTAGGGGTAGCGGGATCCTCTGCTTTGTATTGCGTGGCCGCTGACTTTGTTTTCACCGCCTAGCGTATTGCTGAGCGCCGAACAGCACTTCTTTCTGCTTTTCATCGATGGGACCGCGGCGTCGCTTATCGGCAAGCACTTCAAGCCCTCTTTTCACCGCAGGCCGGGCGGCGAGGCCATCGTACCAGCGCTTGAGGTTTGGAAAATCCTCCAGCTTCTGTCCCTGGTTCTCATGCCCGCGCAGCCAGGGATAAACGGCCATGTCGGCGATCGAATAGTCGCCGGCAAGGTAGGGGCGGTTGCCGAGACGCTTGTCGACAACGTTGTAGAGCCGCTTCGTCTCGTTGGTGTAGCGGTCGATCGCGTAGGGAATCTTCTCCGGCGCGTAGAGGCGGAAATGATGCGCCTGGCCAAGCATCGGGCCGATGCCGCCCATCTGGAACATCAGCCATTCGATCACGCTGTAGCGGCCGCGCATGTCCTTGGGCAGGAACTGGCCGGTCTTCTCGGCGATGTACATCAGGATGGCGCCGGATTCGAAGATCGAGATCGGTTTGCCGTCCGGTCCCTCATGGTCGACAATCGCCGGCATCTTGTTGTTGGGGCTGATCTTCAGGAAATCGGGGTTGAACTGCTCGCCGGTTCCGATATTGACCGGGATGGTGTTGTATTTGGAGCCGGTTTCCTCGAGCAGGATCGTCACCTTGTAGAGATTGGGCGTCGGCCAGCCGTAGAGATCGATCATCGGGCCCCCGTTTTTTGAAGATGGACGCCGTCTTGCGGAGTAGACGGCAATCCCTATACTCCGCCCCGTTTTTCGGAACACAAGGGAAATCAGATGGCAGCTGCGGGCGACAAGCCGGTGAAGAAAGTGGTGCTCGCCTATTCGGGCGGTCTCGACACGTCAGTCATCCTGAAATGGCTGCAGGAAACCTACAACTGCGAGGTGGTGACCTTCACCGCCGATCTCGGCCAGGGCGAGGAAGTCGAGCCGGCGCGCAAGAAGGCTGAGATGGCCGGCGTGAAGCAGGTCTTCATCGAGGACCTGCGCGAGGAGTTCGTGCGCGACTACGTGATGCCGATGTTCCGCGCCAACGCGCTGTATGAGGGCACCTATCTGCTCGGCACTTCGATCGCGCGACCGCTGATTGCCAAGAAGCAGATTGAGATCGCGCGTCAGGTCGGCGCCGATGCCGTTGCGCATGGCGCCACCGGTAAGGGCAACGACCAGGTCCGTTTCGAACTATCGTATTACGCTTTGGAACCCGGCATCCGCGTGATCGCGCCGTGGCGCGAGTGGACGCTGGATTCCCGCACCAAGCTGCTCGATTTTGCCGAGAAGCATCAGATTCCGATCGCCAAGGACAAGCGCGGCGAAGCGCCGTTCTCGGTCGACGCCAACCTCCTGCACATTTCCGCCGAAGGCAAAGTGCTGGAAGATCCCTGGCACGAGCCGGAAGAGTTTGTGTATTCACGGACCGTGTCGCCGGAAAAGGCGCCCGACACGCCGCAATATGTGGAGATCGAATTCGAGCGCGGCGATCCCGTCGCGGTCGACGGCAAGAAGCTGTCACCAGCGGCGATGCTGACCCGCCTCAACGAAATCGGCCACGATCACGGCATCGGTCGTCTCGATCTGGTCGAGAACCGCTTCGTCGGCATGAAGTCGCGCGGGGTGTATGAAACGCCGGGCGGCACGATCTGGCAGATCGCCCATCGCGGCATCGAATCGCTCACGCTCGACCGCGGGGCCATGCATCTCAAGGACGATCTGATGCCGCGCTATGCGGAGATGATCTACAACGGCTTCTGGTTCGCACCGGAGCGCGAGATGCTCCAGGCACTGATCGACAAGAGCCAGGAGAACGTCACCGGCACCGTGCGGGTCAAATGCTACAAGGGTCACGCAAGCGTGGTCGGCCGCAAATCGCCGAAGTCTCTCTACAGCCTGGCCCATGTAACCTTCGAAGAAGACCAGGGCGCCTATAACCAGCGGGACGCTGAGGGCTTCATCAAGCTGAACGCGCTACGCCTGCGGCTTGGCGCAAAGCGCTGAAAACGTGGCAGGAAATCTTCGGGAGATTTGATCCAGATCAAGGCCTTCCCAAGGGCGCCCCCGTATAAATGGACATCATCGCGTCGGGCCAAACCCGGGCGAGAAAGAGATCGGGCCTCACGCTTCCTTCCCCCCGCGTTGAGGCCCGACTTGATTCTGGGGTCCGCCTGCGTGAGCTGGCGCCCTAGAGCAGAGCGCGACCCGCGATCAGCGGATGCGCAAAGATCAGCCCGGTATACAGAGCTACCGCAAGCGCCAGGCGCCACCAGCCGATGTCGCTGTAACTAAGGCGCGTCCGGCCGGACAGCATTGCGGCGAAGGGAATATTCGACGTTGCCGCGCGGAAGCGCGCGAAGCCTTCGGGATCGCGCAGCCGCCGTTTGTGATCAATGGCCAGCGTGCCGCCGAGCGCGAGGATACCTATTCCGCCGAACAGGATCAGCGCCGCCGCGTGCCCGTTCGCCGGCAGATGAACCACGGCCCAAAGCCCGAACGACCACAGCATCGGATGCCGCGTGATCTTGAGCATGCCGGGGGCCGGATCGACACCTTCCGGCGCAAAACCGCCCGGTCCCATCGTCGGGTTGCGTTGAGTCACGCTGCCGATGAATAGCAGCGTCGATAGCGGCATGACGATCCCGGCCAGCGACTTGGCCCAGCCGGCAGCGTCCCAGAGCGGAAAGACGGGCGCCGAACCGAACTCGATCAGCATCCACGCAAACGCCGCCAGCATGAGGAAGGAGTAAACGGCAGCGAACGCGCCTTCGCCGAGTCTGGCGACAAGCGGGCCACGCACCGGCGGGCTGGAGAGCAGGAAGTGCCCGCCGACGAAGGCGAGCGTCGCAATGAAGAGAGCACCCAGACCGTTCATGGCGGATTGTCCCTCACACGGTTGCCGGATCGATGCCGCGCCGGCGGCACGCCGCGGTGAATGTGTTTTCCAGCAGGCAGGCAATGGTCATCGGTCCGACGCCGCCGGGAACCGGCGTAATCGCCGCGGCAACGTTGGCCGCCTCGTCGAACGCCACGTCTCCGACCAGCCTGGTCTTGCCGTCCGGCAGGGCGATGCGGTTGATGCCGACATCGATGACGATGGCGCCGGGTTTCACCCAGTCGCCGCGGATCATTTCCGGCCGTCCGACCGCGGCGACAAGGATATCGGCCGAGCGGCAGACCGCTTTCAGATCCGGCGTTTTCGAGTGCGCGATGGTGACGGTGCAATCGGCCTGCAGCAGGAGCTGGGCCATCGGCCGGCCGACGATATTGGAACGGCCGACGATCACCGCATGCATGCCCGCGAGATTGGGCTGCCCGGCGCGCAGCAGCATTTCGCAGCCGAGCGGCGTGCAGGGCACCAGACCCGGACGCCCGGTGGCGAGCAGGCCGACATTGACGACATGAAAGCCGTCGACGTCTTTGTCCGGATCGATGGCGTCGATCACGACGCTGGAATTGATATGCTTCGGCAGTGGCAGCTGCACCAGGATGCCATCGACACTCTCGTCATCGTTGAGTTGGCTCAGCAGGCCCAGCAGCTCGGCGGCGTTGGTGCCGTGTCCCAGCCGGTGCTCGAAGGAGTGCATGCCGGCCTTTTCGGTCGCCTTGCCCTTGCTGCGGACATAGACCTGGCTCGCGGGATCCTCACCGACCAGCACGACTGCAAGACCCGGGATGACGTCGTAGGTTGTCTTCAGGCGCGCAACGCGCTTGGCCAGCCGTTCGCGCAGCGCTTCCGCAAGGGTTTTTCCGTCGATGATGGCAGACGTGGTCATTGGCCTGAGGTCCGTTCGCTGATGTGCTGCAGAAGAGTGGAAGACGTCCCGCGGATGAGGACACGCTTGTTTCGGCTGGTGTCGCCGCTGGCGATTTCGAAAGAGGATGGCGGCAGCCGCCACGATTTGGCCAGAAGCTGAATCAGGGCCGCATTGGCCGCACCATCCACCGGCGGTGCGGCGACCCGTACCGCCAGGGCGGTTTCAGGTCCGCGCGGGCCCGCGGTTTCCACGACCCCGTCGATTCCGGTGCGGCGGGCACGAGGGGTCAGCTTCACCGTCACCAGGACTCCGTCGGCGGTCGGGGCGAAGGGCGGGCGATGGGTCATCGCCGCCGTCCCCGCCTCAGACCAGATACTCAACGATCAGATTTTGAACGAAGATCAGCAGGAGGATCAGGACCACCGGCGAGATGTCGATGCCGCCGACCAGCGGAACGACCCGGCGGATCGGCCGCAGCGCGGGTTCGGTAATCCGGTAGAGGAATTCGCTCAACGAATAGACGAAGCGATTGCTGGTGTTCAGGACGTTGAACGCCAGCAGCCAGGACAGGATCGCGGAGGCGATGAGGATCCAGATATAGAGCTGGATCACCATCAGGATCAGGGAGATCAACGAATGCATCGTCGCCTACGGGGGCTGAGGTCGCCTAAGTTGGCCAAGAACGGCCTGGAGACGTACCGGAGCGGTTCTCCGGCCGCCTTGAGATGCCTTTGACCCTACACGAGGGCCGCGATTCCCCGCAAGACCCGCCAGTCCCCTCATGGGCCCAACAAGTGCTTGCCGGGGCAGGGCTTCTCTGGCTTTTCCTTGACAGTCAGCCCCCCCGTTCCCATTATCCCGGCCGCTTCGCCGGCCGGGGCCGTAGCTCAGATGGGAGAGCGCCTCGTTCGCAATGAGGAGGTCAGGGGTTCGATTCCCCTCGGCTCCACCAACCCCGCCGGCGCCAAGCCCCCCACTTCACCCGTACCCGGAACCGCGTCCCGGAATATCGAGGAAGGGGTCTGCGTCCGTGGTATAGACTGTGTTCCTCGTCGCGAATTGCGAAGCCGGGCCAGAACGTTAATGCTGCGGAAGCGGATCATTCTTGTTTACCCGTTCCAAGGGTTCTCGGGGACATATGTGAAGCATATGCCGCTCGGGCTGCTCTATACGGCTGCTGATCTGGCGAAGGAAGACTTCGACATCCAGATTCTGGACACCCGGGTCGCCGGCAACTGGCAGAACCGGCTGCGCAGCCTGATCAATGACGAGACACTGTGCGTCGGCATCAGCGTGATGTCGGGTAGCCCCATCAAGCACGCCATCGAGATCGGGCGGCTGGTGAAGTCGCTGAGCCCGGACATCCCCGTCGTCTGGGGCGGCCCGCATGCCACGTTCTATCCCGACACGATCGTCCGCGACGAATGGAGCTGCGACTACGTCGTCAGCGGCTACGCCAACAAGCCGTTCTATGCGCTCTGCAAGGCGCTGCAGCTTCGGGCGCGGCCGACCGGCATCCCCGATATCTCGTGGCGCGATCCCGATGGCAGCATCCACAGCAACTACACCGGCCAGACCGAGTTCGAATACATCGACTGGAAGGATATTCCCTATCAGCTGATCACGGACTACAGCCCCTATGGCCAGCTCGATCAGGACAAGCGCATCTTCTCGATGTATTCCGCATATGGCTGTCCGTATCAGTGCTCGTTCTGCAGCTCGCCCGCCCAATATTCGACGATCAAGGGCAAGCGATGGGTGCCGCTCTCGGCGGCCAATATTGTCGACCATGTGCAGCATGTGGTCGAGAAATACGACGCCAACTACATCTACTTCATCGACGACGACAGCTTCCCCAAGCTTGATCACGTCGGCTCGATCATCGATGAGATCAAGGCGCGGCAATTGCCCGTCGGGCTCGGGTTTCGCGGCGCGCGGATCAACGAGATCAAGCGCATGTCGCACGAATTCCTCGACCGGCTTGCGGCGGCGGGAACCGACATCATGCATATCGGCGCCGAAAGCGGCAGCGACCGGGTGCTGCAGGTGATCCGCAAGGACTGCACGGCCCAGGAGATCATCGACTGCAACCGCAAGCTGGCCCAGCACCCGACCATCACCGCTGCCTATAACTTCATGATGGGCGTGCCGACGGAAACGCTGGCTGAGCTGAAGCAGACGCGTGACCTGATGCTGCAGCTGGTCGACGACAATCCCAGTTGCATCGTCTTCCCGCCCAACAAGTTCCGGCCACTGCCGGGGACCGAGCTTTACAAGATCGCCGAGGCGACCTGGGGCTACAAGATGCCCAACACGCTCGAGGCATGGTCCAATATCGAGGTGGAAGGCGATATCTCGGATCAGTGGTACGAGAAGGGCATGTCGCAATTCTGCAATCTGATGCTGATCTGCTCGTACTTCATCGACAACAAGGTCAGCAAGGTGACGAAGGGCAAGACGATCTTCCTGCGCGCCATGCGCCTCATCAATCTCCTCTATCGTCCGATTGCCCGCTTCCGCCTGAAGCACGGCATAACTTTCGGGCTGGTCGAGTATCACACCTATCGCCTGATGACGCGCGTAGTCGTCCGCCTGCAGCGCATGATCAACAACCGCGTCACGCAAAGTTAACCGGATATCATCGGCGCGGCTCCCAGTGGATCAGCTTCACGGCATCAGCTATATCGTGCCCGCCTATAATGAAGAGGGCACGATCCAGTCGACGGTCGAACGCCTGGAAACGGCATTGAAAGCCACCGGGCTGCCGTTTGAGATCATTGTCGTCGACGACGGTTCGAGCGATGCAACGGCCGCCACCGCGGTCCAGACCGGCAAGGCGCAGGTGTTGCGCCACCCCCAGAACGCCGGCTACGGGCGGTCGATCAAATCCGGCATTTTCGTAGCGCAATATGACTGGATCGGCATTGTCGACTCCGACGGTACCTATCCGATTGAGAAGCTGCCAGACCTTGTGGAGCGCATGAACGCGGGCTTCGATATGGCGATTGCCTATCGAACCAATGTCGCGGAAACCGACCACTGGCTGAAACGCTACCTGCGACCGCTGCTGGTGGCATGCCTGACGGTCGTTCTCGGCGCGCCGATTAGGGACCCCAATAGCGGGTTCCGCCTGTTCCGCCGGAAGCTGATCGATCTTTTCGGACCGTTTCTCTGCAACACGTTTTCGTTTACGACGAGCCTGACCATTTTCGCCATGGGGCATGGCCACTTTGTCGCTTACGCGCCGATCAGCTATGCCGAGCGCACCGGGCGGAGCAAGGTCCGCCATTTCCGCGATTCATTGCGGATGTTCCAGCTTATCCTGGAAGGCATCACTTTCTACAATCCCATGAAGTTTTATCTGATCCTGTCATTTCTCCTGTTTGTTCTGGTGGGATTGCCGGGGCTGGCGGTTTATCTCTGCGGGTACCCGCTCTTCGCCTTGGCCTATCTCGTGTTCGGCGCTACCTGCGCCCTGCTGGGCGGCATGGGCATGCTGGCGGACATCAACCGCATCGCCGCCGGCTTGAAGACAGCCGAACTGGCGCCGTCACCTGCCAAACGGTTCAACTGAGACTATTCGGCCGCCGTTGCGGCGCTGCGTTTTTGCCGTGAAAAGCGCCGCTTGAGGAAATCGCCGACCCGATGCTCAAACACGGTCGCCGCGGCTTTGCCGCCGCGCCAGTTATTCCAGGTCCGGAGGATCCGCGCCGGGAACAGAGCGTAGCTCAGGAAATAACAGGTCAGAAGCAGCGCAATGCGGTAGCACGCAAGCTCGCGCGGCCCCATGCTGTCATTGAACGTGAGCGGATTAAGGCGCAGGAAGTCGCTGTTCAGCGATGTCAGTCGCATGAAGTAATCGTCGGTGAGTTCGATCCGGCCGGCCTTGTGAAGTTCGTCGAACATCGCCGAGCCCGGATAGGGCGAGAAGATATTGGTCGAAATCTCATCGACGCCCTGCATGACCATGCGGAGGCCGAACAGCGCGGTTTGCAGAACATCGTGCCGCGTTTCGCCGGGAAAGCCGATGATCAGGTTGATTCGCAGAACCAGTCCCTGCCGACGTGCCTCCTTTACTGAGAGCACGAGATTGTCGAGGTTCACGCGCTTCTTAATGCGCTCCAGCGTGCGCGGCGAGCCGCTCTCGGGTGCGTAGACGAGATAGTGGCAGCCGGTGCGCTTGAGCAGCGAGAGTGTCTCTTCGTCGAGGATTTCACTGCGTGTTCCCTGCGGCACGGACCAGTTCAGGTTGATCCCTTCGGCAAGCAGCCGCTCGCAGAATTCGATCGTCCAGCGCTTCTTGGTTATGGCCGTCAGGTCATAGAGCTGCACGCTCGTAATATCGTATCTCGCGACATGCTGTTTGATCTCGGCGATGACGTCGTCAACGTCACGCAGCACGTAGCGCGTCGTCCACATGTTCGGACTGGAGCAGAATGTGCATTGATAAGGGCAGCCGCGCGACACGATCATCGGCATGTCGCGATCGGTCAACACGCCCGCCGACTTTCCGGCCTTCCAGAAACGCTCAAGATATCCCTCCGGCCAGTGCGGCCACGGCACCTGGCTGGCGTCGCGGATCCGCGTGAGGCCGGTCGACTGACAGTAGGTTCCATCCTGGTCGAGATAGGCAATGCCGCCGATCTCATGGATCGCTCGCCCTTCGGTGAAGCCCTCCAGGAGATCGAGCAGAATCTGTTCGCCCTCGCCGCGGACGCAGAGATCGAGGTCGCGGCAGTCGCGAAGGGAAAATTCGCTAAGTGCCGTGGCATGCTCGCCCCCGGCCACAATCAGCGCTTCGGGAAATCGCGCCCGCACGGCACGGATGAGCGCGCGGGTGACGGGCCATTCCCCCGAGAACATCGCATTGATCGCGATGACGCCCGTCTGCGCGGGAACGGCGCTGACGATGTCCTCGATCGTGCTGCCCTGGCAGCGATAACCGGGGAAGTCAGCCACCGGCCAGTACTGCCCAAGACCATCGGCAATCGCATCCACCCAGGTGAAGGTAAAGCCTCGGCTCTGGACCGCGCCCGACAGGTAGGCAAGCGAGATCGAGGGTACGGCTTCGTTGTTGACTGCGCCTTCGCTGGCAACGATCGGGCCGCGCACAAAGGTGACGTGCGGCCGCACGCGGCTTCCGAACCAAGAGGTACGCTGTGATAACGCCTTCATTGCTTAAAAAGGTCGCCGAGCGAGAAGAGTTAACGAGGGGTATTGGAAATCGTTTGCCAGTATCGGGGCCATAGTACTAAAGAACCTCGACTTTTGCATTGTTGCGGCTGAGCGGCAGGCGCCTGGTAGCGGCGAGGATCTCGGGTGAGTCTGACATTGCGGGCCCTGTCTTTTCCAGACCGGATACTCATTGCGGGTGCGGTAGCGGCGGCTGTAATCCTTAAGGCCGCGACAATCATCGCCTATGCGCCGCAAGCCTTGGGCGACAACTACTCTTTCGTCGAAGCCGCTGATTACATGCTGTCCGGGCCTGAATGGCTGGCCGACGCGCAACTTGGCAATATCTGGCCGGCAACGCTGTGGCGGCCGATCGGCTACTCGCTGGTTATCGCCGGGTCAAAGCTTCTGTTCGGGGCCGTCTGGCCTTATGCCGTCTGCACCTTACAGGGTCTTCTCAGTCTGACGGCCGGCCTCCTGCTGATACGGCTTTGTCTAACAGCCGGTTTGGGCGTCGTCCCAGCTACCTTTGTATTCATGCTCTATCAGCTGTCAGTTCCGCTCTCAACCGACGCCCTGATCATGGAGGATGCCCTAACCGGTTTCCTCGGCATGACGGCGCTTCTGGTCATCCTGCAGCCGCTCGCGCGTGGCGCGGCGCCGACGGGTGCCGCGTTTTTTGCCGCAGGGTGTCTTGCGGCGGCGAGCTTCCTCATTCGCGATGTCTATCACTTCGTAATGCCTGTTTTTGCCGGCATTGTTCTGTTCATTTTCGCGGTTCAGGGGCGCTGGAAAAAAGGCGTGGTCGCCGCGGTAGCTCTGGCAGCGCCGGTTTTCATTCTGGCCAGTGGATTGCAAGTCTGGAACGAGCATCGTACCGGCTCGCGCATCACGACCACCGCGGGCCAGACGGCCTATCTCTATGCCGTTCTGCGCGCGGCAAAGCACGATCCTGGGCTCATCGACGGACCGACCCAGATCGAAGCGGTTCTGCGCGAAAGCAATCGTACGTTTGACTATGTCGATACCAAGCGGGCCAACCAGATCCTCTTCGAGCGCCTCGGCATGAACAGCATCGAGCAGGCCAGGGCCGCTGAGACGCTGTTCTGGCAGGGGTTAGGGACCCATCCGGCGGCGTATCTCAAGGCCGCCATGGAGCGCTTCCGGTTTGTCCAGCAGGCGACCTTGTTTGGCAGCGGACTGACGCGGCTGGACGATCTGCATTGGTGGTCGGGCGGCGCGACGGAGGAAGGCTATCGCACAGGCTGGCGGCGCGATGCGCTGGAGTTCTTCAACAGTCGACAGATCAAGGATCTCACACCCACGGTTTTCGTAAATCTCGCTCTGCGCAAAACCAGCGAGTTCGCGTCAATCATACTGTTTGTCGTATTTCTGACCGGAACGCCTCTGTTCTGGCTTCAAAGACGACGGGGATCAGATGCACCGGCAGCGAACGCCGCCATCGTTGCCTGGGGCTGTTATGGACTATGGGTAAGCCTTTACCTTCTCGTCAGTTTCGAGGTGCGCTATCTGTCGCCGGTGATCGGGCCGGCGCTCTTTGCGACGGGTGTGCTTTTTCTGGCGGGCTCGCGCCGATTTCGCGAACGGGCGTGGCCGCTGCTTCGTGTTCGCTTCAAGAAGGCTGGCGGCGTTTGACGTATTCCCGGGAGTTCTACGGTCGCTCCGAACGGTATGCGCGGCGCAGCGCCGGTCGAATCGTGCCGATTCTCCTCTCGGCGTGGCGACCCGAAAGTGTGCTCGACGTGGGATGCGGGGCCGGGGCATGGCTCGCCGCCTGGCGCGCGGGCGGAATCGGGGACCTTCGCGGCGTCGATACGGCGTCGATCGAGGACAGCGGGTATCTGCTCGACGCCGGAAGCTTCACACAAAGCGACCTCAGCCGGCCGTTCGACCTTGGGCGCCGGTTCTCCCTGGTTCAGTCGCTGGAGGTTGCGGAACATCTGCCTGAAGCCGCCGCGGCGGGTTTTGTTAGCAGCCTCTGCCGGCATGCCGATATCGTGCTTTTCTCGGCCGCACCGCCTGGTCAGGGCGGTCTCCACCATGTCAACGAGCAGCCGTATGCCTACTGGCGCGAGCGCTTCGCGACGAAAGGATACCGCCCCATCGATTGGCTGCGGCCGCTGATTGTCGGCGATGACGAAATCCTGTGGTGGTATCGCTACAATACCCTCTTGTTCGCGAACGATGCCGGGTTCGCTACACTTCCGGCTCCGATTCGCGCAGCAGTGGTACCGCCTGACGCTGCGGTCGCTGATCTGGCCCCGTTCTTTCATCGATGCCGACGTTCGATTTTGCGCCGGCTATCCCCGGAAGCTGTCACCCGATTGGCCGTCATGATCGATTTCATTTCGGCCCGATATATCGACAAGCATGGCCGACGGGCATAACGCAGGACGACATGCAGTGAACCTGCCGTTTAGCGATTCACGGCTGATGCGATGGGCCAGTATCGCCTTATGTGCTGGCGTCTTTGTGCTGCCTCTGATCACCGTCAGAGACCGGCTGGTGACATTTGCGCTGTCCGATATTGCGCTGCCGATTGTACTTCTTGGCGGATTGATCTTGGCCGCGGCCCGGAAATTAACGATCGGCTCGCTGCCGTGGGCCGGCTTCGCGCCGTTTTTAGCCTGGTTCGTCTGGCTCGCATTCTCCGCCCTTTCAGGGGCCCAATTCCAGATCGGAAGTCTCGATTCGTACGTCTTGAAGAAGCTCGTCGGCTTCGTCGTCCTCGCCGCCTATGTCGGCGTGGGGTTCGTCATTGCCAGGGCGCTGACCTTTGAGCAGATCGTCCGCCTTGTCCTCTACGCGGCGGCGGCCGGTTCCATCGTTGGCTATATCCGCCTCTTCTTTCTTCCGTACGATATCGGATACGCCTCCCTGCCGTACGGATTTCGCCTGGTCGGCATGACCCATAATCCGAACCTGTTCGGGTTTCAGCAGGCGGCGGCTATCCTGTTTTCTCTGGATGCGTGGAGGCGTATTTCCGCTACGTCCGGGACAAGACTACTGTACCGCCCGGCGGGTGATGAGTGGCTCGTGGCTATCTCCATGGCGGGGCTGTGGTTGTCCGGTTCTCGTACGGCGACTATTGCCTTCATTGCCTCACTGGTTCTGGCAATTGCCGTCCGGCGCCTGGATATCAAGGCACTGCTGCGGGCCGCCGCGCTCTCGGTTGCGATTGCGGCGGTATTCTTTGTGATTTTCTCCGCTTCTCGCGCCTTGATCGAGTATTCCCTGAAGTCATCGCCGGTGCTGCAGTCGTTTTTTAGTGCAATGGCCTATGCCGGAACGACAATTGCCGCCACCGAGGTCCAGGGTGTGGATCACCGCGCCTATATTCATGGCCGCGCGTGGCAGCTCTTTATGGAGCATCCCTGGACCGGGATCGGCCTTGGTCAGTTCTATCTCGGGTTCCGGGCCTCCGCGGACAACATGGCTGCCGAAATCCACAATTCGTATCTCTGGATCATGACGGAGTTCGGCCTGGTCGGAGCGGCCATCGCGCTCTGTTGCATTGCCGTGGTTGTCTGGAAAAGTACGCCATGGCGGACCGGTGTCATGGCGCCCCTGGCGCTTATCGCCTTTTATGCCGTCGCCGGGCTTGGTGCTGACGTACTCTATCAGCGGCCGCTTTATCTCTTCAGTGGAATCCTTGCCGCCAGCCTGATCTTCCGCGAGCGGATCGCCAGGCCCTGATCACCGCGGCCTGTCGCCCCTGATCGTGACCCGGTGGCCGTGCCTGGTGTGCGGCCAGTAGTCCCACAGGGCGCGGTGTTGCGCGCAGCGGTTGTCCCAGAAGGCCAGCGAGTTTTTCCGCCAGCGGAAGCGGCACTGGAAGAGCGGGTTCTCCATGTGCTCGTACAGCACGCGCAGGATTCCATCGCTTTCGTCACGCGGCACGCCGACCAGGGCCGTCGTGAAGCCGCGATTGACGTAGAGCGCCTTGCGACCGGTAACGGGGTGGGTGCGGACCACCGGGTGTTCGGCGCGCGGGTAGACCGTTTTGTCTGCAACTCCCTGGCTTGCAAACGTGCCACGATAGACATGCTCGCTGTCATGGATCGCTGTCATGCCATCGAGATAGGTCTTCATCCGGTCGGAGAGCGCCTCGTAAGCGGCGTACATGCTGGCGAACAGCGTATCGCCGCCGACCGGCGGGCACTCCTTGATGTGGAGCATGCTGCCCATCGGCGGCTCGGCTTCGCAGGACACGTCGGTGTGCCAGTATTCGCCATTGGCGCGCGGCGAGTTCTCGTCTGCATGGACGATCATCAGCTCGGGCTGTCCGGGCTCATGGGGTGCTGCGGGATGGACGTGCAGTTCGCCGAACCGCCGGCCGAAGGCCAGATGTTGGTCGGGACTCAGCGCCTGATCGCGGAAGAAGATCACCAGGTGCTCGGCCAGCGCCCGGTGCAGTTCATCGAACTGCCGGTTGGATAGCGGACGTGTCAGGTCGATGCCACCGATCTCGGCGCCGATGATCGGCGTCAGGGGCTCGACGGAAATGGTGTCGTAGCCGTCCCGGTCCGCCGCATCGTGCTTGTACCGGGGCCCGGCCAGCGTGTGCTTGTGCATCGATATGCTCCCGGCAAAACCTTAACACGGCCGGTCCCAGGCGTCCCGCGGTCTGCTTTGAGTGCGGTGGGGGCGGCGATCTCCGCTATAATCCATGGGTTGCGCGGGATAGGCCCTGTGACTGACGTCACTGAGGAGGCTGGCGATTGGCCGTAAGGTGATGGCCAATGTGAAACCGGGAGTACGGTTATGTTGCCAATTCGATCCATTCTGATCGGCATCGCGGCGGGGTTCCTCGCCGCCGTCCCGGCGCTGGCGCAGGCGCCCGTTGCGGTCGTTGAAGACGTGAACAGCAAGTCGGCGGGGGTCGACTTCATGGACTATGTCTCCGCCGGCAAGGTGATCCGGCTGGCGCCGACCGACACCATGGTCCTCGGCTACATGAAATCCTGCTGGCGCGAGACCATCTCCGGCGGTGTCGTCACGGTCGGGGACGAGCAGAGCGCCGTCGCCGGCGGCAAGGTGCAGCGCGACAAGGTCGGCTGTGATGGCGGCAAGATGCAGTTGACCCAGCAGCAGGCCAGCAAGAGCGGCGCGATGGTTTTCCGTTCGGCGCCCCGGCCGGGTGCGCCTGCGGCCGCGCCGCAGCCGGAGATCACCCTTTATGGTTTATCGCCGGTCATCGAGGTGAAAGGGGGCGGCAAGCTGCTCATCGAGCGCATCGATCAGCCCGGCGAGAAACATGAGGTGACGATTGCCGACCGCCAGCTGACACGCGGCGCCTTCTATGATTTTGCAAAATCCGACAAGGCGCTGGCCGCCGGCGGTCTCTATCGCGCCAGCGTCGGTACCGCGCAGATCGTCTTCAAGGTCGATCCTTTCGCGAAGCCCGGACAGGCGCCCATCGTCGGCCGCCTGTTGCGCTTCCAGCCCGCCGGCTGATCGCGCCGCCGCCTGATGGGGGGCATCAAATGGCGCGACGCGCTGGCGGCATTGCTGATCGCGCTGGTCGTCAGCGTGGCCGCGATCGCGCCGGTCTTCGACACGCTTCGCTATTTTTCGATCGACGTCCTGACATGGCTGCGCTGGACCACGGTCGGTCGTGTCCACGATGCCGCGCAATCCTCCGCCGTCGTGATCGCGCTGGATGAAGAAACGTATGCGACACATCCCTTCGCCGGGACGCCGCAGGCGACCTGGGTCAACGAGATTGGGCGCGTCGTCGCGGCGGTGACCGAAGGCGGTGCTGCGGTTGTCGGCTTCGATATCATCTTCCCGGCCTCGATTGAGCGGTCGAGGATCACTTTTCGCGACCCACAGACACAAACCGAGGCGACAATCGGTGACAAGCTGCGGGGCTTCGAGCGCGAGTACCTGCTGACGCTGCGATCGATGGCGCAGGCCGGCAAGCTGGTTCTTGGCCAGGTCCAGCACACCGAGCATCCGATCCAGCCCGAGGACCGGCAACGGATGAGCGTCGGTCAGCAACGCAATATTCGGGCGCTCAATGCATACAACGACCCCGACGATATTATCCGGCGTCTGCCGCTTACCTTTGCAACCGGGGACGAACACGTTCCTTCGATGGCGGTGGAACTTGCAGCACGGCTGCAGAAGGCGACACCGGAACTCGCTGCCGACGGCGCGATGACTCTTGCCGGCTATCGCGTACCCTCACGCGTGCCCAATACCATTGCCCTGAATTTCGAGGGCGGCAGCGGCGATATTCCGACCTTCTCGCTGGCGGATCTGCGCGCCTGCGTGGAAAAGGGCGATGCCGAGTACTTCCGCAAGCATTTCGCGGGGCGTGCGGTTCTGATCGGCACCGTGCTCGATGTCGAGGATCGCAAGCTGACCTCCAAGCGCCTGGCGACCGGGATAGAAGGGGCAACCGCGCCACGCTGCGCGCTGACGGCACCAGCATCATCCAGCAAGTATGTCCGCGATTCGATTTCGGGTGTCTATATGCACGCCACCGCCATCAACAATCTGGTCCGCCACGACGCATTGACCGAAGCCGGGCGTGGCGCCAGCTTCGCCGTCAATTTCGGCTTTGCGGCGTTCGCTGGCGCCGCGGCCCTGACCCTTAATCCCGTCCTGGCCGTTCTGGCGCTGATCGGCGTGTCCCTGGCTTGGGTCGGTCTGTCCACCTGGGCGTTCGTGTATGCGCTGGTGATGCCGCTGATCGATCCGGTTCTTGCCGGCTTCGTCGTGCTGGCGGCGGTCACCGGCTATCGCTTCGTGGTCTCGGACAAGGACAAGCGCCTGCTCCGCAAGAGTTTCGCGCTCTACCTGTCGCCGGCCGTGATCGAGAAGATGATGGCGTCCAGCAAGCCGCCGGAACTCGGCGGCGAGAGCCGCAACATCACGGTCTATTTCTCCGACGTGGCGGGCTTCTCGTCGTTTTCCGAGAAGATGACGCCGACCGAACTTGTCACCCTGATGAACGAGTATCTGTCCGCGATGACGGAGGTCATCGAGGCGCATGGCGGCTTCGTCGACAAATATATCGGCGACGCCATCGTCGCCGTGTTCGGTGCGCCGGTTCAGGACCCGCATCACGCGCTGCATGCGGTGCAGGCCGCGCTCAAATGTCAGGTCGCGCTCACGGAACTTAATCGCACTGCGGTTGCGTTCAAAGGCTACACGCTCGGGCAGCGTATCGGTCTCAATTCCGGAGAGGCGCTGGTCGGCAATATCGGCTCGCGCCGCCGCTTCAACTACACCGTGATGGGCGATGTCGTGAACCTCGCCTCGCGGCTGGAGGGCGCGAACAAATACTTCGGTTCTGGCATCATGGCATCGGAGACGACGGCGGAGCAGGCGGGGCCGTCGATCGCGTGGCGGGCGCTGGATGCGATCCGGGTCAAGGGACGCGCGGCGCCGGTCGAGATTCTGGAGCCTCTGGGTGCAACCGGAACCGAAACACCGGAGCAGAAGCGGATCGCCGCAGCCTATGCGCAGGGCCTGCTGTGCTGGCGGCGACGCGACTTTGCCGGTGCCGTTGAGTCGTTCGCAAAAGTGGCGGCAATCGATCCGCCCTCGGCGCTGTTCCTCGATCGCGCGAAGAAGTTCGTCGCGGTCCCGCCGCCGGCGGACTGGGAACCGGTCAATACGCTGGAAGGGAAGTAAGGCTCAGGGCGCCGCTTTCAGCCGGTCGATCTGCGCCTGCACTTCGCGCCGCTCTTCCGATTGCGGCGGCAGGCGGTTGGCCAGATGCTGCCAGAGATCGAGCGCCGCTGCGCGATTGCCCGCTTCCATTTCCGCCACGCCAACGAACCACAGCGCATCGCCGTGATTGGCATCGAGGGCCAGCACGTTGCGCATGACACGCACGAATTCCGGCGGCAGTTTCTGTCCGCGCGGCAGACGCTCGAAGAGGGCGCTGGCGTAATCGGTCTGCACCTCGAGCTCCTGCGGCGCCAGCGCGGCCGCCCTGGCCAGGGCCTCCAATGCCTTGTCATTGTCGCCAAGCACACGTCGTGCGCGGGCCAGCCGTCGCCAGCCGTCGAGATCGTTCGGGTTAGCTTCCAGACGCGCGGCCAGCGTATCGACCATGCCGCGGATCATGGTCTGGCGGTCCTCGGGTGACATGGATTGCGCGGCATCGACATCGGCGGCGGACGGGCCGCGCATCGGCGGTTGCTGCGGCAGTTGCTGGGCCAGCGCCCGCGCCTGCTCCGATGGCGCCAGCGTGGCGGGATCTATCTTTGCCTCTGTCGCCACCCGGCGCAGGCGGTCCTGCACCATCGGCACCCACGGCGCGTCTTGCGGTGACAACGCGAGCAGATCGACCCAGCGCTGCAGCGCCTCGCGGGGCTCGCCGGCCTGCTCGCGCGCCAGGCCGAGGAAGAACATCGCGCGCGGGTCGCCGGGATCGGCCTTCAGTGCCGCCTCGAACTGCGATGCTGCCTCCGGCGTGACGATGCCGTTTGCCGTTTGAACCAGAACCTCAGCGTAGGGACTGGCGTATTCTGGGTCGTTGTTGCTGATCCGCATGACCTGCCGCCAGGCGGTGACGGCCTCCGTCATCCGGCCGAGGGAGCTGTAGGAGCGGGCGAGCAGCGTCCAGCCCTGCAGATCGTCGGGGCGGTCTTTCAAACGGTCCGCGAGCTGCGCCACCATCGCATCTTCCTGCGACATTGGTGCGAGGCGGCTGGCGAACGGGACAGCCGGCAGGTGCGGTGAACCCGTCACCAGATAAAGGCCAAGTGCTGCGACCGGCGCTAGACCGGCAATAACGACAAAGACCGTGTTCCGGCGCGATACCGTCGCCGGCACTGCAATTTGCGCTGCGGTGTCGGCGGCCAAAGCACGCCGCGCGATCTCCGTGCGCGCCGCTTTGGCTTCATCAGTGCCGATCAGGCCGCGGGCCTGTTCGCGCTCCAGCTCCGTGAGTTGGTCGCGATAGATTTCGAGATCGTAGGCGGCGCGGGGCGCTGCGGTGCCGCGCGCGCGCCACAACGGAACCAAAAGAGCCGCAGCGGCTCCGGCGGTCATCACGGCAACGGCAAGCCAGAGCATCAGCGTTTGTCGCCCATGATTTCAGTGAGGCGCCGTTCCTCATCGGCGCCGAGCGCCGCGACCGGTGGCGGTGCGCCACGCCGGCGCCGCGCGACAATCGCGACACCGACGGCGGCAACGATCAGCAGGATGGCCGGGCCGAACCACAGCGGCCACGTCGAGGGACGCACCGGCGGGCGCATCAGTACGTAGTCGCCGTAGCGCTGCGTGAGATAGGTCAGGATCTGCGGGTCGCTGTCGCCTGATACCAGACGCTCGCGGACCAGACGCCGGAGATCGGCGGCAAGCGGCGAATTGGAATCGTCGATGTCCTGATTCTGGCAGACCTGGCAGCGGATTTCCTTGGAGAGGGCGCGGGCGCGGCCTTCCAGCGTTGCGTCCGGCAACACCTCATGCGGCAGCACGGCAAGCGCCGGCAGCGCGATCAGCGCCAGTCCCGCGGCGATGAGAAGGCGGGCTTTCATCGGGATAGCTGCGCGATCATCGGGCGAATCGTGTCCTGCAACACCTGCGGTGTGATCGGGCCGACATGCTTGTGGCGGATACGGCCGTCGCGATCGACGATGAAGGTTTCCGGCACGCCGTACACGCCCCACTCGATACCGACCCGTCCGTCCAGATCGTGCCCGATGGCGGCGTAGGGGTTGCCGAGGTCCTGCAGGAATTTCACACTGTCCTCGGCGCGGTCCTTGTAGCTGATGCCGTAGACGACAATTGCCGGGTCCCGCGACATGGTCATCAGCAGCGGATGCTCGACGCGGCACGGGATGCACCACGACGCGAACACGTTGATGAGCGCCACCTTGCCCTTGAGGTCGGCGCTGTGCAGGGGCGGGAGATGGGTGCCGGGCAGTGCCGGCAGCGCGAATTCGGGCATCGGCCGGTCGAGCAGGGCCGAAGGCAGCTTGGCCGGATCGCGGGTGAGGCCGACCGCGAACCAGATTGCCACCGCCGCGAACGCCGCGAGCGGCAAAAGATAAAGCAGGCGCCGCATTATTCGGCCGCCGCGGTCACGACGCGGCTACGCGCCGGCACCGGGGCACCGACGCGATGGCGGCGATCGGTCAGCGACACGCCGCCGCCGAACGCCATGATGACGCAACCGATCCAGATCCACGGCACCAGCGGGTTGTAATAGAGCCGCGCCGCCCACGCCGCATTGGGATCGGCCGGAAACGCCGGGCCGCCCGTCATCTGCGGTTCTTGTGGATCGCTCATCGTCGCATAGAGGTCGGCGACCCAGATCGTGTGGATCGCGGCTTCGGTCGTCATGCTGCGCTGAACCGGATAGAAGCGCTTGGCCGGATGCATTGTCGTGACGAGCTTGCCGTTCTTCGTCACTTCAAAAGTGCCGCGCCGCGCGATGTAGTTGGGCCCGGTCTCTTCCACTGCGCCCTTGAACGTGAACTGGTAGCCGGCGAGGTCGATCACATCGCCCGCCCGTACCATCTGCAGCTTTTCGATCTGCCAGGCCGATGAGGCCGTGACGCCGGCGATGAACACCGCCATGCCGAAATGCGCGATGGTCATGCCCCAGGTCGCGCGCGGAAGGCCGATGGCGCGGCCAAGTGAGTCACTCAAGGGAACCCGGAATAGCCGGATGCGCTCC
This sequence comes from Alphaproteobacteria bacterium, assembly GCA_965279355.1. Classification (GTDB taxonomy): domain Bacteria; phylum Pseudomonadota; class Alphaproteobacteria; order CACIAM-22H2; family CACIAM-22H2. Next base: position 2,685,299 of record OZ257155.1, on the reverse strand, counting down.
GCCAGCTCGACCAGCGTGCCGGCGGCGACCCAGACGGCAAGGCCGATTCCCAATACGGCCAGAATCGATTTGACGCCCTGGATCAGCAGCAAGGCGACGACCACGATTACCGTAACAGCCGCAGCGGCCCAGAGACGGCTCAAGGCGCCGGCGAGATCGCCGCGCTTCCATGCCAGCAGCGGCCCGACGGCCAGCGCCATGACCAGCGGCACCATTAAAGGCACGAAGGTCGCGTTGAAGAAGGGCGGACCGACCGAAACTTTTTCGCCCGTCACCGCGTCAAGAAAGAGCGGGTAGAGCGTGCCGAGGAACACCGTGGCGCAGGCGGTGGTCAGCAGAAGGTTGTTCAGTACCATGGCGCCTTCGCGGCTGATCGGCGCGAACAGGCCACCCGTCTTCAGCATCGGCGCCCGCCAGGCATAGAGCACAAGCGCACCGCCGATGGCGGCAATCAGGATCAGCAGGATAAACAGCCCGCGCGCGGGATCGACGGCGAAGGAATGCACAGAGGTCAGCACGCCGGAGCGCACCAGGAACGTGCCGACCAGCGACAGCGCGAAGGCGAGGATGGCAAGCAGGACAGTCCATGTCTTCAGCGCATCGCGTTTTTCCGCGACCACGGCCGAATGCAGAAGGGCAGTGCCGATCAGCCACGGCATGAAGGAAGCATTCTCGACCGGGTCCCAGAACCACCAGCCGCCCCAGCCAAGCTCGTAATACGCCCACCAGCTTCCCATCGCGATGCCGATGGTCAGCGACGACCAGGCACCCAGCGTCCACGGCCGCACCCAGCGCGCCCACGCGGGATCAACTCTGCCTTCGAGCAGCGCCGCGACGGCGAACGCAAAGGTGGTCGAAAAGCCGACATAGCCGAGATAGAGGAACGGCGGATGGAAGGCGAGGCCGGGATCCTGCAGCAGCGGATTGAGATCGTTGCCGTCCGGCGGCGCCGGGTCGAGGCGCAGGAAGGGATTCGAGGTGAAGATGATGAAGGCGAGGAAGGCGACGCCGATCAGCCCATGCACGCCCAGCACCCGCGCCTTGAGCGGCGGCGGCAGATGCCGCCCGAACGCCGCGACGGCCGCGGCGAACAGGGTCAGGATCAGCATCCACAGCAGCATCGAGCCTTCGTGGTTGCCCCAGGTGCCGGTGAATTTGTAGAGCATCGGCATCGCCGAATTGGAATTCTCGGCGACGTTGCGCACCGAGAAATCCGAGGTCATGTAGGCCTGCGCGAGGCAGGCGAACGCGATGACGATGAAGCCGAACTGGGCATAGGCCGCGCCGTTGCCGACAGTCATCAGCGGCGCATCGTTGCGCGCGGCGCCGACAAACGGCAGTGTCCCCTGGATCACCGCCAGAATGAGGGCGAGCACCAGCGCGTAGTGGCCGATCTCCGGGATCATTTCTTCTCGCCTTCCGATCCCTGCCACTGGCCGCTGCGCTTCAGCGCATCAGCAACTTCGGGTGGCATGTAATTCTCGTCATGCTTGGCCAACAGCTCGCGCGCGCGGAACACACCGTCCAGTCCGATGGAGCCGTTGGCGACCACACCCTGTCCTTCGCGGAAGAGATCCGGCAGCAGGCCGGCGTAAACCACCGGCACCGCGCGATTCATATCCGTAACGCGGAACCTGACCTCGACGGCGTTGGAGCCGGGCTGCGGCGTGCGATCGATCGAGCCGGGCTCCACCAACCCGCCAAGCCTGAAGGTGCGGCCGGGCGGCAGGTGCTTCGTCTCAAGATCGCTCGGGCTGTAGAAGAACACGAGATTGTCCTGGAAGGCGGTCAGCGCCAGCGCGGTCGCCGTGCCAAGGCCGAGCAGGAACAGGCCGAGAATGTAGAGTCGTCGCCGTTTGCGGGTCATCGTGGGTCGTGCCTTGCGCGCGGCGACTGCGCTTCAGCCCTGTCGACTTCGGCCTGCCTGGCCCGCAGGCTACGGGCGCTCACCATCCACAAGCCGATGAGCACGGCGGTCGTCAGCGCATAAGCCGGCCAGACATAGGCCGCATAGCCGCCCATGGCGAAGAATGTGCTCATGCGGACACCCGGCTGGTTCCAGTCGCCATCGCGCCCTGCGCGAACTGCAGCGCGCGCAGGCGGCGGGCGAGGATTTCGGCGCGGATACGCACCAGCGTGATGGTGATGAAATAGAAGGTGAAGCCGACCGCCATCAGCAGCAGCGGCGCCAGCATCGCGGGATCGATGGCGGGCGCGGCAAGGCGGGTGAGCGAGGCCGGCTGATGCAGCGTGTTCCACCAGTCGACCGAGAATTTGATGATCGGCACGTTGACGATTCCGATCAGGGCCAGCAGCGCCGCCGCGCGGCCGCCGCGTGTTGGATCGTCAAAGGCGTTCGAAAGCGCGATGTGCCCGAGATAGAGGAACAGCAGGATCAGCACCGAGGTCAGGCGCGCATCCCAGACCCACCAGGTGCCCCACATCGGCTGACCCCATAGCGAGCCGGTGACAAGGCACAGGGCGGTGAAGCAGGCACCGACGGGCGCCATCGCACGGCCCGCCAGTTCCGCCAGCGGGTGCTTCCACACCAGCAGCACCGCGCCGGAGATGGCGAGCGAGGTGTAGACGAACATCGCCATCCACGCCGCTGGCACATGCACGTACATGATGCGCACCGTCTCGCCCTGCTGGTAGTCGGGCGGTGAGCCGAACAGGGCCAGATACAGGCCAAGCGCCAGGCACACTGCCGTAATCGTGGCGGTCCACGGGAACACCGCACGCGCCAGGCGCTGGAACTGACCGGGATTGGCAAAACGCTGCATGCCCTAGGGTGTAGCCCCTCGCGGGCGGGTTTTCCACGGCTTTCCCGCAGGTAACAAACCCTTGATCTGCCGCCTTATTCCGCCGCTTGGCGCAGCGCCGCGGCGGTCGCAAACGGGGCGATGGGGAGGAACAGGGCCAGCAGCCCGCCCAGCAGCAGAAGATGGGGCTGCGGGTCCAACGCCGAGGCGGCGGCGTCGACCGCACCAACCCCGAACACCAGCACCGGAATATAGAGCGGCAGCACCAGCAATCCCGTCAGCACGCCGCCCCGCCGCGCGCCGATGGTGAGCGCCGCACCGATGGCGCCGATCAGGCTGAGGGTAGGCGTGCCGAGCAGCAGGGCGAGCAGCAGCGTGAGATAGGCATCGCCCGGCATCTGCAGCATGAGGGCCAGCAGCGGCGAGACGACGATCAGCGGCAGGCCGGTGGTGAGCCAGTGCGCGAGACATTTACCAAGCACGATGAATTCGAGCGCCGCCGGGGCGATGACGAGGAGGTCGAGGGTGCCGTCGTCGTCGTCGTCCTTGAACAGGCGGTCGAGCGACAGCAGGGCGGCCAGCAGGGCCATCACCCACACCACGCCGATGCTGATGCGGGACAGGATCTCGGTCGCCGGGCCGACGCCGAACGGGAACAGCAGCACCGCCAGCACGAAGAACAGCATGACATTGACGCTGCCGCCCGGGTCCCGCCAGGCGAGGCGCAGGTCGCGCGTCAGGATGGCGATGAGGGCTTTCATCACGCCGGGTTCGTGCGCGGGGTGAAATCGAAGACGTCGTGCGCGCCCAGTTCGAGCCCGCCATGCGTCGCCGCGATTACCATGCCGCCGCCGTCGCGATGCAACGCGATGACCTTTGCCAGCATATCGAGCGAAGCAATGTCGAGACCGAGGGTCGGCTCATCGAGCAGCCACAACGGCGCGTCGACCATCAGCAGCCGCGCGAGCGCCAGCCGCCGCCGCTGCCCCTGCGACAGGAACCGGCTCGGCAGGTCGTAAAGCCCGCCAAGGCCGAACGCGTCGAGGGCGAACATCGCCGTGTCGGCATGCGCGGGCGTGCCGCGGAGCCGGCCGGAGAAGGTAAGGTTCTCGGCCGGGGTCAGGGCCGGCTTCACCGCATCGTGGTGCCCGACATAATGGACGAAGCTGTGAAACGCATCGGGATCGTCGGCGACATCGCGGCCGTTCCAGGCGATGACGCCCTCGGCCGGTTTCAGCAGTCCGGCAATCAGCCGCAGGAAACTCGACTTGCCGCTGCCATTGGGGCCGACGATGGCCAGTGCCGCGCCGGAGAGCAGGGTGAACTCGACGCCCGAGAACACGCGGCGCTCCCCGCGATCGCAGGCGAGGTTGCTCGCGGACAGTTGCGCAATGTCGGGGTCCCCCATCCCCTTCCTATTGACTCACCGGTGCCCCTTGCGTCCACTGGGTTTTTCGTGAGCAGACCGGCACAGAGGCGCAATGAAAGTCTCGCTGATCCAGATGAACTCGCAGGAGAACAAGGCGGCGAACCTCGCCCAGGCCAGACGCCTGATCGAGCAGGCCGTCAGCGAGGACCGCCCCGACCTGATCCTGCTGCCGGAAATGTTCACCTGCCTGGCCGAAAGCCGCGACATCAAGCGCGAGGCGGGAGAGAAACTGCCGGGCGGCGAGGCGTGGACGATGCTGCGCGATCTGGCCAAACAGAACCGCGTTATCGTCCATGGCGGCAGCCTGCTGGAGATCGACGAGGACAGACTGTTCAACACGACCTGTGTGTTCGACCGCGACGGCACCGAGATCGCACGTTATCGCAAGATGCATCTGTTCGACGTGGTGACACCCGACGGCAAGTCGTACCGGGAATCCGCGACGTTCAGCCGCGGCACCGATGTGGTGAGCTACAAGGTCGAGGGCCGCGAGATCGGCGCTTCCATCTGCTACGACCTGCGTTTTCCCGAGCTCTATCAGGCGCTGGCGAAGAAGGGCGCCGAGATCATCATGGTCCCGTCCGCCTTTACGATGCAGACCGGCAAGGACCATTGGGAGGTCCTGTTGCGTGCCCGCGCCATCGAGACCGAGACCTATATTCTTGCCGCCGGCCAGTGCGGCTCATACGCCAACGGCACCCGCACCAATTACGGGCACAGCATGGTGATCAACCCGTGGGGCCATGTGATCGCGCGCGCCTACGACAAGCCCGGCGTGGTGACGGCGCGCCTCGATTTCGGCTATCAGGCCGAAGTGCGGCAGATGATCCCGGTGCACCAGCACAAGGTGCTGTAGCGCCTCAGTCCATCTCGCGGATGTCGTCGATGATCTTGCCGTCGTTCGGCAACGTGCCGGGCTTCACGATCTCGACCTCGCCGCGCATCTTGGTCACGGCCTGAATCGAGTCCGCGATCTTGCCGCCGATCGTGGCATCGGGGCCGGAGAGCAGCTCGCATTTGAGGATCATCAGGTCGACATTGTCGAGCCGGTCGACGACCAGGCGATAGCGGACGATTTCCTTGTGGCGCTTGGCGATGTCGGCGACCTGGGCGGGATGCACGAACATGCCGCGCACCTTGGTTGTCTGGTCGGCGCGGCCCATCCAGCCCTTGAGGCGGATATTGGTGCGGCCGCACGGGCTCATCCCCAGCATGATCGCCGACAGGTCGCCTGTGGCGAAACGGATCAGCGGGTAATCCGGATTGAGCGTGGTCACCACGACTTCACCGACCTCGCCTTCGGGGAGCGGATCGCCGGTGCCCGGCCGCACGATCTCGACAATGAGCCATTCGTCAACGATCAGACCCTCGCCGGCGATCGACTCATAGGCGATCAGGCCGAGATCGGCGGTCGCGTAACACTGCCGCACCTTGATGCCCCGACCGCGCAGGTCGTAGCGCAGGCTGGCTGGAAGTGCCTCCCCGGAGACCAGCGAGCGCTTGAGGCTGCTCATGTCGACGCCGACCTCCTTGCCCTTGTCGAGCAGGGTCTTGAGGAAGGACGGCGTGCCGGTATAACCGCGCGCCCTGACGTCGGCGATCGTGCGGACCTGCAGTTCGGTATTGCCGGTGCCGGCGGGCACGACCGGGCAGCCCAGCGCATGCGCGCCGGATTCCAGCATCGAGCCGGCCGGGGTCAGGTGATAGGAGAAGCTGTTGTGGATGATGTCACCGCGGCGGAATTTCGCGGCGAACAGCGCACGCGCCATGCGCCAGTAATCCGGGCGCATCGCCTCGGGGTCGTAGATCGGTCCCGGCGAGGCGAAGATGCGGGCGAGCTGGCTGGTCTTGACGGCGGTGAGACCGCCGAAGGGATCGCGTTCCTCGAATTTCTTCTTCTGACGCTCGATCAGCTCCGACTTGCGCACGACCGGCAGCGACGCCAGCGCATTGCGGTTCGTGATGTCCTGCGGATCGATCCCGGCCAGGATCTCCGCATAGGCTGGCGCATTTGATTTGGCGTTGGCGACCTGCTCGGAGAGCGCATCAAGCTGCGCCTGGTCGCGCAGTTCGGGATCGCGGATTTCCAGTTCGTCGAAATACTCAAAAGTCTCAGTCATGGGAGAGTGTCACCGCAGAGGACGCTGAGGAACGCAGAGGGGGAATTCATGGCTATCTGTACAACCGACTTATACCTCCGCGCACTGACCGAGCGAAACAGTGTCGTCACTTGCCCCCAACTCGTCACCCCGCACTTGATGCGGGGTCCATGGTGATGTGGGCGCAGACGTTGGCCGCACGCAGCACCCTCGGAGAGATGGACCCCGCATCAAGTGCGGGGTGACGAAGGAGGTGGGTGGAATCTTGCGACTAGGCCAGCCAGCGTTTGCGGCGTTTGTAGTGTTTGACGGCGCGATAGCTTTTGCGGCCGGTGGCGGAGAGGCCGAGGTAGAATTCCTTCACGTCCTCGTTCTGGCGCAGGTCTTCGGCCTTGCCGTCGAGGACGACCCGGCCGTTCTCCAGGATGTAGCCGTAATTGGCGAAGCGCAGCGCCATGTTGGTGTTCTGCTCGGCGAGCAGAATCGACACGCCCTGCTCGCGATTGAGACGGACGACGATCTCGAAAATCTCCTCGACCAGCTGCGGTGCCAGGCCCATCGACGGCTCGTCGAGCAGGATCAGCTTGGGCCGGCTGAGCAGGGCGCGCGCGATGGCGGTCATCTGCTGCTCGCCGCCGGAGGTATAGCCGGCGACGGAGTGGCGGCGCTCCTTCAGGCGCGGGAAATATTCGTAGCAGCGCTCGAGATCCGCAGCGACCGCGGCACGGCCGTCCTTGCGGGTGAAGGCGCCGGTCATCAGGTTTTCCTCGACGGTCAGGTGGCCGAAACAGTGCCGTCCTTCCATCACCTGGATCACGCCGCGTTTGACGAGATCGGCGGGTGCCAGCCGGTCGATGCGGTCGCCCTGATATTCGATCGTGCCCTTGGTGACGTCGCCGCGCTCCGCCTTCAGCAGTGAGGAGATCGCCTTGAGGGTCGTGGTCTTGCCGGCGCCGTTGGCGCCAAGCAAAGCGACGATGCCGCCGTCCGGTACTTCAAGGCTGACGCCCTTCAGCACCAGGATGACGTGGTTGTAGATGACTTCGATGTTGTTGACGCGCAGGAGAGGCGCGGTCTGGGTGTGCGGAACGGCAGATACGGCGGTCATGATGGCATCCAGGAAAAAGGGGCGGACGTCGCCGCCCGCCCCTCATTACACAGATCAGGACTGTGCCGTGTTCACGACACGCAGCCGGACTTGAGGTTCTTCTCCTTGGCGTACTTGTCGGCCGACTCCTTGATCATCGGCCTCAGCAGCTCCTGGTTGGCGCGGTACACGTCGGAGACGAAGCTCCACTTCTTGCCGTCCCACTGTTGGATGCGGGCGCTGTGTACGCCGGCATGGTCCTGGCAGGAGACCTTGAGTGGCTGTGCCAAACCTTCAAAGCCGATCTGTTTGATGCGCTCGTTTGTGAGGTTGAGGTTCTCGAAGCCCCAGCGCACCTGCTCGCCGGTCATCGGCTTATTGCCAAACCTGCCCTGCGCCGTGCGGATGGCTTCGGCGACCAGCATGCCGTCCAGCAGGCCGCGGTTATAGAGGACTTCGCCGATCTCCTCCTTCTTGCCCAGCCCCTGACCCTTGTCATAGAGGTGCCTGGTGACTTCCCGATGCACCGGCGAGACGGCACCCGCGACGTGAAGGGCGAGAGAGGAATAGCCCTTGGCGCCATCGCCGGCCGGCAGGACGTCAGGCTCGGCCCCCGACCACCACACGCCGTACATCTTTTCACGCGGGTAATTGACCGCGACGGCTTCCTTGATCGAGGTCGAGTTCATAACGCCCCAGCCCCAGAGGAACACCCAGTCGGGGCGGTTCTGGCGAATCTGCAGCCAGGTCGATTTCTGTTCGACACCTGGATGCGTGACCGGCATCGCGTCGAACCTGAAGCCCAGGCGCTTTGAGGCTTCTTCAAGAACCGCGATCGGTTCCTTGCCGTAGGGAGAGTCATGATAGACGAGCGCCAGGCGCTTGCCCTTGAGCCTGTCGGCCCCGCCGGCCTGCCGGGCGATGTGCTGCATCAGGATGTTGGCGGCGTCCCAGTAGCTGCCAGTGAGTGGGAAGTTCCACTGGAACACGCTGCCGTCGACGGAGTCCGCGCGGCCGTATCCTGCCGTGAGAAGCGGGATCTTGTCTCCCGGTGCCTTCTCGGTGAGGGCAAAGGTGATACCGGTGGAGAGCGGGGAGAACGCGGCGGCGCCCGTCGGGCCCTTGTTCTTCATACGCTCGTAGCACTCGACACCGCGGTCGGTGGCGTAACCCGTTTCGCATTCCTCGTAGATGATCTTTACGCCGTTGATGCCGCCGTCGCGGGCATTCAGCATCGCGAAATATTCGGCGCGGCCGTTGGCAAAGGGGATGCCGTTGGGCGCGTATGCTCCGGTCCGGTAGACCAGCGCTGGAACGTATTGTTCGTTTTGTGCCTGCGCCGGAGCGGCGTCGAAGAATGCCGGCAACGCAAAAATCGCCGCGCCGACAACAGCCAAAGCGTGTTGTTTGATGTGCATGGCTTCCTCCCTATATGCCGACCTGTTTCTGTCTTGCGACGATCGGCCGTTTCAAAACCCTACCTTATGCGTGTTTCACGGACAACTCCGCACCCCCGATCAATGGGGGAACGGCCATAAACGCAGCTTTTCCTTGCCGACCTGCCACAGCCGGGCGATGCCGTGCGGCTCGGCGATCAGGAAGAAAATAATGAGCCCGCCGAAGATCATGCCTTCGAGATGCGCGGCGGTGGCGGTGGAGATCGGCAGGTCGATGGCGAGCGGCACCTGATTGATCAGGATCGGCAGGACCGAGATGAACGCCGCGCCGATGAACGACCCCATGATCGAGCCCAGCCCGCCGATGATGATCATGAACAGGATCTGGAAGGAGCGGTTGACGTCGAAGGTCAGCGGCTCCCAGGCACCCAGATGGAGAAAGCCCCACATCGCGCCGGCGACGCCGCAGTAGAACGCGCTGACGGCGAAGGCGAGCAGCTTGGTGCGGAGCAGGCGGATGCCGATGATCTCCGCCGCAATATCCATGTCGCGCACCGCCATCCACGCACGGCCGATGCGCCCGCGTACCAGATTCTTTGCCACCAGTGCGAAGACCACAACGACGGACAGCGCCAGAAGATAACGCTGCTGCGCGGTGCTGAAGCTGTAGCCGAAGATGACGAGTTCCGGCGCCACCGCGTTCACCGCATAATTGGTGAACCACTTGATGCGGATGAACACCCAGTCGATGAAGAACTGCGCCGCCAGCGTGGCGACCGCCAGATAGAAGCCCTTGATGCGCAAACTGGGCAGGCCGAACACCACGCCGACCAGCGACGACACCGCGCCGCCGAACAGGAAGGCGACGATGATATTCATCTCCGGCACGCGGACCATCAGGTTGTAGGCGGCGTATGCGCCGACCGCCATGAAGGCGCCGCCGCCCAGCGACACCTGGCCGCAATAGCCGGTCAGCAGATTGAGGCCGAGCGCCGCGAGAGAGAGAATGAGAAACGGCAGCAGGACGCCGACATAGACGTACTCGGTCGCGATCATCGGCACGCCGACGAAGGCGACGAGGAGGATGAGGGCGAGGCCGATCTTGTCCTGCGGAATCGGGAAGATCGCCTGATCGGCGGCGTAACTCGTCTTGAACTGGCCCGTCTCGCGGTAAAGCATCTAGACGCGCTCGATGATGCGGTCGCCGAACAGGCCCTGCGGCCGGAACAGCAGGAAGCACAGCGCCAGCATGTAGGCGAACCAGTTCTCGATGCCGCCGCCGATGATGGAGCCGAGATAGACCTCTGAGACCTTTTCGCCGACACCGACGATCAGTCCGCCGATGATCGCTCCCGGCACCGAGGTGAAGCCGCCGAGAATCAGCACCGGCAGCGCCTTCAGCGCGACCAGCGCGATCGAGAACTGCACCCCGAGCTTGGCGCCCCACACCATGCCGGCGACCAGCGCCACGATGCCGGCGGCCGACCACACGACCAGCCAGATATAGTTCAGCGGCACGCCGATGGATTGCGCGGCCTGATGATCGTCGGCGACGGCGCGGAGCGCCAGGCCGACCTTGGTCTTCTGGAAGAACAGGGCCAGTGCGCCGACCAGCGCGCCCGCGACGACGGCCGCGAAAATGTCGAGCCGGTCGATCAGGATGCCGCCGTCGAACACCGATTCCAGGATGAACATCGGCTCCTTGGGAATGCCGAGATCGAGCGGATAGATGTCGCTGCCCCAGATCTGCTGACCAAAACCTTCGAGGAAGATGGCGATGCCGAGCGTCGCCATGAACAGGATGATGCCTTCCTGATTGACCAGGGGCCGCAGCACCACGCGCTCGATGACGAAGGCGAGCGCGATCATGATCACGCAGGACAAGGCGAAGGCGAGCCAGAACGGCATCACCGACATCAGCCGCACCAGCGTCAGCGCCGCGAACAGCACCATCGCGCCCTGCGCGAAGTTGAAGACGCCGGACGCCTTGAAGATCAGCACGAAGCCGAGCGCCACCAGCGAATAGAGAACGCCGGCAAGGAGACCGCCCAGAACGACTTCGATGAAGAAGGCCATCGCTAGAAAGTCTCCGGGGGCAGGGCGGCGGAGCGACCCCCCACCCTCCCCTCCCCCTCAAGGGGGGAGGGAAAGAGGAAAGAAGGGGAGGCAAAATTCTTGCCCCCTCCCCCCTTGAGGGGGAGGGATGGGGTGGGGGGTGATGCAGCAGGTGAGCGATGCAAACGCATCAGTGCGGCACTCCCAGGTACGCGTCGATGACCTGCTGATTCTGCCGCACGTCATCGGGCACGCCGTCCGCGATCTTGCGGCCGTATTCCAGGACGACCACGCGATCCGAAATATCCATCACCACGCCCATGTCGTGCTCGATCAGCGCGATGGTGGTGCCGAATTCCTCGTTCACGTCGAGGACGAAGCGGCACATGTCTTCTTTCTCCTCGACATTCATGCCGGCCATTGGCTCGTCGAGCAGCAGCAGGTCGGGCTCGGCGGCCAGCGCGCGCCCAAGTTCCACGCGCTTCTGCAATCCGTAGGGCAGGCGGCCGACCGGTGTTTTGCGGATCGCCTGGATCTCAAGGAAATCGATGATCCGTTCGACGAAGGCGCGATGTTCGATCTCTTCCGTCAGCGCCGGGCCCCAATGGAGCGCCTGCCAGAAGAAGCCGCGGTTCATCTTGAGCAGGCGGCCCGTCATGATGTTGTCGAGGGTGGACATGCCCTTGAAGAGGGCGATGTTCTGGAAGGTGCGGGCGATGCCCTGCGCCGCCGCGTCATGCGGCTTCATCTGCCGCCGTGGCTGGCCCTTGTAGGTGATGCGGCCCTTCTGTGGGTGATAGAAGCCGTTGATGCAGTTCAGCATCGACGACTTGCCGGCGCCGTTGGGACCGATGATGGCGCGGACCTCGCCCTTGCGGATATCGAACGAAACATCGCTCAGTGCTCGCACGCCGCCGAAGGTCAGCGTGATGTTTTCCACGTTCAGGAGAACGTCGCCGATGACGCGGTCGGTGGTCATGCGGCTTCGCGCGTTCCCGGGGCGGCCGGGATACGGACCGCCTCCCGAATCAGAAGGTCGGCCTCGATATTGCCCTGGCGGCCGTCCTCGAAGGTGACGACCGAATTGATATGGGCGTGATCGGCGGTGGAATAGAGACCGTCGATCAGGCTGGTGTAGCGCTCGCCGATGAAGCGCCGCCGCACCTTGCGGGTGCGGGTCAGCTCGCCGTCATCGGCATCGAGTTCCTTGTGCAAAATCAGGTACCGGCGGATCTGCGATCCCGCGAGGGTTTTGTCGGCGGCGAGATCGCGGTTCACCTGATCGACGCAGCCCTGGATCAGTTCGTAAACCTCCGGCTTGGCCGCGAGATCCTGATAGCTGGCATAGGCGAGGCCGCGCCGTTCCGCCCAGTTGCCGACCGCTTCCAGATCGATGTTGATGAAGGTCGCGACATAGTCGCGCTGGTGGCCGAAGGCGACGGCTTCCTTGATGTAGGGGAAGAACTTCAGCTTGTTCTCAATGTACTTGGGAGCAAAGAGAGTGCCGTCGGTCAGGCGGCCGACATCGCGGGCGCGGTCGATGATCTTGAGATGCCCGTCGGCATCGAAGAAGCCGGCATCGCCGGTATGCACCCAGCCGTCCGGCGTCCGGGTCTCGGTCGTCGCCGCCTCGTTCTTGAAATAGTTCACGAAGACGCCGGGGCTCTTCACCAGCACCTCGCCGTTCTCTGCGATCTTCACCTCGACTTCAGGGGCCGGGATGCCGACCGTGTCCGGCTTCACCTGTCCGTCGGGCTGCAGGCAGATGAAGACGCTGGTCTCGGTCATGCCATAGAGCTGCTTCAGGTTCAGGCCGAGCGAGCGGTAGAAGACGAAGATATCGGGGCCGATGGCTTCGCCGGCGGTGTAGCCCAGCCGCATGCGGCTGAAGCCCAGCGTGTTGCGCAAGGGCGCGTAGATCAGAAGATTGCCGAGCGCGTACAGCATGCGGTCCGCGATGGAGACCGGCTTGCCGTCGAGGATGTCGGGGCCGACGCGCCGCGCCAGACCCATGAAATAGGCGTAGAGGCCGCGCTTGATTGTGCCGGCGTCCTGGATGCGGATCGAGACGGTGGTCAGGATGTTCTCGAAGATGCGCGGCGGCGCGAAGAAGAACGTCGGGCCGATCTCGCGCAGGTCGGTGAGCACCGTGGCGCCGCTTTCGGGACAGGACAGGCAGAAGCCCGTCACATAGGATTCCGCGTAGGAGTAGATGTGATCGCCGACCCACGCCATCGGCAGGTAGGCCATCACTTCGTCCGTCTCCGTCACCGTGTCGAAGCGCGCCGCGTTGTAGGCGGAGACGATGGTGTTGTCATAGGTCAGCATCACGCCCTTGGGCTGGCCGGTGGTGCCTGACGTGTAGAGCATCACCGAGACATCGGAGCCCTTGCTGCGGGCGACGTCGGCGTCGAGGAGCGCGGGGTTCGCGTTCAGCAGCGCCCGGCCGCGTTCCTGCAGGGATTGCAGCGACGTGAGACCCGGCATGTCGTAATTCCGCATGCCGCGCGAATCCTTGTAGACGATCCGCGACGGTCTTGGATGCTTGGCGCGGACCGTGAGCAGCTTGTCGACCTGCTCCTGGTCCTCGGCGATGGCGATGTCGGCCTCGGCATGGTCGATGACAAAGCCCATCTCCTCGGCCACCGCGTCCTGGTAGACGGGCACCGGCACCGCGCCCAGCATCTGTGCGGCGCAGATCGACCAGTAGAGTTGCGGACGGTTGTCGCCGACCACGGCGATGCGGTCGCCGCGTTTGATGCCGAGTTCGGAAAGTCCCGCGGCAATCGCGCGGACTTCATCGTGGACCTGGGCCCAGGTCCAGCTCTGCCAGATGCCGTAATCCTTCTCGCGCATGGCCGGCCGTGTGCCGAAGATCTGCGCATTGCGTTTGAGGATTTTGGGAAACGTGTCGGGCAGGCCGTGGCCTGCCGCAGTCCAGCCGGAGACGGCCGGACCGTCAGCCATTGCCGCCAATCGTGGGTAGCGAGACGAGGCGCACGCGTAACTCCCTGCAATCGCCGCCCTTGGGGCGTTTCTCTATCTATTACAGACAGGTAAGCGCGAAATGGGAGGCAGGGTCAAGCGGCGTCGGCCACCCGGTTCACGAATGTCGCGATCAGATTCAGGGTGTGTTCGGGCTGGTCGCGATGCGGCGAGTGCCCGCAATCCGGCAGCAGCGCCACCTCGTAGGGGGCCTTGGCGAGCTGGCGCAGCGAATGAAGCTGGTCGGACGAGCCGTATTCGTCGTCGATCCCCTGGATCATCAGCATCGGCGCCGTGATCCCGCGGATGTAGTTCTCGATGTTCCAGTCGAGGAAGTCGGGCGACAGCCAGATGTCGTTCCAGCCCCGGAACACATGCTCGACATCGTCGTGATAGCGGCCGAGCCGCCTGGGCAGATCGGTCGTCTCGTAAGCTGTCTTCGCCGCCTCGATCGAGGCGACCGTGATGTCCTCGACGAAGACATGCGGCGCCATCAGCACAAGGCCGGAGACCGGCGCCAGTTCGCTGCCGCCATAGATGATGGCGATGGAGGCGCCGTCGCTGTGCCCGATCAGCACCGGTTTTTCGATGCCGAGGGCGTTCAGGAGTTTCGGCAGCGTCTCCTGCGCCTCGTCATGCATGTAGTCGAAACTGTGCGGGCCTGCGCGCCGGGAGGAGCGCCCGTAGCCGCGCCGGCTGTAGACGACGGTCTCGGCGCCGGTGGCGGCGGCGACCTTCGCCGGGAAGTCGCGCCACATCGCGATGCTGCCGAGGCCTTCATGCAGGAAGACCAGCGGCGGCTTGCCGGGCTGCGTTGCCGGCAGCCGGACATATTCAAGCCGGAAGCCGTCGAGATCGACGAAGCTGGGTTTGGTCATATGCCCAGTCCGTCAAACACCGAGATGGGTGCTGAGAAGGTCGGGCCGCGCCTTGAGCTCTGCTGCCGCGCCGGAGAACGCGACCTGTCCTTTTACAAGGATGACGGCGCGGTCAGCCAGCTCAAGCAGGGTCGTGACATTCTTGTCGACGATGACGATGGCGAGGCCGTCCTGCTTCAGGCGACGGATGACGCGCCAGATTTCCTGCCGCATCAGGGGCGCGAGACCTTCGGTCGCTTCGTCGAGGATCAGCAGTTCCGGGTTGGTGGTGAGCGCGCGGCCGATGGTCAGCATCTGCTGCTCGCCGCCCGACAGCTTGTCGCCGTGATGATCGATGCGTTCGGCCAGGCGCGGGAACAGCTCCAGCACCTCGTTGATGCTCCACGCGGTCTTGCCGGTGCGGGCATTGGGGGCGGCGGCCATCACCAGATGCTCGCGCACATCAAGCACCGGAAAGATGCCGCGCCCTTCCGGGACCAGCGCGATGCCTTCCCTGGCGATGCGATGCGCCGGAGCGCCGGTCATAACGGTGCCGCGGATGCGGACTTCGCCCCGGCGCGGCGGCGTCAGGCCGACGATGGAGCGCAGGGTCGTGGTCTTGCCCATGCCGTTGCGTCCCAGCAGCGCCACGGTTTCGCCGGGCTGCACCGCGAAATCGACACCATGCAGAATGTGGCTGCCGCCGTAATAAGTGTGCAGGCCTTTTGCGTCGATGATGGGCGTGCTCATGCGTCGCCCTCGCCAAGATAGGCGTCCTGCACGGCCTTGCTGCCGCGCACCGAGTCAGGCGCGCCGCTGGCCAGCACCGCGCCGTTGACCATCACCGTGATCGTGTCGGCGACAGCGAACACGGCATCCATGTCGTGCTCGATGAGGATCAGCGTGTGGTCGGCCTTCAGCTTGCGGATGAGCTCGACCATGCGTGTCGTCTCGGCGCCGCTCATGCCGGCCATCGGCTCGTCGAGCAGAAGCAGCTTCGGCTCGGTCGCCAGCATGACCGCGATCTCAAGCTGGCGCTGCTCGCCATGGCTGAGGCGGTTGGCCTGCAGGTTGGCCTGTGCCGTGAGATCGGCCATCTCCATGGCGCGCATCGCGCGCTCGCCGACCGAGGTAATCCGGTCGGCCGGTTTCACGAAGCGCATGCAGCTCGGCAGGCGCGACTGCGCGCCGAGCCAGCAATTCTCGCGCACCGTGAATTCGGGGAAGATGTTGGTGCGCTGGTAGCTGCGGCCGATGCCAAGGCGCGAGACGCGATGCGAGGCGAGGGACGTGATGTCCTGGCCGTCAAAGCGGATGGTGCCGCTGGTGGGCAGAAAGTCGCCCGACAGCAGGTTGATCAAAGTCGTCTTGCCGGCGCCGTTGGGGCCGATGACGCAATGGACCTCGCCCTTGCGGAAGTCGATGCCGACATTGTCGACGGCGACCAGACCGCCGAAGCGTTTGGTCAGGGCTTCGGTCTGGAGAAGAATGTCAGCCATTCTTCGCCTCCGCTTCGCCTTGCGGCTGGGCCCTGCGGCCCAGCAGTCCGGCGAAGCCGTCGGGCAGGAACATGACGGCGACAATGACGAAGATGCCAAACGCCAGCAGCCAGCGCTCGATCAGGCCCTGCAGGATTTCCTCCAGCAGCACGATTGCGAAGGCCCCGATCACCGGGCCCAGCCGCGACTTGAGGCCGCCCAGGATCACCATCATCAGCACAAAGCCGGACTGGTGCCAGCTGAACAGCGCCGGGTTCACCACGCGATACTGTGTCGCGTAGAGGAAGCCGGCGAGACCGGCGACGGCCCCGGCCAGCACGAACGCGGCGAGCTTGTAGTTGTAGGTGTTGTAGCCCAGCGCCTTCATGCGCGGCTCGTTGACCCGGATGCCGAGAATGGTGCGGCCGAACGGCGAGCGCATCACCATGCCGATCGCGAGATAGACCAGCACGGCGATGCCGAGCGTCACGTAGAGCAGGGTGGGGCGGTCGTTGAGCGACAGAATATCGGTGCCGAAGAAATTCACGACGGGGCGGAAGTTCATGAACTTGCCGTCGGAGCCGCCGGCGAATTTGGAATCGTGGAACAGGTAGAAAAGCATCTGGCCGAAGGCCAGCGTCAGCATGATGAAATAGACGCCCGATGTCCGCACCGCGAGCGCGCCGATGATGAGGGCCGCGACTGCCGCGCCAATCATCGAGGCCGGCAGCGCCCACCACACGCTCGCACCCTCGCCGCCCGGCGAGAGCAGCGCCAGCGCATAGGCGCCGATGCCGAAGAACGCGGCGTGGCCGAGGCTGACGAGGCCGGCGCCGCTCACCAGCAGGCCGAGGCTCATGGCGAAGATCGCGGTGGTCAGCACCTTGGTGAAGAGCTGGATGTAATAGCGGTCGGCGAAACTCGGGACGCAGGCGATGGCGATCACCGCGGCGATGAGGACCCAGTTGGCCCAGCGGGGGATCGGATCCATTTCAGGTCCGCCCGAACAGGCCTTGCGGCCGCCACAAAAGGATGACGGCCATGCAGGCATAGATGGCGACGCTGGCGAACTCCGGCACGAACACCTTGCCGAACGTATCGGCAAGGCCGACCAGAAGTGCTGCGATAAAGGCGCCGCGGATGGAGCCGATGCCGCCGATCACTACGATGACAAAGCAGGTGATGAGCACGCCTTCGCCGATGCCGGGATAGATGGACGACAGCGGCGCCGAAATCATGCCGGCGAGTGCCGCGAGGCCGGCGCCGGCGGCGAAGACGAAGGTGCTGAGGCGGTTGGTGTCGATGCCGAGCAGCTGCACCATCTCGCGGTTCACGGCGCCGGCGCGGATATACATGCCCAGCCGCGTCTTCTGGATCACCAGCGCCATCACCCCGACCAGCACGATACAGACCGCCGACACGGCGATGCGGTAGACGGGATAGGACAGGTTGTCGGTGAGGGGGATCGACCCTGCGAAGATGGCGGGGACGGCCACGCCATGCACGTCGTTGCCGAAGATGATGCTCTGCATCTCGTTGAAGATGAGGATGAGGCCATAGGTGAGCAGCACCTGCGTCAGATGGTCGCGGGCGTAGAGATAGCGGATCATCAGCCGCTCGACCGCATAGCCGAGCACGACAGCCAGCGGCAGCCCCAGCAGGATGGCGACGGCGAGGTTGTCGAATCTGGAGGTCAGCCAGAACGCCAGATAGGCGCCGACCATGTAGAACGAGCCGTGCGCCAGGTTGATGACCTGCAGGATGCCGAACACCAGCGTCAGGCCGCTGGCGATCAGGAACAGCAGGAGGCCGTACTGGACTCCGTTCAGAACCTGGATGAGGAAAAACAGCCAATCCATCGGATGCGGGGCCTTAGCTTTCGTCAGCCTGGGCCAGGTTTTTGCGACAAATCTTCTCTCCTGTCACCCCGGACTTGATCCGGGGTCCATGATGCCACGTGTTGGATGGACCCCGCGTCAAGCGCGGGGTGACGGAGAAGAAGTCAGAAGAGGAGCAAGGGTCCCGCAGAGTACACAGAGGCAGCAACGTACGATCCGCCTCTGTGTCTCTCTGGCGAGAATTTTCTCAGGTCATCTTGCAGGACTGGGTCGGCTCGGCGAGCGCCTTGGCGGCGATGCTCTGATACTTGTTTTCGCCGTTGACGACCTTGCGCAGATAGAAATCCTGCACCGGGTTCTGCGACGCAGAGAACGTCCAGTCGCCGCGCGGGCTCGAAATCTTCGCTCTCTTCATTGCGGCATACATGTTGCCCTTGGCCGCCGCGTCGCCCTTCACGGCGTCGAGGCCGAGCACCAGCAATTGTCCGGTGTCGTAACCCTGCACGGCATAGACATCGACATCGCGGGTGGTGGCCTTCTTGAAGTCTTCCTTGAACTTCACATTGCGCGGGTTCGGCAGGTCTTCGACATAATGCAGCGTCGTCAGCAGGCCTTCGGCAGCCGGGCCCTGCGCCCGCAGAACGCCGTCGGTCAGGAAGCCGGGGCCATAGAGCGGCACCTTGTCCTTGAGGCCGGCCGCGGCATAGTCCTTCACGAACTTCACGGCGCCGCCGCCGGCGTAGAAGGTGTAGACGCAATCCGGGTTGAGGCTGGCGATCTCGGTCAGGTGTGCCTGGAACTCGTCATTGGGGAACGGGATCCAGATTTCCTTCATGATTCGGCCGCCGCCGGCGATGAAGCCATCCTTGAAGCCCTGCACCGACTCTTCGCCGGCCGCGTATTTCCAGGTGATGGTGACGGCGGTCTTCTTGCCCATTTCGGCGGCGGCCTTGCCCATCGGGAAACCGGGCTGCCAGTTGCTGAACGAGGTGCGGAAGATGTTCGGCGCGCAGAGCTTGCCGGTCGCATCGCCCACGCCTGCGTTCGGGATGATCAGCGTCGTGTTCTCTTCGCGGGCGACCTGCACCATCGCGGCGGCAACGCCGGAATGCACGGTGCCGACCAGGATGTCGACCTTCTCGCCGACGATCAGCTTGTTGGCATTCGCGGCACCCTTCGAAGGCTCGCTTTCGTCGTCGACGCGCACGAACTGGACCTCGCGACCGCCAAGCTTGCCGCCCTTTTCATTGATGGCGAGCGAGATGGCATCGGTGATGTTATTGCCGAGCGCAGCGAAGGTGCCGCTATAGGGCAGCATCAGGCCGATCTTGAGGCGGGCCCCCTGGCCCAGCACGAACGGGGCGGGCAGGGCGCTCGCGGCGGCAACCGCGGCGGCTCCGCCAAGAAGCGTGCGGCGTGAAACCGGCACGGCCATTTTACTGCGGGTCGTCGTCACCATGATGTTCTCCTCTCCTGTTGTCCGGCCTTCAGGCCGTTGGGGTTTGCTGCGCTTCGCGCTGGCGCAGCCTGAAACGTTGAATCTTGCCGGTCGCGGTTTTCGGCAACTCAGGAACAAATTCGATCCAGCGCGGGTATTTGTACGGCGCCAGCCGCTCCCGCACATGGGCCTTCAGAGTATCGCTCAAGCCGTTTGCCGCGTCATGCCCCGGTTTGAGGACGACATAGGCCTTGGGCTTCACCAGGCGGTTCTCGTCCTCGGCGCCGATCACGGCGACTTCGAGGACGGAGGGATGGGTGACCAGCGCGCCCTCGACTTCAAAGGGTGAAACATAGATGCCGCCGACCTTCAGCATGTCATCGGTGCGGCCGGCATAGGTGAAGAAGCCGTCTTCGCTCTCGGTGTATTTGTCGCCGGTGCGCGTCCACTCGCCCTGGAAGGTGGTGCGTGAGCGCGCGCGGTTGTTCCAGTATAAGGCCGCACTCGACGGTCCGCTGACCAGCAGCTCGCCGATCTCGCCCGGCTTCACCGGGTGGCCCTCTTCATCGACCAGCTTCAGGCGATAGCCGGGAACGGCTTTGCCCGTGGTGCCGTAGCGCAGCGCCGACGGGCTGTTGCTGAGGAAGATGTGCAGCATCTCGGTCGAGCCGATGCCGTCATAAATGTCGACGCCCATCGTCGAGGCCCAGCGCATGCCGAGATCCTCGGGCAGCGCCTCGCCGGCGGAGACGCAGGCGCGCAGATTGTGCGTGCCCTTCTTCGGCAGGTCGCCGGAGGCCAGCATCGCCGCGTAGAGCGTCGGCACGCCGTAGAAGATCGTCGCCTGATGTTTCTTGAGCACGGCGGCGACGCTTGCCGGTGTCGGCCGCTCGCCCAGCAGCACGGCGGTCGCTCCGGCGCGCATCGGGAAGGTCAGCGCGTTGCCGAGACCGTAGGCGAAGAACAGCTTGGCCGCCGAGTAGACGACATCGCTCTCGGTCAGGCCCAGGGTCGGCCGCGCATAATATTCGGCGGTGGCGACGAGACTGCTGTGCAGATGCACGGTCCCTTTGGGCGTGCCGGTGGAGCCGGAGGAATAGAGCCAGAAGGCGGGATCGTCGCAGGTGGTGGGTGCCGGATCGAGCTTGTCCGAGGCCTTGGCGACAAGCTGGTCCAGCGATTTCGTGCCGGCGACCTTGCCGCCCGCGACAATGACTTGCTGCAGCCACGGCTGATCCTTCAGCGCCGGCTTCACCTTCTCATAGAGGGCGGCAGAGATGACCAGCACCCGCGCGCGGCTGTCGCGCAGCATGAAAGCGTAGTCGTCGGCGGTGAGCATCGTGTTCACCGGCACCGGCACCGCGCCGATCTTGATGGCGCCGAGGAACACGCCGGGGAAGTCGATCGTGTCGAGCAGGATCAGCATCGCGCGCTGCTCGAAGCCGAGCCCGGCCGCTTTCAGCGCGTTGCCGCAGCGGTTCACGTGCCTGTCGAGTGCGGCGTAGGTGTAGCTACCCTTGTCGTCGATGAAAGCAATCTTCTTGCCGCGCCCGGCCTTGAGATTGGGATCGACCAGGTCGCAGGCGGCATTGTAGAGACGCGGAAATTCGACGCGCGGCGGCGAGCAGCCATGATCGACGGTGCAGTAGCCGATCGCAGCCTTCTTCGGACGCGCCTTTTTTCCACGCGCCGATTTCAACGGGCGATCCGAAACTTTCTTTCTGCTGTTTGCGCGCGATGTTCCGCGGGCCACGTCCGTCCTCCCGTTCCTGTTCATCGGCGGTCGCGTCATTCTCGGCTGCGGCGACCTGCCCTCAAGCGCGTGGAACGATGTTGCATCTGTCCACAGGCCGGCCGGTAAGATATTGCAGGGCCGGCCGCCGCGCAATAAGATGCTGAACTATATTTCATCCCCGGCGAGGGACCTCCGGCATGGCCGTCCGCGGCGCCAGACGCAAAGCATCTCCCAAGGTCGAGGCGCCCAAGCCCCTGACCGACCGCGCCTATCTCGCGGGGCTGGGCGAGCGCGTGCGGCAGTTCCGCGCCCGCCGCGGCATGACCCGCAAGATCCTGGCGCGCGATTCCGACGTCTCCGAACGCTATCTGGCGCAACTCGAAAGTGGACGCGGCAATATCTCGATCCTGCTGCTGCGCCGCATCGCCGCGGCGATGAGCCTGCCGCTGGCCGACATGCTGCATGACGGGCCGGAACGCCCGGTCGAATACGCGCTGCTGCATCAGCTTCTCGAAGGCCTGTCGCCGGCCGAATTGACCGAAGCCTATCGTGTGCTGGGCGAGGCGGCCGGGCGCAACGCACGGACGGCCAAGGCCGGCCGCATCGCCCTCATCGGCCTGCGCGGGGCCGGCAAATCAACGCTGGGACGCCTGCTGGCGGACAAGCTGCGGGTGCCTTTTATCGAGCTGGATCAGGCGATTGCCGAGGAATCCGGGACCAGCCTCAGCGAGATTTTCTCCCTCTATGGCCAGGCCGCTTATCGTCGTTACGAGAAACGCGCGCTGGAGCGGGTCATTGCCGCGCATGAGCGCGCGGTGATTACCACCGGCGGTTCCCTGGTCTCCGAAGCCGCAACCTTCGAGCTGCTGCTGCGTTCCTGTCATACGGTATGGGTCTCCGCGAGTCCGGCCGAGCATATGCGGCGCGTCATGGCGCAGGGCGATCTCCGCCCGATGCAGGCGAGCCGTGAGGCGATGGCCGATCTCAAGCGCATCCTCGACAACCGCCGCGCCCTGTACGGCAAGGCGGAGGCGACGATCGACACGTCGAGCCGCGCGGTCGATGACAGTCTGGATGCGCTGCTGCGCGCCACGCGCCGGTTGACCGGAAATCCCGCCGCCTGACCAACATGCATTATCTTGCATGTTGAGTTGAGGAAGGTTAGGGTCCAGGCACAGGGAGAGAAATGCATGCTGGTCAGCTTCGAGACCGATCCGTCCCGCTATAAGCATTGGAAGCTCAGCTTCGAGGGCGCCGTCGCCACGCTGGCGCTCGACGTGCAGGAAGATGGCGGCATCCGCGAGGGCTACAAGCTCAAGCTCAACTCCTACGATCTCGGCGTCGATATCGAACTGCATGACGCGCTGCAGCGCATCCGCTTCGAGCATCCCGAAATCCGCACCGTCGTGCTGACCAGCGCCAGGGACCGCCTGTTCTGTGCCGGCGCCAACATCTACATGCTCGGCACCTCCAGCCACGGTTGGAAGGTCAATTTCTGCAAATTCACCAATGAGACCCGCAACGGACTTGAGGATTCCAGCGCCGGGTCCGGCCTGAAGTTCCTGTGCGCGGTGAACGGCGCCTGCGCTGGCGGCGGCTACGAAGTGGCGCTGGCCTGCGACGAGATCGTCATGGTCGACGACCGCTCCTCCGCCGTCAGCCTTCCCGAAGTGCCGCTGCTGGGCGTCTTGCCCGGTACCGGCGGCCTCACGCGCCTCACCGACAAACGCAAGGTGCGCCGCGATCTGGCCGACGTGTTCTGCACCTCGGCCGACGGGGTGCGCGCCGACCGCGCGCGCGACTGGAAACTGGTCGACCACATCGCCAAGCCGGCCGAGTTCGCCACTGTGGTGCAGGAACGTGCCGCGGCGCTGGCGAAACTCAGCGACCGCCCGGCCGACGGCCGCGGCATTCCGCTGATTCCCTTGACCAAGACGCGTGACGCCGCGGGCCTGCACTATTCCTCGCTCGATGTCGCGATCAGCGCGGATAGCCGCGTTGCGACCTTCACCCTGAAGGCGCCGGACGGCTGGCAGCCCGACGATCTCGACGGCATCCTGGCGCAGGGTGCGAACTGGTGGCCGCTGCTCTTCATCCGCGAGCTCGACGACGCGATCCTCGATCTGCGCGTGAACTCGGCCGATGTCGGGTTGTGGGTGCTCAAGTCCACCGGCAGCGCCGATGCGGTGCTTGCCGCCGGCAGTGCCATGGCGCGCTATCAGAAGCAGTGGCTGGTGCGCGAGATCATCGGCATGTGGCGCCGCACCCTGCAGCGTCTCGACGTGTCCTCGCGCAGTCTCTACGCGGTGATGGAAAGCGGGTCCTGCTTTGCCGGACTTTTCTTCGAGATCGCCCTCGCGGCAGACCGCAGCTACATGCTGGATTCGGCCGAAGCGAACGCGCCCGGCATCGTCCTCGACAATTTCAGCTTCGATGGCGTGCTCAACAATCCCGCCGGCCGGACCCGCATCGCACAGCGCTTCCAGGAAGACGAGGTGCCGATCATCGTCGCCAAGGCGCGGGTCGGTCAGGCGCTCAGCGCGTCCGAAGCGCTCAAGCTCGGTCTCGTTACCTTCGCGCCCGACGAGCTCGACTGGGATGACGAGATCCGTCTCGCCTTCGAAGAACGCGCGGCGCTGTCGCCCGACGCGCTGACCGGCCTCGAAGCGTCCTTGCGCTTCGGCGGCTCCGAGACGATGGCGACCAAGATCTTCGGCCGCCTGTCCGCCTGGCAGAACTGGATCTTCAACCGGCCCAACGCGGTCGGAGAAAAAGGCGCGCTCAAGCTGTTCGGCAGCGGCAGCAAGGCGCGCTTCGACTGGGAGAGAGTGTAATGGCCATATCCTACGCCGACCGCATCCCCAACAACGTCGATCTCAGCGACAACAAGGTGCTGCAGCGCGCGCTGGAGCAGTGGCAGCCGCATTTCCTCGACTGGTGGAAGGAAATGGGGCCGAGCGATTTCAACGCGGCGGATGTCTTCCTGCGCACCGCGACCAGCGTCGATCCCAAAGGTTGGTCGACCTTCGGCACCGTGAAGATGCCGGATTATCGCTGGGGTATTTTCCTCGCCGACAAGCAGCAGGATCGCCGCATCGGCTTTGGCGATCTCATCGGCCAGCCGGTCTGGGAGCAGGTGCCGGGCGAGCATCGCTCGACCATCCGCCGTCTCATTGTCACGCAGGGCGATACGGAACCGGCGTCGGTCGAGCAACAGCGTCTGCTCGGTCATATCGCGCCGTCGATCTACGACATGCGCTCGCTCTTCCAGATCAATGTGGAGGAGGGCCGTCACCTCTGGGCGATGGTCTATCTGCTGCACGCTTATTTCGGGCGTGACGGCCGCGAGGAAGCGGAAGCCCTGCTGGAGCGCCATTCCGGCGACCGCGATAACCCTCGTATCCTGAATACCTTCAACGAGCCGATCCAGGACTGGCTCAGCCTGTTCATGTTCACCTACTTCACGGATCGCGACGGCAAGTTCCAGCTCAAGTGCCTCGCCGAAAGCGGCTTCGATCCCCTGGCGCGCACCTGCCGCTTCATGCTGACCGAGGAGGCCTATCACATGTCGGTCGGCATGACCGGCCTTGGCCGCGTGCTCAAGCGCACCGTCGAAGTGATGAAGGAAATCCGCAGCGACGATCCCGCCGCCATCCGCCGGGCCGGTGCGATCGATCTTCCGACCTTCCAGCGCTATGTGAATTTCTGGTTCACCTCGTCGCTCGACCTGTTCGGCTCCGAAGTGTCGAGCAACGCCGCGACGACGTTCGCCAACGGCATCAAGGGCCGCCCCGACGAAGAGACAGACTTCACGGATCACGACGGCCGCAACGCGACGGTCCGTTTTGAGTCGCCGAACGGCACGGGCGGCGTCTGGGCCGAGGACGTGCCGCTGCGCAACGCGATCAACGAGACGGTGCGCGCCGCCTATATCAAGGATTGCGAAGTCGGCCTGCGGCGGACCCTCATCAATGCCGGCCTCAAGGACGAGATCAAACTGCCCAGCGCACGCTTCAACCGCACCGTCGGCGTATGGACGGGCCAGCCGGTCGATCCCGCCGGCAACCTGATCGCCGCGGATGTCTGGCGCAACCAGCGCTCGTCCTGGCTGCCCAGCGAGTCCGACAAGGCGTTCGTGCGCAGTCTGATGCAGCCGGTGAAGGAGCCGGGGAAAATGGCGGCCTGGCTGGCGCCGCCGGATCGCGGCGTGGAGTCCAAGCCTGTCGAATACGAATACGTGCGGCTGTAATCGATCTGTAATCGATCCCGCTTCCCAACATCTTGTCAGGATTCGCGACGCAGTCCATATTTATCGAGTCGTGTTCTTCAACAACGAAAGGAGGTGATCCAGTGTCTCATTGTCATTTTCGGTTGCTCGCAGGGACCTGGGTTGTCACCGCCGCTAGCGTGGTCGTGAACTAACCAGTTTCGTGGTCCTCGGCTCAACCGAGGTCAGACAATGGAAGGGCCGCCCGCAGGGGCGGCCCTTCTTTTCGTTTGGGGTGCTTCAATTCCGTCATCCCAGCGAAAGCTGGGACCCAGCCGTTGAGTGGTACGTGAATCACGTTCCGTGGTTTCCTCGGAGAGGCCGGGTTATCTGGGTCCCAGCTTTCGCTGGGATGACAGTTTGAGGTAAGGGCTGGGCTATAGTCCGAAAATGACTTCTTCCCGGCGTGTGTTCCTGTTCGCGACGTTCTGCGCGCTTCTTCTGGCGTCACCCCTCCACGCCGCCGAGTGGCTGCTCTCCTTCGAAGTCGTGCCAGCCGATGACTCGCAGCCCTACAGCACCCGCGCCGCGCAGACGGCGGAGGTGATCGTCGAACTCGGCCCCGTTGTGCTCGAAGCGGTCGGGATCGATCCGTCCCTGTTCGATGTCGAGGTGGCGCCGGGCGGGTATCGCGGGCGGATCAATCCGTCGGTGATGCTGCCGCTGGATGGCGAGCGCGACGCGGCGGAACGGGTCGCCGCCGCGTTCGGATCGGTGTTCGGGCAGGAGAGCGTGCTGGTCTGGCGCGAGGGGAGCGGGGACTCCCTGGTCGGCATGGTCGACATGCCGTCCCTGACCTCCAATCTGGCCGATCATTTCTTCCGGCTCGCCACGGCGATGAACCCGGCTCTGGGTGGCGGCTTTTCGTCGCGCGGCAACCGCATGTATTTCATCAATCTGCGGGGACGCGACGGCAAGCCGTTCAGTGGCCTCGACGATGCCGCCTTCGCGCAGGCACTGCGGACCGTGGCGGAGCGGCTGGGCGGGTTTGTCACGGTCAGCTCCGGCCCGGTCGATGCGCGGCTGGTGGAGCGCGACGCTTACGGCGCGCTGGTCGGCGGGCAGGCGGCGGCCCTGGAGCGCCTGCGCGCGCGGCGGGTCGATCTGCTGAAGCGCTAGGCTTGCCGAAAATATCGCCAGCGCCATTGGGGTAAACCCTAGGTTGCGTTGGCCAAAACGCATTATGTGGGAAGCTTCGACCATTCCCGATGTGCGCCTGAATGTGGGCCGCGCCCACCTCGGCATTGGCGTTAGCGCGTGCGGTTTTTGCGCCGCTCCCTTATAAGTACGCCTGATAATTCCTCGCGAAGTCGCGAGAGATTCAAACAGGGAGAAGATGCCGATGGTTCATATTCGCACAGCGTTCGGCGCGGTCGCATTTGCTGGCATGGCCATGCTGGCGACGACGTCGGTTCAGGCCCAGCAATACCCGACCAAGGAAATCAAGGCCGTCGTCGGCTTTCCGGCCGGCTCGGGCGCCGACATCTACGCGCGCCACTTCGCCACCACCTTGCAGACACTGTCCAAACAGCCGGTGATCGTCGAAAACAAGCCGGGCGCGATGTCGAGCATCGCGACCGAGACGGTCGCGCGTGCGCGTCCCGATGGCTACACGATCTTCATCGGCGGGTCCGATGCATTCGGCGGTCCGCTGTGGCTGATGAAGAAGCCGCCGAACGATCCGCGCAAGGACTTCGTCTACGTCTCGCCGCTGGTCAGCCAGGGCTTCATCCTGATGGTCACCGAGGACAACCCCGCCAAGTCGGTGGCCGATCTCACCGCCGCCATGCGGGCGAAGGGCGACAAGGCCTCGTATGCCAGCACCAACAATCCGGCGGTTATCCTTGCCGAGATCTACAAGACCAGCGCCGGCCTCAAGACTCTGCAGGTGCCCTACCGGACCAGCGTGGAATTCATCAACGACATGATGGAAGGCCGCATCGACTGGGTGATGGCCGATCCCGTCTTCGCCATCGCGCGCATGAACGAAAAGAAGATGAAGCCGCTGGCGATCTCGACTGGCAAGCGCATCTCCACCCTGCCGAACATCCCGACCATGCAGGAAGCCGGCATTCCCGGCGTCGACATGAACCTGTGGTGGATCACGGCTGTCCCGGCCGGCACGCCAATGCCGATCGTCGAGAGGCTGAATGCCTGGTTCACCGAAGGCGGCAAGTCGCAGGCCACCAAGGACTTCCTCGCCCGCTTCGGTGCCGAGCCGTGGACGGCCACGGTCGCCGAGACGAAGGCTATGGTGGAAAAGGAAATCAAGGATTGGGAAAACTACGTGAAGCTGGCCAAGATCGAGCCGCAATGAGCACCAGTCTCTGAAGAGTTCCTGAAGGGCCGAGGCGGAAACCCCGCCTCGGCCCTTTTCTCTTGTTGACGGGGGCGGCGCGCTGATTTCAATTCCCTGCGGCACACTTTTTTACAGGGAGATTTAGATGGCCGGACAGATGACGACCGTAACCGCGCATGACGGCGTAAAGCTCGATTGTTATGTCGCCATGCCCGCAGGCAGCGGCAAGGCGCCTGTTCTCGTCATGGCGTCAGGCGCCTTTGGCCTGACACCCGGCATGACCGAGGCCTGCGACCACTGGGCCGGCAAGGGGTTCCTTGTCGCGGCGCCCGAGCTCTGGCAGCGCGGGGACAAGGGCCCGATTTCGATGGCGACGGACGAAAACCGCAAGCGGGCGCTGGCGCGTATCGCGACACCGGGCATCTTCGAGAGCGTCCGCCAGGACCTCAAGACGGTGCTCGCGCATATGAAGGCCGATCCGCGCTCCAATGGACGCACGGCCCTCATGGGCTTCTGCTTCACCGGGCCCTATGCCGTCGAGGCCGTGAACGATTTCGGCTGCGATGCGGCGGCTTCCTATCACGGCGGAGGGTTCGACAAGCAGCTCGATGCCATCAAGAAGAGCAGCAAGCCGTTGCAGCTGCATTGGGGCGACAAGGATTTCGCACTCTCCATGGAGCTGTACGAGAAGGTGAAGGCTGCCGCGTCGGCCACCAAGACCTGCGAGCCTTTCCTTTATACCGGCGGCGTCGAGCACGGCTACACGATGTCCGACACGCCGGTCTTCAACGCCGCGGCGCGCGACCAGAGCTGGCAGCGCACCGCCACGATGTTCGACAAGCTGAAGTAAGCGAATTGCGCCGCCGGTGGGGAAACCCCGCCGGCGGCTGGCCACCGCAGAGTAAGATCCTCTATCTTGCGTCCGCCATATCGACGGCGGGCATCCGGCCCAGCAGCTTGTCGAGGGTGATCGGATAATCGCGCACGCGCACGCCGGTAGCGTTGTAGATCGCGTTGGCGATCGCCGCGCCGACGCCGCAGATGCCGAGTTCGCCCACCCCCTTCGCCTTCATCGGCGAGGACAGCGAATCCGTCTCATCAAGGAAGATCACATCCTGATGCGGAATGTCGGCATGCACCGGCACTTCGTAGCTGGCGAGGTCGTGATTGACGAAGAAGCCGCCGCGTGTGTCGATCTTCTGCTCTTCCATCAACGCCGCGCCGGCACCCATCGTCATGGCGCCGATCACCTGGCTGCGCGCCGATTTGGGATTGAGGATGCGGCCGGCCGCGCAGACGGCCAGCATGCGCCGGATGCGGACTTCGGCTGTGGCCACGTCGACGCCGACCTCGACGAAATGCGCGCCGAAGGTGGATTGCTGGAATTTCTTGTCGAGATCGCCGTATTCCATCAGGTCCTCGGCCAGAAGACCGCCTGAACCCGCCGCCTGCGCCAGGGGAACACGGCGATTGCCGAGGCGAACCTCACCGTCGGCGAACTCCGCCTCCGCGGCGTTGAAGCCGAGCGCCTGCGCCGCCATCTCGCGCAGCTTGACGCAGGCGGCATAGACGCCGGCTGTCGAACTGTTGGCACCCCATTGGCCGCCTGAACCCGCCGAAACCGGATAAGTCGAATCCCCGAGACGGACGACGACCTTCTCCAGCGGTACCCCCATCATCTCCGCCGCCGTCTGCGCGATGATCGTGTAGCTGCCGGTACCGATATCGGTCATGTCGGTTTCGACGGTGACGATGCCGCGCCGGTCGAGCCGCACCCGCGCCGCCGACTTCATTACGAGGTTGTTGCGGAAAGCGGCGGCGACACCCATGCCGACCAGCCAGTGCCCGTCGCGGCGCTGTCCATGCTGGGCCGTGCGCTGGTTCCAGCCAAACTGCTGGGCGCCGATGCGGAAACATTCGGTGAGATGGCGCTGCGAAAACGACCGCCTGGGATCTTCAGGATCTACCTGCGTATCGTTCATCACCCGGAACTCGATGGGGTCGAGTCCGAGCTTTTCTGCCATTTCATCCATGGCGATCTCCAGCGCCGCCATGCCGGGCGCCTCGCCTGGGGCGCGCATCGCGTTGGCCTCTGGGAGATCGAGCGCGGTCACCCGCGTCGCGGTGAGGCGGTTTTCCGCGGCGTAGAGCAGGCGGGTCTGCATGGCGCCGGCTTCGGGGCCGCCGCCCGGCAGGTTGCCGGACCATGTCTCGTGCCCGATGGCGGTCATCCTGCCGTCGCGCGTCGTCCCGAGGCGGATGCGCTGGATCGTCGCGGAGCGATGAACAGTGTTGTTGAACATCAGGGGCCGCGGCAGTGCGACCTTGACCGGCCGCTTGGCCGCGCGAGCGCCGAGGGCCGCGAGCAGCGCGTCGGCGCGCAGCCACAGCTTGCCGCCGAAGCCGCCGCCGATATAAGGCGAGACGAGTCGGACATTCTCTTTCGCGATGCCGAGCGTCTTCGCCATCTCGGCGACGCTCCAGTCGATCATCTGATTGGCGGTCCACAGCGTCAGCCGGTTGCCGTCCCAGGACGCGATCGACGCGTGCGGCTCCATCATCGCATGGGCTTCGTTCGACGTGGTGTAGGTCGCGTCAAGCTGCACCGGCGCCGCGGCGAACGCGCCTGCGAAATCGCCTGTCGCCGTATCCGGCTCGCCGCCGAACATCTCCTTCGGTTTGACGGCCGACTCTTTCATCTCGTCGAGATCGTAAGCGCCTTTGGCTCGGACATACTCCACACGCACCAGTTCCGCCGCCGCGCGGGCTTCCTCGAACGTATTGGCGACGACCAGCGCAATCGCCTGGTGATAGTGCTCGATCTCCGGGCCGCCGAGCAGCTTGGCCGTGTTGTAGTCGCCTTTGCCGAGCTTGCCGGCATTTGCCGCTGTGACGATGGCGATGACGCCGGGGGCCGCCCTGGCGGCAGTCAGGTTCATCGACGCAATCCGGCCCTTGGCGATGGACGCGCCCACGACATAGCCATAGGCCTGGTTCGGCGCGACGTCGTAACGGTCATAGGCATAAGGAGCCTTGCCTGTCGTCTTGAGCGGGCCGTCGATGCGGTTGGTCGGCTTGCCGATCACCTTGAGCTGGTCGATCGGATTGGTGGAGGCGGGTGTGTCGAATCTCATGGGTTCAGCCTTTCGCTTCGGCCAGCACGGCGCCGAGCGCGCGCTCGACCAGCTGCAGCTTGAATGCGTTTTCGTGGGTCGGCTTGGCGCCAGCCAGGAGCTGCGCGGCGACGGCCTGTGCCCCTTGCGGCATCTGGCTGTCCGCCGCCTCGATCCGCCATGGCTTGGGCGCGACCCCGCCGAGCGCCACGCGTCCCGTCCCGTCGCGCTGCACGATGGCTCCGACGGACACCAGCGCGAACGCATAGGACGCGCGGTCGCGCACCTTGCGATAGATGTGCTTGCCGCCGACCGGTTTCGGCAAGGCCACCGCCGTGATCAGCTCACCGGGCGACAGCGTGTGCTCGACCTGCGGCGTGGTGCCGGGCAACTGGTAGAGCGCGTCGATGGGAATACTCCGCGCGACCCCATCCGGGCGCACCGTCTCCACCGTCGCATCGAGCGCGCGCATCGCCACCGCCATGTCGCTGGGATGGGTCGCGATACAGGCGTCACTGCCGCCGATGACGGCCAGCGAGCGGCTGAACCCACCGAGGGCTGAACAGCCGCTGCCCGGCCGGCGCTTATTGCACGGCTGGTTGGTGTCATAGAAATAGGGGCAGCGCGTGCGCTGAAGCAGATTGCCGGCGGTCGTCGCCTTGTTGCGCAACTGGCCCGACGCCCCTGATACCAGCGCCCGCGACAGCAGCGCATAGTCGCGCCGCACGCGCGGGTCGGCGGCAAGATCGGTGTTGCGCACGAGTGCTCCGATCCGCAGGCCGCCATCCGGCATCGCCTCGATCCGGTCGAGCGCGAGCCGGTTCACGTCGATGAGATGCGCCGGTGTTTCGATCTGCAGCTTCATCAGGTCCAGAAGGTTGGTGCCGCCCGCAATGAACCGGGCGCCCTGGATGCTCGCGGCGGATGCGGCGGCCTGCGCCGGTGAATCCGCGCGTTCGTAAGTGAAGGTTTTCATGCGCGACTCCCCGAGACTTCAGAGATCGCATCGACGATGTTCGAATAGGCACCGCAGCGGCAGATATTGCCGCTCATGCGTTCGCGGAACTCGGCCGCTGTCGCCTGCGGCTGCGCGGTGAGATCGCCACTGACATGGCTGGGGATCCCCGATTTGATTTCATCCAGCACCGCGACGGCCGAGCAGATCTGCCCCGGTGTACAGAACCCGCACTGATAGCCATCGTGTTTCACGAAAGCGGCCTGCATCGGATGCAAGTTGTCAGGTGTGCCCAGTCCCTCGATCGTGGTGATGCTGTCACCGTCATGCATCACGGCCAGGGTCAGGCACGAATTGATCCGCCGCCCGTCGACGATCACCGTGCAGGCACCGCACTGGCCGTGATCGCAGCCTTTCTTGGTGCCGGTCAGCTGCAGACGCTCACGGACCGCATCGAGCAACGTCATCCGCGTATCGAGCTGCAGCTCGCGGACAACGCCGTTCACCGTGAGGGACACTTTCGAGATGGAGGTGATTTGCGCGGCGGTACTCTGCGCCCGTACAGGCGGCGGTACCGTTGTCGCGGCGACCGCCGCCGTCGTCCCCAGTAACAGGGTGCGTCGGGACAGGTGAAATTCGCTGGGGTTGTCCATCTCGTGCTCCCACACTCAGTGACAGTCGATCAACGCGCACCGGCAAAAAGGGTCCCATCGCCGCGGAGGATTGATCGTCAGGACTGAACTGTGCGGGAGCAGTGCTTTAACAACTAGACGGTGAAATCCGCATGGGCCTATGAGCATTGCTCATAGATGCACGTCACTCACTCGCGATAACGCAACGCGTCCACGATCACCTTGAAGGCCGCGGAGGGTTGGCGGCGGCTTGGGTAGTAGAGGTGATAGCCGGCCCACGGCGGCGACCAGTCCTCAAGCACATGTTTGAGGCGGCCCCTTTCGATATACGGCCGCGCCGCCTCGTCCGACACATAGGCTAGGCCGTACCCGGCGAGAGCCGCACTCAGGAGCTGCGCCGGGGTGTTGAGGGTGAGCTGGC
This sequence comes from Alphaproteobacteria bacterium, assembly GCA_965279355.1. Taxonomy (GTDB): domain Bacteria; phylum Pseudomonadota; class Alphaproteobacteria; order CACIAM-22H2; family CACIAM-22H2. The sequence goes on along the minus strand of OZ257155.1, from coordinate 2,652,452 downwards.
CGTCGACACGCACATTCAGTTTCTTGCGCCCCTTCTCAAACTCCCATGCATAGAGGTCGCCGCGTGTCGTCAGGCGCAGATTGATGCAATTGTGGCTGATCAGCTCCTGCGGCGTCTTGGGTACCGGGCGCTTCCTGAAATAAGACGGTGCCGCAACAGCTGCCATGCGGATATCCGGCCCAATCGGCACCGCGATCATATCCTTGGCGACCTGCTCGCCATCGCGCACACCCGCATCGAACCGCTCGGCGACAATGTCGATCAGGCGATAATCGACAACGATCTCAACTTTGATATCGGGGTACTCACGCAGAACCGGCGCCAGCTTCGGCAGCAGGATCGTATCGGCGGCATGATCGGTGGCCGAGATGCGAATGGTGCCGGCCGGCTTCTCCCGTAGTTCGCGCAAGGAGGCGAGCTCGGCATCGATCTCCTCCAGCCGCGGGCCGATGGTAAGAAGAAGGCGCTCTCCCGCCTCTGTCGGCGCGACGCTCCGCGTCGTCCGGGTCAGCAACCGCAAACCCAGCCGCGCCTCCAGCTCGCGCATTGCGTGGCTGAGCGCCGACTGCGACACGCCAAGCTTGGCTGCCGCCTTGGTGAAACTCCGCTCCCGCGCCACCGAAACGAAAGCGTGGAGGTCGTTCAGATTGCTGCGTGCCATTCATGGCCTCCGCTCATAAGTCCATGCCGATTATACCGACTAATGGCAGGACTGCGCCTGCGCTAAATCAGGGGTCACGCAGGACGGAGAACGCCGTGAACCAGTTTAAAGCCGCGACTTTTTTCGCTCGCCCTGATGGCGCCTACGTGGTCGGCGGTAAGACCGTCGACTGGATGGAGAAGGTCGCAGACGAGCAGTACCTGAAGTGAAATCCGAAACCGTTAAAATAGAGACGTGACATGAAATTCCTGGATATCACCGCGATGTGGGTTGTCGCCGCCTTGAGTATCGGTGCGATTGGCGTGCAGGGCGCACTTCCGGAATCATCGAGTGGCGTCGCTCCCGGTGTGGTTGCGCTGGTCCCTGGCTTCGACCTCAACGATCCGGCCGTTGCTGAAGTCATGGAATGGATGACCGATGAGCCGGGCGAGGCGTGGCCGGCGTCGCCGCAGTACGTTCAATCCGGACCACAGATTGCCGAAGTGCGGCGACCGGCTAACGCAACCGCCAGAAGCACCACGGGCGCAGATCATTGGAGACCGTCATGTTCATAAAGACGTTCGCAGTATCTGCGTTGGTGTTCGCGCTGGGAGGGCCGGCGATGGCGCAGCGGCACATCGTCATCTCATCCGAATGGGGCGAGGTAAAAGCCGAACTCGCGGACAATGAGGCCGCTCGATCGCTCGCGCGGATGTTGCCCGTCACAATATCGATGCGCGATCACCTGCGACAGGAAAAGACCGGCAACCTTCCTGCGCCGCTCGCGGAAGTCTCGCGGCAAACTGATTTCTCCAAAGGGATGCTTGGTCTTTGGTCCTCCAATCATTTCGTCATCTACTATCGTGACGGGCAGGTCCCGCAACCAGGCATCGCCATTCTCGCGCAGGTGAGGGGCGATGTATCCATCTTCGACCGTCCCGGTTCTGTGACCGTCACAATCACCCCGGTCCGCTAGCTCACGTTTTGCGCGGTGGTTCGTCGGATGTCGCGATAAACGCCCATAACCAACACTGTCATCCCAGCGAAAGCTGGGACCCAGCCGTTGGGTGGTTCGTGTATCGCGTTCCGTGGTTTTCCTCGGAGAGGCCGGGTTACCTGGGTCCCAGCTTTCGCTGGGATGACAGAGGGATGGGAGGGGATGACAAAATGGGGGAGGGCGAAGCGTGCCCGCGCCTGACCCCGGCAATCGAGACAGACTGTCGCTTTTGCGCACCGGCGGCGAGGCAACCCCGCCGCCGGTTTTGCTTTTGCTGGCTAACCCTCTGATCGAACGGGGAAAGTCCATGACGACCGTCAGGGTATCCGTGCCGTGGCGGTGGAAAACCCGGGCAAGTCCCTGTTTTTAAAAGGCGCATTAACCCTTTGGGACTCTTCGGCCCACTTCAAAACGGCGCACAGAGGGTGTAATTCTCCTTCCCTCGGCGGCTTCCAGTCCCTGCGGAGCCGCGTCCTCCGTCTTTCCTGCCTTTACGAGGAGCGCTTCCGTGCCCATCGGTCATGACACCCTGAAAACCCGTCGCACCCTGTCCGTCGGCGGCAAGTCTTATGAATATTTCAGCCTCCTCGAGGCCGCCAAGCTGGCCGGCCTGCAGGGCATCGAGAAGCTGCCGAACTCGCTGAAGGTTCTGCTGGAAAACCTGCTGCGCCATGAAGACGGCCGCACCGTCAGCGTCGACGACGTGAAGGCCGTCGGCGGCTGGCTCAAGGACCGCCGCTCCGATCGCGAGATCGCCTATCGCCCGGCGCGCGTGCTGATGCAGGACTTCACCGGCGTTCCCGCCGTCGTCGATCTCGCCGCGATGCGCGATGCGATGGTGGCGATGGGCGGCGATCCCAAAAAGATCAATCCGCTGTCGCCGGTCGATCTCGTCATTGATCACTCGGTGATCATGGATTACGCCGGCACGGCGGACGCGCTCGAGAAGAACGTGAAGCTCGAATACGAGCGCAACGGCGAGCGCTACAACTTCCTCCGCTGGGGCGCGCAGGCATTCGCGAATTTCCGCGTGGTCCCGCCGGGTACCGGCATCTGCCACCAGGTCAATCTGGAATACCTGTCGCAGACGGTGTGGACGGGCGATGAAGACGGCAAGACCTTTGCCTATCCCGACACGCTGGTCGGCACCGACAGCCACACCACGATGGTCAACGGCCTGGCCGTGCTCGGCTGGGGCGTGGGCGGTATCGAGGCGGAAGCGGCGATGCTGGGTCAGCCCATCTCGATGCTCATTCCCGAAGTCGTCGGCTTCAAGATGACGGGCAAGCTGCGCGAAGGCACGACGGCGACCGATCTGGTCCTCACCGTTACCAACCTCCTCCGCAAGAAGGGCGTGGTGAACAAGTTCGTCGAGTTCTACGGCCCCGGCCTGGATTCGCTGTCGCTCGCCGACCGCGCGACCATCGCCAACATGGCGCCGGAATACGGCGCGACCTGCGGCTTCTTCCCGATCGATCAGGAGACGATCAACTTCCTGAAGTTCACGGGCCGCGATCCGCAGCGCGTGGCGCTGGTCGAGGCGTATGCCAAGGCACAGGGCATGTGGCGCGATCCGTCCTCACCCGATCCGGTGTTCACGGATTCGCTGGAGCTCGACATCAACACGGTCGAGCCGACGATGGCCGGGCCGAAGCGTCCGCAGGACAAGGTGCTGCTCTCCGGCGCCAAGGCGGGCTTCGAGAAGGCGCTGCCGGAACTCGCCGGCCCCAAGGCGTCCAAGGGTCCGATCAAGGTGAAGGGGGCCAATTTCGAGATCAGCCACGGCGACGTGATGATCGCGGCGATCACTTCCTGCACCAACACCTCCAACCCCTCGGTGCTGATGGCGGCGGGCCTCGTCGCGCGCAACGCGCGCCAGAAGGGCCTCAAGACCAAGCCGTGGGTGAAGACCTCACTGGCGCCGGGCTCGCAGGTGGTCGCCGACTATCTCAAGGCCGCCGGCCTGCAGAGCGAACTCGATGCGCTGGGTTTCAACATCGCGGGCTTCGGCTGCACGACCTGTATCGGCAACTCAGGGCCGCTCCCCGACAACATCAACGAGGCGATCGAAGAGGGCGATCTCACGGTCTGCGCCGTGCTGTCGGGCAACCGTAACTTCGAAGGCCGCGTGCATGCGCTGGTGAAGGGCAACTATCTCGCCTCGCCGCCGCTGGTCGTCGCCTATGCGCTGGCCGGTTCGCTGCTCAAGGATCTCACCAAGGATCCGATCGGCGAAGGCTCGGACGGCAAGCCGGTCTATCTCAAGGATATCTGGCCGTCGAACGCCGAGGTGCAGGATACGATCAAGAAGGCGCTGACGCCGGAGATGTTCAAGTCGCGTTACTCGAACGTCTTCAAGGGCGATACGCGCTGGCAGAACATGAGCGCGCCGTCGGGCATGACCTACAAGTGGGACGACACCAGCACCTATGTGCGTCTGGCGCCGTACTTCGAAGGCCTGCCCAAGGAAGCCGGCGGCTTCTCCGACATCAAGGATGCGCGGCCGCTGGCGGTGCTGGGTGACAGCATCACCACCGACCACATCTCGCCGGCCGGTTCGATCAAGAAGGATGGCCCGGCGGGCGGTTACCTGCTCGAGCATCAGGTGCGTCCCGACGACTTCAACCAGTTCGGCGCGCGGCGCGGCAATCATGAAGTCATGATGCGCGGCACGTTTGCGAACATCCGCCTCAAGAACGAGATGGCGCCGGGCACTTCCGGCGGCGTCACGCGATACATGCCGGGCGGCGAGGTCATGCCGATCTACGATGCGGCGATGAAGTACAAGGCGAACAACGTTCCCCTCGTCGTCATCGGCGGCAAGGAATACGGCACGGGATCATCGCGCGACTGGGCAGCCAAGGGCACGTTGCTGCTGGGCGTGAAGGCGGTGGTCGTCGAGAGCTTCGAGCGTATCCATCGCTCGAACCTGGTCGGCATGGGCGTGCTGCCGCTGCAGTTCCCCGAAGGCATGGACCGCAAGGCGCTCAAGCTCGACGGCAGCGAGACCTTCGACATCACCGGGATCGCCGGCGGCATCAAGCCGCGCATGCCGGTGGCGCTCACCATCACCCGCACCGACGGCCGCAAGGAGACGATCCAGCTCCTCTGCCGCATCGATACGGTCGATGAGGTCGAATACTTCCGCCACGGCGGCATCCTGCCCTACGTGCTGCGCGCCCTGCTCAAGTCGGCGGCGTAAACAGCAGGCGGAAACGCAAAAGGCCGGGGACGGTAAAGCCGTCCCCGGCCTTCTTTTTTGCGGGACTATTAATTGTGAAAGATATCTAATCGGCAATCAAAGATTGTATTTTTGAATTTTGAAAACACACCAAATGTGAGCGAACTGAGCGAACTGGACGGCCCGCACTCCCTCTCTCCTGCCGGGAGGGGGAGTGGTGGTAACGCCAAGTCCTCCGCTATCTGTCACCCCGCGCTTGACGCGGGGTCCATCTATCCGCTGTCCCGCTTCAAGGTGTATGGCCCCGGGGCGACATGGACCCCGCGTCAAGCGCGGGGTGACGGAAATGGTTATTAGGTCGCCGCTTCGTCGGGTGAGGGCGGGCGGACATCGATCGGCCGGGGATTGGACCGGCGGATGATGATGTCGCCATCCTCGTTCATCCGCGGCATTTCGTATTGCGGCACCGATTGCAGGGCCAGGCCCAGCGCGCGGACCAGCTGTTCGATGGCCGCCCGCGCCAGCGCCTCGGCGTCCGAACCGGTCAAGGGCGGGGTCGGCATGGGCGGGTCGGCGGCCGCGGCGGGTTTGCCGGCGCCGATCAGGGCCACGGCGACAAAGAGCGCCACGGCGAAGGGTTTGAGCGTCTTCATGTCGCGACAACGGCCCATCGCGGGCTATTATTCACGCAAGCGTGACGGCTCATCACCCGCAGGTGATGACCGCAAGATGTGCCCCGGCGTAGAGTGCCTGCGATGAAACGGTTTGCCGCTCCGATCCTTGCCTTCGCTCTGTCGGTCGTCCCGGCCGCGGCGGGCGAGCGGATCGTGGTGGTCGAGCTGTTCACCAGCCAGGGCTGCAGTTCCTGTCCGCCGGCCGACGCCTTTCTCGGCGAACTTTCAAAGCGGCCTGATGTGCTCGCGCTCTCGCTGCATGTCGATTACTGGGACTATATCGGCTGGAAGGACCCGTTCGCGCAGCGCCTGTTCAGCGACCGCCAGCGCAACTACTCGCGCGTCCTGCATCAGCGCTTCGTCTACACCCCGCAGATGATCGTCAACGGCCAGCGGGTCGGCGTCGGCTCGGACCGCGCCGAGATGAACCGGCTGCTCGGCGAAGCGGTGCAGGAGCGCCGCGCCGCATCGCGGCAGTATCTGCGCATTGAAGGGAACGAGCTGCGGATCTCAGGCAATGCGCCGGCACCCTCGACCATCACGCTCGTCACCTACGAGAAGCAGCACCGCACCCCCGTCGTGAAGGGCGAGAACAAGGGCCGCCAGCTCGCGAACTACAATGTCGTGCGCGAATGGCGCGAACTCGCGCGTTATGACGGGCAGGCGATGTCGGTGCCGCTCGACGTCGATCCGGCGACGTTCGAGAAGAGCGGCTGCGCCGTGCTGATGCAGCAGCAGACCGTCGGCGGCCTCGGCGCAATCGTCGCCGCCGCGACGGTGGACCCGCCGTCCAGCCGCTAAATCGTCAGAGGCCGCGCGCCAGCGCCGCCGTCATCCGCTTCGCAAATCCGGCGACATCCGGCAGCGGCTCGCCTTCCAGCAGACGGGCCTGATCCAGCAGCAGATGCGCGGTTTCGTTGACACGATCAGTGTCGCCGTCCTTGCCGAGCGAGGCGCCGAGCTGACGGATCAGCGCATGATCAGGATTGATCTCCAGGATGCGCTTTGAGGCCTGATTGAGCTGCTTGTGCTGGCGCAGCATGCGCTCGAGATGGATATCGAGATCGGTATCGTCGGCGACGAGGCAGACCGGACTGTCGGTCAGGCGCTCCGAGAGGCGCACGTCCTTCACCGTATCCTGCAGCGCCAGGCGGAACATCGCCAGCAGCGGTGCCAGGTCCGGCGTATCGTCTTTCTTTTCGTCGCTTTTCTTCTTTTCTTCGTCGGTGGTCTCGATCTTGGACAGGTCGGCGGCGCCGCGCGTGACGGAGCGGAACTTCTTGCCCTGGAACGCGTCGACCTGCGCGACCCAGAACTCGTCGACGGGATCGGTGAGCAGCAGCACTTCGACGCCGCGCTTCCTGTAGCCTTCGAGCTGCGGGCTGGCGGCGATGGAGTCCGCGTTCTCGCCGGCGATGTAGAAGATGGTGTCCTGGCCCGGCTTCATGCGGCCGACATAGTCGACCAGCGTGTGCAGGCCGGGCCCGTGCGTCGTCTTCATTCGGACCAGGTTGAACACCTTGTCGATGTTCTGCCGGTCCTCGTAGAGGCCCTCCTTCAGCACGCCGCCGAAGATTTCCCAGAATTTCGCGTAGTCCTCGGGTGATTCCTTGGCCTTCTTGTCGAGATCGCCCAGCACGCGATTGACCACACCGTTGCGGATGAGCGTCAGAACCGGATTGTTCTGCAGCATCTCGCGGCTGATGTTGAGCGGCAGATCCTCGGAATCGATGACGCCGCGCATGAAGCGCAGATAGCCCGGCAGCAGTTCTTTCTGTCCGTCGGTGATGAACACGCGTCGGACATAGAGCTTCACGCCATGCTTGCGGTCGGCGTTGTAGAGGTCGAGCGGGGGCATCGTCGGGACGAACAGCAGTCCCGCGTATTCGATCTTGCCTTCGGCGCGCCAGTGCATGGTGAGAAACGGCTCATCCATCCCATGGCTGACGTGGTGATAGAACTCCTTGTACTGCTCCGGCGTCACTTCGCTTTTGGAGCGCATCCACAAGGCGGAGCCCTGATTGAGCGTCTCGCCGTTCGCGCCGCCCAGCAGGATTGGCAGCGCGATGTGGTCGGAATACTGGCGGACGACCTGCTTCAGCCGCTCGGGATCGAGGAACTCGTCAGCGTCGTCCCGCATATGCAGGACGACTTTGGTGCCCGGCGCCGCGCGCTCGATCGCCTCGATGGTGAACTCGCCCTTGCCGTCCGAGGTCCAGCGCCATGCCTGATCTTCGCCGGCCCGCCGTGTTTCGACCGTGACCTGATCGGCGACCATGAATGCCGAATAGAAGCCGACGCCGAACTGTCCGATCAGCGAGACGTCTTTCTTGGCGTCGCCCGACAGGTTCTTGACGAAGGCCGAGGTGCCGGAGCGGGCAATCGTGCCGAGATTCTCGACCAGCTCGGTGCGGCTCATGCCGATGCCGTTATCGGCCAGGGTCAGGGTGCGTGCCTTGGCATCCAGCAGGATCTCGATGCGATAGGTCGTATCGGGCGGGACGAGTTCGGGCTTGGTGAGGGCTTCGTAGCGCAGCCGGTCGCAGGCGTCCGAAGCGTTCGAGATCAGCTCGCGCAGGAAGACGCGGCGGTCGCTGTAGAGGGAGTGCGCGACGATATCGAGGAGGCGGCCGACTTCGGCCTGGAAGCTCAGCTTCTCGCTGGCGCCGGTTTGGGTATCGCTCATGTCTTTATTCTTCCGACTGGTCTGGCTTGAAAGGCAGGTCGTGCCCCGGATTTAGGGAGCATGGGGTGAGGTCGCAAGGGGCATCTCAAACGGGGTTGACCCGCACCCGGCCGCGCCACAGGGCGGGGCTCGCCTCGGCCACGTAATTCCTGAACATCAGGTTGAAGGCGATGCTGACCCGCTCGTGCTCGCTCGCGTTCACCGGCACGGAATGGGTGAGCCAGGCGGGGAACAGGACCAGCCGGCCCGGCTTCACGTCGAAGACGATGTTGTTGCCGTTGTGCCGGGTGAACTCGGCCACCGGCGGCATCATCACATAGGCCTGCGGGCGCGGATCCTCGAACACGATGCGGCCTTCGGAGGCCGGCGTTGCGACGTAATAGACCCCGGAGAGAAAATTATTCGGATGGGTGTGCGACGAATTGCGCCCGCCTGGCGGGTTGATGTTGGCCCAGCATCCCGTGACTTCGAGATCGCGCGCGCGCAGCTTCAGGAACTCGGCGGCGCCCTTGCTCGCCTTCTCGACGATCTCCACCAGTTCCGCGAACTGCGGCAGGCGATGCAGGGTCGGATCGGTCTGCCAGTTGGCGCCCGGCGGCAGGGTGGGCCGGGGCGAGATCAATGCTTCGATCTCCTGCAGCAGCCGCTCATTGAGGGCGGCGGCATAATCGGGCTTGAGATCGACCGACCAGATCGGGGTCGGGAAAATCTCGTGGACGGAGACGTCCTCAATCATGCGCAAAGCTGCCCTAAACTGCTAGCACGGGGATAACCGGTCGCATTGGGTACCATCCCACTCCCGGCCGCTCAACCTGAATGCAGGCGAGGTATTGCATCGCGGGGCGAAAGACCCGATTGTTTAGACCATGACTCTGGACACCGAGTCGATGCGGCCTGCCGACGATAAGTCGCGGGTCATCGCGGTTCTGGGCCCCACTAACACCGGGAAGACACATCTCGCGCTCGAGCGCATGCTCGGGCACCGCAGCGGCATGATCGGCTTTCCGCTGCGCCTGCTGGCGCGCGAGAACTACGACAAGATCGTCCGCCTCAAGGGTCGCGAGAGCGTGGCCCTGATCACCGGCGAAGAACGTATCCTGCCGCGCAACCCGCGCTGGTTCGTCTGCACCGTCGAGGCGATGCCGCTGGATCGCGAGGTGGCCTTCCTCGCCATCGATGAAATCCAGATGTGCGCCGACCGCGAGCGCGGCCATGTCTTCACCGACCGCCTGCTGCATGCCCGTGGCTATGCCGAGACGATGCTGCTGGGGGCCGAGACGGCCAAGCGTCTCATCCGCGCGCTGGTCCCGGGTGTCGAATTTGTGGTCCGGCCGCGTTTTTCGACACTCACCTACACCGGACCCAAGAAGATCACCCGCCTACCCCGGCGCTCCTGCGCCGTCGCATTCTCCGCGGCCGAAGTTTACGGCATGGCCGAGCTGGTGCGGCGGCAGCGCGGCGGTGCCGCGGTGGTGTTCGGGGCGCTCAGCCCGCGCACCCGCAACGCGCAGGTCGCGATGTATCAGGCGGGCGAGGTCGATTATCTGGTCGCCACCGATGCGATCGGCATGGGCCTCAACATGGATATCGACCATGTCGCCTTCGCGCAGCTGACGAAGTTCGACGGGCGCGGCATGCGGCATCTGTCGGCCGCCGAACTTGGCCAGATCGCCGGCCGCGCCGGACGGCACATGAACGACGGCACCTTCGGCACGACCACCAGCGCCAGCGGCCGCGATATCGGCCCGCTGGATGCCGAGACGGTCACGGCCATCGAGGAACACCGCTTCCTGCCGCTGAAGACCTTCCAATGGCGCAATGCCGATCTTGATTTCAACGCGCCGCATGCGCTGCTTCGCAGCCTCGATGCGCAACCGCCCGCACCATTCCTGATGCGGACCCGCAACGCCGACGACCACATGACCCTAATGGCGCTGGCCGGCGATCCGGACATCCTGTCGCTGGCCAACGGCCGCGATGGCGTGCGGCTGCTGTGGGAAACCTGCCAGATCCCTGATTTCCGCAAGGCGCTCGGCGATGCGCATGTGAATCTGGTCGGCCGCATCTTCAAGCATCTGCGCCGCGACGGAAAACTGCCGACCGACTGGATCGCCAGCCAGGTGGCGACGCTGAGCTCCGTCGACGGCGATATCGACACGCTGCTGGGGCGTCTCGCGCGCATCCGCACCTGGACCTATGTTTCGCATCGCCCGACCTGGCTCGCCGATGCCGCGCACTGGCAGGATCGCGCGCGCGAGGTGGAGGACCGCCTGTCCGATGTGCTGCATGAGCGTCTGACCCAGCGCTTCGTCGATCGCCGCGCGTCGGTGCTGGCGCGGGCCCGGCGCGATCAGACCGACCTCGCCGCCGCCGTCACGGCGAAGGGCGATGTGCTGATCGAGGGTGAATTCGCGGGACGGCTCGAAGGGTTCAATTTCGTTGCCGATGCCGAGACACGGGATGCCGCGCGCGGATTGCTGGCGGTCGCCAACAAGGCGCTTCGCCGCGATCTCAACGATCGTGTCCGCAGTTTCATCGACTCACCGGATGCCGATTTCGCGCTCGACGGTCGCGGACTGATCCGCTGGAAGAACCATGCGGTCGGCAAGCTGGTCGCCGGTGACGAGCCGCTGTCGCCGCGCGTCGAAGCGCTGCCGACGGATCTGCTGGAGCCGCGCCATCGCGACGAGGTGCGCCGCCGTATGCAGGCATGGCTGACCGCGCATCTCGAGCGTGAGCTGGCGCCGCTGTTCCGGCTGCGCGCGGCGCAACTCAGCGGGGCCGGTCGCGGTCTCGCCTATACACTCAGCACGGCACTCGGCTGCGTGCCGCGGGCGGTGGTTGCGCAACAGGTGGCGGCGTTGGCCAAGACGGATCGTGGCCCGCTGACGGAGCTTGGCGTTCATATCGGCACGGTGGCGATCTTCATGCCGGCGCTGAAACATCCGGCGACCCGCGAGCTCCGTGCTTTGCTGTGGGCCTGCGCGCACAATCAGGACCCCGCCACAGTCCTGAAACAGATTCCGCAGCAGCGTGGTGTGTCGCGCCGCGATGCGCGGTTGCCGGCCAGCTTCTATGCCGCCTGTCTCTATGTGCCGGTCGGACCGATCTACACCCGGGTCGACCGCCTTGAAGGTCTGACGGCGCGGTTGCGCGGTCTGGCGCGGCTGGGCCCGTTCGCTGCGACGCCGGATCTGGCGGATGCGGTCGGGGTGGCGCCGGCGGAACTCGCCGCTTTTCTGGCCGCAATCGGTTACCGGGCGATGCCCGGCATGGTGTTCGTGCCGCGTCTGGCGGGGCGGCAGGATCGGCCGGCCGACCGCAAGCCGGTTTCAGGCGATGCAAATTCGCCGTTTGCGAGCCTCGGACGGCTCATTGTGCGTTGACCGACACAATCCAGCGACTGGACAAGTGGCTGTGGTGCGCGCGGTTCTTCAAATCGAGAAGCGGCGCCGCCAAATTCTGCGACGACGGGCGGCTGCGGGTCTCCGGTCAGGTGACGCATAAAGCGCATTATTCGGTCAAGCCCGGGGATGTATTGACCTTTCCGCTGGGGCCGCATATTCGGGTGGTCCGAATCGTGTCGCTTGCTGGACGGCGCGGGCCTCCGGCGGAAGCGCGTTCCCTTTATGAGGATCTTGCGCCTCCGGAGCCACCCGAACCCAGGGCACCGGCATTACGACGCGATCCCGGTCAGGGCCGCCCTACAAAAGCGGACCGCCGGGCCATTGACCGTCTTCGTGAGGGCGTTGACGGACCGATGGAGGAGGAGGACCAGTAATTCCAGGAGGAGGGTAATCCGTGGAACTCGACGCGCCATTTTGGCTCGCATTAATCCAGATCATCGGCATCAACATCATTCTATCCGGCGACAACGCGGTGGTGATCGCGCTGGCCTGCCGTACGCTACCGCCGCAGCAGCAGAAATGGGGCATCATTCTCGGCGCCGGGGCTGCGGTCCTGCTGCGGGTGGTGTTTACGATCTTCATCGTCTATCTGCTGAGCATTCCTTTCCTGAAGCTCGCCGGTGGCCTGCTGCTGTTCTGGATCGGCTACAAGCTGATGATGCCGCAGGACGACCACAACGAGGTCGACGCGGCCGCCAATCTCATGGGCGCGGTCAAGATCATCCTGATCGCCGATGCGGTGATGAGCCTCGACAACGTCATCGCGGTCGCCGCGGCGGCGAAAGGCGACATCCTGCTACTGGTGATCGGTCTGCTGATCAGCATACCGCTGGTCGTCTACGGCGCCAGCCTGCTGATCAATCTGATCAATCGCTTCCCGATCATCATCCCGGGCGGTGCGGCGCTGATCGGCTATATCGGCGGCGAAGTGATCATCACCGATCCGGCGCTGCAGCCGTGGATCGATGCCAATGCGCACTGGATGCATGAGGCGATCCCGCTGTTGGGAGCCATCCTGATCGTGGTTTCCGGCCGTATCGTCGCACCGCCGCCGGCACCGCTGGTGTCGACCGTGGCGGGCGAAGCGGTGGGAGCGGCGGCGTTGGCCGGCGGTGCGGTCCTGCTGCAGGTGGCCAGTCGCATCCTGATCGCGCGGGCGCCGATGATCGTCGCCTTCATCGCCAGCGCCTTTGGATATTCGGTCGCCCAGCCGGGCGCCGATATCGAACAGGCCGCGATTTTCTCGGTACTGACGAGCCTGAAGCCGGTCCTGGCTGCGGTCATCGCTATTGCCTGCGGCGAGGCGGTGGCGTGGGTGGTGCGGCGGATGCGCGGCGCTCCCGCGCATCGGGCATCGACGCTTTAATACTGCGAAGACTTGCATCGGGACGCCGTTGCCCGGGAAGGGTAGCGGCGTTTCCTTTTCAGAACGCGCCGTTTGTCCCTAAATCAGGCAGGGTTGCGCCTGAGAAACCAGCGTGTTAACCGGACGCCGTTTTCCCGAGTGTGTTGCCGGCGCCAGTTCCTGTCGGCCCGTGTTGTCGGAGTGTGTCGAGGATGACTTACGTCGTCACTGAAGCGTGCATCAAGTGCAAGTACATGGACTGCGTGGAAGTGTGCCCCGTGGATTGTTTCTACGAGGGCGAGACCATGCTCGTCATCAAACCCTCGGAATGCATCGACTGCGGCGTCTGCGAGCCGGAATGCCCGGCCGACGCGATCAAGCCCGATACCGACCCGGGGGCCGAGAAATGGGTGTCCGTGAACACCCAATATGCCGAGGAATGGCCGAATATTACCAAAAAGGGGGAAGCCCCGACCGATGCGGACACCTGGAAAGATATCCCAGATAAATTTGAGAAGCATTTTAGTCCCAAACCTGCTGCTAAATAGCCAGCTATAAGCTGTTGGTCACAATTTTAGGATAATCACCCCAAGGTCAGGGGGTGCAAATAATCCGAAATTGTGATACGTTTACAACATTAATCGGGTAGCTCACTGACATGCCCGAGTGGACCCTAGGCGTCGAGTTTCCGGGACCGTATCGAGCCTAGCCCGCGACATGATGGATCGACCCGCACTGCCGGCAAAGCCCGCCAGCCGTGCCGTGGGAACGATTGTGTCGGGCGGGGCCCTGACGGTCGGCGCACGGTAGGTAGGAAAGGCCACATTATTATGACCACGACCACCAAGACCAAGACCGGCATCAAGAAGGTTGCGAAGGAAGTCGACGACATCGGCTATTCCGCCGGCGATCACGTTGTCTATCCGACCCATGGCGTCGGCAAGATCGCCAGCATTGAGACGCAGGAAATCGTTGGTCAGAAACTTCGTCTGCTGGTCATCCAGTTCGACAAGGACCGCATGACGCTGCGCGTGCCGGTCATGAAGGCCAAGACGTCGGGCCTTCGCCGCCTGTGCACCAAGAAAGAGATGGGAACGGCTCTCGTGACGCTGAAAGGCCGCTCGCGGATCAAGCGCACGATGTGGAGCCGCCGGGCCCAGGAATACGAAGCAAAGATCAATTCGGGCGATCCGCGGTCGATCGCGGAAGTCGTCCGCGACCTCTATCGCAATGCGGGCCAGCCCGACCAGTCGTTCAGCGAGCGCCAGATGTATCAGGCCGCTCTCGACCGTCTGGCGCGCGAGTTCGCCGCTGTCGAGCGCATCGCCGAAGATGTTGCCGCACAGCGTCTGGAGGCCATGCTCAAGGCCGCCTGATCGCGTCTGCGGTCGTTAATTTTTGAACGGCGGGTGTTTATGACACCCGCCGTTTTCTTTTTGCCCTATTTTTGTTGTGTCTAAACGCCGCCGGACCGCTATATCTGCGATCCGACATGCAAACTGCCCGTCGAGTCGCGGAAAAACCTGCCTCCACCGCTGCGAATGACAAATTCGCCATCATTCGCCGGGCGACCCGCGTCTGGGCGGTGTCCGCGATCCACGGCCAGGTCGATCGGCTGGTTGGTCTTCACACATTGCTGAGTGATCGCTTCGAGGCCGGAGACCGTCTGGTCTATCTCGGAAATTATCTCGGTGGCGGGCCCAACGTCGCCGCGACCATCGACGAGCTTCTCTACTTTCGCCGCGCCATCATTTCGCGGCCGCGTATGTTCGCCTCCGACGTGGTGTATCTGCGCGGCAGCCAGGAGGAGATGTGGCAGAAGCTGCTGCAGCTGCAGTTCGCGGTGAATCCCCGCGATGTCCTGGAATGGATGCTGCAGCAGGGACTGTCCGCGACGATCCGCGATTACGGCGGCGATCCCGAGCGTGGCCGTTCGGCCATGCGCGAGGGGCCGATGGGAATCGGCCGCTGGACGGAATCGCTGCGGCAGGGCATGGGCGCCAGGCCCGGTCATCGTGCGCTGATCAGCGCGTTGCGGCGGGCGGCACATACTGACGATCGTGGCCTGCTATTCGTGCATGCCGGCATCGATCCCAGTCAGCCGTTATCGGCGCAGGGCGACGCGTTGTGGTGGGGCCATGCGAACTGGCGCCGCATTGCGGCACCCTATGAAGGCTTCAAGCTGGTCGTGCGCGGCTTCGCGCGCGGTGCCGCGCAGACAACAGACGGGATCGAGGTCGGCACCCATACGCTGACCGTCGATGGCAAATGCGGCTCCGGCGGTCCGCTGGTCACGGTCTGTCTTTCTCCCGACGGCGAAATCCTGGATCGTCTCGAAGCCTAGTCGCTTCTCGCAACGATCGGTTCCGTCATCTCGATCTGCGCCGGATTGAGCGCCTCGATATACGGACCGTTGCGCCAGCGGATCCAGCCCCGCACACGAATGGTCTTTCCGGCAAGGGCCACCGGAGAAAGATCGTGCTGCCGAAATGCCACGCGGACCTTGCCGGGAATAACGATCGTGAATGGCGGGGTGCGTTCGCCGATCAGGGTCAGCGATGCGGCCCGGTTGTTTACACCGGTGGCGACCGTTCCTTCGACAAGCTGAAACGTGTCGATCCAGCGTCCGGCCTCATCGGCCTTGCGCGGACGAAAGGCAAAATGCGCCCAGAGGCCACGCCGGTAGCGCCGCGCTTCTGCTTCGGTCTGCAGGAGGACCGTCAGGTCGATGTCCGACGGACCTGTCGTATCGACCCTTGCCAGTCCGCGCCGCACCAGACCGGCCTGGAGCCAGTTGCCTTTATGGTCGATGACATGCGCGACAATGCGGCCATGGCGATCGGCATGGCGCGTCGTTGGGTGGATTGTTAACGGCCGACCGCTGGCTTGGTCTGCGAGCGCACTGCGGGCCGACAGGACGAGGGCGTCGAGAGCGGGGTCGGGCCGGGCCTGGGTTCCGCTGCGCGGCAAGGGTGGTCTGGGTGCAACGATGGCGGCCAGCCGCACCACCCGCCCGTCTTTCAGGCGGAGAGTTTCGCCATCGATGATCTCGGACATGGCTACCGTTTCACCTGTCGCCGGTCCGGCCGGGAACGGTTGCGCGCCCGCCGGGAGGCCGGTAACGACCGCCAGAAGCACGGCAACCCGCTGCCAGATCGGTATTATTTTGGCCATGCGCGATCCGGTTGACGCGCGACGCCCGGCACGGCATTGCTGGAGTTATGGCCGCCGCTGATTCCGCCCCTCACCGCTCCGATCTCTATCCGCCGATCGAGCCTTACGCCTCCGGGATGCTGGATCTTGATGGCCGGCACGTCATGTATTGGGAGCAGAGCGGCAATCCCAAGGGCGTCCCCGTGGTGTTCCTGCATGGCGGTCCAGGTGCCGGCTCGACCCCGGCGCATCGCCGCTTCTTCGATCCCAATCATTATCGCGTGGTGGTGTTCGACCAGCGCGGCGCGGGCCGTTCGCTGCCGCATGGCGATCTCGTCGACAACACGACACCGCACCTGGTCGCCGATATCGAGAAACTGCGCCGTCATCTCGGCATCGACAGCTGGCTGGTGTTCGGCGGCTCGTGGGGCTCGACCCTGGCCATCGCCTATGGCGAGGCGCACCCGGCGCGTTGCCGGGCGCTGATCCTGCGCGGCATCTTCCTCTGCCGGAAGCTGGAGATCGACTGGTTCCTGTACGGATTGCGGCACGTCTTTCCGGAGGCCTGGCGCGCCTTCGCGAATTTCATTCCCGAAGCCGAGCGCGGCGATCTGCTGGAATCGTATTTTCGTCGCCTGAACGATCCCGATCCGACCGTCCACATGCCGGCGGCGCGCGCATGGAGCACCTACGAAGGTGCGTGCTCGACCCTGATGCCGAGCCCCGAAACGGTATCCGCCTTCGCGGAAGACCGTATGGCGCTCGGGCTGTCGCGCATCGAGGCGCATTTTTTCCGGCATGACAGTTTTCTCGAGAACGATCAGCTGCTGCGCGACGCGCGCCGCCTGTCCGGTATTCCGGGCACGATCGTGCAGGGGCGCTACGACATGGTCTGTCCGATTGTCAGTGCCGACGATCTGGTCCGCGCTTGGCCGGAAGCGACCTATGTCGTGGTGCCCGATGCCGGGCATTCGGCGATGGAGCCCGGCATCCGCTCGGCTCTCGTCGCCGCGATGGAACGCTACAAGGCGCTGTAAGCGGCAACCTCCCTCAATCCACGATCCGCCAGCTTCCGTCCGGTTCCAGACATGCGGTGCCGTAGCTCGGTTGCATGCCGCCACCAACCGACACCGAACTTTGATACTCACGGCAGTAGCGGCCATCGGCGGTGCGATAGGCTGGCGCCGTCCCGGTGACGGTCGGCATTGCGCTGTAGGTCGGCGCATAGGCAGGCGATGGCGGGACGTACACGACCCGGGGCGGTGGAGGCGCGTAGTAGACCGGCGGCGGCGCATACACGACCGGCGGCCCGTAATAGCGGTACCCATAGTGGTGCGGCCGATAATGATGGTGGTGATGCCGGCGATGGCCGTAGCCATGGCCATAGCCGCCTGAACTGAAGCTGAGACGGAAACTGTCCGCCTTGGCGGGCGACGTGACGGCAGGCAGGGAAACCGCCATCCCGGCGAGGGCGCCCGTGAGGGCCATGAGCCGAACAAGCCAACGTGTCATGTGGCAGGCTCCATAGTGATGATGGCCGATAACGCGCCAGCCTCGGGTTTCATTCACGGATTTCTGCCAGTGGCGCCAGGGCGCATGGCTTGCGCCGGACGCGTCCGGTTGGTATAGCCTTGGGTCCAGGTACAGGGGGACGTCTTGGGTAAAGCCATCAATCGAATCAAAGGTTTCAGCCGCGCGGCCCTCGCCGCTGCGGGATTCGTTCTTGCTCTGGGAGCCATGCCGGCCCAGGCCCAGGACCCGTCCTTCCTTATGATCTCCGCTGGTAAGTTCGATTTTAACCGGCAGAAGAACACGGCCGCCGAACTTGGGCTGCAATACCGGTCCGACTACAAGCTGTGGATCTTTCAGCCGATCGTCGGCGGCATGGTGACCAGCGATTCCGCCTTCAACCTTTATGCCGGTATCAGCCTGGACATCTTCCTCGGCAAGCGGCTGGTCTTCCGGCCGAGCTTCGCGCCCGGTATCTATCGCCGGGGCGACGGTCTCGATCTAGGCCACACGGTCGAATTCCGCTCCGGCGGCGAGCTGGCGTGGCGCTTCGACGACCGCTCACGTCTGGGCCTTGAGATTTATCATCTTTCGAATGCGGGCATCGGCGACAAGAACCCGGGTGAGGAATCCATTGTCCTGACCTACGCGATGCCGACGTCCAAGCTGTTCGGGAATTAACGCGGGAACGAAATCTCGCGGGCGCGCCAGCGCGCCAGCACATCCAGGCTTTCCTGCGGCGTGATCTTGCGGAACAGCTCGACGGCTGCTTCGGTTGTTACCGCGCGCGCGGCACTCTTGGGATCGACCGCGCGGGCCTTGCGCACCTGATCGACCAGCGCCGCGAAGACCGGCCGTTCGATGCCGACGGCACGGCAGGCCACCGCCAGCGCCCGGCAATCGGGCTGATAGATGATCCGTCGCGCGAGGCGGATACCAACATTGAGATAGCGCGCGAACAGCGCCTCGAAGAGCGAGACATGCCCGCTCTTGAGCAGCCGGATGAAGATCGCGGGATCGTTGAGCCGCCCCGCCTTGATGGCGTCGGCAAGCTGCATCTCGGCCTCGTCCCAGGCCATTTCCGGACTGTGCTCGGCGGCGACGGCTTCCAGGCTGTCGATCAGCGGCGCGTCGAGGATCTGCGGCGCCACGCGATAGCGCGTCTCGATGAAGGTCTTGAGCTCGCTCGCGACCCAGCCATACATGCGCGCCGCGATATCGCCCGGCAGGTCCTCACGATGCAGCAGCGGGGCCTGCAGCTCGACCTCTTTCTTGGACCGGTCGGCGAGATACGCATAGGTCTTGTCGGCGATCTGTGCCGTGGGATTGCGCAGCAACTCGGCGACAACATCGGTGGTGCCGCTCTCGGCAAGTGCGGCTGACACCTCTTCGGCGACGTTGGTGCGGGCGGCGATGGCCAGCTGGTGCTGCTGCGTCTTGTGCCGGATGATTTCGATCAGGTCCTTGTCGCGCAGCGCCGAGCTCATGGTCAGCACCGGCCGCGCCACCATGAACTCGTCGTTGGCAAGTGCAACGAGAAGGTCGTGCGGCGCGCGCGGGTCCTGCGCCAGGCGTTCGGCCATGCGCGTCCGGACCGCGGCTTCGGTCTCGCGGACCAGCTTTCGCAGGATATCGGTCGCGATATCGAGCTCGACCGGGCTGAACGGCGCCCCGTCGACATACATGATCTCGCTCAGATCGTCGGCAATGGTCGACTTGGCCGCGCTCGAGCCCGCGGCAGACGCCTCGGCGCGGGCCAGTTCGAGCAGGGCTTCAATTCGCTGCTGGATGTCGGTCATGGCCAGCGATCCTACCACGGTCGGCGCCAAAATGGGGGTGGCGTGCTGCGGTAGCGGGACGGGTGGGTGGCGTCCCCGAGAGGATTTGAACCTCCGACCTACGGTTTAGGAAACCGGCGCTCTATCCAGCTGAGCTACGGGGACGTGCCCCGGTTTATAGCGGTTTTTGGAAGGTCCCCGCCAGTGGGCGGCTCCGCCATGCGGGCAAAAGATAAGGGCGCGCTCCGGGCCTGGAGCGCCCCTGGCATTAGACAATCTGCTCGGACCATTCTCGGTCAGCCGGGCTCTTCCTCCGCACCATTGGCAGTATTTGACCGGGATCTTTAGTAACAACGTTCACTAGGGTTCCGTCGGGATCGTGGTGCATGACGAGTATTCGGGATTTCTGCCAGAGCGCGATGTCATGCGCGGGAATTCCATACAATTCGCTCAGCGCATCCGGATCGACCAGTTTGGCTGGGCGGTGCCGGTCTCGTCCGCGAAAGCGAAGCTGATTATAAAGAGCCCAGATGATCAGCGCGGCACCGTTGCCAACAATCACAATTCCATAAATCCGGACCGTTTCAAGGAAGCGGGAGATCGCCGGCACGCTCGGGCGCTCGTCATCGGCCAGCGCCCAGCGCACCGTTTCGCTCAGGAGTTCGAAGATGTCGAACAAGGCCTCGCGAATAAAATACAGATAGACCAACCACATCATGGCGGACAGCAGCCAGTCGAGCCGCCATGCCCAGCGTGGCCTGTTGCTTGACCTGTCGATGATCAGCGACGGATCGATGACGTCACTCCCCGATCGGGGCTGATCCACACCGCGCGCTTGCCGCGCAGGCGCAGCAGGGCCTTTGGAAAGCCGACCAGCGAGGTGGCCAGTGTCAGGATCCAGAAGAAGAACGGGTACCAGATGACCCAGAAAATCAGCCGATAGAGGCGCTTCTCGTAACGGGATTCAATCATCAGCGCGGCGGCGAACTGTATGATGCACGTGGTGGCCAGCAAAAGACCCCAGAAGGCAGGTGGCTGAATGCTCGCGATCCGCATGGTTGCGGGCATTTCAAAAAACTGACCCGCTCCCCAGAGGACGAAGGTCAAAACAAGCGCGGCGGACCACGCCAAGCTCAGGCAGTATTCGAGCAGGACCCCCCACATGCGGCGGCGGTTCCATACGAACATGTGGGAAATCTGCTTGATAAAGACTTCGGCGCCACCCTGCGCCCACCGCAGCCTCTGCTTCCATAAGCCGGCAAAGGTTTCCGGCATCAAAATCCAGCACAACGCATCGGGCTCGTACTGAATGCTCCAATGATCGGCCTGAAGCATCCAGCTGATGTCGATGTCCTCTGTAATCATATCGAGGCTCCAGTATCCGCAATGATGCAGGGCCGCCCGTCGATAGGCCGCAATCACTCCGGATACCGTGTTGATCGTGCCGTAGATGCGTTGGGCACGCTTGATCAGGCCGATGATGGACGAGAACTCTCCCACCTGAACTTTGCCGAGCAGCGTTGACCGCGTCCGGATACGGGGATTTCCCGTCACGGCGCCGACTCTCGGACTATTGACGAACAACCGCACCATGTAAGCGGTCGCGTCCGGATCGAGGAGTGCATCGCCATCAATGCAAACGAGAATTTCGCCGCGGGCAACCAGCGCGCCCATCCGCAAAGCCATCGCCTTGCCCTGGTTTTTCGCGAAATGCACGACGCGCAACATGGGGTAGGACAGCGCAAGACGATCAAGGACGGCGCCGGTCGTGTCGCTTGAGCCGTCATCGATCGCAATCACCTCGAAATTCGGATAGTTCTGGCGCGTGGCTGCCGCGATCGTTTCCGCTGCATTGACCGTCTCATTGAAGCAAGGAATGAGAATCGAGACGAGAGGCGGATTCTCGATCTCCGGCGGCGTTGCGGAGCGAACGCCTCGCCGTTCCCAGTGAAAGTAAAAATAGACCCCGCCGACGATCCAGAGACACGACATGAAAAGTGGATAGAGGAAGACGAATTGCAGCAGATAGCCAGAGACCGATGCCAGTACGACCAGGGCCAAGATCAGGAGTGGGCCGAGGAAGATCCCGCTCATGGCAGGTACGGGTAAGTCTGAAGTGAAAAATCCCGGTGCAGCGTGTGTTCATTCGGATGGCCGGCAATGAAATCGTCCGGGTAATAGCCGAAATTCAGCGCTCCGAGCCGCGATAGCAGTCGCATCTGGCGTGCCAGGGTTGCCGTAGGGATGGCGGCGTGTTTGCCGCCCGGCTCCCGCCGCCAGTCGACGGCCTGCAATTCGAAAATCGTGCGCTTGAGCCCGTGGGGGCGCGTAGCGACAAGTGCCACGAGACGCTGCAGCCAGGCGTCCGCGTCGCGTGCCGGTACTTTTTCCATTGCCGGCATCGCCATGAGTGCTGGGTAATCGTACGCGTCAAGGAACCGATCGAGTGTTTGCGCAAACCATTCTTCGCTGCGGGGATCGAGCACCGGCAGCGCGTAGAGACTGCGGGCTGTAAGCATCGGCGTCCGGAATTGTTTCACGCGTGCGGCCAGTTCGTGCGTGAGCTCTATAAGCGCGTCGGTCTTGAGGCGCGTCCATCGCGCCATCAGCTCGGGATTGGCCCGGATCGCGAAAATCGACGCCGGCAGGCCAGCCCGGGCATAGGCGGCGAGCGCAGGCGGGCTGGCATCTTCGAAGTCGGACAAGAGTGCGTCGTCGTGAAAAAGCAGCCCTTCGAAGGGCGAATAGCGCGCCAGATCTTCATAGAGCATGCCGATCCTGTTCCGCGCGTCCGCATCAAACGGGGAAACACGCTGATACGTCTTGGGGTCGCGTTCCGTGGCGCCGGTCTTCGGGTTCCAGGCGAGGACCGGGACCGTTGCCGCTCCAAGGTCGACCGCAAGGACCGGCATCCAGGCAAAGACCTGTACGCGCGCCCGGGTGCGCAGCTGCCAGGAGACGCGGTCGAAAAGGTCGGCGCGCATCGGCAGCACCCGGTTCGGAAAATAGACGGCGCGGACCAACCCGTCTCCCTCCGGATCGGCGAACGCCTGAAGAAACACCGTGCTGATCCGCATGTTGTAGATCCGCTGCACCAGCAGACCGACATTCTTCTCCTGCTGCACGGGGTCCGGATCGTAGACATAGTCCAGATCGACATGCACCACGCGCACCGGCCGCGCTTCGCTTATCGTGCGCAGCTCCGTGACAAACGATCCAAGCGAAGGGTCCTGGCTGATCAA
This sequence comes from Alphaproteobacteria bacterium, assembly GCA_965279355.1. Taxonomy (GTDB): domain Bacteria; phylum Pseudomonadota; class Alphaproteobacteria; order CACIAM-22H2; family CACIAM-22H2. The sequence continues at coordinate 2,629,840 of OZ257155.1, read as the reverse complement.
ATGTCGCGGCAGCGCACTCAGGCGGTCGAGCGTGGCCACACCATCCAGCAGCGTAAAGGTGATCGGCATGCCATTGGCCGCCGCCACCGATATCGCCATCGCATTGTGCTCGCCGTAGGGCCAGACCATCACGCGGGGACGCTTGCCCGTCTCGCTCTCGATTTTCAGTGCCATGGTGGCACTATCGCTCTCAAGTCCACGGCGCTCTTCGGCGTCGTTCTCGGACTTCCCCGTCACCGGATCGAAGCGCCGCGTGGTCACCTCGGGTTGAGAATTTCCCTGCGGGTTTGCCAGCGTTCCATGATGGGAGTCGAAGGAATGAGAGGCGATTTCCACCAGGCCGGATCCGGCAATTTCCCGAACCTGATCCCATGTCAGAAAGGTATCGCGGCGAACCACCTTGTCCCCAAATTGCGTCGTGTCGCGCATCGGCGCCGCAAGGACTTTATCGTCGCTGGAATAATTGACGGTTGCGTCCGCGCCCCCTTCCATCCACGCCCCAACCAGCGCCAGGACCGCTGGAAAGCGGAACGCCTTCAGGATCGGCAACACCCGCGTGTAGAAACTCGCGTATCCATCATCGAATGTGAGGAGGACCGCCTTGTCGGGCAGCGCCCGCCGCCCGTCACGGGCCGCAATCAGATCGTCCACGCTGACCGGCGTATAGCCATTGCCATGCAGCCAGCTGAGTTGCGCCACCAGTTTTTCGGTGGTGACGCCAACGAAGGCCTGATCGGGATCGCGGTCTTCGACGTTGTGATAAACCAAAGCGATAAAACCAGGCAACGGGGTATTCCCCGCCTGAGCAGGCGCGATGAGGACCATCAAGGCGAGCACCGCTGCGATGAGGAGACGGTAAAACATTTTCAAAACCGTAGCCGCGCGTTGAACAGCACTGCCACCGTGCTTTCGTAATTCCCGTCGTAGGTCCGCCGGCCGAAGGTGACGCCCAGCCCGGCTTCCAGGACATCGTCACTTCGGATCCGGTGTTCGTAGAGGACGTTGGCGGTGCCGCTGCTGCCAAATCCCTGTTCCCAATAGACACCCGGCGTCACGACCAGATGATGGTCGTAAACCAGTTCATAGCGGCGGTAGAGCTCGTGGTTGATCGAGACGCCGTAGCTTGCAAGAGCGTCTTGACGCGGATTGTAATAGGGCCGGTTGGCGTCGGCGCTGTTGTGGGACGACGCCAACCCGAGAATGCCGTCGATTGTAAGATGAGGTCGAGTTACCCAGCGTTCCGTGTATCGACCGCCAAGGCCTGTTCGCACATTTCCATCGGAAAAATCTCTTATCTCTCCTGCGAGTAGAAACTCGCGTGACTCGCTCTCGCGATAGATAAGGGCTGTCGAGGCTGTGTTGGATGTGATGCCCTGGCGCAGGGCCCGCAGCGGCGTATCATGCGCAAACAGCGCGGCACCGCCGCTCACCTGCCAATAATCGCTGATCGACCAGGTCGCGAGCGCTCGCGCGCCACCACGTCCGCTGTCGATGTCGCTTCCCAATGTCGTGCTCGTATCCGGGCCGAACGCATTCAGCGTGCCTTCAAGGCTCGTAACCAGGTCGCGGCCGCGATATTCGACACCGGCGGCCGAACGCCGCAATGTCATTGCGCCTTCGCCCTCGGGCAGTTGCGTATGGGCTACGGACTCCGCACCAAAGAGTCGCCAGTTATAGGCGACGGGTTGTGAATAAAGCTGCGCGCCGACGGTGAGACCGTTTCCACCCTGGGTGTTGGTTGCCGCGCCGATGCTCTGCTCGGCGTCCACGCGAAGCTCCGCCATGTTGTGGACCTTCCAGAGACGGTCGAGGCGCTGCACCTCAAGGTTTTCCGGGAAGCGTCGCATGAGGTCTGCCAGGGCGGATTCGACCGCGCGATAGTCGCGGCGCTGAAGGCTATTGCGGGCCTGTCCGACTTCCGTTGCAACATTTTCCGGCTCGAGTGCACGGCTGATCTCGTATTCCTCGGCGGCCCGGCGCGGCCACCCGCGTGCGGAATAGACATTTGCATGCGCCGTGCGATGACGGGTGTTGTGCGGCGCAGCCTCGACGATTGCCGCGATGCGACGATGAGCGTCCTCCATCTCACCGCTATAAAAGCGGGCATGGGCTGCAGCGAGTTCCGCCGCAGAGCGATCTGGATTCTCTACCGGATCGTTCTGGCCCTTGAGGAAGAGCCATGTCGGCTGGTCGGCAGTGGCGGCATCGACCTGGCGATAAGCGGCTGCGAAATCGTTGAGCTCGACATAGGCATAGAACAGCCCCAGTCGCGTCTCAGCGTTGCGCGGCTCGACATCGAGCGCCTGGAGATAAAGATCGCGGGCCATCTCAGGGTTTCGCAGGTACAGCGCAGCGTCCGCCGCGGCGATCAAGGCATGCACCGGAATGGGCGTGTCTTGACTCACCAAATCCCTGTACTCGGCCACGGCGTCGGCCATCCGCACGCGATCGCGGAGCGCCACCATCCGGTCGAAGCGCGCCCGCCGGACGCTGTCTTCCGCGTCCCCATCCACGGACCAGCCGGCAATCAGCCCATCGAGCACCGCAATCGCCCGATCGGTGGCGACGAATCGCGCCTTTTCATTTTGCGGCTCGAAGATGCCCCACCGCACCAGGGCCGCCGCCCAGTCACCGTCAATCCGGCGCAGCTCTGCGGGGCTCAGGATGCCCGGATTATTATCAGCCAGTGCGCGCGCGACCTGGGGTGCGCCCATATCGTTGATGGCCAGGATGCGGTCGTGTTGCGCCTCCCGATTGACCGGCTCGATCTTCAGGGCGCGATCGATGTATCGCAGCGCGTCGATCGGCTTCTTTTGCGCCGATGCGGCATAACCCGCGGCGAGCAGGACACCCGGTCGATCGCCGCGTGCCTGCAGGTCACCATCGGCGATTTCGATGGCGCGGGCGACCTGATCCAGATCGACAAGGCTGCGAATCTCGCCGGCGACAAAACTAGGGTTTCCCGGCGATTGGCGGCTCCCTTCACGATAGAGGAGAAGAGCGTCAGCGGGCTGGTTCAGATGACGATAAGAGAGGGCGACCGCCTCAAGCACGTAATCAGGATGGGGACCGCGAGGGAGTGCCGAAAAAAGCCGGACCGCGTCAGCATCACGCCCCGCCCAGGCGGAAACAACGATGAGATCACGGGCGATATCGACATCATCCGGATGGTCGTGTCGCAGGCGCTCGAGAATCTGCAATGCCCTTGCGGTATCGCCGCGGCGCGCCAGGAGTACAGCATCCTCCTTCTCGCTTGCCCGTGACTGGGGCGAGGCGATGCCAGCGGTTCTATTGGCCGGTTCCTCGGCAACCAGGATTGACGGACTGGCCACCGCATAGCTCATCAGTGCGACGCCGATGAGCAAGGTGGGTCGTGGGCGTTTTCGGAGTTCTGCTTTGTTTGTCGGGGGAAGCATGAGAAGCCAGCAGACCCGGCGTCAAAACTAGGGTGCGCTGCGAGACTGGCGTGTCGGACTGTTGCTGGTACTCAGCAGCAGCTCGACGCGGTCGCGACTGAGCTGGTTCTCGCCGAATGCACCGATCTCTATCCTGGCCGGGATAACACCGGCGGCGGCGAGCGCCTGGCGAACGGCGCCCAGACGATGGCTGCCCAGGTTTTGATAGCTCTGGTCGCGGTACCCGTCGATTCCAAGCTGAAGCGATGGATTGTTTTTCAAATGGACGGCGACCTCTTCGATCTGCCTCAACGCGGCAGGCGAAAGATCCGTTTGTGCATATTCGAAGGTGACGGAGCGATACGGCGCCCAACCCGTGGTCGACACGTTGGTCATCACAGGCGAGACAACGCTCTGGCTGGACATCGCAGGGCGGACGGTGCGTTGCGTGGATCGCTCGATCCAGATATCTGCGGGCCTGGCTAAGCTCATCGGTTCGCGCGTGGCGCGTTCAGCCACCATTGGGTTATTGATGGTGGTTTGTGCCTGGACGCTGCCTGCGGTCGCAACAACGATGAGGCAGCTGCTGAGCAGCGCGGTCTTAAGAAGATTGTTCATGTCGGGGTGTCTTATCGAGGGTGCTGAGCGGCTTTGCAGAATTCGGGTGCGCTGTCTCCAGCGCACCCGAACCATCAGTGCCGTTGTTACTTGATGACGACGGCCACGTTGCGGTTCTGCGGCTCGCGGACACCGTCCGCGGTCGAGATCAGCGGCTGGCTCTCGCCCTTGGCGACGGTGACGATGACGCTCGACGGCACGCCGTTGCTCATGAGGATCGCCCGGACGGCTTCAGCGCGACGCTTCGAGAGCGCCATGTTGTAGTCGTCGGTGCCCGAACGGTCGGCATTCGCAGTCAGGGTGACATCCGAGACACCGCCGCGGCGGACGTTGTCGCTGACGGCCCGCAGGATGTTGCGGCCTTCAGGTGTAACGGTCGACTGATCGAAGTCGAAGAACGTGATGTAAGCCTGCTGGCGGGGCGCTTGGGCAGGCGTCGCTGCGGCGGCCGGGGCCGGTGTGGCGGCCGCGACCGGACGGGCGTCAACTTCGTTCATGGCCGTGAAGTAACCCTCGCGGCAGTTTCTGACCTTCGCTTGCAGCCACGGGTCGACATTGTTTGAAACCAGCTTCGGATCGTTGGCTTCATCCAGCCAGCAATCGAAGTAGACTTGGGCGCGCGCCGCAGAGGCTGGCACCCGGGTGGTTGCGCCGCCGTTAAGCGCCGTGATCAAGCGTGCGCGGGCCTCGATCAGTTCCGGCTCAAGCCGGACCGGATCGTTGTGCACGATATTGTCGGGCATGACTGTCTCGTTGCGGGCGGCAGCCATCGATTTACGTGCGAAGTGTTCAGAGCCCTGAAAATCAACCTGGCCAGTCCACTGGTTTTCGGCGCTGGCCCGATAACCGGTGCTTAGGTTGCGATTGAATTCACTGGCCGCGAGCGGTGCCGAATTCTGTGACTTCTGAAGATCGGTGGTGCAGGCGCCGAGAAGGAGAGCGCAACTGCCGAGGAGTGTAATCGCGAGAGATTTTTTCATTTTGGATGCCTTAAACAGGGTTTTCTAGCGCGGAGACCGTGCAGACACGGTTCTCCGTCGAACGTCCTGAGGAACGTTCCTTGACCAATCAACGATGTTGATTGAAAGCCGCCAGAAGACGAACGATGCGACTGTGTTGCGGCCGGGGCCGCTTCTCAGGTCGCCAATACCCTGGCTCTCCCACACATGTATTTGGGTACGCCGGGTCCCGAAATCAATGATGGCGCCGCATTTTATTTACGAAATTGCCGTGATTTAAACACGATTATTTGGACGATATTTAAATGACGCAAGTAAATCTAAATAGAAACCCTAGGTTTTAAAGGATAAAAGGCTATTAGGCGGCGGCCGGGCGGGGCGCAATCACCGCCAGTAGTTTTTTGGCCAGACGCCGGGCCGACGTCTTTCCGCCCGCGGCCGGCCGGCGCCTGGTGACCAGACGGGTGCCTCCCTCGGTCTTGACCAGGTGCAAGGTCCGGTCGTGATAGGCCGCAAGTTCCGGCCGATGCGCGATCGAGATCAGGCTGGAGCCGGCCAGCTCCTTCTGAAAGAGGTCCATCATCGACGCTTGAATGTCCTCGTCGAGGGCCGACGTCGCCTCGTCCATGAACACCCAGCCCGGCTTGTGCAGCAACAGGCGCACGAACGCCACGCGCTGCTGCTCGCCGACGCTGAGAACGCGGTCCCAGCGTTCGATCTCGTCCAGCTTCTCGACAAGATGATCCAGGCTGCACCGCGCCAGCGCCGCCTTGATATCCGCCACCGGGAAGGCTTTCTGCGGTGCCGGGTAGCAGAGAGCGGCTTGCAGGGTCCCAAGCGGCAGGTAGGAACGCTGTGGCATGAACATCATGTCGCTGCGCGGCGGGTGCAGGATGGTGCCGGCCCCCCACGGCCAGAGACCGGCGGCCGCGCGGAACAGCGTGCTCTTTCCGCTGCCCGAATCGCCCGCGATCATGACGCGCTCCCCTTTGAGGATTTTCGTATTGGTCTCGCCGATGACGATGCTCCCGTCCGCATGCGCGATCTGCAGGTCGCTGAAGACGAGCGCCTGTTCGGCCGCGTCGGCGTCCGCTTCAACCAGGGTGATCGACGTTGCCTCGCCGGCTTCGTTCGTCGCCTCGGTCATGCTGCTCAGCGCCAGATCGAACTCCAGCAGCCGCTCGACATGGGCCCGCCACTCGGCGATACGGGCGAAGTTGTCGACGAACCAGTTGAGCCCGGCCTGGACCTGTCCGAAGGCCGCGGTGATCTGCATGAGTCCGCCCAGCGTGATCGCGCCGGAGAAATAGCGCGGGCTGGCCACCAGGGTCGGAAACACCATCCCGATCATGCCGTAGGCGCTGGTCAGCCACATCAGCCGGCGCTGCGTCCGCATGAGATGAGTCGCCGTGACGAAGACCTTGCCGAAGAATCCGGCAAGTCCCTTCTGCTCGTCGCCTTCTCCCCGGATGAGCGCCACGCCCTCGCTGTTCTCGCGCAGTCGCACCAGCGCGAACCGGTAGTCGGCCTCGGCGGTGTTCTGCGCGACATTCGCGGCGACGATCGGCCGGCCGATGAAGTACGTCGCGAGCGAACCGACGCCTGCATAAATCAGCGCGGCCCAGACCATGTAACCCGGGATGTTGAAGTCGAATTCCCCGATGGTGATTTCCAGGGGGCCTGACAGGATCCACAGGATGCTGCAGAAGGCCGCAATCGTCAGAACGGAATTGAGAATGCCCAGTGCGAACTCGACCGCCATTTCCGTGGCGCCGCGAACGTTCTCCGCAATGCGCTGGTCCGGGTTGTCGACGCCGACGCCGGTGAAATTGAGCTGATAGTGGCGGCCGTTCTCGAGCCATCCGCTGGTGAGCCGGACGGTCAGCCACTGGCGCCAGCGCAGCTGAAGCAGCTGCTTCAGGTAAACCTGGTAGACCGCCACGATCATACTGGCGCCGGCCAGCAGGACGAAGACGCCCATTGCGCCGATAAAGGCATTCCAGTCGCGCTGTTCGAGCGCGTCGAAGAAGTCCTTATTCCAGAGATTGATTTTGACGAGAATGCCGAGCTGCAGGACGGTGAGGGCGATAACGCCCACCGCCAGCCCCCGGGCCACCCATTTTTCGTCAGATGAGAAGTAGGGAAACGCCAGCCGCATGAACCGGCGGAATAGCCCGGCCTGATCGTCTTTGGCCGACTCTAGGGGGCTCGCGTCCGGATACCCGTTGATGTCTGGCATGTGCTTCGCCCCCGTTGTCCGCGCCTCGAATCAATCGATGTGCAAGGCGCTCAGGTTCTCTTCCGCAAAGCGCCAATCCGCCAGTTTGGCAAGCCATCCGGCGACATAGTCGGCGCGCCGGTTCTGATAGTCGGGATAGTAGGCGTGCTCCCACACATCGAGTGCGAGGAGCGGCACCATCTTCTCCGAGGTGCGCGGCGTATCGGCGTTCGCGGTGGTGAGGATCTGTAGCCGCCCGTTCTTCTTGGCGACGAGCCAGACCCAGCCACTGCCGAAGCGATCCATCGCGGCCTGGGCGAAGGCATGGCGGAACGGCTCTTCGCCGCCGAAGTCGCGATCCACGGCGATCTTGAGCGCGCCCGTCAGCGGACCGCCGCCATCCGCGCGCATGCTGCGCCAGAAGAAGTCGTGATTCCAGACCTGCGCTGCATTTTTGAAGATGGACCTGGCTTGCGGGTCCTTGGCCGAGCTGAGCAGGACCGCCTGTAGCGGCAGGCCGGCATAGTGCGTGCCTTCCGTAAGGTCGTTCAGTTGCGCCACATAGCCCGCGTGATGCTTGTTGTAATGCAGCGAGACGGCGGCTGCGGAGATCACCGGCTCCAGCGCGTTTTCGGCATAAGGCAGGGCGGCAAGGGCGAAGCTGGGGATGAGAGCGGTGCCGTCCATGACTAAAGCCGTCCCGTCAGCAGGAGAATGATGACGATCACCAACACGACGGTCAGGCTGCCGCTGGGGAGATAGCTCCAGTTCGCGCTGTGCGGCCAGGTCGGCAGCGCGCCGATCAGGACCAGAATAAGGATGATGATCAGGATGGTGCCGAGACTCATATTGAGAACTCCTGGGAAGTGCGGCGATGCGCCGGGATTGGTAAGAGACCTGGTCCAGACGGACGGTTCGCGGGGGGGCACGGCTCGTCCATTGAAGCGTTCCGGGGAACGCTCCTTGTCCGATCAACGAAACTGATTGAAAGCCGCCAGAAGACGATGCGAACCATGCCGCGGCCTAAGGCCGCTTCCCGGATCGCCAGTGCCGACGCTTCCACCGAAGTATGTGGGTACGTGGGGGAGCTAATACAACAATTTAAGCGCTTTATTTGGAGTATTATTAAACCTCGGAACTATATTATTTATCGTCTATTGCAGATGTCTCACCGCGGTACCAAGTTTCATTGTAAGCAAGCAGAGATCTTAAAGAAAAATACTTGGAAACCAGGTCGCCACGCGGAAGCCCCGCAATGCCACCGAGCCGATCTGCCTGTTCGCCACCATTCATGCCATCGACCGGCTGATCCTCAGCCGGCCTTCATGTCCCTGATGCTGGCGCCGGATCGCGCGCGCCGAAAGCGCGCGAGAGCAAGACGCGCTGCGGGCATCCCGTCTTCAGTGTGCAACGAGCGGCCCTGATCGCTGGAGACCTAAAATGAAAATTATCGCTGTATTGCTGGTGGGTAGTGTTGTGCTCTTCGCCCTGAACGCTTGCGGAAATACCACGTCGGATCGTGCAATCTCGGGAGGCGGCATCGGTGCCGGCGTGGGCGCGCTCGGCGGTCTTCTGCTAGGCGGCGACCCGGTGACCGGCGCCGTGATCGGCGGCGCTGTCGGCGCCGGCGCAGGCGCCGTGACTGATAAAGATCAGGTCAATCTCGGCAAGCCGGTGTGGCGCTGATCTACCCGCCGCATCCAACAATCACAAAGAAAGAAGTCACAAGCCATGCGTAAAGAATATCGTCTGAAAAGCCTGATCGCCGTTCTGCTGCTGGCGGGCTCCGTCGGTGCCTGCGATGCGATCTCGGGTCGCGAGACGGCGGGCGAATACATCGATGATACGACGATCACCAGCAAGGTGATTGCCGAGATCATTCAGGATCCGTCGCTCAAGAAGTTCCAGGTGAGCGTCGAGACGATGCAGAACGTTGTCCAGCTGAGCGGCTTCGTGGATTCCGCGCAGAACGTATCGAGGGCCGGTGATCTGGCGCGGAACGTCCGCGGTGTCCAGTCGGTCAAGAACAACCTGGTCGTCCGCTAACCGGCATTGTGGCAGAGGAGAGAAAAATGGATATCAGTCGCGCCCTCGGCATCGCCGCTGTCGTTCTCGGGGCAGTCCTTCTGGGATTTGCCTACAATGCGTCGCAGGCGCCCATGGAGCAGATCAGCAATACGCTGACCGGGCGTTATACGGACAATACGATGTGGTACATGATCGCCGGAATCGCGGCGGTGGTCGGCGGCGGATTGCTGGCCGTCGTCGGCAGACGCGCCTAACGCCTGACGCGTCTCCGTCGGCGATTGCCGGCGGAGACGTTTTGGAGGGATTCATCTCGTGAATCGCCGGCGGCTTCTCGGGTTGGTCGCAGCGGCTGCTACGGCTCCGCTCATTGAAATATTCGCTCCGGCAACACATGCCGCATCCCGCGATCTGCGCTTTCGTGCCTTGCATCGCGGTTCCCCGGTCGGCGAGCATAGTATCGCTTTCCGGCCGGATGGCGAACGCACGGTCGTCACGACGCATATCGACATTACGGTGAAGGTCCTGTTCTTCACGGCGTTCCGCTTTAAGCACGACGCCGAGGAAGTCTGGCAATCCGGACGCTTGGATTCCGTCAAAAGCACAACGAACGACAACGGCACGCTGTTGCAGGTGTCGGGCTACTCGGCCGGCGACGGCTTCCGCATCCTCGGGGAAGACGGCCCGTTTCTGGCCGGCGCTGATCTCCTGACGTCGAATACCCTCTGGGACAGCCGGATCGTGCGGGAAAGCAGCCTCATCGACGTGCAGCATGGCGGCGAGGTCGGGCTGGTTGCCAAACTGCTGGGCCATGAACAGGTTGATACGCCGGAAGGACCGGTGCGTGCCGCCCGTTATCAGATCATCACGCCGCACTATGCCGGCAGTCTCTTTTACGACAGCGACGGACGCTGGGTGAAAGGCCTGATCGAGCAACAGGGAGAGATCCTCGAATATGTGCTCGCACCCTAGGAAACTCCTTGGCCGCTGGCGGCGAACGATGGTCGCTGGCGGCAGCGTCGGCGCCCTCGCTCTCCTGCTTGCGGCCTGCGCTATCGTCGTGGATCGGCCGGATGTCGTCATCGGCACGGGAAGTCCCAGTGGAATCTACTATCCGCTCGGCGGCTCGATGTGCCGGCTGTTCAATCTCGATACGCCGCGGGACGGCAGGCGATGCGTTGCAGCGCCCGCGTCGGGCCCCATTGCCAATATCGATTCATTGCATGAGGGCCGGACCGATATCGGCATCGTGCAGTCGGATGTACTGGCCGATGCGGTGGCGGGACAGGGGCCTTTTGCGAAACGGCCGCCGGATGCGGAGTTGCGTGTGCTGTTCGCGGGACATGCCGATGCCTTCACCATCGTCGCGCGCCGGGAGCTCGGCATCCTGAGCGCTGGGGCGTTGCGCGGCAGGCGGATCAACATGGGCAGTCCAGGGTCGGGCGAACGTCTCAGCATGGAGCGCATCATGGCCGCGCTCGGTGTGGCGCGGCAGGACTTTGCCGAGCTGCGCGAGCTGTCTTTCGCCGAACAGTATCGCGCCCTGTGCGCCAACGAACTCGATGCCATCGTCTACTCGGTTGGCCATCCGAACGGCCTGATCCATGATGTCGTGCGGATGTGCCGTGGCGTACTGGTGGATGTCAGCGGCCCGCCGATCGAAGACATGCTGTTGCGCCATCCGGAATACGAGCGCGCCGTGATCGCGGGCGGTACCTATGCGGGCAATCCGGTCGACGTGAAGACCCTTGGGGTGCGTGCTGTGATTGTCACCACGACGCGGCTTTCGGACCGGCTGGCTTATGAAATCACCCGGGCGGTGTTCGACAATCTTGACGATTTCCGGCGCCTGCACCCTCTTTTTGGGATGCTGTCCGTTCCCGACATGATCGATGTATCTGGCCGGGCGCCGATCCATCCGGGTGCCGCGCGATATTATCGCGAACGCGGCTGGATCAATTAGGGCGCGGGCCGTCCTTCACACACATCCGGAAGGTTTTCGCACAATGGCAGAGACAACAATCGACCGGGTGGCCATGGGCCGCCTGGCGAAAGCCCTCGTATTCATCTGCGGGCCCGATCATGAGGCAACGATCGCGCTTAAGAATGCTGCCGAGAACGGGCTGGAACGAGACATAAAGAAAGCCCGCGCGTTGTTTTTGAGACTGAAATCGTCGGATCGGCAGGCGGCCTTCACGATGTTGCAGGATTGAATAACCCTGAACGGCGCCTTCGGGTTATACTGTACAGCCTTGTCGAATCGGACTTCGTGTCCATATGGGTTTCGACAGGAACTCCTACAATCTGCTGCTCACAGTGACGCGGCGTCGAAGAAAGCCGGATCATGGCCAAATATGTCTGTCGTTTTCTCAACAAAGCCAACCGTATCGACGATGTCGAGATGATCAACACAAGCACCGATCAGCTGGCGGAGCTGCAGGCGCGGAAGCTGTTCGCCAAGTCGGAATTCCCCGGGGTCGAGCTTTTTCTCGACGGTCGCCTGATCTTCCGCGGCGACAAGGCCGCCTGACGCCGTTCAGGCCTTCTTGACGCCGGGCTGCTTGTCGAGTTTCGGCACCGGCGGCTTCAGCGGCGGCGTATCGGGGACGTGATACTGGAACACCGGATTCTTCGCCTTGTTGTAGAAGGCGGAAGTGGTGGCGATATTCGCCGGCGGTTCGTTGTAGCTGTGCCAGATGCGGATCGGCCCGACGAAGCCGTACTGCCACGGTGGCCGGTAGTTCCAGTTCATCGGCAGGATGAACGGGCTCATGCCCACGCGATCGATGGCGACCGAAAAACTGGCCTGGTCGTTATACGGCATCTTGATCAGGTCGCCGGCATCGTTGATCAGCAGGATCTGTGACGGCAGCTTCGGCGCCAATTCCTTCCACACCGCAAAGAACGGCGCGGCCTTGGCGGTGAAGAACAGCACGCCCGTGTTGTATTCGATGAGGTCACCGTATTCGGGTGAATAGCGCTTGAGCCAGGGGGCCTCACAGATACAGCAGGCGAGGCCATGCCGCTTGGCCATCTCGAAGCCGAAATCGAGCGGACCCATGACGATGGTGTCGGCATCGAGGAACACCGTCTCTTCGTATGGCGTGCGGTCCAGCATGCTGGCCTTGATCAGCAGGGTCTCCCACGGCCCGTTGCTGGTCACCTCCAGCACCGTGTGCGGCAAGTCAGGGTTCGTTGCCTTGAGGGAATCGATCGACCGCTGCAGGCCCTTGCGGACCTTCGGGTCGTTGCCCCAGATCATATAAAGCGCGCCGCGGGTCGGCATGATGCGAGATTCCGGTTCGAAATAAAGCAGTCCGGCGACTCCGGCCGCGCGGCCGCCCGACGCGGCCGCCTAAAGACTTAGCAAAAAGCGCCCAAGGTCGAAACACCCGGTGGGCAGGGCCCCCGAGGCCGTCAACCGATCGTCAGGCGCCGGGACATGCGCGTTCGCCGGCATTTTTTCTGATTCATTGCTGTGCTAAGCATGCCGACCGATTGGTAAAGCCCGAATAACGGGTGTGTTTGCGGGAGGGAATAGGTCAGTGAACAAGGTACTGCCGACGACTCTGGTGGGAAGCTACCCGCCGCCGGAATGGCTGGTCGATCGTGAAAAACTGCTCAAAATCGTGGTCCCGCGCGTCCGCGCCAAGGAACTCTGGCGCGTGCCGGATGAGTTTCTCGAGCAGGCACAGGACGACGCCACCGTGCTGGCGATCCGCGATCAGGAGCGGGCCGGCATTGACATCGTGACCGACGGCGAAGTGCGCCGCGAGAGCTACTCCAACAAATTCGCCACCGCCCTGGAAGGGGTCGACATCGAAAACCCCGGCAAGATGCCGGGCCGTACACCGGGCCGGTTCCAGATCGTGCCGCGCATCACCGGCAAGATTCGGCGCAAATACCCGGTCGAGGTGCGCGACGTGAAGTTCTTGCGCGCCAATACCGACCGCAAGATCAAGATCACGGTGCCGGGCCCGTTCACCATGGCGCAGCAGGCGGCCGACGAGTTCTACAAGAACGACGAAGCGCTGGCGATGGACTACGCCGCGGCGGTGAACGAGGAGATCAAGGATCTTTTTGCAGCCGGTGCCGATGTGGTGCAGATCGACGAGCCGTACATGCAGGCGCAGCCGGAAAAGGCGCGCGCCTATGCCGTCAAGGCGATCAACCGCGCGCTGGACGGTGTCACCGGCGAGACGGCCGTGCATCTCTGCTTCGGCTACGCCCATTTCGTGAAGACCCGGGCGAATTCCTACGCCTTTCTGGGGGAACTCAACGCCTCCACGGCCGGTCAGATCTCGATCGAGACGGCGCAACCAAATCTCGATTGCGCGCCGCTGGCGGACCTGTCGACCAAGAAAGTGATGCTGGGCGTCATCGACATGTCCGACATGACGGTGGAGACGCCTGAACGCGTCGCAGAGCTGATCCGCCGCGCGCTGAAATACGTTCCGGCGGAGCGCATCATCGTGGCGCCGGATTGCGGCATGAAATACATGCCGCGTGAGGTCGCGTTTGCGAAGCTGCAGGCGATGGTGGCTGGGGCCGACATCGTCCGCCGCGAAGTGGAGAAGTAATAATCCCTGGAGGGTCCGTGACCACATTGCTGCCGACGACACTGGTTGGAAGTTACGCCCAGCCGGAATGGCTGATCGATCGCAAGAAGCTGGCAGGGCGGTTCCCGCCGCGCGTGCGGGCGAAAGAATTGTGGCGGATCCCTCCCGAATTCCTGGCTCAGGCGCAGGACGACGCGACTCTGCTGGCGATCCGCGACCAGGAACTGGCCGGGATCGATATCGTCACGGACGGCGAGATGCGGCGGGAAAGCTATTCCAACCGCTTCGCGACCGCGCTTGAAGGTGTCGATATCGACAATCCGGGAACGGCCCTGGATCGCAGCGGCCATCCCAATCCCGTGCCCCGCGTCACCGGCAAGATCCGGCGCAAGCATGCCGTCGAAGTGAACGACGTGAAGTTCCTGCGGGCCAATACCGACCGCAAGATCAAGATCACGGTCCCGGGTCCCTTCACCATGGCGCAGCAGGCGCAGGACGATTTCTACAAGGACGAAGCCGCCATCGCCATGGACTACGCCGTCGCGGTGAATGAGGAGATCAAGGATCTCTTCGCCGCCGGTGCCGATATTGTGCAGATCGACGAGCCCTACATGCAGGCGCGGCCCGACAAGGCGCGCAAATTCGGTATGCATGCCTTCAATCGCGCACTGGAAGGGGTGACCGGCACCACGGCGGTGCATCTCTGCTTCGGCTACGCTGCGATCATCCACGAGCGGCCGCCTGGCTACAATTTCCTGCCGGAGCTCGAAGCTACCAAGGTGCAGCAGATCTCAATCGAGACGGCGCAATCCAATCTCGACTGTGCGGTGCTGGAGAAGCTGCCGAGCAAGACCATCATCCTCGGCGTCATCGACCTTTCCGATATGAAGGTCGAGACACCGGAGACGGTCGCCGAGCGTATCCGCCGCGCGCTGAAATACGTTCCGGCGGACCGCATCATCGTGGCACCGGATTGCGGCATGAAATATCTGCCACGCGAAGTGGCCTTCGCAAAGCTGAAGGCGATGGTCGCGGGGACGGCACTGGTCCGCAAGGAACTCCCGGCCAAACGCTAACCGCCGGCCGGAGGATTCATGCCCGAGCTTGAGCTGATTGGCGGCGCACCCAGCAACTTCGTCTGGGCGTGCCGCATCGTGCTCGCGGAGAAGGGGGTTCCGTACACCCATGTCTCCGTCATGCCGCACACGCCCGAAGTCGATGCCATCCATCCGCTGGGCAAAATCCCAGCCATGCGTCATGGCGATGTGATGTTGTGCGAATCGCGGGCAATCTGCGGATACATCGACCGCATGTTCGACGGGCCGGCGCTGGTTCCGGCCGATCCGGTCGCGGCGGCCAAGGTCGAGCAGTGGGTTTCGATCGTCTGCTCGTCGGTCGATCCGCTCTGTGTGCGGCAGTACCTATCGGAATATGTGTTTCCCACGGGTCCGGACAAAACGCCCGACCGTGCGAAGATCGACGCGGCCTTGCCCAAGATGGAAGTGCAGTTCGCAATGCTGGATCGCGCGGTGGCGGCGACCGGCTATCTGGCCGGCGATACGTTCACGCTGGCCGACGCCTATCTGATGCCGATCCTCTTTTACATGAAGAATCGTGGCCCGGAGAGCGGTCCGATGCTGGTGCGGTTTCCCAACCTCACGGCCTATCTGCTCCGCCATCTCGCGCGGCCCAGCGTCCAGCTCACGATCCCGACGAAACCGCCCAAGAAGGCGGCATAGACAGCAACGCCTTGATTGTTGCGTCTGTGGAGCGAGGGCGACTGCTGCCACTTTCTGACAGTAGTTGTGCTAACCTGGGCGCATGTCGCGCTCCCGCCGCCTCCTCGATCTGATTCAGGCGCTTCGGCGCCGTCGTCGCCCGGTGAGCGGTCATGCGCTTGCGGACGAACTCGGCATCAGCATCCGAACCCTTTATCGCGATATCGCGACATTGCAGGAGCAGGGCGCTGCCATCGATGGTGAACCGGGTATTGGCTATGTCCTGCGGCCCGGGTTCATGTTGCCACCCCTGATGCTTTCCGAAGAAGAGATAGAGGCGCTGGTCCTTGGGACCAAATGGGTGGCCAGGCAGGGCGATGCGCGATTGGGTGCTGCCGCGCGCAATGCCATTGCCAAGATCGGCGCGGTGCTGCCGCCGGCCCTGCGCGACGAGCTGGATGTCCCCACGCTTCTCGTTGGGTCGGCCAGGAAAGCGCCCGCGGGCGATACCGAATTGGCGATCGTTCGCGGTGCCATCCGCGGCGAGTACAAGCTGTCGATCAGCTATCGCGACGCCGGCGGGGCGCTGAGCCGCCGGACCATTTGGCCAGTTGCCCTGGGTTTTTTCGAAAGCGTCCGCGTCGTCGCGGCCTGGTGCGAGTTGCGGCAGGACTTTCGGCATTTCCGCACGGATCGGATTCACGCGTTGCGACTGATCGAGACGCATTATCCGCGCCGCCGGCGTGCCCTTCTGAGCGAGTGGCGGGAGCGCGAGGGTATTCCAGGGGAGGGCTGATGCAGGCTACTGCCAGAATCTGACAGGGGCCTGGTTTATAGGGAGGGCATCACAAACCGATGGAGCCGTCCCATGAAGATCGACCCGAATTTCGTCATCCTGTACGTCAAGAGTGCCGTTACCAGCGCGGCCTTTTATGAAAGCCTGCTCGATCGCAAACCGATCCAGACGGCTCCAGATTTTGCCATGTTCCGGACCGATACAGGGCTGCTGTTGGGCCTGTGGACGCGCGACACGGTGGAACCCGCGGCGGCGCTCGCTGGCGGCGGTGCGGAACTTTGCATTCCCGTCCTCAATATCGAGGAACTGGAGGCGGTGTACGTGGCATGGCAACAGCGGAAGCTGCCAATCCTGCAGCCGCCGACGGAGATGGATTTCGGTCGCACCTTCGTCGCGGCAGACCCCGACGGTCATCGTCTGCGCGTCTTCGTGCGCTCCGCCCCTTGAGGGGCCGGCGATGGATAACTGGATTGCCGTTGTTTCCGGTGAACACGTGCAGCGTGGCCGTGCCGCGGGGATCATGCAGGTTTGCCATGGCAAGGCATCGGCTTTGCGCCGCGTCAGCGCGGGGGATCGTGTCGCCCTTTACTCGCCCACCCTGACATTCAGGGGCAAGGATCGCCTTCGCGCCTTTACCGCGCTTGGCATTGCCAGGGATGGGGAGGCTTATCAGTTCGACATGGGCGGCGGGTTTCGGCCATTCCGCCGCGACATGGACTGGTTCGATACGCGTGACGCCCCGATTCAACCGTTGCTGGATGTCCTCGACTTCACGGCGGGAAACAGAAACTGGGGGTACAAGCTGCGCTTTGGCCTGTTCTCGATCAGCGGGCACGACATGCAGGCCATTGCGGAGGCCATGACCGCGATGCTGCCCGGAAGCGCCTAATGAAGCGTCGCACCGTCCGATGGGTAGGCGTAGCGCGGCGGCAAGGGCCGCTGCGCATTCGCCAGGGCTGAGCCGAGGATCGCAGCACTATCCATCAGGATGCGGATCATGCAGTCGGGCATCAGATCGCGCGCCTGCGCTTCGGCGTGATGGCGGTCATGCGCTTGGCTCGCGGCAATCAGGGCGAGGATCGTCATCTCGTCGCTGGAGACGCGGCAGCAATCCAGAGTGAAGCAGTTCACTGGCCGGCGGGCGGAGGCGGCGATCACGCCGACGGTGTCGGCGAGGGCGGCCGCCGCGATCAGCCCGTTCGCCCCGCGGCAGTAGCGGCGGAATGCGTGTTCTACACCGGGCCAGTTTTCCCGCCCCGCCATCCAACGGCGGATCCCCCAGATGAGAAGCTGTTCCGGGAAACTGAGCTCGGAAATCGTGGTCTGCACGGGGCGCCCTTTTAGATTTTGCGATTAATTCGCACTTGCATCTCTGGAGAAAATGCGGGATAGTCCGATCGTTGTCAATGCAACTGCGATGCATTTGCATTTAAACAGGGTCCACGGTCCCTTCTTGGACCCTCTCCTATGGCGGCTATGTCCGGCCTCCCAACGGCCATACCGCCAAAGGGCGCCTTCTTCGGAAGGCGCCCTTTTCTTTTATCTTTTCCGTTTGCTGCGCCCCGCCCGATGCCGTGGCTTCAGGCCACTGAAGTTCGGACGTAGCGCGTTGTAGAGTGGCGCCCATGAACTACCGCCACGCCTTCCACGCCGGCAATTTCGCCGATGTCGTCAAACACGCAGTCCTTGTCCTGCTGGTTCAAAGTCTCAAGCGCAAGGACACGCCCTTCTGCGTGATCGATACGCATGCCGGGATTGGTCGCTACGATCTGTCCGGTGTGCAGGCGCAGAAGACGGGCGAGTTTCGGCAAGGTGTCACGAAACTGCTGGAAGCAGACGCGTCGTCGTTGCCAGCCGGGATCAAACCGTACCTGTCGCTTGTCCGTGCTATGAACAAGGGCGTGCCGGCCCTGCGCTGGTATCCCGGCAGCCCGAGACTTTCGCTTGATCTGTTGCGGCCGCAGGATCGGCTGGTGCTGCTGGAACTGCACCCTGAGGATGCGAAAACGCTCGCCAGCCTGTTCGCCGGCGACAAGCGCGCCAAGGTCCACAACCTCGATGGCTACACCGCGCTGAAGGCCTTTCTACCGCCAAAGGAACGGCGCGGCCTGGTGCTCATCGATCCGCCGTTTGAGAAGACGAATGAGTTCGAGCAGGTGGTGCGTGGTCTGCGTCAGGCCTATCGCCGCTGGGCCGGCGGGCACTATCTGGTCTGGTATCCCATCAAGGGGCGGGGGCCAGTGGAGGCGTTTTACGATGACCTGCGCGCTTCAGGCATTCCGCAGATTCTGGTCGCGGAGTTTCTGCTGCGGAAATCCGGCGATCCCGACCGGCTGAATGGGTGCGGCCTGGTGCTGGTCAACCCGCCGTGGCAGCTCGACACGGAACTGGACGCGTTGTTGCCGGCGTTGGCGAAAATCCTGACATCGGAACGCGGGGGCGGGGCCAGCCTGACCTGGCTTCAGTCGAAGGACGCCGCATCGGCATCGGCGTAAACGCCGCCGAGAATCCTGACAGTCTAAACGGACGGGCGTCGCCGCCCGTCCGGTTCAACGATTAGCCTCAGCGATACGCGCCGGTGCCATCCGGATCGGCCGGCGTTGGGCCGGTCATCTGGACCGTCACCGCTTCGGGTCCCTTGCGCGTCGTCACCACTTTCATCCGGACGCTCTGTCCGGGCATGAGCGAGTCAGCCCCGGCATTGCGCAGAATCGTGATGTGAACGAAGACGTCCTTGCCGCCGTCGTTTGGCGACACGAAGCCATAACCCTTCAGCGAGCTGAACCACTTCACGATCCCGTCGACATCGACGGCACCCTCGAGCGAGACCGGCGGACCGCCGGCCATCGGGCCGTTTTGTCGCGCCGGCCGCGGGGCCGGTGCTCTCGCCATGCTGTTGTCGACTTCGACCACCCGCAGGACCTGACGTCCCTTGGGACTTTGACCGATCTCGACCACCATGCCTGCGCCTTCGCCGACGGACTCGTAACCCGCCTGCTTGAGCGCAGAGAGGTGAAGGAACGCTTCCGGTGAACCGTCTGCCGGTGTAACGAACCCAAACCCTTTAGCTGTGTTGAACCATTTGACGGTGGCACGAATAGCCGCGCCATCCCCCGACGCCATCATGAGTCACCTATTCCTGTTCGAAGTCTTGCTTTTGCTTTTTTTTGCCCTTTTACGGACCCCAAAAGCCTAGCACCCTCTTGACAAGGGGAAAACCAAATTTTCCACAAGAATCGCCGAGTCGGGCGCTGGCCGTTTTCTGGCTCTTGCGTCCCGGACCCGGCCCGTGGTCCATACCGCGACCTTTCGATTTTGCAGCCGGAGAACAAGGACATGGCGGGTTTTGCCACGCTCGATGACACCGCGGTGACCGGAAAACGGACCCTTGTCCGGGTCGACCTCAACGTGCCGATGAAGGATGGCAAGGTGACCGATGCAACCCGCATCGAGCGGCTGGT
Organism: Alphaproteobacteria bacterium; assembly: GCA_965279355.1. Classification (GTDB taxonomy): domain Bacteria; phylum Pseudomonadota; class Alphaproteobacteria; order CACIAM-22H2; family CACIAM-22H2. The sequence continues at coordinate 2,610,091 of OZ257155.1, read as the reverse complement.
CCCGACGATCCGCGAGCTCGCGGACAAAGGCGCGAAGGTCATCCTGACCTCACATTTCGGTCGTCCGAAGGGAAAGCGCGATCCTTCGATGTCGCTGGCGCCGCTCGCCGAAGCGCTGGGGCAGGCGCTGGGCAAGCCGGTGGCGTTTGCCGACGACTGCGTCGGTCCGTCGGCGGAGAAGGCGGTGGCCGCGCTCAAGAACGGCGAGATCCTGCTGCTCGAAAACCTGCGCTTCCATGCGGAGGAGGAAAAGAACGACCAGGCCTTTGCAAAGAAGCTCGCCGCGCTGGGCGATCTCTATATCAACGACGCGTTCTCATCCGCGCATCGCGCTCACGCCTCGACCGAAGCGATCGCGCGTCTGCTGCCATCGGCGGCCGGCCGTCTGATGCAGGCGGAACTCGAAGCATTGGGCAAGGCGCTGGACACCCCGCAGCGCCCGCTGGCGGCGGTCGTCGGCGGCGCCAAGGTCTCCACCAAGCTGGAGCTGCTCGGCAATCTCGTGCAGCGCGTCGATGTCCTGGTGATCGGCGGCGGCATGGCCAACACGTTCCTGCATGCGAAGGGCGTGGCCGTCGGCAAGTCACTGTCGGAACGCGAGATGGCCGATACGGCGCGCCGCATCATGGCCGAGGCAGAAGCCTCGAAGAAGCGGATCATCCTGCCGGTCGACGCAGTCGTGGCTCCGGCGCTGACCGCGGGCAATGCCGCAAAGACGGTGCCGATCGGGCGCGTGCCGGCGGATGAGATGATCCTCGATGTCGGTCCGCAATCGATCAAGGAAACGATCGATGCGGTTGCCGCCTGCCGCACGCTGGTGTGGAACGGCCCGCTGGGCGCGTTCGAATTCCCGCCGTTCGACAAGGGCACGGTGGCGGTGGCGCGCGCTGCGGCTGACCTGACCAAGAAGGGTTCGCTGCTGTCGGTGGCTGGTGGCGGCGACACGGTGGCTGCGCTCGCGCATGCCGGGGTTGAGGAAAAATTCTCCTATGTTTCCACGGCGGGCGGCGCGTTCCTTGAATGGCTCGAGGGCAAGACGCTGCCCGGTGTCGCGGCGCTGATGCGCTGACCTTCGATCGATGACTGGAGGTTAGTTGAGGCGCTCACCAGGGGCCGGCTTGCGGTCGAGTTCCTGGATGCAGGACTGGACACTGCGCCATGCGAGTACACCCTCGCGGTTGTGTTCGCGCGTCATTTCCTCGACACGTTCGCGGCAGAACTCGATGGCGCCGTCCGTGCCGTGGCGCTTCATCAGTCCCCAGGCTGTCTTGTAGAGCTGTGCATCACCGCTCATTTTGAGCACCCATTTCCCCCGGCCGGAGGGCCACCTCCGGACAAACCGGGCCAGCCTATAAACATCGCTTTCCGGCCCGGGTTCCCCGATCCCCGCGAGAAGTTCCATGACGCTGTGGATGGCTTGCCGGAGGGCACAGGCGACTGGCTATTTTATGATTAAAAGCATTGATTTAGCGCTATCGGATCAACGTCGGTCATCGCGCGTAGCCAAGGTTGCGTAATGGGGGGCCGACCCCTATGGTGCGCCCCTTCCCCGAACCTTTCGCGACTCCCGACGTGACCGACCTCGCCGCCATCCGCAATTTCGCGATCATTGCCCATATCGACCACGGCAAATCCACGCTTGCCGACCGTCTGATCCAGCGCTGTGGCGGGGTTGAGGACCGCGACATGCGCGAGCAGATGCTGGATTCCATGGATATCGAGCGCGAGCGCGGTATTACCATCAAGGCGCAGACGGTCCGGCTCAAATACAAGGCGAAGGACGGCAAGACATACGTCCTGAACCTGATGGACACGCCAGGCCATGTCGACTTCGCCTACGAAGTGAGCCGCAGCCTTGCCGCGTGCGAGGGCTCGATCCTGGTCGTCGATGCCAGCCAGGGTGTGGAAGCGCAGACCCTGGCCAACGTCTATCAGGCGATTGAGTCGAACCATGAAATCGTCCCGGTCCTGAACAAGGTCGATCTGCCGGCGGCCGATCCCGAGCGTGTCAGGCAGCAGATCGAGGACGTGATCGGCATCGATGCCTCCGACGCCGTGCTGGCCTCCGCGAAGACCGGCATCGGTATCGAGGACGTGCTTGAAGCGGTCGTGACACGGATGCCTCCGCCCAAAGGCGACGAGACGGCGCCGCTTAAGGCGCTGCTGGTCGATTCCTGGTACGACCCGTATCTCGGCGTCATTGTTCTGGTGCGCGTGAAGGACGGCAGGCTCACCAGGGGTCTGAAGATCCGCATGATGGCGGCCGGCGTGACGCATGAAGTCGAGCGCGTCGGCGTCTTTACGCCCAAGCCCGAGGATATCAGTTCGCTTGGCCCGGGAGAGGTTGGCTTCATCACAGCGGCGATCAAGAGCGTCGCGGACTGCAGCGTCGGTGACACGATCACCGAAGAAAAGCGCCTCGCGGCTGAAGCGCTGCCGGGCTTCAAGCCCAGCCTGCCGGTCGTGTTCTGCGGCTTGTTCCCGGTTGATGCGGCAGAATTCGAGAAATTGCGCGAGAGTCTGGGCAAGCTGCATCTCAACGATGCCAGCTTCGTCTACGAGCCGGAATCATCGGCGGCCCTTGGCTTCGGTTTTCGCTGCGGCTTCCTCGGTCTGCTGCATCTCGAGATCATCCAGGAACGTCTGGAACGCGAATTCGATCTCGACCTGATCGCGACGGCGCCGTCGGTTGTCTACAAGGTCCATCTCACCAATGGTGAGGTGATGGAATTGTACAACCCGGTCGACATGCCCGATCAGGTCCGCATCGATCATATCGAGGAGCCGTGGATCAAGGCGACGATCCTGGTGCCCGACGAGTTTCTGGGGTCCGTGCTCAAGCTGTGCGAAGACCGCCGCGGCGTGCAGGAAAATTTGACCTATGCCGGTTCGCGCGCGATGCTGGTCTACAAGCTGCCGCTCAACGAAGTCGTCTTCGATTTCTACGACCGCCTGAAGTCGGTCAGTCGCGGCTATGCGAGCTTCGATTACCAGATCGAAGAGTACCTGGAAGGCGATGTCGTCAAGCTGTCGATCCTGGTCAATGCCGAGCCGGTCGACGCGCTCTCGATGATGGTGCACCGCGCCAAGGCGGAAAGCCGTGGCCGTACCCTGTGCATCAAGCTCAAGGAACTGATCCCGCAGCAGTTGTTCAAGATCGCGGTGCAGGCGGCGATCGGCGGCAAGATTGTCGCGCGCGAGACGATCTCGGCGCTGCGCAAGGACGTCACCGCGAAGTGCTACGGCGGTGACATCAGCCGCAAGAAGAAGCTCCTGGACAAGCAGAAAGAGGGCAAGAAGCGGATGCGCCAGTTCGGCCAGGTCGACATTCCGCAGTCGGCGTTCCTCGCGGCGCTCCGGTCGCGCGACGACTGATCTAGCCGAGTGAGCCGCTCCGCCATTTGCGGCGGTTTCGGCGGCTGAAGAGCAGGCCGAGCAGGATCGCCACAACACCCAGCACAGCCCAGGCCGGCCAGTTCAGAAGCGGATAAAGTCCGGAATGCCATAAAGCCGGGTGGAGATAACGCTCGATGGCGTTTTGGGTGAAGTCCAGCGAGCCGCGATCGAGCTGATACCAAAGACTGCCCAGGCTGGATGGCGCGTAGGTACCCGTTTCAAGGAACAGCAGGCCGTCGCGGCCTGCTGCCACGAGCGCCAGAACCAGAAAAATCCAAGCTATCGCTCGCCCGACCATGTCTCCCCAATCCCCGGACGGGGTCCCCAGGACACGATACCGGCAGCCGAATCCACTCATTCGGCGGCTGTATGAGGCAGTCTAACAACCGTCGAGGCCGCGCTCCAGAGCCCTGTACCGGAAGGAAAAAACCTCAACTGCAGCGGTTGGCGAGCGGCCGGTGCACTGATATGGTGCGCCCTCTTCGCAGGACAGGTGGCCGAGTGGTTTAAGGCGCACGCCTGGAAAGTGTGTATACGTGAAAGCGTATCGCGGGTTCGAATCCCGCCCTGTCCGCCAACTAGTCTCGCGTTCTCCGCGGCTCCGTTGACCAGCCGGAGAAAGCCGCAGTTTCCCGCGCATATCGCGGCGTTCTTGGAGACGCGAGCCAAGGATAGAGCTGTCGATCGGCGCTTTGGCTGCCGATCCAGCCCCTTTTTCTCCGGCTTAGTTTTGGTGGTTCCCTTCGTGCGTCACGAAGGTGGGGGCCGAGCCGGCGAGGACGCACGCGATTGCGTGGGCGCAATGCATTTACTTCAAATTGATTGTTAGGCGGTCAGCCCGAAGCGCCGTTCCTGGGCTTGCCAGTCGAAAGGCAGATCGGCGACCAGCTCATCGAGCGTCAGATCAGGTGGCTGCCGACCTTCGACAATCATCTGCACCACCGACGGTGAGAGATGGAGCAGGTTCCTGATCGTGTGCAGGTACCTGGGGCTTACGTCCGCGTCCCCGGCCAGATGCCGAATGCTTTTTGCCTTGCCGGTTAGCAGGAGGTCCCTCCAAACATGGGCGCGGGCGACAGCCTTGATCAAGGCGGCCGCGCGCCATCCCGCTCTCGCTCGCGATCCCAAACCCGGGGAGATATTTGCGCGCAATCTCCATCCGTTTGCGAGTTCCCTCAACGCCATCGGCCGCGTGAACAAGGCCAAGATAAAACTCCGTTGCCGGATGCCCTTTGAGTTCCTTGAGCGGAGCGTAGAACTCCTCGTCTTTGCGGCTGATCGGCACAGGCATGTGGATGTAGTTCACACGCCGCGGAGTTCGATCCAGGATCAGCTTGGCGAGCTCCACCATTTTTGAGCTATCGCGCGGCTCTATGTAATGTTTGCCGTCCAGGTCGCCGTAGCAATGATGGAAGTCGAGTTCCACCTCTGCCGGAATGATGGGGCTTATGCGTTCCAGCCGCTCACTGAACGCGCGGACCATGTCTTTCGGCGCGGGCAGGCCTGTCCAGCCGTCGAACTGCAGCATTTCGATGCAATAATCCCATTGGATGCACAAGTCGGCGTGCGGGATCTCCTTGCAGAGCACCTCAATTTCACGAAGCACATCCAAATCATCTCCACTGCAGGATTGCCGGAGACTTCTTTTCCCTATTACCTTCGCGATGTTTGCCGGAATTCTGCAGCGCAATTGAATGCTGTCCGCGAATGGGGACGGCCCGATCGCCATGCCTTGACGCCGATCTGTCGAAGGCGGCTAAATCCAAGTCGGCAGGAGGGGCAGATGGACCGTTTTCTGAGTATTCAGGCCTTCGTGCGAGTTGCCGAAAAGCAGAGCTTTGCCGACGCAGCGCGCCAGCTCGGTGTCGCTAATTCCGTCGTGACGACGCGCGTGAAACAACTCGAGGAATTCATCGATGCGCCGCTGTTCCATCGCACCACGCGGTCGGTGAAACTGTCGGAAATCGGCGCCGCCTACTACAAGGAGTGCGCCGACCTTGTCGCCAAGCTCGATGGGCTGACCGATCAGATGCGGGAGTTAAAAAGCTCGCCCGTTGGCGCCCTCAAACTGCACGTGCTGCCCGGTTTCGCACTCGGCCATCTGTCGCGAGTCCTGCACGAATATCAGGACCGCTTCCCCGACATCATGCTCGACATCGTCGTCAACGATCGCGTCATCGATCCGGTGGAGGAGGGCGTTGACGTGGCGTTGCAGATTTTCGAGCCCGCCTCGGACGTGCTGATCGCCCGGCGCGTTTTTCCGATCCGTCGGCTCTTCCTCGCCTCTCCCGAATATATCGAGCGCCATGGCATGCCGCGCCGGCCCGAGGAGCTGATGCGCCATCGTCTCGGCGTCTACGACCGTTACCCCACCGGCGATCATTGGCAGTTCCTGCGCGGCAAGCGGAAAGTGAATATCGACCTCCACCCGCACCTGCGGACGAACAGCGTTCACTTGCTACGCGAACACGCATTGGCTCACGCTGCGGTCGTATGCATCCCGACCATCGCGGCATCAGACGATATCCTTACCGGAAGATTGACGCCGGCCCTTTACGGCTATCGCCTCTCGTCTTACTGGCTGACTGCGGTCTATCCGGCCACCCATCGCTACAGCCTGAAGGTGAAACTGTTCGTCGATTTTATCCAGCATCGCTTTCGCGGCGAGCCGCCATGGGACCGGGTGCTGATGACCAACGGCTTCCTGCCGCACGACAGCCTCGTTACCGATCAGATTCTGGCGCGCGCGGTCTAGCGTATTAGCGATGTATTGCAGGCCTTTAGGCCCGCAGCCGGTGCGAAAGGTGGATTATTCGCAATTCGCGAATGATGAGTTTGCGGATTGGGGAATTGTCGTCACTTCCGACATCCCATAAGCTTCAACCAAAGCGCTGGTTTACAGGCGCGCGACAGGGGAGGCTTCACATGGTCCAGACCGTTCTCGGGTCCATCAACGACTACGAGAAAGGCGGTATCGAGCTCGTCTCGGGCGATGCGCGCCACTATGTATTCTCCAACATCTTCGAAGTCGCCTCGAAATCGAAGCCTTATGAGCGCGTCGTCGTGGCGAAGAACCTCGAATATGTGCAGGAGGTGATGCGCGCCGAGGGGCAGTCACCATGGTTCGCCTGCGCCCACGATGAGTTCGCGGTCTGCATGGACGGCGAGATCACGATCGAGTTCATCAAACTCGACAAGCCGCCGCCCGCCGACAAGAATGGCGCAGTGCTGGCTGGCGAGGCGCCCAAGGGCCCGCGCATGGGCCATATCAAGCTCAAGCGCGGCCATCAGGCTCTTTTGCCGGCCGGTGCCGCCTACCGGTTCAACGCCACGAAGCTTGGCGTGATCATGCAACAAACCGTCCTCGGCGATCTCAGCGTCCAGAAATGGCGCGAGATCTGCCTGCATTGAGGGGAGGCCCGACAATGTCAAACGCTATTGTCCAAGTCGTCGCTACCGAGCCCAGTAACGCTACCGGCTACCGCTCGTTCAGGCTCGGCAAGTTCGAGCTCTCGCGCGACGAATACTTCGTCACCGTGCGATGGCCCGCCAAGGACCAGATACGCTCGCACCAGTTGCCCGCCGACGCGTTCCTGCGCGCCTGCATGCGCGACGTTGCGTGGAATTTCTTTTACGGCTGGGTGAATTTCGATCACGTCATCGGCACCCGCAACCGCTACGGCCGGGTCGATTTCTATGCCGGCACGTTCAATGGCGTGCTCAAGGCTGCCGGGGTCGACTACCAGGAACAGTTCGACGCCGCGCATATCATGGCAACATTCAAGGCCATCCTGCGCGACTGGGTGAATGACGGCTTCGACCCGTTCGCCGCGCCGGTGGAAACCGGTACGGCATTCGGTGTGAAGCACGGCGAGAATATCGAGGCGATCGAGCGCACCCGCGTCGCCACCAAGCGCATGCCAGGCCTGCCTGGGGACTCCCCGCTGCGTGACGACCTTCCGGTTAACCGCGCTTTCGCCGACGTGCCGCAGGACGAGCCGGAAATCGTCGAGGAGCCGGGCTTCAAGGGCCAGCTCCATGCCTTCAACCTGTTCAAGTATCTCAGCCGCTCGGACGTGACGTGGAATCCGTCGGTCACCGGCGTGTGCAAGGCGTCGCTCGCCTGCCCGACGACCGAGGAATACATCCTACCGGTCTTCCACGGCAACGACCGTGTGGAGTGGTTCATCCAACTCTCCGACCAGATCGTCTGGGATGTGCAGGATAAGAATACCGGCGCGCCGCGCGCCCGCGTCACCTGCAAAGCCGGCGACGTTTCGGCCATGCCGGCCGATATCCGCCATCAGGGTTATTCCACCAAGCGTTCTATGCTCTATGTGTGGGAGAACGTGACGCCCGACCTCCCGCAACGCTACGAGCGTGGCGAACTGCCGCCCTACCCGGTGGAATTCTGAGCCGCAGCGGGACAGGAGCACGCCATGGCGACATCGCTCGCTCCGGCCTTGGAACGCGATATGCAGCGCAGCCTGCAGACCAGGCTTTTCATTGGCGGCAAATTCGTCGACGCCGCCGATGGCGCCACACTCGATGTGTTCTCGCCGCACGACAATTCCGTCATCGCGAAGATCGCCGAAGCCAAGGCGGCGGATGTCGATCACGCGGTGGATGCCGCCGAGAAAGCCTTCCCGGCATGGTCTCGCATGGCGGCGGCCGAGCGCGGCCGGCTGCTGTTGAAGCTGGCTGACGCGATCGAGGCGCATGGCGAGGAACTGGCCCAGCTTGAATCTACGGATACGGGTCATCCTATCCGCGATTCCCGCTCGCTTGACGTGCCACGTACCGCCGGCTGCTTCCGCTATTTCGGCGGCATGGCGGACAAGTTTCAGGGCGACGTGGTGCCGGTGGAGACGGGATTCCTCAATTACGTGCAGCGTACGCCGATCGGCGTGGTCGGCCAGATCGTGCCGTGGAATTTCCCGTTGATGTTCACCAGCTGGAACATGGGTCCCGCGCTCGCCGCCGGCAACACCGTCGTGATGAAGCCGTCGGAATTCACGCCGCTCACCACGCTGCGGCTTGCCGAGCTGATGGCGGAGGTCGGATTTCCCGACGGGGTGGTGAACATCGTCCCTGGCTACGGCAACTCGGCCGGACAGCACCTTGCCGAGCACCGCAAGGTCGGCAAGATCGCCTTTACCGGATCCACGGCCACTGGCCGCCGCATCGTTGAGGCGTCGAAGACCAATCTCAAGCGTATCCAGCTCGAGCTTGGCGGGAAGGGGGCAAACATCGTGTTCGAGGACGCCATTCTGCCCGCCGCGGTGGGTGGATCCGCGTTTGCTATCTTCCACAACCAGGGCCAAGCCTGCATTGCCGGGTCGCGCCTGATCCTGCACGAGAAGATCGCGGACACTTTCCTCGAGCAGTTCGTGACCCTGGCGCGCTCGATCCGCGTTGGCAACCCGCTCGATCCCAACACCGAGATGGGGCCGCTGACCTCGACCCTGCATCGCGACCGGGTGATGAGCTACATCCAGGTCGCCCGCGACCAGGGCGGCGAGATTCTGACCGGCGGCAAGGCGCCCGACGATCCGGCGCTGGCACGCGGCTGCTACGTACTGCCGACGGTGGTGCGGGCCCGACCGACCGACCGGGTGGCGCAGGAGGAAGTCTTCGGACCGTTCGTCACGGTGACGACGTTTAGGACCGACGAAGAGGCGATCGAGATCGCCAATGGCACCGAGTATGGGCTGGGCGCCGGTCTATGGACCCGTGACCTGTCGCGGGCGCATGGCATCGCACAGACCCTGCGCAGCGGCATGTGCTGGATTAACAGCTACAAGCGCGTCAATCCGGGCTCGCCTTTCGGCGGCGTTGGCCAGTCGGGCTACGGCCGCGAAATGGGTTTCGATGCCATGCATGACTACACCGAAGCACGCTCGATCTGGGTGAATGTGAACGCACAGCTACCGCCTTTCTATAAACGCTGACAACCAATCAAACGGAGGCAGCATCATGAACAAGGGGACAACGAAGGGATTACGGCGGCGGACATTTCTCAAGGGTACCGCTGCCGCCGCCACGGCCGCCGCCACCGCAACCTGGACGACAGGGCTGTTCGCCCAGTCCACCCGCACCATCAAGATCGGCCTGGTCACGCCGCGCACGGGTCCGCTCGCCGCGTTTGCCGAAGCCGACAATTTTGTCGTCACCGCGATGCAGCGCTCGTTCCAGGGCGGGCTCGATATCGGCGGGCGGAAATTTCCGGTCGAGATCGTGGTTAAGGATTCGACCTCAAACCCGACGCGTGCTGCCGACGTGGCCGCCGATCTGATCCTGCGTGACCGCATCGACCTGATGCTGGTGTCCTCGACGCCCGAGACCACCAATCCGGTGTCCGACCAGTGCGAGGTCAACCGCAAGCCCTGCATCTCCACCGTCGCGCCGTGGCAACCATGGTTCTTCGGCCGTGGCGGCAAGCCGGAAACCGGTTTCCGCTATACCCATCATTTCTTCTGGGGGCTTGAAGACATCCTTGGCACCTTCGTGTCGATGTGGAACAGCGTTTCGACCAACAAATCGGTCGGGGGCCTGTTCCCCAATGACGGCGACGGCAACGCCTGGGGCGACGCCAACCTCGGCTTTCCGCCGGTGCTCGATAAAGCCGGCTACAAGCTGACCGATCCCGGGCGTTACCAGAATCTCACTGCTGATTACAGCGCGCAGATCCAGCGCTTCCGCGATTCCAACGTGGAAATCCTCACCGGCGTGCCGCTGCCTCCGGATTTCACCACGTTCTGGAATCAGGCATCGCAGAAGGGTTTCAAGCCGAAGGTGGCGAGCGTGGGCAAGGCGCTGCTATTCCCGGCATCAGTCGAAGCGCTGGGCAACAATGGCGATGGGCTGTCGACCGAAGTCTGGTGGACGCCGAACCATCCGTTCAAGTCGTCGCTGACCGGCCAGTCCGCGAAACAGCTCGGCGACGCCTATGAAGCTGCAACCAACAAGCAGTGGACGCAGCCGATCGGCTTCGCCCACGCGCTGTTCGAGGTGGCGGTCGATGTCCTCAAGCGCAGCAAGGACCTCGGCCAGGCCGATGCGATCCGCGATGCCGTCGCCGGCACCAGCCTCAATACGATCGTCGGCAACGTCGATTTCAGCAAGGGACCGGTGAAGAACGTCGCCAAGACGCCGCTGGCCGGCGGCCAGTGGCGCCGCACCTCCGGCGGCAAGCATCGGTACGAGCTGGTGATCGTCGACAATTCCCAGGCGAAGAACATCCCGGTGGCTGACAAGCTGAAACCGATCACCTGAGCGGGCATTCTCTTTCACCCCGCCGCGCTTAAAACAGGTGAGGTGGGGTAACTTTTTCCCATGGCTGAGATTCTCCAGCTCAAGAACGTCTCAAAATCCTTCGGCGCGGTCCAGGCAGTCGACCGGCTGAGCTTTTCGGTACAGCAGGGCGAGGCACTCGGCGTGCTCGGCCCCAACGGCGCCGGCAAGTCGACCATGTTCAACCTGATTACCGGCGACGTCCGCGCCCAAAGCGGGCGCGTGCTGTTCGCGGGCGCGGACATCACCGGCCTTGCGGCGTCCGAGCGCTGCCGGCGCGGCATCGGACGGTCCTATCAGGTGCCGCATCCTTTCGTCGGCATGACCGTATTCGAGAACCTGCTGGTCGGGGCCATGTTCGGCGGCGGGATGAGCGAGGCGGCGGCGTTCGCCTACTGCGGGACGATCCTCGAACGCACCGGCCTTGCCGACAAGGCGAACCGGCTCGCCGGCTCGCTGGCCCTGCTCGATCGCAAGCGGCTGGAACTGGCCCGGGCGTTGTCGCCTAAGCCGAAACTGCTGCTGCTCGACGAGATCGCCGGCGGCCTCGTCGACGACGAGGCGCACGTGCTGGTCGCGACGATCAACGCCATCCGCGCCGAAGGCGTCTCGATCGTGTGGATCGAACACGTGGTCCATGCCCTGCTCAAGGTTGCGGACCGGCTGGTCGTGATGAATTTCGGCGCGCTGCTGAAGGAGGGCGATCCGCAGAGCGTCATGGCGTCGCGCGAGGTGAAGGACGTCTACCTCGGTGTGGATGCCGAGATCATCGTATGAGGGCGCTGCTCGAAGCCACCGGCCTCACGGCGTTCTACGGCGACTTTCAGGCGCTTTATGGTATCGATTTCGACATCGGCGAGGGCGAAATCGTCGCCATTATCGGCGCCAACGGCGCCGGAAAATCGACATTCCTGCGCGCGCTGGTCGGGCTGACGCAGATCGGCGGCGGGACGCTGCGCTTCCGCGGCGAAACGCTCGCCGGGCTGAAGCCTCATGTCATCGTCCGGCGCGGCATTACGCTGGTGCCGGAGGGACGCCGACTCTTTCCGAGCCTCACGGTTGAAGAGAACCTGCGCATCGGCGGCGGCGCCGCGGTGGAACATGGAACTTGGACTCTCGATCGCGTCTACGCGCTCTTCCCCGTGCTGCGCGAGCGTCGCAACAGCCCGGCGACGGCGCTGTCGGGCGGTCAGCAGCAGATGGCGGCGATCGGCCGCGCGTTGATGGGCAATCCGCGCCTCCTTCTCTGTGACGAGCTCTCGCTCGGTCTGGCGCCGACCGTGATCAAGAACATCTACACCACGCTGGCGGATATCCGCAGCCAGGGCACTGCCATTATCGTGGTCGAGCAGGATATCGTGCAGGCGATGCGCGCGGCGTCGCGCGTCTACTGCTTCCAGGAAGGCCGCGTCTCGCTAGCCGGGCTGTCGCGCGATCTCACCCGTGAGCAGATCTCGCACGCCTATTTCGGGCTGCGCTGATGCTCAATATCCTCGACACGATACTCCAGGGCGTGTTGCTGGGCGGCCAGTACACGCTGATGGCGGTCGGACTGTCCTTCGCCTTCGGCGTCATGCGGGTGATCAACATCGCGCATGGAGACTTCATCGTGCTGGCCGCCTATGGCGCCCTGATTTCGGCCACCGCCTTCGGCCTGCACTCATTCGCCACGGTCGCGCTCGTCGTGCCCGGCATGGCCGTGCTCGGCTATGTGCTCCAGCGCGGCGTGCTGAACCGGACGATGTCGCGCGACATGATGCCGCCGCTGCTGGTCACCCTCGGCTTTTCGGTCATTGTACAGAACGGGCTGCTTGAAGGCTTCTCGGCCGATTCGCGGCGTCTTCTGGCCGGCGATCTGAGCAGCCACGGCATCGAGATCGTCAGCGGACTCTGGGTAGGCGGGCTCCCGCTGTTGACTCTTGCAGTCGCCATCGTCGCGATCGCAAGCTTGGAGCAGTTTCTGACCCGGACCGCGACTGGCCGCGCCTTCCGTGCCGTCTCAGACGACGCCGAGATCGTGCAGCTCATGGGCTACAACAACCGCCACATCTATGCGCTCGCCATGGCAATCGCATTTCTTGTCGTCGGCATAGCCGGCATCCTGTTCGGCATCGGCACGACCTTCGATCCGGCGCTCGGCCCACCGCAGCTCCTGTTTGCCTTCGAGGCGGTGATCATCGGCGGCCTGGGTTCGCTGTGGGGCACGCTGGCGGGCGGCACCATTCTCGGCATCGCGCAAGTCATCGGGTTCCGCATCAGCCCGGGCTGGGGAATTCTGTTCGGCCATGCGGCGTTCTTCATCGTGCTGGCGGTGCGGCCGCGCGGGCTGTTCCCACGCACGCGGGAGGCGTGATGCCGTCATCCCCGGCTCCGGTGATCGTGGTGGAATGCCAGAGCACGGCGAGCCGTGCCGGGCTGGCCGCCGTCATCGCGTTGGCGCTGGCGTCGATGCCGTGGTGGGCGGATTCGGGCCTGCTGCGCACCGGCGGCGAGCTCCTCTATTTTGTGGCGCTGGCACAACTGTGGAACCTGCTCGCCGGCTATGGCGGCATTGTTTCCTTCGGACAACAGGCGTTCATCGGCATCGGCGCCTATGCGATCGTGCTGTTCGCCTATCGGCTTGGGCTTGATCCATTTCTCGCCGTGCCGGTGGGTGCCGCGATCTGTGGTGTGCTGGCGTGGCCGATGTCAAAGCTGCTGTTCCGGCTGCAGGGTGCCTACTTCGCGGTCGGCACCTGGATCATGGCGGAATGCTGGCGTCTGATCTTCGCCAACTGGTCATGGCTCGGCGGCGGCACAGGAATCTCGGTCACCGACACGGTGCGAGATATGGATTTCTGGTGGCGCGAGGCGCTGACCTTCTGGCTGGCCCTGGCGATAGGCATCGGGTCGATCGCAGCGATCTATGCGCTGCTGCGGTCGCGCTACGGTCTGGCGCTGACGGCGATGCGTGACAGCGAAATAGCCTCGGAAAGCCTCGGCGTGTCGGTGGCGCGCCTCAGGCTCTGGGTCTATATCGCCGCTGCGGTCGGGTTCGGGCTGGTTGGCGGGCTGATCTGCATCACCAAGCTACGCATCTCCCCCGATTCCGCGTTCACGATCAACTGGTCGGTGACGATCGTGTTCATGGTTGTCGTGGGCGGGATCGGCACGATCGAGGGGCCGATTATCGGCGTGATCGTGTTCTTCGTCCTGCGCGAATACCTGGCCGATCTCGGCGCCGTCTACCTGATCGTGTTCGGTCTGCTGGCCATTGCCGTCATGCTGACGATGCGCGAAGGCATCTGGGGTTTCGTCATGCGACGCTGGGACCTCAGCTTCTTTCCGGTGCAGCGGCGGGTGAGGGCGCATACAATCGGGCGAGAATCTTGAAAACGGATGCTGCCGGCAGCAGGGAGACAGTCCGTACCGCAATCCTCATCCGTCTGGTCAGCGCGTGAGAATTGGGTGAAGCTCCGGCTATGGTCGGGCTACTTGGGCTTCTCTGGAGCGCATTGTCGTTTCTATCCCTGTCTGAAGCCTTATTCAGGTTAGTCAGCGATAGAGAATTGGTGATGCTTTCACCCAATGGCTTAAGTCTCACTGACGAGCAGCGATCGCTTCTTTTTAGCGGAAGGTGACTTTAAAATTGAAACATGTCGGCTAGCTGCTCAGGCGCGGATCAGCGTCGGGTAAATTTCCCCAGCTTCATTTGCCCGGCCGCTTTCGTATGGGTCGTTTGTTGGGGGCGTTTTTCAACCCGCTAGCATAAATCTCCTCTGCCGCTTGGCGCAGCTCACTTGCGATAATCGTGGTTATGAGTTTCTATTCGAGCCTCGATTAGGCGACGGCTACCATTTCCGATAATGCCCGTTCTCCAATCGCACAGGATAATTTGCCGGCCTCACTCAGCCGGGGCGTAAAACAAATTTATCTTCGGATAGCACACCGTTTCTCGTAGAGGGCTGCATCCTTGAGGCTCCGACCTCGACGCCACAGACCATGGGCTGCTGCACATCTCTGAGATACTGTCGTACGGCTGATGGCACTCACTTGGTAGCGCAGCGCTTCAAGTTCTCGACACGCCGGATGATGCGTTTAGGGCGGCGGTAACTTGGCCACGAGCGGCAGAAGCAGCGTCGCGACCTGCGCCTGATGCGTGGCGTCTCTGAACTCTGTCCGCAGATACGTGACCCCATAGCCGCGCATATTTTCAATCACCTGCAGGCACTCTTCGGGCGTTCCGACCGCTGAGGTCGCCAGGAACTCCTCGAAAGTTGGCGGGACATAGAGCCCGCCATGCTCAAACGAAAGCCGCGCGTCGGCGACTGCCTCGTCACGGGTCGGCGCGACATGAATACGGATGTTCTTGATGACGTCCATAGGCCGCTTCGGCCAGTCCGGCGACCTGGTCACCTGCGCAATGCGCTCATGGCCGCCTCCGGTCAGCAGAATCCACCCATCGGCCAGTTCGCGTACGCTTTCCACGGTCGAATCCGATTCGCCGCCGATCCAGATCGGCGGATGGGGCCGCTGATAGGGCTGAGGATTGAACGTCAGGCCCTTTGCATGAATGAAATCGCCGTCGAAATTGATGACCTCGGGTGCAGGATGAGTCCACACTTGCTTCCACAGGCGCACGACTTCCCGACCATATGCAGTGCGCTGGCCATGATCGGCGAGCCAGGGCATGTCATAGGCGTAATGTTCGGCAGCGTTCGATCCCGCGCCGACCGCGCATATCACGCGGCCCTTGGTGATGTGGTCGAGGCTCGCGAGCATCTTCGCGGTCACCAGCGGACGGCGGAACGTCGGGTTCAGAACGCCCCATGCCAGGCGCACACGCGAGGTGATCGCGCCGATCGCCGTCATCAGCGTAAGGCTGTCGAGCGGCCCGTTAGGGCGCGCTTCCGCCTTGGGATAGGTGAGATGGTCGCCGACCCAAACCGAATCGTATCCCTGGGCGTCGGCCTCCTGCGCCTCGCGGAACACACTATCAACGCCCCTATGGGGGTGCAGCATCATGCCGATTTTCATAGGTGATCACCCTTACGAGATGCGGTCTTTCACTCGACCATGAGACGCGCCGAGAGATCGGGGCATGATCTTGCCAGTCGCAGGGCGACCGAGCGTCGAAGCGGCTGATACCCCGTCTTCGATGCCCTGACAGGGGATCATCATTGTCGATATGCAGACCAAAAAAAAGAGGCCGGGCTGTTTCCCCGGCCCCACAGAAATAAATGAGACACTTTATTTGCGATTGTAGATCTCGCTCGCCAGCTTGAGCCGCTCCTGCTGCTTATCGACGTCGGCATGGTCGAGCAGCTTGCTATAGACCGAGAATTTCCATTCCTCGGGAACCTGAGCTTCAAGGCCTTTGACAGCGATGGGATACCCGATCTTGGCGAAGGACAGCTGCACCTCGTCCGAGAGCATGTGATTGATGAACAGAAGCGCCGCATTGGGAGCCTTTGCGCCTTTTATCGTCGCGATGGCGACCGGGGTGTAGGGCGCGCCTTCCGCCGGGATAACCCCCTTCACCGGCAAGCCCTTCAGACGCGCCAGTTCCTGCACGTTAAAGGGAATGCTGATCGCAAATTCTCCGCGTGCGACGCGCTGGGCCTTCGCAGGGATGTTGCGATCATATTGCAGATCATTTTTGGCGAGCGCCTCATGGAACTCGCGGCCGAACGTCTTCAGCATGACGGCAAACCAGCTTTGACCGCCGCTCGGGAAGATCATCTCGTCGCTGAGAATCTTGCCCTTCCATTTCGGATCGGCGAGATCCTTCCAGCTCTTCGGCTCCTGACCCGCCGGAACAAGGTTCGTGTTGTACGCCAGCCCATAGTTGATCACGAAGACCGGCACTTCCTCAGGCACCCAGGGCTTCAACACCAGCTTGGCCTCGTTGGGGAAGGCGCCATGACGCTGTAACAGGCCGGCGTTAGCCAATGGGGCCGTGCCGGTGCTGCCCATGAGGGTCACGTCGCCGCCGACCTTGTTATTGGTCACTTCCGTACGGATGCGTTCCATCAATTCAACTGAACGCACTTCCAGCATCTCGACCTTGATGCCGTACATTTTCTCAAAATTTTTCGCCGCTTCGACCGGCTCAGGCCATCCCGTCTGACCGTTGTAGAAGACGAGCCTACCTTCCTTTTTGGCCGCGGCGACCACCGCGTCCCAATTCGACTGCGCTGCGGCAGGTTCGGCAAGATGGGCAAACGAGAGCAGCCCCGCCGCCCCAACGCAAAGCTTGAAGAGATGTTGGAATCGCCCGAAGTTCGACACTGCGTCCTCCCCTGTTTATAGTTAGCCAGTCTACTTTTAGATAGGCTCCGGATTTGGGTCAATAGGCACGCATCCTGAAATCCAGCGTAATCATTGATAAAGAAGTGCATCACTGACTTGACGTTTGTAGCCGAGCGGTCTAGTTCTTCGACCCCGGATCGCGAATGAGGGGCGCTAATGAACGAAGTCGCACGGAAGTTGCCGCGATCGAACCGCGCCGAAACGCGCTCCAAACTGATCGACGTCGGCACCGAGATCCTCTCCGAGAAGGGGTTCGACACGACAACCATCGACGAGGTGCTCAAGCGCACCGGCGTGCCGAAAGGATCGTTCTACTATTACTTCGGCAGCAAGGAAGATTTCGGGCTGGCCGTGATTGACAATTACGCGTTTCTCTATGAGCAGAAGCTGACGCGCCTCCTTCGCGACCCGAACCTGCGCCCGCTGCAGCGCGTCCGCAACTACATCGCCGAGGCGGCGCGCGGACTTGAAACGTACGAGTTCAGGCGCGGATGCCTGATCGGTAATATGGGCCAGGAGCTGGGCGGTCTCGACGGCGTTTTCCGCCAGAGAATACTCGACGTCCTCAACAGCTGGAGCGGTTTCCTCGCCGATTGCCTGAGGCAAGGACAGGACGCTGGCGAGATCAGGGCCGACATGAATGTCCGGCAGATCGCGAGCTTTTTCTGGTTTTCATGGGAGGGCGCAATTCTCAAAGCGAAGCTGGAGCGATCCACGCAGCCGCTCGACGAATTCGCCGAGGTAACGTTTAAAACAATACTCACGTCCTGACGCCGTCCTGCAGGCGTTAAAGGCGAAGATTCGGGGGGTAAATGTTGGGCATGGGAGCCGACCTGGTGCGCGTCGCCACGAACGTCACCGTAGGGTCGCTGTTTGTCGAACAAGTGCTGCTGGGTGGCCAACGGCCGGCGCTGGCCGAGGGCGGCCGCGTCTGGAATTACGCGCAGCTCAACGACCGGGTAAACCGCCTCGCGCATGTACTGGCGTCGCACGGCGTGGTCCGCTGGGACCGTATTTCCGTTCTGTCCGAAAACCGCCATGAATACGTTGAAGCGGTGCTGGCGGCCGCGAAGCTGGGCGTGCTCGTCGGTTGCCAGAACTGGCGCCAGTCGGATTCGGAATTGAAGCATTGCATCGAGCTCGCCGATCCGAAGCTCCTGCTTTATTCCGAGCGTCTTGCTCCGTCGGTCGAACGTCTCGGTATTTCGGGAGCGGCGTGCCTCTGCTTCGGTGGCGAATATGAAAAAGCGCTCGCGCGCGCGGACGCGAAGGAGCCGCCGGAGGTCGCCGAGTCCGAGGACGGCCTCATCATCATCTACACATCAGGAACGACTGGCTTGCCGAAAGGCGCGGTCATTAGCCAGCGGGCTGAAATCGTGCGCGCCCTGATGAACCGCATCGAACCGGTGCCAGTGGCCAGCGACGACGGTTTTATTGCATGGTCGCCGATGTTTCACGTCAGCGGCATGGATCACACCATAGCCGCGATGCTGCGGGGCGCGAAGGTCAACATCATGGACGGCTTCGACGCTGACAGGCTGGTCGAGATCGCCTCGCGCGAGAAGATCGCACACCTCACTGTGCTTCCCGGCGTCGTGGAAAGGGTTATCGGCGCCCTCAAATCGAGCGGCTTGCGCCCACTCAGCGTCCGCACGGTGGGGGTGGTCGCCGACCTTGTCCCACCAGCGCATATCGCGGAGCTCACAAGCCTCGTCGGCGCGCCCTATTGCAATTCATTCGGCGCTTCCGAGTCCGGGTGGGCGCCTGCCAGCAAGGGCGTGATTCCCGTCGGCGTTGTTCCGACGCGATTGTCAAAGGAGCAAAGCTCTTATTGCCAGATTCGTCTGCTCGACGAAGACGATTGTGATGTCGAGCCAGGCGAAGCTGGTGAAGTCGTATGTCGAAGCCCCACGATGTTTAGCGGCTATTGGCGCGCGCCCGAAGTAAACGCGCATGAATTCCGCGGCGGCTGGTTCCATCTCGGCGACGTATTGCGCCGCAATCCGGACGCCACGCTCGATTTCGTCGACCGCCGCAAATATCTGATCAAGTCGGGCGGAGAAAATATCTACCCGGCTGAGATCGAGCGGGTGCTGATCGGCCTGCCAGGCGTGGCGGATGTGGTTGTCGTTCGTAAGCCGGATTCGAAATGGGGCGAGGTGCCGGTCGCCTTCGTCGTCCGGACCGGCGAGGGTTCGTTGACCGAAGCCCAAGCGATCGAGGCCTGTCGCAGTCAGATCGCGCGATACAAAGTGCCGCGTGAAGTCCGCTTCGTCGCCGAATCCGATCTCAGACGCAGCGCCAGCGGCAAGATTATCCGTCGCGATATCGAGGCTATGCTCAAGAAAGAAACGGCCGACGCTGATGCCGTGAAGACAGCCGGCGCATGAAGCGAGAGCCTCGCGATAATACGGACCGCGTCGTCGCGTCGCTGGCCTGCCTCGGCCGCACCCGTGGGTCGACGCGGCCCGAGCCCCGGTAAGAAAGGCGACGCTGTATGCGGAAGACTGCAATCCTGTCGGTCGGGTCGTTGCTCATCGTCCTGAGCATTCTCACTCTTTACCCACTTGCGACCTTGGTTTACGGCAGCCTCCACACGACGCCGCCCGGCGTGCCCGGTGAGTTCAGCCTCGCCGGGTACAAGGAAGTCGTTTCAGCCCACAATTTCCGCATTCTGCTGGACACGCTCGGAATCGCGCTTCTCAAGACCGGCATCGCCGTAGCGTTGGCCATTCTCTTTGCCTGGATCGTCGCGCGCACCGACACCCCGGGTCGACGTGTTCTTGAAGTGCTGATTGCGCTGCCGTTCTTTATTCCGCCGGTCATCACGGCGACCGCCTGGACGGTGATGGGAAACCCGCAGGTCGGAACGATCAATCTTGCCTGGCGATGGCTGACCGGTACCAACACGACCATCATCAACGTCTATTCCTATTTCGGCGTCATCTGGCACATGGTGCAGTACTCGACGCCGTTCATTTTTCTGTTCATCGTCGACGCATTCCGCGCTTTCGACCCGGCGTTGGAGGAGTCGAGCCGCATGTCAGGAGCATCGCGGTGGCAGACGTTCAGGCGAGTCACGCTGGTGCTGTTGATGCCGATTATCACCAGCGCGTTCATCCTGTCTTTCATACGCGGCGTGGAGGCGTTTGAGTCGCCGCTGATTTTCGGCCGCCCCGCGGACATCTATGTTCTTACCACCGAGATTTTCCGCGCCATCAACGTTACCGGCGGACTGCCGGAGTATCAGTACGCGACTGCCTTGGCGTTCTCGGTGTTGCTGCTGATGTTCCTGCTGGTGTTCCTTCAGTGGTGGATCCTGGGAAACCGCAGCTACCAGACGATCACCGGCAAGGGCTACTCACCCGGGATCATCAAGCTGGGTAAATGGCGCTGGCTTACATTCACGATCTGCGTGCTGTTTTTCCTGCTCGCCGTTGCGCTGCCGTTCGCGCAGCTCCTCATCGGGTCGTTTTTCCGGCTATTCGGTTTCTATAGCTGGGACATGTTGACCTTCGAGCACTACGAATGGGTGTTCGAGAACCGCCAGGTGTGGCGCGCCATTTACAACACGATGCTCCTCGGTGTGCTCGGCGCCTCGGCGACAATGCTACTCGGCGGAATGGTCGCGTACGTGTCGGTGCGGACAACATGGCGCGGGCGCCGCCTGATCGAGACCCTGGCGTGGCTGCCCTGGATGATGCCCGGAATGGTGCTGGGCATCGGCTTTCTGTGGGGTTTTGCCATCATCCCAGGCCCGATTCAGATTTACGGAACCGTGTGGGCTCTTTTGCTCGCCTATATCACGCTCGGGACGCCGCTGGCCGTACGCATCATGAACGGCACGTTTTCGCAATTGTCCTTCGACATCGAGGAGTGCTCGCGCGTCCACGGCGCCAGCTGGTGGCAGACGCTGTGGCGCATTCTTATCGCGATCGCATGGCCGGCCTTTGCAGTCGGCTGGATCCTGACCTTCTTCGGAATCATGCGTGAACTCAGCGCCTCGGTCCTCCTTTATGCCGTCGGGTCCGAGGTTTTGTCCGTGGTCATGATTCGAATGCTCATCGACGGTCAGCCTGAACGCGTGACTGTCATCGGCCTCATGATGATGATACTCGTCTTCGTGTTCCGTTGGATGCAGCATGTGATGGTTAAGCAGCGCCTCAACATGGGTTGAGGATGCGTAGCGTCGAGGGGGCAATTTCGTGCCAGGAATAACAATCGAACAGGTCAGCCGCCGGTTTGCGACCGTGGCGGCGGTCGACAATGTCGACCTCAACATAGGCGATGGCGAGTTCGTGACGCTTCTCGGCCCTTCGGGCTGCGGTAAGACCACGACGCTGCGCATGGTGGCGGGACTCGAACAGAACGACAGCGGCCGCATCTCGATCGGCGAGCGCGTGGTGAGCGACGCAAGCGCGCAACTGTTCGTGGCGCCGGACCAGCGTAATATCGGCATGGTGTTTCAGTCCTATGCCATCTGGCCGCACATGACGGTTTTCGAGAACGTCGCTTATCCTCTGCGCATTCGGCGCCGCCCGGCCGTTGAAATCCGGGAGAAGGTCAGGAGAGCGTTGAAGCTGGTCGAGCTCGAAAAGTTCGAGGCGCGCCCGGCGCCGCTGTTATCGGGCGGTCAGCAACAGCGTGTCGCCATCGCTCGCTCGCTCGTATTCGAGCCTGAAGTACTTCTGTTGGATGAACCGCTATCCAACCTTGACGCAAAGCTGCGTACGCAGACAGGCGACGAATTCCGTGCCCTGCAACGCCGTCTGGGCGTCACGACGCTCTACGTCACGCACGATCAGGAAGAAGCGATGGCGTTGTCCGATCGTATCGTCGTGATGCATGCGGGAAAGATCATGCAAATCGGCGCGCCGGAAGAGATTTACCGTCGTCCCCAATCCCGCGAAGTCGCTGCGTTTTTCGGAACGCCGAATCTTCTTGCGGCCACCGCAGTCGAAAGCAGGCCGGAAAACGGCGGGCTCTTCCGGGTCGTTGTTCGCGGCGACGGGTGGGAGCTGGCGTGTCGGGCGGCGCACGCGTTTGCACCGGGGACGCCGCTGCTCGCAATGATTCGTCCTGAGGATGTCCGGCTCAGCGAGCCGGGCGATGTTGAGCACGGCCGCCAGGGCGTGTGGCGCGGGAATGTTGCTGACACGATCTTTCGCGGGCCCCGGCGCTCCATAGTCGTCGAAGTGGGCGGCGGCCTTTTCAACGTCGAAGCCCCCTCGCTGCAGAATGTCCGTGTGGGACAAAACGTGACTGTAACGGCGCTTGACGGCCAGGCTTGGGCCTTCAAAGGTTGATGCATGAAGGCTGTTGTTCTGCGCGTTAACGGCGATCCATCGGTTCTCAGGCTGGAGGAATGGCCTGATCCTCAACCGCAGCCTCACGAAGTCCTGGTCAAGGTCGGCGCCGTCGGGGTGCCCTATCACGACATCGTGGAGCGCAACGGCGTGTTGCGACCGGGTCACGGCCTGCCGAAGATTCTCGGCAATGAGATAGCAGGCGTGGTCGTCGCACTGGGCTCCGCTGTTGCCGCGCTGAAAATCGGTGCGCGCGTCTGCTCCAAGGGCTTTCACTCCTGCGGCGAATGTCGGCGGTGCCGCAACGGCAATGAAACTCTCTGTTCGCGGCGACGAGTAATTTCCGGTGGGTATGCCGAATATGTCGCGATACCTGCGGAAGCGCTGGTCGCAATACCTGGCAATATAGGCTTCGCCGAGGCCTGCATGCTGGGGTCATCGACGGCCGTAGCGCTCAGCGCGCTGCGCGACATTGCGAAGGTCCGGCTTGGCGAGAGCGTTCTTGTGACTGGCGCCAGCGGCGGGGTCGGTCTTCCCGCCTTGCAGATCGCGAAGGCCGCCGGCGCCAATGTCATTGCCATGACGCATTCGCCCGCGAAAGTCGAAGCGCTCGCCGAAAGCGGCGCGCGACACGTTATCGTCGCAGAAAACGGGCGGGACTTCTCGGAGGACGTCAGAAAAATTACCGACGATGAGGGTGTCGATATTGTCATCGACACCGTTGGCAGCAAGGTGTTTGCGCCGGCGTTCCGCAGCCTGGCGACGGGCGGCCGCTACATCATCGTTGGACAGCTCACGCGCGAAGAGGTTGCGCTGAACCTGGCCCGGATCATTTTCAAGGCCGCGACGATTTCCGGTGTAACGAGCGCTCGGCGTGACCAGCTTGAGGACGTCATCCACCTCGTTGCGGCGGGCAGCCTCCGTCCGCAAATCGCCAAAGTCATGCCGCTGTCGGACGCTGCGGAAGCGCATGCGCTTGTCGAGACCGGGGGGATTATCGGCCGAATCGTGCTGCAGCCCTGATCTCAGGGTATCAGCACCGTCGCACCGATCGTGCGTCGTTCCTCGAGCGCCAAATGCGCCTGCGCCACGTCTTTCAGGGCGTAACGCTGCCCGATGTGCAGTTTGAAGACGCCGGTTCGAACCGCCTCAAACACTTCCATCGCCGACTTCCGAAAGATTTCCGGCGTCGGGTGGTACTGATGGGTCGAGGGTCGGGACAGGTACAAACATCCCTTGATCGAAAGCTGCGTCGGGTCAAACAGGTCGACCTGGCCGGACGACAAGCCATACAGAAGGCACGTGCCCCGGAACTCCAGGCAGTCCAGCGACTTCAGAAACGTGTCGCGCCCAACCCCTTCGTAAACGACCGCTACGCCGCGGCCCTTGGTGTATTCGCGCACACCAGCCACGAAGTCGTCGCGGCTATACACAATGACATGATCGCACCCATGGGCGCGTGCGAATTCAGCTTTTTCGTCGGTCGAGACCGTGCCGATCACGGTCGCACCGAGATGTTTAGCCCACTGTGCAACGATATGCCCGGTCGCGCCGGCCGCCGCATGCACGAGAACCGTATCTCCGGGTTTGACGACCGGATAGGCGTAATGCAGCAGCATGTTCGCGGTCATGCCCTTGCAGAGGACAGCCGCAGCCGTCTCCTCGCTGATGTCAGGGGGCAGTTTGACAAGACGCGGGGTTGGGTAGACGCGTGCTTGGCAATAAGCGCCTCCCGGCGGGGAGTACCAGTAGCCCACGCGATCTCCGACTTTAAAGTCGGTGACGCCCGGCCCGAGTTTCTCGACGATTCCGGCACCTTCGGTTCCGAGAATCATCGGGAACGGCGTTTCGTAGCGCCCTTCCGTCCGAACGCCGCTCCGATGTCCGGGGTCAACAAAGTTGAGGCCAACCGCGGTATTGCGAATCAAAACCTCCCCCGGCCTCGGCTCCCCGGTCTCAACTTCTTCCCAGCGGAGGGCATCGATTCCGCCGCGTTGATGTATTCGAATCGCATGAGTCAGCATTGGGCGCCTTTCGCGCGGGGTTTTTTTGAAGCGCACATAAACTTAAAAGAGTTGCACACGGGCCTGAGGTGAACTCTCTATGAGATGAGACCTCACCCTAGTCAATAGTCTGGTCGACGAGTTTCGTGTCGCGGTGGTGCGCCGCCGCAGTCATTCTGCGCCGGAGCCTACCGGTGGCTCCAGCCGATGCACCAATGTTGTGCGCAACCCGTCTTTGTTATTCATTGGATACGCCCATGCCACTGCCGGATCCCCGCGCAGACGGACCAAGACGGGCCGGCCTGTGGGTCTACGCACGCGACGATCGAATGGAAGGGGCGACCGCCTTCTACAGCCTGGACCCGAAGACTGAACCGCGTTCCCTAGGCAGACTTAATTAGACGGATCCACGAAACTTGGCCGGGGAGTTGGGGCACCAGCCATATTTCGACGCCCGGCAAACAGGATCGCTGATACTCTTCTTCTGGCTCCCTGCTCTGGGCAAAAGCCGTCCCTGTTAATTTGGGGTCTCCGGCGGTCCGAAAATGAGGATTTGGCAGTCGCTTCAAGGCTCTCTTTTGGGGGTGCCGTCCGGAGATGGCGCCAAAATCCCAGTATTTTTCCCTGATAACGGGAATTTTGAGCAAGAGAACAGTTCGCTATAGACTGCTCCCACCGCCACTCAGCTTCTCGTTCTGCCAGTTTGCAATTGAGAAGGCACAGAAGCCCGGACAATGAGTGCTTCTTCGCTCTAGCGTCTGGGCCAGAGCTTGGGGCGTCCTATGCGCCTCCCGTATCCCAATTATTTCTGTCGTCAACGATACGCTTCGCGTTCACCCGGCAAACGATATTTTTATAAGCGGCTCCAACGTTCACGATCGAACTGTTGTCTCCTGAGTGCACATTGGAAGCCTCGGAGCTCAAAAGCGCATTCGCCTTTACGGGAGTTACGTCAACACGGTGGCCGGTTTGCTTAGAGCTTACAGCCGAGCATCGCCGCCGACATCCAAGGCCGTGGTTTTATTCAATTTTTGATGCCTATGCCCGCGCTCCGGCGCTGGCCCTACGCTCCGTTGGATTTCTCCATAACGAAACTGCGCAAACATCAAAACTACAGTGATATGATGTTTTGCTTGACAAGGCCCCGGTCGCGCATTTATCTCGGCGGCATAGGGGAGGAAACGGCGCCATAAAAAATCGGGGCGCCTGACCCGCGACGATCGGCGCGGCTTAGCTTTATCGCTACGCAGCCGAAGACGGCCGCATCCCTGTACGAACATGCGACCAGGGAGGCGCGCGGATGAGCTATTACGTCGGCACCGATATCGGTGGAACGTTCACCGATCTGGTGATGCTCTCGGAAGCGGGAGCTGTCACGATCTTCAAATCGCCGACGACTCCCGATGATCGCACCCGCGGCGTGCTCGACGCTTTCGGCCTAGCGGCCAAGGCTGAAGGCATCACGACCGACGAGCTGATTTCTAAGCTCGCTTATTTCGCTCATGGGACGACGGCGGCGACCAACGCGTTCATCGAGCGCAAAGGCGTCAAGACCGGCCTTCTGACCACACGGGGTTTCGGCGACACATTCCGGGTCCAGCGCTGCATGGCGAGCTGGGTCGGCATGATGGATCATGAAATCGCGCATTTTTCGACCCGCTCGATTCCCGATCCGATTATTCCGCTCGATCTCATCGAAGAGATCGGTGAGCGCATTGACTACAAGGGCCGGATTGTCGCGCCGCTCGACGAAAAAGGTGCGCGGGAGAGCATCCAGCGGCTGGTCGAGCAGGGCGTGGAGGCGATCGCGGTCACGCTTCTGTGGTCGTTCCGCAATCCCCAGCACGAGCAGCGTCTCGCGGAACTGGTCAAGGAGATCGCGCCGAAGGTGTTCGTGACCATCTCGTCGTCACTGATCCCGATCCTTGGCGAATACGAGCGGACCTCGACAACCGCGATCAATTCGTATCTCGGGCCGGTGATCAACCGGTACATCAACGGGCTCGAGGGTTCTATCCGCAAATTCGGCTTCGCTGGACCGATTTCGATCATGGAATCGGGCGGCGGTGTTCTTCCCGCGGCCGAAGCCGCGTTCCAGGCCGCCAATCTGCTGACCTCGGGTCCGGCCGGCGGCGTGCTGGCCTCGCAGAAGCTCGGCGAACAGCTTGGCTACAAGAACATTCTCACCACCGACATGGGTGGCACCAGCTTCGATGTCGGCATCATCGTCAACGGTGAGCCGATCCTGGAGCAGATGCGCGAGGTCGGCCGTTTCCACGTCGCCTTGCCGTCGATCAAGGTGACCGCGATCGGTGCCGGCGGCGGGTCGATCGCCCGCGTTGGCGACGGGCATCTCGCCGTCGGTCCGGAATCGGCGGGCGCTCTGCCCGGTCCGGCGTGTTTCGGTCGCGGCGGCACGGAGCCAACCATCACCGACGCCGATATCGTGCTCGGCATCATCGATCCTGAGTATTTCCTCGGCGGGCAGATGAAACTGGACGCGGCCAAGGCGGAAAAGGCGGTCAACGACCATGTGGCCAAGCCTCTCGGTCTGTCCGTGCATGAAGCGGCCGCCGGCATCCGCGAGGTGGCGAATAACCAGATGGCCGATCTCCTGCGCCGGGTCAGCACGCGATCCGGCTACGACCCGCGCGAGTTCGTTCTGTTTGCCTATGGCGGCGCCGGCGCCACGCATGCCTGCCAGTACGCGGCTTTTGCCGGCATCGGGACGGTGGTGGTGCCGACCACGGCGTCCGGACACTCCGCCTTCGGTGCGGTGACGGCGGACAGGCATCGTTCCTTCTCGCTGGCGTTCGGGGCCCATGCGCCGGCGCGGTTCCAGCGCGCTTCGGACCACGTTGACCTGCAGAAGTTCAACGATGGCTTCGCCCGGCTTGAGGCACAGAGCCGGGAAGCCCTCGGCGCGGATGTCGCCATCAAGCGCGTCTGCGGCATGCGCTTCCGCCAGCAGGTGCATGAGATCCCAGTCGATGTGCCGGCCGGCAAGATGGACAAGGCAGGCATCGATGCACTGGTCGAACGCTTCGAGGAAAAATACGAGCGCATTTACGGCAAGGGAACGGCGCTGCGCTCCTCGGGCGTGGAATTCATCGTTTTGCGCGCCGAAGCGACCTCGCCGGTGCCGCGTCCGGTGCCGGCGAAGCTCGCCAAGAAGGCCAGCACGCTGAAGCCGGTGGCATCACGCCGCGTCTTTTTCTACGGCAAGGGCTTCTTCGACACGCCGGTCTACCGCTCGGAGGATCTCAGCCCCGGCGACACCATCAAGGGTCCGGCGATCGTCGAGCGGCCCGACACGACGGTCGTCGTCGGCCTCGGCCAGCGTCTCGAAATCGAGGCGTACGGCAATCTCATCATTCACATCAACGGCTGAGGTACGCCATGCCCGAAGGTACAACCCTCCCGTCGGCAGCCGTCTACGACTACAAGCGGCAGAAGGTCGACCCAGTCACGTTCCAGGTCATCCACCACCGGCTCACCTCGATTACCGATGAGCAGGCGGCGACGCTAAGCGCCATTTCCGGTTCGCCACTGGTCAACGAGGCGACCGACTACAATACCGGCATCTTCCGCGCCCGCGGCGAGATCGTCACGATGGGCAAGACGGTGCTGTTCCACGCCGCGTCGGTGGCGGAGATGGTCAAGCACATCATCGCCGATTGCGAGGTAAGCCCCGGCTTCCGCCCCGGTGACATGTTCCTGGTCAATCATCCCTACAAGGGATCGCTGCACGCGCCCGATTTCGGTCTGGTCGCGCCGATTTTCCATGACGGCAAGCGGATCGGCTGGATCGGTGTGTGCTGCCACCAGCTCGACGTTGGTGGCATGGGGCCCGGCGGCGCGTTCCCCGAAGCGACTGACGTGTACCAGGAAGGTGTGCTGGTTCCGCCGGTGCGTATCGTCGAGAACGGCGAATGGCGCCAGGATATCCTCAACATGGTGATCGGCATGTCGCGCCTGCCGACCCATATGAATCTCGACTTCCGTGGCATGCTCGCCGCGAACAAGGTGGCGATCCGCCGTCTGCAGGAGACGATTGATCAGTACGGCGTCGATACCGTGCTCTCGGTGATGGATGAATCCATCGACATCTCGGAGCGCGCCATCCGGGCGCGCCTGCGCGAGTTGCCGGATGGCACCTATCGCGGCCAGACCTTCCTCGATCACGACGGTGCCGCCAACAAGCTGTATCGCATTCATGTGGCGTTGAAGAAGGAAGGCGACCGGCTGATTTTCGATTTCTCGGAGTCCGCCGATCAGGCACCACGGTATATGAACTGCACGCCGTCCGGCCTGATTGCCGGCGTCCGCGCGGCGATCCTGCCCATCCTTGCGTATGATCTGCCATGGAACGAAGGCGTATTCCGCCCGATCGAAATCGTGGCACGCCCCGGCTCGATCGTCTCCGCCAAATTCCCGGCGCCGGTCAGCCAGGGACCGCTCGGTGCGATGTGGCTGGTCGAGAATACGGCGACGACCGCGCTCTCAAAGCTGGTTGCGACCAGCAAGAAGTACATCCGGGAGGCGCAGGCCTCGCCCAATGGCGGTCCCGACTTCTGGGCGCTGTTCGGCCACAACCAGTATGGCGAACACTTCCACGGCCATATGCTGGATCTGATCTATGTCGGCGGTGGCGCCTATGCGCATCGCGACGGTCTGTCACCGCAGGGCCACCGGCACATCCCGCGCCTGCGTCTGCAGAATATCGAGAGCAACGAGCAGAACGGTCCGATCCTCTATCTCTATCGCAAGTTCCTGCCCGATACGGCCGGGCCGGGCCGCAGTCGCGGCGGTGCGAGCATGGGTGTCGGGTACGTACTGCACGACGTCGAAAAGATGCATATGCGCATGGGCTGCCATTGTTATGAATCGCCGACCTCGACAGGTCTTTTCGGGGGCTATCCCAGCGCGTGCAATCGCCGCCGTTTCATCAAGGGTGCCGGTGCCGATGCGCTGATTAAGGCCGGCAAGATCCCGTACGACACCACCGATCTGCCGGGCGAGCGGCCAACCTTCCCGGCGAAGGTGCTGCGGCCTGTCGACATCACCAAGGACGATGTCTACGAAAGCAGCCCCTCGGCGGGTGCCGGCTGGGGCGATCCGATCGAGCGGCCAAGCGAAGCGTTGCGTGAGGATGTTCGCCTGCGCGCGGTGTCGATCGCGATGGCGCGCGAGATCTACGGCGTCGTAATTACGCCCGATCACAAAGTCGATGAGAAGGCGACGGAGGCGCGTCGCGCTGAGATGCGCAAGGAGCGCCTGTCGTGGCCGGCAAAGAAGAAACTCAGCGGCGCGCCGGCGAACGACGCGAAGGGTGAGGTTTTGGCCTTGGCCGGCGATGCCGCGTCGGTGCAGCGAATCAATGGCCGAAGCTGGTTTCGCTGCGGCTGCGGCTGCTGCGTTGGCCCGGCCGAGGAAAACTGGAAGCCCTATGCGCGTCAGTCGCCGACCACCGCCGAACAGCTTGGCCCCCGCATCAGCCTGCATGCCGAGCTAGAAGCGACGCGTTACGTCTGCCCAAGCTGCGCCCGCCTGCTTGATGTCGAAATCAAGCTGAAGAGCGACGGTCCGCTGTTCGATATCGAGCTCAAGAGCTGAAGAGGCCTGTCATGCCCGAGCATATTCTTCCGTTGCCGCCGCGCTGGGAACGCGATCTCGACTGCGGCTGGGTCGAGTTCAAGAGCGGTCGCGACGTCATCCGCGGCTACTTCGCCAAGCCGAAAGGCGGCACGAACCTGCCGGCCATCGTCATGTCGCCGGAAAATCTTGGTGTCATCGAGCATCGTCAGGATGTAACGCGCCGGCTGGCGAAGGCCGGCTATGCCGCCTTGACCGTCGATCCTTATGCCCGCATCGGCGGCATCTCGCCGCGAGACTTCAAGAATCACGAGGAACGGCGGAACAAGGCGAGCCTGGAGAACCAGGACGAACAGTTCGTGCCGGATCTGCAGGCGGCGGCGGATTATCTGGCGGCGCTGCCGGCGGTCGATGCAGACCGCATCGGCTGCATCGGCTACTGCTCGGGTGGTGGCAGCGCTTATGCTTGGCTGTGCGGCCAGAGCCGGAACATAAAAGCCGCGGCCGTGTTCTACGGCGCACCGACGGTGGCGCCTGAAGCGCGTCGCGACGGCAAGCTCCTGGACCGGGCAGCCAGCGGTCACAAGCTGCAATGCCCGATCCTCATCCATCACGGCGACAACGATCATGCCGTCGCGCTTGACGAGGGCAAGCGCATGGTCGAGGCGCTAAAGAAGTCGGCGCAGCCGGTGCAGTTCCACATCTACGGTGGCGCCGATCACGCCTATCACGACGACACGCATCCGAACTATCACGCCCAGGCCTCCGAAGAGAGCTGGAAGCGGACGCTGGAGTTTCTGGGCGGCTATTTAAAACCGAAGCCTGTGTCTGCTGCTTAAATCGTAGCGCGAACAAACGAAAAAACCCGGAGGAGACGAGAACATGGCAAAGGATGGACTGAGGTCGCGGTGGGTTGTCGCGAACGGCGTGAAGACCCACTACACGGAATGCGGCAATACCGGCCCGGTGGTGATCGCGCTGCATGGGGGTGGCGCCGGATCGTCGGGTGAATCCGGCATGGGCCTGATGATGCCGCATCTCGCGGACGATTTCTGGGTGATTGCGCCGGATTCCGTCGGTGGCTACGGCCTCACCGATGCACATGCGCCTGTCCCGCAGGGTCTGATCAACCGCGTCACGCATCTTGAGGATTTCGTCGATACGCTGGGTATCGAGAAATTCGTGCTCACCGGCAACTCACAGGGCGCCTGGGCGGCGGCGCGTTACGCGATGTTGCATCCGGAGCGCGTATCGAAGCTGATCTGCGTCGGTTCGCTGACCATCGCCGAAGGCCTGGGTATCAAGCAGGCGCCAACGCCGGCGATGAAGGCGCTGATGGGCTATGACGGCACACGCGAGGGCATGCGCGGGCTGCTCGAAGCACTGATCATCGATAAGGCGAAGATCAGCGACGCGCTGATCGACCGCCGCCAGGCATCAGCCACGCGGCCCGGCGCCAAGGAGGCGATGGACAACTTCGTCAAGAAGACCGGGGGACTGAAGGAGAATCCGCTTCTTGCCAGTCAGCTCGACCTGCGCGAAAGCCTACCGCTGCTGACGCGGACAATCCCGACAATGTTCCTGTGGGGCGACGCGGATACCTTCGCGCTTCCCGAAACCGGCAAGCAGATCGAGAAGGCTTTGCCGGACTGCAAATTCGTCTGGGTGCCAGGTGCGGGCCATCAGGTGCAGACCGACAAGCCGAAGGAATGCGCCGACATCGTCCGCAAGTTCGTCCTCGGCTGACGGAGAACGCCCGTGCAACGGTCATCGATGCCACAGGCGCCGGATGCGCCGGAGCGCATGGAGGGGATGGTACCCGGCGTGAAGGCGGGCGGCTTCCTCTTTCTCTCCGCCATTCGCGGGCGCGATCCGAAGACCAACAGCATGGTCGAGGAACCGCTGGAACAGGCACGGCAGGCTCTGCGGAATACCGAGGCCGTGCTCAGGGGCTCCAACGCCACGCTCGCTCATGTCGTGAAGGTCACTGTCTATATGCACGACCTCGAACGTCGGAAGGAATTCCACAAGGCGTGGATGGAGTTCTATCCGCAGGACCCGCCCGCCCGCATCGTCATCGGTGTTGCCGACGCCAACGCCGCACCCGGGGGCAAGGCACACTACGCCCTCGACGTGATTGCCCTCGCCCCGTAGCGCCGCGCGTGAAGGAGAAAGAGTCGTGCCGATAGGACTTGGACTAGCTGCCTCGCACGCGCCGAACGTGTTCGTCGAGCCGGAAGAGTGGGAGACCCGCTACAAGATGGCGGTCGGCGATGTGCCGCAGCCGCTGGCGGCGGCTAAAGAGACGGCCGAAGTGCGGCGCGCCTATGCCGACCGGATCGAGGCCGGTTTCGACACGCTGCGGCGCGAGCTTGAAGCCTACAAGCCCGACGCGCTTATCATGGTCACCGACGACCATAGCGAGATGTACGACGAACATATGTGCCAGCCGACGCTGGCGATGTTCCTCGGCGAGATCGGCACCGGCGTGCTGACCCTGAAGTCTCCGACGCAGGACCCGGCGACATCGCCGCGTATCAATATCAACTGCGACACAGGACTCTCGCAGACCATCGCCAAGGGGCTGATGCAGCGTGATTTCGATCTGGCGCTGACCCGCACGAAGGAGACGCGCTCGATCGGCAAGGTCGATCGCGGCATGGGCCACGGGTTCACCCGTACAGCCCCAAAGATCATGCCGAATCTCGACATCCCGGCGGTGCTGATCTGGCTGAATTGCTACTACGACCCGATGCCGACAGCGCGCCGTTGCCTGGCGCTGGGCCGGGCGCTCACCGAAATCTGCGCCAAATCCGACAAGCGCATCGCCATCTTCGGCACCGGTGGCCTGTCGCACGACCCGCGCGGGCCTCGGGCGGGCTGGATCGATGAGCCGCTTGACCGCTCCGTCCTCAACGCCTTCGCCGAAGGGGAGCCCGAGCGGCTGGAAAGCCTGTTCACGTTCGAGTCCGACACGTTCCACGGCGGCACGGGTGAAATCCGCAACTGGCTGGTGGTCGGCGGTGCGATGGGATCGCATAAGGCGACCATCATCGATTACATGCCGGTACACCACATCATCACCGGCGTCGGCTTCGCGTCATGGAAAACAAGCTGATGTACGCGGACTCGCCCGCAACCCCGGCCAAGGTCCGGATCCGTGACCTGCGCCGGCAGTTCACGCTGCGCGACCGGACCTTCGATGCGCTGGCCGGTGTCGATCTCGATATTCAAGCCGGCGAGTTCCTGGCGATCGTCGGCCCGTCGGGCTGCGGCAAGACAACCATGCTCCGCATCGTCGCGGGGCTGGAGGTACCGACCGGGGGGACCGTTGAGGTCAGCCGCGACAAGGCGCTGGTTTCGCCGAGCCCGGAAAATTCGATGGTGTTCCAGCAGGAATCGATCTTCCCGTGGATGACGGTGCGCGACAATGCTGCGTTCGGTTTGAAGGCGCGCGGCATCGGCCGCCGCAAGCGTTATGACATGGTGCAGCCGATCCTCGAGCGGGCCGGGCTGAAAGGCTTCGAGGACGCGCTGCCGCATCAACTGTCGGGCGGCATGAAGCAGCGCGTGGCGCTGGCGCGCGCGTTTGCCAACGACCCCGAGATTCTGCTGATGGATGAGCCGTTCGCGGCGCTCGACGAGCAGACCAAGCTGGTGCTGCAGGGCGAGCTGCTGCGCATCTGGGAAGCCTCGGGCAAGACCGTCCTTTACGTCACCCATTCGATCGATGAAGCGATTGCGCTCTCCGACCGCATCCTGGTGATGAGCGCCAGGCCGGGCAGCATCAAGGACCTGATCGACATCCGCGGCAAGTTCCCGCGGCCGCGCGACATTGCCGCCGTGAAGACGAGCCCTCACTACGGCGAACTGTTTGCCCGGATCTGGGGCCAGCTCAGGACCGAGATAGCGCAGACGTCAGGGGCAGGAGGTACGCCATGATCGCTCTAGCGGCCCGCCAGATCATGATCAACCGGGTGATCTCGGTGATGACGCCGATCATCCTGCTCGGCGCCTGGGAACTGGCCGCCGGCCTGAACGCGATCGATACGCGCTTCTTCTCGTCGCCGACGCGGATACTCACCGAGTTCTGGCTCATGGCGGTTGATGGGGAGCTATGGCGTCACACGACTGCGAGTGTCGTCCGTATCCTCGTGGGCTTCTTTATCGGGACGGCACTGGGAATTGTGATCGGTCTGGCGATCGGTCTGTTTCCGATGGTTTCCGCGGCGCTGCAGCCGCTTGTCGATGCGACTTTCCCGATTCCGAAGGTCGGCCTGTTACCGCTGGTCATCATCCTGTTCGGGCTCGGCGAGGGTTCGAAATACGCCATCATCGCAATCTCTGTCGTTTATCTGGTCATCATCAGCACGGCTGCCGGCGTGCGCCAGATCGACAATATCTATCTGGATGTCGGCCGCAATTATCGCGCCGGCCGATGGATGATGTTCACCGACGTGGCGCTCCCGGGCGCCCTGCCGTCGATCATGACGGGGATGAAGGTGAGCATGGGTGTTTCGCTCATCGTCATCGTGACCGCCGAATCGCTCGCCTCGAAAAGCGGCATTGGCTACCTGATCTGGACCAGCTGGCAGGTCTTCGAAGTTGAGAAGATGTATGTGGGCCTGTTTGTGTCAGCCATCCTGGGCTTCGCATCGGCAGCGCTGCTCGACTGGATCGAGCGCCGCCTGATCCCCTGGAAACATCGGTGAGCGCGATCTCTGCGGCAGGGCCGGGTCTGGCGCAGACACCGGCGGGAGGATAGCCGGTGGCCAACGACCTCAGACGTTTTCTCGATCAGGTCCGGCAGAAGACCGGCGATATCGTCGAGATCGAGCGCCGGGTGCGGCCGCACGAGTTCGAGGTCACGGCGCTGCTCAAGCAGCTGGAGGACCGTCATCAGTATCCGCTGACCTGGTTCCGGAACCCGTCGGATATGTACGAGGGCGAGAGCCCGTTCTCCCTGATCTCCAACGTCTATGCGACGCGGGAGCGTTGCGCAGTCGCCCTTGGCGTCGATCCGGCGCAGCCGAACTATCCCGTGAGTCAGGCGTTTGGCCGCAAGGCGCTGGGCAAGATCGAGCCGACGGTCGTCGCGCCGGGCAAGGCGCCGGTTCACGAGAATGTCTGGACGGGTAAGGATGCGGATGTCGGCCGCCTGCCGATCGTCAAGCATTTCGCCATGGACATGGGGCCGACCCTGACGATGGCCCATGTCATGCGGGCGCAGGAAGGCTTCTACAACGTCTCGTTTGCCAAGACATTCTACAAGTGGACCCCGCATGAGATGGTGGTCAGTCTGCACACGCGCGACATGAGCCGGATCTCGCGCGAAGCCGAGCAGCGCGGCGAACCGGCGCGCATCATCAACGTGCTGGGTCATCATCCGGCCTTCTTCCTGGGCAGCCTGGCGCGCAATCCGTGGGGCGCGAACGATTACGAAACGCTGGGCTCGTTTCTCGACGAGCCGTTGCGGCTGGCGCCTTCAGTGACGTGGGGCGATGCGTTCATGGTGCCGGCGGACGCCGAGATCATCATCGAAGGCGAAATCCCGCCCGGCCGCAAGGATGTGTGCGATCCGTTCGGCGAAGTGGCGCGGCTCTATCAGGCGCAGTGCCTGCGCCCTGTCTTCGACGTAAAGGCAATCACGTTTCGCAACAAGCCGATCATGCAGGACATCTTCTCTGGCTTTAAGGACAGCTTCCCGCTCGGCGCCATCGTCAAGGAAGGCTCGCTCGAAAATGTCCTGCGGCCGGAATTCCCCAACCTCCAGGCCATTCACTGTCCCGACTCGAGCTGCGGCGTGTACGCCATCTATGTGTCGCTGAAGGGTGCCGACAAGGCGCAGGTGTTGGAACTCGGCCGCCGCGCCCTGGAGACATTCTTCGTCCTTCAATGCGTCGTGGTCGTCGATGACGATATCGATGTCTTCGACGAGAAGCAGGTCATCTGGGCGATGCATACCTATACGAACTTCGCCAAGGGCCTGCATACCCGCGGCAACTGGCCGGCTGACCGTAGCGTCGTGCATGCCGGGCCGCGCAGTGGCTTTGCGACGACCAACTGGGGCGATAAGGTGGTGATCGATGCGACCCGCCCGCACGATGTCGCGTTCGGGCTGAAATCCGAGATTCCACCTGAAGTCATGGAGCGCATCCGTCTGGCTGATTTTCTGCCGGCCAAATCGGCGATCGGTGCGGAGTAGGGATCATGGAGCGCGTCTTCTGGGTCGAATGCCCCTCATGCCACGGCAAGTTCTATTGCAACTATGATGAGATGCGTCATTCCGGTATCAAGCTGCAGTGTCCTTCCTGCCGCTCCCGGTTTCTTCCTGAAGCGGCGGCCTCGCTCGACGAGCGGGTCAACGACGACGGCAAGAGAGAATGAACGAACTCCTCAATCCCATTGTTGATTTCGCGCAGACGCGCGCGCCGATCTACGTCCAGCTTTCGACGCTGTTCCGGCGGTTCATCGTGACCGGCCAATGGCCGGTGAAGAAGCAGGTGCCCACGCACGACGCGCTGGCCGTCCAGTTTGCCGTGAATCAGGCGACGATCCGCAAGGCAATTGCCATGCTGGAGGAAGAGGGTCTGGTTCAGCGTTCCCGGGGACGCGGCACCTTCGTCGTCGCACGGCCGCAGGTGACGGAATGGTTTCCGCTGCCGGGGAGCTGGGCCGATGCGTTGCAAGCTTTTGATGGCTACGACATTCAGGTGGTGAGCGCCCGTGAAGCCAAGGAGCCGCCGCCGTTCCATGGACGCGGCGTGCCGGCATCTGCTTATCGCCAGATGCGCCGGATCTACCGTCATGAAGGGCGGCCCTTCATTCTGGAGGATATCCATCTCGACAAGGCGCTGGAAACGAAGATTGGTACGGCCAAAGTCCGTCGCGCCCCGTTGTTGGCGCTGATAGAGGGCGCGACCAGGATAGAGCGTGTGGACCAGACTATCCGCTTCGGCATTGCCGACAGCGAGATTTCGGCGGCGCTCGATGTGCCGCTGAATGCGCCGATCGCGATCATCTACTGGTCGGTTCTGGGTCCGCGTTCGATCCGGCAATATGAGGCGACCAGCTATTTCCGGGGAGATGCGGTGCGGCTGCAGGAGCCGATCCGCTTTAGCCGTAAGGGGTCGCCCCGTTGAAAAAGCGCACAAAGAAAAATCCAGCACGGTCGATCAAACGCCGCCTGAACGGCGCCGCCGTCGAGATCAGCAGCGCGACGCCGATCTACGTACAGCTCATCATGCATTTCCGTCATCAGATCTCATCGGGGAAATGGAAGATCAACCAGATCATTCCGGCGATGGAAGAGCTGGCCGAAGAGTTCAACGTCACCGCGGCGACAATCCGGCAGGCGATCGGTTTTCTCCAGCGCGAAGGCCTGCTCAGCAGCCGCCGGGGACGAGGGACTGAGGTGGTTGCAGTGCCCAAAGCCCGTCTCTGGGAAGAGGTGCTGCCGAGCTCCTGGGACGAATTACTGGAGACCTCCGATCACATCGCCGGCGATTTCATCGACCTCGTGCGGCCGACGCGCCTGCCTGACTTGCCGCAGAGCGAGCGCGGCAACCTGGCGCCCAACTACCAGGTGATTCGCCGCCTTCTGCGCTGGGACAGTCTGCCTTTCCTGGTGGGCATGTCCTACATCGACCGCCGCATCATCGATGAGATCGGCGCGGCAGCATTCCAGGGCGCATCCGGCTATCGAGCTATCGAAAAGTCGAAGCGGTTCAATGCGACGCACGGCCAGCAGACGCTGACGCTCGTCACGGCCGATGCCGAGATCGCGTTTCTGCTCGAGATTCCGCTGAACGCACCGATCGTCAACGTCTTCCGCTGGATTTACGACGATAACGACACGCTGATCTACCAGTCGGAAGGTCTGTTCCGCGCCGATTTCGCCCAGGTTGACCGTCAGTTGAAATGAAGAAACATCAATCCAAGAGGGAGGAAAAGTCCATGGCCAGAAAGTATCTATCCAGGTTAGTTCCGGCTGTCTGTATTGCGGCGGCGATGACCTATTCGGCATCTGCGGTCGCGCAGGTCGAGAAGGTGAAGATAGGCGTGATCGGCATCCTTGCCGAAGCCGGTCTTTATGTCGCGGCTGAACGCGGCTTCTTCGCAAAAGAGAATATCGAGATCGAATTCCTCAAGGACACTTACGGCGCCGATGCATTCCCCGGTCTTGCCACGGGGCAGATCGACGCGGTTGGCGGGGCCTTCGGGGTCGAACTCGTCAATGCGGTGCAGCGCGGCATCAATATCCGCATCGCCGGCGGCATGAGCAGCTATGTGAAGGATTTTGGCTCCGGCTACCTGATGGTCCGCAAGGAGCTAGTCGACAACGGCCGGGTCAAGAGTTTCGCCGATCTCAAGGGGCTGCGCGTCGCGCTCGTCGAGCCCAAGCCGAACCTGACCGACTATTTTGCGACGCGCTACCTGAGGCAGGGCGGGTTGACGCTGAACGATGTGACCCAGACACCGATCCCGTTCGCCAACATGATCACGGCGCTGCGCACTGGCGGCGTCGATGTGGCGCATGTGTCGGAGCCGCTCTCGACCATCATTGCCGGTATCGGCGCGGCGGTGAAGTTCAAGCCGATCCTTGAGTACGCGCCGGACGGGCTGACCGTAGCGGTCCTGCATTTCGGTCCCTCGTTGCTGGAAAAACGCCCCGGCGTCGGCGAGCGGGTGATTGCCGGGTTCATGCAGGGCGCGCGCTATTACATGGAGGCGCTCAAGAAGCCGGAAGGCAAGGACGAGATGGCGCAGATCCTGATGAAGCATACGCCGGTGCGCGACCGCACGATCTACGACCGCATCGTGTGGTCGCAGGCCGATCCGAACGCCACCATCAACATGGCGGGCCTGCAGGACATGGCTGACTATTTCGGGACCCACGCCAATACACGGCGGGTCGAAGCCGCGAGCGTGGTTGACCAGCGGTTCCGCGAAGCGGCCCTGCGCCGGCTTGGCACGCATCAGTAAACGCAGACGGCGCCGCCGGCGGCATCGTGCCGTCGGCGGGCCGAACGGATGGCGGAGTCATAAACATGTCGATAGAGATAAAACTCAGCGGCGATCTGCTCAAGGCCTACGAGACGGGGGAGCCGATCGAGCCGTTGCGCGGCGCCATCAAGGGTGTCAATGAGGCGTACGCGGTGCAGCGCGAAACCGTGCGCATCTGGATCGAGCGCGGGCGCAAGATTGCCGGCCAAAAGATTGGCCTGACGTCCAAGGCCATCCAGTCGCAGCTCGGCGTCGATGAGCCGGATTTCGGAACGCTGTTCGACGACATGATCCTAAAGGACGGCTCGTCCGTCGAGCGGCGTCAGGTCATGCAGCCGCGGATCGAGGCGGAAATCGCCTTCGTTCTCAAAGCCGATCTCAAGAGCGAACACATCACACCGGAGATGGTCATGGCCGCGACGGACTATGTGGTGCCATCGATCGAGATCTGCGGCAGCCGTATCGCCCGCTGGGATATCCGAATCGAGGATACGGTTGCCGATAACGCCTCGGCCGGACTTATTGTGCTTGGCACCAAGCGCCAGAAGCCGACGCTCGATGCGCTGGCGGCGGTGCCGATGAAACTGGAGCACAACGATGCCGTCGTCGCGGAAGGTCGCGGCGATGCGTGCCTCGGCAATCCTGCGATTGCCGTGGCTTGGCTTGCCCAGACGATGACCCGCTACGGCCACGGTCTGCGCGCGGGCGATGTTGTTATGAGCGGTGCCTTGGCCAAGATGATCGCGGCGGAACCGGGCAGCCGCTTCCGCGCCGATTTTGGCGATCTCGGCAACGTCTCTGTCAGTTTTGCCGCGTCCTGAGGCATGAACAAGATCGATCTCGGCAGTCGGGTCGCCATTGTCACCGGTGCCGCGCGCGGTATCGGCTATGCGTGCGCCAAGCGTCTGCTGGATTCCGGGGCCCGCGTCATCCTGTGGGATCGTGATTCGACTGCCTTGGACGAAGCTGCGGCCTCGCTGGACGGTGCGAAGACGGCGATTGTGGATGTGGCCGATGCCGAAGCCATCCGGGGTGCCGCTGCAGCGGCTCAGAAGGAGATGGGCCAGGTCGATATCTTGATCAACAATGCCGGGATCACTGGGCCGAACAAGCCGACATGGGAGTACGACCCGGCGGATTGGCGGCGGGTTCTGGATATCGACCTGACAGGACCGTTTCTCTGCTGCCAGGCGCTGCTACCGGGGATGATCGACCGCAAATACGGCCGCATTATTAACGTGGCCTCCGTTGCCGGGAAGGAAGGTAACCCGAACGCGCCGGCCTACAGCGCCGCCAAGGCAGGACTGATCGCACTGACCAAGACCCTGGGTAAGGAGCTTGCCCAATCCGGTGTCTTGGTCAATTGCGTGACACCGGCCGCGGCCCGCACCGACCTGTTCAAGCAGATGACCGAACAGCATATCGGCTATATGCTGTCCAAAATCCCCATGAACCGGTTCATTGAGCCCGAGGAAATCGCGGCCCTTGTCGCCTGGCTGTCCTCGGAGGAATGCAGCTTCAGCACCGGTGCAGTTTTTGACCTGTCCGGAGGGCGCGCTACGTATTGACCCGATGGACGGAAGCTTTCCGCCTTTGACCGGAGAAAATAGGTGTTGCCTGTTTGGGGCCGCAAATCCCTACTCGGCAGTGTAACCCTGTTATTTTTTCCTTTCGGAACTCTAAATACGGCGATTGAACTGGGCGCTCGGCGGTTTCAACCGATAGAGGCCATCACGAACAACTTCAATTCCCAGTATTTCCCTTTTAAACAGGGATTTGGCGGTTCGCTGTGAACTGCCCCGCCGCCAATCAGTCTCGCGTTCTCCGCGGCTTCGTTGGCCACGCGGAGAAATGCGCGATATCCCCCGGGCTCCCTGGGCGTCCGGTTCATGACAACGCGCATGACGAGAGAAACTCTCGCCTTAAGCCTTCGCGCAGGCCAAAAGCAGAATAGAATCGGCAAGCGACCGCGCTATACCCCGACGCTTGGCGGCAATGGTTTCTTGCCGAGCACCATGTCTGATGCTTTTTCGCCGATCATGATTGCTGGCGCGGCGGTGTTGCCGCCGATCAGGTTTGGCATGATTGAGGCGTCAGCCACGCGTAGTCCCGAAATGCCGTGAACCCGGAGTTGCGGATCGACGACGGCCATGCCGTCCTTGCCCATCTTGCAGGTGCCGACGGGATGGAAGGCGGTGGCGCAGGAGTTGCGGATGTATTCCCGCAGCGCCGTGTCTCTTTCGACTTCTGGGCCGGGGCGGGTTTCCGGCCCGCGCACGCTGTCCCAGGCCGGAGCGGCCAAGAGGCGGCGGCCGAGCTTCACACCGCGCAGCAGGAGATCCATATCCTCATCTGCTTCGAGAAAATGCGGATCGATCACCGGAGCGGCGGCGGGATCGGCGCTGCGGATCTTGACCGTGCCGCGGCTCTTCGGCCGCAGCACCATGATCGACAGCCCATAGCCATGCCCGATCCCGGCAGTTCCGCCCGGCGACCGGTAGGCGGGCAGCAGAAGGTACTGGATGTCCGGCCGGTCCAGCGTTGGATCGGTACGGACGAATCCGCCGACATGCAGCATGGGATTGGTCAGCATTCCCTTCCGGAAAAGCGCGTACCGAATGACCTGCAGCGCGACCCAGGGCAGCTTGTCGATGGTGATGCCGTAGGGGACACGGCTCTCGGTCTTGTGCTGTATCGATGTGATTAGATGATCCTGCAGATTCCGGCCAACACCGGACAGGTCGTGAACAACCTCGACGCCGTGCCGGTGGAGATCGGCAGCCGACCCGATCCCCGAGCGCTGCAGCAGTGTCGGTGAAGCGATGGTGCCTGCCGAAAGAATTACCTCTTTCCTTGCCGCGAGGCGGCGGCGGCCGGCGGTGGTGATGATCTCAACACCCGCTGCGCGCCGATCCCGAATCGTCACTTTATCGACGATGCAATCTGTAAGCACTTTCAGATTGGCCCGATGCTTCACCGGATGCAGGTAAGCGGTGGCGGCTGATTCACGCTCGCCGTTCTTGACCGTAACCTGCCGCTTGCCAAAACCTTCCTGCTGCACGCCGTTGAAATCGGGCGTGAGCGGCAGTTGCAGAGCCTGTGCAGCTTCGAAGAGAAGCTCTCCAAGCGGCGTGTAATCCTGGCAGTTGGTGACGGTGAGCGGCCCGCCTTTACGATGGTAAGGCGTGTCTCCCCACTCCTCATTATTCTCGGACCGGAGAAAATAGGGCAGAACTTCGTTGTAGGACCAGCCCTCGTTGCCAGCCTTAGCCCAATCGTCGTAGTCGAGACGGTGGCCGCGCATGTAAATCATGCCATTGATCGACGAGGAGCCGCCGACCACGCGGCCGCGCGGGATATAGACCGATCGATTGTT
This sequence comes from Alphaproteobacteria bacterium, assembly GCA_965279355.1. GTDB lineage: Bacteria > Pseudomonadota > Alphaproteobacteria > CACIAM-22H2 > CACIAM-22H2. Next base: position 2,567,825 of record OZ257155.1, on the reverse strand, counting down.
GGCGTTGGCCTGGGCTTCCGTGTTGAAGCGCCAGTTAAGCACTTTGTGCTGCATCAGCCGCATGATAGCGAGCGGAATCTTGATGAGCGGATGCCGGTCGAGAGGTCCTGCTTCGATGAGGCAGACGTGGTTGGCTGGATCTGCCGATAGTCGATTGGCCAGCACACATCCTGCCGTGCCCGCTCCGACGATGATGTAGTCGTAGCTATCCGCTGCGTCCGGTGTTGTCAGCGACACGGGAGCCTCCTTTACCCAGGCTCAGGATGCTTTGGGCAGTTCCAGATGGCCGATCTTGCCGTCGAACCGGATCTTTGTCCCGTAGGGCTGGCACAGTTCGGACAGGTGTTCGATCACATAGCGTGCAGAGGCTTCGTCGCTCGGGGCCAGCGGCATGCCGGCGAGCGCTGCATATTCATGCTCATGGACGAACGGATGCAGCTCGACGTTGCTGAGCTTGCCGTCCTCCCCATACTGCAACACAGGCACCACGCCGCAACGTCGCCGCGGCTTGGCGGGGCGCGGCGGATTCACCGGCAGTTCCATAAGATACTTCTTCCGGATGTCGAGGATTTCCGCGACCGTCGTGTCCTGCATCGGTTTGGTCATGTGCTCGGCATGCCGAGCATAAAAGTCAGCCGGGAACCGGGTGACCATGTTGGACATCGCGAAGAAATCGCCGGTGTCGTAGAAGATCGGCTTGCCCTTATAGATCTCGATGGGGCGTAGCGGCGCATGACTGCCCTGGGCGAAGACGATGTCGGCCCCGGCATCGACCGCCTGCCGCGCGAACGGGGGCATAAATTCCGGCGGCGACGTCGTGGTCTCGTGCAACTGATTCCATTCGTGATTATGGATGTGCGCGATCGCGATATCCGAATGCGCCTTGGCGTTGCGGATGGCGCGCAGGTTCGCTGCGACATCGGCCTCGTCGAGGATCATCGTCGCGCCTTTTTCCTCGCGCTCGAAATAACGGGTGATCGTCGTGTGCAGGCCCGGCGGATTGATCTGCCACTGCTTGTCGTTGATCTTGGCGATCCACCAGCCGAACTGCTTCGCCATATCGATGAAGCGCGCGAGCGTTTCCTTGTCGGCGGCGAAGTGGAAGCCCAGCGGATTCACACCGGGACGGCCGGGGATGCCGTCATGCGGCGAACCGGCGCGCATCCAGCGCGTGTAGCTGCTGGTCATCGAGACCAGCGAGACGCGGGCGGACCCGATGTCGATATAAGCGGGTGCGCGCGCGTGCTCCAGCGTCGGGCCGGCGCCAGCATGGGCAATGCCGGCCTTCTCCAGTGCCGCGATGGTAGAGAAGAGCCCGCCGTAGGAATAGTCGAGCGTGTGATTGTTGGCTGTGGCAATCAGCTTGATGCCCATCCAGCGCAGATCGTTGGCAACCTCTGGCGGGGCGCGCATATAGGTCCAGCCGCTTTCCGCGGCGGGGTAGAGCTCGGGACCGGTGTAGTCGTGAAACAGGGTCTCGCAATTGATGAAGCCGAGATTGGCCTGCTGGAAGAGAGAGAAGATCTGCAGCGCCCGCGGATCGTTGCAGGTCGAAAACCGGCGGTTCACGATGGCGTCGCCGGCCAGGGCGAGTCGGAAGGGCGCTCGTTTGCTTGTCATTGATTGGTCCTCGTTCCCAGGCTCTGACTCTTATTTTGCGTCACCAACGGAGGTCAGCCTCTCTTTGGCGTTCAGCACGAAACGGTCCGGACAATAGACCGGCATCAAAAATTGTCAATTACACGGGGCGCTTCCGGGCTTTGATGCCCGGGACTTTGTCCGGACCGTAAAATCATGTAGTGAGTAGGCATGAGCACGACCGCTACCCCCCTCTATCGCGACCTCCGCGCTACGCTGATGGCGGAGATTGTCGCCGGAAAATTTCCGGTCGGCGCCCGGTTCCCGACCGACTATGAGCTTTGCGAACGGTTTCAGGTCAGCCGCTACACGGTGCGCGAAGCGCTGCGGTCGCTGCAGGATGATGGATTGCTGGTACGGCTGCCGGGATCAGGCACGGTTGTCGGCGCGCTGCCCAGTACGCCGCGATACATCCAGACGATTGAGTCAGTCGAGCAGCTTTACAGCGCCGCGCGCGCCGCGCGCTTGGCGGTTGACCATATCTTCTGGGTCCGGATGGGACAGGACATCGCAGCGCAACTGGATCGCCCGGTCGGAGAACGCTGGTTACGGGTGAGCGGCGTGCGCAGCTACGACGATGCGCCACTGGAGCAATCCTGGGTCGATATCTACATCGCAGAACCGTATGGCGATATCCGCTCGGAGATCACCAGCGATCAGCCGATCCACCAGGCGATCGAGAAGCGTTTCAATCTCGAGATTGCGGCAATTGAGATGCAGCACTCTGCCGTGACGCTGTCGCCGGCTCAGGCCAAGCTGCTGAATGTTGAGTCCGGCAGTGCCGGCCTGCAGACTCTCCGCCGGTACCTGACCGGGCGCGGCGAGCTCATCGAGATTTCTCTCAGCATTCAGCCCGGTAGCCAGCCGAGCCAGCTCATGCGTTTTCGCAAGGCGTCTAAGGCACCCGGCGGTTAATAAGACGACCGCCCGCCATCCGCCTGAATTGTGGCGCCCGTGATCATCCGGGATTCATCCGAGATCAGGAAGACGTTGATGTAGGCGATATCGATCGCTTCGCCGCGAAAGAACGGGTATTTCGACGAATCCTGCGCCTGTTTGGCTTCCGGGCTGCCTGCCGCCGCTGCAGCGGCACCGTAGCGCTGGCGGCTGCGCTCGGTCATCACGCCACCAGGGCACACGACATTGGCGCGGATATTGTCCTTTGCGTAGTCGCCGGCAAGGGCGCGGGTCATGGCCACCACGCCCCCTTTGGACGCGACATAGATATGCTTGCGGAAGCCTGACAGCGCGGCCCATGACGCTGTATTGATGATGGTGCCGCCGCCATTGGCAATCAGATGCGGGACTGCATGCCGGCAGCAAAGTAGGGTGCCCTTGAGATTGAGATCGATGGTCTTGTCCCATAACGCCATATCGACCTGATCCACCGGAGCATCGGTGGTGGCCGATCCACCGGCGATATTCACCATCGAGTCGATCTTGCCATGGCGGGTGACGGCCGCGGTGATACCCGCCTTGACGCTTTCCTCATTGGTGATGTCAATGCGCACGAACAAGGCGTCGCCGCCTGATTGGCGAATGTCGTCCTGCACCATTGTGCCGTTCGCCACGTCGATATCGAAGGTGACGACGCGCGCGCCTTCCTGGGCGCAGAGCCGCGCTGTCGCGGCGCCGATGCCCGCCGCACCGCCGGTGATGACGACAACCTTGTCTTTGAGTCTGTTCACGGCGTCCCCAGGATGGCGAGCGGTTGCGGAATCTGGATTCCCGCGCGGCGTATTGATTTGGGCTTGCTTGCGAAAACTGTCCGGACAATAATGACGCCGCAATCAATGTCAAGGCAAGGCCGAAGGCCTGCTCAGGGAGGAAACGATGGCACCCAGAAAACTTCCGCTCATGCTCGTTGCGGCCGCTGCTTTGCTGGGTGGTTGGGCTCTGCCGGCCGGGGCACAGCAGAATTATCCGGACAAACAGATTCATGTTCTGCTCGGCTTCCTGCCGGGAACAAGCTCCGACATCCTGTGCCGGTTCTACACGAACAAGCTACAGGAACTCACCAAGCAGACTGTGATCCTTGAGAACAAGCCGGGCGCGCTCGGTCTGCTGGCCGGCGGCGCTGTTGCGCGCGCCAGACCCGATGGCTACACGATCTGGTTCACCGCGAATATTCCATCCTCGCGCTTTCTGCTGAAGGAAGTCCCGTTCAATCCCGACACGGATTTCGCGCCGGTGGCTCCGCTGTTTTCGACACCCTTCATGCTGTCGGTCAGCGCAAAGTCAAACGTCAAGTCGGTCGCCGATCTGGTGGAGCGTCTGAAGAAACAGCCTCTCGGCCGTTATGGCTACGGCAGCCCGACAACCCTGATCGCCACGGCGTACTTTCTCAATCAGACCGGCGCGCAGGCTGAGGGTGTCGGTTATCGCGGCGCCTCGCAGGCACTACCTGAAGTCGAGAACCAGACGCTCGACTTCATCATCAATGATGCAATGACCGCTTGGCCGTTATCCCAAGCCGGCCGGTTGCGCGGACTTGCAGTGGCGTCGAACACGCAGGTCTCCACCATTCCGTTGCCGACAATGCAGGAAGCCGGCGTTCCGAACTACCACTTCGACGGCTGGTGGGGCGCCTTCGTGCCGACCCAGACTCCGCCGGCTGTCGTTGCCAAGCTTGCGGCGCTGTTCGCCGAGATCAACCGCCAGCCCGCCACCAAGACATTTCTTGATTCTGTGGTGGCCACTCCGATGGCAGGCGATGCCGACTGGATGCGGAAGCAGATGGCGGAAGACACCGCGACCTGGTCGCGGCTGGTGCAGCTCACCGGCCTCCAGCCGCAGTAAGGGGAGATAAGAGGAGAAACGCACATGCTGTCGCGTCGCACGCTTCTGCAATCTACGGCGGCCGCGGCGGCCAGCCTGCCGTTCACCGGCAATGCATTCGGGCAGGCTGGTAGCTACCCCGCCAAGGAGATCCACTCGGTCTGCGGCTTTCCGGCCGGCAGCACCGCGGATATCTTTGTGCGGTTCTTCGGCAACCAGTTGAGCACTCTCAGCGGTAAGTCGGTCATCACCGAGAACAAGCCCGGGGCGAACGGTTTGCTGGCCACCGAGTATGTGCTCCGCTCCAGGCCGGACGGCTACACGATCTGGGTGGCGCCGGGTTCGTCGTCGCTTGCGGCGGCGAAACATCTCTTCAAGAGCCTCACCTTCGACCCGATCAACGATTTCGATCACATCACGCCGGCGATCAAGCAGGCCTTTGTGCTGTGTGTCGGCGCCGACAGCCCGCATCGCAGCGTGGCCGAGCTTGTCGCCTATCTGCGCGCCCAAAAGGGACAGGCCTTCTACGGCACCACCACTAACACGGCGCTTGTCGCCTGTGCGCTGTTCCTGAAGCAGTTCGATCTTGAGGCGACAAACGTCCCGTACCGCACGACGCCGGAATCGATCAACGACATCAAAAGCGGCAAGCTGGTGTTCCAGTTTGTTGATCCCGGCACCGTGGGCGAGCTGGCCCGCAACGGTCACGTGCGCGCGCTGTGTACGACATCGCGGGAGCGGATGGAGGGAACGCCCGAAATACCCAGCGCCAGGGAAGCGGGGATCGACATGCATCTTATCAGCTGGTGGTCGATCCATGCTCCGAAGGGCTTGCCGGCGCCGGTTTTTACCAAGCTTGAGGGCTGGTTCAACCAGATCGTCCGTTCCGATGCGACCCGCGAGTTCCTCACCCGCTTCGGCGCGAGCCCCTATGCCGGCAATTCAAAAATGCTTAAGGAGATGCTTGCCCAGGACTACGCGGACTGGGGCAAGTATGTCGAACTCGCCAAGATCCAGAAGCTCTAGCGTTATTTGGTGGCGCGTCGTCCGAAGATGCGCCGTCCCTCACGCTTAGCGAAGCGCCAGCCAACGTCCGTGAGGACAAAGCTGTCGGACCATTCGCCCAGCGCGCCGGGATGATCGAGCGGAAGCTCGGCATCGGGTTGTTGCGGGTCGCGGTGGCCGACAAAGACCAGATAGTAGCTGGCCGCGCTGGCGTTCTTCTCGTCGTGAACGGTGACATGGATGTTTGTGGTGACGTGGCGCAAGACCAGCGTCGCCGGCTGCGTGGCAAAGGAGTCGAGGATTTCCTGGTGGCCGCGATACGGCTTCTGTGACTTCACCCACAACCCGTCCGGCGTGAACAGCTTCGCCGATGCTTCCGCCTCGCCGCGATCATAGTGATGCACGAGCGTAGTGATCAGCGTGCGGCACTCTTCTTCTATCCGTCGGCGGCGCGCGAGGTCCATATGATCTCCTGATCTCTATTTGTCCGGTCAGATTTACACCCTTCGGGCCTTGTCAACAACATCACCAACTTATATTGTCCGGTCAGCTTACTCGTCGCGCGTTCGCGCCGCAGCAGATAGAAAAACGGGAGGACGCGCATCGTGGCCGGATTTCAAAACAAGCTCAGGACCGGCGCGGATCCGCTGGTCCGCCAAACGGCATGGCACACCAAGCGCGTCGAGGCGCCAATCGATCCGGAGTTGCCGATCATCGATCCTCATCACCATGTCTGGGATCGCGAGAGCCGCTACTTGATCGAGGAACTGGCTGACGACGTCTATAGCGGCCACAACATCATCTCGACCGTCTTCGTGCAATGCGCAGCGATGTATCGCGCGGACGGCGATCCAGCGATGGCGCCGACCGGCGAGACAGAGTTTGTGAACGGCATCGCCGCGATGGCGGCAAGCGGCCTTTATGGCAAGTCACGCCTGTGCGAAGGCATCGTCGGTTTCGCCGATTTGCGCATGGGCGCTGCGGTGGAAAAGGTGCTGGAGCAGCATCTGCGCGTCGGCGGCGGACGGTTCCGCGGCGTCCGGCATGCGTCGAACTGGGACACCGATCCAGAGGTCCAGAAGGTGATCCGACTCAAGGTCCCGCGGCATGTGCTGAACGAAGTCAAGTTCTACGAAGGCTTCGCCAAGCTCGGCCCGCTTGGGCTCAGCTTCGATGTGTGGACCTATTTCCACCAGCTCGATGACGTGTCGAAGCTCGCGAAGAAATTCCCTGGAACAGCGATCATCGTCGACCATATCGGCGGGCTGCTCGGCATGGGCAGTTATGCCGGCCGCAAGGACGAGATTTTCGCGGCATGGCGCAAGGAAATCTCCAGCCTGGCGCAAAATCCAAACGTGATGATCAAGCTCGGCGGCCTCGGCATGCATAGCTGCGGGTTCCACTTCGAGGCGCGCGACACGCCGCCGACCTCGCAGGAACTTGCGGATGTCTGGCGCCCTTATCTCGAGCATTGCATCGAAGCGTTCGGCGTGGACCGCGCGATGTTCGAAAGCAATTTTCCAGTCGACAAGCAAAGCTGTAGCTACGTCACACTGTGGAACGCGTTCAAGAGGATCGCCCAGGGCTATTCCGAGGCAGAGAAGGTAGCCTTGTTCCGGGGAACGGCGGCGCGCGTCTATCGTCTACAGCCGGCCTGAGACTGAGCGACTTAGATGAGCGATCTTATCCAACTGAAAAACAAGGCCGCCGTCATCGGCGTCGGCACGACGCGTTATGGCAGCTTCCCCGAGATCGACGATTACGGCCTAGGCGCCGAAGCCTTCCGTAATGCGGTGGAGGATTGCGGGATCGACAAGAACCAGATCGACGGACTGCTGGTTTGCCGCATTCCCTATTACGGCCGGATGGGCGAGATCCTCGGGCTCAAGCCCCGGTGGACTATGCCTTTGCCGGCGCACGGCCGCATGTCCGGAATGGGGGTTATCGAGGCAACGATGGCGCTGGCCACGGGCCGTGCCAAATACGTTGCGCTGATCTACGCGAATATCGGCCGATCCAGGCGCATGAATTACGGCGGGGAAGGTGTGTCGCTATGGGATGCCTGGGGCTTCACGTCTCCCGGTGCCCAGCATGCGATGATGTTCCGTGAGCATATGGGCCGCTATGGCACGCAATCGCGACATCTGGCGGAAGTCTCGGTCGCGTTCCGCTATCACGCGGGACTTAATCCGACCGCGGTGATGCGCAAGCCAATCACCATCGACGATCATCAGAACTCGAAGTTCATTGTCGATCCTCTACGCCTTCTCGATTACTGCCTGATCAACGACGGTGCGGTCTGCATGATCATGACGACCGCTGAGCGCGCGCGTGACTTCAAGAAGAAGCCGGTGCTGGTCTCAGGCCTCGGCGCGCAGGAAGACTACGTGAACGGATCGTTCACGAATCTCGATGCCGATTTCTGGCACGAGCCGACGCGCAAGGCGGGCGCGGAAGCCTATGCCATGGCCGGCGTCTCACACGCTGATGTCGATGCGCTGATGTGCTACGACAATTTCACGCCGACTGTTCTGTTCGCGCTTGAAGGCCTGGGCTTCTGCAAGCGCGGCGAAAGCGGCAGCTTCGTCGAGGGCGGCGCGCTCAAGATCGGCGGCCGCCTGCCGATGAATACCGACGGCGGGCACCTCTCCAATTCCTACATGCAGGGCTGGGGACTGAACGTCGAAGCGGTGCGCCAAGTCCGCGGTGAATGCGGCGATCGGCAAATCCCTGATTGCGAAGTGGTGCAGTACGTCCAGTCGACGCCGTGCACGCGCTCGATCATCTACACCGGCAGTTGACGGAGGCGATTCATGACCAAAGCCGACGGATACGCCAAGCCGCTACCGCATATCGACGATCTCAATCGTCCGTTCTGGGACAACGCGAAGGCCGGCAAGTTTGTGATGCAGACCTGCGCCAGGTGCAGCCATGCGCACTACCCGCCCAATCCGGTCTGCCCCAAATGCCTTTCGAGCGAACTGGAATGGCGTCCGGCGAGCGGCGAGGGAACTCTCAAATCCTGGATTGTCTACCATCGCGCCTACTGGCCGGCCTTCGAGAAGGATCTGCCCTACACCGTGTGCCTGGTGCAGCTCAAAGAAGGGCCGCTCTTCGTCACCAATTTCGCCAAGGGTATGAAGGGCGAGCCAAAAGTCGGGGCTCCTGTGCGCGTGGTGTTCGAGCCGGTGACTGACGCGATTACCCTGCCGCAATTCACCGTCGACTGATTTCTTTTTTCGAGGTCTTTAATGCCTGATTCCGGTTCGCAGCCCGTCGATACCAGCGCCAAGACACCCGGCATGCTGGAAGGGGTCACGGTCATCGAGATCGGCGATGAGACCGCCGAATACAGCGGTCTGTTGCTCTCTGGTCTCGGCGCCGATGTGGTGAAGGTGGAGCCGCCGGAAGGGAGCAGCAGCCGTCATCTGGCGCCGTTCCACGAGGACAAGCCAGACCCCAACAAGTCGCTGTTCTTCTGGGCCTACAATCGCGGCAAGCGTTCGGCCGTACTCGACCTGAAAAAGGCCGAAGGCAAGGCATCGCTCCTCCGCCTCCTCGCCTCGGCCGACGTGTTGCTCGATGCGAGCAGCGGCGAGGTTAACAAGGCACTGGGCCTGGACCGCGATGCGCTCTTGGCGAAGTTCCCGAAGTTGATCACCGCGCGCATGACGCCGTTCGGCGATACCGGTCCGTGGAAGGATTTCCGCGGCTCCGATCTCGTCCATCTGGCGCTGGGCGGGGTGATGTCGAATTGCGGCTACGATCCCGACCTGTCCGGCAAATACGACGTGCCGCCGATCGCGCCGCAATTCTGGCAGGCCTATCACATCGCGGGCGAGCAGCTCGTGGTCGGTGTTCTTGCGGCCCTCATGCATCGCGTGCGAACGGGCGAAGGGCAGGATGTGAGCTGCGCCGTGCACGAGGCGGTGTCGAAGAACACCGAACTCGACGTCATGTCGTGGATCATGCGTCGCGCGCCGGTAAACCGGCAGACTTGCCGTCATGCCTTCGAAAAGACCGATCGCACGCCGACCATCTGCCACACCAAGGACGGCCGCTGGTACATGACCGGCATGACGCAGGAAGAGAGCAAGCTCATTCCGTTCCTGCAGAACCACAAGATCGCGATGGAGCTGGAGGTCAAGCCGCCGGAAGCGGGGGAGAAGGGGCGCCGCGTTCCCGGCAGCTCCGCTAACAGCGCGCGCGGCATGCAGCTGATCGAGGCGGCGCAGCGGCTGATCCGCGCGTGCACGTTCGAGAACGTGCCGTGGCGCGAGGCGCAGGATGCCGGTCTGATGTGGGCGCCGCTGCGCAAGCCGCATGAGAGCCTGGATGACGAGCATTGGCTGAAGCGCGGTTCGCTGGGCGATGTCGAGCATCCCGAACTCGGCATGACTTTGCGCTACCCCGTCAGCAAGTGGCGCAGCGACAAGACGCGGTGGATTCCCGGCCGCCGTGCGCCGCTGCTGGGAGAGGACACAGCTTCGGTGCTTGCGGCGGCAGCGACGCCGCGCGCCGAGCCGCAACCAAAGAAGCGGAATGAACCGCCGCAATTATCGACGCGCAACAAGCCATTTGCGCTTCAGAACATCCGCATCTTCGATTTCTCCTGGTTCCTGGCGTCCGCCGGTGGCACGCGTTTCCTCGCCGCATTGGGGGCCGAAAGCTTCAAGGTCGAATGGAAGGCACATCCCGACACGCGCCTCGCCGCAATGGCGCCGGTCGGCGGTCGCGAAGCGCGCCGCACCGCGACGGCGCCGCTGCAAGGCGTGACCGACCCGGATATGGGTGGGCAGTTCATGAACAAGAACGCCGGCAAGCGCGGTCTGTCGCTCAACATCCGTGATCCGCGCGGTCTCGATATCGCCAAGCGCCTGATTCAGATGTCCGACGTCGTCGCGGAGGGCTTCTCGCCTGGCGTGCTCGAACGCGCCGGTCTTGGCTACAATGTGCTGAAGTCGCTGCGGCCCGACATCATCTATATCCAGCAATCGGGGATGGGGGCGTACGGCACCTATGGCCGTTTCCGCACCGTCGGTCCGGTCGCTGCCGCATTCACCGGCGCGTCGGAGATGTCGGGCCTCCCTGAGCCGGCGATGCCGGCGGGCTGGGGTTACTCCTATCTCGACTGGATCGGCGCCTACAGTTTTGCCTCGGCGATTCTCGGGGCGCTGTATCACCGCGAACAAACCGGCGAGGGGCAGTGGATCGATGCGTCGCAATGCGAATCCGGCCTGTTCCTCAACGGTGTGCCGATGCTCGACTGGCAAGTGAATCACCGGCCGTTCCGCCGAACCGGCAACCGCCCCGCCTATCAAGTGATGGCACCGCACGGTGCTTACCGTTGCCAGGGCGTGGATCGCTGGATTGCGATTGCCTGTCAGAGTGAAGAAGACTGGCACCGGTTGGTGAATGTGTCAGGCAAAAGCGAGTGGCTGCGCGATCCGCGTTTCGCCTCGCTGGCCGGGCGTATTGCCAACCAGGATGCGCTCGATGCAGCCATCACCGCATGGACCCAGACGCAGGATGCGTATGTCTGCATGCAGCGCCTGCAGGAAGGTGGGGTGGCCGCTGGTGTGGTGCAGACGGCTGAGGATCGCGTCGACAATGATCGGCAGCTGCCGGCGCTGGACTGGCTGACCGAAATAACCGGCACAAAGATCGGCACCTGGCCGGTGCCCGAACTTCCCATGAAGCTCAGCGCGACTCCCGCCTATGTCGGCGGCCCGATCGATCGCGGCGCGCCGTGCTATGGCGAGGACAATGTTTACATCCTGCGCGATCTGCTCGGCTTCTCGGATGCGGAGATCGCCAAGCTGGCCGCGGACAACGTAATTTAGAGCGGGCTGTAAAATGTCCGGACAATTTAATTGCCCTCTGTTTGATTGACTTTTCCGGGTGGCGCGATATTGTCCGGACCGATTTGACGACCGCCTGCGGCAAGACAGGCAACGGCAAGGAGACGCCCGATGAACATGCAGCAGCCGATCCAGCGCTTTCGCACCGAAATGTGCAAAGAGATCATCGGACCGCCGAGCGCATGGAAGGCGGCCGATATCGGTCCGAAGGAGACCTTTACCCTTCGGTTGACGGACGATCATCTGGACGCGATCGATCAATTGCTGGCGCAGACCTGCCATCTGCAGCCGCAGGACATCATCCGGTCCGACTTCGACCACCCGCTAATCAATACCCTGATGGCGGAGGCCTTCGACCAGATTCAGAACGGCCGTGGCTTTATCGTGGTCTCCGGCGTGACGCCGGAGCGTTACAACCCTGAACAGTTCGAGCGCATCTATTGGGGCCTTGGCACACATCTTGGTGTCGGCGTGGTGCAAAGTCCGCGCGGCGACCGCCTCGGCCGCGTTCAGTATGAGCCGCCGAATCCGAACTTCTCGCCGCGCGCCTATACCAGCCTGGGCGAACTGGTCGCACATGCCGACACGCACGAGATCATCGGCCTGATGTGCGTCCGGCGGTCGCGGACCGGCGGCATGAGTGGGATGGTCAGCTCACTCGCGGCGCATAACGAGTTTCTGGAAAAGCGCCCCGACCTGCTCGAGCCGTTCTACGAGGGCTATCAGTTCGCCACGCGAGAGGCGGAACGCCGCGGCCAGGAATTGACGCCGTATACGGTCCCGGTGTTCAGCTACTTCAAGGGCAAGCTGTCCTGCTATTACAACCGTGCCTACTTTAATCATGCCGAGAAATACACCGGAACCCTCCCGCCGAAGCTCCGCGAAGCGATGGACTACATGAACGATTTTCTGGTGAATCCGGAGAACATCACCTACTTCCAGCTGGAATCAGGTGACATGACGTTCTGGCACAATATGACGATCCTGCACTCGCGCACGCATTTCGAAGACGACGACGAGCCCAAGTACAAGCGGCTCCTGCTGCGTCTGTGGCTACGGGTGCCGAAGGGCGGCCGTCCGATGATCCCGGTCTATTATCGGGACCTCGTCAACGCTCTCTAGGTTCCGCCTAGGGCAGAAAAAGGATCCCGATGTCTCTGAGCCGGCAGTTCGCATCCTTCGTCGCCAACCTCAAATTCGAGGATCTGCCGGCCGACGTCGTCGACCGCGCCAAGGGTGTAACGCTTCAGGCGCTCGGCTCGGCGCTTCTTGCGCATGGTAAGCCGCCAGCCAAGCAGGCTCTGGCGCTAATGCGGGAGGAGGAAGGCTCGAGCGACGGTGTCGCGACAGTTTTGTGCACCGGCGACAAGCTGACGAAAGCCGGTGCCGCCTTCGTCAATTCCGAGATGATCCTGGCCGGTGGCAAGTGGGATACGTTCCGCATGCTCACGCATCCGGGTGCGGCGATCATACCCGCGGCACTTGTCGCGGCCGAGATCACCCGTTGCTCCGGCCGCGAGTTCCTCACCGGACTCGTCGCTGGGTACGAGGTGATGGAGCGTATGGCGGCGGATTTCATCGCGACCATCATGGCGCGTGGCTTCCATGCCGGCCCAGTTTTCGGGATTTTCGGCGCGGCCGTCGCGGCCGCCAAGATCCACGGGTTGAACGAAGAGCAGATTCACAGCGCGATCGCGCAATGCGTCAATCTCGCCGGCGGTAATCTCGAAGGCGGGCGGAGCGGTGGGCGCTCATTACGCGAGGGAGCGGCGGTCCGCAATGCACTGCTGGCGGTGTCGATGGCGAAGCTCGGTACGCCGGGCGGCGAAACCACGCTGGAAGGCGATGCGGGCTTCTATCATTCCTATGCCGGCAGCAATACCGGACGGCTGACCCACAGCTTCACCGGCCTGCTCAAGACCGATATCTCGAAGATCACCGAAGGGCTGGGTCGCGACTGGATGTTCCTAGAGACGCTCTACCGGATTTATTCGGTCGCGGGTTTCAACATCGCGCATGTCGACGTCACGGCCCAGCTGTGCGCCGAGAAGAAGATCGCGCCGGCCGATATCGACCGCATCGAAGCGGTGGTGAACTGGTTTGAAACCCAGTATCCGAGCCCGGCCTTTCCGATGCCCGGCAGCGACAATCGTGCCAAACCCGGCAGCACCCATTACTTTACGGCCTATGGCGCCGTAACTGGCGGTTATCCGATGCTGCGCAACATGATGGACGGCTACAAGGAGCCTGATCCGCCGGAAGTCCTCGACCTGATGAAACGGGTGACACTGATCCCCGTTGTCGATCGGCCGCTTTTCGCCCCGCGTATCACGATCTTCACCAAGGACGGCCGCAGCTTCACCAAGGACGGCACCGGTCGCGAATTCATTTGGGATTTCGACGAGGAGGTCCGTCGCCTGCAGCCGATACAGCCCGGTATTGCGATCTCAGCCCAACAATTCGCCACCTTGATCGACGCCTGCCGTGACCTGGATCGAGACAACGCTTCGGCTCGCGATATGATTCCTTTGACGATAGCCGTTTGAATATTTCAGCAAAAGGCGGACAGGTTGTTATTTGCCCGTCATCAAAATCGCTCTTGTTAAGGGCAACGCATCATTTCCAGCTTTCCGGAGTCCTTCTGGTTCCTTGGGAAACGGCCGGGCCCTCATTCTGATTCGCTCGGTTAAGCAGGAAAATATGGCGGAGAATAGTTCGACAGTGACTGTTCCCTACGACAATTATTTCCTCGCTGATAAGGCGTATGGATCCGTGTCGAGGCTGGCACCGCGATAGCTCAGATGTGACTGTACGGTCTTCATCGCGAAATCGATTATCCTATCTCTTTCCGCTGTCTCGCCGGCGCCGATCGCTTTGATGGCAAGACCGCGCATCAAGCTCCAGATCATGCTGACCACATTTCTCGCCGTAGGTTCGTCCAGCCCGAAGGAGACCAATGTCGCTGTCCATGATTCCTCTATGGAAAGACTTTGGCGCCGGGCTAAGGCTCGTGCCGTTCTGGGGAGAGTCCCACCTTGGCGGGTGGCGAGCACCAGGTCGATATAGATTGGAAAATCTGTCCCAAAGAAAAAATCCAGACCGCTTTCAATCATCGCCGAAATCGCCGACGCCACATCGGTGACGCCATCGAGCTTCGCTTCAGTCCGTTTGAGCAGGCGACCAAAGACGTATTCGAGAACGCCTTCCACGAGAGCATCTTTGGAAGGGTAGTGATGAATCAGGCCGCCCCGAGAGACTCCCGAAACGTCCGAAACCTCTGCGAGCCGAAAATTCGCGTAGCCTCGTTTGCTTAGAATTCTGACGGCTGCGCTGAGGAGGCGCTCACGGGTTTCCTCAATGCGTTCGTCCTGTGTTCTGCGGCGCGTCATTCTGGCGATCGGTCCGGATGATTGGCTGCGGGAGTTTTAAACCAAAACCGCGCTTGCGTCTCCTGCAAACAAACCGTATAAACGGTCGGTAAGTGTAAAATCAGAAAAGGTTCCTGAGCTATGGCCGGAGAACGTTTTAAAGAGGCGTATGTTGAAGCGGATGGGTTCCGCATCCGCTTTCAAGAGTGTGGGGAAGGTCCGCCGCTGGTCTGCATGCACGGGGGCGGAGGGCTGCGCCTGTCTCCTGCGCACGATCTGCTGGCGAAGCAGTTTCGCGTCATTACCTTCGAAATGCCGGGCTTTGGTACTTCTCCGGAGAACCTGCGCTCAACGTCAACCGAAGATCTTGCCCGCACGATGAATGAAGCGGTGGCGGCGCTGAAGATCGAGAAACACTGCCTGATGGGCACGTCGTTCGGGTCGAAAGTGGCGCTGTGGATGGCGCTCCAGAAGCCCGAGCAGATCGATGCGATCGTTCTGATTGCCCCGGCGGCGATCCGCGAGAAGCAGGGGCCGGTGCCGACACAGGTTTCGCCCGAGGAAGCCTTGAAGCTGATGTACGCGCATCCCGAGCGCCACAAGAGTGGTGTGCCCCGGAACCCCGAAATCACCGCCAAGAATGCCGCGCTGTCGATGCGCGTCCTGGGGCCGCCGCGGGACGCTCCGTTTGAAGAGCGGCTCAAAAGCCTGCCGCATCCGGTGCTGGCGCTGTTCGGCACGGTCGATAAGGTCACGCCACCGGAAGGCGCGCATCTCTTCAAGGAGATCATCCCCAACTGCAACATCTTCATGGTCTACGACGCCGCGCACGCGATCGATCAGGACCGTCCCGAAGCACTCGCGGCGACCGCGGCCGAGTTTTTCGCGCGCAAAGAGAAATTCCTCGTGCGGGATAAGAGCGACCTTATCTATCCGTGACGGCGTTCATGCTGTCGGCGGCCGCTTCACTGAATCAAACCTGAGAAGACCGGTATGAAAGCCTCATTGTTCTGCAACATCCCCTATGTCGGAGAAACGCCATACGCCGTATGGCCGCTCCCCGGCAAACACTACTCGCCAGAGCTCGCCATGCGCTCGATGGAGACGGCGTTCGATCATATGCGGTGCGGTGACGAGTTCGGTTTTGACGCCGTCACCGTCGCCGAACACCATTACTCGAATATCTCGATGACCCCCAATCCGATGGTCATTGCCGGCGCGCTCTGCCAGATCGTGAAGCGCGCAAAAATCGCCGTCCTGGGCCCGACGATTCCCATTTTGAATCCGGTCCGGGTCGCAGAAGAATTCGCCATGATCGACACGATGTCGGGCGGCCGGCTGATCGCCGGTCTCATGCGCGGCACCGCCAATGAATATGTCACCTACAACATCAATCCCGCCGAATCGCGTGAGCGGTTTGCCGAAGCGGTCCATTTGATTCGTCGGGCCTGGAGCGAGCGGGAGCCGTTTGGCTGGGTTGGCCGCTATTACCAGTATCAGGCGATCTCGATCTGGCCGAAGCCGGTTCAGACGGATGTGCCGCTCTTTATGTCGGCCGCCAGCCCGGAAGCAGGCGAGTTTGCCGCGCAGAACCAGATCGGCGCCGGCTTTGCCTTTACGACGGTGCCGATCGCCAAGAAGGCCTCGGCCCATTACGTCGCGAGCGCCAAGGCGGCGGGCTGGTCACCGACACCCGACAACATCATGTATCGCACGCAGTTTCATGTCGCCGACACCGATCAACAGGCCTTCGACGACATGAATACCCTGCCGCCGCGGGTCAATCTGACGGAGCAGAACAAGCCGGTTTTCCAGGCGGCAACGGAATCCGGATATTACGGACGAGACTATGTCGGCCAGACAACCCGCAACGCCAAACGCGAGCTTTCAGAGCGCATCGAGCTCGGCCAGCTGATTGTCGGCAGCCCTGAGACAGCGCTGAAACAGGTGCAGCGGATCAGGGACGAACTCGGCGCCGGTAATATCGACCTCGGCATCGGCGTTCACCTCGGCGAGAAAACCATGCGTTCCATCGAACTCTTTGGGACAAAAGTACTGCCGCGGCTGAAGGAACTCTGAAAATCGCCGGTGAGGCCGGTGCCTGTTTGAGAAAGGGGTCAGTCCCCAGACGCGGGCAAGTGCCGGATTCGACCCGGACAAGCACATGGAATGTCTTGGCAATTGTCAGGGCTCTGCATAATTGATATCAATTTGATATCAATCGTGGGGGGTGCGCCGTGAAGTTAGATCAGTTGCGTGACGTCGTTGCCATTGTCGACTGTGCGGGAATGCGAGCGGCTGCACGGCATCTGCACATGGCTCAGCCGGTGCTCGCGCGCAACCTGCGCAATTTGGAGAAAGAGATCGGTGGGAAATTATTCGAACGACGCGGGCGCGGCCTGACCATTACCTCTCTCGGAGAGGTCGTTGTAGACGGGGCGCGCCGCGTCCTTGAGGAGGTTCAGCGCCTCTTGGATCGGATCGCCGATTTTCGCGGAAATGAGATTTTCAGGGGGAAAGCGTCACAGTCTCCGCCGCAGCCACTGGCAAAGGCCACGCCCTGGGATCCGCATCGCGCGGACCATGTGTTCGTTGATCTGCTTTTGGAGACTTTCCGGCTGAATGGGAGGCTTCTGGCTGCGGGAGATCGGCTCGTGAAGCCCATCAACCTGACCGGTTCGCGTTGGCAGGTGCTGGGGTCGCTGCGCACCAGTGCAACTGTCTCGCAGATCGCTCGCAACATGGGGCTGCAGAGGCAAAGCGTGCAGCGAACTGTCAATGGATTACGCAGGGACGGAATGGTTGAATTGGTCGACAATCCCCAGCATCGGCGATCAAAGCTGGCTGTTCTAACGCCGAAAGGCCTGGACGCAATGCGACAGGCAACCCAGCTTCGCAATCCGTGGATAAAGCGCGCGACCTTCGGCATTTCCAAGGCAGAACTGGAAGCAACATATCAGGTCATGCGGCGAGTCCGTCGCGGCCTTGGTGATCGCCTGGCGGCCGATGCTTAGTTGACAGCAGCCTGACAAATCTGATTAGCTGGAGGTAACAAGCGCAACAGCTTTCTGGGAGGAGGCCCGTACATGCTGTACTCCGATGTCTATATCAAAGAGCCGATCGACAAGATCGTCGACGACTGGGACTTCATGAATGAGAAGATCCTGCCGAAATTCTTCGGATTTCGGCCGGTCGGCGACAATGTCTACGGCATCCGTGCCATCACGCATGAGACGCAGACGACCCTCGGCAAGGAAAAACACACGCCGATGGATATGGCGAAGAATCGCCGCAACTTTGAAATCGGTCCGCAGGGCACCGTCGTTGTGCCGCGCACGCCACTCCTGATGCATGTGACGCGCAGCGGTACGCCGCACCGGACGGAGTTTCTGTTCGGCTATTGGCACATCAACGACAAGGACGAGATCATTATCCCTCTGCCGCCGACGGACACGACGCCACCGCATATCGTGATCCTGATGGGGCATCCGCGCGGCAACGAGACCGACCGCATCGCTTGGTATTGCGAGCAGTGCGGCGAGCTTGTGTTCATGCGAGAGTTCGTGACGGGCAGCGTCGGTTTTCAGAAGTTTTTCCAGTGGGAGCACGAGACGGTCCGCGAATACAATTCCGACCCGAAGAACCGCGTCTGCTGGGATTGCGGCCATCAGAATCCGGTCGGCTACACCGCCTTTCCGTCGCGCGATACGCCGGAAGAGCATGAGTCGCGAATGAAATGGTGACCGAAGCCACACCAGCTGCGGCCACGCGTGGGCCGGAGCTTTCCTATACCCGCCGCATGGCCGAAGCCTCAACGGGCTGGCAGCATCGCGGCGACTACGCCATCTGGGGTGGCAATCGCGGCGTCGAAGAGATGCCGTATATGCTGCATGAGTGGATGGACAGCGGCGTGCTGCCAATCCCGTGCCGCACAGCCCGGCCGATCGTCCATCGCATCGCCAAGGGCACGCCGTACCACGTCAGTCATCTCTTCGGCTTCTGGATCGAGCAGGACGTGGATGTCATGTGGCTTGAAGCGCCGGTTCCGGGCGGCGGTCTCGCATATACGCTGGCGGCGGGTGGCACGGTTGGCCTGCCAGCGCATACGACCTCTCTGTTCGTCTGTCCGAAATGCGCCGGGCAGTTCGGACGGGAAACCGTCCCGACGGGCCGGCAGAGCTTTTCTTCGTTCCTTGATGCGACGCTGAAGCGTGTCCGCGCCTTCAACGCGAGTGAAAAGCTGCGTACCTGCCCGAAATGCGGCGGGGTGCATCCGCCAACGTACGGCTTTTATGCCGAGGCCGACACCGATGCGGAACGTGCCGCACGGACGGCAGGATAATCGACATGACGCAGGTTTCCGTTTGCCGGATCGACGAAGTGCCCGCCGACACGACGCTGTGCAAGCGTCTGCCGGGAGGTCCCAGCGTCGCTGTCGCGCGCGTCACCAACAGCGACACCGGCTTTGCCGTCTTTGAAAACCGCTGTCCGCATGCCAATGGTCCGCTGGGGGAAGGCCGCGTGAAGGACAACTCGGTTGTCTGTCCCTGGCATTTCTTCCGCTTCGATCTCGGCACCGGTAAGGCGGTCGGGATGGAGAGCATCATGGAGGTCAGGCGCTTCCCGGTTTCGGTGAGCGGCGGTGAAATCCGGATTGAACTCTGAAAACAGGAAACAACAACGCGGCTACCTGAAGTAACGGCGCCGATCGTCGGCGATAAAGATAAAATCGGGAGGATATAGAGATGAAAACCACTGCGCTTTTGAAGCTGTTGGCCGGCGTTGCCGTGCTGGCGCCTGTTATGGCCGGGCAGGCCTTCGCCCAGGCGCCGATCAAGATCGGACTGGTCCAGACTTATAGCGGCCCGCTTTCGGCGCCGGGCACCGATGCGTCGAACGGCTTCATGCTTTTCTTCGAAGAGAAAGGAATGAAGGTTGCCGGCCGCACGATCCAGATTTTGAAGGAAGATGATGCGGCCAATCCGGCGCAGGCCATGGAGCGCACGCGTCGGCTGGTCGAGCGCGAGAATGTGGCGCTCCTTGCCGGTATCACCAGCAGTGCCGTTGCCTATGCCGTGCGCGACTATGTCGACAGCAAGGAGGTTCCGCTGGTGATTGCAGGCGCCGCCGGTGCCAGCGGCCTCACCAACGAACGTGCCAGCCCGTACATTTTCCGCACCAGCTTCTCCAACTATCAGTTCTCGGCGCCGTTCGGCCCATATGCCTGCCAGAAGCTGGGATACAAGCGAATTGCCATCATGGCGAGCGACTTCGTTACCGGCCACGAGCAGTCCAAGGCGTTCAAGGAGCCTTATGAAAAGGCCGGCTGCAAGGTGGTGAAGGAAATCATGGCCCCGCTGGGAACGGTCGATTTCGCGCCGTTCCTGTCGCAAGTGCAGGCGAGCGAGGTCGACGCCGTGTGGGCGATGTTCTTCGGCGCCGATGCGATCGGATACGTCAAGCAGTACGAGGCGCTTGGTCTCAAGGGTAAAGTACCACTGGTCGGTTCCGGCGGGCTTCCCGATGAGCATCTGCTGCCGGCAATGGGTGCCGCTGCGACCGGTATTGTCACCTCGACGTTCTACGCCAACACATTTGACAGCCCTGCCAACAAGGCGTTTTCCGAGGCCTACAAGGCGAAGTACAACGGCACGTCGAATGCGACGGCAGCGTCGGGCTATGTTGCGGCGATGGCGATTGCCGCGGCGATCGAGGCGGTAAACGGCAAGATCGAAGACAAGAACGCCTTCCTCGCGGCATTGCGCAAGATCGACCTGCCGACTACGCCACTGAACCGCTTCCGCTTCGATGCCAAGCAGAACGTGATCTTTGACATGGCTGTGACGCGCGTCGAATCCCGCAACGGCGGTCCGAACCTGCCTTGGAAGATCGATACGCTGATCACCGGCGTCGACCAGTTCTGGCAATACAAGCCGTAGCTGCCAGGGCATGCCCGCAGAGACCGGCGCGGTATCAGCTGCGTCGGGCCTCTATTGCCGGGCGTCGGACCACGGTAAATCGGTCAGTGATGTTTGCTAAGCCATGATGACGATCTCCATAGTCAACGGCATTGCCTATGGCTGCCTGCTGTTCCTGCTTGCGGCGGGCTTCACCATGATTTTTGGCGTACTCAAGATCGTCAATCTTGCGCACGGCTCTTATTTTCTCTTCGGTGCGCACATCGCGCTCAGTATCTACGGTGCGACCGATAGCTTTGCGTTGGCGCTGGCCGGCGGGGCGGCCATTGGCGCTGCCTTTGGCTGGATCTGCGAGCGAGCGATCCTGAACCAGCTCCAGGGTGACTATCTTGGCCAGGTTCTGGTCACGATGGGCCTGCTGTTTATCTTGGGCGATGTCGCGCAGGTGATCTGGGGCGGTACGCCGCGCATGATGACGCCTCCCGGCTGGCTTAACACCTCAGTGCCGCTGGCCGGTGCAACTTATCCGGTCTACCGGCTGGCGCTGATCGCCGTCGGTGTGGTTGTAGCGCTTGGCCTGTGGTGGCTGATTGAGAAGACGACGTTCGGTGCGCGGGCGCGCGCCGCGGTGGACGATGAAGAGACAGCTCTGGCGGTCGGCATTTCCGTGCCGCGTCTGCGCCTCGCCGTGTTCTCGCTGGGCGGGATGCTGGCGGGCCTGAGCGGCGCGCTGGGTTCCGGCTTCATCGGCGCGCGGCCGGGCCTTGATATCGAGGTTTTCCTGTTGGCGCTGGTGATCGTGGTGATCGGTGGTGTCGGCTCGCTGGGTGGCGCGTTTCTCGCCGCGATCCTGGTTGGCATCACTGATTCCGTCAGTAAGTCGCTGTGGCCCGAAGCATCCTATTTCGTGCTGTTTGCGCCAATGGCGGCGTTCCTGATCCTAAAGCCGACCGGCCTGTTTGGCCGCCCGATCAATGTACGCCCACCGGCGCGCGCCGATCGCGGCCAGTTCCTGCGCTCGCCAATGGTCGCCCGTGTTGGTAAAGCCGCGGTCGATGCCTGCCGTCTCTTGCCGCGGCCGGCTTGGATGGTGATCGGTCTTGCGGTGATCGCGCTGCTGCCGTCCCTCGTCACGCCGTACGAACTCGGTATTGCTACGCTGTGCTTCATCTGGGCGATCTTCGCTATCGGCCTGAATATCGTGATGGGCTATGCCGGCATGCCGTCGCTTGGGCACGCGGCTTTCTTTGGCACGGGTGCCTATGCGGTCGGCCTGATTGGTCGCACCTGGGAAACGATGGATGGCTGGGTCGTTCTGGTCCTGGCAATGCTGGCGGCGGCTGTCGTTGCGCTGATCGTCGGCCTGATGGCGCTACGGACAAAGCATGTGCAGCTTCTTCTCGCCACGGTGGCCGCCGGGCAGATCCTTTGGGGAATGGCGATAAAGCTGCGGTCTTTGACCGGCGGCGATGACGGTATGGCCAATCGTCTGAAGATCTTTATTCCCGGCTTTGGTGGCCTGAGCCCAACGATGCGCCTCTATGTGGCAACGTCGATTGTTTTTATCATCGTCTGCGGGCTGTCCATGTTGCTTGACCGCTCGCGCTTCCGCCGGCTGCTCAACGGCATCCGCGACAATGAAGACAGGATGGCGACCTTGGGTTATGAGACCTGGCTCTATCGTCTTGGTGCTTTTGTGCTCTCCGGCACGATCAGCGGGCTCGGTGGCGCGCTGTTTGCCTTCTACGCTTCGTTCGTGAGCCCGGACCTTCTCTCGATTACCATGTCGGGTCAGGTCTTGCTGATGGTGATCGTCGGTGGTGCTGGGACCTTTGCCGGACCGATCATCGGCGCGCTTCTGATCATGGTGCTGAAAGAGGTTCTGTCCGGCTGGACGGATCGCTGGCAGGCGATTGAAGGTTTGCTATTCATCGTCGTGGCGTTGCTGTCCAGGCACGGCATCATGGGCGCAATCCGGGGGTGGCGATGACCGAAGCACCCATCCTGCGCCTGAAAGGCATTGCCAAGTCATTCGGCAGCGTCGAGGTCCTGCGCGGCATCGACCTTGATGTCCATGCGGGCATCCGCCACTTGCTGATCGGGCCGAACGGTGCCGGTAAGACGACACTATTCAATGCGATTAATGGCCACGTCTTCCCGACGACGGGCAGCATCGAATTCCTCGGCCAGGACGTGACGCGACATTCGGTGGCGAAGCGTGCGCGGCAGGGACTAGGGCGCACCTTCCAGATCGCCAGTCTCTTTCCCCATCTGACAGTCTGGGACAATCTGATGATTGCAGCCCAGGCGCCAGACCTGTTTGGAAAAACTACGGAGGCCGCGACGGAGACGGCGGCGCGGGCGCTCCAGCAATCCGGCCTGGTGAAAGAGCGCTTCGTGCTGGTGACCAATCTGGCCTATGGGCAGCAGCGGTTGCTTGAGATCGCGATGGCGCTGGCAACGTCGCCGCGAATGCTGCTGCTCGATGAGCCGATGGCGGGCCTGACGCAGGAAGAGCGTATCGCTTTTGCAGATCGCGTGATCGCCCTCAGTGCCCACACCGCAATTCTACTGATCGAGCATGATCTGGAAGTGGCGCTGCGCATCGCTGAACGCGTGACGGTACTCAATCTCGGTGCCGTGGTTTATGACGGCAGGCCGGACGACGTTCTGGCCGCGCCGATCGTGCAGCAGATTTACCTGGGGTAAGATCATGGCCGATCTGCAGATCCAGGACCTCCATGTCTACCTTGGCGACTCCTATGTCGTGCAGGGTGCGTCGCTGACGGTGCGTGAAGGGCAGGCGGTGGCGGTGCTCGGCCGCAATGGTGTCGGCAAGACGACCTTGATGCGCGCGATCATGGGACTGACCGATCCGATTCGACAGGGCGGACTGCTGTGGGATGGTGCAGATTTGGCGCGGCGGGCAGCCCATGCGCGGACGGAGGTGGGCATCGCTTATGTCCCGCAGGGCCGCCGGATCTTTCCGTCGTTGTCCGTGGAGGAGAATCTGCTTGTAGCGCGCTGTCCCGCACGAGCGGGGCAAGAGCCATGGACCATCGAACAGCTTTATACGCTGTTCCCAAATCTCAAGCGACGGCGCGATCAGCGCGGCACGTCGTTGTCTGGCGGCGAGCAGCAGATGCTGGCGCTGTCCCGCGCGCTGATCGCCAACCCGCGCCTGATCCTGCTCGACGAACCGACCGAAGGTTTGGCGCCGATCGTGGTTACTCAGATCCTGGAAGTGCTGAAGGAAATACGCCGCAAGGGGCTTGGCCTGTTGCTGGTCGAACAGAACTTCCGATTCGCTACCGGTCTGACGGACGATGTCGCGGTGATGCAGGCCGGGCGAATCGTGCATCACGGCCAAAACATGACACCGGAGCAGATTGCCGACATCGCCAAACGCTATCTTGGCATCGGCACGCATTGAAAAAGCGCGTGGATTACTCCGCGGCCGCGCGTATAGGGATTGGCGGCTGTCTCGGGACTATTTTGCTGCGGAGCGGAGGCGCCGAGAGATACTTCTTTCCGGTGTCCCGTGCGAACTGCATCAAAGCCGCCGGGTCATCCG
The DNA here is from genome assembly GCA_965279355.1 of Alphaproteobacteria bacterium. Taxonomy (GTDB): domain Bacteria; phylum Pseudomonadota; class Alphaproteobacteria; order CACIAM-22H2; family CACIAM-22H2. The sequence goes on along the minus strand of OZ257155.1, from coordinate 2,543,683 downwards.
GGTTTCCTGCCATTGCAGACAGAGGTGCCACGAGATCAGAGCCGTAGGTCGGCTGGATCTCCGTGGAACGGATCAGGCCATGCGGATCCTTGCCCGCCTGCACCGCGCGAATGCCTTCGCGCAGCATCCGCCGGAACATCGAGACTCCCTGGTCAAGCGTCCCCAGCTGCTCCAGGGAATGCTTCGGAATAGTGCCCTGGCTTGTCATTGCGTCATAGTCGCCGGGGATCTTCTGCCGCTCGGCATACGGCCGATTTGGCGTCTGGCCGACCATTATTCCTCGGTTGCGAATCTCGGTCGGCGTGCGGTCGTCTTCATGAACATGCGCGAGAAGGAATTGATGGCTGGAATGATCGTCTTCGGGGACGGTCCAGAGCGTCAGCCACGGCGGCGAGCAGTCCTTGAGCGACTGTCCGTCCTCGAAGATCGACGTGATGCTGTGGATGTTCGATGACATGATGTCGGTGGAGCGAACCCAAACTTTGCCGTCGACGCGCCGCGCCGCGGCATACGCCATGCCGACCGGCGTCTCGAACCAGGTAATCTCGGGAAACTTGCCGAACTCGGATGCGAACATGCCTTCCCAAGCGTGCAGGATGGCAGTGTGTGCCGGGTCCATCGAATTCTCCTTCACCTGCACCCAGTTGCAGGCGAACGGCAGGCGTGGTCCCGTGACCAGCTTGATGCCGGGAACAAAATATTTGTCGTAGAGCGGGAAGGGCGGCTTCAGCTCCAGCGGGCCCATATAGGCGAACACGATTCCGGCAAACTGATGCACGGGATAGGCGCCCTGCTTGTATTGCTTGCAGAGCCGTTCGGCTTCGCGCTCACCAGGCATTTCAAGGATGGTACCGTCTACATCGAAGACGCGCCCGTGGTAGCAGCAGCGGATGCCGTGCTGCTCGACGCGGCCGTATTCGAGCGACGTGCCGCGATGCGAGCAATGGAGATGTAGGACACCGACGGCACCGCTGAGATCACGGAAAACGACAAGGTCTTCACCAAGGATGCGGGTCCGGAACGGCGCTTTTTCAATTTCGTGAGTGTAGGCGACCGGCTGCCAGAAGCGGCGCAGGTATTCACCACCGGAGGTGCCGCGCGTGGTCTGGGTTATTTCAACGTCCGACTTGCCGTCGATCGGCGTGGTGTACCCGGTATGGGCGAGAGTTTCGCTGCCGCCACTCATTTTCTTCCCCCCCCCTGATGAAACGGCCCTTCCAGCATCGCGGAAGGTATGTTACTTAATAGGAAACAGCGACTCCTTTAGAGTAACGACCGATAGGAGGAGAGTCAACGTGGGGGACTCTGGCGTTCGAACGGGCATTCAGTCAGTGGAGGTCGCGGCGCCACTGCTGAGGGCGCTCAGCAGTGCATCAGCGCCAATGCCGTTGAGCGCGCTCGCTTCGGCGGCAGGAATGCCTCGTAGCCAAGCGCATAAATACATGACGAGCCTCGTTCGCACCGGGTTGGCGGCCCAAGCAGGAACCGGAGAACCATATACGCTTGGGTCGTTTGCCATCGATTGCGGATTGGCAGCAATCCGTAATCTTGACGTCGTCACGTTGGCGCAGGACGCGCTCGATGAGTTGCGCGACAGGCTCAATACTACGGCGTCGCTGGCGATCTGGGGCAATCACGGACCCACGATCATCCGCTGGGCGGAGACACCTCAGCTGGTTTCCCCGGCCGTTCGTCTCGGCACGGTGTTTCCTGTTCTAAGCTCGCTCTTCGGTTTGGTTTTTGGTACATACCTTGACGCGCGCTCCACTCAGGATCTGATAAGAACCGAGCTTGCTGAACAAAATGGAGCGGCAAGACGCGCCGGCCTACGCACCCTGAAAGATGTCGAAGATCTCTTTGCGGGAGTTCGAAAGACCGGGTTTGCAGCTGGCCATAGCATCGTTGCGCCGGGCGTCGCTGCGATCACAGCCCCAGTCTTCGATCACACGGGCAGGATAACCGCTGTAATTGCTGCAGCTGGATTGTCCGGCCAGCTCAGTATCTCCAAGACCGAAATTCCCGCGCGAGCCGTCGTGGAGTCCGCCCGGAAGCTGTCGCGTCGAATGGGAGCGCCTAAGTCGGGATAAACGCGCTTTGTGCAGTCCAGCTTTTCGGCTTCGGTCTTTATCGGCGTGGCTTCTATTGGTCTTGGAAAGATCCTGTCAGAACGTCCTTCGACTCTGTTAAGCAACCAGGGCGCCGGGGGCTGTCCTGTATCTTGACTTCACTTCTGTCACGCGCTCGCCGGCCATTTGATGGCCGGCAGGAGCGTACCGCGACATTCTCCAAAACCGATAGACGCATAACCCTCGCGCGACGCACGGCCGCGGAAGATCACTTCGTCGCCGTTGTGCAGCCAGGCGCGGGTCTCGCCGTTCGACAGGGCGATGGGCGGATCCCCGCGCCGGGTGATCTCGGCGATGCAGGCGCGGGATTCGTTTGTTGGGCCGGAGATGGTGCCGCTCGCCAGAATATCGCCTGATTGCAGGTTGCAACCGTTGCTGGAATGATGGGCGACCATTTGCGCGAAGGTCCAGTAGATGTTCCGATAGTTGGTGCGGACGACGCGTTCGGGCGCCTTGCCAGCGGCGCGCATCTTTTCGGTCGCCAGATACGCCTCCAGTTCGATGTCGATCCCGCCTTCAGCCTGATCCTCGGAGAAGAGAAGATAGTCGAGCAGTTTGTCCTCTGGTTCGCGCGAAGGGGCTGCCACGCGAAACGGGGCCAGAGCCTCAGCGGTGACGACCCAGGGTGAGATGGTTGTAGACAGGCTCTTGCTCAGGAACGGGCCGAGCGGCGTCGACTCCCAGTACTGGATGCTGCGCGCCGACCAGTCGTTGAGCAGGCAATAGCCGAAGATATGCCGTCCGGCATCGTGAATCGGGATCGGCGCGCCGATCGGGTTGCCGGGGCCGATGAAGATGCCAAGCTCCAGCTCATAATCTTGCGCCGGCTCTGGGCCGAAGCGGACGACCCCGTCGGCATCCTTGTATTGGCCGTGCGGCCGATGGATTGGTTCGCCGCTGACCCGAACCGAACTGGCGCGGCTGTTATAGGCGATGGGCAGGGACTTGAACGCCGGCGGCAGCGTGCCGGCCGGTGACATCCGCCTTGTGTGCGATTCCGAGCACAGGAAGTCGGTGAAGGCGCCGACCTTCGCCGGCAGCTTCATCTCGACGGAGTTTCTATCCAGCAGGAGCTTATTGGACAGCGTCTTGATGCGATCGAGATCGGGGCTGTCCGTGCGCAACAGATCCGAAAGCCGGGCGCGCAGCGCCGATGCGGCTTCATTGCCCAACGCCATCAGCGGATTCAGCGTTGGCCCAGCAGCAGCCTTCGCGGCCTCGGCCGCGCGGCTCGTAAAGAGACCTGTATCCACGCCTGCTGTGAGATCGAAGGCCTTGTCGCCGATGGCGACGCCGCCCCTGATGCCGTTGTTGTCCTGGAATATCCCGAACGGCAGATTCTGAATCGGAAAATCCGTATCGGCCTGATTGGCTGACTCAACCCAGCTTCGGCGGTCGGGATCGTGTGTCGCGTTGAGCTTTGGCATGGGCTCCTCAGTTTACTGATTATTGCTTCGTGAATTCCGGTATCGGCCCTTCGAGGATCGACACATCGTGCGCGGGTTCGTTCATCATGAAGTCCGGCACTTCGGCATTCCACATATAGACGCCAAAGCGCGGGTCCCACATGCGGGGCTTCCAGTCCTTGTCCACGAAATCCGTGTCGGTCAGGTACTCGGTCTCACCGCCGGCAGGGCATATTGCGTAGAAGTTGATTGCCGAGGAGATCCTGTGGCGGCTGAGTCCGTTGCGGCTGACCCATTTGCGGCGCTGGAGATAGTTGGCGCCGGCAACGACCTCATCAATGTTCTCCACGCCGAAGGAGACGTGGTTCCAGAGCAGCCCCGCCGACTGCAAGGCCTCCGACGCGATGATAAAGATGCTGTGGTGATCCTGGCGGCCATCCGCCAGCAGGAAGACGGCAAAGCCACGCGACACATCCGTGATCCGGAAGTTCAGCCGCTTTACGTAAAAGTCCACGAGTTTCTGGACATCGCGCTTCGGAACGCCATAACCGATGTGATGGATCAGCTTCGGCGCCGCCTTGCCGTACCATTTGCGGTTGGCGTTCCAGCGGCGGACTTCCGTCGGCGTGTTGGTCGGTACCTGCTCGAAGGTCAGCGGGTTCGGCGTAAAGACGCGGAAGCCGATCGGAATGCCGACATCGTCGACCGTGTGCAATGTCCCGGTGGCATCTTTCGTTACCTTGCGGTCGCTCGACAGGTTCTTTTCCAGAGCGTCGAGGCTGGCCTTGGTGTCAACGCCCCAGATCATCTCGCGGACCGCCGGTTTCTCCAGCACATCGGCGGGGAGGGATGAATCGTCCCGCCGGCGCAGCAAGATGGTCTCGCCGCGGGCCGTGCTGAAATCGCTGCCCTTGGCGTCCCGCCGGTCCAGATTCAACCCGAAATCCTCATAGAAACGGCTCGACGTATCGAGATCGTCGACGCCGTATACAAGCGATTGAACACCATTGATGGCCATATGGTTAGTCTCCCTGGACGACAGTGTTGCTGATCGACCCCAGACCTTCGATTTCGACCCGGCACACATCGCCCGGCTTCATGTAATCCTTGTGCGGATGGCCGACGCCGCTCCCCGTGCCGGTGGCGATGACGTCGCCGGGCAGCAGGGTGAAATGCTGCGACAAGGCCGCGATCTGCTCGCGGACGGTGAACACCATCCACTTGCTGTGCGTGTCCTGCTTCAGCGTGTCGTTGACCCAGGTCTTGAGATACAGATTCTGCGGGTCCTTGATCTGATCGGCCGGCGTGATCCACGGGCCCATAGGGGCGGAGGTGTCGAACGATTTCTGCCACAGCCAGTCCGATGCGAGGGCCGGCCAGTCGGGCCGCCGGATATAATCGCGGGCGGAGAGATCGTTGATCACGGTATAGCCGGCGATGTAGTCGAGCGCCTTGTCGGCGGGGATATTGCGACCCTCGCGGCCGATCACGGCGGCGATTTCCGCTTCCCAGTCCAGCTTTTCCACGACCTTGGGGCGACGGATTTGCGCGCCGGTGCCGATGACGGTCTGCCGCGACACCTTCAGGAAGAAATAAGGGTTGAGCGTCGTCTTATCGATGTCCTTGCCCGACATCTCTCGGAAGTGATCCTGATAGTTGGCCGCCGCGCAGTAGATGTTCGTGGGATAGAGCAAGGGGGCGGCCAGAGTCACATCGGCCAGCGCTAAAGATTTTCTGCCCGTATCGCCCGCGATCTTTTTCAGAACTGGCAGGCATTTATCCCAGGCTTGGATGATGGACAGCGCAGAGCTGGCGTCGACGCCGGCAATGCTTCCGGCGTCCGCAAACGCGGTCGCGGCGTCCACAACGCGATTGTCGCCTATGAGGATGCCCGCCCGTGGCTTTGTGTTGTCGCGGGTCGAATAGGTGAGCAACTTGAAAGTCATTTCTCTGTTTCCATGTGAGTAAAGAGGATCAAAGAGTGAGACGGCCGCCGTCGACGACGAGTTCTGAACCGGTCATGAAGCTCGAGTCCGCGGAAGCCAGAAAGACCATCGCCGTAGCGATTTCGTCGGGTTTGCCCATACGCTTCATCGGGAGCGAGTTCTGGATACCCAGGCGCTGCTTCTCGCGTGCCTCTGCAGGCAGGCGATCCCAGACACCGCTTTCAACAGGTCCGGGAGACACGACATTGACCCGAATGCCCCGGCTGCTGAGCGCGGCACCAAGTGTCTTTCCCAGCGAAATCACCGCCGCTTTTGTTGCGGCGTAAAGCGACTGGCCAAGCATGCCGACATGGGCGAGGGCGGATGACACGAGTATCACGGACGCGCCGTCGTTCAGGTGTGGCAATGCCTTCTGAACCGTAAAGAACGCCCCTTTGAAGTTCACATCCGCAAAGGCGTCGAACTCCGCCTCGGTGATGGTCTCGAAAGGCTTCTGGCCGATCAGGCCGGCATTTGCCACGATGATGTCGATTGTTCCGAGACGCTGCGCAACGTCGGAAAAGAGCCGTTCAAGATCGGCTAGCTTCGCGGCATCCCCGCTGATCGCGATCGCAGCAGGACCCAGCATTGTTGTCGCTTTCTGCAGCTTTGCGGGATCACGACCAAAGATCGCAACTTTTGCACCTTCCCTGACGAACGCATGCGCGGTGGCGAAGCCGATCCCGCTGCCACCCCCGGTGATGACCGCTATCTTCCCCTGAAGCCGCATGGCGCCTTATTTCGCAATGAGCCGTGCGAGCGGCGGTGCCGGACCCCACTGCGAGACGAAGGCGTCTTGCGCGGCATGAAGGCTTGAGCCGCTGGAAGCGTTCAGGCGGTCGCTGTCGGTCCAGTGCTCATGCACCCGGCCCCACGGATCCTCCCAGTAGTCGAACACCTGGCTGCCGAGCAGATGCCGCCCGATGCCCCAATAATGCTCGTACCCTTGTCCTTTGAGGTATTCATGGCCGATGAAGACATCGTCCATGTCCTGAACCTCGTAGGAGACGTGATTGAGGCCTGCCTTCGGTGATTGGACGCAGAAAAATACGTGATGATCGACATACTCTTCGCCGCAGTCCGCGCGGTTGAAGGATCCAATCAGGTTATCCGGCTGGCCGGCATAGACATCGTCGGACTGAATAAGGCCGAACATGTCTCGATACCAGTTCACGGTTTTTTTCAATTCGAGAACATTGATTACCGCATGGCCCATTCGCTTCACGAAGGATGGCGCCTGCTTCTGGCGGAAGACGACGCCGGCGCGCAGCACCGGCTCGTCACGCCAGTTGATCGGGTGACGCTGCGGCTTCACCGCGTCGACCGTCTCGATGCCGTGCACGATTTCGATCTGGAAGCCGTTGGGGTCGGTCAGCCGCACGCGACGACCGCCGCCGGGCTCGTTGATTGTCTCCACCGGCGATGCGCCGGGCGCCTTCGAGATCACGTCGAGGTCGGCCATGCTTTTTGCGTAGAACGCAAAGCCGACAAAGCCGGGCTCGCCGAGTTCGGTGACATGTAGATGATGGGCGTTGCTGGTACCGCGCATATAAAGCGCCTTGTCCGTGCGCACCGCGCGCGTCATGCCGAAATCAGTCAGGAACTTCTCCATCTTGTCGAGATCCGGCGCCCGGAGGCGACCGTAAGCGACATCGCGAATCTTGATCATAGGATATACCTCACCACATCGTGTCGTTTGGCTGGTTGCCAAGCAAATAGTTGCCGTAATTGACCGCCGGTAGATCCCAGGTCACGGCGACATGGGTACTCATCGCCTGAAGATCGTTATAGGCCCGGCGCACCGGATCGCTGTCGTAGATGCCATGGCCGCCGCCGGACCGGACCAGCAGATCGAGGGCCTGCTTTGCCATCACGACCGAATACCCCTGGTCGCGGCGGCTGCGCATCCGGTGCTCGATCGACAGCGACTCTCCCTGCTCGATCTTGGTGACAGTCTCGTGCGCCGACCGCTTGTAAAGCAGCTCAGCCGCATCGATCAGCGCAGCCGCTTCCGAGATACGGGGCGCCCAGTGCTGTTGCTTGGATGCCGCAAAGGGATCGAAGCCGGTCTTGTTTTTGAGCTTATCGACGAACTGCTCAAAAGCGCCGCGGGCGATACCAGTTGCCGAGGAGGACAGGCAGAAGGGGAAGATCGAATAGAGCGGCGCCCGGTAAATTGCGCCCGAGTGGACATGTGATCCCGGTGCTTCGCCAAGCCCTAAAACCTCGGAACTCAGTACCTTGTTTTCGGGAACAAACGCGTTTTCGACCACGACGGTCTTGCTCCCGGTGCCGCGCAACCCCGAGACATGCCAGTCATCGATGATTTTGCAGTCGGAGATGGGAATCAGCATGAACCGCAGATCCGGATGGGGCGGTGTGCCGACCATTCCGAACATGCCGCCCAGCACCATCCACTGCGAATTATCCACGCCGCTGCAGAAAGCCCAGCGGCCGGAGACACGATAGCCGCCCTTTTCCTTGACCGGCTGACAACCAGGCAGGAAGGCGGAGGCGACGAGATTGCGCGGATTGCTCCAGATCTCGGCCTGCACTTCCTCGGGCCATAAGGCGACCATCAACTCGTGCACGCCAATCACCGCGTAGAACCAGGCGGCCGAGCCGTCACCGCGGCCATACTCGCCGGCGAGATCGAGAAAATCCGAATAACGCAGTTCCAGGCCGCCGAAGCGTCGCGGCCGGAGTGCGGCGAAGGTCCCAGACTTCCAGAAATCCTCGACCGTCTCGACCGGAACCCGGCGCGCCTTGCTCGTTGCCTCGGCGCGCTCGCGCAACGTCGGAACGAGTGCACGCGCCTTCTGAAGGAGCTGCTCTTTCGACGACGCTGACTCTGAACGAGGAATCGTATCCATCAATCCTCCCCTCCTGACGGCCTCTTTATCGCGGCACGTCTGATTGGCTGGCAGGCTAGGGGACCCTCATGTATTCGTGAAATGATTTTTCAGAATACGATTCATCATTTCCCGTGATGAATGCCGGATGCAATTTACTCGTCGAAAATCGCTACCGCGCGCGTCCACCCGGCCGAGGCGGCCTTTATCTTTGCCGGGAAACAGGCGACTGTGAATCCGTTTGCCGGCAGCACTTCCAGGTTGCCGAGCTTCTCGATCTGGCAGTAGCCCTTCTCCATGCCGGCCTTGTGGCCCTCCCAGATGATGCTCGGATCGTGCTCTTTCTCCCAACGTGCCTTGGTGTGAATAAAGGGGGCGTCCCAGCTCCAGGCATCAGTGCCGACGACGCGTACGCCGTGATCGGTGAAGTAGAGCGTTGCGTCTCGCCCGAAGCCGCAGCCGCGGGAAACATAGTCATCCTGGCCGTAACGGGCGCCCGCGGCGGTGTTCGCCAGAATGATGTCGAGCGGTTTCAGCGTATGGCCGATGCGCTTCAGCTCAGCCTCGATATCGGCGGGCTGCACCACATAGCCGTCCGGGAGCTTCCGGAAATCCAGCTTCACACCAGGCTGGAAGAACCATTCCAGCGGAACCTCGTCGATCGCGATGGCGCGAACCCCGCCATCCATGGTCGGGTGATAGTGCCAGGGCGCATCGACATGCGTGCCGTTGTGGGTGGATATCTGGACCTTTTCGACCGCCCAGCCTTTGCGTTCCGGCAGATGGTCCGGCGTCAGGCCGGGGAAGAACGAGCAGATATCGTCGCAGGTCTCGTCGTGCAGCTGGTATTCGATCTTCGGCCGAATCAGCTCCGGATCCGACATGATGTCGTTTTGAAGCGTGACCGAGATGTCGACGAAGCGACGTACCATGGCTTCCTCCCGCAGGCGTGTTCTTTGGGATCAGGATTGTGGGAGTGTCGCAGCAACGTCAATCAGGAAATTGCGAAGCCAGAGATTGGCAGGATCGCGATCCCTGTGACGATGCCAATGGATGAACTCCTCTACATACGGGAAGTCGACCCGCGGCCGGACGACTCGGATCGGTGCCGTTTTGGCGAAGCGGCGTGCCAGACGGCCGTGAATTGTCGCAATGTTCTGCGTGCCGACGACAAAAAGCGGCAGTAGCGTGAAGCTGGGGACCACGGCCGCGACCTGCCGCTTGTGGCCGCGCGAGTTCAAAAATGCCTCGTCGAATGCCGTGAGATTGGGATCGTCGAACGAAGCAACGACATGCCGCGCGTCGAGATATTGCTTCAGAGTCAGCGTATCGCCGACAGTCTGGTTCTTCGTCCACGCGATACAGGTAAACCGTTCCTGAAAGAGAAGCCTGGTCTGGTGCCCTGAGATCGCCGGGATTTTCGGTGCAATCAGGAGATCCCAGTCGCCATGGTCGAAATGCTCGAGATTCCGTTCGGTCAGGTTGTGAGCCACAAGGGCGATGCCCGGCGCCTCCGCTTGCAGCCGGATGGTGGCTTCGGCGAGCAGTGTGGCAGAGACATAGTCGGACGCGACGACCACGAAACGATGAGTGGCTGACGCCGGATCGAAATTCGGCCTAGTGTCGGCGATGGTCTGGAACTGAAGCAGGGCATCGCGCACCGGGCCGCGCAGGTTCTCGGCCAGCGGGGTCGGCACCATGCGGCGGCCGCGCTTGAGCAGCAGTTCGTCCTGAAAGTGGCGGCGGAGGCGGCTGAGGGAATTGCTGATGGCTGGCTGTGTCAGATGCAACCGCTCGGCGGCCCGGCTCACATTCATGTCGGTGAGCAGCGCGTCGAGGACGACCAGAAGATTGAGATCAAGTTCCCGGAACCGCATGCAAGCAATATATCACTATCCGTGATGACAACTATAAAAGGAAATCATTTGGGGAATAATAGCTCCCTTGGCTAGGCTCAGTCCAACAGTCGCGGGTTAACCGCGATCAATGACGGCGCGCGTCCTGACGTGACGCCAAGGGAGGGACTGAACCATCCGGTCGCATTTTGTGTGCTGCCCGTTGCGGGCAACAGTCGAAAGTCACGGCGGCGCGTCTACGGTCGTGCGGCGCGGTACGCGCTCGCTCACCGTAGATATCCATTGCCACGTCGCATCGGAGGCGGCGGACGCATTGGCGAAGCCGCACTTCACTCTGGCGAAAGAGCCGACCCTGGCTTTCGCGAACGATCTGACGCGCTCCATCAATCGTAAGCAACTCGAGACAGTCGCACCGAAGATGTACGACCCGGCGCTTCGCATCGCTGACATGGATGCAATGGGGGTCGATATCCAGGCGATCTCGCCCAGTCCCGGACAGTACTATTATTGGCTGGAGCCGGAACTTGGCCGGCAGGCGGCGCGACACAGCAATGACGGGATCGCCGGAATCGTCGCAAAGTACCCGGATCGCTTCGTCGGTATCGGCACGGTTCCGCTGCAGGACACCGACATGGCGATCGATGAGCTCCGCCGCTGCGTGCGGGAACTCGGTTTTCGGGGCATCGAAATCAATTCGAATGTCATGGGGGAGGAGCTTTCTTCCCCGCGTCTTGCGCGATTCTTTGCCGAAGCGGAAGCGCTCGACGTCTTGCTGTTCCTGCATCCGCTGGGCTTTACCGAAGGCAGTCGGCTCAGCAATCACTATTTCAACAATGTCATCGGCAATCCGCTCGAATCGGCGATTGCGGTTGGCCATCTGATCTTTGACGGGGTGCTCGATCGCCATCCCGGCCTGAAGCTCTGTGTCGCGCATGGCGGCGGCTATCTGCCGACCTATATCGGCCGCATGGATCACGCGCATGGTGCGCGCGACGATGCCCGGACGGTCATCAAAAAATCGCCGTCGAGTTATCTGAAGCAGCTCTATGTCGACACGGTGATGTTCGATCCCGAGCAACTTTCGTATGTCGTCAGCCGCTTTGGCAGCGATCATGTTCTGATGGGAACGGACTATCCGTTCGACATGGCGGAAGCCGACCCCGTCGGTTTTGTGAAGAGCGCGCCGCGTCTTGGCGCCGATGAGCGCGACAATATTTTCGGACTAAATGCCGCGCGCCTTCTGAAGATCGACGTTAAGGCGCGCGGTCGATGACCGATATCCCGGAGGTCACGTGCTCGGTCGCTGCCGCCAAGAGCGGCGCGATTGTTGCCCGTTTGCATCCTCTGGACCGGCTTGAAAACACATGCGTGCTCCTGACGCGGCCGATCGCCTTTATCGGGGTGATCGGCATGCTCGTCGTGTCCGGCGTGACGATCGCCGACGTGCTGTCCCGATGGCTGCTCGGCAGCAGCATTGCCGCGACCAACGAAGTGATCTCGATGACCTTTGCGGTCGCGGTGGCGGCTTGCATCCCCGCCGGCCTTGCGCAGGGGGTCAATCTCAAGGTCGATCTGCTGGAAGCGCATCTCAGGGGCCGCTTCAAGAACTGGCTTGGCGCTATTGGCGGCCTTCTGCTCGCCCTTCTGTTCGTGATCCTCGCCTGGCGGGTCGGGGTCTATGCCGCAGATCTCCATGCCCAGAACCGGATCACCGTTATTCTCGGCTGGCCGCAATGGCCGTTCATGTACGGGGCTGCGGTTCTCTTTGCCCTTGGCGTCGTTGTGCAGGTGGTCGTTTCGCTGAATGCGATCCGCCGGGCGATCTGGCCGGAAGAACAGGAAATATCGGGCCCGCCGACGCCGACGGTGGTGAAAGTTTTTCTGCTGATCATCGGCGTGACCACCCTTGCGCTGGTCGGCGTTGGGCTCTTCGATTTCTCGCTGTTGGCGAAATTTGCCCAGGCGAATCCGGGAACGACGGTGGCGCTGGCGTGCGGCCTGCTCTGGGCGATCCTGATCGCTTATGTGCCGCTGGCTGCTGTGATGGGGCTGATCGGCATTGTCGGCACGGCCATGTATATCGGCTTTGCGCCGGCACTCAGCGTCTTCGCGACCGAAGTCACCGGCTTCATGACCAACAGCAACATTGCGGTCCTGCCGCTGTTTCTCATGATGGGTAGCTTCGCCGCGGCTGCGGGTCTGGCGGACGACGCTTATGCGCTTGCTCATGCCGTATTGCGCGGATACCGCGGCGGTCTGGCGATGGCAACCATAGGCGGCTGTGCGGGATTCGGCGCCGTGACCGGTTCGTCGGTGGCGACCGCAGCGACGATCGGTCGTGTTGCGCTCCCGGAGATGCGGGCGCGCGGGTATTCACCGGCCCTCGCCACAGGGTGCGTGGCCGCCGGCGGCACCCTCGGCAATCTGGTGCCGCCGGGATCAGGACCGCTGGTGCTGTTTGCGTTGCTGACGGAAGCATCGATCGGCCAGCTCTTTATTGCGTCGGTCGTGCCGGCGGTGGTGGTGATTGCCGCCTATCTGCTGATGGTCATGATCTATGTGCGGGTTGCCCCGGGATCCGCACCCGCGGCAACGCGGGCGGAACCGGGAGAGGTCACCGCAGCGTTGAAGCGCTGTGGCCCTCTGATCGCCCTGTTCGTCATGGTGATGGGCGGCCTGTATGCCGGCGTCTTTACCATTACGGAATCGGCGGCGGTCGGCGCCGTCGGCGCCTTCGTCTGCGCGGCATGGCGCGGCAAGCTCCGGCGTGACGCGTTTTTTTCTGTGATGGCGGAAACGACAGCCGTCACCGCGATGATCTACACGTTGATCTTCGGTGCGCTGGTTTTCGCATTCTTTGCCGAGGTCACTGACCTCGCCAAGACCCTGACGCAGTACATCTCGGGCATGGGTTTGACGCCGACGATGCTGATCGTACTGCTCTTGGCCGTCTTCATCGTCCTCGGCACGTTCATGGACTCCTATGCCGTGATGATCGCCACGGTGCCGATCGTGACGCCGATGGTGACCGGCGCCGGCTACGACCTCGTATGGTGGGGCATCATCAATCTGTTCGTGATCGAGATCGGTAGCATCTCGCCGCCGTTCGGCCTCAACATGTTCGTGCTCAAGACAATCGACGATGTGCCGATGGCGACGATCTACAAGGGCGTAACGGCATTCTGTTTTGCCGCTGTCATCACGCTGGCCATCCTCGTCGCATTCCCGCAGCTCAGCCTGTGGCTGCCATCGACCATGCTCCGGTAATCCAAAAATCTTTGATCAAGGGAGGTTTTGCATGTCTTCACTTCGTCTCAAGCTTGTCGGTGCTGCATCTCTGGTTGCAGCCGCAATTGCGGGCTTGCCGGTTCAGGCCCAGGAAATGGTCCTGACCTTCGCAACAACCAATGCGCCGCAGGCCCATCTGAACGCCCGGGTGCATCATCCCTGGGCGGCGCGCATTAACGAGCAGGGCAAGGGGATCGTCCGTGTCGACGTACGCGACGGGCCGACGATTGCCAATCATCTGAACTTTTACCAGCGGGTTCTCGATGACGTTGTGCAGATTGCATGGGGGTTGCCGCTGTATGTGTCCGGAAAATTTGTAAAATCCAATGTCACGTCACTGCCTTTCGTCGTCGAGAAGGCCGAGGAGGCCTCGGTGGCATACTGGCGCTTGTACAAGTCAGGCTCTCTGGATTCTGAATTCGACCAGATCGTGCCGCTTCATCTCGTTGTGTTTCCACAGTCCGGCATACATCTCGCGAAGCCGCCGCGGTCCCTTGATAATCTCAGCGGTCTGAAGATCGGTACCGGATCGAAGATCATCAGTGATCTCATCTCCCGTATGGGCGGAGCGGCGATCTCGATCCCTTTGACCGACTACTACGAAGGCCTTCAGCGTGGGACGATCGACGGCACGAACTCGCAATGGACGCAGTTTCAACCGTTCAAGCTGGGCGAGGTTACGTTTCACCACATTGATACCAATCTTGGCGGTGCAGCCGGTATGACCTTTATGTCGAAGCGCAAGTGGGACTCCCTGCCGCCGGCAGTCCGCAAGATTCTGGAGGACAACTCGGGCGAGGCGCAGAGCCGCCTGTTCGGGAAATTCTGGGATGATGTGAACGAGGAGGGTCGGCAGGCGATCCGCGCTCAACCCGATAAGCACAAAATCATCAACCTGACGCCGGCCCAGGAAGCGGCGTGGAGAGAAAAGGTTTCGCCTGTCATCGACGATTGGGCAAAGAGCACCCCGGATGGCGCCAAGCTGCTCGAGCAGTTCAACGCCGAAATCAAGAAGGTTAAGGCGGGGAGCTAATACCGTCCTTTGCCGGATGCCCGCGTCTGATGCGGCGTCCGGCAAAGACAGTAAGCCCATCGTTTAAAGCGAACACACCATGCCTTCAGCAAAAAACGTCCTGATTGTCGGCGGTGGCATTGCCGGCCATACGCTGGCCTGCGCCCTGCATAAACGGGGTATCGGCTGCGAGATCGTGGAGATCCAGCCGGACTGGCGGATCTCCGGTTCGGCGATGACAATCCAGCCAAACGCGTTGCGCGCATTTCGGGACATCGGGGTCGTCGAGGCCATAGCCAAGGGCGGTTGGCACCGGCCCGACCGCCACACGGTTTTTTCCGACGTTCACGGCGACATCCTCTTCGCGGCCGACGACACGAACATCGTCGGGCCAAATCTGCCGCCGATGGTCGCCATTCGTCGCCAGGCACTGCACGATGTTTTGGCAGCGGCGTTGGCGAAAACCGGTGTGAAAATCCGCATGTCGACGACGGTCGAGGCGTTGGAGGACCGTGGTGATTGCGTTGACGCTACGTTCTCCGACGGCACATCAGGACGATACGATCTCATCGTCGGTGCAGACGGCATCCGATCCAAGATTCGCGGCATGATGTTCGGCCAGCATGATCCCAAGCTCGCCGGTTTCGGATCGTGGCGCGCGCTGCTGCCGCTACCCAAGGGCATCACTGAAGTGATGTGGATGTGGGGCCATTCCAAGACGCTCGGCCTCGTGCCCGTGGGGCCTGACACATTGTATTTCGCTGGCGTGACAAAGGAGGAGGGCAAGACGCGCTATCGCCAGGAGGACCTGCCGCGTCTGTTCCGGGAGAAATTCCGCGCCTTTCACGGCCGGGTGCCGGAAGTGCTGGAGTCGATCTCTTCCCCGGATCAGCTTCTCTACACCGCGATGGAGGAAGTCCATCTGCCGGCACCCTGGTACAGGGGCCGGGTGCTGGTTCTGGGCGATGCGGCTCATGCCGCGTGCCCGTTCTGGGCGCAAGGCGCCGCCATGGCAATCGAGGACACGATTGTGCTGGCGGAAGAACTGGAACGGCATGCCAGCGTCGCCGCGGCCCTGCCGGCCTGGCAGGCGCGGCGGCTGGAGCGTTGCCTCTTCGTGCAGCGCGGGTCGTACGACACCGGCGTGCAGCTTCATCAGGACAAGGACGACGACAGCCCCAAGGTCTTTCCGCCGCCGGTACGGGAGATCATCCGTAAACAGGGGGCGCTGCGCGCGGCAAAGCTGGCGGAACCGATCTGATTGCTCTGTTTTTCAGTCATAAATACGCGTGATGGTGAGCATCACCGGAAATCATTTCACGAATAACACGACTGAAAACTACTCTTGAATAAAGCGGCCAAAGCCGCGGTCTGGCAGCGGGTTTGTTGAGCCCGCAACTAAGGGGAGGATCCGATGTTGCTCAAGTTTGCCTCTGCGACAGTCCTTGCAGCCATCATGGCGTTCCCGGCGTTGGCCGAGCCGGTGAAACTGCGGTTCGGTCATCCCGCGTCACCGAATTCGCATGTCGTGCGCTACATCTCGTCCTGGGCGCAACAGGTCAGCAAGGAGTCTGAAGGCGAGTTCGAGATCGGCATTTTTGCCGGCGGTCAGCTTGGCGGCAACGAGACGCTGCTGGACTCCGTGAAATCAGGTGTTGCCGACCTCGGCTGGGTCAACGCAGCTTATTACGCCGGCAAGTTTAACAAGATCAATGTTGGAACCTTGCCCTTTGAGGTCGAGAGCTGCGCTCCCGGCTCGACGGCGCTGTGGCGCCTGCATGAGCGCGGGCTGCTGGCCGATGAACTGAACGACATCCGCCCGGCCGCGCTGTTTGTTCTGCCGCAGTCCGGCGTGCATTCGAATTTTCCGGTCCGCAAGATCGAGGAT
This sequence comes from Alphaproteobacteria bacterium, assembly GCA_965279355.1. Lineage (GTDB taxonomy): Bacteria > Pseudomonadota > Alphaproteobacteria > CACIAM-22H2 > CACIAM-22H2. Next base: position 2,527,270 of record OZ257155.1, on the reverse strand, counting down.
TTGAAGGGCAAGAAAATGGGTTCGGCCGGGAGTGGCGGCATCGCCTCCGTCGAGCGGCTGGGCGGGATTCCCGTGACCATCGAGTTCACGGAAATCTACGAGGCGTTCAACCGCGGCACGATCCAGGCGACAATCCTGCAGTACACGGCGATGCAGCCGCTGCGGCTGTGGGAGGTCGCAAAGTATCACACCGATACCAGCTTGACCGGCGCCGTCTATGTTATCGCGATGAACCAGAAGAGCTACGAGAAGCTGTCGCCGAAAGGCCGGCAGATTTTCGACCGGGTCACCGGGCCGAAATGGTCGCGCGAATGGGGCGCGTTCTGGGACGAGGTCGAGATCACCGGCCGGAAGCAGGTGGAAGCCGCAGCTGGCAACCAGATCATCAAGCTCGACGCCGCTGAGCAGAAGCGCTGGAAGGACGCCGTGTTGCCGATCACCGAGGCATGGGTGAAGGCGACGCCAAACGGTGCGGCGATCCTTGCCGCCTATCGTGAGGAACGCGACAAGGCGGCTGCGAACCGGTAACGCTGTGACGGTTTCAGCGGTCTCTGCGCCGGCGCAAGACCGGACATGGTTTGGCGGGCTCGACGCTTGGTCGACCCGCGTTGCTCGGCTGATTGCGGCGCTTAGCGTCGCGATCATGCTGGTTTTGGCGATCCTCACGATCGTCGAGACGTTCTTCCGTTCCTTCTTCTACCTGACGATTCCCGGCTTCTTTGAAGCGGCGTCGTTCACGCTGGCGGTCGGCATTCTTGCCTGCTTTCCCGCAAGCATTGTCGAACGCTCGCATCTGACAATCGACTTCATTAGTCACAAGATGACGCCAAGGGTGCGTCAGGCCGTCGCGCTCGCCGGGGGCTGTCTTCTTCTGCTCTTCCTCGGATTGCTGGCATGGCGCCTCGGTCACTATGCTGCGACGCTCGGTGCGCGGGGTCAGCGCATGTCGAGCATCAATCTGCCCATCGCTCCGTTCTTCTGGTGCGCGGCCGCGGCCGTCGCTGTCTGTGTTCCGTTGCAGCTTGTCGTGCTGTTGTCCGGGCTACGCGACCTGCTGAAGGGTCAGGTCGGGGAACAGGTGGTAACGCTCAGCGAGTTCAGCGAGCCGCAGGCGCCAGGCACGGCAGCGGCGGTCAGCTCATCCAGAGGTGCGTGGTTGTGGATCGGCATTGCCTTGCTGCTCCTCGTCGCGTTTGTGGCCGCGTTCGGCAGCGGCAATCCGGTCTCGGGCTTCCGGCAGGTGATCGGCACGCCTGCGCTGCTCGGCAGCGTGCTTTTCTTTGCGGTGTGGATTCCGATCGTTCTGCTGGTTCCGTTGGGTGCCGCGATGGGGCTGACCGGCATCTTGGGCCTGACTCTTGTGCTCGGCTGGGACCCGGCGATCAATGCGCTCGGTTTCGTGAACGCACGCTTTCTCTCGAACCCCAATCTCGCTGTGCTGCCGCTTTTTCTTCTGATGGGGAATTTCGCGGTCGCCGCCGGGCTTGCCGATGATCTGTATTCACTTGCAAATATCCTGCTGCGCCGGTGGCGCGGAGGCCTGGCGCACGCAACCATCATCGGCTGCGCTGGGTTCGGTGCCGTGACCGGCTCGTCAGTGGCATGCGCCGCGGCGATGGGGGCTGTCGCTCTGCCGGAAATGCGGCGCCGCGGCTATTCCGGCCCGCTGGCAGGTGGCTGCGTGGCTGCCGGCGGTATCCTGGGGCAGCTGATTCCGCCTTCGACGATTATCGTTCTCTATTGCTTCCTGACCGAAGTCTCGATTGGCCGCATGCTGATTGCGGTTCTGATTCCCGGCCTGATCACGGTGGTGGTTTTTCTGATCACCATCTCGATCTATGTGCGGGTGGCCCCTGACGCAGCTCCGGCGGCGGAAAGCGGTCCGGGCGCTCCGCTTGGTCCTGCTTTGACCCGGTGTTGGGCCGTGGTCGCGATGTTCGCCGTGATGATCGGCGGCCTTTACTTCGGCATCTTTACCGCCAATGAAGCGGCGGCTGCAGGCGCGGCGCTTGCCTTCTTTTTCGCGTTGGGTCGTGGCCGGCTCAAACGTGAGGCCTTCTGGAAGGTAATGAGCGAGACCGCCGCGACGACGGCCATGCTGTTTCTGATCATCGTCGGCGCAATAACCTTCGCGTTCTTCCTTGGCACCACCCAGTTCGCCGACAAGGCCACCCAGTGGATTCTCAGTTTTGGCCTACCGCCGCTGGGTGTCGTGGCCGTTCTGGTCGTGGTCTATCTGGCTTTGGGTACGGCAATGGAATCGGCAACCATCCTGCTGATCACGACGCCGATCATTGCGCCGGTGATTCAGGAGCTCGGGTTCGATCTCATCTGGTGGGGGATCATCATGGTGATGGTGGTCGAAGCGGGAATCATCTCACCGCCCTACGGCATTAACATGTTTATCATCCAGACCCTGCAGCCCGATATCTCGCTGGGTCAGGTCTTTCGCGGCGTGATGCCGTTCTTTTTCGCGACGTTGGCTATCATCGTGGTGCTGATCCTGGTGCCCGACATCATCCTCTGGCTGCCGTCGACGATGATGAGATGACTTGGTTACCGGGAACACTACAACAATGAAATTCTCTGTCTTCAACGCGATGCCCTACGGGCCGGTCCCGGGTTCCATGGATCGCTGGCCAATCCCCAACGCGGCGTACGACCCGGAATTGGGCATTAAGGCGGCGGCCCGCTGTCTCGACGAAGTAGAGATGGAAGACGAGCTTGGCTTCGACTGGATTGCGTGCGCCGAACATCATTACTCACCGGGCAGTCTCGCACCCAATGTTACGGTGCTCGCCAGCGCACTGACACAACGTGTGAAGCGGGCCAAGATTGCAATTCTCGGCGCGCTTATTCCGCTTAGCAATCCGGTCCGTATCGCCGAAGAATACGCAATGATCGACAACCTTTCGGGCGGGCGGCTGATTGCCGGCCTGTTGCGCGGCGCGCCGTATGAATACCTCGTCTACAACGTGAATCCGGCGGAATCCCGCAGCCGGTTTGAAGAAGCCTGGGACCTGATCGTCCGGGCGTGGACAGATACCCAGCCGTTCGGCTGGGAAGGCCGCCACTATCAATACAAGTTCGTGTCAATTTGGCCGCGGCCGGTTCAGCAGCCGGCGCCGCCGCTTTTCGTCTCTGGCTCAAGCCAAGAGTCGGGCGAGTTTGCCGCCCGTCAGAAAGTCGGCCTTGGCATTGCCTTCAGCAACCGTCCGGCAGCCAGCGAAGCCGTCCGGTTCTATCGCGAGAAGGCGAAGGAAAACGGCTGGGAGCCGTCGGCGGAGCAGATCATCTATCAGGTGCCGATTCATGTCGCCGAGACCGACGAGCAGGCGTTAGCAAACTGTCGCCCGTTCGTCGAGCGCGGCGCCCTGCCCAAGGGGATGATGAATGCCAACCGTCTGGTCGCGTCATCAGGTTTCTTCGGGGCCAAGGACGCCAAGCTGACGCAGCGCTTCCAGACGATGGGTGCAGATCACCGCCCGAGCCTGGAGAGCGCAATCGATATGGGCACGGTGATCTGTGGTTCGCCGACAAGTGTGGTGAAGCAGATCGCGCGACTGCGCAACGAAGTTGGCTGTGGGGTGCTGAATCTTATTTTCGATCGCACGGCACCGCCGGAGATGAAGGTCCCGTCGATCCAGCTATTCGCGCGGGAAGTGATGCCGGAGGCGCGTGGCCTATGACCCGCCTTTTTGCGACCGTAAACGGTGTTACGATTGCCTATGCCGCTGCCGGTGAGGGCGAGCCGATCCTGTTCCTGCATGGCGCCGGCGGGGCGCCACCGCAAGGTGCATCGTTTGTGGATATGCTGGCCCGACGTCATCGTATCCTTCTGCCGTCGCGGCCGGGTTTTGACGAATCCCCGCTTGGCGGCTGCAGAACCCCGCAGGATGCAGCGGACAGCATGGCTGGTTTCGTCGACGCGGTTGCCAAAGCGCCGGTTCACGTCGTGGGACAGTCCGCCGGAGCCGCCGTCGCGGCCTGGCTTTCGGTGCTGCATCCGAGCCTAGTGAAATCGCTGGTCCTGTCGGCGCCGTCGACATTCGGCGCACGGCCGCATCAAGCAACGCCGCCAACGCCGCAGGAAATTGCGAAGCGGCTCTACGGTGAGACACCATTTTGGTCGGCGCCGCCGACGGCAGAGGATCGGGCACGCATTCAGCGCAACGCGGCTGAGAACATGCCGCGCACGCACTCACCCCACAACAATCGCGATCTTGAAGATCGGCTTGGCGAGATCGCAGCACCGACATTGATTCTGGTTGCGGGTAACGACCAGATCGCTCCCCCTGATGCAACCGTTCCATTCCAGAAGAAAATTCAAAACGGGCACCGGATCGTGATCCACGGCGCAGCGCATGAGCTACCGATTTCCGCCGCGCCGCGATGGACACATCTGATTGCGGACTTCATTGCTCGTGGCGAAGTTTTCGTTGTCAATCAGGGCAATCACTTTCCCAGTTGAAGGACCAGTTATGAAAGAGCTTCCGCCGCCGCGCCGCATCGTCACCGGCTATACCAAGGACGGTAAGTCGACCATCATCGAAGATGGCCCGCCGCGTCTGACGCGGACGGCAGAACACCGCCCCGGCTTCAGGAACTCGAATCTGTGGACGACCAGCGCGACCCCGGTGCCTATCCTTGAAGAGGATGGAAGCGGCACTCACGAGGGTATTTATCCGCCCAAGAACGGCACGGTCATTCGGGTGATCGACATACCCCCGGAAGGCAAGGACCGCGCGGCGCTTGAGCGTGCGCTGGGCAGCATGACGGACTCGGTCTTTCCCGACCGTGACAAGATCAAGGCTGACAAGAGCAGGCATCCCGGCATGCACATCACCGATACGGTCGACTACGCGATCATCCTATCGGGCGAGATGTACGCCGTGCTTGAGGAGAAGGAGACGCTGATGAAGGCGGGCGACATTTTGATCCAGCGCGGCACCAATCATGCCTGGGCGAACCGCTCGAACGAAATCTGCCGGGTGGCCTTTGTCCTGATCGACGGGGAGCGGCGGGCTTAGTCCCGTTCTTACAGGGAGATTGTGTATGCGCCGTCTTATCGATATCTCGATGCATCTGGAGAACGACGTCATTTCGGATCCGCCGAACATGCGGCCGCATATCCAGTACAACGACCACAAGCATGGCGTCGGCTTTGCGCAGGCGTTCTTCAAAGGGCTGAAGGCCGAGGATCTGCCCGACGCCGAATTCGGCGCAGCCGAGCGGGTGACGCTCAGCACTCACAACGGCACCCATCTCGACGCGCCGTACCATTTCCATTCCACCATGAACCACGGGGAACGATCGATCACCATCGACGAGGTGCCGCTGGACTGGTGCCTGCAGCCCGGCGTAAAGCTCGATTTTCGCCACTTTCCTGATGGTCACGTCGTGAGCGCCGCGGAAGTCGAGGCCGAACTGAAGCGCATCGGCCATACGCTGAGGCCGCTCGAGATTGTTGTGGTGAACACTCGTGCCGGTTCGGCCTATAGCCAGCCCGACTATGTCGATGCCGGCTGCGGCATGGGCTATGAGGCGACGATGTATCTGCTGGAGCGCGGCGTGCGGCTGACCGGCACGGATGCCTGGAGCTGGGATGCTCCGTTCTCATTCACCGCGGAGCGGTATGCCGAGACGAAGGATGCCAGCCTGATCTGGGAGGGTCACAAGGCTGGCCGCCATATCGGCTACTGCCATCTCGAAAAGCTTCACAATCTCGAAGCGCTGCCGGCGGATGGTTTCATGATCTCCTGCTTTCCGGTGAAGATCCGCGCAGCGTCAGCAGGCTGGACCCGCGCCGTTGCCATCTTTGAGGGATAGGGACTGACGCTCGCGCGGGCGCGACATCAATTATTCTAGAGAATTATAATAAATAGGGGCGGGATGCTCTCCCGGATCGCGCGGTGTGCCGATCTGCGACGGCCATCGATCATGCCGTGGCTGTAGAGCCAGGCTTGTTCACTGTCACCTGGAAACAGGCCGAGCCACATTGGGCGTGCGAGGACCGGGCGGCTCCGGCTTCACCGCGATGCCGTTGAAAATGAAATCGTGCAGAAAAGCCTTGTAGCGGGCCGCCGCCTGTTCAGGCGTGCCGGTGGGTGTGGCCCTTGCCTTGTCGAACAATTGCAGGCTGTGGTGAAACTGCTCGCACAGTCCCATGACCGCCAGGAAGGTGAAAAATTCGTCCAGGGGACGCAGCGTTCCCTCAGCGACTCCGGCGCTGAAGATATCGCGGTAGATATCCATGGTCTTCGACATCCAGACGCTGATGAGCTCACCCGCCAGGACGTCTTTCTCGGTGGCCATGATTTCAAGCATCAAACGATAATAAAAAGGATTCAGAAAGTAGAAATCCACCGTCGTGTCGATGCGAAGACGCAGCCGGTCCTGGGCCGAGGACCGGTCGAGTTCGCTGCCGCGGATTCTCTTTTCGCCAAGTTCGAGCGTCAGGTGCCGTGCGACTTCGACCAGGAGCCGGGTTCGATCCTGAAAATAGTATTTGAACAGGGTCAGGTGCACGCCGGCGTGCCTGGCGGCCGATGTCAAAGAAAGCTTTTCCGGCGGCGAGATCCGCAGCAGTTCCGCGGTTTTTTCGATCAGCGCATCCCTGCCGACACTGCGCTTGTCCTTCGGGCGGCCGATCCCACGCGCGCGGTGCTTGACGCGCTTGCGGGATAAATTGGGGGCATCGCCGTGGGCCATCATGTCCTGCGTAAGGCTGTGTCGATATCAGGTACCATGTCTTTCCAGCTTTATAAATAAAAGCAGCTTTGAGTCCGGCCGGGCTTGCTGACGGAGTCTCGGTACGCAACGCGTAAATATTTCCTTGAAAAAGAATTATAGGTAGCTATAAATAACTTCAGAAATGCCGTTCGCCAGGCCGCTATCCGGCCGCGAGAGTAAGGCGCATGTGGGGGAAGGAAATCGATGCCCGACTCAGACACCGCTCCGCGCGTATCCAGGAAGCTGCCGCAGCAGGAGGTGCTCGGCCGCGAGTACAACCGGCCGCACGACGGAACCTATCTGCAGAACTGGAACCCCGTGCTGCTCTCCGAGGAGCTGCCGGCCGGGAAGATTGTCGGGAAGGATATCTTTGGGACCCGGGTGATCATTTACCGGGGCGCCGACGGGAAACCTGTTGTTCAGAGCGCGTATTGTCCGCATCTGGGCGCCGATCTTGCCGCTGGCACGCTGGTGGATGGAAAGGTGCGTTGTGCCTATCACCACTGGAAATTTGATGCAGACGGCCGCTGCGTCGACATCCCCGACGTTGACAAGATCCCCAGCACGACGTGTGTCTATAACTATGCCGCCGGGGAAAAATGGGGGCTGATCTGGGTCTTTAACGGGAAGGAGCCGCTCTACGACCTTCCCGAGATGCCCAATGTTTCGGAGAAGGATCTGGTCTTCCTGGCGCGCCGGCACGGGTTGCGGCCGATCGAAGGCTGGATTTCATCGTCGAACGCCGTTGACTTCCAGCATCTCAAGACGGTCCACGGCATTCCAAACCCCAGTCCCAAGACAATCGAGTTCGACCGCTACACCCTGACAGTGCGTCAGGAAGCGCCGCATCGCATTGCCGATAGCGTGGTGACCGGCGGGACGTGGCTCGGCCTGCACTCGCAGTTTCCTGGCGACGGTTCGGAGCGCTTCTTCATGGCTGGCAGCGCGCAAACCGCGCCTGGCTGTTCTGAAGCCTATTACGTGGTCGCGATCCGGAAATCCGAGGCGGAAAAGATCGGCGAAGCGGCGACGCAGGCACGCCTCCAGGAACTGGTTGACTGGATCTACAAGCTTTACAGCGAGGACGAGCCTGTTCTGTTCTCGATGCGCTTCCGCGGTCGCGGCAAATGCAAGCTAGTCGCCCAGGACAAGCACCTCGCTGACTTCCTGAGATTCATCGAGACCTATCCGCGCGCGGCGCCGTTCGACGTATGACGAGCTCGCGTCGCCGGTGAGAAAGCCCCATTACAACGACCCGGACACCCCTCATGGTCGATAAGCATATTCAGGTCGGCGTTTTTGCGCCACCGCATCATCCGAACAAGGAGAGCGTGGCGCTGGCCATGCAGCGGGACTTTGAGCTCGCGGAATGGCTGGACGAGCTCGGTTATGCCGAGCTGTGGATGGGGGAGCACCATTCCGGCGGCTATCAGATCTATGGATCGCCCGAACTGTTCATTGCCGCCGCGGCCGAGCGCACGACACGCATCCGCCTGGGGGCCGCGGTGGTTTCGCTGCCTTATCACAACCCCTTGATCGTCGCCGACCGTATCGTCCAGCTCGACTATCAGACGCGCGGGCGCGCGATGTTCGGTTTCGGTCCGGGCGCGCTGGCTTCGGACGCGCATATGCTCGGCATCCCGGTCGCAAAATCCCGCGCTAGGCTGATGGAAGGTCTCGATGTGGTCGTTCGCCTGCTCGAAGGTGAGACGGTCACCGAAACGACCGAGTGGTACACGCTCAGGGACGCCTATCTCCATCTTGAGCCCTACACGTTTCCGCGGCCGCCGCTGGCCATTGCCAGCCTGAAGACGCCGACCGGCGCCGTCGCGGCGGGTCGCTATGGAATGGACCTCCTGTGTGCGATGGCATCCGGAGTCAACGATGCCGTGCACACCGCAACCCGCTCTGCGGCTGAGCACGGGCGCACTTTCGACCGCTCAAAGGTGCGGGTTGTTGGCTCGTTCCATCTGGCGGAGACCCGGGAAGAAGCGCGCCGGCTCGTGCAGCACGGCTTTGGCGACTATATGGACTATCTGCATCTGATCCGTCCGCCGACGGCAGGCGAGCATAAATCCGCCGGCGATCCGATCGAAAAAGTTCTGGCCGGACGCGGCGGCATCGTCGGCACGCCGGATGATGCGGTAGAAGCGCTGGAGCGGCTTTGGGACGTGTCGGGCGGCTTCGGCTGCCTGCTGCTGTCGGGCACGAACTGGATGAATTTCGAAGCGACGAAACGGTCCTACGAGCTGTTCATGCGGTACGTGTTGCCGAAATTTACGGGTCAGAACCGCCGGCGCGAGAAATCATTCCAGTGGATGAAGGAAAACGCTGTGCGTTTCAGCGATATCCGCGACCAGGCATCCGCGGATGCAATAGAGAAGAGCAACGAGAAGCCTGGTGCGGTGAAGGCGGCCAAGTCGGGGGCCGCCGCTTAAGGTCGCCCACGACGGACGAAAATTCACAGAGTCGATCACAACAAAACAATTCGGCAAGGCCAAGCGCCGACGCCGGATGACGTAAACGGGAGGAAGAACATGCCGAAGACAACACAACTGCCTTTGACTGCGTGCGTTGCCGCCCTGGCACTGGCACTGGGTATCGCCCCGGTGCGCGCCGAACAGGGCGTGACCAACACGGAAATCCTGCTGGGTAGCGTTACCGACCTGAGCGGCCCGGGCTCGCCCATCGGCGTGCCGATGCGACAGGGCGTTGACCTGGGGGCCCAGCTCATCAACGAGAAGGGCGGCATTCATGGCCGCAAACTTCGCGTCGCCTTCGAGGACAGCGCGTTCGATGCGCGTCGCGGAATTCTCGCGACCCAGAAACTGCTCTTGCAGGACAAGGTCTTCGCCTTCACCGGGCAGATGGGCACGGCCATCGTGAAAGCGACAATGCCGATGGCGACCGAACAGGGGCGCCCCTTCCTGTTCCCGATTGCCCTCGATCCGACCTACACCAATCCGCCGCAGCGGCTGGTCGCAACCTGGATTCCGGATTACGCGATCCAGATGGGCGGCGCCGCCCGGTGGGGCATCGATACGCTTGGCAAGAAGCGGGTCTGCAGCCTTTATCAGGACGGCGATTCCGGGGATCAGTCGCTCCACGGCATCAACGCGGTTCTGAAGGAAAAAGGACTGAAGCTGATCGAATCGGCCGGCTTCAAGACGGGTGCGGCGGATCTCAGTTCCCAGATCGCCAAGCTCAAGGCCGCGGATTGCGATCTGGTCCTCGTAACTTCGGTTGCCCGCGACGGCGCAGTCGCGATCGTCGAGCGTCGGAAGACAGACTTCAAGGCGGAGTTCATCATGGCCCAGGCGGCCACCGGCGCCGCGATGCTGGATTTGACGGGCGCGTCGGCTGAGGGCGTCTACGGCATTTCGACGTCCACGCCGCTCACTCAGATTATGCAGCTTCCCAAGGTCGAGGAATTCGCAAGCCGCTACAAGGAACGCCACGGCCGAGACATGAACGAGGCGGCCTACGGCGGCTATCTTCAGGTCTTGCTGTTCACGGAAATCGCCACCCGCGCGGGCCCGAATCTCACCGTCGACAGTTTCATCCAGGCGCTGGAGACCGTGAAAGATCTCGATCTGGGTGTTGGCTCGTCGAAGCTGACATTCAACGCGAAGCAACGCCTTGGCACTACACGAATGGTTGTGCTGCAGGTGAAGGGCGGAAAGTGGCAGGGAGTCGGCGAATACTGAACATTCGCCTGCCCTGGCGCGCGACATGGTCGATTTCCTGCAGCAAATCGTCAGTGGCATCGGGTCGGGGAGCGTGTATGCGCTCCTCGCCCTGGGCTTTGTGCTGGTCTACAAGGCAACCGGCGTTATCAGCTTCGTCCATGGCGATCTGATGATGCTGGGCGGATTTGTCGGCTATACCGCGATCATGATGGCCGGCGCGCCGTTCTTTGTCGGACTGCTCATCGTCCTGCTCGTGATGGCGGTTGTCGGGATGATCACCAACCGGCTGATCATTCGCCCGCTCATCGGCCGGCCGATTTTCGCCACGCTGCTTGTCACAATGGGTGCGGGGCTGGTTCTGCGCGGCATCGTCATGATGGTGCCGGCCTGGAGCACCGAGAGTTATCGCCTGATCACGCCGCTTCATGGCGAGATCTGGCGCGTCGGCCCGCTGGTTTTCAATGCCGAGGCGGTGCTGGCCATGATCGTGACCGTGCTCGTGATCTTCGCCTTCTTTCTTTTCTTCCAGTACACCCGGCTCGGCACCGCCATGCGGGCGACGGCGCAGAACCAGACGGCCGCCACCTATGTCGGCATCAATGTGAAGACGATCTATTCGCTGATCTGGGCGATCAGCGCCGCGATCGCCGGGCTGGCTGGCGTGCTGCTGGCGCCGATGCTCTTCATCAATGTCGGCGTCGGCTTTCTCGGCCTCAAGGCTTTGTCGGCGGCGATCATCGGCGGGCTGAGCAGCCTGCCGGGCGCCATCCTGGGTGGCGTCCTGGTCGGCATCGTCGAGCAGCTGTGCGGCTTCTATCTGCCTGATGGCAGCAAGGATATCGCGTCGTCGGTCATGCTGCTGGCCGTTCTTTTTCTGCGCCCGACCGGGCTGTTCGCGCGCGTTTCGGCCCGTTCGATATGAGCTACCGCGACGAGATATCGATCCTGCCGCGGCGACCCGCCGCGATTCTGCGCTGGCTGATGCTGGCGGCGGCACTGCTGGCGCTGCCGATGCTGGCTGGCGACTACCTGATCACGCAGGCCAATTTCGTTATCATCTACGCCATAGCCGGGCTCGGCTTGCAGCTCCTGACCGGCTACACCGGCCAGATCTCGCTCGGTCACGCCGCCTTCATCGCCATCGGCGCCTATGCGTGCGGCTATCTGGAGAAGATCGGCCTGCCGTTTCCCGTGGCGTTCCTTGGCGCGATCGTCGTGACCACGATCTCCGGCACCCTTGCCGCCCGGCCGGCGCTGCGGATCAGCGGGCATTCGCTGATCGTCGCGACCATCGCCATGGCGGTGATCGTGCAGGAAATCGCCACGCGCTGGAGCTCCGTCACCGGCGGCAACAATGGCATGGTGATTTCCAGCATCAAGCTGTTCGGTCTCACCATCGCGAGGCCAGCGGAACTCTACTATTTCTTCCTGCCGCTACTGGCCGTTGGCTTGCTGATCGCTGCCAACGTGCTGCGCAGCCCGCAGGGTCGCGCCATGACGTCCGTGCGCGACAGCGAGGTCGCGGCGCGCAGCATGGGCGTCGATGTGGCCCGCACCAAGACCATCGCGTTCGGCCTCAGTGCCGCCTTTGCCGGCGTGGCGGGCGCCTTGTACGCCCACCAGATCCGGTACATTTCACCGGAGCAGTTCACGATCGAGCTGTCGACCCAGTTCCTGATCATGCTGATGGTCGGTGGCGTCGGCTCGCTGACGGGCGTGATCTTCGGCGCCGTGTTCATGGTGATGCTGCCCGAACTGCTCGGTATCGTCTTTCAGTCCTTCGGCTCGACCGGCAGCGGTCCGACCGGCGTGCGGCCGATCATCGAAGGCAGCCTCCTCATCCTGATCATGATCTATGAGCCACTCGGCATTAACGGCATCCTGCTGCGCGTGAAGGGCTACATCGTACGCCGCTGGGTCGCGCTGACGTCAGGCGCGGCAATGAAGCAGCAGACGGAGCGGGCCTGATGCTCCTTGAAGTCAAGGATCTGTCGGTAACCTTCGGCGGCCTGCGCGCCGTCGACAACGTGTCCTTCCAGGTGGAGGAGGGGCAGATTTTCTCGATCATCGGCCCCAACGGCGCCGGCAAGACGACGATCTTCAACCTCATCAGCCGTATTCATACGCCCACCGCCGGTGAAATTCGTTTCCGGGGCGATGCCATTACAGGCCTCCCGGCGCACCGCGCGGCCCGTCTCGGCATCGGGCGAACATTCCAGAACATCGAACTCTTCGCGCGCGGCACTGTGCTCGATAACCTGCTGCTTGGCCGCGAGACCCATCGACGCACCAATCTTCTGCAGGAGTTGCTGTTTCTGCCCCAGGTCGCGGCCCAGGAGCGCGACTTCCGTGAGAAGGCCGACGACATCATCAATTTTCTGAACCTGCGATCCTACCGCGATATCCCGGTCGCCCGTTTGCCGTATGGCGTGCGCAAGGTGGTCGAACTGGGCAGGGCACTTGCCATGGAGCCTGCTCTTCTTCTGCTCGATGAGCCGTCCTCCGGCCTGAACAGCCGGGAGACGGAAGTGATGGAACAATGGATCCACGATATCCGCAGCCGCCGGCCCGTAACGATGGTGATCGTCGAGCATGATATGAATCTCGTCGCGGCAGTGTCCGATCGCGTGCTGGCGCTCGAGGCGGGGCGGGTGATTGCGGAAGGCAGTGCCGCCGAGGTGCAATCCCATCCGGACGTCATCCGCGCGTATCTGGGCGATGACGATGAGTGATGTGCTGCTCTCCCTCGCCGATGTGGCGTCCGGCTATGGTCCGATCGCCGTCCTGCATGGCGTGAATCTGACAGTAGCGCCTGGCGAAATCGTGGCGGTGCTCGGCGCGAACGGCGCGGGCAAGACAACGCTGTTGCGGACGATCTCCGGTGTCGCACCGGCGCGCGGCGGCAGTATCGTCTTCAACGGCCAGTCCATTCTGGGCCTGGATGGGGCCCGCCTTGTCGGCAGGGGGATCAGCCATATTCCGGAGGGTCGGGAGGTTTTTTCCGGACTGACCGTGCGCGAAAATCTGGATATGGGCGCATTCACCCGTCGCGACAAAGACGGCGTCGCATCGGATATCGAACAGGCCTTCGAGTATTTCCCTGTGCTGCGGCAACGCCAGACACAGTTTGCGGGACACCTGTCCGGCGGGCAACAACAGATGCTGGCCATCGCGCGCGGCATGATGGCGCGTCCGAAGCTTCTGCTGCTGGATGAACCGTCGCTCGGCCTCTCGCCGCTCTATACGCGCGAAATCTGGGAAATTCTGGTGCGTTTAAATCGCGAGCGCGGCACGGCAATTCTCCTTGTCGAGCAGAACGTCCGGCTGGCCCTCAAGATTGCGCGCCGTGCCTATGTGATGGAACTGGGGAAGATCGCGCTGGAGGGGCCGGCCGGCGAATTGGCAAGCAGCCAGCAGATTCGTGACTCCTATCTGGGCCGTGCGAAGCAGACGACCAGGGCCGAACTAACAAATGCCGCGCCAACTGTCCCTGGGTAAGCCCCGGCTGTCGAGGGATGCATCGCACGGAAGCGTCGCTCTCTTCTGCCTGCAAAAATCAGAGACACCTTGACGGTCTCGGCCGCAGCAATCAGCGGACACGGATGATGCTTATCTCATCGGTCTCGCCCAAACACGCGGTGCCGAGACTGGCGACGATGCCGTTTGCAAAGCTGCCTTCCAGGCGACAGGCTTGCCTGTAAATTCGCAATCATTAAGAATTGAGCGTCAAATTCTTTTGACGGCACCTTGAGGCGGGGCCTGCAAGATCGGGGCTCCAGGCCCGTGTTGCCGTGCCTGCCAGCATGCGGGTTCAATCGCCAGACTAAAAAGGAACACCGCCGTGAACGAGCGCTGGATACGCTGAAGAGACGCAGCGAGACTATCGTGAGGGGCTGCCGGCTCTTGGGCCTTCCGCTCCATCTTGAATTCACCTCTTACGGTTCAAAGAAAGAGTTCTCGAAATGGGTCAAGAGGTTCTCCTGGTCGGCAGCGTTCCGCTGAAGACAGCCGAAGAGGTGATGAAAACCTTCGGCGGCAAGCTTGGGTCCTTCCTGCCGGCGATGCCGGACGGCGAGGTCGGCGAGCGGAAGTCGTGGGTGGTGCGTCTGTCCTATCAGGTGTTCAACGGCCATGCCGATCTGGAGGTGATGCGGCGCCCGCAGCCGGTGAACGGCGTCGAGCAGCTGATGCCCAGGGATCGCGACGATGGCTGGCTCTTCAAGGTCCGCGACGGCGTCGACCGCGTGCGCTTCGGCAATCCCGGCTATCGCCTGGGCTATGCCAAGGATGCCGTGAATTCCCATTTCGTCCTGAAGACGATGCGGGAGAAGGGCATCCTGCCGCCTGATATGCGGCTGCAGATTTCGATGCCGATGGTCAACAGCGTCGTCCGCCCGCTGTTTTTCCCCAAGGCGCAGGACCTGCCGAAGATCCGCCCCGGCTATGAGGAGGCGATTGCCGCAGAGCTGACGGCGATCTTCGACCAGCTTCCGGCGGAGGACATTGCGATCCAGTGGGATTGCGCCTGGGAAGTCGCCGCGGTCCACGAAGGCATCGAAGGTTATCCCGCCGAGAAGGAGATCGAGACGCACACGGCGCCGATGGGCCGTCTCTCGAAGCTGATCCCCGACAAGGCGAGGCTCGGCTTCCATTTCTGTTTCGGCACCTATGGTGGTTGGCCGCGCTTCGCGCCGAAGGATCTCGGTCGCGCGGTGGAGTTGGTCAACGGCTCGGTGAAGGCGATCGACCGGACGGTCGACTGGGTCCATATCCCGACCCTGGGCAACACCGACGACGCTTTCTATGCGCCGCTTTCCAGGCTCGACGTGAAGGGAGCCCGCGTCTATCTCGGGCTGATCCACAGCATGGACAGCTTCAAGCAGCGTCTCGATGTCGCGCGCAAGTATCTCCCCGATTTCGGAGTCGCCGCCTATTGCGGGTTCGGACGCATCTCTCCCAAAGAGATGGACCAGACCCTCAAGGACCATCTGGAAGCCCTCAGGATCGCGGGGCTCGACAAGAAGCACTGATCTCTGAACTCTGACCAAAACAACGATCGGGAGGAAGCCATGACCAAATACGCATTGAGTTCAATCGTTGCCGCGGTGGCGCTGACGCTGTCCCCGGCGGCATTTGCCCAGCAATACCCCACCAAGACCGTGAAGATCGTCTCGCCGGCCCCGCCCGGCGGCAGCACTGATATCGTGGCCCGGCTGATTCAACCCGGCCTCCAGGAGCTCGGTCAGCCGGTCATTGTCGAAAACAAGGGCGGCGCCGGCGGCTATCTCGGCTCTGAACAGGTCGCCAAATCGCCGGCGGATGGCTACACGCTGCTGATCGGTGGCGCGTTCTCCACCATCACGGCCACGCTGCAGAAAAATCCCAGCTACGATCCCAAGAAGGATCTGGTGCCGGTCGGCATCTTTGCGACGGTGCCCAACGCGCTGGTCGCCGGTCCCAAGCTCAAGGCCAATTCGGTGGCGGAGCTGATTGCCGAAGCGAAGGCCAACCCGGGGAAGCTCAATATGGGCTCGAACGGCGTCGGCACGACGCTGCATCTGTCCGGAGAGCTGTTCCGCATCCGCACCGGCACCAACATCATTCATATCGCCTATCGCGGCTGGGCCGATGCGGTAAACTCGGTGACGGCCGGCGAGACCGACTTCATGTTCGACAACCTGTCGACCGCGCTGCCGAACATGCAGGCGGGCAAGACGCGGATTCTTGCGGTTGCGGCGCCGGAGCGGCATCGCTCGGCCCCGAATGTGCCCACACTCGCCGAACTCGGGGTGAAGGACGCGGAAGTCATTTCGTGGTTCGGCATCATGGTGCCGGCGGGAACGCCCAGGGCCGTCATCGACACGCTGGACAAGCAATTCCGCGTCATGGCGGCGCGGCCGGCCTTCCAGAAGGTCATCAACGATCAGGGCATGGACGCCGTCTATATCGGCGCCGACAAGTCGCCGGCGTTCTGGAACGCCGAGATCGAGAAATGGGCGAACGTCATCAAGGCGGCAGGTATTGTTCATCAGTAAAGACCGAGGCATCTGAATGACCGCCGTGCCGCGGAACCGGATCGACATCCATGCGCATCCGGTTCCGGCGTTCCTGACCGAAGCCGCAACCGCGGCCGGCTTCCGGGCCTCGATCAGCGCCGGGTTTCCCAAATGGAGCCCGGCACTGGCACTCGAGTTCATGGACGCGAACGGCATTGCGACCACGATCAATTCGATTTCCCAGCCCGGCGTGAACTACGGTGACGATGCCGCGGCACGCGCGTTGGCGCGGCAGTGCAACGAGCTCTTTGCCGAGTTGAGCGCGCAGCATCCCAAACGCTTCGGCTCGTTTGCGGCCTTGCCGTTGCCGGATGTCGATGGTGCGATTGCGGAGGCGCGGTATGCGCTTGAGGTGCTGAAACTCGATGCCGTTGGTGTTCTGGCCAGCTACGGCACGAATTTTTTCGGCGACAAAAAATTTGATCCCCTTTTGGCATTCCTGAACGACAGGGCGGCCATCGTCTTCATCCACCCGAACTATCATCCCTCCAGCAAGACAATCGGGATGGACGTCCCAGGCTTTCTGGTCGAGTTCACCTTCGATACCACGCGGGCCGTGGTGAATCTCATCTTCGGCGGCGCGGTCGAACGCTTCCCGCGCATCAAATTCGTGCTCGCCCATAACGGCGGCACGCTCCCGTTCCTCGGCTGGCGGCTTGCCATGGCGCCGCTGATCGACAAACGGTTCCAGAGCTTCTCCCGGCAAAGCATCTTCGCGGCGCTGCGCGGCTTCTACTACGACACGGCACAGGCGGCGGGACAGGGGACGATGGCTGCGATGCGGGAAATTGCCGACCCCACGCATCTGCTGTTCGGGTCCGACTGGCCTTATTGTCCGGCATCGGTCACCGAGGCGGGCGATCATGAGCTGTTGGCGCAGGAGAAGAACGGCGGTGTCCTGGCCGCGGACATCTTCCGTAACAATGCGCTGAAGCTGTTTCCGCGGTTCGGCTGATTCTGCCCACTGGAGTATGGAGCGCTCGCTGGCGTCAGGTTTGCTGCTGCCCTAATCTCCTTCATCACGGTGCTGGCTCTGTGGGAGACGAACAAGGTCGATCTCCGCGACCGGCTGGCCGGTTAAGAAGGATCGCCGCCCGACATGAGCAAAACGTCCCTCCTCGTCGTCACCAGGATCCCTCCGGATCTGCGGACGGCGCTGGCCGAAGAGTACGATCTGGTCGACTACCCTGTGAACGCCGCGACCGGAGGGCCGTTTCCGCCGATGCCGGGCTACAAGGTCGCGGTGACGATGACCTATTCCGGCGCCAGTGCGGCGCTGATGGATGCTTTGCCGGATGTGAAGCTCATTGCATCAGGCGGCGTGGGTCTCGACAAGCTTGACCTGAAGGCGGCGGCGCAACGCGGCATCGCCGTCTGCCACACACCTGATGAACTGACCGAAGACACCGCGGATACGGCGATTGCGCTGATGTACGCAACCGTCCGCCGTACGGCCGAAGCGGACCGTTATGTGCGTGCCGGGAAATGGACGCAGGGGCAGCTCTCAGACTCAACCAGCCTTGTCGGCAAGAAGGTCGGTGTCGTCGGCCTTGGCAAAATCGGCCAGGCCATTGCGCGCCGGGCCGCCGGTCTTGGCCTGGAAGTCCTTTATACCGGGCCGCGTCGCAAGGACGGCGTGCCGTACGCCTTCGTCGACAGCCCGCTCGCGCTGGCGGAGAAAGTGGACATTCTCATCCTTGCCTGTCCCGGCGGTGAAGCGACCCGGCATCTGCTCAACAATGCGGTTCTTGAGAAGCTCGGCCCCCGGGGATACGTGGTCAACATCTGCCGCGGGACTGTTGTCGATGAGCCGGCTTTGATCGAAGCGCTGCAGAACAAGACGATTGCCGGGGCCGGCCTCGACGTTTTTGCGTCGGAACCGAACATCGACGAGCGGTTTATGACGATGGAGAATGTCGTCCTTCAGCCGCATTACGCAGCCTTCACCAAAGAGATGCGGGTCGGCGTGACAAAACGGATCTGCCGCGACATCCGTGCTTTTCTGGCCGGACAGCCCTTCGTCAACGTTGCCCGAGCCTAGCGATTGCGCGTTGCGCGCTTATGACAAATCCATGCTTTACCAAAGGGAGAGTCTCATGAACGCAGTCCGCAAACTACCCACCCGTCTGCATCACAACGCCTATGTTACGAAAGATCTGGAGGCGACCCGCAAGTTTTATGAGGACCTGCTGGGCTTTCCGCTGATGGCCACCTGGTGCGAGGCTGATGAGCTGTTTGGCGCGGAGCGCGTCTATTGCCACTGCTTCTTCGGCTTGGGCGACGGCAGTGCGCTCGCGTTCTTTCAGTTCGCGAAGCAGGAGGACCAGGATCTTTTCGGCCCCAAGATGCCATTCTCGCCGTTTCATCATATCGCTCTGAACTGCGATCAGGACACGCAAGATGCGGTTAAGAAGCGCCTTGAAGCCGCGGGCTACAAGGAGCCGAACATGTTCGTGCTTGAGCACGGCTACTGCGTGTCGCTCTATGTCGTGGACCCCAACGGCCTGATTATCGAGCTAACCGTCGACGATCCGCGTGCGGACAAGATCAACGCGATCCGGGAAAATGACGCGCATAGCGAACTCAAGCGCTGGCTGGCCGGCGATCACACCTCAAACAACACGTTTCGCTAAGGAAAGGACTGGGGACGAGTTCCGGTTTCAGCCGGGCCGCGCTGGGCCGGACGCCTATATGGTGGAACTTGAGGCGCCCCTATCTCGAATAATCATGTAGTTCTAATTCGGGGCCGCAACCAAGCGCCCGTCCAACTTCCGAAGGCAAAACGCTGGGCTCCGCTTCCGCATTCCCCGATAGCGCCACGCCGCGCAAGAATACGATCACGGCGCTTGGTACTGCGCTGCGCCAGTTCTGGGGCCTCGCCGGCCCGTATTGGCGCAATGGACGCCGCCGTTCGGCGTGGTTCCAGACTGTCGCACTGGCGCTTGCGACACTCACTTATGCGTTGCTGCAGCTCCGGCTGAATATCTGGCTGGGCGAATTTTTCGACGCGATCGACGCGCATGTGGCGGCGGCCGTGTGGCGGGGCGTCTTCATCTTTTTTGCTCTGGCCGGCGGCCTGATGCTCATCGGCGCGGCCCAACTATTTCTCAAGGCGGCGCTTCAGATCGGCTGGCGGACCTGGATGACGGAGCAACTGATCGATCGCTGGTTGGTGCGCGGTCACGGCTTCAATACGCAGATCAGTGGCGAGGTGTATGACAATCCCGATTATCGGATCGCCGAAGATGTGCGCATGGTGGCGGAATCGGCCGTCGATTTCGTGGCAGGCCTGATCAACAGCGCGCTTCTGCTGATCATCTTCATGGGTACGTTATGGGCGCTGTCCGGCGTGATAACGATCGGCTGGGGTTCTATCGGATTCTCTGTTCCCGGGTATCTGGTTTTTGCCGCCATTGCCTACGCGGCAACGACGACGATGCTGACCCACCTGCTCGGAAGCCCTCTGGTCAAGCTGAGCGAAGAACGCCATGCACGCGAAGGCGATTTTCGCTTTCATCTGGTACGGGTGCGGGAAAACGCAGAGGGAATGACGCTTCTGCGCGGCGAAACGATCGAGCGTGAAGGACTCAAAGGCGTCTTTGCCCGTCTGGCCACTGCATTTCGTGCCCAGATGCGGCTCGAGACCCGCCTGACCCTGGCGACAACCTGTTTCACTGTCCTGAACCCTGTCCTGCCCATGTTGATCGCGGCACCCCAATTTCTGGCGGGCGAAATAACGCTCGGGGATCTGATGCGGATCTCGCAGGCTTTCGTGCTGGTTCAACTCGCCCTGGGCTTCTTTATCGACAACTACATCCGCCTTTCCGACTGGATGGCAGGGGTCAACCGGATCGTGGCCTTGAATACCGCATTCGCGGAGCATGAAGCGCCGCGCAACGTTATTACCCGTATCGAGCGCCGGCAAAGCACGGATGCCGTTATCCGGTTGCGGAATCTCACCGTCGCCAGCCCGGACGGCGATGTGATGATCGACGCTGCGGATGCAACCATTGCCCGCGGCGAGCGAGTCCTTCTGACCGGGGATGTCGGCATCGGTAAGACCACGCTGTTTCGGGCAATCGCCGGACTTTGGCCGTGGGGGCGGGGTGTCATTGAGGTACCCTCCGATGAGCGCATCATGTTTGTCGCTCATAGGGCCTATGTACCTGCCGGCAGTCTGCGGATCGCCATCTCGTATCCGGGTCACGCGGAACAGTTCGAGGATGCTGCGCTGCGCGCAGCGCTGAGTCGATGCGGGCTGGGCCGTTTCGCAGATAAACTCGACGAAGAGGCGCGCTGGGATCAGGTTTTCTCGGAAGCCGAACAGCAACGGCTCGCTTTTGTCCGCCTGGTGCTGCATAAGCCGGATTGGGTCGTTATGGACGAGGCGACCTCCGAGCTAGACGAACCAGCTGAGAGCGATCTGATGTCTCTCTTCGCGAATGAACTGAAGGGAACCGGGCTGGTGACCATTGCGCAGCGGGCCGGACTTCGCAGATTTCACGACCGGGTGTTGATGTTCATTCGCACCGAAAGCGGCGCCCATCTCGTAAAGTCCTCTCCTTGAGTCTCTGATTCCGATGTGTGGGAACCTGCGATGAGTCGTCTACGGCTGCACTCCGAGCATCACTTCGTCGACCGCACTGGCTGGCTGAGGGCAGCCGTGCTGGGAGCCAACGACGGCATTATTTCAACGGCAAGCTTGATCGTCGGTGTTGCCGCGGCGGCGGCATCGCAGAACGATGTCCTGATCGCGGGCATCGCCTCTCTGGCGGCCGGCGCCATGTCGATGGCGGCCGGAGAGTATGTTTCTGTCAGTTCGCAGTCCGACGCCGAGCAGTCGGATCTGGCGCGGGAACGCCAGGAATTGAGCGATAGTCCCAAATCAGAACTGAACGAACTGACCGAGATCTACGTGAAGCGGGGTCTCGATCGGCCGCTGGCCCGGCAGGTGGCCGAACAGCTGACCGAGAAGGATGCCCTGGCCGCGCATGCGCGCGACGAACTTGGGATCACAAGTTTCACCACCGCGCGTCCGGTGCAGGCAGCGTTGGCGTCCGCGGCCATGTTTTCCCTTGGCGCGGCGATGCCGCTGCTCATGGTCCTGGTGTCGCCCGCCGACGCCCTTGTTCCCGTCGTGACCGGAGCTTCTCTGGGCTTTCTTGCGCTCCTGGGGGCGGTCGGCGCCTATGTGGGGGGTGCCAAAATCCTGCTCGCCACGGCGCGCGTGACGTTCTGGGGGGCGCTGGCGATGGGCATCACCGCAGGGATTGGAACGCTTTTTGGCGCGGTTATCTGACGGAAGGTACGGCGCGCGGCCAAATTCATTAATATTAACACGGCGGGTGCTTTTCTCTCCTTGGCACGTCCCACAGAGAGACTACAATAATGCACTTGGCGAGGCTGGCTTTTGCTCTGTTTTGGCCTGACGCGACGACTGAGGGACCGGTCGGTGCGTGAGGATGTGAGGGCCGGCAGACCAAAGCAAAGTACAGTGTTTGGGGGATACTATGTTCAGCACGACATTCCGGGCGGCCGTTTCGGCCGCCGCATTTCTTGGTTTGGCCATAATCTGTGGCTCGGCGACGGCCGAGCCTTTCTTTCAGGGGCCGCAGAAGTGCCAGGAATGTCATCGTGCCGAGCACGGCGTGTGGGAAAAAACCAAGCACGCGGAATCGTTTCGCGATATCCACCGTAAGCCTGCCGTAAAGGAAATCATCACCGCGGCAGGTGGTGATGCCAACATGCGGCGCAACGAAGTGTGCGTGACCTGCCACTTTACGGCGACCAAGGCCGACGCGAATGCCAGGGCCAATGCGACGGCCGGGCCCTCCTGCGAAAGCTGTCATGGCGCGTCGTCTGACTGGTTTGCGATCCATAACGACTACGGCGGTCCGTCGGCAAAACGCGAGACGGAAACCGCGGCGCATAAGCAGGAGCGCATCCAGAAGGCGACGCAGGCCGGAATGATCTGGCCGGCGATGCATTTTGATGTGGCCAAAAACTGCCTGTCCTGCCACGGCCTGGCGCGCGCCGGTCTGCCGGCGGAAACAGTCTCGAAAATGATTGATGCCGGGCACTCGGCCGGCAGCGCGTTCGAGTTCGTCCGTTTCTCGCAAGGGACCGTCCGTCACCGCTTCTACCCGCCCAATGTGAATGACAACGCCGAGGCGAATGCGGCGGAGCTGTCGCGGATGTTTGTCGCCGGCCATGCGGCCGCGCTGGTGCAGACGGCTGCGATTGGCGGTGCGGGCGGCGCGAAATATCAGGAAACGGTCAAAAAGACCGAAGTTGATGCGCGGGCGGCACTCGATGCCATCAAGGGACAGGTGCCGGAGGCGGCCGCGTTGCTTGCGCAGCCGACGGAGGCAAATGCCCGCAAGCTCGTCGAGGCGATTGCCGGCAAGGATCTTTCGGCTCAGGTTGGTAGCCGCCTTCCGGCCAAGAACACCTACAAGTAAGCGGACGCCGAACGAACACGACAGGCGAAATCCGCTATGAGTGCAGCCGCGCTTACCATGAGCCGTCCCCAGCGGTGGGACGTGCCCTTTGGCGACATGAGCGAGGCCGATATCGATCGGCTGATGGCGCTGAAGGAAATTGCCGAGATTCAGGCCGACGCGTTCCCCGCACACATACCGCTGCGTGGGATCCTGAAGAACGATGCAAGGCTGGCCGTGTTTCAGGCCGGCGACATCGTCGTGCGCGAGGGTGACTACGGCAATTCCGCGTTTCTTGTGCTGGGCGGTCAGCTGCGTGTCGTGCTGGCGCCGTCGCTGCCGCGCGAGATGATTGGACGGCAAGCGGCGCGCAAGCGCGGTTTTTTCGAAGCGCTCACGCAGCTCTGGAGCAATACACGAGTCCCAGAAGTTCGCGATGCCGAGCGCTATCGTGACGTCCGCAACCGGTCGCGGGGCTCCAAGGGCGATGCGACGCATATCTTCCTTCAGGATGTGCCCGCCGTGCTCGATCAGCATCGCACTGCGGTTCTGGGCCCCGGCCGAATCTTTGGCGAACTTGCGGCGCTGGGCCGCGTTCCGCGCTCGGCGACGGTGTTCGCCGAAACAGGGGCAGTGCTGCTCGAAATCCGCTGGCAAGGCCTGCGTGAACTCAGGCGGTTCGATCCGGGCTGGAAGCGCCGCATCGACGAGAACTATCGCAGCAACGCGCTCAGCACCCATCTTAGCGCAACGCCGCTGTTTGCCGATCTTCCGCCCGATGTCCTGCAGTCCGTGGCGAGCCGGGTCAAGTTCAAGACCTACGGCAGCTTTGACTGGCACGTTTCCTACAAGCAGATGCGCCAGGGCGCGGCGGAGACTCCGGAAGCCGCGGAGGCAATGGAAGAGCCAATCATCGCCGCGGAGGGCACGCGGCCGGATGGCGTGTATCTCATCCGCGCCGGCTTTGCGCGCGTTTCCGTGAAGCTGGGAACCGCCCAGCGCACCGTTACCTATCTCGGCGCTGGCGACTATTTCGGTCTGGAGGAAACCTACGAAGGCTGGCGGTCTGGCAAGGAAGGGCGGCTGCGCCGGTCACTCACGGCCCTGGGCTATGTCGACATTCTTCGCGTTCCGACTCACATCCTCGAAAAATTTGTCTTTCCGACCCTGACCCAGCCACCGGTTGAGCCTGCGATTACCGTCGATCGTCCGATCGAGGACGACGCCTTTGTGGAATGGCTTGTCGACGGCCGCTACATCAACGGCACCCAGGCAATGTTGATCGATCTCGAGCGTTGCGTGCGCTGCGACGATTGTGTGAAGGCCTGTGCGTCGACGCATGGAGGAAATCCGCGGTTTGCGCGGCACGGGCACACCTTCGATCACTGGATGGTGGCCAATGCCTGCATGCATTGCCGCGATCCGGTCTGCATGATCGGTTGCCCGACCGGTGCGATTCATCGCAACGAGGCAGCCGGGGTGGTGGTCATCAATGACGACACCTGTATCGGATGCGGCACCTGTGCGAACTCCTGTCCGTACGACAATATCAGGCTGGTCGAGGTCGCGGACCAGACCGGTCAGCGTCTGGTTGACGATCAGAACCTGCCGATCGTCAAGGCAACCAAGTGCGATCTTTGCGTGGAGCAGCCCGGCGGACCGGCCTGTGCGCGGGCCTGCCCTCACGACGCCCTGCGGCGCGTCGGCATCAACGAAGTGCTTCAGCATGAGATCGGTGGAGCCGGGGAATGAGAGCCCTGCAGCGGAACAGTGCCGGAGTCTGGCTGGCCGCGCTGGTCGTTCTTGGCGGTCTGGCGCTCTGGCAGCGGCATGCGCTGCTTTCTCTGCGCGATACCGATTTTGTCACCGGCTATGTCCTGTTCGGCCTGATCGTCTTCCTCGCCCTCTATAACGCGCGGAAAAAGCTCTCGATGGTGCCGCTTGGCCGCGCGTCCGTGTGGCTGACGTTTCACATTGTCGGCGGTCTGCTGAGCCTTGCGGTGTTCTGGCTGCACACGGGCAATCTATGGCCGATCGGGTTCGCGGATCAGGTTTTGGCCGGCCTCTTCTATCTCGTTTGTATTTCCGGCATTGCCGGCTATGGCCTTCAGCTCTGGGCGCCTGGCCGGCTGGCGCGCGTCGGCGGCGAAATCATTTATGAGCGTATCCCCGCCGAACTCGCCTTGATCCGCGACCAGGTCGAGAAGTCGCTGCTTGCCGCCGCAGAGGAATCCGGACAGGAAACCCTGGGCCGTTATTACTTTGAAACGCTGGCTTGGTACTTCGCCCGCCCGCGTTTTGTTGTCAGCCATGCATTCGGTGGGCGCCGGGCGGCCTATTGGTTTGCCCGCCGTCTTGAGACGGTCGGTCGCTATCTGGCGCCTGAAGAAAAGCGACATCTCTCGCGGATCGCCGATCTCGGCGCCGCCAAGGCGGTCGTCGATACCCAGTACGCGTTGCAGACGCTGCTGAAGCGGTGGCCGCTCGTCCACGTGCCGATGGCGGCCACCATGATGGCGCTGGCTGTCTGGCATCTCATTCTTGCTCACGTTTTCGGACAATGATCGATCGCGGACGCTTCCGGCATGATCGCAGCCGCTACGAGCGCCCGACGCTCGGATGGCGCTGCGGTCGCGCCTCCAGTTGGGGGAAGCCCTGCTCGCGTGGCCCTGACGCTTTTGGCGCCTGCGGCGGGCAGACGGCGTGCGTGCCGCTGAACCAGAAAGGCAGTTGGCAATGCCGTCGTCCGGCCGCGGAGGGCGGGCCTTGTGCCCATGGACCGGACGCAAATGGTCAATGTGGCGTACGGCAGCCCCCCTGCATGCCGCGCCGCACGTTGTCGGTGTGGCGTGGTCGCCTGGCTCTGCTGGCCGCGGCGGTTGTCGTCGCGCTGATTGGCTTTTTTGTCATCGGCAGTGATGTCCGTTCGACGGCGATCGTCTCGCTGGATCCAGGACCGCTATCGGCCGCGCATGCGCATTTCGCCTCTGAAAATGGATGCGCTACGTGCCACGCAGCATCCGGGCAAGGCGCGGCCGGATGGTGGCGTGCGTTCTGGTCGCTTGGGGATGCATCGGCAGATGCCGGAGCCGGGCATTCCGGAAAAGGCATGGTGGGCGCCTGCGCAAGCTGCCATGGCTTCGGCGGCAAGGAGTGGCTTGCGCACAATCAGGTCTTTGAAAAGCGGCCGGATCTTGGCCAGACGAGCTGCCTTGCGTGCCATACGGAACATCGCGGACGGAACGCGCCAGTGACGAAGATCTCTGAGGCGCAATGTCAGTCCTGCCACACTGTAAAGGTGCAGGATTTTGCACGCAGCCATCCGCCGTTTCCGGCGAACTTCCCCTACGATCATCCCCAAGCGATCCGCTTCGATCATATCAGCCACCTGAACAAGCATTTTGCCGATCAGCGGCTGGCCGCGCTGGTTCCGCAAGGGGGCTGCATCGGGTGTCACCAGGTGGAAAATGCCGGCCGGGTCATCAAGCCGGCCGGTTTCGAGACCGCCTGTGCCGGCTGTCATGCCGATGCCATCGCAAAACGCGATTTCGTGCTGTTCCGCTGGCCCGAAATCGAAAAGAGCGATGTTAAACCGGACGATATTGTTCAGGCTTGCGGCCTGACCGGAGAGTCATTGGCTGAAGTACGAGCGGCCATTGCGGCGGCGCGCCGTGGGGATCGCCCCGCACCGGAGAAGGCAGCGGGCGCGTTCTCGGCCGTCTCGGTGGAGCAGCCGACTATGTTGAGCGCATATCTGCTGGGCACTTCAGCGGATGATGCAGCTGATTACAGCGCGCCGATGGAAGGGCTGATCCTGGACATGATGCGCGACGGCACCGACCCGCTGGTGGCGGCAGTGCAGAAACGTCTGGGCACGGCCAAACCCGAGGGCATGCTTGCCGGTTTGAATGCGGAGCAGGCGCGTCAGGCGGCCTGCGCCTGGGCCGCCAATCGCGAATACGAGCCGCCGGGAACCGCGGCCCTGCCAGGCTGGCGCGCCGACGCGCTCGACATTCGTTACGCCAAGCCGCAGCACGCATCGCCGGTCATCAGGGCGTGGATCGAAGCCGTCAATATGCCGATGCCCGAAAGTGCCGAGGATCGCGAGCGCCTGACGGCGGCCCGCAAGGAACTCCTGTCGGCGTCCGACGGGCCCGGACAGTGTGCGAAGTGTCATACGATGAGCAGTCAGGCGAACGGCGCGCAGACCGCAAACTGGATGGCGCAACTCGGCCGCGAACGGCCGCACACCCGGTTCGATCATCGCGCCCATCTCGATCTGCTGGGGCCCGAGAAGACGTGCACCAGCTGCCACACATTGGGGCAGGGTGGGGCAGCCGGCGCTTTCCAGCCAATTGCCCTCAATACCTGCAGCACGTGTCATGCGGCAGGCCGGGTCCGCGACGACTGCCAGCTCTGTCACGTCTATCACCAGGATCATGCCTTGATGAAAAGGATGATGTCCGATGCGAAATAATCTGAAAACAGGTCTATGGCGCGGCCTCGCGCTACTTGGCTTCGGTGCCGCTGTAGGTCTTGCGGTGATGACACCGCTGCTCCTTCATGGCACGCCAGCGGTTGCGCAGGAGAAAGACCCGCACGCGGCGGTCTTCGCGGAGAATTCCTATCCGACTGCCGCGCAGTGCGGCTCGTGTCACGGACAGATCTATCGCGAATGGGCCTCATCGAACCACGCCTATGCGTCCATTTCGCCGATGTTTCACAAGTTCGAGCAGACCATCAACGACCTGTCTTCCGGCACGATCCGGTCGTTCTGCGTGCGATGCCATCAGCAGGTCGGCACGCAACGCGGTGAGGAACGCTGGCAGCCGCTCTGGGCACGCAGCCAGGTCGCGCGTGAGGGTGTGACCTGCATCACCTGTCATCGGGTGACCGATGAGTATGCGAAAGTGAACGGCGAGCGGACCGTCCAGCCCGGGGATATCCACACACCGGTCTCGGGGACGGGCGAAGACGGCAAGCTGGATGACGTCCTGCAGCAAAAGGATTTCTACCGCGTCGCCACATCGCCGCAGGAGCGCGGCAACCGCATTCACACCGGCGTCGTGAAATTCGACCAGCTCTCGAAGTCCGAGTTCTGCGTCTCGTGTCATCAGGTTGCAGTTCACCCCGGTATCAAGCTTGAAGTTGTCTGGGACCAGTTTCGTGCGTCGCCGGCCATGGCGGCCGGCGTGACCTGCCAGGATTGCCATATGGGCAAGACGCCTGGCGTGGCGAATGGCTATGTCGCGGCCCCGACCGCCGTCGTAAACGGACGTCCGGTCAACCCGAACCGCAAGCACAGCAATCACGCGTTCTACGGGCCCGGCTATCCGATTGCCCATCCCGGCATCTTTCCGCACAACCCGAAGGCGGAAAAAATAAAGATCGAAGACTGGCTGAAGTTCGATTTCCGCGCCGGCTGGGGCGAGTCCGATTTCGAGGACAAGGTCGAAAAGGGCGAAACCAAGCTGACATTTGCCGACCCCTGGACGGACCGCATCGATCGCGAGGAAGCCCGCGAGATCATTGCCGAGAATCTCGAAGCGCTCGAGGAAAAGAGAAAACTGCGCCTGCAGGTCATGGAGAACGGCTCGAAGCTCGATGGCCCGTTCTTCCGCTCGCAGCCGAAGCTTGGATCGAATCTGCGCGTCGATTTTCGGATCACCAATACAAATCCCGGCCACAACATGCCATCCGGGTCGCTTGGCGCGCAGCCGGAAATCTGGCTGAACGTCGCGCTGGTCGCTCCCGACGGGAAGACTGTATGGGAGTCCGGCTATGTCGATTCACACGGCGACATGGCTGACCTCCATTCCCTGGATGTGCGTGAGGGCAAGGTTCCGCATGACGACCAGCTGGTGAATCTGCAGACGAAATTTCTCACATCCAATGTCGTTGGAACGGATCGGGAGATGTATCTGCCGGTCAATTTCGATATCGATCAGATCCCGTTTATCCGGCCGGCGACCGTGCCGACGTCGGTTTTGAACCATCCGCCCGGTATTCGTATGGAAAGTCGCAGCATCCCGCCGCTGGGAACGCTGACGGCCAGCTATTCCATTCCGGCTCATCTGATCGTGCAGCCAGGCAAGTACAAGCTTGCGGTCCGGATGCGCAGCCGCGCCGAGCCCATCTACTTCATGAAATTCGTCAAGGCGACACTTGAGATGGAGCAGGCCATGAACGAGTGGATGGTCGACATCCACCCGTACACCGTTTCCTTTGAGATCCGATAGGCGTCGCTGGCGGGGGGATAAGACAATGCGTTCGCAGAAACGGGACAATCCCTGGACGAAGATCGGCGCCGCGGTTGGTGCAGTGGTGGCGGTGGCAGCGGTTGCCGCCGTGGCCTATGCGGCAGACGAGCCGGAAATGTCGCCGGGGGTGCAGCGGGAGCAGCACAATCCGGCTGTCTTCAAGCCGAACCCGAGCTACCAGGACAAGCCGTACGATGCGCAGCAGCAGATCGATATCTATGGCGGCAAAACGAATATCGACGAGCCGCGGCCGATCATAGAAATCGGGCGCTCGCTCTATCGGGAAGGCCCGCTGGCCGGCGGATACAATGTCATTGGCCGCAAGAATTTGGTGAATCCGAGCCTGCAGCTCTATGGCGACTGGCGGACAGCCGTCGCCTACAACGATAACGGACGTGCGGAAAAAGGGCTGATCGCCTCGCGTCTCAACCTCGACGCCGATCTGCAGCTGACCTCCACGGAGCGCGTCCACGCCCTCTTCCGGCCGATCGACCAGAACGGTGAGTTCTCGCGGTACGAGTTCTTTGGCGACGACCGCCAGCAGGGGAAAGGCATTATCGACGGCAATGTCGATACCCTGTTCTTCGAGGGCGATATCGGGAACATCCTGGCTGGCGTGACGGACGAGTATCAGAGTTTCGATCTGCCGGTTGCGGCCGGTCTGATGCCGCTGCTGTTTCAGAACGGCGTCTGGGTCAACGACGCGATCACCGGCTTTGCGTTCGCAATCCCGGCGCGCAACAGCAGACTGTTCGGGATCTCGAACATGGACTTCTCGTTCTTTGCCGGCTTCGACAAGGTTTCGACGCCGGCAATCCGCGACGACCGGAACGCTTTTGCGGATCATAACGTGAAGGTCTACGGTGCCGCCGCCTTTGTCGATGCGCTGGAGGGCTACTGGGAGGCCGGTGTGGGCAAGGTCGATGGAGAGGGGATATTCGACGATCTCAGCTACAACAGCGCAACCTTGGCCTTCACGCGCCGATATGGAGGTTGGCTGTCGAACAGCGCCCGGGGTGTTTGGACTTTCGGCCAGGACCGGCTGCGCAATCAGCAGCAGAACGCCGACGGGTTTATCTTTCTGCTCGAAAACTCGCTCATTACCCAAAAGCCACTGACGCTCGTTCCATACCTGAATCTGTTTGCCGGATTCGATCGGCCGCAATCGCTGATCCGCGACGCGGGCGCCGGCGGCATTCTGTTCAATACGGGTATCCTGTTCCAGACCGACGCACTGACCGGATTTCCACGCCTCGACGACACCGGCCAGAACACCTATGGCGGCGCGATCGGTGTGAACTATCTGTTCAACCTGGATCAGCAGCTTGTCTTCGAGTTCGCGACGGTGCAGGTCATGGAAGGCGATCTTGAGCCCGGCCGGCCGGCGCGCGCCGATCAGTATGGCGTGGGCGTACGTCATCAGATTCCGCTCTCGAAGTCGGTGATCCTGCGCCATGACGTGATCTATGGCTGGCGTGAGAAAGACGACAATGTCGCCGGTGTCCGCTCAGAAATCCGGCTTAAATTTTAGAACACGAGGATTCCATGGAAGCTCTGGTTCCGTTCGCTGCGGCGCTCTTCCTGGTCACGCTGGCCGGGTATGTTGGAGTCCTTGGGCTGCGCGAATGGACATCCGTCCGCGTTGCGCGCGCTGCCGCGGGCGCGGAACAGGCCATGCTGCGGGAGCGTATTTCGGAGCTTGCGGAACGCCGCCGGCGCGAACAGGACAAGGCCGACCGGACCTGGGACGGGTTTCGCAAGTTCGTGGTCGACCGTAAGGTCCTGGAGGCGACGGATATCCGCTCGTTCTATCTTCGGCCGCACGATCATAAGCCCCTGCCGCCGTTCCAGCCCGGCCAGTTCCTGACATTCCGGCTCAACATTCCCGGCCAGGCCAAGCCGGTCATTCGCTGCTATTCGCTTTCGGATGCGCCGAATCCCGAATATTTCCGGGTCACCATCAAGCGGCTCGGCCCGCCGCCCAACAAACCGGACGGGCAGCCGGGTCTTGTGTCCTGCTATTTCCATGACGAACTCGATGAGGGCGACATCGTCGACGTAAAGGCGCCCTCGGGTCAGTTCTTTCTGGAGCCGCAGGATCTTGAGCCGGCCGTGCTGATCGGCGGCGGCATTGGATTGACTCCGGTCGTCAGCATGCTGAATGCCATTGTTGCCGCCGATGCGCGCCGGGACGTCTGGTTCTTCTACGGTGTCCGCCATCGCGACGAACACGCCATGGCCGATCATCTGCGGCGAATCGCGGCGGAGAACTCAAATATCCAGCTGCATATCTGCTATAGCGATCCCCGTCCGGACATCGACCGGGCCGGCGAGGACTATCGGCATCCCGAGCGGATTTCGCTCGATCTCTTCAAAAAAGTCCTGCCGTCGAACGCGCCGCATTTTTATCTCTGTGGCCCACCGCCCATGATGTCGTCACTGGTCGAGGGCCTGCAGAGCTGGGGCGTGCCCGGTGAGCGCATTCACCATGAGGCGTTCGGCCCTGCTTCCGTCAAAAGCACCGCGGCGCCGCCGGTGGCGAATACAACCCAGGCGGTCGCAATTACCTTTTCCCGGTCCGAAAAAAAGGCGGCATGGAACGGCAAATCGACACTGCTGGAAATTGCAGAGGCAAACGGAGTGAAAATCGATTCCGGATGCCGGGCCGGAAATTGCGGGACCTGTCTGACGGCCCTTAAAAGCGGGGAGGTGCACTATCCGAGCCCTCCCGGAAGTGCCATCGAGGCGGGTTCATGCCTGGTGTGCGTCGCGCTGCCGAAAACGCATGTCGAACTTGATGCGTAGGGTGCGGCGCACCTCGTTCTCAGCGAGCCGACGCGACCAGCCGTAGTCCTTCGCCGATCCCGCCGTGCGCCGGACCGCTATCGGATCCGTTCGCCCAGGTAAACTCGACGCCGGCGCTCTCCAGGGTGCGCGCGATGCCGAGAAGGGTGCGTAGCTTGGGCACTCGTTGCCCCATTTCGAAATCGATGATGGTTTTGCGCGAAACGCGGGAGCGCCTGGCGAGTTCGAGCTGCGTCCAATAGAGGAGGGCGCGTGCGGCGCGACACTGTGCTGGCGATGGAACTGGCATGGTCATCTTGTTTAGAAACCCCGGCTCCATGCCTGTGCAGGAAGCCGGGGTTGTTCCGTTGTTGTGGCGAGGGTGTGGTCAGGCAGCCCTGATCCTGGCGATGAAGCTGTCGACCTGCTGGCGGAGCGTTTCAGACTGCTTGGAGAGTTCGCCGGCCGAGCCGAGGACCTGGGTGGACGCGGCGCCGGTGTCGTTGGCGGCCTTGGTGACGCCCACGATGTTCGACGAGACTTCCGCCGTGCCGGCTGAGGCCTGCTGCACGTTGCGGGCGATCTCCTGCGTTGCCGCACCCTGCTCCTCGACCGCCGAGGCGATGGTCGTGGCGATCTCGTTGATCCGGCCGATGGTCTGGCCGATCCCCTGAACCGCCGTCACCGAGCGGCCCGTCGCCGCCTGCATCTCGGCGATCTTGGCGCTGATCTCCTCGGTCGCCTTGGCCGTCTGGCTGGCCAGGTTCTTGACCTCGGAGGCCACCACCGCGAAGCCCTTGCCGGCTTCCCCGGCGCGCGCCGCCTCGATGGTCGCATTCAGCGCCAGCAGGTTGGTCTGACCCGCGATGTCGTTGATCAGCTTCACCACGTCGCCGATCTTCTGGGCCGCTTCCGACAGACCCTGGATCTCGGTGTTGGTGCGCTCGGCATCCGACACGGCCTGACCGGCAATGCGAGTGCTTTCGCTGACCTGGCGGCTGATTTCGGTGATCGAGGACGACAGCTCTTCAGCCGCCGAGGCGACCGTCTGCACGTTGGTCGAGGCCTGCTCGGAGGCCGCGGCGACCGCCGTCGACTGCCGCTGGGTCTCTTCCGCCGTCGCCGACATCGACTGCGCCGTGGACTGCAGCTCGGTCGAGGCCGAGGACACAATCTGGACCACGCCCTTGACCGAGCTCTCGAACTCGTCGGCCATCTTGTTCATGGCCGCCTTCTTCTCGATCTCGGCGCGCTTCTTCTGCTCTTCGGATTCGGCCCGCAGACGATCGGCTTCGATCATGTTGTCCTTGAAGATCTGAACGGCAGCGGCCATCACGCCGATCTCGTCCTTGCGGTCCTGCGCCGGGATCACCGTCCTGGTGTCGCCGCCGGCCAGCTGCTGCATGGCAGACGTCATGCCCAGAACCGGGCGAGAGATGCCGCGGCCGATCAGCCAGGCGAGGACAAGGCCGATCAGGATGGCGCCGGCCGAGATGGCCAGCGTCATGGTCATCGTCGCAGCCTCGGCCGCCTGCGCGTCGGCGGTCATCTGCGTCAGTGCCGCGAGCTGCGCGGTCCGCAGGGCCGCCAAAGCCTGGGCGGCAGCGACGGCCTGCTCGGCCATGGTGACGTTCAGCATCTTGTCGGTCTCGGTGACAGCGTAAAACACCGTCTCGAACGCAGCGCCATACTGCTCCATGGCCTCACCGGCTGCCTGGGTCTGCTGGCGGCGTGAGGGGTTCTGCAGTCGCTGCAGCAGCTCGGAGTTCGCCCTGCCGAAGCTGGCGATGTAGTTGCGCGTCGCCTCAGCGAGCTTGGGATCGCGGTTGTCGAGGAAACGGTTCGCATTCAGGCGGACCTGCATGAGTTCAACGCTTGCGAGGCCGACCAGCGCCGCGGCTTCCATGTCCTTGTCGGCCATGGCGGATTTGGTAACCTCGGTCAGGCTCTGTCGTCCTTTGAGGCCCAGCGGGTTCAGCTTGTCATTGACCAGAGCTTCGCGTTGCGCCCGCAGCTTAACGAGATTCTCGAAGTTCGCGGTATACGCATCGATCTTGCCGATAACATCGCGGAGCTGGGAGCGCCGCTCATCGCTTGAAAAAAGCGGATAAGCTTCTTCGGCGGTCTTCTTGATCGCCGGTACAGCATCGCGAAAACGGGTTGCGATGCGCTCGTCACCGCTATCGGCGAACAAAGCCGCGTTGCGGCGCAGGCCCGTCAGATCGCGATCGATGGTGGTGACGCGAAGCGCGTTTCCGGACACGGCAGAGTAGGCGCTGAACGTATTCGACATCTTGTCGAGACCGCGTACGCCAAGGCCGGCAACGGCCACAAGAAGGGCGATAACGCAGAGAAAGCCAAGCATAGTCTTGGCGCTGATCTTGAGATTGGCAAAGGCGCGCAGCACGGGGGGCTCCATAGGTTAAGGGTCAAAATGACCGTGCGTAATTCTACGGAGCGCAGCAGCGAGAACTATCGAACGAAAGTCTTAGAAGTGCCTTTTTGTGCCGGGCTGAAAACCAAGGGGCGTCGGAAACGACTAACAATTGTTAATAGTCCGCATTCAGAGACCGCCAACCGCACACTTTTGGGCATCCTCGATTGCCCAGTTCCGTTCAAGGCTGGCGGCTTGCTGCGCCAGCAGGACGTAGTGATTGGCGGTGTGGAGATAGATGTCGCGCGCCTCGTCCACGAGGGCGGACTCCGCCAGCGCTTTCAGCCGCGCGGCTTCCTTGAGATAGGCAACGGACTGAGGGAGGTATGGCATCCGCCCACTATGAGGATGGGCAGAGGTGTCTGCTATCAGACGGAGGTGTTAATTCGGACGTTTAGGGCGCCGAAGGCAAGGGGCTCGAAGCTGCTAGGCAATCTTTGACCGCATCCAGAAGTTCCTGCTTTGAAAACGGCTTTCTTAAAATGCCATCCGCCCCAAACTGTTTGGCAATATCGAGGAAGTCGAACATGCCCTTGTTGCCACCGCCTGACATGGCCAGGATCTTCA
Source organism: Alphaproteobacteria bacterium (assembly GCA_965279355.1). Taxonomy (GTDB): domain Bacteria; phylum Pseudomonadota; class Alphaproteobacteria; order CACIAM-22H2; family CACIAM-22H2. The sequence goes on along the minus strand of OZ257155.1, from coordinate 2,492,308 downwards.
GGTTGGGATGAGCGGCTTTCAGATTTCGGAGTGTCGCAATGCCTTCCTGGTGCGGCATTAGGACATCGAGAATGACGAGATCGGGAAGCTGACCGGTCACCTTGCGCTCCGCCACGGCGCCGTCTTCGGCTTCTTCAACTTCGAAGCCAAGCGGCTCGAGAAAGCGACGAAGGATCATCCTGATCCCGGGTTCGTCGTCTGTGACCAGAATACGGGGCATCGATGTCGCGCCACGTCGTTATAATTAAAATTTTATCTAAAACGATGTAGTGCAACAGTAGTAGACCCTAAGGGTTGACCAAATCTTAAAACGGCAGGGGTGATATGCGGTGCGGGAGCGAATGGCGTATGCCGTGCCCGCCCAAAGGTTCTTCGTGCTGTAGGGCGTCGGTCAGCTTTGCTTTATGCCGAAGACGCGCACCAGACTGACGGACCCTGACTTCAGCGCGGCCAGCCGCTGGCCCCAGAGGGCGATTTCCTTGCGCAATTCGTCCGACTCCGTGGAACTCAGGCTCTTTGTGGCAAGCTGGGTGGCCAGATCCTCCCATCCCGCGGTGACGCGCTGCCGGAAATCCGCGCTGACGTCCTCGCAGACGCGGACGTCGATGCCGGCGGCATGCAGGACGTGGGAATATTCATCGAAGAACAGCGGCAGAGTTTCGCCTCCTTCGGCATCGTTCCATGCAACCAGTTCCGGCGTGGGCATTGTGCTCATGCGCGCGTAGTCGAGAAGCAATATGAGGCCACCTGGCTTCAGCGTCGCGGCAACGCTCTTTAGAAATTCCGTCTTGTCGACGACAGATGTCAGAACATCCCGGCACAGAACGGCATTTTGACGCGCGGGAGCGAAATTAGGATTTTCCGTATCGAAAGGAAGAACAGGCGCCTTGCGTTCCAGGCCGGCCCGTAACGAAATTTCCATGCCCGCCTTGGCCAGAGGCTCAGACGCCTCCATGCCTGTTACCCAGGCGCCAAAGGACTTGTGGAGCGCGCGCGCCGAGCCGCCCAGACCGCACCCGATGTCGAGAACGGTACTGTCTTTCGACAGGCAGAGCGTTTTGGCGAGCTCTAGTGTGTAATCGATTCCACCGGGAAAAGTGAAACCGTCGCCCCAGATCAACTGGGCGATGCTGATGCGCTCCGGAGTCCAGGCTCTGGCGGCGGCAGGCGCGGAGGTGTCTGAAGCAGCAGTCTTTGTGCGGCGGCTCTTTGGTCGATCCTCAACGCCATCCCACCATTTCCGAAAGGAGACTTTGAAGTGCGCCCAGCGGGTCGCCCAACCGCCGAAGCGATTTCCAACCATCTCCGGGGTATCAAAGCTGCCACTGGCAGATAGTGAATCGCTCATTGCTTTCGCCCTTAGGTCACAGCTTCCGGCAAAGACCGGAGCTGCCTAATTTCGAAGTAGCCAGCCGATGAGGCCGAGGCCTATGCCGCGGCCCGACGGCCTTGCGCGTCGGAGAGATCGCACTCATTCATCAGATCGCTGAGATGCTGATAGATGGAAATGATGATCTCGAGATGCGCGGCCGAATGTTTCGGCGATGCCGCAGCCAGCGCACGCAGGAGCGGCTGAGCCACGTCGAAGCGCATCTGATTGCCCGCTTCGCAGAACGCCGAAAGGATCGCGGTGTTGAGACGGTATTTTTCGTTGGCCATGATCAGCCTCCATTGAGAGAGATACCCTATGGAAGCTAGTCGCTGGAGTGCCCTGATGCGCCTATCCAAACGTATTACCGGCGGCATCGCTGCGCAGCCAAAAGTATGAGGGGAACCAGTGAGTTATAGAGGCTGTGAATGTGCCATTTTGTGCGAATCGCCCGTCAGGAATGCCAGCCGGCTCACTGCGGCGGCCTGGGACCAAAGGACAGTCAGGCCGGGGCGGCGTCTAGCGCCGCGGCGCACCCGCTCTGGTATCAACGAGGGCGACCAATTGGGCAATGCTGCCAACGGCGGCCTCGCTGCTGGTAACGACAGTCGACAGTTGAGCTGCAATGGCATTCAGCTGGTTCGCGGCTGGACCTTGCGGCAGCATCGCCGCCACCTTGCGAATTTCATCGACCGATAGCGATGTAAAACCGAGAATGACGCCGAGCGAATTATTGACGTCATGGGCGATGGCTTGAGAAAGCGCGACAAGGGTTCTGTTCTTCAGATCTTCATGCGCGATGCCGCCGGAGGTTTCGGATGCGCCGGCGGTTCGGGCGGCGGTAATTGAAAAGGTGAAATGACCCCGGGCTACGGGCGTCGTAACGATCTCCAACACAAGCCCTGAAGCGTCCGGCGCGATGACCTGATGAGGAAGAGATCCGCCATCGATTTCTCCGGCGATGCCTTGGGCTACGCCGAGAATATTGAGCAGCTCGAAAATCCTGTAGGAGTCCAGACTGCGAGCTGCATCGCTATCTTCCAGAAACTGCTTCAGGCCCCGACCTGCAAGCCTGAGTGTCCGATCGCCGTCGAAAAGTGCAAAAGCTCCGCCGGCCCGAACCACATCCGCGAGAGACTTCATCAGCCCGCCGATGATGGGGCCGAAGTATTCCCAGCAGCTGAGTCGGTATGCATTTTCGTGACAATACGCACGGCATCGGTCCGGTTTCTGGCGCCGAGCTTGCGGAAAACGCGATAGAGGTGGGTCTTGACCGTCATTTCAGTAATTCCGAGATTCTCCGCGATCCGCTTGTTCGACCATCCCTGGACCACTTCAGACAGGACAGCTCGCTCCCGGCTGGTCATGGAATCCCCGCAGGCGGTCGCTGGATCTGCACCGATCGGGCTGACCTTGGCTTCCCGTTTGGCCATCGGCGGAAAGTACCGGCCGCCCTTGAGAAGGACCGCGAGCGCTTCACGCATTTCCGAGAGTTTGATCGTCTTTGGCAGGAAGCCGGCGAGTCCTTCGCGCATCAACTCCCGGGCTTCGTCCTCTTTGACGAGGCCCGACACGATCGCGATCGGGCAGTTGCCGGCAATCGTTCGCATCCGTTGAATGCTCTTCAAGCCGTCCATGCCTGGCATGTTCATATCCAGGATGATCAGCTTGTAGGGATGCTCGCCGCCGGTTCGCCGCACCCCGACTGCGTCAAACGCATCGTTGAAGTTGCGAAACGTCTGAACGCTCAGATCGGAATCGGAGTCTTCAAGGATGCGTTTCAGCAGGCTGCTGAAAAGTTCATGATCATCTGCAAGTAGAATTTTCATGGAACGGCATCACGCTAGAGAGAAAATCGGGGTTGGGTCGCTGATGAAGGGTGTGCGTCTTCGGTTAAGGGCCGGTCTAACCGATAGTAAATGCCACGCATTGCCCAAGATCAACCCGTGGGGCGCGGCAGGATGTCTAAGAGACTGAAAAGGCGACGAATTTTACTCGAATTGGCGCCGCGCATCTTGATGCTCCAGGTTCCGGCGAGCTGCCAGAGCCACTTCAGCGCATCGGGATCGCGAGGGTCCTTCGAGAAACCGTCCTCCATCAAGGGGACCATCCTCTGGTCCACCTCGACATATGCCTTCAGGGTTTGATCCTCACGGGCTTCATTCATCAGATACTCGACAAGGCGGAGGGCCATGACTGCAGGCGTTCCCTCGTCGAGCTTCCGCTCAGAGTCTTCTAAAGCAGTGTCCGGTGTCATGGTCGTTAGGTCTCACGACGATCAGGCGGCACGCTTGCGGTTGCCGAGCACGGCCGCCGCAACATCCAGGATCAGCAGCAACCGGCTGGGGAGCCGATAAACGCCTTTGGTCAAGGCGATCCAGTGCGCCGCCAGCGTCGGCGGAGCCGGCTGCCGGTCGCCGTCGTCCAGGGCGATGACGTCGCCGACGGAGTCGACCACGAGGCCATACGCTTCGTTGCCGAGCTGAATGACGACATGCATCGATTCGCCGCCCTCTTCCCGCGCCGGCAATCCCATGCGGGTGCGAAGGTCGATCGCGGTGACGATGCGTCCCCGGAGGTTGAGAGCGCCGCCGATATCGGCGGACGCCTTGGGAATCCGCGTCGTGGCTTGCGCCCGCAACACGTCGGTGACATCGGTGACCAATACGCCGAATTCCTGGCCAGCAACAACAATCGTCAGATATTCATTCTTGGACATGATGATCTCCAGTTCGTCTTAAGCGGCGGCTTTGAACAGCATGGGCGAGGGTGAGGATGAGGCTTCAGGCCAGGCACCCTGCGCCAGATAGTCGATGTCCACGATCTCGGTTGCCTTCTCGGCCAGGATGGCGGTGCCGAGATAGCTTGGATGGCGTGTATTGACGTTCACCTTGAGATCGCTTTCGACGATATCGAGGATGCGATGGACGACGACCCCAAACGGGCCGCCGGCGCTGCCGAACACAAGCGTCGGATTGGTGCCTTCCTTCGGCATCATCCAGTCGTTCGTGATCTGAACCAGCGGCATGAGCGAGCCGCGATACTGGACCACCGAGCGGTCGCCGGCCGTTTCCGTCGTTTCCATCCGGAGGTTCTCGATGCGGTCGACCCTTGACAGCGGGATGGCGCAAACCGGGCCCTGCGGCGCTGCTTCGAACAGCAGGACGCGGGTGAGTTCGGCTGAGCTTTCCGAGGTGCCAGACTGGGTCTTGCTCTCGGTCGTGTCGGAGGCTGCTTCGATGCCGGCGGCAAGGCCGTTCGGATCGAGGATCATGACGACGCTGCCGTCGCCCAGAATGGTGTTGCCGGAATAGATTGTGAGATCCTTGAGGATCGGCGCAACAGGTTTGACCACGATTTCTTCCGTGTCGAGAACCCGATCGACGACAACACCGAACTTCTGGCTGCCGGCCTGCAGGATCATTACATACGACGTCTCGCCGGGGTCGGCGTCCGTGAGCTCCAGGGTCTTGCCGAGATACATGAGCGGCAACAGCCGGTCGCGCAGTCGCAGGATCGGCGCATTGTTGATCTTTTCGATCTTGTGCTCCGAATTCGCGGAGACCATGACGAGCTCGAGAACCGCAACCTGCGGAACCGCGAAGCGCTCGCCGGCAGTCTCGACGATCAGGGCCGACGCGATCGCCAGGGTCAGCGGGATGCGGATCGTGAACATCGTGCCGACGCCGTCACGCGACGTCAGGTCGATGGAACCGCCGATCTTCTCGATGTTGGTGCGGACCACGTCCATGCCGACGCCGCGGCCGGAAACGGCCGTGACTTTGGCGGCGGTGGAGAAGCCGGCATCGAAAATGTAGCGGTGGAGCTGTGAATCGGTGAGCTGCGCGGCGGCGGCCTCGGAGGCGAGACCCTTTTCCACGATCTTCTTGCGGATGCGGTCGGAATTCAGACCGCGGCCGTCGTCACCGACTTCGATCACGATGTAGCCGCCCTGGTGGCAGGCGCTGATGGTGATGCGGCCGGTTTCCGGCTTGCCGGCGGCCAGACGCTCGCTCGGCGTCTCGAGGCCGTGGTCGGCGGAGTTGCGGACCATGTGGGTCAGCGGATCCTTGATGATCTCCAGAACCTGACGATCGACTTCGGTGTCCTGGCCGATCAGCTGCAGGTCGATCTTCTTGCCGCATTCATGCGAAAGATCGCGGATGAGGCGCGGCAGTTTCTGCCAGGCATTGCCGATCTGCTGCATGCGTGTCTTCATCACGCCTTCCTGCAGCTCGGAGACGATCTGCGACAGGCGCTGCAGGGGAACCTTGACCGAGCCGATTTCGAGATCGCGGATGCCCTGAACCAGCTGATTGCGGGTCAGCACCAGTTCGCTGACGGCCGTCATCAGGGTCTCCAGAAGGGAGATGGAGACCCGGACGGTCTGGCCGGAATTGTTGGCTGCATTTGCATTCGCGGCCGGTGCGTCGGCCTGGGCGGCGGTGGTCTGCTGAACGATGGGAGCGGCAACCGGCTGCTCGACAACCGGGCTTTCTTCAACCGGCGCCTCTTCGACGACCGCGTTCACGGCGACCGGAGCGTCGGGGATTTCGGTGTTGCCTTCGAGGATCGAATTCAGGCGGGAGATGAGGGCGGTGTCGTCGCCGGCCGGTTCGCTACCCTGCTGCTCGATGCCGGCCACGATGGCCTTGATGCAGTCGATGGCTTCCAGGACCGCGCCGATATTGTCTGAATCGGGCTTGAGAACGCCGTCGCGAAACGCGCCGAGCACATTCTCTCCTGCGTGAGCGACATGGCCCAGCCGCTGGAGACCGATGAAACCGCAGGTTCCCTTGATGGTATGCACCATCCGAAAAATGCTTTTGATGAGATTCGGGTCGTCGGGCGTCTGCTCGAACGTGACAAGGTCGTTGTCGATATTCGCCAGGCTCTCTGATGTTTCCGTCAGGAAATCTTGAAGAAGTTCATCCATAACACCGCTCTCATGACTGGAGTGACCGCACGTCGGAGGCTCCGACAGCATCGAAAATGCACTGGTGCGTGGTGTGGGAGAACTAAACGGAGGTATGACTTCGCGCATTCCCCACTGGGGATAAAGAACCCCTCTAGTACTTTTGTCGGGTTCCTCGTGCGGCCGCGCACGCCCATAATCCGTGCATAACGAATTAAGGGTGCCCTATGAAAACGTGCCTGATTGTCGATGACTCCCGGGTCATCAGGACTGCCGCCGGCCGAATCGTTGCCGAGCTTGGCCTTTCCGTTGAAGAAGCAAGTAACGGCCAGCAGGCTCTGGATATCTGCAGCCAGCGTCGTCCGGATGCCATCCTGCTCGACTGGAACATGCCGGTTATGGACGGAATGGAATTTCTGCTTGCCCTTCCGCAGTCGGCCGACGGCACGAAGCCGCTGGTGATCTTCTGCACCACGGAATCGAGCATGGCGCATATCCAGAAGGCCCTCGAGGCAGGGGCCAATGAGTACATCATGAAGCCGTTCGACCGGGAAATCCTGGAAGCGAAGTTCCGTCAGATCGGCCTGCTCGCATGACTGCCGCGGCGTCGACTGTCAGTGTGCTTAAGCAAACCATGAATCCGGTTCGCGTTATGGTCGTCGATGATTCCGCGGTTATCCGCGGCGTCATCGTCCGGGCATTGACCGAAGATCCGGAAATCGAGGTTGTCGCCTCCGTATCCAACGGTCAGATGGCCGTAAACGAGGTGAAGCGTACGCAGATCGACGTCATCGTTCTCGATATCGAAATGCCTGTCCTTGACGGTCTCAGTGCGCTGCCGCTGATTCTGGAGGCGGATCCGTTCGTCGGCGTGATCATGGCATCGACGCTGACGCAGCGCGGCGCCGAGGTCAGCCTTGAGGCGCTCAAGCGTGGGGCCATGGATTATGTGCCCAAGCCTGGTGCCGGCTCGATCTACAACGCCGCCGAATTCAAGCGGGAATTACTTCAAAAAATCATTGGGTTAGGCCGCACACGGCGTCGTCCGGCGGCTCGTCCTGCCGAGCCGCGGCGGGTGGCCCGGGTTGTGGAACCGGCGGCCCCGCGCAACGTGGTTGTGAGGCTGCGGCCGGCCCCGCGCACTGTCCCTAAAATTCTTGGCATTGGTGCTTCGACCGGTGGACCGCCGGCGCTGCTCAATGTCCTGTCCTCCTTGCCGGACAAAATCTCTCATCCTATTGTAATCGTTCAGCATATGCCGCCGATGTTCACCCGTATTCTGGCCGAACAGCTGGCCAAGGCGGCCCGCCGGCCTGCGGTCGAAGGGCAAAACGGCATGCCGATCCTGCCCAGGCACATTTATGTGGCGCCCGGCGGGTTTCACATGGTCGTCGACGGGACCTCTTCGGCCCCTGTTCTGCAGATCAACAGCGCCCCGGCCGAGAATTTCTGCCGGCCGGCGGTGGATCCACTTTTCCGAAGCCTGGCAAAGGTTTACGGGCCATCGACCCTCGCCGTCATCCTTACCGGCATGGGGTCCGATGGGGCAAAGGGCGGCCTAGCCGTGGCCGACGCCGGCGGCACCGTCTGGGCGCAGGACGAGGCTACAAGCGTAGTTTGGGGCATGCCGGGCGCGGTCGCCGCGACCGGGGCGTGCAGCGAAGTCCTTCCCCTTCCTGTCATCGGCGGGCGCATTGGAAAGTGCCTTTCTGGAGAAGTTCAATGAACCCCGAGAATCTCAGCTTTTTTGCCAACGTCCTGCTCAAGCAGACGGGGTTGTCGATCGGCCCGGATAAGGCCTACCTGATCGAGAGCCGGCTTACCCCCATCGCCCGGCGGCATGGTCTGAACAACCATGAGGATGTGATCGCCGCCATGCGCAAGGGCGGCAATCTCGTCATGGCCCGCGAAGCCCTGGACGCGATGATGACGCATGAATCGTTCTTCTTCCGCGACACGCGCCCATTCGACGAATTCCGTCAGCATGTCCTTCCCAGCCTGCTGGCATCGAAGGCCAGCAGCCGAAAAATCCGGATCTGGTGCGCGGCGGCCTCGACCGGGCAGGAACCTTACTCGCTGGCGATGATCCTCAAGGAAGAAGCAGCCCGGCTTGCCGGCTGGACCGTGGAACTGGTGGGGACCGACATCGTCCCGAACGCCCTAAACTATGCGCGGGAAGGCCTGTACACACAGTTTGAGGTCCAGCGCGGCCTTCCCATCCAGATGCTGGTGAAATATTTCACCAAGGAGGGCGAGGCTTGGCGGGTCAATCCGCCGCTCCGGAGCATGATTTCGTACCGCGAATTTAACCTTCTCTCCGATCCGATGGCGCTTGGCGTCTTCGACGTCGTCTTCTGCCGCAATGTCCTGATCTATTTCGACCAAGCTACCAAAGCGCAGGTTCTTCAACGGATTGCCAGGCAGATGGAAGCCAACAGCTTCCTGTTTCTGGGCGGCGCCGAAACGGTGATCGGCATTACCGATACCTTCAGTCCGCTCGCCGGCCGGCGCGGAATTTATACGCCGTCGGCCGCGCAGCCGGCAAAGAAGGCAGTCGGATAACGCCCGACAAGCCCGACAGTTTAGTAAAATTGCGCTCAAGCTTAAGGCCATTTTAGGCTGCGGCGACTATCGTTCCGGTGATTCCAGACGACGTGAGCTCGTCTTGGGGGACCTGTTCGAAAGGCACCGGCCATGAAAATGCTGATCGCGGACGATCACGAGCTGTTCGGCGAGCTTCTGAAGACGATTGTGGAAAAAGAAGGACTCGCCGAGTCTGTCGAGACATACAACACATTCGACAAGGCCTATGCTGCGGTCGTGCAGGCGAAGGCAAATCAGGCTGCCAACTACGATCTGATCCTCCTGGATATGCGCATGCCGGGCATGAACGGCCTGAGCGGATTGCGGCGAATGATCGGTCTGGTCGGCAATACGCCTGTCGCGATCATTTCCGGGATGTTGTCGCCAGCCGAGGCGCGCGAAGTGATGCAGGAGGGCGCGGCGGGGTTTCTGGCGAAAACCATGGCCTCGGACGATCTCCGCGACGCGCTGAAGACATTGCTTGAAGGCGGCCGCTATGTTGCGCCCTTCCTGATGGTCGGCCGGCAGTCCGACGCGATCACAACACGCACCGGTAGCCTGAACGATCTGACCTCGCGCGAAACGCAGGTTCTCGATGAGCTTATGCGAGGCTGGTCGAACAAGCAGATCTCGGAGAATCTCGGCATTGCCGAGATCACGGTCAAAAGCCACCTGATGCACCTCTTCCGCAAGATCGGCGCGAAAAATCGCACCGATGCCGTGCGTCTCGCCATTCGTCTCAAAGCTGAAGCAGCTGGTTCGACTGACGCGCTGGCGTAATTTCGTGGCGGGTCGGGTGGCGATGAGAACAATACGCACAGTCTCCCGCGGACAGGGCACGCCATGACGATTCACCTGAGTGATCTGGGCATTCGCAGAAAGCTCGCGCTGGTCGTTGGCGTCATCGCTCTCGGGTTTGTGTCGATTGCAGTCATCATCGGTGGTTCTCAAGTTCGCTACACGCAGAGCAGGGCGGCACTAGCGCACGCGGCCCTCAACTTCGATCTCGTCAATGACATCAAGGAGCATTTCCTCGAGGCGCGAATCGGCAAACAAGACATTCTCGATGGTTCTTCATCGGCCTCGTTGTCCGTCCTTGATGTTCATCTGGAGCGGGCGCTGGCAAGCCTTGAGCGGCTGGGCGCCGCCGTTTCGATCGCAAAATCCGGCATAAGCGAGATCCGGCAGGATCTGATCGTTTATCGCCGTACTGTCGGGCAGTATCTGGGCCTGCTGCAATCCGGAGCGTTCGCAACAGCGGCCGGCTGGCATCGCCAGGTGCTGGTGCAGGAGATTCTTGATACGGAAACAAGGCTGCGGGCAAGCATCGAGGCCGTCAAGGAAAGGGCCGAGCAGGAACTGGAGGTACGGCGTCAGCACATCGTTCGCGAAACTGACACCTTGTTTTGGGTCGTCCTGGTGGCGATGGCAATCGTTGCTGCCGCGGTGTTCGGGCTGGCGATCTCTGTCGGGCTCGACATCGGAGGCCCGGTTATCAGACTGGCTGAAACTGTCGACAAGCTTGCGGCCGGTCAGTGGAACGCCGTGGTGTACGACACGACGCGGCAGGACGAAGTCGGAAAGATGGCGCGCGCGCTGGAAGTGCTCTGCCAGGCCGGACGGAACAATGAACAGCTTAGAGCCGAGCGCGAGCAGCAGCGCGCGCTCCTTCAGCAGGCGATCGATGCACTGCCCCTGAGTTTTTCCATGTTTTCGGCGGACGGAACTCTTGAGCTCTATAATCCGCAATTCGTGCGGGAATTCAGAACGGCTGCCGCTCAGATAGAGCTTGGAAAGACGCTTGAAGACGTCTTCGGGATGTACTGGGACACAAGCCTGTTTCCTCCGCGCCTCGTGGATCCGGTGACGGGAAAGGCAAAGGAGCTGCCGCCGACGCGCGAGCAGTACGTTGCCCGGTGCCTGGAAGGAATTTTCGCCGGTGAAACCCGTGACGTGAGCCGCGCCTACGGGGAATACCGTGTCACGTCGGTTCGATTGCCGGATGGGGGCGCCATCAGGGTTTCGGCGGACGTCACGGATCTTCGTCATAAGGAAGACGAAATCCGGCGCCTCGCGGAAACGGCCCTGGCGCGCCGCACGACGGTCCTGCAGGAAGTACTGCATAGCGTGCCGCAGGCCCTGGCCCTGCTGAGCGAAGCACGCGATGTCGAGCTTGGAAACAGATCTTTGGGGAGACTCGCGGCCTCTGCTCTTGGCGCCAACGCCGATCTGAGCACGTTGTCGTTACATACGATCCTCCTGGCGGCGGGCCTGACGCAGGAGCAGATCGACCATGTCGAACGGGCCAGAAAACTGCCATTCGAATACGAAGTTCTCGCCAGGAACGATGTGCCGCTGCGTATCCAGCTGCAGCCCATCACGACCGGTCAGGTCATGCTGTCGATTTCGGATCTTACGTCGCAGCGCCGCGTCGAAGCCGAAAGGCTGGCCCAGCAGGAAAAACTTCTTTCAGCGGACAAAAGCCAGGCTGTTGCGACGTTGGCGGGCTCGGTTGCGCATGACTTCAACAATCTTCTGGCCGTCATCCTTGGCTTCTCCTCGCTGGCTGGCGAGCGTCTGCAACGCCTGTCGCGGTCGGCCGCCAGTTATCATTCGGAGTTCGTCAGCGAGGTTGTCGGCGCGGCCTACAATATCGATAATGTTATCGCATCCGCCGAACGGGGGCGTCACATCGTCGCGTCCCTGACCGGTCTTACGCGCGAGAAAAAAAGCGAATCGCAGGTTCTGGATCTCAGAACCATCGTTTCCGCCTGCGAGCAGTTCATGCGTGTGCTGATGCCGTCGTCAACACGGCTTGAGCTGTCGCTCCCGCAGACACCATGCATGGCCCTGGTTCAGTCGACAAAGATTGAGCAGGTCATCACGAATCTCTGCATCAACGGCATGCACGCTTTTGCGGGCCGCGCCGGTCAGATTACGCTCACTCTCGGGCGCAGCGAAGTTGATGACACGCCAACAATCGGGTCGTCATCGGAAATCGCCGCCGCCCGCCATCATGGCGGGGCGCATGTCGAGGTCCTCGCCGACGAATCAATCGTTCTGACGACGGGAAACCTGAAACCCGGGCGATATGTCACGCTCGAAGTATCGGATAACGGTTCGGGCATGAGCGAAAGCGTCGCGCGCAATCTCTTTACCCCATTCTTCACCACGAAGGGTCCCGGGAAGGGAACCGGTCTCGGTCTGAATTCGGTGCTGGAGATCGTGACCTCGCATGGCGGCTGCGTGCATATGCGGACCCGCGCCGGTGTCGGCACGCAGTTCAAGATTTTCCTGCCGGAAGTGGAAAATACGCCGGTTGAGGCAGGGGCACGCCCCGTGGCGGCGGCTTCCGCAAGCGAGCCAAGCCATGCGATTCGCACAGATGCGCGGGTTCTGGTCGTCGATGATGAGAAAAATCTTGTCGAACTCATGACTGCTGTCTTGCGGAACGCCGGCTATGAGGTCGAGGGCTATACGGCCCCGTTGGCGGCACTGAAGCGGTTCTCCGAGGCGCCGGACCAGTTCGATCTGGCGATCACCGACCAGAGCATGCCGCAGATGACCGGTGCGGAGCTGATCGGTAAAATTCATGCTATTCGGAGCGATCTTCCTGCGATCATCTGCACGGGCTACACACCAGATGTAGGGACGCTCGGAGAAAGCGTCGCCGGCGTTAAGCTTATTTTAGGAAAGCCCTATACGCCGGCGGAGCTGTCGAAGGCGGCCCGCGACACATTGGCGGCGGTCGCCTAGGCCCGCTAATACTTCTGTCTTATCGGGTCTGCCGGGGCGCTGTGGCAAGGTCAGGGACAACATTGATTGTCTCGCCGAGGCCAGCCGATGACCGAACTTCAGCTTAATGAATCCGAATACATCGCCATTGAGGATGCGATCGCCGCAACCGCGAAAGGGCGCGCATTCCTGCGCCAGCGGGATGGGATCAGCCGCGTCGTCGGTGTCGATGCCGTTAGCCAGATGGTTCGCGGTCTCAAGGACTGGATCGCCGGCGCCGAAGAGGGTCACGATCGCGAATCGCTCAAGTTGATTCATGACCAGTTGACGGACCTGCGCACGCACATCGATCAGGCCAAGGCGGAAATTTCCGACCTGGTGGAGACCGATCCAGACGCTAAAGACAGCGGTCATATCAAGGGAGCGACCGCAGAACTCGATGAGATCGTCAATTCCACCGCCCAGGCCACAAACGATATTCTTTCAGCGGCCGAGGGAATCAACGACCTTGCCGCCCAGCTTCCCAAGGATATTCCCGCCGCCAGCACGATCGTCGATCGTTGCATGGACATTTTCCAGGCCTGCTCTTTCCAGGACATCACCGGCCAGCGCATCGCGAAAGTCGTTCGGATGCTTGCCTTTGTCGAGGAACGCGTCAACGCCATGATCCGGGTTGGCGGGCTCGTTATCTCTGACGGCACGCAAAAGACGGCGGCGAACAGCATAAATCCGGGTTCACCCGCGTCCATAAAAGGCGAAGAGCGCGCCCTTCTCAACGGGCCGCAGCTTCCGGGCAGCGGTCTTGGCCAGGAAGCGATCGATGCGCTGTTGGGCGGCAGTTCCCCGGCGGCGACCCCGCCCGTCGAGAGCGCGCCAAAAGCCGCCGCGCCCGCCACACCCGTTGCCCCAGTCGCCATTGTTGCCGCAGCCGGATCCGCCGCGCTTCAGCAAAGCGCGATCGATGCAATGTTTAATTGAGTTCATCCTTCCGTCTAGTGACCCCGCGACACTCAGATCAGTAATCTGATCGCATATTCTGAACCCAGGAGAAGACAATGGCCGTCAGCAAGGCAATGGAAGTTCTGATCGTCGACGATTACCCGACGATGCGCCGCATCATGAAGAACCTGCTCGCGCAGCTGGGTTTCAACAATGTGACGGAGGCCGCCGATGGCGCCGACGCGCTCGGCAAGATGCGTGGTCGCTGCCCCGGTCTCGTCATCAGCGACTGGAACATGGAGCCGATGACCGGCCTTCAGCTGCTGAAGGAAGTCCGCTCGGACGTCAAGCTCAAGGAAGTCCCCTTCATCATGGTGACCGCCGAGAGCAAGACAGAAAACGTCATCGCCGCGAAATCGGCGGGCGTCAACAACTACATCGTCAAGCCGTTCAATGCGGAAACGCTGAAGGGCAAGATGTCGACGGTTCTCGGGCCGATCGATTGACGCTGACACCGATGCGATGGATCGCGCGAAATCGGCGATTGCCCGATACCGCTGCGATCCATCGGAATAGACACACCTCTATTGGGGATGGGCGATGACTGAGAACGCCACCGAATTCGAAAAGATCCCTGAGAAGACGGTCAACTTCGACTTTCAGCACAAAGTCTTTTCGACCGCCGGCTGCACGTTCCGCAAGGCCGCGGACGGAAGCGGCGTGGCCATGTATGTCTCGCTGGGCGATGTCTCGGGTTCGGTTCCGATCAACGGCATCTGCACAACGTTCGGCATTGCGCCTGGTTCAGGCGACCATCTTCTGCTGAAGCGCGTCGGACAGGCACTGAGGATCGTGAAAGAGGTTCGGCCGGGCGACTCAATTCCATCTGAAGTCATCGATGGCACGGCATCCTGGATGGTCGAGGAGCGTTTTCTGACGACCGCCAAGGCAAGAATAACGCTGCAGCTTATCGCGTGGCTGCGCGGGCAGCATCTGGGCGATGTTTCGCCTGAGGAGCTGCTTGTGCAGGCGGAAGCACCGGCGGCAAGACAGGCTGTTCAGGAAGCCTTTTCCGCGGTTGCCGAAAAGCTCGGATTCGGGGCCGACCGTCGCGAGGAAGTTGTCAATCTGATCGACCGGATTGCCCAGGAACTTTCCTACGTCGAGGCGCTTCGCGATCGTCTGACGCGGCTGCAGCGTATGTCGAGCATGCTGCGGACGCTGCATGGCGTCTATGCCCGCGAACGCCAGACCCAGGAAATCATCGACCGGTGCAGCGTTCTGCTGTCGAAGCCGGTCCGGATCATCATGGCGAAATTTTCATCCGTGGACGCAAACACGGGCGAGATCCTGCAGACCCTGCGCAAGTTCGACGCCCAGGTCGCCTATGTGCGGAAGGTTCGCGATGAGCTGCGCGAAACCTATCTGCTCTGGGATGACTTGCTGACAATCTGGGACGAGTGCGACGGGACCCAGAGTCCCCAGGCCGAAAGGGCGGTCCGCGAGACGTATCGCTTCTCCGCGCGTCATTTTTCCCAGGCGACGACCTGGGGTTCGGCTGCGGCATAAAGCGCGCAATCAGCTTCCGGCGCTATCGAGATTCTTTGTCATGCGCGCGATGAGGCGCCGGAATATCTGAAGGTCTTTGGCTGCAAGGCCGTCTTCCGCTTCCGCCGTAATTCTCCGCGCAACCGGCAAGAGAGTTTTCTTAAGGTCGGCGCCTTTGGGTGTCAGCCACACATCGATCCGCCGCTGATCGCCCTTGCTTCGTTTGCGTCTGATCAGACCCGATCGTTCCATGCCTCTCAGGGCGATGACCGTGGTCGGCTCCATCATCCCCACCCTGGTACTGAGTTCGCGTTGCGAGAGACCGTCTTCGGTCCAGAGGACGCGAAGGAAATACCATTGACCCCGCGTGACGCCGAACGCCTGAATGCGGCGCTCCAGAACGCGCTGAAAGGCGCGATGCGCGTCGCGCACCAGGTAACCCGAACTTTCCGCCGGCGGGAAATCGGCGCTTGAGCGTTTGCCGGTCACGGCATCTCGCGAAGCGGTATCTGATGCTCCAGCGTCACTTCGCGTCCCTCGCGGGCGGAACGGAGCAGGGCAATACACGCTTCCATGGTGGCCATCGCCCACTCGCCGCTGTGCAGGGGCGTTTTTCCGTCGATGACCGCCGCATAGAGTTCGTCGATGACCTCGGCCCTTGGAACGCGGGGTGCGGGAAGCGTTTCGACCGATTGCCCGTCATCGGAGTAGATCGCGACGGCGGACGGGGTCGGACGCAGATCCCCGCGTTCGCACGACGCAAGCAGGAATCCGAAATGCTGATAGCTGCCCGGCACGTCGCGCGCCCGGTCATCGTAGTTCGGCTCGCCATAGGTCCTGGCGGCTTTCAGGTTCGCCTCATCGTCGGCATTTCGCGCCGCCGCCAGCGCTTTCCGGGCCGTGCCGTACTGATTGGGATCCTTGGGATAGCCAAGCTCGCCAACCCACCCCATCAGCGCATCGGAATCGTACCGGCCATAGCCGCTATAGACGAGGGAGGCGGCAGCGCCGGTCTCGAATGCCAGCATGGCCATGTAGGCGCCCTCTGTCGGTCGTGAGGCGTCCCAGGACCCGGTAACAGCCCGCACGGTCTTCAGCCGGCCGCCGCCCAGAAGACGGACGACGTCGATCTGATGCGCGGCCTGGCTGAACACCACGCCGCCGCCGCGCTCGGTCACCAGTTCCTCTGCACGCCGGGGGCGATAAAGGAAATCGGTGTAATTGAGGGCGGTAATCATTTTGACAGCGCCGACCGCGCCGCTGGCGATGATCTCGCGGGTCCGCAGGATCGGGCGGTTGAAACTGTGGCTATGGCCAACGATCAGATGCACGCCGGCCTTGCGAGCGGCGTCGATCATCGACTGGCATTCCGCCATCGTCAGCGCCATCGGCTTCTCGACCAGCACATGTTTTCCGGCCTGTGCGGCGAGCCGGACATGCCCGGCGTGGAGTTCATGCGGCGTGGCGATATAGACGGCGTCCGTGTCGGGATCCCGGCATAGTTCCTCGACTGTGGCATATGTCCGCGCGTTGAAGTCGCGGCCGAACCGGTCGCGGGCCGCCGGCCGTGGATCCGCCGCCGCCACAAGCTGCACCCGCCCGTCGTTTGCAAAGGTCGGCAGCATCAGGCTGAAGGCCCGGCCAAGCCCGGCGATTCCCAGGCGAATCCTGCGCTCGGTCATGCGTCGCCCCCGCGGTATTTTTTGCTCGTTGTCATGTCCGGCAGCATCTCGACAGAGGGCTCCCAAGGGCGTATTCTATTTACTTAGGCTTCTAAGTAATATCCGGCTTTACCGCCGCTGGCCAGTAGGGAGAAACGAGCCATGCTGACAAAGGAAGAAAACGACCTCCTCTGCCGCGTCGAGGGCGATGCCCCGATGGGCCAGCTGATGCGCCGCCACTGGCTGCCGGCCTGCATGTCCGAGGAAGTGGCCGTCGCCGACGGGACGCCGGTTCGGGCGCGCCTCCTGGGCGAGGATCTCGTGATCTTCCGAGACACCAAGGGCCGCCTCGGCGCGCTCGACGAGCATTGCCCGCACCGTGGCGCCTCGCTGGCTTTCGGCCGCAACGAGGATTGCGGATTGCGCTGCCTCTATCACGGCTGGAAGTTCGACGTTGAGGGCAACATCCTCGACATGTCGTCCGAGCCGGAAAGCAGCCGGATGAAGCAGACGCACAAGCAGAAGGCCTATCCGGTCCGCGAGGGCGGTGGGTTCGTCTGGGTGTGGATGGGCCCGGCGAACGAGATGCGGCAGTTCGAAAGCCCGGCCTGGGCGCCGTCGCCGAATACCAGGATCAGCATCGTGAAGATGCACACGGCCTGCAACTGGGCGCAGGTCCTCGAAGGATCGATCGATTCAGCGCACAGCTCCAGCCTGCATTCGACCAATATGCCGGCAATGCAGGTGGATGGCGCCAAGGCGACCGGCACGGCCTGGCCGCGTCCCTCGACCGACAAGGCGCCGCGCCTGCAGGTGCAGATGACCAATTTCGGCTTCCGCTACGCCGCGATCCGCAAGCCGATCCTCAACCCACAGACGCACGACTATATCCGCACCACCGTTTTCATCGCGCCGTTCACGGTCCTGATCCCGCCGAACGACCAGTACAATCTGGCGCAGATGCTGTTCCCCATCGACGACAACAATACGATGTTCTACTGGGTCGCCTGGCACGAGACGAAGGGCATCGACCAGGAATCCTGGCGCCAGTTCTGCGCGGCGCAGGTCGGCATCGATCTCGACAAGGATTATCGCAAGAAGGTGAACCTCGATAACTGGTTCATGCAGGACCGTCAGGCGATGAAGCTCGGCGACTTTACCGGCATCAAGGGCATTCCGGCCCAGGACATGGCGATGTGGGAATCGATGGGCCCCATCGTCGACCGCACGCGTGACCTGCTGGGCGCCAGCGATGTCGCCATCGCGCAGTTCCGCCGCCAGATGGTCGCCGCCGCGAAGGGGATGGTCGAAGGCGAGCCGGCCCTCGGCACGACCGAGCCGCACATCCCGCATGTGAAGCTCGGCTCGTTCGAAGGCATCGTGCCGAAGACCTCGAACTGGCGGACGCTGGGCGTGTCGCCCGAGGAAATCGCGATGCATGCCGAGCAGGATCGCGCGGCGTCCTGAGCTGGACGGTTCCTCCGTCGCTCGAGATTGCCGCTGGAAAATGCAGCGCGTGACGATACGCGGATAAAACGCGCCGGATCGCGCCCGAATCCTGGGCATCGCCGATTAAAAGATTTGCGCGATCCCGTGCTTGCGACGTCCTACCATTTATTTTATGATTAAAGTAATTGGAGGGGGAGAATGGACGTCGCCGGCAGCGCTGCTGAGCCGATCATTACCTTCCGCGACGTCGGAGTGACGTTGGGGGCGGTCGCGATCTATGAGGGGCTCGGTTTCGACGTCCGTCGCGGCGAGTTCATCTGCATCCTCGGTCCTTCCGGTTGCGGCAAATCCACGATGCTTCGCGTCATCGGCGGTCTGCTGAATATTGCGGCCGGCAATGTCAGCGTCGATGGCCGCCATCCGGACGATGCCTGGCCCGAGATCGCTTTCGTTTTTCAGTCGCCGCGTCTGGTCCCCTGGCGGACGGCGTTGGATAATGTCCTGCTTGGTGCGGACCTGCGGGAGGGAAAGCGCGATCCCGGCAAGGCCAAGGATCTGCTGAAGCTGGTCGGCCTCGCCGCCGACGCCGGCAAATACCCATCCATGCTGTCCGGTGGCGAGCGCCAGCGCGTCTCGATCGCCCGCGCCCTCGTTGTCGATCCGAAGATCGTTCTGATGGACGAGCCGTTCTCGGCCCTCGACCCCAATACCCGCCAGCGCATGCGGTCCGAGATGGAGCGCATCTGGCAGACCACGGGCAAGACCGTTGTCTTTGTGACGCACGATATCGACGAGGCGCTGCAGCTGGCGGATCGCATCGTCGTCCTGTCGGCGAAGCCGACTCGGATTCTCGATATCATGGACGTCACCGCCGCACGGCCACGCAACGGCGCGGATCAGCAGCTGGACGCGCACCGAAAGAAACTCATGGACCTGTTCCAGTCGCAGGACCCCACAATGCTCGCTGAAGGAGAGGCACAATGAAACGTCGTACCGCTTTAAAGCTGCTGGCCGCACCGGCCATCATGAGTCTGGCCCGCCCGGGCTTCGCCCAGACGAAAGAGAAAATCACCTACGCCTATCTACTCGACCCCGCCTACGATGCCGTCACCTGGGCCATGCTCAATGGCAAGGTGAAATCCGATCTCATCACCGTCGAGGCGGTGGGGCTCGCCATTCCGCAGCTGATCCAGGCGACATCGGCGAAGCAGTACGATGTCATCATGACAGCGGTCATCGGCATTCCGCCCGCGGTCACGCGCGGACTGCAGATGAAGGTGTTGAGCGCCGCGCTTCAGCAGTCGCCGAAGGGCCAGGGCGGCGGCATCTGGGTCAAGAAGGACAGTCCGATCAAGACCCCGCAGGAACTGAAGGGCAAGACACTCGGCTCCTACGGCCTGCGGTCGACCGGCTACACCCAGGTCCGTTTCGCCCTGCAGCACAAATATAAGATGAATGCGGCTCTCGAAGGCGGCGACATCAAGCAGATCGAAATCCAGGCACCGAACCTGCCTGGCGCATTGGCCGCGGGACAGATCGATGCGGCGACCTTGATTCACAGCCAGAC
Organism: Alphaproteobacteria bacterium; assembly: GCA_965279355.1. Lineage (GTDB taxonomy): Bacteria > Pseudomonadota > Alphaproteobacteria > CACIAM-22H2 > CACIAM-22H2. The sequence continues at coordinate 2,472,542 of OZ257155.1, read as the reverse complement.
CTATCGGGCGATGAAATCCGGCGATTTCCGCAGCATCGCGGAAACCGGCAGCGACAATATCGAGATGTTCAAGCAGCGCTTTGTCAGCGCGGTGAATATCGCCTATCCGGAGCGTCTGGCCGCGAAGCCGGATGCCTATCGCGAGTTCAACCGCATGATGCGCGAATCCGCCCGCTACGTCATGGCCAACCAGGACGAGGTGTTCACCGCCGTCGGCAAGCAGAACAATCTCGACAAGGAGTTCTTCTCCTGGTGGTTCGAAAACAACTCGGAAATACCGGCCATCCTCGGCGAGAGTCAGGCCGAGGCGATCAACAAGCTGTTCGACCTGTCAAAGGAAATGGGGATCATCCCGAGCTATCCCGACATCCGCACCCTGGTGTGGGAACACGCTCTGCGCGCGTGACGACCGGGGCAGCGACATCCGGGGAAATCACAACCTGGCGCGACACTCGTCTGTCGCGCCAGGTTGCCGCGCATCTTTTCACGGTCCTGTTTATCGGGGCGTGGTGGATCGCGTCGCTGTTTGCGCCGTCCTACCTGCTGCCGGGGCCGGTCGAGGTTGCGATCCGGCTCTGGGGTTTCCTGACCAATGCCCGCGATCTGGGCCACCTGGGGGCGTCGCTGTATCACGTGGGCGTCGCGATTGCCGTCTCCTTCGTGATCGGGTCGCTACTGGCCATCCTGCCGCATTATCTGCCGGTCCTGCGATTTGCCATTGAGAAGCGGCTCGGGCCGTTTCTGAACGCTTTTTCGGGGGTGGGCTGGGCATTGCTCGCCGTGATGTGGTTCGGGGTCGGCGGCAACACAGTCATCTTCGCCATCAGCGCTGTGCTGGTGCCGTTCGCGATGGTCAATATGGCGGCCGGCCTTGCCAATCTCGATCGTGAGCTGATCGAGATGGCGAACAGCTTCACCCGACGCCGTCGGCCAATCTTTTCGATGGTCGTTGTGCCGGCGCTGTATCCCTTCATCTTTGCGACATTGCGCATCATGTTCGGGGTTGCCTGGAAGGTCACCCTGACCGCCGAACTGTTCGGCGGCAATGGCGGTCTCGGCTACCTGATCAATCTGGCGCGACAGGAATTCGACACTGCGACCATCCTGGCGGCGATCGTCGTGATCATCGCCTTCGTTCACAGCATGGACCGGCTCGTCTTCTCGCCGCTCCAGACTCATCTGTCGCGTCACTATGCCCTCTGAAACCCAATCAGGCACGGCGCCGACCATCCAGGCGCGTCTGGTCGGCGAAGGCCTGGTGGTTGCGGCGCTGATTGCGTGGTGGGTGCTGACCCTCGGCCTGCCGGAGTTCATCCTCCCCAATCCGCTTTCGGTCGGCAGCCGACTGCTCGACCTCTTCATCAGCCCGAACTTCCTGCAGCACACCTTCGCCTCGACATGGCGGGTCGTCGTGTCGGTCATCGCGGCGCTGCTGATCGGCGGCGCGTTGGCCTTCCTCGCGGCGCGCGTGCCGCTGCTGCAGACCATCGTCGACGAGCGGATCAAGCCGGTCCTGAACTCGTTTCCGTCGATCGGCTGGGCGATCCTCGCGGCGATCTGGTTCCCGCCCGGCAATTTCGGCGTGATCTTTGTCGAGACGCTGATCCTGATTCCCTTCTGCCTGATCAATATCAGCGAAGGCTTGCGCGAGATCGACCGCGAGCTGATGGAGATGGGCCGCAGCTTCACCCGCAAGCGCCTGCGGATTCTGCGGCGCCTGATTGTGCCGCTGCTGTTGCCTTATGTGCTGGCGGCGCTTCGCATCGCCTACGGCATTGCCTGGAAGATCGCGCTGGTCTCGGAATTGTTGGGGGCGCCGAGCGGCCTTGGCTATCTGATGCTGCGCGCGCAGACCGCCGCAGACACACCGACCTTTCTCGCTACCTGCTTTGCCATTGTGGCGATCTTCATCGCGGGAGAGCGGCTGATCATCGTGCCGCTCGAACGCCGGTTCCTGCAGCGGTAAGAGACGAACGAACACGGAAGGAGACCTCTCATGGTCATGACGGCAGCGCGCGCGCCGACGGCGCGGACAACATCGGGCGAGCTTGGCGGCGCGGTGGAAAACGGAGTGGCTGTCTTTCGCGGCATTCCCTATGCCGCGCCACCGGTCGGTGCCCTGCGGTTTGCCCCGCCGCAGCCGATACAGGCGTGGCAGGGAGTGCGCGACGCCACCAAGAACGGACCCGTCGCGCCGCAGGGCCGATCGCGCCTGGCCCATGTCATGGGCGAATCCGAGAGTCCGCAAAGCGAGGACTGCCTCACCCTCACACTATGGACGCCGGCCATTGATGCCAAAAAGCGCCCGGTCGTCGTGTGGATCCATGGCGGCGCGTATTCCAGCGGCGCCGGGTCGCTGGCCTGGTATTCCGGCGAGCGCATGACGGCCAACGCCGACGTCGTGACGGTCTCGCTTAACTATCGTCTTGGCGCGCTCGGCTTCCTGTATCTGCCGGGGGTCAGCGGCGGCAATCTCGGCCTTCAGGACCAGGTGCAGGCCCTGCGGTGGATCCGCGACAACATCGCGGCGTTCGGCGGCGATCCTTCGAACGTGACGGTAGTCGGACAGTCGGCTGGGGCAGGCTCGATCGCGGGCATGCTGGTGATGCCGGCGGCCAGGGGGCTGTTCCATCACGCGATCATGCAGAGCACGCCGTTCGGACGCATGGCGCGGACGGCGGCGGATGCCGAACGGATCGCGGGCCGGTTGCTGGATATTCTCAAGATCGACCGCAAGGATGCCGCGCAACTCAAGACGGTGCCGTTCGAGAAATTCATTGCGGCGCAGGGCGAGCTTGGCCGCCTGGAAAAGAAGTTCGGCGACGTCGCGCCGCCGTTCAGCCTGACCGCCGACGGCGCGATCCTGCCGGCCGACATCGTCGCGGCACTGAACGCGGGCGCGAGTCCGGATGTCGACATCATGGTCGGCACGACCCGCGAGGAAATGGCGGCGTTCTACGTGATCGACGAGGAAGTGAAGAAGGCCGACGAGGCGACGGTCCGCGCGGAATTCGTGCGCGTCATGGGCCCGCGCGGCAGCGAGTATTTCGATGAATATCGCCGCTTCCGCACCGACCAGCGTCCGGCGACGGCTCTGGCCGACCTGAACACCGATCGCGTCTTCCGCATGCTGGGGCTGCAATACGGCGATGCGCGCGCGGCGATGGGCAAGCCGGTCTACATGTTCCAGTTCGACTGGCAGTCGCCGTCGTCGGGCTTCGAATCCTGCCACTGCATCGAGATCCCGTTCATGCTGAACAATTTCGCAGACTGGCCGGGCGCGCCGATGCTGAAGGGCGGCGATCCCCGCTCGATGGCTCGGCTCGGCCATGTCATGCAGCAGGCCTGGGCGGCGTTTGCGCGCACCGGCAACCCGAACCACGCAGACATGCCACCTTGGCAGCCCTACGGCAAGGAACGCATCACCATGCGCTTCGATAATATCGTGGAGCCGGTTGCCGATCTTGCCGGCCGAGTGTGGCGCCTGCCCTGGCCCTCGTGAGCGCCGATTGGGCGTAACTGGACGGGGATGCAAGGCAGCCTGTATCTTCGCCCGACATGCAAGCTTCCGCTGAGTCTTTCGACGATATCCGCAAATCGGTGCGCGATCTCTGCGCCCGGTTCCCGGGCCAGTATTGGCGCGACTGCGATCGCGACAAGAGCTACCCCACCGAATTCGTCAATGCGCTGACCGAGGCGGGGTTCCTCGCGGCGCTGATCCCGGAGGAATACGGCGGCAGCGGCCTGTCTATGAGCGCCGCAGCTGCGATCATGGAAGAAATCCAGGCCGCCGGCTGCAACGGGGCCGCCTGCCATGCGCAGATGTACACGATGGGGACCGTGCTGCGGCACGGCAGTCCCGAGCAGAAGAAGCGCTACCTGCCGGAGATCGCGACTGGCGCGCTCAGGCTGCAGGCGTTCGGCGTCACGGAGCCGACCTCGGGGACCGATACGCTCAGCCTGCGCACCACGGCGCAACGCGACGGTGACGTCTACCGGGTCAACGGCCAGAAGATCTGGATCTCGCGGACCGAGCATTCGGATCTGATGCTGCTGCTAGCCCGCACCACGCCGCGCGACAAGGTCGCGAAGCGCACCGACGGCCTGTCGGTGCTGATCGTCGATCTGCGCGAGGCGCGCGGAAAGGGCCTCACCATCCGGCCGATCCGCACCATGATGAATCACGCGACGACCGAGCTCTTCTTCGACGACCTCAAGGTTCCCGTCGCCAATCTCATCGGCGAGGAAGGCAAGGGGTTCCGCTACATCCTCTCCGGCATGAATGCGGAGCGCATCCTGATCGCCGCCGAATGTGTCGGCGACGCGAAATGGTTCATCGAGAAAGCCAGCGCTTACGCCAAGGAGCGCGTCGTGTTCGGCCGCCCGATCGGTCAGAACCAGGGCGTGCAGTTCCCTATCGCCAAGGCCTACGCCCAGATGCGTGCGGCCGAGCTCATGGTGCACCAGGCGGCGTTGCTCTATGAAGCAGGCGCGGAGTGCGGCGCGGAAGCCAATATGGCGAAGCTGCTGGCCGCCGACGCGTCATGGGCGGCGGCGGACATGTGCGTCCAGACCCATGGCGGTTTCGGCTTTGCCGAGGAATTCGATATCGAGCGTAAATTCCGCGAGACGCGCCTGTATCAGGTGGCGCCGATCTCGACGAACCTGATCCTGTCCTATCTCGCGGAACACGTTCTGGGCCTGCCGCGCTCCTATTGACGCGGCAGCGGCGGTTACTTCGCCGCAATCACCACGATCTCGACTTTGTATTGCGGCGCCGCGAGCTGGGCTTCGACGGTGGCGCGGGCGGGGGTATTGCCGGCTGAGACCCACTTTTCCCACACGCCGTTCATCTCGGCGAAGGTCTTGATGTCGGTCAGGTAGATCGTCGCCGACAGCAGCTTGCTTTTGTCGCTGCCCGCGGCGGCCAGCAGCTTGTCGATCTGGGACAGGATCTGCTGCGTCTGCTCCGCGACCGTCGGCTTGGGATCGTTGGCCACCTGGCCCGCCAGGTACACCACGCCGCCATGCTCGACCGCCTGGCTCATCCGCACGCCGACTTCATGCCGCTTGATCATCGTCTTCCCCTCTCTGAAGGCTGATTTGGAGGCGTGTTATCCCCCATGACAGCGGCCTCGTCGAGCCTCGTTTGACACGCTAGAGTCCGGCATCACCCTTGCTAGGATGGCGCATGATCAAGATCGAAGAGCAGCCCAAAACCATCCGCCGCGAGGACTACCGCGCCCCCGACTATCGGGTGGAACGCGTCGACCTGGCGTTCGACCTCGACCCTGAAACCACGCGGGTCACGGCCACACTGGCCATCCGCGCCGCCGGCGAGGGCGGCCGCCCGCTGGTGCTGGATGGCGAAGAGCTGGAGCTGGTGTCGCTGAAGCTCGACGGACGAACCCTGGCGGAGAAGGATTACACGGTCGGCCCCACCAGCCTGACCATTCCGGCGGTGCCCAAGAGTTTCACGCTGGAGATCGAAACCGCGATCCACCCCAGCGCTAACAGCAAGCTGACCGGCCTCTATATCTCCAGCAATGTCTTCTGCACCCAGTGCGAGGCGGAAGGCTTCCGGCGCATCACCTATTTCCCGGACCGTCCGGACGTGATGTCGGTTTACCGCACGACCATCCGCGCCGACCGCAAGGCCTATCCGGTCCTGCTGTCGAACGGCAACCTGACGGAGTCGGGCGCGCTGGACGGCAACCGGCATTTCGCCGTCTGGGACGATCCGTTTCCCAAGCCGAGCTACCTCTTCGCGCTGGTTGCAGGCGATCTCGCGCATCGCGAGGACAAATTCCGGACCCGCACCGGCCGCGACGTGACGCTGCGCATCTATGTCGAGCACGGCAAGGAGGCGCGCACCGAATATGCCATGGACTCGCTCAAGCGCTCCATGCGCTGGGACGAGGAGCGGTTCGGTCTGGAATACGATCTCGACCTGTTCAACATCGTTGCCGTCAGCGATTTCAACATGGGGGCGATGGAGAACAAGAGCCTCAACGTCTTCAACGACAAATACATCCTGGCCGACGCCGAGACCGCGACCGACGGCGATTTCGTCGGGATCGAGGCAGTAGTCGCGCATGAGTATTTCCACAACTGGACCGGCAACCGCATCACCTGCCGCGACTGGTTCCAGCTCAGCCTCAAGGAAGGCCTCACCGTCTTCCGCGATCAGGAATTCTCGGCCGACATGCGCTCGCGCCCGGTGGAACGCATCGGCGCGGTGCGCGGCCTGCGCGGGCGTCAGTTTCAGGAAGACGCGGGACCGATGGCGCATCCCGTGCGCCCCGATTCCTATATCGAGATCAATAATTTCTACACGGCGACGGTTTACCAGAAGGGCGCCGAAGTCATTCGCATGATGCACACCCTGCTCGGCGAGGACGGCTTCCAGAAGGGCATGAAGCTCTACGTCGAGCGCCATGACGGCGAGGCCGCCACCTGCGACCAGTTCGCGGCGGCGATGGAAGACGCCAACAAGGCGGATTTCAGCCAGTTCCGTCTCTGGTACAGCCAGGCCGGCACGCCGGAGCTCGACATCGCAGGCAAATATGAGTCGGGCACCGGCACTTACGAGCTTGAGGTGGCGCAACGCGTGCCGCCGACGCCGGGCCAGCCCGACAAGCAGCCGATGCTGATCCCGCTCGCCGTCGGCCTGCTGGATGCGCAGGGCGGCAGCATCCCGCTGCGTCTGGAAGGCGAAGCCGCCAAGGCCTCCGAAACCCGCGTGCTGTCCGTCACCAAACCGCGCCAGACCTTCCGCTTCGTGAATGTGCCGGAGCCGAAAGCCGTCTCGCTCAATCGCTTTTTCTCCGCACCGGTCAATATCAAGGCCGAGAAGAGCGGCGCGGAACGCGCCTTCCTCATGGCCAACGACCCCGACCCTTTCGCGCGGTGGGAAGCGGGCCAGCAATACGCGGTCGAACTGATGCTGCGGGGTATTGCGGCACATCAGCGCGGCGAGAAGATGACGTTCGACCGGGGCTTCATCGACGCCATCGGCGAGATCCTGCGTGATACGTCGATCGACAATGCCTTTGCGGCCGACGCGATCTCGCTGCCCGGTCACGACTACCTTGCCGACCGCATGAAGGTTGTCGACGTGGAAGCCGTGCATGCCGTGGGCGAGGCGCTCCGAAAGCAGATCGTCACCGCACTGCGGGTCGACTTCCAGCGCGTCTATGACGCGAACCGCGATACGGGCGCTTACAGCCCCGATGCCGCGCCGGCGGGCCGGCGCGCACTAAAGAATGTCGCGCTGTCCTATCTTGCGCTGCTGGCCGGCGACGATCCGGCGGTGCTCAAGCTTCTGACGGGCCAGTATCGCAGCGCCGATAACATGACGGACCGCATGGCGGCCTTGCGCGAGCTGGTCGATATCGCCGGCCCGGACCGTCAGGCGGCACTCGACGATTTTTACAGTCGCTTCAAGGGTAACGGTCTGGTCATCGACAAATGGCTGGCGCTGCAGGCGGTGTCGGAACTGCCCGATACCTTGAAGAGTGTGGTCGCTTTGATGAGCCATCCGGCTTTTTCCATGAAGAACCCCAACAAGGTGCGGGCGCTGATCGGCAGTTTCACGGTCGGCAATCCGTTGCGCTATCACGCCGCCGACGGCTCGGGTTATGATTTCCATGCCGACCGCACGATCGAGCTGAACGTCCTGAACCCGCAGGTCGCGGCGCGGCTGCTGACGCCGCTGGGGCGCTGGGCGCGCTTCGACGAAGGACGGCAGAAGAAGATGAAGGCGGCGCTGGAGCGGGTGCTGGCGGCGCCCAACCTGTCGCGCGACGTGTACGAAGTCGCCTCCAAATCTCTCAAGGAGTGAGGCTCGATGTCCGGTCACGATCATCACGGCCATGATCATCACCACGACCATGACCATCCCGATCATTCCGAGCTGACGGATGTTCAGGCGCGCGTGCGGGCACTGGAAACGATCCTGTCGCAAAAGGGTTATATCGACCCTGCGGCGCTGGATGCCATCGTGCAGATGTACGAAAAGAAAGTCGGGCCGCATAACGGCGCCCGCATCGTGGCGCGGGCCTGGGTCGATCCGGAGTTCAAGCGCAAGCTGCTGGCCAACGCGACCGAGGCCGCCAATTCGCTGGGTGCCGTCAGCCCGGTCGGGGCCGACCTGATCGCGGTCGAGAACACCGATCAGGTGCACCACCTCGTCGTCTGCACCTTGTGCTCCTGCTATCCGTGGGAAGTGCTGGGCCTGCCGCCGGTCTGGTACAAATCCGCGCCGTATCGCTCGCGCGCCGTCATGGATCCGCGCGGCGTGCTGAAGGATTTCGGCGTCGCACTGCCAGCGAACCAGGAAATCCGCATCTGGGATTCGACGGCCGAGACCCGTTACATCGTCGTGCCGCAACGTCCCGCCGGCACCGAAGGCTGGAGCGAAGAGAAATTGGCCGGTCTCGTCACGCGCGACAGCATGATCGGCACCGGCCTTGCGAAGCAGCCCTCGGAGATGGTGCGGTGAACTCCATTCACGACATGGGCGGCATGCATGGCTTCGGTCCGGTCGAGCCGGAGCCCAACGAGCCGGTCTTCCACGGCAAGTGGGAGGGGCGGGTGCATGCGATGCAGAACGCGCTGCGCGTGCTCGGTCTATGGGGCATCGACGATGCGCGGGCGACGCAGGAACGGCTGCCGCCGCGCACCTATCTTGCCGTCTCCTATTACGAGCGCTGGCTGCTGGGTCTGACCCGCCAGTTGAAACAGCATGATCTGGTCAGCGAAGACGAGATCAAGGCTGGCAAGGCGCTGGTGGCCGCCACAAAGCCAGCGCGCCCGCTCTCCGTTGCCGATGTCGAGAAAGGCATGACACGCGGCAACTTCAACCGTCCGCCGCGCACCGAGGCGAAGTTCCGGGTGGGCGACCGCGTTCGCACCATCAACAGCCATCCGACGCATCACACGCGCCTGCCGCGTTATGCCCGCGACAAGCTGGGCGTGATCGATGCCGTGCGCGGCTGCCATGTCTATCCGGATTCCGTGACGACCGGTGCTGGCGAGGACCCGCAATGGCTCTACACGGTCGTGTTCAGCGGGCGGGAGCTGTGGGGCGATGAGACCGATCCGAATATCAAGGTGTCGGTCGAAGCGTTTGAGCCGTATCTGGTGCGGGAATGAGATGAGCGGCACCGATCAATCCGCTGCGATTGCCGCGGCCGAGGCGCTCCCCAATCTACCCAAGGGGCCGGACGGACCGGTCTTTCGTGAACCCTGGGAAGCCGAAGCGTTTTCCATGGCCGTCGCGTTGTACCAGCGTGGGCTGTTCACCTGGCCGGAATGGGCGGCAACATTGGCCGAGGAGATCAAGCGCGCACAGGCCTCGGGCGACCCCGATCTTGGAGACACTTACTACTATCACTGGCTGAACGCGTTGGAGCGCCTGGTCACGCAGAAGGGCGCAACCGATCCGCAGACGCTGGCACGCTACCGCGACGCCTGGCACCGCGTCGCCGAACGCACGCCGCACGGCACGCCGATGGAACTGAAGGCCGAGGATCTGGCGTAGGGTTTGATCTGCCGGGATCGAACCCGCGTTTCGATCTCATGTTCACCATCTGTCATCCCAGCGAAAGCTGGGACCCAAGTGGTGCTGACTTTACGTAGTCACACGGGCTGTTAACTACGGCAACCACCCAGCAGCTGGGTCCCAGCTTTCGCTGGGATGACAGTTGTTTTTATGGGCTCTCTCTTTTTATCCTAGCTGCTCCGCGTCGACCGGCTGCGCGTGATTTCTTCTTCGCGTTCGGCCAGGGCCAGCCAGCGTTCTTCAGTCTCCGCCAGCTTCTGCACGATCGCCGCGTGTTTTGTCATGGCCTCGGTCATTGCGGACCGGTCGCTGGTGAAGCGCTTGGGGTCGGCCAGTGCCGCCTCAAGCGAAGCTTTATCCGCCTCCAGCTTGGCGATCACGCCCGGCAGCAGGTCGAGGTCGCGCTGATCCTTGTAGCTGAGCTTGGTGACCGCGCGCTCGCGGATGGGCTCGACGGGCGCAGCTTCCTTCTTCTCCGGCGTGGCTTTGGGCGCGCGGATCTCGCGGCGCTGGCGCAGATAGTCGGTATAGCCGCCGACATATTCATGGACGATGCCGTCGCCCTCGACCGCGATGGTGCTGGTCACCAGCCGGTCGAGAAAATCGCGGTCATGGGTGACCAACAGCAGCGTGCCGTCATAGTCGGACAGGACTTCCTGCAGCAGATCGAGGGTTTCCATGTCGAGGTCGTTGGTCGGCTCGTCGAGGATCAGCAGGTTGGATGGCTGCGCCAGGATCTTGGCCAGCAGCAGGCGGTTGCGCTCCCCGCCCGACAGGGTCGCGACCTTGGCGCGGAACTGGCGATCCTCGAACAGGAAGTCCTTGAGATACGACGCCACGTGGCGCGGCTTACCCTGAACCATGACGTTGTCGTTGCCGCCATCGGTCAGGCACGACCACAGGGTCTGCTCAAGGTTGAGCGACGTACGCATCTGATCGAAGGTCGCCAGAAGCAGGTTGGTGCCGTGCCGCACGGTGCCGCTATCCGGCGCGATGGACCCGGCCAGCAGGCCGATCAGGGTCGACTTACCCGCGCCGTTGCGGCCGATCACGCCGATACGGTCTCCGCGCATGATGCGGGTCGAGAAATCGCGGATGATGACCTTCTCGCCATCCGCGCCGGTAAACGACTTGGACACATTCTCCGCCTCAATGACCAGACGGCCGCCGGCTTCGGCGCTGGCGGTGCCGAGCACCGCCGTGCCGGTCTTGACCCGCTGCGCCACTTCGCCGCGCATCGCCGCGAGGCGCCGCACGCGGCCCTGATTGCGCTTGCGGCGGGCGGAGATGCCTTCGCGCGACCACACCGTCTCTTTGAGGATCAGCTTGTCGAGCTTGGCTTCAGTCGCGGCTTCCGCGGTCAGGATGCCTTCCGACCATTCGTCGAAACTGGCATAGCCCCGGTCGTGCTCGCGGATGGTGCCGCGATCCAGCCACAGGGTGCGCTGCGACAGGCGTCTCAGAAATGCGCGGTCATGGCTGATCAAAAGCAGGCCGGCGCGATGGGCCAGCAGGCGTTCTTCCAGCCACTCCACCGCGACGATATCGAGGTGGTTGGTCGGCTCGTCCAGCAGCAGGATATCGGGATCGCTGACCAGCGCATGGGCAAGGCTGACCCGCCGGCTCTCGCCGCCGGACAGGTTGGCGAGGCCGCGGTCGGGCGGGATGCCGACTTCTTCCAGGATCTGCTCGACCAGGTGGCGCTGTTCATCGGCATCGCCGTGCAGACCTTCGCCGACGAACTCGCGGGCGGTCGCGGCGGGATCGAAGATCGGGAGTTGCGGGACATAGGCGATCTTGGCCCCGGGCTGCCGGAAGACCGTGCCACCATCCAGTTCGATCACACCCGCAAGTGCCCTCAACAGGGTCGATTTGCCGCTGCCGTTGCGCCCGACGAGGCAGGCGCGGTCGCCGATCCCCAGCGCCACCGAAACCCCCTCGAACGTGGGGCGGCCATCGAAGCGAACCGTTGCATCGCGCAAAGCTAGAAGAGGCGGGGAAGCCATACCGGAGGACATTCAGATTTTGGGTGGGCGGGGGCTGTCTATAGCACCCTGCCGCGTGTGTGGGCGATGCCGGCGGCGCCGTCAAACGCCCGTCAATCCCTGAGGCGAAAAGCCTAGGTTTTCCACCACACTAACGCGTGAAATGTCGGATGTGGGCAAGCCAGCCGCCTTTATCTGGCGGGCACAGGCGTGTAGAATCACACCATAAGAGAGTAGGGAGGTCGTCATGCCCGATGATAACGCTCGGCTTCACGCGAAGCCGCAACAGCTCGCCCAGCTCCCCCTGCGCCTGCACCATCAGGCTTTTGCCGTCAAAGATCAGGAATCCACTCGCCACTTCATGGAAGAGGTGCTCGGCATTCCCCTGGTCGCGACCTGGTGCGAGCGTACGTTCCGGCATGAGGTCGGTCGCGAGGCCGATTACTGCCACACGTTCTATGAATTTGCCGATGGCAGCGCGATCGCCTATTTCCAGTACGCCGATGAGGACTGCTGGGAGCGGAACCGCATGATCTTCCAGCCGACTGGCGGCTCGCTCCATATGGCGATCAAGACAACCAAGGCGACGCAGGACGAGATCATCGGGCGCCTGGATAAGGCCGGCATCACCTACCGGACCATCGATCACGGCTATTGCTACTCGCTCTATCTCACCTCGCCGGACGGATTCCGCTTCGAGTTCACGGTCGATGCGCCGGGTTCCGACAAGATTTACGAGATGCGCCGCAAGGATGCCCATTCGGAGCTGAAGCGCTGGCTGTCGGGCGATCGCCGGACCAACAACAACGATCGGCCGCATATATGACGGTCTGAAAACGGCCCGCAGAGGCCGGCAAAATAGCAAAACCAAAATCAAATATAGGGAGAGGCAAAGCCATGAAACGTCGCACGTTCCTCGCAGGGAGCGCGGCCCTTGCGGGTGCCGCCAAGCTCGGCGCACCGTCCATCGTCCAGGCGCAGGCCAATCGCGTCATCAAGTTCGTCCCGGAAGCCGACGTCGTGGTCTTTGACCCGATCGTGACCCAGTCGGCGCAGACGCGCGAGCACGCCTATCTCGTCTACGACATGCTCTACGGTCTCGACGACAGCTACAAAGCGCATCCGCAGATGGTCGAAGGCCATACCATCGAGAATAACGGCCTGGAGTGGCGCATGACGCTGCGCGACGGGCTCAAATGGCATGATGGCGAGCGGGTTCTGGCGCGCGACTGCGCGGCCAGCGTCCGGCGCTGGGCCGAGCGCGATTCCTTCGGCCAGGCCGTGAAGGCCGCCGCCAACGAGATCACGCACGATGGCGACAAGACCATCGTCTTCAAGCTCAAGCACTCGTTCCCGCTGCTGGCGGATGCGCTGGCCAAGCCGCTGGCGCTGCTGTGCCCGATGATGCCCGAGCGCCTCGCCAATACTGATCCCCTCAAGCCCATCACCGAGGTCATCGGCAGCGGCCCGTACAAATACGTTGCCAACGAGCGTGTGCCCGGCTCGCGCCTCGTCTACGAGCGCAACGCCGATTACGTGCCGCGCAGCAGCGGCGTGACGCAGATGCTCGCGGGCCCGAAACGGCCGTCGTTTGATCGCGTCGAGTGGACGATCATCCAGGATCCGGCGACCGCCTCGGCGGCGCTGGAGCGCGGCGAGATCGACTGGCTGCAGACGCCGAATCCCGATCTGCTGCCGCGTCTGCGCAACAACCGCAACATCACCATCAAGGTGATCTCGCCGCTGGGTCTGGTGGCGTATATGCGCTTCAACCACCTGCAGCCGCCGTTCGACAATCCGGCGATCCGGCGCGCGCTGCTGGGCGGCATCCAGCAGTCCGACTACATGATTGCGATCAACGGCGCCGACAAGTCGCTGTGGAAGGACGAAGTCGGCTTTTTCGTGCCGGGCTCGCCGATGGAAAGCAAAGCCGGCATGGAGAAGCTGACCAGCAAGCGCGATTACGCCAAGGTAAAGCGCGATCTCGAGGCCGCCGGTTACAAGGGCGAGAAGGTCTCCATGATGGTGGCTGTCGATATCAGCTACATCAAGATCATGAGCGATGTGACCGCCGACTGGTTCAAGCAGGTCGGCATCAACCTCGACTACCAGTCGGTCGACTGGACAACCATTGTCCAGCGCCGTCCGAAGATGGATCCGCCGTCGGCCGGCGGCTGGAACATGTACTGCATCATGGACAACGGCATTAACCAGTTGAACCCCGCCGGGCATCTGCTTCAGCGCGGCAACGGCAGGAGTGCGGCGCCGGGCTGGCCGACCTCGCCGAAAATCGAGGAACTGCGCAACGAGTGGTTCCAGGCGACTAGCGTAGAACAGCAGAAGAAGTTGGGCGAACAGATGCAGCTTCAATGCTTCGAGGACGTGCCTTATATCCCGCTCGGTCAGGCGCTTGCGCCGACGGGATACCGCAGCAACATCACCGGCGTGCTGAACGGTCAGCCGACCTTCTGGAACGTCCGGCGGGCCTGATGATCGAAACGGCCGGGCGCTTCGGCGCCCGGCCGGTGCCTGAATTCCAGTGTTTTCTTATTTAATTCAACGGCTTCTTGCCACCATTCCCGTCATGGGCGTGGTGGCTGTCGTTGTTTTTTCGCTGCTCTATCTCACCCCCGGCGATCCGGCGTCGCTGATCGCGGGCGATCATGCCTCGCTTCAGGATATCGAGCGTATCCGCGAGAATCTCGGGCTGAACAAGCCGTTCCTGGTGCAGTTCGGCACCTGGCTCTGGAACATCGTGCGCGGCGATTTCGGTCTGTCGATCTACAGCAATCAGCCGGTGCTCGACATGATCGTCCAGCGGATCGAGCCGACCCTGGCCCTTGCGATCTGCGTGCTGATTGTCGGCCTGACGCTGGCGATCCCGATGGGTGTGATCGCGGCGTGGAAATCCGGCACCTGGATCGACCGCGCGATCATGGGCTTTGCCGTGCTCGGCTTCTCGTTTCCCGTCTTTGTGATCGCCTACGGCATGGTGCTTGGCTTCTCGCTGACCCTCGAATGGCTGCCGGTGCAGGGCTATGTCAGCATCAAGGAGGGCTTCTGGGCCTTCCTGCCCAACATGGTCATGCCGTCGCTGGCTTTGGGGTGGATTTTCGCCGCGCTCATCGCCCGCATGACCCGCGCCTCGATGATGGAGGTGCTGAGCCAGGATTACATCCGCACCGCCCAGTCCAAGGGCCTCGGCACGCGCAAGATCCTGCTGGGCCACGCTCTGAAGAATGCCGCCGTCCCCATCGTCACAACCATCGGCATCGGCATCGCGCTGCTGATTTCAGGGGTGGTGGTGACCGAAACGGTCTTTGCCATTCCCGGGATCGGCCGCCTCACGGTCGATGCGATCCTGCGCCGCGACTACCCGGTGATCCAGGGCGCGGTGCTGGTTTTCTCGGCGCTCTATGTGTTCGTGAATCTCGCCATCGATATCTCCTATACCTTCCTCGATCCGCGGATCCGTTACTGATGTCGTCCGCGCTCGTCGACCAGTCAATCGATTTACCGGTTGCGAAGCGGATGACGTGGCGCGAGGCCGTGCGCCGCCACCCGACGATCATCATCGGCGGCACGATCCTGACTCTGCTGGTCCTGATGGCGATCTTCGCGCCGTTTCTCACATCCATCGATCCGAACGCGTTAAGCCCGGTGCGGCGGCTGCGCCAGCCAAGCGAGCAATACTGGTTCGGCACCGACATGATCGGCCGCGATATCTACAGCCGCATCCTGTACGGTGCGCGCGTTTCGCTTATTGTCGGCTTCGGCGTGGCGATCTGCAGCACTCTCGCGGGCCTGGCGATCGGGCTGGTCGCCGGCTTCAACCGGACCGCCGATTCGATCATCATGCGCATCATGGACGGGCTGATGGCCATCCCGCCGATCCTGCTGGCCATCGCGCTGATGGCGCTGACGCGCGCCAGTATCGAGAACGTCATCGTGGCCATCACCATTGCCGAGGTGCCGCGCGTCACGCGGCTGGTGCGCGGCCTTGTGCTGAGCTTGCGCGAGCAGCCGTTTGTCGAGGCGGCCCGCGCAACCGGCACGCGCGCGTGGAAGATCCTCCTGCGGCATATCCTGCCCAATACCACCGCGCCGCTGATCGTGCAGGCGACCTATATCTGCGCCTCGGCCATCATCACAGAGGCGATCCTGAGCTTCCTTGGCGCCGGCGTGCCGCCGACGGTGCCGAGCTGGGGCAATATCATCGCCGAGGGCCGCACCCTGTTTCAGGTGGCCGCTTATATCGTCATCATCCCGGGTCTCTTCCTGTCCGTGACGGTGCTGGCGATCAATCTGGTCGGCGACGGGCTGCGCGACGCGCTCGATCCGCGGCTGGCGAGGCGGATGTGACCGGCGTGATGACTGCTCCCGGTCTCGTGCCGTCGAAAGAGACGGCCGAGAATATTCTGGAGATTGATAATCTCCAGACCCATTTTTTCACCCGTGACGGTGTCGTACGCGCCGTCGATGGCGTGTCTTACGGTCTGGCGAAAGGCGAAACGCTGGGCGTGGTCGGCGAATCCGGCTGCGGCAAGAGCATCACCGCGCTGTCGATCCTGCGGCTCATTCCGCAGCCGCCCGGCAAGATCGTCGGCGGGCAGATCCGTTTTCAGGGCCGCAATCTGCTCGATTTCTCGGAAACCGAGATGCGCCATCTGCGCGGCAACGACATCTCGATGATCTTCCAGGAGCCGATGACGTCGCTGAACCCGGTGCTCTCGATCGGCAATCAGATCGCCGAGACACTGATGCTGCATCAGGGCCTCGATCACCGCGCGGCGCTGAAGCGGGCTGTCGAGATGTTGACCCTGGTCCGTATTCCCGAGGCGGAGCGGCGGATCAAGCAGTACCCGCACCATCTGTCGGGCGGCATGCGCCAGCGCGTGATGATCGCCATGGCGCTGAGCTGCAATCCCAAGGTGCTGATCGCCGACGAGCCGACCACGGCGCTCGATGTCACGATCCAGGCGCAGATCCTGCACCTGATCCAGGACCTCAAGGAGCAGCTCGGGACCGCGGTCATCCTGATCACGCACGATCTCGGCGTGATCGCCGAGACAGCGCAGCGGGTTGTGGTCATGTATGCCGGGCGCAAGGTTGAGGAGGCGGCGGTCAACGACCTGTTCGCGACACCGCTTCACCCCTACACGCGCGGCCTGATGGGCGCCATTCCCAAGATTGGCGACGACGGCGACGACGACAGCCGCCACCGCCTCGCCGAAATCCCCGGCATGGTGCCGTCGCTCAAGACCGAGATTCGCGGCTGCAGTTTCGCGCCGCGCTGCACCTTCGCGACGGATCGCTGCCGCGCGGAATTTCCGCCGATCGAGAACGCGATGAACGGTCATCTGGTCGCCTGCTGGAACTGGCGCGATGTGGCTGCCGCGGGGCGGCCCGCATGAGCCAGGCACCGGTGGCGCCGCTTCTCCAGGTCGAGGGACTGAAGAAGCATTTTCCGATCCGGGGCGGCCTGTTTTCCCGCCTGCGCGGCAATGTCTACGCTGTCGACGATATCAGCTTCAGCATCCAGCCCGGCGAGACGCTGGGCCTGGTCGGCGAAAGCGGCTGCGGCAAATCGACGGCCGGCAAGACCATTCTCAAGCTGCTGGAACCGACGGCGGGAAAGGTGACGTTGCAGGGCAAGGACATCACCAACCTGTCGCCGGGCGAGATGCGGCCGCATCGCCGCGAGATGCAGGTGATTTTCCAGGACCCCTATTCGTCGCTGAACCCGCGCATGTCAGCGGGCGCCATCGTCGGCGAACCGATCACGAACTACGGTCTGGCAAAGGGCCAGGAGGTCGAGGACCGGGTCGCCGGCCTGTTCAAGCGTGTCGGCCTGCGGGCCGAACAGATGCGCCGCTATCCGCATGAATTCTCCGGCGGTCAGCGCCAGCGTCTCGGGATCGCCCGCGCGCTCGCGCTTAATCCCAAGCTGATCATCGGCGACGAGCCGGTCTCGGCGCTCGATGTCTCGGTGCAGGCGCAGGTGATCAATCTGCTGATGGACCTGCAGGACGAGTACAACCTGTCCTATCTGTTCATCGCGCACGATCTGGCGGTGGTGAAGCATATCAGCCACCGGGTCGCCGTGATGTATCTCGGCAAGATCGTCGAGATGACTGATAAGAAATCGCTCTTCCGCGAGCCGCTGCATCCCTATACCGAAGCCCTGCTCTCGGCGGTGCCGGAGCCCGAGCCGACGCGGGTGCGGGGCAAGCGGATCATCCTCTCCGGCGATGTCCCTAGTCCCATCCGCCCACCCTCCGGATGCCGCTTTCATACGCGGTGCCCCTATGTTTTCGACCGGTGCCGCGTGGAAGCGCCGGTTTTTCAGGAGGCACGGCCCGGACATCTGGTTGCCTGTCATTTGCGCACCCCCGACACAGTCCCAAACTGACCGCTCGCCCACCGGTGGGCAGCCGAGGGACGTCAGACGAGCGTCAGAACGATTGAATCCGGCGGGATTTAGAGTGACTCTGCGGACCGCAGCGGCCAAGGCCCTGTGATCTGAGGGACGGAGCGCGATTTCAATGACGATGCAGGGACAGACAACCGCCGCCGGCGACGCGCTTCTCGCCGTCAAGGATCTCTGCGTCTCATTTCGCAGCGATGATGGCTGGAATCAGGTTCTCAACAACGTGTCGCTGACCGTCCGTCCCGGCGAGGTTGTCGGCATTGTCGGCGAGAGCGGCTGTGGCAAATCGCTGACCGCGCTCTCCATCCTCGGCCTGCTGCCGCAGCGCGGCTGCCAACGGACGGGCAGCATGATCTTCGAGGGCGAGGACATCGCCCGCTACAGCGAGGCGGAGATGCGCAAGGTGCGGGGGCGCCGCATCGCCATGATCTTCCAGGAGCCGATGAGCGCGCTCGATCCGGTGTTTACCGTCGGCGACCAGATCGCGGAAACCGTGCGCACGCATTTCCCGCTCTCGCGCAAGGCAGCGCTGGAGCGCGCGGTCGATTCGCTCGCCGCCGTCGGCATTCCGTCGCCGCGCAATGTCATTTCGATGTATCCGATGAGCCTGTCTGGCGGCATGCGCCAGCGGGTGATGATTGCGATGGCGCTGGCCTGCGAGCCGCGCCTGCTCGTCGCCGACGAGCCGACCACGGCGCTGGACGTCACGATCCAGGCGCAGATCATGGATCTGCTGCTCGAACTCGGCCAGCGCACCGGCACCGCGATCCTGTTCATCACCCACAATCTGGGGCTGGTTGCGGAAAGCTGCTCGCGCATGCTGACCATGTATGCGGGGCAGGTGGTCGAGGACGGTCCTGTCGAGGACATTCTCGGGCGGCCGCTGCATCCCTATACGGCCGGCCTGTTGAATTCGCTACCGCATGAAAGCCAGCGTAAAACCAAACTGCCGTCGATCCCCGGCCGCGTGCCCTCGCCGGACGAGATGCCATCCGGCTGCCGTTTTGGACCGCGCTGCACCTTTGCCGAAATGCCCTGCGCGCAGCCGCAGGTGCTGACCGGGGCAGGGGAGCGCCACGTCCGCTGCCGCCGTCATAACGAGCTGACCCTGTCGGGAGCGGCGGCATGACCACGGCCGGCACGCCGATCCTCACGGTTGAGAATGTCGAAATCCATTTCCGTGGGCGGAAGCGCGGACAGGTCGCCAAGGCTGTCGACCGCATCAGCTTCAAGGTGCAGCCGGGCGAGACGTTCGGCGTCATCGGCGAGTCCGGCTCCGGCAAGACGACCGTTGGCCGCGGCATTGTCTGCCTGCTGAAGCCGACAGGCGGCCGCATTCTACACGACGGCAAGGATCCGTTCGCGCTCAGCAAGAGCGAGCTGCGGCAGCATCGCCGCGGTTTCCAGATCATCTTCCAGGATCCCAACGCGGCCCTCGATCCGCGCATGACGATCTTCGAGAGCGTACGGGAGCCCTTGGAGATCTCCGGGATCGGGACGGCGGCCGAGCGCAATGCCAAGACCCACGCCATGCTGGAGAAGGTCGCGCTCTCGCGCGAGCTCGTCGGCCGTTATCCGCATGAGATTTCCGGCGGTCAGAAGCAGCGCGCGAATATCGCCCGCGCCCTGGTGCTGGAGCCCAGGCTGATCGTTTGCGATGAAGTGGTCGCGGCCCTCGACGTGTCGATCCAGGCGGACATGCTGAATCTGTTCGCCGACCTGCAGAAGGAATTCAAGCTCACCTACGTCTTCATCAGCCATGACCTGCGCGTCGTCGCCCATATCAGTGACCGGGTCGCGGTGATGTATGCCGGCAAGATCGTCGAGCTGGGGCCGGCCGATGCGATCATGGCGCAGCCGCTGCATCCCTATACGCAGGCGCTGCTCTCGGCCGAGCCGGAGCCGGTGCCGGCGTATCTCCGCAACAATGTCCGCATCGTCCTGAAGGGCGAAATCCCCAGCCCGCTGGACCCGCCCAGCGGCTGCCGCTTCCATACCCGCTGCCCGCACGCGGTCAGCGAATGCTCGACACGCGTGCCGGAATGGCGCGAGCTTGAACCCGGGCGCTTTGTCGCCTGCCATTTCGCCGGCAGCATCGTCAAAGCCGCCGCCGAATAAATCCGATACCGAGGAGAACGCCGATGACCATCCGGAACCGCAAGACAATCGCTCGCCGCACCGTGCTGAAGGGTGCCGTCGCCGGCACCGCCGCGATGACGCTGGCCGGCAATGCGTTCGCCCAGTCGGGGACCCCGCGCAAGGGCGGTACGCTCCGCGTCGCCATTCCCTACAACCCGGCCTCGGTCGATCCGATGACCGGCCGCAACCTCACCGATTTCGACACGCTCTATGCGCTCTACGACGCGCTGGTCGACTTCGTGCCCGAGACGCTGGAACTGCGGCCCGGCCTTGCCAAGGCATGGCGGTTTACCGATCCCAAGACCCTGGTCCTCGACCTCGAAACTGGCGTGAAGTTTCACGACGGCACGGATTTCAACGCCGAGGCCGTGAAGTTCAACATCGAACGCTACAAGACCGATCAGCGCTCCAACGTGAAGGCCGACCTCACGACGGTCGACGGCGTGGAAGTGCGTGGTCCCCATCAGGTGGCGTTCAAGCTCAACAAGCCCAATGCCGGCCTGCCGGCGATCCTGACCAACCGCGTCGGCTGCATGGTGTCCCCGAAATCCGTGCGCGACGCCAAGGACGGCAATATCGACCGCGCCCCCGTCGGCACCGGCGCGTTCAAGTATGTGGAGTGGCAGGACAATTCCATCATGAAGATGGTGCGCAACGAGAATTACTGGAAGCCGGGCCTGCCGTATCTCGACGCCATCGAGTTCCGCATCATCGCCGATCTCAACACCGGCGCCCGCACCGTGACGTCGGGCGAGAGCGATCTGGCGCTCAACCTGCTCGCCATCCACAAGGCGATCGCCGACCGCGCCTCCAATGTGATCGCCGTCGCCATGCCCTCACTTGTGCTGTACGGCACCTTTATCAATTACGGTAAAGCGCCGATGAACAACGTGAAGGTCCGCCAGGCGCTGAACTATGCCGTCAACCGCGAGGAAGTGAACAAGGTCGTCACGCTGGGCACCGGCGAGGCGTCGAGCAATATTCTGCCCAGTGCGCACTGGGCGACCGATCCCGCAACCGCGCACTATTACAAGCACGACCCTGAGAAGGCGAAGCAGCTGCTCGCCGAGGCCGGCTATCCGAACGGCATCGACATCGAGGCGATCGGCTGGGGCGACCAGGTGGCGATGCAGCGCCAGGAGCTGGTGATCTCGCAGCTTCAGAAAGTCGGATTCCGCGTGAAGCTCACCCCGGCCCAGCCGGCGCAGGCGACGCAGAATTTCTTCACCGAAAAGAAGGGTGACATTTTCCTCAGCCCGTCGAGCGCCTTCCCCGATCCCAGCATGCTCTATGACCAGCTCTTTTCGAAGGACGCCTACCGCAATGCCGGCAAGGTAGAGTTGCCCGGGTTCGCGGAACTGCTCGACGAGACGATGTCGGCGCAGGATCAGGCCGTTCGCAAGGCGGCGTTCGCCAAGCTGCAGAAATTCGTGATCGAGAACGCGCTGCAGATGGTTCAGTTCCTGAACGCGGGCGTGACGATCCGCAACCGGAAGGTCCAGAACTTCCGGCCGAACCTGCTGACGGTGCCGAAGATCATCGATGTCTGGCTGTCGGCGTAAGTCCTGAGGCAATAGGAAGCGACATGGGCCGTATTCCCCGTCTGATCGTCCGGCGACTGTGGCAGTTGCTGCCGATCATCGTGTTCGCGACATTCGTCGTGTTCGTGCTGGTGCAGCTGGTCCCCGGCGATACGGCGCTGGCGCTGGCCGGCGAATACGCCTCGGCGGAGCGTATCGCGGAGATCAACCAGCTCTACGGTCTCGATAAGCCGCTGGTCGTCCAGTACGGAATCTGGCTCTGGCACGCGATGCAGGGCGATCTCGGCCGTTCCCTGTTCTCAAGCCAGCCGGTGACGGAACTCATTCTCTACCGGTTGCCGAACACCATTCTCATCGCCTCGTACGCGCTGTTCCTGGCGGCGGCGATCGGCATTCCGCTTGGCGTGCTGGCGGCCACGAAATCCGGCTCGAAGATCGATTCCTTCGTGACCGGCGTCGCCTCGCTTGGCGTGGCCCTGCCGAGTTTCTGGCTCGCCATGATCCTGGTGCTGACCTTTGCGCTGGAGATGCGGCTGTTCCCGACCACCGGCGCAACCGGGATCACGGTCGATCCGGGCAAGGCGCTGCTGCAGGCAACGTTGCCGGCCGTAGCACTCGCCGTCGGTGTCATCGCGGAACTCGCGCGTCAGGTGCGCAGCGCCCTGATCGAGGTTCTGAATTCGCAATACATGCGCACCCATCGCGCCAAGGGGCTCAGCCCCAGCCTGACCCTCTGGAAACACGGCATGCGCAACGTCGCCGTCACCATGCTGACCCTGCTTGGCCTGACGGTGAACCGCCTGTTCTCCGGTGCCGTGGTCATCGAAGCGGTGTTCGCCATTCCCGGCGTCGGCAGCCTTGTCGCCTATTCCGCGTTGAACAAGGATTTCCCGACGGTGCAGGGTGTGGTCCTGATCCTGGTCATCGTCGTGATCGCGGTGAACCTGCTGGTCGATGTGCTGAACGCAATCCTCGATCCGCGCGTGGCGGAGGCGTGACATGACCGATATTCCGGCCCCGCTGACGACCCAGGCCGCTCTGGCCGCTCCTGTCCGGGCGGAGAAGACGCGCCTGCAACGCCTTTGGCGCTGGGCCAGGAACGATCTGCGCGCGGTCATCAGCATCGCCTATCTTGCGATGCTGTTCTTCGTCGCGATCTTCGCGCCCTGGATCGCCCCGTATTCTCCCGTCGAGCAGAACGTCGCCAACCTGCTGTTGCCGCCAAGCGCCGAGCACTGGCTCGGCACCGACGATCTCGGCCGTGACGTGATGAGCCGCCTGATCTGGGGCGCGCCGAACTCGATCTATGCGTCCTTGCTCGCGGTCGGTGTCGCCATCGTGCTGGGCGTCCCGATCGGGCTGATCTGCGGATTCCTTGGTGGCTGGTTCGATGAGGTGGTGAGCCGGTTCGTCGACGCGCTGCTGTCCTTCCCGCCGATCGTTCTGGCGATTGCCGTGACGGGCGTCCTTGGGATCGGCCTGACCAACGCCATGCTGTCGGTCGGGTTCGTCTTTGCGCCATTCCTGACGCGGCTGGTGCGCGCGCAGACGCTCGTCGTGAAGGACGCGCTCTATGTCGATGCCGCGCGGGCGTTCGGTGCCAGCACCACCCAGATCATCATCCGCCATATCGTCCCCAATGCGATCCAGCCGGTCATCGTGCAGGTTACGTTGATGCTGGCGATCGCGCTGCTGGCGGAAGCGAGTTTGAGCTTCCTGTCGCTGGGCGTGCAGCCGCCGGCGGCAAGCTGGGGCGGCATGCTGGCCCGCGCCTATAACTACATCGAGCTGGCGCCGGAGCAGATGTACGCGCCCGGCATGGCGATCCTGCTGACCGCGCTGGCGTTCAACACGCTGGGCGAATCGATGCGCGTCGCCCTCGACCCGACGATGAAGCGCCGCTGATTGCGCCCGCCGCTGGCGGGCTTTCCCCTGACGGAATGCGGTGGGCAGAGAGTGGGCATCCAGCCGAATTAGTGGGATAATGCCCACAAATATGGCCGTAAATCCCTGCACCCTCAGCGAAAAAGCACGCTGGGACGCCGCCCCATAAAAAATCTAATGCCAGTCAACATTTTAATTTCATTGGGAATTCGAGTTTTCTCCAGATATACGGGAATGGGAAATAACCAAGCGGCGTTGTGTGCCGGACAGATCAAATTGTCCCACTGGAGAGTCCTCTGATGTACACCCTGACCCAGCCCCCTGGAGCGCGCCGCTCATGAGCAACGGCCTGATTGGCGGCGGTCCCTTTCCGAGCGCCCTCGCGGTGTCCTTCGAATTCTTTCCGCCCAAGACGGAGGAGATGGAAGCCCAGCTCTGGCAGGCGATCCGCCGGCTGGAGCCGCTGGCACCGCGTTTCGTGTCGGTGACGTATGGGGCCGGGGGCAGCACCCGTAGCCGGACCCACGCCACGGTGCGCCGGATCGAGGCGGAGACCTCTCTCAATGCCGCCGCCCATCTCACCTGTGTCGGTGCGACGCGGGAGGAGATCGACGAGATCGCCCAGGCCTACTGGGCGTCGGGCATTCGCCATATCGTCGCCCTGCGGGGTGATGCGCCGCCGCCCCAGACCCGTTATGCGCCCCATCCCGGCGGCTATGCCTATGCCGCGGACCTTGTGGCCGGGCTGAAGCGCGTCGCCGATTTCGAGATCAGCGTTGCCGCCTATCCCGAGACGCATCCCGAGGCGGGTGATGCGGACAGCGACCTCGATAATCTCAGGCGCAAGCTCGATGCCGGCGCCACCCGCGCCATCACCCAGTATTTCTTCGACATCGATGTCTTCCTGCGGTTCCGCGATCGCTGCGCCGCACGCGGCATCACGGCGCCGATCACACCCGGTATCCTGCCGGTCACCAACTTCGCCCAGGTCGTGAAGTTCAGCCGTGCCTGCGGCACCCGCGTGCCGGCCTGGCTTGCCCGGCTGTTCGAGGGCCTGGACGACATGCCCGAGACGCGCCGGCTGGTCGCCGCGACGGCGGCGGCCGAGCAATGCCGCCGGTTGCAGGAATACGGGGTCGGCGAGTTTCACTTCTACACCCTCAATCGCGCCGATCTTGCCTATGCGATCTGCCACATTCTGGGCCTGCGGCCGCAGCAAACCGCTGCCAGATCGGCGGCCTGACCATGGCGCATCTTCTGGATCTTCTGCGGGAGCGGGTCCTGCTGTGCGACGGCGCGACCGGCAGCCGCTCGCAGGCGATGCGCCTCGACACCGAGCGCGACTATTTCGGCCATGAGAACTGCACCGAGATTCTCAACAAGTCGCGACCGGAGCTGGTGCAGGATTTCCACCGCAGCTATCTCACGGCCGGCGCCGATATCATTCAGACCAACACGTTCGGCGGCTCGCCGCTGACCCTGGCCGAATTCGAGCTGCAGTCGCAGGCCTATGAGATCAACAGGCTGGCGGCGCAGCTTGCCCGCGAGGTGGTCGGGGAATTCCGTGCCGATGGCCGCGACCGCTTCGTGCTGGGCTCGATCGGTCCCGGCACCAAACTGCCCTCGCTCGGTCATATCGGCTATCAGGAGCTCGAGGACGCCCTGACGATTCAGGGGCGGGGTCTTATCGACGGTGAGGTCGACGGTATCCTGATCGAAACCTGCCAGGACCCCTTGCAGATCAAGGCCGCGATCAACGGCGTGCGCCGTGCGCTCGGCGAGAGTCGCAAGACCGATCTGCCGATCTTCGTACAGGTCACGGTGGAGACCACGGGAACGCTGCTGGTCGGCAGCGATATCGCGGCGGCGGCAACGGTGATCGAGGCCATGGGCGTGGCTTCGCTGGGCCTCAACTGCGCCACGGGGCCGCAGGAGATGGCCGAGCATGTGAAGTATCTGGCGGAGAACTGGACCGGCCTGATCTCGGTGCAGCCCAATGCCGGGCTCCCCGAACTTGTCGATGGCTGCGCGCATTATCCGCTGTCGCATGCCGAGCTCGAACGCTGGCTGGAGCGGTTTGTCCGCGAAGACGGCGTCAACCTGATCGGCGGCTGCTGCGGCACCGACACCCATCATATTGCCGCCCTCGATGGCATGCTGCGGCGCATTGCCGACAAGGGCAGTCGTCCAGCGCCCAGGCTGCGGAAGGCGATATCCACGCCGTCTGTCGCATCGCTCTATCATCAGACGTCACTGCGGCAGGAGAATGCCTATCTGTCCATCGGCGAGCGCTGTAACGCCAACGGCTCGCGGAAATGGCGCGAGCACCAGGAAAAGAATGACTGGGACGCCTGCGTCGGCATGGCGCGCGAGCAGGTCAAGGAAGGCAGCCATGCCCTCGATATTTGCACCGCCTTTGTCGGCCGCGACGAGGTCCGCGAGATGGGGGAGGTGGTCAGCCGCTTCCGCGGCGCGGTTACGGCACCGCTGGTCATCGATTCGACCGAGCTGCCGGTTCTGGAATCCGCTCTGAAGCTCTATGGCGGCAAGCCGATCCTCAACTCGATCAATTTCGAGGATGGCGAGGGGCCGGCCGAGGCCCGCCTGAAGCTGGCGCGGCGGTTCGGGACGGCGGTGGTCGCCCTGACCATCGACGAACAGGGCATGGCCAAAACGGTGGATCGCAAGCTGGAGGTCGCCCGGCGGCTTGTCGATTTTGCCTGCCACAGGCACGGCCTCCCGGTTTCTGATCTCCTCATCGACCCGCTGACCTTCACTGTCGCCACGGGCACGGAAGACGACCGGAAGCTTGGCCTCTGGACCCTCGACGGCATCTCGGCGATCCGGGACGCGTTACCCGAGGTGCAGATTGTGCTTGGCCTGTCGAACATCTCATTCGGCCTGAATCCGGCGGCCCGACATGTCCTGAACTCGGTCATGCTGCAGGAGGCGCTCGAGCGCGGCCTGACCGGCGCCATCCTGCACCATTCCAAGATCATGCCGCTGCACAAGATCCCGGAGGAAGAAGCCCGGATTGCCCGCGACCTGATCTTCGATCGCCGCGCGCCGGGTTATGACCCGCTGCACGCGTTCATTGCCCTGTTTCAGGATCGTTCCGCCCAGAGCAAGGAAAGCCAGCCGAGATCGGAAGCCGTCGAGGAGCGTCTCAAGCTGCGGATCGTCGATGGCGACAAGAAGGGCCTGGAACAGGATCTCGACCTGGCGATGAAGACCTACCCGCCGCTGGAGATCATCAACACGTTCCTGCTGGATGGCATGAAGGTCGTCGGCGAGCTCTTCGGATCCGGAAAGATGCAGCTTCCCTTCGTCCTGCAGTCGGCGGAAACGATGAAGGCCGCCGTGGCGCATCTTGAGCCGTTCATGGAGAAGGTCGCAGGCCAGCAGAAGGGCACGATCGTTCTGGCAACCGTGAAGGGCGATGTCCACGACATCGGCAAGAACCTGGTCGACATCATCCTGTCCAACAATGGCTTCAAGGTGATCAACCTCGGGATCAAGCAGCCGATTGCGAACATCCTGTCGGCCGTTGCCGACCACAAGGCGGATGCCGTCGGCATGTCGGGTCTGCTGGTCAAATCGACCGTCGTGATGCGCGAAAATCTGGAAGAGATGTCGCGCAACGGCCTGAAGATTCCGGTCCTGCTGGGTGGCGCCGCCCTGACCCGGCGTTATGTCGAGGAGGATTGCGTCGCCGCCTATGAGTCGGGTCGGGTGGCCTATGCCCGCGACGCATTCGACGGCCTTCACCTGATGGAAAAGGTGATCTCGAGCAAGTTTGACGATCACCTGTGTGAGGTAAAAGCCAAGCGTGTCGGGCGGCCGGTCAACACGCGGCGGCAGCAGGCGAAGGATGCCGATATCGCGCGCCCCATCGACCATGAGGAAATCCAGCTGCGGCGTAGCGATCTGGCGGCGTCCGTGCCGGTTCCGGTGCCGCCGTTCCTGGGCGCCCGGGTGATCGAGCGCGTTCCGGTGAAGGCCCTGCTGCCGTTTGTGAACGAGCAGATGCTGTTCCAGTTTCAGTGGGGCTTCCGCAAGGCGGGCCGGACGGCGGAGGAGCATCGGGTCTGGGCCCGCCGCGAGGTTCGGCCGATCCTGCGCCGCATGCTGGCCGAAACCGAGAGCCAGAATATCTTTCAGCCGCAGGCGGCGTACGGCTACTGGCCCTGCCGGGCAGAGGGAGACGACGTGGTCCTTTTCGATCCCGACCTGAAGGGAGAGGTGGCGCGGTTCTCGTTTCCCCGGCAGACCCGTGCGGGCGGTTTGTGCATCGCGGATTTCTTCCGCGATCGCACCGCCAACGAGTTCGACGTGATGGGCCTGCAGGTCGTGACGATCGGCGCACGCGCCTCGGAGGAAGCCCGGGAGTGGTTCGCCGCCAACCGGTATCAGGACTATCTGTATCTGCACGGTCTTGGCGTGGAACTGGCCGAGGCGCTGGCGGAATACGTGCACAAGCGGGTGCGCGCCGAACTCGGGATCGCCCATGACGACAATCGCGACATGGCGCTGATGCTGAAACAGGGATACCGGGGCTCGCGTTTCTCGTTCGGCTACCCGGCGTGCCCCAGGCTTGAGGATCAGCGCATGGTGCTGTCGCTGCTGGGGGCGGAGCGTCTGGGCATCAGCCTGTCCGACGAAGACCAGCTGCATCCCGAGCAGTCGACCTCGGCGATCATCTGCCATCACCCGCAGGCAAAGTACTTCTCCGTCTAGCGGCGCTTGCGGCCGGATTTTGTCTCGGCCGCGGACAAGGGCGGGCGCAGACGGGATCGCGCCTGGCTCAGGGCCAGACGGGTCGCGCGCTCGACCAGCGCCTTTGACGGGGACCAGGACGGGCTCTGCCCCCGATCTTCGCCGCGCAGAGCAGCTTTGAGGTCTTTCTTCAGGGTCGAGGCGACCCAGCCGTCGTCGTCGAGCGGCAGGTCGGCCGGCGTCACACTGCGCACCTTCTTTGGCTTGCCCCGATCGAGCTCAACCGTGACATCCAGGATCTGGAGCGTCCGGCCCGCATAGCGGGGCAGGCGGACCGCATGCCGCCGGACCTGATCGTGCAGCTTCTGTGGCAGGGGGCGGATTGCGCCGTCGTCGATGATGAAATGCCGGGTCGATTGACTCACGGTCACCGCTTCTTCTTTTTGGCCTTCTTCTTCCGGGACTGGCCGGCTTCCGACATCGCGATGGCGATCGCCTGCTTGCGGCTCTTGACCTTGCGGCCGGATCCGCCGCTCTTGAGCTTCCCTTGCTTGTATTCCTTCATCACCTTTTCTACTTTTTTCTTCTGGCGTTTTTTGGCCATGACACGTCCTCGCGGGTTGTGACGATACCGACATAACCTTCTTACCCGGCTCCCGGTTCCGCCCTGTACAACAGGGCGGGACTTCGCCTAAGACTGTTCGTCTTCAAGCCTTCAGGGACGGAAGCCGCACCGATGACTGCCCATCGCATCGACGTTCATCATCATATTCTTCCGCCCCGCTGGGTTCTGGAGGCCGGCGATGACCGCATCGGCCCGCTGATCGTCTCCGGCAAGACGCCGGTGTGGAACCCGGCGCTGTCGGTGGAGATGATGGACCGGCACGGCATCGAGAAGGCGGTGACGTCGATCTCCTGCCCCGGCCTGTGGTTCGACAATCCGCAGCAGACCCGCGATCTCGCCCGTCACTGCAACGAGTACGCGGCCCAGATGCGCAGCGATTTCAGGGGCCGGTTCGGTGTGTTCGCGGCGCTGCCGCTGCCCGATGTCGACGGCAGCCTGAAGGAGATCGAATACGCGCTGGATGTGCTCAAGGCCGACGGGTTCGGCCTGATGACCAACTATGGCAACCGCTATCCCGGCGATCCCGCCTTTGCGCCTGTCTTCGACGAGCTGAACCGCCGCAAGGCCGTCGTCTTCTTCCACCCGAATGTGGCGTCGTGCTGTACCTGCCTTGGCGAAATTCCACCGGCGACCCTGGAATTCCCCTTCGACACGACCCGCTGCATCACCAGCCTGCTCTACAGCGGCACCCTGGCCCGCTGTCAGGACATCAAGTTCATCTTTTCGCATGCCGGCGGTGCCCTGCCGTTCCTGGCCGAGCGTATTTCGCGCCTGGCGGTGCGGCCGGAGTTCAAGGCCAAGGTGCCCAACGGGGTGATTCCGGAATTCCAGCGCCTTTACTACGACACGGCTCTGTCGGCGAACCAGTATGCCTTCAAGTCGCTGCTGCAGCTGGTGTCGATCAAGAACGTGCTGTTCGGCAGCGACTATCCGTTCGCGCCGGAACCGACCACCGCCGCGACCGTCAAGGGGCTGGCCGAGCTGGGATTGAGCGAGAGCGATCTGCGGGATATCGAGCGCGACAACGCGTTGCGCCTGCTGCCCGGCCTGAAATGAGAAACGGCGCCCGCGGGGGCGCCGTTCGATTTATCTATCCCTGCGACGCCGTGGCCGTTACAGGACGAAGTCTCCCGAATTCAGGGTGACGTTGCCGGTCAGCTTGATGACCACGTCCTCGGTGGTCAGCTCGGACGCGGCGCTGTTGTCGATCAGAACGTAGGTCGCGCCGCCGTACTGGAAGGACGTCACGACGCTGTTCGTGCCGCCGTCGATCGCGGCCGCGGCGTTCAGCGCATCCTTGAGGATGGTCGGATCGGCGAAGTCGACCGCGGCCTGGGTCGAAGCCTGGCTCTGCAGCACAGCCGTGCCGTTGACGGTCAGCGCCGAGACATCGATGATTTCGTTCGATACGACGCTGAAATTGGCGATTGTCGCCGTGTCCGCCAGGATCGTGTTGTCGTCCGTGACGTCGGACAGGCCGTAACCCTCGACGAACTTGAAGCTGTCGGCGCCGGTATTGCCGGCGATCGTCAGGCCGTGGCCGTCGTCGTCGATGATGAACGAGGTGGCGCCGCCCGCGGCCGCCACGGTCTCGATGCTGTCGAGCGTGGTGCTGCGCAGATCGAGCACGCTGCCGGCTGTCCGCAGGATATCGTCGCCGGCGCTGCCGATGACCGATCCGCCGGAGGCAAGGTCCGACTGATCGACGGTGAATATCGTTGCCGTGCTGGCGCCGGCCTTGATGATCTCGACGCTGACCAGTTCGGTGGCGTGGAGACTGAGCGACGTGTCATTGGCGACCAGCGTGTCGATGCCGGCATTGCCCGCGACCGTGCCGTTGGCGATGAGATCGGCCTGGTTGAGGATGAAGGTCGTGTCGGACGCGTTCTCGGCCTTGATGGTCTCAATGCTGGTGAGCGCGGTGCCGGACAGGTCGATGCTGGTTTCCGCTATCGCCAGCGTATCGGAGCCCGAGCTGCCCATGATCGAGCCGCCGCTGCCGAGGTCGGACTGTTCGACCGTGAAGATCGTGCTGCTGGCCGAACCCGCCTTGAGGATTTCGACGCTGCTGAGCGTCGTGCCGGTCAGGTCGAGGCTGGTGCCTTCGGCGATCAGGGTGTCGTTGCTGCTGCTGCCCATGATCGAGCCGCCGCCGGCGAGGTCGCTCATGTCGACGATAAAGGTCGTGGCCGATGCCAGGCCGGCCTTGAGGATTTCGACGCTGCTGAGCGTCGTGCCGGACAGATCGAGGGATGTCCCCTTGATCACCAGCGTATCGATATCGGCGCTGCCGACGATGCTGCCCTGGGATGCGAGATCGGCCTGATTCACGGCGAACACCGTGGCCTGCGCGCTCGCGGCCTGCAGGATTTCCACGCTGCTGAGACTGGTGCTGCCGAGGTCGACACTGGTGCCGGTCACGATCAGCGTGTCGTTGCCGCTGCTGCCGATCACGAAGCCGTTCGCTGCCAGATCGTTCTGGTTCACCGTAAAGACGGTCGCGGCGCTGCTGCCGGCTTTCAGATATTCGACGCTGCTGATCGTGGTGCTGGTCAGGTCGAAGCTGGTGCCGTCGATGGACAGGGTCTCGGCCCCGGCTGCGCCGAACACGGAGCCGCCCACCGCCAGATCGGCGGCATCGATGTCGAGCCGGCCGCTGGTCGTGGTGTATTGCAGGATTTCCACGTTGCTGAGCGTGGTGCTGGTGAGGTCGAGAGCGGAGCCGAACAGCGCCAGCGTGTCGTTGCCGATGCTGCCGATCACCGATCCGCCCGACATCAGGTCGGCCTGGTTGACGGTGAAGGTCGTTGCCGTGCTGGCGCCCGCGCGCAGGATCTCGACGCTGCTGAGCGTCATGCTGCGCAGATCGGTCACTCCGCCCTTCACGATGAGGGTGTCGGTGCCGGCGTTGCCGAGGATGCTGCCGCCGGCCGTGAGGTCGCCGGCGTCGATCGTGAAGGTCGTCGCCTGCGTGCTGCCGGCTTCGAGGATATCGATGCTGGTGACGGTCGAACTGGTGAGGTTGAGCGACGTGCCGTCGATCAGGATCGTATCCCGGCCGCCCGCACCCATGATCGTGCCGCCGGAAACGAGGTCGTCCTGGTTGAGGGCGAAGGTCGTCGCGATGCCGGTGCCGGCCTTCAGTGTCTCGATGCTGCTGAGCGTGGTGCTGGTCAGGTCGAGCAGCGTGCCCGACGTCACCAGCAGGTCGTTGCCCGCGCCGCCGATGACCGATCCGCCCGAGGCAAGGTCGGCCTGATCGACGGTGAGCGTTGTCGAGATGGCCGCGCCGACCTGCAGGATCTCGATGCCGCTGAGCGTGGCGCTGCGCAGATCGAGCGCGCCGCCCTTGGCGACCAGCGTGTCGTCCCCGGCGCCGCCCTGGATGCTGGCGTCCTTCACCAGGTCCGCCTGATCGACCGTGAAGACGGTCGCGTCGTTGGTGCCGGCCTTGAGGGTCTCGACGCTGAACAGCGTGGTCGAGGAGAGGTCGAGCGTGGTGCCGGTCGTGAGCAGGGTGTCGGTGCCGGAGCTGCCGTAGATAAGGCCGTTCTTGGCGAGATGGCTCTGGTTCAGCGTGAAGGTGGTGCTGCCGTCGTCGCCCGCCTTGAGGATTTCAACGCTGCTGAACGTGGTGCTCGACAGGTCGTAGTCGGTCGACGCGATCACTAGCGTATCGGCGCCGGTATTGCCGACCACCGATCCGCCCGAGGCGAGATCGCTCTGGTCGACCGTGAAGGTCGTGGCGGCCGCGAAGCCGGCCTTCAGGACCTCGACGCTGGTCAGCGTGGTGGAGGTCAGGTTCAGCGCGATACCCTTGGCGGTCAGCGTATCGTCGCCGCCGGCACCCACGACCGATCCCTGGGCGAGCAGGTCGTTCTGGTCGACGATGAATGAGGTCGCGCCGGTGGCGGTCGCCTTGAGGATTTCGACGCTGCTCAGCGTTGTCGACGAAAGGTCGGCGACCAGCGCATTGACCGTCAGCGTGTCGGTGCCGGAACTGCCGACGACGGAGCCGGCGGACAGCAGGTCGGCCTGGTCGACCGTGAAGGTCGTGTCCGCGCTCGTGCTGGTTTTCAGGATCTCGACGCTGGAGAGCGTCGTGCTGCGCAGGTCGAAATCGGTTCCGGTCAGCGACAGCGTGTCCTTGCCGGCACTGCCGACGACCGATCCGCCGAGGACCAGATCGTCCGCATCCACGGTGAACAGGGTGGCCGCGGTCGCCGTCGCCTTGAGGATCTCGACGCTGCTGAGCGTGGTGCTCTGAAGGTTGTAACTGGTGCTATTGACGGACAGCGTGTCGCTGCCGGCATTGCCGACCACCGAGCCGCCGGACGCGAGGTCGCCGGCTGCGACAAGGAAGCTTGTCGCGGTCGTTGCGGCCGTGGCGATCACTTCGACGCTGCTCAGCGTGAGCTTGGTCAGGTCGAGCACGGTCGCCGTCGAGGACAGCGTATCGATGCCGGCGTTGCCCTCGACCGTGCTGCCGATCGCCAGATCGGCCTGGTTGACGAGGAAGACCGTGTTTGCGGTGGTGCTGGCCTTGAGAATTTCGACGCTGCTGAGGGCCGTGCTGCTCAGATCGATCTGGGTCCCGCCGACGGCGAGGGTGTCGGTGCCGGTGGAGCCGATGACGCTGCCGCCCGAGAGCAGATCGTCCTGATCGACCGTAAAGGTCGTGCCGGAGACGCTGGCCTTGAGGATTTCGACGGTGCTGAGGCTCGTGCTGGTGAGATCGAAATCGGTGCCGGCAATCGTCAGCGTGTCGTTCTTGAACGTGCCCTGCACGCTTCGCCCGGCAACGTCCGACAGATCGGCGGTCAGGGTCGATGGCGCGATGCCGTTCAGCTTCAGGATCTCGACACTGCTGAGCGTCGTGCTGCGCAGGTCGAGCGTGCTGGCATTCGTCAGCAGCGTATCGGTGCCGGTGTTGCCCAGGACGGAGCCGTTCGCGGCGAGGTCGGCCTGGTCGACCGTGAAGGTGGTCGGGCTGTTGCCGCCGGCCTTGAGGACTTCCACGCTGGTCAGCACGGTGCTGGTCAGGTTAAGCGCCGTGCCGACGGACATGAGCGTGTCGGTCCCGGCATCGCCGACCACCGATCCGCCGAGGGCGAGGTTGGACTGGTCGACCGTGAAGGTGGTTTCCGCCGTGCTCCCGGCCTTCAGGATATCGATGCTCTTGAGGGTGACGCCCGTCAGGTCGAAGGCGTCGCCCTGGATGATTAGCGTATCCTTGCCGCCGGCGCCCTCGATGGTGGTGCCCGGTACGATATCGGCCTGGTCGACGCGGAAGGTCGTGGGAACGGCGGTTCCCGCCTTGATCGTTTCGACGTTGACCATGGTCGTGCTGGTCAGGTCCACGATGGAGCTGAACACCGCAAGCGTGTCGCTGCCGCTCGATCCCTGCACCGTGCCGCCGGAGAGAAGGTCGGCCTGGGTAACGTTGAATGTCGTGGAATTGCTGTTGCCGGCCTTGATCGTCTCAATGCTGCTGAGCGACGTCAGCTTGATATCCAGGAGAGTGTCCCGAACCACCAGGGTATCGTTGCCGGTATTGCCGATGACCGAACTGTTGATCGCGAGGTCTGCCTGGTCGAGCGTAAAGGTCGTGCCAGTCGTCGAGGCGGTTTTGAGTATTTCGATGCTGCTCAGCCTCGACGCGGTGAGATCCAGCGCGGAGCCATGGACGATCAGCGTGTCGATGCCGGCACCGCCGATCACCGACCCGCCGGACGCCAGGTCCGCGGTGTCGACATTGAAGGTCGTCGCCGTGGTGGCGCCGGTCTTCAGGACCTCGACGCTGCTGAGGGTCGTGCTGGTCGTGTCGAACGACGTGCCGGTGATGAGCAGCGTATCGCTGCCGAGATTGCCCTGCACCGCGCCGCCCGGCGCCAGATCGACGGCATCGACCGAGAATGTCGTCGCCAGCGATGTCGCGGACTTGAGGATTTCGACGCTGGAAACGGTCGTCGACCGCAGGTCGAGCTGTCCTTCCAGGGTGAGCAGCGTGTCGGTGCCGGAACTGCCGAGGACCGAGCCGCCCTTGGCGAGATCGAGCTGGTTGACCGTGAAGGTCGTAGCCAGTGCCGAACCGGCCTGCAGAACCTCGACGCTGCTGAGCGTCGCGTTCTTGAGGTTGAATGCCTTGTCCTGGACGACCAGCGTGTCGGTGCCGGAACTGCCGTAGATGAGGTTGATGCCCGTGAGGTCGTTGCCCTGGAGGGTGAATGTCGTCGCCGAATCGTCACCGGTCTTCAGGATCTCGACGCTGCTGAGCGTCGTGCTGCTGAGGTCGAAAGCCGTGCCATTGACGATCAGCGTGTCGACCGACGAACTGCCGGTGACGGAGCCGCCATTGATCAGATCCGCCGCGTCGACTTTCCAGGTCGAGGCGCCGACCGCGCCCGCGCCGATCACCTCGACGCTGCTGAGCGTCGTGCTGGTGAGATCGATGATGCCGACGCCAGCCAGGGTATCCGTGCCGGTGCTACCCTGAACCATGCCGCCTGAGAGCAGGTCGGCCTGATTGACGGTGAATTTCGTGTCGGTGCTGGCGCCCGCCTTCAGCGTCTCGACACTGCTGAGCGTCGTGCTGGCCACATTGAAGTTGGTGCCGGCCACGATCAGCGTGTCGTTGCCGCTGCTGCCGACCACGGAGCCGGCCACGGCGAGATCGGTCAGGTCGACAGTGAACGTCGTGTTGGCCGAGGATCCGGACTTGAGGATCTCGACATTCTTGAGCGTCGTTTCGGTGAGATCGAACGACGTGCCGTTGACGATCAGCGTGTCCTTGCCGGTGTTGCCCGATACGGTGCCGCCGGAGGCAAGGTCCGCCTGATCGACCACGAAGGTGGTGTTGCCGACCGCGAACGTGCCGATACTTTCGACGCTGGTCAGCGTGGTGCTGGACAGGTCGAGCAGGGTGGCCTTGATCGTGAGGGTATCGTTGCCGGTGGTGCCGATGACCTGGCCGCCGGAGGCCAGGTCGGCCTGATCCACGACAAAATTCGTGCCGACGATGCCGGCTTTCAGGGTTTCGACGCTGGTGAGCGTGCTGCTGCTCAGGTCGAGATAGGCGACATTATTGACCAGCACATCGGAGCCCGAATTGCCGATGACCGAGCCGCCCTTGGCGAGATCGGCCTGGTCTACGCTGAAGACGGTGTTGTTGCTCGATCCGGCCTTGAGGATCTCGATATCGAGAGCCTGTGTGCCGCTCAGGTTGAGCGATCCGCCCTTGGCCTCGATGGTATCGATGCCGGAACTGCCCTTGACCGCGCCAAACGGGTTGAGATCGGCCTGATTGACGATGAACGTCGTCGCCTGTGACGTGCCGGCCTTGAGCGTTTCGACGTTGATCAGCGTCGTGCTGGTCAGGTCGAGCTCGGTTCCGGCGGCCGTCAGCGTGTCGTTGAAGTCGAGACCGCGCACTATGCCGCCCGAAAGCAGATCCGACTGGTCGACGATGAAGGTGGTCGGCTGATTGAACGCCGCGCGGATTTCCTCGACGCTGGTCAGCGTGGTGCTGCGCAGGTCGAGCAGCGTGCCGGCGATCGAAAGGGTGTCGTCGCCGGCGCCGCCGACCACGCTGCCGTTGGCAACGAGATCGACCTGCTGGACGTCGAACAGCGTGTTCTCGGTGCTGCTCGCCTTGAGGATTTCGACGCTGCTGAGGGTCGTATCGGCGACATTGAAGGACGTGCCGCGAACGATCAGCGTATCGCTGCCGGCGCCGCCCGCGACGGTGCGCTTCACGATGTCAGGCAGCTCGAGCATGAAGGTGGTGCTGGCGCTTCCCGCCTGGATCGTCTCGATCGAGGTGAGCGTGCTGCTGCGCAGGTCGAGCAGCGTGCCGGCCGCCTTGAGAATATCGTTGCCGGCGCTGCCAATGACCGAACCGCCGGCCTGCAGGTCGTTCTGATTCACCGTGATGGTGGTGGCGGCGGTTCCGGCCTTGATGACCTCGACGCTGGTCAGCGCGGTGCTGCTGAGGTCGAGGGCGGTGCCCTTGGCCGCCAGCGTGTCGGTACCGGAACTGCCGATGACGACGCCGCCATTCGCGAGATCCGACTGGTCGACGGTAAAGGTCGTGCCAAGCGACGAGCCGCCGCGGATGACCTCGACGCTGTTGAGGGTGATCTTGCTCAGATCGAAGCCGGTGCCGTTATGGGTAACGGTATCCAGTTCGCTCGAGCCGGTCAGGCTCTTGCCCTTGGCGATGTCATCCAGGGAGAGCGTGAAGGTCTTGCCGACATTGCCGAGGAATTCGATGTTCTCGATTCCCGTCAGCGTGATGTTGCTGAGGTCGCCCGAGGCCGCATTGATCAGCAGGGTGTCGTTGCCGGCGCCGCCGATGACCGAACCGCCCGAGGCGAGGTCCGCGAGGTCGACGAAGAACGTCGTGTCGTCGTCGCTGGCCGCCTTGATGACCTCGACGCTCGTCATCGTGGTGTTGCGCAGGTCGGCAATCGTGCCGTTGACCACCAGCGTGTCTGTGCCGGAGCTGCCGACAATCTTCGTTTCGGCCGACGGGTCGTTCGAGAGGTCGTCCTGGTCCACCGTGAAGGTGGTGGCGCCGCTCGACCCGGCCTTCAGCGTCTCGACGCTGCTGAGCGTGGTCGACGTGAGGTCCAGCGAGGTGCCGTTGACCAGCAGCGTGTCGTCTTCGGCGCCGCCGATGACGGAGCCGCCGGACGCGAGGTCGCCCTGGTCAACCTTGAAGGTCGTGTCGCCGCTGGCGCCGGCCGCGAGGATCTCGACGCTGCTGATCGCCGTCCCGCTGGTGTCGAGCAGCGTGCCGGTCGTCGTCAGCGTATCCGTGCCGGCATTGCCGATAACCGAGCCGCCGGATGCGAGATCGCTGCCATCGACTGTAAAGGTCGTGTCGCCGGTATTGCCGGCCTTGATGACGTCGATGCTGCTGAGCGTGGTCGCGGTCAGATCGATCGCCTGGTCCTTGACGATCAGCGTATCGATGCCGCTATTGCCTTCGATTGTGCCGTTCTTGGCGAGATCTGACTGATCGACCGTGATCGACGTATCGGCCGTGGTGCCGGCCTTGATGACTTCGATGCTGTTGAGCGCCGTATTGCCGAGATCCAGGGCGGTGCCGCCCGCGGCCAGCGTATCCTTGCCGGTGCCGCCCAGAACCGTGATGTTCTGGATGTCGGCATCGTCGACCTTGAACGTCGTGCCGGCATTGGACCCCGCCTGGAGGGTCTCGACATTGCTGAGAGTCGTGCTGGTCAGATCGAACAGCGTGCCGTTGACGACGAGTGTGTCGGTACCCTGGGCGCCGATGACCGAGCCGCCGCTGGCCAGATCGCCGGAATCGACGGTCAGCGTGGTGTCGTTGTCGGTGCCGGCCCGGATGACCTCGACGCTGGAGAGCGTCGTGCTGCCGAGGTCGAGCGCCGCGGTTGCCGCGGCGACCGTGTCGATGCCCGAACTGCCGATGACCGACCCGCCGTTGATGAGGTCGCCATTGTCGACGGTGAAGGTCGTTGCTTCGGAAATGCCGGCCTTGATGATTTCCACGCCGCTCAGTGTGGTGGCGCTGAAATCGAGACCGCTGCCGTTTGTCGTGATCGTGTCGGTGCCGGAGCTGCCCTGTACCGAGCCGCCGGCGAGCAGGTCGGCCTGATCGACGGTAAAGGTGGTGGCGCCCGAGTTGCCGGCCTTGAGGATTTCGACGCTGCTC
Source organism: Alphaproteobacteria bacterium (assembly GCA_965279355.1). Lineage (GTDB taxonomy): Bacteria > Pseudomonadota > Alphaproteobacteria > CACIAM-22H2 > CACIAM-22H2. Next base: position 2,433,957 of record OZ257155.1, on the reverse strand, counting down.
AGCGTTGTGCTGGTGAGGTCGAGGGCCGTGCTGTCCGCGATAAGCGTATCGCTGCCGGTATCGCCCTGCACGGACCCGCCGCTGGCGAGGTCGGCCGCGTCGACGACGAAGCTTGTGTTCTTGCCCGTACCGGCCTTGAGGATTTCCACGCTGCTGAGCGTCGTGCCGCCCAGGTCGAGCAGGGTTCCGCTGACTGTCAGCGTGTCGTCCTGGCCGGAGCCGAGGATCGATCCGCCGTTGATCAGGTCGGCGTTGTCGACCGTGAATGTGGTGGCGCCGGTGGAGCCGGTCTGCAGGATTTCGACGCTGCTGACAGCCGTGCTGCTGAGATCGAACCCGGTGCCCTTGATGACCAGCGTATCGGTTCCGGAACTGCCGAGGACCGAACCGCCCAGGGCAAGATCCTGCTGATCGACCGTAAAGGTCGTGGCGGCCGACGTGCCGGCCTTCAGGATCTCGACATTGGTGACGGTGCTGCTGGTGAGGTCGACGCCGGTGCCGTTGACGATCAGCGTGTCGCTACCCGACGAGCCCTGCAGCGCGCCGCCATCGGCGAGATCGTCCTGATCGACCGTGAAGGTGGTGGCGGCGGCCGTGCCGGCCTTGATCGTTTCGACGCTGCTGAGCGTCGTGCTGCTGAGGTCGAGGGACGTGCCGCCGGCCGTCAGCGTATCGATGCTCGCATTGCCCAGCACCGAGCCGCCATTCGCCAGGTCGGACTGGTCGACAATGAAGCTCGTCGCGTTGGCGGTCGTGGCTTCGAGGATTTCGACGCTGCTGAGCGTCGTGCTGCGCAGGTCGACCAGGGTGCCGCCCACGGCCAGAGTATCGTCGCCCGAACTGCCGACAACCGAGCCGCCGGAGATGAGATGGTCGTCGCGCAGCGTAAAGGTCGTGTCGCCGCTGTTGCCGGCCTTGATGATCTCGACGCTGCTGAGCGTCGTCGCGTTGAGGTCGAGGCTGGTGCCCGTCGCGAGCAGGATGTCGTTGCCGGAACTGCCGGCCACGGTGCCGCTTTCGGCAAGGTCGGCCTGATCCAGGGTGAATGTGGTGGCGGCGGCGGTGCTGGCCTTCAGGAGTTCGACGCTGCTGAGCGTCGTGGCGCTCAGATCGAAATCGGTGCCCTTGACCGTCAGCGTATCGATGCCGGAATTGCCCAGCACCGAGCCGCCCGAGGCGAGATCGGCCTGGTCGACGGTGAATGTCGTGTTGCCCGGATTGCCGGCCTTCAGCGTATCGATGCTGTCGAGCGTCGTGCTGGTCAGGTCGATCGCGGTTCCGTTCACGACCAGCGTGTCGCTGCCGGCATCGCCGATCACCGAGCCGCCATTGACGAGGTCGACCATGTCGACCTGGAACGTTGTGCCTTCGGTCAGGCTGGCCTTCAGGATTTCGATGCTGCTGATCGTCGTGCTGCTGAGATCCAGCGACGTGCCGTTGGACAGCAGAGTGTCGATGCCGGAGCTGCCCTGCACGGAGCCGCCGGAGACGAGGTCGGCCGTATCCAGCGTAAAGGTCGTGGCGTCGCTATTGCCGGCCTTCAGGATCTCGATGCTGCTGATCGTCGTGCTGGTGAGATCGAAATCCGTGGTCTTGATCGTGAGCGTATCGGCGCCGGTGCTGCCCTGAACCAGGTTCAGGCCCGCGAGATCGGCGGTATCGACCGTGAACGTCGTGGCCGCCGATTTACCGGCCGTCAGGGCCTCAACGCTGGTCAGCGTCGTGCTGGTCAGATCGAAGGCGGTGCTGGCCGATGTCAGGGTATCGTTGTTGGCGCCACCGATGACCGAGCCGTCGGACGCCAGGTCGCCCTGCGTCACCGTGAAGCTCGTGGCACCCGAGGCGCCGGCCTTGATGATCTCGACGCTGGTGAGTGTCGTGTTGGTCGTGTTGAGCGCGGTGCCGGCGACGGTCAATGTGTCCGTCCCGGTATTGCCGATGACCGAGCCGCCGGACGCCAGATCCGCCGTGTCGACGATGAATTCGGTATCGAGCGTGGAGCCGGCCTTGATGATCTCGACGCTGCTGAGCGCGGTGCTGCTGAGATCGAGCGGCGTGCCGTTGGCGAGAAGCGTGTCGACACCGGAGTTGCCGATGACCGAGCCGCCGGCCAGGAGGTCGGCGGTGTCCAGCTTGAATGTGGTGTTGCCCGCAGAGGCGGCTTTGAGGACTTCGACGCTGCTGAGGGTGGTGTCCCCGAGATCGAAATCGGTGCTCTTCAGCGCCAGCGTATCGGTGCCGGCATTGCCGAGGACCGAACCGCCGCTGGCAAGATCGGCGGCATCGACTGTGAAGGTCGTCGAATTGCTGTTGTTGGCCTTGATCGTCTCGACGCTGCTGAGGGTCGTGCTGCCGAGATCGACGGCCGTGCTCTGGATAGCCAGCGTATCGTCGCCGCTGTTGCCGAGAATCGAGCCGCCGGCGGCGAGATCGGCCGCGTCGATAATGAACGAGGTGGCATCGGTCGTGCCGGCCTTGAGGATTTCGACGCTGCTGAGCGACGTGCTTGCCAGATTCAGCGAATCATCGCTGCTGATCAGCGTATCGGTGCCGCTGTTGCCGACGATCGAGCCGCCACTCACCATGTCGGCATCGTCGACGGTGAAGGTCGTGGCACCTGTGCTGCCGGCTTTCAGCGTCTCGACGCTGCTGATCGTGGTGCCGGTGAGGTCGAACGCCGTATTCTTGATAACCAGCGTGTCGCTGCCGCTGCTGCCGATGACCGAGCCACCTGATACCAGGTCGGCCGCGTCGACGGTGAACGTCGTGGCCGTCGCAAGACCTGCCTTGATCGTCTCGACATCCGTGAGCGTGGTGCTCGTCAGGTCGATATTTGTGCTCTTGACGGCAAGCGTGTCGTTGCCGCTGCTGCCGATGACCGAACCGCCCGCCACGAGATCGGAGGCGGTAACGGTGAAGGTCGTCGCGGCGGAGGCGCCCGCCTGAATGGCTTCGATGCCGCTCAGGGTCGTGTTGGCGGTATCGATCGAGGTCGTGCCGGCGACGAGCGTGTCGATGCCCGAGCCGCCGATGACCGAGCCGCCCGCAACGAGGTCGGCGCTGTCGACGATGAATTTTGTGCCGCTGGTCGTTCCGGCCTTCAGGACCTCGACGCTGCTGAGCGTCGTGCTGCGGAGGTCGAGTTCCGTGGTCGTGGCGAGCAGCGTATCGGTGCCGGTCGTGCCGAGCACCGAGCCGCCGGAAATCAGGTCGGCATCGTCGAGCGTGAAGGTGGTGTTGGCCGCCCCGGCCTTGAGCACTTCGACATTGCTCAGCGTGGTATCGCTGAGATCGAAGGCGCTGCTCTTGATCAGCAGGGTGTCGACGCCGGAATTGCCGAGGATCGAGCCGCCGGCGGCCAGATCGGCCGTATCGACCGTGAATGTCGTGGCGGCGCCGCTGCCGCCCTTGAGCACTTCGATGCTGCTGAGCGTCAGGCTGCTGGTATCGAACGCCGTGCCGGAGATCAGGAGCGTATCGTTGCCGGCGTTGCCGAGAACCGACCCGCCATTCGTGAGATCGGCGGTGTTGACGGTCAGCGTCGTTCCCGCGGTCGTGCCGACCTGCAGGGTCTCGACGCTGTTGACGGTCGTGCTTGTCAGGTCGAGCGACGTGCTGGTCGCGACCAGGGTGTCGCTGCCGCTGCTGCCCTGGACCGTGCCGTTGCTGGCGAGGTCCGCCGCATCGACCTTGAAGGTCGTCGCCAGCGACGTGCCGGCCTTCAGCGTTTCGATGCTGGTCAGCGCCGTGTCGGTCAGGTCGAGATCGGTGCTCTTGACGAGCAGCGTATCGTTGCCGGAACTGCCGACGACCGAGGCGACCGCCGCCAGATCGGACCCGTCGACGGTAAAGGTGGTCGCCGATGCCGAGCCCGCCTTCAGGACTTCGATGCTGCTGATCGTCGTGCTGCTGAGGTCGAGCGCGGCCGCCTTGGCAACGATCGTGTCGGTGCCGCTGCTGCCCAGCACCGAGCCGCCATTGGCAAGGTCGCTGGCATCGACGGTGAAGGTGGTGCCCGCCGAATTGCCGGCCTTCAGCGTCTCGACACTCGTCAGCGTCGTGCTGGTGAGATTGAGCTGCGTGTCGAGCGCGACAAGCGTGTCGTCGGACGAGCTGCCGACAATCGAGCCGTTCACGACGAGGTCGGACTGATGAACCGCGAATGTCGTGGCGCCGGAAAGGCCTGCCTTCAGCGTTTCGATGCTGCTGAGTGTCGTATTGGTGATGCTGAAATCGGTTGTCTTGATAACCAGCGTGTCGCTGCCGGCGCCGCCCAGGACCGAGCCGCCATCCGCGAGGTCGCCGTTGTCGACGACAAAGGTCGTCGCCGACGCGGTCGCGGCCTTGAGGATTTCGATGCTGCTGAGTGTCGTGCTGCTGACGTCGAGCAGGGTGCCGCGCACCGACAGCGTATCGGTTCCGGAATTGCCGAGCACGGAGCCGCCCGCAGCGAGATCCGCCGTGTCGACGGTAATCGTGGTGTCGCCGGCCGAGCCTGCCTTCAGAACTTCGACGCTGCTGAGCGTCGTGCTGCTGAGGTCGAGGGCGGTGCTGTTGACCTGCAGGGCGTCGGTGCCGGAATTGCCGAGCACCGAGCCGCCGTTCGTAAGATCGGCGGTGTCGGCGGTGAACGTCGTGTCGGCCGTGGTGCCGGCCTTGAGGATTTCGATGCTGCTGAGGGCCGTGCTGCTGACATCAAGGGTCGCGGTGCTGGCGACCAGGGTGTCGATGCCTGAATTGCCGAGCACCGAGCCGCCCGAGGCGAGATCGGCGGCATCGACCGTGAAGGTCGTGGCACTCGCCGAGCCGCCCTTGAGGATTTCGATGTTGCTGACGGTGGTGCTGCTGAGATCGAACGCCGTGCTGACGATCGTCAGCGTGTCGTTGCCGTGACTGCCGAGCACCGAGCCGCCCGCGGCGAGGTCGGCCGCGTCGATGGTGAAGGTGGTTGCCGCGGAGACGCCGGCTTTCAGCGTCTCGATGCTGCTGGTTGTGGTGCTCGTCAGATTGAACGCCGCGTTCTTGACCGACAGCGTGTCGTTGCCGGAACTGCCGACGACCGAGCCGTTTGCCGCGAGGTCGTTCGCATCGACGGTGAATGTCGTGGCGGCGCTGCTGGCGGCAACGATGCTCTCGACGCTGGTCAGCGTCGTGCTGGTGATGTCGAGCGTCGTGCCCGCGGCTCGCAGCGTGTCGTTCTGGCCGGTCGCGACGATGGAACCGTTCGACGCCAGGTCCGCCTGGTCGACGGTGAACCACGTCGCCTGGGTGAGCTGCGCCTTGATCGTCTCGACGCTGCTAAGGGTCGTGCTCGAGAGATCGATATGCGTCGTGCCGACCAGCGCCAGCGTATCGCTGCCGCTGCTGCCGAGGATCGAGCCGCCGGCGGCGAGATCCGTCCCGTTGACGGTGAACGTCGTCGCCGTCGCCACGCCGGCTTTCAGCACGTCGATGCTGCTGAGCGTCGTGCTGGTCAGGTCGAAGGCGGTGCTCTTGAGGGACAGGGTGTCGGTGCCGCTGTTGCCCAGCACCGAGCCGCCATTGGAGAGATCGGCCGGATCGACCGTAAAGGTGGTACCCGCAGTATTGGTCGATTTCAGGACTTCGACCGACGTCAGCGTGGCGCTGGTCAGGTTGAGTGCCGTGCCCGCTGTCGCCAGCGTGTCGACGCCGGAACTGCCGGTGATCGATGCATTGGCGGCGAGGTCGCCCTGATCCACCGTGAACGTGGTGGCGGCGGACGTTCCGGCCTTGAGCGTCTCGACGCTGCTGAGCGCGGTGCTGCTGAGATCGAGCGTCGTGCTCGTGGTGATCAGGACGTCGCTGCCGGAGCTGCCGAGGATCGAGCCGCCGACGCCGATATCCGCCTGCTCGACGGTGAACGTCGTGGCGCTGGCGGAGCCCGCCTTGAGCACCTCGACGTTGCTGAGCGTCGTGCTGGTCAGGTTGTAGTTGACGCTGTTGATCTGCAGCGTGTCGGTGCCCGAGCCGCCGACGACCGATCCGCCATTGGCGAGATCGGACGTGTCGACGAAGAAGCTGGTCGAGTTGCTGCTGCCGACCTTGATGATCTCGACGCTGCTCAGCGTGTCGCTGCGCAGGTCGAGCGAGGTGCCGCGGATGGCGAGTGTGTCGGCGCCGGAGCTGCCCTGGATCAGGCTGATGCTGCTGAGATCGGACTGATCGATGGTGATCGTGGTCGCGGCGCTGGTGCCGGCCTTGACCGTATCGATCGTGTTGAGCGCCGTGCTGCTGAGGTCGAGCTGGGTGCCGGCCGCGATCAGCGTGTCGTTGGGACCGGCGCCGACGATTGAGCCACCCGACGCCAGGTCCGACTGGTCGACATAGAACGTGTTCGCCGAGCCGGAGCGGGAGTCGAGGATCTCGACGCTGCTGAGCGATGTGCTGCGCAGATCGACGGTCGCGCTGTTGAAGCTCAGCGTGTCGGTGCCGGAACTGCCGAGGACCGAGCTGCCGACCAGAATGTCGCCGGTGTCGAGCGTGAAGGTGGTGTTTGTGCTGACCCCGGCCTTCATCACCTCGACGCTGGTCAGCGTGACGCTGCGCAGGTCGAAGCGGCTGTCGACGACGGTGAGCGTGTCGCTGCCGGAGCTGCCGGTGAAGGCGCGGCTGTTGTCGATATCGTCGTAGTCGACGGTGAACGTTGTCGCGGCGGAGTTGCCGGCCTTGACCGTATTGACGCTGTCGAGCGAGACGCTGCGCAGGTCGAAATTCGTTCCGGCGAAGGCCAGCGTGTCCGAGCCGCCGTTGAAGTCGAGGACGTGCTTACCCATCGTGCCGAAGAGCGTGATGGTATCGGTGCCGCTGCCGCCTTCGATCGACTCAACGGACGTGCTGACGTTCAGGACGTTGGTGCCGCTGGAGAGCGTGATGGTGTCGTTGCCGCCGCCGAGGTCGATCGTGGCGCCCGTCGGCGTCGTGCCGGACAGGGTGACGCGGTCGTTGCCGGCGCCGCCGATGATCGTTTCGGTGTTGCTGACGGTGACGGTGTTGTTCTTCGACGTGGCAAGCGTCAGCACGTCGACGCCCGAGAGCAGGTCAACGGTTTCGTTGCTCTGCGCTGGTGTCAGCGTGATGTTGTCGTTACCGGTCGTTCCGGTAATCATGTGCTGTAACCCGTCGTCAAACGTCATTCGTCACTTAAGCGTTCGCAAACCTCTGTGTTGATCGGTGCCGCGGCACGTCATCAACCCGCGCATGGACGCACGACACCGCCCGATGCGAGGCATCGGTACGGGCAGGCGTCAGCACGTTGATGTCGTTACCGGCAGTTCCGGTAATCATGAAAGCCCCTAACGCGGATTTTTCTACCGCCGTCGCTCGCCGACTTCTGTCGGTGAGGTACCCGTCTTTTCTAGCACAGCAACGGGTCATCTCCTAATTCTAATAAGCCTATGATTTCAAAAGCGTAAACGCTCATATTCGTTAACTTTTGGGGCCTTGGGAGCGGCGGTTTTTAAGTCTTAAATCCTATAAAAAGAAAATATTCATCCACAGGTCTGTCCGAGCATACGGTGCCACCATTTCGGCCCGCTTTTCGGCTACCGGAAAAATCCCTTCGTTTACAGAGGCACCGCCCTGAACATGGTTAACAACAAGCTAATAAACAGTATTTTAGAAAAATACCTCTTATTAATTCCTTCATTTTTGCGTAAAATCAAAGATGAATCATCGACAGTTTCTAGGGATTAAATCAGACGCCCGGGACATCGCCGCGACCCCTGCGACTCACCCGATTCCGGCCCGGACCGGCTAGTAACGCTTCGCGGCCGCGGCGTCAGGGGCGGCGTATTCCAGGAATTTGCCGGCCTTCACTTCCATCGCGTCGCGGCGGCGCAGCCGCTTGCCCTGCGCCTTGCTGATCAGCGGGTAATGCCGGATCTCGTCGATCCATTCCGTGATCTCCCAGCACTGCTCCTTGTTGGTCACCCAGAGCTTGGGGTCCAGCCGGCTGAGATCGTAGGGGCGGGAGTAGCGCCGCAGGGTCTTTTTGTCGCCGATGACGTATTCGTGGAAATACGACAGGGCGAGCTCACGGAGGGTCCGGTAGATCGGGTCGCGCCAGCGCAGCCAGATGTGGTTGCTCTTGGAGATCGCCCCCCAGCACCCGTCGCGGCGGAAGACGGTGATGACGTGGTCGTCGTCGCCCTCAGCCTGGAAGTCCAGCAGCAGCGGTTTCTGGCCGTGGACCCAGAGGGCGCAGGCCGCGACGAAGGCCCCTTCGATGCAGTGGGCGTGGTTCTGCTCCAGCGTGGCGGCGACCGACAGGCAGGTATCGCCGTTACGCTCGAAATTGGTCGGCATCGCCGCGACGAAATCCTGGATTTTCTCCGGGGTCGACAGCCGGGCCAGGGTCCGCGCATGGGCGGGGCTGAGGCCGAGTTTCAGCCCGCGCGCGACAACCTGTTTGGTGCGAATCGCCATCGCGAATTGTTACGCGGACGCGAAGGCCTTGGCCACCATGTCCCAGATGACATCCGGCCGCTCGACATGGGAGTTGTGACCGGTCCCGGGCACGATGGTGGGATTGGGATCGAGCATCCGCGCATCGGAGACGCTCACCATCGGGTCCTTCTCGCCGACCCCGATCACCGGCTTGACCTGCATCGCGGCGAAGATCGTCCCCACATCCGGCGAGTGGACGTTGTTGATGCCGGTATCGGAGGCGAGGCGGAATTTGCCGTTCTCCTCCCGGACGCCGCCCAGCGCCTGCGGCGAGGTCGGATCGACGAGGCCGAACATTCCCGACACTTTCAGGAACCGCTCGACCGCCTCGCCTTGCGTATCGAACCAGCGCACCGGCGCCTTGGACAGCTTCTCGCGCATCGCCATCTCTTCCGGCGTCCAGCTCATCTTGATGCCGAAGGCGACCACGCCCTTCACGCTGGTGCCGAACCAGTTGCTGGCGAGGATCATCGACACCGCGCCGCCCATGGAATGGCCAACGAGATAGACATCCTGCCAGCCGACAAGGGCTGCGATATCGGCGGCGTAGATACCCAGCGCATACGGCTTCGCATGACTGGAGCGGCCGTGACCGCGGAAATCGGGAATCATCCAGCGCCCGCGCCAGTTCTTCTCCACGTATGGGAGGAAGCGGTGCCACGCATCGCCATTGGCGGCGATGCCGTGCAGCATCACCAGCAGCGGCCCATCCGGGTTGCCGCCCTCCTGCACATGCATCTCGATCCCGGTGCTCACTCTCCTCGTACTCATTGCGCCGTTCCCCAAACCTCCGTGGCGGTCTCGACGATGAGCGCCAGCTTGCGGCGCTGATCGTCATCGCTGACCGGGTTGCCCTTGTAGCTGCTGGCGAAGCCGCATTGCGGCCCCAGCGCCGCGTCGTCCGAGGCCACGAATTTCGCGGCTTCGTCGATGCGCCGCTTGATGTCGTCCTTTTTCTCCAGCGTCGGCACCTTGGAGCTCAGCAGGCCCAGCACCACGCGCTTGCCTTTGGGCATGAAGCGCAACGGCTCGAAGCCGCCGGCGCGCGCGGTGTCGTATTCCAGGAAGTACCCGTCGATCTCCAGCGCGTTGAACAGCACCTCGGCGATCGGCTCATAACCGCCTTCCGCCGCGAAGCGTCCCTGCAGGTTGCCGCGGCAGAGATGGATGGCGATGGCCATGTCCTTGGGCCGCGCGGCGATGCAGTCGTTGATCAGCTTTGCGTATTGCCGGGGCAGCGCGTCGAGATCCTGCCCCTTGCTCTTCATCGTCTCGCGCATCGCGGGATCGCAGAGATAGGCGAAGTTCGTGTCGTCGAGCTGCAGATACGTGCAGCCGGCAGCGGCGAGGCTCGCGATCTCCGCGCGATACGCCGCCACCACGTCGGCGTGATACTCCGCGAGATCGGGATAGGCGTCCCGGCTCACCGCGTCGCGGCCGCCGCGCAGCATCATGGTCGGCGAGGGGATGGTGAGCTTGGCCGTGCGCTTCGTCGTCGCCTTGAGGAAGCGGAAGCCCTCCGCCTCGATGGGGCGCACATGCCGCACCTTGCCGGTGATCTGCAACGTCGGCGGCGCGAAGGCCTTGGGCGGCCCTGATGGTGCGGGCGCATGCGCGCCGGGCAGCTTCGCCACCACGCCGTCGAGCTGGCCCAGAAAATCGAAATGAAACGAGGTGCGGCGGAACTCGCCGTCGGTGATGGAATACAGGCCGACCTCTTCCTGCATTGCCACGACCTTGCGGATCGCCGCGTCTTCCATGGCCTTGAGCTCAGCCGGCGGAAGCGACCCTGCGATCATCTTCTCCCGCGCGTCCTTGAGGGATTGCGGACGCAGCAGCGAGCCGACCTGGTCGGCGCGGTAGGGTGGTTTGGGCATGATTTACTCCACGTGTGCACCGCCACTCTCCTTTCGTCACCCCCCGGCTTGACCGGGGGGCCCATCCGGATGGGTGCCCCGGTCAAGCCGGGGCATGACGGAACAGATAGAGAGTGGAGCGGCGGAAATTACACCTGCGGCCGCCAGCGCTGGAAGTACTGCTCGATGCGCTGCAGGATGGCCGAGGCGCCGATGCCGGCGGTGGCGACGACGACGACGCAGGCGAACAGCAGGTCGGTCTCGAACATCGTGCCCGCCTGTCCGACCAGGAAGCCGATGCCGACACTGCCGGCGAAGAACTCGCCGACCACCACACCGATGAGGCCGTGCGCCACGCCCTGGCGCAGACCGACGATGATGAACGGCACCGTCGAGGGCAGCACGATGGTGCGGAAGAGATCCCATTCGGTGGCGCAGAACGACCGCGCCGCGCGCAGCAGCTGCGCATCGGTGGTGCGCACGCCGGCCATCGCGTTCAGCAGGATCGGGAAGAACGCCGACAGGAACACGACCACGACCTTGGAGCCGAGGCCGAGCCCGAACCACATCACGATCAGCGGCACGAAGACGATGCGCGGCGTGGAATAGAGGCTGGTGATGAACGGCTCCATGATCAGCCGCGGCATCTTGTACCAGCCGAGCAGGATGCCCAGCGGAATACCAAACACCGCCGCGATCGAAAAGCCGTAGGCGAAATTCTGCGCCGAGAACGCGATGTGCTTGAGCATGTCGCCGGTGCCGAACAGCCCGCGATGCAGCCGCTGGAAGATCGTCGACGGCCCGCTGAAGAACAGCGGATCGATCCACCCGGCAGCCCACGCCGCTTCCCACAGCGCCAGCACGACAATCACGGCGATGCCGCCGACAATCACCTGCTGGTTGCGCTCGTAGAAACTCGCCGTGGGCCGCACCGGCGTGTCGGCGGCGATTGTGGGTTCGCGGAGGAGGGCTTCGCTCATGTCGACGCTACCACTCTGTTGTCATGCCCCGACTTGATCGGGGCACCCATCTTTTCCGGAGAAGGAATGGACCCCCCGGTCAAGCCGGGGGGTGACGACATGGATAGGAGGTCTTTGCTCATGTCGTCACCTCCACCGTCTTCATCAGCCCCGCCCGGTTCGCCTCTTCCTCGATCAGGGTCCAGATCTCATCGGTGATCTTCAGGAACTCCGGCGTGCGCTTGATCGACAGCGTGCGCGGCCGGGGGAACGGCACCGTGAATTCGGCGCGCAGGCGGCCCGGCCGTGTGCCGAACACCAGCACGCGGTCGGCGAGATAGATCGCCTCGTCGATCTGGTGGGTCACGAACAGCACCGTCTTGCCGGAGCGCTGCCAGATGCGCATCAGCTCCGCCTGCATGAACTCGCGCGTCTGCGCATCGAGGGCCGCGAACGGCTCGTCCATCAGCAGGATCTCGGGGTCGGTGGCGAGAGCGCGGGCAAGGTTCACCCGCTGCTGCATGCCGCCCGACAGTTCGGCGGGATGCCGCCGCTCGAAACCGTGCAGGCCCACCAGGTCGATGAACTGCTGGGCGCGCGCCGGCATCTCGTCGGGCTTGAATCTGCGATGCAGCTGCATCCCGTACATTACATTGTCGAAGGTGGTGCGCCATGGCAGCAGGCAGGATTGCTGGAACACCATGGCGCGGTCGCGCCCGGCCCCCTTCACGACATTGCCGCCGATGCGGATGGTGCCGTCGTCATGGTCGAGCAGCCCGGCCACGATATTGAGGAACGTCGTCTTGCCGCATCCGCTGGGCCCGACGATCGCGACGAACTCCCGGTCGGCGATATCGAGCGAGACGTCCTTGAGCGCCAGGATCGGCTGCGCTTCGCCGTCCATCCAGAAGTATTTGGTGACGCCGGCTGACGTAAGCTTGGGGGCGGAGGTGAGATTGGCTGTCATGTCAGGTCGTCACTTTACCCTGTTCTGTCACCCCCCGGCTTGACCGGGGGGCCCATCCGGATGGGTGCCGCCCTTGGGCTCGACCCGAGGGGCAAGTCGGGGCATGACGAATAAAAAAGAACGCGTCGGAAGAACAGTCGTCCTCGTCAACTCACCTGAACGAAGCCGCCTTCTTCTCCGCCACTTCCTTCTCGATCCCCGGCCCGAAGACCCGGGTGAAGAAGCCGTCGGCGACCATCTTGTCCAGGATCGCGGTGTTGATCACCTTGCGGAAGTCGAAGGTGGCCATCTCCGGCACCTGCGCCTTGTCGCGCTCGATGATTCCAAGCACCGCGCGGGTCGGCACATACGGCACGCGCTCCAGCACGCTGGCCTGCACCGTCTCGTCGTAGAGGCGCGAGAGGATCGCATCGTCCTGGATGCCGGCGTGCTTCTTGATGACGGAGGTGGCGAACGGCTTGTCGTCGTAGAAGCGCTTCACCGCCTCGACATGCGCCTTCAGCACGGCCTCGGCCATCTGCGGCTGCCCTTCCACCACGCTGCGGCGGAACATGTAGCTGGTGGCGACGGGCACTTCGGGGAAGTCGGCGAGGTTGGCGACCACCTTGTACCCTTCATCGACCAACTTGTAGTAGTCGGGGGCGGTGATCATCGTGGCATCGGCCATGTTGTTGCGCATGGCCAGCGCCCGCTGCGGTGGTGCTCCGGCGGAGATCCAGTTGATGTTCTTCGTGTCGACGCCCAGATGGTTGAGCATGGCGAGGCCGTAATGATACGGCGGATCGCCGATGCGGCCGACCGCGACGCGCTTGCCGGCCAGCGACTTCGCGTCGGTAATCTCCTTCGTCCCGAGCAGCACGAACTGCCCGCGATGGAGGGGGCTCGCGATCAGCACGATCGTGTTGCCCTTCATCGCGGCGAGCATCGAGGAATCGAGGCCGAGATTATGGGTGACGGCCTCCCCCGCAACGACCGCGGCGGGCCCTGCCGGATGCATCGCCATCTGGATCGACATGTTCAGGCCGTGCTTGGCGTAATACCCGCCCTCCATGGCGAGCCAGATCGGCCAGCTGGTGCTGCTGGGCGCCGGATAGACGATCTTGGTGTCGGTGAGCTTGGGCTGCTGCGCCTGCACGGGGGCCGGCAGTGCGGACAAGGCGAGGGCAGCCGCAAAAACGGCGCCGGCGGTCAGGCGGCTGAACGTGGACATATTGGGCATTGCACCCTCCCGGATGGTCGATCTGTTGGGCGGGATTGTGCATCAAGAGGGCAGGGGAAGGAAGCGCTCCGCCCTATTCATCCCATTCTTATCCGCCATCCCGGCGAAAGCCGGGACCCAGGGATCCCGCACGAAATGCAAGAAACCACGGGCGTCGCACCTGCAAATACTTAACGGCTGGGTCCCAACGTTCGTTGGGATGACAGTTGGTTTTGTGATCCCGGGCCGCCATCACCCACCGCTCACGCCGACGTGCGGATCTCCTCGTGACCGTTCGCCACTGAAACCACGCGGGGAAACGTGATCGTCACGCGCGTTCCCGTGCCCGGGCTGGATTCAACCTTGAGATCGGCCTTGGCGTTCTCGCGCAGCGAGCGGACGATCAGCGCGCCGAGCTTGCCTTCCATCGGCCACTTGACACCCTCGGGAAGGCCGATCCCGTCGTCGGCGATGACGACGCGGCAGCCCTGCGCGTCGGTCAGGCTGTGCAGCGTGATCGTGCCGCCCTTGCGGCCGACGAAGGCATGCTTGATCGCATTGGTCAGAAGCTCGTTGACCACCAGCCCCGCCGGCATGGCGACGTTGACCGATACCGGATAGGAGTCGACCTTGAGATCGAGATGGATGCCCTCGACGGCATGCGCGTGCATCACCGCCGAAACGATCTCGCTCAGATAAATCCCAAGATCGATTTCCCCGCCACCCGATCCGTTATCCGACATCAGCTTGTAAACGATCGCCAGCGAATCCACGCGCCCGGCCAGCCGCTCGAAGGGCTCGGTGTCCATCAGTCCTTTTGCGTTGCGTGTTTCGATGCGGATCAGCGCCGTGATCATCTGCAGATTGTTTTTGACGCGATGCTGGATTTCCAGGAGCAGCGTTTCCTTGTCGCGGATGCGCTGTTCGTACGCTTGGCGGCGCGTTTCTTCGAGTTCCGCGGATTCCAGCAGGGCGACCAGGCGGAAGGCGGGTATTCCGTCGTCATCCTCGATGAGATTGGAATAGACCTCGACAATCGCCGGCTCCGGGTTTCTTGTGTCGAGACGGAACGTGCCGACACGGTCGTTCGATTCCACCACGGCCTCGCCCAGCTTGCGGCCGCTTCCCGCGCCGTTTTCCGCGGCGGCGAGGATGCTCCACGGCTGGCCTTTGATCTCGACCGCCGACTGCCCGGTCAGCTTCTCGTATTCGGGATTGGCATAGGCGATCCACTCGCCGTCCCTGACATGCGACACCAGAATGGCAATCGGCACATGATCGAGAAAGCGGCTGAACGGCTGGCCATTCAGTGCTGCGTCGTTGGCATGTTGGGCCATTGCATCCTCATCGGCTGAAAGGGGCGCCGCGCATCGAAAGAACGCGGGTAGAGTCAGTGCTTGTCTGATGCATCTGCGATATTCCCAGCGGAGTGGTGGGCCGTTGTTCTGGAAAGCCGAGGAAATCCGATCGTCCAGACGGTGCCTGGATCGAAGTGCAGGCTCACCGTTCCGCGAATCTGCTCGACAAGACGCCGCACCAGGCCCAGGCCGCGGCGCTTGTCCTTCGGATCGACGGTAAATCCCGGGCCGTTATCGCGGATCGTCAGGATCGCGGTTGCGGGCAGTGCGCGGACCGAGACGGAGATTGCGCCCTTGCCGCCGGGAAAGGCGTGCTCGAAGCTGTTGGACACCAGCTCCGCGACAATGATGCCCAGCGCCGTGATCGTTTCGATGTCGAGTTCCAGTGTATCGCTCTCGCAGGTCAGCTGGATGTCGCTCCCCGGGATTTCCTCTATCCCGGCGAGGCTGCCGCAGAGCGATCTGATGTAGCCGACGAAGTCGGGCACCTCCGACTGACTGTTGCCGAGAACATGCTCGTAGACCTCCGCCAGGGTCGATACGCGCCGGGCGATGGCCCTGATTCCCCGCCGTCCGTCGTGGTCCGTCGTTTGGTCGAGCTGGGACGTCAGCATCCCGTAGACGAGCTGCAGGTTGTTGCGCACGCGGTGCTGCAGCTCTTCGGCCAGAATTTTCTTCTGATCCAGCAGCCGGGTCTGCTGGTCGACCAGCAGCTTCATCTGACGGATGGTCGTGCGCAGCACCGACATGCGCGAGGAGATGACCACGGCTTCCGCGAGGATGTTGGCGGCGGCGGTCAGGAAGTCGACATCGTTCCGGTCGTACGCCTGGTGCTCGTTGCTGGCGATTTCCAGAACGCCGTAGGGGTGATCGTCGCCGTCAATGACAACCGTGATGATCGACATCACGCCATGCCTTGCCTGGAAGGGCGAGAGCTCCAGACGGAAGTTGTCGTCGATCATATTCAGGATGCGCGGCTCTCCGCTCAGCAGGGCGCGCTCCAGGGTCGGCGACGCGCTCAGCGCGATCGCCTGGCCCAGAACAGCCGGTGTCCAGCCATGACCGGTTTCAATCACCAGGTCGTTCGTCTCGGGCCGATAGCGGCTGATCGTGGAAAAGGGCGATCGCAGTTTCTCCGCGCACATGCGCGCGGCTTCGGCCAGCACCTTCAGGAGGTCGCTCTCGCGAAACGCGAAGCTGCCGAAGGCCGCGACGGCCGCCTGCTGACCGGCAAGGATCCCTATATCCGCGCTCATGTCGCAGCGGGAGTCGGCGGTGTCGCGGCCGGCGGCAGCAGCCGGAAGCCGCGGGGGAACGGGCGCGACGGGTGTCCGGTGTCGACCAGTTCCTTGACGATCTGCAGCGCGCGCAGGAGATCGGCATTGCTGTACGGCTTGGCGAGGCAGGCATGGCCATCGCGGGTCGAAAGGCTGACATCGGCGCTGTTCCCCGATGCGAAGAGGATACCGGTATCGTCATGACCGCCGAGCTGCGCCGCGATATCCCGGCCGCTTCCGCCGTCGGCGAGCCTGAGATCGAAAACGGCAAGGTCGGGGTCGTGAAGTTTGTGCAGGGCGACGGCCTCGGCGACGGAGCGGGCGATGCCACAGACTTCATAGCCGCTATCGATGAGCATCTGCTCAAGGACGTCGGCGATCATGATGTCGTCTTCGGCGATCAGCACTTTGGGCAAGCGTGGGCCTCCTTGAGGTTCGATGAACATTCACCGACAACGTAGTAGCTCCTCCAAACCGCATGCTGCCTCGGCATACAATCGGCAACTGTTCAATTTTGAACAGTTGGTGGAAAAGTCATGCCTTTGCCGCAGCCCGGTACCGGACGTCATGGCGCCTCGCGCTGGGGACGGTACGCCCGGGCGCATCGAACTGCTGTCTGTTGTGAGTTGCGGTGGGGAAACCACCATCCGAAGTAGTGCGGGCTATGGGGGGCCGCAAAGGGCCGAGCAGGTCAAAAGTGAACAGCCGACAGGCAGGGCGGGACCTATAATGGCTTATGTCCGTTACCCGTCATTCAGGCCGAGGTCGCCGAAAAGCGTCGACGAGCACACTTGTGTTCGATCCCGCGCTTTTTCTCGGGACAACGGCCGGCGGGCGAACGGTTCTCAAGGTCGCGAAAAACCACCCGGTGTTCCTCCAGGGCGATGCGGCGGACGCGGTTTTTTATCTCAAGAAAGGCAAGATCAAGATCACGGTGACCTCGGCGCAGGGCAAGGAAGCGGTCATTGCGATTGTCGGTAACGGTGAGTTTCTCGGCGAAGGATGCCTGATCGGCCAGCCGTTGCGTTTGGCGAGCGCCAGGGCAATGTCCGATGCCGTTCTCATGCGCGTGACCAAAGACACCATGCTCAAGACCCTGCATAAGGAGCCGGCGCTGGCCGAGCTGTTCACCGCGCATCTGCTGACGCGCAATTCACGCATCGAGGAAGATCTCGTCGATCATCTGTTCAATTCCAGCGAGAAGCGTCTGGCGCGCAGCCTTCTTCTCCTTGCGAATTTCGGCAAGGAGAAATCGCCCGAGCCCATCGTCTTCAATATCAGCCAGGAGACGCTGGCCGAAATGATCGGCACCACGCGATCCCGCGTGAGCTTCTTCATGAACAAATTCAGGAAGCTCGGCTTTCTGGACTACGGCAGCGCGGGAATCTCGATCCACCCGTCGCTGGTGAGTATCGTGCTGCGCGACTAAGAGGGCGGCGACGGATTTATCCGCGCCTTCCTGTCTGCGCCGCTAGCCTCCCAGCAACTTCCCCAACGCCTCGCGCATCTCCGGCGTGCCCTGCGTTCCGTTATGGCCGCCGCGCGCGAGGCCGATGTACTCGGCCGGCACGCCGCGCTGCTTGAGCGCCGCGATATAGGCCTGGGCCAGCGCCGGTGTCGTGTTGGTGTCGTCGTTGGCGGTGATCGCGATCACCGGCTTTGTCGCCGGCACTTTGGCGGCGTAGTTGATCGGCGATTCGCTTTGCAGCCACGGGCTGCGGCCGAGGCGCCAGGCGCGGATGTCGCACGGGCAGGAGAGCAGCAACCCCGCATCGACGAGATCGGGATGGCGGCCGAGGATCACGCCGGTATAGGCGCTGCCGCCGGAATGGCCGACCAGCACCGTCCGCGCCGCCTTGTGATGCGTCTTGAGCGTCGCGATCGCCGCCGCCACCGCGTCGATGTTGCCGGCGGTGTAGCTGTCGATGCGGTTGTAGTTGTGGCCGCTCGACGTGTTGCGGTCGGCATCGAAATAGCCGGGCCGGATGATGGCGACGGCGACGGTGCCCGGCCTGTTGAGATCGCGGGCGAGGCGGACATTCGAGGTGACGGCGCTGCCGTCGCTGTGATCGCCGTGGATGAAGACCGCCAGGCGCGGTGCATCGCCGAGCGGCTCGAAGCGGAAGGTGTGGATGACGAGGCACTCGGCGGCGCCGGTGACCCGCTTCTCGTTGTCGGCGGCGCATTGCGTCTGCGCGCCGGCGTTCGACATTCCGGCGGCGAGCAGCAGCAGGGCGGCGATGGCGGTGATGGCTTTCATCTCTATTCCCCCGTCAGGAGATGTTCGCCGCAGTCTATCAACCGGCGGTTAGCGGCGCCAGCCGCGCCGCTTTTTTCGTCTCCGTAAAAACCCGCACGTAATGCTCCGCACTCACAAAACGTTTTTACGGGCGTAGCATCCGCATCGATCGGGGCCGCTTGTTTCAGAGACAGGACGCGGTCCCGTGTTGCGGAGAATAGAGTTGCCGGTCCCGCGTTATTCCTGTGCCTGCGGCGTGAGAGCTCTGCCGCATGGCAACAAACTGAGGCCGCCTTCTCGCCGTGTTTCGACAGGTGCGGGCGCGGCCTCTTCTTTTGGTTTTGTGATTGCGGCTCAGCTTTCGACCGGTCGCGGGACAGCCCGCGCGGTCTGACGAAAACCCCGTCCGGGTGCGCCGGTGGCCAGATCTGCCCAACTGGCCCCCCTCCCGGATCACCCGGACGGGGCCCCTTTTTTCTCCAATTCCGTCTTTTCTCCAATTCCGTCACCCCGCACTTGATGCGGGGCCCATCGGGCCGATCGTGCGGTTCACGACGACTGGAAACGGACGCCGGACGAAGATGGGCCCCGCATCAAGTGCGGGGTGACGAACAAGAGTAAGCGGGGTTGTTAAGGACTATTTTCCCACAAATCTCCCAAAACACATGAAAGATGAGCGAACTGAGCGAACTCGCCCTGCCGGTCACCCGCCCCCGCTACTGCCCCGGCTTGGTGTTCATCCCGCGCGGGTCGCGGCCGAAGGTGCGGCGCGGGGTCGGGGCGCCGCCGGGGGTCAGGCCGTTGCCGGACCGGGCGTGCTCGGCTTCCTCCCGATCATGCCTCGTATCGTCGGGATCGGCCTCAATCCAGCGGATGGTCGGGTGCCGGGCGATGCTTTGGTGGGCCATGCGCCCGGCCTCGCGCTCCGTCGTCTCCATCACCTGCTTCGCCAGCGGATGGCCGAGCCGGGTCAGCGCGGTCAGGGTGCCGTCGAGCATCTGCGCCGCCGTCTCCATGGAAAGGCTGAGCGGCAGACTGCCCTCGCCGCCGAGCGCGAAGCTGTAGACCACGCCCTGCGTATCGCTGTCTTCCTGGCGGCCGGTGGCGACGGTCACGCTGTCGATCTCGACGGCGGTGATGCGCGAGGCGGCGCCGTTCCCCTCGTCGGCGGCGGAGGCGGAGAGCGCGGCACTCACCAGCGCCGGCACGGACTCAGGGTCCATCGCCAGCGTCACCACGCTGCCGTTGCGCAGGCGAAGCTCGATAAACAGTTCACCGTCGCCTTCCAGCCCCGCGCTCACGACGTCCTCCACCTGCAGCGCCTTACCCATGCCGATTCCCCTTTCCACGAAAGAGTCCGTAACCGGATGGGGCGGGGATGGTTCCGTTGCGGTGGCGGGGTGGTGTGATGTCGACGCGGCGCCATGGTTCGAGACGCCCACTGCGTGGGCTCCTCACCATGAGGTTTATTTTTCCGGAAGAAAAAACCTCATCCTGAGGAGGCCGAAGGCCGTCTCGAAGGACGGCAACCTCACTCCGCCAGCGCGGCCCCCGCCGGCGCCGGCTGGAACGCGCGCACCGCCGCAACGCCGAGCGCGATGAACAGCAGCAGCACCAGGCCCTGCGTGATCGCGAAGGGCGGTTCGCCGCCGGTCGGGGCCAGGGTGTTCACCACCGGAATTTTCAGGAAGGTCTGCACGATGCCGACGAAGACCAGCAGGTAGAGGCTGGCCACGATGCCGCCGGCATAGATCGGCCGCCAGATCCCGGCGTAGTGGAATTTGAACTGCGCCAGGAGCACGGCAACCAGCACGATGGCCGCGACCACGCCGGTGATGTGGGCGGGCGTCACTTCCGTTGCCGGAAAGCCGAAGCCGGTCAGGGTGGTGAGGATCGCGGTGACGAGAAAGACGTTTGTGGCGAGCGGTGAATTCGCGCGGCTCAGCATCCCGCCGATCATCATGAATCCCGCGGCAATGGCGACCAGGCTGATCAGCACATGAATAAGAGTGTAGGCGGCAAGCATCGTGTCTCTTCCCCTCAAGACCGGTTGCGGTAGCGGGGAATCTAGCATGCAGGAGATGTGCCGGAGGAGTGCTGGCGTTGCGTCCGCCCTAAATCTTGAACAGCGTCCGTGCGTTGTCCTCGAAGATCATCTTCTTGGACTTCTCGTCCAGCCAGTCGAACTTCTTGAGGATCGGGACGATGTCGTCGAAGGTGCGGCCGGTGTCGGGGTTCACCGCCGAGCCGACGCCGGGGCATTCCGCGCCGAACAGGCAGCGCTCCGCGCCGACGGTCTCGATCAGCAGGCGCAGCGCGCCCTCGGTGTAGAGCACCGTGTCGTAGTAGAGCTTGCGCATGCCGTCGAGGAAGCGCTGCCCCTCGGGGTTGCGCATGGAGCCGCTCTGGAAACGGCCCAGCTGATAGGGAATGGCGCCGCCGCCATGCGAGACCACGATCTTGAGGGTCGGGAAGTCCTTGAGCACGCTGGAGTTCACCAGGCCATAGACCGCGATGCTCTCCTCGTTGATGAAGTGCAGGGTGTAGGGGCTGCGCTCGGAATGCGAGCCGGTGGCGTGGATGTGCGCCGGCACGTCGAGTTCGCAGAGCTTCTCGTAGAGCGGATACCAGTAGCGGTCGCCCAGCGGCGGGGCTTCGGTGCCGCTGTTCTCGTAAGGGTCCGGGTTGAGCAGGCAGCCCTTGAAGCCGAGCGTCCTGATGCCGCGCTCGAGCTCGGGGAGCGCCTCGGTGATCGGAGCACCGGCCACCTGCGGCAGGCCGCCGACCCCCATGAACTTGTCGGGCAGCAGCTTGATCTGCCGGGCGATGATGTTGTTGGTCTCCTCGGTGAACCAGTGGACGACCCGCGCCGGCTTGGCGCTGTGCATCATCTGGAAGGGCCGGGGCGAGACCAGCTGCATGTCGATGCCGTTGCGCTTCATCATGTCGAGATGGCCGACTGGGGCCATCTCCTTCTTGTTGGCCGCGGCCACCAGCTGCTCGTCGCTGACCTCGACCTTGCCGCGGCCATGCGCGCCGCGATGCGACAGGATGGAGGCCTTGTAGGCCCAGAGCTCGGTCGGCGCGCTCACATGCGCATGGCAGTCGATGATCATCGGCGTTGTCGCTCCCGGATTTTTTTGAGTATGCGTTCGGTTGTCAGAAGCCCATGGCGTCGTGGTAGGCGCGTTTCACCTCGTCGGGCTGGCCGATGAGCCACGCAAAATCACGACGCGACAGACCGCTCAACGCATCCTTCTCCAGTTCTTCACGAGTCACGCCGTGCATCAGGCTTTTGCGGGCGGCGATCGGCAGGGTGACGTTCTTGTTCACTTCCGGATCGCGGATGATCGCTTTGGGATCCTTGCCTTCCTCGATGGCTTCGAGATCGGCGAGGAAGCGCTTGCGCAGCATCATGATGCCGCGGTCGCTGCGGCCCAGATGCTCGTTCTGGCGGTCCGAGACGGTGCCCTGGCCGACCCACGCCACGAAGTCCTGGTTCATGATGTGGCTGTCGATCCAGCGGCCGGTCCTGGGATCCTTGAGCCAGCTGTACCAGTAGGGGATCGAGTTCTGGACGTACGGCTCGCGGTCCTTGGGCACGCGGCTGAAGAACCACGCCACCGACAGGGTCGTCCCGTCGTCGACCGGTACCCGCCATTCGAAATGGTTGCCGGTAAACAGCGTGTTCGGCCACAGGCACACCCGCCCAACGGTCCACAGCGGGCTGGTCTCGTCGGAGCCTTCGCGGATGCGCTTGTACTGGATGCCGTACTCGAACTCCTCGAAGTCGATCTTGAGGTGGGGCGGCGCATAGGGGCCGGTCTTGCCCTTGAGGCGGATGCTCCAGTTGTCGTGCATCCACTCGAAGTGCACGGGATCGATCGAGTTCTCCTGGCCCTGCAGCCAGTTGCAGGGGACTTCGCAGAACACGATCTGCTTGAAGCCGTTGGGGTAGTTGAACAGCTCCCAGTTCGGCAGCAGCGGCGCCGGCTCGGGGCCCATATAGGCCCAGACCATGCCGGCATGGGCCTGCGCCTTGTATGCCTTGATCTTGATGCGGGTGTGATAGTCCGAGTTGGGATCAGCCATCTGCTCGTAGGGCTGTTCGATGCACTGGCCGGTCTCGTCAAACGCCCAGCCGTGATAGTTGCAGCGCAGGCCGCATTTCTCGACAAAGCCGTAGGAGAGGTCGGCGCGGCGATGCGGGCAGTGGCGGTCGACCAAACCGTAGGTGCCGCTGAGATCGCGATAGAGGGTGAGGTCTTCGCCCATCAGCCGGACCGCCTTGACCGGCTTCTCGTCGAACTCGCCAACCGCAGCGATCGGGTGCCAGTAGCGCCGCATCAGGTTGCCCATCGGCGTGCCCGGGCCCACCTGGGTCAGCAGACGATTCTTGTCCTCTTCAAGCATGGCGTAACCCTCCGGAAGCGTTGTTTTTGGCGGCGCAGTTGACCTTTGCATATATATTATATTAAGACATATGCCTATGGGGAAAACGCTGGCAAAGCCGGGAACGATGTCGACGGGTGTCTGGGCGCCTGTGAAAAGCGACACTCTTTCGGCGCAGATCACGCAGCAGATGCGGCAGGCGCTTTTCGCCGGGCAGATCCAGGCTGGCGAACCCATCGGCAGCGAGAAGACGCTCGCGGCGCGCTTCGGCGTCAGCCGCATGGCCATCCGGGACGCGCTTCGCTCCCTCGAGGCGGCCGGAATCGTCGAAATCAAAAAAGGCGCAAAGGGCGGCGTGTTCATCGCGCATGGAAATCCCTTCCGGTTCGCCGATGCGCTCGCCATTCAACTCAAACTGGTCGGCGTCTCCATCGAAGAGATGTTCGACGCGCAAATCGCGCTGGAAGTGACGGCTGCCGAATTCGCGGCTCGGCGCGCCACGCCGGAGGATCTTGCGCAACTTCGCGGCTTCTTGGCGCAGATGCAGGATCTGGCGAAAGCCCCGCTGACCTCAAAGGGCGCCCAGCGCTTCACCGAAATCTCCATGCAGTTCCACGAGGCGCTGGTCGGTGTCGCGCGCAACCGCGTTATTTCCGCCCAGTTCGGGGCGCTTCGGCTGGTGCTTGAGCCGATCTACGCCCGTCGTACCAGCGACACCGTGGCAAAAACCGTCATGGCGTCGCACGCGGCGATTATCAATGCGATTGCGGAACAGGATAGCGAACGCGCATCGACTCTGATGCGCAAACGCCTTGAATCCATCCGGGCTCACCAGCTTCTCACTGTTGTGGGCCAGCAGGACTGAACCCCGGCGGCAGCCGTCAGATTCGTCGACCGAACAAACCAAACAACAAGCATTTAGACAGGGAGGAAGATTGTGAGTACCGGAAAATTCTTTGCTGCGCGTCGCCAGGTGCTGGCCGCCGGCGCGGCTGCGGCCGTAACAGGTCTGATCCCAGGCACGACGCGCGCCCAGTCGACCGCGTTGCGGGTCATCAATCCGACCCGCTCATCAAGCAGCTGGCCGATCTGGATCGCGAAAGAGGCCGGCTATTTTCAGAAATACGGCTTCGATGTCGCGCCGCAATTCGGCATTCATCCCGTCGGCATCGCCGGACTGGTGAGCGGGGAGGTTCAGTTCACCAACTATTCCCTGGATGACGTGGCCGCCGCCGCCGTGCGCGACCCCATTCTGGTCGTCATGGGCAGCATCCTGCATCGCGGGGCCTTTGCTGTCATGGCGCGGAAGGAAATCACGACGATCGAGGGCCTGAAAGGCAAGCGCTTCGGCGTCGGCCGTGTCGGCGATCCTCCCTATCACTACACCGCTGGACTGCTTCGCAGCTACGGGCTCAGGCCGAACGATGTGCAGTGGGTGCCGACAGGCACCGATGCCGCGGCGCGGGTGACGATGCTCATAGCGGGACAGCTCGACGCATCGCTGATCACCTCGCCGGCCTGGTATCGCCTGGAGCAGCAGGGACTGGCGCCGCTGGCGCTTCTGGAAGAACACGAAAGCGTCGTGATCACGGCGGGATACACGTTCAGGAAATCTTGGATTGCGTCCAACCCCGATGCACCGGAGCGGCTGTTGCGCGCGCTCGGCGAGGCCGTGCACCGGCTCTATTCGGACAAACCGGCGGCGGTTGCCGCCTATCGCAAATACGATCCGAGTGCATCCGAGGGCGACACCGACCGGCTCTACGACAACGTCAAAAAATCCCTTCTTCTCGACCGGATTCCGCTGATCCAGAAGACGGCGCCGACGGCGGTCGTCGAGCGTATCGGCCCCGACATCTCGGCGGTCAGGACCTTCGATTTCAAACAGATGATCGACAATACCGTGGCCCGCAAGCTGGTGGCGGAAGGGTTCTACGAGAAGCTCTATGGCGCAGAGATCAAAGCCGAGCAGGACCGCAAGCTGACGGGGGCTTTCTGATGAGTGCCTCCGCCGCCGAAGCCAGGCAGTTGAAGGCGTCCAAGCTCACAGTCGATCGCATGTCGTATCGCTACTACCTGGAGCGCGAGGATCAGGAATTCCTGGCCTTCAGCGATGTGTCGATGACGGTGGCCGAGGGCGAGTTCGTCTCGATCGTCGGCCCCAGCGGCTGCGGCAAGACCACGCTGCTGAACGTGCTGGCGGGTCTTCTTCCTTACGAGGAGGGCGCGCTGACGATCGCGGGCAAGCGTGTCATGGGCGCCGGTGTCGACCGCTCCATGGTGTTTCAGAATGCCAGCCTGCTTCCGTGGCGGACCGTACGGGACAATGTCCGCTACGGGATGGAAATGCAGCGGCGGTTCGATACCGAAACGATGGCACGCCGGGCCAACGAGATGATCCGCATGGTCGGCCTCGCCGGCTTCGAGGATCGCTATCCGTCCGAACTGTCCGGAGGCATGCAGCAGCGGGTGAACCTTGCCCGGGCGCTCGCGACCGATCCCGAAGTCCTGCTGATGGACGAGCCGTTCGCTGCACTCGATGCGCAGACGCGCGAGTTCATGCAGGCCGAGCTTCTCAAGATTTGGACGAAGACCGGAAAGACCGTGATTTTCATTACGCATCAGATCGACGAGGCGGTCTATCTCTCCGATCGTGTTGTCGTGATGGGGACGCGGCCCGGCCGCATCAAGCGCGAATTCGAAGTCCCCTTTGAGCGCCCGCGCTCGCTTTCCCTTAAACGCGATCCGAAGTTCCTGTCGCTCTGCGACAATGTCTGGCGCCTGATCGAAGAGGAAGCCGACAAGATCAACATTCTCCAGACGGCTGGGTGAGGTCATCATGGTTGAGCAGGTTCAGGCGATTCAATCCGTCATTCTCAAGCCGACATCCGACGATCGCCGTCGTCGCGCGGCGTTGCGCCGAAAGGAGCCGATGATCCTGGGCGGTCTGTCGGTCGTCATTCTGATCGGTATCTGGGAAATCACCTGGCAGATGGGGCTTATTTCCCCGCTCTTCTTCAGCGGCCCCACGGCTGTCGCGCTGAAGTTCTGGGAACTGCTGACGGAGGGATCGCTGCTGTCCGATGCCGCGTATAGCGGCACGAATTTCTTTATCGGTTTCTTTCTCGCCCTGTTCACCGGCGTGCCGCTCGGCGTCCTGCTCGGCTGGTACCGCCGGCTTAATCTCCTGTTCGATCCTGTGATCAATGCGCTCTACGCAATGCCGCGCATCGCGCTTTATCCGCTGATCATCATCTGGTTCGGCATCGGGGCAGGTTCGAAGATCTTCATCGTGTTCCTGTCGGCCTTGCTTCCGATCCTGATCAATACGCTGGCCGGCGTGCGGAACGTCGACCCCGACCTGCTGAAGGCGGCGCGCGCCTTCTGCGCCACGGATCGGCAGATATTCACCACCGTCGCGGTGCCCTATTCGATCCCCTTTATCCTGACCGGTGTTCGCCAGGGCGTGGCGCACGGCCTGATCGGGGTAATTATCGGGGAGATCTTTGCCGGCAGCGAAGGCATCGGGTATATGATCTCGTATGCCGGGCAGATGTTTCAGACCGATACTCTGCTGGTCGGCGTGGTGCTGACGGCGGGCGCCGGTATGCTGCTGACGATTGCCGGCGAGCGGGTGCGGCGGTCGTTTCAGCGCTATCGTCCCGATCACGTCGGCGGCCGGTAACACGCATCGTGGGATAGACGGAAATGGCTAAGATCGTTCTCGCCATGGCGACAACCCATGGCCCGCAGTTGCACACAACCGTCGACCAGTGGCAGTTGCGCGTGAAGGCGGACCGGATGCGCAAGCATCCCTTTCGCGGCCGCGAGCTGACCTTCGACGAGCTGGTGACGCTGCGGCAGTCCGAAGGGCTCGACGCCAAGTCATCGATGGACGCCCAGCGCAGCTACCGCGAGCGCTGCGATATCGGCATGACGAAGCTGGCCGATAAATGGGATGAGGTCGGCGCCGATATTGCCGTCATCCTCGGCAACGACCAGAGCGAGGTCTACGAGACCGACCAGCTCAATCCGCCTTTCATGGTGTTCTACGGCGCGACGATCCCGAACTATCTTCAGAGCGAAGAGCGGCGCAAGGAGCTGCCGCCAGGGGTCATCGAAGGCGAGCACGGCCATGCGACCGAGGAATACACCGAATACAAGGGTGTCCCCGATCTCGGTCTGCACATCATCCAGACCATGATGGAGAACGACTTCGACGTCGCCGCGTCGAAGATCTGGCCGAAGAACGCGCGCAACGGTGCCTCGCATGCCTTCGGGCATATCTACCGGCAGGTGATGCGCGACAAGGTCGTCCCCAACGTGCCGATCTATCAGAATACGTTTTTCCCGCCGAACCAGCCCAAGGCGAGCCGCGCCTATGCGTTCGGCCGGATCGTGAAGAAGGCGATCGACAGCTGGAAATCCGACAAGCGCGTCGCTGTGTTCGGCTCCGGCGGCATGAGTCATTTCACGATCGACGAGGAATTCGACCGTCGATTCGTGACGGCGATGCGGGAGAAGAACAAAGACTATCTCTGCGCGATTCCGCTCCCCGATCTTCAGGCCGGCACCTCGGAACTGAAATCGTGGATTTCGCTGGCCGGCGTACTGGAGGATCTCGATGTGGAGATGCACGAGATCGACTACATCCCCTGCTATCGCTCGCCCGCGGGCACCGGCACCGCCAACGGGTTTTACTGGTGGGACGTGAAGAGCTGAGGGCGCATCGCCGCCCTTAAATCTTGAACAGCTTTCTGGCGTTGTCCTCGAAGATCATCTTCTTGGACTTCTCATCCAGCCAGTCGAACTTCTTGAGGATCGGGACGATGTCGTCGAAGGTGCGGCCGGTGTCGGGGTTCACCGCCGAGCCGACGCCGGGGCATTCCGCGCCGAACAGGCAGCGCTCCGCGCCGACGGTCTCGATCAGCAGGCGCAGCGCGCCCTCGGTGTAGAGCACCGTGTCGTAGTAGAGCTTGCGCATGCCGTCGAGGAAGCGCTGCCCCTCGGGGTTGCGCATGGAGCCGCTCTGGAAACGGCCCAGCTGATAGGGAATGGCGCCGCCGCCATGCGAGACCACGATCTTGAGGGTCGGGAAGTCCTTGAGCACGCTGGAGTTCACCAGGCCATAGACCGCGATGCTCTCCTCGTTGATGAAGTGCAGGGTGTAGGGGCTGCGCTCGGAATGCGAGCCGGTGGCGTGGATGTGCGCCGGCACGTCGAGTTCGCAGAGCTTCTCGTAGAGCGGATACCAGTAGCGGTCGCCCAGCGGCGGGGCTTCGGTGCCGCTGTTCTCGTAAGGGTCCGGGTTGAGCAGGCAGCCCTTGAAGCCGAGCGTCCTGATGCCGCGCTCGAGCTCGGGGAGCGCCTCGGTGATCGGAGCACCGGCCACCTGCGGCAGGCCGCCGACCCCCATGAACTTGTCGGGCAGCAGCTTGATCTGCCGGGCGATGATGTTGTTGGTCTCCTCGGTGAACCAGTGGACGACCCGCGCCGGCTTGGCGCTGTGCATCATCTGGAAGGGCCGGGGCGAGACCAGCTGCATGTCGATGCCGTTGCGCTTCATCATGTCGAGATGGCCGACTGGGGCCATCTCCTTCTTGTTGGCCGCGGCCACCAGCTGCTCGTCGCTGACCTCGACCTTGCCGCGGCCATGCGCGCCGCGATGCGACAGGATGGAGGCCTTGTAGGCCCAGAGCTCGGTCGGCGCGCTCACATGCGCGTGGCAGTCGATGATCATCGAAGTGTTTCTCCCCGGGGGCAGCGAGTTCGCTCAGTTCGCTCACTTCTATAGAAGTTTTCACTGGCGCCAGGGAACGGGAAAAACTAGATAGACCAGCGCCTTGCAGGCAAAGCGGCGGGCGTGGCGGGGCGCGTTTTGTGCAATTTCTTCCTGTATGGGAAATATGGTCTTTCTACTTTCGGTTGTAAGCACTAAAATCTGAGGATTATCAATGGCTTCACAGGATGAGTTTGCGGCCCGGCTGGGTAGGATCGACTGCTGCGCGGTCTCTGATGCTCTCGACAAGCTGGGCATGAAAGGCTGTGTCACCGGCCTGCAGCAGTTCGCGACCCAGAAGCGTATCGCTGGCACCGTCCATACCGTCAAGCTGGTCGCCAAGGACAAGGTCGCGGCCTCGTCGGGGCCGCCGCGCCATCTCGGCACGACGGCGATTGAGGCGTGCAAGCCGGGCGAGATCATCGTGGTCGAGCAGCGCTCGGGCATCGAGGCGGGCTCGTGGGGCGGCATTCTTTCGCTCGGCGCCAAGCTCAAGGGTGTTGCGGGAGTCATCGCCGACGGTCCGGTGCGCGATATCGACGAAGCGCGGCAGATGGAATTTCCGGTCTATGGCCGCATGCTCACGGCGCGCACCGCGCGCAATCGCGTCGCGGAAGAATCCACCGACCAGCCGATCATGGTGGGCGATGTCACTGTGAATGCCGGCGACTATGCGCTGGCCGATGGTTCGGCGGTGATCTTCATCGCCGCGGCGGATATCGAGAAGGTGCTGCAGGCCGCCGAGGACATCGCGGCGCGCGAAGCGGCAATGGCGAAGGACCTGCACGCCGGCAAGAAGATCACCGAAGTGATGGGCGCCAGTTACGAACACATGTTGCAGAAGAAGTAAGCGAGGAACCCAGGAAATGACTGACAAAAACGTCGATCGCGCATCGAAGCTCGATACCGCAACCCTGAGCGACGCGCTCGACCGGCTCGGCATCGTCGGGCAGTGCTACAAGATCAAGCCGCGCGATTCGAAGTTCCGCATGGCCGGCCGCGCCTTCACGATTCTCTATGGACCCGCCGGCACACCGCCTGGAACCGTCGGCGACTATATCGACGATGTGCCGCCCGGCAGCGTCATCGTGCTCGACAATGGTGGGCGCGAGAATGCGACGGTGTGGGGCGACATTCTTACCGAGATCGCCAAGCGGCGCGGCATTGCGGGCACGGTCGTCGACGGCATCTGTCGCGACGTGGCCCTGGCGCTCGAACTCAACTATCCGCTCTTCGCGAAAGATCACTGGATGCGCACCGGCAAGGACCGCGTGCAGGTCGAGAAGATGAACGTGCCGGTAAATATCGGCGACGCGCGGGTGCAGCCGGGCGATCTGCTACGCGGCGACGCCGACGGCGTCGTGGTTCTTCCGAAAGAGCACGAGGACAGGATCCTCGACGCAGCCGAAGAGATCGCAGCGGCGGAAGATCACATCCGCGAAGCGGCCCGCAAGGGCATGCGCCTCGACGAAGCGCGCAAACAATTCCGCTACCACCAGCTGCAGACCAAGAAATAAACAATACAAATCAACATCTTGTGGATCTTCGCTCGGTTTCAGGCGAAGAGCGCCGCGATTCCGCCCCCAAAAATAGCCTTTTTGTGGCTGGAACAGCCCCGAATTTGCTCGTCGACGCGTCGTCATAAATTTTTCTTTAGACCGATTCAAATTAAATACAATTTAAGCGACCTCAAATTCGTCAGCAAATTTGCTGGTTTGTGCGATGCGGGACTGTCGTGAAAGCGCGCCAGATGCGGCTTAACCCGCTGTTAACCTTATGTCATCGCTTGCTGTTCTGAATTTCCCGTGTTAGCGAATGTGATGCCCTAGGTAGAACCACCAAAGGCATTTTTGGCGACTTGGTCGTCTGATAGAAAAATCGTACGGGGATTCTCATGGCTGTCGATCTGTCCGGAACCGCTGGCGCGGATACCGTTTTCCTTACGTCGTCGCAGACGAATTTCACCGTCGATCTCGCAGGCGGCTTCGATACGCTGTTCCTGCCCAACGCGACGAACAACACTACGATCGACAATGTCGAAGTGGTGCTCGGCGGCACCGGTATCGACAACGTCACAGCCCTCAGCCTCCCCGCTGGCGGAAATATCAATCTCGGGACCGGGGTTGATCAGCTGAAATATGGCGGCACGGATTTCGATCTGAGCTCGACCGTCCTTCAGAACACCGAAAAACTCGTCGCGGGCAGCGCCTCCGCAACGACGTTCACCCTCGACTCAGCCGATCTCGCCGGTGTTCTCTCGGTCGTCGGCAGCAGCGGCACGGACATCGTCCTTGCCGCCGGCACCAATCTCGATCTCGGCAGCGCCACCCTTACCAGCATTGAAGTCATCAAGGCCGGCGCCTCGGCCGATACGACATTCCGCGTCAACCAGGCCGATCTCGCCAGCGGCGGCACGGTTGAAGGCGGTGCAGGCAGCGATTCGCTCCAGACCAAGAATGCCTCGCTCGATTTGACCAGCACGACGCTCGTCAGCGTTGAAACCATCCGCGCCGGTCTCGCCTCCCCGACGACATTCACTGTCGATTCCTCGGATCTCGTTTCCGGCGGCTTCGTCCTCGGCAATACCGCGTCCGATACCCTGGTCATCAAGGCCACGACCGATTTCGACGTCACCAGCACGACGCTCAACAGCGTTGAAGTGCTGAGAGCGGGCCTCTCCACCGCCACCACATTTACTGTCGACGGTTCCGATCTCGCATCCAGCGGCCAGGTTGTCGGCAGTTCCGGCGCGGATATCCTTGCCGTTCAGTCGACATCGGTCGATCTGACGAGCACGGCGCTGACCAGCGTTGAGCACATCAAGGCGGGCGCATCCGCTGACACGACTTTCACGATTGACCAGGCCGACCTGCTGTCCAACGGCTCGGTGACCGGCAGCAGCGGTACCGACACTCTCGTCGCCAAATCCGTCTCGCTCAATCTTGCCAGCACGACACTCAGCGACGTTGAGATTCTTCAGGCCGGCGCTTCCGCCGCCACGACCTTTACTGTCAACACGGCGGACCTTGCGTCCG
This sequence comes from Alphaproteobacteria bacterium, assembly GCA_965279355.1. Lineage (GTDB taxonomy): Bacteria > Pseudomonadota > Alphaproteobacteria > CACIAM-22H2 > CACIAM-22H2. The sequence continues at coordinate 2,402,431 of OZ257155.1, read as the reverse complement.
ACGGTTCGGTGGTTGGCAGCAGCGGCAACGACACACTGCAGGCCGGCAGCACGAGTCTCGATCTCACCAGCACGACGCTGAGCAGTATCGAAATCCTGCGTGGCGCGGCCGCGGCGACGACTCTCACTGTCGATTCGGACGACCTCGTCTCGGGCGGTTCGGTGATCGGCGGAGCCGGCGCGGACACGCTGAAGGTTGCCAGCACGGCGGTCGATCTTTCCAGCACCACACTGACGACAATCGAACGTATCCAAGCCGGCTCCAGCGCCGATACGACCTTCACGGTCGATTCGGCCGATCTCGCGTCGGGCGGTTCGGTCTTCGGTAGCTCCGGCACCGATACGATTCAGGCGACGGGCACCGCTCTCAATCTCGCGAGCACGACCCTGTCCGGCGTCGAAATCATCGCGGCCGGCGTCTCCGCCGATACGACCTTTACCGTCGATACGGCTGATCTTCTGTCCGGCGGTTCGGTGGTCGGCAGCACCGGCAACGACACGCTTCAGACAGCCACCGCTGCGGTCGACCTGTCGAACACGGAGCTCACCAGCGTCGAAATTCTGAAGGCCGGAAAGGCGCTGACCTCCTTCACCGTCGACCAGGCCGATCTGGCTTCGGATGGCTCGGTTGTCGGCAGCACGGGCAACGACACTCTTATTTTCAAGGATTCCGCTGTCGATCTGACGAGCACGACGCTGACCAGTGTCGAGATTCTGAAGGTCGGTTCTTCCAACACGAACGGCACGACGTTCATCGTCGACGCGGCGGACCTGGTGTCCGGTGGTCAGGTGGTCGGCGCGTCCGGCACGTCGGTCAAGGACACACTGCAGGTCAACGGGACCTCGATCGACCTCTCCAGCACCACACTGTCGGCTATCGACGTCCTTGTTGCCGGCAATGTCGCGGATACAAAATTCACGGTTAATCAAGCCGACCTCTATGCGTCCGGCTCGGTTGTGGGCAGCTCGGGGATGGATACGCTGGTTGCTGCGGATACGCAGCTGAACCTGTCGAGCACGGCGCTGACCGGCGTCGAGGTTCTGCAGGCCGGCCTGTCGGCGGCGACGACCTTCACGGTGGATTCGGCGGACCTGGCTTCGGACGGCTCGGTGGTCGGCAGCAGCGGGAATGACATTCTCGTTGCCTCGAGCACGGGCTTCGATCTGACGAGCACGGTTCTGACGAGCGTCGAGATCCTGAAGGCCGGCAAGACCTCTGCGACGACCTTCACGGTCGACGCGGCGGACCTGGCCTCGGGCGGTTCGGTGCAGGGCAGCACGGGCAGCGACACGCTGGTGGTGAACGATGCGGCGGTCGACCTGTCGAGCACGGCGCTGTCGAGCGTCGAGCACATCAAGGCGGGTGCGTCTGCGGATACGACCTTCACAGTCGATACGGCTGACCTCGCGTCGAACGGTTCGGTGAGCGGCAGCACGGGCACGGATACGCTGACGGTGTCGGGCACGGCGATCAATCTCGCCTCGACGACCCTGACGAGCGTCGAAGTGCTGCAGGCGGGTGCGTCCGCGGCGACGACCTTCACGGTGAACCAGGCTGACCTTGCGTCGGACGGTTCGGTGGTGGGCAGCACGGGCGATGACACGCTGGTGACGTCAAGCACGTCGCTGGACCTGTCGAGCACGGAGCTGACGAGCGTTGAGTTCCTCAAGGCCGGTGGTGCGACGGCGACGACCTTCACGGTCGACGCGGCGGACCTGGCGTCGGGCGGTTCGGTGTTCGGCGTCGGCGCCGGCACGACGATCGCGGATACGCTGGTGGTGAAGGATGCGGCGATCGATCTGACGAGCACGACGGTGTCGAGCATCGAGATCCTGAAGGCCGGCACGACGGCGGATACGACGTTCACGCTGGATCAGGCTGATCTGAACAATCTGCGGACGATCACGGGCAGCAGCGGCAAGGACACCTTGCTGGCGAACGGCACGGGGATCGACCTGAGCGTGGTCTCGCTGACCAACGTTGAAGTGATTGAGGCTGGTGCCTCGGCGGCGACGACCTTCACGGTGGACGCGAACGACCTGGTGTCGGGCGGTTCGGTGCTGGGCAATGCCGGCGACGATATCCTGAAGGCGGGCGGCACGGCGCTCGACCTGTCGAGCACGACGCTGTCGAGCGTCGAGGTTCTGCAGGCTGGTGTGTCGGCGGCGACGACCTTCACGGTCGACGCGGCGGACCTGGCCTCGGGCGGTTCGGTGATCGGCAGCACCGGCAAAGACACGCTGCTGGTGAAGGATGCGGCGATCGATCTGACCAGCACGGCGCTGACCAGCGTCGAGATCCTGAAGGCGGGCGTCTCGGCGGACACGACCTTCACGGTCGACGCGGCGGACCTTGCTTCGGCGGGTTCGGTGTTCGGCAGCACGGGTAAGGACACGCTGCAGGTCAACGGGACCGGCATCGATCTTTCCAGCACGACCCTCTCCAGCATCGAAGTGCTGGTGGCGGGCGACGTCGCGGATACGACGTTCACGGTGAACCAGTCTGATCTCGCCTCTGCGGGTTCGGTTGTGGGCAGCTCGGGGACGGACACGCTGGTGGCCGCGGATACGCAGCTGAACCTGTCGAGCACGGCGCTGACCGGCGTCGAGGTTCTGCAGGCCGGCCTGTCGGCGGCGACGACCTTTACGGTCGACACGGCGGATCTGGTCTCCGACGGCTCGGTGGTCGGCAGCAGCGGGAACGACGTTCTCGTCGCGAACGGCACGGCTCTGGATCTGAGCAGCACGGTTCTGACGAGCGTCGAGATCCTGAAGGCCGGCAAGACCTCTGCGACGACCTTCACGGTCGACGCGGCGGACCTGGCCTCGGGCGGCTCGGTGCAGGGCAGCACGGGCAGCGACACGCTGGTCGTGAACGACGCGGCGGTCGACCTGTCGAGCACGGCGCTGTCGAGCGTCGAGCACATCAAGGCGGGTGCGTCTGCGGATACGACCTTCACGGTCGATACGGCTGACCTCGCGTCGAACGGTTCGGTGAGCGGCAGCACGGGCACGGATACGCTGGCGGTGTCGGGCACGGCGATCAATCTCGCCTCGACGACCCTGACGAGCGTCGAAGTGCTGCAGGCGGGTGCGTCCGCGGCGACGACCTTCACGGTGAACCAGGCTGACCTTGCGTCGGACGGTTCGGTGGTGGGCAGCACGGGCGACGACACGCTGGTGACGTCAAGCACGTCGCTGGACCTGTCGAGCACGGAGCTGACGAGCGTTGAGTTCCTGAAGGCGGGTGGTGCGACGGCGACGACCTTCACGGTCGACGCGGCGGACCTGGCGTCTGGCGGTTCGGTGTTCGGCGTTGGCGCCGGCACGACGATCGCGGATACGCTGGTGGTGAAGGATGCGGCGATCGATCTGACGAGCACGACGGTGTCGAGCATCGAGATCCTGAAGGCCGGCACGACGGCGGACACGACATTCACGCTGGATCAGGCTGACCTTGACGGTCTGCGGACGATCACGGGCAGCAGCGGCAAGGACACCTTGCTGGCGAACGGCACGGGGATCGACCTGAGCGTGGTCTCGCTGACCAACGTTGAAGTGATTGAGGCTGGTGCCTCGGCGGCGACGACCTTCACGGTGGACGCGAACGACCTGGTGTCGGGCGGTTCGGTGCTGGGCAATGCCGGCGACGATATCCTGAAGGCGGGCGGCACGGCGCTCGACCTGTCGAGCACGACGCTGTCGAGCGTCGAGGTACTGCAGGCGGGCAAGACCTCTGCGACGACCTTCACGGTCGACGCGGCGGACCTGGCCTCGGGCGGTTCGGTGATCGGCAGCACCGGCAGCGACACGCTGCTGGTGAAAGACTCGACAATCGATCTGACCAGCACGGCGCTGACCAGCATCGAGATCCTGAAGACGAGTTCGACGGAAGGCACGACGTTCACGGTCGACGCGGCGGACCTGGTGTCCGGCGGGTCGGTGATCGGCACGGCGGGTACGTCGGTGAAGGACACGCTGCAGGTCAACGGGACCGGCATCGACCTTTCCAGCACGACCCTCTCCAGCATCGAAGTGCTGGTGGCGGGCGACGTCGCGGACACGACGTTCACGGTCAACCAGTCTGATCTCGCTTCGGCGGGCTCGGTTGTGGGCAGCTCGGGTATGGACACGCTGGTTGCTGCGGATACGCAGCTGAACCTGTCGAGCACGGCGCTGACCGGCGTCGAGGTTCTGCAGGCCGGCCTGTCGGCGGCGACGACCTTCACGGTGGATTCGGCGGACCTGGCTTCGGACGGCTCGGTGGTCGGCAGCAGCGGGAATGACATTCTCGTTGCCTCGAGCACGGGCTTCGATCTGACGAGCACGGTTCTGACGAGCGTCGAGATCCTGAAGGCCGGCAAGACCTCTGCGACGACCTTCACGGTCGACGCGGCGGACCTGGCCTCGGGCGGTTCGGTGCAGGGCAGCACGGGCAGCGACACGCTGGTGGTGAACGATGCGGCGGTCGACCTGTCGAGCACGGCGCTGTCGAGCGTCGAGCACATCAAGGCGGGTGCGTCTGCGGATACGACCTTCACAGTCGATACGGCTGACCTCGCGTCGAACGGTTCGGTGAGCGGCAGCACGGGCACGGATACGCTGACGGTGTCGGGCACGGCGATCAATCTCGCCTCGACGACCCTGACGAGCGTCGAAGTGCTGCAGGCGGGTGCGTCCGCGGCGACGACCTTCACGGTGAACCAGGCTGACCTTGCGTCGGACGGTTCGGTGGTGGGCAGCACGGGCGATGACACGCTGGTGACGTCAAGCACGTCGCTGGACCTGTCGAGCACGGAGCTGACGAGCGTTGAGTTCCTCAAGGCCGGTGGTGCGACGGCGACGACCTTCACGGTCGACGCGGCGGACCTGGCGTCGGGCGGTTCGGTGTTCGGCGTCGGCGCCGGCACGACGATCGCGGATACGCTGGTGGTGAAGGATGCGGCGATCGATCTGACGAGCACGACGGTGTCGAGCATCGAGATCCTGAAGGCCGGCACGACGGCGGATACGACGTTCACGCTGGATCAGGCTGATCTGAACAATCTGCGGACGATCACGGGCAGCAGCGGCAAGGACACCTTGCTGGCGAACGGCACGGGGATCGACCTGAGCGTGGTCTCGCTGACCAACGTTGAAGTGATTGAGGCTGGTGCCTCGGCGGCGACGACCTTCACGGTGGACGCGAACGACCTGGTGTCGGGCGGTTCGGTGCTGGGCAATGCCGGCGACGATATCCTGAAGGCGGGCGGCACGGCGCTCGACCTGTCGAGCACGACGCTGTCGAGCGTCGAGGTTCTGCAGGCTGGTGTGTCGGCGGCGACGACCTTCACGGTCGACGCGGCGGACCTGGCCTCGGGCGGTTCGGTGATCGGCAGCACCGGCAAAGACACGCTGCTGGTGAAGGATGCGGCGATCGATCTGACCAGCACGGCGCTGACCAGCGTCGAGATCCTGAAGGCGGGCGTCTCGGCGGACACGACCTTCACGGTCGACGCGGCGGACCTTGCTTCGGCGGGTTCGGTGTTCGGCAGCACGGGTAAGGACACGCTGCAGGTCAACGGGACCGGCATCGATCTTTCCAGCACGACCCTCTCCAGCATCGAAGTGCTGGTGGCGGGCGACGTCGCGGATACGACGTTCACGGTGAACCAGTCTGATCTCGCCTCTGCGGGTTCGGTTGTGGGCAGCTCGGGGACGGACACGCTGGTGGCCGCGGATACGCAGCTGAACCTGTCGAGCACGGCGCTGACCGGCGTCGAGGTTCTGCAGGCCGGCCTGTCGGCGGCGACGACCTTTACGGTCGACACGGCGGATCTGGTCTCCGACGGCTCGGTGGTCGGCAGCAGCGGGAACGACGTTCTCGTCGCGAACGGCACGGCTCTGGATCTGAGCAGCACGGTTCTGACGAGCGTCGAGATCCTGAAGGCCGGCAAGACCTCTGCGACGACCTTCACGGTCGACGCGGCGGACCTGGCCTCGGGCGGCTCGGTGCAGGGCAGCACGGGCAGCGACACGCTGGTCGTGAACGACGCGGCGGTCGACCTGTCGAGCACGGCGCTGTCGAGCGTCGAGCACATCAAGGCGGGTGCGTCTGCGGATACGACCTTCACGGTCGATACGGCTGACCTCGCGTCGAACGGTTCGGTGAGCGGCAGCACGGGCACGGATACGCTGGCGGTGTCGGGCACGGCGATCAATCTCGCCTCGACGACCCTGACGAGCGTCGAAGTGCTGCAGGCGGGTGCGTCCGCGGCGACGACCTTCACGGTGAACCAGGCTGACCTTGCGTCGGACGGTTCGGTGGTGGGCAGCACGGGCGACGACACGCTGGTGACGTCAAGCACGTCGCTGGACCTGTCGAGCACGGAGCTGACGAGCGTTGAGTTCCTGAAGGCGGGTGGTGCGACGGCGACGACCTTCACGGTCGACGCGGCGGACCTGGCGTCTGGCGGTTCGGTGTTCGGCGTTGGCGCCGGCACGACGATCGCGGATACGCTGGTGGTGAAGGATGCGGCGATCGATCTGACGAGCACGACGGTGTCGAGCATCGAGATCCTGAAGGCCGGCACGACGGCGGACACGACATTCACGCTGGATCAGGCTGACCTTGACGGTCTGCGGACGATCACGGGCAGCAGCGGCAAGGACACCTTGCTGGCGAACGGCACGGGGATCGACCTGAGCGTGGTCTCGCTGACCAACGTTGAAGTGATTGAGGCTGGTGCCTCGGCGGCGACGACCTTCACGGTGGATGCGAACGACCTGGTGTCGGACGGTTCGGTGCTGGGCAATGCCGGCGACGATATCCTGAAGGCGGGCAGCACATCTCTCAACCTGACGAGCACGACGCTGTCGAGCGTGGAGGTTCTGCAGGCTGGCAAGACGACCTCGACGACCTTCACGGTGAATGCGGACGATCTGGCCTCGGGCGGCTCGGTGATCGGTTCTGCGGGTACGGCATCGGCAAGCGACGTGCTGCTGGTTGCGGACTCGACGGTCGACCTGACGAGCACGACGCTGACCAGCATCGAGATCCTGAAGACGAGTTCGACGGAAGGCACGACGTTCACGGTCGATGCGGCGGACCTGGTGTCCGGCGGTCAGGTGATCGGCACGGCAGGCACTTCGGTCAAGGACACGCTGCAGGTCAACGGGACCAGCATCGACCTTTCCAGCACGACCCTCTCCAGCATCGAAGTGCTGGTGGCGGGCGACGTCGCGGACACGACGTTCACGGTGAACCAGGCCGATCTCGCCACGGCGGGCTCGGTGCTGGGCAGCTCGGGGACGGATACGCTGGTTGCTGCGGACACGCAGCTGAACCTGTCGAGCACGGCGCTGACCGGCGTCGAGGTTCTGCAGGCCGGCCTGTCGGCGGCGACGACCTTCACGGTGGATTCGGCGGACCTGGCTTCGGACGGCTCGGTGGTCGGCAGCAGCGGGAATGACATTCTCGTTGCCTCGAGCACGGGCTTCGATCTGACGAGCACGGTTCTGACGAGCGTCGAGATCCTGAAGGCCGGCAAGACCTCTGCGACGACCTTCACGGTCGACGCGGCGGACCTGGCCTCGGGCGGCTCGGTGTTCGGTAGCACGGCCAGCGACACGCTGGTGGTGAACGATGCCGCGGTCGACCTGTCGAGCACGACGCTGTCGAGCGTCGAGCACATCAAGGCGGGTGCGTCGGCGGATACGACCTTCACGGTCGACACGGCAGACCTGGCTTCGGCCGGTTCGGTGAGCGGCAGCACGGGCACGGATACGCTGGCGGTGTCGGGCACGGCGATCAATCTCGCCTCGACGACCCTGACGAGCGTTGAAGTTCTGCAGGCTGGTGCCTCGGCGGCGACGACCTTCACGGTGAACCAGGCTGACCTTGCGTCGGACGGTTCGGTGGTGGGCAGCACGGGCGACGACACGCTGGTGACGGCGGGTACGGAGCTGAACCTGTCGAGCACGGAGCTGACGAGCGTCGAGTTCCTCAAGGCCGGTGGTGCGACGGCGACGACCTTCACGGTCGACGCGGCGGACCTGGCGTCTGGCGGTTCGGTGTTCGGCGTTGGCGCCGGCACGACGATCGCGGATACGCTGGTGGTGAAGGATGCGGCGATCGATCTGACGAGCACGACGGTGTCGAGCATCGAGATCCTGAAGGCCGGCACGACGGCGGATACGACGTTCACGCTGGATCAGGCCGATCTGAACAATCTGCGGACGATCACGGGCAGCAGCGGCAAGGACACCTTGCTGGCGAACGGCACGGGGATCGACCTGAGCGTCGTCTCGCTGACCAACGTTGAGGTGATCGAGGCCGGTGCCTCTGCGGCGACGACCTTCACGGTGGACGCGAACGACCTGGTGTCGGACGGTTCGGTGCTGGGCAATGCCGGCGACGACATCCTGAAGGCGGGCGGCACGGCGCTCGATCTGTCGAGCACGACGCTGTCGAGCGTCGAGGTTCTGCAGGCGGGCAAGACATCTGCGACGACCTTCACGGTGAATGCGGACGATCTGGCCTCGGGCGGTTCGGTGATCGGCAGCACCGGCAGCGACACGCTGCTGGTGAAGGACTCGACGGTCGATCTGACGAGCACGGCGCTAACCAGCATCGAGATCCTGAAGACGAGTTCGACGGAAGGCACGACGTTCACGGTCGATGCGGCGGACCTCGTGTCCGGCGGGTCGGTGATCGGCACGGCGGGCACGTCGGTGAAGGACACGCTGCAGGTCAACGGGACCGGCATCGACCTTTCCAGCACGACCCTCTCCAGCATCGAAGTGCTGGTTGCGGGCGACGTCGCGGACACGACGTTCACGGTGAACCAGTCTGATCTCGCCTCGGCGGGTTCGGTGGTGGGCAGCTCGGGGACGGACACGCTGGTTGCTGCGGATACGCAGCTGAACCTGTCGAGCACGGCGCTGACCGGCGTTGAGGTTCTGCAGGCCGGCCTGTCGGCGGCGACGACCTTCACGGTCGACACGGCGGATCTGGTCTCCGACGGCTCGGTGGTCGGCAGCAGCGGGAACGACGTTCTCGTCGCGAACGGCACGGCTCTGGATCTGAGCAGCACGGTTCTGACGAGCGTCGAGATCCTGAAGGCCGGCAAGACCTCTGCGACGACCTTCACGGTCGACGCGGCGGACCTGGCCTCGGGCGGCTCGGTGCAGGGCAACACCGGCAAGGACACGCTGCAGGTCAACGACGTTGCGATCGATCTCTCCAGCACCACTCTCTCCAGCATCGATGTGCTGGCGGCAGGTGCGACGGGTGACACGACCTTCACGGTCGATGCCTCGGATCTGGCTTCCGCTGGCTCGGTGCTGGGTAATGCCGGTATCGATACGCTGAAGATCCTGGCAACAACCTCGATCAACCTCGCCTCGACGACCCTGTCGAGCATTGAGGTTCTGGAAGCGGGTGTTTCAGCGGCGACGACCTTCACGGTGAACCAGAACGACCTCGCGTCGGACGGTTCGGTGGTCGGCAGCACCGGCGACGACACGCTGGTATCCATGACCACGACGCTCGACCTGTCGACGACGGCACTGACCAGCGTGGAAGTGCTGAAGGCGGGCAGTGCACTCGCGACGACCTTCACGGTCGACGCGGATGACCTGGCTTCTGGCGGCAGCGTTGCGGGCAGCACCGGTATCGACACGCTGATCGTCAAGGATGCGGCGATCGACCTGTCGAGCACGGCACTGACCAGCGTTGAGGTCCTGAAGGCCGGTGTCAGCGCCGACACCACCTTCACGGTGGATCAGGCCGATCTGGCCGCGAGCGGTTCGGTGATCGGCAGCGCCGGTACCGATACGCTGGTTGCCATGGGCACGCAGCTCAACCTGGCGTCCACGGTGCTCACCAGCATCGAAGTCCTCCAGGCCGGTTCGACGTCCGATACGACCTTCACGGTCGATACGGCCGACCTTGCCTCGGCGGGTTCGGTCCTCGGCAGCAGCGGTACGGATACCCTGGTGGCGGCGACGACTTCGGTCGATCTCAGCAGCACAACGCTGACCGACATTGAAGTCCTCAAGGCCGGCAAGACGACCTCGTCGACCTTCACGGTCGACGCGGCGGACCTGGCGTCCGGTGGCTCGGTGATCGGTTCGGCGGGTACGGGATCGGCAAGCGACATGCTGCTGGTCAAGGACTCGACGATCGACCTGACGAGCACGACACTGACCAGCATCGAGATCCTGAAGACGAGCTCGACGGAAGGCACGACGTTCACGGTCGATGCGGCGGACCTCGTGTCCGGCGGTCAGGTGATCGGCACGGCGGGCACGTCGGTGAAGGACACGCTGCAGGTCAACGGCACGGGTATCAATCTCTCCAGCACGACCCTCTCCAGCATCGAAGTGCTGGTTGCGGGCGACGTCGCGGACACGACGTTCACGGTCAACCAGTCTGATCTCGCTTCGGCGGGCTCGGTCCTGGGCAGCTCGGGGACGGACACGCTGGTGGCTGCGGATACGCAGCTGAACCTGTCGAGCACGGCGCTGACCGGCGTCGAGGTTCTGCAGGCCGGCCTGTCGGCGGCGACGACCTTCACGGTCGACGCGGCGGACCTGGTCTCCGACGGCTCGGTGGTCGGCAGCAGCGGGAATGACATTCTCGTCGCCTCGAGCACGGGCTTCGACCTCACCAGCACGGTGCTGACGAGCGTTGAAGTTCTGAAGGCCGGCAAGACGTCCGCGACGACCTTCACGGTCGATGCGGCGGACCTGGCCTCGGGCGGCTCGGTGTTCGGCAGCACGGGCAGCGACACGCTAGTCGTGACCGATGCGGCCATCGACCTGTCGAGCACGACACTGTCGAGCGTCGACATCCTCAAGGCCGGTACGACCGGAGCGACGACCTTCACCCTCGACCAGGCGGATCTGGCCTCGGCTGGATCGGTCCAGGGCGATGCGGCGACCGACGTCCTGAAGGCGGCGGGGACCCAGCTCAACCTCGCGAGCACGACGCTCACCAGCATCGAAGTCCTCGAAGCCGGTACATCCGCGGCGACCACCTTCACGGTGGACACGGCGGACCTGGCGTCGGATGGCTCGGTGTTGGGCAGCACGGGTGCCGATACGCTGGCTGCGGGCGGTACGTCCCTCAACCTCACCAGCACGGTGCTGACCAGTGTCGAGATCCTGAAGGCTGCCAAGACGACAGCGACGACCTTCACGGTCGACGCGGCCGACCTGGCTTCGGATGGCTCGGTGATGGGCAGCAGCGGCAACGATACGCTGACCGTTGTCGATGCCGCGGTCGACCTGACGAGCACGACGCTGACCAGCGTCGAGATACTCAAGGCCGGCGTCAGCGCCGATACCACGTTCACTGTCGATCAGGCGGATCTGGCTTCGGCCGGGTCGGTGATGGGCAGCACGGGTGCCGATACGCTGAAGGTCAGCGGTACGCAGCTCCATCTGGGATCCACGGTGCTCTCCAGCATTGAAATCCTGGAAGCCGGAGCCAGCGCTGCGACCACGTTCGTCCTCGACACGGCTGACCTGGCGTCCGCGGGATCGGTGCTCGGCACCGCCAACGACGACACCATCAAGGCCGCGACAACGGCGATCGACCTCAGCAGCTCGACGATCTCCAGCATCGAAATCCTGCAGGCCGGGATCAGTGCTGCCACGACGTTCACGATCGATGCGCTTGATCTCGCATCGGACGGGTCGGTCATCGGCAGCACCGGTAACGACACCCTCGCGGTCCGCGGCACGGAAATCGATCTGACCAGCAGCACGCTGACCAGCATCGAAATCCTGAAGGCGGCCACGACCAGCTCGACCACCTTCACGGTGGACGTGGCGGACCTCGTGTCCGGCGGCTCGGTGATGGGCAGCTCGGGAACCGATGTTCTCCAGGTCAACGACGCGACCATCGATCTGACGAGCACATCGCTCACCAGCGTCGATGTGCTGCGGGCGGGCGCTTCGGCGGATACGACCTTCACGGTCGATCAGGGCGATCTCGCCAGCGGCGGCTTCATCATCGGTAATACCGGTAGTGACACGCTGGTGGCGAACCAGACCTCAATCGATCTCCGGAGCACAACGACCGTCAGCATCGAAACGCTGCAGGCGGCATCGGCGGGCACCAGTTCGACGGTGTTTACGGTGAACCAGGAAGATCTGGCCTTCGGCGGCTCGGTTCTCGGTAGCGCCAACGGTGCCGACAAGCTGCTGGCGGGCGGAACACAGCTCGACCTCAGCATGACGACACTGTCGGGTATCGAAATCCTGGCGTCGGGGACCAGTGCCACGACATTCACGATCGATGACGACGGCGTCGGCACGGCGCAGGGCCTGAGCGTTGCGGTGCAACTCACCTCGAGCACGTCGGCGGCGGATACCTTCGTCTTCATCGCCGGGTATGCGCAGACCTACACCAACGACGGAACGATCGACGATACGACGATCGACATCACTAACTGGAACAGCACCGACACAATCGATGTTTCGGGGCTGGCCACGAACGGTGTTGCCATCTTCCAGACAGCGGCAGCCAACAACACGCTGCTGAATGCGCTGAACGGCAACGCCGGTCCGGCAACGCTGAAGGAAGCGGTCGATGCCATCGCCGGCAACTTCGACGGAACGTCCAACAGCGTTGTCACGGCGTTCCAGTACGGGGCCGACACCTACGTCCTGGTGGACAACGGTGCCTCGGGCGGCGGGGCGGGTGCCAGCGATGTGCTGATCAAACTGACCGGCACAACCTCCACCAACCTGCTGTCGTCCGACTTCATCGTCAGCTAACCGGCCTTAACAGCCGAAACGAAAGGGCGGTCCGCAAGGGCCGCCCTTTTTCATTGCGCCCGGGTAACATCCGTTAACCAACTCAATGTTAGACTCTGTCGTCCCGCCGACTCCCGAGGGTTGGAGGGAAGGGCGCATCTTTGCCCGCGGGGAAGACGACAGCAGCAATGGCACAGCGTAAAAAGGCTTTAAAAACAAAAGGTTCGCCCCAGTCTTCGCGCGCTGCGCCGGCCGCCGCGAGCAGCCATGCGCGCGCCCTGGCCCTGGTTCAGGAGGCCACGCGGCTACATGTCGCGCGCCAGCTGAAAGAGGCGGAAGCCGTCTATCGCCAGGCCCTGGCGATAGAAAATAATCCTATTGTTCTCCACAATCTGGGCGCCGCCCTGCGCGACCTCAAACGCTCAGGCGAGGCAGCGAAATGTTTCCGCGAGGCGTTGCGGCTCAAGCCCGACTACGCCGACGCCCTCTCCAATCTCGGCTACTGCCATCTCGATGCCGAAGACTATGCGGCGGCTGAGTCGTCGTTCGACGCGGCCCTGGCGCTGAAGCCGACCGCGATCGAGGCGCTCAGCGGCCGCGGCACCGCGCGCAGCATGGGACAGAACCAGACCGGCGCCGAAGCTGACTACAAGGCGGTTCTGGCGCTGGCACCGCGCCATGTGCCGACGCTCAACAATTTCGGGCATATGCTGCGCACCGCGCGACGCTATGACGAGGCCGTCGCGTTCTATCAGAAGGCGACCGAGACGGTTCCGACCGAAGCCTCGATCTGGGCCAATCTCGGCGGCACCCTGCTCGACATGCATCGCCTCAACGAGGCGGTCGAGCCGCTCAAGAAATCACTGGAACTGCGGCCCGATCTCGCCGCGTCCTACGGAAATCTCGGGACGATTTACGTGACCCTCGGCCGGCTGGATGAGGCGGTCGCCTGTCATCGCAAGGCCGTCGAACTCGAGCCGGACGACCGCAAGAACCATGTCAATCTCGGCGCTTCGCTCAAGGAAATGGGCAAGCTCGGCGAAGCCGCGAAATCCTATCAGCGGGCGATCGAGATCAAGCCTGACTACGACTACGCGATCAACAATCTAGGTAATCTCTCGCGCGAGCAGGGGCGTATCACCGACGCCATCGCGTGCTTTCGCCAGGCGATTGCCATCTCGCCGGACTATCTGGTCGCCTATTCCAACCTTCTATTCTGCCTGAACTCGCTGGACGAGTTCACTCCCGCGGAGATCTGCGCCGAACACCGCCGTTTCGGCGAAAAAGTGGAACGCGAAGCGCCGCCGCCGCCGGTTCTTAAAAACAATCCGGCCCCCGAACGCCCGCTGCGGATCGGCTATGTCTCACCAGATTTCCTCGGCCACTCGGTCGCCTATTTCATCGAGAATCTGCTGGAGCATCACGACCGGCGAAATTTCCACATCACCTGTTATGCGCTAAACAAGCGCTCCGATTCCATGACCCGGCGTCTGCAGCAGCGGGCCGATCGCTGGCGCCCGGTGTCGATCACGACCGACGATCAACTCTGCGAGCAGATCATTGCCGATGAAATCGACATTCTCGTCGATCTCGCCGGCCACACCGCGAATAACCGCTTGACTGCTTTCGCGCGCCGCCCGGCGCCGGTGCAGGCGACCTATCTCGGCTATCCCAATACGACAGGCCTGAAGGTCATCGACTACCGGTTGACCGACGGCAGGGCCGATCCGCCCGGCGAAAGCGATGCCGTTCACACCGAAAAGCTGCTGCGCCTGCCCAAGGGTTTTCTCAGCTATCGCCCGTCGGATTTCGCGCCGGAGGTTGCCCCGCGCCCGTTCGCAAAGAACGGCTATGTCACGTTCGGCTCATTCAACACGCTGGCCAAGGCGACCGACAAGGTGGTGGCGACCTGGTCGCGCCTGCTGAAAGAGGTGCCGAATTCGCACCTCATGCTGAAGAGCAATGCGTTCAACGATCCGGCGACGGTGGAACTCTATCACCAGCGCTTCGCAGCGCATGGAATTGCGCCCGAGCGGCTCGAGCTGATGGGCCGCACACCGATGATCGGCGACCATCTGGCGATGTACGGCAAGATCGATATTGCGCTCGACCCGTTCCCCTATAACGGCACGACGACGACCTGCGAGGCCCTGTGGATGGGCGTGCCGATCGTGACCATCAATGGTGACCGCCACGCCGCCCGCGTGGGCAGTTCGCTGCTGCACCAAGTGGGTCTGGCCGAACTGGTCGCCACGGACCCCGACGACTATGTCGCCCGTGCCGTCGTGCTGGCCAACGATCCCCAGCGTCTGTCAGGGATCAGCGCAAGGTTGCGCCCCGACATGGCACGGTCCTCGATCATGGACGGTCCCGGCTTCGCCCGGGACATCGAGGCGCTCTACCGAACGATGTGGCGCGAATGGTCGGTGAAAGCGATTGCCGATGGTGCCATTCCGCTGCCGGTGGCCGATGCCGCGCCGGAGGCCAGCCCTGCAGCCGTCGCGCTGGATCGCGGCACCCAGTTGTTCCAGGCCGGAAACATCGTCGAGGCGGAGAAAGCCTATCGCCAGGCGTCGGAACTCGATCCGAACATGGCCGAGGCCCAGGTCAATCTGGGAACGGCGCTGAAGCGCCTGAAGCGGCCGCTGGAAGCGCTGGAGTGTTACCGCCGCGCCGTCAATATCCGCCCCGACTGGGCCAGCGCCTATTCGAACCTGGGCTCGGCCCTCTGCGATCTCGGCCGGCAGGAAGAGGCCGAGGCCGCCTGCAAGCGGGCCATTGAACTCGATCCGCGGCATCGCAATGCCCATAGCAATCTGGCCTCGGTCTACGCCGCATCCCGGCGCGATGAGGACGCGATCGTCTATTTCGAGAAGGCGCTGGAGATCGGGCCGCCGGCGGCCGAACTCTGGAACAATCTCGCGGTCTCGTATCTGAATGTCGGTCGCGTCGCGGACGCCGAGAATGCGTGCCAGCAGGCCATCGCGCTGCAGCCGCAATTCGCCGAAGCACACGCCAACCTCGCTTCGGTCTACAGCGCACAGGCGCGGATCCGCGAAGCGATCGATGCGACCCGCAATGTGGTGAAACTAAAGCCGGATCTGCAGCTCGCCTGGTCCAATCTGGTCTTCAATCTCAACTATGCCGACCATCTGTCGCCGCAGGATATCTTCGCGGAACATCAGGCATGGGGTAAGCTGGTCAAGGACCTCGCCCGCACCAGCCACGACAACGACCGCACGGCGGGTCGGCGTATCCGCGTGGGCTACGTTTCCGCGGATTTCTGCGCGCATTCAGTGGCGTTCTTCTTCAAGCCGCTGATCGATCGTCACGACAAATCGAAATTCGAGATCTTCTGCTACGCGGACGTGATCAGCCCGGACATTTACACGGATATGATCCGCCGTGCTTCGGATCATTGGCGTCTGACGGTCGGCCTGCCCGATGCCGACGTGGTCAAGCTGATCGAGCAGGACAGGATCGATATCCTGGTCGATCTCGGCGGCCACACCAGCAAGAACCGCATGGCGGTATTCGCGCGCAAGCCGGCGCCGCTGCAGGTGACATGGCTCGGCTATCCCAATACGACCGGGCTGCCGGCGATGGATTACCGGCTTGTCGATAAAGTAACCGATCCCGAAGGCGATCCCGGCTCCGCGGCGGTTGAGCAGCTGTACCGGCTTCCGGGCGGTTTCCTCTGCTACGAAGCGGCCGCCGGCAAGACGCCGGATGTCGGTCCACTGCCCGCACCGGCCAGCGGCTATGTGACGTTCGGTAGCTTCAACAAGATCACCAAGGTCAGCGAGCAGACGGTCGCGCTGTGGTCCAAGGTGCTGGGCGCGGTTCCGGGCAGCCGCCTCGTTCTCAAGTCACGGTCTTTCGCCGATGGATCGACCCGCGAGCGCTATGTGGCGCTGTTCTCCAAGTATGGCATCGAAGCGGGCCGGGTCGATTATCTGGACTGGCAACCGCATCTGCGCAGTCATCTCGAGATCTACAATCGGATCGATATTGCACTCGATACGATGCCCTATAACGGAACCACGACCACCTGCGAGGCGATGTGGATGGGCGTTCCCGTCCTGACGCTGCGCGGCAACCGCCATGCGGCGCGGGTCGGCGCCAGCCTCAATACGTCGCTCGGCCTGTCGCAGCTGATTGCCGAAAACGACCAGGATTTTGTTGCCAAGGCAAAAGCACTCGCTGCGGATCTTCCGGCGCTGGGCACTTTGCGGCAGGGGCTGCGGGCGCGGATGCTGGCCTCGCCGCTCTGCGACGGAAAACGCCTGACGGACGAGATCGAAATTTTCTTCCAGCAGATCTGGCGCGACTGGTGCGGCAAGGGTCAGGCTGTTGTGACACCGGCTATGGTGCCTCCGGCATTGGCGCTGCCGCCGGCGCCGGCCAAACAGGACCTGCAGGCGGCGCCGTTGCGGCTCTGCATGCGCGGCGATGTCGAGATCAGCGTTCCCAACGACCTTTCGCTGATTTCGCCGTACATCCTGCTTGAGCAGGACGACTGGTTCGAGATCGAGATGCCGTTCGTGCGCTCGATGCTGCGCAGCGGTGACAAGGTCCTCGATGTTGGTGCGAATTACGGCGTCTATACGCTGGCCGCGGCCAAGGCTGTCGGCGCCGAGGGCAAAGTCTGGAGCTTCGAACCGGCGAGCGCGACGGCGGCGTTCCTGACGGAAAGCCTCGCGCGAAACGGCTTCACGAATGTCGTGTTCGAGCAGGCGGCGCTGTCCCATCGCGATGGCGAAGGCCAGCTTGGTCTGCCGACCGGAAATTCCGAAGAGAACATGCTGAACGCGCCGAAAGGTCCAACCGAGACCGTGCGGTTGCGGACTCTCGACAGCTGGGCGACACAGAACGACATGCCGGATGTCGCCTTCATCAAGCTCGATGTCGAGGGCGAAGAGGTCAATGTCGCGCAGGGCGGGGCCCGGTTCCTTAGCACTCGCTCGCCGCTGATCATGTTCGAGGTCAAGGGTGCGAAACTCAACTTCGGACTCAAGGACCATCTGGAGCAGTATGGATATCAGGCCTACAGGCTGGTGCCCGGTCTCGGCATTCTCGCGCCGTTCCGGTCTGACGAGACGATCGACGAACACCTTCTGAATCTGTTCTGTGCCAAGCCGGATCGCGCGGCGCAGCTTGCGGCGCGCGGCCTGCTGGCCGAGCACGGAGCGCTTCCCGCGGTTTCAGCGCCAGCCGGCCTATGGCGGACGGCAATGGCGAAGCTTCCCTTTGCCGCCGGGGTCATCGAGGCGTGGAGCGCAAGGGTTGCCGGCGACGACGATTTGGCGCGTGCGCTCGATCTCTATTTTTACGCCAAGGATTCCGCGACCCCACCGACCCACCGGCTGGCGGCTCTGCTGCGAAGCGGGGAGATGCTGGATGCTCTGGCCGCCGCCAAACCGCATTTCGCCTATCTCAGCTCCTCGGCCCGCGTTCTTGCGGACTACGGCCGGTGCGGTGCCGCCGCCCATATTCTGCAGCGGCTGATTCCGTTGGCCAACCGTCGTACCGTGGATGACAGTCTGCCGCTGCTGCCGGCTGTGGCCCGTTTCGACGCGGTTTCGCCAGGGACGGCGTTTGGCGACTGGGCGGCGGGCGGAATTTTCGAAGGCCGCGAGCGTTACGCGACCTACTCCTCCTACTACGGACGGAACAGTCAGGCCCTTCTGGAAGAAGCGCGCAAGACCGGCTTCCTCGGCATTGAATCCGAACGGCGTCTCCAGCTGATGCGGTTGCGTCGGGGCGAGACAGTGGAGACCGAGGCCCTGGCGCGTCTTACCCAGCCGGCACCGGACAATCTGAATGCCGGCTTCTGGAAAGCGTTGCAGCCGGGCAAGGGCAAGGCGGAAGCCAAGACCCTGCTCGAGCTCATTCCGGATCTGCCGATCATCAATGTCGTCGATATCGGCGCCATGCTGCTCGGCAATGACGTGCATCCCTATGTATCGCTGGTCGAATCCGGGCACGCGCGGGTTGTCGGGTTCGAGCCGAACGAAGCCGAATGCGCGAAACTGAATGCCCAGGCGACGGATGCGCGGCGCTTCTATCCGTATTTCATCGGCGACGGCGACGACGCGATCTACTACGAAACCAACTACACGATGACGGGCTCGCTCTATAAGCCCAACAACGCGCTGCTCGACAAGTTCAGTTTTCTGCCGCAATTCAAGATTCTTAAGGCAGAACATAAGGTTAAGACCCATCGCCTGGACGATCTGGCGCATCTGCCGGGTCTCGACGACATCGATTTCTTCAAGATCGACGTGCAGGGCGGCGAGCTCAACGTGTTCAAGGGCGCCAGCAGGGCCATGGCCTCCGCGAGCGTGATTCAGACCGAAGCCGAGTTCGTCCAGCTTTACGAAGGGCAGCCGCTCTTCGCCGATGTCGACATGTTCCTGCGCGGCGCCGGTTACCAGTTCCATTTCTTCCGCTACATGGAAGGCCGCTGCTTCGCGCCGTTCAACTTCCCGAAGTCGCCGGCCCGCGGCATCCGGCAGGCCATGTGGTCGGATGCGATCTACGTGCGTGACTTCCTGCGCCTGCAGGAAGTGCCGACCGGCAAGCTTTTGAAGATGGCGGTTCTGCTGGACGTGATCTTCCAGTCCTACGATCTTGCCGCTCTGGCGTTGTCGGAAGTCGACAAGCGGCAGGGCTCGACCATCGCCCCGGATTATATGAACATCCTGATGCCCCGGCCCAAGCCGGCGGCGACGGGTTGACGGGCGCGCCATGGCCGCACGTCACTCAAAAATTGCGCCGGAGCTGCGCGAAGCGCTGAAGAGCATTCGCCCGCATCTCTTTTTCGCGATGCTCTACAGTTTTGGCGTGAGCGTGCTCTATCTCGCGCCGTCGCTCTACATGATGCAGGTCTTCGACCGTGTCATGTCGAGCGGACAAACGTCGACACTGGTGATGATTTCGATCGCCGCCTTCGTGGCGATCCTGACGATGTCGCTGCTCGATGCCGTCCGCAATCATCTGCTGATCCGTGTCGGCAACCAGCTCGACGCATCGCTCGCGGCGTCGCTGCTGCGCCGCCAGATTGAACTGACCGCCCTGATCGGCCCGCGCCCCGGGATCGTGCGCGACCTCGACACCTTCCGGACGTTTCTGACAGCGACTGGCGCCGGCGCGATTTTCGATCTGCCATGGATGCCGATCTATCTCGTCGTCTGCTTTCTGCTGCATCCGGGGCTGGGCATTGTGGCACTGGTCAGCATTGCAATCATGCTGGGACTGGCAATCCTCAACGAATACATCACCAGCGCCTATATCCGGCGCGCCGAAGAAGCCGGCCGGAGAAACTACAACTACACCGACGCCAGCATTCGCAACGCCGAAGTCATCCAGGCCATGGGAATGATGCCGCGTTTCCTCGCCCGCTGGGCGAAGAGCCGAAACGACATGATGCGAGAGCAGACCGCCGGCAGCGAGCTCGGAGCCTATCTTTCAGGATCGATCCGCTTCTTCCGTCTGATCCTGCAGAACGCGATCGTTGCGGTTGGCGCCCTGATGGCTCTCAATAACGAGATTTCCCCTGGCGTGATGTTTGCCGCCGGTCTGCTTGTCGCGCGTACCCTGGCGCCGATCGAGCAGCTTGTCGGCGCCTGGCGTTCGTTCATCTCGGCCCGTGAATCGATTATCCGGGTCAACGACGTGCTGCGGTCGGAGCGTCCACCCGATGCCATGCCGCTGCCGCCTCCGCGCGGACAGATCACGGTCGAAGGCGTTACGTTTGCACCTCCGGGCTCCAACAAGCTGACCTTGCGAGGTATCAGTTTTATGGTTGAGCCCGGCGAGCGACTGGCCATTATCGGCCCGAGCGGAGCCGGGAAGTCGAGCCTCGCCCGTCTGCTGGTCGGCGTCTGGAAGCCAAACACCGGCGTGGTCCGTCTTGATGGGGCCGACGTGATGAGCTGGGAGCGCACGGATTTCGGCAAGTATGTCGGTTACATGCCGCAGGACGTCGAGCTGTTCGAGGGAACGGTGCGTGAAAACATCGCCAGGTTCGACGACGCGGAGCCAGAAGCCGTCGTTGTCGCGGCCCAGCGGGCTGCGGTCCATGAACTGATCCTGCGCCTGCCGAATGGCTATGAGACCCAGATTGGCTCGGGCGGCGCGGTCCTGTCCGGCGGCGTGCGCCAGCGCATCGGTCTTGCCCGCGCGTTGCTTGGAAATCCGCGCGTCCTGGTTCTTGACGAGCCGAACTCGAACCTCGACGCCGACGGCGAACGAGCCCTGTTCGGGCTTCTCGCGACGGCCAAGGAAATCGGCATGACGACCATCGTCGTCTCGCACCGGACCGGCGTGCTCAACGCGGTCGATCGGGTTCTCGTTCTGCGTGATGGGCTGATCTACTATATCGGTACGCGCGGTGAGCTGGTGACGGCCCTGGCAGCGGCCGAGCGGCGCAATCAGCCGGCTCTGATTTCGAAGGCGGCCCGCTGATGCGTCTTCCTGCCATTATCTCAGGCTGGGGTAGCACCCCGGCCCTTAAGGGGAAGTCGGGCTTGCCGGCGCTGCCAATCAGGGCGACGCTTGCCAAAGCACCCGTCGGTGTGCCGACGGATGCGAAGCCCGTTATTCTTTTCGGCAATCTGATTCTTCTGCTGTTCTTTGGTGTCCTCGGGACATGGGCGGCCACGGCGCCATTGGCCAGTGCGGTACTGGCAAACGGCATCATCAAGGTGCAGGGCAACAACAAGGTCGTGCAGCATCCCGATGGCGGCGTGGTGCGCGAACTGCTGGTCAAGGAAGGCGATGAGGTTCGCGAAGGCCAGCTTCTGATCCGCCTGGACGATGTTCAGGCGCAGGCGGCCGTGCAGCAGCTCCGCAGCCAGTATTATTCACTCGTTGCGGTCAATTCGCGCCTGCGGGCGGAGCGTGACGGTCTGCCGAAAATCGTGTTCCCCCAGGAACTCGTTGATCGGCGGAGCCACCCCGAAGTCGCGGAAATCATGTCGGGACAGGAAAATCTGTTCGAAGGCCGCAGACGGACGCTGGAAGGACAGACATCGGTCTTCCAGCAGAAGATCGCGCAGCTGCGCGAGCAGGCTCGCGGTGCGGGAGTTCAACAGCGGGCACTGGACCAGCAGCTCGGCTTTCTGAACGAGGAACTCAAGGGGACCCGCTATCTGGCCCAGCAGGGCTATGCGGCGCAGTTCAAGGTTCTGCAGCTCGAGCGGCAGTCGGCGGCAATGGCGGGGCAGCGCGGCGAATATGCCGCAGCACAGGCCCGCATTCAGCAATCCATCGGTGAGACCGATCTGCAGATCCTTCAGCTTCAGAAGGAGCGGATGTCCGAGGTTACCTCCCAGCTGACGGACTCGCAGGACAAGATTTCCAGCATCGTCGAGCGTCTGCGTGCCGCCGAAGATATCCTGAAGCGGACCCTGATCACCGCGACAGCGGATGGCATCGTGCTCGGCATGACCGCCTTCACCGTCGGCGGCGTCATCGATCGCAGCGCGCGCATCCTCGAAATCGTGTCGGTCAACGCGCCGTTGATCGTCGAGGCCACGATCAAGCCCGAAGACATCGTTGGCCTTAGGGAAGGCATGCCTGCGGAGATTCGCCTGACCGCATACAAGCAGCAGGATGTCGGCTTCGTGCGCGGGCACGTTCTGCAGGTTTCCGCCGACCGCTTTGTCAAACCGAACGATCCGCAGGGGCACTACACAATGACCGTCGAGATGAGCGACGACTGGCGCTCGATTCCCGGCGTCAGGCTCATGCCCGGGATGCCGGCAATGGTCAGCGTTCCGACAAAGGAGCGTACGGTTCTCCAATATCTCATCGGGCCTTTTACGGATTATCTCGGCCGCTCGATGCGCGAGAAGTAAGAACAACAGATCGATCGAAAAGGGGCTCCATGAGCGATTGGACAGACGGCTACGTCGCCGACCTGACGTATACCCACGGGTTTTACCGGGAGCAGACACCCGCTCTGCTGAATCTGGGCGCCATCCTGCGCGGGCATGAGCCGCCGGCCATCGACCGGCCGTTCACCTATTGCGAGCTCGGCTGCGGCCAGGGCGTGACGATGAGCCTGCTGGCCGCCGCGAACCCGCAGGGTCAGTTCTGGGGCACGGATTTCAATCCCTCGCATGCCGCGTGGGCGTCGAAGCTGACGGCTGATGCCGGAATCACCAACGCGAAGTTCTTCGACAAGAGCTTTGCCGAGTTTCTCGACCTCGACACGCCGGACTTCGACTATGTGACCCTGCACGGGATCTATTCGTGGGTCAGCGCGGAGAACCGCCAGCAGATCGTCAATGTCATCTCGAAAAAGCTGAAATACGGCGGCGTCGTCTATATCAGCTACAACGCCCTGCCGGGCTGGGCGTCCGCGATGCCGCTGCGCCAGCTTCTGGTGGAGCATGCGTCGCGCTCGACCGAGCCGTCGCTGCAGCGCGTAGACAAGGCCCTGGCTTTCATCGACCAGCTGCGGGATTCGAAGGCCGCCTACTTCGGGTCGAATCCCACCATCGGCAACCGGCTTGATTCGATGAAGAAGCTGTCGCGCTCGTATCTTGTCCATGAATACATGAACAAGGACTGGACGCCGTTCTATTTCTCGCAGGTCGCCAAGGAGCTCGGCGCCGCCAAGCTGTCCTTCGCGGGATCCGCCCATATCGGCGATCACCTCGATTCGGTTGCGCTGCCGGCAAAATCAAACCAGATGATCGAGGGAATCGCCGACCCGGTCCTGCGCGAGACGGTGCGGGACTACATGCTCAATCAGCAGTTCCGACGCGATATCTTCCTCAAGGGCTCGACGCCGCTGGCGCCGACCCGGCGGCAGACCCTGCTGCGCAATTTCCGTTTCGCGCTGACCTCGCCGAAGGAAGAAGTGCCGCTCGAGGTCACCTTCCCGATCGGCAAATGCAAACTCGTCCCGGATATCTACCAGCCGATCATCGATACCCTGGCCAAGGGTCCGGCGACGCTGGGAGATCTCGCCACGCTCCCGGCACTATCGAAGCTCGATTCCAGCCGGCTGGTGCAGGCGATGATGATCATGGTGAGCGGCGGGCATGTATCGCCCGCCCTGGCGGCGGAGGGCGATGCAGCGCGCAAGCAGGTGTCCGATCGCATGAACGGCGTCGTGATGGAGCGGTCGGCATGGTCGGACGACCTCAAGACCATGGCATCGCCGGTAGTCGGATCGGGCGTCCCGGTCAATCGTCTCGATGCGCTCTTCATGCTGGCGCATCGCAACAAGAAAGACCCGGCCTCGTTTGCCTGGGATATCCTGGCGCCGCAGGGCGTGAAGTTCCTGCGCGAGGGGCAGCAGCTCAAGACACCGGAGGAAAACCTCGCCGAGATGTCAGTCCGCGCCAAGGACTTCGACACCAAGCGCCGCCCGATCTATCGCAACCTCGGGATTTCCTGACGGCTAGACCTTGCGCGGCGGCGTCGGTTCGGTGAAGGCACTGATCACCGACGGCTCGTTGGTCGGGCGTGCCGCCTGCAGGGATGAATTGTTGAGCTGACCCAGGCTGGTGATGCCCATCATCATCAGGTCCTTGACGATTTCCTCTTCAAGGATATCCAGCATGCGGGCGACGCCGGCCTCGCCGGCTGCGACGAAAGACCAGGCCGTCAGCTTGCCGATGCCCACGGCCTTGGCGCCGAGTGCGATCGCCTTCAGGACATCGGTGCCGCGCACAAATCCGCCGTCGACCAGGACCTCGGCCTTGCCGCGCACCGCCTGAACGATCTCCGGCAGCATTTCAATTCCGGACAGACCGTGATCGAGCTGGCGTCCGCCATGGTTTGAGACGTAGAGCATGGTGATGCCGCGCTCCACCGCGATCTCGGCATCTTCCCCGGTGGCGATGCCTTTGATGATGATCGGGAGATCGGTCTTCGCGCGGATGCGGTCGAGATCGTTCCAGTTGAAGCGCGCCTGATGCTCGCGGCCGACCGGCGACATCACGCCATAGCTGCCGCCGCTGGCGGTGAAGCGGCTGATCATGTCGCGCTCGCGCTTGCTGTAGGCCGATGAATCCACCGTGAAACAGAGGGCGCGGCAGCCAGCCTGCTTGATCCGCTCGGCGTAGGCTTCCAGCCACGCCGCATCGCCCCGCACATAAAGCTGAAACACCATGCGGCCGTCGGCCAGCGGGGCGGTGGTTTCGAGGCCGGGCTGGCTGGCCGAGCTCTGGAACACCAGGCTGCTGCGGGATGCCGCGGCGCGGGCGATGGCGGCGGCCCCGATGGGGTCGAAGATGGTCAGGCCGCCCAGCGGCGCCAGGACGACCGGGATGCGGAGTTTCTGACCGAGCAGGGTGGTCGAGGCGTCGACCTTTTCGACGTTGCGCAGCACGCGGGGGCGGAGGGCCAGGCTGTCGAGACCCAGCCGGTTGCGCCGGAGCGTGGTCTCGGATTCCGTGCCGCCGCTGATGAAGTCCCAAAGCTCAGAGGTCAGCTTGCGCCGAGCCTCGGCCATCAGCTCCTGGGTCGTCAGGAAACGCTGGGCAGCGGCCGCATGATCTTCAGCAGTGGCAGCTGCCGAAACGGGAACGGGGTTCTCCGTCATCAGACGCCGCGGAACTCCGCTTTGCGCTTCTCCATGAACGCGCGGCGGCCTTCCTTGTAGTCCTCGCTGTTGAAGCAGGTATCGACGGCGGCCTGCACGACGGCGAGGTTGCGGTCCTTCGGATCGGCAACCGCGGCCTCGACCGCCATCTTGGCGGCCTTCATGGTGAGGGGCGCGTTGCGGCCGATGGCGTCTGTATAGGTGGCGATCGCGGCCGTGAGTTCGGCGACCGGCACCACCTTGTTGACCAGACCCATGCGCAAGGCTTCCTGCGCATCGAACTGGCGGGCGGTGAAGAAGATTTCCTTGGCGTAGGCCGGGCCGACGACATCGGTCAGCATCTTCACGCCGGGATAGGCATAGCCCAGCCCGAGCTTGGCGGCGGGGATGGCGAAGCGCGAATTCTCGGCGGCGATGCGGAAGTCGCAGCGCAGCGCCGTGCCGAGGCCGCCGCCGATGCAATAGCCCTGGATCATGGCAATGACCGGCTTGTGCGAGTCCGACAGCGCCGCGTTCGCCTTGGCGGCAACCGCGTCGTAATGCGCGACGGTTTCGGCGGAGGATCGCTGCGCCTCGAACTGCGAGATATCGGCGCCCGAGATGAACGCTTTCTCGCCGGCACCGGTCAGCACAATGGAGCGGATTTCAGGATCCTTGAGGAAGGTCTCCATGATCTCCGGGATCGCAGCCCACATATCGAGCGACATGGCGTTGTGGCGCGCCGGGTTGTTGAAAATCATCCAGCCGACCGTGCCGTCCTTGCGGGCAATCATGCGTTCGGTCGAGGTCTTGATCGTCATGCTGAGTTCTCCGTGGGCGCGCGGTCAGACGACCTTGCGCTGCTTCAAATCGGCGATTGCGGCGGCATCGAAGCCGATCTCGCGCAGGATTTCGTCGTTGTGCTCGCCCTTCTCGGGGGTCGCCGTGCGAATCTTGCTCGGCGTGCGCGACAAGGTCATCGGCTGGCCAACCAGCCGGATGTCGCCAAGCTTGGGGTGATGCACGGTCTGGGCGATGCCGACATGCTTCACCTGCGGGTCGTCGAACACTTCATTCATCTTGTGGATCGGGCCGCAGGGGACGCCGCCCTTGTTGAGGATCTCGATCCACTCCGCGCTTTTCTTCTTGCGCAGGATGTTGGCGATCGTCTCGTTCATCAGCGCACGATTTTTCAGGCGGCCCTTGCCGTCCTTGAAGCGCGGATCCTCGATCAGCTCCGGCGCGCCCATCGCCTCGCACAGCCGCCGATAGAGCGTGTTTCCCGAGGCCGCGACGTTGATGTAGCCGTCGGCGGTGGGGTAGGCGCTGGTCGGAACGTTGGTTGGATGATCGTTGCCGACCTGCTCGGCGATCTCGCCTTCCATCAGATAGCGCGAGGCCTGGAAGTCGAGGATGGCGATCTGCGACTGCAGCAGCGAGGTCTGCACCCACTGGCCTTCGCCCGACACTTCGCGCTCCAGCAGCGCGATCAGGATGCCCATGGCGCAGAAGCCGCCCGCCGTGAGGTCGGCAACCGCCGTGCCGACGCGCATCGGCCCGCGGCCGGGCTCGCCGGTGATCTGCATCAGACCGCCAAGACCCTGGGCGATCTGGTCGACACCGGGCCGCTCGCGATAAGGCCCGTCCTGCCCGAAGCCCGAGATGCTGCCGTAGACGATGCGCTTGTTCACTTTCTTCATCGACTCATAGTCGATGCCGAGCCGGTGCTTCACATCGGGACGGTAATTCTCCACCACCACGTCGGCTTTCTCGACCAGCTTCATCAGGATCGCCTTGCCGTCGGGATCCTTGAGGTTGAGCGTCAGGCTGCGCTTGTTGCGGTGGAGGTTCTGGAAGTCCGAGCCATGCCGAGGGCCGCCGAGCCCGTCATCGTCGATCGCTTCGATCTTGATCACCTTGGCGCCCCAGTCTGACAGCTGTCGCACGCAGGTCGGGCCTGCGCGCACCCGCGACAGATCGATCACCGTGAAGCGCTCAAGGGGCATGGGCATCGGCAGTTCCTCGGGTAGGCCGGGCGGGTGCGTCAGACGTAGTTGTTCGTCATCTCGCCGATCTGGTCGATCGACATCGTCACCACATCGCCCTTCTTCAGGAACTCCTCGTTCGGCGCGCCTACGCCGGCCGGCGTGCCGGTCATGATGACGTCTCCGGGATGCAGGGTGAGGCGGCCGGACAGATGCACGATCTGCTCGGCGATGTTGAAGATCATGTGTTTCGAATTGGAGTTCTGCTTGGTCACGCCGTTGATCGTCAGCTTCATGCCGAGATCCTGCGGGTTCTTGATGAACTGCGCCGGCGTGAGCCACGGCCCCATCGGGTTCGACTGATCGAAGCACTTGTGCGCGACCCAGTCGGCCTTGAAGGGCGAGGTCGGGGCGACGTTGGGGCGCGGCCCCAGATCGCGGGCCGACAGATCGTTGCCGATCGTGTAGCCGGCAACGAAGGACAGCGCGTTTTCCATCGTCGCGTCCTTGCAGGTCTTGCCGATGACGACGGCGAGCTCGATTTCCCAGTCGACCGTCTTCGAGTGCGGCGGGAGCTTTACCGGAATGCCGGGACCCGTCACGCAGCTGGACACCTTGATGAAGTGCCAGGACTTCAGGCCCAGCGTGTGCGGATCGGGCGGCATCGGGTTGCCCGACTTCTTGGTCATCTCCTCGAGATGGTCGACGTAGTTGGCGCCGGCGCAATAGATGGTGCGGGGCAGCGGGATCGGGGCCAGCAGCTTGGCCTTCTTCGCCGGCGTGCCCTTGGTCTTGCCCTTGGCGGCTTTCTCGGCGGCGTCCTTGAGCCGGCCCTTGGCCTTGGACCAGTCGGCCAGGATGCCCAGGACCGAGCTATCGGCCTTGTTCCTGGTCAGGGCGGCGGCGTCATAAACGGTGTCGTTGACGACGATGCCGGCCCGCGGGCCTTCGGCGCTTTTGTAGGTCGCGAGATGATACTTGGTAGCCATGGAAGTCGTTTTCCCCCGGGTAAAAAATCAGGCGGCGAACATATCACGTCAGTCGAACGTGCCTACCGTTTCGTACACATGCGCGCCGGTGCGCGATGGGAACCCGCCGCGGACGGCACCGCCCCTCGTGTCGCGATAGATCGTCCCCATGGCCGGGCTGAGCGTCCGGCTGTTGGGCACCGACATCCACATGCGCAGCAGGTGGCGGTAGCGGCCGGGTTCGGGGTGGTCCTCGAACGCCGTCCGCGAATGATAGGTGACGTGATTGTTCAGGAGCTGCAGGTCGCCTGGCTGGAACATCATGGAAAGATGCACGTCCTCGCGCCAGGCAATGGCGTCGATCAGGGCCATCGCTTCCTCCTGCGCCGCGGTCAGGCGCGGCACTTCAGGGAAGCGCTGGCCGTTCTTGATGTGGACGCGGATGTAGCGGCTGGAAAACTTGCCGTCCTGCAGGTTGTAGATGGGTTGCGGATACCACGGCCGCACGCCTTCCGGTTCCTGGCCCTGCCAGCTCCAGTAGAACGGCTGATAGAGCACTTCGAGAAGATCGGGTCGGGTGCGCGCGATCTCGTTATGGATCGCGACCGAGCTCACGATCTTGCTCATCCCGCCGCTGCGCGCGGTCTGCAAAACGAAGAGGCCGACGACATCGCAGGAATCGCAGTGGAAGCTGAGCTGCTGGTTGCTGGTATAGCCGCGGCCCTTGGGACTGTCGGTCGGCAGGCCGAGATCGCGCACATCGCCCAGTACGTCGCCGCGCGGGCTTTGCGAAATCGCGGTTCCCAGATGTTTGCCGAGGCCCCAGTAGATCAGCCGCAGATCATCCTTGCTGTATCTGCCGGCGTCGATGCCGCGCCACAGCTTCAGGCCCCAGCCGTTTTCCAGTTCGTCCCGCGTGTTGTCGATTACCCCGATAAGTGAGGGCAGCGGGAAGTCTTCGCGTGTCAGGGTCGCGAGCGTCTTGCCACGCTCGCGGGCAACTTTCAGGGCGCTGTCGATCTCCGCCAGTTCGGAGGCCGAAAAACGATGAATCCAGTGATCGGATGTCTGCAGATCCGGCCCCAGCCAGTTATTCGGTCCTTCGATGATTTTCATAGTGAGGCCGGAAACAACGCTAATGCCATAGTTAAGAGCATGGTTATTTGGCTCCCCGTACGCCCCGGCCGGTATGCCGCCGGGTGGGCTAATAAACCCCGAAGTTCGGCGGGGGTCTAGCGCTATGGATGTTGGGCGGAATGCCCTATATTCAGGGCATCCCTGACCATCTAGGTGCCTTATGAGCGAGACCGACGACCGCTTGCCCGTATCCGTTCTGACCGGGTTTCTCGGCAGCGGCAAGACCACCCTGCTGAACCGCCTGCTGCGCCATCCGGCGATGGGCGAGACGGCGGTGATCATCAACGAGTTCGGCGAAATCGGCCTCGACCATGCGCTGATCGAGAAATCCTCCGACGATGTCGTGCTGCTGTCCTCGGGCTGCCTGTGCTGCATGGTGCGCGGCGAGCTGATCGATTCGATCGGCGAGCTGATGCGCAAGCGCGCCAAGAAGGAGGTCCCAGAATTCAAGCGTATCGTCATCGAGACCACCGGCCTCGCCGACCCGGCGCCGGTGATGCAGGCGCTGCTGTGGGACATGTCAATGATGCACGAGTTCCGCGTCGGCCAGGTGGTCACCGTCGTCGATGCCTATCACGGCAGCCTGACGCTGGATCAGCATCAGGAGGCGATCAAGCAGGTCGCCATCGCCGATCGCATCGTGCTGTCGAAGACCGACATCGCGCCCAAGGAAAACCTTGGTGAAATCCGCGCCCGCATCAACCGTCTCAACCCGGTGGCACCGGTGATCGAAGCGGTGAAGGGCGAAATCGATCCGGACCTGCTGTTCGGCGGGGCCGCGTTCACCATGGACGAGAAGATCGCCGAGGTCCGCTCCTGGGTCGAGGCCGAGAAGCGCATGGAGCACGAACACGCCCACGCGCACGGCGTCGCACATGCACATGGCGATCACGGGCATGACCATCATGGCCACGACCATGGGCATCATCACCACGATCATGATCATGGGCATGACCACGACCATGCGACGCTCGACCGCAACCGGCACGACGACCGGGTGCAGGCGTTCTGCTTCAGCTTCGACAAGCCGCTGGACTGGGAGAAGGTCGCTATCTGGCTGGACAAGATGGCGTCAGAGCACGGCGACAATCTGCTGCGCGTGAAGGGCCTGCTCAACATCAAGGAAGCCGACCAGCCGGTGGTGGTGCAGGGCGTGCACCATCTCTATCACCAACCCTCGACCCTGCCATCGTGGCCGGACGAGGACCGCCGTTCACGCATCGTCTTTATCGTGCGCGACCTTGAGCGTTCGGTGCTGGAAGAAAACGCGCCGACCTGAGCCGGCGCGTTTAACTACACGCGCGACGTCACGCGCTCGCGGCGGCCGTTGCTGGTCAGCCCGGAGAGCGAGATCGCCGTTTCGATCCGGCTGACGCCGAATGTGCCGATGATCTGGCCGGTTTCGTCGCGCAGCGGCACGATGGTCCGCTCGAACGATTGCGGCTTGCCGCTGCGGGGCACGATTTTCAGGCGGCCCGACCACATACTCCCTTGCAGCGCCTCGCGCAGCATGGTCCACGGACGGGTCTTGTCGGGGTTGGGGCCCTGCAGGAAGGTCGGGACCTGGCCCAGCACTTCCGCGCGCTGATAGCCGAACAGGGCTTCGGCGTAGGAGTTCCAGCCCACGATCTGGCCCTTGCGGTCGGTCACGATGACGCCGTCGGGGATCTGTTCCAGAACCTGCGCCAGACGGGCGAGCGCGCCGTCGCCGGTCGGGCGGACCGAGCGGACTTCCTCGAAACGCAGGATCGTCTCGCCGCTGGCCAGCCGGCGCTCAGACATTGCGAGGCGTCGCCCGTTGCCAAGATCGACGGTCCACGCGCCGCCACCGCGCCGATGCATCTCCAGCCGCTCGGCGATCCACGCGGCCGTTATCCCCGCATGTCCGCCGGACAGCAGGACGAGATTGCGCAGCACTTCCTCATAGCTTCCGCCCAGCGGCTCGCGCACGGCGCTTTCGGGTAGCAGCGCCCAGAGCGAATCGCGCGAACACAGGAAACGGTCGGCGGAATCGAACAGCAGGAACCCGCCGTGATCGGGCGCCGTGCGCAGGGTTGGCGCCGCGCCATTGGTCTGCGCCGTGTTTCCGGCAATGACGTGCCAGTAGGCGTCCTTGGTCTCGGGCTCAGGCTCCACGCCGAGCTCGATCTGCAGACGCTCTGCGAGGCGATGGAATTGCGCGATGGCTTCGCGGCGCTGGCCGAGTTTCTGATAGATGAGGATCAGACGGCGGCAGACTTCTTCCTGGAACGGGTCGAGGCGCAGCAGTCTCAGCGCGGTCTCGATCGCTTCCTTGAGGCGGCCGTCGTGCTCATAGCCGTCGAACAGCTCGCGCAACGCGTTGAGCGCCATGGTTGCGAGACGTTGACGCTCCGAGACCAGCCAGTCGTCGAATGTTTGCTCGTTGAGAACGAAGCCCTCGAGGAAATCGCCCGTATAAAGTTTGACAGCCGATTCCAGTCCGGCGCGTCCGCCGCGCCCGACCGACTCTTCGAAATTCAGCGCGTCGACCGAAACGGAGCGCGGATCGAGCCAGACATTCTCGCCGTCAGTCTGCAGCGGATGCGGCGTGCCGGTGCCAAGAAAGCGGCGCAAGGTCGCGAGACTCTGGCGCAGGCTGTGGCGCGCGAGCGGCTGATCGCGTTCGCCCCACAGCAGACTAGTCAGGCGCTCTCGGGTGTGACTCCGGCCGCGCGACATCGCAAGCAAGGCAAGCAGGGCCCGGTCTTTCTTGCCGGACAGGGCGGGCGTGACTTCCCCGGTCGTACGCGCTTCGAATCCTCCCAAAAGGGAGACGCGAAGGACTTTCATTCCATTCTCCAATGAAACGCGACATTCGTCGTCGTTTTGGGGGCATGCAAGCGTGCCCTGGCGCGTCATCATTCCCTGAGCGGCGGGGATTATACCCAAACGCAATCCAAGGGCACGTGTTTCTCAACGGCGCGTCAACGCCGGAGCCGGTTCAACACTGCCGTTATCTCGGGCAATATGTGAGCTTGACGGCGGTTTGACGGGATTTTCGTTAAGAACCAAGGGTAAGGTTAGTCCCGCAAACGATTGCACTCGTTTTTCCGCACCGCAGCATTTTTTTGGAAAAGACAAATACTTGTGAGCAGGACCGACACCAGCTGGCCCAACGTCGCACGGCTTATCGCGCGTGGGCGCGCCTTATACGGGGCGCAGGTGTGTGCCGTGGACGGCGCGCAGCGGCTGACCTATGCGGCGCTGTGCGAGCGCGCCACGCGCCTGGGCAATGCGTTGAGGGCGATGGGGCTCAAGGCGGGCGACCGTGTCGCCCTGATGGCGGACAATTCGGCGCTGTGTCTGGAAGCCTATCTCGGCGTGCCGGCGGCGGGGCTTGTTCTGTTGCCGCTGAACGCACGGCTGGCCGCGCCCGAGATCCGCTCCATCCTGGAGGATTCAGGGGCCGCCGCTTTTCTGGTCGGCCATGGCCACGAGGACACCGCTTCGACGGCGTCCGCCGGATTGACGATCACGCTGATCGGCCAGACACGTCTGGCGGCGCGTGACTATGAGCAGGTTCTGGCCGGTGGCGCGGACCGTCTGCCACCGGAAGGGTCGGCGGAAGAGATTGCCTATCTCTATTACACCAGCGGAACAACCGGCCGGCCGAAGGGCGTGATGCTCAGCCATGCCAATGTGATGGCGGGCGCCCTGAGTGCTGTCGCGTCGCTCGGGATGAACAGCACGCATACCTGGCTGCATGCGGGGCCGATGTTCCATCTGGCCGACGCCTTCGCCATCTGGGGCATGACCTGGCTTGGCGGGCGCCATGTCTGCATGCGCTTCAAGCCGGACGACGCGATCCGCATCATGGAAGATGAAAAGGTCACGCACTCCCTGCTGGTACCGACCGCACTCGACATGCTGTCCGATGCCGCCGCCCGGCAGGGCACGCGCCTGCCGACCCTGCAGACCATGCTGTATGGCGGCGCGCCGATGCCGCCGGCCATTCTCGGCCGGGCGCGTGAGCGTCTGTCGACCGCGCTGATCGCGACGTATGGCATGACGGAAACATCGGGCCTGCTCACCGCCGCCGATCCGCGCGATCTGGCGACGGCGCATGATCCAGGCAATGTTGGCCGCGAAGTCCCGCTGGTTCGCCTGGAGATTCTCGGCGATGGCGATGCACCGGCGAAGGACGGAGAGGTCGGCGAGGTGGTGGTCACCTCGCCGGCGGTGATGAAAGGTTATCGCGGCTTGCCGACGCAAACGGCTGAAGTGCTCGCGGGACAGCGCCTGCGCACCGGCGATGTGGCGCGGCGCGAGCCGGACGGCACGATCACGCTGGTCGATCGCAAGAAGGACATGATCATCAGCGGCGGCGAAAACGTCTATTCGCGCGAGGTCGAGCTGGTGCTGGAGCGCCACCCGTCCATCGCCGAGGTGGCCATCGTCGGCCAGCCCGATCCGCGCTGGGGCGAGGCGGTGTGCGCCGTGACGCGGCTCAAGCCCGGCACCGATCTGTCTATCGAAGAACTGCGCACATTCGCCCGCGCCAGCCTGGCCGGCTACAAGCTGCCGCGCAATCTGCTGGTGCTGGACGACCTGCCGCGGACGGCCTCGGGAAAGATTTCAAAAGGCGAGTTGCGGCAGATGGCGGCCCAGCGCGCGGCTGCAAAGACCGCCTGACTCCGAAGGAGAGCACGAGCCCCATGACTGGATCAAAGAAGACCGATTCGACCGTGAAACTGAACAAGGACGGATTGCCCGAGGGCTTTCTGCAGCACGACGCCGTCTTCACGCATATCCGCTACGAGAAGCCGGAGCCCGGAATCGGCCTGATCACGCTGAACCGTCCGGAAAAGCTGAATGCGTTCGACGAGACGATGATCCGCGAGATCCGCTCCGTCCTCTGGCATGTCAATTTCGACGACAGCGTGCGCGTGCTGATTTTTGCCGGCGAGGGCCGCGCCTTCTGTTCCGGCCGCGATATTCACGGCCTGGTGTACGAGAACAACCTGCCGTCCGCACAGTATCGCGCCTATGTCCGCGCCAACCACGAGATGTTCGACGACATGGAGGCGATGGAGAAGCCGCTGGTCTGCATGGTCAACGGCATTGCCGCCGGGGGCGGCATGGAAATGGCGATCGCCTGCGACTTCCGCATCGTCGCGACGGATACGACCTTCGTCCTGACCGAGAACAAGCTGGGCGTGCTGCCGGCTTCGGGCGCGTGCTCGCGCCTGATCCAGATGATCGGCATGGGCCGCACCAAGGAAATGATCATGGCAGCCCGTCCCGTGAAGGGCGAGGAAGCCTATCGCATCGGGCTCGCCACCAGCGTGCATAAGCCCGAGGAGCTGCGCGCGGCGACGTTCAGCTTCGCGCGCGAGCTATTGGAGAAGGCGCCGCTGGCGATGGGCATGGCCAAGCACATCATCCACACGGCGCAGAACACCGACACCGAAACCGGCCGTATCCTCGAACGTCTCGGGCAATCGATCCTGATCAATTCGCAGGATGCCCAGGACGGCATGGCGGCGTTCCGCGACAAGCGGAAGCCCAATTTCAAGGCGCGATAACAACAATCTTCAGATACAGGGACTACGCTCATGAACCAGGCCCGCCCCGCACCGCGTTCAGGCTCGAATATCGATACCGAGCGCTTCCGTCTCCGGCGTTATATCGACGAACTGATCGCCGCCGGCGAAGTCGACATCCATGACGAGCCGCTCGATCTCGGTCAGCTTGGCATGCTGCTCGACGGCAATCCGAAAGCGGTGCTGTTCCGCAGCGCCGGGCCGGAGAAGGCGCAGCTGGTCGGCAACGTGATGGGAAGCCGCGAGCGGATCGCGCGCGCCTTCGGGGTCGACAAGCGCGACCTAGTGAAGGTGGTGCGCGAGCGCCTGCGCCATCCGATCGGGCCGGTGGAGATTTCGTCGGGCGACGCGCCGGTGCAGCAGGTGGTTTGGAAAGGCGACGACGCTGATTTCACCCGGCTGCCGGTGCATCTCCAGCACGCCCTGGATGGCGGGCCGTATATCTCGGCGACGCTCGACGTGTCGCGCGACCCCGACGAAGGCAATATCAATGTCGGCATCCGCCGCCTGATGCTGCGCGGCCGCAAGCAGGCCGGCATCGACCTGCAGGCGCCGAGCGATCTGCGCGTGATCTACGGCAAGGCGGTGGCGAAGGGCCAGAAACTTCCGCTCTCGATTGCCGTCGGTGCCAACCCGATCGATTTCATCGGCGCGATGTGCCTGACATCCTCGAACGACGAGCTGGCAACCTTGGGCGCCCTGCGCGAGATGCCGGTGCCGGTGGTGCGTTGCGTCACCAACGACCTGCTGGTGCCGGCCGATGCCGAATACGTCCTTGAAGGTTATCTCGATGGCGGCTGGACACAGCCGGAGGGGCCGTATGGCGAATATCTCGGCTATTACGGCAAGCTGAAAAACAACCCGGTCTTTCACCTGACCGCGATCACCATGCGCAAGGATGCGCTGTTCCAGACCGTGACCATCGGTGGCCGCTATCTTGCGCGCACCGACACGGCACAGATCGCCGTGGTGGCAACGGAGCTGGCGGTGTGGACATCGCTGGAATCGGCGGTGCGCGAGCCGCTGGCGGTGTGTGTCACGGCCGAAGCCGGCGGTATGTACAACGCCCGCATCGCCTTGCGCCAGCGCGTGCCGGGCGAGGCGCGCAACGCCATCGCCGCGGTGTTCGGATCCAGCGCAAATGTGAAGAACTGCTTCGTGGTCGATGAGGATATCGACGTGTATTCGCACGACCAGATGGACTGGGCGCTGGCGACCCGTTTTCAGCCCGACCGCGACCTTACCGTCTCCAAGGGGTTCCGCTCGGTGCCGCTCGATCCCTCGCTGGAGGGCAGCAGGATCGGGTCCAAGGCGGGCTATGACCTGACGGTGCCGTTCGGCAAGGGCGGCACGATGGAGTTCGTCATTCCCGGCGCCCCGGAATTCAAGCTGGCCGCCAAAAAGCAGAGCGTCGTCGACGCGCTGAAGGGCGGTCCGAAAACCTACCGGGAGATCATGGAAGCGGCCGGTTCGATGGACGGTCGCGACGTGCTGCTGCAGCTGGAGCCGCTCTACGCCGCCGGTCATTTGCGGCGACTCGAAGACGGGCGCTATATGTTGGATGACGGCGCCGGTTCAGCCAAAAAATAATCAGGAACCCGACGCCCCATCACGACGCTTTCTTCCGTGCGGAGGGTTGCATGACGTGGCACCGGGTAGCGGCAGGGTTTCTGGTTCTCCTTGCCTTTGTGGCGGGCGCGGTCCGGGCTGAAACCGTCGATCTCCGGCTGGTGCTGGCCTCCGATGTGTCCCGCAGCGTCGACCAGCGCGAATTCGAGATGCAGCGGCAGGGCTACGCCGCGGCTTTCTCCGACCCCCGGGTTCTCAAGGCGATCCGCAGCGGCGAACGCGGACGGATCGCTGTCTGCTACGTCGAATGGTCCGGCGAGGCGGCGCAGAGGGTGGTCGTCGACTGGACGCTGATCGGCGACGAGGAAAGCGCCGGGATGTTCGCCCAGCAGCTGATCGACGCGCCGCGGCCCTATATGGACCGCACCGCCATCGGCATGGCCATCGAATTCGCGGTGCTGCAGTTCAGCCGCAGCGGCCATGACAGCCAGCGCCGGACGATCGATGTGTCGGGCGATGGCACCAACACCAACGGCCTACATCCCAGCACCGCGCGCGATTCGGCGGTGAAGCAGGGCATCACCATCAACGGCCTGGTGATTCTGGAGCCGAACCCGCAGACCTGGAATTCCTGGCACACCAATCCGCCGGGTGGGCTGGAAGAGTATTTCCGGCAGAACGTGGTCGGCGGGCCGGGCGCGTTCGTGATGGTCGCCGAGGACTTCTCGTCCTTCGCCTATGCCATCGCCAACAAGCTTATCCGCGAGATTGCCGAGGATCAGAGGTCCGGCGCTAGCGCAAGCCTGCGTTGATCTTGTCGAGGATCGCGGGACCGGGGCAGAGCTCTGGTTCGTTGAGCGCGTTCAGCGGCGTGGCGACCGTATTGAGATAGGTGTGCATGTCGGCGGGCTCGGTGTCGACATAGAGCAGCCCGGTCACGATCTCGCCCGCCGCCTGCTTCTGGTTCAGATAAGTCATGGCGGCGATCCGGTCATGGACGTCGTATTCCTGCGCCTGCTTGCGCAGCCGCAGGATCGAGCCGTCATGCTGCTGCACGGTTTCGACGGTGCCCGGCGCGTAGTCGACCGTGATCTCCTGACGCGGCGAGATGATGTCGAGATAGTTCACCGCCTCGTTGTGCTCGCGCACATAGTCGAAGCTTCTGGTCGAGCCGGCGTGGTTGTTGAAGGCGACGCACGGGCTGATGACGTCGATGAAGGCGGCGCCCTGGTGCATCAGGGCAGCCTCGATGAGCGGCACCAGTTGCACCTTGTCGCCCGAGAAGCTGCGGCCGACGAAAGTCGCGCCGAGTTGCAGCGCCATGGAAACGAGATCGATGGACGAATCGCTGTTGATCGCCCCGCGCTTGCTCTTCGAGCCCTTGTCGGCGGTGGCCGAGAACTGCCCCTTGGTCAGGCCGTACACGCCGTTGTTCTCGACGATATAGACCATGTTGACGCCGCGGCGGATGCAGTGCGCGAACTGGCCGAGGCCGATGGAGGCTGAGTCGCCGTCGCCGGACACTCCAAGATAGATCAGGT
Source organism: Alphaproteobacteria bacterium (assembly GCA_965279355.1). Taxonomy (GTDB): domain Bacteria; phylum Pseudomonadota; class Alphaproteobacteria; order CACIAM-22H2; family CACIAM-22H2. The sequence continues at coordinate 2,364,377 of OZ257155.1, read as the reverse complement.
CGCGATTGGCGAGGTTGGCGCCGGTCAGCACCGACGGCATGCGTCCGTGCACGCTGTTGAAGCCGTGGCTGTTGCCGAGGAAATAGGTCGGCGTCTTGGACGAGCAGCCGATGCCCGACAGCTTGGCGATCCGGTGTGGCGGAAGGTCGAGTTCGAAACAGGCCTGCACGATGGCGGCGCTGATGGAATCATGGCCGCAGCCGGCGCACAGGGTCGAGACCGAGCCTTCGTAATCCCGCTTGGTATAGCCGAGTTTGTTCTTCGGCAGTTCCGGGTGATGCAGCTTCGGCTTGGCGATATAGGTCATGACACCACCTTGAGCGACGGAACATTGAACGATTTCAGGCCGTCGGAGATCGCGCCGTGGATGAACCGGGCGGTGATCGGCGAGCCGTCATAGTGCAGGACGGGGACGATCCGCGCCGGATCGACATTGCCCTCGTTGACCAGCAGGGTGCGGAGCTGCCCGTCGCGATTCTGCTCCACCAGGAAAACGCGGTCATGCGCGGCGACGAAATCGAGCACCTCGTCCTGGAAGGGAAAGGCGCGCAGTCGCATGGCGTCGACGTGATGGCCCTGCGCTTCCAGCAGGTCGAGCGCTTCGGTCATCGCCGGGCTGGTCGAGCCGTAGTAAAGGACGCCGTAGCGCGTCGGCTGGCGGGCGTTCCGGCGGACCGGCGCAGGCACGTATTTCTTGGCCGTGTTGAACTTGCGCAGCAGCCGGTCGACATTGTCCTTATAAGCGGGACCTTCCTCGGTGTAGCGCGCGTAACGGTCGCGCGAGGTGCCGCGGGTGAAGAACGAGCCGCGCTTGGGATGTGTGCCGGGATAGGTGCGATAGGGGATGCCGTCGCCGTCGACATCGAGATAGCGCCCGAAATCCTTGCCGGCCTCGAGGTCATCGTGGGTCATCACCTTGCCGCGATCGAACTTGCGGTTCGCGTCCCATTTGAAGGGCGCGCACAGCCGCTCGTTCATGCCGATATCGAGATCGAGCATCACGAAGATCGGTGTCTGCAGCCGGTCGGCCAGATCGAAGGACAGCGCCCCGAACTCGAAACACTCATACGGATCCTCGGGCAACAGCAGCACATGCTTGGTGTCGCCATGCGAGGCATAGGCGCAGGAGAGAATGTCGGTCTGCTGGGTGCGGGTCGGCATGCCGGTCGACGGGCCGGAGCGCTGCACGTCGAAGATCACCGCCGGTATCTCGGCAAAGTAGGCGAGGCCGAGAAACTCCTGCATCAGCGAGATGCCGGGGCCTGACGTGGCGGTGAAGGCGCGGGCCCCGTTCCAGGCGGCGCCGATCACCATGCCGATGGAGGACAACTCGTCCTCGGCCTGCAGGATGGCGTGGCGGCTTTTCTTGGTCTCGGGGTCGGTGCGATAGCGGGCGCAGTGGCGGCTGAATGCCTCGGCCAGCGAGGAAGACGGCGTGATCGGATACCAGGCGCAGACCGTGGCGCCGCCATAGAGCGCACCCAGGGCCGCCGAATTGTTCCCTTCCGCGAAAATCTGGTCACCCACCCTGTCCGATTTGCGCACCCGGATCGGCAGCGGGCAGGTGAACTGCGCCGCCGCATAGTCGCGGCCCATATGCAGGGCCTTCACATTGGGGGCGATCAGCTTGTCCTTGCCGCGGAACTGCTCGGAAATCAGCTTCTCGACCGTCGCAAGATCGATGTCGAGAAGGGCGGCGAGCGCGCCGACATAGATGATGTTCTTGAACAGCTGGCGCTGGCGGGGATCGGTGTATTCGCGGTTGCAGATCTCGGTGAGCGGCACGCCGATCACAGTGATGTCCTCGCGGAACCGGGATTTCGGCATCGGCTTCGAGGAATCGTAGAACAGGTAGCCGCCGGTCTCGACCTCGGCCACGTCCTTGTCCCAGGTCTGCGGATTCATCGCGACCATCATGTCGACACCGCCGCCGCGGGCACCCAGATAGCCGGCTTCGGAAATGCGCACCTCGTACCAGGTCGGAAGGCCCTGGATGTTGGACGGGAAGATGTTGCGTGGGCTGACCGGCACGCCCATGCGCAGGATCGACTTCGCGAACAGCGCGTTGGCGCTTGCCGAGCCGGAGCCATTTACATTGGCGAATTTGACGACGAAGTCGTTTACGCGGTGATGCGATTGCGGCATGCGTGTCCTGCCTGCGTCGTGTTGAGTAGAAATTTCTGCATGTCCCAGGCGCCGGTCGGGCAGCGCTCGGCACACAGCCCGCAATGCAGGCACATGTCTTCGTCCTTCACCATCAGGCGGCCGGTCTTCAGGCCGTCCGCGGCGTAGAGCGCCTGCGTCTCGTTCCGGGCCGGGATGATGAGGCGCTGCCGCAACTCCGGCTCCTCGCCGTCGGCTGTGAAATTGATGCAGTCGACGGGGCAGATATCGACGCAGGCATCGCATTCGATGCACAGGCTGCTGCTGAACACGGTCTGCACGTCGCAGTTCAGGCAGCGCTGCGCCTCGGCCAATGCCAGCTTGACGTCGAAGCCCAGCTCGACCTCCTCCTTGATGTTGCGCAAGGTGATCGACTGATCCTTCAGCGGCACCTTGTAGCGGAGATCGAGCGAGACATCGTTGTCGTAGCTCCACTCATGGATACCCATCTTCTGGCTGATCAGGGTCACCATCGGCGGCGGCCTGTCGGCGACGCTCTCGCCATTGCAGAACTGGTGGATCGATATCGCGGCATCGTGACCGTGCGCCACCGCCCAGATGATGTTCTTGGGACCGAACGCGGCGTCGCCGCCGAAGAACACGTTGGGGATGGCGGACTGGAACGTCACGGGATCGACGGCGGGCATTCCCCATTTGTCGAAGTCCATGCCGATATCGCGCTCGATCCAGGGAAACGAGTTTTCCTGGCCGACGGCGCACAGCACATCATCGCATTCGATATGAACGTCCGGCTCGCCGGTCGGCACCAGATCGCGGCGCCCCTTGGCATCGCGCTCGGCCTTCACCTTCTCGAACACCACGCCGGTCAGCTTGCCTTTTTCGTGGGTGAACGCCTTGGGCACCATGAAGTTGAGGATCGGGATGCCTTCATGCATCGCGTCCTCTTTTTCCCAGGGCGAGGCCTTCATCTCCTCGAAACCGGAGCGGACGACGACGGTCACCTGCTCGCCGCCGAGACGGCGCGACGAGCGGCAGCAATCCATGGCGGTGTTGCCGCCGCCGAGCACGACCACCCGCTTGCCGATCTTCTCGATGTGACCGAACGAAACGCTGGCCAGCCAGTCGATGCCGATATGGATGTTGGCCGCCGCTTCCTTGCGGCCGGGAATATCGAGGTCGCGCCCGCGCGGCGCGCCGGAGCCGACGAAGATCGCGTCATAGCCTTCACTAAGCAGCGCCTTCAGGCTGTCGACGCGCTGGCCCAGCCGCAGTTCGGGTTCGAGCCCGACGATGTAGCCGACTTCCTCGTCCAGCACGGCCTCGGGCAGGCGGAATTTCGGAATCTGGGTCCGCATCATGCCGCCGGCCTTGGGATCGCCGTCATAGAGGACGACGTGATAGCCGAGCGGCAGCAGGTCGCGGGCGACGGTCAGCGAGGCCGGTCCGGCGCCGATGCAGGCGATACGTTTGCCGTTCTTCTTCGTTGCGGGCTTGATCAGGCGTGAAGTGATGTCGCCCTTGTAGTCGGCGGCGACGCGCTTCAACCGGCAGATGGCGACTGGTTCTTCCTCGACGCGTCCGCGGCGGCAGGCCGGCTCGCAAGGCCGATCGCAGGTGCGTCCCAGGATTCCCGGGAACACGTTCGATTTCCAGTTGATCATGTACGCGTCGGCGTAACGGCCGTCGGCGATCAGGCGGATATATTCGGGGACCGGCGTATGCGCCGGACAGGCCCACTGACAATCGACGACCTTATGGAAATAGTCGGGTGAACCGATGTCGGTGGGCTTCAACGCGTATTCTCCCAGGCGCCTCTTGCGGGCGCTCATGTTCATTTCGTTTTTTAGAAGACCAGGTGTGCCAACTCCGTCTCACGTCTGTGCTGGAGTGGATCGTCGGCGAAAGCCGACTCCCGTTGCCCACTATTTGGGCCTTGAGTGGGAGCGCGCGTCAAGCAAAACCGTCCGGGTGCGCTCAGCGAATAACCACAACAAAAATCAGGGAACGTTTCGCTGCGGTGCAGCGTAAGTCAGCGCCCCGCGCTGTTCTTCACGTGCCGGTCAAAGAAGGCCAGCATGGCCGTCCGTGCCTGGACGGTGGTCGCTTCGTCGTAACCCATCGTGTAGCCGTTGCTGCGCCTACGGCAGTCGATGTCTTCTGTGGGATCGAAGCGCCGCGTATTCCCCTCGACCGTAAGATAGCTGGGCATCGGCCCGCCGAAATCCACGACCGCGCAGGCCCTGCGGTTGACGTGGTTGGGAAAGAACCGCGGGGGCTGGAAGAACGAATTATCCCAAGCATGGTATGCCGGGTACCAGATCGTCTCAAAGACGATGTCCGGCTGCAGTTGTTTGACCCGCCGTTCGATCGTCTCGCAACTTGCCGCCGGTGACAGCTCATCCTTTTCGCCCAGCAGGCGTAGCACCGGGCCGCCGGCCATCAGCTTCCCGCCACCGTTCGTCATGATGATGGAGCAGGGACCGTAGAATGGCACATGGGCGGCGAAGCGCAGGCCATCATCGCCCAGCACCCGGCGGCGGACGAATTCGTAAGCGGCGAGCTCTGACGTAAAGCCGCCGAGCGAGAGCCCCATCACTCCGACTCGTTTTGCATCGATCCTTGGATGTGTGGAGATGGCGCGGAGCGCGAGCAGGGCATCGGAGGCCGTGGTGATCGGGTTGATGGCGTTGGGCACATCGGCGGCGCGCACGATGCCGCGGCCGGAGAAATGATTGATGCGCAGGACGGCGTAGCCTGCGTCCTGCAATGGCTGGACATAGCGGCCTTCGCCGTTGTCGTTCCAGCCGCCGATAGAGTGCGCGACGATGATGGCCGGCACCTTGCCGCTGGCGTCCGGCAGCCAGAGTTTGCCTGGGACCTGGGCCGTCGCGGAAGACTGTCCGCGACGGAATGCGCCGAAATCCGAATAGGTCGGCGCGGCGAAGATGATGTCTTCCGGAGCGCCCTTGGTCTCTAAGGGAGGTGGCGCCTCAAGCGAGCAACGGAAGCCCGACGTGGCAACGAAAGCGAGGGCAAGCATGGCCGCGGCGATGGAACGCCGTCTGCTCATGCTTGCCTCCCGCCCGAGACGTGCTCAGTCGTGCTCGCGATCTCCGGCACCCGCGTAGATCTGCGATCCTTCCGCGCGGAATTTTTCGGACATGTCCGTCATGCCCTTCTTCGCCTCTTCGCGGATTTCCTGCGTGATCTTCATGGAGCAGAACTTGGGTCCGCACATGGAGCAGAAATGCGCGAGCTTGGCTCCTTCGGCCGGCAGGGTCTGGTCGTGGTATTTCTCCGCCGTGCTGGGATCGAGCGACAGGTTGAACTGGTCGCGCCAGCGGAACTCGAAGCGGGCGCGGCTCAGCGCATCGTCGCGCATCTGCGCCGCCGGATGACCCTTGGCAAGATCGGCTGCGTGCGCGGCGATCTTGTAGGTGATCACGCCGACCTTCACGTCGTCGCGATCCGGAAGGCCCAGATGCTCCTTCGGCGTGACGTAGCAGAGCATCGCGGTGCCGAACCAGCCGATCATTGCGGCGCCGATGCCCGAGGTGATGTGGTCGTAGCCCGGCGCGATATCGGTGGTGAGCGGCCCAAGCGTGTAGAACGGCGCTTCGCCGCATTCCTCGAGCTGCTTGGTCATGTTGACCTTGATCTTGTGCATCGGCACATGGCCGGGGCCTTCGATCATGGTCTGCACGTCGTATTCCCAGGCGATCTTGGTGAGCTCGCCCAGCGTCTCCAGCTCGCCGAACTGCGCCGCGTCGTTGGCATCGGCGATCGAGCCGGGACGCAGACCGTCGCCCAGCGAGAAGGCGACGTCATAGGCCCGCATGATCTCGCAGATCTCGCGGAAGTTCGTGTAGAGGAAGTTCTCCTTGTGATGCGCAAGGCACCACTTGGCGTGGATCGAGCCGCCGCGCGAGACGATGCCGGTGACGCGGTTGGCCGTCAGCGGGATGTAGGCCAGGCGCACGCCGGCATGGATGGTGAAATAGTCCACGCCCTGTTCGCACTGCTCGATCAGCGTGTCGCGATACATTTCCCAGGTGAGGTCCTCGGCCTTGCCGCCGACCTTCTCCAGCGCCTGATAGATGGGAACGGTGCCGATGGGGACGGGCGAGTTGCGGATGATCCACTCGCGGGTCGCGTGGATGTTGCGGCCGGTCGAGAGATCCATGACCGTGTCGCCGCCCCAGCGGATCGACCACACCAGTTTTTCGACTTCCTCGGCGATGGTCGAGACGACCGCCGAGTTGCCGATATTGGCGTTGATCTTCACCAGGAAGTTCCGGCCGATGATCATCGGCTCGGATTCCGGATGGTTGATGTTGTTGGGGATGATGGCGCGGCCGCGCGCCACTTCATCGCGCACGAATTCCGGCGTCACGTAATCGGGGATCGCGGCACCGAAGCTCTCGCCATCGCGCTTGATATTGGCGGCGCGTTCGCGGCCAAGATTTTCGCGGATGGCGACGTATTCCATCTCCGGCGTGATGATGCCTTTGCGCGCGTAGTGAAGCTGCGAGACGTTCTGGCCGGGCTTGGCGCGGAGCGGACGGCGATTGATGACCGGAAAGTCCTGCAGGTCCGGCTTGTCGTAAGCCTGGCGGCCATTGTCCTCGGGACGGATATTGCGGCCGTCATATTCCTCGACGTCGCCGCGCGCGCGAATCCAGCTGTCGCGCAGCTTCGGCAGGCCCTTGGTGATGTCGATGGTCGCGTTGACGTCGGTGTAAGGGCCCGAGGCGTCATAGACGTTCAGCGGCTTCTCGCCCGACCCTTCGGTCAGCGAAATTTCGCGCAGCGCCACGCGAATCTCGGGATGCAGCGTGCCCGGAACGTGGATCTTGCGGGAGGCCGGCAGCGGCCCGGTGGAGACTTTGAAATTCGTCGATGGATTGCCGTCGGGCATGGGAGCTCCCTCTCTAACGCGTTAGGCGGAGATCCGGATCGGCCGTGGCTGGACGAGGGGCGGGGAGTCCGGGATGGGACGGCCGCTGGTTCCTGTTCCTACGCCGGCATAACCCGGATCAGGTTCGGAGGGTCTTCCGCGTTGCCGTCTGCTTTTGAGGCAGAGGCCGGCGGTTTCTCAGCCTCCTAACGAGGCACCCCTGGGAACAACAGCGGCATCGTCGCAGAGTGGCGCATAAAGTCAACAGCGGGCGCGTTCACGTCGCAGCGAGGTCTGCGGTTCGCGATATCCCGGCTGGAAGCGGCCGGCTGACCTGGAGTAGAATAACGACCATGATGACTGAGAAAAAAACTGCAGTGCCGATCGTGAACGGCACCGCCAAATTCGATATCGGCCAGGTTGTGAAGCACCGGATCTTTCCGTTCCGCGGCGTGATCTTCGACGTCGATCCCGCGTTCAACAACACCGAGGAATGGTGGAATTCGATTCCGGCGGAGATCCGTCCGCGCAAGGATCAGCCGTTCTATCACCTCTATGCCGAGAATTCCGAGACGACCTATGTCGCCTATGTCTCGGAACAGAACCTGCTGCCGGATGAAACCGGCAAGCCGGTGCGCCACCCGGAGATCAGGAAGATGTTCGGCGAACTGCGCGACGGCCGTTACGAGATCCGGCGCGAACGCGCGAACTAGGTTTTCTCCGAGACGCCGAGCGCGAGCCGCGCCAGCCATTCGACATCCCGGCTTTTGTTGAGGCCGGCGATATCGTCGAGCGTCGACCATGCGACATCCATCGCGTCGCTTGCGGCAATGCCTTCGCCGGTGATCCAGTCCAGACGAACGCAGACCATCGCGTAGTGATAGCGGACGGCACCGCTCTCATCGCGATCCATGAAGTCGAGCACGGTCAGCACTTCGCCGGGCGCTGCGTCGATGCCAGTTTCTTCCTGGAGTTCGCGCGCGGCTGCTGTGGCGACAGTCTCGCCGAGTTCGACTTTGCCGCCGGGAAATCCCCACTTACCGCGATCGGGCTGATTCCCGCGCTGAACCAGCAGCACCTTGCCGTTACGGACAACGACGGCGAGTACGGCAAGGACGGGCGTATTTGGTTGAGTCATGCAGTATCTCGGTGCGCTATCAGCATCGTTGCGGGCGACCTCTAGGGGATTGCTTGTTCCGAACTAGAGACTCACCCCAGCTTTTCGCGACAACGGTAATCACATAAACGATTCAATACGCACATGGTTAATGCGCCTAGAGTCGCTCGGTGGGCGACACTCAGGAATTTCACGCAGAGCCCGGCCGTTGATGAACGGGCGGCGCTTGAGTTGAAGGTAACATAGTGATGAACGACCCGCAGACGTCCAATCCATTTCCCGATCTTCCGCCCGGCCAGAACGAAGTCATTCTTGTCGTTGAAGACGACGAGGATGTGCGTCTGCAGAATGTCGAAATGCTGAGCGAGCTTGGCTATCGCGTTCTCGAAGCCGCGGATGGTCGGGCAGCGCTTCGCCTGCTGGAATCCGAGCCGGCGGTTCATCTGCTGTTCACCGATGTCGGTTTGCCTGGCGGTCTGAACGGCCGGCAGCTGGCGACACATGCAAGGCAGCAGCTTCCCGGGCTGAAGGTTCTCTTCGCGACCGGCTACGGGCGGAATGCCTTTGGGGACGACCGGCTGGATAGCGGCGTCGAGCTGCTGAGCAAACCGTTCACCTATGTCGGCCTCGCCACCAAGCTCCGGCAGATGCTGGCCGCTTAACCTCCTGTTAAGACTGGCCACATTGGCGCATGGCTGCCCCGCGCGGGCGCTATTTCCTTGCTTTCGTCAGACAAAGAGTCCATTAAAGGGACCAAGGCGGTTACCGCCTTACTGCTTCGCGACAGCGCGCAGCGCCATTATTCGTCTTAACGGCATATGTCTTTAAGGCACAGAACCGGCGCCCGGTCCCGAAGCTCGTTTCCCTGAAACGAAAGTCTCCCGTCCTGCGCGCCGGTTGACGCCAAAGAAAGTAGCGGTCGTCCCGTGACGGCCCAGGCGCAATTACGCTCCATACCCTAACGCTTGTTGTCGATGCGGCCTTTCTTGCCGCGCCGTGCGCCCTCACCGGTGCTCTGCGCGCGGTCCCGCTGCCGCCCGCGACGCGCGTCTAAACCGAAAGTCATTTTTTCCATGTTGAATACAGTAACAGTTGAATCCCAGACCCCCGTTCCCGTCGCCGTGCAGCAGCCGGCAGCCATGGGGGCCTTCCAGGCCCTCGGTCTTGTCGAGGCAATTCAGCGCGCGGTCGAAGCCGAAGGCTATACGACACCGACGCCGATCCAGACCCAGTCCATCCCGCACCTGATCGCCGGCCGCGATCTTCTCGGCTGCGCGCAGACGGGCACCGGCAAGACGGCGGCCTTCGCGCTGCCGATGCTGCAGCGCCTGGCGGAAACCCGCCGTCCGGCGGGCCCGCGCCGCGTGCGCGCCCTCGTGCTGACGCCGACCCGCGAGCTTGCCTCGCAGATCGAAGAAAGCTTCCGCGTCTATGGCCGTCATCTCGGCATGCGCCACACCGTCGTCTTCGGCGGCGTCGGCCAGGGCAAGCAGGTGCAGGCCCTCTCGCGCGGTCTCGACATCCTGGTCGCGACGCCGGGCCGCCTGCTCGACCTGATGAACCAGGGCCATTGCCGCCTCGATGCCGTCGAGATCTTCGTGCTCGACGAAGCCGACCGCATGCTCGACATGGGCTTCATCCATGACGTGAAGCGGATCATCGCCACGCTGCCGCAGAAGCGCCAGACCCTGCTGTTCTCCGCGACGATGCCGGCCGATATCTCGGGCCTCGCCGATCGCATCCTCGTCAATCCGGTCAAGGTCGCAGTCACGCCGGTGGCCAGCACGGCTGAGCGAATCGAGCAGTGGGTGCTGCATGTCGAGCGCGGCGCCAAGCCGGCTCTTCTCGGCGAAATGATGAAAGACCCCGGCATGAAACGGGCGCTGGTGTTCACCCGCACCAAGCGCGGCGCCGACAAGGTCGTCAAGCAGCTCAATCACCTCGGCTTCGGCGCCGAGGCCATTCACGGCAACAAGTCGCAGAACGCGCGCGAGCGCGCCCTGGCCGGTTTCCGTGACGGTCGCGTCCGTGTGCTGGTGGCCACCGATATCGCCGCCCGCGGCATCGACATCGACGGCATCACGCATGTCATCAACTACGAACTGCCGAACATCCCGGAAACCTACGTGCACCGCATCGGCCGTACAGCCCGCGCCGGCACGTCGGGCATCGCGATCTCGTTCTGCGAAGGCGAAGAGCGTGCCTATCTCCGCGATATCGAGAAGCTGATCCGCAAGGCGGTGCCGGTGGTCGAGAACCATCCGCATAAGGCGAATTTCACCGGCCCGGTCGGCGATCCGCCGAAGCAGCAGCAGCGCAACGGCAACCGCAGTGGCGGCCAGCCCTCGGGCAATCGCGGCGGTAACCGCAACGGTCAGCGCCGCGGCCGGCGCTGATCCTTTAGTCGCGGAGACGCCAGGGCCGGGGGGCCGCGGTGATCGAAGATCCGACATTCATCGTCTTGGCGGTGATCGCGTTCCTGATGGTCGGTATCGGCAAGGCCGGTTTCGGCGGCGGGCTGGGCGCGCTCGCCATTCCGATGATGGCCATGGCGGTGCCGGTCGCGCAGGCGGCGACGATCATCCTGCCGGCGTTGATGCTGATCGACATCTTCGCCCTCTGGCTTTATCGCGGGAAGGTCGACTGGCGGGTCCTGTGGACCATCCTGCCGGGTGGCATGCTGGGGCTGCTGACCGGTTATCTGAGCTTCTTCTATCTCAACGACAATGCGATCCGGCTGACGCTGGGTGGAATCGCGCTTAGCCTCGTCTTTCACGCCTGGTATCGCGCATGGCGCTTGAACGGCGCCGCGCCGGTTGCGGCGTCGCGCTCGCACGTCAAAGGCAACTTCTGGAGTTGGGCCGCCGGGCTGACCAGCTTCGTTGCCAATGCCGGCGGTCCGGCCATGTCGGCGTATCTGCTGCCGCTGCGGCTGGACAAGTCGGTCTTCACGGGAACCAACGCCGTCTTCTTCGCTGTGATGAACTACTCGAAGATCCCGCCCTTTCTGTCGCTGGGCCAGTTCACGGACGAGAACTTGATAACCGCTGCGGTGCTGCTGCCGATTGCGCCGATTGGTGTCTGGCTTGGCTTCTGGATGCACAAGCGGCTCGATGACCGGAATTTCTATCGCTGGGTCTACGGCCTGCTGCTGCTGACCGGCATCAAGCTGATCTGGGACGGCCTGTCCGGCCTGGGCGTAATCTAGCGGATCAGCGAAGAAGTCCAAACACGGCGCTCACGACCAGCACCACCAATGCGCCGCGGATGTAACGCTGCTCCGTCGCGCCGCGAAACAGATGCGTGCCCACGACAATGCCGAGCATCAGCGGAACGGACAGAACCACGCTGAACCAGAGTATCTGCAGGGTGATCAGCCCGAGATAGGCGAAGAGCGGGACGATGATCAGGGTCAGGCCCGCGAAATAGATCACGAGATTTGCGCGGACGAGCGCGATGCTCTTCTCGCCCGACACAAAATAGAGAACGATCGGCGGCCCGCCGATCCCGGTGAAACCGGCGGTGAAGCCGCTGAGCGCGCCGACGCCGATCCGGACCGGAAGCGTGCGCGGGCCGCGATAGCGCCAGCCGAACCACAGAACCACGACAAAGGCGAGGGTAAGCAGGCTCATCGCGATGCGGACGAGGTCCGGATCGAGGATGTTGAGCATCAGGACGCCAACCGGGAGCAAGGCCGCGCAACCGATCAGAAGGCTGGCGACCTCCGGCCGGTCGGTCTTGGGCCAGGACTCGCGAAACGTCTGCACGACTGCTCCCACTTCCTGCAGGATCATGATCGGCACGGCCGCGGCCGGGCCGAACATGAGGGCGTAGAGCGGCGCCAGGAAGAGCGGCGTCCCAAAGCCGGTAAAGCCTCGGATAATCCCGCCAATAAAGGCGAGGAGGGTGGCAATCAGAAGTTCGTTTGGGAAGAGCGGATCGGGCACGGGACCGGTGTTACGAAAGAAGGCTCTCGGGCTGCGGAATATCACCCCCGCCCCGGTGTTGGCTTTTAATAGCCGGAATCCCGGCCAGGGAGGGTTCTAATATGCGACATCTTTACCGTTTTCTGTGCCTCGCACTCGTGGTGGGGTTTGCAACGCCGGTCTTTGCCCAACAGCCCCCACAGGGCACCCCGCAGCGCATCCGCGGCACCGTGGAAAAGCTCGACGGCCAGAACCTGACGGTGAAGACCCGGGAAGGGCCGTCGATTGTCATTGGCCTCGCCCCGACTGCGGCCGTGCGGTCCGTCGTCAAACGGAGCCTCTCCGATCTCAAGAACAACGACTTCTTTGCCTCGACGTCGGTGCGCCAGCCCGACGGCAAGCTGCGGGCGATCGAGGTCCATATCTTCACCGAGCAGCAGCGTGGCGTCGTGCCGGAACTGCAGGCACCGTGGGACCTCGTCCCCGACAGCGTCATGACCAACGCCGTGCTTACGGGCACGGTCGCGACCGGCCCGACCGGCCAGACCTTCAAGGTCAAGTTCCGCGATCAGGAGACGGAGATCATCGTTCCCGCCGATATCCCCATCGTGACCTACGGTCCGGGCGATATGAGCCTGCTGAAGCCGGGAGTGGCTGTGTTCGTCATGGCGCTCAGGCGCGAAGACGGCACGTACACGTCGGCCTCGGTCACCGCCGAGAAAGACGGCGTGAAACCGCCGATGTGACGTCGCACTACTTACGTCATGCCCCGACTTGCCCCTCGGGTCGAGCCCAAGGGCGGCATCCACGCTGCATGATGGACCCCCCGGTCAAGCCGGGGGGTGACGATTGGTTTTTGATTCTTCCAGCCGCCGGAGAATGGCCTGACGCTCGGCTTCGTCGAGCGTCGACCAGGCGGCAATCTCTTCAATCGTCCGTCCGCAGCCGACACAGAGGCGCCCGCTTGTATCAAGCTGGCAGACTTTGATGCACGGACTCTGGCTCACGGCCGCTCGGCGGTTTCGTCGGGGCCGGTCGGCGCTGTTTCATCGCCCGAGCAGCACGGCTCGATATTGATGCGGCAATGCGCGCACTGTCCATGACCGTGCACCCAGACGATCTGCGCCGGGTGATGGCACCAGGGGCAGAGGGCCGGCGGGCGCTCGCAGCTGGTCATGCGCGCGGTTGGGTCCGGGGCTGGGGCTCGTTGATCGGGCGCAGTGCCTTGCCGTCGAGGAAGGCGCGGATGCCGTTGACGGCGTTGCCGTAGACGAGCCGGTAGTTCTCTTCGACCACGTAGCCCAGATGCGGCGTCACCACGACATTGTCGAGGCGGCGGAATGGATGGCTGAGCGACAGCGGCTCGACATCGAAGACGTCGAGCGCGGCACCCGCGATGCGGCGCAGCTGGAGGTGCGTGAGCAGCGCCTTCTCGTCGACGATGGGCCCGCGCGACGTGTTCACCAGATAGGCGGTGCGCTTCATCAGGGCCAGATCGTTGGCGCCGATCAGGCCGCGCGAGCGATCGCCCAGCACCAGATGGATGGTGACGACGTCGGCGCGGCGCAGCAGCGTTTCCTTGTCGACCAGGGTCGCGCCGCATTCCTCGGCGCGCTCGCGGGTCAGGTTCTGGCTCCAGGCGATGACCTCCATGCCGAACGCATTGCCGACGGCGGCGACGCGCGCACCCAGCTTGCCGAGGCCGATGATGCCAAGCACCTTGCCTTCGAGACCGGTGCCCAGCGTGGTCTGCCAGCAGCCGTCGCGGGTCGCGGCGTCTTCCTTCGCGATCCGGCGCACCGCGCCGATGATCAGGCCCCAGGTCAGCTCGGCGGTGGGCGAGCCCAGCATTTCGGTGCCGCACACCTGCACGCCGTGCTCATCCGCCGCCTTGGTGTCGATCGAATTGTTGCGCATGCCGGCCGTGATCAGCAGCTTCAGGTTCGGCAGCTTCTCAAACACCGCGCGCGGGAAGGGTGTGCGTTCACGCATCAGGACGATGCAGTCGAAGTCCTTCAGGCGGCGCTCCAGCTCGTTCAGATCGTCGATGTGATCGACGAAGCTCTGCACCTCGGCTTCGGGAAACAGGGTTGCCCAGTCGGCCATGCGCAACGCGACGGCCTGGTAATCATCGAGGATCGCGACACGCATCGGTGTGGTTCCTTTCCACGGCGTCACCGCCGGCCTTTCAACAGGAGCCGCTCTCGGCGGCGTAGCGGGTGGCTTCCATTTCACTTTGACGGCGGTCGGCGCATGCGCGGCGGCCTTGGGCACGTCCTGCTTTGCGACAGGCGGCGTTGGGGCGGCAGGTTTGGGTGCAGTTGGCGCCGTCGGTGGTGCCTCAGCCGGTTTCGGCGCCGGCGCGGCCGGTTGAGCGGCTTGCCTGATTGGTTCGGGTTTGAAGACTGGAGCCGGAGGCGGCGCTGCCGGTTTCACGACCGGAGCGGGCGTCTCCACTTTCTGAAGGGGCGCTTGCGGTGGTTTCTCGGCGGGCTTGGGCGCAGCGACAGGCGCTACCGGAGGCGCGACGGGTGCCGGCGGCGGCTCGACGGGTTTTGAAACGGGGACGGAGGCTTTGGTTTCGGCCGCTCTGGGTTCGGGGGTCGCCGGTGCCTCATCGCGCGCGAGGCCCAGCAGGGCAAGGCCGCGCCGCCAGGCGCTGAGGATGAAACCGAACATCAAACGCGCGAGAGCCTCGTCCCAGTCAAGGGATCGAGGCTCTCTTTCGGCGTCAAGCCGTTCCGCTCGAAGAGCGGAAGTTTATCGAAGAACCGCGGTGCCGCCCGGCCAAGGCGGGACAACGTGCTTCGGTCAGAATCGTTGATATGCGGGCAGCCTGGAGAATCCTGGCCAGGATTGCGTACGCTTATCCAGACTGTGGCACCGCGCTTCCGCAGTGCCGGCGACTTTGCGAAGGTGGATTTTCCATACACTGGCCTCCTTCTAGGGTCGAACCGATCGCCACGTGCTCTGAGCGGCGCTTCCGTCGACCAACCGGTCGAGGCATTCGCCAGAACCAAAGGCAGCGTGGACCCTATAAACGTGTGCCTCTGCATGGTCACTGTCAATACCAATAGAAAAAACACCGCTGCACAATTTGTGCAGCGGTGTTCTGTTACTTGAATCGCAGAATAAAGAGAAGTGCTTAGAAGAGGCCGACGATCTTCCCGTCGGCGTTCACTTCGATGCTGTTGGCGGCCGGCACCTTCGGCAGGCCCGGCATGGTCATGATTTCACCGCAGATGACGACCAGGAATTCCGCGCCGGCCGACACGCGGACTTCGCGGATCGGGATCATGTGACCGGACGGGGCGCCCTTGGCGTTGGGATCGGTGGAGAAGCTGTACTGCGTCTTGGCGACACAGATCGGGAAGTTGCCCATGCCGTCCTTCTGCAGGCCGGTCAGCTGGTCCTTGATGCTCTTGTCGGCGGTGATGTCGGCGGCACCGTAGATCTGCGTGGCGATGGTCTTGATCTTGTCCCAGAGCGGAATGTCGTCGCCATAGAGCGGCTTGAAGTTCGACTTGCCCTCGTCGCAGACCTTGACCACGGCCTTGGCCACATCGGTGGCACCGGCCCCGCCGGCGGCCCAATGGTCGGCCATGAAGGCTTCGACGCCGAGTTCGGCGCAGGCCTTCTTGACCAGATCCATCTCCGCCGTGGTGTCGGCGCTGAAGCGGTTGATCGAGACGATCACCGGCACGCCGAACTTCTGCACGTTCGAAACGTGGCGCTGCAGGTTCGACAGGCCCTTCTTGAGCGCGTCGAGATTTTCCTTCTTCAGGTCTTCCTTGGCGACACCGCCGTGCATCTTGAGCGCGCGGATGGTGGCGACCAGCACCGCGCAATCGGGCTTGAGGCCCGCCTTGCGGCACTTGATGTCGAAGAACTTCTCGGCACCCAGATCGGCGCCGAAGCCGGCTTCGGTCACCACATAGTCGCCGAGCTTCAGCGCGGTGGTCGTGGCGAGCACCGTGTTGCAGCCATGGGCGATGTTGGCGAACGGACCGCCATGGATGAAGGCGGGGTTGTTCTCCAGCGTCTGCACCAGATTCGGCGCCAGCGCGTCCTTGAGAAGTGCTGTCATCGGGCCGGCGGCCTTGAGCTGGCTCGCGCGGATCGCCTTACGGTCGCGCGTGTAGCCGACGATGATGTTGCCGAGGCGCTTCTGGAGATCTTCCAGCGAGGTCGCGAGGCAGAAGATCGCCATGACTTCGGAGGCGACGACGATGTCGAAGCCGTCAGAGCGCGGGAAGCCGTTGGCGACGCCGCCCAGCGATGACGTGATCTCGCGGAGCGCGCGGTCGTTCATGTCGAGCACGCGGCGCCAGGTGACGCGGCGGGAGTCGAAGCCCAGCTCGTTGCCCCAGTAGATGTGGTTGTCGACAAGCGCGGCCAGCAGGTTGTTCGCGGCGCCGATCGCGTGGAAGTCGCCAGTGAAGTGGAGGTTGATGTCCTCCATCGGCACGACCTGGGCGTAACCGCCGCCGGCCGCACCGCCCTTGACGCCGAAGCAGGGGCCAAGGCTCGGCTCGCGCAGGCAGATGATCGCCTTCTTGCCGATGTGGTTGAGCGCATCGCCAAGGCCGACCGTCGTCGTGGTCTTGCCTTCGCCGGCCGGGGTCGGCGTGATCGCGCTGACCAGGATCAGCTTGCCGTTCTT
Source organism: Alphaproteobacteria bacterium (assembly GCA_965279355.1). GTDB lineage: Bacteria > Pseudomonadota > Alphaproteobacteria > CACIAM-22H2 > CACIAM-22H2. The sequence goes on along the minus strand of OZ257155.1, from coordinate 2,347,650 downwards.
CTTGCCCTTGAGCGTGTTGATGTAGTCGAGCGAGACCTTCGCCTTGTAGTGGCCGTACGGCTCGAGATTCTTGATGTCGATGCCGAGCTTCTCTTTGGCAACGTCGGCAACGGTCCGCATCGTCGCGGCTTGCGAAATCTCGATGTCGGATTTCGGCTTGGCGTGTTGCTCAGCAGGATCGCGCATGGGTTCGTTTCCTTGGATTGTCTGTTTGATTCTTTAAGATCAGGTCAGCTTCACGCCGGGCTTCAGCCCGGCGGATGCCGCAAATTCGGCACCGGAGGCTTTCGCGCCGCCGTCGAGGCGGCAACGCAGGACGCGAATGCGTCCGTCCGCGCAGGCCACCGTGAAACCGTCGCCGTCGACCTCCATGACCTCGCCCATGGCGCCGCCGATGCCTTTGGGATCGCGGGCCGGGAGCTTCTTGGTCTCGAAAATCTGCAAGGTCTTGCCTTCGAAAGTGGTCCACGCGCCCGGGGCCGGGTTGCAGCCGCGGACGAGGTTGTGAATGTGAAAACCCTGCCGCGCCCAGTCAATGTGTCCGTTGCCCACTGTGCACCAGCCTTCATAGGTGGCGTCGTCGTGGTTTTGTGGGACGCGGGGCGCCTTGCCTGATTTCACGAGGTCGACGCCTTCCAGCATCGCGGCGACGCCTTGCGGGAACAGGCGGTCGAAATAGACGGAGCCCAGCGAGTCATCGTCGGAGATCGGCGTCTTCTTCTGGATCAGGATCGGGCCGGTATCGAGCCCGTCATCCGGCCAGAAGATCGACAGGCCGGTTTCCTTGCGGCCCTGGATGATCGGCCAGTTGATCGAACTCGGCCCGCGATGCAGCGGCAGCAGCGAGGGATGATACTGGATCGAGCCATGCGTCGGGATGTTCAGAAATTCGGAAGGAACAAAGAGCGTCACATAGGCCATGACCTGCAGGTCGGGCTTCAGTTCCCGGAACTGGTCCCAGATTTCGCCCGGCTTGCGATAGGACTTCGGCTGGAAAAGCGGAAGACCCGCCGCCAGCGCCGCTTCCTTCAGCGGATCCGGCTTCTGGCCTTCCTTATCCGGCGCCACGTAAACGCCGACGATGTTCTCTCCGCGCTTCAGCAGGGCCTCGAGAACGGCTTTCCCGAAGGCCTGCTGGCCATGTACGACGATCCGCATTGTCATTTCCCCGCTTGGTTCTTGTTTATCTTCAGGCCGCGTCTTTTTCCTTGCGCGGCGGCGGGCTGAGCGCGCCGGAGCTCTTGATCTCGGCGATCTCGTTCGCCTTGAAGCCAAGCACCTGCGTCAGGATCTCATCGGTGTGCTCGCCCAGCAGCGGCGAGCGCTTCACCTCGGAGATCGAGTCCGACATCTTGATCGGATTGCCGACCGTCAGGTACTTGCCGCGGGTCGGGTGATCGACTTCGACGACGGTGCCGGTCTCGCGCAGCGACTTGTCCTCGGCGATTTCCTTCATCGACAGGATCGGGCCGCACGGGATGTCGTACTTGTTGAGAATGTCCATCGCCTCCATCTTGGTCATGGACATCGTCCATTCCTCGATGCGCGCGAAGATCGCCTTCAGACGCGGCAGGCGCGCCGGCGGCGTCGCGTAATCGGGATGGGTCTTCCAGCCCGGCTCGCCGATGACATCGCAGATCGACTCCCAGACCGGCGCCTGGGTGATGAAGTAGATGTAGGCGTTGGGATCGGTCTCCCAGCCCTTGCACTTCAGGATCCAGCCCGGCTGTCCGCCGCCGGAATCGTTGCCGGCGCGCGGCGTCGCGTCGCCGAACGGCACGCCTTCGCCATACTGGCTGAATTCCTTCAGCGGGCCGTGCTTCAGACGCTGTTGGTCGCGCAGCTTCACGCGGCAGAGATTGAGCACGCCGTCCTGCATCGCGCACAGCACCTTCTGGCCACGGCCGGTGCGGTTGCGCTGATAGAGCGCGGAGACGATGCCCAGCGCCAGGTGCAGACCGGTGCCTGAGTCGCCGATCTGCGCGCCGGTGACCAGCGGCGGACCGTCGCGGAAGCCGGTGGTCGAGGCCGAGCCGCCGGTGCACTGCGCCACGTTCTCATAGACCTTGCAGTCTTCGTACGGGCCCGGGCCGAAGCCCTTCACCGACGCGACGACGATGCGCGGGTTGAGCTTGTGGATGTAGTCCCAGGTGAAGCCCATGCGATCGAGCGCGCCTGGCGCGAAATTCTCGACCAGCACGTCGCACTTCTTGATCAGCTCATCGATCACCCGCTTGCCCTGCGGGTTCTTGGAGTCGATGGTGATGGACCGCTTGTTGTGGTTGAGCATCGTGAAATAGAGGCTGTCGGCATCCTTCACGTCGCGAAGCTGGCCGCGCGTGATGTCGCCCACACCGGGCCGCTCGATCTTGATGACGTCGGCGCCGAACCATGCGAGGAGCTGCGTGCAGGTCGGGCCTGACTGCACATGCGTGAAGTCGAGGACGCGCACGCCCTGCAGCGCCTTGCCGTCCTGGCCGAACGGCTTGGACGAGGGCCTGGGCATGCCGTTGCCGTTCGCCTTTTTCGCCGCGGGCTTCTTCGCGGATGAAATGCGCACGACCTTGCGCGATGCGGCCTTGCCGGCCTTGCGGCGCGGCGCGGGCTTTGCCTTTGTCTTCTTGGCGGCGGGTTTCTTTTTCTTTGCCATCTTTCGTTCCTCCAAATTCAGTCAATCGGGATTTCCGGATCGCTCCGGATAAGGGCTTATTTCTTCTTAAGGGCGCTCTGCGGATTGAGATTGCCGATGCGGCCGCTTTCGCTGCCGGCCGCCGGATCGATCACCGCGTTGATGAGGGTCGGCTTGCCGGAGTCCATCGCCGCGTTGACGGCGCGCTTCAGCTCGTCGGGCGAGGTAGCGTTGACGCCGACACCGCCAAAGGCTTCCATCATCTTGTCGTAGCGCGCACCGGCGACGAACACGGTGGGCGCCGGATCGGAACCGGCCTTATTCACGTCGGTGCCGCGATAGATGCCGTTATTGTTGAAGATGACGATGCAGACCGGCAGGTTGTAGCGGCAGATCGTCTCCACCTCCATGCCGCTGAAGCCGAACGCGCTGTCGCCTTCGACGGCCAGCACCGGCTTGCCTGTTTCGACGGCGGCGGCGATCGCCTGGCCCATGCCGATGCCCATCACGCCCCAGGTGCCGACATCGAGACGCTTGCGCGGCTTGTACATGTCGATTACGCCGCGGGCGAGGTCGAGCGTGTTGGCGCCTTCATTGACCAGGATTGCGTCGGGACGCTCCTTGATTATGGTGCGCAGCACACCGAGTGCGCCGTGATAGTCCATCGGGTTGTTGTTGTTCATCAGGCGCGGCGCCATCTTGGCGACGTTCTCTTCGCGCTTGCTGCTGACGGTCTTGGTCCAGTCGGCCGGCGGCGCCTCCCACTTGCCCATCTGGGCCAGGAACGCATCGACGACCGAGCCGATATCGCCGACCACGGGGGCGACGATCTCGACATTGCTGTCCATTTCTTTCGGCTCGATATCGACCTGGATGAACTTCTTGGGCGCATCGCCCCAGCTCTTGCCCTTGCCGTGCGACAGCAGCCAGTTGAGGCGGGCGCCGATCAGCATCACGACGTCGGAGTCCTTGAGCACCGTTGAGCGCGCCGCACCCGCGCATTGCGGATGCGTGTCGGGCAGCAGGCCCTTGGCCATGCTCATGGGAAGGAACGGCACGCCGCTCTTCTCGACGAACGCCTTGATCGCCTCATCGGCCTGCGCGTAGGCAGCGCCCTTGCCGAGAATGATCAGCGGCTTCTTGGCGCTTTTTAGCACATCGAGCGCGCGCTTGATCGAGGCAGGGGCGGGGATCTGCGCCGGTGCGGCGTCGATCACCTTGACCAGCGACTGCTTGCCCTTTTCGGCATTCATCACCTGGCCGAACAGCTTGGCCGGCAGATCGAGATAGACGCCGCCCGGACGTCCCGATACGGCCGAGCGGATGGCGCGCGCGATGCCGATGCCGATATCGGCGGCATGCAGCACGCGATACGCCGCTTTGCAGAGCGGTTTGGCGATGGCGAGCTGGTCCATTTCCTCATAGTCGCCCTGCTGCAGGTCGACGACCTCGCGCTCGGACGAGCCGGAGATCAGGATCATCGGGAAGCAGTTGGTCGTGGCGTGCGCCAGCGCGGTGAGGCCGTTGAGGAAGCCCGGCGCCGAGACGGTAAGGCAGACACCCGGCTTCTTGGTCAGGTAACCGGCGATCGCCGCGGCATAGCCGGCGTTCTGCTCATGGCGGAACGACAGCACGCGGATGCCCTCGGCCTGTGCCATGCGGCCGAAATCGGTGATCGGAATGCCGGGCACGCCGTAGATGGTGTTGAGGCCGTTGAGCTTCAGCGCATCGATGATCAGATGGAAGCCATCCGTCAGATCCTGCGTGTCATCGCTCGCGGCTTTGGTGGTTCCTTCGGCCATTGTTTCCTCCTGAAGCGACTGCCGCCCCTTGGTGGGTCGGTCAGTCCAGATACGTGACGTGTTTTTCGACGTGGGTGGCGAGATCGAGGCTGTGCTGGCGGACCAGCTTTTCGGCACGGTCGGTTTCCCGCCGCTCCAGCGCCTCGATGATGTTGATGTGGTCGCGGATCGACTGCGTCGCGCGATCGTGTTCGGAGATCGTCTGGCGGCGGATCGACCGCATGTGGATGAAGAGGTTTTCCATCGTGTCGATCAGCAGCTGGTTGCCGCTCAGATTCACGATGGCCTGGTGGAAGCGGATGTTCGCCTCGGAATATTCGTCGATATGCAGCTTCGGCTCATGGCCGGATGTCTGGAATTCGATGAACAGGCGGCGCAGGCTGGCGATGTCCTCGTCGCTGGCGTTCAGGGTCGCGAGGCGGGCCGCCATGCTTTCGAGGGCCGCCCAGACCCGGATGATCTCGATGATCTCCTGCTTGGTCTTGCGGACGATGAAGACGCCGCGGCGGGGCAGGGAGCGGACGAATCCCTCCTGCTCCAGCCGGTTCAGGGCCTCGCGGATCGGGGTACGGCTGATGCCGAGATCCTGCGAAAGCTGACGCTCTTCAAGCCGGATCGGCTCGCGGCTGGCGTAGATGTCCATGGTGGTGATGGCCCGCTTCAGGGCCGCGTAAGCGCGGTCCCGGAAGCTGGGCTCAGCCTCAATGGGCTTCACCACGAGCTTTAACGCAGTCATTCGGCTCCTAGCTCCCCCAACCGTCAGCGGCATGCTGCCGGTCGACCATCGCCCGGGTTCTTTTTCACAGAACGCTTTACAAGACCGTGGCGTGAAGTATTCTGTATACCAAATACCGGCGAGCCATCAAGACCACTTCGACGAAAGTGGGCGGCGCGCCGAAAGAAAGTTGGCGAGGGGGGAGTTTATTTTGCTCGAAGACTTATCTGCGCTCTTTCACGGCTTTTCGGTCGTCCTGCAGCCTTTCAATATCGCGTTGATGGTCATCGGCATTCTGCTCGGTGTGATCATCGGCGTGCTCCCCGGTCTCGGCGGCGCCAACGGCGTCGCGATCCTTCTTCCGCTGACCTTCTCGATGTCGCCCACCTCGGCGATCATCATGCTCTCCTGTATCTACTGGGGCGCATTATTCGGCGGCGCGATCACGTCGATCCTCTTCAACATTCCAGGCGAGCCATGGTCCGTCGCGACAACATTCGACGGACACCCGATGGCACAGCAGGGCCGCGCGGATGAAGCGCTGACCGCCGCCTTCACCTCATCTTTTGTTGGTGCGTTTGTCGCCGTCATCGTCATTACCTTCCTGGCGCCGCTGGTCGCGAAATTTGCGCTGAAATTCGGCCCGGCCGAGTTCTTCGCGGTGCAGTTCCTCACCTTCGCGAGTTTCATCGGCATCGGCAAAGGCTCGCCCTTCAAGGTTCTGGCGTCGATGTGTCTCGGCTTCGCGCTCGCCTCGGTCGGTCTCGATACGGTTACGGGCCAGCTGCGCATGACCTTCGGCTTCACCGAGCTTCTGACCGGCTTCAAGTTCCTGACGGCGGTTATCGGTCTGTTCGGCATCGGTGAAATCCTGGCATCGATGGAAACCGGTCTCGCCTTCTCCGGCGCGCACGCCAAGATGCGGATGAACGTCGTGCTCGAAACATGGAAGAGACTGCCGAAGTACTGGGTGACGTCGGTCAGAAGCTGTTTCATCGGCTGCTGGATGGGCATTACGCCCGGCGGCGCGACGCCGGCCTCGTTCATGAGTTACGGCCTGGCGAAACGCTTTTCGAAGAACGGCGACAAGTTCGGCAAGGGTGAGATCGAAGGCGTGATCGCGCCGGAGACGGCGGCGCATGCGGCCGGCACCAGCGCCATGCTGCCGATGCTGACGCTGGGCATTCCCGGCTCACCGACCGCGGCCGTGCTGCTGGGCGGTCTGTTGATCTGGGGCCTGCAGCCCGGGCCGCTGCTCTTTGTGGAGCAGAAAGAATTCGTGTGGGGCCTCATTGCCAGCATGTATCTGGGCAATGTCGTGGGCCTCATTCTGGTGCTCACCTGTGTTCCGCTCTTCGCGGCGATCCTGCGCGTGCCGTTCAGCATCATCGCGCCGGTGATCATGGTGATCTGCGCGGTCGGCGCCTACACGATCAACAACGCCATGTTCGACGTGTGGATCATGGTGCTGTTCGGCGTCATCGCCTATGTGTTCAACAAGCTCGACTATCCGCTGGCACCCCTGGTGCTGGCGCTGGTTCTGGGCGACATGGCGGAGAGTTCGTTCCGTCAGTCCATGCTGCTGTCGCAGGGCAGCCTGACGATTTTCTGGTCCAACGGGCTGGTCGGCACGATCTTCGGTCTCGGCGTGATCCTCCTGTTCTGGCCGGTGATTTCCTGGGTACTCGATCGGGTGCGTCAGCTGAAGCCGGCTTGACCGGCAAGGCTGGACGCGCGGTGAGGGGCCAAGTAGGCTCAAGACATCAATAAAAAGATAAAAGACAAGCGATCCAAATAAACGCCGTCTTAAAACGCAAGGAGAGGAAACATGATGCTCAAGAACCTGCTGACTTCGAAATCATTGCTGCTTGGTGCCGCGGCCCTCGCGAGCTTTGCCGTTGCGCCGGCACAGGCGGCGTGGGAGCCGACGCGTCCGGTGACGTTCGTCATTCCGGCGGGCACCGGCGGCGGCGCCGACCAGATGGCGCGCTTCATCGACGGCGTTGTGAAGAAGCACAACCTCATGAAGCAGAACCTGATCGTGGTGAACAAGGCCGGCGGTGCCGGTGCCGAAGGCTTCCTCGATGTGAAGTCGACGCCGCGCGATCCGCACAAGCTCATCATCACCCTGTCGAACCTGTTCACCACGCCGCTCGCCACGGGAACGCCCTTCAACTGGAAGGATCTGACGCCCGTTGCGATGCTGGCGCTCGACCAGTTCGTTCTGTGGACGAACGACAAGTCGCCCTACAAGACGGCGCAGGACTACATCAACGCGGTCAAGGCCGGCGCCGATCGTCAGTACAAGATGGGCGGCACGGGATCGAAACAGGAAGACCAGATCATCACGGTGGCTCTTGAGCGCCTGACCGGCGGCAAGAAGTTCACCTATGTGCCGTTCGCCGGCGGCGGCGCCGTCGCCGTGCAGCTGGTCGGCGGTCATATCGACTCAACGGTCAACAACCCGCTCGAAGCGGTCGCCCAGTGGAAGGGCGGCGCGCTCCGTCCGCTCTGCATCTTCGACGGCAAGCGCAGCACCTATACGGCGAAGGTCACCACCACGATGGCGTGGAGCGACATTCCGACCTGTAAGGAGTCAGGCGTGAATGTCGAATACCAGATGCTGCGCGGCATCTTCATGGCCGGCGGCGCGACCCCGGATCAGGTCGCGTTCTACGTCGACCTGCTCACCAAGGTCATGCAGACCCCCGACTGGCGCACCTTCATGGAGCAGGGCGCGTTCAACCCGACCGTCATGACCGGCGCCGAATATCGTCGCTGGGTGGAAGCGGCCGAGAAGACGCATTACGACCTGATGAAGGAAGCCGACTTCCTCGCCAAGACCAACTAACGAAAGAAGCACACCGCCGCGTCCAGAGGGACGCGGCGGCTTTGCCTGACTGGGAGACGGGACGGTATGAGCAATCACGACGGAAGTTCACAGGGACCGCGGCTGGTATCGACACGCACGATGGAAATCGTGGTGGCGGTGGCCCTGATGGGTGTCGCGGCGGTCGTGATTACCGACAGTCTGCGGCTGGGCGTGCAGTGGCGCCCGCTCGACGGCCCCGGCGCCGGATATTTTCCGTTCTATATCGGCCTCATCCTGGCGCTCTCCAGCCTGGTGACCCTGGTCAAAGCCGTGCTGGATCGTTCCGACATTGAGTCCTTCGTCAGCAAGCCTGCGTTCAAGCAGGTGCTGATGGTGCTGATCCCGCTGCTTTTCTATGTTTTGGTTCTCTCCTTTGCCGGCATCTATGTCGCGTCGATCATCTATATCGCCCTCTTCATGTGGCATTTCGGGAAATACCCGATCTGGCGTGGGGCCGTGGTCGGCTTCCTGATCGTCGCCGCGCTGTTCCTGATGTTCGAGGTCTACTTCCTGGTGCCGCTGCCCAAGGGCCCGCTGGAAGAGATGATGGGGTACTAGCCCGGACGATAGAAATTTTCTATCGTCCGATAGGAAGCGCGCTCTAAAGGAACCGCCCCGTTCGCCGTATGGTCATCCGGAGAGCGCGCTTTTGGCCGGCCTTGGGAAGCCGCTTAAACCCGCACCATAGCGATCTAAATGTCTCATCCAGCAGCAGAAATCCGTAAGAACGGCGGCCCCGCCGCGGGCAAGCGCCGCGCGCGCGCGACGCCCAAGGGCCGGCAGATCGACCCCGTCGCGCTGACCGACGTGCAGGCCCTGCTTGGCAACAAGCCGCGTCAGCGCGATTTGCTGATCGAGCATCTGCATCTGATCCAGGACAGGTTCGGCCATATCTCGGCGGCGCATCTGGCCGCGCTCGCCTTCGAGATGAAGATGGCCCAGGCCGAGGTCTACGAGGTCGCGACCTTCTATGCGCATTTCGATGTCGTGCGCGAAGGCGAGGCAGCGCCGGCGCCGGTCACCATCCGCGTTTGCGACAGCCTGTCCTGCGAGCTGGCGGGGGCCGACAAGCTTCTGGCCGAGCTCTCCGGCAAGGTCGATCCGAAGAAGGTGCGTGTGCTGCGCGCGCCGTGCATGGGTGCGTGCGATCGCGCGCCGGTGTGCGCCGTCGGTCACGATCAGGTTTTTCATGCGAAGATCGCAACCGTTGAAGCGGCGCTGAAGGCCGACCATCACGACAGCTTCAGGCCGCAGAAGGATTTCGCGGCCTACACCGCGGACGGCGGCTACAAGCTGCTGCAGCAGTGCCTCGCCGGCACCATGAGCCGCGACGAGATGATCAAGCGCATCGACGAGGCCGGCCTGCGCGGCTTCGGCGGCGCCGGTTTTCCCACGGGGCGCAAATGGAAGCTGGTCCGCCAGGAGCCCGGCCCGCGCCTGATGTGCATCAACGGTGACGAGGGCGAGCCCGGCACGTTCAAGGACCGCCACTATCTCGAGCAGGATCCGCATCGTTTCCTCGAAGGCATGCTGATCGCGGCGTGGGTGGTCGAAGCGCCTGATGTCTACATCTATCTGCGCGACGAATATCCGCAGCTCCGCCAGATGCTGCTGACGGAAATCCCGAAAGTCGAAGCCGCCGGCTTATCGAAAGTTACGCGCATTCATCTGCGCCGCGGCGCCGGGGCTTATATCTGCGGCGAAGAGTCGGCGATGATCGAGAGCATCGAAGGCAAGCGCGGCCTGCCGCGTCACCGCCCGCCCTATGTGGCGCAGGTCGGCCTGTTTGGTCGTCCGACCCTGGTGCAGAACATCGAAACGATGTTCTGGGTCCGCGATATCGCGGAAAAGGGTGCCGCGTGGTTCTCCGGCCACGGGCGCCGCGACCGCAAGGGCCTGCGCTCCTTCTCGGTTTCCGGACGGGTGAAGAAGCCGGGTGTCGTGCAGGCGCCGGCCGGTGTCACGGTGCGCGAGCTGATCGAGGAATTCTGCGGCGGCATGGCCGACGGGCACAGCTTCAAGGGCTATCTGCCCGGTGGTGCCTCGGGCGGTATCCTGCCGGCGTCGATGGGCGATGTGCCGCTCGATTTCGGCACGCTGGAGCAATACGGCAGTTTTGTCGGCTCGCATGCGGTCGTGATCCTGTCCGACAAGGACGATATGAAGAAGGTGGCGCTCAACCTCATGCGCTTCTTCGAGGATGAGAGTTGCGGCCAGTGCACGCCCTGCCGCGTCGGCACCGAGAAATCGGTGAAGCTGCTGGAGCAGCCGCACTGGAACGAAAACCTGATCCAGGAACTGTCGGCGGCGATGACCGATGCCTCGATCTGCGGCCTGGGACAGGCGGCGGCGAACCCCGTGAAATCCGTACTGAAGCATTTCCGTGAGGATCTGCGATGACCGACAATATCAAGTTCACCCTCGACGGCGTCGAGGTCGAAGCGAAACCCGGTGAGTCGATCTGGACGGTTGCCAGCCGCAACAACGTCAAGATCCCGCATCTCTGCCATTCGCCGACGATGGGCTACCGCCCGGACGGCAACTGCCGCGCCTGCATGGTCGAGGTCGAGGGCGAGCGCGTGCTGGCTGCGAGCTGTGTCCGCAAACCGACCGCCGGCATGAAGGTGAAGAGTGCGAGCGAACGCGCGAAGTCCGCGCGCAAGATGGTGTTCGAACTGCTGCTGGCCGACCAGCCGGCCCGCGAGACCGCGCACGACCCTGATTCCGATTTCTGGACTACGGTGAGCGACGCGGGCGTGACCCAAAGCCGCTTCGAGGCGCGCATGGCGCCAGTCGCCGATCCCAGCCATCCCGCGATGCGCGTCAATCTCGATGCCTGCATCCAGTGCAATCTCTGTGTCCGCGCCTGCCGCGAGATCCAGGTCAACGACGTCATCGGCATGGCCGGCCGCGGCCATAACGAGAAGATCGTCTTCGACTTCGACGATCCCATGGGCAACAGCACCTGCGTCGCCTGCGGCGAGTGCGTGCAGGCCTGCCCGACGGGCGCCCTGATGCCGGCGACCCTGCTCGACATGGCCGGGGTGAAGGTGGCGTCGGAAGACCGCAAGGTCGACAGCGTCTGCCCCTATTGCGGCGTCGGCTGCCAGCTCACCTACAACATCAAGGACGACAAGCTCCTTTACGTCGAGGGCAAGCGCGGCCCGGCGAACGAGAAGCGCCTGTGCGTGAAGGGCCGCTTCGGTTTCGACTACGTGCACAGCCCCGAGCGCCTGACCAAACCGCTGATCCGCAAGCCGGGTGTGAAGAAGCACGCCGACGACGTGATCACCTACGAGAACATCTCGGAGTATTTCCGCGAAGCGACGTGGGATGAGGCGCTGCAGGTCGCGGCAAACGGCCTCACGCACATCCGCGACACGCATGGCGGCAACGCGCTGGCCGGCTTCGGTTCGGCGAAATGCTCGAACGAGGAAGCCTATCTGTTCCAGAAGCTGATCCGGGTCGGCTTCGAGACCAACAACGTCGATCATTGCACGCGCCTCTGCCACGCCTCGTCGGTGTCGGCGCTGTTCGAGGGCATCGGCACGGCGGCGGTGACGGCGCCGTTCACCGCGGCGAAGGATGCCGACGTCATCATCGTGATCGGCTCCAATCCGACCGAGAACCATCCGGTCGCGGCGACCTTCTTCAAGCAGGCGGTCAAGCGTGGCGCCAAGCTGATCGTCATGGATCCGCGCGGCCATGCGCTCAAGCGCCACGCGACGCATATGCTGCAGTTCAAGCCGAACAAGGACGTGGCGCTGCTGAATGCCATGCTGCACGTCATCGTCGGCGAAGAGCTTTACGACCGTCAGTACGTGCAGGCGCATACCGCCGATTTCGATCAGCTCAGGGAACATGTGAAGGCCTTCTCGCCGGAGAAGATGGAGCCGGAATGCGGCATCGCCGCCTCGACGATCCGTGAGGTCGCCCGGCTCTATGCGCGCTCCGAAGCCTCGATCATCTTCTGGGGCATGGGCATTTCGCAGAGCATCCACGGCACCAACAACGCGCGCTGCCTGATCGCGCTTGCCCTGACAACGGGTCAGGTTGGACGGCCCGGCACCGGCCTGCATCCGCTGCGCGGCCAGAATAATGTTCAAGGTGCTTCTGACGCCGGGCTTATTCCAATGTTCCTGCCCGACTATCAGTCGGTGGAGAACGACGCGATCCGCGGCAAATACGAGAAGCTCTGGGGCGCGAAGATTCAGCCCAAGCGCGGCCTGACCGTGGTCGAGATCATGAACGCGATCAACGCGGATCAGATCCACGGCATGTACATCATGGGCGAGAACCCGGCGATGTCCGATCCCGACGCGCATCACGCGCGCGAGGCGCTGGCTAAGCTGAAGCATCTTGTGGTGCAGGACATCTTCCTGACCGAGACGGCGTATTACGCCGACGTCATCCTGCCGGCATCCGCGTGGCCGGAGAAGGACGGCACCGTCACCAACACCAACCGCCAGGTCCAGATGGGCCGCACGGCCTTGCCGAAGCCCGGCGAGGCGCGCGACGACTGGTGGATCACGATAGAGCTCGCCAAGGGCATGGGCCTCAAATGGACTTACGCGCATCCGCGTGATGTCTTCGCGGAAATGGTTCAGGCGATGCCGTCGCTGGCGAACATCACCTGGGACCGTCTGATGAAGGAGGACGTCGTCACCTATCCGTCCTCGTCGCCGGACGATCCCGGTGCCGATATCGTGTTCGGCGACGGCCTGTTCCCGACGCCGAACCAGCGCGGCAAGCTCGTGCCGGCGCTCTATAGCGGCCCCGGCGAGCCGGTCGACGCCGAATATCCGATGGTGCTGACCACCGGCCGCCAGCTGGAGCATTGGCATACGGGTGCGATGACACGCCGCGCGACGGTGCTGGATGCGATCGAGCCGGCCGCGATGGCCTGCCTCTCTCCCAAGGACATGCGCAGCCTCGGTGTGCGCGGCGGGGACACGATCAAGGTCGAGACGCGCCGCGGCGCGATCGAGCTGACGGTCCGCATCGACGAGGCGATCCCGAGCGGAATGGTCTTCATCCCGTTCTGCTACGCCGAAGCAGCGGCGAACCTCCTGACCAGCCCGCAACTCGACCCGTTCGGGAAAATCCCCGAGTTCAAGTACTGCGCGGCCCGCGTCGCCAAGGTCGAACAGGCGGTCGCCGCGGAATAGCGCGGCGTTACTCGGCGGCGCGGGCTGTCAGATGTGACGGAAGGTTGCGCACAGCGACATCGCAACGGGGGAGCCGTACGGTCACCGTGGTGCCGGCCCCCGGTGCGCTCGTCACATGCAGTGTCCCGCCATGTAGTTCGGCGAGCGTTTTGGCGAGCGGCAGGCCGAGGCCGGTCCCTGAGTACTTGCGTCCCAGCGAACTGTCGACCTGACGGAAAGGTTCGAGCGCCACCTTGATCTCGGCGGCTGTCATGCCGATCCCGGTATCGGCAACGTCGATTTCAGCCCACGCCATATCCACGGCACGGGCGCGCATGCTCACGGTTCCCTCGGGCGTGAACTTGACTGCATTGGATAGCAGGTTGAGCAGGATTTGCTTCGTCTTTACCTCATCGACGGCGAGGGTGATGGCGCCTGCTTCCTCGCGGTCGATCGTCAGTTGTACTCCGGCGCTCGCCGCGCGTTCCCGCACAAAGCGGGAGCAGCCGTCGAAAATTCCATCCAGGCGGATCGGTTCTATCGACAGATCGATGTGTCCGGCTTCGATCTTAGAGATATCCAGGAGATCGTTGATGACATCGAGCAAATGGATGCTGCTGGCGTGGATGTCATCGATATAGCTGCTGTAGCGATCGGGCAGTTTCCCGAACATCTGTCTCCGCATCATGTCCGAGAAGCCGATGATCGCGTTCAGCGGCGTGCGAAGTTCGTGGCTCATGTTGGCCAGGAACTCCGATTTCGTCCGGTTCGCCAGTTCGACGCGGCGCTGCTCGGTCCGGGCCGCCTGCAGGGCATCCTCTGTCTTCTTCATTTCGGCGCGAAGGTTTCTCTCGCTTGCGCTGAGCGCGGTCGTGGCGTGGCGAAGCGCATGCAGCGGCAGCAGATGAACGCAGACGTAAACCGACGCGCCGAGCAGGGCGCCGAGGATCGCGAGCAGCAGCACCTCCGATATCAGCGGAAGCAGGCTGGCTTCGATGATGACCGTGCCGACCGGCTGCATATGGGAAATGATCGGTGCGTGGACCGTCAATATCGGGCCGCGCGGGCGCGTCCCCGAGGCGATGACCAGGCTGTTCTCGTCACCGCTCGTGTCCGTGACGGTGAGATTCGCTGTATCGCCCGGCAACAGCACAAAGGCGACGATTTCTGCGACGCGCGCCGCGCTGAACGTCCATGCGGGCCCCTGGATATTGGCGTATTGCACGATTCGTTCTGCAGCGAGCCGGGCCTGAAACATCCGATGCTTGGACGCATCGCTGTAGGATTGCAGGCCAAGTCCGGCCGGCACCGTGACGGTGATCAGAATCCCCAGGCCGATCGCCAGAAACCGGACGGTGCTTTGCAGCCGCTGTAGAGCCGGAATAAGCATCAGCCTATTCCGACGCTGACCGCGCTGACAGGTGGAGAGAGCTGGGAACGCATCACGGAAAAACCTTGGGGAGTGTCACCCGAGAGGGTGAGTCGGCTTCCGCAACGATGCCTAAAAAGTCAGGTAATTTGCCCCAGACTTAAGTTGTAGCCCCAATCGCGTGTGTCGCCAGAGCACTAGCAGCTCTCGCGACTGGCCTTGGGCAACCAGTCGCGAGCGTTGCCGTCGGTGTTCACGGTCCGACGCCGGCCTGGCTAACCCGGCGCGAAATTGCCGTGGAAGCCCAGCGGGATGGGATAGGGCAGGCGCGCCACCGCCAAGGGGCCATCCGCAACCCTGCGCGCGTCGAACACGGCAAGCTGGGTGACCTTCCGTCCGAAATCGAGTCCTGTCCCGATGAGCCAGCCGTCGCCCTCGGCAGCATTGGCACTCCGGGGCACAAAGACGTGCTCCTCCACCTGCACCGTCGCGGGATAGCGCCAGGCATCGCGGGCGCCGGTGTTGAGATCGCGCCGCACCAGCGTGTCGAAGCGCGGATGGATGATCGGCCTGGCATCTGACGCCACCGCATAGAGCTGACGGTTGCGCATGCCGATAAAGCGCGGATCGACCCGCGGGAACTCGCTGGCGTCACCCAGAGCGTCGATCTTTGTCCGCCCGTCCGGATAGAGCGTGAGCAGCTTTGCCTCGGTGGCGATGCCGCCTGTGATATCGCCGCGCATGATGTCACGCAGGGCGCGGCTGACATTGCTGTCGTCGGGATGGAGAACGTAGTCGAGCCGGATGGTTCCGTCGCGTTCCTCCCAGCCGTTGCCAAAATGAAAGATGAATCCGGGCGGCAGTTCGGCGCGGCGCTTCACCTCGAAGGTCTCCTTGTCGATGACCAGGACAGCCATCGGCAGATCGGCACGGAAGCGATGGCTTTCGACAAAAGACACCGTGCTGGACATCGCGTTGTGCTGATTCATCACCAGGGACGGCAGGACGAAGACGATGTGCCGCTCCGTGACCACGAAATCATGCAGCATCGCGGCTTGGGGCAGCGGCAGCACTTTCGCCTTCTTCAGTACGCCGTCACCGCCGATGCGATAGAGCACGAGCGCATTGGCCCACGGGGCGGCGCCGAAGCCCCAAAGCGTGCCGTCGGCTTCCAGCCTTGGATGCGCGGTGAACGGCATGCCACGTGTTTCCGCCGACCAGCTATGCCGGCCCTGCGTCTCGAGCGTGTCGGGGTCGAGCGCATGCGCTTCGCCGCCTTCCCAAAGGGCCAGCAGGCGGCCGGCATGCGGAAGGACGTTGATGTTGGCTGTGTTGAGCTGATTGGGATCGGCGATGCGATCCAGTCCCGGGAATGTCGTTCCGAAAGCCGGCCGCAGCATGCGGCCTGCTTCCTGCTCGGCACGATACTTTTCGGTTTCGACAAAGCGGCCGCGGTGATGAACGCCGGTCCCGTCCATGCGAAAGGCTTGGACCATGCCGTCGCCGTCGAACCAGTGGTGATAGCGTTTTCCGCCAATCTCGTGTTGCGCCGGCCCGTTACGGTAGAACGTGCCGCGCAGCCCTTCGGGCCAGCGCCCCTCAATGGTTGCTTTGCCCTGCATGACGGGTGCTTGCGCCGTCTCGAATCCGAGCAGCCAGGGATTTTTCTGACGCGCCCGCGCGAAGGCAGCCGACCAGTCTTCGTCCAGCGATGACGCCAGTGAGACGCGGGTGGCGGCGAGTGTGGCGGCGCCGCTCAGCAGGAACGCACGCCGGTTCATGGGCGCACCGTGATGCGGGCGGCGGTGCCGCTTGCCGCGATCGTCACCGCGGCCTCCTCGAAGCTGGGCGCCCCCATGTTGACCTGGGCATTGTTGCTGAAGCCGTAAGCCTCTGTCGGCATGCCGAGCAGGTTGCGGTCGAGCTTGCCGTCGCCGTTGCGGTCGTGGAAGGCGACGAGGGCGTAGCGCCCCGGCGGCAGGTCGAGCGTGACGCGCGATTCCGGGCCGCTCAGCCGGACCCGGAGCCCGACGATGCCGGTCTGGGCATTCATCGCCGCCGCGGTGTCGTAGGCAGTGAGCATCGCGAACCCTTCGGTCGACGGAAATCCGTCGATGGTCAGGGCCAGATCGGCCGCGGCGGCCGGGCCGGCAAGCCCGAAGGCGATGGCGGTTGCGGCGAGTGTCCTGTGAAAATGGCGCATGTGGTATCCTCCGTGGATCGTGAGACACCGCGATGCTGAGCCGGGCCGTATGGGATCGCCACACTCGTTCCGTGAGATGCGCAGAAACTTCGTGAAATGACGGAAGACCGCTTCACGCTGCGCGAACCGATCCAGTCCGGCTGGCCGATCGACCTGTCGAGCATCCGCCGTCAGGCCGTCGTGGTCCTTGGAATCGGCGCTTTGCTGGCGGTGATCGGCCCGTTCGGGACGTTCACCGACCTGTCCTTCGGGGCGCGCCTCGTCTATTGGCTGGCCGCTTTTGTGGCCGGTTGGGTGAGTTCCGCGACGCTGGGCGTGCTGCTCTATCCACGCTTCGTGAAATGGCGCTGGTCCTACCTTCTGTCCGGGCTCCTGGTCGGCCTACTCGGCGCGATTCCCCTGACTTCAGTGGTGCTGGGTCTTGAGGCCGTGTTCCGCCCGGGGGCCTCATCTTCAGGGGCCGTGACGCTCTATCTCTATGTGATTTCCGTCAATGTGCCGATGTCGATTGCCATGGCGTGGTCCGGACGCGGCGAACGGATCAGAATGGCGGAGCGTCCTGCTCCAGACGGTGAGGGCGGGACCGCGCCGTTCCTCAAGCGCATTCCATCGGCCATACAGGGGCCGCTGCTGGCTCTTCAGATGGAGGATCACTATCTGCGGATCCATACGGCGGTCGGCAACGACCTGATCCTGTTTCGCCTGTCCGATGCCCTGGATGAACTGAAAGGCATCGAAGGCGCGCGCGTCCACCGGTCCTACTGGGTGGCCCGCGCGGCCGTCGTCGCGGTGGAGCGCGTCGGCCGCAAGACAGTGCTGGTCCTGTCGAACGACCTGCGCATCCCCGTCAGCCGGACCTACATGGCGGAGCTACGCGATGCCGGCTGGATTCCCAACGGAGATTAAGGTCCGACCATCCGGCGATAGAGGTGCCAGGTCGCGTGACCCAGCACCGGTACGACGAAGGCAAGGCCCAGGAACGCCGGCAGCGAACCGATCACCAGCAGGGCCGCGATGATCGCGCCCCAGATCGCCATGGTCAGCGGGTTCGTCGCAACGGCCTTGAGGGATGTCAGAACGGCGGTGTGCACGTTCGTGTGCCGGTCGAGCAGCATCGGGAACGAGATCACGCTGATCGCCAGCACCGCGAGCGCAAACACGAAGCCGACCGCATTGCCGATCAGGATCAGCCGCATGCCGGCCTCGGTCGTCATGATCTGATTGGCGAAGTCCATGACCGTTGCCGGCACGGCGTAGCCGAACGTGTCGCGATAGATCGTCTCGGCGGCGTACATCCAGGCAAGGAAGATCGCAACGAGGATCAGGCCGAGACGCAGCACCGCACCGAAGGACGGTGACTGAAGAACACCGAACGCTTTTGCCCAGGACACCTCCTCCCCCAGCTCGCGGCGGCGGCTGAGTTCATAGATACCGATGGCCGCAAACGGGCCGATCAGCGCGAAGCCGGCGATCATGGGGAAGAGCAGGGGCAGGACGTTCTGATCGACGGCAAGACGGGCCATCATGAGGCCGATCACCGGATAGATCATGCCGAGAAAAACGTAGTGGCTCGGCATCGCCCAGAAATCGTCGAGGCCTTTTCGCAGGGCCTCTCGCAGATCGGCAACGCCGATCTTGCGGATCCTGGGAAGAGCCAGGCCCGTATCGACATCGGACATCGACGGTTGGTGCGCCATGATCGTGCCTCCGGACAGGGTTGGTCCGAGAGGTCACAGGGGCCGAAAGAGTCAGCGCGTTCGATATGCCGGCAGATTCGTCAACTGCGACCCATCGTGTTGCCAATCATAACGCCGGAAAACGAGTCGGGAGCCGTGACAAGTGGGAGGACGTTGATAACGTGGAGCGAATACCGCTCGCGCGGCGACGCTCAGACGCTGATGGAGAGCGTCATGCCGGGCGACGTGGGGCCCGCGCCGGTCGGACCGGCCGCCATAGCATAGGCGTTCAACGCCGGCGAATAATTCTCGAAATGCGCGCCGGGAGAGAGTTTCTCCTGGGCGATCTGCTGCGCCAGGAACGAGAGCGAGGCCGAGGCGCGTTTGCGGCCGGTGACGAAATGAGCCTCGGTGTCGTCGAAGGCGGTGCGGCGCGGATCGGCTTGCCGGCGGCGCACGCGATCATCGCCGCGGAACTCGACGTTCCGGACGTTGTCGTCGACATAAGCGTCGTATCGACGACCGCTCTCGGCGCCGCGGGTGCGGCTGCCTGAGCGCGTGAACTCTGCTTCAATCACCTGTCCGCTGCCGCCCGCCCCCCTTGGGCGGGGAGCGATTTCGGCTGCGTATAGGGCCACCGGATTGGCCATGAGGCTGTTATGCCTTTCTAGGGTCTATGCGCACAATACATATAAAATTTTATCTAAATTAAATCAAGTACAATTTTAGAGATTCGTCCGTCCCCTGAATTTCCCTTTGTTTTCAATACGTGATTTTCAAAAACACGCCCAATATGAGCGAACTGAGCGAACCTTCCGGCGGCCGGCGGCCGGCGGACGGCTGCGGAGGCCCGCCGGGCGCGCCAATTCCCTGCCTGCCCTGTGGGCAATTTCAGTTTTCGTTAACTTTGTTTGATTAGCGTTCCGATGTACTGTTCGGGCCGTCCGGCCTCCAGTGCGAGACCGGTCTTCGGCGTGGAAGAATCTCCGCGCCGGGCAGCAAGGGCACGAATGGACGAGCAACCACACGACAAGCTTCGCCAGGCTGTCGCCGTCGCACATGCGATCGCGGCCGCGGGCGACATTGCTTACGACTGGGATCTGGCGAGCGACAGTGTCGGCTGGTCAGGTCGTGTCGGCGCGCTGTTCGGCCAGGGCCCGATCCCGATCACCGGCGCTGAATTCCGCTCGCGCGTTGTCGCCGACGATCAGACGAACCGCGCCAAGCTTCTGCAATCTCATTTCTCCGCCCATGACGGCCAGGAATTCGAATGCGAATACCGGCTGCGCGCGGCGGACGGCAAGGTCATCTGGGTCGAGGACCGCGGCTCGGCGCAGTTCCACGCCGACGGCAGGCCCGTGCGCCTGCTGGGCACGGTTCGCATCGTCACGGCGCGCAAGGAACGCGAAGCGCGGCTTGAGTATCTCGCCAATTTCGACGAGCTGACCGGCCACTACAACAAGGTCCGGCTGCGCGAAGCGCTGCAGCACGGGCTGATGGTCGCCGGCCGTTACCGGATTCCCGGCGCCTATCTCGTTGTCGGCATCGACAAGCTGACCAGCACCGAACAGGCCTATGGCGCCGCCGCCGCGGATGCGGTGATCGTAGGCGTCGGCCAGCGCATCGAAGCCTGCCTGCGGGCCTCTGACATCATCGGCCGCCTGGGCGGCGACCGGTTCGGCGTCGTTCTCAGCGGCTGTCCCGCCGGCAGCATCGGCATCGCCGCCGGTAAAATCCTTCAGGCCGTGCGACAGACGCCGATCCAGACGCCAAGCGGCCCCGTGCACGCGACCGTGTCGGTCGGCGGCGTTGCATTCGGCGATCACGGCGGCCTGGCCGCCGAAGTCATGGGCCGTGCCGACGTGGCGCTGCAGGATGCCAAGCGCGCCGGCCGCAACTGCTTTGTCCGCTTTGTCGAGACCGAGGAACAGCGCGAGGGCCATCGCCGCGCCGCCATATGTCGGAAGAAGTGCAGTCGGCGCTGAAGACCAGCCGCCTGCTTCTTGCGTATCAGCCGGTGGTGAATGCGCGAACCCGCAAGGTTCATCACTACGAATGCTTGATCCGCCTGCGGCTGGAAACCGGCGCGGTCGTTGCCGCCGGTGAGTTCGTGCCGCTGGTCGAGCGGTCGGGCCTGATGCGCCTGATCGACCGTCGCGCGCTCGATCTGGCGCTTGCCGATCTCAGCCGCTATCCCGACGTGTCGCTCGCCATCAATATCTCCGCCGTGACCGCGACGGATGCGTCGTGGCTGCGCACGCTTTCGGCCGGCGTGAAGAATCACCCCGATATCGCCTCGCGGCTCTGCGTCGAGCTGACCGAAACCATCGCGCTGGAAAACATCGAAGAGACGGCGCGCTTCGTCACCTCGCTGCGCGAGCTTGGCGTGCGGGTGGCGCTGGACGATTTCGGCGCCGGTTTCACGTCGTTCCGCAATCTGCGGGCGCTGGCGGTGGACACCGTCAAGATCGATGGCTCGTTCATCAAGGATCTCGCCGGCAACGTCGACAACCAGATTTTCGTGAAGACCCTCATGGGCCTGGCCGACAGTTTCGGCCTGTCCACCGTCGCCGAAGGCGTGGAGACGGCGGAAGATGCAGCACACCTCACCGAGCGCGGCGTCAGCTACTTGCAGGGCTATTATTTCGGCCGCCCGATGATCGAGCGGCCATGGCTGGACAGCACCCAGCAACAAGTGCCGTCGCTGACGCGGGTCGTCGCCCAGACCTGAGCGGCGCAGATCCCTTAGGGTCTGTGTCTACTCGGGCTTGCCGGGTTCGTCCGGCTTCTGCTTCCGCGAAATCGCGCCCAGCCGCTTTTGCATCTCTTCCAGTTCGCGCTGCAGCCGCTGCAGTTCCGCCAGATCGTCGGTACCGCCGGTGGCGCCCGGCCCGGATGTCGCAGGCGACGACCCGGGTTCGGTGAACTTGAACGGCGAGAACATGTTCATGGCGTTCTGGAAGAGCGCCATGTTCTGCTTGCCCATTTCCTCGAACTGCTGACCGAACGGGAACAGGCCGCCCAGCGAGGAGACGTATTGCCGCATCTGATCCTGATTGCTGGCAAAGGAATTCATTGAGGAGCTGAGATAGCGCGGCACCAGTGCCTGCAGGCTGTTGCCGTAGAACGAGATCAGCTGGCGCAGGAAGCCGACCGGCAGCATGTTCTGCCCGCCCTTGGCTTCCTCTTCGACGATGATCTGGGTCAGCACGGCGCGGGTGATGTCCTCGCCGGTCTTGGCGTCGTGGACGATGAAATCCACGCCCTCCTTCACCATCTGACAGAGATGGTCGAGGGTCACGTAGCTGCTGGTGCCCGTGTTGTAGAGCCGCCGGTTCGCGTATTTCTTGATCTTGACCGGGGGCGGGGCTTCGTCTTGGGCAGGGGTGTCGCTCATGGGAACTCCGACCAACCCGGTTCGTTCCGGGGCGGGTTAACCGCAGGAAATCGCTCCGATGTTGCACCTTGCAAGGGTTGGCTGGCAAGCCTGCTGCGCGGCTTGTATAATTTAGGCCCTTGGTGACTGGAACTCATGTCGGAACCACCTAATCTGGAGACGCTGGCCCGGCGCTACCTCGATCTATGGCAGGATCAGGTGAGTGCCCTAGCAACCGACCCGGAATTCACCGAAACGCTTGGCCGGCTGCTGCAGGTTTCGGCGGCCATGGGGCCGGCGGGCTGGATGTCCCTGTGGGCCGCTGCAGCTTCTGGTATGCAACCCCCGTTAAGGGAAACCGATGGCGCCCAACCCACCCCAGGATCGCGTTCGGCCGCACAAGCGCACGGGCCCGCGCCCGCTGCCGCTGCACCTGGCGACGGCGACGCTGACGTGGCTGAGCTCCGCCGCCGCCTTGCCGTTCTTGAAGAACGGATCGCCAGAGTCGCCGCCAAAGGAACTCACGCCGGCCAACGCGTGGACGTGGCTCGCGACGCTGCCGTGGCACAAGACGGTGCAAAGCCAGGCAAGCCAGCTTCGCCAAGACCTCGCCGACGTCGCCCCTGACGCATTCGCGCAGGCAGTGAACCTTGAGGTTCGCCGCCGCCTCGATCAGCTGTCGATCGGGATCGAGCATTATCGCCGCCATTCCTATCGCCGCCCGCCGCAGGACGCGCGCGTGGTCTGGGAACAGGGCACGACAAAACTTCTCGACTATGCCGGGATCGAGGGCGCGCCGGAAAACGGCACGCCGCTGCTGGTCGTGCCGTCGCTGGTCAATCGCGCCTATGTGCTGGACCTGTCGGCCGAGCGCAGTTTCATGCGCTTCTTCGCCTCGCAGGGGTATCGCCCTTTCCTCGTCGACTGGGATCGGCCCGGCGCGGAAGAACGCGGGTTCAGCCTCTCGCACTACATTCTGGACCGGCTGGGTGCTGCGCTGGATCAGGTCACCGAGATCGCCAAACGCAAGCCGGCGATGATCGGCTACTGCATGGGCGGCAATCTGGCGCTCGGCCTGGCGCATGCGCGCCCGAACGACATCAGCGCGCTGGTGCTGCTGGCGACGCCGTGGGATTTCCATGCCGAGCGCGCCGATCTGTCGCATGCCGTCGCGCACGCGATGACACCGTGGATGCCATTCATTGAAAAACTGGGTGAGCTGCCGGTCGACGCGCTACAGGCGCTGTTCCTCGGCCTCGATCCGTTCCTTGGCGTGCGCAAGTTCCGCGCCTTTTCCGATCTCGACGTGACCAGCGCCAAGGCGCGCGAGTTTGTGGCCCTCGAAGACTGGCTCAACGATGGCGTGCCGCTCGCCGGGCCGGTGGCGCGGGAATGCATCCTCGACTGGTATGGCGAAAACACGCCGGCGCGCGGCGAATGGCGGCTGGCGGGCAAGGCGGTTCTGCCGGAACACGTAAAGGTGAGGTCGCTGGTTGTCGTGCCGGGACAGGACCGGATTGTGCCGCCCGCGTCAGCCGAAATCCTTGCCCAAAAGCTGCCGGGCGCCGACCGTTTATCGCCGCCGCTCGGGCATATCGGCATGGTGGTCGGCAGTCAGGCGCGCGCGGGGCTCTGGCAGCCGCTTGCGGGCTGGCTGGACTCGGCTCTAACCCGCTCTTAGGATCAAGTCATCTGTCGGGTGCTATCCCGTTAAGGAGTATTCCCATGAGTGAGATCGTCATTGCCTCTGCCGCCCGGACGCCGGTCGGCGCGTTCAACGGCGCCTTTTCGACGCTGTCCGCGCATGCGCTGGGCGCGCTTGCCATCACCGAGGCGATGAAGCGGGCCAATGTCGCGGCGGGCGATGTGTCCGAAGTCATCATGGGCCAGATCCTGACCGCGGCGCAGGGCCAGAACCCGGCCCGCCAGGCGGCCATCGCCGCCGGCATCCCGGTCGAAAAGACCGCTTACGGCATCAACCAGCTTTGCGGCTCAGGTCTGCGAGCGGTGGCGCTCGGTTTCCAGGCGATCAAGGTCGGCGACAGCGAGATCGTCGTCGCGGGCGGGCAGGAGAGCATGACGCTTGCGCCGCACGCCTCCTATCTGCGCGCCGGCGTGAAGATGGGCAATGCCGAGATGATCGACACGATGATCAAGGACGGCCTCTGGGATGCCTTCAATGGCTATCACATGGGCAACACGGCCGAAAACGTCGCCCAGCAGTGGCAGATCACCCGCGAACAGCAGGACGATTTCGCGTTGGCTTCGCAGAACAAGGCCGAGGCGGCGCAGAAGGCCGGCAAGTTCAAGGACGAGATCGTGCCGGTGACGGTCAAGACGCGCAAAGGCGACGTGGTCGTCGATGCCGATGAATATCCGCGCCATGGAACGACGCTCGACACCCTGAAGAAGCTGCGCCCGGCCTTCGACAAGAACGGCAGCGTCACCGCCGGCAATGCGTCGGGTATCAATGACGGTGCTGCCGCCGTGGTGCTGATGACGGCCGAAGAAGCCGCCAAGCGCGGCATCAAGCCGCTGGCGCGCATCGTCTCCTGGGCGACCGCCGGCGTCGATCCGAAGATCATGGGCACCGGCCCGATCCCGGCTTCGCGCGCGGCGCTCAAGAAGGCCGGCTGGTCGGCCAGCGATCTCGACCTCATCGAAGCCAACGAGGCGTTTGCGGCGCAGGCCTGCGCGGTGAACAAGGATCTCGGATGGGATACATCGAAGGTCAACGTCAACGGCGGCGCCATCGCCATCGGCCATCCGGTCGGTGCATCGGGTGCGCGCGTCCTGACGACGTTGTTGTTTGAAATGCAGAAGCGCGGCTCCAAGAAGGGCCTCGCCACCTTGTGCATCGGTGGCGGCATGGGCATTGCCATGTGCGTGGAGCGCGGCTGACAAATACACACCGGCTGAATGAACGGTCGGATCAGGGAGGACTTTGAATGACTGGACGAGTGGCGGTTGTCACCGGTGGCACGCGTGGCATCGGTGCGGCGATTTCGATTGCTCTCAAGAAGGCGGGTTATCGCGTTGCTGCGAATTACGGCGGCAATGACGACGTGGCGCGCCAGTTCACGACGGAGACGGGGATCGCCGCGCATAAATTCGACGTCAGCAATTTCGAGGCATGTCAGGCGGGCGTGAAGGCGATCGCCGCCGAGATGGGCCCCGTCGAGATCCTGGTCAACAATGCCGGCATCACGCGCGATACGACCCTGCAGCGCATGACCTTCGAGCAGTGGAACGCGGTCATTCAGACCAATCTCGGTTCCTGCTTCAACATGAGCCGCGCCGTCATCGATTCCATGCGCGAAAAGAACTTCGGCCGCATCGTCAATATCGGCTCCATCAACGGTCAGGCCGGCCAGTACGGTCAGGTGAACTACGCCGCCGCCAAATCGGGCATCCACGGTTTCACCAAGGCGCTGGCGCAGGAAGGCGCCTCCAAGGGCATCACGGTGAACGCCATTGCCCCTGGCTATATCGACACCGAGATGGTGCGCGCGGTTCCCGAGGACGTGCTGAAGAAGATCGTCGCCCGCGTGCCGGTCGGCCGCCTCGGCCGTGCCGATGAGATCGCGCGCGGCGTGCTGTTCCTCGTCGCCGACGACGCTGGCTTTGTCACCGGCTCGACGCTGTCGATCAACGGCGGCCAGCACATGTACTGACGCGGCCACGGGAGGCCGCCATGTCCAGCGTCAAGCCGGTCGAATACGCCGAAGCCAGCGTCGAAGTGCGCGCCGTCTATGACGACATCATGGCGACGCGCAGGATCGACTGGATCAATAATTTCTGGAAAGTGCTGGCGCATCACCCCGACACGCTCCGCCGGACCTGGGAGAGCGTGAAGCAGGTGATGGCGCCGGGCGCCCTCGATCCGCTGACCAAGGAAATGATCTATCTCGCGGTCAGCGCCACCAATGGCTGCGAATACTGCATCACCTCGCACACCGCGGCGGCGCGCAAGGCGGGCATGAGCGATCCGATGCTGGGCGAGCTGATGGCGGTGGTCGGCATGGCCAACGAGACCAATCGCCTCGCTGAAGGCTATCGCGTCGAGGTCGACGAGGCGTTCAAGCCGAAATTCTGATCGTGGCGACCCAAACCGATACACGCCGGGCCACGCTGATTGGTGCTGGCGCGGTGCTGCTGTGGTCGTCGCTGGCGCTGGGCACCACCCTGATCGGCGCGATGCCGCCGTTCCAGACGGTGGCGCTGACCTTCGGGCTCGCGTTCCTGCTGGCGCTCATCAAATGGATCGCGCGGGGCGAAAGCATCACCCGGCATCTGCGCCAGCCGCCCGCTGTCTGGGCGCTCGGGATTTTCGGGCTGTTCGGTTACCACGCCTGTTATTTCGCGGCCCTGTCGCTGGCGCCGCCGGCTGAAGCCAATCTCGTCAACTATCTTTGGCCGCTGCTGATCGTCCTGTTCGCCGGATTTCTGCCGGGCGAGCGGCTGACGGCCTGGCATCTCACCGGTGCGCTGGCCGGTTTTGCGGGCGTGGTGCTGCTGGTCGGCGGCCGGCTTGGCGATCTTGATCCCGACTATATCGGCGGTTATGTCGCCGCCCTCGCGGCGGCGGTGATCTGGGCGACGTACTCCGTTCTGTCGCGCCGCTTCGGTTCGGTCCCGACCGACACGGTCGGCGGCTTCTGCGGCGCCACGGCGTTTCTGGCGCTCGTTGCGCACGTATTGTTCGAAACAACGTACCGCCCGCAGGGTGTGGAGTGGCTTGTCGTGCTGGCGATGGGACTGGGGCCGGTGGGCGCGGCGTTCTTCCTGTGGGATCACGGCATGAAGCGCGGCGACATCAAGGCGCTCGGCGCATTGTCCTATGCGACGCCGCTGCTCTCGACGCTCCTGTTGATTGTCTTCGGTGCCGCCGAATTAAGCATACGGCTCGGGATTGCATGCGTGTTGGTGGTCGGTGGCGCGGCGATGGCGTCGCGCGATCTATGGCAGCGCCGAATCGGTTGACGTGTTTGGAGCGGCTGTGTATTTACCCGCCGCCACAAGACACTCGATTTGTGATCGCCGCTGTCGACGACCACGATGACCCGCTTCGGAGGGTTTTTTTTGGCAGTCGCGCGCGCTAGGATCCGCGTCAGGCGATCACATAAAGGCCCCGCCGGAAACGGACGGGGCCTTTTTCTTTTCGCTCAGCCGGGCTTCCAGTCCTTCGGCGCCAGCACGAAGCTTTTGAAGTCGAAGGCAGGACCGACCGTGCAGCCGACCAAGGTCCAGGCACCCTGGCTGCTTGCGGCCTGCCAGGCATCCGGAGGCACCGTGATCTGCGGCTGTTCGCCCTTCAGGAGGTCGGGGCCGAGCGGCGCCGTGCGGATCGTCTTTCCATCGTCCGAGATGGAAAGATCAAGCGGCGCTCCGGCGTAGTAGTGCCAGATCTCCGCCGCGTCGACCTTGTGCCAGTGCGACGATTCACCCGCCTTCAGCAGAAAATAGATCGATGTCATCGCGCCGCGACTGCCGTCCGTGGGCGCGTCGCGGAACATTTCGCGATAATGGCCACCCTCGGGATGCGGCTTCAGATCGAGACGCCGGATGATGTCGTCGGCGTCCACCGTCAGCCCTTCGGTATGGTTGCCTGCATCGACGGACGCTTCACGAACGTGTCGTACCAGGCGAAGAGCTTCGCGCGGCCCTTGCGGATATCGGGCACCGGGTTGCGGAATTCGAGCCAGCCCAGCGCGCAGGCGATGGTGATCTGGCCGAGATCGATCGGCCCGGACAGGGTGTCCGTCTCAGTTTCGAGCGCATCGAGCCCCTGGGTGATCTTCAGGCTCTGCCCGGCGATCCATTCGGCATTGCGCTGGGCGTCGGTGCGGATCGCGGCTTCGTAGCGCAGCAGGATGCCGGCATCGAGAATGCCGTCGGCCAGCGCCTGCTGCCGCAGCACGCGCCAGCGCTCGCCGCCGCCGGCCGGGATCAGCTTGCGGCCGTCATGCAGCGAGTCGAGGTATTCGCAGATCACGCGCGAGTCGAAAAGCAGCTCGCCGCCATCGGTCGCCAGACACGGCACCTTCATCAGCGGGTTTTCGCGGCCGTATTCGGCATTGGGCTTGGTCGGCAGCACCGCGACCGATTCCAGCGTCAGCCGGCTGAACAGGCCGGTTTCGTGCGCGACGACGGTGACCTTGCGGACGTAAGGCGACGTCGGCGACCAGTAGAGCTTCATATCCTTTAGAACCTGTCTTTGCGGCCGCGGACTTCGGCGAACACGGCGACGGGATCGCCGGGCGTAAGGCCGACCGAGCGGGCCACGCCGGGATCGGCGGCGCGCAGGAACGGGTTGGTCGCCATCTCGAGCGCCATGGTGGTCGGCAGCGTTGCCTGACCTTTGGCGCGCAGCGCGTCGACTTCGGCCGCGCGTGCCTTGAGCTCGGCATTATCGGGCTCGATGGTCAGCGCGAATTTCGCGTTCGCCTGCGTGTATTCATGGCCGCAATAAATGCGGGTATCGCCCGGCAGCTTGCGCAGCTTGCTCAGCGAGTTCCACATCATCGGCGCGGTGCCTTCGAACATCCGGCCGCAGCCCAGCGAGAACAGCGTGTCGCCGGTGAACACGGCTTTGGATGTCTCGAACCAGAACGCGATATGCCCGCGCGTATGGCCCGGGATATCGTAGACGACGGCCTTCTCGTTGCCGAAATCGTAAGTCTCGCCGTCCTTCAGCGCGATGTCGATGCCGGGGATGCGCTCGCGATCCGCGGCCGGGCCGACGATGACGGCGCCGGTGGCTTTCTTGAGCTCAAGATTACCGCCGGTGTGATCGTTGTGATGATGTGTGTTGAGGATATGGGTCAGCTTCCAGCCGAGCTGGTCGAGCTTCGCCTTGACGGGTGCCGCTTCCGACGGATCGACGACGGCAACCGAGCCGCTGCCCGGCTCGCGCAGGAGCCATACGAAATTGTCGGAGAGGCAGATGAGGTGTGTGATGTCGAGTGTCATGGCCCAGAGATTTAGACCAAACGCGCGAACGGGGGAAGCGTGTCGCCTGGGCCGCTTCCCCCGCCACCTCTCGGCGCGACTGGGATTTACGGGCGCGCGGCTTTCCAGGCGCCGTTCAGGAGGCCTTCGCCGGTTGTGTCCCCGGCTTTGGTGTCGCGCGCGAAGGCATAGAGCGGCTTGCCGTCATAGGCCCACTGCTTTGAGCCGTCGTCGCGGGTGATGGCGGTCCATTTGCCGGCCGGCTGGGCATCGGTCTTGGCCATCAGCGGCGGCCAGTTGGTCGCGCATTGGCCGTTGCAGGCGGATTTGCCGGGTGTCGTATCGTTGGCGAAGGTGTAGAGGGTCATGCCGTCGGCGGTCGTGATGACCGGGCCGATGCCGGTGGTTGCAACTTTGTGCTGCGGCAGGCCTACGGTGCAGGCGCCGAGCAATAGAAGAGCGGCCGCCGACGCGGCAAATTTCAGTTTCATCTCTGTCCCCTTTAGAATTGGCGGGAAATGGCCCCGTCCTCCAACGAACACCGCCGTTGGAGACCTATTCCCGTCAGGTTTCTTCCTGCATGCGGCCCATCAGGCGGCGCCAGAAGCGCAGGATCGGCAGGCGCTCCGCTTCGGATTCAAGTTCAAGACCGACCTTGCTGATCTTGTCCTTGTTGAGCTCGCGCACGATCAGCTCGACTTCGCCGATCTTCACGCGGTCGCCGATGACAACGGTATTGCCGAGCCGCATGTTGAGGAACTCGGCCAAAGTCATGTCGTGATAGAGCGGATCGAACGGCACGGCATATAGCGCGCAGACCTCGCCGAGCTTGACCGTGGATTCGAAAACGAATTCGCCAAGATCCGGCGCGGCGACACTGCGGCGCCGCTCGGTCGGCGTAAAGAACAGACGATCGAGCGCCATCGCCTGTTCCGGCGGCACCAGCGCCAGGACATAGTCGTCCACCTTCAGCCGCTCGATCGCCTCGCGATTGAGCAGGCCGCCGTCGCGGATCACGGCGATGATGCGCGTGCGCTTGGGCATCGGCAGCTTCTGGAAGTCGTAGGTCAGCGCCGGCGAGGCCGGCGCGACACGCCAGCCGGCGGCTTCGCGGTCGACGGAGGCGGGCAGTTCGATTTCGTTACGGGCCGGTGCGTCGGGCGGCGGCGGCAGTTCGAGACCGAGCACGCGCGCCGCCGCGGTGACTGTCCAGCCCTGCACCACTAGCGACATCAGCACCACGACAAAGGCGATATTGAAATAGTGCTCGCCGTTGGGAAGGCCGGCAATCACCGGAATCGACGCAAGGAAGATCGGCACCGCGCCGCGCAGGCCCACCCATGAGATGAACGCCTTTTCCTGCCAGGTGAAGCGGAAGGGGAGAAGGCTGAGCCACACGGCGACGGGCCGGATGATGACAATCAGCGCGACAGCCAGAATGATTTCGCCGAACAGGTCGTCCAGCAGTTTGCTCGGCGTGACCAGCAGACCGAGCAGCAGGAACATGACGATCTGCGCCAGCCAGGCCAGTCCGTCATGGAAGCGGCTGATGACCACCTGCGCGCGGTGGCGATGATTGCCCAGCACCAGCCCGGCGAGATAGACGGCAAGGAAGCCGCTGGCATCCACCGTCTGTGCGCCGCCGAAGATCAGGAGGGCCGCTGCCGCGGCGAGAATGGGATACAGGCCGCTGGCGATCTCGACCTTGTTGATCACCCACACCATGGCGTAGCCGCCGGCGACGCCAATGACGGCGCCGCCCGCCATCTGGGTAACGAAGCTGAGCGCGAGATGCCATGTGAAGGCGGGATCGGGCAGTTGCAGCAGTTCCACGGCCGCAACAGTCAGGAACACGGCCATCGGATCGTTCGCGCCGGATTCGACTTCCAGCGTCGCGCTGACGCGCTTGGCGATCTCGGTGCCGCGCGCATGCAGAAGTAGAAAGACGGCCGCCGCATCGGTGGATGCCACGGTGGCACCGACCAGAAAGCCCTGGAGCGGGGTCATCGAGAAAACGTAGACCGCAACCAACCCGGCAAGGGCCGCCGTCACCGCCACGCCGATGGTGGCCAGGCTGGTCGCCGGCCATAGCGCGATGCGGACCGCCGAGCGCGGGGTCCGCAGCCCGCCGTCGAACAGGATGATGGCCAGCGCCATGCTGCCGACCAGATAGCCGGTGTGAAAATTGTCGAACTGGATTCCGCCGGGGCCGTCTTCGCCCGCCAGCATGCCCAGCCCGAGAAACACAAGAAGCAGGGGGGCGCCGAGACGGGATGAGAACATTCCCGCCACGATGCTGAGAGCGACCAGCGCGCCGCCGATGAGGATGAATTCGCTTCCGAAATGCACGTCTTTATGCCCCTTTTTTACCTTAACCCGGGAGCGGCGGGGCGCGATAGGCTATCCATGTGATAGATTGAAGAAATTCGGCGAAACCGGAGCGATCTGAAGGCATGTGGACCGACGTCGTCGACCTCCGTGATTTCTACGCCAGCATCCTTGGCCGGGTCGCCCGCCGCACCATCCAGGCACGGCTGCGCGAGATGTGGCCCGATGTCGGCGGACAGCGGATGCTGGGTCTTGGTTACGCCACGCCGTTCCTGCGACCGTTCATGGGCGAGGCGGAGCGCGTGCTGGCGCTGATGCCGGCCGGGCAGGGCGTGCTGACCTGGCCACCCGAAGGTCCCAATCTCACGGCCCTGGTCGACGAAGAGGATATCCCGCTACCAGATCTCTCCGTGGACCGGGTGATCCTGATCCACGCACTTGAGCATTCCGAAGCGCTGCGGCCCTTCCTGCGGGAAATCTGGCGCGTGCTGGCGGCGAGCGGCCGGCTGATCATCGTGGTGCCGAACCGGCGCGGCATCTGGGCCCGTCTCGACCGCACGCCCTTCGGTCTTGGCGAGCCTTACACCACCGGCCAGCTCACCCGCCTCCTGCGCGAGAACCTGTTCACGCCGCTCGCCAACCGCTCGGCGCTCTTTGTGCCGCCGTTCAATTCACGGCTGCTGGTGTCTTCGGCGCCGGCATGGGAGCGGATCGGCGAACGCTGGTTCAACCGCGTCGCCGGTGTTGTGATGATGGAAGCCGGCAAACAGATCTATGCGCCGACCGCCGTGCGCGCCGTGCCGGCCAGAGCTGCGCGGCGGCGGACCCAACCGCTGCTCGGGCATTCCGCCGGACAAGGGGCGGGGCGCGTTCCGCCCGAAGACGATTCGCAGAGCGGCTGAATCAGCGCTTGCGGCTGAGGGTGAAGAGGCCCTGTTCGCCGAGCAGATTGGCGAGGAAGCCGGGCGCGCGGAGGTGGCGGGCCTGGCCGCGACGGTCGAGCACCATGCCCTGCTCGATGACGATGCCGAGATCGTCGCAGAGCTCGACAAAATCCGAGATGGTGCAGAGATGGATGTTCGGCGTCTCGTACCAGGCGCTATCGAGCGAGTCCGTCACCGGCATGCGGCCGGTGGTCAGCAGCGCCAGCCGCACATGCCAGACGCCGAAATTGGGAAACGAGACGATCGCCTTGCGGCCGATGCGCACGACTTCGCCCAGCACGACCTTTGGATCGAAGGTCGCCTGCAGGGTCTGCGACAGGATCACGCAGTCGAAGGCGTCGGAGGGATAGTCGCGCAGGTCGGTCTCGGCATCGCCCTGGATGACCGACAGGCCCTGCCGTACGCAGTTGTTCACGCCGGCCTGGCTCCATTCGATGCCGCGACCGTCGACCTGCTTGTTATGGACGAGATAGTCGAGCAGCTGGCCGTCGCCGCAGCCGACGTCGAGCACCCGTGTGCCGGGGTCCACCATGTCGGCGATGATCTGCAGGTCGACGCGGATGTTGCCCCGGGGACGGGACGCCGCCGCAGCGGCACCGATATTCATGGACGGAACATCATGAACGGCGGAGGCCCCGGTGCTCGGCGCAGCCGTTGAGGAAGCCGCCCAGGGTTTCGAAGAATTCCGGCTCGTCGAGCAGGAAGGCGTCGTGGCCCTTGTCGCTCTGGACCTCGACAAAGCTCACATTCGCCGCCGCCGCGTTGAGCGCGTGCACCAGCGCGCGGCTTTCCGCGGTCGGGAACAGCCAGTCGGTGGTGAAGGAGACGAGGCAGAAACGCGTCTTGGTCTCGCGGAACGCATTGACCAGCGCGCCGCCATGCTCGGCCGCGAGGTCGAAATAATCCATGGCGCGGGTGATGTAGAGGTACGAGTTCGCATCGAACCGGTCGACGAAGGTCGAGCCCTGGTGACGCAGATAGCTTTCCACCTGGAAATCGGCGTCGAAACCGTAGGACAGTTTTTCGCGGTCCTGCAGCGAGCGGCCGAATTTGCGGTGCAGCGCCGGCTCCGACAGATAGGTGATGTGCGCGGCCATGCGCGCGACCGCGAGGCCGCGCTCGGGGCGCTTGCCGTGGCGCTGGTATTCGCCGTTGCACCATTCCGGGTCGGCCATGATCGCCTGACGGCCGACTTCGTGGAACGCGATGTTCTGCGCGGAATGCCTTGCGGCACTGGCGATCGGCACCGCGCTGAACACACGTTCGGGATAGGACGCCGCCCATTCCAGCACCTGCATGCCGCCCATCGAGCCGCCGATGACGCAGAACAGGGTGTCGATGCCCAGATGATCGATGACCCGCACCTGCGCCCGCACCATGTCGCCGATGGTGATGACCGGGAAGGACAGGCCCCAGGGGGCGTTGGTATCCGGGTTGATGCTGGCCGGGCCGGTCGAGCCCATGCAGCCGCCCAGCACGTTCACGCAGATGATGAAGTAGCGGTCGGTGTCGAGGGTCAGGCCCGGCCCGACCATGTGCTCCCACCAGCCGGGCTTTCCGGTCATCGGATGCGTTTCGGCGACGAACTGGTCGCCGGTCAGGGCGTGACAGGCCAGGATGGCGTTGGATTTGTCGGCATTCAGCGTGCCGTAGGTCTGGTAGGCGACCGTCACGCCGCCAAGCGAGATGCCGCAATCCAGCGGCAACGGATCGCTCACGCCGAAATCAAGCCGCTGCCCGGTCAGTTGGACACCTGGCCGCAGGGTCGTGATTGCGGGACGAAATTCCGGCGGCGATATCACTGGGCGATGTGCCTGGCTCATTCGCGCAAGAGCGGTCAGCGGGGAAACGCGCCGACTCCTCTTTTCAAAAGGGGATCAATCACCGGCACCTTGCATCAGCGGATTGTGCGTTGCAAGCGTGGAGGCTATGAGCGGCGCTGCTCGCGGACAGGCGAGGATGGCTTTGATTTTAGCGGCTTTTCCCGCTATTCCTACACGCCGTTCCGCGCCCCATTTTCTGCCCACCCCGATCATGAACGCACCCGACAAAAACAAGTCCGCCGAGCGGACGCTGGCCGCCCTGCGCGGCGAGATCGACGCCATCGACGACGAGATGCACCGGCTGCTTCTGCAGCGGGCCGATCTCGTCTGCCAGGTCGCCGGGGCCAAGGCCCGCGAGGGCGGCAAGGCGGCGCCGCTGTTCCGTCCAGGCCGTGAGGCCGCGATCCTGCGCCGCCTTTTGGCGCGCAACCGCAAGCCGCTGCCGGCCGAGCTGGTGGTGCGGGTGTGGCGGGAGATCATTGCCCGCCTGACGACGCTGCAGGGGCCGTTCACGGTCTCGGTGCTTGCGCCGCCCAAAGCACCCGCGTGCCTCGACCTAGCGCGGGAGCATTTCGGCGCCACCACCGTGCAGCCGGTTGTCGCCCTGCCGGCGCTGCTGGCCGGGCTCAAGCGCGGCAAGATCGGAATTGCGGTCGTGCCGATGCCCGCGCAAAGCGGGGCGGGCCAATGGTGGCGTGAGCTTCCCGCCAATGTGCAGATCCTTGCCCGCCTGCCGTTCCTGCCCGCGGGCAAGAAGGCGCCGAGCGCCCTGGTGATCGGCGCGCAAAGCTTTGAGCCGACGGACGACGACGTGCTCTATGTCGAAGTGGCGTCGGAGAAGAAGCTGTCGCCGGCCACGCTGAAGAAAACATTCGGCGCCGCCGGTCTTGCCGGCGCCACAGTGACGGCGATCGCCAAACGCGGTCGTCAGCACATTGCGCTCGTTGAGGGCGTTGCGACCGACAGCGAAACATCTGCGCGTCTCGCGTCCGCGCTGGGCGGGGGCGGGGCGGTACGGCTGCTGGGCGGTTATGCGCGGATCGGTGCTGCCGGTTCCGCGGAAATCCGGACGGCACCGGTACCGCGTCCCGGCATCATGTCGATCAGCCCATACGTTGCCGGAAAATCCGAACTCGAAGGCCACGCCGTCACGATCAAGCTCTCGTCGAACGAGAGCGCGCTGGGCCCAAGCCCGCGGGCGGTCGAAGCGATCCAGAAGCTGGCCGGGAAGGTCCATCGCTATCCCGATGGCGGTTCCGAGGATCTGCGCGATGCCATCGGCAAGCGCTTCGGCCTTGCCGCCGACCGCATCGTCTGCGGCACCGGCTCCGACGAGTTGATCGGGCTGCTTTGCCGCGCCTATGCGGGACCGGGCGATGAGATTCTCTATACCGAGCACGGGTTCAGCATGTACCCGATCCTGGCGCTGAGCGCCGGGGCGACGCCGATCACCGCGCCGGAAAAGGGGTATCGCACGGACGTCGATGCGCTGATCGCGCGCGCGGGTCCGACGACCAAGATCTGCTTCATCGCCAACCCGAACAATCCGACCGGGACCTATATCCCTGAGTCGGAAATGCAGCGGCTGCGCGACGGGCTGCCGAAAGGCTGTCTGCTGGTGATCGATTCCGCCTATGCGGAATACGTTTCGAAGAACGACTACTCGGCGGGTGTCGAGATGGTCGACAAGCGCGACGACACCGTCATGCTGCGCACCTTCTCGAAGATCTTCGCGCTGGGCGGAATGCGCATCGGCTGGGGCTATTTCCCGCCGGCGATCGCGGATGTGCTGAACCGCATTCGCGGCACGTTCAATATCGCCTCGATATCGCAGGCAGCCGCAATTGCGGCGCTTGAAGACACCGCGTTCTTCGAGCGAAGCCGCGCGCATAACGACCAGTGGCTGCCGTGGTTCGAGGGTGAGCTCAAGAAGCTCGGCCTCACCTATGTGCCGAGTGTCGCGAATTTCTCGCTGATCGAGTTTCCGGCCACCGGCGACAAGACGGCGCGCAAGGCGGAGGCGCATCTCCACTCGAAGGGCATAATTCCGCGCGGCGTGACCGGTTACGGCCTGCCCAACCATCTGCGCGTCACCATCGGCACCGAGCCCGAGCTGCGGGCGGTGGTGGATGCGCTGACCGAGTTCATGCGGTGAAACGCGGCGCCAAAAAGGGCCCGCTGTTCGAGCGCGTGGCGATCATCGGCTTCGGCCTGATCGGCTCGTCGCTGGCGCGCGGTCTTCGTAGGAACAAGCTGGCGAAGACGATCGTTGCTGCCGACGCGAGCGCCGCCGCACGCACCGTCATCAGGAAGCTGAAGCTGGCGGACAGGGTCGAAGCCGATCCCGCCGCTGCCGTCGTCGGCGCAGATCTCGTCGTGATTGCCGTTCCGCTTTCGGGCTACGCGAAGGTTGCGAAAAAGATTGCGCCGCGCCTGAAGAAGGGCGCCATCGTCACCGATGTCGGTTCGGTCAAGCAGGCCGCGGTGGACGCGCTGGACGGCAAATTCGGTCCTGATGTGGCGCTGGTGCCGGGACATCCGCTGGCCGGCACCGAGAATTCGGGTCCGGCCTCCGGGTTCGCGGATGTGTTCGTGGGGCGCTGGTGTGTGCTGACACCGCTGCCCGGAACACCGCCCCAAGCCGTGTCGAAGGTCCGCGAGATGTGGACGCGGTGTGGGATGAAGGTCGAGACGATGGACGCGCGCCATCATGACCGCGTGCTGGCCATCACCAGCCATGTGCCACATCTGATCGCCTACACCATCGTCGATACCGTGAGCGCGCTGGAATCGCATCTGCGGAGCGAAGTGATCAAATTCGCCGCCACCGGCTTTCGCGACTTCACGCGCGTCGCCGCTTCCGATCCCGTGATGTGGCGCGACGTGTTCCTCAACAACCGCGAAGCGGTGCTGGAGATGATGGGTCGTCTCTACGAGGATATCGCGACGCTGCAGAAGGCGATCCGCAACGGCAACGGCAAGAAACTGCACGACGTATTCACACGCTCGCGCCGCATCCGCCGCTCCATCGTGCAGGCCAAGCAGGACTAGTCGAGCCGCAACGGCTCGACCCGCATCAGCGGCAGTCCCGAAGCGAAGAGCCGCCCGTCCTGGATGGTCAGCGGAATCGATGCTTCCGTTTCGTTGCCGGTGCGGTTCTGCCGGCTGAGCAGGTTCAGCGCGATCTTGACACCAGCCGCCTCGCGCGGGGTCATGCGGCCGACCGCCACCAGCGTATCGATGGCCTCGTTATGGCCGCGCAGCCGCGTCGCGAAGGCGGCCAGCGGACGGTTCTGCTGATCGAGCGCGAACGTGCCGTCGCCGGCGACGGCAAGCTGTCCCCATTTCAGCGCAAAGGAGCTGAATTCGATGGTTCCGCCGCTGTCGCGCCAGGCGGTGACGGCCTCGGCGAGCGTGCCATAGGCGAGGCGTCCCTTGAAGGAGAGGTCGACCGCCGCGCTGTCGATCCTGCGGCCGAGCGGCAGGTTCAGTGACTCCGGCAAAACGGCATCGACGAGATGCAGTGTCAGATCGAAGGTCGGCGTCCGGTAGTCGGCATCGGGCGGGCGGTGCAGCCGGACTTTGCCCCGCGCCTCCGCGGCGCTGAGCGCGAGATCGTTGCCGGCGATCTCGATGGTCGCGAAAGAGAGATCGAGCGTATCGAGCCGGCCGTCCCGCTGCAGGACGGCCGCGCCGTCGGCGCGCGTTGCGTGCATGGTCCAGTTGCGGGCGAGATCGCCGCTGCCGACGGTCAACCGGTGCCGGCCGGGGAAGCGCATGCTGATGCGGTCGGGCGTCCACGGAAGATAGGTGACTTCGACGCGTTCGCCCTGCCAGTGCCAGCCGGTCGGTCCCGCGCCGGTCACGTCGGGCCGCTGCACGTCGATCCGCCAGATAAAGGGGAAGCCGTCGACCGTGAAACTGTCGCGGGTGATGGTGAGGCCTTCGGCGCGGCGGGCGTCCGCCCAGCGCTGGACATCGGCCTCGATGGTGTCGGCAATCACATGCCAGGCGATGGTCCAGCCGACGGCAATGAGAACGAGGGTGCCGACGACGAGAACCGGAAGACGGTGACGCATGAAGGGGTTATAGTCCCGCAACCTCGGCGCGGTCGAGGCAGGTTCGGCAACATCATGCCCCGCGACAACTCATTACCACCTTCCTCAACAGCCGCCCCCGCGTCGTTTTTATGGGCGACGGCGGCCCCTGCGATTTTCGTGGTGCTGTGGTCGACCGGCTTCATCGCCGGGAAGCTGGGGCTGCCTTATGCCGAGCCGATGACGTTCCTCTCCATCCGCTTCGCCATCGTGGTGGGGCTGATGACGGTGGCATCGTTCATCGTGCGCGCCCCCTGGCCGCGCGGGCGCGAGGCGGCGCATATCATGGTCGTCGGCCTCACCATGCACGCGGCCTATCTCGGCGGCGTATTCGCCTCGATCTATCACGGCCTGCCGGCAGGTCTGTCGGCGCTGATCGTCGGGCTGCAGCCGATCCTGACCGCCACGGTCGTTGGCCCCCTGCTCGGCGAAAAGGTGAGCCTGCGGCAATGGCTCGGCCTGGCGCTCGGGTTCCTCGGCGTGGTGCTGGTGCTGGCGGAGCGGTACGGGTTCGACGGCGGCCACGGCTACGGCATCGAGGCGCCGGCGCTGTCGTTCCTGGCGCTGCTCGGCATCACCATCGGCACGCTCTATCAGAAGCGCTTTTGCGCCAATGCCAATCTCTGGACCGGCAGCGTCCTTCAGTACGCGACCGCCTTCGTGCCGATCATGCTGTTCGCGATGCTCTTCGAGACGCGCGCGGTCACGTGGTCGGGCGAGTTCATCGGCGCGATGGCGTGGCTGTGCCTGGTCCTGTCGGTCGGGACCATCAGCCTGCTGTACCTGCTGATCCGTCGCGGCGCGATGTCCAAGATCGCCAGCCTGTTTTTCCTGGTGCCGCCGGTCACCGCCTTGATGGCGTGGGCGATGTTCAACGAGACGCTGGGTGTGCTGGCGCTGGGCGGGATCGCGCTGGCCGCGATCGGTGTCGCCCTGGTGCAGCGGGGCTAAGGCGATGGCGCGCAAGCCCGACCGGCATATCGACGGCCCGCCGCCTTCGGACGGCAAGGACTTCTGGATCTTTGCCTACGGCTCGCTGATGTGGAATCCGGGCTTTCCCTATCGCGAGGCGCGCCCGGCGCTGCTGCGCGGTTATCATCGCGGCTTCTGTCTCTATTCGAATCTCTATCGCGGCACGCCCGAGAAGCCGGGCCTCGTCCTGGGTCTCGATGCCGGCGGTGCCTGTCGCGGCATCGGCTATCGCGTGGCCGCCCGGGAATACAAGAAGGTGATGGCGTATCTCTGGGAACGCGAGATGCCGCATTACGCCTATTCGCTGCGGCGCCCGCGCATCCATGTCGGTGGCAGGCGCGTGCCGGCGTTCACGTTCGTCGTGCGGCGCGATCACGCGCAATATGCCGGCAAGCTGTCGCCGCAGCGCACGACAGCGCTGATTCTGCAGGGCCACGGCAAGAGTGGTCCCTGCGTGACGTATCTGGAAAACACGGTGAAGCATCTTGATCAGCTGGGGATTGCCGACCGGCGACTGCATGACCTGCTGCAGCGGGTGCGGCGCGCCGGCCTACGCGGCTGACTGAAGCGAACCCGATAGCCGCGCCGGCAGGTTGATCACGACCGTCGTTCCCCGCCCGGGCTCGCTCTCGATCACCAGGCGTCCGCCGAGGGCTTTGCTGAAACGCTGGGCGAGCGACAGGCCAAGCCCGGTGCCCTGATGGCGGCGGGACATCGAGTTCTCGATCTGGCTGAACGGCGCGAGGGCCTTGGGAATGTCCTCTTTTTTGATCCCGATCCCGGTGTCCGAGACCTGAATGGCGATGCGGCCCGATGCCGCCGCCTGAACGGACAGGCGCACGGTGCCGCCGGGCGGTGTGAACTTGATGGCGTTGGTCAGCAGGTTGAGAACAATCTGCTGCAGCAGCCGCTCGTCGGTCTCCATCGTCGCGACGCCGGGATCCAGTTCGCGCGTCAGCACGATCCGGCCGGCCTCCGCCTCCGTCCTGACCATGCCCAGCGCATGCTCGGTGAATGCGTCGAGATGGAGCAGTTCGGACTGGATGTCGATTTTTCCCGCCTCGACGCGCGCCAGATCGAGAATGTCGTTGATGATCGCCAGAAGATGATTGGCGGCGACGAAGATGTCCTCGGCGTAGCTGGCATAGCGCGGGCTGCCGACCGTGCCGAACATCTGTCGCCGGATGATGTCGGCAAAGCCAAGGACCGCATTCAGCGGCGTGCGCAGCTCATGGCTCATATTGGCCAGGAACTCGCTCTTGGTGCGGTTCGCGGACTCGGCGCGCGCGGCGGCGGCGGCGCTCGCGAGGGCCGCATCGTGATGCTCGCGCGCCATTGCGTCGGCACGCCGGGCCACGAACAGAAGCAGGATATAAATGCCGGTGAAGACGGAGAAGATGACCAGCGCCTGCGTGGTCTGGCGGTCCGCAATCGCCTTGAGGAACGCCGTCGCGTCGTAATAGATCTCGAACACGCTGGCGGGTGTCTGCGCTGTCGTGTCGTTGTAGATCGGAATGTAGGTCGACAGGACATCGCGATCTTCGATGACGCCCTCGAAGGCGCTGAACTGATTGCGATGGGTCAGTTCGCTGGCAACCCTGCCGGCCATCGCCTGCCGGAATCCGGCATTGTCGCTTTTGATCTCGCCGATCTGCTTGGCTTCGGACGAGAACACCGTCAGCCCGGCGGGATTGTAGATCTTGACCTTGATGACCGACAGGTCGCGGAAATGCGTCGCCACGACCCGGTGGAAATCGGCGACGGTCATCGCTCCCGGTTTTGTATCGGCCGGTCCGGGGCCTGTGATCAGCGCATCGATCTGGGCCTGCATGGAGTTGGCCAGCGCGCGGGCCAGCGCCACGTTATGCTTCTCCGTAAGGTCGAGGCCTTCGCGTTGGGAGGCCGAATGCAGAAAGAAGGTGAGCGCGAGTGCCGCCGCGAGCATCGCCAATCCGCTGATCAGTGCAAAGGTATGGGTGAAACGGGTCATGCGCGCGGGGGCCGAAAAAGCTGCCGCATTGCGGCTAAGTCCAGCCCGCACTATGGGCGGCCAAAGTAAAGAAACTGCTACTGCGGTAACCGGCGGGAATCTGCTCGCAGATTCAATCCTCAAGCTCGGACAGACGCTGCTTGAGCCGGGCGTGGAGCGTGTCATCGGCGATTCGCGGCAGGGCCTTGCGCAGCCTGGCGGCGGCTTCCGCGCGCGACAGCGAGGACAGGCCCTTCTCAAGGGCCTCAACTTCGGCCGCGCTCAGATAGCCAAAATAGGCCGGATCGACCTCATGCATCGAACACGCCGGTGACGCAAAGCCGTCCGTTTCGTCTTCCGGTTTGTCGTTATCCGATTTGGGGGGCCTGCTCATGGCGCCCCCAGCAGCCGGTCGAGCTGGCGGCGGGCGCCGTCGGTGAGCAGGCCATGCTCGAAGCGGGCGCGGTCGCTGAAGAATGAGTCGCCAAGATCGCGATCGAACACGGTGCTGGCGAGCAGGTCGAGCCCGGCGGCCGGGTCGCGGATGTTCTCGGCGGCAAGAACGCGCGAAGGCCCGACGCGGCGTTTGAAATACTCGAGCGCCGGATTCACCTCACGCGGCCGCGACGGACCGAGCACCACGACCTGCAGCCGCGCCCAGTCGTCCGGCGTCAGCGTGCCGCGCCAACGCTCGATGGTCTCATGCAACGCGGTGAGTTGCAGGCTTGTCGCGTCGTAGCCGTTGCCGAGCAGCGCCGGTGCGATGTCGTCGGCATAGCGCCGCAAATCGGCGCGGCTGACCGTGCCGGTGGCGAGCACGCCGTCCATCAGTGCGATAGCCTTGGCGAGAATCTCGCGCTGGCGGTTGGAATCGTCCCAGCGCAGGCCCAGCGCCGGCACCTGCGGTACGAGGGCGGCGATCGCGCCGCGATAGGCTTCAAGATCGACCCGCGAGCCGCCAAGGTCGCCGCGCTCGGCTATCGGCGCCAGCACCGCATACAGCCCCAGCGCCACATGCCCGATGGATTTCAGCCGATGGTATCGCGGCGGTGAGTAGGTTTCGCGCTGCTCACTTCCGTTGAGCCGCAGGCTGACCTGATCCGGCTCGACCACGATGACCGGCCCCGACGCGGCCAACGCCGCCGCGGTCGCGCGGGCGTAATGGGCGCGGGCGAGCTGGTTGACGGTGGCGAGGTCGCGGTCGAGCGCATCCGCCGCGTCGTCGGCCCGCGCGGCGCCCGCCACGCCCAATACCATTGGTGCGACAGTTGCGAGCAGCAGGAAAGCCAGGCGGCGCATGCGGGTCTCCTTGGGAAACATCCCGTATCGTGCCGCGAAACGTCGCCCGAAGCGAGTGGGCAGGGTGGGGGCCTTCCGGCTGGAATTGCGGCGTGGCTTATGTGAAAGTACCACCCAATGCACGGGGTGCTTGTGCGCCCCGAACGCGAAAAACGGCCGCAAATCGCGGCCTTACAGGGAGGATCCAATGACAGTCGCAGGACGCCGTTCAGCGCTTCGCACACTGGGCGGTTTGACCGCCGCACTTACTCTCAGCCTTGGACTCGCGGTGCCCGCTTCGGCGCAGCAGGGCCAGCCGATCAAGATCGGCAGCACCCTGGCCCTGACCGGGCCGCTCGCCGCGACCGGCATCGTCCACAAGATCGTCGGCGAGATCTATATGGACGATCTCAACGCCCGCGGCGGTCTGCTCGGCCGCAAGGTCGAATGGGTGCTGAAGGACGACCAGTCCAAGCCCGACGTCACGCGCACGCTCTATGAGCAGCTCGTCACCGTCGACAAGACCGACCTCATCATGGGCCCCTATGCCACGCCCGGCATTCTGGCCGCGATGAGCGTCGCCCAGCGCTACAACAAGATCCTCATCCACCACACCTTCGGCATCCCGAGCCTGGCGAAGTACGACATGCACTTCCCGACCTGGGCGCTCGGCCCGACGCCGGAGAAGACGTTCCCGACCCTGCTGTTCAACGCGCTGGCCCAGGCGCCCAAGCCGCCGAAGACCGTCGCCATCGTCACCAGCAAGTTCGCGCCGCTGCACTTCATGGCGCTCGGCGCCCGCGAAGTGGCGAAACAGCGCGGCCTGACGGAAGTGCTCTTCCTCGAGTGGGAATTCGGGAACATGGACTTCGGTCCGATTGCCAGCCGCATCAAGGACGCGAAGCCCGACTTCGTGTTCATGGGCTCGATCGGCCTCGAAGGCGTCTCGCTGCTCCAGGCGATGAAGAAGATCGACTATGTCCCGCCGGGCAGCTTCCAGCTCTATCCCGCACCGGCACCGACCGTGTCGGCGCCGGAGTCGAACCTGTCTCTGGCTGCTACCGTGTTCGAACAGCACGCGCCGTTCACGAACAACCCCGTCGCGGCGAAGTTCGTGTCGGAATACAACGCGCGCGCCCAGAAGGCCGGCCTGCCCGATACCTCGGTCGAGGTGCAGGCGGCGGTCTCGTTCGTCGCATGGCAGATGCTTGAGGCGGCGGTCACCGCCACCAAGAGCCTCGACGACAAGGTGCTTGGCGAATGGCTGAAGAAGAACAAGGTGCCGTCGATCATCGGCACCATGCGCTTCGACGGGCCGAACAACTACGGCGACGACCTGATGCGCATCAAGCAGGCGCAGAACGGCAAGTGGGTCACCGTGTGGCCGGCGGAATTCGCCGCACCCGGCGCCAAGCTGATGCAGCCCTGAGGCAATCGGAAGCGGGCCGGTGATTCGTCACCGGCCCGCTTTTGATTCCGGCTGGATGATGTTTCCCCTTTCTCCGCGAGACTGCTGAATGCCGAGCTTCACGCTGCTCGGCCAGTCGCTGCTGTCGGGCATCTTCATCGGCTCTCTCTATGCGCTGATGGGCCTGGGCGTCAGCCTGTCCTGGGGCTATCTGCGCCTCATCAACCTCGCGCATTTCGCGCTCGCCTTCCTCGGCGCCTATCTCACCTACCAGCTTTCCACCTTCGCCGGCTTCCATCCGGCGACGGCGGTGCTGACGGTGGCGCCGCTGTTCTTCCTGCTCGGCGTGCTGATGCAGCTGCTGTTCGCCAGATTCAATGTCAGCGAGTTCGGCTCGCTGCTGGTGACCTTCGGCATCACCGTCATCATCGAGGCCGGCATCCAGTATTTCTGGACGGCCGATTTCCGCCGCCTGCAGTTCGAGGGTCACGCCGCTTCGTGGCGTCTCGGCCCGCTCTACATTCCGGTCGACGAGGCGCTGATGCTGGTCGTCGCCATCGCCCTGTCGCTGGCGACCTGGGCATGGCTGCGCTTCACCTATATGGGCAAGGCGATGCGCGCCAGCACCGAGAACCCGGCCATCGCCGCGGCGTTCGGCGTCGATCACAAAAAGCTGTCGCTGCTGCTCTCCGGCGTCAGCGCCGCCTATGCCGGCGTCGCCGGCGGCTTCATCGCGCTGATCTTCACCCTGTCGCCGGCGCAGATCTTTTCGCGCATGGGCGTGATCTTCGCCGTCGTCATCCTCGGCGGACTCGGCAATCCGCTGGGCGTGCTGTTCGCCGGCCTTGTCATCGGCATCAGCGAATCCCTGACCATGGCGATCACCCAGCCGAGCTGGGCGCCGCTGGTCTCGTTCACCTTGCTTATCGGCGTGCTGCTGCTGCGCCCCGGTAAGGTCTGAGATGGCGATCAAGGTCGCGTTCAGGAAGAGCAGCGCGGTCGGCCTTGCGGTCGCGACGGCG
Organism: Alphaproteobacteria bacterium; assembly: GCA_965279355.1. Classification (GTDB taxonomy): domain Bacteria; phylum Pseudomonadota; class Alphaproteobacteria; order CACIAM-22H2; family CACIAM-22H2. The sequence continues at coordinate 2,303,069 of OZ257155.1, read as the reverse complement.
CTGCTGGCGCTGCTGCCGCTGCTGCATCCGCCGGCCTTCTACGAATCCTTCCTCTATCTCGTCTTCGTGTGGATCGCGCTGGCGACCTCATGGGCGCTGCTGAGCGGCTTCTCCGGTTATTTCTCCTTCGGCCACGGCGCGTTCTACGGTGCCGGCGTCTACACCACGGCGGTGCTGGCCAGCAAATTCGACGTGCCGTTCCTGTGGACCCTGCCGGCGGCGGGGCTTGTCGCGGCGGCGCTGGGCCTCATTGTCGGCGGCGTCGTGTTCCGGCTGCGCCGCATGCGGGGCGAGATCTTCGCGCTGCTGACTCTCGCCGTCACCTTCGTCCTGGCGACCATCGTGCTCAACACGCCGATCGACGGCGGCCCCGGCGTCTTCCTGTTCGGCGTGGCGCCGCCGCGTATCTATGCCAACCAGCAATCGACGATCTACCTGATCGGCCTGCTGATCGCCGCGGCGTCGATGGCGACGGCGCTGGTCGTCCAGTATTCCCGTCTGGGCCGCGGCCTGTTCGCCATCCATGACGACGAGGACGTCGCCGAGGTCATGGGTGTTCCGACCTACCGGCTGAAGCTGATCGCGCTCGGCCTGTCCTGCTTCCTCGCCGGTGTCGCCGGCGGCGTCCATGCCGTGTTCGTCACCTATGTGACGGTCGGCGAGACATTCTCGATCACGGTGCCGCTGTTCGTCATTTTGATGAGCGTGCTGGGCGGCGCCCGGCACTGGGCGGGGCCCGCCATCGGCGCGACCTTCGTGACGGTCCTGACCTACGCCTTCGTCGGCGGCGAGATGGCGGTGATCGGCAAGGCGATCATCGGTCTCATTCTGGTGCTGGTGATCCTTTTCCTGCCGACTGGCGTCACCGGATTTTTCGAGCGCTTCAAGCGCCGTGACGAGACGCCGCAACAGGCCGTCCTCGATCTCATCCCGCCCTCGCCGCATCCGGCCTCCAAAGCAGGCGAGGTGCTGCTGAAATGCGAAGAGGTGCATCTCCATTTCAGCGGCGTGAAGGCGCTGAACGGCGTGACCCTCGACGTGCGCGAGGGCGAGATCCTCGGCCTGGTCGGGCCGAACGGCTCCGGCAAGTCGACCCTCGTCAACGCGATCAGCGGTTTCTATCGCCCGCAATCGGGCAGGATCCTGTTTGCCGGCGCCGATCTCGCGCAGATGGACGGCCACGCCATCGCGCGCAGCGGCGTCGCCCGCACCTATCAGATCCCGCGGCCCTTCCAAAAGCTGGCGGTTCTGGAGAACGTGGCGCTCGCCGCGATGTACGGCAGCGCCGTGCGCGACGCCGCCTCGGCGCTGGACGAAGCGCGCTACTGGCTGAAATTCGTCGGCCTTGGCGACAGGGTGAACGCGCTGCCGGGCCAGCTCAACCTGCACCAGCGCAAGTTCCTGGAACTGGCCCGCGCGCTGGCCTCGCGGCCGCGTCTGGTCCTGCTGGATGAAGTCCTGTCCGGCCTGACGCCGACGGAGATCGAAAGTGCCGTGGCCCTCATCCGCACCATCCGCAAACAGGGCTCCACGATCATCTTCATCGAGCACAACATGCGGGCCGTGCTGGAACTGTCGGATCGCCTTGTCGTGCTGAATTACGGTCAGGTGATCGCCGCCGGCCTGCCGCGCGACGTGGTGCGCCAGAAGGACGTCATCGCCGCCTATCTGGGGACCGAGAATGTCTGACGCGTTTCTCAGCGGGCAGGGATTGCACGTCAGTTACGGCGACGCGCCGGCGCTGTGGGACATCTCGTTCCATCTCGGCAAGGGCGAACTCGTGTCGGTCGTCGGCCCCAACGGTGCGGGCAAGACGACGCTGGTCAATTCGGTCGCGCGTCTGCTGCCGATCCGCCAGGGCACGCTGACCCTCGACGGCCAGGACGTCACCCGCACCTCGCCGCAGGACCTCTGCGGCCGCGGCATCGCTATCATCCCCGAGGGCCGCCGCCTGTTCGGCGGCATGACGGTCGAGGAAAACCTCGAGATCGGCTGCTACCGGAAAGAGGTGCGGCAGTTCCGCGATGAGGGCCTCGAGCGCGTCTACACGATGTTCCCGATCCTGAAAGAACGCCGCTGGCAGGCGGCCGGCACGCTGTCCGGCGGCCAGCAGCAGATGGTCGCCATCGGCCGCGCCCTGATGGCGCAGCCTCGCGTGCTGCTGATCGACGAACCCTCCTTGGGGTTGGCGCCCGCCATCGTCACCCAGGTCTTCGACGTGATCCGCCAGATCCACGCCTCAGGCGTGTCGATCCTGCTGATCGAGCAGAACGTGAACAAGGCGCTGGAAGTGGCGCAACGCGCCTACGTGCTGGAAGGCGGCCGGATCGTGTCGGAAGGCAAGCCGGCGGACCTGCTGGCGCAGCCGCATATCCGGGAAGCGTATCTCGGCGAGAGCGCGCACTAAGCCGCGCTCTCCACCGTCGCCACCCACCGCTCCATCTGTCATCCCAGCGAAAGCTGGGACCCAGAAATCCCGCCCGTACCGAAGAGACCAAGAGACGTCCCGGCGCGCCGCTGACCCGTCCCGATACATGGGTCCCAGCTTTCGCTGGGATGACAGCGTTTGGGATGGGGCACACTTCTCAACACCGTCACCCCGGCCGAACGCAGTGAGAGCCGGGGTCCATCGCGCCGCCAGCCGGATGGACGCCTTGCCTCTCCGCCTTGCATCGGATTTCGGCGCGTCGGAAAACTACACGCCAACTCCGCTCAGCACGCGCATTCTGCCTCAAGTTTTGACATGGAGAGGAACCGGACCTTGAACGTCACCTTGAACGAAATCGAAGTCATCACTTTGTTCGTGCCCGACCTTCGCAAGACTGTGGATTTCTATCGGACTGTCTTTGCGCCGCCGGTTGTGTACGAGGATGATGTGTCCTGCGTCATGAAATTTGGTGGCGTGATGATCAACCTTCTGGACCGGACACAGGCCCCCGAACTCGTGGAGCCCAGGCAGATTGCAGGGGCTGCCGCCGGCCCCAGCTCGTTGCTGACCATCAGGGTGAACGACGTGGACGCCACATGCGAACAACTACGCGCAAAGGACGTGGTCTTTCTGAATGGACCAGTCAACCGCCCATGGGGTCGCAGAACAGCGTCGTTTGAAGATCCGGCAGGGAACGTGTGGGAGGTCGCACAAGAGCTATGACCAGACAGCTGAAAGGGACCTGTGTCTGCGAGGCCGTCGCTTACAGGTTTTCGCCCGCAGTGAGTGCCGGGGTCTATTGCGCCGCTTCTCAGATGGACCCCGGATCAGCGCCGCTAATGCGGCTTGTCCGGGGTGACTGGGGAGAGAGTGCGCACTAGGCCGCCGCTTCTCTCTATCTGTCATCCCAGCGAAAGCTGGGACCCAGAAATCCCGCCCGTGCCGAAGAGACCAAGGGACGTCCCGGCGCGTGGCTGATCCGTTGCGATACATGGGTCCCAGCTTTCGCTGGGATGACAGAGGGGTGTTGAGGTTGGCGCGCTAACTTACGCGCACTTGCTGTAATCGCAGCTCGTGCAACTATCGCAGCCTTCCTGTCGCAGCAGCGAAGGGCTGCCGCATTTCGGGCATTGGCGCATGAAGTTAGTGGTGCGGTTCAGGGTCAGCGCGGGCGTTGAGCCCGCCGACGCCCCGACGGTGCTGATCTGCGCGACGCTGCCGCCGGCTGACGCCACCACGTCACCACCCGCCGCCGCCACCAGCGGCCCCGCCGCATAGGGATCGGCCTGGGTGCGGCCGGCCGCGGCGATGAAGCCGATGTCGATCATGTGGCGTTCGATCACTTCGCCGATGGCGGCGAGGAGGGAGGGCACGTAGCGGCCGCCCATCCACTGGCCGCCGCGCGGATCGAACACGGCCTTCAGTTCCTCGACCACGAACGACACGTCGCCGCCGCGGCGGAACACGGCGGAGATCATGCGCGTCAGCGCCACGGTCCAGGCGTAGTGCTCCATGTTCTTCGAGTTGATGAAGACCTCGAAGGGGCGGCGGCGGCCGTCGACGATCACGTCGTTGAGGGTGATGTAGATCGCGTGCTCGCTATCCGCCCATTTCACCTTGTAGGTCTTGCCGGGCAGAGCTTCGGGGCGGTCGAGCGGCTGGGTCATGTAAACCACGCCGCCAGCCTCGTAAGGGTCGGCCGGGCGCGAGGGGGCGGCGCCGAACGGCAGGGTCTGCTGCGCCGGCTTGGCCTTCTGCTTCGACTCTTCCCTGACCGCCAGCACCGAGCCGGTCACGTCGTTGGGGCGATAGGTCGTGCAGCCCTTGCAGCCCAGCTCGTAGGCCTGCAGGTAGACATCCTTGAACGTGTCGAAGGGAATGTCCTCGGCGCAGTTGATGGTCTTGGAGATCGAGGCGTCGACGTATTTCTGGCAGGCGGCCTGCATCACCACGTGATCGGCGGGCGACAGGCTCTGTGCATCCACGAAGTAATCGGGCAGCTGCGCGTTTTCGCCGAACATGCGGCGATAGAGGCGATAGGCGTAGTCGCTGACTTCCTCGGTCTTGCGGGTGCCGTCGGGCATCAGGACGTTGCGGGTGTAGGAGAAGCTGAACACTGGTTCCAAGCCAGAAGAAACATTGTCGGCCAGCAGCGAGATCGTGCCGGTCGGCGCGATCGAGGTCAGCAGCGCGTTGCGGATGCCGTGTTGCGCGATGGCGTCCTTCACATCCCTGTCGAGGGCCTGGATCGTCTCGCCCGCCATGAAGGCGTCGCGGTCGAAGAGCGGAAAGGCGCCTTTCTCTTTGGCGATGTCGACGGAGGCCAGATAGGCCTGCCGCTGCATGCGGCGCATCCAGGCTTCGGTGAGGCGCACGCCGTTTTCGCTGCCATAGCGCACGCCGCACAGGATCAGCGCGTCGGCGAGACCGGTAACGCCAAGCCCGATGCGGCGCTTCGCCTTCGCTTCGGCTTCCTGCTCGGGCAAGGGGAAACGCGAGACGTCGATCGTGTTGTCCATCATGCGGATGGCGAGCGGGATCAGCCGGTCGAATTCTTCCTCGTCCAGCCGCGCCTGCGGCGTGAACGGATCCTTCACAAGGGCCGCGAGATTGATGGAGCCGAGAAGGCACGCGCCATACGGAGGCAATGGCTGCTCGCCGCATGGATTGGTGGCGCTGATCGTCTCGCAGTAATGCAGGTTGTTCCGCTTGTTGATGCGGTCGATGAAGATCACGCCCGGTTCCGCGTAGGAATAGGTGGCGTGCATGATCTTGTCCCACAGCTCGCGCGCGCGGATCGTCTTGTAGCTGGTGCCGTTGAAGGTCAGCTGCCACGGCGCGTCTTCCTTCACCGCCTGCATGAACGCATCGGTGACGAGGACGGAGAGATTGAACATGCGCAGGCGGCCGGGCTCGCGCTTGGCCTCGACGAAGGCCTCGATATCGGGGTGGGTGCAGATCATCGTCGCCATCATCGCGCCGCGGCGATAGCCGGCGCTCATGATGGTCTTGCACATGGAATCCCATACATCCATGAACGACAGCGGGCCCGACGCGTCGGCGCCCACACCCTTCACCCGCGCACCCTTGGGGCGGAGGGTCGAGAAGTCGTAACCGATGCCGCCGCCCTGCTGCATGGTGAGGGCGGCTTCCTTCAGGCTATTGAAAATGCCAGCGATGTGGTCGGGGATCGCCCCCATGACGAAGCAGTTGAACAAGGTCACATGACGGCCGGTGCCGGCCCCGGCGACGATGCGCCCGGCAGGCAGGAATTTGAAATCGGCGAGCGCACCGACGAACGGCTCGGTCCAGGCGGCAGGGTCTTTTTCGGACGCGGACAGGGCGGTGGCTATGCGCTGCCAGCTATCCTCGATGGTCTTGTCGACAGGCGTGCCCGCTGCCTTGAAACGATACTTCATGTCCCAGATTTGCTGAGAAATGGCTGCTATCGGACGCATAAAGCAAACCTCAAACTAAGCTCCCACTTTATTGGGGGAGGGAATAAACGGTCAATATATACGTTCTCTATTTGTTTCGAGGCTTGTGTGCCAGTATGAACAAGAATCGTTCCTAAATGTGGCGTTGATCCTCAGTTAGAACAACTAAATGTTCTTTAGGGCTCGACTGAGACTCGCCTCGTATGTATATTGATTCTGCACACGGATTCGTTTCTGGAGGACCAATCATGGCCGAACGTAAATCAGCTCTAAAGAGGGCCCCCGAGCGCCCGGAATTACAGGCCCTTTTGGAACGTGCAAAAACTGTAGTGCTTACTGACGAGGAAATCTTGGCTCAGCGAGCCAGCTTTGTTTACGGGAACGCTCCTAAAAACTCCCGGATTACAAAAGATTCGGCTCAAAAAGCGGTAGGCAGAGTCAGAGTCGCGGCAGCTTAAAGGGCTGCCGGGATAAGCGGGTCTTAAGACGTGTTTATCTTGGAAGAAGAAAATCGAGATCTTTATGATCGTGTTCAGGAACAAAACCTGAAGCGTCAATACGAGTTGCTTACCAATTGTATTGAAATCGGGCTTCAGAAGGGCCCTGTATCATTCGATAAGTCGCTACTCTGGGCGTTGAATCACGTCGCGGTAGCAAATATCTCCCAATTTGGTGGGCGCTTTAGAAAAGAACCAATTTACGTTGGCAATCACAAGCCGCCTCATTTTAATGAGGTAGATGATTGGATGGACCGCTTTATTTCTACGGTTCAAGAGAATTGGTACATTTGGTCGCCTACGGAGATTGCCGCTTACGGCTTGTGGCGGCTGAACTGGATTCACCCATTCGTTGAGGGAAATGGGCGGACTGCAAGGGCGGTCTGCTATTTCCTATTGTGTGTAAGAACGGGCGCGCTGCTAAGTGGTCGAAAGATTGTACCGGAACGGATTCGAGAGGATCGAAAAGGATACGAAGCAGCTCTTGAGGCAGCAGATAGGGCTTGGGATGACGGCCATCTCGATTTCACGCAGATGGAAGATTATTTGGCTGTCTTAGTGCAAGCTCAGTTGCAGGATGATGGATTGTCTTACCAAGGCCCGTCGGCGATTAAACCGTAAGAGCCGCCGTCTTGTCCGGCAATCGATCCCTCCTATACGGCCCACCCCCCGATTCTGAAGAACGTTTCCTGTTTGTTTTTCAATGCTATACGCGGAGAAGGGTTTTTAAGCGGTTGGGCGGGAAGGGGATTTCCAGCTATCCCCGCGATCCACAGCCCGGTCACAAGAATAGGAAAAATTACCTGAATTTTTTGAAAACACGTGAAATGTGAGCGAACTGAGCGAACTGAGCGAACTGCCGGACCGGACCGGTCGTCAGCGACCCGCCCGCGCCTCCGCCTCCAGCCGCCTGGTCGCGTCCTCGATCCGCGTCTCCAGTTCCCGGCGGAAGGTCGCGCGGTCGAGACCGGCGGGGATATCAGGGAGGATCTCCAGCACGATCGTGCCGGGATATTTGAAGAAGCTGCGCTTGCCCCAGACGAGGCCGGAGTTGAGGGCGACGGGCACCACCGGAATCTTCAGCCCGTCATAGAGCGCCACCACGCCGGGCTGATACGGCGCCTCGGCGCCGGGCGCCACGCGGGTGCCTTGCGGGAACAGGATGATGGAGCGGTTGTCCGCCAGCGCTGTCTTCACGTCGCGGATGAGTTGCCGCATGGCGGAGATGCCGGCGGTGCGATCGATGGCGATGTGGCCCATGTGTTTCGAGCACCAGCCATAGACCGGGATCGACAGCAGTTCCTTCTTCATCACATAGGTGACGCTCTGGCACAGAGCGAAGAAGACGATCGTGTCCCAGGCCGACTGGTGCTTCGCGACGACCAGCGACGGGCCCTGCAGTTTCTCGACGGGGCCGCGCACTTCCCATCTGGCGCCGACGATCGTGCGCAGCAGGAAGAAAATGATGTGGGCCCAGCCGCGCCCCATCTTCAGCATGTAGCGATAGTGAACCAGCATCGTCGGCAACGCCAGGATGAGCGTCAGCGCCGTGACGGTGAAGAACAGGATGTTGAAGAGGAGAGAGCGGAGGAACAGCACAGGGAAGACTCTAGAAGATTTCGCCCTCGGTGTCGGGCGCCGGCAGCCAGGGCCGGATGAGGGCGATCAGGAACTTGCTGTATTCGGTCGCGACCAGCGCCAGCGTGCCGGGCCAGGCCCACCACGTTTCGCGCATGAAGCCTTCGGTGAAGACGGGGTGCGGCACAATTTCGATGTCGGGCATGCTGCGCTGGAACTCCAGCAGGCTGCGCTTGAGATGATAGCTCGCGGTGACGAGGCGCAGGCTGCGGAACTCCTCGGCGATCATCCAGATCTTCGTCTCCAGCGCATTGCCGGCCGTGTTGTCGGCGGCGTGGCCCAGCACGATGCAGCATTCCGCGGCCTCGGGCGTCTGCTGGACGGTGCGCAGCAGCTCCGTGACATCGACGCCGCGATAGACGCCGGAGACGAACAGCTTCTGCGCCAGACCGGAATCGAGAATTTCGATCCCGGTGCGCAGGCGGAGCGGGCCGCCGGTCAGCACCACGACGGCGTCGGTCTTCTCTTCGGAGAGCTGCGTCTGCGACGGCACCGGGATCGTCTCGGCGAACCACACCAGCCCGGCCAGCCACGCGACGAAGAACAGCGCGAATAGCAGCAGCAGCCCGCGCGCGGTCCCCATCGCGCCATGCGCGAAGGTGCGGCGAAACTGCCGCCGTGCGCCGCCGGAAAAGCCGCCCTCCATCATTCGGTCTCTGTCTTTTCGGCACCCAGCAGCGCGTCGACCGCGTCGGCCAGGGTTTCGTGGACCCGCACCGGCAGGACCGAGGGCGGAATGCCTTTCGCCTGCACCTCGGCGCCATGGCCGGTGCGGACGAGATGGCGCGGACAGCCGGCGGTGGCGGCGGCTTCGAGATCGCGGAGATTGTCGCCGATCATCGGGCTCTCGGCGGCATTCGCGCCGAACTGCCGCAGCGCCTCTTCCAGCATGCCGGGCGCCGGCTTGCGGCGGCGCGACGGCTGCTCGGGATGGTCTGTGCAGGCGAACAGCGCGTCAACATGCGCGCCCTCGCGCGCCAGTTCGTCCTTCAGCTTCTCATGAATGCGGTCGAGCATCGTCTGGTCGATGATGCCCCGGCCGACCACGCCCTGGTTGGTGCAGATCGCGACCCTGATATTGGCGGCGTTCAGGCGTGCAACCGCGCGGGCGGCGCCGGGGATCATGCGCAACTCGCCGGGGTTCGACACGTATTTGCCGATCTCCTCGTTGAGCACGCCATCGCGGTCGATCATCACCAGTTTCATGTCAGCCGCTCCGCCTTAACGCGCGCAGGACGGTCTGGCGCGCGGTCAGCCAGGCTAGGGTGGCGGAAGCCGGCGGCACCAGCAGCAGCGGCAGCAGCTGCCAGATGCTGGGCCACAGGCGCGGGAGCAGTTTGGGATCGACGGCCTGACTTGTGAACCCGAGGATCACCAGCACAACCGCCAGAATGGCGAGTCCGATCAGCCCGCCGCGCAGGCCGAGATCCATCGCCTGCATCGCGAACTGCCGCGCAATATAGCGGTCCTCGGCGCCGATGAGGTGCAGGACCTGGATGGCTTCGCGATGCACGGCAAGGCCGGCTCGCGTCGCCAGCACGACGGCGGCGACGGCGGTCAGCGCGACCAGCCCGACAATACCCATCGCGAGGCCGACAACCAGATGCGCGACGCGGAGCAGCTCGGTGACCCAGGTGCCGTGATCGTCGAGCGTCGCGCCGGCGACCGCCGCGTTGAGGCGTCGGGCCAGGGCGGGCTTATCGACAGCGGGCGTCAGTGTGACGTCGATCAGTTGCGGCACCGGCAGATCGTCGGCCAGTTGCTGCTTGCCCAGCCACGGCGACAGCAGCTCCGCCAGACGCGCGCGCGGCAGCGGCTCGGCGCGCAGCACGCCGGGTTCGTTGCGCAGCACCGTGAGTGCGCGTGCGAGTTGGTCTTCCGGTGTTGTCGTGGCGCGATTGTCCAGCACCGGCGGGATCTCCACGGTGATCGACGCGGAGAGGCTGTTGCGCCAGCGCGAAGCCGCATCCGCCGCCGCCAGCCCGCCCAGCAGCGTCAGCGCGGCGAGAAACGCCATGGTCGCGACGATCCAGTCGAGATGGAGTGGCGCGTCGTCGCGGCCGAGCGCCAGGCCCGCGCGTGTCTCGCGCTCGCGCGAGGTGAAGGGCCAGCGGAAGAATGAGGCTGGCAGCTTCATGCCGCGCCCCGCTTCGTCAGACGCGTGAGATAGCCGTCCTCAAGCCGCAGTTCGGGATGGCCTGCGCGTTCGACCAGCGCCGCGTTATGGGTGGCGATCAGCACCGTCGTGCCGAGGCGGTGCAGCTCCTCGAAGAGATGCATGAGGCGCAGCGCGATGCGGTCGTCGACATTGCCGGTCGGCTCGTCGGCCAGCAGCAGGCGCGGGCGGGTGATCACCGCGCGGGCGATGGCAAGGCGCTGCTGCTGTCCGCCCGAGAGGGTGGCCGGCTTGGCGTCGAGATGGTCGCCGAGGCCGACCCAGGTCAGCAGCTCGACCACATGCTCCTGCACCTTTTCCTCGTCGAGCCCGCCGACGCGGAGCGGCAGCGCCACATTGTCGAGGGCGGTCAGGTGTGGCAGCAGGCGGAAATCCTGGAACACGACGCCGATCTGACGCCGCAGGCCGGGCATGTCGTGGCGTGGGATGGTCGCGAGGTCGCGCCCAAACATGGTGACGATGCCCCGAGTCGCCCGCCTTGCGAGGTAAAGCAGGCTCAGCAGGGACGATTTGCCGGCGCCCGACGGTCCCGTCAGGAAGTGGAAGGAGCCCGGCGCGAGGTCCAGATAGACATCGCGCAGCACCTCCGGCCCCAGACCGTATCGCAAACCGACGTTTTCAAAGCGGACCACGGGCGGCGCCCAACCTTCCAAATGAGTCTGAAAACGCGCCGACTCGCCGCGCCGGCAGCCGCCAGAAGATCGCATGCGCCCCGCGCGGGCGGCAAGGCAGGCAGGCTCCTTGCTTGTCGGGGCGGTGTCGCACAGTCTATAAAATCCAAAGCGTTACCACGGGTCGAATCGTTCAGGCTGTCTATGCTGCTGGCGTGTCCTAATTGCGGCGTGCGATTCCGGATTTCAGCGGCGGCGCTGGGGCCTGAGGGCCGCCGCGTGCGCTGCAGCCAGTGCCGCCATCAGTGGCAGGCGACCAGCCGGGACCTGCTCCCCGACACCATCACCCCGCCGGCGCCCCGGCCCCGGCCGGCCCCGGTGCAGGCGCGGCCCGCTCCGCGTCCGGCACCGCCCCGCGCGGCTCCACCGCCGCCGCCACCACCCCCGCCACCTCCGGCACCGGCTCCGATGCCGCCGCCACCGGTAGCGCCGCCCGATCTCGCCATGATGACCCCGTCGGATCTGGCGATGGCGGAGCCGTCGGGAACCATGAGCGATGCCCAGCTCGCCGCTGCGCTCGAGCCGGTCATGTCCGCCGATCCGCTGTCCGAGCCGCTGCCGCCGCTGGAAGGCATGCCGGCGCCGACAGACGTCCCTGTGGACGCGGTTCCGGCCGAGGATGCCGGGGAAAAGCCCAGGACCCCGCGCGGCAAGAAGCCCGAGCCCAAGAAACGCTCGGCGCTTGGTCGGATCGCGGCGGCCATCGGCTGGCTGCTGTTCGTCCTGGTGCTGGGCGGAATGGCGGCCGTCGTCTACGAAGCCGACATGGTCATGGAGGAATATCCCGAGACCAGGCCGGTCTTCGCCACGCTGGGCTTCGACATTCCGGCGCCGGGCGAAGGGCTGCGCCTGACCAACGTAACGTCATCGCGCGTCACGATCGAGGGCGCGGCGGCACTGGTCGTCGAAGGCAAGGTCACGAACACGACGAACATGCGCCGCACCGTGCCGCCGATGCGCGGCAGCCTGCGCGACGCCAACGACCGCGAGCTGTCGTCATGGACGTTCGCGGCGCAGTTCCCGAAGCTCGAAGGCGGCGAAAGCGCATCCTTCCGCACCGAGATCAAGCAGCCGCCGACGCAGGCCATCGGCCTGTCGATCGCTTTCGTCGAACCAAAATAACTCGCGCTCTTTTCCGGCGGTCACCCCTAACTCGGGCTGTCATCCCAGCGAAAGCCGGGACCCAGGTATCGGATCGGCTCAGGAGCACACAGGAACGTCACTGGGCCTCGTCGGCACAGGCGGGATTTTTGAGTCCCAGTTTTCGCTGGGATGACAGAGATCGGGTTTGTCAGAAGCGCTTGAGCAGCCGCTCGATGTAGTCGCGCTCGAGCGACGGGCGGAAGCGTTCGCCCGCGCGGCGCAGCAGCTCGTCGAGGATTTCGCGCGAGCGCTGGATGTCGAGCGCTTCGGGCAGGTTGACGTCGCGGCCGTCGGTGCTCATGCCGCTCATCGGACGTCCGGCCGGATCGCGGTTCTGCGCCTGTTCGACTCCTTCTTCTCCTTCGCCGGGCTCGCCCTCGCCGGGGCCGAAGCGGTCCGCCATCTGCTGCGCCAGATCGCGCGCGGCGTTGCGCATCTGGTCCAGCGCATCCATCTGCGGACGCAGCGCGCGGCCGGGGGCACCTTGTTCCAGCGCATCGCCTGAGTCGCGCATCGACCGCTCGGCGCGGCCGAAGGCATCGGGAATGCCGCCCATCATTTCGCCGAGCTGGCGCATCATCTCGCCGAGTTGGCGGCGGAGTTCCGCCTGCTCGCCGGAGGGATCGCCGTCGCCCTCTCCTTCGCCTTCACCGCCCTGGCCCGGCTGTCCCGGTTGTCCCGGTTGTCCACGCTGCCCCGGCTGTCCGCGCTGGCCGGGGCGGCCCTGCTGCGAGCGGCGGAAGGTGCGGTCGAGCAGGTTCTGCTGGCGCTGGATGAGATCCTGCAGGCCCTGCATCATCTGTTGGCCTTCGCCGCCGCCCTGCTGCTGGCCCATCATCGGCTGGCCGGCCTTCAGGTTCTCCAGCATGTCCTGCAGCTTGGCGAGCAGGTCGCGCGCCGCATCGCGGGCGCCGGTCCGCGCCAGCTGACGCGCCTGTTCCAGCATGCGCTGCAGGTCGCGCATTTCCATGCGCTGTGCGTTGCGATCCATCGGCTGCATCTGCTGCGGATTGCGCATCGCGTTTTCCATCATCGCCTGCAGATAGCGGTTGATGGCTTCCTGCAATTCGCGAATCAGTTTCTCGATCTCGGCATCCGGCGCGTTCTGGGCCAGCGCATCCTGCAGGCGTTGCTGCAGCTCGCGCATCTCGCGCTCGGCCAGCGACATCGTGCCTTCCTCGACCCGCAGCGCCGTATCCCACATGAGCTGCTGCACCGCATCGGTGCCCTTTGGCGTGGGATCGCGCATCAGGCGCGCGGCGGACATGGTGAGTGCCAGGAACACCACGCTGTCCTCGTGATACTGGGCGGGAACGCCGGCAATGGCCTGCAGCGCGCGAGCGACCAGCGGGCGCGACGCCGGCTCACCGACCAGGGACTTGCGCTGCTCGATGATTGCGCGGGCGACGGGATGCTGGAACACGCGCTCCGGCAGCACCGCCTGGAAGGCTTCGGAGGTGCCGTTCTGGCCGACCGCATCGGTCGCGCGCAGCTGCACCGTCACCGGCAGACCGGCCCAGGGATGCGCGGTGAGATCGTGATAGCTGGAGCCGTTGGCTTCCCGAAGGCTGCTGCCGGGCAGGGTCAGCGGAATGTCGATGGGCTCGCCCGGCGATCCCTCGGCTGTTTCGGCGCGGCGGATCGCGGCGGAGACGGAGGATAGGCCGTAATCATCGGTGGCGGCGAAATCGAGCCGCAGGGATGCGCGGCGGCTGCGTGCCGGGGCGGTTGCGAATTCGACCGCCGGCGCATTGTCGGCGACAATCTTCAGGGTCCATGAGCCGAGCACGGTTTTGCCCTGCTCGACCACCAGCTTGCTGCCGTTCTCCAGCTTGCGGTCGAGGCGCCATGCCTGCTGCGTGTTTGCGCTGCTGTTGCTCTCGACAACCGCAAACGGCGTTTCCTGCCCATCGATCAGCAGGCGCGGCGCGCGGCGTCCGCCGGTGACCTGCGCCAGCAGCGCCGAGCCGGATGGCACCACGATTTCTGTCGCCGTCCCGGCGGCGGGCAGCATCGGCGGCAGACCGGTGTAGCTGGGCGGTGTGATCCAGAGATCGAGCGTGCCCGGCGGCAGGGCGGCGACCGCGGAGCCCGGAACGACGGCGCGGCCCAGACGCGAGAAGAGATCGCTGCCGGCAGCGCCGAACCCGAGAACCAGCAGCACGACAAGGGCCGCGCGTAAGGCAAAGGGATCGCGGCCGGGCAGACCGGGCGAGGGCCAGCCGACACGGATTGTTTTCAGCGCCGCCTGTATGCGCGCGCGATGCGCCTGCCAGAGGGCCTGGGAGAGCGGATCGTTGGCGCCGGCGGCGATCTCGTCGCGCAGCGTGAAGAGCGGGCGATGGGAAAAGCCGCTGGCGACTTCGAGCCGGCGGCGGCCCGCTTGCGGCAAGGCATACGCAAAGCGACCGCGTGCCTGCCATAGCGTCCAGCCGAACAGACCCGCAAAACCGACGAGGACCAGGGCATGAAGCCATGCAGGGAGCGTCGGCAGCACATCGAGGGCTGCCACCACCAGAAAAAGGCCGATGACCGCAAGCGACGGCCACAGGGCAGGCCAGATATTTTCCCAAGTGAGGACGGCGCGCGCGAGCCGGATGCGCGAGGCCAGCGGATCGGCGGCCGGGATCGCAGCCTTCTGGCCGGGATCTGTGGTCACAGGTGCTTGGGGCTCAGCCGGCACTCGATACTCCGACTCACAAACGTAACAAACCAAGTCTGCCTTAAGGCGGGGGCCCGGTCTATCCCGCCCGGATCAACTTTTGCGGCGCCCCTTTTTTGCCTTACCCACCTGACGCGAAACGCCTTTTTTCGGCTGTTTGCGGCTTCTGGAGGACTTGCCCAGCCAGGGCGGCAGTCGATCCAACCCGATCAATGTGGCGAGGCTTTGACGCGGCCGGACCGCGGCGAATTTCGCCTGTTTAACAAGCAATTCCGGGGCCAGCGGTCGCGTGTTGTAGGTCGATGACATGGTCGCGCCATAGGCGCCGGTGTCCTCGACCGCGACCAGGGCCCCTTCGGCCAAAGCCGGGAGCGCGCGATCGAGCGCGAAATAGTCGCCCGTCTCGCAGACCGGCCCCACGACATCGACCGCGGTCGTCGCGGTATCCGGTTTCGCCTCCCGCACCGGGCGGATGCGATGGAAGGATTCATACAGCGTCGGGCGAATCAGGTCGTTCATCGCGGCATCGACGATGACGAAGCTCTTGTCGCTGCCGACTTTGGTGAAATTGACCCGCGTCAGCAGAATTCCGGCCTTGGCCACCAGCCAGCGGCCGGGCTCGAAGATGATGCCGATCCCCTTGCCGCGATTCGGCAGCAGGTCGAGCGCACCGCGCACGGCACCGACATAGCTGTTGTTGGCATTCGCGCTGATCTCGAGCGGCGGGGGCGATTCGCTGTCGTAGGTCACGCCAAGCCCGCCGCCGAAATCGAGGCGGTGCAATTGGTGTCCATCGGCGATCAGCGTGTTGGCGAGCTCGCCCAGCCGGGCAAACGCGGCAGCGAACGGATCGATCTCGGTGATCTGCGAGCCGATATGCACCGCCAAGCCCTGCAGTTCGATGCCGGGGAGGGACGCCGCGAGCTTCGCGATCTCCCGCGCATTCGCGATATCGATGCCGAACTTGTTTTCCTTTTTACCGGTGGTGATCTTGTGATGCGTTTCCGCGTCGACATCCGGATTCACGCGCAACGTCACCGGCGCCTTTTTCTTCAGGCGGGTGGCGACGCGCGACAGCAGCCGCAGTTCAGGTTCGGATTCCACATTGAACTGCAGGATGCCGACCTTCAGAGCCGCCGCCATTTCGTCGGCGGTCTTGCCGACACCGGCGAAAACGATCTTCTTCGGCGGAATGCCAGCGGCGCGGGCCCGATGCAGCTCGCCGACCGAGACGACGTCGGCGCCGGACCCCAGCCTCGCGAAGGTTGCGATCACGGCCTGGTTTGAATTGGCCTTCACCGAATAGCAGATCGTCGCATCGAAGCCGGAGAACGCGGCGGCGAAAGTCTTGTAGCGTTCTTCAAGCGCGCTTGCGGAATACACCCAGCACGGCGTGCCGACCTTTTCCGCAATGCTGTCGAGCGAAACGTCTTCGGCGTGCAGCACGCCGTTCTTGTAGTGAAAGTTGCTCATCGATAAAGGAATGGCGAATTCTGCTGCTGTTGTTGTCCGAACGGCGGTTCGACGGGGCGGGTCGGCAGCGGACCCTGCTCCGGGAGCGGCGCATCATTGGGCTGCGGCGGTTGGCTGCGATCGACAGGATAGCGTCGAGGGGCCAGCGGGTCGGCGCCCGGTGGCCGCTCCGGCTCGCTTTTCCGGCCGCAGCCGCCCAACGTGACGGCCATGAGGCCGATTGCGAGAATTGCGGCGCGTCGATTCATTTGGGTCCCCGCAGGAAACGCCGCCGCGCATCGCTGGCCGCGCGGCGAACATTGGCGGGGGCGGTGCCGCCGAAGCTGGTGCGGCTGGCAACCGATTTCTCGACACTCAGCACGCCGAACACACGGCGGTCGATCCGCTTGTCGATGCCACGCATATCGTCCAGTGACAGGTCCTCAAGCTCACGGCCTTTGGTTTCCGCCAGCTTCACGATGCGACCGGTAACGTGATGGGCCTCACGGAACGGCAGGCCCGCCGCGCGCACCAGCCAATCGGCGAGATCGGTGGCGGTGGAGAAGCCGGATGTCGCGGCCTTGCGCATCGCCTCCGCGTTCACCTTCATATCTGAGATCATCGCGGTCACCGCCGCCAGCGACAGATCGAGGGCATCGGCCGCGGCGAAGACACGTTCCTTGTCTTCCTGCATGTCCTTCGAATAGGCGAGCGGCAGCCCCTTCATCACCACGGCGAGACCGATCAGCGAGCCGAGCAGGCGCCCCGTCTTGGCGCGCACCAGCTCTGCGCCGTCGGGATTGCGCTTCTGCGGCATGATGGAACTGCCGGTGGTGAAGGCATCGGACAGGCGCACGAAGCCGAATTGCGGCGTGGTCCACAGCACCAGCTCTTCGGCCAGCCGTGACAGATGCAGGGCTGACATCGAGCCGGCGGCCAGGAACTCGATGGCGAAGTCGCGCGCCGAAACCGCATCCAGCGAGTTGGCCATCGGCCGATCGAAGCCCAGCGCCTTCGCGGTGAAGGCGCGGTCGATCGGGAATGATGTGCCGGCGAGGGCCGCGGCGCCGAGTGGCGATTCATTCACCCGCTTGCGGCAGTCGGCGAGCCGACTGCGATCGCGCCCGACCATTTCGACATAGGCCAGCAGGTGATGGCCGAACGTCACCGGTTGCGCCGGCTGCAGATGCGTGAAGCCGGGCATGATGGTCCCGGCGTGGCGATCCGCCTTGTCGAGCAGGGCGCGTTGCAGCGCGGCCATTCCGGTATCGAGCGCATCGATCGTGTCACGGACCCAGAGCCGGAAATCGACCGCCACCTGATCGTTGCGTGAGCGCGCGGTGTGCAGCCGACCGGCGGCCGGGCCGATCAGCTCGGCGAGACGCGATTCGATGTTGAGATGGATGTCCTCCAGCGATTTCTGGAACCGGAAGCGCCCGGATTCGATTTCGCCCAGGATACGCTGCAGCCCGCGCCGGATGGCGGCGCCGTCTTTCGCCGAGACGATCTTGCGGCGGACCAGCATGGCCGCATGCGCCTGCGACGCAGCAATGTCCTGCGCATAAAGGCGTTTGTCGACGTCGATGGAGGCGTTGATCTGTTCCAGGATCTCGGACGGGCGGTCGGCAAAGCGCCCGCCCCACATGCTATTCGAGCGTGCGCCGGTGCGGACGGAAGCGGTGCCGACCTTTTTTTTGCGGCTGGAAGGCATGAAAACGGGACTCTCCGGCAGAATTGCCGGGGTGTTCTGGCCACCGGCAGGCCTATGTTATAGGACAGTCCCAAACAGGGCACACCTATGATTCTGGGCCGATTTTCCGCTTTTGCCGTGCTGCGCCGGAAGGTTTTCTGGGGGGCGGGGGTTGTCGCCGCCGCCGCGGCAACGGCCATCTTCTTCGGCGTAGATTTCGGGACATCGGATGCACCGCCCGCGTTTCGCGGCCAGATCCAGGCCTTTCAGACGAAACAGCCGCCGGCCGATGCGCCTGATCTGACCTTCACCGATGCCGATGGTCAGGCGCGGAGGCTTGCCGATTTCAAAGGGAAGGTGGTGCTGCTGAACTTCTGGGCCACATGGTGCGTCCCGTGCGTCGAGGAGATGCCGTCACTGGAGAAGCTGCACGCCAAGCTCGGCAGCGATCAGTTCACGGTCATCGCGCTTTCGGTAGACCGCGAGGGGCAAAGCATCGTGAAGCCGTTTGTCGAGCGTCTCGGGCTTGCGAAGCTGCCGGTCTATCTCGACCGGTCCGGTGCATCGATGCGCACGTTCGGCGTCCGTGGACTGCCAACGACGGTGCTGATCGACAAGGAGGGCCGTGAGGCAGGACGGCTTGAGGGGATCGCCGACTGGAACTCCGACAGCGCCGCGGCTCTGGTGCGGCACTACATGCCTCCAGTGGCGCCGCAGAGGACCGCTTCAGCACGCTGACATGCGGCTGCCTGGCGAGAAACGGCAACGTTTAGGGGCGGTTTACGTTGTTCTCTGCGGTGCTGAGGTAAAAAATGATCAACGCTCGTAGTCCCGCGCTTTTCTTATTGCTTCTGTTTCTCGGTATTGCGCCGTCTGCTGCGCAATCGCCCGGCGATCCTGAGGCTGGACGGGCATTGGCCCTGCGCGTCTGCGCCAACTGCCATCTGGTCGCCGAGGGTCAGAGGCAGGCGGCGATGGATAGCGTCCCGAGTTTCGACGCGCTCGCGCGGGATCCGGCAATGACCGAGGCGCGGCTCCAGGGTTTTCTAAACCGGCCGCATCCGCCGATGCCCGATCCGCAACTCTCCCGCCAGGATGTCGCCGATCTGCTGGTCTATTTCGAATCGCGGCGACGAGCGGCTCGTTAGGCCGGCCCCATGGCGGGCTGGATGCCGGCCATTGCGACAGGGCGCATCGCTTCCGGGCGCGGCGGCGCCATCCAGAGAACAGACATTTCGCCGGGAACGCGGAAACCAAGGCCGCGCAGGCTCTGGACCGCCGCCTGAGCGGTGGCAACATTGGCGCAGACCAGACCGGTTGGATAGAACGTGCCGCGGAAGATCTGAAAGAAGGCGCGCTCGGTGCCGTTGGGGCCGTCTTCGATACTGATCAGGCGTCCGGGCGGCAGTCGCGCGGCGGAGGTCAGCGCACACAGATCGTCCAGTGTCGCGCGCGCCGCATCGTCGGTGCCCGCCCGCGGAGTCACGATCGCGAGCCGGCGATGTCCCGCATCGATGAGGGCTGCGGCAAGCTGACGGATCGTTGCCGGTGTGCCGGTGGCCAGCAGCGGATCTCTGCGAATCGAAGAACCATCCATGCCGTTACTCTGAAACCCCTCGATGACCGGCAAGAGTCGGTCGCGTGACGGTTCGATGACAGGTGACCCGGTCTCCGGTTTATGTAGGATTGGAGCGACAATTGGAGAAAGAGGCCCATGCGAATACTGGCGACTCTCCTTCTTGCCCTGGTGGCGTCGCCGGTTTTGGCGCAGCCGCAGGTCGGTGTCAGGCCGCAGGCCACCGACGACCGGTATGTCGCGGAGCCGCCCGGCCTCGCGGTGACCACGTTTGTCGGTGGTCTCGATACCCCTTGGGCGCTGGCCTTTCTCCCCGGCGAACGCGCGCTGGTCTCCGAACGGCCGGGTCGCCTCCGTGTGATCGAGCAAGGACGGTTGTTGGCGCAACCCGCCGTGGTGATCGAGGTGGCGCAGACAGGCGAAGCCGGCTTGATGGGGCTTGCCGTGCATCCGCGCTTTCCATCGCCGCCACAGGTCTACGCAATGCTGACGGTACGCGGTGACGGCGGCGCACTGACCAACCGGGTCATCCGCCTGGTTATGGACGGCAATGCGCTGACATTCGACCGGCTCATCCTCGATGGAATCCCCGGTGCCCGGTTTCACGATGGCGGCCGGCTTGCTTTCGGTCCCGACGGTTATCTTTATATCGGCACCGGCGATGCAGGCGATCCGCAGCGCGCGCAGCAGAACGGTCTGGCCGGCAAGGTCCTGCGGCTGACGGTCGATGGCGGGATACCGGCGGACAACCCATTTCCGAACGCGCCGCTCTATACACTTGGTCATCGCAATGTGCAGGGGTTTACTTGGCACCCCGAAACCGGCCAGATGTTCGGGTCCGAGCATGGGCCGTCGGGCGATCTCGGCCTGCGCGCCTGGGATGAGGTCAATGTGTTGACCCGTGGCGGCAATTACGGCTGGCCGCGCGCCGTGGGTGCTGTGCGGCAGACCGGACTGATCGATCCCATTGTCGCCTGGCCGGAGAGTTCGGTGCCGCCGAGCGGCATGGCGTTCTGGCAGGGCGATCTCTATGTCGCCACCCTGCGCAGTCAGGCGCTGGTGCGCATTCGCGTGGAGCGGCAGGAGAATGTCTGGCGGGCCGCCAGCGTCGAACGCCTGTTCATGCGCAATAGCGGCGAAGGGATGTATGGCCGGTTGCGCGATGTCGTCGCCGGACCGGACGGCGCGCTCTACGTTCTCACCAACAATCGCGATGGCCGCGGCCAGCCCAAAGAGGGCGACGACAAGATTCTGCGGATTGTCCGAACCGCGCCCGGCGCACGCTGACGAAGGGCCGGGTTGTTATCGTCCTTGGCCCACTCTCGCCGACGGGCTAAGAGACTGTAACGACCGCCGGAGGGGCTGTGCGCGCCAGGGTTTTCGAAATCCTCGATGACGACAATTCCAGCGCAATCGCGCGCCGGACGCGAGCCGCCGAGATTGGGCTGATTCTGATCGGGATCGCCGCCGTCTCCATCGGGACGCTCGATGCGATATCGTCGACGGCGCGCCTCTGGGCGGCATTCCTCACAGGGGCGGTCGCCTTTCTGTCGTTGATCGAATATCTCGTCCGGCTGTGGATTGCGCCGGAAGCGCCGCATTTGAGCGATATCGGCGACCTGAAGGCTCGGCTGCGCTGGATGGTGTCGTGGGAAGGGATCATCGATCTGCTCGCGATCGTGCCGGCCCTGACCGTCATTTCCGGCGGCGCGCGCCTGGGCGCCGATTCGGCCGCGGTCTTTGTCCTGCTGTGGGTCCTGAAAATCGCCACGCATGCACATGGCGTCGGACTGATCGCCCGCGTGGTGGCGAACGAGCGCTCGCAGATCACCGCCGTGACGGTCCTCTTTTTTGTGACGCTTCTGTCCGCCGCCACACTCGTGCATTTCGTCGAGGGAGAACTGCAGCCGACCCAGTTCGGCAGTATTCCGGCGTCGCTGTGGTGGGCAATTGCGACCCTGACGACAACCGGCTACGGCGATGTGATCCCGCAGACCGGCATCGGTCGCATCATCGGCGGCATTCTGATGATCGCCGGGATCTGCGTGCTGGCGCTCCTCGCCGGTATTCTCGCCAACGGGTTCGCCGAGGAAGTAAAGCGCCGCGAGTTCGTGCGCATTTGGGAACTGGTGACCAAGGTGCCGTTCTTCGCCGATCTGGGCGCAATCGCAATTTCGGATATCGTCGGCCGTCTGCGTTCGCGCAATTATCCCAAGGGCTCAATTGTCCTGCGCAAGGGCGGACCGGCCGATGCGATGTATTTCATCGTCTCAGGCGAAGTCGAGATCAGGCTCTCGCGTCCCGTGGTTCTGCGCGACGGCGCGTTCTTTGGGGAAATGGCACTGCTGGATCGCCGGCCGCGGTCGGCCGATGCGATCACCACGTGCCCGTGCACGCTCCTGCTGCTGAATGTCGCGGACTTCTATCAGGTCGCGGCCCAGCATCCGACACTGGTGCAGACGATCGAGGCCGAAGCCCGGCGGCGTCAGGCCGCGAACGCGACGGTTGTCTAGCGCGTCGGGACCGGCTTCTCGCCTGAATAGTCGTAGAAGCCGCGCTTGGCCTTGCGACCGAGCCAGCCGGCCTCGACATATTTCACCAGCAGCGGGCAGGGCCGGTACTTGGAATCGGCAAGCCCTTCATAAAGGACGTGCATTACCGCGAGGCAGGTATCGAGGCCGATGAAATCGGCGAGCTCGAGCGGGCCCATCGGATGATTGGCCCCGAGCTTCATCGCCATATCAATCGATTCAACGTTGCCGACACCTTCGTACAGCGTATAGACGGCTTCGTTAATCATCGGCAGCAGGATGCGGTTGACGATAAAGGCCGGAAAGTCTTCGGACGTCGCGGCAGATTTGCCGAGCTTCACCGTCAGTTCCTTGACGGTCTTGAAGGTGTCTTCGGCCGTCGCGATGCCGCGGATCAGCTCGACCAACTGCATCACCGGCACCGGGTTCATGAAGTGCATGCCAATGAACTTCGCCGGACGGTCGGTCACGGCCGCGAGGCGGGTGATCGAGATCGACGAGGTGTTGGTGGCAATCAGCGCCTCGGGCTTGAGATGCGGGCAGAGCTTCTTGAAGACTTCGCGCTTCACCTGCTCGTTCTCGGTCGCCGCCTCGATGACGAGGTCGCAATCCTTGAACAGGGTGAAATCGGTGCCCGTCGCGATGCGGCTCATCGCGGCGGTCTTGTCCTCGGCCCTCACCTTACCGCGCGAAACCTGCCGCTCGATGTTGGCCGTGATGTTGGCGATGGCTTTCGGCAGGGCTTCCGCGTTGGCGTCGACAAGCTTCACATCGAGGCCCGAGAGGGCGCAGACATGCGCGATGCCGCTGCCCATCTGCCCCGCGCCGATCACTCCGATTGTCTTCATGGTGTCCTCACGGTTCAGATCTGCGCGCTTCAGCCTTTGGAGGGCAGCGCGGCAGTCAGTTCGGGAATCAGTTTGAAAAGATCGCCGACCAGGCCGTAATCGGCGACCTGGAAGATGGGCGCCTCTTCGTCCTTGTTGATCGCGACGATGACCTTCGAATCCTTCATGCCGGCGAGGTGCTGGATGGCGCCGGAGATGCCGACCGCGATGTAGAGGTCGGGAGCAACGATCTTGCCGGTCTGGCCGACCTGATAATCGTTCGGCACAAAACCGGCATCGACCGCCGCGCGCGAGGCGCCGACGGCGGCACCCAGCTTGTCGGCCAGCGCCTCGATGATCTTGAAGTTTTCGCCCGAGCCCATGCCGCGGCCGCCCGAGACGACGATGCGCGCAGCGGTCAGTTCTGGCCGTTCGGATTTCGAGAGTTCCTGCCGCAGGAATTTAGAGAGGCCGGCATCGGCGCCTTCGCTGACGGTTTCGACGGTGGCATTGCCGCCCGTTTCAGCGGCCGGCGGGAAACCGGTGCCGCGAACGGTGATGATCTTGATCTTGTCTCTGGACTGGACTGTCGCCATCGCGTTGCCGGCATAGATCGGCCGCACGAACGTATCGGCGGACTCAACGCCGACAATGTCGGAGATCTGAGCGACATCGAGCAGCGCGGCGACGCGCGGCAGCAGGTTTTTGCCGTAGGTTGTCGCCGGCGCCAGGACATGGCTGTAGCCGGCGGCGAGCTTGACCACCAGCGGCGCGACATTCTCAGGAAGCTGGTGCTCGAAGGCGGCATTGTCGGCGACTAGGACTTTTGTAACGCCGGCGATTTTGGCGGCGGCATCCGCCGCACCCTTGCTGTTATGGCCAGCGACGAGGACCGCGATATCACCGCCGATCTTGGCGGCGGCACTGACCGTATTCAGCGTCGAGGGCCGGAGCGATCCGTGATCGTGCTCGGCAATGACCAGGATCGCCATCAGATGACCTTTGCTTCGTTCTTGAGTTTGTCGATCAGCGCCGCGACATCGGCGACCTTGGCACCGGCCTGACGCTTCGCCGGCTCGGCGACCTTCAGCGTGACGACACGTGGCGCCGGATCGACGCCCAGCGCGTCCGGTGTCATCGTGTCGATCGGCTTCTTCTTCGCCTTCATGATGTTCGGCAGGCTGGCGTAGCGCGGCTCGTTGAGGCGCAGGTCCGTGGTCACGACAGCCGGCAGCTTCAGCTCGACGGTCTCGAGGCCGCCATCGACTTCACGGGTGACTTCGATCGCGTCGGCGCCCGGTGTCACCTTGGAGGCGAAGGTGCCTTGCGGCCAGCCGAGCAGGGCGGCCAGCATCTGGCCCGTCTGGTTGCAGTCGTCGTCGATTGCCTGTTTGCCGAGGATAATGAGCTTCGGCTGTTCTTTATCGACGATGGCTTTCAGAAGCTTGGCGACCGCCAGCGGCTGCAACTCGGCATCGGTCTGGACGAGGATGCCACGATCGGCCCCCATGGCGAGCGCGGTGCGGATCGTTTCCTGGCACTGCTGCACGCCCATGGAGACGACGACGATCTCGGTCGCGGCACCCTTTTCCTTCAGGCGGATCGCTTCTTCGACCGCGATCTCGTCGAACGGATTCATCGACATCTTGACGTTGGCCGTCTCGACGCCGGTGCCGTCCGATTTCACCCTGACTTTGACGTTGTAATCGACGACGCGCTTGACCGCGACCAGAACCTTCATCCGAACCCCAATAAGCCGACGTCAGAGCGCCCGTGACCGGGCAGGACCGCCGTTAATTTCAGGTGATTTCGCGCTGCAACATACGGAGGGGAAAAAGGGGAGTCAACGCGGAGCGGTATTGCCCCTCCTGCCGCTTTTTCGTCATGCGCTCAGCGGTTCTGCCCGACAACCCAGAGCACGTCCCGCTTGCCGCCGTCGTTCAGGTGACGGGCCAGCACAAAGAGATGGTCGGAGAGACGGTTTACATACTTCACCACCAGCGGGTTGATCTTTTCCCTGGTGGCGAGTTCCGTGATGTTGCGCTCGGCGCGGCGGGTGACGGTGCGCGCGAGGTGAAGATAGGTCGATGCAGCGCTGCCGCCGGGCAGGATGAAGGAGCTGAGCGGATCGAGGGTGGCGTTCATCGCGTCGATCTCGCGCTCCAGCCGGTCGATCTGGGGCTGGGTGATGCGCAGGGCCGGGCGCTTGGATGTCTTCTGGTAAGGCGTGCAGAGATCGGCGCCGACATCGAACATGTCGTTCTGGATGCGGCCCAGCATCGCGTCGGCATCGCCGCCGGTATGCAGACGCGCGATGCCGATGGCGGCATTTGCCTCGTCGACGGTGCCGTAGGCTGTGACACGGCGGTCGTGCTTGGGAACGCGCTTGCCGCCGCCGAGCGACGTTTCGCCCTTGTCGCCACCACGGGTGTAGATGCGGGTGAGCTTGACCAACGCGATCAGCCCCGCGTGAGGAAGTAGTAGAGCACGAACAAAGCGACGGTGATCGCCTGGGTCAGGACACGCAGACGCATCAGCTTGTTGCCGTAACGCCTGTCGAAATCGCCACCCATCACCATGGTGATGAGACCGCTGAACAGCGTGACGACGACGGCGATCAGTGACAGGCCGATCAGGTAGGGAAGGATCGCGATGAGTGTGCTCATGCCCACACTATAAACGCAGCTGGCCATAGGGCAAAATGGGCGAATTACGAACACTGGGAGCCGATATGCCTTTGGACAATCTTTCCGGAAAGACCGCCTTCGTGACGGGCGGTGCGGGCGGCCTTGGCCTTGCGATGGTCGAGGCGTTTCTCGAGTCAGGCATGAAGGTCATGTTCGCGGATATCGAGCAGGACGCCGTCCAGGCGACGCTCAAGCGTCTCTCCAGCTACGACAATCGCCTCGCCGGAATGGTTCTGGACGTCGCCGAGCCGGATGCGCTGCGCCGCGCCGCCGACGAGACGTTTGCGAAATTCGGCAAGGTGCATCTGATCTGCAACAACGCTGGTGTCAGCCGTGGCGGTCCCGTCGACAAGATTTCCGAGGCCGACTGGCAGTGGGTGATCGATGTCAACCTGATGGGGACGGTCCGCGGCATCCAGGCGTTCCTGCCGCATATGAAGGAACACGGCGAGGGTGGGCATATCGTCAACACCTCGTCGATGTCGGGCCTGACACCCAAGGCGCTGGCCGGACCCTACGCGGCGACAAAGTTCGGGATCGTCGGGATTTCGGAAGTGCTGGCGGCCGAACTTGCCGGCACAAATGTCGGCGTCAGCGTTCTGTGCCCCGGCAATTTCCGCACCCGCATGCCCGAAAGCGGTCGTAACCGGCCGCAGCGCTATGGCGGGGGCTTCAGCACCGCGGAGGACAAGGCGAACGCGGAGCGTCACGCGCGCTATCTCGAAATGGCCCGCCTGGGCGTCGATCCCAAGGAGGTCGCGCCGCTGGTGATCCAGGCGATCCGCGACAACAAGCTTTACATCTTCACCCATCCCGAACGGCGGGAAGATGTTGAGGCGCGCTATCGCCAGATCATGGATGCCTTCGACACGGTCGCGCGGCTGCGCCCGACGGCCAAGAAGGCCGGCTGATCAGCCGTCGAGCTCCTTGTAGCGGCGGAAGATGCCCATCTCGTTGAACGGGATGCGTCGCGGCGATTCCAGATAGGCGATGATATTCGGGCGGCCCGCGACTTTGTCGTGCAGCGCCACAACCCTGGGAAATTTCTTCTCGATGCGCTTCATTGCCTTGGGGAAGGCGTAGCGCATGCCGGCCACGACCTGGAACACCGACAGGTCGGGATAGGTGATCTTGCGGCCGATCAATGTACCAGTGCCGTTCTGGGCCAGCACCCGCTCGACGTAGCCGAGATACTTCGGAGCTCGGGTTTTCAGGAACTCACCTGTGTAGCGTTTGGCTTCCTTGCGCTGGTCCTCATAGTAAAGGCTGCTGCCGACCGGATGGTGCGTGTCGTGCGTCTCCTTTACGAAATCCGTGATGGTGAGCTGGAGCTGATGCGCCCAGAGGCGTCCCGCTTCACTGGCCGGTGCCAAGCCATGGCGGCTGCCCAGATAGAGCAGGATATTCGCGGTCTGGCCGATCAGAAGCTTGCCGGCCTTGAGAAACGGCGGTGCGTACGGGATGGTGTCGGCCTTGCCGCCCATCATCCGCAGCATCGCGTCGACGCCGCTTTTGCGCACCCGGGCGACATCGACGTAGTCCACGCCGGCATCTTCCAGCGCCAGGCGAACGAATTCGCCGCGTCCCTGGATCTCCGGCCAGTAATAGAGTTCGTAGCGCATGGCGAAACCTCTTTTGCTAGTCAAGCGAGCAGCAGACGGAAGTCGGCGCGGGCCTCTTCCACGTCACGAAGCGTGGTCATCAGGCGGTCGTAGTCCGGCCCCAGTTTCCGGCGGGCATAGGCATGATCTTCCCAGACAATGTCGATCGGGCCTTTGACATCCGTCGTCAGCGAATCCCAGAGCGCGTCGAGATTGCGTCCGAAATGCGGGGGCAGGCCGAGCTGGCGCTGGAACGCCGAGTAGATGGCATCCATCGTGTCATGGGTGCGGTCGAGGCGGCAGGTTGTCATCGGGATGCTGGCACCGGCTGGAATGTTTCGTAGTGGTCGAGGGTGACGAAGAACAGACCGTCGCTGGACCAGACCAGACGCCGCGCGCCGCGGCGGCCGCAGGCATAGTCGAGATCGGCCTCGCGCCAGCGTCGCCCCGCACTTTCCGGCAGCCGTTTCTCGCGGTTCCCGAAGGAATCACCGCCGATGCTTTTGCCGGGGGACGTCCGGCAGAGGTCGTTGCCGGGCTTCCAGCCGGCACGCTCGGCTTCGGATTTCGTCAGATAGCGGGCGGGCAGGCGGCCGGTTGTCCGGAGGGTGGTGACCGTCTCCGCAAATCCGGCCGTGTCGGTGAGCCCGGCGCGGCTGGCGAAGGCGAGCAGGTCCGGCGCCGTTTCCCGGGCGCCCGCAACCAGCGGCAGGGCAATCGCCAGCAGGGCCGCAACAAAGACATACGCGAGGCGGTGGCGGAGCAATCGGTGCATCGCGTATTTATAACGCCAGAACTCCGGTCTGTGTCTCCCACGGTGATCGCCAGCCATGTCTTTTCTCGACCGTATCGACGAATGCAACCAGTGGACCCCGGATCATTTCGTGTGGTTCGTGGTGGACGGGTGCCGTCTGGGCCGTGTGCGCAAGCCGCTGCTTCCGCGGCTGCGGGATTTTCCCGACGTGTTCGAGTTCGACGCCGACGCGGTGGTCCTTCATCCCCGGCATAAGACCTTTGCCGCGCGTTCGGTGGCAATGGAACGCGTGGTCAAGGCACTGGTCGAGGAGAAGGTCGTGCGCGGCTGGCGCGGCGAAAACTATGCAGTGACCCGCAGCTTTGCCGAGCCGCCGTTCCTGCAGATCGAACGCGCGGCAATTCCGCACTTCGGGGTGCGCGCCTTCGGCGTCCATCTGAACGGCTATGTCCGCAAACCCGCTGGCATTCACATGTGGATCGGCAGGCGCGCAAAGGGCAAGCACACCTATCCCGGGATGCTGGATCAGCTGGTGGCCGGCGGTCAGCCGATTGGCATCGGCCTGCTGGACAATGTGGTCAAGGAATGCGGTGAGGAAGCAGCGATCCCCGAATCGCTGGCCAGGCGCGCCGTTGCCGTCGGTGCGATCACCTATTGCATGGAAGCCGATGACGGTCTCAAGCCGGATGTCCAGTTCTGCTACGATCTCGAGATGCCCGCCGATTTCGTGCCGCGCAACACCGACGGTGAAATCGAGGAGTTCTATCTCTGGCCGATCGACAAGGTCGCCGGCATCGTCGAGGAAACCCGGGACTTCAAGTTCAACTGCAATCTGGTGGTCATCGATTTTCTGATCCGCCACGGGATCATTCCGCCCCACCATCGCGATTATGTTGCCCTGTGTCAGGGGTTGCGGCGCTGACCCGTCGCGATCCCGTCGTTTGTTGCCGGCGCAAACAACTGAATAAGGCTGCATTTTAGGGTTTGAGAGTGGGCGGCCTCAATCGGGCGTTGACGTTGGAGACCGTTCCGGGTTGATTGCGCGCGCTAACGCGGCCAAACAGCCTTCGGTTGCGGGTCAATCATCGCATGCGAAGGGGCGGGACTTGAACAACAACGACCTGAAGCTGTTCCGAAAGTCCCGGTTCTTTCGGAACCTTCCCGCGTCCGAGGCGGAAGCACTCGCCAGCCATGCCACCGTTCGCGTTCTCAAGCGCAACCAGATTCTGCGGGCGCCGGGTCAGCGCCCAAAAGAAGTGTTCGTGATCCTCGATGGGCGGATTGCGGTTCTATCCAATACGCGCGACGGCGAACCCATGGTCATCGATATCCTGGCGCAGGGTGCAGTTGCCGGTATCGGCAATGTATTCGAGCAGACGCCGGCGATTTTCAGCATGGCGGCGATCGAGGAGTCGCGCATTCTTCGAATTCCGCTCGGCGTATTCCGGCGGCGATTGCTTGCCAGTCACAAGCTTGCTTTTGCCGTGGCCGAGTTTTTGGCTAACCGCTGGCACTATCTGGCGCGGCATGTCCGGGACCTGAAGCAGCTCTCCGGCAATCAGCGGCTATGTCTCTACCTGCTGTCGCTGACCGACAAGCGGTCGGGCGCTGCCGAAATCCGCCTGCCCGACAACCAGCTTCTGCTGGCCGGCATTATCGGCACGACGCGCGAAAGCCTTTCGCGCGCCTTTGCCCAGCTTCGCCCCCACGGGGTCAGCAAGCGGGGGCGGTTCGTTCGCCTGCAGGACATCGCCAGGCTCAAGGCATATAGCCAGCGCGAGTGACGGCTATCGTCCCGTCTTGCGCGTCTCGTCGAGTTTCTGCCGCACCGCTTCGGCCAGCACCACTTTCCGGAACGGTTTGGTGACGACGGATGCGCCAAGGGCTTCGGCCTCGCTGCCGATGGCGTCGGGATCCGAAAATCCGGTTGTAAAGATAATCGGTATCTTCGGCATTCGCCGCCGGACCTCGCGCGCGAGTTCCAGACCGTTCATGCCGCCCGGCATGATGATGTCGGTAAACAGCAGATCAAACGCCTCGCCGCTATCGATCGAGGCGAGCGCCATGGTGGCGTTCTCGGCCTGTATCGTGCGATAGCCGAGGCTGGTCAGTAGGCTGACCGCCATGACCCGCACATCGTCCTTGTCCTCGACGACGAGAATGCGCTCGCTGCCCTTGGCGGCGGCGCTTGGGCCGCGCTGTTCTGCCGCTTCGAGCGGCTTGGTGTCGGCGCGGGGCAGGTAGAGCCGAACCTCCGTGCCTTTCCCCAGTTCGCTGTAAATTTTTACGGTGCCGCCGGACTGGCGGGCGTAACCGAAAACCATGCTGAGACCCAGACCGCTGCCCTTGCCGACTTCCTTGGTCGTATAGAACGGCTCGAACACCCGCAAGAGAACGTCGGGTGCGATTCCGGTGCCGGTATCGGTGACCATCACGGCGGCATAGTCGCCGACGGGAAGTTCCTCGACCGTTGCCGCCGCTTCGTCGAGCGATACGTTCGTGCAGCTGATTCTGAGGCGACCTCCACCCGGCATCGCGTCGCGGGCATTGATGGCGAGATTGAGGATTGCGTTCTCGAACTGGCTCTGGTCCGCCATCACCGGCCACAGATCGGGAGCGATCCGCGTCTCGATCAGCACATGTTCGCCGATCGAGCGCTGAAGCAGCGGCACCAGACTCTGGGTCGTTCTTCCCAGGTCCAGTAATTTCGGCAGCAGCGGCTGATTGCGTGCGAAGGCGAGCAGCCGTTGGACCAGTTCGGCGCCGCGCAAAGCCGCGTTGAGCGACGCCTCGCTGAGGGCCCGGATGTTATCGTGGTGTCGGGCGCCGGATTGCGCATCCTTCAGAAATTCGAGCTGCTGGTCGAGATTGCCGACAACGACGCCGAGAATGTTGTTGAAGTCATGGGCGATGCCGCCGGTGAGCTGGCCGACGGCTTCCATCTTCTGGGCCTGGACCAGCTTTTCTTCGACCTTCTTCTTTTCGGTAACGTCCTCGAAGGTGTAGACCGCGCCGATGATCCGGTCGGCGCTGTCATGCAGGGGGGCGCCAGAGACCAGAACGTCGATCACCGCTCCATCCTTGCGCCGCCGACGCACGGACATGTTGCGAACCTGGTCGCCCGCGCGAATCACCCGAACGCCGCCGCCGCCGCTGGCGTCCCGATACTCCTCCGGAACTAGGGCGTAGGGCTTGCCGACGACTTCGTCGCTGGTGTAGCCGAATATTTTCTCCGCGGCCTTGCTCCAGGTCAGGACGCGGAATTCCGTATCCATGGCGACGATCGCCAGCGGCGAGCAGTCGATCAGCGCCTGCAACTCCATATTCGCTTTCTGCCGCTCGCGCCGCGCCCGGGCTTCGGCGAGGACCTGAGTGATCGCAGGCCCAAGCCGCGCCATCCGGTCCTTCAGCAGATAGTCAGCGGCGCCGCGCTTGATGCATTCGGCAGCGGCTTCGTCGCCAAGTGTCGCGGTGACGACAATGAACGGAATATCCAGCTTGCGTTCGCGCAACAGATCCAGCGCCGCGAGCGCATCGAAACCGGGCAGGCGATAGTCGCCAAGAATGATGTCCCAGGACGAATCCAAGGCATTCCTGAAATCTTCGCCGTTGCTGACGATATAGGTATACGCGGCGATTTTGGCGCGTCGCAGTTCATGCTGCGCCAGGGCCGCGTCGTCCGGCCTGTCTTCCAGTATCAGAATGCGGAGCGGATCAGCCACGTGTCATCCTCAATGCGGTGCTTCGTTGAGCAGCATCCAGTAAAGGCCGACCTTCTGGACGGCATCGGTGAACTGCTCGAAATCGACCGGCTTTACGATATAGCTGTTGACGCCCAGCCGGTAACATTCGACGAGATCCTGTTCTTCCCGCGATGAGGTCAGCACCACGATCGGAATCTTCTGGGTCGATGGATTGCTTTTGACGCGTTTGAGGACCTCCAGGCCATTTATCTTCGGAAGCTTGAGGTCCAGAAGCACCACCTTGGGGACATTTTCGATATTTCGCCCCTGATATTCACCTTCGCCGAACAGGTAATCGAGCGCTTCGGCGCCGTCGCGGCAGACATGGATGCGGTTCGAGAGATTGTGTTTCTTGAAGGCGTGCAGAGTCAGGGCCACGTCATCGGGATTGTCCTCGACGAGCAGGATTTCAAGCGATTGGATCATTAGGCGTAGTCCCCGGTAGCGTGAAATAGAAGGTGGCCCCTTCATTGAGTCGGGCGTCGGCCCAGACCTGGCCGCCATGACGATGGATGACCCGCTGAACGATCGCCAGTCCAACGCCCGTTCCCTCGTAGTCTTCCATGCGATGCAGGCGCTGGAAGACGCTGAAGAGCTTGTCCGCATAGCGCATGTCGAACCCGGCGCCGTTGTCGCGGACATAGAAGGCACGGCCTTGCGCCGTATCCGCGATGCCGATCTCGATCGCCGGCTTGCCGGCTTTGCGGGTGAATTTGATGGCGTTGCTCAGCAGGTTGACCAGGACCTGCCGGAAGAGTGCTGGATCCACATCGACCGCGCCTAGGTTGCCGATGGAAACATCGATGTCGCGGCTTTCATCTTCCCGCCGGAGATCGGCCATGACCTCGTGGACGAGGCTGCCGAGGTCTACGCGTTCGGTCTTTATGGCCTGGCGGCCAAGCCGCGAAAACGCCAGCAGATCGTCGATCAGGCGGCCCATCTGCTGCGAGTTGTTGCGAACGCTCTGAAGGTATTGTCGCCCCTCGGCCGGAAGCAGGGGGCCGTACTCTTCGAGCAGGATGCGCGAAAACCCGTTGATTGCCCGCAACGGCGCGCGGAGATCATGGGAGACGGAATAGGAGAAGGACTCCAGTTCCTTGTTGGTCGCGATCAGTTCGACCGTTCGCTGTTCGACGCGGTTTTCAAGATCCTCGTTCATTCGCCGGATGGTCTCTTCGGCATGGCGCTGCTGGGTCATGTCGCGGCCGATGAAATAGTGCCGCTGCTCCGCCTCTGACCACATGCCTTTCCAGGACAGCGTCACCACCCTGCCGTTCTTGTGGACGTAACGCGTATCGAATTCACTCACATGGCCTTCGCGGCGGGCGTTGCGCATTTCCATGCGCGTATTTTCAAGGTCTACGGAATACAGAAATTCCTGAGCGCTGCGGCCGACCATCTCCTCCGCTTCGTAACCCAGGAGCGTTTTCGAGCTTGGGCTGACCTCGATGAACTTGCCCCGGCGGTCGACGACCAGGATCAGGTCCTGCGAGTTTTCGAAGATCCGCTTGATGACGGCCATTGCCTCATCGGCTTTTTTCCGTTCCGTCACGTCACGCATGACGATGGCATAGCCGATGACCGTTCCATTCTGCGTGTCGGTGACGGCTGTGATTGCGACATTGGCAAAAAACAGGGAGCCATCCTTGCGTACACGCCAGCCCCGTTCCTCCAGCCGGCCGTTCTCCAGTGTCTGCTCGAGCAGGAGCAGCGGATGATTGCGCTCGCGATCTTCCGCCGTATGAAAGACCGCGAAGGGCTGGCCGATGATTTCCTCGGCTGTGTAGCCGTTGATCCGCTCGGCGCCTGAATTCCACGTCGTGACTGTGCCGGTCGTGTTGAGCATGAAGATGGCATAGTCCTTCACGTTCTCGACGGTCAGCCGGAACCGTTCCTCGCTCCGGCGCAGGATCTCCGCGGCGCGATTTTGCCGCGTGACGTCCTGCAGGATGTAGACGCTCCCGGTGATCCTGCGGCGGCGGTCATAGAGCGGCGCGCCGGAGAAAACGATGTCGAGGATGCGGCCGTCCTTATGGCGGCGACCAACGCCGATACCGCTGACCTGCTCGCCCCCGACAAAGACGCGGCGGGTCAGTTTTTCAAATTCGGCCTCGCCGCCCGGCGGCACGAGCGGATAGGGACGGCCTAGCACCTCGGCGGCGGAATAACCGAATGTCTGCTCCGCCGCGGCGCTCCAGGTGGTGACGCAATAGTTTGTATCGAGGCAGATGATCGGCAAAGGACAGGAGTCGATCAGTCCCTCAAGGCGCGTGCTGAGGTCCTGTTGGGTGATGGCGAGGCTGCGCTCGCGCAGTGCATAAAATGCTAGAAAGCCGATCAGGATAATGCCGATCAGCAGCCACGTATAAGACGTTGGCGTACCTTCGACCTCGGTCATCAAGAAGACCGCGACGATGGCCGTCAGTGCCGAGGCAGCCGCGAACGCGGCAACCTGCAAAGTGCGGGAGCGAGCGGGCGCAGCTATGGACGGAAGAGGCGATACCGCTGGCGAATCGTTCATGCCCTTCAGTCTTCAACGAGCAACGGCTATTCCGACCGTTGGCTTTTGCAGGCATTGTGAAACATACTATTCAGGCGCGATTCAGATACCAAATGCTAAAAGTTGTCACAATGTATCGTCCGGCCCATTTTCCGTGTTGCGCATTAACCATGTAAGTGCGGGCGGTGCCGGACGGATTGGGAGGCAGCGAGTTCGTCATGGAGACCATTCTCGTCATCGACGATGAGCCCGCGATGCGCCAGATGATCCGCGGCATTCTTGAATCGGCGAGCTACCGCGTCATCGATGCGCCGAACGGCGCAATCGGTCTGGCGCTCTTTCGAGAGCAGCGCCCCGGGCTGGTCATCACTGATATTCTGATGCCCGAGAAGGACGGCATCGAGGCCGTCAAGGAAATGCGCAAGATCGATCCCGAGGTTCTGATCATTGCGATCTCCGGCGGCGGCCGGGCGAAGTACATGAATTTTCTGGAGGCGGCGAAGGCGTTCGGCGCGGCCGAAAGCCTCGCAAAGCCGTTCCGGCGGGATCAGCTTCTTGCAGCCGTTGCCAGCGTACTGGCTGGGAAAGGGCAGCTGCCCAACTAAGCCGGCGGTGCCGGCAGGTAATCTGCGGCCGATGCTTTTGCCATCCATGCTGTCTTCCCGTAAGAACGGGGCATCGCGTGCGTCCGCCGTTCTTGTCGGGACCTGAAATGCCGATCGCCAATATCCGGGGCGTCAACATCAGCTACGAAATTCTCGGCGAGGCCGGTCCATGGATTGCGCTCTCGCCCGGGGGGCGCCGGGGGATGGAAGCCGTCAAGCCACTGGCTGCGAAGGTGGCAGCCGCCGGCTATCGTGTCCTGCTGCATGACCGGCGGAATTGCGGTGGGTCGGATGTCGTCATCGACGGGACCGGCACCGAGTTCGAAATATGGGCGGACGATCTCCATGAATTGCTGACACAGCTCGACGCCATTCCGGCGGTGATCGGCGGTGGATCGTCGGGCTGCCGCTTGTCGATCACCTATGCATTGCGGCATCCGGAATCGGTGAGGGGGTTGCTGCTGTGGAAGGTGACCGGCGGTCCTTTTCCCGCGCGCGAGTTGGCTGAGTCCTATTACGGCCAGTACATTCGTGCGGCACGCGATGGCGGCATGCAGGCGGTGTGCGATATGGAACATTTCCGCGAGCGTATCGCGGAAAACCCGTCGAATCGCGAACGCCTGCTGAAGATGAGCGTCGGATCGTTCATTGCGGTGATGGAAAACTGGGAGAAGCGCTTGCTGGCCGGCGCTGATCTGCCTGTCATCGGTGCTTCGGAGCAGGATCTGCGCTCGATTGCCGTCCCGACTCTGGTCTTCCCGGGCAACGATCGGATACATCGGTTGGAGGTCGGCCGCCGGGTGCAGCAGATGTTTCCCGACAGCGAGCGCTACGAGTTGTTCGACCACGACGAGGACGTCGACAACGTGCCGCCGGAAATGTGGGCCGCCCGGGACGATGAGACGGCGACGGTCTTTGTGGATTTTCTCCGGCGGAAGCTCAGCTGAGTCCGTATTTGCGCAGCTCGGCGTCAAGCCGGCCGGTAACGAACAGTCCGAACATCCTGAAGTCGCTGACCAGCGACCACAGCGGATAGGTGAACGTTGCCGGGCGATTGCGTTCGATGGCGAGATGCGCGACCCACGCAAACGCATAACCGGCCACGATTGCCGCCAGCAGCAACCGCCAGTCCGCAAGGATTGCGGCTGCGATCAGGAGAGCGATTGCCAGTCCCGTGCCGATGAAATGCAGCGTGCGCGTGGCAGGCTTCGCATGCTCGCCGAGATAAAACGGCCAGAACTCGGCGTAGGTCTGGCAAGCGCGCGCCATACTCCCTCCGTCTTAAAGCCCCACCATCTTGCGCACATCGCCGGGCGTCTTGCCGGATTTGCGCAATGCCTCAAGCGCCGGCGAATTTTCGCTCTTCGCCAGGCGCTTGCCATCATCGCCTGCAATGATCTTGTGGTGATGGTACTCCGGCGTATTCAGTTTGAGCAGCGACTGCAGCAGCCGGTGGATATGCGTGGCGTTGAACAGGTCGGCGCCGCGGGTGACCAGCGTAATACCCTGCGCGTTGTCGTCATGGGTTGCCGCAAGATGGTAACTGGTCGGGATGTCTTTGCGCGCCAGCACGACGTCGCCGAAGATCTCCGGCTGCGCCTTGACCTTGCCGCGCGCGCGGTCGTGCCAGGTGAGTCCGCTGACCCGCGACAGCGCCTCTTCCATGTCGAGGCGGAACGCAAACTGCTCTCCGGCCTCCATCCGCTCCTGACATTCTTCGGCCGACATGTCGCGGCAGGTGCCGGGATAGATCGGCCCTTCGGGACCGTGCGGTGCGGCGCCCGAGCGTTTGATCTCCGCCTTGATCGCGGCGCGGGTACAGAAACAGGGATAGATCAGCCCGTCATTGCCGAGCTGGCCCAGCGCGATCGAGTAGTCGCCGAGATGCCGCGACTGATGGCGAACCTGCGGGTCCCAGTCGAGGCCGAGCCAGTGCAGGTCCTCTTCGATGCCCTCCACGAAATCCGGGCGGCACCGTGTTTCGTCGATATCCTCGATGCGCAGCAGGAACCGCCCGCCGGCGGCCTTGGCCGCGTCATAGGCGAACAGCGCGGAGTAAGCATGCCCGAGATGCAGGCGGCCGGTGGGCGAGGGGGCGAAGCGGGTCACGATTTGTGTCTGTGTCATCGATGACAATATATCGGGCCTGGGCTAGGACTGGCTCCCGCAAAAAGGAGTTCTGATGGCCGATATTTCTCTCGACGGACCGCGTCTGGGGCCCACAGCCGGCGGCAAGCCGCGGCGGCTGGTCCTTCTACTGCATGGCGTGGGCGCCGACGGCAACGATCTGATCGGCCTCGCCCCCTATTTCGCGCAGGCGATGCCCGACGCGGCCTTCGTCTCACCCGACGGCCCTTATCCCTGTGACATGGCGCCGTACGGACGGCAGTGGTTCAGCCTGCAGGACCGCACGCCGGCCAAAATGCTGGCGGGCGTACAGGCGGCGGCGCCGGTTCTCAACGCCTTCATTGACGCCGAGCGTGACCGCTACGGTCTCAAGGATGAAAGTGTCGCCCTGCTGGGTTTTTCGCAGGGGACCATGATGTCCCTCTATGTAGCGCCGCGGCGGGCCAAGGCGCTGGCCGGCGTGGTGGGCTATTCGGGGGCGCTGGTCGGCGCCGATCTGCTGGCGGGCGAGGTGACCTCAAAGCCGCCGGTCCTCCTGATCCATGGCGACGCCGATCCGATCGTTCCCTTCGCCGCGCAGGCCCATGCCGCCAAGGCACTGCAGGGCGCCGGGCTGGAAGTGCAGTCTCTGGTTCGGCCCGGCCTGCCGCATTCCATCGACGAGGAGGGGATTGCGGCGGGCATCGAGTTTCTCGCCAGGCATCTCCGTCCCACATGACCCTTTCGTTACCTCGCTGCGCCGCACCCAGCGACATATTGTGTTTTTATACGGGGTGCCCTATCTAAGGATGGTTGGCCCTCGCGATTGCGGGGTGCTGGAGCCGGCGCGAGAAGGGAGTATCAGTGTCCCCGATCGATAATTGCCCAGCCTTGGTCCTGAATGCGGATTTCCGTCCGCTGAGCTACTTTCCTTTGTCTTTGTGGAGCTGGCAGGACACCGTGAAAGCGGTGTTTCTCAACCGGGTCAATATCGTCTCCGAATACGACACGGTCATCCGCTCGCCGCGCATGGAAATGCGCCTGCCCAGCGTCATCTCCCTCAAGGAATACATCCACGCCGATCGCCGGCCGGCCTTCACCCGCTTCAATGTGTTCCTGCGCGACCGCTTCACCTGCCAGTATTGCGGGACCGGCTTTCCGACGCAGGAACTGACCTTCGATCATATCGTGCCGCGCAGCAAAGGCGGTCGCACCCTGTGGACGAACGTCGTTACCGCCTGCGGCAGCTGCAACCTGCGCAAGGGAAACCGGCGTCCGCACGAAGCGAAGATGTTCC
Source organism: Alphaproteobacteria bacterium (assembly GCA_965279355.1). Classification (GTDB taxonomy): domain Bacteria; phylum Pseudomonadota; class Alphaproteobacteria; order CACIAM-22H2; family CACIAM-22H2. Next base: position 2,265,048 of record OZ257155.1, on the reverse strand, counting down.
CGCGCCATCTCGCGGCACAGCCGACGGCGTTGCAATTGCAGGAAAACGGCCGGTCGTTCCCGCCCAACTTCCTGCACGAGAGCTGGCGCGACTTCCTCTACTGGGATTCCGAGCTGGATCCGGTCTGAGCCGGATGGCTTAGTGGGTCGAGGGCGGAGTTGGATCCTGCGGCTGCGCCATGACGCAGACGGCATCTTCGGCTTCGCGCCAGGCGCGCCACAATGTCGCGGGATTGAGGGACGTCAGGGCTTCGCGAACCGAGGCCCAACCCGAATCTGAGTTCGTGAACTCATATGTACGCTGCATGGCCTGATCCTCCATGAGCTGACTGGCTGCATGAACACTACGCCGATACCGGTTAAGGAACCGTTGTCGGCACTCCAGCTCAGTCCTCATCGTCGCTGCTGTGACGCCGCGATGAGGTGACGGATTTCGCGAGACCTTCGATCTCCGTGCGGTCGACACCGTCCCGGGCCATCACGGCCTGGACCATGGGATCGTCCAGCACTTCAGTCAGTGTGGGCTCGTAGTCGCGACATTTTCTGGAGGTCATCGGAAACTCCCCTCGTTCTTCCCTGTTCGGAAGCGGCCCAGCCAGAGCTGAACGTGAGGCGACCTTACCGGGGGAACGTGGCGAGATAAGGGCCGTTGCGTGACGAAACGGCTAACACTGGCGATTAAAAGCGGGAGGACAGCCAGATGGCCAGGCGGGATGCTTGTTTCACCGCACCTGTCAGTACTTCGTAGCCCGGCGCCTGCGCCGCGTGATGCGCCAGCGCCTCGTCGCGATGGGCCAGCTCGTCCTGGCGGAATTCCTCGATCGTCGCCTTGAGCTCGGGCTCATCGTCGCCGAGCGCCTTGGCCTGTGCCGCATAGTGCTCGTCGATCACTTCCTCGACAGCCACGGTGCAGGCCATCGCCGCGCGTTCGCCCAGAAGCGCCGATGCGGCGCCGAGCGCGAAGCCCGCGGCATGCCAGAGCGGCCCCAGCGCGGTCGGCCGCACGCGGCGCTGCGGCAGCAGCCGGTCGAAGGTTTCGAGATGCTTCTTCTCCTGATCCGCCATGCGGCGGATGACTTTGCCGGCCGGCGTCTTACCGAGCACGGCGAGCTGCCCCTCATAAATGCGGACCGCGCCGTATTCGCCGGCATGATCGACCCGCAGGATACGGGCAACCTGCTCTTCGCGGCTGGGATCGCCGGGCAGACGGCGCGGGCGGATGGTTTCGGTCATGCGAAGCGTCTCGGCAGCAGTTGTTTCCAGGCGACAAGCAGCGCGAGCGCGCCCAGTGCCACGGAGAACAGCAGATTGTACCCCGCCATCGAGACGCCGAACAGCGACCACGCGACCTCGTCGCAGCGCACGATCGGTTGTGCCATCAGGCGCGCGCGCAGTTCTTCGATGCTCCCGGCGGGTCCGATGGTAGAGCCGCATTCCGCCGTGCCCTGCCACCAGTGTTGTTCGACCCCGACATGAAATCCGGCGATGCCGGCACCCGCCAGAAGGGCAAGGCCGGCAGCGGCGAGGAGAAGCGGCGCGATGCGATGCGGCGCAAAGACCGCAACCAGAGCAAGGGCAATCGCGGCCGCGTGGGCGTAGCGCTGCCACATGCAGAGCACGCAGGGAGCGAGGCCACCGAGATATTGAAACGCAAGCGCACCCAGGAGCAGGGCGGCGCTGGCGACCAGAACGAGTAGGGCGGTGGAGCGGGTGGAGAGGATCATGGGCCTGTCAACGTACGGGAGTCACCGTAGGGCGGATGCTATCCGGTTGTCATTTTCTTTCCCGCGCGCCTTGTGTTACCGGCAGGCAGTCCCGAAATAAACGGCGGGCCTAATCTTTCAGGAGGAAAGATCATGCGTATCGGCGAAACGGCACCGGATTTCGAAGTCGAGACGACGGAAGGCAAGATCAAGTTCCACGACTGGGTTGGCGATTCATGGGCCGTCCTGTTTTCGCATCCCAAGGATTTCACGCCGGTCTGCACGACCGAGCTTGGCTACATGGCCCGGATCAAGCCGGAATTCGACAAGCGCAACGTCAAGATCATGGGCCTCAGCGCCGATCCGGTCGACAACCATTCACGCTGGGCAAACGATATCAAGGACGCGACGGGCCACGCACCCAACTATCCTGTGATCGGCGATCCGGATCTGCGCATTGCCAAGCTTTGGGACATGCTGCCGGCCGAGGCGGTCGGCGATCCCAAGCGCACGGCGGCCGACAACCAGACGGTCCGCAATGTGTTCGTCGTCGGCCCCGACAAGAAGATCAAGCTGATACTGGTCTATCCGATGACCACGGGCCGCAACTTCGACGAGGTGCTGCGGGTCATCGATTCCATGCAGCTCACCGCGAAGCATCGCGTGGCGACACCGGTCAACTGGAAGAACGGCGACGATGTGATCATCGCCGGCACCGTCAGCGATGACGAAGCCAAGAAGATTTATCCGAACGGCTGGAAAGCGCCGAAGCCCTATCTGCGCATCGTGCCGCAGCCGAAGTGACCGGGGCGAAGTCCCGGTCACCCCGCACTTGATGCGGGGTCCATGTTTCAACATGCGCTGGCGTTGCTTTAAGCAGCGCCGGCGGTCTTGTTTCTGGGCGCTGCGGATGGACCCCGCATCAAGTGCGGGGTAACGAAGAGGGAAAACGGCTAGACCAGATAACGCACGGCGATGAAGCCGCCGACCAGACCGACCATAAAGATTGTGGTCACAAGCGTCAGTCGCCGCTCGACGAAGTCGCGGATCGGCGGCCCGAAATATTTCAGCAGCGCCGCCACGATGAAGAAGCGCGCGCCGCGCGTGGCGATCGACGCGGCAACGAATATCCAGAAATCGAAGGCTGCCGCGCCGCTGGCGATGGTCACCAGCTTGTAGGGAATCGGCGTCAGGCCCTTGATCAGGATGATCCACAATCCCCACTCGGCGTAGGCGTGCCGGAAGGCTTCGAACTTCTCGGCGTAGCCGTAGAGTTCGATCACCCACAGACCGATCGTCTCGAACAGGTAATAGCCGATGGCATAGCCGAGAATTCCACCCAGCACCGATGTGACGGTGGCGACAAGCGCGATGCGCCACGCCTGTTCCGGCCGCGCCAGCACCATCGGTATGATCATGGCGTCGGGCGGGATCGGGAAGAACGAGCTTTCGGCGAAGGAGACGACGCCCAGCACGCGCAGCGCATTGGGACGCGCCGCCATTTCCATCGTCCAGTCGTAGAGGCGGCGCAGCACCGGCGGAAAGATCCAGAAAAAGAGGGCGCGGCGGATGTATCAGGAGACGGCGGGTGGCGCAACCACCCAGCCGGCGCCGGTCTGCTCACAAAACCGTAACGGCGATGCCGCTGGACAGGGCGTTGCCAGCCGCATTGACCGGGGTCCGTCGATGACTATGATGCCCGCCCTATGCCCCTGTGGTGGAATGGTAGACGCGGCAGACTCAAAATCTGTTGTCCGCAAGGACGTGCTGGTTCAAGTCCGGCCAGGGGCACCAATCGATTAAATTGTTCGAGCCACAATTGCCCGTATCGCGCCCTTCAGGCAAGAACGCGGCCCACTGAAGGACGTCGACGCAAATGCAGATTGAAGTGGGTCAGATCTTTAGCGAGCGGGACAACGCTAGATTTTCGTGGCGGGTTGAGCGATTGCTGTCCGACGGGATACATGTCGTGGTTGTCAATACAGATCAACCGACCCGGCAGAAGACAATCGCCATATGGGCTCTCCAGAATACAAAGCTCTACGTCTCTAAAGAGACTGGAACCCAGGTACGTTAGTTAGCCCAACTGTCGGAGCTTACGGGTGACGAATAACGTCGTGATCATTGCCGGCGGCGGCATCGGCGGGCTGGCGACGGCCCTGACCCTCCACCAGATCGGCGTGCCCTGCATCGTCTTCGAGGCGGTCCGCGAGATGCGCCCGCTCGGCGTCGGCATCAACATGCAGCCCAATGCCGTGCGCGAGCTCTACGATCTCGGCATCACAGAGGACGATCTCGACCGCGTCGGCCTGCCGGCAAAAGAATGGGCGCTGGTCGGGCTGAACGGCAACGATATCTACTCTGAGCCCCGGGGACTCCTGGCCGGATACAAATGGCCGCAATACGCGGTTCATCGCGGCCGCTTTCACATGCTGCTGCATCAAAAGGTGCTGGAGCGGCTCGGCCCGCACGCGGTCCGGCTGGGCAGTCGGGTGATGGGTTACCGGAAAACTCTCAAAGGTGTGACGGCGATGATCGAACACGCCGACGGTTCGACCTCGGAGACGGATGGCGCTTTGCTCATTGGCTGCGACGGCATCAACTCCGCCATCCGGGCGCAGATGCATCCCGATCAGCCGCCGATCCACTGGGGTGGTGCCGTCATGTGGCGCGGCACGACCTGGGCGAAGCCGATCCGCTCTGGCTCGTCTTTCGTTGGCCTCGGCACGCATCGCCAGCGTGTCGTCTTCTATCCGATCTCCCATCCCGATCCGCAGACCGGTCTCTCGATGATCAACTGGATCGCGGAGGTCACGATGGATAACAGCGAGGGCTGGAAGCAGGCCGGCTGGTTCCGGGAGGTGAGCACGAGCGACTTCGCCCATCATTTCGATAACTGGGTCTGGGACTGGCTCGATGTTCCGGCCCTGATCCGGCAGTCGGAGAGCGCCTTCGAAAATCCCATGATCGACCGCGATCCTGTCCACACCTGGCGGGACGGGCCGGTGCTGCTGCTGGGCGACGCCGCGCACGCCATGTACCCGACCGGCTCGAACGGCGGCAGTCAGGCTATCGTCGATGCCCGCATATTGGGGAGCGTGATGGTCGAGAATGGGGTTACGCCCGAGGCGCTCGCCGCCTTTGACGACAGGCTGTGCGGCCCGATCTCGCAGCTTGTCCTGCGCAATCGCGGCGCGGGGCCGTTCGGCCTGCTCAACATCGTGGACGAGCGATGCGGCGGCACGTTCGACAACATCGAGGACGTTGTCCCCTCCAAAGAGCGCAACGAATTCATGGCCGGCTACAAGGCCGCGGCCGGATTCGCGATCGAAAATCTCAACAAGGCGCCGCAGACAATCCCAAACGGCGCACGCCCGCTCATCGCCGCGCACGCGGATAGATAATCACCGAATCTGCGGCATGGCTGCCTCGGATCTGCGTCTTGCATCAGCGTTTCGGTGAAGCTGAGGCCGCGATGGTTCTGCGTCCATGGCCATCAATCGAGCACGGAATAACTCGGATTGCCGCTGTTTATGTCGGTGTTTCCGGGGCCTGATTTTCTGTTAATACGCGATAAATGCAGCCTTGAAAAAAGCCCTTCGGCCTGACTTAGTATGCCCCGGAAGGCTCCGGAACGAGCCGTTGATTAGCCGTATAAGGGAGCCCGCTCAGGTCATGGACGCCGGATATATTCCATTCCATCCGAACCCATCCAAGCCGCTTTTTTCGCCGCCGCCCGGGGCTATCGACGCGCACTGCCATGTGTTCGGTCCTGCCGATAAGTTTCCCTACGCACCTGAACGTAAATACACGCCCTGCGACGCCCCGTACCAGAAACTGTTCGCGTTGCGCGACTTCCTCGGCTTCGACAAGAATGTGATCGTCCAGGCTAGCTGTCATGGCAATGACAATGCGGCACTTGTCGATGCGCTGAACAACGCCAACGGCCGCGCCAAAGGCGTTGCCTCGGTGAGTCCGAAGGTGACCGACGCGGAACTCGCCGTCATGCACAAAGCGGGGGTGCTCGGCGTGCGTTTCAATTTCCTGCCGCGGCTCGTCGACAAAACCCCGCCCGAAGTGTTCCTCGGCATCGCCAACCGCGTGAAGGCGTTGGGCTGGCATGTCGTGGTGTACTTCGAAGAGTCGATGCTCCAGCAGATGACACCGTTCATCAAGGCGATCCCGACGACAGTCGTGCTCGACCACATGTCGGTGCCCGATACCAGCAAGCCCGTGAATAATCCGGAGTTCCAGCAGTATCTGAAGCTGCTCGATGAGAACAAGAATATCTGGGTCAAAGTCACGTGCCCCGAGCGGCTGAGCAAGAAAGGTCCGCCCTACGAAGACGTCATTCCGTTTGCGCGTGCCTTGACCGAACGTTTTCCGGACCGCATCCTGTGGGGAACCGACTGGCCGCATCCGAACATGACGACGCATGCGCCGGATGACGGCGCGCTCGTCGATATGATCCCGAAATTCGCGCCGACGCCCGCTTTACAAAAGGCCTTGTTGGTCGATAATCCCGGCCGCCTTTATTGGCCGGAACGGCACTAACGAACAGCCGTTATTTCAGGCAGAGGATAAAATGGCGAACCAGCGAGAATATGACGACATCCCAGGCACGACCGTGTTCGACGCGGCGAAGTCGCGCGAGGGGTATCACCTCAACATGTTCTGCATGTCGCTCATGAAGGATGAGAACCGCAAGGCCTTCAAGGCAAATGAGGCGGACTATCTCGACAAGTTTCCCATGTCGCCGGCGCAGCGGCAGGCGGTGTTGAAGCGCGAGTGGAACGAGATGATCCGGCTCGGCGGCAACATCTACTACACGTCCAAGCTGGGCGCGACCGACGGATTGTCGTTCCAGAATCTCGCTGCGCTCATGACCGGCTCGACGCAGGAAGAATATCTTCAGATGATGATCAAAGGTGGCCGCAATCCCGACGGCAACCGCTATACATCCGAGTGGAAAAATCGTGGCTAATATTATTGCAGGCGTCACCACTTCCCATGTGCCGGCGATCGGCGCCGCGTTTGACAATGGAAAGACCAACGAGCCCTATTGGAAGAAGGTGTTCGACGGCTACGAATTCTCGAAGAAATGGATCGCCGATGCCAAGCCCGATGTGGTGATCCTCGTCTATAACGATCATGCGTCCGCATTCTCGCTCGAGGTCATTCCCACCTTTGCGCTCGGGTGCGCTGAGGAATTCCGTCCCGCCGATGAGGGCTGGGGCCCGCGCCCGGTTCCCGTAGTGAAGGGTCACCCCGACCTTGCGTGGCATATCGCCCAGTCGGTGATTCTCGATGAGTTCGATCTCACGATCGTCAACAAGATGGAGGTCGATCATGGCCTCACGGTGCCGCTATCGCTGATGTGCGGCAAAGTCGACGAGTGGCCGTTCCGGGTTATTCCCCTCTGCGTCAACGTCATCCAATATCCGCCGCCGACCGGGCGCCGCTGCTTCAATCTCGGCAAGGCCATCCGCAAGGCTGTTGAGTCGTTCGATCAGGACCTGCGCGTCGTCATCTTCGGTACCGGCGGGATGTCGCATCAGCTGCAGGGCCCTCGCGCCGGCTTCATCAACTCCAACTTCGATCGCCAGTTCCTCGATAACTTCATCAATCACCCCGAGGAACTGGTGAAGCTGAAGCATCTCGAATATATGCGCGAAGCGGGTTCGGAAGGGATTGAGCTTGTCATGTGGTTGATCGCGCGTGGCGCGCTCGACCCCGAAGTGATCGAGGCGCACCGCTTCTATCACGTGCCGGCCTCGAACACAGCTGTCGGCCATACCATTCTTGAGAACAAGCCCTTCGCGTCGAAGCGGCAAGCAGCCTGATACAAGCAGCGAATTAGAGGACGGAACCATGAAGATTTGTCTCGCCGGGCAGGGCGCCTTCGGCATCAAACATCTTGAAGCCATTGCCAATATTCCGGGCATTGAGGTCGCGTCGCTTGCGGGCGGCCGTCCGGCCGGCGTCGAGGAAGTCGCTAAGAAGTGGAAGATCCCGCATTGGACGTCGGATCTTGGCGAGAGCCTCAAGCAGCCCGGTATCGAGGCGGTGATCATTGCAAGTCCGACGCAGATCCACGCCGATCAGGCCGTGCAGTGCATGAAAGCCGGCAAGCATGTCCTGATCGAGATCCCGATCTCGGATTCGCTGGAGGACGCCCAGCGCATCCAGCGCGTCGCTCAGGAAACCGGCACGATCGCCATGGCTGGCCACGTTCGACGTTTCAACCCCAGCCATCAATACATCCACAAGAAGATCAAGGCCGGTGAGCTGAAGATCCAGCAGATGGATGTGCAGACTTATTTCTTCCGGCGCAGCAATATGAATGCGGCTGGCCAGGCACGGACCTGGACCGATCATCTGCTGTGGCACCATGCCTGCCACACGGTCGATCTGTTTATCCATCAGACCGGCGAAGTCCCGTCAGTCGTGCATGCTGTCCAGGGTCCGATTCACCCCGAGCTCAAGATCGCCATGGATATGAGCATTCAGCTCAAAGTTCCGTCGGGAGCGATCCTCACCCTGTCGCTGTCCTTCAACAACGACGGTCCGTTCGGGTCGTTCTTCCGCTATATCGGCGACAAAGGCACCTTTAAGGCGCTCTACGACGATCTCGTCGACGGCAAGGATCAGAAGATCGACGTGTCGAAGGTCGACGTGTCGATGAACGGCATCGAACTCGAAGATCGCGAGTTCTTTGCCGCGATCAAGGAAAAGCGGCAGCCGATATCAAGCGTCAAGGACGTCCTGCCGGCGATGGAAGTCCTGCACAAGCTGGAGCAGATCCTGAACAAGCAGGGATGAAGCGGGGGCGGCGGGCCCGCTGATCTATCGCCGCTGCCGCGGATAGATGATCACCGAGAGATAGTGCATCGGGGCTTCGATCAGCTCCGCCGGGCCGTGCAGGGCGGCGGCGTCGAAGAAGAGCGTGTCGCCGGGTTCCAGCCGGTAGTTCCGCTCGCCGTGCCGGTAGAGAACCGTGCCGGACAGCATGTAGATCATCTCCAGGCCGGCATGCCGGAACCGCGTGAACGGCTCGGCGTCCTTCTTCAGCGTGATCAGGTAAGGCTCGACGGCGATGTCGCCTGAGAGCGAGTGTCCCAGCAGGTCGTAGAGATGACCGGCCTTGGTGCCGCGCCGGTCGATCCGCACGCCGCGTCCCGCCTTGACGAACGAGCAGTCGCGCTGTTCGTCGCTTTCCGCAAAGAGCTGGCTGATGGAGACGTTCAGCGCCTTCGCCAGCGCATCGAGTGTCGCCAGCGATGGGGAGATCGCGCCGTTCTCGATCTTCGAGAGGGTGGCGACCGAAAGTCCCGATGTCGTCGACAACTCGTTGATGGTCAGGTCGAGCGACTTGCGCAGCCGCCGCACTTCCGCGCCGATGCCGGCCTCAAGGCTGCGCTTCGAGGCCGTGGGCGCCGATGAGCCGGTCTTGATCTCTGTCGCCCCGGTGCTTTTCTTTCTGATCCGCCGCATTCCCGTCCCTCGTTTCTGCGGGCCCTTTATAGTCGAGTTTCGTGTGAAGAAAAAAAGTTTCTTATGCCGTTGACAGGCCGCCTTCGCGGATGCGAAGAAGAGGGATCGTCTTGCCTCGTCGAGGAGCCCGCCGATGTGCGGAATCGTCGGATTGTTCCTGAAAAAGCCGGAGCTGAAACCCAGCCTCGGCGCGCTGTTGTCGCAGATGCTGGTCACCATGACGGATCGCGGGCCGGATTCGGCCGGGGTCGCGGTTTATGGCGACGGCGCCGCCGGCCGCACCAAGGTGACGCTGCGCTACGGCAAGGCCGCCGATTTCGATCCTGTCGCCGCGGCGCTGAAAAAGCAGTTCGGGGAGGCGGTCGGCATTGTCCGCCGCGATACCCATATCGTACTGAGCATTCCAGCGGCTCAGGAAGAGTCAGTCATTGCGCTGGTGCGCATGCTGTCGCCTGATGTCACGGTGGTCGGTCGTGGCACCCGTATGGAACTTTACAAGGAAGTCGGCAAGCCCGCCGATGTGGCGCTGCGCTTCGATCTCAGCGGCATGTCGGGCACACATGGCATCGGCCATACGCGGATGGCGACCGAGTCCGCCGTCACGACCGACGGCGCGCATCCCTTTTCCACCGGCCCCGATCAGTGCCTGGTGCATAACGGCTCGCTCTCGAACCACAATGCGGTGCGGCGGCAGCTGCAGCGCGACGGCGTGTCCATCAAGACCGAGAACGATACGGAAGTCGCCGCCGGCTACATCACCTGGCGGCTCAGCCAGGGCCATGATCTGCAGGCGGCGCTCAATCTCGCGCTGTCAGACCTCGACGGCTTCTACACCTTCGTGGTCGGGACAGAGACCGGGTTCGCGGTTCTGCGCGATCCTATCGCCTGCAAACCCGCTGTCATGGTGGAGACGGACTCCTACGTCGCGTTCGGCACCGAATATCGCGCCCTGGTCGATCTGCCGGATGTGAAATCCGGGCGTGTCTTCGAGCCGGAGCCGGCGAAGGTCTATTTCTGGGGGCGGCCGCAGTGACGCAGCGGCCCAACACCCGCAGCTTCGATCTCGCCGCCACGCCGCTGCGCGAGCTCAATGGATTCATTCATGGCCTGAAGCCGGATGCCGGCGATCATCTGCGCGTCCTCAATCCGCGCGGCCAACACTCTGTTGCCGTTGGTGCCGATGCGCCGGTGACGATCGAGATCGACGGGCATGTCGGCTATTACTGCGCCGGCATGAACAAGCAGGCGTCGATCGTGGTCGAGGGCAATGCCGGTGTCGGGGTTGCCGAGAACATCATGTCGGGCCGCGTGCATGTGAAAGGCGATGTCAGCCAGTCCGCGGGCGCCACCGGTTGCGGCGGGCTGCTCGTCGTCGACGGCAATGCCGGGGCGCGCTGCGGCATTTCCATGAAGGGCGTCGATATCGTGGTGAAGGGTTCCATCGGCCACATGAGCGCGTTCATGGCGCAGGCCGGCAGCCTCGTCGTGCTGGGCGATGCGGGCGAGGCGCTGGGCGATTCGCTTTATGAAGCGCGTCTTTTCGTCCGCGGCAATGTGACAAGCCTGGGCGCCGATTGCGTGCCCAAGCAGATGCGGGACAACCATCGTGCCAAGCTGGCGCGGCTGCTGAAGGCGGCAGGTCTGGACGGCCAGGTCGATGTGTCCGAATTCAAGCGCTACGGGTCAGCGCGCCGCCTCTATCACTTCCATGTCGATAACGCAGCGTCGTACTGAGCCATGAGCGTACATCAGCCCCGCACCGAACCGCGCAAATCCGCGACCTTCGACGACCTGTCGCTGTCGGAAATCCGCCGCGCGGCGGCAACCGGGATTTATGACATCCGTGGCGGCGGGACCAAGCGCAAGCTGCCGCATTTCGACGATCTGCTGTTTCTCGGTGCCTCGGTGAGCCGTTATCCACTGGAAGGCTATCGCGAGAAATGCGGCACCAACGTTGTGCTGGGTTCACGCTTCGCCAAGAAGCCGATCGAGCTCAAGATTCCCATCACTATTGCCGGGATGAGTTTCGGCGCGCTGTCGGCGCAGGCGAAGGAAGCGCTGGGCCGTGGCGCCTCGCAGGTCGGCACGTCGACGACCACCGGCGATGGCGGCATGACGCCGGAGGAGCGCGAGCATTCCAGCATCCTCGTCTATCAGTATCTGCCCTCGCGCTACGGCATGAACCCGGACGATCTGCGACGGGCCGACGCGATCGAAGTGGTGATCGGGCAGGGGGCGAAGCCGGGCGGTGGCGGAATGCTGCTGGGCCAGAAAATTTCCCCGCGCGTGGCCGCGATGCGGGTCCTGCCCGAGGGTATCGACCAGCGTTCGGCCTGCCGGCATCCGGACTGGACGGGCCCCGACGATCTCGAGATCAAGATCGGCGAATTGCGCGAACTGACGGACTGGCAGAAGCCGATCTACGTGAAGGTCGGCGCCAGCCGTCCCTATTACGACGTGGCGCTGGCGGTGAAGTCGGGCGCCGATGTGATCGTGCTGGACGGCATGCAGGGCGGCACCGCCGCGACGCAGGATGTCTTCATTGAAAATGTCGGCCTGCCGATCCTGGCGGCGATCCGCCCGGCGGTGAATGCGCTGCAGGAACTCGGCATGCATCGCAAGGTGCAGCTGATCGTTTCCGGCGGCATCCGCAACGGCGCCGATGTTGCCAAGGCGCTGGCGCTCGGCGCGGATGCGGTGTCCATCGGCACGGCGGCGCTGGTCGCGCTGGGCGACAACGATCCGATCCACGCGGCTGAATATGCGAAGCTTGGCACCGTGCCCGGTGCCTACGATGACTGGCATGAGGGTCGCGATCCGGCCGGCATCACGACCCAGGATCCGGTTCTGGCGGCGCGGCTCGACCCGGTGCTCGCGGGACGGCGCCTGTCGAACTATCTCTCTGTGCTGACACTCGAGGCGCAGACCATCGCGCGCTCCTGCGGCAAGAGCCATGTGCATAATCTGGAGCCCGAGGATCTGGTGGCGCTGACCATCGAAGCGGCCGCCATGGCCCGGGTGCCGCTGGCGGGGACTGACTGGATACCGGGGCGATTCTGATAGGGGGTAGGTTGTGATCGATCTTGCCAAGGAAGCCAGGAAACGCGGGATCAAGTATTTCCTGATTTCCTACTGCGATCTCATGGGCACGCAGCGCGCCAAGCTGGTGCCGGCGGCGGCGATCGGCGAGATGCAGAAATCCGGGGCCGGTTTTGCGGGGTTCGCGAGCTGGCTGGACCTGACGCCCGCCGATCCCGATGTGTTTGCCAAACCCGACCCCGAGACACTGATTCAACTGCCGTGGAAGCCGGAAGTCGGCTGGCTGGCCGCCGATCCCTGGATGGAGGGCAAGCCCATCGCGCATGCGCCGCGCAACCTGCTGAAGAAGCTGCTGGGCGCGCTCGACAAGAAGGGCTACACGCTCAAGACCGGCGTCGAGTGCGAATTTTTCCTGATCACCGCCGACGGTTCGGGGATCTCGGATCAGGCCGACTCTCAGGACAAGCCCTGCTACGACCAGTCCGCGCTGATGCGGCGCTACGACGTGATCACTGAAATCAGCGATGCCATGCTGGCGCTCGGCTGGAATCCGTACCAGAGCGACCATGAGGATGCGAACGGCCAGTTCGAGATGAACTGGCAGTACGACAAGGCGCTGGTCACCGCCGACCGGCATGCTTTCTTCAAATACATGGTGAAGGCGATTGCCGAGAAACACGGTTTCCGCGCGACCTTTATGCCCAAGCCGTTCTCCAACCTGACCGGCAACGGGTGCCACACGCATATGTCGCTGTGGAAGGGCGACAAAAATGTCTTCGTCGATGCCAAGGGCGAGATGAACATCTCGAAGCTCGGCTATGCTTTCATGGGCGGCCTGATCCACAATGCCGAGTCATTGTGCGCGCTGACCAATCCGACGGTGAATTCCTACAAGCGCATCAACGCGCCGCCGACTTTGTCGGGTGCGACGTGGTCACCGAACACGGTCACCTACTCCGGCAACAACCGCACGCACATGATCCGCATTCCCGACGGGGACCGGTTCGAGTTCCGGCTACCCGATGGCGCCACCAATCCTTATCTGCTGCAGGCGGCAATCGTCGCGGCTGGGCTGGACGGCATGAACAACAGCCGCGATCCCGGAAAGCGGCTGGACATCAACATGTACACGGACGGACATACGCTGAAGAATCCCAAGCGCCTGCCGCTCAACCTGTTGGATGCGTTGCGGGCGTTCCAGGGATCGAAGGTCATGAAAGAGGCGCTGGGCGACGAGTTCGTCACCGCCTATCTCAAGCTGAAGAACGGCGAGTGGAATTCCTATTGCGGTCATCTGACGCAATGGGAGCGGGATCGAACACTGGATTGCTGATCGGCCGCGAGGCTGAACGACGCGATGCGCTACTCCATCTTCAGCCTTGCCCGTCAGGCCCTGGCGCGCCATCGCGACTGGCCGGAGGTCTGGCGCAAGCCGAACCCGAAAGCGTCCTACGATGCCGTGATTGTCGGCGGCGGCGGTCACGGTCTGGCGACCGCGTATTACCTGGCGCGCAATCACGGTCTGCGGAACATCGCGGTTCTGGAAAAAAGCTGGATCGGCTCCGGCAATGCCGGCCGCAACACCACGATCATCCGCTCCAACTATCTGCTACAGGGCAACGAGGCGTTCTACGAGCTCTCGCTCAAGCTCTGGGAAGGGCTGGAGCAGGACATCAACTACAACACCATGGTCAGCCAGCGCGGCGTGCTGAACCTCTATCACTCCGACGCGCAGCGGGATGCGTTCGCGCGTCGCGGCAATTCCATGCGGCTGCATGGCGTCGATGCCGAATTGCTGGATGAGGCGGGGGTCCGCGGAATCGCGCCGTTTCTGGATTTCGAGAATGCGCGGTTCCCCATCCGGGGCGGGCTGCTGCAGCGGCGCGGCGGCACGGCCCGGCACGATGCCGTGGTCTGGGGCTATGCCCGCGCCGCCGACCGGCTCGGCGTCGACATCATCGAGAACTGCGAAGTCACCGGGATCGACATCGTCGATGGCGCGGTCGTGGGCGTGACCACCACGCGAGGAGCCATCAAGGCGAAGAAGGTTGCCATGGCGGTGGCCGGCAATTCATCGCGGGTCGCGGCCCTGGCCGGCCTGCGGCTGCCGATCGAAAGTCATGTCCTGCAGGCTTTTGTGTCGGAAGGTGTGAAGCCGCTGCTGCCCGGCGTGATCACTTTTGGCGCCGGCCATTTCTATATCAGCCAGTCGGACAAGGGCGGTCTTGTCTTCGGCGGCGATCTCGACGGCTACAACACCTATGCCAGCCGTGGCAATCTGCCGGTGGTCGAGGATGTGTGCGAAGGCGGCATGGCGCTGATGCCGATGATCGGTCGCATCCGCATGCTGCGCAGCTGGGGCGGCATTGCCGACATGACCATGGACGGAAGTCCCATCATCGACCGCACGCCGGTCGGCGGTCTCTATTTCAACGGCGGCTGGTGCTATGGCGGTTTCAAGGCAACGCCGGGCTCCGGCTTGTGCTTCGCGCATCTCATCGCGCGCGACGAACCGCACGAGGTTGCCGCCGCCTATCGTCTCGACCGTTTCGCGACCGGCCGGCTTCTCCATGAGAACGGCCGCGGCGCGCAGCCGAATCATCACTGATGCGCATCGCCTGCCCCTATTGCGGCGACCGCGACGCCCACGAATTCGCGTATCTGGGCGACGCGGCACCGCGCCGGCCGGCGGAGGGCGCCGATGCAACGGCGTGGGTCGAGTACGTTTACATGCGCGACAATCCCGCCGGGCGGCTGCGCGAGTTCTGGTATCACGCCTCCGGCTGCCGCGCCTGGCTGATCGTCACGCGCGACACGCGCACGCATGAGATTTTCTCGGTCGAGATGGCGACGTCGCCGGAGCGTGCCAAGTGACGCGGCAAACACACCGGCTGGATCAGGGCGGCCTGATCGACCGCACCCGTCCGCTCGGCTTCTCCTTTGATGGCCAGACTTATGGCGGCTACGCGGGCGACACGCTGGCATCGGCGCTGGTTGCCAATGGCGTGCGGCTGGTCGGGCGGTCTTTCAAATATCACCGGCCGCGCGGCATTCTGACGGCGGGATCGGAAGAGCCGAACGCGCTTGTCGAGTTGCGCAGCGGCGCACGGCGGGAGCCGAACACCAAGGCGACGACGATTGAGCTCTATGACGGCCTTTTGGCGCAG
Source organism: Alphaproteobacteria bacterium (assembly GCA_965279355.1). Taxonomy (GTDB): domain Bacteria; phylum Pseudomonadota; class Alphaproteobacteria; order CACIAM-22H2; family CACIAM-22H2. The sequence continues at coordinate 2,249,646 of OZ257155.1, read as the reverse complement.
AGCCAGAATCGCTGGCCGTCTCTCGCCTTCGATGTGATGGCTGTGAATTCGTTTCTGTCTCCGCTGTTCGTCGCGGGCTTCTACTACAAGACCTTCATGTGGCCGGCGCGGCTGTGGGAAGCGCTCTACGAGCCGGTCATCCGCCGGGCCGCCGGTCTCGGTCGCGCGGCGGCGGTGGCCGATCCCGATCACTATGAAAAGGCCACCGCGTTCTGCGACGTGCTGGTGATCGGCAGCGGACCCGCCGGACTGATGGCCGCCCGCACGGCGGCGCGCGCGGGGGCGCGGGTGATCCTGTGCGAAGAGGACTTCCGCCTGGGCGGCCGTCTGCTGTCGGAACGGTTTGAGATCGACGGCCGGCCGGGCGCGCTCTGGGTCGATGAGGTCGAGAAGGAACTGTCGTCGCTGTCCGAGGTCCGCATCATGCGCCGGACGGCCGTGTTCGGCGCCTACGATACCGGAACCTATGGCGCGCTGGAGAAGGTGGAGGATCACCATCCGGTACCGTCCCCCTTCAGGCCACGTCAGCGCCTCTGGAAGATCGTGGCGCGCCGTGTCGTGCTGGCCGGCGGTGCCACGGAGCAGCCGATGACATTCGCCGGCAATGATCGGCCGGGACTCATGCTGGCCTCGGCGGTGCGGACCTATGTCAGCCGCTTCGGCGCGACCCCGGGCCGGCGCGTCGCGGTGTTCACAGCGAATGACGATGGATGGAAAACGGTTTCCGATCTCGCCGCGGCGGGTATCGCGGTTGAAGCGGTTATCGATGCACGCCCGGATGTCCGGTCCGATCTTGTTTCGGCTGCGCAACGCGCCGGCGCGCGCGTCTATGCGGGAAGCTCGGTTCTGGCGACACACGGCGCAAAGGGATTGCAGGCGATCGACATTGCTTCGGCGCGAGGCCGCATTCGTGTCGATGTCGATTGTCTGGCGGTTGCCGGCGGCTGGTCGCCCAATCTCGGTCTGGCGAGCCATCACGGCGCGCGGCCAGTATGGTCGGAAAAGATCGCGGCGTTTGTTCCCGGCGACATGCCGCCCGGCATGACGGCAGCGGGTGCGGTTGCCGGTGACTTTGCCCTGTCTTCTGCGCTGGCAACGGGTCTCGCAGCCGGCGCGAAAGCTGCTGAGGACGCTGGCTTCACTGCCGCGCCGGAGAAACCGCCACGCGCCAGCGATGACTCAACGGACGCGACGCCGTTCTGGCATCTCATGACACCGGGCGGCAAAGCGTTCGTGGACTTCCAGCATGACGTCACGGTTTCGGATATTGAACTTGCGCATCGCGAGGGATTCCGGTCGGTCGAGCATCTGAAGCGCTACACCACGCTCGGCATGGCGACAGATCAGGGCAAGCTGTCGAATTTCGCGGGACATGTCGCGCTTGCCCGGATCAGCGGCAGTGCCGTTCAGGATGTCGGATCGATCCGCCCCCGGCCGCCGCATGTTCCTGTCGCGATCGGCGCCTTTGCTGGGCATCATCGCGCAAAAGACTTCCGTCCCATGCGCCTGCCACCCAGCCATGACTGGGCGGCGGAGAACGGGGCCTCGTTTGTCGAAAGTGGCGCCTGGATGCGGGCGCAATGGTATGCGCGACCCGGCGAGGAGGATTGGCTGACTTCGGTCACACGCGAAGTTCGCTCAGTTCGCTTATCCGTGGGCGTGTGCGACGTCTCGACCCTGGGCAAGATCGACATTCAGGGCGCGGATGTCGGCGCCCTTCTCGATCTCGTCTACACAAACACGTTCTCGACCCTGCCGGTCGGCAAGGCGCGCTACGGTCTGATGCTGCGCGATGACGGCTTCGTGATGGACGACGGCACGACGGCGCGTCTTGCCGCCGATCATTACGTCATGACCACGACCACGGCGAATGCCGGTCCGGTCATGCAGCACCTGGAATTCTGCCGGCAGGTTCTGTGGCCGGCGCTGGATGTCCAGCTGGCGTCGGTCAGCGATCACTGGGCGCAGTTCTCGATTGCCGGGCCGAAATCGCGGGAGGTCGTTGCAAGGCTGGTGGGGCCCTTCGACGTTTCGAACGCGGCGTTTCCCTATCTCGGCGCGGCATCGGTCGTCATCGACGGCATCCCCGGCCGCCTGTTCCGGCTCTCGTTCTCGGGCGAGCCGGCCTACGAGGTGGCGGTGCCGGCGCAGCATGGCGACCGGATCATTCGCGCGATCATGGACGCGGGACGGGACTTCGGCATCGTGCCCTATGGCACCGAAGCCCTGGGAGTGATGCGCATCGAGAAGGGACATGCCGGCGGCGGCGAGCTGAACGGCCAGACGACCGCCAACGATCTCGGCCTTGGCAAGATGCTGTCGACGAAGAAGGACTTCATCGGCCGTCAGATGGCGAATCGCCCGGGTCTGCTCGACCCCGCGCGGCCGGCGCTGGTCGGGATCAAACCGGTCGATCCCGCCGCCCGTATCTCCGGCGGCGCGCATGTTCTGCCGCTCGGCGCGCCGATGACCATCGAACACGATGAGGGCTATGTCACTTCGGTGGCGTTCTCGCCGTCGCTGGGCCAATGGATCGGCCTCGGCTTTGTGAAACATGGCCCGCAGCGGATCGGCGAGCGCCTCCGCGCGGTCGACCCGGTTCGCGGCCGCGACACCGAAGTCGAACTCTGCTCGCCGGTCTTCATCGATCCCGAAGGGCAGCGGCTCCGTGTCTGAAACCATCGTCATGAATGGCCCGTTGCAGCCCGGCCGCCATGGCGAGTCTGCCGGCCCTCCGGGTGTGACCGTTCAGGAAAAGCTCGGCCTCGGCCTGGCAATCGTTGCCCTGCGCCGCGACCGCTTTCCCGATCTGGCTGAACGGGTGCAAACGTATTTCAAATGCGAACTCTCCGATGCGTCCCGGGTGCATGGGACTGGCGCGCCGTATTTCATCGGCATCGGTCCCGGGCGCTGGCTGGTCGTCGCCTCTGATCCGGGCATCGCGGACGCTCTTGCCGGCAAGCTGCAGCACGTCGCATCGGTGACGGACCAGAGCGGCGGCTACCGGATCGTGTCGGTCAGCGGCGCGTCTGTCCGCGCTGTACTTGCCAAGGGCGTCGGCCTGGACCTGCACCCGCGACTCTTCAAGGCCGGCGATGCAGCGGCCACCATCGTCTCGCATGTTCCGGTGATGCTCTGGCGGCATGCGGCGGCGGACACATTCGAGTTTGCCATCCCGCGCAGCTTCTTCGGCAGCTTCATGAGCTGGCTGCACGCCAGCGGACTGGAATTCGGGATCGAATATCTCGCCGCCGGCCGGTAGAGGCGCACTGATCGCCAAAACAGGCATTCCCCGCCGGACCAATACCTTCAGGGCATATACCGACGCATCCGAAGGAATTGGACGGATCGCTCCTTTTCCACGAGTCTCTATCCCAAGCATCGCGGACAGAGGCGAAAAATGAGGCTCGTGAACGATCTTCTGGAGGGAGCGACCAGCGACATCGTTGCCGGTGTTCCGGTCGAACTGATCTGCAAGGGCGCCGGCCGGCCCCTGCTGTTTCTCCACGGTATGGACGGTCTGGAAGGGTCGCTTGGCCTGATCGACCGGCTGGCGGCTCATTTCCGCGTCTATGCGCCGTCGCACCCCGGGTTCGGCGCCACCGACCTTCCGAAGAATTTCAGCACCGTCGACGATCTGGCCTATTTCTATCTCGATCTTCTGGACGCCCTGGATCTGACCGACGTCTGCCTGGCCGGCATGTCGTTCGGCGGCTGGATCGCCGCGGAAATCCTGATCAAGAATCAGAGCCGGATCGGCCGCGCTGTGCTGGGCGCGCCGCTTGGCCTGAAGACATCAAATCGCAGGCAGCAGGACCTCGCCGATATCTTCATGTTGTCCCGCGAAGACGCGGAGCGGCTGCAGCAATCGACGGAGAGCGCATCGCTCGATCCGGCGCGGCTATCGGATAACGGGATTCGACGCGTCATGCGTAACTGGGAAGCGACGAGCCTGTTCGGCTGGTCGCCCTATCTGAACGATCCCAAGCTGGCCCAGCGTCTTCATCGGGCCACCGTTCCCACGCTCCTCACCTGGGGCAAGGACGATGCGCTGGTGCCGCCAACCTATTGGCCGGCCTACAAGGCGGCGCTGCCCAATGTTCAGTGCGTGGCGCTCGAGAAGTGCGGGCACCGCCTCAATGCCGATCAGCCGCAGCGCGTGGCCGATCTGATTGTCGAGTTTGCCGCGCAAAAAGCCCTGCAGGGAGCACGCTCATGAAGGTCTGGCATTTCAGCGAGCAGGCTTACCATCCGGCGTGGCAGTTGCCGGGCTCGATGGGTGTAACCATCCCGCCGCGCCATTGCGATCCGGTGACCGCGGGGCAGCTGCTCAATCGTTATCTCGACGAATACATGCTGGCCGACCAGCTCGGCCTCAACATCATGGTGAACGAGCACCACTCGACGGCCACCTGCATGTCGACATCGTGCATGACGACCCTCGGCATCCTCGCGCGACAGACCCGCACCGCGCGCCTGCTGGCCCTTGGCATCCCTCTGGCGAACCGCAGCGATCCGCTGCGCGTGGCCGAGGAGATCGCGATGATCGATGCCATCTCCGGCGGGCGGCTGGATGTCGGGTTGGTGAAGGGTGCGGGATACGAGCTCTTCTCGTCGAACAAGCCGCCGCCGCGCTTCATGGACCGGTTCTGGGAAGCGCACGACCTGATCGTGGAAGCGCTGACCAATCAGGGCGACAACTTCTCCTGGAGCGGCGAGTATTTCGACTATCGCAATGTCGGCATCTGGCCGCGCGCGATCCAGCAGCCGCACCCGCCGATCTGGATGACGGCGTCGAGTGCCGGCAGTGCCGCCGCGATCGCGAAGTATGATTATACCTGCGGGACATTCCTGTCCGGCGCCGTGGCGCGCACGGTTTTCGACGGGTATCGGAAAGCCTATCAGGAGGCACATGGCCGCAGCGCCGATGAGAACAAGCTCGCCTATCTGGCGGTCGTGTCCGTGGCTGACACGCGCGCGCGCGCGTTCGAGCGGGCGGCGGCGATGAAAGGATATTTCGACACGATGAAGCGGCTGGACGACCAGTTCCGCAATCCCGCCGGCTTCAGCTCGGTTGAGGACAACCTGCGCATGGTCAAGGGCGGCTCCAAGTTCAGCCCCCGCATGCGCGACGGCCAGCCGCTGCCCGCAGATCCGACCGTCGAGCAATACATGGATGCCGGCCTGATGTTCGTTGGAACGCCCGACGACGTCGTCGAGCAGATGGAGCGTTTCTATCTGGAGGTCGGCGGCTTCGGCAACCTGCTGATGATGGGGCAGGCCGGAACGCTGGATCACAAGGGGACGGCCGACAATCTCACGCTCTTTGCAAAGGACGTGATGCCGCGCCTGGCTGCCCTGACGCTGCAGGACTGCGAGCGTCGGCAGAAGCGATCGGCCTAGAAACTTTCCACGAATTTCGCGAGTGCCGGGGTCTTGTTGTCCCGGCGCCAGATCAGGACCAGCCGGAAGGAAATCTTCAGGTCGGCGATATCCCGCAGCACGACATTGCGTGGCGTGTGCAGCTGCGCCTCGGAGCCGACCAGCCCCAGGCCCATCCCGGCCGAGACCAGGCTCAGCTGGCTGGACAGGGTCGATGCCTCCTGAAAGATCGTCGGCGAGAAGCCGCTCTCGACGCATTTCAGCAGCAGGCGGTCGTAATATCTTTGCAGCACGTTCCGGCTTGGCCAGATCATCGGCTCATTGGCGAGATCGGAAAGCTTGATCTTCCTCTTGTTGGCCAGCCGGTGCGTGTCGGGCACCGCCAGCTTGATATGGCTTTCGCCCACGGCCTTGCTTTTCAGGACGCGCATATCCGCAGGTTGACAGTAGATGTCGTAGAGAATGCCGGCGTCGAGCCGGTTCTCCAGTAACGCACTGATCTGCTCGATCGAACTCACGGCAAGAAACTCGATGGCGACGTTCGGCCAAGCGCGCCTGAAATTGTGGAGCGTCTTTGGAATGTTGTCGTGCGACGACGCGACCTCGTTGAAACCGAGGCGGACCCGGCCGGAATATCCCGTCGCCAGGTCGCGGGCGCGGCGCGCGGCGTGATCCACTTCGGCCAGGATCGCGGCGGCATCTTCCGCGAACGCTTTGCCGGCGGCGGAGAGTCTCACACCGCGCGGCAGGCGTTCGAACAGGTCGACGCCGATTTCCTGTTCAAGCTGGCGGATCTGGCGCGACAGGGCAGGCTGGGCGATGCCCAGAACGACCGACGCTTTCCCGAAATGCTCCTGGCGGGCGACCGCCAGGAAATAGCGAAGGTGCCGAAGCTCCATGACTTCTGATACCGGCAAGGTATCGACTTTACAACTAAGAAGAATTGGACGCTTTCGCCCGCGGGCGAGACAGTCGATGTGGAAATCTGGGAATCGCGCCGACGGAAAACGCGGCGCTGGAATCGGGGAGGGTCTGCCTATGCTCAGGAAATTCATCGCGATCGGTGTTCTGGCGCTCGCGTGTGCGGCCACGACGGATGCCGCCGCGCAGGGTAAATACCCCAATCGCGACATCCGCTTCGTCTGCGGGTTCCCCGCCGGCAGCGGCGCCGACATCCTGATCCGCTTCTTCGCCAACAAGGTTCAGAAGCAGACCGACAAGACGATTATCGTCGAGAACAAGCCGGGTGCGGGCGGCATCATCGCCTTGACCTACACGCTGCAGCAGCGTCCCGACGGTTACACAATGTACCTGACTGGCGGCAACGCGGTCGCCGCCAACGCGCACTTCCTCAAGAACCCGCCCTTCGATGCCAAGAAGGATGTGAAGGTTGCGGCAACGATCAACAAGATGCCGTTCGTTCTGGCCGTCGACGCCAAATCGCCGTATCAGTCGCTGCAGCAGCTGACCGCCGCGATGAAGAACAAAGGTGACAAGTCGACCTACGCGTATGCGTCGCCGTTCGGTAAGGTCATCGCCGAAACCTATAAGGTGGTGGCTGACCTGAATACGACCGAAGTTTCGTACCGGACGACGAACGATGCCCTGCCGGATATGGCGTCCGGCGCGGTTGATTTCAGCATCTTCGATCCGACGTCGGGCCTTGCCAACCAGCGCGAGGGCCGCTTGCGCATCCTCGCAATTTCGAGCGGCACTCGCACGGCGGCGACGGGCGGCGTTCCGACCTTCCGTGAGCAGGGCGTCGATCTCGATCTCGCAGGCTGGTGGGCGGTCATGGTGCCGATGGCGACGCCGGATGAAGCCGTGCAGACGATCCATGGCTGGTTCGCCGAAGCCTTGAAGGAAGAAGATACCCGCGCGTTCCTGCTGAACATGGGCGCCGATCCGTTCAGCATCACGCCCGCCGAAGCCAACCAGCTCTACCAGCGGGAAGTGGACGATTGGGGCCGCGCGATAAAGATCGCCAAGATCGAGCCGCAATAAGGAGCCGCGGCTCCTTAGATCGCCTCGGCGGGCTCCGGCACTTCGGCCGCCGGCAGCCTGCGACCGCGCAGAAGGTCGGCGCCTTTTTCGCCGATCATCATGCTGGGGACGTTGGTGTTTCCGCTCGGCGTCTCGGGCATGATGGAGGCGTCGATCACCCGCAGACCGTCGATGCCGCGCACTTTCAGCTGCGCATCGACCACCGCATTCGCATCGATCCCCATGCGGCAGGTGCCGACGGGATGCGAGCGGTGACCGGCCTGATTGCAGATCATCTCCGCCATATCCGCATCGCTGGAGATGGCCCTGCCGGGCATGACTTCCTCGGCAACCATCTCGCGCAAGGGGCTCTGGCTGAAAATCTCGCGGCAAGTGCGGATGGCGTGGATCATGGTCGCCATGTCCTTCGGTGCCGTGAACATGTTGAACTGGATGCGCGGCTTGTCCTGCGGATCGGCGGAGCGCAGCCTGACCCAGCCGCGCGATTCCGCGTGCAGGATGCCGATGCGGACGTTGTAGCAATAGACGGGCGGCGGCGTGACGCCGGGAAACCACAGGCTGGCGAAGTTGTTGACCGACATGCAGGTGAGCTGGATGTCGGACCGCCCGACATCGGGGCTCGAGCGCAGGAAAATGTTTCCCGCGGCGCCGTTGGAGGCGAACGGGCCGTCATGCCGCGCGAACCAGCGCATGACCTGCAGCGTCGCCCGGTCGAAGCGCAGATACTTCGTCAGGCCGACTTTCTCGCGCGTGCGATAGATATTGATGATGTTGGGGTGATCGGACAGGTTCTGGCCGACACCGGGCAGGTCATGGACCGGCGTAATGCCATGCGCCTTCAACTCGTCGGCGGGGCCGATGCCGGACAGCATCAGAAGCTGCGGCGAGTTGTAGGTTCCCCCCGACAGCACGACCTCACGGTTCGCGTAAACGGTTTCGGTCTGGCCGTTGCGCCGATATTCCACGCCGACCGCGCGGCCTTTTTCGATGAGGATGCGGGTCGTCAGCGCGCCGGTCTCGATCGTCAGGTTCGGACGGGCCATCGCGGGACGGAGATAGCCGCGCGCGCTGCTGGAGCGCATGCCGCCGCCGATCGTCGCATCCATCGGGCTGGCACCCTCCTGGCGCGCACCGTTGGGATCGTCGTTGGATGGAATGCCCAAAGCCGCCGCCGCCTGCCGCACCGGCTCATAGAGCATGTAGGGCTGGTTCATCTGCGAAACCTGGATGGGCCCGCCCGTGCCGTGATACAGGCTCTCGCCGCGCCAGTTGTTCTCCAGCCGCTTGAAGTAGGGCAACACGTCGCTGTAGCCCCAGCCCTCCAGCCCCTGCTGTCGCCACAGATCGTAATCGCGGCGATTGCCGCGGATATAGATCAGTGCGTTGATCGAGGAGGAACCGCCCAGCGTCTTGCCGCGCGAGATCGGCAGGCGGCGGTTGTTCAGCCCGGGCTCGGGTTCGGATTCGTAACCCCAGTTGAAGCCCGGGGTCTTGCCCACCGCCATGAACACCAGCGGCATCAGCTGGAAGGGATGCCAGTCCTTACCCCCGGCCTCCAGGACCAGGACGGAGACGTCCTTGTCTTCGGTCAGCCGGTTGGCAATGACGGCGCCGGCCGAGCCGGATCCGATCACGATGTAGTCGAAGGAACGGCGCATGAACTGTTTTTCCACCCAGCGGAAGCAATGCAGGCGGGCTGAACGAGCCCGCCGCAGGGTCTAGCTGAAACCCGTTCACGCTGGCAACAAACGTCCGCCGCCGCCCCAAATCGGCCCACTGCGCACCCGTTTGCAGCGATATTTCGCTCATGCCATGGTGCGGCTGTTCAGCAGCCAACGGATGAAAAATGCCCTCACGTTATGTCAGCTACCGTCTCAATGGGATCAAGGCACTGGTGACCGGCGGCGCGTCCGGAATCGGTCTCGGTACGGCCAAGCTGCTGGCCAGGGCCGGGGCGAAGGTTGCGATCAACCATCTGCCGGACGATCCGCGGGGTGCGGAGGAGATCGCCAAGCTGAAGGCGGAAGGGCTGGATGTCATCGCCGCACCGGCGCAGGTCGGTGTTGCTGGCGAGACCGAGCAGATGGTCGCTGATGCGATCCGAAACCTCGGGGGTCTCGATCTGCTGTTCAACAATGCCGGAACGCCCGGCGTGAAGGCGACGGTGCCGGTGACGCGGCTCGATCTCGTCACTGACGAGCTGTGGGAGAAACTTCTGTCCACCAACCTGATGGGGGTCTTCCGCTGCACCAAGGCGGCGGCCGAGGCCCTTAAGGCCAGCAAGGGTGCCGTGGTGAACACGGCGTCCATCGCTTCGTTCAAGGGTCCGGGCAGCAGCATGGCCTATGGCGCCACCAAGGCCGGGATCATGAATCTCACCCAGAGCTTCGCCAAGGCGCTGGCCCCGCATGTGCGGGTGAATGCGATCGCGCCGGGCGCGGTTGACAGTCCGTGGATCGAATGGACGCCGGAGCAGAAGAAGAGCCATCTCGAGATGTCCCTGCTCAAGCGGATCGGCGCGCCGGAGGATTACGGCGACGTCGTGCTGTTCCTTGCCTTCGGCAACGAGACGGTCACCGGTCAGACGCTCATCGTCGATGCCGGGATGACGCTCTAGCGGGCGTTGATGCGCCAGTCTATCGGGATGGGGCCAGCCGCTCGATGGGATAGGGCCGGGCGGCAATACCGGCGCAGAACCGGTTCACATACGGGTCGAGTTTCTCGGCCAGGGCCCGCGCCTCGCTGTTGAGCTGCTTGAGCAGATTCACGGCCTCAGCCGCCTGGCCGGCGATGGTTGCCGGGTTGACCGTGACGTGCTTGCGGCTGGCATAGACGAACCTGCCGTCGATCATCACGCTGTCGACACCGGTGCCATCCTCGCAATGGATGATCTGGTTCAGGGCGTTGTTGAGCGGCACGTAATTCATGCTCTGCAGGTCGAGGAACACGATATCCGCCTTGAAGCCGGGCGCGATCTGGCCAACCAGATCGGCCATGCCCAGCGCTTTGGCGCCGCCGACGGTGGCGGCGGTGAAGGCCTCTTCGACCGAGAGCCACTGGCTGGTATCGAGCGAGCGCAGGCGCGAGACGAGGGTGCTGGCGCGCATCGCCTCGAACATGTTGAGATTGTCGGAGGAGCTGGCGCCATCGGTGCCGATGCCGACGGTGATCTTGCGGTCCAGCATCTGCCGGATAGCCGCGATTCCCGAGCCCAGATGCATGTTGCTGGACGGGTTGTGCGCGACCGAGACGCCGTGATCGGCGAGGCGATCCATGTCGTCATCGTCCAGCCAGATCGCATGCGCGGCGGTGAAGCCGGGCCCGAACATGCCGAGCTTGGCGAGATGGCCGGCCAGCGTCCTGCCGTACCACTGATCGGCGACGGCAGCCTGCACCTTGCTCTCGCCCACATGCATGTGAAGGCCGATCTTGTGATCGCGGGCAAGATCGCGGCAGCCGATCATGAAGTCGTCGGAGCAGTGATGCGGGATGGTCGGGGCCAAGGCCGCGCGCACGCGCTCCCGGCTGAATTTCCATTTCCCGAGAACCGTGGCGCAGGCGGCGAGCGTTGCGTGATAGGGCGAAGCGGTGATTGCCGCCATTTTAGCGCGCATCGGTTCGGGCAGGGCATCGAGCAGCCCCGGGATCGCCTGATAGAAGGTGCGGTCGGCCATCATCGGCGCGATCACGGCCCGCATGCCGGCATCTTCATAGGCCTGGCCGACAGCTGTCAGCCCCTCGACTGTCGGCAGCGGAAACTCGCCGAACAGGTCGTAGGTTGTCGTGCAGCCCTTGCTGATCATCTCGGCCGCGCCGATCACGGCCGAAAGATAATGATGCTCGAATGTACGGCGGCCGCCGGTCCACGGCGCATGATGCAGCAGCAGCTCCAGGGTCCAGCGATCGCCCGACCCCTTGGAGAGATTGCCGTGCGCGTGCATGTGCGTATTCACCAGGCCGGGGATCAGCAGCTTGCCCGTGCCGTCGATGATTTTCGCGTTCTCCGATTTCGCTTCGCCGGGCGGAAGGACGGCGGCGATCTTGTCGTCGTCTATCACAATGTCGGCGAAATCGCCGGAGAGCCGGCCGAAGGTCACGAGGCGGGCGCCGCGGATGATCTGCATGGTTTCTGCCTCAAGTGCTGGTTGCGTTATGCGCGGCGCGCAATGACGGCGATGGGGCCACCGCCATCGGGGCCCTGATGCTCGGCGCCCCCCGAGACAAAAAGCTGCGTGTCGCCGAACACGCCGGCGAGGACGCCGCCGACCAGCGCCCGCGCATGGCGCGAGGCCTGGATGTCGCTGTCGTCGAACATGATATGGCGCCGTCCTCGGATCTGGCCGTCGGCCGAAGGCTCGGCCTTGGCCAGAACGGCGGCAATGCGCGCGCGATCCTTGTCGGCCAGCCGCAGCTTTGCCGGAATGCCGACGGCATCGAGCGCCTGGGCGACCGCGTCGACATCGATTCCGTCCTGCATCACGCCATGACCGATCACGCAGTCGCCGCCCCAGTCGCGGCTGTTGCCCAGAACCATGATCTGGTTCTCCATTAATTCGATCCCGGCCGAGGTGCTGGCGCAGCTCGAGTAGCGATCATGGTCGTGGCAGACCGTCGAATCGTTGAGGTCAGCGACATCGACTTCGCCCAAGGCCACCGCCACACCCAGCGCCGAGGCGCCGCGCGAGTAACCCATGGAGAGATAGGTGTCGTCCGTCGCCACCGTGTTGCCGCGCGCCGCCGCGGCCGCGATCCGCTGCTTTGTAAGAAGAGGGCATTTGACCTGTACATAGTGGACATCGGCGGGTGAGGTGATCCCAGCCTGCCGCATGGCGGCCGTGACCGCCTCGGCTGTCGCCAGGATCTGCGGCATGCGGCCGATTTCTTCCGGCAGGAAGGCGCGGGTCATGGTGACGCCGACGGCAAGAGAGGGCTGTGCTGGTGCCGCGCTGGCTTTCTCCTCCCGCACCTCGAAGACAAGCCAGTGCGGCGAGAGGCCGCCTTCGGTGCCGCCCGACATGACGATCGCCACGGATTGCGCCACCGTTTCCGGGCTTTGACCCGTCCAGGCGGTTAGAGCCTGCTTGATGGTGTGGCTGGCGAAGCCGCGGGTGAAATCGTTGACGCAGCCATTGCCTTCGGTTTTTCCCAGCACGGCGACGACTTTGGACGGATCGATCTCGCGACGCTTCACGGCGGCGTCGAATGCGTCGAGATCGTCGGGCGCCGCGGCGGGCAGGCGGTGAACAAGCGTCTTTCGAATCATGGCCATACGGTCCGTTCCCTGAATTTCCAAAGCCTGACAATGCTGCAAAACCTGCACCAGCGCTGCCGAAAGATGGAGCAGTCCGGCCCGGCGTTGCCGGGACCGGATTTTCCGCGAATGCGCCGCGTTGCCCGCCGTCGGGCGCGTTTGACGCTGAATCCGCTCAGAGAGTGACCGCGCTCAAATTATCGCCTCCGGCGTTGTCGTAATCAGAACGCGACCTTCGCCTGTAGTCCGCCGAAGAACCGCCGTCCCGACATTCGACGGGAGCGCGTTTGGCCCATGGCACAGCGCTTGCAATTTTCACAGGAACTACCGCCACCGCGTCGCGAAGGCGGCTGAAAAATTCCAACAAAATAACCTTCAGGAGAGATTCATGGCAGAGCGGCGTCAGAAAAAAGGCTTCGGTCGGCGTCAATTCCTGCGCGGCGCCGCCGCTGCGGGATTGGGTGCCGCCGGTGCGCCGGTGTGGTTCGGGCAGGCCCCGGCCTTCGCACAGGGCACCACCGTGACCGTCTCCACCTGGGGCGGACTGACGGAAGACAGCATCAAAGACCACATGCAGAAGGAATACGAGAAGCAGACCGGCGCCAAGCTCGCCTACGATATCGGCGGCCAGGGCGCACGCTACAACAAACTTCTCGCCCAGCGCAGCAGCCCGACCTCCGATGTCTTCTTCTCGACCGATGAAGCGGTCATCTCCGGCATGCGCGCCAACGCCCTGCAGCCGGCGAAGAAGAAGAACCTGCCGCTGATCGCCGACATGCAGGATTGGTCGTTGACGATGAAGGAATTCGACACGGCGGAGACCGTGTACGGCGCTCCTTACACGGTGCTGGCGCTGGTGCCCGCCTATAATCCGGAATTCGTGAAGGAGAAGTTCACGAGCTGGGCCGATATCTGGAAGCCGGAATATAAGGGCAAGCTTGCCTTCGTCGCGCCGGGCCATAGCGCCATGCCGGCAGTGATCATCATGACCGCCGAGATGATGGGCGGTAGCATCAACAACGTCGAGCCGGCGTTCAAGAAGCTCTCCGAGCTCAAGCCGGCCAAGACGGCCTTCTTCTGGACCGAGTACGCATCGCTCTACAAGAGCAACGACGTCACGGTGGCGGTCGACCTCGACTACTATCTCGAGGGCATGAAGGACCAGAAGTATCCCATTGAGTACGTCTTCCCGAAGGAAAAGGGCCTCGGCGTTCTGGACTATGTGAGCGTGGTCAAAGGCACCAAGAACCCGGATCTCGCCGAGCATTTCTGCAACATGATCATGTCGATCCCGGTCCAGGAAGCGTTTGCGACCAAGACGTTCTCGGGCCCGGTCAACAAGAACATCAAGCTGACCGGCACAGCCGCTGAGCGGTGCATCTACGGCGCCAAGCTTGAGCAGGTCCGTTTCTTCCCGGCGAAGTTCCTGGCCGACAACCGCGTCGCCTGGACCGAGAAGCTCAACACCGAAGTGGTGCCGAATTGGCGGTGAGTTCCGCCTCGCTTCCGCTGACGGCCGGCGAGGGGGTTGCTCCTCGCCGGCCTGAAGCCGTGCCGTCTGCTGTACCGGTCAAAGTCGCCAGCGACACTGTGCGCTGGACTGCCTATCTGCCGCTGGTTCCGGCGGTGGTCGTCCTGTTCATGCTGCTGATCATCCCGCTGATGGTGACGGTCTATCTTAGCCTGTCGCCGAATGTACTGATCCAGTTCGACGGTCTTGGGCTCAACAACTATCTCTATCTGCTGAGCAAGCCTTATTACGTCGACGTGCTGAGCCGGACGCTCCGCGTCGCCGTGCTGACGATGTTTTTTTCGCTGCTGATCGGCTATCCCGCCGCATATATCCTCAAGGATATCTCGGATCGTAACAGCGGCACGCTGATCATCGGCCTGACCTTTCCCATTCTCGCTGGGCCGCTGGTCGTGGTGTTGGGCTGGATGATCCTGCTGGCCGATGGTGGCCCGCTGATTCGCCCGTTCGTGCGCAATGGCATCACCGGCCCGTGGAAGCTGCTGGGGACCGATGCCGCCATCATCATCGGTCTTGTGCATTTCACGCTGCCGTTCGTGATCCTCACTATTTACGCCTCGCTGAAGCAGATCCCGCTTCAGCTTTATGAGGCGGCGCGCAGCCTGGGTGCCGGCAGCGTGCAGGTGTTCCGCCAGGTTGTCCTGCCGCTCAGCATGCCGGGCGTGCTCTCCGCCGCAATCATCGCGTTTTCGCTCTCGGCCGGGAGTTACGTGTCGCCGCACTATCTTGGCGGCGCCACGCGGCTGATGATGACGACCCTGGTCGGCCAGTTCGTCTTGTCCACCTTCAACGGTGAGATGGCGGCGGCCGCAGCTGTCGTGCTGCTGCTGATCATGGTGGTGGCGATCTTCTCGCTGATGCGCCTCGCCTCGCGGTACATCCGATGACGGCGGCGCGACTCACCTTCTTCGGCGGGCGGGTCTATCTCGCGCTGATCTACCTGCTCGTAATCGGGCCGATGGCGATCATCGTCGTGGATTCCTTCAATACCCCGGCCAGCGTTCCTGCCCCCTGGGAAGGATTCACGCTGCGCTGGTACATCCGGCTGCTGAACAACGAATCGTTCATGCACGCGATCCAGATCAGCGTCATCGTCGCGGTCGCGGCGGCGACCATCGCGACATTGCTGGGTCTTTCGGCCGGCTATGCCCTGACCCGCTTTCCGTTGCGCGGGCGCGACTGGATCGGGACGTATCTGATGGGGCCGCTTTTCGTGCCGCAGATCGTGATCGGCCTGATCACGCTGCAGCTGTTCAGCCAGTTCGGCTTCAAGCTGACCGTCTATACCAGCATCGCCGCCCATGTCGTCTATGTGATGCCGTTCACCCTGCGGCTGATCCTGCCGGCGTTCCAGCGCTTCGATTTCGCGCTGGAGGATGCGGCACAGAGTCTGGGGGCCGACCGGCTGCGCACCTGGTGGTATGTGATCCTGCCGCTCATCAAGACCGGCGTGATCGCCGGGTTCGTCTTCGCCTTCATCCTGTCCTTCGCAAACCTGCCGCTGTCGATGTTCCTGACGGGGCCGCAGACTGCGACCCTGCCGGTCATAATGTTCTCCTACATGGAATCGCGGCTGGATCCGCTGATCACGGCGGTGTCGTCCATTGTGGTCATCGTTTCCGTCGTGTCGACGCTCACGCTTGAGCGCGTCTTTGGCCTCCGGCTTCTCGGGTAATCAACATGCCGACACTCGATCTCACCCATGTCACCAAGCGCTTCAAGGGCGTGACCGCGCTCAACGACATCTCGCTGCGGGTCGATGAAGGCGAGATGATGTGCCTGCTCGGTCCCAGCGGCTGCGGCAAGACGACCATGCTGCGGATTATCGCCGGATTCGAGGAGCTGGATGCCGGCGACGTGCGGCTGGCTGGTGCGGATATCACCCGCGTCCCGGCGCAGAAGCGCGATATCGGCCTGGTCTTCCAGAGCTACGCGCTCTTCCCGCATATGAGCGTCAACGAGAATGTCGGCTTCGGTCTGAAGATGCGCAACCGTCCCCGGGACGAGATCGAGAAGGCGGTGCGCGAGGCGCTGCGGCTGGTGCGCCTTGACAATGTCGGCGAGCGCCTGCCCAAGCAGCTTTCCGGCGGCCAGCAGCAGCGCGTTGCGCTGGCGCGCGCCATCGCGATCCGGCCACAGCTCCTGCTGCTCGACGAGCCGCTCTCCAATCTCGACGCCAAGCTACGCGACGAGATGCGCGAGGAAATTCGCCGTGTCCAGAAGACCGTCGGCATTACTGCCGTGTTCGTCACCCACGACCAGAGCGAAGCTCTGGCCATGGCCGACCGCATGGCGATCATGGATCATGGCCTGGTCATGCAGGTCGATACGCCGGTCAATGTCTATGAGCGGCCGGCCAACGCGTTCGTCGCCTCCTTCATCGGTCAGGCCAATCTTCTGCGGGGACGGGTCGTCGAAGTGCGTGGCGACATGGCGCGCGTCGAGACGGCGTCGGGGATCAGCGCGGTCGGCATGGCCGGGAACTTCACCGTCGGCAGCTCGGCGGTCGCGGTGGTGAAGAACGAGCGCATCGCGCTCGCCGAGACTCGGCCGCTGGATACGCCCAATGCCATCGCGGCGCGGATCGAAACGCGGACCTATCTCGGCGCGACCATTCAATATCTTTGTGCGGCCGCGGGCGAGAAGTTCGGCGCAATCCAGCCGAATCTTTCGGGGGGTGCCGGTTATGAGCCGGGCAGCAGCGTCGTGCTGTCATGGCAGCCGAATGACTGTCTGATTCTTCAAGATCCGCTGCAAGCGGCCTAGGGAAGGGAGGAAGACATGGCGCGTCGTAAAGGCGAGATGATGCGGCTGGGGGCGTTCTTTCACCCCACGGGCAATCATGTCGCGGCCTGGCTGCATCCGGACTCGCAGATCGATGCCGGGCAGAATTTCAAACACTACATGGAGATCGCCCAGACCGCCGAGCGCGGCAAGTTCGATCTCATGTTCATCGCCGATTCAGTGGCGACCCGCGACGGTAACCTGCAGGCCCTCAAGCGCTGGCCGCAATATATGGCCTATTTCGACCCGGCCATGCTGATGGCCGGGCTGTCGGCGGTGACCAAGCATATCGGGCTGGTGCCGACCGTCTCGGCGACGTTCAACGAGCCCTACAACATCGCGCGCCGCATCGCGACGCTGGATCAGATGAGCTACGGCCGCGCCGGCTGGAACATCGTCACCGGCTCCAACACCTCGGAAGCCTATAATTTCGGATTCGACGACCTGCCGCCGCACAAGGAGCGCTATGAGCGCGTCCGCGAATGTGTGGAGGTCGTGCGCGGGCTCTGGGACAGCTACGACGACGATGCCTTCATCCGCGATCGCAAGTCCGCCGTCTATTTCGATCCCGGCAAGCTTCACCACCTGAATCATAAGGGAAAATACTACAAGGTTCGCGGCCCCCTGAATGTGGCGCGACCGCCGCAGGGGCATCCGGTGCTGGCCAATGCCGGTATCTCCGACACGGGACGGGACTTCGCCGCCGATGTCGCCGAAATCGTTTTCACCCCGCTGCATACGCTGAAGCAGGCGCAGTCGGTCTATGCCGATCTCAAGGGCCGGATGGAAAAATTCGGCCGGCGGCCGGACCAGCTCAAGGTGATGCCGGGTTTCAATGCGATCGTCGGCCGCACCGACGAGGAAGCGGAAGAAAAGCACCAGTATCTGCAGTCGCTGATCCATCCCGATGTCGGCCGGCAGCTCATCGCGACCGAGCTCGGCAATGTCGACCTGTCGCCCTATCCGGTGGAAGGGCCGCTGCCGTACCACATCATCGACGAGAACGGCACCGCGCAGCGCAAGATGCTGGTCGACCAGGCACGCAATGAGAACTGGAGCATCCGCGATTTCTACCAGTTCTACGGCGGCGCCCGCGGTCAGCGCACCGTCAAGGGCACGCCGCAGCGCATCGCCGACGAGATGGAGGAATGGTTCCTGAAGGAAGGCGTGGACGGCTTCCTCGTTCAGCCGTCGATCCTGCCCGGCGGCCTCAACGAGATCGTCGATCTGGTCATTCCCGAACTGCAGCGGCGCGGCCTGTTCCGCACGGAATACGAAGGCAAGACCCTGCGCGAAAATCTCGGCCTGTCGCGCCCGGCCAGCCGCTATATGGCGCAGGCCGCGGAGTAATCGATATGGGCACCGTCACGTCGCTCACCCGTCCCAACGATGCCGGCACCTCGGCGCGCATCGACGTCGCGGCGGCGCTGCGCTGGGCCGCGCGGCTCAACATGAACGAGAGCATTCATAACCACTTCACCCTGGCGATCCCCGGCGTGGAGAATCGCTACGTGGTCAATCCGAACACGATTCACTGGTCGGAGATGAAAGCCGGCGATCTGTGCATCGTCGACGGCGACGGCAACCTGATATCAGGCGACCACGAAGTCAGTCGTACCGCGTTCTCGATCCATGGCGCGATTCACAAGACGCGCCCCGACGCCAAATGCGTCCTGCACACGCACATGCCCCACGCGACGGCGCTGACGATGATCGAGGGCTGGCGGATGGAGTTCAACCACCAGAACGCCTGCCGCTTCTGGAACCGTCTCGCCTATGACGACGATACGGGCTTCAAGGGGCTGGCCTTCGACGATTCGGAAGCGGTCCGCATGGCCGCGGCGCTCGGCGACAAGCGGGTGCTGGTGCTGGCCAATCACGGCATCATCGTCACCGGCGAGACGATCGCCGAAGCCTTCGACGATCTCTACTACTTTGAGAAGCTGGCCGAGCTGCAGGTCCTCGCAATGTCGACCGGGCGAAAGCTGAAGCCGATTGACGAGACGGTCGTCGCCTTGACCGAGCAGCAGATGAACAGCACCAAGCTGAAGACCTCGGATTTTCATTTCAATGCGCTCAAGCGCATCCTCGACCGGCAGGAGCCGGAATACGCCGATCTCTAGCCGCTAGCGCGCGGCCTGGATCGCGCGCCAGACTTTCTCCGGCGTCGCCGGCATTTCGATATGGCGCACGCCGTATTTCGATAGCGCATCGACAATCGCGCTGATCACCGCCGGAGGCGCGCCGGTCGGGCCGCTTTCGCCGATCCCCTTCACACCCAGCGGGTTGGTCGGTGAGGGGACTTCCTGGAACGTTACGTCGACTGCCGGCATGTCGGCGGCCATGGGCAGCGCGTAGTCCATTAGCGATCCCGTGAGTAGCTGGCCGCTCTTGTCGTCGTAGACGATGCGCTCGCAGAGCGCCTGGCCGATGCCCTGCACGATGCCGCCATGCATCTGGCCGCCGGCGATCAGCGGATTGATCAGCCGTCCGGCATCGTCGACGGCGGTGTAGCGGAGCAGGGTCACGTGGCCGGTTTCAGGGTCGACCTCCACCTCGCAGACGTGAGAGCCGCTGGGGAAGTTCTGGGTGTTGAGGTTGTGGTCCACGGTGACCGAGAGTGTTCCCTGCAGATCCTGCGGCAGCGCTCTGTTGACCGCCGCATAGGCACTGAGATCGAAGAGTGAGGCCCCGAAATTGGTCCCCGGCACGCGCAGCTCGCCGCAGTCGTAGACGAGGCGATCCTCGGCGACATCGAAACTATGCGCGGCGATCTTTTTCGCTTTGGCAAGGAGCAGAGCACAACCGTCCTCGATGATCTGTCCCATCTTGAACAGGGAACGCGAGGCAAAGGTGCCTGTGCCTTTGGCCACGCGATCCGTATCCCCCTGCACGAACGACACCTGTTCCAGCGGAATGCCGAGTGTCTCGGCGAGGATCTGAGCATAGCTGGTCTCGTGGCCCTGGCCGTGGCTGTGGGTGCCGGCGCGCAGCTCGACAAAGCCTTCCGGGCGCACAACAAGCCCGCCCCATTCGAACGGGCCCGAGCCGGAGACCTGCACGTAGTTCGCAAAGCCTAGGCCGCGATGCTTGCCGTTGCGCTCGGAGTCCAGGCGGCGGGCCGCGAATCCCGGCCAGTCGGCATTGCGCATCACCCGGGCCATCGCGTCGGCATAGTCGCCGCTGTCGTAAAGCGCGCCCGCCGCCGTGCGCAGCGGAAATTCCTCGCGCCGCAGCAGGTTGCGGCGCCGCAGCTCGATGCGGTCGATCTTCATCTCGGCGGCCGTCACATCCATCAGCCGCTCGATCAGGTGGATTGCTTCCGGCTGCCCCGCGCCGCGATAGGGCGACACCGTCATGGTGTTGGTGAAGACGACCTGGATCTGGATATCGACGGCCGGCACCCGGTAGCAGCCCGTCTGCACGCGCGGTCCGGCGGACACGGGAACCAGCGGCCCGGCATAGCCGGGATAGGCGCCAAGGTCGGCCAGCGTATTCACGCGCAGGCCGAGGATGTGGCCATCCCTGTCCAGCGCGATCGACGCTTGCGAGATGTTGTCGCGCCCATGGGAATCGCTGAGAAACATCTCGCTGCGATCGCCGAGATAGCGGACCGGCCGTTGCAGTTTGCGGGCGCTCCACAGCACGAAGACATATTCGGCGAAGCATTGCTGCCGCGTGCCGAATCCGCCGCCCATGTCGGGGCTGATAACGCGGACCTTCGCTTGAGGCACTCGAAAGACCTGTTCCGCCAGGATGTCGCGCAGCGTGTTGGGGGTCTGCGCGCCGCAGGTCAGCGTCATGTGACCGGTCGCGGCATCGAATTCGCCGACGGAGGCCCGCGGCTCCATCGGCATGCCGATGATGCGGTTGTTGACCACCTCGATCGATGAAACATGGGCCGCCCTCGCGAAGGCGTCGTCGCAGGCGCGGGCATCGCCGATCTCGAGTTCGCAGCAGAGATTGCCGGGGATGTCGTCCCAGATCAGCGGCGCGCCGGGGTGGACGGCGTCCCTGAGATCGATCAGCGGTGTCAGCGGGCCGTATTCGATATCGATCAGCGCCAGCGCGTCCTGGGCCTGCGCCTTTGTTTCGGCGGCGACGAAGGCGACGGCCTCGCCGACATAACGAACCCGGTCGACGGGCAGGATTTCGTTGGGCGGGCTGAAGATGCCGGTCTTCACCCGCGAGACCGGTCCGAGCACAGGCGGATGCGTATCCGGGGTCTTCAGCCCCTCGGTGACATAGTCCGCGCCCGTCACCACCAGCAGCACGCCTGGCGCCGCTTTCGCTTTCGTGGTGTCGATCTTCAGCAGCCGTGCATGGGCATGCGGGGAACGGAGAATGGAAAGATGCGCCTGTCCCGGTCCGGTGTGATCGTCGGAATAGCGGCCGGCGCCGCGTAGCAGCCGGTCGTCCTCAATGCGTTTGACCGGCTGGCCGATGAAGCTCATCGGCATCTCATCCCTTGTAGCCGTAGCTCTGGTTCTTCATCTCGACGAGATGTTCGCCGGCCGTGATCGGCGGATAGCGCTTCGGGCGGTCGGGGCCGGTGCAGGTCGGCAGGCATTCGACCAACGCGTAGTAGTTCGTGTCGACGAAATACGCGACCGAGTAGCGGTCGTTCGTGGAGCGGTTGAGAACGCGATGCGGCGTCGAGGCATAGAGGTCGTTCGTCCAGCGCATCATGATGTCGCCGATATTGACGATGAACGTGCCGGGGATCGGCTTCGCCGCGATCCAGCGCCCCGACGGCAACTGCACTTCGAGCCCGCCGGTCTGGTCCTGCGCCAGGATCGTCAGCACGCCCCAGTCGGTATGCGCGCCGCAACCGACCTCGCGATCGGGATCGGCGTCGGGATGCGGCGGGTAGTGGAGCAGCCGCAGCGACAGCATCGGGTCGACCATGTCGCGGTCGAAATGCCCCCACGGCAGGTCGAGCGAGATGGCGAGGCCGTTGATCAGCAGCCGCGCGAGGCCCTCCATCGTGTCGAAATAGGTATTCACGGACTCTTTCCAGCCCGGTAGCCAGTCCGGCCACTGATTGAGACCGTGATGCGGTGTGCCCCTGACAACCAGCGGGTGATCGTCGTGATGGTCGACGCCCAGAAACATGCTTTCCTTATTGTCGCCGCCGGTCGCCTGGTTGAGCGCCTCGGTGCCGACTCCGTCATAGCCGCGGAAGATCTGGGTGTTATGGATGCTGACGCGCTCTTTCTGGTCCGCCGTTGAATCGAAGAAGCGCTTGTTGTCAGCGAAGATCTGCCGCACCGCGGCGTCGGGGATGCCGTGATTGGCGATGTAGAAGAAACCGGTGCCGGTGCAGGCCTCGCGCATGGCGCGGGCGACCCGCCGACGCGCTGCGTCATCCGCCTGGCGCAGCGGGCCGATATCGATCACGGGAATATCGAGTGGCGTGGACGCGTCCACGGCGTCTCCTTCCGGCATTGGTTTCGGCGGAAATAGTCGCAATACTCATGCCATCGACACCCGCTTCGGCGGGGTTTTTGCAAGGCAGCACAAGGATTTGCAGTCACTGGACTGTGCGAACAAGGACAACCCGGCATGCAAAAAGACCTGACACGCGATTTCGTCGGCTACGGCCGCAATCTGCCCGATCCCCAATGGCCCGGCGGCGCCCGGATCGCCGTGAACGTGGTCGCCAATTTCGAGGAGGGGTCGGAGCAGAACGTCCTCGACGGCGAGGCGCAATCCGAAGCCGCGCTGACCGACGCCGGCGGCAACGAGACCGGCATGAAGGTCCGCGACCTTGGCGCCGAGAGCATGTTCGAATACGGCAGCCGCGCCGGTTTCTGGCGCCTCCACGACATGTTCCGGAAGCGTCAACTGCCGCTGACCATTTATGGCTGCGCGCTGTCGCTGGAACGCAATCTTGAGGCGGCCTCAGCGATCAAGGACGCGAAGTGGGACGTCTGCTGCCATGGCTGGCGCTTCACCAAGCATTGGGAGCTGGCGGAGGACGAGGAGCGCGCGCAGATCAAGAAGGCGGTCGCCTCGATCACCCGCACCACCGGTTCCCGGCCGCTGGGCTGGTACTGCCGCTACGCGCCCAGCCTCAACACGCGCCGGCTGCTTGTGGAGGAGGGTGGCTTTATCTATGACAGCAACTCGTACGCCGACGACCTGCCCTACTGGATGGATGTCGGCGGCAAGGCGCATCTCATCGTGCCGCACACCTTCAGCCACAACGACAACCGCTTCGTGCGCGGCTGGATCAACACCGGCAGCGATTTCTTCAGCTACCTGAAGGACGGATTCGACGTGCTCTATCGCGAGGGCGCGGAGCATCCCAAGATGATGACGGTCAGTCTCCACAACCGCATCTCAGGCCATGCGGCGCGCTCGACCGGCATCGAACGTTTCATCGATTATGTCGGCGGCATGGACAAGGTGTGGTTCACCAGCCGCGCGGAGATAGCGAAGCATTGGGCGGTGACCCATCCGCCGAAGCTGTAAGCGGTCGCGACGGCTCGTTCTCACGACCCCTCATCCGCTCGCTCTCGCCCGCTTCCCTCTCCCGCATGGGGAGAGGGGAATTCAAAGCCCGTTCTTTTTCTCACCTCTCCCCTTGTGGGAGAGGTCGGCGCGAAGCGCCGGGTGAGGGGCCTCAGTGCGCTCTGGGCGCAAGATGAATCCGGATCCCCTCAAGCTGCTCGACGTAGCGCAGGAACCGGTATTTATCCTCGGTCCCGTCGGTCGGCTTGCGCTCTTCCGGTTTCCACGGATGCGCGCCGGGCGCGATCTTGGCGACGAGATAGCCCATCTCCCGGTCGCCCAGCATGCGGCCGAACTGTTCGCTGAAGCTTTCGGGATCGCTGACGGTTGCCGTATTGATGCAGCCCGCGCCCTCGGCCATGCGGGCGAGGTCCGTGCGGCGTGAGGTGAGGGTCGGCGGCGCGCCAATGCTTTCATACATGCCGTTATCCATGACGACGACTGTCAGGTTCGGCGGAAGCTCGTTTCCCAGGGTGCACATCGATCCGGTGTTCATCAGCACCGACCCGTCGCTTTCCAGCGTGATGATGCGGCGATGCGGCAGGGCGATGGCAAGACCCAGCGCCGTGGTCGTTACCGAGCCCAGGACCGTGGTGAAGAACGTATTGTCGGCGTGTTTGTAATTCCACCAGTCGTCGAGCGTGGCGCCGATCGAGGTGACAAACAGATCGTCTTTGGTCGTGATCGCGGCAATCCGCTCGATCACATCAATCCTTTTCATGTTTGAAGCCATCGAGGCATTCTCCTTCGAAGATCAGTGCCACGGGCCACTGGCTGGAATCGGCGTGAACGAGCGCTTTGCGCAGGCTGGATTTGATCTCGCCCAGTTTGTTGACGAAGAAATAGCGGATGCGCAGTGCCTGCAGCAGCGGCTCCATCACCTCGGCGTGGTTATGGCCCCACCAGTTGGGCTCGCCGAGTTCGCCGCGATAACTCATCACCATGACCATCGGCATGTTGTGGCAATAGGCGAAGCGCACGATGGACTCGCAGGCCTGCCGCAGCCCGGAATTTTCCATCAGCATGATCGCCTTGGCGCCGCCGAGATAGGCGCCCGCGACGATGCCGGGCAGCTCCGCCTCGTTGCTGACCGTCACGTAGCGGATTGAGGGCTCCGCGGCGCAGGCGCGGAAGGCGCTGATCAGCTTGGAATCCGGCAGGGCCGCGACTACTGAGATCTTGGCCTCCTTGAGGCCATCGACGAAGAGCCTGGCATAAGGAGCCGGCTGGGCGGGCGCGTGCATGGCTGCTACCTTGTCTGTGGAACTGGTCCGTATTTTGCGAGGTATCGCGGCCGGAACGCGGCGCGATGGAGGAAAAAACGATGGCTGACACAGCGGATACGACGATCGGCGACCTGCGCGGCATCACGCTGCCGGTGCAGACGCTCACCCCGGCGGCCTTTGCGCCCTTCGGGCAGGTCATCGCGGCCAGCGAGGACGGCAAGCCGTTCGGCTCCGACGACGCGCAGCTCGAATTCCGCGGTATTCCCCGCTTCTATATCCTGTCCCTGAAGGCCCGCCCCTCGACCTTCCGCGTCATCACGCGTCATCTCAGCGTGACGCAGTGCCTGGCGTCGGTCGGTGGCAAGCCGTGGCTGCTGGCGGTGGCGCCGCCCAACGATCCCGACAATCCCAAGGGCGAACCGGAACTCGACAAGATCGTCGGCTTCCGCATTCCCGGCGATGTCGGCGTGAAGCTGCATCGCAGCACCTGGCACGCCGGCCCGTATTTCGACGGGCCGCGCGCCGATTTCTTCAATCTGGAACTGGCCGACACCAACAAGGTCGATCATTTCTCGGTGCGGCTCGATCGTCTGCATGGCGTCGAGCTAGGCTTTGCCGGCTGACATGAGCGGCGCCGTCGCGCCGGCGAGATCGGCCGGCAAGACGTCCTGATAGAGCCGCGTGAGCTTCGCGCGATACTCCGCCCCGTTTTTGGGACGGTTCGTGGCGACCGGGTCGGCGCCGACGAGCAGTGAGTCGCTGGCATCCCAGGACAGGCGTTTCACGAATTCGATGCGCTCGCGGCGCAGCGCGTCATAGCGCGCCGTTAGTTCGGCTACGCTGAAATTCTTGCTATCGAACAGCGAACGGAACAGGGCGACAAAGACGCCGCCGTCTTCGATGGCCTGTGTGGCGCCCTGGCCCAGGGTCGGCGCCATGGCATGCGCGCTGTCGCCGATGAACAGCAGATGGCCGCGCGGATCGTGGAATTCGGTTGGGATTTCCTGGGCCCGCGACCAGTGCAGCGCGTCCGTCTGCGCGCAACTCGCCTCGACCAGGAATTTCGCGGTTTCTTCGACGGGTCCGCTCTCAGGCAGATAGAAGCGGCGCAGGGCCTCGGCGGTTTTCTGGTCGTCTTCGATTTCGCCGCTGGGTGCGACCGGGAAGTTGCCGCTGAGATAGACGCGGCCATCGGCGAGGCGAAAGGCGAGCAGGCGATTGGGTCCGTTATACCACTGCTCCATGTCGCCGATGCCGCTGCTGCCGTTGTCGTCGATCAGCAGCCGGAAATTGGCGACCCGCAGATGGCGGATGGAGGGAACGCCGATGGCCTGTTCGCGCAGGCGCGAGTAGCGACCGTCGCAGGCGATCAGCAGGTCGATGTTGTCGAGCGTGCGCGCGGCGCCGGTCTCGCTGTGCTCCAGCGCGACGCTGAGTTTGTTGCCTTCGTAGCGATAGCCGACGTAACGGTGATCGAAGAGGGTCGATCCGGCGATGGGCTGCCGCGCGATGCGATAGAGCTCCGACCAGCGGATGCGGATGCCGTCGCGGTCGGCGACCTCGTTCAGCGGAATGTGATAGAGCGGCAGCCCGCCGACCAGCGCCGCCTTCCAGCGCGTCCATGGCAGGCTGGCGGCCCGCAGTTCGGCGGCCATCGCGGGAATCACCGCGTCGAGCGCCTTCAGCGCATTGGGGCCGATATTGAGGCCGTTGCCGGCGGTCGCATGATCGGCATTGCCGACCTGCTCGACGATGGTGAGCTGCACATCCGGAATGGCCTGCAGCCCGCGGGCAACAACGCCCCCGGCAACGCCCGCCCCAATCAAAACCACTCTCAGCACGCTGTGTTCATCCTTTTCATCGGACCGAAGGTCGCAAAGTCTATGCCATCGGATTGGGCAATCTTTCCGCGTGAGGCGCATCCGTGCGCCCCCTCCACACGCCGGGATGACAAAGCGATCCGGGTGGCCCGCCCTTCTTCTCCCGGCAACGCATGCCATTTAGGCAGTCCCCTGCATTTTCGCGGGTGAACCGGCCAGAAAGGCGGCGTCTGGAAAGGCTTGGCGGATCAGCCGTTTCCGTCCTACATTGCTGCACTGCAGCATGAGCGGACCTCAATGGGCGTAAACCCGGCCATACCGTTGCACACACCGTTGCAAGGCGAAGGGGGCGCGGACCTTGTCGGCGATCCGCCGATCTTTGGCGTCCCGGCTGTCGGCATCCCGGCGCTGCATGACTGGTTCAGCGAGATGCTGGCCGGCTTCCGCCAGAGCGGCGTCACCGATCCGTTCTCGAGCCCGATCTCGCGCATGGCGCTGGAATTCACGCGGCTGGTCGATCGCGGCGAAATCGCGCCAGCCGATCTGGAGGAGCTGGTCCGCCATATCACCGCGGATGCGTTTATCGACCGCGCGCGCCGCCTTGCCGCCTACGTCGGTGAAACATCTCTTCTCGCCAATGAAGAGCGCCTGAGCGAACTCTTCACCCGCCGCATCCAGCCGGACGCGAACGGACCGGTGCTGCCGTTCGACGAGTTCCAGAAATGGGTCGAGGTCTGGCATTTCGGGATCGTCTTCACCGCGCATCCGACCTTCGCGATGCCCGATGCGCAGTATCGGACCCTGGCGCGGCTCGCGACATCGGAGATCGGCGACGCGGAGAAGCTGGCGCTCGTCCAGGCGCGGCATCGCCCGCCCGAGACGATCACGCTGGAAAGCGAATTCAATCTGGCAACCGAAGCGGCGGCGCAGGCGCGCGATGCTCTGGAGCGCGTCTTCGGGGTTCTGCTGCGGGTGGCGCAGCGCTTCTATCCCAAGCAGTGGACGACGCTGTCGCCGCGTCTGGTCTCCATCGCGTCCTGGGTCGGCTTCGACCATGACGGAAGGTCCGACATCGGCTGGACCGATACGCTGCGCCTGCGGCTGCGCATCAAGCTGGCGCAGCTGGCGCGCATCCGCGACTACTGCGTGGCGCTGCGTCGCGTCTATGCATCCTCGAAAGCCGTTTCGACCATTGAGCTTCTGGAATCGATCCTGACTCTGGCGGCCAAGCAGGTGGAGATGCAGATCGAGGTCGCCGACGGTCTGCCGGGTTCGGTGGAATCGGCGCGGATCTTCGCCGACCGGCTGGTGGCGGGTCGCGATCACGCGCTGACGGATATCGACCGCATCGTCGAACTGCTCACCCGCGCCATCGACGCGGCGGAAGAGCCGGACCTGATCCTGCAGCTGGTCATCCTGCGCGCGACGACGGCGAGCCACGGCCTGTCGCTGGTGCATATCCATTTCCGCCTGAATTCGACGCAGCTGCATAACGCCATCCGGCAGCAGCTCGGCATGGAAGGATCGCCCGACGATCCCAGCCGCCGCCGGTCCTACGTGAACGCGATGAACGAGCTGCTTGATACGGTGGAGCCGGCCAGCGTCAATCTCGGTTCCCTGCTGGCCGAGAAGACGTCCGCCAAGCGCATGTTCATGATGATCGCGCAGCTGGCGAAGCACATCGACGCCAAGACGCCGGTGCGGTTCCTGATCGCCGAGACCGAGACGGCGTTCACCTTGCTGGTCGCACTTTATTTCGCGCGCCTGTTCGGTGTCGATCATCTGGTCGAGATTTCGCCGCTCTTCGAAACCGAGGAAGCGCTGGAGCATGGCGACGCGGTCATCGACGAGGCGCTGCGCTCCAGGCATTTCCGCGCCTATATCGAAAAGCAGGGCCGGCTCTGCGTGCAGTTCGGCTATTCGGATTCCGGCCGCTATATCGGCCAGATGGCCGCGACCTACTGGATCGAGCGACTGCGCTTCAAGATCGCGGCGGTGCTGAAGCGGCACGGGCTGACCGGCGTGCAGGTCGTGCTGTTCGACACGCATGGTGAATCGGTCGGTCGTGGCGCGCATCCCGGCAGTCTGGTCGACCGGCTTCTGTATCTGGCGCCGCCGACCAGCCGCGCGGCGCTGCTGGCAACAGGCGCGACCGTCAAGGAAGAGAGCAGCTTCCAGGGCGGCGACGGGTTCCTGCATTTCCTCTCGCCGGAGCTGGCCTTCGCATCGGTAAGCCGGATCGTCGAGACGGCGCTGGCGCCGCCGGCCGAAAGCGACGATCCGATCTATGCCGATCCGGATTTCGCGTCCGAGTTCTTCGCCGTGGTGCGGCAGGAGTTCAGCCAGATCGTCGCCGACCGCGACTACGGCGCGCTGCTGTCGGCCTTCGGTCCCAACATGCTGGATCGCTCAGGCTCGCGGCCGGTGAAGCGGCAGCATGAATTGCGCGCGGGACCGCAGGAGCTGTTTCATCCGTCCCAAATTCGCGCCATTTCCAATAACGGCATCCTCCAGCAGCTGGGGTTCCTCGCGAATACGATCGCCGGGCTCGGCCGGGCGGCCCAGCGCAATCCCGAACGCTTTCGTTTCATGCTGCAGAACTCGCCCCGCTTTTGCCGGG
The DNA here is from genome assembly GCA_965279355.1 of Alphaproteobacteria bacterium. Lineage (GTDB taxonomy): Bacteria > Pseudomonadota > Alphaproteobacteria > CACIAM-22H2 > CACIAM-22H2. The sequence continues at coordinate 2,220,512 of OZ257155.1, read as the reverse complement.
CGCTGGGCCTGGTCGAGCGGGCGGTGACGCTCAGCGATCCCGATGTTCTGCGCGGTTATGTCGACCTGTTCGACTCAGGGATGTGGCTCAATCGCTCCGGCCGCGCCGGTAATCCCGCCCGCCGCGAGGAACTCCGCCTCGTCAGCGCGCAGCTCGAGCGCGACAACCTGCACAGCCAGCTGTCCCGGATCTTCCGCCGTCTGCAGGGCGACTATCTGCGCCTGAAGGACCTGCTCAATGGCGCCGAGGCGAAGCCGCAGGGCGGTCGCGACGATCTGACGCTTCTCCATGCGCTCCGCGTCGCCGTCATCCATCGTATCTATCTGCTGGCGACACATATCCCCAACTTCACGCCGCACCGGGATCTGCGCCGCGAGGATGTCTTCCAGCTGATCCTGCATCTCGATGTCGAGGAGGCGGTCGGCCTGCTGCGGGAAATCTTCCCGCGTCGCGATTCGTCGGAGACGGCCGGCGTCGATTTCGCCGAGCCCGCCAGCTACATGGCTGGCGCGGGCCAGACCTACGAGCGCCAGCACGAAACCATCTTTGAGCCGATGGCCGCGAATTTCGTGCTGCTGCGGCGGATCACCGCCGCGATCACGCATCACATTGGTGCGGTGGGCTGACGTTAACGCTTGGTGTAACGACTGCGTCCATCATTTAGGCAACCGGTCACTTATTGACCGTCCAAAGCGCGATTGCATACGCGAATTCATGTGAACAGCGCCTTGCGAATTGTGGCACGGCCATTGCCTCTATCCCCCTGACGGCGGCGCTCGCTGCCCATTTTCCGTAGGGGGAATTACTCATGGCCGACCAATCATTCCGTTCTTTCTCTCGCCGCAGTCTGCTGCAGACGACCGCCGCCGCCGGCGTCGCGGGCACCCTGGGCGGGCTGCTGCCGTCGAGCCCTGCTGCCGCGAAGGACGTGGTGGTCGGCTTCATCTATGTCGGCTCGAAGGACGATTACGGCTACAACCAGGCGCATGCCGAGGCCGCCGCGGCGCTGAAGAAGATGCCCGGCGTGAAAGTCATCGAGGAAGAGAATGTCGCCGAGACCATCGTCGTCCAGAAGACGATGGAAAGCATGATCGAGCTCGACGGCGCGTCGCTGATCTTCCCGACCAGCTTCGGCTATTTCGATCCGCACATGCTGGCGATGTGCAAGAAGTACCCCAAGGTTGACTTCCGCCATTGCGGCGGCATGTGGAGCAAGGACAAGCATCCCACTAATGCCGGCTCGTATTTCGGCTATATCGGCATGGGCCAGTATCTCAACGGCGTCGTCGCCGCGCATGCGACGAAGTCCAAGAAGATTGGCTTCATCGCCGCCAAGCCGATCCCGCAGGTGCTGCTCAACATCAACAGCTTCACGCTGGGCGCCCGCTCCGTCGACCCGTCGATTACCACGCAGGTGATCTTCACCGGCGAATGGTCGCTGGCGGTCAAGGAAGCCGAAGCCGCAAACAGCCTGATCAACCAGGGCGTCGACGTCCTGACCTGCCATGTCGACGGCCCCAAGGTCGTCATTGAGACGGCCGAGCGCCGCGGTGTCTTCTCGTGCGGTTATCACGCCAACCAGCAGAAGCTGGCGCCCAAGGGTTATCTCACCGGCGCCGAGTGGAACTGGGAGACCGTCTACAAGGGCTTCATCGAGAAGGCGAGCAAGGGCGAGACGCTGTCGAATTTCGTGCGCGGCGGCCTGCCGGAAGGCTTCGTGAAGATGTCGCCGTATGGCGCGGCGGTATCAGACGCGGCGCGCAAGCAGGCGGATGCGGTGAAGGCCGACATCATGAAAGGCAACTTCGCCGTCATCAAGGGACCGCTCAAGGACAACAAGGGCAATGTCGTCGCGGCGGCGGGTGTCGCCTATCCCGAGACGGCGATCGAGCTTGAGTCGATGGGCTACCTCGTCGAAGGCGTCGTCGGCTCCATCGCCTGACTCTGACGGTGGCAGTGTCCGCAGATCTGGCGGCGGTGGCGGTTCCCGTTCCAACCGCCGCCGATCGCTGGTATCCGCTCCGGCGTCTGCTGGAAGGCGTTGTCGTGCCGCTGGCAGCCTTGCTGCTGGCGGCCGCCGCCTTTTCGGTGTTCCTGCTGGCGCTCGGCAAATCGCCGGTCGAGTTCTTCAATCTGGTGTGGCGTGGCGCGTTCGGCAGTTGGTTCTCGCTGCAGAACACGCTGCTGCGCGCGGCGCCGCTGATGCTGACCGCGCTCTGTGTGGCGCTGCCGGCGCAGCTTGGGCTGGTGATCATCGGCGGCGAGGGGGCTGTCGTGATCGGCGGTCTGGCGGCGGCAGCCATCGCTCTGCCGATCGCCGGTGCGCCGTCGCTGATCGTCCAGGGGATGATGGCGATTGCCGGCATGACGGCGGGCGCGATCTGGATCGGTCTTGCCGGTGCCTTGCGCGCCAAACGCGGCGTCAACGAAACGATTTCGAGCCTGCTGCTGGCCTATATCGGCGTCGGCGTCTTCAATCATCTGGTCGAAGGGCCGCTGCGCGATCCGGCCAGCCTCAACAAGCCGTCCACCTACGGCATCGGCGACGCCAATATGCTGGGCGCCTTGCCTGGCATGGATGTGCATCCGGGTCTGCTGGTCGGCGTGCTCGCCTGCCTTCTGTTCTGGGTGCTGATCTATCACACGAGTTTCGGCTTCGCCTCGCGGGTCACCGGCGGCAATCTGCGGGCCGCGCAGATCCAGGGCCTGCCCGTGGCGCGGCTCATCATCATCGCCTGCGCCATGGGCGGCGCGTGTGCGGGCCTTGCCGGCATGATCGAAGTCGGCGCCGTGCATGGTCGGGCGAACGCATCGCTGGCTGCCGGCTATGGCTATGCCGGAATCCTCATCGCCTTCCTCGCGCGCCAGAATCCGCTGGGGATCATTCCGATGGCGATCCTGCTGGGCGGCATCTCGGCGGCGGGCGGCCTACTGCAACGCCGTCTCGGTCTGCCCGATGCCAGCATCCTTGTACTGCAGGGCATGATCTTCATTTCGATCCTGGCGAGCGAGACGCTATACGGCCGCTTCGCGTGGTTCGGGCCGCGCCGGAGCGATTCATGAGTGAGTTCGGCACGCTGTTGCTTGCGATGCTTGCCGGGGCGCTCCGCGTCAGCACCCCGTTCCTGTTCGTCAGTCTGGGCGAATGCCTGACCGAGAAGGCAGGGCGTATCAATCTCGGGAACGAAGGCGTTCTCGTCTTGGGCGCGATGGTCGGTTACGCCGTCTCCTACCATACCGGCAGCCCGTGGATTGGCGTGCTCGCGGCAGCCGCGGCGGGTGCTGTGCTCGGTGCCCTGCATGCGGTGATCTGCGCGCTGCCGCGGGTCAACGATATCGCGGTCGGCATTGCCATCATGCTGGCCGGTACCGGCATCGCGTTCTATTTCGGCAAACCTTACATCCAGCCGACGGCGCCGCAGCTGCCCAGCCTGCCGCTCGGCTTCTGGTCCGACGTGCCGATGATCCGCAGCGCCTTCGATGTCAGCCCGCTCTTCTTCATCGGCATTGCGCTCGCTTTCGGTCTGGCCTGGGCGTTTCGCGTGACGCGCGTCGGCCTGACCGTGCGCATCGTCGGCGACAGCGCCGATGCGGCGCGGGCCATGGGCCTGCCGATCGATCGTATCCGCCTGCTGGCGACGGCGGCGGGCAGCGCGCTGGCCGGGATCGGCGGCTCGTTCCTCTCGCTCTCCTATCCCGGAAGCTGGAACGAAGGCCTGTCATCGGGGCAGGGGCTGATGGCGGTGGCACTTGTTGTCTTCGCGCGCTGGAACCCGTTGGCCTGCGTCGGTGCCGCTTTGCTGTTCGGCGCGGCCGGCGCACTGGGGCCCTCGCTGCAGACCATCGGCGTGTCGCAGGGCTATTACCTCTTCTACGCGGCACCGTATGTGCTGACCCTCGTCATCATGGTCCTGACCGTCCAGCCCGGAAAATCGCTGAAAGGCATGCCGGGTGAACTTTCCATCGTGCGTTGAGAGACTACATGGCTAAAACATTCATCAAAGCCGACCCTTACAACTGGCCTTTCGACGGCGATCTCAGGCCCGCCAACACGGCGCTGATCGTTATCGACATGCAGACCGACTTCTGCGGCAAGGGCGGCTATGTCGACACGATGGGCTACGACATCGGCATGACCCGCGCGCCGATCCAGCCGATCCAGCGCGTGCTCACGGCCTGCCGCGCGCTGGGTTATCACATCATCCATACCCGCGAAGGCCATCGTCCCGATCTTTCCGACCTGCCGGAGAACAAGCGCTGGCGTTCGCGCCAGATCGGCGCCGGCATCGGCGATCCCGGGCCGTGCGGCAAGATCCTGGTCCGCGGCGAGCCCGGCTGGGAGATCATCCCGGAATTGGCACCGAAAGAGGGCGAGACGATCATCGACAAGCCGGGCAAGGGCAGCTTCTGCGCCACCGATCTCGAGCTCATCCTGCGCACGCGCGGCATCCGCAATCTCGCGCTGACCGGCATCACCACCGATGTCTGCGTCCACACCACCATGCGCGAGGCGAACGACCGCGGCTTCGAATGTGTGCTGCTTGAGGATTGCTGCGGCGCCACCGATGCCGGAAACCATGCCGCCGCCGTCAAGATGGTGAAGATGCAGGGCGGCGTGTTCGGCTCCGTCAGCGACAGCACCAGTTTCGCTTCGGGCATCCGCTAGATGCGCGCCGTCGGCATCGAACTGATCGGGGTGACCAAGCGCTTCGGCGCCTTCACCGCGCTCGACGATGTCTCGCTGAAGATCCAGCCCGGCAGCGTGCACGCGCTGCTTGGCGAGAACGGCGCCGGAAAATCCACGCTGGTGAAATGCCTGCTCGGCTACTATCGCGCCGACAGCGGGGATTTTCTGATCGACAATCAGGAAGTTGAGATCAGCCATCCCAGCGACGCCGACCGGCTCAGCCTCGGCATGGTCTATCAGCATTTCACCTTGGTGCCGTCGATGACCGCCGCCGAGAACCTCGTGATGTCGCGCGCCGACGTGCCGGCCATCGTCGACTGGGCGGCAGAGCGCAAGGCGCTCGACGCCTTCATGGCGACGATGCCGTTCAAGGTGCCGCTGCATCAGCCGATGGGCACGCTCGCCGCCGGCGAGCGGCAGAAGACCGAAATCCTCAAGCAACTCTATCTCAACCGCCGGCTGCTGGTGCTCGACGAGCCGACCTCTACGCTGACGCCGCAGGAAGCCGAAGAAGTGTTGGGCCTGGTGCGCGGCCTCGCGGCAAGCGGGCAGATCACCGTCATCATCATTACGCATAAGCTGAAGGAGGTTGCCGCTTTCGCCGACGAGGTGACGGTGCTGCGCCGTGGCCGCAAGGTGGGTGCCGGCGATGCGAAGGTCCTGCGGCCGGAAGAAATGACCGCCATGATGGTTGGCGAGGCGCATGCCCCGGCCAAGGCCGAGCGACAGGGTGCCGCCGGCGCGATCCCGCGCCTGCTGATCAAAAACCTCAAGACAGATGGCGATCTCGGCCGCTCCGGCCTTTCGGTGACGCAGCTGGCCGTGCATCCGCGCGAGATTGTTGGCGTTGCTGGCGTCTCGGGCAACGGGCAGAAGGAACTGGTCGAGGTGCTGGGCGGTCAGCGTGCCTCCAGCGGCGGGGAGATCACGGTTTCCGGCGCGACCTATGCGGCCAGGCGGGAGCAGGGGCAGGCGCTGGGTGTTCGCGTTCTTCCCGAGGAACCGCTGCGCAACGGTTGTGTGCCGCAGATGACCGTGCGCGACAATCTCAACCTGCGCCGTTTCGATCGCGACGGCGATGGGAAGCATCGCTTCTGGCTCAGCAAATCGCAGATGGCCAAGCGGGCCGTCGAGATGATCGCCGCCTTCCGTGTCCGCACGCCGTCGGAGGAGGCGCCGATCTCCGCGCTGTCCGGCGGCAATGTGCAGCGCGCGGTGCTGGCGCGTGAGCTGGATGGCAAGGTCGAGCTGCTGATCGTCGCCAATCCCTGTTTTGGTCTCGATGTGAAGGCGGTTGCCGAGGTGCGCTCCCGCATCGTCGCGGCACGCAACGCCGGATCGGCGGTGCTGCTGATCTCCGAGGACCTCGACGAGATCCTGGAGCTCGCGGACCGCATCGTGGTCATGCGCGAGGGCGAGATCGTGCATGAAGTGGCCGGCGGTCAGGCGGATGCGCTCGCCATCGGCGGGCACATGGTGGGGCATTGATGCCGCGCGTCGTTCAGGCCAAGCCCTACGCGTTCGAGTTTCCCAGGGATCGCACGGCGCTGGTCATGATCGACATGCAGCGCGATTTCCTGGAGCCCGGCGGCTTCGGCGAGGCGCTAGGCAACAATGTCTCGCTGCTGGCGGCGGCCGTGCCGGCTGCTGCGCTCCTGATCGATGCGTTCCGCCGCGCCGGCATGCCGATCGTTCATACCAAGGAAGCCCACAAACCCGATCTTTCGGATTGTCCGCCTGCCAAACGGCTGCGCGGCAATTCGTCCCTGCGGATCGGCGATGCCGGGCCGATGGGCCGGATCCTGATCTCCGGCGAGCCCGGCAACGATATCGTGCCGGAACTGGCGCCGAAGCCAGGGGAGATCGTGATCGAGAAGCCGGGCAAGGGCGCCTTCTACAACACGGAGCTTCCGCAGCTTCTGGCGGCGCTGGGCATCACGCACCTGGTGTTCGGCGGCGTCACCACTGAAGTCTGCGTGCAGACCACGATGCGCGAGGCCAACGACCGCGGCTTCGACTGCATCCTGGCCGAGGATGCGACTGAGAGTTATTTCCCGGAGTTCAAGCGCGCGACCATCGAGATGATCCGCGCTCAGGGCGGGATCGTGGGATGGACTGCGATGGCAAGCGAGATCGTCGCGGCGATCGACGGTTAGTTTATCTCAATCGCCACATCTCATTTAGTCGTCACCCCGCACTTGATGCGGGGTCCATGCCTCCATCGGGCACCAGTCTTCGCGCGGCCCGATGGACCCCGCATCAAGTGCGGGGTGACGGAAAAAGAGAATTGACGCCAATTTGACGGGCCCCACCGGGGTTTACCCGGGGGCGCAATCGGCTAAGATGCGCGCGCTTTGAAGCGGGGCCCTCCGAAGCCCCGCTTTTTCAATATTCCAGCAGGCGCGCGCACATGAAGTTCAATTTCTTCCACACGATGCCGTGGACCCATTACGAGGGCGTCCCGGAATCCTGGCCGGTCAGCACCAAGGATCAGTTCGACGCGCCGCGCGCCAAAATCCTCTACGACGACTATATCGAGACGCTGGTCCACGCCGAGGCCTGCAAGTTCGACTGGATCGCGGTGAACGAGCATCATTTCAGCCCGTTCAGCCTGATGCCGAACTGCAACCTGATGGCGTCGATCATTGCGCACCGCACCAAGACGGCGAAGATCGCGATCCTCGGCAATCTGGTGCCGCTGCTGAACCCGATCCGCGTCGCCGAGGAATATGCGATGATCGACGTGATGAGCGGCGGCCGTCTCGTCGCCGGCATCCTGCGCGGTATTCCGCACGAATACATCGCCTATAACCGCTCGCCCGACGAATCGCAGGCGCGGATGAAAGAGGCGACGGAGCTGATGATCAAGTGCTGGACCGAGCCGGAGCCTTTCGGCTGGGAAGGCGAGTTCTACCAGTTCAAGCAGATCTCGATCTGGCCCAAGCCGTTCCAGAAGCCGCATCCGCAGATCCTGATGTCGGTGTCCAACCCCGACGCCGCCGTCCTTGCCGCGAAGCACCGCGCCATCATGGGCATGGTGTTCATTCACGAGTTGAGCTGGGCGCGCGGTCTCGTCGACACCTTCAAAAAGGAAGCGCAGGCCCATGGCTGGGAGGCGACGCCCGATCACATCCTCTCGGCGCAGCACACGCTGATCGCCGAGACGGACGAGAAGGCGCTGGAGATGATGCACAAGGCGCACGACTACCTGCACCGCGTGCTGATGCGCCCGCAGCGCACCGCGCAGGAGATCGTGATCCAGAAGACGCGCTTCTTCGGCGACAACAGCGCCGGTCAGGTCTTCACGGAGAAGCTCGCCAAGATCCGCATGCGGACCGTCGAGGAGTCGATCGAGGCCGGCTCGATCTTCTGCGGCAGCCCGGATTCAGTCGCAAAACAGATCAAGAAGGTTCACGGAGCGCTGGGCAACGGCATCTTCTCCCTGAACTTCAAGATCGGCGACATCCCGGAAACCGATGTCCGCCGCGGCATGGAGCTCTTCCGCGACAAGGTGCTGCCGCAGGTGGGGGATCTTTAGTTCTTCTGTCATGCCCCGGCTTGACCGGGGCACCCATCTTGTCTTCCGAGACAGCTTTCGAGGCCATGGATGCCCCGGTCAAGCCGGGGCATGACGGTAAATAGCTCACCCCGGCCGGCACGCATTCGCACTAACGCGATCACGTAACTCCGGCGCCAGCCGTTGCCAGCGGGTCTGCGTGTCGAGCGCGGCGAACATCTCTCCCGCCCTGTCATTGCTCAGCACGCCGAAACTGGGATCGCCGACGGTGCCTTTGATATTCACCGGCGCGCCGAGCGCCAGCACGCCGCGTGTGCGTTCCGCCTGCAGCACGATGTCCATGCGCTCGGACTGCAGGTTGATCCGTCCGGCGGCGACGATCCCGGTATCCGGTGTCCGCAGCCGCAGCGGTGCAATGGTGGCGACACCCTTCTCGATATCGACGACGCCGAGCAGGCAGGTCAGGCTGGTGCGGTTGTCATTGCGGCGGAACAGGGCGCGCAGATCGGTGGAGGCTTTCTCCAGCAGATCGCGTGCGACATTCCCTCCGGTCATGGTGACGATCGCCTGACCTTCCGCCGTTCCCAGCGCCTCCTGCAATGTCTTGCCGGTCATGTTCAGGGAAGCGCGGCCGCTGACGTTGCCGGCGATGGGTGGTGGATCTTCGCTGTCCATCAGCCGGGCCAGGTCAGCTGTCGCCATCTCCTGCGCTGTACCGGACAGAGACAGGCGCGTTCCCGCCGCGAGTGAGCGCGCCTCGCCTCTGGCGTCGAGGCGGCCGCCGGCGAGCCCCATCGACAGGCGGTTGACCTGGACATGCGACGGCGCGGTCCGGGCGTGCAGCAGTAAGTCGGGGCTGCGGATTTTCTCATACGCGAACTGTCGCGCAGCGATCTTCACATCGACGGTGACGCCGGGTTCTTTCTCCAGAGCGAGATCGATCTCATTGTTCTGCGACGCACCCGATGGCGGCAGAAGCGCGTTGAGATCGAGGCTGCGGAAATTCAGATCGAGCACGACATGATCGGGTTGGCCGCGCTTGCCTTCGATCAGGCCGACCGATCCTGAATATTCGTTTGCGGCGAGCGTTCCGGCCGCGTCCGGGACGCGCCAGTCGTCGCGGCGTTTGTCGAGCGTGCCGGCCAGGCGCGCGCGATAGGCCAGCGGGATGTCGAGGCCGAAGGCTTTGAGCAGCGCGCCCAGATCGCGGCCCGCCTCGATCGCGACGGCACCCTTCACTCCTTCGAAATCCAGCGGCTCGGTCATCGTGCCGTCGAAGGTCAGGCCGCCGGCGGCATGGGTGACGGAAAGACGTGTGGGGTAGGGGCGAGTGGCATCGCGAAGCGCGCGATACGACGCGGTCTCGCCGTCGACGCGCAGCCGCGCGCCGTTATAGGTGCCGTCCGCGGCCAGCATGACCGGCGTGTCGTCGGCCGCCGATTGCATGGTGAAAGACGTAAAGCCAAGACGGAGATCGCCGCGCGAGCGATAGGCGAGTTCGCCATCCTTTATCCGCAGATCGATCAGGGTGGGAAATTCGGTGCGGTTCTTCGGAATCAGGGCGATACCGCCGGAGCCGGACGATGCCGGCGCAAACTTCCAGTTGGGCGTGCCGTCGGGGCGCCGCTCCAGAAGAATGACCGGTTTCTCCATCGCCAGTCGTTCGAAGCGCAGGACGCCGCCGAGCAGGGAGAAGAGGTCGATCTCCGCCGACAGCGCGACGATCGAGATCATGTCGGGCCTGCTGCCCCAGTCGACATTGCGCAGGCGGATATCGGTGGCATCGAGGGTCAGGCGCCGGCCCCAGCCAATCTGCAGTGTGCCAATGGTGAGCGGCCGCTCCAGCGCCGCGGTCGCCTCGCGCTCGATATAGGCGCGCCAGTCCGTGTTGTGCAGCACGGCAATGCCGGCGATCGCCAGCAGGGCGACGGCGCCCGTGAGGGCGAGAAGAATGAGGCCAAGACGGCGAAACAAGACGGGACCCTCAAAGGGCGCAAGAGTAGCGAAGTGATGCAAACGGAGAAGCGTGGAGAAAGTTGCGTACTATTTTACTCCTTCTACTCTCACTCTCTCTTCATTCTTTTCCCTTCCCCTCGCGAAGCGAGCGGACAGAGGTCTGGCCTCCCGCGCCGATCCGGGTTAGTCACTGGACAAGACAATCGCATGGGGGGAATGGATGACTGTTCAAGCCGCACGCGCTCCGGATATTGCAGCTTCTATCCGCACCCTGATCCCGGAGCTCAAGGCGCGGGCGCTGGCGACGGAGCAGGCCTGTTCGGTTCCGGCGGTGAATGTCGACGCCCTGCGCAAGACAGGTCTGTTCGACACCGTAAAGCCGCGGGCCTTTGGCGGCACCGAACAGACCTTCGATCATCTGGTCGATGCGATCATCGAGATCGCGCGGGCCTGTCCCTCAACCGCCTGGGTGTGCGGCCTCTTCGCCGCGCATCAGTGGCTGCTGGCCGGTTTTCCCGAACAGGCGCAGCGCGATGTGTGGGGCGCGAACCCGGATGCCCTGCTTTGCGGTTCCTATGCGCCGGCGGCCAAGGCCGAACCGGTGGACGGCGGATACAGGATCAGCGGCCGGTGGAGTTTTGCCAGCGGGTGCGACAACGCGCACTGGGCGTTCTGCGCCGCTTTGCTGCCGCCGCAGGCCGAGGGCGGCCCGCTGCAGCCGGCTTTCCTGCTGGTCCCGGCCGGCGATTACACGATCGACGATACGTGGCAGGTGATCGGCCTCGCCGGGACCGGCAGCAAGACGCTGGTCCTCAAGGATGTCGTCGTGCCGGCGCATCGCGCGCTGACCTTCCAGCAGACGACATCGGGCAAGTCGCCGGGTGCGGCGCTCTATGCGCATAACCGGACCTTCGCCATCCCGATGCTGTGCAACATTCCCTCCTGCCTTGCCGCGACAGCGGTGGGGGCTGCCCTGGGCGGCGTCGATGAATATCTCGCCATGACCAGCACGCGCGTGACGCGCGGCGCCGTCGCCGGCGGCAGCAACAAGATGGCCGAGTTCGCGACGGTCCAGTTGCGGGTGGCGGATGCGGCGGCGTCCGCCGATGCCGCGCGCGAGATCCTGCTGCGCGATCTTCGTCTCCGCGCGGCCAGCGCCGTGGCTGGCGAGGCGATCACGGTGGAAGACCGGATCACCAGCCGGCGCGGTCAGGCGTTTGCGGTCTCGCTGGCGGTCAGGGCCACCGAAGCGCTCAATGCGTCCACCGGCGGCCTCGGCCTCAACCTGACAAATCCCATCCAGCGCGCGTGGCGCGATGCCAACGCGGTCGGCCGCCACATCAGTATGAACTGGGACGTGGTGGGGACGATGTATGGACAGATGGTCCTGGGGTTGCAGCCGCAGGGGCAGTATTGACGAGGATCTAGGCGGGAACCGCTTCCATCAGCGGGGCGCGGCGGCGTTCGATGACGATCGGCTGGCGCAGGCGCCGGCGATCCACCAGCAGATGCTGCAGCCGCTGGTCGAACTGTTCCTTGGTGAAGGGATAACGCACCCATCCCCGCGCGCCCGACGCGCGGAAGAGATCGGCGTTTTCTCCTGTGCTGAACGGGGAGACGATCATGGCGCCACGCGCATGCGGCAGCTGCATCGCCTTGGTGACGGTGCGTTGGACGGTGCGCGGCGCGATGTCGTAATCGGTCCACACCGCGACCACGGCGTCGATTACTTCATCCAGTCGCGACACGCGATCGAGGCAGGAGAAATCGGCGTAATAGACGCGATCGTATCCCAGCGCCGCGAGCGCCCTGGCGCAGGGGCTGACCGGGGTGACGCGGGGCTCAAGCAGTAGAATGGTTTCGCTGCGCAGGGACATGGCGCCGGCGGGCTCCTTGGAGTGATGTCCCCGGGAAACTGCATGGGCTATGCCAGCGGCGCGGCGTTCGGAAAGCGAGACTTTCTGCGGAGTCCGGCGCGTGCGCGGCGCCGTACCGCGTGGCGCAAAGCGCATCGCGGCAAATTTTGCCGGGCATCCGTTTCCCGATCAAAAATTTTGAGAGGCGATGTCTCTTTCTCTCCCCCCTTGCTGGGGAGGGTAGGGAGGGATGCCCCCCACCCCAACCTCCCCCGCAAGGGGGGAGGGGTAAGAAATAGATTACGCGGCGACGCGCAGGGCCGGCTTGCGGGTGCGATCCGTGAGGCGGACGCCGTCGAGACGTGTCTCCGCCTGTGGCTGCAGGATCGGCCGGTCGAGGATGTCGAAGGCGCGCTCGGCGCTGGCGATGACCTGCTGCTGGCTGGCGATGTGGGTTCCAATCTGCTGCAGCGGTTCGTAGAGCTGCGCGACATAGGCGATGATGATGACGAGATCGCCGACGGTGAGCAGGCCGGTCTGAACCTGCGTGACGCCGATCCAGAGAATGGTCACCGAGCCGAACGCAGTCGACAGGCTGAGCGCGGTGCCGAGCAGGCCTTGCCGGCGTATGGCGCGCAGGCGTGCGCGCACCGTGCTGGTGCAGGCGCCGCTGTAGCGATGGAGTTCGTCGTGGCGCTCGCCGGTGGCGCCACGCCGGCGGAGATCGCTGAACACCTCCTGCATGATGCTCTGCGTGCGGCTCTCCTCCTCGCGGGCGCTGTGCCAGCGGCGGCGGATATGCTTCTGCTGCAGATGGACCAGCATGATCGCCGGAACCGTGGTGGCGAGCGCGATCGCGGCCAGGGTCGGGCTGATCATCATCGTCACCCACAAGGTGCCGCAGACCGCGACCAGCGCCACGATCACCGGAATGATGCCATGCAGCGCGGTGCCGGGCAGGGCGCCGGCATCGTTGGCGATGCGATAGGCGACATCCTGGATGCGGCAGGCATCCTGACCCGGCGGCGTCGATTGCAGCGTGCGCTCGAAGAGGCGGATGCGGAAGGCGGCGGCCATGCGCTCGCCGACCCATTCGCGGCACAGCCATTCGCCCAGACGCAGCGCGAGATTCAGAATGGCGAGGACGATCACCACGGTGATGGCGACGGTGAACGCGCTGTGCCCGGGGAAGAATGACCATGGCAGCGGCTGCTGTCCCAGCACGCAGTCGACGATAATCTTCAGCGGCAGCGGATTGAGCAGCGACATCGGCGTGAACAGCAGCCCGATGAGGAGCAGCGCGCCCAGATGCGGCCAGAAAGGGCGGGCTTCGTTGAGGGCCCGCTTGTAGACGCGGACTGCAGAGGGGGCGGTGTTCGCCATGGCGTCGTCCGTTGGTGCTGGTTGCGAAGGAAACCGCGGCACTCACATGCCGCTGCTTCCGGCGCTGACCGGCTACGCACGCTCTGCTCGTCGCACGGCCCCCCGACTTGCCTGGGTCGCGCATCACGCGCGGTGTCGATCACCGCGTCCCTCCGTTTTAAACAGGACGCGTTTAACGAACGGTGAAGCGAACGCGGTAACGACGGACGAAAGGGAGATCGTCGCCTCGCGAAAGTGGAGGCGGAAAAAAACTGGGCGGAGATCGCTTTCGCGGTCTCCGCCCCGGACGGTTGAATTTTCAAACCCAACGCCTCTGCAGCATCAGGCCCTACACACTCGACAGTCGCTGAACATAACCGCCGTGACGGTGAAATGTTCCTCGTCTCTCTTTTATTTCCGCCGCAGTTTCGTCACAGAGACGACGCGTTCTGGAACCAATTGCGCCGGGGCGGGGTTGAGGGTGCGTAGGACTACGCGCTCTCTCTGGAGGGGACATAATGGAATTTTTTCTGGCTCTCACCGCGGTGGTGGTGTTCACGATCTGCGTGGCGCTGAAACGCACCGCGATACCCGCGAAGATCCGCCGCAATCGCCGCGCCTGAGCGCGCAAAAGAAAAAGGGCGCCGCCGGTTTTGCCGGGGCGCCCTTTCTGTTTCCGACCGCTTACTGACCGGACGGCACCGTCGCCGAGCCGGGCGAGCCGCCCTGAATGGAGGCGGGCGGCTGCGCGCCGCTGTTGAAGGCCGGGTTGTTCGGTGAGGTGACGCCGGGTGCCGTCGAGGATGGCGGCGGCGCCAGCGACGGCGCGGGCGCGGTGACCGAGCCCGGCGCCTGCGCATTCGGCGTTCCGACTGGGGCCGACGGCGAGGAGGTGATGCTGCCCGGCGTCTGACCACCGCTCGGCGCGCCGGTCGAGGGCGGTGTCGCGGTGATGCCGTCACTGGCACCGCCCGACGCGCCGCCGGAACTCTGCGCAAAGGCCGGTGCCGCGGCGATCAGGCCGATCGCGGCGATCACCGCCAGACGTGTGGTGAACTGAGGCATGGGTGTGCTCCCGTAGATTAGTGTGTCGGGGAGTCAACGGCGGGCCGACCCCGACGTTCCTGAGGCCCCAAAGCACCGCGCCGCCCCTCAAAAAAATCTGTCATCCCAGCGAAAGCTGGGACCCATATAACCCGCCCACGCCGAAGAGCTTAAGGGACGTCCCAATGCGCTGCGGTGCTGACACGTTACATGGGTCCCAGCTTTCGCTGGGATGACAGTTGGGGGGATGAGAGCGGGAGCCATTCGGATCCGGGGTAACAGGGGGCGGGGAGTGGGCCCGCACGGTATGGCGCTCCCGGCCCTGCTCCCTTATCATCCCGCCTTCAACGCAGACCCAAGACAGTAGTAAAGGGGAGAGACATGGCGAAATTCGGCATCGGGCAGCCCGTGCGGCGCTCTGAGGATCAGCGGTTCCTGACCGGCACCGGGCGCTATGTCGACGATATCGTTCTGGGCCACATGGCCTTTGGCGTGCCCGTCCTCTCCCCGCATGCCCATGCGAAAATCAAGTCGGTGAACGCCGATGCCGCGCGCAAGGCGCCGGGCGTTCTGCTGGTCCTGACCGGCGCCGACTGCAAGGCCGACCATCTGGGCGCCTTCACCGCGCATCTGATGCCCGAAGACGTCGGGGCACCCAAAGGCTATCGCACCTTCCAGCCGGTGCTGAACGACGAGAAGGTCCGCTTCGTCGGCGACCGCGTCGCCTTCGTGGTCGCGGAAACGGTGATGCAGGCGCGCGATGCCGCGGAGATGATCGAGATCGACTACGAGCCGCTGCCGTCGGTCACCAATATCGAGGATGCCGCCAAGGATGGCGCGCCGCAGGTCTGGGACGATTCGAAGAACACCGCCTTCCGCCTGATGTTCGGCAACAAGGAAAAGACCGACGCCGCCTTTGCTTCCGCGAAGCACGTCATCAAGCTGCGCATCGAGAACAACCGCCTGGCGCCGAACTCGATGGAGCCGCGCACCGCCATCGGCCAGTACGACGCCGCCGACGAGCAGTACACGCTCTATACATCCTCGCAGCATCCGCACGGCGTGCGCATGGAGATGTCGCACATCTTCCATGTCGAGGAGAACCGCATCCGCGTTGTGTCGCCCGATGTCGGCGGCGGCTTTGGCCTCAAGGGCGGGCCGTTCCCCGACGACGCGCTGGTCCTGTGGGCCGCCAAGAAGCTGAACCGCCCCGTGAAGTGGGTGGCGACGCGCGCCGAATCCCTGCTGACCGACCATCACAGCCGCGAACTGGTGAACTACGGCGAGCTGGCGCTGGATGCCGACGGCAAGATCCTGGGCCTGCGCGCCAACACCATCTTCCAGTGCGGCGCGTATTTCGTCGGCGCCCTCTTGGCGCCCGCGGCCTTCTCGCAGCGCTTCATGCCCGAAGCCTACGACATCCAGAACATGCTGCTGACCTTGCAGGGCGTGTTCACCAACACCTCGCAAATCGGCCCCTATCGCGGCGCGGGCCGTCCCGAGGCCGCGTATTTCATGGAACGCCTGATCGATCACGCGGCGCGCGAGCTGAAAATCGACCCCGTCGAGATCCGCCGCAAGAACCTGATCCCTTCGGCCAAGCTGCCCTACACCACGCCGACCTTCTGGACCTACGACAGCGGCGATTTCCAGCACATCATGAACAAGTGCCTGGAGACCGGCGACTGGAAGGGTTATGCCGCGCGCAAGGCGGCGACCGAGAAGAAGGGCAAACTGCGCGGCCGCTCCATCACCTTCTATATCGAGCAGGGCGGCATCTTCAACGACCGCATGGACGTCCGTTTTGATCCGTCGGGGTCCGTCACGATCCTCGCCGGCACGCACAGCCACGGCCAGGGCCACGCCACCGTTTTCGCGCAGCTGGTGCATGAATGGCTCGGCGTGCCGTATGAAAGCATCCGCTATGTCCAGGGCGACACCGACAAGGTGTCGGTGGGCCGCGGCACCTATGCCGCGCGCAGCAGCCTCGTCGGCGGCAACGCGCTGAAGGATGCCTGCGACAAGATCATCGAGAAGGGCAAGCAGATGGCGGCGGCGCTGATGGAAGCAGCCCCCGCCGATATCGAATTCGCCGACGGCGAATATCGCATCGCCGGCACCGACAAGAAGATGGCAATGGTCAACGTGGCCAAGGCGTATTTCGCGCCGATGGGCCTGCCCGACAAGCTTGGTGTCGGCCTGGAAGCGCAGGGCACGTACGGCACCACGGTGCCGAACCATCCCAACGGCTCGCATGTGTGCGAGGTGGAGGTCGACCCCGACACCGGTGCGGTGACGGTGGAACGCTACACCATCGTCGACGATGTCGGCCGCGCGCTGAACCCGATGATCATCGAGGGGCAGGTGCAGGGTGGTGTCGCGCAGGGCATCGGCCAGGCGCTGGTCGAACACGCGATCTACGACCGCGAAAGCGGGCAGATGCTGACCGGCAGCTTCATGGATTACGGCATGCCGCGCGCCGACCTGTTCTGCGACATGGAATCGAGCCTGGAAGAGATCCCGGCCAAGACCAACCCGCTGGGCGTGAAGGGCATCGGTGAGTCGGGCACGATCGGCGGCCCGCCCGCCGTGATGAACGCCATCCTCGATGCGCTGGCGCCGCTGGGTGTGAAGGACCTGCACATGCCGGCGACACCGGGCAAAGTGTGGGCGGCGATCCAGGCGGCGAAGGGGAAGAAGGCGGCGTAGGAGCCGCCTTCAAACTTCTACGCGCGCGGAGGAAAGTTGACGCGGCGGCTTCTTCTCAGGAACCCCTCACCCGCTCGCTGTCGCTCACGACCTCTCCCTCAAGGGGAGAGGTAAATCCGGAACCCTCTCCCCTTGAGGGAGAGGGGAGAAACGCATGCGTTTCTCCCCATCGCGTAGCGATGGGAGGGTGAGGGGTTCTTTAGAAGACTTCGCAGCGCCAACTTATCTGCCCCGGGTGTTCACTTCTGACCATCCGGAGGCAAGGGATAAGCCTACGGTCCGTGTCATCGGCATGACATATGCCGGAGCCTTGCCGACCCTGCGTTGTTCAAGCGAGGTCACCATGACGACCATGTCCCGGATCCTTCGCCGACGCGCCGATCACTGCCTGCGACTGGCCAATGCCACGCCGCATGGGGCGCGGCGCCTCGCGCTCCTGGAACTGGCCAGTCAGTGGCGGACCGAAGCGTGCTGCCGCGAGGTCGTGCGTCGCTTCAGTGGCGTCGCGCCGCGCCGCGCGGGATACGACGCGCCGAAGCCGGAACCGCTGTCGCCGTAGCGACAAGGTTTGCAACCGATTCTTTGTGACCGCGCGAGGTTGCGCGGTAGCCGGCGGTGAAGCCGGTCAATAGGAGACAGTGGCCGGCCTACCATTGTGTCCAAACTTGAGTGGGGGGCGGAGTGCGCGAAGACGCGCAGAGGAGCCCGATGGAAAAACAGAGTGAGCTGCTGGTCCACCAGACGACGCTCGCCCAGTTCGGCGAACGCGCGCTGCGTTCCGACGATCTCGATGAGATCCTGACCGAAGCCTGTCATCTGGCGGGGCAGGCGCTGGGGACCGATCTTGCCAAGGTGATGGAGCTGCAGGAGGACGGTAAAACCCTTCTCGTGCGGGCCGGCGTGGGGTGGAAGCCGGGCATCGTCGGCATCCTGACGCTGCATGCCGACGAGAATTCCTCCGAAGGCCACGCGCTGCGTACCGGCGAGCCGATGATCTCGCCCGATATCGACAAGGAGACGCGGTTCGAATATCCGCATTTCCTGGTCGATCACGGCGTTAAGGCGGTCGCCAATGTCCTGATCATCGGCGGTCAGGGCAAGCCGCCCTACGGCATCCTGCAGGTCGACAGCCGCAGCCCGCGCGCGTTTCCGCCCAACGACATGGCGTTCCTGCGCAGCTACGCCAATCTGCTCGCGGCGGCCGTGGATCGCCTGCATGTTCTCGACGCGGTGCGCGAGGGCGAGGCGCGCCTGCGTCTGGCCCTCGAAGCCGGCGAGCTGGGCACCTGGGAATTCGATGTCGCGGACGGCATTGCCAGATGTTCGCGGCGCCACGACCAGATCTTCGGTTATGCGGAGCCGCCCAAAGTGTGGACCCTGCCGATCGCGCTGGAGCATATCCTGCCGGAGGACCGCGAGGCGGTCGTCGCCTCCTATCAGGCGTCGATCGACAATGATGTCGACTGGACATTCCAGTGCCGCATCCGGCGCGCCGATACCGGCGCGACCCGCTGGATCGAGGTGCATGGGCGGCCGTCCGGCGCCCGCGGCAATCACCCGGCGCAGATGATGGGCATCGTCGCCGATATCGACGAACGCAAGAAACTGGAAGAGATGCTGCACCATTCCAACGAGGTGCTGGAGGAGATCGTTGCGCATCGCACGCGCGCGCTGACGGAAGCGAACCGTCTGCTGCAGGCCGAGGCGGAAGAGCGCGGCCGGGTGGAGGAGGCGCTCCGCCAGTCGCTCAAGATGGAGGCGGTCGGGCAACTCACCGGCGGGCTGGCGCATGATTTCAACAACCTGCTGACCGGCATGATGGGAAACCTGGATCTGATGCGCAGTCATCTTGCGCGCGGCAAGACATCGGAGCTCGACCGCTATGTGAACAGTACGATGGCCATCGTGAAACGCGGCGCGGCGGTGACGCACCGCCTGCTCGCCTTCGCGCGGCGCCAGACGCTCGATCCCAGGCCCACCGATGTGAACCGGCTGGTGCGCAACATGGAGGAACTCCTGCAACGCTCGGCGGGTTCGACCATCAAGGTCCGGAGCATCCTGGCGGAGGATGCGTGGCCGACCCTGTGCGACCGCAACCAGCTTGAGAACGCGCTGCTGAATCTCGTCATCAACGCGCGCGATGCGATGCCGGAGGGCGGGCGGCTGAAGATCGAAACCGACAACATCATTGTCGGCGAGCGGCAGGCGATGCCCGGACGCACCGATCTGGTGCGGCCCGGTGACTATCTCACCATTGCCGTGGCGGATAGCGGGCAGGGCATGTCTCCTGAAGTGATCGCGCGCGCCTTCGAGCCGTTCTTCACGACCAAGCCGGTCGGCGAGGGGTCGGGTCTCGGCCTCTCCATGATCTACGGCTTCGTGCAGCAATCGGGCGGTCACGTCCTGCTGCAGGCGGAAGCCGGAAGCGGGACGACGGTGACGATCTATCTCCCCCGGCATATCGGGGACGTCCTGGAGGACGATGTGAAAGCACCAGCGGCCGTTCCGCAGCCTTCGACGTCCAGTGCCACGGTTCTGCTGGTCGAGGACGACGAGGATGTGCGGGCCGTCATTTCCGAGACGCTGTCCAATCTCGGCTACCGGGTTCTGGAGGCCGGCGACAGCCCGTCCGGCCTGCTGGCCGTGGCCTCTCCCGATCCCATCGATCTCCTGCTCTCCGATGTCGGCCTGCCGGGCGGGATGAACGGACTCCAGCTGGCCGACGCGGCCCGCCTGCAGCGCCCCGATCTTAGAGTGCTGTTCATGACGGGATACGGCGACCGGGCCGACTTCGCCAACAAAAACATGAAGCGCGGCATGCAGCTCATCACCAAGCCCTTCGCGCTGGATGCCCTGGCGATGAAGGTGGAAACGATGATCGCCACCCCGCCGCTTGCAATCGCCAGCGACTGAGCGGCGAATCCCCTCAACCACATCCGTCATCCCAAACCACTTCTCTCTGTCATCCCAGCGAAAGCTGGGACCCAGCCGTTGGGTGGTCGACACAGGGACGTTCCAGGGTGACTGCGTCGAGAGCGGGTTACATGGGTCCCAGCTTTCGCTGGGATGACAAAGAGAGAGAAGCGTGGATGACAGAATGAGGAGGGCGCTGGGATGGCAGAAAAAGAAGGGCCGCTTCGTCGATTCTTTTCCTCTAAACTCCCGGCATGGCAACAGGCGGACAGATTCAGGTGGCGCGGGTGCTGCTCCGGTACAGCCGGGACGACCTGGCGAAGAAGGTGCGGATTCCAACGCGCACCCTGACCGAGCTGGAGCATGGCGGCCGGCGGAGCGACGACGCGCTGGCGGTGGTCGAGGCCTTCCTGACCGAGTCCGGCATCACCTTCGACGACGATGGCGTGAACGTGCGCCTGGATACCAGCCGCAAGCGCGGGAAGCGGTAACAATAATTTTCTGTCATCCCAGCGAAAGCTGGGACCCAGAAATCCCGCATGTGCCGAAGAGATCAAGAGACGTCCCGTTGTGCTGCGGAGCCGTTCCGATATCTGGGTCCCAGCTTTCGCTGGGATGACAGATAAGAACTAGGACCACCACACCGCGCATCCTCACCACGTCACCGCATCTCCACCGCTCCGCACCGCATCGACATTCCCTCGGAACGCCGCCGCGCAGCGGTCGTTAGGACCGGACGCTGTCGGCCTACAATCCTCGAGGTAACGCATATGTACAAGATTCTCGCGATCGCATTGACGACTGCGGCACTCAGTGGTGCTGCGTTTGCGCAGACATCGGGCACCGGCAATCCCGGCAACAATCCCGCCGCCCGTGATGCGCCGCAGAATTCGCAGCAGCGCCTGTCGGATCAGGACCGCTGCAACGCGATGACCGGCACCGCCAAGGAGCAGTGCCTGCGCGACACGCGCTCCCGCCAGCAGGGTGCTGCGCCGGGCAGCATGGCGCCGAACAGCACCGCGCCGGGCGCGCGCGGCGCGGGTCCGTCCAGCGGTCCGGGCGCCGGCTCGTCAGGCGGCGCGGGTTCCCCGACCACACGCTGATCGCCGACTGCCTTGCCGGCGCGGCCCGATCGGACCGCGCCGGCGGGTGCGTCTTCTCAAGAACCCCTCACCCTACCCTCTCCCTCAAGGGGAGAGGGTTTTAGGAGGGCGCGCTCCTTATTGAAGCCCCTCGCCCCTTGAGGGAGAGGGAGGGACCCGTCACGAAGTGACGGGAGGGTGAGGGGTTCGTGAGAACCAGCGTCCTCACCGCCTCACCACATCCCGCATCTCCTAATGCTTCCCCTGCGCCGCGCGATCCTGCTTCGCCACGGCCAGCGCGTTGCTGCACCATGCCGCACAGGCGTTGGGATCGAAGCGCTCGGCCGGGACGTATTTGCGAAACAGCGATTCCGCTTCGGCGAGGAAGCGGCGGTCGGCTTCGGAGGGGCGGGCGATGGTGTCGGGGGCGGCGCCGGAGAGCAGCCGCAGGTTCGCGGTCTCGATGATGCCGCTCAGTTGCTCGGCGAGCCTGCTGCCATCGACAAAGAGGTTGGACGTGTAGTCGAGCATCTTGCGGTCGGCGCCGTAGCGCGCGCGGATCTCGCCGCGGGTCATCTGCAGCATCCCCCAGGCGGACCGGGCGCAGACGCCCAGATGGTCGACCCGTTTTAGGAAAGTATTCGCATCGCCGATGGTCTCGGCGGTGAATTCCGGCTCGGATTCCGTGTTTTTTGAGCGAACTGAGCGAACTCCCTCCGCCTCCGCCATGCGGCCAAGCCCGACCTCGATGGTCCGGAGATTGCGCGGCGAATACAGATGCTCGCTGCCGATCCCGCCGAGATGCCTGGCGAAAGCCAGCTTCGCCAGTACGCCGGTGGCCGTGCGCGGCGTCAGGCGCGCCAGCTTCAGTTCCTTCTCGCGCAGCCGGGCACTCGCCTCCTGCCGCTCGCGCTCGTTGCGGATGCCCTCGCCGGTGTCGAGCGCCCGCGCCTCATCCTGGATCGTCTGCCACAGCGCCAGCAGCTTGCCGTCGGGGCCTTCGGAAGATCTGGTTGCGGATTTTCCGGGAGAAGCCTTCGGCGCCGCGATCAGCCGCTCGGCGATCTGCTGTTCGGAAGGGGCGGGCTCAAGCGCGTTCAACAGGTCGCGATGATGGCTGCCGTCCATAAGTCTTCTCCTTGCTGCTGTTGGTCCCCGAACCGGCGCCTCGAATCCAGCGGCCGCCGGTTTCCGACACTGACCAGAGCCGGCGACGGCTTGTTGTGAGCCTGACGTGACAAATCGACTACCGCACTTTGCGTGTGGCGCGGCGCGCGCGCTGTTGCGCATCCGCAACGCCGGGCGGTTTTCAATTGTCTCCGCATTATCAGAGCGGAATTTAAAGTCGCTCGTCCGGTTTCCACTGCAACGCCAAGCACGGCGCCACACTTTCCGGAGACCATCATGAAACGCTTGTTGATGACGACCGTCTTTTCCCTCGCTGCACTTGGTGGCGGCCTGCTGGCGACCGCGCCGGCGCAGGCACAGCAGCAGCCCTCGCGCATGGAACCCGGCATCGATCACAAGATGTATCTGTCCGGCAGCTTCGGCGCGGCCTGGATAGAGGATACGGAATACAGCTTTGCCAACGTGCGCGGCGAGCTCGAATACGACAATCCCGGCTGGATGGCCAACGTGGCCGTCGGTTATCGCATGAGTCCGATGTGGCGCGGCGAGCTCGAGCTCGGTCACGGGCGCATCGACACCGACCGCATCACCGGCAACGGCAGTTCCGCCGGCATCAGCGCCGAACTGGCGGTGACGACGCTGACGGCCAACGCCTTCTTCGATATTCCGGTCAGCCGGTGGGGCTTCACGCCCTATGTCGGCGGCGGTATCGGCTTCGCCTATTCGGAGGTGGATTCGTCGCGCACGACGTTCGGCGGCACGACGGTCACGCGCGGCGGCAACGATGAAATCGACCTCGTCGCCTTCGGCGAGGCGGGCCTGTCCTTCGGCCTGCAGAGCGGTCTCGAGCTCGTGCCGTCCTATCGCTATATGTGGATCGACAGCAGCGAAGACGGTTTCGACGACACAACCGCGCATATCGCGCGTCTGGGCCTGCGCTACACGTTCTAGGACTCAGGGGCCAGTCCGGGATCAGGGGAGAGGGTGGTCTGAGGGAGCGGCCGGTTCGCCTGCCGCTCCCTCACGACTCATTTCCGGTTGAGGATGTTCCCCGGCACGATCTGCGCGCGCGATGTGAAGAGCGCCGGGTCGGACGGATCGACCGTGACGCGGATCCAGTGGCTGTCCGGCCAGCCGAAGGTCTCGACGCGGGTGAAGTTCTCGAACAGCCGGCCGGTCTTCAGGCTGAACAGCGGCATGTCGAGGCGGAAGATATGCGAATCGCCGTGATAGAATGCGGTCGGCTTGTCGTACGTCTCCATTTCCTCCGACATCGCGCGGATCAGGGCGTCATAGGCCATCGGGCGCGGACGTTCGGGCCGGGTGACGCCCAGGAAGTTGCGGAAGTAGCGGCCGAGCTGCCCGGCCGGCCAGTGATTCTCGAAGCCGACATTGGCCTGCGTCATGATGACAAGACCGATGCTGCGATCCGCTTTCGCCTGGGCGAACGCGGTGCGCAGCCAGGCGATATTGGCGGCCATACGGGCCGCCTGTTCCGCGTTGGCAACCGGATCGGTGCCGACATTGTCGTTGTTGCCGACGGTGTGGAGCGTGACAAACGTCACGTTGTTCAGCGACCAGCGCAGGTTCTCGCGGAACTTGCCGTGCACGGGATCCGATGACTGGCTGACCACCGGCATCGTGCGCTGCCCGAGGCTGCGTCCCGCCGGATAGAACATGGAGCGGATCTTGTCGAGGCGCTCATAGACATCGATCTTTCTGGCCGTCAGCGGCGCGCAATCCGACCAGTCGTTGTCGCCGGGTGTCATGACAAACGGATTCCGCGACGACTGGAACGAGTTGAGGATGTCCTGATAGGTCTCGTCCGCGCAGGGCATCGCCGCACGCGAGGGATCGGAATTGTAGGGTCGGGCGTCGAACTGGAAGTCGCCGATATGGGTGACGAAGCCGAGGTCGCGTTTGTTGAGATCCTCCAGCACGCGCGCGTATTCCGCTTCCTGCGCCCGCGTGTAGGGCGTGTCGCCGATGATGGCGAAGTCGAACTTGCCCGGCGTGCAGGCGCCAAGCGCCGCGGCCAGCGCGATCGCCAGCGCCGCGGGGCGCCAGCCCCGGACTGCGGCGGTGATCTGAAGAGTCATTCGATTTCCTCCCTGTCGCGGCCGGCTGGGTGCCGCCGTCCTTCAGGTCAACTTCTCTGGTTTCAACCGGGCCGACAAACCGCTAATACTGGCCTATCAGGTCAGGAAAAATCACATGACGCGACGCCTGCCGCCCCTCAACGCCCTGCGTGCCTTCGAAGCGGCGGCGCGTCTGGGCAGCTTCAAGGCGGCGGCGGCCGAAGCCAATGTCACGCACGGGGCGATCAGCCGGCATATCCAGCTGCTGGAGACCTGGCTCGGCGGGCCGCTCTTCGAACGGCACAACCGCCGGATCGTGCTGACCGAAACCGCGCGCGCCTATCTCGCGGAGGTCGGGCAGGCGCTGGATCGCGTTGCCGCCGCGACCGACACGTTCGGCACTGTGAAATACAAGCGCGTGCTGCGGATTCAGGTGCTGGCGACCTTCGCGGTGCGCTGGCTGCTGCCGCGGCTCGGCCGTTTCCAGGCCGCGCATCCCGATGTCGAGGTGCGCATCGTGACACTCAGCGAGCCGATCGAGGCGCAAGGCACGCCCTACGACATCGCGATCCGCTTCGGGCCCGATACATTCGAAGGTCTCGAGGTGCGACCGTTCCTCCACGAGCGGCGGTTGCCGGTGTGCAGTCCCGATCTTCTCAGGCGCCTCCCGCTGTCACGGCCCGAAGATCTGCGGCGGCATACACTGATCTATTCCCTGTCGCAGCCGCGCGTGTGGGGACGATGGCTGTCGCATGCCGGCGTGACGGATCTGGAGCCCGCCGGCAGTCTGCATTTCGATCACGTTTATGTCGCACTGGAAGCAGCGGCCGGCGCGCTGGGTGTCGCGATGGGTCCGACGGCGCTGATCGGCGCCGATCTTGCGGCCGGACGTCTGGTCACGCCGTTTCCCGACCTGTCCGATCCGGCGCGCAGCTACTGCGCCTATGTGCCGGAGCCCCTGAAGGGCGATGCGACGACCGAGGCGTTTTGTGCCTGGCTTGGGCGTGAAGCTGCAGGCGAACCTGCGGCGGCGCCACGCATTGCCGACCGTCGCAGACGGACAAAGGCGCGCCCTTGAGCGGCGGACGGGACTTTCCCCAGTCCGTCTTCACGAGTACGCTTCTCCCAACAACAGCCCACCGGGAGAAACGCGATGGTCCAGACCGCCGAAAGGCTGCGAACTGCCACTGCCGGGATCGAGATCGTTCCGCGTCATCCCAGCATTGGCGCCGAGATCAAAGGCATCGACTGGAGCCGGCCGGTGGATGCGCTGGCCGGGGCCCTGCACGATGCGCTGATGGCGCACAAGATCATCTATTTCCGCGACGTCGACATCACGCCGCAGCAGCAGCTCGCCTTCGGGAAACTGTTCGGCGAATGCACCATCCATCCTTTTGTTCCCCACCTTCCGGACCTGCCGGAGGTGCTGGTGCTCGACAATCACAAGGACAATCCGGTGTTCTCCACCGATGTCTGGCATACCGACGAGACGTTCCGCGAGATGCCGCCGATGGGCTCGATCCTGCGCTGCGTGCGCAAGCCGCCGGCGGGCGGCGATACGCTGTGGGCCGACATGGTCGCGGCGTATGAGGGGTTGAGCGATAGGATGCGGAATTTCCTGTCGGGACTGGAAGCCGTGCACGACTTCAAGAATTTCCGTCACAAGTTCGATCACCTGCCGCCGAAGGAAAAGCACGCCAGGCTGGCGCAGATGGAAGAGGAACTGCCGAACCCGACGCATCCGCTGGTGCGCACGCATCCTGTGACGGGCAAGAAGGCGCTGTTCGTGTGCGATCAGTTCACGGTTGCCATCAAGGGCATGCGCGAGGACGAGAGCGCGGCCCTGCTGGCCTTCCTCTACAAGCAGGCCGAGATCCCGGAATACCAGTTCCGCCTGCAATGGGAGGTGAACACCATGGCCTTCTGGGACAACCGCCCGACCCAGCACTACGCGTCGAACGACTATTACCCGCAGCGCCGCACCATGCACCGGGTGACGATCAAGGGGGAGAGGCCGGTCTGAAGCGGATTCGTTTTTTATGACATAAGAAGATGAAATACAGGGAGAGAAACCAATGAATATAGTCACGCGCGGAGTCTTTGCTGCCGCTCTCGGTCTCGCAGTCGCGACCTCGGCGCAGGCGCAGACCTACCCGACCAAGCCCGTTACCATCGTCATGCCGTTTCTCGCCGGTGGGGCCGTCGATATCCTGGCGCGCATCCACGCGGTGAAGCTCACGGAATATTGGGGCCAGCAGGTCGTGGTCGAGAACCGCGTCGGCGCCGGCGGTAATGTCGGCAGCGCCTATGTGGCGAACGCCGCACCCGATGGGCACACGCTGCTGATCGCGCCGCAGGGGCCGCTCTCCTATAACAAGGCGTTGTATTCGGATATGGCCTACGACCCGGCGACGGCCTTCGCGCCGATCCTGATGGTTGCGCGCTCGCCGAACTTCCTGTCGGTGCCGAAGGATTCGAAGGTGACGTCGCCGGCCGATCTCGTGGCACTGGCAAAGGCGCAGCCGGGCAACGTGTTCTACGGCTCGCCCGGCAACGGCACGACCCCGCATCTGACCGGCGGCATGTTCGCGCTGCGCACCGGGACCAACATGGTGCATGTCCCTTACCGCGGTTCGCCGCCGATCTTCGCCGATCTGCAGGCCGGGCGGCTGACCTTCACGTTCGCGGATTCAGGGAACACGTTGCCGCGCGCCAAGGACGATCTGCTGAAAGTGCTGGCGATTGCCAGCAACGCGCGCTGGCCGTCGATGCCCAACGTACCGACCATGGCCGAGGCCGGTTTTCCGAACTTCGAGGCCGTCGTCTGGTACGGCCTCGCCGCACCGGCGAAAACGCCGCGCGCCGTCATCGACAAGATCCGCGACGGCATGATCCGCGCCGGCAAGGAACCGGACTCGCTGAAGCGTCTCGCCGATCTCGGCGTCGAGATGGTTGGCTCCACACCCGAAGACATGGGCCGCATTCTTGCCGATGAGACGAGGAAATGGGCCGAGGTGATCAAGCAGACGGGCGCGAAGCCGGATTGAAATTGGGTGCAGCGCGCTTTTCTCACGGACCCCTCACCCGCTCGCTCTCGCTCGCGACCTCTCCCTCAAGGGGAGAGGTAAATCTAAGGCCCTCTCCCATCGCGAAGCGATGGGAGGGTGAGGGGTTCGTGAGTTAAGCCGCGCCCGCGTCCGCCCGCCGGTCGAGTTCGATCACGCTGACGCCGACCTTCAGCGTGTGGCTGCCGCCGCCGAGGATGACGCCGCGTAACGGCGTCACGTCGGAAAAGTCACGGCCATAGGCGACGGCGACGTGTTCGCGATCGACCAGAAGGTCGTTGGTTGGATCGAAATCGACCCAGCCGATCTCCGGCCCGCACCAGACAGAGACCCAGGCATGGCTGGCGTCGCCGCCGATCAGCAGCGCTTCCTCGGACGAGCGCGTGCGGATATAGCCGGAGACGTAGCGCGCGGGGAGGCCCAGCCCACGCAGTCCGGCGATCATCACATGCGCGAAGTCCTGGCAGACGCCCTGCCTGGTATCCATCACCAGCCACACCGGCGTCGAGATATCCGTGCTTTCCGGCGCATAGGCGAAATCGCGTTTGATGCGGGTCGTGAGTTCGCGCAACGCGGCGACGATCGGTCGTCCCTCTGCAAAAGATTCAGCGGTGTAAGCCGTCGCGCTTTTGTCGGTGCCGGCGAGCGGCGAGGGGAAGCAGAATTCCGCGACCTCCGGCGGGACCGGGAAGCCGTCCATGCGCATGGCGTCGCGCACGCTTTCCCAGGCGGGGCTGGTTTCCGGCAGGCCCGTGCGTTCCGTCACCTCGACCGTGGCGTCGAGGGTGACGGAGAAACCGTCATGCGTGGTTTCGATATTGACGTGATGCACCTGGTTGCCGAAGTGATCGGCGAAGGCGCGCAGGTGCGTCGGCTGCGGCGTGATCGCCAGCGTGTGTGAGAGCGCCCGCTGCCACGGCAGCGCCAGCGGAGTCAGGCGCAGGACATGAAAGCCGATATCGACCGATGTCGTGTAGGCATAGCGCGTCTCGTGGCGGACAGCGTAGCGGGTCACGACACCGCCTCCATCACCGCGGGCGTACTTGCCGGACCCAGCCGGCGCACCGCCGCGACATGGCTGAAGAACACCTTGGTCACCGCGTTCGACAGCCCCGACAGGTCGTCCGAGACGCGATCGAGGAGCGGCCAGATGTCGATGTGGCGCTGCTCCGGGTCGACGATCAGTGACGGGAATCCGACCACCGCTTCGATCAGGGCGCCGATCCGGCCCGGCTCGATCGACATGCCGCCGACCGGGGCCAGCGCACTGAGGTGGCCGTCGATCTGGTCGAGCTGGTAGAGCAGCCCGCGCGGATTGCTGGCATCGGCGAGAATGAAGCGCAGCGCGCGGGTAAAGCGCGTCTCCGCCGGATAGCGCATGCGATACGCATTCATGGAATCGCACAGTTCCAGCGACAGCCGCAGGCCATCCTCGATCTGGCCCGCCATGCCGGTGACGGCATGTACCGCGCGGGCGATGACCAGGCTGCGCTCGACGCGCCGCCCGAAATCAAGAAACCGCCATCCGGCGCCGCGCGGCATGTTCTCGGCGATCAGACCGGAAAACGTGGCAATCGTCCGGATCGTGCCATCCAGCGATTCCAGCAGCCGGTCGAGCTCGCGCCGGTTGCGCGACGAATCACTGCCGGTCAGGCGGTGCAGGGTGTGCCACATGTCGAGCGAGAGCTGGTCGCGCGCGACAAGGGTGAGCCGGTGGACGGCATTGCGGCAGTCGCGCAGCGCAAGCCCGCCAGACGCGGCATCCATGACGCCATCGAGGAACATCATGCCGTCGACCGGCGCGGTGGCGATGGCGGAGGAGATCCAGCCGCTCTGCTTCAACGCGATGGCAAGCTGACGGAGTTCGGCGCGGTCATGCGCGGAGAGGCCGCCGCGGGCAAGGCGCAGCAATGTCGCCTGGAAATGTCGCACACCTGAATCGAGACGCTCGATGTAACGGCCGAGCCAGAAAAGATCGTCGGCGGTGCGGCTGCGCAAGGCCGCTTCATCGAGGTTGGCATCAATCTGGCTCTGCGCCGGAAATTGGAACTGCATCTGCTGCAGGTTCGGAATCGCGCCGGCCTGCGGCACCGGCTCATCATCCGCCAGCACCCAGACATCCTTCGCCAGTCCGCCCTGATAAAGCGTGCTGCCATAGATCGACGGGCCTTCGGCGAGGCGGGCGACGCCGCCCGGCAGCACCGTCCAGTCGGCTCCATTCCACACCAGTGCCACGCGCAGCACGACCGGACGTGGCATCGCCCCTTTGCCCCCCGACTGGCCAAGGCACGGCGCGAGGCTCGGCGACATGCGCTCGCGGGCGACAAAGCTTTCCGGTGCCCGCAGAAGATCCGCTTCGAAGGTTTCGCGATCCTCGGCGGAAAGGCTGGCCGGCTCGATCGGCTGCGCGTCGAGATCGAAGACGGGCTGCAGGACGAAGTTGTCGAGGGCGGCCCTGACTTCTTCCAGCGCCCGTTCCTGTCCGCACCACCAGGTGGTCACGGCCGGCAGCATCAGCTCCTGCCCCAGGAGCCGCCGCGCCAGCTCCGGCAGGAACGGCGTGAAGGCCGGAGTCTCGATGACGGCGGAGCCCGGCATGTTGAGGACCGCGACGTTGCCGGCGCGCATCGCCTCGATGAGGCCGGCGACACCAAGCTCGGATTCTTCGCGCAGCTCCAGCGGATCGCAGTAGTCGCCATCGACCCGGCGATAGATCACATTGACCCGCACCAGCCCGTCGAGCGTCTTGAGATAGACGATGTTGCCGCGGACCGTGAGATCGGCGCTCTGGACAAGCGTCGCGCCAAGCTCGCGCGCCAGCGACACATGTTCGAAATAGGCGCTGTTGTAGGGACCCGGTGTCAGCAGCACGATCTGCGGCGCGAGTGCCATCGTGCTGCCGACCCGCAGCAGGCTCGTCCGCCATTCGTCGACGAAGGATTCCAAGCGCCGGACCTGCGCCGCGCGGAACGCTTCGGGAAAGGTGCGGGCCATGACGCTGCGATTGCGCAGGGCATAGCCGACGCCGGCGGCTGCCTGCGTGCGGTCGGCGAACACGCGCCACTCACCGGAGGCGAGGCGCACGAGATCGGCCGCATAGAAATGGAGGTGCGGTGCGCCGCCGACCGGCGCCACGTTCCGCAGCGGCCGCAGGAAGGCGGGATTGCCCAGCACCAGATAAGGCGGTAGCAGTTGTTCGCCGATCAGGCTCTGCGATCCGTAGAGATCGGCGAGAATCATGTCGAGCAGACGGACGCGCTGCTTCAGCCCCGCGGCGATGGTCTGCCACTCCGCTCCCGGAATCAGCAGTGGCAACATGTCGAGCGACCATGCATGGCGGCTCGTTCCTGGTCCCTGGACGGCGACCGATTCATCGGAATCGGCGATCTGGGCCGACGCGCGCGCCTGTTTCTCCGCCAGCTGTTCCGCAGGCAGAGTCCAGACGGTCGCGAGCAGGTTCCGCCAATGCGGCCTGATCTCGCCGTTTCCGGTCACCATTTCGTCGTAAGCGTTCACCCGACTCGCCAAGCTTGTGCTCCGCAAGTGTCGCTGATCGGGCCCCGGAATTCCACCGGTGGTGCCCACCAGATGCTAGAGATCGGCGCGCAGATCCAGCGTGACCGGATGCTCTGGCAGCGTCGCCACCTCCCTGGGGAGTGCCGGAGGCGTGCTGTGTCCGAACGGGAAGAACCGCGCGCGCCGGCGCGTCTCCGCCTCGTTGGCATTGACCGGGAAACGCTCGAAATTGCGGCCGCCCGGATGGGCGACATGATAGGCGCAGCCGGCCACCGGCCGTTTCGACCATGTGTCGTAAAGATCGAAGACCAGCGGCGCATCGACCGGAATGGTCGGATGCAACGCGCGGGTCGGCTGCCAGGCGCGATAGCGCAGGCCGGCCACATACTCGCCCCTGCGGCCGGTGGCGCGCATGGGGATCGTGACGCCGTTGCAGACCAGCTGATGACGCTCGTCGGTGGCGCCCTCCAGCTTGATCTGCAGCCGCTCGACCGAGCTGTCGACAAAGCGGACGGTGCCGCCGGCCGAGCCATCCTCCCCCAGCACATGCCAGGGCTCCAGCGCCTGACGCAGCTCAAGCTCGATGCCGCGATAGGCGACCTTGCCGATCAGCGGAAAGCGGAATTCGCGATGCGCTTCGAACCAGCGCGGCGACATCGGATAGCCGGCGCGCGACAGGTCGTCGAGCACGTCGGTGAAGTCATTGCCGGCGAAGTAGGGCAGCATGAACTCGTCATGCAGTCGCGTTCCATAGCGCGCAAGCTTCGCCTTATACGGTTCGTGCCAGAACCACGCGATCAGCGACCGGATCAGCAGCTGCTGCGCCAGGCTCATGCGCGCATGCGGGGGCATTTCGAAGGCCCGCAGTTCGAGAATCCCGCGGCGGCCGGTCGCACCATCCGGCGTAAAGAGTTTGTCGATGCAGAATTCCGCGCGATGCGTGTTGCCGGTCATGTCGACCAGCACGTCGCGGAAAAGGCGATCGACCAGCCAGGGCGGTGTCGTTTCGGCGGCATCCAGCGCCTTGAACGCAATCTCGAGCTCGCCTGTCGCATCGTCGCGGCCTTCGTCGAGACGCGGATGCTGGCTGGTCGGGCCGATGAACAGGCCGGAGAAGAGATAGGAAAGCGAGGGATGATTGTGCCAGTAACCGAGCAGGCTCTTGAGCAGGTCGGGGCGGCGCAGCAGCGGTGAATCCGGAGCGCTCAGTCCGCCCAGCGTCACATGATTGCCGCCGCCGGTGCCGACATGGCGACCGTCGAGCATGAACTTCTCGGTGACCAGGCCGACCGCGCGCGCCTCGTCGTAAACGGCCGTTGTCGTGTGCGCGATCTCTTCCCATGACGTCGCGGGATGGATGTTCACCTCGATGACGCCGGGATCGGGTGTGACCGAGAAATGGAGAATGCGCGGATCGCCGGGCGGCGCGTAGCCTTCCAGCACGACCGGCTGCCGGCTCTCCGCTGCCACGTCTTCAATGGCGGCGACGAGATCGAGATAGTCCTCGGCCGTCTCGGCGGGCGGCATGAAGATGTGCATCAGGCCATCGCGGACTTCGACGCAGAGTGCGGTCCGCACCACGCTTGAATCAGACTCACCGGGTGCCGCGCGCAGCGGCGCCTGTTCGCGACGGCCCGGCATTGAAACGCCGTTGGGATTCGCGACGGCAGTTTTCCGGAAGGGCTGTCGCAGCGGCAGCGGGCCGCGCGGGGTCATGGGGTCGACTTCGGCGAGATACGGGTAGTCGCCGGGCGCGACCCAGGCGAGGGAATCCAGCGGCAGGCGCAAGCCCATGGGGGAGTCGCCCGGCAGCAGGAACATGGTTTCGGAGCGGAAGAACCACGGCCCGCTCTGCCAACGCCGCGCTTCGCCCTCGCCCTGGCGGCGCAACGGCAGTGCATAGCCGACCGTGTGCGACAGGCCCTGTTCGAAGACCCGCGCCAGTCTTTCTCGCTCCAGCGGATCCTTCAACTCGCTCTTCAGTGGATCGACATTGATCGGCAGGCGCCGTTCTTTCCAGAGGTAATACCAGTTGTCCTCATAGCCCGGCATGCATGAGTCCGGATCAACCTGCAGCCGTTCGGCAAGACGCGTGATGAAACGGCGGGAATCTTCGGGGCCGAGACCGGGATTGGCGCTTTCGTCATCGGCGAGGAGCGACTTGTCCTGCCAGATCGGACTGCCATCGAGACGCCAGTGACAGGTCAGCGCCCAGCGCGGCAACTGCTCGCCCGGATACCATTTGCCCTGGCCGTAATGCAGCAGATAGCCCGCTGCGAAGCGATGTGCGAGACGGCGCAGCAGTTTGCCGGCATAGCTGCGCTTGGTCGGGCCGAGCGCATCGGTGTTCCATTCGGCACCGTCTGGATCGGCCGCCGCGACGAAAGTCGGCTCGCCGCCCATGGTGAGCCTGACATCGCGTGACTTGAGATCGCCGTCGACTCTCCGGCCAAGATCCATCAGCTGCGTCCAGTCGGCGTCGCTATAGGGCCAGGTGACACGCGGCGTTTCCGTCACGCGTTCGACGGACATCCTGTGATCGAGGACCGATTCACATTTCTCGATGGCGCCGCTGATCGGCGCGGCACTCTGCGGCTCGGGCGAGCAGGCGAGGGGAATATGTCCTTCGCCGGCCAGCAGGCCGGAGGTCGGATCGAATCCGATCCAGCCCGCACCCGGCAGGTAGACTTCGCACCAGGCGTGCAGGTCGGTGAAATCGGCGGTCGGGCCGGCAGGCCCCTCGATCGGTTTCTGGTCCGCGACAAGCTGGATGAGATAGCCCGAGACGAAGCGCGCGGCGAAACCGAGCTGGCGCAGCATCTGCACCAGCAGCCAGCCGCTGTCGCGACACGATCCCTTGCGCAGCTTGAGCGTTTCTTCCGGCGTCTGCACGCCAGGTTCCAGGCGGACAATATAGCCGATGTCCTGCTGCAGACGCTGGTTGAGCCCGATCAGCACATCGATGGTACGGCCGGTCGGCTTGCCGATCGCATCGAGATAGGCGCGCAGGAGAGGACCGACGGCTGACTTCTTGCGGAACGGCGCCAGCTCTTCTTCGAGCGCCGGATCGTATTCGAACGGATATTCCTCGGCGCTCGGCTCCAGGAAGAAGTCGAACGGGTTGATCACCGCCATGTCGGCGACGAGGTCGATGGTGACGACCAGCCTGTCCGTCTTTTCCGGGAACATGACCCGCGCCAGGTAGTTGCCCTGCGGGTCCTGCTGCCAGTTCAGAAAATGATCGGCCGGCTCGATCTTGAGCGAATAGGAGAGGATCGGGGTGCGCGAGTGCGGCGCCGGCCGCAGGCGGATGACCTGCGGACCAACCGCGATCCGCCGGTCATAGCGATAGGCCGTCCGGTGATGCAGTGCGACCTGGATGCTCATGGTGTCGGCAAGCCGTTGGCTGGGGTGAAGGCGGGATCATTCAGCAAGCCGGGGCCGGCGTCGATGCCGGTAACCATGGATGCCTCTAACCCCTTATAAATAATAAGCTTATGCCGCATCGCGATGTGCCCTCGACCCTGCCGTGCGCGTTCGTCCGCCTGTCGTCCAGACGGTAACGAACAGACGGCAAGGCCTGTGCAAAACCTGCGCCCGCGCCGCCATGTCGGTGGCGGGATTTTGAGCCGCAGCTTACAGGTCGAGGACGAGTTTGGGGCTCTTGCTGCCGGAGCAGCAGATCATCGTCGTCTTGTTCGAGGCCTGCTCGTCGGGGGTCAGGACGGAATCGCGATGATCGGGGATGCCTTCCAGCACCTTGATCTCGCAGGTTCCGCACACGCCCTGCATGCAGGAGAACGGCACGTCGATCTTGTTGTCGAGCAGCGTGTCGAGGATCGTCTTGCCGGGCTCGATGACGAAGCTCTTGCCGCTCCGCTGCAGCACGACGGTGAAGCCGCCTTCGACGGATGCCTCTTCCTTGGCGGTAAAATATTCGACATGCACCTGGGCCTGCGGACGGCCCGCGGCGGCGCAGGCGCTTTCGAATGCCTTCAGCATCGGGTTCGGGCCGCAGCAGTAGTAGTGCGCGTCGGCCGGCAGTTTCGCGATCAGCGCGTTGAGGTCGAGCATCTTCCCGCCCGGCGCCTGGTCGAAATTCAGATGCACGCGGCCCGGCTTCTTCGCCTCCAGCGCATCGAGGTCCTTCTTGAACGCGCACATCTCCTGAACGCGGGTGCTGTAGAAAATCTCCCAGGACCGGCCGAGCTTTTCGAGGCGCTGGATCATGCCGTACATCGGCGTGATACCGATGCCGCCGGCGATGAACACGACATGCTTTGCGTCCTCGACCAGCGGGAAATTGTTGCGCGGCGGTGTGATCTTCAGCCGGTCGCCGGGGCGCAGTGTCTCATGGATGAATTTGGAGCCGCCGCGGCTGGCCGGATCCTTGTTGATCGCTACGACATAGCGATGACGGTCGTCCTGCGAATTGCACAGCGAATAGCTGCGCACCATGCCGTTGGACAGCTGCAGGTCGATATGGGCGCCGGCGGTGAAGGGCGGCAGGTCCTGGCCGGAGACCGACTGGAATTCCCAAGCATTGATGCCCTGGGCTTCGTTGGTGACTGCCTTGACCAGGACGTCGATGGTTTCGTTGGCGCTCATGACCGTCATTTCGAAAGATTAGGCGTTATTACAATGGTTTAGCTGAACCCTGCCGAAGGACGGGTCGCCGCAGGCGAGGTTATGCCCGCTCGGGCTCCCGGGCTCAAGCTTCAAGAGCGCATGGCAGCGTTCAGGAGAGGGCGACGCTCAGGCGTCGCGGAGGAAGTTGCCGGCCTCAAGTTTCACCGGCGGCGCGTCCGGGTCGAAGGAGACACAGGCCGGGTCCTTGCCCTCTTTGATCGCGTCGAGCTGCTTCATGAAGAAGCGCCGCAGCATCACCACGCCGCGGTCGCTGCCGGCGAGATGCTCTTCCGAGTGGAAGGTGATCGGGCTCTGGCCGACCTGCGCCTCGTAGTCGCCCGGGAATTTCTGATGCTCTTCTTCGCTCAGCTCTTCCCAGAGCTTGCCGTTGAGGCGCGAGCGCATGCGGCCGATCTCGCCTTTGCTGCGCACGCGGCCGGCGGTGTAGATGCGGAAATTCGTGTCGTCGATCGGCAGCACCCAGCCGATCGTCTCGACCCGCTGATAGGCGCCGACCCTTGGATTTGGAATGATGCGCAGCGTCGGCAGCACGGCCTCGCTGATGCGATGGAACACCTTGCCGTCGGCAGGGCGCGGATCGAGATCGTCTTCACGCCCTTGTCGCTGGTCTCCCAGCTTACATTGGGCATCAGCCCCATCTTCTCGACGAACTGCACGCCGCTGAACGAGCCATGCAGAATCGGCACGTGATAGGCGTCGGGCAGGTTGTCGTAGTGCTGCATCCAGTTGCAGGGAATGATGATCGGGCCGCCGCCGCCGACGGAATTGCCGTCGGCCTCGATGAACTCGCCCTCATCCAGCGTCTCGAAAATCTCGTAGCGCGGCAGCACCGGCTTGCGTTGCGGCGGGCCCATATAGGCGAAGATCAGGCCGTAGAGTTCCTGCACCGGATACCAGGGCTGGCGGATCTTGTCCTTGTGCTGCGCGCCGAGACCGGGTTCGCAGGGCTGCTCAAGACAGCGACCTTCAACGTCAAACAGCCAGCCGTGATAGCAGCAGCGGATGCCGCGATCCTCGACCTTGCCGTAATAGAGCGTGGTGCCGCGATGCGCGCAGCGCGCATGAACGAGGCCGGGCCGGCCGGCCTTGTCGCGGAACAGGACGAGGTCTTCGCCGAGCACGCGCACGGCTTTGGGCGTATTGCCGGCGTCTTCGATGAGCCCGACCGGATGCCAGTAGCGGCGCAGCAGCTCGCCCATCGGCGTGCCCGGACCGACCTCGGTCAGCTCCTTGAGATAGGTCGGTTGGCGGCGGCCGTAGCCGGTGCCGGTATCGAGCGGACGATCGATGACGCTCATGGGATCCTCTGAAACGACAGGGATCATTAGGAGCGCGAGATCGTCCTTGTCAACCGGACGCCGCCGTCTCTTAATCGCGCGCATATGGCGCGCAAACCAAAAACCGCGAAAAAACCGCCGGCTGGCGTCGGCCATCTCCTGCCGTCGATGGACGATATTGTCGGCAACAAGGTCCTGCTCCTTGCCAATCTGATCGGCCGCAGCGCGACGTTGCGCTATCGCCGGCTGATCGGACTGCCGCAGGTCGGCTGGCGGATCATCGCGTTGCTGGGCGCGCAGCCGGCCATGACACTCAATCAGCTTTCGACACGCGCAGGGCTCGACAAGAGCCAGGTCAGCCGCGGCATTACTGGCCTGGTCCGCCGGCAGCTTGTCTCGCGGCGGACCAGCCCCAGCGACAGCCGCGCCGTGCATATAGCGCTGACCGATCGGGGGGTGGGCGCCTACGCGATCCTCATCAATGCGGCAACGCGGCGGAACGAGGAGTTATTGGCCGGGTTCTCGCTCGCCCGGCGCCGTGCGCTGCTGGAGACCCTCGATCTTCTGAGCAATCGCATGCGGATCCTGTTGCGCGAGGATGAGCAGTCGCGCGGCTGAGGCCGCCGCCTTGACCCGTCCCGCCGCCGGTTCTATCGTGGACAAAGTCAACAATCGGACGACCTTCGACAATCCGGACGATCCGATGGTTTCTGGGAGGAAGCCCATGCGCTCTCTTTGCTTTGCGGCGGCAATTGCCGCTCTTGTGTCTGGGGCTTCAGCGCTGCCGGCGATGGCGCAGTCGAAGTGGCAGGATTCCCCACAGGTCAAACAACTTTACGAAGCAGCGAAGAAGGAAGGCGAGGTCATCGTCTGGGGCGTGAATTCGTCGGAGGTCGACTGGATTCCGGCCGCGTTCGGCAAGATGTTTCCGGGCATCGCCGTCAAAATCCTCGGCGATACAGATATTGCGACCAAGGCCATCGCCGAGGCGCGCGCTGGCCGTCATGAGGTCGATGTCTTCCAGACGTCCTTTACCGTGGGCCGCCCGCTGCTTGAGCGGAACATGTATGCCAAGATCGACTGGTCGATCTTTGGTACGCCGCCTGACGCCGTCGCATTCGACGGCCGTGCGCTGATGACCCACAATCAGGTCTATGGCCTCGTCTACAACACCACCCTGGTGAAGCCGGAAGACCTTCCGAAGTCCTGGGAGCAGCTCCTGGAGCCCCGTTACCGGGAAAAGTTTGTCGGTAGTTCGTTTCTGGTCCCCCGGATGATTGGTGGTCTCGGCTTGGCCTGGGGCGAGGAAAAAATGCTCCGCTTCACCCGCGGCGTGATCGACAACAAGATCCTGATTACCCGCTCGCCGCCGCAGACATTCCTGCAATCGGGCGAACGACCTTTTGCGTTCGCGAGCTTCATCTCGCAAGCGCAGGAATGGGCACGCCAGGGCATCCCTGTCGACTATGTGATTCCCGAGCCGGTCATCGCCACCCAGCTGATTGCCACGGTCATCGAGAAAGCGCCCCATCCAAGTGCAGCGCGCCTGATGGCCGGATACTTCTCTTCAGCGGAGGGAAGGGCCGCGCGGAAAGGGTATAATTTCGCCGTCGATGTACGGAAAGGTTCCGACGATCCGCTGGCCAAGAGGCTCTGGGCATCGAATGTATCGATGGTCTTTGATCGGACCGAAGACATCGTGCTGCGCGAATCGCTGATCGAGAAGGTCAATCGCATCGTCGCAGGACAGTCGCGTTAAGCCGGACTGGCCCGCTGAATTTCCAGCAAAGGGAGACGCCGATGAACGAGATGAATGTGAAACGTCCGTCGAGCGATGGCAACGCCTACGGACGCGGGCCGCAGCATCACGACGCGGAGATCACCGAGGTCGGCCCGGGGACGCCGTGCGGCGAGTTCATGCGCCGTTACTGGCATCCCGTCGGCGTGTCGGCGGAAATCAACGAGACACCGAAGCAGCTGCGCATTCTTGGCGAAGACCTCGTCATCTTCCGTGACAAAAGCGGTCGCGCCGGCGTGCTGCATGCGCGCTGCGCGCATCGCGGCACGACTCTTTACTACGGCAAGGTCGAGGATCGCGGCATCCGCTGCTGCTATCACGGCTGGCTTTTCGATGTGCAGGGCAATTGCCTTGAACAGCCTTGTGAGCCGAATCTCGGCGCGCAGCACAGAGACAAGATTCGCCAGCCCTGGTATCCGGTCGAGGAGCTCTACGGTCTGGTCTGGGCCTATATGGGTCCGCCGGAGAAGAAGCCGGTGCTGACGCGCTGGGATACGCTGGAAAACCTTGGGCCCGATGAAAAGTATTTCGCGGACGGGCACAGCACCGGCGCCGGAGGCGATCACACCGTCGAAATCGTTCCGACCAACTGGCTGAACGACTGGGAAAACATCATGGACCCGTATCACATCCCGGTCCTGCACACGACGTTCAGCGGCGTGCAGTTCGTGCCGGAGATGGGCGTGATGCCGGATGTGACCTGGGACTATGCGCTGCACGGCATGAAGTACACGGCGTACCGCAAGCTGGACGACGGCCGCGAGATGGATCGCGTGACGCTGGCGCTGTTCCCGCATGTGCGGATCGTCCCTGATGTGACGCTGGCGCCGGGCTCGGCCAAGCGCATCGGCTGGGTCGTGCCGGTCGATGATACCAACTTCCGCCTCTTTCATACGATCAAGGCGCCCAAGAGTTATGTGCCGCGGCAGATGCGCGCCTATGACGGTCGTTTCTGGTCGGAACTGAACGAGGCCGACCACCAGCGTTTCCCGGGCGACTGGGAGGCGCAGGTCGGGCAGGGACCGATCAGCCTGCATTCCGAGGAGCATCTGGCGTCGAGCGACAAGGGTGTCGTCCAGCTTCGCCGCCTGCTGCGGGAGCAGATCCGCAAAGTGAAAGAAGGTGGCGATCCGCTGGGCGTTACCTTCGACCCGGCCAGGGCCGTGGTGAATGTGATGGCGGGGAATTTCTACAAATAGCAGCCGGGATTCGGCATACGGCTGTCAGGGTGACAGCCGGCTGGCCGGTCCCTATCATGGTTTGGACATTCAAAAATCTCAGGTTCCGGGAGGACATGACGATGCGACAGAGGATGAAATATGCGGCTTTGGCCGTACTTGCGGCGACGATGGCAACGCCTGTCGACGCCCAGACCCGCTGGCAGGACTCGCCGGCAGTCAAACAGCTTCACGAAGCCGCCAAGAAGGAAGGCAAGGTCGTCGCCTGGGGCACCGCGGCCAGCGAAGTCGAGTGGATCTCCAAGGCATTCAGCGCCGAGTTCCCCGGCATCACGGTTGAGGTGCTTGGCGATAACGATGTCGGCACCAAGGCGGTGGCCGAGTTCCGCGCCGGCCGCCACCAGATCGACGTGTTCCAGACGTCCTACACGGCCGGCCGGCCGCTGCTGGAGCGGAACATGTACACCAAGAACGACTGGAAGATGTTCGGTGTCGTCGATGACAACATCGCTTTCGACGGCAAAGGAGGCATGACGCACAACCTCGTCTACGCAATTGTCTACAACAAGAACCTCGTGAAGCCGAACGAGGTCCCGAAGGAATGGACCGAACTGCTCGATCCCAAATACAAGGATCGCATGATCGCCAGCACATTCCTGCTGCCGCGGCTGATCGGGGCGCTCGGCCTGGTCTGGCAGGAGCAGAAAGCAGTGCAGTTCGCCCGCGACATCACCCAGACCGGCATCCTGCTGACCCGTGCCCCGCCGCAGAACTTTCTGCAGTCGGGTGAGCGGCACTTCGCTGTCGCCAACTTCATCTCGCAGTCGAAGGACTGGTCTTCGCAAGGCCTGCCGGTTGAAGGCGTGATTCCTTCGCCGGTGATCGCGGCGCAGTTTTATGCCGCGGTGATGGACAAGGCGCCCCATCCCAATGCCGCCCGCCTTCTGGCCGGATACATGGCGAGCGAGGCCGGCAAGAAGGCCCGCTCAGCTGCCAATCACACCGGCGACTATCGCAAGACCTCGAGCGATCCGGTGGCGAAGCAGATCTGGAGTTCCAATGTGCCGCTGGTCTTCGACACGCTCGAGGACATGCCGCTTCGTGAGGCGCTGATCGCCAAGGTTAACCCGATCATCGCGGGTCAGGCGCGCTAGGAGAGAAGTAGTGACGACGATCTCGCCGGCGGCGACCCCATCCTCGGGTGGGGGCGCGCCGCCGGCCGCAGCGCCCAAAATTGCCGGGCGCCCCGATTCTCTCGATTTCAGCGGCAAGCTGGTTCTGGGCCTGGGCGCCCTGATCGCTTTTTATCTGCTGGCCGCGCCGCTCGGGATGCTCATCATCACGGCGTTGCGCGGGCCGGCAGATTTCCTGCCGTTCGAATCCGGCGCGCAATGGACCCTTGAAAATTTCCGCGCCATATTCGCGGAACCGGTTCTTTATACGCAGATCATTCCCGATACGCTGACCTTCGCCTTCGGCGCGGTCGCGCTGACTTTCGTTCTCGCCTTCACCCTCGCATGGCTGATCGAGCGCACGGACTTTCCCGCGCGGACGATGTGGTATTCGCTGATCCTTTTTCCCCTGCTGGTGCCGACGGCGGTGCTGGCAATCGCGTGGATCTTCCTGCTGGGGCCGCAGGCCGGCTGGGTGAATGTGTGGATCCGCGGGATCTTCGG
Organism: Alphaproteobacteria bacterium; assembly: GCA_965279355.1. Classification (GTDB taxonomy): domain Bacteria; phylum Pseudomonadota; class Alphaproteobacteria; order CACIAM-22H2; family CACIAM-22H2. The sequence goes on along the minus strand of OZ257155.1, from coordinate 2,179,020 downwards.
CATGAGCGGACATGGACCGATCAATATTTTCAGCATGGGCGGACTGATCGTCTGTCAGGCGCTGGCCTCCACGCCCTTCGTGTTTCTGCTGCTCTGCGCGGCGCTGAAATCGATGAACCCGTCTTTCGAGGAGGCGAGCGCCGCCTCCGGCGCGTCTCCTTTGACGACCTTCCGCAAGGTGACCCTGCCAGTGCTGTTGCCGGGACTGCTGGCGCCGCTGATCCTGGTCCTGCTGATCACCTTGGAGCAGTTCGAGATTCCGCTGATCATCGGCCTGCCGGCGCGCATCAACGTGTTCGCGTATCGCATCTGGTACGAGCTCAACCCGTCGAGCGGCCTGCCCAACTATGGCGGTGCCGCCGCGGTGTCGATCCCGTTCCTGGTCATCGGCATGCTGATGCTGTTGGTCTACAACCGGATGATCCGCCGCGCCGAAAGTTTCGTGACGGTGACCGGCAAGGCCTATCGCCAGAAGCGCTTCGCGCTGGGCGGCTGGAAATGGCCAGCGCTGATCTTTGCCGGCGCCTATGTGGCGATGGCGGCGGTCCTGCCGACGATCATCCTGTTGTGGACGTCGTTCTTCGGCTTTGCGCCGCTGTCCGTCGACTCGTTCGATAAATTCTCGACTGCGGCCTATGAATCGCTGTTCAACAGCCGGACCTTCTGGACGGCGGTCCGCAATACCCTGTTTGTCGCGATCTCCTCGGCGCTCCTTGTCACCCTGATCGGCAGCCTGCTGGCGTGGATCGTGGTGCGCACGCGCTTCTGGTACAAGCCGCTGGTCGATTTCCTGTCGTTCACGTCGATTGCCATTCCATCGGTGATCGCCGGCCTGTCGGTGATGCTGGTCTATCTGACCCTGCCGATCGGTCTCTATGGCACGGTGTGGATCCTGGTCATCGCCTATTCCTACCGGTTTGCGGTGACGACCCGTATCTCGCGGGCGGCGCTGATGCAGATCCACCGCGAGCTGGAGGAAGCGTCAGCGGCCTCAGGCGCCCGCTGGCTGACGACGCAGGGCCGGATCGTGATCCCGCTGCTGCGGCCAAGTCTCGTCTCCAGCTTCATCCTGTTGCTGATCATCGGCGTGCGCGAATTCACGATACCGGTCGTCCTGTACAGCCAGGAAAACGTCATGCTCTCGGTCCTGCTCTATCGCTTCTTTATCGAGAGCCAGGGTGCGCTGTCGGCGGCGCTGGCCATGGTCATCATTGCGCTGGTGATACCCATCATTATTTTTGCCCGCCATTACGTCGCGCCGCGCGCGATGACGGAGTAGGTCGATGCTGATCGTCAAGAATCTCGTCAAGTCGTTTACCACGGCGACTGGCCCGCTGAAGGTCATCGATGACGTCAGCTTCACGGTACCGGATCGGAACTGCTACGCGTTGCTGGGACCCAGCGGTTGCGGCAAGACCACCACGCTGCGTTGCGTCGCCGGCCTGGAGCATGCCGATGCCGGTGTGATCGAAATCGGTGGGAAGGTCGTATCGGATCCGGCGAACGGAATCTATGTGCCGGTGCATGAACGCCCGATCGGCATGGTCTTTCAGTCCTACGCGATCTGGCCGCATCTCAATGTGTTCGAGAATGTCGCCTATCCCTTGCGCGTCGAGCGTCCGCGGGTGCCGGCCGGCGATATCCAGACCCGCGTCATGGATGTCCTGAAGCTGGTCGGCATGGATTCGATGGCGCAGCGCCCGTCCACCCAGCTGTCCGGCGGCCAGCAGCAGCGCGTGGCGTTGGCGCGGGCCATCGTGCGCAATCCGGCATTGCTGCTGCTCGACGAGCCGCTGTCCAATCTCGATGCAAGGCTGCGCGACGAGATGCGCAACGAACTGTCGGAGATGATTGGCCGGGTCGGAATCACTGCCCTCTACGTCACCCACGACCAGGCAGAGGCATTCGTTCTGGCCGACCGGGTCGCCGTCATGGATGGCGGCAAGATCGTGCAGGAAGGCGTGCCGCGCGAGATCTATGCCAAGCCGCGCGCGGCGTTCATTGCGACCTTTCTCGGCGCCGCCAATCTGCTGCAGGGCCGGGTCGAGGCGACGCCGACCGGCAACCGGATCGCATTCGACGGCAACGACGCATTCCGCCTGACGCTCGGCGCCGGCGGGACACCCGGCGAGAAGGTGGAGGTCATGTTCCGACCGGAGGATGTTCGCCTGTCGATTACGCCGCTGCCCAAGGACCCCAACGTGATTCCGGGCCGCGTGGAATATGTGCATTTCCAGGGCGGACAAGTGGAGTGCGGCGTGGATATCGGCGGCGCGCGCCTGCGCGCGGTGGTCCATCCCTCGGAAACCCTGGCCGAAGGCGTTCCCGTCTGGCTGCGTCTCGATCCGACCCGCTGCACCGTGTTCCGCAAACCGGCCTGATTAACGATCTGGCGATTGCGCGGGTTGGGCGGAAGGATAAGATGGTCCGAGCCTCTTTCGAGGTAGGACCCGAAAAAAATGAACGATCTTGTTGCGACGGTGTCGGCCGGCGGTCCCCGGGCGGAAGCACTTCAGTCGCTCCATTATGCATTGCAGGATCTCTGGCAATACGGCGGCAACGCGCTGGTCGCCTGGATTCCGCGACGCGACAGTATTGAGGTCCTGACCGTCCCGAAAATCCGGCTGTTCAGCACGCGGGCTCTGCCGCGGCGCGTTTTTGCCGGCGACCGCCTGATGGGCCGCCAGACCTTTACGGAAGTGGCCGACGCCCTGGGCATTCAGCCGATCGAACTCCGGCTGGCCCTGCCGGTCGGCGGCGGCGACGACGCGCTCTCGGCGGAAGCGGTGGAGGAGGTCTTTGCCAATTTTGCGGTCACGAAGGCCGACCACCGGGCGGTCATCCTGATCGACATTGTCAGCTTCTCGAAGTTCTCGCCGGAAGAACAGGCAAGCCAGCTGGCAACGCTGGATTTCGCGCTGAACATCGCGGTGGAGGCCGCGCGCGAAAAAGGGATCGGCATGGACATTTCCCGGTCAACGACCGGCGACGGGTTCTATGCCTGGAACAGCGAGAAAGGCACCGAAGCCGATCTCAACCTCTTCGTCATGCTGGCCATGTTCATGACGTATTATTCCAGCCTGCGGCGGCGGGTGACGGTCCCCGCCGCGGTTCCCGCGATCCGCACCGCGGTCAGCATCGGCAGCCATTACGCCTATCATCAGCCCCGGCGCGATCTGAAGCGTTCCGACGAATACATCGTCGGTGATGTCACCATTTCCGTGGCGCGTCTGATCGGGATGACGCGCGCGGATCAGATCATCATCGGCGAGTTTCACCGCCCCGACGATGCGACAGGCGAGATGCTGTCCACCGACGCGTTCGTCCGGCGCGTGTCGGATCGCCTTGCAGCCCTGGACGATGTGCGCGTCATGGGAAGCCGCCTCAACAAATTTTCGGTGTATCTCACGGGCCCGCGACAGGCCGACGGCAGCTATCGGCCGCAGAAGCTGCGCATCACCGACAAGCATGGACTTGAGCATTTCGGCTACAACGGGAAGATCAATGTCTTTCTCGACGCGGGCGAGGCGTTCTATTGCGGCCTGCAGCACGCCGATCTGTTGGGGCGTCCGAAGGAAGAGTAGTTTTTCGGCCAAGACGTATTCTTTATCTGTCACCCCGGACATGATCCGGGGTCCATTGTGCCGATTGAACCATGGACCCCGGCTCGCGCTTCGCTTGGCCGGGGTGACGGACTTTTTGTTCTATTGGGAACCGTCAATTCAGCAGCGCGCCGTCCATTCGGCAGGTGGCGGTGTTCACGCCGCTCAGTTCCGCCCCCTGCAGTTTCGCGCGGACGAAGCTGGTGACCTGCTGGCGGCCGGTCGGCCGCCCCTGTGAATCCCTGATCTCGATGGGGCCGACCATGGCGCCGCTGAGCTTGCCGTGCGCCAGATTGACGTCGTCGAGCACGGCGCCGATCAGCGCCGCATGATCGAAATCGGCGGCCAGCAGGTCGCTGCCCGTGAGATCGGCCAGAACCAGCATGGCACGCGCCAGCTTCGCGCCGATCATTTTGCAGCGAAGAAGCTTGATGCCGCTCAGATCGCGACCGCCGAGGTCAATATAGCTTAGGTTCACGCCTTCGAGGACGCCGCGTTGTCCCTCGCGGCCGCCCGAGGCGATCCATTTTTCGTGCTGTTCGATTGTCATAACGACGCCGCGCTCGAATTTCGAAAGCGGCTTAACCGGAATCTTTGCCGTGAAATCGCAATTGTCGGTATTGACGCCGTCCAGCACGGTGCCGTCCATGAGCGCGCCCTGGAAACCGGTCCCCTCGCTGATGGCGTTGCGCAGGCGCGCACCGGCGAGGTTGGCGCCGGCAAACTGCGTCTGGCCGAGCCGCGCTTCCGACAGATCCGCGCCCTTGAGATTCGCGTGCGACATGTTGACCTGCGACAGGTCGGCGCCGAACAGGTTCGCACCTTCGAGATTGGCGCCGACGAAGCTGGCGCCGCGCAGATCGACACCGGCCATGCGCGCGCGCGAGGCCGTTGCGTAGTCGGCGATGCAGTCCGAGATATCGCTCACCCGCCGGCCGAGCGATGACGTGCCGCTCGCGTCCAGCATCACGCCGCCGCGAAAATCGGCATCGGTAAGGATCGCGTAGCTCAGATTGGCGCCATGCAGCGATACCCCGCGCAGGGTCGCGCGCGTCAGATCGGCATGACGTAGATCGGCGGCGTTCAGATTGGCGCCGAAGAGATCGGCATCGACCAGATCGGATTTGGACAGGCTCGATTCCGACAGGTCGGAGCCGACCAGCTTGGCGCGGCCCAGTTTGCGGTTCGAAAGATCGAGTTTGCGCAGGCTGCGCCGCGACAGGTCGACGGGGCGGCCATCCGGGTTGGCGTCCAGGATGGCGATCGGATCGGCGAGCGGCGCTTCTGTCTCGGAAGAGGACATCACAATCGCCACGACAAGCTACGCAGGGGGAGCGTCTGAATGGTAAGAATTTGAGGCATTTCTACCATGTCCGCACGGCGGCATCCAAATACCTGTCAAAAGCCGCAAAAATTAAGCATATTCGGACAAATCCACAGCCAATTACATGCGTTTAACAATTCCCCGGCACGCGATTGTCCCGCTGATTGTGGCCTGCGCGCTGTTCATGGAGAGCCTGGACTCCACGATTCTGGCGACGGCGCTGCCGGCGATTGCCCAGTCGTTCGGCGACAATCCGCTGCAGCTCAACCTGGCGATCACCTCTTATCTGCTGAGTCTGGCGGTGTTCATTCCGCTCAGCGGCTGGATGGCCGACCGCTACGGTGCCCGCACCATCTTCACCGCGGCGATTGTCGTGTTCTGCCTGGGCTCGATCGCCTGCGGATCGGCGCAAAGCCTGCCGCAGCTGGTGGCCGCGCGGATCTTTCAGGGACTGGGCGGGGCCATGATGGTGCCGGTCGGGCGGCTGGCGATCCTGCGCGCGGTGCCGAAGTCGGAACTGGTCAGCGCGATGGCCTATCTGACGGTCCCGGCGCTGATCGGTCCCGTGATCGGCCCGGTCGTCGGCGGCTTCATCGTGACATTCAGCTCCTGGCGCTGGATCTTTTTCATCAACGTGCCGGTGGCACTGCTCGGGCTGGTGCTGGCATCGCGTTACATCGACAACCACCGGGAGGAGAATGTCCCGCCGTTCGACCTGACGGGATTCGTCCTGGTTGCGATCACGCTGGTGGGCCTGATGTTCGGCTTCGTCACGGCGGGCCGTGGCATGCTGCCGATGCCGATCGTGACGGCGCTGCTGTCCGCCGGTGTGGTCGGGCTGATTGTCTACGCGCTGCACGCCCGCCGCACGCCCCACAGGATCATCGACTACACCCTGGTCAGGCTGCCGACGTTTCGCGCGGCGCTGTTTGGCGGGATCATGTTCCGGTCCGCATCCGGTGCCACGCCGTTTTTGCTGCCGTTGATGTTCCAACTCGGTTTCGGCCTTAGCGCGTTCCACTCCGGTCTTCTGACATTCATGAGTGCCGCAGGCGCGCTCACCATGAAGTTCACCGCGACCCCGATCCTGCGGCGCTTCGGATTTCGCAACGTCCTGATCGCGAACGGGGTGATCAGCGCGGCCTTCATCGCCAGCTATGCGCTGTTCACGCCGTCGACATCGCACTGGATTATCCTCATCGTGCTGCTGGCCGGCGGCTTCTTCCGGTCACTCGAGTTCACCAGCCTGAACACGATTGCCTATGCCGAGATCACGCAGCCGCAAATGAGCCGGGCGACAACCATCATGAGCGTCGACCGCCAGTTCTCGACCAGCCTGGGTGTCGGGCTTGCGGCACTGCTGCTGCATCTGACAATGGAGGCACGCGGCGGTGAGACGCTCGTCGCTTCCGACTTTGCGCCGGCGTTTCTGTGCGTCGGCCTGCTCGCTCTGGTCAGTATCTTTCTTTATTTCCCGCTTCCCGCCGATGCCGGCGACGAGGTCAGCGGCCGGATTCCCGGCCGCAACGCGGAGAAACCATGAGCGGCGAGAAGACAATCGGCGCGCGCGGCGATTATCGCCATACTTTGTCTGTCCCGACACGCTGGATGGACAACGACATCTACGGGCACGTCAACAACGTCGTCTACTATTCGTATTTCGACACCGTGATTAACCGCTATCTGATCGACGCGGGCGGTCTCGACATCCATGGCGGCACGGTGATCGGCATTGCCGTCGAGACGCTGTGCCGCTTCCATCGTCCGTTCGTGTTTCCCGAGACCGTGGAAGCAATGCTGCGCGTCGGCCACCTCGGCCGAACCTCCGTGCGCTACGAAATAGGATTGTTCGGTGCCGAAGACACGGCGCGCGCCGAGGGGCATTTCGTGCACGTCTTTGTCGATCGCGCGTCGAACAAGCCGGTGGCGATTCCCCCTGAAATTCGCGCGGCGCTCGAAAAGCTCGCGGTCTAGAATACGATCACCTGACGCACGGCTTCGCCGCGCGCCAGACGGTCGAAGGCGGCGTTGATATCCTCGAATTTCAGCCGGCCGCTCAGCAGCTTGTTTACCGGCAGCTTGCCGCGACGATAGAGATCGATATAGCGCGGGATGTCGCGGGACGGCACGCAGCTTCCCATGTAGCTGCCCTTCAGCGTCCGCTCTTCGGCGACCAGACTGACGGCCGGAATGCCGAGCGGCGCGGACATCGGCGGCAGCCCGGCGGTGACTGTAGTGCCGCCACGACGGGTGGTCGCATAGGCAAGCTCCAGGGCCTTCACCACGCCAGCCATTTCGAACGCGTAGTCGAGACCGCCATTGGTCAGGGCCCGGATATCCTCGGCGGCATTGGCCGCGCCGGCGTTCACGGTGTCGGTGGCGCCAAGCTGGCGGGCAATCGCCAGCTTGTCGTCGGCGAGATCGACGGCAACGATCCGGCCGGCGCCGGCGAGAACGGCGCCGAGCAAAGTCGCGAGGCCGACGCCGCCCAGTCCGAACACGCCGACACTGGCGCCGGGCGGCACATGCGCGACGTTGACCACCGACCCCACGCCGGTCAGCACCGCGCAGCCGAACAGGGCCGCTTCGTCGAGCGGCAGTTCACTGTCGATCTTCGTCAGGGAGTATCGCGACGTCACCACGTATTCGGCGAACGCCGACACGCCCATATGATGATGAACGTCCTTGCCGTTCTGGTGCAGGCGGGGGCCGCCGCTCATCAGGCGTCCGGCGCGATTGGCGGCAACGCCGTTGAGGCAGAGGGCCGGGCGTCCTTCCGCGCAGGGCGGACAGTGTCCGCAGCTGGCGACGAACACCATGACGACATGGTCGCCCTTCTTGAGATCGCTGATATCGGGACCGGTCGCTTCGACGATGCCGGCGGCTTCATGGCCGAGCACGATCGGCATCGGCCAGGGGCGGCTGCCGTTGATCACAGACAGGTCGGAGTGGCAGAGGCTGGCGGCGCCGACCTTGACCAGCACTTCGCCGGGACCGGGCGGGTCCAGCTCGACGGTTTCGATGCTGAGCGGCTTCGAGTCAGCGTAGGGCAGGCTGGCGCCCATGTCCCGGAGGATGGCTGCGCGGATTTTCATGAAGGCGTTTCTCCCTACCGATTGCGTTGCATGGTAAGACAGGACGTCATGGCGTCCAACGCTTCCTTTGCCCCGCGCTTCGCAGCAATGCCGGTTCTCTCGCCATCGGGCTTCGTCCGGCTTGCCTGGACGGAGTGGGGGCCGGCAATCAGTTCGCGCGTCGCCGTCTGCGTGCACGGCCTGACCCGCAACAGCCGGGATTTCGACATGCTGGCGCGGGCGCTGGCCGGCGATGGCTGGCGCGTGCTAGCCGTCGATGTGCCCGGACGCGGCCGCAGCGAGTGGCTGCGGCGCGCCGAGGACTATTCCTATCCCGTTTATGCCGCGGTCATCGCCGCCCTGCTGGGCCGGCTCGATAGCGATGCGGTGTCGTGGATCGGGACGTCGATGGGCGGAATCATCGGCATGGCGCTGGCCGCGCAACCCGCCACGCCGATCCGGCGGCTCGTCCTCAACGATGTCGGTGCGCTGGTGCCGAAGGATGCGATCGCCCGCATCGCCGCCTATGTCGGTCGCGACGACCGGTTTGCCAACCTGGCCGAGCTTGAAGCGCATCTGCGCCGGGTGCATGCGCCCTTCGGCCCGCTCACCGATGCCGAATGGCGTCATCTGGCGACGTTCAGTTCGGCGCCGGCGGAGAATGGGACGCTGCGCCTGCACTACGACCCGGCCATCGCCGTGCCGATCAAAGCGGTGGAGCCGGCGGATGCCGTCCTGTGGCCGCTCTGGGATGCGATCGCCTGTCCGACCCTGATCCTGCGCGGCGCCGAATCCGACATCCTGCTGCGCGAGACGGCCGTGGAGATGACCACACGCGGCCTCGCGGCGAAACAGCGTCAGGTTACGCTGCGCGAACTTGCCGGCATCGGTCACGCGCCCGCCCTGATGGCGGCCGACCAGATCGATGCGATCCGTAACTTCCTGAACGGATAGCGCGTCAGACTTCCTTGAACGCTTCCTCTCGCGTTTTTCGGAAGGTCGGCAGGATCACCAGCAGCAGCAGAGCCGCCGCGACGACGAGTAGGCCAAGGCTGATCGGCCGTTCGACGAACACCATGGGGTCGCCGCGCGACAGCACCAACGCGCGCCGCAGGTTCTCCTCCATCAATGGACCGAGAATGAAGCCCAGAAGGAGCGGCGCGGGCTCGCAGCCGAGCTTGTAGAGGACATAGCCGAACAGGCCGAACATAACGGTCATGCCGATCTCGAAGGCCGAGTTGTTCAGGCTGTACACGCCGATCCCGCACAGGACGAGAATGGCAGGGAACATCAGACGGTAGGGAATCTGCAGCAGCTTCACCCAGATGCCGATCAGCGGCAGGTTGATGATGACCAGCATCATGTTGCCGAGCCACATGCTGGCGATGATGCCCCAGAACAGGTCGGGCTGCTGTGTCATCACGCGCGGGCCGGGCGCGATGCCCTGGATGGTCATGGCACCGATCATCAGCGCCATCACCGCGTTGGACGGAATGCCCAGGGTCAGCAGCGGAATGAACGACGTCTGGGCGCCGGCATTGTTGGCCGATTCCGGTCCGGCCACGCCTTCGACCGCGCCCTTGCCGAATTCTTGCGGCCGCTTGGAGATTTTTTTCTCCAGCGTATAGGCGGCGAAAGAGGAAAGCAGGGCGCCGCCGCCCGGCAGAACGCCCAGCACAGATCCAAGGACAGTGCCGCGCAGGACGGCGGGGATGGCCCGCCTGATCTCCTCGCGGTTGGGCATCAGGCTGCCGATGACGGTGGCCACGACACCGACGCCGCCGACGCGCTTTTCCAGATTGGTGATGATCTCGGCGATGCCGAACACGCCCATGGCGAGCGGCACGAAGCCGATGCCGTCGGACAGATGGGGGATGCCGAAGGTGAAACGCTGCTGTCCGGAATTGAGGTCGGTCCCGATCAGTCCCAGGAACAGCCCAAGGAAGACCATGGTGATGGCCTTGGGCAGCGAGCCCTGCGCCAGCACGACGGCGCCGATCAGGCCGAGCGCCATCAGCGAGAAATATTCCGCGGCACCGAACTGCAGGGCGAGCGTCGAAAGCGGCGGGCTGGCGACGGCCAGCAGCAGGGTGGCAACAGTTCCGGCGAAGAACGAACCCAGCGCCGCGATGGCGAGCGCCGCGCCCGCGCGGCCCTTTCGCGCCATCTGATAGCCGTCAAGACAGGTGACGACGGAGGCAGACTCGCCAGGCAGGTTCACCAGGATCGCGGTTGTCGAGCCACCGTACTGCGCACCGTAATAGATGCCCGACAGCATGATGAGCGCCGGGATCGGCGGCAGGTAGAATGTCGCGGGCAGCAGCATGGCGAGCGTTGCGACCGGACCGATGCCGGGCAGCACGCCGATCAGCGTGCCGAGCAGCACGCCGAAAAAACAGAACATGAGGTTCTGCGGGCTGAGCGCAACGCTCATCCCGAGCGCCAGATTGTCGAAGAGCATATCCATGTTCGAGATCCTGCCTCAGAATATCGGCCAGATGTTCATTGGCAGGCCAAGCCCGTAGACAAACACCGCCACGCTGGCAATCGCCAGGCTGACGCCGAGAACCAGGATTTCCCAAAGGCGGAACTCAGGGCTGCCGAGAGCGCCGACCAGGGCGCCGCCGATCGCCGCCGCCGGCAGTCCGCCGCGTTCGATCAGAAGTCCAAAGACGCCAAGCCCGGCGAGCACCAGAATCAGCGGACGAAAATGCCATTTGGTGAGTTTCTCGCCGGCAATCAGGGTGCCCTTGATGGCGATGCCGGTCCCGAACACGATCAGGCACCAGCAGAGGAGGTTCGGAAGATAGCCCGGGCCCATGCGGAGCGAAGTGCCGACGGAATAACGCTGACCGAGCCAGAGGCCCGCAATGCCCCAGGCCAAGAACATCAGCCCGGCAACCAGATCCTGGTTGACGTGAAGACGAAATCGCATACCCGAACTCCTCCCCAACTGCGCCCGATTGATGACACTCCCCTCGGGCCTTAGCGGCCTACGATAATGGAGTTTTCCCGATGACGCGATAGGGGTTTTACGCATACGGCGGCGCTGCGATCCAATCGGTCGGGTTCTATCGTCAATCCGGCGGCAAGACGTCACTCTTCTCAACATTGCATGCGCGATGAACTGCGCGGCCGGTGTTGGCCAAAATCCGGGCAGCGATCGGGTCCCGTTCAAGCCGTTGTTTTCCGCCGGTTTCTCGCCTAAACACAGGGACTTCAGGTCGTTTGCCGCTGCGCTGACGGTGCGGGTCTACGGGACAGGCTCGGTGCGGCGCGCGGTTTCCAGCATTTGACGGTGATCATGAGCAACAGAACCCTGCGTATCGAAGATCCGCGCCTTCTTTCCGGCAGCGGCCGCTATACATCCGACAACGATCTGCCCAATCAGGCCTACGCGGTGTTCATGCGCTCGCCGCACGCGCATGCGGAAATTCTGTCGATCGATACAGCCGACGCGCGAAAAATGCCGGGCGTGCTCGACATCCTGACCGGCGAGGACATCAAGGCGGCGGGCTACGCGAATTTTCCGGCACTCGCGCCGAAGGGACCGCGCGGCACCGATCTCATCGTGCCGCCTTATCCGGCACTGGCGCAGGGCAAGGTTCGGTTCGGCGGTCAGCCGATCGCCTGCGTGATCGCCGAGACGCAGGCGCAGGCGCAGGATGCGGCCGACGCGGTGATGGTCGAGTTCACGGAACTTCCCTGCGTCGTGAACGGCGAAGAGGCAATGAAGCCGGGCGCACCGCAGATTCATGAGCAGGTCCCGGGCAATGTCGCGTTCGTATGGGGCGGCGGTGATGTCGCGGCGACGGACGCGGCCTTCGCCAAAGCGGCGCATGTGGTGAAGACGAAGCTGGTGAACCAGCGTCTCGCAGTCTGTGCGATGGAACCGCGCGCCATTGTCGCGTCCTATGACAAGACGACCGGCGACTACCTCATCTATGCGCCGTCGCAGGGCGCCACGGCGCAGCGCGACGGGCTCGCGGCGCTGACGAAGATTCCGAAAGAGAAGATGCGGCTGATCAGCGGCGATGTCGGCGGCGGGTTCGGCATGAAGACCGGTCCCTATCCCGAATATCTCGCCGTGATCCTGGCGACGACGCGGCTCGGCCGGCCGGTGAAATGGGTCGGGCAGCGCGCCGAAAGCTTCCTGTCCGACAACCAGGCCCGCGACATGGTGCTGACTGGCGAACTGGCGCTGGACAAGGACGGCAAGTTCCTGGGCCTGCGCACGCGCGGCGTCACCAATGTCGGCGCCTATGTCTCAGCATCGGGCGCGATGACGACGACGACAGGCTTCTCGTACTGCATGGCCAGCGTCTATGCGACGCCGGCCGTCGATACCGAAGTGAAGGTCGTGCTGACCAACACATTGCCGGTCGGCCCGTATCGCGGCGCCGGCCGTCCGGAGGCTGCGTATTTCCTGGAGCGGCTGGTCGATCTCGCGGCCCTCAAGCTGAACATGGACCCGATCGAGATTCGCCGCCGCAATCTCATTCCAAAATCCGCGATGCCCTACAAGGCGCCCAATGGCGTGACCTATGACAGCGGCGATTTCGCGAGCGTGCTCGATAAGGCGCTCACGATGTATGACGACAAAGGCTATGCCGCGCGCAAGGCGGAAACGGAGAAGAAAGGCAGGCTGCGCGGCCGCAGTATCATCACCTATCTCGAAGTCGGCGGCGGCCCGCCGATCGAGTTCGGCGATATCCGCTTCCGCGACGGCCGCGCCGATCTGCGTCTGGGGGGCGGCTCCAACGGCCAGGGCCACGAGACGGTTTTTGCGAATTGGACGGCAGAGAAGTTCGGCGTGCCGGTGGACAAGATCACCGTCATCCAGAACGACAGCGCCCAGGTGCCGCGCGGCATGGTTTCGGTCGGCTCGCGCACGGTGAATGCGTTGGGCTCTGTGTGCACGGATATCGTCACGAAGGTTGTCGAGAAAGGGATTCGTCTGGCGGCGCACCGTCTGGAAGCCGCTCCCGGCGACATCGAGTTCGCGAAGGGTGCATTCCGCGTCGCCGGCACCGACCGCGCGGTGCCGCTGTTCGAACTGGCGAACTGGGCGCGTGAGGCCAAGGACCTGCCCGAAGACGTGAAGGGCGGCCTCGATGCCGATTCCCAGGTGCAGGTGCACGCGACCTTTCCGAACGGCTGCCACATCGCGGAGGTCGAGATCGACCCCGAAACAGGCGTGGTCGATATCGTGGATTACATTTGCGTCGACGATTGCGGGATGATTCTCGACTACACCCTGGCGCACGGACAGATCCATGGCGGCATCGCGCAGAGCGTCGGCCAGGTGCTGACGGAACACGCGATCTACGATCCCGAAAACGGCCAGCTCGTGGCCGGCTCGTACATGGATTACGGCCTGCCGCGTGCCGATATCATGCCGCCGATCAAGGCCGACTTCCTGGAAGTGCCGGCGACTACCAATCCGGTCGGCGCCAAGGGCGTCGGCGAAGCGGGCACGACCGGTGCGCTGCCGGTGCTGATGGGCGCCATCAACGATGCGCTGCGGCCGCTCGGTGTCGAAGCGGTTCCGTGTCCGGCGACGCCGGCGACGGTGTGGAAGGCGATCCAGCAGGCGAAGGCCAGGAAGGCCGCATAAAGCGGCCCGGGTAAAAGGGAGGAACAGTATGGCCAGCAAGCCGCGACGTCTGATTGTCGGAATCTCCGGCGCTTCCGGCATTGTCTACGGCGTGCGGCTGCTCGAAGCGCTCAAGCGCATCGACGTCGAGACGCATCTGGTGATGACCCGGTCGGCGGAGATCACGCTGGCTTATGAGATGGACCTCAAGGTGAAGCAGGTCCATGCGCTGGCCGATGTTGTGTACTCCGTCGCAGATATCGGCGCCGCCATCTCCTCCGGCTCGTTCAAGACCGAGGGCATGGTCGTGGCGCCGTGCTCGATCCGCTCGCTGTCGGAAATCGCCTACGGCACGACGACCAATCTCCTGTCGCGCGCCGCCGACGTGGTGCTGAAGGAGCGTCGCCGCCTGGTGCTGATCCTGCGCGAGACGCCGCTGCATGCCGGGCATCTGCGGACGATGACTCACGCCACCGAGAACGGCGCGATCATCATGCCGCCGGTACCCGCTTTCTATGCGCGGCCTAAAACGGTCGACGACATCGTGAACCATACGGTGGGAAGGGCGCTGGATCTGTTCGGCATCGAGAATGCGATGGTCAAGCGCTGGGGCGAAGCCGGCGGCAGCGGCCGCGCCGCCAAGAAGCGCAAAGCCGATTGACGATGGCGCCGTCGTCCAATCCGTTCTGGACGTTCTCGCTCGACATCTATGCGCGGCCCGGCGTGGCGTCAGCCTGCCTGGGACTGCAGGACAGGCTCGGTGTCGATGTGAACCTGCTGCTGTTCTGTTTGTGGACGGCTAAACAGGGCGTTGGTCTCGACGCCGGGATCATGCGCAAGGCGGTCGCCTATTCGAAAGAATGGACCGCAAACGTCGTCAGTCCGCTGCGCGAGGTTCGCCGATTCCTCAAGGACCGCAATGTCGACGAGTTCCGGAACCGGGTGAAGGCCGCCGAACTCATGGGCGAGCAGCAGGAGCAGCAGGCGCTGTTCGATCTTGCGCCATCCATCGCTACGGCAGCGGCGTCGCCGGTACTGGCCGATGCGAATGTCGCGCTCTATTTCCGGATTGCGGAATTGCGGCCGCAGGATGCGGACCGCGAAGCACTGGCGGTTCTGCGGAACGCAGCGTTCAGCCAATAAAAAAGGCCGGACGGTGAAGTCCGGCCAGGAGTCTTGGGAGAGGGATAATCGTCTAACGTTATCACTCTACCGCAGGAGTCCTTTACAAACTGTGATCGACATCACACACGTTTGTAGTCCTGCTTTCGTTGAAATCTTTTGCGAATCCCATGGGCGTTGACTTCGCGCCCCGGTGTGCGATGCTGAATATAAGAAATAAATAATGTTCACCGAGGGAGGAAACCATGGCGACCAGGCGTGAGCGCGGCTTCTTTGAGCTATATCGCGACGATCCCGAACGCGCGGATTCAATCGTCTTCGGCAGGCGAACCGGTGTTGGCCGCCGCGGATTTCTGCAGGGTGCAGGCTTGACGGCGATGGGTGTCGCGGTCGGCGGCGCTATTCCCTTTGCCGATCGTTTCCCGTCCGGTTTCATCCCGGCCGCATTCGCCCAAGCTGCAGCGGGCGGGCCGAAGCCGCTCAAGATGGACGGCAAGGCGGAGATCATGGTCATCCAGGAGCGACCGCTGAACGCGGAAACGCCCGAGCACATGCTCGACGATGATGTCACGCCCAACGCCAAGTATTTCGTCCGCAACAACGGTCTGCCGCCCGATGTGCCGACCGATCCACGGGCGTGGAAAGTCAAAATCGACGGTGAGGTGAACACGCCGCTGGAGCTCACGGTCGGTGAACTGCAGCAGCGTTTTCCGTTGGCAACCTACAGGCTGCAGCTCGAATGCGGCGGCAACGGCCGGTCGTTCTTCTCGCCTGAGACGCGCGGCAACCAGTGGGGCAACGGCGCCGCCGGTTGCGCGGAATGGACGGGTGTGCGGCTGCGGGATGTTCTGCAGGCGGCGGGGCTGAAGCCGGGCGCGGTCTATACCGGACATTACGGCGGCGATTCCCATCTCTCGGGCAACCCGAACCAGCCGAGCATCTCGCGCGGCGTGCGGATTGCAAAAGCCATGGACGAACACACGCTGATCGCGTTCCGCATGAACGGACAGCCCGTTCCGCACATTCATGGCGGTCCGGCGCGTCTTGTTGTGCCGGGCTGGGCGGGCTCGACATCGCAGAAATGGCTCACCCGGATCTGGATCCGCGACAAGGAGCATGACGGTTCCGGCATGGGCGGCTTTTCGTATCGGACCATGAAGACGCCGATGATTCCCGGCGGCAAGGGCGACGAGAAGGACACGTTGATCCTTGAATCGATGCCGGTGCGCTCGATCGTCACCAATCCGGCCAACGGCGCCGAGCTGCCGGACGGGACACGGCGGCTCAATCTGCGTGGCGCGGCCTGGGCCGGGGACAGGACGGTGCGAGCCGTCGATATCTCGGTCGACTACGGCACAAGCTGGCAGCCGGCGCAGCTCGGCGCGCAGGCCAACAGGTTTGCCTGGCAGCGCTGGACCGCGACGGCGACGCTGCCGAGCGCCGGATATTATGAGATCTGGTCGCGCGCGACGGATAGCGACGGAAAGATGCAGCCGCATGTCGCCGGCAACTGGAATCCGCAGGGCTACGGCGGCAACCCGTTGCATCGGGTCGCCGTGCTTGTGAAGGCGTGAGGGCGGTCGCAATTCTGGTCGCGGCCGTTCTGGCCGCGACCCCTCTCGCCGCGCAGGAGGAAAGCCCCGAAGATTTTCCGCAAGGAAACGGCCGCGACGAGGCTTTCTATTCCTGCACCGCCTGTCATGGCTTCGCGATCATCAGGCAGCAGGGCATGAGCCGCGATCGCTGGGAGGCGACGATCCGCGACATGGAGGTGCGGCATAACATGCCCGAACTCGATCCCGCGGACCGGATCAAGGTGCTCGAGTATCTCGCGGAGACGTTTCCGCCGCGCCAGCGCGGGCGACCCAACCCGTTTCTGCGCTAGGGCGATTGCGTTTTCCGCTCATGCGGCGGAAATTTCGAGCCGCAGCGCGACATACTGCAATTCGGCCAGGAGCGCGACCACAACCGCTTGGATTGCGATGAAGGCGTAGCCCAGCGGCGTCGGCGCCAGCCAGCCGCTGGCCAGCAGCAGGACGCTGTCGATCACCCAAAGCGCGTTGACGATGATGACCGCCCAGATGGCCGGGCGGCTCGGCCCTTCGCGGGTTCCCAGCCACGCAACGAGAGCCGCAAACGGCAACAGGCTGAGCCCGGCGTAGAAGAGCAGGGTAGAGGGAACGGCCAGAAGCCGTTCCAGCGGTTCGGCGGCGGCAGCCATCAGCAGGCCGGTTCCCCCGCTGACGATCGCGTCCGCCAGCAGCGCGTCGCGAAGAAGAGTGGAGGGGCGGTTCTGCAGGGCTTCGACCATACGCATGACAATCTCCATCGGTTGATGGCGAGCATCATCTTCGCCGGGGCGGTGCCCCGTCGATTACGTTGCAGGTAATGGAGCGGGTGCCGCGGTTGCGATATCGTCCAGACATGGGCGCACAACCGGTCGGCGATCTTTTGCGGGAATGGCGGCAGCGGCGGCGGCTAAGCCAGCTCGACCTGGCCGTCGAGGCCAACATCTCGACCCGGCATCTCAGCTTTCTTGAAACCGGTCGCTCGCAGCCCAGCCGCGACATGGTGCTGCATCTGGCCGAGCGTCTGGAGGTGCCGCTGCGCGAGCGTAACGCGCTGCTGGTGGCCGCCGGTTATGCACCGGTCTATGCCGAGCGCAAGCTCGACGATCCCGCACTGGCGGCAGCGCGCAAGGCGATCGATCTGGTGCTGGCGGGGCATGAGCCCTATCCGGCTCTGGCGGTGGACCGCCAGTGGACGCTTGTGGCGGCCAATCGTGCCGTTGCGCCGGTTCTTGAGGGAATCGATGCCAAGCTCCTGCAGCCGCCGGTCAATGTGTTGCGTCTCAGCCTTCATCCCGATGGTCTGGCGCCGCGCATCGTCAATCTTGGAGAGTGGCGCGCCCATCTTCTGATGCGGCTGCGCCAGCAGATCGACGCGACCGCCGATGCCGGTCTTACCCGGTTGTTCGACGAATTGCGGGCCTATCCCGCGCCGGCGCAAAAGGCGCCGGTGGAAACCGGCGATTATGCCGGGGTGGTGGTGCCGTTCCGGCTGACAACGCCGCACGGCGTCCTGTCGTTTTTCAGCACGACCACCATCTTCGGAACCCCGGTCGACATCACGCTGTCGGAACTGGCGATCGAGGCGTTCTTCCCGGCGGATGCGAAGACCGGTGACATCCTGCGTGCAGCGATGGCGGCGGGCGGCTAGGCGGGATTGCCAGCGGCGATTGCGTGGTGCCCGGCTTTCTGGTGAGGTCGGGCGTGATGTCCCGTTGGCTGTCGAGTCTTCTGCCGCTGCTGATCCTCACGCTGGCGGTCGGGTTGCGCTACGGCGATCCCGGCGCCATCGAACGCCTGCGCCTTGCCGCCTTCGATGAATATCAGCGTCTCGCGCCTCGCGTCTGGGAAGACGCCGACGTGCGGATCGTCGATATCGACGACGAAAGCCTGAAGCGGCTGGGCCAGTGGCCGTGGCCGCGCACGCAGGTCGCGACGCTGGTCGAGCGGCTGGGCGATGCCGGGGCCGCCGCCATCGCCTTCGACGTATTGTTTGCCGAGCCGGACCGCACCTCGCCGGCCCGGCTGCTGCCGGATTGGGCGAAGCTCGCCAACGATCCTTCGCTGGCCGAACTTGCCAATCGCCTGCCGGATCATGACGCGCTGCTCGCCGCGGCCATCGCCGATGCGCCGGTGGTGGCCGCGTTCCAGATGACAGGGGATGATGCCGCTCCGCGCCGGCCCGCGATCAAGGGGTCGATTGCCGTTGGCGGCGACGATCCGCGACCCTCGCTGCCGTCCTTCCGGAGCGCGGTGCCAAGTCTGGCGGCACTCGAAGCAGCCGCGACCGGTGTCGGCAGCATCAACAGCATGACGGATGCCGATGGCATCAACCGCAGGGTGCCGCTTTTCCTGCGGCTGCGCGGCGGCACATCCGTCACTGACGAGGTGTATCCGTCGCTGGCAGCGGAGGCGCTGCGGGTCGCGCAGGGGGCGCGTACTTATCTTCTCAAAGTGTCCGGCGCCAGCGGCACCACGGCGTTTGGCGAGCACACCGGCATCGCCGAGGTGAAGATCGGACAGTTCGTGGTGCCGACCGACGATCGCGGCCGCCTGTGGCTGCGCGACACCGGCCCGATCGCGCAGCGTTTCATCCCGGCCTGGGAAATCCTCAGCCCCGGCTTCGATGTCGAGCGCATCGAGGGCAAGATCGTCCTGATCGGCACGAGTGCGGCGGCGCTCAAGGATCTGCGGGCGACGCCGCTGAACCCGGTGGCCGCCGGTGTCGAGATTCACGCCCAGATTCTCGAGCAGATGATCCTTGGCATCTTTCTCGAACGGCCGGACTGGACGTTCGGCGCCGAGATCACGGCGCTGCTGCTCCTGGGGCTGGTGCTGGTTCTGCTGTTGCCGCGCTGGGGCGCCGGCTGGTGCGCCATCGTGGCGGTCGGCGGCATCGCCCTTGTCTGCCTGGGATCGTGGCTCGCTTTCCTGAAGCTTGGCCTGCTGGTCGATCCGATCTATCCGTCGCTGGCGATCCTGCTGCTCTATCTCGCGCAGTCCTTCCTGCTCTATCTGCGGACCGAAGCGGAACGACGGCGGGTCCGCAGCGCCTTCGCGCATTACATGTCGCCGGTCATGGTCGAGCGGCTGGCTCGCGATCCGGCGAGCCTCAAGCTCGGCGGCGAGGTGCGCGAGATGACGATCCTGTTCTGCGATATTCGCGGCTTCACCAGCATCTCCGAAAGTCTCGATGCCGAAAGCCTGACGCGCTTTCTCAATCGCTACCTGACGCCGATGACCGAGATCATCATGAGTCACGGCGGCACCATCGACAAATATATCGGCGACGCGATCATGGCGTTCTGGAATGCGCCGGTCGACGACTCCGATCATGCGGTGAATGCCGCGCGGGCCGCGCTGGCGATGATCGAGCGACTCAAGGATCTCAATCGCGAATGGCGGGAGGAGGCCGAGCGGGACGGCCGACCCTTCAAACAGGTCAGCATCGGCATCGGCCTCAACACCGGTTCGTGCTCGGTCGGCAACATGGGGTCCGATCAGCGGTTCGACTATTCGGTGCTGGGCGATACGGTGAACCTCGCCTCGCGTCTGGAAGGCCAGTCCAAGACCTATGGCGTTCCTATCATCGTCGGTGAGACGACGCGGGAGCAGATCGAGGGCTTCGCCTGCCTGGAGCTCGACAGCATCCGTGTCGTCGGCAAGGGGCAGGCCGCGCGCATCCACGCCCTGCTGGGCGACGAGGCGGCGGCGGTTGCGCCGTGGTTCCATCTGACCGGCCTCGCGCAGCAGCAGATGCTGGCGGCCTACCGGCAGCGCGACTGGGTCGCGGCCGCGGAGGCAGTGGAACGCGTGCGTCAGACCGCGGCCGGGCGCATGGACGGGCCCTGCGCGCTGTATGAGGCGCGTTTTGGTGTGCTTATTAAGCAACCCCCGCAGGCCAATTGGGACGGCGTGTTCCAGGCGACTGAAAAATAGACGCCTTCACCATAAAACCCGCTATCCAGTGATTGTCGGCAGCCTTTAAGGTGCCGTGGCGTCAAGGGGTTGGCTTGGGGGATTGGGTGGCGCGGAGTTCCAGCACAGGCGTTTGGGGGCAGCGGCTGATTGCCGCCCTTCTGGTTGCGTTCGCGACAGATCCGCTTTTCGCGCAATCACAGCCGCCGACCGACGTGACGGATCCCGCCCGGCAGGCTACGCGCCGCGCTGGCGAGATCGAGGCGATCAGCCGTGAGGCCGAGGACCAGCGCCTGCTGCGCCCCGAGCGCGAGGTGACTTACGACGATGTACTCGCCAATCCCGACAACATCGATCTCAACTTTGCCTATGCGCAGGTGCAGATCGCGCGCGGCGATCTCCGCAGCGCGGCGGCGACGCTGGAACGCATGCTGCTTATCGAGCCCGATCTGCCGCGCGTCCGGCTGCTCTACGCCATCGTCCTTTATCGCCTCGACAATCTCGACGAAGCGGAGCGGGAGCTCCAGGCGGTGCGCCTGCTGGAGATGCCGCCCAGCCTGCGCTCCGAACTTGACCGCTATCTGGAGCAGTTGCGGCTGCGGCGGCAGCGCACGCGCTACACGCTGACCGCGTCGCTGAACTTCCAGTACGACTGGAACCGCAACTCGGCGCCGGCCTCGAATGAACGGCTGATCAGCGACTTTCCGGGCACGGTCACCGGCCACGATCTGCGCAAGCAGGATCAGTCGCTGAACGGGCTGACGCGGTTCGATGTCAGCCATGACCTTGGCTATCAGTCGCGCCACAAGCTCAATGGCGCGGTGATGTATTATCGCGGCGAGCAGATGCATCTCAGCGAGCTCGATCTTGCGGTCGGCTCGGCCGAGTTCGGTGGCGTCTACGACGCCAACCCGGTCTCGATCATCCCGAACTTCTATTCGCGGCGGATCAAGCTCGCGAACCAGACCTACGGGCATTCCGAGGGCGTCAACCTGCGCGCCGAGCATCAGCTAACCGGCGAGACGCAGCTCTATACGTTCGGCGAGGCCGAATATCAGAAGTATCGCGGCATCTCGACGGCCCAGACGGCCCCGGAACGCACCGGCAGCCAGTTCACCGTCGGCCTCGGCGTGAACCATGTGCTGGACCCGACCATGCGGATCGGCTTCGAGGTCACGCGCATCCGCAAGAACGCGGCGCGCAACTATAACGCCTATGACGGCGAGACGGCGTCGCTCTCGCACACCTGGCTGTTCGACGGCGGCCTCTTCCTGCTGAGTACGCTGAGTGGCGAAATCGATCATTACGACGAGCGCGATTCCCTGGTGAGCGAACTGAACCGCCGCGACCGGATCGCGCGCGCACGCACCACCCTTGGCATACCGGTGGCGACCCTGATCGACGACGAGGACGGGGAGCTGCCGTTTCTTAAGAATTTAACCCTATCATTGTCGGCTGAAGCCACTCGCCAGGTCTCCAACCTGACCAACTTCACCTACAATAATCGCAGGGCTTCCATAGGCTTAAGCAAGCGCTGGGAGTTCTAGTGATGCGTATCACTGCGAGTTTTCAAAACACGCATAATCTGAGCGAACTGAGCGAACTTCCCGGAGGCCGTTTCATGTCCCTGCGCCGCCTGTCCGCCGTTCTGGCCGTCACCTGTACGATCCCCGCCGCCTCGTCCGCGCTGCTCGCGGCGGAGCAACTCGCCCAGGCCGCGCCGGCCGCCGCGGCGAAGGCCGGCATCGCGGCTGCGGTGCGCGGCGACGTCCAACTCGTTGCCGTGCCCGGCGTGCGGGAAGTCGGCAGGATCGTCAGCAGCGGCGATGTGATTCTTCTGGGCGATCAGGTGACGACCGGTCCCGAGGGCCGGCTGCAGATCATGCTGCAGGACGAAACCGTGTTCACCATCGGTCCGAACGCGGCGCTGGTCATCGATCGCTTCGTCTACGATCCGCAGACCAACGCCGGCAAGGTGAGCGCCAGCGTCCTGAAAGGCACGTTCCGCTTCGTCACCGGCAAGGTCGCCAAGCGCGAGCCGTCGGATATGGAAGTGAAGCTGCCGGTCGGTTCGATCGGCGTGCGCGGCACCAGCGTCGCCGGCGAAGTCGACGGCACGCGGGCGACGATCGTGCTGCTGGGGCCTGGTGTGGAGAACGACGCCGGCGAGCGCATCGGTCGCGTGCTGGTCAACGGCAACGGTCCGAACGGTTCGGCAACGACAGTGGAAATCGTGCGTCCCGGCTTCGCCACCGAAATTGCCGGCGCCAATCTTGCGCCCAGCGCGCCGGTTCGCCTCGATCCCGCGCGGATGGCCTCGCTGACGGCGCCGCTTGCCGGCACCGGTCCGCGCCCGGCCGCGCAGCCGACGGCACCCGGCGGTCAGGGCGGTCAGTCTCAACAGCAGGGGCAGCAGGCGCCCGCTGGCCAGGATCAGTCCGGCCCGGCGCCGCAGGGTCAGGCGCCCGCGTCAGCAGGTGCAGCGCGCCAGCCTGTTGTCGGCACGGGACCATCACCGGTTTCTCAAGGCGGCGGTGGCGTTATCAACGGCTTGCGCAGCCTGACGGTTGTAAATGGGACGGGACCGGGCGGTGGACCGCGCCCCGGCGGGCCAGGGCTTCTGCCGCCGCCGCCACCCCCGCCGCCTTTGCCACTGGTGCCGAATGGGGAGACAAATTTTGATCAGCTGAGGTCGATCAGCGGCGGCTCCGCCGTCTTCGCGGTCAACAATGCGCCGCTCGCCGTGGTCAACGGGACGGGTGTCGGTTCGTACAACTACAGCATGACCGTGAACTTCGGTGCGCGGACGGCCCAGCTGTCCTTCAATCTGAACAACTATCAGATCGGCGGCATCACGCCGCAGAACTTCACTCATAACGATCCGACAGACAGCTACGCCAACAAGACCGGAATTGTCGGCGGCGGTTCGCCGCTGTCGGTCGTCAATTCAGCAGGCGGTGCCAACGACCGCATCATCGTCGCCGATATCCCGCGTAACGTGAACGGCAAGATTGCCGCGGTGATGGACCTCAAGGTTGAGGTTTACACCAACGGCGCCCCGTCCTGCGCGGCGGCGGCCAACTGCATCCGCGGGACATCGGTCATCCCGCGCACGCCCTGACGTAAGCTAGTCGCGGAACTCGTTGACCATCTGGGTCAGGCGCGCGACGTCGAGAATGACCAGCGCATCCTTCTGGCGCTCGACGAGCCCCTTGCGGGCGAGTTCGTTCAACACCCGCGCCACCGTCTCGCGCGCGGTGCTGACGCGGGAGGCGATGTCGGAATGCACCGGCATCGGCCGGATCGCCGCCATGTTCTGACCGCCGAAGCCGGCCGGGTCGCTGTCGCGGGCCTCGCGCAGCAGTTCGGCATAGACGCGGTTATGGGCGCCGAGCGTGCTGAGATCCATGATGCGTTCGGTCGATTCCCGGATCACCTCGACCAGCCGGGCCAGCAACGCCTTGGTTACTGGCGGATGCATCTCCATGATTTCGCGAAAGGCAGGCGGCAGCAGTGAGGCAGCTACCGTCTCGGCGCGGGCGACAACAGCGGCGGAGCGGGGACGGCCGTCGAGGGCGGCCAGCTCGCCGAACATGCCGCCCGGGCCGATATCGTCGAAGCTGACCTCGCGCCCGGCCGGCGAATAGTTCACCACCCGCGCCAGGCCGGAAACGACGAAGAAGACATCCTGGGTGTCGTTCTCGCGGTCGATGATCTGCTCGCCCTCGGCGTAGGTGCGCCAGCGGCAGCGCTGTTCCAGCGCCTGACGGGCCGGGGCCGCCAGGCCCTTGAACAGGGCGATTCCGGCCAGGCTCTGCGCGGCCGGTTTGGCGCCGGAGCGCGGAGAAGAAGGCGAATTCGACATGACGACAACCAAAACCCCGGAGAGCACATCCTTAACGTGTGGGGATAATGGCCTCCTGGCGTGGCGGCGGCAAGCCGGGGCCGCTCTGGCGGACGATACGGGCGTAGTTGCCGCTCGCCCCCTAAGCCGTTTATAGTCGGCGATCTTTCGCATTGCAGCATCGGCTTCGCGAGCGTTTTCCCGCATGAGTGATCTCTCGGAACTGCACGGTCTTTATTTCGAAGACCTGAAGGTCGGCCAAACCGCGATGTTTGGCCGAACGCTGACCGAAACCGATATCGTGTTGTTCGCCGGTATTTCCGGCGACAACAACCCGGTCCATATCAACGAGGAATTTGCGAGCGGCACGATGTTCTCGGGCCGGATCGCGCACGGCATGCTGACGGCGGCTTTCGTATCGACGGTGCTCGGCATGAAGCTGCCGGGACCCGGCGCCATCTATGTCAGCCAGACCCTGCGCTTCAAGGCGCCGGTGCGCAGCGGCGATACGCTGAATGTCCGCGCAACGGTGATCGACCTGGTTCCCGAGAAGCGGCGCGCCACGCTGTCGACAGTCGTCTCGGTCGGCAACAAGGTCGTGCTCGAAGGCGAAGCGGTGGTGATCGTGCCGCTGCGCTCGCAAGCCGGCGGCTGATCGTCCGCCAGATCCCCTCCTTGCGATGACCGCAGGCGTGCCGTGATCGTTCATCGCCATGTCCACACCCTGCCCGCGTCCGCGCGGGGTACCGTCGTTGCCGTCGGCAATTTCGATGGCGTGCATCGCGGTCATCAGGGGGTGATCGGTCAGGCGGTGCAGCGCGCGCGCGACAGCGGCCTTGCGGCGTCCGTCCTGACATTCGAGCCGCATCCCCGGCGCTTCTTCCAGCCCAAGGCACCGCCGTTTCTTGTCGCGCGGTTCCGCTCCAAGGCGCGGGTTATCGCATCGCTTGGCGTTGAACATCTCTTCGCATTGCATTTCAACACGCGCCTTGCCGCCGAGACGGCCGAGGAGTTCGTCGAGCGCATTCTCGTGAAAGGCATCGCGGCGAAGCATGTCGTCGTCGGCTACGATTTCGTGTTCGGCAAGGGCCGTACCGGCAACCCCGAGCTTCTGCGCCAGCGGCTTGGTGCGCTGGGTGTCGGCGTCACCATCGTTCCCGCGGTGACGGTGCCCGGTGAAGACCGTCCCGACGCGCTGCGCGCGGGCCTCGTCGTTTCGTCGACCGGTGTGCGCGACGCGCTGCGCGCCGGCGAGCCGCGCACCGCCGCCTGGCTGCTCGGCCGGCCCTTCGAGATCGAAGGCCGGGTCATTCGCGGTGCCCAGCGCGGCCGCACCATGGGGTTTCCGACCGCGAATATCGCGCTGGGCGAATACCTGCATCCGGCCCTTGGGATCTATGCGGTGCGGGTGGCCATTGCCGACCGGCAACCGGGGCCCGGGGCGGCGCTGATCGAGGTTCCGGTCTGGCATGGCGGCGTCGCCAGCCTCGGCCTTAACCCCACCTTCGGGGGCCTGCCGGAGCCGCGGCTTGAGGCCAACCTCTTCGATTTCAACGGCGATCTGTACGGGCGGCGGCTGCGGGTGCAGCTGGTCGACTATCTGCGGCCCGAGAGGCATTTCGACGGGATGGATGCCCTGCGGGCGCAGATGGACCGTGACGCGGCGGACGCGCGCAAGGCCATCGCCAGCCACCAATCCGGTTGACGCTCTGCGACCGCGTTCCTATGATCCGCCTCCCATGCGCGCAATGCTCCAGACGACGCTTTTCGGGCGAATTACGGGCCCGGCTCTTCTCATAAAGGGCCGGAATTTTGCCGTTCGTTCGCCGTCGTCTCTTTCGGAGCTTGCGTGTTATGTCCGTTACTGATTCCCGTTTTCCAACCACCTGGTGTTTCTCGGTTTTCGCCGCGCCGGAGCCGGGGGTGATGCCGCGGGTGCTTGAACTGTTCGCCAAGCGCGGTCTCGTGCCGAGACGGTTTCATGGCGATGTGGTCGACAGGGGTGCCGAGGGTCTTGTGGTCGATGTTCATGTCGCCGGGATCGAGCCGGACACCGCCGATCACATCGCGTCGTGCCTGCGCACCATGATTCATGTCGACCGCGTTCTCATGGCCGTGAAGCGGCCGGTTGTCGCGCGCGCCGAGGCCTTCGCATGAGTACCGATTACAAATCCACGGTCTTCCTGCCGCAGACGGATTTCCCGATGCGCGGCGACCTGCCCAAGCGCGAGCCGGATCTGCTGGCGCGCTGGAAGAAGATGTCGCTGTTCCAGAAGCTGCGCGAGCAGTCGAAGGGCCGCGAGAAGTTTGTTCTGCATGACGGCCCTCCCTATGCCAACGGCAACCTGCATATCGGCACGGCGCTGAACAAGATCCTCAAGGATGTGGTGAACCGTGTCCGGCAGATGGAAGGCAAGGACGCCAACTATGTGCCGGGCTGGGACTGCCACGGCCTGCCGATCGAATGGAAGATCGAGGAAGAGTACCGGGCGAAGAAGAAGAACAAGGACGAGGTGCCGATCGTCGAGTTCCGCAAGGAATGCCGCGAGTTCGCCGCCAAGTGGATCGAGATCCAGCGCGACGAATTCGTGCGGCTCGGTGTCGAGGGCGACTGGTCGACGCATTACGAGACCATGTCGTTTGCAGCCGAAGCGCAGATCGTGCGCGAGCTCGGCAAGTTCATGATGAATGGCGGGCTCTATCGCGGCGCGCGTCCGGTGATGTGGTCGGTCGTGGAAAAGACCGCCCTCGCGGAAGCCGAGATCGAGTATCACGATCATACCTCGACGACGGTCTTCATCCGCTTCCCCGTGCTGCGCTCGCCCAAAAAGGCGCTGGAAGGGGCCTCGGTTGTCATCTGGACGACCACGCCATGGACCCTGCCGGGCAATCGCGCGATCGCCGCGGGCGCCGATATCGAATACGACATCCTGGTCGTCAAATCGGTGCATGAGGGCAGCAAGGTGAAGCCCGGCGACCGGCTGGTCGTCGCCAAGAAACTTGCCACTGAAGTCGTGCAGAAGCTCGAGATCGCCGAGGCGGAGTTCGACTGGGGCGACGACGTGCGAGTGAAGGGCAAGGATCTGATCGGCACGGTTTGCCGCCACCCGCTGCACGGCAAGGGCTACGAGTTCGAAGTGCCGGTGTTGAACGGCGAGTTCGTCACCGCCGAGGACGGTACGGGCTTCGTGCATATCGCGCCGGGCCACGGCGCCGACGACTACGAGCTTGGCCTCGCCTCGGGCATCGAAATCCCCAACACGGTCGCCGATGACGGGTCCTACTATCCGCATGTGCCGCTGTTCGCGGGCAAGCGCGTCTACACGCCTTACGGCAAGGTCGGCGACGCCAATGCCGCCGTGATCGCGGCGATGGAAGAAGCGGGCGCGCTGGTGGCCAGCGGCCAGGTCGTGCATTCGTATCCGCATTCCTGGCGCTCCAAGGCGCCGCTGATCTTCCGTAACACGCCGCAATGGTTCATCTCGATGACGCGCAACGATCTGCGCGACAAGGCGTTGCAGGCCATCGACGACACCAAATGGTTCCCGGCCCAGGGCCGCAACCGCATCCGCTCCATGATCGAGAGCCGCCCCGACTGGTGCATCTCGCGCCAGCGCGCCTGGGGCGTGCCGATTGCCGTCTTTGTGAACAAGAAGACGGGAGAGCTGCTGCGCGATCCCGACGTCATGGAACGGATCGCCAAGGCCTTCGAAACCGAAGGTGCGGATGCCTGGTACGCCAGCGATGCCAAGCGGTTCCTCGGCAACAAGTACGAGCCTGACGACTACGAGCAGGTGAAGGACATCGTCGACGTCTGGTTCGATTCCGGATCGACTCACGCCTTCGTGCTGGAGCAGCGTCCCGACCTGCAATGGCCGGCGTCGCTCTATCTGGAAGGCTCCGACCAGCATCGCGGCTGGTTCCATTCTTCGCTGCTGGAATCCTGCGGCACGCGCGGGCGGGCGCCATATGAGGCGGTGCTGACGCACGGCTTCGTGCTCGACGAGCAGGGCCGCAAGATGTCGAAGTCGCTGGGCAACGTCGTGGCGCCGCAGGAAGTCGTCGGCAAGCTCGGCGCCGACATCCTCCGCCTGTGGGTGGTGAGCTCCGATTATTCGGAAGATCTGCGCATCGGCCAGGAAGTGCTGAAGCAGCATGCCGAACTCTATCGCCGCCTGCGCAATACGCTGCGCTATCTGCTGGGCAGCCTGTCCGGCTTCTCGGATGCCGAGCGGCTCCCGATCGAGACGGCGGCCGATCTGGCGAAGCTGCCGGAACTGGAACGCTGGGTGCTGCACCGCCTGAGCGAACTGGATCAGGCCATGAACAAGGCGATCTCGGAATACGCGTTCACGGGCTTCTATACGGCGCTCCATAATTTCTGCGCCGTCGACCTGTCGGCGTTCTATTTCGACATCCGCAAGGACTCGCTCTATTGCGACAGCGCCACGAGTCTGCGCCGCCGCGCGACCCGGACGGTACTCGACCGCGTCTATCATCACCTGGTGACCTGGCTGGCGCCGGTGCTGTGCTTCACCGCCGAAGAGGCGTGGCTGGCGCGGCATCCCGGTGAGAGCGAGAGCGTGCACCTCCAGACCTTCGCCAAGCCAGGGTTGGCCTGGAAAGACGAGGCGCTGGCGAAGAAATGGGAGCGTGTCCGCGATGTCCGCCGGGTTGTCACCGGCGCGCTGGAGCGCGCCCGCGCCGACAAGAAGATCGGCTCATCGCTGCAGGCGAGCCCGGTCATCTATGTCGATCGTGCGCTGGACGAGCTGGAGCCGCTGACGGTCGACGAGCGGTCCGAGATCTTCATCACCTCCGGTCATTCGGTGGTGCAGGGGGCGGCGCCGGATGACGCTTTCCGCCTGCCCGATGTGTCCGGCATTGCCGTGGTGGTGAACGTTTCCGACGGCGAGAAATGCGAGCGCTGCTGGAAGGTGCTGCCCGATGTCGGGTCGCACAAGGATCACCCGACGGTGTGCGGCCGCTGCGCTGACGCGGTCGGGCACGCGCACTGACGATGGGTCTCGTCCAGTCCCGCAAGCTCGCTGTTGTCACCATCGTGGCGGTGATCGTTCTCGATCAGCTCACCAAGTGGTTCTTCTATGACTATCTGGTCACCGAGGGGCGGCGGTTCGTCGAGGTGCTGTCCTTCTTCAATCTGGTGACGGTGTGGAACTACGGCGTGAGCTTCGGGATGTTCAATTCCGGCTCCGCCGCGTCCGCTTGGATTTTTGCCCTACTGGCGCTGGGTATCGTGGCACTGCTGGTCTACTGGCTGTGGCGCAGCGCCCGGATGGTGCCCGTACTGGCCCTGTCGCTGGTGATCGGGGGCGCTCTGGGCAATGTCATCGACCGCTTTCGCTTCGGCGCGGTCTTCGATTTCCTTGATTTTCATGCCTTTGGCTGGCATTGGCCGGCCTTTAACATTGCGGATGCCGGCATCACCGTGGGGGTTGCCGTTCTGTTCGTCGACTCCTTGTTTGGCGAGCCCGACGAGAGTAAAAAGGAAGCATGATTCGTTTCCCGGCCCGGACCGCAGCCCTTGCCATTGGCCTCCTCGCGCTGTCCGCCTGTGGACCGAACGATGCCCGTCGCATATTGGGCATGGATAAAGCCACGCCCGATGAATTCAAAATCGTGAGCCGCGCGCCGCTGTCGCTGCCGCCCGATTACGCCCTTCGTCCGCCGGCTCCCGGCACGCAGCGCCCGCAGGAAATGGGCACGCCGCAGCGGGCGCTCGCCGCGGTCACGGGTGGCAGCGCGCAGAACGCCGGTCGCGGCGCCTCGACGCCCGCCGGCAGTGCCGGCGAGAACGCGCTGCTTGCGCGCATGGGCGCCGAACGCGCGAACCCTGGAATCCGCGACGTGCTTGAGCGCGAGTACTCCTCGCTCGCCGATGCCGATACCACGCTGCTCGATCAGCTGATCTTCTGGCGCGGGCCGGAAGACCGTTCGCCGGTTGTCGATGCGCAGCGTGAATCGCAGCGCCTGCGCGAGAATGCCTCGCTCGGCCGTGGCGTGAACGAAGGCGACACGCCGTCGATCCGTCGCCGCAAGAAGGCGCTTTTCGAAGGCATCTTCTGATCGAAGCCGGGTGGGCCAGTCCCGCCCTTGTGACTGGACCCCGGGGCACGAAGGCGGGACAATCGCGCCCTTGAGGAGTCCTGCATGCCCCTGACGCTTTCCAAGCGGCTTTCCTTTCTCTTCGCTGCCGTCGCGCTTTTGGGCGCCCTCGCGTCCCACGACGCGCGGGCGCAGATCTTCAATCCAGAAACGATCACCCTGCCGAACGGTCTGCAGGTCGTGGCCATTCCGAACCCGCGCGCGCCGATCGTGGCGCACATGGTGTGGTACCGGATCGGCGCCGCCGATGAGCCGCCGGGCAAGTCGGGCATCGCGCATTTTCTCGAACATCTCATGTTCAAGGGCACCAAAGAGGTGCCGCCCGGCGAGTTTTCCAAGATCATCGCCCGCAACGGCGGCCGCGATAACGCGTTCACCAGTCATGACTACACCGGCTATTTCCAGAACATTGCCCGCGACCGTCTGGAACTGGTGATGAAGCTGGAGGCTGAGCGCATGAGCGGCCTCATCCTCACCGACGCCGAAGTCGATCCCGAGCGCGACGTTATTCTGGAGGAGCGCCGCTCGCGGACCGACAATGAACCACGCGCGCGCCTGGGCGAGCAGATGCAGGCTGCCCTTTATCTGAATCATCCCTACGGCCGCCCGATCATCGGCTGGGAACATGAGATGCGCGGCCTGACCACGCAGGATGCGCTCGACTGGTACCGGCGCTACTACGCGCCCAACAACGCGATCCTGATCGTTGCCGGCGACATCACGATGGCGCAGCTCAAGCCGCTGGCCGAGAAATACTACGGCTCGATCCCGACCCGCGCCGACCTGCCCAAGCGGATGCGCCCACAGGAGCCGCCGCCGCAGGTGGCCCGGCGTGTCGAGCTCAAGGACAGCCGTGTCCGCCAGACGACATGGAGCCGCCAGTATTTGGCGCCGAGCTACACCGCCGGTGAGAAGGAACACGCCGACGCGCTGCAGGTTCTTTCCTATGTGTTCGGCGGCAGCGTGACCAGCCGGCTCAATCGCGCCCTGGTGCTCGACAAGGCGCTGGCGACCAGTGCCGGCTCCTATTACGACCCGGACTCGCTGGATCAGACAAGCTTCGGCGTCTCCGCCGCACTGCGCACCGATGCCGAGCTCAAGGATCTCGAGGTGGCCATGGAAGCGGAGATCAAGCGCCTGATCGAAGACGGTGTGACGGAAGACGAAGTGGACCGCGCCAAGGCGCGCCTGAAGGCGTCTGTCGTCTATGCGCGGGATTCCCTGCAGGCCGGTGCCCGTGTGATCGGCGAGGCGCTGACCACCGGATCGAGTATCGAGAATGTCGAGGGCTGGCCGCAGCGCATTGCCGCCGTTACCGCGGCGCAGGTCACCGCCGCCGCGCGCGCCATCCTCCGCGAGGAGCGCTCGGTGACGGGTGTCCTGCTTCCCAAGCCGTCCAGCTAGGATTTTCCGGCATGCGTTTTGTTCGTTCCCTTCTGTGTGTGATGCTGCTGTGCTTGGCGCCATTGGGCGCGCAGGCGATGCAGATCGAGCGCGTCCTGAGCCCCGGCGGCATCGAGGCGTGGCTGGTCCGCGACAAGACCATCCCGGTGCTGGCCCTCGAAGTCAGCTTCCGCGGCGGCGCGGCGCTGGAGCCCGACGGCAAGGGCGGCATGGCCAATCTGCTGGCCACGATGCTTATCGAGGGGGCCGGCGATCTCGACTCCCAGAAATTCCAGGGCCGGCTGGAAGCTCTCGCGGTGTCCATCGGTTTCGATTCCGGTATCGACACGTTTCAGGTGTCGCTCAAAAGCCTGACCGAGAATCTCGATAGCGCCGTCGACCTGCTGCGGCTGGCGCTGTCCCAGCCCCGCTTCGATGCACCCGAACTAGCGCGAGCGAAGACGCGGATCGTCACGGGCTTGCGGCGCGCGCAGGAAGACCCCCGCACCATCGCCGGTCAGACTTTCATGGCGACCGCGTTTCCGGGTCATCCCTATGGCCGTCCGGCACGCGGGACGCCTGAGTCCGTCAATGCGCTGACCGCTGACGATCTGCGCAGTTTCCTCAAGGACCGCCTCGCGCGGAACAACATTTATATCGGGGCATCGGGCGATATCGAGCCGGCAGCCCTCGGCGTTCTGCTTGATCGTCTGTTCGGCGGATTGCCCGCGCAGGCCGCCGGAGGCAGGGTGCCCGACGTGGCGCCGGTCACGTCCAACCGCACCATCGTGGCCCGCAAATCGGTGCCGCAAAGCACGATCACGATGGGCCAGGCCGGTGTGAAGCGCGACGATCCGGATTACTACGCGGCGACTCTGGTGAACTACATCATGGGCGGCGGCAGCTTCAATTCGCGCCTGACGGCCGAAGTCCGTGAGAAGCGCGGGCTGGCGTATTCCGTCTATTCCTATCTGGCGCCGTATGACCGCACGGGCCTGCTGATGGCGGGCACCGCGACGGAGAATGCGCGGGTCGCGCAGTCGATCGAGGTGATGCTGAAGGAATGGCAACGGATGGGCGCCGAAGGCCCGACCGAGGAAGAACTGCGCGACGCCAAGACCTACCTGAACGGCTCGTTCCCGCTGCAGCTCGATTCCACCGGCCGCATCGCGCGTCTCCTGGTGGCGATCCAGTACGACAATCTCGGCATCGACTATGTCGAGAAGCGCACCGGCTACATCAATGGCGTCACCCTGGCGGATGCCAGACGTGTCGCCCGCCGCCTGTTCAGGCCGGAACTGCTGACCGTGGTGGTCGGCGAGCCGGACGGCCTAGCCGAAGCCACCACCAACCCGGCGGCGCCCGCAGCCCGATGAGCTTGCGCCGTCTCCCGGAGACGCTGGTCAACCGCATCGCGGCGGGCGAGGTCATCGAGCGGCCCGCGGCGGCGGTGAAGGAACTGGTCGAGAACGCGATCGATGCGAAAGCGACCCGCATCGACGTGACGCTGACCGACAGCGGTCGCAGCCTGATCGCCGTCGTCGATGACGGTATCGGCATGACGGCGGATGAGTTGTCGCTGGCGGTGGAACGTCACGCGACGTCCAAGCTGCCCGACGATGATCTTCTGAATATTGAGACGCTTGGCTTTCGCGGTGAGGCGCTGCCATCCATCGGCGCCGTCGCCCGCCTGACCCTGACCAGTCGACCTAAATCAGCGCAGGAAGCGTGGTCGATTGCTGTCGATGGTGGGCGGGTCGGCACGCCGGTACCTGCGGCGCACCCGCCGGGCACGCGTGTCGAAGTGCGTGACCTATTTTATGCGACGCCCGCGCGGCTGAAATTCCTCAAGGGCGACCGCGCCGAGCAGAGCGCCGCTGTCGATGCCATCGAGCGGCTGGCGATGGCCCATCCCGAGGTCGCGTTCTATCTCACGGCTGATGGACGGACACCGATCCGCCTGCCCGCCGCGACGTCGCTGGGCGGCATGGCGGAGGCGCGGCTGGAGCGCGTCTCGGCGGTCGTCGGCACCGAGTTCTTCAGCAACGCCATTGCCATCGACGCGGAGCGCGAAGGCATAAGGCTGACCGGCCATGCCGGCCTGCCGACCTTCCATCGCGCGACGGCCGCTGCGCAGTATCTCTTCGTCAACGGGCGTCCAGTCCGCGACAAGCTGCTTGGCGGCGCCGTGCGCGGGGCCTATGCCGATTTCCTGGCGCGCGATCGCCATCCCGTGGTCGCACTCTTCCTGGAGCTGCCGCCGGAGCAGGTGGATGTGAACGTGCATCCGACGAAGGCGGAGGTGCGCTTCCGCGACGCAGGCCTTGTGCGCGGGCTGATCGTCGGCAGTCTGCGTCATGCGCTGGCGGAAGCCGGCCATCGCGCCTCGACGACGGTTGCTGTTGGCGCGCTGGGCGCGTTCCGTCCGGGCGATGGCGGTTCAGCGTCGCCGCAGCCGAGCTTTGCTTCATCGTTCGGGTATTCAGCGCCGCGTCCCTTCGTTTCCGCAGGTATGGCCGAAGCGGCGGCGGCTTATCACGCACCGTTCGGCGATATCGCGCCTGTCGCCCCGACTGGTCGTGTCGAACCGGCGCAGATGGCGCAGGCCACCAACGGCGCCTGGCCGCTGGGGGCCGCGCGGGCGCAGATCCATGAGACCTATATCGTGGCGCAGACCGGCGACGGCATCGTCATTGTCGATCAGCACGCCGCGCATGAGCGGCTCGTCTATGAGCGCATGAAGGAGCAGATGGCCGCCGGCGGCATCGCGCGGCAGGCACTGCTGGTGCCCGAAGTGATCGAGCTTGATGAGGACGCGGTCGGCCGGTTGGTCGCCCGCACTGAGGAATTTGCCGAGCTCGGCCTGACCTTGGAAACCTTCGGACCCGGCGCGGTTGCGGTGCGAGAGGTCCCGGCGCTGCTGGGCGAGGTGGACGTGCAGGGTCTGGTGCGTGATCTCGCTGACGAACTGGCGGAATACGGCACGGCCTTGTCGCTCAAGGAAAAGCTGGCCGAGGTCTGCGGCACGTTGGCCTGCCACGGCAGCGTGCGCGCGGGACGGCGGCTGACCGCCGATGAGATGAATGCGCTGCTGCGCCAGATGGAATCGACGCCGCATTCCGGCCAGTGCAATCACGGTCGTCCGACCTATGTCGAACTGAAGCTCGCGGATATCGAAAAACTGTTTGGACGGCGCTAGGCCGGCGTCCGAAGGGGGAACCTATGGCGGAACCACACCCGACAACGGTCACCGTGTCCGAAAGCGGACCCGGTGTGTTCGCGGAGATCGTCAGGGTCCGCACGCATGTGCTGTCGGCGGACGAACCGACTGCAGAAGGTGGGACCGACAGCGGCCCCAACCCTTACGAATACCTGCTGGGCGGGCTTGGCGCCTGCACCACCATGACGCTGCGCATGTACATCAAGCGCAAGAACTGGAATGTCGGCCGTATCACCGTCGACCTCGAACACGACAAGATCTATGTCTCGGATTGCATTGCCTGTGAAGGCAAGGATACGAAACTCGATCACATCAAGCGCACGATCCGGATCGAGGGCGATCTCGACGACGAGAAGCGGCAGAAGCTGCTGGAGATCGCCAACAAATGCCCGGTCCACCGGACCTTGACGTCGGAGATCAGGATCAAGACGACACTGGACTAAGTGTCCTTGCTCCAGCGCAGGAAGGTCAGCTTCGCTTTGCCATAGCGCCGTTCATCGACGGATATGAAGCCGTCGGGCAATGTCAGGTCGTCGCGGGCTGCGGTCTCCACCACGATGATGGCATCCGACGCGAACCATCCCATTTTGGCCAGACCCGCAAGCGCCGGCACCGCGAGATCCTTGCCGTAGGGCGGGTCGATGAACGCCAGAGTGCAGGGCGAGGGCGCTCGAGGCGGATGCGTGGCGTCGCCGGGCAGGAAGGCCGCATGCGTAGTCTCGCCCAGGGTCTGCGCGTTAGCGCGGGCGATCTTGAGCGTGCCGGCATCGCTGTCGATAAAGGTTGCATGCGCCGCCGCGCGCGACAGGGCTTCGAGACCCAGCGCGCCGGTGCCGCAGAAGGCGTCGAGCACGCGAGCATCGCGGACCGGCGACAGGCCGCCCGTCGCGAACTTTCCATGTTCCAGGATGTTGAACAGCGATTCCCGCGCACGGTCGCTGGTCGGCCGCACGGCATCGCCTTCCGGCACCACGATGGGACGGCCGCGATGCTTGCCGGCGACGATCCTCATTTCTTCTTCTCTTTCTTCTCTCCCGCGAAGAAATCGGGCAGCAGGTCGCGCAGCATCTTCGGTGCGACCTCGGTCGCGACGGCGCGCGGCAGCTCGCCGAGATGGAAGGGACCGTAGGACACGCGGATGAGGCGGTTGACGATCAGGCCGAGGAAGGCCAGCACGCGCCGCACCTCGCGGTTCTTGCCTTCGGTCAGGGTCACGACCATCCAGCAGTTGCGGCCCTGCGCGCGCTCGACCGTCGCTTTGATCGAGCCGTAGCGCACGCCTTCGATGGTGAGGCCGCGCTTGAGGCGCTGCAGCATCTCATCGGTGGGGATGCCGTGCACACGCACGCGATATTGTCGCTCAAGGCCGGTCACCGGCAGTTCGAGATGGCGCTTGAGTTCGCCGTCATTGGTGAGCAGCAGCAGCCCTTCGGAATTGAAATCGAGCCGGCCGACCGGCATCAGCCGAGGCAGGTCTTTGGGCATGCCGTCATAGATGGTCGGACGCCCGTCGGGATCGTGCGCCGTGGTCAGCATTCCGCGCGGCTTGTGGAAGCGGAACAGACGGGAGCGCTGTGGTTTCGGCAGGGTCTGCCCGTCGACCTTGATGACACTGGCGTCGGTGACCAGCGTGGCCGGCGTTTTCAGGGTCTGTCCGTCGACCGAGACGCGGCCCTCGGCGATCCAGCGTTCGGCCTCGCGCCGGGAGCCGAAGCCGGCCCGCGCGATCGCCTTGGCGATGCGCTCGCCCTTCGCGGTGTCTTCGGTCATCGGGCTGACGCCGCGATGAAAGCGTCGAAGATGCGCGTGTCGCCGGGATCGATGGCGTATTCCGGATGCCACTCGACGCCGAGGCAGAAGGTCCGGCGGGGGTCCTCGATGCCTTCGATGACGCCGTCGGAAGCGGTGGCGTTGATCACGATCTGCGGGCCGACCGTCTTCACCGCCTGATGATGGGCGCTGTTCACCGCCATGGTGAGGCTGCCGGTGCAGCGATGCAGCAGGGTGCCCGGAACCACGCTGATCTCATGGCCGGGTTCGGTGCGCGGGTTGGGCTGTTCATGCGCCAGCGCATTTTCGATCTCGTCGGGAATGTGCTGGATGAGTGTGCCGCCCAGCACAACATTGAGAAGC
Source organism: Alphaproteobacteria bacterium (assembly GCA_965279355.1). Lineage (GTDB taxonomy): Bacteria > Pseudomonadota > Alphaproteobacteria > CACIAM-22H2 > CACIAM-22H2. The sequence goes on along the minus strand of OZ257155.1, from coordinate 2,142,110 downwards.
TGCTCGCCGCCGCAGATGCCCAGAATCGGCTTGTCCGACTCATGGCTCATGCGGGTGATGGCAAGCTCGAACGCCGTCCGGCGATCCTTGGTCTTCACCGTGGCGTGGCGCGAATTGGCGCCGAACAGGACAGGATCGACGTCGAACGCGCCGCCGGTGATGATCAGGCCGTCGAGCTTCACCAGATAATCGGCGGCCAGCTCCGGCTCATGCGGCAGGGGCAGCGGCAGGCCGCCCGCCCGGGCCACGGCGTCGCAATAATTCTCGCGCAGCGCATACCACGGCAGCTTGGAGTAGCCGCCGGCGGGCTCCGAATCGAGTGTGATGCCAATGACGGGACGCGACATGGGCGGGACTTTAGGCGGCGGAGTCCGTGGACGCAACGTGCCTTGACCATACGCGGTGGCTGCTCCAAGGATGCGTTCATGTCGAAGATGGGGTCGAAGCAGCCCGGTTTCATGGAACTGGCGCTGGCGCAGGCGGAAGCCGGCGCCGCGCGCGGCGAGGTGCCCATCGGCGCCGTGCTGGTCGACGGCGACACAGGGGAGGTTCTGGCGCAGGCCCATAACCTGGTCGACGAACGCGCCGACCCGACAGCGCATGCCGAAATGCTGGTCATCCGCGAAACGGCGATGCGGCTCGGCGCCAAGCGTCTGGAGCGGTGCGACCTTTATGTGACGCTGGAGCCGTGTCCCATGTGCGCCACGGCGATCTCGTTCGCGCGGCTGCGTCGCCTCTACTACGGTGCCGCCGATCCAAAGGGCGGCGGCATCGAGCAGGGGCCGAGAATCTTTGCCCAAAGCACCTGCCATCACCGTCCGGAGGTGTATGGCGGTCTGGACGAGGCGCGCGCCGCCGAGCTTCTCAAAGGCTTTTTCCGCGCCCGAAGGTGACAAAAACGGCGTTCCGGTCGGGTTTTCGGTCGCCTCCTTGTCTCCCCGAAGTCACGCCGGGCTCACACCCCGCTAGCGCAAATCGCGTTACGCTTTCCCACGTCGATAGATGATGGATGAAGGGTGTCCGCTTCGGCCCAAGGAGGCACAACAAGATGAACAAGACGCTGAGCCTGCTGTCGGTTGCACTGTTGTCTGTTTCGAGCGTTGCCTTTGCCCAGTCGCCGCAAACGCCGCCCTGCGGTCCGCGCGACGCGATCCTTGCCGAACTCAGCAAGAATTTCGAGGAAGTCCCCGCCGGCCGCGGTGTCGCGGCTGACGGCACGGTTCTCGAATTGCTGCTTTCGCCGAGCGGCACCTGGACGGTTCTGATTTCGTCGCGTGACGGGAAAACCTGTTTTGCCACCGCCGGCGAGGCGTGGCGCGCGGTGCCGACGGGCAAGGAAGCGGAACTGCAGGTGCCGCGCCTCCCCGAAGGAAAACAGCTCTCGCAGCTCTGGCGCTAGGCGCGGCTGAAGCGCCAGATGCCAGCGCTGTCGCGTTCGCGGCGGACCTGATTCTCGGCTTCCAGATAGTGAAGGTGCGCCAGGGATTCGCCGACGGCGAACATCAGACCCAGGTCGGGCGTGATCTCGCGCTTGAACAGGATCGGGAAACAGTCGACGGCGCACCGTGGTTCGGCAGTGAAATCGTGCAGGGCCTTCAGCCGCTCGTCGTGATGGATACGAAGATCGGCGATGCGCTCATGCACCCCGTGGAACGGCAGGCCATGCGAGGGCAGGATCAGCGCCTTACCAGGCAGATGCGCGAAATTAGGCAGACAGCCGAGGTAGTCCTTCAGCGGATTGGACAGCGGCTCGTCCGACCGTACGCTGACGTTGGGCGAGATGCGGGGCAGGATGATATCGCCGGCGATCAGCGTGTCGATCTCCGGACACCACAGGCAGGCATGTTCCGGTGCATGGCCACGCCCGATGATGGGTATCCACTCCCGGCCGCCAATGACGATCGGTGCGCCGCCGCTGATTCGGCGGAACGACGGAGGAATAATCGGCGCCAGGCGATTGAAGCGGTTGTTGCCCATCAGGGCCGTGATGCCGGCCTCATCGACACCGTGAGAGCGGTAGAACGCCTCGCGGGTGGCGCGGTCGTTGGGGCGGTCCTCGCGATAGATCGCGCGGGCGGTATAGAACTCGCCTGCCGTCATCCAGAGGTCGATGCCCCAGCGTTCGCACAGCCAGCCGGCGAGCCCGAAATGGTCGACGTGGAAATGGGTGCAGATCAGGCGGGTAACCGGCAGACCCTCAAGCTCGTTGGCGAAGATCTGTTCCCAGAATTCCTTGGTGGCGTCGTTGCCGATGCCGGTATCGACGATGGTCCAGCCGTTCCCGTCGCGCAGCAGCCACAGATTGATGTGGGTCAGTGCGAAGGGAAGCTGCATGTACAGCCATTTCACGCCGGGCGCCACCTCGCGAACTGTCCCGGAGGCTGGTGCTGCGTCCCAGGGATAGACGAGCCGCGGCGCTTCCTTGTTCATGCGCGATTCCTCAAGGCACGCCAGCTCGGGACCGCGCGCCAGCCGATATCGTTGCGGCAGAAGCCTTCCGGCCAGTTGATGCGGTCGACGGCCGTGTAGGCCTGCGCGTACGCATTTGAGGGCGTGTCGGCAACAGCGGTGACGCCCAGCACACGTCCGCCATTGGCGATGATCTTGCCGTTTTCACGCCTGGTGCCGGCATGGAAGACGGAGACGCCGGGTACCTTGGCGGCTTCGCCGAGGCCGCCGATCACGGTGCCGCGCAGCGGATCGTTGGGATAGCCGCGCGCGGCCATCACGACGCAGAGGGCGGTGTGATCCTGCCAGCGCACCGTGATGTTGCGCAGCTGGCCGTCGCGCGATGCGATCAGCGCCGGCAGCACATCCGATTTCAGGCGCGGGATCAGCACCTCGCATTCGGGATCGCCGAAGCGGACATTGAACTCCAGCAGCTTCGGCACGCCGTCGCTGACCATGAGGCCGGCGAACAGGATGCCTTTGAAAGGACGTCCGCGCTTGGCCATTTCCTTCATCGTTGGATCGACGATGGTGCGCATCACGATGTCGGACAATGCCTGGGTCATCAGCGGGGCCGGGGAATAGGCGCCCATGCCGCCGGTGTTGGGGCCGGTATCGCCATCGCCGACCTGCTTGTGATCCTGGGCCGAGCCGAAGGGAATGGCTGTGGTGCCGTCGCACAGCGCGAAGAAGCTGATTTCCTCGCCACGCAGGAATTCCTCGATGACGAGTTCGGTGCCTGAGTCGCCAAAGCGCTTGTCGACCATCGCCTCGTCGATGGCGCGCAGCGCTTCCTCGGCGGTCCAGGCGATGGTGACGCCCTTGCCGGCGGCGAGACCGTCGGCCTTCACCACGATGGCCTCGCCGGGGTTCTTTGCCGTGAAGTCCTTGACGTAGGCGCGCGCCTTTTCGGCATCCTTGAAGCGCGCATAGCCGGCGGTCGGCACGCCGGCCGCTGCCGAGAGATCCTTCATGAAACCTTTGGAGCCTTCGAGCTCGGCGGCGGCGGCGTTCGGACCGAAGGCCTTGATGCCGGCGGCTTCGAGCCTGTCGACCAGGCCGGCGACCAGCGGCGCTTCCGGGCCGACCACCACGAAATCGATCCCGGTCTCGCGGGCGAATTTCACCAGACCATCGATATCGTCGCTGGAGATCGCGACGCACTCGGCCTCGTCGGCGATCCCGGCATTACCGGGCGCGCAGTACAGCTTGGTGCAGAGGGGAGAGGCGGCAATGGCCCAGCACAGCGCGTGCTCGCGCCCACCGGAACCGACGACCAGAATTTTCATGAGACTTGGGCCACACTTGTCAAATCTGGAGGCGGCGCCCGAGTCGCGGCGGCGCCGGCCCACTCGCTAATGCCGCTTGCGGCTTGTATCATATCAGCACCCCGAAATGACCGAAATCCGTCCCGTCAGCCCCCCGATTTCGAACCTGCCGGAGTTCACCGTCAGCGAGATTTCGCGCGCGGTAAAGAACACCCTGGAAGGCGCCTTCGAGCGCGTCCGCATCCGGGGCGAAATCTCCGGCTACAAGCGCCACACCTCCGGCCACCTCTATTTCACGCTGAAGGATGTTGATGCCGCGATCGACGCGGTGTGCTGGCGCAATACCGCAGGCCGGCTCGGCTGCAAGCCCGAGGACGGGCTGGAGGTGATCGTCACCGGCCGCCTCACCACCTATCCCGGCCGCTCGAAATACCAGATCGTCGTCGAGGCGATGGAGCTTGCCGGCGAGGGCGCGCTCCTCAAGATGATCGAGGACCGGCGCAAGCGGCTCGCTGCCGAAGGCCTGTTCGACCCGGAGCGCAAGCGCGCCCTGCCGTATCTCCCTGAAGTCATCGGCGTCATCACCTCGCCGACCGGCGCCGTGATCCGCGACATCCTGCATCGCCTGTCCGACCGCTTTCCGCGTCACGTCCTGCTGTGGCCGGTGGCGGTGCAGGGCGAGACGGCGGCACAGCAGGTGGCGGCGGCCATCAACGGATTCAATGCGCTGCCCGAGGGCGGAAAGGTGCCGCGGCCCGATCTGCTGATTGTCGCACGCGGCGGCGGCAGTCTCGAAGATCTCATGGCGTTCAACGAAGAGAACGTGGTGCGCGCGGCGGCCGAGAGCAAAATCCCGCTGATTTCCGCCGTCGGCCATGAAACCGATACGACCCTGATCGACTACGCCTCGGATCGCCGGGCGCCGACGCCGACGGCCGCCGCCGAGATGGCGGTGCCGGTCCGCGCCGAGCTGCTGGCTGATCTGCAGCGCGACGGGCAGCGCCTCGTCAGTTTCCTCACCCGCATGATTTCGGAACGCCGCTCGCGCGTGGAGGGCCTCGCGCGCGGTCTGGGCGATCCGCGCCGCCTGCTGGGCGAAGCGGCGCAGCGTCTCGATGATTGGTCTGACCGGCTGAAGCTGGGTCTCAGCAACTGGGTCAACCAGCGCAGCGGCCGGGTGCGTGAGTCTGGCGGACGGCTGATCGCATTCCAGAACAGCATCCGCCAGATGATCCGCCGCGATGGGGTGCAGACGACCGATCTCGGCAAGCGGCTCGACCGCTGCGCCAAGGCAACGGTCGAACAGCGCAGCCGCGATCTCGCCGGCATCGTGCGGCTGCTCGACAGCTTCTCGTACAAGGGCGTGCTGGCGCGCGGCTTTGCACTGGCCACCGATGCGTCGGGCCATCCGCTGCAGCGCGCGGACGAGACACGCAACGGCATGGCGATCCGCCTGCATTTCCAGGATGGTCAGGTTGGCGCGATGGTCACCGAAAGCAGCGGCACCAAGAAACCCGCGCCGGTGAAAGATCCGACCAAGCAGGGCTCGCTGCTGTGAAGCGCCTGCTGGCGGCTGTGCTGCTGCTGATCGCGGCGCCGGCCTCCGCCGAGGTGACGCTCGACGGTACGCTGGTGCAGGGCGGCCTCGTCACGGGCCGCGCGACCCCCGGCACTGCGCTGGTCTTCGAAGGCCGCCCCATCCGCGTGTCCGCCGAAGGGATCTTCGTGATCGGTGTCGGCCGCGATGTGACCGCCGCGACGCTTGCCATCACCAACCCGACCGGCAGCCGCGAAAGCCGCGCCATTCCTGTCACCGCCCGGCACTTCGACATCCAGCGCATCGACGGATTGCCCGAGGCGCAGGTCACGCCGGACCCGAAAGCCCTGGCCCGTATTCGCGACGAGAATGCGCAGGTCGCGGCCGCCCGTGTGCGCGATCTGGGCGAATCGCTGTTTCGCAGCGGCTTCATGTGGCCGGTGACCGGGCCGGTCAGCGGCGTCTATGGCAGCCAGCGCATCCTCAACGGCCAGCCGCGCGCGCCGCATTGGGGCGTCGATATCGCGATGCCGACAGGCACGCCGGTGGTCGCGACGGCCGACGGCATTGTCAGTTTCGTCCATGACGACATGTTTTTCACCGGCAAGACCCTGCTGATCGATCACGGCCATGGGCTCAACTCCAGCTATGCCCATCTCAGCGATATCGTCGTGAAGAACGGAGAGCGGGTGAAGAAAGGCCAGCCGATCGGCAAGGTCGGCGCCACCGGGCGCGTGACCGGCGCGCATCTTCACTGGGGCCTCAATCTGTTCGATATCAGGCTCGATCCGGCGCTGGTCGTGCCGCCGATGCCCAAACCCGGCGGCTGATTAATCGGGCCACCGGCGGTGCAGCCATAGCCACTGGCCGGGCCGCTGGCGGATCCAGTCCTCAATCCTTGCATTCACCTTGGTCATCGCGTTGCGCGCATCCACCATCCGCTCTCCGCTTTTTGTGAAGGCCAGCGGCGGCTCAATGGTGACGCGGAAGTGCACGCCTTCCAGCCGTTCGACCCAGGCCGGCAGCACGATGCAGTCATAGCGGAAAGCGAGTTGCGCCAGCGCCGGCGCGGTCATCGCCTCGCTGCCGAAAAACGGCACGGGAATGCCGTCGTTCATCTTCTGGTCAACCAGCATGGCGAGCGGCTGGTTCTCCTGCAGGACTTTCATCGCCTGCCGCGCGCCGTCGGCGCCCTTGGGGATCATGCCGCCCACGACATTTCTTCGACCGGACAGGAAGAGCTGGTCGGCGAAGCGGTTGTTCGACGAACGATAGATGACATGTAGCGGCAGGTCACGGCGCCGGGAAACCAGCGGCCCGATCTCCCAGTTTCCGATATGGGCGGTGAAAAAGATGATCGGCTTACCACTGTCGCGCGCCGCATCCAGATGCTCGATGCCGACAACGTCGACTCTGCGTGGCCCCGACGCGTCATCGTCGTCGAAGACCTTGATCTTCGGCAGATGCGGCAGCTCGCCGGCAAGCCGGCCAAGATTTTCCCACATTTCCCGGACCAGCTCTTCGATGGCGAGGTCTGTGAGTTTGGGAAAAACGCGCCGGATGTTTTTGCGCGCGCGCCGCGACAGGCCGAGTCTGGGTCCGATCAGCCGCGCCGCTTTGCCCGCGATGGCGGAGGAGGCGGTAATCGGCAGGATGCGGAAAAAGAAATAGAGAACGTGCAGCGCCACGACTTCGAGCGGTCGAACGACGTAGGACGTCAGGGCGTTCTTCCAGGCCGCGCGCTTAGCCACCACCCTCTCCAATGACAGGCCGCAGCAGATCGTCGATCGCCAGCGGATTCTCGAAGCGCAGATGGATGCCGATGACAGTCACCATGCGACGGGCCCCTTCGGGCAGGCGGACGAAATCCTTGGTCGTGGTGACCGGGATCGCCTGCAGCCGCTCGGCATTCTCGACAACCCGCATCGCCTCGTCTTCGCTGAACGGATGATGATCGGGAAATTCGGCGGTGCCGACAAGCTCGGCGCCAAGCTGACGCACCGTGTCGAAGAACTTCGCGGGCCGGCCGATGCCGGCAAAGGCGAATACCTTCCGCCCCTTGAGGCGAAATGCCGAATCCGCGGGCTCCAGCGACGCGCGGATCACCGGCACGCGGCGGACCAGCTCGTCGGCCAGCCGGAGGCTGTCGTCGCCGATCAGCACCACTGCGCTGGTATGCGCGAGGCCGCTTTCGATGGTCTCGCGCAGCGGTCCCGCCGGCAGCACACGGCGATTGCCGAAACCAAAGCCGCCGTCGATCACCGACAGGGTGATGTCCTTGCGCAGGGTTGGGTTTTGCAGCCCGTCGTCGAGGAGCAGGATGTCGGCGCCTTCGACGATCGCGGCCTGCGCCCCCTCCTTGCGGTCGCGCGCCACCCAGGTCGTCGCCATCTGCGCCAGCAGCAGCGGCTCGTCGCCGACCTCGGCTGCCGAATGGTGTGCGAGATCGACCTGCAAGGGACCGCGCGCGGCACCGCCGTAACCGCGCGAGAGGCAGGCAACGCGCAAGCCGGCTGCCAGCAACCGGTCGGCGATGGCTAGGACCGTCGGTGTCTTGCCGCTGCCGCCGACCGTCAAATTGCCGACGCAGATCACCGGCACCGGCGCCCGCCACGGACTGGTCCCTAAGGTGCGCAGATGCGCGCCGGCACGGAACAGCAGGGACAGCGGCGACAACAACGCCGGCGCGATGCTGGCATGATCGGCGCGCCAGAACTCAGGCGCGCGCACGATGGGCCCCGACGTAAAGATTCTCGAACAGCGGCGCCAGCGCCTGCACTACGCGCGACACCGTGCCGTGCCCCTGGGCGGCCATCTGTTGTGCGGACTGCGCCCGCGCCTTTGCCTTAGCGGGATCGCGGAAGAGACGGTCGATCGCGGCGGCGAGGGATGAGCCGCCATCGATCTGCTCGATCGCATCGGCCCCGCTGAGTGCTTTCGCCGCCTCGGCAAAATTATGCATGTGCGGGCCGGTCACGATGGCGCAGCCGAGGCGGGCCGCTTCCAGGGGGTTCTGGCCGCCATGCGGCACCAGAGATCCGCCAATGAAGGCAATCGAGACCAGCCGATAGAACAGGCCAAGCTCGCCAAGCGTATCCGCCACGTAGACGTCGGTTGTGGCATCCGGCAGCGCGCCCTGGGAGCGTTGGATGACAGTCAGTCCTGCGGACCGGAACAGTCCGGCGATGTCGCCGCCGCGTGCCGGATGTCGCGGCACGACAAGGGTCAGCAGGCCCGGATGCGTCGTCGCGAGTGTGCGATGCGCCGTGGCAACGGCATCGACCTCCCCGGGATGAAGACTGGCCGCCAGCCAGAGGGCACGGCCGCCCATGGTGTCGCGCAGGCGCGCCAGCTCGGCGTCATCGGCGGCGAGCGGTGCCGCGTCGAACTTCAGATTGCCGAGCGACTGCACATTGCCCGCACCCAGTGCTTTCAGCCGCGCGGCGCTGGTCTCGTCCTGCGCGAGGCACGGGTTGAAGGCATCGAGGGGCGGTTTCACCAGGGATGCGACGGATTGCCAGCGTGCAAAGGATCGCGGCGACATGCGGGCATTGATCAGCGCCAGGGGGATGCCGCGCCGGCGGATCGCGGCGATGGCATTCGGCCACAATTCGCTTTCGACCCAGAGCACGGCCCCCGGCTGCCAATGATCCAGGAATCTGTCGATCCACGCCGGCACGTCGAGCGGCATGAACTGGTGCAGGCAGCCCGGCGGAAGACGCTCGGCCAGCAATTGTGCCGAGGTCATGGTTCCGCTGGTGAACAGGACCGTGACGCTCGGCCATTGCCGGCGGATTTCCGTGACCAGCGGCAGGACCGACATCGCTTCGCCGACACTCGCGGCATGCAGCCAGACCAGCGGACCGGCGGGCCGCTGCCGCCCTGCGATGCCGCGACGCTCGCCGATGCGCTCTGCGTCCTCTTTTCCCTGGCGCAGCCGTAATCGGAGCCAGCCAGCAAGAGCAGGAGCGGCAACGCTGGTCAGGCCGCGATACAGGCCGGCGATCATGCCGGCGCCTTGATTTTCACTGCCGGTTTTTCATCCGGCGCGGCCGGCTGGACCGTTGCGCGACCGCATAGCCGGTCAGCCTCCGCCGTTGCTGCGTTAAGGCGTCTTTCCAGTTCAAGGCGCAGCGCTTCCAGCATGTCATGATCGGCATCGTCGGGCACTTCAACCGGCTCGCCGATAACGATCACCCCACGGCCGAACGGGTAGGGAATGAAGAAGCGGTCCCAGGTGCCGAGGATCTTCCCCCGGCTGGTCGAATAGCTGACGGGGTAAATCGGCACGCCCGACATTTTCGCCAGCGCAATGATGCCGAGATTGGCGCGCATGCGCGGACCGCGCGGCCCATCCGGGGTCATGCAGATGGAGCCGCCGGCGCGGATGGCGCGCACCATCTCACGCAGTGCACGCGTGCCGCCGTAGTCTGAGGAACCGATGATGGTCTGGACACCGAACCGCTGGACGGTCCGGTAGATGAGCCTGGCATCGGCATGGCGCGAGCCCAGCAGGTGCAGCTGCATGCGATACCGCCAGAAATTCGGCATCAGGATCATCCGCCCGTGCCAGAAGCAGACGATCATCGGTTTGCCGGCACCAGCGCGCTCGTCGAGCCTCTCGAGGTTCACCCGGGTCCAGCGCGTCAGGAGATAGACCCCGCGCACGTAACCCGTGATCAAGGCGGCGACGACGCGCTGGACCGAATCACGCTTGAGGAATTTTGAGGACATTGGCGTCCGCGGCGACGGTTAGGCGCTGGCCCGCGCGGTTTCGCGCTCGCCGCCGCTGCCCGCCTGCAGCGAATAGAGGCGGGCATACGTCCGGCCGCGCGCAATCAATTCGGCATGCTTGCCCTGTTCGACGATGCGGCCGTCATCCACGACATAGATGATGTCGGCGTCGGCGATGGTCGACAGACGATGCGCGACCACCAGGGTGGTGCGGCCTTTCATCAGCGTGGCGAGGGCAGCCTGCACCGCGCGCTCGGAATCGTTGTCGAGAGCCGACGTTGCTTCGTCGAGCAGCAGGATCGGCGCGTTCTTCAGCAGCGCGCGGGCGATGGCGACACGCTGGCGCTGGCCGCCGGACAGCTTGGCGCCGCGCTCGCCGACAAGGGTGTCGTAGCCGTCGGGCAGCTGCTCGATGAACTCGTGCGCGCTGGCAAGGCGCGCGGCTTCCCTGATCTCGGTCTCGGTCGCGCCCGGTTTTCCGTAGGCGATGTTGGAGCGGATCGTATCGTGGAACAGGCTGATTTCCTGGCTGACCAGGCCGATCCGCGCGCGCAGCGAGGCGAGGGTGACGTCGCGCACATCGGTGCCATCGATCGTCACGCGACCGTCGCCGACATCGTAGAAGCGCGGAATGAGATTGAGCACCGTCGACTTGCCGGCACCCGACGGTCCGACCAGGGCAACCGTCTTGCCGGCCGGGACGGTCAGAGTCACCCCGCGCAGCGCTGCCTTCTCCTCGCCGTAGCCGAACTGCACGTCGTGGAAGACGATCTCGCCCAGGCCTGCGGGCAGGAGCTTCGCGTCGGGCCGGTCCCTGATCTTCGGCTCCATGTCGAGCAGCGCGAAGACGCGGGCGGCGCCGGCCAGGCCTTCCTGCAGATTGGCGTTGAGATTGGCGAGGCTCTTCATCGGCTGGTAGGCGAGCAACAATGCCGTGATGAAGGAGAAGAATACGCCGGGTGTGGTCGTGCCGGCGATCACCTGGCTGCCGCCGTAGAGAATGACCAGCGCGATGGCGAACGAGCCCAGCGTTTCCATGATCGGATGGGTGGCCGAGCGGGTCCGCGTGCTTTTCATGACCAGCGTGTAGAGCCGCTCGATGACGCTGCGCGCGCGTTCCGTCTCGTGGTCTTCCATCCCGTAGGCCTTGACGTGGCGCACGCCCTGGAAGTTTTCCTCCAGAAGCGAAGCCATGGTGCCGATCTCGGCTTGCGTGCCGGCGGAGACTTTACGCATCTTCTTGCCGATCTTCACGATCGGCAGGATGGCAACCGGGAACACGATGAAGGCGAGGATCGCCAGCCGCCAGTCCTGATAGAACATCAGGCCAACCAGGAAGACGACCTGCAGGAAATCCTTGGCGATGCCGGTCAGCGCCTGGCTCACGGCGCCGCGCAGGAGCCCGACATCGTTGGTGAAGCGCGAGATCAGCCCGCCGGTCGGCGTCTCGTGGAAGAAGGCGAGGTCGGCGCGCATGAGATGGCCGAACAGCCGGGTCTGCAGATCGGCGATGATACGCTGGCCGACCTTGGTCATCAGCAGGGCCTGGAAATACGTGCCGGCTCCCTTGATCAGCGCCGTGACCACAACGGCCGCCGGCACCAGCCACAGCATCCGCTCGTCCTTCTTGATGAACACATCATCAAGCACCGGCTCCATCAGCCATGCATTGATGGCGGTGGCGGCGGCGGCCAGCGTCATCGCCACGACACCGAGCAGAATGGTGCCGAGATGCGGGCGCACGTGTTCGGACACCAGGCGGCGCACCAGCGCGCTTGATGTCATGCTGCCACCCGAGGTCAGTCCCTGGGTGGTCAAGAGCTTGTATCCGCTTGCGGAATCACCCGCGAAGCATAGCACGCACCGCCAGCCGGGGCGAGTTTCAGGCCTCGGCGGCCCGGTAGACCAGATAAACCGCGTAACCGCCAAATAGGAGGGTATGGGCGGCCTCGCCGCCCCGCTGCTGCGCCAGCGTCCGGACATAGCGGATCAACTCCGGCCGCGGATAAACGTCGAACAGCGCCAGCCAGCGCCGCAGCAGCGCCCTGAACCAGCGGGGCAGGCCGCGCTGGTCGCCGAAATCGACGATGGCGAGGGTGCCGCCCGGGCGAAGGTGCTCCACGGCCCGGTCGATGACGGCGGGCCAGGCGGGGATCATGGTGAGGGCATACGAAATCACGATGGCGTCGAATTTCTGGACCAGGCCGAACTGGCCTGCCGGATTGAGGTCCTGGCCCAAACCCTGAACCACCGCGATCCTCCCCTGAAGACCGGCTTGGGCGATGTGCCGCTGTGCGGTGTCGAGCATCGCCTGTGAGGCGTCGATCCCATAGAACCGGGGGTCCGGAAACCGCCGCGCCATGGCAATGAGGTTGCGGCCGGTGCCGCAGCCGATCTCGGCAACACAGTCGCCGGGACTGAGGTTGAGACGGGCGATCAGCCGGTCGCGCCCCAGCAGATAGAATTTCCGCGTCAGGTCGTAGATGTGCCGCTGTTTTGCGTACATGCGGTCCATCCGCTCGGCCGTGTCGCTGCGCATGGATCAGTCCGCGCGACGGTAGAGATGGAAGCCGCCATAGATGGCGGCGCGGTCGCGCGCGAAGAGGTCGCGGCTGCGCTCGGCCTCGTAGCGCCACGGCGCCAGCACGTCGGGGTCGATGGCGGGCGGCAGCGGCGAGTCCTGACCCGCGGTGCGGAAGATCACCCGGGCGCCGGGGCGCGCGGTGCGGCCGATCTCGCGCCACAGGGCATTCAGCGTCGGCGGCTCCATCCAGTCCTGCGCGTCGAGCAGGACATAGGCGTCCAGGCTCTCCGCGGGCTGGCGCCTGAGATAGTCGGTCATCGAACTCAGGCGGGTTTCAACGCGTCCGGCGCGCTCGCGCAGCAGCGCAAAGCTGTCCGCGCGCAGATAGGGCGGCACGGCCTGCCGGTTCTCGCGATCGTAGACGCGGCCAAACGCCTGCCATGCGAAATAGTTGTCCTGAATCGGAAAGTCGCAGGCCAGCCGGCGGACGCGCTCGCGGAACAGGCCGACAATGTCGCCATCCGCATCCCGGCGCAGCACGTCGTACTGGGCCGGCGGAATGCCGAGGCTGTAGAACGTCGCAGGCAGGCGGCACAGGGTGCGGACGAACCAGTGCTCGAACACCGGAGCGATCTTTTCATCGAACAGGCGTTTCTGGTCTTCGATGCTGGTGGCGCGGAGCATCGCCATCGGATCGCCGCCCAGCATCGTCGCGGAACGCTGCGCGAAGCCGATGAAGCGGCCGAGCAGGGCGCGGTTGTAGAGGCCCTTCACGAAATAATTGATGCGGCGGCCCATCATCGGCGCCTTGCCGTCCCAATGGTTGCGGGTCGCAACATCGAGATGCGGGCGGATATGTCCGGCATAGAGACGGATATTCGTTTTCTCATCGGCATGGCCGAAGAACCGGAAGAACGCCTCATGATCGGGAAGATGCGCGGCTGCCGCGAGCTTGAGACGGGTCAGCGCGATATGTGCAGGGTTGAGATCGACCACCGCAATCGACTGCGGATCGGCCAGCAGGTAGTTCATGACGTTGCAGCCGCCCGACGCGATGGTGACGAGACGGCTTTGCGGGGTGAGGTCCAGCGCCTCAAGGTCGACGGCGGGATCCTCCCAGATCTGGTTGTAGACGAAGTTCTGGAACCAGCCCGCGAACAGCCCGTCGAGGATGGTGCTGGCGCCGGCAACCTGGTCGCGCATCACGGCGCTGGAAATCAGACGATTGCTCATCTCGGGTGCTCTTTCAGTGAGAGGATAAACGATCATGCGGGGACGGGCGCCATCTGCATATGAAAATGGCGCAGTTTCACCCAGTTCAGGATCTCAAGCTGTCCGTCCATGTGCTCGACCAAGGCCGTGCAGCTTTCGACCCAGTCGCCGTCGTTGCAGTAGACGATGCCGTCGATCGTCCTGATCTCTGCGGTGTGAATGTGACCGCACACCACGCCGTCGGCGCCCCGTCGCCGGGCCTCGGCGGCGACTGCGTGCTCGTAGTCGCTGATGTAGCTGACCGCATTCTTGACGCGGTGTTTCAGATACGCCGACAGCGACCAGTAGGGAAAACCCATCGCCAGCCGCGCCTTGTTGAACCAGTGATTGAGAAACAGCGCGAAGTCGTAGGCGTGATCGCCCAGGAAGGCGAGCCAGCGCGCGTAACGCACGACACCGTCGAACGCATCGCCATGCAGGACCAGAAGCTTTTTACCGTCGGCCGTTTCATGCATCGCCTCACCGGTGACGAAGACGCCACCGAAATGCAGGTCGAGATAATCCCGCATCATCTCGTCGTGATTGCCGGGTACGTAGATGACCTGGGTGCCCTTGCGCGCCTTGCGCAGCAGTTTCTGCACCACATCGTTGTGATGCTGGTTCCAGAACCAGGCGCGGCGCAGACGCCGGCCGTCGACGATGTCGCCGACGAGATAAAGAAATTCCGATTCGGTGTGCTTCAGGAAATCGAGCAGGAACTCGGCCTTGCAGCCGCGCGTGCCGAGATGGATGTCGGAAATCCAGATGCTGCGAAAGCGACGGTCGGGAGATGGATCGAAGCTGCCGCGCTCAAGGCCGTCTGGTTCCCTCGTCGGCTGCGTCATCGATGAAGATCCGGTGTTCGAGTCGCGTGAACAAAGTCACCGGGGTCTTAATAGATGTTGTGCGACTCGAGCAATCGCAGCGCAAGTCACAAACGAATTTAATCCAATCGTCTTCGATGATTTACATTTGTGTCACTGAAGAGTGGGTAAGGTGCGCGTTTCACCCATTCATTTCTTGTCGTCACCCCGCACTTGATGCGGGGTCCATGGTTCGTGTGGCGCGATGGACCCCGGATCAAGTCCGGGGTGACAGATTAAGAATGAGAGCTGAGGCCCAGCCTCCTTTCGGAGAGATGCCAGAAAGCGTCATGCGCTTCGTTACGGCGTTCGAACTGGGCCCCAGCAATACCTAGAGCAGAGTGAGCTGATCCCCGGCGCGCGGCGGGGCGCGGAAGAGCGTCAGATCCGGATGCCAGTCGTTGCGGTTGAGGCCGAGCCTCATCGTTGCCAGTTTGAAGCGCTGGCGCAGCAGGTCGGCGTACTGGCCTTCACCGCGCATGCGAGTGCCGAAGCGCGGATCGCTCAGCTTGCCGTTCCGTGTGTTGCGGATCATCGCCAGCACGTGCTTGGCCTTGAGCGGCGCGTAAGTTTCCAGCCACTCGGCGAACAGATCCTTGATCTCGTGCGGCAGGCGAACCAGCGTGTAGCCGGCGGAGACGGCGCCTGCTGCGTGCGCGGCTTCGAGGATCGTTTCCATCTCGCCGTCGTTGAGCATCGGAATCATCGGTGCGGCCATGACACCGGTTGGCACGCCGGCGGCGGTCAGACCGCGGATCGCCTCCAGCCGCCGGTTGGGAGTGGAGGCGCGCGGTTCCATCTTGTTGGCGAGGTGGCGATCGAGTGTCGTCACCGAGACAAAGATGCGCACCAGATCCTTCTTCGCCATCGGCGCGATGACGTCGAGATCGCGCAGCACCAGCGCCGATTTCGTCACCAGGGTGAAGGGATGATTGAACGCGGCCAGGGTCTCGATGACCGAGCGCATGATCTTCAGCCGGCGCTCCAGCGGCTGATACGGATCGGTGTTGGTCCCCAGCGCCATCGGCGCGATTCGGTAACCGGGCTTGCGCAGCTCTTCGTTCAGCAGCTTCGCGGCATCGGGTTTGATGATGATCTTGGTTTCGAAATCGAGGCCGGTCGAGAAGCCGGCATAGGCATGGCTCGGCCGGGCGTAGCAGTAGATGCAGCCATGCTCGCAGCCGCGATAGGGATTGATCGACTGCTCCATCTGCAGATCGGGCGAGCTGATCTTGTTGATGATGGTGCGTGTCGTATCGACGATGGTGACGGTCTGTGGTGCCGGTGAGGGATCGGTGTCGTCGGTCGGTTGATCCGGCGTTACCTGGGACCAGCCGTCGTCGATAGCCACCCGCGTCGCGGATTCGAACCGGCCGACCGGATTGCTGACGGCGCCGCGACCCTTATGGGCCCTGTCGGGAATGACATCGACCATCCAGCAATTATTCGTGGATGAAAGAACAAATCAAGAACAAAATTGATGATCTTCAACCAGATATGCTAGATATTGCGGGTTATGGCGAAGCGAACCCCAGATAAAGCGAAGCGGGTAAAACGCGGACAGGCGGCCGACGGCGGCGCCTTGCCGACGGCGAAGGAAATCGCGCTGGCCGGCGAGCTGGCGCAGCGCTGGCGCCTCGATCTCGCCAAGGACTGGCGAAGCGATCTGCCGCTCGTTCGCGCCTTCCTGACGTTCTTCGCACTCGATCGCCGCGACAATCCGCCGGAACAGATTCTGCGGCGTCTGCGCGTGGCGCGGCAACTTGCCTGGGATGGCGCGACGGGAATGGAGATCGCGCGCAAACTTGATGTGCCGGAATGTCTCGGGCCGGTTCTGCACGCCTATGGACTGACGCAGGTCCCGCGTTCGTGGCGCGAGAACGTCGATGCCGAGGATGACGCGCCCCAGCTGGATCGCCTGACCGAGCTTTCGATCGAGGGCGATGAGTCGGGCTGGCAGCGTTTCGAGACCCGCTAGAGTCCCCACCACAAGGTCACCGCTGATTTGCCCTCTATGCGGAAGAGGGTCTGAGCCTCAGTCCTTCGCCGGAATATTGCTCAGCTCAGCATTCGCATCGATCAGGACCTTGAGCAGTCGCATGAATTCCTTGCGATCTGTTTTCGTTAGCGGCTCGAGGAAACGCTCCTGCGAGCGGAGCACGCGGGGGGTCACGGCCTCGAGTATCCGAAGGCCCTCTTTGGTTGGCGTGATCTGCCGCGCCCGACGATCGTTCGGCGCCACCGTGCGCACCACCAGCCCACGCGCCTCCAGACGGTCGATCACTCCGCCGATCGTGGCCGCGTCATATCCGATCGTGTTCGCCAAGGTCTTCTGGTCGATGCCGGGCTGGCTGCAGATCGTCTGCAAGGAGGCAACTTGCAGCGGCGTCAGATTGAGTTCCGCCACCTCCTGCGTGAATAGGGCCACGACAAGCTGGTGCACCCGGCGCACCGAGTGACCGGGCGTTGATCGGACATCCAGAGTTTTCGACGACGCGCTCATCAGGCGTCATCCTTACCGGCTTGTCAGACAGGTTGTACAGCGCCTTGACAGGCGCCGGCTCAATGTATTATTTGTACATATAATATTTATACATATTATATTTATACGTACTATATCCATACGTACTAACTAGCGCGACAGGGAGAACCCTATGAACTGGCTGCGGAATGCTTGGTATGTCGCCGGGTTCAGGCACGAGCTGGACAACGGCAAGGTGGTGGGGCGCCGGTTTCTCGGCACCCCCGTCGTCATGATGCGCCACTCCGACGGACGCATCGCAGCCTTGGAGGACCTGTGCCCGCACCGCCTGATGCCGCTGTCGGCGGGCCGCCGCGTCGGCGATGACCTTCAGTGCAGCTATCACGGAATGCGGTTCTCGATCACGGGGGCGTGCACTTTGGCGCCCGGCCAGAGCCTTATCCCGAAGAAAGCCTGCCTGCGCAGTTTTCCGTTTGCGGAGCGGCACGGGCTGCTCTGGATCTGGATGGGGCAGGTCGAGCGGGCGGATATCGATCTCATTCCGGATATCCGGTGGAACGACCATCCGGAGTGGACGCCGTCACGCGGCTATCATCGTCTGGACTGCGATTTTCGGCTGTCCGTCGACAATCTGATGGACCTCGGGCACGAGAGCTGGGTCCATCTGCAAACGATCGGCCAGGACGAAGAGGAGTGCATTCCGAATTATCCGGCCAGGGTTACGATCGAGGGCGAGGGCATGGTTCGGGCTCATCGCGAAATGCCGAATATCGAGGCACCGCCATTCTTTGCCATGATGCTAAACCGCCACGGCCGTATCAACCGGTGGCAGACGGCGATCAGCCTGGCCCCGTCGATCTGCATGACTGACGTCGGCGTCTATCCCGCCGGGACGTCGCCGGAGAACGCCTATCGCAGTCATGTCCTGCATCTGCTCACGCCGGAAACCGAGCACGCGACGCATTATTTCTGGTCGCTCGCGCGCAACTTTCGCCCCGGCGACGATGCCCTCACCGAGGCGATTCGCGCCGGGGTCTCCCAGACCTTCGATGAGGATGCGGGCATCCTCGCTATCCAGCAGAAACAGCTGGAGACGTACGGCGGCGCCATCCCGAGAGTGGCGATGAAGGTGGACGAGGCCCCGCTCCGTGCCCGGAGGTCGCTCGAAGCGCTGATCAAGCGGGAGAATGAAGATCCGGATTTCGTCTATCGCCCGGCTCTGATGATCGAGGACGTGACGCCCGCGCTGGCAATGGCGTCGTAGCCGGCCTACGCAGGGAGCAAGAGGTGCTGGGCAAAATCTAGTCCTGCAGCTTGCGCCAGATGCGGTCGAGTTCCTGGTGGTGCTGCTTGAACAGCGCGATCAGCTTGGGATCGAAATGCCGGTCCGGATGAATGCGCTCGTCGCCTTCAAGGATCACTTTGCACGCCTTGGCGTGGCTGTAGCCTTCCTTGTAGGGGCGCGGGCTGCGCAACGCGTCGTAGACATCGGCGAGCTGGACAAGCCGCGCTGACAGCGGAATCTGGTCGCCCTTGAGCCCGCTCGGATAACCGCTACCGTCCCACATCTCGTGATGGCAGAGCGCGATCTCCGCCGCCATCTTGAGGCGGCCCGACTGGCTCAGGATCTTGTGGCCGTATTTGGGATGAAGGTTCATCTCTTCGCGCTCGGCGGCGGTGAGCTGGCCGCGCTTTTTCAGCACGGCGGAATCGACGCTCATCTTGCCGACATCGTGGAGCTGCGCCGAGTAGCGGATCTCGTCGCAGTATGCGGGCGGCATGCCCAGCTTCTGCGCCAGCAGGTAGGAGTATTCGTTGACCCGCACGATGTGATTGCCGGTGTCTTCGTCGTGCAGTTCGGTGGCGCGCGCCAGCAGCCGGATGGAAATCTGGAACGCTTCTTCGGTCTGATCCTTCAGCGTGGCAATGCGCTTGCGCTGGCGTGACAGAAGGCGGCTGCGTTCCTTGAGGCGGCGGTTCTGCTCCGAGATCCGCTCGATCATCAGGGCACGCTCGATGGCGCCGCCGACGATGTGGTTGATGGGTTGAATCAAGGCGGCGTCTTCGCTGGTGAAGGCGAACGGGCCCTTGCCCGTGTTGTCGCGTTTGTTGATCAACTGAACGACGCCGATCACTTCATCGGCCGAGTTCTTGAGCGGAAAGCACAGGACCGAGCGCGAGCGGAATCCGCTGACGCGGTCCGTGTCCGGGTTGAACTGGTAGGGCTTGTCGGACGGGATCTTGTAGACGTCATCGACCCGCACGCGCTCGCCCGTGCGGGCGACGTGGCCGGCGATGGAATTCGAATCGATCGGCAGCCGCAAGGTTTCCGTCGCGACCTTCACCAGGTCGTTTTGGTGGCTGATGGCTTCCAATACCTTCTTGCGGCCGTGGCGGATGATGAAGATCGAGCCGGCTTCGGCGCCGGTGAGCTTGCGGCTCTTGACCAGCACGCGATGCAGGAGGTCCTGCACGGCCGGCTGTTGTCCGCCGGTGACGAATTCGAGAAATTCGAGAAGGACGCTCACGCGCGGCGAATCCAATGACCTCGGTCGACCGTCATTGAATCCTACTCCCGCAACCGTTGCAAACCGCTTAACGCCGGTTACAGGGCAAGCCAAGCCTCGCGGCTGCGGGCGATGCGCCGCGGATCGAGGGCGGCGGCGATGGCCTCCTGGGCGGTCGCACGGGCGGCGGAACCGAGGGCCTTCTCGGCCCCGGTCGCGGCGATCGCGGCAAAGGCGACAGTGGTACGCAGCCAGGTGAGGCGCAGCATTGGCTTGAGCAGCGGGCGCATCGCCTGTTCGACCTTGGGGCCACGCAGCAGAAAATAGGTCATCAGGAACCGTCTTCGGTCGGCCTCGCCGACCCGCTCATCGGCTTTTCCCCAGGCGATGGCCGCGGGCAGCATGGCATGCGCGATGTCGATGGCCGGCGCGCCGTAGAGCGTCTTCTCAAGATCGACAGCAAACGCGGTGCCCTTGTCGTCGATGATGAAGTTACGGGGATGCGTGTCGGTCAGCACCAGTGCGCGCGGTGCGCGGCGCAGCAGCTTCGCGTTTTTGGCCGCAAAACCGCGCGCCCAACGGATTTCCGACATCAGGAGCTTGCGCGTTTTCGGCGCCAGATCGCGGTCGCCGGTGGCGAAGTTGCGCTCGATCGTTTCCAGCGTCGCGGCAAACGGATCGTCGGGGGTGTCGAGCGGTCCGCGCCGCGCCGGAACCGGCAGTTCATGGATTGCCGCCAGCGTCCGCGCGAGGGCGGAAAAGTCGCGCGGCAGTTCTGGTGCATGGCCATCGATTTCATCGACCAGCAGCGCACCGAGCGGGAGGCCCTCGCGGGGCGGCAGCACCGCATGCAGCGCCGGGACATGGCCGCTCTTTGCCAGCCGCTCGAAGGCCGTGGCCTGTCGTTTCAGATCGACCGAAGGGACCAGCGGCACCCGCAGCAGCTTGCCCGTGCCGCGAATGCGCCAGTGAAGATGCGCAAGGCCGAGCCGCGGTAGTGCCGTTAAATCGCCCGGTTGAATCTTGCGAAGCCCCGACTGTCCGCGCAGGGCGGGCAGGGCCTTTTTCAGATCGATTTTCGGAGGAGCGTCGGCCATGCGCGATACATACCGTATCGACGCGCGAAGGGCGATGTCAGACCGTGGCCCCTAAACGGTTGCCTTAGGAGGCTTGGTTTTGAGGTGTTCCTGCAGGCGCGGCATCAGCTCCACCAGATTGCAGGGGCGGAAGCGGTTGTCGAGCTGGTGGCGCAAGATCTCCTCCCAGCCATCGCGGCAGGCGCTGGGCGAGCCGGGCAGCGCGAAGAGATAGGTGCCGCCGGATACACCGCCGGTGGCGCGGCTCTGCAGGGCCGAGGTTCCGATCTTCTGGTAGCTGATCATGCGGAACATCTCGCCGAAGCCATCGATCTTCTTCTCGAAGATCGCCTCGAAGGCTTCCGGCGTGACGTCGCGTCCCGTGACACCCGTTCCGCCGGTCGAGATTACGACGTCGATGACGGGATCGGCAATCCAAGCGCGCAGCTGTTCAGTGATTGCGGCTTTGTCGTCGCGCACGATCTTGCGTGCCGCGACCTTGTGGCCGGTGGCTTCGATCAGTTCGGAGAGGGTGCGGCCTGACTTATCGTCGTCAACCGTACGCGTATCGGAGACGGTCAGGACAGCGATGTTGACCGCGAGGAACGGCCGCGTTTCGTCAATTTTTGGCATTGCGCGAGGTGTCCTTCCGCGCTGCCGTGGCCGGAGCCTTTTTCTTCTGCTTGCTGGCCGTCGCCTTGGTCGAAGTGGGCGTCACGGCGGCTTTGACAACGTTTTGTTTCGCCTGCGGACGGGCCGCAGTTGGCTTGGGCAGCGCGACCGAGGCCGGGACAATCGCGGCCGTGGCGAGCGGCGCTTTCTCCACTCGACCGACAGGAACGGCCGGCATCGCGGTCAACGGCATCGCGGCCAGTGGTGCCGCTGCAGGGGCGATCAGCGGCTTTTGCACGGCAGCGGGTGTTTCCACGTTCGGAACCGTGGCGATCAGGGTGGTGCTGGCATCGCGCGGGCCGTAGTCCGGCCATTCACCGGCGGCGAGGCGATCAAGCGACGGCGTCGGATGGCCGAGGCGCTGCGAATACATCCAGTAATTATAGAGAACGCGGGTGATGTACTGCCGCGTTTCGGGGGCCGGCAGGCCTTCAATGAACAGCAGCGCGTCATCGGCGGCATCGCCGCGCATGTCCTGCTTGCGCTTCCACTTCGTGAGATTGCCGGGCCCGCCGTTGTATGCGGCGGTGAGGCGGATCAGATCGCCCTGCACCGCATCGTGCTCAAGGAGCTGACGCAGATATTTCTGGCCCAGCGCCACGTTGAGTTCGGGCTCGTAGAGCGTCTCGGCGCGTCCCTTGAAGGAGCGGCCATCCATGCCCGCGGCGGTGCCCGGCATCAATTGCATCAGACCGCGTGCGCCGGCAGATGAGAGCGCGCGCGGATTGAATGCCGATTCCTGGCGCATGATCGCGTAGACCAGCGCCGGGTCCATCTCGAACCCGTTTTCGGGACGCCACGGCGGAATGGGATAGAGAGCGCCGTCATAGCGGCGGCCTTCGATGTCGCCCAGTTCGCGGCCGAGACGGATCGACATCAGCGGCATGTTGGCGCGCATTGCCACGGCGAGCAGCGCGCGCGTCAGGCCGGGACCGCCGGTTGGGCGGAGGCGGCCGAATTCTCGACTGGCGCGGCCGTGCTCGCCGACTTCCACCAGCGCGAAGGCCCGGCCGCCGGCGGCGGTGCGCGACAGCGTCTCGGCGTCTGCGCTCGAGAGCGGTGGCGGATCCCAGTTGAGATTAGGGCTGATGCTGAGCGTGCGCGCGGCCAGCAGGCCATAGAAGGTCTGCGGATACTGCGCCGCCTGCATCGTCCAGTAATTCACGATTTCCGGGCGGCGAGCCTGGAGATAGGCGCGGCCGGCCCAGAATGCACCGGCGGCGAGATCCCAGGGCTGCGCATTCGGCGTGCGAGCGAGGTCTTCGAAATGCCGGGCGGCTTCGGCGTAGCGGCCCTGTTTGTAGAAGGACAGGCCGGCGATCCAGTTGGCGCGCGGCACGAGAGCACCCGAGCGCGAGGCAGCTTCATGCGCCAGTTCCAGAGCGCGCTGGTCGTCGCCTTGCGCGAACCAGCCGGCGGCGAGGCGGGCCTTGAGATAATCGTATTCGCCTTCGCTCAGCAGGCGGGCTGCATCGCGTGAGCGCAGCAGATGTTCGGCGCCGGCGAGATCGCCGCGGCGCATGCGGTCGGTGATCTGTCCCTTGATGCCGCTGGCCTTGCCCAGCATCTCGCCAAGCAGCTTTGCCGGTGGCGGCGACGGTGCATCGGCAACATCCGGCGTGTCGTCAGCGGGTTCGGGGGCTTCTTCTTCGGTGAACCAGCCGGCTTTCAGGTTTTCAAAGCTCGGGCGGCGGAGCGGCGCTGCGCCCTTCTTGGGCGCCCGCTTGAGAGCCATGCTGTAGATCGTCGGCGCATCCGGATGATCGGCATAGTCCTTCAGCCACGCGGCAAGCTCCGGATAGGCGGAGCGCCAGCCGCTATGCAGATAGCGTTGGGCGAGGACATGGCCGACCAGGCGGCGGTCGCGCAGGCGGGCTATTTCGCGGTCGGCCGCGGGCCAGTCGCCGGCGGCCTGGGCTGCAAAGATCTTCCGATAGAGGGCAACATCAGCCGCCGACAGGACAGCCGGCAGCTCGGATGCCCAGCGCGCCTGGACATCGACCTTGGAGAGCGCTGCCGTCTCGGTTTTCACCGCCGCTGAAGCGGCTGGCGTCCCCTGCGCCGCCAGTGCGATCAGCACTGCGGCCGCCATCGGCAAGGCGCTGCGAATATTAATGCCCCTGATTCGCATGCTGGGAAATCTAATACGGGAGAACCGACACCCGGCGCAAGCAAAAATGGCCGAAGCCCCTGAAAGTACAGAAGTAAATACCCGGCTTTATTTACTTGGGTACTATAGTCCGAGCGCTTCCATTTTCTTTTTGAGGCTCAATAAATCCCGCCACGAGTCTTTCTTCTGTGCGGGAGAGCGCAGTAAATACGCCGGATGAAAGGTCGGCAGGGCCGGGATGGGGGCCGGAAGCCCCGGCAGGCTGTACTCCGCCCATTTCCCGCGCATGCGGATGATGCCCTCGGTCCGGTTCAGCATGGTCTTGGCGGAGGTCCCGCCGACAAACACCAGGATGGCCGGGTTCACCAGTTCGATATGGCGCTCGACAAAGGGGATGCACGCCGCGATCTCGGCCGAGGTCGGCTGGCGGTTCCCCGGCGGGCGCCAGAACAGCATGTTGGTGATATAGGCCGAACTCCGGTCCAGGCCAATACAGGCCAGCATCCGGTCCAGCAGCTGGCCGCTGACCCCCACGAACGGCTTGCCCTGCCGGTCTTCATCGGCCCCCGGCGCTTCGCCGACGAACATGATCCGCGCCTTGGGGTTGCCGTCGGCAAAGACGACATTGGTCGCCGTCGCCTTGAGGGCGCAGCCGTCGAAGGCGGCGACCTTCTGGCGCAGTTCCTCGATCGTCTGCGCTTCTGCCGCCAGCGCCCGGGCGCCGGCCACGGCGGCGGCCGGCGGCGTTGCGATGGCCGGAGCGGCAGGCCGGGCGGCTGGGCGCGGCGGCGCGTCGCGGGTCTCCACCGGTGCGGCCGGACGGGTCGCGACTGCGGACGGGGCCGGCCGCGTCGGCATCTGGGGCACAACGAACCGGTCGACCGGCGTATCGCCGATCGCCTCATCGGCGCCCATCTTGACCAGCCATTGCAGAGTCCCGAGATCGCTCATAGGGCGATCCTAGCACTCTGCCGTGTCAGGCGTTACGGGCAGGTCGTGCCGTTGGCGAAGCTGACAGACCCGGAGGTTGGCGCACCCGTGCAGGTGCCCAAGACAAGCACGTTGCCCGCGGACCCGGCCGTGTTGATCGTGGTGCCGGTGATGTCCAGGGCGAAGTTGTTAAGGCCGCCCGAGGCGCTCAGCGCATTCCCGCTGACGGTAACCGTCGTTGCTGTGTTGAGATTCACGGCCCTCGCGGCCTGGCCGGCGAAGCCCGTCACTGTAATGGTATTGCCGCTCACCACGACATTAGCGTTGTTATCGGCGGTGATTCCGACAACGCTGTTGGGGCCGGTTTGCGTCACGGTGATCGTGTTGTTGAGGATGTTGATGTTGCCGGCGCCGCTGCTCATCGCGATGCCCTGGGCGCCGCCGCCGGTATCCGTCCCAATGATCGTCAGGCCGGAGATGGTGTTATTGCCTGTGGCCTGGATCGTGGTGGTCACAGCATCCGAGCTCGAAATCGTGGCTGCTGGCGTATTCAGGGTCGCGAGGCGGCCGGAGGGGCTGCGCACGGTCATGGTACCGGCCATCAGGCTCTTGTTGCCGGTCAGGTTGACGCTGGCGGTGGTATTGAACGTGCCAGCAAGAATGACGGTCGAGTTGTTCGCAAGCGCGGTCACGGCGCCGGGCAGCGCCGCGCCGCTAGTCGATGCGCTGTTGATGACTGAGAACGTCGCGCCGCTGGCGAACTGGGTCGCCGTCTCCGGCGCGCCGAAGGAGCCGGCCTGGGCGACAACGTCGATGTCGCGCACCACCGGATCGGTCATGCGCCGTTCCATCGGCGTCAGACGCGACGGGCTGCCGCCGCTGCCGAAGATCTGGAGCGGGATGCGCAGCCGCATTGAGACAAATGTCGTCGCGCCGCGCGGCGCGTCATGCTGCATTTCCGCCCCGACCGCGAGGCGCGATCCTTCCCACAACTCGGGAATCTCGTCGAAGACCATCTCTGCCCGCCCGCGCGGACCCTGCACCGGGTTCACGCTGTCGGCATAGAACCGGTAGCCGCCGCCATAGATGCGTATCTGCTTGCTGTCGGTGCCGTCGAACACCGGCACACGCCATCCTGCCTCGATGTCGAAGCCGCGCAAGGACCGCTCCTCGCCACCACGGAACACAACCGTGGTGCCTTCGAACTTCGCCGTGTTCAGGCTGTCGACCGGGTGGCTGCGCCGTCCCTCCGGGATATAGGCGTTGGCGCGAAAGTCCCAGTCGAGCGACAGCGCTTCGACGCCCGCCGTGATCTGATTGAAGTAGTTGTGATGCTCGGTGCGCCGCCGGTCGAAATAGCCGTAAGTACCGAGGTTCCAACCGTTCTCCAGCATGTGGCGCAGGCCGAGCCCGTAATTGCCTTCCCTGCTGGCGTTGTCGTCGAGCCGTGCCTTGAGATTGCCAAACAGCATCGTCGCGCCATTCTGCCAAAGCGGATAAAAGACATCCGCCTCGCCGATATGGCGTTCGCTGCCGAGCTTGCCTTCGAGATCGATATGCGGGCCCCATTTGGCCGGCAGGGATGCGGGAGCAGAGGGAACCGGCTGCGCGGTCGCCGACGTTGCGTGAAGGGCCCCCGACAGAACCATGGCCGCCAATACGCCGCTGAGGCGGCTTACAGAGCCGTATGCCACCTTAGCCCCCGTAAATCGATGCTGCATTCACGTAATAATCATTCCTAACATGATCGTGTATTTTCAACCACTGCGTCAGCCCAGACGGGCGCTGGCTCACCGCCCGCGATATGCTAAGAACGCCCCATGACTCGCGAACGCATGGACTACGACGTGGTGATCGTCGGCGCCGGGCCGGCGGGCCTGTCGGCGGCGATCCGCTTGAAGCAGCTCGCGGCGAGCGGTGGCTATGAAGTCAGCGTCTGTGTCGTCGAGAAAGGCTCTGAAGTCGGCGCGCATATTCTTTCCGGCGCCGTGATCGATCCGATCGCGCTGAACGAGCTGATCCCCGACTGGAAAGAGAAGGGCGCGCCGCTCACGACGGCGGTGACCGACGATCAGTTTTTGATCCTCACGCAGTCCAGTCACATCCGCATTCCGAATTTCATGTTGCCGCCCTTGATGGGCAATCACGGCAACTACATTGCGAGCCTCGGCAATGTCTGCCGCTGGCTGGGCACGCAGGCGGAAGCGCTGGGGGTGGAAATCTATCCCGGCTTCGCGGCTGCCGAAGTTCTGTACGAGGACGACCGGGTCGTCGGCATCGCTACCGGCGACATGGGCATTGGCCGCGACGGCGAGAAGAAGGAATCCTACACGCCCGGCATGGAGCTGCGCGCGAAATACACATTGTTTGCCGAAGGGGCCCGCGGCTCGCTGACCAAGACGCTGTTCGAGAAGTTCCGGCTGCGCGACGGCGTCGAGCCGCAGAAATTCGGGCTCGGTCTCAAGGAGCTGTGGCAGGTCGATGCGTCGGTCCATAAGCCGGGTCTGGTGACGCACACGCTGGGCTGGCCGCTCGACAGCAGCACATCAGGCGGATCGTTCATCTATCACCTGGCCGAAGACCGGCAGGTCGCCGTCGGCTTCGTCGTGCCGCTGAATTACCAGAACCCGTTCCTCTCGCCATTCGAGGAATTCCAGCGCTTTAAGACGCATCCCTCGATCCGTCCGGTCTTCGAGAACGGCAAGCGGCTCGTCTATGGCGCGCGTACCATCAATCACGGTGGGCTGCAGTCGATCCCCAAGCTGACCTTTCCCGGCGGCGCGCTGATCGGCTGTACGGCCGGCTTCGTCAACGTGCCGCGTATCAAGGGCACGCATAACGCCATGAAGACCGGAATGCTCGCCGCTGAAGCGGCGTTCGATGCGCTGAAGGCTGGCGCGACGGGCAGCGAAGAACTCAGCGCCTATCCGACGGCGTTCCGCAATTCCTGGGCGTGGAAGGATCTGCATAAGGTCCGCAACGTAAAACCGGCGCTGAAGCACGGCGTGTGGCTCGGCACGGCCATCGGCGGCGCGCATATGTGGCTGAACGATCTCGGCCTCGGCTTCCTCGCGCCGTGGACCTCGAAACACGGCAAGGCCGATCATGAAACGCTGACGCCGGCCGCCGAGAGCCGCCGCATCGAGTACCCCAAGCCGGACGGCAAGGTCTCGTTCGACCGGCTGTCCTCGGTGTTTCTGTCCAATACGAATCACGAGGAAGACCAGCCGATCCATCTGCGGCTGCGGGACCCGTCGATTCCCATCGCCCGCAACCTGCCGCTTTATGACGAGCCGGCGCAGCGTTATTGCCCGGCAGGTGTCTATGAAGTGGTGCGAGACGCGGCTGGCCCGCGGTTCCAGATCAATGCCCCCAACTGCGTCCATTGCAAGGCCTGCGACATCAAGGATCCGGCCCAGAACATCACCTGGACCACGCCCGAAGGGGCCGGCGGACCGAATTACCCGAATATGTGATGCGTTTTAGGAAGTTGTCCCGTTGGCCTGGGACGCGGAAATTCGCTATTCTCCCCCGGAGCGGCGGGCCGAGGACTGGCCGCCCCGGCGAAGGATTCGACTCTCCATGCCCACCCAAGTTCGTTCCCTGAGCGCGCGTCCTAACGGGCGTCTGGCGATGGCCGTCGCCGTATGTCTGGCCCTGGCCGGTTGCGCCGGTGCGCCGCCACCGGCGGCAGAAGGCCCGGATGCGACAGCTTCGGAACTGGGCAACTTCCTGGCCGGCCGTCAGGCGGAACGCGAGCGCGACTTCGGCAGCGCTGCCCGCTTCACGATGGCGGCGCTTGAGGAGAGCCCCGACAATTACGACATGCTGGTCAGGGCGGAGACGTTCCTCGTCGCCGACGGGCAGTTCGATGCGGCAGTCGACATCGCCCGCCGGACGATCCGCCTCGCGCCCTCGCATCCGCAATCGGCGCTAATCCTTGCCATCGATCACGTTCGTCGCGGCGATTTCGCGGCGGCCGAGCAGCAGCTCCAGGGGCAGCCGCTCACGGCGGTGAACCGCATCGTTCTGCCCTTGATGAATGCGTGGCTGAATGTCGGCCAGAACCGTCCGGCGGCAGCGCTGAACGCGCTGCGCCCGATCCTTGAGGTCCAGGGCTTCCGGCCGCTGCATGAGTATCACGCGGCGCTGATCTCCGATTTGACGGATCGGCCCGATGCCGACGGGTATTACCGCCGCTCTGTCGAAACTGAAGGGGTGCCGCCGGCTCGGCTGGTCGAAGCCGCCGGCAATTTCTATGAGCGACAGGGCCGCCGCGACGAAGCGCGCGCGCTCTATGCGAAGTTCATTGTCGAGGGTCGCGATTCCGCGGCCATCGGCGCCGCCCTGCAGCGCGCCAATGCCGGCGCCGCGGCAACACGTCTAGTTCCTAGCGCAACGCTGGGTCTGGCCGAGGCGCTGTTCAACATTGCGGGCGCGTTGCGTCAGGAAACCACGCAGACCACAGCAATCATCTATGGCCGCCTGGCACTGGCCCTCGCGCCTGATCTGCCGGTGGGTCTACTGTTCACCGCCGACCTGCTCGATGCCTATGGACGGAGGATCGAGGCGAACGAGCTCTATCGTCGTATCCCGGTTTCATCGCCGCTATCGTGGTCGGCGCGCAGCCGCATCGCCGAAAACCTGCACACGCTCGGCAACACCGACGAAGCGATGAAGATGCTGGAAGAGATGGCCGCCGAGCGTCCCGATCGCGTCGAGCCGCTGGTGTCGATCGGCCAGATCCTGCGCAGCAAGGATCGCTACCCCGATGCAGTGAAGGTCTATGACCGCGCGCTGGCGCGCATCCAGACACCGGAAGCGCGGCATTGGTCGTTGTTTTATGCGCGCGGCATCGCCTATGAGCGCTCCAAGCAATGGCCCAAGGCGGAAGCGGACTTCCTGCGCGCCCTGGAACTGCAGCCCGAGCAGCCGGACGTCATGAACTATCTCGCCTATTCCTGGGTGGACCAAGGGATCACGGAGCGATACGTGCAGGCGCGCCGCATGCTTGAGCGCGCGGTAGCGCTGCGCCCGACCAGCGGGCATATCGTCGACAGCCTGGGCTGGGTCCTCTATCGCACCGGCTCTTACGAAGAAGCGGCGACCACGCTCGAGCGGGCCGTCGAGTTGCTGCCGGAGGATCCGGTGCTGCTCGACCATCTCGGCGACGCGTACTGGCAGGTCGGCCGGACCAACGAAGCGCAGTTCCAATGGCGCCGGGCTCTTCAGCATAAGCCAGAGCCGGATGCGAAGAAGGATATCGAGCGCAAACTCGAGCGCGGGCTGGCGACCCCGGTGGCGCGGCGGGGCAGTTGATCGCGTCCGTTGTGAACGTCGGAACGGTCGTCGAGCCGGCGCGGGCCAAACTCAATCTCTATCTCCACGTCACCGGCCGCAGGGCCGACGGCTATCATCTGCTCGATAGTCTGGTGGCCTTCGCTGAACTTGGTGACGAGATCCGTGCGGTTCGGTCGGCCGGTCTCTCGCTCTCGGTCGAAGGACCCTTCGCCCGGTCTCTGGGCGATCCGGAAAGCAATCTCGTGTTGCGTGCTGCGCGTCTGCTGCAGGGCGCAGACGGTGGGCAGGGCGCGCATCTCACCCTGAACAAGGCCCTACCGGTTGCTTCAGGGATCGGCGGCGGATCGGCGGATGCGGCGGCGACGCTTCGGGCGTTGCGTAAGCTCTGGGGGCTGCCGGCGATCGATGCCGCGTTGCAGGAACAGGCCAGCACGCTCGGGGCCGATGTGCCGGTCTGTCTTGTCGGTCGTCCGGCCTTTATGGCGGGGATCGGCGAGCAGATCACCCCGACACCGCCCTTGCCGGCAACCGCGCTGGTTCTGGTCAATCCGGGTGTCGCGCTGGCGACCTCCGATGTCTTTCGGTCGCGGACGGGCCCCTTTTCGCCGCCCGCTAGGTTCGACGGAATGCCCCGCGATACCGCTGGACTTGCGGCCGCCTTGGCGGCCTGCCGCAATGATCTCGAAGCGCCGGCCATTAGCCTCGTGCCGCAGATTGCCGAGGTTCTGAAAGCCTTGGCGGCAAGCCCCGGCTGCCGTCTGGCGCGGATGTCCGGCAGCGGCGCCACGTGTTTTGGGATGTATGATGATGACGCAACTGCCGCCGCTGCCGCGTCGTGGCTCGGCGCCCGCCAGGCCGGCTGGTGGACGAAAGCAACGCGGCTGGCCGTTGGGTGACGGCGCCCTGCGGTTGTCACCCCTTTTGGGGGATGGTAAGCCCTTCCAGCGTCGCCCGAATCACCTTCCTTTGGACCCGGATTTCCAAGCATGACCCAGCCCGTAGCTCTTATCACCGGTGTCACCGGCCAGGACGGCGCCTATCTCGCGGAAATGCTTCTGCGCAAAGGCTATGTGGTGCACGGCGTGAAGCGCCGATCCTCGTCCTTCAACACCGGCCGCGTCGATCATCTCTATGCTGACCCGCATGAACTTGGCGTGCGATTCTTCATGCATTACGGCGACATGACCGATGCCACCAACCTGATCCGGCTGGTGCAGGAAACGAAGCCGACCGAGATCTACAACCTGGCGGCCCAGAGCCATGTGCAGGTGAGCTTCGAGACGCCGGAGTACACGGCGAATGCCGACGGCATCGGCACGCTGCGTCTGCTGGAAGCGATGCGCATCCTGGGTGTCGAGAAGACCGTGAAGTTCTATCAGGCGTCGACATCGGAGCTTTACGGCCTGGTGCAGGAAAAGCCGCAGCGCGAGACGACGCCATTCTATCCGCGCAGCCCGTATGCCGCCGCGAAGCTCTACGCCTACTGGATCACGGTGAACTACCGCGAAGCCTACGGCATGCATGCGTCCAACGGCATCCTGTTCAACCATGAAGGACCGACCCGCGGCGAGACGTTCGTCACCCGCAAGATCACGCGGGCGGTCGCGGCGATCGAAGCCGGCGTTCAGAAGAACCTCTTCCTCGGCAATATCGATTCCTCGCGCGACTGGGGTCATGCCCGCGACTATGTCGAAGGGATGTGGATGATCGTCCAGCAGAAGGAAGCCGACGACTACGTTCTGGCCACCGGCGAAACGCATACGGTGCGCGAATTTGTGGAACTCGCCTTCGGTCATATCGGCCGCACCATCGAGTGGCGCGGCAAGGGTGTGGACGAGAAGGGCGTCGACAAGAAGACCGGCGACGTGCTGGTCGAAATCGACCCGCGCTATTTCCGCCCAACCGAAGTGGACTTCCTGCACGGCGACCCGACCAAGGCGCACACCAAGCTGGGCTGGAAACACAAGACCAGCTTCAAGGACCTGGTCCGCGAAATGGTGGACGGCGACCGCAAACAGGTGCAGAACGAACTTGAACGCAAGGACCGTCATGGCTGAAGACGTCATCTTCCCGCTCGCCGGAAAGCGCGTATTCGTTGCCGGCCATAAAGGCATGGTCGGTGCGGCCATTGTGCGCCGGCTGAAATCGGCAAATTGTGAAATTCTCACCGCCGACCGCCGCACCCTCGATCTGACCCGACAGAAGGAGGTCGAGGACTGGATGGCGGCGAACAAGCCGGATGCAGTGTTTCTCGCCGCGGCGGAAGTCGGCGGCATTCATGCCAACAACACGCGTCCCGCCGATTTCATCTACGACAATCTCGCAATCGAGACCGCAACCATCCATGCGGCGCAGCAGGTTGGTGTGAAGAAGCTGCAGTTCCTTGGCTCGTCCTGCATCTATCCGCGCCTGGCGCCGCAGCCGATGAACGAGGATGCGCTGTTGACCGGCGCGCTTGAGCCGACCAACCAGTGGTACGCGATCGCCAAGATCGCCGGCCTCAAGATGTGCCAGGCCTATCGCAAGCAGCATGGATGCGATTTCATTTCGGTGATGCCGACTAATCTCTACGGTGCCGGCGATAATTTCGATCCCATGGACAGCCATGTGCCGGCGGCGCTTATCCTCAAGGCGCATGAAGCGAAACTGCGCAAGGCGCCGACGCTGGAGATCTGGGGGACGGGAACGCCCAAGCGGGAGTTCCTGTTCGTTGACGATCTGGCGGATGCCTGCGTGTATCTGATGGAGCGCTATTCCGACGACAGTGCCATCAATATCGGCACTGGCACCGATGTGACCATTCGCGAGTTCGCCGAGACGGTGGCCGACGTGGTCGGCTTCAAAGGTAGCTTCACCTACAATACGGCCAAGCCCGACGGAGCGCCGCGCAAATTGCTCGATGTCGGCCGGTTGACCGGGCTCGGCTGGACGGCGCCGACCAGCCTCAGGGACGGTCTGGCCCGCAGTTACGAGTGGTTCCTGCAGAACGTCGCCAAGGCGGCATGATGTTGCCCGCGCATGTTTGACCGGTGCGGACCTCTCCTATATCTACGGGCCGGCCGGTTATTGGGGCGTAGCCAAGCGGTAAGGCAGCGGATTTTGATTCCGCCATTCCCAGGTTCGATCCCTGGCGCCCCAACCAGGCCTGCGACAGATGTCTGATCGCGACGTGCCCGCGCCATCGATTTCCGACGCCCGTCTTGTGGCGCTCTACGATTATTGGAGCAGCAAGCGCGCCGCGCGTCCCATGCCGGTGCGTGCCGACCTCGATCCGCTCGAGATGAAGCGCTGGCTCGGCAACCTGCTGCTGATCGATGTCACGGATCAGGGGCGGTTCATCTATCGCCTGTACGGCACGAAATTCGTCGACAGTTTCGGCGTCGACATGACGGGGCAGGCTGTCGACGATCTGCCGGCGGAACAGCAGGAGCGGATCCGCAGCGACTACGATGCGGTGCGCGAAAGCCGCGCGCCGCGCGTGCGCCTGTACACGGCGGCTTTCGAGGCGCCGCCGATCGGCGGGCTCGTCAGTTCGGATACGCAGGTTGCAACCTGGGAGCGGCTGGTGCTGCCGCTGTCGGACGGCAACGATCGGGTGGCGATGCTGCTGGTCGGCGCTTATCCGTTGCCGGACCTCAAGCCCTCGACCTGACCGCCGCTCGTCTTAACGGACGAGATCGAGATGGTTGAAAACGTGCCGAAAGCGCAGGCTGTGATTCTTCAGCTGATATGACCAGCGTTGTGCGATCTGCCGCACCCAGCTGATCGCTGCCGCATCCTTGGGATCGCGCATCAGGCGCTGTCGGATTTCGCGGGCTGCCCGCAGGTCGACTTCCGCGCCACTGACATTCTGACGGGTTTTGATCGCCTCGATCAGCAGCTTCTCCAGAATCTGGAGTGCCAGCAGAGCCGGCGTATTCGCGCTGGCAGCCGGTTCCGCCGGTGCAGTCGGACTGTCAGTGTCGTTCATGAGGAACGGCGGCTCGTTTGTTCATAAGTAAACTAATAGCTGCTTGCAATGCAGCAAACAAGTTCTGGGCGCTATTGGTTTACAAAATATTAACGCCGCAAGAACCCGGCCGAAGTGGATGTGGATAGAGCCGGACTAAATACAAATGTAGGTCATTCACCGGCCAAAACCCGTAAATCGCGTGCGATTCGTTCGATGACGCTGGTCCAGTCGCCCACCTCGGTCTGCCGGTAAAGCGTCATGGAGGGATACCAGGGCGAGTCGTCGCGGCCCAGAATCCACCGCCAGTCCGGGGAGAGGGGCAGCATCACCCAGGTTTTGACGCCAAGTCCGCCCGCGAGATGCGCGACCGCCGTATCCACTGTGATGACGAGATCGAGATTGGCGATCAGGGCCGCCGTTTCCATGAAGTCGGTGAGCAGCGGCGCCGCATCGAAGATTTGTCGCGGCGCGAAGCGGGTAACATCGGAAGCGCGCAGGCCGACCTGCAGGCTCACGGCATAGGTGTTCGGGATCTCGGCCAGCGGTCGCACAAGATCGACATTGATCGACCGGCGGCGGTCGTTGGTGTGGGTGGGATTGCCGGCCCAGACGAGGCCGAATTTGAAACCGGCGGGAAGCCGATCGCGCCAGACCTTTATGCGCTCCGGGTCGGCGCTCAGATACGAAGGGGGTGCCGGAATCGTGTCGACGCGGGTGCCCATCACCCGCGGCAGGCTCATCTGGTCGATCCAGTAGTCGAAAGGCGGCAGCAGTGTCGTCCGCTGCACGACCTGGCTGACGCCCTTTACGCGACTGAAGATTGCAAGCAGCGGCTTCTCGCAGGCCACGATCACCTGTGCGCCACGCGCCGCGAGCAGCTCGCAATAGCGAATGAGCTGCAATGCGTCGCCCAGGCCCTGTTCGGCATACACCATGAGCGTGCGTCCGTTCAGGTCCTGTCCGGTCCACGCGGGTTCAGCGAAATCGCGATAGGCGCCGACAAAACGCGGGTGACGCTTGCGCCATTCGTACTTGTCCCAGCCGCGTTCGAAATCCCCCGACAGCAGATAGGCGAAGCCCTGGTTCCAGTGCGCTTCGGCATAGTCGGGATCGAGCGCGATGGCCCGTTCGCAGGCGGCGATGGCTTCGTCCAGACGGCCGAGATCGGTGAGGAGGAAGCCGAGGTTCGAATGCGCCTGCGGCCTGTCAGGGGAAAGTTCGATCGCACGTTTGAACGCAGCGATGGCCTCTTCAGGGTGATCGAGATCGGTCAGCACATTGCCGAGATTGGTATAAGCCGTCGCGTAGCCTGGTCGCAGGCGGATCGCCTGCTTCAGCGAGGTCTCGGCCGCTTTCAGATCGCCCAGATCGCGCATTGCCGTGCCCAGAAGCATGTGGGCTTCGGCGATGCCGGGGTTGAGGGCGATGGCGGTGCGGGCCGCCTCGGCGGCTTCGCGCGGCTGGTTCGCGCGATGCAGGGCGTTGGCGAGATTGGCGTGGGCTTCCGCGTCCCTTGGCCTGAGCGCGACCACGGCACGGAACGGCTCGATGGCATCCTGCGCGCGTCCTGCGGCGAGCAGGGATGTGCCGAGATTGGCTTGTGCCTCAACCAGACCGGGCTTGAGGGTGATTGCCTTCTGCGCGGCGGCGATGGCCTTTTCGGTGCGCCCGAGGCTCTGCAGCGCCCGCGCGAGATTGGCGAACCCGTCGGCGAAACCCGGCCGGCGCGCGGTGACGATGCTGTACTGCTCGACCGCGATCTCGAACTCGCCCTTGCGAAAGAGCGCGTTGCCGAGATTGAACAGCGCGTCGGTGTTTTCGGGGTCGGCCAGGGCCGAGCGGGCGAAGAGATCGATGGCCTCGTCTAAACGCCCGGTGCCGAGACACAGCAATCCGTAGAGGTAGAGGCCGTAGGAATGCTCGGGCTCGATGGACAGCGCGACGCGATAGGCCGCTTCGGCATCGGTGATCCGGCCCGCCTGGTGATGCGCCAGTCCCGCTTTGAGCGACTCGAAGATGTCCTTCATCGCGGGAAGGGTTAGCGCCCCTCGCGCCGCCACGCCAGAAGCAGTGTGAGCAGGGCCACGAAGAACAGCGCGATACCAGGCAGCAGCGGGACCTGGGTGATGCCGGCGACGACGTAGTCGCCGTTGGCGCGCATGCCGATCCAGCCGCGGCCGCTTCCCTCCCTGCCGCCCGCATCGCGGTTCGCTCGCACGCGGCGCAGATCCGGCACGCCGTCGGACAGCCAGAGAACCTGTCCGCCCGTGGCGTTGGCCGCCACCCGGACCAGTTCGTCGGTTGTCCGTACATCGGCCATTTCGACCGGATTGAGCGCACCGACGGCCGCGATGGCGACGCGCTCGCCATCGGTGATGTGGTAGAGGCCGGGCTCGCTCACGCGCACGCTGCCCTGCGAGCGGCCTGCCTCGCCCTCGGTCATCGTCACCGGCTGCTTTTCACCGGAGGGGAAGGTGATTTCGACGATCTTGCCGTCCGGTTCAAGCGTGCGGCGCAGGATATCGATCCGGTCGCCACGCACCAGCGCCTGCAGATCGTTTTCCTCGAGCTCCGGTTCCTTCATCAGCCAGTGCGCGATGCGGCGCAGCAGCTCCGCCTGCGGCCCGCCATTCTCGTATCCGCGCGCCCACAGCCAGATGTGATCCGACATGATCTGCGCCACGCGTCCCTCGCCGACGCGATCCAGCATGAGCAGGGGACGATCCTGTGCGCCGGACATCAACACATGACCGCGTCGCGGCTCGATATCGATATGGCGGAACCAGCGGCCCCAACTCGGCTGGGCGTCCGGTGCACCGGCGCCGGGAAGATCGGCGGTGACGGGATGGCGGCGGCCGAGGGTTGAGACCTTCGGCTTGTAGCCTTCCTCGAACGTGGAACCGGTCGGCACGCCGGGCAAGATCTGGCCCAGCGGCGAATTGAACAGGTTGTTCTGGGTGCCGATATTCGGACCCGTTGCAACCATCAGCGCGCCGCCCGCGCGCACGTAGCGCACGATATTGTCGAGATAGACCTGCGCCAGCACATCGCGACGGCGATAGC
This sequence comes from Alphaproteobacteria bacterium, assembly GCA_965279355.1. Classification (GTDB taxonomy): domain Bacteria; phylum Pseudomonadota; class Alphaproteobacteria; order CACIAM-22H2; family CACIAM-22H2. The sequence goes on along the minus strand of OZ257155.1, from coordinate 2,105,392 downwards.
GGTCGAAGATCACGAGATCGAATTCGTGCAGCTTCACCTCGAACAGTTCGCGGATCGGAAACGCGATCAGCGACAGTTCGTTCACCGGCGTGAAATCCTGCGCCTCCGGCGGCCGCAGGATGGTGAAGTGGATGAGATCGACGGCGGGATCGGACTTCAGCAGGTTGCGCCATGTGCGCTCGCCCGGATGCGGCTCGCCGGTGACGAGCAACACGCGCAGGCGGTCGCGTACGCCGTTGACCACCACAACCGCCCGATTGTTGTCGAGGGTGAGCTCGCTGGTGCCGGATTCAACGGCGATCTCGAAAATTGTCGTGCCGCCATGTTCCAGCGTGAAATCGACATCGGTTGGCACGCCGATCGGCAGACGTAGCGACTGCGCTTCGCCGCCGTCGCGGCGGATGTCGACGCGGGCCTGTCCGGCGCGCGGTGCGTTCGGGCCGTCATCGATGCGAAGCGTCATCACCTGCGGCTTGCCCACAATCCCGTAGCTTGGGGAGCGTTCGACGACCAGCCGGCGGTCTACTTCGTTCTTCTCGCCGGTCAGCAGCGTGTGGATCGGCGCCGTGATTTTCACCGATGCAGGGTCAGCAGGCGCATCGTGCACCTGCCCGTCGGTCAGGAGAATGACTCCGGACAGCCGCGAGCGCGGCACATCGGCCAGCGCACGGTCGACCGCCTCGAACAGGCGCGTGCCGTCATTGCCGCCGGTTGTCCGGCTGCCGGTCCGCACGACACGGATTTCCAGATCCTTCTGGTCTCCGAGCCGGTTCTGGACCGTCTGCAGGGCGGTTTCGGTGCGCTGGCGGCGGTTGCCGAGGCCCTGACTTGGTGATTCATCGACGACCACCAGTCCGATATCGGGCAGCGCCTTGCGTTCCTCGACTACGAAAGTCGGGTTCACCAGCGCCAGCAGCAGCCCGAGAATGGCAAGCGTGCGCCACAGCGCGCCGCGCGCGCGCGTCCACCACGTCACGATCAGGAACACGGCACTGATCGCGGCCACGGCAATCAGCAGCCAGCCGGGGACCAGCGTGGCTGCGGTGAGGGTCATGTCGCCGCTCATCGCTGGATGCGCTCCAGGATCGCGTTCACATGCACCTGGTCGGCTTTGTAGTTGCCGGTCAGCGCGTACATCACGAGGTTAACGCCAAAGCGGACAGCCATCTCGCGCTGCGGCTCGCCGCCAGGCACGGCGGCGAATTGCGCGCGGCCCTGCGTGTCGGTGGCCCAGGCAGACGCCCAATCATGCGCGCCGACTACGACCGATGAGACGCCGTCGTTGATATGCGTTTCCGCCTGCTCGACCCAGACCGGCTGGCCGGCCCAGCGGCCGGGAAAATCGGTCAGCAGATAGAAAGAGCGGGTCAGCACATGATCGGCGGGAATCGGAGCAAGCGCCGGCAGGCTGATCTGCCGCAGCACATCGCGCAGGCGGTTTGCGGCTGGCGAGCGCCCGCCGCGGTCGCCGTCCTTGGTGTCGAACAGGATCATCCCGCCCTGGCGCAGAAACTCGTTCACGCGATTCATGGCCGCCGGGCTGGGCATCGGCGCATCCGTCGTGACCGGCCAGTAGAGGAGGGGGAAGAAGGCCAGTTCGTCGCGCTCGATATCGATTTCGGTCGGCTGGCCCGGATCGATCGCGGTGCGGCGCGACAGGATCGCGCCCAGTCCGATGAGACCGGCGCGTGAGACATCGTCGATCTCGGCGCGGCCGGTGCGCACATAACCGAGCCGCGTCTGCAGGGTTCCAGTCAGTGCCGCGCCGTCTTCGCCGGTGACGGCGGGTGCGGGACCGCCGCGGTTCTGTTGGGCCGTGGCGGGTGTGGCGAAGGCAAGGGACAGCAGGATGAATGTCGCGGCGGTGCCCGCGGCGCGTGTCGTACTGGCGCGGCCGATGAGACCGCGCAGCAGCAGGCTGATCACCAGATCGGCAAGCGCCAGCAATAGGGCTGCCGCCAGGAGCCACGGCTTGGTGTCGACTTCGCGGCTGTTTTCCAGCACGCGCCGCTCGATGCCGCTGGGGAGCGTGCCAGCGGCGCGCGGCGGCGGCACCACGGCCGAGACGTTCAAGGCGCGACGACCGAACTCCGCGCCGTAATAGCCCGGCGGGTATTTCGGGCCGAGTTTGACGCGGCTGAAATCCTTTCCGGCGATGGCCAAAGCGGCCGGGGCCGGCGCCTGCAGACGGCCAAAGCCGTCGAGCGAACTGAGCGGCGGCAGCACGGCGTCGCCGGCTTCACCGGCAACACCTTGTGATAGTCCGACTAAACGCTGCAGCATTTCGACGAACAATCCGCCGAGTGGCAGCGAGGACCAGCCCGGTGTCGGCGCGGTATGAACAAGGACCAGCCAGCCATCGCCGCGACGATCGGCCGTGATCAGCGGGGTGCCATCGGACAGGCGAGCCCAGGTGCGGCTGGCGAGATCGAGACTGGGTTCAGCGAGAACCTGACGCGTTACTTTCACATCGTCGGCGATCACAAGACCGGCGAACGGGCCCTCTGGATCGAACGCAGCCAGGCTGACCGGCTGCGACCAGGACATCGCCCCGCCAAAGGTGCGTCCGCCGCCGCGGAGCGGCACCGGCACAAAATCGTCGCCGCCTTCGGCCATGCGCGGACCGGCGAAGCGCACCACCATTCCGCCCTTCTTGAGCCAGTCTTCCATTGCCGCGCGGTCGGCCTCGGAAGGCCGGCCCGTATCGGCAAGGATGAGGACCGCCAGTTCGCGCTTCAAAAGCTCTTCGGCCGTGCCCTGCCGGACTTCGCTAAATGGCGCCAGCGCCCGCTGCAGATAATAGATGTCGGCCAGCAGGGGCTGCTGCCGCTCGATCGGACCGCCGGGAACCAGGCCGACGGGGCGGCGGCGCCAGCGCTCATCCGCGAGCACAACCGCCCCCGCCGACGCTTCGCCTTCGATCTCGATACGGCCAATGCGATTGCGGAGTTCGGCGGGCAGGGCGATGCGCCCGGTCGCTGTCGGTTGTCCGGATTGCCAGTGCAGTTCTTCGCGGGCCAGCAGGCGCCCGTCGTCACCAAGGGCCCGCACAAATGCCGACATGTCCCCGCCGGTGCCGGTCCGCGCGGCGGTGATGGCGAGCCCGCCGGTCTCGGCGGCCGGCGGCATCAGCATGCGCGCGAGCTGATCGTCGGCATCGGCGAAATATTCGACGCCGCCAAAGCGCTGCAGCCGTTCCAGCAGCGGTGCGAGTTGTTCGTCCTGAAGGCCGTCGGCGACGTAAACAATGCTTGCCGACCCCGGTAGACTCATGGCCTCGATCGCGGCGCGGGCGGCGGCACGATCGACGGGCCATGGCTTGGGTGTCAGCGCCGCGGCAAGGCTACGCGCTTCACCGGCGGGCACCAGCCGCGAAGCGCGGGGCGGCTCGCCGTCGACCGTGGGTGCCGTGGACAGGAGAACGACCGGCTGCTGGTTGCGCTCGGCGCGGTCGACCAGATCGGCCAGCATGTTCTGTCGCGCGGTCCAGTTGCGCGCGGCGGCCCAGCCGTCGTCGACGACAATCACCACCAGACCGCTGGTCGCCAGTCGCGCACCCGGATTCAGCAGGGGGTGGGCCAGCGCGAAGATCACCAGCGCCGCGATCAGCAGGCGCAGCAACAGCAGCCACAGCGGCGTCTGCGCCGGGGTTTCTTCCTTGGGGCGCAGGGCGAGCAGAAGCCGGATGGCCGGGAAGGAGACGTTGCGCGGCGCCGGCGGCGTCACGCGCAACAGCCACCACAGGACCGGCAGCGCCGCGAGCGCGATCAGCCAGAACGGGCTGAGGAAGGCCATGCCGGAGAGAAAGCCCATCAGCGATAGCCCGGCTTGGCGAGCGCCTGATAGAGCGCCAGCAGCGCGTTCTCAGGCGGCCGGTCGGTGCGATGCGATAGAAACATCCAGCCGACCTGTCGCGCGATATCGGCGAGCCCGTCGAGATGTGCCGCCCACACGGATTGATAATCCTGCCGAACGGACTCGACACGCGAGATCAGGGTTTCACCGTCGTCTTCCAATCCTTCGAACCGTGTGCGGCCGTTGAACGGTAGCGTTTCCTCGGCCGGATCGAGGATCTGCATCAGATAGCCGGTGACGCCGCGCGCGGCGAGACGCTTGACCGATGCCGCGATCTCGTCGAGCGGCGAGAGGAAATCACTGAACAGCACCGTCTGTGAATGGCGCGGAAGGGGAAGCTCTGGTGGCGCGCTGGTCTGCACGCTGGACTTCACCGGCTGGCTGATGATTTCCGCCAGCCGCATCATGGCCGACTTGCCCATGATCGGCCGCGGCATTTCACCGAACAGGGCGACCTGCTCGCCGCCGCGGATCAGCATGACCGAAAGCGCGAGCGTGAGAAGATCGGCGCGGTCGGATTTCTCCGGCAGCTTGTTGCTGGAGCGCCAGCGCATCGATGGCGATACATCCCGCCACAGCCACACGCTTTCCGAGGCTTCCCATTCCGTCTCGCGCACGAACACGCGTTCGGTTTTCGCCGACTGGCGCCAGTCGATCTTGTCGATGCTGTCGCCCTGTTCGTAACGGCGGAACTGCCAGAAGGATTCGCCCTGCCCGACGCGGCGTCGGCCATGCACGCCCTGTGCAACCGTCTGCGCGACGCGTTCGGCGGCGACCAGCAACGGCGGCAGGCGGCTCGCCACCTGCTCGGCGCGCTGTTGCGTCTGGACCGTTGTGAGTGCGGGCGTCATGGCGAGCCCGGGATCAGTATCCGTTCAGCGCAGCGGGTCGCACAGCCGATCGATCACTTTGTCCATCGTGATCCCATCGGCGCGGGCGCCAAAGTTGAGAGCCATGCGGTGGCGCAGCACCGGATGGGCGAGCGCCAGCACATCGTCGATCGACGGCGCAAGCCGCCCATCGAGCATCGCGCGGGCGCGTGTGGCCAGCATCAGGGCCTGGCTCGCGCGGGGGCCAGGGCCCCAGGCCACATGCTTCTGCACTTCCGGCACCGTGGATTCCTCGGGCCGTCCGTTGCGGACCAGTTTCAGAATCGCGTCGACGACGCTCTCGCCGACCGGCACGCGGCGGATCAGCGCCTGAGCGGCCAGCAGCTCCTGGCCATCCATCACCGGCTGCGCCTTTTCCTCGGCAACGCCGGTGGTCGCGACCAGCATCTTCCGTTCCGCGGCGAGATCAGGATAGGTGACGTCGATTTGCATCAGGAAGCGGTCGAGCTGCGCTTCGGGCAGCGGATAGGTGCCTTCCTGCTCCAGCGGGTTCTGCGTCGCCAGCACATGGAACGGGGCGGGCAGCGGATGGTAGGCCCCCGCCACCGATACGCGGTGTTCCTGCATTGCCTGCAGCAGCGCGGATTGCGTGCGCGGGCTGGCGCGGTTGATTTCGTCGGCCATCAGCAGCTGGGTGAAGACCGGGCCCTTGATGAAGCGGAAGGACCGGCGGCCGTTGTCGCCTTCTTCCAGCACTTCCGACCCCAGAATATCGGCCGGCATCAGATCGGGCGTACATTGCAGCCGCTTGGCATCGACGCCCAGAACCGTGCCCAGCGTTTCGACCAGTTTGGTCTTGGCAAGGCCGGGGACACCGATCAGCAGGGCGTGACCGCCACCCAGCAGCGTGATAAGCGTCTGTTCAATGACGTCGGTTTGCCCAAAAATTACGCGGCCGATGCGCTCGCGCACCTCGACGAGGCGTTTGCCCAAGGCTTCGATTTTGGCAATGACATCGGCTGAGTCGGCGGACGGCGTGGCGAATTTGGGCTCGGGAGCGTTCAATGCTGCCTCTCTCGGCTGAACCGCGGCAAGACTGGCTATGACCGGCGATCGTCCCGATCAGCCCACTGTACCGCAGCGTGTGGTTGCCCCAGCACCCGCCCCCGGGGCCTTGCCCGCCGCATCGTTACCCGGACGCGACTCTTGCGAAGAGTTCGACATCCGTATCGCGCGCGATGGAACCTGGTTTTATCACGGCTCGCCGATCACCCGCAAACCGCTCGTGAAGCTCTTTTCGACTGTCCTTAGGCGTGATTCAGTCGGCGAATTCTGGCTGGAAACTCCGGCGGAAAAAGGGCGGATTCAGGTCGAAGACGCGCCTTTTGTTGCCGTGGAGCTGGAAGTGCGCGGCTCAGGCCGCGGCCAGCTTCTGTGCTTTCGCACCAATCTGGACGACATTGTCGATGCCGACGCAGACCATCACATCCGCGTGACGACGGACGCTGCAACGGATGAGCCGCGCCCCTATATTCATGTCAGGATGGGACTCGACGCGCTGATCGCGCGATCAGTGTTCTACCAGCTCGTCGATCTTGGGATCGAGGAGGCGGCGGCAGAGGGGCCGCCGCAATTCGGAGTGTGGAGCGGCGATATGTTTTTTCCCCTCGGGCGGCTCGATTAGTGGACGCGGCCCCGGCAGAACTCGGCCCGGATGAAATCCGCCGCCGGCTGGTGGCGGCGCAGGAGGCGCTTGGTCGCCGGAGTTCGGGCAGCCTGGTGCCGGTGTTGTCGCGGGGCGATCACGATCTCAATCCCGATCTGAAGCCCGATCTGAAGCCCGAACTACCCCTGACGCCGGCCGCGGTGCTGGTGCCGCTCGTGTTGCGTGACCATGGCACGACCGTCCTGCTGACCCGTCGCACCGATCATCTGACCGCGCATGCGGGACAGATCAGCTTTCCGGGCGGCCGGCTTGAGCCGCACGATCCCGATGCTGCCGCTGGTGCTCTGCGCGAGACCGAGGAAGAAGTCGGCCTGCCGCGCGACCGGGTGGAAATCGTCGGTCGCCTGGACACCTATGTCGTGCGCACGCGCTTCGAGGTGACGCCGGTGGTGGGTCTGGTGAAGCCGCCCTTCACCCTGGTTCCGGATTCCTTCGAGGTCGCCGAGATTTTCGAGGTGCCGCTGTCTTTCATCCTCGATCCGCGCAATCATCAGCGCGGGACCAGGATGGATCGCGGCATCGAGCGGCAGTTCTGGGCGATGCCTTACCGCGACTATCACATCTGGGGAGCGACCGCCGGCATGCTGGTCAATCTCTACGAAGTCCTGCGTGCTTGAGACTGGATAGATATGGCCCGCATCCTCCTAGAATTCGTGTTGCCGATCCTGCTGCCCTCGCTGCTTTACGCACTGTGGCTGGTGGCGATGCAGCGACGCGCCGAAGCCGCCGGCGCGGAACAGCGGCGCTGGAGCGACGCACCGTGGATCTGGCTGTTGGCGCTGGGACTGTTCTTCGCGGCGTTGCTGACCGTGGCGCTGTCGGTGTTCAGCGGCGACGGGATCGAAGGCCGCTACGTGCCGCCGCAGCTTGAGAATGGCCGTATCGTTCCGGGCCATGTGGAGCCGCGCTAACCGCAATTTTGCTTGCGTCCGAACCTTCAATATCGGCACTTCCTGAACCTCTGAGACAGCTTCTTCCGGCGGTCATTCCGTGACCTCGACATCGATCCGAATCCATCCCGAAACCGCGCCCTGGATGAACGCGCCCGAGACGCGCGCGGTCATTGCCGCGCTTGCGGTCGGCGGCAAGCCCGTGCGGTTCGTCGGCGGCAGCGTGCGCGATGCGCTGGTGAACCGGGCGGTGACCGATGTCGATCTCGCGACGCCGGAACCGCCGACGCGGGTCATGGAACTGCTGACCGCGGCGGGGCTGAAAGCCGTTCCGACCGGCATCGAGCACGGGACCGTGACGGCTGTTGCCGGCGGCAAGCCCTTTGAGATCACGACCCTGCGGCGCGATGTCGAAACCGACGGCCGGCGCGCGGTCGTTGCCTTCAGCGAGGACTGGGTCGAGGACGCGTCGCGCCGCGACTTCACGATCAATGCGCTATCGGCCGAGCCCGACGGCACGGTCCACGACCCGTTCGGCGGTGTCGCCGATCTCGAGGCGGGATGTGTGCGCTTCGTCGGCAATGCCGAGACGCGCATCCGCGAGGATGTGCTGCGCATCCTGCGGTTCTTCCGCTTTCATGCGCATTTCGGCCGCGGCGCGCCCGAGGAAAAGGGCCTCGCCGCGTGCCGGGCGCTGGCATCCCTGCTGCCGACGTTGTCTGCCGAGCGCATCGCCGCCGAAATCCTGCGCGTGCTCAAAGCGCCGGATGCGGCCGGTATTATCGCGGTCATGCAGGAGGTTGGCGTGCTGGCGCCGATCCTGCCCGAACTCACGGATATCGCGCGCCTGCGCGGGCTGCAGGCTCTGGCCGCGCCCGAGACGCGCGATCCGGTTCTGCGTCTTGCGGCGCTCCTTCCGGACGATCCGGCGCTGGCCGGGCGACTTGCCGAGCGCCTACGCCTGTCCAACCGCGACCGTGACCGGCTGGTGGCGGTGGCCGCGGTCGGCGCTCCGTACTGGCCGGTGGAAGACATGCAGGGTTGGCGGCGCGCTCTGTATCGCCTGGGGCAGGGGACGGTCCGCGATCGCGCGCTGCTGGACTGGGCGCGGGGCGATGCCGCGCGCGGACATGTCGCATATGAAGCTGCCCGCGAATGGGCCGCGCCGGCCCTGCCGGTGCGTGGGCAGGACGTGCTCGATCTTGGCGTCGCGCCGGGGGCGGAGATCAGCCGCTTGCTCGGCGACGTGGAAAGATGGTGGGAGGCAGGCGATTATCGCGCCGGCCGCGCCGAGGCGCTCGCCGAGTTGCGGAGGCTTGCGGAGAAGAAATGACGGTTCTGCGGATATGTTTTATCGGCGACAGCATCACCGCCGGTTCGGGTGACGATCAGTATCTGGGCTGGCCCGGCCGGTTGTGTGCTGCCGAACGCGCGAAGGGTCATGACCTGACGGCATATAACCTGGGCATCAGGGCCGATACGTCGGTGCTCATCGCGGCGCGCTGGAGGGCGGAAGCCGCCGCCCGCCTGCCTGCCGAGTTTGCCGGCGCGCTGGTTTTTGCGTTCGGGATCAACGACACGATCGAGGAAGCCGGCAAGCGGCGGGTCGATTCCGCCGAGACGGCGGATGTCGCCCGCAAGATGCTGAATGAGGCCGTGGGCTGGAAGCCGACCCTTATGCTTGGCCCGACGCCGATCCTTGAGGCGAAGATGCCGATGCGGGGCGGCGCGATCGAGCGTGACCTGAAGAACATCCGGATCGCCACCCTGTCGCGCATTCTCGATGGCGCGGCCGCCGAGGCCGGTGTGCCGTATCTCGACCTCTACACCCATCTGGCCGAAGACCCGGTCTGGCTGAAGGCGCTGGCGGATGGCGATGGCGTCCATCCGACGGGCAGCGGCTATGCCCGCATGGCGGCGATCATCGCCGACTGGCCTTCCTGGCGCGGCTGGTTCGGCGGCAATCACAAATAGGCGCGCCCGCTAAGATCGCGCACAAATAAAAAGGGCCACCGCGAGGTGGCCCTTTTTATGCTCAGATCCGGAGGATCAGTGCAGGTCTTTCCATACCTTGCGCTTCACCGCGAAGAGCAGGCCGGTCAGCAGGATGAGGAAGAGCATGACCTTCACGCCAAGGCGCTTGCGGGCTTCCATTTCCGGTTCTGCCGTCCACGACAGGAACACCGTGACGTCCTTGGCCATCTGCTCGACCGTCGCCTTGGTGCCGTCGGCATAGGTGACCTGATCGGCATTCAGCGGGTTCGGCATCGCGATCTGATGGCCCGGGAAGTACTTGTTGTAGTGCAGGCCTTCCATGACCTTTACATCGGCCGGCGCATCGCCGTAGCCGGTCATCAGGGCGTAGAGGTAGTTTGGCCCGCCGACACGCGCTTTGGTCATCAGCGACAGGTCGGGCGGCAGGGCGCCGTTATTCGCGGCGCGGCCGGCGTTGTCGTTGGCGAAAGGCGACTTGAAGCGGTCGGATGCACGGCCCGGGCGCTGGAACATTTCGCCCTGGTCGTTCGGACCGTCGGTGACCTCAACGCTGGCGGCGATGGCCCGGACTTCCTCATCCGAGAAGCCGATGTCGCGCAGGTTGCGATAGGCGACGTACTTCAGCCCGTGACAGGCCGCGCAGACTTCCTTGTAGACTTGGAAGCCACGCTGGCGCGCCGCCGGATCGAAGGTGCCGAACGGGCCGTTGAACGACCAGCTTTCCTTCGGGATGGCGACGCCTTCCGCCGCAGCGGCTGAGCCGATGCCAACGAAACCGGCGAAAACCGCGGAAGCGGCGAGAGTGAGAGCAAGCTTCCGCATTAGTGCGTCTCCATCGACTTGGTGGCGGCCCCTGCGGGGGCGCGTCCACCGCCCAGCACGGGCTCCGAGATACTGGTAGGCAGAGGTAACGGACGTTCGAACCAGCCGAGCAGCGGCAGGACGATGACGAAGTGCGCGAAGTACCAGAGCGTCGAGAGCTGGCCGACAATCAGCTTCCAGCCTTCCGGCGGCTGCGAGCCGATATAACCCAGCACGATGCAGTCAACCACGAAGATCCAGAAGAACACGCGGTAGGTCGGGCGGAAGCGCGCGCTGCGCACCCGGCTGGTGTCGAGCCACGGCAGCACGAACAGCACAAGGATCGAGCCGAACATCGCCAGCACGCCCAGCAGCTTGTCCGGAATCGAGCGCAGGATCGCGTAGAACGGCAGGAAGTACCATTCTGGCACGATATGCGGCGGCGTCGAGAGCGGGTTCGCCGGGATGTAGTTGTCGGGCTCGCCAAAGAAGTTCGGCGCAAAGAAGACGAACGCGGCGAAGATCACGGTGAACGCCGCGAGGCCGAACAGATCCTTGATCGTGTAGTACGGGTGGAACGCGATCTTGTCCTGCGGACCCTTCGCCTCGATGCCGAGCGGGTTGTTGGAGCCGTGCATGTGCAGGGCCCAGATGTGCAGGACAACCACGCCGACGATCGCGAACGGCAGCAGGTAGTGCAGCGAGAAGAAGCGGTTCAGGGTCGGGTTGTCGACGGCGAAGCCGCCCCACAGCAGCGTCACGATCCAGTCGCCAACCAGCGGGAAGGCCGAGAACAGGTTGGTGATGACGGTGGCGCCCCAGAAGCTCATCTGGCCCCATGGCAGCACGTAGCCCATGAACGCGGTCGCCATCATCAGCAGCAGGATGATGACGCCCAGCCACCACAGGATTTCGCGCGGCGCCTTGTAGGAGCCGTAATACATGCCGCGGAACATGTGGATGTAGACGACGATGAAGAACATCGACGCGCCGTTCACATGGATGTAGCGGATAAGCCAGCCATAATTGACGTCGCGCATGATGCGCTCGACCGAATCGAACGCGAACAGCACATGCGGCGTGTAGTTCATCGCAAGGAAAATGCCGGACAGGATCATCACCACCAGCACGAAGCCGGCGAGCGAGCCAAAATTCCACCAGTAGCTGAGATTACGCGGCGTCGGATACTGCGAGCCGAGGGAGTGGTCGATGAACGAGATGATCGGCAGGCGATACTCAACCCACTTCACGATCGGGTTGTCATAGAGCTTGCTGGGTGACGAGCTGGCCATGTTTGCCTCAGCCGATGCGGACGGAAGTGTCGGAAAGGAAAGCGTATTCGGGAACCGGCAGGTTCTGCGGCGCAGGTCCCCGGCGGATACGGCCCGACGTGTCGTAGTGCGAGCCGTGGCAGGGGCAGAACCAGCCGCCGAAATCGCCGCGCGGCTCGGTCGTCGCGGTGCCGAGCGGGATACAGCCCAGATGCGTGCAGACGCCGACGACGACCAGCCATTCCGGCTTCTTGGTGCGCGCCTGATCGGTCTGCGGGTCCGGCAGCTCGTTCACATTGACGGCGCGGGCCTGCTCGATCTGTTGGGGCGTGCGGCGGTCGATGAAGACCGGCTTGCCGCGCCAGGTCACCTTGATGCGCTGACCGACCTCAATCGGCGTCAGGTCGACTTCCGTCGTCGACAGCGCCAGCGTGTCGGCGGCCGGGTTCATCGACTGGATGAACGGCCACAGCGCCATGCCCGCGCCGACAGCGCCGAAGGCGCCGGCGGTCAGGTAAAGAAAGTCGCGGCGGGTGCCTGCGTCGCCGTGACCGGCGGTGGCGCTGGATGCGGGATTTGCCATGCTGAAGATCCTAATAGATGGACAGGAGCGGCTTCCCCCCGCCCGTCCTGACGTCCCTTGATCAAAAACTCCCAAGGTCGGGAAACGACAATACCCCCGGGCGTCTTCTGCCGCTGATTTTGCGGCTGGAGATGCATGCCCCGGGTGCCTCGCGAATGACCCCGACCGAGGTCAGGATATAATCTATGTTGTCGCGCTTGCAAAGACTTAAGGCCCCTGGACCCGCCCTCCGTTCCTGCGTCGTTCCCATGCGTTTAGCCCTTTTTGAGCCGGATATTCCTCAGAATACAGGCGCCATGCTCCGCCTGGCCGCCTGCTTCGGCGTGCCGGTCGATCTGATCGAGCCTTGCGGCTTCGTGTGGTCGGACCGGCGACTCCGGCGCGCCGGCATGGACTACATGGACGGCGTGGATCTGGTGCGCCATCCATCCTGGGCCGCTTATCAGGCGGGACGGGCGGCCTTGCCGATGCCGGGGCGCCTGGTTCTGTTGACCACGAAGGGTGATCGGCCCTATCAGGCGTTCGAGTTTCATTCTTCCGACACGCTGTTGGTCGGGCGCGAGAGCGCCGGTGTCCCGGATGAGGTTCATCGGATGGCGGAGTCGCGAATTCTCATTCCCATGGTTGCCGGTTCCCGCTCACTGAACGTCGCGCTGGCCGCCGCCATCGTCCTGGGCGAGGCGCTGCGCCAGACCCGTCAACTGCCCGCTGGATTGGATGTCGCCTCATGACCGAGTCGCTTGTTGAAACCCGTAAGGCAACCGCCGAAGCCTGGTTCATCGACTTGCGCGACCGCATCTGCGCCGCGCTTGAAAAGCTGGAGGATGAGCTGAGCGGGCAGAATGCCGACCTGCCGCCAGGCCGCTTCGAGCGCCGCGCCTGGGAGCGACAGACCACAGAAGGTGTCGGCGGTGGCGGCGGCGTGATGTCGATCATTCATGGCCGCGTCTTCGAAAAGGGCGGCGTCAACGTCTCCACCGTGCATGGCGAATTCAGCCCCGAGTTCCGCAAACAGATCGCCGGGGCCGAGGACGATCCGCGCTTCTGGGCGAGCGGCATTTCGCTGGTGATTCATCCGCGCTCGCCGCTGGTGCCGGCTGTCCATATGAACACGCGCCATATCGTCACGACCAAGGGCTGGTTCGGCGGCGGCATGGATCTGACGCCGGTGGCGCCGGTCGAGGCCGATACCAAAACGTTCCACGAAGCCTGCCGCCAGGCCTGCGACAGCCACGACCCCACGTATTACCCGCGCTTCAAGGCGTGGTGCGACGAGTACTTCTTTCTCAAGCATCGCAACGAGCCACGCGGCATCGGCGGCATTTTCTTCGACGATCTCGGCTCAGCCGATTCCTGGGACAGGGATTTCGCCTACGTGCGCGATGTCGGCCTCGCGTTTCTCGACGTGTATCCGAAGATCGTCCGTCGTCACCTGAACCAGCCGTGGACGGAGGCGCAGCGCCAGCAGCAGCTGGTGCGGCGCGGGCGCTACGTCGAGTTCAATCTTCTCTACGATCGCGGCACGAAGTTCGGCCTGATGACCGGCGGCAATGTCGAGGCGATCCTGATGTCGTTGCCGCCGAATGTCGCGTGGCCCTAGCATCGCCGGGCGCCGTGATACACTTGCGGCGCAACCGGGGAGATTGGCGATGGGTTATCGATATCTTGCGATGGTGTGCGGCAGCGCCGCGATGATTCTGTCGTCGCCGCTGGCGGCGCAGATCACCGGGCCCATAGATACCGGGATGGTCCGCACCGACCGGCTGCAACTCAGCCAGGCGCAGCCGGTGCAGGCGACGCCCGCCCCCGGCCGTGCGCCCACGACCCGCGCGCCGGCGCGCAACCTCGATATCAAGGCGTTCTTCGGCAGTTTTGCCGGCAGCGGCATCGCAGACAGCGAGGACATCGCCTATCTCGGCGTCACTCAGCGCGATCTCGACGTGCGCATCGGGCCGGCCGAGGGCGGTGGGATGACGATCGCCTGGACGACGGTGGTGCGGCCGAATGCGAGCAGTCAAAACCCTGAAAGCCGTCGCCGCGCCACGACGATGACGTTCATGCCTGGCCCTCGGGCGGGCCTGTTCCGCGCCATCGATAACAGCGATCCGTTGAACGGCGGCACCATTGCCTGGGCGCGGATCGCCAGAGACACACTGACCGTGCATTTGTTCTCCGTGCAGGCCGACGGCCGCCACGAAATCCAGACTTATGCGCGCACCCTTTCCGGCTCCGGCATGGACCTAGTGTACACGCGCGTGGTGGACGGCGAGCGGCAGCGGCGGGTGCGCGGCAAGCTGATCAAGAACGCCAACTGACGGGCGCGATGAAAGTCCGGCTATCCCGCTACTTTGTTTTAGCAGTTCTCCTATTTGCGGGCTTCACGCAGGTTTCGGCAGGCGGGGCGGAGCCCGCGCATGCACGCTTTTTGGGCCAGTTTATCGGACGCGGACTGTCCGCCACGGCCGATCTGCCCTCCGCGGCGCCGCTGCGGGTGCGCGATATGGACGTCACGATCCGCGCGGCCGGCGAGGGCTTCGTGATTACGTGGACGACGGTGCTGTCGCATCGCAACGGTGGCGAGGCCCCACATCTGCAGCGCAGAACCGCCACTTATGCGTTCGTGCCGGATGTCCGCCCCGGCTGGTATCGCTCGGTCGAGCCCGCGGCACCGCTCGAGGGACAACCCCTCGTGTGGGCGCGCATAGAGGGGAAGGCGCTGGTCGTGACCATCTATACGGTGCTGGAGGACGGGCATAGCGACCTGCAGATTTATTCGCGTCAGGTCACGGGCGACCGGATGGAACTCAGCTACATCCGCACCCATGAAAACGTCGCCACGGCGGCCGTTCGCGGCTGGCTCAGTCGCATCGGTGACTGACGGTTCCGTCGCGGTTCCCTGAATTGCCAACGCGGCCGGTTGGGCTTAAACACGCCCGGCAAATTCCACAGGAGTTTTCGAGTCCATGAGCACGCCGTCCGCGCCTGAAAAGCAGCCGGTTCTGGGAATCATTGGCGGCAGCGGGGTGTACGACATCCCGGGCCTGACCAACGTGCGCTGGCAGCATGTGCCCACCCCGTGGGGCGATCCCTCCGACGACCTCATGTTCGGCGAGCTGGACGGACAGAAGCTGGTGTTTCTGCCGCGTCACGGCCGCGGGCATCGCGTGCCGCCGTCCGAACTCAACTTCCGCGCCAATATCGATGCCCTGAAGCGCTCCGGCGTCACTGAGATCATCTCGGTCAGCGCGGTCGGCAGCCTGCGCGAGAATCTGCCGCCCGGCACGTTTGTCGTCGTCGATCAGTTCATCGACCGCACCTTCGCGCGCACCAAGAGCTTCTTCGAGACCGGCTGTGTCGCGCATGTGTCGATGGCGGAGCCGGTGTGCCGGCGCCTCGGCGATCATCTGATGACGGCGGGCGATGAGCTTGGCCTGTCGATCAAGCGCGGCGGCACCTATGTCGTCATGGAAGGTCCGCAATTCTCGTCCAAGGCGGAATCGAACCTTTACCGCCAGTGGAATTGTGACGTGATCGGCATGACGAACATGCCCGAAGCCAAGCTCGCCCGTGAGGCGGAGCTCTGCTACGCAACCGTCGCCATGGTCACGGATTACGATTGCTGGCATCCCGACCACGATCACGTCACGGTCGATGCGGTGATCAAGGTGCTGCTGGGCAATGCCGACAATGCCCGTTCGCTCGTGCGCAAGGTGGCGCCCCGGCTGCGCCATCGCACCGAGGCCTGTCTTGCCGGGTGTCACACCTCGCTGGAATACGCGCTCATCACCGGACCGGCCGGTCGCGATCCGGCGGTCATGAAGAAGCTCGACGTGGTCGCCGGCCGCGTCCTCAATCGCTGAGCGGAATTGATCGATGAAGAATCTCTGGTCGAGCAAAGAGGCTGAAGAGGCCGTCGCACGTTATGGCGCCAAGGGCGTGAACCGCGACCTCGCGCTGCGCACCTACACCACGCGCCTGCTGGGCGGCGTGCCGGCGCTGGTGCTGCATGGCGGCGGCAACACATCGGTGAAGACGAAGATGCAGGACACGCTCGGCGATGAGGTCGACGTGCTGTGCGTCAAGGGGTCCGGCTGGGACATGGGCGTGATCGAGCCGCCGGGCCTGCCCGCCGTGCGCCTTGAGCCGCTGCGCCGCCTGTTTGCGCTCGACAAGCTGAGCGACGAAGACATGGTGAACTTCCAGCGGCTAAACCTGCTGGATGCCTCGGCCCCGAACCCGTCGGTCGAGACGCTGTTCCACGCCTTCCTGCCGCATAAGTTCATCGACCATACGCATGCCAACGCGGTGCTGGCAGTGTCCGATCACGCGAATGGCGAGGACCTGCTGCGCGAGATCTATGGCGATCGCGCTGCGGTGGTGCCCTATGTGATGCCGGGTTTCGCGCTCGCGCGCATGGCGTCCGAAGCGCAGAAGAAGATGCCCAAGGCCGACGGTCTGGTGCTGCACAAGCATGGCATCTTCTCCTGGGGCGATACGGCTGAAGAGGCCTATAACCGGATGATCGAGCTGGTGACGCTCGCCGAGCAGCGGATCGCCAAGGGTGAGCGCAAGAGCTTCAAGTCTGCGGCCCTGCCGGCGAAGCTGGCGAGTGCTGCCGAGATCGCACCGATCCTGCGCGGCCTGGCCGCCATTCCTGAGGACAAGGCCGACGGCGTCTACAAGCGCTTTGTCATGGAGTTCCGCACCAGCCCGGCGATTCTGAACTTCGTGAACGGCGCCGAGGTCGCGCGCTATTCGCAATCGGGTGTCATCACCCCCGATCACGTCAT
Organism: Alphaproteobacteria bacterium; assembly: GCA_965279355.1. GTDB lineage: Bacteria > Pseudomonadota > Alphaproteobacteria > CACIAM-22H2 > CACIAM-22H2. The sequence continues at coordinate 2,088,651 of OZ257155.1, read as the reverse complement.
CCGCACCAAGGCGAAACCGCTGCTGGTGCCGGCGCCGGAAGCAGGCAAGCTCGCCGAGTTCGCCAAGGCAGCCAAAGACGCATTCGATGCCTACGCCACCGAGTACAAGGCGTATTTCGAGCGCAACAACGGCCGTGCCGTACCCAAGAAGAAGATGCTGGATACGGTGCCGCGCGTGATCCTGGTGCCGGGTGTCGGCCTGTTCGCGCTGGGCAAGTCGTCGAAGGACGCGAAGATCGCAGCCGATGTGGCGGATAACGCCGTGCTGACGATCCCGGATGCCGAGGCGATCGGCAGGTTCGAGAGCGTGTCCGAGGCCGACATCTTCGATGTCGAGTACTGGTCGCTGGAGCAGGCGAAGCTTGGCAAGGAAGCCGAGAAGCCGCTGGCGCGTCAGGTCGTACTGGTCACCGGCGGGGCGAGCGGCATCGGTGCCGCAACGGCGGCGGCGTTTGCCGCGCAGGGCGCGGAGATCGTGCTGCTGGATCGCGATGGTGCGGCGGCTTCGGCCGCGGCCAAGAAGTTCGGTGGGATCGGCATCGGCTGCGATGTCACCAAGCCCGAAGACGTACGCGCGGCTTTCGACAGGGCGGCGGCGACGTTCGGCGGTGTCGATATTGTGGTGTCGAATGCCGGGGCGGCCTGGCAGGGCAGGATCGGCGAGGTCGACGAGAAGGTCCTGCGCGAGAGCTTCGAGCTTAATTTCTTCGCGCATCAGAGCGTGGCGCAGAACGCCATCCGCATCATGAAAGCGCAGGCGACCGGCGGCTGTCTGCTGTTCAACGTGTCGAAGCAGGCGGTGAATCCGGGGCCGGATTTCGGTCCCTACGGTTTGCCGAAAGCGACGACGCTGTTCCTGTTGCGCCAATATGCGGTCGATTATGGCAAGGACGGCATCCGCGCCAACGGCGTGAACGCCGACCGCGTGCGCACGGGACTGCTGACCGATGAGATGATCGCCAGCCGGTCCAAGGCACGCGGCCTCACGGAGCTCGACTACATGGGGGGCAATCTGCTCGGCCGTGAAGTGAAGGCGAGCGATGTCGGGCAGGCCTTTGTCGTGCTGGCGCTGGCGAGCAAGACCACCGGCGCCATCCTGACCGTCGACGGCGGCAACATCGCCGCTGCGCTGCGATGACCATCGGCTGGGTGAAGCCGCTTTACGGTTTCACCGGCCGCACCGTCGTCAGCGCCACGCGTCCGGGCCGGGCGCATCTGCAGGCGATGGGGCAGGAGATTGCCGGCACCGGGACCGGTGTCGCGATCTACATCACGGCGGGTGCCCGCGGCTTTGGCGATGAGGCGTATCGCGGTAGGATCATTGGCGCGTTCTGGCTGAAGCCGATGCCGGCCGGAAAATCGCCCGAGGATTTTCCGTTCCCGGATATCGACGGCACGCCGCGCTGGCCGGTCGGGTGGCCCGTCCTGACAGGCCGGACCGTCAAGCTGCCGCTGGAGCAGGCGCCGTTACTTAAACCGCTCGTCACGGAAAGCTGCGGAGCTAACGTCTGGCGCAAACTGTCGGCGTCGTTTCAGGGCGGCGCACCGGCGCGTCTCGACGGTGCGCTGGCGGCGCTCAAGCCGCAATTGGACGGGCTGTTCTAAGAGCTATTTGCGGGCGACGACATCGATCACCGCGGCCATGCCGGAATGTCCGCTGCCCTCGGACATCATCGTGTCGTATTCCCGGATCTCAAGTTTTGAAAACGAGCCGAAGGCCGCTTCCAGCATCTCGCGCGTGTAGAGCTGGTCGAGTTGCTTGGGGCCGCCGGTCGCGTATTCGAGCTGCTTGGGTGTATAGCCCTCGATCAGCAGCAGGCCGCCGGGCTTGAGCGCGCGTTTCATGCCGGCCCATTTCAACGGTCGCTCCGCCGGTGTCGAGAACTGCGTGAAGATCTCGACCACGACATCGAACGCATTCTCCGGCCAGGCCCAGGTGTGAACGTCGCAGATCTCGGTGCGCAGTTGCACGCCGTGACGCACGGCCAGCGCCTTTGCCTTCGCCTGACCGTTAGGCGAGAAATCGATCGACAGCGTGTCGAGCCCCTGTTCCGCGAGGAACACGCCGTTGCGTCCTTCGCCGTCGGCCACGGCCAGCGCGGTTCCCGATTTCGGCAGGAGCGGCGCGCAGGATGCGAGAAATGCATTCGGCTCCTCGCCGAAAATATAGTCGGGCACGGCGAAGCGGCCCTGCCAGCGGTCGAGTTCGCTCATGGTGCGAAGCCCTATTTGCCGGGGATGTAGCCGATGCAGTCGACCTCGAGACCGCAATCGCGCGGCGTGCGTCCGGCCTGCATGCGCGTCCGCGCCGGCAGTTTGTCGAAGGACGAGAAGTAGCTGCGATACACCTTGTCGAAAACGTCCTGTTGCGACTGGTCCTTCAGCCATACCGTGACCTTGAGCAGGCAGTCCATGTTCGAACCGGCGGCTTCCATTGCGATCTTGATGTTGTCCATGACGATCCGGCACTCCTTCTCGAAGGATGGGGCGACATAGGCGGGCAGCGGTTCGCCCTTGGCGCGGGCGTCGCGCATCTTCGCGCAGAATTCTTCGTCGAATGGCGGCAGACCGGAGATGAAGATCATCTGACCGAAGGTCACTGCGGTATTAATCGGGCCGCCCATTTCCGGGACGGCGCACTGAACCACCTGTTTCGCGAGCATTGTTTTCCCCTGTTTCAGTAAACGCCCCCGTTTCTCTAGACGCATGGGCGCTCCCGCGCCATCTTAGCGCGATGGCAGAAAAAAACGACCGCGGTTTCGATCATCTCGTGCTCTGCGTGCGCGATCTTGATCGCGCCTGCGCGATGTATCGTCGGCTGGGCTTTACCGTGACGCCGCGCGCCGTGCATCCCTTCGGGACGGGAAATGCGCTGGTGCAGTTCGAGGGCGGCAACTATCTGGAACTGCTGACGGTCGTCGATCCTGTGCGTATTCCGCCGGCGCAATCGGACGCCTTCAGCTTTGGCGCCTTCAATCAGACGTTCCTTGCGCGGCACGAGGGATTTTCGATGCTGGCGCTACAAAGCAGCGATGCGCATGGCGACCGTGCCCGCCTGGCGAAGGGCGGGCTGGCAACCTATCCCGCATTCGATTTCTCGCGCGCAGCCACGCTCGCGGACGGAAACCAGGCACAGGTATCGTTCTCGCTGGCCTTTCTTGCGGAACCGAAGAGTGACGGTGCCGCGTTTTTCCTGTGCCAGCATCACACGCCGGAAAAATTCTGGCAGTCGCCGTACCAGACTCACCCCAATGGTGCCGCCGGGGTCGTGCGGGTGATGATGACGGCGCCGGAGACTGAGGCGCTGGCCGATTTCTTCGCGTCTCTATCTGTGAATGCAGGCAGCGGGAAGATTGTCGTCAGCAAGGCGGATGCGTTGCGCCTCGTTGGATTCAGGGTGGCGATGGCCGATCTTCAGGCCGTGCAGCGCCGCCTCGACGACGAGAGGCTTGACTATCGTCAGGTGGACGGCGCGCTACGGGTCGCGGTGTTCGGCACGCAGATCGAGTTCGCTGCGGCCTAGACGTTGAAGCGAAACAGCATCACGTCGCCGTCGCGGGTGACGTAGTCGCGGCCTTCCTGACGCATCTTGCCGGAATCCTTCGCACCCTGTTCGCCGCCGCAGGCGATGAAATCGTTGAAGGAAATCGTTTCCGCGCAGATGAAGCCGCGCTCGAAATCGGTGTGGATGGCGCCGGCGGCTTCGGGCGCCTTGGCGCCCTTGTGGACGGTCCAGGCGCGGGTTTCCTTGGGGCCGACCGTGAAGAAGGTGATGAGGTTCAGCAGCTCGTAGCCGGCGCGGATGACGCGGGTAAGGCCGGTTTCCTCAAGGCCGAGGCTGCCGAGAAATTCCCCCCGCTCCGCTTCGTCGGTGAGTTGCGAGACTTCGGCCTCGATCGCCGCCGAGATGACGACCGACGAAGCGCCTTCGGCCTTGGCGCGTTCGGCGACTTTGGCCGAGAGCGAATTGCCGGTGGCGGCCGAGCTTTCTTCGACATTGCAGACATAGAGCACCGGCTTGGCGGTCAGCAGCTGCATCTGGTCCAGCACCGGCTTCTGCTCGGCCGTCGGCTTGAAGACGCGTGCCGGCTTGCCGTCGCGCAGCAGCGCGAGGATTGGCTCCATGATCTCGACTTGCGCCTTGGCTTCCTTGTCGCCGCCTTTCGCTTTCTTGCCGGCGTTGACGTAACGCTTCTCGAGGCTGTCGAGGTCGGCCAGCATCAGTTCCGTTTCGACCGTCTCGGCATCGCGCAACGGCTCGACCGAGCCTTCGACATGCGTCACGTCGCCGCCTTCGAAGCAGCGCAGCACATGGGCGATCGCATCGACTTCGCGGATATGCGCCAGGAACTGATTGCCGAGGCCTTCGCCCTTGGAGGCGCCGCGCACAAGGCCGGCGATGTCGACGAACTCAAGCTGCGTCGCGATGATCTTCGCCGACTTGGCGATGCTTGCGAGCTTGTCCAGCCGCTCATCGGGGACTGGCACGCGGCCGACATTGGGCTCGATGGTGCAGAACGGATAGTTCGCAGCCGCAGCGGCGGCCGTTGCGGTCAGTGCGTTGAAGAGGGTCGACTTGCCGACATTCGGCAGGCCAACGATGCCACAGCGGAAACCCATATCAGTTCTCGATCTTCGGTTCGGTCTTTTTCGGTGCTTCGGTCTTTGGGCGCGGCGGTTGCGTTGCCATCGTCACCCGGTTCATGAACGCCGCTTCGTTGCGCGCGACCAATTGCGGGAAATGCTCGGCCACGGCCTCGATCATCGTCTCCACCCAGGGCCGCTCGGTCTTGGGAAAATCGCGCAACACCCAGTTCGAAACGGCTTCAGGATCGACGTCGGTGATCGCGCGATCTGGCCGTCCGACCCCCAGGCGCACCCGCCAGTAATTCTGGCCCAGCGCCGCATCGAGCGACTTCAGGCCGTTGTGACCGGCATTGCCGCCGCCCTGCTTCACGCGGATGCGGTTTGGCGGCAGTTCGATCTCGTCATGGATCACCACGACGCGGTCGACCGGAATTTTGTAGAACCGCGCGGCTGCGGCGACCGCACTACCGGACAGGTTCATGTAGGTCATCGGCTTCAACGCCAGCACGCGCTCATCGCCGATCTCGCCTTCCGCGATCTCGCCGTCGAAACGCGCCCGGAACGGCTTGAAGCCGTGACGACGCGCAATCGCGTCCACGGCCATGAAGCCGATATTGTGGCGCTGGTTGGCGTAACCAGGGCCCGGATTGCCCAGCCCGACGAGCAGGAGCATTCCGGACCCCGGAGACGAGCCTTACTTCTTCGCGGCCGGTTTCGCGGCTGCGGCGGGCGCGGCGCCCTTCGCAGGCGCGGCACCACCCTTGGCAGCGGCGGCACCAGCAGCAGGTGCGGCGCCAGCGGCAGGCGCGGCACCGCCAGCGGCAGGTGCGGCTGCACCGGCTTCCGGCGTGGCAGCGGCCTTGGCGGCAGCTTCGGCGGCTTCTTCCTCGGCGCTCTTCATCAAGCTCGGCGCGGCGACCGCGGCGATGGTGAAGTTACGCGCGATGGTCGGCTTTACGCCGTCCGGCAGTTTGACGGTATTGATGTGGATGGAATCGCCGATCTCCAGTCCTTCAAGGCTGATGCTGAAGATCTGCGGAATGTTGTCGACGTTACAGAACACCTCAACGGTGTGCCGCACGACGTTCAGCACGCCGCCCTTCTTGAGACCGGGCGACTTTTCCTGATCCACGAACTTCACCGGCACGCCGACGCGGATGCGCGTGTGTTCGCCCACGCGCATGAAGTCGATATGCTCCGGCCGATCGGTGACCGGATGGAACTGCACGTCACGCGCCAGGGCGCGCTGTGCCTTGCCGGCGACATCGATGTCGAACAGGCGCGTGAAGAAGCCGGGCTTGTGCAGCTCGACCATCAGCGCCTTCGGATCGATGTCGATCAGGGCTGGGGTGCTCTTTTCGCCGTAAATCACACCAGGCACGCGCCCGGCGCGACGGACGGCGCGGGCGGCCCCTTTCCCAGCCCGCTCTCGCGGCTGCGCCGCGATTTTCGTCGTCTCAACCATTGTCTTCTCCTTCTGCTCTCCAAAGTGGCGTCGGCCTCCAGGGGTGCCGCACGCCGTTGCAAAACTCTAAAAACCGTTCAGTCGAAAAGGCTCGAAACCGACCGCTCTTCGCTGATCCGCTTCATGGCTTCAGCCAGGAGCGGGGCGATGGTGATCTGGCGGATGTTCTGGGCGACCTGCACCGCGGCGGTTGCCTGGATGCTGTCGCTGATCACCAGCGACTTGATGGCGGATGAGGTCACCCGGGCAACAGCACCGCCGGAGAATACACCGTGGACGCAATAGACGGAAACCGACGAGGCACCGTGCTCCATCAGCGCGTCCGCTGCGTTGCACAGGGTACCGCCGGAATCGAGGATGTCGTCGACCAGGATGCAGTCGCGGCCCTTGATCTCGCCGATGATGTTCATCACCTCGGAGACGCCGGCGCGCTCGCGGCGCTTGTCGACGATGGCGAGGTCGGCTTCGAGACGCTTGGCCATGGCGCGGGCGCGCAGCACGCCGCCAACATCGGGCGAGACCATGACCAGGTCCTTGCCCTTGTAGCGTTCCTGGATGTCCTTCACGAACACCGGCGCCGAGAACAGGTTGTCGGTGGGAATGTCGAAGAAGCCCTGAATCTGACCGGCATGCAGGTCGAGTGTCACGACGCGATGGGCGCCGGCTTCGGTGATCAGGTTCGCCACCAGCTTCGCCGAGATCGGCGTGCGGGGACCGGATTTGCGATCCTGCCGGGCGTAACCGTAATAGGGGATGACGGCGGTGATGCGGCGAGCCGAGCCGCGCCGCAGCGCGTCGATCGAGACCAGCAGTTCCATCAGATTGTCGTTGGCCGGATACGAGGTCGACTGGACAATGAACACATCTTCGCCGCGCACGTTCTCGGTGATCTCGACGAACACTTCCATGTCGGCGAAGCGCCGCACGCTGGCCTTGGTCAGGGGCAGGTTCAGGTAGGCGCAGATCGCTTCCGCCAGGGGACGGTTGCTGTTGCAGGCGAGCACTTTCATGGGCTCGTGGTCCTCATCCCCCGCTCAGGCGTAAGGGCTTGATATTCAATAGAAATAACGCGAAACCCGCGGCAGGGACGGGAGTCCCTGACCGCGGGCGCGCGGAATGTAACAAAGCGCCCTATCCCTGTAAACCGGCTTCCCCGGCCCGGTTTTGGCTGCAAAATGCTGGCAAAAAGGGCCCGGTGGCACCGGGGGACGCCTGTCTTTACACCCGGATTTCTGCCGCCGGGCATGTTAAGGGTCAGCCTTCGCATCGAACTGCCTGTTGTCCAGCTTATGTCCATCATTTCCGTTTCCAATCTCTCCAAGACTTATGCCTCCGGCTTCGAGGCGCTCAAGAACATCGATCTTGAGATCCGGCGGGGAGAGATCTTTGCCCTGCTGGGGCCAAACGGGGCCGGCAAGACGACCCTGATCAGCATCGTCTGCGGCATCGTGAATGCGACAAGCGGCACCGTGACGGTCGATGGTCACGACATTCGTTCGAACCCCCGCGCGGCCCGTTCGCTGATCGGCCTGGTGCCGCAGGAACTGACGACCGATGCGTTCGAGACGGTGCTGGGCACCTGCACCTTCAGCCGCGGCCTGTTCGGCAAGCCGGCCAACCCCGCGCATCTTGAGAAGGTGCTGAAGGACCTGTCGCTGTGGGAGAAGCGCAACAGCAAGATTGTGACGCTGTCCGGCGGCATGAAGCGCCGGGTGCTGATCGCCAAGGCGCTGTCGCATGAGCCGCAGATCCTGTTCCTCGATGAGCCGACGGCCGGTGTGGATGTCGAACTGCGGCAGGACATGTGGAAGCTGGTCCATGCGCTGCGGGACTCCGGCGTCACGATCATTCTCACGACGCATTACATCGATGAAGCCGAGCAGATGGCCGACCGGATCGGCGTCATCAACAAGGGCGCGCTGATCCTGGTCGAGACCAAGGCCGAGCTGATGCAGAAGCTCGGCACCAAGCAGCTCACGCTTCATCTGCACGATCCGCTTGGGGTGTTGCCTCCCGATCTTGCTGCCGCGCACAAGCTGGCGTTGAGTGGCAATGGAATGGATCTCGTCTACACCTACGACACGCAGGGTGAGCGGACGAAAATCCCGGAGCTGCTGGCCGATCTCACCCGCGCCGGCATTGCCTTCAGGGATCTCGAGACAACGCAAAGTTCGCTCGAGGATATTTTCGTGAGTCTGGTGAAGCGATGAACTTTCACGCCATCCGCGCCATCTACCGTTTCGAGATGGCCCGCACGATCCGCACCCTGCTGCAGAGCATCGTGTCGCCGGTCATTTCGACCTCGTTGTATTTCGTGGTGTTCGGCGCCGCGATCGGCTCGCGCATCACCGAAGTCGAGGGGGTGTCCTATGGCGCGTTCATCGTGCCGGGCCTGATCATGCTGTCGCTGCTGACGCAGAGCATCTCGAACGCGTCGTTCGGCATCTACTTCCCGCGCTTCGTCGGCACGATCTATGAGCTTCTGTCGGCGCCGGTCTCGGCGTTCGAGATCGTCATCGGTTATGTCGGCGCCGCCGCGACAAAATCCCTGGTGCTTGGCGTCATCATTCTGGCGACCGCATGGCTGTTCGTGCCGCTGCGGATCGCGCATCCGTTCTGGATGCTGACCTTCCTGGTGCTGACCGCCGTCAGCTTCAGCCTGTTCGGCTTCATCATCGGCATCTGGGCCGACAGCTTCGAGAAGCTGCAGATGGTGCCGCTGCTGATCATCACGCCGCTGACGTTTCTTGGCGGCAGCTTCTATTCCATCGACATGCTGCCGCCGTTCTGGCGCGTCGTGTCGCTGTTCAATCCGGTCGTCTATCTCGTCAGCGGCTTCCGCTGGAGCTTCTACGAAATATCGGACGTGAACATCGTCATCAGCGTCGCCGCGACGTTCGGCTTCCTGTTGGCCTGCATGGCCATCGTGTGGTGGATATTCAAGACCGGATATCGGCTGAAGAACTAGCGTTTCCCGGCAGCGACTTCCCGATAGGCGGCATCCAGACGCTCTGCGATCGACGGGCTCGATTTGCGACGTGCGCCCTGGCCCAAGTGCTCCACGCGCAGTTCATCCATGAATTCCCGCCAAAGCTTCGGCCCACCTTCTTCCAGAAGCTGGGCGCGGATGCTGAGTTCTTCCGAGGCCGGCAGATATTTGCGGCCCCAGGCAGCCAGATGGGCGAGGACGGGGACTAGTTCGATGCCCTGTTCGGTCAGGCTGTAGATCGCCTTCTGCTTGTGGCTGGGATCGTCGGCTTTGGTGACGATGCCTTGCTCCAGCAGCATCTTGAGCCGGTCGGCGAGGATGCTGGAGGAGATGCCTTCCAGCGACTGCGTCAGCAGTTCGCGGAAGTGGCGACGTCCGCCGAAGATGATGTCGCGGATGACAATCAGGCTCCATTTGTCGCCGAGCACCTCGAGCGAGAGGTTGATCGGGCAGCCTGAGCGAATCTCATCAGTCATGTCGGTTTGCGGCGGCTCCGTTCGTCTTCAAGAAAACCGGTTGCATTCTCCCATAGTGATCCTAAAATACAACTGGTAGTGAAATGAGATCAGTTTAGGGGTGAAGCCACCATGAAGCTGCATTACGGATGGGTCATCGTCGCGGCCGGTGCCCTGATGACCTGTGTTGCCGTCGGCGCGATGTTCTCGCTGGCCGTCTTCCTGCAGGCGATCACGGTCGACACCGGATGGAGCCGCGCCGGCGTCTCGACCGCCATGACACTCAACTTCCTCGCCATGGGTGTCGGCGGTTTCGTCTGGGGGACGATGAGCGACCGCTTCGGGCCACGCATCGTGGTGCTGGCTGGTGCGGTGTTGCTTGGCCTTGGTCTCGTGCTTGCCAGCCGCGCCGCCTCGCTGATCGAATTCCAGCTCGCCTATGGCGTTCTGCTCGGTCTTGCCACCGGTGCGTTCTTCGCGCCGATGATCGCGACGACGACCTCCTGGTTCGACGAGAATCGCGGGCTGGCCGTGGCGCTTGTCTCCACGGGCGTCGGCGTCGCGCCGATGACGATTTCGCCATTGGCTGGCTGGCTGCTGACGATGGTCGACTGGCGCGTGGCGCAGATGATCATCGGGATTGGGTCCTGGGCGCTGCTGATTCCCGCGTCGTTCCTGGTGCGCAGCGCGCCCGCGCTCACGGGGGCGTCCGGTGCCGTCGAGGCAGGGTCCAGCGGCGCCTCAACGGTCTGGGCGGCGATGCGCTCGCCGCAGTTCATCGTGCTGGCGCTGACTTTCTTCGCCTGCTGCGCCATGCATTCGGGGCCGATCTTCCACACCGTGAGCTACGCGATGAGCTGCGGAATTTCCGCCATGGCGGCGGTCAGCATTTACAGCCTTGAAGGGCTGGCCGGTCTGGGCGGTCGTGTGGCGCTGGGCCTTCTGGCCGACCGGCTGGGTGTGAAGCGCGTGATCGTCGCAGCACTCCTGCTTCAAGCCTTTGCCGCCGGGGCGTTCGTCTATGCGGTCCGTCTCGAGGAGTTCTATGTCGTCTCCGCGGTTTTCGGTTTCGCCTATGGCGGTGTGATGCCGCTCTATGCCGTGCTTGCCCGCGAATATTTCGGCCCGCATATCATGGGCTCGGTGTTCGGCGCGGCGACGCTTGTTTCAAGTCTCGGCATGGCGCTCGGGCCCGCCGTCGGCGGCTGGATCTTCGATACGTACAACAGTTACGGATGGCTTTATGTCGGCTCGTTCGCGATCGGGCTGGGCGCGGCGGCTATTGCCCTCGCGTTTCCGCCGCTTCCGTCCGAGCGCGCCCGTGCGCAACCACAGTCGGCTTAAGGAGTATTGGTGCGGGATCGCTTTGCTTGACGCGGAAGAAGCGGCTCCACGGCATCCAGCAGCGTCCGGCGATCGAAGGGCTTCTTGAGCGTCGCGTGCGCGCCGAATTTCTGCGCGACTTCGAGGAAGTCCATTTGTCCGCTGCGTCCGCCGCCGGAGATGGCGAGGATCTTCATGTCCGGATGGCTGGCGCGGACATTCATGATCGTCTCGATGCCCTCCCGCTCCGGCATCAGGATGTCCGTAATCATCAGGTCGGGAGGTCGGTTCTTGAAGAAAGCATCTGCGCGTTTTCCGTTCTCGGCCTCCACGATCTCATGCCCCTCGGCGGCAAGAATGACCTTGATGGACTCCCGGACGAGAGGGTCGTCGTCGACAATCAGTATGAGGGCCATGTCTGTACCGTCGATCCGCTTAGCCGAATTGCTGCTCGTGTTAGTTAAGATTTTGGCGACCGTATTGCTCTTCACTCAGACAGCATCTCGGGATATCGTCAAGTAACTGGCTGGCATTAAGGCTAGAAAAGTTTGCGTCGTCGCCCTTCGATTGATCCAGGTCAATGAAGGATCGGGCTCCTTCTGGCCTATTTGTATTGCGTTATCCTCGACGTACCGATGAGTCGCTTCTGGCTGGGGTGAATCGCTTTGAGTCTCCGGCGCTATCTTTTTCTCGTCGGTTTTGCCGGGCTTCTTCCGATCCTGATCGCTGCCGCCGTCGCGGTGATCGTCAATACCCGTAGCGAACAGACCGAGATAGAGCGCGGTCTTTTCCTGACCGCGCGAACGATCGCCTCCGCTCTCGACATTCGCATGGGGGATACCCTCGACACGCTAAGTGCCATGGCGGTCTCGACCGCGATGGTCGATGGGGACCTCGAGTTGGTCTACGCCGAAGCGAAGCGTATCCTTGCCAGTCAGCCGCACTGGAAAACATTGACCCTGCTCACGGGCGACGCATCGGCGATCGTCTTCAACACATCGTCGCCGCTCGATGCGAAGTTCCCAACGCCGCGTTTTTTTCCATATGAAAGGGTTGTCACGACAGGGCGGCCGGCCGTTTCCCCGATCTTGTTCAGGAGCGTTATTACCGGTGACATGGTCACCGTCGCCGCGGTGCCGGTGACAAGCGGGCGCGGACAGAAATACATCCTGGCCGCCAGCCAGGCGCCTGGTGAACTGGGCCGGCTATTTGAATCCATCGGAATCGGGGATAAGGCAAGCGCCACCATCTTCGATCGCGAGGGGACCATCCTTGCCCGGTCCACGCGTGGCAGCGAACTGATCGGGCAGAAAGCCGCTCTGCCGGAAATGCTGGAGGCCGCCCAGCGGGGAATCGAACGAACGCTGACTGGTACTAATCACACAGGGATCACGACGTTCGGTGTCACTACGCCGTCGAAGCTGACCGGCTGGAGCGTCGGTCTGGCCATTCCCGCCGTTGAATACCGCAAGCCGTTCTGGCGCAACTTTGCGATTTTCGGAGGTGGCGGGCTGGCCACAGTGTTTGTGGGCCTTTTGGGTGCCGTCCTAGTTGGCCGCCGCCTCTCTGACGGCATTTACGCGCTCGCAACCGCTGCCGGAAGTGCCGGCCATCGCTCCCCCGCCGTACAGACGCTGGGAATACGCGAACTCTCAGAAGTCGCAAGTGCCTTGAAGGTCTCCAGCGAAACCCTGCGTGAGAGCGAGCAGCGCTTTAAAGATTTTGCCGATTCGGTATCGGACTGGTACTGGGAAACCGGTCCGGACCTCCGCTTTAAAGGCTTCTACGGTCGTCGCGAGCCGCATAACACCTCGGCTGCCAGCATTCTCGGAAAAACGGCAAGGGACCTGATGAGTCCCGATTATCTGCCGGCTGACGCGGCGCAGCATCTCGATGATCTCGAGCATCGCCGTCCCTTCCGTGATTTCGATTACTGCGAGATGACGGCCGCCGGTCCTCGATACAGGCGGGTGAGCGGCAAACCGATGATCGACGGGAACGGCCATTTTCTTGGCTATCGCGGCACGGCGACGGATGTCACGCGCGAGATTCTTGCCGAGCAGGAAGCGGAAAGGACGCGGCAGCAGCTCGACAAGGCGCTCGAGGCCGCGCGCACCTATGGCCGTTACCAGGAGGCCGTCGCCGCCGTCGGACAGCTCGCTTTTGAAGAGATCGAGATCGGGAAACTCTTGCAGCGGGTCTGCGAGATTTTAGCCGCGGCGCTGAGGGTCGATCTTTGTCAGATGTTGCAGCTGGAGAAGGATGCATCGTACCTGCTCACTGCCGGCGTCGGCTGGGAGCCGGGTCTGATCGGCACTGCCCGGTTCGGTATGAGTGTCCCGACACCGCCCGGGCTTTCACTGCTGCATCAGGGGCCGGTGGTCGTTTCCGATTACACGAGCGACACGCGCTTCAATCCGGTGCCCTGGGTTCGCTCGCATGGCGCCGTCTCGGGCATCAACGTACTGCTGCGGGCGAAAGGCCGGTCGTTCGGTATCATCGGCGCCTATAGCCGGACACGGCGCGATTTTACGGACGAGGACACGCAGTTCTGCCAGGCGATCGCTTATCTTCTGTCGACGATCCTTGTCCGCCGCGACGATGAATTCCGCCTGCGTCAGCTGGCCGATGAAAGCGCGCAGTTCGCAGCAGCGATCCAGGCCATGGGCGGCGGCGTCGTGATCACGGATTCATCGCAGCCCGACTGCCCGATTACTTTCGTGAATCCCGCCTTCTCGGCGATGACCGGCTACGCCGCGCACGAAGTCATTGGCCGCAACTGCCGGTTTCTCCAGGGCCCGCAGACCGATGCTGCAGCGATTCGCACGCTTCGCGAGGCGGTTGCCGGTTGCCGGTCCGCGGCAGTCACTCTCCTCAATTATCGCAAGGATGGCCGGGAGTTCTGGAACGAGTTGAGCATCACGCCCATTCCCGGTGGAGCCGACGGGCCCCGGCATATGGTCGGTATCCTGACCGATGTGACGGTGCAGCGGCAGGTTGAGGAGCAGCTCCATCAGACTCAGAAAATGGAAACCGTCGGGCAGCTCACCGGTGGCATCGCGCACGATTTCAACAATCTGCTGACCGTCATCCTCGGCAACAGCAGCTCGCTGCTCGACCAGTTTCCGGGCGACGCACGGATTTCGGCTCAGGCATCGCTGATCAGGCAGGCCGGCGAGCGGGCCGCCGACCTGATCAAGCGGCTTCTTGCCTTCGCCCGGAGCCAGCCGTTGCAGCCTGAACCGATCGAGCTCAATCATCTGATTGTGGAGTTCGAACCCCTGCTGCGGCGGACGCTTGGGGCGCACGTTGTCGTAGAGAAGACTCTGGAAGAGGGGTTGCCGCCGATCGTCTCCGACCGTTCGCAGCTTGAAACGGCGATCCTCAACCTGGCCGTCAATGCCCGCGATGCAATGTCCAAAGGCGGCACTCTGAGAATCTCGACGTCATCCGTGAAATTGGACGAGGCGGCTCTCGCCGGGCATCCGGACCGGCTTCCAGGAAATTACGTGGTGATTTCGGTTGCCGACAGCGGCGCCGGTATGACGCCCGCCGTTCTTGCCAGGGTTTTCGAGCCCTTCTTCACGACAAAAGAACTTGGAAAAGGAACGGGGCTGGGCCTCAGCATCGTCTATGGATTTGTCCGGCAGAGCGGCGGCTTCGTCGACATCAACAGCGTGGTTGGGGTTGGCACCGATGTGCGCCTCTACCTGCCGCTGGCGACGCGGGATGCCCGGGAAGCGGCTGCATCGCCGTCGGATCGGCGGCCGCCGGGAAAAGATAAGAAGGGGACCGAGACCATCCTCGTTGTCGAGGACGACGAACTTGTCGCGGAGTATGTTGTCCGTCAGCTGACGACACTCGGGTATCGGGCTATAGGCGCAAGCGATGCAAAATCGGCCCTTGCCGTCCTGGCGGCCGATAGCTCAATCGCGATGCTGTTCACCGACATCGTGATGCCGGGCGGCATGAACGGCATTCAGCTTGCCGAGGAGGCGCGACGCCTCATGCCCCAACTGAAAATCCTGCTGACCTCGGGATATATCGATACGCCCAATGGCGAAGGTAAACTCTTGTCGCAGGGCGTTCGGCTGCTTAGGAAACCGTATGAGAGGGCGGAACTCGCGGAAGCGATCCGCCAGGTCCTCGACACCTGATCGCCCGCGGCGCCGGTCTGGATTATCAGTGCCGGCTGTGGCGAGCCTGATAGAGAAGCGGCAGCCACGCTGCGGCCCATTGCGCGGCTGAGAAGCAGTCGCTCGTGCCGGTCTTCTCGAAGACTTTCCGCAGATAGCCGCGCGTCGTATTCACGCTGACACCAAGGGCAGCGCCGATCTCCTGTGGCGAGCGGCCTTTCACCAGGAATGCCATGACGGCGATTTCCCAGTCGCTGAAGCGATGTTCGCTGATCTGGTTCTGCATCTCTTGGGTGTCCTTTGTCGCAAGCGAAAGAACCAGATCGCTCCTGCGGATCCAATCAGACTTTGGTTGCAGTGAGTACGCGCCCGTGGTTAAGAAGTGTTAATTTTCCGGGAGTGGTATCGTTGGCTATACGGATCTTCGTGGCAGGGTTGTGATGTCGGACCGTGATGCGCGAGTCCCGGTGCTGAGAATGGCGCGCGTGCGATTTCAGGTCATTGTCGGCGACGATGCTCTGCCGGAGGACGCGGACAGTCATCTCCACCGCTTTTATGCGTACTGGCGCTCAAAATGCCGAGGCGGCGAACCACCCGCCCGGCGCGACATGGATCCGATTGAAATTGCGCCGCTGCTCCCCTCTGTTTTCCTGATCGACGTGGAGGATGACGATTTCCGTTTCAGTCTTGTCGGGCAGCGGATCGTCACCCAGTACGGCAATCTCAAGGGAAAGACACTGGGTGAACTGATGGCCGGCCCTGAACTCGAGCAGACGCTCGATGAGCATCGCCGCTGCGTCACGTCGCGATTTCCGGTCTACACCCAGAACAACAAGGAATCCGCGAGACCGGGTGACTGGCGCCTTTATGAGCGCCTGCTGGCGCCGCTTGTCACTGAGGGCCGGGTCACGGCGCTGGCCGGGGTCATGGTCTTCCGCAGCTATCGACCCTGATACCGCGGAACCAAATACCGCGCTGGGCGTTGGTTGCTTTCGCGGCGCTTCCTTCCCGGCGCTAAGGGGGCTGTCCTGGCGCACGAATCTTTTATCGTTTTCGGTATCCTTGCCGTTGTGCTCGGCCTCTTCATCTGGGGCGGTATCCGCTACGACCTCGTGGCGCTGCTTGGTCTGGTGGCCGGAATTGGATTCGGGGTTGTCGAAGCCGATGCTGCGTTCCGCGGCTTCGGGGACGATATCGTCATCATCGTCGCGTCGGCACTAGTTGTCAGTGCCGCGATCAGCCGGTCGGGGATCACCGAACTGGTTCTGCGTCCGTTTATCCAGCGGCTGAAGTCGACCGAGCTCCAGATCATTTCGCTAGGCTTCATCGTCGCGATCCTGTCCGCGTTCATGAAGAATATCGGGGCGCTGGCGATCTTCCTGCCGATCGCCATTCAGCTCTCGCGCCGCAACAAGACGTCGCCCGCCCGCCTGCTGATGCCGCTGTCGTTCTGCGCCTTGCTTGGCGGGCTGATGACGCTGATCGGCACCTCGCCCAACATCGTCGTCTCGCGCATGCGCCAGGAAATCCTGGGCGAACCCTTCACGATGTTCGACTTCATGCCGGTCGGCCTTCCGCTGACGATCGCCGGGATTACCCTGGTCGCGTTCTGCTGGCGGTTGTTGCGACAGCAGGACGGCGAAGCGGCCGGGACCGGTTTCACCGTCGGTAACTATCAGGCAGAGGTCTTGCTGCCTGCGGGCTCGCCGCTGGTCGACAAGACCGTGAAGGAACTGGAGGAGATCGGCGGCGGCGATGTGACCCTGGCGGCGATCATTCGGGAAAAGAACCGCCGGTATACGCCGGCCAGCCACTGGGTTCTCTACGCCGGCGATATCCTGGTGCTGGAGGGTGACGTCGATGCCATCGACCGCACCGTCGTCGGCGCCGGGCTTGAGCTGTTCGCCGACAAGGAGGCGAAAGAGGAAGGCGAAGCGAAAAAGGAGGAAAAGAAGGACAGCAAGAAGGACGCCAGGAAGGATGCGGAAGACGAGATGCTGGAGGCGCCGATCACCGAAGTGGTTGTGACGCCGGGCTCGCGGCTGATCGGCCAGACCGAGCGCAGCCTGCGGCTGCGGGACCAGTTCGGCATCAATCTTCTGGCGCTTAGCCGACATGGCGAGCCGCTGACGACGCGGCTGCGCGGCGTGACGTTCCGGGTGGGCGATCTTCTTGTCGTCCGGGCCAGCGCGCCTGAGGACCGGTTGTCGGCGCTGGGCTGCATTCCACTCGCCGAACGTCCGGTGCAGCTGGGCGGCAACCGCCCGCGCTATCGGGCTGTCGTCATTCTGGTGCTGGCGATGGTGCTGGCGGCAACCGGTGCTGTCTCCGCCGCCACGGCGTTTCTGATCGCCGCGGTGGCGATGGTTGTCTCGCGGGCGCTTCCGCTCGACGAAGCTTATGCGGCTATCGAGTGGCCGATCCTTGTCATGCTCGCGGCCCTGATACCGATCAGCGATGCGCTGCGGACGACCGGCGGTTCCGAGCTGATCGCCGGGCTGCTGTCACAGGGCGCGCAGGGCGCGCCGGCCATGATCATGCTGGGCCTAATCATGGTGACGGCAATGGCCGTGACGCCTTTTCTCAACAACGCGGCGACGGTGTTGGTGATGGCGCCGATCGGCGCGAGCTTCGCGCAGCGCCTGGGACTCAATCCCGATCCGTTTTTGATGGCGGTCGCGGTGGGTGCGGCATGCGACTTCCTCACGCCGGTCGGCCATCAGTGCAATACGCTGGTCATGGGGCCGGGCGGCTACCGGTTCAGCGACTACTGGCGGCTGGGCCTGCCGCTCAGCGTGCTGGTAGTCGTGCTTGCCGTGCCGCTGATCGCATTCGTCTGGCCGTTAAGCCAGTGACATCTTGTCGATCGCGGTGATGATCTCGCGCAGGCGACCGTTATCCGCCGGCGACAAGTCGCGGCGGTTGCCGTCCCAGAAAACCTTCATGCGCACGCGCAGACCGCGCAACTCCCGGCCGCCATGGGTATCGACGCCCTGCTGTTTGAGATGGGCGTATTCGCCGATCAAACGCGCCAACTCGCCCTGGGTATCCTGTACTTTCATAAGTATAGAAACTGGCGATAGGGCCCATCGTTCCTGAGGTATCTGGGTGCTAGCGCCAGTCCGGTGACAGCCGGCGGATAAACAGGCTGCCGACGACCTGCGCGGTGACGAGCAGAAGATGCGCGGCGATGAGAACGAATGCCGGCACGAGCGCGCTTCCCGGCGGCACCAGCAACACAGCGCCCGCCAGGACCTCAGTAAATCCGATGTGTCGTTTAGCCAGCCGGTGATGCAGCAGATGCAACGCCTGGACGACCAACAGCAGAAAATAGGTTTGGGCTGGATCGATGTCGGGCATGGCGCTTACTCCGCAGCAGCGTGAAGTGTATGGCGAAGTTCCGCGTTCGCCTGACGGATGATCTGGACGGCCGCCGAGACGGAAAGCCCGACGATGACAGAAGCGACAATGACGTCCGGCCAGCCGGTCGCGGTGCCGAACACGCCCAGCGCCGCCAGCAGCACGCCGACATTGGCGATGGCGTCGTTGCGCGAGCACAGCCAGACCGAGCGCATGTTGCTGTCGCCGGTGCGATAGGCGAACAGCATCGCCGCGACGCCGACATTGGCGATGAGCGCCAGCGTGCCGACCAGGCCCATGACGCCGGCTTCTGGCACCGTTCCGGCGAGGACGTTACCCACGGTAGAGGCAAACACGACAAGTCCGAGAACGCCGAGCGACCAGCCTTTCAGCAGGGCGGCCCGCGCGCGCCATTTCAGCGCCATCCCGAGCACCAGAAGGCTGATCGCATAATTGGCGGCGTCGGACAGGAAATCGAGCGCGTCGGCCTGCAAGGCGACCGATGCGGCGGCAAGGCCCGCCACAACTTCGACCGCGAACATGCCCGCGTTGATCACCAAGGCGGCGATGATGATCCGCCGGTAGCGGTCATCCCGGGGCGGGGTGCTGGGTGCGCAACAATGGTCGGCCATGCTCACAATCCTTTGGGAGACTTCGGACTTCTCCTAAGATGGGGGTTGTAGCGACTACAAGGTCAAGCGGTGGATGCATATGGCCCATACCGAAATCACAATCGGCGATCTGGCCCGGGAAACCGGCTGCAAGGCGGAAACCATCCGCTATTACGAGCGGATCGGAATCCTGCCCAAGCCGCCGCGCACGGCCGGGAACTACCGGGCCTATGGAAAAGAGCATGTCGCCCGGCTGCATTTCGTCCGGCGGGCGCGGGACCTCGGCTTTAGCCTGGATGAGGCGAAGGAGCTTCTGGAGCTCTCAAGCCACGAGGATCAGGATTGCACTGCTGCGGACCGCATCGCGCGCAATCATCTGGACGACGTGACGAAGAAAATCAGCGACCTGAAGCGGCTGGAAAAAGAACTGCGCCACCTCATCGGTCAGTGTCAGGGCGGCAGCATCTCGGATTGCCGCATCATCGAGGCGCTGGCACCCAAGCCGGCGTGATGCCTAGCGCTGCGCTGACGGCGCCCTGATCACCAGCTGCGCGATATCCTCGGCGGCGGCTTCGGCGACAGCCAGCGCGATCTGCGCCCAGTCACGGTCGATCATCCTGGCGGGCACGTCGTTGGCTTGACGCAGTTGACCGACCTCGGACTTGTCGGCGCGCGTCACCGTCCATTGGACCTGGATGTTCTGGATTTCATTGCCGGTGGGTCCGCGCGGCGGCGCGATGCGCACGGTGCCGACAACGAGGTGGGTTGCTTCGGCCGCGCTGTCGGTCACCTCGATGGTGTTTCGACGCAGCGTGAAGCCAAGCGAGCGTTCCAGCGCGCGGCCGCCGTCGCCGGGAACACCGGTCACGGCGCCGATCATGATCCGTGGCTTGGCAGTGTTCCCGGGGTTCGTTCCTTCGCTCTCGAACGCGGCGGCGACGGATTTGGCCATCGCCGTTGCGTAGCCGGCCCATGCTTTCGCTTCGGTCGAGGCCTGATTGCCGAGATGCGCGACCACGCTGCGCATCGGCGCGCCCTTGGGTTCCGTCAGAACCAGCGTCACCAGATAGCCGTCGGCTTCCTTCCACGCGATGCCGCTGAGGGTCAGGCTCGCGGCGTTGCCGGCCCCCGTCGTCGCGACGATGCCCTGCGCCTGCAGCGCGGAGGAGAGCGCTTCGGTCAGAGCCTGGCTGCTGTCCGGCGGTAGACCCTCAACCGGGCGGATGACCACGCCTGCGCGATCCTTCAGCACAAGCAGCGGATTGTCGTCGTTTTTGGTCTCGGGTTGGAATGGGCGCGGCAATTCGCCACAGGCGGCAAGCGCCAGCGTCAGAGCCAACAGCGGAAGCAGTCGGTTAAGCCACAATGCAGGTCACCAGAAGACAGATCACAAAAAACAGCGCGAGCAGAGCGAGGTACGGCATTCCGGGTCATGGCTCCAGCGCGATTGCCGACAGGCCGCGTCCGTAGTCATTTTCACCCCGCAGGCAGGTGCGGCGATAGCTGAAGAAGCGGTCCTCACGGCAGGTGTCGTGCGGCAAGTCATAGACCTGTTTGACGCCAGCCTCTGTGAGTGTCGCGCCGACAAAGCCGCGCAGGTCGAACAGGAATTTCGCGGCACCGTCGCGGTTGCGGAACGGCGCAAAGAAAATTTCGTATTCGGCATTCTTCTGGGTGAAGTGCAGCGGAAATTCCGGGCCGACTTCATAGGAGCGCTGCGCGATGCAGGGACCGATGCCGGCAACGATGTTGGCCGGGTCCGCGCCGAGCGCGACCATGGCTTTTACCGTCGATGCCACGACGCCGCTGAGCGCACCCTTCCAGCCGGCATGGGCGGCGCCGATCACGCGCGCCTTTGCATCGGCCAGCAGGACCGGCGCGCAATCGGCAGCCAGCACACCAAGCGCGATGCCTGGGCGGTTGGTGACCATGGCGTCGGCCCGGGGTCGGTCATCGCTCTGAAACGGCGCGTCGATGGTCACCGCATCGGCGCTGTGCACCTGATAGAGCGTGAGCAGCTGATCCGGTGCCACGTCGAGGCGCTCGGCGCAGCGCGCGCGGTTGGTCTGAACATTCTCGATCGTATCGCCGGAACCCAGCCCGCAGTTGAGCGATGTGAAGACGCCGTTGCTCACGCCGCCTTCGCGGGTGAAGAACGCGTGACGCACGCCGTCCAGGCGATTGAGAGGGCCAAGGCTCAGCATCTGGGGCTCAGCATATCGGATCGAATCCAGGAGGAACGGGCAGACAGGAGTCTAGGACTGCGACAGCCTTGAAGAGGGTGCCCATTTGGGCGTCGTCAATCAAGCGTCCTACCGCGCCGGTGAGCGTGCGGGCCTGCGTCGGGGACGCGGTCTTGAGAAGGATTGCGGTGCGGGCGGCAATGCCAAGGCGATGAAGAAAACGCCCCTGCGGTATCGGCCCGTAGACGATCGCGCCGCTGGCGCGGGCAGCTTCGGCCAATCCGGCAAAATCGACATGAGCGGTGAGATCGGCAAGGCCGGGCTCGGCAAGAGGGGAGACCTTTTGCTGCGCGCGCAGCGCCTGCAGGGTGTCACCGGTGCCGCGGGTCATCGGCCCGTAGTCGATAATGAGCGCAGCGCCTCCTTGTGTGGCTATTCGGGCGGCGATGGCACCGGCCAGCGCTTCGCCTTCGGGAGAGGTCTCAACGATGGCGCCGTCGGGGGCGTTGGCCAGTCCGTCCGCCGTGGTGCCTGATGCAAACGCAAACGCATCGCCATCACGCGTCACCACGCGCTCGCGCCAGGTGTTTCCATCGCGCACGACCTGACGGATCGGCAGCGCGTCGAAGAACTCGTTGGCGATGATGATGGCGGGACCGTCGGGTACCGTCGTCAGATTATCATGCCAACGCGGCGTGGCGTCGGCGAACGCATCCTGCTGTGTTGCGCGCAGCAGCGGATTGATCTCGACCAGATGGAGATCGATGGCGGTGCGGAATTCGGGAACAACTTTTGCGACGGCGCGCAGCGCGTCCTTCATCAGGGTGCCGCGACCGGGTCCAAGTTCGATCAGGCGGATCGGCGCCGGCCGTCCCATGGCCATCCAGATCTCCGCGGCCCAGAGACCGATCAGTTCGCCGAAGATCTGGCTGATCTCCGGCGCCGTGATGAAATCGCCCGCGGCGCCGATCGGCGGACGTGTCCGGTAATAGCCGTGTTCGGGATGTGACAGGCACAGGCGCATGAATGATTCGACCGGCATCGGGCCGTCTCGCTCGATCTGCCGGGCGATCTCCGCGCCGAGCGGGGTCATTTCACGTGGACGGGGAGGGGCTTCCGTTTGCTGCCGGCGATGATAAGATACGCACCGCCGAGCAACATCGGCAGTGACAGAAGCTGCCCCATCGTTGCTCCGCCCAAGAGGAATCCGAGATAGGAATCCGGCTCGCGGAATAATTCACCCGACATGCGCGCGACGGCGTAGCCGCAGAGGAACACGCCGCCGATCCGGCCGGGCTGGCGCCGCCACTCCGTGCGGTGATTGAACCAGATCATCACCAGGAACAGGATGAGTCCTTCGGCCAGTGCTTCGTAGAGCTGGCTGGGATGGCGCGGTGCCGGCCCGCCGCCGGGAAACACCATTGCCCACGGGACATCGGTCGCGCGGCCGTAAAGTTCGCCGTTGATGAAATTCGCGAGGCGGCCGAAGAACAGGCCAATCGGCGTCACGCTGGCAACAATGTCGCCCAGCGAAAGACCGGAGATGCCGCGGCGGTGCGCGAAGATGGCCACCGCGACCAGCACGCCGACCAGTCCGCCATGGAACGACATGCCGCCGTGCCAGAGCTGCAGCGCTTCCAGCGGGTTCTCGAGAAAGCGGCCGGGCTGATAGAAGAAGACAAAGCCGAGCCGTCCGCCGAGGATGACGCCCAGCGTCACCCAGACGATGAAATCGTCGATGGCTTCCCGCGTCATGAACACGGGTGGGCGCTGCGAGAGATAAAGCGCGTAGCGCCAGCCCAGCACGATACCGGCGATATAGGCCAGCGCGTACCAGCGGATGGCCAGCGGCCCAAGCTGGATGGCAATGGGATCGATCGTCGGGAAGGCGATGGTGAGCATGGCTTCTCTTACCTGTCATCCCGGGTGCTGCGCAGCATGAAATGCTGCGCTGCTAACCCGGGACCTATTGCGGTGGGTCCCGTGTCTGCAGTGCACAGCTGCGCGCTGCACTGCGCACGGGATGACAAAAGATTTTCAGACATAAGGGTCGTCGGTGGCGAGATGGTTCTTCACGTAGAGGCCGATGCCGTCTTCGAGCGACGTCATCGGTAGCGTGTAACCGGCGGCGCGCAGCCGTTCCATCTTCGCTTCGGTGAAATACTGGTACTTGTCGCGGATCTCGACCGGGGTCGGCACGTAGTCGATCTCAAGCTTGCTGCCGGTCGCGGCATAGAGCGCCTTGGCAAGATCGACGAAGCTCCGCGCCTTGCCGGTGCCGAGGTTGAACAGCCCGTTCACGTTCGGATGGTCGAGCAGCCACAGCATGACGGAGACGCAGTCGCCAACCCAGATGAAGTCGCGGAGCTGGCCGCCATCCTTGTATTTCGGATTGTGCGACTTGAAGAGCACTGCCTTCTCGCCGGCTTTCGCGCGGGGGAAGAGATGGTGCACGACCGAGCGCTGCCCGCCTTTGTGATACTCGTTCGGCCCGTAGACGTTGAAGAATTTCAGGCCGACATGCTGCAGCGGACGGACTGCGGCGTTGGCCAGCAGCCGCGCCACGCGGCGGTCGAGAAGGTGCTTGCTCCAGCCATAGGGATTGAGCGGGCGCAGCTTCGCCAGCGCGCCAGGCGATGCATCGTCGTCGAAGCCGGCGGCGCCGTCGCCATAGGTCGCGGCCGATGATGCGTAGATGAACCGCCGCTCGTTCTGCGCCGCCCAGTTCCACAGCGACAGGGTGAAGCGGAAATTCTCGCGCACGATGAGATCGGCGTCGGATTCGGTGGTGGTCGAGATCGCGCCCAGATGGAAGATCGTCTCGATCTCGCGCTCATGCGTATCGAGAAAGCTCGACAACTGTTCCGGCGGAACGATGTCGGCGATTTCGCGCCTGGCGATGTTGCGCCACTTGTCGTCGCTGCCCAGCCGGTCGACCACGACGAGATCGGCGCCGCCGCGGCGCTCGAGGGCGGCCAGCAGATTGGAGCCGATGAATCCGGCGCCGCCGGTGACGACGATCATGGCCATGTGTGGAAGATTCCTGCGACGACGCGACCCGGTCGGTTATAGGCGGCACTGCCGTCTGTTGCAACGCCGCGCCCTGTCTTCATAATGGGGGGTGACCGTGACCGGAGGATTCAGATGCCAGCCGATAACCGCCTGATCGACGATATGGCCCGTGCCGCCAGCGGCGCGCTGGGCGCGCTGACCGGCGTGCGCGACGAGATCGAGGCGCAGTTGCGGACGCGGCTCGAAGCGTGGCTGAAGAACCAGAACCTCGTGACCCGCGAGGAATTCGAGGTGGTGAAGGCGATGGCCGTGCGGGCGCGTGAAGAAAACGAGGCTCTGGCGGCCAGGGTTGCCGACCTCGAAGAGCTGTTGCGCACGCGCACGCCGGACCAGTCGCAGTCCGGCGCTTAAAATCCGCGCCGGCGCCTCAGCCGTCGCGTCGTAGGAGGGAATTGGCGGAAAGCGGCTTTTTTTCCACAGGTAATCCACCAAAGCGCTTTAATTTCCTTGCGACGCCGATTCCCGTTATGCGACCCTACTTTCTGTAGCGTTTCGGGGCCGCGTCGCACACAAGATTTCCTAGAAGTTTGGGACTTCGATCCTGAGTTTTGAGGAAGGCGATCCCCGGGGCCGGACAGTATGCGCAGCGCCTTTGGGAGGCAGAACCCATGCCGCAAGTCTCGGTTGCCGCCACGGCCGGACCGAATTCCAATCCCCTGGATCTCATCGAAGAAATCATCACGGCCCATGAATGGCCGTTCGAGCGCGCCAACGATGAAGAGCTGATGGCGCATATTCCCAGCAAGTGGTGCGATTATCGCGTCTACTTCGCCTGGAGCCCGGATATGAGCGCGCTGCACTTCTCCTGCGCGCTGGATCTTAAAGTCCCCAAGCATCGCAAGTCGGCGGTCAACGAACTGCTGGCGCTCACTAACGAGCGCCTCTGGCTCGGCCATTTCGACCTGTCCTCCGAAGACGGCCAGCCGATCTTCCGGCACGCCGTGCCGCTGCGCGGCGCGCGCGGTGCCGCGGTCGAGCAGCTCGAAGACCTGGTCGATGTCGCGCTGCATGAATGCGAGCGCTTCTACCCGGCATTCCAGTACGTGATCTGGGGCGGCAAGGACCCGGCGGAAGCCGTGACCGCGGCTTGCCTCGATCCGATCGGCGAAGCCTGATAGTTTGATGCCGTCATGAGCGCGCGCCGATCCGGCGTGCTGCTGGTCGGATGCGGCAAGATGGGCAGCGCGCTGCTCAGCGGCTGGCTCGCCCGCGGCACGTCCGAACCCGTCACCATCGTTGAACCCCACGCGGACCCCATCGCAGGTTTCCGCGGCAATGCGTCTGTCACCATTGTCGCCGATGCGGCCGGTGTCGCTGCCGGGTTTGCGCCGCGTGTGGTGGTGTTCGCGACCAAGCCGCAGGGCATGGACGCGATTGTGCCGCACTACCGGTGCTTCGTCAGCGCCGAGACGCTCTTTCTGTCCATCGCCGCCGGCAAGACGCTGCGGGTGTTCGAGACCCATCTCGGCAGCGAGGCCGCCATCGTGCGGTCCATGCCCAATACCCCGGCGGCCATCGGCCGCGGCATCACGGTGGCCTGTGCCAACGCGCGGGTGACGGCTGCGCAGAAAGAGGTCGCGACGCAGCTTCTCTCGGCGGTCGGTGAGGTGGCTTGGGTTGATGACGAAAGCCTGATCGATCCGGTAACCGCGGTGTCGGGGAGCGGTCCAGCCTATGTCTTCCTGCTGGTCGAATGCCTCGCCGAGGCCGGCGTGGCCGCCGGGCTTCCCGTCGACCTGTCGCTCAAGCTTGCGCGGGCGACGGTGGCCGGTTCAGGCGAATTGCTGCATCGGTCGACCGAGGCGGCGGACCAATTGCGCCGCAACGTGACATCGCCCGGCGGTACGACGGCGGCTGCACTCGATGTCCTGATGGCGAAAGAGGGCGGGCTGCAGGACCTTATGGCCCGCGCCATCGCCGTCGCAACCAAACGGTCGCGCGAACTCGCCGGTTAGAGCTTCAGCGGCGCGGCGATCTGGTCGATGCGCGACTTCAGCGCGCTGAGCGAAATCGGTTTCACCAGATAGCCGTTCGCGGCATTTGCCTTCGCCACCACGACGCTGTCGCGATTGGCGTCGGCGGTCAGAAAAATCACGGGGGTATCGCGGACGCCGGGATCCTCCATCTTGCGCAGCGTCTGGAGAAATTCGAGCCCGTTGATCGGCTGCATGTGGATGTCGCAGAGCACGATATGCGGCCTGTCGGACACCACCTTGAGCAATCCGTCGCGACCGTTCGCCGCTTCTTCGATGATGCGGATTTCCATGCGCCGCAGCATCGTCTTGATGACGGATCGCGTGTGCGTTTCGTCCTCCACGACCAGAACGCTCAATTTCGCATAGGCGATATCGTCTTTTGCCATCAGGTCACCGTGGGCCGTTCGAAGGCGGATTGAGGCCAGAGCCGTGAGAGGACAGGGCGCAGTTCGTCGAGCGCCGGCGCCAGCGTGTGATGTAGCGCACCGGCGGCATCCATGTCGCCGTTGTCGAGATGATCCTGGATGGCCGAGGCGATGTCGCCCAAGCGCTTGAGTCCGGCGGAGCGTGTGGCTCCCTTGAGCGAATGCGCTGCATCGCGAGCCTGGGCCCGTTCGCCATCGTGTATGGCGTTCGCGACCTCATCGACCATGCGCGGTAGATCGTCAACGAGGCCGACAAGGAAGTCCCGCGCGTCGTCGTTCAGTTCGCCGAAGATGTCGATAAGCTGTGCCAGATCGACGATGGCTGCGTCGTCAACGGGCCTTTCTGCCGAAGTCCTTGGCGGCGCCGCATCGGCGCGGCGCCGCAACGGCAGGGCCTGCGGCAACAGTCTTTCGAGTGCGGTGGTCAGTGCCTGACTGTCGATCGGTTTCGTCAGATAACCGTCCATGCCGGCATCAAGGCATTGCTTCTCGGTACCCGGAAGCGCGTCGGCGGTGAGGGCGACGATTGGCAGGTAGTTTCCGCCTTCGTTCTTTTCACGCTCGCGGATCGCATGGGTCAGCTGGAAGCCGTCCATCTCCGGCATGTGGAAATCGGTGAGCAGCATGCCGTAACCGCCATGCTCCAGAAGGTGCATTGCCTCGACGCCGTTATTGGCGATCATATGGGCAAAGCCGCGCTGGTTGAGCAACCGGCGGATGACGGTCTGGTTGGTCGGATTGTCTTCAGCCACCAGAAGAAGTGCGCTGGCGGCGCGCGCTTCTTCGACTGTCGGCGGTATCCAGCCGATCGCGTCGTTCGCTGCGCCGGCCTGACGTTGTCCCAGTTCTACACGTCCCAGTGCCGCCGCCAGAACATGCCACAGGCGATGGCGGCGGATCGGCAGCGTCAGCGTCGTGAAGAAGTTTTTTTGTGTTGCCGCCTGCAGGGTCGAGGCGAGACCACGCGGGGCGATGAGCACGACCCGCCGCCGAGGGTTTTCGCTGCCGTCAATCTGGGGCACGAGTTCGAGAGAGGCCTGTGTGCCGGGATCGGCGCGCACCAGCACGACGGAGCGGTCGGCGGTGGCGGGGCCGAAAGGCGGGCCGCTCTCCAGCCACAAAGGTTCGTCGATGCCCGCTGCGCGAAGCATTCCAGCAAGGGCCGCGCGTTCGGAGCCTTTGAAGCCGATGGCGGCAACCCGGGCATCGTCGATGGCGATTCCAGGCGCATCGGGGGTGGGGGCGAGCACGGGAAACGGCAGTTCGAACCAGAAGGTAGAGCCCTCGCCTGAAGTGGACGTCACGCCGATGCGCCCGCCCATCATTTCGCAAAGCCGCTGCGAGATCGACAGGCCGAGGCCGGTGCCTCCGTATTTGCGCGATGTCGAGGTGTCTGCCTGGGCGAATGCCTGAAAGAGCTTTCCCTGCTGCGCTTCGGTCAGGCCAATGCCGGTGTCGACCACTTCAAAGCGCAACCGCGCCGTGTGATCTTGCGTGTCAAGGAGCGAGACGCGCAGCACGACTTCGCCGGTTTCGGTGAATTTCACCGCGTTGCCCATCAGGTTGAGCAGGATCTGGCGCAGCCGTGTCGGATCGCCTTCGAGTTGATTGGGGACGGTCGGCGCAATATCGATGACAAGGCCGATGCCCTTTTCCTCGGTGCGGCCAGCGATCAATTCGCCGGCACTTTCCACCGTGTCGACCAGCGAGAACGGCGTCGTCTCGATATCGAGCTTGCCGGCCTCGATCTTCGAGAAATCCAGTATGTCGTTGATGATCGTCAGGAGTGCGCCGGCGGATCCTCGAATCACCGACGACATGCCGCGCTGGTCTTCGGTCAGGTCTGTCTGCTCCAGCATCTCGGCCATGCTCATCACGCCGTTCATAGGCGTGCGGATTTCATGGCTCATCATGGCCAGAAACGACGATTTTGCGCGCGTCGCTTCCTCGGCGGTGTCGCGGGCCTGGGCCAGCGCCAGCTCGGTGCGCTTGCGCATAGTAACCTCGCGCCGCAGTTTCGCCGCGTAGGTTGCGACGATCAGCAAGACCATCGTCAGGCCGGCAAGAAGCGCGATGTTCCGCTGCAGTCGCGCGATGGCGACGCCGACAATGTCATCCACCGGCTCGCCGATATAGACGAACATGGGAATGCGGAGCGCGCCATCCAGCGCCATGCGCATGCCCAGAACTTCGCGGCCGTTGTTGTCGGCGCTATAGACGGTATCGGTGCTTTTGATGGCGTTGAATAGGACAAGATCATTACGATCCTGGCGATGAACCCGGTGGATATCGGTCGCCGCTTCGATCGTGCCTCCGGTGCCGTGACGGATATTCCAGATGGCATCGAGCAGGCGCGAATGGCCGATCAGGCGCCCAGCCGCGTCGCCAACGAATAGAACAGCGTTGTTGCCGATTCGCCGCTGCCGGTAGTCGAGAATGGTGCTTGAGAGGGATGCGATGGCGATGTCGACGCCGATCACACCCCACAGCGCGCCGTCGCGGGTGCGCACCGGTGTTGCGAGGGTAATGCCGATCTCGCCGGACGACGCAAATGTGTAGGGCTCGCTCCATGACAGTCCGTTCTGCGCCACCGCCTTTTGATACCAGGGGCGTTCACGCGGATCGTAAGCGGATGGAGTTTTCGATGACCGTAGCCATACGCCGCTGACATCGTCGCGGTAGAGCCATGCGGCGCTGAGTCCGTGGGGTGTCTGACGCAGAATGCGACGGATCAGATTGTCATAACCGGCCGGCAGCGAGCCGAGCGGCGCCAGGTCCGTGGGTATGAGGCTTTGCACCTGAAGAAAGGATCCGTCGGACATTCCGACATAGACGCCCGTAATCTGGGCATTGGCCCGTACCGGTGCCGAGGCGATCGAGAAAAACAGCCGCTCAAGATCGTCGCTGTCGAAATCCTGGAGCCCGGCATCCTGAAGCTGCTCAACGGCGGTTCGCGCCGGGTGAAAGAGGTGATTGACCTCGTTCGCGGCCTCACTCGCGATGGTGCGCAGATTCTGCTCGGCATCGACGATGAGCGCGTCGCGGGACTGGATGTAAAAATAGCCCAGAACCGCACTGCAGACGGCCAGCACGCCGAGTGCCGCCAGAGCCATCGCCAGAGTCCGGCGCATTCCGTCTTAACCTATTTGGTTGCAAGGGAATTTTGAGGCTTTGTTCGCAATTTGACAAATCCTTTAGAGAGAAGGCCTTTGACTTGCCATGGGCGCTTTCCCAGATAAGAGTGAACGCGGAGGCAAAGACGATGGCGAAACAGGCGAAATCGCGAGTCCGGAAAGTGGCTAAGGCGGGAGCCGGCGCCTCATCCGCAAATCCTGAAGACCGGGTCATCGATGCTGCTCTGGCGCTGGCCGAAGGCCAGAGCTGGCGTAGCCTGACGCTCGCCGACATTGCTGGTGAAGCCGGCCTCAGCCTTGGCGAACTGTATGGGTTGTTTCCGTCGAAGGCGGCGATCCTGTCCGCCTTCGTGCGGCGGATCGACCGCGCCACGATGGCCGGGGTCGACTTCGCCACGGACGATGACGCCGGCATCCGCGACCGGCTGTTCGATATCTTCATGCGGCGTTTCGATGCACTGGCGCCCTACAAGGGTGCGCTGAGCTCACTGCTTGCCGACCTGCCGCGCGATCCCATGTCGCTGCTCTGTTCGGGTACGCAGCTGCTTCACTCGATTGCCTGGATGGCCGCCGCCGCCGGCGTTCAGACCGGCGGCCTGCTCGGCCCCTTGCGCGTGAAGGCGCTGGCCGGGATTTACGCCTATGTGATGCGCGTCTGGCTCAGCGACGAGGGCGAGGACAACGCCAAGACCATGGCCGCACTCGACCGCGCGCTGAAACAGGCTGAGATGTTTGCGCGCAGCCTGCCGCGGCGTCGTCCCGCGCAAGCTACGCAATCCGGACTGTAATTTGACAAGACGAGGCGCGGAGGGGAGACTGTTTGTCCTGCACTCACGCCGTACCAGATAGAGGATCATCTCATGGCTAAGCCTAACAATCCATTCGGTGATTTCGACTTCTCCAAGATGATGGACGCCAGCAAGATGATGGGCGACCTCAAGGTGACCGGCGTTGATATGGAGCAGGTCGTCGCCAGTCAGCGTCGCAACATCGAGGCGCTGACCGCCGCAAACCAGCTGGCCATCGAAGGTATGCAGGCCATTGCCCGCCGCCAGACCGAAATCCTGCGCCAGATGATGGAAGAGGCGTCGCACGCCGCGCGCGACGTGATGACCGCCGGCAGCCCGGAAGACAAGGCCGCCCGCCAGACCGAGTTGTTCAAGGAAGCCTTCAAGCGCGGGATCGCCAATGCACGCGAGCTGGCTGAGATGGTCGCCCGTTCGCAGGGCGAGGCATTCGACGTGATCAACAAGCGGGTCACCGACAGCCTCGATGAGGTCAAGACACTCATCGCCAAGAAGACCGCGCAAAAATAAACAGTTGCCGATGAACGATGCGGACGGGGCTCGGCTGCGGCCGGGCCCGATTTCCTACGATCAGTTCGATGCCGTCGACATTCGTGTCGGCACTGTCATCGAAGCCGAACCCTTTCCCGAGGCGCGCAAGCCGGCGATCAAGCTCAGGATCGATTTCGGCGGCGCACTTGGTATAAAAAAGAGCTCGGCGCAGCTCACGGTTCACTACACCCCGGACAGACTGGTCGGTCGTCAGATCGTGGCGGTGGTGAATTTCGCGCCGCGCCAGATCGGCAAGTACATGTCCGAGGTGCTGGTGCTCGGCGTGCCGGACGAAAACGGCGCGGTCGTCCTGCTGCACCCCGATCTCAAGGTGCCAGACAGCGGGAAGATGTTCTGAGGATCAGTGCCAGCGGCTGATATCAGCCGCTGGCCTTTCCGATCTAGGCGACGCTCGCCAGTGACGACGAGCCGGTGTTTGCTGCCTTTCTGCCAGAGCGCTTTTCATCTTCCGCGATCATCTCCGCGACTTTCGCGCCGCTGCCGGGTCCCATGGTCCAGCCCAGCGTGCCGTGTCCGGTGTTGAGATAGAGCCCGGTGACTTTTGTGCGCCCGACATAGGGTACGTTGGATGGCGTCGCCGGCCGCAAACCGGTCCAGGCCGTCGCGGCATCGAAATCGCCTGCGTCGGGAAAGATGCCGCGCACATTGTCGAGGATCGCCTTCACGCGCACCGGGCGCAGGTTGCGTTCGTATCCCGACAGCTCCGCGGTGCCGGCCACGCGCAACCGGTCGCCGAGCCTGGAATAGACCAGCTTGTACTCGTCGTCGGTGAGCGAGACATGCGGCGCCTTGTGTGCCTCCGAGGTCGGGATCGTCACCGAATAACCCTTGGCGGGATAGATGTTGAGCGAGATGCCGAGCGGACGTACCAGTTCGCGCGACCACGAGGCGAGGGCGACCACGGTCGCGTCGGACTTCAGTTCCGCATACTGGCCGGTGCCCAGCAGCTTCACTTCGGCGCCGGTCAGGCGGCGCGTCCCGTCCTGACGCAAGGCCGTGACTTCGGCATTCCACAGGAAGGAAACGCCGTTCCTGCGGCACACTTCGGCCAGCTCTGTGGTGAATTTATGCGCGTCGCCGCTTTCATCGGCGGCGGTGTAGGTCCCGCCGACAATCCTGTCTTTGGCCGACGCCAGCGCCGGCTCGATCTCGATGATCCGATCGCGATCGACGATCTCGCGCTCGCAGCCGATCTCGCGCATCAACGCGGCCGCGGCGATCGCGGATTCAAATTCACGACCATCGCGATAAAAATGCAGGATGCCGCGTGTCAGGTGATCGTAGGTGAGACCTTCCGTCGCGCGGATCTCCTGAATCGCGCGCCGCGACGCAAGCGCCAGCTTGATGATCTCGGTCGTGTTTGCACGGGTACGGTTGGGCAGGCACTCCACCAGCCACGAGGCCAGCCAGTACCACTGGCCGGGATCGAAGCGAGGGCGGAACAGCAGCGGGCTGTCGTCGCGGCCCAGCCATTTCAGGACCTTCAGCGGCGCGGTCGGGTTCGCCCAGGGTTCGGCATGCGACACCGATACCTGCCCGCCATTGGCAAAGCTGGTGTCGAGGCCGGGGCCGGATAGCCGGTCGACAACCAGGACATCGAGGCCCTGCTTGTTGAGATAGTAGGCGGTCGAGATGCCGACGATGCCTGCACCCAGAACGAGGGCGTCGTAACGGCGGTTCAGAACGGCGGCAGAAGACGGAAGGGGCCTGATCGTGCTCATCGCATGCCTCATGACGTGTGGCAGCAGGGACTTCCTGCTGCGCGACCCGGTCTGTCATGAGGCCTGAGAGCTTTCGTGGTGCCGGCCATCGCGGCCGGTCCACTTACTCCTTCGGCGGACGCCTGCGGGCGTCACTCTCCAGAGGATTTATCCGTCGCGATCCTTTGTGCCTGAGAGTTTCCCGGGTGGTTGCCCCTTCGGCGGCACAGTGACGTGCTCTCTCTCGCGATCCGTTTAACATAGCAGCGCAACCCTTCCGGTTCAACGTTCGGCCCACAGCCGGCGGGAATCGTTGGCGAAACCTGTGTCGACCTGTTCACGGTTTCGACATAAAGTCGCCCCATGCACGATAAAGCACCCGCCGCGGCCGCAGAGTCGCGAGAGGCGATGGAGGCCAGGCTGGCTCTCAAGCGCCGCTATCCCACCAGCGCCGACCTTCGCCGGGCGGCGCGCAAACGCCTTCCCAATTTCGCATTCGAATATGCCGATGGCGGCGCCGGTGGCAGCGACAACAACATCAGCCGCAACTGGGCGTCGCTCGACGCCGTCGAACTGGTGCCGCGTTACGGCAAGGTGATCTCGCCGCCACCGGCGAGTGCGATGCTGTTCGGTCGTCCCTACAGCGCGCCGTTCGGCATTGCGCCGATGGGCGGTCCTTCGGTCGTGTTTCCCGGCGCCGATGTGGCGATGGCCAAGGCGGCGCAGAAGGCGCGCGTGCCGTATGTGCTGGGGCTGGTGGCCGGCATCGATGTCGAGCGCGCCGCCGAACTGGCGCCCGACGTGCTGTGGTTCCAGCTCTATCGCTGCCATCGCGACAACCACAAGATCGGCATGGACCTGTTGCGGCGTGCCGAAGTGGCCGGCGTGCACGTCATGATGCTGACCATGGACACGCCGATCCGGACGGTCCGGCCGCGCGAAGTGAAGGGCGGCATCACCCAGCCGTTCCGGCTCACCATGAAGCTGCGCCTCGACGCGCTGACGGCGCCGCGCTGGATCTATTCGATGAAGGACCACGGGGTACCGCGCTTTGCCAATCTGGCGGCGTACATGCCGCGCAACGCGGGCATTCAGGAGATGGCGAAGTTCTCCGCCACCGAAATGGGCGGCGCCTTCAACTGGGACGAAGTGGCGAAGTATCGCGACCGCTGGAAGAAGCCGCTGGTGCTGAAAGGCATCATGCATCCCGGCGACGTCGAAAAGGCGATCGCACTCGGCATCGACGGGGTTCTGGTCTCGAATCACGGTGGGCGCCAGATCGAGGCGCTGCCAGCCTCGATCGACGTCCTGCCGGCTATTGTCGAAGCGGCCAAGGGCAAGCTCAGCGTCCTGCTGGACAGCGGCATCCGCTCCGGCACCGACGTGGCGCGGGCGATGGCGCTCGGCGCCGATGGGGCGTTGGCGGGCAAGGCGGTCTTGTGGAGCCTGGGTGCGCTGGGCATGCGCGGTCCGGGCCACGTCATAGACCTCTTTATTGATGAGATGCAGGCGGCGCTTGGGCAGCTCGGCTGCGCCAATGTGGGGGAATTGCGCTCGGTGCCGGTCCGTCACCCGACGGCCTATCGCGCCGGCGATTTCCAGCGCTGACCGGACAAGAAAAAACGCGGGCCGATCAGCGCGCCCGCGTTTTCAGATTACGGCTGGAATTTTTCGGTGCGCGAACGCGCCTCGCGGTCAGGCCAGTTCCTGTTCCACCGGGACGAACAGACGGCGGTTCTTGAGCGCCCACAACGAGACCGTCTTGCGGCGCGACGGTTCACCCGCGCGAATCAGAACCACGTGCGTGCCGTCGCCGAGATGCTCCTGAACCCGCCAGACATAGTGAATGTTGGTCGGATCGGCGAAGGATTTTCCGATTTCGGCGGACATCTTTGAGCGCATGGTTAAGTCCCGACAAAGAAAGATGACGAATCTGCCATCACCATATCAGGACGCCGCGACGATCTTCAATCATTCGCACGTAGTAGGTTAAACAGGATCGTGATCGGGAAAAATATTGACTCAGCAAAAAGGCAACACGGCCTGAGCCGTGCTGTATTTGCTCCCTTTTTTCTCCCCAAGCGGCGCAAATAACGGTTTATTTTCCGGGAATCGCCGAGGCTGCGGGACTCGCGTGCCCGTTTTCGTCCGGCATGCTATTCCTTCAGCAGTCCCGGCGACCGCAAGAGCCGGACTCCAGACGACCACGACGCCCAGCGAGTATGACGTCATGAGATTTCCCGATCTGCCGATCTACACCGGCTTCAACATGCCGGGCCGTTTCGAAACCGACATTCACGAACTCGATGTCGACGGCACCCTGCCGG
The DNA here is from genome assembly GCA_965279355.1 of Alphaproteobacteria bacterium. Lineage (GTDB taxonomy): Bacteria > Pseudomonadota > Alphaproteobacteria > CACIAM-22H2 > CACIAM-22H2. The sequence goes on along the minus strand of OZ257155.1, from coordinate 2,053,550 downwards.
CCGAAATCAACGGCACCTTCTATCGCGTGGCGCCCGACCCGCAATTTCCGCCACGTCTGGGCAACGACATCTATTTCAACGGCGATGGCTGGGTTTCCAGCTTCCGTTTCGAGAACGGCCACGCCTCGTTCAAGTCGCGCTACGTGCGCACGGATAAATTCGAGCTGGAGCGCAAGGCCGGGAAGGCCCTGTTTGGCACCTATCGCAATCCCTATACCGACGATCCCAGCGTCGCCGGCAAGATCCGCGGCACCGCCAACACCAATATCGTCTTTCACGCCGGCCAGTTGCTGGCCCTGAAAGAGGATAGCCCCCCGGTTGCCATGGACCCGCAGACGCTGGAGACGACGGGCAACTGGGATTTCGGCGGCAAGCTCACCAGCAAGACCTTCACCGCTCATCCGAAATTCGACCCCCGCACCGGCGAGATGATCTGCTTCGGCTACGGCGCCAAAGGTGAGGTGACACCAGACCTGGCCTACTATGTCGTGGATGCCGAAGGCCGCATCACGCACGAAACCTGGATCAAGGTTCCGTACACCTGCATGATCCACGACTTCGCGGTCACCCGCGACTACGTCGTCTTTCCGATCATCCCGATCTGCAGCGATCTGGAGCGGCTCAAGGCGGGTGGCGTCCACTACATGTTCGACACCAAAAAGGACATCTATCTCGGCGTGCTACCGCGCAAGGGCACGGCCAAGGACCTCCGCTGGTTCAGGGGCGGCAATCGTTTCGCCAGCCATGTGATGAACGGCTTCAACGACGGGCGGAAGATCCATCTCGATATGCCGGTCGCGGAAGGAAACATGTTTCCCTTCTTTCCCGATGTCGACGGCGCGCCGTTCGATCGCGAGAAGGCGGCCTCCAAGCTATGCCGCTGGACGATCGATCTCGATTCCAACGACGAGGGCTTCACACAGACTCAGCTCTCGCCGGTCACCGGCGAGTTCCCGCGCATCGACGATCGCTATGCCATGGAGGCATACCGACACGGTTACATGGCGGCGCACGATCCCAGCCTGCCGTTCAGCCTGAAGGGCGGCAGCATCAGCGGAATGTTCTTCAACACGCTGGCGCATGTCGACCATGCGACGGGCAAAACGGAGTCCTATTTCTGCGGGCCGACATCGGGCTTCCAGGAGCCGGTCTTCATTCCGCGCGGCGCCGACGCGCCGGAGGGCGAGGGCTATATCGCGGCGGTGGTGAACCGCTATGAAGAACTGCGCTGCGACGTCGTCGTGCTCGATGCCATGCGGGTCACCGATGGACCGGTGGCCACGATCAGGCTACCGTTCCGCCTGCGTCCGGGCCTGCACGGCAACTGGGTGCCTGCCGAACAGCTCAACCCGACGAAAAAGACCCAGCAATGAGCCTTCCGACGATCGACCTCCAGTTCGCGTTCCAGGTCCGCATCGATTTCCGGGACCGGGTGATCTTTCCGCCGACGCCGCGGGGCGGCCGGGGTTATGTCTCCGTCGCCGGCGGGACGGTTGAGGGGCCGATGCTGCAGGGCAGGGTCCTACCGGCCAGCGGCGCCGATTGGGGGCTGATGCGGGCCGACGGCGTGATGGAGATCAACGCCCATTACATGCTGGAAGCCTCCGACGGCTCGCCGATCTACATCCAGAACCGCGGCTATCTATACCGCACGCCCGGCTCGAAAGAGTTTCAGCCGACCTATTTCGCGATGACCCCGACCTTCGATGCGCCGGTCGGTCCGCATGACTGGCTGACGCGCACCGTCATCGTCGGCAAGGGCGAGCGGCGAGCCGATCCCGACCACACGATCTTCACCTACTACGCCGTCAAATAACAACAGCACAGCCGAGGAAAACGCCGATGACAAAAACGATACTGGGCCGCGTTGCGGCCGTCGCCGCAGTGGCGCTGAGCGTCTTTTCTTTTCAGGCACAGCAGGCGGCGCAGGCCCAGCAATGGCCGACACGGCCGATCACGTTCCTTTACGGCAACCAGCCGGGCGGCGTGCTCGATACCCTGGCGCGCATGTACGGCGAGCGGGTGCAGCGCGCCGTCGGCCAGCCGGTGTTGCTGGAAGTGAAGGCGGGTGCCGGCGGCGCCATTGCCGCGCAGGCGCTCGTTCAGGCGCGCCCCGACGGCCACACGATTATGCTGGCGCTCGGCGGCATGCACACGATTAACCCGCACATTCAGACTCTTCCGTTTGACCCGATCAACGATTTCGAACCGGTGACGACGCTCTTCTCGTTTCCGGTCTTTCTTGCGGTCCGGACCAGCAGTCCGATCATGTCGGTTCAGGATCTGGTCGCCCGCTCCAAGCAGGGCCAGGGCCTGAGCTACGGTTCGCCAAGTCCGGGTTCACCCATGCATCTGATGGGCGAGCTCTTCAGGGAAGCCAGCGGCGGCACGATGGTGCACGTGGGTTATCGTGGCGGCCCGCTGATGTTGGCTGCGCTGCTGGCGGGCGAGGTCGAGTTCGGCTGGCCCAGCTATTCGCAGCTGCGCGCCAATCTCGACAAGCTGCGTCCGCTGGCGATCACGGACGACAAGCGCTCACCGCTGCTGCCGAACGTGCCGACCTTCGCCGAAGCCGGTTATTCGAACATCAATCTCGACACCTGGTTCGGGATCACCACCACCAAGGGCACGCCTCCGGCCGTCGTCGACCGGCTGCGCGTGGAGTTCCAGAAGGCCGGCCGCGATCCGGAGATCCAGAAGCGCATCGTCGAGGAAGGCTATATTCATCGTGAATCGACGGGCGCCGAGTTCAAGGCGCTGATGGTGGCTGACTACGAGCGGCTCGGCGCGATCATCAAGCGGAACAACATCAAGCCGAACTGATCGTCGGCCCGGTACCAGGAACACACGACCATGACAGCCGTACCCTTCCATAACGCGCAAGTGACGCGCGCGCAGTGTTACGCCGTGATTGCCGGCGCGTCGGTCATGATCTCGCTTGGCTTTGGCATGCGTCAGGCCTTCGGCCTGTTCATGACGCCGATCAATGCCGAGCTTGGCATGTCGGCATCGGACTTTGCCTTCGCGATCGCGCTGCAGAATCTGATCTGGGGTTTCACCCAGCCGGTGACGGGCGCTCTGGTCGACCGGTTCGGCTCGCGCTGGATCACCCTGGTTGGGGCGACGTGCTATGCGGCGGGGCTTGCCGTGACCGCCATGGCAACCGGGCCGGTGATGATCATTCTCGGCCTGGGCATCCTGATCGGAGTCTCAATGGGTGCGGTCAGTGTCAGCGTTGCCGCCAAGGTCGCTTCGAAGGTCGTCAGCCGCGCGCGCTGGAGCGCGGCATTCGGCTTTATCTCCGCTGCCGGTTCGGTCGGCAGCTTCATTGCAGCCCCGTTGGCCCAGGGGGTGATTGCCGCTGATGGTTGGCGCTTGGCCTTGATTGCCTTTATCGCCCTTGCGGCGGCAATGATTCCGGCAGCATGGTTTGCCGGTGGGGCAGATAAGGTTCCGATGTCTGGGTCCGATGGACCGGCTCAGTCCCTCTCCAATGCGTTGGGCGAGGCTGGTCGGCATAGCGGCTATATAATGATGTCGATCGCGTTCTTCGTGTGCGGTCTGCAGCTCATCTTTATCGTCACGCATCTGCCGACGTACCTCGCCATTTGCGGCCTTGATCCGATGGTCAGCGCGCAGGCGCTGGCGCTGATCGGCGGCTTCAACATTCTCGGCTCCTGGCTGTTTGGCTGGCTGGGTGACCGCTACTCCCGCCGCCGTCTGTTGGGTTTCGTCTATCTGCTGCGCACAGCGATTATCGCGACCTATTTCATGCTGCCCGCGAGCCAATTTTCGACATTGTTGTTCGCGTCGGCAATGGGCCTGCTCTGGCTCGGTGTGGTTCCGCTGGTCAACGGCCTCGTCGCGCAGATCTTCGGCATCCGCTATCTGGCAACACTCACCGGTGTTGCCTTTATGAGCCATCAGGTTGGCTCTTTCATCGGCGCATGGGGCGGTGGACTGATCTACGACGCACTCGGATCGTACGATCTGGCCTGGCAGCTTGGCGTGCTGATCGGCGTGTTCGCCGGCGGTCTCCAGCTGATGATGAGCGACCGCCCGACCCCTCGTGTGCAGGCGGAGCAGGGCGCAGCCGCTTGAAAACCGTTAGTCGGCGGCCTTACCTGTCTTGAGCGGTGCTTCGGTCAACAGCAGTCCGGCAATGAGGCCGAGATAGGCGATCGCCGCCGCGACGAAAAACACAACCTGAAACGCGTCGGCAATGGCGCCGGCGACCAGCGGCTGGATTGCCGCCGGCGCCAGACCGATTGCCGTCGATCCGGCGCGGATCAGCTGCAGGCCGGGGTTGGCGCCCAGCACCTCATGGCCCGGAATGGCGGGGACAAACGCCTCGAGGCTGGCGATCAGTACGGCTGTGAGCAGCGCCACGCCGCAGGCGCCGCCGAGCGAGCGGAAGAAGGATACGGACGAGGTCGCGGTTCCCACATCCCGAAGTTCGACCGAATTCTGGATCACGACGATGGTGACCGGGCCGACGAGCCCCATGCCGATTCCGGCCAGCGCGATCAGGATCGCGATGGTGGGGATTGCCGCATTTTCGGACAGGAAGGCCATCAGCAGCATGCTGGTGCCGGTCAGCGCCGTACCGAAGACGGGAAAAATCTTGTAGCGGCCGCTGGCTGCCATGAGGCGTCCGCAGGCAATCGATGCGATCGTGATCATCGCGGTCATCGGAATGATGAGCACGGCGGCTTCGCTGCCCGGCAGACGGTACGACATCTGCAGGAACAGCAGGACCAGAACGACGCCCCCCAGAGACACCGCAGCGATGAGCAGATTCAGCGCGTTGCACAGAACAAAAGTCATGTTGGAGAACAGACGGGGAGGGAGGATCGGTTCCGCCGTCATCCGTTCGTGCACGACACACAGACAAAAAAGAACGACTGCGGCGACGGTGAGAGCGACAATCTGCCATGATGTCCACGGAAGCTGGATGCCGCCCATCGTCGTGACCATCAGCGCGCAGCAGACAGCGGAGACGATAAGGATGGCGCCGATATAATCGATGCGGTGGCGCATCCGCTGCGCCGTAAGGGCGGCAAGGGTCCTGTGCGACGCGTAAAGGGCGATGAGTCCCAGCGGAATATTGATCCAGAAAACAAAACGCCAGCTCAGATGCTCGATAAAAAGGCCGCCGAGCAGCGGACCCACAACACCGGATATCGCGAAGGATGCCGCGATATAGGCCTGATAGCGACCGCGCTGGCGCGGCGACACAACATCCGCGATCGCGGCATGCGACATCGAAATCAGACCGCCGCCGCCAACGCCCATCAGGGCGCGGAACAGGATCAGTTCGCCCATGCTGCTCGCCAGCGCGCTCATTGCGGAGGCGGCGAAGAAGATGACCAGAGCGATCTGCAGCATGATCCGCCGGCCATAGAGATCCGACAGCTTGCCGTAAATCGGCGTGGCGGCGGTCGAGGTCAGCAGATAGGCCGACATGATCCAGGACAGCAACTCGACACCGTGCAGGTCGGCAGCCATCTGCGGCACCGCGACCGCTACGATGGTTTGATCGAGCGCGGCCAGGAACATGCAGAACGACAGCCCCAGCAGGATGACGATCGTCTCCCGGTGGGTGAAGCTGGTGGAGGTCGGAAGCGGCGGCGGCGGAGAGGGCAAAGACACGGAACAATCCCTGACGGCCCTTGCGTCAGGGGAAGAACCCCCGCCGGGTCAGGCGCTGACCTTGCCTATCATTTCCAGGGAGATTGCGCACCCCGAAGAAGGGAGCGGCGGTCAGGCGACAGCACCAGAAAGAAACTCCCTCCCCCTTTATGGGGGAGGGTTGGAGCGGGGGTGCTTCCGGAGAATGTTCAGGAGTAGACCCGGACTTCCGGGAGCGGTGTGATGAAGCGGCAGCCCCAGTCGCGGACGAACGACGTCTGCTTCATGATCTCGTCGCGGAGATTCCACGGCAGCAGCAGCAGATAGTCGGGCCTGGTTTCCTTGATTCGGTCCGGGCTGAAGATCGGGATATGGGTGCCGGGCAGATAGCGGCCCTGCTTCAGCGGGTTGAGATCGACGACATAGTCGATGAAATCATGCCGGACGCCGCAATAGTTCAGCAGCGTGTTGCCCTTGGCGGGCGCACCGTAACCGACAATCGACTTGCCACGCTGCTTCTCGGCAATCAGGAAGGAGAGGAGCTCCTGCTTCGAGGTTTCCGCCTTGCGCGCGAAGGCCAGGTAAGGATCCAGGGTGTTGAAGGCACGTTCGGTCTCCCGCTGCAGCAGCTTGGTGACGTTCTCCGTGACCTTGTGCGTGGTGTCAGCGGCATGTGCTGCGTAGATCCGGATTGAGCCACCATGGGTCGGCAGTTCGTCCACGTCGAAGATCGTCAGCTTGTGGCGCGCGAACACCTTGCTGACGGCGAGCAGCGAGAAATACGAGAAATGCTCGTGATAGATGGTGTCGAACTGATGGTGTTCCATCAGCTGCAGCAGGTGCGGAAACTCCATCGTGACCACCCCGCGTTCCCCGAGCAGGATGTTCAGGCCGGCGACAAAGTCGTTCAGCGCCGGAACATGGGCCAGCACGTTGTTGCCGATGATCAGATCGGCCTTGATACCGTCGCCGACCAGTGACCGCGCTGTTTCCGTGCCGAAGAACTTCACATGGGTGGGGATACCCTTCTCTACGGCGATCTTCGCGACGTTGGCGGCGGGCTCGACGCCCAGGGCCGGGATGCCTTTGTTGACGAAGAACTGCAGAAGATAGCCGTCATTGCTGGCGATTTCGACGACCCGGCTGCGCTGGTTCAGACCCAGACGTTCGGAGATCGCCTCGACGTACTTCTTGGCGTGCTGCACCCAGCTTTCCGAGTAGGAAGACAGATACACGTAGTCGCTGAAAATGCGATCCGGGGTCTCGAACTGCTCGAGCTGGACCAGGAAACATTCCTCGCACACATAGGCGTGCAGCGGATAGAACGGCTCCATCTGGTGAAGCTGGTGCGGTTCGATATTCGAATTGGCCAGCGGCGACATTCCGAGATCCACGAAGGTGTGGCTCAGCTGGGCCCCGCAGGACCGGCACGGCCGGCTGGGGCCAAGATTGACATCGCCTTTCACAAGTTCTTTCGGAAGCGTCATCTGGGTCATCGCTACCTCGCGGCGTTTTGGACTGTTGATCTGGCAAAGGAGAGGCCGGCTAGGCCATCCATGGTCGGCCATGACCGGTCGGCAGAGGAAATCCTGCTGACCGGCAACGGCCAATTCACATTCAGCGCGGGATCGTCATACCGGATACCGCGCGCGGCTTCAGGGACATGGAAACCGGAGATCATGTAGGTGACCTCGGTATCGTCGGAGAGTGTCTGAAATCCGTGCGCGAAATCCTCAGGCACATAAAGCATGCGATGCGATTCCGCGGTCAACTCGTATGCGCGCCACTGCCGGTAGGTTGCTGAATCCGGACGAAGGTCGACGATCACGTCGAAGATCGCGCCGCGCGCGCAGGCAATGACTTTCGCCTCGCGGTGCGGCGCGCTTTGAAAGTGAAGGCCGCGCAGGGTGCCCCTGATTTCATTGAAAGAGACGCTATGCTGGACGAATTCGGATACCAGGCCGTGACCGGCGAACTCGCGCTGACACCAGGTGCGGGCAAAAAAGCCCCGCTCGTCCGTCATCCTGTCGACGTCGATCAGAAACGAACCGGCAAGACCGGTTTCGCGGAAGATCATACAGTCGCCCAGTAGAGCTGCGGATCGAGCTGGCCGGTGGTCTGCAGCTGCTTCAGCTGCTTGAGGCGCGTGAATGGCGCCGAGTTGAAAACCTCGCCCGTCATCGCGATTTTCCCGAAGATCCTGCACAGCTCCTCGGCGCCGGACTGCGAATTCCATTTGCACTGGAAGCCGGACAGGTGTTTCTGGATCTTGTCGAAGTTTACGCGATAGCTGCGGTTGTCGCCGGCACTCGTGCCGATCTCGACTGAACAGTTCGGGAAGACTTTTCCGATCGTTTCGGCAATTTCGCGGACCCGGTAGTTTTGGTCGCTGCTGCCGACATTGAAGACTTCGTTGTGGACGGCTTCGGCTGGGGCACCGAGCACGGCGATGATTGACTGGCTGATATCCTGCACATGGACGAGCGGCCGCCATGGCGTGCCATCGCTTGTCATCTTGATGCACTGGGTCGTCCAGGCAAGACCGGCCAGGTTGTTCAGCACGATGTCGAACCGCATGCGCGGGGAGGCGCCGAAGGCTGTCGCGTTGCGCATGAAGGTGGGCGAGAAGTTCTTGCCGGCCAGTGCCGTGACATCCTTCTCGACCATCACCTTGCAGCGCGCGTAGGCGGTCTGCGGATTGATGTCGGACGTTTCGGTCTTTTCCTCAGTCCCGGCGACACCGTAGACGCTGCAGGACGAGGCGTAGACGAAGCGCTTTACGCCGGCGGCTTTGGCTTTCTCCGCGAGGGTCACGGAGCCCCGATGGTTGATGTCGTAGGTCAGGCTCTCGTCGAATTCGCAGATGGGGTCGTTCGACAACTCCGCCAGATGCACGACGGCGTCATAGCCGCGCAGATCCTCGACGGTGACGCGACGGGTATCGCGGCAGAACGTACGCGGGCGGTCGCGGCCGTCATGGAACAGCCAGCCCTGCTTGTAGAAATAGCTGTCCAGTCCGTCGACTTGGTAGCCGGCTTCCATAAGGCGCGGCGCCAGGACACTGCCGATATATCCCTCAGCGCCGGTCAGCAGGACGCGCTTGCCTTCTGGCGGTTGCGCTGTCGTTGCCGTCGACGTCCTGCCGTCGGGTGCGATTACCATACCTTCCATGGGGCCTCTCCTGAATTCCACAAACCTTCCAGGACGTGCTTGTCCCGCAAGGTATCCATGTTTTGCCAATAACCCGCGTGCCGGTACGCGGAGACTTGGCCGTCGCGGACGAGCGTTTCCAGCGGCTCCATTTCCCAGACAGTCTCATCGCCATCGATGTAGTCGTGGACCTCCGGCTGCAGGACGAAGAAACCGCCGTTGATGAAGCCGACATCCTTGTTTGACTTCTCGCGGAAGGCTTCCACGCGCGATGTATCGGAATCGATGGCGAGAACGCCAAAGCGGCCGGGCGGCGAGACGGCCGTGACGGTTGCCAGCGTGCCGCATTTTTTGTGGAAATCGATAAGGGCCGTCATGTCGAGATCGGTGACGCCGTCGCCATATGTCAGGCAGAACGGCTCATCCTCGAGATAACGCCGGACGCGCTTTACACGACCGCCGGTCATCGTCTTCTCGCCGGTATCGACGAGCGTGACGGTCCATGGCTCGACTTCGCGATGATGAATCTTGATCTCGTCATTACGCAGATCGAATGTCATGTCGGCGCAGGACGTTACGTATTCGCGAAAGAACGACTTGATCATGCCGCACTTGTAGCCGCCGCAGATTACGAAGTCGTTCAGGCCATGCGCCGAATAGATTTTCATGATGTGCCAGAGGATCGGCTTGCCGCCGATCTCGACCAGCGGCTTGGGCCGAATGGCGCTCTCTTCGCTGATCCGTGTTCCAAAACCGCCCGCGAGAATGACGACTTTCATCGACGGTGACCCTCTTCTGGCTGTCTAATTTTACGGTACCGATGCGCGGCATCGCTTCGCGCGATCATGCCGACCGCTTCAGTTGTCGTGGCGTCTAATTACCAATGCGCAGGGGAGTACTGCGAGTGTCAAACTTGCGCTAGCGCCCGTCATATGCGCGCGTTCGTGCCACGAAAATGCCCAAGCGACGGGGCTCTGAAAGGCTGGTGTGTCGCCATCACCCAATAAGAAAGTGCAGGCGCGAATTCGCGCCAGTCCGCGAAGCCGTGCTGAGGGCCGGTCAGCTGGCTTTTTGTCTGGGTACGCGCAGGGAAAGCGAGTCGGTGACATGCTTTCCTTCGATGATAGCGGCGAGCACGTAGAACATGCGGGCCAGCACGCTAGGCGACAGGCTGCAGCGCAGCGCTTCCTTAAGCTGACGGAGCGCGACATCCCGGTCGCCGTTCGACCAGGCATTGCGGACCCGCCGAACGGCGCGAATGCCCGCTTCACGCATGGCCTCGCGATAGATCGCGCGGCCGAATTCAACAGGGAGATAAGACAGCGACAGGGCGATACATCTCCGCTCATCGACGACGTTCTGACCGGTTTTGACCTGGGCGGACGTCGCCGCGCCGTCGTGCAGGCGATAGCAGGCCAGCGGCTCCGGTTCGTAATAGATCCGTTGACGCACCGCGACGCGATTCCACATATCCCAATCCGTGCAATGGGGCAGTTCCGGCCGGAAGCCGCCGAGTTCTTCGTAAACGGAGCGGCGAACGACGATCCCGACAAACTGGATGCGCTGTTCCTGGAATTGGCGGCGGATGAAGCGATCTTCAAGAAAGTCAGGGTCGCGGCGCTCTATATCGGCAAGGCCGATCCACGCCCCTTCGCCGTCCATGTAAATAATGCGGCAGGTAAAGGCATCCATCTGCGGATGGCTAAACGTCGCTCGCCGTAGCCTGTCGTAAAAGCCCGGGCGGATCGTATCGTCGGCATGGAGGATATGGACCCAGGTGCCGCGTGCATGCCGGACGCAGGAATTGAAGTTCTCGATGGGGCCGACATTGATGGGCTGGCGGGTGAATCGGACCCGGCCGCCGCCGATCTCGCGGACGATCGCTTCCGGATCGTCCCTGGTCGAGCAGTTGTCGATGACGTGGATTTCCATTGCGCCGGGACCAGGATCCTGGACGAGGACGCTTTTCAGCGTCTCGCGCAGAAGATCGCCGGAGTTGTAGGCCGGAATCATCACGGAGACGAGCGGACGGTCGAGCGCGTCCGGCGCCGGTGCGATCCGCGGTGGATCGCTGAATATCTCGGAAGGGTGATTCAAGTTGTCCTCCCGTCTCTGTCCGGCGAATCCAACGGTGCGGGCGTTTGAAGCTGTCTGTCACCGCGAACGCAGATCACATCGTCCACCGAACTTATTTCAACCTGCAGAAGATCATGTTCGGGCAGTGCTGTTGAATCGCTTCTTCCGGTCTTTTTTGTGTCACCGGTGGACAACTGCGCCGGAAATACCCAACAACGACGCGATTTGAGTGATATCGCTCCCAACCGGGAAGAGCACGGTTTTAGGGTATGTCAGACCGGCTTCGTTCCGCGGACACCGGCACCGATAAACAGGAACAGGCGCTGAAGCGTCGCCCGTCCAAGCACCGCAAATGTCGTGCAGTAGACAGCCGCGCCGATGCCGACCAGGCCGGCCAGAGCGATCCAGGCGGGCTGGGCGTGCAGGAAATGTCGCTCGACCAGCGTCAGAACCAACGCCATGACGGCCGTTGCGACAAGCGGCCGCCAGATGACCTGCAGCAGCGCCCCCGGCGAGAGCTTGAGCAACTGGCAGATCACCGCGAACATCAGCGGTCCGCCCACCGCGATCCGGCTGACCCACAGCACGACGGCATCGAAGGCGGTCGCGGGCGGTGCGATCAGGAAACCAGCCGGCACCATAGCAACGCTGACCAAGCTCACCATGAAGATGAGGGCCGGCCGCCCCAGCGCATTAAGCGCCGCCTGGCCGAACAGCACCAGGAACTGCAGCATGGCGCCGACGGCCAGGACCTGGACCAGCGGCACTGCCGGGAGCCAGGTCTCTCCCAACAGCACCAGCACGAGCGGTGCCGCGCAAAGCGCGAGGCCGCCGAACAGTGGCTGGGTCAGCAATGTCGAGAACTCCGTCGCGGTGGAATACGCCGAGACCAGCGAGGGCAGGTTGTCCTGTCGGCGTGAGAAGAAAGGCAGGGCGAAATTGTCGGCAGCGCCGGCCAGTAAATCGAACAGCGTATCGACGATGCGCGACGCGATGCTGAGATAGCCGGCCGCCGCGACACCGAGCACGGTGCCGACCGCGAGGGTGAAGAGGCGGACGCTGGTGACCCATAGCGAGCGGGTCGCCAGTGAGAACGCGCCGAACGACACCAGCTCGCCGAGCCGTGCTGGCACGTAACGGAATGAGGGTCGCCAGCCGCCGGCGTGACACACCAGGATGGTCCCGATTGCGAGCTGCATCAGGTGCTGGGCAATCAGCGCCCAGATGCCGTAGCCCAGCGCGGCGAGGGCGATCGCTGTCAGGGCCGCTGCCAGCCGTCCATAGAGCGAGCGCAGGGCCAGCGCCTTGAAGCGCATACCGCGGCGGAGCCGGGCAATCGGCACGATGGCGATGCCGCTGAGCGGCAGGCCGAGGCCGAGGATGGCGAGGAACAATCCGACCTTGGGATTGTCGAACAGGTTGGCGAACGTGTCGGCGCCGAACCAACACGCGACGGCCAGCGCGAGACCCAGCAGCATCGTGGTCCAGAACGCGGTACTCAGATGATCTTTATCAAGTTCGCGGCGCTGGATGATGGCATCATGCACCAGCATCTCGACGATCAGTGTCAGGATCTGCACGGCGCCGAGCGCAATGGCAAAGGCGCCAAGCTCCGATGGGCCGATCAGCCGCGCGACAATGAGCAGGACGGCGAGCGAAAGGACGGACAGGCCGCCGCTTTCCAGCGCGGCCCAGAGAAGCGAGCGACTCGCGTGTGGGGCTGACATGTCGCGCATCACACGCGATCCGGGCCCCAAATGTCAGTGTCGAGTGCGTGTCAACTTTCCGCACCCGCGAAGAGCGAAACCGTGGCGGAATTATGTTTAATGGCGACGTAAAACTGACACGTGGGTTGGCGCCCCGAAACGGCTTAAGGAAGAGTCGAGAGGAACGCCAGTGCCAAACTCCGATCTCTACCAGCAGGAAGCCGTCCGCCTGAAGGAAATGGCGGCCGAAGCCATCTTCACGGAAGCGCGGGAAGAATTTCTGAAGGTGGCGCGTCAGTACGAACTTCTGGCGCAGCAGGCTGCCGCAAGCGAGACGCGCGCCAAAGGAAACCCGCCGATCTGACGGTCAGCCCTCAGTTCTTGTAGCTGGGATCCTTGGCGTCCAGCATCTGGCGCAGCGCAGGCCATTCGATGCTGCCGCCCCCTTCTTCATGCGTGCGTACGCGATTGTACTGGCCGGCCGTTTTGTCGAGCACTGGCGTCTCGGGCCAGTGGACCTTCGCGCCGCTCGCCATGACCTGCAGCTGCACCTGGCAGGATTTCTCCAGATAGTACATGCGGCGGAACGCCTCGGCGACGGTGCTGCCGGTCGTCAGCAGGCCGTGGTTGCGCAGGATCATCACCGTGTTCTCGCCGAAATCGTCGACCAGACGCTTGCGCTCATCCGTATCGAGGGCAATGCCTTCGTATTCGTGATAGGCGACCTTATCCTTGAACATCAGGGACCACTGGTTGAACGGCTCGAGCTTCGCCTCGATGGAGGAGAAGGCGACGCCGGCGACGGTATGGGTGTGCAGCACGCAGTTCACATCCTTGCGCGCCATGTGCAGCGCCGAATGGATCACGAAGCCGGCCTGGTTCACCCGGTGATTCGACGGTTCGACGAATTTCCCTTCATGGTCGATCTTGATCAGGTTGGTGGCTGTCACCTGATCGAACAGCATGCCGAAGGGATTGATGTAGAAATGGTCGTGCTGGGTCGGCGCCCGCATCGAGATGTGCGTGAAGGCCAGATCGTCCCAGCCGAAATGGTTGACCAGCCGATAGGCGGCGGCGAGATCGGTCCGGACTTCGCGTTCGGCTGTTGCGGGTGACTGTGCCATCAAACTCCTCCCTGAATTTGGAGGGATGATACACGAAACGCCTGAGACGTCGTGCCCCGAGAAGTGCCTATGGGTGCCCGAAAAACAGGGTCATGGGATCGTGGGACGCGTCCGGCTGCGGGTCGGTCAGGCGCAGCGCCTCTTTCGCAGCCGCAACCGTCTCGGGCGTGTCATCGAATTCGAAGCCGCGGCAGAGCAGACCTCTGGTGTAGATATCGTTGTAGGTGGCGGCGGGGATCAGGTTGACCGCGAACCACAGCACGCCGCCGGAGAAGAAGCCGGCGGTCGCCGCAATCGCGATCAGAATGAGGCCGGCGGCCACATCGCCGCGCAGCAGCGGCGTGAAGCCGCCGAACAACAGGCTGGTCCAGCTGAAGCCGAAAACCCCGTGCCGGATATCGCCGGTCCGGGCATTCGTCATCCGGACCTTGCCGGTCGAGGTCCAGGCAAGCTCGGGGCTGCGCGACAGGATCATGCGGAAACCTCCTGCAGTCCGGGGGACAGGGCTGCTTCATCCGGGTCGAGTTCGCTGAATTCGGGGAGCGGCTCGACAACGCGCTTGCCGGCATCGAGGACGATGCGGTCGGTCTGCGGCCGGCACATCAGCTCGTTCAGATTCCGCGCGGAAAACAGGATCATCTTAGCCGGCTGGCCGACGGCAATCGTGCCGATGCCAGCGGCGCCGATAATGGCGGCGGGGATCGGTCCCGCCATCGCTACGGCATCGGTGAGCGGATCGTCGAGCTGGAATACTCGGACGGATTGCTGGAACGTGTCGACCATGTCGTGATCGCCGAACGGGAACCAGGCATCGCGGCAGTTGTCGCCGCCGATGGCCAGCGGGACGCCCGCCGCGTGCAGTTCCTTGGCCAGCGTGACGCCGCGCCAGCGCGGCGTGCGGCCCGGCTGGCGGTCCTGCAGGAACATCATCGGCGTCGGCAGCGTCACCAGCATCAGTCCCGCCTCGGCGCAGAGGTCGATGGTGCGGCGGATCACGTCATCGGGCTGCAGCGCTAGATTGACGCAATGGTCACAGACGACCTTGCCCTTGAATTTATTGCGGATCACTGCCTCGGCGATGCGCGGCAGCCAGAAGACATTGATGTCGTCGGTCTGGTCGACATGCAGGTCGACGTCGAGGCTCCGCGCCTCTGCCAGTCCGAGGAACTTGTCGAGCAGCGCATCGATCTTGTCGTAGGCCGTGGCGCTGTAATTATAGATGGCGTCAGTCGAGCCACCGAGAATGCCGCCGGACTCCGCCGTGAGATCGGCAAGCTTTTCGCCCCACTCGCTCTCGAACATGGTCATGGGGCCGAGTGCGACGGCCTGCAGGTCGAGCCTGCCCGCCCATTCGGCGCGGACTTCGCGCAGCACGGCCCAGCTGCGCTCGGCAATGTCGGGCTGCGAATCGATATGCGTGCGGATCGTCGACACGCCATGCGCGTAGCCGCAGCGCACGCCAAAGCGCATGCGGCGTGCGATGTCCTCGGATGTCCAGCGCTTGCGGTCGGCGATGGTGCCGGCGGCGCCGCCGGCCAGCGTGCCGCCGGTCGGCGGGATGCGATAGATGTTCTGTCCCTTGTCGAGATGCGCGTGCATGTCGACCAGGGTTGCCCAGACCATGCGCCCTTCGATGTCGACGACGGGCATGTCGGCGGGCGGTTTCATCGCGGCGGGCGCGATAGAGGCGACCTTGCCGCCGGCGATGACGATATCGACAAAGACGGACCCGTCCGCGTCGGCTTTCACCGACGGGACGGGCGTCTTCAGGAAACAGGCGGGAACGCGCGCCCGGCGCAGGCAGTAACGGTCTGCCTGCGGAATGACGACATCGCGATGATGAGTCATTGCGATAACCGGGCCGGCGTCGATTACATCCCAACCTTCTTGTTGATGAAACTCATGTCGAACGCGTTCTTCCAGTAGTCGCCCTTCTCGAACGCGCCGGCCTTCATCATCTCTTCGTAGAGCGCTTCCCAGCGGGCGGCGTTCATCGCGCCGATACCCGAGGTCTTCGCGTCGCCGGAGTCGACGATGCCGTACTGCTTCATGCTGTTGATCGAGTTCATCAGCAGGTCGTCGGTGATGTTGGTGTTGATGCTCTTGATCAGGGTGAGGCCTGGCGTCGGGTCCTTGTAGAGGAACGAGTACCAGCCCTCGATCGTCGCATCGACGAAGCGCTGGACGAGCTCGCGCTTGGTGTCGATCGTCTCCTTGCGGAAGGCGAGCAGCGACGCATAGTCCTTGAAGCCGTGATCGGCGAGCAGGAAGAAGGTCGGCTCGGCGCCCTGCTTCGTCACCGCATATGGTTCATAGGTCACGTAGCCCTGCTGGATCGCGTTTTTATCGTTGAGGAAGGCGACCAGGTTGAACGTGTAGGGACGAATCTGATCGTCTTCATAGCCGTACCTCGACTTGAGCCACGCCCAATAGCCTTGGCGTGACAGCGAGGAAATCATGACCGGCTTGCCCTTGAGTTCCGCAAGATTCGTGTAGCCCTTCTCCTTATGAGCCATCACGATCTGCGGGTTTTTCTGATAGATCGCCGCGACCGAGACCAGCGGCACGCCGCTCTTGGCGTAGTTGATGGATTCCAGCGATGAGGACAGCAGCACGCCATCGAGACGGCCGGCGAGCAGAAGCTGCGGATTGTTGGTTTGCGGACCGCCCGGCGTGATGCTCACGTCGAGCCCGTATTTCTCGTAAATGCCCGCCGCCTTGGCCTGGTAATAGCCGCCGCGCTCGGAATCCGGCAGCCATGAAGTGCCGAAGGAAAATTTGTCGAGCGCGAACGACGGTGTCGCCACAAGGACGGCCATGGCCGCCAGACCCAGTTTCACGAATGTCCCAGTCATGATGCCCTCCATTTGTCTTGAGAATTGGGGGTTAACGATGCAGGTCCTATGCCATTGCCGCACGTGGACCCACGGGCTCGGGGATCGCCAGATGGCAGGAAACGTCGTGTGCCGATTGCTCGGGCAGGCGCCGTAATTCGGGCCTGCGCTGTGTGCAATCCGTCACCGCCTGGCCGCAGCGCGGATGGAACGCGCAGCCGGAGGGCGGCTTCAATGCGTTCGCGGGCTCGCCGGTCAGCGGCCGCAGGCGGTCGCGTGAGTCGAGGCTTGGCACAGCATCGAACAGCATCTTCGTGTAGGGATGCCGGGGCTGCTCAAACAGATCCTGCACCGGCGCTGTTTCGACCAGCCGTCCGAGATACATGACGCCGACCGTGTCGGCGACTTGGCTGACCACGGCCAGATTGTGCGAGATGAACAGATAGGTCAGGCCCAGATCGCGCTGCAGCGCTGTCATCAGGTTCAGGATCTGCGCCTGTACCGAAACATCGAGCGCCGAAGTCGGCTCGTCGCAGATCAGCAGTTCCGGCTCGCCGGCCAATGCGCGGGCAATCGAGATGCGCTGGCGCTGGCCGCCGGAAAATTCATGCGGATAACGGTCGCCGTCGCTGGCGGTGAGGCCGACCGCTTCGAGCAGCTCGTCCACGCGCTGCCGCACGTCGCGATGCATGGAGAGGCCGCGTACGCGCAGCGGCTCGCCGATGATCGCCGCGGCCCGCCAGCGCGGATTGAGACTGGCGGATGGGTCCTGAAAGATCATCTGGATGCGCCCGGTGCGCGGCATTTGCGAAATCTCGGTGCCGGCAAAGCGGATGCTGCCGCGCGAGGGAGCCGCCAGTCCGACGCAAAGCTTGGCGATCGTCGATTTGCCGCAACCGGATTCGCCGACCAGCGCGAATGTCTCGCCGCGATGGATGGTGAAGCTGACACCGTCGACGGCCTTCAGCATCTTGCGGCGTTGCAGCAGCCGGTCGGCCCAGCCGGGTGTCAGATCGTAGTGGCAGGCGACGTCGCGCAGTTCGAGCATGGGCTCGCCGATTTCCTGCTGCCGTAGGGGGATCACGTCAACCACCGGCCACCAGCCGTTTTTCGGGTTCCGTCGTCTCGGCGGCGACATGCCAGCAGGCGGCGGCGCCGTCGGGTAGCGCGGCCAATACCGGCCGTTCCTTCTGACAGAGCGTATCGGCGTCGGGGCAGCGTGGATGAAAGGCGCAGCCGGCGGGAATCGCGTTGAGGCGCGGCATCGATCCTTCAATCTGGGTCAGGCGTGCCTGACGTGCCGCCATCTTCGGGATCGCGCCCATCAGGCCGCGCGTATAGGGATGCGTCGGGGCGCGGATGATGCGCCGCGTGCCGCCGGTTTCGACGATGCGGCCCGCATACATCACGGCCACGCGGTCGGCGATCTCGGCGATCACGCCCATGTCGTGGGTGATCAGCAGGATTGCCGTGCCACGCTCCCGGCAGATTTTCTTCAGCAGGTCGATGATCTGGGCCTGGATCGAAACGTCGAGGGCCGTGGTCGGCTCGTCGGCGATCACCAGCGCGGGATCCGCGCAGAGGGCAAGCGCGATCACGACCCGCTGACGCATGCCGCCCGACAGTTCATGCGGCAGGCTGTCGAAGCGCTTGTCGGGAGCCGGAATGCCGACCTGGCCGAGAAGATCGATTGCGCGCTGCTTCGCCGCCGCCGCGTTGAGCGACAGATGGGTGCAGATCGTTTCGACGAGCTGCGCCCCGATCGAATAAAGCGGATCGAGTGCGGTCAGGGGATCCTGAAAGATGAAGCCGATCTGGCGGCCGCGAATGCGTCGCATCGCCTCGGCGGGCAGATGATCGATGCGTTCCCCGTTCAGCGTCACGGTCCCGCCGGCGATCCTGATCGGAGAGGCGAGCAGGCGAACGAGCGCGGCACCCGCCAGCGATTTTCCGGCACCCGACTCACCGACCAGCCCCAGGACTTCGCCTGCGGCTAGGTCGAAGGAGATATCATCGACCGCGACCAACAGGCCGCGCCGGGTCGGAATTTCGACCCGCAGATTGCGGACGCTCAGCACAGGTTCGGTTGCGGCCATTGCCGGAGACGGTGCAAGGCATATGCCGTCCTGCCGGTGCGCTTTGACCGCGAAAACAGCGCGTTAACGGAGCCAAAACCGTTGGATTGGAGAGACCCCGCCATCGCGCTTCGGCATGACCGCCTGCGCAAAATCGGAACGTTCCCCAGCGCTGCCTAGCCTGGGGACAGCCCATTGGTGCCAGCCCAGAGATTGAGCAGGGGCCGCTCAATTCACGCGCTTTTGCTGCCTCGCCGCTGGTCTATCGCTTGCATTCCAGTGTCTGACCGCCGGGAGTTTCATGGCACTGCTTGCATTCACCATTACCAGGCTCGGACACGCGATCGCGACGATGCTCGTGATGGCGCTGGTCGCCTTCAGCCTTCTGAACCTGCTGGGCGATCCCGTGCAGAACATGGTTGGCACGGAACTATCGAGCGCGGAAAAGGAGAAGTACCGCGAAGAACTCGGCCTGAACGATCCGATCGTCACGCGCTTCATTCGTTTTGTCGCGGCGGCGGCGCAGGGCGATTTCGGTCTGTCCTTCCAGTATCACCGCCCGATCGCCGAACTGTTTGTCGAGCGGCTGCCGGCGACGCTGGAACTCGTTCTGGTAGCCGCGGCAGTGTCGATCGGCGCCGGTATCCTGCTCGGCATCTGGACCGCCGTCCGGCCCAGAGATATTCGAGCCCGCGCGCTGCTAATCGGCTCCGTCGTCGGGGTTTCCCTGCCGACCTTTGTCACCGGCACGCTGCTGATCGCGGTGTTCGTCGTTGCGATCCCGATCTTTCCCGCGTTCGGGCGCGGCGAGACCGTGGTTATTGTCGGCACCTGGGAAACCGGGCTGCTGACCGTGAGCGGTCTTAAATCGCTTGTGCTTCCCGGTATTACGCTTGGCCTGTTTCAGCTTGGCATGGTCATGCGGCTGATGCGGGCGGAGATGCTGGATGTGCTGGGATCGAATTTCATCCAGTTTGCGCGGGCGCGCGGACTCAACGAACGCTCGGTGGTGTTCGTGCATGCGCTCCGCAACGCGCTGCTGCCGATCATCACCGTCGCCGGCATGAACCTCGCCGGCCTGGTCGCGTACTCGGTTATTACGGAGACGGTGTTCCAGTGGCCGGGTCTGGGCAATCTCTTCATCGACGCGGTCCAGTTCGCCGATGTGCCGCTGCTGGCGGCTTATCTCGTCTTTGTCTCGCTGCTGTTCGTGATCATCAACCTCGCGGTCGATCTGCTCTATGGCGTGGTCGACAAGCGGGTGCGGGTCGGGGGGAGCGCTTCGTGAGCGATCGCATCGGCTACAACCCGGTTCCGTGGACTCTCGCGCCCGCGCAGCTGCGGCGCCGCGTCGTGGCCCGCCTGAAGCGGATTGCCGATTCCGATTTCGTCTACGATCTCACACATACACCCTCGGCGCTGATTGCCGCGATTGCCGCCGTGTTCTTCATCGCCATTGCGCTGCTGGCACCGGTGCTTGCGCCGCATACGCCCTTCGATCCGATCACGGTGTCGCTGGCGGACTCGCTGCTGCCACCGGCCTGGATCGAAGGCGGGAGGTGGTCATACCCGTTCGGCACCGACGATCAGGGCCGCTGCGTCTTTTCGACCATCCTTTACGGCAGCCGCGTTTCGCTTTTTGTCGGCTTCGCGTCGGTCGCGGTCGCTGCGGTTCTTGGTATTGCCGTGGGGCTGCTGTGCGGCTGGTGCGGCGGTTGGGTCGACGCGGTGCTGATGCGGCTCGCCGATATCCAGCTTTCGCTGCCCGATATCATGCTGGCGCTGCTGATCAGCGGGATCGTGCGGGCCTCCCTGCCGCGCGAGCTGCAGCAGAGCATGGCCGTCTGGGTGCTGATCATCGCCATTGCTTCGGCTAACTGGCCGCAATACGCGCGGGTCGTGCGCGCCTCCACGCTGGCCGTACGCAACCGCGAATATGTGCAGGCGGCGCGGGTGATCGGTGCCTCGCCGTCGCGCATCCTGATCGGCCACGTCCTGCCGAACGTCCTCAATCCGGTGGTCGTAATATCCACTGTCGGCCTTGCCTTTGCCATTCTGGCGGAAGCGACGCTGTCTTTCATCGGCGTCGGCATGCCGCCGACCGAGCCGACCCTGGGCGCGCTGATCCGGATCGGCACCAGCTACCTGTTCTCCGGCGAATGGTGGATCAGCGTCGTCCCGTCGCTGGTGCTTCTGTCCCTTGCGCTGTCGGTCAATGTCTTTGGCGACTGGCTGCGTGACGCGCTCAACCCACAACGCAGCAAATAATTTCTTTTCTTCAGGAGATGTCATGAAGACCTGTTTCAAAGCCATGCTCGGGGCCGCTCTGGTGATCGGTGCCGGATTCGTTACGCCGGCCAGCGCCGAGACGTTTCGCTGGGCGTATCAGTCCAACATCGGCGGCCTCGACGGCATGTCGACGGGTGACAGCTCGACCCGCAATCTTCTGCGCAATGTCTATGAGAGCCTGACGCGCTTCACGCCGGATCTGAAGCTCGAGCCCGGCCTTGCCGAATCCTGGGCGCTGACGTCGGATACGGTCTGGCGGTTCAAGCTACGGCCCAATGTCATGTTCCATGGCGGGGAGAAGCTGACCGCTGATGATGTGGTGTTTTCCTTCAAGCGCGCGATGTCGTCGGGATCGGATGTCCGCCCGCGTCTCCTGACGGTCAAGGAATTCCGCAAGATCGACGACCTGACGCTCGAGATCGAAACCAAGGCGCCGAGCCCCACGCTCCTCAACGATCTCACGTTCCTGGATATCTTCAGCGAATCCTGGGCCACCAAGACCAACGCGGCCGAGCCGATGCTGGCGTCGAGCAAGCAGGAGAATTTTGCCACGCGTAACGCCAACGGTACGGGCCCGTTCAAGATCGCGAAATTCGATCCGGCGACCGCGGTCGAACTGGTCCCGCATGACAAGTGGTGGGACACCAAGAAGCACAACATCACCCGTGCGATTTTCACCGGCATCTCGACCGATGCCACGCGCGTGGCCGCCCTGCTGTCGGGTCAGGTGGATATGGTGTTCCCGCTGCCGCAGCAGGATACGACGCGGGTCAACGCCTCTGCCGGCCACAAGGTGGTGACGGCGCCGGAAGATCGCGTGATCTTCCTCGGCATGGACCAGGCGCGGGACGAACTCCTGTACTCCAATATCAAGGGGAAGAATCCCTTCAAGGATCAGCGCGTCCGTCAGGCCGTCTATCAGGCGATTGACACCAAGCTGATCGGCGAGCGCGTGATGCGGGGGGCCGCGGCACCGGTCGGCTCGCTGATCACCAACTCCGCCTTCGGCTGGAATCCTTCGATGGATGTGCGGCTGCCCTTCGACGTGGCGGCGGCCCGCAAGCTGATGGCCGATGCCGGCTATCCGAACGGGTTCACGGTCACGCTGGATTGCCCGACCGATCGTTATGTGAATGACGAACAGATCTGCATTGCCATCGTCTCGATGCTGGCGCAGATCGGCGTGAAGGTCGATCTGCTGGCCCAGACCCGCAACCCTTACTTCGCCAAGGTCGGCAAGCGCGACACTAGCTTCTACCTGCATGGCTGGGGATCGGGCACCGATGCGCAGTCGATCATGCAGCTTCTGATGCATTCGCCGACCGAGCGCGCCGGATCGTGGAACTCAGGCAGCTACAAGAACCCCAAGGTCGACGAACTGATCCTGAAGACCGCCAGTGAGATGAACCCCGAGAAGCGTCTGGTCCTGTTCAAGGAGGTCTTCGACATCCACCGCGCGGAGATCGGCATTATTCCGATCCATCGCCAGGTGCTGATCTGGGGTGTGAGCAAGAAGATCTCCCTGAAGCAGCGCGCCGACGACTATCTCGATCTGAACTACGTGCAGGTCGGCCGGATGTAAAAGCCGGCAGCTACCGACAACAGGTGGGAATATGAGCGCCGTTCTGGCCGAGAAGACGTCCCTGCCGTTCAGGCCCCAGCCGTTATCCGAAGTGCTGGGGTCGGAGGTGTTGGGCTTCGACGTGAAGTCGCTGTCGCGTCCGGAGGATGTGCTGGCAATCCAGGAGCATCTGCGCGACTGCCAGGTTCTGTGTTTTCGCGACCAGAACGTGGAGCCCCAGGATCTGGTGCGGTTCATCAGCCTGTTCGGCAAGCCGCAATACCATGTGCTGCGGCAGTTCGCGCTGCCCGGCACGCCGGAGATCTATGTCCTCTCCAATGTGAAGGAGGAGAACGGCAATCCCGTCGGCAACGCCTATGAAGGTCTGAGCTGGCACTCCGATCTTCAGGGCGGCAACATGCGGACAGCCTATACCGCGCTTTATGGCGTGGAGGTGCCGCCGGTCAGTGGCGGCACGCGTTTCGCCAGCATGTACAAGGCCTATGAGGCGCTGCCCGAGGAGCGCCGCCGGCAGATCGACGGCCGCAACATGTTTTACTCCTTCGGCACCCATTACAAAAACCGGCTGAAATATCTCGCCGAGAGGGGTATCACCGATCATCAATACGGCGCGCCGCTGACCGAGGCACAAAAGGAATATGCCCAGCTTCGCGCACCGCTGCCGATGGTCGACGTCAATCCCTATAACGGCCGCAAGTGGCTTCATCTGACCACCATGGGCTGTGCCGGGGTGGAGGGCATGTCGGACGAAGAGGCGATTGCGCTGGTCGATGAACTGGCCGCGTTTTCCACCTCGGACCCGTTCCGCTACGACCACAATTGGCGCGCGCGCGATCTCGTCATGTGGGACAATCGCGGCCTGTTCCATACGGCCGGCGATTACGACCGCAAAGTGCACCGGCGCCTGATCTGGCGCTGCCTGATCGCCGATGCCGAGTGACTATGCCCAGTTATTGGCGAGGACACCATGCAGATCCAGGGACTGTTTCACGTTGCGATCAAGACGGCGGATCTCGACGCCACGGTGCGCTTCTATACGCGCGTGCTGGGGCTGGAAGAGGCGGCGCGGCCGGATTTCGGCTATCCAGGTGCGTGGCTCGCTATTCCCAACGGCGGCGATGCGATCATCCACATCTACGCGGGTGGGCCGGCGCTGGGGCCGGGCGGCACGGTGGCGAGCGGTTCCGCCGCGATCGACCATCTGTCGCTGATGACCACTGGCTATCACGATTTCCGCGCGCGCTTCGAGCAGCACGGCCTGCCGTATCGCGAATTTATCGTGCCGAACACAACCTACTGGCAGCTCTTTGTCTACGATCCCAGCGGCGTCCAGCTCGAGCTGACCTTCGACGGCGCGAAGGAAGAGGGAGCGCTGCCGGACATGTCGCCGGGCCGGTCCTATGTGGCCGGCGAGTCCTTCTTCGATCCGGCCGTCTATCGCCGCTTCGGGCAGAAGATCGGCGCCTGATTTCCACTGAGAGAGCGCGGCGATGAGCCGGCGCCCGCGCATCGCGATTGCCGGGGTCGGGGTTGTCGGCAGCGTGCTGGCGCGCGTTCTGGCGCCGCTGCAGGTCGACGTTGTCTGCTTCGAGCGTGCCTCGGCGCTGGATCACAGCGACAGCGGCACCGGACTCAATGTCGGACCCAACGGCATCAAGGCGCTGGCAGCACTGGCGCCGGAGATCGCGGCGTCGCTCACCGCCGAGAGCCTGCCGTGGTGCAACTGGCGCACGTCGCTCACCGACGGCACAATTCTGTTCGATCTGCCGCTGGCCCTGGTCGCAGATCGGCCCGGCATCCGCATCGGCTGGTCGCAGCTCTATCGCGCGCTGCGCACGCCGATCGCCGACCGCATCCAGTGGGAGCACGCCGTCGAAGGGGCTGGATATCGCCGCGACGGACTTGTGGAACTGACGACCCGCAATCTCGGCACCGACGAGCTGAAGAAGTGGCCCGGCTTCGATCTGGTGATCGGCGGCGATGGTCGCTACTCCGCGATTCGCGAGGCGTTCTTCTCTGCGCCCGAGCCCCGGCATTTCGGAATCGCGCTGTTCCGCGCGCTGGTTCCGGACACGGCGCTTGGTTTGATCGACGATTACGAGCAGTGGTTCAACGGGCCCAACCGGCTGCTCGCCTATCGGGTGCCGGGCAATCGCATCTATATCGCGGGCGCGTTTCCCATTCCCGCCGGCGCGCCGATCGAGGACCGTCAGCAGACGCCGGACTACCTGCGGGCGCTCTATACGCCTGATACGGTGCCGCCGTCGCTGCCCTGCCGCTGGCTGATCAAGACGATCACCGATCCCGCCGCGAAGCTGCACTGGGCGCGGTTGCAGGAGATCGACGACGAATATGTCGATGAAGGCGGTCGCGTGCTGCTGCTGGGCGATGCCGCGCACGCCATGGTGCCGACCCTGGGGCAGGGGGCGACGCAGGCCTTCGAGGATGCGGGGGTCGCCGGGCTGGTGCTGCGCGAGGCGCTGACGTCACCGATGCCCGATCTTCGCGCGGCAGCGCGCGAGATTGCACGACGCCGGCGCGATCGGGTGAGCTTCGCCAAGCAGTTCTCGGCCGACGCGACGGATACGATGCTGGAAGGCGCCGATCCCGTCAGCGGGACGCGCCGGAAGGCCGCGACGCCGTTTCTGGAAAAACTGGCGTCGCTCTACCAGGACATTCCCGGTCTCGAGCCGACGCCAGCCTGAGGGTTAGGCGCTGGCGGCGAGATCCGGTTCCACGCCATCGCCGATGCGCACGTCGCGCTCGCCATGCTGGGCCAGCAGCTCGCGCAGGCGGCGGCGCATCGCGATGCCCGGCTTGTCGGAGGGCATGTGGAATTCCTCGCCGCTGGCGATATCGAGCGGAATGTCGAATTCGCATTCCTGCAGGACGGCCTTGTCCTCGTTGGTCACCTGACGGTCGAAGGCGACGACGTCGGCGGCCGGCGCTTCTGCCTCG
The DNA here is from genome assembly GCA_965279355.1 of Alphaproteobacteria bacterium. Taxonomy (GTDB): domain Bacteria; phylum Pseudomonadota; class Alphaproteobacteria; order CACIAM-22H2; family CACIAM-22H2. The sequence goes on along the minus strand of OZ257155.1, from coordinate 2,028,125 downwards.
GTGTCGTTGCGGAGCGCGAACTGGATGACTGTTGAGCTGCGATCGTCGATCGGCGCCGTCAGGGTGCAGATCACATGGATCTTCCCGTTCGGATAGGTGATGTGCATCTTGCGCGAGAATGGCATCCACCATGTCTTGATGAGATGGCGGATGGTCCGGTCGGAATCGGTGCCGAGATTCTTCTTCTGCAGATCCGGGTTCTTCACCGGCACGTCGGAATACATGTGGAAGCCGAACGGCGTGTCCTCGATGGTGAGGGGGGCTGGTTCCGGCTCCTCGTTGATGCCGAACGAGGCTTCGTGCACGTAGGAGAAATGCGCGTTGTCGAAGCTGTTCTCCATGATGCGCAGGCCCGGCGCATGCCAGGTCTCGAAGAACTCAGGCACGAGGCGAAAATTCGAATCCGTGAATTCCGGCAGGTCCGGGATCCCCATCAGCGGTTCCTCAAGCGCCACCCACACCACGCCATGTTTGGCGGTGCAGCGATAGTTCGGAACCTTGTAGCGGCTGGCCGTCTGCTCCGGCACGCGCGCCTGCGGGATGCGGATGCACTGGCCGGTCTTGTCGAACGTCCAGCCGTGATAGGCGCATTGGATCGTGCCGTTATCGACGCGGCCTTTCGACAGCTTCATCGTGCGGTGGCAGCAGCGGTCCTGCATGCAGACCGGCTCGCCCTTTTCGTCCAGCCAGAGCACCAGCTTCTCGCCGAGCAGCGTCGCCGGAAGCGGGCCGTCCTTGAGCGCGGTGAGGGGCGCCAGCGCATACCAGAAACGGCGGAGCACCGGCTGTTTGGTGACGAGCATCGAAGACCTTCCTGTTTAGTCAGAGGCGTAATGAATAACCAGCGGGCAGTGATCAGCGGACGAATTGCAGCGTGTACGCCTTTTTCCAGTCGAGGGTCGCCGGATAGGTCCCGGCTTCCTTAAAGGTGTCGAAGAATTCTTTCCAGCGCTCATCGGTCATGGTGCCGATGCCGTATTTCGCCGCATCGCCGCCCATGACCAGCTGATGCTTCTTCATCTGCTGGACGTTGAACTTGAAGAGGTCCGAGGTGTGCTCGGGATTGCCAGCGGTGATCGCCCGGTCGGCGATGCTGTTGTCGCCCTCAAGGCATTCCTTATAGCCCTCAGCCGTTGCCGCGACGAAGGCCTTGGCCACCGACGGGCGCTTTTCCAGGGTCGAGCGCATTCCGTAGATCGTCTGCGTGTAGACGGAATAGCCATAGTCGGCGAGGAGGATGATCGCCGGCTCTTCGGTCAGGCCCCTGCCGAGGAAGAACGCGTCCTCGACCACATAACCCTGCTGCACCGCGTTCTTGTTGGCGAGGAAGGCGGTGGGCGAATAGGTGTAGGGACGCAGCTGCGAATCGTCGAAGCCGTGTTTCACCTGCAGGAATTTCCAGAACTCGTTGCGCGAGAACTGCGCGACCATGATGGGCTTGCCCTTGAGGTCCTGCAGCGTCTTGATGCCCTGGCCCGGATGCGCGACCAGCGTCTGTGGGCTCTGCTGGAAGATCGCCGCGATGGTGACGGCGTCCACATTGTTGTTGATCATGTTCATGGTGGTGAAGCTGGACCCCATGCCGAAATCCATCTTGCCGCCCGCAACCAGCATGCCGACATTGACCGCCGGTCCGCCGGAGACGAGCTCGACGTCGAGGCCGTATTTCTTGTAGATGCCGGCGTCGCGCGCCTGGAAGAAACCGCAATGCTGGCCGGCCGGCAGCCAGTTGAGGCCGAACTTCACCTGTTCAAGCGCGCTGGCGCCGCTCGCCACGGCGAGCGTTCCGATCGTGACAACACCGGCAGCGGTTTTGCGGAACAGTCCGGAGAGGTTCATGCGCTTCACTCCTGTCGGAATGCCTCCGGTCGGAATGCCGGAGGCGTCTATTTCCTGACAGGAAATATGGCAATCCCTATGCCAGACCGTCTTCGCGAGGCGGTTGAAAAACCGGTGTTTTGCACCCGCCGACCGGAGAAACGGGCCGCGCATGCGGCATCGTTTGGAAGGCGGCCTTGCCGTTAGCTCAATGCTGGCGGAAGCGGCAGAACGCCGCCGTCAGGGGGTGAGTTTGCCCAGCGCCGTTGCAAGGCTCTTGGCCAGCACGGCGGCGGGCGGGGAGAGATCGCCGCCGGGCCGGCTGCGCAGCACCAGCCGCTGCGGGCGCAGCTGCGGTTCGGCCAGCGGCACGTACACGAGTTCGCCCGCCGCCAGCTCGCGCGCGATGCCGACCCGCGTCTCGAAAGTGACGCCGGTGCCTTCGGTGACCAGCCGGTTCATCAGATAGACCGAGTTGGAGATGACGCGGATCGCCAGCGGCATGGTCATGCGCCGCAGCACCGATTCCATCAGCGGCCGCATGGTGAGCGAGTTATCGGAGAGGAAGATCGGATAGCCGAGGAAATCGCGAAAGCGCAGCGATTTCTCCTTCGCCAGCGCGTGCTGGGGCGACATCACGGCGCCGATGGGCAGCGAGACCGAGGTCAGCTCCTTGAGCTTGGGCGAGGCCGAGACGTCGAAGGCGACGGCCAGCTCCGCTTCGCCCTCGGCGACGGAATGAAACACGCGCCCCGATCCCGCCACGACGAGATTCATGGTGATGCGCGGATACTCTTTCCAGAACGCCTCAAGGACGGGGACAAGGAAGCCCGACGCCACGCTTTCGACGGTGGCCAGCGCCACATGGCCGCTCTTGAGGCCGTTCAGCTCCTCGATACGGGCCCGGCCGCGGTCGAGTTCGGAGGCGCCCGCGCGGGCATGATAGATCAGGATTTCTCCGGCGCTGGTCAGGCGCAGGCCGCGCGGCAGCCGCTCGAACAGCGGCGCGCCCAGCTCCTGCTCCAGTTTCAGCATCTGCCGGCTGACCGCCGACGGGGCGACATTGAGGGCTTCGGCGGCGGCCCGGATCGAGCCCAGCCGGGCCACGGTCTGGAAATAGCCGATCGCCGTCGACAGCAGGGTCTGGGACTGGAGTTTCATGGGCATATCTGGTCTTTCCGCTGCACGAACGCCGGCAACACTCTGTGCTCGATCTCGCAATCTGCATGCCAAACGGGCAGTTGGCGAGGGATTGGTACGGCGCTTGCTGTACACCGGGCATGTCCGACTACCTCAAACTGCCTGACACCGGTGATCTGCGCCTGCGCCGGGCGCGGGTCCTGGCGGCCCTTCTCGACATGCCGCCGCCGGGCCCGGTCGACTCCAGCGGCCTGATCGACATCGATATGGATATTGCCGGCGGCCGGGTGACGTCCGTCGCCCCGGCCGGCACGCTGGGCTCCGATGGCGGGATCGATCTCGACAACGACCAGATCTGGCCGTGTTACGTCGACATCCACACCCATCTCGACAAGGGCCATATCTGGCCGCGGGCCCCCAGCGTCGACGGCTCGTTCCCGACCGCGGTCAAGACCATCGTCGATGACCGCACGCGCCGCTGGTCCTATGACGACGTCAAGCGGAGAGCCGATTTTGCGCTGCGCTGCGCCTATGTGCATGGCACGGCCGCGCTGCGCACGCATCTCGATGTCTACGAATCGCAGGCCGCCATTTCGTACAAGGTCTTCCGCGACCTGCGCGACGAATGGGCCGGGAAGATCGCGTTGCAGGCGACCAGCCTCGTTTCCATCGACACCTTCATGTCGCCGTTCGGCCCGAAGCTGGCCGACATGGTCGCCGACGCCGGCGGCAATCTCGGCTGCGTCACGCGCCTGGTCCATAGCGACCATGAGAACGGCATGCCTGCCGACCTGCAGGCGATGCTGGATAATTTCTTCAAGCTGGCCGAGGAACGGAATCTCGATCTCGATTTCCATGTCGACGAGGGCGGCGATCCCCGCGCCGTGGCGCTGGGCTTCATCGCCCGCACCGCGATCAAACGCGGCTTCAAGGGAAAGATCGTCACCGGCCATTGCTGCAGCCTGTCCATCCAGCCCGATCAGCTGGTGAAAGACACGCTGGATGCCTGCGCCGATTCAGGCCTCGCGGTGGCCAGCATGCCGACCTGCAACATGTATGTGCAGGCGCGCAATGCGGGGGTCACACCGCGCTGGCGGGGCGTGACGCTGCTGCATGAGCTGCGTGCGCGCGGTGTGACTGTGACCGTCGGCAGCGACAACACGCGCGACTCCTTCCACGAGTTCGGCGATCTCGACATGCACGACACCTATAACCAGGCAGTCCGCATCGCCCATCTCGACTATCCGCACACCGACTGGCCGCGCGTGGTGACGCGCACCCCGGCCGATGTCATGCGCCTTCCCGAACTGGGTCGCATCAAGCCCGGCATGAACGCCGATCTCATCCTCTTCCACGCGCGCTCCATGAGCGAGCTGCTGGCCCGGCCGCAGTCCGACCGTGTCGTGCTGCGCAATGGCCGTCCCATCGACCGCAAATTGCCCGATTACCGGGAACTCGACGATCTTCAAATCGCACTCTAGGCTGCATCCATGACAGACACCGATCTCAAGGCCCAAATCGAGACCCTGGCGAAAACCATGGCGCTCCCCATCGCGCCGGAATACATGCCGGTGGTGCAGGAGAATTTCGCGCTCATCATCGCGATGGCGAAATTCGTGAGCGACTTCCCGCTCGACGAGAGCGAGGAACCGGCCGCGGTGTTCACCCCGCGATGAGCGACCTTTCCGTGAAAAGCGTTGCCGAAATCGCCGCCGACATGCAGGGCCGCACGCTCACCGCGACGGCGGTGATCGACGCGACACTGACCCGCATCGCCGCTCTCAATCCCAAGCTGAACGCCTTTACCGAAGTCACGGGCGACCGGGCCCGTAAACGCGCGAAGGAGATGGACGAGCGGATCGCGCGCGGCGAGAAACCCGGCCCGCTGGCCGGCGTTCCGTTCGCGGTCAAGAACCTGTTCGACATTTCAGGTGTCACCACGCTTGCGGGATCGAAGATCAACCGCGAGCTTGCGCCCGCCAAGCACGACGCGGTGCTGATCGAGCGGCTTGAGGCGGCAGGCGCCATTCTGGTCGGCGCGCTCAACATGGGCGAATACGCCTATGACTTCACGGGACGCAACGAACATTACGATCACTCGCGCAATCCGCACGATCTGGGCCGCATGTCCGGCGGTTCGTCGGGCGGCTCCGGCACGGCGGTCGGCGCCAGCCTTGTGCCGCTGGCGCTCGGCTCCGATACCAACGGCTCGATCCGCGTGCCGTCGTCGCTGTGCGGCATTTTCGGCCTGAAGCCGAGCTTCGGCCGCCTGTCCCGGCGCCGCAGCTTTCCGTTCGTCGCCAGTCTCGACCATCTGGGACCGCTGGCCCGCACCGCGCGCGATCTCGCGCTGTCCTATGACTCGATGCAGGGCCCCGATCCCGAAGACACGGCCTGCGCCAATCGTCCGGTCGAACTGGCGCTCCCATCAATCGGTGAAGGTGTTGGCGGGCTACGCATCGCCGTGGCCGGCGGTTATTTCGCCGACAATCTCGGCGCCGACGCGACGGCCGCTGTCGCCAAGGCCGCGAAGGCGCTGGGTGTTACACGCACCGTCGAGTTTCCCGAAGCCGCGCGCGCGCGTGCCGCCGCGTTCGTCATCACGGCATCGGAAGGGGCGGCGCTGCATCTGGACCGCATCCGCGTTCGTGCCAAGGACTTCGATTTCGAGACGCGCGACCGCCTGCTGGCGGGCGCGCTGATTCCCGCCGCCTGGGTCAATCGCGCGCAGCGCTTCCGTCACTGGTATCGCCATCAGGTGGCGGAACTGTTCAAGACCGTGGATGTGGTGCTGGCACCGTCCACGCCGGTCACGGCCCCCGAGCTCGAACAGAAAATGATGATCGCCGCCGGCAAGGAGGTGGTGGTCCGCAGCAATCTCGGCCTCTACACCCAGCCGATCTCCTTCATCGGCCTGCCGGTGGCGGCGGTGCCGATCGCGGGACCCGGCATGCCGATGGGCATTCAGGTTATCGGCCGTCCGTGGGAAGAGGCGACGGTGCTGCGCGTCGCCGCCGAGCTGGAACGTCTGGGAGTCGCCGCCGCACCTGTGGCTGCGCTGTAAGGGAACAACAGGAATGCTTGAGATCAATCTGCCCGATGTCGTCGCCGAAATGCAGGCGGCGTTTGCGCGCTACGAAAAAGCGCTGGTCAACAACGAAGTCGATGTTCTGGACGAGCTGTTCTGGAAAAGCCCGCTCACCATCCGCTACGGCGCCGGTGAAAATCTCTACGGCTACGAACAGATCCAGGCCTTCCGCGCTGGGCGTCCCTCGGCCGGCCTCGCGCGCACCATCCAGAACACGGTGATCACGACTTACGGCCGCGACATGGCGACCGCCAACACCGAATTCCGCCGCGACAGCACGCCCAAGATCGGCCGCCAGTCCCAGACCTGGATGCGCACCCCGGACGGCTGGCGGGTCGTGTCGGCGCATGTGAGTCTGATGGGGTAGGGGCGGTCGAGGCTCTGTCTCTCTCCATTTCTGTCACCCCGCACTTGATGCGGGGCCCATGTCTCCGCTTTCGATGACATCGGTATGGATGTGCCGACGTCGGCGCGCTCATGGGAGCGACCGCACCCTCGGCACGATGGGCCCCGCATCAAGTGCGGGGTGACGGAAGAGACGCGGGTGAGGCGTCCGGCACCCCTCTTGCAAGTTCACCCGGGCGAGATGATGTCTGCCTAATTTTCGGGCAGGGACGGCTAGGAGGCTGATTTGGCTAGAGGTTTAGTGTCCCTGGGATCGGCGCCGGTGACCGCCTGGCAGGTGTCCGAGACCAAGGTCGACATGACGCGGCAGGGGCGCAAAATCCGTCCCATATCCATCGATGCCGAGCCGCAGAAGCTGGTCATCGATGCCGCGCGCACCGCGATGATCGTCATCGATATGCAGAACGATTTCTGTTCGCCCAAGGGCTGGCTCGCGCACATTGGTGTCGATGTGACACCCGCGCGCCAGCCGATCAAACCGCTGAACGCGCTGCTACCGGTACTGCGCGGCGCCGATGTTCCCGTGATCTGGGTGAACTGGGGCAACCGTCCCGACAAGCTCAACCTCAGCCCGTCGCTGCTGCATGTCTACAAGCCGACCGGCAAGGGCGTCGGTCTTGGCGATCCGTTGCCAAAGAGCAAGGCGCCGGTGCTGCAGAAGGGAAGCTGGGCGGCAGCCATCGTCGATGGCCTAAAACCGCACAAGGACGACATCCACATCGACAAGTACCGGATGAGCGGCTTCTGGGACACCGAACTCGACTCAGTGCTGCGCAATCTCGGCATCACCACGCTGTTGTTCGGCGGCGTGAATGCCGACCAATGCGTGTTGTGCACGCTCCAGGACGCGAATTTCCTGGGCTACGACTGCATCATGGTTTCCGACTGCTCGGCGACCACATCGCCGCAATTCTGCTGGGACGCGACGGTCTATAACGTGAAGCAGTGCTTCGGTTTCGTCGCGTCGGGTGCGGCCATCCGCAAGGGATTCAAGAAATGACATCCCATCTGATTGCGAAGACCATGACGGAATGCCGCGCCTATCGCATCGCGGCGGGCGATTCGAACTACTTCGCGATGATCTTCGATCCCGAGGGCGACAATGTCGATCTCACCTGCGTGATCGAGATTTTCGAGAAGGGTGGCAAGACTCCGCCCAACGTCCACCAGCGCGCCCATGAGATGTTCTTCGTCCTGGCAGGCGAGGGGATCGCGTATTGCGACGGCGCCGAGAAGGTCGTGAAGGCCGGTGACGCGCTGATGGTCCGCCCGGGCGGCACGCATGTGGTCGAGAACACCGGTGCCGGCAAGCTCTACTGCCTGACCGTTATGGTGCCTAATGAGGATTTCGCGCAGCTGATCCGCAATGGCATTCCGGTCACGCTGGATGCGGAAGACAAAGCGGTGATCGCAGGCGCGCGCCATGCCGGATGACCGCAAGCCGGCGGCGGCGCGCTATAAGCTGAAGCCGCGCGAAACGGTGTCGATGAAGACGCGCGACGGCGTGCGGCTCGAGGCCGATATCTACAGGCCCGATGCCGCGGGTCCGTTTCCGGTCCTGCTGATGCGCCAGCCGTATGGGCGCTCAATCGCGTCCACCGTCGTCTATGCCCATCCCAGCTGGTACGCGCAGCACGGCTATATCGTCGTCATTCAGGACGTGCGCGGGCGCGGCACCTCGGAAGGCGAATTCCGCATCTTCGAATCCGAAGTCGCTGACGGCGCCGATACGCTGGACTGGGCGGCAAAGCTGCCGGGGTCGAGCGGCGTCATCGGCATGTACGGCTTTTCCTATCAGGGCATGACGCAGCTCTTTGCTGCCGCGACGAAGCATCCGGCGCTCAAGGCGCTGTGCCCCGCGATGTCCGCCTGGGATGTCTACAGCGATATCGCCTTCGAGGGCGATGCGTTCCGGTTCTATGCCGGCCTGGGCTGGGGCGCGCAGCTCTCCGCCGAAGCCACGCGCCGTGCCGGTAATGTCGACGCGCACCGCGCGCTGGTTTCGGCCGCGCGCGCCATGCCGTTGAATGACGCCATCCCGGCGATGCCGGATGTGATGCAGCGCTACGGCCAGTTCGGTCACTATCCGGCCTGGGTCTCGCATCCCGAACCGGGTCCGTTCTGGGAGAAGATATCGCCCCGCTTCCATGCCGATAAAATCGACGTGCCGATGCTGCATATCGGCGGCTGGTACGACGGCATGCTGAGCGGCACCCTGGGCTGCTATCAGGACATGGTCCGCCGCAAGGTCGCCAACCAGAAACTAGTCGTCGGTCCTTGGGTGCATATCCCGTGGGCGACCAAGGTCGGTGAGGTGGAGTTCGGCGACACCGCGATCAACATGATCGATCATCTACAGATCCAGTGGTTCGATCATTGGCTGAAAGGGATCGACACCGGCGTGATGAAGCAGAAGCCGGTGCGCCTGTTCGAAATGGGCGGCTCATGGAGTGAGTTCGACTCCTGGCCGGCAGCGGCGGCGAAGGACATGCATCTGCGCAGCTGCGGCCGCGCCGGTCTCGATCCCAGGGATGGTGTTCTCACGGAGAGCGCCGGTCCAGCCGGCGAGGATGTCCTCGTCTTCGATCCCTGGCGCCCGACGCCAACTGTCGGCGGCCACAAGGCCTATCCGCTCGGCCCCGCCAACCGCGCCTCCGCCGACATGCGCCCTGATGTCGCCACCTTCACCATGCCGGTGCAGAAAACCGATCTGCATCTGGCAGGCAACGTCGCCGCCATCCTGTTTGTCGAAGCGGACCAGCCGAGCTTCGATGTCTGCGCGATCCTGTCCGAAGTGAAGCCCGACGGCCGCGTGATCAACCTCACCGAAGGCTATGCGAGACTGGACAAACCGACGTCGCCGGTGACGATTTCAATGCGCGCGACCTGCGCCTGCATCAAGGCCGGCTCGGCGCTGCGCCTGTCGGTCTCGCCCGGCAGTTTCCCGGCGCATCCCGTGAACACCGGCGACGGCGCCCCGCCGGCCACGGCGCGGCTGATCGATCAGCGCATCATCACGGTGACGTTGCGGCACGGCGGTCAGACGCCATCGCGAGTGATGCTGCCGGTCGTCGCGGGACCATAAGCGGCACTCCTCTTGCACTGCCGAGGATATGAAAGTCCTCGTCCTCTACGCCCACCCGCTGGGCGACAGTTTCAACGCCGAAGTCCACCGGACGGTCCTCAATGCGCTGCGCGCCGCCGGGCATGAGGTCGACGATTGCGATCTCTATGCCGAGAAATTCGATCCGGTGTTGAGCGCGGCGGAGCGGCAGGATTATCACGACCTGACGCGCAACCGGGCACTGGTCGACAGTTACGCCGTACGGCTGCAGCGGGCCGACGCCGTGGTGTTCGTGTTTCCGACCTGGAGTTTCGGCGTGCCGGCCATCCTCAAGGGCTGGTTCGACCGGGTGCTGGTGCCGGGCGTGTCATTCACCCTGGGCGAGGACGGCATCGCGCGGCCGGCACTGACCAACATCAAACGGATCGTCGGCGTCGCGACCTATGGGCGGCCATGGTGGCATGTGCGGCTGATCGTCGGCGACCTGCCGCGCGGCCACATCACGCGCTACTTCAAGGCGCTGTGCGGTTTCGGCTGCCGCGCCAATTATGTCGCGTTCTACGATATGAATCGGGGGACGATGGAGCGACGCCGCCGGTTTCTCGACCGGGCGTGGACCGCTATGACGCAGCTCTGACCCACTTCGATTTCGAATCCTCGGTCCACCCCCGCATCTTGCGCGGGTTCAGCAGGCCGTGCGGATCGGCGAGGTGCTTGAAGCCGAGCTGGTCCTGGTCGATGTCCTTCATGCCCCCGTCTTCCAGCACATAGGTGTGCGGGTTGAAGACCGGGCAGCCTTTCGCCTCGTGATAGGCGATGATCTCGTCGAGGCGCTCGGGCGTCGTGAAGCGGACGAGCTGCAGGCCGAAGCAGCCGATCTGGCCGTCCAACCGCACCAGTTCCAGATGCATCGGCGTTTCGTCGCCGAATTTCTGGCGCATATGCGCGACGAGTTCGAGATGGTTCGGCGCCGGAAACAGCGTCTGCAGATAGGTGATGCTGCGGTCGGCCTTGAGCGCGTGCAGGGTCGTATGGTTCCAGGTGAATTCGTAGAGCGGCGGCACGGCATCGTGCGCGGCGGCTTCGGGGGCCCGGATATAGACGCAGGTGCCGCCGGTCTCGCCGACCAGCGCCTGGAAGGATTCCATCGATGGTTCGGCGATCATGGTGACGACCACCGCGTGGCCCTCGACCAGGAAGGGCTGCAGCGGCTTGAAGTATTGCGCCGCACCCCAGTCGACCGGGGTGATCAGCTTCTTGATGATGCCTTCGGATTCCGCGAGCGCCTGACCGAACTTCGCGGCGGCGGAGAATTCGGGGAAGGAGACCAGCACGTCGACCCACGGCCAGGCGCGGGCGAGCGGGATCTCCAGCTCGACGACGATGCCGTTGGTGCCGTAGGCGTGGATGACCTTCTGCACGTCGTCGCCGCGTAGCTCCAGCACGCGCGGCTCCTCTTCCATCGTCACGACCTTGAGCGCCAGCACGTTGCCGCGATCGCGCAGCAGGCCGTAATTGATGGCGCCGACCCCGGTCGAGCCGCCGGCGATGAAGCCGCCGATGGTCGCGGTGCGGCGGGTCGAGGGATGGAAGCGCATCTCCCAGCCTTCGGGCAGCGTGGCGGTTTCGAGATCGATGATCTTGAGTCCGGGCTCGACGGTGACGACGCCGTCTTCCAGTTTTTTGATCGCGGTCATCGCCGACATGTCGAGCACGATGCCGCCGTCGAGGGGCATCGCCTGGCCGTAATTGCCGGTGCCGCCGCCGCGTACCGTGAGCGGAATGCGTTTGCGCACGCATTCGCGGGCGACGGCGATGACGTCGTCGACGGTGCGGGGCACGACGATGAGATCGGCGGTCACGCTGCGGAGCTGGTCCTTGAGGATCGGGCTGTACCAGTAGAAGTCGCGCGACTTCTGTTTCACCAGCGCCGGGTCGTCGATGACTGGCAGCGGTGCGATCGCGCGGACGAAGGCGGAGCGTTCGGCTGCGTTCATCATGCGGGCGTCCAGCGGCTCATCTTGCCGGGGTTCATCAGGCCGTAAGGGTCGGTGAGGCGCTTGAAGGTGAGCTGGTGATCGGCGTCGATGACCTTGGGGCCCTTGTCCTCGAGGATGTAGGTATGCGGGTTGGAGATGCGGGTGCCGTTCTCCTCGTGATAGCGGATGATCTCGCGCAGGCGCTCAGGCGTGGAGTAGCGCACGATCTGCAGCGCGCTGCAGGAGATACGGCCCTGGCGGCGCTGGAATTCGCAATGCATCAGCACCTCGTCGCCGAACTTCTTGTACATGTGGTCGACGCGCTCGAGGTTCTGCCCCGGCGGGAAGATGGTCTGCAGGTAGGTGACGGTGCGGTCGGTCTTGAGCACCTGCAACGTCGTGTGGTTCCAGGTGTATTCGTAGAGCGGTATTTGGGTAGGATCGCCGTCGGCCGGTGTCTTCTTCTCGTAGGTAACGCTGCCGCCGAACTCCGCCACGAGGCTCAGAAACGGCTCGCGACTGCCCTTTGCCACCATGGCGATGACCATGTGTTTGCCCTCGGGCAGAAATTCCTTCAACCCCTTGAAATAGCTTGTAATAGGCCAGGCGATCAGAGTGATAAGCTTGGTGACGATGCCGCCAGATTCACCACAAAGTTGAGCGAACTGAGCGATCTTCCCGAAGTCGTCGAACACCGCAATCATGTCCAGCCACGGCCAAGCCGGGGCGAGGGCGACCTCGACTTCGGTGACGATGCCGTTGGTGCCATAGGCATGCAGCGCGTTGCGGATCTCGTCGCCGCGCAGCTCTATGATGCGCGGCTCGTCTTCCATCGTGACCACGCGCAGCGCCGCGATCGACCCGCGGTCGCGCAGCTGACCGTAGAGGATCGAGCCGACCCCCGCTGCGCCGCCGCAGGCAAAGCCGCCTATGGTCGCGGTACGCTTGGTCGAGGGATGCATCCGCAATTCCCAGCCGGTGGGGATCGCCGCGATGTCGATATCGATCAGCTTGGCGCCGGCCTGGAAGCGCCCCATGCCGGGACGCAGCCAGAGAACGCGATTCATCGCCGCCATGTCGAGCAGCACGCCGCCGGCCAGCGGCACCATCTGTCCGTAATTGCCAGTGGCGCCGCCGCGTACCACGATCGGGATGCGCCGCGCCACGCATTCGCGCGCGACCCGCAGCACGTCTTCTTCATTTTGCGGCACGACGATGAGGTCGGCCGATTTGCTGTTGAGCTCTTCCTTCAGAAGCGGGCTGTACCAGAAGAAATCTCGGCTGCGCAGCCGTACTGTCGACGGATCGTCGATGATCTGCAGCCCGGCAAGGGCTGCTTTGAGATCGGCAAGCGCTGCCGTGGACGGCCGGACGGGAAGCCCATCCACGCCCATGGTCAGGCGGCCGCTTCGGCGGCGACGAAGAGCTCGTCGAGCTCGCTGTACTCAGGCAGAGTTGTATCGATCGCCTTGCCGGCACGCAGCACGACGCGGTCGCTCTGACGGCGCGACAGCAGTTCGCTCATGGTGCGTCCGTGGAACAGCACGAGATCGGCGGGACCGCCGACCTTGATCGTGCCGCGGTCGCCCAGCTTCATCACGCCGGCCGGCGTCGCGGTTACGGCGCGCGGCCAGTCGCCATAGGGACGGTCAAAATGGGCGATGCGCGTCGCCTGGGTGAACACTTCCATGGCGTCGTGATCGCCAAAACCGTAGAACGGATCGCGGCAGTTGTCGCTGGCGACCGAGACCGGCACGCCGCTCGCCTTCAGCTCATGCAGCAGGGTGACGCCGCGCCAGCGCGGCGTGCGGCCCGGCACGCGGTCCTGCAGGTACATGTTGCACATCGGCAGGCTGACCACAGCGAGGCCTGAGTCTGCGCAGGCCTTCAGCGTCTCTTTCACCAGTTCTTCCGGCTGCACGGCGAGGCTGCAGCAATGGCCGCAATGTATCTTGTTCTTGAATTTGCGACGGATCGCGGTCCGCGCGATGTGGCCGAGGGCTGCCGCACCCTGTTCGCCGCTTTCGTCGACATGGAAGTCGAGATCGAGATTCCGTTCCTCGGCGAGGTCGAAAATCCGATCAAGCAGCGGCTGGAACTCCGGCGGCACGCTGTCGTGCAGGCCGCCGTTCAGGCGGGTCACGGCGCCGAGAACGCCGCCCGATTTCGCGACCGTGTCGGCCAGTTCGACGCCAAACGGCAGGCCGAACGCATCCATCGGCACGATGGAGCTTGCCTGCAGGTCGATGCGGCCCGCCCATTCGTCGCGGATCTCGCGGAACACGCTCCACGAGATTTTCGCCTGCGGGTCCCAGGAATCGAGATGGGTGCGGATCGCAACGGTTCCGTGCGCGTAAGCGGTGCGGAGACCGAAATCGAACCGCCGCTTCACATCGGCGGGATGCCAGTTCGGGCGGTCGGTCGCGGTTGCGGTAAAGGCGCCGAAGAATGTGCCGTCGGGGTTTTCAGCGCGCGGCCAGATATGGCCCTTGTCCATATGGGTGTGGATATCGACAAAGCCGGGCCAGATCTGCCCGCCCTTGAGATCGACCGCGCCCGCCGCGACAAACGTGCCGCCGGGCGCAATCGCGGCGACTTTGCCGCCGCTGATTTCGAGGTCGACATCGACCAGACCTTCACGGTCGGCGGGCTTGCCGGTTGGTGCCGCGAGCAGCGAGGCCGAGACCTTGCCGTTCCGCAGCCAATAGGACGGCGCATCGGGGATCGCAACGAAACCGCTCATCTCAATTCTCTCGACGGATGGCGCTCTCGTGCCATTTGCGCAGGCAGAGATGCGAGATCAGAGACAACACCAGAAAGATCGCGATGCCGGTGAGCGAGATCAGCAGCAGAGCCGCGAACATGCGCGGAATCTGCAACTGGTATCCTGACTCGAGGATGCGATAGGCAAGGCCTGAGGCGCGACCGCCGGTGCCGGCCACGAACTCCGCTACGACCGCGCCGATCAGCGACAGGCCGCCGGAGATGCGCAGGCCGCCGAGGAAATACGGCATGGCGGCGGGAATACGCAGATGCCGCAGCACCTGGCCGCGCGAGGCGCGATAGAGCTGGAACAGGTTCAGCAGGTTATGGTCGGCGCTGTTCAGGCCCAGGATCGTGTTCGACAGGATCGGAAAGAACGCGACGATCCAGGCGCAGATCAGCAGCGCGATCTGGATGTTGTCGACCCAGATGATGATCAGCGGTGCGATGGCGACGATCGGCGTCACCTGAAGGATGACGGCATACGGGAAGAACGAGAACTCGACCCATTTCGACTGGCTGAACAGCACCGAGATGAACACGCCAAGCGAGGCCGCGATGGCCAGCGCCGCGAAGGTGATCTGCAACGTCACCCAGAGCGAGGTCGACAGCGTGTGCCAGTCCTTGAACAGGGTCTGCACGATCAGGATCGGACCCGGCAGGATGTAGGCCGGCACCTTGTAGACGGTGACGGTGATTTCCCAGGCCGCGAGCGCCAGGATGCCGATGAACATCGGCGCCAGGATCTTCGGCCAGGTCGAAACCGCGATGCCGAGGAAGCGTTTTTCGTGCGGGACGGCGATGAGACCGGAATCGGTGCCGTCGGAGGCCAGGCTGGGCAGGGCCGTGGAGATGGTTGTCATGCGGCAATCGCCTCACCAAGGGTGCGGGACACGACGCGGCAGTATTCCGCGTAGTTGGCTGAGGTGCGGAACGCTTCATCGCGGGGATAGGCCGCGCCGATGGCAAGCTCGGTCATGACACGGCCAGGACGGGCCGCCATGACCACGATGCGCTCCGAAAGATAGACAGACTCGAAGACTGAGTGCGTCACGAAGATCACGGTGAACTTCAGCTTCTGCCAGAGTTCCTGGAGGTCGTTGTTCAGCTTGAAGCGGGTGATCTCGTCCAGCGCCGCGAACGGCTCGTCCATCAGCAGCACGCGCGGCTTGGTGACGATGGCGCGGGCGATCGACACGCGCATCTTCATGCCGCCCGACAACTCGCGCGGATACGCATTCTCGAAGCCGGACAGGCCGACCTGCGCCAGCGCATCGAGGGCCTGGTCCTTTGCCTCCGATTTGGACTTTCCTGCCAGGATCAGCGGCAGCATCACGTTCTTGATGGAGGTCGCCCACGGCATCAGCGTCGGCTCCTGGAAGACGAAGCCCAGATCGGGCATCGGCTTGCCGGCGGCGTCGTAAGCCGCCAGCGGCCAGTCAATCGTGCCCGCCGACGGATCGCCGAGACCGGCGATCATGCGCAGCACCGTACTCTTGCCGCAGCCCGACGGACCAAGCAGGCTGATGAAGCTGTTCTGCTGGACCGCCAGCGAGAAGTCTTTCACCGCCAGCGTGCCGTTCGAGAAGCGCTTGCTGACACCGGTGAGGCTGACGACCGGCCGTTCGCGGGCTACTTCTCCGACCGGAAGCGGTGCGGGAGGCGTCGTAACGAGAGCTGGTCTCACATTCCCACCTTTTTGTTGACGAACTGCAGGGTGTACGCCTTGCGATAGTCCAGGGTGGCCGGATAGATTCCGGCGTCTACATAGGTTTTATAAAACCGCTGCCAGCGCGCATCGGTCATGGCGCCGATACCGAGCGTCTTTGAATCCCCTGAGTCGACGATGCCGTACTCCTTCATTTTTGCGATGGCGTAGGCGATCTTGTCGTCGGTCATATCCGGATTGTCGGCTTTGATCAGTTTGTTGCCTGGTGTCGGATCGCTATAGATGTAGCTGTACCAGCCTTCGATCGAGGCGTTGACGAAACGCTGCACGAGATCGGGCTTGGCTTCGATCAGTTTCAGCGATGTATTGATCGTTGTCTGATAATTGTCGAAGCCTGAGTCGGCGAGCAGGTGAACGACCGGCTTTACGCCGGCGAGTTCGGCGGAGAACACTTCGCTGGTCAGGAAGCCCTGCTGGATCGCATTCTTGTCGGCGAGGAACGGCCCCATGTTGAACGTATAGGGTCGGATCATCTCATCGGTGAATCCGAACTTGGCCTTCAGGAACGGGTAGAAGCTGTTGCGCGCCACCGCGCCGACGAGGACCGGCTTGCCCTTCATGGCGGCGAGGCTGTCATGGCCGACGCCGGGATGCGAGATCAGCACCTGCGGATCCTTCTGCATCATCGAGGCGATCACGATGAAGGGCAGGTTTTCCCGCACGTAGTTGAAGCCGCCGAAGGCGTTGTTCATGATGAAGTCGACGCGGCCGGCGAGGAGCAGGGCATTGGGATCCTGCTGCGGCCCGCCCATGCGGATTTCCACCTCAAGGCCGTGCTTCTTGTAGATGCCGGCGCCCACCGCCTGATAGAAACCGCCGTGCTCGGCCTGGGCGCGCCAGTTCGTCTGGAAAGAAACCTTGTCCTGCGCGGCTGCGATGGCAGGCGTCAGCAGCGCGAGACCGGCGAGGGATAGAGCGGTACGGCGTGTCAGGGAATGGGTAGCCATTGCGACCTCCTGGTTCAGGACAACCTATGGTGATGGAGGAACAGCAATTGCCGTACCAAGCCTTGCGGTGTTCGGCATCGTGACGCTGGCTGCGGTTTAATCCGCAGTCCGTACGGGATCGCCCGCATATGGCGGTTTTTTGGTCCGATGATCCGGGACGGTGTCCGAGAATCGCGCCGTTGCCTTGGCGGCATGGAACCGAGGAGCAAAACAGCAACTGCCGCTGCCGGCGTCCTTTGTATCTTCGGAAGTGTGGCTTAAGCCGTCGGCGCCGTCGGGTGCGTGCGCCGGTACATTTCGAGATTGTGCTCGCCGGCGCTGCACACCGGGTATTTCGGCGGATGGCCCGCCGACTGGCAGCTCGGCAGGCACTCGATTTGCGAATAGTGGTTGGGGTCAAGGAACATGGCGGCCGAGTAGCGGTCACGGCCGGAACGGTTGTTCATCACGCGATGCGGCGTGGATTGATAGAGATCGTTGGTCCAGCGCGCCAGCAGGTCGCCGAGATTGACGACGAAGGTGCCCTCGACCGGTTCGGCGAAAATCCACTCACCGTCGACACCCTGGACCTCGAGCCCGCCGCAGTCGTCCTGTAGCAGGACGGTCAAAGCGCCCCAGTCAGTGTGCGCGCCGCAACCGAGCTGGCCTGGCGGGGCGTCCTTGGGGTGCGCCGGATAGTGCAGAACCCGGAGATTGGCGATGGGATCGGTGAAGTGGGAGTCGAAGAAATCTTCCGGGAGTTCGAGCGACAACGCCACCAGGCGCATGAGATCGACACCGAGCCGGAAGGTCGCGTTGAAATAGTCTTCGGACGCGGCGCGAAACACCGGTTGCCCCGGATGCCAGAGATTGGCGCCCTGGTTGTGTACACCGACCTTGACGTAGGGATGATCGGGACCCCGTTCGATGCCGAGGACGAAACCTTCCTTGTAGTCCGCCGGCGCGTCGGGATCGAAAGCCTGGGTGTTGAACCCTTCATAACCACGCGCCGTGAAAGGCGTCGTGGCTGTGCATTTCGCTTTCTCGTCCGCCGGCATGGCGAAGAACTGGCGTGCTGTCTCGAACAGGTTGTCGATCAGGTACTGCGGAACATTGTGGTTCCTGACATAGAAAAAGCCATGCGTCCGGCTCGCCGCTCCGATTTCCCCGGCGACTCTCTGTCGCGACGCCAGCGACGGCGAAAAGCCGCCGGACAGGTCGATGACGGGCAGGAGGGCCGGTCGCGCCGGGCGGTAGACATTCATCGGATGATCTCCGTGCGTCTCGCGATCAGTTGCTGGTCACGATGCGAATGGGCCCGCGGCGTGTCGGCTCGGATTTGACACCGATGGCGGAGAGTGGGAAACGGTCGATCTCCCAGAGCAGCGACACTAACCGTTGCGCGCAGTGATCCAGCAGGATCGATCCGCGGCCGGCATCCGCCGCTGACGCGTCACCGCAGGCGCCATCCGGGTTCAGATCCTGGGTCTGCCAGCCGAAGCCGACTTTGCCTTCCGGCGTCAGCATCTCGTATTCGGTCTCCATGCGGGCGGAGAGCGATTCGAAATTCTTGGCCTTGTCCATCTGCACCAGGTCGGGGCGCAGCCGCAGCATCAGCGACGTTTCGACGGTGCCGCCATGAATGCCGTGCTTGAGTTCATGCTCCGGGAACATGCCCTCCGGCCGGCCGAGGCTGTAGGAGCTGACGGTCACCACGAACATTCCGAGCCGCACCCGTAGGTCGCGCGCGACGATGTCGGCGATCTGCGGCTGCCCGCCATGGCTGTTGAAGATGACCATCTTCTTGATACCGGCACGCGCCACGGATTCGCCGATCTCGGTCCAAAGCCGGATCGTCGTCTCGGCCGTCAGGGTCAGGGTACCGGGAAACGCCGTGTGCTCGCTGCTTTTCCCGACCGTCATCGCGGGCAGGATCGTGACCGGCAGTTCCGCCGGCATCAGTTCCACCGCGCGGGACAGGATTCCGGCGTTGATTCTGGTATCGACCTCGACCGGCAGGTGCGGGCCGTGCTGTTCGATCGCGGCGACCGGCAGGATCGCGATCACCCGCTCGGCATCGAGCGCGCGAAATTCCTCGGTCGTCATTTCCTGCCACAGGCGGCGCAGTTTCACGGCAAGTACTCCGGTTGGATGGGCGTGCACTTACATCCCGACTTTTTTGTTCACGAAGTCGAGGGTGTAGGCTTTTTTGTAGTCGAGGTCTTTGGGATAGACGCCGCCTTCGGCCATCATGTCGAAGATGGATTTCCAGCGGGCTTCGGACATAGCGCCAATGCCGGACATGGCGGCATCGCCGCCGGTGATGAGTGCGTATTTCTTCATCTGCGACAGCTTGAATTCCGAAAGCTCAAACGATTGCTCGGATGCCGCTGCGCGAATCGCTTCCATCGCCGGCCTCGCATTGCCGTTGATGCACTGCGCCCAGCCGGTAATGGTCGCATCGACGAATTTCTGAAGAACCCCGCGTCGGCCCTGGGTCACGGCCTCTGTCGTAAAGATTGTGCTGGCGTAGTCGGGCCAGCCGTAATCGGCCATCAGGAATGTCTTTATTTCAGAACCCAGTGCCTTGCCGAGAAAGAACTCGTCTTCGGTGATGTAGCCCTGCTGCACCATTGCCTTGTCGGCAACGAACATCGACGGATTGTAGGTGTAGGGACGCAGTTGGGTATCGTCGAACCCATATTTCGACTTGAGGAAGAGCCAGAACTGCTGGCGCGAAAAGTTCGCGACCGAGATCTTGCGGGTTTTCAGGTCTTCGAGTGTCTTGAGCGTCGGGTCGGCATGCGCGACCAGCGTTTGCGGTGTCTTTTGCAGCATTGCCGCGACGGTGACGCCGGGGATGCCGCTGTTGCGCATGTTGAGGGACGTAAGCGCGGTACCCATTCCGGCGTCGACCTTTCCGGCTGCGACAAGCTGCGCCATGTTGACGCCAGGTCCACCGGGATATAGCTCGACTTCCAGTCCGGCCTTTTCATACAGGCCCGTCGCCTTCGCCTGAAACCAGCCGCAATGCTCCATCTGCGGATGCCAGCTCAGGCCGTAAACGAATTTATCCGCCGCAAGGGACGGCGCGCTCACCACGGCCCCAAATAGGACGCCGGCAGCTGTGAGGCATTGCGAAAAAGTGGTGCGCCGGTTCATCGGATGTCTCCCGTCATTGGTACGAGCCTTGCTCCGTTACGAAGCAAGGACCGGGCCATTGGTGCGCAAATCAGGCCTATCAGTCTGGCGTTAACGCGGGACTGGCGCATTGATGGGCAGGGCGCCCCGATTAGGGCGCGTGTTGGAGTCGAAGCATGAGTGTTCCGCGAATTGATATTCAGCCATTCCTCCAGGGCAACATCGAGCAGCGGAGGGCTGTGGCGAGGGAATGGGGGCGGGCATTCGAGGAGGTCGGCTTTGCGACGATTGTAGGCCACGGCGTTCCCGAGCCGACGGCCACCGGCGCTTACAATGTGCTGAGCCGTTTTTTCGATCTTCCGCTGGAAGAGAAGATGCGGTGGTCCGTTACCGACCGCGTCAAAACCAAGGGCTATCTCCCAGTGGGAATAGAAAGCGTTGCGCGCACCCGCGGTGACGATCGTCCACCCGACCTCTGCGAGGCGCTGGTATTCGCTGGCATCGATCGCGAAGAGCCCGGCGAGCTCCGGGGCAAAGTCAGCTCGATCACGGGAAACGTCTATCCGGATACACCGCCGCAACTCACTAATGCC
Source organism: Alphaproteobacteria bacterium (assembly GCA_965279355.1). GTDB lineage: Bacteria > Pseudomonadota > Alphaproteobacteria > CACIAM-22H2 > CACIAM-22H2. The sequence continues at coordinate 2,007,479 of OZ257155.1, read as the reverse complement.
GTGCGTGAATACTATATGGCGGTAAAGTCTTTATCGGTCACGCTGATGCGGCTTTCGGCGCTGGCGCTCGACCTGACCGAGGATTATTTCCTGCCCTTCATGGATCGGCAGCGTGGCACCTTGCGGGCCGTCGCTTATCCCGATCAGCCGGATGAACCGAAACCCGGCCAGCTTCGTTACGGCGCACATTCCGACTATGGCGGCCTCACCATTCTGCGCCAGGACGACGCCCCCGGGGGCTTGCAGGTTTTTACCAAGACAGGCGAATGGCTCGATGTGATGCCGGTCGCCAGGTCGTTCGTGATCAATGTCGGCGACCTGATGGCGCGCTGGACCAACGATCGCTGGGTTTCGACCCTGCACCGAGTCATCAATCCCCCGCGCCACCTCACAGGCTCGACCAAGCGCCTGTCACTGGTTCTGTTCTCCGGTCCCAACGAGGACGCGATCATATCCTGCCTGCCGACCTGTACCGATGCGAGCCGTCCGGTGAAATATCCGCCGGTGCGCGCATCCGTCCACACCCAGGAAAAGCTGAACGCCTCCATGCCCAAGAAGCTGGCCCTCGAAGGGGCCACCTGATGGCTTGGAATTTGCAGATTTCGGACTGAAGAGATTGGGAGAAAAGCCGTGCTGGTCACCAAGCAGAATGTTCTGAAACGTTTCTGGTATCCCGTAATACCCGTGGGGCATCTCGCTGACGGGCCGAAGCCGTTTCGTCTGCTGGGCCAGGACATTGTGGTCTGGCTGGATGCGGCCGGACAGCCCAGCGCGGTCGAAGATCGCTGCTGCCACCGCTCGGCCAAACTGTCGCGCGGCTTTCTCGAAAATGGCCAACTGGTTTGCGGCTATCACGGCTGGACGTTCGACGGCACCGGCGCGGTCGTGAAGATCCCGCAGCAGCGCAACCAGACCCGCAAGGTCAACTATTCCATCCCGAGCTATAAGGCGTCGGTGAAGTACGGCCATGTCTGGGTATGCCTCGGCGAACCTCTGGCCGACATCCCGCATTTCGAGGAGGCCGACGCGCCCGGCTTTCGCCAGATCGACCAGTTCTATGAAGTCTGGAACTGCGCCGGTCTGCGGCTAATGGAGAACTCGTTCGATAACGCGCATGTCGCCTATGTGCACCGGGAAACTTTCGGCAACGTGCAGGAGCCGCTACCGGCGACGTACGATATCAATGAGACCGACTACGGATTCGAGTTCAAATCCGAGATTCCGGTGATGAACCGCAGCGATCTCGCCACGTCCATCACCGGCACGACGGGCGCACGCACCGTGCGTATCACCCAGTCTAAGTGGTTCATGCCGTTCACCCGCAAGCTCGGGATCACCTATCCGAGCGGCACAAAACATTCGATCGTGACCAGTGCGACGCCGATCGATGACACGTCGTCGCAGATCGTTCAGTTCGTGTTCCGCAACGACACCGAGGAACAGGCAAAGGCGGCCGACATCATCGAATTCGACCGCAGGGTCACGGACGAGGACCGCCCGATCTTGGAATCGACGGAACCCGATGTGTCGCTCGATATCCGCAGCGGCACTGAGTTCCATATGCCGTCCGACAAGCCCGGCCTTGTCATGCGCCGCCGCATGCTTGAGTTGCTGCGCCAGCATGGCGAGACGGATATCACATCCGTCGTTGCGCCCTCATTTCAGGGCAGCGTGCAGGCTGCGGAATAGCCCTGCCGACGCCCCCGCGCCGGCATTTGAAGGAGAGGTTGATGATCCAGACATATCGTAGATGGCTTCTTGGCGCGGCGGTTGTTGTTGCGGCGCTTCCCGGGTTTGGCGAAAGCGCCGGAGCGAAGGACGCGATCAAATTCCAGCTGAGCTGGCGACCGCAGGCCGAGCATGGCTGCTACTACCAGGCGGTGGGTGCCGGCATCTATGCCAAGCACAACCTCGATGTGACGGTCCAGCCGGGCGGTCCGCAGATCGCCGCGCCGTCGATCCTGATGGCCGGCAAGGTCGAGTTCGGGATGGGCTCGAACTCGTTCAATGCGTTCAACTACGTGAGCCAGAACATTCCGATGGTGGTGATCGCCACGGTGTTCCAGAAGAACCCGCAGGTCATCATGACCCATAAGGGTGTCGGCCTGGACACGGTGGAATCGCTCAAGGGTAAGCCGATTTTCCTGTCGACCAGCTCGAGGGCGACGTGGTGGAATTTCGCCAAGGTCAAATGGGGCTTCACCGACGAGCAGATCAAGCCGCACACCTACAATTTCGCGGGCTTCCTGAACGACAAGATGACCGGACAGCAGGGCTTCATCACCAATGAGCCCTATCAGCTCAAGCTGCAGGGCTACGACACCAATATCTTCCTGCTCGCCGACTATGGCTATGACGACTACGCCTACACGATCGAGACATCGAAGGCGCTGGTCGAACAGAAGCCGGAAATGGTGCAGCGATTCGTGAACGCCACGATCGAAGGCTGCTACAGCTACCTGTACGGCGACCCGGCGCCAGGCAACAAGCTGATCATGGAGGCCAATCCGGAAATGTCGCAGGCCGTCATCACGAACGGCATCGCGATCATGAAAGACCGCGGCCTTGTGGCCGGTGGCGACGCGGCGAAGCTTGGAATCGGCGCCATGAGCGACGAGCGCTGGAAGGCGTTCTTCGATATGACCGTGGCCGCCGGCCTGAATCCGCCCACCATGGATTACAAGAAGGGCTATTCGCTGCAGTTCGTGAACAAGGGCTTCGGGATGCGCGCTACCAACTAGCGGGTCACGCTAAATAATCCGGCCCGTTGAGGGCCAGTCGGTCATTACAAGTTTCCGGACCGGGCGGAACGATGCATACTGATTGTGCATCGTCCGTCCGGAGCCTTTTTGCATGTCCATTCGTCCCCAGCGCCTGCTGTCGACCGCGATCACTTATTTTCAGACCGTTGCACGGCTGGGCTCGATCCGGGCGGCTGCGGATTCCCTAAACGTCGCGCCGTCGGCGGTCAGCCGGCAGATCGCCAAGCTCGAGCATGAACTGGGCGCGCCGCTCTTCGAGCGGTTGCCGCGCGGCCTGCAGCTCACCAGCGCCGGCGAGATTCTGACCCAGCATGCGCGCGCCAGCGCCAGCGAGTTCGAACGCGGTCGGGCCGCCATTCAGGATCTGCGCGGCCTGCATCGCGGTGAGGTTGCGCTGGCCACGGTCGAGAGCGTGGCCGCCGGGTTCCTGCCGCGCCTGCTTACCGATTTCTGGGCCAAGTCGCCGCGCATCTCGACCAATGTGCTGGTCTCCGGGTCGACCCAGGCCTTTCATGCCGTGGTCAACGGCGAAGCCGACCTCGTACTGGCCTTCGACATGCCGATCACACCAAAATTGCAGGTCCTGGCGTCGGCCAGGCTGCGACTGGGCGCCGTGATGTCGCCCAAGCATCGCTTTGCTTCGGCCAAGTCCGTCCGCTTTCGCGATTTCGTCGGCGAGCCCGTCTTTCTGACCGACCCGTCGATGACAATGCGCCCTTCGATCGAAGCGGCGATGCGCAACAGCGCCGTCAAGCTGACGGTGCGGGCGGTGACAAACTCGGTCTACCTCATGAACCTGCTGGCGTCCGCGAATACCGGGGTGGCGTTTGAGACCCGGCTCGGTATCCCCGTCGAGGAGAAAAAGGGCAATCTCGTCTTCGTGCCGCTGGCTGAGCCGCAACTGAAGCCGCAGAAGCTGATCCTCTGTTCCCGGATCGATAGCCCGCTTTCGCCGGCCGCGACCGTACTCAGCAAGGCGCTTGCCGGGGCTTTGGCCAAAATCGAGGACTAGGCGTCGCCACTGGCATTGCCTTGACGGCAATCGTGGCCTCGAATCTTGATGCTCGTCCAAGGGCTTGATGCGCCGGATAACTGATCCGCGCGTTGCGGTCCGGTTGGCATAGCGATTGCGACTGCAGACGCAGAAGTTCCACCGCCATGGGAAGCGGAGTTCTGCATGCTGGTCACCAAACATCCGGTTTTCCGTCGCTTTTGGTACCCCGTCATCAAGGTCGAGGACCTGAAGGACGGGCCGAAGCCGTTCCGGCTGCTGGAAACCGATATCGTCCTTTGGCTCGACGCGGCCGGTAAGCCGGCGGCGACCCTTGACCGCTGCTGCCATCGCACGGCCAGGCTAAGCAAAGGCTTCTGCGAGAACGGCAACGTGGTCTGCGGCTATCACGGCTGGACCTTCGATCGCACGGGACTGTGCGTCCGCATTCCGCAGATGGACGTTGAGCGCCAACCAAAGAACATGCGGATTCCAGCGTACCGGGCCGAGGAACGTTACGGCTATGTCTGGGTAGCCCTCGACGAGCCGCTCTATGGCATCCCCGACATCACCGAGGCCGGCGAGCCCGGCTTCCGCAGGATCGACCAGTTTTACGAGATGTGGGAGTGTTCGGGCCTGCGCCTGATGGAAAACTCCTTCGACATCGCGCACCCCGCCTTCGTGCACCGCAAGACCTTCGGCATCCAGTCGGACCCGACGCATGTGCAGCCCGAGATCATGCCGTTCGACGGCGGCTTCAACTACACCGCCGTGTCGAATGTGAAGAACACCGATATCCAGAAAAAGAATCTGCAGATGGATAACGGCATCACGACGCGCACACGCAAAAACGTTTGGTGGATGCCGTTTTCTCGCAAGCTGGGCATCACCTATCCGAACGGCCTTCGCCATTCGATCATCACCTGCGCGACGCCGATCGACGATCACAAGTCCATGGTGGTGCAGTTCTGCTATCGCAACGACACCGAGGAACAGGCACCGGCGGCGGATATCATCGCCTTCGATCGCGAGGTGACGCTTGAGGACAAGATCATCCTTGAAACCACCGAAGCCGACGTGCCGCTTGAGGATTTCTCGGAGAGCGAGAAGAGCATGGCGTCCGATCGCCCCGGCGTGATCATGCGGCGCATGCTGCGCGAACTGCTGGTGAAGCAGGGCGATCTGGCGCCGCTGCCGCAGGCCGAACTGCCGGAGGCCGCTGCATGAGATGGCTCGACCGCCTTCTGCAAGCCATGGGCACCAGCCTGTTCGGTGAGAACATGGCGCCGTTCTTCGATAATGAGCCGAAGATGCAGGCCGTTCCGGCGCGCGTGCAGGACGGCGAAACGATCCGCCGTCAGGCCGCCGAGCTGCGCGCGCGGTAGGCCCGCCAGCCACCGAAGGACGTGATTTCCGTCGCATCGGCAATGCCGATCGGCTCGCAGATGAAGCCGGTCGCCGTCGATCCATCCTCCAGCATCACCTTGCCGAGGCCCAGCGGTGCCGCGATGCCGGTGAGGAATCCGCCGAGTTTGTCGGCCGGGACCGCCCAGATTTCCGCCTCTATGGCGCAGCCGCCGCCGGGAACCCTGATAAGGCCCGGACGCGCCGGCATTCCCGGCAAGGCATACAGCCTGTAGCTCGCCGCGGTGCGGCAGACGCGGCGGAAGCTGGCGCCGATATCGGTGAGCTGCGGATTGAGCGGCTGTCCCGTGAGATGCGCCCCGACGATGACGACATCGATGGTGTTGGCCGGCGCCGCAATGGCGGCCTTGCTCCGCGGCGGCAGGTCGATGCCCGTGGCGCCCATCTTGCCGCCGATCTGCTGGTGAAACTCCGCGCCGAATGCGGTCAGCAATCCTTCCGACCAGGCCGGCGCGATCAGCGTGATGCCGTGCGGCATGCCGCCATTGGGCCGGAACCCGCTCGGCACCGCGAGTGCGCTGTAGTCGAGGAAGTTCACGAAGTTCGTGTAGTAGCCGAGGTTGCTGTTGAGCCGGATCGGATCCGCTTCGAGTTCGGCGACAGTGTAGACGGTGCCCGATGTCGGCACGACCATGATATCGATGCCGGCCAGGATGCGCCGCGTCTCCGCCCGCAGCTCTTCCAGCCGGTAGAAACTTTCGAAGGCGTCGGCGGCCTGATAGCTGGCGCCGCCCGAGATGATCTGCAGCGTCACCGGGTGCAGCGCCTCCGGTTTGCTCTCGATGAGCTGGCGTACAACCGTGTAGCGCTCGGCCACCCACGGGCCTTCGTAGAGCAGCTTGGCGGTCGCGAGGAAGGGGGCGTAGTCGATCAGCACCGGCGTGCCGCCCATGGTGATCAGCCGCTCGATATCCGCCTCAAATGCCGCCTTAGCCGCATTGTCGCCGAAGAAGGCGCGCTGATCCGGCCGGGGCAGGGCGAAGCGGAATGTTTCCGGCCGTGCGACCGGACCCGGTTTCGCCTCGCGCGAAAACGAATCGCGTTCGTCGAGACCGCCTGCCGCCTGCAGCACGGCATGCGCATCGTCGGCAGTGAGCGCGAAGACCGAGACGCAGTCCAGGGTGCGGCAGGCGGGCAGCACGCCGGCGGCGCTGATCAGCCCGCGCGTCGGCTTGAGGCCGACGATGTTGTTGAGACCGGCCGGCACGCGTCCCGATCCCGCCGTATCGGTCCCGAGCGCAAACGAGACAAGACCCGACGACACCGCGACCGCCGAGCCGGAACTCGAACCGCCCGGTACGTAACGCGCATCAATGGGATTGCGCGGCACGCCATAAGGCGAGCGCACGCCGACCAGACCGGTCGCGAACTGGTCGAGATTGGTTTTGCCGATCAGCATGGCACCGGCCGCTTCCAGCCGCTCGACGCAAGTCGCGCTGCGTGTCGGTTTGTAAGCGAAGTCGGGGCAGGCGGCGGTCGTCGGGAGGCCGGCGACATCGATATTGTCCTTCACCGCGAACGGAATGCCGAAGAGCGGCAGTTTCGCGCGCTCTTCCGGTGCCAGCCGGCTGAGTTCATTCGCGCGGTCGAACAGCGCCGTGTCGGACACGCGGCTGATCCAGACATGATCGTCGCCGGCTGCCTTGACGCGGGCGAGGACTTCCCGTGCGACATCGGTCGCGGTGACCGACTTTGCGGCATAGAGGGCGGCAAGGGCGGAGAGATCGAGGCTGCGGATCATAAGGTGGGCCCGTAAGCTGTTGTGCTGGTGATGACGAAAGCGGATTGCCGATCGGCTAGCAGGTGGTAGGACACCGGCCTAGCGTTCATTGAGCGAGGTGTTGCCGGGGCGGGCCGCGACGACATCGTAGGAGCGGCGGGAGGTGCGGACATGATGACGCATTGCTTCAGCGGCACCCGTACCGTCGCCCCGCAGGATCGCCTGCACGACCTGGTTATGCTCGGCCCAGGAATGGGAGAGGCGCTGCAGTGACGCATGGAACTGCGCCTGCCGGAAGGGAACGAGCCGACTGCGCACGGCGGCGGTCATCTCGATCAGGAATGTATTGTGGCTGCCGCTGGCGATCGTCTCGTGGAAACGGTCATTCAGATGCGCATAGGCATCGGGATCGCCGCGACTGACCCCGTCGCCCATCTCGCGATGCAGGTTTTCTAACGTCCGGCGCTCCTCGCGGCTCATGCGCGCGGCGCATTCGCGTCCGCAGACGGCTTCCAGCTCGCCCAACACCGTGAACATTTCATCCAGCCGTTCCGCCGTGACGGCGGCGACGACGGCACCCCGATGGGGCCGCGCGACGGCGAGGCCGATCGCTTCCAGCTGACGGATGGCTTCCCGCACGGGAGTGCGCGAGACACCGAAGCGCTGCGCCAGCTCCGTTTCCTCCAGCGGTACGCCGGGCGCCAGCCGGCCATGCGCGATGTCATCCGCCAGTCGGGCGCGAATCTCCTCGGCGCGGGTCCGGGGATCGACACGGGCAATGGAGGCAGATGGGCGATCCAAACTCATGGCGACCTCTACAGCAAAAGCCGCGCCGCGCGATTCAGCCGATTTTCCGCCCGTCTGCCTCGGCTAGCGGATCGAAATCGCGCAATTGCCTAATGAATGACCATTAATAAGGAATTGCATACATAAATGCATACGGATTCCGTTGATTTTTCGGCAAGGCAGGCTTGGCACGACGGTTGCTGTTCTCTCCTCCAAACAACCCAGTTCCCCAGGAGAGGTCCCCATGAAGATTTCACGCCGTCATCTGCTCGCCGGTGCCGCCGGCGCCTCCGCAATTCTCGCTGCACCGTCCATCGGCCGTGCTCAGGAGAAGGTTCTGAAGATCGGCGGTCTTCGCCTCATCCACTCCATCACGCCGCACTTCTACGAGAAGTTCGCGATCCCCGGTTACAAGATCGAAGTCACCACCTTCGACAGCCCGACCGACGGCAAGAACGCGGTCGTCACGCGCTCGGTCGATTTCGGCATGTTCGGCGCCGCGGCGGCGATCCTCGGCGGCGCGGCCGGCGAGCCGGTTGTCGTGATTGCCGGCGCCTGCAACGGCGGCATGGGGGTGATTGCCAAGAGCAGCGTGGCCATCTCTTCGATCAAGGATCTCAAGGGCCATAAAGTCGCGATCTGGCCGGGCTCGACGCAGGAAGTCTTCATCATGGAGCGCCTGCGCATGGAAGGTCTGTCGGTCAAGGACATCACGCCAGTCCGCGTGCCGTTCGGCGAAATGCATACCGCGCTGGTTCGCGGTGACGTCGACGCCTATGTCGGCGCCGAGCCGACACCGGGCCTGAGCCTCGCCACCGGCGAAGGCAAGCTGGTCGAGTATCCATATTCGACCGCGATGGGCTCGCTCAACATGGTGACCTGCACGCACGAGCGCATGACCAAGGACAACCCTGACCTCATCCGCGCCTTCCTGAAGATGCACCGCCAGGCAACCGAACATGCCCAGGGTAGCAGGGAAGAGAAGATCACCATGGCGATGGCCAAGCTTGGCGCCCAGCGCCCGGCCCTGGAGAAGGCCGTTGGCAATGTCGAGCTGACCTGGCGCATGGACGAGACGATGATCACGCGTACCAAGACCTATGCCCAGCAGATGCTGGAGCTGAAGCAGATTCGCGCACTGCCGGACTTTGCGGTCTTCCTCAATCCGAAGTTCAACGACGAGGTGGCGAAGGGCGCCGTCTGAGGGCAGGCGCCCGTATCGGCTTCAGAGCACAGGAATAGAGAATGGCAACGATCGGAACATCCGGAACCGCCACCACACCGGCCGCCGCGGCTCCGGCTGTTCCCCTGATGACGCGTCTGCGGCCGACGCTGCTGGCGATGATCGTCCCGGTTCTCTTTGTCGTGTTCTGGCAATTGGCGGTGATGTACACCAAGAGCCGCCTCATCCCGCCACCAACCGAAGTGGCGATAATGATGTGGGACTTCGCGGTTGGCGGCATCTGGGACGATGCCTTCAGCCGGACCTTGCATATCCATCTCATTATGTCGCTGTCGCGGGTTTATGGCGGCTTCCTGCTGGCGACGATGGTTGCCGTGCCGCTCGGACTGCTGATCGGTCGGGTTCTTCTCGCCCGTCAACTCCTCGATCCGACACTGCAGATGCTTCGGCCGATCCCGGTGACGGCCTGGCTGCCGCTCTCCATGATTCTGTTTGGCCTTGGCGGGACATCCGCGTTCTCGCTGGTCTTTCTCGGCGCGTTTTTCCCGATCCTGCTCAATACCGTGTTCGGCGTCCGCAATGTCGATCCCAAGCTATTTGAGGCAGCTGCCATGCTCGGTTGCCAGGGCACCAACGTGTTTCGTCGCGTTGTGCTGCCCGCGGCTCTGCCCAGCATCTTCACCGGCCTTCGCCTCGGGCATGGTTTCGCGTGGATGGTGATCGTCGTCGGCGAGATGACCGGCGTGCCGCAGGGCCTCGGCGCCGTCATCATGGATGCCCGGACGCTCTCGCGAACCGACCTTGTCATCTGCGGGATGATCGTCATCGGCATCGCCGGGTTCCTCTCGGACAAGCTGATCACCCAGTTCAGCAGCCGCATGCTGAGCTGGAGCCCCCAACACAGCCGGTGACGCCATGAGCACGACACAGCCCATCCTCCAGGTCGAACACCTCTCGAAGGAATTTGAGCTCAACGGCACGCATATTCACGCGCTGCGCGACGTCAACCTGACCATCAACAAGGGCGAGTTCGTCTGCCTGATCGGCGCGTCCGGCTGCGGAAAATCGACCCTCCTGCGCATCGTGGCCGGCTTCGAGACGGCAACATCCGGTGTTGCGAAGATCTGGGGCAAGGCCGTCACCGAGCCCGGTCCCGACCGCGGCATGGTGTTCCAGGACTACGTATTGTTTCCCTGGCTCAGCGTCCGCGACAACATCGCTTTCGGTCCGACCGAACGTAGCCGTCCCAAGAGCGAGATCCGTGAGAAGGTCGAAGGTTTCATCGACATCGTGGGACTGCGCAAATTTGCCGATGCCTATCCGCATCAGCTTTCCGGCGGCATGAAGCAGCGCGTGGCGATTGCCCGTGTGCTGGCTAACGACGCCGACATGCTGCTGATGGACGAGCCGTTCGGCGCGCTGGACGCCCTCACACGTGAGCGTCTGCAGGAAGAACTGCTGGATATCTGGCAGCGCACCGGCCTCACCGTAATCTTCGTCACGCATTCCATCGAAGAGGCGATCTACCTCTCCGACCGCGTGGTGGTCATGACGCCCTCGCCGGGCAAGATCGAAAACGATTACCGGGTGACCTTGCAGCGCCCGCGCGACGTCTCGGCGCCCGACTTCAACGAAATCCGCCGCATGCTTGGCTCCAAGCTGCACAGCCACCACGGCCGCAAGGCGGCCTGACCGGAAGGAATCCTCTGAATGATCAGCCGTCGCACTGTTACGGGCGTACTTGCCGCAGCCGCATTGGCTCTCACTGCCGGACCCACAGTGGCCCAGGAAAAAACGATCAAGGTCGCGGTTCTGAAACTCGTCGGCAATGCACACGCGCTGCACTATCAGGAACTGGCGCCGGCCGGTTACAAATTCGACATCGTCTACGTGAACACACCGGCGGACGCAAAGAACGCCGTCGCGACGGGCTCGGCGGATTTCGCGCTGGGCGGTGTGTTTGCAGCGATTCTCGGTAACGCGGCCGGTGAGCCGGTTGTCATCGTGGCCAACCTTACCGGCGGCTCCATGGCGGTGATTGCCAAGGGTGGCAGCACCATGAAGTCGCTGGCCGATCTCAAGGGCAAAAAGGTCGGTATCCAGCCAGGCTCTACACAGGAGCTCGTGATTGCCGAGCGCCTGAAGCAGGAGAAAATGAGTCTTTCCGATATTCAGCCGATCCGCCTCGGCCTCGGTGAAATGTATGCGGCTTTGGCCCGCGGCGATCTCGACGCCTATGTCGGAACCGAGCCCGGCTCCAGCATGAGCCTGCTCGACGGCACCGGACAACTTGTCGAATATCCCTACGGCACGCCGACGGGCGATCTCGTGACCGCCATGATGGCGAACGAGGCGTCGATCAAGAAGGATCCAAAGATGGCGCTGGATTTCGTTCGCACGCATGCGCGCGCGACGGAATTCCTGAAGAAGAATCACGATGCCTGGGAAAAGGATGGCGTGACGACCTTCGGTCTGAAGCCGGAATTCTTCCGGGCTGCCATCAAGAACATCAACACCGAGTGGAAGATGGATGCGGCCTTCCTCAAGCGTGTCGACGCCTTCGGTAAGCTGATGATGGAAAACAAGATGATCCGCAAGATGCCGACCGAAGACTTCGTAGTGACGAAGTTCGTCGAGGAAGTCGAGAAGACCGGACTGTAAGCCCGGTCCGATAGCGGAAGGCGGCGAGGGCGCCGCCTTCGTTCCTCAGTGCGATAGCATGATGACTAAAGAGACCGCCGTGATGCTCGCCCGGTACAGCGACTGGGCAGATCAGGTTTTGTTCAAAGCCATGGCGGCCTTGCCGGACGGCGCAGCGTATCAGACGAGTTCGACGTTATTCGGCTCCATGATTGGCACGCTCAATCACAACTATCAGGTCGATCTGATCTGGCGCGCCCATTTGTTGGGCGAGAAGCACGGGTTCTCGACACGCCGCGACGTGCTGCACCCCGATCTTGGGGAACTCGTGAAGGAGCAGTCCGAGATCAATCGGTGGTATATCGATTGGGCCCAAGCGCAGGATCCGGAGAGTCTCGCCCGTCGCCTGCAATTCAATTTTGTTTCAGGCAAGGCGGGGGAAATGACACGCGGGGGCATGTTTCTGCATATCGTCAATCACAAGACGTATCATCGCGGCTGGGTAAGCCAGATGTTCTTTGATTTCGGCATAAAGCCACCGGAGACTGACCTCTGCGTCTTCCTTTGCGAAGCCTGAAACCAATTTTTCCGTTGTGACGCAGACCGGTAAGCGCGCCGAGAAGGTCGGTCTCAGGTCCAGTCGGGTGGCGGGAAGGCGCGATAGGCCTCCCGCAGCGCCACTGACCAGTGCTCGCGCAGCTGGCGAAAATATTTGTCATCCTCGGTGATGCGCCGGTGCAGTTCCGTCTTCAGTGCGTCGCGCTTGTATGCGAACAAATCCATCGGCAGGCCGACAGTCAGGTTCGACCGCAGGGTTGAATCCATCGACACCAGCGCCAGTTTGATGCCGCCGTCCAGCGGCGTGTCGTAGCTGGCGGCGCGATCGAGGATCGGCTTGCCATATTTATGCTCGCCGATCTGCAGATACGGCGTGTCGGTCGTTGCCTCGATGAAATTGCCGGCGGCATAGATCTGGTAGAGCCGCATTTCCTGGCCTTTGATCTGGCCGCCCAGCAGCATCGACGCATCGAAGCCGAAATTCTGCTGCTTCATGGCATCCTGGAGAAAATCGTACTGCTCCCGGATTGCCTTTCCGACCAGTTCAGCCGCGCGGAACATTGTCGGAACGGAGTAAAGCGTGTCGACTTCCCTGGAGGGATCGCCGCCATCCCGCTCGGCGACGCGATGCACGACCGCCTGCGTGACCGCGAGATTACCGGCCGTCAGCAGGCAGAAGGTCCGCTCGCCGGGCACGTCTACCACATGCATTTTGGTGAAAGTGGCGATGTTGTCGACGCCCGCATTGGTGCGGGTGTCCGACAGCATCACAAGACCGTCGCGCAGGCGTAGACCGACGCAGTACGTCATAGGCGCATCCCCGACTCGTCCGAACCCTTATTGCTGGGCCTGAACCTGCTGGACATCGACCTCCACGGCAAGGGTTTCATTGACGATTCCCCGCCGCACGCCGCGGACCGGCGCAGCCTCGCGATAGTCCAGGCCCGTCGCGACGCGGATATAGGCCTCCGTAGGGCAGATTCCGTTGGCGGGATCGAAGCCGACCCAGCCCAGATCCTCGACATAGGCTTCCGCCCAGGCATGGCTGGCGACGCTTGAATGACTGTCGTCGCCGTCCCAGAGGTAACCGCTGACATAGCGTGCCGGGCAGCCAAGCAGGCGCGCGCCGGTGATGAAGATATGCGCGTGATCCTGGCAGACCCCTTCGCCGCGTTTGAGCGCCTCTGCTGCCGGCGTATCGACTTCGGTGCTGCCGACCACGAAGGCGACGCGCTGGGTGATCGTCGCCATCATCTGATGAAGCATGCTAAGGCGGCTCTTGCGCGCCAGCGACGCCTCAATGGCACGGATGTCCTCGTCGGCCTGTGTGAGCTCCGTCGTGCGCAGATAATAGGCCGTCGGCAGAACCTCATGGGTCCCCTTGAGGACGCCATGTGTATTGGTTGTTTCGACCTCGCCTGCAGCGATTACAATTACATTGTCGTGCGGCCGATGAATGCTGAGAAGATGGACAATGTTGCCGTAGCCGTCGACGGTTGAAGGCAGGTCTTCGCCTTCGCCGGTACGCAGTGTCCATTTGGCAATCTTCTGTCCGGCGTGCGGTGTCGGGCACAGCCGCAGAAGCTGGACCGTCCAGTCGACGGGAGGCTCGTAGTTATACGAGGTGGTGTGGCGGACACTGATGTGCATTGTCGGCTTAGGCCAGATACTGGCGGGCGATCTTACCGGCCAAAGCGGTGTTCTGATCGATGAATTCGGTCAGAAATTCATGCAGCCCCTGGCCGAACACTTCGTCGGTCGTGCTGTCGGCCAGCTTAGCGTAGATGCTGCTGGCCACGTGGTGGCATTCGCCGCGCTCACCGTAGGCGATTGCCAGCAGATCTAGATATTGCACGATCTCGCGCATGCAGGTGATCAGCGACCGCGGCATTTCAGGGCGCAGGATCAGCAGTTCGGCGATCAGCCACGGCTTCACGCGGTCGCGGTAGACCCAGTGATAGGCACGCGAGGCCGACACCGAGCGCAGGATCGCCGTCCACTGATAATAGTCCATGGTCCCGCCGACGCTCTCGTAGCGGGGGAGCAGGACGTTGTATTTCACATCGAGGATACGGGCCGTATTGTCGGCCCGTTCGATGAAGGTGCCGAGCCGCGCGAACCAGTACGCGTCGTTCCGCATCATGGTGCCGCCGGCCGCGCCGCTGAACAGCAGCGAGCGCTGTTTCACCCAGTCGAGGAAGCGGCTGATCCGTTCTGTGCTGAAATCGCCTTCGGTGAACGAGCGTGCTTCGAGCCAGGATGAGTTCACCGCTTCCCACATTTCGACGGTCAGGGCGGTGCGAACCGCGCGCGAATTCTGTCGGGCCGTTTCCATGCAGCACAGGATAGAGGACGGGTTCTCGGGGTCGCGCCCGAGATAGTCGAGCACGCTTTCCGCGGTCGCAACCTTGTATTTCTTGTAGAAGCCTTCTTCGCAGCCCGCGGCGACGATCGTCGAATGCCATTCGCTGCCGGCACCTTCCGGGTGCAATGACATCGCCGAGACGCGCATGCCGACATCGAGAAGGCGCGCGGTATTTTCGGCCCGTTCGATGTAGCGGGCGAGCCAGTAGAGGCTATCAGCGGTCCGGCTCAGCATGGCTCAGGTATCGAGGATCCAGGTGTCTTTGGTGCCGCCGCCCTGGCTGGAATTGACGACCAGCGAACCTTCGCGCAACGCCACGCGCGTAAGGCCGCCGGGGACGGTGCAGATATCCTTGCCGACCAGCACGTAAGGACGCAGGTCGACATGGCGGGGCGCGATCCCCTGATTGACGAAGGTGGGGCAGGTCGAAAGGCTGAGTGTCGGTTGCGCGATGTAGGCGCCCGGGGTTGCCCGGATGCGCAACGCGAATTCGGTGCGCTCCTCGGCAGTGGCGTGAGGACCGACCAGCATGCCGTAGCCGCCGGAACCATGGACGTCCTTCACGACCAGTTCATGCAGGTGTTCCAGCACATAGGCGCATTCATTCGGCACGCCGCATTTCCATGTCGGTACGTTGCGCAGGATCGGCTCTTCGCCGAGGAAGAAGCGAATCATGTCGGGGACGTAGGTATAGACGGCCTTGTCGTCGGCTATGCCGGCACCCGGCGCATTGGTGATGGTGATGTTGCCGGCGCGATAGGCCGCCATCAGCCCCGGCACGCCCAACGCTGAATCGGGACGGAAGACCAGCGGATCGATAAAGGCGTCATCGATACGGCGATAGAGGACGTCAACGCGCTGCGGCCCGCGGGTCGTACGCATATAGACCACGAGATCCTCAACAAACAGGTCGGCACCCTCGACGAGTTCGATGCCCATCTCGTCGGCGAGGAACGTGTGCTCGTAATAAGCGCTGTTGTAGGAACCCGGCGTCAGGAGCGCGACCTGCGGGTCGCCCTTGCAGTTCGCCGGTGCAACCGAGCGAAGGGTATCGAGCAGCTCTTCAGGATAGTGCGAGACCGGACGCACGCGATGCTTCGAGAACAGGTCAGGAAAGAGCCGCATCATGACTTCGCGGTTTTCTAGCATGTAGGAGACGCCAGACGGCGTGCGGCAGTTGTCTTCGAGGACGTAGAATTCCATTGGGCTGACGCGCACAAGATCCACGCCAACGACATGGGTATAAGCATTTTGCGCGACCGACAGCCCGGTCATCTCGACCACGAAATTCGGGTTCTGGAAGATGAGCTCGGCCGGGATCTTGCCGGCCTGGATGAATTCGCGCTTGCCGTAAACGTCGGCGATGAAGGCATTCAGCGCGCGGACGCGCTGGTGCAGGCCACGCTCAAGAAACTCCCACTCCGCGCGGTCGATGATGCGCGGGATGATGTCGAACGGAATCAGTCGTTCGCGATCGCCGCCTTCGGAATAAACCGCGAAGGTGATGCCGGTCCGGCGGAATATGAATTCTGCTTCGTGACGTTTCAGTTCGAAGAGCTGCGGCTCGGTGGCGGCGATCCACTCACGCACATTGGCGTAAGGCGGGCGGACCTCCCCATCATTCCCCATTTCGTCGAAAGCCGGCATGCAAGCCCGATGCAGTAAGTGCTTGAACAAAAAAGAAGCAATAACTGTACCATCAATCCTGGCCGGAATCGTTAAGACAAACAGGGCAAAAGCCGGACAGGGATTAACCCGCCCGGCCGTTCAAAAGGGCCAGCGTTAAAGGGTTCAATTGTGAGGTGGCGCGCCTGTCGGCGCGGATCAGCCGGTGATGAGGCGGGAGATCGGGCGCGAGGTCAGCTTGCGCCGCTCGACCACGACGGTGCGACGTGGCGCCTGCGGCGCGGCGTAACCCGACGTTTCAGCCGCGGCAGCCAGCATGAGGCGACGTGCCGCCGGACGGGCGCCGGCCGCGCGCGGCTTCTTCTCTTTCTCTTTATTCTCCGCGATGCGGACTTCGATCTTGCGGCCTTCGATGACCTTGCCGTTGAGCGCTTCGATCGCCTTGGTCTTGGCCTTGTCGGTCGCGAGATCGACAAAGCCGAAGCCGCGCGACTGGCCGGTCGTCGCATCGCGAATGACGCGGCTGCTCAGCACGATACCGAACGGATCGAAGAGCTGGCCCAGCTGTTCGTCGGTATAGCTGAACGGCACGTTGGCGGTGAACAGAACATTGGGCGGGGTTTTTGCGCGACGCATGATCGGGTCCGAAGAGGTCAGTTAATAGGATTATATAGGGGTTTTGCGACAAAACATCCACCGCCCCGGAGAGAAACCTGTCGGTTTCCCGCCGGGGCGTGGCATTTCAACAATGTCGAATGGACTTATCGGGCGGCGGGTCGCAGCTGCTCGGTCTTCATCCGGCTTGGGAGGTTGCCGAGCCAGATCACCGCATCGGCGATCATTTCGGCAATCATCTGGGCGCGCTGATGTCTGGCGAGCATTTCGATCTGCGCCACCGTGAGGTTCGGCGACTGAAAGCTCTCTGAGATCGTGTCGGTGCCGTTAGGCAGTGAATTATTGAGCCGCATTTGGAAGTCTCCTTGAAAAAGTGTTGCAAGGGCTTCCTCCCGAATCCGGAAACTATAACGCACGAAAGTTACAAAGGGGCGAAGGCGGGCTTGTTCGTTTTGCATCCCTCCGATGCGTTCTCCGCAGCCGCTTCGGGCGGCAGTCTGCGCGTCTTATCGCCTCGGCCTGCTCAAGATTTAATCTATGTTTCCCAGTAACTTAGCCGGCAACGCGGCCCGGCCGTAATCGCGCTGGAAAAGCGCCGGAAAGGCGCGTTTGATGAGGGTTCAGGCACGGTTTGTGCGAGGGCGCGCGGACGTTTGCGCGAGGTTGGTGCGAGCGATGGTGACCTGTTGTCCGGAGTAATGGTGCCGATGGCGAACGATGTAGCGGTGATGGCGGGCAAGAGCGGGTCTGCCGCGTCGGGGCGGCCCGTGCGGTTCCTTCTGGGCACGCGCGCGGTGACCCTGGATACGGTCGATCCGACCCAGACCGTCCTGCAGTGGCTGCGCGCCACCGGCCGCCCTGGGACCAAGGAAGGCTGCGCGGAGGGCGATTGCGGGGCCTGTACCGTGGTGCTGGCGGAGCCCGGTCCGGACGGGCGGATGGGCTATCGCGCCGTCAATTCCTGCATCCTGTTCATGCCGGTGCTGGACGGAAAACAGCTGCTGACCGTCGAGGACCTCAAGGCTGCCGACGGGACGCTCCATCCAGTCCAGCAGGCGATGGTCGACAGCCATGCCAGCCAGTGCGGCTTCTGCACACCGGGCTTCGTGATGTCGCTGTTTGCGCTGTTCCATCGGCCGGACGGCAACGCCGCCGATGACATAATCCAGGACGCGCTGGGGGGCAATCTCTGCCGCTGCACCGGCTATCGTCCCATTCTCGATGCCGCGCGCCAGGCGCTGGCGCGGCCGCGCGGCGACCGCCATAGCGGTGCCGAGCACGAGACAGCCGAGCGTCTTGCCACGCTGCGCTCGGATAACAGCACGGCGGTTGAGAACGACGACGGCCGTTTCTTCGCCCCGCGCTCGCTGGCTGAGTTGTCTGAGGCGGTTGCGGCAAATCCTGATGCGATCTTTCTTGCCGGCGGCACCGATGTCGGGCTGTGGGTCACCAAGCAGCATCGCCGCCTCGCCACCGTGATCTATCTCGGCGCGGTCGCGGAGCTGCGCGGTATCGTCGAGAAAGACGGCTCTCTCGATATCGGCGCCGGTGTGACCTACAGCGAATTGCTGCCGACCTTCGAAAAGCATTGGCCGAGCTTCGGAGAGATGTTGCGGGTGCTGGGCTCGGTCCAGATCCGCAACTCCGGCACCATGGGCGGCAATATCGCCAACGGCTCGCCGATCGGCGACAGCATGCCGGCCTTGATCGCGCTCGGGACCATCGTTGTTCTTTACAGCGGCGGCAAGCGGCGGGAGATGCCGCTCGAGGACTTCTTCCTCGCCTATCGCAAGACGGCAATTGCGCCCGGTGAGATCGTCGAGCGCATCCGCATCCCGCTCGATCCGGCCTGGCGCTTCGCCACCTACAAGCTCAGCAAGCGCTACGAGCAGGATATTTCCGCGGTGGCCGTCGGCATTGCCGTGAAGCTCGATGGCGGTCGCGTTGTTGATATACGCATCGCGTTCGGCGGCATGGCCGGGACACCCAAGCGCGCGGCGGCGGCAGAGGCTGCGTTGCGAGGCAAGGCGTGGTCCAACGAGATGATCGATATGGCCGTTGCGGCGCTGGCGAAAGACTATCAGCCGCTCTCCGACATGCGGGCCAGCAGCGAATACCGGCTTGTTGCGGCCGGCAATCTGCTGCGCCGCTTCTATCTCGAAACACAGGGCCAGACCGCCCGGATGGTGAGGTGAGCCATGTCTGAAGTAGCCACGCCGCTCGCCCCCAACACGTTGCGCCACGTGCATCACGACCGCGTGCATGACAGCGCGCACAAACACGTCTCCGGTGAGGCCGTCTATACAGACGATATGCGCGAGCAGGAGGGAACGCTGTTCTGCGTGGTCCGCCTGTCCGACAAGGCGCATGCGAGAATCAAACGGCTGGATGTCGAAGCTGCAAAGCGCGTGCCCGGTGTCCATGCCGTGCTGACGGCGAAGGATGTGCCGGGCGAGATCGACATCGGATCGCCGTTGCCGGGCGATCCGATTCTCACGCCGGAGCTTGTCGAATATGCGGGGCAGGCGATCGTGGCGATTGCCGCCGAAACCATCCGCGCCGGCCGCGAGGCCGCGAAGCTGGTGGTCATCGAATACGAGGAACTGCCGGCGATCCTCACCATCGAGGAGGCGCTGGAGAAAGACTTCACCGTCAGCCCGCCGCAGACGATGAAACGCGGCGACAGTGCCGCTGGCCTTAAGGCCTCTCCGCGCCGGCTGAAGGGGGAGATCAGGATCGGCGGCCAGGAGCATTTCTATCTCGAGGGGCAGATCGCCTATGCGATTCCCGAGGAGGACGGCAACATGCTCGTCTACTCCTCGACCCAGAACCCGACCGAAGTGCAGCATCAGGTCGCCAAGGTGCTGGGCAAGTCAGGTGCCGCGGTCACCATCGAGGTGCGCCGCATGGGCGGCGGCTTCGGCGGCAAGGAAAGCCAGGCGGGACATGTCGCGTCGCTCGCGGCGGTGCTCGCCAATGCGACCGGCCGGCCAGTGAAATTCCGGATGGACCGCGACGACGACATGACCATGACCGGCAAGCGGCACCATTTCCTGGCGCGTTACGAGGTCGGCTTCGACGATACCGGCCGCATCCTGAGCCTTGAGATGGATCTGGCGGCCGGCTGCGGCTTCTCGCCCGATCTCAGCAATTCCATTGTCGATCGCGCGATGTTCCATGCCGACAACGCGTATTTCCTGGAAAACGCGACCGTCATCGGCCGCCGCTGCAAGACCCACACGGTCAGCAACACGGCCTTCCGTGGCTTCGGCGGGCCGCAGGGCATGGTGGCGATCGAGCATGTGATCGACGAGATCGCGCGCAATGTCGGCAAGGACGCACTCGACATCCGCCGGCTCAATTTCTACGGCAAGGTCGACCGCAACATCACGCACTACCACCAGACCGTCACCGACAACGTGCTGACCGAGGTGTTCGACGAGATCGAGGCCAGCAGCGACTATCGCGGCCGCCGCAAGGCGATCACCGAGTTCAACAAGGGCAGCGAGGTTCTCAAGCGCGGCATCGCGATCACGCCAATCAAGTTCGGCATTTCGTTCACCACCGCCTTCCTCAATCAGGCCGGCGCCCTGGTGCACGTCTATGCCGATGGCAGCGTGCATCTCAATCACGGTGGCACCGAGATGGGGCAGGGCCTGTTCATCAAGGTGGCCCAGATCGTCGCCGATGCGTTCGGGATCGATGTCGAATGCGTGCAGATTAGCGCCACGACAACGGGTAAGGTCCCCAACACCTCGGCCACCGCCGCCAGTGCCGGCGCCGATCTCAACGGCATGGCGGCGCTTGCCGCCGCGACCACGATCCGCGGACGCCTTGTCGATTTCTGTGCCGAGCATTTCAAGGTGCCGCCGGAGACCGTGCTGTTCCATAACAACAAGGTGCAGATCGGCAACCAGGAGCACGGCTTCGCGTCCATCGTGAAGCTGGCCTATCTCAACCGGATCCAGCTCTCCGCCACCGGCTTCTACAAGACACCGAAGATCTGGTGGAACGCGAAAGAGCAGCGCGGCCGTCCGTTCTTCTATTACACCTATGGCGCGGCGGTGACCGAAGTGGAGGTCGATACGCTCACCGGCGAATACCGGCTGCTGCGTGCGGATATTCTCCAAGACTGCGGCAAGTCGCTGAACCCCGCCATCGATATCGGTCAGGCGGAAGGCGGCTACATCCAGGGCGTCGGCTGGCTGACCTCGGAAGAACTATGGTGGGACGAGAAGGGCGCTCTCAAGACGCACGCCCCCTCGACCTACAAGATCCCGACCTCCCGCGACATGCCGCCGGATTTCCGGGCCAGGCTGTTCACGGCGCCGAATACCGAGGAGACGATCCATCGCTCCAAGGCGGTCGGCGAGCCGCCGCTGATGCTGGGTATCTCGGCCTTTCTGGCCCTCAAGGATGCGGTCAACGCGGTCGGCACGGGCAAAGGGTCGGTTCAACTCGATGCGCCGGCCACTCCCGAGCGCGTCCTTCTGGCCTGCGAGAAACGCCGCCGCGGGTGACGTGAGGCCTGATTTCGTCGCCCGGCGCAGGGCTGCCTGAGCGGATAAATCTGCGGCCTTGCGCGCCGCCGCTTCCTTTTTTGTTCGGGACCCTTTGCCGGGATGGCGCCGGATTGCATTGATAGTCCGTGTACGGTATATATCATCCGTATACGGAGGAAATGCCGATGCGGTCCCGTCTTCACCATCTTGGACTGGAAACTCCCGATCCTGCGGCCTTGGCGAGGTTCTACGAACAGGCGCTGGGCATGGATTGCGCCGATGGCGAGGGCGGCGCGAAGATCTGCACCGCCACCGATCGCCGCCTCGTGCTGTCTGCGGGGCAGGCAAAGCGTCTGGCTTATGCGGCCTATGCGGTGAGCGATCGCAACGCCCTGAAGGCGCTGCGCAGCGATATCGAGAAGACCGGTACGGCCATCGTTCAGGGCGGCTCGCCGCTTTTCGCCGATGCGTTCTCGATCACCGATCCCGACGGCACGCGGGTCGTATTTGGCTGTCCGGCCACGATCGAGAGCGGCGGTATTCTGCCGGCCCGTCTCCAGCATTTCGTCATGGCGAGCACCCAATCCAGCCGCGTGGCGCAGTTCTACGAAGAGAGGCTTGGCTTCACGGTTTCGGATCGCGTATTCCGCGATGACGGCTCGCTGACCGCCTGCTTCCTGCGCTCCGACGACGAGCATCACAGCTTTGCGGTCTTCCAGGCGCCCAAATCCGGCTTCGATCATTGCTGCTATGAGACCAGCGGCTGGAATGACATCCGCGACTGGGGCGATCATCTGGCCGGCCTGCGCATCCCCGTGGTGTGGGGGCCCGGCCGTCACGGCCCCGGCAACAATCTCTTTCTCTTCATAGATGATCCGGACGGCAACTCGGTGGAGTTGTCGGCGGAACTCGAGATCGTTCCGGCCGGCCGGCCGGCTGGAAGCTGGCCCCATGAGCAGCGGACGCTTAATCTCTGGGGCCGCGCGCCCCTGCGTAGCTAAGAAAAACCGGACATAAGGGCAGGAAACATGGACCGTTTACCCATCCTCATTATCGGCGGCGGCATTGGCGGCCTGACGGCGGCCCTGGCGCTCGCCCTCAAGGGCAAGAAGGTCCATGTCGTCGAGAAGGCGCCGGAGTTCGGCGAAATCGGCGCGGGGCTGCAGCTTGCCCCCAATGCGATGCGGGTTCTCGACCAGGTCGGCGTTCTGTCCGAGGTCAAGAAGAACGCCGTCTTCCCCAGCCGGCTGGTGTGGATGGACGCCATCCGCGAAAAGGAAATCACCGCCATCGACTGCGGCGAGCTTTTCCAGAGCCGCTATGGCTATCCCTATATCGTCATGCATCGCAGCGACCTGCTCACCGCTCTCTTGCAGGCGTGTCAGGCCAACAAGCAGATCACCCTGGAAGCCAATCGTGCGGTCACGGGCGTTGAGGATCTGGGGCAGGGTGCTCGCGTGCGGTTTGCCGACGGGACTGTCTATGAGACGGATCTACTGATCGGCGCCGACGGCCTGTGGTCGACGGTGCGCGGCCTGATCGTCAAGGACGATCCGGTCTGCATGGGCTATGTCGCCTATCGCGGTACCTTGCCGATGGAGCAGATGTCCAAGCATGCCGGTCTCGACAATGTCGTGATGTGGGTCGGTCCGGATATGCATTTCGTGCAGTATCCGGTCCGCCGTGCCGAGCTCTACAACCAGGTCGCCGTGTTCCGCAGCAAGCGCTATCGGCCCGGCACCGACGACTGGGGTACGGTCGACGAACTCGACGCGCATTTTTCGCAGTGCTGTGACTATGTGCAGACCTGCCAGAAGCAGATGTGGCGCGACAAGCGCTGGCCCATGCATGACCGCGAGCCGATCCTGACCTGGACCAAGAACCGCATCGGTCTGCTCGGCGATGCCGCGCATCCGATGTTCCAGTACATCGCGCAAGGCGCCTGTCAGGCGATCGAGGATGCGTCGTGTCTCGCCCGGCATGTTTCGCAGAGTGCCGATCCCGCGGTGGCCCTGAAGGCTTACGAAGGCGACCGTGCGATGCGCACTGCGCGGGTGCAGATCACTGCCCGCGCGATGGGTGCTTATTTCCACCAGGAAGGCGTGCCGGCCATCGTTCGTAACGATCTGATGTCGCGGCGCTCACCGACCGATTTCTCGATGATCGACTGGCTCTACGCTCACAAGGCGTAGGCGGCAGGACTGTTCCTGCCGCCTTACGCGAGTCAGGAACCGACGAACTTGGTGTCGATCACCGACATCGGCGCCATCTTGTCCATCGGATATTCGCGCGCCTTGGCAACCCATTCCCAGGTCTTTTGCACCAAGGTCGGGTTGAACACGCCAAGTCCGTCGCGCCGGCTAATATCGTTGATCATCAGCGGTACCGTGGCATCGACCTGTGCCCGCAGCGCGCCGAGATCGGCCTGTGGTGCGTGTGCCTTTACCGCTTCGGCTGCGGCGTCCGGCTCTTTCGCCATCAACTCGAACGTTTGGCGCAGGACCTTGAGGAAGCGTCGGGTGACGTCCGGCCGCTCGGTCAATGTCTTGTTGGAGGCGACAATCGCCTGCGAATAGCCGTCATAGCCTTCGCGCGACCACGGAATGACTTTCATCGTGCGCCCGGCCGCTGTCAGCGCGGGGATTGCGGCCGGTGCTGTCGTGGTCCACACGAGGATGCCATCGACCTGACCCGCCGCCAGCATACCGAACAGTGCGTTGGCATCGACTTTAACCAGGCGCACGGTCGACGGATCGACGCCGGCCTGCTTCAACACGAGCGGCCACGGTAGATTGGACGACGTGAAGGGTGACGTCCCCACTGATTTTCCGGGCATGTCTTTAAGAGTATTGATGCCGGTCGCCGTGGTCGTAATCAGCGCGTCGGGCTGCTGGGTGAACATTGCCATCACGGCTGTCGCTTGCACTGTTCCCTCGGCCTTGGCCGCCATGAGCGCATCAAGGCCGGCTTCGCCGAAATCGGCGACACTGGTGGACAGTTTTGTCAGCGTGTCGGCAGAGCCGCGGCCGGACAGGATTTTTACTTCAAGGTTCTCGGCGGCAAATAGCCCCTTCTGTACTCCGATATAGGGGGGTGAATTGTAACCGCCGGGAAACCAGCCGAGCTGAAACACCACCTGGTCGGCGGCTTTAGCCGCGCCAGTGCTCAGCAGAAGGACTGCGCCGGCGAGACCGGCCAAAAGTTTACGGCTCATCACTTTCTCCTCTTCCACAATCACATCCGCTGCCGTATCGCCCCGGACGAAGAACTCCGACCATTACCGTGCAAGCCCGGTGCCAGTGGCGGCGTAAGGTCGCTGCAGGTTCAGGTCTGCGCGTAAATCAGGCAGAACCCGCTCGCCGAAGAAGCGCTGATCCGCGATGAAATCCGGGAAGATAAACATCATGCCATCGAGGTCGGCGGCGCGGATCGTTTCGGCAATCTTTTGGCGCAGGTTTTCTGGCGAACCGGCGGCGACCGCTGTCATGAAAGCGGCCTGTGCCCGCAGCACCATGGTGTTGGGCTTGCCGTCCCGGCGCGGGGTATGGCTGAAGGCCTCGGCCATTCCGGCGACCGTCTCGAGATCGATCGTGCTGCGATAGAGTGCCATCCGGGCTTCGGCCTCCGCGTTGGTCTCTCCGGGGATGACGGTGCAGTAGATGAACGTCTTGATGGACCGGCCATGCTCCGCAGCAATCTGCTTTGCCCGCCGTGAATTGGCGGCGATTTCCGCGTCGTCCTTGCCATGGACGAAGGCTGCATCGGCGTGTCGGGCGGTCATCTGGAGGCCGGTTTCTGAAATTCCGGCGCAAATAATTGTCGGGTGCGGCCGCGCCACCGGCTTGGGTTCGGAGACGCAGTCCGTCAGGGTGAAGTGCTTGCCGCTGAAATCGACGCTCCGTTCCTGCCAGAGGCGTTTCACGACGGTGATCCACTCCTCCGCCAGCGCATAACGGCCATTATGGTCGAGGTCGTCGGGCCACAGGCCCATTTGCACGAATTCGTCTCGATAAGATCCAGACACGATGTTGATTCCGGCTCTACCGCCCGCCGCATGATCGAGTGTCGCGATCATCTTCGCGATGGCGACGGGATGATGCAGGAGCGTATGGACCGTGCACCAAAGTTTGAGGCGCGTCGTGATCTGCGACAGCGCCGACATCAGGATCATCGATTCTACGGATGTGCCCCAGTAATCCGATGGGCCGCCAAAACCCCGCCATTTCATCATGGACAGCGCGAAATCCATTCCGATCTCTTCTGCCAGCAATGCGGTGCGTCGATTGAGATCGAAGGAGCCGTCAATCTTCGGAGCCGATTTCGAGACAATCCAGCCGCCGTTAGCGATCGGCAGGAACACGCCAAACTGGATATCCTTGGGCGGTTTCGTCACGACCGGCGATCCAATCCGGGCATGGCCCACATGCCCAAAAAAGTACTTCTGATGCGGTGGTCAATCGGGAGCCGGTCTACGCCACATCTCCGAGCAGGAGCAGCGGTGTTTCGCGCATTTGGAGGCTGAAATGTCCCATCGCTGTTGCTACGTCGTTTCACAAGGGCCGGTCCAATGTTCGAGTTCTTCGAGCGGCTTCTGTGCATTTCCGATGCCAAAATAGCGAAATGAGCGGCGATGGCGTCTGGTTCCGGTCTGGAGATATAGTGGAGAGCCGGCCGCGCTGGTTGTCGCGATTATCGTTGAGGGTAGAATGGCGAGTTCAGGGAGTGCCGGCAGTCTATTGCGGGTCCGCAAGCCGCACACGCACAGCAAGGTTACCTTCGTCGAGCTGTTCTTCGATCTGGTTTTCGTCTTCGCGATCACCCAGCTCTCTCATTCCTTGCTTGAACATTTCACGGTCGGCGGCGCGATCCAGACCGCCGTGATGTTTTTGGCGGTCTGGTGGGCGTGGGTGTACACGTCCTGGGTCACCAACTGGCTCGATCCGGAGGTGACAGCCGTCAAATTGATGCTATTGGCCCTCATGATGGCGGGGCTGCTGCTGTCGACCTCGCTGCCCAAGGCGTTTGAGTCCACGGGGCTGATTTTCGGCGGGGCCTATGCGTTCATCCAGGTTGGGCGCAGCCTGTTCATGTTGTGGGCCCTCAAGGGCGGCGCCAACGCCAGTAACCTCCGCAATTTTCAGCGCATCACGACCTGGCTCTCGTTCTCCGGTCTTCTGTGGATCGGCGGCGGGTTCGCGGAGGGCGATGTTCGCCTGATGCTGTGGATCGTCGCCCTCGCCATCGAATATGCGGGTCCTGCGGCGGGATTTTTTGTGCCCGGCCTGGGCCGCTCTCACACCGATGATTGGGATGTCGAAGGCGCCCATATGGCGGAGCGCTGCGGACTGTTCGTCATCATTGCGCTTGGAGAATCTATCCTTGTGACCGGCGCCACCTTTTATGGGCTCGAATGGACGGCGGGTGCGATTGCCGCGTTTGTCGTGGCGTTCATCGGCACAGCTGCGATGTGGTGGATCTATTTCGATACCGGCCATGAGCGCGGCAGCCATCGCATTGCCGAAGCGAGCGATCCCGGCCGTCTGGCGCGGCTTGCGTACACCTATATTCATCTGGTGATCGTCGCCGGAATCATCCTGTGCGCGGTGTCGGATGAATTTCTTCTCGCGCACCCGGATTATCCGGCCGGCGGCAAGGCCATCGCCGCGATTGTCGGCGGTCCGGCCCTCTACCTGCTGGGCAACATCCTGTTCAAGCGGGTGATCGCTGGACGATTGCCGCTGTCGCACCTTGTCGGCTTGGCGCTGCTGACGCTGCTTATGCCGGTTGCAACATCCATGAACCAGCTGGCGCTGGGCGCCGCATCCACCGTGGTTCTTGTTGTCGTCGCGGTGTGGGAGACACGATCCTTGCGGCCGCAAACCGGCCGCCACACACCATCGCATTAGGAGCTTGCAGTCATGCATATGCTGACCATGACGGTCTCCGGTCTTGTGTTGCTGGCCGCTTTCTTTTTTGGCGGGCGGCTTCTCAACCGCCGGGGAATTTCGGCCAACGGATCCTTGATCTTCATCTGGGTGTGGCTCGCCGTATCGGTGGTGAATGGCGGGATCGGTGTTATTGTTGCTGGCTATTCGATCGCCGCCGAACTCGCGGTGCACGTCGTTGTTTTTGGCGTACCGGCTGTCATTGCCTGGTTCCTGTCCCGCCGTTCAATCTAGGCAGCGCCGCAATGCCGGGAAGTGGACCCCCGGAAATGGCCCGTATCTTGCTCGATAACGGCATCGAGCAAGGGGCCACGCCATGAACAAATCTTCAGATAATCTGCTGTGCATCGCTGGCGCCAGGATCGCCACCATGATTGACGATGAAATCCTGGAGGGCATGGACCTCTGGGTGGCCGACGGCCGCGTCCTGGCCCTGCTTCCCGCCAATAGTCCGGCACCCCGGCCGGGACCGGTGGACCGGATTGATGGCCGGAACCGGCTGGTGATGCCGGGGATGGTGAACTCGCATTCCCATTCCTACTCGTCGCTGCTGCGCGGCACGGTGCCGGGGGCGCCGCTCGATCTCTTTGTGATGGAGGCGATGGCACGCCGCGCGCCGGCCGATCTTAATTTCATCCGCGTCGCAGTGCTCCTGCAGGCGCTGGATATGCTCAAGCATGGCATCACCTCCGCCGTCGACCATTTTCGCCACGGCGCGGTGCCGACGGTGGAAGCCATCGGCGCGGCGTTCGGCGCTTACAAGACCGCCGGGGTCCGGGCAGCCATCGCCCCGATGTATGAGGACAGGGTCTACGTGGACTCGATGCCGATCGACCGCACGAGGCTCCCCAAATCCGTGCAGGACCGCTGGGGCGCGATGAAGACGCGTCCGCCCGAAGAGTATTTCGCGATGCTGGAGGAGGTCGTCGCGCAGTTTCACAAGCGCGACCGGATGCAGGTGATGATCGGCGTCGATGGTCCGCAGCGCTGCACGGTTCGATTGCTGGAAATGACCGGCGATTTCTCGGCAAAGCACGGCATCGGCCTGCACACGCATCTGCTTGAGGCGAAAACGCAGGCCCTGGTGGCACCGACGGACAATCAGGGCAGTTTCGTTGCATATCTCGACAAGTTCGGCCTGATCGGCCCGAAATCGTCGCTGGCACATTTCGTCTGGGGCAACGATCGCGACATCGAGCTGGCGGCCGAGCGCAAGGTGAACGTGGTCAACAACCCCGTCAGCAATCTCCTGCTCGGCAGCGGACTGCAACCGACGGCGCGACTACTGGAGGCGGGGATCAACGTGGCGCTGGGCTGCGACAGCCTGAGCTCCACGCGGACCAGCATGTTCGAGCAGGCCAAGACCTCGATGCTGCTCAGCCGGATCAGCCAGCCCGATTGCAGCCGCTGGATGACCGCGCCCCAGGCCATGCGCATGGCATCCGCGCATGGCGGCCTGGTGCTCGGCGATCCCGATATCGGCGTGATCCGTCCCGGCGCGCATGCGGATCTCACCCTGATCGATCTGACGCACGCGAATTATCGGCCGCTCGGCGACATCTGGAATCATCTCGCGATCTACGAGAACGGGTCCGCCATCGATATGGTGCTGGTCGGCGGGGAAATCGTGCTGAAAGGCGGGCGCAGCACGCGCATCAACGAAGAAGACCTGCTGGCGGAAGCCGATGACTTTGCGGCGCGCAATCATGTCGACAACGCCGAACTCATCGCGACAACCCGCGCCGAACGCCCCGCCTTCGAGCCGCTGATCGTCGAGGCGCTGCAGCGCCCGGCGACGGTCAACCGTTTCGCCAGCCTGACCTAGCCCGCTTCGTCAGGCGGCTTTCTTGCGGTTGAGCTCCAGCCGCGCGTCGACCATCGCCACCGTGGCATCGACCACGGGATGCCGCAGGCCCTTGCTGGCGGCGATGCTCTGCACCAGACGGTCCACGCGCTCGATATTCGGCGCTCCGGCAAACAGTGCCCTGGCGGCCGACGAAGGCCGCGCAAGGCCCTGAGCGGCGGCCGCGTATTTCTCGAACGGCACCAGATCGTCGGGCGCTGCACCCATCTTCATGCACAACTGGCGGACCCAGTTGTAGACCTCGCGCGATTCTTCGATATCGGTGTGCACGGCTTCCTTGATGGAGCGTGCCGCGTCCTTGGTGACGCAGCGATAGTTGCCGGTCAGCAGCATCGACCACTTGGCCAGCGGTACGAAGATCGAGTCGTGGACCTTGAGCTTCACCGGCAGCTCGATCTTCATTCCGTCTCCGGGATCGTGACGGATGGCTTCGATATCCGCCTGCATCTGCTTCAGAATCGCTGTGTGCGCGTCGGATTCAAAACGCGCGGCCTTGAAGTTGGTCGGCAGCGTGACCTGCAGCACGTTGACCTTCTCCTCCGGCGGTCGGAATGCCTGCGGGTCGGGGCTGCACAGCGTCATCGCGGCGGGATCGAAATTCTGCCAGACGGCCGCGTCGGTATAGGCGTGCTTGAGCTGGTCGGTATCGAGGCCGGGTATGCGCTTCAGATACGGCAGCGGCGGCATGTTCATGATCGACATGCACGGCTTGCGCGATTTGGCGACGGCATCGAGCAGTTCGCGAACGCCGGGGGAACGGTATTGCGGCTCCTGCATCGCCAGCGCGATCAGGTCGTAGTCGGCGGGATTGACGTCGCCGGGACCGGCGGCAGTCAGCGTGCCGGGCAGCTTGCGGGTATCGATTTCGACCAGATCCTTGCGGCCCTTGATGGGCAGGCGCACGCGGGCGCCGTCGGCATTGATGACCTCCGCTTCGGCGGGCAGGCAGATCACCTTCACCTTATGGCCGGCAAACAGGAGCTTGGTGGCAAGCAGCGATCCGTAGGACGCGCCCAGGATCAGCGTGTTGTAGGTCGTCATGGCATTTCCCCAATGTGTTCGTGAGCGTTGAAGCTCTTGGGGACAATGCTAGACGTCTCGCACCGGGGGCGCAACCGCACCCGGGTCACATTTAATTGCTGCGATGCAAAAGAAAATCAGCCACCGGCGCTCATGGAGGAGCGGAAGGCCCAGCCGGTAAAGCGGACTTCGATCAGCGCGAAGACGGCGTACATGACGATGCCCTCGACGGCGAGAAGCAGCAGACCGGCGAAGACGATGGGCATCTGGAAGTTCGATCCGGCCTGGGCCATCAGGAAGCCGAGACCGGAATTGGCCGCGATTGTCTCCGACACCACCGTGCCGACGAAGGCCAGGGTGATCGCCACCTTGAGCGAGCCGAAGAAATAGGGCTGGGCGCGCGGGATTCCGATCTTCAGCATGATGTCGAGCTTCTTGGCGCCAAGAGCCCGGAGCACGTCCTCAAGCTCCGGCTCGATTGTCGCCAGACCGGTCGCGACGTTCACGACGATCGGGAAGAACGAGATCAGGAAAGCGGTGAGGATGGCCGGTACTTCGCCGATGCCGAACCAGATGACCAGGATCGGCACCACCGCGACCTTGGGGATCGAATTAAAGCCGATCATCACGGGGTAGAGCCCGCGATAGATCGCGCGCGACCAGCCGACGACGAGGCCGAGCACCACGCCGAACACGACGGCGATGGCGAAGCCGGCGATGGTGGTCCACAGCGTGGTGAAGGAGTGGCGCATCAGCGCCCGCCAGTGCTGGACGGTTGCTTCGAAGATGATCGACGGCGCCGGAAGGATGAACGGGTCGACCTTGAAGAGCCGGCACACCGCCTCCCAGAACACGAAAAGGCCGATGGTGAAGAGCCACGGCGACAGGCGTTCCATCGTTGTCGAGGGATTCATTTCACGCGCACC
Source organism: Alphaproteobacteria bacterium (assembly GCA_965279355.1). Classification (GTDB taxonomy): domain Bacteria; phylum Pseudomonadota; class Alphaproteobacteria; order CACIAM-22H2; family CACIAM-22H2. Next base: position 1,976,551 of record OZ257155.1, on the reverse strand, counting down.
TGGGCGATCTTGGCGCGCAGCTCGTGCACGATGTCGGTGAATTCCGGCTTGAAGCAGACGTCGAGTTCGCGTGGACGCGGCAGGTCGATGTGCTTGGTCAGCACGATATGGCCAGGCCGGGCGCTCATCACATGGATCGTGTCGGCGAGGAACGTCGCCTCGCGGAGATCGTGCGTGACGAGAATGACGGTGCAGCGGAGTTTCTGCCAGAGATCGCGCAGCACGCACCACAGCTCTTCACGGGTGAAGGCGTCGAGGGCGCCGAACGGCTCGTCGAGCATGAGCAGGGCGGGCTGGTGGATCAGCGCGCGGCACAGATTGGCGCGCTGCTGCATGCCGCCGGAGAGTTCCCACGGAAAGCGGCTGCCGAAGCCTTCAAGCCCCACCGTGGCGAGCAGCGCTTCGGCCTGCTCCTTGTACTTGGCCTTGTCGCGCCGGAAATTGCTGCGATGCGGCTCGACGATTTCGAGCGGCAGCAGGACATTGTCGAGGACAGTGCGCCAGGGCAGCAGGCTGGAATTCTGGAAGGCCATGCCGGCCAGCTTGACCGGGCCGTTGACCTGGGACCCGGCGACGACGATGCCGCCTTTCTCCGGGCGGACCAGTCCCGTCACCAGCTTCATGAGGGAGGATTTGCCGCAGCCGGACGGACCGACCACTGCGGCAAACTCGCCTTGTCCGACGTTCAGCGTCGTCCCCTGCAGGGCGAGCACATTGCCCGCTGCTGCCTTGTAGACGAGCGTTACGTCGTCGATTTCGACAAACGAGGACACCCCTTGTTCTCGTGTCTCGATCGGATCCTTAGAGTTTCCGGTCCGCGGCGGGCGGCAGGAACTCGTTGGTGAACATGTCAGCCGCCGTCGGCTTGTTCTTGAATTCATAAGTCAGCGCGATCTGGTCGATCGACTTCGCCAGACGCGTCATGTCGACACCGCCGAAGCCGTTCGCCTTCACGTAAGGCGTGAGGATGTTTTCCTGCATCGCCATCTGGAGGCGTTGCAGCTCAATCTGCTCATTGCCGGTCTCGTTGCGCTTCATCACGGCCTTCACCGACTCGGCCGGGTTCTTCACGGTGTCCTGCATGCCCTTGATCGTCGCGCGAATGAAGCCGGCGATCGCCTTCGGGTTTGCTTTCATGAAGTCCGGATTGACCATGATGGCGTTGCCGTAAAGCACCAGGCCGTGATCGGACATCAGCATGACCTTGATGTCTTCCTTCTTCACGCCGGCCTGCATCAGGTTGAAGACCGAAGAGAAAGAGAAGCCGGTGATGGCGTGCACGTCTCCCTTGGCGAGCATCGGCTCGCGCACGGGGAAGCCGACATTCTCGATCTTCACCTTGGAGGCGTCGAACTTGGATTCATGAACGAACGCCTTCCACTGCGCGAAAGCGCCGTCGGGGGCAGGCGCGCCGAGGATCTTGCCCTCGAGATCACTCGGCTTGTTGATGCCGTTCTTGGCGAGCGAGATGATGGCGAAGGGCGGCACGTCATAGAACATCATGACGCCCTTGACCGCCTTGTCCGGGTTTTCATTGCGGAACTTGGCAAGGGAGTTGATGTCGAAGAAGCCCATCGGGTAGACGCCGGCGGCGACGCGGCCGATGCCGGCAACCGAGCCCGGGCCGACATCGATGGTGACGTTCAGGCCTTCGGCCTTGTAGTAGCCCTTGTCGAGCGCGACGACGTACGGCGCCGACGGCCCTTCGAACTTCCAGTCGAGGGCGAATTTCAGATCGGTGGTCTGCGCGGTGGCAGTGCCCGTCGCGCCGAGCGCGATCACTGCACACAGTGTTCCCCAGAAGCGCTTCATCGGTTTTCTCTCCTCCAAGATTGTCCGGGTTGCCCGGATTGAGACCATTTCAGCAATCGTTGTGCCACGAAAAGGCAACTGGCAGACAGCGGTAAGCCAGCCAATCGCCCGCAGAATAGGCAGCAGCCGGAGATTTGCCCATAGGCGTGTCACAAATTCCGGAAATTAACTTCCCCGGTAGGTGACATAGCTCCAGGGCGTTGCCAGAAGAGGGACGTGGTAATGCCCCTCTGCCTCAGCGACCGAGAAGCGAATCGGCACGACATTCAGGAAGGGCGGCTCCGGCAGCGCCAGGCCCGCCGCGGCGAAGTAAGGGCCGATGGTGAAGCGCAGCTCGTAGTCGCCGATCGGTACCGGCCGTCCGCCGATCAAGGGGTGATCGGTGCGGCCATCGGAGTTGGTGGTCGCGGTCGCCAACAGGCGCACCGAGCCGTCTGCTGATAACTCAAAAAGCGCCACCTCTACCCCCGCAGCGGGCTTGCCAAGATGGGTGTCGAGGACGTGGGTGGAGATGCGACCCGACAGCTTGAGCTTTTCAGAGGCAGTGACGAGCTGGTCGATCCGTAGCGCGCCGATCCGCAGGATTTCCGCAAGCGCCGTTTCGAGTTCGGCCTCGCGCTCGTGTTTCAGGCGCCGCGCGAATTCGCGCAGGATCGAACTTTTGGTGTGTCGCCGCACGCAGACAATGAAGGGAATGCCAAAGCGGCTTTTATAGGCGTCGTTGAGCCGGTGGAAATTCGCGTATTCGTCCTCGGTCAGCCGGTCGAGACCGGCGCTGGTCTGCTCAGCCGTCGATTCTGCGGTGAGGTTGCCGGCGCGCGCCGCCTTGCCGGCCAGGTCGGGGTGGGCCTTGATCAGCACCAGCCGCTGCTCCGCCGTGAGGCCGCGCACCGCCTTGGTCATTGCCTGCAGAAGTGCGTCGAGTGTCGCGAACGGCCGCCGGTCGGCGGCGATCTCCGCGACCAGCGGTGTGTGCTCAAAAATATTGCCCAGCGCCGCGACGAACTCGGCCTTGGGCGCGGCGTTCAGCTGCTCCAGAGAGATCGTGTTCATCAGGCGATCTTGGGCGCTTTGTCGGCCAGGCCGCGATGCTCTTTATGCCAGTGTCGCGCGATGTCGAGCCGCGTCGGCACCCATACGCGGTCGTGCTTTTTGACGTAGTCGAGAAAGCGGGCGAGCGAGGCGGCGCGGCCGGGACGTCCGACGACGCGGCAATGCAGGCCGACTGTCATCATCTTCGGCGCCGTCTCGCCTTCGGCGTACAGCACGTCGAAGCTGTCCTTGAGGTAAGTGAAAAACTCATCGCCGCCGCCAAAGCCCTGCGCGTTGATGAAGCGCATGTCGTTGGCGTCCAGCGTGTAGGGAATGATGACATGAGGGCCCTTCGGCCCCTGGACCCAGTAGGGCAGATCGTCGGCGTAGGAGTCAGACGAATAGAGAAAGCCGCCGTCTTCTAGCACCAGCGGCAGCGTGTTGATCGAACTGCGGCCGGTATACCAGCCGAGCGGGCGTTCGCCGGTCGCCTCGGTGTGGATGCGGATGGCATCCTTCATCTGCTGGCGCTCTTTCGCCTTGGGCATGTCCTTGTATTCGATCCACTTGAGGCCATGGCTGGCGATCTCCCACCCAGCCTCTTTCATCGCCACCACGATCTCGGGGCTGCGCATCAGCGCCGTGGCAACGCCATAGACCGTCGCCGGCATGCCGCGCTCGTTCAGCATCCGGTAGAGCCGCCAGAAGCCGGCCCGCGCGCCGTACTCGAACATCGATTCGATATTCATGTGGCGCTGGCCCTTCCACGGCTGCGCGCCCAGCACGTCGGAGAGAAACGCCTCCGACGCAGGGTCGCCGTGCAGGATGTTGTTCTCGCCGCCTTCCTCGTAGTTCACAACGAACTGGACCGCGATCTTCGCCCGGCCGGGCCAGCGCGCATGCGGCGGGTTGCGGCCGTAGCCGACGAGATCGCGGGGATAGGGGGCGGGTTTCTTGGCCATGCGCTCAGTTTAGCTTGGCGCCCGCGGCAAGCCACGCGGCAAGAATGGACCGCTCCTCTGCCGTCATCTCGGTGATATTGCCGGGCGGCATGGACGAGGAGCGCACCGAGACTTTGTCGATGAGCGATGCGAAGCGGTGGATGCGCTCCGGCGTATCCAGCCGGATGTCCTTCGGCGCGGCGGCAATTCCCGCCCAGACCGGCGATCCGGAATGACACATGCTGCAGCGGGACATCACCACTTCTTCTGCCGCGGCGAACGTCACCGGTGTTGAGGGCAGGGCAGAACTCTGCCGCTCCGGCGGGCCCATGGTCGACAGCCAGAACACCGCGATCATGCCGACGGCCGCGACGCCCCAAGTCCACCAGGGCTGCGGCTTACCAGCGTGGCGGCAGTTGTAGAAGTGCCGGATGACGCCGCCGAGCGCCAGGATGATGGCGACGATGAGCCAGTTGTAACGGGTGGCGAACAGCAGCGGATAGTGGTTGCTGATCATCAGGAAGATGACCGGCAGGGTCAGGTAGTTGTTGTGGACGGAGCGTTGCTTGCCCTGCCAGCCCCAGAAAGGATTGGGTGCGCGTCCGGCGACAAGTTCGACAATCGTCTTTTTCTGGTTCGGAATGATGATGGCAAACACATTCGCCACCATCATGGTGCCGATCAGCGCACCGATCTGGGTGAACGCGCCGCGTCCCGAAAAGACATGCGTGAAGCCCCAGGTGAGGACGACCAGAAAAACGAAGCCGACGGCGGCGAGCAGTCCCTCGTTCTTGCCAATGGGTGAGCGGCACAGCGCTTCGTAGCCGAGCCAGGCCAGCACAAGGCTGCCGAAGCTGAGGCCGATCGCCTGCCACTGGGTCAGCGGGAACAGTTCGCTGTCGATGAGATAGAGATCGGCGCCGAGATAGTAGACGATGACGAGCAGGCTAAAACCCGACAGCCAGGTCGCATAGGCCTCCCATTTGAACCAGGTCAGCTCGTCCGGCATCTTGGCCGGGGCCACCATGTATTTGACCATGTGATAGAAGCCGCCGCCGTGCACCTGCCACGCCTCGCCTTGCACGCCGGCCGGCAGGCCCTCGCGCTTGCGCAGGCTGAGGTCGAGATGGATGAAATAGAACGAGCTGCCGATCCAGCCCATGCCGGCGATGACGTGTAGCCACCGCACCATCATACTGAGCCAGTCGTGTAAAATAGGATCCATGGAACTCAGCCCCCCAGCGGCTGATGCATACGAGAGAATGACAGCCGGGCGGCCTTATCTTCAAGTCTGGCTGACATTTTTTTGAGGCCGGCCGGGCGTTTCGGGCAATCGACGCCGGGATACGGCTATGGCATGGTGCGAAGCGAAATCCATGCCATCAACTCTGAAGACAGACACCGATTCAAGTGCCTCGCTCGGGCCCCGCATCATGGAGATGGCGGAGACTCTGGCGCGCTGGTCTGACTCACCCGAAAACCTGACCTGCGCTTATCTGACACGCGCGCATCGCCAAACGGCAACGCAGCTCGTCGCCTGGATGACCGAGGTCGGGATGACGGCGGAGATCGATGCGATCGGCAATGTCGTCGGCCGCTACGCCAGCGACAATCCCAAGGCCAAGACGCTGATCGTCGGCTCGCATTACGACACGGTCCGCAACGGCGGAAAATACGACGGGCGGCTGGGCGTGCTGCTGCCGATTGCCGTGGTCGACGACCTGCGCCGTCGTCGGCAGCGCCTGCCGTTCCATCTGGAGATCATCGGTTTTGCCGACGAGGAAGGCGTGCGCTTCGGTTCGACCTATCTCGGCAGCAGCGCGATTGTGGGGCGGTTCGATCCGGCGCTGCTCGACCGCAAGGACGACGATGGCATCAGTCTGCGCGAGGCGGTGAAAAGCGCGGGCGGCGATCCGACGGCCATCGCCAGACTGGCGCGCCGTCCTGAGGTCGTCCTCGGTTATCTGGAGGTCCATATCGAGCAGGGGCCGGTGCTGCTGGAGTCCGGTCTGCCGGTTGGCGTTGTTACGGCGATTGCCGGCGCGGTGCGGCTTCTAATCCGCATCACCGGCACGGCAGGTCATGCCGGCACGGTGCCGATGGATGCGCGCCGTGACGCGGCGGCGGCGGCGGCTGAACTGATTCTCTATATCGAGCGACGATGCGGCGCTGTGCCGGGTTTGGTCGGCACAGTCGGCAAACTTTCGGTTCCGGATGGCGCGATCAACGTGATCCCGGGCCTGTGCGACATGACGCTCGATCTGCGCTCCGGCGACGATCGCATCCGCGATACCGCGCTGGCCGAAATCCTGGCCGAGATCCAGGCTGTCGCCAAACGGCGGGATGTGAAGATCGATGTGACAGAAGCGCTGCGCTCGCCCGCCATCGCCTGCTCCAAAAAAATGCAGCAGCGCCTGGCGGGCGCGGTCGAAGCGGCCGATGTCCCGGTGACCTATCTTGCCAGCGGGGCCGGGCATGACGCGGTGATGTTCGGCAGCCTGACAGAGATCGGCATGTTGTTCGTGCGCTGCGGCAATGGCGGGATCAGCCACTCGCCGCTGGAAACGATGACGGCGGACGATGCCGAAACCGCGGCGCGGATTTTCCGCGATACGCTGACCGGTTTCGCCTGACGCCTAGCCTTCGCGCACTTTTTCCAGACTGTCGGCAAGCCCCGTCACGTTCAGGATGACGAGTTCTCCGCGGCGCCGTTCGATCAGTCCGGCGCGGGTCAGACGCCCGAATTCGCGCGCGACTTCTTCCCGGTTCGTGCTGACGCGGCTGGCGATGTCGGCGTGCTTGGGCGCGGGCGCGATGACGGTGCGATTGTACTTCGTGCCTTTTTCCTGCGCCATGCGCAGCAGTTCCGCCTGGATGCGATAACGGACACTGAGCGTGCTGTAGTCGACGACCCGTTCCGTCAGGTTGCGCACCAGCGCCACCAGACCCTTCAGCACATTGTCGACGAACACCGGATAGGTGCGAAGAAGACCGCGGAACTGATCGCGGGACGCCGAAGCCAGCCAGGTCTTCTGGAGAGCGACCACGCTGGTGGAGCGGGTGCGCCCGTCAACGGCCGACAATTCGCCGAAACTGGTGCCGGCGGTGAGATCGCGAAAAGCGATCTCCCGGCCACTGACCGCATAGATGGTGATGCGGACGGCCCCGGTCACGACGAAATAGACGTCGTGGCTGCCGCCCTCCTGCTCGATGATCTGCTGCTCTTTATCGTATTCGCGCCAGGTGCACTTGGCAGCGATGGCGGCCAGCTCGGCGGCCGTGAGGCCGCGCAGCATGTCGACTTTCGCCAGGGCAGCTTGCCGGTCGGCCGGTCCCACGGGTGTCTCGCTTTTCGAGGCGCAAGATTGTTACCCGTGCAGTGTGCCGTAAAGCCTTACCGCCCGCCAGCGTTGAGAAATCGGGGAAATCAGCCCTCGCCCGGTGCCGCAGGGCGGGAGAGCATCTCCCGCAAGGCGCCGTAGTCGTTGATGTAAAGCGTCTTGGTGCGGCGCTCTGCGACGCCGCGACGGACCAACTCGGCAACCGCTCCGGAAACCACCTCGCGGCTGGTCTGCGCCCAGGTCGCCAGATCCTGATGGCTGGGCAGCTCGCGGATCAGCCAGCGGTCGGCGCCCGGCTTCTCGACCCGCGCCAGGCGGATCAGCTCGGAATAGACACGCTGGTCCGGGCTGCCGGTCGAGAGATAGCTGACCTTGTCCGATAGCTTGCGGATGGTGACGGCCCACCGACGCAGCAGATCGAGCGCGATATCGCCGCGCCGCGCGATCAGGGCCCGGAAATCCTCCCCCGAGAGTTCGGCCACAACGCATTCATCCACGGCCATGACGGTCGCCGAGCGGCCGAGTCCGTCGATTGCGGAGATTTCACCGATCGTGTCGCCGGCGCCGATCGTAGCGATGGTGATTTCCTGCTGATCGGCGACGTGATGCACCACGCGCGCGGTGCCGGAGATGATGAAGTACACCGCCACACTCGCGCTGAACCGGTCCAGTACGGTTTCATTCGCGATGAAGCGGCGGAACACGCATTTCCCTTCCAGCGATTCACGCTCTCCGATGGAGAGGTGGCGCAGCATCGTGATGCCGGCGAGCGACATCGGCTGGGTGCGGGACAGGGCTTCCGACAGGCTGGGCATGGACACGTCCTCCGTAACGAAAACGAAGGTCCCACAAGGACTCTTTCACCGGTGTGCGATTCCACACTTACGCGGCGGCCGGCTTGCCACATTTTTGTCGCACGGTGCCATCCGGCATCAGCGCCGTGCGATCCGCGCGGGGCAAACCTTCAGGAGGGACCAACCATGCTTCGCACTTATCTCTCGGCTCTCGCGTTCAAGGCCCGTCGTCTCGGCCGCGACAAATCCGGCGTCACCGCCATCGAATACGGCCTGATCGCCGGCGCCATCGCCGTCGTGATCATCACGGCCGTGTCGACGCTCGGTACCGATGTCCGCGACACCTTCACCGCCGTTTCAACGGCGCTGAACACCGCGGGCGCTCCCGCGGCGCCGCCCGCAGGTCCGTGATCTTACAGGTGGAGTGTCGGCGACAAGGTGGTCGCCGACACTCCACCGGTCGAGGCTTCCCATTCATCCGGTGTAGGGCGTTTTCATGTTGAGCTTTATTGCCATCGTTCTCTGCATCGCAGCCCTCGCCCTCGCGGCGATGAACGATTTCGTCCGCTACGAGATCCCCGATGTTCTGAGCCTGGTCGTGCTCGGCGCGTTCCTTCTTGTCACACCGGCGCTGCCCTTCGGCACATCGCTGCTGCATGTCGGGCTCGGCCTCGCGATGCTGACCGTCGGCGCCTTTCTCTTCGCGCTCGGCATCTGGGGCGGCGGTGACGTCAAGCTGCTTGCCGCCACATCGGTGTGGATGGGCTGGCACGATCTCCCAAGCTTTCTGCTGCTGACCGCGATAGCCGGCGCGGTGCTCACAGCGCTGCTGATCTTTGCGCGCCGCATCGCCCGTGGACGGATGGTTCCGCCCGGCCGCTGGTACAGCCAGGCGCTCTCCGAAACATCCGGCGTGCCCTACGGCATTGCCATCTCGCTGGCCGGTGCGGTGCTGCTTCTGCAGTCCGCCGCCGCGCCGTCGTTCTGAGGAGGCCCAACGATGCGTCCCATCGGTGTTGCCATCGTTGTCTTCGCCCTGGCGCTGGCCGGGCTCGTGTATTTCGTGGTGCCGGGTCTCATGAACCGGCCCGTGGCGGCGGTTCAGCCGGCACCGCAGGCGCCGCGTGTGGACGGCAACGAGGTTCTCGTCGCGACACGCAATCTTCCGGCCGGGTCCATCATGAAGGCCGACGATGTTCGCTGGCAGCGTTGGCCGGAAGACGGCATCGATCCGAATTTCCTGCTGCGCACCAAGGGAATCACGCCCCAGGCCGACGCGGCGGGACGCGTGGTTCTGCGCGGCTTTGCCGCCGGCGAGCCGATCACGGTGCAGCGTCTGCTCCGTCCCGGCGACTCAGGCTTCCTCGCGGCGGCCCTGACGCCGGGCAAGCGCGCGATCAGCGTTCCGATCGACGCGGTTTCGGGAAATGCCGGCTTCATTGTGCCGGGGGACTCGGTCGACCTTCTGCTCGCCGAGAAATTCAACATCACCTATGTCGGCAATACGGACGGTGCCCGTCCCTCGCACAAGCAGGCCAGCAGCGTGGTGCTGCGCGATATCCGTGTCCTGACGATCGATCAGGAAACGCGCGACATGGACACCAAGCCCAAGCTCGGCCGCACCGCGACCCTCGAGGTTGATCTCATGCAGGCGCAGAAGGTGTCGCTGGCGATGCAGATGGGCACGCTGTCTCTGGCGCTGCGCAGCCTTGTCCGTCCGGAGACGGCCGAGGTGATGGGCGGGACCGTCCAGGATTTCGAGGTCAGTTCGTTTCTCGGCCGGCTGCAGAACCAGCAGAACGGCAATGGCGTGCGCGTCTATCACGGCGCCACCATCGTTGGACAAGGACATTGACCATGCGCGCTATTCACCGTGTTCTGCAGGCGGCGCTGATCGCGCTGACAGTGGCGGCACCGCTGGCGGTCCAGGCACAGGCGCCGCTGGCACCATTGCCGAACGCGCGCGAAATTCCAATCGTACCCGCGATCCCGCCGGTCGCGGCGCCGGAGCGCGCTTCTTCCGGCCTGCCGCGGGTCCGTGAAATTCAGCCGGTAATCGTTCCGGTCTCGGTCCAGAGCGCAGCCCGCATTTTTGCCCTCGACGTCAACAAGTCGCGGATGGTCCGACTTTCACGTCCGGCGCGTGATGTGCTGGTCGCGAACCCGGCCGTCGCCGACATCGTTCTGCGCAGCCCGGACACGGCTTTTATCATCGGCCGCAAGGTCGGCGAGACGAATGTCTATTTCTTCGACGCCGACGGACGGCAGATCGACGAGATCGACGTGCATGTCGCGTTCGACTCTGCCTCGGTGATGGCCGCCATCAAGCGGATGATCCCCAACGAGCAGATCGAGGTGAGCACGGCTAACCAAAGCCTGATGTTGTCCGGTTCAGTCGCCAATCCGCAGGTGGCGGAGAACGTGCGCCAGATCGCGCGGCAATACGTCGCCGATGACAGCGCCATCATCAACCTCGTCACCATTCGCGATAAGAGCCAGGTGCTGCTCCGGGTGCGGGTCTCGGAAATGTCGCGCCAGGTGGTGAAGGAACTCGGCATCACGCCGGGCTCGCCGCCGTTCAACCTGAACATCGGCGGCTCGCGCCTGACGCTTACCGGTGCGACCCGCACGTTCGCCAGCACGCCGTTCGCGGCGCTGGGGGCGGTTATCCCGCTGGGCGGACTCGGGACCTTCACCGCGCTGCTGCAGGCGCTGGAATCGAACGGTCTCGTCAAGACCCTGGCCGAGCCGAACCTGACGTCGGTTTCAGGTGAGACGGCGTCGTTCCTGGTCGGCGGACAGTTCCCCGTGCCGTCGCCGCAGCCGAGCGCCGTGCCGGGTGGCGCCTCGACCATCGCCGTCACCTACAAGGACTTCGGCGTCCGGCTGACCTTCACGCCGCTGGTGCTGTCCGGCGGCCTGATCAATCTCCGCATCGCGACCGAAGTCAGCCAGCTCTCCACGCAGGGACAGATCTCCGCCAACGGGTTCCAGATCCCCGCTCTGTCGATGCGGCGTGCCGAGACGACGGTCGAACTGCCGTCGGGCGGCAGCATCGCCATCGCCGGGCTGCTGCAGAACGATATTCAGAACACCATCCAGGGTTTCCCGCTGCTCAAGGATATTCCGATCCTTGGCTCCCTGTTCTCCAGCACGCAGTTCCAGCGCAGCGAATCCGATCTGGTGATCGCCGTAACGCCGCTGCTGGTAAAGCCGGCCGATCCAAACGCGCTGGCGTTCCCGACTGACGGGTTCACCGCGGCCAGCGATCTCAACATGTACCTGATGGGCCGCCTGCATGCGGCCTACACGAAGCCGAGCGCGCCGGCGCCGGTCTCGCCGCCGCGCGGCCCGCACGGCTTTATCGTGGAGTGAGCGATATGATGAACCGTTCGACGCTTTCTCTCCTCGTGCTTCTGACGGCGGGCGCCTGCGCCGAGACGCCGGAGACATCCTATCGGGAGAACTATCCGGTTCAGGTGCGGGCACAGACCATCGCCCTGCCGCTCGCCACGCCGCAAAGCCTGAGCCCGGAAGACGAGGCGCGGCTCGCGGTTCTGGTGAAATCCTATCTCGATCGCGGTCACGGGCCAGTGACGGTGGCAACCGGGATGGCTGACCGGGAAGCGGAGGTCCGCGCGATGCGGCAGCGCCTGATCGCGGCCGGCATTTCCGCGAGCGCCATCCGCATGGTGATGGTCGAGGACGGCTCGGCCGATGGGATCACCATCAGTTACGACCGCTACACAACCGTCCAGCCCAATTGCGGCGACTGGAGTTCGTCGCCGAGCTTCAATCCCTACAACCAGGCCCACTCGAATTTCGGCTGCGCGCAGCAGCGCAATCTCGGGGTGATGGTGGCCGATCCCGCCGATCTGGTGCGGATGCGCGATCCCGCTCCGACCGATGCCCAGAATTCCAATCGGGTCGTCCAGCGCTATCGTGCCGGCGAGCCGACCAACGCGACGTATTCGCCGCTGCAGAACAGCAACGGCAACGTGACCAGCAAGTAGCAACCACGTGAACCGGGAGAACTCCCATTCAACGCCTAGACCTCCACGCCTTTGCGCTGACGCCTGAAGCGAAACTGGCCGTCGATCAGGCGCTGCGCGATCGCCGCCTCGCCAAGACACGGCTGACCTTCTTTCAGGGCGGCATCGACGCGGCAACGCACAAGTATCAAGGTGAGCCGAGCCCCGGCCTGCTGATCGTGGAGACCCGGGAGCGGCCGCCGGCGATCTTCGACCAGCTGGAGCGCCTGGCTGAAGTCTGCGCGGCCGGTACGGATCTCATCCTGCTCGGCCATCACAACGATGTGGCGCTCTATCGCCAGCTCACGCGACAGGGTGTGCGCGAATACATCCCCATGCCGGTGGACCCGACCCATCTGGTGGAGGCCATCGTCTCGGTGAGCCAGGCGCCCGATGTCGCGGGGCAGGGACGGCTGATCTCTTTCATCGGCGCCAGCGGCGGTGCCGGTTCGAGCACCATGGCCGGCAATATCGGCTGGTGCCTCGGCAAGCTTTATGACGGGGAGGCTGCCGTCGTCGATCTGGATACGGCGTTCGGCACGCTCGGGCTCTACTGCAACCTCGAGTCGCCGCAGACGGTGACGCAGGCGCTGGCGCAGGCCGACCGGCTCGACGACCAGATGCTTGAGCGGTTCCTCGCCAAGTATAACGACAACCTTTCCCTGCTGACCTGCGCCGGTGACGGCAGCGCATCGGCCGAGATCGACAGCGCTTCACTGGACCCGCTGCTGCGGACGCTGCGGCGCAACGCGGCCTGGGTTATTGCCGATCTGCCGCGCGCTTCGGGCGGCTGGGTGCGGCATGTGCTGGATGTCTCGGACGAGATCGTCGTTACCGCGGTTCCGACCCTCGCCAGCCTGCGCAATGCGAAATCCCTGCTCGATACGCTGGGTGCCGGACGGCAGACCGATGTGCCGGTGCGCGTCGTCCTCAATCGGGTCGGCGGACAGCCGAAGACCGATATTCCGACCAAGGACTTCGCGGCCACGCTTGGGCATGCGGTGTCGGCGATGGTGCCGGCCGATGCCGCGCTGTTCGCGCGCGTCTCCAATGCCGGGCAGATGATCGGTGAGGCGTCCAAAAGCCAGCGCGTCATCGATCCGCTCAAACGTCTGACCGGTCTGGTCAGCGGACGGACGGATGCGGAGCGTCGCCGGCGCATCAACGGCGCCAGCCTGCTGCACAAACTGATGCCGTGGGCGGCCTGAGGCGGACGTTTCATGTTCGGCAAGCGCAACACGGCCCTGGCGGAAGTAAAAGCGGCGAATGCGTTGCCCGTGGAGGCCATGCCGGCCGAGCCGCCGCCGCCGATCGCGCTGGTTCCGAAATCCACGCAGTCCCCCGAGGTCAGCGCCCGCCTTAATGACATCAAGGTCAGCGTGTTCACGGCACTGCTCGATGCCGTCGATCTGAAGGAGCTATCGAAGTTCTCGCAGGAGGTGGTGCGCGAGGAACTCACCGACATCATCAGCGAGATCGTCAATATCAAGAAATTCGTGGTGAGTGCCGCCGAGCAGCAGCAGCTGATCGGCGATATCTGCAACGACATTCTGGGCCTGGGGCCGCTGGAGCCGCTGCTGGCCCGGGACGATATCGCCGACATCATGGTGAACGGCTATGACAAGGTTTACATCGAGACCCAGGGCAAGATCCAGCTGACGGATATCCGCTTTCGCGACAACGCGCAGCTGATGAATATCTGTCAGCGGATCGTCAGCGCGGTCGGCCGCCGTGTCGACGAGGCAAGCCCGATCTGCGATGCGCGCCTCGCCGACGGCAGCCGCGTAAACGTGATCGTGCCGCCGCTGGCCATCGACGGCGCGATGCTCACCATCCGCAAGTTCAAGAAAGACAAGCTGACCCTCGAGAAGCTGGTCGAGTACGGCACCTGCCCGCCGCCATTGGCTGAGATTCTCAAGGTCATCGGGCATTGCCGCCTGAACGTGCTGATCTCCGGCGGCACCGGCTCCGGCAAGACGACCCTGCTGAACTGCCTCACGCGCTACATCGATCCCGGCGAGCGCGTGGTGACCTGCGAGGACGCCGCCGAGCTGCAGCTGCAGCAGCCGCATGTGGTGCGGCTGGAGACGCGCCCGCCCAATCTCGAAGGCGTGGGTTCGGTCACGATGCGCGATCTGGTGCGCAACTGTCTGCGCATGCGGCCCGAGCGCATCATCGTCGGCGAAGTGCGCGGCCCCGAGGCGTTCGACCTGCTGCAGGCGATGAACACCGGCCATGACGGGTCGATGGGCACCGTGCACGCCAACAACCCGCGCGAGGCGATCAGCCGCCTGGAGAATATGATCGCGATGGGCGGGTTCGTGCTGCCGACCAAGACGGTGCGCGAGCAGATCGCGGGTGCCGTGAACGTCATCGTCCAGGTGCAGCGTCTGCGCGACGGCTCGCGCAAGATCACCCATGTGACCGAGGTTCTCGGCATGGAGGGCGATGTCGTCACCCTGCAGGATCTCTTCGTCTACGACATCACGGGCGAGGACCGGGCGGGCCGGCTGACCGGAAATTTCCGCACCACGGGTCTGCGCCCGAATTTTTATGAACGCGCGCGCTATTTCGGAAAGGAGCGCGAACTGGTCGCGGCGCTGGAGGCGGCTGAGCATGCTCTCTAGCGACATTATCCCGGGCCTGCCCAACAGCGCACTGCTGGTGGCCGTTACGGTGACGGTCGTGCTGCCGACGCTGCTGACGTATCTGATGATGCTCTATGCGGCGCAGCGGACCCAGCTGAAGTCGCGTCTGGCCGCGATCGGCGGTCGCGCCGCGTCCGGCGCGCCTGCGGCGTCGAAGCTGTCGCGGCAGGTTCAGGTCAGCCTCAAGGAAGCGGACCGGGTGGGCGCAAAGCGGCGGCGGGTGGCGCTCAAGCTCAGGATCGAACAGGCGGGACTCTCGGCCTCGCTTCGCGTGTTCTACGGCATCAGCGCCGCGAGTGCCGTGGCCGGCACGCTGATCTATCTGCTGCTCGGCTATCGCCCGCTCTTCGCGCCGGCGGTGGTGGCGGTGATGGGCTTCGGCCTGCCGCGCTACACGCTGCGCGTTCTGACCATCCGCCGCCAGCGGCGCTTCACGCAGCATTTTGCCGATGCGATCGACGTCATCATCCGCGGTATCCGCTCCGGCCTGCCGGTGGGCGAGTGCCTGAACATCATCGCCCGCGAAAGCCAGCCGCCGGTGAGCGAGGAATTCCGGATGCTTGTCGATAGTCAGCGTCTCGGGATCACGCAGAAGCAGGCACTGGAGAACACCTGCCGCCGCATGCCGACGCCGGATATGAAATTCTTCGCGGTGGTTCTCAATCTGCAGCAGCAGACCGGCGGCAATCTCGCCGAAACGCTGCAGGGCCTGTCCAACGTGCTGCGCGGCCGCAAGAAGCTGGCCGACAAGATCCGCGCCATGTCGTCGGAGGCGCGCATGACCGCGACCATCATCGGCGCGTTGCCGTTCCTTGTCTCGTTCGCGATCTACCTGATCAGTCCGGGTTACATCTCGCTGCTGTGGACCGACCCGATGGGCAAGATGATGCTCTATGGCGGCCTCACCTGGATGGCGCTTGGCACCTACATCATGAAGCAGATGGTGTCGTTCGAGGCCTGACATGGAGCAATACGACAACCCCGAATTCATCGTGCCGCTGATCTTCAGCGTGCTGGCCTTCCTGACGGTGATCGGCCTGGCGCTGCCGTGGCTGCAGCCCGACCTGTTCGCGACGCGTCTGAAGGTCATCCGTGAGCGCCGCGACGAACTGAGCCGGCAGCGGCGCCTGTCCCTCGACAAGCGTCCGACCCTGCGCCGCGGCCTGATGGCGGGGCATGTCGGCGCGATGCGCTTCGTGCTGGAGCGCCTGAACGTCAAGGCGATCGCCGATCAGCCGGAACTAAAAAAGAAGCTGATGCGCGCCGGCTGGCGCGGACCGGCACCGCTGATCGTCTTTTCGTTCCTGCGCCTGATCGCGCCGCTGGCGGCCGGCGGCTTCGCTGCGCTGCTGCTGTTCGGCGCTGGCAAGATGAACCTGGCGCCGCAGGTCAAGGCGATGATCTGCGTGCTCGCGGCGCTGGCCGGCTATTACCTGCCGACCATCCTTGTCTCGAACGCCATCACGCGCCGCCAGCTGGAGATCCAGCGGAAATTCCCCGATGCGCTCGACCTGATGGTGATCTGTGTGGAGGCCGGCCTGTCGCTGGAAGCGGCGTTCACCAAGGTGCACGAGGAAATGGGGGCCGATGCCCGCGCGCTGGCGGAGGAGATCGCGCTGACCAATGCCGAGCTGGCTTTCCTGAGCGACCGGCGTCAGGCGCTGGAGAATTTCGCCGAGCGGACCGGATCACAGCCGGTTCGCTCGCTGGTCACGGCACTCGTGCAGTCGGAGCGTTACGGGACCCCGCTCGCGGCGGCGCTGCGCATCGTCTCCCAGGAAAGCCGCGATACCCGCATGGCGCGCGCGGAAGAGAAAGCGGCGGCGCTCCCGGCCAAGCTGACGGTGCCGATGGTGACGTTCTTCCTGCCGGTGCTGTTCCTGGTGCTGATCGGTCCGACGATCATCCAGGTCATGAAAGCGTTCGCGAGGCACTGACCGATGAAGCGCCGCGCACCCGCACAATCGAAATCGTCAGCGCTGCTGCGCCTGCGCCGCCAGTTCGCGATAGTAGGCGAGCGTCTCGCGGGCGAGGTCGGGCGGCAGGTCGCGCAGGGTGAGCGCTTCCGCCTGCGCCATGTTTCCGCTCAGTGCATAGACCAGCGCCAGGTTCTGACGGACGCGGGCATCGGCGCCGGCGCTGGCAATGGCGCGCTGGAGAAGCTCGCGGGCACCCGGCAGATCCTTGGCCATTGCCCGCGACAGCGCGAAATTGTTCAGCACGACGGCGTTCTCCGGCGAGATGCGCAGTGCGGCGCGATAGCTTTCCTCCGCTTTGTCGGTTTCGCCGAGCCGGTCATGGGCGACACCGAGCGCGGAGCGCGACTTCCAGTCCTGCAGATCGAGCGTGGTTGCACGCTGCAGCAGCCGCACGGCCTCCGGCACCTGGCCGGTGGCCAGCCGCACCTTGCCGACCTCGGCGAGCACGGCGACATCGTCGGGTCTGGCGACAATGATCTTGTCGGCGACATCGCGGGCCTGATCGCCGGCGCCCAACTCGCGCAGGCTCTGCATCAGCCCGACGGCCGCGCGGATGTTGGTCGGGTCGCGCGTATAGACATTCCGGTAGTAGGTCGCTGCGGTCGTCGGGTCGTTCTGCGCCGACGCCATCGCGGCGGCCTCCAGAAGCGAGCGCGTCACTTCGGGCCTGTCCATGACATCGGCGCGCTGCCGCGTGCCGCCCATGTCGTCGGTCGCGCAAGCGCTGAGCAGGCCAAGGCCCACCAGGGCTGCGCCGTATCGCCAGGCCATTCGCTTCTCCCGTATCCGCATCCCGCCAGTCTACGCCACCACAGGTTAAAGACTTTTTAACCAAATTCCTACGCCGCCACCGTTCGAGTCAGAGGAGACAGCATCATGATCCAGTACACCGCCGCCACGAAGCGCCAGCGTGAAATCCGTCTGCGCGTATTGCTGTTTTTTGCCACCCTGATCGGCACCATGCTGATCGCATCGTCGGGTTATGCCGCCGAGCGGCTGCGTGTCGCGGTCGACAAGGCAGAAGTGATGACCTTGAAGGGGGCGCCGTCGGTGGTGCTGGTCGCCAATCCCTCTGTGGCGGATGTCGTGCTGGAGCGCAACCAGCTGCTGTTCATCGTCGGCAAGCGGCCCGGCGAGACGCGGCTCTTCATCTACGACGCATCCGGCAAGCTGCTGCTGGAGCGCGATCTGGTGGTGGTGCCGAACGGCGACCACACCGTGACCATCACCCGCGATGTGCATTCAACGAGCTATTCCTGCGATCCGCGCTGCACGTCGCTTGGCGGCGCGCCGGCCGTCGCCGCGCCCCCGCCGGCTGCGGCGTCGCGCTAACGGACAAAAGGGGAGGCTGTCATGACTGTGCTTGCCAATCTGATGCGGACGTCGTCGATCGCACGCCTGTGGCGCGACCGTCGCGGTTCGTACTCCGTGATGACTGCGCTGCTGCTTCCCGCGGTGGTCGGGTTCACCGGCTTCGGCACGGAGGTCGGCCTCTGGTATTACGCCCATCAGTCCATGCAGGGCACGGCCGACAGCGCCGCGATCAGCGCGGCGGTTGCGCGCGTTGCCGGCAACACGGCTGGCACGATGAACGAGGCGCGCACGGTTGCCTCGCAGCACGGTTTCCGCCACGGCACCGATAACGTGACGGTGCAGGTCAACTCGCCGCCGACCTCCGGCCCCAACATGGCAAATGCCAGTGCGGTGGAGGTGATCATCAGCCAGCCGCAGCAGCGCCTGTTTTCAGCCGCCCTGCAGTCGACGCCGCTGAATATCTCGGCCCGCGCGGTGGCCGCGACGGTTGCCGATGGCGTGGCCTGCATCCTCGGCCTCGATCCGACCGCCGCCAACACGGTGCAGCTCCTGAACAACGCGGTGCTGCCCAATCCCAATTGTGGCGTCGCCTCGAATTCCTCGGCGGCAACGGCGCTGGCGCTGAGCAACAATTCGCATATCTATGCATCGACCACCTCTCACGGCGGCACACTGGTCGGCATGAACGCGGCGCTGCACGGGAATCCGAACCTGACGAATGCGTCGGCCATCCCCGATCCTTATGCAGCGCGCGATGCCGGCACGCCGCCGGCCTGCACCGGCCAGAACGGTGTCGGAATCAACAACGGCAGCCGCACGTTGCGGCCCGACGTGACGGTCGGGGGTGTCGGGATGGCACGGTTCTGCTCCGGATGGAATTTCCAGAACAACTTCAACGTGACGCTGGAGCCGGGCATCTATTTCATCGACCAGCAGCTGGTGATCGGCAACAACGCGGTCGTCACCGGATCGAACGTGACGCTGGTCATCGGCGGCAATTTCGCCATCAACATGAACAATAATGCCATCGTGACCCTGACGGCGCCGACGCAGGGGCCGACCGCCGGTCTCGTCTTCTTCGGCAGCCGGACCGGAACACCGACCATCCAGCAGCGTCTCTACAACAACTCGGTGCTGAACCTGACCGGCGCGATCTATTTCCCCAACCAGATCATCAATCTGGAGAACAACACGTCGACCGATCCCAATAGCGGGTGCAGCCAGGTGATCGGGCGCCGGGTGATTATCTCCAACAACGTAACCCTGCAGCCGAACTGCACAAGTGCGGGGACCACGGCGATGAACATGGGCGCCACCGCGGCGCTGGTGGAATAGTCAGCGCGGGTAGCAGGAGCGGGCGCTGAGCGTCACCGTCGGGACGGGAAACAGAGCCGTCTCGAAGGTGAAGTCGTGGGTGGCTTCGACCTGGTTGCCGCAGGGCGGCACGCTCACGGCGAAGGTGCTGTCCGGCAGGGTCATGCCGTAGGTCTGTGTCGCCGCATAGGCCTGGATCTGGGACACGTTGCCGCAGACGGCGGTGTTGATGCTGGCGCAGCGCGCGGCGCGTTCTACCGCGTGCTGCAGCGCCGTCTGGGTCCAGAACACATGGCCGATCTGCATGGTGCCGAGCAGCAGGAAGGCGAACAGCGGCAGCAGCAGCGCAAATTCAAGCGCCGATGCGCCGCTCGTGTCGCGAAGAAAAGACTTCGCGCGCATGGCTATTGAATCCGCACCGTCGAGACGGCGCTAAACGCAAAGCTCTCGGGAATTCCTGGATAGGGCAACAGCGTCGTGTGCGTCGCCGTGGCCGAGACGGTGACGTAGACGCCGGCATTGCCGCCGGCACCGCACGGCGCACCGCAGGTCGCCGCCACGATGGTCGTGCCGTTCGGGCAGCCGCAGCTTTGCGCCGGGGCCGGGGTTGCGGCGAGGCCGGGGAGGGGCGTGGCGCTCGTGACGGCGGCCGAAATCGCCTCCGCGCTGAAGCCGTTGCGCATGGCGAAATCCGCGCCGGCCTGGACGGCATGCTGCACCTGCATCTTGCTGTAGATGCCGCCGCCGTAATCGGCGATCCCGACCATCAGGAGAGCCAGGACGGGGGCGATCACGGCCATCTCGATGGCCATGTTCCCCCGCCGGCAGCCCAAAAATGTCACAGATTTCAAAAGCTTCTGGTCCATGGAACAAAGGATTTGTTAACGCTGGCCGTGCAGAATGAAGGCTAGTCGACCACACCCGCTCCTTCTGTGAGCGAACGCACAGCAGGGGGTGCGGGGTGGGGGTAGATTGAAGGCTGTCGCGGAAAGGTTAGGAGCCCATGGCTGAACTCAGCCGCCTGCGCGAAGCACTGATCGAGATCGACGTGGCCGTCCACAATCTGTGGAATCTCGGCCACAGCGTCGCGGTCGGCTGGACCGCCGATGAGGACGGTATTCTGGTCTGCCTCGCTCCCTGCCAGGCCGTTCTCCGCGATGCGACCCTCAATCCGCGCCTGCTCGAAGGATCGCGGATGATGGACGAAGCCACCTTCCGCCGCGCGTGCAAGGATCTGAAGGCGCGGGTCCTGGATCTGCCGCTGCCCTGCGCCATCGGCATCGGCGACGACCGGATCGATCCTGAAATGATCGACAGCGTCGTCCGGCGCTACTCCGTCGTGCGCACCGAACATCGCGCCGTGATGCTGTTCGACATTGCCGGATTCGCGACCGCTTCGCCGATTCAGCAGGTCTGCCAGTTCGTGTCGCTGGAGCGCAGCATCAGCACCGCCGTCGAGACGATGGCCGCAGCCGGGATGCCCGTGGAACTCGCGCGCTCAACCGCCGGTGACGGTTATCTCTATGTCTGGAATCGTGCCAGCGGCTTCGAGGCTGACCTTCGGACCTATGCCGCGCTGTTCCTGATCCTGACCGACAATGCCGAGGCGCATCGCTCCGCAGGAACGGATAGTCCGCTGGTCCCGGTCCTGCGGACCTCGTTCACCGTTGGCTCGCACTATTCCTATCATCAGGTCGAAGCCAATCGGCCACGGACTTTTGAATATGCCACCGGTCAGGTGACGATCACCCTGGCCAGGCTGGTCGCCAAGGCCAAGAACGGCCAGATCATGGTCGGCGCCTTCCAGCGGCCGTTCGGCGGACAGTCGGTCGACGCCGTGAACTTCATGGCGCGGGCGGAAACGCTGCTCAGGCGCCTTGTCGGCGCCAGGCTGGACGAATGTGTCATCCAGGAGATCCATCCGATCATCAGCGGCGGCAGTATTGCCGATCAGCACTATGGCGTGGCGCAATACCGGATCGCGGACAAGCACGGCTTCAGCCACGATGTCTTCAATGTTCGTGCGAAGGTCGCCTGCCGCGACTGCGCACCGTTCGAGCTCGGCCTGCGTACGGCGGACCTTGTCGATTTCGACGCGACGCCAACGGCCTATGAAATCCCGATCGGTATGCTTGGCGCGCGGCCGCCCGAGGCGTGCGCTAGCTGATCTGTTCCTGTGAGGGAATACGTGGCGGTGTCTGCAGCGCACCCTCGAGATCGGCTTCGCTCAGATCCGTTTCCGTCAGATCTGCCTCGCGCAGGTCGGCCTTGCGCAGGATTGCCTGTTTGAGATGAGCGCTCCGCAGATCGGCGCCGCGCAATTGCGCTTCGGTGAGATCGGTCGGGAATGTGCGGTTTTCCAGCGTCAGCGGCTCGAATTTGGCGTCGCGCAGATCGGCGCGGTTGAGGAGCGCCCCGCGCAGCTGCGCGCCCCGCAAATCGGCCCCGACGAGCCGGCACGAACGCAGATCGGCGCCGTTCAGCTTGGCTCCCTGAAGTTTCGCGCCCTCCAGGTCGACGCCATAGAAGATTGCATTCTCGGCCTTCAGCGCCGTCAGGTTGGCGCCTTTAAGGGATGGACTGCGGCGCAGATCAACGCGGCTGAGATCCGCCGGCTTCCCCTTAGCACCGTCGCTTTCCACCCATTCGGCATGCAGCCGGATCATCTCGCGCAGCGGCGCCTTGAGGTCCTCCAGCGCCTTGCCGGCGGCGCGATCGGTCAGTACGCCGCGCAATGACGCGCCGTGAAAATCCGTCATGTCGATATTGGCGCCGGTCAGGATCGCGCCGTCGAGATTGGCACCGCGCAGATTGGCGGCCGAGAGATCGGCGCCTTCAAGATCGGCGCCGGCAAGTTTCGCGTTTTGCAGATTGGCGCGGACGAGCTTCGTGCCCTTCATCACCGCGTCGGTGAAATCGGTTTCGGTGGCGATGATGCCGCTGATATCGGCGTCGGTCAGGTTGGCATTGACCAGCCGCGCGCCCTGCAGCTCCGCCGGGCCGGATTCCAGCGACAGGCGCTGCATGTTGCCCTTGAGGTCCTTCGAGACGATCGCGCCGGTGCGGAGGTCGGCCTTGAAGAGGTTGGCGCGGGTGAGGTTGGCGCCGCGCAGCGAGGCGCCGCGCAGATTGGCGCCGACCAGCGATGCCCCTTCAAGATCGGCGTCGCGCAGATCGGCGCCGAACAGCATCGCCCGCTCCAGCAGGGTCTCAGTGAGATGCGCCCCGCGCAGCGACGCGCCGCTGAGGTCCGCCTCGGACAGCTTGCAGCCGATCATTGCGCGTTCCGCCAGATCGGCGAAGGCCAGCAGGGCGCGCGCCCCGCCGTCTTTCCGGGCGAGAAACCGGCGATGCAGTTCGATGATCTTGTGGAGCTCCGCGTGGCTCGGTCGATAACGAGGCTTCGTTGTCATTTCACTCTGCCGCCAATTCGGCGCGCTTTCCCGCGGTGCCCTGATCCCAACATTTGGGCCTCGGCAAACCGGACGGCAAGACGCCGCCGACGCACCGGACAGGCCGTCATGAAGTTATCACGAGTACAGAAAGAGGGGGAAAATCGAGGGAGGAATGCTCTTAACCATTTTGACCGAGGCCGCTTTCTCACGAACCCCTCACCCTCCCGTTGCTGACGCAACGGGTCCCTCCCTCTCCCACAAGGGGAGAGGGGCGGTTTCACCTCTCCCCTTGTGGGAGAGGTCGCGAGCGAGAGCGAGCGGGTGAGGGGTACTCCTAAGAAGAGGTTCTACGCCCCGTCCTTCGCCATTGTGGCGCGGAGGGCATTGGTGGCCCCGGCATCGACAACGAAGGTCTTTGCATCGAGCACCACGCCGTAGAGCGTCCGCGCCGCGTCCAGCGAGACATAGCCCTGGCGCACGTCGTGCGCGACCGATTCCGTGTCGCGCTCCAGCGGCGAGCCGAAGCCGCCGCCGCCACCGGACCGGGCGACATAGCCATCCCCTTCCTTGATGTGCGCGACCAGGACCTTGGCGTTGGGCAGGTCGTCGATGCGCTTGCCGTCGGTGATCAGTTCGATGCGGTTGCCTTCACCCGGAAGGCCCCCTTCGAGGCCCCACGGCTTGCAGTGCATACGCTCGACCTGCGCATTCAGATTGATGGCGGAGCGCGCCATGACAATGTTCTCGATGCCGAGGCCGCCGCGCCGCCTGCCGGCGCCGCCCGAATCCGGAATCAGCGCGCGGTTCACCACGAACAACGGCATTTTGGTTTCGGCCATTTCGACCGGGCTGTTATGCGTGTCGCCGTCGTTCATGCAGATGGTGGCGGAGACACCGTCTTCGTCACGCTTGGCGCCCCAGCCGCCGCCCTGCGGGCCGAGTCCGCCAATGAACAGGCGTCCGTCCCTGGGATTTATGCCGCTCAGGAAACAGGCCAGCAGATCGGCGTGGTGGCCGGCAATGACGCGGCCGGGAATCACCGGCGCCAGCGCTTTGAACACGGTGTCGATCACCGTCATCGGATAGGTCATCCACCAGCGCATCGGCGCGGGACGCACTGCGCTGATTACGCGGCCCGGCGGCACGATCGCATCGAGGGAGCGGAAGCTGCCGTCGTTGATCGGATAGTCAGTCGGCGAGGTGATGCACTTATATGCGACCTGGGCGCAGGCATGGCCGGTGGTAATGCCGGAGTTGAAGAAACCGCGGACCTGCTTCGACACATCAGTGAGGTCGACAGTCATGCGGTCGTCCTTGACCGTCACCTTGATCTTGATCGGGACCTGCTTGCCGACGTCGATGCCGTCGTCGTCCATATACGACTCAGCCTCATAGACGCCATCGGGGATGGAGCGGGTACGCTCGCGGGCCTGGAACTCCGACTGGTCCATGATGTCTTCGATGGCGTTCAACACTTCGTCGGCGCCGTAACGCTGAACCAGTTCCAGGAACCGGCGCTCGCCGGTGCGGACCGCCGTGATCTGCGCCCGCATGTCGCCCATGGCACGTTCGGGAATGCGCACGTTCATGCGCAGGATATCGACCAGATCCTGATTCACCACGCCTTCGCGGTAGAGCTTCAGGATCGGAATCTGCAGACCCTCGGAATAGATATCCGTGGTCATGCCGCCGAGGATGCCGCCGATGTCGATCCAGTGCGCCATGCAGCACGAAAACCCGACCAGCCGCGTGCCCTGGAAGATCGGCACCGTCATCGTCACGTGATTGAGATGCGATCCGGTGATGTATGCGTCGTTGGTGACCAGGATGTCGCCGGGCTTGATGTTCTCCAGGCCGAAATGCTTGACCTTCGCCTTGACGGTCTCGGACATCCCGCGGATGAACATGGGCAGGCCAAGACCGATCGAGACGGTGCGGCCGTCGGCGGTGAACAGGCCGACGGTGAAGTCGAGCGCCTCGTAGATGATGGTGTTGTAGGCAGTGCGCATGAGATTGGTCTTCATCTCACCGGTCACCGCGATCACGCCGTTGCGCACGATCTCGGTGATGACCGGGTCGGCCCGGCGCTTGAACGTGGGGGCGCTCATGTCCGATCTCCCACCGCAATGGCAAGGTTGCCGAGCCTGTCGACCGTCACGATATCGCCCGGGAACAGCACCGTCGTCGATGCATGCTCTTCAATGAGCGCAGGTCCCTCGATGCGGTTGCCGGCCTGGAGTTGCGCCCGGGCATAGGTCGGGGTTTCGATGAAACCGTCCTTTGCCGTAAAGAACGCCTTGCGCTTGCCGGTGAAGGCTTCCTTGGGCGGCGTGTCGGAGCCTGCCTTGACCGGCTCCAGCGGCGGCTTGGCGATCACACCTGTCACTGTGCTGCGCAGGCTGACGATCTCGGCAGCCTCGTTGGGCGCCGAGGTGCCGTAGCGCAGCTCATGCATCTCATCGAAGCACTTCTTGATGCCGTCCCGGTCCTGTTTGGTGAATAGCTCCAGCGGGAGGTCGACGGTGACGGCGTGTTCCTGACCGACATAGCGCATGTCGGCGGCCCGCTTGACCATGATCTCCTTTGGCGTGATCGATGTCCCGGCGATGGCATCGCGACCGCCCTGTTCCATCTCCCTGTAGATTCCCTCGATTTCCTGGAACGACGCACTGGCGAGCCGGGCGAACCAGGTGCGTACGAAGTCGTAGCGCAGGTCCGAGAACAGCATCCCGAAGGCCGAGAACACGCCAGGCGCCTGCGGAACGATCACCTTGCGGATACCGAGCTCGCGCGCCACCTGTGTTGCGTGCAGCGGCCCGGCGCCGCCATAGGCAAAGAGGGTGAAGTCGCCGGCATCGAGCCCACGCTCGGTGGTGACGCCCTTCACTGCATAAGACATGGCGGTGGCGGTGATGCGCAGGATGCCGTCGGCGGCGGCGGTCGCGTCCATGTTCAGCGGCTTGCCGACCTGCTCCAGCACAGCCTTTTCCGCCGCGGGCACGTCCAGCTTCATCTCGCCGCCCAGGAACCGGTCGGCGCCCAGACGGCCCAGTACCAGATTGGCATCGGTGACGGTCGGCATCGCGCCGCCCCGGCCGTAACAGGCGGGACCCGGCACGGCGCCGGAGCTCTGCGGGCCCACATGCAGCGCGCCGGCTGCGTCCACCTTGGCAATGGAGCCGCCGCCGGCAGAGACCTCGAAGATGTCCATCATGGCGATCTGCACCGGCAGCGCCTTCTCGTAGCCACCGAGCAGCGCGACGCCGGTGGTCAGCGCTTCGCCCTTATGGATGACCCCGGCCTTGGCCGTGGTGCCGCCCATATCGAAGGCGATGGCGTTCTCAAGGCCCAGCGCATGGCACAGCGCCTGCGTCCCGATCACGCCGGCCGCCGGGCCGGATTCCATCATCCGCACACAGTACTTCTGCGCCTGTTCGGCCTCGTAGAGCCCGCCGGTTGACTGCACCACCATGAACGAGCCCTTGAACCCGGCCGCGGCCAGATGTTCGGAGATGCCGTTGATGTAGCTCTTCACCCGCGGGCCGATATAGGCGTTGGCGACCACCGTCGAGGTGCGCTCGAACTCCCGGTATTCCTGGGACAGCTCGTGCGAGGCGGAGACGAACAGGTGGGGGTGGCGCGCCTCGATCAGCCGCTTGGCGCGGGCCTCATGCTCGGGATTGCGGTAGCAGTGCAGGAACAGGATCGCGACCGCCTCGACGCCCAGCCCGGCGATGTGATCGGACAGCGCCAGCACCTCGGCATCATCAAGGCCCTTGTGGATCTCGCCGTCGGCCAGCACGCGCTCATCCACCTCGAAGCGCAGGGCGCGCTCGACCAGCGGCTCGTGCTTCTGGAAGAACAGGTTGTAGGCGTCGGGCCGGTTGATGCGGCCGATCTCGTAGACGTCGCGGAAGCCCTTGGTGGTGATCAGCGCCGTCCTGGCGCCGGTCCGCTCCAGCAGCGTGTTGATGGCGACGGTCGAACCATGCAGGAACAGCCCGGCATCGGCGAACTTCAGCTTCGCCCCCGCCACGGCGGAGTCGATCCCCTCGACCAGCCGATCCGGCGTCGACAGGCTTTTGCCGAACAGGATCCTGCCCGTGCCCTCGTCGAACCCCGCGATATCCGTAAACGTCCCACCGATATCCGCCGCCAAACGAAGACGAGCACCCGCGGCAGTATCCTTATTTTTCGCCATCAAAACACCTTCGTCAAACCCGGCCGCATTGGAAAAACTTGTGGGCGGTTATACCCGTGGGCAGATCGAAATGGCCAGAAAAGACAGTCGCGTCAACCGCGCGTCAGCGCTGTAAATATACTGATTTGACAACTAATATGTGCGGCACAGGGACGCACACAAAGACGCCAAGAAGGACGCTATGAGTCACGACCAGCAGGGACACGCCCACAACACCGCCGCGCCGTTTCGGATCGACACGCACCATCACATCCTGCCGCCGCGCTATCTCGAAAAGGAACGCGACCGCATCGTTGGCGTCGCGCCGCACTTTGCAAAGCAGATGACGGAGTGGACGCCGCAGGTGTCTCTCGACGCGATGGACGCGGCGGGTGTCCAGACGGCGGTGACGTCGATCTCTGCCCCCGGCATCTGGTTCGGCGACGCGGCCGCGTCGCGAGCCCTGGCGCGGGACTGCAACGACTACGCGGCGCGGCTGGCGCAGGATCACAAGGGCCGTTTTGGGGTCTTCGCGGCGTTACCGCTCCCCGACGTAGACGGCAGCCTGCGCGAGATCGAATACGCCTACAGCTCGCTGAAGGTGGACGGGATCGGACTGCTCACCAGCTACGGAGACAAGTGGCCGGGTGATCCGGCCTTCATGCCCGTCTTTCATGAGCTGAACCGCCGCCGTGCCGTCGTCTATTTCCATCCGACCGTGGCGGATTGCTGCACCAATCTTATGCCTGATGTGCCGCCGGCGGCGCTTGAGTTCGTGTTCGATACCACGCGCGCGATCATCAGCCTGCTCTATAACGGCGTTTTCTCGCGTTACCCCAATATCCGTTTCATCTTCTCGCATGCGGGCGGCACCTTGCCGATGGTGGCCCCCCGCATCGTCGGCCAGACCCGCAAAAGGGAGGACCTGCAGCCGAAGATGCCGAACGGCGTCATGCACGAACTGAAGCGGCATTATTACGACGTGGTCAGCGCCACGCATCCGCTGCAGTTCAACGCGATCCGCGATATCTGCGGTATCGAGCATCTGCTTTACGGCAGCGACTATCCATTCTGGCGTCCGCAGGTGACGACCGATGGGCTGGCCGCGCTCAATCTCGATCCGGTCGACCTGCGCGCGATCGAACGCGACAACGCTCTGACGCTCCTGCCGAGACTGGCGGTCCCGGTTTGACGTTTTTTTGCGGTGGTAGGGGCTAGGATCGCCGCAAATAAGACGGAGGAAATGCCGATGACCACACGCATTCACTGCCTGACAGGCGCGATGCTGACACTCGCTGTAGGGCTGTCCGCAATTGCCTCGTCGGCCCAGACCTATCCCAATCGTCCCGTGAAGATCATCGTGCCGTATTCGGCCGGCGGCGGCGGCGATCTGTTTCCGCGCTCGATCGGCAATCGTCTGCAGGAAGAACTCGGCCAGCCGGTCATTTTCGAGAACCGGCCCGGCGCGTCGGCTTCGCTCGGCATGGGCATGGTCGCACAGGCGACGCCTGACGGGTACACGCTGGGTGCCACGGCGCCTGGCGCCATGGTGATCTATCCGCACCTCGCCACGGTCCAGTACGATCCGATCAAGGATTTCGCTCCGATCGCCATGATTGCGACATCGCCGCATATCGTGGTGGTCAATGCCAAGTTGCCGATCAAGTCGGTGGCGGAGCTGGTCGCGTATGTGAAAGCCAGGCCTGGCGCCGTCAATTTCGGATCGACCGGCGTCACCAGCCTGTCCCGCATCTCCGCCGAGGTGTTCAATCGCGCGGTCGGCATCGATGCACTGCATGTGCCCTATCAGAGCGGCGCGCCGACCGCGACGGCTCTGGCGTCGGGCGAAGTCCAGTACGGCGTTCCCGACGTGACCAGCATGCTGGCGATGATGAAGAGCGAGCATATCCGCGGCCTTGCGGTGACCACGCCGGCGCGCAGCCAGCTTGCGCCGGATATTCCCACGCTGGCGGAAGTGGGCATCAAGGATTTCACCATCACGGCCTGGGTCGGCATGCTGGCTCCTGCCGGCACGCCGGCGCCGATCGTCGCGAGGCTCAACGCGGCGGTGAACAAAGCGCTGAGCTTTCCCGAGGTGAAGGAGCGGCTGCTCAATATCGGCGCCGATCCCGCAGGCGGAACGGCGGAGGCGTTCGGCAAGGTTATGCGCGACGACGCCGCGCTGTATGGCAAGATCATCAGGGAAGCAGGAATCAAGGTGCAGTGATTGGACCGCCGGGCGAAGGCCCGGCACCTCTGTACGCGGCGTTCGCATGTCGAGAGTCGTCATTCTCCTGAACCTTGCCGAGGGTAGCCGGCAACGGTTCAGGACCTTCTTTGAAACAGAGTTTCCAGACGTTCTGGTCGCCATTGTCGCCGACAGGACCGAGCTCGAGCCTTACCTGCCCGAAGCTGAAGTCATCATGAGCTTCGGCAAGCCGCTTGGACCGCAGGCCAATCAGATCATCGAAAAAGCCCGGAAGCTGAAATGGATCCAGTCGCTGGGGACCGGCGTCGACAACATCGTCGATCTGCCGTCGCTGCCGCGCGACGTGATTGTCACCAACATGCATGGCATCCATGGCGCGTCGATGTCCGAGGCCGCCATCTTTCTGATGATGGCACTGGGCCGCCAGTTTCCGCGCTCCGTTCATAACAAGGACGGCAAGAGCTGGGATCGCTGGCCGATGCAACTGCTCGATCGCAAGACGGTCGGGATTTTCGGCATGGGCGCAATTGCGACGGGACTGGGGCCGCGCTGCAAGGCGCTTGGCATGACAGTAGTCGGCATCAGTTCGATGCCACGCGCCGTTGCCGGGTTCGATCGCGTCGAAGCGCGCAGCAAGCTGCATCAGGTGGCGGCCGAGGTCGACTTTCTGGTCGTGCTTGTGCCGTATTCACCGGAGACGCATCACGTGGTCGATGCGGCGTTGCTGGGCGCGATGAAGAAGACGGCCTATCTCGTCAATCTGGCACGCGGCGGTGTCACCGATGAGCCGGCGCTGGTTGCGGCCCTGCAGAACAAGACGATTGCCGGCGCCGCCCTTGACGTCTTTGAAAAGGAACCGTTGCCGCAGGACCATCCGTTGTGGTCGCTCGACAATGTCATTATCACTCCGCATCTTGGTGGCTATGGCGACGATTACGACGATCAGGCGCTGGCCATCATCGGGCCGAACTTGCGCCACTTCCTCGCCGGAAACACCGGCGCCCTGATCAACATCGTCAAACGCTAAGAGAGAACCGCGATGGCCCATATCGACGAACGCCTGACCCAGCCGCCGCCGGTGGACGAATTGAAGCGCCGGTGGGCGAAGCTGCGCGACATTATGCGCGAGGACAAGGTCGACGCGTTGATCGTGGCGGGGCAGCACGGCTTCTCCGGCGGGTCCGGGTATTTCCGCTGGGTGACCGGCACGTTTTCGCCAACGGCCTATGCGCAGGTTGCGATCTTTCCGGCCGATGGTCTGATGACCCTGGTCCATCACGGCGATCTCGGCGGCGAGCACACGCATGACGGCAGCTTCCCGGGGCATCCCGGTGTCGGCAAGCGGTTCAGCACCGCCGCGTTCCCCACGGCCTATTACTGCGGGCCGCTGGAGGCAGAGATTATCGGGCGTGAGATCAAGAAGGCGGGCTATCGCCGGATCGGTCTGATCGGCGCCAACGCGAACTATCATGGCTTCATGGCGCGGCTGAAGGAATTGCTGGTCGGGTTGACCTTTGTCGATCTCAGCGAGCCGGTCGATCGCCTGAAGGCGGTCAAGAGTGCCTACGATATCGCCTGTATCCGCCGCACCGCCGCGATGCAGGATGATGTCCTCGCGAAGACCGCTGCGCATATCCAGCCTGGCATGCGGGATTTCGAGGTTCTCGCCTACAGCCACTATGTCGGCTCCCTGCTGGGCAGCGAGGGCGGGTATTTCCTCGGGTCGTCATCGGCTTATGGACAGCCGGCGCAGCAACGCCTCAGGCCGTTCCAGGGTCGTACTTTCCGCGAAGGCGACGTCTTCATCTGGCAGTGTGAGAATTCCGGCCCCGACGGGTTCTATACCCACATGTCGCGGCCGTTTGTTTTCGGCAAGGCGCCGCAGAGCATCGTCGATGCGATCGGCGCTGTCGTCGAGGCGGAGGAATTCACGATCAAGCTGATGCAGCCCGGCGCCAAATGCAGCGAGATCTACGCCGAGTTCAATGCCTACATGACCGAACGCGGGTTTCCCGAAGAGCGCCGGCTGCATTGTCACGGCGAAGGCTATGAAACGGTCGAGCGGCCTCTGATCCGTCATGATGAAACGATGACGATGGCCGCCGACATGAACATGGGCATGCACCCCTTCGTCGTGCTGAACGGCACGTCGATGGTGCTGACCGACAATGTCCTGACCCTGAAAGGCGGCGGTGCGGAGCATCTGCACAAGACGAAGCGCGCTGCCATCGAACTTTGAGGGGGCACCCGCCGAGAGACTGGGACGGGCCGTCAGCGATGCCGGCCGGTTTCAAGCCTTGCGCTGCGATCGGCGGTGACGTTGGCCGCAATGACGGTCGGAAATCTGACCGTCCAGATTGCCCCGTGGTCCGAGTCCAGTGCAACCGTGCCGTGAATCTGCTCGACGAGCCGCCGCACAAGGCCGAGACCGTGCCGCTTGCTCTCGGATTTCGCGGCAAAGCCGGTACCGTTATCGGAGATGGTCATGATCGCCATATCCAAAGCATCCGGGTCATTGAGCACGGATACGGAAGCCACTCCCCTGTGATTGGGGAAAGCATGGTCATAGCTATTGCTAACAAGTTCCGCGACGACGATTCCGAGTGCCGTGACCACGTCGAGATCGAGGATCATCGGATCGCTTTCGCACGTCAGGGTAATGACGTCGCCCGGCGATGACTGAATCTCGGAAAGACTGTGGCAGAGAGATTTTACGTAACTGCCGAAGTCGGTCGTCCGGGCCATCTCGTTCCCGAGCAGATGATCGTAAACCCGCGCGAGGGTCGAGACCCGGCGGGCAATTGCGTTGATGCCCCGCCTTTCCTTCTTGCCAACGGTGTCGGTCAGTTGCTTGTTCAGCATCCCGTACACAAGTTGCAAATTGTTCCGTACCCGATGCTGAAGTTCCTGGGCCAGGATCTGCTTCTGATCCAATAAGCGGTCCTTCTCCTTGACCAGGAGTTCCATTTTGTCGAGGGCGGCCTGCAGGGACGACACGCGCCCCGAGGTGGCGACGGCCTCGGCGATGACATTGGCGAAGCCGGTCAGAAAATCAATGTCGTGCTGATCGTAATCATGCTGTTTGTTATTGTCGATTTCCAGCACGCCATAAGCCTGGTCTCTGGATCTGATGATGACATCGATGGTGGAGATGATGCCGTGCGCGCCGTAGAAGGGCGGCAACTCGAAATCGTTATCCTTGCTGAGATCATCGCATATCGACGGCCTGCCTGTTGTGAAGGCCTTTCCTTGCGGTGAAGTTTTGTTGGCTGGGACTGTGCAGCCGATGACGCCGCGTTCCCAGCCGAAACCGGCCACGACCAGCAGGTCATTATCGGCTCTGCGATATTCGCAGACCTTGGCGAAAGGAACTCCAAGTTCCTCTGCGCAAACACGGGCTGCTTCCATCAGGACTTTAAGCAGATCGGTCTGATAAAGTGCAAATGTGCCAAAGGCGGCAATCGCCGCCTGCTGCCGCAGCAGTTTCTCCAGTTGGATTTTATGGTTCATGGCGAAACGCTTCCCGTGGCGATCGTTGGGAGCAGCTTGAAACCATATGGAAACGGCAGCGATGCGGTGCCTGTGTTGACGAGGCCGGCCACGATCTCAAGGCTGCGGACAAGATCGGCGCTGCAATAGGGCTTGGTGAGGCTCGCTTCGCCATCCAGCGACGTCAGCACGATATTTGAAATGTTGCCGGACGCATAAAGAACGCCGGTCTTTCCAAGTTCGTCGCCCAGTTGGGCGACGATTTCGGTGCCAAGGCCGCCATCTGCCAGCCGGAGGTCGAGAAGAACGAGATCGGGTTTGTGCCGGCGAAAGAGCGCGACTGCCTCTTCGACTGTCGGGGCGATACCGCACACCGCGTAGCCGGCCTCGCTGAGCATCTCTTCGGCGATGTCGGCGATCATCAGATCGTCTTCGGCGATCAGCACTTTAAGCAAAGCATGGGCCTTGTTCCGCAGGCCCGTGACGCCCTACAGGCCTTAGCTGACTATTCGCACGTTAAGGTAGCAGAACGGAAATTTTGGTCTGTTCAAAACAGATCACGTCGAACGACAAAAAGACCGGGGAATACAAGGCCTGTCGTTCGGAAAAATGGCCCGGACCGCATTCTGCGGCCCGGGCCGGTCGTCTGATTTAGGCGAACGCCATATTGATCTGGTTCTGCGGGACGGACACGCCGGCCAGCAGGACGTTCGAGCCACCGCCGAAATCGATCAGCGTGCCGCCGCTCTGCTGCGTGACGGTCACGTTGCTGGCGCTCAACCCGCCGAAGGACAGGCTGTCCTCGGTCGCGTTGAAGTCGGTTATCGTGGCATGCGCGCCGGCGATGAAGCTGAACACGTCGGCCCCGGCGCCGCCGTTGATCACCGTCTCGCCCGTCGAGGTGACGGCGATGCGGTCGTTGCCCGCGCCGGCATCGATCAGGGCCATGGCCCCACCGTCGACGGAGATACGGTCGGCGCCGTCGCCGCCCTTGATCGTCGTCGCCGTGTTTGCGGCACCGGAGAAGCGCACGATGTCGTCGCCGGCTCCGGCGTCGATCGCCATGATGTTCTCCGTCGTGCCGTTGCTCAACGCGTTGACAGTGATGCTGTCATCGCCCGAGCCCGTCACGATGGAGCCGCGCTTGGCATCGTTCACCACGACCGTGCTGTCTCCACCGTCGCCCAGGGTAATCCGGGCATCGACAAAGTTGTTCGTGGTGACGCGGCCATGCGTGTCCTCGTCCACCGTCACGTTCCGCACGGCGCTCCATGCGCCGGTGTTGGTGATGGTGACGGCGTTGTCGGCGTCGTAAGAGACGGTGACATTCGCCGAGGCATCCGTGCCCCCGAGGTCCAGCTCGCTGTTGCTGTAGGACTTCGAGGTGCCGGCCGCAGTGACCGTCGCCTTGAAGCTGTCCGACAGATCCAGCGCGTCCATGCCGTTGGAGATCGTCACGGCCGGACCGGTCCCGGTGTCGGCCTGTGACTCTGTCGACGAGGTTGTCGACGCGGTCGCGGCCATCAGCGGAGCCGCAGCGGTCTGCGTCGTGCCGGTCGGGACGTTCTTGTACACCGCCGCGTTCTGGTCCTTCGACCAGACGCGCACGTAGTCGATATACATGTTGGTCTTCGTCCAGTCGGTCGTGGCGTCGGGCGAGCCCGGCCAGTGACCGCCAACCGCGAGGTTGAGAAGCATGTACATCGGCTTGTGCATGTCGCTTGGCGTGTTGCGCGAGAAGACCGCCTTGCCATCGAAATAGAAGGTGATCTTGTCGGACTGCCAGTCGACACCGTAGGTGTGGAAGCCCTTGGAAAGATCGACGCCGCCGTTTGTACCCTTGCCGGAGTTACCGTCCTTGGTATGAAGCGTGGTGTAGAGCGTGTTCGGCTGATCGCCGATATACTCCACGATGTCGATCTCCGGCGGCCACGACTTGTCGGTCGCCAGCATCCAGAACGCGGGCCAGATGCCCTTGCCACCGGCCATCTGGGCCTTCATTTCGAAGAAACCGTACTTCTGCGAGAACGAACTCGCGGTGGTGAGTTCGCCCGACGTGTACTTGTAACCGTACAGCGCCTGCTGGACCGAGGCGTTGGGGACCTTCGCCGCTGTGATCTTCAGAACCCCGTCATTGATCGAGAACGGGTTAAGCCCGAGTCCCTTGTAGTCGGGATCGACGTACCACTGGAGCTCACCGTTGCTGGAGAGCGTGCGGTTGCCCCAGCCATCCCAGGTCTGCCAGGTGTTGCTCTTCGTCGCCGTCGTGCCGGTGTTCATGCTGAGGCTGTTGAATTCCTCATCGAACGTCATCTTATAGGTGCTGCCGACCGGGGCATTCGGCTTGGGCAGGCCCCCGGCTGGCGGCGGCTCGACGGGCGGCGGCGGATCCACCGGCGGCGGGCTCGACGACCACTTTGAGCCGTCAGCGAAGACGATGCTCGATGTGCTTTGCGTCACGGTCTGACCAGCCAGCAGGATGGTCGATCCGTTCCCCAGGTTCAGCAAGGTGCCGCCGCTCTGCGCGGTGAGGGACACATTGCCGGCACTGACGCCACTCAGCGAAATCTTGTCTTCCGCCGCGTTGAAGTCAGTGAGCGTGGCGCGCGTACCCGCCGCGAAGTGGAACATGTCCGCTCCAGCCCCGCCGGTGACCGTCACCATGGCCGGACCCTTCACATCGAAGGTGTCATTGCCGGCATCGCCCTTGAGGACTGCCTTCGCGTTGGCAGCACCCGAGAACGACAGGGTGTCATTGCCAGCGCCGGTGGCGATGGTCATGACGTTCTCGTCGTTCGAGTTGCTGAGCGCGTTCACGGTGACGGTGTCATTGCCCGAGCCGGTGGTGATGTTGCCGCGCTTGGCATCCGTCACCTTGACCGTGCTGTCGCCGCCGTTACCCAGGGTAATGGCCGCGCCGACAAAGTTGTTTACCGTCACGTTGCCATGGCCGGCTGAGGTGACGGTGGCATTCTTCACGGCGTTCCAGATGCCGTTGTTCTTGACGGTCATCGCGTTGTTGGCGTCGTACGACACCGTGACGTTTGCCGAAGCGTCCGTCGCAGCCAGCTTCAGCTGCCCGTTCGTGTACGTGGTCGACGTGCTGGTAGCCGTCGTCGCTGCCTTGAAGCTCGACGACAGGTCGGCAAGGTTCGCGCTGTTCGAGATCGTCGCCGACGGGCCGGTTCCCGGCGTCGGGGGCGGCGGCTCGACAGGCGGCGGGTCTACCGGCGGCGGGTTGGAGCCACCGGCCTCGACGACGAAGTTCGCTGCCTTGAAGTCGGCGACCTTCTTGTTTTCGAACATGACGGTCTGGCCGTTGCCGAGATCGATTTTCACATCCGTCCCGACCTGGGTCATCTTCGACTGCACCGCAGCGAAGCCCTGAAGGCCAAAACCGAGAACTTCAAGCTTGTCCAGCGCGGCGCCGGATGTCTTGAAGCCCTGCACCCACGTCACGCTGCCGTTCTGCTTGGTCGGCACGAACGTGTTGGCGCCCGTTCCGGACACCAGCAGATCGTTGCCGCCACCGGTGATGACGCGGTCGTTGCCGTACTTGGCCCAGATGATGTTGTTGCCGGAATTGCCTGTGCCGACATCGTTGCCGTTACCCAGCAGGGCAAGGTTTTCGATATTGGCGGCAAGGGTAATTCCGCTGCCCCAGGTATGAACGCTGTCGATTCCGCCATTCGCCGCTTCGACGAACTGGGTGGAGGAATCATAAGCGGCATAGGTGTCGTCTTGGGCGCTGCCAGACAGCGTGACATTCTTCGCGCTTGCCGTCAGATGATCGCGCCCGGTGGAGGAGCCGCTGAGGGTCGATCCCGCAGTCTTCGTGCTTTTCCAGGTCTGGGGCGAACCGCTTTTCGTGAAGTTCGGTGCTACCATTGTTCTCTAACCTTTCCAGTAAGTTACAAGACAGTCGACGGTCCGCAGTGCTCCGTCTTCAGGCAAACCTCCGGCGTCCCCGGCTTGCGGCCGGTTAAATGACCCGAAGGGGGTTGGGTTTACGCGGCGCGTTGTGTTCTGAGCCGCGTCAATCCTTGCTGGGCGAACGGGTTGCCGCGCGAGGCGGGCCCGACGAGCAGTCGCTCGGCCATGCGTTCATCTGGTGTCACGCCGCGGCCATCCAGAAACAGAAGGCCAAGGGCTGTTGCTGCCGCATCGTTGCCGCCTTCGGCTGCGATGCGATACCAGCGTGCCGCTTCGATCGGATTGGCGGTAACGCCAAGCCCATGTTCGAGAATGATGCCAAGACCGAGTGCGCCACCGGTTTCGTTCTGCGCCGCGGCCTTCTCGCACCAGGCCTTGCCTTCGGCGAAATCCTGGGCGCAGCCGACGCCACGGAGATAGAGCATTGCGAGGTTGGCCTGCGCTGCGGCGATCCCCTGAAGCGAGGCGGCCTTGGCCCAGATGAAGGCCTGGTCCGCATTCGCCGGTACATTCAGGCCTTCCGGATAGAGCAGCGTTGCATTGCTGTCCTCGGCCGGAGCGTCCGTCGACTCAGCGAGCCAGTTGGCGGCCGCGCCGCGCGCCTGGGCGCCCGAGAGATAGACCAGGCTCAGATGATGCTGCGCCTCGGCGTGTCCCTTTTCAGCGGCCTGCAGCAGCCACTTGGTGCCGACGGCCGGGTAGTGCGGAGCGCCGCGACCGCTGACATGGGCGAGACCGAGCTGGAACTGCGCATCGCGGTTGCCGCGGGAGGCGGCGGCGGCGAGGGCGTCCAGGGTGCGATACCCGCGACCGCGTCCGAGCAGACGGCCCAGCATCGAGGAGATGATGGTCTTCAGGCTCATGGCTCGCGCATGCCTTCGCGCAGGCTTCGCGTGATGCCGTGCGAGACGTAGGAGAGCAGGGTGCGCGTGCCGACCTTGATGTCGGCGGTGAGCGGCATGCCGGGCATCAGGCGGAACCCTGCCGGCACGTTCTGCATCGACGTTTTGTCGACGACGACCAGCGCCTTGTAGTACGGGCGGACCGGGGTCTTGCTGTCATCGCCGGCGGTGGTGAAGGCATCTTCGCTGATGGTGCGGACGGTGCCTTCGGCATAGCCGTGCTCGAGGTAGTTGAAGGATTCGAGCTTCACCGCGACCGGGTCGCCGACCCGGATGAAGCCGATATCGCGCGCCTCGATGGAGACTTCGGCCTCGATCGGGGCGTCGATCGGCACCAGGGTGAACATCGGCGAGGCTTCGAGCAGCACCGAGCCCACGGAGAGCTTGGCGGTGCGCTGAACGATCGCATCGACCGGGGCCTTCAGGTTCACGAGCTCGTGGTTCTTGCTCGCCTTCTGCAGCTGTTCCGCCGCTGAATCGCGGGCCGTCCGCTTCTGGACGAGTTCCATGTTGACCTGGGTCATCCACTGCTCGACGAATGATTCGCGCTCGGCGCGGGCGGTTTCGAGGCCGGCTTTGACTTCGATCAGCGCATTCGCTTCAAGGTCGGCGTTGCGGGACATCTCCAGGCGCTGGTCGCGCGCCTGCAAAAGGTTCAGGCGGCTGCCGAGTTCCTTCTGATAGAGGGTGTCGCGCATGTTTTCGACATCGCGCAGGATGCGGGCCCGCTCGGCGAAGCGCTTGTGGTCGGTCTCGTGCTTCACCACGCTGGCCTGCAGCTGGACGATCTTGGAGTCCAGGCTGCGGAGCTGCTCGGTCTTCTGCGCGCGGCGCTGGTTCATCAGGTTCATCTGCATCTGGGCGTATTTGGGCGCCAGCGACTGAACGTTCAGCGGTCGGTCGGCAAACTCCGCCTCGAGGCGCTCGATCTCGGCATCCAGGCTCTCGAGCTGGACTTCCACCTGTGCAACATCGGCGGCGGTGAAGGTCGGGTCGAGCGTGGCCAGCACGTCGCCGGCTCGCACCCGATCGCCCTCGCGGACATGGATCGACTTGATGATGGAGCGGTTCAGCGACTGAACCACAACGGTCGGCATCGTCGTTGCGAGCTGTCCGCTGCCGACCACGATGCGGTCGATCCGCACCTGGGAGGCGATGGCGGCGGCCAGGATGAAGGCGCCGAGGATGATGTACAGCGTGAGACGGGCCAGCACGGGCTCCTTCTCGTAGGCCATGGCATCGGCTTCTGACTGGAAGCTGGCGAGCATGCGCTGCATGTCCTTAGGCTGCGGCGGGAGTGTGGCGAGATTCATTTTTGTACTCCGTATGACGGTTCTGCTGGTTCCACAGATGGCGGTAGACATCGCAGCGCTCCAGAAGTTCGCCGTGTTTGCCGACATCGAGAATGCTGCCCTGGTCGAGGACCAGGATCGCATCGGCAGACACAAGAGATGACAGGCGGTGCGAAATCATCACGACCGTGCGGCCCTTGGCGATCCGCTGCAGGTTGGCGTTGATGACAGCCTCACTTTCGGGGTCGAGCGCGCTGGTCGCTTCGTCAAAGATCAGCAGCGACGGGTCGACGATGAGCGCGCGCGCGATGGCGATGCGTTGCCGCTGGCCGCCGGAGAGGTTCGAGCCGCCCTCTTCGACCGTTGTGTCGTAACCACGCGGCAGGCGTTCGATGAATTCCTCGGCGCCGGCCAGGCGTGCGGCGGCGACGACCTGCTCGAAGCTGGCGCCGGGCAGGGCGGCGCCGATGTTCTCGCGGATCGAGCCGGAGAACAGGAAGCTGTCCTGCAGGACGACGCCGGTGCTGCGGCGCAGATGGTCGAGATCAATGGCGCGGATGTCCGCGCCGTCGACCTTGATCAGGCCGTCATACTGGCGATGCAGTGACTGCAGCAGGCGGGTGACCGTGGTCTTGCCGGACCCGCTGCGGCCGACAATGCCGAAGAAGCCGCCGGCTGGCACCTTGAACGACACGTCGTCCAGGGCGAAGGTGGACGCGCCGGGATAGCGGAAGCGCACGCCGGAGAACTCGACCGCGCCCTTGATGGGTGAGCGCAGGCCGCCGGTGCCACGGCCTTCCTCGGCCGGCTGGTTGACGACGCCGGCGACCGTGCGAACGGCGCGGCTGGCCTCGTCGAACTGCTGCACCAGATGGGCGAGCTGGATCAGGGGTTGGGCCACGCGCTGGGCCAGCATGCCAAACGCGATGAGCGCGCCGACATAAACCGGATCGGTGGTGGTGATGGCGCCGTAAGCCGCCAGCGCGATCACGCCACTGGTCATCATTTTCTCAAGCGGGGCAACGGCGGTCTGGGCGAGGTTCACGATCTGGCCGGCTTCGCGGCGCAGCCGCGCGGCATTGGTCACATGGCGATCCCAGACGCGGCGACGCTGCGGCTCGAGCGCCAGCGACTTGATGGTACGCGTGCCCTGGATGGTCTCGACGAGATAGGCATTCTGCGTGCCTTCCGCGACGAACGCCTTGGCCGTGCGATTGCGGATGAACGGCAGGAAGCCGAGGATGATGGCAATCATCAGTACGCCGATGCCCAGCACGATCGTCGCCAGCATCGGGCTGAACCAGAACAGCGCCGGCAGCACGATGATGAGGACCAGCGCATCGAGCAGCGTCCCGAAAAGCTGGCCGGTCAGGAAGTTGCGAATGCGATACGTCTCGTTGATATCGCGGGTGATCATCCCGGTCGGCGTCCGCTCGAAATAGCCGATGGCAAGATTGAGCAGCTTGTTGAAGGTGAAGACCGACAGGCGGGTGTCGATGCGCGCCGTGGCCACCAGGATCAGGGTGCGGCGGAGATAGCCGAACAGCGTCTCGAACAGCACGATGAACGCCATGCCGCCAACCAGGACCTGGAAGGTGGAGACGCTCTTGTAGACAAGGACGCGGTCGACGATGAGCTGCCAGAAGAGTGCGGGCGCCAGCGCCAGGACGCTCATCATCGCCGCGGCGAACACGATGTCGCGAAACAGGCGGCGTTCGCTGCCGATCTCGCGGACGAGCCGGCCGAGGCTGAAAGGGGCCTTGGCCGCTTCGGCGTCGCCGCTGTCGTCCTTCTTCACGAGGACGATCTCGCCGGTGATCGCGGCGGCCAGGCGCTCCAGCTCGATGACGAGCGGGGTCGCTTCGCCGACGGCGGGATCATAGAGAGTGGCGGTCGGCGTGCTGCCGTGGAACGACAGTTCCAGCAGGAGCATCGCGTTGCCGTTCTTCAGCTTGACGATGGCCGGCAGCGCCTTTTCCAGCGTCTTGAGCTGGGCCGGGGCGATCTTGAGATGGCCGAGCGTCAGGCCCGCATCCTTGGCGATCGTCTTCAGCTGCTCGGCGGCAGGTTCGTTGATATCAAGCGCGTAGTCGCGCGCGAGCTGGGCGGCGCCGAGATGCGCGCCATGATGACGGCCGGCAATCGCCAGGCAGTGGAGGATCGAAGGCACCGGCAGGGCGGTGGCAAGCTTCGCGGGATGTTGGGCGGTTGTGGCCATGATCACTTCGTCAGGCTGGAGAAAAAGGACCGGCGGGAACCGGTGACGGAGTTCGCGGATCGAGGGCCGCGATTTGAAGTAAATTGACTTGCCATTGTAGTACCTCGAAGTAATTCTCTGACAGCCATCGCATCGACTAAGTATTTTCTGGAGACGAACTAGGGTGTTTGTTTGTTTTGTTTCGAGTGAGCCAAGGCTAACCGCTCAAATGCTTTACGAAGATTAATGGCGGCCCTAACTCACGCCTTTGTCACAAAAACCCTAGGTTGCTACCGCTTTGCGCGCCGTGAACCCGACTTCATCAGCGGCGGCGCGGTAAGACAGTGCGAATTCACACCGGCTTTGCTTTGCAGCGATTCGATTCGCTGTCTCTCTCGCGCCACACCACCAGCGATAACAGCCGTATGCTTTCCAACTTCTAAATCCGCGCGCGGGATTCACCCTGTTCGCAGTATCGCAGTGTGGAGATCGCGAGAATTTTTTATGATCAGGTGCGGAGGTACCGTCACTCGCGCAGACAGAAAGATCGGCGCCTGCGGCGCGCACGCCGATTCTCGAATGTGAGTCGTGCTCGGCGAGCATCGCCTCGCCCTCGATCGCAGCCCACTTCTCAATCGTCATCCCAGCGAAAGCTGGGACCCAAGGGTGCTGATTTACGAAGTCACCTTGGTCGCACTGTTGGGCGAGCACCCAACGGCTGGGCCCCAGCTTTCGCTGGGGTGACAGTTGGGTCTTTGGCGGGGGCGGGGCGGTCGACCGGCGTGGGAAGCAGCCGGCTTGAACGCGGCGACCGTCCATGGTCTGCTTTTCGCCGGGAGGACAAGTCGATGAAACTGACCGATGCCGAGCAGGCGATGCTCGATGGTGGGAAGGGAAAAGCGCATCAGAAGGCGATGGAGCTGCTGGTGCGCTATGGCGAGGCGCTCGGCGCCGAGCGGCTGGTCGAGACCAGTAACGTTTGCGGTACCTGGGGAGCGGCGACACCCTTCATGCGCGACTTCGCGCTGCAGAAGGGCGGGCTCGACGCGGTCTTCTCCGAATTCAATCTCGACAGCGACGAGGTGGTGGCGACGCCTGATACGCAGGTCCATAGCTGCCAGCTCATCCAGGGCATCTACAACGAGGGCGGCAAGGAGTTCGGCCTGAGCGACGACATTCTGGAACTCCATGAAGAGAGCCAGAAATTCTTCGGCAAGCGCGGTGTCCAGCAATTCGCCACCTGCACGCCCTATCAGGTCGGCAACGTGCCGGTGAAAGGCGAGCATTGCGCGTGGATGGAATCCTCGGCCGTCGTCTATTGCAACGGCGTGCTCGGCGCGCGGACCAACACCGAAGGGCGCGAGAGCACGGGTGCGGCCAGCCTCACCGGCCGCATTCCCTACTGGGGCTATCACATCCCGGAATTCCGGCTGGGCACGCACCGTGTCGATCTCGACATCGAGGTCGAGAGCATGATGGATTGGGGCCTGCTCGGTTATTACCTCGGCGAAGTGGTGCAGGACGAGATCCCGGTCATCCAGGGCAAGGGCCTCACCAAAACGCCAAATCTCATCCGTCTCAAGCATTTCGGCGCGGCGGCCGCGTCGTCCGGTGGCGTGGAGATGTTCCACATCGTCGGCGTGACGCCGGAGGCCTACAGCTACGAGGCCGCGTTCGGGACAAAGAAGCCAAAGGCGACAATCAAATACGGCGCCGCGGAACGGAAGATCGCTTACGACAACCTCAATTCGTCGGCCAGCGACCGGAAGCTGGACTTCGTGATGCTGGGCTGCCCGCATGACTCGATCGAGCAGGTCTGGCTGACGGCCAAGCTGCTGGAGGGCAAGAAGATCCACGCGGAGACGGCGCTCTGGATCCACACGCCGCGCGCGATCAAGGAAGTCGCGGACCGCAACGGCTATACAAAGATGATCAACGATGCCGGCGGACGCGTGATGAGCGACACCTGCCCGGCGATCAGCAAGACGATGCCCAAGGGCACGAAGGTCACCGCGACCGACTCCGCCAAGCAGGCGCATTACCTGCCGGCGATCACCGGCGTGCAGACCTGGTTCGGCTCGCTGGAGGATTGCGTGGCCTCGGCGATCAGCGGTCGCTGGGAAGGGAAGCTGGCATGACCACCATCGTCATTCGCGGGCGCAAGGTGGTCGGCGGCGTCGCCGAAGGCGAGGCGCTGGTCACCAAAGACACGATCTCCGGCTGGGGCGGCATCAATCCCGCCACCGGCACCGTGATCGAGCGGCGCCACGATCTGCGTGGCATCAGCTTCAAGGACAAGATCCTGGTCTTCCCCGGCGCCAAGGGCTCGTCGGGATACTCGCACTATTTCCACATGGCAAGGCTGAGTGGTGCCGCGCCACTGGCGATGCTGTTCAATGTGATGACCACCAAGGCTGCACTCGGTTGCGTGGTGTCGCGCGTGCCCTCGATGACCGATTTCGACCAGGACCCGCTGCAGGTCATCCAGACCGGCGATTGGGTGAAGGTCGATGCGGATAACGGCGTGATCGAGATCACGCGGCAGGAAAAGAAGGCGAGCGCCTAGGAGACTGAAATCTCCGCCTCCGCATCCGTCGTGACGTAACCCTCGGCATCCTGCGCCCACAGCGCGACCTTCTTGCCGTCCGGCTTGCCACACACCAGGAACGGCGCCGTGTCGAAGAGCGGCTTCATGGCGCGGAACTTGAACTTCGTCAGGCGCGCTTTTGAATTGCGACCGAGCAGATCGGTCAACAGGGTCGCGATCAGCGGGCCATGCACGATGAGGCCAGGATAGCCCTCGACTTCTTTCACATAGCGGCGGTCGTAGTGGATGCGGTGTGAGTTGAAGGTCAGGGCCGAGTAGCGGAACAGCAGCGCATCGGTCGGCACGATCTCGCGTTTCCACGCGGCATCGGTGCGGGCCTTCCTGGGCTCTGGTCCCTGTTCCCCGGGTTTGGGGGCATCGCGATAGACGATGTCGTGTTCCTCAAGGATCGCAACACCACTGGGCCCGGCGATTTCGTGCTTCACCGTCGCGAACACCAGCGGGCCGGTGCGGCCTTCTTTGAGCGTCACATCGGCTATGGTCGAGGTGCGTCGGATGTTGTCGCCGACATGGAGGGGGCGCAGGAACTCAAACCGGCTGCCAGCCCACATGCGGCGTTCCAGCGGCACCGGCGGCAGGAAGCCGCCCTTCCTGGCGTGCCCATCTTCGGCGAGGTCGGACTGGCGATAAGTGGGCAGGCAGAACATCCAGTGGCTGAGCGGCGGAATCTCCTCGCCGTTCCACGGCCGCTTGCCGTCATGGTCCAGCGTTGCGGCAAGGGCGGCGATCTGGAACGGCTGGAT
The DNA here is from genome assembly GCA_965279355.1 of Alphaproteobacteria bacterium. Classification (GTDB taxonomy): domain Bacteria; phylum Pseudomonadota; class Alphaproteobacteria; order CACIAM-22H2; family CACIAM-22H2. The sequence goes on along the minus strand of OZ257155.1, from coordinate 1,932,397 downwards.
CGTGTCGTCGGCGCTTTCCTGCTTGCCGATCCAGGTGCGGAAATAGTCGATGTCGAGGGGCTTGGAGGGAGCGTCCGCCATGGGTTTCTTCTATGACCTCTTGGAACCTTGTGCGAAATTATCGCACAGGGAGGAGTTCGAACGCCAATGGCGAGCAAGCCATGATCAGCCGCGCCGCGCGCATTCGCTGGATCCGGCTTGCCGTGGTCGTGGCAGCAGCGCTTGCGCTCGAGCTGCTCTGCCGCTCCGGCATCATCAATCGCCTGACCATGATTCCGCCGACCGAGATGGTGCTGGCGCTCTATCGCCTGCTGCTGGCCGGCAAGGTGAACAACGACATCGCCTTCACGCTCCGCAATATCGGTGCGGCCATCGCCATTGCGGTGATCGGCGGGTTTCTCATCGGCGCCATCTTTCATGCGATGCCGCGGGTGCGGCGTGCCTTCGATCCGTTGTTCTCCGCCTATTACGCGGTGCCCACCTTTGTTCTCTATCCGCTGATGATCGTCATCTTCGGGATCGGCGCGATGTCGCTTATCGTCATGGGGGCGGCCTTCGGGATCGTGGCGATGATTGTCAACACGCTGATCGGGCTCGACCGCGTGCCGCGCGCCCTGCTCAAGACGGGCCGGGTCATGCATCTGGGCCCGGTGCGGGCGATGCTGCTGGTGCGGCTGCCGGCGGCGGCGCCGCATCTGCTGACCGGGTTCAAGCTGGCCGTCACCTATTCCGTGATCGGTGTGGTGGCCGGTGAGTTCATTCTCGCGACCGCCGGTCTCGGCAAGCGCATCTCTTTCGCCTACAACGATTTCGACAATGCCACCATGTACGGACTGCTGCTGTTCATCCTGACCGTTTCGGTGATCCTGAACAGCCTGCTGCATACCTGGGAGCAGCGGCTGCATCGCCGCTGGGGGCGCCCGTGACGGCCCGGCGTACGGACTATCTCTGGCTGCTGCTGTTCCTGCTGGCGGCATGGCAGGCGATGTTCCTGCTGGCCGGGACCGATGCACTGGCCTCGCCGCTGCGGACCTTCGAGCGAATGATCGAGCTGCTACAGCTGCCTCGTTTCTGGGAGCATGTGTGGAGCACGACGCGCGCCTTCTTCTATGCCGAGATCATCGCGCTGGCCGGCGGTCTCGCCATCGGTCTTGTGCTCGGTTTTCACCGGCTCTCCGGCGACGTCGCCGATCCGATCCTGGGCTCGCTCTATTCGATCCCGAAGATCACGCTGTATCCGGTGATCCTGCTGATCTTCGGTCTCAGCGTTTCGGCCAAGATCGCGTTCGGCGCGCTGCACGGCATTTTCCCGGTGGCGATCTTCACCATGAACGGCGTGCGCAAGGTGGCGCCGATCTATCTCAAGACGGCCAGGGTCATGGGCCTGTCGCCGGCGGTGACGATGCTGAAGGTGCTGATGCCGGCCGCCCTGCCGGAAATCGTCGCGGGACTGCGCATCGGGTTTTCCGTGACCCTGCTGGGCACGCTGATCGGCGAGCTGTTCGCGTCGACCTCGGGGATCGGCTTCATGCTGATCCGCGCCATGGAGATGCATAACGTCGCCGACATCATGGCGCTGACGGTGTTCGTATTCACCGTCGCGGCCGCCGCGAACTTCCTGCTGCTGGCGATCGAGCGCCGGGTCAGACGCGGCGTCTGATCTCTGTTTGGATTTAGTGCGGGCCGCCAGCGACGCCGAGCAGGCGCGTCTGCGTTGCTTCGTCCTTGAGCAGGTCGGCGCTGGTGCCGCGATAGACGATCTTGCCACGGTCGAGAATGATCGCATCGCGCGCGAAATTGAGCGCCAGCTCCGCCTTCTGCTCGACCAGGATCATGGTTACGCCCGTCTCGTCGCGGATCTTGGCCAGCGCCTCGAACAGCGTCTCGACCACGATCGGCGCCAGCCCTTCCAGCGGTTCGTCGAGCAGCAGGACCTTGGGCGCGCCGACCAGCGCGCGGCCGACGGCCAGCATCTGTTGCTCGCCGCCGGAAAGGCGGTTGCCGGTATTGCGGCGGCGGTTCTTCAGGCCGGGGAAGAGGTCGAACACCTTCTCGGCGCTCCAGCCGCCCGGCAGCGACGCGACCGCGAGATTTTCCTCGACGGTCAGCGAGGCGAAGATTTCGCGCTCCTGCGGTACATAGGCGAGGCCAGCCCGCGAGCGGCGATGCGTGGCTTCGTTCTCGATGTTCTGGTCGCCGAGCCTGATGGTGCCGCGATGGCGGTTGGTGAAGCCCATCAGGGTGGTGAGCAGGGTGGTCTTGCCGACGCCGTTGCGGCCCAGCAGCGCCAGGGTCGAGCCGGCCGGCACGTTGAAGGAAACGCCGTCGAGAACCACGGTCGGGCCGTAGCCGGCGACCAGATCGTTTACTTCAATGCCGATACTCATACGACGGTCTTCCCGAGATAGACGGCCCGCACCTGGGGGTCGGCGGAGATGTCGGCGGGCTTGCCGCGCGTCAGCACGCGGCCCTGCACCAGCACCACGATCTCGCGGGCGAAGCGGAACACGATATCCATGTCGTGCTCGATGATGAGGATGGCGATCTCGGCCGGCAGGCGGTTGAGCGCCTCGTGGATGACATGCGCCTCATGCGAGGGCACGCCGGCCGCCGGCTCGTCGAGCAGCAGGACGCGCGGCTTGAGCGCCAGCGCCAGGCTGATCTCAAGCAGGCGCTGCTGTCCGTAAGGCAGTTCCGACACGCGGCGGTCGGCAACCGCGCCGATGCCGATCTCGTCCAGCCGCGCCTGCGCCTCGTCGAGGCAGCGCTTCCACTGCGCGCCGAAGCGCAGCATGCGCCAGGCGTATTTCTCGCGCTCGGCAATCGTGATGGCGACGTTGTCGCGCGCTGTCTCTTCGACCAGCAGCGTGTTGATCTGGTGGGTGCGGGCGAGGCCGCGCCGCACGCGATCCTCGGCTTTCATCTTCTCGATTGAGGTGCCTTCGAGCTGGATGGTGCCGGAATCGGCCTGCAAGAACCCGGTCAGCAGGTTGATGAAGGTCGTCTTGCCGGCGCCGTTGGGGCCGATCAGGCCGACCCGGGCGCCGGGCTCAAGATCGAGATCGATCGACTGCGCGACGACAAGGGCGCCGAAGTTCTTGCAGAGGCCGCGGACAGAAAGCGCAGGTGCCGTGCTCATTTGCCGTCACCGCCGCGCAGACGGGCCCAGCCGCGTTTGGCGATGCCGCCGAGATCCATGAGACCGCCTTCGAGGAACAGCACGGTGGCGACCAGCATGCCGCCGACCACGAATTCCCAGAAGAACGGGCTGATCTTTGCCGTGTAATCCTGCACCACGAAGTAGATGACCGCGCCGACAAAGGCGCCGTAAAGCCGGCGGGTGCCGCCGAGGATCAGGATGACCGTTACGATCCCCGACGTCAGCAGGCTGAGGACGGAGAGCCCGACGAAGCGCGTCGAATGCGCTGACAACGCCCCCGCCGATCCCGCCATCGCGGCGGAGATCGTGTAGACCGCCAGCAGACGCCACCAGACCGGCGTACCGATGGCGCGCATGCGACGCGAATTCTGGCGGATGCCGTCGAGCGAACGGCCGAACGGCGAGCGGACGATGAGCGCAGTCAGCAGGAACCAGAGGAAAAGAACGACCAGCGTATAGACGTAGGCAGTCTGCCCGAAGATGTTGAACTCGAACGTCCCGAAGATCGGCCCGACCTTCATCCCCTGCAGCCCGTCATCGCCGCCGGTGAGTGCCCGCGCCTGGTTGCCGTACTCGTAGACGATCGAGACGATGGCCAGGGTGAGCATCAGGAAGGTCACGCCGGTCGTATGGAGGATCAGCGCACCGGTGATCAGGCCGAACAGCGCGGTTATGCCGATGGCGAGGAGGTGGCCGATGATCGGATCGGAGGTGTAGTGGATCGAGATGATTCCCGCGGCGTAGGCGCCGACCCCGAAGAAAGCGGCATGGCCGAGGGTCACGATGCCGGCATAGCCCAGCGCCAGATCCAGCGAGAGGGCAAACAGGATCCAGATCATCACCTGCGTGCCGAAGCTCAGATAGAACTCGGCGTTGTAGAAATAGAAGATCGCGAACGCCCAGGGGAGGGCGTGCCCGATCATCGCCACAGGCTTCATGAAGGGGGGCTTCGTCATCGCCGCCTTGGCGGGAATGGCAGGAGTGGTTGTCATCACGCGACCGATTTCGGCGGGAGGAGGCCTTTCGGCCGCCAGAGAAGAAGGAAGAAGACGGCGATGTAGATCATGTAGGGCGCGGCCTGGGCCAGGAAGTACTTGCCCAGCGTATCGATCAGGCCCAGCGCCATGGCCGCCACGAATGAACCCTTGAAGCTGCCTTCGCCGCCGACAATGACGACGATCAGGAACAGCACCACGTATTTCAGGGCGTAGGACGGCTCGAGCGCCAGGATGCCGGCGCCGATGGCGCCGCCCAGCCCCGCCAGCGCGCAGCCGACGATGAACGTGCCGGTGAAGAGCAGGTTGACGTTGAGGCCGACCGCGCGGGCCATCCTGGCGTTGTCGACCGCGGCGCGCAGCCGGGCGCCGTAAATCGAGTTCTCGATCACGATCCACAGCACGAAGGCGACGACCGCGCCGACCACGATCAGGAACAGCCGGTAGGCGGGATAGGTGCGGAAGCCGATATCGATCGGCTTGGAAAGATAATCCGGGAACATCACCGGATAGGGGAACGCGCCGAAGATCTCGGTGACCGAGGCGGTGGCGATGAAGACCAGGCCAATCGTCAGCAGCACCTGCGACAATTCGCCCTTGCGGTAAAGCGGCCGGTAGACCGTGACCTCGGCAAGGCCGCCGAGCAGGCCCGACACGACCATGGCGACGATCACCGACAGATAAAAATCGACACCGCTCTGGGTGAGATAGGCCGCGACATAGCCGCCGATCATCGCGAACGAGCCGTGGGCGAGATTGACCACCCGCATCAGCCCCATCGTGACGGTCAGGCCGACCGAAATGAGAAACAGGATCATCCCGTAGGAAATCCCGTCGAGCAGAACCGTCAGTCCGAAAGACAGCATTGGTCTCTATTCAGGGCGATGATGCAGGAAGGGTTAGGTGAAAAAGAGGGGCGCGCGGGAGAAATATCCCGCGCGCCTTTATGGTCGTACCGATGCTTACTTGGCGGGGTTATCCCGCTTCCACGGGTCCTTGACCATCGGAATCGTGTCGATGTCGATGTTCACCAGCTTGCCGTCGCGCTTGCGGACTTCGCGGATGTACATGTTCTGGATGATGTCGCGTTCGACCGGGTCGATCATGGCCGGGCCGCGCGGGCTCTTCAGCGTCTTGCCCTTCATGTAGTCGACGTACTTAAGGCCGTCAGCGGTGGGGCCGAGGGCGGCGACCGCCTCATGAATGAGGGCCGTGCCGTCCCATGCGGCGATCGAGGCGATATCCGGCGTGGTCTTCTCGCCGAACATCTTCTTCAACTGCGCCGTCATGGCGATGTTCTCGGGCGTGGTGTTGGTCTCCGTGTAGTGGAAGGCCGTCACCGTGCCGATCACGTCGTCGGTGAAGTTCGGCAGGAACAGTTCCTGTGTTTCACCGCTGCCCAGCAGCTTGATGCCGGAAGTCTTCAGGCCGCGTTCGACGAACGCCTTCACGAACGCAACAGACGGCGAACCGGCCGGCTGGAACATGAACAGGGCGTCCGGCTTTGCCTGCAGGACGCGCTCCATGTAGACGCCGTAGTTGGTCTCCTGCTGCGGCGAGCGGGCACTGCCGATGATCTCGCCACCGCCGGCCTTGAATGTCTTGACGAAGTAGCTCTCGGCGTCATGGCCCGGCGCATAGTCACTGACGATCGTGTAGACCCGCTTGATGCCCTGCTTGAGCGCCCACTGGGCGAGCGGCTCGGACTGCTGCGGGATCGTCATGCTGACGCGCACGAAATACGGCGACATGCGCGTGATCGATGCCGTGGCCGCATTCATGATGACGGTCGGGATCTTGGCCTGCGTCGCGATTTCCGACACCGCCATCGCCTGCGGTGACAGGTCGAAGCCGGCCAGGAACTTCACGCGTTCGCGCAGGACCAGCTCTTCGGCGAGCTGCTTCGACTTGTCGGGACCGGCGCTGAGCGCGTCGCGATAGACGAACTGGATTTCATGGGTCTTGCCGTCCGGACCCTTGACGGTCTTGCCGTGCACGGCCTGGTAGGCCTCGATGGCCTGCTGGAACTGGGTGCCCCAGGTGGCGAAGGCGCCGGTGAAATCGGCGATCAGTCCGACCTTGACCGTGTCGGCTGCAACCGGCCCGGACAGCAGCATTGCCGCCGCAGCCGTAATTCCAAGTAACCTCTTCATCGTTACCTCCCTGTTTTCGTCTGTTGATTATGAATCGACCGCTTATGGGGGTCTTATAGCGTGTTTTCCTGCCACGCCAAAGCAGCGTCAAGCAGTCGTGGGACTGGGCCGTGGGATGGCGGCGGGATTGAGGGGGATGCAGCCCCATGCTAGCGATGTTTTTTTCATCAGCCGGTGCGCGGTCGCCCTTATGAATCAGCCTGTTCTCATCACCGGCGCCAGCCGCGGCATCGGTGCCGCCGCGGCACGGCGCTTTGCCCGTAGCGGCCATCCGGTCGCCTTGTTGGCTCGAAGTGCCGCCCCCCTCGCGGCTTTGGCCAAAGAGATCACGGAGGCCGGCGGGCGCGCCGTTGCGCTCCCGTGCGATATTGCAGATGCGAAAGCGGTCCGTGCCGCCGTTACGGCCGCAATCGTTGCACTGGGTGGTCTCGGCATTGTGATCAACAACGCCGGGATTGTCGATCCGATGAAGAAGCTGCTTGAGGTCGATCCCGCCGAATGGGCGCACAGCCTGCAGATCAATCTCGTCGGCCCCATGCATGTCCTGCAGGCCGCCGTGCCGCACCTGCCCAGAGGCGGCACGGTCATCAACGTGAGTTCGGGCGCGGCCTCGATGCCGCTGGTCGGATGGAGCGCCTATTGCGCGGCGAAGTCGGGCGTGACCGCGATGAGCCAGATCCTGGCGGCGGAAGAAGGCGAGGCGCGCGGCATTCGTGTGTTCACCCTGATGCCGGGCCTGATCGACACCGAGATGCAGGCGCAGATTCGCGCGTCGGGCATCAATGAGGTCAGCAACATCAAGCGCGAGGATCTGCGCCCCGTCGATGAGCCCGCCCGCGTGATGCAATGGTTGCTCACGCCTGATGCCGATGATCTCAAGGGAAAAGCGGTGAGTGCGCGCGATCCTGAAATCCGCAAGCGTGTCGGCCTTTCTTGATCGGAACGTCAGGCTTGAATCAGAACGTCAGGCTGCGTGGCGGCACATAGCCGAGCTGCTGCGAAATCTCACGGGCCGCGTCGCGCAGGCGCGTTGCGGTGGTGCTCTCCCAGCCCATTTCGAGCGCCTCGCTGCGGCCGACCACGCACAGCGCGGCCTGGATCTTCCCCTGGTGATCGAAGACGGGTGCCGCGAAGGCATTGACACCAGGCAGCAGCGCATTCTGGACCCGGGCGATCTGCCGGTTGCGGATGTCCTCCAGCGCCGTGGAGAATTCGGACGGTGAAGGCAATGCGTCGCCTCGGCGCCGGCGTTCGCTCTCGATAAGCTTCTGGGTGACGGTGGCCGGCAGATACGCCGCGAAGACTTTGCCGATGGCGCTGGTCAGCAGCGGCAGCACCGAGCCGACCCGCACGTTCATCGTGACGACGTGGCTGCTTTCCTCCATCGCGATCAGCACCGGCCCGTTGTCGCTCCAGATCGCGCAGGTCACGGTTTCGTCGATGCGATCGCGCAGCACCGGCAGGGCTTCGACGATGGTGCGGACCGGATTCAGGCTCTGCAGCCCCGCGAGGCCGACGGTGATCGCGGCGGCACCGATCCGGTAGTGGCCGCTGGCCGCATCCTGGGCGACCAGTCCCGCCCGTTTGAGACTGACCAGATAGCGATGAACTTTGGCGCGCGGCATGCCGGTCGCCGTAGCCAGCCGTTTGAGCGGCAGGGCGCCGCCCTCGGTTGCCAGTGTCTTGAGGATCGTCGCGGCAATCTCCACCGACTGCACGCCCAGACGATCATCGGCATCGGACGGAGGCTGCCCTTCCATCTCGGCCATAGGCCTGATTTCCCTTGAACTTTTACGTGGGCGGCATCTGTGACAGGTCGCTCGGGCCGCCGCAAGCTTGACCGCCAGTTTGTTACGGATAAGGATACACGTATTACAATGTAAAACAATTGCGCTGGTACCGGGAGTGACACGAATGTACGACGTGCTGATTGTCGGCTACGGGCCGACGGGGATGATGGCAGCGATCCTGCTGGGCCGGGCCGGTCACCGCGTCGCCGTCCTTGAGCGCTACAAGACGCTCTACAATCTGCCGCGCGTGGGCATCGTGCATGACGACGTGCTGCGGATGTTTCATGAGATCGGCTGCAGCGAGCAGATCAAGCCCGCGACGCATTTCCTGCCGCGCTACGAACTGTCCAACAAGGGACGCATCCTGTTGTCCAACAAGGTTGCGCCGCTGGATACGCATGGCTGGCCTGAGATGACGTCGATTTACCAGCCGGCCTTCGAAGCGCAGCTCGACGTACTCGCCAGAGCCGAGCCGACGGTCGAGGTCCTCGCCGGGCAGACGGTCGTCGGCCTGTTCCAGGATGCGGACAAGGTGGAAGTGACGATTGAAGACGGGACCGGCGTGCGGCGGCAGGTGCAGGGGCGTTACCTGATCGGATCGGACGGCGGCAACAGCTTCGTTCGCGAGGCCATCGGCGTGACGTATGAGAATCTCGGCTTCGATCAGGAATGGCTGGTGATCGATGCGAGGGCCAAAAAGCCGCCGCGCCCGGACCTGCCGCTCCTGCGGCAGTTCTGCGAGCCGGAGCAGCCGGGCATGACCATGCAGATGGGGCCGCACCATCGGCGCTGGTCCTTCATGATTTTTCATGGGGAATCGGCGGACGACGCGGTGCGCCCCGAGAATGTGTGGCGGCGGTTGAATCGCCCGGAAGGCGGCACGCCGGATGAGTTCGAACTGGTCCGTGTCGCCGCCTACAAGTTCCGCTCGCTGATGGCCGAGCGCTGGCGTGTCGGCCGCGTGCTGCTGGCCGGCGACGCCGCCCACCAGATGCCGCCGTTTCTGGCCCAGGGCATGTGTTCGGGTTTCCGCGATGCCCATAACGCGGCGTGGAAACTCGATATGGTGCTCAGGCGCAAGGCGCCGGATGATTTCCTCGACACCTATGTCAGCGAACGCGAGCCCAATTCGCGCGCGACGATCGTCGAAAGCATGCGCGTGGGCCTCAACGTCAATGAGCGCGATCCGGAAAAGGTCAGGCTCCGGGACGAGCAGCTGATGCGGATGCAGGAGGAGCTGGACCGGTTCCCCGACAAGAAACAGCTGATCGCCTTTCGCGTGCCGGGGTTCAAGGGCGGCTTCATCGCGCGGCCGAGGGCATCGGATATCCGCGCGGCGGGCGACGTGTTTCCGCAGGCGCGCATAAGCTGGCAGGGCAAGGACGGTCTGTTCGACGACGTTGCCGGCTATGGTTTCGCCATTCTCGCGCGCAACGGCGATGCGGCAGCGGCCTTGTCGGGGAGTGATCGGGATTTCTGGACGTCGCTGGGTGGGCGCATCCTGCCGATGGGCGGCACGGGGCCCGAGGTCGTGCAGGACCTGGACGGCCGCTATGCGCAGCTCATGGACGAGTGCGGGTGCGATGTCATCGTCAAGCGATCCGACTACTACATTTTCGGCGGATGCCGGTCGGTGGGCGGGCTTCCGGGGCTCATGCAGGACATGCGCGATCAGCTGAAAAACGGCGGTCCCAAGCCCTAAAAACCCCAGCCCCGCAGTAAGTTATCCGTTGTCTCGCCGTCAGTTCACGACTCAACGAAAGGGGTTGGTTCGGGGGACTGCCTCCGCTAGTTTGTGCGCCTGTTGGCCCGGGTCTGGGGGGACCTGAAGGCTCACGCGCATCATAGGAGACTCTTAATTATGGCACGTCTTGTCGCCGCATTCGGGGCGTCGCACAGCATCATGCTCTATTGCGATAAGAACGACTGGCAACACAAGTTCGTCGAGCGCGACCGCACGCTGCCCCTTTATGACGACGTGGGCGCGCGGGTCGACTACGACACCCTTCTCAAGCGCGCCGGCAAGAAGTCAGACGAGCAGTTCAACCTCGACGTGATGGAAAAGCGTTACGTCGAGACGAACAAGGAAATGGATCGCCTCGGCGACGAGATCGTCGCGGCCAAGCTCGATGTCCTGATCGTCGTCGGCGACGACCAGGAAGAGCTGTTCGACGACAGCAACATTCCCGCCATCGGCATCTATTGCGACGACACGATCCGCAATGCACCGAAGGAAGAAATCGCGGAAGGCGACTGGCAGGGCGTCGCGCGCATGAAGCGCCGGGAAGAGAAAGAAGACTTCTTCTATCCCTGCCACAAGCCGCTGGCGTGGCACCTGACGACTGGCCTTTGCGAGCGCGGCTTCGACGTCTCGGCCGTCAAGAAGCTGAACGCCCATCAGTTCGAAGGCCACGCTTACTCATTCATCCATAAGCGTCTGCTCAACGGCCGCCGGGTGCCGATCATTCCGGTGTTCGTGAATACCTATTATCCGCCGAACCAGGTGACGCCGCAGCGTTCGATCGAGCTTGGCCACCGTATCGCCGAGCTGATCAAGTCGTTCCCGGAAGATCTCCGCGTCGGCATCATCGCCTCGGGCGGCCTCAGCCATTTCGTCGTCGATGAGCGTCTGGACAAGAGCGTGCTCGATGCGATCGAGCGCCAGGACCTCGATTTCCTCGCCAACATCGATCCGAAGCTCCTGCAGGCCGGCAGTTCGGAAATCCGCAACTGGATGGTGGTAGCCGCTGCAGCCCAGGACCTCGGCCTCAAGCTTTCGCGGACCAAGTACATTCCCGGCTATCGCACGCCGGCGCTGACCGGCATCGGCATCTGCTTCGCCGAATGGCAGTGAAGAAAAACCGGGTGGGCAAAGCGGGGTTTTGACGCCGCTTTGCCGCTCTCGTTGCGGTCAGGGGTCGTCGGCAAAGTTCTTCTCGACAGGCCGGCGGTCGGAAACTAGAAAACCACGCGGGGTGGCTTCCACATAACGGGTTGGCGCAAGGCGATCGGCGGTGAACCGGCGATGGCTGCGCGTTTCCTGAGCAGTGGAAGTCCCGCATAGATGGAGGACCGGATGCGTCAGAAAAGCATCGATATCCCGGGCGCCGAGCACTCTGTGCCGATCCCCAATGCGTGCCAGATCGGCAACATGGTTGCCACCGGGGGCGTCAACGGGAAGGACCCCGCCACCGGCAAGATGCCGGCGGATGCCGAAACCCAGGCGAAAAATGCGTTCGCCAATCTCGAAGCCATTCTCAAGGTCGCAGGCCTAGACCGGGGCGACATCCTCAAGATGACGGTGTTCCTCGCCGATGAGGCGCATCGCGCCGCCATCAACCAGCCCTGGCTCGAATGGTATCCCGATCACCATCACCGTCCGGCGCGGCACGCCCTCGTGCTGCCGCTGCGCGGTGGAATGTTGTTGCAACTCGAAGCACTCGCTGTCGCCAAGGAGTAAAGAAAGATGATTATCGATTCACATGCCCACGTCGTCATGCCGGAAGCGGCATGGGCCAAGATGGCGAGCATCGTTGCCAGCCGCACCAATCCGATGGAGCCGGGCAAGATCCCGTCCGACGACATCCTCAAGGCGGTGACCGACAAGCACATCGTCAACATGGACAAGGTCGGCACCGACATCCAGTTCATCTCGCCGCGTCCCTACGCCGCCCTTCACTCGCTGAAGCCGTCGAGCGTCACCGGTGCGTGGACGCACTACATGAACGACCTGATCGCGCGCGTGATCGAGCTGTACCCGACCCGCTTCCGCGCCGTCTGCGGTCTGCCGCAGTTCCGCGACGAGAGCCCGAAGAACTCGATCGCCGAGCTGGAGCGCTGCGCGAAGATGGGCTTCGTCGGCTGTCTCATCAATCCGGACCCGACCGAAGGCGAGACCCTGCCGCCGCCGGGCATGGGCGACAAGTTCTGGTATCCGCTCTACGAGAAGATGGTCGAGCTCGATATGCCGGCACTGATCCATTCGGCCAGCTCCTGCCATCCGCGCGAGCAGTACACGCTGAAGTTCCTGAACGAAGAGAGCATCTCGATCATCTCGCTGCTCGATTCGAATGTGTTCAAGGACTTCCCGACCCTGAAGATCGTCGTGTCGCACACCGGCGGCGCCATTCCGTTCCACATGGGCCGCTTCCGGTCGTGGGTCGCACGCCGCAAGGGCGAGGAGAGCTTCGATCTCAAGATGCGCAAGCTCTATTACGATACGTGCAACTACTCCAAGGAAGCGCTCGAGTTCACGTTCAAGGTGCTGGGCACCGACAACGTCATGTTCGGCACCGAGCGTCCGGGCACGGGCTCGGCATTCGATCCGGTGACCAAGCGCGACTTCGACGACCTGAAGCCGGTCATCGAAAGCATCGAGGCGCTTACGGCCGAGGACAAGAAGAAGATCTTCGAAGGCAACGCCAAGAAGGTCTATACGCGCGCGTTCAAGTAAGAGCGTCTGCGAGCAAACGAAGCGGGGTCGGCGGCGGAGTATTTCCGCTACCGGCCCCGTGCCGTATCAAGTCAGTCATTTGAGGGAAGGAACCATCATGGCGTCGAGCAAGCTGGGCGAGAGTCTGAAGGGTGGCAAGTTCGTGGTCACCGCCGAGCTGACGCCGCCGGTGTCGACCGACCCCACCGATTTCCTGGCCAAGGCCGCGCCGCTCAAGGGGCTGGTGACGGCGGTCAACGTCACCGACGGTGCCAGCGCCAAGGCGCACATGGCCACCATCGTCGCCTCGCATTTCCTGTTGCAGAGCGGCATCGAGCCGATCCTGCAGATGGCCTGCCGCGACCGTAACCGCATCGCGCTGCAGAGCGACCTGATCGGCGCGTCGGCATTCGGCCTCCAGAACCTGCTGTTCCTCACCGGCGACGATCCCAAAGCCGGCGATCAGCCCGATGCCAAGCCGGTCTTCGACCTGAACAGCCAGGGCCTGCTCGCGGTTGCCGACAAGATGCGCAAGGAACACAAGCTGCCGCCCGGGACCGAGATCAAGGGCCCGCTCGATTTCGTGCTTGGCGCGACCGACGTGCCGGTCGATCCGCCGGCCGACTGGAATCCCAAGAGCCTGAAGGCCAAGGTCGATGCCGGTGCCGACTTCATCCAGACGCAGTTCTGCATGGATGCCGGCGTGGTGCGGCGCTATGCCGCGCGTCTGCTCGATCTCGGCATTGCGCAGAACCTGCGCATCCTGATCGGCGTATGCCCGATCCCGTCGGCGAAATCCGCGATCTGGATGCGCGAGAAGCTGTTCGGCACGCTGATCCCGGATTCCATTGTCGCCCGCCTCGAGCAGGCGGCCGATCCGAAGGTCGAGGGCAAGAAGATGTGCGCCGAGTTCATGCAGGAACTTGCCGAAATCCCCGGCATCGGCGGCGCGCATATCATGGCGCCGGTCAACCCTTCGGCGATTCCTGAAGTGATCGCGACGTCGGGCGTTGCCGGCAAGACGCTCGCCACGCGATAGCGAACAGGCTGCGGCGATCGCAGCGAACGGCTAGGCGGCGATCTTAGGGCGCCGGCTCATCCAATACTGGACGCGTTCGAGGAGCGGCCCACGCTCAATCGGCTTTATGATGAAGTCGTTGCCGCCGGCCGCCCGGCCTTCCTTCACGTCAGGGCCCGTCTTGCGGGCGGTCAGAAATGCGACGGGGATCTCGCGCACCTGCCGCATTTTGCGCAGCCGGCGGCAGACTTCGTAACCGTCGAAGTTCGGCATCTGGACGTCGAGCAGGATAAGGCGGGGCATTACGCGGAGTACAAGCGACAGGCACTCCACGCCGTTGGCGGCGCTCATGAACGTGTAGCCCGCGCTGCTCAACGTGATGTTGAGAAATGCGAGGTCCTCGGGGCTGTCATCCACGCCAAGGATGACCTTGGAGTGTTTGCCGGTTTGTGCCGGATTTTCCATGTCTCTCGTCCGGAATGTGTGCGTGGATAGTGCCTGCCTCCGTGCAACGGGGCAGCTAATCGAAAGTATTAATGTGAATATCGGCAGCTATCCCGGCTGCCCGACACATACAGGTGCAGGCGCGCCACCGGCACATGTCTGTTGTCGTCGCGGAGCGGCATGTTACAAACAGTGTCAGGTGAGCTAGCCGCCAGCCTAAAGATATTAATTTGTTCTGCTCCGGCAGGACGACGTCGCACAGGGCAGTTCGCTGAAAATGATGACGCCTGAACAGTTCGTTGGCATCGTCAAAAAGCACCAGATGTTCCTGGACGGTCGCGAGGGCGGGGCCCGTGCAAATCTTAAGGAAGCGAAACTTGCCGGCCTCAAGCTGAGCAAAATTCGCCTGAAATCCGCGGTGATGGCCGGCGTCGATTTTACCGGCTCATCACTTGCCGAGGCCGATTTCAGCCTTGCCGATCTGTTCGGCGCGAATTTCGAGAACGCGGACCTGACCCAGGCCAGCCTGATGCGCGCGGATTTGCGCGGTAGCCGGCTGCGCGGCGCCACGATGAGCCGGGCCGATCTGCGCGAGGCGGATCTGCGTCCAGGCCTGATGACATCGAGCACGCAGATGGGCGTGGTGACCGCGATCACCAATTCCGATCTGTCCGGCGCCTACCTCGACAACGCGCAACTCAACCAGGCCGATCTCTCCGACGCCGATCTGTCGGATTCGAACATGGCGGGCGTTTCGGCGATCGGCGCCAACATGTCGGGGGCCGTGCTGCATGCGGCCGATCTCAGCGGCGCCAATCTGACCGACGCCAACCTGTCATCGGCCAAGATGAAGGGCGCCAACCTCACGGCCAGCAACCTTACCCGCGCCAACCTGAAGAATGCCGACCTGCGCGGTGCGATCCTGCGCCGGGCTGCCATGGAGGGCGCCGATTTCACCGGTGCCAATCTGAACGGCGCGGTCATGCTGAAGAGCCTCGACAGTTTTCCGCCGGATATCCAGAAGGCGATTCACGATCACGATCTGTGGATCGGCAGCGGCGGCGGCGAAGGGGTGCGGGCGGATTTTTCCAACCGCGACATGACGGGGATCGATCTGTCGGGTGCGGATCTCAGCGGCGCCAATCTCACGGCCACGCGGCTGCACAAGGCGCGCCTCAACGGCTGCCTGCTGGTGATGGCGACATTGACCGGCGCCGACCTCAGCCGCGCGAGCCTGGTCGATGCCGATCTTGGCGGCGCGGACCTTCACGAGGCCAATCTGGCCGACGCGGCGCTGATGCGGATCAATCTCGGGCCGGTGGAGCTGAAGACCGCGGACGGCACCCGCAGCGGCCGCCTGTGGTTCGCCAATCTTGAAGGCACGGATATGCGCTCGGCCGACCTGACGGGCGCCACGCTGCGCGGCGCGCGTATGGCCGGCGCTAACCTGACCGGCGCGAACCTGACCAACGCGCTGTTCGCCGAGGTCGACCTGTCGAAGACGACGATGAGTCGGCGCTAAGAAAAATAACTGTCACCCCAGCGAAAGCTGGGGCCCATGTGGTGCTGACTTTAAGCAGTCACGCTGGCTGGCTTTCGTGGCGGCCACCCAACGGCTGGGTCCCAGCTTTCGCTGGGATGACAATGGTGCTTGATGAAGTTGCGCGCGCGGCGCTGACGGTCAGTGCTTCCAGAGCCGCTTTGAAGCGATCCGGGCGCCTTCGACCATCGAGCCCAGTTTCTTGTACGAAATCTCCGGGTCCATCTTGCCGTAGCCGGCAAAGGTGCCGAAGCCGCAGTCGCTGCCGGCCAGCACGCGCTCGCGGCCGACGATGGCGGTGAAGCGCTCGATGCGCTGCGCCACGAGTTCGGGATGCTCGACATAGTTGCTGCAGGAATCGATGACGCCGGGGATCAGCACCTTGTCGTCGGGCAGCTTGGCATCGCGCCACACCACCCATTCATGCTCGTGCCGCGGGTTCGAGGCTTCGAAGAGGATGCCCTGCGGCTTCGCCTTCAGCAGGATCCGCATCACCTTTTCCAGCGCGATGTCGTGATCGTGCGGGCCTTCGTAGTTGCCCCAGCAGATATGCAGGCGCATCGCTGATGCCGGGATGTTCTTCGTTGCGGCGTTCATCACCTCGACATGGAGCTCGGCGCGCTTGAGGAACTCCGCCTCGGTCAGCGCCTGGAAGCCGGTATGCCGCGCCATCGCGAGGTCCGGGCAGTCGAGCTGCAGCACGAATCCGGCGGCGACGATCGCCTCGTATTCCTCGCGCATCGCATCGGCGACGGCCTGCACGTATTCCTCGTGCGACTTGTAATACTTGTTGGGCTGGAAGGCGGTGACGAGGCCGGGCGAGGCGGAGTTCAGGAAGCCTTCGACGATCTTCGCCTTGGCGGTCGCGGCCTTGAAGTGCGCGAGATCCTGCTGCAGCGGCGCGCGGTCCTTGATCGCCACGGCCTCGATGCAGGAGGAACGCTTGAACTGCTGCACGCCCTGCAGCAGCGCCATCTTCTTGCGGAATTCGGGATAGTCCTGCAGGTCCAGCGCGATTTGGCGGTCCTGATGGCCGCCGAAGCCGGAGAGGCGATCCTGGATATAGGTGGCGTAGCCGATCTTGCTAAGCTCGCCGTCGCTGACGACGTCGATGCCGATCTTGCTCTGGCGCTCGACGACATCGGCGATGGCCTGGCCGACGGCGTGTTCGAGCTCGGCCGCGTCATACGGCTCGTCCTTTTCCTTTTTGAACAGCAGGTCCACCACGTTCTGCGGACGGGGAAGACTCCCGACATGCGTCGTCAGGATGCGATCGGTGCTGAGCTTCATGGTGGACGTGTTCCCCGTGTGTGTTCTTATCGTTTTTGAGAGACGGCACCGTACGTTGCCGCCGCCGCGCGTGTCAATTTCCACAGGGTTTGTGGGATGGCAAAAAATATGAGATTAAACAAGGCCGTAAGGGTGGAATGAGTGGGCCGCACAGGCTTTGTGCAACCCCGCTTCGTGTCGCACCCCCTGTCGCAAATAACAGTCGCAATCGAAAGCCCACCGATGAGCCAGATCTATATCGCCCGCAGCCGCGCCGTCCAGAAATGGGGCGCCGAAGTCGGCCTGACGGCGCACCTCTACAAGGTCGGTGTGACGGACGAAGATCCGGAGACGGTGATCGACGGCTTCAACAAGGAGTCGTTCGCCGGCGAAACCGATTGGAAACTGGTGAAGGCGGAAGAAATCGCGGACCTCGACGAGGCAGCGGTCCTTGAAAAGCTGAGCCGCAAGGAGAAGATGGCCGATCCCGGTTACTATCCCAAGCTGCGCGGGGCCCAGGGAATCCTCAAAGTGATGCTGAAGCACGTGCAGTCGCGCCTGCTGGTGCAGCAGATGATGGAAGGCGCCGAGGAGGCGTCGAGCAAGCCCAAACCGGCTGAGATCGCGGACTATCTGATCCAGAACGCCAAGGCATCATGAGGGGCCGGCCCCAGCCGCGCGGGAAGAAGCCGCCGCCGCGCCAGCATCGCGACGAATTCACACGGGTCGGCGGCCTGTCGGCGGTGACGGCACTCTTTTCCCGTTCGCCGGATCGTGTGGAGCGGCTCTTTTTTGTGCGCGAGCGTGCCGCGGATGCCGAACCCTTCTGCCGCGCGCTGGCCAAATCGCGCAAACCGTTCCGGCAGGTCGACGGTGAAGAACTGGGACGCATCGCCGGCACTCCGCTGCATGGCGGCATTCTTGCGGTGGCGCGCCCACGGCCGGTGCTGGCGTTCGATCCGGCAGCCGCTGCGGGCTGGGGCAAGACCTCGCCGCTTCTGGTCATCCTCGATGGCATCGGCAATCCTCACAATCTGGGCGCCATCGTCCGGACCCTGGCGTTCTTCGGCCTCGACCGGCTCGTCATCTCCGACCATCCGGGGCAGGCAGGCCCGTCCGATGCCGCGCATCGCGTGGCCGAGGGCGGCCTCGAATTCGTGCAGCTCTATCGGGCGACGCGGCTGCCCGCCATGCTTCAGCAGCTCCGCCGCAGTCATCGCATCGTGGGCACGGCGCTTGGCGTCAAGGCGCGGCCACCGGAGGCTTTGCCGCGCGACCGTCCCATCGCCCTGGTTCTCGGCAATGAGGAGGACGGTCTCCATCCTGCGACCCTTGCGATATGTGACGACATTGTGATGTTACCGGGCTCCGGCTGGGTTCAGTCGCTGAATGTCTCGGCAACCGCGTCGATTCTGATCCATGCGTTGAAAAGTCCGCGCGTCTAAGCGCGACACAATTCTTCAATTTGCCGCAAAGCGAGAGTACATACAGGTTAAGACTTGGCCTGCACCGATGGGCGGGGCGCAGGGCTTCCAAGGGCAACCGAGATGGTTTGGCTCACGCGGCGAACGGTGATCGCAGGTGGCGCGGCTTTGCTGGCGTCGGGCGGTCGCGTGGCGCAGGGCCAGGAAGGGCGGTTCTTCCGTATCGCCACCGGTCCTACGGACTCCAGTTATTTCGCCGTCGGTGCTCTGATCGGCAATCTGGTGAGCTCGCCGCCAGGCGCGCGTGAATGCGATCGGGGCGGCAGCTGCGGCGTGCCGGGGCTGATCGCCGTCACCCAGACGACCTCAGGCACCGTTGCCAATATCGAGGCGATGCAGACCCGCCGGGCTGAATCCGCCCTGTGCCAGTCCGATGTCGCGGATTGGGCGCTCAAGGGCGCCGGGATTTTTCGTCAGAAGGCGGCGCCCAATCTGCGGGTGATCGCCGGACTCTATCGCGAGCCCATGCACCTCGTCGTGCGGCGCGACAGCAATATCGGCGAGCTGCGGCAGCTCCGCGGCAAGGCCGTCTCTCTCGGTGAACGCGACTCCGGGCCGCTCGCGACCGCGCGTGCGATCCTGCAAGGGATGGGATTTCCTGAGCGCAATCTGAAGCCACAGTTCCTGACCAACGCCGACGCGGTGGACGCCCTGAAGAGCGGCAAGATCGACGCCTTCTTCTGTTTAACGGCGATGCCGTCGCCGCTGATCACCGAACTCGCGCTGACTCTCGATATCGCGCTTGTTCCGATTGCCGGCCCTGCGGCCGTGAAGCTGCTGGAAGTCAGTCCGTTTTACGCGGAAGCGACGATCCCCTCGGCGATCTATCCCGGCGTGAAGGAAACGACGACGATCAGCGTCGGCGTGCAATGGATCGTCGGGGCGGAAGTCGATGACCGGCTGGTGCAGGGTCTCACCCGCGCCCTCTGGCATCCCAACAACCGGCGCGCGCTCGATATGGGGCATCCGCTGGGACGGCAGATCCGTCGCGATACGGCACTGGGCGGGCTGACGCTGCAGCTCCATCCCGGCGCCACGGCTTTCTACAAAGAGCAGGGCCTGCTGCGTTAAAGGCCCTCGGCGAGCTTTTCGTAACGCTCGACCGGTTTCTCGATTTCGGCGGCCTTGCGCCATTCGACCATGAACGGATGATCCCAAACAGCCGCGACATAGGCCTTGGCGTCGTCCGGCAGATCAGGCTGCCAGGTGATGAAACGGCTGGCGACCGGTGCGTACATGACATCGGCACCGTTGAATTCCTTGCCGAACAGGAACGGACCGCCTGCGCCGTAGAGCGTCCGCGTCTCGCGCCAGAGGGCGACGATGCGGTCGATATTGGCCAACGCGCCCGGCGTGCGTCCCTTGCCGGGATAACGGCGGTGCATGTTCATCCACATTGCGTTGCGCAGATCGGCAAATCCGGCGTGCATTTCGGAGGCAATGACCCTTGCATGCGCACGCGCCGCGCGATCCTTCGGCCAGAGCGGAGAGTCCGGTTTCTGCTCCCACAGGTACTCGATGATGGCGAGCGATTCCCAGATTTTTTGGTCGCGATGCTGGAGCATCGGCACCCGTCCCGAGGGCGAGTTGCTTTTGACCCACGCGCTCCAGTCCGCGGCACCCATGTCGTGCCACGCTTCGTCGAACGCAATGCCGGCGACCTTGCAGGCCAGCCAACCGCGCAGGGACCAGGAGGAATAGGCCTTGCTGCCGATATAGAGGGTAAAATCAGTCATCGCCGGACCATAGTAAGAGTCCTGGGGAGCGGCAAGCCGCGCTTTGCAGTCCAAGGCTTTCAGGCCATTCTGGGCCATCGCTGTAAATTTCGGAGCTCGCCCGTGCCTTTGCCGTTTCGTCCCCGGCCTCTTGCGTCCACCAGACCGCTTGCCCTTGTCGCAAAAGCCGATCTGCCGCGTCTGCTGAAAGATGCTCCCGCGACAACCCGCCGCTGGGTCGAGAGCAGCGGCTTCACCGCCAAGCCGGGCGAGATCTGTCTCGTTCCCGGCCGCGACGGCGGGCTTGGCCGGGTGCTGGTCGGTGTCGTGGGCAAGGGCGCCACGGACGATCTGTGGAATGTCGCCGGGCTGTCGCTGCGCCTTCCCGCCGGCAGCTATCGCCTCGACCCGGAACCCGATGCAGCTTTGGCAACCCGCGCCGCGATCGGCTGGGCGCTCGGCGCCTATGGGTTCAGCCGCTATCGCAAGGCCGGGCGCGCGGCGGCCGAACTCGTGTGGCCGGCCAAGGTTGATCGCAAGCATGTGGAACGTGTCGCCCGCGCCATCGATTTCGGGCGCGACCTGATCAATACGCCGGCGGAAGACATGGGGCCGGCGGAGCTTGCGGCTGCTGCGCAGAAAATGGCGCAGGAACTCGACCTTGAGGTCGCTGTCATCAAGGACAAGGAACTGCAGACGGGGTTTCCACTCGTCCATGCCGTCGGTCGCGCCAGCACACGGGCGCCCAGGGTGATCGACCTTGGCTGGGGCGATGAATCGCATCCGCGCGTCACCCTGATCGGCAAGGGCGTGTGTTTCGACACCGGCGGGCTGGACCTCAAGCCCGATGCCGGGATGAAGCTGATGAAGAAGGATATGGGCGGCGCCGCGCATGCGCTGGCGCTGGGCCGCATGATCGTCGAGGCGGAACTCCCGGTGCGCCTGCGGGTGCTGGTGCCGACCGTCGATAACGCGGTCGCCGGCGATGCCATCCGGCCGCTCGATGTGATCCGCTCCCGCAAGGGGCTGACGGTCGAGATCGGCAACACTGACGCCGAGGGACGCCTGATTCTGGCAGATGCGTTTTCCCTGGCGGCCGAGGACAAGCCGGAGCTGATGCTGGATTTCGCGACCCTCACCGGCGCTGCGCGTGTCGCTCTGGGACCGCAACTGCCGGCGATGTTCAGCAACGATGACCGGCTGGCGCAGGATCTGGAGCGCCATGCGACGGTGGAAGGCGATCCGCTGTGGCGCCTGCCGCTGTGGAAGCCCTATCGTGAGCGGCTGGACAGCAAGGTCGCCGATCTCAACAACATCTCGGACGGTCCGTTTGCCGGCGCGATCACGGCGGCGCTGTTCCTGCAGGAATTCGTCGAACCCGGGATCGCCTGGGCCCATTTCGACGTCTTTGCCTGGAACCCGTGGGGGCGGCCGGGCCGGCTGGAGGGCGGCGATATCCAGGTCGTCCGCGGCATTTTCGCCATGCTGGCGGAACGCTATGGGGCCGGACGTTAACGAAGTTCTCCCCTACACATGCAGGGATGAAAAAACTCTGGCCCATGCTATGAATTTCGGGGTTCGGGGGCGGTCAGTAAAAAGACGAATGGGAAGAGCAGGGAGCGGTGGCTGAAAATCCGGAATTTGCGCGCGCACGCGGCAGCGCGGAGCGCGCCATCGCCGCCATGGCGCTGCGCCGGATTCCGCCGACACCCAATAATTTTGCGGTGTGGTTTGCCCATGTTGCCGGCACACACCCAGAGATTTCACTGGCGATTGAAAGCCTGGACGCGAACCGGTCGGAGTTCACCGCCGAGCGCAATGCCGATCTTTACGAGCGCCTGCTGGGCGATCTCAAGAGCCTGACCGAGATGCGCGAGGCCGGGGAGCGGATTTCGGTCGCGGCAACAACCGTCATGGACCTGCTGCAGAGCGCCGGGGCGGATACGCAGCGCTACGGCCAGACCCTGGGCGAGGCGCGCGCGGCGATCGACACCGGTCTCGATGCCGGCCGCCTGCGCAGCATCGTCGAGGCGATGCTTTCGGAAACCCGCCGGGTCATTTCCCGCAATCAGGAAGTGTCCGGAAAACTGTCGGAAGCCACGCACGAGATCGAAAGCCTGCGCCAGCGCATGGACGATGTCCGCAAGGAAGCGCTGATGGACGCGCTGACCGGCGTTGGCAATCGCAAGCTGTTCGATCAGCGGCTGCGCGACTGCATCAGGCACGCGATGGACGACGGCGGCGAGCTCTGCCTGCTGATGACCGATATCGATCACTTCAAGCGCTTCAATGACACTTACGGCCATCAGCTTGGCGATCTCGTGCTGCGGCTGGTCGGCCGCGCCCTGACCGACGGGGTCAAGGGCCGCGACGTCGTGGCGCGCTACGGCGGCGAGGAATTCGCGATCCTGCTGCCGAACACAAAACTGCGCGATGCGCGGATGGTGGCTGAGCATCTTCGCGGCGCGATCGGAGCCCGGCGGATCGTCAAGCGTGGCGAAGAGCGCGATCTCGGGCAGGTGACGCTCTCGTTCGGGGTCGCCTTATATCGCCTGGGCGAAACCGGAACAGACCTGATCGAGCGTGCCGATGCCGCGCTTTACTATGCCAAGAAGCAGGGCCGGAACCGGGTGGTCAGCGAGAGCGAGCTGGACGTAAAGACCGCCGCTGCCAATCCGGCGCGCTAGTCAGGTCCTGACCACGCCGCCTTCGGTCGCTTCGAGGTCGAATGCGGCGGCCATCAGCGCTTTTGTATAGGGCTCTCTCGGCGCGCCGATCACCTGGCTCGCCGGTCCGCTTTCCACCACTTTGCCGCCCTTCAGAACCATCACCTCATCAGCAAGGGCACGGACCACGCGCAGGTCGTGGCTGATGAAGAGATAGGCGAGACGGTGCCGCTGCTGCAGCTCGCGCAGCAGGTCGACAATCTGAGCCTGCACCGACATGTCGAGCGCCGAGGTCGGTTCGTCCAGCACCAGGAATTTCGGTTTGAGGACGAGCGCGCGCGCGATGGCGATGCGCTGCCGCTGACCGCCCGAGAATTCATGCGGGTAGCGGTGCCGCGTCTCGGGGTCGAGCCGGACCTCGTTCAGGGCCGCGACGATGGCGATATCGCGTTCCTCGGCCGTCTTGCCGATGCCGTGAATCTTCAGGCCTTCCTCGATGATCTGTCCGACCGACAGGCGCGGGCTGAGCGAGCCGAAGGGGTCCTGGAAGACGACCTGCATTTCCCGTCGCAGCGGGCGCATTTCCCGCTGGCGCAGGTCCTGGATTTCCTTGCCGTCGAACAGGATCTGACCCTGCGCGGATTCCAGCCGGAGCAGCGCAAGACCCAGCGTGGTCTTGCCGGAGCCGGACTCACCGACCACGCCGAGCGTATGCCCTTCGCGCAGGCGGAAATCGATGCCGTCCACGGCTTTCACATGGCCGACGGTGCGGCGCATGACACCACCCTTGATGGGGAACCAGACCCGGACATTCCGGGCTTCGACGAGAGTCCTGGCGTCGGCCGGCGGGGGGATCGGCTTGCCTTTCGGTTCGGCCGCGAGCAGGTGCTGCGTATAGGCGTGCTGCGGGTTGGAGAAGACGTCTTCGACGGCACCCGCCTCGACGATCTTGCCGCTCTGCATCACCAGCGCGCGATGCGCCAGCTTGCGGACGATGCCGAGATCATGGGTGATGAAGAGCAGCGACATGCCGAGCTTCGCCTGCAGCTCGCGCAGGAGCTTCAGAAGCTGGGCCTGGATGGTGACGTCGACGGCGGTGGTCGGCTCGTCGGCGATCAGGATGTCGGGGTTGTTGGCGAGCGCCATGGCGATCATCACGCGCTGGCGCTGGCCGCCGGAAAGCTGGTGCGGATACGCGTCCAGGCGCTTCTCCGCCTGCTCGGCCAGGCCGACAAGCTGCAACAGCTCGACAATGCGCGCCCGCGCCGCGGGGCCGCTCATGCCCTTGTGAATGCGCAGCACCTCGCCGATCTGCCGCTCGATCGTGTGCAGCGGATTGAGCGAGGTCATCGGCTCCTGGAAGACCATCGCGATCCGGTTGCCGCGGATGTGGCGCAGTTCGTTCTCCCGCGCGCCGACCAGCTCCTGATTGTCGAACTTGATCGACGAGCCCGGCGGGTGCGCAGCCAGCGGATAGGGCAGGAGCTGCAGGATCGACAGCGCCGTGACCGACTTGCCGGAGCCGGATTCACCGACAATGGCCAGCGTCTCGCCCTTGTTCAGGTCGAAGGAGACGCGGTCGACGGCGGTGAACTGTTTGCCGCCCTCGATGCGGAAGGTGACGGACAGGTCGCGGACGCGGAGGAGCGGTTCAGAAGCCATGTCTCACCGGAAAACCTTGCGCGGATCGAAGGCGTCGCGGACCGCCTCGCCGATGAACACCAGCAGCGACAGCATGGCCGCGATGACGACGAACGACGTGATGCCGAGCCACGGCGCCTGCAGATTGGCCTTGCCCTGCGACAGCAGCTCGCCGAGCGACGGAGAGCCCGGCGGCAGGCCAAAGCCGAGGAAGTCGAGCGAGGTCAGCGCCACGA
This sequence comes from Alphaproteobacteria bacterium, assembly GCA_965279355.1. GTDB lineage: Bacteria > Pseudomonadota > Alphaproteobacteria > CACIAM-22H2 > CACIAM-22H2. Next base: position 1,907,854 of record OZ257155.1, on the reverse strand, counting down.
CCGAGCCCGACAGGATGAAGGGCATGAACGTGATCGTCGCGACCATCGCATTGGGCAGGACATGGCGGAACATGATGGTGACGTTGCCGGCGCCCAGCGCCCTTGCCGCGCGGACGTAGTCGAAGTTGCGGCCCCGCAGGAACTCGGCGCGCACCACGCCCACCAGCGATGTCCACTGGAACAGCAGCAGCAGGCCCAGCAGCCACCAGAAATTCGGCACGATGATCGAGGACAGGATGATCAGCAGATAGAGCGTCGGCAGGCCTTCCCAGATCTCCAGCACCCGCTGGAAGATCAGATCGACCCAGCCGCCGAAATAGCCCTGCACCGCGCCCGCGATGACGCCGACGATGGAGGAGGCGACGCAGAGGATCAGTCCGAACAGGACCGAGATGCGGAAGCCGTAGATGAAGCGCGCCACCACGTCGCGGCCCTGATCGTCGGTGCCGAGCCAGTTCTCCGCGGAGGGCGGCGCCGGCGCCGGAACCCGCAGGTTGCGGTTGACCGTGGCGTAGCTGAAGGGGATCGGCGGATGGACCATCCAGCCCTTGGCATCGATCTGTTCGATCACGAACGGATCGCGATAGTCAGCTTCGGTCTCGAACTCGCCGCCGAAGGTCGTCTCGGGATAGGTCTGGAAGATCGGCATGTAGAAGCCGCCGTCATAGCGGACCAGGATCGGCCGGTCGTTGGCGACGAACTCGGCCATCAGGGTCACGAAGAAGATGACGGTAAAAATCGCCAGCGACCACACGCCGCGGCGGTTGGCGCGGAAATTCGCGAGACGCCGGCGGTTGATCGGGGACAGGCGCGAGGGCCTTTCTGCAAGTTCGGCCATCGCGCTCAGCCCCGCGCCTCGAAATCGATCCGGGGATCGACGAAGGTGTAGGTGAGGTCGCTGATGATCTTCATCAGCAGGCCGAGCAGGGTGAAGAAGTAGAGCGTTGCGAACATTACGGGGTAGTCGCGGTTGATCGCCGCTTCAAAGCCCAGCAGGCCAAGGCCGTCGAGCGAGAAGATGATCTCGATCAGCAGCGCGCCGGTGAACAGGATGCCGACGAACGCACCGGGAAACCCGGCGATGACGATCAGCATCGCGTTGCGGAAGACGTGACCGTAGAGCACCTGCCGCTCGCCCAGACCCTTGGCGCGCGCTGTCACCACGTATTGCTTGTTGATCTCGTCCAGGAACGAGTTCTTGGTCAGCATCGACAGCGTGGCGAAGCCGCCGACCACCAGCGCGATCACCGGCAGGGCCATGTGCCAGAGATAGTCCAGGATCTGCTGCCACCAGGTCATGAAGGCAAAGCCCTCTGATGTCAGGCCGCGCAGCGGAAAGACACTGAAGACGCTGCCCCCGGCAAACAGCACGATCAGCAGCACCGCGAACAGGAAGCTCGGGATCGCGTTACCGAAGATGATGACGCCGCTGGTCCATACGTCGAAGCGGCTGCCGTCGCGTACTGCCTTGCGGATACCAAGCGGAATGGCGATCAGATAGACGATGAGGGTCGTCCAGATGCCGAGCGAGATCGAGACCGGCATCTTGTCGAGGACGAGTTCGACGACCTTGCGATCGCGGAAGAAGCTGGTGCCGAAATCGAAGGTCAGGTACTTGCCCATCATCAAGAGGAAGCGCTCGACCGGCGGCTTGTCGAAGCCGAACTGCTTTTCGATTTCCTTGATGATTTCGGGATCGATGCCGCGTGCGCCGCGGTACTTGCTCGTCTCCTGTCCGCCCGACCGTTCCTGCCGTGTGCCCTGTTGAATCTCGCCGCCCTGACTGCTGATCCGGGCCGTGGCATCGACGGCGTTGCCTTGCAGCCTGGAAATTACGAGTTCGACCGGACCGCCGGGGGCGAACTGGATGACCGCGAAATTGACCACCATGATCCCGAGCAGGGTCGGAATGATCAGCAGCAGGCGGCGGACGATATAGGCGAACATTGCGGGCGGGGCGGCGCTGTCCTGCTATTGCCGGGTCTGGCGGCCGCGCCGCTCGCGCAGCGCCGCTTCCTTCCGGGGATCGACCCACCACACCGTGCTGTCGAAGCCGACCTTGGGCGCCAGTTTGGGAGACTCGAACTTGTCCCACAGGGCCACGCGATCGACCTTCGAATGCCAGTGCGGCACGCAATAGAAGCCCCATTGCAGCAGCCGGTCGAGGGCGCGGGTCCGCGTCACGAGGCTTTCGCGGTCGGGTGCCGCAACTATGAGTTCGACGATAGCATCCACAGCGGGGTCCATGATGCCGGCAAGATTGCGGCTACCGGAATGATCGGCCTCTTTCGAGTTCCAGTAGTTTCGCTGCTCGTTACCAGGCGATTCCGACTGGCCGAACACGGCAACCGTCATGTCGAAATCGAACTCGTCCATCCGCTTCTGATACTGGGCCGGATCGACGGTGCGCACGATGGCCTCGATGCCGAGACGCTTCAGGTTCTCGACATAGGGCAGGGTGATGCGCTCGAATTGCGGGCTCGACAGCAGGATCTCGAACGTCACCGGCTTGTTGTCGGCCGTCACCAGAAGCTGGTTCTGATATTTGAAGCCGGCCTCGCGGAGCAGGCGCGTGGCGACGCGCTGGCCGTCGCGCCAGTTGCCGCTGCCGTCGGTCTTGGGCGGGTTGTATTCCTGCGTGAAGACTTCATCGGGAATCTTGCCGCGATAAGGCTCGAGGATCTTGAGCTCCTCGGGCGATGGCGTGCCGACCGCGGCGAGGTCGGAATTGTTGAAATAGCTGCGCGTGCGGCTATAGGCGCTATGGAACAGCGTGCGGTTCGACCATTCGAAGTCGAAGGCGTAGGTCAGCGCTTCGCGGAATTTCTTGTCCTTGAAGATCGGCCGGCGCGTGTTCATCACATAGCCCTGCATGCCGGCAACGCGCTCTTCGGGAATCTCGATCTTCTTGAACAGGCCTTGCGCCAGAGCCGGGCTTTCGTAGCCGGTGGCCCAGGCGAGCGCCTGGTTCTCCTGCTTGATGTCGTATTCGCCGGCCTTGAAGGCTTCGAGCGCCACCGTCTGGTCGCGATAGTAGTCGATGCGGATCGTTTCGAAGTTCCAGCGGCCCTTGTTCACCGGAAGATCCTTCGACCAGTGATTGGCCACGCGGCGCAGCACGACGAAGCGGCCGGGCTCGAAGCTCTCGATGCGATACGGGCCTGAGCCGAGCGGCGCCTCCAGCGTGGTCTTGTCGAATTCGCGCGTCGACCACCACGCCTTGGACATCACCGGCAGTTCGCCGACGATCAGCGGCAACTCGCGATTGACCTCGCCCTTGAAGGTGAACTTCACCTTGCGGTCGCCGGTCTTCTCGACCTTGCTGATATCGGCGTAGTAGGAGCGGAAGAACGGATGACCCTTGGTCTTCAGCGTCTCGAAGCTGAAGATCACATCGTCGACCGTGATCGGCGAGCCGTCGTTGAACTTTCCTTCGGCGCGCAGCGTGAATTCGACCCAGGAGCGGTCCTGCGGCACTTCCATCGTCTCGCAGACCAGGCAGTATTTGGTGAACGGCTCGTCGCCGGAGGAGACCGTCAGCGTCTCATAGGTGTAGCCGACCGCGCCGGCCGGAACGCCGCGCAGGATGAACGAATTGAAGCTGTCGAATGTTCCGATCGAATGCAGCTTCACGTCTCCGCCTTTGGGGGCGTCGGGATTCACATACTCGTAGTTCTTGAAGCTCGCCGGGTACTTCACGTCGCCATGCATGGCGAAGCCGTGGACGGGGCCCGAAGTGGCCTGTGCCTGTGCCGCGGCGGTGCCGGAGGTCGCGAGGGCGAGGGCGGCAAACCACACCAGGCTGGACAGACGCATAGCGGCTCCCGGGGTTAAAAGCGAAGGACCACAAGGGACTATGGGGGTCCCCGGGCGCCCGATCAACCCTTCAGCAGGACCCTCGCCGCAGTGTGAACACGCTCGTCGCCGGCCGCCAGAACGCGCGCCGATGGCGTATCCAGTGACAGCGTCGCGCCGGTCCAGTCGGTGATCAGACCGCCGGCGCCCTCCAGGATCGGCACCAGCGCCGCCCAATCGTAGGGCTTCAGGCCTTCTTCGATCACCAGATCGGCGCAACCACTAGCGACCAGGGCATAGGCATAACAGTCGCCCCCGAACACCCGCAGCTTCGCCGCTTTTTCGACCCGCCCGAACATGGGCGCCGAGACGGCATCGAACATGTCGGGGGCGGTGCAGTAGAGAGAGGCGTCGCCCACGCCCTCGCAGACCCGTGTCCGCACCGGGCCATGCGGCGCGAGACGGCCGCGATAGAGCGTGGGCTGATCCGTGGCGCCGATCCAGCGCTCGTCCATGGCAGGGCAGTCCATGACGCCGACGACAGGTTTACCGTCGCGGCACAGGCCGATCAGCGTGCCGAACAGCGGACGGCCGGTGACAAAGGATTTCGTGCCGTCGATCGGGTCGAGGACCCAGACATGGCTGGCGCCGGGGTTCTTGGTTCCGTGCTCTTCGCCGATGATGCCGTGGTCGGGAAACGCCGCCTCGATCAGCCGGCGCATCTCCATCTCCGCCTCGCGGTCGGCGATGGTGACGGGGGACTGGTCCGATTTGGTATCAGCCGCGACACCTGTGCGGAAATAGCGGAGCGCGATCGTCCGGGCGGCATCGGCGAGGCGTCCGGCGAGATCGATATAGGGCTTGAGATCGTCGGTCATGCAGCCGGGCTTTTAGCACTCCCCGGTCTGTGCCGCCACGAGCTTACAGATGACCGGCTTTGCGGAAGTAGCGTTCAGCGCCGGGATGCAGCGGGATCGGCGAGCGGCAGGCCAGTTTCGGGTCGATGGGATAGGAGACGGGGCTGCGTTCCGGTTTTATGTGCCGGTACTGGTCTTCCAGACCCGACCATTTCTCGATCAGCGCCCATGACATGGCGTAGGCGATATCGTCCGGCAGGTCGGTCGTCGTCACCAGCAGAAAATGCGAGAAATCGAGAAACTCCATCTCGCGGTCCATGCCGCGCATGTAGCCCTTGGGCAACGTGCCGGTCGGCCAGCCGAGTTCCTGCTTCAGTGTGTCTCGAGTCCTGGGCTCGATCTCGATGAAGTTGAAATCGATCTTGTCCGTCATCGTGTGCCAATACTGGGTCATGATGGCTTCCTGGAAAATGGCATTGGTGTTGCCCTTCAGGATTTCATCGACGCAGTCCCGCGGCGCTTCGCGCTCGATATAGAAGCCGCCCCATTTCTCAAGCTCGGCGCGCGGGATGCCGCTTTTTTCCATGATCTTCAACGCCGCCAGGCCCATGAAGCTGTCGCCATCGTCGTGGCCGATCGCGATCCGCAGCGGCGTCTTCTTGCGACGCAGGTCCTCGAACGACGTGATGCCAAGCTCCTTGCGGACCGCGAGGATCATCCGGTCGTGCTGAGGAATATGGCCGAGGGAGCGCAGATGCGGGAATCGCTCGCCGGCAAACGGGCCGACGCCGTCGAGTGCCATGCGGGCAAATGCCTCCGGCGTCACCAGCGCGACATCGACCTGTCCGCGCCCGACGGCGAGCAGGTTGCGCACCGCGGCGGTGCCGTTATGGATCGCGACGTCGGTATGCTTGCCGCTGATATAGACCAGCTCGGAGCACAGCCAGCCCAGCGCCCGATGCAGATTGGCGCGGCCCCAGTCGCCCATGAAGTTGAGGCTGATCGACCGGTCGATCCTGGGAACATCCATGGTGTGCTTTCCTTCGGTGGTCAGTCGAACATCGTCGAAACGAGCCAGAGCGTGAGTGGGGGAAAGGCCACGATGATCGCGATCCTGACGACATCCGCGACGATGAACGGTGTGACGCCGCGGAAGACGGCGCTCATCGGCACGCCGGCGATGTTCTTGGCGACGAACATGTTGAGACCGAAAGGCGGCGTGATCGCGCCGGTCTCGACGACGCAGAGCATGAGAATGCCCCACCAGATGATGTCGTAACCCATGGCGACGATGAGCGGCGTCACGATCGGAACCGAGATGATCATGATCGTGTAGGATTCCATGAAGGTTCCCAGCACGACAAAAATCACCAGCAGCAGGGCGATGACGGCAATCGGCGACCAGTTGAGGGCGGCGATCGCCTTGGTCACGGTCTCGGCAAGGCCTGTGAGGCCCATGAAGTACGAGAAGATCAATGCGCCGATGATAATGGTGTAGATGATCGCGGTGGTGACGGTCGTTTCGGCGATCACTTCAAGGAAGGTGTCGCGCCGCAGCTTGCCGCGCGTGAGCGCGACCAGGAAAGCGCCGGCAGCGCCGACCGCGGCAGACTCGGCGATGGTGAAGATGCCGGAATAGATGCCGCCCAGCACGCCGCCGAACAGAAAGGCCAGCGGGCCGCAGCGCCGGAGGGCCGCGAGCAGCGAGCCGGGTGCTATGACCTCCGTCTGCGGCGCCGAGTTCGGCCACAGGCGGACGTAACACCAGATGGTGACAAGATAGAGGGTGATGGCAAGCGTCGCCGGTCCGATCGACCCGATGAAAAGCTGACCGATCGACGCCTCGGTCAGGATTGCGAAGACAATCAGCGGTCCCGAGCCGGGCGGGACCAGCGCGCCCAGCGTTCCGCCCGCGGCAACGGTGCCGGTGGCGAGCTCCGGACTGTAGCCGCGTGCCTTCATCTGCGGCAGCGACACCCGGCCCATCGTCGCGACGGTCGCGACGGACGAGCCGGTCACGGCACCGAAGCCCGCGCAGCCGCCGATCGTGGCCATGGCAAGACCGCCACGGAATCGTCCAAACAGGGCGTGTGCCAGGGCATACACATCGTCGGATAGTCCGGCGACGGCGGCAAAGCTGCCCATCATGAGGAACAGCGGCAGCACCGACACGTCGGCGTTTCCGAGGAAAGAGGTCGTCTGGATGGCCAGCGTGTTGAAGGCAACCAGCTGGTTGGTGAGGATCGCGGCGCCCACCAGCCCGGCGATGCCCATCGCGGCGCTGACGGGAACCAGCATCATCAGCGGCACCCATGTCGCGGCCAGTGCCAGAAGTGCCAGGGCGGTCGGGCTCAGCGTATCGCCCCACCCGACGAGCACGACATAGAGCAGGGCCGTCAGGGCGGCGATGCCCGCCAACAGGGCACTCGCGAAACGGCTTGCCTCGCGCGGCGCGGCGGCAATCTGCGGCCACAGGCGCGCCATCACGATCATCTGCATCGGCAGACAAAGCGCGAGCACCGCCGTTGCGGCCCACCAGAACGGCGCCTTGGGGATGCCGACGATCATCGTCATGTCGCCCCGCGCGCCGATCCGGCTCGCGTGAACGCCCAGCCGCCATGTCAGGATCGCAAGGAAGATCAGCAGCAGCGCGGCGCCGATGAACTCGCCGATCTTTGCGCGCCTTGGGCCCAGTACATCCTGCAGGAGATCGATGGTGATGTGGTTGCGCTCCATGATCCCGACCGGGAACGTGGAGATGACGATCACCGCCATCAGAAGCGAGGTCGCCTCATCCAGTCCGTGGATGGGCGCACTGAGAAAAAAGCGAAGCGCGACGTCGATGACGGTCAGGATCGCGAGCGTCAGCATTCCGCCGACGGCAACGATGCCGATGCGTCGCGACAGGGCGACGCATCGACTCTCCAACAGTTCGAACAAAACGCCTGTACTCTGCCTGCGTCCCTGCCGGCTCAGCTTACCTGCCGGCCGCCACGTTCTTCACTTCGGCCATGTAGCCTTCGTAGACGGCCTTGCCGTTCGGGGTCCGCTGGACCCAGGCGTCGATGATCGGCTGGACCGTTGTCTGCCAGCGTGTGATTTCCTGCGGTGCCAGCGGAACGATCGGCCCGTTCTTTCCCTGCCTCGCCTGTCCTTCGAGGAAGGTCCAGGCGCGCGTCGCCTCGGCATCGTTCGATTTGCCGAGTGCGCGCGACAGGCTCTCGCCGGAGTGCTTCTCGAAGGCCGCCTTGGCTGCGGCCGGCAGCTTGTCGTATTTGTCCTTGTTCATGATCAGCATCGCGCCGGCGCCCGCGAGTGACACGTTGATCCAGTGCTTGGCGACTTCATGGGTCTTGAAGCTGGGCATCGCGGTGATCGAGCCGAGATTCCCGTCGACGACTCCCTTGTCGATTGCCTGATACATCTGGTCGACCGGGATGTTCACCGGGACAGCGCCAAGGGCGATGGTCGCTTCGGCGCGCAGCCGTCCGGACACCGCGAGTTTCATGCCCTTCAAATCTTCGAGCTTCTGTATCGGCTTTGATCGGGAGGAAATCGAGCCGCCCGGCCAGGTCGTGACGCCGAGAAGCTTCACGCCGTCGTAGTCGCTGGCGAGAAGATTATTGGCGTAGTTCCGCCACAGGCTGACCGCACCGGATTCGGCGGTGTCATACGCAAAAGGCAGCTCGATGACGGCGGATTTGACGAACTTGTTCGGGACCGTGCCCTGCAGGGCCCAGCCGATATCGGCGGCGCCGCTGGTCACCGTATCGTACATATTGCCGGCGTTGGCGAGCACGCTTCCGCCGAAATGCTTGATGGTGATCGTTCCGCCGGAATCGCGGGAGACCGCCTCGGCCCAGGGAAGCACTGTATCGACGTAGAAGAACGACGTCGGCGGCCCGAATGTGGCGAGCTTGAGTTCCGTCTGGGCACTGGCCGTTCCGGCGAACAGGGCCATCACGCAAACCGTGCCCGCAATGCGGGATATGAAATTAGACATAAGCGTTTCCTCCGGTTTTTGGTTTCGTTGGGGAGTTCAGGCGGGCTGCGGGGCAGCGACTTTGCGCGGCACCGCAACCTGGATCCTGTCTCCCTCTACCCTGACACTATAGGTTTTCAGATCGACCGTGCAGGGGGCGCCGACCGCCTTGCCTGTCCGGACATCGAACGTGCCGCTATGCATGCGGCACTCGATCAGCGGGCCATCCATGTATCCACCGCCGAGATGGGCCCGGCCGTGGGTGCAGAATCCCTCGGTCGCATAGAACGTTCCGCCGAAATTGTAGACGGCAAGCTCGATGCCATCGATGACGGCGCGTTTGGCCTGTCCTTCCTTGATCTCGGACGGCGCGAAGTTGGTCGGCTTGAACTCGTGGTCGGCGGAGATGGCGGCCGTGGTGGCGGCCGAAGCGAGTGTTTCGCTCTTGGCCGCCTGGGGCTTCTGCCCGGCCGCGCCGGCTGCGGCTGACGCTGCCGCGGCCATCATCATCTCCCGTGCCTCGACAACCACATTGGTCCGGCGGCGATATTCATCCCAGCCCCAGTAACCGGCAGGGAAGGTTTCACTGACATGGCCGCATTTCCGGCAGGTGCGATTGGAGTTGTTGTAGCGTTCGGCGCCTGCCGAGGACTGCGAGATCGTCGGCAAACCGATGATCTGCGGGTCGGTCTTGCCCTTCAGGACATCGGGGAAATCGTTCGCATTGTAATCGTAGCGCAGGTTTTCCTCGCCGCACTTGTCGCACATGAACAGCACCGCTTCCGTCTGCGGCAATCCGACAGCCTGACGCTGCGTGATCACAGGCATGACAATGGTGCTGGGGTCGGGAAGCTGGCCGGGCTTGTCGCCGACCGGATGGGTGAGCGTGCCGACAACGGCCGTCCCTGTCTTGAGATGGGCGAGGCCGCGCACGCCCCAGCACACGTTCACTTCCTGCACCGTATTGATGTGGACGAAGTAACCGCGCGCGCCGCGTCCCTTCAGGTCCTGAAGCGTGACGCAGGTAACGATGCTGCCTTCGTCGAAATACGGAAAGAGCGGCGATAGCGCGGCCGTTGCCGTGCGCGCGTAATCATAGACGTTGTTCTTGAGCGGAACCCGGCTCGCCGGAGGCGCTGGAATTTCCGTGCGGACCGGACGACGCTTGTGCTCGGAGAGCCGCACAAGCGCCTCTTCATTGAGGTTGGGCTTCTCGTCGGCGTCGGCCTGGCGGATTTCAGGGGCCAGCGTCTCCCAGCGGAACGCCGCAAGATCGATCGGCGGCAGGACCTCGCCCGTCGTCGGGCAGGTGCGCATCTTCACATTGTCATTGAAGGCGCGGCAGGCCCGCAGATAGCCTTCCTGCGGCAGCTCTTCGAGACAGTTCCAGGTGACGCGCGCGATCTCTTCGGAGGTTTTGGGCGAATACCAGGCGACGGCTTCGAGCCCCGGATCGGCGGCCTTGTAGCGGAGGTTGACGCATTCCCCTTTGGGGACGATGCGATGCGGCGTGCCGCCGGGAACGTAGGCGTAGTCGCCCATCTGCAGATCGAAATAGTTAACGGAAGAACCCCGGAATTCGATGCGGGCGGTGCCGGACATCTGGGCCACGACGCAGTCCTGCTCGCAGATCAGGAAGAACGGCTGCGGCCGGTCGTTGCGGCTGAGATGGAGCTGCGGGTCCGTGCCGAGCTCAAGCATCGGGCATTCATCGAACGGGCCGCGCGCGGCGGCGGCGTCGAAGGTATCGAAGCGATTTTTGCGTTTCATGGCGGGCCTCCCAGACCGGTAGCATCGCTTATTGACAGGATACTGTCAATTTTCCGTCAAACGACTTAAATGTGAGCGAACTGTGCGAACGTTTTAGAGGCCGGAGCGGTCGCCGAGCCGGTGGCGGATGCGTTGCAGGACCTGCGCCGTCAGTTCGAGTTCCGCGGCCGAAAAGCCTTCCGACAGTTTCTTCGTCCAGACAACGCGCAGTTCGTTCGCGCGAGCGACCGTTCCCCAGCCTTTCTGTGTCAGGGCGACAAGCTTTGAGCGGCGATGGTTGGGATTGTCCTGAAGCTCGCACAGCCCTTCGCGCACCAGAATGTCGACGATCCGCTGCACGCTCTGACGCTGCAGTCCCATGGTGCGGGCGATATCGGCGACCGTGCTGTCTTTTTTCTGCCGGATGGCGCCGATGATCTGCCAGCGGGCGGCCGTAAGGTTGATCGGTTCCACCAGCCGGTCGCCGGCGATGAGCAGCCGGCCGTTGGCGCGAAAGACTTCCAGAATGACGTTGGTGAATGCCGCGCTCGCGCGATCGTCCTTGAGTGTCTTCTTGGTCATGGGGCGCGCTTTTATCATTCCCCGCATCGTGCCGCCATGCTTGTCACGGTGGCGCAGGGCAGGCAAAGTCATCGGAGACGATAAAACAAAGGCGCATCGGGAGGAAACGTGAAGCTGAATTACTGGAAGGCGACCTGGCCGCTGGACCTCAACGAGTGTCCCTGCGACCTGCATTTCGCGCAATACATGAAGGCGCGCAAGATCACCGACAGCGCGATCTTTCACTTCGGCACGGGCGAGCATCATCTGATCGCGCTCGATAACGCGAAGCTTCGCAAGCCGAACCAGATTTTCGGTGTCACGGCGTCGAAGAAGGAGATCGATACCTATACCGATCTCGTGATCTCGAACGCCAAGGTCGCCAACAGCTACAAGGCGATGTTCGTCGATATCTACACCCTCGACGCAAAGGGACTGCCCGACTTCGACGCGGTCACCCTATTCCATCTCGGCGAGTTCTACGATGCGAAGAAGCAGCGCTATGCGCCGCTCGACGATCGCACGCTGCTCGACCTCATGGTGAAGAAGACGAAGCCCGGCGGGATCATCTGCTTTTACGTCGGCTCGAACGGCTGGAAGAAATCGGAGCCGATCGTCAATTCCTTCATCGCGCGCGGGCGCCTGAAGAAGAAGGAAGACTACAAGGCGCTGCTGATCTGCACGAAGCCGCGCAAGAAGGCCCGAAAGTAGGGATCAGGCGGCGGTGCGGAAGCTGAAGGAACCGAGCAGGTAGTCGACCGTCTGGTCGTCCTGGCTCAGCGGCAGCAGGATCGAGCGATAGAGGATCTCGCTGCCATCGGCGCGGGTCCAGGTGCCGACATCGTCGGTCACCGGGCCTTTCAGGCCGACCGCGGCCTGGAGGAAAAACAGCGTCCGCGTGCCGAGGCCGCCCGGCAGCACCTTGGCCAGGGTCTGATCGGTCGGATCGCCGCCCAGGGCAGCCGCCAGCACGGAGCCCGCGAAGACAAACCGGTACTGCGTGGGATCGGGCGTGATCTGGACGATGAACAGATGGTCCCAGAGGTCGCCCGCGCTTTCGGCGGTGATCTGCTCGCGCGTGGGAAAGCGGCGCTCGCCGGCGAGGCGCTTCCAGTATTCCAGCGTGCGGTTATTCGCGCGGCGCTCCGAGCCGTCTGAACGCGCTACTCCCGCCGGCACCAGCGGCCATTGCAACGGAGAGTCGCTGACGGCGCCGGAGGTCACGGAGATCCTTATCGGTTAGGGGAGCGGCTTGGGGGCGTCTGCAAGGGTGCGCAGATAGGCGATGATGTTGGCGCGATCTTCGGGCTTGCGCAGACCGGCGAAGGTCATCTTGGTCCCGGGAACGACAGCCTTGGGGTTGGCGAGGAATGCGTTGAGCTGCTCGTAGCTCCAGCCACCCTCTTCGCCACCCTTTTCCGACGCGGCTTTCATCGGGTTCGAATAGGCAAAGCCGGCGGTGTGCGCCTTCTTGTTGCCGACGACATCGAAGAGATTGGGGCCGACCGTATTGCGGCCGCCCTTGTCGGGGGTGTGGCAGGCGGCGCATTGCTTGAACACGGCCTTGCCGGCTTCGACATTTGCCGACGCCAGCATTGGGGAAACCGGCACGAGCACGGCCGGCGCCGCGGCGGTTGCACCGGCGGCCGGCGCTTCGACGCCTTCAACGATGTAAACCGGCTTATCGAGCTTTTTCGGATGAATGATGATGTTGCCGGCGAAGCCGATCACCGTGGTCACCAAGAGGGCGGTCAGGCCGGCGCCGGCGAACTTGTTGATTTCATACGCGTTCATAAAGATCGAAGTCCCTGACTTGGCTTGGACGGCAGATCAGCGGAGAGTAGCCGCCCCGCCATAACCGATTCAACATGTTTTGGCTGTGGAATCGGGGGTTACGACCCGGCCACCCGGCGTTATATACCTCTCCTCGCATGCGCCCGCTAGCCTCACCAGATCAACGGCTTGCGGTCGGGGGGTGGCCATGAGCATGGCCCCCCGCCGGCCCCTGATCGTCATTCCGGCCCGTCTGGCCGCGACCCGTCTGCCCGGGAAGCCGCTGGCGGATATCCATGGCGTGCCGATGATCGTCCAGGTCTGGCGCCGCGCCCGCGAGGCCGATCTGGGGCCGGTTCTGGTGGCGACCGACGAAAAATCCATCCTGGAGGCGGTGCGCGCCCATGGTGGCGAGGGCGTGATGACCCGTGCCGATCACCCCTCCGGCTCCGACCGCATTTTCGAGGCGGTCGAGACATTCGATCCCGACCGCAGGTACGACGCGATCATTAACGTGCAGGGCGATCTGCCGACCATCGAGCCGAAAGCGGTGCGCGCGGCGCTGGCGCCGCTGGCCGACCCCGGTGCCGGCGATCCGGTGGTCGAGATCGGCACCATCGTGGCCGAAATCACGCGCGAGGAAGAAAAGACCAACCCCAATGTGGTGAAGGCGATCGTTGCGTTCACGCGCGGCGGAAACGGCACGCCGAAGCTGGGCCGCGCGCTGTACTTCACCCGCGCCACGGCGCCGTCGGGCGAGGGGCCGCTCTATCATCACATCGGCCTCTACACCTATCGCCGCGAAGCGCTGGCGCGCTTCGTGAAACTGCCGCAGGGCGTGCTGGAGAAACGCGAGAAGCTGGAGCAGCTGCGGGCGCTCGAAGCCGGCATGCGCATCGACGCGGCCTGCGTTGACACGGTTCCGCTCGGTGTCGATACTCCGGCCGATCTCGAACGCGCGCGCGATCTCCTCGCCGCGACCACACGGACATAATCATGAGTGCCAAACGCAAGCGCTCCTCCCGGGCGGGCGCCCGAGCGAGCGGACGTATCGCCTTTCAGGGCCAGCCCGGCGCCTATTCCGATCTCGCCTGCCGCAATGCCTTTCCCGGCCGCGAAACGCTGCCGTGCCCGGGCTTCGAGGATGCGTTCGACGCCGTGCGCACCGGTCGCGCCGATCTTGCGATGATCCCGATCGAGAACTCGGTGGCGGGGCGCGTCGCCGAGATCCATCAGCTGCTGCCGCATGCCGAGCTGCACATCATCGGCGAACATTTCCAGCGGGTGGAGCATCATCTGCTTGCACTCCCCGGCGCCAGCCTCAAGACCATCAAGACGGTGCAGAGTCACGTCCAGGCGCTGGACCAGTGCCGCAACAGCACGCGCAAACTGAAACTGAAGCGCGTCGTCGCCGCCGATACGGCGGGCTCGGCGGCTGAAGTGTCGCGGACCGGCGACATTACGCGCGCCGCCATCGCCTCGTCGCTGGCGGGACAGATCTACGGCCTGAAGTCGCTGAAGAAGAACATCGAGGACGCGCAGCACAACACCACGCGCTTCATCGTCCTGTCCCGCAAGGCGATCGAGCCGAAGCGCGGCGATGGTCCGATCATCACCACCTTCACCTTTCGTGTGCGCAACGTGCCGGCCGCGCTCTACAAGGCGATGGGCGGGTTCGCGACCAACGGCGTCAACATGACCAAGCTGGAAAGCTACATGGTCGGGGGATTTTTCACCGCGACGCTGTTCTATGCCGATGTCGAGGGACACCCCGACGACAAGAACGTGAAGCACGCGCTCGATGAGCTCGCCTATTTCTCGCACGAGGTGAAGATCCTCGGCGTGTACAACGCGCATCCCTATCGCCGGCAGCACGGCGCCAAATCAGGCGGCAGCGACTGAGGCTCAGTCCTCGGCGACCCAGTCCTCGATCAGACGCCGGGAAATCGACACAGAACGCGGCAGTCGGAATTTCTCCGGATCGTGCGTCTGGCGCAGGAAGCTGCGCTCGAACCATTTCGCATCGCCGATCTCCACGCCGTCGACCTTGATATCGAAGCTGACGGCGCGCGCGCGGAAGCCCAGCATGATCGAGGCCGGGAACGGCCAGGGCTGCGAGTGCTGGTACTGCACATCGGTGACGCGGATATTGGTTTCCTCGAAGACTTCGCGCGCCACGGCTTCTTCCAGGCTCTCGCCCGGCTCCACGAAACCGGCCAGCGTCGAATAGAACGGCCCGGCGCGGAATCGCTTGTTGTTGGCGAGCAGGCAGCGGTCGCCGTCGGTCACCAGCATGATCACGGCGGGATCGGTGCGGGGATAATGCTCGGTGGCGCAGGCCGGGTTGGCGCAGCTCCGCACATGCCCGCCCTGGGTACTGGTGGTCGGCGCGCCGCAGACGCCGCAATGGAGATGGCGCGAATGCCAGTGGGCGAGACCACGCGCATAGGCGAGCAGGCCCGCATGCTGTCGGTCCATCGCCGGACCGACATCGCGCAGATCGAAAAAGCGCCCGCGTCCGCCGGTCAGGTCCGGCAGGCGCTCTTCTTCAAGGGCGGAAACGTCGGCGGCGAAATAGGCGATCCCATCGGAGACACCCAGGAAGATCGTCGTCGGCTGATGCGCCACGATCTCCTCCATCGACAGCAGGATCGCCTGCGGCTCATCGCCTTCGAGGATGAGGCTGTGCGAGCGCCACACCGGCACGACCCGGCTGGCGGGATCGCTGCGCAGCCCCTGCAGCCAGTCGGTGTCGCCGCGGCGTTCGCTGGCGCGGTCGAGATCAATTCCGGCGAAATAATTCGGTTTGTTCATGGAAGCGGAGAATGCCTCCCCGTGCCGCCGCCCGCAATGCGTGAATTTGCTTGTCATGTACGAACGGCTGGCATCTTCGAAGGGTGCGCTTCGGGACTAGAAGAACGTGTCTCCCACTCGTACTATGGTTGTGGATAAAAGGGGGCATGTATGAAGTTTTTGATTCTAGTCGCGGTCTTGGCGCTGGCGGCATGCACGAGAACGATGGAAGCGCGCGAGTTGAGTACGACCGGCAATCGCGCACTCTTTGATGATGCCGTGATCGCAAGAGTGGTCGAGGGCAAGTCCACGAAAGCCGATGTCCGGTCTAACTTCGGAGCGCCCAACAATGTCTCGTTTGGCGAAAATGGAGTTGAGACTTGGGGCTACGCCGCGGGCATTTCCCGGATGAAAACCATGACCGTCGGCATGGGCGGCTACACCGGCGGACAGACGCAAATGGATATGCGACACGTAACGGTCTTGTTTGCTGAAGATGGCGTGGTGCGCAAATTGGGTGTCGGGGAGTCGCGGAGTTGCGGTGGTCCTGGTGGAGCGCCGACTTCTTGCTGACCGGAGTTATCGCACGGGAAAGCGGGTCTCGAAGACCAGCTTGTCGAAATCGCTGACCAGCGCATCAATCCGGAGATGCCATTCCCCGGCGGGTGAGAGCGGCACACCAGCGAGATAATAGTGACCGGGATCGGCGCGGGCGGCGCGGCGGATCAAGGGTTCGATGCCGCGTTCCGGCAGGAACAGTTCCAGCGACACTTCGCGCACCGCGAACGGCTTGCCGTCGGCCTGGCTGAAGCGCAGTTCGAAATCGTTCTGGCCGGCGCGGCTGGGACGCATCTCGATAAACAGCATGATGTCGCGGCTGGTCGTCACCACGGCGAATCCCTCGCCCGGTGTCATCGCGCTGTCGTGGCGATGGTCCTCGGCGGCGCGGGGCGGTGTGTGGGCCAGGAAGGCGGTGGCGATCAGGACGAAGGTCGCGATGCCGATTTCGATGCCGATGCCGACGCGCAGCCAGCTGACGCCGTTGGCTCGGGTCAGCCGGTAGCGGTTGTGCAAGGCCAGCAGCAGCAACAGCCCAACGAACAGGAGCTTCACGAACAGTTTCTGGCCGTACTCACCGGACAACAGATCGTCGAGCGTGAGACCGCGCGCGGGGATGGAGGCGACGCCTGCCACCAGCAGCGCCAGGACAACCGGGATTGCGAATGTCGAGAAGCGCCGCGTCACGTCGAGCGTGCGATCGGCCGGCAGATGACGCAAGACCAGCATCAGGGGGATCAGGGATCCAACCCAGTAGGCGGCCGCTATGGCATGCACGCCCTGTAACATCCGCGCGGCGGACCCGGCGGCGGCGCTGTGGCCGGTGAGAGCCAGACCGCCTGCGGCGACAAGCGCGGCAGCAACCGCAACCCATGATCCTGTCGGGATACAGAGAACGATCAAGGCCGGAACGATGAACGCGGCACTGGTGCCGAGTGTGGTTCCGATGCCGAGCGACCAGATTGCCGGATCGAACAGGCGGGAGAGATCGGCGAGACCCAGCAGGGCGCCTTGCGCGCCGATCTGAAGAATCGTCGCCGCGATGGCGACAGCGGCGCTGCCAACGATCAGACCGCGCAGATGGGGCAAGGCCGCACCGCGCAAGACCAACCAGCGGAACAACACGCCGCCCGCGGCGGAGAGAAGCGCGATGTGCTGAAGCAGCGAGAGCGCGATCTTCACCAGCAGCCAGCTCGTGCCGTCATCCTCCGGTGCATCGAGTTGCACCGCCGTATCGCCGATGGAAAAGGCGAGGGCGCCGCCGATCGGATGGGAATCCGAAGAGACAGCGCGATAGGAGACGATGTAGCTGCCGTCTCCGAGCGGTGCGGGAAGTGCGGCGCGGATCTCACGATCGATGGTCTGCACCGTCTCCGGCGCGATCAGCGAGCGGCCGTCGCCATCGAGAAGGCGCAGGAAGACGGCCGCCACCGGCTCGTTGAAGCGCAGCACGATGGCGGTTGGCGCTGTGTCGAGCAGCGCGCCATCTGCCGGCGTGCTTTCGACAAGCACCGCATGCGCGCGCGCGTGTTGTGCCCCGCCGATTATGGCGAGGCACAGAAGGGCGATGGCGAACAGCGCTTTCACAGCAGTCTCACCGGGTCGGTTCGATCACCGTGACGAAGGGCGCCGGTTCGCGCAGGTCGCCCCATTTCTGGGACCCTTGCGGAATCTCGATCCAGCGATGGGCGCCCTGCTGGCATTCCTGGACCACCGGGAAATATAGGGTGGTGCCCGCTTTCTCCGGCAGACGCACGACCAGACCGAAATCGTCGTAATAGGCATCGGGCAGGGACCCGCCGCGCCAGATCACTTCGTCGACGACTTCGCTCACCATGCGGCCGTGGCCGGCATCGACCGGCTTGTCGAGCTTGCGCATTTTGATCTCGATGGCCCAGCCGGCTTTCATCTGCGGCCGAACCGATGAAATGCCGTCGGGCAATTTCACCCGCACCGCGACAGTGGGCGAGCCGCTGCAGCCATGGCCGATGCGCAGGCTGGTCTGGAAATAGGAATTGGCCGCACCCTGATTCGGGTTGGCGGTGACATGTGCGTTGGCGGGAACGGCAAACATGACTAACGCAGCCATAAGGGCTGCGGAAACAAAGTTACGCACGTGTAGAAACTCCAGTACGTCTGAAAGCATAGCGAAAGCGGACCAACCGCGATCGCATCGAGGCTTGGGATCAGACGGAGGCGGGTGGCGCTCTGGAGTTGGCGGGCCGATAGGTGAGACGTTCCGGCGCCGGTACATCGACCTGCGGCACTGGCGGAGCGTAAACCGCGAACTGGACAATCTCGAACGCCGTCGAGGACGGCAGTGCCGTCCCCGCCGCCTGCAGCGAATTGCAGAGCGGGCACGGCGGGACCTTGTGTGGCGCCTGCGGCCCTGTGTTGCCGAAGTCTGGCGTGACGTCACCGCACCAGGCGGCCGGGTCGTAAGGCAGGGCCGCCATGACCGGCATGTGGGCTGCGAAGACGAAGCACTGAAGCAGCAGCGCCAGAATGCCGAATCGGGCCGCCAGCCGACGGGCGGCTCCAGGACGGAAAAGGCGGCTCAAGTGCTTCATCGGAACGCTAGATACTACGCCCATACGCCTTTTGCGAGGACTCGCCGGCCTTGCCTGTTCCGGCCCTAAAACTGGTATAGTCCGGCCGGGAGGTTGGCAGTGGACGGACTCCTCGCCAACCCGGTCAGGTCCGGAAGGAAGCAGCCGTAACGAGATTTGGTCCGGGTCATTGTTCCAGCCTCCCACCTTTTCCAATCCGATCCTTCGCATGAGGGGCTGCCAGAAGCGATGACCGAGAGCCCGGCGCCCGCCCCCTATCGCGTTCTCGCCCGTAAATACCGGCCGTCGACCTTCGCCGACCTGATCGGCCAGGAGGCGATGGTCCGCACCCTGACCAACGCCATTGCCTCGGGACGGATCGCGCATGCGTTCGTTCTCACCGGCGTCCGTGGCATCGGCAAGACGACGACGGCCCGCATCATCGCGCGCGCCCTCAACTGCGTCGGCGCCGACGGCAAGGGCGGCCCGACCATCGAGCCCTGCGGCGTGTGCGAGAACTGCGTCGGCATTGCCGATGACCGCCACATGGACGTGGTCGAGATGGACGCCGCCAGCCATAACGGCGTCGACGACATCCGCGACTTGACCGACGGTGCCCGCTATCGCCCGGTCAAGGCGCGGTTCAAGGTCTACATCCTCGACGAAGTGCACATGCTCTCGAAGCCGGCCTTCAACGCGTTGCTCAAGACGCTGGAAGAGCCGCCGGAGCATGTGAAGTTCATCTTCGCGACCACCGAAATCCGCCGCGTGCCGATCACGGTGCTGTCGCGCTGCCAGCGCTTCGATTTGCGCCGCATCGAGCAGACGAAGATGGCGGAATTCCTGACCGGCATCGCGAAGAAGGAAAACCGCACCGTGGCGCCGGCCGCCGCAGCACTACTCGCCCGTGCCGCCGACGGCAGCGCGCGCGACGGCCTGTCGCTGCTCGATCGCGCGCTGGCGCATGTCGAGGGCGAGGTGAACGAGGCGGATACGCGCGGGCTGCTCGGCCTCGCCGACCGCACGCAGGTGTTCGACCTGTTCGAAGTCGTGATGAGGGGCGATGCCGCCGCCGCGCTGGCGCAGCTTGGCGAGGCCTATCGCAGCGGTGCCGATCCGGCGATCGTGGTGCAGGACCTGCTCGACGTCACGCACTGGATCACGCGCCTCAAGGCGGCGCCCGACCTCGCCAACGATCCGACCATCCCCGAAGCGGAGCGCGCGCGCGGCCGGGAGCTCGCGGGCAAGCTTGCGATGTCGGTGCTGGCGCGCACCTGGCAGATGCTGCTCAAGGGCCTGAGCGAGATCCAGACCGCGCCGACGCCGCTCGCGGCGGCGGAAATGCTGATGGTGCGCCTGACCTATGCCGCCGAGCTGCCGACCCCGGCGGAGTTCATTGCCGGTATGGGCAACAGCAATTCGCCGCTGCCGGGCGGCAACGGCGGCGGGCCGCGCGGCTCATCGGCCGGTCCTTCGGCTGGCGGCGGCGGACGCACCATGGCGATGGCATCGTCGACGGTTCGCGGGTCCGGCGATGGCGGGCAGGTGCAGGCGCTGCGGACGCAGCCCGACGCGGCACCCTCTGCACAACCGGCGCTGCCGAACCCGCAGAGCTTCGCCGAGGTCGTGGCGCTGTTCGAGACGAAGCGCGAGGGCGTCCTGCACGGCAATCTCATCAACAATGTCCGTCTGGTGAAATTCGAGCCGGGCCGCATCGAGATCAATCCGACGAAGGCGCCCCGCGATCTCGCCGCGCGCATGATGGATCTGCTGCAGCGCTGGACCGGCAATCGCTGGGTCATCACCATCAATTCGAATGCCGATGGCGCGTCGACGATGGCGGAACAGGCAACCGTCAAGCGCGAGGCGCAGAAAAATGAGGCGGCCAAGCATCCGCTGGTAGACGCGCTGTTGAAGGCATTTCCCGGCGCCACCATCGAAGGCGTGCGTGGCGTCGAAGCACCGGACGAACCCGCCGCGGGCAGCGCGGACGAGGTGCCATTCGAGCCGGACGAAGCAGAGGAGACTTGAAGCATGAAAAATCTCGGCAACCTGATGAAGCAGGCGCAGGAGATGCAGGGCAAGATGGCCGCCATGCAGGAACGCATGGGCGCCATGGAGATCGACGGCGCGTCCGGCGGCGGTCTTGTGAAGGCGACCATCACTGGCAAGGGTGAACTCAAGCGCCTCAAGATCGAGCCGTCGCTGGTCGATCCCAAGGAAGTGGAAGTGCTGGAAGACCTGATCGTCGCCGCGATCAACGACGCGCGCGCCAAGGTCGATATCGCGGCGGCCGAAGAGATGAAAAAGGTCACCGGCGGCCTGGCGCTGCCGCCCGGCATGAAGCTGCCGTTTTGAATGCTATGCCGCGATGACTATTTCTTTTCGTCACCCCCCGACTTGATCGGGGGGTCCATCCGGATGGGTGCCCCGGTCAAGCCGGGGCATGACAGAAAGGGAACCAATGGCCGGCGCTGAAATCGAACGCCTCATCCAGCTGCTGGCGCGCCTGCCGGGCCTCGGGCCGCGTTCGGCAAGGCGCGCGGCACTCGACCTGCTCAAGCGGCGTGACTCGGTCCTGAAGCCGCTGGCCGAGGCGCTCAATCTTGCCGCCGAGAAAATCGTCAGCTGTGTCGAGTGCGGCAATCTCGACACCAGCGATCCTTGCGCGATCTGCGCGGATGAAAAACGCGACCGCAGCGTGCTCTGCCTCGTCGAGGAAGTCGCCGATCTCTGGGCCATCGAACGCTCCGGCGCCTTCCGTGGCCGCTATCACGTTCTGGGCGGTGTGCTGTCCGCACTGGACGGCATCGGGCCCGAAGACCTCAACATTGCCCGATTGGTGGAACGCGCGGCGTCGGGCGAAGTGCGCGAAGTGATCCTTGCCATGAACGCAACAGTGGAAGGGCAGACCACGGCGCATTACGTGACCGACCGTCTGGCGGGCACCAATGTCTCGGTAACGCGCCTGGCGCACGGCCTGCCGGTCGGCGGCGAACTCGATTATCTCGACGACGGCACGCTGAATGCCGCGCTGAAGGCACGGCGGGCTGTTTAGAAGCGGGGGCTGGCACGGAGTTTGCGGGATATCGGGGAAACGAGGAGGGCTTCATGCTCGTCACCCAACACCCGGTTTTTCGCCGCTTCTGGTACCCCGTGATCCCGATGGAGCAGCTGGCGGACGGACCCAAGCCGTTCACCCTGCTCGGCACCAGGATCGTGCTGTGGCTGGATGCCGAGGGCAAGCCGGCGGCGACGCAGGACCGCTGCTGCCATCGCACCGCGCAGCTCAGCCGCGGCTTCTGCGAGAACGGCAATATCGTCTGCGGCTATCACGGATGGACCTTCGATCGCACCGGCGCCTGTGTGCGCGTGCCGCAGATCACCGAAGCCGCGCGCCAGCCGAAATACAGCATCCCCGGTTATCACTGCCAGGAACGCTACGGCTACGCATGGGTGGCCTTGGCCGAGCCGCTCTATGGCATTCCCGAAATCCCCGAAGCCAGCACACCCGGCTTCCGTCGTATCCATGAATTCTACGAGCCGTGGGAGTGCGCGGCCCTCGCGTTCATCGAGAACGGCTTTGACCTTGCGCATCCCTCGTTCGTCCATCGCGGGACCTTCGGCAGCAATACCGATCTGACCGGCATCATCGAGGAGATCACGCCGTTCGAGGGCGGTTTCCGCGCCACCGGCTCTTCGCAGGTGCGCAATTCCGAAGCGCAGAAGAAGAATCTGGGGATGACGTCGGAGACGACGACACGGCTGCGCACGAATGCCTACTGGATGCCGTTCGCGCAGCGCGTCGGCATCGGCTATCCCAACGGTCTCAACCACATCATCGTCAACATCATGACGCCGATCGACGACCGGCATTCGCAGCTGGTGCAGTTCTGCTTCCGCAACGACACCGAAGAGCAGGCCCCGGCGGCTGGCGTCATCGCCTTCGACCGCGCGGTCACGCTCGAGGACAAATACATCCTGGAAACCGTCGATCCCGACATCCTGCTGACCGGCTATCACGAGCGCGAGAAGAGCATGGGCACCGACCGGCCGGGCCTGCTGATCCGCAAGATGCTGCACGAGCTGCTCGTGGCGCATGGCGAGGCGAAAGCCGACGCGCCGTATGAGCCGGAGATCGTCGCGGCGGAGTGAAGGAAAAAGAAAGTCGTCATCCTTCGAGACGCCCGCTGCGCGGGCTCCTCAGGATGAGGCCTATTCTTCAGAGAAAAAGACCTCATCCTGAGGAGGGCCCGACAGGGCCCGTCTCGAAGGATGGCCGCATCAAATCCGCTTCAACCGCGCCGCAACCTTCTCCAGAAACGCCGCCCGCGTCTCCGCTGTCGAGCGATCCATGTCGTAGTGGGTGAGGTAAAACGTTTCGGCCTTGGGATGGCACATCGGCCGCAGGCCCCGCATCAGCACCTTGCGGCCCGGATCGCCGGCATAGAATTTCACCAGCCACCACGGCGAGCCGTAGCTCGTCACCACGCCGAACAGTCTGATGTTGGTGAGTTTCGGAACGATCCGGCCACCGGCCGGCTCGTGTTCGAAGGCGATCCCCGGCCCCCACACGCGATCGAAATAACCTTTGACGATGGCCGGCATCGAAAACCACCAGTGCGGAAAGCAGAACACGATGCCGTCCACGTTGCGCAGCGTTTCCGCATAGGACGCGATGGCGCTGTCGTCATACGGCAGATCGAAATAGCTGCCGCGCTCGGCCGCGGTCAGCGACGGCTGGAAGTTTTCGCGATAGAGATCGGTGGCGAACACCTGATGCCCGCCGGCGCGGAGTGTATCGGTGATGCGCTGGAACAGCGCCGCATTGTAGCTGTCGCTGAGGGGATGGCCGTGGACGACCTGGATGCGCAAGGTCAGACTTTGACCGCAGCCAGGGCAGGCGTGCTCGTCGCCTCGATCTCAACTTCGCCGATCTTGTCGCCGCGCTGGATGATGCGGTCGGTGGAGGTGCGGATGTCACGCACGTCCTTGGCGGCCATCTCGAAGTGGGTCTGCAGCTTCTCGGCGCGGTCGTCGAGCAGACGCACGTCCTTGATCATCAGGCCGACCATGCGCTGGATCTCGCCGGCCTGCTCGCGCATCTTCACGTCCTTCAGGACCGCGCGGATGGTGTGCAGCACGGCCCACAGCGTTGTCGGCGAGACGATGTAGACGCGGGCGCGGTTGGCCTTCTCAACCACGTCGCCGAGGCTCGCATGCAGCTCCGCGTATACCGCCTCGGACGGCAGGAACATCATCGCACCTTCACCGGTTTCGTTCGGCAGGATGTACTTGTTGGCGATGTCGGTGACGTGCTTGTTCACGTCGTTCCCGAATGCGCGCAGGGCCGCGGCGCGCGCCGGCTCCGGCGCCGCCATCAGGGCGCGGTAGCTTTCCAGCGGGAATTTGGCATCGACGCAGATCGTGCCATGCGGGCTGGGCATGCGGATCAGGCAGTCGACGCGCATTTTATTGCTGAGGGTCGCCTGGAATTCATAAGAGGAGGGCGGCAGCGCGTCCTGAACCAGATTCTCAAGCTGCACTTCGCCGAACGCGCCGCGCGCCTGCTTGTTGGCAAGGATGTCCTGCAGGCCGACCACGCGGGTCGACAGTTCGGCGAGGTTCTTCTGCGCCTCGTCGATCTTCACCAGACGTTCGCGCAGGTCGGTGATCGTCTTGGTGGTCTCGACCGCCGACTTGGCGAGGCTCTCGTTGAGGCGGCCGAGGATCGCGCCTTCCTGTGTCTTGAGGCCGGCTTCGATGGCGGCCTGCGTGGCGGTCATCTGCTCCGCCATCTGGGCGAAGCGGCCGGCGAGCTCGCTCTGGGTCTGCGCCAGCGCCGTCAGCTGCGGATCAGGCCCGCGCCCCCGCATCGCCAGCACGACCGCGAGGGCCGCCGCCGCGACAAGCGCTACAAGTCCGAAGATCAGGATGGGGTCCATGACCCCGTCTATACAGGCAGGGCTCCGAGTCGGTCGAGGGAGGCGGCCTAACTTATTGATACTAAATATATATCTGTCAAATGGGCTGCCCTATCGGCGAAAGCCGGGACCCGGCTCATCTCCAAAAACATATGAAAGATGAGCGAACTGAGCGAACTCCCAATCATAGGGGAGAGCTACGCCACTGGCGCTCCCACCGCGTGGCCCAGCGCCTTGATGGACTCGTCGCGGAGCAGGGCCCAGAGGCGGCTGGTGGTGGCGCCGAATTCCGGCCTTGCGACGATGCGGCTGTCGCGGTCGCGCGGCCAGCCGGTGCTGACCACCTCGATGAAGCGGCCGGGACGCGCCGACATCACGCCGACCCGGTCAGACAGCATCGCCGCTTCGTCCAGCGCATGCGTGATCAGAAGGACCGTCGCGCTTGTCTCCCGCCACAGGCGCAGCAACTCGTCGCCCATCAGCAGGCGGGTCTGCTGGTCCAGCGCGCCGAAGGGTTCGTCCAGCAGGATCAGGCGAGGCTGCAGCACCAGGGTGCGCGCGATGCAGACGCGCTGGCGCATGCCGCCGGAGAGCTGTGCCGGAAAGGCCTGCGTAAAATCGCGGAGGCCCATGAAGGCAATGGCATGATCGACCCGCCGCTTGATCTCCGCCGCATCGACCCCGGCCCGGCGCAGACCAAACGCGACATTGTCCGCGACCGTCAGCCACGGAAAGCTGGCGTCTTCCTGGAACACCACGCCGACGCCGTCGGGGACGCTCCCCAGCACCGGCTTTCCTTCGAAGAAGACGCTGCCGGCGGTGACCGGCTGCAGGCCGGCCAGCACTTCGAGCAGGGTCGATTTGCCGCAGCCCGACGGCCCAACCACCGCGAAGAACTCGCCGCGTCCCAGCTTCAGGTCGAGGGGGCCCAGCGCATGCACTTCGTGATGGCCGCTGCTGGCCGGGAATATCCTGGTCACCCCGGTAAGGTCGGCATGGATTTCGGTCATCGCGGCGCGGCCATCCCTGTCTGTCGTTGCCCTTCAAGGGCTTGTTTTCGCGACGATATCAGGCGCATCGCAATGCCGCAATGCGGCTTGACCTTGGCCGGTCGACCGCTTACCTCTGAAGAACCATGGCTGTTCTTCCCATCATCGTCGCGCCGGATCCCCGGCTGAAAATCAGGGCCAGGTCGGTCAAGACGGTCGACGACAAGCTGCGCCGGCTGCTCGACGACATGGTCGATACGATGCACGACGCGCCCGGCATCGGCCTCGCGGCGCCGCAGATCGGCGAGAGCATCCGCGCCATCGTGGTCGATATCGCCAAGGACGGCGAGACGTCGGCACCGATGAAGCTGGTGAACCCCGAAATCACCTGGGCCTCGGACGAGATGCAGCCGTGGGAAGAGGGCTGCCTGTCGCTGCCCGAGCATTATGCCGAGGTGGAGCGCCCCAAAGAGGTGAAGATCCGCTACCTCGATGAAAACGGCACCCAGAAGGAATTGCACGCCAAGGGTCTGCTGTCGGTGTGCATCCAGCACGAGATGGACCATCTCGAAGGCGTGCTGTTCGTCGACCATATCTCCGCGTTGCGCCGGAACATGATTCTGCGCAAGCTCGTCAAACAGAAGAAGCAGGCCGTTCCGGCCTGATCCCAAAATATGCGCCTCGTCTTCATGGGCACGCCGGAATTCTCCGTTCCGGCGCTGCGTGCGCTGATCGAGGCCGGCTACGATATCGGCGCCGTCTACACCCAGCCGCCGCGCCCGGCCGGTCGCGGCCAGCGCGAACACAAGTCGCCGGTGCATGAACTTGCAGCCTCGAAGGGGCTGCGCGTCCGCACCCCGGTCAGCCTCAAGACGCCCGAGGTTCAGGAAGAATTCGCGGCGCTGAAGCCCGATGTGGCGGTCGTGGTCGCCTATGGGCTGATCCTGCCGCCGCGCATCCTGTCCATTCCGCAATACGGCTGCCTGAACATCCATGCGTCGCTGCTGCCGCGCTGGCGGGGTGCTGCGCCGATCCAGCGCGCGATCCTCGCCGGCGACAGGGAAACCGGCATCACCATCATGCAGATGGATGAAGGGCTCGATACCGGCGCGATGCTGCTGACCGAGCGTCTGAGCATCGGCAAGCTCGACACCGGCCAGACCTTGCATGACCGGCTGGCCGTGCTCGGCGGTCCGCTGGTGATCGAGGCGCTGCGCGGCACTGTCGCGGGCACCATCCTGCCGAAGCGTCAGCCGGAAGACGGCGTCACCTACGCCTCCAAGCTGACCCGCGAGGAGGCACGTCTCGACTGGAGCAAACCGGCCGAGGTGCTGGAGCGGCAGATCCGCGCCTTCACGCCGTGGCCCGGCGCGTGGTTCGAGGTGCGCGGCGAGCGCATCAAGGTGCTGAGCGCCGACGTGCTGGCGACCGATGCATCGGCGACGCCGGGCACCATCATCGACGGCGGACTCACCATTGCCTGCAACGGCGGCGCGCTGCGGCCGACGCGGCTGCAGCGCCCGGGCAAGGGGCCGCTCGACGCGAACGCATTCCTGCGCGGCTTTCCGCTGGAGGCGGGCACGACGCTCGCCGTCAGCTGAGATGCCGCGTTACAGGCTGACCGTCGAATACGACGGCACACCCTTCGTCGGCTGGCAGCGTCAGAACAACGGCGTCGCGGTGCAGCAGGTGCTGGAGGAAGCGGTCCAGAAATTCACCGGCGAGACGGCGCAGGTCACCGCCGCTGGCCGCACCGATGCCGGGGTGCATGCGCTGGGTCAGGTCGTGCATGTCGATCTTGCCAGGGACTGGCCCGCGGATCGCGTGCGCGAGGCGCTCAACTATCATGTGCAGCCGCATCCGATTTCGGTGCGCGAGGCCGATGTCGTGGATGCCGAATTTCATGCGCGGCTGTCGGCGACCTCGCGCTCCTATCGCTATCGCATTCTCAATCGCCGCTCACCGCCGGCGATCGAGCGCGACCGTGTGTGGCATGTTTCGCGGCCGCTCGATGCTGCCGCGATGCATGAGGCGGCGCAGGTGCTGGTCGGTCAGCATGATTTCACCAGCTTCCGCGCTGCTCTGTGCCAGGCGAAGTCGCCGGTAAAGACGCTGACCCGCATCGATGTCACCGCCGAAGGCGAGGAAATTCATGTGAACGCCGTGGCGCGCTCGTTCCTGCATCACCAGGTCCGCAACATGGTCGGCACGCTGAAGCTGGTCGGCGAAGGAAAGTGGACACGGGGCGACGTGATGGCCGCGCTTGAGGCCCGCGACCGGGCCCGCGGCGGCCCGACGGCGCCGCCGGACGGGCTCTATCTGATCGCGGTCGGCTACTAGCTGCTGATCGCAGGCATGTGCAGGCTCATCTCGACGGTGTCGAGGAGGATGCCGATCATCATGTCCATCGCGACGAAGCCCAGCGCCGGCAGGACGTCGACACCCAGCGCCGTGCGGCAGATGAAATACTGGAAATAGAGAACGGCCGCGGTTACGCCCAACGCTACCGCCGTCATGATCAGGCCCGGCAGCAGGTCGGACGCCGACAGGAGTGCCACGGGCAGGAACACCAGGATCTGCAACACCTGCGCCCAGTTATAGGCGACGATGTAGCCGGGATATCGTTGCTCCTTGTTGAGCGCCTTGGCGAGATAGAGGGCAGCGAGCGGAAACGCGGTCCAGCCGATCACATAACCGATCGTCTCGACAAGCAGGGCCCGCAGGGGATCGTCGGAGAGTGGATGGACGTCGGCGCGCAGCACGATCAGCAGCGCGAAGAGCGGGCCTGCGATGATCGCCGCCTGGAATGACTTCCAGAAGCCCTCCATCGACAGGTCGAGCAGCTTGTAGCCGGATGGGTCGAGATTCGCGAGCCGCCACACGCCGGCAAGGGACCGTCTGGCGTTTTCGGTATCGATCATGAGGCCCCGAAGAAGCGGTCGAGGATGCCGCCGTAGATCTTAGTTAGCGCCTGGATATCCGCGACGGCGGCGCGCTCGTCAACCTTGTGCATCGTCTTGCCGACCAGGCCGAGCTCGACGACGGGGCTGTAGCGGCAGATGAAGCGCGCATCCGAGGTGCCGCCGGTGGTGCTGAGCTCGGGCTTGCGCCCCGTCGCCGCCTCGATCGACGCGACGATCATGTCGCTGAACGGGCCGGGCTTGGTGAGGAAAGATTCGCCGGAGACCTGCACCTCGAGATCGTAACGGCCGCCGATCGCGTCGAGACGCTTCTTCACCCACGCCGTCAGCGTCTGCGAGGAATGCAGGTCGTTGAAGCGGATGTTGATGCCGGCCTTGGCCGCCGCCGGGATCACGTTGGTCGTAGCGTTGCCGACATCGATGGTCGTCACCTGCAGGCTGGACGGCTGGAACCAGTCGCTGCCGGTATCGAGCGGGGTGCCGGTCAGGTCGGCGAGCATGTTCACCAGCAGATGATTCGGATTGTCGGCCAGATGCGGATAGGCGACATGTCCCTGGATGCCGTGCGCGGTGAGCACGAGATTCATGCTGCCGCGCCGGCCGATCTTCACCATGTCGCCGATGGCCTTGTCTGAGCTGGGTTCGCCGACCACACAGCCGTCGATCTTTTCGCCGCGCGCGGCGATGGTCTGCAGCATCTTCGCGGTGCCGTTGACGGCCGGGCCTTCCTCGTCGCCGGTGATGAGGAAGCTGATCGATCCCTTGAAGCCCTTGCCGCGCTTCTCGAGGAAGGCGGACGCCGCGGCGGCAAAGGCGGCGATCCCGCCCTTCATGTCGGCCGCGCCGCGCCCGTAGACATGGCCGTCGATGACCTCGCCGCCGAACGGATCGACAGTCCAGCCCTTGGGATCGCCGACCGGCACCACATCGGTATGGCCGGCGAAGCAGAAATGCGGGCCGGCGGTGCCGACCCTTGCATAGAGATTGTCGATATCGGGCGTGCCGCTCTGGCTGAAGGGCAGCCGGTCGCACGCGAAGCCCAGCGGCTTCAGCGCCGCCTCAAGCACGCTGAGCGCGCCCTCGTCCCTGGGCGTGACGCTCGGCCTGCGGATCAGATCGCGGGTAAGATCGACCGGATCGAGAATGGCGGTCAGCTCCGCAGCAGTTCGTTGATGGAGGTCTTGGAGCGCGTGCGTTCGTCGACGCGCTTCACGATCACCGCACAGTAGGTGGACGGGCCTTCGCTGCCGTCCGGCAGTTTTTTACCCGGCATGTTTCCCGGCACGACGACCGAATAGGCCGGCACCTTACCGTAGTGGATCTCGCCGGTGGCGCGGTCGACGATCTTGGTCGAGGCGCCGATATACACACCCATTGAAAGTACCGAACCGGTTTCGACGATCACACCTTCAGCGACTTCACTGCGCGCGCCGACGAAGCAGTTATCCTCGATGACAACGGGTGCTGCCTGCAGCGGTTCCAGGACGCCGCCGATGCCGGCACCGCCGGAAATGTGGCAGTTCTTGCCGATCTGGGCGCAGCTGCCGACGGTCGCCCAAGTGTCGACCATGGTGCCGCTATCGACATAGGCGCCGACATTCACAAAGCTCGGCATCAGCACGACGCCGGGCGCGATATAGGCGGACCGGCGGATGAAGCTGCCGGGGACCGCGCGGAAGCCGGCCTCCTGGAAACGCTTGTCGTCCCAGTTCGCGAATTTCAGCGGCACCTTGTCCCACCACGCGGCACGGCCGATCTGCAGGTCGTCGGGACCCAGCATGCGATAGGAATCGTACAGGCGGAAGGAGAGCAGGACCGCCTTCTTCAGCCATTCATTGACCTGCCAGGCATCGCCCTTCTTTTCGGCGACGCGCAGCTTGCCGGCATCGAGCGCCGAAAGGGACGCCTCGACGGCTTCGCGGACAGCGCCCTTGGTGGACGAATTCACGCCCTCGCGTTCGTCCCAGGCCTTGTTGATTGTCGATTGCAGGTCAGCGGTCATGTGAACAGTCAAATCCCCTGTAAAAGTCGAGCGAACATGGGAGAGATCGCCCGCCCTGTCAACGCCGGGGCCGCTTCCCTGCAAGCCGCTGATCCTGTGCTATGATCCGGCGTCATGCGAAACGCAAAACAGAAGAAAAAAGCGCCGGCGAAGCCCAAGGCGAAACGCCCGGCAGCCCGCAAGCCGGTGGCGGCCAAGCCCAAAGCGGCTCACGCCCCGGCATCGGCTGGATCATTCGAGACCCTGATCGCGACCTGGCCCGGGCCGGCGGCGCTGGTGGCGCCCGATGGCGGCGTCCGGCAGTCCAACGACGCCGCGCGGCCGTTGCTGGGAGAGCTTGCACTGCGCGCGGGATCGGGCGGGCTCGCACGGCTTGTCACGGCGTTGCAGTCGGACCGTGTCGCGCGCACCGATACGATCGTTGTCGCGGCCAAACCGTCGCCGCTCAGTTTCGATGTGTGCCTGACGCCGTTGGCCGGAAAAGCCGGTGTGTTGGTGCTGGCGCGTGACACCTCGCTTGCCGCCAATCTCCGTCAGGCGCTGGCCGACTCCCGCTCGCGCTTCAAGGATCTCGTGGAAATCTCCAGCGACTTCGCGTGGGAGACCGATCTCAGCGGCGCGTTCACCTTCGTTTCGCCGCAGGGCGCGCTCGGCTGGTCGGCGAACGATCTGCTTGGCCGCGATGCGGCATCCTTCATGGCGGAAGAGGCCTCCGGGTCATCGACACCCTTCATGACACGCTCGCTGGTCAATCAGGCGGAGTTGTGGCTGAAGCGCCCCAACGGCGATCTTGCCTGTGTCGCCGTATCTGCGGTCCCGCTGTCGTCACCCGATGGTTCGTGGCGTGGTGCTCGCGGTGTCTGGCACGACATGACCGAAACGCACGAGAACGCCGCGGCGCTGGCCGACGCGCAGAATCGCGACCGGCTGGTCGGCTACATCACGCGGACCATTCGCGACGAGGTCGAGCCCGATGCGATGTTGCGCGCGGCATCGTCGGGTGCCGCCCGTGCGCTGGGCGCCGTCAGCTGCCGCATCTGGGATGTCGCCGGTGATGCGGTGTTGTCGCCCGCTGCCGATTTCGGCACGCCGACGGTCGAGCGAATCGACGCGCCGATGACCGCGCATGTGCGGCGCCTGCAGACCGGCGCCGATGCGCTGGTCCCCGACCGTGACGACCAGCTTGAAGTCGGCGGCCCGCATGGCCGCTTTCTCGGCGCGGTGACGCGCTTCCATCGGCAGATCAACGGTGCCATCGGCCTGTGGCGGCATGGCGACGACCCGGACTGGACGGAGTCCGATCGTATCGTGCTGGCGAAGATCGCGGACCAGATCGGCATTGCGCAGGAGCAGATCGCCAATCATGAGGCGCTGGCCAAGCAGGCGCGCACCGATGCCCTGACGGGTCTGCTGAATCGCCGTGGTTTCTCGCGCCAGCTTGAGCGGCAGTCGGCCGAATGCATGCGGACCGGCATTCCGGGCGCGCTGGTCTATGTCGATCTCGATAATTTCAAGGCAGTGAACGACCTGCTCGGTCATCCCGCCGGTGACGCCGCCCTGAAGGCGCTGGCCGATGCGCTCCGGCGCGAAGTGCGGGCCGGAGATCTGGTGGCGCGGCTGGGGGGCGATGAGTTTGCAATGTGGATGTCGGGAACCGATCGCGACGCGGCAGTGAACCGGGCCCGCGATATTCTGGCGCTGAAGCAAAGTCTTGAGCCCTACAGCGCCTCGAAGGAGAAGCCGCTTGGGCTGTCGGTGGGGGTTGCGGTGCATATGCCGGGGGAAAGCGAAACGACAGGCGAATTGCTCGCGCGCGCCGACAAGGCGATGTACGAGGTGAAGAAACGCGGCAAGGGGACGTATTCGGTGGCGCCCGATATCGCCACATTCCGCGCTGCGGCGGCTGGGGCGCACGTATCATGAGCAAGCTCGACTACGAACAGGCGAAAGAGCTGGCCCGCGACCCCGACAAGGTGGTGCGTCGCAAGCTGGCCGCGCGAACCGACGTGCGGCCGGAAATTCTCTACTTCATGGCCGAGGATACGGCGCCCGATGTCCGGCGCGTGATCGCCGCCAACGAGACGACGCCGCATCAGGCGGATCAACTGCTGGCTCGCGACAAGGATGATGCCGTTCGCGTCGAGCTGGCACAGAAGGTAGCGCGACTGTTGCCGGGACTTGGCCCCGCGGCGCAACAACAGGCGCGCGAGCGGGTGATCGAGGTGCTGGAGATTCTGGCGCGCGACGAAGCGGTGCATGTTCGCTCTCTCGTCGCCGAGGCCGTGAAACAGGTCGCGCATGTGCCGCCCGAAATGGTGAAGCGTCTCGCGCGCGACGCCGAGATGGCGGTGGCAAGCCCGGTGCTGCGCTTCTCGCCGTTGCTCACCGATCAGGATCTGCTCGATATCATCGGGTCCGCGCCGCCGTCGGGCGCGCTGTCGGCGATCGCCGGCCGCGACGGGCTGGGTGCCATGGTCTCCGATGCGATCGTTGCGGCCGACGATGAACCGGCGGTCGCGGCCCTGCTGGCCAATCCGTCGGCGCAGATCCGCGAGGAAACGCTCGACATGATCGTCGACCGGGCGCCCAAGCGGGTGGAATGGCATGAGCCGCTGGTACGGCGGCCGATCCTGCCGGTGAAGGCGGCGAAGCGGATCGCCAGCTTCGTGGCCTCGGCGCTGCTCGACGTGCTGACCCGGCGCAACGACCTGCCGAAGGATACGCGCGACCAGATCAAGGCAGAGGTCGCCAAGCGTCTGGAGGCCGAAGACAAAGCCGAGGGGAAGAAAGACGCGGCGGAGGACGAGGACAGTATCGAAAAGGCTGTCGCTCGGGCGCGCAAACTCCAGAAGGAAGGCAAGCTGGACGAGGATTCGCTCGGAGACGCACTGGACGCCGGTCAGCGCAATTTCGTGCGCGCCGCACTTGCGGTGATGGCGGAAATCCCGATTGCGGTCGTCGACAAGGTCCTGTCGGCGCGCAGCGCCAAGGGCGTCACGGCCCTTGCGTGGAAAGCCGGCCTGCCGATGCGGGTGGCGGTCCAACTCCAGACCCGCGTCGGCGGCATTTCACCCCGCCAGGCGCTGCAGGCCCGCAACATCACGGAATACCCGATGAACGAAGAAGACCTGAAGTGGCAGCTGGAGTTCTTTGGCGGGGCGTAAGAGCGCACCGCGGAATTATTTTAGCGCCGCCAGAAATTCTGCAACGTGTGCGGTCCAAAGGGTTGGTTGGCTGGTGAAGCCATGCCCATCGCGGCCTGTATCGTTGGGATAGATGTGCAAGTTGGCTTTACCGCCGCCGCTTCTGAAGCTCTCATGAAACTGGTGGATGAAGCGCGGCGCATAGTATCGATCGTTTTCCCGATACAGCCATAGCATGGGTGCCTTCGCTTTTCCGCCGGCATCGCGGTAGTTAGCGTAGTTGAATTCGCCGAACTCGCGCGACCGGCTTTCGGTAACGCCGAACCAACCACCGGAGAAATTCACGACGCCTCTGATGATATCTGGGCGGCGTCCCGCATAGATGACGGAGAGAAAACCGCCTCGTGATTGTCCCGCCAGTATGATGCGGCGCCCATCAACGAATGACAGTTTCGCCACCTCGGAAATCACAGCATCGAGGTCCTGCAATGCGTCAGTGAGGCCCCGGACTCCGGCGCCGTAATACTGCATGGTCGAGCATCCGAGGCACTCTTCCGTATATGTGCCGTTGGAATCACCGCGACCGCGGCGGTTTGGGGCGACGACCAGATAACCATGGTCGGTAAAGAATCGAATGATTTCGCAGGACGGGTACATCCTCTGCTTCACCGGAACGACGCCGGGTCCGGTTGAGCCGTGATTGTAGATGAGAGCGGGCATATCCTCTGACCTGCCCGGTCGGTAAAGATAGGTTGTGAGCTGGATCTCGCCCTTGTCGAATTCGTCGTCGACCGGCCGCGAGATTTTCATCGTCTGGCCACTGACCTTTTCCCAATCGACGATGCCTTCGCAGGCAGCGCGGGCATCAGGCGCGGCGCCAATCAGCAGCAGGAAAGCGAGGGCGGCGGTCAGATGCTTCCCAATCATCGCGACCCCCCTGTGCAAATCGCCTATCCGCCGATCATCGTCCCAAGACCGGACTCCGTAAACAGCTCGACCAGCACCGCGTGCGGCACGCGGCCGTCGAGGATGACGGAGGCGCCGACGCCGGTTTCGACCGCCGACAGGCAGGTCTCCACCTTCGGGATCATGCCGCCCTGGATCGTGCCATCGGCAATCAACGCCCGCACTTCGCCGACGGTTAGGCGCGGCAGCAGCTTCTTCTGCTTGTCGAGCACGCCGACCACATCGGTCAGCAGCAGCAGGCGCGAGGCGCGCACCGCCGCGGCGACCGCGCCGGCCACCGTATCGGCATTGATGTTGTAGGTCTGGCCGTCGGCGCCGATGCCGATCGGCGCGATCACCGGGATCAGGTCGGCGCCCATGAGGTTGGCCAGCATCGCCGGCTCGACCTTCTCGGGCTCGCCGACGAAACCGAGATCGAGGACTTTTTCGATATTGGAATCCGGATCGCGCTTGGTGCGGGTGAGCTTACGCGCGCGGATCAGCCCGCCATCCTTGCCCGACAGGCCGATGGCCTTGCCGCCGGCCGCACTGATCGCCGCGACGATTTCCTTGTTGATCGAGCCCGACAGAACCATCTCGACGATCTCGACGGTCGCCGCATCGGTGACGCGCAGTCCGTCGATGAACTCGCTCTTGATCGCCAGGCGTTTCAGCATCTCGCCGATCTGTGGACCGCCGCCATGGACAACGATCGGGTTGATGCCGACCTGCTTGAGCAGTGCGATGTCGCTGGCGAAATTTTTGGCCGCATCCTTGTCGCCCATCGCGTGACCGCCGTATTTCACGACAATGGTCTGGCGCGCATAGCGCTTCATAAAAGGCAGGGCCTCGGCCAGCGTCTGGGCGGCGGCCGTGGCGTCGGCGCGCTTCTTTTCAGGATCGGGTGCGCTCATAGGGGGCGTCTCGATTCGGGGGTGGGCTGAGGCGCGCGGAATTTAGCCGATACGTCCGGGGACGGCCAGTAGGCTAGACGCCCTCGTCCCGCAGCAGCAGGGCCAGCGTGCCGCGAAGTTCGGGGATTCCGTCGCCCTTCGAGGCGCTGGTGACAAGGATTTCGGGGTGCGCGGCCGCGTGCGTGGCGAGTTCGGCGGTGATCTCGGCGACCCGCGCCTCTATTTCCTTGGCGTGGCATGCATCGGCTTTGGTCAGCACAACCTGGTAGCTCACTGCCGCCTCATCCAGCAGATCATACAGGCCGCGATCGCTATCTTTGAGGCCGTGGCGCGTATCGACCAGCGATAGCACGCGGCGCAGCTTCGGCCGCCCGCGCAGATAGCGGACGATAAGATCGGACCATTCCGCGACCCGCTTTTTGGGAGCGCGCGCATAGCCATAACCCGGCAGGTCGACCAGCATGCAGCGGCCGGCCACCGAGAAAAAATTGATCTGCTGTGTGCGGCCCGGCGTGTGTGAGACACGCGCCAGGGCATTGCGGCCGGTGAGGGCGTTGAGCAGGCTGGATTTGCCGACGTTGGAGCGGCCGGCAAACGCGATTTCCACGAGGCTCGACGGCGGCAGCATTTCGACGGTCGCCGCGCCAGCGACGAATGCCTTCTCACCAACGGAGAAAATGCGCCGTCCCGCCTCGATGACCGAGGGGCCGATGCTCATGGGGTAATCCTTTCAACAGAGAAGCGGCCGTCTGGCCCGCTGTCGCTCCCAGCGTCCCTGTGTAGCGGCTCTGCCGGGAAAAGCCCCGAGGATTTTCAGGGCGTGTCGGGCAGCGCCCGGACAGCCGGGCGCTGCCTCGACGGATTGCGGGTCAGGCGCGTTACAGGGCGACGATGGATTTAAAGCCACCGTAAGAGAACCGCTTCATATCGA
The DNA here is from genome assembly GCA_965279355.1 of Alphaproteobacteria bacterium. Lineage (GTDB taxonomy): Bacteria > Pseudomonadota > Alphaproteobacteria > CACIAM-22H2 > CACIAM-22H2. The sequence continues at coordinate 1,871,468 of OZ257155.1, read as the reverse complement.
AGGGCATCGGCGCGCCCATCATGGCTTTCATGCGCTTGTCCGCCATGACCTTGGCATTCACCTTGTCGCGGTGCGCGCGTGTCTTATAGAGGATCCACGAAAACACGACGGTCTCGCCGGTCTTTACCTTGGCCAGTTTGGGGAACGATGTTCCGAACTTGGTCTTGAGGTCGTCGCCGATGCATTCGAAATACTCGATTGCACCATGATCCTTCCACACCTTGCCGGCTTTGGCCGCGATCTTTCGATATTCCGCGACTTTCTTCTTCGGCAGGACAATCACAAATCCGTCTGCATAAGACATCGGCTTTCCTCCTTTTTTGGCAGTCCGATCTCTAACGTCAGTCCGCCGCCTGAGTGGCGGGCCCGCGGCTGAAGGTGATCAGCGCCGTTATAAGTGCGCCCGTCGAGCACAGGGCGATTGTCAGGACCATCGGCAGCACCGTCCCGTCGAAGAATACACTGGTCACAACGATCATCAACCCGCCGAAGACCATTTGCAGGGTACCGCCCAACGCAGAGGCCATGCCGGCGATGGGGCCGTGATCCTCAAGCGCCAGCACCATTGTCGTAGGGATGACCAGGCCGAGGAACATGAAGCACATGAACAGCAGCACGATCAAAACGGCAAGACTGTCGAGCCCGGCCAAGGTCGCCGCCAGAAGGATCACGGCAAATAGCGCGTGCATGGAGGCGGCGACCGTCACGACGCGGGTCATGCCGAACTTCATGCCGAGATTGGCGCCGAACTGCGAGGCGCCGATGAAGCCGATGGCGTTCAGCGAAAAGGCAAAGCCGTATTGCATCGGTGTCAGGCCGAACTGGCCGATATAGATGAAAGACGAACTGGCGAGAAACGTGAAGAAGCTCGACATGCCAAGGCCGCCGATCAGGGTCAGGCCCATGAACCGACCGTGCCGCAGCAGCTGGCTGAAGCCGCCGAACACGCTGCCGAAGCTGACCTTGAGCCGCTTCTCCTTCGGCCAGGTTTCCGGCAGGCAGGTCGCAACCAGGAAGATGCCGAGCACGGCGACGACTGTGACGGCGACGAATACGGCGCGCCAGCCGAACGGCACGATCAGCAGGCTACCGATCAGCGGCGCCAGGATCGGCGAGACGCTGAACACCAGCATGACGGTGGCCATCAGCCGCGTCGCTTCGACGCCGGTATGCAGGTCGCGGATGATCGCGCGGGGAATGACCATCACGGCCGAGCCGCCGATCCCCTGCACGACACGGAAGAAGATCAGGGTCTCAACGGTAGGCGACAGCGCGCAGCCGATCGAACCGAGGGTGAAGAATCCGAGGCCGAAATAAAGCGGCGCCTTGCGTCCCGCCATGTCGGAGACGGGCCCGTAAATGATCTGGCAGGCGCCGAACGCCACGAAGAACGCCATCAGGGTCATCTGCGTCGCGGCGGTCGTTGCCTGCAGGTCGGCGGCAATCGTCGGCAGCGCCGGGATGTACATGTCGATGGCGAACGGCCCGACCGCGGCCAGCAGGCCGAGGACGATCGCGTTCTTGGCGTAAGTGGAAATCATGGCGTGTGCTTTCGAAACAAATGCATCCGCACCCGGCGATTGCGGGGCGGTAATCTTATTGGGAGGGGTAGCTGAGCCGCTTTGCGCGGTCTGAATATTAATTTCGGCGATTGCCTTCAGCTTGGCAAGGCCTACTTGGAAATCGGGGTCAGAGTAGATTTATCGAGAAAATCTACTCTGACCCTATATTTACTGCGCCGAACTGTGACGCTTTCTTGAACGTCAGCGCTTGCCAGCTTTCGCCGGTTTCGCTGCCGCCGCCTTGGGCGGACCTGCCGCTGCGACGCGGCGCATGATCACCCACTGCTGTGCGACCGAAAGCAGGTTGTTCCATGCCCAGTAGATCACCAGTCCCGCCGGGAAGGAGGCGAGGAGGAAGGTGAAGAAGATCGGCATGAGCATGAAGATCTTCGCCTGGACCGGATCGGGCGGCTGCGGATTCAGCTTCTGCTGGATAAACATCGTGGCGCCCATGATGAGCGGCCAGGCGCCCATCGTGGCGCCGAGCAGATAGACTTCCGGCGGGCTCCACGGAAACAGTCCGAACAGGTTGAAGACCGAGGTCGGATCGGTTGCCGAGAGGTCGCGGATCCAGCCGTAGAACGGTGCGTGGCGCATCTCGATGGTGATGAACAGCACCTTGTAGAGCGCGAAGAACACCGGGATCTGGATGACGATCGGCAGACAGCCCGCCAGCGGGTTGGCGCCGTGGCGCTTGTAAAGCGCCATCATCTCCTTCGACATCGCCTCGCGGTTGTCGCCGAATTTTTCCTTCAGCTTCTCCATCTCGGGCTGCAGGAGCTTCATCCGGCTCATCGCCGCGTAGGATTTGTTCGCCAGCGGGAAGAAGATGAGCTTGATGACGACCGTCAGCGCCAGGATGGCGAGGCCGAAATTGCCGAGCAGCAGAAAAAACCAGTCGATGGCGATGAAGATCGGTTTTGTCAGGAATGGGAACCAGCCCCAGTCGACCGCGAGATCAAAGCGCTGGATTCTGTACTCGTCCGTGTAACGGTCGAGCAGCTTCACTTCCTTGGCGCCCGCGAACAGGCGGTTGACGGCTTCACCCGACGCGCCCGGCGCGATGGAGATCGCCGGTTCCAGATAGTCGACCTGGTAGCGATCGACCGGACCGACGGCGCTGTGATTGAAGCGCGCGGTGAGTGCGTTGTCGGGATTGGGGATCAACGCCGCCAGCCAGTACTTGTCGGTCAGGCCAATCCAGCCGCCGGTCGACTTCTTCTCGATCGTCTTTTCTTTCACCAGATCGGAATAGCCGTATTCGGCCAGCGTGCTGTTGAAAACGCCGATCGGGCCTTCATGCAGGATGTAGAAGCCCGCTGTCTGCGGCGTGCCGTGGCGCGAGAGCAGCCCGAATGGATGCAGCTGGACCGCGGCGCTTCCGCTGTTCACAACGCGCTGCGTCACCTGGAAGAGATAGGTGTTGTCGATGGCGTAGCGGCGCTCGAAGCGCAGCCCCTGGCCATTGTCCCAGCTTAGGGTGACCGGCTGTTCCGGCGTCAGCGTGGTGCGGTCGGCGGTCCACACCGTGTCGCTGCCGGGCACCGTGACGCCTGGAGTGACAGGGACCCAGCCAAACTCGGCGAAATACGGATTGGCCGTGCCTTGCGGCGCCAGAAGCACGACCGGCGGGCTGTCGGGATCGACCGTCTCGCGATAGTTGGTGAGCTTGAGATCGTCGACGCGGGCACCGGCGACGCGGATCGAGCCGATGACCCCCGGCGCTTCGATGCGGATACGGGGCTGTTGCTCGGGCGGAACGGTGCCCGGCGCGGCACTGACAGCGGGTGCCGGTGCGCCTGGTGCGACGGGGATCGTCGATCCGCCGGTGACCGGCGGCGGCGTTGTCGCCTGGGTCTCAACCGTGGTGGCCTGTGTCGCCGCCCGTTCTGCCTGCAGCGCCTTTTCGCGTTCGAGGCGCGGCCAATTATAGAAAAACTCGAAGCCGAGCACGATCACCACCGATACGACGATCGCGATGATGAGGTTTTTTTGTTGGTCGTTGGGCATCAGACTGTTCCGTCAGCGACAGGCATGGTGGGGCGGGGTGCGTTCGCCGTGTGGCGGCACCGGGTCATAGCCGAACCCGCCCCAGGGATGACAGCGGGCAATTCGGCGAAGAGCGAGAAAAGAACCTTTGAAGGGGCCGTGCACGCCGATCGCTTCATGGGCGTAGGCGGAGCAGCTTGGCTCGTAGCGGCAATTGGCGCCGAGCACCGGGACCAGCACCCATTGCCACACGCGGATCAGACCGCGCAGAAGGGCGGAGAGCAGGGTCATGCGGCCCGGGTGCGGTTGGCCAGCGCGCCCAATGCCTGACGGAAGTCGGCGATGAGGGCCGGGAAGGGACGGTCGAGGGTGCCGGCCCTGGCGATCACGACATAGTCGCAGCCGGGCATGCCGATCTCGGGGATGGTCGCGCGGGCGGCTTCGCGGAGGCGGCGTCGCGCGCGATTGCGGATCACGGCGTTGCCGACTTTCTTGGTGGCGGTGAAACCGACCCGCACTTTTGGGGAGCCCACCAGGGGCGCGCCCGCTGGGAGCGGCTCGCGGCGCAGCGCCTGCAGCACGAGCCCAGGGGTTACGTATTTCTGGCGGCCGCCGGCGACGCGCAGGAAATCGGCGCGGCGAAGAAGGCGCTCAATAGTCAGCGCGGTTGAGGTCAACGGCATCAGGCGAGAAATCCTCGCCTGTCGCACCGTTCAGGCGGACAGGCGTTTGCGGCCCTTCGCGCGACGGCTGGCGATCACCTTGCGGCCCGCCTTGGTTTCCATACGCGAACGGAAACCGTGCCGGCGCTTGCGGACGAGCTTGCTGGGCTGATAGGTGCGCTTCACGACGTCGATCTCCGGAAAAAACAGCGGCCCTTCCCGCGCGCGTGGCGTAAAGGAGGGGCCGACAACAGGCCCCGGCTTATAAAGGCGGGGGCCGGCGAAGTCAATGCGCTGCCGGAGGGTCCGGCAGGACAGAATTTTCGATTAATAACAATGTATTAGCCGATACGGGTTCACCCGTAGCGGAGCTTGCAGGCCAGGATGCTACCGGCCAGCAGCAGGGTTACCGTGTTGGCCGCGATGAGGGGCACATCTTCCTTGAGCACCCCGTAAATGAGCCACAGCGCGATACCGGTCACCAGGACCAGAAACATGACCAGGGAAATGTCCTGGGTCGACCGGCTCCGCCACGCCTTGATGGCCTGCGGCAGGAACGCGATGGTGGAGCAGAAGGCGGCGGCAAGGCCGATCAGCGAGGTGGTATCGGGCATGGCGGACTCGTGAGAAGCGATCTGCCGATAACACTATCATTGCCTATTTCAGCCGTGTCTTGTTTTGACCGATGGACACCAACTCACCGGCCACGACGTCCTGGCGGCGCTTTTTACCGTTTGCAGTCCTGCTGGCGGGGCTGATCGCCTTCTTCGCGCTGGGACTGCATCGCTACGTGAATTTCGAAACGATCGCGCGCCATCGCGTGACGCTGCTGCTGTGGGTGGACGCGCATCCGGTGCTGACGCCGCTGGCGTTCACTTGCCTCTTTGCGCTGACCATTGCCTGTCTGATCCCAAGCGGGGTCATCTTCGCGGTCACCGGCGGGTTTCTCTTTGGAACGGTGGTGGGCGGGATCTGCACCGTGATCGGCGCGACTGTCGGGATCACTGTCGTGTTCCTCGCCGCGCGAACGGCGTTCCGCGACCTGCTCCGCGCGAAAACGGGACCGATGCTGCGGCGTATGGAGGACGGCATCCGGCGGCATGCCTTCAGCTACCTGCTGGTTCTGCGGTTGATCCCGGTGCTGCCGTTTTTCGTGGTGAACATCGTGCCGGCCCTGCTGGGCGTGCCGTTCCGCACCTACTTTGTCGCGTCCACGCTTGGCTTCGTGCCGACCATCTTCGTGCTGGCCAGCATCGGCAGCGGGCTGGGGGCGGTCTTCGATGCCGGCGGCACACCGGATGCGGGCATCCTTCTGGAGCCGGAGATCTTCCTGCCGCTGCTTGGCCTTGCCGTTCTGGCGCTCATCCCAGTGATCTATCGGCGGTTCAGGAAAGAGCCTGGGTGATCTGCCTTTTTTCTCTGTTCGTATATGGAGTTAGGGAAGCCGGGCGGCCCGGCGGTGTTTATCGGGAGTGGCAAAAGGCCTAAAATGACGCGATGAGCAAACAGTTTCGCCTTCCCGGGCTTCTGACCGGGCTCTCGGCCCGGCTGCTGGTGATGACGGTGGCGTTCGTCATGCTGGCGGAATTGCTCATCTATACGCCCTCGATTGCCCGTTTCCACACCGACTGGCTGACCGAGCGTGTGGCCGCAGCGAGGCTTGCGGCCTTCTCGCTGGAAGCGACGCCGGATCACATGGTGAGCGAGGATCTGAAGTCGCAACTTCTCTCCCACGCCGGCTCCTACGCTGTCGTCGTCGTCAAGCCGGGGGAGCCACGCCGGGCCCTGACTGGCGACATGCCGCCGGCTGCCGACAGAGTGCACGACCTTCGCGATCTTGGCATGACAGAGATGGTATCCGATGCCTATGGCACCCTGTTCGGCAACGGCCAGCGCACCTTGCGGATCGTCGGCATTGCGCCGCAGCAGCCGGGGGTGGTCATCGAAACCCTGGTCGACGAGGAGCCGTTGCGCCAGGAGATGATCGCTTTCTCGTGGCGCATTCTCGGATGGTCGCTGGTCATCTCGTTCGTCACGGCTGCATTCGTTTTTCTGACGCTGCAATGGATGATCGTGCACCCGCTTCGGCGCCTGATGGCCAACATGATGGCGTTCCGAGAGGCGCCGGAAGATTCGCGCAATGTCATCGAGGTGACGGGGCGCGGTGATGAAATCGGTCTGGCGCAGCGCGGCCTGGCCGAGATGGAAGAGAAAGTGCGGTCCGCATTCCGCCAGCAGGCGCGATTGGCGGCGCTGGGCATTGCGGTGACGAAGATCAGCCACGATCTGCGCGGCATTCTCGCCACCGCGCAGCTTCTCTCGGATCGGCTCGCAGATTCCAGCGATCCGAATGTGCGCCGTCTGGCGCCTACCTTGATGGCCTCCGTCGATCGAGCCGTCGCACTGTGCGGACAGACGCTCGACTATGCGCGGGACGATCTTCCGGCGCCCAATCGCACGCGTTTCCCGCTGGATGGCGTGGTCGCTGAAGTCGGTCGCGTGGTCGGTCTGCTGACCGGCGATCGCACGCGCTGGGAAACGCTTGTGCCGGGGGCGATGGACATCGTCGCCGACCGCGACCAGTTCTTCCGGGTGCTGGTCAATCTCGGCCGCAACGCCGCGGAGGCGGGTGCGACGACGGTGCGCGTTTCCGCGATGAATAGCGGCGGCGGGCTGATTGTCGATATTGCCGATGACGGACCCGGTCTGCCGGCCCGTGCGCGCGAAAAGCTATTCATGCCGTTCACCGGGTCGGCTCGCGCCGGCGGTACAGGGCTTGGCCTCGCGATTGCGCGGGAGCTGGTGCGGGGGCATGGCGGCGATATCGTACTCGCCTCGACATCCGCGACTGGTACGGCGTTTCGAATCGAGATTCCGGGTGCCGTCGCTACGCAGCAGGATCGCGCGGCGGAATAGGCTCTAGCGGTCGGATTCTTTGCCGCCGCGCTCGGTTGCTTCGCGGGCAAGTTTTTCGTAACGCGCGCGCAACTTTTCGATTTCCTCTTCCGACAGTTCCTCAAGGTCGAGCAGCGAATTGTGCGCATCAGCCGTGACGCGGATCAGCTCGTCGATCTTGATTTGGAGGGCGGCGGTATCGCGGTTCTGGGTGTTCTGGATGATGAACACCATCAGAAAGGTGATGATCGTTGTGCCGGTGTTGATGGTGAGTTGCCAGAGCTCCGAAAAACCCATGAACGGTCCGGAGATCGCCCATGCAAGGACGATTGCGACGGCGAGACCGAAAGCAGGCGGCCGGCCGGCAAGGTGGGAGACGCGGGAGGCGAACCGGCCGAACCAGCCGCCGTTCTTGTTCACGCGGATTTGGCCCGCATGCGGGGGGCGATCTTCCAGCTGTCGCGGATCGCATCGATCTCGCGGACGGCGGCATGAAAGTAAGCCGTCGTTTCTTCCGGAATGGCCTTCTCGTGCCGGCGCAGGAATTCATCGATGCAGGCGCGAAGCTCGGCGAGTTCCGCTTCGATGCGTCTGGATGAATCGTCGTTGCTGGGGGTGAGCATGGCGCCCACCCGGCGGAGATGGGCTTCGATCGCGAACAGTTCGCCGCTCCATTCGGGGGAGGGCAGGGTTGTGAAGACTTTGGTCATTGCCGCGGTTTAACTCGGTGCCCGGGGGTTTGGTTCCTCCCTACCGTGTATCCGACAAGTGCGACAATTTTAGGATGCGGCCTGACTCAATTCTGTGTCATCGCCCGTCAGTCGATCTGGAAAAGCGAGCCCTTGAGGTAAGCCGTTTCCGGCAATGCCGGGTGCACGGGGTGGTCCGGCGCCGCGCCGCTCGACAGCAGCAGCCGGCCGGTCCGATGGGCATCGTGGAGTCCGTGCGCCACCTGATCGTCGAAGGTCGCACGGTCGACGTTGTGCGAGCATGAGGCGATGAAGAAGAAGCCGCCCGGTGTCACCAGAGCCGACGCCAGCCGCGCCAGCTTGCGATAGCCGCGTGAGCCGGCCGCGAGATCCTTGCGGGATTTCACAAAAGCCGGGGGATCGGTAATGACGACGTCGAATTTCTCTCCCAGTTCGGCGCGCCGCTCGAGTTCGGCAAACGCCTCGGCCTTCACGAAGCTGCAGATATCCGCAACGCCGTTCCGCCGGGCCGAGCCTTGCGCAAAATCGAGCGCAAGCTGCGAGCGGTCGACGGCGATCACCTGCCGCGCGCCGGCGCGCGCCGCTGAAATCGCGAAGCCGCCGCAATAGGAGTAGACGTCGAGCACGCGGGCATCCTTGGCCACGCGCGCCACCTGTGCGCGGTTTTCGCGCTGGTCGTAGAACCAGCCGGTCTTTTGCCCTGCGCGGAGATCGATGAGATAGCGGGCGCCGGATTCAATCAGCTCGCTCGGGCCGTCGAGCGTTCCTTTGACCACCTTGATGTCTTCCAGCAGCCCTTCCAGCGTCCGGCTGCCGCTGTCGTTGCGGAACACGATGGTTTCAGGCGCCACGACCCGATCCAGCGCTGCGACGAGGTCGTCCTGCAAACGGTCCATGCCGGCGGTGTTCGCCTGAACGGCAATCATCTCGCCGAAGCGGTCGACAATCAGGCCGGGCAGGCCGTCCGCTTCCGCATGGATAAGCCGGTAGTAGCCGCCAGGATAAAGCCGCTCGCGCAGCTTTAACGCGGCCTCAAGCTTGCGCGCGAGAAAATCCACGCCGATCTCGGCATCGGCATTGCGATCCAGCAGACGCGCCGCGATAAGCGTGCGCGGGTTGAACATGGCGACGCCGAGGGCCTGACCGGTGCTTGAGTCCAGCCGCACGAGCATGCCCGGTGCCAGCGTCTTGGCCGCCGCGTCCATGACGATCTCGTTGGAATACACCCACGGATAGCCGCCGCCGGCCCGCTTGTGGCGGCCGGGCTGAAGACGGATGACCGGGCGCGACGCCTGTTCAGTCGCCAAGCGCCTGCCCCTCACGCCTCGGATCGGCGCCGCCGATGAGGGTCGTTTTGGTGCCGCGGCGCATGACGGCAATCGCGTGCAGACCGCTGGTCTGGCTGGTGATCTCGACCTGATGGCCCAGGCGCTGCAGATCGGTCGCGAGCTGGACAAGGTCGGTGCCGCGTTCCAGCTCGGTGGCGCCGTTCATGTTCACATGGTGCGGCAGGCTGACGGCGCGCTGGACGTCGAGATTCCAGTCGATCACGCCGACGATGGATTGCACGACATAGGGAATGATGCGTGCTCCGCCCGGCGATCCCATGGTGAGGAGCAGATGGCCCTGCCGGTCGGTGACGATGATCGGCGCCATCGAGCTGCGTGGTCGTTTGCCGGGTTCGATACGGTTGATGGCCCGTGCCTCGCCGCGGCTCGGCCGCAGCGAGAAATCGGTCATGTGGTTGTTGAGAAGAAAGCCGCGCACGAACACGCCGGACCCGAAGGCATTTTCGATCGAGCTGGTGAGGGAGACTGCATTACCTGCGGCATCGACGGCGCTCATGTGGCTAGTGGCCGGGCTCTCCGTCGTTTCGTCCGGCGCAACCGCGCGGAATGAAGCCCGGTCGCCGACCTGGCCCGGCTCCGCGCGCGGCAGCGCATGGGTTAGTGAAATCCCTTCCGCGCGTTTGGCGAGGTAATGCGGGCTGACCAGTGCACGTACAGGGACCGGCGTCATATCGCTGTCGGCGACGTAGCGGCTGCGGTCGGCATAAGCCAGGCGGCTGGCTTCGGAGATCAGGTGCACGGCTTCGAGTGAGCCCGGCGAGAGATCGCGAAGCTTGAAATGATCGAGGATGCCAAGAATCTGCACCACGCCGATGCCGCCGGATGACGGTGGTCCCATGCCGCATACGCGCAGGCCGCGATAGGGACCGCAGACCGGCTCGCGCTTTACCGCGCGATAGAGCGTGAGATCGGCCATCTCCAGCCGGCCGGCTTTGCCGTTGGCGCCTTGTGCTGCCGGATCGGTGACCGCGGCGATGATGTCGCGCGCGATGGGACCGCGATAGAAGGCGTTGGCACCACCGTTGGCGATCAGGCGGAAGGTCTCGAACAGCTCCGGGTTTTCAATCCGGTCGCCGACCTGGCGCGGCTGGCCGTCCTTGTAGAAGTAGGCGGCCGCAGCCGGCATTTCCTTCAGGCGCGGCACGGCCGCAATGAGCTGGTGCAGCCGCGGGGTGACCAGCCAGCCGGTTTCGGCCAGCCGCATCGCCGGCTCGAAGAGCCGTCCCCAGGGCAGGCGTCCGTAATCGCGATGCGCCATCTCCAGCATGCGCAGCAGCCCTGGCGTGGCTACGGCCTGTCCGCCGGAAACGACGTCGATGAAAGGCGGCGGCTCGCCCTTGGCGTCGAGGAACATGTCGGCGGTTGCCGCGGCGGGGGCAGTCTCGCGCCCGTCATAGGTGACGATCTGTTTGCGCGACGCGTCGTAGTGAACCAGGAAGCCGCCGCCGCCAATGCCCGAACTCTGCGGCTCGACCAGGGTTAACACCATCTGCATCGCGATGGCGGCATCGATCGCGCTGCCGCCCTGACGCAGGATGTCGCGTCCGGCCTCTGCCGCGAGGGGATTGGCAGCGGCGGCCATATGCTTGGTCGCGATAGCGGCCTTGCGGGGGGTGAAGCCGCTTTCGGCCTCCGGCGCCTCGCGGTTGGTCTCCACGGGAGCCGGCGCGCGTTGGGCCGGGGCTGGCCCCGGCCATAGCGCCAGGCTGAGCACGAGGGCCCACGCGGCTCTGGGAAGCCATCGCGTCAGGGTCATCGTCGACATGGACGCGGGATCGCTCCTTAAGGATTAGCGCGGCGGCAGGGGCGGCATTCCTAGCAAACCGCAGGCCGAAAAGCGACGAACAGAGATCTGGCTGGGATGGGGTGTCGCTTTGCGCGACCCTATATCTCTCACGAACCCGTCACCCTCCCTCTCCCTCAAGGGGAGAGGGTCCCTGATTAACCTCTCCCCTTGAGGGAGAGGGCGAGCGAGCGGGTGAGGGGTCCGTGAGAAGAAGCGCCGCGTAGCGAATTCTTACTGCGGCTCGATCTTCGCCAGCTTCACGAGATAGGCCCAGCGCTCCGTGAACTCCTCCTGGAACCTGAAGAGTTCCTGTGGACCGGCCAGGAAGGGCTCGCCGGCAAAGGTTGCCAGGAACTGCCGTGTATCGTTTTGCGGCAGGATTTCGGCCATCAGGGACGACATCCGTTGCATCGCCGCTTCAGGGGTTCCGGCTGGTGCGTAGAGCGCGAACCAGGAGAAGAGCGGGCGAAAATCCTTCATGCCGGCTTCGGCCATCGTCGGCAGGTTCGGAATGATCCCGGAGCGCTCATCCGAGGCAATAGCGATCGCGCGCATGCCGGGCTGCGGCGTCGTTGCCACAACGGCATCGGTGAAGACGTAGTCGACGGCGCCGGAGACAAGCTCGCCACGCATCTGCGGCGAAGAGCGATAGCCGACCTGTGCCGCATCGATGCCGGCCAGCGCCGTGTACTGTGCCGACAGGGCCAGCATGGTCGGGGTGAAGTAGCCGTAATTGATCGGCCCTTTCTTTTGCTTCAGGAAAGCGGTCAGCTCCGCCACCGTGTTTACCGGCGTCTTGTCAGGATTGACCGTGAGTACGAAGGCGAGGCGGAACAGGCGCTGCACCGGCACGAAATCCTTCACTGGATCGTAGGGCAGCGATTTGTAGAGGAAGCGATTGCCGCTCATCGTCGAGGTGTCGCCGATGAAGAACGTATAGCCATCCCGTCGGCTGGTCAGGGCCTCCTTCGCTGCCATGCCGCCGCCCGCACCGACCTTGTTCTCGATCAGGACGGTCTGGCCGGTCTTGTCCTTGATCTTGTTGCCGATGAAACGTAGCGCGGCATCGACCGTGCTGCCGGCGCCCGTCGGCGTGATGATCGTAACGGGCCGGTTCGGATAATCCTGCGCCTGCGCGGATGCGGCGAGTACGAGTGCGACGAGCGCCACGAGATACCCGATCGAACGGCGTTTCATGACGCAACCTCCCTTGGTGTTTTCCAGGCGGCCATTTTTTACTGGCCTTCCGATTTTGAGCGTGTCCGTCCTGCGTCATGTGCCCGTCAATTTGCATCGCCGCTCGGATGGGATTGGCGAGGCCGGTGCCGGCCGGGTTATTGTCGCCTGGGCACATCGCAGTGAGGTTCACCATGGCACGTCCGACAATCCGTCATATCGCTCTCTTTTCCAGAGATCCTGTCAAACTGTCGGAGTTCTACCGCTCGGTTTTCCAGATGGATGTGGTCCACCAGAGCAAGGGCGGCGCGGTCTATATGAGCGACGGCTACCTGACCTTGGCGCTACTGCCGCATGAACTGGGCGGCGAAGCGGCGGTGGGCCTCAATCATTTCGGGTTCACCGTGGACAATACCGAAGAGGTCTCGGCGAAGCTGGTCGCCGCCGGTGTCGAGCAGCCGAAGATGCGCCCCTCCAACCGCCCCTTCGCCGAACATCGCGGCGTCGATCTCGACGGCAATTTCTTCGACCTCTCGCAGCATGGTTTCGAAAAGATCGAGTACCGCGCGGACCGCGAAAAGAAGAAGGCGCTCGCGGACGGCTGAACGGCAGCCGGGATTTGGTTGACCGGTAAACAATCGCGTTGGCGAGCGTTGGCCGGAACGTTATTGTGTCATCATAAACCGGCGGATCGACCCGTCGGCACAACACTGGTGAGGAAATCATGGCCCGTCGTCCGACCATTCGCCACATTGCCGTCTTCACGCGCGATCCCGACAAGCTCGCGGATTTCTACAAGAACGTCTTCGACATGGATGAGTTGCATCGCAGCGAGGCGACGCAGACCGAAGGCAAGGCTGTTTATCTGAGCGACGGTTACCTGACTCTTGCGATCCTGCCGCACCGCCTCAAGGGCGATGCGCCGGTCGGCATCAATCATTTCGGGTTCTCGGTGGAGAACACCGGGGAAATTTCTCAGAAGCTGGTTGCCGCCGGCGTCGAGGAGCCGAAGCAGCGCCCCTCGACGCGTCCCTTCGCTGAGCATCGCGGCTGCGATCTCGACGGCAACTACTTCGACCTGTCTGAGCATGGTTTTGCCAAGGTCGAGTACGCGGCGGATCGCGAAAAGAAGAAGGCGCTGGCGGACACCTGATCCGGCACGCATCACCGTTCCGTCCGCGCTCATGCGAACGGACGGCGGAATTTGGGAGGAAGAATGACACGCTTTATCCGCTCTATCGCGAGCGCCCTGGCTTTTGCCTGCGTCCTGTCGGCTGGTTCAGCCTTGGCGCAGGATTTTCCAAACCGTGAAATCAAGATTGCGGTCGGCTTTCCCGCCGGTGGCGGCGCCGACGTCATTGCCCGCTACTTTGCCGAGGCGCTCCGGCCGCTGGCCGGCGTGCCGGTACTGGTCGAAAACAGAAGCGGTGCCGGCGGCAATATCGCCGTCGAAGGCGTGGTCAAATCGAAACCGGACGGCTACTCGCTCGTCATCTCGTCCGGCGGTCCTGCCTCTTATAACGTGCATCTGTTCAAGCGTCTGGGATACGACCCGGTCGCAGATCTGGCACCGATCTCAACGCTGGTGTCGTTCCCTTTCGTCCTGATCGTTTCCGGAAAAGCGCCGATCAACTCAGTCCCTGATCTGGTTGCGCATCTCAAGACGCGCGGCGACAAGGCGACCTATGCGGCGGTGGGCGGTTCCGGCATCGTCATGGGCGAACTCATGAAGCGTGCCGCCGGTGTCGAGGCGGCCAGTGTGCTCTATCGCAACACGCAGGCTTCAGTGAACGATCTGCTGGATGGTTCTCTCGATTTCACTTTCATGGAGCCGACGGTTGCGATCGAGCAGGCCCGCGCCGGCCGCCTGAAGGCCCTCGCCGTCAGCACACCAAAGCGCTCCTCCGCCATGCCCGAGCTGCCGACGATGATCGAACTTGGCTATCCGACGGTCGAACGGATGTCCTGGTTTGCCCTGTTCGCCCCGGCCGGCACGCCGGCACCGATCGTTGCAAAATTGAATGGCTGGGTGCAGTCCATCCTCGCGACGGATGCGACGAAACAGTTCTTCCGCAATGTCGTGACGGATACGTTCCCCGGCTCGCCACAGGATCTCGCGCGCCTGCAGAAGGACGAGATTGCCAAATGGGCGGAGCTGGTGAAGATCGCCAATATCGAACCGCAATAAGACGACAGAGCAGCTTGTGACACGCACACCCAGGATCATCGTTATCGGCGGCGGTATCGGTGGCATGACGGCCGCCGCCGCGCTGCATCAGCAGGGCATCGAGTTCGAGGTTTACGAGCGTTCGGCCAATCTGGGCGAGGTCGGGGCCGGCCTGCAGATCCTGCCGAACGCGGTCAAGGTTTTGAAGGCGCTGGGGCTGGAGCGGGAGCTGATGCGCGATGCGTGCCCGCTGAAGAACTGGACATCGCTGCACTGGGACACCGGCGCGCTGCGGTTTCGCGAGCCGCTGCTGGCCGGGCACGGCGATTACGGCGCGCCTTATCTGACGGGGCACCGCGCGGACATGCACGCCATGTTGATGAGCAAGGTGCCGTCGTCGCGCATCCATCTCAGCGCGATCTGCACCGGTGTGGAGACGCGGGGGAATGTGGCTGTTGCGCGCTTTGCCGATGGGCGCGAAGTCGAGGGTGACGCGGTGATTGGCGCCGACGGGATTAAGTCGGCGGTGCGCGAAACGTTGTTCGGCGCGGACAAGCCGCGCTTCACCGGACAGATGGCCTGGCGCGCCATGGTGCCGATCGACAAGGTGCCGACGCGCGTCGGTCCGGACAAAAGCGTCGTGATCGATCCGCTCGACTATGCCGGCTGGATCGGTCCCGGCGGGCATGTGGTCTGTTATCCGATCCGCCGCGGCGAGATTTACAACATCTTCGCGGGTCAGGTCTCGGAGACCTGGGTTGAGGAATCCTGGTCGGTCAGCGTGACGCGCGAAGAGATGATCGACGCGTTCGCCGGCTGGAACGAAGCCATCATCAGCATGCTCGGCAATGTCGATGGCTGTTTCAAATGGGGCATCTACGACCGCGATCCGCTCACCACCTGGACCACGGGGCGTGTGACGCTGCTGGGCGATGCCGGCCATCCCATGATGCCGACCCTGGCAGCCGGCGCAGGAATCTCCATCGAGGACGGGTACGCACTGGCGCGCAATCTGGCAACCCATCGAAACGACGTGGTCGCAGGCCTGGCGGCTTACGACGCCGAACGCGTGCCGCGTGCCAGCCGGGTCCAGCTCCAGGCGCGGCAGCAATTCGCGAACAACAAGAAGAAGCCGGCGCCGCCGCCGCTCGATCGCAGCTGGATATTCGCTCACGACGCCACCAAGGCGCCGATCGTGGCTTAACAGCTACGATCGCAGCCTGTCCTTACTGCAGCTTGCGTGCCGCTTCGGTCGGCAGGAACTGCGCTGTATAGACATCCGACGCGGCGGGCTTGGCTGTCAGCTCGAATGCGGCCGCGACGGTGTCGATCTGCTTCTGCAGTCGCGCCGGGTCGACGGTGGACAGGCCGATCTGTTTCACCCTGGGTGTCGTTACATGATGACTGATGATCCACTCCAGCCGCTCGGTCTCGAGCGGAACATTGACGGTTGAGTCGGCGGACGGCAGTGCCGCTGCGGAAACCTTTGGGTCCCGGATCGCCTTGCGCCACGCCTCTGTGATGACGGCGACGACCTTGGCAGTAGCGGCGGGCTCGCGCTTCATGAAGGCCTGCGATACCATGATCGCCTGCCCGTAAAAGTCGAAGCCATGGTCGCTATAGTACATGAAGTTCAAATCCTCGAACTTCACACCCTGCGATTTCACGTTGAACCAGATCGAGGCGTCGAAGCCGGCGACGACGTCGAACTCCTTCCGGAGGAATAGCGCCTCGCGCAGCCGCACCTCCGCAAATTTCATCTCGACCTTGCTCGCATCGAGCCCAACCGCCCGGGCAAAGGCAGGGAACATACTCATGGTCGCCTCGCCCTGGCCGCCGCCCAGGCGCTTGCCGGCGAGATCGGATGGCTTGGTGACGCCGGTATTCTTGAAGCTGACCAGAGAAAGCTGTATCCGGTCCTGCACGACAAACACCGCGACGGGAGCGGTGTCAGGATTCTTGGCGCGGAATTCGGTGATGAGGCCGATATCGGCGATACCGAAATCGTAGGTCCCTGAGGCGACGCGGGTGAGGGCGGCGCCGGAGCCGGTGCCGCGGTCAATGGTCACGTCGAGGCCGGCATCCTTAAACATGCCGCTGTGCTTGGCATAGATATAAGGGGCAGCCGAGCCATCAACCGAGAAGCTCAGTGTGAAGCGTACAGGTGTCATTGACTGTGCGCTGGCGGTCGCGATGCCACTGAACATGAGGAATGTTGAGAGCGCCAGGGTGGCTTTTTTCGCATGCGCGGACAGGCGGAACGGTTCGGCGAACATCTTGCCTCCTTCAGGATGCGGCGGTTTCGGCCGCGGGATTGGTCATGCTGCGGGTGGCCCAGCCGGTGAGCTGGCGCTCGAAGAAGATGCTGATGCCGTACATGGCGACGCCCATCATCGCGGTGACGAACAGCCCGGCGAACATCAGCGGCACGTCGAAGCGCGCCGAAGCTGACACCATGAGATGGCCGATGCCGCCGTTGCCGGCGACGGTCTCGGACAGGATGGAGCCCACAAATGCGACTGTGATGGCAATCTTGAGCGAAGCGAAAAAATACGGAAGCGAACGCGGGATGCTGACCTTGCGAAGCGTATCGATCCAGGTCGCGCCAAGCGAGCGCATCACATCGCGCAGTTCTGGCTCCACGGTGGCGATACCAGTGGCCATGTTGACCACGATGGGAAAGAAGGAGATCAGGAATGCGGTGATCGCGGCCGGCAGGGAGCCGATGCCAAACCATACGACCAGGATCGGTACAATGGCGACTTTCGGCACCGAATTGAATGCGATCAGCAACGGATAGAAGGCGCGATAGCTGCGCGCCGATGAGCCGATGACGATACCGATCAGCACGCCGGCGACGATTGCCAGCGCGAATCCGGCCAGCGTGGTGGCCAACGTCAACAACGCATGTTCAGCGATCACCGATCGCCACTGCCACAATGACTGCAATGTTGCCGTTGGGGTCGGTAGAATGAAGGCAGGAAGCTGTAAGCCGCGCGCGACAATTTCCCAGAACAGCAGGAAGGTAATCAGCACGATCCAGGGGAGGGCGGCGTCGAGGCGACTCATGCGACGACCGCTTTTGCCGGCGCCTTGCGAGCGTCCTTTCGCACGTGCTGTATGTGGCGACGCAGGTCCTGGACCAGTTCGGTGAACTCGGGAAGGAAGGCGGTCGCGTCGGTGCGCGGCCGCGGAAACGAAACGCGTCGGTCGAGCAGGATTTTGCCGGGCCGGGCACTCATCACGAGGATGCGGTCGGCGAGGTACGCGGCCTCGCGCAGATCATGTGTGACAAAGACGACGGTCGGCCGGCTGGCGATCCATAAGTCCTGCAGTACCGACCACAGCTCTTCGCGCGTGAACGCGTCGAGCGCGCCGAACGGCTCGTCGAGCAGCAGGAGGCGCGGCTGATGGATGAGGGCGCGGCAGAGCTGCGCCCTCTGCTGCATGCCGCCCGAGAGTTCCCACGGCCGCTTGTCTTCGAAGCCCTCGAGGCCGACGGTCTCCAGCAACGACCTGGCGTTGGCCTCGTAGAGTGCGCGGTTGGCGCGCAGGCGGCCGCGATGCGGCTGAACGATCTCGAGGGGCAGCATCACGTTGTCGAGGATGGTGCGCCACGGCAGTAATGTCGGATTCTGGAAGGCCATGCCGACGATGCTGATCGGCGAGGTCACTTCCCGACCGTCGACGATTACGTTGCCCGTGGTTGCAGGCCACAGACCGGAGACAAGCTTCATCAGGGTCGATTTCCCGCACCCGGATGGCCCGACAACCGCGATGAACTCGCCGTCGGCGATTTTCACCGAGAGATCCTCGACGGCGAGCGTCCCGTTCTTGCCCCCATAGCGAAGACTCACATGGTCGATCTCGACCAGCGGATCAGCGATGCGTTGAGCGGGCAGGTCACCGTCGCGCATCAGCTCACCGGCCGGGCGAGGAGGCGCATATTTTCTTCCTTGATCTCGAAGACCCTGATCTTGAAGCCGGGGCAGTTGACGCCTTTGCCGTCCGCCAGCTTAAAGACGAAATTGTGCTTGGCGCAGCGTAGCATTGAGTTACCGCTCATCAATTGAGCGTCCTGCAGCGATTCCTTGAGGTGCGGGCAGGCGCGCTGCACGCCGCGGAACTGCCGGCTGCCGGTCGCAAAGACCAGGATCGGCTCATTGCCCGCCCGGGTGCGCACCGGAAAAGCGGTGGTCTCGGGGTGGACGTCTTCGAGAATGTGCCAGTCGGTCCCGGTCTGGGCGGCTTCGCTCATCACGCGGCCAGCCGTCGTCTTTGTTCAACCTCGGCGAGCCGGCGGAGCGCCAGGGGGCGCTCGAGGCGGATCAGGAAGAGCCCGATCTGCGTCATGAACGAGCGCTCGAGGAAGCAGCCGTAGACGGCCTTCAGCGCGTCGGCAAGCGGCAGGCGTTGTGCCGCGCACACGCGATGGAAGGCGTTCTGCAGCTCGAAGGCCTTGTCGAGATCGAGCTGATTGGAGAGCAACGACCAGTCGATCTTCTCCAGTGTGGCGCGCAGCGATGCCAGGAAGTCGAATTGCGCCGGCGAGAAACTGTCCACGCCTGCGGGAATGCGGTCTTCGACGATCTGCATGAACCAGTTGCCTTCATCGAGGCAGCGGGAGAAATCGCTATCGAAACGGACGCCGTCGCGGAACGCCATCACCGGCACGATCTGGCGTTCGGCAACTCGCGTCTTCTGCGATGTATCCGCCATCGTGAATGCGCCGCTCTCGACCTCGAACACCGAGATATCGGCCGGCATGCCGGGGGTCAGGCTGCCGGCGCAATCGGTCAGGCCGAGCGCTTTCGCCGGTGCCGAGGTGACGCGCGCAATCGTGTCCTGAAGGGTGAGGCCGAGGCGCATCGTCGCCCCCATCACATGCGCGAGCGAGAAAACCGGCCCTGTGACGTTGAACTGCTGCAGGTCAGAGCTGATGATGTCGGGGACGAGACCCTGGGAAAAGCCTTTCTCGGCGATGTCCCAGGAGAAATTGAAACCGCCGAAGCCGACATCGAATAGCACACCGCGCCGCACGGCGTCGCGGACCGATTGCAGTACGCGCCCCTGATCGTCGAGAATGTGGCCGAGGTTGTTGTGATAGACATGGGTGATGATGTCGCCGGCGCCGGCGATGTCGTAAGCAGCGAAGGCTAGCGGGCTCTCCGGCTTGGTGTGCTGGAACTCGCCGACATGCATGTAGAGCGGCAGGCCGAGCGTCTCGGCAAGCCCCTTGCCCATGCGCAGGGGGCCGACACTGCCATAGCCGTGCGCGCTGAATTTCAAATAGCGCAGCATCCCAGGATGCGCCTTCATGAAATCGAGCCAGCGCGCAATCGGAATATCGCGGATGGTGCGGGGGTCGCCTTCCTCGAAATTGAGACCGACCAGGCCCATCGCATGGAAGAGCGGGCCGGCGTAGAGGCGGGTCTTCGTTTTGCCGTCGAGCATCGCGGCGAACTGATCGAGGGAATCGATGCCGGTCCCGCCGGCCTCGACATAGCTGGTGACGCCCTGGCAGATGCCGATTGCGTCTGGATCGGCAAAGCCGAGCGCACCATAGACATGGACATGAATATCGATCCATCCTGGCGAGACGTATTTTCCAGCGAGATCGATGACCGTGGCTCCGGGTAGTGGCGGCGCCTCGCCGACGGCGACGATCTTGCCGTCAACGATGGTGACATCGGTAATGCGGTCGATGCCCTGGGCGGGATCGATCACGTGGCCGCCCTTCAGAACCAGGGTCGTGTGCTCGCTCATTGTGTCCTGCCGTGTCGTCATGTGCCCGCGTAATGAGCAAGCCGCATGCCACGGCAATTCGGGACTGGCGGCCATGAAACTGCGAAAACCGCAGGTTGCCTTGTCTGATTTATGCGACGCCCCGCTTCTGAAAAACGATACAGCGCACGCCTCGGGCAGTTCGGCCGACTCCCGCCCGGATTTGCCTAAGGGTTTGGCGGTTCCGGGAGAGGGTGCTTGACCGTGGGCGCGGGTCCGTCTACCCCTCGGGCACCATGAGCGAACCCACCGAGAATTTTCAGCGCATCCCGGCGATCCTGCGCTTCAAGGAGCAGGCCGCTTTCGTCGAAACCTACGGCTTTGTAGGCAGCCAGGGCATCACGGTCCTGGAAGGACAGCTGCTCCGGCCGCGGAACAAGCCATCGAAGACGGTTTTCGTCTTCATGCATCCGACGACGACGCTGCAGCTCCTGCCGATGCCGACTTCGCTCGCCAATGCCGGCCTGCATGTCATGTGCGCGGCCAGCCGTTATCCCAAGAACGACAGCGCGCTGATCATGGAGAAGGTCGCCTCCGACATGGGGGCATGGATCCGTTGGCTGCGCGAAGACCAAAAATACGAAAAGGTCGTGCTGGTCGGCTGGTCGGGCGGCGGCTCGCTGTCGCTGTTCTACACGGCCGAAGCCGAGAACCCGTCGATCAAGCAGACGCCGGCCGGCGATCCGTGGGACCTCACCGCCGCCAATCTGCCCCGGCCGGACGGCGTGATCTTCATCGCGGCGCATCTCTCCCGCGCCGAAACGCTGACCGAGTGGCTCGATCCGTCGGTGCTGGATGAGGCCAACCCAGACAAGCGTGACCTCGAGCTCGACATCTACGATCCCAGCTGTCCGAACAAGCCGCCATTCACGCCGGAATTCCTGGCGCGCTTCCGCGCGGCGCAGGTCGAGCGCAACCGCCGCATCACCAAATGGGTTCAGCACTGGCTGGAGACCCTGAAGGCGCGCAAGACGCCTGAAGTCGAGCGTGGTTTTGTCGTGCATCGGACGATGTGCGATCCGCGCTGGATCGACGCGACCGTCGACCCGAACGGCCGCAAGCCGAACTGGTGCTATCTCGGCGATCCACGCACCGCCAATGTCGGCCCAGCCGGTCTCGCCCGTTTTTCCAGCCTGCGGTCCTGGCTGAGCCAGTTCAGCTACGACCTGTCCAACGCCAAGGGGCCGCTGAACGCCGCGCGCATCAAGAACACGCCGGTGCTGCAGATTGAGAACAGCGCTGACGATGCGGTGCCCGCGACGCACAATCCGGCGATCCGCAAAGCGCTGGCGACGAAGGACAAGGAGTTCGTCCAGATCGAGGGCGCCACGCACTATTATCTGGGCCAGCCCGAGCAGTTGAAGACCTGCATCGACGCGGTCGTCGAGTGGAGCCGCCGCAAGGGCTTCCTCGTCGACTGAGCTGCTGCGTTATGGCTGTCTCCAGGTCAGTCCCGGTCTCGCGCGCACAGGCCCGGCGGATTTGGTTGCATGCCCAGCGTCTCGACACTGAGGCGCCGTTCGGGAACGGGCCGGACGCAACGCGCAAAGCCGTAGAACATCTAGGCTACGTGCAGATCGACACGATCAACGTGATCGAGCGCTGCCATCACCATATCCTCTATTCGCGCATCCCCGATTACGCCCGCGACCATCTCCGCCAGGCGCAGAGCTTCGACAGATCGATCTTCGAGTATTGGACCCATGCGCTGGCCTATGTGCCGACGCGCGATCTGCGGTTCTTCCTGCCGGATATGCGGCATTACAGAAAGGAACCGCCACGCTGGTACGCGTCGGTCACCAAGGCGGATGTCCGCAAGATCCTGTCCCGCCTGAAAAAGGAAGGGGCGTTCTCGATCCGCGACATCGACGACGATGTGCTGGTCGACAAGAACCACCCTTGGGCAAGCCGTAAGCCGTCGAAGGGGGTGCTGCAGGTGGCGTTCTATGCCGGTCAGGTCACGATCAGCGAACGCACCGGCATGCTGAAGACCTACGAGTTGATGGATCGGCATTTTGGCTGGCGGACGGCGCCTAAGCCTGCCGGTGAGCCGGATGTCCGCTCGTATCTCTTGGAACGCGCGCTACGTGCCCAGGGTATCGTCAGCCTGGACTCCATCTGTTATCTCGATGCACCGCGTAAACCGGCGATGCGGAAACTCATCGGCGCCAAAGTTCGGCGTGGCGAACTGGTGAAGGTTGAGATCGACGGTGCTGGAAAGGTTGAGCATTGGGCGCATCCGGAAACGATTGCCGCGTCTCATAGAGACAACGAGACGGTTCATATCCTTTCGCCGTTCGACCCGCTGATTATTCAGCGCAAGCGGCTTCACTTCCTGTTCGGCTATGAGCATCGGTTCGAGGCATATGTGCCCAGGGAGAAGCGGGCCTTCGGTTACTTCGCGCTGCCGGTACTGGTAGATGATGAGATCGTGGCGGCGATCGATCTCAAGACGGACCGTGCTGCGCGTAAGCTGCTGGTTCAGCGCTGGACCTGGGTCGGGAGCGGTGCGCCCCGAAAGCATAAAAAGCGCATCGAGGCGGCGTTGCATCGCTTCGAGCGCTTCCAACTGGCATGACGGAACGAAGGGCCGGATGGCGCGTTCACGCTACCGTGATGCTCCGTCGATTTTCAGGGCTGGCGTTGCTGATGGCGCTGCTCGCGGCTTGCGGGCCGGGCAGCATCCGCTCGCAGAACTATGTCGTGAATCCCATGCTGCCTGACCATTTCATCGCGGCGTCGCGACAGGTCGTGCCGCTGGTCGTCAAAGGCAATCCTTTCCGCGATCCCAACGGCGATTTCGTCGCACAGGCGATGAGCGCCGCGAGCTGCCATCCGAGAAAGACCTACGTGTCGGCGCCGCAGGGCGGGCCCGGCTATTACGTCGTGATGGGGTTCGGCGGTCGGCCCATCGGCGGCAGTAACTACTGTAACGCGCCCGATCTTGTCCCGGGGCCGGCCTATGGCAACGGCAGCTCGGCGCACGCGGCGTTCTGCATCGGCAACGCGCTGCTGAGCGAGGCGACGGCGTGGACCGGCCGGATCGAAACCGATGCCGATCCGCGCATACCGGCGCTGTTCCGCGAGCTGCAGCGGCAACTCTTTCCCTGGAGCGATCCGCTCTATCTCTCGCGCTATCCGCTCTACGGCTGCTAGACGCCCGATGCGGTCGGCGTCGGCTGGGTGCGTGGGGCGAAGAAAATCAGCAACAACGCGCAGCCGATAAAGCCGGTGGCGAGCAGTTCCGGGGCGCCAAACGGCTCGTCCAGAATCAGAACGCCGCTGACCATGCCGACCAGCGGGACCAGCAGAACGGCGACGGACGCAACCTGCACCGGAAGCAGCTTCACCATCTGGAACCAGACGATGTAGCAGAATGCGATCGAGACGAAGGCGGCCGATGCCGCCGCCAGCCATGCCGCCGTGCTTGCCCTAGGGATGCTCACACCTTCAACGATCGGCATGATGGCGAGGATCGGCAGCGAACCGACGATGATCTGCCAGCCGGTGAGGGCCAGCACCGGAAGGACTGTCCGGCGCTGCTTCTGAATGACGGTGCCGATGGCCCATGACAGGGCGCCCGCCAGACAGAGCGCCACACCGAGCGGCGCGCCGCTGAACGCGGCCAGGTCTCCTTCTATCAGCGAGAAGATTCCGAAAAGCCCAAGACCGAGCGCCAGGCCGCGCCGCCAGCCGATCGGCTCGCCCAGCGCGAATTTCGAGATCAGGATTGCCCAGAGCGGCATCGTGTAGGCGAGAAGCGCCGCGTGTCCGCTCGGCACCAGCATTACGCCGTAAGCGATCAGCACATTCCATCCCGTGATGTTGAAGAGTCCGGCAAGGGCCAGGCTGCGCCATTCATTCGGCGGCGGCACCGGAACCGGGCCGGTCAGTCGCACGACACCCAGAAGGGTGAGACCGCCGATGAACGTGATCCAGCCCCGGAACGTCCAGGGCGGAAACTCCGCCAACGCGATCTTCATGAGCGGCCAGTTGAGGCCCCAGCCGAGGGCAAGGCACAGGAGGAGGGCCGGGCCGAGAAGTGGAAAACGTGCCGTCGGATCGAGCTTCAGACTCACGAACGCTTACCGTTGGCGTTCGCCTCCGCGATCGGGGTCGCGAACTGTATCTCGGTGTCCCACGGGAACATGATCCACGTGTCCTGGCTGACCTCGGTGATGTAGCTGTCGACCAGCGGCCGGCCCATCGGCTTGGCGTACACCGTGGCGAGATGCGCGCCGGGCAGGATTTCGCGCACCATCTTGGCGGTCGTGCCGGTATCGACTAGATCGTCGACGATCAGCCAGTCCTTGAGCTCGTCCTTGTTGGCCAGCAGTTTCGGGTCGACGCTTTTGAGGATCTTGCCGGCGCGCAGGCTCATGTGATCGTAGCTCGACACGGAGATCGTATCGATGATGCGCAGATTAAGTTCGCGCGCGACGATCGCAGCCGGGACGAGCCCGCCCCGTGTGATGGCAACAATCCCCTTCCATTGGCGGTCGGCCAGCCGCCAGGCGAGCGCCTTGGCGTCGCGGTGCAACTCATGCCACGAAACGTGGAACATCTTCTGATAGGGGGGCGTGGAGGTCATGCGCGTCCTGCGGAGTCTGGGTTGCGGGATTTAACCGGAGGCGGGGGAGCGAGGCAACCGCTCACCGCGTCAGGAGCGTCGGCACTGTCGATCCCAGCAGCCCGAAGCCCGAAAACAGCAGCAGGATGACAATCACCCGGCGGAAGGCGGCGGTGCTGACCCGGCGGTACAGCCAGAGCCCGATCAGCGTCGGCACCAGCAGGGCCGGCACGATGATGGCGAACATCCAGGCGACCTCCCGGGTGATCAGGCCGCTCGCCAGATAGGCGGAAAAGGTCAGCACGTGCATGGTCAGGTTGAAGGACTGGAAGACCGCCCGCTGCGTGTCACGATCCCAGCCGCGGAGCGTGCACCACAGTGTCGGTACGGCTCCGGCGAGGCCGCTGATTCCGCCCAGAATGCCGCCCGTCCAGCCGATCAGTCCGTCGGCAACGCGGCCGCCGGCCTTGATCTGCGCGCGGTCGCCGGCGAGCAGCACCGTCGCGCACCAGCCGACCAGAAACACGCCAAGCCCCGCTTTGAAGGCGAGATGGTCGATCTGCGGCAGCAGCCAGACCCCGACCGGAACGCCGAGCACGCCGCCCAGAATGAAGGGTGCCGCGATCCTGAACTGGAACCCTTCGCGGAGCGAGCGGAGGGCAATGAGCTGTCCGATCAGCGAACCGAACACCGCCATCGGTCCGGCGAGTTGCGGCGGAATCGCCCACGCCCACACGGCGAGCGCCACCATCGCGAACGCCGTGCCTGAAAGTCCCTGAACGAAGCCTGCCGCGGCGGCCCCGAGGATGGCAATAGTAACGATGGAATCCATCGATAGCTTCTAACACTCCGCGCGAGGCGCGACCCCCTCACCCCAATCCTCTCCCCGTTGGGGAGACGGAGTATGAGATTGCGGTGAATTTTGAAACCCTCGCCCCAACGGGAGGGTGAGGGTGCGCGCGGGGCCGGGGCCTACTGAATCTTCGGGATATTGAACCGGGCAAACAGTTTGCCGGTTTCCACGCGTTCCCTGGCGACGTAGGCGGCGAATTCCGGTGCCGATGTCACCATCGGCTCGATCATCTGGTCGTTGAGGAACTTCACCATCTGCGGATCGCTCAGGACTTTTTGTGCATCGGCATTCACCCGGTTGACGATCGCATCCGGAACCTGGCCTGGCGCGAACAGCCCAACCCAGGTGTGGATCGGATATTCGCCAAAGCCGACTTCAGCGTAGAGCGGCACTGTCGGGATCAGCGGCATGCGCTTGCTCGCGTCGATGGTGAGTATCTTACCCTTGCTGTTGTTCGGGTTGTCGGCCCAGTTGCCGACTGCCGTCCAGGTCATCTGAATCTCGCCGGAGATCAGCGCGGCGACCAGTTCGTTCGATCCTTTATAGGCGACTTCGACGATGTTGGCCTTCCACTGGTCCGACATGTACTGACGGAAGACATTGGCGCTGCTCGCCGGTCCATAGGTGCCGAAATTGAGCTTGCCGGGCTGCGCCAGGGCCATCGCCCTGAGTTCGGCCATGTTGCTGACATCAAGCTTGGGCGAGGCGACCAGCCCGCCGATCAGCATGCCGAGATTGATGATCGGCTTGAAGTCCTTCTCGACGTCGTAGGGGATGTTGGTGATGAGGTGTGGATTGAAGGTCAGTGTCGACGTGGTGAAGACACAGAGCGTGTAGCCGTCCGAGGCGGCGTGGCGGCAAGCTTCCGCTGCGGGCATGAAATTGGCGCCGGGGCGGTTTTCCATCACCCAGGTCTGTCCCATGCGGGTCGACATCTCGGCACCGATGCGGCGGGCGACGATGTCGGTCAGGGCGCCGGCCGGCACCGGCACGATGATCTTGATGGGTTTGGTCGGATAAGTCTGGGCCATAGCCTGCGGCTGAGCACAGATAACCGCGACCGCAGCAGCGGCAACGAAATGGCGAAGCATGGCATTCCTCCCAAATATTGTTGCCTCAGCATCGCGCAAATTCCGGCCCTTTGCCAGACCGGTGCGAGGCTGGAATTCGTTATTTCAGAACCATTGCTCGCGATAGAGCCGTCCGCCGTCGACGGTGACGACCTCGCCGCACACCCAGCTCGCGCGGTCCGACGCCATGAACACCACGACGTTGGCCACTTCGTCGGGCTGCGCGGCGCGGCCGAGCGGCTGGTCTTGGTGCAGGCCTTCGCGCCAACGCGACGGATCGCCGAATTTCTCCTGGGCCCGCTTCATGTGGATGCCTTTCCAGCGCTCCGTCTCGACGCCGCCCGGGCTGACGCCGACGACGCGGACGCCGTCATCGAGACTGCGGCCGCCAAGCGCCCGGGTGAGGCCATCCAGTGCGATATTGGCCGGTGTGCCGCAGGCGTAGCGGAACATCGGCTTGGCGCCGCCGGTGCCCAGCACGTTGAGTATCACCTTCGGCGGCTTGCCTTTCATTTTCGCGTACATCGCGCGGGTGAGATTTACATAGCCGAAGACCTTGAGGTCCCACGCCTGCCGCCACTGATCCTCGTCGATCTGGAAGATGTCGCCGATCGGGATCGCGCCGGCATTATTCACCAGGATATCGGTATCGGAAAATTCCTCGGCCAGTGCAGCAGGTGCGCCGCGCTGCGACAGGTCGACGGATTTGCCGGTGACCTTTCCTTTGCCTCGCCCGGCAAGATCGGCGACGGCTTTTGCCAGGCGTTCCTTGTCGCGGGCGACGAGCACGACATCCGCGCCTTCGGCAAGAAACCCTTCCGCGACCGCAAGGCCGATCCCCTGCGACCCGCCGGTGATCAGCACGCGGCGTCCCGCCAAACCAAGGTCCATGACTCGTTTCCCCTGTGATCGAAGCGTAGGTTATAAGGCGCGACCTTACCGCATCGAGGGAAACTGAAAATGGAAAACGAGCTGGCCGCCGCCGCCCTGATCGGCACATGGAAACAGATATCGGGGACGGTGGAGGAGGTCGGCTCCAAGAGTGGGGCGCAGTCGGGCCTCAGTTCCGCGCCGAACGGCTATCTCAATTTCGCGCCGGATGGCCGGCTGTTGATGCTGACGGTGGATTCGAGCCGCAAGAAACCAGCGAGCAATCCGCCGAGCCCGGCTGAAGCGGAAGCGCTGTTCCGCAGCCTGATCGCCTATGCCGGCACCTACCACGTCGATGGCAACACGGTGACCTACGATCTCGACGTCTCCTGGAACGAGCTCTGGACCGGCACCAAGCAGCTTCGCTACTGGCGGATTGAGGGCGACCGGCTGCTGGTCCACACGCCCGAGATCGTCAATCCGATGAGCGGCAAGAAAAGCATTCACCACGTGACGTTTCAGCGGGTGAAGGGGCGGGAATAGCTATCAGGAAGGAAACCGGGCGGCCGGACCGTCATAGCGCGGTTGGAGGGTGGCAACCGCCTGTGGCCGGCCCAGCCGCCGCCCCGTCGATCGTCTATTCGACGAAGTCCAGAAACAGGTTCGACCAGTTCAGCACCGTGCCGCGCTCGCCGAGCATAAAGAGAACCGGGCCGACGGCCATGGCTGCGGCCGTCGCCAGCAGATAGGTTCCGAGGCTTGCTAGGCGGCGGCCCAATTTTGTTTCCGACAGCGTGCGTGCCTCGTCAGTCAGAGACCGGCCGCTCGGGAAATGCATTGTCGTCATGGCGCGCTTTCCGTTTCAGACCGCGGATTCTCGCGGTGCTGTGAGACGAATGTGGCGTGTCCCGCATGCTTTGTTGATGGGGATGAGTCTCTAGTCCGTCGGCGGACTTACTCTAGGGCAGCGCATCGACACCCCTACGTGCGTTGCACCATTTGTTGAAAGCGCGCCAAACGCGACTCTCGGACGGCCGTCATTGCTTAAGCGCCTCGATGCGATCCGCCGTCGCGGGATGCGTCGCAAAAAAACCGCCGCTGCTGGATCCTTCGGTCTTGGCGATCCACTCCAGGGAGTTGACCATCAGTGTCTTACCATCGTAGCCGGCGCGCTTCATGAGTTCGACGGCGTGCGCATCGGCTTCGGATTCTTCGCGGCGGGTATAGGCGTTTACAACCAGCTGCCCGGCGATTGGAGAGAGCGCGGCGGAACCCGGAAAAATCTGCTCCAGCAGGCTGAGGCCGACGCCGACGCCCGTCGCCAGCATCTGGGTTTTGGCGACATGGCCGAGATCCTCGTGCGCGACTTCATGCGCCATGATAGCCCGGAGCTGCTCGTCATTGGACTTCTTGAGCAGACCCGTCGTCACCAGGAACTGGCCGCTGCCGGCATTGGCGGCATTGATGTGATCGTCTTCCATCAGGCCGATCTTCACCTTTTCGATGGGCAGTTTGCTATTCATCTGCTGGACTAGGGGCGCCATGATGCGTTGCAGACGGCGGGCCTGCTCGGGCTCAAGCGTGCCGAGTTTCGGCTCGGCCTGGGCCTGTTGCTGCTTTTCACCGCCGCTGTTGCCCTGACTGGATCCGGGTTCGATGCTGCATTGGGCGAGAAACAGGCCCAGGACCAGAGCGGTCGCGGTTCGAATCCAGGGTTTTTGCATGAAGCCTCCATCCGGCACGGCAGTGCGCCAGGATGACAACGTATCACGCGGCCTGCTGCTTCCCGCGCGGTATGACAAGAAACTGTTGATTCAGTCTGTCTGAGGGCAAACTGCGTTCAGTGACACGCGAGGGGTGGATATATGGCTGAGATTTCGGTTTTTGAGTTCGAGACCAGCGATCAGGAATACCAGCGCCTGAACGGCGCGCCAGTACTGGCCCGGATCTATCATCCCAGGGGGCCGGGTCCATTTCCGGCTGTGGTCGATGTGCATGGCGGCGGCTGGACGTCGGGAACCCGCACCATGAATGCTCCGATCGCCGAGGCGCTGGCGCAGCGCGGGGTGGTGGTTGCTTCGCTCGATTTCCGCAACGCACCCGAGGCGATTTACCCGGCGCCCATCGCCGACATCAATCTCGGCATCCGCTGGTTCAAGATGAACGCCGAAAAGTTCGGCACGCGGCCGGAACTGGTCGGCGGGCTCGGCTCATCGAGCGGCGGGCATCAGCTGCTTTGCACGGCTTTGCGGCCGCGCGATCCGCGTTATGCGGCTTTGCCCGGCCCCGGTGTTGCGAGCCTCAGCTTCATCGTTGCCTGCTGGCCGGTCGCGGATCCGCTGGCGCGGTTCAACATGGCGAAAGAGCGCGGCGTGAAGATGCTGCTCGACTCGCACGCCGCCTATTGGCCGAGCGAGGCGGCGATGGCCGAAGGCAATCCGGTGAAGATGCTTGAGCGTGGTGAGGCGACCGATGTGCCGCCGATCCTGATCCTGCAGGGGACGGTCGATGAGAATCTTCCAGCCGACATGGGCGAGCGGCTGGCGACGGCATGGCGCAACGCCGGCGGCTCGGCGGAGTACCAGCGTTACGAGGGCGAGCCCCATGCCTTTGTAACCAAAGCGCCGACCTCGGTGAATTCGCTGCGGGCGCTGGCCCGCATGGCGGAGTTCATCCGGCATCACGCGGCGGCCGTGCCGATGGCGAATGCCGCAAAATAAACGAGTTAGACGCCGCGCTGCGGTGAAGCCAGCAGTGTGCAGCCGTTGATGCGCCATGTCCCGTCGGGCAGTTGAATCATCTGATAGGCGGCGACCACATTAACGCCATCGGGTCCGACGATCTGCACAAGCTGGACCAGCTCGCCTTCGTTCTCGGTAACACCGGCAAACCGTACGTCACGCGGGCGATAAACTGCGGGATAACCGGCGCGGACCATCGCCAGAAAATTGTCCGGCGTACCGAACATCCCCTGGATTGCGGGTGATGCGAAAGCGAAGGCTGCCGCGCCGTCATCATGGCGGAAGGCCTGGATCTGCGCTTCAATAATACGGTGAAATTCCGCGCGGTCCGTTTCGGTGATCGCCGGCTGCGCAGAGACTGAAGTGGCGGCGATCAGGGACAGAAAGACGAACAGAATGCGCGTCACGGCAAGGATGCGGAACTGAAAAGCATTCTTCACGTTTCGTATTGGAGTACCGAAGCTCTTTCTTGCTTCGGACCGACTATTACCGCGCGGTGAGGGCACGACCATGGGTATCGGCACAATTCTTCTGATCATTCTCATCCTGCTGCTGGTCGGCGCTTTGCCGGTCTGGCCGTATAGCGGCAGCTGGGGTCACTATCCGAGCGGCGGCCTGGGTGTCGTTCTGCTGATCGTCATCATCCTGTTGCTGATGGGTCGAATATAGAAGCTCACGCGGCGCGGCGTTTCGGCGTCGCCGCGCGGCCATCGCGCGGGACGAGAGCCAATTGCGCCTTTGCCATTTCGATGAAGCGCCGCAGCGCCGTTGAAACGAACGCGTCGTTGCGGTGAACGAACACGGTGTCGACGCGGCCTTCGCCGCGCGGCAGCGCGTGCAGCCTCACGCGTTTCTCCGCGTCTGCCTTGGCGACGACCGCGCGTGGCAGCAACGTGACGCCGACACCGGCCGCAACACAGCCGATGATGCCGTCCAGCGTGCCAAGCTCCAGCCGTCGTGCATCGACGATATCGTGTGACGCCAGCAGCGCCTCGAGGCGCTGTCGATAAGTGCAGCCCTGGCGGAAGACGATCACCTTAAGGCGGCGTGAGCGCGAGAGACTGTCGAGATCGGTGACCCAGGGAGCCGTGACCAGCACCAGTTCTTCCTGCAGCATCGGCACGATGGTGAGGTCTGGCTGGTCGATCGGTCCCGCGACAAAGGCGCCATCGATCTGCCGTGCCAGCACGGCATCGACCAGCGCGGTGGAAGTCCCCGTCGTGTACTCGATATCGACATCGGGATAGGACGCGGCATAACCGGCCAGCACCGACGGCAGGCGCACCGCGGTTGCCGTTTCCAAAGCGCCGATCGCGATGCGCCCGCGCGGTTCCGGTCCGTCGGCGGCGGCCTGTTTTGCTTCCACGAGCAGTTTGCCGATGCGCTCGGCGTAAGGGAGGAGCTGTGCGCCGGCGCTGGTCAGGGTCACGCCGCGGCTGTGGCGGTCGAACAGCTTCACATCGAGCTCGGTCTCAAGCTGGCGAATGCGCTGCGTCACATTGGACTGGACGGTGTTGAGCACACGGGCCGCTCTGGTGAAGCCGCCCTCGCGGGCGACGGCGGCAAAGACGGTGAGATCGCTGGCATCCATAGGCAACGCTCCGCATTGTCCATCTTAAATTAAGATGGCTGGATACATCATAGATCATTTTTAATGGAGTTTCGCCAGCCCCAAGCTTTGGGGGAATACCGGCGGGCGCGGACGATGCCGGGGACGCAACTCGTGGATTACCTCGCCGAGGAGATGAACCGGGCTCAGCGCGGCCTAATACCGCGCTCGCATATGACAGGGATGTGAGGGGCCTGACACAACGTCATCACAGGCCGGAAAAGAAAAAGGCCGCCGGTTCATCGGCGGCCTTTTGTTTGATCTGTTGCTGCGGATCAGCGCACGAAGACGTGGACCTCGTTGCTCTGGGCGCCAGCGCTGGTCGAGGCGGACATCGACACGCGGTCCGGAGGAAGCCCCATATCGGTCAGCGAGCGGGCGACAGTCTCGGCCTGGCGCTTCGCGTTCGACGCAGCGAGGGCGATCTGTGCCTGGTTACCGCGGCCGGGGCTGACGGCGACGAGATCGAACACCGCATTCGGGCGGCGCTCGATGGCGCGGCTTACAGCCGTGTAGAGCGCCTGCTCATAAGACGGGTTTTGGCGGTCGAAGCGGATCACCACCAGCGGACGGTTGCCGGCGGCCTGGTTGGACGGGCTGGCGGCGGAGGGCGAGGCGCCCGGCGCTACGCCGACACGGGCCGGCGAACCGTCGGCCGGTGCGACATTGGAGAAGGCGCGATTGCCAAGCCCGGTGCCGTAGAGCTCGCCGTTCTTGATGGCCGCCGACAGCGCCGTCATGTTGCTGCGCTCGCGGCTGACATAGGCCGACTGGCGGCTGATGTCTTCGCTGAGTTCGTTGAGCATGCGGTCGATCGAGACGACGGTACGGTTCACTTCGTCTTCGACGCCGGCCAGCGCACGATGGTCGTCTTCGATGGCGCCGGAAAGGCTATAGGCGGCGCGCACGGATTCAAGCAGGAAGGCCGCGGTGGCGGCATCGGCGGCGACCTGGTTCGACAGGGCCGTCATCTGGCCGATTTCGGCCGCATAACGGTCGAGTTCGACGTTTGCCTGGTTCCACTGTCCCTGCAGGATCGGGTTGCCGGGGGTGGTGCCGACCTGGAGACGTGCATTGATGTTGGCGATCAGGCCCTGATACCGCTGGGCGATCTGGACCGCATCGACACGCACCTGCTGCACGGAGTTGGTACGGCCGGAGACAGACGCATTCAGCCGCTGGACTTCTTCGCGCATCTGGCTGGCACGCCGGCCGACTTCCGTGGAGGGACCGCCCGACATCGCGGGCGCCTGGGCCATCGTTGTCGATGCCATTGTTGCGCTGCTGGCAGGCGAGAAGGTCGGCTGCGGATTACGCTCGGCGGCCGAGGGTGGAATTTCCTGACGGGTGGACGACGAGCCGCTGCGCGGATCGCTGCCGGTCAGGGACGGCCACAGGGCATCGGAGACGTAGGAGCAGTTCGCCAAGCTTAGCGCAGCGCTGAGATAGACAACTGTCCGCCCGAGCCGCGGCTTCACGCCTTCACGGACCGCGCGGATATTCGCACGACGCCCGAAAAATGCCGTCGAAACAATAGGATACATACCCCCGCCCCTGAGCCGATTCTTGTATTTTGATCGTAACGAAGGAACCTAATCCAAACAAGGTATGAATCGACCCCCATGCCGTATCCTGGCCGATGGTGGCAACGCCGCCACGCTTGTTTTTACACGCAGTTTTCCGCGCGCAACCCTTGCACCCGCCCAGAGCGTCAAGTAGTGTCCCGCACCTTTCGCTGACCGGCCTTCGGGGCTGGCCGGACGTTAGTCCCGTGTGCGGCCGTAGCTCAATTGGATAGAGCACCAGACTACGAATCTGGGGGTTAGGGGTTCGAGTCCCTTCGGCCGCGCCACTATTTCTTGAAACTATTTGAAGCGGACTGCTCCCGTATTCCCCGGGATGCAGGCTCCTTCGTTCGCTGTGACCGAAATGTGTCACGCAATTGCTCCAGCCTCTACACATGGGTATCGGGGAATTCCTCCTTACATTCGTTAGGCAAGCGATGCGAAAAATGAAGGAGATAAGAATATGCGCGTAGGTTTCGTTGTGGTCGCCGGTGCTCTGCTTCTCGCGGCATGCGGCGGCAACGGTCGGATGGATCCCCAGAGCAGCTTCCTCGACCCGATCTGCATGCCCGACGGCTCGGTTGTCTTCTATGAATATCCCAACACGCGCGGTGAGTTCGATACACAGACGGCCAGCAAGGCCCATTGCCCGTGGAACAAGTCCAGGGCGTCGGCCGCGCGCTGACGAATAAGGCGGAATCGCAGCCCGGTGCCTGGCGGCTTGACCGCCCGGCGCTGGGCTGTTGTCATTTGAGGGGGGCGCCTGGAACCCGCCGGGTGAGACGCGCTCCGGCAAGGAGAGTGCGATGCTCAAGAAGATCCTGATCGCGGTGGCGGCTCTTGTGGTCGTTGCTGGTGCCGGCCTCTATTTCCTCTACTCGAATCTGGATTCCATTCTCAAGGCGGCAATCGAGAAATACGGCACCGAAGCGACGCAAGCGCAGGTCGCGGTGAATGCCGTATCGTTGTCGCCGACCAGCGGCGAGGGGGCGATCACCGGACTGACGGTTGCCAATCCTGCAGGCTTCTCGACATTGCGAGCGTTCGAGCTTGGCAACATCACGCTCAAGGTCGATACCTCATCGCTGACAAAGAACCCGATCGTGATCCGGCAGGTGCTTATACAGGCGCCAAAGGTGACTTATGAGCGCGGCAACAGCGGCGGCAACCTCGAGAAGCTGCAGCAGAACGTGAGCGCATATGCGGGCCAGGGAGCCGGGAGTTCGTCGGGCCCAGGGTCCACATCCTCTTCTTCCGGATCGTCGTCGTCGTCGCCGGCGTCGGCCGAGAAGAAAGACGAAAAGAAATTCATTATCGAAGACCTGCAGATGATTGACGGACAGGTCACGGCGACCGCCAGCCTGCTCCAGGGCCGGCAGTTGTCGGCGAAGCTTCCGACCATTCGCCTGCGGGACATCGGCAAGGACAAAGGCGGCGCGACCCCGGCGGAAATCTCCCAGCGCGTGATCGGGACGCTGGCGTCGGAATCATCGAAGGTGGCGATTGCCGAGTTGCAGAAGGCTCTGCCGCAACTCAATCTTGGCGGTGCCGCCGGCGGTGTTCAGGAGCGGCTGCAAAACGTCGCGCCTGGTGCGGGCGAGCGTCTGCGCGGCGTCCTCGGCGGCAGCGGAAACTAGAACTCAGGCCGCGATCTGCGCGGCGGCGATGCCGTCGCGCTCCAGCGATGCGGCCACGCGCAGGGCGATCTCTTCCCGATAGGGCGCCGCGATCACCTGCACGCCGATCGGCATGCCGTTGCTCGCCTTGAGCGGCACCGAGACGATCGCGGCACCGGTAGCCGAGAACGGCTGCGTCAGAAGCCCGACCGTTGGGCGCGCGATCAATGTCTCGCCGTTCAGGTCGATGGTCTGTTGCCCAAGCTTGGGTGCTGTAAACGGCGTCGTCGCGGCGAGCACGACATCGACCTGCTCGAACATCCGGTCCAGTTCATCGTTCAGCCAGCGACGGACGCGTTGAGCCTTGGCGTACCACGCAGCAGGCAGAAGGGCGGCGGCGAGGAAGCGGGTGCTGGTGCCGGGATCGAACCGATCGAATCGCTCGCGGATATTGTCGTGATGCAGCGAGGCGCCTTCGGCCTGGCCGATCAGGAACGCGGCAGCGCGCGCGATCTCTGGCGCCGGCACCGCTATGTCGCGGGTTGCGCCGAGGTGCAGCGCGACACGATCGACCGCCTCGCGGGCCTCGGATGCGGCGTAGCGCTGGAAGTAGCCACCGGCGACGGCGATGCGCAGGCCGGCAATACCGACGGTCAGGGTCGCCTGCGTCGGTTCTGGTGGCAGCGAGGAACTGGAGGTGTCGGCCGCGTCGTGGCCCTGCATCACGTCATAGACGAGCGACAGATCGCGTGCGGAGCGGGCGAGGGGGCCGACATGGTCGATGCTGGGGACGAACAGCACGGTGCCGGTACGCGGCAGGCGGCCGAAGGTTGCGCGCAGCCCATACAGGCCGGTCAGCGCGGCTGGCACACGGATGGAGCCGCCTGTATCGGTGCCCAGGGCAAACGGAACGAGTCCGGCGGCAACGGCGGCGGCGGAGCCGCCTGAAGAACCGCCGGCGATTCGCTCAAGATCGTGCGGATTGCGGGTGGCGCCGTAATGCGCGTTCTCGGTCGTGAATCCGAATGCGAACTCGTCCATGTTCGTGGTGCCGACCAGAACAGCACCGGCCGCGCAGAGCCGCCGGATGATCGTCGCATCTTCGACCGCCGGCTTGTAGGAACGCCGGATGATCGATCCCGCCAGCGTCGTGACGCCTGTCACGTCGAAGAGATTCTTCACCGCGAAGGGGACACCCGCGAGCGGTCCCGGGTCTTTTCCATCGGCGATTAGTGCATCGACACGCCGCGCTTCAGTCAGTGCGCGCTCGTCGAAGATGGCGGTGAAGGCATTGATGCGCGGATTGACGGCGCGAATGCGCGCGAGCGTCGTGGTGGCGACCTCCATGGCCGTGCGGCGGCGGGCGCGGATATCAGATGCAATCGCAATTGCGTCGAGTGAAGGGAGGTCCATCAGCGTTTCCGCTGCGGCGTGAAGACAGTGGCCGGCTCGATCTTCTCATCGAGCGGGAAATCCATCAGCGGCTGCGCGATCGAAGTCGCAAGTCCGAAATGCAGCAGCACCTCGGCGCGGTCCTTCTCCGCGATTTTCAGCCCGAGCGCCGGCGCCACTGCGTCGATATAGCGCTCAAGGTCGATCTTCGGTTTTTCAGGGTCAGACATGGGGTTCCTCCATGCCCGCCGCACTTGCAGGAGTTGGGCCACGCCGCAATCCCGCCACAAAGCCTTAATGCGCTGGCGGGCTGCGAAAAAAGTTATTCCCGGGCGAGATCAAAATTTTTGTGCGGAAGAGCACCGCGGAATTCCGGAATAGCGGACCTCCCCCGGCGTTGTCCTCCCGATCGGTAGTTTTGTCGATCGCCCAACCCCTGAAGGAGATTTTCGCCATGAAGTTTACTGCTGTTGCGCTCGCTGTTGCCCTTGGTCTTGGTCTGAGCACGGCGTCGTTCGCCGCCGATCCCGTGACCACCGGCACCCCGGCGAAGCCGGCCGCGACCGGCGCCATCAAGAGCGACGGCAAGGCCGCCGAGCCCGCCGCCAAGGCCGCGGCGCCCGGCCAGGTGAAGAAGGATGAGGTCAAGAAGGGCGACATCAAGAAGTAAGCCCGCTCTGTCCAGTCCCGGCGGGTTACTCCGCCGGGACGACGCGGCGCCCGGGACATTCTCCCCCCTTGTCCCGGGCGATCCGTTTCCTGGATGCGATACGATGCCGCAGCCGTGGAAAAACGGGGGCTCCACGACCTAACCCGCTCCTCAGACAAAGTGATCCACCGCGCGACCTGACCCGTATCAGGCACAGCGGGATGGCATTGGCTATGCCGCGTCTTCTCTGACCCGGCTGTTTTGATGTCTGATGCTCCGCTGATCGTCTGGTTCCGACACGACCTCCGTCTCACCGACAATCCGGCGATGGTCCATGCTGCTGCGACGGGTCGTCCCATCGTTCCGGTCTATATCTTCGACGAGAGCGATGGGGCTGCGCGACGCTGGTGGCTGCATCACAGCCTGACCGCCCTTGCTGCCGATCTAAGGAAAAGGGGCGCGACGCTCGTTCTTCGCCAAGGCGACGCTGCCAGACATCTCGATGCGCTAATCGACGAAACCGCCGCGACGGCGGTTTACTGGAACCGGGTCTACGAGCCGGTCGGCAAGACGTTGGGTGCCGCCGTCAAAGCGGCGCTATCGGCGCGCGGTGTCGAGGGCAAGAGCTTCAACGCGACACTGCTGTTCGAGCCGGACGCGGTGGCGACGAAAGCCGGTGCCCCGTTCAAGGTGTATACGCCGTTCTGGAAAGCCTGCCGTGCGCTGGCGGAGCCGGCCCAGCCGCTACCGCCCCCGAAGCGGCTGAATAGCTACGATGGCGAAGTAAAAAGCGACGCATTGAACTCGTGGATGCTTCTGCCGACGAAACCCGACTGGGCCGCCGGTCTGCGCGAAACCTGGACGCCGGGTGAAGTCGGCGCACGGGAGCGTCTCGACGTCTTCGTATCGGGTGGCGTGACCGACTATGCAGTTTTGCGTAACCGGCCGGATCGTCCCGGCACATCCTGCCTGAGCCCGCATCTGGCGTTCGGTGAAATCGGTCCGCGTCAGATCTGGCATGCGGTGCGTGCGGCGGCGGGAACGTCCGAAGCCGCCGAGCGCTTCATCGGCGAGATCGGCTGGCGTGAATTCAATCATCATCTGCTCCATCATTTCCCGCAGCTATCGACGCAGAGCCTGCGCGTGGAGTTCCAGGCGTTTCCGTGGGCAACGGATCGCGCACTGCTGCAGGCGTGGCAGCGCGGGCGGACCGGATTTCCCATCGTCGATGCCGGCATGCGCGAACTCTGGCGCACCGGGTGGATGCACAACCGCGTGCGCATGGTTGTGGCGTCGTTTCTGGTGAAGGACCTGCTGCAACGGTGGCAGGATGGCGCGGACTGGTTCATGGACACGCTGGTCGACGCCGATCTCGCCAATAACGCGGGAAACTGGCAGTGGACGGCGGGCTGCGGCGCCGATGCCGCGCCGTACTTCCGTGTCTTCAATCCGACGCTGCAGGGCGAGCGCTTTGATCCACACGGCAACTATGTGCGCCGCTATGTGCCGGAACTGGCTACGTTGCCGGATGAATGGATCCACAAGCCTGCTCAGGCACCGGACGACGTGCTGGCAAAGGCGGGTGTCATTCTCGATCAGACATATCCACGACCGGTCGTCGATCATCGCGTGGCGCGCGAACGGGCGCTGGATGCCTATGCAAAAATTCGGGGGAAAGCAGCATGAGTCCGCGGGATGGTGAAATCGGCGGCGGCCCACTGAACGTCGCGGTCATCGGCGGTGGCGTGTCCGGCCTTGGCGCCGCCTGGCTGTTGTCGCAGCGGCATCGCGTCACCTTGTATGAGAAGGACGCGCGGCTGGGGGGGCACAGCAATACCGTGACGGTGCCGTTTGGCGGCCGCGATATCGCGGTCGATACCGGCTTCATCGTCTTCAACGAGAGGACCTATCCGAATCTGATACAGCTCTTCGCGCGTCTCGGCGTCGCCACGCATGCGAGCGACATGTCGTTTGCCGTCAGCGTCGATCAGGGCCGCTTTGAGTATCTCGGCGGCGATCTGAAGGGTCTCTTCGCGCAGCCCAGCAACTTGCTGCGTCCCGCCTTCTGGCGGCTGGTCGCGGATTGCCTGCGCTTCTTCCGTGAAGCGCCCGACCTGATGAACAGCAGCGCGACATTGCCCGGTCCCTCGCTCGGCGCCTGGCTGGAGCGCTGCCGGTTCTCGCGTGATTTCGTGGATGAGCATCTGCTGCCGATGGCGGCCGCCATCTGGTCGGTGCCGCTGGAAACGATCCGCGAGTTTCCCGCGCGTTCCTTCGCGCATTTCTTTCACGATCATGGATTGCTGCAGGTCTATCGCCGGCCGCCGTGGCGCACTGTGACTGGCGGCTCAGGCGAGTACGTGAAGAAGCTGGCGGGCGCGTTGCCGGACGGCATTCGCACCGAGGCAAAGGTCGTGGCGGTGAAGCCGGAGGGCAATGGCGTTCTGGTGCGCGACGTGAGCGGCGCCGTGCGGCGCTACGATCGCGTGATCATTGCCGCGCATGCAGATCAGGCCCTGCAGATGCTGGACTCGCCGACCGATGCGGAGCGCCGCGTGCTGGGCGCCTTTCGCTATCAGCCCAATCTGGCGGTGCTTCATCGTGACACCAGCCTGATGCCGCGACGTCGCCGCGCCTGGGGCGCCTGGAATTATCTCACGGCCCGCGACAGTCTGACCGGCAACCGCAATGCGTCGGTCACTTACTGGATGAACCGCCTGCAGCGGCTGGATCCCGATTGCCCTCTGTTCGTGTCGCTCAATCCGCTGCGCGCGCCGCGCGACGAACTCACCATTGCGGCGTTCGAGTATCACCACCCGATTTTCAACGCCGGGACCCTGGCCGCGCAGGCCGAATTGGCGACAATCCAGGGCGCACGGAACCTGTGGTTCTGCGGCAGCTGGTGCGGCTATGGTTTCCACGAGGATGCGCTGACCTCGGGGCTGGTCGCGGCCGAGGCCCTGGGCGTTCGGCGCCCGTGGTCGGTACAACTGCCGGAGCCGGTCGAGATTGCGCCAGTACCCGCGGCGGCGCGGTGGCGCCCGGCGCTGGAGAATGCGGCAGGGGACTGATATGCCCGAAAGCTGCCTCTACGAAGGCGAGGTGATGCACTGTCGGCTGCGCCCGATGCGGCACCGCTTTGTCTATCGTGTATTTTCGATGCTGGTCGATCTCGACGAGATTCCGTCGCTCGCGGCGCGGCTGCGTCTGTTCCGGCACAACCGATTCGGCCTTTTCGGTTTCCACGACCGCGATCACGGCCCGCGCGACGGCTCGGCGCTGCGGCCGTGGGTGGAACGGCATCTGGCCGAGCATGGCATCGCCGTCGATGGCGGAAAGATCTATCTGCACTGCTTTCCGCGCCTGCTCGGCTACGGGTTCAATCCGCTCAGCATCTTCTGGTGCTACGACCGTGCCGGCGCATTGCGGGCCGTACTCTATGAGGTGAAGAATACCTTCGGCGAGCAGCACACCTATCTGATCCCGGTGGCACAGGATCACGAGAAAGGCGCCTCGCTGCGTCAGCAGGCACGGAAGATCTTTTACGTGTCGCCGTTCATCGGCATGGATGCGGACTATCATTTCCAGGTAAGGGAGCCGGGGGACCGGCTGGCGATTCTGATCCGGGAAACGGTGCCGGAAGGCGACCTGCTGATCGCCACCCATTTTGGCCGGCGACGGGCCCTGACCGACCGGGGCCTGCTTCGAGCCTTTTTGCTGTTTCCATTGATGACGCTGAAAGTGATTCTGGGTATTCACTGGGAAGCACTGCGGCTGTGGCTGAAAGGGGCGAAGCTCCAGGATCGTCCGGTGGCGCCAACCAGGGAGGTAACGTCGTGAACTTCCAGGCTGCACAAAAGGCCGACGGCGCGGCAGAGATCGGTCTGCCGCGATTGCTCCGCCTGATGTTTTCCGTCCTGCGCTCGCTGCGCCGGGGATCGTTGATTGTTACCCTGCCAGACAAGAGGCGCTTTCGCTTCGACGGTGCCGAGCCCGGGCCGCATGCTGAACTGATTGTCCGCCGGCCGCGTTTCGTGCGGCGGGCGCTGGCGTCCGGAAATATTGGTCTGGCGGAGTCCTACATGGATGGCGATTGGGAGACGCCCAATTTGGCGGCGCTTCTCGAACTGCTGTGCGTCAACGAGACGACCGAGGAAGCCTCCTACGGCAAGCAGCTCTTCATGGCGATGCACAAGCTCTGGCATCGCGTGCGTCCAAATTCACGCCGCGGGTCGCGCCGCAACATCGCCGCGCACTACGATCTTGGAAACGAGTTCTATCGCCGCTGGCTGGACCGCAGCATGACGTATTCGTCGGCGGTGTTTCCGTCGCCCGACAGCGATCTCCCCAGGGCGCAGGACCATAAATACCGTCTGATCTGCGAACGGCTGGCGCTGACCGGCGGCGAGCGCGTGCTGGAGATCGGCTGCGGCTGGGGCGGCTTCGCCAGTTTCGCCGCGCGCGAGTATCAGACGAAAGTCACAGCGATCACGATTTCTCCGGCGCAGTTCGACTATGCAAAGGCGCGGGTGCAACAGGAAGGGCTGGGGGAGCGCGTCGATGTGCGGCTCACCGACTATCGCGACCTGACGGAGCGGTTCGACCGGGTCGCGTCCATCGAGATGTTCGAAGCCGTAGGTGAGAAGTACTGGCCGCAATTCTTCGGCAAGGTGCGCGATTCCCTCGTCCCTGGCGGGCGTGCGGCGCTGCAGGTCATCACCATCGAGGACAAGTGGTTCGATCGTTATCGCCGCGGCGTGGATTTCATTCAGCGCTACATCTTTCCCGGCGGAATGCTGCCGAGCCCGACCGTATTTGCGCGCGAAGCGGCGCGTGCCGGTCTGGCGCTGGAGCGGCAAGAGTTCTTCGGCCAGCACTACGCCCGCACGCTGGCGCTCTGGCAGCAGCGGTTCCAGCATGCCTGGGCGGAGATCGCGCCGCTGGGCTACGATCTCCGCTTCAAGCGCATGTGGGAGTTCTATCTTGCCTATTGCGAGGCCGGATTCCGGGCGCGGACCATCGATGTCACGCAGGCGGCACTGATACGGCCGTAAGCACCGCTTCGTGAACATCCTGCAGCCTGCCACTGAACGCCCGCTCGACCAGCTGCATCACGCGCCGCGTCGTGCCGCCCGACGGATCGACGACCGGGTTGAGTTCCACCAGGTCGAACGAGCCAAGCAGGCCGCTTTGCGCGATGGCCGTCATGCACGCTTCCGCTTCCCGCATGTTCGGCCCGTCCGGTTCGGCCAGGCCGACGCCGGGCGCTATGGATGGATCCAGGAAGTCGACATCCATGCTGACATGCAGATGCCCACCCTGGCGGCGCACCTCGTCCAGCGCTTCGGTGACGATGGACTGCATGCCGCGGCTGCGGATTTCCTTCATGCCGTGCACGCGAAGGCCGCGCTCACGGATGCGCTTTTCCTCCAGCGGATCGATGGAGCGCACGCCGATCTGTATCACCCGCGCGACGTCGAGCATCGGCCGCGCATGGCCGAGTTCCAGAAGTTGCGGATGACCGTCGCCCGTCGCCACCGCCACCGGCATGCCATACAGAAAGCCGGTCGGCGAGGAGGTTGGAGTATTGAAATCCGCGTGTGCGTCGAGCCAGAGCACGAACAGCTTCCTGCCGATCCTGTCGCAATGCCGCGCCACTGCCGCCATCGAGCCGATGGCGAGCGAATGGTCGCCGCCCATCAGCAGCGGCACGTCACCGTCGCGCAGCGCCGCGCCAACGAGATCGCGCACGGAGCGGCACGACGCCGTGACTTCGTCCAGATGATGGCAGCTGTCGATTGTCTGCCCGGGCATGTTGCCGACGCCGACAGCGTCGCCGCGATCGATGACGTCGTGATGACGGCGCAAGGCATCGGCGAAGCCGGACGCGCGCAACGCGCTCGGCCCCATGGCCGAGCCACGGTTCGCGCCTCCGAGATCGGAGGGCGCACCGATCAATGCGATGCGGGATTTCGGGCTGCGTGCACTGAGGGCCATAGTCCCCGGCTCCTTCTAGACCGTGAGAAAAACCACAGGCTCGCTTCTCGCGCCAATCGGTCCCATATGGTCCGATGTGTGCCGCACTGCAAGGTCGTTGCCGTAAATCGCGGAAATTCTTTGAACTGTCACGCCACCGATATCCACCGGGCAGCGTTTGCTTGTCGGAGTCGTCGCGGATCGGCACTGTAGTACGATGCCGAGTCGCATTCTGATCGCATACGGTCTGCCGGCGTTGCCCGCCGCCGTGCTCGGCCTGCCGCTGCTGCTTTATCTGCCGACGTTCTATGCGGTCGATCTCGGGCTTGGCTTCACCGTTGTTGGCGCCGTGCTGCTGCTGGCGCGTGTCGCTGACGTGATTGCCGACCCGCTCATTGGCTGGGCGAGCGACCGTTTCGATTTCGGCATCGGCCGTCGTCGCAGCTGGCTTCTG
The DNA here is from genome assembly GCA_965279355.1 of Alphaproteobacteria bacterium. GTDB lineage: Bacteria > Pseudomonadota > Alphaproteobacteria > CACIAM-22H2 > CACIAM-22H2. The sequence goes on along the minus strand of OZ257155.1, from coordinate 1,828,023 downwards.
CTCTCGCTGCCGCTGGTGCTGATCGGCGTCTGGTTCCTGTTCCGGCCGTCCAGTGACGTGACGGCGACGTATCTCCTGTTCGGCGCGCTCGCTGTCTATCTCGGCTGGACGCTGATGACGATCCCGCATCAGGCCTGGGGTGCGGAGCTCACCGAGGACTACGTCGAGCGTAATCGTGTCATGGCATCGCGTGAAATCGCCGGACTGGTCGGCGTGATGCTGGCGGCGTCCATGCCGACCTTCCTGGTCGCGTTCAACCTGACGGGCCCAGACGAGAGCGAAGCAGCATCGTCGCTGGGCGCGATTGCCTGGTTCATCCTGGTGCTGCTGCCGCTTTGCGGCGCGGGGCTGTTTGCCGTCGTCCCGGAGCCGCCGCGCGTCACGACCCATAAAACGGGTGGCTGGCGCGCGGGGTTGCGGCTTCTGCTCGATAACCGGCCATTCCGCCGGCTGCTGCTGAGCTACCTCTTCAACGGTATTGCGAACGGATTGCCGGCGACGCTGTTCCTGTTGTTCGTCACGCATGTCCTGTTGCTACCCGAAGATGTCGGGCTGTTCCTGCTCGTCTATTTCGGGGCGGCGATTGTCGGCATGCCGATCTGGCTGAAGCTCGCCAGGCGTCACGGCAAACACCGGACCTGGTGTCTGGCGATGCTGTTCAACTGCCTCGTCTTCGCCATGGTGCCGTTCCTGTCCGCCGGTGATTTCATCGCCTATGTGGCAGTTTGTCTTGCGACCGGTATTGCGTTCGGCGCCGACTTGGTTCTGCCGGCCTCCATGCAGGCGGATGTGGTCGATGTCGACACGGCATCGGGCGGCGACCAGCGCACCGGCCTCTATTTCTCGCTGTGGGCCATGGCGACCAAGCTGGCGCAGGCGCTGGCGGTCGGCCTGGCGTTTCCGCTGCTCGATGCGTTCGGCTTCTCGGTGATGGCGAACAACTCGGAAGGGGCCCTCTACGGGCTGACCGCGCTCTATGCGGCGCTGCCGATCGTCTTCAAGCTGGCGGCCGTCACGCTGGTTTGGGGCTTCCCGATCGACGCAATGGCGCAGGCGGAGCTGCGGCGCCGTATCCGGAAGGGCTGAGGCCTAGTCCGGCCGGACCTGAAACCGGCGCTTGATCATCCGCAGGACCGGGCCCAGCACGGGGGCATGCTCGTAGAGTTGCGAAGCAGCGTCCCAGTGGTCGATATGCTCGAAGATCTTGCCGGCTTCGTTAAAACGCAGCGCGGTCATACCGTCGATGATCAAGCCATTAGGCTTTCGCGCATCGACCGTATAACGCCACAGCAGGTAGCCGCCGCGGGTGCCGAACGTGCGGTCCAGGACCGCGAAGTGCGGCTCGCCGTGGTCGAACATCATCGCCATCGCCGCGATCATTTTATCGACGCCCTGAACGTCGTTGAAGGGGTCCTTGAAGCGCACGTTCGGCGTGGCCAGCGCACGGACGTCCTGCAGGCGATAGCGCGTCAGCGTCTCATAAAGCCTGGCATAGGCATCAAGCGTCGCGGCGGCGTCGCTCATAGTCCTGTCGTCCGGCGGATAAATGGGAAGTAGAGACGGTACGGGAGCATGCGCACGAGCTTAAGGAGGAACGCAAAGCGGCGCGGAAAGGTGATTTCGAAGCGATTGCCGGCCAGTCCAGCAACGAGCCGGTCCACCGCTTGTTCCACGGGAATCAGAAACGGCATCGGAAAGGCGTTGCGCGCGGTGAGCGGCGTTTCCACGAAGCCGGGGTTGACGAGCTGCAGCTTGATGCCGATGCGGTCGCAATCGAGCTTCAGCGCCTCGCAGAGATTGATCAGCGCGGACTTGGTGGCGCCGTAACCGGCCGCATTGGGCAGGCCACGATAGCCGGCGAGAGAGGCAACGACGGCGATATGACCCGTGCGCCTGATCCGCATCGCCGCCAGCACGGGATCGAGACAGTGGACGACGCCCATGAGGTTCACGTCGACCAACTGTCGCATCGTGTCGCTTTTGAAGTCGCGCGCCGACATCGGCACATGCGTTCCGGCGTTGAGAACGGCGAGACCGATCGGCCCATGGGCTGTTTCGATCGCGGAAATGGTGGCGGCCACGGCGTCTTTCTCCGTGACGTCGAGGGGCCAGGGCGTGATGTGCGCGGGGTCGATGCTGGCAAGTTCAGCCAGCGCGCCAGCACTGCGGGCCGAGACGACGACGCGTTTGCCGCTCGCCGCCAGACGCAAGGCCAAGGCACGGCCTATGCCGGAGGAGGCACCGGTGATCCAGACCAGATCGGGACGGGCGGAACGTGTCATGCCCCGCTTATACGCCCGCCGGAGGTAATTGGATGAGTGGAGTTGGGGCCGCTATTCCAGGACGTAGACGAACTGAAAGCCCTTGTAGTCGAATTTCATATGCGACAGCAGGCCGATCTCGTCGTACCAGAGATCGAGGTCCAGATAGGGTTTCGGTTCGCGCACGCCGTCGATCACGCCATACCCAAGCAGCTTGTAGCGCTGCGCCGTCACGGGCTTGCCTCTAGCGATCACGGTCTCGGGGCCGATCGGGATCGCTTCGAACGCCATCGCGTCGCCGAGCTGGGTGTTGATCCCGCTCTGCGCCCGGACCACGGTCTGGTGCCAGTAGCTCGACGGGCGGGCGTCGCGCGGCAGCCGTAGGGTTCTGCCGCCGGCCGTCGTCCGTAGCATATCGCTCTCGGCGCGGACCTGAACTTCGGACGTCTTGCCGTCGTCATTGGTACGGGAATCGAGGGCCTCCAGGTCGCCGCCGCGCCATGTCTCCTGAATGCGATGGTCGTAGCGATAGACCGGGATGGAGATGAAGCGGACGAGGAATGAGATATTGGTATCGACCTTCACCAGATCGCCCTCGCGCGCAAACCGGATGGTCTTGTGGCCAATATCCGAACCCGACATGGAGACGCGGAATGTCAGCTCTCCCTCGGGCGGCAGGGCGCGCAGGTTCTGCGCCGCCGCCGGGCTGCTCGGCAACAGGAGGCCTGCGGCCAGCCACACGGCATAAAACGCGGCACGGATTGCGATGGTCATGCCGCTTATACGGCGGCGGCGCCCGGCTGGATGACCGGAGGGGTCAGATCATTCGAGGACGTAGACGAAATTGAAACCCTTGAAAGGGAACGTCATGTGAACGAGCAGGCCGACTTCGTCATACCAGAGGTCGATATCGAGATACGGCTTCTTCACGCGTTCGCCGTAGACAATATCGTAACCGAGCAGCTTGAAATGTCGGGTTCGCACCGGTACGCCGCGGGCCGTAATTACCTCGCTGCCGATCTCCGTCGTATCGAGCGCGATGGCTTCGCCGAGCTGAGTGTTGATGCCGGTTTGTGTGCTGATAAGCAGCTGGTGCCAGTAATTCGACGGCCGCGCGTCGCGTGGCAGCCGAAGGGTGCGTTCGCTGGAAACCATGCGGAGCATGTCGTCTTCCGTTCGGACCGTAACCTCACTTTTCTTGCCGTCATCGTTGGTCCAGGCATCAAGTGCCTCAAGTTGGTCCGCGCGCCAGATTTCGTGATTGCGATGCTCGTAGCGATAGACGGGGATATAGGCAAATTTGGCGACCATCTCGATGCTGGTGTCGACATGCACCAGTTCGCCCTCGCGTTTGAAACGGGTGGTCTTGCGGCCGATTTCCTGTCCCGACATGAAGACACGGAAGGTCAGCGTTCCTTCTGGAGGAAGCGCGCTGAGCGTCTGTGCCCGGGAGGAACTGGCGAATAGAAGGAGTGCCGCAGCGAGTAGGCCCGCGGTGCAGAACCGGCGAAGTGCTGAACAGACCTTGATCGTCATGCCCCCCGCATCGGCGACTCCGTTCAGGAATGGCCGACGAGGGTTGTAGCATCACCCCAAGAGCTATGTCGTTAACGCGGGCGGCGGTCCGTCCAGTCCGGTCAGGTTAACTGCTCCGCGCGGACCTTCTGGCGCAGCACGTCGATGGGGACGCGCTTTCCTTCCAGATTGACGCACCAGAACATCCAGCCGTTACAAGCAGGTGCGCCCTGAACGGCCGCTCCAACCTGGTGGATGGAGCCGCGATGGTCGCCGGTGCTCCCCGATGTCGCCAGCGTGCCGTCGGCGCGCACGCGCGCGGTCAGGCGACCGGTAAAATCGGTCAGGACTTCACCCGGACGCAGCAGGCCGCGTTCAACCAGCGTGCCGAAGGGAATGCGCGGCTCTTCGCGCTTGCCTGTCGTCACCTGCAGCGAGTCGGAATCGAGCTGCCGCACATCGGCGATACGCGCCTTGGCGATCGCCGCATAGTTGGGGTCGCGCTCCAGGCCGATGAATTTACGGCCGAGCTTTTTGGCAACCGCACCCGTGGTGCCGCTGCCAAAGAAGGGATCGAGCACCGTCTCGCCGAGTCTGGTGCCGGCGAGGATGGCGCGATGGAGCAGCGCTTCCGGCTTTTGTGTCGGATGCGCCTTCTTGCCGCCGACTTTGAGGCGCTCGGGCCCGCCGCAGACCGGAATAAGCCAGTCGCTGCGCATCTGCAGATCGTCGTTCAGCGCCTTCATGGCGGCGTAATTGAATGTGTATTTGCTTTCTTCGCCGCGCGCCGCCCAGATCAGCGTCTCGTGCGCGTTGGTGAAGCGCCGCCCGCGGAAATTCGGCATGGGGTTGGTCTTGCGCCAGACCACGTCGTTCAGCACCCAGAAACCCATGTCCTGAAGCGCGGCACCGACCCGGAAGATGTTGTGATAGCTGCCAATCACCCAGATCGTGCCGTCGGGCTTCAGGGCACGGCGCGCCGCTTTCAGCCAGGCATGGGTGAACCGGTCATAGGCAGCGAAATCGCCGATCTGGTCCCAGGCATCGTCGACGGCGTCGACCAGGCTGTGGTTGGGACGATGCAGTTCGCCTTTGAGCTGCAGATTGTAGGGGGGATCGGCGAAGATCATGTCGACGCTTCCCTCAGGAAGCGATGACATCAGTGCGATGCAGTCACCAACCAAAATCTGGCCGGCCTCTTCATCGCTCCTCCCGCCCGTCGGAGCGCGTGAAATAGACATGGCGCGGACTTTGAGTCAGCGTCGAGTCGCCGTCAAATGTTTTTTAGAGTCAAAGGGTTAGAGTTAATTGTGCACAGGGTGCAAAGCTCAAGCGGTGGTGGCGTGTGGGTCCCAGACGCCCCAGAGCTTGCGTATGAATCTCGGTGGCGTAGCCAACATTTGTTGTCCAGCCGAAGTCCGGATAGCGCATTGCAAGCCGGACCATTGCCCGGTCGCGCACGACTTTCGCAACAATCGAGGCTGCCGCGATGCTGAGTGACAGGGCATCGCCGCCGATCAGGAAGGTCGCCGGGCAAGGCAGGCCGGCCGGCAGCTTGTTACCATCGATCAGCGCGTGATCGGGCGTTTGGGCCAGGCGCAGCACGGCCCGCCGCATGGCCAGCAGGCTCGCCTGCAGGATGTTGATGCTGTCGATCTCGGGCACGCTGGAGGCGCCGACGCCGATGAAGGCCTTGCCGTCGCGGCGGGCGACCAGAAGGGCGGTGAACGCGGTTTCGCGTTCCTCGCGGCTGAGTTTCTTGGAATCGTCGATCAGCCTGCGCAGGGCGCGCGGCGGACCCGCTGCGTCGAACACTACCGCCGCGGCGACCACCGGCCCTGCCAGCGGACCGCGGCCAGCCTCATCCACGCCAGCGACACGCCCCCCTAGCCGTTTTTCATGCACGAAATTCGGCATAAACCGAGGATACCACGCGTTATCGAGTCGTCAGTATCGTGTGCGACTCGCGGTAGCGCGATCTGCGGAGGCAAGTGTCAGAAACGGCGAGGCATGCCCCGTATTCGCTCACGGAACCTTAAGGATCAGGTCGTATTCTGTTAGGGCGACAAAACAACTTGCGGGGAAAGGCTATGCTGCCCCTGTACTACATGAGTTATCCGCTGGTGCCGTGGCTGGTGGCCGCGCAATGGGCGAAGTCGTGCAACTACACACCATTGTCGGTGAGCTCGGACTCATCCGCAGGCACATCGTCAAAGGAAAACGTGCTTCGCTTTCCGATCGAGCGCGTCCGCCGGTCAATCCGTCTTGCGGCGCTCTACGATAAAGCCACGTCCTGAAAGCCAGCGACTGCGGATAACGACACCGCAGCCGCGCCCGTTCAATCGGCGGCGTGGACGGCGCGAGGTCCCGATGGCGCGGCCTGACTGGCCATCGTGGACATATCCGTCATCACCCGTCGCATCGTTTCATCCGCGACTTCGAGATCCGTCCGGTACATCTGTAGCCAGAGATCGGTCATTCGGCGGCCGTCCGACAACAGGGCGTCGCGGCGCGCGTTCATCCAGTCGGTGACCTGACGGGTGGCTTCCATCGGATCGGTGCAGGACGACATGCGCTGCATCAGCTCCCAGTTGGATTCCGTTGCCTGCTGGACGCTGCCCATCATGGCACGCCCAAGATCTTCCATCTGTTTCATCAGCTTCTGGGTCGCGTCCTGCATCATGGCGTCCGGCGCGGACGTTCCACGCGAGGACGGATTGGAGCCAGTGTTTTCGTGCTGCTGCGGCTTGGCCATGGTGGTCTCCTCGGGTGACTTTTTCGTTTCTTGTCTGCCCGGCGACTCTCTTCCCATCGGGTGACAGGAAGCCATGAACATTTTGTGAGCAGGGGGCTGGCCCTGTGGAGAACCCCGCATCAGGGCGTAGAAAACCCAGCGCCAGCCGATGGTTATCGGCTGACGATTCTTTAGAGGTAGTGGTGATCTGCCGCGCGGTTAGCGACCGGCGAGAGTCAGTCCGTCGATCCGGATCGTCGGTGCGTCGGCGCCGTAGCGGAACTCCAGATCGTCGGCGACGGACATCTGCGCGAACATGTCGAGCAGGTTGCCGGCGATCGTGATCTCGCTGACCGAAAAGGTCAGTTCGCCGTTCTCGATCCAGAAGCCGTTGGCACCGCGGCTGTAATCGCCGGTGACGCCGTTCACGCCCGATCCGATCAGTCCCGTCACATACAGTCCCGACTTGACGTCGCGCAGCATCGCCTGCGGCGTGACGTTGCCCTTCTCAAGCCAGAGATTGGTCGAGGACGGGCCCGGCGGGGATGAGGTGCCGCGCGCGGCGTGGCCGGTGCTTTTGAGCCCGAGCTGACGCGCGGAGCGCAGATCGAGCAGCCAGGTCGTCAGCACACCCTTGTCGATAAGATTGCGGCGCTGCGGCGCGAGGCCTTCGCCGTCGACTGGTTTGGAAGCAAGCCCGCGCTTACGGAACGGGTCTTCGACAATTGTGACGCTTTCGGGAAAAATCTTCTGGCCGAGTTTCGCTTTCAGAAAACTGGTGCCGCGCGCGATGCCGGCGCCGTTGATGGCGCCGACGAAGTGGCGGATCATCGAGTTCGAGACGCGCGGGTCGAAGATGATCGGAACCTTGCAGGTGTCCACCTTGCGCGGGTTGAGACGCTTGATCGCGCGCTCGGCGGCACGCTTGCCGACCGTCGCGGGATTTTCGAGATCGGCGCCATGCAGCACGCTCGAATAATCATAGTCGGTCTCCATGCCGGTGCCCTCGCCGGCGATGACCGAGGTGCTGACGGAATGGCTGGAGCGCGCATACGCCGCTGCGAAGCCGTTGGTGGCGCCGATGGCGACGGTCGAGCGGCCCCAGCCGGCTTCGGCGCCTTCGGAATTGGTGATGCCCTTGACCGCCATTGCCGCGTCTTCAGCCGCGCGCGCGCGTTCCACCAATGTCTCGGCAGACGGCTCGACGGGATCGAGCAGGTCAAGATCGGGCAGCGACCTGGCGATATCGGCGGGATCGGCAAGGCCGCAGAACGGATCTTCTGGTGCCGCCTTGGCCATCGCGACGGCGCGCTCGACCAGCGGCCCGATGGATGCCGGAGAGCGGTCGGAACTGGAGACGATCGCCTGGCGCTTTCCGACGAAGACCCTGAGGCCAAGATCCTGCCCTTCGGAGCGTTCAAGCTTTTCCAGCTTGCCGAGGCGCCGCGCGTGGCTGATCGACCAGCCTTCGACAAGCACGGCATCGGCCGCGTCGGCCCCGGCCTTTTTGGCACGGGCGAGCAGATCGGAAACGAAATTCAGATGCGATTGGGGAGAGGAGTCAGGCATGGGTCCAGATGTAGGCACGGGACGGGCGGATTGCCAGTCCGGGGGAAGCGGACGCGGAGAATAGCGTCCGGACAACCTGCCGTCCCATAGGAAAGATGAATGGCGAGAGAACATCGGGCTGAAGAATAAAGCTGGGGAAAGGCCCCGCCCTTGCCCACGTCCTTAATGTCTTATCGATCGGCGTCGGATTGAAACGTGACGCGCTGTGTCACGCGGCGGTGCGGCCAATAATCGGCGGCAGCGTAGTGTTGGGTCGAGCGATTGTCCCAGACGGCGATGCCATTCTTCTCCCAGCGATGCGAATAGACAAATTCCGGCTGTACCACCCAGTCGCGCAGGAACGCCAGGATGGCGCGGCTCTCCCGGAACGAGACGCCGTTGATCTTGCGCGTGAAGGCCTCGTTGACGAACAGCACATCTTTTCCCGACTCAGGATGTCTGCGGATCACGGGATGAACGACCGCCTTGTTTTTGCGGATCGCGTTGATCACGGCGTCTTCGCCGGCAATTTCTAGCGCATCCTGCACCAGGCTGCCCTGCCAGCTATGCGTTGCAGTCAGCCCGCGCAGATAGGCGCGAAACCCCTCGGATAATGCGTCGAACGCCTTGCTGCCGCTCGACCAGATCGTGTTGCCGCCGGTCTCTGGCAGTTCGGTGATCTGGATCACCGTGCCGGTCGGCGGCGGGTTCTTCCACGTCACGTCGCTGTGCCAGACATTCAGCTCCGGCGGGTGGTCCGCGTCGAAGGTGATGACCTCGATCTCCGGATAGTTCTCCTTACGCGGGAAGAACGCCGCCCCCGGTAACACCGTGCCGAACGCCGAGCCGAGATCGATATGCGCCTCCGGGCGCAGATCCTGCGCCGGAAAGGTCAGCACCTCGAACTGCAGCAGCGCGCGGCGCAGCTCGGCTTTTACCTCGGGCGTGAGCCGGTGGCCGAGATCGAGATCAATCCGCGCCGCAAAGCCGGGCATCAGCGGCACCGGCGCAATCAGCCGGTAACCTTCCGATGCGGCTTTCGGCGGCGCGGCGGCGCGCATCACGAGGCTTTCTTGGCGACGCTGTCGACCTGGCGCAGCTTCGACGTCAGGTGATCGCCGGAGGTCACCGGCGCGTATTTCGGCGGATTGACCGCGTCGGTACAGGACGGGATGCATTCGACCAGCGCGTCGTAATTCGGCTGGTGGAAATAGACGATGGACAGGCGCCGCGCGGCATCACCGGCATCCAGCGGCGGATTGACCACGCGATGCAGGGTCGAGCGCCAGCGATCGTTGGTCCATTGCGCCATGAGATCGCCGAGATTGACGATGAATGTGCCCGGCACCGGCCGGATGTCGTGCCACGCATCGTCCATGCCCTGGACCTGCAGCCCGCCCGGACGATCCTCGGTCAGCAGCAGCGTCAGCGACCCGAAATCGGTATGCGCGCCGCTACGCACCTGCCCCGGCAAAGGCGGCTTTTCCAGCTTGGGATAATGCTGGGTCGCCAGGGTGCTGACCGGGCGGTTGACCTTGTCGTCGAACCAGTTGTCGGCAAGGCCCAGCGCCCGTGCGCAGATCCGCATCAGTTCGCGCGAGAGATCGCTGCACGCCGTGTAATAGCTTTCCCATATCGCCCGCATCTCGACCGGCCGTTGGGGCCAGACATTTTGCGCGAAATAGCGATTGGCTTCAGGGCGGGTGGTGTAGTCATCGCCCGCAACCGGCTCGACACCTGCGAAGAAGCTTTCGCGCAGATCGCCGGGTGCGTCCTTCTCTCCGCGTGTACGCGCGTGCGATTTCGACACCAATGGATAGTAACCGCGACCACCGCTGGCGCGCTTCGCCGCCGCGTACTCGCTCTTTTCGTCGACGGGCAGGTCGAAGAACGCGTAGGTGACATCCTTCACCTGCTGCATCAGCGCGGGATCGATCCCGTGCCCTTTCACCAGCAGGAAGCCCCATTCTGTGCAGGCCACATCGATCTCGCGCGCGACGGCGTCCCGTGCGGTGGCGGCACCGGTGAACCATTGCGCGATGTCGATGACCGGAACCTGTTTCATGGCTTCTCCTGTGGTCAGACCGCGGCCGATTCCACCGGCGCCTTCTGCGCTGCCGACTGCTCCATCTTGGCGCGTGTGAAAGCGCCGGCCTTCACGGGCAGGTATTTCGGCGGAAGCAGCGCATCATGACATGTCGGAAGGCAGCTAATCTCTGCGCCATCGTCCGGGCGACTGAAGAGGACCATCGACAACCGCTGCGTACTGCCGGTCAAAGCACGGGGCGGGTTCATCACCCGATGCAATGTCGAGCGCCAGCGCCCGTTTGTCCAATGCGACAACAGGTCGCCAACGTTGACAATGAAACTTCCGGGGACCGCCGGAATGTCATGCCAGCCGCCGTCACAGTCGCAGACTTGCAATCCGCCCGGTGCCGCATCCTGCCGAACAAACGCAAGCGCGCCATAGTCATGATGAGCGCCGTATCGAAGCTGCCCGGGCAACGGCTCAACGGGCTGGTCTGGATAGTTCACGAATCGCAACGTGTTCCAGTGCTCGCGGAAGTACGGCTCGAAATGATTTTCCGGCAGATCGAGCGCAAGGGCGGCCATCCGGTAGACTGTGCCGGTCAGGCGGTCGATGCTCCAGAAATACCCCGTCACCAGTTCCGCCAGGCCCGATGGCTCGGCCGGCCAGATGTTCTCCCATCGCTCACTGCCGGCACCGGCGCCCCTCTTCTGCTCCGCCTCCTGAAACAGCGATTTGAATACCAGCGCTTCGCAGAGATCCGGCGGTGTTTCCCTATCGAGCGTCGCGGCCACGGTCTCCATCCCGATCGGCAGATAACCGCGATTAAGCGCGCGCTGCGGCAAAGCGTATTTCATCTTGTCGGCAAGCGGCATGGCAAAAAATGTTTTCACAGTCTCGTACAGGGACTGGATCATCGCTTCGGAAATGCCATGCCCCGTCAACGCGACGAAACCGCTCTCCTCGAACGCTCGCCCGAAGGCACGGGCGGCGGTCAGCCGCTCACTCTCCGTCCCTTCATGGAACGACTGCATATCGACGATCGGCAGAGCGTTATAGGTCATGGCGGCCTCGGTTGCTTTTCCGCTATCAGTCGGTCGTGGCCGATTCGTGCCAGTGCCGCAGGGTCAGCGTGCCGACGGCACTCACCATCGCAAAGAACAGGAAGCCCAGCAGCGTGGCGCAGATCACTTCGGCGAATAGCAACGCGGTATACATGCGGCCTTGCGCAAAAATGATCTGCACGCCAAGCCCGCCCTGCGTGTTACCGGAACCGATGATGAATTCGCCGACGATCGCGCCGATCACCGAAAGGCCGGCGGAGATTCGCAGACCGGCGATGATGCTGGGCAAGGCGCCCGGAAAACGCAGCTTGAAGAACGTCGCCGGCCGGCCTGTCTTGTGCATCGCGAACAGCTCCACCAGGTTGCGCGAGGTCGAGCGCAGCCCCAGCAGCGTGTTGTTGATGATCGGGAATAACGAAATGATCAGGCTGATGATGATGACGGACAGGTCGTTGTAGCCGAACCACAGCACGATCAGCGGCGCCACGGCGACGATCGGCACGGTCTGCAGCAGCACGGCATAGGGATAGAAACTGCGTTCGAGCAGACGCGACTGGCTGAGGATCGCGGCACTGCCGATGCCGAGTACAATTGCGGCGAAGTAACCGAGCGACGCTTCCTTGAGCGTCACCAGCGTGGCTTTCACGATGGTTGGGCCGTTTTCCATGAACGCGCGACCGACTTCCTGCGGCCCCGGGAAGAGGAAGCCCTTGCCAGCGTAGACGGTGACCGACAATAGGTACCAGCCGGCGATCGCCAGCACGGCGACCAGCACCACGGGAAACACATTGATGACCGCGGCGGTCACGGTGCTGAAGAACGGCGGGGCAGCGGGCGGGGTGGCCATGACGTCCTCAGAGATGATCGCGGTGGCGCAAGGTGGCGGAGACTTCGCCGGTCAGGCGGGCGAATTCCGGCGTCGATCGCAGTTCTGGGCTACGCGGAAAGGCGAACGGAACATCCAGAACCTTCAAGATGCGCCCCGGACGGGAAGACATGACGACCACTCGGTCGGAGAGATAGACCGCCTCGTGCACGTTATGCGTCACCAGCAAGGCGGTGAAGCCGGCCATCCGCCACAGGCGGGACAATTCCTCCTGCAGAACGTCGCGCGTCAGCTCATCGACGGCCGCCAGCGGCTCGTCGAGCAGCATGAGATCGGGCCGCAGCGCGATGGCGCGGGCCAGGGACAGCCGCATGCGCATCCCGCCCGAAAGCTGGTGCGGATAGGATTTCTCGAAGCCAGAGAGGCCGACCAGCTCCAGCGCCTGCGCCGCGCGCTGGCGACGATCTTCGAGCGTGAAGCCTTCGAGCTCCATTAAAAGCTGCGCGTTGCGCTCGACATTGCGCCAGGGCAGCAGTGCCGCTTCCTGGAAGACAAAGGCGGCCATCGCATTCTCGGCACGGGTGCAGATGCCGGCACTGGGCGCGATCAATCCGGCGACGATCCGCAGCAGGGTCGACTTGCCGCAGCCCGATGGGCCGACGATCGATACGAACTCGCCGCCGGCGACGTCGAGATCGATGGGCTCGAGCGCGGTGACACCGGTTGGAAAAACTTTCGTCACGCCGCGCAGCGAAATCGACACGCCACCCGGACGCTTGGGCAGCGTGGACGGCGAGTCCACACTGCCCGCTGCCGTGTCGGAGGCCGGGGCTAGCATCCCGGAACGAGGGTCTTGTCGTAGGCCTGCTTGACGTCGAACGACGCCGGCAGGAAGTCGACATCGCGAAGCTGCTTGGCCAGTTCTTCCCAGCGGGCATCCACCATGCAGCCGATCCTGGCATGATCCTTGGGAAACAGGTCGCTCATCATTTCCTTGACCGCGAGATCATGGACTTCCGCCGGGATCTGGGTGTTGAGGGCGAGCACAACCGGCTTCACCTTGTTGGGATCTGTCAGGAAGTTCGCCCAGCCCTTCTTGATCGCGGCGACGGACGCCTTCACCAGCGCCGGCTGCTTCTGGATCATCTCGTCGGTGGTGAACAACACGTCATAAGGCTTGTAACCGAGCTCCGGCACCTTGAACTGTGCATTGGCGATACCGGCGGCATCCATCCTGTAGGGCAGGAAGATCGAATAACCCTGCTGCACCATGTTGGTGTCGTTGCGGAACAGCGACAGATCTCCGCTTACGGGAATCTCGCGCACGTCCTTCAGCGCATACTGCTTCTTGATCCATTCCCAGTAGGCGAAGCCGATATTGACGGCCACGGTCTTCCCCTTGAGGTCGGCAATTGTCTTGATGCCGGAGCTCGGATGATAAACCAGCGTATACGGCACGTAATCCATTGCCACAAACACCGCGCGAACCGGCGCGCCGCGCATCCGGGCAAGGAGCACGTCGTCGGCGTTGCCAACGCCAAACTCCGCCTGGCCTGATGCAACCTGCGGGATGGTCTGGATGCGCGGGCCGCCCTGCAGGACCTCGAACTTGATCCCGGCATCCTTGCCGAGCTCGTCGATCTGCGCCTGCCAGTAGCCGGCCTGGTTCGCCTGCGCGAACCAGTTCATGAGAAGGCGGACGTCCTTCTGCTGTGCAGCGGCTTCCGGGGCGGGAAGCGTGGCGGCCAGCATCAGTCCAGCGGCGGCATAAAAGGTGGACCGGATAAACGACATCGATTTTTTTCTTTCCACGAGGGGGCTCCTTTGCAAGAAAGCGGTTCGCGATTTCACAGCCACGGAATTTTTGATTTGGCGTAGCGATAGGCCCGGAAGACGCTGTTGTGATAACCGGGCACGTATTTCTTCGCCGCTGCGTCGGGATATTCGAAGAAATAGGGAATGATGTATTCCCAGCACACCTGTCCCGCCGGGGTCACTTCGAAGAGCCGGCCCATCGCCGACTCAGTGATGAAGGTGTTACCGTTCGGCAGCCGCTGCACGGCGCCCATGTAGGGCGAGAAGAAGGCGCAGTTCAAACCGTCGGCATATTGCCAGACGATTTTCATGGTCTGCGGATCGACTTCGATCGCGCGCGAGAACGGCGTCGGGATGCCGGGGCGGCAATTGCCGTTGTCGAAGATCAGAATGTTGCCGCTATCGAGCTCGACCGGCGTGTGCTGCTGCGACGTGATCGGATAGGGGATATGCCAGACCACCTTGCCGGTCTTCTTGCTGACGGCGATGACGCCCGATGTCGTGCGCAGGCTCATCAGCACCAGGTCGCCGCGGGTCAGCCACAGGCCGTTGATCAGCGGCCAGTGGCAGCGGTCGAAGAAGGGGTGGATCGGATGATCGGCGGGATTGAGATGGTCCCAGACCTTCCATTCCCAGACGAGTTCGCCCTTGCGGTTCACCTCGCGGATGACGTCGCCGTAGATCAGGCCGTCGGGAAGGTCGTGACCATGATCACCGCCGACAATCTTCTTCGCGAAGTCCTTGGGTAGCGGCGCGCAGGCGCCGTAGAGCAGGTTGCCGTTGGGCAGCCACTGCGCGTCGTGATGATGGGTGTGGTCGGTGTATTCCCAGACCACCTTGCCGTCCGGTGTCACTTCCGAGAAAGCGCCGCCATGCCAGAGCGACCAGGCCCCGTAGATGTCGGGTGAGTCGGGGTGGTTACCATTGTAGCCGAGGTTGCCGTTGGTTAGCAGCTGCGCATGACGGCCGGGCCGAATCGGCATTTTCCAAGTGTGGACCGGCTTGCCCTCGATATCGACCAGATAGACTTGGCCGTCGGCGGTCTGCGGCGCAAAGAGCGTGTAGCCGCCGAAGGATTGCTGGGGATCGCAGGCAATCAGCCCCGCGCCGCGCCGCCGCAGGGTGACCTGATCGACGGGTCCGTTAACACCGGTTTTGGCGGGCGCTTGCACATTCATTGGGCATTTCTCACTGAAACGTTTTAATTGCCTTAATAAAACGTTTTAATTGCAAAAATGCGGCCAGTTGGGCATCCTCTGATTCACAATGGAAATTACCGGCTGACGAGGTCCCGTGACCGCCCAAGAGACGGGCAATTGACCGGCAGGCAGCAGCGATGACCACGATGTCCCGCCCGACCCTCATCGACGTCGCCCGAGCAGCCGGGGTTTCGGTCGCCACCGTCTCGAACGCGCTCAACGGCCGTCCATCGGTCGATCCCGCGACCCGCGAGCGAGTCAAAGCGATTGCCCTCGGTCTCGGCTACTCACCCAACCTGCGGGCGCGCCGGCTGCGGACCGGTCGTGCCGACACGATTGCTCTCTTCTCGTCGATGTCGTTTGCGATCGCCGGCGGCCGCGCGCGCATGGGTTTCATGATGCAGGTCGCGGCAGCAGCGGCAGTGCAGGCGCTCAATAGCGGCCTCGCCCTGGTGCTGGTTCCGCCGCTTGAAAGCAAAGGGCCGCCGCTCGACAATCTCCAGATCGACGGCGCGCTGGTGATCGAGCCGGTAGCCGATGATCCCGGCGTGCGCCTCCTGAAGTCGCGCGGCATTCCCGTGGTCGCGATCGGCCGGCAGCTTGGCGCGGACGATACGCCGTATGTCGATATCCGGTCCCATGAAGCGGCGATGCTGATGCTGGAGCATCTGCGCGCGCAATCGGCGCGACAGATCGCGCTGATAATCGGCAGCCAGGCAAGGACATCCTACAGCGAGACGGAGCGGGCTTATCGCGACTTTGCGGCGACGCAGGGCATGATGCCCCTGATCTGTCGGCTGGATGAAGACGGCGGCGAGCAGGCGGCGCGCGCGGCGGCACTGTCTTTGTTGCGGGACCATCCGGACATCGACGCATTCTGCGCACCGGTCGATGCCTTCGCGGTGGGCATCGTTGCCGCGGCGCGCGACCTGGGCCGCCGGATCCCCGACGATCTGCTGCTGGTCACCCGTTACGACGGACGACTGGCCCGCGAATCCAACCCGCCGCTCACCGCCCTCGATCTGCATCTGGACGAGACGGGGACGCTGGCCACCGAACTCCTTCTCGAGCATATCCATGGGAACCGCAGCCGCGGTTCGGCGGGCGGCGTGCTGCCGACTTTGCTGCCGCGCCGGTCCTCGCTCCGGACCAACTGATCCGATTTATTAACGCATAAAGCGATATTTCCCGCCGGGTTTATGCTAACAAGCCCCTCGCCGCGCAGCCTAGAAGCCGGTCGCGGTGCCAGGGGAACAAACGGCGTTTCAGGGCGGGGCTCGGTTCATGATTCTCAATATTCTCGGCGCCAATCGGCGGCTTGTGCCGCTGGTCAGCATCCTGCTGATCGTCGGTTTTGCCGCGACCAGCCTTGTCAGCTACTTCGTGTCCAAGGCATCGGTGCGCGAAGGCATCGTCGAGAGCGGCCTGCCGCTCACCGCCGACAATATCTATTCCGAGATTCAGCGCGATCTGCTGCGACCCATCTTCATCGCCTCGATGATGGCCAACGACACGTTCCTGCGCGACTGGGTGCTGGAGGGCGAGCGCGAAACCGGGATGATCTCGAAATATCTGGGCGAGATCAAAAACAAATACGACACCGTCACCAGCTTCTTCATCTCGGATCGTTCGGGAAACTACTATTTTCCCGACGGTATTCTGAAGAAGATGGATGCAACGGACTGGCGAGACGTCTGGTATTTCCGCGTTCGCGACATGAAGGAGCCCTACGAGATCAATGTCGACCCCGATTTCGCCAACCGGGATGCGATGACGATCTTCATCAATTACCGGCTGCTCGACTATCGCGGAGATTTTCTCGGCGCCGTCGGTGTCGGGCTCACCGTGATGTCGCTGCGGGAGCAGGTGGATTCCTATCGGCAGCGCTACAAGCGCGAAGTGTATTTCGTCGATCCGGAAGGCAAGGTCGTCCTGACCGGCACCAATGCGCCGCGCGAAAAGACAATCCAGGAGCGCGTCGGCCTGACCGCGCATGCCGCGGCGATCCTGGGCGGCAAGATCAGCAACTTCGAATATGAGAACAACGGACGGACGGTCCTGCTCAGCAGCCGGTTCATTCCGGAGCTCGGCTGGCATGTCTTCGTGGAGCAGGACGAGGGCGATGCGATCACCGGCATCCGCCGCGCGCTGCTCATCAATCTTCTGGTCTGCTCGATCATCACCTTCGTCGTGGTATGGGCGACGAGCTACACGATTCGCACCTATCAGCGGCGGATCGAGCAGATGGCGGTCACCGACAAGCTCACCGGACTGCTCAACCGCCATGGCTTCGAGGCGGTGTTCGAGCAGGCCCTGAAAGAGAGCAAGCGCACGCGCACATCGCTGTCGGTGGCGCTGTTCGACATCGACCGTTTCAAAGAGATCAACGACCGTCACGGCCACGTCGCCGGCGACGCGGTGCTGAAGCGCGTCGCGGAGGCCGCCGGCGAGGCGCTGCGCGATTCCGACGCGGTGTGCCGCTGGGGCGGCGACGAGTTCCTGGTCCTGCTCAACGGCTGCGCCATCGACCATGCCGAAGTGCTGGCGACCAAGATCGGCGAGCGCGTCAAGGCCAAGCCGGTCTCTGTCTTCGGAAAATCGATTCCCGTCACCATCAGCGCCGGTGTCGCGCAGTATCGCAACGGCGAAGAGCTCGACAACCTGACCGCGCGGGTCGATGCGGCGCTGTACGAGGCCAAGGGACACGGCCGCGGCAGCATCGGCCGTGTCGGCCAGCCGATCACGCTGAATACGTGAGCGAAGGAAAGTTCGCACTCGTTCGTGTATTCGGCATCGATCTCCCGGGAGGCACCATGAAGAAATTTGCGCTCGCTGCGTTTCTCGTCGCTGCGGCAGTACCCGCCAGCGCGCAGCACCACGGACACGCGCCCTATGGCGGTCTTGAGCAGAGACCCATCAAGGCCTTGAGCGACCAGCAGCTGGCAGATCTCCGGGCCGGTCGCGGGATGGGCCTGGCATTGGCGGCGGAACTGAACGGCTATCCCGGCCCGCTCCATACACTCGAACTCGCCGATCGGCTTGGCCTGAGCGAGGCGCAACGGACTCGCGTACAGGCGCTTTATGCGTCCATGAAGGAAGAGACGGCGGCGCTTGGCGAGAAGCTGATCGCTCGGGAGCGGCTGCTCGACCAGGCCTTTGCCACGCGCAAGATCGACGAGCGGACACTACAGTCCATGACGGTCGACATCGGGGAAACCCAGGCGGCCCTTCGCGCCGCGCATCTCAGATATCATCTGGTCACCGATCAGGTTCTCTCGCCGCATCAGCGCCATATGTACGCTGCCGCGCGCGGGTACAGATAAATCCGGCGCCGTGACGGATCATCGGCGCCACGCCCCGGCTACCCAGCGTAACCGCGAGGCGATCCTCGATGTGCTGCGCCACGAGCTGCCGGCGCAGGGCATGGTGCTCGAAATCGCCAGCGGGTCTGGCGAGCATATCGTCCATTTCGCGCAGGCGCTGCCGGGCCTGACGTTCCAGCCGACCGATCCGGACGAAGATGCCGTACGCAGCATCGCGGCGTGGATCGCGACAAGCGGGACCGCCAATGTGAAGCCGCCGCTGGCGCTCGATGTCATGGTGCCATGGCCGGTCGCGAAAGCCGATGCGGTCCTCTGCATCAACATGATCCACATCGCGCCGTGGCCGGCGACGGGCGCGTTGCTGCGCGGCGCCGCTTCAGTGCTGGCATCAGGCGGGCTGCTCTATCTTTACGGGCCATATCGCCGCAACGGGGCGCATACGGCGACGAGCAACGAAGACTTCGATCGCAGCCTGAAGGCGCGGAATGCCGCGTGGGGTGTCCGGGATCTCGATGACGTGGCAGCGGCCGGAGAGACGGCGGGGTTTGGCGTGCCGGTGATCCATGAAATGCCGGCCAACAATCTCAGCCTCGTTTTCAGACGCCGCTAGACTGTTGAATAGCCTGCCTCTGACGGCAGGCCGCCGGTCTCTGCGACCGAGGGTCAGACTTTTGTTCAATAAAACGATCCGTCGAGGCCTGTCAGGATGGGCCATGGGTTCAGTTCGGTCGTCGGTTCGGCAAACGTTTTTTCCGACCTGAACAGTGTCCTAAGGCCCCGCGCTCTTCCCCTCCCGGCGCCGGGTTTTCTTCTCGCGCCGGCCTTCGGGCCGGCGTTTTTTTTGCCCTGACCGGGTGTGGGCAGGGCGCTCTTGAACCGTCACGCCGCACGCCCCAGTTCTTTTTCATGAGCGATGCGCACAAAAAGGTTGTCACCGTCCCATGCCCGGATTGCGGCGCGATGAATCGCGTGCCGGCGGACCGGCTTGGCGATCACGGGAAATGCGGCCAGTGCCACAAGGCCCTGTTTTCGGGGCATCCGGTGACTCTGGATCGCGACGGTTTCGAGCGGCACCTGCGATCCGATCTGCCGCTGGTCGTCGATTTCTGGGCGGCCTGGTGCGGGCCCTGCAAGGCGATGGCGCCGGTCTTCGAGAGCGCAGCGCGGGAGTACGGGCCGCATGTCCGCTTCGGCAAGGTCGATACCGATGCGCAGCGGGAGCTCGCGGCGCGCTACCAGATTCAGTCGATTCCCACGCTGATGCTGTTCAAGAACGGCCGCGCCGTCGCGCGGCAGGCCGGGGCCCTGCCGCCGCACGCCTTGCGGAAGTGGATCGACCAGAATCTCTCTGCCTGAGCGGCCTTACCGGGCACCCGATTTCGGTGCTATGACGGAGGCCACTCTAGGGGAGGTCAAATGCTCAAGCTGTATTTCGCGCCGGGAACCTGCGCGCTCGCGTCGCAGATCGCGCTCGAGGAGGCCGGTGCTGCTTACGAACCGATGAAGCTCGATTTCGCGGCCGGCGACCAGCGCAAGCCCGAGTATCTCAAGATCAATCCCAAGGGCCGCGTTCCGGCGCTCGTCACGGACAAGGGCATTCTCACCGAAAGCCCGGCGATCCTTGCCTATATCGCGCAAAGCTTTCCCGCCGCCAAGCTGGCGCCGCTTGACGATCCGTTCGCGTTTGCCAAGGTGCAGGCGGTCAATTCCTATCTCTGCTCCACCGTCCATGTGAACCACGCACACCGTGTGCGCGGCGTGCGCTGGGCGGATGAGCCGTCATCGATCGAAGACATGAAGCGCAAGGTACCGGCGACGGTCGGCGAGAGCATGGCGCTGATCGAACAGCAGATGATGGTCGGCCCCTACGTGATGGGCGAGACCTATTCGATTTCCGATCCGTATCTCTTCACCATCTGCAGCTGGCTGAAGGGCGATGGCGTCGACATCAACACTTTCCCCAAGCTCGCGGCGCATCAGAAGCGGATGGGAGAGCGGCCGGCCGTCAAGAAGGCGATGGCGTATCACGCGACCTGACGTCGCGGCGTTATTTCCAGATCGGCTTGCCTGAACCCGGCAGGCCGAGGCGGCTCCATTTTTCGGTGACGGTCCGCACGATCTCGTCGTTCATGCGGATCTGTTTGCCCCAGGCGCGATGCGTTTCCGGCGGCATCTTGTTGGTCGCGTCGAGACCGATCTTGCTGCCGAGGCCGGATTCCGGACTGGCGAAGTCGAGATAGTCGATCGGCGTGCCTTCGATGACCGTGATGTCGCGCGCGGGGTCCATGCGGGTGGAGATCGCCCACATCACATCCTTCCAGTCGCGCGCGTTGATCTCCTCGTCCACGACGATCACCCATTTCGTATAGAGGAACTGCCGCAGATACGACCACACGCCCATCATCACGCGCTTGGCGTGGCCGGGATAGGCCTTGCGAATCGACACCACGGCGATGCGATAGGAGCAGCCTTCCGGCGGCAGCCAGAAATCGGCGATCTCTGGAAACTGCTTCTGCAGCAGCGGCACGAACACTTCGTTCAATGCCTCGCCCAGCACCGAGGGCTCGTCGGGCGGTCGTCCGGTGAAGGTGGAGAGATAGATCGGATTGCGCCGCATGGTGATGGCGCTGATCTTGAACACCGGGAATTTCTCGACCGAATTGTAGTAGCCGGTGTGATCGCCATACGGCCCTTCATCGCCGTACTCGTCGAGGCTGACATGGCCCTCGATGACGATCTCCGCTTCCGCCGGCACCTTGAGCGGCACGGTCTTGCAGTCGACCAGTTCCACCTTCTTGCCGCGCAGCAACCCCGCGAACTGATATTCGGACAACGTGTCGGGCACCGGCGTCACCGCCGCGAGGATCGTGCCGGGATCGGCGCCGATGACGACGGCGGCGGGGAACGGCTCCGACTTCTCGCCCGACCAGCGCTGATGCTGCTGCGCGCCGCCGCGATGGCGCAGCCAGCGCATCAGGGTCGTGTCGCGCCCCGTCACCTGCATCCGGTAGATGCCGAGATTAAAATCGTCGGCGCGCTTTCCCGTCGGTCCCTTCGTGACGACCAGCGGCCAGGTGATCAGCGGCGCCGGCTCGTCCGGCCAGCAGGTCTGGATCGGCAGCTTCGCGAGATCGATATCGTTGCCCTGCCAGACGATCTCCTGACACGGCGCGGACGATACGGTCTTGGGCTTCATCGCCAGCACTGTCTTGGCGAGCGGTAGCAACTCGAGTGCCTCGCGCCAGCCGCCGGGCGGTTCGGGCTGGCGCAGGAAGGCCAGCGTCTCGCCGACTTCGCGCAGGGTGCCGGGCTCGCGATCCATGCCCCAGGCCACGCGCTCGACGGTGCCGAACAGATTCACCAGCACCGGGATCGGCGAAGCCGTGCCATCGGCGCGCACCGGCTGCTCGAACAGCACTGCGGGCCCGCCTTCGGCGAGCAGTCGCGTCTGGATCTCGGTCATCTCGAGCACGGTCGAGACCTTCTCGTGCACGCGCACGAGACGGCCCTCGCGTTCCAGGCGGTCGATGAAGTCGCGAAGCGATGAATACGGCATGGCGGCCGGGACTATAGGGCAGGACCGTCCCACCTGCCATCCGTGCCGTTAGTGGGTTGCCATGCCTCCGGCGGGAGGCGAATAATCGAAAAAACGGTATCGCCCTGGGGAGAGACGTCCATGCCGCGCAGCACGAACCGCATCCTGACCACGCATGTCGGCAGCCTGATCCGGCCGCCGGAGATGATCGACTTCCTGCGCAGGATCGAAGCGGGCCAGCCTTACGACGAAGCGGCTTACGAAGCGCAGCTGCGTAACTCAATCGCCACGGTCGTGAAGGAGCAGGCCGATATCGGCGTCGACATCGTCAGCGACGGCGAGTTCAGCAAGGGCAAGAACTGGGCGTTCTATGTCCATGACCGGCTGACTGGCATGGAGCGCCGGCCACTCACCGCCGAAGAAATGAAGAACCCGGACAATCTGTTCGCGCTCGGCGGCCGTGATCGTCACGCCTTCCCGGAATTCTACGATGAGCTCGACACCGTCACCGGCATGAAAGGCCGCATGGCCTTCAAGGCGGTGTGCAGCGGACCCATCAAGTATGTCGGTCACGCAGCACTTCAGCGCGATATCGCCAACCTGAAGGTGGCCGCCGCGAAGGTGAAGGTGGTCGATGCGTTCCTGCCGGTGGTGGCGCCGGCTAGCGCGTTTCCGGAAAGCACCAACGAACATTATGCCGACGAGCGCAGCTATCTGATGGCGCTCGCCGAAGCGCTGGGCGAGGAATACAAGGCGATTGTCGATGCCGGCCTGATGGTCCAGATCGACGACGCGTTCCTGCCCTATATGCACGAGAAACTCGTGCCGCCGATGACTCTCGCGCAGTATCGGAAGTGGGCGGAGCTGCGGATCGATGCGCTGAATCATGCGCTGCGCGGCGTGCCCGCCGATCGCGCGCGCTATCACATCTGCTGGGGCAGCTGGAACGGCCCGCACATCTTCGATGTGCCGATGAAGGACATCGTCGACCTGATGCTGAAGGTGAAGGTCGGCAGCTACCAGTTCGAAGCGGCCAATCCCCGCCATGAACACGAATGGCAGGTGTGGAAGGACGTGAAGCCGAAGGGCAAGGTGCTGGTCCCGGGCGTCATCAGCCACGCGACCAACGTGGTGGAGCACCCCGAGCTTGTCGCCGAGCGCATCGTGCGTGTGGCCAAACTGGTCGGCCGTGAGAACGTGATGGGCGGCACCGATTGCGGCTTCGCCCAAAGCCCGTTCGCGCGCCGCGTCCATCCGACGATCATGTGGGCGAAGCTGAAGGCGCTGGCCGAAGGTGCAAAGATCGCGACGAAGGCGCTGTGGGGCAAAGCGAAGCCGACAGCGGGTAAGAAAACCGTGAAGAAGAAGGCGGCGAAAAAGAAACCGGTTCCCAAAAAGCGCGCCGCGAAGAAGCGGGCCGGCCGCCGCCGTTAGGCAGCGCTTCAGATCCAGTGTAGCGCGATGACAGCCAGCACAAGGTATCGGCCGACCTTGGCAATCGTCACGAGCAGGAGAAAGACCGGAAACGGCTCGCGCAGCACGCCGGCCATCACGGTCAACGGGTCGCCGATGACGGGAACCCAGCTCAGCAGAAGCGACCACTTGCCGTAGCGGCGATACCATCGCTGCGTGCGGTCGAAGGCACCTTCTTTTATGGGAAACCAGCGGCGGGAGCGGAACCGCTCGATCCCTCTCCCCAGCAGCCAGTTGACGGCCGAACCCAGAACGTTGCCGACGCTTGCGGTCGCGATGACCAGCCACGGTGGATAGTCCGCGAGCAGGGCCGCGACCAGCGCGGCCTCCGATTGCATCGGTAAAATCGTCGCAGCCGCAAACGCGCTCAGGAACAGGCCAACGTAAAGTGCGGGATCGTCCACGCGTGCGCGGTGCCGATGCCTAAAGCCACTTCAGGCGGCGCAGCAGCCAGATCTCGAACGGGAACAGGATCAGCACGACCGCGACCAGGACGACGAAAGCCCAGGGCGTGTCGGTTCCGGGAACGCCGCCGACATTGGCGCCGAACAGACCGGCGACCAGACTGGGCGGCAACAGAAGGGCCGCCACCAGGGTCAGGCGGTTGGCGGAGTTGGCGTGTTTCTCCGCCGTCTGCGCCGCTAGGTCTTCGTGCAGGATCGTCGTGCGGTCGCGTACCGTATCGAGGCTCTCGATATAACGCAGCACCTTGTCGGTGACTTCGCGCAGCCGGATCTTGTCGCGCTTTGACAGCCATGTGGCGTCTTCGGATTGCAGGCGGAACATCGCCTCGCGTTGCGGGGCCAGGAAGCGGCGCAGATTGATCGACTGGCGGCGCACGCCGCTCAGCTGCTGCCGGCATTCCGCCGTGTTGAAATCGAGAAGCGAATCGTCGAGCCGGTCGGCCTCTTCCTCGATATCGGAGATCACCGGCTCCAGATGCTGCACCAGCTTCTCGGTGATCCGCGCGAACAGGCTGCCGGTGGTTTTCGGGCCCTTGCCCTGCACCAGGGTTTCGCGGATGCGCCGCAGCGCCGTCAGGAAATGGTCGCGATCGCGCAGGCTGATGACCCGGTTGGCGTCGACCCAGAGATGGATGGGGACGAGATCGAGCGAGCTGTCTTCCTCGCCGCGGTTGACGCCGCGCAGCACAACCAGCAGCGCATCGTCGTAGTCATCGACGCGCGGGCGCGATTCCTCGGCGAGCAGGGCGGCGGCGATCACCGGGTCGATGCCGGCGTGATGGCGGATCCAGTCCTGCGCCTGCGGATCGTCGCGCTCCAGATGCACCCACAACGCACCCTGTGCCGGGGTCCATTTGGTGAGATCGTGCCAGCTCAGATCGCGGCAGCCGCCAAGCCCGTCCAGCACGCACGCAAAGCGCAGCCCCGGATGCTCGCCGTATTTCAGGCCCTGTTCCTTGCGGAGATCGCCCTCAGCCATGGTGCGATTGTACGGATGCTGCGTGACATCTACCAGACTGGCGATGACGGCCGGGGCAGGTTACATCGGGCAGGTGAAACGCTTTCCCGCCCAGTTCGCCGATCTGCTGACCCCCAAAGGGCGCCGGGTCCTCGACGGCAAGACCGACGCGGCTGCGCCGTTCCTTGCCCTCGACGGCCTGATCGACCGCACGGCGGCACAGGCGGCGTGGGGGCTGCTCGACCGGGTGCTGGGGTCGCATGTCGTGCCTCTGGCCAAGCCGATCCCGCCGGACTCGATCACCGGGCAGACCCGCAACTACGAGGAGCGGCTGCGCAAGACGGCGCGGATGCGGACGGCCTATCTGGAACGTCGCTCCTCCAAAGCGTGGCAAGCGGCAGAGGCGATCGGTCTGATTGCGATGACCGGCAGCGAGACGTACCGGCGGTTTGCCGAAGTGCTCTCGGGTCAGGCGCTGGCCTTCCGTTTCGGACGGCAGGTCCTGTGCTATGGCCCCGGCGACTATGCCGGCCCGCACACCGATCATCACCCGGAAGACCCCGCCGCCGCGGCCGGCTATTTCGACCTGCATTTGAGCTTTGCCGGCCCCGGTGTTGCGCGGCAGTTTCTGGTCTACGCCCGCGACGGACATTTCAGCGAGGATGCGGACGTTGCGAAAGCCGGCGGCGTGACGGCTTACCGTCTGCCGTTCTGGCACTACACGACGCCGCTGGTCGCCAAACCCGGCCGCGAGAAAACCGCGCGCCGCTGGGTGGTGCTGGGGACGTTTCTGTTCGCGAGATAACTGGAGTGTTGTCGTCCTTCGAGACGCCCGCTTAAGCGGGCTCCTCAGGACAAGGTCTTTTTCTAAAAAGAAACTTTAAGAACGGGGCCTCACCCTGAGGGGCCCACAACGTGGGCGTCTCGAAGGGTGTCTTTTACTCCGCGGCGCCGGCCAGTTTCGGGGCGCCCGGCATTTCCGAGGGGCGGACCGACTTGTCGTCCTTGTAGAAGCCGTGGCGCGGGAATTCGTCGATCTTGGCCGGGCGCATCTTGTGGGTGCGGGGCTCGATTGCGAACAGCTTGCCCTCGCGGGTCAGCAGCGGGATGTTGCGATCCCAGCGGGAATAGACACGGCGGGTATCGGCGCCGAGACGCACGATGATGTCGTATTCTTCCTTGTCGATGGCGAAGATCGCCTCGAACGCGTCCAGACACTCGACGATGAAGTCCTTGGTGACCGTCTCGTAGTGATTGGCCATCCAGCAGCGGTCTTCGAAATACCAATAATGCGACAGGCCGAGAATCTTCCCGTCGCGATCCATATAGGAAAAGAACGGGAAGGCGCGGCAGGCCATAGTGCGGTTGTCGCGCTCGCAGAATTGCGCGCCCTTGCACTCGATGGCGATGCATTCCCGGTGGAGGTCGCTGACTTCCTTGCGGCTGGCGGCGTCCGTCGGCTTGTACTTCTTCCACAAGTCGCTGCGGCTCTTCAGCAGGTCGAATTCGGCGCGGTCGGCGATGGGGATGGCATGCTCGGTCTCGCAGCAGACCGGCGTCCCGTTATTGTGCGGCGCACATTTCCGGCCGCAGTCAAAGCGCGAGACTGGGGCCTGGAAGTCCTTGTAGACCTTCCGGTAAAGCTCAATGCGCTCGGCGCGCGTGGATGTCGTAGAAGCAGCCATGGAGTCGTTGCGTATTATACAGCGAAGCCGCGAGCGCCAGCCATGAAATCGCCACAAACACACGGCGTGCTGGCGCTATACTGCGGGTTAGGTAAACTGCGGGCCGCTCCTGCAAGAAGAAAGTCGACATGTCGCAATACTGGGTTGTTGGTGGCGAGTACAAGGACACCGATTTCAAGAACCTCGCGGATGGCGCGGAACCCGAGGAATTCGGGCCCTTCCATACCTACGAGGCGGCGCGCAAGGAATGGCAGGCGCGCAACATGGCGAAGATCGACAACGCCATGGTCCGCTACCGGATCGTCCAGACCGCTTCCAGCGGAATGGATAGCTAGACATTGAGCGCGTAGATGCGGGTCTCCCGGATCTCGCGATCTTCGAGGTCGAGACTGGTCGGGACCATATAGCGCGCGACCTCCTGTAGCCCCTCCTTGGGCAGATAGGCGCGGCCGGGATCGGCAATCAGCACCTGGGTTCCACGCTTTGCCAGCGCACGCAGCCATGGCTCGACCTTGTCCGCCATCGGCTTTTCGTAGAATACATCGCCGGCCAGCACGATGTCCCAAAGGCCTGCCGGATCGCCGGTAACGTCGCGGTCGAGGATGGTGAGTGCGATCTTGTTCAGGTGCGCGTTCAGGGCCATCGCGGCCTGCGAGAAGCGGTCGATTTCGGTCGCTTCGACGACGGATGCTCCCATCCTGCCGGCCGCAATCGCGGCAATCCCGCATCCGGCCGCGAAATCCAGCACGCGCCGGCCGCGCACCAGATCCGGATTGTCCAGCAGGTAGCGGGCAAGCGCCTGTCCGCCGGGCCAGGCGAAGGCCCAGTAGGGCGGGGGGATGTTGTTGAGTTCGAGGGAGACTTCGGTCGCTTGCCAGAGCGGCGTGACCTCGGTCGCAAGATGCAGGCGGATTTCGGGAACGAGGCTGCCGGCGCTGATCGTGGTTTGTGTACAGATGAATTCCGCGGGATCGATGTCGCTCACGTTTCCACGACCCGCGCGGCGACGATGCCAAGCAGCATCAGACAGCCGAACACGCGGTTCGATTTGAACATCGCAAGGCAGTTGGCGGGATCGTCGAGGTCGATCCGCGCCGCCTGCCAGAAGAGCTGCGCCAGCCCCAGGATAAGGGCGACGGCAGAAATGACACCGAGCCCGGCCATCCAGCCGGCGAGCGCGAACATCGCGACCGCCGCGCCGTAGAAGAAATAGAGGGCGGGCTGGGTGCTTGCGCCCAGCCGCAGGGCCGACGACTTCACGCCGATCAGTACGTCGTCCTCTTTGTCCTGATGCGCGTAGATCGTGTCGTAGCCGAGCGTCCAGAAAATGCCGCCGACATAGAGGACGAGCGACCACAGCGGCACGGCATCGAGTACGGCCGCCGGCGCCATCAGGGCGCCCCAGTTGAAGGCGAGGCCGAGAAAGAATTGCGGCCACCACGTGATGCGCTTCATCAGCGGATAAGTGAAGACCAGCACCAGCGACAGGAAGCCGAGCAGGATGGCGGTCGTCGGCATTTGCAGCAGGATCAGGAAGCCGATCGCAATCTGCGCCAGCATGAAGGCGATGGCCTGTCTTACGGTGACCTGGCCCGACGGGATCGGCCGGTCGGCGGTGCGGGCGACCTTTGCATCGAAGTTGCGGTCGACGATGTCGTTGTAGGTACAGCCCGCGCCGCGCATCAGGACCGCGCCAACACCGAACAGCAGCATGAGCCACAGGCTGGGCCAGCCGTCGC
Source organism: Alphaproteobacteria bacterium (assembly GCA_965279355.1). Taxonomy (GTDB): domain Bacteria; phylum Pseudomonadota; class Alphaproteobacteria; order CACIAM-22H2; family CACIAM-22H2. Next base: position 1,799,855 of record OZ257155.1, on the reverse strand, counting down.
TGGCCATCGCAATCCCCCACCAGCAGGGAAACAGCAGAAGCCAGGTGCCGATCGGCCGGTCGAGCCGGGCCAGCCGCAGGTAGGGGCGGACGGACGCGGGCATCCAGCGGTCCATCCAGCCGCCGCGCGGGATATCGCTGGCTGTGACCTCCGGTGAGGCGGTGGTTTGCCGCGAAACGTTCATGGGTTAAGTCTATCAAGAAACCGGGACCGCATGACGAAAGACACACTCGAAACCCGACTTTATGTTGCCGGCTCGCTTTCCGTGTCCACCATCGGGCTCGACGCGGCGCGCACGCACTATCTGCGTCATGTCCTGCGCCTGCAGGCCGGCGACCGGATCGCCGTGTTCAATGCGACCGATGGAGAATATGCGGCGCGCATTGAAGGGTTCGGCAAGGGCTGGTGCACGCTGAAGCTCGAAGAGAAATGCCGGGACCCTGGACCCGAGCCGGATCTCTGGCTGGTCTTCGCGCCGATCAAGCGGGCCAGGCTCGATTTCATTGTCGAGAAGGCGACCGAGCTTGGCGTCTCCGCGCTGTGGCCGGTCTTCACCCAGCACACCATCGTCACGCGGATCAACGATGATCGGCTGGAGGCGACGGCCATCGAAGCGGCCGAACAATCCGAGCGACTGTCGGTTCCCGTCATTTTCGAGGCTGTAAAGATCGATCAAATGCTGGCGACCTGGCCTGCCGGGCGAAGGCTGGTGTTCTGTGATGAATCCGGCGGCGGCGGTCCCATCGCCGATGTGCTGGCAAATCAGGACCTCTCGCAGCCCCACGCGATTTTGACCGGGCCCGAGGGCGGGTTCTCGCGCGCCGAGCTTGACGCTCTGGGCAAACTGCCGTTTGTTACGCGCGTCGGGCTTGGGCCCCGCGTCTTGCGTGCCGACACCGCGGCTCTCGCCGCGCTGGCGATCTTCCAAGCTCTTGCACAGGACCGTCTTGGTTCGCCCCCGCCGCGCTTCATTCCGCGGTCCTAGCCTCACGGCACAACAACACACGACAACCAAAGACAACGGTTCTCCAATGTCCGCACCTCCTTCTTCGCTCGGCGCACCGCTGACCGACCGCCGCCAGCTCATCGAATACATCGCCGCCGGAGAGAAGCCGCGCGACCAGTGGCGCATCGGGACCGAGCACGAGAAATTCGCGTTCCGTCTCGATAATTTCCGTCCGCTGCCTTACGAAGGAGAGACCGCCAGCATCCGCAATCTGCTGGAGGGCATGACCCGCTTCGGCTGGACCAAGGTCGAGGAGAACGGCAAGCCGATCGCGCTGGTTCAGGGCGCGTGCAACATCACGCTGGAGCCGGGCGGGCAGGTTGAGCTTTCCGGCGCGCCGCTGGTGACGCTGCACCAGACCTGCGACGAAACCACGACCCATCTTGAGGAAGTGAAGGCGGTGGCTTCCGAGCTTGGGGTCGGCTTCCTCGGCAACGGGTTCAATCCGAAATGGAAGCGCGAGGACATCCCGTGGATGCCCAAGGCCCGCTACAAGATCATGCGGGACTACATGCCCAAGAAGGGCGGCTTCGGGCTCGACATGATGCTGCGCACCTGTACGGTCCAGGTGAATCTCGATTTCGACTCAGAAGCTGACATGCGACGGAAGTTCAAGGTCAGCATGGCGCTGCAGTCGGTGGCGACGGCGCTGTTCGCGAACTCGCCGTTCCGCGAAGGCAAGCCCTCGGGCTTCCTCAGCACGCGCGCCCATATGTGGACCGATACCGACAACGACCGCTGCGGCCTGCTGCCCTTCGTGTTCGAGCCCGACATGAGCTACGAGCGCTATGTTGACTGGATGCTCGATGTGCCGATGTATTTCGTCTATCGCGACGGAAAATATATCGACATGTCCGGCCGCTCGTTCCGCGACTTCATGGCCGGCAAGTTCCGGGACGAAATCGGCGACATCCCGCGCATCACCGATTTCTCGGATCACCTGACGACCGCGTTCCCGGATGTCCGTCTCAAGAAGTTCCTGGAGATGCGCGGTGCCGATGCGGGCCGCTGGCGGCTCTGCGCGCTGCCGGCGCTGTGGGTAGGGCTGCTCTACGACTCAGTGGCGCTCGATGCCGCCGAACAGCTGGTCAAGGGCTGGACGATCGAGGAGATGCTGGCATTGCGCGACGATGTGCCGCGTCTGGCGCTCAAGTCCCCGTTCCGTGGCGGCACGCTGCAGGACATTGGCCGGCAGGTTGTCGCCATTGCCCGTGCCGGTCTGACCCGGCGCGACCGTCGCGACCGCGCCGGCGATCAGAACGAGGCGCACTTCCTCGAGCCGATCGCCGAGGCGGCGGCGACTGGCCGGACGTCGGCGGAGGAGAAGCTCGAGAAATTCCACGGCCCGTGGAAGGGCAACGTCGACCGGCTCTTCGACGAATACGCGTACTGATACGCGTTAGGTCGTAGCCAAAGAAAAAGCGGCGGCCCGAAGGACCGCCGCTTTGTATCTGGCGCCCGGCTGACCGGGCGGCCATCGATGATCAGGCGCGGGTCGCCGGCTTCTTTGCCGACTTCTTCGCGGTCTGCGGCTTCTTGGTGGTCTTTTTGGCCGTCTTTTTGGCCGGGGTCTTCTTGGTCGACTGCACGTGCGTGACCTGACTGTCACCCTTCACGCGCGGTGTCGCCGCGAAAGACGGGGCGGTGGCAAGGCCGAGGCTGATGGCAGCGGCCATCACGCCGTAGAGAACTTTCTTCATGGGATTCCTCGAGGGGTAGAACGTCGCGACTCCATGCCTGCTCATCAAGGAGCGGCATGCGAATCCGTATAGACCCGCTTTTCCTTTGTGTCAAAAAAGCGGCTTAAAACCTACCTAAACACCGCTTTCTAACGCAGAACGAGGAATATCAGCATCACGATGCCGACGCCGACTCGATACCAGGCAAAGGGCTCGAAGTTGCGGTGGCTGACATAGCCGACAAACCACTTCACGACGATCAGCGCCGAGATGAAGGCGACCACGAAGCCGACGGCGATGACGCCCAGACCGTCGGTGGTCAGTGTGTCGCGGTTCTTCCACAGATCGTAAACCGTCGCGGCGATCATCGTCGGGATGGCCAGGAAGAACGAGAACTCGGTCGCCGTCTTGCGATTCACGCCGAGCATCAGCGCGCCCATGATCGTGGCGCCGGCGCGCGAGACGCCGGGAATGAGCGAGACGGTCTGGCAGAGACCGATGCCGAGCGCGAGCATCGGCGAGAAATGCTCGATCTCATTGTGACGGGGCGAAGGCAGGTTGCGTTCGATCCACAGGATCGCGACGCCGCCGACGATCAGCATCACCGAGACGACCCAGGGATTGAACAGCATCGCCTTGATGAAGCCGTGCGCGAAGAAGCCCAGCACCACCGACGGCAGGAAGGCGAGCAGGAGATTGCGCGCAAACCGGAAATCGTCGGTCTGCGAAAACATGCCGAGCACGACGCCGGTCAGCTTCGCGCGATAGAGCCAGCAGATCGCGAGGATCGCGCCGAGCTGGATGACGATCTCGAAAACCTGGCCGCTCGGTCCATGGAAACCGATGAGGTCTTCGACAAGAATGAGATGTCCGGTGGAGGAGATGGGCAGGAATTCAGTGAGGCCTTCGACGACGCCGAGCAGAACGGCACCCCACAAAGTCGCGATATCCATTTTAAGCTTATTCGCTCCCAATCACGCGGCGGCGCATCCTGCGCTGAAACCGGCGCGTTCCGCAACATTGGATACGGCGGTTTCTAAAATCCCGTCCAGCCGCATTATTGTGGCGTCTCGCCGCGACCGCGCTCACACCTGCGACCAGCGCCGTAGCAGATTGGCATGCGACTTGGTGACGAGATCGAATTCGCGGGTCTTTCCGCCGGCCTGGAACATGGCGCGGCGCGCGGTGTCGAGGTCGAACAGGATCTCGCGCTGCGCCGCATCGGGGACCTGACTTTGCACCCACAGCACGGCGGCCAGCCGCGCGCCGCGTGACACCGGCTCGACCCGGTGCAGGGTTGTCGCGGGGTAGGCGATCGCGTCGCCGGCCGCCAGGCGATAGACCCTCTCGCCGGCCGTGTCCTCGATGATCAGCGCGCCGCCGTCATACGTGTCGGGATCGGAGAGAAACACCGTGACCGCGATGTCGGTGCGCAATGTTGCGCCGTCGGCGTCGCGCATCAGCGCATCGTCGACATGGGCGCCGTATTCCATCCCGGGCTGGTGCCGGTTGAAGAGGACCGGCGTCTGGCGTTGCGGACGCACCGCGAGCTTGAACAAGTCATTGCGGTTCAGCGCGACGGTGACAATGCCCGCCGCGGCCGTCATGCCGGGGCTGCGCGGGTAGGCGGCCTGCTCGTTTTTCTTGACCTGCCTTGCATGCCAGCCCGCCGTGCGCGCACCGGAGGTGAAGCGGGTCTTGCCGAGCCGCGTGTTCACCTGCCGCAGTTCTTCCTTGGTCAGCACGCCGCCGATGCAGAGGATCATGTGTGCTCCGGTGGATACGTAATTGCCGTCACTTGCGGATGATTATCATTTTCAATATGGTCCCGCGATCACTGTTTAACGCAAAAGGCCGGTGCGATGGAAAACCGCGTGAAAATCTGGGTCGGCCTCGGCGCCTTCCTTCTGGCGAATACCAGTGCCGTGGCGATCGCCGCCTCCGAGCACGCGCATCACGGAAAAGCCGTCACGAAGGTCGCGGGTGTCGAAAACCATCCGGCACACCCACAGGCCCTGAGCCAGGCGGGCGGCGAAGGCGGTGAGGGTGGTGAAGGGGGCGAGGGCGGTGAAGCCGGCGCTCTGGCGAAGGCGGAGCCGGATGAAGCCTTCCGCGCGCGCCTTCTGCTGATGCGGGGCCATCTGCGGGTCGCGCACGAGCTCTACGGGAAGGGCCATCAGGTCGACGCGCTTCCGCATTTCGGTCATCCGGCCGCTGAAGTCTACGAAGACATCGAGGCGGAAATCACCGCCCGCAAGGGTCGCCAGTTCAAGCGCGACCTCGACCGGTTCTTCGCGCACGCCAAGGGCAATGCCTCGAAGGCGTCCATGGATGCCGAATACAAGAAGATGATCGCGACGATCGATCGCGCCGCGCTGGTCATTCCGGAAAAGCAGCGGCTCTCGCCGGCCTTCATGTCGCGCGTCATGGGCATCGTGCTGAACGCGATGGCCGCGGAATACGAAGCCGCGATCGACGGCGACAAGATCGTCAACGCGGTGGAGTATCAGGACTCACGCGGCTTCGTGCTGACGATCCGCGATTATCTGAACAGCGGCCGCCGCGCCCTGCGCGCCAAGGATGCGCAAGCCTTCGACCTGATCATGGCCGATCTCGACAAGCTTCTCGGTGCCTGGCCCGACGTGGTGCCGCCGGCCAAGCCTGTCTTCACGCTGGGCGAGGTCCAGTCGCTGGTGTCGCAGATCGAACTGCGGGCGAGCCGGTTTCAGTAAGCGGAAGCGCTGCGTCTACTTTCATTCACTCTCATGCTGTCATCCCAGCGAAAGCTGGGACCCAGAAATCCCGCCCGTGCCGAAGAGCCAAGGGACGTCTCATTGCGCTGCTGAGCCGTTCCGATATCTGGGTCCCAGCTTTCGCTGGGATGACAAGATAGGGAGGGAGCGTATTAAGCCGCCGTGCCGCCAACAGTGAGGCGATCGATCAGCATCGTCGGCTGGCCCACGCCGACGGGAACGCCCTGGCCGTCCTTGCCGCAGGTGCCGATGCCGGGATCGAGCTTCATGTCGTTGCCGATCATGGAGACGTGCTTCAGCGATTCCGGCCCGTTGCCGATGATCATCGCGCCCTTCACGGCGGGGCCGACCTTGCCGTCCTCGATCAGATAGGCCTCGGCCGCGTTGAACACGAACTTGCCTGATGTGATGTCGACCTGGCCGCCGCCGAAGTTCACGGCATAGAGGCCCTTCTTCACGCTCTTGATGATTTCCCTGGGATCGTGGCTGCCGCCCAGCATGTAGGTGTTGGTCATGCGCGGCATCGGATGATGCGCGAAGCTTTCACGCCGGCCGTTGCCGGTCGGGCGCATGCCCATGAGGCGCGCGTTCTGGCGATCCTGGATGTAGCCGACGAGCTTGCCGTCGTCGATCAGGACCGTGCGCTCGGTCGGCGTGCCCTCGTCGTCGATGGTGAGCGACCCGCGGCGGTCCTGCATGGTGCCGTCGTCGATCACGGTGACGCCCTTGGCGGCGACCATCTGACCCATTAGCCCTGCGAAGGCCGAGGTCTTCTTGCGATTAAAATCGCCTTCGAGGCCGTGGCCGACGGCTTCATGGAGCAGGATACCGGGCCAGCCCGGTCCAAGCACGACCGGCATCTCGCCGGCCGGCGCCGGGCCGGCGGACAGGTTCACCAGCGCCTGGCGCAGGGCCTCGTCGGCGGCGTTCTGCCAGTTGTCGGCGGAAACGATGCGATCGAAGTTGAAACGGCCGCCCCAGCCGTAGCTGCCGGTTTCCTGGCGATCGCCGTCACCGACCATGACCGCGACATTGATGCGGACCAGCGGGCGGACATCGGCCACGCGGCGGCCGTCGCCGCGCAGGATCTGCACCGCCTGCCATTCGCCCGAAATCGAGGCCATGACCTGGCGGACGCGCGGATCGCGGCTGCGCGCATAGGCGTCGATTTCGGCCAGAAGCTTGGCCTTGTCACCGAATTCCATGGCGCCCAGCGGGTTTTCGTCGCTGTAGAGCTGCCGGTTGGTGCCGACCGGCCCCTCCGCGGCCTTGCCGGACTGACCCGATTTCACCGCCTGGATGGTCTGCGCGGCCCGGCCGACGGCGTCGTGGCTGAGTTCGGTGGCATGCGCGTAGCCGGCGGATTCCCCGACCACCGCGCGCAGCCCGAAGCCCTGGGTGGTGTCGAAAGAGGCGCTTTTCAGCTTCCCGTCGTCGTAGGACAGGCTCTCGGACTGGCGATATTCGAGGAACAGCTCGCCGTCATCGGCGCCGTGCAGAGCCTCGGCCACCTGTTTCTCCAGCCGACCGCGATCGAGCCCGGCCTTATTGAAGAAAAGATCGTCGGTCCGGCTGAGATCGCTCATTTAGACACTCCAGGGCGCGCGGCAGGTGAAAAAGCCTGCCTTTCAACATAGGTGGTCGGCGCGGGGATTTCAGCCTTAAGCGGAGAATGCGCCGCAATAGCGGCAAAGGAGACAGGCTGAGGGTATAACCTATTGGCCAACACGGACTTTAAGGGTGCTTGTTCACCTTGTAGATGGTCGGGCGGTTGGCTATTTTGTGCCCGTGCAACAGGCCGTTGGGCGTGATTCGCAAGAATCGCGGCCATCGCCCGTTTGCACGCGTTGGCTTTCGGTGGGGGCGTCTGGGTTCCAGGCTTCTGTCGATATTGGGAGTCGATGCTGGGATCGGATCGCAGCCTCTTCTAAGGACATTGGCATGGTCATGCGTTGGTTCAATCGCGCCGCCGCCCTGGCGGTTTTCGGATCTGTTGTTTTCGGGCTTCTCGCCCTCATGGCCGGGACCGCCGAGGCGCAGTATCCGACTCCGTGGCAGCTGGGCATGCAGGCCGCCGCATCGCCGATGAAGGAAATGATCGGGGATCTGCATAACCTCCTGCTCTGGATCATTACCATCATCACGATCTTCGTGATGATCCTGCTGGCCTACGTGATGGTGAAGTTCCGCGCGTCGGCCAATCCGGTTCCCTCGCGCACCACCCACAACACCGCGGTCGAGATCCTCTGGACGGTCATTCCGATCATCATCCTGGTCATCGTCGCAATCCCGTCCTTCAAGCTGCTCTATTTCCAGGACCGCGCGACGAACCCCGAGATGACGCTGAAGGTCACGGGACGGCAGTGGTACTGGTCGTATGAGTACACGGACCAGAACGGCCTGACCTTCGACAGCTACATGATCCCCGAATCCGATATCAAGCCGGGTCAGAAGCGCCTTCTCGAAGTCGACAACCGCATCGTCCTTCCGGTCGATACGGACGTGCGCATCCTCGTCGCCGGCAGCGACGTCATGCATTCCTGGATGGTCTCGGCGCTGGGCGTGCAGATCTATGCGGTACCCGGCCGCGTGAACGAAACCTGGGTGCGGATCAACAAGCCCGGCGTCTATTACGGCCAGTGCAACCAGATTTGCGGCATCAACCACGCCTACATGCCGATCGCGGTCGAAGCGGTCAGCAAGCAGGATTACGAGCGCTGGCTCGTCGAGGCGAAGCGCAAGTTCGCCAGCACGACGGAAGACAGCACGCTCCGCCTCGCGGCGAACACCGCGGCGCAATGAGATCCTAGAGGACACACGCTATGGCTACTCACGCTCACGCCGATCACCACGATCACGACCACCACACCCCGACGGGCTGGCGTCGCTGGGTCTATTCGACCAATCACAAGGACATCGGCACGATGTACCTGACCTTCTCGATCATCGCCGGTCTCATCGGCGGTGCCGCGTCGGTCTACATGCGCATGGAACTCCAGGATCCCGGCATGCAGTACATGCCCGACGGTCATTTCTGGAACATGGTCATCACCGCGCACGGCCTGATCATGGTGTTCTTCGTGGTCATGCCGGCCCTGATCGGCGGTTTCGGCAACTGGTTCATTCCGCTGATGATCGGCGCGCCCGACATGGCGTTCCCGCGCATGAACAACATCAGCTTCTGGCTGGTGCCGCCGGCCTTCATCCTGCTGCTGGGCTCGGCCCTGCTGGGCGGCGGCGCCGGTACCGGCTGGACGATCTATCCGCCGCTGTCGGGCGGGACCGCGCATAGCGGCCCGGCGATGGACATGGCGATCCTCTCGCTGCATCTCGCGGGCGCGTCGTCGATCCTGGCGTCGATCAACTTCATCACCACCATCTTCAACATGCGCGCCCCCGGCATGACGATGCACCGCATGCCGCTCTTCATCTGGTCGCAGCTCGTGACGGCGTTCCTGCTCGTCCTGTCGCTGCCGGTGCTGGCGGGTGCGATCACCATGCTGCTCACCGACCGCAATTTCGGCACGGCCTTCTTCGATCCGGCCGGCGGCGGCGATCCGATCCTGTTCCTGCACCTGTTCTGGTTCTTCGGTCACCCCGAGGTGTACATCATGATCCTGCCCGCGTTCGGGATCCTGAGCCACGTGGTCTCGACGTTCTCGAACAAGCCGGTGTTCGGCTATCTCGGCATGGCCTACGCCATGGTCGCGATCGGCGTGATCGGCTTCGTCGTGTGGGCGCACCACATGTACACGGTGGGCATGGACGTCGACACGCGCGCCTACTTCGTGGCGGCGACGATGGTCATCGCGGTGCCGACCGGCATCAAGATCTTCTCGTGGATCGCGACGATGTGGGGCGGCAGCATCCGCTACGAGACGCCGATGCTGTGGGGCATCGGCCTGATCTTCCTGTTCACCATCGGCGGCGTGACGGGCGTCGTGCTGGCCAATGCCGGCGTCGACATCGCGCTTCACAACACCTACTACGTGGTGGCGCACTTCCACTACGTGCTGAGCCTCGGCGCCCTGTTCGGCATCTTCTGCGGCTTCTATTACTGGTTCGGCAAGATGTCGGGCCGCGAGATCCCGGATTGGGCCGGCAAGCTGCACTTCTGGACGACGTTCATCGGCGTCAACCTGACGTTCTTCCCGCAGCACTTCCTGGGTCTGGCCGGCATGCCGCGCCGTATTCCGGACTATCCGGATGCGTTCCACGGCTGGAACGTCGTCAGCTCGATCGGGTCGTACATCTCGTTCGTGTCGACGATCTTCTTCATCGTGATCGTGCTCTACGCGCTGGCTGCCGGTCGCAAGGCCGCCGCCAATCCGTGGGGCGAGGGTGCAACGACGCTGGAGTGGACGCAGTCCTCGCCGCCGGCGTTCCACACCTACGACGAACTGCCGCGTATTCCCGCCGAAGCGAAGCACTAAGGCCGGACGCGCAGGAGACGTCGTTTGAGCGACCGGTCCATCAACGCCACAGCGCCGCTCGCCCTCTCGGGCGACGGCGCCGAGGTGCGTGACTTCTGGGTGCTGTTGAAGCCGCGGGTGATGAGCCTTGTCGTCTTCACCGGCCTTGCGGGGTTGATGCTGGCGCCCGGGCATATCCATCCGGTGCTGGGCGCGATCGCCGTGCTGTGCATCGCGGTCGGCGCGGGGGCGGCCGGTGCCATCAACATGTGGTACGAGCGCGATATCGACGCTTTGATGACCCGCACGGCCGACCGGCCGCTGCCGGCCGGGCGCATGGAGCCGGCGGAAGCGCTGGCCTTCGGTGTGGTGCTGTCAGTGTTCTCGGTGTTGGTGATGGCGCTGGCGGTGAACTTCGCCGCCGCGGCGCTGCTGGCGCTCTCGATCTGCTTCTACGTCTTCATCTACACGATCTGGCTGAAGCGCCGCACGCCGCAGAACATCGTGATCGGCGGTGCCGCCGGCGCGTTCCCGCCGATGATCGGCTGGGCGGCGGTGACCGGCGATATCTCGCTGGTGTCGCTCTCGCTGTTCGCGATCATCTTCCTGTGGACGCCGCCGCATTTCTGGGCGCTGGCGCTCTATCGCTGCAAGGACTACGCGAAGGCCGGCGTGCCGATGCTCCCGGTCGTCGCCGGCGATGCGGAGACACGCCGCCAGATCCTGCTCTACTCGTTGGTGATGGTCCCGGTGACCATCCTCCCCTGGGCGCTGGGCGCGGCGAGCGTGGTTTATCTCGCTCTCGCAATCGTGCTGGGCGCCGTCTTTATCGCCGGAGCCATCGCGGTGAAGCGTGACAGCGGTGAAACTGCCGCCCGCCGGCTGTTCGGCTATTCCATCGTCTACCTGTTCCTGCTGTTCGCGGTGCTGCTGATCGAGCGCACCGGTGCGGCGGTGCTGTCGTGAGCGAGGCGGCCGTGTCCCGGGATGAATTCTTCCGCAAGCGTCGCAACAAGAACATCGCCGTCGGCCTGACCGTGGCCGGCGTGATGCTGCTGTTCTTCATCATCACCATTGTCCGCATGGGGACGCAGTGATGGCTGCCGGACGCGCCGATCGTGCCAACCGCCGCGTTGCCTTTACGGTGGCCGGCGTTGTCGTCGGCATGGCGGCGCTCGCCTATGCGTCGGTGCCGCTCTATCGCCTGTTCTGCCAGGTGACCGGCTATGGCGGCACGACGCAGGTTTCGGCGCAGGCGCCGGGTGCGGTCGGCGACCGTCTGGTCACCGTCCGTTTCGATGCGACCGTCGCAAGCCGCGATCTGCCGTGGAGCTTCAAGCCCACCGAGCGCGAGGTTCAGGTGCATGTCGGGGAAAACCGGCTGACCTTCTATAAGGCCACCAATAACAGCAGCGAGCCGAATGTCGGCGTGGCGACCTTCAACGTGACCCCGCACAAGGCCGGTCCGTATTTCCAGAAGGTGGCGTGCTTCTGCTTCAACGAGCAGACGCTTGGGCCCGGCGAGACGGTCGACATGGGCGTATCGTTCTATATCGATCCGGCGATCGAAAAAGATCCGCATATGAAGGACGTGACGATCACGCTGTCCTATACGTTCTTCCGCGCCAAGGATGAAAAGGCGCGGCTGAGCGAGGTCGCGGCGCCTGCCGCGAGCCGCGTGAACTGAAAATCAGGGCCGCGCCTCGGGGGCGGCAGGTGTTGAGGCAAGGAGTAGAGCTATCATGGCGCAGACGATCACGGGCAGCGGTATCAAGCACCCCTATCACATGCCCGATCCGAGTCCGTGGCCGATCATTGGCTCGATCGGGGCGTTCCTGACCGCATTCGGGCTGATCCTGTATCTGCACCCCGATCTGCTGGGCACCACGCTGCGGCCGACGATCGCCGCCTTCAAGGCGTGGACGATCCTGCCGGGCCTGCTGTTGGTGCTTTTCACGATGTATTCGTGGTGGGCGGTCGTGGTGTCGGAATCCCGCACCCCCGGCGTCCATTCCCCGGTTGTCCGCCTTGGCCTGCGCTACGGCATGTTCCTGTTCATCAGTTCGGAAGTGATGTTCTTCCTCGCCTTCTTCTGGGCGTTCTTCCATTTCTCGCTGTATCCCGAACACGCCAACAGCGCGACCTGGCCGCCGGAAGGCATCCATGTGTTTGATCCGTGGGATCTGCCCTTCCTCAACACGCTGATCCTGCTGACGTCGGGTACAACCGTCACCTGGGCGCATCACGCGCTGCGTGAAGGCAACCGCCAGAGCCTGATCTACGGTCTGGCGCTGACCGTGGTTCTCGGCATGCTGTTCACCGCCTGCCAAGCGTACGAGTACGCGCATGCGGCGTTCGGCTTCAAGGACGGCATTTATTCGTCGACCTTCTACATGGCGACCGGTTTCCACGGCTTCCACGTGCTCGTCGGCACCATCTTCCTTGCCGTCTGTCTGTTCCGTGCGATGAAGGGCCACTTCACGCCCGAGCGTCACTTCGGTTTCGAGGCGGCGGCCTGGTACTGGCACTTCGTCGACGTGGTGTGGATTTTCCTCTTTATCTGCATCTACTGGTGGGGCTCGGTCGGCGCCACGATTGCGGCGCATTGATCGATATCCCGGCCCGCAAGGCGGGCGACCGGCAGACGGGCTGCCATGAGTGAGCACGCGCAGGTCTCGCCGTTCGTGGCGGGCCTGCGCTGCCGCTGCCCGCGTTGCGGCACCGGCGCGCTGTATGATGGCCTGCTGACCATCCGCGAACGTTGCGCAACCTGCGGGCTCGATCTTCGCGCGCAGGATGCCGGGGACGGGCCGGCGGTGTTCGTCATTCTGATTCTGGGTTTTATCGTCGTGGGCCTTGCCGCCATCCTTGAAGTAAAGGTCGGACCGCCGCTGTGGGTCCATGCGCTGATCTGGCCGGGTGTGATCCTCGCTGGTGCGATCTTCATGCTGCGTGTCCTCAAGGCGGGGCTGATCGCGCTGCAGTTCCGCCACCGCGCCTCGGGCTCCGATGTCCTCTAAGACCGGTCTTCTCGGCTTCACACCGCGCTTCTGGCCGACCCTGATCGCCGGCACGGGCATCCTGTGCCTGCTGGCGCTCGGCACCTGGCAGATGTTCCGCCACGCCGAAAAAGCGGAGATCAATTCCTTCCGCGCCGCGCGCGCCGCCGAGGCGCCGGTGGCGCTGCCCGTCTCGCCGCCGGACCTCGGCCCCTACGAATTCCGCCGCGTCGAGCTGAAGGGTACGTTCGCCCATGACCGCGAGCTTTATGTCTATGCGCGCTCGCAGCGCGGCAATGACGGGTTTGCCATCGTCACGCCGCTGCTGCGCGACGGCGCCCCTGCCGTGCTGGTCAACCGCGGCTGGGTCCCGAAGGAACGCAAAGAGGTCGCGCGCCGCGCCGAAGGGCAGGTGAGCGGGCCGGTTTCCGTGACCGGCTTCCTGCGCCGCGATCCGCGCCGGGGATGGCTGATGCCCGATAACGATGCGGCCGGCAATCACTGGTTCTGGTTCGACCTGCCGGAAATGCAGAGGCGGGCCGGTCTCGATCGCGTCGAGCCCTATTACATCGAGGCGGACCTGACCCCCAATCCCGGCGGCTTCCCGATCGGCGGCCAGACGCAGATTGAACTGCCCGATCCGCATCTGCAATACGCGTTCACCTGGTTCTCACTCGCGCTTGCGCTGCTCGTGATTTACATCGTCTGGTCCCGCAAGCCAGTCTAGGAGCCGTCATGGCGACCGCTTACGCCGAGCTCGAAACCCGTTTCAAGCGCCGCAATCTGGTTCAGGAGGCGTCGGGCGTCCTGCAATGGGATCTGGAGACGCTGATGCCGCCAGGTGGCGGTGAGGCGCGGACCGAACAGCTGGCCACGCTCAGTGTCGTGGCGCATGAGATGCTGACGGACAAGGCGCTGGGCGACCTGTTCGCGCAGGCCGGCGCCGAAAAGAGCCTCGACGACTGGCAGCTCGCCAATCTGCGGGAGATGAAGCGCAACTGGCGGCATGCCACCTGCCTGCCGACCGATCTTGTGGAAGCGACGTCCAAGGCGGTGTCGGAAAGCGAGCTGTGCTGGCGCAAGGCGCGGCCGGCCAACGATTTCAAGTCGCTCCTGCCGCTGCTGCAGCGTGTGCTCGATCTTGTGCGCGAGCAGGCGCAGATCAAATCGCAGGCGTTCGGCGTTTCGCCCTATGACGCGCTGCTCGACCAGTACGAGCCCGATGCGCGCGCCGCCGAAATCGAGCCGGTGTTTGCAAAGCTGGCCGAATTTCTGCCGGGCTTCATCGCCGCGGTAATCGAGAAGCAGACGCGCGGCCCGAAGATCGAAAAACCGCTGGGGCCGTTTCCCGCCGCCAAACAGGAAGCGCTGGCCCGCACCCTGATGGAGGCCGTCGGTTTCGACTTCGACCACGGCCGCCTCGACACCAGCGCACATCCGTTCTGCGGCGGCGTACCGGACGATATCCGCCTGACCACGCGCTGGGACGAGCAGGACTTCACGCGCGGCCTGATGGGCGTTCTGCACGAGACCGGCCATGCAATGTACGAACGCGGCCTGCCGAAGGCGTGGCGCAACCAGCCGGTCGGTTCCGCGCTTGGCATGAGCATCCACGAAAGCCAATCGCTGCTGATCGAGATGCAGGCGTCGCGGTCGCGCGAGTTCATCGAATGGATGGCGCCGGTCGCGGCTGCGGCGCTGGGCGGTTCGGGTCCGGCGTGGGGTTCGGAGAATCTCTATCGCCTGTACACGAAGGTCGATCGCGGGCTGATCCGTGTCGACGCCGACGAGGCGACCTATCCGGCGCATGTCATTCTACGCTTCCGGCTGGAACAGGCGCTTATCGCGGGCGACATGAAGCTCGCCGATCTCCCCGGGGCCTGGGCCGAGGGGATGAAGGAACTGATCGGCATCGTGCCGCCGGATGACAGGGACGGCTGTATGCAGGACATCCACTGGCCCGGCGGCGCCTGGGGCTATTTCCCCACGTACACGCTGGGTGCGATGACGGCGGCACAGCTCTTCGATGCCGCGCGGCGGGCCAACCCCGGCATTCCGGCGGCCCTTGGCAAAGGTGACTTTTCGCCGCTGATGGCGTGGCTGCGGACCAACGTGCACGGCAAGGGCTCGCTGGTGTCGGCACGCGAGCTGCTGATCCAGGCGACGGGCAAGCCGCTCGATCCGGAAATCTACAAGGCACACCTGCAGAATCGGTATCTCGGCGGCTGAACGCGCATGGGAACGCTTCTCCGGCAGCTGTTCGATCTTGTGATCGGACTCTATGCCACCCGAAGGTCGATGACGGGCGGGCCCGGGCATCGCGGTCCGGTGTCCGATCATTTCAACGGAGAGACGTTCTTCAACCCGACCGGCTCGGCCGGAAAGTCGTTCAAGGATTTCTGGCGGTGGCAGCGCACGCGTCAGAGCGCGGCATGGCCCGCATGGGTCGAGAACCGGGCAACCCCGAGCCTGCCGCAGGATGTCGGTCACGGCGAAGTCGTCCTTACCTTCATCAACCACATCACGTTTCTGATGCAGGTTCGCGGCCTCAATGTGCTGACCGATCCGGTTTATGCGGAGCGGGCGAGTCCGCTGCAATGGGCGGGGCCCAAACGGGTGCGGGCGCCGGGTCTGGCTTTCGAGGCGTTGCCCCCGATCCATGTCGTGCTGCTCAGCCACAATCATTACGACCATCTCGATCTTCACACCCTCAGGCGGCTGGATGCGGTCCATGCGCCGCTGATCGTGACGACGCTCGGCAACCGGGCCTTCCTTGCCGAGTTCGGCCTGAAGAATGTGTGCGAACTCGACTGGTGGGAGAGTACCGACGTCGGCGACATGAAGGTCACGCTGACCCCGGCACAGCATTGGTCGGGACGGGGCATTCGGGGCCGCAACCGCAGCCTGTGGGGCGGCTTTGTCTGCGAGATGGACGGGCGCCGCGTGTTCTTTGCCGGCGATACCGGCTATGCCGGGCATTTCTCCGAAATCCGGCGCCGCCTGGGACCGATCGATCTGTCGCTGCTGCCGATCGGCGCCTATGAGCCGCGCTGGTTCATGCGGGCCTCGCATATGAATCCGGGCGAGGCCGTGCAGGCGCATTTCGATCTCGAAACGCGGCTCAGCGTGGCAACGCATTTTGGCTGCTTCCAGCTGACCGACGAGGCTATCGACGCACCGCTCCGCGACCTGGAGGAGGCGCGGCGCGAGCGCGGCGTATCCCAGGCCGGGTTCCGCGTCCTGGAGGTGGGTGAGACGGCGCAGATTCTGCCGCCGTCCGGCGGTCCGGCGCACCCCCGTCCGCCCGCCGGTTCGCTTGCCGCGTCGGCCCCCGGCGGCTAGTCTCCGCCGCTAAATCCCATGCCAATGCGCTATATCTCCACAAGGGGCGTCGCCCCCGCCCTTAACTTTGACAGTGTTCTGCTGGCCGGGCTCGCCCGGGACGGGGGGCTCTATGTGCCGTCGGCGTGGCCCAGGCTCTCGGCTGCCGAGTGGCGCAAGCTGCAGGGCCGGCCCTATGTCGAGATCGCGCAGCGCCTGTTGCAGCCGTTCGTCGGCCCGGCGCTGTCGCAGCGCGACCTCAATGCCATCATCGCCGACAGCTATCGCGGGTTCGATCATCCGGCGGTGGCGCCGCTGCGCCAGATCGCCGACAACGACTGGCTGCTCGAGCTGTTCCACGGCCCGACCCTGGCGTTCAAGGATTACGCGCTGCAGGTCGTCGGGCGTCTGTTCGACCATGTTCTGAAGAAGCAGCGCGCGCGCACCACGATTGTGGGCGCGACGTCGGGCGATACCGGCTCGGCCGCGATCGAGGCCTGCCGCGACCGCGACGCCATCGACATCTTCATCCTCTATCCGCAGGGCCGCGTGTCGGATGTCCAGCGCCGCCAGATGACCACGGTGCCGTCCGCGAATGTTCACGCGATTGCCGTCGAAGGCACGTTCGACGACTGTCAGGACATGGTGAAGGCGATGTTCAATGACACCGCCTTCCGCGACCGTCTTCATCTATCGGCCGTCAACTCGATCAATTGGGCGCGCATCGCGGCCCAGATCGTCTATTACGCGTCGGCGGCGCTGGCGCTGGGCGCGCCGGGGCGTCCGGTCGCTTTCAGCGTGCCGACCGGGAATTTCGGCAACGTGTTTGCGGGTTACGGCGCCAAACGCATGGGCTTGCCGGTCGAGCGTTTCGTGATCGGCTCCAACCGCAACGACATCCTGCACCGGATGCTGACCACCGGGACCATGAAGATGGAAACGGTGGAGCCGTCGCTGTCGCCCAGCATGGATATCCAGGTCTCGAGCAATTTCGAGCGGCTTCTGTTCGAACTGTCGGGGCGCAAGGGCAAGGCGGTGACTGCGATGCTCGAGCGATTCCGCGCCGACCGCAGCCTGAAGTTGCCGCGCGATCAGTATGCCGTGCTGAAGAAACTTTTTACGGCTGCGCGCGCCGATGACGAGAAGACCCTGGCGACAATCAAGCGCGTCTACGACACCACCGGCATGCTGATCGACCCCCATACCGCGGTCGGCATCGTCGCCTCCGAAGCGCAGCGCGGCAATCGCGCGGTGCCGATGGTGAGCGTGGCGACCGCGCATCCCGCGAAATTTCCCGATGCGGTGGAGAAGGCGACGGGTATCCGTCCGCCGCTGCCGCCGCATATGGCGGACCTGATGCAGCGCAAGGAACGCATCACGGTCCTGCCGAACGATCTCAGGCGGGTCCAGGACTACGTCTCAACCCACGCAAAGGCGGCACGATGAGCATCCGCGTTACCACGCTGCCGAACGGGCTGCGCGTCGCGACCGACCGCATGGAGTCCGTCGAGACGGTGTCCGTCGGCGTGTGGATCGGGGCGGGGACGCGGCAGGAGACCGCCGACGTCAACGGTGTCGCCCATGTGCTGGAGCACATGGCGTTCAAGGGCACGACCAGCCGCAGCGCCCGCGACATCGCCATCGAGATCGAGAATGTGGGCGGCAGCATGAACGCCCATACCAGCCGCGAGCAGACCGCCTATTTCATCAAGGTTCTGAAACAGGACGTGAAACTCGCGGTCGATCTGCTGGCGGATATCCTGCTGCGGTCCACTTACGATCCGCAGGAGCTGACGCGCGAGCGCACCGTCATCCTGCAGGAACTCGGTCAGGCTGAGGACACGCCAGACGACATCATTTTCGATCATTTCCAGGAAGCCGCGTATCCGGATCAGGCGCTTGGCCGGCCGGTTCTGGGCCGGTCGGAAGTCATCGAGAAGCTGCACCGCGATGCGCTTGTCGATTTCCGTACCCGGCACTACGGCGCGTCGTCGATGGTGTTCGCGGCGGCCGGCAATCTCGATCATGACGCGATGGTCGCCATGGTTGCCCAGGCGTTCGCCGATCTGCCGTCGCAGGGCGACACGAGCTATGAATCCGCGCGTTACACCGGCGGCGAATTCCGCAGCGATCAGGATCTGGAGCAGGTGCATTTCGTGCTCGGCTTCCCGGGCGTGTCTTATGCCGACCCCGACTATTATCCGGCGATGACCCTGTCGACCCTGCTGGGCGGCGGCATGTCCTCCCGGCTGTTCCAGGAAATCCGCGAACAGCGCGGCCTTGCCTATAACGTGAGTTCCTTTGCCGCGCCGTATCTCGATGGCGGCGTATTCGCGATTTATGCCGGGACCGGCGAGAAGGAAACGCCGGAGCTGATCAAGGTTCTGTTCGAGCAGCTGCGCGGCGTGCAGGAGGCCTGTCCGGAAGAGGAAGTGCAGCGCTCGCGCACCCAGATGAAGGCCGGCATCCTGATGTCGCTGGAAAGCCCGGGTGCCCGCATGGATGCGCTGGGCTCGCAACTCCTGATTTATGGACGGCCGATCCCGGTCGAGGAGATGATCCGCAAGATCGAGGCGGTGAGTCCCGAAGACATCGCGCGGGTGGCGCGGAAGATCTTCAGCGGGCGGCCGACCGTTGCCGCGATGGGCCCGCTGGAGAGCCTGGAATCCTACAGGAAGCTGAGCAGCCGGCTTTCGTAGTTCAGGCGCGCCCGGCAACCCCGGACAGCGCCGCGACGGTGACACCGGTCGCCGCCAGCGCCATCTGCCATTTTTCCTGCAGGTTATTGTCGAAGACGATATTGGCCGCGGCCGGAACGATCAGCCAGCCGTTCGCCGCGACCTCGTTCTCAAGCTGGCCGGGGCCCCAGCCGGCATAACCCAGCGCCAGTAGCGAACTGCGCGGCCCTTCGCCGGCGGCGATCGCCTTGAGGATGTCGACGGTGGCAGTGAGCGCGAAACCGGTTTCCACTTTCAGGGTGCCGTCGCGCACGTAATCGTCGGAATGCAGGACGAAGCCGCGGGCGGATTCAACGGGGCCACCGAAATGGACACGGATCTGTTCCGTCTTCGGACCGGTCTCGATATTCAGCTGCTCCAGGAGGTCGGGGAAGGTGATCGCGTCGAACAGCTTGTTCACCACGATGCCCATCGCGCCGTCCTTGTTGTGCGCGCACATATAGATGACGGTGCGCTCGAAGCGCGTGTCCTCCATCTGGGGCATCGCCACGAGCAGATGGCCGGTATAGAAATCCGGCAATTGAAGCTTGGTACCCATCATCACCACTTAGGTCCTTGGCCTCTGTAAACAAGCCTATCACAGCTTACCTTGCAATCGCGCGGCCAGCCCTCGAAGATGTGCCGCCATTCCTTAACCGAACGCAGGCCCGGCGTTATCGTCTGCTGGCAACTCTATGACAAAAATGGCGAAATTCGGGGTTTTGCGGTACTTCGCAACAGGGCTCTGCGCCTTGCTGATGGCGGCGGGCGGGGCTGCCGCGCAGACGTCGGATGCGTCTGAATGGGCAAGAACCGACCAAGCGCAGGTGCGACTCGTTGCGGCGGGTCCGGCGGCCGGAAACGCGGAGATGCTGCGCGCCGGACTGCAGTTCAGGCTGGAGCCGGGCTGGAAGATCTACTGGCGCTCCCCGGGCGATGCGGGCCTGCCGCCGCGCCTGAACTGGAGCGGTTCACGAAATCTTGAAGCCGCCGACATCCTGTGGCCGGCGCCGGAACGCTTCGAGCTGTTCGGCTTCGACACGTTCGGCTACGGCGGCGAGATCGTCCTGCCGATCCTGCTGAAGCCGGAGCGCAAGGGCGCCCCGCTGACACTCCGGCTCGCGCTCGACTATCTCATCTGCGAGAAGATCTGCATTCCCTACGAAGCGAAGCTGGCGCTTGATCTGCCGGCAAATGGCGGTGAGGGCGGCAGCCACGGCGCGCTGATCGACCGTTTCATCGCACAGGTTCCCGGCGACGGCGGCGCGGCCGGCCTCAGCATCGAGCGCGCGGCCTGGAATGCCGGTCGTCAGCCGACCATCACGGTGACGGCGCGCTCGGCCGCCGGTTTTACCAATCCCGATGTGTTTGTTGAATCCTCCGATGGCGGATCGCGATCGGGCAATAGCTGGGCCGGTGTCACGTTCGGACGACCGGAGATGGTAGTCACCGACGAAGGCAAACGCGCGACCTTGCGCATCCCCGTGCGCGGCGACGGCGCTGGCCACGACGCGGCGGGCTTTGTCGGATCGCAGGTCACGCTGACCCTGGTGGACGGCGCCCGCGCGATGGAAACGACATTGACGCTGGATGCGGGGCTGCCGGCCCCCGATCCGGTGTCCGTCGGTTTTCTCACCATCCTTGGCATCGCGCTGCTCGGCGGCCTGATCCTCAATCTCATGCCCTGCGTGCTGCCGGTGCTGTCGCTGAAGCTGATGAGCTTCGTCGGCCATGGCGGCGCCGAGACCCGGCAGGTGCGGCGCAATTTTGTCGCCTCGGCGGCGGGCATTCTTGCCTCCTTTGTTGCACTCGCCAGCGCATTGATCGTGCTCAAGCTGGCCGGGGCCGGGGTCGGCTGGGGCATTCAGTTCCAGCAGCCGGTCTTCCTGATCTTCATGGTGGTGATCCTCACCCTGTTCGCGGCCAACCTCTGGGGCTGGTTCGCGATCCCGCTGCCCGGTGCCGTTGCATCGGGTGCCGTTGCGATGACCGAGCAGGGCAAGCCGGTCCACAGCGAAAGCGTCACCAGCTCCTTCTTCACCGGCGTGTTTGCGGCACTGTTGGCCACGCCATGTTCCGCGCCGTTCGTGGGCACGGCCGTCGGCTTCGCCCTGTCGCGTGGTCCCTTGGAGATCATGGCGGTCTTTGTCGCTCTCGGTATCGGTCTGGCACTGCCCTATCTGCTCGTTGCCGCGGTGCCGTTTCTCGCGACGCATCTGCCGCGTCCCGGCAAATGGATGATCTGGCTGCGTATCGTGCTGGGCATTGCCGCCGCGGCAACGGCCTTGTGGCTGGTAAGCGTTCTGGCCGTGCAGTTCTCGATGACAGGCACGGCGACGCTGGCGGTGCTGCTGGCCGCCCTGCTGGCGATCCTGTGGTTCGGGCGCGGAGCGGCGGGAAGTCAGCGCTGGCTGGCGCGGGGCGCCGTCGCGGCCGTCGTCCTTCTGGCCTTCGCCGTACCGCTGCAGCTGAATGCGCTGCGGCCGCCCGTCGCGGATGCCGGTCGCGGTGTGAGTGGCGCGTGGCAGAGCTTCGATCTCGATGCGATCGAGACGGCGGTGCGCGAGGGCAAGGTCGTGCTTGTCGATGTCACCGCCGACTGGTGCCTGACCTGTCAGGTCAACAAGGCCGCCGTCATGTCGCGCGGTGCCGTGGCCGCGCGGTTGACCGACGGGAGTGTGCTGCCCCTGCGCGCCGACTGGACGCGTCCGGACGAGACGATCGCCCGGTATCTCGCGGGCTTCGGGCGCTTCGGGATCCCGTTCAATGTCGTGTACGGGCCGGGTGCGCCGGGCGGGATCGTGCTACCGGAAATCCTTACGGCGGATGCGGTTTTGGACGCTTTCAGGCGCGCCGCAAACCCCACTCCGGGTGGGGTTTAATCCCCCGTTCCCGGGGGTGCAAACGGCCTCCGGACGCGCTATGACTCTCGCCTCTTAGCACCGAAAAAGCTCAAGGAAGGGACCCGCAAATGCCTATCAATGTTGGTGATAAAATTCCGTCGGTGAAGCTGAAGACCATGACCAAGGATGGTCCCAAGGACATCACCACTGACGAACTGTTTGGCGGCAAGAAGGTCGCCCTCTTTGCTCTGCCCGGTGCGTTCACGCCGACCTGCTCGGCCAAGCATCTGCCGGGCTTCGTGCAGAACGCCGATGCGCTCAAGGACAAGGGCGTCGGCGCCATCGCCTGCCTGTCGGTCAACGATGCGTTCGTCATGGACGCCTGGGGCAAGAGCCAGAATGTCGGTGACAAGGTCGTGATGCTCGCCGACGGCAGCGCCGATCTCACCAAGGCGCTCGGCCTTGAACTCGACCTCACAGCCAACGGCATGGGTGTGCGCTCCAAGCGCTACTCCATGATCGTCGACAACGGCGTCGTGAAGCAGATCAATGTCGAAAAGCCCGGCGCCTTCGAAGTCTCGAACGCCGAGACGATGCTGAAGCAGCTCTAAGCCGCTTTACTTCGGTTGCGGTTGAAAGGGCGGGACTGCGGTCCCGCCCTTTTCATTTTGTGGCAGCGCGCATCTGGTCGATGGCGCCGCGGGCGAGCGCGTCGGCGCGTTCGTTCTCGACATGGCCGGAGTGGCCTTTGACCCAGTGCCAGCTCACTTCATGACGTTGCGTGGCCGCTTCCAGGCGTTGCCACAGCTCGACATTCTTGACCGGCTTCTTGTCGGCGGTTTTCCAGCCGCGCTTCTTCCAGGCATGCAGCCACTTGGTGATTCCGTCCTTCACATAGGTGGAATCGGTGTGAACGCGGATGCGTGCCGGCCTTGTCAGGGATTCGAGGGCGGAGATCGCCGCCATCATTTCCATGCGGTTGTTGGTGGTCTGTGCCTCACCGCCGGACAGTTCTCTCTCCTGACCGCGCCAGCGCAGGATGGCACCCCAGCCGCCGGGACCGGGATTGCCGCTGCAGGCGCCGTCGGTGAAGGCGTCGACGATGTCTTCGCTGGCGTCGCTCACGGGCGTGCGGCAGGCCCCAGGACGACGTCGGCTTCGACGCTGATCTGCACCGTCGTTTCGCCGGGTTCGGCGGAGGGGGGCGCCGCGCTGGCGGCCGCCATGGCTTCCGCCCGCATCAGCATCGGCCGCGGCTGCGGGACATTGCCGCCGACATTGCCGAGCCGGATTTCCCTGAAGCTGCGGATTGTCAGACCCATCGCGCTCGCAACGCGGTCGGCCCTCTCGCGCAGCCGGCGCAGGGCCTCGGTGGTCAGCTCGTCTTCGACGGAGCGCGCGGTCGCGGGTGCGAGATCGAAATTGAGGGCGGACATCACGAGGTCCGCCTGCTGCAATTCACCAGCGAGTGCCAGCATTGCGGCCGTATCGGTGCCGGTGAGGGTCAGGGATTGCACACCGCGCCAGCGCACCGGCGAATTCTGCGGCCGCTCCTGGTTCACCCAATAGCCGCCGGTTTCCGCGCGCACGTTCTGGACGGCGCGCGCGCGGGTCAGCGCGGCGCCGATGCGGCGGTTGATCTCGGCCTGGACCTGCGTGGCATTGGGTCCCGTCACCTCGGCCCGCAGCTGGATCGTGAGCCGATCCTGCCGCAGGGCGCGCTGTGCGTTCTCGCCGAGCCGCAGGGTGGTGAGGCCGCTCTCGTGCATCGCCGCGTGATGGGCGTGATGATCGGCAGCCGGTGCCTGCGCGCAGGCGACCGCGGGGATGGCGATCAGGAAGGCGGCAAGCAGAGATCTGCGCATGAGCATGGTCCTCAAAGCCCGTACGCGCTCGCACTCTTCACGGACCTGTGGAACCGCAGCTTCTTGAGATACTCAAGCGGATCCTTGGGCTGGACGAACGCGCCGGGGGGGTGATGCAGCCAATCGTAGAGTCGGGTCAGCAGAAAACGTAGCGCGCTGCCGCGCGTCAGAATGGGCAGGGCCTCGATCTCTTCCTGCGTCAGCGGGCGCTGCTTGCGATAGCCGCGCACCAGTGCCCGGGCCTTCGTCGCATTCAGGGCGCCGTCGCGCTCGAAGCACCAGGCGTTGAGGCAGATGCCGAGGTCGTAGACGAAGAAATCGTTGCAGGCGAAATAGAAGTCGATCATTCCCGATAGCCTGTCGTTCAGGAAGAACACATTGTCAGGAAACAGGTCGGCATGAATGACGCCGCTCGGCAGATCTTTGGGCCAGTGTGCCGCGAGGTCGTCGAGTTCGCTTGCGATTTCCTTGGCGAGACCGGGACTCACTTCGTCCGCGCGGGCGTGGCAATCCTGAAAAAGCTTCTGCCAGCCCGCCAGCGACAACGCGTTGGGGCGCTTCAGCTCGAAATCGGCGCCGGCAATATGGAACTGCGCCAGCGCTTCGCCGAGCTGCGCGCAATGGGTGAGGTGGATCTTCTTGGGCCACATCCCGCGCAGGAAGCTGAACAGCGCCGCCGGGCGCTTGGCCAGCTCGCGCAGCGTCTTGCCGTCCTTGCCCTTGATGGCGGTCGGGCAGGCCAGCCCTTTATCGGCAAGATGCGTCATCAGGCCGAGGAAGAACGGCAGGTCGGCGCGCGCCACCCGTTTTTCATAGAGCGTCAGGATGTAGATGCCGCGATCGGTCTGCAGCATGTAGTTGGAATTCTCGACGCCCTCGGCGATGCCCTTGCAGGCGACCACCGTGCCGATATCGTAATGGGCAACGAAGCGTTCGATCTCGTCGTCCGAGACCTCGGTATAGACAGCCATTGCGCGCCCGCTACCCGGCCAGTGCCCGGGGTAGTTTGAAGCGCACGTTTTCCTCGCTGACGACGATATCCTCGACCGTCACGTCGAAGCGCGCGTGGCAGGCCTCGATGATGTCCTGCACCAGGTCTTCTGGCGCCGAGGCGCCGGCCGTCAGGCCGAGCCGCCGTACGCCGTCCAGCATCGACCAGTCGATCTCGCCGGCATGCTGGACCAGGGCCGCTTTCGTGCAGCCGGATTGCTGGGCCACTTCGACCAGCCGGCGGGAGTTCGAGGAGTTCGGCGCGCCGACCACCAGCACCGCGTCGGATTTCGTCGCCAGCGCCTTCACCGCGGCCTGGCGGTTGGTCGTCGCATAGCAGATGTCTTCGCGGCGCGGGCCGACGATCTCAGGAAAGCGCGTGCGCAGCACATCGACGATCGCAGCCGTGTCGTCGACCGACAGGGTGGTCTGGGTGATGTAGGCAAGTTTGGACGGGTCGGGCGGATTGATGGTCCGCGCGTCCTCCACGTCTTCGACAAGCAGCACGGCGCCGTCCGGCAGCTGTCCCATCGTTCCCACCACTTCCGGATGGCCTTCGTGGCCGATCAGGATGATCTGGCAGCCCGTGTCGTGATGATGCTCGGCTTCCGCATGAACCTTGCTGACCAGCGGGCAGGTGGCATCGAGATAGAAGAGTTCGCGGCGTTGCGCCTCCGCAGGCACCGATTTCGGGACACCATGCGCGGAGAAGATCACCGGCACGCCTTCGGGGACTTCGTCCAGTTCCTCGACGAAGACGGCGCCTTTGGCTTCCAGCCGTTCGACGACACTTCGGTTGTGCACGATCTCGTGCCGTACATAGACCGGCTTGCCGTATTTCTCGATGGCCCGCTCGACGATCAGGATCGCGCGGTCCACACCCGCGCAGAACCCCCTGGGGCTGGCCAGTAGGATGGCGAGCTTCGGCCGCTGGCGACCGCTTTCGGCGCCAGAGCCGCGGCTGCCCGCCAGCGCTGAATCTTGTGGAATCATCAGGGGTTCTCTAATCTTTTCAGGCGATTCGACGCCCAAACTACTCCCAGAGGGTCAGTGACGGAAGGCCGAACGCACCCCCGCCGGGCACCGCCGGAACACCGCGCGAGGGGGTAAGATTGCGCGGTTTGCGCCCGAATATGCATACAGCCGCCAGGGCGGCCCTGAAAAAGGACTGACGTGAACTTTTCGTGGACCCGCCTGTTTCCGGTCGTGCCGCTTCTGCTAACGGCGCTGGCCATCGGATCGTGCTCCCGCTCGGAGCCGGTGAGCATCGCCTGCCCGCAGGGGATCATTCCGGCCGATGCGGCGAAGGTCACACGGTTCCGCGACGGGCCGGGCCGCGATATGACCGATGTCATCTTCGAGGGCGAGATCTACGACATCCTCGTGCAGTGCAAGCGCGAGAAGCAGACGGTCGTGGTCGATCTGCAGATCGGCCTTGCCGGCACACGGGGCCCTGCCGATCGTACCCGGCTTGCCGATCTCGATTTCTGGGTCGCCATCGTCGACGGAAAGAGTCACGAGCCCGTCGAGCGCGTCGCGGCGCGCGTGCGCTTCGAGTTCAAGGACAACCGCACCCGGCAGACCATGGTGTTCGATGAGATGGAGCCGGTCATTCCGGTCAAGAACCCGAACGACGCCGCGCAGTATCAGGTCATGGTCGGGTTGCAGCTGACACCGGATGAACTTGCCTGGAATCGCCAGCAGAGCGGCAAATAAGCAGCCGCTGATTCTGACTTCAGGCGTCGTCGCGCCACTGACTGTCCCACTGCCACGGCGGCCAGATCCCGAAAAGGTGGTCTGGCGTTTGCATTTAGTACAACCAGAGAGGTAACGGCCGCCGGAGCATTGCCGGCGACGAGGGCTATCACACTGAGTCCCGAATGACCGCGACTGCCGCCGATACGACGTGGCTCATTACGGCTTCAGCCCTCGTCTTTGTGATGCAGGCAGGCTTTGCGTGTCTGGAAAGCGGTCTGGTCCGCGCCAAGAACGCGATCAATGTGGCGGCGAAGAACGTCGTCGATTTCTGCATCGCCGGCCTGCTGTTCTGGGCCATCGGCTACGCGCTGATGTTCGGGCCGTCGCTGTTCGGAATCGTCGGCACCGAAGGTTTCTTCTTCGGCGATCAGGCAGCCCCCTGGCATTTCGCATTCTTTCTCTTCCAGCTGATGTTCTGCGGCACGTCGACTACCATTGTGTCCGGTGCCGTTGCCGAACGAATGAGCTTCAGCGGCTACATGCTGACCTCCGCCGTCCTGTCCGGCCTGATCTATCCCATCGTGGGCCACTGGTGCTGGAACGGCGCCGATACCGGTATGTCTGCCGGCTGGCTGGGCGCCATCGGCTTTGTCGATTTCGCCGGCTCGACCGTGGTGCATTCCGTCGGCGGCTGGATTGCGCTGGCGGCGCTCATGATCCTCGGGCCGCGCGTCGGCCGCTATGGCCCGGGCGCTTCGGCCATTCGCGGCCATGACCTGCCGATGGCGACACTCGGCGTTTTCCTGCTGTGGTTCGGCTGGATCGGCTTCAACGGCGGATCGACACTGGCCATCAACGACCGGGTCGCGCCGATCGTCGTTCACACGATGCTTGCGGCATGCGCCGGTGGCCTCGCCGGTATCGCGATTTCCGACCATTCGCGCTATCGCCTGCGGGTCGAGGATCTGCTGAACGGCATCATCGGCGGGCTGGTGGCCATCACCGCCAATTGTCATGTCGTCGCGGGCTGGTCGGCGATTGTCATCGGTGCCGTCGGCGGCGTGCTGGCCGTTGCGGGCACATGGTGGCTGGACAGGCTGCGGATCGACGATGCCGTGGGTGCGGTGCCGGCGCATCTCTTTGCCGGGATCTGGGGCACGCTGGCGGTCGGGTTCTTCGGCGATCTGGAACTGCTGGGCACCGGCCATGACCGCCTGACACAGATCGGCGTCCAGGCGCTCGGCGTCGCGGCATCCGGGGCCTATGCATTCGGTGCCGGCTATGTGTTTCTCAAGCTCATCGATCTTGTCGCGCCGCTGCGTGTTTCGACTGACGACGAGCGGCGCGGGCTGAATGTGTCGGAGCATGGCGCTCGCTCGGCCGTGCAGCGCATGGTGTCCGAAATGGAGGTGCATCGCGTGGAGGGGCGCTTCGTTCAGCCGGTGACCGTCGAGCCCGACACCGACGTTGCGCCGATTGCCGAGCAGTACAACCGGGTCGTGGGCCGCATCCAG
Source organism: Alphaproteobacteria bacterium (assembly GCA_965279355.1). Lineage (GTDB taxonomy): Bacteria > Pseudomonadota > Alphaproteobacteria > CACIAM-22H2 > CACIAM-22H2. The sequence goes on along the minus strand of OZ257155.1, from coordinate 1,772,058 downwards.
GAGGATTCGCAGCGCCTGCGCCGGATCGTCAGCGATCTCGAGCGGGCCAAGGCCGAGGCCGAGGCCGCCAACCGTGCCAAGTCATCCTTCCTTGCGAATATGAGCCACGAGCTGCGCACACCCCTGAACGCCATCATCGGCTTTTCCGAGGTGATGACGCGCGAGCTGTTCGGCCAGGTCGACAATGCGCGCTATCGCGATTACATCCAGGAGATCCACACCAGCGGACTTCACCTGCTCTCTCTGGTGAACGATATCCTCGACCACAGCCGGATCGAAGCCGGCCGGATCGATCTTCATCAGAGTGCGGTCAGCGTCGCGCATACGGTCGATGCGATTGTGCGGATGGTCAGGCTGAAAAGCGAAGAAGCCGGGCTCAGGCTCGTGGTCGACGTGCCGCAGAGCCTGCCGGGGCTCTATGCCGACGAACGCGCGATCCGTCAGGTGCTGCTCAATCTCGTGTCCAATGCGATCAAGTTCACGCCGGCGGGCGGCCAGATCACCATTTCGGCCAGCGTCGAATCCGACCGGCGCATCGCACTCACGGTTGCCGATACCGGCCTCGGCATGGCAAAGGCGGATATCCCGCGGGCCCTGCAGCCGTTCGTGCAGCTCCAGGACCAGCTCGACAAGATGCGCGCGGGCACGGGTCTTGGCCTCTCGCTGGTCAGCGCGATGGTCCGCATGCACGGCGGCACGCTGAGCATCGACTCCGCGCCAGGCAAAGGGACGCACGTCACCATCCGCTTTCCCTACGAAAGGACGCTGGAGGATTTCGGTTTGCCGGAAACGAAGGCTGCGGACGACTAGAGCAGCCGTAACACACCCACTAATGTCACCCCAGCGAAAGCTGGGGCCCAGAAATCCAGCCCTGCACTACAAGAGATGTTGGGAGACGTCCCAGCGCACAGAACCCAACCATCGGGTTATCTGGGTCCCAGCTTTCGCTGGGATGACGATCAGGGATTGGTCCCGACCAATCGGGGCGGCGCTGAACTTAGTCCAGCCGGCTCCAGGTCCCCGATCGCCTTGGTTCAGGGTGAAAACTTCCATCTTGCAACAGTCCCCGGTCGGTGAAATTATCCGCCGGTCGGGACATGCAGACTCCCGGCATCCCTAAGACGGCCTCCGTCCAAGTTCTGCGCAAACTCGCCAGGCGAGGTGTGCGCATATGGATGGATCTGGACCCGACGCCCTTACTCCTCAGACACTTTACCGATCGATCGGCAGCGAAGCTGCGCCGATCGTTGTCGACGTGCGGCGCGCGCCGGCCTTCGAGAAGCTGCCGCGTCTCCTTCTCGGGGCGCTCCGCCGCAATCCGGAGACTGAGAAAGATTGGGCACGCAACCTTCGGCAATCGCGGCCCGTCGTCGTCTATTGCGTTCACGGCCATGAAGTCAGCCAGAACGCGGCGGCGGAGCTGCGCGCGGAGGGCATTGATGCCTTGTATCTCGAAGGCGGGATAACCGCCTGGCTGGAAGGCGGGTTTCCAACCCGCCAGTATCGCAACCAGGTTTCCCCAAAATGGGTGACACGCGAGCGTCCCAAGATCGACCGGATCGCCTGCCCCTGGCTGATCCGGCGCTTCATCGATCCAGACGCGACCTTTGTCTACGTACCCTCCAGGGACGTGACGAGCACGGCGGAACGGATCGGAGGAACGCCTTACGACATTCCAGATGTCGCGTTCTCGCATGTCGGCGACCGGTGCAGCTTCGATGCGTTTCTGCGCCTCTATGACATTGCCGACCCGGCGCTGGAACAACTGGCCCTGATCGTCCGGGGAGCGGATACGTCGCGCCTCGACATGACGCCGCAATCGGCTGGCCTGTTTGCGATCTCCCTCGGCCTGTCTGCCATCCATGCCGACGACCACGTGATGCTCGAACACGGCATGCATGTCTACGACGCGCTCTATGCGTGGTGCCGAGCCTGCCAGGCCGAAACGCATCGCTGGCCTCCCGCGATGGCGTGAACTGGCGGCGACATCAGCGGCAGGAATCGCGCTCTATCTGACCGGCATCGTGCCGTGACGCAAATGCGACCATCCAATACAGAGGAACACATGTACCAGGCATCGAATCTGATCGACTTTCACAATCACCACGTACCGGCCCGGTTTGAGCTGACGGCGCTACGGGCGGCTCCTGCGAATCAGCGCGCCAGATGGGAAGCGATGGCGAAAAAGCTGGCCGATGAGCAGCTTCTGTTGAAGGACATCGAGAACCGGGAGATCGGTGCCCGTGTGGTGAACATTCCGGCTCAGCTCATTGCCGAGCCGGACGGTTCGATCGCGCACGACACGATCGTCGCCATGAACGACCATCTGGCGGAACTCGTCGCCCGGCGTCATGGGCGTCTTTATGGCCTGGCCTCCGTCGATCCCTATGACGGAGACCGCTCCGCGCGCGAGGCGGAGAGGGCGATTCGCGCGCTGAAACTTCGCGGCCTGATCGTCGATTGCGGACGGGGCGAACTTCTCATCGATGCCCCGCAGGCGCGGCCGACGCTGGAGGTTGCCGCCAAGCTCGGCGTCCCGGTTCTCATCCATCCGATCGCCGCGGAGCCGCAAACACGCCAGATGACCCCTTACGGGGTCGTCGGCACCCTGTTCGCACGTGGCACTGTCAACGGCGCGGCGCTGATTGCCCTGGTCGAGGGTGGCGTGTTCCAGGAGTTGCCGGGGCTGCGCGTCGTCGTCACCGCAATGGCAATCGGTGGCCTGGCATTGCTGGTCGGACTTGGGAACCAAAGCCGGGTTCAAGGCGGGCCGCTCGATCTGCTGCGCAAGCACGTCTTCATCGATACGACCTGCTGCCATCCGACGATCCTCAGGGCATCTGTGGATCTGCTGGGCGCGTCGAATGTCATCGCCGGGAGCGACTGGCCGGTGAATGGCGGTCCATTCCGCGAACTTCTGGAGAAGACGATGCGCGCGGCAGGGCTTAACGATAGCGAGTGTGAGGCGATTGCCCGAGGCAACGCGCTACGGCAACTGGGCGTCGCCTGAGCGCGCCCGGCAAGGGAACACAGGTGACGATCCGCTTTTCCTATCAGAGGTCACTATTTAATTTCTGTCATCCCAGCGAAAGCTGGGACCCAGAAATCCCACTCGCTCTACGAGGGATGCCGGGAGACGCCCGAGCGCACAGAACCCAATCATCGGGTTATCTGGGTCCCAGCTTTCGCTAGGATGACGATCAGGGATTAGTCCCGACCGATCGGGACGCGCTGAGCCTTAATTTAGCCGGCCCTGCAGGTCCTTGATCGCGCTGTCGATCAGCGCGTCCTGCTGGCTGGCGTCGAGTTTCTCGGCCAGCAGCTTGCCGGTGGCGGCAATCGCGATATCGACGGCGGCGGCGCGGACTTCGGCGGTGGCCTGGGCCTCGGCCTGGGCGATGCGCTGGAGGGCCAGCTGCTCGCGACGCTTCAGGGACGCTTCCAGATCGGCGGCATGTTGCCGGGACAGGGAGTTCGCCTCTTCCTTGGCGTGCGCGATGATCGCTTCGGCTTCCTTCAGCGCGTCGCGCTGCTTCTTCTGGTATTCGGCCAGCAGCCCTTCGGCTTCCTGCCGCAGCTTCGCCGCGCGATCGAGGTCGCTGCGGATCTTGTCCGCCCGGTCGTCGAGCATCGAGGTCACCATCTTCGAGCCCGGCTTCCACACCAGCGCCACAAAGATGACGAAGGCAACGGCAACCCAGAATTCAGGTGTGCTCAACATCAGCCGCGATCCTTCAGCGTAGCGGTCACGGCCTGGCTCGCATCGGCGGCAGAAACCTGCATGCCGACCAGCCGTTTTGTCGCATCCGCGGCGATATCGGCCGCGACGGTGCGGATTTCGTTCATCGCCTTGCCCTTGGCTTCGGCGACTGCCGTTTCGGCCGCCTTGATCCGCTCGGCAAGCGCCGAACCGACCTTGGACTGCCGCTCGGCCGCCTGTGCGGCAAGGGCGTTAGCCGTTTCACGGGAGACCGTGGCGGCCTGATTGCGAGCGTCGGTCAGCGCCTTTTCATAGGTGGCGATGACCTTGTCGCTTTCAGCCTTGAGCGCGGTTGCCCGGTCGAGATCGCTCTTGATGCGGTTGGCCCGCATCTCCAGCACCTGACCGGTCACGGGCAGGGCCACCTTGGTCATCACGATGTAGAGAAGACCGAATGTGATGACCAGCCAAACGACCTGCGGCGCAAAGTCGTGGAAGTTCAGCTGTGGCATGCCGCCGCTCTCGGCGGCAAATGCCGGCGCGGCGGCAAGCGCCCAGGCCCCGCAAACGAGGCTGGTTCCTGCCAGAAGCCGTGCAAACATTGGCCGCCCGATCATGTTTCCTGCCCCGTGCTTCAGAACACGAACAGGATGAGCATCGCGATAACGAGCGCGAAGAGCGCGATCGCTTCGGTCAGCGCGAAGCCGAGAAGCACGTTGCCGAACACCTTGGGAGCGGCGGCCGGGTTGCGCAGGGCGCCCGCGACGAAGCTGCCGAAGATGTTGCCGATGCCGACGCCGACGCCGGCGAGAGCGATGGTGGCGAGGCCTGCACCGATGAGCTTGGCTGCTGCTGGATCCATGGTCTTAATTCCTTTCGTGGAGAGAGTTCAGGTAAGAGGCAAAAACAGGTGCGGCGCGCTTAGTGATGCAGGTGCAGCGCGTCGTTGAGATAGAGGCAGGTCAGGATCGCGAACACATAGGCCTGCAGGAACGCGATCAGGATTTCGAGGCCGGTCAGCGCGACGACGAAGGCCAGCGGCGCCCAGCCGCCCAGCACGCCCAGCGCGATCACGAAGCCGGCGAACACCTTCAGCATCGTGTGGCCCGCCAGCATGTTGGCGAAGAGACGAACCGAGAGGCTGACCGGACGGATCAGGTAGGAGATGACTTCGATCACCACCAGCAGCGGCAGCAGCGCCGCCGGCACGCCCGACGGGACGAAGAACGAGAAGAAGTGCAGGCCGTGACGCGCGAAGCCGATGATCGTCACGCCGAGGAACACCACGAAGGCCAGCGCGAAGGTGACGATGATGTGGCTGGTCGGTGTGAAGGAATAGGGGATCATGCCGAACAGGTTGCAGGCGAGGATGAACATGAACAGCGTGAAGATGAACGGGAAGTAGCGCTTCCCGGCTTCGCCCGCGTTCTCGCGCACCATGTTGGCAATGAATTCGTAGGACAGCTCGGCGATCGACTGCCAGCGGCCGGGGACCAGGGCCCGCTTCTGCATCGCCAGCGTCATCAGGAGCATCACCGCCAGCATGGCGATGACCATCCAGGTCGCGGAGTTGGTGAAGGAGGCGTCGACGCCGCCGAAATCGGCCGGCACGAGGCGCTTGATGACGAACTGCTCCAGAGGGCTATGATTTTCGGCCACTAGTCTTCCAGTCCTTTAACCCGTCACCAAACCGTCTTTATCACTGCCGTCCCGCGCCGGCCGTATAGGCCTGGATGGCGCGGTATGCATTCAGTCCCGCCGCGGCGAAGCCCAGAAGGACCAGCACCACCAGCAGGATCGGGGTTGTTCCCAGCCAGGTGTCGAGCCACCAGCCGATAAACGCCCCCACCGCCGGACCCACGATCATCTCGATCATAACGCGATAGGCAACGCCCACGTCGCGGTGATTCGAGACCCTTGCGGGCTGCTCGGGACCCTTGCGGGCCTCGCGCAAACGGGCATCGAGATCGTCGAGCCGTTTCCGGTCGCCGTCCGTATCGTCCCTTGAAGGTTGGGAACGGTCGTCGCCCATGCGCATGCACCCGAAAACATTGAGAAAACTCAGACCCCGGGCGCTCCAAGCGGGCGCAAGTTACGGGCCACGCTGCAGTGTGTCAAGGACGCGGAAATACAGGAATTTCCACTGCTTACGCTAGGCGGTCGCCCGCATTCGCTCGGCCGCCCGGAGGTCGACCGAAACAAGCTGCGAGACTCCGCGTTCGGCCATGGTGACGCCGAACAGCCGGTCCATCTTCGCCATGGTCAGGCGGTGGTGGGTGACCACGATAAAGCGGGTCCCGGTGGTGCTGGCGATGTGCTCAAGGAGCGTGCAGAAACGGTCGACGTTGGCGTCGTCGAGGGGGGCGTCCACTTCGTCCAGCACGCAGATCGGCGCCGGATTGCAGATGAACACCGCGAAAAGGAGGGACAGGGCGGTCAGGGCCTGCTCGCCGCCGGACAGCAGCGAGAGGTTCTGCAGCTTCTTGCCGGGCGGGCTGGCATAGACCTCAAGGCCGGCTTCCAGCGGATCTTCATAGCGCGGCGCCGTCTCGGCGGCCTCGATGGGGGTGCCGTCGGGATTGGTCGCGGCGGATTCCTTGGCCGGCGGGTGGGCCAGCGCCAGATGGGCGCGACCGCCGCCGAACAGCTTCACGAACAGTTCCTGGAAGTTCTTGTTCACCGTCTCGAAGGCGGCCAACAGGCGCTCGCGGCCTTCGCGGTTGAGGCTGTTGATGCCCTGGCGCAGACGGGCGATGGCGGCGACAAGGTCGTCCTTCTCGGCCGTCATGCCGGTGATCTGCTGCTCGATCTCCTCGCTCTCCTGCTCGGCGCGCAGGTTGACCGGGCCCATCGTGTCGCGCTCGCGGATCAGGCGCTCGAGGCGGCCGTTGATCTGCTCGGCACTCGGCAGCTCGTCGCCGGGATCGATCTCGGCCAGCGTCAGCGTCTCTTCGGGTGCCACGTCGAGACGTTCGCGGATGCGGTGGGTGAGTTCCTCAAGGTCGTGCTCGTTCTGCTGGACCACGCCTTCGCAGCGGACGCGCTCCTCGCGGGCGGCGCCGTGCTCGCTTTCGACGGCCTTCAGCGACCGGTCGGCGTCGGCAACCAGCGTTTCCGCCTCGGCCAGACGATCGGCCGCGGCGCGGCGTTCCGTTTCGGCTTCGTTCAGCTTGTCGATCAGCGCGTTGCGTTCCTGCGCGATTTCGCCGGGGCGGGCCGCGAGGCGGTCGCGCTCTTCCGTCGTCTGCGTCTGGCGCTCGGCAAGCAGTTCGAGCTGGCGGCGGGCCGCATCGAGGCGCCCTGTCCACGCATGCGACTCACTGGTGATCTCGTTGCGGCGGCGGCCACGCGCGGTTGCCTCGCGCGCGAGGTTGTCGCGCGCACTTTCGCATTCGCTGAGGCGGGTGCGGCGGCGGCCGAGTTCGGCGCGGTCCTCCACCAGCTTCTCGCGCGCCGCCGTCGTATCCGGCAGGGCTTCGAGGCGTTCGGTGGCGGCGGTGTGCCGCGCGGTCTGATCCGCGAAATCCTGGGTCAGACGCTCAAGCTGCTCGGTCATGCCGGCCAGGCGTGCGGTCTCGGCGGCAGCCTGACGCGCCAACGACGAGCGCGCGTCACGGGACTGACTCAGTTCCTTGTGCAGACGCTGGGCGGTCTCGCGGGCCTCACGGTCCTGCGTCTGCGCAGTACGCGCGGTATCCTGCGCCGTCGTGAATTCAACGCGCGCCGCGTCGGTCTTTTCGGCAACGCCAGTGCGCAGGCCGTTCAGCTCGTCGAGGCGGTTGCGCTGCTCCATGCGCGCGGCGGCGGCACTCGCGGCACCGGCGCGGATCGTGTAGCCGTCCCAGCGCCACAGCGCGCCGTCGCGGCTGACCAGACGCTGACCCTGCAAGAGATGGCGCGCACCTTCTGCGCCTTCCGACGCGGTCTCGACAACACCGATCTGCGAGAGACGGCGGGCGAGAGCGGGCGGCGCCTTCACAAAGCGCGACAGCGGCTCGATGCCGGCCGGCAGCAGCGGCGGCGCCTCGATCGGACCGACAACGCGCCAATGCATCATCGCATCGGTGCTGAGCGTGGCCGCGAGATCGTCGCCAAGTGCTGTGCCCAGCGCCTTCTCATAGCCGGGCACAACCGAGATCTGGTCGAGGACCGGCAATTGTCCTTCGGCATTCTTGGTCGTCTTGAGAACGTTGGCGAGCGCGCTGGCTTCGGCGTCGATGCGCGCGAGTTCGGCTTCGGCGGTGCGCAGTGCGTCGCGGGCGGCGTTCTCGCGATCCTGCGCCGCACGGAGCTGCGTTTCGAGTTCGGTGGAGGCCTGCTGTGCGGTGGTCAGCGCCGCTTCGCCGTCGGTGACCTTCTGGTCGGCGGCCTGCACCTGCGGATCGAAATCGCTGACGGCGGCTTCGAGCTTCTCGCGCTCGGCGCGGGTTTCGGCGAGGCGTTCCTCAAGACGCTGGGCGCGGGCGGCGAGTTCGCCGATCTCCCGGGCAACGGTGACGCGCTCGGCTTCGGCCTTGGCGACGGCTTCGGTGGCGCGCGACAGTTCGGCGTCGAGCGCTTCGACATCGGCGCGGGCCGAATTGAGCTGGGCCTCGATGTCCTTGCGGACGTCATCGGCCGCCGCGTCGGCGGCGTCGATCTCGGTCTGCTCCTGCGCCAGACGCGCGAGGGCGGCTTCGGCGTCGCTGGCCTGCACGCGCTCGCGGTCGATGTCGGCGGTGAGCTGTTGCAGACGGGCTTCAAGCGCCTGCAGCGCCTGCTGCACGCGGGCTTCTTCGGCATCGAGCTGTTCGCGGGCGAGGCCAAGACGCGTGAGACGCGCGGCGGCTTCCGCTTCGACCTTGCGCAGGTCCGGCAGCGTGCTCTGCGCATTGGCCAGCACGGTCGCGGCTTCGGCGGCGCGGGTCGCGACTTCGGCGACGGCGGCCTCGGCGGCGGCAAAACGCGCTGCGGCGGCATCGCGGTTGGCGGTGCCGGTGGTCCAGGCGAGATGCAGGCTGATCGCTTCGGCGCGGCGGATCAGCGCGCTCATGTTGCGATAGCGCGCGGCCTGCTTGGCCTGCTTCTTCAGCGCCTGATGCTGCGTGTCGAGCGTGGTGAGGACGTCGTCGAGGCGCGCGAGGTTGGCTTCGGCAGCCTTGAGCTTGAGTTCGGCTTCGTGGCGGCGCGAATGCAGGCCGCTGATGCCTGCGGCTTCTTCAAGCAGCGCGCGGCGCTCGGTCGGCTTGCCCTGGATGATGGCGCCGATGCGGCCCTGGCTGACGAGGGCCGGCGAATGCGCGCCGGTGGCGGCGTCGGCAAAGAGAAGCTGCACGTCGCGGGCGCGTGTCTCGCGGCCGGCGATGCGGTAGGCGGAGCCCTGGCCGCGCTCGATGCGGCGCACGACTTCGAATTCGGTCTGGTCGTTGTAGGCGGCGGGCGCCTTGCGCTGGCCGTTGTCGATCAGCAGCGCGACTTCCGCGAGATTGCGCGCGGGACGGCTGGTCGTGCCGGCGAAGATGACATCGTCCATCTCGCCGCCGCGCATCTGCTTGGCGCGGTTCTCGCCCATCACCCAGCGCAGCGCCTCGACGAGGTTCGACTTGCCGCAACCGTTGGGACCGACAACGCCGGTCAGGCCGGGCGCGATCGGCATCTCCGTCGATTCGACGAAGGACTTGAAGCCGGCGAGACGAAGCTTGGAGAAGTACATCTGGTGTTATGCCTCAGGAACCGCTGCCGACCAGCGGCTTCAGGGTTTTCTCGATTTCCGCGAAACTCAGATCGCCCGCGTATTTGCGGCCGTTGATGATGATGGTCGGCGTCGACGTCACCTTGTCGTCGCGCTCGCCCTTCATGCGCTGCTCGAGAATGGCGTTCTCAACGGCGGTGTCGCGCAGGCAGGAATCGACCTGCGCGTCGCTCATACCGCCAAGGCGCGAGAGCCGGCGCAGGTTCTCGATGATCTGGTTGGCGTCGTTGCCGCGGGTCCACGTCGCCTGCTGGCGGAACAGCACGTCGATGAACGCGAAGTAACGGTCCGGTCCGCTGCAGCGCGCGAGCTTGGAGGCCTGCAGCGCCATGCGGTCGAGCGGGAAGTCGCGATAGATGAACTTCACGAGGCCCTTTTCGACGTACTGCGTCTTGACGTCGGGCAGGACGGTCGTCGCGAAGGTCGCGCAATGGGGGCAGGTGAGCGACGCGTATTCGATGATCGTGACCGGCGCGCTTGCCAGGCCCATCACCATGTCGTCACCCTCCTTGCGGGGGACGAGCTGCGCGGGATCGATGGCGGCCCGGGAGGCGGAGGGAGAAGAAGAAGAAGACGGGGTCTGGGCCGCGACGGGGCTGATCAGCCCGGCAACCAGGAAAAACCCAAGAGATAACCACATGTTACGGCGCATGGACGTAAAGCCTACTAGATGTGGTGGCAATGGTAACGAGTCGCGTTGCCGATTCTCAAGGCGAAATCGTTACCTGAGGATAACTCCGTTCAACCTGCTGCGATATCTCATTCTTCCGGCGCGGAGCGGCGTACGCGACCGGCCCCCAGCGCCCTCCCGAGCCGGACGAGTCGCTCGCGCAGCTCCGGATCGGCTACCGGAGCGACGGTGGAGTCGATGGTCTGCAGTTCGGTCGGCGTGAGGACCGGCAGCGGTCGCGCGCCGCGCGGGCGATGGCCGGGGATCGCGCCATGGATCAGCTTGAGACGATCGACCGCGCGATGACCGAGATAGGCGTTGATGCGCTCCAGAATCTGCGGCTCGCGATGCTGGAATTCCATGGCGGCACCGCTGGTGACCCGAACCGTCAGCACGCCGCTGGCCGGATTGGCGTTGCCTTCGGTCGCGGGCCGCTTGCGCGCCAGCTTCTCCGGCAGGCTGGACTCCGCGAGTGCATCGCCGACGATCAGCTTCCATTCCGCGATCAAGGCCGCGTAGTCGCGCCCGCCCTTTTCGAGGACGGCCTTGGTGACCTTGGGCAGCGTGGCGGAGAGCGCTCTCATGGGAAAACTCTAGCGCAAATCGTGTTAGACATCGCCCATGTCAAGCGCACGCCCCCGCGCAAAAGCCCGGACACAGGACGGTCTGCCCGAGCGCCTGCTCGCCTGGTACGACCGCCATGCCCGCGTGCTGCCATGGCGTGCGCGGCCGGGTGAACTCGCCGATCCCTACCGCGTGTGGCTGTCCGAGATCATGCTGCAACAGACCACGGTGGCCGCCGTCGGTCCCTATTTCCATAAATTCGTGACGCGCTGGCCGACAGTCGGCGATCTCGCGCGCGCCTCGCAGGACGATGTGCTGAGTGCGTGGGCCGGGCTCGGCTATTACGCGCGCGCGCGCAACCTGCACCGCTGCGCGCAGCATGTCGCCGATACGCTGGGCGGCATCTTTCCCAAGACTGAAGCGGGCCTGCTGGAACTGCCGGGGGTCGGCGCGTACACCGCCGCCGCGATTGCTTCGATTGCCTATGGTCACCCGGCCGTTGTGGTCGACGGCAATGTCGAGCGGGTGATGGCGCGTATCTTCGCCATCGAAGAACCGCTGCCGGCGGGCAAAGCCGCGTTGAAGGAGGCGGCCGCGCGTCTGTCGCCGGTGCATCGGCCGGGCGATTACGCGCAGGCGGTCATGGATCTCGGCGCCACGATCTGCACCCCGCGCGATCCCAAATGCCTGATGTGCCCGTGGTCCGATGCCTGCGCCGCGCGGGCGTCAGGTGCGCCGGAACGGTTTCCGGTCCGCTCGGAAAAGGCGGCGCGGCCGACACGGCGCGGCGTCGCGTTCGTGCTGTTGCGCAAAAACGAAGTATGGCTGCGCCGGCGCCCGGAAAAAGGATTGCTGGGCGGCATGCTCGAGGCGCCGTCAACGCCGTGGCAGGCGGAGACGTGGAGCACGTCGGCGGCCCGCAAGCATGCACCCATCACCGCCGACTGGACGCCGATGAACATGGGCGTGCGCCATGTCTTCACCCATTTCGCCCTGGAGCTTGGTGTGTGGATCGCGCAGGCCGGACGCGAAAAGCCGGGCGAGGGCGCCTGGTATCGTCTGGATGCGCTGGATCAGGTGGCGCTGCCGACCCTGACCCGTCGCGTGATCGAAGCCACCGGTCAGTTGGCGAGGCAGTCCGCCAGCGAACGCGCCAAACCACGCAGGGTTTCGAAATAGGCCTCAGGGCCCGGCGCGATGCCGACCCCGAGATAGTCGAGACTGCCAACGCGCGCTTTCGTACCTTCAGTCGCCGAAGTGACCAGCGCCGATTTGAACTGCGGCTCGGCAAACACGCAGGTGGCGCCAAGCGAGGCGATGCGGCTGCGGATCTCGCGAAGACGCCGGGCGCCGGGCGGACGATCCGGATTCACCGTAACGGAGCCGACCGCATTCAGCCCGTAATGCTGCTCGAAATACTGATAGCCGTCGTGGAATACGACATAAGGCGTGCGCTGTACCGGCGTCAGCGTCGACCGCAGTTCTCCATCCAGCGCTTCGAGCCTGTCGATGGTCGCAGCTGCATTGGCGGCGTAGCGCTCGCGATTGGCCGGATCGGCGGCGCCGAGCGTCGCTGCCATCGCGCGGACAATCGCTTGTGCGTTTCCGGGATCGAGGAAAACGTGAGGATCGATCTCTTCCGCGCGCGCGGCAGGTTTCGCCGCATGCGAATGGCCGTGACTATGCCCGTGGTCGTCGGCATCCCAGTTTCCGCCTTCGCGTGCGGTCAGAGTTGTGACGCCGGGGGCACGCAAGAGCGGGGCGGCGGACTTCCTGGAACCGGCTGCCTCGATGGTCTTGGCAAGGAACGTCTCGTAAGTCGGACCGAGCCAGAACACGATCTGCGCATCGTTGATCAGCCGTGCTTCCGATGGGCGCAGCGCATAGCTGTGCGGCGAGGCGCTACCGGGGACCAGCAGGGCCGGCGTGCCGACACCGGCCATCACATTGGCCGCCAGCGAGTGCAGCGGCTGGATGCTGGCGGCCACGCGCGGCTCGGCGGTGGCGGCACCCGCCGTCAAAAGCGCGAATGCTGTCAGCAGGATACGGGCCATGAGGTTTGGCATAGGCTCTCGCGCGTGGCTGCGGGATAATATGGTACGTTGTATCGTAACGAATGATATACTGTAACATTCACAAGAGGGCAAGATGGCTGCCGCCGCAAAACGGGTGACCCAGGCCTTTCCCAAGCGCGGCCACGATCACGGCCGCTGCGTCGCCGATGCGCTGGCCTCGGCCGATCAGCTCTGCGCGCAGTCGGGCGACCGGCTGACGACGCTCCGCCGCCGCGTGCTGGAGCTGGTGTGGGAAAGCCATCGTCCCGCGGGCGCGTACGCTCTTCTCGACAAGCTGCGTGAAGACGGACGCGGCGCGGCACCGCCGACCGTCTATCGCGCCCTCGACTTCCTGCTCGAACATGGGTTGATCCATCGCATCGAATCCTTGAATGCGTTTGTCGGCTGTTCGCATCCCGGTGAGTCGCATGTCGTGCAGTTCCTGATTTGTAAGACCTGCGGTACGACGGCGGAACTCGACGACCGGCGCCTGGGCGAGGCGATCGGTCGCAGCGCGACCGAGCACGGCTTCGATATCCAGAGCCGCGTGATCGAGCTGACCGGCGTCTGCGCCCAATGCCAGGGAGCGGCGGCCCGCCGCTAGGTTTTCATGGAGTCACTCGCCCGCATCACAGGCGTCAGCAAAAGCTTCGCCGGCCGCACCGTGCTCGACCATGTCGAGCTCACGGTTGCCGAGCGCCAGATCGTCACGGTCATAGGCCCCAACGGCGCCGGCAAATCGATGCTGCTGCGGGTGCTGCTCGGCCTGGTGAAACCGGATAGCGGCCAGGTTTGGCTGAAACCCGGCATCCGCATCGGCTACATGCCGCAGAAACTGCCGGTCGACGGCACGCTGCCGCTGACGGTGCGGCGCTTTCTTGAACTGGGCCGGCAGGGCGGTACGGAAAATCTGCAGGCCGCGCTCGACGAAGTCGGTGCGCCGCACGTCATGGACTCGCCGATCCAGGCGGTCTCAGGCGGCGAGTTCCAGCGCGTGCTGCTGGCGCGTGCGCTGATGCGCTCGCCGCATCTGCTGGTTCTCGACGAGCCGGTGCAGGGCGTCGATGTCGCGGGGCAGGAAGATCTGTTCCGCCTCATCCTGCGCATCCGTGACAAGCGGGGCTGCGGCGTGCTGATGGTCAGCCACGATCTTCATCTGGTGATGGCGGCCACCGACACGGTGGTCTGCCTCAATCATCACGTCTGCTGCACGGGCCGTCCGGAAGCGGTCCGCGCCGACCCGGCTTATCTGGCGCTGTTTGGCGCAGCGGCGGGCGCGCTCGCGATCTACACACATCATCACGATCATACGCATGACGCGGCGGGCCATGTGCTGCCCGGTGACGACAAGCACGATCACCACGGTCATGGGCATCACGGGCATCATCACCATGGATGATTTCATCTGGCGGGCCTTTCTCGCCGGACTTGGCCTGGCGATCGTGGCCGGACCGTTCGGTTCCTTCATCGTCTGGCGCCGCATGGCGTTCTTCGGCGATGCGCTGGCGCATTCGGCCCTGCTCGGTATCGCGGTCGGCTTCCTGCTACAGATCAGCCTGATCGCCGGCGTCGTGGTGGTGTGTCTGCTGCTGGCGCTGCTACTGACCGTCCTGCAGACGCGGACCGCCCTTGGTGGCGACACCATCCTCGGCATCTTCGCGCATTCGTCGCTGGCCTTCGGTCTGGTTGCGCTCGCCTTCATGGACCGGCTGCGCGTCGACTTCATGGCATTCCTGTTCGGCGACATCCTGTCGGTGACGCCGGCCGACCTCGCCTGGATTTATGGCGGCGGTGCAATCGTGCTCAGCGCCTTGATGCTGATCTGGCGGCAACTGCTGTCGCTCACCGTCCACGAAGAACTGGCCCGCATCGAGGGCATCCCGACGGAGCGCATCCGTTTCGCCTTCGTGATTTTGCTGGCTATCGTCGTGGCCATCGCGATGAAGATCGTCGGCGTGCTGCTCATTACCTCGCTGCTGATCATTCCGGCTGCCGCCGCCCGCAACTTCGCGCGGACGCCGGAGCAGATGGCGGTGCTGGCATCGGTGATCGGCGCCGCCGCCGTCGTTCTGGGTATCCTGGGGTCGCTGAACTTCGACACACCGTCCGGCCCGTCTGTCGTGGCAGCCGCCGCCGTGCTGTTTGCGTTATCAACAATTCGTACGCGGAGTGCCTGAAAGAGGGGAACAGGTCACGGGCCCAAAAGGTTATTTGCAAACCCGAGGGCACTTCCATACGGTTTTACCGCTGTCGGGGATCCGCGTCGAAAACATTGAAACCCTGGGAGACCCCTATGCTCTGGTTCCGCAAACTGTGCCGTTTCGTGGCACTGCCGATGGCGGCCGTTATGGTTTTCATGTCCGTTCCGCTGGCGCCTGTTCATGCCGGCCTGGTTCCCACCGATACGATCATCGGTACGCTCAGCGCGGAGCGGGATCGCCAGACGGTGATGGAGTTTCTGAGTCGCGAAGATGTCGCCTCGCAGTTTGCGACGCTGGGTCTAAGCCGCGAGGAAGCGACCGCGCGCGTTGCCGCCATGTCGGATGCAGAGGTGAGCAGCATCGCCGGCCGCATTGACGAAATGCCGGCCGGTCAGAGTGCCTTGGGCGTGATCGTGGGCGCGGCATTGATTATCTTTATCGTACTGCTGATTACCGACATCGCGGGTCTGACGAACGTATTCCCGTTCACCCGCAGCGCCAGATAATGCAGCGACGGCGCGGGTCCGGATTTGTCTGGGCCATTGCAGCGCTGCTGATCCTGTCCGCCTGCGCCACGCCGCAGACGGACAGAATCGTTCGGGATCGCGGCACGCTCCCTTCGCAGGCGAGCGTGACCGCGACTCCTTTTTTTCCGCAGGACGATCTCTATTGCGGTCCAGCCTCACTGGCGATGGTGCTGACATGGTCCGGCCTCAGCGTGACCCAGGCCGACATCGCGCCCATGGTCTATACGCCGGGACGCGAGGGCACCCTGCCCGCCGACATGCTGGCCGCCGCACGGCGCAGCGGTCGTCTTGCCGTGCCGGTGCAATCGCTCCATGACATGCTTGCGGAAATTGCCGGCGGCCATCCGGTCGTGGTGTTTCAGAATCTGGCCCTCGACTGGTTTCCGCAATGGCACTTCGCCGTTGCCAAGGGATACGACCTCGACGCTGGCGATCTCATCCTGCATTCCGGATTGATCGCCGATCATCGAACGGCGCTGCGGACATTCGAGCATACATGGCGGCGCGCCGATTACTGGGCGATGGTGGTCCTGCCGCCGGATCGCCTGCCGGTGCGCGCCGACGAACTTTCGGTCCTGCGCGCGGCCGCGGGCCTGGAGCGGGTGCAGCGCCCCGCGGATGCCGCGACGGCGTACGCAGCGATGCTTCAACGCTGGCCGGACAGTCTTGGCGCGGCAATCGGCCTCGGCAATGCCCGTTACGCCGGTCGCGATATCGCCGGTGCGGAGGCGGCGTTCCGCCTGGCGGTCGAGCGCCACCCGGGTTCCCCCGTATCGTGGAACAACTTCGCTCATGTGCTCTCGCTGCGCGGCCGGCGCGAGGAAGCGATTGCCGCCGCGGAGCAGGCTGTCCGGCTTGGCAACGGCGCGGAAAACTATCGCGCCACGTTAGAAGAAGTCAGCAATCCCAAGACAGGGAATTAGGCTAAGATCGGGGACATTCTCTGCCGCTTGAAGGAGCCGCCAATGGCGCCGCAAGAACAGGTCCTCGATACGATCGACGCAACGGTAAACTACCACCTGGCGACCGGCGAGACGCCGTTCGTCTATAGCGGCGGCAAGGGTTCGACCGTGGTGCAGAGCAGCGGCAACGTCGCGCCGCATACGGTGCGCATTCAGGATGCGCGGCCGATTGCCGACCGGTTCACGTTGGAGCGCAACGGCTTTCATTTCATCCGTCACGACACCAAAGTCGTGAACTTCTACGACGAGGCCGAACTCGCGCGCGTCTACTATCCGGAGATGGAAGCGCTGATCAAACAGGAGACCGGTGCCACTCGCGTCGTCGTGTTCGATCATACGCTGCGCACCGGTGACGATGCCGACCGCGAAGCGCGCAAGATCCGCGAGCCGGTCATGCGAGTCCATAACGATTACACGGAATGGTCAGGGCCGAACCGGGTGCGTGAAGTCATGGGCGCCGAAGCGGAGGCGCTGCTGCAGCATCGCGTGGCGGTGGTGCAGGTATGGCGGCCGATCCGCCTGCCGGTTCAGGCGACGCCGCTTGCCATATGCGATGCGGTTACGATGGCACCGGAAGATTTCGTGATCTCCGAGCGCCGTTATCCCAACCGCATCGGCCAGACCTACACGATCAATCACAACCCGAACCATCGCTGGTACTGGTTCCCGCGCATGCGGCGCGAGGAAGCGCTGGTCTTCAAGGTCTACGATTCGCTGAAGGACGGCCGCGCGCGCTGGACCGCGCACACCGCGTTCGAGGATCCGCATACGCCCAAGGATGCGCCGCCGCGCGAAAGCATCGAGATCCGCACGCTCGCGTTCTTTGCGCCGAACTAAAATTTCTGTCATCCCAGCGAAAGCTGGGACCCAGGTAACCCGTTGGTTCTTCTCGTGGCGCTGGGACGTCTCCCGTGTCTCTTGTGGAGCGAGCGGGATTTCTGGGTCCCAGCTTTCGCTGGGATGACAGTTAAGAGAAGTGTGCTGACAGGCGGGGTTAGGCCGGCGACTTACCGCCGCCGCCCCTGATGAGCCGCAATTAGCGCGAAGGTCAGCAGCATCAGCGCGCCGCCCTGATGCAGGGCGGCGAGCGGGATCGGTACCACCAGCAGCAACGTGAAGATGCCGAGTGTTGCCTGCAGCACGGCCATCAGCGCCACAAGCCCCGGCCAGAGGCTGTCGGTATCCTTGCGCGCCGCCAGCCAGTAGACGATGGAAAGGACAACCGTCGTGATGCCGAGGACGCGATGGTTGAACTGCACCGTCGCCGGGTTCTCGAAAAAATTCTGCCACCACGGCTCGAAATCAAAATAGCCGGGCGGGGCCAGTTGCCCGTCCATCAGCGGGAACGTGTTGTAGATCATGCCGGCATCGTTTCCGGCGACCAGCGCGCCCAGCATGATGGTTGCGAAGACAAACGCGGCGAAGCTGAGCGCGCGCCCGTCGGCTTTGACATCGCGATGGTCGCCGCGCCGCAGGTCGAAGGCGACCCACAGGATCGCCGCGTAGATGAGGATCGCCAGCGACAGGTGCGCGGTCAGGCGATACGGGCTCACATCGACCCGGTCGGAGAGGCCGCTCTGAACCATGTACCAGCCGAGCGCGCCCTGGAGTCCGCCCAGCACGAAGATGATGCCAAGCTGATAGACGAACGGCCGGCGGATGCGTCCGGTGAACAGGAACCACAGGAATGGGATGAGGAACGCTGCGCCGATGACGCGTCCCATCAGCCGGTGCACGTATTCCCAGAAGTAGATGGTCTTGTAATCGTCGAGCGTCATCCCGGGATTGCGCTCCTGGAATTCCGGGATTTTCTGGTAGCGCTCGAATTCCTCCTGCCATTCCGCTTCGGAAAGCGGGGGAATGGCGCCGGTCACCGGTTTCCATTCGGTAATCGACAGGCCGGATTCGGTGAGCCGCGTGATGCCGCCGACGATCACCATGACGAAGATCAGCGCCGCGCAGATCAGCAGCCATGCAACAACCGGCCGTTCTTCGCCGGGTTCGGTGATCGTCTTGTTCTGGCGTGCCGTGCTCATGGTCCTCACAGGCCGCGGTAACGCCCACGGGCGCGGGATGCGTATCGCAAGTGGTTAAAAAAAGCGACGGCAATCAATCGGCTAAGGCGCAGACGTGACCCGATCCAAATGCAGGTCTCGGCTGCTTTCCTGAAAGTGTTAACGCGCCAATTTTTCTAAAGACACATCCTTATTTTTCTCAGTCCGGGAATGCTTGACGCTGATCCCTGTCCACGCCTATTCATGCGTACACGAACAATTTATCCGTGCGTCGTTCATCCCGATCCGGGGGCTTGATGAAAGCAGCGATTGCCCGCAATGCCGCCGAGACGCGTCCGCAGACCAAGGAAGCGGTCGACGGGTATCAGCTCGATCATTCGATCGGCCATCTGCTGCGGCGTGGGCATCAGCGGCACAACGCGGCGTTTCAGGACGGCATCGGCGATCTGCAACTCACCGCGACGCAGTTCGCGGCGATGGTGAAGATCAGCCAGCTCGGACGCGTCTCGCAGAATCAGCTCGGGCGGATGACCGCGATGGACCCCGCCACCATTCAGGGCGTCATCCAGCGGCTTGAAGCGCGCAAGCTGATCGCGCGGCAGCCCGATCCGGGCGACCGCCGCCTGACCCTGTTGAGCCTGACGGCGGATGGGACCAAACTGGTCGTCGACGCAATCGCGCGGGCCCGCAAGATCAACGAAGCCACCTTGGCCCCGTTGCAGCCCGCGGAACGCCAGACCCTGCTGACGCTGCTGCGCAAGCTCATCTAACTTCGACGAACAACTCCTATGTCCCTGTCGCCTGCCTTCGGCTTTGCTTTTGCCGATCTTTATGATCGCACGGCGCTTGCGCGCCTTGATGGCGTGTTCCTGGATCAGCTCCGCGAGGCGGATGTCGAGCTGTCCAACAAGCTGCTGGCCGCGCGCGCTACGCCCGATTTGCTGGTTGCCAAGGACGAGAGCGAACTGCTGATCGCGGTTGGGCCGCATCTCGATCGCTTCGTTGGGAAACTGTTCGGGATCGAGAACGAAGTCCGGGTGCTGGCGGAGCGCGTCAGCGTGCTGGCGCCGGTCTATGAGGTGAAGCGGCTCTTCGTGCAGCGCGTCGCCGTCAAGAAGTTCAAGCCGGAGGAGGCGCAGGGCTTCGATCCGGCGGCGCTTGTTGCCGCTCTCGGTTTCAAAATGGACGGACCGGATGACGAGCTGGCCTTTGCCCAGCATGTCCAGGTCTGGCTGAGGAACGAAGAGACGAACGCGGCGCAGATCGATGCCGCCGCACGTTATGCCGCCTGGGCGACACTGACCGCGACCGGTCGCGAGCGGCATCATGCGGGTGTGCTGTTCAAGACGCCGCACAAGATCGACCCGATGCATCTGGTGCCGGTGGAGACCATCGAGCGCGACGGCGTGCGCATGATGCGACTGCCGGAGTCGCACTGGCGTCATCGCGAAGCCTTTGAGCTGACCGATCACGGCATGGACCTGAACCATGCGCTGGATCAGATGAACTACTGCATCTGGTGCCATCACCAGGGCAAGGATTCATGCTCGAAGGGCCTGAAGGACCGCAAGACCGGCGCCTTCCAGAAGAGCAATTTCGGCGTGACCTTGGCCGGCTGTCCGCTGGAAGAGAAAATTTCCGAAATGCACGAGCTCAAGTCGCAAGGTGCGACGCTCGGCGCGTTCGGCGTCATCGTCATCGACAATCCGATGGTCGCCGGCACCGGCCACCGCATCTGCAACGACTGCATGAAGGCCTGCATCTATCAGAAGCAGGAGCCGGTCGACATTCCGCAGGCCGAGACGCGCATCCTCAAGGACGTGCTGGAACTGCCGTGGGGCTTCGAGATCTATTCGCTGCTGACGCGCTGGAACCCCCTCAACGTGCGGCGTCCGCTGCCCCGGCCCGATAGCGGCAGCAAGGTGCTGGTCGTCGGCCTAGGTCCCGCTGGTTACACGCTGGCGCATCACCTGATGAATGACGGCCATGCCGTGGTCGGCGTCGACGGTCTGAAGATCGAGCCGCTGCCCGCGGCATTCTCCGGCGTCGATCCGCTGGGCAAGCGGGTGCCGTTCGAGCCGGTGCGCAGCATCGAAGACCTCTACGAGAATCTCGATGATCGCGTGATGGCCGGGTTCGGCGGCGTCGCCGAATACGGAATCACCGTGCGCTGGAACAAGAACTTCCTGAAGGTGATCCGCCTGCTGCTGGAGCGCCGCAGGGAGTTCGCGATGTTCGGCGGGGTGCGCTTCGGCGGCACGCTGACCCTGGATGAAGCATTCGATCTCGGTTTCGATCACATCGCGCTCTGCATGGGCGCCGGCAAGCCGACCTATGTAGCGATGCCCAACGGTCTCGCGCGCGGCGTGCGCCAGGCCTCCGACTTCCTGATGGCGCTGCAGCTCTCGGGTGCTGCCAAAAGCGCGTCGATCGCCAACCTGCAACTGCGGTTGCCGGTCGTCGTGATCGGCGGCGGCCTGACCGCGATCGACACGGCGACCGAAGCGCTGGCTTATTATCCCCGTCAGGTGGAAAAATTCCTAAAACGCTACGAAACACTGGAATCTGAGCGAACTGAGCGAACTGTCCGCCGCAGCTGGAGCGCGGAAGAGGCGGAGATCGCCGAAGAATTCATCGCCCACGCCAGGGCGATCCGCGCCGAGCGCGCGGCGGCCGCTGCTGAGAAGCGCGAGCCGCGCATCGCGCAGCTTCTGGATTCCTGGGGCGGTGCCACCCTGGCCTATCGCCGCCGCCTGATCGATTCGCCGAGCTACACCCTCAACCACGAAGAAGTCGCCAAGGCGATGGAAGAGGGCGTGCGCTTCGCCGAGGGGCTGACGCCGGTGGCGGTGGAGATCGACGAGAACGGCCATGCCAAAGCATTGCGCGCGACGCGCGATGGCGCCGGGGCCGGTGAGGGCGGCGGAAAAGAAGAAGTCGTGCTGCCGGCGCGCGCCATCCTCGTTGCGGCCGGTACACAGCCCAACACGGTGCTGGCGCGCGAAGATGGCCGCTTCCCGTTCGACGGCAAGTATTTCGCGGCGGTCGACGAGGATGGCCATCCGGTGAAGCCGGAACGCGGTGCCGCCAAGCCGCAAAAGGCGCATGTGCTGGTGTCGATCCGCCCCGACGGCCGCGCGATCAGCTATTTCGGCGATCTGCATCCTTCCTTCTCCGGCAACGTGGTGAAGGCAATGGGCGGCGCCAAGCAGGGTTATCCAGTGGTGAGTCGCATGTTGGCGCGTCGCCAGCCGACCGCGCTGACCTCGGCTGCGCTGTTCGACAAGCTGAACGACGAACTGCGTGCCGTGGTCCATGTGGTGAACCGCCTGACCCCGAATATTGTCGAGGTCGTGGTTCGCGCGCCGCGCGCCGCGCGTGCCTTCGAGCCGGGCCAGTTCTACCGGCTGCAGAATTTCGAGACCCTGGCGCCGCGCACCGCCGACACCGTACTCGGCATGGAAGGTCTGGCGCTGACCGGCGCGTGGGTCGACCGCGACAAAGGTTTGCTATCCACCATCGTTCTCGAGATGGGTGGATCGAGCGACCTCTGCGCGCTGCTGAAGCCGGGCGAGCCGGTGATCCTGATGGGCCCGACGGGCACGCCGACGGAAATCCCGGCGAACGAAACGGTGATGCTGGTTGGCGGCGGTCTCGGCAACGCCGTGCTGTTCTCGATCGGCGCCGCGCTCAAGGCGGCCGGCTCGAAGGTCCTCTACTTCGCCGGCTACAAGCGGCTGATCGACCGCTACAAGGTGGCGGAGATCGAACGCGCCGCCGACATCATCGTGTGGTGCAGCGACGAGGCGCCGGGCTTCGCGCCGGGCCGTCCGCAGGACCGGACCTTCGTCGGCAATATCGTCCAGGCGATGCTCGCCTATGGATCGGGTAAGCTCGGCGCGCCGCCGGTGCAGCTTTCGGAGGTCGACCGGATTGTCGTGATCGGCTCCGATCGCATGATGGCGGCGGTGGGGGCCGCGCGGCACGACGTGCTGAAGCCGCACCTCAAGCCCGATCATGTGGCGCTCGGCTCCATCAACTCGCCGATGCAATGCATGATGAAGGAAATCTGCGCGCAGTGCCTGCAGGCACATCGCGATCCCGTCACCGGCGAGGAAACCGTCGTCTTCTCCTGCTTCAACCAGGACCAGCTGCTGGATCACGTCGAGTTCGGCGTGCTCAATCAACGCCTGGCGCAGCAGGGCCTGCACGAGAAACTGACGGCGCAGTGGATCGACCGCTGCCTCAAGCAGCTCGATCTACGCCAGTCTGCGGCCGCCGAGTAGTGGGACGTTGACGGCAGTTTGACGAAGCGGGGCGAGTTTCACCCCCGACAATGACAAGCAATAACGGATGGACGCCCAATGAGTGACGCGAAAGAAATCGTCGAGACGATCGACGGCTGCAAAGTAAGCATGCTGCGTGGCGGCAAGGGCGAGCCGATGCTGTTTCTGCATGGCGCCGGCGGTGCCGGCGTGTGGCTGCCGTTCATGAAGAAGATGGCCGAAAAATTCGACGTCATCGTTCCCGAGCATCCCGGTTTTGGCAAAACCGACTCACCCGAATGGCTCGATAACGTCGGCGACGTTGCCTATTTCTATCTCGATCTCATCGAAAAGCTCGGCCTAAGGAACATTCATCTGGTCGGCACGTCGCTGGGCGGCTGGATCGCGGCGGAGATTGCGGTGCGCAACACCAGCCGACTGCGGACCGTGACCTTGATCGCGCCGGCCGGCATCCATGTGAAAGGCGTTGCCAAGGGCGACATCTTCCTGTGGACCCCGGAGCAGCGGATCCGAAACCTGTTCGTCGATCAGAAGATTGCCGACTTCATTCTTGGCCAGCCGGTCAGCGACGATCTGCGCAAGATCCAGGTGCGCAACGCGCTGACCACGGCCCAGCTTGCCTGGCATCCGCGCTTCTACAATCCGGACCTGCGCAAGTGGCTGCACCGGATCAACGTGCCGACGCAGATTATCTGGGGCGATTCGGACAAGATATTCCCGAAGGAATACGGCCCCGCCTATCGCGATCTGATCCCGGGCTCGAACCTGCAGATCATCGAGAATTGCGGCCATGTCCCGCATGTGGAGAAGATGGACACCACGGTCACCATGATGACCAAGTTCATCGAGGGCGCGAAGGTGGCGCCATGAGATTCTACTGCATGCATCTGATGCCGTTCGCGGATCTCGATCTCGACTACGACAAGAAATACAACTCGGCCTGGGTTACGCTGCCGAATTCCTATTACGATCCGAAGAAGGGCGCCAAGCTCTACAACCGCTACATGGACGAGCTGGTCTATGCGGACGAGCTCGGCTTCGACGGCGTGTGCGTCAACGAGCATCACCAGAACGCCTACGGCCTGATGCCGATTCCGGGCGTCATTGCCGGCGCGCTGGTGCGCCAGACCAAGCGGGCGAAGGTAGCGGTGCTCGGCCGCGCGCTGCCGCTGTTGAACTATCCGCTGAGCGTCGCCGAGGAATTCGCGATGCTCGACAACATCAGCGAAGGCCGGCTGATCGCCGGGTTTGTCCGCGGCATCGGCGCCGAGTATCACACGACCGGCGTGAACCCGGCGGAATCGCATGGCCGCTTTCACGAGGCGCATGACCTGATCGTGCGCGCATGGACGGAAACCGGGCCGTTCGCGTTCGAGGGCAAGTATTATCACGTCGAGTACGTGAACACGTGGCCGCGCCCCTATCAGCAGCCGCATCCGCCGATCTGGATTCCCTCGCAGGGCAGCCGGGAAACCATCGAGTGGTCGTCGCATCCCTCGCGCAAGTACACGTACCTGCAGACGTTCAGTCCGACCGAGCAGCTCGCCCGGTTCATGCAGATGTATAAGGACCAGGCGGAGAAATACGGCTACGAGGCGGGGCCTGACCAGCTTGGCTGGGCGGTGCCGATCTATGTCGGTGAGTCGGATGAGAGTGCGAAGCGCGACGCGGCGCAGCACATCGAAAATTTCTACAACAAGTTCGCCAAGATGACGCTCGAGCTGTTACTGCCGCCGGGCTACATCTCGCTTGCGTCGATGCAGGCGCTGGCCGACAAGTCGCGGGCGTCGCTCGCGTCGGGCACCAATCAGACCGTCGACGACTTCCTGAAGAAGGGCATCTTCATCTGCGGCGGCCCGGACAGCGTGGCGCAGCAGCTTGAGGACTATCAGAAGAAGATCGGCTTTGGAAAAGTCATCTGCCTGATGCAGTTCGGCACGCTGCCGGCGGACCTGACCAAAAACAGCATGGAGCTGTTCGCCCGCAAGGTGATGCCCAAGCTGCGGCATATCGCGGCGCATGACGACGTGCCGGCCGCGCGGGCCAGCGCCGCGGAATAGGATCTACGAAGGGCCTGCCGCGCCGCTCTCGCGCCAGCGTCCCGGCGTGACCCCGGTCACGCGCTTGAAGGCACGGTTGAAGGCCGCTTCCGACTCATAGCCGACATCCGCGGCAATATTGGCGAGACTGTCGCTGCTGCCGCGGATGCGGTCGGCGGCGAGCTGCATGCGCCAGCTTGTCACATATTCGATCGGCGGCTGGCCAAGGAGCGCATTGAACCGCTCGGCGAGCACGGTGCGCGAGGCGCCGGCTTCCCGCGCCA
The DNA here is from genome assembly GCA_965279355.1 of Alphaproteobacteria bacterium. GTDB lineage: Bacteria > Pseudomonadota > Alphaproteobacteria > CACIAM-22H2 > CACIAM-22H2. The sequence goes on along the minus strand of OZ257155.1, from coordinate 1,747,025 downwards.
TATCCTCCACCGTCCACCGGCGGGCGGGCTCGCGATGGACGAGCTGGATCGCGCGGCCGACGACCGGATCGTTGAGCGCGGCCAGCCAGCCCCTGGCGTCCGGCGGCAGGCGGGCCGCGTAGCGGCGCAGGACTTCCACGAAGAGCAGTTCCATAAGGCGGCCAAGCACGATTTCGGTGCCTGCGGCGGCGGTCTCGGCAAGCGACAGGATATCGCGAACCGTCGATGTGAGGAGGGCGCTAACCTTGTCGTCGCCAGTCCGTTCGATCACCAGCGGCGGCAGGGAGCGGAACACCGGCGCGAACACCGCTTCCGCGGATTCGATGAACCCGCACACCATGCGCGTCGCATCGCCGCCGCCGCCGTGATTTGCGGTCCACATGCCGCGTAGCGGGGCGGGCTGAAAGATTTCGGGCGCCGACTGTATTTCAGAGAAATCGCCGTTCCAGAACGTATGGGTGTCGGCGAACGGCATCAGCAGGATGTCGCCGGCCGAGATGACGCGTCGTTCGCCGTTGGCAAGTTCGATGTTGCAGGTGCCGGCGGTAATCAGATGAAAGATGCTGATATGGCGGAGATGCGCCAGCGGCGAGCGTTCGTCGAACTGCTTCGGGCTCTGGATGCCGAAGGGCGCGGTGAAACAGGCGTTCAGGAAAACCGATCCGGTCAGGCGGACGGTTCGCAGCATCCCGGCAAGCACATCGTCGGGCGATTCCGGTGGGGCTGCAAATGAAAGCGGCGTCGCGGTCATTGAGAGCGTCGGCCTTCGACAATAATCCTTGTGCCACGAACACGGCGGGCGGACCTGCCCGGCGGATCGCAGTCTATCCACGCGAAATTGCACGATTCATTGAAAGGGCGCCAGCCGCCCGAAGGGAGATAGTGTCAAATGACTACGGTTGCAGTGAACAATGATCGAAACGACGCAGCGGCCGAGCGGCCGGATCTGAAGCCCATCAAGGCGCGCCAGCAGGCGACGTGGTCGTCGGGCGACTACGCCATTGTCGGCACCACCCTGCAGATCGTCGGTGAGACGCTCTGCGAGGCGCTCGACGTCCGTTCGGGCCAGAAGGTGCTCGATGTCGCCGCCGGCAACGGCAACGCATCCCTCGCCGCCGCGCGGCGCTGGTGCGAGGTGGTGTCCACCGATTATGTGCCCGCGCTTCTCGAGCGCGGACACGAGCGCGCGGCCGCCGAGCGGCTCGATATCGCGTTCCGCGAGGCCGATGCGGAGGCGCTGCCGTTTGCCGACAACAGCTTCGATGCTGTCATCTCCACGTTCGGCGTGATGTTCACGCCGGACCAGGAACTCGCCGCGGCCGAACTGGTGCGCGTCTGCCGGCGCGGCGGCAAGATCGGCATGGCAAACTGGACGCCCGCGGGCTTCATCGGCGAGCTGTTCAAGACCATCGGCCGGCATCTGCCGCCGCCGCCCGGCCTGAAATCGCCGGCCCTGTGGGGCGCTCCGGCCCGGCTTGTGGAACTGTTCGGGCCACACGGCGTGACGGTGCAGTCAACCCAGCGCCACTTCACGTTCCGCTATCGCTCCCCGCAGCACTGGCTGGAGATCTTCCGGACCTATTACGGGCCGACGCACAAGACCTTCGCGGCACTTGCACCGCTGGCGCAGGTGGTGCTGGAGCGGGATCTTCTGGCCCTGATCGACCGCTTCAACCGCGCCGATGACGGAACAATGGTAGTCCCAAGCGACTATCTGGAGATTGTCATCACGAAAAACTAAAAGCGCGGAATCGGCTTTAGCGGGTGGGCCTTCGTATGGGGCCCACCCGTTTCTTTGTGGGCCATCGATACTCTGGACTTGGCGGCGGCCCGGTGTTGCTATGTCGCCCCGGCGCGGCATTTTAGAGAATGCTTACATAAAATCTCGGACGCGACGGGTTGGGTGGGAACGACTGCACAACCTTGGTTTAGGAGAGGGAGCCCCCTCATGAAGCGTCGTGAGTTTCTGACAAGCACCGCAGCCACAGTCGCCATTGCCGGCGCACCCGCCATCGTGCGGGCACAGGGTGCGGCGATCCGCATCGGCGAGATCAATAGTTACACCGCCCAGCCGGCCTTCCTGCTGCCGTATCGCAACGGCTGGAACCTGGCGCTGGAAGAGGCGAATGCGGCCGGTGGCGTGATGGGGCGCAGGCTCGAAACCATTTTCCGCGACGACGGCGGCAAGCCGGAAGATACGCTGCGCCATGCCGGCGAACTAACGGGCTCCGAAAAAGTCGATCTGCTGGCCGGCGGCTATCTCTCCAATATCGGCTTGGCCCTCGGCGGCTTCGCCAAGCAGAACAAGACACTCTATGTCGCGTCCGAGCCGCTGACCGACGCGCTCGTCTGGTCGCAGGGCAATCGCTACACCTTCCGCTTGCGTCCCTCGACCTACATGCAGGCGGCGATGCTGGTGGAGGAAGCGGCAAAACTTCCGGCGAAACGCTGGGCGACTGTCGCGCCGAACTATGAATATGGCCAGTCTGCGGTAAAGTGGTTCAAGGAACTGCTGCAGAAGAAGCGTCCCGATGTGCAGTTTGTCGGCGAGCAGTTTCCGCCGCTCGGCCGCATCGATGCCGGTGCCACGGTGCAGGCGCTTGCTGCCGCGAACCCGGAAGGCATCTTCAATGTTACCTTCGGCGCCGATCTCACCAACTTCGTGCGCCAGGGCAACACGCGCGGCCTGTTCGAGCGCCGTGCCGTCGTCAGCCTGCTGACCGGCGAGCCGGAATATCTCGATCCGCTGGGCGCCGAGGCGCCGGACGGCTGGATCGTCACCGGCTATCCGTGGGATCAGGTGAACACGCCGGCGCACACGCGCTTCCGCGCCGCCTATCAGGGCCGGTTCAACGACTATCCGCGCTGCGGTTCGGTCGTCGGCTACGACACGATGAACGCCATCGTCGCGATGCTGAAGCGGGCTCAGTCGACAGAGACGGAAAAGATGGTGACTGCGATGGAAGGCCTGAAATTCGAGGGGCCGTTCGGACCGATTGAATTCCGTGCCATCGACCATCAGTCGACCATGGGTGCCTTCGTCGGCAAGACGACAGTGCGCAACGGCAAGGGTGCTATGACCGACTGGCGCTACGCCGACGGTCGCAACTACCTGCCGACCGATGCCGAAGTCGCGGCGCTTCGGCCGAAGGACGCATAAGGCTGGATTTACCGTCCGAAACGCCGCACCCTGCGCCGCGAGGCGCGGGGTAGGGCGAGAGGCGCGTGGATTTCCTGATCGTTCAGTTTCTGACCGGGCTGGCCAGCGCGTCGTCGCTGTTCCTCGTCGCGTCCGGACTCTCGATCATTTTCGGCGTCAGCCGGGTCGTGAACTTCGCGCATGGTTCGCTCTACATGCTGGGGGCCTACATCGCGTGGTCGATCGTCACGCGAATGCCGGCGACGGGCTCGGGCTTCTGGGGCGGCATTGTTCTGGCGGCGCTCGCGGTCGGCGTGATCGGCGTGATCATCGAGACGCTGCTACTGCGGCGCATCTACAAGGCAGCGGAGCTGTTCCCGCTGCTCGCAACGTTCGGTGTGGTGCTGATCGTCCAGGATGTCGCGCTGACGATCTGGGGGCCGCAGGACCTGTTGGGTCCGCGTGCACCGGGGCTGCGCGGCTCCGTCGATATTCTCGGCCAACGCTTTCCACAATATGACCTGCTGCTGATCGTGATCGGTCCGGCAGTGCTGGCCGCGTTGTGGTGGCTTTTCCGCCGCACGCGCTGGGGCACGCTGGTGCGCGCGGCGACGCTGGATCGCGAGATGGTCGCAGCGCTCGGCGTGAACCAGAAGCTGCTGTTCACCTCAGTGTTCTTCCTCGGTGCCTTTCTCGCAGGTCTCGGCGGCGGCCTGCAGTTACCGCGCGAACCTGTCACGCTACACATGGATCTGGCGGTGATCGCTGATGTGTTCGTGGTTGTCGTGGTCGGCGGCATGGGCAGTGTGCCTGGCGCCTATCTGGCGGCCCTGCTGATTGCGGAGCTGCAGGCGTTCCTTCTGCTCATTCCTGATTTTACGATCTTCGGTCTCGGCATCTCGCCTTCCAAGATGACGCTGGTGCCGGGCTTCATTGTGATGGCGGTGGTGCTGATCCTGCGTCCGCATGGCCTGCTTGGGCGGCCGATGGCCGAGGCGCATCGCGCGCGGATCGAGCCGGTGCTGCGTCCTGCCTCGCGTGAACTGGCGATCCTGGGCGCTGTGCTATTCGCCGCTCTCGCGCTCGCGCCGCTCTATGTCGGCGACTACACGCTGACGGTGCTGACCGAGATGGCGATCTTCGTGCTGGTCGCCGCCAGCCTCCATTTCATCATGGGCCCCGGCGGCATGACGTCGTTCGGCCATGCCGCGTATTTCGGGCTTGGTGCCTATGGCGCGGCGCTCGCAACGACCCATGCCGGCGCGCCGATGCTGGCGGGACTGATTTCGGCACCGATTCTGGCGGCGCTCGGCGGCATCGTATTCGGCTGGTTCTGCGTGCGGCTCTCCGGCGTTTACTTGGCAATGCTCACGCTCGCCTTCGCGCAGATCGTTTGGTCAATCACATTCCAGTGGGTCAGTGTCACCGGCGGCGATAACGGGCAGCTTGGCATCTGGCCGGCACCCTGGGCGCAATCGAAGACCGTCTACTATCTGATCGCACTGACACTCTGTGTCGGCGGCATGCTGGTGCTGCGGCGCATGATCTTCTCGCCCTTCGGCTATGCCCTGCGCGCCGGTCGGGATTCGCCGCTACGCGCGGAAGCGGCCGGCATCGGCGTGATGCAGGTGCAATGGGCGGCGTTCACCGTGGCAGCGCTGTTCGCCGGTCTCGCGGGCGGCCTGTTCGCCTACCTCAAGGGCAGCGTCTTTCCGACCTATGCGGCGATCCCGAAATCGGTCGACGCGCTGGTGATGCTGCTGCTGGGCGGCATCCAGACCGTGTCCGGCCCCATCGTCGGCGCGATCGTCTATGCTGGTCTCAACGAATATCTGCTGCGTTTGACCGAGCACTGGCGGATCGCGCTGGGTGCGGCCATCGTGTTGCTTGTGCTGGCGTTCCCGCAGGGCATCGCCGGCTTCGTTGCCGCGCGCTGGCGGAGCGAGCGCGCATGAGCATGCTGTCGGTCCGCGACCTGCGGAAGAACTTCGGCGGCGTGCAGGCGGTTGCCGGCGTCAGCTTCGATCTGGCGCAGGGCGAGATCCTCGCCATGATCGGCCCCAACGGTGCCGGCAAGAGCACCTGCTTCAACCTGCTCAATGGCCAGATCCGGCCCGACACGGGAACGGTGACGGTTGATGGTCGCGACGTGACGGGTTGGTCGCCGCGCCACATCGTGCGGCTCGGCGTCGGGCGGACCTTTCAGATCACCGCCACCTTCGCCTCGATGACCGCGCGTGAGAATGTACAGACGGCCCTGCTGGCCCATCATCGCAAGCTCGCATCGTGGTGGCGGCCGGCGCGGCTGTCGTTCGTCACGGAAGCGGATGCGCTGCTGCGCCAGGTCGGCATGGAGGAGCAGGCGGATCGTGCGTCGGGCGTTCTGGCCTATGGCGATCTCAAGCGTCTCGAAGTCGCGGTGGCGCTCGCCTCCGCGCCGCAAATTCTTCTGATGGATGAGCCGACGGCCGGGATGGCGCCCGGCGAACGCTCTGCCTTGATGGCGATGGTAGCCGGTCTGGCGCGCGCTCGGTCGATGGCGGTGCTGTTTACCGAGCACGACATGGATGTCGTCTTCGGCCACGCGGATCGTGTGATGGTGCTGAGCCGCGGCGCGGTGATTGCCGATGGACGACCGGACATTGTTCGCGCAGATCCGCGCGTTCGCGATGTCTATCTCGGCGGAGCCGGCTGATGCTGCGGGTCGCGAATCTCAGCACCTATTATGGCCGCGCGCATATCCTCGACGGTGTGTCGTTCGACGTCGGCACCGGCGAAGTCGTGGCGCTGCTCGGGCGCAACGGTGCCGGCAAATCAACGACTTTAAAAACGCTGATGGGGCTGGTTCCCGCCAGCAGCGGTCGGATCACATTCGCCGAAACCGAAATCGCGGGATGGGCGCCGCAGGATGTGGCGCGCGCCGGCCTCGGCTACGTGCCCGAGGAGCGCCGGATTTTCGGCGATCTGACAGTCGAGGAAAATCTCGATGTCGGCCGCCAGCCGAAACGGAATGGCGCACCGGTATGGACGGTGGAGAAACTGTTCGAGCTGTTTCCCAATCTGGCGGAAGCGCGCAAGCGGCTGGGCGGACGTCTGAGCGGCGGCGAGCAGCAGATGCTGGCCATTGCCCGCACGCTCATGGGTAATCCCAGGGCCGTGTTGCTGGATGAGCCGTCGGAAGGTCTGGCGCCGATCATCGTCGAGGCGATGGCGCGCACGATACAGTCTCTCAAGCAGGAGGGTATGACCCTGGTGATCGCGGAGCCAAATCTCCGCTTCGCCGGTCTGGTCGCCGACCGCGCCTATATCCTGGAGAAAGGCCGCATCCGCTATTCCGGCACGCTGGCGGAACTCGCCGCCAGCGAGGCGACGCGGGCGCAGTATCTCGCGGTCTGAAGGCCGGGACGGCCTAGTGCAGGATCAACTGCTGGGCCACGTTTCGGATTTCAGCGGGGCGGATGACCTGGCAGTTCGCAACCCGCACGCTGTGCAGCTTGCCGTCCAGGTTGCGGTCCCAGAATTCGAGGAACTTGTGCAGTTCCGGGAACTGGGGAGCCAGATCGAGCTGCTGCCAGATATAGGTCTGGAGCAGGGTTGGGTGATCCGGCAGGCGATACAGGATCTCGGCGGTGGTGAGGCGATAGTCCTTCAACTGTAGGGCAAGTCCCATTTGGGTGACCTCCAGACTGGTGTGTTACGACTCCACTCATCAACGTTTCTGACCCTGCAATTCTTCGGCCGGCCATATTAAAAAATCAATAATATCATGCCATTAGCAGCCGATCGGTTAAAGTGCTGCTGGGAATACCGCATTTTGAGGCCTGCCGGCCTTGACTCTTTTTTGCCGCAAGCCTATCTCCCCAGCACTCGCAGGTGCTGAGTGCTAACACCGGGCCGCGAGTCCGTTTCACCAGGAGGTTTTATCTATGAAGTTCAGGCCTTTGCATGATCGCGTGGTTGTCCGCCGCGTCGAGGAAGACACCAAGACCGTTGGCGGCATCATCATCCCCGACACCGCGAAGGAAAAGCCGATGCAGGGCGAGATCATCGCCGTCGGCCCCGGCGCCCGTAACGAGAAGGGCGAACTCGTCGCCCTCGACGTGAAGGCCGGCGACCGCATCCTGTTCGGCAAGTGGTCGGGCACGGAAGTGAAGATCGACGGGGAAGAGCTCCTGATCATGAAGGAGTCGGACATCCTCGGCATCCTCGAAGGCGCGTCCGCGTCGAAGAAGAAGGCCGCCTAAGGGCGCGCCTCAAGCAACACATCCAAGGAGAATTTGAAAATGGCAGCCAAAGAAGTCCGCTTCAGTGCCGATGCGCGCGCCCGTCTGCTGCGCGGCGTCGACATCCTGGCCGACGCGGTCAAGGTGACCCTCGGCCCCAAGGGCCGTAACGTCGTCATCGACAAGTCGTTCGGCGCTCCGCGCATCACCAAGGACGGCGTCACCGTCGCCAAGGAAATCGAGCTTGCCGACAAGTTCGAGAACATGGGCGCCCAGATGGTCCGTGAAGTTGCCGTGAAGACCAGCGACACCGCTGGCGACGGCACCACGACGGCCACCGTTCTGGCCCAGGCGATCGTCCGTGAGGGTGCCAAGGCTGTTGCCGCCGGCATGAACCCGATGGACCTGAAGCGCGGTATCGACAAGGCCGTCGAAGCCGTCGTCGAAGACATCAAGAAGCGTTCGAAGAAGGTTTCGACCACGGACGAAGTTGCCCAGGTCGGCACCATCTCCGCCAACGGCGAAAAAGACATCGGTGCGATGATCGCCAAGGCGATGGAAAAGGTTGGCAAGGAAGGCGTGATCACGGTTGAAGAGGCGAAGAGCCTTGAGACCGAGCTGGATGTCGTCGAAGGCATGCAGTTCGATCGCGGCTATCTCTCGCCGTACTTCATCACCAACGCCGAGAAGATGACGTGCGAGCTCGAGAACCCGTACATCCTCATCCATGAGAAGAAGCTGTCGGGCCTGCAGCCGCTGCTCCCCGTCCTCGAGGCGGTCGTGCAGTCGGGCAAGCCACTGCTGATCATCGCGGAAGAAGTCGAGGGTGAGGCCTTGGCCACGCTCGTCGTCAACAAGCTCCGTGGCGGCCTCAAGGTCGCTGCCGTCAAGGCCCCCGGCTTTGGCGATCGCCGCAAGGCCATGCTGGAGGACATCGCTGTCCTCACGTCCGGCCAGGTGATCAGCGAAGATCTCGGCATCAAGCTGGAGAGCGTCACGCTCGACATGCTGGGCCGCGCCAAGAAGGTCACGATCGAGAAGGAATACACCACGATCGTCGACGGTTCGGGCAAGAAGGCGGACATCCAGGGCCGCGTGCAGCAGATCAAGGCGCAGATCGAGGAGACCACCTCGGACTACGATCGTGAGAAGCTGCAGGAGCGTCTGGCGAAGCTGGCTGGCGGCGTTGCCGTCATCCGCGTCGGCGGCGCGACGGAAGTCGAAGTGAAGGAGCGCAAGGATCGCGTCGACGACGCGATGCACGCGACCAAGGCCGCTGTCGAAGAAGGCATCGTCCCGGGTGGCGGCGTGGCGCTGCTTTACGCGACGCACGCGCTCAAGAACCTCAAGAGCGACAACCATGACCAGCAGGTCGGTATCGACATCATCAAGAAGGCTCTGACGGCTCCTGTCCGCCAGATCTGCGATAATGCCGGTGCGGACAGCGCCATCATCGTTGGCAAGCTGCTTGAGCAGAAGAACACCACGTTCGGTTACAACGCCCAGAGCGGCGAGTACGTGGACATGATCAAGGACGGCGTCATCGACCCGACCAAGGTTGTGCGCCTCGCACTGCAGGATGCGGCCTCGGTTGCCAGCCTCCTGATCACGACCGAAGCCATGGTTGCCGAGAAGCCGGAGAAGAAGTCGGCCCCGATGGGCGGCCACGATCACGGCGGCGGCGGTATGGGCGGCATGGGCGGGATGGACTTCTAAGTCCAGACCACCTTGCAGAGACAGAGAGGGCGGGTCGCAAGACCCGCCCTTTTCTTTTGGGGAATGTGCCGGTCCCGGAGGTGTTCCTTCTGGCAGGACCGCGCGGTGAGGGATCGCGTCGGTCTCCAAGGGAGGAAACCAATGAAAACGTTAAAGTTCGCCGCCATGGCGGTGATCGGGGCAGGCTTCACGGTAGGCCAGCCCGCGCTGGCCGATCTCAGCGATGTGGCCAAGGCCATGGGCAGCCCCAATTCGGTCCAGTTCGAGGGTACCGGCAGCTTCTATGCGCTCGGCCAGGCGAACCGCCCCGGCATGGGTTGGCCGCGGATGAATCTCACCCGGTATCAGCGCGTCGACGACTACAGCAAGGGTGAGCTCAGCCTCGAGACAGTGGTGACCCGCGGCGATCTCTACGGCGGCGGCGCCATTCCGCTGACCGGCGAACTGCGGCGCGGCGCCGGGCTGTCCGGCGACCGGGCCTGGGCTATCCTCTTTCCGATCGAGGCGCCCAGCCCGGCATCCGCCACCCAGCTCCAGCATGACCTGTGGACGATGCCGCACGGCATTGTGAAGGCCGCCATGACCGATGGCGCGAAGATGGACGGGAGCAGCTTCGAAATCACCCGCGCCGGCAAGTTCAAGGCGAAGGCCACGGTGAACAGCCAGAACCTCGTCTCCAAGGTCGAATCCATCATCGACAATCCGGTGTTCGGCGACATGCAGGTCGTCACCACCTTTTTCGACTACAAGGACTACGGCGGGGTGAAGTTTCCCAGCCGCATCGTCCAGACGGCCGGCGGGCATCCCATCCTCGACGTGATTGTGCGGGACGTGAAGCCGAACACAGGCTTGGTGACGGCGCCGGCCCAGATCGCCGCCGTTCCCAACGAGGTGAAGGTCGACAAGGCGGCGGACGGCATTTTCTTCGTCCATGGCGGCTCGCATAACAGCGTGGCGATCGAGATGCGCGACCACATCGTGCTGTTCGAGGCGCCGCTGGGCGACGGCCGGACCAACCTCGCGATCCAGGCGACGAAGGACGCTATCCCGGGCAAGCCGATCCGGACGGTTTTGATGACCCACCATCATTTCGATCATTCCGGAGGTTTGCGTGCGGCTGCCGCTGAAGATGCGACACTTGTCGTGCCGGAGGTTGCAAAGCCGTTCTTTGAGCAGGCCTACCGGGCGCCGCGTACGCTCAATCCCGACAAGCTGGCGCGGGCCGGCAAGCAGGCGAAGATCGAAGGGTTCAGCGGCGACAAGCATGTGGTGAGCGACGGGACGCGGAGCATCGAGCTCCATATCCTGAAGGACAATCCGCATGCCGAGGGATTCGTCATCGGCTATCTGCCACGCGAGAAGATCCTGATCGTGGCGGATGCATTCAGCCCGCGGGCACCGGTCACGCAGACGCCGGCCTATCTCAGCCCGATCACGCTCAATCTCATGGAAAACATCCAGCGGCTGAAGCTCGATGTCGACACTATCCTGCCGATCCACGGCCGCATGGTGAAGGTCGGCGAGTTGATGATCGAGGCTGGTGTCCGCAACTGATCGAATTCCATTCAGTCTTAGGTTCAGGGCGGGTTGCGGGATCCGCCCTTTTTTTTATCCACCCTTCTTTTTGGGGGGGCGGTCGTCTAGGTTGGCGACTTCATGCAGGTCATCCTCGACGTCGTCCTCCCGGTTTTCGGGCTCATCCTCGCCGGCTTTCTCGCCGGCAAGTTCAAGGTCCTGGGGCAGGGCAGCACCGAGGCGCTGAACAGCTTTGTCTACTACTTCGCGCTGCCGCCGCTGCTGTTCATCGGCATGGCGCGGGTGCCGGTCGCGCAGGTGTTCAACCTGCCGTTCCTGATTGCCTTCATGGGCGGCATCGTCCTGACAGCGGGGATCACAGTGCTGATCGCGCGGGTGGTCTTTCCCGGACGTCCCTCGGAAACAGCGTTTGCCGGCTTTCTCGGCTCCTATTCGAACAGCGGCTATATGGGCATCCCGCTGTTCATGACGGCCTATGGGCCGGAAGGGATGCTGCCGGTGATCATCGCCTCGGTGATCAACAGCGCGGTGATGGTCGGCGCCATCGTTGCGGCGATTGAGGCCGAGCTGAAAGGGGCAGCCGGTGCGCGCGCCGCCATCGTCCATGCCGGCCGGGCACTCGTGACCAATCCGCTGGTCATAGCGCCGCTACTGGGCCTGCTGTGGAGCGCTCTCAGCATTCCGCTGCCCAAGCCCGTCACCACGTTCTGCGATCTGCTGGGAGCTGCGGCGGGACCTGGGGCGCTGTTTGCCATCGGCCTGTTTCTGGCATCGCAGTCGCTCGGCAATCTGGTCGGCGGCCGCAAGGCTGCGGAAGTCGGCTTCCTGATCGTGATCAAGCTGCTTGTTTACCCGGCCATCACCTGGGTGCTCGCGACTGCCGTCGGTCTTGAGGGCTACTGGTTCGCGGCGACGGTCGTCCTCGCAGCCCTGCCGGCGGGTGCCGTGAGTTTCGTGGTGGCCAGTAATTACGGCATCTACGTCGCGCGGACGTCTGCCACGATTCTGGCGTCGACGGTTCTCTCGGTCGTGACGCTGTCGGTGCTGATGGTGTTGTTTGCGGGCGTGCGACCGTGACGGCGCAGTCTGCCTAGTGTTAGGCTCTCCTCCGTACGCGGATCAAAATCCGTGACAAGAGGAGGTTCGCATGGCCGTTAGTTCCCAACTCGTGAAGCTTATCGACGCCGCTGCCCCCTACTGGGCGGGCGAAGCAGAGGTGTTCAAGGCGTACTGGGGGTGGGATCAGCGGAGCCGCGAAAGCGATCGTCGCTGGCTGGAGTATCAATGCTCCAAGGAAACCTGGGGGTCTGGCTTTTCGTCGTACGAGAAAGGAATGCTGGTCTCGGCGGCGGAGGAACTGCTGGCGGCCTTCCCCAAGGCCGATACCGAGATCGATCGCCATACGATCCGGGATATTGCCGAAGGTCTATGGGCGGAGTTCGCGCATTACTGCGCCTTTGCCGATGCCTATGACGCGCTGGCACTCCCTGGCGAAAGGAAGATGACACCGGCCGGCTGCAAGGTTCCCTGGAAAGAGGACATGGAACTTTCCGAGCTTCGCTTTGCCCATAAGCGTGAATATCCCGAGATTGGGCTGCGGGCGACCAAGTTTACCGAGGGCGGCTATTGCACGTTGTTCGCGGAAGGCATGAAGCTCAGGAATCGCAACGGCGGCAAACACGCACGTGCCGACGAAGTGATCGCCGAGGCCTGCACCAAGGTCTATGAAGACGAATTCGGGCACATGCTGAAGGGGGTTGTCGGCCTTGGCGACGAAAACATGGGTGCCAGCGACTGGAAGCTCCTAGAGGACCTGTCGATCCTGCAACTCAAGGCCCGGATCAAGATGCGCAATTCCCAATTCGGTTATCCGTTGAGCGGGCAGAAACTTGACGATGCGGTGAACGGACGCTTGCCGCCGATCGGTTTCGACTACGCGAAGGCACAGGAAAAGCTGGCGGCCTGAACCGTAATCAGACCGGTACCAGAAATTCGCGCACTGTCCGGATCGCTTCGGCAAGGCCGATGCGCTGAATTTCCACCCCAGGCGGAAACGCGCCGGCAAGCCGCGACGGCAATCTGGAATCCAGCATCACGAACACGCCGGTATCGTCGGCCTTGCGGATGAGGCGCCCGAAGGCCTGCTTGAGCCTGAGGCGCGTAATCATGTCGTCATAGGCCGCGCCGCCGGAGACCGCCTTGCGAGCTTTGTGCAGGATATCGGGGCGCGGCCACGGCACGCGGTCGAACACGATCAGGCGCAGGCTCGAGCCCGGCACGTCGACACCGTCGCGCACGGCGTCGGTGCCGAGCAGGCAGGAATCGCGATCGTTGCGGAAAATGTCGATAAGGGTCGAGGTGTCGAGCTGATCGACATGCTGCGCCCACAGGCTCATGCCGGCCTGCTCCAGCGGCCCTGCGATGCGGGCATGCACCTGCCGCAGGCGATGGATCGCCGTGAACAGGCCGAGCGCACCGCCGCCCGAAGCCAGGAACAGTTCGCGATAGGCCGCGGCGGCCTGCACCGTGTCCTCGCGCTTGAGATCGTTCACCACCAGCACGCGGGTGCGGTTGGCGTAGTCGAAGGGCGAGGGCACGCGGGCGCGCCAGGCATGCGGCAAGTGCCTGGCACCGGTGCGCGCCTCCGCCGAGCGCCAGCCGGTCTCGATCACCTCGCTCTCCTCGACCGTCGGCACGCCGGAGATGTCGGTGAGCGTGGCAGATGTGATCAGCACGCCATGCGCCGGCCGCGCCACGGCATCAACAAACGGCACAGTTGGATCGATCCAGTGGCGGTGGAAACCGATATCGATGTCGCGGCCGTCCACGCGATCGACGGCAAACCAGTCGACGAATTCCTCGGGACGCTCGTCGGGCAGTGCTTTCAGCATCGCCCGCCAGCCACCGACCACGGTTTCCGCGCGACGGCGCAGGCCGCGCGCGACCGCCTCGATGCGGCCGCGCATGGCGGTGTCCAGATCGGATGCCTCATCGTCCAGCTTGTTGAGCAGCTTCAGCGCCAGCTCGCGAAGCGGAGCCTCCAGCTTGGCCAGGGCCTGCATCAGGCTCATGGCGGCTTCGAGCAGCAGCGGATCGGCCGGGCGCGCGTCTGCCTCCAGGCTGAACCCATCCTCGACATCCTTGGCGCGCGCATAGACCTGATCGCGCACCAGCGACAGGAATGTCTCTGCCTGACCGTTGGGATTGCGCGTCAGTGGCGGGCCGGAGATGCGGGCCAGCCAGCCATCGGCGGGCAGCGCGCGGGCCGCCTGCAGCGCCGCATCGAGTGCCCGTTCCGCGTCGCCGTCACCGGCAACGAGATCGCCGGCGCGCGATTTCAGGCCGCGCGCGCGGGATTTGCGTCCGCCCTCGGGACCGAGCAGCCAGCGCCGCAGGTCGTGCGCTTCCTCACCGGACAGCAATGAGGAGAACGCGCTGTCGGCGGCGTCGAAGACGTGATGGCCCTCGTCGAAGACGTAGCGCTGCGGCGCAGTATTCGCGTCATCGTTGCCGATGCCGATATTGGCCAGCGCCGCCTGATGCATCACCAGCGCGTGGTTGGCGATCACGATGTCGGCGCGCCGCGCGCGGCGTACGCTCTTTTCGATGAAGCACTTGTGATAGTGGCTGCAGGCCGAATAGATGCATTCGCCCCGCCGGTCGGCAAGACCGCGCGTCCGCGCGCGTCCCATCAGATCCAGCAGCCAGGCGGGAAAGTCGCCACCGACCATGTCGCCGTCGCGGGTGCGGCGGGCCCAGCGCGCCATCAGGCCGAGGGCGGGCGCATTCTGCGGCGCGGTGGTGAGGTTGCCGACGGCCTCCTCGACATTGAGCAGGCAGAGGTAGTTCTCGCGCCCCTTGCGCAAGACGACCTTGCGCGCCTTTTCATCGGGATCAGGATGAAGGCGATCGAGCTCGCGGTCAATCTGGTGCTGCAGGTTGCGCGTATACGTCGAGACCCAGACGGCGCCGCCATTCTTTTCCGCCCATACGCTGGCGGGGGCGAGATAGCCCAGTGTCTTGCCGACGCCGGTCCCCGCTTCGGCCAGCACCGCGCGCGGCGTGCCCTCTTCCTGGCGCGGCATGAAAGCCTGTGACACGGCGGAGGCATAGTCTGCCTGCTGCGGCCGCGGTTCGGATTCGCTGCCGAGCATCTGTACCAGCCGTGCGCGGGCTTCGACTGGCTCGACCGGCATGCTGCCTGGTGAGGGCTCGGGCGCATGCTCCGACCATTCCGGCAGGCGGCGCCACGGCTCCAGCGACGCGTAGGATTTGTGCAGTTCATAGGCGCCGGGTTCGTCGTTCAAGGCCGCCAGAACCAATTTGCCCCACAGCCAGCCGCCGCGGGTCATCGCGCGCGCGGTTGCTATCAGATCCGGGTCAGTGTCGCGCCCGGCAGCAAGTTCGTTGAGGAGTGCGTCGGCGATGTCGGCGAGGCAGACGGCTTCAGCTTCAATGCCATGCGGCAGCGGCAGGCTGGTGGCCTCGGCGAGGCCCTTCGGGGTCGGGAGACAGAAACGCGCCGGGCGCACAAAGGCAAAGAGTTCCAGCAGGTCGTAACCGCGGAGCCGCTCGATACCGAGTCGCCGCGCGGTGGCTGGCGCATGAACCAGCAGGCAGGGACCTGCGACGGCGCGGCGGCCGGCTTCGGCATGCGAAAGCAGTTCGATTTCACCGGCCGGCGTCAGCCAGACGGCGCGCGCGGCACCGGCGACCAGGGCAGGGACAGGCAGGGAAAATGTGCGAGTCGTCGTCACCGGGCGACTATAAACCGGCCCCCGGTGTATGTGCTCAGACTTCGCGGTGCATTTTAGATCGCGAGCGGCGCGGTAAAGACCTTATCAAGCTGGTGATGAACCCGGGAAAACGCCGACAGGATATCGGGATCGAAACGGCTCGGTTTGGTGCGGGCATCGCCCTTGAGGATGATGTCGCAGGCGACCTCATGGCCAAAGCCCTTGCGGTAGGGGCGATCCTCGCGCAGTGCGTCGTAGACATCGCACAACCCGACGATCCGGGCTTCAATGGGGATCTGGTCGCATGTCAGCCCGTGGGGATACCCGGTTCCGTCGCATGCCTCGTGGTGAAGAAGCGCGATACTTGCCGCGAGTGCAAGAACCGCATCGCCGCTGCCCTTGAGGATGTCGTGACCGACCCGGCAATGCGATTTCATCAGCACCCACTCGTCGGGCGTCAGGGGTCCCGGCTTGAGCATGATCGCGTCGGGAATGACGACCTTTCCGATATCGTGGTGATTGGCGGCGGCGCCGATCGCGGCGGCAAAACTGTCTTCTAGGCCGATCGCTTTGGCGATCACCACCGACGATTGGCCGACGCGTCCCGCATGCTGTGAAACATCCTTGTTTTTGAGCTTCTGGACGGTATCGAGGCAGGCCAGCGTCGCTGCGGAAAGCGCCGACGGACCGTCCGTAGAATTAGCCAATAACATGAAGCCCCCGGCTCGCTGCGGACCATGCCGCTTAAGATGGTTAATGCCCCTCGCGTTGTTTGTTGCTCCGGGGGCCCGAAGTGACCATCTCATCGTGGCCCCGGGTGAACAATCATGCCGACGTACTACGTAAGATTGCGGAGGGGCTCGGAGCGCGGACTTTCTTGGGAGCAACGCAGCCAGTATAAGGGCGGCATGAATTCAGCTTCTTTCGATGTCGTCGTTGTGGGTGGCGGTCTGGCCGGGCTGACCGCCGCCAACCGTTGCGCCGAGGCCGGGTTGCGGGTGGTTGTGCTGGAGCAGGGGAGCGAGGAGCGCTATCTCTGCAATTCGCGCATCACCATGGGTTTCTTTCAGATCGCGCTGCACGATATCCGCGGCGGCAAGGACAATCTGCGTCGCGCCATCGATGCCGCGTCACATGACTATGTCGATCCGGCGCTGGCCGATGCGTTGGCCGGCGATGCCGGTCCGGCGATCCAGTGGCTGGAGGCGCAGGGCGTCAAACTGATCCGTGGCGGCGCCAACGATTCCAGCACGGCGGTGCTGTCGCCGCCGTCGTTGCGCCAGCCTGGGCTGCATTGGGAGGGGCGCGCGGGCGACGTGATGCTGCCGCTGCTCGAAGCGAAACTGCGCGAGCGGGGTGGGCAGGTGCGGCGCGGCGTACGGGCGCGCGCGCTTCTGATGGAGAAGGGACGCTGCACCGGTGTTCTCGCGGACGGTGGCGAGCGTTTCACTTCGCGCGCCGTGGTGATCGCCGATGGTGGCTTCCAGGCCAATCCCGATCTGCTGCGCCGGTTCGTCAGCAAGCGGCCGGAGCGCCTGCTGCAGCGGAATGCAGGGAGCGGACGCGGTGACGGTCTGCTGATGGCCGAGGCCGTCGGCGCGAAGCTCACCGACATGGAGTGCTTCTACGGCCATGTGCAGAGCCGCGACGCCATGACCAATCCCGACCTCTGGCCGTATCCGACCATCGATTTCCCCATCGCCGCCGGCCTCGCGGTGAATGCGCAGGGGAAGCGCTTCACTGATGAAGGGTGCGCGGGCGTATCGGTCGCGAATGCCATCGCCAGGCTCGACGATCCGCTCGAAGCCGTTGCCATTTTCGATCAGGCGGTGTGGGAGGCGAGCGGCAAGCTCTTCGTGATGTCGGCCAATCCGTACCTCGAAGAGCTGGGTGCAACCTTCCATCGCTGCGGCACGCTCGATGAGCTGGCGGCGAAGGCCGGTCTGCCTGCGGATGCGCTGGCCGAAACCGTTGCCGCGTTCAACCGCGCGGTGGATGCTGACGATCTCGCTAGCCTCTCGCCAGCGCGCAGTGTCGACAAGAGCCATCCCTGGGGCTCCAAGCCAATGGCGCTGCGCCAGCCGCCCTATTACGCCGTACCGTTGTGCTCCGGCATCACCTACACGATGGGCGGTCTTGCCATCGATGCCTCGGCGCGCGTGCAGCACAAGAACGGCGGGTCGATCGAAGGACTTTATGCGGCGGGCGGCAGCATCGGCGGTCTCGAAGGCGGCCCTTATGTCGGCTACTCCGGCGGTCTCGCCAAGGCGCTGGTGTTTGGCTGGCGCGCCGCGAACAGCATCGTGATCGCGGCAGGCGCAACGCAGGTTGCGGTCGCATCGCCCCCGACGACGATCCGCTATCCGGCCGTGCAGTTCCTGTTACGCCACGGCAATGCGCTCGCTGTCGCGGTCGGGCTGTTCATTGCCCTGGCGGGTATTCTGGCTTCGGGTTTGGCGGGGATCGGCTGGGGCTGGGCTATTGCGGGTATTGCAGCGGGCGCGCTCACGTATCTGCTGCTGAAGAGCTACGCCGAGATCGTCCGCATCATTGCGGAGACGCTGCTGCCGCGATGACCTAGGCGGTCCGCTCCATCCGGATCGGATCGACCGGACCGGTCGGACCGAGACCGGCGTAACCCTCGACGCGATCGATATCGATGATCACGGCCACGCCGGCATGTGCGAAGTCGTGGTCCTTCTCGATCTTGGCCATGGTCGCATAGACCTGCGCACGCGCCGCTTCGCTGCTGTCGACGCGGGCGCGGCCGATGAAGTTGTAGGTCGCCTTGGCATCCTCGTCGCGATACATCAGCGCGACCTTGGGGTTTCTGGCGATCGACTTCAGGAAGTTGCCGCTGGTGTTGCGGATCCAGATTGCCAGTTGTGTGTCGCTGAAGGCCTGTGTCGAGCCACGAAAGGTCAGGATCGGCTGGCCCGTCCCGTCGGTATAGGCGATCAGGATCGGATGGCGCTGGGCCAGCGCATTGTTGATGCGGTCCTTCACGTCTGCCGGCAGCTTAAGAGGCGTCGCGGCGCGTGGTGCGCCCGGGATCATCTGCTGCTGTATCAGCGCGATGCGGCCGCCCTCCAGGTGCAGAGTTAGAGTTAGCTGCGCCTTGTTGGGCAGCACACCCCGCGCCTCGATTGCCGCGCCTTTGGCTTCGGGCCCGGCAAATGTCGCATCGGCATAGGTCTGGGCCGTATCGCCAAGCCGCTTCAGTACCGCGTCGCGGCCTTTCAGGTCGACATTGAGCGCCTGAAACCCGGCATCGTCGGTCAGCAGGGCAGCGAGTGCTGCCGCGCCGGGGTTCTTCAATCCGGCGAGGAATTCGGTCGCGGTCCGGATGTCGCCGTTCATTCGACGACCGCTCCTGATGCCTTCACGGCCGGGCCCCATTTGTCGGCTTCGCGTTTCATGAATTGCGCCGATTCCGCGAGCGTCATCGGGGTCGGTTCGAAGCCAAGGCGGAGAAAGCGCTCGTGCACCTCGGGCTTCTTCATCGCGGTCATGAATTCGTTGTTGAGCCGTTCGACGACGGCGAGCGGCGTACCCTTCGGCGCGAAGAACATCCACCAGCCGCCGACACTAAAGCCGGGAAGTCCGGATTCGGAGAACGTCGGTACGTTGGGAAACTCGCGGTCCCGGCGTTCGCCGGTGAAGCCGATCAGCCGTATCTGCCCGCCATCCATCAGGCCCTTCAACGGCGCGATCGTGTTGAAGACGATATGCACGTCACCCTTGGCGAGATCGCCGCCGGCCTGCTGGATGTTGCGATAGGGTACGTGGGTCATCTGGATGCCGGCTGCCTGGCTGAACATCACGGCGGCGAGATGCCCGGCCGTGCCGATACCGACCGAGCCATAGTTAACCTTGCCGGGATTCGCCTTGGCGTAGGTGATGAACTCCCCGGCGTTCTTCGCCGGAACATTCGCGGCGACGAACACGGCAAAGTTCGCAACCGCCAGTGGCGTCATCGGTATCAGATCCTTGAACGGATCCATTGGCATCGATTTGTACAGAAACGGGTTGATCACCGCTGCCGGACCGATCTCCAGAAGCGTATGGCCATCCGGCGGGGCCTTGGCGACGGTATCCATGGCGATGTTGCCGCCGGCGCCCGGAATGTTCTCAAGGACGAACGGCTGACCCAGCCCCGGAGTCATTTGGTCGGTGATCGTGCGGACCATGGCATCGGAGACGCCGCCGGCGCCAAGACCGATGACGATGCGGATCGGCTTGGTCGGGAAGTTTTGCTGCGCGCTGGCCGCCGCGGCGGTGGTGCAGAGCGCTGCGGCCAGCGCCAGGCGTGTGATCATCGAGGTCATGTTTCCCCCTGTGGTGTGGATTTAAGGTTCAATTCAGGCCGAAAATCCTGGCGGCGTTGCCGCCGAGAATTTGCGTTTTTTCCTCGGTCGGAAAATCGAGCCGCTCGACATGGCGGGTATCGGCCCCGAGGAACGGCGCATCCGATCCGAAGAGAAGCTGGCTGGAGCCGACAACCTCGCGCGCCATCTTCAGCGCCGGCGCATAAAACGAGCAGGTGTCGAAGTAGATGCGCTTGGCGTATTCGCTGGGCAGCTTGTCGATATGCTTGCGGCAATCCGGGAACAGCCGGTAGCCGTTGTCGAGCCGCTCCAGCAGCATGAGAAGCGCGCCGCCGGTATGCGCGGCAATATACGGAAAATCCGGATAGCGCTCGAAGATGCCGGAATAGATCATCTTCGTCATGGCCGTGGTCGTGTCGTACATCAGGCCGACCCGCAGCGGCAGCTCGTATTCCTGCATCTCCGGGCTGTCGGCATCGCTTGGGAACATCGGATGCTCGACGACCGGCACGCGCCGCTCGTTGATCCGCTTCCACAGCGGCTCGAAACGGGGATCGTTCATGGCGACGCCGTGGACATTCGAGCCGATCATCACGCCGGAGCAGCCAAGGTTGTCGAGCGCGCGATCCAGCTCGCGCAGCGCCGCCGGCACATCGGCCAGCGGAAGGGAGGCGAGGCCGCGATAGCGCTTAGGATTGTCGCGGCAATAGGCGGCCAGCGCGTCGTTGGAGCGCTTGGCAAGGGCTATCTGACGGTCCGCCGGCCAGTCATAGACGTTGGGTGTGCTGAGCGAGATCATCCGGATCGCCACACCCATCTTGTCCATTGTCCTGATCTGCGCTTCGGGATCGAAGAATTCCTCGCGATACCACATGTACGAGCGGCTGCCTTTGCGCAGCAGAACCTGGCCCTTGTCACCGGGCTCGGCCGTCAACCGGAAGTCCTTTACGAGGTCGTCGCAGTACTGCCGCTCAACGAAATGGGCGTGGGAATCGATGATCATAGGCCTACCTTGGCGTTGTTACTGCCGTTCATGGCTTGAAGAGGAAAGCGGCAGCAAGAATAGCGTGAAAAACCTTTCAGAGCGCAATTGCCCAAGGCAGGACTATTCAGCCCTGACACCGGCTTCCTTCAAAAGGCCCGGCCATTTTGCGCGCTCCTGCTTCAAGAATTCATCAGCTTGCGCGCCGCCGAGGCCTAGGACGCGCCAGCCGCCCGCTTGAAGGCTGGATTGCAGTGCCGGATCCTGCAGCGTTTTGATGCTCGTATCGCGCAACC
The DNA here is from genome assembly GCA_965279355.1 of Alphaproteobacteria bacterium. Classification (GTDB taxonomy): domain Bacteria; phylum Pseudomonadota; class Alphaproteobacteria; order CACIAM-22H2; family CACIAM-22H2. Next base: position 1,726,069 of record OZ257155.1, on the reverse strand, counting down.
GGTCAATGGTGGCTTGAGGAACGCTGGCGCGCGCGAACAATCCGCTCCAGCTTTCCATCGTTGCATCGGGCAATCCAAGTTCAGTTGCTGTCGGGACCTGGGGGAGAAGCGGATGGCGGGTCGAGGCAGTGACCATAAAGGCCTTGAGACGGCCGGCTTCAATATGGGACCGTGAGACCGCAACGTTATCGAACGTCATGTCGACCAGTCCACCGAGAAGATCGGTGTAGACAGCCGGTGCGCTGCGATACTGTACATCTAGGAAATCTGCTTTGCTTGCCCGCTTCAGAAGAGCGGCTGCGACCTGCTGCCCGGAGCCAAGTCCGGGATTGGCAATCGAACGTTTGCCGGGATTGCTCGAAGCGAAGGCAACCAGATCCTTCAGTGTCGCTTCCGGGAGTTCGTTGCGCGCAAGGAGCACGAACGAAAAAGAGGCGACAAGCACAACCGGGCGGAATTCAATTGCCGGGTCATATGGAAGAGTTTTGAGGGCAGGGGTCAGCACCAGATCGCCAAGTCCCGCAACGAGCAACGTATTGCCGTCTGCGGGTGCGGCGATGACGGCCTGGGCGCCAATCTGACCGACAGCACCCACCCGGTTGTCGACGACCGTCGCAACGCCGAGTTCGACACGCAGTTTCTCCGCCATCTGCCGGCCGACAAAGTCGTAACCGGAGCCCGGTGAGGTAGGGACGACAATTCGTATCTGTCCGGACGCACCGCTTTGCGCTTGCGCGGGTCCATACAACGCTACGATAAACGAAAGAGCGAGCCAGAGTTTCCTGGTGATCATCTGCGTCCTCCTCTGATTTCGACTTATTCTTCGGTAAGCGTCGAGACGTCCGTTTTTGGCCGCTCAGCGACAGTCCGATTATTACAAGCCGTAGCACCAGAACTTGCTGCAGACAATATAATTTGATATCAAACGAATTAATCTGCTGCGCATGGCATTTAACGCTGGCGTGATGAGCCCGAGGCGGCCTCACGCAGACGCACTTAAAAAATAGGGCGAGACGATGAGCCAGAAGGCACTGCAAAAGCCCCGGCGGAACATTGAGCCGGCGCGTGGTCCTGCAGCACATCTTGAGCTGCCTGCGGATACTGCGATTGGCTATCACCTGCGCCTGACATCGGAACAGATGCGTGAGCAGTTGCGCGAGCGTATCGAACCGCTCGGGGTGCGCCTTGCCCAATGGCAGTATCTTCGTGTGCTTTGGGACAACGATGGCATCAGCCAGCGGGACCTGAGCGAACGCGTTGCCCGCATGGGGCCGAACACCGTGTCTGCGATCAACATCCTTGAGCGGTCTGGCTTCGTACAGCGTAAGCCGAATAAAATCGATCGCCGCGTTGTGAATGTCTATCTGACACCAAAAGCACGGGCGATGCAGGACACGCTGATCGAGGCTGCGGTCGATGTAATGGCCTCCGTTACCGAAGGCATAACGGTGTCGGAAATGGCAGCATTGCTCAAGACGCTGAAAAAAATGGAAAAGAACATGACGCGCCAGGGGAGGAACAAATGATATCGCCGCAGCCAACGGGAAGCGTTGAATGTACCGCCTTCGTCGGTGGCGTGCTCGTCGACGGCAATGGTGGTGCGCCAGTCAAGGATTCGGTCGTTGTTATTGAGGGGAACAGGATTGTCGCCGTAGGCGGCGACGTTCCTCCGGGCGCCAAAGTCGTCAGGCTGGACGGCTGTACTTTGCTGCCTGGTCTGATCGACGGCCATCTTCATATCAGCGCCAGCGGCGGCGGGGCCACCGATCCGGCGGAATTTACCCCGCAGACGATTGCCGGAAACCTGCGGGCTTGTTTGGCTTTTGGCGTCACAACGATCATGGATATCGGCGCGAATCCCCATCTCGATAGCCAGCGCGCCGCAATTGCCTCGAAGCATTGGCCGGGGCCGCGGCTGTTCGGCGTCAAATACGGTGTAACGGCCCCAAACTCGCATCCACGGGGACTGTTGCGTCGCTTCAAGCTGGAGCAGACGCTCGGCGCCTTTACGCCAATGATCGACTCTGCCGCCGAGGTGCAGGCGCTGGTGGACATGATTGCGGCAGTGAAGCCGGATGGAATCAAGATCTATCATACGCGTAGCGAGTTCCCTGGCGATATGCGCCTCGATGCCGATAAGGATAAGCTCCGCATCGACGTCCTTCAGGCCCTGATTGAGGCGGCGCATGGGCATAAATTGCGAACATTTGCGCATACGGCGTTTCCCAGTGAAACGCGCGAGGTTGTCGAAGCCGGGATCGATGTGCTTGCTCATCCGATCACGCACGCGGAATCAGGCGCGGAAGAAGTGCTGCAGTTGGTAGCCGAGCGCGGCATCTATATGCAATCGACTATCGTTCGTGTCGAAGCCTATTTCTCGCTCCAACTCGATCCGTTCCAGCTTGAGCGGTTGCGCGGCAAAGTGCCCGACGTCGTGCTTGATTCCATCGTCAAGCCCGGCAGCATCGCGCGACTTCGTCATCAGGTGAGCGGTGTCGCGGAGGACGCTCGGCGGATCAAGGCAATTACCATGGCCAACGTTCGGCGCGCCGCCAGAATGGGCGTCAAGATCGCCCTAGGGACGGATTCCGGTGCTCCCGGCACCATTCATGGCGCGTCAGTCCCGCGCGAGATGGAGCTGCTTAACGAAGCAGGCTTGAACGCGATGCAAACCATTGTGGCGGCCACCCGGCATTCTGCGGAGGCGCTCGGTTTGGCGGAGAGTTTGGGGACAATCGAAGCCGGCAAACTCGCGGACCTGATCGCGGTGGATGGCGATCCGTTGCGCGACATTTCGGCGATCCGCAACATCCGGTTCGTTGTTAAGGACGGCGAGTTAGTCCATCAGGAGGCGCCGGCAACTACGGCGTGAGGGGCCCGTGAGAATCGACAGCAGTTGGCAGACCCGAAACTGGGAACAGCTGAAGGAGGAAACACAGGCGCGGGCGAACCGCGGCGGTTATCCGATCTTCGGCATCAAGCCAGAGGATGCGCGGGAAGCGCTGTCGTTGATCCATAGCCTTGATCCCAACGAATGGGGGTCGGCTTGGATGAATATTGGTAACCGCTATATGGGGTACGCCAACGCTCGTAAAGCAGATCGGAAAGCAACCGCTGCCGCGTTTCTCTCGGCTTGGTACCTGTATTCCGTCGGCGGATGGCCAACCGCCTTCGCGCCGCGAAAAAAAGAATCAGCTGGGAGGGCGCGCGAGGCATTTTCTGCGTATGCAAAGATTGTCGAGCCGGCAATCGAGCTCCTCAGTATCCCCTTCGAAAATAGCACGATACAGGCTTACCTGCAGAAACCCGCAGGTGTTGACCGTCCGCCGGTGGTCATCAGCATTGCCGGCACGGATCTCTTCAAGGATTACGTAACGCTGGAAGGTATGCCGCTTCTTAACTGCGGTTTTGCCAATATCGGCGTTGATATGCCGGGTACGGCTGATGCCCCGGTGCCCGCCCGCCCGTCATCCGAGCGCATGTATTCTGCAATGATCGATTACATCAAGACGCGCCTCGACCTCGACGGCGACCGCATCATTGTGCGGGGGTCGAGCTGGGGGAGCTACTGGTCGGCGCGCGTGGCGTTTGCCGAGCCGAAGCGCTTACGCGGGGTCATTTTTCAGAGCGGTCCCGTCGATGCTTATTTCAGCCGGGCATGGCAGGAGACGGCCTTTCGTACGAAGGAATTTCTCTTCGATTACGTGCCATCGCGCCTCCACATGCTTGGCGTGGAAACGGTCGAGGAAGCATATGAGCTCATGCCGTTACTATCGCTCGCCAAAGAAGGTCTGCTTGAAAAGCCTGCGCCGCCGATGCTTCTGATCGCAGGCGGTAAAGATACGCAGGTTCCTTATTCGGATTTCCGCCTCTTGCTTGAAAACGGAAGCCCAAAGACCGCTTGGGTCAATCCCAGCGGAGGAACAATGGGGCGTTCGCTGACGATTAAGGATGAGATGATCCGGGACACCGTTATCATTCCTTGGATTCGTCAGAGGTTTGATGCTCCGGCTTAATTCGCGGAAGTCTGTCGAACGGAGCCGGTTCATCGCGCTACGGGCAGTCTGACATTTGAGTGAGGCTACTATTGCACGGCTCCGACGTCCCTTGCGTGCCGGCTGGGCGGGCGGCGAAGGCCGAGATTGCCGCGCAGGGTCGTGCTTTGGTACTCGGCGCGGAACAGGCCGCGCTTCACCAGCTCTGGTATGACGTAATCCGCAAACGCATCCAGTCCACCCGGCAGATGCGCGGGCTGGACCAGAAACCCGTCCACACCGTAGTTGAGGAACCACTCTTCCATTTCGTCGGCGATCTTTTTCGGTCCGCCGCGCAGAGTGCGCTGGCCGCGGGCGCCCGCGTACCATTCGTAGACCTGCCGGATGGTGAGGTTCTCCTCGCGCGCCTTGTTCAGCACGTTATGACCGGCGAACCCGATCTTGTCCGGGTCGGGGAATAGATGAAACGGAAACGGTCTGTCGACCGAATAAGGTGAGAGGTCGACGCCGTTCAACTCCGTCGAGAGCAGCAGGCGCCCGACATCGGGATGAATCTTGGACTGGAGAAGCTGATATGTCTCTTCCGCCTCGTCATCGGTCCGACCCGCGATGGCGTTCAGGCCCGGCATGATCTTGATGTCGTCCGGATGGCGCCCGAATTTCACCGCGCGGTTTTTGATGTCCTCGGAAAACGCTTTTGCCTGCGCCAGCGTGTGCAGCGGCGTGAAGACGATCTCGGCAATCCGGGCCGCGAAGTCCTTGCCGGCCTCGGATGCGCCGGCCTGCGCAAACACGGGATAGCCTTGCGGCGGACGCGCCATGTTCAGAGGGCCGCGGACGTTGAAGTACTTGCCCTTGTGCGGGGCGTAATGAAGTTTCGCCGGATCGAAATAAGTGGACGTCTCGCGATCCCGCACGAACGCGTCGTCGTCATAGCTGTCCCAGAGCTCGCGGCAGGTCTCGACACATTCGAGTGCGCGTTCGTAAGCGACCCCGCGTTCGAAATGCTCGTCGCGACCGAAATTATAGGCTTCGGCGTGGTTCGATGAGGTGACCACGTTCCAGCCGGCGCGCCCGCCGCTGATCAGGTCCATCGAACCGAAGCGCCGCGCGATGTTGTAAGGCTCGTTGTAGCTCGTGGTCACCGTGGCCACGATGCCGATATTCCGGGTGATAGCGGCGATGGCCGAGAGAAGGGTGGTCGGCTCGAAATGCGCCATGTATTGGGGCGCGCGGCACAAGGTGCCGACCGGTCCCTGGCGCGTGGCGTTGTGATCGGCCAGGAAAATCAGATCGAACCTGGCGCGCTCGGCAGTCCGCGCCAGGTCCGCGTAGTGCTGGAAATTCATTCCGGCATCGATCTGCGCCTCGGGGTGCAGCCACGCCGCGACGTGATTTCCTGTCGGATGAAAAAAGGCGCCCAGCTTCAGCTGGCCCTGTCGTCGCTGATGAGTCATGGGTCCGAAAAAGCAAACGCTGTGCCAGCAGGTTAGGGGCGCCGCGCCCGGTGTTGACGGGGTGCCCGGGGGCCCCTAGGTTCCGCCCCTCATGTCACAAAACCCCGCCATTTCCGCCGCCCTGCGCGAGCAGGCCCTCAAGGGCCGCGCTTGGCCATTCGAAGAAGCCCGCAAGATCCTGGCCCGCCTCGGCGGCAAGCCGCCGGAGAAAGGGTACGTTTTGTTCGAGACGGGTTACGGCCCGTCCGGCCTGCCGCATATCGGCACCTTCGGCGAGGTGGTCCGCACCACCATGGTCCGCAACGCGTTCCGGGCGATGTCGGATATCCCGACGCGCCTGTTCGCCTTCTCGGACGACATGGACGGGCTGCGCAAGGTCCCCGACAACGTCCCACAGCAGGAGATGGTCGGGAAGTATGTCGGCGACAAGGTGCGGAGCTTCGGTTCGCCGCTAACCTCGGTCCCCGATCCGTTCGGCAAGTTCGAAAGCTTCGGCCACCACAACAACGCGATGTTGCGCGACTTCCTCGACGCGTTCGGTTTCGAATACGAATTCCAGAGCTCCACCGAATGGTACACGTCCGGCCGCTTCGACGAGACCTTGCTGAAGGTACTGTGCAACTACGACGCGGTGATGAAGATCGTGCTGAAGGAGCTGCGCGACCAGCGCCGCGCGACCTATAGCCCGTTCCTGCCGATCCGCGTGCGCGACGGCCGCAAGCAGGTGCTGGAGCTGCCGGCGGTGGAGTTCAAGCCGGATGCCGGGACCGTTGTCTTCAAGGACGACATCGAGGGGCTGTTCGAGGTCCCAGTCACTGGCGGGAACTGCAAGCTGCAGTGGCGCGTCGACTGGCCGATGCGCTGGACGGCGCTTGGTGTCGACTACGAGATGTCGGGCAAGGACCTCATTGATTCCGTGAAGGTCGGCTCGGCGATCTGTCGCGTGCTCGGCGGCAGGCCGCCGGAAAGCTTCACCTACGAGCTGTTCCTGGATGAGAAGGGCGAGAAGATCTCGAAGTCGAAGGGCAACGGCTTGACGGTCGAGGAATGGCTGCGCTATGGCACGCCGGAGAGCCTATCGCTGTTCATGTTCAATTCGCCCAAGAGCGCGAAGCGGCTGCATTTCGACGTGATTCCGCGTCAGGTCGACGACTATCTCACCTTCCTGAAGAAGTATCCGGAACAGGCGCCCAAGGACGGTGTCAACGAACCGAACCAGCAGATCGACAATCCGGTCTGGCACATCCATGGCGGCAATCCGCCGGTGTCGGAAGCCGACGCGCTGCCGTTCAACCTGCTGCTGAATCTGGTCGGCGTCGCGAATACCGAGGACAAGTCGGTGCTCTGGGGGTTCATCACCCGCTATGCGCCCAAGACCTCGCCCGCGTCGCATCCGACCCTCGATCGTCTGGTCGGGCATGCGATCAATTATTATCGCGAGTATATCAAGCCGATGCGCCGGTTTCGTCCACCGACGGAGCAGGAGCGGGGCGGCATCGAAGATCTGTTGAAGACCCTGGATACGCTGCCGGCGGATGCCGATGCGGAGAAGATCCAGTTCGAGGTTTACGAGGTCGGCAAGCGCCACGGCTACGAAAAGGACCTGCGCGCCTGGTTCAAGGCGCTCTACGAGGTGCTGTTCGGCACCGAGCAGGGGCCGCGCCTGGGGTCGTTCGCCGCGATCTACGGTCGCGAAGAGACGAAGACCCTGCTCCGCCGCGCGCTAGCCGGCGAGGACCTGTCGAAATAGCTCTTGGTCGGCCGCACGATTGAGGCGAAACGAATCCTATCGACCGGTCAGAAAAGGATTCCGGGGATCAGGTGAAGATTCCGCAGGGGATGGCCGCCGGCGCGGGCAGCAGGCTTACTGGCTGGCCCAGATAATGCGGTGCACAAAGGCGACCTGCTCGCTGGCGAAGGTCTGGTCCGGCTGCGCAGTATTGAGCGACAGCAGCTCAATCTTGCGGGCGCCGCGGCGCGCCAGCTGACGGGCGATCACTTCGCCCTCGATGGTTTTCAGGATTACGCGATCGCCCCGGCGCAGGTTTGCCGCTGGGGATACGATGATGGTATCGCCGTCGCGATAGACCGGCTCCATGCTGTCGCCGGCGATCTCCAGCGCGTAGGCATGCGTGTCGTTGATTTCGGGAAACAGCAATTCATCCCAACCGTTTCCGGTGGGGTAGCCGACATCGTCGAAGTAACCTTTGACCCCCGCCTGGCTGTAGCCGATGACCGGAATGCGCCGCATCGCGCCCCCGGCACTGGGCACGGTGCCGATGTAGGAAACGAACTCGCCGATCGTGGCGCCGGTCGCCTCCAGAATCTTGGCGATGCTCTCGGTGGACGGCCAGCGGGGCCGCCCGTCACGGGCGATCCGCTTGCTCTTGTTGAAGGTCGTCGGGTCAAGGCCGGCACGCCGGGCCAGGCCGGAAGGCGAAAAACCGTGCTCGGATGCGAGCTGGTCGATAGCCTGCCAGATGTCGGCGTGACGCATGATCATGTAAGAATTTTCTCACAACGCTGCCCACGGCGCCACTAGGAAATTTTTAATAGGGTACCGCGAAATAGAATCAAATACTTAACGGCGGCGACCGGCCCGTAAGCCGTTTCGGCCAGTTGTCGAGTCGCCAGGGCATCGCTAAGGTACTGTTTCATGAGCGAAAATCTGATCTATCACATGTGCCGGGCCGAAGAATGGGAAGCGGCCCAGGCCTTCGGCCGCTATCCCGGGTCCAGCCAGGACCAGGCCGATGGATTTATTCACTTTTCGACGGCGGCGCAGATCGCCGAGAGCGCCGCCCGCCACCGGACCGGGCAGCGCGGCCTGCTCATACTGGAGGTCGACGCGATACGGCTGGGACCGGCGCTGAAATGGGAAAAATCGCGGGGTGGGGATCTCTTTCCGCATCTCTACGGCGCCTTGCCGGTCGAGGCGGTGACACGGAGTTCGTCGCTCCCGCTGGGCGCCGATGGCCGGCATGTTTTTCCGTGGGGCCTCGACCGCTCGTGATCGATCTCTATGGCCTGATCCGACCTTTGCTGTTCCGCTTCGACGCAGAGCGGGCGCATGGGTGGAGCGTCCGCGCGCTGAAGGCGGGGCTGGGTCCACGCCGTCGGATCGACACGCCGGTGTTGCGGCAGCGGATCTGGGGTCTCGATTTTCCAAATCCGGTCGGGCTTGCGGCCGGTTACGACAAGCATGCGGAAGTGCCGGACGCCCTGCTCGATCTGGGCTTCGGTTTCGTTGAAGTGGGTGGTGTCACGCCCAAGCCACAACCGGGCAATCCGAGGCCGCGCCTCTTCCGCCTGGAAGAAGACGAGGCGGTCATCAACCGCTTCGGGCTCAATTCCGATGGCATGGCGACGGTCGGCGCGCGGCTGGCGCGGCGAACGCGGCGCGGCATCGTCGGGGTCAATCTCGGCAAGAACAAGACGAGCGAAGACGCCGCGACAGACTACGCCACGGCGACGGCGACACTCGGCCCGCATGTCGACTTCATCGTCTGCAATGTCTCCTCGCCGAATACGCCGGGCTTGCGGGCCCTGCAGGGCAAGGGGCCGCTCACCGATATCATTCGCGGGATGCAGACCGAACTGTCGCGCCTCACCGCACCGCCGCCGCTGCTGCTGAAGATCGCGCCGGATCTCACGCCGGAAGACCGCCAAGATATCGCCGATGTCACGCTGGAAACCGGCATCGCGGGGCTGATCGTCGGCAACACGACCATCGAGCGGGCTTCGACCCTGCGTAGCCGCCATCGCGCCGAAAGCGGCGGGCTCTCGGGCAAACCGCTGTTCCGGCCATCGACAGATCTGCTGCGCGACATGTACGGCAGGACCGGGGGGCGCGTGCCGTTGATCGGGACCGGCGGCGTGAGTTCGGCGCGCGATGCCTACGAAAAGATCCGCGCCGGCGCGTCGCTGGTGCAGTTCTATTCGGCGATGGTGTTCCAGGGCCCAGCCCTTGTCGCGCGAATCGCGCACGGGCTGGCTGATCTACTCCGCCAGGACGGCTTCGCCAATGTGGCCGACGCCGTCGGTGTCGATTGTTCGCGCGCGGAGATACGGTGAGCAACGTCGAGATCGTTCTCGCCGCCCTGCGCCGCGACATCGAGGCGCGACCGACCGATCCCGAACCCTGCATCAAGCTCGGCTCCGCGCTTCAGGCGCTGGGCCGCTTTGACGACGCGATCAATGCGCATGCAATGGCGATCACCAGACGGCCGCATGATGCCGCCGGCTACGCCAATCTCGCGGGCACGATGCGGGCGGCCGGCCGTCTCGACGAAGCGATCATTGTCTACCGCGAGGCGCTGAATCGTGCGCCCTTCTGGGCCGAAGTGTCCTCCGATCTGGGTGCCACTCTGCGCGACGCGGGACGGCCGTTGGAGGCGCGCACCGAACTCGAACAGGCGCTGCGCGTGGATGCGAACTGCACCGGCGCGCATTATAACTTAGCCCTCGCGCTGTTCGATCTGGGCGAACTGGGGCAAGCCCGCGATGCGCTGAGCATTGCCGTGCAGCAGCGTAAGGATTGGGGCGAGGCTTGGTATGCGCTGGGCAATATCCTGCGCGAACTGGGCGAACCCCGGGTTGCGGTTGCGGCGTATCGTGAGGCGGTGCGGTGCGCGCCGGGTCTTGCCCATGCCTGGAGCAACCTGCTGTTCACGCTGAATTTCATTCCGGGCGAGACGGATGGAACCCTGGCGCGCAGTAATCGCGGATGGGCTGAGACCGTCGAGCGCGATGTCGAGCCTGCGCCGCCTCTGCGGAATACGCGGGACGCCGGCCGGCAGTTGCGCATCGGCTACGTCTCCAGTGAATTCCGCCGGCATCATTTCCTGACCGAATTCATGCCAGTCCTGCGCGCCCATGACCGGAGCGTGGTCCACGTGACGTGCTACGCCGATGTCGCCAGGCCGGACGACGACACGGCGCTGGTGGCCAGCCTCGCGGACTCGTTTCGCAATCTGAATGGCCAGGATCCGGCCGCCCAGGCTGCCGCCATCCGGGACGACAACATCGACGTCCTGATCAGCCTGACCGGCTATCTCGCCAGCGACCGCGTGCTGTTCGCGCGACGCATCGCACCGGTGCAGGCCACCTATATCAATCACCTGACCCCCACGGGTCTGCGGACGATCGACTACCGCATCACCGATCCATGGTTCGATCCGTCCGGAGCCGCGAGTGCTGCCGATACCGAACAGCCGGTCCGGCTGCAGAGCGGGTATGGAATCTATGCCCCGCCCGACAACGCGCCGGTCCCCGACGCGCCGCCGCTGCGGCGCAACGGCTTTGTGACCTTCGGCAGCTTCAATGCTCTGCTGAAAGTGACGGATGAGACGTTGCAACTGTGGGCGGGGCTGATGCGGTTTCTCCCAGCAGCCCGGCTGCTGATCAAGGCGCGGGAACTGTCTCAGGCATCCGTTCTCGCTGCTTTTCAGACGCGGCTGCGGGGCGCCGGCGTGGAGGCAAGCCGGTGTGTCCTGATTGGCCATGTCGCGGACCGTGCCGAAAATCTCCTGCACTATCTGAAAACCGATATCGCACTCGATCCCGTGCCGTTTACGGGCGGAGCCACGACCCGTGAACTCCTCTGGATGGGCATTCCGGTGGTGTCGCTCGCCGGCGCCACGCGTGCGTCGCGGATCGGCAGCAGCGTGCTGCATCGTGCCGGGCTTGGCGATCTCGTCGCCACGGGCCCTGCCGACTATGTGCGGATCGCCGCATCGCTTGCCGGCGATCCGGCCCGGCTGCAGGCCTTGCGCGGCGGATTGCGGGATCGCCTGAGGGCATCGCCGCTTCTCGACGCCGCCACGCATACACGCGAACTGGAAGCGGCGTACCGGCAGATGTGGCAGGCATGGTGTGCACAAGCCCCCACTGCCTGAGGTTGACCGTGCTCATCTCCTTGCGCCAAATTGACCGGATCGCCGCCGTTTGGCGGCCCGAGTCGCACGCGACGACAGAAGCGCTTTCATGCCGGTTATCAGTCACGTTCTGATCGCTCTTGGTTACGCCGTCGTCGCGGCGGTGATCGCCATCGTGCTGCCCGGGCGCGTGCCGTCGGTCGATCCGCGGCTTGGCATGGAACTGGGCGGCCTTGTCGTCCTGGTCTGTGCGCTGGTGCATCTGGCTAGCGCACGCCTTCGCCGCGCTGATGCCGAGGCCGCCGAGCTTGAAGCGATCAAGCTCGGCTATATCGAGCTGCGGACGGAACTGGGACGCGCGCGCGACGAGGCCCGCCGCATCCATGACGCCATCCGGTCCGCCAGCGATGCGCGGCAGGGCCAGGTGCAGAATATCGATTCCGTGATGTCCGAGGTGCGGGTGCTTCAGGGTCTGGTCGAACAGCTTTCGCAGGGCCGTTCGCCAAGGGGCAGGCCGGCGCCGTTCCTTAAGGCCGCGACCGTCAAGGAGGAGAGCGGGCGGGCACCCGGTCAGCTCAGCGACGAGGATATCCTGGAGATCGTGCGCGACGGGCTTCGTAACAATCGCGTCGAGCTCTTCGTGCAGCCGATCGTCAGCCTGCCGCAGCGCAAGCGCCGCCATTACGAATGCTTCTCGCGCATCCGCGGAGAAACCGGCGATGTGCTGGGCCCCGACCAGTATCTCGCTGTCGCCGAGCGCGAGGGGCTGATCGCCGCTATCGACAACATGCTGCTGTTCCGCGGCGTGCAGCTGGTGCGACGCCTGCAGAAGCACAACACCGATGCCGGCATCTTCGTGAACATCTCGGAGCACACGCTGGCCGACACGCGCTTCCTGCGCGAGTTCGTGACGTTCATGGCCGCGAACAAGGATCTGGCGCCGTATCTGGTCTTCGAGTTCACGCAGTCCAGCGTGGAGCGCCACGGCAGGGAAGGCATTGCCGAACTGGACAGGCTGGGCCAACTCGGTTTCCGAATGTCGATGGATCAGGTGACCAGCCTCGACTTCGATGTCGCGGATCTGGCACGGCAGCATTTCCGCTTCATCAAGATCGAGGTCGGCAAGCTGTTCGAGCAGACGAAGTCCGTCAACCAGCGGCTCGACATTCAGGCGTTCAAGCAGGCGCTCGACCGCCACGCCATCGACCTTATTGTCGAGAAGATCGAGAGCGAGCAGTCGATGGTGGAGCTGCTCGATATGCCGGTCGATTTCGGCCAGGGCTATCTGTTCGGCGAGCCGCGCCAGACAAAAGAAATAAAAGACGCGGCCTAACCCTCAGCGGATTTCAGGTATATGGCGCATCCCGTCCCCGTCCTCTCGGGCGTATCCGAGATCATTTCGCGTTACGATGGCTTCATCCTCGACCTGTGGGGCTGCGTGCATGACGGTGTGAAGCCGTTTCCCGGCGTGCTCGATGCGCTGATGCGGCTCAAGACGGCGGACAAGCGGGTGATGTTGCTGTCGAACGCGCCGCGCCGCGCCGCCGCCGCGGGGCAGTTCACGGCCAAGCTCGGTGTCGGGCCCGAGTATTACGAATCGCTGCTGTCGTCCGGCGAGGCGGCGTGGCTGGCGCTGAAGATGCGCGACGATCCCTGGTATGCGCCGCTCGGCACGCGCGCCCTGAAGATCGGGCCCGAGCGTGACAATTCGATGCTGGAGGATAACGGGCTGACGGCCGCGCGCGATCCGGCCGAGGCCGACTTCGTCATCTGCACGGGACCGATCGAGGATCATTTCGATCTCGCCGCCCATGAGGACCTGCTGGAGGCCTGCCGCAGACGGAACCTCAAGATGGTCTGCGCCAATCCCGACCTTGTGGTGATGCGCGGCGAGCAGCGCCTGATTTGCGCCGGCTCGATTGCCGAGCGCTATATCGAAATGGGCGGCGACGTGCGGATGGAAGGCAAGCCGTTCCCCAGCATCTACGCGCGCGCGCTCAAGATGCTGGGCGTCGCGGACAAACGCCGCGTGATCGCCTTTGGCGATTCGCTCCGCACCGATGTCGCGGGTGCCCGTGGCGCCGGCATTGATGTCGCGTTCATCCCCGGCGGGATTCATGCCGGTGAGTTGGGCATCGTGATGGGCCAGACTCCGGAACCGCAGGCAGTCGCACGGATGCTTGCCAATGTCACCCTCCATCCGACATACGTGTTGCCGGAGTTGCGCTGGTAACGGAAGGACACGCCCATGAAGATCGTCAGGATCGAGGATTTTCACGCCGATGGCGGCTGGGCCAACCTGTCCTTCCTGAAGATCACGACCGACGAAGGCATCGTCGGCTGGTCGGAGTGCACCGAGTTCTACGGGAGCCAGGGCCTGACCCTGGTGACGCGCAAGATTGCAGAGCAGCTCATCGGCCAGGATCCGCGTGAGGTCGGCCGCATCACGGCGCTGCTCTACGCGCAGACCCGCATCGCTGCAGGCAGCCTAAATGCGCAGGCGGTTGCCGCAATCGAGAACGCCTGCCTCGACATCAAGGCGAAGTCGCTGGGTGTTCCGGTGTCGGAGCTGGTCGGCGGTGCGGTGCGCAGCCGGCTGCCGGTCTACTGGTCGCATTGCGGCATGTATCGCGTGCGCTTCCCCGAGATATTCGAGAAGGACCTCGGCGAGCCCGCGCTGCGCACACTGGACGACGTCAAGCAGCTCGGCCGGGAAGTGGTGAAGCGCGGCTACAATGCGCTCAAGACTAACGCCCTCATGTTCGAGGGCAAGAGCGTCACGCTGCACTCGCCGGGCTTCGGGCGCGGGCAGGGGCATCCGGAACTCAATCTCGACAGCAGGGTGCTCTCTGGCATTGTTGATCTGCTGACGGCGTTCCGCGAAGGCGCCGGGCCGGAGACCGGCCTGATGATCGATCTCAACTTCAACTACAAGCCGGAAGGCTATCGCAAGATCGCCCGTGCGGTTGAACACCTCAACCTGACCTGGCTGGAGATCGACACCTACGAAGCGAAAGCGTTGAGCCTGATCCGCCAGGTGTCGACCACGCCCATCGCCTCGCTGGAATCAACACATGGCAGGCGCAACTTGCGCCCATTCCTCGAAAACCATTCCGTCGACGTGGCGATCCTCGATCCGATGTGGAACGGCGTCGCCGAAAGCGTGAAGATGGCGGCGATGTGCGACGCGTATGAAGTGAACGTTGCCGCGCATAATTTCTGCGGTCATCTGCAGACGATGATCGCGGCGCAGTTCTGCGCGGCGGTGCCGAATTTCCGCATCCTGGAACTGGATGTCGATCGCGCGCCGTGGCTGAACGATCTGTTCACCCACGTGCCGGAGATCGAAAACGGTGAGCTTGTCGTCTCGAACCGCCCCGGCTGGGGCACCGACATCAACGAAGATGGCGTGCGCGCGCACCCGCCGAAGAAACGCTGAATCAGCTCAGCACTTCTCGTTCAGTGATCGCTGCCGTGCAGGATCACATCCTTCAGTCCGGTGTCGTACTCCATGCCCGCTGCCGTCACGACGCAGGCCATGGGGAACATCGACTTGATCATCCCCTTGCGCTCCAGCACCACCCAGGCCGCCTGATTGGCGAGGCCGCTGGCATCGCCGGCATGCACCGCCCACGGGCCGACATGGAAATGGTTGCCATGCGGATGCGGCAGGTTCGAGATCATGAACGAGCCTGGCTCGTCGGCCGGCCGCGCGTGATCGGGAAGGGTGGCCAGCGCCTGCATCAGGGTCAGGGTGCGCAGCTGCAGCGGGTTGAGATTCAGCGGGTTCTTTTTGGGCATGAGCGTTCCGTTGGTGAAAGGCTTGCGGCTTTTTCGCACAGATCGGTGGTCCGGGCGAGCGGCGGATTATGATCCGAAGCGCGCGGCGAAGCGTATCGGTTGGTCGCGGCCACAAAGGGCCCGCCCGGTCACAGGGTCGGGTATGATGGCGGCCTGAGTCCAGGAGCCGAACATGGCGACGCAGCAGGCCCTCTGGTCATGGCAGTTTCCGGTCCCGCCGGAGCAGGTCTGGCCGGTTCTGTCCGACACGGAGCGCTTCAACGAGGCGGCGGCCTTTCCCAAGCATCGCGTCGAGGCCGAAGCCCAGCCCGACGGTACGGTCATTTATACCGGCCGGGCGAAGTTCGGCCCCTTCAATCTCAGTTGGCGCGATCTCCCGCAGGAATGGGTGACCAACCGGGCATTCCGGCATGGCCGCCAGTTTCACAGCGGACCGCTGCGGTCCATGACAGCGAACTTCAGCCTGAAGCCCGAAGGCGCCGGTTCGCGGGCGGAGTTTCGGCTGGAGGCGGAGCCCCGCAACTGGATCGGCTCGCTTCTGCTCGCCACCGGATTTTTCCGCAGCGCCCAGCGGACATTCTCGCGTCTTGTTGCCGATGCCATGGCCTATCTCGCCGGCGAACGAGCCGAACCGTTCACGATTCCGGTCGAGGCCCTTCCCGCGGAAGCATCCGAGCGTCTGTTCACGGCGACGGCCGAGCTGGAGCGGCAGGGGGTCAGCAGGAAGCTGATCGATCGCCTGTCGTCGTTCATCGCCACCGGCGCTGAAGTGGATCTGCTCCGCATCCGCCCGCTGCGACTGGCGCGTCTCTGGAATGAAGAGCCGCGCGATGTGATCGAGCTTTGCCTGCGCGCGGTGCGCGTGGGGCTCCTCACCATGCGCTGGGAACTGCTGTGCCCGAACTGCCGCGGCGGTCAGGGCCAGGCGCCGTCGCTCGACCAGTTACCGCGCGGCACGCACTGCCCGAGCTGCAATATCGATTATGAGCGCGACTTCGCGCGCAACGTGGAACTGAGCTTCCGCCCCAATCCGGCGATCCGCGAAGTCTCCGACGGGCAGTTCTGCCATCTGGGGCCCATGATGATGCCGCATGTCGTGGTGCAGCAGACACTGGAGTCTGGTGAGACGCGCGAACTGGCGGCCGATTTGCTGCATGGCGACTATCGGCTGCGCAAGCTGAACGGCGAGGGCGAAGCGCTCATCGCCTATCATGGCGGCGGCTTTCCGGAGCTGCTGGCCGACACGGCGGGTGTTCGTGCCGTGTCGCAACCGAAGGCGGGGGTGGTGCGGTTCACCAACTGTCTGCCACATGCGGCGACGCTTCTGATCGAAGCGCGGGCGTGGGTGGCCGATGCACTGACGGCGCATCAGGCGACCCTCATGCAGGTGTTTCGCGACCTGTTTGCCACCGAAGTGCTGCGCCCCGGCGACGACGCTAGCATCGGTCAGGTGACATTGATGTTCACCGATCTCAAGAGCTCAACCGCGCTCTATGGCCGGATCGGCGATGCCGCCGCCTATCGCCTGGTGCGCGATCATTTCGCGTTTCTGGCCAAAGCCGTCCGCGATCATGATGGCGCCATCGTGAAAACGATCGGAGATGCAGTGATGGCGGCGTTCAGCGATCCGGCGAAGGCGCTGGATGCGGCGCTGGCCGTGCAGCGCGATGTCATGCGGTTCAATCGGGAACAGGGCGGCAAGACCCCTGATCTTGTGATCAAGGTCGGCCTGCACAGCGGTGCCTGCATCGCCGTCAATCTCAACGGCCGGCTCGACTATTTCGGTGGCACCGTCAATCTCGCGGCCCGCCTGCAGGATCAGAGCCGTGGCGGCGATATCGTGGTGTCGTCGGATCTGGCGGCCGATCCGGCAACGGCGTCGCGCCTCAGCGGCCTCAGGAGTGTGGCTGAAACTGCCACCGTCAAAGGCTTCGACACGCCAATCGCGTTTGTGCGCCTGCCGCCCGACGCCCTGGTCGGCTGAGGCGGGGATTACTCCGCCGCAGCCGCCATGTTCTGAACCACGCGTTTGAGCGCCTTCTCGGCGTTGCTGTCGCGGATCGCGGCCTTGTCGGCGTCGCTGATGCGGGCGTCGTTGACCGCTTTCATCGTCCAGGTCATGCCGAACGGCGTGCCGTCGGAGCCCATGACGATTTTCTCGGCGCCGTAGGTCTCGACAGCGAGCTCGATCGCCCGTGAGCCTAGGGAGTTGCAGTCGACCAGCACGCGGCCGGCGCGGATGCGCTTGGACGGTAGCTCGTCCTTGGGACGGTCGATGATGCTGCGGTGATCCATGCGCTCGATCTCGAACGGGATGTTGCCGCCGAGATTGTGGCTCATGATCGTGACGTTCGGATACGCCTGCAGGAAGTCGGTCATGCAGAACGTGACCATGTTCTGCGACAGCTTGGCCTGCATGTCGAGCGAACCGATGCGCGAATGCGCGTTGTCGGAGCTGTCGATCTTGATCGGCTGAGCGTCGTTGGCGAGCTTGCCGTAATGGATCAGCATGATCGCGTTGCGGCGATCGGCCGCCTTGAGGATCGCGTCGAACTGCTGCGCGCGCTTCTGTGACAGGAAGCCGTCGCCCGGCAGCACGCCGCCGATTATTCCCGGCATCGCCATCGCGCGTTCGAATTCCTGCAGCGTCACGTTGAGATCGGCGAGCGGCAGGGCGGCCATGGCCGAGAAGCGGTCCGGCCATTTTGCGCACATCTCCGAGACGGCGTCGTTATAGGCGCGGCAGAGCGGCAGCGAATCCTCGAGCGGCAGCGCCTCGATGCCCATGAACGGGGTGAGCGACAGCACGCCGCGCGTGATGCCGTTCTTGTCCATCTCGGCAATGCGTGTCAGCGGATCGTCAAAACCCTGCGCCACCGGATTGGCGGTGAAGCCGCTATCCATGATCTCGCGCCCGTCTTCGCCCTTATAGATGCGCGGTGCCTTGCTGCGCTTACGGAAGGCATCGGCGAAACCCTTGGGTATCCAGTGGGCGTGCATATCAATTGGCATAGCGCGTGACGGCCTGTCGGCCGCTCCCTCTCAATGTGCTTCGAAATCACCGAAAACCTAATCCGCTTCGCGGATTAAGGCAATTGGCGCGGACCGAGATGCGGTTATACTTGGCCCACCATGTCAGACACTGAGTATCAGGATTTCGGCGAACGGTTTCTCCGGCACGAGGCCCGGTTCGGCGTCACACGGGCCGCGCTGGAAAAACTACCGGTCATCGACCTCACCCCGTTTACCAGCCCGGACGGCACGGCGGAGGGTCGCCGCGCAGTTGGCCGGGCGCTGCGCACAGCATGCATCGATATCGGCTTCTTCTATCTCGTCGGCCACGGCTTTCCGGCCAACGAGCTGGACGAGCTCGACCGCTGGGGCCGTCGCTTCTTCGATCTCCCGCTGGAAGAGAAGATGAAGCTGCACCGTGCCAAGCATCCCGGCAACCACGGTTATGTCGGCGCCGGCGGCAACAACCCGGAGGCCAATCCCGACAAGCAGGCCGATATCAAGGAACGCTTCGTGATGGCGCGGGACGTGATCCCGGGCGAACCCGAAGAAGGCCGCTTCAGCGCCGGCAAGTCGAACTGGCCATCACCCGGCGTGATCGAGGGGTATGAAGCGTTCATGCGCCAGCATATCGATCGCCGCAAGCTGCTGACCCAGCAGTTGGTCCGCGCCTTCGCGCTCAGCCTCGATCTGCCGGAAGACTTTTTCGATGAAGAGTTCAAATATCCCGGCGTCAACTTCCTGCTGAACTATTACCCGCCGATGGACGTGTCGAAGCGCGATCCCAATCAGTGGAATTTCTCGCCGCATAGCGACTATGGCGCGTTCACCCTGTTGTCGCAGGACGAGCAGGGAGGTCTTGAAGCGCGCAACTCGGCCGGCGAGTGGATCGACGTGCCGCCGCTCAAGGGGGCGCTTGTTGTCAATATTGGCGACATGTTCGCGATGTGGACGAACGATCTTTACGTCTCCACCCTGCACCGTGTCGTGAACGGCAGCGGTGCCGCGCGCATGTCGGGCGCCTGCTTCACCCATCCGCAGGGGATGACCATGGTGAAGTGCCTTGAGACCTGTCATGGACCGGGCAACCCGCCCCGCTATCAGCCGGTGCTGGCGCACGAATACGCTTCCGCCCTAGTCGCACAGTCAAACAAGCACGGTCGCCCCGGCGTCTCGAAGCGAACCGCCGAGCGCCTCCGCGCGTAGCTCGCCGCACATAATTTTGCGGTGGATGGGTACCGGAACCTCGGGGCCCGTCCTCCGTTATGGGTGCATTCCCCGCGGTGCTGTCCGGATTGGGCAGTCATCCGCGCATCTTTTTGCCAGGAGTGGCCCCCATGAAAGCCCTGTCCGTGATTGCGGTCGCATCGCTCACTTCGCTCATTGCTGCGTGTACCGTTCCCGATAACCGCCCGGTCAATCTGGGCGTCGTTGCGACCGGCAATCAGCAGGTTCCGCCGACGACTTCTGCCGGTACCGCGCAGGGCGCGGTTACCTATGATCGTATGACCCGCCAGATGAGTTGGAACATTCCCTATGCCGGCCTTAGCGGCCCGCTGCAGGGCGCAGCGATCCAGGGTCCGGCGGCGCCGACACAGACCGCGGCGCAGCAGATACCCATTCCCGTGACGCATAGTCCGCTGGTCGGTACGGCCGTGCTGTCGCCGACCCAGGAAGCGGACCTGCTGGCCGGGCGGATGTACGTCAGCATCCGCACGCCCGCTTTCCCGCAAGGCGAGATCCGCGGCCAGATCCAGCAGGGCACGGTTGCGACGATGACGCCTGCCCCTGCCATGACACCTGTTGTCGTGCAGCCAGCAGCACCCGTGTATGTGCAGCCCAGTGCGCCGTCGGTCGTCAGCACGACGCGGAATGTCGATGGATCGTCCACGACGATCACCCGCAACACCGACGGATCGACAACGACCACGACGGTTCGCCCGTAACGCGAGCCCTGATTGTCGCACGACGGCGTGCCTCCGGCGTCCCGCGCGCGGAGGCACGACCGTGCGAGATACCCTGCGGCAACTGGTCCTGATCCTGTGTTGTGCGACGGCGCCTGTCGCGGCGCAGTCGCCGACATCCGATTCACTGAACGGTTTGTTCAATCTATGCACCGCGCCTGAGTTGAACGGTGGCCGCGCGGACGTGTTTTGCGGCTGCTGGCGGCAGGGACTGATCGACCGTGTGTTTGCGTCCGATCTGCCGCAGGTGCAGGCGCTACTCGACGCGCAGCGGCGCCAGGGAAAGAAGCTCGGCGCGGCGACCTTGGCGGTGCCGCAACTCACCGCGCTTGGCGAAGACTGCCGCCGGCAGGCCGGATTGCTGCCGTTGATTGCCGCGCCGGCGGTGACAATGCCCAGACCCTGGGAGCAGCAGGCGCGGCCGCCGGTGGCCGAGAGAATGCCGCTGCCGCCGACCCCGCGTCCCGACTAGAGCCGTTCCGCCGCGAAGGTGTCGCACGCCGGGAGCGAACCTTCGCTGAGCCCGCGCCTGAACCAGCGGACGCGCTGCTCGGAGCTGCCGTGGGTGAAGGAGTCCGGCGTCACGTGGCCCTGTGTCTGCCGTTGCAGGCGGTCGTCGCCGATGGCGCTGGCGGCGGCGAGCGCTTCCTCGACATCGCCGGATTCGAGGATCTGGCGCGCCCGGTCAGCGTGATGCGCCCACAGGCCGGCAAAGCAGTCCGCCTGCAGCTCCATGCGGACCGACAGGTTGTTGGCCTCGGCGCGCGAGGCGCTCTCCTGCGCCGCGCGGACACGGGATGAAATTCCAAGAATGGTCTGGACGTGATGGCCGACTTCGTGGGCGATCACGTAAGCCTGCGCGAAGTCACCCGGCGCGCCGAAGCGCTGCTGCAATTCCCGAAAGAAGCTGAGGTCGAGATAGACCTGGCGATCCGGCGGACAGTAGAAGGGGCCGGTTGCCGACTGACCGATGCCGCAGGCCGACTGCACGGCGCCGGAGAACACGATCAGTCGCGGCTCCTCGTAGGTGCGGCCCTGCGCGCGAAACACGGCATGCCAGGTTTCCTCGGTGTCGCCCAGAACGGCAGCGACAAACTCGCGCATCTCCTGCTCGGCGGGGGTCGCCGGGGTTCGCTGCTCGGTGGTTGACACCGGGACAGGACCGCCGTCGAGCAGGATGCTGGGATCGAAACCGAAGAACAGGCTGGCCAGCAGCACCAGCACCAGCCCGCCGCCGCTGAGAGGAATGCCTAAACCTCTGCCCCCACCGCCACCGCGGTATTCGACATTGCTGCTTCGCCTGAGATCCTGCCAGCGCATGGTTTTTGCCTTCTGTGCCTGAGTTCAACGCCGGGCGCTGGCACCGCGTTCCGCTTCGGAACCGGTTAATCGCTCTCCACGTTCACCTTACACGACCACGGAACGGAGCGATGTTGATGGCAAGGAAAACCCGGAAGAAGAGCGCGCCCCGGCGCTCTTTCAACGCGATCACGCTGCTCCGGGAGGACCATACCGAGGTGACGGCGCTGTTCGACCGTTACGAAAAAGGCGCAAAGCGGCTGAGCGATTCCAAGAAGACCACGCTGGCGCGCGACATCTGCGACAAGCTCACAGTCCACACGGCCATCGAGGAAGAAATTTTCTATCCTGCCTGCCAGGACCTGCCGGGCATGGACGATATTCTCGCCGAAGCCAGGGTCGAGCATCAGGGCGCGAAAGACCTGATCGCCCGGATTTCCGTCGGCCAGGCCGGCGACGAGGAATACGACGCGCAGGTCACCGTGCTGGGCGAATACATCCGGCATCACGTCAAGGAAGAGCACACCGACCTGTTTCCCAAGGTGCGCAAGTCCTCCCTCGATCTCAACGAACTCGGCCAGCTTCTCGCCAGCCGCAAGGCCGAGCTGACCAGCAACAGTGGTGCGGGGCGCCGCGCGATCCGCGAGTCAGGCCTGCTGCAGCGTTTCTTCGCCTAGCCCTTCTTCGCATCAGGGCTGGTTTGCCTCCGGCGACTGGGGGCTGCAACGGGATCTGCCCGCTGCAGCCCCATTTTTTCTAGAAGCCGCGCTTCATCTGCAGCTTCACGTCGGGCGCCTTCTGCCACGGCGCGGCCTTGTCGCCGATCGAGGCCAGGCCCGGCATGCTGGTGCCGGCGGTCGCCTTCATGTCGAGGCCGAGCACTTTGGTCGCCGCGATGGTGGTGGCGACGCGGGTGCCGCCGCTGCTTCCCGTCAGGTTCAGGTCGACATGATCGACAAGAAGCTGCGGGGGTATCCGCGTCGTTCGCGGCGACGGTGCCGGAACCGGCGTTCTTCTGATCACCGCCGGTTCGGGCGGCAGCGCGGCCGCTTTCACGGCTGCCGCAACATCGAGATGCAGCGGCGTGCGCTTGCTCGCCGGTTTCATTCTGATGGCCTGACGTTGCGGCGGATCCTTGCGATCCACCACGAGCCAGTTTCCTGAGATCGATCCGACCGGGCCCGATACAGGCTGCCCCGAAACCGCCGAAGCGCTTCCCATGAGGATGAGAAGAGCCAGTGCGGTTGATGTCGTTGATCGCGTCATGTTGTAACCCCTCGCGATTGGTGGCCGACAGCACGTCGACCATGAGCGAGCGGGGTTACTCGTTTCTTAAGCGCGCGAATCTATTCCACCGATGCGCGGATATTTTTTCAGCGTGCGGCACCGTGGTGCCGTACGCGCGGTGCGGTGTTACGGGTGATGAAGAATGCGGCAGTAAAATCGCGCGCGATCGCGAATCGAAAATCATGCTGCGCGCGGCTGCAGCTTCCAGTTCTGAGTCTGGAGGGTGCGGATCGCACCGGCGATGCACAGCGCAAGTGTAATGCCGAGCACCCACCAGGCCGGACGGATCGCGACGTCGATCGCGAGTGTCGCCTGCAGCAGCCGTGCCGGCGGCGCGCCAAGCTTGAGCCAGTAGTAAAGCGCTTCGCCGAATGCCGTGAGAATTCCTGATGCCAGCGCCAGCGTCACGGAAGCCCAGATCGGCACCGGCTTGCGCGCGCCGCGCCGCCATGAAATATGGCGCCAGATCATCAGCCAGAAAAACAGGCCCGACATGATCATCGGCTGGTCGACGTTGACCTTCGACTGCATGAAGTGATGGATCAGCGAGAGCAGGGCGATCGGATAGGCCAGGCGGTGCAGCCTGGTCCAGCGCACGCCGCCGAGACGCCGCACCATGCCGTCCGTCGATGTCGCGGCCAGCGCCACAAGGCCGAGCAGCGCGACGAAGCCGATGGTGAGATAGATCCGCAGCACAATCTCCGTCGCCACCGTCCACAAATTGAACGCCTGATCGGCGACGTAGAGAAGAAGGTGAAGCATCACATAGGCAAACGCCGCGACGCCGATCATGCGGCGCACCTGGAGCAGGCGCGGCCAATGCAGCATCTGCATCGCCGGCGTGATCGCCAGCGACAGGAAGATCAGACGGATCGTCCACAACCCGATCTCATGCATCAGCGCATTGAGAACGCGCGGGCCCAGCTCGCCGCTCTGCTGCAGATAGATGGTCCAGAGCAGCGGCAGGAACAGCGACGCGAACACCGCCGTCTTGAACGGGGAAAAGCGGCCGCGGGGGTCCAACCAAGGGTACATGCGTGCGCTTTTCTAGCAGAGGCGTCCCGGGACTTGTGTCACATTTTGGCGAGCCCCAGCGCACTCTGTCTGGATGGATGTCAGGAGACCGGCGTTATGAAAACCCAGCACAACAGTCAGGCCCATCTGAGCCCGGATGATCTGAAGCATCTGCAGGAGCTGCGCGCCCAGCGGCCGGCCCGCCATCGTCACGCGCCGCCGACCCGCGGCGCGATGATCGCCGACCTGGTTGCCGAGACGGTCGGATCGTGGCGGTTCATTGTGATCCAGAGCGTCATCCTCGGCCTCTGGGTCATCATGAACGTGGTCGCCTTCATCGCTCACTGGGACCCGTATCCCTTTATCCTCCTCAACCTCGTCCTGTCGTTTCAGGCCGCCTACGCGGCACCGATCATCATGATGAGCCAGAACCGCCAGGCGGAGATCGACCGGCGGGATGCCGAGCACGATTTCCGGATCAACGTGAAGGCGGAACTCGAGATCGAGCTGCTGCACAACAAGATCGATGCCCTGCGCGAGCAGGAAATCGTCAAGCTGCTCGGCATCATCCAGCGGCTGTCCAGCCATCTGGCGCCCGGGCTCGACCTTTCGAAGGATACCGAGACCGGCAAGGCGTAACGATTCAGACCAGCGCGGCCTTGATGCGCTCGGCCGGTGCGGGGCGCGCGAGGTGATAGCCCTGCACGTAATCCGCGCCGAGGCCGCGCAGGGTCTTGAGTTCGCGGTCGGTCTCGATGCCTTCGGCGATGGTGCGGATGCCGAGCTTGGCGCAGGCGCCGATCAGATGGCCGACCAGCAGCGCCTTGCCGGGCTTGGTGTCGATGTCGCGCACCAGCTGCATGTCGATCTTCACATAGTCGGGCTGCAGCGCATCGAGCGCGGCCAGGCCGTTATAGCCGGCGCCGACATCGTCTAGCGCCACGCCGAAGCCCTCGGCGCGATAGAAGGACAGGATTCCGCGCAGGTGATTGAGGCTGGTGTGCTGCTCGGACTCGATCACCTCGAACACCACCCGCGCGGGGTCGAGGCCGAGATCGTGGATGCGCGATACCGTCCGGCGCAGGCAGTAAGCCGGATCGTAGATCGCGGTCGGCGAGAAATTGATGAACAGCTTGCCGGGCAGGCGCGCCTCGGCGAACAGCTCAACCGCGCTGAGCCGCGCGCGCAGGTCCGTCTGGAACGCCAGCGCCGCATCCGACGCCGCCTTGAAGATGGCGCCGGCCGCGATCGGCGCGCCGTCGCGGTCATGGCCGCGCAGCAGCGCCTCGCAGGCGAAATGCGTCGGGTTCGATGCGGTGAACAGCGGCTGGAAATGGCTGGTCACCCGGTTCTCGCGCAGCATGTCGATCAGCCACGCGCTCTGGTGCCGGCCGATCACCGCGCGCAGGTTGGTGACGCGCGGATAGTCGGCGAAGCCCGGCACCTGCCCTGGCGCGAGCACCAGCGCTTTCGTGTCGGCCTGCTCGCCGTCGGTCAGCACACCAGCCATCTGCACAAGAGACGAGGTGAGGCTGGCGCCGGCAATATCGAAGACCAGAGCATCGTGGTCGAGCGACAGCCGCGCGTCGGGAAAGCTGGGCGCCCAGCCCTTCAGCTTCTCGCGCGTGTGGCCCAGCGGCGGCCACAGCAAAAGCCGCATGTCGCCATTGGGCAGTGTCGGAAGCGTCTCGCAATTGGGGCAGGCCACGGTCTTTGTTGTCCCTCGATGTGCGGTGGTCTCTTACGTTGATTGGACGCCCCCGGATCATTCGTGTGGATTGCAGGGCGAGCGGCAACGCGGCGTCAAAACCGCGTGCCGTCCCGTTTTGCCCTTTACAAGCCGCTCCGCAGGCGGTGAACTTGCGGTAACAAACAGATAGAGGGAGAGACGCGATGATCGCCACACGTGTGTCCATCTCACGCCGCACCATCCTGAAAACCGCCGCCGCCGCGCCGGCCCTCGCCATTCCGGGCGCCTTCGCGCAGACCGATTATCCCTCAAGGCCGATCACTGCTGTCGCGATGTTCGCGCCGGGCACCGGCGCCGACACGTTGGTGCGGTTCTATGCGCAGCGCCTGCAGGAGACGACCGGCAAGACGGTGCTGGTCGAAAACAAGGTCGGGCAGGGCGGCAACATCGCCACCGAATACGTCGCGAAATCGCGGCCCGACGGCTACACGATCTATGTGGCGCCCAGCACCTCGGTCCTGTCGTCGGCGGCCTCGCTCTACAAGAAGCTGCCCTACGACCCGATCAACGATTTCGAGCACATCACCACGATCGCCCGCGTGGCATTCATCCTGATCGTGCCGTCCAATGCGCCGTACAAGACTGTCGCCGAGCTGACCGAGCATCTGAAGAAGAAGGGCGACAAGGCCGCCTTCAGCGCCAGCACCCATACCGGCAAGATCGCCTCGGAGCTCTACAAGCAGCAGTACGGGCTGAAGGCGATCGAGGTCGGCTACAAGAGCGGTCTCGATGCGCTCAACGATCTCAAGGCCGGCAGTCTCGACTTCATCTTCACCGATGCCGGCACCGTGCGCGGGCAGATCGATCCGGGCGGTCCGTTCCGCGCCATCTCCACGGCGTCGGCCGACGGCATCAAGGCGCTGTCCTTCATCCCCAGCGCGCGCTCGCAGGGCCTCGACATGGATCTCGTCGGCTACTGGGGCCTGCACACATCGAAAGGGACGCCGGCCCCCGCCCTCGACTGGCTGGCGACGCATGTCGGCGCCATTACCCGCAGCCCGCAGGCGCGGGATTTCCTCGCGCGCTTCGGCTGGGACACCTGGGAAGGCGACGGCGCGCTGCTGAAGGAAACCGTGATCAAGCAGGCCGAGTCCTGGGCGCGCTACGTGAAGCTCGCGGGGATCGTGCCGCAATAGTTCTTTCCCTCGGTCATGCCTCGACTTGATCGGGGCATCCACGTTTCCGAAGAAGATGGATCCCCCGGTCAAGCCGGGGGATGACGAATGAAGTGAGTATCCTCCGCTCCCTCTCCCCTCGGGGGAGAGGGCTTGGGGTGAGGGGGCTCTAGATCCCCATCCCCGCGTCCTTCAGCAACCCGCGTAGATAGCGCGTCGGGTTGGTCGGGCCCAGCGTGCCGTGCGCCGGCAGGGTGCCGCCCTTGTCTTCCATGATCTGGTGCGCGCGGAAATTGGTGTAGAGCGCGTCATAGATCGGAAAACTCGCTTCCAGGATTTCGTTATCGTCGTGATGGACCAGCAGCATGCCTTCGGCCATCGCCAGCAGGCCCACCGCCGTCTGACCGTCGACATCGTCCGGCCCCGGCCGATAGTCGTGCAGCACATAATCGACGCCCCTGGTGATCACGCTTCCGACCCGGTGCGCCGCCTTGTCGTCGATCTTGTATCGCGCCAGCAGCTTCGCGAATGTCGTGCCGTCCTTGTCATGCGGCCCGATCTCCGCCCCCGGAATCGCAAACGGCGTCGCATCCTTGGGCGCCGTCTCGACGCCCTGACCCCACGGCACGTAGACGAACGTCGCGTCCTTGTCGATGAACCGCTTGATCAGCCACGGCGAGGCGACACGGTCGAGATGGACGAAATCGCGGGTGACCCATTTCATCGGGAGGTTCCTGATCGAGGAGCGATGATCGAATGCGTGCCTAGCTTACATGGAGCACGATGGGCCCGGAAGTGACCTTCCTTGGCGCTTTGGGTGCGGCAAGTGACGGCCGAGCGGGCAATCTGTGTATAATGCTGCGAGAAGTAAGTTTAGCGACAATTTTGATTGGCAGAGCTTCGAGATTTGAAATGACGAGCCTTCCGCCTCTAGAAGACGAGCACCAATTTAAGATCATTGAGCGGGTGGCGGAGGCAAAACGCACCGGCGAAGCTACGCGAAGTCCCGCTCATGATCTGTATCACTATACAAATTCAAAAGGGCTGCTGGGAATTATCGAGACAGGTTGTATCTATGCGACTCATGTCGCATTTTTAAATGATGCGACTGAATACAAGCATGCGGGCGATTTGTTTTTTGACGTCGCTAACGCCAGATTTGGCGCGGCATCCTCTGCTCAGCAATCCATCATCAGCGGCATGTTGCGTAATTTAGAGCGAGCAAAGCCGGAAAATTATTACCCCTTTTCTGTCGCCTGCCTGTCTGAGGCGTCAGATTCGCTTTCCCAGTGGCGTGGATATGGCGAAGGCGAGGGAGGGTTTGCATTGCATTTCGATGCGGGAGAGTTGCGGAAATGTCTTTCCCGAGAGCGCGGCGCATTTCTTGCGCCAGTGTTGTACAGCGATGATCTGAAAAGAAGGTTGGCGTTTGAGGTCTTCGATTGGGGTGTTCGCGAATGCGAGCGACACGTGGGTGGGATTTCGGCTGATCGTGATCGAGATTTTATAAGGGTGTGGACCGCGCACTTTATTTATCGGTTTTCTTCACTTGCTCCGTTGATAAAACACCAAGCCTTTTGCGATGAAGCGGAGTGGCGGATCATTCTTGAGATAATTCCGCCAATTCATCAGCGGCGATTTATCTTTTCTCCTCGGGCAAGAATGTTAAGTGGCCATTTGCCGCTCAATATTGGAGTGCCGCCGGAGCTCGGATCGACAGCCCCACCTCGGCTGCCCCTGAAAAGTCTCGTGGTGGGTCCGAGTCCTTACGCGGGTCTATCAGCGATGGCTGCGCGAGCACTGCTGGACAATCATGGATATAGCGCGGTGGCTGTCCGCATAAGTGACGTTCCATATCGGGTGACCTGAGAGCAAGTTATCCACAGATTTCCACAGGGCGGCCCTCGACGCGCTGGTCTAAACTCCTGTCAGTATTCACGGAGTCCAGCCGCTGGCCGAGTTTTCGAAGCCGTCTTTTGCCGATTGGGAGAGCCTTGCCCGTAAGGAACTGAAGGGGCAGGAGCCGTCGTCGCTTGCCTGGGTGACCCCGGAAGGCATTGAAGTTAAGTCGCTTTATACCGAGGCCGATCTGGCGGGGCTCGATACGCTGGGTACGCTGCCGGGCATCGCGCCGTATCTGCGCGGGCCGCGCGCCACGATGTACGCCAACCGTCCCTGGACGGTGCGCCAGTACGCCGGCTTTTCCAGCGCCGAGGAATCCAACGCCTTCTACAAGGCGAACCTCAAGGCGGGGCAGATGGGCCTGTCCGTCGCCTTCGACCTTGCCACCCATCGCGGCTATGACAGCGACCATCCGCGCGTCGTCGGCGATGTCGGCAAGGCGGGGGTCGCCATCGATTCCGTCGAGGATATGAAGATCCTCTTCGACGGCATTCCGCTGGACAAGATGTCGGTGTCGATGACGATGAACGGCGCGGTGCTGCCGGTGCTGGCCGGTTACATCGTCGCGGCGGAGGAGCAGGGCGTCTCGCAGGACAAGCTCTCCGGGACCATCCAGAACGACATCCTCAAAGAGTTCATGGTCCGCAACACCTACATCTATCCGCCGGCGCCGAGCATGCGGATTGTCGCGGATATCATCGCCTACACCGCGCAGCACATGCCGAAGTTCAACTCCATCTCGATTTCCGGCTATCACATCCAGGAAGCCGGGGCGACGGTGGTGCAGGAACTGGCGTTCACGCTGGCCGACGGTCTGGATTACGTGCGCGCTGCGAAGAGCAAGGGCCTGTCGATCGACGCCTTCGCGCCGCGCCTGTCGTTCTTCTTCAACATCGGCATGAACTTCTTCATGGAGATCGCCAAGCTGCGCGCCGCGCGGCTGCTCTGGGCGCATTTCCTCAAGGACATGGGCGCCACCAAGCCGGACAGCCTGGCGCTGCGCACCCATTGCCAGACATCAGGGGTCTCGCTCATGGAGCAGGACCCCTACAACAATATCGTGCGCACCACGATCGAGGCGATGGCCGGCGTCTTGGGCGGCACGCAGTCGCTGCATACGAACTCTTTCGATGAAGCACTGGCATTGCCCAGCAAGTTCGCGGCGCGTATCGCCCGCAACACGCAGCTGATCATCGCCGAGGAAACCGGCATCCCGCATGTCATCGATCCGCTGGGCGGGTCCTATTACGTCGAGAGCCTGACGGCCTCGGTCGCGGCGCACGCCAAAAAGCTGATCGACGAGGTCGAGGCGATGGGCGGCATGACCAAGGCGATTGAATCCGGCATGCCCAAGCTGAAGATCGAAGAGTCGGCGGCGCTGCGGCAGGCCCGTATCGACAAGGGCGAGGACGTCCTGGTCGGCGTCAACAAGTACAAGCCGGATACGGTGGAGAAGATCGACATCCTCGATGTCGACACGACCGCCGTGCTGAAGCAGCAGGTCGAACGGCTGAAGCAGATCCGCAGTACACGCGACGACAAGGCTGTGCGGGCGGCGCTGGACGCGCTGACCAAGGCGGCGGGCAATGGCGAAGGGAATCTGCTGGAGCTCTCCGTTGTCGCCACGCGCGCCCGCGCGACGGTCGGCGAGATTTCCGATGCGCTGGAGAAAGTGTTCACCCGGCATCGCGCGGTGATCCGCAGCGTCTCAGGTGTGTACGGCTCCGCCTATGACGGCGACGAGGGCTTTGCCCGCATCCGCCGCGATGTTTCGGCCTTCGCCAAGGAAGAGGGCCGCCGGCCCCGCATGCTGGTGGTCAAGCTGGGCCAGGACGGCCACGACCGCGGCGCCAAGGTGATCGCCACCGCGTTCGCCGATATCGGCTTCGATGTCGATGTCGGGCCGCTGTTCCAGACACCCGAGGAAGGTGCGCGGCAGGCCATCGAGAACGACGTGCATGTCGTCGGCGTCTCCTCGCAGGCGGCCGGCCACAAGACGCTGGTGCCGCAGCTGATCGAATCGCTAAAGGCGATGAAGGGCGAAGACATCCTCGTCGTGTGCGGCGGCGTCATCCCGCCGCAGGATTACGACACGCTGCTGCAGGCGGGCGTGGCCGCGATCTACGGCCCCGGCACCAACATTCCGCACGCGGCGTCGGAGATCATGACCTTGATCCGCCGCAAGCGGAAAGCGGCTTAGTTTTATGTGTTACCCCTCACCCGCTCGCTTCGCTCACGACCTCTCCCACAAGGGGAGAGGTTCGGAGATGCGACGCGTCTGACTCCCTCTCCCCTTGTGGGAGAGGGTCGGGGTGAGGGGCCAGAGCAGGGGGCAGTGACGATGGACAAGAACCCGATCATCCGATTGGTCGATGGCGACGCAGCAGCCGGTACGGACACGCCCGAGGCGCGCGTGCTGCCGCCGATGCCGCGAGCCTCGCGCCTGCGCCGCGACACGCTGTTCATTACGGGCGTCGTCCTCTCCGTCATCTGGAGCGTGATCGGTGCCTGGTACATCCAGGCCCAGGTCGGCTGGGGCAGCCTCAATGCCCTGCTGCCGCATGAGCTGGGCGCGGCGTTCAGCGGCATCGCCACGCCAATGCTGGTGCTGTGGCTGGTCATCGCCTTTGTCGATCGCGGGCGCGAGCTGCGCACCACCGCGCGCGAGCTGCATCGCGAGCTGCAGGCGCTGACCTATCCCGCCGGCGATGCCGATCAGAAGATCAAGGCGATTGCCGACAGCCTGCGCGAGCAGGCGCGCACGCTGTCCGAAGCCAGCGAGACGGCCGCCACGCGCCTGACCGAGGGACGCGACGCGCTGCATAACCAGACGACCGAGCTGGCGACCGTCTCCGAACAGTCGACGATGCGCGCCATGCAGGTGATGGCGTCGTTGCGCCGTCATGCCGACGGGCTTGAACGTATTTCGTCCCTGCTGGCGAGCCGGGTGCAGACCGTTGAATCCGCTGTCGGCCAGCAGGCCGAGGTGCTGTCGAACGCGTCCGAGAAGGCGATGTCGCAATCGAGGCAGATGAACGCCGCGTTGCGTCAGCAGACCGAAGAGCTGGCCACCGTCAGCGAGCGCACGGCCGCCAATGCCGACCGAATCCGGGCCGCGTTGCAGGAACAGACACAGGATCTGGCCGAGATCAGCGAACGCGCGTCGTCGCGCGCGGAAGAGATGCGGGGCCTTCTGGGTCAGCAGACCGCCGATCTGCTGCAGGCGTCGGACACGGCGATGGGCCGCGTGCGTGAGCTTGGTACGCAGTTCACGCATTACGCTGAGTCGCTGACCCTGGCGGCGGCGAATGCCGGTGATCGCACCGGCGGCGCCAGCGAGAGGCTGGAAACAGCCGCGAAGACCGTGGCGATGCTGGCGGCGGAACTCGTCGCCAAGAGCGAAGCGGCGGAGCAGGTGCTGCGGCGGCAGGTGCAGGAGCTGGCGCTGGTGGCGAGCCAGTCGCAGGAGCGCGTGCATGCCATGGGCGATGCGCTGCGCACGCGCACCGAAGAACTCGGCGCGGCGGGCACGCGGGCCGGCGAACTCACGGCGCTGCTCGGCGGCGAATCCCAGAATCTGGCGACGGCGATCGAGCGCATCGGCGCGCGGGCCGAGGCGACCACCGACGGCGTGCGCCGTCAGGGGGCCGAGCTTGGTGCGCTGGCCGACCAGACGACCTCGCGCGTGCGCGCGGCCGGCGAGGCCTTCCGCCGCAATGCGCAGGAGCTGCAGCTGGCGGCCGGAGACGGTCTTGCCAAGGTTTCGGATCTGCGGGCATCGGTGGAAGCGGCGACCGGCGCGCTGAATGTTGCGACGACGGATAGCGCCAACAAGGTGCGCGAAGCGGTCGAGACGGCGACGGGCGCAATCAGCCTGACCGCTGCGGAGACTGCGGCGCGGGTACGCGCGGCGCTGGAAGAAGCCGCTGGTGCCGTGAATGTCGCGGCGGCGGATACGGCCGGCAAGGTGCGCGAAGCCACCGACAGCCTGCAGCGCGATGCGCAGACCCTCGGCGAGGCGGCGGAGGCGGCGCGCGGGCGTGCACTCGCCGTCGGCGACACGCTGCGGCAGGAAGCCTCGGCGCTGACGTCGTCGGTCACCGCGCTGACCGCGCAGTCGGAGACGGCGGAGGCGCAGCTGCGCCGCAACAGTCAGGCGATCGCCGACGCGGCGGCCAACACGACAGAGAAGGTCGAGGCGCTGGGCGAGGCCCTGCAGGCGCGGACCGGCGATCTCGACACGGCCGCATCGCGTCTCGACGAGACCACCGGCGTGCTGGATCGCGAGGCGCGGCGCCTGATGTCGTCGCTGGACGAGGCGGCCGACAAGGTCGAGACCGTGCATGCGATGTTCCGCAAGCGGGCCGACGATCTCGGCCATGAGGCGGAGACCGCGAGCGGGCGGGTGCAGGCCTCGACCGACAATCTTAAATCACAGACCGACGAGATCGCGGCGGCGGCCAATCGTGGGCTCGCGCGCGCCGAGGCGCTGGGCGAAGTCGTCGGGCGGCGGACGCAGGATGTCGGCGATCTTGCCGACCGGGCGTCGGCGCGGCTCGATACGCTGGCCGATCTCGTGCGCGAGCGGACCGGCGAGCTCGACCGGGTGGCGGCGCAGGCCGCCGCGGTCGGCCGCACCCTGGCCGACGAGGCCCGGACCATCACTATCGCCACCACGACCCTGGCGACCGAAAGCTCGGCGACGCAGGCGGCGCTGCGGCTCGATACCGAGGCGCTGGCGATTGCCGCGGGCGAGGCGGCGAGCCGACTTTCGGAGATCAGCGGCACGCTGCAGGACCGCACCGGTGAGCTCGACAAGTCGGCGGGACGGCTGGCCGACGTCAATGAGCGGCTCGACAAGGACGCCCAGACCCTCAACCACGCGATGGAGCAGGCGGCCAACCGTGTCGTCACCACCGGCGAGACCCTGCGTCACCAGGCCGAAGAGCTTGTGGTCAGCGCGGATCGCGCTTTGGCGCGCGTGCGCGTGGCCGGCGACGGCTTCCGGGTCGAGACACAGGAACTGATCCAGGCCGCCGAGCGTGGCCTGACCCGCTCCACCGACCTCAGCGAATCCTTCAATCAGCGCGTCAAGGACATCGACGAAGCCGCCGACCGCACCGCCTCGCGCATCGACCGTCTGGGCGAGACTTTGCGCGACCGCACCCGCGATCTCGGCCAGTCGGCCGGGCAGGCAGCGACATTGCTGGCCGGGGCCGGCGAAAGCCTCAACCGTCAGGCGGAAGACCTTACCAATCTCGCCGGTGGTGCGGCGTCCCGCATCGGCGACATGCAGGCGCTGCTGGAGCAGCGCGGCGCCGAGCTTGGCCTGATCTCCAGCCAGGCCGCGACGCAATTGCGCGAAGCGGGCGAGGCGCTGCAGCTGCGCAGCCAGCAGCTGTTCACCGCGGCGACGGAATCCTCCTCGCGCGTCGGCGCGGTCGACAATGCGCTGCGCGACCAGACGACGCAGCTGATGCGCGCCATCGAACTGTCGGCGGCGCGCGCCAATGAAATCGGTGAGCTGATGAAGCGCCAGGCCGAGCAGGTGCTGGGTTCGGCCGATCAGGCGACCGCCCGCATCCGGGTCGTCAGCGACGAATACCGTCAGCGCGCGCAGGCGATGCTGGCCGGCGCCGACGAGATCGTGGTCAAGGTCGGCGAAGTCGATCTCAAGCTGGAGCAGCGGCTGCAGCATCTGCAGGCCGCGTCGATCGAGGCCGTCACGCGGATCGGCGATGCCGGCGAGGCGCTGCAGGCGCGCATGATGGAACTGACCCGCGCCTCGACCTCGGCGACCACGCTGGTCGGCGAGGCGCGCGAGGTCTATCGCCAGCAGTCGCAGGAACTGCTCATCACCGCCGATCAGGTCTCGGCGCAGGTCAATGCGGTCGGCGATCTGCTGCGCCAGCGCAGTGTCGATCTCGGCGGCTCCAGCGCGGATGCGGAGCTCAGGATCTCGGCGGTCGCCGAAACCCTGCGGCGCAATGCTATGTCATTGACATCACAGGCAAATGAGGCGGCGACCCGGATCGACGACATCGCGCGTCTCCTCTCCGAGCGCAGCAGCAGTCTGGGCGAACTGTCTGATCGTAGCGTCGGCGAAATCGGCGCCGTCGACCGCGCCATCCAGACCGGCGAGCAGAACCTGCTCACCGCCATGCAGAGTGCCGGATCGCAGGCCGCCGAACTCAGCCAGGAACTGCGCGGCCACACCGAAGGGCTCGTATCGGCGGTGCTGCAGGCCAGCGCGCGTCTGGCCGAGCTGGGGACGAGCTTCGACCGTCAGTCCCGCGATCTCACCGGCGCGTCGGTGCGCGCGATTTCGGAAATGGGCGCCGCCGGCCAGACCTTCAATCGCCGGACACAGGAACTGGCGGCAGCGGCCGATGGCGGTTCGGGACGTGTGGAAGCGTTCGGCGAGGCGTTCCGCCGGCTGGCGGAAGACGTCACGCTGCGGGTTTCGCAGGCCGCGTCGCGCATCGCGGCAGTCGGTGAATCCTTCGAGACGCAGACGCGCGGCCTGACCAACGCCGCAAACGACCTCCAGGCCAAGATGCAATCGGCCGAGCAGCATCTCGCCACCGAGGCGAAACTGCTCATCGACTCCGGCGACCGCAGCACCGAGCAGGCACGCGCCGCCGGCGAAGCATTCAAGCAGCAGGCGGAAGATCTGGTCACCGCGTCGGCGGCTGCGAAGGCGCAGGCCGAGCGGTTGCAGGCCAACGAAATGGCGGTGCGTCGCGCGAGCTTCCTGCGCGCTTCGCGCCTCATCGTCGACAGCCTCAACTCGCTGGCGATCGACTTCAGCCGCGCGCTGGAGCCGGGCCTGCCCGACAAGCTGCTGCGCGACTTCATCGGCGGCGACCGCGGCGTCTTCGTGCGCCGCCTGCTGCGGTTGGGCTACGGTGAGACCGAAGCCAAGATCCGCGGCCGCTACGAGCAGGATTCTGAGTTCCGCCGCTACGTCACCGAGTATCTGACGCAGTTCGACCGCCTGATGGCCGAAGCGAAGGAAACCGATCCCGAGAACGTGCTGACCTCGACGTTCCTGACGTCGGATGTCGGCAAGCTGTATTTGGTGCTGTCGACGATTTTGCGCGGGCGCAGGTAGGCGCGGCGTTACCCCTCACCCGGCTGCTCTCGCAGCCGACCTCTCCCACAAGGGGAGAGGTTTAGTGACGGGGCGCTCTTCACTTCACCTCTCCCCTTGCGGGAGAGGTCGCGAGCGACAGCGAGCGGGTGAGGGGCCTCTTCCGGACCTAGTTCGATCCTTGAGCGCCGAACGCATCGGCGTATCGCACGGATCCTCGCGTGCCCGCCAGCGCACCCGGCTTCAGCTCCAGCGCCATGAATGCGTCGCCGGAAAACGGCGCCGCAAGTTTCTGCGCCAGTGACGCCGAGAAGCCGAAACGCGGGTAATACGCGGGATGACCGAGGACGATAACCGCGTCCCAGTCCTTCTGTGTCAGCTTTGCCAGGCCCTCGGTGATCAGACGGCCGCCAATGCCCTGGCGCTGATGGGATGCGTCGACCGACATGGGGGCAAGCGCAACGGCGCGGACATCGTGGCCATCGACCTCTAGATCTATCGCACTGAACAGGATGTGGCCGACGACGGAATCGTTATCGTCCAGCGCCACCAGCGACAGCACGACGCGGTCTTCGCGGTAGAGCCGTTCGACCAGCTCCGCCTCCGTATTGCCGCCGAAGGCCTGCATGTTGAGCGCGGCAATCCCCGCCCAGTGCGCCCGACCTTCTTCCTTGATTGTGATCAAAAGCGCCTACAGGCGGCCGTGGCAGTGCTTGTACTTCTTGCCGGAGCCACAGGGACAGACCGCGTTGCGGGCGACCTTGCCCCAGGTCGACGGATCGCGCGGGTTGAACGGTAGCTCGTTGCCAGTGTTGCTGTTGACGCGCGGCGTGCGCACGACGTTGCCGTTCGCATCGACCATCTCCGGCTCGGGATGGCTCTCGCTGTAGCGCGACATGTCGGGATCCTGCGGGTTCAGCGCCGGATCGTCCGGCGCCTGCACGCGGATCTCGACGCGGGCCAGGATGTTGATCACCGTCTCGCGCAGTCCACTCAGCATCGCGCCGAACAGTTCGAAGGCTTCGCGCTTGTATTCGTTCAGCGGGTCCTTCTGGCCATAGGCACGCAGGTTGATGCCCTGGCGCAGATGATCGAGCTGCAGCAGGTGGTCCTTCCACTGCTGGTCCAGCGACTGCAGAAGGATGCTCTTTTCGGCAAGGCGCATGATCTCGACGCCGACATTGGCCGCCTTCTCGGCGGCGCGGCGGTCGACCAGATCGACAATGCGCTCCTTGATCTCCTGATCGGCGATGCCTTCTTCCTTGGCCCAATCGGCAACCGGCAGATCGAGACCGAAGATACGCTTCATCTCTTCATGCAGCGAGGCGGTATCCCAGGCTTCGGCGTAGGCATTTTCGGGAATGGTGCGGGCGATCAGGTCGTCGATCACCTCGTGGCGCATATCGGCGATCTGGTCGGCGACGCTTTCGGCGCGCATCAGGTCCCGGCGCTGTTCGTAGATGACCTTGCGCTGGTCGTTCATCACATCGTCGTACTTGAGCAACTGCTTGCGGATTTCGAAGTTGCGCGCTTCGACCTTCTGCTGCGCCTTTTCCAGCGCCTTGTTGATCCACGGATGGACGATGGCCTCGCCTTCTTCCAGGCCCAGCTTGCGCAGCATGCCGTCCATGCGCTCGGACCCGAAGATCCGCATCAGGTCGTCTTCCAGCGACAGGAAGAACTTGGAAGCACCCGGATCGCCCTGGCGGCCGGACCGGCCGCGGAGCTGGTTGTCGATGCGGCGGCTTTCATGGCGCTCGGTACCGATGATGTAGAGCCCGCCGGCTTCGAGCACTTCCTTACGGGCGACTTCGATTTCCGCCCGGATGGCCGCGGAGCGGCGCTCGCGCTCGGCTTCGTCGGTGATGGTGTGCAGCTCCTGCAGCACCCGCATCTCGTAGTTGCCGCCGAGCTGAATGTCGGTGCCGCGGCCCGCCATGTTGGTGGCGATGGTCACCGCACCCGGCCGGCCGGCCTGGGCGATGATGAACGCTTCCTGCTCGTGATAGCGCGCATTGAGAACCTGATGCGGGACGTTCCGCTTCTTCAGCTCAGCCGCGAGGGATTCGGATTTCTCGATGCTGACCGTGCCGACGAGCACCGGCTGCTTGCGCTGGATGCACTCCTCGATGACCTTGACGATGGCGTTCGTCTTTTCGCCGCCGGTGCGATAGACCTCGTCGTGGTGATCGATGCGCTTCATCGTGGCGTTGGTCGGCACCTCGACGACTTCGAGCTTGTAGATTTCGCCGAATTCCGAGGCTTCGGTCATGGCCGTGCCGGTCATGCCGGCGAGCTTCGGATAGAGGCGGAAATAGTTCTGGTAGGTGATGGTCGCCAGGGTCTGGTTTTCCATCTGCACCGCGACCTTTTCCTTGGCCTCGATCGCCTGATGCAGGCCTTCGCCGTAGCGGCGGCCTTCCATCATGCGGCCGGTGAACTCGTCGACGATGATCACCTTGCCGTTATTCACGATGTAGTCGGTATCGCGCGCGTAGAGCTTGTGGGCGCGCAGCGCCTGGTTCACATGATGGACCAGCGACACGTTGTGGATGTCGTAGAGCGAGCCTTCCTGCAGAAGCCCCGACGTGCCGAGCATGCCTTCGATCTTCTCGGCGCCCGCTTCGGTCAGCGAAACCGTGCGCTGCTTTTCGTCCTTCTCGAAATCCTCAGGTCCCAGCGCTGGCATCAGCTTGTCGACGGCGATGTAGAGCTGCGACGAATCCTCGGTGGGGCCGGAGATGATCAGCGGCGTGCGGGCTTCGTCGACCAGGATGCTGTCGACTTCGTCGACGATCGCGTAGTTGAAGGCGCGCTGGGTCATGTGATCCAGCCGGAACTTCATGTTGTCACGCAGATAGTCGAAGCCGAATTCGGCGTTCTGGCCGTAGGTCAGGTCGGAATTGTAGGCGTCACGCTTTTCGTCGTCGGTCATGCCATGCACGACGCAGCCGACAGTTAGGCCGAGGAAGCGGTAAACCTGACCCATCCATTCGGAGTCGCGGCGGGCGAGGTAGTCGTTGACCGTGACGATATGGACGCCCTTGCCGGTGAGGGCGTTCAGGTAGACCGGCAGCGTCGCCACCAGGGTCTTGCCTTCGCCGGTTTTCATTTCGGCGATCATGCCGCGGTGGAGGATCGCGCCGCCCATCAGCTGGACGTCGAAATGTCGCTGACCCAGCGTGCGCTTCGCCGCCTCACGAACCGTGGCAAAGGCATCGACCAGGATGTCGTCCAGGGTCTCGCCCTTGGCAAGCCGCTCCTTCAGCCACGGGGTCCGCGCGCGAAGCTCGTCATCCGACAGCTTGGCGATATCGGGTTCGGCGGCATTGATGGCCGTAATGATCGGGTGAAGGCTGCGAACTACCCGGTCGTTGGCATTGCCGAACAACTTCCGGGCCAAAGAGGCAAACATGCGGTCGGACCTCGGTGGGAAATAGGGCGCGCCGGCCCTGGTTCTGCCAGGCGCGCAATTGAGACATAGGGGGGACGGGGCATCCTGTCAACGCGCGGTGCTGGCATCATTTTTCGGTGAATTAGGCGATGCTTGTGGGCCTGCCGCCAGATGTGCATGATGCCCGCAAATCGCGCCGTGGGTGCGTATATCCACGTAGAAAGAGGCACCTTTATGACCGTCGCATCAGGCTGGCGCCCCGCCGTTCTCACCCTGTGCCTTGGCCTGGCGTTCGCTCTGCCGTCGGCGGCGCAGACCACCTTCAAGCCCCTGGACAGCGCGACCGACCCGGTCGTCGCGACGATCGACGGCGTCGCGATCCATCGGTCCGACGTCCAGGACTTCCAGCGCTCGCTGCCGCCGCAGTTCCAGCAACTGCCGCTCGAGGTGCTGTTTCCGACGCTGATCGACCGCATGATCGATTCCAAGCTGATCTACAGTGCCGGCCTCAAGGACAAGCTCGACAGCGATCCCGACGTGAAGGCGCGGATGCGCCAGTACGAGGAGCGCGTGGTTCAGGAGGTCTATCTGACCCGCCTGATCGAAAAATCCGTGAACCAGGAGGCCGTCCGCAAGCGTTACGAGCAGGAGGTCAAGACCAAGCCGGCGCGTGAAGAGCTGTCGGCGCGTCATATCCTTCTGCAGACCGAGGCGCAGGCCAAGGACGTGATCGCCGAGCTGAAGAAAGGCGGCGATTTTGCCGAACTCGCCCGCAACCGCTCGCTCGATCAGGCCGGCAAGGCGCAGGGCGGCGATCTCGGCTTTTTCGGTCGCGAGGATATGGTCCCGGAATTTTCGGAAGCGGCCTTCAAGATGAAGGATGGCGAGGTCAGCAGCGTGCCGGTGCGCACGCAGTTCGGCTGGCATGTCATCAAGGTGGATGGCCGCCGGACTCAGAACCGCAGCTTTGACGAAATGAAGGACCAGCTGGTCACCGACCTGTCGCAGGAAACGATGA
Organism: Alphaproteobacteria bacterium; assembly: GCA_965279355.1. Lineage (GTDB taxonomy): Bacteria > Pseudomonadota > Alphaproteobacteria > CACIAM-22H2 > CACIAM-22H2. The sequence continues at coordinate 1,686,092 of OZ257155.1, read as the reverse complement.
CCGAGGTTGTCGGCAGGCTGCGCAAGGAGACGAAGATCGAGAAGTTCAATCTCGATGGCTCGCCGGCCGGTGCTGTGCCGGCCGCGCCGGGACCGGCGCAGCGACGCCGATAGGCCTTACGCCTACTGGTCTCCGACGTTTCGGTTCATCGTTCTTCAGGTCCCGCCATGCCCCCGCGCTCGCCTCTTGCTCCCGACCGGTTCCCCGAACTGCCGCCGATTGACGGCGTACGCCTTGCCGCCGTCTCAGCGGGCATCCGATACAAGGGCCGCACCGACCTGATGGTGGCGGCGCTTGAAGCGGGCACCACCATTGCTGGAGTGTTCACGCGCTCGACCATGCCTGGCGCGCCGGTCGACTGGTGCCGGGACTGCCTGCGCACCAGTGGCGGCTCTGTGCGGGCCGTGGTCGTCAATTCGGGCAACTCCAATACGTTTACCGGTAAAGCCGGGCGCGACGCGGTGAAGCAGACGGCGGAAAGCACAGCGAAATTGCTGAACTGCCGGCCCGATGAAGTTTATGTGTCGTCGACCGGCGTAATCGGTGAGCCGCTGCCGGTTGGCAAGATCCTGGATGCGCTGCCGGTTGTCGTGGAGAAGCTGTCGACGATGTCCTGGGCGGAGGCCGCGCAGGCGATCATGACGACCGACACGTTCCCGAAGGGGGCCACGGCGGTTGCGACGATCGACGGCGTGCCGGTGCGGATCAACGGCTTCGTGAAAGGCTCCGGCATGATCGCGCCCAATATGGGAACGATGCTGGGGTATGTTTTCACCGACGCAAAGCTTCCGCAGGCCGTTCTCCAGGATCTGCTCTCGGCGGCCACGGATATCTCGTTCAATTCGATCACGGTCGACAGTGATACGTCGACCAGCGACACCGTCCTGCTCTGCGCCACCGGCCGCGCCGCGCACAAGCCGGTGATAGAAGCAAACGATCCGCGACTGGCGGATTTCCGGACGGCATTCGATGCCGTGATGCTGGATCTGGCCAAGCAGATCGCCCGCGATGGCGAGGGTGCAACCAAGTTCGTGACGATCAATGTCGCGGGCGCGCAGAGCGACTTTGCCGCGCGCCGGATCGGCCTGGCCATCGGCAACTCGCCGCTGGTGAAGACCGCGATTGCCGCGTCGGATGCCAACTGGGGCCGCATCGTCGGCGCCATCGGCAAGGCCGGCGAGAAGGCGGATCGCGACAGGCTGACCATCGCCATCGGCGGCGTGCGGATCTGCGACCAGGGCGGTCCGCTGCCGGACTACGACGAAGCGCCGGTGACCGCGCATATGAAGGGCAAGGAGATTATAATCGACGTCGATGTCGGCGTCGGTTCCGGTAAGGCGAGCGTGTGGACCTGCGATCTCACTCACGGCTATATCGACATCAATGGCAGCTACCGAAGCTGAACAGAGCGGATGCGATCCGTCGCGGCCGGTCGATGCGTCGCCGGTGCGGCTGGTCCTCGTGGTCGCGGTCGCGCTGCTCGATCCGGACAATCGCGTGCTGCTGGCGCGCCGCCCGCCCGGCAAATCGATGGCTGGCCTCTGGGAGTTTCCCGGCGGCAAGGTCGCGCCCAATGAGAGCCCGGAGGTCGCGCTGTGCCGGGAGCTCCAGGAAGAGCTCGGCATCGATGTCAGCGAATCCTGCCTGGCGCCGTTCACCTTCGCCTCGCACCGCTATCCCGATTTCCAGCTGTTGATGCCGCTGTACATCTGCAGGCGCTGGAACGGCACGCTGACGGCACGCGAAGGGCAGGAGCTTGCCTGGGTCAGGCCGATGCGGTTGTCCGAATATGCAATGCCGCCTGCGGACGTTCCGCTGGTGGCAATGCTGCGGGACTATCTCTGAAGACGGTCAGGCCCGGTTGTGCGGAGCCTTGTCGCCCGCCGAATATTCGGTGCTGTTGAGGGCCGCGGCCAGGCGTTGCGCGGCGCTGCCGGGCTTCAGGGCGCGCGGCTGGCTGTCATGCGGTGCCCACCCGGTCATGGTCAGAATCTGGAACGTCGCCGGAATGCGATGTTCCTCATCGGCGTGCTTGTCGGCATAGATCGCGGCGGCGCGCAGAATGGTGCTGCGGCGGGTGAAGTTACGGCGGCGCTCTGCAACGGCGTTCGCCTCGCCCATGCCGCGCAGATCGCGCATGAGGTCGAGGGCGCTGGTGTAGCTGACCGTCAGCGTATCGGTGTCGACGACCGGCAGCGCGAACCCGGCGCGTTGGAGGAGGCCGCCGGCATCGCGCACATCGGCAAATGGCGACACGCGCGGACCGGCTCCACCGCATTCGGCAATCTCTGCCTCCAGCAAGGCTTCGCGCAATTCACCGAGCGTCTCGCCGCCGAAGAACGTGGCGAGGAACAGACCGTCGGGTTTGAGGCAGCGCCGGATCTGGACCAGGGCGCCGGGCAGATCATTGACCCAATGCATGCTGAGACAGCTCAGCACGAGATCGAAGCGCGCCGGGCCGAAGGGGAGAAACTCTTCATCACCGGCCACGACAAGCGTGTTATCGCCGCCCGCACTGACAAGACGCGGTGAGAGATCGCAGCGCACTAGTGTCTCGATGCCGGCGCGCCCTGCGAGTTGATCTGCCAGCACGCTGCCCCGCGCACCGATCTCAAGCGCCGTCGGAAAGGAGCGGTTGATGTCGTCGAAACGTTCGGCGAGGCGCTGAGCTGCTTCGCGAAAAAGAAAATCGTGATCGACGAGACGGGCAGCTGCGCGGTCGCGGTGGTGACGTACAGCCCGCCGGTCGAATACGAATGCAGGGTCGGCCATGCCTCTACTATGGCATGAGTCAAACGAGGGAGATCAAGTATCTTTCCCCTGTGAATTGACTCACGGCGCAGGGTCTGGCTCGCTTATCCCGTGCGTATCGCAACCTGGGCTGTTGATAATTTCTGGCGCGCGAGTGGCGTCGTTCTCGACGCTGTGCTGCCGCCTTTATGCCTCTCGTGTTCGATACCGACCGATGCCGCGGGGCGGCTCTGCGCATCCTGCTGGTCGAAGATCATTTGGTTATCGGCGCCGCTCTGTACCTGCTGCGGGGCGCCGTTCGAATTCGATCCCGGTGGACGGCCGGACGAAGAGCTGCTGTGTGGCGCCTGTATTCGCGAACGCCCGGCCTTCACACGGGCCCGGGCCGTGTTTCGCTACGATGATGCCAGTCGCGGCCTCGTGCTTTCCTACAAACATGCCGACAGGACCCATGCCACCCCGGCCTATGGGCGATGGCTGGCCCGGGCCGGGGCGGAGCTGCTGGCGGAGTGTGACGTGATCGCGCCGGTCCCGCTGCATTGGACGCGTCTTGTCTGGCGCCGTTACAATCAGGCTGCATTGCTGGCGCTGGCCGTGGCCCGGGAAGCCGGCCGCCCCGCGATTCCCGATCTGCTGCTGCGCGTCCGACGCACTGTTACCCAAGGCGATCTTGGGCGATCGGCCCGGCGGCGCAATGTGCAGAGGGCCTTCCGGCTGACGCCTCATCGCGAACAACAAGTTGCGGGACAACGGATCCTGCTGGTCGACGACGTGCTGACCACTGGTGCCACCGTCGAGGAATGCGCGCGGGTTCTGCTGCGGGCGGGGGCTGCTTCGGTGGCGGTTTTGACCCTCGCCCGGGTGGTTCGACCCTCTTGATGCGGCTCGTGTCCGGTCCCTATATTTAGGGAACATCTCCTCGGAGTTGAAAATGGCCGCCAAGGTCGAAATCTATACCAGCCCGTTCTGTGGTTACTGCGCTCGCGCGAAGTCGCTGCTGTCGCGCAAGAACGTCGAATACGCCGAATACGATGTCATGGCGGATTCGGCCAAACGCGACGAAATGATGAGCCGCGCCCCCGGCCGCACCACCGTGCCGCAGATCTTCATCGATGGCGTGGGTATCGGCGGCAGCGACGAGCTGCACGATCTCGAACGGCAGGGAAAGCTCGATCCGCTGCTGGCCGGCTAGCTGAGGCTTGCCGCGATCCGTTGCACCATTGCCGGCTTGGGCAATGTGATGTCCAGGTCTTCATACGCCAGCACCCGCATCCGGCCGCGCACGGTCTCCAGAAGTTCGCCCGGTCGAAGTAGGAAGTCGGGATTGCTCGGCTTGCCGAAGCGCTCATTGCCGACGGCAAAGGTCTCGTAGATCAGCAATCCACCGGGTGCCACGGACCGCAGCAGGCCCGGGAAGAGCGCCCGATAGAGATAGTTCGTCACCACGACGCAGGCAAAGCGGCGATGGATGAAGGGCCAGGGCGAGCCGTTTTCGAGATCGGCGGTCACGACCTCAAGCTCGGGATGGTTGATTGCAGCAAGCGCATCGGTGTCGCGATCGGTTGCCGTGACCTTGTGGCCGAGGTTGAGGAACAAACTCGTGTGGCGGCCGCTCCCCGCGGCGACATCGAGCACGGTGCCGCCTTTGGCAACACGGTCGGAAAAGCGCATCACCCAGGTAGAGGGTGTCAGGTCGGTATGGGCCATGTGTATTTGCCCCCGGGGCGGTGCCAATTGATTAATCAAGTCCGTGATATTGTGTGCTTAATTGCCCGGTTTGGTAAATGGTCCCATATAAGGGTCTGGCAAGCAGGCCATGGGGATGCTAAGGCTCGCATATGATCGTTTTCGAACTTAAGTGCCGTCGTGGACACCAGTTTGAGGCGTGGTTCAACGACGCCAAGAGCTTTGACCGCCTTCACAAGGCGGGCCATGTCGCCTGCGCGCTGTGCGGCTCGAGCAAGGTGTCGAAGGCGCCGATGGCGCCTCGAATCTCGACCCGTAAGGGAAAATCGGACAAGCCGGCGGAGACGCCGGTCGTGACGACCGCGCAGCCGGAAACAACGGCCGTGCCGACGCTGAACGGTTCCGGGCGCTACGCCAACGATCCGGCGGCTGCCAATGCGGCGTCCCTGATGAAGCAGCTGGCCGAACTGCGCGGCCAGATCGAAAAAAACTGCGACTATGTCGGCCAGGATTTCCCTGAAGAAGCCCGCAAGATCCACTACGGCGAGGCGCCGAAGCGGAACATCTACGGCGAAGCGAGCGATGGCGAAGCCAGGGAACTGTCCGACGAGGGGATCGAGTTCGCACGCATCCCATGGTCGCCCCGTCGCGATTCCTGAGGCGCGATTCCTGACCGCGGTCAGGCCTTCACTGCCGACATCATGTAGTTGACCGTCAGATCGCTCGTCCGGCGCCATTGGTCGGTGAGCGGGCTATAGGTGATTCCCGACACATCGTTCACGGTCAGACCGCCACGCCGGAGTGCATTGGCGAGTTCGGACGGGCGCAGGAATTTCCGCCAGTCATGGGTGCCGCGCGGAACCCACCGCAACACGTATTCCGCGCCGACAATCGCTTTCAGGAAGGCCTGCGGGGTCCGGTTGAGTGTGGCTGCGATCAGGATGCCGCCGTTTCCGACAAGCTGTGCAAGCGACGACGTGAAGGCCGGGACATCGGAGACATGCTCGACGATTTCCAGCGCCAGGACCGCATCGAAGGTTTCGCCGGCGGCAACAAGGTCCTCGGCCGTCGTCGCGCGATAGTCGATGGTGAGCCCCATCTCCGCCGCATGGGCGCGGGCGGTGCCGATATTTTCGGCGGCTGCGTCGATGGCGACCACGGTCGCCCCCAGCCGCGCCATCGGCTCGCTCACCAGACCGCCGCCGCAGCCAATGTCGAGCAGGCGCAGGCCTTCCAGCGGGCGCTTGTGGCGCGCGTCGCGGCTGAAATGCGCGGTCAGCCGGTCGCGGATGTAGGCAAGCCTGGCGGGGTTGAATTTGTGGAGCGGACGGAACGGCCCCTCGAGATCCCACCAAGTGTCGGCCAGGGCCGAAAAGCGGGCAACGTCCGCCGCGTCGACGGTGGAAGCCGGCCGATCGGGCTCGGAAATAGCGTGGGATTGCGACAATTTGGTCTCTTCCGGATGCGGCGCAGCCCTTGCTTCGCCATTGCTAAAGCCAGTATGTATGGCCCGCCGTCGCTGGGGCAATGTCCGAGTCGGTCGGTGTCACATAAACCACTGATTTAAAAGAATAATCACATGGCGCGACTCGTCATGAAATTCGGCGGCACGTCCGTCGCAGACATCGAGCGAATTCAGAACGTGGCCCGGCTGGTCAAACGCGAGGTTGATGCCGGTCATGAGGTTGCCGTCGTCGTCTCGGCGATGTCCGGGGTGACCAACCAGCTTGTGGCCTGGGTGAACCAGCTCTCGCCGCTGCATGACGTGCGGGAATACGATTCCGTGGTCGCGACCGGCGAGCAGGTCACATCCGGCCTGCTGGCGATCGCCCTGCAGGAACTCGGCGTGAAGGCGCGGTCCTGGGCGGGCTGGCAGATCCCGCTAACCACCGACGGCGCGCACGGCAAGGCCCGGATTCAGAGCATCGACGGCACCGACCTGATCAAGGGCTTTGGTGAGAAGCAGGTTGCCGTGGTGGCGGGCTTTCAGGGCATCGGTCCCGGCAATCGCATCTCGACACTCGGCCGCGGCGGTTCCGACACTTCCGCGGTGGCGCTGGCCGCCGCCCTGCAGGCGGAGCGGTGCGACATTTATACCGATGTCGACGGCGTCTATACTTGCGATCCGCGGATCGTGCCGAAGGCCCGCAAGCTGAACAAGATTACCTACGAAGAGATGTTGGAGATGGCCTCGCTGGGTGCGAAGGTCCTTCAGACGCGCTCGGTCGAAATGGCGATGAACCATCGCGTGCGCGTGCAGGTCCTGTCGAGCTTCGCCGATCGGCCGGGAACTTTGGTCGTTGATGAGGAAGAGATCGTGGAAAAGGAAGTTGTCAGCGGAATCGCCTATAGCCGGGATGAAGCGAAAATCACCCTGTTGCGGGTCGCCGACCGCCCCGGTGTCGCGGCGGCGATCTTCGGACCGCTGGCGGACGCCAGCATCAACGTCGACATGATCGTCCAGAACGTCTCCGAAGACGGCAAGACGACCGATCTCACGTTCACCGTCACGCGCGCCGATCTCGATCGCGCCGTGAAGGTCCTTGAAGACCGCAAGAAGGAACTCAGCTACGGTGGGCTGACACCGGACGCCAAGGTCGTAAAGGTGTCGGTGATCGGCGTCGGCATGCGCAGCCATGCCGGTGTCGCGCAGACGATGTTCCGCACGCTGGCCGAGAAGGGCATCAACATCGAAGTCATCTCCACCTCCGAGATCAAGATCAGCGTGCTGATCGCCGAGGAATATCTGGAGCTGGCGTTGCGCGCCCTGCACACCGCGTACGGGCTCGACGCAGCGTAAGGCCAACGATGAATCGCGCCGAGGCCAGAACTCATCTCGATCGCCTCTGGCGGCGCGGCTGCGATTTCCTGGGTTGCGATATCGCCCTTATGGGCGGCGCGATGACCTGGGTCTCCGAGCGTAATCTGGTTGCGGCGATTTCAGAGGCCGGCGCTTTTGGCGTGATCGCCTGCGGTTCGATGTCGCCCGAGCAGCTGAGCGCCGAGATCGCCGCGACGGCGGCGCTCACGCGGCGCCCGTTCGGCGTCAACCTGATCGTCATGCATCCGCAGCTGATGCGACTGGCCGACATCTGCGTCGAGCAGCGCGTGCCGCATGTCGTCCTGGCAGGTGGATTGCCGCCGGTCGATGTCATCAAGCGGCTCAAGCAGGGCGGAACGAAAGTCACGGCGTTTGCGCCGGCCGTCGCCTTTGCGAAAAAACTCATCCGTTCCGGCATCGATGCTCTGGTCATCGAAGGAACGGAGGCAGGCGGCCATATCGGCGCTGTTTCGACAGCCGTTCTGGCGCAGGAGATTCTCCCGCACATTTCCGAGGTGCCGGTTTTTGCCGGCGGCGGTATCGGCCGCGGCGAAGCGGTGCTGGCGCTGCTTGAGATGGGCGCAGCCGGTTGCCAGCTCGGTACCCGCTTCGTCTGCGCCACGGAATCCACCGCGCATGCCAAATTCAAACAGGCCTTTATCCGGGCGAATGCCCGCGACGCCGTACCGTCGGTGCAACTCGATCCGCGCTTTCCCGTCATTCCGGTGCGCGCGCTGGAAAACAAGGCGACCCAGCGCTTCCTTGAGACCCAGCGCGAGGTCATTGCGCGTTATGACCGGGGCGAGCTGGACATCAAGGCCGCGCGGCTCGAGATCGAGCACTTCTGGGCCGGCGCGTTGCGACGCGCTGTCGTCGACGGCGACGTCGAGAATGGATCCGTCATGGCCGGCCAGAGCGTCGGCCTCGTCACGCGCGAGCAGACGACGCGCGAAATCGTCTCGGAGATCGTCGACCAGACGCTGGATGCGCTGATCGCCCGAGACGCGGTCGGCGGACGCGTGCCAGAGGCTGCGGGCTGATGCAGGTTCATTCAGGCGCCGCGGGCCCCCGCCGCCTGCTGAAGCGGATCAGGGACCTTATGGCCGCTGGCGGAAGCGGCCAGGAACGGCTCAATCAGATCGTCCAGTTCATCGCCGCCGACATGGTGGCGGAGGTCTGCTCCATCTATCTTGTGCGGCGCGGGCAGGAACTCGAACTGTTCGCGACACAGGGCCTCAATCCCGAAGCGGTCCACAAGACCCGCCTCGCGATGGGCGAGGGTCTGGTTGGCGATATCGCGGCCCACGCCCGCCCGCTGGCGCTGTCTGACGCGCAGTCGCACCCGCACTTCGCCTACCGCCCGGAAACCGGTGAAGAAGCCTTCCATTCCCTGATGGGTGTGCCGATCCTGCGCGGCGGCCGCGTGCTCGGTGTCGTGCTCGTGCAGAACCGCACCTATCGCGACTATGCGGAAGAGGAAGTCGAGACGCTTCAGACCATCGCGATGGTGCTGGCGGAGCTGGTGGTGGGCGACCAGATCGGCAGCGGCACGACCGCCGGCGCGGCGCCGACCGCGCTCGGGCCGATGCGCCTCGACGCGGCGCGGCTCTCCGACGGCATCGCCATGGGCCATGCGGTTCTGCATCAGCCGCGCGTCACCATCCGCCAGATGGTGGCCGAGAACGTAGATGCGGAAATCGAGCGCCTCGATGCCGCGGTCGACCGGATGCAGCTCGCCCTCGACGACATGGTGGCGCAGGCGGAATTCGCCGAAGGCGGCGAGCAGCAGGAAATTCTCGAAACGTACCGCATGTTCGCGCGCGACCGTGGCTGGCTCGAGCGTATCGCCGAGGCGGTTCGTACCGGCCTGACGGCGGAGGCCGCGGTGCAGAAGGTGCAGGAAGACACCCGGGCGCGGATGAGTCAGATCGCCGACCCGTATCTTCGGGAGCGTCTCGCCGATCTGGAAGATCTGGGCAACCGGCTGCTGCAGCATCTCCTGGGAAGTTCGGCGATGCCCGTGGAGTTGCCCGATGACGCGGTCCTGTTCGCCCGCACATTGGGACCGGCGGAACTCCTGGACTATGACCGCAAGAAGCTGCGCGCGGTCGTGCTTGAAGAGGGTTCCCCAACCGCGCATGTTGCGCTGATCGCGCAGGCGCTGGATATCCCGATGGTCGGCCGGGTGCGCGACGTGCTGGCCAAGGTCGATCCCGGCGATCCGGTCGTGGTCGATGCGATCAATCATCAGGTGCTGCTGCGCCCCGCCGACGACATCCGCGAAACGATTTCGGCGGCGATCCAGCTCCGCACGTCGCGCCGTATTTTTTACAGCGCCCTGCGCGATCTGCCGGCTGTGACCATGGACGGTGTTCATGTGTCGCTCAACATGAACGCGGGTCTCCTGATCGATCTCGATCAGCTCGACGCATCCGGTGCCGAAGGTGTCGGTCTCTACCGCACAGAAATTCCGTTCATGATCCGCTCCAGTCTTCCCGATGTCGCGGCGCAGACGGAGTTTTATCATCGTGTCCTGGAGCGCGCGGGCGATCGGCCCGTGGTGTTCCGGACCCTCGATATCGGGGGCGACAAAAATCTGCCGTATCTCGAACAGGCGCGCGAGGAGAACCCGGCGATGGGCTATCGCGCGCTGCGGCTGGCCCTCGACAAGCCGCAGATGCTGCGTGAGCAATTGCGGGCCTTGCTGCGTGCGGCGGCGGGGCGCCGTCTCAACGTGATGTTTCCGATGGTCGCGGAGGTTGCGGAGTTTGAGGCGGCCCGCACATTGCTTGATCTCGAGATCGAACGCGAACGCAAGCGCGGCGGGGCAACACCCGCGATGGTGCGGGTGGGGACGATGCTGGAAGTGCCGGCGCTCTACTGGCAGCTGCCGGCGCTTCTGAGCCGGGTCGATTTCATCTCGGTCGGCAGCAACGACCTGCTGCAGTTCCTCTTCGCGAGCGACCGCGGCAATCCGCATCTCGTCGATCGCTATGACCCGCTGTCGCCGGCAGCCCTCAGCTATCTCGGCGGTATTGCGAAACAGTGCAATGCCGTCGACAAGTCGGTCGCTGTCTGCGGAGACATTGCCGGACGTCCGCTGGAAGCAATGGCGCTGGTCGGTCTCGGCTTCCGCAATCTTTCCATGACGGCGTCGGCGATCGGCCCGGTGAAGGAAGTAATCCGCGGCCTCGAACTGGCGCCGCTCGCACGGTATCTCCAAGAATTGCTAAATGTCGCGGATCGGTCCGTGCGCGAGAAACTACGGATATATGCTCAGGAACGTAAAATCCTGGTCTAGTTCGTTCTTTGTTCCTTGGCCTTTAGTTGATTGTAGGCCTCGGAAATTGCTATTTACTGTCAAGAATTTGGGCCGTCGCTGCGATGCCGACGACGTCGGTACAGCGGGATCAAAACGTCTCTTTCTGATCCTGAAGCGCATCGAATGCCTGTTTGTCGGCGAGCGGATGCATGAAGAAGCAGGGATCACCCGCCAGCATTGAGTCGACTCTCGCTCCGGCACCGGCCGGGAGCGTCGGCGCGACACTGCGCGAAGCGCGCGAGCGACGCGGTCTGCAGATCGCCGATGCATCGCATCAGCTCCGCATTCGCGGCTCCGTGCTCCAGACGATGGAAGCCGGTCAGTTCGAGAAGCTGCCGAACGGCGCCTACGCACTTGGCTTTCTGCGCAGCTATGCCGATTTTCTCGGACTGGATCGCGATGAAATCGCGCGGCGTGTGAAAGCTGAAGCCGCCGCACTCAGTGCCCGCACCGAACTCGTCTTTCCGCAGCCTCTTTCTGAAGGCCGACTGCCGAGTGGTCTCGTGATGGCGGTGTCCATCCTGCTCGCCGGTGGCGCATACGGTCTTTGGTACACGCACACGGCGACGGATCGCGTCGCCCTTCCGCGTGTCGAGGCCGTTCCGCCGCAGCTGGCTCAGGCAACACCGGCGACCCAGGCTGAAGCGGCGACGGTTGCGCCGCAAGCCGCTGCACCTGCGGCAGCGCCGTCTGCACCCGTCATGACACCCGCACCGATGCCAGCGCCGGCACCGGCTGCGGAAGCACCGGCCGCGCCGGCCAATGTGCCAGCGCCGCAGGTAGCGGCCGTGTCACCGCAAGCTGCAACTCCCGCTGCTGAAACAGGGCCGCGGCAATATGGCGACAACGGCTCGCCGATCCTGATCAAGGCGACCGGCGACAGCTGGCTGCAGGTCCGCGATCCGTCGGGCTCGATCGTGTTCTCGCGCATCCTGCGCGCCGGCGAAAGCTATGGCGCGCCGAGCCAGCCCGGTCATGTCCTGGCGACGGGAAGTGCGGGCATGCTCGATATCTTCGTCGACGGGAAGAAGGCGCCGCCGATCGGGCGGCCCGGCTTCACCCGCCGCGATGTTCCGCTGGACGGCGAGAAGCTGCTGTCCGGGACGGCGGCGGTCGATCCGCCCGCGCCGCGCAGCGCGCAGGATCGCCGCAACGACGGCTGAGTTCGCTCAGTTCGCTCAACTTACATGTGTTTTTGAAACTGCGCGGTATCCTAGTAAGGAGGCTGCGGGCTGGGCCGTCTTCCGCTATAAGACCAGCGAGACGGGCCCCGGCTGCGGCCCATTACGAGTGACACCATGACCATTCGGCCCTATCGCCAGATCATTCGCCGCAAGTCGCGGCAGATTCAGGTCGGCTCGGTACCGGTCGGCGGCGACGCGCCGATCACGGTCCAGTCGATGACCAACACGCCGACCTCCGACGCCAAAGCGACGATCGAGCAGATCCGCCGCCTGGAAGAGGCCGGGATCGACATCGTGCGCGTGTCCTGCCCCGACGAGGAATCGACCGCCGCACTCCCTGAGATCGTGCGCGCCGCGAAGGTCCCGGTCGTGGCCGATATTCACTTCCACTACAAGCGGGCCATCGAATCGGCGAAGGCCGGTGCCGCGTGCCTGCGCATCAATCCCGGCAATATCGGCAGCCGCGAGCGCGTGCGCGAGGTCGTGAAGGCCGCCAAGGATCACGGCTGCTCGATGCGCATCGGCGTGAACGCCGGCAGCCTCGAGCGCGAGCTTCTGGAGAAATACGGCGAGCCGTGTCCCGAAGCGATGGTCGAAAGCGCGCTCAACCACGCGAAGTATCTCGAGGACGAGGATTTCCGGGAGTTCAAGATTTCGGTGAAGGCATCCGACGTTTTTCTCGCCGTCGCGTCCTATCAGCAGCTGGCCGATGCCTGCGACTATCCGCTTCATATCGGCATCACCGAAGCGGGCGGCCTGCGCGCCGGCACCATCAAGTCGTCGATCGGCATGGGCTCGCTGCTCTGGGCCGGCATCGGCGACACGATCCGCATCTCGCTCTCCGCCGATCCGGTGGAAGAGGTGAAGGCGGGTTATGAAATCCTGAAGTCGCTCGGCCTGCGTCGTCGCGGTGTCACCGTGATCGCGTGCCCGTCCTGCGCCCGCCAGCAGTTCGACGTCATCAAGACGGTCGAGGTTCTGGAAGAGAAGCTCTCGCATATCACCACGCCGATGACGGTGTCGGTGATCGGCTGCGTGGTCAACGGGCCCGGCGAAGCGCGCGAGACCGATATCGGGTTCACCGGCGGCGGGTCCGGCACGCATATGGTCTATATTGCGGGCCAGCCCGACCACCGGCTCAAGGATGCCGATATCGTCGGCCACCTCGTCGGGCTTGTCGAAAAGAAGGCGGCCGAGATCGAGGCCGCAAAAACCAAGATCGCTGAGCCGGCAACGGCCTCCTGAAGAAAAGCCAGTAATCGACCATGTCCGCTCTGCAGCCCGTTCGCGGCACTCACGACATCCTGCCCGATGAAATGCGCCGTCACCGCCATGTCGCCGACACGGCGCGCCGTGTTGCCGCGCTCTACGGCTTTCAGGAGATGGCGACGCCGATCTTCGAGTTCACCGACGTGTTCCAGCGCACGCTGGGCGACACCTCCGATATCGTGACCAAGGAGATGTACAGCTTCGAGCGCGGCGGCGATCAGATCACCTTGCGACCCGAAAACACGGCGGGTGTCGCGCGCGCCGTCATTTCAGGGGGTCTCACGCAACAGGTGCCGCTCAAGTTCTTCTATCACGGCCCGATGTTCCGCTATGAGCGACCGCAGAAAGGCCGCCTGCGCCAGTTCCATCAGATCGGCATCGAGACGATCGGCGTTGCCGAGCCGCTCGCCGACATCGAAGTGATCGCCGCGGGCGCCCGTATTCTCGATGCGCTCGGAATCCTTGGGCGCACGAGCCTGGAGATCAACACGCTGGGCGACAGCGAAAGCCGCACCGCCTATCGCAAGGTGCTGGTTGATTTCCTGCGCGGCCACGAAAGCGGGTTGTCCGAGGACAGCCGCAAGCGTCTCGATCGTAATCCGCTGCGCATTCTCGATTCCAAGGACGAGGGCGACCGCAAGATCGTCGTCGATGCACCGCTGTTCAGCGACTCACTGACACCGGCGGCGCAGGAGTTCTTCGCCAAGGTGTGCGACGGCCTGACGCGGATCGGCATCACCTTCAATGTGAACCAGCGCCTGGTGCGCGGTCTCGACTATTACTGCCACACGGCGTTCGAGTTCGTGACCACCGATCTCGGCGCGCAAGGCACGGTGATGGCGGGCGGCCGTTATGACGGTCTCATCGAACAGATGGGCGGTCCGGCAACACCCGGCATCGGCTGGGCGGCCGGTGTCGAGCGTCTGGCGATGCTGATCGCCGAGGCGCCGGCGGCGCCGCGTCCCTTTGCCATCGTGCCGCTTGGCGCCGAGGCGGAAGCGGTCGCGCAGACCCTGTGCGAGACACTGCGCCGCGCCGGCCTTCCGGTGGAACTCGGCTATCGCGGCAACATGTCGCGCCGCATGAAGGCGGCGAACAAGATCAACGCGCGTGCCGCCATCCTGATCGGCGACGACGAGCTGAAGAAAAACGCGGCGACCGTCCGCGACCTCGACTCTGGCGAGCAGGCCGAGGTGCCTCTCGAGGCCCTGAAGGACCGTCTCGCCCAGTTCCGATAGCGTCGTGAGCGACGCGACGCGCTCTGCCATTCAGCCGGTCGTTCTGGGGTTCGGACATCGAACGAGCCCGCCGGCGCTGCGCGACCGCCTGTTCATCGCGGACGGCGAGATCGGGGGCTTCCTTTCCGATCTGCGGGCCGCGGGCATCAGCCAGGCTATCCTGCTGTCGACCTGCGATCGGGTCGAAGTGCAGGGGGCGGCGTCCGATCCCGGTGATTTCGCGCGGCGCGTGCTCGGTCTTTTCGCCACGCGCAGCGGCATGGGGACGGATGAACTCTCGCAACATGCGCATCAGTTTTCAGGCGCCGACGCGATAAGACACGTCTTCGCCGTCGCGTCGTCGCTCGACAGCCAGATTGTCGGCGAGCCGCAGGTGCTGGGCCAGGTGAAGGAGGCGCACCGGCGGTCCCGCGATGCCGGACTGCTCGGGCCGGAACTCGACACGGCGCTGCAACACGCTTTCGGCGTGGCCAAGCGAGTGCGCAGTGAAACGGCGCTGGGCGAGCGTCCGGTGACCCTGGCGTCGGCGGCGGTGCAGGTTGCCCGCGATATTCATGGCGATCTCTCCAACTGCGCGGGCCTCCTGATCGGACCCGGCGATATGGGCGACCTGCTGGTGGAGCATTTCCGCGCGGCGGGACTGAAGCGACTGGCGGTAACGGGGCCGAATGCGGCGCGCACCGAAGCCACCGCGCGCGCGCTGGAATGCCACACGGCATCGTTCGTCTCGCTGTCGGCGGCGCTGGCGGAGGCCGATGTCGTGATCGCGGCGCTGGGTGCCGGCAAGCACTACGTCACCAAGGCGCTGGTGGAGGACGCGCTGCGCCTGCGGCGGCGGCGCTCCATGCTGTTTATCGACCTTGGCATTCCCTCCGATGTCGATCCCGCCATCGAGCCGCTCGACGGTGCGTTCCGCTTCGACCTGGACGACCTTGAAGGCGTCGCCATGAGCGGCCGCGTCTCGCGGGAAGCGTCGGCAACCGAGGCCTGGGCGATTGTTGATGCCGAGCTGGCCTCGTTCGCACGCGATCGTGCCGGGCGGACGGCGGTGCCGGCCATTCAGGCTTTGCGGCGTCATTTCGAGATGCATCGCGCGCGGGTCCTGCTGGAAGCGGGCGGCGATCCCGCGCGGGCAACCGAGCTTTTGATCAACCGCCTGCTGCATGAACCGTCCCAGATGCTGCGCGAACTGGCGGCATCGGGCGATTCCAATCTGCGGGGTGAGGCCGAGCGCCTGCTCGCCACCCTGTTCGGTCTCGGCACCAGCGGTGCCGATGAGGAGAAGAAGCGTTGAATAGTCTCGAAGAACGATTGCAGCGCGTTGTCACGCGCCATCACGAGCTGACCGCGGCCCTGGGCGCGCCCGACGCCGATCCCAAGGAATTCGCGAAGCTGTCCAAGGAGTATTCGGACCTGACGCCGGTGGTGCAGGCGATCGAGACGCTGCGCAAGGCACGCGCGGAAAGCGACGACCTGCAGGCGATGATGAGCGACAGCAGCAGCGATGCCGAGATGCGCAAGATAGCGGAAACGGAGTTTTACGCGCTCAAGGAAAAGCTGCCGGAACTGGAGCTGCAGTTGCAGATCATGCTGCTGCCCAAGGACGCGGCGGATGAGAAGAACGCGATCATTGAAATCCGCGCCGGCACCGGCGGCGATGAGGCGGCGTTGTTCGCGGCGGTGCTGTTCCGCATGTATCAGCGCTACGCCCAGCTGCGCGGCTGGCGGTTCGAGGCGATGGAGATTTCCGATACCGGCCTTGGCGGTTTTCGCGAGGCGGTTGCCGAGATTTCCGGGGCTGGCGTGTTCGCGCGCCTGAAATACGAATCCGGCGTCCATCGCGTGCAGCGTGTGCCCGAAACCGAAGGCAGCGGCCGCATCCATACCTCGACCGCGACGGTAGCGGTGCTTCCTGAAGCGGAAGAAGTCGATATCAAGATCGAGGAAAAAGACCTGCGGATCGATGTGTTCCGCTCCAGCGGACCCGGCGGCCAGTCGGTCAACACGACCGACAGTGCCGTCCGCATCACGCATCTGCCGACTGGTGTCGTCGTGCAGCAGCAGGATGAAAAGTCGCAGCACAAGAACAAGGCGAAGGCGATGAAGATCCTGCGCGCGCGCCTCTATGAAGCAGAGCGGGAAAGAGTGGAGGCGTCGCGATCCGCCAATCGCCGCACGCAGGTCGGTACCGGCGACCGGTCGGAACGCATCCGCACCTACAACTTTCCGCAAGGACGCGTCTCCGATCACCGGATCAATCTCACGCTCTACAAGATCGAGAAGGTCATCTCAGGCGAAGCGCTGGACGAGCTGATCGATGCCCTGATCTCGGACGATCGCGCGAGCCGGCTGTCCGAACTGCCGTGAGCACCATCGGCGAAGCATTGATGAGCAGCCGCGCTGCGTTGCAGGCGGCTGGAATCGAATCCGCGGCATTGGATGCAAGGCTTCTTGTGTCGACAGCACTTCTGGTGCCGGTCGAAACCGTGGTCGCGTGGCCGGAGCGGGACGTAGAGGAAGCTGCGGCATCGCGCCTTGCGGCCTTGCTGGCCCGCCGCGTGGCGCGCGAACCGATGGCGCATCTTCTGGGGCGGCGCGAGTTCTGGAGTCTCGATTTTACGGTGTCACCGGATGTCCTGATTCCGCGTCCCGACAGCGAAACACTTGTGGCCGCGGTTCTGGAGACGATTGCCGATCGTGACCGTCCGCTGCGTCTGCTGGATCTCGGTACCGGCAGCGGGTGCCTGTTGCTGGCGTTGCTGAGCGAGCTTCGCTCGGCACAGGGTGTCGGGGTCGATTGCAGTGATGAGGCTCTCGACGTTGCGCGTCTCAACGCGGCGAACCTGAAGCTCGATCAACGGATCCGGTTTGCGAAAGCCGACTGGAGCGCCGGGCTTGGCGGCATCGAGGGGCCTTTCAATATCGTCATCGGCAACCCACCTTATATTCCAACCGGTGATCTCGCGCGGTTGCAGCCCGAAGTGCAACGCGATCCGCGCCTGGCGCTGGATGGCGGTCCCGATGGATTGCATGCCTATCGTCGCCTCATCCCGTTACTCCCGTCGCTGTTGAGCGATGACGGTGCGGTCGCGCTGGAGATCGGCGAGGGGCAGGAAAAAGATGTTGAGGTTTTCCTTCGGGAAGCGGGTTTTGCGGCGTTCGCGCGCCATAAGGACCTCGCCGGGATCGTCCGATGCGTCGTGGCGCAGCGGCTTCCCGCAGTAAAAATATGACTTGGATTGACCCCCGAGGGTCGCTAAGCTTCAAGGCGAACCGGGAATCAGGGTTGTTGGTCGGGGTCCCTGCGGTTCTTTAGCCACCGGCAAAATATTCGCCGTCGGCGTTTGGGGCGTCGGCAGATGCCGGTTGGATTTCGAGCTGACCTGGGCTCGTCATTAACCAGGCCCCCCTGGATTGACCAGGCTTTCTCATCACCAGGCTAACTAACATAAAGGCCTTACAGTGAGCTTCGGCATGAACAATATGAAACGCCAGCGCGGCCGCAACAACGGTGGCGGCGGCGGCGGTCGGAACAACAAGCCGCATATGCCGGCCCGCGCGCAGACTTTCGACAGCAGCGGTCCCGAAGTGCGCATTCGCGGAAACGCCTATCAGGTGCTGGAGAAGTACCTGGCCCTCGCACGCGATGCGACGGCAGCGGGCGACCGCATCTCGGCTGAGAATTATTATCAGCATGCCGAGCACTATTACCGCGTGATCAACGCCAACAGCGACGGTCAGCGCCCGCAGCATCCGCAGCAGCAGGGCGGCCAGCAGCCGCAGCAGCAGGGTGGTCAGCAGCCGCCGCAGCCGCATCAGCAGAATGCGCAGCCGCATCAACAGAACGCGCAGCCGCAGCAGCCGCAACAGAGCGGGCAGCCGCAGCAGTTTGATCTGACACAGCAGGATCCGGGCGCCGCCCCGCAGCCGCTGACCGGCGACGTTCCGCCGCGTTGACTGACCAATAGCTGGTTTTAAGGACGGCGGCGCTTAGGCGCCGCCGTTTTTGTTTGTGTGTCCGTTCACCGACATCGGATCGTGTCCGACGCGTACTCCCTTATCTGTCATCCCAGCAAAAGCTAGGACCCAGATATCGGAACGGCTCTGCAGTCACCCTGGAACGTCCCTGTGACGACCGCCCAACGGCTGGGTCCCAGCTTTCGCTGGGATGACAATAATTTTTGTGGTGCACGCTTCTTCGCTATTTCGATCCTCGAAGCGCTTCCATTTGCATGGATCAGACTGAAGGCGGCGTGAGCTGGTTGCCGATCACGACTTCACCGGGGTCCAGGATCTCGCCGTAGACGCCCATGTCGGCGTGCTTGAAGCCCTGCTGCAGCGACACCGGGATGTTCATGTCGCGCTCGGCGGTCTCCGGGTCGACGTTGGTGGCCGGGCAGCGGACGATGCGCTTGGCGATCTTCAGGCGGACCTTGCCGATGGCGATTTCGCGGCCGACCCAGTCGAACTCTTCCCAGGCGCGGCCGCCTTCGAAATAGAAATTGGCGCGAAAGCGCCTGGGGTCGATGGGCGCCCGCACGACCCGTTCGAGATCGCGGATCGAGGCCAGGCCGATGATCGAGGCGACCTTCGCGGCGGTATCGGAGAACATGTGATTCGGCGCCTCAACCAGATGCGGCGCGCCGCGCGCTTCGCTTTCCATATAGGCGGCGAAAAACTGCTCGATCACGGTGCGGCCGGTATCCTCGCGCAGATTTCCGGTGGCGACGGTTTTGCCGTCGCGCTGGATCGTCAGCATGCCGGTCTTGTCGTCGAACTGGGTCTTCAGTTTCGCGAGCCGCTCGTTCCGCATCAGCATCAGGAAGTTCGTCTTGGGCATCCACTCCGGTGCCGCCGGATCGAACCTTGTCGAGCCATGCGCCAGGGCGAACTGCCGGTCGTGCGGGAGGCCTTTTCCGGGGCTCAGCGTGACCCGCTCCATGAGCTCGGGGGTCAGGCCTTTCACGGGGTGCCGATAGATGTGGGTGAGCGTTAGTGGCATGAGAACCTTGGATTATCCGGGCGCCAAAAGAGCCGTCAATTCCTCATAATCTACTTGTCCGACCGCATTGGATACCCATATAGCGCGTAGGGACGCCGTTGCGGGTCCCTGCGAACCTGTCCGCCCTTCCGGGGGACTTTCATTGGGGTTGCACGACGATGAATGTGGAAAAATACACCGAGCGCTCCCGCGGCTTTATCCAGTCCGCCCAGACGCTTGCCCAGCGCTCCGGCCACCAGCGGCTGACACCTGAGCACCTTCTCAAAATTCTGCTGGAGGACAAGGAAGGCCTTGCCGCCAATCTCATGCGCGCCGCCGGCGCCGATCCCGATCGCGCGCTGCGCGACATTGAGACCGAGCTCGGCAAGCAGCCGCGTGTCGAAGGCGGCGGTGCCGGTCAGGTCTTCATGGCGCCGGAACTCGCGCGAGTCTTCGAGACCGCGGAAAAAGCCGCTGATAAGGCAGGCGATCAGTTCGTCACCGCCGAGCGCCTGTTGCTGGCGCTGTCTTTGTCGAAAGGCACACCGGCCGAGCGGATTCTGTCCGCCGCAGGTCTGTCGCCGGAATCGCTGAACGCCGCCATCGAGCAGGTCCGCAAGGGCCGCAAGGCGGATTCCGCGACGGCGGAAGACAGCTACGATGCGCTGAAAAAATATTCCCGCGATCTCACGGCCGCGGCGCGCGAAGGCAAGCTCGATCCCGTGATCGGTCGCGATGAGGAAATCCGCCGCGCGATCCAGGTTCTGGCGCGCCGCACCAAGAACAATCCGGTCCTGATCGGCGAACCCGGTGTCGGCAAGACAGCCATCGTCGAAGGCCTGGCGCTGCGCATCGTCAACGGCGACGTGCCGGAATCGCTCAAGGACAAGCGGCTGCTGTCGCTTGATCTGGGCTCCATGATCGCCGGCGCAAAATATCGCGGCGAGTTCGAAGAGCGGATGAAGGCCGTCCTCAACGAAGTTGGGACCGCGGCCGGCGAAATCATTCTGTTCATCGACGAGCTGCACACGCTGGTCGGCGCCGGCAAGGCCGACGGCGCGATGGATGCCTCCAACATGCTCAAGCCCGCGCTGGCGCGCGGTGAACTGCATTGCGTGGGTGCCACGACGCTCGACGAATACCGCAAGCATATCGAGAAGGACGCGGCCCTGGCGCGGCGCTTTCAGCCGGTCTTCGTGCCCGAGCCGACGGTCGAGGATGCGATCTCGATCCTTCGCGGCCTCAAGGAAAAATACGAGCTGCATCACGGAGTCCGGATCACCGATGCCGCCATCGTCGCCGCGGCGACGCTGTCGAATCGCTACATCACCGACCGCTTCCTGCCGGATAAGGCGATCGACCTGGTCGACGAGGCGGCGAGCCGTCTGCGCATGGCCGTCGATTCCAAGCCGGAGAAGCTGGACGAACTCGACCGCCGCATCATCCAGATGAAGATCGAGCGCGAAGCGCTGAAGAAGGAATCCGACGCGGGATCGCGCGACCGGCTGAAGCGGATCGAGGAAGATCTGGTCAAGCTGGAGGCGCAATCGGCCGAGATCACCAGTCAGTGGCGCGCCGAAAAGGACGTGCTGTCCGGTGCCCAGAAGATCAAGGAACAGCTCGATCATGCGCGCACGGAACTGGAGCAGGCGCTACGCCGCGGCGATCTCGCCAAGGCCGGCGAGCTGCAGTACGGCCGCATTCCCGAGCTTGAGCAGAAAGTGCAGGCTGCCGAAGCGGGTCAGCAGGGCCGCATGCTCAACGAGGAAGTTCTCGAGACCGATATCGCCGCCGTGGTGTCGCGGTGGACCGGCATTCCGGTCGACAAGATGCTCGCCGGCGAGCGCGAAAAGCTTCTGAAGATGGAAGAGGCACTGCGGCGCCGCGTGATCGGCCAGGACGAGGCGATCGGTTCGGTGTCCGAAGCGGTGCGCCGCGCGCGCGCCGGCCTGCAGGATCCCAATCGTCCGCTGGGCTCGTTCCTGTTCCTCGGTCCGACCGGTGTCGGCAAGACGGAACTCACCAAGGCGCTCGCCGAATTCCTGTTCGACAGCGATCAGGCGCTGGTCCGCATCGACATGTCGGAATACATGGAGAAGCATTCCGTTGCGCGGCTGATCGGCGCGCCGCCGGGTTACGTCGGCTACGACGAAGGCGGTGCGTTGACGGAAGCCGTGCGTCGCAGGCCTTACCAGATCGTGCTGTTCGACGAAGTCGAGAAGGCGCATCCGGACGTGTTCAACGTGCTGCTGCAGGTTCTCGACGACGGGCGTCTGACCGACGGTCAGGGCCGCACCGTCGATTTCCGCAACACGATGATCATCCTCACATCGAATCTCGGCAGCGACGTGCTGGCGAATCAGCCCGACGGCGAGGACATCGAAGCGGTGCGCGGCCAGGTCATGGAGGTCGTGCGTGGCGCGTTCCGTCCAGAATTCCTGAACCGGCTCGACGAGATTCTGTTGTTCCATCGTCTGTCGCGTTCGCACATGGCGGGCGTGGTCGACATCCAGCTGATGCGTTTGCGCAAGATGCTGGCCGATCGCAAGATCGTGCTGGATCTCGACGCGGCGGCGATCGCGTGGCTCGCCGAAGCTGGTTACGACCCGGTGTATGGCGCGCGGCCGTTGAAGCGGGTCATTCAGCGCGAGCTGCAGAACCCGCTGGCGAAGATGATTCTCGACGGCAGCGTGAAGGACGGCGAGACCGTGAAAGTCAGTGTTGGCGCGGCCGGATTGACGCTGACGGCGCAGTCGGGCGCGGCCTCTGAGAAAACAGTGCGTCGTCGCAGCGCATAAGCAGCGTTGCGCGTGGTTTCAGCGCCGATCGTGTCGATGTTCGAGCGTCTGTTTGAACATTCGTCGCGATCGGCGCGTAAACGCCGACGCTGAATCGCCCGATTGATACGTTTGTTTCCCGCCAAAGCGCAAAACGCGACCGGAGACGCGCAAGAATCTTCGGCAGTGTGTGGATAAACTCGCGCCATTTCCCGCGGTGCGAGATGAAAAAGGCGTGAATTATCAAGCTTTCACGCGCTTTTTCCGCGGTGCAAAAAAAACGCAAAAAAGAGACGTGGTTTGCTTGACAGGGGGGAGGGGGGCGAGTATTACTCCCGCCCTCGCCGCACCGACCTGGTGGCCTAAAAAACCGACCGAAAAGGCCGGAGCGGCGAAGTGTTCTTTGACAAGTGCATATCGAGGAAGGGATGCGCGGGCGGCGGTAGGTCTAACGGCTTACGCTCAGTCTGTGCATCTCGAACAAAAGTATCGAAAGATACGTTTGTGCGTTTTTATACAGTAATGAGCGGGAAGTCCGTTACTTGCTCAGCGCCGGAGGCTTCGGTCTCTAGCAACGAGGAAGTTAACTTGAGAGTTTGATCCTGGCTCAGAACGAACGCTGGCGGCATGCCTAACACATGCAAGTCGAACGCCTGCAGCAATGCAGGAGTGGCAGACGGGTGAGTAACACGTGGGAATCTACCCAGTAGCTCGGAATAACCGCGGGAAACTGCGGCTAATACCGGATAAGCCCCTAGGGGGAAAGGAGCAATCCACTATTGGAGGAGCCCGCGTCTGATTAGCTAGTTGGTGAGGTAATGGCTCACCAAGGCGATGATCAGTAGCTGGTTTGAGAGAACGACCAGCCACACTGGGACTGAGACACGGCCCAGACTCCTACGGGAGGCAGCAGTGGGGAATATTGGACAATGGGGGAAACCCTGATCCAGCAATGCCGCGTGGGTGATGAAGGCCTTCGGGTTGTAAAGCCCTTTTGGTAGGGACGATGATGACGGTACCTACCGAATAAGCCCCGGCTAACTTCGTGCCAGCAGCCGCGGTAATACGAAGGGGGCTAGCGTTGTTCGGAATTACTGGGCGTAAAGGGCGCGTAGGCGGCTTCGATAGTCGGGCGTGAAATGCCTGGGCTCAACCCGGGAACTGCGTTCGAAACTTCGAGGCTAGAGTGTGGGAGAGGTTGGTGGAATTCCCAGTGTAGAGGTGAAATTCGTAGATATTGGGAAGAACACCGGTGGCGAAGGCGGCCAACTGGACCACAACTGACGCTGAGGCGCGAAAGCGTGGGGAGCAAACAGGATTAGATACCCTGGTAGTCCACGCCGTAAACTATGTGTGCTTGACGCTGGTGAGCCTAGCTTGCCGGTGTCGCAGCTAACGCGGTAAGCACACCGCCTGGGGAGTACGGTCGCAAGATTAAAACTCAAAGGAATTGACGGGGGCCCGCACAAGCGGTGGAGCATGTGGTTTAATTCGATGCTACGCGCAAAACCTTACCAGACCTTGACATGGGAAGTATGGACCGGAGAGATTTGGTCCTTCAGT
>OZ257155.1:0-1657500 GCA_965279355.1 Alphaproteobacteria bacterium | reverse complement strand
GTTGTCGGATGGTATAGGACGGAACGAGAGTCACGGTCTGCCGAGACGGCTCATGGTGCGTCGCCAACTGAAGCTGACCCGTGCAGGAAAATCCGGAACTCGTCTGACCGGTGATCTTCCGGCCGTGGTTCGCTACGTCAAGAACGGCCTCCATCCTCTGCGCTTTCAGGCCCTCTATAGGGGAGAATTGTTGAGCCCATTGCGTCTTAAAGACGACTGCAGCGCGCCGCTCCGCTCATCCTCAACCGCCCTCACAATTGCATCCGTGATCTCTCGATAGAGGGGCAAACCTCATTTTTTTACAGATCATCCTCCGACTCCTGGATGATTTGTCTCCTTGTGGGTGTTGGCCTGCGATTGGCAGGCGGGGCGATGAGTGCCTATGATGCCAGCGGCTCTGTCAAAGGGAGGTGTCATGCCCTTCGTAACGACGCGCGGTGTTTTATTTGCGGCGTTTTGGTTGGCGGCATATCCCGTCCTTGCGCACGCTCAGCAAGTGACGCAAGTCGAATTTGCCACCGAGCGTGGCGAGAAAGTTTCCGCATTATTCGCCGCCCCCTCCGGATCGGAACGCCTTCCTGCCGTTATCTACAACCACGGCACTGTGGTTCGCCTTTCGGGGTATGAAGGTGCCAAGGCCCAAGGGACAGATGTCGCTGATTTTGTGCGGGCGATCGTAGCCGATGGTTACGTCGCGATCGCGCCGATCCGAGACTTTCTGGCCAGCTCTGCCAACATGCAGCGCGGCCGTCCTGCTGGCGATCCAGCCGCATGGACCGAAGTCGTTGAACGTGGCATGCGGACCGTGAACGGTGCGGTCGTGTATCTCTCGGGGCTTCCAAACGTGGACTCCGATCGAATCGCCGTGATCGGCTTTTCTGAAGGCGGAAACGTCACGCTATGGACGGCGATGGGCAATCGTCGTTTGCGCGCGGTCGTGTTGCTCGCGCCAGCGGCACTCACTGGCCTGAAATATAATCTCCGGGACGCATCGCAAGAAGAGCAGCTAGCGAACGTCGCCGCGCCAGTGTTTCTGGCCGTCGGCGCGCAGGATGGAGAGCCGATACGCCAGCCGCTTACGAGAGCGTTCGTGCCAAATATGGAAAAGCTCGCGAAAGCCACGTTCAGATCGAACACGAGCTACCCAGGAGGTCATGACTGGTTCTACAGGGTCCGCGACCAGTACTGGAGCGATGTTCGGGCTTTTCTGAAACTACATTTGGCACAGTGAAACTCACGATCCTCATCGACTAGCTGTTAGCTCGCACACCATCGATCCACGCGCCGGCCGCCCGATACCGGAAACGTGGCGTCGGTTTCGGTGATGCACCCGCAATGCATGTGCGCGGATGCCCTTGTCACGGCGCTGACAGCCTTGGTCTGGCGGCGGGCCTGGCGTTTGCGCGACGGCATGACATTGCGGCGGTTTGGCATCCGTCGGGTTCGCGGATTTGTCGAGCATATGTCGCCTGCGTTCGCGGCGATGCTGGACTGACGGCACTGCCATTTCTGCCTAATTTTCGTCCTTATGCGGGCGGCCAATCCCGGCGGTATTTTCTTTTTCTTTGCCCCCCGGCTTGATAAGTCTTGCCGCGACTTCCTCTCAAAGCGCCGGAGCGCGACCGTCATGGCAGAACTTCGCATTACCGCGGGCCCGCATGTTTTCGGCGCCCGTTTCGAAACCGAAGCGGCTCCCAAAACCGTCGCCAAGTTCCGCAGCCTGCTGCCGTACAAGGAGCGCATCATCCATGTCCGCTGGAGCGGCGAGGGGTGCTGGATTCCGCTGGGCGAGCTCGATCTCGGCCTGGGCTACGAAAACCACACCAGCTATCCGGCACCCGGGCAGTTCATCTTGTATCCGGGCGGCATCAGCGAGACCGAGATCCTGCTCGCCTATGGGGGCGTCCGCTTCGCCAGCAAGATGGGGCAGCTTGCCGGCAATCATTTCATCACGATCACCGATGGCCTCGAGAACCTGATGGCCCTGGGTAAGCTGACTTTGTGGAAGGGCGCCCAGGATATCCGGTTCGAACTCGCCTGAGGCGGGCATGCGATAGCACCATCTGCCTCGGGCAATTGGTTGCCTTTTACAAGCGTCATCGGATCGTCATTGCGCTAGCGGGGGCTCATCTTGCGGCGGTCCGATGCGCCCGATAAGGTGCAAAAAACCCTGAGGGATGGAGGAAGCGGATGCGTCGCCGGTTTTTGACGATCGTTGCGGGTTGGCTCCTGGCGGCAGGCGGCTTGCCGGTTCTGACGGCCGCCCCTGTCCACGCGCAGGCGAAGATTGAGACCCCGGATATCACGATCGGCGTCTCGATCACCGATTCAACCTTTCTGCCGCTCTATCTTGCCGAGGACACCGGCCTGTTCAAGGCTGAAGGCCTGAACGTGAAGCTCATCGCGTTTCGCGGTGGCTCCGATCTGACGCGTGGCTTGGTCGCTGAATCCGTGCACATTGGCGTCGCGGCGCCGACCAGCGTGCTTGCGGCGATCGCCGCCGGCGAGGACGTGAAGGTCTTCTTCGGCGGCTTCAACCAGATGCCGTTCTTCTGGTACGCGGTGCCGCCGATCAAGACGATGGCGGAGGCCAAGGGAAAGCGCTTTGGCATTACCCGGTTCGGTTCATCGACCGACGCGCTGACCCGGCTTGCCATGCAGGAAGCCGGCCTCGATCCGCAGCGGGATGGCCGCATCATCCAGGGCGGCGGTTCGCCCGAGCGGCTGGCTGCGATGGAGACCAAGCAGATCGACGTCGGCGTCTTCTCGCTGCCGCACAATTTCATCGCCGAGGAGCGGGGCTATACCCTGGTCGCCCGGCAATCCGATTTCATGCCGGACTTTCCGATCCAGTCGTTCTACGCCTCGCAGAAATTCATCAACGGCAATCCCGAAACGATCAGGGCAACGCTGCGGGCCTTCATCAAGGCCGTCCGGCTTGCGAAGTCCGACAAGGCGCTGGCGGTGAAGACGCTGGTGACGCGGGCCCGCCTTGAAGAGAAATACGCGGAGCGCGCCTATGACCTGTTGCTCAGCGGCTGGCGCGAGGATGGCCGGCTCGCCACCGACGAAGGCATGAAGCGGTTCTTCGACATGTCCATCGCCGCCGGCGACGTCAAGGAGCCATGGCCGCGCGAGAAGTTCGTCGACAACCGGTTCATGGCCAGCATCGACGCTTGGAAGCCGAAATAATGGGGCAGATCGAGCTCCGCGACGTCGCCATCGAATACAAGAAGCCGAAGAGCGAAGAGGTCTTCACCGCCGTCGACCGGATCAACCTGTCGATCGACAAAGGGTCGTTCGTCACCATCGTCGGATCCAGCGGCTGCGGCAAGAGCACGCTGTTGCTGGCCATCGCCGGCCTCATCCCCCGGGCGCGGGGATCGATCAAGGTCGAGGGCCGCGAGGTTGCCGGTCCCGGCCGCGACCGCGCCATGGTCTTTCAGGACGCCTCGCTGATGCCATGGCGGTCCGTGCATGGCAATGTCCGGTTCGGCCTCGAACTGCAGCGCTGGACGCGCGACGACATCAACGAGCGCGTGAAGCGTTATGTCGACATGGTCGGCCTCGGCAACTTCGCCGACTATCATCCGCACCAGCTTTCGGGCGGCATGCGTCAGCGCGTCAACATCGCGCGCGCCCTGGCGGTCGATCCGGATGTCCTGCTGATGGACGAGCCGTTCGGTGCGCTGGATGCACAGACCCGCGAAGTCATGGGCGACGAGCTGCTGCGGATCTGGGAGCGCGACAAGAAGACGGCGATCTTCGTGACCCACGCGATCGACGAAGCCATCTTCCTCGGCGACAGGGTCGTGGTGATGGGCAAGAACCCGGGCCATATCCGGGACGTCATGGAAATCGACCTGCCGCGTCCCCGCACCGCCGCCATGCTCGATAGCGCGGCTTTCGTGGAATATCGCCGCAAGCTGCGCGACTACATCGCCGAAGACATGCGCAGTCTGCAGATGGTGCGGGACGTCGTCTGATGGCGGTTGCCACGCAGATCGGGCGGCTGGTCAGCCCATCCATGCGGTTGCGGCTCGACCGCTATTACGGCGCGGCCGTCTCGACGATCTCGGTTCTGGCATTTCTGGTGCTGTGGGAAGTGGCTGCCGGGGCGGGATGGATCAACATCCGCTACACCAGCCAGCCGACACAGGTGTTCCGGGCGGCGCTGCATATTTTCCAGAACGACAATTTTCTGTTTCATGCATGGATCAGCTTTGCGGAATTCGCGGTGGGGTTTGCGGCGGCGCTGGTCGTCGGCGTGCCGGCCGGCCTGATGTTGGGCACCTCGAAGCGTCTGCGGCTGTTTCTGGAGCCGCCGCTGATGGCGCTTTATACGGCCCCACGTCTGGCGCTGCTGCCGATCCTGATCGTGTGGCTCGGTATCGGCATGATGTCGAAGATCGCGGTGGTTTTTCTGGGCGCTGTCTTCCCCATCCTCGTGAACACCACGGCCGGTGTCTGCAATGCTGATAACCGCCTGATCCAGGCGGCGCTCGCCTTCGGCGCGACCAGGCGGGACATCTTCGTGAAAGTGCTGGTTCCGGGATCGCTGCCGGCCATCCTGCTCGGCATCCGTCTCGGTATCGGGCGTGGCGTTCTGAGCGTCATCGTCGGCGAGATGTTCGTCTCGCAGGCCGGCATGGGTTACCAGCTCATGAGCTACGGGCAGGGGATGCAGATCGACAGTCTGCTCGTCTACGCGTTTGCCGTGAGTTTCTTCGGCTACGGGCTGACCGTCGCGGTGAAGATGGTCGAGGACCATGTGCGCAGCTGGAGGCCGGCATCGTGACCCGGCTGTTCGAGCGCAACCAGGCCCTGATCTGCGGCTTCATCTCGTTTGCCGTGATTCTGATCGTGTGGCAGCTGTCGGTCGACCTTGGCTTTGTGAAGGCATTTTTCGTCTCCACCCCGACCCGCGTGGCCGGCGACATGCTGCGTCAGTTCAGAAGCGGGGAACTCGGCGAGAACGTTGGGGTCAGCCTCTACGAATTTTTCTGGGGCGTGACTCTCGCGGTCGTGATCGGCGGCGCGATGGGTGTCTTGGCGGCCTGGTCGCGGACCATCGAGCATATTTTCGAGCCGTTCGTCTGGTTCAAATACTCGTCGCCGACAATCGCCTTCTATCCGATCTTTGTTGCGTGGCTGGGTCTTGGTGAGCCGACGATCATCGCGATCTCCTTTCTCTTTGCCCTGACGCCGATCTACGCCAACACCCTGTCCGGCATCAAGAATGTGGATCAGGATCTGGTGCGCGCCGCGCGCTCCTTCGGCGCCCGGCAGCACGACATCTTCCTGAAAGTGGCATTGCCCGGGTCCGTCCCGATCCTGATCGCTGGTCTGCGTCTCGCTGTCGGTCGTGCGCTTACGGGTGTGATCGCGGCCGAACTGTTCGGCGCGACCGCGGGCCTGGGTTTCAGCATCGCCTTCTACGGCCAGAAGCTGAAGACGACGGAAATGATGGTGTCGCTGGTCTTTGTTGTGATCCTCGGAGTCATCTTCACCCAGATCCTGTCGTATCTGGAATCGGCAACGGATTCCTGGCGGACCGGCCCGGGACGGGAATGAGCGAGCGCGTCTGCATCATCACCGGCGGGGGCCAGGGGATCGGCCGCGCGATGTCGCTGTATTTCGGCGAGCGGAAGATCCGCGTCGTCGTCGCCGAGCAGAATCCGAAGACCGCCGAGAGCGTCGCGGCTGAGATCATTGCCGCCGGCGGACATGCCATCGGTGTCGAGACGGATGTGACCAAGCCGGCTGCCGTGGCCGCCATGGTGGCGCGGGCGAAAGAGAAATTCGGGCGCGTCGATATCCTGGTCAGCAATGCCCGCTGGACCGGTCTTGCGCCGACCAAGGTTCAGGACATCACCGATGCCGACTGGCAGAAGGCAATGGACGTGAACGTCACCGGCGCCTTCAACTGCGTGCGGGCCGTGACGCCGGGGATGATCGAAGCCGGCTGGGGCCGCATCATCATCTTTTCCTCCGCCACCGTCCGCAATCCACCGGCGCGGCCTTATGTTCACTACATCACCTCGAAAGCGGCGCTGATCGGCATGACCCGCGCGCTGGCCAAGGAACTCGGTGAGCACGGCATCACGGTGAACGCGATCCTGCCGGGCTCCATCGAGACCGGTGTTGCCCGTCCCAACCCGATCACAAGCGATGAGCGGGCGAAGCGTGCGAAATCGGCGCAGGCGATTCCACGGGTGATTGACGCCAGCGATCTGGCGGGCACTGCCTATTTTCTGGCCTCCGATGCGAGCCAGTTTATTACCGGGCAGTCGATCGCTGTCGATGGCGGGTTCAGCTTCGGCTGAGCGGTCTCTCGTGATTTCCCTCTGATTTGAGGGACATACCGGAAGCGCGCTCCCTTTTTGGGTTTGCCCACTCCCGGCCGGGTGACTGGCCCGGTCTTGGCGCGTCCATCCGGACTATGCTAAAGGCTTGGGTTAATGCGGCTTTGCATGGCGTTGACGCGCCGATGACGATCAATCAGCCGCCCGAACAGAGGAGAGGAACACCCATGAACTTCAATCGTACCCTTTCGGCCGTAGCCGGCGCCGCCATGGCGCTGCCGCTTCTGGCCAGCCAGGCCTCGGCCGTCGAATACGTTTTCGGTGCGTGGCCGCCTGCCGGCGAATACCTCAACCGCGTCGCATTGCCCAAGGCGTTTGCCGAAATCGCCAAGGAAACCAACAACGCCATCACCTGGAAGCTGGTGCCGGGCGGACAGCTTGCCGATCCGAAGGCGACCTATCAGGCGGTCCAGGACGGCCTCATGCATGGCGGTCTCGCCATCTCGACCTACGTTCCGAATCTTGTTCCCTCGCTCAACACGATCTACAGCACGATCGTCTTCAGCGACGACGTGGTGGCCTCGACAGGCGCAGCACTTGAAGTCCTGACGCTGGAATGCCCGTCGTGCACGGAAGAGTTCAAGAAGCTCAACATGGTGGCGCTGTCGGGCTGGACCAGCTCGCCGTACTACCTGGCCTGCCGCGAGCCGATCAAGAACCTGACGGATCTCAAGGGCAAGCGCGTCCGCGGCACCGGCGGCAATGCCGACTTCATGCAGGCGCTCGGCGCCGTGCCGGTCGCGGCGACGCTCGTCGAAGCGGTCGGCCTGCTGCAGCGCGGCGGCATCGACTGCCAGTTCGGCGTCCATAGCTGGCTGAAGATCTTCGGCTATGCCGATGTTGCCAAGCATGTCACGTCGACGCCGCTCGGCCTCACCGGTCCGGCGATCAATATCTGGAACCGTGAGATGTGGAACAAGTTTTCGCCCGAACAGAAGAAGATTCACCTGAAGCAGATGTCCTATGTCAGCGCGGCGCTGTCGATCGGCCAGTTCGTTCAGGAGAACGAGCAGATCTTCAACGAGATCAAGCAGACCAAGGGCGTGCAGAGCGTTCAGGGCGACGACAAGGGCTTCCTCGAGGCGGCGAAGAAATACGAAGAGACGCAGCGGGTGAAAAACATCGCCGACGCGAAGAAGTTCGGCGTGCAGAACCCCGAGGCCATCCTCGCGAGCCTGGAAAAGGCCCAGACCAAGTGGAAAGGTCTTTCGAAGGACATCGGCCGCGATATCGACAAGTTTGCGGTGGCGATCCAGCGCGAGATTTACGACAAGATCGATCTCTCCAAGCTGTAAGCTTCGCGGGACAGGAACAACGGGCACAGGCCGGAGCTTGCTCCGGCCTGTTCTCCTTTGAGAGAGCGGGCGGATGGCCGGCTAAAGCCGGCACCGAAGCGGGCGCGGTCATGGTTCGGGGGAGCCAGAGCCGGTTCAGGGCCCACTTCGCTGGTTGCGGGGGGATAGCATGAAGATCGTCCAGAAATTGCTGGGTTGGCTGGAGTGGCCGATCAATCTGATGCTGTGGATCGCGCTGCTGGCGGGCGTCGCGATGATGCTTCATGTCGCGGCCGACGTGACGGGCCGGACCGTCTTCAACAGTCCGATCCAGGGGACGACCGAAATCGTTTCCGGGTGGTACATGGTGGCCTGCGCGTTCCTGCCGCTCGCCTGGATCACGCGTAACGACAACCACATCGTTGCCGGCGTCTTCCAGCAGATCGGCAGCAAGAAATTCGCTTACTGGCTCGAAGTCGCGGTCCGGATACTGCTGCTGGTCTATATGGCGGTCTTCACCTGGCAGACCTATCTGCGGGCGGTGCAGCAGACGCGGGCGGGCGAAGTCTGGCAGGCGGCCGGACGGTTCATCGATATCTGGCCGGCGCGCTGGCTGCTGCCGCTCTCCGGGGCGCTGATCATTCTTTATCTCATCCTGCGCGTCATTTCGGACGTATCGCAGGGACTTCGCGGAACGACCGGAGACCGGTCATGACTCCGCTGACACTGGCGCTCGGCAGCATTGTTGCCATTCTCGTCCTGATCGGCCTGCGCGTTCCCATCGGCGTCGCGATGGGGAGCGTGGCCTTCGTCGGCTTTATCCTGCTCCGGAATCTCAATGTCGCGCTCAGCGTGGTCCGCGATGCGCCGTTCGTCTTCGCGGCGAGCTGGGATCTTTCGGCGATCCCGATGTTTCTGCTGATGGGCGCGGTCGCCGGCAATTCCGGTATCGGGACGGCGATGTTTCGCGCCGCCGTTGCCTGGCTTGGCTGGATGCCGGGCGGCCTGGCCGTCGCGACCAACTGGGCCTGCGCCGGTTTCGGTGCGGCCTCGGGGTCGAGCATTGCCGCCGCGGCCGTGATGGCGCGCCTGGCAATCCCCCAGATGATCAAGAACAAATACGACAAGGCGCTGGCAACGGGTGTCTGCGCCAGCGGCGGCACGCTGGATGCGCTGATTCCGCCCAGTATCTCGTTCGTGATCTATGGAATTTTCGCCGAAGTTTCCGTGACGAAACTGCTGCTGGCCGGAATTATTCCGGGGCTGCTGACGGCCACGGTCTACATGATCATGATCGTCGCCCGGGCAATGTGGAATCCGGCGATCGCGCCCCCGATCGTCTTCGACGATCGCGAGGCATTGTGGAAAGAGCGCTGGGCCTCTCTTGCTCAGGTCTGGCCGGTCGTGGTTCTGATCATCGGGGTGATGGGTGGCCTGTATACCGGCGTCGTGACGCCGACCGAAGGCGGCGCCGCGGGTGCCCTGCTGGCGATCATTATTGGTTTTGCAACCCGCCAGCTTTCCTGGGACGGTCTGGTCGAAAGCTTCAAGGACGCAATCGGTACCACGGCCCAGCTGTTCTTTGTCGGCATGGGGGCGGTGATTTTCACCAAGTTCCTCGCGCTGGCGGGCGCGTCGACGTTGTTCACCGAGATCATCGGAACTTGGGCGCTCGAGCCGCTGCATCTGGTGATCGGCGTGTCGTTTATTTATCTCATCCTCGGCATGTTTCTCGATCCGCTCGGAATGATCCTGCTGACCATTCCGGTCTTCGTGCCGATGTTCAATGCGCTGGGGCTGGATCTGGTCTGGCTGGGCGTGCTGGTGGTCAAGTATATCGGCATCGGCCTGCTCACTCCGCCGGTCGGCTTCAACGTCTATGTCGTGAAAAACGCGGTCGGCGATTCGATCCCGCTGGAAACGATCTTCCGGGGCTGTTTCTGGTTCCTCGGCTGCGAAGTCATTATCATGACGCTGCTCATCGCTTATCCCGAGCTATCGCTCTGGTTGCCCAATTCTATGGAGTGATGCGTCGATGTGGCTCCCGTCCGATCCCGGCGGGCTTCATCGGTTGATGGTCGTGCCTATTGGCAGTATCGTCGTTTCCTAAAATTAAGGGGAGGAAACGACGATGCGTCTCGCGTTTGCGGCACTTGCCTGTCTGGGGCTGCTGGGGGCGACTGAGGTCGCGGCTCAGGGCAGCTATCCCACGCGGACTGTCAGGATCATCGTGCCGTATCCCGCGGGCGGCGCTATCGATGTGCAGGGGCGCATCGTCGCCGACAAGCTGAGCGCGAAATTCGGGCAGCCCTTTGTCATCGAAAACCGGCCGGGTGCTGGCGGCAATATCGGCGCCGATCTCGTCTACCGCGCCGCACCCGATGGTCACACGCTGATGTGCACGGCGCCGGGACCGCTGGTGGTGAATCGCGCGCTCTACAAGGAACTCTCCTACGATCCTGACAAGTTTGTGCCGATCTCGGTGCTGAGCATCGTGCCGACGGGATTGGAAGTGCGGCCGGACATGCCGGCAAAGACCGTCAAGGAGCTGGTCGAATTGGCCCGCAAGGAGCCCGGCAAGCTGACTTACGGCTCGCAGGGCAACGGCACCACGTCGCATCTGACCGCGGCGATGCTTCAGCTCATGGGCAAGGTGGAGATGACCCATGTCGTCTATACCGGCACGACGCCGGCCCTGACCGACCTCATGGGCAGCCGCATCGACATGTTCTTCGACAATCTGGCGGTCTCGGTGCAGCAGCATAAGGCCGGCACGCTCAGGATCATGGCGGTGGCGACGGACAAGCGCCTTTCGATCCTTCCCGAGGTGCCGACGATGATCGAATCCGGCTTCCCCGGTTTTCTGTCCGCGACGTGGGTGAGCATCGCCGCGCCGCCCGGAACGCCGCAACCGCTGGCGCAGCAGCTCAGCAGCGCCATCGCCGACATCATGAAGATGCCCGATGTCCGCGACCGCTTTGCGGCGCAGGTGGCGGAGCCGGTAGGCGGCACGTCGCAGGAGATGGCGGCCCTGATCAAGGAAGAGCTGGCGCGCTGGACGAACGTCATCAAGTCGGCCAACGTCACACTGAACTGACGCAACACCGGATATTTCATGTCGTCAGCACATCTCTCCGGCAATTCCCGCGCGTGGCCCGGCGACGGTGTCACCCGCACGCCGTACTGGGTCTTCCAGGATCCCGAGCTTTACGAGGCGGAGCAGCGCAGGATCTTCCAGGGACCGACCTGGAACTTTCTGGCGCTGGAGATCGAGCTGCCGGAACCGGGAAGCTTCCGCACGATCTCCATCGGCACGACGCCGGTGATCGTGGTGCGCGATGCGGAGGGAGGGGTCCGCGCCTTCGTCAATCGCTGCGCCCATAAAGGCGCGCTGCTGTGCCCGGAAGCCTACGGCAAGGTGAACAACTTCACCTGCCTCTATCACGCCTGGAACTACACGCTGAAAGGCGATCTGCGCTCGGTGCCGTTCCGGCAGGGTGTCGACGGAAAAGGCGGCATGCCGCCCGAGTTCGACATGAAGCAGCACGGGCTGCAGAAACTGCGCGTGGAGACGACACATGGCATCGTCTTCGGCACGTTCAGCGACGAGACGCCGCCGCTCGAAGAGTATCTCGGCGCAGGCATGATGGCGAATATCAGGCGGCTGTTCAGCCGGCCGATCGAGCTTCTCGGCTATCATCACCAGAAGATGAACAACAACTGGAAGCTCTACGCCGAGAACGTGCGCGATCCCTATCACGCGACGATCCTGCACGCATTCTTCACCACCTTCCGGCTGAACACGCTGACCATGGATGGCGGCATCGAGGTGAGCGATACCGGCCACCATCACATCAGCTATTCCAAGGCGCAGACCAGCCGCGAAGGCGGCTATGAAGGGCAGCGGGCGCTGATGAAGGATGTCGGTCTCGCCGATCCGAGCGTCCTCGATCGCCGGCTTGAGCACGCAGACGGCACCACCCTGGCGATCCAGTCGATCTTCCCCAATTTCGTTGTTCAACAGATCCATAACAGCCTCGCCGTGCGCTGGTTCACGCCGCTGGGACTGGGCGAAAGCGAACTGCACTGGGCCTTCTTCGGCTACAAGGACGACGATGACGAGATGAAGATGATCCGCCGCAAGCAGAGCAATCTGGCGGGGCCCGCCGGGTTCATCTCCATGGAAGACGGCGTGATCGGAGACTACGTGCAGCGCGGGATATCAGGCTCGGAAGAAGGCATGACGTCGATCATGGAGCTGGGCGGCCGCGACGTCGCGTCCAGCCAGTCGGGCCGCGCGACGGAGACATCGGTGCGCGGCTTCTGGCGCGGCTACCGCCACTTCATGGGCCTTTGACCATGCCGAAGCTGAGCACCCTGGAAGCCCGATACCAGATCGAGCTTCTGATGAGCCGCTACGTCGCCTGCGTTGACGACAACAATCTTGAGGATTGGCCGGGCCTGTTCACCGAGGACGGCAACTACCGGATCGTCACCAGGGAAAACCACGACCGCGGCCTGCCGCTGG
Source organism: Alphaproteobacteria bacterium (assembly GCA_965279355.1). GTDB lineage: Bacteria > Pseudomonadota > Alphaproteobacteria > CACIAM-22H2 > CACIAM-22H2. The sequence continues at coordinate 1,645,333 of OZ257155.1, read as the reverse complement.
CGATCATGGACTGCATCGGTCGCGCCATGATGAAGGATCGCGTGGTCGCCTTCCGCAAGGTGAATGTCTATGAGCCGCACACCTATCGCCATCAGTTCAGCGCGCTCCGTGTTGACGAGCTGGACGACGGCACCTGGAAATGTGAATCCAATTTCCTGGTCGTCCGGATCATGCAGGATGGCGCTATGGCGATTTTCGCGACCGGTCTGTGCCGCGACCATGTCGTCATGGGCCCGGAAGGCCCGCGCTTTCGCGAGCGGCTGGTGATCTGCGATTCCCGCCGGATCGACACGCTGCTGGTCATTCCGCTTTAACAGCCGCTTTTCAGGAGCTTCGACGATGGCCGCCACCGCGCCGATCAATCCTCCGTTCCGCGCCGATGTTGTCGGCAGCCTGCTCCGTCCGCCGGAGATTCACAAAGGCCGCGACGATCTTCAGGCGGGGCGGATTTCTGCTGCCGAGCTGCGCGTAATCGAAGACAAGGCGATCCGCGATATCGTGGCGCTGCAGGAGAAGGTTGGTCTGAAAGTGGTGACCGACGGCGAGTTCCGCCGCCGCAACTACTATGTCGATTTCTACGAGCGCGGGCTGGGCGGGGTGACCGTCGATCTGCGCGGCGCCAAGGGCTGGGACTACACCGACAAGACCGGCCACAAGGTGCAGGCATCGCTGCCGCTGGTGAACGGTCCGCTGAAATGGACCAGGCCGATCCATGCCGAGGAGTTCAGGCTGCTGGCCGGCATGACCCGGGTGATGCCGAAGATCACCATCCCGTCACCGGTGGTCCTGCACTATTTCGGCGGCATGGGTCAGATCCAGTACGAGCCCTATCAAAATCTCGACCGTTTCTGGGCTGATGTGGTGGACGCATTCCACAAGGAATTGCAGACGCTGTACGATGCTGGCTGCCGTTATGTGCAGATGGACGAGACGTCGGTTGCAAAATTCGGTGACCCCGCCATTCAAGCCTCGCTCAAGAAGCGCGGCGATGACTGGCAGGATCTGCTGAAGGTTTACACCGAGGTGATCAACCGGTCGCTGAGCGAGGTGCCCGCCGACATGCATGTCGCAATGCATTCCTGCCGCGGCAACAGTGCCGGCCACTGGCAGGCATCGGGTGGCTACGACCTTGTGGCCGAGACGCTGTTCAACAAGATCAACGTGCAATCCTACTTCCTGGAATACGATTCACCGCGTGCCGGAGATTTCACGCCGCTGCGCTTTGTGCCCAAGAACAAGACAATCGTGCTTGGCCTCATTTCCTCGAAGGACGCGGAGCTTGAGCCGGTCGACGCCGTGGTCCGCCGCGTTGAAGACGCAACAAAATATGTGCCGCTGGAACAGCTGGCGGTCAGTCCGCAATGCGGCTTCGCCAGCAGCACGCCGGGCAACAAGGTGACCTATGACGAACAGACCGCCAAGCTGCAGCGGGTCGTCGAGGTTGCCCGGAAAATCTGGGGTTAACCTCGCGGAAAAGTGGGACGGCGTTGCGTTGATCGGTGGTCGGGCCGGGAGTATCGTTCTGCCGTGTTTGGTGCCACGGCCAAAGGCCGGGCGCAGTATCCAACCGGTAACCGATATCAAAAGGGGAGGAACATGAAGCGCGTCGCACTGGCGGTGGCGGGTTCGTTTGTGCTGGCAGGCCTGATGGCTGGACCGGCGCTGGCGCTGACCCCCGAAGCGGCTGAGGCTCAGGCCAAGGTCCGCGCGATCGGCAAAGTCTGGAACCTCGACGTCAACAACAAGAGCCGGGAAATCTACGTCCCGATCCTGCAGAAGTCGCCGCGCGACGGCGTGAAGGTGACATCCGACCTGAAATATGGCCCGGACGCCAAGCATCGCCTCGACATCCACGAACCGGCCGCGCGTCCGTCGCGCCCGATGCCGGTGGTGGTCTTCATCCACGGCGGCGGCCTCACCGGCGGCGACAAGGATTCCGTCAACACGCCGGCGGCCGGGCTGATCTACGGCAACGTCCCGACCTATTTCGCGCGCAACGGGATGCTGGGTGTGAATGCGACCTATCGTCTGGTTCCCAATGTCCAGTATCCGGGCGGCCCGGCGGATATGGCGGCCATCGTCGAGTATCTGAAGAAGAATGTCGCGCAGTACGGCGGCGATCCGAATGCCATCTTCCTGTTCGGCCAGTCGGCCGGCGGCACGCATGTCGGCGCTTATCTCTATGAAAGCCAGGCGCACAAGGACGGCGGCCCCGGCATTGCCGGCGCCATCATCCTCTCCGGCGCGGTCGGACCGGACGGCATCGGTCCGCGCGAGCGCGTGGCCACGCAGTACTACGGTGAAGACAAGGCCAAGTGGGCGGCGAATGTCGCCACCGGTCTGCTCGACCGCTACAAGGGCAAGATGGTGCCGACCTTCATTCTCACCGCGGAACTCGATCCGGTGAGCATCGAAGCGCCCGGCATCGCGCTGCTCTCAAAGCTCTGCGCCATGGAGGCGGGCTGCCCGCGTTACATGCAGGTGCAGGGTCACAACCACATCACGACGGCGCTGCATATCAACACCAGCGACGACACGCTGGGGCCGCATCTTCTCGATTTCGTGCGTCGGACAGTATCGACGCAAATGGCCAGCCGCTAAGAGCGGGCCGGATCGCCTGAAAAGGGGGCCGTTCGCGGCCCCCTTTTTTATTGCGCGGATTTCCGGGGCGGCTGGCGGTTGACCAGCCAGATGCCGATGCCGACCAGCAGTGCCGCAATCGCGAACAGCCGGGAGATCGGCTCATCCAGCAGCAGGTGACCGGCTGCCATGCCTGAGAGCGGGGTCAGGAAGGTGAACGCGGACAGCCGGCCGGCCGGGTACGTGGCGACCAGCCAGAACCACATCAGGTACGTGATAAACGCGACGATTACGATCTGGAAGGCGAGGCCGCCGATGATAACAGGTGTCAGGGCCGTGACGCCTGTCTCGCCCAGCAACAGGGAAATCGCCAGCAGCAGCGGCGCGGAAACTGCGAGCTGATAAAACAGGACCTTGCTGGGACTGGCGCGGGTCAGGCGCGTCCCTTTGACGGTCAGGGTGGTGGCTGCCCAGAGCGCGCCGGCGAGCAGGGCCATCGAATCGCCGATCAGCTGCTCGTTGGTTGGCAGGCCAAGCCCTTCGGCAAACGCGATGACGACGCCGGCGAAAGCGACGATCAGGCCCAGGAACTGGAGACGCACCAGCCGCTCGCCGGGGATGAAGAAGTGCGCGGCCGTGGCCACCATGAAAGGCGCGGTGTAGAGAAAAATAACGGTGCGATATACCGCCGTGAATTCGAGCGACCAGAAGAGAAACGCGAACTCGGTCCCGAAGAGGGCACCAGCCGCGAGGCCGGGCCAGAGCGTGCGGTCGCGCTCGAACAGACGAACGCCCGTCAGTGTCGACCAGGCCAGGAGCAGAAGCGCAGCACCCAGCGACCGGAGCCCCGCCTGCATTGCCGGGGAGATACCCACGCTGATCAGTTTGACGACGACCTGCTGCGCCCCCCAGATGCCGCACAGCACGACCATCAGCGCCATGGCAAACGTATCGAGGCGGTCGCGGGCAGTGTTGGGGCTCGGCGGTGTCATGGCTTGGTCCGGTTGTATCGCGCACGACAGGTGCGGGCGAGTGCTGATTTCGCATTCCCGGCGCGCGTCCGACCTGAGATAGTGGTGTCCCGTTTCCCAGCCGACTGTTCCATCCGTGTTGTCGATCAAACCCGGCTCGTTTGAGCTTTCCGATCTGCTGCCGGCTTGCCGGGCCGCGCTCGATGCGGCGGTCGCCTATGAGGCGTTGGCGCGCCGGACCGTCCACGCGCTTGTCGGCAAAGACGGAAAAGTCGATCCGGTGCTGCTCGATCGCAATCAGTTCCAGGCGCATGCGCTGGCGTGGATTGCCACCTATGTCGAGGCGCTGCGACAGCTTCTGGGCTGGGCCGAACGGCTGCAGGAGACGGGGCAACTCGGCGCCGTCGAGCGGCTGATCCTGCAGCTCGTGTTCGGCGAGTATCTGGCGCAGCTGCGCGGCGGCATTGCCATGTCGCAGGGCGAGGTCGCCCGACCGGCCGATCTCGGCCTCGACGACGATGCGGTGCGCACAATCCTGCATCCTGCGGAAACCCTGATCCAGCGCGGCAATACGGCTGGCGCACGCGATGTGCTGGCGCATCTGCTCAGCGATCATGGCTTTGGCGCGCAGGGCATCGAAGATGAGTCGCTGCGCCTGTTCCAGGAACAGATCCGGCGCTTCGTCGACGAGAAGATCACGCCAGATGCGCCGGGATGGCACGATCGCGATGAGCTCATTCCGATCGGGATTGTCGACCATCTCTCGGACATGGGTGTGTTCGGTGTGACCGTGCCGGAAGACCATGGCGGCCTCGGCCTCGGCAAGCTTGCCATGTGTGTGGTGTCGGAAGAGCTTTCGCGTGGGTATCTCGGCGTCGGTTCGCTTGGCACGCGCTCCGAGATCGCGGCGGAATTGATCCGTCAGGCCGGCACGCCGGAGCAGAAGGAAACCTATCTGCCCGCCATCGCGACGGGCCGCATCCTGCCGACGGCGGTCTTTACTGAGCCCGGCGCCGGTTCCGACCTCGCCTCTGTCTCGACGCGCGGCACCCTGACCGGCGACGTGTACAGGATTTCCGGCAGCAAGACCTGGATTACCCATGCGGCGCGCAGCGATCTCATGACCCTGCTGGTGCGCACGGAACCCGAGCCTGGTCATCGCGGTCTCTCCATGCTGCTGGCGGAGAAGCCGCGCGGCACGGCCCGCGATCCGTTTCCGGCAAAAGGCATGTCGGGGAGCGAGATCGCGGTTCTCGGCTATCGCGGCATGAAGGAATACGAGATCGCCTTCGACGGGTTCGAGGTGCCGGCGGCGGCCGTGCTCGGCAGCGCGCCGGGGCAGGGCTTTCGCCAGCTCATGACGACATTTGAGTCCGCGCGCATCCAGACCGCGGCGCGCGCCATCGGCGTCGCGCAGAACGCGCTGGAACTGGCCCTCGCTTATGCGACGGACCGCAAGCAGTTCAAGAGGCCCATTCTTGGATTTCCCCGCGTGTCCGGAAAGATTGCCTGGATGGCGGCGGAGACCATGGCGGCGCGCCAGCTTGCCTATCACGCCGCGCGGCAGAAGGACCTCGACCGCCGGTGCGATATCGAGGCCGGCATGGCGAAGCTGCTGGCCGCCCGCACCGCCTGGTCGAACGCGGATAACGGCGTGCAGATCCATGGCGGCAACGGCTACGCCGTCGAATATCCGATCAGCCGGGTGTTGTGCGATGCGCGTATCCTCAATATTTTCGAGGGCGCCGCCGAGATTCAGGCGCAGGTGATTGCGCGCGGTCTCCTCGAAGGCCGGAACTGAGAAAGCAAACCGAATGTCCGACGCGTTGACCCCTGCGGAGTTTCCCATCGGCATTGTCGGTGCCGGCCTGATGGGGCGCGGCATCGCGCAGATCGCGGCGGCAGCCGGGTTTCCGGTGCTCATATTCGACGCAAAATCCGAGGCGGTTGCCGAGGCGCGCGACTTTGTCGGCAGGATGATCCAGCGCGCCGCCGAAAAGGCGCAGACGTCGCAGGCCGCCGCCGATGCGGCGGTCGCGCGGGTCCAGCCGGCCTCGACGCTGAAGGATCTTGCGGGCTGCAAGCTGGTCATTGAGGCGATCATCGAGCAGATCGAGCCCAAGCGGGCGCTATTCCGCGAGCTTGAAGCCATCGTCGGCGACGATGCGATCCTGGCCAGCAACACATCGTCGCTGTCGGTGACGGCCATTGCCGCCGGCAGCCGCAAGCCGGACCGTTTCGCGGGCTTCCACTTTTTCAATCCGGTCCCGCTGATGAAGGTCGTCGAGATCGTCACGGCCGCGCAGACCAGAGTCGATGTCGCCGATACGCTGGCGGCGGTGGCGCGGCGCATGGGCCACAACGGCGTGCGCACCCAGGATACGCCCGGGTTTTTGGTCAACCACGCGGGACGCGCCTACGGCACCGAGGCGCTGCGCATCCTGAGCGAAGGCATCGCCGATACCGTCACCATCGACAACATCCTGCGCGAGGCTGCCGGTTTTCGCATGGGGCCGTTCGAGTTGCTCGATCTGACCAGCCTCGATGTCTCGGTGCCGGTGCTGCGGTCGATCTACGAGCAGTTCTTCCAGGAGCCGCGCTACCGGCCGACCGCGTTCATCGAGCAGCGTTTCAGCGCCGGCCTGCTGGGTCGCAAAACCGGCCGCGGTTTCTACGAATACCGGGACGGCACGATGATCCGCCCGGCGGAACCGCCGCCGCCGCAGACCATGCCGAAATCGGTGTGGATCGGCCCGACCGATCCGACGCTTGGCATTGCAATCGCGACGCTGGCCGGACAGGCCGGCGCCAGGGTCGATGACGGGCGGGAGCCGAAGAGCGATTCGCTCTGCATCGTGGCGCCGCTCGGCGACGATGCGACGACCTCTGCGCTGACCTTCAAGCTCGATCCGCGCCGGACCGTTGCCATCGATCCATTGTTCGGCCTTGCCCGCCGCCGGACGATCATGACGACGAGTCTGACGGAACCCGCCTATCGCGATGCGGCGCATGCGCTGTTCGCCGCTGATGGCGCGGCGGTGAGCGTGATCCACGACAGTCCGGGTTTTGTGTGCCAGCGCGTGATGGCGATGATCGTCAATCTCGGCGCCGATATCGCGCAGCAGCGCATCGCCACGCCAGCGGATATCGATACCGGGGTGAAGCTCGGCCTCGGCTATCCCGACGGGCCGCTCGCCATGGGCGACAGGCTGGGCCCAGCGCGGGTTCTGGCAATCCTCGAGCGCATGCATGAGTTCTATCGCGACCCGCGCTATCGCCCGAGTCCGTGGCTGATCCGCCGCGCGCGGCTCGGCGTGTCGCTGCTGACGCCGGAAGCATGACGGCAAGCATCCTCGCCGGCTTGCGGATCGTCGAAAGCGCCGCGTTCGTGGCGGCGCCGCTGGGCGGCATGACCCTGGCGCAGCTTGGCGCCGACGTGATCCGCTGCGATCCCATCGGGGGCGGGATCGATTATCGCCGCTGGCCTGTCACCGGGGACGGCGAGAGTCTCTACTGGGCGGGGTTGAACAAGGGCAAGCGCTCCATCGCGCTCGACGTCAATTCGCCGCGCGGCCGGGAACTCCTGACCGCACTTGTCTGCAAGCCGGGACCGGATGCCGGGCTGTTCTTGACGAATTTTCCGGCGCGCGGCTGGCTGGCCTACGAAACGCTGCGGCAGCGGCGCGACGACCTCATCATGGTCAACATCACCGGCACGCCGGATGGCGGCTCCGCCGTGGACTACACGGTGAACTGTGCTGTCGGCTTTCCCGATGCGACCGGCCCGGTCGGCCATCAGGGGCCGGTCAATCACGTCCTGCCGGCCTGGGATGTCGCGACCGGCATCACGGCTGCGGTCGGTCTGCTGGCGGCGGAGCGCCATCGCACTCGGACCGGCGCGGGGCAGTTCATCAAGCTGGCGCTCTCCGATGTCGCCTATGCGATGGCGGGCAATCTCGGCCATATCGCCGAGGCACAGATCAATGGCGAAGAGCGGCAGCGCCACGGCAACGATCTCTATGGCGCGCTCGGCCGGGATTTCGCGACGGCCGACGGCAAGCGGATCATGCTGGTGGCGATCACGCTGCGGCAGTGGCAGGGGTTGTTGACCGCGACCGGCCTGACGGAGCAGGCCGCAGCGATCGAGCAGCTTACGGGCCTCGATCTGAAGAAAGAAGGTGATCGTTTCCAGGCGCGGAACAATGTGTTCCCGCTGCTGGAAGCCTGGATCGGCGTTCGGTCGCTCGCCGACGTTGCGGCAGCGTTCGACGCCAACGGTGTGTGCTGGGGACCGTATCGGGGGTTCCGTGAGATGGCGTCAGACGCGGCAAGAAATCCGCTTTTCGCTCCCCTCGATCAGCCCGGCATCGGCCGTTACCTGATGCCGGCCTCGCCGCTCGATTTCTCCGCAGTGACGCGCGCGCCGGTCAGACCGGCGCCGCGGCTTGGCGAGCATACCGACGAGATTCTGTCCGGCGTGCTGGGCATGACCGATCGCGAGATTGGCGCCCTGCACGACGCCCGCGTGGTGGCTTAGACCCGCTCCAGCAGAACCGAGATGCCCTGGCCGACGCCGATGCACATCGTTGCAATGGCATAGCGGCCCTTGCGGCGATGCAACTCGCGGGTCGCGGTGCCGGCCATGCGGGCACCGCTCATCCCCAGCGGATGGCCCAGCGCGATGGCGCCACCGTTCGGGTTCACATGCTCCGCGTCGTCAGCCACGCCGAGCTGGCGCAGCACGGCCAGACCCTGCGCGGCGAAGGCTTCGTTCAGCTCGATGACATCGATGTCGCCGATCTTCTTTCCCGTCTTTTCCAGCAGCTTCTTGGTCGAGGGGGCGGGGCCGATGCCCATGATGCGCGGCGGCACGCCGGCAACGGCGCCGGCGACAATCCGCGCCAGCGGCGTCAGACCGTGCTTCTTCGCCGCGGCTTCGCTGGCAACGATGATGGCGCAGGCGCCGTCGTTCACGCCCGAGGCATTGCCCGCCGTCACCGTGCCGCCCTTGCGGAACGGCGTGCCGAGTTTCGCTAGCGCCTCCAGGCTGGTGTCGCGCGGATGCTCGTCGTGCTCGACGACGACGGGATCGCCCTTGCGCGCCGGGATCGTCACTTTCACGATCTCCTCGGCCATGCGGCCCGATTTTATGGCGGCGACGGCCTTCTGCTGGCTGCGCAGCGCGAAGGCATCCTGATCGGCGCGGCTGATCTGGAATTCCTCGGCGACGTTCTCGGCCGTCTCGCCCATCGCATCGACGCCGTACTTCTCCTTCATCAGCTTGTTGACGAAGCGCCAGCCGATGGTGGTGTCGTAAATCTCGGCATTGCGCGAGAACGCCGCATCCGCTTTCGGCATCACCAGCGGCGCGCGGCTCATGCTTTCGACGCCGCCCGCAAGCATGAAATCAGCATCGCCGGACCGGATGGCACGCGCCGCCGTGCTCAGGGCTTCGAGACCGGAACCGCAGAGACGATTGACCGTCACGCCGCCCACGCTGTCGGGGATGCCGGCCAGCAGCAGCGACATGCGCGCGACATTGCGGTTGTCCTCGCCGGCCTGATTGACGCAACCCATGATGACATCGTCGAGTGCGGCCCAGTCGACTTTGCCATTGCGCTCCATCAGCGCCTTCATGGCGATCGCCAGCAGATCGTCCGGGCGCACGGACGACAGCGCGCCGGCATAGCGGCCGATCGGAGTGCGGATTGTGTCGCAGATGAAAGCGTCAGCCATGGGTGTCTCTTCGGTGGATGGGCGTAAGGGCAACAATGCGCAGCGTTACATACAAAAACAACTGTCATCCCAGCGAAAGCTGGGACCCAGAAATCCCGTAAGCGCCGCAGAAACCAAGAGAAGTTCCATCGCGCGGCGGAGCCGCTGGGCTATCTGGGTCCCAGCTTTCGTTGGGATGACAACGGGGTGGTGATGCGCCGCACTCAGTCTTCGAAAAACGGTGTCTCGTCCGCGCCGGCCAGCCGGATGTCGAAGCGCAGCGCGATGGCGCCGTTCGGCATGGCGGCATCGGTGGCCGGTTTTGCCACCAGCCGCCCGCGATGCTCCGCCGGCACCAGCGAGAGCTGCGGGTCCTGATCGTTGAGCGGTTCGCCGGGAAAAAAGATCTGCGTGACCAGCGGGCGCATGATGCCCGAGCCCAGGACCATGACGTTGATATAGGGCGGGCGCTGCGCATTGCGCCGGTCGCCGGCCGCGATGCTGCCGGGCTTGATGGTCAGGAAGCGATACTGGCCGCTCTTGTCGGTCCAGGTGCGACCCCAGCCACGGAAATTCGGATCGGCCTTTCCGCTGCCGGCGAAGTTGCCGTCGGCATCGGGTTGCCAGAGTTCCAGAATGGCATTCACCGCCGGCGCGCCGTTGATATCGGTCACGGTGCCGGTGAGCGAGATGACCTGCCCTCTGGCCGCCGGACCTTCCGCGCGCACGCGCGTCAGGTCGTTGTCCTCGCTGCGAATGAACTGAGCCGGAAAGAACGGCCCCGTGGTCATGCTCGCGGTGGGTGCGAGCTTCGATCCGCCTGACGTCACGCTGAACTCCTCAATGCTGCGGATCGGCCGGGGTCTGCCGCGGGCCGCGCAGAACGAAATCATGCGTGAAGCCCAGCGCGCCGTCCGGCGTGTTGAGGTCCGGCGCGAAGTGGCAGATCAGCCGGTTGCGCGCGTCGGCATCGGGCACCGCGTTCAGGATCAGGTCGATGGCATTGAGCGGTTCGCCGGGAAAGAAAATCTGCGTGACCAGCCGGCCGAGATAGGTCGGACCGATCAGCGAGAAATGGATATGTGGCGGCCGCCACCAGTTCGGGGCCGCATCGGGCACGGCGTAGGCACCGGGCTTGATCGTGCGCAGGCGGTAGCGACCGGCGGAATCGGACATGACGCGGCCGACGCCGAGAAAATTCGGATCGACCGGCACCGGCGATGGGTCGTTGTGATGGATGTATTTGCCGGCACAGTTGGCGTGCCAGACTTCCAGCAGGACATTCGGCATCGGCTGGCCGTTTTCACCCAGCACGCGGCCGGTCAGGGTCATCAGCTGGCCGAGTGCTCTTGGTTTCCCCGGAGATACCACGGCGAGGTCACTTTCCTCCGGCCGTACGCTGGACGGCGCGACAATCGGACCCGTTGTTTCCGAGTCATCGACATAGCGTTTTACCGGTGTAAGTCCGGGCGAGCGCTTGATCGTGTTTGTATAGCCCTCGATCCGCCGCAGGGATTGCGTCGGGTCGTTGTCGAACAGCCGGAACCGCGTCACGGCGGTGCTCATGATCAGGGCGCTCCCATCAACAATACGTGACTACAGGGTTATAGAAGCTGGTCAGGGCGGCGTCGAGAGCGGCGCCGATGGACGCTCGCCCCGGACCTGCGCTATTCTCGCGGCAACCAAAGTCATCACTCGGGATTGGGAGGTCGCGATGATCGAGTTCAAGGTCAATGGTCGTGCGGTTCGGATCGACGTCGAGCCGGAAACGCCGCTCCTCTGGGCGATCCGCGAAAATGTCGGGCTGACCGGCACCAAGTACGGGTGCGGTATCGCCCAATGCGGCTCGTGCACCGTGCATATCAACGGCGAGGCCGTCCGCTCCTGCAGCGTGCAGGTGAGCGAAGCCGCCGGCAAGGACGTCACCACGATCGAAGGCCTCGCGGTCAACGGCGTTCTGACCAAGGTCCAGAAGGCCTGGGTCGACCACGACGTGCCGCAATGCGGCTACTGCCAGAGCGGCATGATCATGGCGGTGACGGCGCTTCTCAAGGAGAAGCCCAAGCCCACCGATGAAGACATCAACGCGGCACTGACCAATATCTGCCGCTGCGGCACCTTCCAGCAGGTGCGCGAAGCGATCCACGACGCGGCCAAGGCGTAAGGGAGGCTGCCATGACATTCATGCCCAAAATGAACCGCCGTTCCTTCCTCGTCGGCACCGCCGCCACTGGCGCGGGCCTCACGCTCGGCTTCGAATTGCCGTTCGGCACCGTTGCCGGCGCGCAAACGATCCCGCCTGAGGTCAATGCCTGGGTCGTGATCAAGCCGGACGACACCGTCGTCATCCGCATCGCCCGTTCCGAGATGGGGCAGGGCACGCTAACCGGCCTGGCGCAACTCGTGGCCGAAGAGCTTGAGTGCGACTGGTCGAAGGTGACGACCGAATATCCGACGCCGGGCCAGAGCGTGGCGCGCAAGCGTCCGTGGGGCAATTTCTCCACCGGCGGCAGCCGCGGTATCCGTGAATCGCACGAATACGTCCGCAAGGGCGGTGCTTCGGCGCGCGAGATGCTGATCCAGGCTGCGGCGAATGAGTGGAAAGTGCCGGCGGCCGAATGCAAGGCGGCCAACAGCGTCATCACTCACACGCCGAGCGGACGCACCACGACCTACGGCAAGGTGGCCGATGCCGCCGCCAAGATCGAGCTGCCGGCCGAGGTGAAGCTCAAGGACGTGAAGGACTGGAAAATCGCCGGCAAGGGCGTGAAGCGTCTCGACACGGTCGAGAAGACCACGGGTGCGATGAAGTACGGCGCCGACGTCGTGCTGCCCGGGATGCTGAATGCCGCGATCAAGGCGGCCCCGGTCTTCGGCACCAAGGTCGTGAGCTACGACGAGGCCAAGGTCACCGGCATGAAGGGTGTGAAGAAGGTGGTGAAGGTCGGCGAAAACGCCGTTGCCGTCGTCGCCGACACCTGGTGGCACGCCAAGACCGCGCTCGATGCCCTGCCGATCGTCTGGGAGAAGGGCCCGAACGACAACGTGACGAGTGCGTCGATCGCTGAGGTGCTGAAAGCCGGCCTCGACGCCGAACAGGCGTTTGTCGGTAACGAAGTCGGCAATGCCAAGCAGACCATCGCCGGCGCCGCGAAGAAGGTGGAGGCGGTCTACGCCTATCCGTACCAGAACCACGCTCCGATGGAGCCGATGAATGCCACGGCGGTGTGGACCGAAAACCGGTGCGAGGTCTGGACCGGCACCCAGAACGGCGAAGGCGCCTTCGCGGCCGTGCTGGCCGCGTCGGGCCTGCCGGCGGACAAGTGCGAGGTTCACAAGATGATGCTGGGCGGCGGCTTTGGCCGTCGCGGCGGTGGCGACTATGTGACACAGGCCGTGCTGATCGCCAAGCAGATGCCCGGCACGCCGATCAAGATGCTGTGGTCGCGCGAAGAGGACATGACGCACGGTGCCTACCATCCGGTGACGCAGTGCAAGCTGGTCGGCGCGTTCGACGCCAACAACAACCTGACGGGTCTGCATATGCGGCTGTCGGGCCAGTCGATCGTGGCGGCAGTGTTGCCGCAGCTGCTGCAGAACGGCAAAGACCCCGTTGCTTTCCAGGGGTTGAATCCGAGCGGCGAGGCGGCGATCGGCTACACGATCCCGAACCTGCTTGTCGACCATGCGATGCGCAATCCGCATGTTCCGCCGGGCTTCTGGCGCGGTGTGAACGTCAATCACAACGCCATCTACCTCGAATGCTTCATGGACGAACTGGCCCTGGCCGCCGGCCAGGATCCGCTCGAGTTCCGTCGCAAGCTAATGACGAACCATCCCCGGCATCTCGGCGCGCTGAACGCCGTGGCCGAGAAGGCGGGTTGGGGCAAGCCGGCGCCCGCCGGTATCCATCGCGGTCTGTGCCAGCATATGGGCTTTGGCAGTTATGTCGCGGCGGTCGCCGAAATCTCGGTGAGCGGCCGGGACAACAACGAGATCAAGATCCACCGCATCGTGGCGTCGACCGATCCCGGCGTCGCGGTCAACCCGGCGCAGATCGATCGGCAGATCGCCGGCTCTTTCGTCTACGGCTTGTCCGCGCTGTTCTACGGCGAGTGCACGGTCAAGGACGGCCGCATCGAGCAGACGAACTTCGACACCTACAATTCCATGCGGATTGCCGAGATGCCGAAGGTGGAATCGATCATCATCCAGGGCGGTAGCGGTCCGTGGGGCGGCGTCGGCGAGCCGACGATCTGCGTCGCGGCGCCGGCGGTGCTGAATGCTTATTTTGCGGCGACGGGCAAGCGCATCCGGTCCTTCCCGCTGGAGAAGCACAACATCCGCTTCGCATGAGGGTTTGGGCGACTGCGGCCGTTGCGGTCGCCCTCACTTTCAGTCTGGCGGGCGCAGTTGGATCGCAGGAGGCGCTTCGCCCCTACACTGTGGTTGGAGATGCGATCCCGGCCCCGCTGACAGGGTCGCCGGGCGATCCGGCCCGGGGCAGGGCGATCGTCGTCAACCGGCAGGTCGGCCTCTGCCTGCTCTGCCACACCGGGCCGTTCCCCGAGGAGCGGTTCCAGGGCGACCTTGCACCGGATATGACCGGGGCCGGAAAACGGTGGAATGAAGGCCAGTTGCGGCTCAGGATCGTGGATGCGAGCCGTCTCAATGCGGAGACCATCATGCCGCCGTATTATCGGGTCAGAGGGTTGCATCGGGTGGCGCCGAATTTCCGGGGCAAGACGATCCTGACCGCGGAACAGATCGAAGACGTCGTGGCTTTCCTGAAGACATTGCAGGACGAGCGATGAAACAGATGTCAAAGATGAAGGTGACCCGACGGCAGGCCTTGGCGACCGCCGGCGCCGCTGCGCTTGTTGCGTCGCTCCCCGGACCCGCGAGCGCCACGCAGGAGAGCATGGCGGCGGCGATCCGCAAGGTCGTCGGTGAGGCAAAGCTCACCTCTGGCCGGGTGAAGCTCGATATTCCGCCGCTGGTGGAGACGGGCAGCACGGTTCCGGTCTCGGTAAGGGTCGAGAGCCCGATGACGGCGGCCGATCACGTGCGGGCAATCCATATTTTCAATGAGAAAAACCCGCAGCCGAATATCGTCAGCATGAAGCTGGGCCCTCGTGCCGGCAAGGCGGAGGTGTCGGTTCGCGCGCGCCTGTCGGATACTCAGGACGTCATCGCCATTGCTGAAATGAGTGATGGCACCTTCTGGTCGGACAAGACGTCCGTGATCGTTACTCTCGGCGCGTGTATGGAGGATTGAGCGATGGCCCGCGCCCTTATCAATGCTCCCAAAACCGCCAAGCGCGGCGAGGTCATCGCGATCAAGACGCTGATCTCGCACGATATGGAAACCGGCTATCGCCACGATACGGTCGGCAAGTCGATCCCGCGCGATATCGTGACGGCGCTGGTTTGCACTTATAACGGCACGGAAATCTTCAGCGCGGAGCTCTTTCCCGCAATGGCGGCCAATCCCTTCATCACCTTTCACACCGTGGCGACGGAAAGCGGCACGCTCACCTTCACCTGGACCGGCGACAACGGATTTTCCGCGACTGAGTCCGTGACCATTCAGGTCGCATGATCGCAGCGGCTTCGCGCGGACTATTATTTCTGACTGCCGTTATGTCCGCTGGCGACCTTGGCGCCGCGGATATTCCGCTCGCTGACCGGCGCTCCACTTATGAGACGATGAGCCCACAGACTCGGGCGATCCAGGACGACGACATGGCCAATCCCGGCATGTTGTGGGTGCTGGACGGCGAGGCGCTGTGGCGCCGCAAGGCTGGCGCCGCGAACAACGCCTGCGCGGACTGCCATGGCGATGCTGAACAGAGCATGAAAGGCGTTGCGGCGCGCCATCCCGTTTTCGACACCGCCACCGGCAAGCCCGCCGATATCGAGCAGCGCATCAATCAATGCCGCGTGGACCGCCAGAAGGCGGAGCCGCTGGCGCGCGAAAGCCGTGATCTGCTGGCGCTCAGCGTCTATGTCACGACCCAATCCCGCGGGGTTGCGATCGAGGATCCAATCGCCCGCGACGAGCGGCTGCGCCCGTTCGTGGACGCCGGTCGCGCGCTGTACGAGCGCCGGCTGGGCCAGCTGAACATCAACTGCGCCCAGTGCCATGACGACAACTGGGGCCGTCGGTTGGCCGGGAATCTGGTGCCGCAGGGCCACCCGACGGGCTATCCGCTCTACCGGCTGGAATGGCAGGGGCTGGGTTCCATTCAGCGGCGCCTGCGCAACTGCCTGGTCGGCATGCGCGCCGATCCCTATCCCTATGGCGCCGACGAATACCTGGCGCTGCAGCTCTTCCTGACCTGGCGCGCCCGGGGCATGACTCTCGAAACACCCGCCGTTCGCCCCTGAAACACGCAGGGGTGGTGTTGCTTGCCGGGGGTCAGCCCCCGTGGCATGGTTTCGGCAATCCGGGCCAAGTGATATCGAGTGGGTCGAAATCCGGAGCCCAAGGGGAGGAATACGATGAAAAAGGCACTTACGGCCGTGCTGGGCCTTGCCGTCGCCACCAGCATTGGCGCCGCCGCGCAGGCACAGGATCGCAATATCGAGCTCAAGTTCGGCGGCTGGGTTCCGCCGGCGCACCCGCTGGTGCCTTCAACCCAGCAATGGGGTGAGTCGATCACCAGGGCCTCCAACGGCACGATCAAGGTCACCGTCTATCCGTCGGAGCAGCTCGGCAAGGCCGCCGATCACTACGACATGGCGCGCGACGGCATCGCCGACATCACGCTTATCAGCGCCGGCTATCAGCCCGGCCGCTTCCCGATTCTGGAAGGCGCGGCGCTGCCGTTTCTTGCCGCGAACGCATCCGGCGGCACGCGGGCGATGGATGAATGGTATCGCAAGTATTCACCGCGCGAGATGCGCGACGTGAAGGTCTGCGCGCTGTTCTCGCACGACCCCGGCGTCCTGCACACTGCCCGCAAGAAGGTAGTGAAGCCGGAAGACCTGAAGGGCATGAAGATCCGCCCGGCGGGTGCGACCATCGCCAACCTAGTGACGATGCTGGGCGGCACGAACGTCCAGGTGTCGGCGCCGGAATCCCGCGAGGTTCTAGAGCGCGGCGTTGCCGATGGCATCACTTTCCCGTGGGAGTCGATCTTCCTGTTCCGTATCGACTCCGTCGTGAAGTACCACCTCGATGTGCCGATGTACCTGACGCCGCTGCTGCACGTGATGAACACGGGGAAGTACAACGCCATGTCGCCGGCGCAGAAGAAGGTCATCGACGACCATTGCTCCAACGAATGGGCGGAAAAGGTATCGGCCCAATGGACCGTGTATGAAGCCGGCGGCCGCGCCAAGATGATGGCCGCCGCGGGACACGACGTCTACAAGCTGAGCGATGCCGATCTGGCGCTCTGGAAGAAGGCGGTCGAGCCGCTCACCGAAAAATGGGCGGATGGCGTCAAGAAGGCCGGTCACGATCCGAAGGTCGTGCTTGATGAGTTCAAGGCGGCCCTCAAGAAGCACAACGCCGCTTACTGATCCACGAAGACCCCCGCCGGAACCGACCGGCGGGGGTCTGACGTTTCAGCACGGCCGGCGCATCTCGCGCCGTGATGCCGCGGGGGCGGTGAAGGTCAGGGGTTGGTGGACCGGTTTATCTCGATCGTCGACAGGATTTCAGGTCTTTCGCTGGGCGCGGTTGCCCTGCTGACATTCATGGAAGCAGCGCTGCGCTATGTGCTCGGCCTGCAAATCCCCGACTGGTACAGCCTGGCCTGCCTGCTGCAGGGCATTGCGATCTTCTGGGGCATTTCCTCGACCACCTATGAAGGCAAGCACATCGCGGTCGACGCGCTGTGGGAAATCGGCGGCCCGGCGTTCCGCCGCG
Source organism: Alphaproteobacteria bacterium (assembly GCA_965279355.1). Taxonomy (GTDB): domain Bacteria; phylum Pseudomonadota; class Alphaproteobacteria; order CACIAM-22H2; family CACIAM-22H2. Next base: position 1,628,188 of record OZ257155.1, on the reverse strand, counting down.
CGCTCGATATCATTGCCGATGTCATCACGGTGCTTTTCCTCGGCACGTTCGCCGTGATGCTCGCCTACAAAATCGACAGCACCTACGACAGCCATCAGGTGTCGCCGGACCTCGGGATGCCGCTGTGGCCGTTTCATCTGGTCGCGGGGCTCGGCATCGCGAGTTCCGTGGCGCTGGGGTCGATCCGCCTGTGGCGTACCGCCACGAAGGTCTATTGACCGATGGAACGCGATGTCCTTGCCATCCTCGGCTTTGTCCTTCTGTTCGTCCTGATGGCGCTGCGGGTCCCGATCGGCATCGCGATGGGTGTGATCGGTGTCGGCGGCTTCGCGATGATGACGGATATCAGCCCCGGCCTGCGCCTGCTCATGCATTCGCCGATCCGGACCGTCACCGACTACAATTTCAGTGTCATTCCGATGTTTGTGCTGATGGGCGTGTTCGCCACGGCGGCCGGGATGAGCCGCGAGCTGTTCCGCGCCAGCAACGCGTGGCTCGGTCATCTGCGGGGCGGTCTGGCGTTGGCCACGATCTTTGCCTGCGGCGGTTTCGCGGCGATCAACGGATCTTCGGTCGCCACGGCCGCAACAATGACCAGCGTGGCCCTGCCGGAGATGCGCCGCGCCGGCTACAACGCCTCCTTTGCGACCGGTGTGATCGCCGCGGGCGGCACGCTCGGCATCATGATCCCGCCCTCGGTGATGTTCGTGCTCTACGGCATCATGACGGATCAGGATATTTCCCGGCTGTTCATGGCTGGGATCCTGCCGGGACTGCTCGCCATCGGCCTGTACAGCCTGCTGGTCATTTTCATCGGCACAATGAAGCCGGAGATGATGCCGCTCGGCCCCCGCCATAGCTGGGAAGAGCGGTGGACGAGCCTGCGCGATGTCTGGGCGACGCTGCTGCTGTTCTTCATGGTGATCGGCGGCATGTATGGCGGCATCGTCACGGTGACCGAGGCGGCGGGCCTGGGGGCCGTCGGTGCCCTGACGATCGGCGTCGCGCGCGGCCGGCTCGGCTGGGACGAGATCATGCAGTGTCTTGTCGAGGCACTGCGGACCTCGGCCGCGATTTTCACTATCGCCATCGGTGCATTCCTGTTCGGCTATTTTCTGACGATCACCCAGACAACGCAGAACGTCGCCAAGTTCCTGCTCAGCCTGCCGGTGGGAGCGTATGGGGTTCTGACCCTGATCCTGATCGGTTATTTCATTCTGGGCGCGATCATGGACGAACTCGCCATGATCCTGCTCACGATTCCCATTGTCTATCCGGTGATCGTCGGGCTTGGGTTCGATCCGATCTGGTTCGGGGTGATCATCGTCATGGCCTGCACGCTGGGCCTCGTCTGTCCGCCGGTCGGCATGAACTGTTTCGTGATCAACTCGATCGCGCGGGATGTCAGTCTGATCGCCATCTATCGCGGCGTGATGCCGTTTATCGCCATCGATATCGTGCGGCTGGCGATCCTCTGTATCTTCCCCGAGATCTCGCTATTCCTTCCGCGAACCATGGGTTGACCGTATGAAGCGCAGATCCGGCCGAATCCTCACGACCCATGTCGGCAGTCTGATCCGTCCGGCGGCGCTGCGTGAGGCGCTGAAGTCGGACCAGCCCGACCCGGCGCTGCTGGAGCGATCGGTGCGCGAGGTGGTGCGGCAGCAGGCCGAGACCGGCATCGATATCGTGAACGACGGCGAGTTCGGCAAGACAATCAGCTGGTCGCGCTATGTGCTGCAGCGGATGAGCGGTTTTGTACAGAAGTCGCGCGATCCCAACGACAAGTCGTTTCCGGCGGCAACGCAGGGCCGGGATCGCCGCGATTTCGCGGAATTCTATGCCGAATACGATCCCAAGCAGGGCTTCAGCGGCATGACGGGATGGGTCTGCAACGGACCGATCCGCTACACCGGTCACGCAGCCCTGCAGCAGGACATCGCCAATCTCAAGGCGGCGCTGAAGGGTGCGGAAATTGTCGAGGGGTTCATGGCCGCGGTGGCGCCGGCCAGCGTGGCGCCGGACCGCAAGGACGAGCATTACCGCAGCGACGAGGAGTACCTGTTCGCCGTCGCCGACGCCCTGCGCGACGAGTACAAGGCGATTGTCGATGCGGGCCTGATCCTGCAGGTCGACGATGCCTATCTCGCGTCCATGTATGACGTGCTGGTGCCGCCCGGCACCATGAAGGACTACCGGCGCTGGGCGGCGATCCGTGTCGAGGCGATGAACCATGCGCTCAAGGGCCTGCCCGAGGAGCGGACCCGCTATCATGTCTGCTGGGGCAGTTGGAACGGCCCGCATGTCTCCGATGTCGGGCTGAAGGAGATCGTCGATCTGGTGCTGAAGGTGAAGACCGGCGGCTATCTGCTGGAGGCCGCCAACCCGCGTCACGCTCATGAGTGGAAGGTCTGGGCGGAGGTGAAGCTGCCGAAGGGCCGCAAGCTGATCCCCGGCGTGGTGAGCCACGTCACCAATGTCGTCGAGCATCCGGAACTCGTCGCCGAGCGCCTGATCCGTCTGGCGAAGCTCGTCGGCCGCGACAACGTCATCGGCGGCACGGATTGCGGTTTCGCGCAGGGACCGTTTGTGCAGCGTGTGCATCCCTCCATCATGTGGGCGAAGCTGAAGGCACTGGTGGATGGTGCCCGCCTTGCGTCGAAGGCGCTGTAACCATGACCCGCAAGAAGCCTGAAGATCTCCGCAGCCACCGCTGGTACGGCACGCCGGATCTGCGCGCCTTCGGTCATCGCTCGCGCACTAAGCAGCAGGGTTACGCCGCTGAGGATTATGCCGGCAAGCCGGTGATCGGCATCCTCAACACCTGGAGCGAGGCCAATCCCTGCCACGCGCATTTCAGGATGCGCGCGGACGAGGTGAAGCGGGGCATCTGGCAGGCGGGCGGTTTCCCGATCGAGATGCCGGCGCTGTCGCTGGGCGAAACGCTGATGAAGCCGTCGACCATGCTCTATCGCAACCTGCTGGCGATGGAAGCGGAAGAGCTGCTGCGCTCGAACCCCATCGATGGCGTGGTGCTGCTGGGCGGCTGCGACAAGACGGTGCCGGGCCTGATGATGGGGGCCGCCAGCATGAACGTGCCGGCGATCTTCGTTCCGGCGGGGCCGATGCTGCGCGGCAACTGGCGCGGCAATATCCTGGGCAGCGGCAGCGATGTCTGGAAATACTGGGCAGAGAAACGCGCTGGCAATATCGACGAGCGGGCGTGGGAAGAGATCGAGGACGGCATCGCGCGCTCCTTTGGCACCTGCATGACCATGGGCACGGCATCGACCATGGCGGCGGCTGTAGAAGCACTTGGCATGAGCCTGCCCGGCGCTTCCTCGATCCCGGCGGCTGATGCCAATCACCCGCGCATGGCGACCGCCTCGGGCCGCCGCATTGTCGAGATGGTGTGGGAGGACGTGAAGCCGTCCGACATCATGACCACCAAAGCGTTCGAGAACGCGGTTCGCGTCGCGATGGCGCTCGGCGGCTCGACCAACTCGATCATCCATCTGATCGCGATGGCGGGGCGTGTCGGCGCGGCCCTCGACCTCGACCGGTTCGATGCGCTGTCCCGGACCACGCCGCTGCTCGCCAATATCCGCCCGTCAGGCAAGTACCTGATGGAGGATTTCTTCTATGCCGGCGGCTTGCGGGCATTGATGAATCGCATGGGCGATGTGCTGCACCGGGATTGTCCGACCGTAAGCGGCAAGACCATCGGCGAAACCATTACAGGTGCCGATGTCTATAACGACGACGTGATCCTGCCGCGCGACAGGCCGCTCGGCAAAGAGGGCGGCGTCGCGGTGCTGCGCGGCAATCTCTGCCCCGATGGCGCCGTCATCAAACAGAGCGCCGCCGAGCCGCATCTGCTGAGGCATGCCGGCCCGGCCGTCGTGTTCAAAAGCTACAAGGACATGAGCACCCGGATCGACGACCCGAACCTCAACGTCACAAAGGATTCCGTTCTGGTTCTCCAGAACGGCGGGCCGCTCGGCGGGCCCGGCATGCCGGAATGGGGGCAGTTGCCGCTGCCCAAAAAGCTGCTGCAGCAGGGCGTGCGCGATATGCTGCGCATCTCCGACGCCCGGATGAGCGGCACCAGTTACGGCGCCTGTGTGCTGCATGTGGCACCGGAGTCCTTCATTGGCGGGCCGCTGGCGCTGGTGCAGGACGGCGACATCATTGAGCTCGATGTGGCGGTCCGCCGGCTGACACTGAAGGTCGACGACGCCGAGCTGGCCCGCCGCCGCGCCGCCTGGAAGCCGCCCCAACCCAAATACCCGAGAGGCTTCGGTCTGTTGCATACCCAGCACGTCCTGCAGGCCGACAAGGGCTGCGATTTCGACTTCCTGCAGGGGAAGGCCCCGATCGCCGACCCCGAGATGTACTGACCCCGGCGGCCGGCGGCGGGCTTTGGTCCGGTCCCGGAGTGTGGTTTAATTCCGGCTGGACCCCCGGCAAACGGGGGCCGTGAATTCATACTGGGAGGACGCCGAAGATGAGTTACAGGACGATTCTGTCGATGGGCGCTGCTGTCGTGGCGCTTGGCATGGTGAGCGCCGGCGACGCCCGCGCCGAGAACTACCGCCTGATGACCGGCCCCCAGGGCGGCGTCTGGGTCCCGTTGGGCGGCGCGCTCAAGAACCTGTTCGAAAAGAACATCTCCGGCGTCTCCGTGCAGACCCTGCCCGGCGCCGGCATCGCCAATGTCCGCGGCATCGACGAGGACAAGGCCGAGATCGGCTTTGGCAACAGCACGACCACGGTCGATGGCGTCAACGGCGCCGAGCCCTATCCGCGCAAGACGGCGAATGTCTGCAATCTCGCGACGCTTTATCCGCAGTATTTCCAGGTCGTGGTGCTTGCCGATTCGCGCATCAACTCGATCAAGGACCTCAAGGGCAAGTCGATCGCGGTCCAGACCCGCGGCAACACGGCGGAGATCATCACCCGCCATGTCCTGCAGGTGAACGGCCTCAAGTATGAGGATATGAAGGTCAACTTCATGGCCTCGTACACCGATGCCGTCTCGCTGATGAAGGACGGCCACGCCCAGGCGTTCACGCTGGGCACCACCATCCCGGCTGCGACCGTCATGGACCTCGCCTCGTCGCGTGAGATCAAGCTTCTCGATCTCAAGGCCGAGGTTCCGGAAATGAAGAAGATCAACCCCGGCTATGTCGCGCTTGATCTGCCGGCCAACACCTACTCGAAGCAGGCGGCGCCGGTCACCAAGATCGGCTACGGAGCCCATCTCATCGTCTCGTGCAAAATGAAGGAAGACCACGTCTACCAGATGGCCAAGCTGATCGCGGCCAACATGAAGGACCTCTCCGTGGTGAACAAGCCTATGGAGAGCGTGACGCCGAAGATGATGGCGGAGGATATCGGCGTGCCGGTTCATCCGGGCGCCCGGAAGTTCTACCGCGAGGTCGGCGCGATGTGATCGGCGCTTTGCGGATGACGCAAGGCTGATCCGAAAGGGACGCCCGCGAGTCTGGGAACTCGCGGGCGTTCTTGTCTTTGAAGAGCGAAGAACAAGACGAGCAGGGTGGGTGATGGGTAGCTTGACCTATAAGCGCGTAATCAGCTGGTCGGTCGGGCTGATCGGCGTCGCGATGTCGCTCTACCACATGTACGCGATTGCCATCGCGCCGCCGGAAGCCATGATCTTCCGCGGGTGGCATCTTCTGTTTGCCATCGTTCTCGTCTTCCTGATTTATCCGACCACGAGCAAACGCGAGCAGGGCAATCCCGCCTGGTACGACCTCGTCATGCTGGCGCTTTCCGTCGCCGGCGTTCTCTACATCTTCATAAACTATCGCTACATCGTAAACCGCATCCCCTATATCGACGATCCGACCACGCTGGATCTCGTGATGGCGGGACTGATGACGGTGCTGGTGCTTGAGGCTTCGCGCCGCGCCGTCGACTGGATGCTGCCGGCGACCGCGCTGGCATTTGTCGCGCACGCGTTTTTCTGGACAGGCGTGAACCTCGATCAGTTCCTCGACCAGATGTACCTGACAACCGAGGGCATCTTCGGGTCCACGCTCGGTGTCTCCGCGGCCTTCGTGCTCATCTTCGTCATGTTCGGCTCGTTCATGGAGCGCACCGGCACCGGCCAGCTGTTCATGGACTTCGCGCTCGCCCTGACCGGAACGCAGACCGGCGGGCCCGGCAAGTGCAGCGTCATCAGCTCCAGCCTGTTCGGCACGATCTCCGGCAGCGCGGTCGCCAATGTCATGGTCGACGGGCCGATCACCTTGCCGTTGATGAAGCGCAGCGGCTTTACCCCGCATTTCGCGGCCGGCGTCGAATCGACCGCGTCGACCGGCGGCCAGATCATGCCGCCGGTGATGGGGGCGGCCGCGTTCGTGATGGCTGAGTTCATGGGGGTGAGCTACTTCCAGATCTGCATGTGGGCCATCGTGCCGTCGGTCCTCTACTATGTGGCCTGTTTTGCCGCCGTGCATTTCGAGGCCAAGCGCCTGGGCCTGCGCGGCCTTTCGCGCGAGGAATGCCCGAAGATCCGCGACGTCTTCAAGAATCGCGGCCACCAGTTCATTCCGGTGATCATTGTCCTGGTCGGCATGTTCCAGGACTACAGCGCGCCGCTGGCCGCCCTGGTCGGCGTGCTGGCCTGCTTTCCAGTCGCCTATATGCGCAAGACCACGCGTCACACAGTGACCTGGGAGAATATCTTGGGGGCGCTGGTCGACAGCGCGAAGAACAGTCTCGCGGTGGCCATGGCCTGCGCGGCCGCCGGCATCATGATCGGCACCATCGCGCTGACCGGGCTTGGCATCACCTTCACCCAGCTCGTGCTCGGTCTCGCCGAGAGCAGTCTGCTGGTTGCCCTTATCGTCACCGCGATCGCGGGTCTGGTGCTCGGCCTCGCTCTGCCGACGACACCGGCCTACATCCTGACCGTGGCTCTGCTCATTCCGGCGCTCGTGAAGATGGGCGTCATGCTGCCGGCGGCGCATATGTTCGCCTTCTACTTCGCGGTGCTGTCGGCAATCACCCCGCCGGTCGCGCTTGCCGTGTTCGCCGCGGCCAGCCTCGCCAAGGCCGATATGTGGAAGTCCAGTGGTGCCGCGATGAAGATCGGTGCTGCCGGCTTCGTGGTCCCGTTCATGTTCGTTTATGAACCGGCGTTGCTGATGATCGGCGAATGGGACGAGATCGTCGTCGCGACCCTGACGGCGGGCGCCGGCTGTATCCTGCTGGCTTCAGGCCTGCACGGCTATCTTCTGCGGACGGCGACGATGTTCGAGCGGATTGTCCTGGTCGCTGCGGCACTGCTTCTGGTCAATCCGCATTGGGTGACAGACCTTGTGGGGGCTGTGCTGGTGATCGGCGTGCTCGCCTTGCAGCGCTTCCGGCCGGCCGAGGCCCTTACAGCACCTGAGCCTGGACGCGGCGGCTGACGGCGGTCGCATAGACGATCTGCAGCGCCAGCGCGGCCGCCAGCGCCCACAGCCGCATCGGCTCCGGCGCGTTGATCATCCAGAGGACGCCTGCGCCCTGCATCGCCCCCATGGCGCAGAGCAGGGCCGTGGTTCCGCCATGACCGACGCCCGAATGGGTCAGCCGCTGGTAGAGATGCGTGCGGTGCGCCTGCGTCACCGGCTCGCCGCGGCGCCAGCGGCGGATTGCCGTGAAGATCGTATCGAAGAGGAAATGGAAGAGCAGGAGCGGGACGATATAGATGAGCGTTCCGGACGGATCGCGCCGCGCGACCAGCACGCCGAGCCCGGCAAACGCAAATCCCAGAAGCTGGCTGCCGACGTCGCCCATGAAGATGCGCGCCGGCGGCAGGTTCAGCAGGAGGAAGCCGAAGCTGGCGGCGGCAATCGTTGTGGCGATCACGGATTCATCGATGGCGCGCAGCGCGATCGCCGCAATTGTCAGGAAGACGCCGGCGATGACCGCGGTTCCTGCCGCAAGCCCGTCGATGCCGTCCATGAAATTGTAGGCGTTGGTCAGGCCGATCAGCCAAACCAGTGTCAGGACCGGTCCGAACCAGCCCAGCGCCACCGGTCCGATGCCCGGGATATAGAGGTTCTCGAAGGTGAGCCCGCAGGCAACCGCGATGCCGGCCGCGACGATTTGCGCGCCCATCTTCAGCGTGTAGGAGAGTGCCCGGATATCGTCGGCAAGCCCTGCCAGGGCCGCAATCACCGTGCCGGCAAGGACGCCGATGAAGACGGGATCACCGATCAGTCCCGGATGACCGTTGAACGCAAGACCGAGCAGCCCGATCGCCGAGGCGATCAGAATGCCAAGGCCGCCGCCGCGCGGTGTCGGCGCGGTGTGCGAAGAGCGCCCATTAGGCAGGTCGATCAGGAGGCGCCAGCGCGCGATGCCAAAAGCAATGGCCGCGGCGACCGCCGCGGCGGTGGCCGAATAGACGAGAATCGCGATGAGGACCGCCGTTGGCATGCGCGGCAGTGTTACTGTGGCCGGCCTCCGGGGGCCAGCCTAAAGATGCCGGGTTGAGACGCGGCGGGCAGCGCACCCAAGCTATTGATATCAGAAGATATCTGGCGGTCTTGAATACAAGTTGTCCAGCCGCGCGAGGCTGATACGGTGCGCCCGCCATGACCACCGTCCGTGAGCAGATCCGCGACAAGGCGCTTGAACTCGGCTTCGACGCCGTCGGTTTCGCGCGCGCGGAGACCAGTGCAGCGGCGCGCGGCTATCTCGCGGATTTCATCGCCCAGGGCCTGCATGGCGACATGGGCTGGATGGCGGAGACGGCGGAGCGACGGACCGATCCAGCTGTCCTGTGGCCGGAGGCGCGCACGGCCATCGTTGTCGGTCTCAACTATGGTCCCGACCACGATCCGCTGGTGAGCCTCCAGCAGCGGGATCGCGCGACGGTGAGCGTCTATGCCCATGGCCGCGACTATCACGACGTGCTGAAGAAAAAGCTGCGGGTGCTGGCGCGCTGGGTGAACGAGACATTCAAGGCCGAGGTGAAGCTGTTCGTCGACACCGCGCCGCTGATGGAAAAGCACCTGGCGCAGTCGGCGGCGCTCGGCTGGCAGGGCAAGCACACCAATCTCGTTTCGCGCCAGCACGGCTCCTGGCTGTTCCTGGGCGAGGTTCTGACGGCGCTGGAGCTTGAGCCGGATACGCGTGAAGCGGATCATTGCGGCGAGTGCCGCCGCTGCCTCGATGTCTGCCCGACCAACGCGTTTCCCGGACCGTACCGTCTAGACGCGCGGCGCTGCATTTCCTATCTCACCATCGAGCACAAGGGCCCCATCGCGCGCGATCTGCGCGCCGCCATGGGCAACCGCATCTATGGCTGCGACGATTGTCTTGCCGTGTGTCCGTGGAACAAGTTTGCCACGGCGACCCCGCATGAAGACTTTGCCATGCGGCGCGATCTCGACAGCATGGCGCTGGCCGAACTTGCGGCGTTGGACGATGCGGCGTTCCGTCTCAAATTCGCCGGTTCTCCCGTCAAGCGAACCGGTCGCGACCGCGTTCTGCGCAATGTGATGATCGCCATCGGCAACAGCGGCGATCCGTCACTGATCGAAACGGCGCGGGCGCGGCTGGACGATGCATCGCCGCTGGTGCGGGGTGCCGCGATCTGGGCGCTGTCGCGGCTGCTGCCGGTGCCGGAGTTTGCCGCGCTTGCGTCGGCCCGCACGGCACAGGAGAGTGATGCCGAGGTTCGCGCGGAGTGGTCACCCGCGCCATGAAAGTCGCCGATTTCGATTTTGAGCTGCCGCCAGAGCTGATCGCACAGCATCCCGCTAGTCCGCGTGAATCCGCGCGGCTGCTGGAAGTCGGCCCCCGGCTTCGCGATCACCGGATTAGCGACCTTCCCTCGCTGCTGCGGCGGGGCGACCTGCTGATCTATAACGACACGCGGGTCATCAAGGCGCGGCTCTCGGGCAAGCGCGGCACCGCCAGCGTCGATGTGACGCTGCACAAGGCTATCAGCGCATCCGAGTGGCGGGCCTTCGCACGCCCGGCGAAGAAACTGAAAGCTGGCGACCGGATCGATTTCGCGCCGGACTTTGCCGCCGAGGTGACGGAGAAGGGCGAGGCGGGCGAGGTGACGTTGCGCTTCCCCGCCTCGGGCGCCGCGCTGATGGCGATGCTGGACCGGCACGGCCAGATGCCGCTGCCGCCCTATATCCGGCGCGGCGCGGCGGACGCGCAGGACGACAGCGACTATCAGACCGTCTGGGCCGAGCGCCCGGGCGCCGTGGCGGCGTCGACGGCCGGGTTTCATTTCACACCCGGACTGCTGGCCGGGCTGGCGGCGGCCGGGATTGAACGGGCCGCGGTCACGCTCCATGTCGGCGCCGGGACGTTCCTGCCGGTGAAGGTCGAGGACACAAGGGATCATGTGATGCACTCGGAATGGGCGGAGATCGGTCCGGAGACCGTCGCCGCCATCGAGCGGACGCGGTCGGCTGGGGGGCGGATCGTCGCGATCGGCACGACAGCGTTGCGCACTTTAGAGACTGTTGCCGCCGCGCATGGTCGGATACAAGCGTGGTCCGGCGAGACTGATATCTTCATCACGCCGGGCTTCTCCTTTCAGGTAGTCGATCTCTTGCTGACCAATTTCCATCTGCCGCGCTCGACCCTGTTCATGCTGGTGTCGGCCTTCGCCGGTCTCGACCGTATGCGAGCCGCCTATGCGCATGCGATTGCCGAGCGTTACCGCTTCTACTCCTACGGCGACGCCTGTCTGCTGCATCGCGGAGGCGCGGCATGACCGGTTTCGGCTTCGATCTGCTGGGACGCGATGGTCGCGCGCGGCGCGGCCGGGTGACGACCGCACACGGCACCATCGAGACGCCCGCTTTCATGCCGGTTGGCACCGCGGCGACGGTCAAGGCGATGACGCCGGAGGATGTCGCGGCGACGGGTGCCGAGATCCTGCTCTGCAACACCTATCACCTGATGCTGCGGCCGACGGCCGAGCGTGTTGCCAAGCTCGGGGGCCTGCACAAATTAATGAACTGGCCCAAGCCGATCCTTACCGACTCAGGCGGCTATCAGGTCATGTCGTTGGCCTCCCTGCGCAAACTCAATGAAGAAGGTGTGCGCTTCCAGTCGCATATCGACGGCTCCTCGCATCTGCTGACACCGGAACGCTCCATCGAAATCCAGAATCTTCTGGATGCGACGATCACCATGTCGTTCGACGAATGCACGCCGTTCCCGGCGACCGAGCAGCAGGCGGCGGAGTCCATGCGCCTCTCGATGCGCTGGGCCGCGCGCGGCCGGCAGGCTTTTGTCGAACGTCCGGGCTATGGGTTGTTCGGTATCGTGCAGGGCGGCATCTATCCGGCGCTGCGCGAGGAATCAGCCAAGGCGCTGCTGGCCACCGGCTTCGACGGATACGCGGTCGGTGGTCTTGCGGTCGGCGAGGGGACTGAGCTGATGCTGAGCACGCTGGCTTCCACCGAGCCGTTCCTGCCGCAGGACAAGCCGCGCTATCTGATGGGCGTCGGGAAGCCGGCGGATATCGTGAATGCGGTGGTGCGCGGCATCGACATGTTCGACTGCGTCCTGCCGACGCGTTCCGGCCGCACCGCGCAGGCCTTCACGCGCAACGGTCCGCTCAACATGCGCAATGCGCGCCATACAGAGGATGCGTCGCCGATCGATCCGGAATGCCGTTGTGCAGCCTGTCGCAACTATTCGCGTGCCTATCTGCAGCACCTGATCAAGGCAAACGAGATCCTGGGCGCGATGCTGCTGACCCAGCACAATCTCACCTATTACCAGGACCTGATGTCCGGCCTGCGCGGCGCCATCGAAGCAGGCACGCTCGCCGCGTTCGTGGCGGAGTTCGAGCGACGTCAGGCCGGATCAGAAGATGTGACAGACGATTGAGTGAGGACCTATGGCCAAGATATCAAATAAGTTCGGACTGACGCAACTCGGCGGCAAAGCCGTCCTGCCGGCAAGCCCCGACCAGGCAGTGTTGGAGCGCGTGCCGAATCCGCATCCGCGCCGCAATTATCTCGTGCGGTTTGCCTGTCCGGAATTCACGACGCTGTGCCCGGTGACGGGACAGCCTGACTTCGCGCATTTCGTCATCGATTACGCGCCGCGGAAATGGCTGCTGGAGAGCAAGTCGCTGAAGCTCTATCTGGGCTCATTCCGCAACCAGGCCAGCTTCCACGAGGATTGCACGCTGTCGATCGGCGAGCGGCTGTTGCAGGCGCTCTCGCCCCGCTGGATGCGAATTGCCGGATACTGGTATCCGCGCGGCGGCATCCCCATTGATGTGTTCTGGCAGACCGGACGTCCGCCCGCCGGTCTCTGGCTGCCCGATCCCGACGTTCCGGCCTATCGCGGTCGCTGACGCCTATTGCCGCACGACAAGCTGCGGCATGAGTTCGCCGATCTCCTCCAGCGTCTCCAGGGCGAAACAGGTCTCGACGACGCGGTCGATCTGATCCCCGGTCATCCGGTCGCCGGCGCAATCCACGAACTTCTGGCGCAGGTCGTCGTCCGACATGCGGTTCTCGGCGTTGCCGCGCGGATGGTCGACCCGCTTTTTGAGCGTGCGGCCGTCCTTGGTCTTCACCGTCACTTCGGCGGCCGGCGCAATCGCGTCGTATTCGGGTCCGTGTTCCATTCTCACCCGTTCGATCAAACCCAGGATGGTCTGGTCGGTATATCGGTCGTCGGTAAAGGACGCCGGCACGACCTTGCCGCGATTGACGATGGCCAGCGCCGTCATGAAGTACGCGCTGTGGTCGGCGGACTCCTTGTTGTGCGGATATTTGCGCGCGGGGTCGCCGTTGTGATTGACGGCGCGCTTGCCGGTACGCACCACAACGCTCTCGACATCTTCGGGCTTCAGGTCGTGTTCCTGCGTGAGCAGGCTGGTGGCCGAGATGTGCCCCTGGTTGGTGGATTCGGTCGGATAGAACTTCGTGCGGGCGCCCATCAGGTAATACTGATTGGGCAGCGGCTTGATGATGTAGTTCTCGACGCCGTGGAGGATCGAATGGGCGAGCCCCTTATTGCCTTCGATGACCCGCTCCGGACCGGTGAAACCCTTCTGTGCCAGATACGCGCCAAACACACCGCGCTCGGCCATCAGCCCGTCAGCGAGATTCTTGGTGTTGTTGAATTCCTCGCCATCGGCGTCGTTGACGCCAAGACCGGCGGCAACCGAACCGCCGATGCCCATCGCATTGGTCATCTGTTCCGCATTGAGGCCGATGAGCTTGCCGGCGATCACCGCGCCCGCATAGGGCATGATGGTGCCGTGGTGGAAACCGACGGGCGACAGTCCTTCTTTCATGGCATCGACCATGCGGCCCAGCGTTTCATACGCCGCGACCATCGCCTCCAGCACCTGCTTGCCGGAGGAATGATGCCGCTCGCCGACCGCCAGGGCCGACGACAGGGCATCACTGGGGTGGGTCCCGCCGATCTTGCCGGGGCTCTTGGGAAAGTAGAGCACGTCGTTGAAATCGAGATAACGCACCATGGTTTCGTTGGCGGAAATGGCGAGCGCCATCGAGACCTTGCTGTTCTCGCCGATCAGGGTCGCTTCGCCCTTGCCGCTGTGTTCGCGGGCGACATCACGCAGGATCCGGCACGGTTCGGCATCGAATGCGCCGATGGCGCAGGCCAGCGTGTCGAGGATAAGCCGCTTCATCCGATGCGTTACTTCGGGGGGAATGGTGTCGTATTTGAAGCCCAGGGCGGCTTCTGAGAGGTCCCGCGTGATCGACATGGATGTTCCCTTTTGACGGCGTGCTAGGTATCTTTTTAGCACCTTTTTAAATTTGTAAAACCCAAGCAAGCCGGGCCGGCAAGCCGGACCGACAAGAGGAGGAACGCAGTGAGCTTCATTTACAGGTCTTTCCTTTCAGTCATCGGTCTGGCGCTTGCGACGTTCGGTGCGGCCGATGCCCGGGCGCAGGCTTATCCCACTGCCGACCAGATTCGCTTCGTCTCCGGCTATGCCGTCGGCACTGGCGCCGACACCATCGTTCGCTACTTTGCGGAAAAAGTGAGCAAAGCCTCCGGTGCTGTGATCCTCGTGGAGAACAAGCCGGGTGCGACCGGCAATATCGCCACCGAGCACGTCGCCAAGTCGCGGCCCAATGGCTACACCGTGCTGGTCCATGCCGGCAGCGGCCTGTCGGGTAACAAATACCTGTATCCGCAGGCGGTCGATGTCGTGAAGGACTTGCAGCTTGTTGCGACCATCAACAAGCAGGCGACCATGCTGGTCGTTCCGGCCAAAAGTCCCCACCAGACCATCGGTGACCTGACCGCCGCCGTGCGTGCGAAGGGCGACAAGGCGACCTACGGCACGTCCTCCACGACCGGCACCATCACCGGCGAGATGTACAAGCGGGTCGGCGGCTTGCAGGCGGTGCTGGTGCCCTACAAGTCGGCCTTCGAGGGTCTCAACGATCTTTATGGCGGGCAGCTCGACTACGCGATGGTCGATCCGCTGGTCGGCCTGGCCGAGCGCCGCAAGGGTGTGCTGCGTATCCTGGCCGTCTGCTCGGGGGACCGCATGGCGTCGTCGCCCGACGTGCCAACGATGAAGGAATCCGGGCTCAATATGGAGCTCATGGGCTGGTGGGCTGCGGCCGTCCCGGCCGCGACGCCGAAGCCGATCGTCAACCAGCTCAATGCCTGGTTCAACCAGGTGCTGGCGATGGACGATACCAAGAAGTTCCTGTCGGATGGCGGCGCCGATCCTTTTGTCAGCACGCCCGAGGCGGCGCAGGCGATGCTGGCCAAGGAGGTCGTGGCCTGGGCGGAGTATGTGAAGCTCGGCCAGATCCAGACCGGCATCCGCTGACCACGGGCCCGACTGGACGGCAGGCCTGATCCGTCGTATCGGAGACGGATGGCTGCAAAGCTCGACCGCAAGCGTCTGGTCAAAGTGCTGGGAATGCTGGGCAGCCGCCACGACGGTGAAGTCGTGGCGGCGGCGCGCCAAGCCCAGTACATGCTGGGGCAGGCGAAGACGAGCTGGGGCGAACTGCTGGGCGTCAAGCCTGGCGAAGAGCCGGACCCGCTGCCGCAGGACGAGGACGGCGCCCGGCCGAAATACGACGATCCGGACTATCCTGATATGCTCAAGGTGCTGCTGAAAGGCCGCACCCTCGATGCGAAGAGCCGCAAGAAGCTCGAAGCCATGAATGACAACCTTGGGAAAGGCGGCGCGCTCGCGCTTGATGATAAGCTGCTGCTCCGCTGGCTCTACAAGAGCGTCGGTCCGAAAAACAAAACCACATAAGCATTGATGGGAGACGACTATGGCCAAGGCCTTCGCCAGCCAGGGTGACCTCGCGGCAAAGAAAACAGTCTTCACCAAACTTGCGGATGGCGCCTACTGCCTGACGGCCCAGGGCGATCCCAATTCCGGGGTCATCATCGGCGATGACGGTGTGATGATCATAGACACCCGCGCCACGCCGGTGATGGCGAAGGACCTGATCCGCCATATCCGCAAGGTGACTGATAAGCCGATCAAGTATGTCGTGCTGACGCACTATCATGCCGTGCGAGTGCTGGGCGCTGCCGCCTACAAGGCGCCGTACATCATCGCCAGTCGCGGAACCTATGATCTGATCCAGGAACGCGGCGCGCAGGATTACAAATCCGAGGTGCAGCGCTTTCCGCGCCTGTTCCAGTCCGTCGACAGCATTCCCGGCCTGACCTGGCCGAACCTCGTTTTCGATCAAGGCCTGACCCTGTTCATGGGCAAGCGCGAGGTGCAGATCAAGGCGGTCGGTGCCGGCCACACCAAGGGCGATTCAATCGTGTGGATGCCCAAGGAACGGGTGCTGTTCTCCGGCGATCTCGTTGAGGAAGGCGCGACGCCCTATTGCGGCGACGCGCATCTCAAGGAATGGCCGGCGACCCTGGCGAAGCTGCGGGCGCTGAAGCCGGCGCGGCTGGTGCCGGGCCGCGGCAATGCGATGCTGACCCCGGCGGCCTGCGAACGCGCGATTGCCGGCACCGAGAGCTTCGTGAAGGAGCTTTACGCGGCGGCGCAGAAGGCGGTGAAGTCGGGCAAGTCGCTCAAGCAGGCCTACGACGCAACGTACAAGGCGCTCAAGCCGAAATACGGCAACTGGGTGATCTTCGAGCACTGCATGCCGTTCTGCGTCTCACGCGCCTATGACGAAGCCGCCGGCATCGATCATCCGCGCATCTGGACAGCCAAACGCGACATCGAGATGTGGAAAGAGCTGCAGGGCTAGCGCCGGAAGGCGCCTTCGCGGGCGAGGCGGAGGGCTTCCTTCACCACGTCGATATCGGCGATGTGATTGGCGAGGATCAGGATCAGCGAGGCATTGAGCGTCGCGCTCTGCTCCTCGGACAGATCGCGGTGCGCTTCGATCAGCGCGTCGTAGAGATCGTCGGGATTGGCGAAGCCGTTTTCGGTGCGGAGTTTTTCGGTCATCTCTGTCTCACATCTGGCCGGTGGCGCGGCGCAGGCCGGCCGCGACGGTGGCGGAATCGAATTGCCGCCAGCGGGCGGCGACATGCTGATCGGGGCGCATCAGATAGAACGTGCCGGGCTTGAGGTCGTAACGCTTGGCGACCAGCCCATCGGTATCGGCGGCAGCCGGCATGCCGATGGGAAGCGTGGCGCCGTTGGGGACGATGGTGCGGACACGGATTGGGTTAGGGCCATCGTTCAGGCCGGTGAGCGCCTGCAGCGTGTCATTCGGAAGCCCGCCTTCGGCGGCATAAATGCCGTGGAAGCCGCCGCGCAGCTGCTCCAGCAGCCAGCCGTCGCGATTGCCGATCCGGACCGGCGCATCGGCGGCGGCCGTGCCTGGCCGCATCGTCGACGTAAAGCCCGGCTCGTCCGGGCTGCTGAGCGGGGAGGACTTCAGGTCCGTCGCAGTAGAGAGCCGGCCGCTGTTGATGATGCGCCGCGCAAACGGCAGCGTCTCGGCAAGCTGCAGCACGGCATCGCGGAAGATCCGGCTGATACCGCTCTTGGGTGACATGAAATCGGTGCTGCGGGTGGAGTTCAGGATATTGTCGTCTGCGGCGTGGCTGCGTTCGCTGTCGTAGCTGTCGAGCAGGCTGTCCGGTGCGGCGCCGTTGACGACAAGCGCCAGCTTCCAGCACAGATTATCGACGTCCTGAATGCCTGAATTGCCGCCGCGCGCGCCGAACGGCGAAACCTGATGCGCCGCATCGCCGGCGAACAGGATACGGCCATGCCGGAACTTCTCCAGCCGCCGGCACTGGAAGGTGTAGACGCTGAGCCATTCGAAATCGAATTTGAAGTCTTCGCCCAGCGCCGCCTTCACACGCGGAATGACGCGTTCCGGTTTCTTCTCTTCTTCGGCATCGGCGCCGGGTCCCAGCTGGAAATCCATCCGCCAGACATCGTCGGCCTGACGATGGAGCAGGGCGGAATCGCCTTTGTGAAATCTGGGTTCGAACCAGAACCAGCGCTCGGTCGGGCCAGTCTTCCTGAACGGCGGTTCCGGCAGATGCAAGTCGACGATCAGGAACCGGTCCTCGAACACGCGGCCCCTGAATTCAAGGCCCATCAGGCGCCGCACGGTCGAGCGCGCGCCATCGGCGGCGATCACCCATTCGGCGTCGATGTCGTAAGCGCCCGCGGGTGTTTCGACGGTGAGGCGCGCGCCGCCGGCGCGCGGTGCGATGCCGGTCAGTTTGTTCTTCCAGCGGATTTCGATACCGGGAACGTCGGCGATACGGTCCAGCAGGAACTGCTCGACATAGTATTGCTGCAGATTGATGAAGGCCGGGAAGCGGTGGCCGCCTTCGGGCAGCAGGTCAAAATTGTAGATTTCCCGGTCGCCGCGGAAGATGCGCCCGACCTGCCAGGTGACGCCTTTCTCCATCATCCGGTCGGCGCAACCCAGCCGGTCCCAGATTTCCAGCGTGCGCTTGGCCTGGCAGATGGAGCGGCTGCCTGTGCTGACCGTATTATCGTCGTCGAGGACCAGCACCTTCAGGCCGCGCTGGGCGAGGTCGAGCGCCGCCGTCAGGCCGACCATGCCGCCGCCGACCACCACGATGCGATGTTCGGCCGGTGTCGCCCGGTCCTGGTCGGGTGAGCGCCGATAGTCGAAGCTCGGGTAGGTGTAGGTGCCCATCGGCGACGACTATATGCGTTTCCAGAGCGGGGCGGCAGTCGTGGCCGGCTTGTTGAAGCCGTAGAGGGTGCGCGCATTGGCGCCGAGGATCTGGGTGCGCGTGGCTTCGTTCGGCACCCATTCGGTCAGCCAGTACAGCGTGTCGGCGTAGCGCGTCACATCTTTGGTGTGTTGCAGCCACGGCCAGTCGCTGCCCCAGATCAGTTTCCCCGGACCGGGAATGGTCAGCAGGATATCGGCGCAGGCCCAGGCCGCCGTCGGCGGCTGGAAGCGATAGGGCGCCGACAGCTTGAACCAGATATCGGCATCGCGCGACGCGGCGGCGAGGGTCTGGAAGCCGGGACAGCGCGCGGCCATGCCGGCACCCGGCCGGCCGAAATGATCGATCACGAGGCGAGCGCCGGAGGCGATCAGCGGTTTCAGGATTCCCAGCCACAACGGTCCGTCGGCCTGAACCTCGATGTGCAGACCGCTGCGGGCAACGCGGACAAGAAAATCACGCCACAGCGGACTCTGGAAATCCGGGACCGTCTGGTCGCCGGGCCAGTAGGCGAGGTTCAACCTGATGCCGGCGACACCTGACGCCCGTAGTTTGGCCAGCTGCTCGGCGCCGGTGTCGGGCGGCACCACGACCACGCCGCGAAACCGCGCCGGCACACGGGCGAGGCAGGCCAGCAGGTAGGCGTTATCGGCGCCGAGAAAGCTCGGCTGCACCAGCACGCCGCCGGCAAGGCCGTGCGCATCCAGCAGGTCGAGGTAGCGCTCCACCGGTGCTTCGTCCTCGGGCACGTAGCGCGCATGGGGCATTGTCGGGAGGCGGCGCGTATAGACATGCGCATGCACGTCGATCGTGCCGGGTGGGACAGCGGAGGGCGGGGCCTGCGGTGAAGTCATGCGGGCGTCGTTTGAATGCGCTGGTGAGCCGTAGCATACTCGCGGCAAGGCAGCGTGAAAGACAGCATAAACAGGAGAAAGACATGAAACGGCGTAAACTCGGACGCAACGGCCCCGAAGTATCGGCCATCGGGCTGGGCTGCATGGGCATGTCCATGGTTTACGGCACGCCTGACGACGCGGAATCCATTGCCACCATTCATCGCGCCATCGAACTCGGCATCGACTTCCTCGACACGTCCGATGCCTATGCCGCCGGCAAGAACGAGGAGCTGCTGGCGAAGGCGATCGAGGGCAAGCGCGACAAGGTCTTTCTTGCCACCAAGTTCGGGAACCTGCTGGCGCGCGAACCGGGCGCCAAGGTCGCCGAGGGCCGGCCCGAATACGTGATCGAGGCGTGCGAGAAAAGCCTGAAGCGGCTGCGGGTCGATGTGATCGACCTGTTCTATCAGCACCGCATCGACCCGACGGTGCCGACCGAAGATACGGTCGGCGCCATGAAGCGGCTGGTCGAGCAGGGCAAGGTTCGTTATCTCGGCCTTTCGGAGGCGGGCGTGCAGACGCTGCGCCGCGCGCAGAAGGTGCATCCGATTGCGGCGCTGCAGACCGAATATTCGCTGTGGACCCGCGATGTGGAGACCGAGATCCTGCCGGTCTGCCGCGAACTGGGGATCGGGTTTGTGCCCTATTCGCCGCTCGGGCGCGGCTTTCTCACCGGCGCCATCAAGAGCGTGGATGAACTGGGCGAGACGGACGGCCGCCGCCGCCACCCGCGCTTCGCGGCTGAGAACATTGCCAAGAACAGCGCGCTGCTCGGACCGCTTGGCGCCATCGCGGCCGGCTTGAAGGCGACACCGGCACAGGTGGCGCTCGCCTGGCTGCTGGCCCAGGGCGAGGACATCATCCCGATCCCCGGCACCAAGCGGCGCACCTATCTGGAAGTGAACGCCGGAGCGGCCGATATCACGCTCGGCAAAACCGATCTTGCGGCGCTGAATGCAGCGTTTCCGCCCGGCGTCACGGCCGGCACCCGCTATCCCGAAGCGCAGCTCAAAAGCCTCGGCATCTGAGCCGCCGCGCGATAGTCTGGAGACCGCATGCCCGACGTTGTCGTCACCGAATTCATCGAAGAGAACGCGCTCGCCGCGCTGTCGCATGACTATTCGGTTGTCTATGACCCTGACCTCGTCAACCGGCCCGACGACATAAAGCTGCTGGCTGCCGACGCCCCGGCTTTGATCGTCCGCAACATGACCCAGGTGCGCGGCGACGTGCTGGCCGCGTGCCTGAAACTGCGGGTTATCGGGCGGCTTGGCGTCGGTCTCGACAACATCGACATGGAGGCGTGCAAGGCGCGCGGCATCCAGGTTTTCCCGGCGACCGGTGCCAACGCGCAGGCTGTCGCCGAATACGTGGTTACGGCGGCGATGATCGGTCTTCGCAACGTGTGGACTGTCACCGACAAGGTGGCCGGCGGCTGGTGGGACCGGACGTCGCTGCTGTTCCGGGAGGTGCACGGCAAGCATCTCGGCCTGATCGGCTTCGGCACCATCGCCCGCGAGGTCGCCAAACGGGCCCGCGTACTCGGTCTGCGCGTCGCGGCATTTGATCCAAACATTATGCCTGGCGATCCCGCATGGACCGAGCTTGGCGTGACACGGCTGGATCTGGCTTCGCTCCTGGCGTCGAGCGACGTTGTCAGCCTGCACGTGCCGATGCTGCCCTCGACACAGCAGATGATCGATGCATCGTCGTTGTCGCGCATGAAACCGGACGCGATTCTGATCAATACGGCGCGCGGCGGCCTGATCGACGAGGAGGCGCTGATCGCGGCGCTCAAGGCGAAGACGCTGGGTGGCGCCATCCTCGATGTGTTCGAGAAGGAGCCGCAACCGGCAAGCTCTCACTTTCGCGGCGTTCCCAATCTCATCCTCACGCCGCATGTCGCCGGCAACACGGTCGAATCGAATGTCCGCGTGTCGTCACTGACCGTGGCGAATGTGCGCCGGGCCCTCCAAGCGCTGCAATGACCGTCACCCTGTCGCTGAGTGCGGCGCGTGAACTGGGCATCCGGGTCCTGTGCGCGGAAGGTGTCGGCGAAGACACGTCGGCGATTGTAGCCAAGGCTCTGGTCGCGGCCGACGCTGATGGGATCGCAACACACGGTCTCTCCAGGCTTCCGATCTATGTCGAGCAGGTGCGCCGCCAGAAGATCGACGGCACGGCCGTGCCGGTGCTGACACAAACCGGGCCGGGCACGATCCGTGTCGATGCGTGCGACGGATTCGCGTTCCCGGCGATTGCGATGGGCGCGGCACGCGCGGTGGAGATCGTCGCGACCGCCGGCATTGTCGGTCTGTCGATTGCCAACTCGCAGCATAGCGGCGTGGCCGGGCATCATGTCGAGGCGCTGGCTGAGAAAGGCTTGGTCGCGCTGATGTTCGGCAATACGCCGGCGGCGATTGCGGCCTGGGGCGGGAAGCGGCCGATCTACGGCACCAATCCGCTGGCCTTTGCCTCGCCTTGTGCCGGCCGGGCGCCGCTGGTCATCGATCTGTCCGTGGCGAAGGTTGCGCGAGGCAAGATCGTCGCCGCTGCCCGCAAGGGTGAGGGCATTCCGGACGACTGGGCGCTCGACGCCGACGGCAAGCCGACGATGGATGCCAAGGCAGCGTTGCGTGGCACCCAGCGGCCCATGGAAGATGCCAAGGGTGCGGCGCTCGCGCTGATGATGGAAGTTCTGGGCGCGGGACTGGCCGGATCGAATTTCGGGTATCAGGCGGGGCCGTTGAGCTCGGAAGGTCCGCCGATGCGGGTCGGCCAGTTCTTTGTGGTCATCGATCCGGGCCGCTTTGCCGGTGACGATTTTGCCGCACGGATCGCGACCCTCGCCGGTGTTATTCTGGGCGAAGGCGGGACCAGGCTTCCCGGCGACCGTCGCCTTGCGGCAAGGCACCGGGCGGAGGCTGACGGGATTTCGATCAGCGCCGAGCTTCACGCGGACCTCATGACGATGGCAGGACAGGACTAGCGCACCATGAAGACAGGGTTTCGTTTTCTGCTCCTGCTGATGCTGACCGCTCCCTTCGGAACCGCGGCTGCACAGACCGTGGACGAAACGATGGCGGCGGCACTGGATCACTGGCGCGCGGCAAGCTGGTACACGCGCGTCGGCGATTTGAATCTGGCGGCTCTGGAGACCGAAGGGTTCACGGATCGCTGGCGCGATCTGAAGGACGGTCGACCCGCGCAGCACGCCAACGATCCGCGCTGGAGCGAGGTGGTGAGCGATGTCGGGAAGCGTGCGGAGGTCGTCGCCGCGGCGGTTGAGAAGAGCGATGGTGCCGAGGCGGCGCGGGCACTCGCCGGGATCGGCGACGTACTGGCGGACTCGCGTCAACGCGCCGGAACGAATGTTTATCCCGCCGCGATGCGCCGCTATCGCGATGCGATCAATAGGCTGATCGCCTTTATGCCGCAGACCGAGCGTTTCGGCATGGGTCCGATTGAACGCAGCCTGCACGATCAGGTGCGCGCCGTTGCGGTCGAAGCGTCCAGCGCCGCCGCAGCTCTCGCGCCGCTGGTTCCCGCCGCGCTGTCAGGCGATGCGAAATACCAAAGCCTGCTGCGGCAGAACATCGACGGCGCGCGCAGTCTTGCCGCCGCGATGGAGCGGGCGCAGCCGCCGGCTCTGGGGCTCGAGGCCTACGGCCTGATCGGCGTGGCGCGCGCCAACTATCACCTCATCTTTCTCAGTTACGGCTACTGACGCAATGTCCGGCGCGCTTGATGGCATTCTGGTGGTGGCACTCGAACAGGCCGTTGCCGCGCCGTATTGCTCGTCGCGGTTGGCCGACGCGGGTGCGCGGGTGATCAAGATCGAGCGGCCGGAGGGCGATTTCGCGCGCGGTTACGATCGGGCCGTTAACGGACAGGCGAGCTATTTCGTCTGGCTCAACCGCGGCAAGGAATCGCTGGTCCTCGATATCAAGAATCCGGACGACGCCGCTTTGCTGCACCGTATCCTTGCGCGCGCCGATATCTTCATCCAGAACCTGCTGCCGGGGGCGGCCGCGCGCGCCGGTTTCGGATCGGACAGCCTGCGCAAACAGCATCCGCGCCTGATCACATGCGATGTGAGTGGCTATGGCGAAGACGGGCCTTATGCCGCGATGAAATCCTACGACATGCTGGTGCAGGCCGAGACCGGGCTTGCAGCGGTCACTGGCGGGCCGGAAGCGCCGGGACGTGTCGGCGTTTCGGTGTGCGACATCGCGGCCGGCATGTATGCGCATCAGGCGATCCTTGAAGCCCTGATCCGGCGGCAGCGGGACGGGCAGGGAGCCTCGATCAAAGTCTCGCTGTTCGACGGCATGGCCGACTGGATGGCCGTTCCGCTGCTGCAGTACGAGTACGGCGGCAAGGCCCCGGAGCGTGTCGGTCTCGCCCATGCGACGATTGCGCCCTACGAGACGTTCGAGGCGCAGGACGGCACGCCGATTGTCATCTCGATCCAGAACGAGCGGGAATGGGTAAAGCTCTGTTCCGAAGTGATGGAGGAGCCTGATCTCGCCACCTGGCCGGAGTTCGCGACCAACGTCGCGCGGGTCAAGAACCGCGCGGCCCTGCATAAGCGGATCGATGCGGTATTCCGCCGCTATGGCATCGACGCACTTGCCGAGCGGCTTCTCAAGGCGGGCATCGCCTTCGGCCGTGTGAATTCGGTTGCCGAATTTTCCCGGCACCCGCAGCTCCGACGCGTTGATGTCGAAACCCCGAATGGCCATATCAGGGTTCCGGCACCGCCGGCGCGGCTGTCCGGCGAGGAGCCCCGGCTCGGACCGGTCCCCGAAGTGGGCCAGCACAGCGCCCGGATCCGGGCTGAATTTGCTCCATAAGGACGGCGCAAGGGACGCTTTTAGAGCGGTTTTTTAGGCTATCTGTCCTAGCTCCGCGCGTTGCTTGCCTCCACGGAATCTGTTGCTCATACTTGTCCGACTATGTCGCGCCTGCGTCCCCGCACTTATGATCGTCCGCAAAGTCCTCCAGGCGCCTCGCCCCGGTCGTGTGATCATCCGGCCTGCCGCGAGGCCGGGGAATTCCGTGCGCCGCGCTCCCGCGAGACGCTGAACGAATATTACTGGTTCTGCCTGGAGCACGTCCGCCTCTACAACGCGACGTGGGATTTCTATCGCGGCATGACCCCCGCCGACATCGAGAAGGCACGCCGATCCGACATCGTCGGCAACCGCCCGAGCTGGCCGCTGGGTGCCCGTGGGCCGAAATATTTCCGCTTCAGCGATGAGGAAATTCACGAGGCCCTGCGCCGCTTCTATGAAGCCGCCGACAGCAAGCCGCAGCCGCGCCGTCCGCCCACCCCTGAAGAGGAGGCGTTGGCGGTGCTCGAACTCGATGGTTCGGCGACTGACGCCGAGCTCAAGGCGCGCTACAAGAAGCTCGCAAAACAGCATCACCCCGACGCCAACGGCGGCGACAAGGCCGCCGAGGACCGTCTGAAGACAATCAACCAAGCCTACACTTTCCTGAAGTCCCGACGGAACCAGAGCACCAAGCAAGACGCCGCCGTCTGACGGCCCTTCGCCAGTCTGCCTCTCCCGTCCCTAGCCCGGAGCGCATTTTCGATCATGGTTGCAGCCGCTACTGACACACTCACGACCGCTCTTCCCGACATCAAGGTGAAGGTGCGTCAGACCTTCGGGATCGACAGCGATCTCGAAGTGCCGGCGTTCTCGTCCGCCAACGAGCATGTGCCCGATGTCGACGAGGCCTACCGCTTCGATCGCGACACCACGCTCGCCATCTGCGCGGGCTTCGCCTTCAACCGGCGCGTCATGGTCCAGGGCTATCACGGCACCGGCAAGTCGACGCATATCGAGCAGGTCGCGGCACGCCTCAACTGGCCCTGCATCCGCATCAACCTCGACAGCCATATCAGCCGTATCGATCTCGTCGGCCGCGACGCCATCGTGCTGCGCGACGGCAAGCAGGTCACCGAATTCCGCGAGGGCCTGCTGCCCTGGGCGATCCAGCGTTGCTGCGCGCTCGTCTTCGACGAATACGATGCCGGCCGCGCCGATGTCATGTTCGTCATCCAGCGCGTGCTGGAAGTCGACGGCAAGCTGACCCTGCTGGACCAGAACCGCGTGATCCGTCCCAACCCGGCGTTCCGCCTGTTCGCCACGGCGAACACGGTCGGCCTCGGCGACACCAGCGGCCTCTATCACGGCACGCAGCAGATCAACCAGGGTCAGATGGACCGCTGGAACATCGTCACCACGCTGAACTATCTGCCGCATGAGGAAGAGACCCGCATCGTCCTGTCGAAAGTGCCGCATTACGACACGAAGGACGGCCGTGAAATCATCTCGTCGATGGTGGCGCTGGCCGATCTCACGCGGGCCGGCTTCATCGCGGGCGATATCTCGACCGTCATGTCGCCGCGTACCGTGATCACCTGGGCCGAGAATGCGCGCATCTTCACCGACGTCGCCTTCGCGTTCAAACTGACCTTCCTCAACAAGTGCGATGAGGTCGAGCGCGCAACCGTCGCCGAGTATTACCAGCGCTGCTTCGGTACCGAATTGAATGTCGGCGCACGGGGCGGTCGGGCCTGAGCCCGCCATCCGGCATCAGATAGCGATGGCAAAACCGACGGACGGTCCGGTCGAGGCATTCCGCCAGGTAACGGCGGCGGCGATGCGGGCGGTTTCCCACAATCCGCAGCTGACCGTGGCGTTCTCACCCGAGGGCGCGACCATCCGCGGCACGGAAGCCCGTCTGCCGATGCCGTCGCGCGACCTGCCGGCGGCCGAGGTTGCGGTGGTGCGCGGCGAGGCGGACGCGCAGGCGCTGCGCCTTCGGCACCACGACGATTCCATTCATGCCCGCCGCTCGCCGCAGGGCGCGACATCGCGCGCAATCTTCGAGGCGGTCGAGCAGGCACGGTGCGAAGCGCTGGGTTCGCGTCTGATGTCTGGCGTGGCCGACAATCTGGCGGCGGCGCTGGACGAACGCTGCCGCGCCCAGGGCTTTGCCCGCATCGCCGATCGTGAATCCGCGCCGCTAGCGGAAGTTGTCGCGTTGCTGGCGCGCGAGGCACTCGGCGGTGCCGCACCCCCCGAAGCCGCACGCCGCATGGTCGATCTGTGGCGGCCATGGATCGAGGCCCGGGCCGGTCAGGATCTGATGGTGCTGGAGAAGCTCATCCACGATCAGGATGCCTTCGCCGATGCCGCGCGGCAGCTGATCCGCGATCTCGATCTCGGCGAAGAGGAAGCTTCTTCGACGGAATCCGAATCCAGCGAGGCCGAAGGCGAGCAGGAGCAATCAGGCGACGAGGACGGCGAGGGTACCGAGGGTGCTGACTCGTCCGCCGAGGCGATGGCTGGCGGCGAGACGCGTGAGACCTCCGCCATGGACGGCACCGATGGCGAGTCCGAAGAAGCTGACGGCGAGCAGCAGACCGGTATGGGCGAGGACGGGCCGGAGCGGCCCGGCCGGCGCCAGCGTCAGCATGGCCCGTTCACCAACGAACCGAACGAGCCCTCTTACAAGGCGTTCTCGACGGCGTTCGACGAGGTCGTCGATGCCGATCAGCTTTGTGATGCCGATGAACTGTCGCGGCTGCGCCTGCATCTCGATCAGCAGCTCGGCCATCTGCAGGGCGTGATTGGGCGTCTGGCCAATCGCCTGCAGCGGCGCCTGCTGGCCCGCCAGAGCCGCGCCTGGGAATTCGATATGGAGGAGGGGATGCTGGATGCCGCGCGCCTGGCGCGCGTCGTCGTCGATCCCACCTATCCGCTGTCCTACAAGCGCGAAAAGGACATGAAATTCCGCGACACGGCGGTGACGCTGCTGATCGACAATTCGGGGTCGATGCGCGGTCGCCCGATCACCGTCGCCGCGATGAGCGCCGATATCTTGGCGCGCACGCTGGAGCGCTGCAGCGTGAAGGTCGAGATTCTCGGCTTCACCACCCGGGCCTGGAAGGGCGGACAGAGCCGCGAGAAATGGCTTGGTGCTGGCAAGCCGCCCGCGCCGGGCCGCCTCAACGACCTGCGCCACATCATCTACAAATCGGCCGATGCGCCGTGGCGGCGGGCGCGCAAGTCGCTCGGTCTGATGCTGCGCGAAGGGCTGCTGAAAGAGAATATCGACGGCGAAGCGCTGATGTGGGCGCATACCCGCCTGATTGCCCGCCCCGAGCAGCGCAAGATCCTGATGGTCATCTCGGATGGCGCCCCGGTCGACGATTCGACCCTGTCGGTCAATCCCGGCAACTATCTCGAGCGCCACCTGCGCGAGGTCATCGACTACATCGAGACGCGCTCGCCGGTAGAACTGCTGGCCATCGGCATCGGCCACGACGTCACGCGCTATTACCGCCGGGCCGTCACGATTGTCGATGCCGAGCAGCTGGGCGGCACCATGACCGAGAAACTGGCCGAGCTTTTCGACGAGGACTGGGCCGCCATGGCGTCGCCGACCCGCAGCCGCCGGGATGCCCGCCGACGCGCCTCCTGACCCCTTATCCGACTTCACCCCGGCGTGTATTGACCGCGGTCCCTAGGCCACGGAATATCCGGCCGGCTACTCTGTTTATGTAGCGATAAAGAACGGCCATGAGGCCGCTAAACCCGGAACCAGGAGGAGGGGCTTATGCCCGATGATCGTCCGTTGATTGGTGATTTTGTGGGAATGACCGGCAATCTGCCGCCGGTTACCCGTCGTGGCTTCATGTCCGCCAGCGCCGCGGCCGCCGCGGGCTACAGCCTGGCCGCCGGGCCGGTCTCCGCCCAGGTCGTCACGACCGATACCAACGGCCTGACCGCCGGCATGGTGAACGTGCCGGTCGCGGGCGGGATGATGCCCGCCTACCGTGCCAAGCCGGCTGGTGTGGCGAACCCGCCCGTCATCATCGTCGCGATGGAGGTCTTCGGGCTCCATGAATACATCCGGGACGTCTGCCGTCGCTGGGCGAAGCTCGGCGCGCTGGCGGTGGCGCCCGATTATTATTACCGGAGCGGCGATCTCACCAAGATCACCGACATGCAGCAGATTTTCCCGATCGTGAACGCGAAGGCGGACACCGAGATGTTCGCCGATCTCGATGCGACGGTTGCCTGGGCAAAATCCGACGGCGGCAACACGGCAAGGCTCGGCGTCACGGGTTTCTGCCGCGGCGGCCGGACGACCTGGATGTACACCGCCCACAACAAGAACGTGAAGGCCGGTGTCGCGTTCTACGGCACGCTGGAAGGACAGAACACGGCGGCAATGCCCAAGCATCCGATCGATATCGTGAACGATCTCAAGGCGCCGGTCCTTGGTCTCTACGGTGCGGCCGATACCGGCATTCCGCTGGCCTCCGTCGACAAGTTCACGAAGGCGGCGGATGCGGCGAAGAAGACGATCGAATTCCGCGTCTATCCCGACGCACCGCATGGGTTCCATGCCGATTTCCGGCCGACCTACCGGCCGGCAGCGGCGTCCGACGCCTGGCAGATGGCGGCCGCGTGGTTCCGCAAGCACGGCGTGCTGTCGGGCCGCTCGGCGTAAGTTGCGATGAAGAGGGGCGCGGCGCTTTCGGGCGCCGCGCCCTCATTTTTTGGAGCGTGATGTTTTTTCGGGTTCTTTTTGCCGCCGTCCTGATTGTCGTTGGTGCCGTTACGGCCCGCGACGGATGGGGCCGCGATTTTACGATTTACGCGTCTCCGGTTCCCCTCAATGCCCATGATCCGGACCAGAAATCGGTCGGGTCTCTGATCTATCGCGGCGGGCTCGTTCTGACCTCGCCCGATCCCGCGTTCGGCGGATGGTCCGATCTTGTGGTCAGCCGCGACGGCAAGCGGATCACCGCGATCTCCGACCGTGCCGCGTGGTTCGATGCCGATCTGAAGCTGGATGCAACGGGCGCCCCGATCGCGCTGGAGAATGCGCGGATCGCCATCATGCCGCGCTTCTCGGGACAGTCGCTGCAGCAGGCCGCGGTGGTCGATGCCGAGGGACTGACGCGGGAGCCAGACGGGTCCTTCCTCGTGTCGTTCGAGCGCGCGCATCGCATCTGGCGCTATCCCGCCGCGAACCCGCCCTTCTCCCTGCCGCCGGTGTCTCTGCCGTCGCCGACGCGTCTCAAGGCGGCCCCGCTCAATGGCGGGATCGAGGCCTTGCTGCGGCTGTCCTCAGGCGGACTGATCGCGCTGACCGAAGACCTGAAGGACGAAGAATTGACTGTCGGCTGGGTCGGCGACGGCAAGACATGGGAGGAACTTCACTATCGCGCCGGCGACACCTTCAAGCCGACAAGCATGGCCGAAATCCCGTCAGGTCTGCCGGGGGCGGGCGATGTGCTGGTGCTGGAGCGGCACTTCAGCATTTTCGAAGGCCTAGCGGTGCGGATCGTACGCGTTCCGCGCGGGAGCTTCCGGCCCAATGTCGTGGTGCAAGGCAGCGAGATCGCGCATCTCCGCCAGCCGATGAGCGTCGACAATTTCGAGGGAATTGCCGTCGTGCCGCAACCGAACGGCATCGCGCGCATCTACCTGCTGTCGGACGACAATTTCTCGTTCCTGCAGCAAACCCTGCTGCTGGCCTTCGACCTGCTGCCGGTCCCGGCGAAGAATTAAGCCAGCGAGTCGATGTAAGCGATCATCCGCTGGCGCATGGCGGCGTCGGGCATGCGGCCGCGGCCGGCACCCAGGTTGTCGACCATGTATTCCGGCTTGTCGGTGCCGGGAATGACGGCCGTCACCGCCGGATGCGACAGCAGGAATTTCAGGAAAAACTGCGCCCAGCTCGTGGCATCAAATTCCTTGCCCCATTCGGGCACCGTCTTGCCGGCCACCTTGCGGAACAGTGAGTTGCGGCCGAAGGGCAGATTGGTCAGGACCGCGCAGCCGCTATCTTTGGCGAGCGGCAGCAGCTTGTCCTCCGCGTCGCGGTCGTGCAGCGAGTAGTTGATCTGGAAAAAGTCCGGCTTCTCGCGCGCCAAGGTCGCGGCCACCGCGTCATAGTCACGGTCGAAGGACGAGGTGAGGCCGACATAGCGGCAGATCCCCTGCTGCTTCCATTCGCGCAGCAGGGCCAGGCTCTGGTTGGGATCGCGCACGTTGTGGAGCTGCATCAGGTCGACCTTGTCGGTGCGCAGGCGCTGCAGGCCCTGGCGCATCTCGGCGATGGTGTCCTCGCGGTTGCGCACCGCGACCTTGGTGGCGAGGAAGATCTTGTCGCGCGTGCCGGTATCGGCCATCAGGCTGCCGAGCACGGTTTCCGCCTTGCCGTAGGAGGGCGCGGTATCGATCAGTTTTCCGCCGCCCGGCGCCGTGAGGGTGCGGATGACGGCGAGGCGCTCGGCATACTTGTCCTTTTCGGCAACGTGATCGAAGTCGTAGATGACCGCCGTGCCGATGCCGACGATCGGCAGCATCTCGCCGGTGCTGGGGATCGGGCGCTGGATGACTGCGCCGGTCGCGGCCTGGGCCGAGACTGGTGCGATTTTCCCCATGAGGCCGAGGCCGGTGCCGGCTGCGGCGGTGGCGAGAACGGTGCGTCGCGAAAGAGCGGTGCGGTCGGTCATGGGAGCCTCCTGTCGGATGCTTATGGTTGTTTGACTGGCGCGGTGCGGCTGGCCTGCCCGCGGCCAAGAGCGAGGGACAGAATAGCCCAGGCGGCGGTGACCGGAAGCGTAATCAACGCGATCACGGAGAGTTCAAGACTGAGCCCGGTGCGCAGGGTGGCGAACAGCCAGCTGAACGCCACGTCGCCGCCGCGGAACACCACGAGATCAATCACGTTCTTCGCCTTGTACTTGGCTTCGCGGTCGATCACCGTGAACAGCGTCTCGCGCGCGAGGTTGGAGATCGAGAAATTCGAGGCGCGCTGCAGGGCCTGCGTGGCGAGCACGATCATCACCACCGGCGAAATCGCCAGCGCCGCGAAGCCGGCGGTGAACACGACCGGCGTCACCGCGAGGCTGCGCCCGACACCGAAGCGCGGCAGGATCCGTCCGGCGAGGAAGAGCTGGACCAGGATGGTGGTGATGCTGACGCTGAGATCGATGGTCGCGAAGATGCGCGTGCGGACCGCGGGATCGCTGGAGAGCGACGCCACGACATTGGCCTGCATGAAGTACAGGAACGTCCCGGCGAGCGAGAGCAGGGCGACCCAGAGCGCGATCCCGGCGAGATAGGGCGACCGCGCGACCTGCAGCAGGCCGGCGATCCAGCTGCCGCCCAGCGGTTCTTCCGGCGCCTTTTCTTCCGGCTGCTCTTTCTTCGGCACCTCGCGCTCGAGGCGCATGGCGCAGACCACGGCGATCTCGAGCAGGAGCGTCGCGATGATCAGAAGATTGGTGGGCCCGACCGATCCCGCGAGCGCGATGATCAGCAGCGGTCCCAGCAGGGTGCCGATGGTGCCGCCGGCGGCGATGAAGCCGAACAGGCGCTTGGCCTGTTCGCTGGAAAAAAGGTCGGCGAGGAAGGACCAGAAGATCGAGACGGCGAACAGGTTGAAGACGCTGACCCACACGAAGAAGGCCTGCGCCGTCAGGGTCCGGTTGATGTCGAAATAGAGCAGGGCCCAGAAGGCGAGCAGGTTCAGCGCCAGGAAATGATAGATCGCGGGGATGAGCCGGTGGCGCGGCAGCTTCGCGACCACCGCGCCGTAGAGCGGGCTGACCACAAGCATCACGAAGAACGTGGCGGTGAACAGCCACTGCAGATTGCCGACCCCGGCCGCCACCCCCATCTCGTCGCGCAGCGGCCGCAGCACGTAATAGGACGACAGGAGGAAGAAGAAATAGGCGAAGGACCACAGCAGCGCCCTGAGCTCGCCCGGCTTGGCGGGGGTCAGTTCGCTCAGTTCGCTCAACTTCACCATGTTTTTGAAACTCCGCAGCCGGGATCGGGCATAAAAAAAGCCCGCCGAAGCGGGCTTTTTCAAATCGTCAGGATTATGTTCCTCAGGCGGCAGCGGCGGCGCGCTTTTCGGCGGCCTTCTTGATGCGCTTCTTGAGGCGGCGTGTGTCGTCGTCGAGATCCGCCGTGCGGGTCTTGGCGATCCAGGCGTCGAGACCGCCGGAGCGCTCGACCGTCTTGATGCCGGCCGCGGTGATGCGCAGGCGCACCGACGAGCCCAGCGCATCGGACAGCAGCGAGACGACCTGCAGGTTGGGCAGGAAGCGGCGCTTGGTCTTGTTGTTGGCGTGGCTGACGTTATTGCCGACCAGAACGGCCTTGCCGGTCACGATGCAACGGCGGGACATAATCTTAATTCCTTGATCTTAAACGAAAAACTTGGGCGAGGCGCCATGCGGGCCATCGCGAAGGGGCCTTTATTAAGGGCTGGGGCCCCACCCGTCAAGTGGTCGGGGGCTCCCCCTTGCCCGGCCCCCCGCGAAAGGCGTCCAGGATGGCATTGGCGGCGGCCGTCGGGGTCATCGCCCCGGCCGTGACCAGCGCCTCCAGCGAGGAAATCTGCCGCGCCACCTTGGGATGACCGCGCAGCGCCGTCATCATCCCTTCCTGGATCTCGTTCCACATCCAGGCGCGGGCCTGCTGCGCCCGCTTCTGGGCCAGCCGCGCGGGGCCCAGCGTCTCGCGGAAGCGCAACACCTCCTGCCACACGGCATCGAGCCCGCGCTTGTGCAGCGCCGAGGCCTTGAGCACCGGCGGCGTCCAGCCGGCGACGGCGCGGCGCAGCATGTGGATGGCGCCGACATATTCGGCCACCGCGCGGTTGGCCGCAGGCTCAAGGTCGCCATCGGCCTTGTTGACCACGATCAGGTCGGCCAGCTCGACGATGCCCTTCTTGAGCCCCTGCAGTTCGTCGCCGCCGGCGGGCGGCAGCAGCAGCAGGAAGAGATCGACCATGTCGGCGACCGCCGTCTCCGACTGGCCGACGCCGACCGTCTCGACGATCACGACATCGAACCCGGCCGCCTCGCAGGCAAGGCCGGCCTCGCGGGTCCGCCGCGCGACACCGCCCAGCGTGCCGGCGGTCGGCGAGGGCCGGATGAACGCGCGCTCGTCGCGCGCCAGTTCCTCCATGCGCGTCTTGTCGCCGAGGATCGAGCCGCCGGACACCGGCGACGAGGGATCGACCGCGAGCACGGCGACGCGGTGACCCTTCTCAATCAGATGCAGTCCCAGCGCCTCGATGAAGGTCGACTTGCCGACACCCGGCGAGCCGGAGATGCCGAGGCGGATCGCGCTGCCCGATTTGGCGAGCAGCTTGCCGATCAGCGTCTCGGCTTCGGCGCGGTGATCGGCGCGGGTGGATTCGATGAGCGTGATGGCGCGGGCCAGCGCGCGGCGGTCGCCGTTCAGCACCTCCGTCGCGAGGTCGCTCCCAGTCCCTGTGACAGGTGTGGCCGAAGCGGCGCTTCGGGGCGTCATCGGATGAATCAGAGGCCCTGGCGGCCCATTTCGAGGAATTTCTCGCGGCGGCGCGTGCGCAGCACGCCGCCATCCTGCCCGGCGAGTTCGCGCAGATTGCGCGTGATCGCTTCGCCGACCGCCTGCATGGTCCGGTCGCGGTCGCGATGCGCGCCGCCCAGCGGTTCGGGGATGATGCCGTCGATCACGCCGAGCCGCTGCAGATCGTGCGCGGTGAGACGCAGCGCTTCCGCCGCTTCCTTCGCCTGCGCGGCACTGCGCCAGAGGATGGAGGCGCAGCCTTCGGGCGAGATCACGGAATAGATGGCGTGCTCCAGCATCAGCACGCGGTTCGCCGTCGCGATGGCGACGGCACCACCGGAACCGCCTTCGCCGATCACGGTCGCGATCAGCGGCACGCGGATGGCGAGGCAGGTTTCGATGCAGCGCGCGATGGCCTCGGCCTGGCCGCGCGCCTCGGCATCGATGCCGGGATAGGCGCCCGGCGTATCGACGAAGGTGACGACCGGCAAATGGAAACGGTCAGCGAGGTTCATCAGGCGCTGCGCCTTGCGATAACCCTCGGGCCGCGCCATGCCGAAATTGTGCTTCACCCGGCTGTCGGTGTCGTTGCCCTTCTCGTTGGCGATGACGACACAGGAATAGCCGTTGAGCCGCCCGATCCCGCCGACGATGGCGGCGTCATCGGAAAACATCCGGTCGCCGGCCAGCGGCGTGAAATCCTGCACCAGCGCCTGGATGTAATCGCCGGCATGCGGCCGCTCGGGATGCCGCGCGACCTGGACCTTCTGCCATGCGGTCAGGCGGCCATAGGCGGTGCGCAGCTGCTTGTCGACCTTCGACTGCAGGCGCCCGACCTCTTCGGCAATGTTGAGCCCGCCGTCGCTGGTGAGACGGCGCAGCTCTTCGATCTTGCCCTCAAGCTCGGCGATCGGTTTCTCGAAATCGAGGTAATGCATCACGGCGACTCTTTACCACGGACGGGCCGAGGGCGCGACGGCGGATTTGTGCACCGCAGCAGCGGGGGGTCGTAGGCCATGACGGAAGAATTCGCCCGGTTCAACAACAACTGTCATCCCAGGCTTGCGCTGCGTTGCGCGCCTTCAAGGCGCGCGACGGGCGCGAAGAAAGACTGGGCTGGGACCCAGCCGTTGGGTGCTCGTCACGGGGACGTTCCAGGGTGACTGCGGAGATGTCGGCTTATCTGGGTCCCAGCTTTCGCTGGGATGACAACATCGTAAATTGGGGTCAGAGTTTCCGTAGGCACAGCCGAAGCGCCGGTAGCGAGAAAATCTACTCTGCTCCCAATTTGCTTACCACCGGCTCCGGCTTGCCCCGCCATTCCATCCGCCAGAGCCCGCCCTGCCGCACGTTCTGAACGGCGCCGGGCGCGAAGGCGACAAGGCAGGTTCCGCCGGAGCGGCGCGCGGACGGATAGAGCAGTCCCGGACTCTGCTGCGCGCAGAGATCGCGCGCCAGACTCTGACCGGCCGGATACGCGGTGCCGGTATCGGGAAGAAGATACGCAGGCGCCGGATTTAATTCGCGCGCGTCATGAAACGCGCCGATGAAATCGGCGAGCAGCGCGGCATAGTCGGTGACGTTCTCGAAGCGTCCGATATGCGCCAGCTCGCGTGTCAGGTGAAAGCCGACCTCGGCCAGGCTCGTCTCGACCTCGAAGGCGCAATACCAGGCGCCGCGCGTCTCGTCATTGAAGCGGTTGCCGCCGGGGCGCGTATAGGCAAACGCGGCATTGATCAGCGTGTGGTTCGGCCGGCCGTACACCAGCTCGGCGGGCGACAGTCCGGGCAGTCCCTGCTGCTGCGCGCGCAACCGGCCGCTGGTGACGCCTTCCAGCTCTTCCAGATCGCGCAGCGCGCCGTCGTCTTTGGCGAGCGGTCGCAGCACCGGCGGCTTCAACCGCGCCGACGCGACGAGCCGCACCGTGTCCTGCCGCGCGATCCGCGCCAGCGGCAGAGTCACACGCCGCCCCGCAGCGCGTCGACATGACGCCGCACATCCAGCATCGCCGGAATGCCGCCCGCGATCATCGCATCGACCGGCCGCTGGCCGCCGAACAGCGGACCGGCATTGGGCAGGCGCACCCACTCATCCGCCAGCGGATCGGAGAAGAGAAGGTGCAGGCCCTTGTAGATGCCGATGAGCAGGCTGGCGCGCGTCAGCACATCCTGCGACAGCGCGCCGCTCCAGCCGCTTTTCTTGATCCGGAACCAGCTGCGTTCGGACACATCGCCGAGCAACCGGCTGACCTCCGTCCCTGACAGCCGCCACAGTTCGGCCAGCCGCACCACGCCGCTGATCGCGGAAGCGCTCAGCCGCGCCCGCACCGCCTCATCGCCGAGATTGGCGGCGATGAGGTGGGTCGCGAAGGCTGTCTGAGTGTGGTCGGATAGTCCTGCCATTTGACGTATAATATAATGCCAAATGGCATAAATGTACAGGGCGACGCTAAGCCAAGGTTCAACAACAACTGTCATCCCAGCGAAAGCTGGGACCCAGATAACCCAACAACTCCGCAATCACCCTGGAACGTCCTTGTGACGACCACCCAACGGCTGGGTCCCAGCGTTCGCTGGGATGACAAAATGGGTTAGTTGCGAGGGCAACGCGGGAGGCCAAAACGCCAAGGTTGTTCTCTCTATCTCGTCGGAGAGAGGAGGGATTTATACACTGTTTTGACAATGGTGTATAACTCCCTTATACACCGATCACCGATGAGGTGTATAACATGGTGACGTGGCTCCCCGGGTCCGTCCAGACCGCTTACCGCGATCTCCTGGAACAGTGTCAGAGCGCGTCCTTCGAGGGCGCATTCCCGGAAGCCGGCGCGTTCGTCCACAAGACGATCAAGGGGCGGACCTACTGGTACTTCAGGGCGCCGGGCCCGGAGAAACGCGACCGCTATGTCGGCCCCGAAAGCGCGGAGCTGCTGACGCGCATCGAACACCATCGCCAGCAGAAGACGGATGAGAAGAGTCGCCGCACCATCGTCGCGATGCTGAAAGGCGCGGGCCTGCCCGCGCCGACACCGCAGCTCGGCGGTATCCTCCAGACATTGGCACACGCGGGCGTCTTCCGGCTTCGCGCCTGCATGGTCGGGACGCAGGCCTACGGATGCTATGCGGGACTTCTGGGTGCGCGTCTCACCGGCTCGTCGCTGGCGACTCAGGACCTTGATATCGCGCAGTTCAATTCAATCTCGGTGGCCATCTCCGAAGATGAAAGGCTGGCGTCGCTTCTTGATGTTCTGCGCAAAGCCGATCCGAGTTTCAAGCCGGTCAGCAAGGCATTGGGTGAAGGCAAGCCGATCGCCTATGTGAACGCACGGAAATACAAGGTCGAGGTGCTCGCGCCCAATCGCGGTCCGGACCGCGACGAGGCGATGCCGCTGCCCGCACTCGGCACCTACGCGCATGCGTTCCGGTTCCTCGATTTCCTGATCTATGACGCCGTGCCGGCCGTCGTGCCGCACGGACCCGGCGTGCTGGTCAACGTGCCGGCCCCGGAGCGCTATGCTGTTCATAAGCTGATCGTCAGCCATCGACGGCAGAAGGATACGGCAAAGATCATGAAGGACCGCGCCCAGGCGGCGGAGCTGATCACGGCGCTCTGGGAATACCAGCGCGAAGACATCGTCCGCGTTTTCGCCGAGGCCGCCCGGCGCGGCGCGGCCTGGCGCGAGGCCCTCGCCGCATCGATGCCGGATCATTCGATCCCGAAGGAAGCACTCGACAGGTTCAGGACTGTCCTGGACGAGGCGAGCGCGACACACGCTGAACAATCACCGCAAGATCCAGTCTGATTTTTCGTATTCCGTGGGATTGGGATGAGAGCAATTTTCTAAAAGTTTCGCGCGTTTAGCTGAAATTCCCTCTGACCCCAATTAATAGAACTCCTTGACGATATGGCTCTAGGCGTCAGCGTGAGGCCCGATGAAAAAGGCGAGCCTCAACGAGCTTTCTTATCGCCAGCCGAGCGAAGATTTGCCCGACGTTGCCGCTGAGCTTGTCGTTTCAATTTTTCAAGCAACGGAAGTGTGTCGGCATAAGAAATAGGCTGCCAATGACGGCGCTTAATCTTTTGCGTTTTTGTCATTGCGTGAGTTGCGACTTGCAAAATAGTCGTGCAAGCCGTTGTGTATTGCAGCCGAGCAAGGTCTTCAGGAGGGACCGAGAACTCTTTGTGGATGGGGGTATTAAAGCCACCACATCCTATTTGCACGGCTGGGGTGGCGAAACTTATTGGACGCCTTGAATGAGCAAAAGCATTCCGTATGTCTTTGATGCGGTCCAGATCCCGGCGTATATCATCGGCGATTAATCCGAAGCCGTAGGCCATCTTAATTTTCCGGGAAAAGGTACCAAGAGGCCCCTCGTAGTCAAATAACTCATCAGGATTTTTGAGCGCCTGCAACGTTAGCCTTGTCTCAATTATAGTTTGGAGTCCGTTTTCTGCCATTGCCCCACAAATGAGAACGCACCCTCTGTCACTCTCTTTATTATGGACGTAGTCCATAAGAAGAGTGCTTTCTTCCCCAACCTCAACGTCTGAGCGAATGAGGTTCTTTAATGCCTTACGCCACTCGACCATCTATTCCTCCATGAGGCGATCGGGAAAATCGGGATGAGAGCAGAAGATGGGGGCAGAGTAAGCCGCGCAGGGTCATTTGGATAAGACGTTCAGCTGGGCTGGCCGAAAATCAACTCTGCCCAATTACTGATCCGAATTGTTCCGCTCGGCGTGAATTGCGGTAGCCGAGATTTATGCTTCAGGCGCTAGGAAATAAATTGGCGACAATGGTAGTCGCCGCCGAGCTCGATCGCTGAGTTTTGCGTAATGCTCGGTCCATAGCCTTACGAGCTGCTTTGCATTGATCAGGGTGATCTTCCGTCGCTCTTGGTTTCGTGCCACTTCTTCCGCGTCGCGCGTGAAGCCGCCCGTACAAACGAAGAGACCTGCATCGTTGTCGCTGATCGTTGCTATAAAAGCCCGGAGCCCATCGCTACTAACTCTGTCGTTCAGCCGCTTTACCTGCACTTTGATACGCGGGGCGCGCGTACCGAGTGGATCGGTGAAGGCAATAATATCAACGCCACCGTCTTTGCCGGGCGGAGAAACCCAGTTGACGTAGTAGTCCATCGCCTTCAGCAGGTCGCTCACGAGATACTGAAAATCGAACGGCTTCATCGTCTGCAAGTGACGCTCTATTTCAGCCCATGCCTGCTCCTCTGCCTCTTCGAAGGTGATCGTAGCGGACTCCTCCGCAGTATCTTCATCGGCAGAGGCCTCCGCAGCCGGAATGGCGGCCTCGCCTGGTCGTGTCGCTTTCCACGCGCGATAGAGCCGTACGGCTTCCTTATAGAACGCTTCCGGATCAGTAATTGTCCGGTAGGCCTGCGCTCCGGCCTCCGTAATCGACCAAGTGCCGTTTTGCTTTAGGAGCCATTCCGCTTTTACGCAATCAACCGTAGCGAAGCGCACGATTTTCTCGAAACGGCGGCTGCCGGATGATTCATATATGCCGGCTTCATATTCCGTCATCGTGACAGAATCGGCCAGCCGCGTCAGGGCCTCGCTCGCTGGCAGGCCATCGGGATGCTTCATCAGGTTTTCGAACAACTTCCGAAGAAGCTCGCCCGTCCGTCGGCGTGTAATCTCAGCCATCGCTTCCCCGTTCCGTTGCCGCAACTCTAGGATGTCGCGGTACGCACCTCTACGCAAGTGAGAGCATTCAACAGACGGGGGATGGTCAGCCCACCATGGAAAGGTGGGATAGTTGAACTCTTTACCCTGCTATTTTTTCCTCGTTCTTCACGACCCAGTCATACGCTGGCAGCGTCAGGAACTCCGGGAAGCGCTTGGCTTCGATGAGGTCGCTGAAGATCTTCGCCGCTTCCTTGTAGCGGCCGGTCTTGAACCGGACCTCGCCGACCGCCTCTTTCGTCTTCTCCAGCTCTTCCTTCAGCAGCTTGCGGCACAGCTTCAGGTCGATGGTCTGGCCGGTCTCGGTCAGCTTCGCCTTGTGGCGGATCTGCTGCCACACCTGCGCGCGGCTGATCTCCGCCGTCGCGGCGTCTTCCATCAGGTTGTAGAGCGGCACGCAGCCGTTGCCGCGCAGCCATGCTTCGAGATAGCCGATGCCGACATTGAGGTTCTGGCGCAGGCCGGCTTCGGTCATGGTGCCGGTCGGCACCGTGAGCAGATCGTCCGCCGTCACATGCACGTCCTGACGCTTGCGCGCGATCTGGTTTGCTTCGGGCATCAGGCGGTCGAAGATTTCCTTGGCGATGGGGACGAGGCCCGGATGCGCGACCCAGGTGCCGTCGTGGCCGTCGCTCGCCTCACGCTCCTTGTCGGCGCGCACCTTGGCCATCGCGGCCTCGTTGGCGGCGGGATCGTTCTTGATCGGGATCTGCGCCGCCATGCCGCCCATCGCATGCACGTTGCGGCGATGGCAGGTCTTGATGAGATTGAGGCTGTAGCTGCGCAGGAAGTGGCTGGTCATCGTGACCTGCCCGCGATCCGGCAGCACCGCCTTGGGGTCTTCGGCCAGCTTCTTGATGAAGCTGTAGATGTAATCCCAGCGGCCGCAGTTGAGGCCGGACGAATGTTCGCGGAGCTCGTAGAGAATCTCGTCCATCTCGAACGCGGCGAGGATCGTCTCGATCAGCACCGTGCCCTTGATGCTGCCCTGCGGCACGCCGACTTTCTTTTGCGCCTCGACAAAGATCTCGTTCCACAGACGCGCCTCGAGATGGCTCTCCATCTTGGGCAGATAGAAATACGGACCGCTGCCGCGCGACAGCAGTTCCTTGGCGTTATGGAAGAAGTAGAGACCGAAATCGAAAATGGCGCCCGACATCGGCTTGCCGTCGACGAGGACGTGTTTCTCATCAAGGTGCCAGCCGCGCGGCCGCACGATCAGCACCGCCGTCCTGTCGTTCAGCTTGTAGAGCTTGCTGGTCGAGGGATCGGTGAAGGTAATATCGCGGCGAATCGCATCGCGCAGGTTGATCTGGCCTTCGATCAGGTTGGTCCAGGTCGGCGTGTTGGCGTCCTCGAAATCGGCCATGAAGGTCGACGCGCCGCAGTTGAGCGCATTGATCACCATCTTGCGGTCGGTCGGTCCGGTGATCTCGACACGGCGATCCAGCATGTCCTTGGGCAGCGGCGCGACGATCCAGTCGCCGCTGCGCACGTTCTCCGTCTCCGGCAGGAAGTCCGGCTTCTCGCCTGAATCGAGACGCTTCTGGCGCGCGGCGCGGGCCTTGAGCAATTCGCGGCGACGCGCGCCGAATTTCCGCTCAAGTGCTGTGATGAAGTCGAGGGCCGCCGGGGTGAGGATGTCGCCGAAGCCGGGATTGATCTTCGCCTTGACCAGCTTCACGCCCTTGGGGAGAGCGATGGCGCTCTTCGGCGCGGCGGCGCGGGCGGTCTTTTTCTTCGGCTTGGCTTTGGGGGCGGCGCGCTTGGCCGGGCGCTTGGCAACCTTGCGTGCCGCGGACCGTGCAGCGGTTCGGGTCTTCGAGCGGGCGGCGGTCTTTTTCTTGCGCTTGGCGGCCATGGGAAATCCTCGTCATCTCTCGAAAAGCGGACGAGGTGATTTAGACTTGCGGTATGGCGGCACGCAAGCGACCGTTAGCTCTTCACGGATTTGACATGACCGGATCGGGCGCCACGGACGGCCAGCGGATGACTTTTTTCCACAAGCCGCTGCAGGCGTTCGCGCGCGACATGGGTATAGATCTGGGTGGTCGCGATGTCGGCATGACCGAGCATCTGCTGCACGCTGCGTAAATCCGCGCCATGGTCGACGAGATGACTCGCGAACGCATGCCGCAAAACATGCGGCGACAGGCGGCCTGGATCGATGCCGGCGGCCGGTGCCAGTTCTTTGAGCAACTGCGCAATTCTTGACGGCGTGATGTGACCGCCCTTGCCACGGGAGGGAAACAGAAACGGCGAGGTCTTGCCCTCCGGCAACTGCGTGGCCCGCATCAGCCGCCAGGCATCGATGGCGGTCCGGGCGGGTTCGCTCAGCGGCACCAGCCGTTCCTTGTTGCCCTTGCCGCGCACGGTCAGGAAGCGTCCCTCGCGGGCGACGGCGGCGATCGGCAAGGTCGCCAGTTCGGAGACGCGCAGGCCGGCGGCGTAGAGGACCTCGAGGATCGTGATCATGCGCACGCGCTCGATGTCGGGCAGTTCAGAGGCGGCCGTGATCAGCGCCTGCATTTCCTCTTCCGACAATGTTTTGGGCAGCGGCCGGCCGAGCCTCGGACCGTCGATGGCGCTCAGCGGATCGTCGCTCCTGATGTTCTCGGCGATAAGGAAGCGGTGAAACTGCCGCAGGGCCGACAGCCTTCTGGCCGAGGTGCGCGGCGTGAGGCCGCGGCGGGCCATGCTCGCGAGATAGGCGCGGACGGAGTCGGTATCGGCGGTCGCGGCATTCAGTCCGCGTCCGGCGAGGAACTCTGAGAAATCCTCGATGTCGCGATTGTAGGCGCGCAGTGTATGGCGCGAGGCGTTGCGCTCCGCCGCCAGCATTTCGAGGAACGCTTCGATATGCCGCGACGCGGCGTTGACGATCGCGGCGCGGCGGCGCGCCACTAGAGCCCGGCGGCGATGGCGGTTTCGAGGGAGATGGCGCGCGCGTCGTCGTCGAGGCTGACCGCGCGCAGGCCATCCAGCACGAAGGCAACGGTGTGCGGCGCGGCACCCGCTGCACCTTCGGCGCCCAGAATGTTCAGCGCGAGCAGGGCGGCTTCACCGGAGCGTCCGGATTCCAGCGCCGATCCGAAGGCGAGCCACAGGCCAACGGAGGGCATCGGCATCGCTTCACGCGCGGGCTCGCCGGTGAGCAGGGGCGCGATCAAGGCGGGATCGGGCCGCGTGCCGTTGCCGAGCAGCAGCGTCGTCAGGAGTGCGGAGCGTCGCGGCAGCGATCCCGCATCGAGCCGCTCCTGCACCTTGCGCCATGCCTCGACCTGCGCTGCGAGCGTGCCTTGCGTTGCCCGGCGTTCGTCCAGATCGGCGATCCACATCAGCGGCCACAGCAGCGCCTGCGCCGTGGTGGCCAGTTCGTTGCCGCTGATCGAGGTCGTGCGCACCATGGTGTACCAGCCGCGCGCTTCGCCGACGCGGCCGTTAAGCAGCAGCGCGCGCGTCGCATCGACCGCGAAGAACATCAGGTCGGGATTGGGCTCGATCTCCAGCAGCAGCGGCATATCGACGCGCACCGCGGTGGCATAGCCGCCGCGCTCGCGCGCCAGGCGCCAGCCCTTCTGCAATATCTCGGCGCGGCCGGCACCCGGCGGCTGGGCCTTTGCCGCGCGATGCAGCGCCGCGCGGCCGCGCGGGCCTCGGTCTTCGCTTGCGATGGAGGCCGCGTTGTTCAACTGCTCCGGCGTGAAGGTGAAGCTGTCGTACATCGGCG
The DNA here is from genome assembly GCA_965279355.1 of Alphaproteobacteria bacterium. GTDB lineage: Bacteria > Pseudomonadota > Alphaproteobacteria > CACIAM-22H2 > CACIAM-22H2. The sequence continues at coordinate 1,585,289 of OZ257155.1, read as the reverse complement.
CGACGGCTTCGGCGGATAGCGCGCCAAACGCTTCGGCGCGTTCGGCGGCGACGACGCGCATTTCCGATGTGGCGTTGGGGCTGGTCGCCACCATGCGCAGCAGCAGCGGATCGCTGCTGGTCGCGAGATCGGCGGGAAGGTTCTGGCGGGCGGCGCGCATCATCGCGAGATGCAGCGGCGTCGGGACCGTGAGCTTGTCGACGGGGGAGCGGGTGTCGCCGCCGAGCGTGGCGATCAGCCGCGCGAACGGATCGTCGAGCATGTTCTGCTCGCGCAGCATGGTGACGCCGAGCTGGGCCCGTCCGTGTTCGTTGGCGAGCGCCTGACAGAAAATCAGCGCCTTCTGCCAGTACTCGCCGGTGAAGCGGCTCACCTGGCTGCGGACCAGCGCGCAGGCACCGGCATTGTCATAGGCCTCGAACGATCCATCGAGCAGGACGCGGGCCAGCGCTTCTTCACTGTTGCGGCCGGGGATCAGGCGCGCGAGGCCGGTGGCAGCCTCGACCTCGCCCATCGCCATCAGCTTGGTGGCGCGCAGCGCGACATAACTCGGGGCCTTGCTGTTGGCGCTTCTGGGCGCCTCGGCGGGTGGTGGCGCGGAGACGGTCAGCAGGCGTTCGGCGAGATCGCGGGCGGGTCGAGAGATGCCGGCATTGGGCAGATGGTCGATCAGCGGGTCGGTGATGGTTCGCGAGGTGCCGCTCCACGGCGTCGGCGGCAGGCGGAGCGCGGCCGGTTCAGCGAGGCCGACGGCAGCGGTATCGATGGGCGCGGGCTGGCTCACCTCGATCTGCGAGGCCGGCTCTTCCGTCGGACGGGCCGAGGGGGTCTGCTCGGCCGGAGCCGGGGTCGGCGCCGGTGTGGCGGCAGGAGGGACCAGGCGGATCGGCGGCCCGGACTGCTGCGCCCCCGACTGCTGAGTCAGCGCCGGCTGGACGGCCAGGACGGCGAGGAACGCGACTGCGCTAGCGCGCCAAGCGGTCATTGGGGATGACTTTCTCGATACGGGCGGACGGCGCCGGGATATCCCAGGTGCTCAAGAAAATCAGGCCGCCGGCGACAATGACGAGCAGGACGACGAGAAGCAGGATGAGGGGCTTCATCAGGACATTCATGGCTTTGATCGGGAAGTCCCCGGAAGCATCAGCGGCGGGGCGCTCCCCGCGGGACGGTGATGTTCTGGTAAGTTGCGGATTCTGTTACAGTATGAGTATGGCAATTCCGCGGCACTTCATAAAGGCGTTCGTTAAGACCGGGCAGAATGGGGGGGATCGATGACCCAATTCGTCCCGTCCCGGACCATCGTCCTCGTCGGTCTGATGGGCGCCGGCAAAAGCTCGATCGGCAAGCGGCTGGCGCAGCGGCTGGGCCTGAATTTCATCGACGCCGACAAGGAGATCGAATCGGCGGCGGGCTGCTCGATCGAGGAAATTTTCGAGCGCCTGGGCGAGGCGGCGTTCCGCGACGGCGAGCGCCGGGTGATCCTGCGCCTGCTCGACGATCCGCCGCATGTGCTGGCGACCGGCGGCGGGGCCTTCATGGACCCGGTGATCCGGGCGCGGGTCAAGGAGACCAGCCTGTCGGTCTGGCTGCATGCCGACCTTGAACTGCTGGTCCGGCGGGTCGGCCGCCGCAACAACCGGCCGCTGCTCAAGACCGGCAATACGCGCGAGATCCTGTCGCGCTTGATGGAGGTCCGCTATCCGATCTATGCGGAAGCGGATATCCGCGTCGACAGCCAGGACGGACCACCCGAACAGACGGTGCAGAAGGTGATCGATCAGGTGCAGCGTTTCGAATCCAAGTCGGCGGAGGCCGTGCGATGACGGCTGCCGAACGCGTCCGCGTCGAACTCGGCAGCCGCGCCTATGACATTCAGGTGGGGTCCGGCCTGCTGGAACAGGCCGGTGCGCTCGTGGCGCCGGTGCTGAGCCGCAAGCGCATCTTCATCATCACCGACCGCAACGTCGCCGATCTGCATCTCGCGCGGCTCGAAAAAGGCCTGCGCGGCGCCGGGCTTGAAACGCCCACACTCGTGCTGCCGCCGGGCGAGGGGACCAAGGACCTCGCGCATCTGGGTCAGGTCCTCGACTGGGTTCTCGATGCGCGTCCCGAACGCGGCGATCTGCTGCTGGCGCTGGGTGGCGGGGTGATCGGCGATCTGACCGGCGTTGCCGCCAGCCTGCTGTTGCGCGGTATCGATTTCGTGCAGGTGCCGACGACGCTGCTGGCGCAGGTCGACAGCTCGGTCGGCGGCAAAACAGGCATCAATACCAAGCACGGCAAGAATCTCGTCGGTGCCTTCCATCAGCCCAGGCTGGTGCTCGCCGATATCGATGCGCTGGCAACCCTGCCGCGCCGCGAGTTGCTGGCCGGTTATGCCGAGATCGCGAAATACGGCCTGATCAACGATCCCGCCTTCTTCTCGTGGTGCGAGGCGAACGGCCCGGCGCTGGTGAAGGGCGATGCCGCCGCGCGTCAGCATGCCGTCGTGCATTCCGTGCGCGCGAAAGCCGTCATCGTTGCCGCCGACGAGCGCGAGACGGGCGATCGCGCGCTGCTCAATCTCGGCCACACCTTCGGCCATGCGCTTGAGGCCGCGACCGGCTTCGGCTCCACGATCCTGCATGGCGAAGCCGTCGGTGTCGGGATGGTGCTGGCCTTCGATCTGTCGGCGCGGCTTGGCCTGTGTCCGCCCGAAGATGCCGCGCGCGTGCGGCGTCATCTGGCGGCGGTCGGTCTGCCGACGACGCCGCCCAGCGGCCTTAACCCTGCCGATCTCGTCCGCCTGATGGGTCAGGACAAGAAGGTGCGCGACGGCCGCGTGACGTTCATTCTCGCCCGCGGCATCGGCAAGTCGTTCGTTGCCCGCGATGTCGAACTCGCCACCGTGCAGCAAGTCCTCGAGAGCGCCCTGGCGGCCTAGGTCAGATGGATCCGTCTTTCGATATCGATCTGCCGGTCTGGCTGTCTTCGGCCATCATTGTCGTCCTGCTCGGCGTGTCCGCGCTGTTCTCGATTGCCGAGACGGCGTTGCTCAGCTCGTCCCGCCCGCGGCTTCATGCGCTGGCCCGGAAGGGCAGCCGGCGCGCGCGGCGTGTCGAGGCGCTGCGCCAGCAGCAGGACAAGGTGCTGTCCGGCATCCTGCTCGGCAACAACCTGGTGAACATCGTCGCCTCGGCGATGGCCACCGGCCTGCTCATCGATCTGTTCGGCGAGGCGGGCGTTGCCTATGCCGCCGTGGCGATGACGGTGCTGGTCGTCGTCTTCGCCGAGGTCCTGCCCAAGACCTACGGCCTCAATCGCGCGGACCGGGTGATTCTCGCGCTGGCACCGTTCCTGGAAGTGGTGACGCGCGTGCTCTCGCCGCTGAGCCATGCGATCCAGTGGCTGGTGCGCGGCATCCTGTCGATGCTCGGCGCACAGGGCAGCCAGCGCAACGCCGAAGCCGTCGTCGAGGAACTGCGCGGCGCGATCGAGATGCACGCGGCACCCGATGCCGAGGCCCAGAAGGAGCGCAGCATGCTGCGCTCGATCCTCGATCTCGCCGATGTCGAGGTCGGGCAGATCATGATTCATCGCCGCGACATCGTATCGGTGGACGCCGGTCAGCGTCCTGCCGCCATCCTGCAGCAGGTGCTGGACTGCCCGCACAGCCGCGTCCCGCTGTGGCGCGGTCAGCCCGACAACGTGATCGGCGTCGTGCTTGCCAAGGCGCTGGTGCAGGCGTTGCGCCGGAATGACGGCAACGCGGATGCCATCAACATCATGGAGGTCGCGGCGCGTCCCTGGTTCATTCCGGAATCGACAAGCCTGCTCGATCAGCTTGAGGCGTTCCGCCGCCGTCGCGAGCATTTCGCGCTGGTGGTCGACGAATACGGAGCGCTGCTCGGCATCGTCACGCTGGAAGACATTCTGGAAGAGATCGTCGGCGATATCGCCGAGCGCCACGAGTTCAAGCTGCCCGGCGTCCGTCCGCAGCCCGACGGTACCCTGATCGTCGACGGCCATGTGACCATCCGCGATCTTAATCGCGAATTTGACTGGCGCCTGCCCGACGAAGCGGCGGCGACCATCGCCGGTCTGGTGCTGCACGAGGCGCGGCGGATCCCCGATGTCGGCCAGATTTTCAATTTCTACGGCTTCCGGTTCGAGATCCTGCGCCGGCGCCGCCACCAGATCGCGACCTTGCGGATCAAGCGCGTCGAGGCCCGCAGCAATGCCGACCTGTCGGCGGCGGACGTCAACCCGCCCGGCTGAAGCGGACCGGCCCGTTTTGGGCAATTTCGCAATCGGGTGTATCATCCTTCCCAAGACGCCCCCTGGTTGAAACCGCCGGGGGAGATTGGGAGGAAGTCATGAAGATGAAGATCGTGCCCGATGTGATCGGGCAGCAGAATCTGGTCCTCGTGAGCGCGGAGATGACCGTCCGCGATGCGGCAAAGCTGATGCTGACGCACAAGATCGGCGCCGTGATGATCGGCGCAGGAACCTCGATCGCCGGCATCTTCACCGAGCGCGATATGGCGATCAAGGTCGTGGCGCCCGGGCTGGATCCCGACAAGGTCCGCCTTGGGCAGGTGATGACCGCCAAGCCCGATACCATCCGCCCCGACGAAACCGCGCAGCACGCGCTGGAGCGGATGAGCCGGGGCGGCTACCGCCATCTGCCGGTTGTCGACAACGGCAAGCTGATCGGCATGGTGTCGATCCGCGACATCTACGCCGCCGTCCTGCGCGAAGCCGAAGACGAACTGCACGACCGCGAGGCCTTCATCCAGGGCAGCGCCGGCTACGGGCTGACCTAGAGTATCAGGAGCCAATGACAAGCAGAGGTTCGAGCCTGCGATCACTCGGAGGAATGGTGAACCGTGTCACGCTGGTGGCGCTCTTGGAGGGTACAGAGTTCTTCACCTGCTATCCGTGCAATCCGCTGATCGATGACGGAGCATTTGCTCGTTATCATGCACGGGGGATTGACAGCAATCGGGAGGGGCAGTGTGCCGGATGTCAGTTTTCGCCGGATCGGTACTGGCATTTGGAGGCGCGACCCAGCGCACCGCTCGCAAGCGGCGTGGCGAACTGCCGCCACTTTTGACAAAAACATTAGACATAATATCAAGGGGAGGAAACGAGCCATGCTGTCACGTCGTACACTATTGCAATCAGCTGCCCTGACGTCCGCCGTATCTGGCATTCCGTCCAGCCTGCTTGCGCAGACCGATAGCTATCCATCGCGCGAGATTCATTCGGTCTGCGGCTTTGCTGCCGGCAGCGGCGCGGACGTGTTCGTGCGCTTCTACGGAAAACTCCTGCAAGAGCGTGTGGGCCGACCCGTGATAACCGAAAATCGGGTCGGGGCGTTTGGCAACATAGCGACCGAGCGCGTGGCGAAATCGAAGCCCGACGGCTATACGTTGTTTATTGCGCCTGGAAGTTCATTTCTTGCAGCGGCGCCGAGCTTGTTCAAGACATTGGCCTTCGATCCGGTAAATGACTTCGAGCACATCACGACCCTCTCGAAGTTGCCGTTCCTGCTCCTCGTGGCAGGCGATTCTCCCTTTAAGACCCTGCCTGACCTGGTAGCCCATCTTAAAGAGAAAGGGGACAAAGCGTCCTACGGGTCGACAGCAAACACCGGTCTGATCAGCAGCGAGCTCTTCAAGGCCAATTTTGGTCTGAAAACCGTAGAGGTCAAATACAAGGAATTCCCTTCGATGATGAATGACCTCTGGAACGGCAGTCTGGCTTTCGTTCACGGGGATCCGATTGGCTCTGCGGGGTTCCTTGAGAGCGGAAAAGTTCGCGCACTGGCGACTTCAGCACGCGAGCGGTTTCGCGCACTGCCGAACATTCCCTCAGCAGGCGAAGTCGGCATTTCCAACTCGAACATTATTGCTTGGTGGTCGGTCCATACGCCGAAGGGGACACCGAAGCCGATCCTGGAGAAGCTTGAAGGCATATTCAATGAAATCGCGGCGAGCGAGGAGCACCGCAAGTTTCTGGCGCCGTTCGGTAGCGATCCCTTTGTCGGAAATTCAACAATGCTGAAAGAGCTTCTTGTCAGCGACATTCAAGCCTGGCGTGAATATGTGAGGCTTGCGAACATTGTCGTGCAATAACCCTATCTCGTTCGCGGCGGTGCGGCTTTTCGGTCACCCGGCACTTGGCGGGTGACCGACCGGGAAATTGCTGCGCTCCGACAGGCTATAAACTGAACAGTCGACGGGCTAAAGTCCGGGGAAATCCTCCCGACACCACCGGACGACCACCATGCCGCTGCCAGCCCCTGTCGATCGCCAGCCGATTCATCGCCGGACCATCGAATGCCACGGCTACCGCCGTGGCGATGGCCTGTGGGATATCGAAGGGCATATCGTCGACACCAAGGCCTATCCCTTCACCAACATGGATCGCGGTCTGATCCAGCCCGGCGAGCCGCTGCACGAAATGTGGTTGCGCCTGACCATCGACAATGAGCGCGTGATCCACGATGTCGAAGCCGCGACCGATGCCAGCCCATTTCGCATCTGTCCCGACGTCACGCCGCGATTCAAGGAACTGATCGGTCTGAAGATCGGTCCCGGCTTCAAGAAAAAGGTGCTGGAGCGGCTCGGCGGCACCAAGGGCTGCACGCATCTCGTCGAACTGCTCGGGCCGATCGGTACCGTCGCAATTCAGACTCATGCCATCCTCTCGAAGGAGCGCGAGGCGCAACGCCCGGCCGGCCAGAAGCCGTGGCTGGTCGATACTTGCTATGGCTGGAGCAGTGAGAACGACACGGTGAAACAGCGCTGGCCCGAGTTCTATACCGGGCCGGATAAAGCGCCAGGCTGAGTCGGGCGGCTCAGTCGTCGCCGGAAGCGCGAGCTGTCGTCTTGGCCGGATCCTTGCCGTCGGCAAGATCGCGGTAATAGTCCATCACGGCGACCCGGATGGCCGAACTCAGATTGTTGTAGCGGGACTCCTTGGCGATCCGGGTACAGAGCTCACTGATGTCGCTCTGCTCGCGGTTCGCGAGTTCCTTGAGGGCATCCCAGAACGGGCTTTCCAGCCGCATGCTGGTCCGCCGTCCACCAATCCGAACACTGCGCGGTGCGTTGCTTCCCATGGTTAATTACAATCACCGGGACAGTGATTTGTCAACGTCACACGCTTAAATTGCGTCTAAATTTTGAGACAATTCAATAGCTTGCAGGACCAGACATACGGTGGTCTGACAGGACAGCGGGCGGGTTAACCCGCGTGTCCCAATGCATTTTCCGGCACGATCGTTAACGGCTGGCCGCTCGCCGCCCACAGAAATTCCAGCCCCCATCCGCCGGCGCGCTGGAAATAAAGAATGCGCACCGGGTACCAGACATTGCCCTCGACGGCGATTTCTCCGACCGGTGTCCGCTCCATCGGGTGCGCGTTGGGACTGTCCGTGACCATCCTGCCGCCGATGAAAATGCGGATGCCGTCATTGGAATTCGCAGCGATAGCATAGCGGCCAGTCTGCGGAAATTTCATGAAGCCGGTGATTTCGGCGCCGACCCGCGTGCGGGCGGTGGATGTCAGGGCGTTACCGCTGCGCTCGCTGTAGTCGAGCTTGGGAAGAGGCGCGCCGATCTGACCCTGCACCTGGCCGGTCAGGCGCTCCAGGAGGCCCACGTTTTCGATGTCGTGATAGAAGTATTTCACAGCCAGACCGCCCTGCAGGGTCGACGGTTGCGGACTGGCTGCGATCGGATCGGGAATATTGGCGTTCTGCTCGTTGGCGCAGGCGCCGAGTGCCACCAAGACCAGACCGGCCGTCACCATGCGGGCGACCCGCATCAAACCCATGCCCTGTTTCATTGTTCTCCCCTGAGGCCAGGCAGCCGGCGGCTGCCTTCGAATTCACGCGCTAACGCTTCTCGTCCGGCGCCACCGTGCGCAGTGCGAGGGCGTGGACTTGTCCTTTCAACTCGTCTTCCAGAATGCCGTAGACGAGACGTTGCCGGTCGACACGCGACTTTCCGGCGAAGGCCGCGGAGACGATGTCGACGTTGAAATGCGTCTCGCCTCCCTCGCGCGCACCGGCATGGTGTTTATGGCGATGGGAGTCGTCGACGATCTCCAGATGCGTCGGCGCCAGCGCTTCGGTGAGTTTGCGGCGGATCGTGTCGGCGACGGTCATGGCGCATCCTGTAAGGCGGCAAGCTTCTGCTGATACCAGCGGCGGCGTTCTTCGGTCTGCGCGATCTCGAGATCGAGCCAGTCGTCGATGGCAGCACCCGGCTTGCCGCCGCTTTGTGCCCTGAGATCGGCCAGCCGCGCCAGTTCGGATGTCGTGAGATCGATCAGCATCTCGAACTGCGCCGTCTGTTCCTCTTTATCGAGCAGGTGCAGGTAACGCAGCTTCAGCGCCACGACCATGCGCGACAGGTCCGTCATCGGCGCGCGCACGTAGCTGTTCAGCAGTTCCTTGAGTGCTTCGCGGCCGGCGTCGGTGATCTGCACCGCGCTGTCGGCGTGCAGGCTCTGGCTGGGACCGGCGCGGCGCCCGATCGGTTCGATCAGGCCTTCATGGCGCAGCAGCTCGATCGAGGTGCCGAGGATGTCGAGCGAGGGGCCCAGCATGCGGCTGGCGAAGCGGCGCACTTCGACCGCGAGTTCGCCATAGGCGCGCGGGCCTTCGGCCAGCAGGCCAAGCGCCGCGAGGCGGATCGCCTCGGTTGGAATCAGGGAATGATCGCGGAACTTCGGCATGGTCAGCCGGCTGTCATCGCGGCCCGGGCGCTCACGCGGCGCGTGAAATCCGCAGCACCGCCCAGACGTCCTGCAGGGCTGCGACCAGACGGTCCATCGCCTCGTCGCTGTGCAGCGGCGACGGCGTGATGCGCAGGCGTTCCTTGCCGCGCGGCACCGTCGGATAGTTGATCGGCTGCACGTAGATCTGATGACGCTGCAGCAGCTCGTCGGAGGCCTGCTTGCACAGCCGCGCATCGCCCACGAACACCGGCACGATGTGGCTCGGGCTGTCCATGACCGGCAGGCCGGCCCTGGCGAGCAGGCCCTTCAGCCGCGCCGCGCGCTCCTGATGCCGTTCGCGCTCGGCAGTGCTCGCCTTGAGATGCCGCACGCTGGCGAGCGCCCCGGCGGCGATCACCGGCGGCAATGCCGTAGTGAAGATGAAGCCGGCGGCGAAGCTGCGCACCGCGTCGATCAGCGCCGCGGTGCCGGTGATGTACCCGCCGACCACGCCGAACGCCTTGGCAAGCGTGCCTTCGATGACATCGATGCGATGGCCGACGCCGTCGCGCTCGGAAATGCCGCCGCCGCGCTTGCCGTACATGCCCACGGCATGGACTTCGTCGAGATAGGTGAGGGCGCCATATTTCTCGGCCAGCTCGCAGAACGCCTCGATCGGCGCGATATCGCCGTCCATCGAATAGACCGACTCAAACGCGATGATCTTGGGGCGATCGCGATCGACCAGCCGCAGGCGGCGTTCGAGATCGGCGGGATCGTTGTGCTGGAAGACCTGCTTCTCGGCGCCGCTGTGGCGGATGCCCTCGATCATCGAGGCATGGTTGAGCGCATCGGAGAAGATGATGCAGTTCGGCAGCAGGCGGGCGAGGGTGGAGAGCGTCGCCTCGTTCGATGAGTACCCTGAAGTGAACAGCAGACCGGCCTGCTTGCCGTGCAGGTCCGCGAGCTCTTTCTCCAGCAGGACATGATAGTGATTGGTGCCCGCTATGTTGCGCGTGCCGCCGGCGCCGGCGCCGCATTCGCGCAGCGCCTTTTCCATGGCGGACAACACCGACGCGTTCTGGCCCATGCCGAGATAGTCGTTGCTGCACCAGACGGTGACGTCCTCTTCCGCACCGCGCGAATCGCGGAACGTGGCCTGCGGGAAATTGCCGGCGCGCCGTTCGAGATCGGCGAAGACGCGATAGCGGCCTTCAGCCTTGAGACCGGCAATCGCATCGGCAAAGAAACGCTCGTAATCCATGGTTCGGCTCAGGATCCCCTGGTCGCCAGGGTGACCCGGCGGCGGCGTGACATTCTTATGCACGCAATACCTAGCAGACCAAAAGCCTCCGCCGAAGTCCGAAGATGTCCCTAACAGGGGGCGGAGAGCGCCTCGCGCGGTGCCGCTGCAATTTTAAATTTGCAGCAAAATCAAATAATTGGGCGAAAAGCGCGCGTGAGAGCTGCCGCTTCCGTTTCCTGATCTGCCAATTAGGTGTATATACACCTAATTGGAATCGGCGGAGCGTGCCTTGTTGGACCCCGAGCTTTGCAATTGCCTGGCCCTGCGGCAGGCCACACGTCGGCTGTCGCAGTACTACAGCGACTTCATCGCGCCGAGCGGGCTGCGCGGCACGCAGTACTCGGTGCTGAGCCGTCTCAAGCGGATCGGCCCCGTCGGTATTAACCGGCTGGCCGACGAACTCATGATGGATCGCACGACCCTCGCGCGGAATCTCCGGCCCTTGCAGCGCAAGGGCCTGATCGCGCTGCGCGCCGACGAGGCGGACCGCCGCGGCCGCACCGTTTCCCTGACCGAGGCCGGCGAGGCCGCGCATGCGCGCGCCTTGCCGCTCTGGCGTGAAGCGCAGGCCGCGTTCGCCGAGCGCTTCGGCACCGATGAAGCCACCGCGCTGCGCGGCATTCTTCGCAAGGTAACCGAGGCTGTGCCTCAGTCTGTGGGTGACGACGATGCCTGATGCGCTTGCGACACCGGCGGCACCGCCGCGCCCCGCACTCTCTCCGCAGACGCGACTGCTGCTCGAAGGACCGATCCTCTCGACCCTGCTGCGGTTGGCCTGGCCGAACATCCTGGTCATGGTGGTGCAATCCGGTCTCGGCGTCGTTGAGGCCTATTACGTGTCGTGGCTCGGCACCGATGCGATTGCCGGCATCGCGCTGGTGCTGCCGATGCTGATGTTCATGCAGATGATGTCCGGCGGCGCCATGGGCGGCGGCATTGCCTCGGCCATCGCGCGGGCGCTCGGCAGCGGCCGGCGCGACGATGCCGACGCGCTGGCGATCCAGGCGACCTATCTCGCGCTCTTCTTCGGCCTGCTGTTCAGCGCCCTTGTCATCGGTTTCGGCCCGTCGCTGTATGGCGCTTTCGGTGGACGCGATGCGGCGCTGGCCGAGGCGCTTGCCTATTCGAACATGCTGTTTGCCGGCAACGTGTTCCTGTGGCTGGCGAATACCTTCGCGGCCATCCTGCGCGGCACCGGCAGCATGATGATGCAGGCCTTAGTGATCTGCGGCGGCGCGGTGCTGGTGCTGGTGCTGGCGCCGGTCCTGCTGCTCGGCTTCGGCCCGATCCCCGCCTATGGCATCGCCGGAGCGGCGGCGGCCGTCGTGATCTACTACGCGATCAGCGCGGCGATCCTTGGCTGGTACGTGCTGTCGGGGCGCGGTCTGCTACGGCCGGGACTGCGGCACCTTGCGGTGCGCTGGACCCTGCTTGCCGATATTCTGCATGTCGGCAGTCTCGCAACACTGAATACGATCCTGACCAATCTGACGGTGGCGATCATCACGGCGCTGCTGGGCGTGCTCGGCACGGCGGCGATTGCCGGCTACGGCATCGGCGTGCGGCTGGAATACATGCTGATCCCGCTGACATTCGGTCTCGGCGGGCCGCTGGTGGCGATGGTTGGGACCAATATCGGCGCCGGCAAGATCGAGCGCGCGCAGCGCGCGGCGTGGATCGGCGCCGCCATCGGCTTTGTCTCGACCGAGACACTCGGCCTTGCGGCGGCGCTCTTTCCGGAAGTCTGGCTCGGCCTGTTCACCTCCGATCCCGCAGTGATCGCCATTGGCACGACGTATCTGCAATGGGTCGGCCCGAGCTTCGGCGGGTTCGGCCTCGGCATGGTGCTCTATTTCTCGTCGCAGGGCGCCGGCCGCATGCTCTGGCCCTTTACGGCCGGAGTGATCCGCATGGTATTCGTCGCCGGGATCGGCTGGCTGCTGTTTCACCAACTCGGCTACGGCGAACAGAGCCTGTTCATCACCATCGCCATCGGACTATGGCTGTTCGGCGGAATCAACGCCGCGGCGGTGGCTGCCGGCGCCTGGCGGGTCGGGCGCTAGAAGCGGGTGCTAGAAGGCGCGATTACTCCGCGGCGTTGCTGATGTCCTTGCTGTAACGGCTGGGGGGCCGCGGCAGGCCGAGGTTCTCGCGCAGGGTGCGGCCTTCGTATTCTGTCCGGAAAATCCCGCGGCGCTGCAGTTCCGGCACCACCATGTCCACGAACTCGTTGAGCCCGCCCGGCAGCCATGGCGGCTGAATCAGGAAGCCATCCACGGCCTCGCTCTCCAACCAGTGCTGCATGTCGTCGGCGATGCTCTGCGGCGTGCCGATCAGCGAGCGCTGGCCGCGTCCGCCGGCATACCAGAGATAAATCTCGCGGATCGTCATGTTACGGCTCTTCGTCCATTCGACGAGCTTTGCGCGCTGCGCGGAGCCCTTTTCATCGATCAGGTGATAGGGCGGCGGCTCGTCGACAGGATAGGGCAGGAGATCGAAACCGAATTCGGTCGACAGAAGCTGCCGGCCCACATCGGGATGAATGAGCGACTGCAGGTACTCGTGTTTTTCCCTGGCCTCTGACTCGGTCCTGGCGACGATGACGTTAAGACCGGGCATCAGCTTCAGATGCGCGGGGTCGCGCCCGTATTTCGCCATGCGTCCTTTCAGGTCGCCATAGAGCGCCTTGGCCTGCTCGATCGTGTTCAGCGGGGTGAACATGATCTCCGCATATTGCGCGGCGAAATCCTTGCCGGTGTTGGACACGCCGGCATTGGCGATGACGGGATAGCCCTGCGGTGGACGGGCCTGATTCAGCGGTCCGCGGACGGAGAAATATTTGCCCTCGAAATCGAGCCGGTGAAGTTTCGCCGGGTCGAAATAGGTCGACGTCTTGCGATCGCGCAGGAAGGCATCGTCGTCCCAGCTGTCCCAGAGACCGCGGCAGATCTCCATGAATTCGCCCGCGCGTCCATAGCGGTCGGCTTCGCTCACCGGCTGCTTGACCCCGAAGTTGAGATTTTCTGACCGGTCCGACGATGCGACGACGTTCCAGCCGGCGCGGCCGCCGGTGATGTGATCGAGCGAGGCGAAGCGCCGCGCGATGTTGTAGGGCTCGTTGTGGCTGGCGGTGGCGGTCGCGACCAGTCCGATATGCTTGGTGAGCGGCGCCAGGGCCGATAGCAGGGTCGTCGGCTCGAAGTAGCACATGTATTGCGGCCAGCGCTTCAGCGCCTCCAGGTTGCCGTCGCGCGTCGTCGCGTTGTCGCGCAGGAAGATCAGGTCGAACTTGCCGCGTTCGGCCGTCTGGGCGATCTCGGCATAGTGCTGAAAGTTGATGCCGGCATCGAGTTGCGAATTAGGATGCAACCAGGAAGCAACATGGTTGCCGGTCGGATGAAAGAAACCGCCGAGTTTCAGCTGTTTTTTCGGGGTGCGTGACGTCGCCATGGCTTTGCCTCGTATGCTGATCTGCGCGCCAAAATTCGAAGCATATTTGGTGCCAGCCCTTCGCCGGTGCGCAATTAGCATTCCAGCCGTGCAATAAACGCCACGCTTTGTATGATGGTCACGGGCGATAGTAAGAGTTCGGGGTAAAGACGGTGTCCAATGGCTGTTGACGCGCGCGAACCAGCACTGATCGAGTTGTTCACGCCCAAGCTCGTGACCATCCTGCGGGAGCGCTACAGCGCGCTCGACTTCAAGGCCGACGCTGTCGCGGGACTGACCGTCGCCATCGTGGCGCTACCGCTCTCCATGGCCATCGCTATCGCTTCGGGCGTGTCGCCGGATCGCGGCCTGTATACGGCGATCTTCGGCGGCTTTGTCGTCTCGGCTCTGGGCGGCAGCCGGTTCCAGATCGGTGGGCCGGCGGGCGCCTTCATCGTGCTGGTGGCGACGACGGTGACGCTGCATGGCGTGGACGGCCTGGTCCTCGCCACGCTGCTCTCGGGTGTCATCCTGCTGGTCGCGGGATTTCTGCGGCTCGGCACCTTCATCAAATACATTCCCTATCCCGTGACGGTCGGGTTCACCGCCGGCATCGCCGTCATCATCTTTGCCAGCCAGCTTAGCGAACTGCTGGGCCTGACCCTGTCGGAAAAAGAGCCGGGTCCGATCGTTCCAAAATTGCAGGCGCTGGGCGAGGCGCTGCCGACCGTCAACGCCTCGGCCGTGGCCATCGCGCTGCTGTCGATCGGCGCCATCGTCGTCGTTCGCCGGTTCCGGCCGCACTGGCCGGCTTACCTGATTGCCGTCGGCGCGGCGGCGCTGGCCAGCCTTGCCTTTGGCCTGCATGTCGAAACCATCGGCACCCGCTTCGGCGGCATTCCGCAATCGGTGCCGTGGCCCGAATTGCCGGACCTGTCGCCGGACAAGGTCATGGCCGTGCTGCCGGCGGCGTTGTCCTTCTCCCTGCTCGGCGCCATCGAAAGCCTTCTCTCGGCGGTCGTTGCCGACAGCATGACCGGGCGCCACCATCGCTCGAACTGCGAGCTGGTGGCGCAGGGTGCGGCGAATATCGCGTCGTCGCTGTTCGGCGGCTTCTGCGTGACGGGCACCATCGCTCGCACCGCCACCAACGTGCGCGCCGGCGCACGCGGTCCGATCTCGGGGATGCTGCATTCGGTGTTCCTGCTGCTGTTCATGCTGATCGCCGCGCCGCTGGCAAGCTACATCCCGCTCGCGGCGCTGGCCGGCGTGCTCGCCGTGGTCGCGTGGACGATGGCGGAAAAATACGAATTCCTGACCCTGCTCCGCGCCTCGACGGGCGATGCGGTCGTGCTTCTGTCGACGTTTTTGCTGGTGGTTTTCCGCGATCTGACGGAAGGCATCCTGGCCGGCTTTGGCATCGGCGTGCTGTTGTTCCTCCATCGCATGGCGCAGGCCGTCGAGGTCGACAGCGCGCGACCGATCGCCGGGGAAGACCGGCCGGACACCGGGGACGGTCCGCGGAAGCCCTACGACGCCGCGTTGGCCACCGACCGCGACATCATCGTCTGCCGGATTTCAGGCGCGTTCTTTTTCGGCGCGGCCGCCAATGTCGCGGCGGCACTGGATCGCATCGGCGAGCATCCCAAGGCGTACGTGATCGATTTCGCCGCGGTGCCGTTCCTGGATTCGACGGCGGCCGCGACCATCGAAGGGTTCGCGCACCATGCCCGCCGTCACGGCGTGGCCGTCTATATCTCCGGCGCCAGCATGGCCGTCCGGCGTGTGCTGCTGACCCATGGCGTCCGCCCGCCGCAGGTGCGGTACAAAACAAAACTGGACGATGCCGTCGCCCTGGCGCGGCGGGAGATCGCCGCCGCCCCAGCGGTTGAAGCAGCCCGCGCCCTTCCATGAGGTAGGATGAGGCATCGCTGAGGAGGGGGCCATGGCCGGACGGGGGACGGGATTCGTCGCGATCGTTGGGATTGTTCTCGGCGTCTTCTCCGCCAGTGCGGCTGAGCCGACCGGCAGGGCGCTCTCGGGGCTTGAGCCGTTCGATCACGCCATGCAGGGAATTCTTGAGAAATGGCAGGTTCCGGGCGGCGCGCTCGCCGTCGCGCGCGATGGTCGGCTGGTTCTCGTGCGGGGCTACGGCGTTGCCAATCGCGAGCGCAACGAGCCAGTGACGCCGGCCAGCCTGTTCCGGCTGGGAAGCCTCAACAAGGTTCTGACATCGGTGGCGATCCTTCAGCTCAGCGAACGCGGGCTGGTCGGCCTCGACGACAAGGTTCTGCCGATCCTGGGCGAGATCGGGCCGCGTCCGTCGGCGATCCGGGACCAGCGTGTTCACGAGATAACGATCCGCCATCTTCTTCAGCATACCGGCGGCTTCGATCGCGATCGTTCGGGCGATCCCCTGTTCCCGCCGCATGCGGTCAAAGCTGCCGAGAGACAGGGCGCGCCAATGCCGCCGACCTGCGAGACGATCCTGCGCGATTCGCTGGAGGGATCGCTCGATTTCTCGCCCGGCGCTCGCTACGCCTATTCGAACGTCGGCTATTGCATCCTCGGCCGCGTCATCGAGCGCATCGCGCGCGTTCCTTACGAAGCCTACGTGCGGTCCCAGATTCTCGAACCATCCGGCGCGGCGCGCATGCGGCTTGGCCTAACGCTAACCGCGTTCCCGGGCGAAGTGATGTACTATGACTATCCCGGTGCTCCGCGTGTCACGCCGGTACCGGGCCTGGGCCTTTCCGGCCTGGTCAATCGCGCCTATGGCGGCTATGTGCTCGAATCCTTCGACGCGCTTGGCCAATACATTGGAGCGCCGGTCGATTTCCTGCGAATCATGCTCGCGATCGACGGGCAGCGCGGGCGCGCACTCCTTAAGCCGGAAACAGTTCGAGAGATGCGCAAGCGCCCGGCTATTCCAGGCAACGAGAACAGCGCAGCGTTCTACGGCCTGGGCATTATGGTGCGTCCGGTCGTCGGTGGCGAAAACTGGTTCCATTCGGGCAGTCAAACGGGCGCGAAGGCGCTTGCCGTGCGCTATGCTGGCGGCAACGCGTGGGTCGTCGCTTTCAACTTGCGGCCCCGGGATCGCGACGGCTTCGCCGGGGACATCGACCGTGCGTTGATTCAGGCCGGACAACGTGTCGGACAGAACTGGCCGCGGGGAGACCTGTGGAGCGAGTTCCAGTAATGCAGATCTTTTGGAGGACGCGCGATGATCGGCAGTGACGGCAAGCCGCTGACTAAGGCACAGGTGCAGCAGGCGCTCACCGTCTACAACGGCGGCAACAAGGGCTCGAAGGAGTACCGCAGTTTGCCGCGCGCGCTCGTGATCATCTTCGACCGGCTAGCGGTCGGGCAGACGACCTATGTGAAGGCCGCCGACGGCCAGATGCAGGTCAGCCGCCGCAAGGACAAGACCGTCGCGGCAACGTGACGTCCGCTTCCGTTTACTGTCTGGTCCGCAGCGGGGAGAGCTGGACGATGGCGATGGCGATCACCGGCAGCAGGACAGTGAGCACCGTCACCGTGATCAGCAGCCAGCCCAGCGCGCTGTAGTCGGCGGCGGTGGTGATGGCGCCGGTGGCCCGGTCGCGCACTTCGCGTTCGACCACGAAGATCTCGTTGACGTACCGGGTGCCGAGGCTGCTCGCGGAGAGGGCGAGGTTGGTGAACGACGCCATCACGGCGAAGAACGTTGCTTTCAGATGCGCCGGCGCGCTGCGGGCGATCCAGGCCAGCAGCGGGACCATCGAGATCTGCGCCAGCGGCGATTCCACGGCGGTGTCGAGAATGGCGATGAACCGCGCATCGACGATGCCGGCGGTGTGCGCCGCGGTCCATTCATGCAGGCCGTAGAACAGTCCGATATTGGGCAGGGACAGGATCCCGGAGACGATCGTGAGAACCATCACGACATCGGCGATGGAGCGCTGCGCCATGAACGGGCGCAGGACGATCATGCCGGCGAGCGCCAGGAAGGTCGTGATGAGCGTCAGGACCGACAGGAACTGCTGGTCGAAGCCGAGCACGTCGATTTCCCACCACGCCGCCCCCTGTCCCGGCAGCGGGACCGCGCGGAACACGAAGATGATGATCGCCGTACCCCACAGCATCCGCCGTTGAGCGGGCGCGAGTTCGGCAAACAGCCGGTACATGAGGAAGAGAACGATCGCCATCGACCCGGCAAAGATGATCTCCTGATCGAACGGCAGCGAGGACAGCCCGGTTGTCAGCGTGAAGGCGACGAAGGCGGCGCTGCCCAGGATGATGCGCCAGTCGGGATCGGTCTTCTCGATCCCGGCGTCGAGCACGGCGGCAATCTTCGGATCGTCGAGGCCCTGGCGCCGCAGCGTTGCGGCGCGGCGCCGGCGGGCGATGGCCGCAAGGATGACACCGAGGATCGAAATCGCCGGGATGATCAGGGCCAGAAGATAGATGTCGGCATAGGCATTGATCTTGTCTTCCGCCGACATCGCCTCGACGCCGCGGAACACCCAGATGTTGAGTGCCGCGACCGCGACCGAGCCGGAAATGATTGCCACCCGACCCAGCGTCTGCATCGTCGTGTGCATCGCCTTGATCGTTTCTTCGGGATAGGCGTGGCCTTGCCCGTCGACGGTCGGCACCGCTTCGACCGTCATGGCATCCGCTACCACGTCCTGCAGTACATAACCGACCGGGGCGAGGAGGGCGCCCAGGACGTACCAGGCTTCCACGCTCATCATCGCCGCCAGGCGGTCGGCATGCAGGATCAGGCCGTACATGATGGCCAGGCTAAGGGCGATCAGCGTCGCGCCGAGATAGACCAGCACCGCCTTCCATCGCCAGATCAGATCGACGAGATGGCCGAGTGGCATCTTGAGCGCCCAGGGGATGCCGGCCCAGAAGCCGAGGCCGGCGAGGAACGCGGCGGTGAAGCCAAACTGTTCCTTGACGAAGAACGTCCCGACGATGGCGGTCAGACCCGACACGCCCGCCGCGAGATAGACCATCAGCGGCGGCAGATAGGAGAAGCGGAACTGGCGCCCGAGATCGAAAATGGTGGCATCGATCCAGCGCCACACGGCGCCCGGCCACGCGCTGGTTTGCGGCTCGCTCACGCTAGCCAGTCAGTCCCTTTTGCTTCACCCAATCCGCTGTGTCGTTGAGGGCTAGAGAGAAACGGCGGAACATCTCGTCGATTTCGTTCTCCGTGATGATCAGCGGCGGGCAGAGCGCCACGCGGTCGCCGAACAGTGGACGCGGGATCAGGCCGTGTGCATGGGCACATTTCGAGAAATACGCGGCGACACCCAAAGCGGGATCGAAAAACGTCTTGGGTGATTTGCTCTTCACGAACTGGATGGCGCCGAGCAGGCCGACACCCTGGGCTTCGCCAATCAGCGGATGTTCCTCGAAGCGCCGGAGGGCCGCCAGGAACCGCGGCGCCACCTTGCGCACATGGCTCAGGATGTCGCGCTCCTCGTAGATCTTCAGCGTCTCGATGGCGACGGCGGCCGGGACCGGATGCGCGGAGTAGGTGTAGCCGTGGCCGAACGTGCCGATCTTCTCGCTCTCCTTGAGCATCGCCTGCCAGACGCGCTCGCCGATCATCAGCGCCGAGATCGGCAGATAGGCCGATGACAGTGCCTTGGCGCAGGTGATCATGTCCGGCTGCAGTTTGTAGGTCTGTATGCCGAACCAGTTGCCGGTCCGCCCGAAACCGCAGATGACCTCATCGACGATGAACAGGATGTCGTGCTTGCGCAGGATCGCCTGGATGCGCTCGAAATAACCGTCGGGCGGCATCAGCACGCCGCCGGCGCCCATGACCGGCTCGGCGATGAAGGCGGCGATGGTGTCGGGGCCTTCCTTCTGAATCAGCGCCTCGAAATTCGCGACGATGCGATCGAGGAAGGCGGCTTCGCTCTCACCCGGCTGGCCGTGCGTGTAGTAGTGCGGACAGTCCGCATGCACGATGCCGGCAATCGGCAGGTCGAAATCGCGCTGGTTGGCGGGCAGGCCGGTGAGGCTGGCGGTGGCGATGGTGACGCCGTGATAGGCGCGCTGACGCGAGATGATCTTTTTCTTCTGCGGCCGGCCCAGCGCGTTGTTGTAGTACCAGACCAGCTTGATCGCGGTGTCGTTCGCTTCCGATCCGGAATTGGCGAAGAACACTTTCGACATCGGCACCGGCGCGAGCGCCAGCAGCCGCTCCGCCAGTTCGATGCCGGGCTCGTGCGATTTGCTGGCGAACACATGGTAGAAGGGCAGCTTGGTCATCTGCCGCGCCGCTGCATCGGCCAGGCGCTGTTCGCCGAAGCCCAGCGCCGTGCACCACAGGCCGGCAAGCCCCTCGATATATTCCTTGCCGCTATCGTCGTAGACGTAGATCCCCTTGCCCCGCTCGATGATCAGCGGCCCCTCGCTTGGATGTTTCGCGAGGTTGGTATAGGGATGGACGAGCGAGGCAATGTCGCGGCTGGCTAGCGAATTGCCGAGTGCGGTATTCATGATGCGTCCTGGGGCTGGCGTTTCGACAATAGCAAGGCTCCGTGCCGGTCTTGTCAATGCGCATAACTATGCGTATGTTTATGCGCATAGTTATGGGAGGTGCCATGCCAAAGTCGGCGGTCAAACGGAAACGCTCACCGGAAACCCGGCGCACCAAGCAGCCGACCAACCTGACACTCGACCGAGGTCTGCTGGAGGAAGCCAAGGCGTACGGGATCAATATCTCGCGCGCTGCAGAACAGGGGCTCGCCCTGCAGATCGCGGAAGCGCGCGGCGAAACCTGGAAAAAAGAGAATCGCGATGCTCTTCGAGCCTCGAACGATTACGTGGCGAAAAACGGCTTGCCACTCGGTCGTTTCCGGCAGTTTTAATGCCGCAGTTCGATATTTACCAAAATCCCGGCGGCTCGGGGCTTCTTCTGGATGTTCAGGCGACGCTTCTGGACGAGCTTGCGACGCGGGTGATGGTGCCGCTGCTGCCGTTGACTGAGTTCTCCCAAGCGGCAAAACGGCTCAATCCGGTCTTTGATATTGGCGGCATCCGGTTTGTAATGGTGACGCAGTTTCTGGCCGCCGTGCCGGTCAATGAGTTGCGGGATAGAACAGGGACACTGGCTGCCTGCCGCGACGAGATTGTCGGCGCTATCGATGTTCTGCTCAGCGGAGTCTAAGACTCACGCGACCATCATCGCGTACAGCACCTGTCGTTTGCCGCCCGCTGCGCTTTCGCCGACGCGGTTGAAGCCGGAGCGTTCGTGGAAGATCAGGCCTTCGGTGTTTTCGCCCAGCACCTCGGCGACGAGTTCCTGCACCGCCTTGCGGCCGGTCCATTGCGCGGCCGTCTCGATCAGCGCGCGGCCGAGGCCGGCGCCGCGATAGCGCGGCTCGACATAGATGCCCTCGACATAGCCGACCTGGCGGCGGCCGAACACGTCGAGATCGTCGCGCAGCGAGACCTCGATGAAGCCGGCGGCGTTATCCTCATCGATGGCGAGAAAGACTTCATAGGCGAGCGCACCGAAGCGCTCCGGATCGGTCAGCAGCGTGCCGTTGCGCGCGGCCTCGGTGGTCACGTCCGAGCCCATCCACAGCGCCTGGCGCAGCGACAGCCACGCGACGTGTTCGGGCCCGTCGAGGATCAGCCTGACGATTTGTCCGCCGCCGTCAGGTTCGCCCATACGTGTCTTCAAGACGAACGATATCGTCTTCCCCCAGATAGCTGCCGGACTGCACCTCGATCAGGTGCAGCGGCTCGCTGCCGATATTCTCCAGCCGGTGCACGGTGCCGACCGGAATGTAGGTCGACATGTCTTCGCGCAGAATCAACGTGTCCTCGCCGCGCGTGACGCGCGCGGTGCCGCTCACCACGACCCAGTGCTCGGCGCGCTTGGCGTGCTTCTGCAGCGACAGCTTGGCGCCCGGCTTCACGGTGATCCGCTTCACCTGGAAGCGCGCGCCGCTGTCGACGGTCTGATAGGTGCCCCACGGGCGGTGCACGACGGCGTGCGAAGCGACCTCGCTGCGGCCGCGCTTCTTCAGATCCTCGACGATCTTCTTCACATCCTGCGCGCGGTCCCTGGCGGCGGCGAGCACGACGTCGCGGGTCACCACGATAATCGTGTCCTCCAGCCCCAGCGTGGCGAGCAGCACGCCGTCGCTGGTGCGCAGATAGGTGTTCTTCGTGTCGTGCGCCACGACGTCGCCGATGGTGACGTTGCCGTCCTTGTCCTGTGCGCCGATCTCCCACAGCGCCGACCACGCGCCGATATCGCTCCAGCCGAGGCTAGCCGGGACGACCGCGGCGCGCTTGGTCTTTTCCATCACCGCATAGTCGATGGACTTGCTCGGGCTTGTCTTGAAGGCCTCGGCGTCGAGGCGGAGGAAGTCGAGATCGCTCTTGGCGCGGCTGACCGACTCAGTGGCGGCCCTGGCGATAGCCGGCTCGAAGGCCGAGAGTTCTTCGAGGAACAGCTTGGCCGGGAACAGGAACATGCCGGAGTTCCACGACCAGTCGCCCTCGACGAGATAGGATTTTGCCGTTGCCAGATCGGGCTTCTCGACGAAGCGTTCGATCGCAAAGGCGCCGGGCAAGCCGGAGAACTTCGCGCCCTGTTTGATATAGCCGTAGCCGGTTTCCGGGCTCGTGGGCTCGATGCCGAAGGCGACGAGATAACCGGTCTTCGCGGCATCGGCGGCGGCGTTTACCGCTTTCGCAAAGGCCGCTTCGTCCTGGATCGTATGATCCGACGGTAGCACCAGCAGCAGGGCGTCCGGATTGTCGCGCACGGCCAGCGCGGCGGCTGCGGCCACGGCGGGAGCGGTGTTGCGGGCCGCCGGTTCCAGCACGATTGCGCCGGCCTTGGCGCCAAGGGCGCGCAGCTGCTCGGCGATGATGAAGCGGTGCTCTTCGTTGCAGACGATCATCGGCGCGGCATAGCTCGCACCGGTGACGCGCCGGGCCGTATCCTGCAGCAGGCTGAGCTCGGTCGCCAGCGACAGGAGCTGCTTCGGATAGAGTTCGCGCGACAGCGGCCAGAGCCGCGTGCCCGAGCCGCCCGACAGAATGACCGGCTGGATCGCCGTTTGCGCCATCGTGTTTCCGCTTTCCAGTGACCGTTGTTGCTAGCCCAAAACGGCGGTCGCCGCCAATCCTGCATTGAAATCAAAGAGGAACGCCCGCGCCCCAATTCATTTTATGTCATACCCGGCCACGCAGAAGAAACCCCCTGTGTTCCCAAGTGACACTCCAACCTGCTGTCACCCCAGCGAAAGCTGGGGCCCAGCCATTGGGTATCAGCCACAAGGACGTTCCAGCGCGACCGCGTAGGGATTGCGCCACCTGGGTCCCAGCTTTCGCTGGGATGACGACAGGGGTGCTGGAATGACAATAGAGATTAGGATCGTACACCGCGCCGCCGCGGGTCCAGCAGTTCCTGCAGCGCGTCGCCTAGCAGGTTGCAGCAGGCGACGGTGACCAGAATGATCAGGCCCGGCCACACCGCCAGCATCGGCGCGGTGCCGATCACTTCCTGCGCATTGGTCAGCATGTTGCCCCAGCTCGGGATCGGCGGCTGGACGCCAAGGCCGAGGAAGCTCAGAACGGATTCGAAGAGGATGACGTTGCCGACCGCGAGGGTCGTCGCGACAACGATCGGCGTCACCGAGTTAGGCAGGATATGCACCAGCATGATGCGCCAGGAGCCGGCCCCCATCGCCTGGGCCGCGCGCACGAAGTCGCGGCGCAGCAGGCTGAGTGCTGAGGCCCGCACCAGCCGCGCCACCGTCGTCCAGCCGAACAGCGCCGTGATCAGCACGATGCGATAGAGGCTGGCGGACTCCGAATTGGCCAGCGCGCCCAACCCCAGCTTCGAATAGTCGACGGCGGCGAGCACGATCAGCAGCGGCAGGATCGGCAACGCGATCACGCCGTCGGTCAGGCGCATCAGCACCGCATCGAACTTGCCGCCGAAATACCCCGCCATCAGGCCGATGAAGGTGCCGATGGTGGCGGCGGCGAGTGCCGCGGTGAGGCCGACGGCGAGCGACACCTGCCCGCCGTAGAGCAAACGGATCAGCACATCGCGGCCGATCTCGTCGGTGCCGAGCGGATGCGCGGCCGAAGGCGGCTGGAAACGGCCCAGCAGATCGACTTCGGAGGGATCGTGGCCGAGTGCCGCCGCGACCAGCGGGGCCGCCAGCGACGCCACGGCAATCGCGCCGAGCGCCGCCATCGCGACCTTGGTGCCGGTGCGCAGCCGCATCGTCATTTGTCGAGTTCGCCCATCGAGATGCGGGGATCGAGCGCGACATAGGCGAGATCGGCGACGAGATTGCCGAGCAGGGTGAGCAGGGTCGCGAACAGCAGGCCGATGAGGGCGAGGTTGTAGTCGTTTCCCATCACGGCGTCGAAGATCAGCTTACCCATTCCAGGGTAGGCGAACATGGTTTCAGTAATCAGCGCGCCGGAGAACAGCGTGCCGAAGCCAAGCGCGGCGATGGTGGCGACCGGAATCATCGCGTTGCGCAACGCATGGCCGACCAGCACGCGGGGTTCGCTGGCGCCCTTGGCGCGGGCAGTGCGGATCCAGTCCTGCTGCAGCGATTCCTGCATCGCGGCACGGGTGAAGCGCGCATAGGCGCCGGCTTCGACCAGCGCGAGCGTCGCCACAGGCAGGATGAGATGCCGCACCGTTTCCCAGAATCCAACCTGCGAGGTCGTGGTGCCGGTGGCGGGCAGCCAGCCGAGCGTCACGGCAAAGACGATGATCAGCATCAGCGCCAGCCAGAAGGTCGGCGTCGAGATCGCGATGAAGGCGTAGGCATTCACGGCACTGTCGACGAGGCCTGCCGGTTTCGCCGCCGCGACGACGCCAAGCGAAATGCCCAGCGCCAGCGCGATGATG
Source organism: Alphaproteobacteria bacterium (assembly GCA_965279355.1). Taxonomy (GTDB): domain Bacteria; phylum Pseudomonadota; class Alphaproteobacteria; order CACIAM-22H2; family CACIAM-22H2. The sequence goes on along the minus strand of OZ257155.1, from coordinate 1,560,930 downwards.
AAGGCGCTCAGCATCAGCACCGCCGTATTGGCAAGCCGCGGTCCCAGGACGTCGACGACGGGGCGCGAATAGGCGCGGCTGTAGCCGAAATCGCCGGTCAGCGCATCGGCTGCCCAGGCGAGGTAACGCTCGAACAGCGGCTTATCGAGACCGTAGACTACGCGCAGCCGCTCCGCATCGGCGGGTGTCAGACGCGGGTTGGAGCTGATCATCAGATCGATCGGATCGCCCGGCATCAGCCCGATCAGGCTGTAGACCGCGAACGACATTAGCGCCAGGACGATCAGGCTCTGGATTGCGCGATGAAGAAGAAATCGCAGCATGCGTCGACGGCCGCGCCTACCGCGCGCGCCAGTACTCCACCCAGTGGGTCGAGACGTCGGAATGGCCGGTCGGCACGATGCCGGTCAGCCATTTCGGGAAGACGAAGGAATCGGCGCGGAAGAACAGCGGCAGCACCGGCAGTTCCTCGAGATAGATTTCCTGCAGCCGGCGCCACAGCACCTTGCGCTTGGCCCGATCGAGCTCGGTTTCGATCTGCTCCAGGATCCTGTCGACCTCCTGATTGCGGAAGCCGGTGAAGTTCTGGCCGCCCCAGCCGTTTTCCGCGGTCGGGATTGCGTCCGAATGCAGGATTGACCGCGGCAGGCTTTCCGGCCCGGTGAACCAGGCGAACAGCATCATCGGGAATTTACGCTGGCGCAGCGTCTCGCCCATGGCGACGCGCGCCGGCTCGTTGCGGATGCGGGCCTCGATGCCGATCCGCCGCCACTGGCTCTGCAGCACCTGCTGCACCGTCTCGCGGGTGCGGTTGCCGGCCGTGGTCATGATCTCGACGCTCAGGCGCTCGCCCGCCGCGTTGTGCCGGAAGCCGCCTCGCATCGTGGTGTAGCCGGCTTCGTCGAGAAGCTTGCCGGCGCGCGCTGCATCGAATGCATATTTCGGCAGCGTGTCGTCGGTGATCCAGTCCAGCGGGTTGACGAAGGAGTGCGCGACAGGCTGCTTGCCCTCGAAGAGCTGCTTGCTGATCGCGTCCCGGTCGAGGGCGTAGAGCAGGGCCTGCCGCACGCGCTTGTCCTTGAGGATCGGCTGCTCGACGTTGATGTCGATGTGCTCGTAGATCAGGCTCGGCTTGTACTGGAAATCGAAACGCGCCCCCTGCCGTTTCTCAAGCGCCAGCGCCTGATCGAGCGAGAGACCGAGCTCGCCGGCGATATAGTCGATGCTGCCCGACAAAAGGTTGGCTTCCAGCGCCGAGGTGTTGTCGATGGTGCGGACAACGATGCGCTTGAAATACGGCTTGTCGCCATACCAGTGCTGGTTCGGCTCCAGCGCGATATGCGAACCCGGTGAGACCTGCGTGATGCGATAGGGGCCGTGATAGAGGCCGGGATTGGTTGAATCCGTCTCGTAGGCCGTGCGCTTGCTGAAGTTCTCCGGTTCGGCGAAATTCTTGCGGTCGATATGGGCCGGCAGAACACCGACGCTGAAATAGCCGGCATAGTCGTAATGCAGCTTGTCGGTGTGAACCGTGTAGCTCTTTTTGTCGTGGGCCTCGATGCGCACGACGCGGCGGAACGGTTCGGCATCCGGCACGCCGGTGCGGGGATTCTTGCCGACTTCCCAGGCGAACATCACATCGTCGGTGGTCACCGGCGTGCCGTCGCCCCAGGTCGCGCGCGGCTGCAGGGTGAAGGTGATCGCCATGCCCTTCCTGCCGTCGGGCAGTGTCTCGATCTTCGCCTTGCCGTTCTCCAGGGTCGGAAGTTCGGTGCAGAGAAAGCAGATGAGCTTCCAGTCCTTGTCGAACCCGACGATGGGCCGCAGCGCCATGCTCAGCACATAGGTCTTCGCCAGCATCGCATCGATCATCGGATGCAGGTTGGCGGGAAACTGGGTGATGCCGATGGTCAGCTCGTCCTTGGGCTGCGCGTGAGCCGGCGCGGCGAAGGATCCAAGAAGGAGGGCGAGTGCGGCGGCGATGAAGCGGCGGATCGGGAACGGTCGGTTCCGGGAAGCAGCCGCTTTTGTCATCGAGATCACTCCTTCAGGCGCAGCGCCGGTAGGGCGTAAACCAGCCCAGGCTTTCCTGGGTTCCATTCTTGGGGTTGTACTCGGCGCCTGTCCACCCATCGTAGCTCGACCGCTCGATGGCGGCGAAGATCGCCGCGAAGTCGACGTTGCCGGTGCCGGGTTCGTTGCGGCCCGGCACGTCGGCGAACTGCACATGGCCGATCTTCTTCACATGCTTCTCGAAGGAGGCGACCAGCGGAATGTCCATTTTCTGGACGTGATAGATATCGAACTGCAACGCGACATTCTTTTCGCCGCACTCATCGAGGATCTTCACGACTTCTCTCGGCCGCGAGACGAAGAAGCCCGGCATGTCATGGGTGTTGATTGCTTCCATGCAGACCGTCGCGCCAATTCCGCTCACCAGCCGCGCGGCGCGCCGCAGATTGCCGAGCAGCGTTTCCTCCGCCCTCGCCGGACCGATGTCGTCGGACACCACGCCGGCCAGCAGATTAAGCCGCTTCACGCCGAGTGCCTCTGCATATTTCAGGGCGGTGTCCATGCCCCGGGCCAACTCGTCGACCCGGTCAGGCAGGGCGGCGAGGCCGCGATCGCCTTTCTTGGGATCGCCCATCGGGAAGTTGATCAGCGCCATCTCGACGCCGGCCGCTTCCTTCGCCCGTTTCACGTCTTCCAGCGGATAGGCATAGGGGTTCTGCCATTCGACGGCGGTGAACCCGGCCTGCCGCGCGGCGGCGAAGCGCTCAAGGGGAGCCACCTCGGTGAACATCATCGAGATGTTGGCGCTGAAACGGAGCATCGATACGGCTCAGGCGCCGGAAGCGGCTTTCTGTTCGCCGCCGATCCCGCCATGGGCGGCGGACCACTTGGCCGGCTGCTCGAGGAATTTACGCACTTCGGCGAGATCGGGTGCCGCGAAATACTTTTCCTTCTCCGCCAGTTCCAACACGTCCCACCAGGTCGCCAGCGCGTGCAGCTTCACGCCGTCGGCGGCCAGCGTCTCGACGCTTTCCTTGAAGATACCGTAGTGGAAGACGACGAAGGTGTGCGCGCATTCGCAGCCGGCATCGCGCAGGCCCTTCACGAAATGCAGCTTGCTCTTGCCGTCGGTGGCCAGGTCCTCGACCAGCAGCACGCGCGAGCCCGGCTTCACGTCGCCTTCGATCAGGGCGTTGCGGCCGAAGCCCTTGGGCTTCTTGCGGACATAGAGCATCGGCAGGTTCAGGCGCTCTGCGATCCACGCCGCGAAGGGAATGCCCGCCGTTTCGCCGCCCGCCACCGCGTCGATGGATTCGAAGCCGATGCTCTGCTCGATCACCTCGACGCCCATGTCCATCAGCTTGGACCGCGCACGCGGGAAAGAGATCAGCTTGCGGCAGTCGATATAGGTTGGGCTCGCCCAGCCGGAGGTGAAGATATAGGGCTTGGAAGGATTAAAATGGACCGACTTGGTCTCGATCAGAATGCCGGCCGTGGTGCGCGCGATGTCTTGCGGGGTCATGTCCTGTCCTTCCGTATTGCCCCTTGTTTAGGGCGACACAGGGACAGGGGCAAATGCTTTATGACGGTGGCAGGGCGGCTTCCAGGACGCGGGCCACATGCAGGGCATCTCTGGCGGTCCCATCGTGAATCTGGTGGCGGCAGCTGGTGCCGTTGGCGACCACCAGGGCATCGGGCGCCCCGCGCACCGCGGGCAGCAGCGATAGCTCCGCCATCCGCATCGAGACGTCGTAATGCGTTGTTTCGTAACCGAATGCGCCGGCCATGCCGCAGCAGCTTGAATCGATGGGCTTCACGGTCAGGCCGGGGATCAGCTTCAGCACGGTATGGACGGCCCCAATCGTGGCGAACGCCTTCTGGTGACAATGCCCGTGTACCAGTGCCGTTTTCTGCGGCAGTGCCTGTAGGGTCAGGTGCTGTCCGGCCTCGGCGGCGATGAACTCCTCGAACAGCATGACCTGGCGGGACAACGCATCCGCCTCGGCGCCAAGGCCCAGCGACAGGAATTCGTCCTTGAGGGTGAACAGGCAGGACGGCTCCAGCCCGACGATCTTCACCCCGCGCGCGATAAAGGGGCGCAAGGTTTCGATCATGCGGCGGGCTTCGACGCGCGCCTCTTCGATGAACCCTTCGGCTAGGAAGGTCCGGCCGCAGCAGAGCGGACGGCCGCGATCGGCGGCCTGCGGCACGATCACGTTGTAGCCGGCGTGGGTGAGCACCTTGAGGGCAGCCCGCGCGTTCTCCGGCTCGAAGTAGGTGGTGAAGGTGTCGACGAACAGGACGACGTCGCTTCTGCCGGTGCCGGCAGACGCCGCTTCCTGCGGATCGAACCAGTCCGTCCGCCAGCGCGGCAGGCTGCGTTTGGCGCTGAAGCCCATCAGCTTCTCGCTGAGCCAGCGCAGGATCGGAAGACGGTTGCGCAGGTTGACCAGCGGCGCCAGAGACGCGGCGATCCGCGCATAGCGCGGCAGATACGCGATCAGCTTTTCATGCAGGGTCGTGCCGTGCCGCTTGTTCCAGGCATGGCGGAATTCGATCTTCATCTTCGCCATGTCGACGCCGGTCGGGCATTCGCGCTTGCAGCCCTTGCAGCCGACGCAGAGATCCATGGTGTCGCGCATCGCATCGCCGGTCAGTGCCTCGGGACCAAGTTGCCCGGTCAGTGCCAGGCGCAGCGTATTGGCGCGGCCGCGGGTGAGATGCTGTTCGTCGCCGGTCGCCCGGTACGACGGGCACATCACATCGGCATCGGCCTTGCGGCACTCGCCGTTGTTGTTGCACATCTCGACAGCGGCGCTGAAACCGCCCCACGATGTCCAGTCGAGCACCGGTGTGTACGGCTCCGCCGCATAGCCCGGCTTGAAGCGCATGAGGGTGCGGTCGTCCATTTTTGGCGGTCGTACGATCTTGCCCGGATTGAACAGGCCCGTCGGATCGAAGCTGTCCTTTACGTTCTCGAAAGCGCGCACGATGTTGGAGCCGAACATCGGCTCGTGGAATTCGGAGCGCACGAGGCCGTCGCCGTGTTCGCCCGAATGCGATCCCTTGTATTCGCGCACCATCTCGAACGCCGCTTCGGCGATCTCGCGCATCTTCGCAGCACCAAACTCTTCCTTGAGATTGATGATCGGCCGCACATGCAGGGTGCCGACCGAGGCATGCGCGTACCAGGTGCCTTCGGTGCCGTGCTTGTGGAAGACGTCGGTCAGGCGGCTGGTGTATTCCGCGAGGTCTTCGAGCGGCACCGCGCAATCCTCGATGAAGGAGACGGGTTTTCCTTCGCCCTTCATCGACATCATGATGTTGAGGCCCTGTTTGCGAACCTCCCACACGGCGTTCTGGAACGCAGGGTCGACGGCTTCGATCACACTGCCGGGAAAGCCGAGATCGCCCATCAGCTCGACAAGTTGCGCCAGCTTGCGGCGCTGCACGTCGCCGTCTTCGCCGGCGAATTCGACGAGCAGGATCGCGTCGGGCTTGCCGCGCACGAAGCGCTCGACGGTGGGGCGGAAGATGTCGATGTCGCGCGCCAGCTCGATCATGGTGCGGTCGACCAGTTCCACCGCCGCCGGGTCCAGCTTCACGATGTGCTGAACCGCATCCATCGCCTTGTAGAAGGAGGGGAAGTGGCAGATGCCGAGCGTCTTGTTGGCCGGCAGCGGCGACAGGTCGAGCTCGATCTTGGTGAAGAAGCCGAGTGTGCCTTCGGAGCCGACCAGCAGCTTCGCCATGTTGTGGCCGGGCTCGTTGCGGCCAAGCCCGATCATGTGATGCGGGCGGATCATATCGATGTTGTAGCCGCCAACGCGGCGCAACACCTTGGGCCAGCGGTCGGAGGCGAGATCGTCCTTCACGCCGTCGGCGATGCCGCGCACGGAGCCGATCAGTTCGCGATAACGCGCCGGGCCCTGAATTTCAGCCAGATTTTCCGGCACGTCGCCGAACATCGTCTTGGTGCCGTCGGCCAGCACGCATTCGATGCTGCGGACGTTGTGCACCATGTTGCCGTAGCGGATGGAGCGTGAGCCGCAGGAATTGTTGGCGGTCATGCCGCCCAGGGTCGCGCGGCTGCCTGTCGAGACATCGCAAGGGAAGAACAGGCCGGTGCCTTTGAGATGCTTGTTGAGCCCGTCGAGCGTGAGGCCGGGCTCGACCCATGCCTTGCGGTTCTCCTTGTCGAGCGAGATCAGTCCGCGCAGATATTTCGACGTATCGACCACCAGTGCCCGGCCGACGGTCTGACCGCATTGCGACGATCCGCCGCCGCGCGGCAGAACCGGAACGCCTTCTTCGCGCGCGATGGTGATGGCGGCTTCGATATCGGCGGCGGTCCGCGCCACCAGCACGCCCAGCGGCTCAATCTGATAAATCGACGCGTCGGTCGAATAGCGCCCGCGGCTGAACGCATCGAACAGCACCTCGCCCTGCGTCTCGCGGCGCAGCCGCTCGGCCAGGCGCGAATCCCCCGGCTTCACCTGCGCCGTGCGCGGCGGCACCTTCGCGCGGCCGTAAACCGAGCCGAGGCCCTGATCGAGTGGCGGGCTCATCTGCGGAATAGTTCTCCCATGACAGGCCTTTATCGCCTCAATCCGGCGGTTTTGCCAGATCGGCGAAATCCGGATTGACCGTGATCGTTTCCGTGTCGAAACGGTCGGTTTCCATCCTCAGCCTTGTGTGGCGGGTGCCGCGGACTACAGTTGTCTCAACAAAAGAGGCGATCTGGGATGGATTCACCCGCGCGAGACGGCCGCTATGCTGTCAGCAAGGAATTTGCCGAGATCGGCGGCCTCCGTACCCATTTCTGGCGCGGGGGTTCAGGCCCAACCCTGCTCATGCTCCATGGCCAGGTGCCGGGTTCGTGCGTGGCGGTTGAGTGGGGCGATCATGTGCAGCGTTTCGCGCAGGCCGGATTCAGCGTCTATGCGCCGGATGTCGCGGGTTTCGGACGGACGGAAAACCCCGTCGACCACTCGGTCGCGAACCGCACCCGCCACATTCAGGCCTTCGTGGAGCATTTCGGCTTCGGGCGTTACTCCATCTGGGGCTCGTCCATGGGCGGGTATATGGGGTGCGCGATCGCCCTGGAAGATAAGCGGGTCGAGAACCTGGTGCTGATGCCGTCCTCGCTGCTGCCGCCGCCTCTGGAAGGTCCGCCGGTCGTCGCGCCGGTGACGGCGAATTTCAATGAGGAACTGGGACTCTACAAGGCCGATATCGAGAGCGGGCGGCGCTTTCTCAGGTACATCATCTCCAGAAAAGAAATCGTCACCGACGAGCTCGTCCGGCTCTTCGTCGAGAACTCGACCGGGAAGAATATGGAGGCGCAGCAGGGGCGCGTGAAAGCCGGTCCGCCCAAGCCGCTCTATCCCGAACTCCACAAGCTGCGTAACCGGACACTTCTTCTGTGGGGCGCGGATGATTCACCCGAGCGCGCTTTGCTGCTGCAGCGCATCATTCCAGGTGCCGAGCTGCACATGATGCAGAACTGCCTGCACTGGCCTCAGGTCGAGTATGCGGACCGGGCCTTCGAACTTGTTCGCGATTTTCTGACTCAAAAAGCGCGCGGATAAAACACGATCATCCTGGGAGGGGATCATGTTGGGCGATGATAAAAGCGATGTGCGGAGCGATCGGGCCGGCGCGTCTCAGCTGACATATGCCGATATTCTGAGGGTCGGCCCGGGCACGGTTGCGGGCGGCTACTTCCGCCAGTACTGGCACCCGGTCGTTGTCGCGAGCAAACTTCGGGCGGGCCACGTCCTGCCGATCCGGCTGCTCGGGGAAAACCTCACGCTCTACCGTGGCGAAACAGGTGTGGCGCATGCCGTCGCTGAGCGGTGCCCGCATCGCGGGATCCAGCTCGCGCTCGGCACGGTCGAGGGCGACGACATCAAATGCTCGTATCATGGCTGGAAATACAATGCGGCCGGCGCGTGCGTCGATCAGCCAGCCGAGTTACGGCCGTTCTGCGAGCGGGTGAAGATCCTCAGTTATCCGACCCAGGAATATCTCGGTCTTATCTTTGTCTTTATCGGCGACGGCGCGGTCCCTGAATTGCCGCGTCTGCATGACTACGAAGATTCCGAATTCCTCGATCTGGAGGTCTTCGAGGATACCTGGCCCTGCAGCTTCTTCGATCTGCTCGAGAACGCCACCGACATGGCGCACACCGACCATCTGCATTGGCACTTCGGCACGCAATCGTCGGGCAAGTATGACTGGCGCGAGACCGAATGGGGCATGGGAGGGAAGGTCAGCCGCATTCAGACGGAAGGCACGCCCAAGCAGGTCGCTTCGATCTACGACAACGCCTATCTCAACATGCCGACCGCCGCCGAATTCGCCATCGTCGGCCGCGCCGGGTTCAGCGGTTATTACAGCGTGGCGTGGCGGATTCCGCGGGATGACAACTCCGCCATCCGCTTCAACGTGATCGCCAAGCCGAGATTCGAAGTCGAAGCCCTGAAGGCGAAAGCCGCCAAGGACGGCCTGGCCGGATCGCGCGTGATCGCCGAGGACGTCAGGACCTCGCATCCCGTCGTTCAGGTCGCCGCCGGAATGCTCGCGGGCAAGGAAGACATGCGGGACCTCAAGGAACGATCGGGCTCCCTGAACTTCTTCTATCTCACCAATGTCCAGGACTGCGCGGTGCTGACGAGCCTCGGTCCGCCCGCCGAGCGGAATTTCCGCGAGCAGCTCGGCTCGTCCGATGTCAGCATTTCGCTGATGCGCCGCATTTTTGTTCGCGAGCTGACCGCGTTCGCGGACGGGCAGCCGCAAAAGCAATGGCATCGGCCGCCCTTTCTGTGGGCGGAGGTGACGGAAGAACAGCGTAAGGCGGAAGAAGAGACCAAAAAATCGAAAGACGCATAGAACAGAGTCAACGACCGACGGCGCGCCAAGTGCCGCGGATCTTTTAGGGAGAAAACAGATGATGCGATTTTATCGGGCGTTGGCGGCCATCGCCTTGTTCGCGGGCTCCACTACACTCGCACAAGCTCAGGACTATCCGAATAAACCGATCCGCGTGCTCGTCGGCTTTCCCGCCGGCTCCACCGGCGACCTGTCGACGCGGGTGTTCGGCGCGAAAATGAGTGCGGCCCTCGGGCAGCCGCTCATCATTGAAAACAGGGTGGGCGCCGGCTCCAGCATCGCTGCTTCGGCGGTCGCCAAGGCGCCGAAGGACGGCTACACGCTGCTCCTCGGGTCGAACGCCAATATCTTCAATGCGGCGACGGGCGCGTCGCTGGATTTCGATTTCTACAAGGACTTCGCGCCGGCATCGCTCATCAGTTCCGTCACGACGGTTCTGGTGGTGACGCCGCAGCTGGGCATCAAGACCCTCGCGGATCTGGTGACGTATGCGCGCGCGAACCCGGAGAAGCTGAATTTCGGTGGGGTCGGCACGCCGCCCTTCGTGTTGTCGCTGTTCAACGCCGCGGCGGGTACGAAGGTCACCTATATCCCGTATCAGGGCAGTCCGCAGGTCGTGACGGATCTGCTGGGCAATCGGCTGCATGGCTATATCTCGCCGTCGTCGACTGTTGCCGGACAGATCGCTTCCGGCGATCTGGTGGCGCTGGCGGTCACCGATCCCCAGCGCAGCCCGTTCTTTCCCAACCTGCCGACCATGCAGGAGGCGGGCGTGCCCTGCGTCGCGTCGTACTGGTTCGGCATCATGGCGCCGGCCGGCACACCGAAGGATATCGTCGACAAGCTGGCACGCGCCGTAAACGATGCCGGCAAGTCGAGCGATGTCGTCGACGGTCTGAAGAATCAAAGCATCTCGGTCGTGACGAACACGCCGGACGAGTTTGCGCGGCTGATCGAGAGCGACCGGAAGCTCTGGCATGGGCTCGCGGAGAGCGCCGGTTTCAGCAAGCAGTAAGCCGGCAGCTTGCATTGAAGGAGGCGGCGCATGCCAGGTGGCGTGCGCCGTCGACCATTCCACCCGTTTCCGCCCCGCTCCCGAAATGTTAGGTTGATCGTCTTCCGTTGCACCTCGGAAACGATCGATGCGCGCCAGCCAGGATTCCTCGCTCTTTATCCTGTTCGCCAAAGTGGCGGAGATGAAGAGCATCAGCGCGGCGGCACGGGCGCTGGCGATGCAAAAGGGAACGGTCAGCCGCGCGATTTCCAAGCTGGAAGCAGCACTCGGCAACAAGCTGCTGGTGCGCCGGGCCCGGGATGTCGGGCTCACGGAAGCCGGTCAGGTTCTGCTTCCCTATTGTCAGCGCATGTCCATGGATCTCCAGGAAGCGCAGGCCGCGATCTCTTCGGTCAATGGCAGCGTCCGCGGCCGTCTCAGGATCTCCGCGCCGATCACCTTCGGTCGCCTGCTTCTGTCACCGGTATTGCCGCAGTTCCTGGCACAGAACCCTGAGGTGAGGCTGGAGCTGGAGCTGACCAATCGCCGCGTCGACCCGATCGAGGAAGGCTTCGATCTGGTGATCCGCATGAAGCAGCAGATGGACGGCGATCCAAGGCTTGTGGCAACAGAGCTGTTGGTCATGCGCTACGCGCTCTGCGCCAGCCCGCGTTACCTGCGCGAGCACGGCATTCCGCGCACGCCGTCCGAACTGGCCAGCCATCCGGTGATCGACTTTTTCGAAGGCAAGGACAGCAAGACCTGGCACTTCCTGCGCAAAGGGGCCAAGCAATCCGTCAAAGTGCGGCCAAGAGCCGACACCAGCGACCCTGTCGTGCGCCGCGATGCGGCGGCGGCTGGACTGGGCGTTGCGTTGCTGCCGCACATGCTGATCGAATCCCATATCCGCGATCGTCGGCTGCAGATCATCCTGTCCGACTGGCAGTTGGAAGATCCGATCCCGATTTTCGCACTGTATCCGGCGGATCGCGTCCTTACACCCAAGTCCCGCGCGTTTCTTAGTTTTCTGACGACCGCTATTACCTCGGAGCGCAAGTCCCGCAAATCAGTGTCTGCATAAAATTCGGTCCAGCGCATGGCTCTTCCCCGCGAGATGCGTCAGAATTGGCGTATTGATCAGGGAGGTGACCATGCCGGAGCAACAGCGCCGCAACACCACGCCTCGCCGGGCCGGACGGCACTTTCTGCAGATTCCGGGGCCCAGCAACGTGCCCGACCGCATCCTGCGGGCCATCGACAACCCCACCATCGATCATCGCGGGCCGGAATTCGGCCAGCTCGGCCGCGAGGTCTTCGCCGGCCTGAAGGACATCTTCCGCACCAAAGGTGCCGTGGTGATCTATCCGGGCTCGGGGACCGGCGCCTGGGAAGCGGCGCTGGTCAACACGCTGAGCCCCGGCGACCGCGTGCTGATGTTCGAGACGGGACAGTTCGCATCGCTGTGGCGTGAGCTGGCGCGCAAGCTCGGCCTTGAGGTCGATTTCGTGCCGGGCGACTGGCGGCATGGCGTCGATCCGCATGCGCTGGCCGCGAAGCTCGCGGAAGACCGGCAGCATTTCATCAAGGCAGTGTGCGCGGTCCACAACGAGACATCGACCGGCGTGGTGTCGCACATCGCCGCGTTGCGTCAGGCCATCGACCGCACGAAACACCCGGCGCTGTTCCTGGTCGACACGATCTCCTCGCTGGGCTCGCTCGACTATCGCCACGATGAGTGGGGCGTCGATGTCACGGTGGCGGGTTCGCAGAAAGGGCTGATGCTGCCGCCCGGCCTGTCCTTCAACGCGATCAGCGACAAGGCGCTGGCGGCGAGCAAGGCAGCGAAGCTGCCGCGCGCCTATTGGGACTGGGGCCCGATGATCGAGATGTCGAAGACAGGCTATTTCCCGTTCACGCCGGCGACCAATCTGCTCTACGGCCTGCGCGAGGCGATCGCGATGCTGCAGGAGGAGGGGCTCGAAAACGTGTTCGCCCGTCATGCGCGACATGGTGCGGCGACACGCGCGGCAGTGAAGGCGTGGGGTCTTGAGATTCTGTGTCAGGACCCGACGGCCTATTCGAACGTGCTGACCGGCGTGGTGCTGCCCGATGGCCACGATGCCGATCACCTGCGCAAGGTGATCCTCGACGCCTTCGACATGTCGCTGGGCGCCGGCCTCGGTAAGCTGACGAAGAAAATCTTCCGCATCGGCCATCTCGGCGACTTCAACGACCTGACCCTGTGCGGGACATTGGCCGGTGTCGAAATGGGGCTGGACCTGGCGCTCGTCCCTCACAAAAAGGGCGGGATCGATGCGGCGCTGGCATCGTTGACAAAGCCGCCGCCGGGTTAGGCGTCGCCGTAGAAGACTCGGGGTTTTGTGGGACCTATCCCTCTGGTCCGGCTCGATCATCGAGAACTTCTATCAGGCCTTTGAATTATCTAGCGTAATTCGGCCCTTGGACGGCGCTTGCGGCGGGCGCTTTCGACTGTATGATCCCCCGCTTCCAGGCTGTCCCCGAAGGGTTTCCATGTCATCCGAGCTTCGCCGCAACACGGCACCGCGCCGTGCAGGCCGTCATTTTCTCCAGATTCCCGGTCCCTCGAACGTCCCCGACCGCATCCTGCGCGCCGTCGACAATCCGACGATCGATCATCGCAGCGCCGATTTCGGCCGCCTCGGTCTTGAGGTTCTGGACGGCATCAAGACCATCTTCCAGACCAAGAGCCCGGTGATCATCTTCCCCGGTTCCGGCACCGGCGCGTGGGAAGCGGCGCTGGTCAACACGCTGTCGGCTGGCGACAAGGTCCTGATGTTCGAGACCGGCCAGTTCGCGGCACTCTGGAAAGAGATGGCCGGCAAGCTCGGCCTCGAGATCGAGTTCATTCCCGGCGACTGGCGCACCGCCGCCGATCCGAAGGTGCTGGAAGCGAAGCTCGCGGAAGACAAGGGCCACAAGATCAAGGCCGTTTGCGTCGTCCATAACGAGACCTCGACCGGCGTCGTGTCGTCGATCCCCAAGATGCGCCAAGCGATCGACAAGGCGAAGCATCCGGCCCTTCTCTATGTCGACGCGGTGTCGTCGCTGGGCTCGCTTGAGTATCGCCACGACGAATGGGGCGTGGACGTCACGGTTTCAGGGTCGCAGAAGGGTCTGATGTTGCCGCCCGGCATTTCGTTCAACGCGGTGAGCGACAAGGCGCTCGCCGCCAGCAAGACAGCGAAGCTGCCGCGCGCCTATTGGGAATGGTCGTCGATGCTCGGCATCAACAAGACCGGCTTCTTCCCGTTTACGCCCAACACCAACCTGTTCTACGGCCTGCGCGAAGCGATCGCGATGCTGCACGAGGAAGGCCTCGACAACGTGTTCGCCCGCCACCATCGCCACGGCGAAGCGACGCGCGCCGCGGTGAAGGCGTGGGGCCTCGAGATCCTGTGCAAGGACCCCGAAGCCTATTCCGACACGATCACCGCGATCATGATGCCGAACGATCTCGATGCCGATGCGTTGCGCGGCGTCATCACCGACAATTTCGACATGTCGCTCGGCGCCGGTCTCGGCAAGGTGCTGAAGAAGGTGTTCCGCATCGGCCATCTCGGCGACTTCAACGACCTCATGCTGTGCGGCGCGCTGTCGGGCGTCGAGATGGGTCTTGAGCTGGCCAAGGTGCCGTACAAGAAGGGCGGCGTTGCCGCGGCGATGGCTTATCTGACGGCGAACGCCGTGAAGGGTCGCGCCTGACCGGCCCGGCCGATCTGGTTCTGACGGAGCGTGATGGTGGCGTCGTCACCGTCACGCTGAACCGTCCCGAGAAGCTCAACGCGATCAATCTGCCGATGTGGGCGGCGCTGGGCGCCGCGTTCCGCGCGCTGAACAAGGACGCCAGCGTGCGCTGCATCGTGCTGCGCGGTGCGGGAGAGAAGGCGTTCAGTCCCGGCGCCGACATCGCCGAATTCGAGACGACCCGCGGCAGCACCAAGGCCGCTATCGCTTACGGCAAGAAGATGCACGGCGCGCTGGAGGCACTGTCGACCTGCCGCCATCCGACCGTCGCGATGATCCACGGCCTCTGCGTCGGCGGCGGGCTGGAGGCGGCGATCCTGTGCGACCTGCGCATCTGCGGTGAGTCCTCGCGTTTCGGCGTGCCGATCAACCGCATCGGCGTGATCATGGCCTATCCGGAGATGGAGGCGCTGATCGGCCTTGTGGGTTATTCCACGGCGATGGAGATCCTGCTGGAAGGCCGCGTCTTCGGCGCCGCCGAGGCGAAGGAGAAGGGCCTCGTCACCAAGGTTGTGCCTGACGCCAAGGTCACGGAAGAAACGCTAGTGACCGCGCGCCGGATCGCCGAAGGCGCGCCGCTGGTCAATCGCTGGCACAAGAAGTTCGCGCATCGCCTGCGAAGCCCGAAAAAACTGACGGAGCGCGAGCGCCGCGAAGGCTTCGCCAGCTTCGACACCGAGGATTTCCGTGAGGGATATAAGGCATTTCTCGAGAAGCGGAAGCCGGTGTTCAAGGGGAAGTGACGCGCCATTAAGACAGGCTGTCACCCCGGACAAGGCGTGTCTTCACGCCGCGATCCGGGGGCCAGAACTTTCCGGAGAATAACGACGGCTTCGCCGGCCATTGTGCTGGGTCCCGGATCATCGCCCGCTGACGCGGGCTCGTCCGGGATGACAGGGTAGGGCTGATTGACACTTTCCTTCTCGCAACCTTAACTCCCGCACGAACTTTCGGAGCAGCAATGTCTCTCAAGAAACGCAGCGGCGGACAGATCCTGGTCGATCAGCTTCTTCTGCACGGGGCCGACAGGCTGTTTGGCGTGCCGGGGGAAAGCTTTCTGGCCGCCCTCGATGCGCTGCACGACGCGAAGGACCGGCTGCCTTTCATCAGCAATCGCCATGAATGCGGCGCGGCCAACATGGCGGAAGCCTACGGCAAGCTGACGGGACGGCCCGGCATCTGCTTCGTTACGCGCGGGCCCGGCGCCTGCCACGCGGCGATCGGCGTTCACACCGCGTTCCAGGATTCGACGCCGATGATCCTGCTGATCGGACAGGTGCCGCGCGAGCACGCCGATCGCGAAGCGTTCCAGGAAGTCGACTATCGCCAGATGTTCGCACCGCTCGCCAAATGGTCGGCGCAGGTCGAAAGCGCCGAGCGCCTGCCGGAATACATCGCGCGCGCCTTCCATCTCGCGACATCGGGCCGCAGCGGGCCGGTGGTGCTGTCGCTGCCCGAAGATATGCTGACCGATGAGGTCGAAGTCGCCGATCCGCCGCATTATGTCGCCTCGCGCGCTGCACCGTCCTCCACCGATCTCGAAAAGCTGCGGGCGCTGCTGGACAAGGCGAAGCGGCCGCTGCTGATGGTCGGCGGTCCGGGCTGGACCGATGCGGCCTGCAAGAACATCACGACCTTCGCCGAAGCCTGGAACATTCCGGTGGCCGCGTCCTATCGCGGCATCGACATCGTCAGTAACCGCAGCGCCGTCTATGCCGGCGAGTTCAGCCTGGCGCCCGGCGCCGTGCTGATGAAGGACATCCGCGAGTGCGATGTCCTGCTGGTGGTCGGCCCGCGATTGGGTGAAATGACGACGCTGGCCTATTCGACGCTCGATGCGCCGATGCCCAAGCCCGCGCTGATCCACATCCACGGCAGCGCGGATGAACTCGGCCGCGTCTATCATCCGACGCTGGGAATCACGGCAGCGCCCGCGGAAGCCGCAGCGGCGCTGGAGGAACTCAAGCCCGCGAAGCCGACCGGTTGGAGCGCGTGGACCAAGGAAGCCCGCGACGGCTATCTGTCGACCCTGGAGCCGACGCCCTATAACGGCGCGCTCGACATGGGCCGCGCCCTGGCCGATCTCAGGGATCATCTGCCGCCGGAGGTGATCATCACCGTCGATGCCGGCAATCACACGGGCTGGCCGCAGCGCTATCTGATGTTCGGCCGGCCGGGCCGGTTCCTTGGGCCGACCAACGGCGCGATGGGCTACTGCGTGCCGGCGGCGGTGGCAGCCTCGCTGGTTCATCCCGAACGGCTGGTGATCGGCTGCGTCGGCGATGGCGGGTTTCAGATGACCGGCAACGAGTTGGCGACGGCCATCCAGCACGGCGCCAAACCGATCATTCTCATCTTCAACAACGGCATCTATGGAACGATCCGCGCCCATCAGGAGCGCCACTATCCCGAGCGCGTGGTGGCGACCGATCTGGTGAATCCGGATTTCGTGGCGCTGGCGCGGGCCTATGGCTGCCACGCCGAGCTGGTCGAGCGCACCGACCAGTTCAAGCCGGCCTTCGACCGTGCCGTCGCGTCCGGTAAAGCGGCGGTGATCGAGCTGCGCACGGACCCGGAAATGATCTCGACCAGGACAACGATTACCGCGCTCCGCGAAGGCGCGCGGGCGAAACAGAAAGCATCATCCGGCCTGTAGCCCTCTCCCCGCAGCCTTCCTTCATGGAACGGCTCTTGCTACACCGATCCTGCTATAAGACCACCCGAACCCGCGTACCCGGTATTGGAGCCTTCGATGCAGTTCTCCGCGATGACCATGAACATGTTTGTTCCGGACAATGACGATCCCAACGACGATGAGCGTATCATCGACATGACGGTCGCGCAGACCATCTGGCTCGCGGAACTCGGCTTCAATCCGTGGTTCACGGATCACCACTTCAAGGGGCCGTATAACAGCAACCCGATGCAGTTCGCGGCCTATGTCGCGCCGCTGATTCCCAAGGACCGCTATATGGGCTTTGGCGTGCTGTCGATCCCGTTCTATCACCCGCTGCGCCTGGTCGAGAGCATGAACCTGCTCGACCATCAGACCAAGGGCCGGGTGCTGTTCGGCGTCGGTAGCGGCTGGCAGGGCACCGAGCCCGCCGGCCTCGGCATCCCGGCGGAGTATCACGCCTCGGGCAAGATGGCCGAAGACATGCTCACCGTAATGGAGCGCATGTGGAGCTTTAAATACGGCGATCCGGAATACAGTTTCGAAGTGGGCGATTACAAAGGCACCATGAAGCGGCGCGTGATGCCGGGCCCGTATTCGAAACCCTATCCGACCCTGATCCGCACCGCGACCCGCGAGCCGGCGCTGATCCGAGCCGCGCAGAAGGGCTGGCCGGCGTTCCTCGGCATCTTCGGCTCGGACCTCCATGGCCAGATCAAGCTTTACCGTGAGACGCTGCAGGCGGCGAACCATCCCAAGCACGTGGTGGAGAACTGCCTGCGCTGGTGCACCTACGACTGGCTCAGCGTGACGGTGGCCGAGACGGACGAGAAGGCGGCGGAACTTGAAAAGCTGGGACAGGCGGAGCAGATCGCGATCCGCACCGACTGGATCAAGCGGCACGGCCCGCTCGACGGCCCGGTGATGAAACCGGTCGTTGGCAAGTCGACCGCCGCCGACTACGCCAAGGGCGGCGACCTGAAGGGCAGCATCTCCGGCAGCCCCGATACGATCGCCAAGAAGGTGCAGGCGCTGGCCGATGCCGGCATCAACCACCTGCATCTCCGCTTCATCGGCGAATGGGCCGGCGAGACAAGGCACGTTGCCAAGGCGTCCGCCGAGCTGTTCGCCAGGGAAGTGGCGCCGCGCTTTACGAATCTGAAGGTAAGCCGGGAACTGCCCGTGCTGGCCGGGGACGATTGAGACCCGCGTTGAAGATCAGAAGGTAAAATCGGATGCCAAGTTTCGATGTCGTCTCCAAGACCGATCTCACCGAAGTCGACAATGCGGTGCAGGGGGTCACGCGCGAGATCACGACGCGGTTCGATTTCAAGGGGTCGAAGGCGGCGGTAGTGCGCGACGACGTGACAATCACGCTCACCGCCGAGGACCGGACCAAACTCAACCAGATCCAGGAGCTGGTGAAGGGCTACTTCGTCCGGCGCAAGCTCGATCCGCGCGCCCTCGACTGGAAGGATGAGGAAGCGGCGGCCGGCAACACGCTGCGGCAGCTCGTGCTGGTCAAGCAGGGGATCGACCGCGAGCTCGCCAAGACCATCGTCAAGGCGCTCAAGGATTCCAAGATGAAGGTGCAGGCCTCGATCCAGGGTGACGAGCTGCGGGTTACAGGCAAGAAGCGCGACGATCTGCAGGCCGCCATCGCCCATATCAAGACCCTGCCGATAGAACAGCCGCTGCAGTTTCTGAACTTCCGCGACTGAGCGACACGATGGCGATGGCCGATCCGTTCTCAGCCCTGTCCTTCATTGCCGGCCCGGCGCTGCTGACCAATGCGTCGTCGCTGTTGCTGATGGGAACCATCAACCGCTACGGGCGCGCCCTCGACCGCGCGCGGCTGCTGGCGGGCAAGATTGCCGAGGCCTCTGCCAAGGCGGATGCGGGTGAGAAGGCCTTCCTGCGCCGCCAGCTCGACATCGCGCAGCGCCGGGTGCTGCTGATCGTGCGCACCATGACCGCGTTCTATACGGCCATCGGCGCGTTCGGCATCGGCACCCTGGCCTATCTGATCGGCTCGACCGTGCTGCACGAGATCGGTGGCGAGAGTATTGCCAGCCTGATCATGCTGGGCGCCTCCACCATCGGCGTGCTGTGTCTCGTCGGCGGAACCGGCGCGATGGTCTGGGAAAGCCGCCTCAGCTATCAGATCCTGCAGGAAGAAGCAGAGATGGTGCTGAAGAAGGCGGGGATCACCTGAGATTATTCCGCCGCCGAGGGTAGCTTGATCCCCGCCACCGGGATCACGTCATCCGGTGCGCGCTTCCATTTCTTCTGCGGCTTGCCTTCGGCGATGGCCGTCAGCTCTCGCACCAGGATGCGGCGCCACAGGACGATGGCGCGGTCAGAGCGTCCCAGGTGTTCGTTCTCGCGATCCTCGATCCGGCCCTGGCCGGCCTGCACCGCGATGTCCTGCACGATGGCGAGCTCGGGATGGCGCACGTCGGCATAGGCGAGCTTGCCCGCCCAGATATCCTTCACGAGATCGATGGCGGGGCCCGCCGCTTCGCGCTGCTTATGGAACTCGTGGCGCTTCTGTTTGTAGATCTCGAGCTCCTTGCCGCCGATCCGCACCTTGGTTGTGATGTACCAGATGTGATTCTCGTCATCGACCGGTGTGAAGTGGAAGGTGATCTCCGGCCAGCCTCCGACACCGTCCATGCCGGACAGCGGCGGGATGATCACGCGCACGACATTGGGCGCGTAGTGCAGCGTGTGGCGCACCGCGCCGTCGGCACGGGTGCCGTGGCGCATCATGCCCCAGTCGGTTTCCTCGGCGGTGATGACGGGGAGATTCTTCGACAGGAGGGAATGCGAGCCGCCGGGTGCGTGGGTGAACGCGACGTGCACCTCGTCCATGGTGTTCTCGAAGGACTGCAGATAATTGCAGGGCACATGGTCGATCGGCCATGCCTCGATAAAACCCTCGCCATGGGATTCCGGATAGGGCGGGAAGGCGGGCGCCTCGCCCTCGCCGAAATAGGCATAGATCAGGCCGAAGGCTTCCGCGGTCGGATAGATCCGCATCTGCACGTCCTTTTCGTGGCCGGGCTCCTCGGCGGGCTGCTCGACGCACTGTCCCGCGCAGTTGAATTTCCAGCCGTGATAGACGCAGCGGATATCGTCGCCCTCGACCCAGCCGAGAAACATCTGCGCGCCGCGATGCGGGCAGCGCATCGGGATCACCTGCGCCCTGCCGCTTTCGCCGCGGAAGAGGGTGAATTCCTCGTTCATGATGCGCAGCGGCACCGCCTTCCCCGGCAGCAGGTCGTCGCTGCGGCTGACCACATGCCAGAACTGGCGCATGAAGATGCCGCCCGGCGTGCCGGGTTTGGTCGTGGCGATATCGATCGGGTAGCGCTTGGCTGACATCGTTTCCTCCCGGCGCCGCGATGGAGCGGCTTATCGGTCTGATAATAATTGAACGTGTTCAAGTTTACAAGGTCGCGGGCCTCATTGAGTCGGCTGGGCTTTTCCCCTAAGGAGAAGCCTCATGCCGCGATCTCGAACCACAAAGGCCAGCGCTCCGCCCGGCCGCCGCGTCCGCAACCGCGAGGACAAGCTTCGCCGCATCAAGACCGCGGCGCGGGCGCTTTTTCTGCTCAAGGGCTACGACGATGCCACGATGCGGGAGATCGCGCGGCGCGCTGATGTCTCGGTCGGCACGCTGTTCAACTACGCGTCGGACAAGCGCGACCTGCTGTTCCTTGTGTTCAACGACGAGCAGGCGATTCTGGGCTCCGTTCTGGCCAAGGATCCGCGTTCGTCCGGATCGTTCGTTGGCGATCTGGTGACCTATTTCGAGCCGATCTACCGGCTCTTTGCGACGGAGCCGGAGTTCTCGCGCTATGTCCTGCGCGAACTGACGTTCTATACGTCAGGCACGCAGGCGGAGCGGCTGCTGCAGGATCGCGAGGTTCTGATCAAGGGCGTCGCGACGCTGGTCCGCGAGGCAAGACGGCGCGGCACGATCCGGTCCCGCGAAACCGACACGACGGTCGCGCAGTTCCTGTTCGGAGTCTTCCAGGCGGAAATCCGGCGCTGGCTCTCGGGGAAGAATCCGAAGCCGGCGATTGGGTTGCGCGGGCTGGAGCGGATGATGCGCATCGCGGCTGACGGACTTGAGGTCAAGAAACGATAAACAGCGGCAGCTTGCCTTTGCTGCCGCTGTTTGATCGTAAAGTTCAGCCCTTGAACTTCTTCGCCAGCATATCCGCGCCCTTGGCGAGGATGCCAAGGTCGGCGCCGACGGCGACGAAGTTGTAGCCCCACTCGATGTAGCGGCGGGCCTCGTCCTCGTTGGCGGTCAGGATGCCGGCCGACTTGCCGATCTTCTTCAGGCGTTGGCCCATATCCTGAATCGCCTTCTGCACGTCGGGCTGAGCCGGGTTGCCGATATGGCCGAACGAGGCCGCGAGATCGGCGGGGCCGATGAACACGCCATCGATGCCCTCGACATTGGCGATGGCCTCAAGCTGGTCCATCGCGGTCCTGGTTTCGACCTGCACCAGAAGACAGATTTCCTCGTTCGCCTTCTTCAGATAGTCGGTGACGCGCCCGTATTTGCTGGCGCGGCCGGTGGCGGTGACGCCGCGGATGCCGGCCGGCGGATAGCGCGTGGCTTCGACGGCGCGTTTTGCTTCGGCCGGGGTTTGCACATACGGCACCAGCATCGACTGCGCGCCGACATCGAGCAGGCGCTTGAACAGGACCATGTCGTTCCAGTACGGCCGCACCACGGGTGCGGCAGTGCCTTTCGCGACGGCCTGCAACTGGGACAGGATGCTCGGCACGTCGTTGGGCGAATGCTCGGTGTCGAGCAGGATCCAGTCAAAGCCGCTATAGGCGATGATCTCCGCCGCGATGTTGCTGCACAGGCTGCTCCACAACCCGATCTGCAGCTTGCGTTCCTTCAGCGCCGCCTTGAAAGCGTTCTTCTCGAACTCGTACATACGCGTTCCTCTCAGATGAACTGCCAGCTTAAATGAACTGAACGGCGACGGAGCCGAGCGGGCCGAAATCGGCATGCAGCGTGTCGCCCTTGTTCGCCCAGACCGGACGGATGAACGAGCCCGACAGCATCATATGGCCGGGTTCGAGCACGGTGCCGAAGCGGCCGACCTTGTTGGCGAGCCAGGCGATGCCGAGGGCGGGATGGCCGAGCACGCCGCAGGACAGGCCGGTCTCTTCGATCTCGGAATTGCGGTACATCGCGCCGCCGATCCAGCGGAGGTCGACGTCGTTAGGGCCGACCGGGCGGCCGCCGATAACGATGCCGGCCGCGGCGCCGTTGTCGGCCACGGTGTCGGTGATCTTGCGCGGATTCTGCACGCGGGCGTCGATGATCTCGATCGACGGGACGACGTATTCGGTGGCGCGCAGCACTTCCAGCAGCCCGATGCCGGGGCCTTTCAGCGGCTTGCCCAGCACGAAGACCAGTTCCATCTCGACGCGCGGCACGCAATAGTCGGCGTGGTTTACTTTGGCGCCGTCGGCGACCAGCATGTTGTCGAGCAGGTGGCCGTAATCCGGCTCGTCGATCTGCGAGGACTGCTGCATGGCCTTGGAGGTCAGGCCGATCTTGTGGCCGATCAGCTTGGCGCCGCCGGCGATCTTGCGCCGTGTCACTTCGCTGGAGATCGCGTAGGAATCCTCAATCTGGATGTTCGGGTAGGTCTTCGAAAGCTGCAGGGCCGGCTTCCGATCCTTTTCTGCCTGCATGAGGATATCAGCGGCTTTGCTGCGTTCGGCATCGGAGAGCATTAAGCGTCCCTTAGGTTGATTGTGTCGTCCGGCGGCGGTTATTGATCAATTTGGGACCGAAATCTAGGCCTGATGCCCAATTTTCGGTCCCAACCGGAAGGGGCCTGATCTAACATATCTTCCGGGCCAAGCCGAGGGCTGCCGGCCTCTTAAAAGGCCGGTCTAACGGTTGCCTTCGGGTGTTTGCGATGAAGACACTGGTGTTAACGGGAGACGAGGTCTCCCGCCCCCTTGCGGACTGTCCGCGGGGAAGGGCCGGGAACCGCGGAGGAAAGGCTTTCGATGAGCGCGCAGATTCAGAACTGGATTAACAACACCCTCGTCGCCTCGAAGAGCGGCAAGCTCGGCGACGTCTTCAACCCGGCCTTGGGCGAGCGCGCCAAGCAGGTCGTGCTGTCGAGCACCGCCGAAGTCAACGCTGCGATTGATGCGGCCGAGAAGGCCTATCCCGCCTGGTCGGAAACCCCGCCGCTGGTCCGCGCCCGCGTCATGTTCCGCTTCCGCGACCTGGTCGAGAAATATTCTGACGATCTTGCGAAGATCATCACCGCCGAGCACGGCAAGGTGTTCTCCGACGCCAAGGGCGAAGTGCAGCGCGGCCTCGAAGTCGCCGAATTCGCCTGCGGCATTCCGCATCTGCTGCGCGGCGACATGACGGAAAACGTCGGCCGCAACATCGACAGCTGGTCGGTGCGCCAGTCGCTGGGCGTCGTTGCCGGCATCACGCCGTTCAACTTCCCGGTCATGGTGCCGATGTGGATGTTCCCCGTGGCGCTCGCCTGCGGCAACACCTTCGTCCTGAAGCCCTCGGAGCGCGACCCGTCGGCCAGCATCCGCATGGCGGAGCTGCTTAAAGATGCGGGCCTGCCGGATGGCGTGTTCAACGTGGTGCACGGCGACAAGGAAGCGGTCGATGCGCTGCTGCACAGCCCCAAGATCGCCGCGATCAGCTTCGTCGGCTCGACGCCGATCGCCGAATACATCTATCAGACCGGTGCCGCCGCCGGTAAGCGGGTGCAGGCGCTGGGTGGGGCCAAGAACCACATGGTGGTGATGCCCGATGCCGATCTCGACCAGACCGCCGACGCCCTCATGGGTGCCGCCTACGGTTCGGCCGGCGAGCGCTGCATGGCGATCTCGGTCGCCGTCACCGTTGGTAATGTCGCCGACAAGCTGGTCGACAAGCTGGCGCCGATGGTGCGCGCCCTCAAGGTCGGTCCCGGTACCGACCCGGAAGCCGAGATGGGCCCCCTGGTCACCAAACAGCACCTGGAGAAAGTGTCCGGCTATGTCGACCAGGGCGTGAAGGAAGGCGCCAAGCTCGTCGTCGACGGGCGTGGCCTGAAGCTGCAGGGCTATGAGAAGGGCTACTTCATCGGCGGCACGCTGTTCGACAACGTCACCCCCGACATGAAGATCTACAAGGAAGAGATCTTCGGGCCCGTGCTCTCCGTCGTTCGCGCGCCGACCTACGACGCGGCGGCGAAGCTGATCAACGAGCATGAGTTCGGCAACGGCACCTCGATCTTCACCCGCGACGGCGACACCGCCCGCGAGTTCGCGCATTCGATCAAGGTCGGCATGGTGGGCATTAATGTGCCGATCCCGGTTCCGATGGCCTTCCACAGCTTCGGCGGCTGGAAGCGCTCGCTGTTCGGTGACATGTCGGTGCACGGCATGGAAGGCGTGCGATTCTACACCCGCCTCAAGACCATGACCGGCCGCTGGCCGACCGGCATCCGCAAGGGCGCCGAGTTCGTGATGCCGACGATGAAGTAACGCGTCGGCGCCGTTCGCAATGAGAAGGGCCCGGTCTCACGACCGGGCCTTTCTTATTTGGGTTTCATCCGCCGCAGAAGCGGCAGCGCGAGAACGAGGGCGGCCAGTTGCGCCAGGATGAAGGCGGGCGTATCGCCGGGATAAATTCCGGCGAAGGTGTCGCTGAGCGAACGCGCGATCGTCACCGCCGGGTTGGCGAAGGATGTCGACGAGGTGAACCAGTAGGCGCCGGTGATGTAGGCCGCAACGGCGAAGGCGGTGACAGGTTCGCGGCGGGCGCGGCAGCCCCAGATGGTGAAGAGCAGGCCGAGTGTCGCGACGATCTCGCCGGTCCACTGGCCGATGCCGGTTCGGACATGCTGGCTGGTTTGCAGGATCGGCAGATCGAACATCAGGTGCGTGAGCCACACGCCAGTAATGCCGCCGGCGACCTGCGCCAGCAGGTACACCGACGCCAGCCGCCAGCTCAGGGAGTCGGTGAATACCGACGCCAGCGTGACGACCGGGTTCATATGCGCGCCGGATTGCGGCCCGAAGGCGAGGATCAGCGCGACGAGGGCGCCGCCGGTGGCGATGGCATTCGCCAGCAGCGCCAGCGCCGTGTTACCGCCGCTTAGCCTCTCGGCCATGATGCCGGAGCCGACGACGGCAATCAGCAGCAGGGCGGTCGCGACGAACTCGAAAAGCGCGACATCGGTGGCCGTGGGGTCCTGCGTCTGGGACGCAGGCTTGACCAGTGTAGTCCCGGCGTCCGGCGTCACGAAGCGCGGTCCGTTGCTTCGCCTTGGCCCAGGCGACCGATGTCATCCGCTTTCTTCTTCAGCGCCATCTTGTCGAGCTTGTCTATCGGCAGGCTGACGAAGAGCTTGATGCGGTGCTGCATGGCCGCCAGCGCGTCATGAAACGCCTTGCGGCGCTGCGCGTCGGTTCCTTCGGCCGCCGCCGGATCGGGGATGCCCCAATGCGCGGTGACGGGACTGCCGGGCCAGAAGGGACAGGTTTCGCCGGCGGCCTGATCGCAGACCGTGAACACGAAATCCATCACCGGCGCGCCAGGTGCCGCGAATTCATCCCAGCTTTTGCTGCGCAGCCCTTCGACCGGCAGGCCGACGGATTGCAGCAGTTCCAGCGACAGCGGATGCACTGCGCCTTTGGGGAAACTGCCGGCGCTGTAGCCGCGGAAGCGGCCGTTGCCCCAATGGTTCAGCAGAGATTCCGCAAGGATGCTCCGCGCCGAATTGCCGGTGCAGAGAAACAGGACGTTGAAGGTTTTGTCGGTCATGCGGCGCAGCAACCGGCCTTGGCGGCCTCCGGCTTCGTATTCAGCTTCGGCTCGCAGCAGATCTTTCCGCTCGCCTGTTGCAGTTCCCCGAGCGCCGCGCTCTCGCCATAGACCGTGGCGCTGCCATGGGTGTGGAACGTCTCCCACGCGATCCCCTGCGGATCCGCGATCCACTGCTTGTCCGAATGGGCATAGCAGCAGGTCGTGGCCTTTTCCTCGACGACGGGACGTTCGGCGCGCTTCAGCCGGTCATAGACTTCGGCCAGTTCCTCGGCGTTCTCGACCTGGATGCCGAGATGCTGCACGCCCGAGACTTCGCCGCGCTTCGAGATGGCGAAATTGACTCGCGGATCGTCGAGCATCCATTTCGCGTAATCGTTCTCGATGACGGTCGGCTCGGTTGCGAACAGCACCGAATAAAAGGCGACGGACTTCTCGATGTCGTCGACGCTGACATGAACATGCAGGCGCTTCATTTGCGGACTCTCCTTGGGGATGTGGTGGGTTGCGCGACGGCGGACGGCTTGCACGCGGGCGCGCAATCCTGACCGCCGCAGCAGTTTTCGGTGAGATAGGCCATCAGGCCGTTCATCGCCTGGAAATCCGCGGCGTAGAAAAGCTGACGCCCCAGACGGCGCTGCGTGATCAGTCCCGCATGCCGGAGCTGCGCCAGATGGAAGGACAGGGACGAGGCGGGCACGTCGAGCTTCTCGCTCAGGGTTCCCGCCGCAGCGCCCTGCGGCCCCGCCTGGACCAGCCGCCGGTAGAGGGCGAGCCGGGTTTCCTGCGCAAGAGCGGCGAGTGCCGCGGTGACTTCGGTGGGTTTCATAATGATTCCATATTTCGACGATCATGGAAGTAATGGAGCGCGCTGGACATTTCAAGGGAAATCGAAATGTCGCGGGCGGAATTTTCCAGCGCCCTAGCTTTCGCCGCTGTTTGCGCACAATACATAACGTCACCTTGCGCTTGACGCGGGGTCCATCGTGCCGCCGCGACCATGGACCCCGCGTCAAGCGCGGGGTGGACAACGGTTAGTCATCAGGGGCGCGCTCCACGGTCGATCAAGCCATCTGCGTTATGCGTAGTGATGGGATTTGTCGGCCCCAGTGAAACTCGCTACCGTGGCGTTACGCTTAGCGGTGAAATTTCCGCTATACGGAAACAATAACGCAGGGAGAGAAACATGAGCGAGATCACGACATCGCGTCGCAGTCTGATAACAGCCGTTGCCGCCGGCACCGCGCTGGCCGCAGCACCGGCAATGCAGCAGGCCGCCGCGCAGGCAACGCAGAAGACATTCGTGCTCGTCCATGGCGGCTGGCATGGCGGCTGGTGCTGGCGCCGCGTGACGGACCGTCTCGAGCGGCTCGGCCACAAGGCCTACGCGCCCACGCTGACCGGCCTTGGAGACCGCTCGCATCTTTTGACCAAGGACATCCATACCTCCACGCACACCGCCGACATCGTCAATCTGGTGAAATGGGAGCGGCTGAAGGACATCGTCCTGGTCGGCCATTCTCTGGGCGGCTTCTGTATCACCGAGGTTGCGAATGAAATCGCGCCGCTGATCTCGTCCATCGTCTATCTCGACGGCTTCGTGCCGGAGGTCGGCGACAGCGCATTGAAGACGGCGTCGCAGGCGGCGCGCGATGGAATCGCTGCGGCCAAGGCGCAGGGCATCCTCGGTACCAAGCCGCAGACGGCGGAACAGTTCATGGTCGCCGATCCCGCCGATCGCGAATGGGTGAATTCGCTGTGCACGATTCACCCGATCAACACGTTGACCGACGAGACGACCTCGATCGCGGGTCGCGAGAAGATCGGCAAGAAGACCTTCATCCGTGCCAAGGGCTGGAACCATGCCGGCTTCGAGGCGAACTACCAGCGCCTCAGGACCACCCCCGGCTGGAAGACCTACGAAGTTCCCTGCGGCCACGACGTGATGGTCGACATGCCGGACCGCCTGGTCGAGATCCTGCTCGAGGTCGCCTGAGCCTATTCGGAAGTGCATCGCCGGGTCGTTCGCGACCCGGCGACTTTTTGCTAGTTGGGACGGCGGTAATTCGCGAGGTAGCGGTACATACCTTCGACGTTCAGATTGAACATCTGCTCGTAACCACCCCAGCCTGAATATTTCGGCCCCAGGCGCTCGCGCGCCGCGGCGACCACCTCGGCCACCGGCTTGCCGTCCCGCAGCATCGGCAGGACGAGATCGCGCAGTTCCTCGACATAGATTCGGAACGCCGCGACGTCCGCTTTGACGCCCATCGGCCCGTGGCCGGGAGCGAGGATGTCGAAATCCATCGCCTCGACCCGCTTCAGCCCCTCAACCCAGTCGTGGATGTAGGCATCCGGCCAGTCGCGGAAGCTCATCCCCTTCACCGGGATCCAATCGACCGCGAAGGCGACGCGCTCTCTGGGAAAGCGCATCAGGATCGAATTGTCGGAGTGGTTCTTGCCGAGATAGGAGAGCTCCAGCACCGTGCCGCCGAGCTCGATGGTCATTGTGTCGCTGAACGTGACCTGCGGCACCGCGGTTGGCCGTTTCTCGGCGATCATGGTCCGCTTGGTGTTCTCATGACCGACGACCACCGCGGTGTCCGCGAAGATCTCGCCGCCTGAGCTGTGGTCGGAATGGTCGTGGCTGTAGACCAGGTAGCGGACCGGCTGGTTGAACCGCCGCTGCAGCTCCGCCTTCAGCCAGCGCGCGGCGTCGGCGTTGATCGGATCGGTGACGATGATGCCGGCCGGCGTCACCGCGAAAACCGAGAAATGGCCGGCGTTGCGGAAGCGATAGACCTCGCCCGCGATCTTGGTGATCTCGCGGATCGGCGGCTGGGCCGGGGCCTGAGCGGCGGCGGGTGCGAAGGCGGCCAGGAAGGCGAGCGCGGTGAGAAGTATGGTTCGGTGTAATGACATACAGAGCCTCCCATTATGGGCCGTTTTCAGCCGGTTTTTATCGAAACCATAAACACTTAGCTGCCGCCGATATTCCGCAGTTGACTCCCGGGCCGCTATAAATAACTATCCAGTCAGTTATTTATATAGAGCACCCGATGGCAACCGCACCCAAATGGCGTCGACGCAAGGAAGACCGGCCGCAGGAGATTGTCTCCGCGGCATTGGACGTGTTCGCCGAGCGGGGGTTCGCGGCCACGAAGCTCGATGAGGTGGCGAAGCGGGCAGGCGTGACCAAGGGCACGCTTTATCTCTACTTCAAGAACAAGGAAGAGCTGTTCAAGGCGGTGGTGCAGCAGGCGCTGCTGCCGAATATCGCGCTCGCCAACACACGGGTGAAATCCAGCGAGGCGCCGACGGCGGATGTGCTGCGCGAACTGGTGTCGACCATGGTCGCCGGAATCGTCGGGACGAAGATCGGCGCTATACCCAAGCTGGTCGTCGCCGAGGCCGGTAACTTTCCCGAGCTCGCGCGCTTCTATGTGGATGAGGTCATTTCGCGTGGCTTCGAGACGTTCGGCGGGCTTGTCGAGCGCGGCATCAAGCGCGGCGAGTTCCGCAAGATGGATCCCAAGATCGCGGCGCCGGTGATCGCCGGGCCGCTGCTGCTGCTGGCCATGTGGAAACACGCGCTGGAGCCGCATGCCAGCCGCAAGATCGATACGGCTGCTTTTCTCAGTGCCTATTCGGACATTCTGCTCAACGGTCTGCTGCGCCGCGACGCAGCCGGAGGATGAGATGGACCAGTTTCTTGAGAT
Organism: Alphaproteobacteria bacterium; assembly: GCA_965279355.1. Classification (GTDB taxonomy): domain Bacteria; phylum Pseudomonadota; class Alphaproteobacteria; order CACIAM-22H2; family CACIAM-22H2. The sequence continues at coordinate 1,532,011 of OZ257155.1, read as the reverse complement.
GATCCGCGCGGCGTTTGCCGGGGTCGTGGCGCTGTTCGGGGTGGGCGCCGGCAGCGATGCGCCGCTGTTTTATGGCTATGCCGAAGGCGAGTATGCGCGGATCGCGCCGCGCGAGGGTGGCACGTTGCAGATGCTCAAGGTCGCGCGCGGCGAACAGGTGCTCTCCGGACAGCTTCTCTATGTCCTGGAAAGCGACAACGAGATCGCATCGCGCGACGATCTGCGGGCGCGGCTGGCGCAGGCCGAAGCGCAGCATGAAAATCTGCGCAAGGGGCGTCGCGCTCCGGAAGTCGATGCGCTGATCGCGCAGCGCGCGCAGGCCGAGGCGGCGGCGAAGCTGTCCTCGGCGCAGCTGCAGCGGCAGGAACGCCTCAGCACCTCCAGCGCGTTCTCGCAGGAGCGCTTCGACGAGGCGCGGTCGGCGGCGGAGCGCGACCGCGCGCGTGTCGCGGAGCTGACGGCGCAGATAAGCGTGGCGCGGCTGTCCGCGCGCAGCGACGAGATCGTGGCGGCGGAGGCGATGGTGACCGCCGCCGGCGCGGCGCTGCGGCAGGCGGACTGGCGGCTGGCCCAGCGCACGCTGGTCGCCCCGAACGACGCACTTGTAACGGATACGTATTTCGTGACGGGCGAATACGTGCCGGCGGGAACGCCGGTTGTGGCGCTGCTGCCGGTCGGCAATACCAAGCTGCGCTTCTATGTTCCGGAAACCATGCTGGGCCGCCTCAAGATCGGCCAGGCGGTATCGGTCGGCTGCGATGGTTGTCCGCAATCGCTCGCGGCGAAAATCTCTTACATCGCACCGCAGGCGGAATACGCGCCGCCGGTGATCTATAGCCGCGAGACGCGCGCCAAGCTGGTCTATCTCGTCGAGGCGCGGCCGGAGACCGGCTCTCTGTTCAATCCGGGTCAGCCGGTCGAGATTCATCTGGCGCGGGCGCACGTGCCATGAACGATCTCGCCATCGACGTCGCGGGGCTCAACAAGAGTTTCGGTGGCCGGCCGGCGGTGCACGATTTCGCGATCCAGGTGCGGCGCGGATCGATCTGCGGCTTTCTCGGTCCCAACGGCAGCGGCAAGACGACGACGATCCGCATGCTGTGCGGCCTGCTGACGCCCGATTCAGGCACCGGTACCTGTCTCGGCTTCGACATCCTGCGGGAATCAGCCGCGATCAAGCGCGAGGTCGGCTACATGACCCAGCGTTTCAGCTTCTACGAAGATCTCAGCATTCGCGAGAATCTGGATTTCGTGGCGCGGGTTTACGGGGTTGCCAATCGCGCCGCGGTGGTCGACGCGACGATCGAACGTCTCGGTCTGACGCAACGCCAGCGCCAACTGGCCGGCGCGCTGTCGGGCGGTTGGAAACAGCGGCTGGCGCTGGCCGCCTGCATTCTCCATCAGCCGCAGCTGCTGCTGCTCGACGAGCCCACGGCCGGTGTTGACCCCAAGGCGCGGCGCGATTTCTGGGACCAGATCCATCGGCTGGCCGGTGACGGGATGACGGTGCTGGTCAGCACGCATTACATGGACGAGGCCGAGCGCTGCCATGACATCGCCTATCTCGCGCATGGGCGCCTGCTGACGCGGGGCACCGTGGACGAGGTCATCCGCAACGCCGGCATCGAGACGTGGGAGGTGACTACGAAGGAGGCTGGCGTGCTGGGCCGGCGGCTTGAGCAGCGGCCTGGGATCGATACGGTGGCGGCGTTCGGCGACACCCTGCATGTCAGCGGTGCCGATCCGGACGCATTCGAGCGGGCCATTGCCGAGTTTCGCAACGATCCCGCGCAGCACTGGACGAAGGTGGAGCCCGGTCTTGAGGATGTGTTCATCGCGTTGATGCGCGACGTCGTGGATGCACGCCAATGAACAATGTCTTTTCGTCCCGGCGATTCTGGGCGGTGCTGATGAAGGAATTCATCCAGATGCGCCGCGACCGGCTGACCTTCGCCATGATGATCGGCGTGCCGATCATCCAGCTGATCCTGTTCGGCTATGCCATCAATGCCGATCCCAAGAGCCTGCCGACGGCGCTGATCGCCGCCGACAGCAGCCCCTATACCCGCAGCCTGCTCGCCGCCATCGAGAACTCCGGCTATTTCCGCATCACCCATCGCGTCGCGGGAGAGGCGGAGGCGAGCGAGTTACTGGCACGCGGTGACGTGCAGTTCGTCATCAATATCCCTAGCGATTTCTCGCGGCGGCTGGTGCGCGGCGAGCATCCGGCTTTGCTTGTGGAAGCCGATGCCACCGACCCGGCGGCGACCAGCAATGCGCTGGCGACGATGATGCAGATCAGCCGCACCGCGCTGAACCGCGAGCTGGATGGGCCGCTGCGGAGTCTGCGGACGGGCGAGCCCGGCTTCGAGCTGCGTGTCCATCGCCGCTACAACCCGGAAGGCATCACCCAGTACAACATCGTGCCCGGCATCATGGGCACGATCCTCACCATGACGCTGGTGATCATGACGGCGCTGGCGATGACCCGCGAGCGCGAGCGCGGCACCATGGAGAACCTGCTGGCGATGCCGGTGCGCCCCGTCGAGGTCATGCTGGGCAAGATCCTGCCCTATATCGTCGCCGGCTACGTCCAGGTGGCGGTGATCCTGCTCTGCGCGCATTTCCTGTTCGGCGTGCCGATGGTGGGGAGCCTCACGCTGCTGCTGATTGCGCTGGTCGTGTTCATCGCCGCCAATCTCGCGGTCGGGTTCACCTTCTCCACCGTGGCTGCCAATCAGCTGCAGGCGATTCAGATGGCGATCTTCTTCTTCCTGCCGTCGATGCTGCTGTCCGGCTTCATGTTTCCGTTCCGCGGCATGCCTGACTGGGCGCAGGCACTGGGCGAGATCCTGCCGCTGACGCATTTCCTGCGCATCGTGCGGGGCATTCTGCTGAAGGGGAACGGCTGGTTCGAGATCTGGCCCGATCTCTGGCCGCTGCTTGCCTTCATGGGTGCCGCCATGACGATTGCCATGCTGCGCTATCGCCGGACGCTCGATTAGTCGAGCAGCGCGCGCCTGACCGCGTCCCACGTCCCTTCGTTTTGCGCCAGGAGTATCCCGGCGCCGCGATCGACCGGGCTGTAGGGCGCGCCGTCGAGCCGCGCTGCGTGGCCGCCGGCTTCGGTCAGCAGCAGCGCGCCGGGTGCATGATCCCAGGGCAGGGTGCGCCAGAACATCGCGAAGTGTTGGCTTCCTTGTGCAACGGCGGGGTATTCCGCGCCGGCGCACATCATCGGCGGCCGGATTTCGGCAACCCGGGCGCGGCGGCTCTCGATCTGGTCGCGAAGGTCCGGCGGCAGGAAGCGCATCGATACGCCGCCGAACAGGGTTTCGGTCGTCGGGATTGTCGCGGGAGAACGGATCGGTGTGCCGTTCAGGTGCGCGCCGCCGCCCAACTCGGCGATGGCCATCGTGTCGTCGATGGGCGAATAGATCCACGCGGCGAGCGTTACATGCCGCTCGACCAGCGCCACCATCACCGCGAAACGCGGATCGCCCGCGATGAAGTTCGCGGTGCCGTCGAGCGGATCGACGAGCCAGACCGGCTCGTCCTCCAGCAACAGATCCAGCCGGGAGGGATCGGCGGCCACACCTTCTTCGCCGACGACGAGCGAGCCCGGCATCAGCGCGCGCAGTTCGCGAGAAAGTAATGTTTCGGCGGCGTGATCGATCTCCGTCACCACCTCGCCCGGCGACTTCTCGGTGACGTCGGCGGCGGTGAGGGTGCGGAATCGCGGCAGGATGAGTTCCGCAGCGGTGGTTCGGATCACCGATGCGACGGCGTCCGCAAGCGACGCCGGGCCGCTCAGCAGGGCATCCCTTTGCGGTCGAGGCAGACGAGCGCTTCAAGCAGATAGAAATCGCCGAGCAGGGTCTCGCTGGCCGGCGGCGAGCCCGCGCGCTCCGATCCCGCCTCGACAAGCATGCCCGCCGGGCGCTTGTCGCGTTCGTCGGTCGGCGTGACGTGTTGCGCCAGACTGTTGAGTAGCGGCCCCAGCTTCATAGCGTGCCGGCGGCACAGCTCGGGCAATGGATCGAGCACGACCAGCCGCGCAATCGCCGAGGCGATGATCGCCGCGGCGGCGGTGTCGGCCGGGCCGGCGCCTGGGCCGGTGATGGTCGGATCGCGCGGCGGCATGTGGTCGGCGCCTGAGTTGAGCCACAGATAGTCGACGATGCGGTCACCGGCATCGAGATACTTACGGTCGCGCACGGCTTCCCAAGCGCGGTAATAACCGGCCGCCGCGAGTGCCAGCTTGCGGCTCTTGAACTGGATGGCAGCTTTCTCGACCTTCGCCTCGCTGACCGGCTCCGGCGTCGCCGGCTTGAGCAACTCGGCGATGGTGTAATCAAGATGTTTGCAGGCGCGCGTCATCCAGGTTTTGTCGCCAATGGTCTTGGCGGCGTACCAGTCGAGCGCGGTGCCGAACATCGCGCTTTCAAGTGTAACGGTTCCGTTTCCACCGCCGTCGCGGCCCAGCGGTCTTCCGCCAGTCACATCGTCGGCCATGTCGGAGACCGAGCGCGCGACATCGAGGGCGAGATCCTTCATCTCCTGATCCTTGCTGGAGCAGGCGAGACGCGCCGCGGAATAATAAAACGCGGCGCCCCGTGTCAGGTCGTGGCGGTCGACATCTTCGGCATGGGCAAGGGTCAGGGCGCGGGCTTCTTCGCGCAGGGTGGGGTCCTTGCGGCGTTCGCCGACCAGGCGGAGCGACTCAGCCCACAGGCCCCAGGTCCAGTCCGGTGTCTCGGTCGCGGTCCAGGTGCCGTCACGGCGATCGGCGTCGACCGGCCATTTGCCGGCGACTGCCTCACGGGTCGAGAGGACCCGCTCACACATCAGATCAAGCAGACGGCTACGCTGCGCCATGTAAACGGGAAGCCCCCGATTCGTCCCCCGTGAGAGCACTAGACCGGATCGCCGGTTACCGCGTCAAGGCAACAGAAAAGCAATTGCACCCGGCAGGCGGTGGTGATTCCCTAGCCCCAAGCGAAACCCGGTGTCGAGTCGCAACAATGACGATCAGATATTGCTGGGCAGTACCGTTTCTGCTGCTGGCCACCGCGGTCTTTGCGCAGGAAAGCGAGCCGGAGGCACGGCCCGAGCCGGCAGTGCAGACCGCCCCGGCCGAGGTTGCTCCGGTTCAGCCGATCCCCGTTCAGGCGTCTCCGTCTCCAACTGCCCCGACCCGCACGGCACCCGTTCCGGCCGTGCCGGTCCAGCGGGCAGATCCGGCCGTCGTGAACGCGCAATACGCTCTGGCCGTGAAACGGGCCAACGGTGAAGACGGCCCGGTCGATTACGCGACTGCGGCGCGGCTCTTTGCGTCGGCGGCGCGTGGTGGCCATGTCGAGGCGCGGCAACAACTCGCCTTCATGCAGGCCATGGGTCTCGTCACCGCAACGCAGGTGGAAATCCCGGCCGACAGCGCCTATCGCATCCAGGTTGCTTCGGTGCCCAACGAGCCCGAAGCCGCGCGTGAGTGGCGACGTCTGCAGCGGCGTCACCCGGATGTGCTGGGCCCGTTGCAGACCGTCGTCGTCGCCTTCGAAGGCGCGAATGGCGAACGCATGTTCCGGGTGCAGGGCGGTCCGCTCGATGAAGACGGCGCCCGCATCGCCTGTGGCCGTCTGCGGGGCGAGGGCGCGACCTGCCTGATCGTCCGTCCGCAGGCCGCTCAGTAAAAGACAACTACAGGCCGATCGTCAGGCCACCATCGACCACAAGTGTATGGCCGGTGACGAACGCAGCGCCGTCGGACGCCAGGAAGACGGCGGCGGCGCCGATCTCTTTTTCCGGATCGCCCCAGCGGGCCATCGGCGTGCGCGCCTTGATCGACGCGAACAGATCGGCGTTTTCCTTGATCGGCGCATTCAGCTCGGTATCGAAGAAGCCGGGCGCGATGGCGTTGACGGTGATGCCCTGCGTCGCGAACTCCACGGCCATCTGTCGTGCCAGCGATTCAAGCCCGGCCTTTGCTGCCGCATAGGCGGGAACCGTGGCACGGCCGAGCCGGCCGATGATCGAGCTGGTGAAGATGATGCGGCCGAACTTGTTGCGGACCATGTGCCGCGCGGCGTCGCGGCCCAGCGCGAAGCAGGCGGAAAGATCGGTGTTCACTACCTGGTTGAATTCCGCCGTCGTGTAGTCGAGGACGGGTTTGCGGATATTCGTGCCGGCATTCGCAATCAGGATGTCGAGCTTGCCGCGCGCCGCGACGATGCCATCGATGGCGGCGGTCGCGGCCGCTTCGTCGGTCACGTCAAAGGCGGCGGGTTCTGCGGTGATGCCTTTCAGCCGCAGGGCCCGGCACGTCTGATCCAGCACCTTGGGATCTCTGGAATTCAGCCACACCGTGGCGCCGGCCTCGCCCAACGCCTGCGCCATCGCGAGGCCAAGGCCGCGCGATGAGCCGGTGACCAGCGCGGTGCGTCCCTTGAGGGAAAAGAGATCGGAAGCCATGTGCAGGAAGTTACGGTCATGCCATGATGCCGTCCACTATCAAGATCGCTGCCAAATTGTCAGAGTGAAGAATGACCGAGCGCTGGCTGTGGATTGGCACTGTCCTCGATATGGCCCTCTTTCTAGTCGGCCTATACTTAGCCATGCTTTCTTTTGCCGTTCTGGGGATGTCTGACAGGGGAGTGGCAAAATACTTTCTATTGTTTGCCGTTATCGCTCTGCCGGTGGCTTGCATCCTTTGTCCCGCCCGCGCTTGGAATCTTTACGATCGCGGAAACATTAAGGCTGCCGCGACGCTCATGTTCGCGCCGATGCTTTACGCTTTGTTTGTGACCGTTGCGATGAATGGCCTCTAGAGTGAGGCGAGGTCCTAGAAAGACCTTTAAACTCAAATGCAGGGGAGGAACGATTGACGGGTCGGCTTCAGGGAAAGACAGCGGTGATCACCGCTGCGGCGGCGGGAATCGGCCGCGCCAGTGCACTGGCCTTTGCGGCCGAAGGGGCGAAAGTCATCGCCACCGATATCGACGAGAAGGGTCTGTCGAGCCTGGGGCGCGGCATCACCGTGCAGCGGCTCGATGTCACGGATAAGGCGGCGATTGCCTCCCTGATGAAATCGGCTGGCGCCATCGACGTGCTACTCAACTGCGCAGGCTATGTGCATCACGGCTCCATCCTCGACTGCGACGACAAGGCGTGGTCGCTGTCCATGGACCTGAACGTGCGGTCGATGTTCTGGACGATCCAGGCAGTGCTGCCGGGGATGCTGGCGCGCGGCAAGGGATCGATCGTGAACATTGCGTCGGTCGTGTCGTCGCTTAAGGGCGCGCCCAACCGTTTCGCCTACGGCACGACCAAGGCGGCGGTCATCGGGCTCACCAAATCGGTAGCGTCGGACTACATAGGAAAGGGAATTCGGTGCAACGCAATCTGCCCCGGCACCATTGACACGCCGTCGCTGGGCCAGCGGATCGCTGCCTTTGCCGATCCGGAACAGGCGCGGAAGGATTTCATCGCCCGCCAGGCGATAGGACGGCTCGGCACCGCCGAGGAGATTGCCCAGGCGGCGCTGCATCTCGCCTCGGATGAGAGCTCCTATACGACGGGGACCTGCCTGGTCGCCGACGGCGGCTTTACGCTCTGATCCCACCCTAGTGGTTTCGCGCCGGTAACCGTTGCCCATCCGTCTAAAGATCCGGCGGAGGGGGTAGGCGCCCGCACGTCTCGCGTGTTAAGCTCCGTCAAAATCACGAGCCGCCCGACAACTGCGGCTTGAAGAACGATCAAACGATCAAAAGGGAGGGACCAATGACTACGTTCACTATCAATGGGCGATCTGTGACCGTATCGGCTGAAGCCGATACGCCGTTGCTGTGGGTAATCCGCGAGCATCTCAAGATGACCGGCACCAAGTTCGGCTGCGGCATGGCGCAGTGCGGTGCCTGCACCGTGCATGTCAACGGCGAGCCGACGCGCTCGTGCAGCCTGCCGGTCGGCGACGCCGCCGGCAAGCAGATCACCACCATCGAGGGCTTGTCCTCGAATTCGAGCCATCCGCTGCAGAAGGCCTGGGTCGCCGAGCAGGTGCCGCAATGCGGTTACTGCCAGTCCGGCCAGATCATGCAGGCGGCGGCGCTTCTCAAGAAGACGCCCAAGCCGACGCGTGAGCAGATCGTCGCTCACATGGACGGCAATCTCTGCCGCTGCGGCACTTACGGTCGCATCATCGCCGCCATTCAGCGCGCGTCGCGGGAGGCCTGAGCCATGACCATGGACATTCAAACCACCGTACTCTCCCGCCGCAGCTTCCTCGTGAGCACCGGCGGCATGAGCTTTGCCGTCGCGTTCGGCAGTTCCGACGCGTTCGCCCAGGGCGCCGCCCGCGGGTACAAGCCGAACGCCTGGGTTACCATCGAGACCAACGGCACCGTGACCATCGTGTCGCCGGCCGCCGAGATGGGCCAGGGCACCAAGACGGCGATGCCGATGCTGATCGCCGAGGACATGGATGCTGACTGGCGCCGCGTGAAGATCGTCCAGGCGCCGAGCGATGCGAAGAGCTTCGGCAACCCGGGCTTTGGCGGTGCCATGGCCACGGGTGCGAGCCGCACGACGCCCGGTTACTACAACCTGCTCCGGACCGTCGGCGTGCAGACCCGCAAGGTCATCCTCGCCAATGCGGCCGAGCAGATGAAGGTCCCGGTCGGCGAGCTGTCGACCGAGCCCGGCACGGTCGTACACAAGGCATCCGGCCGCCGTCTCAGCTACGGCGAACTGGCAAAGACCGCGAAGGTCATCGATCCGATGCCGGCGGCGACCCCGGCGGAGTTCAAGCCGATCGCGCAGTGCCGCTACATCGGCAAAAACATCGCCCGCGTCGACATCCCGGAGAAGGTGAACGGCAAGGCGCAGTACGGCATCGATATCCAGCTGCCGAACATGCTCTACGGCGCCGTGCTGCGCGCACCGGTCCAGGGTGAGAAGCCCGAGCGCATCGACGATGCGGCGGCGAAGGCGATCAAGGGCGTGGTCGGGATCGTCCCGCTGCCTTATGGCGTCGGCGTCGTGGCGGAAACCTTCGAGGCCTCGAAGAAGGCCAAGGAAGCCCTCAAGGTGACCTGGTCGAACGGTGCCCGCGCCAGAAGCTATAACAGCAATCAGGTCCTGCAGGACTATCTCGCCACGTCGCGCGACCGCTCAAAGGCCGGTGTCGATATCATCAAACACGGTGATACCGACGCCGCGCTCACAAAAGCGGCCAAGGTTCTCGATTTCGCCTATCTGTCGGACCATGTGGCGCATGCCTGCATGGAGCCGATGAACGCCACGGCCGTTGTGCGTGGCGATCGGGTCGAGATCTGGGCACCGACACAGGCCCCGACTGGCGCGCAGGCCTTCGGTGCGCGCATGGCGGAGACCACTCCCGACAAGGTCGTGGTGCATACAACGCTGCTGGGTGGCGGCTTTGGCCGTCGTCTGGAGCCGGACTTCGTGATCGACGCCGTCCTGCTGGCGAAGACCACGCCGAACCGTCCGGTGAAGGTCATCTGGAGCCGTGAAGACGACATCCAGAACGACAAGTACCGGCCGCTCAACGCGCAGGTCTTCAACGTCGGGCTCGACGCGCAGAACAACATCGTCGGCTGGCGTCACCGCATGGCCGGCGAGTCGATCTACGCCCGTGCCAACCCGAATGCCTATAACGGCAGCGGTCAGAAGGACGCACCGTTCCATGACGGCGCCGAGGTGAAGTACGGCTTCCCGGCGCAGCATGTGCAATGGGTGCGCGAGCAGCGTGGCGTCGATGTCGGCTTCTGGCGCGCGGTCGGTCCGGGCTACACCAAGTTCGGCGTCGAATGCGTGCTCGATGAACTCGCTGCGATGAAGGGCGTCGATCCGCTGCAGTATCGTCTGGACATGTTGAGCGCCGAGCCGCGCGCCCAGCACGTCCTGCGGACCGTGGCGCAGATGGCGCAATGGGACCGCAAGCGGACAAACGGGCGCGGCCTCGGCATTGCCTATTCGAACGAGTGGAATGCTCACTGCGCGCAGGTGGCGGAAGTCTCGCTCAACCGCCAGACCGGCGAGATCCGCGTCCACGATGTGTGGTGCGCGGTCGATACCGGCGTGTCGATCCTGCCCAAGAACGTGGAGGCGCAGATCGAAAGCTCGATCGTCTACGGCGTCAGCCACGCGCTCTATGAGCAGATCAATGTCAAGAATGGCGAGGTTCAGGAATCGAACTTCCACGACTATCGCCTGATGCGCATGTCCGAGACGCCGAATATCCATGTCGGCGTGATCCAGACGGCGAACAACCCGGGCGGTATGGGCGAAGTCGGCCTGCCGACCGTCGGCCCCTGCATCGCCAACGCGGTGGCGCAGATCACCGGCGGCAAGCGCCTGCGTCACTTCCCGTTCCTGCCGGACCGCGTGAAGGCCGCGATCGCCTGATCGCAGGCTACTAAAATGACGAAGGGCGCTTCCGCAAGGAGGCGCCCTTTTTCATTCCCTGTTGGCTGTCACCCCGGACAAGCGCCCGCAGGGCGCGCGATCCGGGGTCCATCTTGTCGTGGCGAGATGGACCCCGCATCTGATGCGGGGTGACGGAGAAGACGCGGAAAGAATATGGGGCGCTCCTTCACAGGAGCGCCCCAATCTTTTTCCGGCTCTGACTTTGCGGGTCAGGACCGCCAGACGTCCTGGGCGATCGAGGCGTACCAGCCTTCGGCGTAGCGGGCTTCGGCGAGGCGGATTGCTGCCTCGGCGTTGCGCGGGCTGACGCCGCCGGCGTTGGGTGCCGGCACGATCCCCTGCGGCGTCACGCGATAAACATCGGCGACGCTGATGCCGTAATTCGGCGAGATCAGGCTGTAGCAGGTGTTTGTGTAGGTCGGCGCCGGCGCCGCGCGGCCATTGACCGCTTCGGCGATGGTCAGGGCAACCACTTTGCCCTGCGCATTGGCGGCAAAGCCGGATTTCGGCATCGCGCCGGCAATAGTCGCATCGCCGACCACGTAGACGTCCTTGTGGACAGTCGACTCAAACGTCGCCGGATTGACCGGACACCAGCCCGTATTGTTGGCAAGCCCGGAATCGCGAGCGACGCGGCCCGCGTATTGCGGCGGGACGATGTTGATCACCGCGGCGCGGTGCCGCTGACCGAATTCGGTGACTACGGTCATGGCGCCGGTGTCGACCTGCGTGACGCGGCCGTCCTTCGAGAGCGGCACCCACTCGATCATCTCGCCGTACTCGGCTTTCCAGCCGTCCTGGAACAGCGCCTGCTTAGAGAAGTTCTCCTTCGCATCGAGCACCAGGATCTTCGAGCGCGGCTTCGCCTGCTTCAGGTAATGCGCGACCATGGCGACGCGCTCGTATGGGCCGGGCGGGCAGCGGAACGGATTGGCCGGGGCCGACAGGATGAACGTGCCGCCGTTGTCCATGGCTTCAAGCTGCCTGCGCAGCAGGAGGGTCTGCGCACCGGGCTTCCAGGCATGCGGCATGCGCTCGGAGGCGGCCTCGTCGTAGCCCTGGATCGCGCCCCAGCGGATGTCGATGCCAGGCGAGACGACCAGCTTGTCGAAGCTGAGGCTCTGGCCGCTGGCGAGTGTCACGGTCTTTTTGGTGGCATCGATCGCGGTTGCGGTGTCGTGGATCACCTTGACCTTGTGCGTGCCGCTCAGCGCCCGGTAGTCGTGCGTGATGTCTTCCATCCGCTTGAAGCCGGCGAGAACATAGTTGCTGAACGGGCAGGTGATGAAGGTGCGGTTCGGCTCGACCAGCGTGACGTCGATGCCGGAATCGAACTGGCGGAGATACTTCGCTGTGGTGGCGCCGCCGAAGCCGCCGCCAATAACGACGACCCGGGCTTTGGCGGGTGTGCCTGTCACGCAGGCGGACAGGCCGAGGGTGGCAGTGGCCGCTGTGGCCCCGGCGAGGCGGGTGAAACTGCGGCGTGAGAGCTTGATGGATGTCATGATGCGCTCCTCACTTCCAGTTCGTCGCGATGTAACGCGAGACGGAATCGATTTCAGCGTCGGTATAACCCTTCGCCAGACGGTTCATCACGGTCGTGCCGGGTCGCTGGTCGGCGCGGAAGGCGCGCATCAACTCGGCGAGCGAGGCTTCGGTGCGTCCGTAGATCGAGGGGATCTGCCCCGGGCTGCGGCCACCGGGCGCATGGCAGGTGGCGCAGGCATTGGCGATCAGGCGCGCATCAGCATTCTGGGCCGCGGCAGGCTGTGTCGTGGCGATTGTCGCGGTCACCATCATGGCGCCGGCGATCACGCTCCATCTTATTGGTTTCATTGTTGTTCCTCCCCTCAATCCGATAGAAAACCCACTATAAATGACACCGCAGGCAACAGCGCAAGTATCTTCGCGCGATTGCCCCGGCCTCAATCTAGAAAAATTGTTGCCCGCCGATAGCAGGATTTGGGTCGGCTACTCGCCCACGAGAACGGCCTCGATGCCGATCATGCGCAGCCACAGATTTGTCCAGACCTGGCCGTTGGGTTCAGCGGCCGCCTGCTGGGCGATCCGCGAGAATCCGTGGCCATCGGAGAACGGCACTGGCGGGGCAGCCAGGATCGTCCCCGCGACGACGACCCAGGGCAGCACAACCGAGGCCGTCCGCAGGCCGCGATTGCGCGGTACATGGCGCAGGTGAAGCAACGCGGCTGCCAAAGCAATCGCCAGAAGGACGAGGGCGGTGCTGTTGGCGATGATGCCGATCATTCCGAAGCTCAGGGCGAGCGGGGGCACGACGACCGACATTACGAGTTTGCGTTGGGTGTCGGCCGGCAACACCTCGGGCATTGCGAGATTTACGGTTTCAAGTGCACCCAGCACGCGATCTTCCGTGCGCCACAAGGCGGTATCGCGACGGGCAGCCAGAGCATCTACAACGTAGTGTCCGAACGCGGACGGGGTGAGTTCCGGCGGCACGTCGCCAAGGCGCAGGCTTTCAACGCCGAGTTCCGGAACAGCGGGCAGCAATTCGAGATCGAACGCCTCAATCAAGCGGTCGCGCAGGGCGCGCGCGCCGGCATCGTCTGGGGGCGAGGTCAGAAAGTGCCGGGCGAAACCGGACAGCGGTGCCCCGTCGCCTGCGGTTTCGGTCTCCGCGCGTAAGGTAGTAAGGGCGGACCACATCTGACTGTACGTGGACCATGCACTTTGTGCCGGCCCGGTGACGGTGCCAGGACTTCGCTCGAGAATGACGAAGGGCGCCGCAGCGGTTTCAATGCGCGCCCGCAGCAAATCGGATTGGCGGCGGCCCTCGGCAACGATCTGCGCCTTCTGTATCTCGGTGGCATCGCGGAACACCGTTTCGGTCCGGCGCGCATAGTCGCGCTCGCGGTCGAGCAGGCCGATAGCGGCATTGACGGCCTTGACGCGTTGCAGGTCGCTCAGTGTGCCGCCAGAGGCGGGGGAGAAATCCGGATCGCCGATCTTGCCGTCCTGCACGTTTTTGCGATAGAGCGCGATCATCGCCGCGTCGTGACGTGCTTCCGCCGGCAGGGAGTCGACGATCGCGTCGGTCACGATCTGCAGGGATTGATAGATGGCGGCAGAGAGACCGACCCACACGGCGACCAGGACAAGGGCGCGCGCGATGCCGATACGCGACCGGCGGGCGCTACGGTCGAGGAGCCAGCGAACGACAAGCGTGGCGCCCGTGGCGCCGGCAATCCATTTGCCAATATCTGCGACGCGCTGGATCTCGGCGGGGTCAACGCTGGCGTCGGGCAGGATTTCGAGTAGCCGGAAGACCAGCCAGAACTCGCCCGCAAGGCATACGGTGGTAACGATCAAGCCGAGGGCCAGGATCAGGGCCGTCAGCCGACCGCGGCTCGCCCACGCGGTGCGGTCATTCAGTTTCGATACAAACGGGCTCTGCCCCATGGGGATGATCGCTTCATCCGGCTCGAGATCGATCCCTGCGCTGACGATGGCCATGCGAGGTTTCAGGCAAGGATCGTGCCTTCGCCTCCGCGCGCCGTCTGTGACGGCCATCACGCCGCAGACGTTCAGCGCTCGCCCAGGTTGCGGTCAAGTAAGATATGCGCGAGGAGCCGGTCGACCGGCGCGAAATCGTCGGTCAGGATGATTTCATCCGTGAGAGGTACCGCCGGGAGTCGAAGCCAGAGGCCGGTGTCGATCGCCAGTCGGTCGCCCGGCGACGGCTGGAAACCGGCGAGCACCACGTAGGTAGTCCGCGTGCTTTTGCCGAGCGTGGCACCGTCTGCCCACACTTCGACCACCGGGAAATCGGCCTCCAGTGTGCGGACGAAGCTGCGCAGAAAACGGGGATTGCCGCCGCCCTCGATCACGTTGACCGCGTAGATGCCATTCGCGGTGAGACGGCGGCGCAGCTCCTGATGAAACTCGCGGGTCACGAGATGGGCAGGCATTGCGATGTCGTGAAAGACGTCGGTGAGCACGAGTTCGAATTGCGGTTCCGGCGTCAGGGCCTGGACCGTCCGGCGCGCGTCGTCGTGGACGACCCTGATCCGTTCATGCGGGGCAGCCCACAACCGGGTCTGCGCGATGTGCGTCACCGCCGGATCGATTTCGGCGACGAGCACGCTGGCGTCGCTGCGTTCGGCAACGATGGCGCGCGAGAAGGTGAGGGCACCGCCGCCAACCAGCAGCACCCGCGTCTGCTGCGTGCCGGTGGGAAAGCGCCGGCGTACCTGTTCCGCGATGAACTTCAGATAGTCGGAATGCAGGAAGCGCGGATCGTCGCGGTCGTTGATGCCATGCGCCAGATGGTCCAGCACCAGCACGGCACTCGGGCGTCCCGAGAGGCGGCTGAAATCGTCGATCCGGAGGCAATAGTAGTCGCTTTCCACGGTGCAGGGCCCGTCGAGAACGCCAAGCCGCCAGTTGGCGAAGCTGAAACCGCCACCGAGAATGGCCAGCAGCGCCGCGGTCGTGCCGAAAATCCTGCCGGGCACCGCAAACAGCGCAGCGAGAATCGCGTAGGCAACCGCGACGGCGATCACCGTACCGGTTGAGCCGATCCACGAGATGAAGATGTAACCGGCGGCCAGCGTGCCGGCGATGCTGCCGACCGCACTCAGCGCGTACATGCGGCCGATCACCGGACCGGGTGCCGCGGCATCGTCGACCGCGAGCTTGGTCAGGATCGGCGAGACGATGCCGACGAACAGGCTGGGCAGAAAGAACAGCAGTGCCGCCAGCGTAATGATGGCGGTGAGCGCGGGGAGATCGGCCGAGAGCAACGGTCCGGCCAGCAGGCGCAGCAGGCCCAGAGTGGCAAAGCTCGACGTGGCGGCGAGGGCCAGCGCGTAGGCGACGCGCCGTGCGCCGGCGACCCGGTCGCAGTCGGGTCCAGCCAGCACACCGCCGATCCAGTGGCCGACCGAGAACCCGGCCAGCACGACGGCAATGATCGCGGTCCAGGTATAGAGCGACATCCCGACATAGGGGGCGAGAAGCCGTCCGGCGACGATCTCCAGCACCAGCCCGCCGGCGGAGCTCACCAGGACTGCCGCGCCGTAGCCCATAAGGCGCATGGTCCCCGCCGTTCGTGACTGTGTCATGTACCTATCCTATCGGCAGGATTGAGAAAATTGAATGCGGGATCGGTGCTTGCCGGCGTTAAAATCGACGCCATATCTGCGGGACAGGAGATTTCGATGAGACTGGCTTTCTGCCGGGTCGCGGCCTTTGTGGCGCTGTTGCTGGCAGCGGTGCCGGCTCGTGCGGCGGAAACCGAGATGGCGACGCCTCTGCCTAGCCTCGACAATCCGCGGAAGATCATGCTGCAGCTCACCACCGATGAGCCCCGAGCCGTGAACGATCTTCTGTTCAACGTGGTCAACATCCAGAAATTCTATGGTCAGGACAATGTGAAGGTCGCCGTCGTGACCTTCTCGGCCGGCAACCGCGCGCTGTATACAGCGACGTCGCCGGTGGCGGCCCGCATTCGCAGTCTGCTGCTATACGATGTCGAGTTCGTCGCCTGCGGCAACACCATGGAAGCGACCGGGCACAGCAAGGCCGACCTGATCGAAGGCGTTGAGGTGGTGACCGCCGGCATCCCGGAAATCGTCGAGCGCCAGCTGAAGGGCTGGTCCTATATCCGGCCGTAATTTGCCGCGTCTCCGGTTGAGAGGTAGACTTCCGCCATGACTACCAGACGTCTTACTGTTCTTGCCCTGCTTGCGGCGCTTCTTGTGCCGGCAGGTATTGGCGTCGCACAGGAGAAGGCCCGGGTCGAGCCGGTTGAGCTGGAAGACGGCCGCTTTACGCAGCGCTGGTTCCTGACCAGTTTCCTCGATCTCAAGGACGATCTCGCCGACACCGCGCAGCAGGGCAAGCGCCTTGCGTTGCTGTGGGATCAGCGTGGCTGCCCGTATTGCCAGGAGATGCAGAAGGTCAATCTCGCCGATCCCGATGTGAACGCCTATGTGCGTGAGCACTTCAATGTCGTGCAGCTCGATCTCTATGGATCACGGGAAGTCACCGATTTCGACGGGCAGGTGCTGTCGGAGAAAGCCCTTGCGGCGAAGTATGGCGTGCGCGGCACGCCGACGATTGTCTTCGTGAAGCCGGCGGTTGCCGATGTCGACGGCAAGACCGGAAAGGCTGTCGAGGTCACTAGGATGCCGGGTTATTTCCGCCCCGGTCATTTCGAGGCGATGTTTGCCTTCGTGTACGACCGCGCCTATGAGCGGCAGAGCTTTCTGGCGTTTCTCAAGGAACGCGCAGCGCGCGACGGCAACAAGGGTAGTCGCAAATCCTGATCAGCGTTCGGTGCTGTCGGCGACGGCGGTGCTGGCGGATTTCTTGGGCGCGTCTTCCAGGCCGCAGGCTTCCTCGAAGACACGCTGACGTGTCGTCCGTGCCTTCAGCACTTCTTCCATGCTGCGCAGCCGCTGTGTCAGGTAGGGGCTGACCTTCCGGTCGCCCTGATCGTCAAACGGTCCCAACCCTGCCCCCTGATCCATCATGGCCGCCCGCCAGGTTTTCCCCGGTCGATTCCCCCGGCCGTCTTCAATGGGCGCGAACTATAGTGCCGATCCTGTGTTCGTCAACGAACAGGTGCAGGACTCGCGCAAATTGCTCTTAAAGCGCGACTACGGTTGTAGCTAGCCCAGCCGTCCCAGCGACGGGAAGCGTTGCAATAGCCAGTAGCCGATCTCGTCGAAAGAGCCGGCGAAAATCAGCGCGCCGGTGATCACCAACAGGCCGCCCAGAACCTGCTCGACCCGGTGCATCTGACTGCGGAAGCGGCGGAAAAAGCTCAGGAAAGGACGCATGAAAATTGCTGCCGCCAGGAACGGCAGGCCGATGCCGAATGCATAGGCGCCGAGCAGGACGGCGCCGCGGCTGGCTTCTTCCTGGGCCGCCGCCACGGTGAGAATCGCCGCCAGCACTGGCCCGATGCAGGGCGTCCAGCCGAAGGCGAAAGCGAGGCCGACGACATAAGAACCCACGAGCCCGGCGGGCCTGGTCGTGGGATGCCAGCGCCGCTCGCGGTCGAGACCGGCGAGCCTGAAGATGCCGAGGAAATGCAGGCCGAACACCACGATCACGAGCCCGGCGGCCTTCGACAGCCAATAGGAATACGTGGCGAGGATCTGGCTGACCGCGGATGCCGAGGCGCCGAGAATTACGAACACCGTCGAGAAGCCCAGCACGAAGGCGAGGGCGGTGATGAAAATCCGCCAGCCGACCGCGTGGTCGGTGGAGCGGTCGTCGCCGGTGAGCTGCTCGAACGTCACGCCGCCGAGGAAGCCGAGATACGGCGGCACGAGCGGCAGCACACAGGGGCTGACGAAGCTCAACAGGCCGGCAACGAATGCGCCGGCCAGCGTGATGTCGAATTCGCCCATGCAGCCGTCAGGCGTTGACGACGGTGACGGAGCGGTTGTCCTCGATGCGGACGGACTTGCGCTGCTCGATATGGCGCATGACCAGATCCCAGACCGGCGGTCCCTGCGTTCCTTCGTTAATCGAGGCCCAGCCGGCGACGGTATAGGTCTTGGCTGCTTCGATCGCCGTGTTGGTCCGCATCAGGCGCAGATTCGAGATGCGCTGGCCCATGCGTGCCCGGACATCGAGCGTGTAAGACAGGCCGCCGGCCCGCACCATGTCGCCGCCCTGCTGGTAATAGGGATCGGGGTTGAAGAGATTGTCGGCCACGTCTTCCAGGACGTCCTTAAGGAACTGTCCCGTCATCTCGTTGCGATAGACGTTGGGATAGGTGATGGCGGTCTGGTTGTAGACGTCTTCGAGCGTGATGTCGGCGCCGGGCAGCAGGGAGGCGCCCCAGCGGAAGCCCGGTGACAGCACGATTTCGGCATCGCGTTCGCGCATCAGTGCGTCGCAGATCAGATCGTCGAACGTGCCGGCGAAATTGCCGCGGCGATAAAGCGTGCTCTCGGTGTGGCCCAGCACGCGGCCGAGATCCTTCTCATATGGGGCGCGGACCTCGCGGACGAGCGCTGTCATCTCCGGATCGGGACGGATCACGTCGGCGAAGATCGGGATCAGACGATAGCGCCATTGGGCGACACGTCTGTCCTTTACCTCGAGGTCGAGCCGGGAGAGGAATTTTCCGTGGCTGCCCGACGCAATCAGCAGGGTTTTGCCGACGGTCACCGCATCCGGCAGCGCATCGTGTGTATGTCCGGTCAGGATCACATCGATCCCCTCGATCCGCGCGGCCAGCTTGCGGTCGACATCGAAACCGTTATGCGAGAGCAACACGACCAGATCGGCGCCGGCGCCGCGCGCCTTGGTCACATGTTCGCGAACGCGGTCCTCGTTAATGCCGAACGACCAGTCCGGCATCATCCAGCGTGGATTGGCGATCGGCGTGTAGGGGAACGCCTGGCCGATCACCGCGATCTTGAGGCCGCCGCGCTCGAACCAGCTTGTGTTCTCGAAGACGTCTTCGTTCCACGTCGTGTCGCGCACATTGCCGGCAAGGAACGGCGCCTTCACCTCGGCAATCAGTTCCTTCACCCGGTCCTGGCCGTAGGTGAATTCCCAATGGCCGGTCATTGCTTCGGTGCCGAGGGCGTTCATCACGCGCACCATGTCGCCGCCGCGCGTCTGCAGCGAGGTGTAGGAGCCCTGCCAGGTGTCGCCGCCGTCGAGCAGCAGGGTGCGGTCCGGCCGCTCGCTGCGGATTGCTTTCACCAGCGTCGCCATGCGGTCGATGCCGCCGAGCTTGCCGTAGCTGCGCGCCAGCGCCGTGAAATCATCCGAGCTCAGCGCATAGGCGTCGGCGGTGCCGCGCGCGATACCGTAATGCTGCAGGAATTCCGTGCCGGTGATATGCGGCACCTGCCCGCGCACCTCGCCAACGCCGAGGTTCCAGCTCGGCTCGCGGAAATGCAGCGGCATGAGCTGCGCATGGATATCGGTGAAATGGAGCAGGGTGACCTGCCCGAGCGGCTGGAAACGCAGGAGATCGTCCTGCGTCAGACGCTGCTGCGCCATCGCGCGGCCAAAGCCGGCGCCGCCGGAAATCGCGGCGGTGGCGGCAGCTACCTGAAGGAAATCGCGTCTCGTCAGCATGAGGGGCTTCCTACCGCTTTCGCGGCTCCCCTGTCGTCGAGAAAATCCTAGCGGCGGACGGCGGGGGTCTCGACCGGCAGGCCGTTGGAGCGCCACGCCACGTAGAGCTGCAGCTTGGCGAGTTCCTCGGAGCCGTAAGGCTCCGGCTCGGCGCGCACCTGGCCGTAGCACTCTTCCATGCGGTAATCGAACGAGCCCGGACGCTGCCACTTGAGGCGATAGAGCGGGAAGCCATTGGCGCGGCCTTCGGAGAGCAGGTCCGCGCGGATCATGTTGCCGGCGTTGTTCTCGTGGCAGTGGATGCAGGCGACGTTGAGCTGGCCGCGGCGCGTGTTGTAGAGGCGCTCGCCTTCCTCGAAGAAGGGCCGGGCGGCGCCGTCGTTGGCCACGGCCATAGGCAGGCCGCGGGACTGATGCATCGCGAAGATGGACAGGCCGAGCATCTCCGTCGTTTCCATGCGGTAGGCGGGGGCCTTCATGCGCTCGGTGCGGCAGTAATTGATCTGGTGCTCGATGGTGGTGAGCTTGCCGGTGGCTTTGCTCACCTTAGGATAGGTGTTGGTGACGCCGCGCAGATTGGCGGCCGCGCCATGGCAGGAGCCGCACGACTTGTTCTCGGTGCCCTCGACCTTGGTCCAGAGCTGCTCG
Source organism: Alphaproteobacteria bacterium (assembly GCA_965279355.1). Lineage (GTDB taxonomy): Bacteria > Pseudomonadota > Alphaproteobacteria > CACIAM-22H2 > CACIAM-22H2. The sequence continues at coordinate 1,511,827 of OZ257155.1, read as the reverse complement.
CCCTGCTGCAGCCACAGGAACGCCGGGTTATCGAAGTCGTCCTTCTGCATCGCCTGCGTTTCGGCAGTCGCGAAAAGCACGCCGGACTTTTTGTCCTTGATCTCGAACACCGTGACCGGTTCGCTCTTGTACCCGCCTGCCGTGCCGTCGGCGGGCAGCGGCAGCGAGCCCATCCTGCCGTCGGTGGTGCAGGCGGCGACGATTGCGGTGGCGGATACCGCTGTCGCGGCGGCGAGCATCCAGAAGCGTCCGGTCATAGGCGTGTTCCCGATCTTATTTCAGGGCGACGGTCAGGCGACCGTCAGCTTCGCGGATTCCTTGACCGTCGAGCCATCGTCGTCGGTCCACACGAAATCCAGCGTGCCGGACTCGTTCGCGGTCACGAAGAAAGCGAGATACGGGTTGGCCGAGATCGCCGGCGCCAGTTCGGCCTTGAACACTTCCTGGCCGTTGTAGGTGCAGACGAACTTGTTGAGGATCTTGCGCGGCACCAGCTGGTTTTGCGCGTTGCGGCGCTGGCCGGTCTCCATGATGTGGGTGACCAGCGTTTTGACTTCGATGACCTCGCCCTTCTTGGCGGTGGCCGGCAGACGGATACGGGCTGACATGATGTATCTCCTGGTTCAGCGCGTCGGCATCAGCCGCCGCAGCCGCCAATGGTGACCTTGGCTTCGACGCGATCGGACCACACGGTGCCGTCGCTGAGCTCGGCATAGGCGAGAACGTTCATCGTTTGGGACAGGCGGATGCGGGTCGAGACTTCCGCCTTGCCGCTGGCTGGGGTGAAGAAGAACGAGCCGACTTCCGGGCGCGGGTTGTTGTCCGTTACGACATGCACGGCTTTGACGTAGTTGCTGGCCTGCATCGGGCTGTCGACGGTCACCGTCATCGGCACGGTATTCCCGTTTTCGGCGATCTCGGGCATGCGGATCTTGATCTTGCCGGCGGTCGCCTTCTTGCCGCCGACCAGCTGGTCGAGCAGCTTCTGATGCGCGCCTGGCTCAACCGCCTGCGCCGCCACATGGCGGACGACGATCATTCCGCCGGCGAGGCCGGCGGCGCTCGCGAGCAGGCCGCGACGCGTTAGACTGGTCTTCATAACGGACACTCCATTCGACCCGTCACAGGACGGGAATTCTCATTTCAATGTCTGCAGATACGCGACGACGTCTTCCACCTGTTCGGCGTTGAGGATCGTGCGGTCTTTGAAGCGCGTCATGACCTTGTTCAGGCCGTCGGCGCGGTAGAAGGGCGGCATCATCGTGTCGGGGTTGACCTTGGTGCCATCGACGACGCGCAGGCGCAGCTCGCCAACCGACATGCGGCTCGCGACGCCGTCAAGGCTGGGCGCAACGTTGCCGTGGTACGGCTCGCTTTTCAGCGTTTCGATCGCATGGCAGGCAAGGCAGTTGCCCAGCGTGCGCCCAACGACGACGGCGCGGCCCTTTTGCGGATCGCCCGCTCTGCCGGTCAGCGATGCCGCGATCGCGGCATCCTTGATCTCGAATTTCACGAGCGGCGGGGGCGGCGCTCCGGCGGCCTGGGCATGCGCGTCCGGGGCTGAAGCCAGCAGCGCCAGCCCGGCAGCGAGCGCGGTGAATACTACGGGTAGACGCGTCATGGTCCTGGCGGTTCCTCAAGGGCGGGCAGAGGCTTTAAGTAGCGCCTCCGGCCTGCGATCCGGCATTAGATTTTCTTGCGGGTTATTCAAGAAAAACTATCAATTAGAGGCCTGCACCGCAACGCTTTCCCGTCAGGGCAAGAGGGGACAGGTCCGCTCAACTCCGTTAGCATTGGCCAATGGCTGCCCCTAATACCCCTATGGTTAATACCGCCGAGATCGCTCGCGAGAGCGCGGCCGTTCCGGCTCATGGTCCCACCCCGCCGTCCAGCCCCGCGGAATCGGTGTTCCGGCGGCTGGTCCTCTACATCCGCGACTTCGAGGAGCAGCTCGACCCGAGCGAAGAGATCGGCGGGCGCATGGTGTCGTTCGGCCCGGCCGTGCAGTTTCATATCGTCGACATCGGCTATTGGGGCCCGGACATCATCACCTTCGACGGGGTCGACGAGAACGGGCATCGGGTGAAGCTGATCCAGAACATTTCGCAACTGAATGTGCTGCTGGTGGCAATGCACAAGCGCGTGCCCGAAGCCGAGGCGCCGCGCCGGATCGGGTTTATCCTGACCGGAAAAGCGACGGAGGCCGTCCCAACGCCGGCACAAGCCGCGCCTGCAAAGGCGTAGCATTCGGTTCAACAACCAGCCCAAGGGAGGAAACCATGGTCATCGTTCAAGTGTTGTGGGTGCAGCCGCCGCAGACGTCGGAACAGGCGCGGCAGATGGCAGAGATGTCAGCGCCGAAATTCCGCGGCAAGCCGGGCCTTCAGAGCAAGCACTACATCCGGGAACGCGAGACGGGGATGGGCGGCGGAATGTATATCTGGGATTCACGGGACGTTGCCGAAGCGCATTACAACGCTGACTGGCGCGCGCGCATGGCCGCGGAATTCGGCCGCGAGCCGGAGGTCCGGTTTTTCGATGTCCCCCTAGTCGTCGACAACACCCGACGTCTCGCAGAGGTCTGATCCGTTCGATGTCACGTTTTCTGGCTATTGCGCTGATCTTCGGGCTGCTCGGCGCGCTGGCGCCGGTCGGCTCTCTTTCGGCTGAAGAGGTCGAGACGCGCCATCGTGGTCTGACGCTGCTCGGTAATCTCGAACTGGCCAACGGCAAGGGCATCGAAGAGGGCGTCGCTTTGATCGTCCACGGCACGCTCGCCCATCATAAGATGGAGATCGTCGCCGACCTTCAGAAGAATTTGAAGACGCGCGGCCTGTCGAGCCTCGCCGTCACGCTGAGCCTGGGACAGAATGCCCGGACCGGCTTCTTCGACTGCGGCAAGGTGCACGCGCATCGCCCGCTGGACTCTCTCGACGAGATCGATGCGTGGATTGGCTGGCTGAAGAACAGCGGGGCCACCGATATCGTCCTGATCGGCCACAGCCAGGGCGGCAATCACGTTGCCGTCTACGGCGCTGAGCGCAACGATGCATCGGTCAGCGCGCTGGCGCTGCTGGCACCGGCGACCTTCGATTTTCCCAAGGTTGCCGAAGCCTATAAGGTGCGATACGGCGCCGATCTCGAGGATCTTGTTTCCGTCGCGGAGACTTTGGTGCGGGGCGGGCAGGCGGTGGAACGCATCTCGCCGGTTGGCTTTCTGTCCTGTGCTGGTGCGACGGCGACTGCCGGCGCCATCGCCGCGTGGTATGCGCCGTCACCGCTGCGCGATACACCGACGGTGCTGCCGCGCGAACGGGTGCGCACGCTGGTGATCGTTGCGGGCAACGACGAGTTGATTCCCGATCTCGGCCCCGCGGTGCAGAAGCTGGAACGGCCGGCCGGCCGTGGCACCGGCGAGATCAAGGTTCAGACCGTCGACGGCGCCGACCACTTTTTCCGCGACCTCTTCATCGAGGACGCCGCCGACATGATCGCGGCCTGGCTGCGCGGCTGACCTAACCGAGCAGGCCGCGCTCTTTGTAGTAGCGCTCGGCACCCGGATGAAGCGGGATCGCGGTCCTGGCGATCTTGCGCGGCTCCAGCGGATACGTGACCGGGCTCATCTTCGGCGGCAGATGCTTGTACTGCCGCTCCAGGATTTGCGGTGTTTCGCACATCAGGGCCGCGATCGTGTAGGCGATATCGTCGGGCAGATCGTCGCGGCAGATCAGCAGGAAGTCGGAGAAATCCAGCGCGCCGAAGGCGCCGGGAAGGCCGGGGAAGCGGTCGGCCGGCACGTGGCCGCGCTTCCATGCGTATTTCTGCTCCAGCGCCGACAGGACATTCTCCTCGAACGGGAGGAAGTTCATTTTTTTCTTTGACAGAAGCTCGGTCCAGTACGGCGTCATCACCGCTTCGAACAGCACCGCATCGGCGTCGCCACGCGTGACCAGCGGGATCGTGTCCCATGGCGCTTCGCCGTCGATGATGGTGGCGCCCCAGCTTTCCAGGGTCTTGCGGCCGATGCCGGCGGCTTCAAGGAAACGATGCGCGGTGAAGCCGACCGTGTTCACACCGTCATCGGCGCCGGTCGTAAGCCGGAATTTCGGCTTCTTGCGCCGCAACTCCTCGAAGCTGCTGACGCCGAAACTGGCATCGATCGCGAAGACGAGGCGGTCATCCTGCGGCAGGGTGCCGAGCGCTTTCATCCGCTTGATGTCCGGCCGGCTGAAAAAGCCGCGGCCCTCCACGATCGTCGTCGCCATGCCTGCCGGGACGAACAACGCGGTCTGCATCTCACCATCCAGTACGGCATCGATGCCGTCCGTGCTGCCGCGTCCGGCCCAGGTCGCGAAACGGGAACCGGGCGGGCTTCGCCGCCACAGTTCAGCGCCGATCCAACCGCAGATGCGATGCAGGTTGGCGATGCCCCAGTCGCCCATCATGTTGACGGTGATGACCCGGTCGATGCGGGCTTCCTTGGCTTCGGTCATGGTCTTCTCCCGGCCCTTCTTTGACGTCAATCGACTGGCATGATACATAGAGAATTAGTAGAGCTCTATCATTTATTGGATACGCCATGGCCCGGCCGGTTACCCGCCGCACCGAAACACCGAAAGCTGTTCGCCTGAAGAGCGCGCCCAAGCGCCGTGCCGGGCGCACGGTGCCCCCGGACGCGGCAGGCATGGTGTCGCCGGGTTTCATCCCGCTGGCGCGCAGCCTCGGCTATCACACCCGCGAACTGTCTGAAAGCTGGAGTGCGGCCATGGATGCGGCCGCGCAGAAGCAGGGGATAAGCCTGACGCAGTGGCGCTATCTGCGCGAATTGTGGGAGAGCGACAGGCTGACGACGGGCGAGCTGACCAGTCGCGTCGGACGCGAAGGGCCGACAACAGTCGTTGCGGTGCGGAGCCTGGAACGGGCGGGCCTTGTCCGCCTGGACAAAAGCACGCGTGATCGCCGCCGCACGTATATCTGCCTCACGGCGCAGGGCCGCCGTCTGGCCGCGGTCATGTCGCCGGCCATTCAGGAGGTCAACGACATTGCGGTGTCGGATCTGACCCCTGGCGAGCTTCGGACCTTTCAGAAAATGCTGATCAAGATCCAGCGCAAGCTGGACGCACACAGCCCAAGCCGCAATTCCTGGTCGATCTGGCGAACCAATCGCCTGGCCACGGATGTCGGCGAATAAAGCACGGAGGGAAACATGGGGACGACGCACATGAAAAAGCAGAAGTCGCAGGTGTTGCTCGTCGCGATGAGCTTAGTCGTTGGTGCCTCGTTCATCGCCGGTGAGGGACGGGCGCAGGAGCGCGATTATCCCACCCGGGCGATCCGCTGGATCCTGCCGCTGCCGGCCGGTTCACCGACCGATATCGTGGCGCGGAAGTTCAGCGCCGCCATGTCGGAACAGATGAAAGTGCCGATTGTCGTCGATAACAAGCCGGGAGCGGGGGCCACGATCGGCGCGACCGAAACGGCGCGGTCGCGTCCCGACGGCTACACGCTGATGTTCACACCGAACGAGCCACTGGTCGGCAGCACGGTTCTTATCGCCAATCTTGCCTACGATCCGGCCAGAGATTTCACGTTCATCTCGCGCATTACCAACTCGTATCCCGTACTGGTGGCGAACAAAAATCTGAAGGCCAGCACTCTGGCCGAACTTGTCGAGGAATCGAAGCAGACGCCGAACGGACTGGCCTATGGCTCCTTCGGTCTCGGCTCGTTTCCCCATCTGATTCTCGAAGCCTTCGCGCGGAAGACCGGCGCGAAACTCGTGCATGTTCCGTATCAGGGATCGCCGCCCGCGCTCCGCGACCTGATGGCGGATCAGATCATGCTGACCTTCGGTAATTTCACCAGCGCGCCGCTGGTTGAGAACGGCAGCCTGAAGGTAATGGCGCCGACGGGCCCGAGCTGGACGCGCGGCGTGAAGACGTTCGCTGAGCAGGGTTACGACGATCCGATTTTCCGGTTCGCCGTCTGGAATGGCTTGGTCGGTCCGGCCAACCTTCCCAAAGCCGTTGTTGACCGGAACGCGGCGGCGGCACAGGCGGTCGCGGCATCGCCGGAGATCATCGCCTTCTTCAGGGAAATCTCGACACCACTGGTCGCGGGATCACCGGAAGAGTTCCAGAAAGTCTGGCGGGCGGATTACGAAACGATTCCGCCGCTGATGCGCTCGCTCGGCGTCACGGCGAACTGAACGTCACCCGCGCGCGAGAAGGGCTCGGAAGGCACCGCCGAACGAACCTTCTTCGAGATACTTCATGCCGTAGACGCCGCCGGCGCAGATCGACAGGAAGGCGAGCACCGAGCCGGCGGCCAGCGTCGACAGGCCGGTGATGCCCTGGCCGATCGTGCAGCCCAGCGCCAACACGCCGCCGATCCCCATGATCGCGCCGCCGCCGAGGTGACGCAGCAGGTCGTCGCGGTCGGTGAAGGCTTCGAGGCGGAACGTGCCGGTTGCGAGGGCCGCGACGAACGCCCCGGCGATCACGCCGAATACCGAGGCGATGCCGAAGTTGATCGTCGTGCCGGTAAAGATCATCAGGTACATCAGCGTCTCGCCGACCGGGGCGACGAAGGTGAAGGACGCCAGTGGGACCGGATTGAAATCGTCGTTGCCGACAACGCCGGTGATCAGCCATGCCACCGGGATCAGCAGACCGATGATGATGCCGCCGACGACGGTCAGCGGACTGCCGCGGAAGTCGCGGTCGCGGAAGCAGTACCAGAGCAGCGCCAGTACCACGGCGACAGTCAGTGCCATACGGATGCCGGGCAAGCCAAAGCCGCTCATGGCGGCAAGCATATCGGGCATGCCCTGCGTCTTGAAGCCGGTGCGGGCAAGATCGAGATTAGTCGACTCGATCAGATTAATCCGCGCCAGGCCGAGCAGACCCCGCAGGGTCATGTAGGCGAACAGGCCCAATACGATGGCCACGATCAGCGACTTGAGATTGCCGCTGCCGAGCCGGACCAGGGTCTTTGAGCCGCAGCCGCCGGCCAAGGTCATGCCGAACCCGAAAAGTAGCCCGCCGACAATTGCGCCCAGCCAGCCCAGATTCGGTGTCAGGTAGATGGATTTGGACAGATCGACAATGCCGGCCAGATGCAACGCCTGACTGCCGGCGATGGCAACGGCAATGGCCAATAACCACGCCCGAAAACGTCGATAGTCCTGAAAATTAACGGCGTCCGAGATGGCGCCCATAGTGCAGAAATTCGTGATCTGCGCCGTAGCGCCGAAGACCAGCCCCGCGACAAATCCGAGAAGGGCGACAAGCGTTGTGACGGGGAGCTCGCTCATGTGTGATCCTTGGAGACGCCGGATGCCCTACTTATATGTGCAATTGATCTTGGCAATCTACGGCTTGCTGGTGGTATCTCCGGGGCGATACTGTCCGCCGCCGCTGCATCGGAGTTTGCGATGACAACAACCGTGCTTCTCGACACCAAGGGCCTGAACTGTCCGCTGCCTATCCTGCGGGTAAAAAAGGCGATCAAGGACGTCCCGTCGGACGGCGTGCTGCAGGTTCAGGCGACCGATTCCGGCGCGGTGAAGGATTTCGAGGCGTTCTGCCGCGCAACCGGCCACACGCTGCTCGACTGGAAAGAAGAGGGCGGCGTCTTCACATTCAATATCAGGAAGGCGGCCTGACGACGCGACCGGTCCGCGTTTATTCCGTCTTTGATGGAAGCGGAATGGCCGGCGGAATGGCCGGCGGGCGCCGCCGGGCATGGATGATGATGCCCACCAGGAAGCAGGCGATCACGAAGATCGCCAGCATTGTCAGACCGAAAATTTCCACCGCATGTTGCAGCAGGGTCTCGATTTCGTCGCCGAACAGGTGGCCGACGCCGTAGCCGACACCTGCGAAGATCATCGCCCAGACGCAGGCCGCAATGAAATTGAGAACCGCGAAACGGACCGGATTGAGCTGGCTCAGCCCCATCGCGAAGGACGCGAAGTTCCGTACGCCGTAGATGAAGCGGAACGACAGGATGAACCACGTGTTGTAGCGGCGAAGCCAGTCGAGTGCCATGTCGACGCCAAAGCGCCAGCGCGGCATCTTGTGCAGAAGCTGAACGCCCCATTTTCGACCGATCCAGAAATAAAGCTGGTCGCCAGCAAAACTTCCGAACCAGGCCGCGAAGAAAATGGCCCAGAGGTCGAGATAGCCGAGGCTGGCGGCGACCCCGGAAAAAATGACGAATGTCTCGCCTTCGAAGAAGGCCCAGAGGAACATCAGGGCGTAAATGTAGAGCCCGTATTCACTCGTCAATTCGATAATCTGATGAACCACGGAAATCGTCGCTGGGAATGGGGCTGCTAAGGATTTGGAAAGCGCTTGACGGTATAAAAGGTGAAAATCACACTATCATGCGCATCGGGTCTTCAATAGACCTCGAAGCTTTCGACAACGTTAAATTCACGTAATCTCGGGGTGTTAACGCAAATGACGGAATACCCTACCGCCCCTTTCGCCGGACCACGCCTGCTGATGCTGGCGATGGTGTTCGCGTTAACGATTGTTGCAGGCTCCGCTTTTGCGGCCGATCCACCGCCTGGTGGTGACGCCAGCGCGGCTGGAGCGCCGGGCGCTCCGCCACCGGTCAACACGAATACCCATCCCGAGGCGCTTATCCTGAATGTGCGCAATCCGCTTGCCGTCCATGCGGGTCCTGGGAAGCCGAATGTCGGGACGGTCTATATCCCACCGACATTGTCGGGTAAGGACAAGACCAAGGGCAAGGATGCAGGCGGCGCGCCCCCGCCGGCTCCCGCGAAGTGACGGCCCCAAGGGGCCGCCGGTCACCATTTCTTAACGCTTTATTTAAAATTTTAGCTTTAGACTGCCATGGCGGGGTGGCTAACCCGCGTGGTAGCTTCGACTAATCGTCATTCGAGGCTTCCGAAGAATTTTGGAAGCCAAGACTAACGGCCACGGAGGCCAGAATGGTCGACATTGGCTTATTGTTCGGTAGCGGAAGCACGGCTTCTGCAGGCGGGACGCTTCCGGCCCTCGCGAGCTTCAAGCTGTCACAGAAGAACGGTGTGACGAAAGAGCTTGAGAAGTTCTCGAAGCAGCAGAACATCCAGAAAGACATCGCCTATTTCAAGGCGAAGATCGCCACGGTCAAGACGGCCGAGGAAATCACCAAGGATGCGCGCCTGCTGAAGGTGATCACGTCGGCGTTCGAGCTTGACGAGGACCTGAAGTATCCGGCGAAGATCAAGGAGGTCATCAACAGCGACCTCAAGGACCAGCGCTCCTACGCCAATCGCCTGATCGATCCGCGCTACAAGAAGATGGCGGAGGCGTTCAAGCTCAAGGAATTCGGCACCTTCTATCTGAAGCAGGGCATGTTTCAGAACGATGTGGCCAATCGCTATGTTCGCAACGAATACGAAAAATCGCTGGCGACGAGCAATCCGGCGCTGCGCGAAGCCGCTTATTTCATGCGGAACATCGGCAACGTCACCGACACCTACCAGATCCTGGGCGACAAGGTGCTGCGCGCCATCGTCACGTCGACCCTCGGCCTGCCGGATGTCATCGCCAACCAGTCGGTCGACAAGCAGCGCCAGCTGATCGAGGCGAAGCTCGACATCAAGAAATTCCGCCCGGCCGGTGCCGGCGACACCACTGCGCCGACGAAGACGCCGGTGCAGACCGCCAACGACGAGCTCACGAAACTCGTTTCGACGCGTTCGGCAGTCACCTCGGCGCAGGCCAGCGTCACTGAGATCATCAACCGCATCCAGACGATCAACGACAGCTATGCGCGCCTGGCCAATATCCAGAATCCGGCCGGCTATTATTCTGCGGAAATCCCGGTGCAGCAGGCGGCGGCGCCGGAGCTGGTCCGTCAGAAGGGCCTGATTGGAGCCGCCCAGAACGCGCTTGGCGATATCGGCACGTCGCTGACGCGGATGAATCAGCTTATCCAGGCCGTGGGCGATTCCGCGAACGCGGCCAACATCGCCGACTACAAGATCGAGTTCGATGCCCTGCGCACCAGGGTTGCCGATGCGGTCGCCGGCGCCACCTATTCCTATGACGACGGCACATCAGGTGCGAACTTCACGGCGCAGAACCTGATCGACGGGTCGATGGGTGGGGCCATTCTCGAGGTTCAGTACAAATCGACGGGCGAGAAGACCAGCGTCCGTTCGCTGGATCTGTCCGCCTCGTCGGCGTTCCAGACCCAGCTCGATGCCGCGAATGTCGCCTTCCAGGCGATCTCGGGATCGACTGACAGCGCCAATATCGCGGCGGCATCAGGCGCACTGACCACATCGCGGACCGACGCCAATTTTGCGACGCTGACGGTTGCCGTCGATGCGAACGTGTTTACCGAGAACATGGCGTCCGTTTCGCAATGGGCGACAACCCTGGATACGGCGCAGCTTTATCCCGGTGCCGAAGCCGTCCGCGATGCGGGCTCGCGTCTGACCCAGCTCAATCAGCTGATGATCGAGGTGCGGTCAATCGCGCAGGAATCCGCGGCGCTCGATCCCGGCGCCGATCGAACGCTCCTCACGGCCCGCTACGACGATGTCGTGGATGGCATCACCCTCCTGATCGGCAATGCGGATAATCCGTCCGTCGCGAACCTGCTTTCCGGTACCGACCAGAATTATCTATTCACGACCGATACCTATGTGAAGGCGCGCGGCCGGGATCTCAGCACGTCCATCTCGGCGATCCTTGGGGCCGGCGACATCACGACCCAGGGCGGCGCCAGCGCGATCATCGGCCAGCTCGACACCGGGATCAAAACCGCCATCGAGGATGCAACCCGCGAGATCGCCGTGGATTCGCAGTTTTTCTCCTTTGCGGCCGACACCCTGGATCCGCGTGCCAAGGTCGATAGCGAATATCGCAAGCTGGCGACCGATGTGCCCGGCCTGATCACTGCGGCCAAGTCGGGAACGACCAATCTGCTCGACTCGCTGCAGGAGTCGGTCACGGTCGCGCTCACGTCGATCACCCAGTCGCTCAAGATCTCCCCGGCGTCGACGTTCGGCAGTGCTGTCCGCGACCTTCTCGACGCCGGCAGTCAGCTTCTGCCGACGGACGGGGCGGACACATCAGGCGCGCTAGCCAAGCTCGAGGAAGTCCGCTTCAATGCAGCCCGTATCCTGGGCGATCTGAACAGCAGCGGCCGTCTTCTCGACAATTCCAAGGCGACGATGCAACAGAAGATCACCGATCTCGAAAAGGCGGCCGGACCAGCACTGACGGGACCCAATGTCACTGCATTCGCCCGACAATTCATTGAAAAGTACCTCGCGAAGAAGGATGCAGAAGCGGCAGCGTCGGGAATCAGCGGCGGCTCCAATTCCTATATTCTCCAGCTCATCCAGCCCATCGGCGTCAAAATCAATACATCCGCCTGAGGATGCGCCGGCGGCGGCTCCGCGCCGTATCGGCTTTGTGGCCTTCTGCTTCGATGTCGCTTTCCATGTCGTGATGCGGACAGCCGACCGCATCTGCGATGCACTGTATCGTGTCGATACGCGGCGCGAGGACCAGCAGCGGCCCGGCGACAAGGCGGCGACCCGCCACCGCGATCCCGCATCCAACATGCCCTCCTACTATCTGCGGCTTCTGGCGCTCCGCCGGCATATGAAGCCGGGCACTGACGATGTGGTCGCGGATCTCGGCTGCGGCACCGGGCGTGTGTTGTTTGTGTTCAACGCGGCGGGTGCAGGCACCTGTCGAGGCGTGGAATTCCACCCCGAGCTTTGCGCGCAGGCGCGTGCCAATGCGCGTCGCAGCGGAACGGAACAAACTGTCGAGGTCGTCGAGCGCGACGTCGCGGACTACCGGTTTCGCGACGAGACGATCGTCTATCTCTTCAATCCGTTCGGTCCGGGAACGCTCACCGCCGTGCTGAAGAATCTGCGCGCCAGCCTGTATGAGCAGCCGCGCCGGGTGCGCATCGCCTACTATCACCCGCGCCACCGTCATCTGCTGGATGGCTGCAAATGGCTGGAGCGCACCGGGACCGTGCGTGGCTTCAAGACCGATATTGCGATCTACGAGACGCGAGACTAGGCGCGGCGCGGTTTTTTCCTGGTGATTGCCTTCGCCACGCATGTCACGCAGCGGCAGCCGCCCTTGAAGAACAGGTCGAGATATTCCTTGCCGTAATCGAGCGTAATCTCTTCGCCTGGTTTGATCGCGCGCGTCGCGCGGAACATCAGGCGGCCGCGGCTTGAATAGGCTTCCGTGTTGGGCCGGCAGGCGTGATTGACGTAGCGCGCGAGATTGCTGCGCGCTGATCCGTCGAGTGTCCACTTGCTGCTGAGCTCGAACATATAACGCGCTCCGCGCGTGCGCTCGCGCTTATGCGCTTCCCTGGTCAGAATGCGCCGGCCCGAGTACTCGACGATCGGCTGTTTCCTGCGGATCGGGGCCGTGGCGAAGAGGCCCAGGCCGGTGTTCGAGCGACCGACTCGAAAGATCTTGTCCGGTTTGAATGGCATGCGCCCGGATACACGGTTTCGTGTCCTGTTTTCAAGACGATGCGCGGTCCCGGAGAGGGGGGCGAATGTGGGCATTCGCCTGCTCGTTATGTGCGCAGCTGCATAAACACACGGCATCCAGGGCTCGAACGCGCGAATCGTTGCCCGGAAAAGCTCCCATGATCTCAGCACTTGGGCCGTCACTTTTACCGCACGGCGTTGGCATATCGATTGCTCCACTCCCTGTGCCGGTCAATGACGACTGGCACCAGTCAACGACGACTGTTGTCCACCGAGTTGCTGCCGCCGATGCTGGCGCAAGCGCCGGGGACAGATCGAAGCGCCCTCCGGGAGGACGCCTTGGCAGTTGTCGTAACGCCCCCCTGAACCGGCATTACGTATCCTGCCTTTGATCGGACGCGGTCGTTAACGGCAGGATGGGATATGAGCCAGACATCGGGATTGCCAAAACAGAAGCTCGTCGTTCTCGGTAACGGGATGGCAGCGGGTCGCGTGCTGGAGGAGCTGTTCTCACGGGCGCCCGGTCGCTACGACGTGACGATCTTCGGGTCGGAGCCGCGGGTCAATTATGACCGCATCATGCTGTCGCCGGTCCTATCCGGTGAAAAGCGATTCGACGACATCATTGTCCACAACGACGAGTGGTACGCCCGGCACAATGTCGATCTGCGGAAGGGCGAGACGGTCGTCGCCATCGATCGCGCGACGCGCAGCGTGCGCACGCAATCCGGTGTCGTCGAGCCCTACGATATTCTTCTGATCGCGACGGGTTCCAAGCCAATCCTAATCCCCGTGCCCGGCGCCCAGCTTCCCGGGGTCGTCACCTTCCGCGACCTCGACGATGTCGACGCGATGCTGGCGGCGGCGGCCAGGGGCGGGAACGCCGTCGTCATCGGCGGCGGTCTTCTGGGTTTGGAAGCGGCGGCCGGCCTCGCGGTCAAGGGGATGACGACAACCGTCATCCATCTCATGCCGACATTGATGGAGCGTCAGCTCGATCCCAACGCAGCCTACCTGCTGAAGAAGGCGATCGAGAAGCGCGGCATCGAGATCCTGACCGAGGCCAATACGAGCGCGATTCTCGGCGACAGCAAGGTTGAGGCAGTCAGGCTGCAGGACGGCCGCACTCTGCCGGCGGACCTCGTTGTCATGGCAGTTGGCATCCGGCCCCACACGGCTCTCGCCAAGGATGCCGGGCTTGAGGTCAAGCGGGGCCTTGTGGTCGACGAATTCCTTCGTACGAACGATCCGCATATCTTCGCCGTCGGCGAATGCGTCGAGCATCGCGGCCAGTGCTACGGCCTGGTTGCGCCTTTGTATGAGATGGCCAGGACCCTCGCCGCGACCCTCGCGGGTGAGCAGGTGCAGGGCTACACGGGCTCCGCGACGTCGACGAAGCTCAAGGTCACGGGTGTCGATCTCTTTTCGGCGGGCGACTTTTCGGAAGGCGATGAGAACGACGATATTGTTCTGCGCGATCCTTCGCGCGGCATCTACAAGCGAGTAGTCCTGCGCGACAACCGTATCGTTGGTGCGGTGCTGTACGGCGATACAAGCGACGGGGCCTGGTATTTCGATCTCCTGAAGAAGGGTGCGGATGTTACCGCTCTCCGCGAGACGCTGATTTTCGGCCAGGCCTATCAGGGTGGATCGCCGCTCGATCCGACCGCCGCCGTCGCGGCGCTGCCCGATGACATGGAAATCTGCGGCTGCAACGGCGTGTGCAAGGGCGCCATCACCCAGGCGATCACGGCGAGCGGCCTGACCACGCTCGACGACGTTCGGGCGAAGACCAAGGCGTCGTCGTCCTGCGGCCAGTGCACATCCAAGGTCGAGGCGCTGCTTTCGCTGACGCTCGGCGACGGTTATGCCGCCGCTACCCGCAAGCCGATGTGCAAATGCACGGACCTTACGCATGAAGAGGTACGCGAGCGCATCCTCTCCAAGGAGCTGAAGTCGGTTCCCGCCCTCATGCAGGAACTCGGCTGGAAGACCTCGTGCGGCTGCTCGTCGTGCCGCCCGGCGCTCAACTACTATCTGGTTTGCGCCTGGCCCGGCGAATATCGCGACGATCCGCAGTCGCGCTTCATCAACGAGCGCGTGCACGCCAACATCCAGAAGGACGGCACGTTCTCCGTCGTTCCGCGCATGTGGGGCGGTCTGACCACGCCCGATGAACTGCGCGCGATCGCCGATGTTGCGGACCGGTTCAAGATCCCCACGGTCAAGGTAACCGGCGGCCAGCGCATCGATCTGCTCGGCGTGCGCAAGGAAGACCTGCCGGCGGTCTGGGCCGAGCTGAATGCCGCCGGAATGGTGTCCGGGCAGGCCTACGCCAAGGGGCTGCGCACGGTGAAGACGTGTGTCGGCAGCGAGTGGTGCCGTTTCGGCACCCAGGATTCGACCGGGCTTGGCGTGAAGCTCGAACGGTTCCTGTGCGGCTCGTGGACGCCTGCCAAGGTGAAGCTCGCCGTCTCCGGCTGCCCGCGCAATTGCGCCGAGGCGACGGTGAAGGACATCGGCATCATCTGCGTCGACTCAGGTTACGACATCCATATTGCCGGCGCCGCCGGCCTCCATGTCCGCGCAACCGATCTGCTCGGCCACGTCGATACTGAAGAAGAGGCGATCGAATACGTCGCGGCGACGATGCAGCTTTATCGCGAGCAGGCAGCTTATCTCGAGCGCATCTGGAAGTGGACGGAGCGGACCGGTCTCGAGAAGGTGCGCGCGGCGATCATGGACGACCACGAGGGCCGCAAGGCGTTGCTGGCGCGGTTCGAGAAATCGCAGCGCGCGGTGCACCGCGATCCCTGGGCCGAGCGCGCGGCTGGCCGCGAGCTTCGCGAGTTCATGCCGCTCGCCGTGCTGGCCCCCCTTATGGCGGCGGAATGAGCGACACAATGAAACAGCCGATGGAATTCTGGTTTGACGTGGGGCCGGTCGACGTGATCCCGGTGCGCGGCGCGCGGACGGTCAAGACGCCGCGCCGTGATATCGCGATCTTCCGCACCGCCAACGACGAAATCTTCGCGCTGGAGAACCGCTGTCCGCACAAAGGAGGGCCGCTGAGCGAGGGAATCGTGCATGGCCGCAAGGTGGCGTGCCCCCTGCACAACTGGGTGATCAATCTCGAGGACGGCGAGGCGACCGGCGCAGACAAGGGCTGCGCGCGCAGCTTTCCGGTGAAAGTCGAGAACGGCCGCATCTATCTCGACATGAGTATTGCCGCGGCGCCGTAAGCAGCGGCGCAGGCATTCAGAGAGATTGAGGGGGAAGTGGTGCCGGATGAGGGGATTGAACCCCCGACCTTCGGTTTACAAAACCGCTGCTCTACCGCTGAGCTAATCCGGCGCCGGAAGAATAAGGTGCGGGACTATACAGGCGTCGGCGTCGCGCTTGAAGCGCAGACGTTCAGCCGCGCCGCGCGAGTTCGTACAAGGTGACCGCCGCGGCGTTGGAAACGTTCAGGCTGTCCAGCGCGGCGCTGCGGCTGATCGGGATGCGGACCATCAGGTCGCAGTTCTCGCGGGTCAGGCGGCGCAGGCCTTCGCCTTCGGCGCCGAGCACCAGGCAGATCTTCCCCGTCAGGTCGGCTTCGTTGATGGGGGTCTGTGCGTCGGCATCGAGGCCGACAGTCCAGAATCCGGCCTGTTTCAGGCGGGCGAGGGCGCGCGCGAGATTGACCACCCGGACCAGCGGCACCCGTTCGAGGGCGCCGGAGGCGGATTTCGCGAGCACGCCGCCATCCATGGGGGAGTGGCGTTCGGGCAGGATAACCGCCGCCACGCCAAACGCCGCGGCGGAGCGGATCACCGCGCCGACGTTATGCGGGTCGGTGACTTGGTCGAGGACCACGATCCGGGCGTTGTCCTGTCCCTCGGTGGCGCGGCAGATGTCTTCTATATCGGGATCGTCCAGACCCTGGACTTGCGCGGCGACGCCCTGATGGACGGCGCCGCGGGGTAACGCGCGGTCGATGACCTCGCGGGCCATGATTTCGGGCTTGGGTAGGCCGCCGGGGTGGCTCTCCGCCAGCGCCTCAAGCCGGGCGCCCAGCGAGGCTTCGGTGTCCTGGGTGACCAGGATGCGGTTGATGCGGCGGCGGGGGTTGGCGAGGGCGGCTAAAACGGGGTGGATGCCGTAGAGCCAAAGGCGTTTGCCGCCAGGGGAGGCAGACTCCGGCCGGGCCGATCCGCCATTGCGGTTCGGGCGCCCGCGGTCGCCGTTTCCTCCCCCGCGCCCATGACCCCCGGAAGGGCCACCATTGCGGGGCGTGCGGTGCTTGCCTTTCATTTTAGGGGGCCTTAATATTCGCTATCACAAGGGATTGCAAGTCACCCTACCAGCCGCTTCGAAAGGAGCAGCGGGCGGGGATGGCTCGTTTCATTTTGCGGGTTTGTCATTGACTTCTCTCACCAAATCCTCATATTGCGCGGTCCCGTCACGCCGCCCGGTTCGGCACGGAGGGGTGGCCGAGCGGTCAATGGCAGCAGACTGTAAATCTGCCCTCTTCGGAGTTCGAAGGTTCGAATCCTTCCCCCTCCACCAACCGGTTGTGTCGGGGACGAGACGGAATGGTCTTTCCTAAAAAGGATGACCTTGAGAAGGAGTGAGTAAGAGGACCGACGGGGCCCAGGCGGGTGTAGCTCAATGGTAGAGCACCAGCCTTCCAAGCTGGCTACGTGGGTTCGATTCCCATCACCCGCTCCAACCCGCGCAACCGTCGCGCGCCGGGGCAGACGAGCAAGACGACGGATGATTTAACCGGCCGCAAGTTGCGCGGCCATATCCAACGAAGCGCATCGGGACGCACGACCATGGCGAAAGCGAAGTTTGAGCGGAACAAGCCGCACTGCAACATCGGGACGATCGGACACGTTGACCATGGGAAGACGTCGCTGACGGCTGCGATTACGAAGATTCTGGCCGAGACGGGCGGCGCGACGTTCATGGCGTACGACCAGATCGACAAGGCGCCGGAAGAGAAGGCGCGCGGCATCACGATCAACACGGCGCACGTCGAGTACGAGACGAAGAACCGCCATTACGCGCACGTGGATTGCCCGGGTCATGCCGACTACGTGAAGAACATGATCACGGGTGCCGCGCAGATGGACGGCGCGATCCTGGTGGTGAGCGCTGCCGACGGCCCGATGCCGCAGACCCGCGAGCACATCCTCTTGGCCCGTCAGGTCGGCGTGCCGGCGCTGGTGGTGTTCCTGAACAAGTGCGACATGGTCGAGGACGCGGAGCTTCTGGACCTGGTCGAGATGGAAGTGCGCGAGCTTCTGTCGAAGTACGAATTCCCGGGCGACGACATTCCGATCATCCGCGGTTCGGCGCTGATGGCGCTGGAAGGCAAGGAGCCGAAGCTCGGCAAGGAAGCGATCCTGGAGCTGATGGCGGCGGTTGATGCGAGCATCCCGCAGCCGACGCGCCCGAAGGACAAGCCGTTCCTGATGCCGATCGAAGACGTGTTCACGATCTCGGGCCGCGGCACGGTTGTGACGGGTCGCGTTGAGCGCGGCATCATCAAGGTGAACGAAGAAGTTGAGATCGTGGGCATCAAGCCGACGGTCCGCACGACGGTCACCGGCGTTGAGATGTTCCGCAAGCTGCTGGACAGCGGCGAGGCGGGCGACAACATCGGCGCGCTGCTGCGTGGCACGAAGCGTGAAGAAGTCGAGCGCGGCCAGGTTCTGGCGGCGCCGGGCTCGATCACGCCGCACACCAAGTTCAAGGCCGAGGCGTACATCCTGACGAAGGAAGAGGGCGGCCGTCATACGCCGTTCTTCTCGAACTATCGTCCGCAGTTCTACTTCCGCACGACGGATGTGACGGGCTCGGTGGTTCTGCCGGCGGGTACGGAAATGGTGATGCCCGGCGACAACATCTCGATGGAAGTGCACCTGATTGCGCCGATCGCGATGGATGAAGGCCTGCGCTTCGCCATCCGCGAAGGCGGCCGCACCGTCGGCGCCGGCGTCGTCGCAAAGGTTATCGAGTAGTCATCGTCGAGTGACTGGGCGCCGCGGGGACGCTTAGGAGTGTAGCTCAATTGGTAGAGCACCGGTCTCCAAAACCGGGGGTTGGGGGTTCGAGCCCCTCCACTCCTGCCACCCGGCGGAGTGAACAAGTGGATCGGGTCGCGGTTAGTTAGGCCGGGGTCAGAAGCAAGAAACGGATATGAGCGAAGCCAGCGCAAAAAAGACGGGGATCGTCGATTTCTTCCGCGAGGTTCGTCAGGAGGCCACCAAGGTCACCTGGCCCAGCCGCAAGGAAACCATGATCACGACCGCCATGGTGTTCGCCATGTCGATTGTGGCGGCGATTTTCTTTTTCTTCGTCGATCAGATTCTCTCGTTTGGCGTCCGCCTGATTCTCGGGCTCGGAGGCTGACATGACAGCGCGCTGGTATGTCCTGCACGTCTATTCAGGCTTCGAGAAGAAAGTCGCCGGTTCGATCAAGGAGCAGGCCGAGCAAAAAGGCATGTCCGAGATGTTCGAGCAGGTGCTGGTGCCGATGGACAGCGTCGTCGAGATGCGTAAGGGCAACAAGAAGGTCAATGCCGAGCGCAAGTTCTTCCCCGGCTACGTGCTGGCGAAGATGGAGATGACGGACGAGACCTGGCATCTGGTCAAGAACACGCCGAAGGTCACCGGCTTCCTGGGCGGCAAGGGCCGTCCGACGCCGATCACCGAAGGCGAAGCGGATCGCCTGCTGCGCCAGATCAAGGAAGGCATCGAGAAGCCCAAGCCCTCGATCACCTACGAGATCGGCGAACAGGTTCGGGTCATCGACGGGCCGTTCACGTCGTTCAACGGCATGGTCGAGGAAGTCGACGAGGACAAGACGCGGCTCAAGGTTTCTGTTTCGATTTTCGGGCGGCCGACACCGGTCGAACTCGAATATTCGCAGGTGGAGAAGGTCTAGCGACACTCTGACTTGCGACCGGGCGATGAGGGCTGGTGCGGCGGCTCATCGGACGAGAATTTCATCCCGCTGCACCTGGGCGTTCAACCGGCGTGAGTCTGCTTCTTCAAGGAAGAGCGGGACTGGGGCCGGGAGCCGAGAGGAAAAGACATGGCAAAGAAAGTTGTTGGTTTCATCAAATTGCAGGTGCCGGCAGGCCAGGCGAATCCTTCGCCGCCGATCGGTCCCGCGTTGGGTCAACGCGGCCTGAACATCATGGAGTTCTGCAAGCAGTTCAATGCGCAGACCCAGAAGCTGGAAGCGGGGATGCCGATCCCGGTGGTGATCACCGCTTACGGCGACCGCACGTTCACCTTCATCATGAAGACGCCTCCGGCGAGCTACTTCCTCAAGAAGGCAGCGAAGGTCGAGAGCGGCTCCAAGACGCCGGGCCGTGAGTCGGCGGGCAAGGTGACCAAGGCCCAGCTCCGCGAGATCGCCGAGAAGAAGATGGTCGATCTCAATGCAAACGATATCGAGGCGGCGATGCAGATGATCGCCGGCTCCGCCCGTTCGATGGGCCTCCAGGTGGTGGAGTAAGCCATGGCTAAGCAAGGCAAGCGCATCGTCAAGGCTTACGACGGCCTCAACCGCATGAAGACCTACCCGGTCGCGGAAGCCGTCAAGCTCGTGAAATCCCGCGCCAGCGCGAAGTTCGACGAGACCGTCGAAATCGCGATGACGCTCGGCGTCGATCCGCGTCATGCGGATCAGGCCGTACGCGGCATGGTTGGTTTGCCTTCGGGCACCGGCAAGAACATCCGCGTCGCGGTGTTCGCCAAGGGCGAGAAGGCCAAGGAAGCCGAAGCCGCGGGTGCCGATATCGTCGGCGCCGAGGATCTGGCCGAGAAGGTCAACGCCGGCGAAATGAATTTCGATCGCGTCATCGCGTCGCCCGACATGATGGGCGTCGTCGGTCGTCTCGGTAAGGTGCTGGGCCCGCGCGGCCTGATGCCGAACCCGAAGCTCGGCACCGTGACTCCGAACGTCGCCCAGGCGGTCAAGGACGCCAAGGGCGGCCAGGTCGAGTTCCGCGCCGACAAGACCGGCAACGTCAACGCCGGTATCGGTAAGGCGAAGTTCTCTGAGGAGCAGCTGGTGGCGAACGTCACTGCGTTCCTCGATGCGATCAACCGCGCCCGTCCGTCGGGCGTCAAAGGCACTTACATCAAGAAGGTGACGCTGAGCTCCACCATGGGCCCCGGCATCAAGCTTGAAATCGGTGCTCTTGGCGGCGTTGTCGCCGGCGCGGCCGAGTAATCGGTAAAGAATTCCGCGTCGTCCGGGCAACCGGGCGCGCGGTGGTAAGCGGTTTTCCCGGTTCGTCCGGGAACTCCGTTAGGGGTCCGAGGTCCGGTGACGGATTTCGGCTCCCCTGTCCGAGACTGCAGGTGCCGTCGGCGTTCGCGCCGGCGACTTAAACGCTCCCCCGGGAGATGCCTGCATAGACAGAGGTGGACGACCGGTCGGGACGCCAGTTCCGCACCGGTATGAACTTCTGGGACAGGTCGAGTGGCATCTCGTCCGTTCCTTCAAGGGCGGATGGGAGCCGTTAGGCAACGGTCCGCCGATTCTGCCCCACCCGGGTGCAGGAAGACGGGCCAAACAGTGGAGACGATCCCGTGGACCGATCGCAAAAAGCAGAGCTGATCACCACGCTGAACAAGACTCTCAGTGGCGTCGAGCTGGTCGTTGTGACCCAGCAGGCGGGACTGACGGTCGCCGAGATCACCGACTTGCGTCGGCAGATGCGGGCAGCGGGTGCAGGCTTGAAGGTTGCGAAAAACCGGCTCACGCGGCGCGCGCTGGAAGGAACACGCTTCCAGCCGATCTCGAACATGCTCAAGGGACCTACGGCACTTGCATACAGCAAGGACCCCGTCGCAGCAGCGAAGGTGGCCGTCGGTTTCGCGGACAAGAACGAGAAGCTGAAAATCGTCGGCGGCAGCCTCGGAGAGCGGATGCTCGATGTGGCTGGCGTGAAGGCCCTCGCTACGCTCCCGTCTCTCGATGAGATGCGCGCGAAGATGGTTGGCCTGATCGCAGCGCCGGCAACCCGTCTCGCCACGGTCGTTGGTGCCCCGGCCGCGCAGCTCGCGCGCGTCGTCGGCGCTCATGCCCGCAAGCAGGGTGGGGCCGCGTAAGCGGTTCGTCGCAAGAGACTATTCCCGAAGTTCAGACATCTTAAATTTGCCACAAGGAGCACTTACATATGGCCGATCTCAGCAAACTGGTTGATGACCTGTCGAGCCTGACCGTCCTCGAGGCGGCAGAACTGACGAAGCTTCTCGAAGACAAGTGGGGCGTGTCCGCCGCCGCTCCGGTTGCGGTAGCCGCCGCTGCCGGTGCCGCTCCGGCCGCCGCCGCCGCCGAACAGACCGAGTTCACGGTCATCCTCGCCACTGCCGGCGACAAGAAGATCAACGTGATCAAGGAAGTTCGCGCGATCACGGGCCTGGGCCTCAAGGAAGCCAAGGACCTGGTCGAAGCCGCGCCGAAGCCCGTCAAGGAAGGTGTCAGCAAGGACGATGCTGCGAAGTTCAAGAAGCAGCTCGAAGAAGCCGGCGCGACCGTCGAGGTCAAGTAAGACGAAAGCGTCCACCGGCGACCGGGGCGCGGTTTTCGCGCTCCGGTCGGCGGTTCCCCGGATGGACGCCTGCGATGAGGGAACCGAGAGGGTGCGCCAGGGCATGGCGCGGTCAGCTGAAGAAGTGAGGAAAGTCCGATGTTGCAGTCTGTGATGGGTCGCAAGCGTATCCGTAAAAGCTTTGGGCGCATCCCCGAGGTCGCCCCGATGCCGAACCTCATCGAGGTTCAGATGAGCTCGTACGCGGCCTTTCTGCAGATAGGCACCAACCCGACCGACCGCAAGCCGGCCGGTTTGCAGGAGGTGTTCCGTTCGGTTTTCCCGATCAAGGATTTCTCCGAGCGCTCGCAGCTCGAGTTCGTGAAGTACGAGCTGGAAGAGCCGAAATACGACGTCGACGAATGCCAGCAGCGCGGCATGACCTTCGCGGCCCCGCTGAAGGTCACCCTGCGCCTCGTCGTCTGGGACGTCGATGAAGATACCGGTGCCCGCTCCATCCGCGACATCAAAGAGCAGGACGTTTACATGGGCGACATGCCGCTCATGACTGAGAAGGGCACCTTCGTTATCAACGGTACCGAGCGCGTCATCGTTTCACAGATGCACCGCAGCCCGGGCGTGTTTTTCGACCATGATCGCGGCAAGACGCATTCGTCCGGCAAGTTCCTGTTCGCTGCGCGCGTCATTCCCTATCGCGGCTCGTGGCTCGACTTTGAATTCGACGCCAAGGATATCGTCCATGTACGCATCGACCGTCGGCGCAAGCTGCCGGTGTCGACGTTCCTCATGGCGCTGTGGAGCAAGGAAACCGAGGCGAAGATCGCGCAGCTGATCGACGAGGGTAAGACCGTCAACGATCTTCCCGAGGAAGATCGCCGCAACGGCGGCATGACCGCCGAGGAAATCCTCAACTACTTCTTCGGCAAGGTCGTTTACACCTTCGGCAAGAAGGGCTGGAAGACCACGTTCGACGCCGACCTGATGCGCGGCGTGAAGCTGCTGAGCGACCTGATCGATGCCAAGAGCGGCAAGGTCCTGCTCGAAGCCGGCGCCAAGGTGACGCCACGCGTCGCCAAGAAGCTCAAGGAAGACGGTGTCGACGAGGTCCTCGCGACCGCCGAAGACATGAAGGGCCGTTACGTCGCGAGCGACATCATCAACGAGCAGACCGGCGAGATCTTCGTCGAAGCCGGCGATGAGATCACGGCCGCGAACCTGAAGGCGCTCGAGGAAGCCGGGGTGTCCACCATCCCGACGCTGCATGTCGATCACATCACGATCGGCCCGTACCTACGCAACACCCTCAAGGCCGACAAGAACACCAGCCGCGAAGAAGCGCTGATCGAAATCTATCGCGTCATGCGCCCGGGCGAGCCGCCGACACTTGAGACGGCAGAAGTCCTGTTCCGCGGCCTGTTCTTCGATTCGGAGCGTTACGATCTCTCGGCCGTTGGCCGCGTGAAGATGAATTCGCGTCTGCAGATCGATTGCCCGGATACCGTCCGCACGCTCCGCAAGGAAGACATCCTGTCCATCCTCAAGGTGATGGTGGAACTCAAGGACGGTCGCGGAGAAATCGACGACATCGACCATCTCGGCAATCGCCGCGTGCGGTCGGTCGGCGAGCTGATGGAAAATCAGTATCGCATCGGCCTGCTGCGCATGGAGCGCGCCATCCGGGAGCGTATGTCGACGGTCGAAATCGACTCCGTCATGCCGCATGACCTAATCAATGCGAAGCCGGCCGCTGCCGCGGTCCGCGAGTTCTTCGGCTCGAGCCAGCTCTCGCAGTTCATGGATCAGACGAACCCGCTCTCCGAGATCACCCACAAGCGCCGCCTCTCGGCCCTTGGGCCGGGCGGTCTGACGCGCGAGCGCGCGGGCTTCGAAGTCCGCGACGTGCATCCTACCCATTATGGCCGTATCTGCCCGATCGAGACGCCGGAAGGCCCGAATATCGGTCTGATCAACAGCTTGGCGACCTACGCCCGCGTCAATCCGTATGGCTTCATCGAGAGCCCATACCGGCGCGTGACCAACGGCAAGGTGACCGAGGAGGTCGTCTACCTCTCGGCTATGGAAGAAGGCCGCTACAACATCGCGCAGGCGAACATCGAGATCGATGCGCGCGGGCGCATCGTGCCTGAGATGGTGAACTGCCGCCGCGGCAGCGACTTCGTCAATGTGAAGCCGGAAGGCATCGACTTCATCGACGTCTCGCCCAAGCAGCTGGTCTCTGTCGCCGCGGCGCTCATCCCGTTCCTCGAGAACGACGACGCCAACCGCGCGCTGATGGGCTCCAACATGCAACGCCAGGCCGTCCCGCTGATCCGCGCGGAAGCGCCGATCGTCGGCACCGGCATGGAAGCCGTCGTCGCCCGGGATTCTGGCGCGGCCATCGCGGCGCGCCGCGCGGGCGTCATCGACCAGGTCGATGCGACGCGTATCGTCGTCCGTGCGACGGAAGAAATGTCGAGCGCCGCCTCCGGCGTCGACATCTACAACCTGCTGAAGTTCCAGCGTTCCAACCAGAACACCTGCATCACGCAGCGTCCGCTCGTGAAGAAGGGCGACGTGGTGAAGGCCGGCGAGATCATCGCGGACGGCCCCTCCACGCAGCTCGGTGAACTGGCGCTCGGCCGCAACGTGCTCGTCGCGTTCATGCCGTGGAACGGTTACAACTTCGAAGACTCGATCCTCATCTCCGAGCGCATCGTCTCCGACGACGTCTTCACCTCGATCCATATCGAGGAATTCGAAGTCATGGCGCGCGATACCAAGCTCGGCCAGGAGGAAATCACCCGCGACATTCCGAACGTGGGTGAAGAAGCCCTGAAGAACCTCGACGAAGCCGGCATCACCTATATCGGTGCCGAAGTGAAGCCGGGCGACATTCTGGTCGGCAAGGTGACGCCGAAGGGCGAATCGCCGATGACGCCGGAAGAGAAGCTCCTCCGTGCGATCTTCGGTGAAAAGGCCTCCGACGTGCGTGACACGTCGCTGCGTCTGCCGCCGGGCGTGTCCGGAACGGTCGTCGAAGTCCGGGTCTTCTCGCGCCGTGGCGTCGAGAAGGACGAGCGCGCCCTGGCCATCGAGCGCGCTGAAATCGAGCGTCTCGCCAAGGATCGGGACGACGAAAAGGCGATTCTTGACCGTGCCCAGGCGACCCGCCTGCACGAGCGTCTTCACAACCAGACCGCAGTGAGTGGTCCCAAGGGTCTCAAGGCCGGCGTCAAGCTGACCAACGAGATCCTGGACGAGTTCACACCCGGTCAGTGGCGCCACTTTGTCGTGAAGAACGATAAGGCGATGGCCGAGATCGAAGCGCTGAAGAAGCAGTATGACGAGAGCGTGAAGGCCCTGGAGGCGCGGTTCGCCAACAAGGTCGAGAAGCTCCAGCGCGGCGACGAGCTGCCTCCGGGCGTCATGAAGATGGTCAAGGTCTTCGTCGCGGTGAAGCGCAAGCTGCAGCCCGGCGACAAGATGGCCGGCCGTCACGGCAACAAGGGCGTGATCTCGCGCATCGTGCCGGCGGAAGACATGCCTCACCTCGAGGACGGCACCCCGGTCGATCTCGTGCTGAACCCGCTTGGCGTGCCGAGCCGCATGAACGTCGGTCAGATTCTCGAGACGCATCTGGGCTGGGCCTCGGCCCGTCTCGGTCGCGAAATCGGCCAGATGCTCGATCGCGTCCACAAAAACGGCAAGGTCGGCGAAATCCGCAAGCAGCTCTACAAGGTCTACGGCAAGGACGCCCTCAAGGAGAACGACGAGGAGCCGAATGACGAGCGCGTGCTCGAGATCGCCAACGGTGTTCGCGAAGGCATTCCGCTCGCCACGCCGGTGTTCGATGGCGGTCGCGAGGAAGACATCAACGAGATGCTCAAGATGGCCAACCTCAGCACCTCCGGTCAGGTGTGGCTGACAGACGGGCGCACGGGTGAGCGATTTGAGCGCCCGGTCACCGTCGGCTACATCTACATGCTGAAGCTGCACCATCTCGTGGACGACAAGATCCACGCGCGTTCGATCGGTCCGTACAGTCTGGTCACCCAGCAGCCGCTGGGCGGCAAGGCCCAGTTCGGCGGCCAGCGCTTCGGCGAAATGGAAGTGTGGGCGCTCGAGGCTTACGGCGCGGCGTACACGCTGCAGGAAATCCTTACCGTCAAATCGGACGACGTTTCGGGTCGTACAAAGGTGTACGAGGCGATCGTTCGCGGCGACGACAATTTCGAGGCCGGTATCCCGGAATCCTTCAACGTTCTGGTGAAGGAACTCCGGTCGCTCGGCCTCAACGTGGAGCTGAACCAGCGGAGCTACTGACGACTCTCCCGTCTCAGTCGCCCAGCGTTTCGCTCTTCAGGAGTTAAAGACATGAACCAAGAAGTTGCACAGATCTTTGGCCAGCCCACTGCTCCCGCGCAGTTCGACCAGCTCAAGATCACGATCGCCAGCCCCGAGCGTATCCGCTCGTGGTCGTTCGGCGAGATCAAGAAGCCGGAAACCATCAACTACCGGACGTTCAAGCCGGAACGCGATGGTCTGTTCTGCGCGCGCATCTTCGGACCAATCAAGGACTACGAGTGCCTGTGCGGCAAGTACAAGCGCATGAAGTATCGCGGCATCATCTGCGAGAAGTGCGGCGTTGAAGTCACGCTCTCGAAGGTGCGCCGCGAGCGCATGGGCCATATCGAGCTGGCCTCGCCCGTCGCCCATATCTGGTTCATGAAGTCGCTGCCGAGCCGCGTTGGCCTGCTGCTCGACATGACGCTGCGCGACCTCGAGCGCATCCTCTATTTCGAAAACTATGTCGTCACCGAGCCCGGCCTGACCCCGTTGAAAACGGGCCAGCTGCTGTCGGAAGACATGTTCATCAAGGCGCAGGAAGATCACGGCGACGAGAGCTTCTCGGCCATGATCGGCGCCGAGGCCATCAAGAAGATGCTCTCAGAGATCAACCTCGAAGAGCAGCGCGAGCAGCTGCGCGGCGACCTCAAGGAGACGACCTCCGAGGCCAAGCGCAAGAAATACGTCAAGCGCCTGAAGCTGATCGAGTCCTTCATCGAATCCGGCAACCGTCCGGAATGGATGATCCTTGATGTGATCCCGGTTATCCCGCCGGAACTGCGTCCGCTGGTTCCGCTGGATGGCGGCCGCTTCGCGACGTCGGATCTGAACGACCTCTATCGCCGCGTCATCAACCGTAACAACCGTCTCAAGCGCCTGATCGAGCTGCGCGCGCCCGACATCATCGTGCGTAACGAAAAGCGCATGCTGCAGGAAGCTGTCGACGCCCTGTTCGACAACGGCCGCCGTGGCCGCGTCATCACCGGCGCCAACAAGCGTCCGCTGAAGTCGCTGTCCGACATGCTCAAGGGCAAGCAGGGTCGGTTCCGTCAGAACCTGCTCGGCAAGCGCGTCGACTATTCCGGCCGTTCGGTGATCGTCGTCGGTCCCGAGCTCAAGCTGCACCAGTGCGGCCTGCCGAAGAAGATGGCGCTCGAGCTGTTCAAGCCGTTCATCTACTCCAAGCTCGAACTCTATGGCCTGGCGACCACCATTAAGGCCGCCAAGCGTATGGTTGAGAAGGAGCGTCCGGAAGTGTGGGATATCCTCGAAGAGGTTATCCGCGAACATCCGGTGATGCTGAACCGCGCGCCGACACTGCATCGTCTCGGTATCCAGGCTTTCGAGCCGGTGCTGATCGAGGGCAAGGCTATCCAGCTGCATCCTTTGGTCTGCACGGCCTTCAACGCCGACTTCGACGGTGACCAGATGGCGGTCCACGTGCCGCTTTCGCTGGAAGCCCAGCTCGAAGCACGCGTGCTGATGATGTCGACCAACAACATCCTCTCGCCCGCCAACGGCAAGCCGATCATCGTGCCCAGCCAGGACATCGTGCTTGGTCTCTATCACATGTCGATGGAGCGCGACGGCGAGCCGGGCGAAGGCATGGTCTTCGGCGATACCGCCGAAATCGACCAGGGCCTGTTCCATGGCCGCATCACGCTGCACTCGAAGATCCGCGCGCGCATCAAGACCGTCGACAAGACGGGTACGCCGGTCACGCTCGTGATGCAGACCACGCCGGGCCGCGTCCTGCTGTCGCAGATCCTGCCGCACCACGCCAACGTGCCGTTCGCGCTGATCAACCAGCTTCTGACGAAGAAGGAAGTCAGCAACATCATTGATGCGGTGTACCGCCATTGCGGTCAGAAGGAGACGGTGATCTTCGCCGATCGCCTGATGACGCTCGGTTTCCACCATGCCTGCCGCGCCGGTATTTCCTTCGGTAAGGATGATCTCGTCATCCCCGCCACGAAGGAAAAGCTGGTCGAGGATACTCGCACCAAGGTGAAGGAATACGAGCAGCAGTATCAGGACGGCCTGATCACCCAGGGCGAGAAGTACAACAAGGTCGTCGACGCCTGGTCGCATTGTACCGACCGGGTCGCCGAGGAAATGATGAAGGAAATCAGCCGTCCCAAGAAGGGCGAGCGGATCAACGCCGTCTACATGATGGCGCATTCCGGCGCCCGCGGTTCCGCGGCGCAGATCAAGCAGCTGGCCGGCATGCGCGGCCTGATGGCGAAGCCGTCGGGCGAAATCATCGAGACGCCCATCATCTCGAACTTCAAGGAAGGCCTGACCGTTCTCGAGTACTTCAACTCGACGCACGGCGCCCGTAAGGGTCTGGCCGACACCGCGCTCAAGACCGCGAACTCGGGTTACCTGACGCGTCGTCTGGTTGACGTCGCGCAGGACGCGATCATCATCGAAGACGATTGTGGGACCACCGACGGTCTGAGCATGCGGGCGGTCGTCGAAGGCGGCGAAGTTATTTCGCCGCTCAGCGAGCGCATCCTCGGCCGTTCCTCGGCACTGGATATCGTCGATCCCGCGACCGGGAAGCTGCTGGTCAAGGCGGCGCAGCTCATCACCGAAGAAGAAGTCGACCTGATCGACAAGGCCGGCATCGAGCAGCTTCAAATCCGCTCGGTCCTGACCTGCCGGAGCAAGAACGGGGTCTGTGGCGCCTGCTACGGCCGCGACCTTGCGCGCGGCACGGTCGTCAACGTCGGCGAGGCGGTCGGCATCATCGCCGCGCAGTCGATCGGCGAGCCCGGTACCCAGCTGACGATGCGTACCTTCCACATCGGTGGCGCGGTCCAGCGCGGCGCCGAGCAGTCGTCGGTCGAGGCGGCCTACGATGCGAAGATCAAGGTTCACAACCGCAACGTCGTTATCAACAGCTCCAAGGTTCCGGTCGTCATGGGCCGTAACACGGAAGTTGTCCTGATCGACGAGAACGGTCGCGAGCGCGCGCGCCATCGCGTTCCGTACGGTGCCAAGCTGCTCCTGGACGAGGGTGCAGAGGTCAAGAAGGGCCAGCGGATCGCCGAATGGGATCCGTATACGCTGCCGATCGTCACCGAGAAGGACGGTATCGCCGCCTATGTCGATCTGATCGAAGGCGTGTCGATGCGAGAGCTCATGGACGAAGCGACCGGCATCTCGAACAAGGTCGTCGTCGACTGGCGCCAGCAGCCGAAGGGCGCGGAACTCCGTCCGCGTATGGTTCTGCAGGACAAGAAGGGTAACATCCTCACGCTCGCGAACGGGCTCGAGGCGCGTTACTTCATGTCGGTGGACGCCATCCTCTCAGTCGAGAACGGTGCCGAGGTGAAGGCGGGCGACATCCTCGCGCGTATCCCGCGCGAGTCGTCGAAGACCCGCGACATCACCGGCGGTCTGCCGCGCGTTGCCGAACTGTTTGAAGCGCGAAAGCCCAAGGATTTCGCGATCATCAGCGAAGGCGAAGGCCGCGTCGAGTTTGGCAAGGACTACAAGACCAAGCGCCGCATTCTGGTCCGCCCGACGGACGAGACTCTGGAGCCGGTCGAGTATCTGATCCCGAAGGGCAAGCACATCAGCGTCCAGGAAGGCGACTATGTGCAGCGCGGCGATCTGCTGATGGACGGCAACCCGGTTCCGCACGACATCCTGCGTGTGCTCGGCGTGGAAGCGCTGGCCACCTATCTCGTCAACGAGATCCAGGACGTCTATCGTCTGCAGGGCGTGAAGATCAACGACAAGCACATCGAAGTGATTGTCCGTCAGATGCTGCAGAAGGTTGAGATCGACGATCCGGGTGAGACGACCTTCCTGACGGGCGAGCAGATCGACCGCGAGGAGTTCGACGAAGCAAACGTCAAGGCGACGAACGAAGGTTACAAGCTGGCGTCGGCCAAGCCGGTGCTTCAGGGCATCACGAAGGCCAGCCTGCAGACCCGCTCGTTCATCTCTGCGGCGTCGTTCCAGGAGACAACGCGCGTGCTCACCGAAGCCGCCGTGGTCGGCAAGGTCGACAATCTCGCGGGTCTGAAGGAAAACGTGATCGTCGGCCGTCTTATCCCGGCCGGTACCGGCAGTGTCATGGCGCGTATGCGCCAGGTCGCCGCCGAGCGCGACCGCGAATTCCTGGCTGCGAATCAGGAGGATGGCGGCGCGACGACCAGTGCGGCGGAAGAAAAGCCTCGCGCGATCGCCGGCGGCCGCCGCCGGGCCAAAGCGGGCTGACGACACAGCCCCTCAAGCAACGGAACAGCCCTAGCATCGCGCTGGGGCTGTTTTCGTTTCAGGGCGACGGAAGGAGGCGGGCGAGCGCTGACGCCACGTCGGTAACCACGCTCTCCCAGTCGCCGACCCGCCGCTGGCGGAATAGGCGCGCGGTCGGATACCAGGGACTGTCGTTGCGCTCCAGCATCCAGCGCCAGTCCGGTGCGAAGGGCAGGAGGATCCAGGTCGGCTTGCCGAGCGCTCCGGCAAGATGCGCCACTGCGGTGTCGACCGAAATCACGAGATCTATCAGCGAGAGCGCGGCGGCGGTGTCCGCGAAGTCGCCCAGTTGATCGCCGATGTGATGAATACCTGTTGCCGTCAGTGCCTCGCGATCACCGGTGCGCAGATCTTTCTGCAGGCTGACGAACGAAAATTCGCTCCGGGCGAGCACCGGCCCAAGCGTTGCCAGCGGAATGGAGCGCGTGAGGTCTCGCGTATTCGTGCCGCTTCCTGCCCAGACCAAGCCGACGCGCGGCCGTTCGACATCCTTGAGCGTTTTCGTCCAGCGAGCGATGTAGGCGGGGCCAGCCGCGAGATATGGCTTTTCGGCGGGAATTGTCTCAACGCTGATGCCGAGGGCTAGCGGCAGAGTCAGGAGTGGGCAATGACAGTCGAAAGAGGGGAGGGCCTCGCCATAGGCAGTTACGGCGCTCACCTCAGGGAATGCCTGCACCAGAGGCCTGAGCGGCACCGGTATTTCCAGAACGATTTTCGCGCCCCGCTCGCGAAGCATTGGGATAAAGCGCAGGCACTGAATGGTATCGCCAATCCCCTGTTCGGCGTGAAGCAATAACGTCCGGCCGCGTAGATCAAACTGGCCGCGCCACAAAGGCTGGGAAAAGCCGCGCTGATGGGGTCTTCCGTTCGGCATGGTCCAACGTAATTCATAGTTCTGCCAGCCGGTCGCGTAGTCGCCGAGGCAGAGCTGGGCCACGCTGAGATCGAAGCGCGCGGCGGCGTCATCCGGTCGCAGTTCCAGGAATCGCTCATAGTCAGCGATGGCGTCCGGCAATCGGTTCATTTCGTGGAAGGCGCGGGCACGACTGTAATACGCCGGTGCGTGGCGCGGATCGTCCTCCAGCGCTTTAGCGAAGCTCCCGAACGCGTCGTCGGTATGCCGAAGATGTAGCAGGGCTGCGGCACGATTGGTGCGCGCTTCTGCAAAATTCGGCTGGGCGGCCAGCGCGGCGTCGAACGCCGCCAACGCGTCGTTCGCGCGGTCGAGATGCAGCAAAGTGCAGGCCCGGTCGTGAAGAAGCGCGGCGTTAGTCGGCTGAAGGGACAGTGCGCGGTCGAAGGCCGCCAGGGCGTTCTGATGCCGGCTGAGTTTCACGAGCGCAACACCACGCTGATGTGTAGCCGCGGCGTGGATGGCATCGAGTGCAAGCGTTCGATCGAATTCGGTCAGTGCCTCCGCGTGTCGTCCCAGCGAAAGGCATGCGAGACCGCGATTGTAATGCAGGGCGGGCCTGTCGCTGATCGTCAGGGCACGGTCGTAGTTGGCGATGGCATCTTCAAAGCGTCGTTGCAGCAGGAGCACCGCGCCGCGATTGCTGAGCGCCGAAACATTGGCAGGGTTCAGCACGAGCGCTCGCTCATAGTCGGAGAGGGCCTCATCGAGCCGTTCCAGGCGATGAAGGACCGCGCCACGGTTGAAGAGTGCCTCCGAATCGTCCGGTCGCGCCTTGAGGGCCCGCTCAAACAGGACAAGGGCAGCCTGTGGATCGCTGGAGGCGATTCGGACACCCGCATCATTCAGACTGTCAGGTGACTCAACGTCCGGATTTTCGGCGGATTCTTCGGTCATGACCTGCTCGGAGACGGACGGGACACGGTACCTTGGGGATCATAGCGGAATTCAGTACTACCGGTAGCGACGACACACCGGGACCCCCTGCCATGCGGCTGGGGCGCCCCTTCCGCCAACCACTTGACGCAAAAGGATGAAATTGGGGTCATAACAATAACGCTTGGCGTGTGGTTAAGCTTGACGCCACCCCCCCCGGTCCATATATTCCGGCCACCTTTCGCAGGGCTGGTAGTCGAACGCATGCGTTCGAGACGCGGCTCCGGGTAAATTTGACAACGTTGGCGTCGAACGTATCGACGCATGAGTGCCCGCGGGACACCCTCTCCTGATGCAGGGTGTGCGTCTCGTCGGGCGTTTTGTTTGTTGGCGCGTCTGTTCTGGTGGGCAGAGGCGCATCGAAGGTTAGGCAGAAGAGGAACGATCCGGTATGCCGACGGTCAATCAGCTGATTCGCTTTGGGCGGACGAGCAAGCCCGACCGCAACAAGGTGCCGGCGCTTCGCGGCTCACCGCAGAAGCGTGGCGTTTGCACGCGCGTCTATACGACAACGCCGAAGAAGCCGAACTCGGCGCTTCGTAAGGTTGCCCGCGTCCGCCTGACCAACGGTTTCGAAGTCACCAGCTACATTCCCGGCGAAGGCCATAACCTGCAGGAACATTCGGTCGTGATGATCCGCGGCGGTCGCGTCAAGGATTTGCCCGGTGTGCGCTATCACATCATCCGCGGCAGCCTCGATACGCAGGGCGTCAAGGACCGCAAGCAACGCCGTTCGAAATACGGCGCCAAGCGGCCTAAGTAAGGAGAGACGAGTATGTCACGCCGCCGCGCTGCTCAACGCCGTGAAGTTCTGCCGGATCCGAAGTTTGGTGATCTCGTTCTCACGCGTTTCATGAACAGCATGATGTATTCCGGCCGCAAGTCGGTCGCCGAAGGCATCCTTTATGGTGCTCTCGATATCATCCAGAAGAAGACCGGCCAGGAAGCTCTGAAGATCTTCCATGGCGCGCTCGACAATGTTCGTCCGGGCCTCGAAGTCCGCTCGCGCCGCGTCGGCGGCGCCACCTACCAGGTGCCGGTCGAGGTTCGTCAGGACCGTGGTCAGGCGCTGGCTATCCGTTGGCTGATCGCTTCGGCGCGTGCGCGTACGGAGCATACGATGACCGACCGTCTGTCGGCTGAGCTGCTCGACGCTTCGAACAACCGCGGTGCCGCGGTCAAGAAGCGCGAAGACACGCATCGTATGGCCGACGCCAACCGCGCCTTCTCTCACTATCGCTGGTAATCGGCGAAGCGGAATAACGTCATGTCTCGTACAACCCCCCTCGATCGCTATCGCAATATCGGCATCATGGCCCATATTGACGCCGGCAAGACGACGACGACCGAGCGCATCCTTTTCTACACCGGCAAGTCCTACAAGATCGGCGAAGTGCATGAAGGCACCGCCACGATGGACTGGATGGAGCAGGAGCAGGAACGCGGCATCACGATCACGTCCGCCGCGACGACCGCTTTCTGGCGCGACCACCGCATCAACATTATCGACACTCCCGGCCACGTTGACTTCACGATTGAAGTCGAGCGTTCGCTGCGCGTCCTCGACGGCGCGGTTGCCGCGTTCGACGGCGTGAGCGGCGTCGAGCCTCAGTCCGAGACCGTGTGGCGCCAGGCCGACAAGTACAGCGTGCCGCGCATCTGCTACGTCAACAAGATGGATCGTATCGGCGCCGATTTCTACATGTCGGTCGACACGATCATTGATCGCCTCGGCGCCAAGCCGGTCGTTCTCCAGTTGCCGATCGGCGCGGAGAGCAACTTCATTGGTGTCGTCGATCTCGTCCGCATGAAATCCGTCACGTGGAAAGACGAGACGATGGGCGCCGAATACATCCTCGGCGAGATCCCGGACGACATGAAGGAAAAGGCGCTGGAATATCGCGCCAAGCTGCTCGAGGCCGTCGTTGAGATGGACGATGCGGTGCTCGAGGCGTATCTCGGCGGCACCGAGCCGGACGAGGCGACGCTCAAGGCCTGTATCCGCAAGGGCACCGTCGCCAGCAAGTTCTATCCGGTCATCTGCGGTTCGTCCTTCAAGAACAAGGGCGTGCAGCCGCTGCTCGACGCCGTCGTCGATTACCTGCCGTCGCCGGCCGATGTCGGTGGCGTCAAGGGCACCAGCGTCGACGGCAAGACCGAGATGCTCCGCAAGTGCGAAGACAGCGAGCCGTTCTCGGGTCTCGCATTCAAGATCATGACCGACCCGTATGTTGGCTCGCTGACCTTCATGCGCGTCTATTCAGGCACGCTGAGCACCGCGACCGGTGTGCTGAACTCGGTCAAGGACAAGGGCGAGCGTATCGGCCGTATGCTGCTGATGCATGCAAACCATCGCGAAGACATCAAGGAGGCCCGCGCCGGCGACATCGTGGCGCTGGCTGGCCTCAAGTTGACCACCACCGGCGATACGCTGTGCGACGAGAACAAGCCGATCGTGCTTGAGCGCATGGAATTCCCCGAGCCGGTCATCGAAGTTGCCGTCGAGCCGAAGACCAAGGGCGACCAGGAAAAGATGGGCATGGCGCTGGCGCGCCTGGCCACCGAAGATCCGTCGTTCCGCGTCAGCAGCGATGCCGAATCCGGCCAGACGATCATCAAGGGGATGGGCGAACTCCACCTCGAAATCATCGTCGATCGCATGAAGCGCGAGTTCAAGGTCGAGGCGAATGTCGGCGCGCCGCAGGTCGCCTATCGCGAGACGATCAGCAAGGCCCACGAACACGACTACACCCATAAGAAGCAGTCCGGTGGTTCGGGCCAGTTCGCCCGCATCAAGGTCCGCTACGAGCCGATGCCGGCTGGTTTCGGTTATGAGTTCGAGAACGATACTGTCGGTGGCTCAGTGCCGCGTGAATACGTGCCTGGTGTCGTCAAGGGTCTCGACTCTGCCCGCAACGCGGGTCCGCTGGCCGGCTTCCCGGTCATCGACTTCAAGGCGACGCTGATCGACGGCGCGTACCACGACGTTGACTCATCGGCTCTGGCTTTCGAAATCGCGGCGCGCGCGAACTTCCGCGAGGCGATCACGCGAGCAAACCCGAAGCTCCTCGAGCCGATGATGCGGGTCGAGGTGGTGACGCCGGAAGACTACATGGGCGACGTCATCGGCGACCTTAACAGCCGCCGTGGGCAGATCAGCAACATGGACAGCCGCGGCAACGCGCGCGTCATCCATGCGATGGTCCCGCTCGCCAACATGTTCGGTTACGTCAACAACCTGCGCTCGATGAGCCAGGGTCGTGCGACGTATACGATGCATTTCGACCACTATGAGCAGGTCCCGCAGGCAGTCGCGGATGAAGTCCGCGCGAAGATGGCCTGAGAATAAGGGAGAAGGAGAAGAAAAATGGCGAAAGCGAAGTTTGAGCGGAACAAGCCGCACTGCAACATCGGGACGATTGGGCACGTTGACCATGGGAAGACGTCGCTGACGGCTGCGATTACGAAGATTCTGGCCGAGACGGGCGGCGCGACGTTCATGGCGTACGACCAGATCGACAAGGCGCCGGAAGAGAAGGCGCGCGGCATCACGATCAACACGGCGCACGTCGAGTACGAGACGAAGAACCGCCATTACGCGCACGTGGATTGCCCGGGTCATGCCGACTACGTGAAGAACATGATCACGGGTGCCGCGCAGATGGACGGCGCGATCCTGGTGGTGAGCGCTGCCGACGGCCCGATGCCGCAGACCCGCGAGCACATCCTCTTGGCCCGTCAGGTCGGCGTGCCGGCGCTGGTGGTGTTCCTGAACAAGTGCGACATGGTCGAGGACGCGGAGCTTCTGGACCTGGTCGAGATGGAAGTGCGCGAGCTTCTGTCGAAGTACGAATTCCCGGGCGACGACATTCCGATCATCCGCGGTTCGGCGCTGATGGCGCTGGAAGGCAAGGAGCCGAAGCTCGGCAAGGAAGCGATCCTGGAGCTGATGGCGGCGGTTGATGCGAGCATCCCGCAGCCGACGCGCCCGAAGGACAAGCCGTTCCTGATGCCGATCGAAGACGTGTTCACGATCTCGGGCCGCGGCACGGTTGTGACGGGTCGCGTTGAGCGCGGCATCATCAAGGTGAACGAAGAAGTTGAGATCGTGGGCATCAAGCCGACGGTCCGCACGACGGTCACCGGCGTTGAGATGTTCCGCAAGCTGCTGGACAGCGGCGAGGCGGGCGACAACATCGGCGCGCTGCTGCGTGGCACGAAGCGTGAAGAAGTCGAGCGCGGCCAGGTTCTGGCGGCGCCGGGCTCGATCACGCCGCACACCAAGTTCAAGGCCGAGGCGTACATCCTGACGAAGGAAGAGGGCGGCCGTCATACGCCGTTCTTCTCGAACTATCGTCCGCAGTTCTACTTCCGCACGACGGATGTGACGGGCTCGGTGGTTCTGCCGGCGGGTACGGAAATGGTGATGCCCGGCGACAACATCTCGATGGAAGTGCACCTGATCGCGCCGATCGCGATGGACGAGGGCCTGCGCTTCGCCATCCGCGAAGGCGGCCGCACCGTCGGCGCTGGCGTCGTCGCCAAGGTTATCGAGTAGGACCTTTTCTTCCGCGGTCGACCAGCCGCATTAACCGCAACCCTGGCCGACCGCGTAAAGAGAGACAGAGAATATGGAACATCAAGGCATCCGCATCCGGCTTAAAGCGTTCGATCATCGCATCCTCGATCAGTCGACGAGCGAGATCGTGAACACGGCCAAGCGGACCGGCGCGCAGGTGCGCGGGCCGATCCCGCTGCCGACCGAGCTGGAAAAGTTCACGGTCAACCGCAGCCCGCACGTCGACAAGAAGAGCCGTGAACAGTTCGAAATCCGCACACACCGGCGTCTGCTCGACATCGTCGATCCGACACCGCAGACGGTGGATGCATTGATGAAACTCGACCTCGCCGCCGGCGTGGACGTTGAGATCAAGCTCGGACCGGCGTGAGCCCCCGAGGAAATTGGATATAGCCATGCGTACCGGTGTCATCGCACAGAAAGTCGGCATGACGCGCCTCTTCAACGAAGAGGGCGCCCACGTGCCTGTGACCGTGCTTCGTCTCGACCAGTGTCAGGTCGTGGCAGTTCGCACAGTCGAGAAGGACGGCTACACGGCCGTGCAGCTCGGCATTCAGAAAGCCAAGATCAAGAACGTCAGCAAGGCCGTTCGCGGCCACTTCGCCAAGGCGAAGGTTGAGCCGAAGAAGAAGGTGACCGAATTCCGCGTGAGCGCCGACGCGCTCGTGGAAGTTGGCGCCGAGATCATGGCCAGCCATTTCGTCGCGGGCCAGTTCGTCGACGTTTCCGGCATCTCCGTCGGTAAGGGGTTTGCCGGTGTCATGAAGCGCCACAACTTCGCCGGCCTCGAGGCGTCGCACGGCGTTTCCGTGAGCCATCGTAGCCACGGTTCGACCGGCCAGCGTCAGGATCCCGGTCGTACGTTCAAGGGCAAGAAGATGGCTGGCCACATGGGTGCGACGCGTGTGACCACGCAAAATCTAAAGATCGTCGGTACCGACGTGGAGCGCGGCCTGATCCTGATCAGTGGCGCGGTTCCCGGTTCGGCCGGTGGTTATGTCCGCGTCACCGATGCGGTGAAGCGCAAACTTCCCAAAGACCTGCCGTTCCCGGCCTCGACCCGGAAAGCCGGCGAGGCGACGGAAGCGAAGGACGCGACGCCATGAAGCTTTCGGTCAAGACTCTCGACAACAAGGACGCCGGCTCGATCGACGTCAGCGACGACGTGTTCGGTCGCCCCGCGCGCCCTGACATCCTCGCCCGTATGGTGCGCTGGCAGCTCGCCAAGCGTCAGGCCGGCACGCACGACACCAAGGAGATCGGTGAAGTCTCCGGCGGTGGCCGCAAGCCGCGTCCCCAGAAGGGTGGCGGTACGTCGCGTCACGGTTCGACCCGTAGCCCGCAGTGGCGCCACGGCGCCGTGATCTTCGGACCGACGCCGCGCAGCCACGCGTTCGATCTGCCCAAGAAGGTCCGCAAGCTGGCGCTCAAGACCGCGCTCTCGACCAAGCAGGCCGAAGGCAAGCTGATTATCCTCGACGGCGCGAAGCTGGCGAAGATCAAGACCAGCGACCTGGCCAAGCAGTTCAAGTCCCTCGGCTTTGGTTCTGTCCTGGTGATCGACGGTCCGGAACTCGACCAGAATTTCGCCCGCGCCGCGCGCAACCTGCCGCAGGTCGATGTCCTGCCGCAGCAGGGCGCCAACGTTTACGACATCCTGCGCCGCGAGACGCTCGTTCTCACGCGCGATGCCGTGCAGCACCTGGAGGCGCGCCTGAAATGAGCGACGCAAAGAAGAAGAAGCAGACCTACGACAAGGACATGCTGTATGGCGTGATTCTTGCGCCCGTGATCACCGAAAAGGCGACGCGCGGCAGCGAATTCAATCAGGTGACGTTCCGCGTCCGTCCGGATGCGAACAAGCCCCTGATCAAGGCCGCTGTCGAGACGCTGTTCAAGGTCAAGGTGACCGGCGTGAACACGATCAACGTGATGGGCAAGTCGAAGCGCTTCCGCGGCCGGCTTGGCCGGCGTTCGGATTACAAGAAAGCCGTTGTGACGTTGGCCGAGGGTAACTCGATCGACGTGACCACGGGCATCTGACGGAACCGGAATCATGGCACTTAAGACATTCAAACCGGCGACGCCCAGCCTCCGCCAGCTCGTCCTGATCGACCGCAAGGAGCTGTGGAAGGGTGGTCCCGTCAAGTCCCTCACCGAGGGTCTGAAGTCGAGCGGCGGCCGCAACAATCACGGCCACATCACGACGCGTCATCGCGGCGGCGGTCATATGCGCCGTTATCGCGTCATCGACTTCAAGCGCAAGAAGTTCGACATGGCGGCGACGGTGGAGCGGATCGAATACGATCCCAACCGCACGGCCTTCATCGCGCTGCTGAAGTATACGGACGGCACGCTCAACTACATCCTGGCGCCGCAGCGTCTTGCCGTGGGCGATCAGGTCGTCTCGGGCGACCGCGTCGACATCAAGCCGGGCAATGCGCTGCCGATGCGCAACATCCCGGTCGGCACGATCATTCATAACGTCGAGATGAAGCCCGGCAGCGGCGGCAAGATTGCCCGTTCCGCCGGCTCCTTCGTCCAGCTCGTCGGCAAGGATCAGGGTTACGCGCTGCTCCGCCTGTCCTCGGGCGAAGTCCGCAAGATCCCCGGCGAATGCCTGGCGACCATCGGCTCGGTGTCGAACCCGGACCAGCAGAACGTCAAGCTCGGCAAGGCCGGGCGTAACCGCTGGATGGGCTGGCGCCCGTCCGTGCGCGGCACGGCCATGAACCCGATCGATCACCCGCATGGCGGCGGTGAAGGCCGTACCAAGGGCGGCCGTCACCCGGTCACCCCGTGGGGCAAGCCGACCAAGGGTGCCAAGACTCGTCATAACAAGCAGACGGACCAGTTCATCGTCCGTCGGCGCAACGCGAAGTAACGGAGAAGCCACGTGGCGCGCGCGACATGGAAAGGCCCGTTTGTTGACGGGTATCTCCTCAAGAAGGCGGAGAAATCCCGGGGCACAGGCCGCAACGAGATCATCAAGATCTGGTCGCGCCGCTCCACGATTCTCCCGCAGTTCGTCGGCCTGACGTTCGGCGTCTACAACGGGCACAAGTTCCTGCCGGTGCTGGTGACCGAGAACATGGTCGGCCACAAGTTCGGTGAGTTCTCGCCGACCCGCAGCTTCCACGGTCACACCGCCACCGGTGGCGGCGACAAGACCGCGAAGAGGGACTAATGAGCAAGCAAGCCAAGCCCCGCCGTCGCGCCGATAACGAGGCGCAGGCCATCGCCCGCGCCATCCGCGTCAGCCCGCGCAAGCTGAACCTGGTCGCGGAAATGATCCGCGGCCTCGACGCCTCCAAGGCGCTCGCGCAGCTGACGTTCTCCAAGCGCCGCATCGCCGTCACGGTGAAGAAGGTGCTGCAGGCGGCGATCGCCAATGCCGAGAACAACCATCAGCTCGACGTTGACCGCCTGTTTGTCGCCGAAGCCCATGTCGGTCGCGCGTTCGCGATGCGCCGCTGGCATGCCCGCGGCCGCGGCCGCTCCGCCGGCATCGTGAAGCCGTTCAGCCATCTGACCGTCATCGTGCGCGAGCGCGAGGCGGCGAAAACCGCACAGAAGAGCGCCTAACCATGGGTCAAAAAGTCAACCCGATCGGGCTTCGCCTCGGCATCAACCGCACGTGGGATTCGCGCTGGTTCGCCGTCGACGACTATTCGAAGCTGCTGCACGAAGACATTCAGCTCCGCGCTTATCTCAACTCGCGCCTGCAGCAGGCGGGTGTTGCCCGCATCGTCATCGAGCGGCCGGCCAAGAAGGCCCGCATCACGATCCACACGGCGCGTCCGGGTGTCGTGATCGGCAAGAAGGGCGCCGACATCGAGAAGCTGCGCTCGGATCTCGCCAAGGTCACCAAGAGCGAGGTCAACCTCAACATCGTCGAAATCCGCAAGCCGGAGATCGACGCCAAGCTGGTGGCTGAAAACATTGCCCAGCAGCTCGAGCGCCGCGTTGCCTTCCGTCGCGCGATGAAGCGCGCGGTTCAGTCGGCAATGCGTCTCGGTGCTCTCGGCATCCGGATCAACTGCGCCGGCCGTCTCGGCGGCGCTGAAATCGCCCGCGTCGAGTGGTATCGCGAAGGTCGTGTGCCGCTGCATACGCTGCGCGCCGACATCGACTTCGGAACCGCGACCGCCAAGACCACCTACGGCACCTGCGGCGTCAAGGTGTGGGTGTTCAAGGGCGAGATCATGGAGCACGACCCCATGGCGCAGGACAAGCGCGCCGCCGAACAGGCGCCGGCGCGCTGATCGGAAGACTGGAACAGAACCATGTTGCAACCGAAACGTACGAAATTCCGCAAGGCGCATAAGGGCCGTATCCACGGCAACGCCAAGGGCGGCTTCACGCTGAACTTCGGCGCCTTCGGCCTCAAGGCCCTGGAGCCGACGCGCATCACCGCGCGTCAGATCGAAGCCGCGCGCCGCACGATTACCCGTCATCTCAAGCGCGTCGGTCGCGTGTGGATTCGCATCTTCCCCGACGTGCCGGTGTCAAAGAAGCCGGCTGAAGTCCGCATGGGTTCCGGCAAGGGCACGCCCGAATTCTGGGTGTGTCGCGTGAAGCCGGGCCGCATCCTGTTCGAGATCGACGGCGTCACAAAGGCGATCGCCTCCGAAGCGTTCACGCTCGCGGCAGCCAAGCTGCCGATCAAGACCAAGCTGATCACCCGTCTCGGCGAGGAGGCCTGAGTCCATGAAGGTAACCGACCTCCGCACCAAGACGCCGGACGAGCTGAAGACACAGCTTTCCGACCTCAAGAAAGAGCAGTTCAACCTGCGCTTTCAGAAATCGAGCGGCCAGCTCGAGAACACCGCCCGCGTGCGCGTCGTCCGCAAGGACATCGCGCGCATTGAGACCATCCTCGGCGAGCGCGTTCGTTCTGCGCCGGCCGCCAAGTAAGAAGGACGAAGGAAAAGTCATGCCGAGGCGTGTCCTGCAAGGAGTTGTCGTGAGCGACGCGACCGAGAAGACCGTGACGGTCAAGGTCGATCGCCGTTTCATGCATCCCCAGTACAAAAAATTCATCACCCGCTCGGAAAAGTACCTGGCGCACGATGAGACGAACAAAGTGAAGGTTGGCGACCGGGTCGCCATCCGTGAGTGCCGTCCGATTTCCAAGCGCAAGCGCTGGGAAGTCCTGGCCGGCGAAGCCGCGGCGAAGGCCTGAGGAAGGACGACGTAAATGATCCAGATGCAATCCAATCTGGAGGTCGCCGATAACTCCGGCGCACGCCGCGTGCAGTGCGTAAAGGTTCTCGGTGGCTCCAAACGAAAGACGGCTTCGATCGGCGACGTGATTGTCGTGTCGGTCAAGGAAGCGATTCCGCGCGGCCGCGTGAAGAAGGGCGACGTTCACCAGGCGGTGATCGTGCGGACCCGCTTCGCCATCCGCCGCAACGATGGCTCGACGCTACGCTTCGACCGCAACGCCGCCGTGCTCATCTCCAAGGAAGGTGAGCCGATCGGGACACGCATCTTCGGGCCCGTGACGCGCGAACTGCGCTCTAAGGGCTACATGAAGATCATCAGCCTGGCACCCGAGGTGCTGTGATGGAAGCCGAACGCATCAAGATGAAGATCCGCAAGGGCGACACTGTCGTCGTGATCACTGGTCGCGACAAGGGTAAGTCCGGCGACGTGCTCCGCGTGTTCCCGACCGAGAACCGCGTGCTCGTGCAGGGCGTGAACATGGTCAAGCGGCATACCCGTCCGGGCGCCGGCCAGGCCGGCGGCATCGTGGAGAAGGAAGGCCCGATCCACGCGTCGAACGTTTCCCTGATCGACCCCAAAGACCGTAAGCCGACCCGCGTTGGCTACAAAACCGTCGATGATCGCAAGGTGCGTTTCGCCCTGCGGTCCGGCGAAATCATTGATCGGTGAGCGCCATGGCAACGCGTCTGCAAGAATCCTACAACACGACCGTCAAGCCTGAGCTGATGAAGCAGTTCAGTTACAAGAACCACATGCAGGTTCCGAAGCTGGAAAAGATCATCATCAACATGGGCGTGGGCGAAACGACATCCGACATCAAGAAGATGGATGCGGCGATCGCCGACCTGACGGCGATTTCCGGCCAGAAGCCCCAGATGGTTCGCTCGAAGAAGGCGATCGCCAACTTCAAGCTGCGCAAGGGCC
Source organism: Alphaproteobacteria bacterium (assembly GCA_965279355.1). Taxonomy (GTDB): domain Bacteria; phylum Pseudomonadota; class Alphaproteobacteria; order CACIAM-22H2; family CACIAM-22H2. The sequence goes on along the minus strand of OZ257155.1, from coordinate 1,468,559 downwards.
TGCCGATCGGTGTGAAGGTCACGCTGCGCGGCACCCGCATGTACGAATTTCTGGATCGCCTGGTCACCATCGCGCTTCCCCGCGTCCGCGACTTCCGCGGCGTGTCGGCCAAGAGCTTTGATGGGCGCGGCAATTACGCGCTGGGCCTCAAAGAACAGATCGTTTTCCCCGAAATCAACTACGACAAGATCGACACTATTCGGGGCATGGACATCATCATCGTGACGACGGCAAAGACCAATGACGAGGCGAAGGCGCTTCTCAAGGGTTTCAACATGCCGTTTATGAACTGAACCGGCGGAGTTCGAGCTTTATGGCAAAGAAGAGTTCCATCGAGAAAAACAAGCGGCGTGCCCGTCTGGCCAAGCAGTACGGCCCCAAGCGCGCGCGGCTTAAGGAAATTGCCGGCGACCGCACTCTGTCCATGGAAGACAGGTTTGCGGCCCAGCTGAAGCTCGCCGAGCTGCCGCGCAACTCATCTCCGAACCGTTACCGTCTGCGCTGCGAGCTGACGGGCCGGCCTCGGGCAAATTATCGCAAGTTTAAGCTGTCGCGCATCGCACTGCGTGAATTGGCCTCCACCGGGCAGATTCCCGGCATGGTCAAGTCGAGCTGGTAAACGGAGTTATTGGATATGGCGATTAGCGATCCCATCGGCGATATGCTTACGCGCATCCGCAATGCCCAATCAGTTGGTGCGCGTGCCGTCGATTGTCCGGCGTCGAAGCTCCGCAAGAGCGTGCTGGAAGTGCTGCAGCGTGAAGGTTACATCCGCGGCTTCTCGTGGTCGGAACTGCGGACAGGTATTCCGCTGTTCAGCATCGAGTTGAAGTACGACGAAGGTACCCCGGTTATTAAGGAGATCACCCGTGTCTCCAAGCCCGGTCGCCGCGTCTACTCCAAGATCGCGGATCTGCCGAAGGTTTATGGCGGTCTCGGCATCGCCATTCTTTCGACGCCCCGCGGTGTGATGTCTGATACCGAGGCCCGCGCTGCCAATGTCGGCGGCGAAGTCCTCTGCCAGGTGTTCTGACCTCAGGTTCTGAAAGAACGATCTATGTCACGTATTGGAAAGAACCCGGTTGCGATCCCGAACGGCGTCAATGTTGCCGTCGTCGGTCAGACCGTGACGATTGCCGGCAAGCTCGGCAAGCAGTCCTACACGCTGCCGACCGATGTCAGCATCGCGGTTGCCGACAACAAGGTCACGGTGACCCCGCGCGACCAGAGCAAGCGCGCCCGCGCCCTGTGGGGCACGGCGCGCGCGCTGATCTCGACCAGCGTGAAGGGCGTCTCCGCCGGCTTCACGACGAACCTCGAGATCAACGGCGTCGGCTATCGCGCGCAGCTTGAGGGGAAGAACCTCAACCTGCAGCTCGGTTACAGCCACGACATCAAGTATCCGATCCCCGAAGGGATCGCGATCAAGGTCGGCGAAAAGCAGACCACGATCGCGATCACGGGTTCGGACAGTCAGAAAGTTGGCCAGGTGGCCGCCGAAATCCGTGCGATGCGGAAGCCCGAGCCTTACAAGGGCAAGGGCATCAAGTACGATTTCGAAAAGATCCGCCGCAAGGAAGGCAAGAAGAAGTAGGGCCCCATGCTCACATCAACCCAACTTTTCGAGCGCCGCCAGCAGCGTCAGCGCCTGGCTCTCCGCAAGAATTCGATCGGTCGCCTGCGCCTCACGGTGTTCCGGTCGTCGAAGCATATCTATGCCCAGATCATCGATGACACGAAGGGCGTCACCCTGGCGGCCGCGTCGAGCCTGGATACCGACCTGAAGGGCAGCCTGAAGAACGGTGGAAATGTCGGCGCCGCCAAGGAAGTCGGCAAGCTGATCGCCGAGCGGGCGAAGAAGGCCGGTATTACGACCGTCGTTTTCGATCGTGGCGGCCATATCTATCACGGCCGCATCAAGGCCCTGGCCGACGCCGCCCGCGAGGGCGGGCTCGACTTCTGAGCCGCACGCATACTGGAGATTTTTGACGATGGCACGTAACGAAGGTCAAGGTGGCGGTGGACGCGGACGTCGGCGCGAAGGCGGCGGCGACAATCGCGAAGAGAGCGATCTGGTTGAGAAGCTCGTCAGCATCAACCGCGTTGCCAAGGTTGTTAAGGGTGGCCGCCGCTTCGGTTTCGCCGCAGTGGTTGTTGTCGGCGACGGCAAGGGCCGCGCGGGCTACGGCACCGGCAAGGCGAAGGAAGTTCCCGAAGCCATCCGCAAGGCAACCGAATCCGCCAAGCGCGCGATGAAGCGCATTCCGCTGCGCGAAGGCCGCACGATCCATCATGATGTGCGCGGCCGCTATGGCGCCGGCAAGGTCGTGATTCGCGCCGCGAAGGCAGGTACGGGCATCATCGCCGGCGGCCCGATGCGCGCCATTTTCGAAAGCCTCGGCCTGCAGGATGTGGTGGCGAAGTCGATTGGCTCGTCCAACCCGCATAACATGATCAAGGCGACGTTCGATGCCCTGAACAGCATCTCGAGCCCGCGTTCGGTGGCGTCGCGTCGTGGCAAGAAGATCGGTGACCTTCTCGGTCGTCGCGAGGCCGATGCGGCCGGCGCGGCAGCCCGCGAATAGTCGCCCGACCAGGAGTTAGACCATGAGCGACAAGAAAAAGGGCAAGACCGTCAAGGTCACGCAGAAGGGCAGCCCGATAGGCCGCACGCAGGATCAGCTTGCGACGCTGGTTGGCCTTGGCCTCAACAAGCTGCATCGCTCGCGCGTCCTTGAGGACACGCCGTCGGTGCGCGGAATGATCACGAAGGTGCGGCACCTTATTGAAGTCGAGGAGCAGGCTTAAGGCCCTCCGCGACGCAGAACTGGAAGACAGCACATGAAGCTCAACGAAATTCGCGACAATCCGTCCGCCCGTCGCCCGCGCAAGCGGCTCGGTCGTGGTATCGGCTCCGGCCTCGGCAAGACGTCGGGCCGCGGCGGCAAGGGCCAGACCGCGCGCTCCGGCGTGGCGCTGAACGGCTTTGAAGGCGGCCAGACACCGCTGCATCGCCGTATTCCCAAGCGCGGCTTCAACAACATCTTCCGCCGCGATTTCCAGGAGCTGAACCTCGCCGACCTGCAGAAGGCCGTCGATGGCGGCAAGCTGGGCGGCAGCGAGATGATCACCGGCAAGTCGCTGGCCGCGGCCGGCGTGATCCGCCGCGAGCGCGACGGCATCCGTCTGCTCGGCGACGGCAAGAACGAATTCAAGGCCAAGATCTCCATCGAAGTCGCCGGCGCGTCCAAGTCCGCCGTCGAGGCGATCGAGAAGGCCGGCGGCAAGGTGACCTTCATCCAGTTCGTACGCGACAGCGTGACGAAGGATATCGAAGCCAAGCAGGCCCGCCGCGCCAAGCGCAAGGCCAAGGACGCGAAGCCGGCGCCGGCTGCCAAGGCTGAAGAGCCTGCCGCCGAAAAGCCTGCGAAGAAGGAAAAGAAGGCCGCCCCCGAGGCGCAGGCCTGAGGTCGACGAGGTAATAGCCGCGTCCGGCCTGACTTTTAGGAGCCGACATGGCGTCAGCCGCAGAACAGCTCGCGAGCAGCATTAATCTCGGCGCCTTTTCGAAGGCGACCGAGCTGAAGAAGCGCATCTGGTTCACACTGGGCGCGCTTGTGATCTATCGCCTTGGGACGTACATCCCGATCCCCGGCATCGACCCGACCGTTTTGGCGGAGCTTTTCCGCCAGCAGCAGGGCGGCATCCTTGGCATGTTCGACATGTTCTCGGGCGGCGCCCTCGGGCGCATGACGATTTTCGCCCTCAACATCATGCCGTACATCTCGGCGTCGATCATCATGCAGCTGATGACCGCCGTATCGCCGCATCTTGAGCAGCTCAAGAAGGAAGGCGAGGCGGGTCGCAAGAAGATCAATCAGTACACGCGCTATGGCACGGTGATCCTCGCCGCGTTCCAGGCCTTCGGCATCGCCGTCGGCCTTGAGGGCATGCGCGGATCCTCCGGCGCCGCGGTCATCGATCCCGGCCTGTTCTTCCGCGTAACGACAGTCATCACGCTGACCGGCGGCACGATGTTCCTGATGTGGCTTGGCGAGCAGATTACCGCGCGCGGCGTCGGCAACGGCACCTCGCTCATCATCTTCGCCGGCATCGTCGCCAATCTCCCATCCGCTCTGGTGGCGACACTCGAACTTGGCCGCACGGGCGCACTGTCGATGATCTTCATCGTCCTGCTGCTGATCATGGCGGTCGGCACGATCATGGTGATGGTGTTCTTCGAGCGCGCGCAGCGGCGTATCGTGGTGCAGTATCCAAAACGGCAGGTCGGCAACAAGATGTTCGGCGGCGAATCGTCGCATATGCCGCTGAAGCTCAACACCGCCGGCGTCATTCCGCCGATCTTCGCGAGTTCGCTGCTGCTGCTGCCGCTGACCGTCGCCAGCTTCACCGCCGGTCAGGGTCCGGAATGGCTGAGCCAGATCACCGCATGGCTCGGCCACGGCCAGCCGCTCTACATCGTCATGTACGTGACGATGATTGTGTTTTTCGCGTTCTTCTACACGGCGATTGTCTTCAATCCGCAGGAGACGGCGGAAAACCTGAAGAAATACGGCGGCTTCGTTCCGGGCATCCGTCCCGGCAAGAACACGGCCGATTATCTGGACCATGTGCTGACTCGCCTTACGGTGCTGGGCGCCGCCTACCTGGCCGTGATCTGCGTGCTTCCGGAAATCCTGATCTCGCAGTATTCCGTGCCGTTCTATTTTGGTGGGACGAGCCTCCTGATCGTGGTGAGCGTCACTATGGACACGGTGGCCCAGGTTCATTCACACTTGCTGGCACATCAGTACGAAGGACTGATCAAGAAGACCAAGCTGCGCGGTCGCCGCGGCTGACAAAACCGCGGGGGGCAAAGGCCAATGAATATCGTGCTGCTTGGCCCTCCTGGGGCCGGTAAGGGAACGCAGGCCAAGCGTCTGGAGACGCAGTACGGCCTGGTCCAGCTTTCAACCGGTGACATGTTGCGCGCGGCAGTGGCTGCCGGCAGCGACCTCGGCCGCAAGGCCAAGGCGATCATGGAAGCCGGCCAGCTGGTACCGGACGATCTGGTTATCGCCCTGATCTCAGAGCGCATCGATCAGCCGGATGCCAAGAAGGGCTTCATTCTCGACGGTTTCCCGCGCACGACGGCCCAGGCCGAAGCGCTCGACACCATGCTCACGGACAAGAGCCTCAAGCTCGACTACGTGATCGAGATGAAGGTCGATGACGCGGCGCTCGTCGAGCGCATCGCCGGCCGTTACACCTGCGCAAAGTGCGGGCAGGGCTATCACGACAAGTTCCAGAAGCCGGCCAAGGACGGCATCTGCGACAAGTGCGGCTCGACCGATTTCACCCGCCGCAAGGACGACAACGCGGAAACGGTGAAGACCAGGCTCGATGCCTATCACGCTCAGACCGCGCCGATCCTTCCGTACTACCGCAAGACTGGGCGGCTGCAGTCGATCGATGGCATGGCCGACATCGACGACGTGACAAAGGCGCTGGCGGGTATCCTCGGCGGAAAAAAATAGAGCTAAAATCGGCTCCCTGAGGGCGCCGTTTTCAGGATTCCCAGGCACCGCCGGATGCCGCCGAAAAAGGCGGCCCAGGAGGCTGTGGCATCCTGCTCCGTCTGAAAACTGCGCCTTGACAAGGACTTAAGGGCCCATTTCCGGCGTTGACTCGGAGGGGCTGCTGACTATAATCCGCGCCTCTCGGCGGAGTCCGGACCATGTCGAGTGGTCCGGCTATTGCCGTGAGCATTCTTATTAAAGGGTCGTGAACGGGTGGTCTGCAATGCGGACCGGGTGTTTGCGGCTCAACCGTGCGAGGCGGTTTGCCTCGCGTCTGACCTGCAGGAGAGTTCGCGTGGCGCGTATTGCTGGCGTCAATCTTCCGACCAATAAGCGCGTCGTTATCGCGCTCACCTACATCTATGGAATCGGCCCGGCCAAGGCGAAAGAGATTTGCACCAAGGTCGCCATTCCTGCCCCCAAGCGCGTCAATCAGCTGAGCGATGCCGAAGTTCTCCAGATCCGCGAGATCATCGACCGTGACTATCACGTCGAAGGTGATCTGCGTCGCGAGATCGCGATGAACATCAAGCGGCTGATGGACCTCGGCTGCTATCGCGGCCTGCGTCACCGTAAGGGCCTGCCGGTCCGCGGCCAGCGCACGCACACCAATGCGCGCACGCGCAAAGGCAAGGCGCGTCCGATCGCCGGCAAGAAAATCGCCACCCGCAAGTAATCAAGAAGTTAGGACCGTATCCCAATGGCGAAACAGCAAGCTTCCGCTGCCGCGGCGTCCGCGCCCCGCAAGCGCCGCGAGCGCAAGAACATCACGTCGGGCGTTGCCCATGTGAACTCGACGTTCAACAACACGATGATCACCATCACCGACGCGCAGGGCAATACGATCGCCTGGTCGTCGGCCGGTACGCAGGGCTTCAAGGGCTCCCGCAAGTCGACGCCGTACGCGGCGCAGATGGCTGCCGAAGACGCCGGTAAGAAGGCGATGGAACACGGCGTCCGCACGCTCGAGATCGAGGTCAAGGGTCCCGGCGCCGGCCGTGAGTCCGCTCTTCGCGCGCTGCAGTCGGTCGGCTTTCAGGTGACGTCGATCCGCGACGTGACGCCGATCCCGCATAACGGCTGCCGCCCGCCCAAGCGCCGCCGCGTCTGATTTTCGATTGTTCCGGCCGCGTTATTCACGCGGCCTTGTTTAGGCGCTGGACGCTGCATCGGCGGCTGACCGGCGGAAAGGAAGACAGAGGGTGACACCCGTACTTCAGAAAAATTGGAAAGAGCTCATCAAGCCGGACAAGCTCGATGTGGAGCCCGGCGATGATCCGAAGCGCGAAGCGACGATCGTCGCGGAGCCGCTGGAGCGCGGCTTCGGCCTGACGCTCGGCAACGCGCTGCGTCGCGTTCTGCTGTCCTCGCTGCAGGGCGCGGCTGTCACGTCCATCAAGATGGACGGCGTGCTGCATGAATTCTCCTCGATTCCCGGCGTTCGTGAAGATGTCACCGACATCGTCCTGAACGTGAAGGCGATCGCAGTGCGCATGCACGGCGAAGGCCCCAAGCGCATTCAGCTCAAGGCGACCGGCCCCGGTGAAGTCACCGCTGGCCAGATCGAGGCGGGTCATGACATTGAGATCATGAATCCCGAGCACGTCATCTGCACGCTGGATGATGGCGCCAAGCTCAACATGGAAATGACCGTCGAGAACGGCAAAGGCTACATCCCCGGCGCCACCAGCCGCGCCGCCGATGCCCCGATCGGCCTCATTCCGGTCGATGCTCTCTACTCGCCGGTCCGCAAGGTTTCGTACAAGGTCGAGAACACCCGGGTCGGTCAGGTCACCGACTACGACAAGCTGTCGATGCGGATCGAGACCAACGGCGCCGTGACGCCGGAAGACGCGGTCGCTCTCGCGGCCCGCATCCTCCAGGATCAGCTGCAGCTCTTCATCAACTTCGAAGAGCCGTCGATCCACGTTCCGGGCGACGGCGAGCCGCGCGGCGAACTGCCGTTCAACAAGAACCTGCTGCTCAAAGTGGACGAACTCGAACTCTCCGTCCGCTCCGCGAACTGCCTCAAGAACGACAACATCATCTACATCGGCGACCTCGTCCAGAAGACGGAAGCCGAGATGCTGCGGACGCCCAATTTCGGCCGCAAGTCGCTCAACGAGATCAAAGAAGTGCTGGCGCAGATGGGTCTCCATCTCGGCATGCAGATCCCCAATTGGCCGCCTGAGAACATCGAAGAGCTGGCCAAGAAGCTCGAAGAGCCGTACTAAGCGGCCCTTCAACAGGAGTAATTTGTTATGCGTCATGGCGTCGCGGGCCGGAAACTCGGCCGCACCAGCAGCCATCTCAAGGCAACCTTCAGCAACATGGCTGTGGCACTGATCACGCACGAGCAGATCAGCACCACCCTGCCCAAGGCGAAGGAGCTGCGGCCGGTGGTCGAGAAGCTCATCACCCTCGCCAAAAAGGGCGGGCTCGCCAATCGTCGTCTGGCCCTCGCGGTCCTGCGCGACGTGAAGGTGACCCAGAAGCTCTTCGGGCCGATCGCCGAGCGCTACAAGGGCCGCCCGGGCGGCTATTGCCGCATCATGAAGGCCGGCTTCCGTTACGGTGATACCGCAGCGATGGCGCTGATCGAACTCGTCGACCGCGATCCCGCCGCCAAGGGTGCGGAGGACAAGGCGCGCCACGAAGCCGCCCAGAAGGCCTCTTCGGAAGCCGAAAGCGCCGCCGCTCCGGCATAACCGGACCGTCATCGACCAATCAAAAGGGCAGCCTTCGGGCTGCCCTTTTTTTGTTTTGGCGTTCGTCTGCCAGGAGACCGGGGCGAACGGGAATGTCGGCGCGGATGGCCCGTTGTTGGGAGCCGTGACAAAACCGAACATCCCTACCGCACGCGGACGCTTCTGGGTCCTCGCCGCCGTTCTCGCCGCCACCACCTTCGGGTCGTGGTCCGTCTTCAATCCGAAAATCGAAGCGCCCGACGTTGTCGGCCGCGTGCATGGTGCGGCCTATCAGCCGTATCGCGGCGATCAGAGCCCGACCGGCGCGCAACCGACGGTCGACGAGATTGACGCCGATCTCGAACTCCTGGCGCAGCACATGCGTGCCGTCCGCACCTACAGCAGCACGGGGAATCTCGCGGAGATCCCCCAACTCGCCTCGAAACACGGATTGAAGGTGCTGCAGGGCATCTGGGTGGATGGCGATAAAGATAAGTCGCGGAGCGAAATCGAGTCCGGTGTTCCCGTTGCGCGTGGCGCCAACGTCACCGGCATCCTTGTCGGAAACGAAGCGCTGCTACGCGGCGATCTGACAGTTCCCCAGCTCGTTCCTTATCTCCAGGAAGTCCGCCGCAAGACGAAGAAGCCGGTGTCGACCGCCGAGCCGTGGTCGGTGTGGATGGAGCACCCGGAACTCGCGAAGCACACTGACTTTATCGCGCTGCATATTCTGCCCTATTGGGAAGAAACGACCTCGGCCCAGGCGTTCGACTACACGCTGGAAAAGATCGCGCTGGTTCAAAAGGCCTTTCCGAAGAAGCGCATCGTCATCGCCGAGGTCGGCTGGCCGAGCGACGGCCGCGCCCGCTGGAACCTGACACCCGGTGTCGCCACCGAGGGTCAATTCCTGCGCCGCGTCTTCGACGCGGCGGCGAAGATGGGCATCGAGACCTTCGCCATGGAAGCGTTCGATGGTCCCTGGAAGTACACGATCGAAGGCAGTGTCGGCCCGTATTGGGGCATGTTCGATGCCAATCGCGTCCTGAAGTTTCCGCTGTCTGGGCCGATCCAGGACCGTCCGCACTGGCCGTGGCTTGCCGCGTTCGCCGCCATCGGCGGGTGCCTCGTGCTCGCTTGGCTGGCGCGTCGTTCGCCGCATCGCGGCTGGGGCACGGCCCTGCAGGCGTCCGCCTCGTTCGCCGCAGCGAGTTTTGTCGTCTGGCTGCTCGATGTGACGGTCGCGCGTTACTTCACCTTGCCGGGAGCCGTCGCCTGGGGCCTGCTGATGGCGCTGCTGCTTGTCCTTGTTATGGTGCTAGCGGCTGACATCACCGAGATGTCGAGCGTGTTCGACCGCAAGCCGCGCCGCCGCGCCGGCGATCCCGCGGCCAAAGGGCCGGTCTCGATCCATCTGCCGATTCACGCCGAGCCGCCCGCCGTCGTGATCGAGACGCTGCGGTCCCTGGCGGCTCTCGATTGGTGCGACTACGAGGTGATCGTGGTCGACAACAACACGTCCGATCCGGCTCTGTGGCAACCGGTCGAACATGAGTGCCGTCGTCTCAATGAGGGCATCAATCAGACGCGCTTTCGCTTCATCCATGTCGAGGGGCTCAAAGGTTTCAAGGCCGGTGCGCTGAACCTTGCATTGCGCGAGACGCGCCCTGATGCGGTGGCGATCGGTATCCTCGATGCTGATTACATCGTGGAGCCGGACTGGATCGCGCGCGCCATGGCGCAGTTCGACGATCCGAAGATCGGCTTCGTGCAGGCGCCGCAGGATCACCGCGACATCGAAACGACGCCGTTCAAGAAGATGATCGGCTGGGAATATGCCGGCTTTTTCCATATCGGCATGGTGCAGCGCGACCTCGACGACGCGATCATCCAGCATGGCACGATGGCGCTGATCCGCCGCACCGCCCTGGAAGCGGTTGGCGGCTGGGGCGAATGGTGCATCACCGAGGATGCCGAACTTGGTCTACGCGTGCATGGCGCCGGCTGGTCGTCGGCCTATATCCGCGACACGCTGGGCCGCGGCCTGCTGCCCGATGACTGGGCAGCTTATGCCAAGCAGCGCCATCGCTGGGCCTATGGCGGCATGCAGGTGCTGCGGCGCCAGTGGCGCCGGTTCCTGCCGGGCTCCGGCCTGACCCCCGCGCAGCGTCTGCGCTATGCGGCCGGCTGGCTGCCGTGGATGGGGGATGCGATCGGGTTCTCCTTCGCCTTCCTCTCGGCGGTGTGGACCTCAGCGTCGCTGCTGTTCCCTGAATTCATCGAACTGCCGGACCCGATCCTTGTTTTGCCCGCCCTGACGGCGTTCCTAGCGCGGGTTTCGCTGTCCTTCGCCGCGCACCGGATTCGCGTGCCGTGCGGCCTGGGGGACTCCCTGCGGGCGGCTGTCGCCGGTGTCGCGCTGGCGCCGACCATCGGCCTTGCCGTGTTGCACGGCTTGCTGGTGCCCGGGGCGCCGTTCCGCCGCACCCCGAAGGCCGTCGGCCGGTCTCCCTTCCTGCCGGCGCTGCGCTCGGTGTGGCTGGAAGTGCTGCTGGCCGGTGCCCTCTTGGCGGCGGCGGCGACGACCCTCTGGTTCCAGCCCTCCGCCCCGGCAATGGCGTTGTGGGTCGTGGCGCTGCTTCTACAGTCCGTCCCGCCGTTTCTGGCGGTCGGGCTTGCTCTGATGGCAGCCTTGCCGCCGCGGCGCACCGCATCCGCCCCTGCCGCACAGCCGAGCCTTCGCCCGGCCTGACGCCGCGCAAGTCCCCGCGTGCTTTCGCTGCGGCAATGCTAAACTGCCGCCACGGCGACTTCGTGACGGGATTCCTGATGCGGTTCAAGGTGATGCGCGTATTTATGAGCGCCCTCGCGGCGCTGGCTGTGGCGCTGCAGGCGACTCCGGCATGGGCCCAGAGCCGCGTGGTGCCGCAGGCTCAGACGGATCTGTATCTGTCCTTTGCGCCGCTGGTCAAAAAAACTGCGCCGGCCGTGGTCAACATTTACACCAAGCGTCAGGTCCGGGCTGCCCCGTCGCCACTTGCCAACGACCCGTTCTTCCGGCGTTTCTTCGGTGATCAGTTCGGTGGCAATTCCGGCGGCAGCGTGCAGAACTCGCTGGGCTCAGGCGTTATCGTCGATCCCAGCGGCATCATCATCACCAGCAATCATGTCATCCGCGGCGCGGATGAGATCACGGTCGTCCTTGCCGACCGCCGCGAATACGAGGCGAGCGTTCAGCGCACGGATGAGCGGACCGATCTTGCGGTACTGCGCATCGATCCCGGTGTCGAACGCCTCCCGTCGCTGGAGCTGCGCGATTCCGACGATGTCGATGTCGGCGACCTTGTTCTTGCGATCGGTAATCCTTTCGGTGTCGGCCAGACTGTGACCAGCGGTATCGTTTCTGCCGTTGCGCGGACCATGGTCGGCATCAGCGACTACCGCTTCTTCATCCAGACCGATGCGGCGATCAATCCCGGCAACTCAGGCGGCGCGCTGGTGTCGATGGACGGCAAGCTGGTCGGCATCAACACGGCGATCTTCGCCCGCGACGGCGGCGGCTCCATCGGCATCGGCTTCGCCATTCCATCCAACATGGTGAAGACTGTCATCACCGATATCGGGCGCGGCGGCAAGATCGTGCGTCCGTGGTTTGGCGCGACTGGCCAGACCGTGACGTCGGATGTCGCGGCATCCGTCGGTCTGCCGCGTCCAGGTGGTGTGGTCCTGACCGAGGTCTATCCCGGCGGCCCGGCCGAACGCGCCGGCCTCAAGCGCGGCGATGTGATCCTCAAAGTTGAGGGTCGCGATGTCGGTGACGGGGAGGCGCTGCGCTTCCGGATCGCGACAAACCCGATCGGTACGACCGTACAGCTGACGGCGTGGCGCAATAATCGCGAGCAGCCGATTGAGATCGGTCTGGTCGCGCCGCCGGAGACACCGGCTCGTGATCTGACCCCGTTGCGCGGCAATCATCCGCTGGCCGGCGCGACCGTTGCCAATCTCTCGCCCGCGCTGATTGAAGAACTGGGTGCTGCCGAATTACCGCCGCGCGGCGTGGTGATCATGGAAGTCCGCCGCGGCAGTCCGGCCCAGCTCATCCGGCTGGCGCCGGGCGACATGGTGATGAAGATCAACGATCGCGAGATCAGGTCGGTCGAAGAACTGCGCCGCATCGTCGCCACACCGGCGTTGCCGTGGCGCATGGCCGTTCGTCGCGGCGACCGCGTTATCAATCTGGTCGTGGGCGGATGAGTGCAAAGCCCGCATCGCGCAAGGCGGGGGCAGCAACGGCCGGGCTGTTCGAGAAGGCGGCGCCGCGGCCCCTGGCCGACCGCTTACGCCCGGCCAAGCTTGACGATGTTGTGGGGCAGGATCATCTGCTGAAGGGCGATGGCCCACTGGCGCGCATGGTGCGGGCCGGTCATTTGGCCTCGGTCATCCTGTGGGGTCCGCCCGGCTGCGGCAAGACGACCATCGCGCGGCTTCTCGCCGAGGCCGTCGATCTCGAATTCGTCCAGCTCTCGGCTGTGTTCTCCGGTGTCGCCGATCTGCGTGAGGCCTTTGCCGCGGCGCGCAACCGCCGCGCGGCCGGGCGCGGCACCTTGCTGTTCGTCGACGAGATCCATCGCTTCAACCGGGCGCAGCAGGACGGCTTTCTGCCGTTCGTCGAGGACGGGACCGTGACCCTGATCGGCGCCACGACAGAGAACCCGTCTTTCGAGATCAACGGCGCGCTCCTGTCGCGTTGTCAGGTGCTGGTTCTGAAACGGCTCGACGAGGCAGCGCTTAATCTGCTGCTCGATCGCGCCGAAGAGACGGTCGGGCACAAACTACCGCTCGATCCCGAAGCACGGCAGGCATTGATGGCGATGGCCGACGGCGACGGCCGCTACCAGCTCAATCTTGCCGAGGACCTGCTGCAGCTTCCGCGGGACCGAATTCTCGATACGGCGGCGCTCGCAGCAGCCGTGCAGAAACGGGCGCCGCTCTACGACAAGGGCCAGGAAGGCCACTACAACCTGATCAGCGCGCTGCATAAATCGCTGCGCGGCTCCGACACCGATGCGGCGCTCTACTGGCTGGCGCGCATGCTGGCCGGCGGCGAGGACCCGCTCTTCATTGCCCGCCGTCTTGTGCGCTTTGCCGTCGAGGATGTCGGTCTCGCCGATCCGCAGGCGGTGGTGCAGGCGCTGGCGGCCAAGGACACGTACGATTTCCTGGGATCGCCGGAAGGCGAACTGGCGCTGGCGCAGGCCGTGATCTATCTCGGGACCGCGCCGAAATCGAATGCCGCCTACAAAGCCTACAAAGCCTCGAAGCTGGCGGCCGGGCAGACCGGTTCGCTGATGCCGCCCAAGCACATCCTGAATGCGCCGACCAAGCTGATGAAGAACCTCGGCTACGGCAAAGGCTACGCCTACGACCACGACACCGAGGACGGCTTCTCGGGCCAGAACTATTTCCCCGACGACATGCCGCGCGAGCAGTTCTACAAACCGGTCGAACGCGGCTTCGAGCGCGACATCGGCAAGCGGCTGGAATACTGGGCCAAGCTGCGCGAGCAGAAGCAGGGCGGCAGCGAATGAGCTTTGACGCGTTCATTGCCATCGACTGGTCGGGCGCTGGCGGCGCCTATGACGGCATCGCGGTGGCGCGGGCGGAGATCGGGCAGGGGGCACCGCGTCTGGTGCGTCCCTCCGGTAGGCGCTGGACCCGCACCGAGATTGCCGAATGGTTGCATGGGGAGCTGGCGAAAGAGCAGCGCCTGCTGATCGGGTTCGATTTCTCATTTTCGATGCCGTTCAGCGAGACGCAGGGCTATCCCGTAGGGGCCGCGCGCGATGTGCTGGCGCTGTGGGATCTGATCGACGAGGCCGGGTTTGCCGATGCGGATTTCGGTTGCGCGGGTATCGTCGCCGACCCACGTTTTGCAAATTTGTACTGGAGCAGAGGCAAGCAACCCCGGGATTGGGTACCGCTTCAGAGACTGAGCGAAACCGCCTGCGTTGCGGCGACCGGTACGCGACCGGAAACAGTGTTCAAACTCGTCGGCGCCAAGCAGGTCGGCAAGGCTTCGCTCACTGGCATTCGTGTGCTGCGGCAGGTTCGCACTCAGAACGAAGGCCGGGTTTCGGTCTGGCCATGCGAGCCGGCGTCATATTCGGTGCTGGCGGAGATCTATCCGACACTGTTCCGCAAGCAGGCGGCCGGTAGTCTGGCCAAGCTGCGGACAGCCAGCGAGCTAAACCGGGCGCTGAAGCACTTCAAGTCACGGTCGGTCAGCTATAAGACACTCAGCGATCACGAGACCGATGCCCTGATCTCGGCCGCCGGTCTGCGGCGGCTTGTGGCGGACGGCTGGCGGCCGACACTTCCCGGCAACGCCCGCATCCACCGTGAAGGCTGGATCTGCGGCGTTCCTTTTCCTGTTTCCAGCGAGCAGCAAGCAGCATGAGCGGCGTTCAGACATTAACGGTGACGGAGGACGAGGCGGAACTGCGGCTCGACCGCTGGTTCAAGCGGCGTTTTCCTACACTCGGCCACGGGCGGTTGGAGAAGCTGCTGCGCAAGGGCGAGGTGCGGGTCGACGGCAAGCGGGTCAAGGCGAATGCCCGGCTGGCGGCGGGACAGGTCGTCCGCGTGCCGCCCGGTGCCGATGCGCCGCTGCCCGAAGGTGCGCCGGTCAAGCGCAAACCGGTGGTCACCGAGGACGATGAGGAATTCGTGCGCGCGATGGTCATCCACCGCGACGCCGATGTGATCGCGCTCAACAAGCCGCCGGGTCTGGCAGTGCAGGGCGGGACGGGCACGCATCGCCATCTCGACGGCATGCTGGATGCACTGCGCTTTGATGCCAAGGAACGGCCGCGTCTGGTGCACCGGCTGGATCGTGATACGTCGGGCGTGCTGCTGCTGGGCCGCACAGCCAAAGCGGCGGCGAAGCTCGCAGAGATTTTTCGCGGCAAGACGGCGCGGAAGCTCTATTGGGCGCTGGTCGTCGGCCAGCCGAAGCTGGCGGAGGGCAAGATCGACATGCCGCTCGCCAAGGATGGCGGGCCGCATGGCGAGCGCGTAGCGCGCGACGACGAGGACGGCCAGCGCGCGGTTACGCTTTATGCGACAGAGGACAAGCTCGCCGGGCGCGCGTCGTGGCTGCTGATGTGGCCGCTGACCGGGCGCACGCACCAATTGCGCGTTCACGCCGCCGAAGGATTGGGTACGCCGATCGTCGGCGACGGCAAGTATGGCGGGCAGGCGGCGATGCTGACCGGCAGCATCTCGCGCAAGCTGCATCTGCATGCCCGCGCCATCGTGCTGCCGCATCCCTCGGGCAAGGGAATTCTCAAGGTGAAGGCCGATCTGCCGCCGCATATGCTGGCGACCTGGGAATTCTTCGGCTTCGATCCGAAGGGCAATCCCGATCCGTTTCCTGCGGACTAACCTGCAAGGTTTGGTATCTTCTCGACGATGATGGCCCGGCTGACAGCTTCCCTCGCGATCATGGCGATGCTTGCGACCGCAGGTGCCGCGGCGCAGCCGGCCGCGCCTGCGTTGACGGCCGATAGTCAGGGCCGGATCGAGTTCGAGGCGCCGACCTACGAGAACTTCGGGACGTTCCGGAACCGCACCAGCAAGCCGGGAAAGGCAGCCCTGACGATCTGGCTACCGCCAGGCAACGGGCCGTTCCCGGCCGTGATTGTCGGCCACTCGATCGGCGGCTGGAACGAGCCCAGCGAGGGGTACTACGTCAAATTCCTGCGCGAGGCTGGCTACGTTGTGGCGGGCCTGGACCATTTCGGCCCGCGTAACATCGCGCGCGCGGCCGATGTACCCGGCGCGTTCACCCCGATCACCTCCGTCTCCGATGCGCTGCTGGCGCTGAAGCTACTGGCCACGCATCCCAAGGTGAAAGCGGATCGCATCGGCGTCATGGGCCTGTCGATGGGCGGCATTACCTCGGAACTCAGCGCCTATGAATATGTGCGACGCGGTGTACTCGGCGATAGCCCGCTGAAATTCGCCGCGCATCTGCCGATCTACGGCCCCTGCGGCTATGTCTATTCCAACGGCGGCGGCCGGATGACCACCGGATCCCCGATGCTCAAGCTCTATGCCGGCAAAGACGAAACGACACCGCGTCAGAAATGCGACCGCATCGATGCGGTGATCCGCGCCGCCGACCCGCAGGCGCGTATCGAGACGGTGTGGTATCCCGACGCGTATCACGCTTGGGAAAACCCGGCACGTCAGCCGCGGTTCTTCCCCAACCATGTCAATGCGGCGAAATGCCCGATCATGGATTGGGGAAGTCAGGTCCGGTTCATCGATACAAACGGCGCGGCGCGTCCGTTCTCGGGACCTGAGCTGCAGAGCTGCATCCGGGCCAGCACCGGCTATTCGATGGGCTATAGCGAGGGCGCGGCCAAGGATGCGCCGGTACAGATGCTCGCTTTCTTTAAACGACACCTCAAAGACAACTAGATCGCGGTACAGGAGAGAAAGACGTGAAGACCCAAGCAGCCGTTGCCTACGAAGCCGGAAAGCCGCTGGTCATCGAGACAGTAGATCTCGAAGGGCCCAAGGCCGGCGAAGTGCTGGTGGAGATCAAGGCGACGGGCATTTGCCACACCGACGAATTCACCCGCTCCGGCGCCGACCCCGAGGGTCTGTTTCCGGCGATCTTCGGCCATGAAGGGGCAGGGATCGTGGTCGATGTCGGGCCCGGCGTGACCAGCCTGAAGAAAGACGATCACGTCATTCCGCTCTACACGCCCGAATGCCGGCAGTGCAAATCCTGTCTCTCGCACAAGACCAATCTCTGCACCTCGATCCGCGCCACGCAGGGCAAGGGCGTGATGCCGGACGGCACCAGCCGCTTCTCGATCGGCGGCAAGATGATCCATCACTACATGGGCTGCTCAACTTTCGCGAACCATACGGTGCTGCCGGAGATCGCGCTGGCGAAGATCCGCTCCGACGCGCCGTTCGAGAAGGTCTGCTACATCGGCTGCGGCGTGACGACCGGCATTGGCGCCGTGATCAACACCGCGAAGGTCGAAGCCGGCGCGAATGTGGTGGTGTTCGGCCTCGGCGGCATCGGCCTCAACGTGGTGCAGGGTGCCCGCATGGTCGGCGCCAACATGATCGTCGGCGTCGATCTCAACCCCGAGCGCGAGAAGCTGGCCCGCGCTTTCGGCATGACGCATTTTGTGAATCCCAAGACTATCAAGGGCGACCTCGTCGCGCATCTGGTGGAGCTCACCGGCGGCGGCGCCGATTACAGTTTCGAATGTGTCGGCAATGTCGACCTGATGCGTCAGGCGTTGGAATGCTGCCATCGCGGCTGGGGCGTGTCGGTGATCATCGGCGTCGCGGGTTCCGGTCAGGAGATCAAGACCCGGCCGTTCCAGCTCGTCACCGGGCGGGTGTGGAAGGGCACGGCCTTCGGCGGCGCCCGCGGTCGCACCGATGTGCCCAAGATCGTCGACTGGTACATGGACAAGAAGATCAACATCGACGATCTCATCACCCATGTGATGCCGCTGAAGGACATCAATAGGGCGTTCGACCTGATGCATAGCGGCGAGTCGATCCGCTCCGTCGTGACGTTCTGATGCCATGAAGCCGCGTCTTGCCGTGTTCGATTGCGATGGCACGCTGGTTGACAGCCAGCACATGATTATCGCCTGCATGGAAGACGCGTTCACCGGCGAGGGGCTGAGCGTGCCGACGCCCGATGCGGTGCGGCGCATCATCGGCCTGCATCTGGAAGAGTGCTTTTGTCGTCTGGCGCCCGAGGCCTCGGAGCCGCTGCGCGTCAAGCTGGCCGACGCCTATAAGGCGTCATTCTTCGCGCGGCGGCAGCGTCCCGACTATCACGAGCCGCTGTTCCACGGCGCGCTCGATGCGCTCGATGCCGTCGAGAAGGCCGGCTGGCTGATGGGAATTGCCACCGGCAAGGCGATGCGCGGTCTCAAGGCTGTGCTGGAACGCCACAAGCTCGAAAGCCGTTTCATCACCCTGCAGACCGCCGATCTCGGTCCTGGCAAGCCGCACCCCGCGATGCTGCAGCGGGCGATGGACGAGGCGGGGGTTGAGCCGCAGGATACAGTGATGATCGGCGATACCTGTTACGACATCGAGATGGCGCGCAATGCCGGCGCGCATGCCGTCGGCGTCGCCTGGGGCAACCACCCGGCCGATGAGCTGGTGGGGGCCGGGGCGCATATCATCGTGTCTGCTTTCTCCGAATTACCCGACGCGATGCGCCGGCTGGAGCGACCCGCATGAGATTGCGCACGATCGTGGTGGCAGTTGCGGCGGTGCTGGCCGCCGCCGTGACGACGGTTGTGGTCATTCTCCTGAACATCGACATCAACCAGTATCGCGGACTGATCACCGAGAAGACGCGGGAGGCCACCGGCCGCACCCTCACCATCAAGGGTGAGCTGAAACTGGTGCTGGGTCTGTCGCCGGCGCTGGCGGTGAACGATGTGACTTTTGCCAACGCATCGTGGGGTTCGCGGCCGAACATGGTCGAGGCCAAGCGGCTTGAGGTGCAAGTGGCGCTGCTGCCGCTGCTGCGCGGCACGATCCACGTTAACAAGCTGGTGATCCTGGAATCCGACATTCTGCTGGAGACGGACGCGCAGGGCCGCGGCAACTGGGAATTCCAGCCCGCCGCGGCAACGCAGGCGGCGCCCGTCCCGTCGGGACCGCAGCCGGTGCAGTCGGCGGGGGGCGGGTTCCGGCTGCCGCAGTTCGACGCGGTGAATATCGAGGGCGCGTTGCTGGTCTTCAACGACGGCGAATTGCGCAAGACACGGCGTTTTTCCCTGGGCCACCTCAACCTGAAATCGAAGGATGACTATTCGCCGCAGGGCGTCGACATCAACGGCACCTACAACGCGTTCTATTTCGAGATCAAGGGCGAGGTCGGCTCGACCGCGGTGCTGAGCGTGCCGGGCACCAAATTCCCGATCGACGTCACCGCCACGCTCGGCGCGACGCCGTCAAAGGTGCGGGTGCAGGGGCACATGACCGATCCGCTGGTCGGCGCGGGCTACGACCTGAAGATCACCGCCGAGACCAACGAGATCGCGCAGATCGGCGACTTCCTGCGCGACGCCGATTTCGCGCAGCTGGCGCTGCCGAAGTTGGGTCCGCTCAGTGCGTCGCTGCGGCTTATCGAAGCGGTGCCGAGCGGCAAGCCCTCAATCCGCGAGATCGCAGTGGAGGCCGGCCGCCCCGACCTCGCGCGGCTGCGCGCCACGGGTGCCGTCGGCGACCTCGTTGGCCGCAAGGGGATCGCGGTGGACGTGACACTCGACGGCACCGAGACTGCGGCGTTCTCCGGTTTCACCGCGCCCGGAATGGACAAGCCGCTGCCGCCGATCCCGGCGCTGGGTCCGTTCAAGGTCGAGGCGAAGATCGCCAACGGTCCCGGCGACCGGCTGAGCCTGCCGGCGCTGAAAGCCGAGATCGGAAGCGAGGATCTGCTCCGCGTCACCCTCGACGGGGCGGTGCGCGATCCCGAGCAGCGGCGGGGGATAGCGCTCAATCTGGGCGCCGAGGCGAAGGACCTTGGGGCGGTCGCCAAGCATCTTGGCCTGGGGATGACGCTCGAAGGTTCGCTCAGTTCGCTCATCTTTATCATGGATTCGGGAATCGATCGGTACTCTGTTACCGCAAAGAAGATTGAAGCGGCCGGCAGCGACCTCGCGGGCGAGGCGACGGTGTCGCTGGCGGGCGAGCGTCCGGTGCTCACCGCCAGTCTCAATTCGGCGCTGGTCGACCTCGGCCGCCTGATGCCGGGCACGGCCCAGTCGCCGGGCAGCAACGCGCCGGTCCAGCGCAGCGCGCCCTCAACCACGCCCGCGAGGCCGAATGACGGCCGCGTCTTCCCGAACGATCCGCTGCCCTTCGAGACCCTGAACAGCCTGGACGGCGAGCTGCGCTACAAAGCCGACGCGATCCGCACGTCTCGGGGCGCCACGCTGCGCGATGTCTCGGTGCAGGCCACCTTGCGCAACGGCGATCTCGTGGTGCGCCCGCTGGGCGGCACGATCGGCGGCGGCAAAATCACCGGCGACCTCACGCTTGCGTCGCGCACCGGCGCGCTGGCGCTGAAAGCATCGGCCAAGGAGGTCGATCTCGGCGCCGTCGACAAGGAAATCCCCGGCGACGATCTGGTCAGCGGCGGCAAGACCGACATCGAGCTCGACTTCCGCGGCCGCGGCACCACCGTGCGCGAGATCATGGCCGGCCTCGACGGCACGATGTTCCTGTCCATCGGCAGCGGCACCTTCACCAGCCGCTATGCCGACATGCTGGGCCTCGGCGACCTGATGCAGGTCATCTCCAATTCGCTGCCGTCGGTGGAGCGCACGCAGCTCAACTGCGTGGTCGGCCGGCTCGACATCGCGAAGGGACAGGCGACCACGAAGGTGCTGCTCGCCGATACGGCGCGGCTCACGCTGGACGGCAGCGGCTCCATCAATCTCGCCAGCGAGCAGATCGGCCTGCGCTTCAACACCAGCACCAAGGTGGTGAGCCTGCTCAGCCTGCTGCCGCCGATCCGCGTGCACGGCACGCTCGCCGACCCCAGCTATACGCCCGATCTCGGCGCCGGTGCCGTGGACGGCGTCGGCAACATCCTGGGCGGCGTGCTGCGCACCCCCGGCAATATTTTCGGCGCGCTGACGGGACAGCGCCGTCCCGCCAACGAGCTGTGCGCCGGTGCGCTCGCGGTGGCCGGCGGGCAGGCGGCGCCTGCAGCACCCGCTAACCAGAATCAGGCACCGGCGCAGCGCACCACGCCGACTCTGCCGGCCCAGCCGGCGCCCAGCGATCCGGTGCAGGATCTCGGCCGCGGCATCGAGCGCAATCTGCGCAACCTGTTCGGCCGCTGAGCTTCCCGGTACAAACGTCCCATGTCTGACAGCACGCCCGCCAAAAAACCAAAACTGAAAATCGGCTTCACCACCGTCTCCATCGTTCCCGACACTGACGGCTTCGCGGTCCGGCTCGACGACAAGCCGATGCGTTCGCCGCGCGGCGCCGACGTCATCCTGCCGACCGCCGTGCTGGCCGAGGCGGTGGCGGCGGAGATGCGGGCGGCGGCGCCCAAGCTGCTGCCGCATTCCATTCCGCTGACCGTGATGGTGAGCACCGCGCTCGACCGCATCCGCCCCAGCCGCGCCGATATCGAAAGCCAGATCCTCGCCTATGCGGAGACGGAGCTGCTCTGCCATCGCGCGACCGAGCCCGCCGATCTTGTCGCGCTGGAACAGGCCGTGTGGGGCCCGCTGCTCGACTGGCTGGCGCATCGCCACGATGCGCTGCTGTCGGTCGTCAGCGGCATCGTCGCCAAGCCGCAGAACCCCGACGCGCTGAAGGCGCTGGCCGGCGTGATCGCCGTGCTCGACATCTGGAAGCTCACGGCGCTGTCGGTGATCGTCTCGGCCTCAGGCTCGCTGGTCATTGGTCTCGCGATGCTCGACCAGCACATCGACGCCGAAGCCGCCTTCGACGCCGCCGAACTCGACGCCAGCTACCAGATCGACAAATGGGGCGAGGACGAGGAAGCCCGCCGCCACCGCGCCGAAGTGCGCGGCGATCTCGATCTGGCGGCGCGGTTTCTGTCGCTGCTGTAACCTCTCTCGTCACCCCGCGCTTGACGCGGGGTCCATCTGTCCGTCGGCACGATGGACCCCGGATCAAGTCCGGGGTGACAGATAGGGAGCGGGGCGAGGGTGCTTTTGAGAAACAAAAAAATCCGTCATCCCAGCGAAAGCTGGGACCCAGAAATCCCGCACGCTCCAACAAGAAGCGCCGGGAGACATCCCGGCGCCACGAAACGAACCATCGGGTTACATGGGTCCCAGCTTTCGCTGGGATGACGACTAAATCAAATTGCGGGGCCGGCCCTCTTCCTCACCCTCCCTTTCAACGGGGGAGGGTGAGGCGGGGTCGGAAGTGGTTGCTGATCAGGCCGCTTTCACTTCGGCGAGGAAGCGGGTGACTTCCTGGCGGAGGTGTTCGCCCTGCTCGGTCATCTTGCCGGTGGCGCCGATGACCTTGGTCGCCGCCTGTCCGGTCGTGACCGCCGCCTGGCTGACGCCGCTGATGTTCGACGAAACTTCGCCGGTGCCCTGCGATGCCTGCTGTACGTTCCGCGCGATCTCCTGCGTCGCCGCACCCTGTTCCTCGACGGCCGAGGCGATGGCGGTGGCGATCTCGTTGATCTCGGTGATCGTGGCGCTGATGCTGCGGATGGCATCGACAGTCCCGCCGGTGGCGCTCTGGATGGCGCCGACCTGTGCCGCGATGTCTTCGGTCGCCTTGGCGGTCTGGTTGGCGAGGCTCTTGACCTCGGCCGCGACGACGGCGAAGCCCTTGCCGGCATCGCCCGCCCGGGCCGCCTCGATCGTGGCGTTGAGCGCCAGCAGATTGGTCTGACCCGCGACATCGTTGATCAGCTTCACGACGTCGCCGATCTTCTGGGCCGCCTGGGCCAGGCCCTGGACGCGCAGGTTGGTCTGCTCGGCATCGGCCGACGCCTTGCCGGCGATGCGGGTCGACTGCGCGACCTGCCGGGTGATTTCCGCGATCGAGGACGACAGTTCCTCGGCGGCGCTGGCGACGGTCTGGACGTTGGTCGAGGCCTGTTCCGCCGCCGCGGCAACCGCCGTCGACTGGCGTTGCGTCTCTTCGGCCGTGCTCGACATCGAATTGGCGGTGGTCCGCAATTCACCCGATGCTGCATCGAGCGCGCCGAGCGAGGTCGTGACCTGCGCGTCGAAGTTCTTCGTCAGCGTGTCGAGCTTCTGCATCCGGCGTTCCGTGTCCGCCGCCGCCTCGCGCTGGGTGTGCATGTCGAAGCCCATCTTGGTCTGCATGGCGCGGATGTTGCGCAGCGGCTCCGCCATCTCGTCTTCGCTGGTGATCTCGATGTCGTTGTTGTAGTTGCCCTTCGCGATGCTCTTGACCGTCTCGTTGAGCTGCTGCAGCGGGCGGCTCACCGCACGCAGCGTGAAGAAGCCCAGCATGACGCCCGCCACCAGGCTGACGACAATCAGGGAGAGGACGGCCAGGAGCGAGAACGTGAAGTGGCGCGCTGCCGTTTGGTATTCCTGCGCCGCCACGTCGATCTGCAGCTTCAGCAGAGCCTCGGCGTCGCTCTTCGCGGTCTGATAGAGCGGCAGCATGGTGGCGCCGATATGCCGGTCGAGCTCGGCGGATTTGTGGGCCTTGGCCAGGGCGACTCCTTCGTTGAGTCCCTTGGTCACGAAATTACGGCGGTTCTCGACGAAACGGTCGGCGAGTTTCTGTTCCTCGGGGGTCATGGCGGTTGCCGTATAGGCGGACCAGACCTTTGTGATGGCGGCGGTGTTCGCATCGATCCCGGTGGTGAACTCGGTGACGGGCCTGCCAGGTTTGCCGTTCGCGAGCTCGCGCTCTTCGGCGGCGGCCTGCGACAGCAGCATGACGTTGTCGCGCATGCGGTCGTTGATCTCGGCGATCTGTGTGCTGGGAATGGTGCGGTCTTCATAGACCGTTTTCAGGCGCAGGTTGCTGTCATACAGCGCCACCAGTCCGGCGATGCCGATCGCGGCGGTCAGGACGCCGCTGACCGCGATCTGCGTGGTCAGGCGCGACCGGATGGTGCGCGTGAAGATGTTGAACCGCGACCAGGCGCTCTTGACCACCGCGCGGCCATTCTCGATCTGCATCTTGCCGGCTTTGCCCTCGCGGAACAGGCGGTAGACGCTCTCGAACGCGGCGCGCTTCTCGCGCGACAGCGCGGAGCGGACCGACATGTAGCCGGTGAGCTGGCCGTTTTCCCAGATTGGCGTCGCGCTGGCATAGACCCAGTAGAAGTCGCCGTTCTTGCGCCGGTTCTTGACCGCACCGGCCCAGGGGCGACCGAGCTTGAACGAATTCCAGAGATCGGCGAAGGCTTCGGTGGGCATGTCGGGGTGGCGCACGATGTTGTGCGGCTGGCCCATCAGCTCCTCTGGCGTGAAGCCGGCGGCGTCGACGAAATCCTTGTTGAACCAGGTGATCTTGCCCTTGGTGTCGGTCTTCGAAACGATGCAGGAGTCGGGGCGGATTTCGTATTCGTTGTTGGTCACGGGCTGGTTGTTGCGCACGGCCTTACTCCTCTGGAGGGTGATGCGGGCGTTCACCGCAAAGACAAAACATCTGGTCCTGCTAATAGCGGCCTATTTCTTGGGCAGCGTTATCAACCAAAAGACTTACAAGAGTAGCCAGCCGGCTAACCCGCTGGGGTTTAACGGTGATCCCGGGCCCGGACGGCGAGGGAGGCGAAAAGGGACGTGGTGGCTGGTAGAGTGGGGGCTGGGTGCGACTCAGCGCCGGCCCCTCACCCGGCCGCTGCGCGTCCACCCTCTCCCACAAGGGGAGAGGGTCTTTGAGTCACCTCTCCCCTTGTGGGAGAGGTCGCGAGCGAGAGCGAGCGGGTGAGGGGAAGGCCGCCGCAGGGGGACGACAATGCAGACCATCCTGAAGCAACTCGAAGAAAAGCGCGCCCGCGCCCGGGCCGGCGGCGGGCAGGCGCGCACTGACGCGCAGCATGCCAAGGGCAAGCTGACGGCGCGCGAGCGCATCGACGCGCTGCTCGACGAAAACTCGTTCGAGGAATTCGACATGTTCGTCGAGCATCGCTCGACGGATTTCGGCATGGCGGAGCAGAAGATCCCGGGCGACGGCGTGGTCACGGGCTGGGGCCGGATCAACGGCCGCATCGTCTTCGTGTTCAGCCAGGACTTCACCGTGTTCGGCGGCTCGCTGTCGGAGCCGCATGCGATGAAGATCTGCAAGATCATGGATCAGGCGATGAAGGTCGGGGCGCCGGTGATCGGCCTCAACGATTCCGGCGGCGCGCGTATCCAGGAAGGCGTCGATTCGCTGGCCGGCTATGCCGACGTGTTCCAGCGCAACGTGATGGCCTCAGGCGTCATCCCGCAGCTCTCCGTCATCATGGGCCCGTGCGCGGGCGGGGCCGTCTATTCGCCGGCGATGACCGACTTCATCATGATGGTGAAGGAATCCTCCTACATGTTCGTCACCGGCCCGGATGTGGTGAAGACGGTGACGCATGAGACAGTGACCGCCGAGGACCTCGGTGGTGCCGTCACCCACACCACGAAATCCGGTGTCGCCGATCTCGCCTTCGACAACGATGTCGAGGCGCTGATCCAGACCCGCCGCCTCGTCGATTTTCTCCCCGCGTCGAACCGCGAGAAGCCGCCGGTGCGCCCGACCGCCGACAAGCCCGACCGTGTCGAGATGTCGCTCGACACGCTGATCCCGGCCAACCCCAACAAGCCCTACGACATGAAGGAGCTGATCCTGAAGGTCGTCGACGACGGCGATTTCTTCGAGCTGTCGCCTGCTTATGCCGGCAACATCATCGTCGGCTTCGGCCGCATCGACGGCGCGACCGTCGGCTTCGTCGCCAACCAGCCGATGGTGCTGGCCGGCTGTCTCGACATCAACTCGGCGATCAAGGGCGGAAGGTTCGTGCGCTTCTGCGACGCGTTCAACATCCCGATCGTCACCTTCGTCGACGTGCCGGGCTTCCTTCCCGGCACCGCGCAGGAATACGGCGGCATCATCAAACACGGTGCCAAGCTGCTCTACGCCTATGCCGAGGCGACGGTGCCCAAGGTGACGGTGATCACAAGGAAGGCCTATGGTGGCGCCTACGACGTGATGTCGTCCAAGCACCTGCGCGGCGACATGAACTACGCCTGGCCGACGGCGGAGATCGCGGTGATGGGCCCCAAGGGTGCGGTCGAGATCATCTTCCGCGCGGATGCAAAGGACGCAAAGAAGCTGGAAGCGCGTACCGAGGAATATCGCGAGAAATTCGCCAACCCGTTCGTCGCCGCCTCACGCGGCTTCATCGACGACGTGATCATGCCGCATTCGACACGGCGCCGCATCGCGCGGGCGCTGGGGATGCTGAAGGACAAGAAGCTGGAGAACCCGTGGAAGAAGCACGGGAATATTCCGCTGTGAAAATTTTTTGGATGCGGTCTGGTTAGGGGCGCGAGTTTGGCGGCTGGCGAGCGGCAGGAGATTGTCAGAAGCCAAGGCACTACGCCTTCGGAAAGATATCTTGCTGGATTAGCGGAGCGTTCTTTCCTGAACCTCTGGTCTTACCCGAATATCTATCGGGATACAGTGGTCAACGGCCAGCGGACCGGCAAAGAAATATGTGATCTTCTCGTGGTGTGTGGCGACCACGTTCTTATTTTTAGCGATAAGACCGTCGCGTGGCCGTCTGGCGACGATGGCCGTATATCAGTGCTGCTTGATTGCGTCTCCGCGGAATGGATTGACGGTCCTCAACCCGAGACAGATCGGCCAGCTTTAAAACATTTGGGCTTATTACGGTTAGTAACAACAGAACAGAAGCTGTTGCGGATGGCCGCTCGCCCTGAAATTGGGCCCAAAGAAGGGGATTGGGTCGAGCTGATAATTCGGCGCGGCAGGGGGCCAAATCTTCCTCTCGTTTGGACGTATTCTGCGGAAAATGACTACTCAGAATCGGTGCTCGGGCATGTTCAGAGCATCAGATTTCTAGATCTTGAAAGCGGGCCTGGACCTATTTCGGTCGGGGCGGCGGTAGCTCCCGTTGCAACGGCTGCGCAGAAGCTAAGGCGTAAGTTTGATCTTAGGCAATTTGGCTTATCCCCGCTAAGCGGCATTCGGCGTGAATTCAAACGCTTTAAAAGCTTGTCTCACTGCGTGGTTCACGACGTTGGTCAGGCGCAACAGTGCGAACTGAATTGCGCGCCGGACAAATCGGTGTTCGTAGATATAGGCGAGCCAGCCGCTTTCAACGCTAAGACATTTCTATCCGGTTATTCGATAAAAGTGCCGGCGCGCTCGTTTGTAATTTTGACCCACTGGGATTGGGACCACGTTGCGGCTGGACGAGACTCTTCGAAAAAGTCGCTGCCGTATTGTGCTTTGAGGTGGGTTGCCCCGGTTCAGATAGTTGGGCCGAATACTTTCTATCAGATTGCCAAACCGCACCATGACCGGGGACATCTTTTGTTGCTAGACCCAAAAGCGCACTCTTCTAAAAAGTATGGTGCGATACAGTTGTTATTTGGCGTGGCAAGTGACCGGAATAATTCCGGGATTGGCGTGGTGGCCAAAGTTGGGGCAAATAAAATCCTTATTTCCGGTGATGCGAAAGTTGATAGAAGCGGGCTGAATGCCCCGAAGGTTGATGCGGTTGTCGTAGCTCATCACGGGGCGCGTACTGGGGGCGGTCCGCCAGCTCTGCGATCTGGCAAGATAGCGATAGCTGCTGTTTCGGTTGGTCGTGGGAATCGGTACCGTCACCCAGACAAAGCGACGCTGTCGCAGTACGCGTCGATTGGCTGGAAAGTAATAAGGACTGATGAGCAAAGGCGTCGTGGTGTACCGGGTTCGATAACGATAGTTTAGCGACCTAAAATCGTCACACCGAAGCGTAGTAGTATGCGCTTACCCCTCATACGCCTTCTTCAACGCCGCCACATCGATCTTCACCATCTGCATCATCGCCTGAAACACGCGCGCGGCTTTGGCTGGGTCCTTGTCGGCCAGCATTTCCGGCAGCGCGCGCGGCACGATCTGCCAGCTCACGCCCCAGCGGTCCCTGAGCCAGCTGCACTGGACGGGTGTACCGCCGCCCTGCAGCAGGCCGTCCCAGATCCGGTCGACCTCTGCCTGATCCGCGCAGTCGACGGAGAGGGAGAGGGCCTGGGTGTATTCGCCTTTTTCGCCGCCGTTGAGCGCCTGGAAGGTCTGGCCGCCCAGGGTGAAGTTGACGACGAGGGCGCTGCCCTTCTTGCCGCCCGGATAGTCGGTGGGTGCCCGCAGGATGTGGTCGATCTTCGAGTTGGGGATGACCGAGGTGTAGAGCTTCGCTGCCTCTTCGCCGTCGTTGGCAAACCACAGGCAGGGCGAGATCTTGGAGAGGTGAGAGAACGTGGCCATGAGCTATCTCCGTAAGTGATGGCGGCGATCAGGAAATACCGCCTTCCCCAAGGACGGTCAGGCTGCCACCATTCCGACAGGGGGACACCGTTTTTTTGACCGCCGCCGGGGACGGGCGCAACGATCAAAAAACGCCTTTCGCGAGAGCTACCGGAGCACTGCCATGACACCCGCCCTTCAACGCCTCGGCGTGAAATACCCTATCGTGCAGGGGCCGTTCGGCGGCTTCTCGACATCGAAGCTGGTCTCGTCGGTGTCCAATCGTGGCGGGCTCGGCTCGTTCGGGTCGCTGGGCCTGTCGGCGGAGGCCATCGTGAAGACGGCGGCGGAGATCCGCGCCCTTACCAATCATCCTTTCGCGATGAACCTCTGGGTCATCGATCACGATCCGGGCGGTAGCCAGGCGGACCAGGCGGAGTTCGATCGCGTCTATAAAATCGTCGAGCCGTATTACAACGAATTGGGCGTGCCCAAGCCGCAGCGGCCGGAGCGCTTTCACCAGCGTTTCGAGGATCAGATCGAGGGGCTGCTGGAAGCGCGCCCGCCGGTGTTCAGTTTCGTGTTCGGCATTCCGCCCGCGACGATCCTGGCGGAATGCCGGCGGCGCGACATTCTCACCCTCGGTGCCGCGACGTCGCTGGCCGAGGCGCAGGCGCTTGATGAAGCGGGGGTCGACATGATCGTCGCCACCGGGCTGGAGGCGGGCGGGCATCGCGTGTCGTGGCTGGCGCGCGCCGAGGACTCGCTGATGGGCACCATGTCGCTGGTGCAACTGGTGGCGCCGCGGGTGAAGGCGCCGGTGATCGCGGCGGGCGGCATCGTCGACGGGCGCGGCATCAAGGCGGTGCAGGCGCTGGGCGCGCATGCGGCGCAGATCGGCACCGCGTTCCTCGCCTGCGAGGAATCCGGCACGACACCGGAGCATCGCGCCATCCTGTTCAGCGACCGCACGCGCGACACGGTGCTGACCCGCACGCTGTCGGGCCGCCTCGCGCGCGGCGTGCGCAACCGCTGGGTGGACGAGATGAGCAAACGCGCCGACTTGCCGCCCTATCCCATGATGAGCTGGTTCGTCGGCCAGCTGCGCCCGGCGGCGATCAAGGCGGGCCGCACCGACCTGGTCTCGCTGTGGAGCGGCCAGTCGGCGCCCAACCTGAAGCACAGGACGGTGCCGGCGCTGATGGATGCGCTGATCGCGGAGTTGAGCTGACGCGCCAGGCTGTCATCCCAGCGAAAGCTGGGACCCAGATAACCCGACTGTTCGTTTCGTGGCGCTGGGATGTCTCCCGGCATCGCTCGAGAAAACGTGCGGGATTTCTGGGTCCCAGCTTTCGCTGGGATGACAGGTGTTTTCTTCGGGGGTGACGGCTTCCCTTTAACGTCGCCAACGCGGGCATCTGCCCATTTTTTGCACTAAGCCATTGTTTTGACTTGGCTGTTTGACGCGCTATAATCCCACTTGCTGTCCCACACGGACAGGTCGAAGAACGGATAACAAACCGTCGCGATGCGAGCAGGCGAGTATCGGGAGCGAGCGGGCGTGGCAGCCGACATCATTCTGGAGACGGAAGGCCTGACCAAGGAGTTCCTTGGCTTCATGGCCGTGAAGAATGTGAACCTGCAGGTGCGGCGCGGGACCATCCATGCGTTGATCGGGCCCAACGGCGCCGGCAAGACGACCTGCTTCAACCTGCTCACCAAGTTCCTGACGCCGACCCGCGGACGCATCGTCTATAACGGCCGCGAGATCACGCGCGCGAAGCCGGCCGATATCGCGCAGCTCGGTCTGGTGCGGTCGTTCCAGATTTCCGCCGTGTTCCCGCATCTCTCGGCGCTGGAGAATGTGCGCCTCGCGTTGCAGAAGAAGCGCGGCAACTCCTTCGATTTCTGGCGGTCCGATCGCGTGCTGGAGGATCTCGACGGGCGCGCGGTCGAACTCATCGAGGCGGTGGGCCTCGCCGGGTTCGAGCACGCCACCGCCGTCGAACTGCCCTATGGCCGCAAGCGGGCGCTGGAGATCGCCACCACGCTGGCGCTCGACCCCGAGATGATGCTGCTCGACGAGCCGACCGCCGGCATGGGCCATGAGGATGTCGACCGCATCACGGCGCTGATCCGCAAGGTCGCGGCGAACCGCACCGTGCTGATGGTCGAGCATAATCTCAGCGTCGTCTCGACCCTGTCGAACACCATCACGGTGCTGGCACGCGGCGAGGTGCTGGCCGAGGGCGACTACGCCACCGTCTCGAAGAACCCGCAGGTGATCGAAGCGTATATGGGAGCCGGGCATGCCTGACGCCGCCGGTAATCCCTCGGCGCTGCTGATGCTCAAGGGCGTGAATGCCTGGTATGGCGAATCCCATATCCTGCACGGCGTCGACCTGCATGTGATGCCGGGCGAGGTCGTGACGCTGCTGGGCCGCAACGGCGCCGGCAAGACCACGACGCTCAAATCGATCATGGGCATCGTCGGCCAGCGGAAGGGCTCGATCACCTATGAGGGCCGCGAGATCATCGGCCTTGAGTCCAATCAGATTGCGCGGCTGGGCATCGCCTTCTGCCCGGAAGAGCGCGGCATCTTTTCCAGTCTCGATGTCGAGGAGAACCTGATGCTGCCGCCTGAGGTGCGACCCGGCGGCATGAGCGTGCCGACCATCTTCGAGCTGTTCCCCAATCTGAAAGAGCGGCTGCACAGCCCCGGCACCAAGCTGTCGGGCGGCGAGCAGCAGATGCTGGCGATCGGCCGCATCCTGCGCACCGGCGCGAAGCTGCTGCTGCTGGATGAGCCCACCGAAGGACTGGCGCCGGTGATCGTGCAGCAGATCGGCCACACGATCCGCCGCCTCAAGCAGGAAGGCTTCACCATCCTGCTGGTCGAGCAGAATTTCCGCTTCGCCGCGACGGTCGCCGACCGTCATTACGTGGTGGAGCACGGCAAGGTCATCGACATGATTCCAAACGCGCAGCTTGAGGCCAACCAGGCGAAGCTGCACGAGTATCTCGGCGTCTGAAAACACAAACGGAGGAGAGCATCATGAAGCTTAAACACATCCTGAGTTCCGCGGCGGCGCTCGCGCTGCTGGCGGGTACCGGCACGTCACAGGCGCAGGTCAGCGACGGCGTCGTGAAGATCGGCATCCTGACCGACATGTCGAGCCTCTATACGGATCTCGCCGGATCGGGCTCGGTGCTGGCCGCGCGGCTCGCGGCGGAAGACTTCAAGGCGGCGGAGAAGGGAATCAAAGTCGAGTTCGTCAGCGCCGATCACCAGAACAAGGCGGATGTCGGCTCGGGCGTCGCGCGCCAGTGGTTCGACGTGGACAAGGTCGACGTGATCGTCGACACGCCGAACTCCGGCGTGGCGCTGGCGGTCAACCAGATCACCAAGGAAAAGAACAAGGTGTTCCTGATTTCAGGGGCCGCCTCGTCCGATCTCACCGGCAAGGCCTGCTCACCGAACTCGGTGCACTGGACCTATGACACCTGGAACCTCGCCAACGGCACCGGCACTGCCATCGTCAAGACCGGCGGCGACAGCTGGTACTTCCTGACCGCCGACTATGCGTTCGGTCACGCGCTGGAAGCCGACACCGAGGCGGTCATCCTCAAGAACGGCGGCAAGGTGCTGGGCAAAGTCCGGCATCCGCTGAACAACCAGGACTTCTCCTCGTTCCTGCTGCAGGCGCAGGCCTCGAAGTCGAAGATCATCGGCCTCGCCAATGCCGGTGGCGACACCGTCAACGCGATCAAGCAGGCGGCGGAGTTCGGCATCGTGAAGGGCGGCCAGAACCTCGCCGGTCTGCTGGTGTTCCTCACCGACGTGCACGGCCTCGGCCTGGCGACGGCGCAGGGCCTCATCATGACCGAGACCTGGTACTGGGACATGAACGACAACAACCGCGCCTTCGCCAAGCGCATGTCGACCGCCAACAAGGGCGTCTATCCGACGATGGTGCATGCCGGCGTGTATTCGGCGGTGACGCATTATCTCAAGGCGGTGCATGAGATGAAGAGCGACGCCGACGGCGGGAAGGTCGTCGAGAAGATGAAGGCGATGCCGACCGACGATCCGCTCTTCGGCAAGGGCACGATCCGCCAGGACGGCCGCAAGACCCATCCGGCGTATCTCTTCGAAGTGAAGACGCCGGCTGAGTCGAAGGGCCCGTGGGACTATTACAAGCTGCGCGCCACCATCCCCGCCGACCAGGCCTTCCGCCCGGTCAACGAGGGCGGCTGCTCGCTGGTGAAGGGTTGATCTGAAGGATTGCCGCGGGGCGGTTCACGCCGCCTCGCGGATCTTTCATTCCCATGTTCGAACTCCTCGGCATTCCTCCGCAGGCCCTGTTCGGTCAGCTTCTTCTGGGGCTGATCAACGGGTCGTTCTACGCCATGCTCAGCCTGGGCCTGGCGGTGATCTTCGGCCTGCTCAACATCATCAACTTCGCGCACGGCGCGCAGTACATGCTGGGCGCGTTCTGCGCCTGGTTCCTGCTGCAGTTTCTCGGCCTCGGCTACTGGTGGGCGCTGGTGATCGCGCCGCTCGCGGTCGGCTTCACCGGCATCGTCATCGAGCGCCTGATGCTCAAGCATCTCTACAAGCTCGATCATCTCTACGGCCTGCTGCTGACCTTCGGCCTCGCGCTGATCATGGAAGGCATCTTCCGCAACCAGTTCGGCTCGTCGGGCCAGCCCTATCGCATTCCGGCGGAACTGCAGGGCGGCACCAATCTCGGCTTCATGTTCCTGCCCAACTATCGCGGCTGGGTGGTCGTTGCATCGCTGGTGACGTGCCTCGCGACATGGTTCGTCATCGAGCGCACCAAGCTTGGCGCTTATCTGCGCGCCGCGACCGAGAACCCGACCCTGGTCAAAGCCTTCGGCATCAACGTGCCGCGCATGATCACGCTGACCTATGGCTTCGGCGTCGCACTGGCGGCGCTGGCCGGCGTCCTTGCCGCGCCGATCTATCAGGTGAGCCCGCAGATGGGCTCCAACCTGATCATCGTTGTGTTCGCCGTGGTCGTCATCGGCGGCATGGGCTCCATCATGGGCTCGATCGTCACCGGCTTCGGTCTCGGCATCGTCGAGGGCCTGACCAAGGTCTTCTATCCTGAGGCCTCAAGCACGGTGATCTTCGTCATCATGGCGATCGTGCTGCTGATCAAGCCGGCCGGCCTGTTCGGGAGGACCGCCTGATGGTCTCCACCGGCTATGCGCTGACGGCCCCGACCGGCAATCCGCTGCGCACCCAGTACATCGTGTTCGGACTGATGGTGGCGTTCTTCCTGGTCGCGCCGTTCGTCATCTATCCCGTCTTCCTGATGAAGGCGCTGTGCTTCGCGCTGTTCGCCTGCGCCTTCAACCTGCTGATCGGCTATGTCGGGCTGCTGTCGTTCGGCCACGCGATGTTCTTCGGCGGCGCGAGTTACGCCGCGGCGCATTCCGCGAAGATGTGGGGTTTTCCGCCGGAGCTGGCGATCCTCTTCGGCACGGCGGTGGCGGGCGGCATGGGTCTGATTGTCGGTGCGCTGGCGATCCGGCGGCAGGGCATCTATTTCGCGATGATCACCCTGGCGTTGGCGCAGATGATCTTCTTTTTCTGCCTGCAGGCGAAGTTCACCGGCGGCGAGGATGGCATCCAGTCGGTGCCGCGCGGCATCATGTTCGGCATCCTCGATCTCAACAACACGCTGACCATGTATTTCGTGGTGCTGGCGATCTTCCTGTTCGGCTTCCTGCTGATCTATCGCGTGATCCACTCGCCGTTCGGGGCCGTGCTGAAAGGCATCCGCGAGAACGAGCCGCGCGCGATCTCGCTGGGCTACCGGACCGTGCAGTACAAGCTGATCGCCTTCGTTCTGTCGGCGACATTGGCCGGCCTCGCGGGGTCGACCAAGGCCATCGTTTTCCAGCTTGCGTCGCTGACCGATGTGAACTGGCCGATGTCGGGCGAGGTGGTGCTGATCACCTTGCTGGGCGGCCTCGGCACGATCTTCGGTCCCGTGGTGGGTGCGTTCGTGGTGATCTCGATCGAGAACTACCTGGCGCAGCTCGGCGCCTGGGTGACGGTGGTGCAGGGCGTGATCTTCGTGATCTGCGTCCTGACCTTCCGCCGCGGCATCATCGGCGAACTGTCGCGTTATCTGAAGAAGCCGCTGTAGCCGTCCGGCTACCCGGCCGGGGCGTGGATCGCCATCGGTGCCGCGACGCCGCGCAGCGCGTGCTGGCCGAGATCGCGCCAGTTTCCCGGCAGAGCCGCCGCGAACGTGCCGCTGGCGAGCAGCGGTGCTCCGAGCTCCTTGGTCTTGTCCTGCAGACGCGCGACCTCGTTGACCGACGGTCCGATCACCGAGAAGGCGAGCCTGTCGCGCGTGCCGATATTGCCGAACATCACGTTTCCCAGATGCAGCGCCAGCCCGTATTTCAGCACCGGCAGGCCGGCGCCCGCGCGCTCGCTGTTTGTGACTGTCAGTCTGCGCTGCGCGTCTTGCGCAGCGGCGAGCGCCTGGCGACAGGCCTCCGCCGCGGACCGGCCGCCGTCGCGCACCGGGAAAATCGCCATCACCGCGTCGCCCATGAATCCCAGAATTTCGCCGCCGGCCTCCGTCACCGCATCGCCCATGCATTCGAAGTAGCAGTTGAGAACGGCGGTGTAGGTGTTGCGGTCGAGCTTTTCCGCCATCGCGGTCGAATCGCGCAAATCCGAGTACCAGATCGCCGCCGAGATCGTCTCGCCCTCGCCGCGCCGGATCTTTCCGCTCAGCACGCGCTGGCCGGCATCGCGGCCAAGATAGGTCGCGACGACGTTCTGGGCGATCTGCCCCTGGATCGCCATGCGGCTGGCAACCGCGATGGGCAGATGCAGGCGTGACAGGGCCGCGATCTCGCGCTCGCTGAAGCCGGACGGCCGATCGGTCGTCCAGGAGACATAGATGCCGTCGCCCTCGAACATCATGTTGGGTCCGAGGCCGGCCTCGCCGAACGGTTGCACAAACGCATAAAAATCCGTGGCGCCCTGATCCGCCAGGTCACGCATCAGATCGAAATCGAGCAGCGCATCGGATCCGGTCAGGCGCCGGCGCAAGGTCGACAGGCGGTGATGCAGCATGTGGAACTGCGGACTCTGCCGCCAGCGCGGCGGCGGCCCACCGGGATCATAGGCATAGCTTTCCACTTCCAGCGCCGTGTTGCGTCGCCAGGTGAAGCCCATTGCGCGGTGCAGCGGATGCAGGATGGTGAACGACATGTGGGCGCGCAGGACCGGGATGCCGGCGGCGGCGACGCGATGACAGGTTCCGTCGAACAACGCATCCAGTGCCGGGGAACCCAGCGCCTGGGCGATCAGCCAGTCGGCGATGGCATGGATGTCGGTGTCGACCTGCGGTGCGGACACGGGCATGGCGGATGGCGTCATGCCGATACTGTATCCGACAATCGGGAGCGCGTCAGGTCAGCAGGTTTCGATGGATTCGATCTGCACCCTTGTCGTGCCGGCATCCACGAAGCCCAGTACCTGTGCGCCGCGATGGGAAAGATCGAGCACGCGACCGCGCGCGTAAGGGCCGCGATCGTTGACGCGGAACTCGGCGGTGCGGCCATTGGCGACGTTCGTCACCTTGATGCGGGTGCCGAGCGGCAGCTGGCGATGTGCGGCCGTCATGGCGTTCATGTCGAAGAGTTCGCCGTTTGCCGTCTTCTTGCCGTGATGGGTGCGGCCATACCAGGACGCGACGCCTTCCTGCCGGAACACGTTGGCGACGATGCATTCCTGTGGCTCTTCCACCCTCGGCGGCGGCGGCACGACCACCGGCGGCGGAGGCGGGGCCTGCTGGCACGCAGCGAGCGCCAGTACGGCAAGCAGGGGAAGAAGGGCGAAGCGACGTCTTTGCACGGTAGGTCAGTATGTCCCGCCAGCCCTGCCTATTGCGACAAGATTTTGGCTCAGCATCCTGTCTCGAGCGTCTCGATCCGCACCTTCGCCTTGCCGTCGGCGCCACCGAAGCCGAGCTGCTCGGCGCCGCGGCGCGAGACATCTAGAATGCGTCCTTTGCGATAAGGCCCGCGGTCGTTCACACGAAGTTCGGCGACCTCACCGGTTTCGAGATTGGTGACGCGGATGCGGCTGCCGAATGTCAGCGAGCGATGCGCTGCCGTCATCGCGTTCATGTCGAATGTTTCGCCGTTGGCGGTCTTCCGGCCATGATGATTTCGGCCATACCACGTCGCGATTCCTTCCTGGCGGAACGTGGCCGTAGCGCATTGCTGTTGCGGCGGCTGTGGAGCAGGGGCTGGAGCGGATACGGCGGCGGGCGGTGGTGGCGGTTGAGCCGCCGGCTGACAGGCCGTCTGCGCCAGAAGTGTGGCGGTGAAGAGGAGCCGGAAAATCCTGGCGCGTCGTTGCATGTCGGTCGCTGCTGATGGGCCGCGGACATAACGCCGCTTGTCCGCTCAGCAATCCGTTCCGACGGCGCTTCTTTGTCCCGGTCTGATATTTGTCATGAGCGGCCTCGACCGCTAGGGCGGGTGGTCGGTACACGCACTAGCGGCCTCAATGCCGCGCCGCACAAAAGAAAAAGGCGGAGCATCCCAGAGAGGATGCTCCGCCCGTATCGACGGCGTCAGTTGAGCTTGATGTTCATGCCGGGGATCAGCCGTCCCCACAGCGCCAGCTCGTCGGTATAGAGCTTCTGGAAGTCGGCAGCGGATCCCGTCAGCGGCGCGCTGCCGAGATTGTTGAGCGTCTTGCTGAACGCCTCGGTCGCCTGGACCTTGTTCACGGCGACATTGATCTGGTTCACGATCGCGTCGGGCACCTGCTTGCGGGTGACGATGCCGAACCAGGAATAGACCTGGAAATCGCCATAGCCCATTTCGATCATGGTCGGCACGTTCGGGAAGATGTTGAGGCGCTTGTCGCCGGTCACCGCCAGCACCTTGGCGCCATCGCCGGCCGC
Source organism: Alphaproteobacteria bacterium (assembly GCA_965279355.1). GTDB lineage: Bacteria > Pseudomonadota > Alphaproteobacteria > CACIAM-22H2 > CACIAM-22H2. The sequence goes on along the minus strand of OZ257155.1, from coordinate 1,431,314 downwards.
AGCCTGTCCGGTGATTGCGATATCGAAATAGAGATCGACCTCACCGGCTTTCAGCGCCGGTAGAGCGGCGGACGAACCGCGATAGGGAATGTGCGTCATCTTGAGACCGACTTTCTGCAGGAACCACTCTGTGCCGAGCTGCGGCACCGTTCCGGCACCGGCGGAAGCGTAGTTGGCGCCGCCCGGCTTCTCCTTAACGAACTTGATGAACTCCTGCAGGTTATTCGCCGGCACGGTCGGCGCGACCAGCATCGCCAGCGGGCTGATCGAAACGCCCGCGATGCCGCGGAAATCGGCCAGCGTGTCGTAGGGCAGCGTGCTGAACAGGAACTTGCCCGACGAGAGGACATTGCTGCCCATCATCAGTGTGTAGCCGTCGGCCGGCGCCGCGAGCAGCGCCTGCGCGCCGACGGCGGCACCGGCACCCGGCCGGTTCTCGACGATCACTTGTCCCAGAACATCGTTCAGGCCGGTTGCCAGAAGGCGCGCCGAGATATCGGAAGGACCCCCGGGCGCAAAGGGCACGATGAGCCGGATCGGCTTGGTCGGAAAGGTCTGCGCCTGCGCGCTGCCGGCGATGAGCGCCAGCGCGCCGATCAGGATCGAGGTCAATGTCCGCATAATCCAGTCCCCCTGTTGTGCCGCCGCGTTCAGCGGCGGAAAGTCCGTTCGAGTGAAACAAATGCGCGGCGCTTGAGCAACGATTACGTGCCGGCCCGGGCGCCTTTCCTCGACGGCCTGTGCTTTTTCGTGAGACGGCGCGGCCGCCGGCCGCTAGAATCGGCGGGAAATGAGCCGAAAAACAAAGACGTCGAACCGGCCCGGGAAACGCAAAACGGCGAAAGCCGAGCGTTCGGGGCCGCTCTTCTCCAAGATCCTGATCGCCAATCGCGGCGAGATCGCCTGCCGGGTAATCCGTACCTGCAGGCGGATGGGGATCAAGACGGTCGCGGTCTATTCCGACGCCGATGCCGACGCGTTACATGTGCGCCTGGCGGACGAGGCGGTGCGCATCGGTCCCGCCGCATCGGCCGAGAGCTATCTCAAGATCGACGCCATCGTGAAGGCTTGCCGCGACACCGGCGCGCAAGCCGTGCATCCGGGCTACGGCTTCCTGTCCGAGAACGCCGCCTTCGGCGTGGCGCTCGCCAAGGCGAAGATCGTGTTCATCGGGCCCGAGCAGCGCGCGATTTCCGCGATGGGCGACAAGATCGAATCCAAGAAGCTGGCGCAGAAAGCCGGCGTCACCATGGTCCCCGGCCATCTGGCGGCGCTCAAGGATGCTGAAGCCGCGGTGAAGATCGCGCGCGAAGTCGGCTATCCCGTGATGATCAAGGCGTCGGCCGGCGGCGGCGGCAAGGGCATGCGCATCGCGCGCAGCGATGCCGAGACGCGCGAAGGATTCCGTCTGGCGACGAACGAGGCGAAGTCGGCGTTCGGCGACGATCGCGTGTTCATAGAGAAATATATCGAACAGCCCCGGCATATCGAAATCCAGGTGCTGGGCGACAAGCACGGCAACGTGATCCATCTGGGTGAGCGCGAATGCTCGATCCAGCGCCGCCATCAGAAGGTCATCGAAGAAGCGCCGTCGCCGTTCCTCGATGCCAAGACGCGAACCGCGATGGGTGCACAGGCCGTGGCGCTCGCCAAAGCCGTCAAATACAGCTCCGCCGGCACCGTCGAGTTCATTGTCGACAGCAAGCGGAACTTCTACTTCCTCGAGATGAATACCCGCCTGCAGGTCGAGCATCCGGTGACGGAATGCGTGACCGGCCTTGATCTCGTGGAACAGATGATCCGTGTCGCGGCGGGCGAGAAGCTCAAGCTGACCCAGGCCGATATCAAGCTGCGTGGCTGGGCGGTCGAGGCGCGCGTCTATGCCGAAGACCCCGCCCGCAACTTCCTGCCCTCAATTGGCCGCCTGACGCGTTACATCCTGCCGCCCACGGAAAATGGCGTGCGCGTCGATGACGGTGTCGACGAGGGCGGCGAGATCAGCATGTTCTACGATCCGATGATCGCCAAGCTGGTCGGCTTCGGCGCGGATCGTGACTCTGCCATCGACAAGCTCGCCGATGCGCTGGATGCTTATGTCATCCGCGGGCTCAACCACAACATGGCGTTCCTGGCCGCCATCGCGGCGCACCCGCGTTTCCGCGAGGGCAAATTCTCGACCGCGTTCATTGCCGAGGAATTTCCCGACGGCTTCAAGGGTGCGAAGCCTGACAAGGCCGACGAGATGCTGCTCGCGGTGATCGCCGCCGTGGTGCAGCGGCGTCTCGATGAAACGGAGACCGCGACTGCCGGGGCGGCGGCGCCGAGCCGTTATGTGGTGCGCCTGAACGGCAATGGCGGCGCGTCGCATGATGTGCAGCTTAAACCCGGCCGCGACGATTACGCGCTGACGGTCGACGGCAGTTCCGATGTGATTCGGACGGCGTGGCGTCCCGGCGAGATTCTGCTGCGGGCCAGTCTCGGCCGTCAGGATGTCGTGGTGCAGGTCGAGCGCGACGGCGGTGGCTGGACGCTGACCTATCGCGGCATGCGCCTGCGCGCGACGGCGCTGCGCCCGCGGCTGGCCGAGCTCGCGGCGCTGATGCCGATGCGCAAACCGCCCGACACCTCGAAATTCCTGCTCTCCCCAATGCCGGGACTGCTCAAGGCGATTGCGGTGAAGGAAGGGCAGGAAGTGAAGGCCGGTGAGGAACTCGCTACAGTCGAAGCGATGAAGATGGAAAACATCCTGCGTGCGCCGCGCGATGCCAAAGTCACGAAGCTGCACGCCGGTTCGGGCGACAGCCTCGCCGTCGACCAGAAGATCATGGAATTTGGCTGAGTCATGCGCGGCCTGGCTCGGCCCGATGAAGCAACTTGGCGCACGCGCAACGACTGGTTCTGGCGCGCGCATGACGTGAATGCCGGGCCGCAGGCGCTCGATCTTGATGCCCGCGCCGACGCGCTTCTCGCCGAGCTTGAACTCCTGTTCTGTGTCGGCGCGTGGGCGTCGGTGATCATGGTCGCGTGGACTCTGGTTGAAAGCGTCGAGCGAAAGACGGGCCGCGACGATACGCCGGCGCCCGATATCGACTGGCTGCGCGAGCGGCGGAACGCGTTGGTGCACGTGTCGTCGTCTTCGTCCGAACCGATCGACGATGCGGCGCTGGAGACGGCGGCGCAGGGTGCCGTGAGAATCGTTTTCAAATCCCTGTTCGCCCATGCATGGACGGCGGCCCGATGAGCGACGTTTCCGTGCGTGCCGTCATTCAGGGCCATGTGCAGGGCGTCTGGTATCGCGGCTGGACGGTCGACAATGCGACCAAACGTGGCCTGCGCGGCTGGGTGCGCAACCGCCGCGACGGGACGGTCGAGGCGCTGTTCATTGGTCGCGCGGACGCGGTCGAGGCGATGCTGGCCGCCTGTCAGGACGGGCCGCAGGCGGCGCGGGTCATCCTCGTTGAGCAATTCCCGGCGACGGATGACGGGTCCGTCGGCTTTCAACAGCGGCCGACGGAATAGTCATGGAATTCGCTGCCGATGTCGGCGTCTGGGATCTCGTCCTGATCGCCTTTATGGCGTTCGCGCTGTCGATCGTCGGTGGCCTGTCCGGTTACGGCATCGGCGTGGTGCTGCCGGCCTTTATCGCGCCGGTGGTCGGTGTGGTCGCCGTCATTCCCGTGATGTCGGTCGCGATGACCTTCGCCAATGCCAGCCGCGTCTGGGCCTATCGCCACACGGTGTCGTGGCGGCTGGTCGGGATGCTGATGGCCGTTGCGGTGCCGATGGCAGCGTTGGGCGCGCTGGTCTATGTCCATCTCCCCAGCGACGCGATTGCGACGATCCTTGGCGTATTCCTGATCCTGATTGTGCCGATCCGTCGCCTGCTGGATCGACGCAAGATGGTGCTGGGTCAGCGCGGTCTGCTGACGCTGGCCGGTGGTTACGGTTTTCTCGCGGGCGGTATGACGGGGGCGGGACTGTTTATGGTCGCTGGTCTGCTCGCGGCAGGTATTCGCGGTGGCGCGTTGATCGCAACCGATGCGGCGGTTTCAACCGCGATCAATGTCCTGAAGGTCGGCGTGTTCGGCGGCTATCAATTGCTGACGCCGGAGCTGATGCTGGCCGGCGTACTGATTGGGATTTGTACGGTGCCGGGTGCCTTTGTTGCGCGTCGCATCATGGATCAGTTGCCGATGCATGTGCATGTCTGGATCCTTGAGGCGCTGGTGATCGGCGGCGGGTTATCGTTCCTGTGGCGCGCCGTTCAGCTCTGAGAGGGCAGCTCTGAAAGCGCAAGCGCCCCGTCGCTGAAGACTTCGCCGAAGGCTTTGCGCATCGCCACATCGACATCGGCCATCGGCACCACGATGCCGAGATCGAGCAGAGAGGTCACGCCGTACTGTGTCTCGGCGATGCCGCAGGGCACGATGCCGGCGTAGTGCGACAGGTCGCAATCCACGTTGAGCGAGACGCCGTGATAGGTGACGCCATGGCGTACGCGAACACCGAGCGCCGCGATCTTGTCCTCGCGGCGACCGCCGGAGGAATGCGGCCCGCGATCCACCCAGATGCCGATCCGGTCCGGCCGCCGTTCGCCCCTGATGTTGAAGCGCGCCAGGGTGCGGATCATCCATTCCTCGAGTCCGCGCACATAGGCGCGGATGTCGCCGCCCCGGCGCTGCAGATCGAGCATCACGTAACCGATGCGCTGGCCGGGCCCGTGATAGGTGTACTGGCCGCCGCGGCCGGTCGCATAGACGGGAAAAGCCCCGGAATCGCGGAGATCGCCCGGATTGGCCGAGGTGCCTGCCGTATAAAGCGGCGGATGTTCCAGGAGCCAGACCAGCTCCGGCGCGCTCCCGGCCCGGATTTCAGCCACCCGCCGCTCCATGGCGGCCACGGCCGGCTCGTAGGCCTCCGGCGTATCGCTGAAGCGCCATTCCGGGGCATTTAAGTGATTGTTCTTCCGGGCCATCTCGTCAAATATCGTAATCGTGTTGCGGACCCACTGTGCTTGCCTTGCCGGACCCGATTTGGTATGTCCCGCTCCCTGTGTTGGCAAGGTTGCGGCTTTAAGCCCAACTTGGTCCCCCCAGGCGGTCGTGGCGGAATGGTAGACGCGCTAGCTTGAGGTGCTAGTGGGAGAAATCCCGTGGAAGTTCGACTCTTCTCGACCGCACCATCTGAATTTTGCCGGATGGTACCCCAAAGTCAAAGTTAAGCGAGGATAGGCTGTCGATGACGGACGACAGGTTGCGCGAAGCGGCCCTCGAGTATCATCGGCAGCATCCGCCCGGCAAAGTCGCGATTCTCGCGACCAAACCGCTCAACAATCAGCGCGATCTCGCCCTGGCGTATTCGCCGGGTGTGGCCGCGGCGTGCGACGCCATTGTCGCCAATCCCGCCGACGCCGCGCTTTATACCAGCCGGGCCAATCTCGTTGCCGTCATCACCAACGGTACTGCCGTGCTCGGCCTCGGCGCGATCGGCCCGCTGGCCGCCAAGCCGGTGATGGAGGGCAAGGGCGTCCTTTTCAAGAAATTCGCCGGCATCGATGTTTTCGACATCGAAATTGCCGAGACTGACCCCGACAAGCTGGTCGACATCATCGCGGCGCTGGAGCCGACCTTCGGCGGCGTCAACCTTGAGGACATCAAGGCGCCGGAGTGTTTCGAGATCGAGCGCAAGCTGCGCGCCCGGCTCAAGATTCCGGTCTTCCATGACGATCAGCACGGAACCGCGATCATCGTCGGTGCCGCATTCGTGAATGGCCTGGAGGTTGTCGGCAAGGACATCAGCAAGGTGAAGCTGGTGGTCTCCGGCGCCGGCGCCGCCGCGCTGGCCTGCCTCGATCTGCTGGTCGATCTCGGCATGAAGGTCGAGAATATCTGGGTCACCGATATCGAGGGCGTGGTCTACAAGGGCCGCAACGTCCTGATGGATGCCCGCAAGGAGCGCTACGCCCGTGAGACGAAGGCGCGCAAGCTTGCCGAGGTGATCGAGGGCGCCGATGTGTTCCTTGGCCTGTCGGCCCCCGATGTCCTGAAGAAGGAGATGGTGGCAAAGATGGCGCCACGCCCGCTGATCCTGGCGCTGGCCAATCCGCGGCCTGAGATCCTGCCCGAGGATGTGAAGGCGGTCCGTGACGACGCGGTGATCGCCACCGGCCGCTCCGACTATCCAAACCAGGTCAACAACGTCCTGTGCTTCCCGTTCATCTTCCGTGGCGCGCTGGATGTCGGCGCGACGGTGATCAACGAGCAGATGAAGGTGGCCTGCGTGCATGCGCTGGCCAATCTCGCCCGCGCCGAGCCATCGGAGATCGTGGTGCAGGCTTATGGCGGCCAGCCGCCGGTCTTCGGGCCGGAAAACCTGATCCCCAAGCCGTTCGATCCGCGCCTGATCATCGAACTGGCGCCGGCCGTTGCCAAGGCGGCGATGGATTCAGGCGTCGCCACGCGGCCGATCACCGATTTCAACGCCTATCGCGATCGCCTCAGCGAATTCGTGTTCCGCTCCGGCATCTCGCTGAAGCCGGTCTTCGATCGCGCCAAGCAGGACCCGCGCCGCGTCGTCTATTGCGAAGGCGAGGACGAGCGCGTGCTGCGCGCCGCGCAGACCGTGGTCGACGAGCATCTGGCGCGGCCGATCCTGGTCGGGCGAACCGATGTTGTGTTGAAGCGCATCCAGACACTCGGCCTGCGTCTGAAGCAGGACCGCGATTTCGAGGTCGTCAATCCCGAAAGCGATCCGCGCTATCCGGAATACTGGCGCCTGCTGCACCGCCTGCTGGAGCGCGACGGCGTTTCGCCGGAACAGGCGCGAGAGCTGGTGCGCACCCGCACCACGATCATCGGCGCCCTGATGCTTCACCGCAACGAAGCGGATGCGATGCTGTGCGGCACCAACGGGCGCTATGCCAGCCATTTGCGCAACGTGCTGGATATCATTGGCCTGGCGCCGGGCGCGCACGCCGCCGCGGCGATGACGATGCTCATCCTCAGCAAGGGCATCTATTTCATCGCCGATACGCATGTGCGCGTCGATCCGACGGCACAGGAGATCGCCGAAGCGACGGTCCTGGCAGCGCGCGAAGTACGGCGCTTCGGCATCGAGCCCAAGATCGCGCTGGTCTCACATTCCAATTTCGGCGGCCGCGATACCGAAGCATCGCGCAAGATGCGCGACGCGCTGGCCCAGGTGCAGCGCCTCGCGCCCGATCTTGAGGTCGAGGGCGAAATGCAGGGCGATGCGGCAGTTTCGGAAGATATCCGCAACCGCGTGTTCCCGAACTCGCGCCTCAAAGGCACGGCGAACCTGCTGATCATGCCGTCGCTGGACGCCGCGAATATCTCGTTCAATCTGCTGAAGCAGCTGGGCGAGGGCATCTCGGTCGGGCCGATGCTGCTGGGTGTCGCGCGCGCCGCGCATATCCTGACCTCCTCGGTGTCGGTGCGCGGCATTGTCAACATGAGCGCGCTGGCCGTGGTCGATGCGCAGGTCCATGCCGCGACGCCGACGGGCTGATCCCGCGGCGGACGATCCCAGCTACGGGATCGCCGATCTCGCGGGCGAATTCGACGTCACCACGCGCACCATCCGGTTCTACGAAGACGAGGGGCTGATCAGGCCCAGGCGGCAGGGCCAGCGGCGCATCTTCAGCGCCCGCGACCGTGTGCGGCTGAAGCTGATCCTGCGCGGCAAGCGGCTGGGCTTCTCGCTGGGCGAGATCCGCGAGATCATCAATCTCTACGACGCGCCGCCGGGCGAGAAGGGCCAGCTCTCCTTCTTCCTCGGCAAGATCCGCGAGCGCCGGCAGCAGCTCGAACTGCAGCGCGCCGACATCGCGACGACCCTGCACGAGCTCGCCGAAGTCGAGGCGCGCTGTCTCGGGCGGCTGAAGACATTGCGGCGGGCGCGCTAAGTTGACGTTAACGTAAACGTCAACTAGGCTTCACCTCATGCGATCCCGGGAGGACGCGGTGCGCTGGTTTACCCCCAAGAATCCAGATTTCGCAGCCCGCGTCCGCGACAGTTTCGGGCGCCAGGGCGCCATGCGCCTGATCGGCGCGGAAATTGTGCATGTCGCGCCCGGCGAGGTCGACGTCGCCCTCGACTTCCGGCCGGATCTCGCCCAGCAGCACGGCTATTTCCATGGCGGCATCGTCGGCACGATCGCCGACACGGCCGGCGGATACGCGGCCTTCACCCTGATGCCGGCCGATGCCTCGATCCTGTCGGTCGAATACAAACTGAATTTCATGGCGCCGTCCCATGGCAGCCGCCTCATCGCGCGCGGACGGGTGGTGAAGCCGGGCCGGACGCTTACCGTCTGCCAGGTGGATGTGTTCGCGGTGCGGGACGGGGCCGAGCATGCCTGCGCGATGATGCTGATGACCCTGATGACCATGGCGGGACAATCCGACGGCCCTCAAGCGCGCTAGGCACGGCCACGCGCCGGGGATAGAGTTTCCACAAGGGAGAGACGCCGCATGATCGCGAACCGGATGCCGGAGTTCGATTTCGGGCTGGGCGAGAACGCCGACATGCTGCGCGACAGTGTGCGCGCCTTTGCGGAAACCGAAATCGCGCCGCGCGCCGCCGAGATCGACCGCCAGAACGATTTCCCCGCCGATCTCTGGAAGAAAATGGGCGCGCTGGGGATTCTCGGTGTGACCGTCGAGGAAGAATATGGCGGCGCCGCGATGGGCTATCTCGAGCATTGCGTGGCGATGGAAGAGGTCAGCCGCGCCTCGGCATCGGTCGGCCTGTCCTACGGCGCGCATTCCAATCTCTGCGTGAACCAGATCCGCCGCAACGGCAACGAAGCGCAGCGGAAAAAATATCTGCCCAAGCTCATCTCGGGCGATTTTGTCGGCGCGCTCGCCATGTCGGAGCCGGGTGCGGGATCTGATGTGGTTAGCATGCGCACCAAGGCTGAGAAGAAGGGCGACCGTTACATCATCAACGGCGGCAAGATGTGGATCACCAACGGCCCCGATGCCGACGTGCTGGTGGTCTACGCCAAGACCGACCCCGCCGCGGGTGCGCGCGGTATGACGGCGTTCCTGATCGAGAAAGGCTTCAAGGGATTCTCGACGGCGCAGAAGCTCGACAAGCTCGGCATGCGCGGCTCCAACACCTGCGAGTTGGTGTTCCAGGATTGCGAGGTCCCGGAAGAAAACGTGCTGGGCAATGTCGGCAAGGGCGTGAACGTGCTGATGAGCGGCCTCGACTACGAGCGCTCTGTGCTGGCCGCTGGCCCCTGCGGGATCATGCAGGCCTGTCTCGATGTCGTGGTACCGTATGTTCACGAGCGCAAGCAGTTCGGCCAGGCGATCGGCGAGTTCCAGCTGGTGCAGGGCAAGCTTGCCGACATGTACACCACGACCAATGCCTGCAAGGCGTATGTCTATGCCGTCGCCAAGGCCTGCGACCGCAACCAGACCAGCCGCAAGGACGCGGCCGGCGCCATCCTTTACGCGGCAGAAAAAGCAACGCAGGTCGCGCTCGATGCCATCCAGCTGCTCGGTGGCAACGGCTATATCAACGACTACCCGACCGGCCGCCTGCTGCGCGACGCCAAGCTCTACGAAATCGGCGCCGGCACGTCGGAAATCCGCCGCTGGCTGATTGGTCGCGAATTATTCTCCGAAACCGCCTAGAGAGTTCCATGATCTACCTGCTTGCGATCTTCATCTCGCCGCTGGCGCTGCTCCTGACCGGGAAGTGGTTTCAGGCCATCATCAACCTCGTCTTCTACGTGGTGGCGATCGTCCTGTGGGTGACCATCATCTTCGCGTGGGGCGGCTTTGTCGTCTGGGCGATCGGCGTGCTGCACGCGGTTCTGGCGATCAACAGCCATAAGGCGGACAAGCGCAACCAGGCCCTGATCGATGCGGTGAAGGGCCCCGCGAAGCCATGACCGTGCGCCGCCTGATCTCGACCGGCTCGGAGTACGAAAAGAAGTGGGGCTACAGCCGCGCGGTGATCGATGGCGACTTCATCTTCATTTCCGGCACGACCGGCTTCGATTACGCGACGATGACGATCTCCGACGACCCGGCGGAGCAGACGCGGCAGTGTTTCCGGACCATCGGCAAGGTGCTGAGCGATGCCGGCGCATCCCTCGCTGATATCGTTCAGGCCCGCTATTACCTGCCGGATGCCGGGGATTGGGAAACCTGCGCGGCCGTGCTGGGTGAAACCTTGGGCGAGATCAGGCCGGCGGCAACGGCGTTGATCTGCGGTCTGATCGATCCCCGCATGAAGATCGAGATCGAAGTCGTGGCACGGCGAAGGGAGAAGACATGACCGACTGGCACATTGCTCAATTGAATGTGGCCCGCGCGGTCGCGCCGCTCGACAGTCCGCTCCTGGCGGAATTCATGCTGGCGCTGGATGGCGTGAACGCCCTTGCCGAAGCTTCGCCGGGTTTTGTGTGGCGTCTCAAGAGCGACAGCGGCAACGCAACGGATATCAAGGTAAGCGACGATCCCAATCTGATCGCCAACATGTCGGTGTGGAACTCGGTCGAGGCGCTGTTTGAGTTTGTGTATCGTTCCGCGCACACGAAAGTGATGACGCGGCGTCATGAGTGGTTTGAGCGTCCGACGCTCGCCTATCAGGTCATGTGGTGGGTGCGGGCCGGGCACACGCCATCGCTGGAAGAAGGAATGGTCCGCCTTGAGCGCCTGCGCCGGAGCGGCCCTACTGCCCGCGCGTTCACCTTCAAGCAGCGTTTCCCGCCACCCGGCCAGCCGGGAGAGCCGACGGACATGAAGCCGGAACCTTATTGCGTCGGCTGGCGCTAGGAGATGTCGATGGCCGACCCGATCGATTTCTATTTCGACTTCTCCAGCCCCTATGGCTATCTCGCCGCGGTGCAGATCGAAGCGATCGCGGCGAAGCACAACCGGGCCGTAAACTGGCGCCCGCATCTGCTCGGCGTGGCGTTCAAGCTGACCAACTCGAAGCCGCTGGTCGATATGCCGATCAAGTCTGATTACATCCTGCACGACTGGGATCGCTTCGCCCGTCTGTTGGGGGTCCCGCTCAAGCTGCCGTCGCCGTTTCCCTTCCTGGCGGTGAATGCCAGCCGCGCCTTCTTCTGGCTGCAGGGTAAAGATCCGGCGCTGGCGGTGCGCTTTGCCAAGGCGGCGTATCATGCAGCCTTCGGCGAGGCCCGCGATATTTCAGGCGCCGACGCTTGTGCCGACATTGCTGCGACTCTTGGTGTCGACAAGTCGGATGTGAAGGCCGGGATCGGTGCTCCCGCCACCAAGGAGAAGCTGCGCGCCGAAGTGGACGCGGCGCTGGCACTCAATGTGTTCGGCTCGCCGTTTGTGATCGCCGATGGCGAAGCCTTCTGGGGCGCGGATCGCCTCGATCAGGTCGATCGCTGGCTTGAGAAGCGCTGGTAAGGAGACGTCATGGCTCTGAAGAAGACCCACAAGCAGCTTCTCGACGAGGCCTACGCGAAGATCGAGACGGTGCCGATCGCCGAGGCGATCAAGCTGCACGGCGATCCCGATGTCGTGTTCGTGGACATCCGCGATCCACGCGAACTGGAACGCGAAGGGATGATCGACGGCGCGCTGCATGCGACGCGCGGCATGCTCGAATTCTGGATCGATCCGACCAGCCCGTATTTCCGCGAGGTCTTTGGCTCCGGCAAACGCTTCCTGGTCTATTGCCAGACGGCGTGGCGCTCGGCGCTGGCGACGCACACGATGCAGGATATGGGCCTGCCCCGTGTCGCGCAGGTCGAGGGCGGCCTCAAGGCCTGGAAGGAAAACGGCGGTCCGGTTGCTGCCTACGAGCCGCGCAAGCCGGCCAAGGGTTGAGATGACCGCAATCAAGACCGCCATCGATCTCCGTGACGACGCCTTCGCTGCGAACGATGCGGCGATGCGGGCACTCGTCGCCGATCTGCGCGCCAGGGTGGCGACGATCAGCGAAGGCGGCGGTCCTGAGTCCCGCAAGCGTCATACATCACGCGGCAAGCTGTTGCCGCGTGAGCGGGTGCGGATGCTGCTCGATCCGGGTTCCCCGTTTCTCGAACTGTCGCAGTTCGCGGCCTACGGCATGTATGGCGGCGAAGTGCCGGCGGCGGGGCTGATCACCGGCGTCGGCCGCGTCTCGGGTCGCGAATGCGTGATCGTCTGCAACGACGCGACGGTAAAAGGCGGCACCTACTATCCCGTCACCGTGAAGAAGCATCTGCGGGCGCAGGAGATCGCGCGCGCGAATAATCTGCCGTGCATCTATCTCGTCGACTCAGGCGGCGCCAATCTGCCCAACCAGGATGAAGTGTTTCCCGACCGCGATCATTTCGGGCGCATCTTCTACAATCAAGCGACGATGTCTGCCGCCGGCATTCCGCAGATCGCCGCCGTGATGGGCTCCTGCACGGCGGGCGGCGCCTATGTCCCGGCGATGGCCGATGAATCCATCATCGTAAAGAATCAGGGCACGATCTTCCTCGGCGGGCCGCCGCTGGTGAAGGCGGCAACCGGTGAGGACGTGACTGCCGAGGAACTCGGCGGCGCCGAAGTGCATGCGCGGGTGTCAGGCGTAGCCGACCACTACGCGCAGGATGATGCGCATGCGCTGGGTATCGCGCGCCGCATCGTCGGCAATCTCAACCGGGTCAAATCGCCCAATATCGAAATGCGCGAACCGGTCGAGCCGCTTTATGCGGCCGAAGAGCTCTACGGCATCGTGCCCACCGATCTCCGCCGGCCCTATGACATTCGCGAGGTGATCGCGCGGATCGTCGACGGCAGCGTGTTCGACGAGTTCAAGCCGCTCTACGGCACCACACTCGTCACCGGTTTCGCGCATATCTTCGGTTATCCCGTCGGGATCGTCGCCAATAACGGCATCCTGTTTTCGGAATCGGCGCTCAAGGGCGCGCATTTCATCGAGCTCTGCGCCCAGCGCGGCATTCCGCTGGTCTTCCTGCAGAACATTTCCGGATTCATGGTCGGCAAGAAATACGAAGCCGGGGGCATTGCCCGCGACGGCGCGAAGCTGGTGACGGCCGTGGCTTGCGCCAACGTGCCGAAATTCACGGTCATTGTCGGCGGCAGTTTCGGCGCCGGCAATTACGGCATGTGCGGCCGCGCCTATAACCCGCGCTTCCTTTTCATGTGGCCGAACGCGCGCATCTCCGTCATGGGCGGCGATCAGGCGGCCAACGTGCTGGCCACGGTGCGACGCGATGGGCTGAAGGCACAGGGCAAGACATGGCCCGCCGAAGAGGAAGAAGCCTTCAAGGCGCCGCTGCGTGCCCAGTACGAAACGCAGGGGCACCCCTATTACGCATCGGCCCGGCTGTGGGATGACGGTATCATCGACCCCGCCGACACCCGCATGGTGCTCGGCCTTTCAATCTCGGCGTCGCTGAATGCGCCGATCGAACCGACACGCTTTGGCGTCTTCAGGATGTAAACAATGGCAAATCCGATCGAGACCGAAATCGACAGCCGTGGTATCGCCACGATGTGGTTCAACCGCCCGGAAGTTCACAACGCGTTCGACGAGGCGTTCATTGCCAGCCTTGCGAGTGAGTTGAAGCGGCTGGAAGCAGACGACAAGGTGCGCGCGCTGGTGATCGCCGCGCGCGGCAAGAGCTTCTGTGCCGGTGCCGATATGAACTGGATGAAGCGCCAGTCGACGCAATCCGAAGCCGACAATATCAAGGACGCCGAGGCGTTCGCGGACTCGCTGCGGGCGCTGAATTTCTTTCCCAAGCCGACGATTGCCGCGGTCCAGGGCAGTGCGTTCGGGGGCGGCGTCGGTGTTATGGCCTGCTGCGATATCGTGTTTGCCGTCGAGACGGCACAGTTCGCGGTGACCGAAGTGCGGTTCGGCATCATTCCGTCGGTGATCGGGCCGCATCTCGTCGCGGCCATCGGTGAGCGACAGGCGCGGCGCTATGCACTGACAGCCGAGCGGTTCTCGGCGGCGGATGCGCAGCGCATTGGACTGGTTCATCAGGTCTGCAAAGCAAACGAGCTGATGGGGCTGGTCGCCAAGACGGTCGATAATCTGGCGCTGGGTGGACCGAAGGCGCAGGGCCAGGCCAAGGCGCATATCCGCCGCATCGCCCATCGCCCGATCGATGCCGCGATCATTGCTGACACGGCGCATACGATTGCCAAACTGCGAGCGACACCGGAGGCCAAGGAAGGTTTCGCGGCGTTCCTGGAGAAGCGCAAGCCGGGCTGGAGCGCCTGACGCGGGAATGTTCCAGCGGCTCCTGATCGCCAATCGCGGAGAGATCGCCTGCCGGGTGATCCGCACTGCGAAGCGTCTGGGCATCCGCACCATTGCCATCTATTCCGACGCGGACCGCAACGCGCGGCATGTCGTATTGGCTGATGAAGCGGTGCCGGTCGGTCCGGCGCCGGCGCGGGACAGCTATCTCCACATCGATGCCGTCATTGCTGCCGCCAGACAGGCCAAGGCGGATTCCATTCATCCCGGCTACGGTTTCTTGTCGGAGAACGCGGCATTTGCCGAGGCGTGCGCCGCGGCGGGAATCGTTTTCGTCGGCCCGCCGCCTGCCGCCATCCGCGCCATGGGCGACAAGAGTGCCGCCAAGGCGCTGATGGAGAAGGCCGGCGTGCCGACGGTACCGGGCTTCCACGGCGCGCAACAGGATTTGAAGACCTTTGCCGTGGCGGCCAGCAGGATCGGTTATCCGGTGCTGATCAAAGCCAGCGCCGGTGGCGGTGGCAAGGGCATGCGCATCGTCGAGAGCGAGGACGACCTTGAGGACGCGATGGCTGGCGCGCGGCGCGAAGCGGCATCGTCGTTTGGCGATGACAAGCTGCTGATCGAGAAATATCTACTGCAGCCGCGCCACATTGAAATTCAGGTCTTCGCCGACAGTCACGGCAACGCTGTGCATCTGTTCGAGCGCGACTGCTCGATCCAGCGGCGGCACCAGAAGGTGATCGAAGAAGCGCCGGCGCCGGGCCTGCCGGAGGCAACGCGCCGCACCATGGGCGAAGCCGCGGTGAAAGCGGCGCGCGCGGTCGATTATCGCGGTGCGGGAACCATCGAGTTCATCGTCGATCGTGACGGCAAGTTCTATTTCATGGAGATGAACACCCGTTTGCAGGTCGAGCATCCGGTGACCGAGATGATCACCGGTCAGGATCTTGTGGAGTGGCAGCTTGTCGTCGCTGATGGCGGCAAACTGCTACGCCGTCAGGACGAGCTTAAGATCAGCGGCCACGCGCTGGAGGCGCGTCTCTACGCGGAAGACCCCGCGCGCGATTTCCTGCCGGCGAGCGGGGCCATCGATCATCTGGTCTTTCCGGATGAGAGTCCGGCCTTGCGGGTTGAGACCGGCGTCAGGCAGGGCGACACGATTTCGATCCACTACGATCCGATGATCGCCAAGCTGGTGGTGTGGGGTCAGGACCGCGCCGAAGCCGTCGACGCACTGAAGGCGGCGCTGGCGCGCTGCGAGATTGTCGGCCCACCGACCAATCGCAATTTTCTGGCGGCGATCGCGGCCCATCCGGCGTTTGGCCGGGCCGAACTCGATACCGGTTTCATCGCCCGGCACATGGATACGCTGGTGCCGAAACAGGTTCCTGCGCCGGCCCGGATTATCGCCCTCGCGGCATTGGCGCTGATACTGGATGCCCGCGCCAACACAACACGCGCGGCCCGCCGGTCTGCCGATCCGTTTACGCCCTGGGCCGCGGTCAATGGCTGGCGCCTCAATGATGCGGCGGCGCATGGGATCGTCATGCGTGAAGGGGCGGCGGAAACAACCGTGTCGATTCAATTTCGCATGGGCGGCTTCGCAATCGTTGTCGCCGATAAAGCCTTTCTGACGTCGGGCACGCTTGATGACCGTCGTCTTACCGGCGAGCTCGACGGTGAGTCCTTCGAGGTGGCCGTTGTGCGGCGGGATGATCGCCTGACACTGATCGAGGCCGGGTCGAATTTCAGTTTCGTCGTCGTCGATCCAACGCGGGGCAGGGATGCAGCGGCGGCCGATATCGGCAAGCTTACCGCGCCGATGCCGGGCAAGATTGTCGCAGTACGGGTTAAGAATGGCGCGACGGTGAAGCGCGGCACGCCACTTCTCATTCTCGAAGCGATGAAGATGGAGCACACGATCAAGGCGCCGGCCGACGGCATCGTCGAGCGCGTTCGCTACAAGGTCGGCGAGCAGGTCGATGAAGGCGTGGAACTCGTCGTCTTCAAGGCGGCAGGTTAGGGTAGGGACATGGCCTTCCCCCGTTCCGTGAAGATGGTCGAAGTCGGTCCGCGCGACGGGCTGCAGAATGAAGCGCGTGCCGTTCCGCTGGAGATGCGCGTGCGGCTGATCGAGGCGCTGGCGGATGCCGGGCTCAAAGCCATCGAAGCCGGGAGCTTTGTCTCGCCGAAATGGGTGCCGCAGATGGCCGATACGGCAACGGTGCTGGCGCAGATCACGGCGCGTCCCGGCGTGTCATATCCGGTGCTGGTGCCGAACCTGCAAGGCTATGATGCCGCTAAGGCCGCGGGCGCCCGCGAGATCGCTATCTTCGGCGCGGCGTCGGAAGCGTTTTCGCAGCGGAACATCAATTGCTCGATCGCCGAGAGTCTGGAGCGCTTCGCGCCGGTTGCGGCTGCCGCGCAACGCGATGGCATTCGCGTGCGCGGCTATATCTCCTGCGTGCTCGGCTGTCCCTATGAGGGCGATATCGCACCGGGCGCGGTCGCGGATGTTGCAGCGCGCCTGCACGATCTCGGTTGTTACGAAATTTCGCTCGGCGACACGATCGGGGTCGGCACACCGATGAAGGCCGCGGCTATGGTTGAAGCGGTTGCAGTCCGTATGCCACGCGACAGGCTGGCGGTGCATTTCCACGATACGTATGGCCAGGCGCTGGCGAACATCCTGGCTTGCCTGGAGCGCGGCGTTTCAGTCGTTGATTCTTCGGTCGCCGGCCTTGGCGGCTGCCCTTATGCCAAAGGCGCGTCAGGCAATGTCGCGTCTGAAGACGTGCGTTATCTGCTCGGCGGGCTGGGGATAGAAACCGGTGTCGATCTGGACAAACTTGCTGACGCGGGTTGGCTGATTTGCGATTATCTTCAGCGCTCTCCGGCGTCAAAAGTATCGATGGCGTTGAGGAGCCGACGGGGGTAATTAACCTTTGAACGACGCATTTATTTAGGTGCGGGCGTCGGAATAACCAGATATAAAAAATAAAGAATAAAAGCTGCGGATGTTAGTGAACGACTGATTTTGTTGACGGGCTGTCGGGCCTGTTTTAGTGCCGGGGTCAGCGGTCGGGGCGAACCTGGATGGGTTATAATCTTTCTAAACTGCGCGTGCTGCTGGTCGATGACAGCAAGAACATGCGCATGCTCGTGAAAACGGTGCTGAACGCGCTGGGCGTTCAGGTCATCCGCGAGGCATCAGACGGCAAGCAGGCGCTGGAAGAACTGAAATCCGGCACCATCGATGTTGCGATCGTCGACTGGGTGATGGAGACGATGGACGGGCTCGAATTCGTCCGTCAGGTGCGGACGAACGAGGACAGCCCCAATCCGTTTCTGCCGATCATCATGATGACCGGGCATACAGAGCGCTCGCGTATCTTTGCGGCGCGCGATGCTGGTGTCACGGAGTTCCTTGCGAAGCCTGTGACACCGAAGACGTTGTTGATGCGGATGACGAACATCATCGAAAATCCGCGGCCGTTCGTCCGTGCGAAGGGATATTTCGGGCCCGATCGGCGGCGGCGGAGTGAGGACTATGGTGGACCCGAGCGCCGCGGGCGGCT
The DNA here is from genome assembly GCA_965279355.1 of Alphaproteobacteria bacterium. Taxonomy (GTDB): domain Bacteria; phylum Pseudomonadota; class Alphaproteobacteria; order CACIAM-22H2; family CACIAM-22H2. The sequence goes on along the minus strand of OZ257155.1, from coordinate 1,413,510 downwards.
CAACAAGCCGGCAGCCAGTTCGAGCGACGCAGACGCAAAACCGGTTCAGGCCTGACCTGGACTCTGGAGACAGGACGTTATGAGCGACCAGGAAACCAAGGTTCAGATCATCAACCCGCCCAACAAGCTGAAGGCGCAGGTTGATGACGGCCGCCCCAACAAGGGCCTCGATCCCAATCTGCTGGCCAAGGCGGAAAAGGCGGTCGAAGACCTTCGGCCGCAGATGGAAATCCATGTCAAAAGCGAGGTCGTCAGGCTGACCGAGCTGATGGGCAAGGTGATGGCGACGCAGGGCCAGGACCGCCAGCTCCTGGATGACATGTTCCGCGTGTCGTTCGAGCTCAAGGGACAGGGCACCAGCGCCGGCTACAACCTGGTCACCCGCTTTGGCGATTCGCTGTGCCGCTATATCGAGGCGCTGCGTCAGCCGACCCCGAAGGAACTCGCCATCATGAAGGCGCATGTCGATTCGATCGCGGTGGTAACCGGTCGCGGGATTCGGGGCGACACGAATCCGGTTGGCATGGCGATCGTGGCCGAATTGGAGAAGGTCGTCGGCCGGCCCACCTGATCCAATCAGACCTGGCCTGATCCACAGGTTTTTTGAGACGACAAAACGGCCGCTGATGCGGCCGTTTTTGTTTTTCCCTATAGTCGCGCCGTGACCGTTCATATCGTCAAACTCTGCGTCGGTGTTTCCGAACCCGACGAACTGGCCGCCTGGCAGAAAAAGCGCTGGGACGACGCCAAGAAAGCCGGCCAGAAGCCGGAGCGCCGCCACATCACCCGCAGCATGCCCAAGCGTGCCGACGAGATCGTCGGTGTCGGGTCCATGTACTGGGTGATGAAGGGCGTGATCCGGGTGCGCCAGCGCATCGTCGGCATCGAGTCCGTCGACTGGAAGGGCGAGCCGCACTGCAAGATCCTGCTGGACCGCAAGCTGGTGCGCGTGGCGCCGCGTCCCATGCGCGCGTTCCAGGGCTGGCGCTATCTCGACGCGTCCAGCGCGCCGCCCGATCTCGACAGCCTCGGCAAGGGCGCGGCCGACATGCCGCCCAAGATGGTCGACGAGCTGCGGGAGCTGGGACTGCTTTGAGCGGACGGACCGCCTTCCGCTGCCTGTTGGGCGCTCTGGCGCTGCTGCTGGTGGTTGGATGTGGCGGCGATCCCGAGCCCGACGACGCAGCCATCCGCGAAGCAATCGAGCGGCTGCATGGCGAATGGGCGGCGGAGCGGCGGCGGGATCAGAAGGCGCAGGTCCCGGAGCTCTTCCGCCGGTTTCCCAACGTCAATCTCGCCTTTGAGGCAAACCTCGCATTGCGGGTCACTTCGGCCCGCAAAGTGTCCTGCCGGCGGACCGGCGACGAACGGCTGGGCCATGTCTGCAAGGTCGTCGTTGCGGCGTCGCTGGCCGGCCGTCCCGCGATGATCCAGAACATGGAGGCACGCTTCGTGCGTGGCGTCGATGGCTGGCATGTCCGCGACGTTGTCGTGTTCGACGTCTCGGGCGGCTAGGCCGCGAACTCGATCCGGCGATAGCCCTGCAGATACAACAGCGCCGTCAGGTCGCCGTGCATGACCGCCGCGTCGGCGGCATCGGCCAGCACCTGCTTGGCGCGGAAGGCGACGCCCAGTCCCGCCATTCGCACCATCTCGATATCGTTGGCGCCGTCGCCGACCGCCATGGTCTCGGCCATCGCAAGATTGCACGAGGCTGCGAGCTTTTCCAGCGTCAGGCGCTTGCTCGTGCGGTCGAAGATCGGCTCTTTCACGGTGCCGGCGAGAACGGCGTCGGCGATGTTGAGATCATTGGCTTCGACAGTGTCGGTGCCAAGGATCTCGCCGACACGCGAAACGAAGAAACGGAAGCCGCCCGAGACGATGGCGGTCAGGGCGCCATCGCGGCGCATCGTGGCAACCAGCGTCTTTGCGCCCGGCGTGACCTTCAGGCCGGCATAGACCTCTTCGAGCAGCGTTGCCGGCTTGTCCTTCAGCATCGCCACGCGCTCGCGTAGGGCCCCGGCAAAATCGAGTTCGCCGGCCATCGCGCGGCGGGTGATTTCGGTGATCCTGTCGCCCAGCCCGGCGCGCGTGCCGATATCGTCCAGAAACTCGTTCTCGATCAGCGTGGATTCCATGTCGGCGACCAGCAGCTTCTTGCGGCGGCTGGCATTGGCAACCACGTTGGCGTCGATCGAGAGGGACTTCACAGTCGCTCTGGCGACGGCATTTGCGGCGGCCGGATCGCCGCCGAACGGGATGTCCGCGGCGATGCGCTCGGCCAGCCATGTCGGGACACCCGGCGCGATGCCGCGCGCGGTCAGGGCGTCGCGGACGCTGCTGACGATGCTATCGTGCAGGTCCGCGCGGGCGGGGTCGGCGATCAGGACGAGTGTGTGGGTCATGGCCATCGGTAGAGGCGGCGCATCATCGTGAAGCGGGACGGGCTTGGCAAGGAAACTCCGGTGGTGGTGGTCGGCGGGCCGACCGCCAGCGGCAAGTCGGCGCTCGCGCTGGCGATCGCCGAAGCGTTCAACGGCACCGTGATCAACGCCGATGCGATGCAGGTCTATCGCGAGCTCTCGGTGCTGACGGCACGTCCGAACGACGCCGACACGGCGCGCGCGCCGCATCTTTTGTACGGCGTGCTGTCGGCGGACCAGCGCTGCACGGCGGCGCGCTGGCGGGAGATGGCGATTGCCGCGATCGCCGAGACGGAGCGGGAAGGGCGCCTGCCGGTCGTGGTCGGCGGCACCGGGCTTTATATCCGTGCGCTCATGGAGGGGCTGGCGCCGATCCCGGATATTCCCGAAGAGATCCGTGCGCAGGCGCGGGCGCGCCACGAAACGCTCGGCGCCGCTGCGTTTCATGCGGAGCTTGTGGCGCTCGACCCGTCGTCAGCCAGGCTCAATCCCGGCGACACGACCCGCGTGCTGCGCGCCTGGGAGGTCGTGACGGCGACGGGTCGTTCGCTGGACTCGTTCCAGAAACTCCCGGTGGACGAGGCGCCGCATCGGTTCATCACCGTGGTGATGTCGCCGCCGCGCGAGGTCCTCTACGCCTCCTGCGACACCCGGTGCGAGGCCATGCTGGCCAGCGGCGCGCTAGAGGAGGTGCGGGCGCTGCTCGCCCTCGGCCTGGACGCCAACCTGCCGGCCATGAAGGCGCTGGGGGTCCGCGAGCTGGCGGCGCTTCTCGACGGCACGCTGTCGCGGGAGGAGGCCGTTGCACGGTTTCAGAAGGCGACCCGCAACTATGCCAAGCGGCAGGTCACCTGGTTTCGCCACCAGGTTAACGATCCCTACATTTGCAGTGAGCAATATTCGGAAAGCCTACGGTCAGAAACCTTTTCGTTTATTAGAAAAAAAGTTGACGGATTCGAGTCTCCGGGCTAGGTTACGCCGCATCAAGTCAGCCCCCATTCGGCCTCTTGCCAATAAAGGGCTGCATTTTCAAAGGTTTGTATTATGGCGACCAAGACAGCGCCGGCAGGCGGCAAGGCAGCATCGACTCCCGCGAGCGAACTGAGCGGCTCCGAGGTTCTCCTCAAAGCCCTCGTCGAGCAGGGCGTCGACGTCATCTTCGGATACCCCGGTGGCGCGGTCCTGCCGATCTACGACGCGCTGTTCCAGCAGAACTCGATCCGCCACATCCTGGTTCGCCAGGAAGGCGGCGCGGTGCATGCGGCCGAAGGCTATGCGCGCTCGACCGGCAAGGTGGGCGTGGTGCTGGTGACCTCGGGTCCCGGTGCGACCAACGCCGTCACCGGCCTGACCGACGCGCTGATGGATTCGATCCCGGTGGTCTGTCTGACCGGCCAGGTGCCGACGCATCTGATCGGCAACGACGCCTTCCAGGAAGCCGATACGACCGGCATTACGCGTCCCTGCACCAAGCACAACTATCTGGTGAAGGACATCACCAGGCTGTCGGCGACGGTGCATGAGGCGTTTCACGTCGCGCGCAGCGGCCGTCCGGGCCCTGTCGTCATCGATCTGCCCAAGGACATCCTGATCAACAAGACATCGGCCTACACGGCCGCGGGTACACCGCGCGCCAGCTACAACCCGCGCACCGATCCCGATCAGCGCCGCATCGAGGAAGCCGTCGATCTGATGATGCAGGCCAAGCGGCCGCTTTTCTATTGCGGCGGCGGCGTGGTGAATTCGGGTCCGAAGGCGTCGGAGCTGCTGACGCAGCTGATCCGCAGCACGGGCTTTCCCTGCACGCTGACGCTGATGGGCCTTGGCGTGTTCCCGGCCTCTGATCCGCTGTATCTCGGCATGGTCGGTATGCACGGGACCTGGGAATCCAACCACGCGATGCATGACTGCGACCTGATGATCAATATCGGTGCGCGGTTCGACGACCGCGTGACGGGACGCCTCAACGCGTTCTCGCCTGATTCGAAGAAGATCCATGTCGATATCGATCCGTCGTCGATCAACAAGAACGTGCGTGTGGACGTACCGATCGTCGGCGACGCCACGAAAACGCTCGCCGCCTTGCTGGCCGCGTGGAAGGCGCGCAAGAGCAAGCATGATGCGAAGGTGCTGGCGCCGTGGTGGAAGCAGCTCGAGCAGTGGCGCGCGCGCGACTGCCTGCGCTATGTCCAGACCGACACCGTCATCAAGCCGCAATACGCGATTCAGCGCCTGTATGAGCTGACGAAGAATCGCGAGACGTTCATCACGACCGAAGTCGGCCAGCACCAGATGTGGGCGGCGCAGTACTTCCGTTTCGACAAGCCCAATCACTGGATGACGTCTGGCGGCCTCGGCACCATGGGCTACGGCCTGCCGGCGGCGATGGGCGTGCAGGTCGCGCATCCCGACGCGCTGGTGGTCGACATTGCCGGCGAAGCGTCGATCCTGATGAACATCCAGGAACTGTCGACGATCGCCCAGTACCGTCTGCCGGTGAAGGCGTTCATCCTCAACAACCAGTACATGGGCATGGTGCGCCAGTGGCAGGAACTGCTGCATGGCGGCCGCTATTCCGAAAGCTACATGGACTCGCTGCCCGACTTCGTGAAGCTGGCGGAGAGTTTCCATTGCGTCGGCCTGCGCGCGACCAAGGCGTCCGAGGTGGACGACGTGATCAAGGAAATGCTCAAGGTCAAGAAGCCGGTGATGGTCGATGTCTGCGTCGACCAGAAGGAAAACTGCTTCCCGATGATTCCGTCGGGTGCGGCCCATAACGAAATGCTGCTCGGCCCGGCCGACCAGAAGAAGCCCGGCGGTTCCGTGTCCGAAGAGGGCATGGTGCTGGTCTGAGAAAGGCGCGCCCTGCAACCTCGCGGGGCCGGGGGATCGGAAAGAAAAATGAGCGACAAGAAAAAAACGGCGACAGTGCCGGCATCGGCGGCTGTGTCCATCGGTATCGAGCGTCACACCATCGCGGTCGTGGTGGATAACGAGCCGGGCGTGCTGGCGCGTGTCATCGGCCTGTTCTCCGGCCGTGGCTACAACATCGAAAGCCTGACCGTGGCCGAGACGGACATGACCGACCATCTGTCGCGCATCACCGTGGTCACGTCTGGCACGCCGATGATCATCGAACAGATCAAGGCGCAGCTCGAACGGCTGGTGCCGGTCCACAAGGTGAGCGACCTCACCATGGTCGGCCCGCATGTCGAGCGCGAACTGGCGCTGATCAAGGTGCGTGGCACCGGCGACAAGCGCGTGGAATCCCTGCGCATCGCCGATATTTTCCGCGCGCGGGCCATCGACTCAACGATCGACTCATTCGTCTTCGAGATGACGGGCTCCAGCGACAAGATCCACGCCTTCATCAAGCTGATGGAGCCGCTGGGCCTGGTCGAGGTCTCGCGCACCGGCGTCGTCGCCATCGCGCGCGGCGCCCAGGGCCTTTAACGGGGGGCTTTAGCGGGGCCCCTAGCCCCGCCGCCCAGACCTATCTATAACACCCCCCGAATTGGCCGCCTGCGGGCCTGGCCGGGGGGCTCACCGCCTTAACCGCTGTCTCTATATCTGCAAGCAAGGAACCGTATCATGCGTGTTTATTACGATCGCGACGCCGACGTGAACCTCATCAAGGGCAAGAAGGTTGCCGTGATCGGTTTCGGCAGTCAGGGCCATGCGCACGCCCTCAACATGCGTGACAGCGGCGTCAAGGACGTCGTGATCGCCCTGCGCCCGGGCTCGCCGTCGGCCAAGAAGGCCGAAGGTTACCAGTTCAAGGTGATGACGCCGGCCGAGGCCGCGAAGTGGGCCGATGTGATGATGGTCTGCACGCCCGATGAGCTGCAGGCCGCGATGTGGAAAGCCGATCTGCGCGACAACATGAAGAAGGGTGCGGCGATCGCCTTCGCGCACGGCCTCAACATCCATTTCAACCTGATCGAACCGCGCCCCGACCTTGACGTGTTCATGATCGCGCCCAAGGGCCCCGGCCACACGGTCCGCGGCGAATACCAGAAGGGCGGCGGCGTGCCCTGCCTCGTGGCCGTGCACCAGAACCCGAGCGGCAATGCGCTGGAGATCGCGCTGTCCTATGCGTCGGCCATCGGCGGCGGCCGATCCGGCGTCATCGAGACGACGTTCAAGGAAGAATGCGAAACCGACCTGTTCGGCGAGCAGTCGGTCCTGTGCGGCGGCCTGTGCGAACTGATCAATGCGGGTTTCGAGACGCTGGTCGAAGCCGGCTACGCGCCGGAGATGGCCTATTTCGAGTGTCTGCATGAAGTGAAGCTGATCGTCGACCTCATCTATGAGGGCGGCATGGCGAACATGCGCTACTCGATCTCCAACACGGCCGAATACGGCGACTACACGCGCGGCAAGCGCATCATCACCGACGAGACCCGCAAGGAGATGAAGAAGATCCTCCACGAGATCCAGTCCGGCCAGTTCGTGCGCGACTGGATGCTGGAGAACGCCGCCGGCCAGCCGAGCTTCAAGGCCACCCGCCGCCTGTCGGCGGAAAAGGGCATCGAGGAAGTCGGCACCAAGCTGCGCGCCATGATGCCGTGGATCTCCAAGAACAAGCTGGTCGATCAGGCGAAGAACTGACCGACGTTTCGTCGGTCACCCCGGACTTGATCCGGGGTCCAGAGGCAGAAGGGCGGGCAGCGATGTCCGCCCTTTCTTATGTCTGACTTGACTGTGGCTGATGGTCGCCTTTTCCATCGGGACGTTTTGTCGCATCTTCCGATAAAAAGGTGATGCTGTTCTCGCTTACTGAAAGCCGCTAAGCACTTCCGTGCATCGATCGGCTGATGCCGAAGGCACACGGAAGAGCATGAAATCCGGTTTCGTCCTCACACTCGGTACGCTGTCGGCGACGTCGGCGGTCGCCATCGATATCTGCCTTCCGGCGCAGCCCGAGATCGCACGCGCGCTGGGTGAAGCGCCGTCGGCCGGTGCGGCACTGGTCAGCGCTTATCTTTGGGGCTTTGCTGCCAGCCATTTCATCTGGGGTCCGGCCGCCGACCGCTTCGGTCGCATATGGCCGCTGCGGATTGCGCTGGTGGGCTTTCTTGTTGCCGCCGTCATCTGCGCGCTGGCGCCCGATATGACGACTCTGCTCTGGGCGCGCGTTCTGAGCGGTCTCTTCGGTGGCGGCGCTTCGATCATCGCCCGCGCCATCGCCCGAGATCAGGGCGGCGGCCCCGTGAGCGCGCAGCTTCTGGCATTCATGGCGATCATGCTTGGTGTTGCACCGCTGCTGGCGCCGCCGATTGGGTCCGGGCTGTTCGCCTTGTTCGGCTGGCGCTCGACCTTCTGGTTTCTGGTGTTCTTCGGGCTGCTTGCCATCGCCGGAACGGCGGTGTTCCTGAGCCGGAACCCGGCCACGGCCCAGATCGCGCCGAGCGGCGAGTTCCTGCGGCGGCTGGTGCCGATCCTGGGCAAGCCGGATTTTCTTCTCGGCGTGTTTCTGGCCTCGGTGACGGGCATCGGTTTTCCCGCCCTGCTGGCGGTCGGGGCGGAGGTCGCGGAAGAGCATTACGGGATCGGCGGCGAACTCTTCGGCCTTCTGTTCATGATCCCGGCGGCCGCGTTCATCCTCGGCTCGGTGGCGGCGCAGCGCACGGTGCGGCGGCTGCATCGCGACACGCTGATTTTCATCGGTGTGACGCTCGGCGCCGTGGCCGGCATCGCCCTTATCTTTGGGCACAGCAGTCCGATGCCACTGTGGGCGTTGTGGGCGCTCGTCTCCCTCTATTCCTTCGGCTACGGCATCCTGTTTCCGGCCACCATGTCCAAGGCGCTGGAGCCGGCCGGTGCGGCCGCCGGTTCAGCCTCATCGCTGCTGGGCCTGGCGACGTGTACGGCAGCGGCCGTGGGCGCGCAGTTGGCGGCATCCCACATTTTCTCCAGCTCGTACGTGGCGCTGTGCCTGCTGATCGCCGGGCCCATGCTGCTGAGCTGGGTGGTTCTGGTGGCCAGCACGCTCGCGTTGCGGCGGCGGACCGGCTAGAAATCTGCAACACACCAAGAGGGGGGTACGCCTATGACACGCGTCGCCGTTACGACGCCCTATTTCGACTTCTTTCCGGAGCTGAAGGCGGAGATGGAGAAACTCTATCCCGGCACCAGGTTCCGCACCGACCGGGCCAAGCTGACCGAAGACGCGATGATCGAGTATCTGAAAGGCGCGGAGGTCGCGGTGATCGGGCTCGACGCGTTCACCGATCGCGTGTGCAAGGCGCTGCCCGATCTCAAGATCGTCTCGCTGTGCTCGGCGGGTGTCGATCACATCGACCCGGAGATCCTCAACAAATACGGGATCAAGATGTGGTGGGCCGCCGGCATCAACAAGGTGTCGGTCTCGGAACTGGCCGTCTGCTACATGGTGCTGGCCCTGCGCAAAGTGCATTTCTTTTCCACGATCCTGAAGCGCGGAGAATGGAAGGGCCCGATCGGCCCGGCGCTGGACCTGCGCGGTCAGACCGTCGGCATCCACGGCACCGGTCACATCGGCAAGGATGTCATCAAGCTGCTGCAGCCCTACGGTGTGAAAATCCTCGGCTGCGACCGTCTCGACATGAGCGACTTCTACAAGCAGTACAATGTCGAGAAGGTGTCGGCCGAAGAGCTGTGGGCCCGTTCGGACGTGCTGACCATCCATCTGTCGAACAACAGCACCACGCGCGGCATGTACACGGCCTCGGTGCTCGACAAGATGAAGAAGGGCTCGATCCTCATCAACATCGCCCGCGGCGGCATCGTCGACGAGGTCGCGCTGAAGCTGCGGCTGGAGAGCGGCCACATCTCAGGCGCCGCGTTCGACGTGTTCGCGGTTGAGCCGGCCAACGGCAACCCGCTCCTCGATGTCCCCAACTTCTTCGGCTCGCCTCATATCGGGGCGACGACGCGGGACTCCTGGGCGGCGATGCTGCGATCCGGCATGCAGGGGATCAAGACGGCTTACCGCGCGGAGAAGGGCGTCTATCCGTTCGATTGAAGCGACGGAGCCTCCCTGCTTCGCCTCTCCCCAAGAGAGAGGCGTACATGGGTCCGTTTCTGATTTCGAAACAAAAACAAATGCTTGGCGGTATCCCGCCGCGCTGCCGGCGGGCCGGAACACCGCATTTCCCGCTATTTCCGCGGTTAAAATGCGTTGAAGACGCGAAAAATCCAGCGTAGAAGGGGTTCGTTAACCATATCGGCCTAAAGTCTTAATCCGATTACTGAGTTTCGGATCAACGAGAAGGCAACGGCGTACGCGCGGCCCTTGGGCCTCGCCGAACGTCTCCTTAGGCATAAGGCGGCGCGCTGTTCGGGAAAGGCTTAAGGCCGTGCTCGAACCTTCCCAGAGGACCGCCAGATGACCGCCACGACGCCCCATAAGCAGAGCGACCCGACAGACCGGAATTACGTCCGCGTTTTCGACACGACGCTGCGCGATGGCGAACAGTCGCCGGGCTGCTCGATGAATCTCGAGGAGAAGCTGCGGGTCGCGCATGCCCTCGAGGAACTGGGCGTCGACATCATCGAAGCCGGTTTTCCCATCGCCTCCAACGGCGATTTCGAGGCGGTGCGCGAAGTCGCCCGCGAAGTGAAGAATGCCTCCGTCTGCGGTCTGTCGCGCGCCGCGCGCAAGGATATCGATCGCGCCTGGGATGCATTGAAGGACGCCAGGCGTCCGCGCATCCATACCTTCCTCTCTACCAGCCCGTTGCACATGAAATACAAGCTGCAGATGGAGCCGGCGGAGGTGCATCAGGCGGTCATCGATTCCATCACCTACGCGCGCAATCTGTGCGACGATGTTGAGTGGAGCCCCGAGGACGGCAGCCGCACCGAGCATGATTTCCTGTGCCGCTGCGTCGAGAGCGCGATCAAGGCCGGCGCCAGCACGATCAATGTTCCTGATACGGTTGGTTATGCCGTGCCGCACGAATTCGGCGCGCTGATCGCGATGCTGATGAACCGCGTGCCGAACATCGATAAAGCCGTGATTTCCGTGCATTGCCATAACGATCTCGGCCTTGCGGTCGCCAACTCGCTGGCTGCTGTTGCCAATGGCGCGCGCCAGGTCGAATGCACGATCAATGGAATTGGCGAGCGGGCAGGGAATGCGGCGCTAGAGGAAGTCGTTATGGCGCTGCGGACGCGCCACGACACGATGCCGTACACGACCGGCGTCCGGACCGAGAACATCATGAAGGCCTCGCGGCTCGTCTCCGCCATCACCAGTTTTCCGGTGCAGCCGAACAAGGCGATCGTCGGCGCCAACGCCTTCGCGCATGAATCCGGCATCCATCAGGACGGCATGCTGAAGAACGCCGCGACCTACGAAATCATGACCCCGGAATCCGTCGGCCTGCATCGCTCGACTCTGGTCATGGGCAAGCATTCCGGCCGTCACGCGTTCAAAGAGAAGCTTAAGGAGCTCGGCTTTGAACTTGGCGACAACGCCGCCGAGGATGTGTTCCGACGGTTCAAGGATCTCGCCGACCGCAAAAAAGACGTCTTTGACGAAGACATTGTCGCCCTGGTGGACGACACGCTCGGCAGTGCCAACGAGCGCATCAAGTTTGTCTCGCTGCAGGTGGTCGCCGGCTCGAAGGGGCCGCAGCTGGCTGATCTGGAGCTTGAGATCGACGGCGAGGTCCGGGACGTTCAGGCACGCGGCAACGGTCCCGTCGATGCAACATTCAACGCCATCAAGAAGCTGGTGCCCCATACGGCGAAGCTGCAGCTCTATCAGGTCAATGCCGTCACGGCCGGGACCGACGCGCAGGCCGAAGTGATGGTCCGCCTCGATGAGGACGGCAAGACGGTGAACGGGCAGGGCGCGGACGCGGATACGCTTGTCGCCTCGGCGCGCGCCTATATCCACGCTCTCAACCGGATGTTTACGAAAAGGCTGAAAACTGCGCCCAGCGGCCCGGCGACCGAGGCGCAAAAAACGTCGAAAACGGTGGCGGGTGGCGCGGTCTCGGCCTAATTTCGCGGCGGCTGGGCAGGATAAAGTGTCGAGTCGCGGTTCGGCTACGGGGAGCCGGGGCGCGTTGGATTGACGGGGGCGCAGGGGGCAGTGGCCTCGGTGTCACCGGGCTGGCAAACGGATCTAATTGGAGCACGAAGAACGCAGATGTTTTCGCGAATTCTGGGCATGCTATCCGCGGATATGGCGATCGACCTCGGGACCGCCAATACGCTCGTCTATGTGAAGGGCCGGGGGATCGTGCTCAATGAGCCGTCCGTGGTCGCGATTGCCGAGGTGAAGGGCAAGAAGCAGGTGCTGGCCGTCGGTGACGAAGCCAAGCTGATGCTCGGCCGCACGCCAGGCAACATCACAGCCATTCGTCCGCTGCGCGACGGCGTCATCGCCGACTTCGAAGTCGCGGAAGAGATGATCAAGCACTTCATCCGCAAGGTGCATAACCGCCGCAGCTTCGCCAGCCCGCAGGTCATCGTTTGCGTGCCGTCGGGTTCGACCGCGGTCGAGCGCCGCGCCATTCAGGAATCGGCCGAGAGCGCCGGCGCCCGCCGCGTGTTCCTGATCGAGGAGCCAATGGCGGCCGCGATCGGTGCCGGCCTGCCGGTGACCGAGCCGACCGGTTCGATGGTCGTCGATATCGGCGGTGGCACGACGGAAGTCGCGGTGCTGTCGCTGGGCGGCATCGTCTATTCGCGCTCGGTGCGCGTCGGCGGCGACAAGATGGACGAGGCCATCATCGGCTACATCCGTCGCAACCATAACCTGCTGGTCGGTGAATCCTCGGCCGAGCGGATCAAGAAGGAAATCGGCTCCGCGTGCCCGCCCGAGGAAGGCGAGGGCCGCATGATGGAGATCAAGGGCCGCGACCTGATGAACGGCGTGCCGAAGGAGCTGGTGATCAGCGAACGGCAGATTGCCGAGAGCCTGACCGAGCCGGTCACGGCGATTGTCGAAGCGGTGAAGGTCGCGCTCGAACATACGGCGCCGGAACTGGCCGCCGATATTGTCGACAAGGGCATTGTCCTCACCGGCGGCGGCGCGCTGCTCAGCAATCTCGATTTCGTGCTGCGGCATGCGACCGGACTGCCTGTCTCGGTGGCTGACGATCCGCTCTCCTGCGTGGCGCTCGGTACGGGCCGCTGCCTGGAAGAGATGCGGACGCTGCGGAACGTTCTGATCAGTATGTACTAACCAGGATTGGCGTCTCTCACAGGGGGAGAGGATGTCGCGCCTTAGCAACCCATGAAACGCCCCGGTCCGATCTTCCTGCGGCTGACCGCGCCGTTGAGGCTGATTGCGCAGCGCTTCACGTTCCTGGCGCTCGTCGCCCTGTCCATCGGCCTGATGGTGCTGGGCAAGGCCGAGGCGCCGCTGGTGGACCGCGTGCGCATGTCGGTGACCGACGCCTTCGCTCCCATCCTCGATGCCGCCTCCCGCCCCGTGGCGACGGTCTCGGAATTCGTGGACCGGACCACGGCCCTTCTGGACGTCTACGAAGAGAATACACGCCTCCGCGAGGAAAATGACCGCCTGCTGCGCTGGCAGTCGGCAGCGCGCAATCTGGAGACGGAGAACCGGTCGCTGCGCGAGATTGCGCGCTACGTCCCCGAGGAAGCCGTCAGCTTTGTGTCAGCCCGCGTCGTTGCCGATGCCGGCGGCGCGTTTGTCCGCTCGGTCCTGGTGATCGCCGGGTCCCGCGACGGCGTGGCCAAGGGTCAGACCGCTGTGACCGGCGAAGGACTTGTGGGCCGGGTGGGCGATCTGGGCGAACGGTCGGCGCGGATCCTGCTGCTGACCGACTTCAACAGCCAGGTGCCGGTCATCATCGAAAGCAGCCGCGAGCGGGCCATCCTCAATGGCGACAACTCCGATCGTCCCAAGCTTCTTCATCTGGCCGTGACGGCGCGTCCGCAGGTCGGTGACCGTGTCGTGACGTCGGGTCATGGCGGCGTCTTCCCGCCCGGTCTGCCGGTCGGTGTGATCGTGTCGGTCGGCGATGCGGGCATTCGGGTAAAGCCGCATGTCGAGTTTCACCGCCTCGACCATGTCCGTCTGATCGACTATGGGCTAGGGGGTACGCTCCCGGTCGGTGCACCGCCGCCGGCTCCGCGCCGGCGTTAAGGGTGGCGTATATGCGCCCGGTCTTCATTCAGCGACTGGATAGCTGGGCCCGCGCGGCGGCCCCTCTGGCGCTGACCCTGGTCATGGTTATGATCAACGTCATTCCCCTGCGGCTGCCCGACTACGCCGAGCTGGCACCCGGTCTGGTGCTGATGGCGGTTTTTTACTGGACTGTGCACCGCCCCGATCTCATGCAGCCCTGGGCCGTGTTCCTGGCGGGAATCCTGGACGACATCCTGTCCGGAACGCCGCTTGGCGTGAATGCGCTCATCCTCCTGTTCACGCATTGGGCAATCGTGGCCCAGCACAAGGTCTTCAGGGGAAAATCGTTCGGTCTCATCTGGTGCGCGTTCGCACTGGTGGCGGCGGGCGCCAAACTCCTGCTGGTGGTGCTGGCGCTGTTTGTCGGCTATGGCCTGATCGATCCGCTCACCTTGCTCGTCCAGTACATCCTGACCGTCGCGGTGTATCCGCCGGTTGCGTTTCTAATGGGCCGGGCGCAGCGCGCCTTCCTGCCAGCGGCCTGACGATGCGCGAAGACAACAACCTCATGCGGATGTTCACGCGCCGCACCGCCCTGCTGGCGGGCGGGCAGATCGCAATGTTCAGCGCGCTGGTCGGCCGCATGTACTACCTGCAGGTCGTCGAGAGCGAGAAGTACAAGGTTCTCGCCGAGGACAATCGCATCAACCTGCGCCTGCTGCCGCCGCCGCGCGGACGGATCCTCGACCGCTATGGCGATCAGATCGCCATCAATCAGCTCAACTATCGCGTTGTTCTGGTGCCGGAACAGACCGGCAGCGTGCCCATGGCGCTAGATGCCATTTCCGAGATCGTGCCGATCAACGAGTTCGAACGGCGGCGCATCCTTCGCGAGGTGGCGCGGAAGCGGAAATTTCTCCCGGTGACGGTGAAGGAAAATCTGAGCTGGGATGAAGTGAGTCGCGTCGCGGTCAATGCGCCGGAGCTGCCGGGGGTCATGATTGACGTCGGTCAAAGCCGGCACTACCCGTCCGGCGAGCTGGTCGCGCATGTCATCGGCTATGTCGCGGCCCCCAGCGAAGCCGATCAGCAGAGCGGCGATCCGCTGCTGGAACTGCCGGATTTCCGCGTTGGCCGCAATGGTGTCGAGCGCGTGTATGACCTGGCGTTGCGCGGCCGCGCCGGCTCCAGCCAGATCGAGGTGAATGCGCTGGGCCGCCCCATCCGGGAGTTGGCGCGCAAGGAAGGCGAGCCCGGGCACGAGCTTGTCATGACGCTCGATCTCAAGCTGCAGAACTTCGCCGCACAACGATTGGGCCAGCACGAGAGTTCGGCGGCGGTACTGATGGACGTCCATTCCGGGGAAGTCCTGTGTCTCGCGTCCAGCCCCGGCTTCGATCCCAATGAATTCAACAAGGGGATCAGTGGTCCGCTGTGGCGTGAGCTCCTCGGCAATACGCGGGCGCCGCTGACCAACAAGTCGATTTCCGGTCTGTATGCCCCCGGCTCCACATACAAGCCGATGGTCGCGCTGGCGGCGCTGGAATTCGGCATCAGTCCCGATATGCGGGTGAACTGCCCGGGCCATATGTCGCTCGGTGACTCCAAGTTCCATTGCTGGAAAAAGGGCGGACACGGCGGCATGGACATGGTCGAGGCGATCAAGCAGTCGTGCGACGTCTATTTCTACGAAGTGGCGCGCCGGATGGGTGTTGATCGGTTCTCCGAGATGTCGCGTCGTTTCGGTCTCGGCACGACGACAGGTATCGATTGTCCCGGCGAGCGGTCCGGCCTGATGCCGACACGCGCCTGGAAGCTTGGCGCGACAGGTGTTGCCTGGCAGGCCGGTGAGAATCTCGTCGCCGGCATCGGCCAGGGGTTCGTGCTGACGACACCCCTGCAACTTGCCGTCATGACAGCGCGGCTGGTCAATGGCGGCTTCGCCGTGAAGCCGCGACTGACCCGTGATCTGGTCGAAGGGACAAAGGTAGAGCCGCGGCCGACTCCGAGTTGGCCTTCCGTTGGCGTCTCGCAACAGAACCTCGCGATCGTCATGCGCGCCATGCGCGCCGTGATGAACGATCCCCGCGGAACCGCTTTCCGCGCGCGCGTCACCGATCCGACTATGCTGATCGGCGGCAAAAGCGGCACCTCGCAGGTGCGCCGTATCACGGAGGAGGAACGGCGGGTCGGCCTGCGCAAACCCGAGCAGGTGCCGTGGAAGGAGCGCGACAACGCTCTCTTTATTGCCTACGGTCCGGTGGACAATCCGAAGTATGCGTGCGCCGTGATCGTCGAGCATGGTGGCGGCGGCTCGTCCGTCGCAGCACCGATCGCGCGCGATCTGCTGGTTGAAGCCATGAAACGAGACCGCGAATCCCCGCCGCTGGCCCAACGCTATGCGGCGGCGTCCTCTCCGCAGCGAGAAAATAACTGATGGCCTCGCTGCTGGAATCATCGCGGCGCGGAATGACGGTGTTTGAGAAGCTGCGGCAGATCAACCTTGGCCTGATCCTGCTGATCACGCTGATCTCCTCGATCGGCTTCGTCATGTTGTACTCCGCCGCCGGGGCGAATTTCGATCCCTGGGCGTCGCGGCAGATGACGCGCTTTGGCATTGGCCTTGTCCTGTTGGCTGTTATTGCCGTGATCGATCAGCGCCTGTGGTTCCGTGTCGCCTATCTTCTGTATTTCGGAGCCCTTGTTCTGCTGATCGCGGTCGAGATCGCGGGCGAGATCGGCATGGGCGCCCAGCGCTGGCTGGATCTGGGCGTCATCCAGATTCAGCCGTCGGAATTGATGAAGATTGCGTTGATTCTCACGCTGGCGCGCTACTTCCACGGCCTGACGAACGAAGAGATCGGCAATCCGCTTTTCCTGTTGTGGCCGACGTTTCTGGTTTTTGCGCCCGCCGCGCTTGTTGCCAAGCAGCCCGATCTGGGATCGGCGATCCTGCTGGTGCTGATTGGTGCCGTGATCTTCTTTCTGGCCGGGGTCCGGATCTGGAAATTCCTGGTGGTTGGGGGCGGCGCCCTGGCGGCGCTTCCTGTCGCTTGGGGGTTTCTTCGCGACTATCAGAGGCAGCGCGTTTTGACCTTCCTCAATCCCGAGAACGACCCTCTGGGGTCCGGTTACCACATCATCCAGTCGAAGATCGCGCTTGGGTCGGGAGGGATGTGGGGGAAGGGGTTTCTGCAGGGGACGCAGAGCCATCTGCAGTTCCTGCCGGAAAAACAGACCGATTTCATTTTCACCATGATGTCGGAAGAGTGGGGTTTCACCGGCGGCCTGGTACTGATCGGCCTGTATCTGATGGTGATTCTCTACGGCATGGCGATGACGCTGCGGTCCCGGAACCAGTACGGCCGGCTGGTCTCGATGGGCGTGATCACCACATTTTTCGTCTATGCCTTCATCAATATGGCGATGGTCATGGGCCTTATGCCGGTTGTCGGCGTGCCGCTACCGCTGGTGTCATACGGCGGCACCTCGATGATGAGCCTCCTGATTGCATTCGGGCTTCTCATCAACGTGTATGTGCACCGAGAGCAGATTATCGGGCGGCGCGGCGGCGCCGCGGGCGAGATCTAAGACTCGTATCGACAAAGCCGGGTTGCTTTGCTATACCGCCGCCTCTCCTAGGGCTGGGCGCTTAGCTCAGTTGGTAGAGCAGCTGACTCTTAATCAGCGGGTCGGGGGTTCGAGCCCCTCAGCGCCCACCATTTTCCAGCCCGAAATCCTGTTTTAGCCCCAGGCCTGAAGCCGGAACTTCCTCCGTCAGAGGCGGTTAGTTCGGTATCATGGCCGATTCTCCCACGCGCCCCGAAATCGCCACCGACTACGTGTGTCGAATCATCCTTAAAGCGCGTCAGTTCGCCGCCAAGGAGGGCGCGGTCCAGGAAGACGACGGCGGCAATCCGGCCGATGAGGGCTTTCGCGAGGTCCTTGCCGATCGCGCCGACGATCCGGTCTACGAGGAACTGCGGACGTTCATCTCCGACCTCAATGTCGACGAGCAATCCGAACTGATTGCGCTGATGTTCGTCGGCCGCGGCGACTTTTCCGGCGATGAATGGGACAAGGCGCTGGAAGCAGGCCGCGAACGCCGGGCCAGCCATGTTCCAGGACAGACCGCCAGCTACCTTCTTGAGACGCCGATGCTGGCCGACCATCTCGAGGACGCGCTCGTCGAATTCGAACTCTCCTGCGACGATTTCGACTCCCGGCATCTCTAACACTTCAGCTGGTTAGTCGACCGGAGTGCCCTGCGCGCGGGCGCGCTCCAGCAGCCCAGCACAATCGCTGCTTTCTCCGGTGCCAAGACCGATGAACGGAATAATCGCGGCAATCGGGTTAAGGGCCGCCAGGGCCGCTGCCGCCACACCCTGAACCACGAGCCCGGTCGCATCGATGCCCACTTGCGGCGATTTCATCGTGCCGGTGACGGTGATGGGGGACCGGGCCACGAAAGGCGTGGGCTTCTTGGGATGACCCAGCAGCCGGACATCAAGCCCCTCCGCCCGGAAATCGATATTGGCATGTCCATCGACGCTGGCTTCAGCCGTGTCGATTTCAAAGACCTCGGAATAGAGAATCCCCTTCTCGAGGCGGGAATCGATGACGGCGCAGCGAAGCTCGGTGGGCTTGTCGGTGCCGAGAAGCGAGGTTGCCACCTTGGCGACGTCGATGCCGGTGGCGTGAATCATCAAGACGCTGATTTTGCCTCCGGCAATCGCAGTTGTAATGCGTCCGTCGCCGCTGCCCAGAACTTCCGCCAGCGTGTGGCCGTTGCCGGCGATCTGAACGCGTCCGCCCAGGCGTCCTTCCGAAAGCGATTCGAAGCGCGTGCCCTCAAAGAAACGACGCAGCCCGAGCCGGCGCAGGGTCAGATCCGCTTCGACGCGTGGCATATTGCTTCGGCCGTCGAGAATAAGTGCACCTTCGATGCTGCCGTCGGCCATACCCACTTTCAGCGGCTGGATGGCAAGCCGGCCGTTTTCCAGCCTGAAGTGCGAATCCATGCTCTCGAACGGAACATTGGGAGCCACGATCTTCTGGGCGCGAAGCTTCACGTCGAGATCGGCGGCCCTGAGGCGCTCCAAAATCAGCGGCACTTCTGGAAGAACGCGGTCGCGCGGTTCCGTATCCGGCTTTTCGCCTTCGGTACCGGCACCGATGAAGCCCGCGAGATCCTTGAACTGCAACAGGCGCGAGTTCAGGTCGGCGACGATCATCGCGCGTTCCTTGCCGCCGTCATAGTGAAGGTTGCCGGCCAGGTCGCTTTCGCCGACCCGTCCCTGGAAGTTCTCGAAGGACCAGGTCTCGCCCTCCCGACCGAGATGCCCTTCGATCCGGTAAGGGGGCGTCGGGGGGAGCGGAATGCCGGTGAAATTGAAGATCTTGGACAGGCTGTCGCCTTCAACGCGAAGCTGCAGATCGATGCCCGTCATTTGTAGAGGATCGGTCAGCGTGCCTTGGGCGGCGAAGATCGTCCGGCCGGCGCGCAGATTTACTCTGAGCGGATAAGGCTTGTCGTTATCGCGGAGGGCCAGGACCGATCCTCCTTCCAGATCGACGGTGAACGCCTCCTCCTGCACCGTGCCCCGGCTCTGCAGTTTGAGCGTGGTTTCCTTGTCTGCTTCGCCGACGGCTGTGCTGATCTTCGATTGAATCTGCAGCCGACCCGGGGTGTCGAGATATTTGAGTTCACCGTCCTCGACGGTCAGTTGCCCGATGACCGGGAAGTCCGATCGTTCCTGCGGCACGGTCGCCTTTACAGCGGCACCGCCGGGTGAGGCTGCGGAGAAATCCCAGTTCTTGCGCTCGGCATCGGCTTTTTCGAGCGCCACTTTCGGCTTTACCAGATGAAGGTCCGGCAGTACCAGCCGGCCGCGCAGTAACTCGGGGAGCCTGATCTGAAAATCGATCACCTCGATCTCGACCATGTTGGGGTCGCTGGCCCATTTGGCGTTTCCGACGCGTACTTTCTCGGCGCGCACATGCGTCTGCGGCCAGCGCAGATCGACTTTCAGGTCACCCGCGATCGCAAATTCACGCCCGAGCGCGGCGCTCCCGCGCGTGTTCGCCATATCGCGAACCCAATTCCAGTCCATAAGAAAAACAAAGGAGACGAACGATACTGCCAGGACACCGATCCCGATGCCGGTCCATTTGAAGACCTTCCAGACGGGCGATGACGAGTGTCGGTTTTTTGACGGCATGGGAAATGAACCCGCGCCGACGGTCGCAGTTCCGATGCTTTATCGAAGCTTTTGGGTGCACCGCAAAAACCGGAGACTGATGGTGTCAGATGAGTAAGCAAGGGCGGAAAAACGGAACTGCCTAATTCCACCTGCCGTTTTATCGAAGCATGTGGTCCGCCGATACGCGGCTCTCCGCATCCCATCCACGACAAGAATAGGTAGGGTCTCATGAAACGCACATCCGTTCTGCTCGCCACCCTTCTGGTTGGCACCACGCTCGCTTCCGCGCCGTCCTGGGCGCAGGGCATGAATCCGCCTGCCACCGCAGACCGCCCGGCTGCGACCGGCACCACCACCACGACCACCGGCGTACCGACGTCTGGCGATACCGCCGCGGTAGCCGGCGGTCTTCGCGCATCGAAAATCAACGGGTCCGCGGTTTACAATGCCCAGGATGAACGCGTCGGATCGATCGACGATCTGATCATCGGCCAGGGCGATCGAGCACTCTATGCGGTGCTGTCGGTCGGTGGGTTCCTCGGTATGGGAAGCCACCTTGTCGCGGTGCCGTACAACAAGCTGTCGGTTTCGAACGACAAGGTAATCCTCTCCGACGCCACGAAGGACTCGCTGAAATCGATGCCTGAGTTCAAGTACGCAGCCGATGCGCCGCGGGACCGGCCGGCAACGCGCGATCGCGCGTCAAGCCCGGCGGTGAGCCCGGCGCCAAATACCGGCCCAAGCACCAATCGATAGATAAAGGTTGGATTTCTCTTCTGTCCCGCTCCGGCGTAATGCCGGGGCGGGATTTTTTTATGGGCGATCCGCGAGCCCTTGCCGCGCTAGCGCGAATGTTCGGCATGGGGGTGCGACAAGTCGGTCTCGCTTTTGTCCAAACAGTGTCACACCACCGAGGGCGCAGAGGCGGGATTATGCGGGCAGAGACGCAGCCCGCACCGGGCAAGAATAAACGGGAGATAGGGGTTATGCAGGAACATAGCACACGCCTTGCCGCACAACACATCGCCGCCGTCGCGAACTATGTGCCGCAGCTTCGCCAGTACGCCACGGCATTGCTCGGATCGCAGGCGCGCGCCGACGCCTATATCAGCATCAGCCTTGAAGATATTGCGGCAGAACCGGACGCCATCGCAGACGGTGATCCGAAGGTCGAGTTGTTCAAGCTGTTCCATGTCGTCCTGGGCATGCTGCGCCTCGGCGAGGAAGACGAAAGCCAGGATCTTCAGGAGGCCCTCAATATCCGGGATCATTCGGGTGCGATGGCACCGGTCAGCCGCCGGCTCCTGTTGCTCGTCTATGGCGAGGAATTCGATATCGACGACGCCGCAAAGATTCTCGGTATCTCGGCCGAGCTTGCCGGCGAGCTTCTGGAAGATGCCCAGTGCGATATGCACTGTGCATCCGGTGCCCGCATTCTGATCATCGAGGACGAGGAGATGATCGCCGAGGTGATCAAGGAGACCATCGAGGATATGGGTCATTCGGTTGTCGGCGTCGCGCACTCGGAAGAGAGCGCGATCGAGCTGGCGGAAAAGGAGAAGCCCGATCTCGTTCTGGCCGATGTGTGGTTGCGTGGTCGCAAAAGCGGCATCAAGGCCGTGGAGCAGATTCGCTCCATGACGGGTGCTCAGGTGATCTTCGTCACGGGATATCCGGACGCATTGGTCGAAGAGCTGAATGTGACGGGCTCGTGCATTCTGACCAAGCCGTTCAGCCCCGCGATGCTTGAGCGCAAGATCACCAACATGCTGCCGTGGCAGCCGCTGGCCCACTAAAACGCACAGTCTGTAATGAAGTGGGGCGCACCTTGGGAAACTAGGGTGCGCCCCGTCTGTTTTAGGAGGTGGCCGAAAAATCTTCCCGACCGTCTATGAGCGAGTCGGCATCCGCATAGAGTTTGTCGACGTCTGTCAGCATCCGCTTTTCTTGGAGCGTCTTCAGCAGGCTCTCGAGCAGGACTGAGTGTGCCAGACGCCGGACGGAGAGCAGGTGCCGTTGGTCGCTCACCTAGCCCACCCAGTTCCGAACCGAGTAAGCCTGCGAAAGTTTCTCTATGTAGGCATAGGTGTCGCTCTTCAGATCGGCTCTTGAGAGCGTCCCGGCCTCGTAGACGAGAAATTTGGCGCCGTCGAAGACGGCATCGATATCCGCGCCGGTGAGATGGCCTTTCTCGCGTAACTCGTGAATGAGCGCGAGAAACAGGGCCGAATCCGACGCACAGCGCGCCAGTAGATCGCGGAGTATCGCGGTGTCGTTGGGCATCACGTGTAAAAACTCCCTCTTCTTGTAAATTGTTCCGGTTCAGGGGAGGGGAACTTCACCCCCAACTGGCGGGTTGGTAGGCGAAAGAGGAATTTTTAAATGCCATCCACGCCCGTACCTGCTCCCGCCAATATCGATCTGTTCCTGACGCCGGCCGATGTTGCCGTTGCCCTCTACTGCCCGGTGGCACCAGCGCCGTGGGACGGTATGCCGTAGCGAAACGCTTCGAGCACGTGCTGGAGCGAGCCAGCGCGATGTTGAAGGATCGGGGAGAAAACGGGCGCGGCGGGCGCGGGACCAGTGCACTCCAGCATGCGCGCGAGACGTTTGCGCAGGTCACACCGGATATGCGCAGAAGTCCCGCCTTCGCGGTTTTCGCCACACAGCATGAGGCGCAATTTATGCCGCTGCCTGAGGCCGCCCCTGAATTGGCCGCGGTCGGCTCGCATTTCTATATCAAGCCGATCCTGCGCATGATCGACCGGCGGCCGCATTTTTACATTCTGGCCATCAGTGCCGGAAAGGTTCGCCTTTACGAGGCTGACCGCTATGTCTGGAACGACGTGACAAGCCGCCTCCCCGGCGGCGTGCAGTCTGTTCAGGCGGAAACGGACTTCGAAGGCGGCGTGCAATTCAGTCCTGTCGGCCGGCCGAATGCAGGGACCACAGGCGGGGTGGTCCCTGGCCATTCTTATGAATCGCCCGCCGAGCTGCATAAGGTACAGGTGATTGAATATCTCCACCGTGTTGCTTCAGCGGTCGATGAGCAACTCAAAAACGATCCTTCGCCGGTGGTGCTCGCCGCCGAACCGGAAATCCTCGGGCATTTCCGGAAGATGAATCATCCTTCCAAGCTCGTGGCGGCATCCCTCAACATCAATCCGCACGCGCTGACCGGAGATGAACTCCATCGCAAGGCCCTGGAGCTTCTGCGCCCGCCGATCGATGCCGAATGCGCCGAGGTGATGGATCGTATCAATGCCCGTCTTAGCGCCGGCCTGCCGACGGTTGCCATCCAGCCGGCGGAGATCGTTGCCGCCGCTTTTGCCGGTCGTGTCGAGGCGGTGGCTGTCGCGGAGGATGCGGCGTTGTGGGGTCATTTCGACGCTACGACCCAGGCCGTGACGGCGCATGGAAAGCCCAATGGAAGCGATGAGGAGATGCTGAACGCCATTGCCGTGGAAACGCTGAGCCGCGGCGGCAAGGCCTTCACCCTGCCGCAGGACAAGATGCCGCGCCGGGCGCTTGCTGCGGCCCTGTTACGCTGGTGAGGTGTGGATCTTAGCGCATGCATGGAGGCCTGCGCCTCCAGCCACCGGGTCTGCATGCAGACCGCAGTGCATTGCCTGCAGCAAGGTGGCGAGCACGCCACCCGTGACCACATCCGCCTGCTGTGGGACTGCAGCGATGTTTGCGATGTCAGCGCAAATCTGCTCAGCCGGGGTTCTCCTTTTCATGCAGAGATCTGCCGGACCTGCGCGGTGATCTGTGCGGCCTGCGCAGAGACGTGTGAGCGGATGCCGGACGATCCCATCATGGCGCGATGCGCCGCGCTGTGTCGGGAAACGGCCCGGCTCTGTCGCGAAATGGCCGCCCACAGCACGGCAGCCTGATACTTCGGGATTGTTGCCCGATGCGCAGCCCGCTAGGTTGCGCGTATGAGTTCTCGTCGAATCAGTTCTGCGCTTTCGCCGTTTTCCCGTTTCGATATTCCGACTTGGCTTGAGGGTCTTGCCCGTCGCCGGGGCGATCATCCCCTACTTATCTGGGCGCCGCCGGAGGGACCACGAGCGACGTGGGGCTATCGGCGCTTCGTCGACGACGTTGCACGGGTTGCCGGCGGCCTCGTTGCGCGCGGCGTGAAGCCTGGCGACCGCGTACTTGTCCATCTTGAGAACTGTCCGGAGACCCTGATCGCCCGGTTTGCCTGCGCTTGGGCCGGTGCGGTCTGTGTCGGCACCAATGCCATGGCTGCCGGGCCGGAGATCGGCTATTTCGCCGAGGCCAGCGGCGCGGTTGGCGCGATCACACAGCCCAAATTCGCGGAGATCGTAGCGAAGCACTGTAGTGGCATCAAATGGCTTGCCGTGACGGAAGACGATGCGGGGACGCCGGCGCCGGCGGGCAGCCGTCCGGAACGGTCCATGGCGTTCTCCGCATTGATGGCGGAGCCGTTGCCGCGGCGCGAACCGGAACCGGACGCCCAGGCTTCCATTATGTTCACGACGGGGACGACGTCCCGGCCCAAGGGCGTTGTCTGGACTCACGCCAATGTGTTGTGGGGCGGACGCGTCAATGCGCTGCAGCAGGGCATGCAACCCGATGACATCACCCTGATCTTTCTCCCGCTCTATCACGTCGTCGGCCTGTCCTGGTGCTTCCTCTCGACGATCTGGGCCGGCGGCACGGTGGTGCTGCAGCCAAGGTTCTCGGCAAGCCGCTACTGGCCGCTGGCGCTCGAGACACGTGCCACCGTTAGTTCACAGGTCTTCTTCACCCTGAATGCGCTGGCGAATGCGGGAATTCCCAAGCACCACTTCAGGCGCTGGATCATGCCGCGCTTCGATCCCAATGTTATGGAACAGTTCGGTGTGCCCTTCATTGCTGGTTGGGGGATGACCGAGGTGCTGACGCAGGCGATTGTGTGCGATCCGCATATGAATCCGCCCGCCCGCGCCATCGGTCGGGCCTCGACAGGCTATTCGGTGCGAATCGTCGACGAGGACAATCGCGATGTCGAACCCGGCGGTGCTGGCCATCTGCTGCTGGGCGGAATTCGCGGCCTCTCGATTTTCGCGGAGTATGACGGCGACGCAGCTGCAACAGCTGATGCGTTCGATGCTGACGGCTATTTCCGAACCGGCGACCGTGTGTTCCTGCGCGAGAACGGCTGGATCGAGTTCTCCGACCGGATCAAGGACGTGATCAAGGTGGGCGGCGAGGGGGTTTCGGCGTCGGAAATTGAAGCTGTCGTCGGGGCTGTGCCTGGCGTAAAGGATGTCGCCGTCGTGGCAAAGCCGCATCCGGATTACGGCGAGGTTCCGGTCGCCTTTGCCGTGCTGGTGCCGAACTCCGGAGCGTCTGAGGCGCAGATTCGAGAGACCATTGTCAGCCGATGCCAGGAGCAGCTCGCAAAGTTCAAGGTACCCCGCGAGGTGATTTTTATTCCAGAGCTGCCGCGCGTCGGCTTCGGTAAAGTTTCAAAGGCAAAGCTTCGTGAGCGTATTATCGGAGCAAGTTAATCAATGTGGAGGGATGGAACATGATTTCAGCAAATAAGACTGCGGCTTTCGTTGCCACAGTGGCGCTTACAGCGTTCGGCTCCGGCGCGCATGCGCAGGCCTATCCGGCGCAGGATCTGCATCTTGTGACGGCGTATCAGGCCGGCAGTTCGTCCGATCTGATCGTCCGTTTTATCGGCGAGAGGCTGCGCCCACTCGCCGGCCGCGTTGTGCTCGTCGAGAACAAGCCCGGCGCCAACGCCAATATTGCAACTGAATACACAGCGCGGGCGAAGCCGGACGGCTACACGATCTTCATCCACGCCGGAAGCGCGCTTGCGGCCAACATGCACCTGTTCAGGAAGCCACCGGTCGATGTGGGGGCGGCGATCCAGATGGTCGGCACCATCAACAAGCAGGCTTTCATGATGGGCATTGACGCGAACAAGCCATGGAAGACCCTGGCTGAGTTCACCGCAGCGATGAAGGCCAAGGGGGACAAGGCCTCCTATGCCAGCTATTCGGCAACCGGCACGATCATGGGCGAACTCTACAAGCAGAAAACCGGCGTGCAGGCGACCGAAGTCGTTTATCGCATCGGCGCGGATACGCTGAACGAGCTCAAGGGCGGCCAACTTGACTACGGGATGTACGACCCAACCTTTGCCATGGCCCAGGTCCGCAATGGGACCATGCGTATTCTGGCGATTGCGACGAAGGATCGGATGCAGTCTGCGGCTGAGCTGCCGACTTTCGAGGAACAGGGCGTCAGCGGCATCGATCTGCTGGGCTGGTTCTCGATGATGGTGCCGGCTGGCACGCCCAAGCCGATCGTCACTCAGCTCAACGGCTGGCTCAATCAGATCCTGGCGATGCCCGAGACCAAGGCCTTCCTGAACAGCTTTGGTAGCGATCCGTGGGCGAGCACCCCGGAAGAGGCGCAGGCACGCCTGCTCAAGGATATCAAGGATTGGGGCGAATACGTTCGCGCTGCGAAAATTCAGCCGCTCGGCTGAATTTGGCAACTGGTACAGCACCGGGTGACGGATTATCGGCAATGAGCGATTCTGAATACGACTACGTCATTGTCGGGGCCGGTTCGGCGGGCTGCACTCTGGCCCACCGGCTCTCAGAAGATCCGAACACCCGCGTGCTGATTCTGGAAGCCGGTGGCTGGGACAGCGATCCGCTGATCCATATCCCGATCGCCTGGATCAAGCTGTTCGAAAGCCGGAAATACGACTGGGACTATGACTCGGAGCCGGAAAAGGCACTCAACAATCGGCGTATCGAGTGCGCCCGCGGCAAGGTGATCGGCGGCAGTTCTTCCATAAACGTCACGGGCTATGTGCGCGGCAATCGCGGGGATTACGACCGCTGGGCCTCGGCACCAGGTCTGCAGGATTGGGCCTACAGGAACGTTCTGCCGTACTTCAAGCGGCAGGAAAGCTGGGAAGAGGGCGAAACCACCTATCGCGGCGGCAGTGGCCCGCTGGTCACGATCCGCAATGCATACGAGGATCCTCTGGCCGATGCGTTCTCCGAGGCGGGGACGCAGGCAGGGCATCCCCACAGTGCCGACTATAACGGTGCACAGCAGCATGGTTTCAGCCGCAGCCAGGCAACGATCAAGCAGGGCCGCCGCTGCAGCGCCTCGGTCGCGTATCTGCACCCGGCGCTCAAGCGCGGCAATCTCAAAGTGGAGATCAAGGCGCTGGCGACCCGGATTGTGTTTGAGGGCAGCCGCGCCGTCGGCATCGAATACCAACAGAACGGTGAGAAGAAGATCGCGCGCGCTGCGAAGGACGTGATCCTGGCCGGTGGCGTCATCAATTCGCCGCAGCTTCTGATGCTGTCGGGCATCGGCGCGCCCGAAGAACTGGCACCGCTCGGCATTACGACGAAAGTGCCGCTGCGCGGTGTCGGTAAGAACCTGCAGGACCACCTGACGGTCGGGATCGACTACCGTCGTCGGGACCAGGGGCCCTTCGTGCCCATGATGCGGTTGGACCGGACGGCCATCGGCATGGTGCAGGCCTATCTGTTCGGAACGGGATTTGCGACCCGCATGCCGGGCGGGCATCAGGCCTTCCTCAAATCGCCGCTGGCCAAAGACCTGCCGGACGTCCAGTTCCTGTTTCGCGCCACGCCGCTCGGTGCCGGGCCGTATTTCCCGCCGTTCAGGGCCGCCTACAAGGATGGCTTCGGCTGTCGCGCGGTTCTGCTCCGGCCGGAAAGCCGCGGCAGCCTGTGGCTAAAATCGGCCGATCCGCGCCAAGCGCCTGCGCTGCATCAGAATTTTCTGGCCACCGAGAACGACTGGAAAACCACCCGCGCCGGGATGCGCATGATCCGCGATGTGTTTGCGCAGAAGGCGATGCAGCCTTTTGTCGAATCAGAACTGGCGCCGGGTCTTAACAAGAACACCGACGCAGAGCTCGACGAACATATTCGCAAGTGGGGTGCGACGGCGCATCATCCGCTCGGCAGCTGCAAGATGGGGGCGGACAATGACGAGATGTCGGTGGTCGACGCCGAGCTCCGCGTGCGTGGCGTGCAGGGCCTGCGCGTTGCCGACGCTTCGGTGATGCCGGATCTGATCGGCGGCAACATCAACGCGGCCGTCATCATGATCGCCGAGAAGGCCTCGGACATGATCCGCAGCCGCGCGCCGCTGCCGGCGGCGAACGTCTGACGCTTTATACGATGTCCAGCGAATCCGACCAGGGCGAAGATGCCGAGTACCAGGAACTCGAGGATGTCATTCGTGCGTCCTGGCAGGCCGGTGCTGCGATCGACCTGACGGGAGTCACCTACGGTCCGCCGCATTGGGCAGGGCCGGTTCCCGTCGCGCCCTATTCCTACTATCGGTTCCTGGCCGGCTTTGTTCGTCGACAGCGGGCCACACGCGTGCTGGAAGTCGGTGCGCATTTTGGCGGTTCGACCCGCGCACTTCGTCGCGGCTTTGCGGATGGCCATGGCCGTGTTGTCAGCATCGATGCGACCCACGACAACCTCGACGCACTACTGAAAGAAGGTCAGATCGACTGCGTTCGCGGTGACGGGGCGCATCCGCGCATCATCACGGCAGCGGTCAACGCCTTCCGGTCCTTGCCGATCGACATTCTGTTCGTCGATGTCGACCATCAGTTCGGGATGACGATCCAGATGCTGTCGATCTACACGACCCTGCTGCGGCCGCAATACGTGCTGCTCGACGATATCGGCCTGAACGACAGCATGCGCGATCTCTGGCGCATCCTGCAGGCCTGCCACCCCGGCGAAGCGCTGAACGCCGTGGACGTCGAACCCGCCATCGGTGCCGACGTTCCAACGCCGGGGCAGGGGTTGGGCGTTATCCGGCTGCGCTGAGGGCGCGGGGCGCGATGGCGAATGCTTTTGCCAGCAATTCGTAGGATCGTATCCGCGCCTGGAAATCCGGCGTGATGGTGACGACGACCAGTTCGTCGACATCGTATTGCCCACCGAATTCGAGCAGCTTCGCCTTCACTGTGTCGGGCGTGCCGATAGCCTGGCGCCGGCGGTTGTAGGCGACGTGTCGGCGTTCTTCGGGCGTGTACTTGTAGGCGAGCGCTTCTTCGACCGTTGGAACCACGCCGTACTCGCCACGGTCGCGGCGCAGACGCCACAGGTCGCGGGGTGCGGCGAGGCGCTCGGCTTCTTCCTCAGTGTCGGCGCAGATGGCGAACACGCCGATGCTGCCGATCGGCTTGTCGAGCCACGGCGAAGGCTGGAAATGTTCGCGATAGGCGGCCATCACCTCCGGCCCGCTCTGATCGGTGATGAAGTGCGCAAACGAGAAGGCGCAGCCGAACATCGCCGCATAGGCCGCGCTCTGGTCGCTGGAGCCAAGGAGCCAGACGTCGGGCGAAGCAACGCCGCCGGGGCTTGCCTGGACCGCGGCGAACGGGTGGCCCGCTTCGAGGCCGCCGCGCAGATAACCGATGAGGTCTTTGATCTGCCGTGGGAAGAAATCGATTCCGGCGGCACCCGGGCCAGCCTGCAGCGCGGCGCTGGTGAGGCGGTCGCTGCCGGGTGCGCGGCCGATGCCGAGATCGATGCGTCCTGGATACATCGCTTCCAGCACGCGGAAGGATTCCGCGACCTTGAGCGAGCTGTAGTGGCTCAGCATTACGCCGCCGGAGCCGACGCGCATGCCCTTGGTTTCCGCCGCCACGCGGGCGATGAGCACCTCTGGGGCGCTGCCGGCGAGGCCGGGGCTGTTGTGATGCTCGGCCAGCCAGTAGCGGTTGTAGCCAAGCCTGTCGCAGGCCTTCGCCAGTTCGATCGTCTCGTTGATCGCCTGCGCCGGCGTGGCGCCGGGGCGGATCGGCGATTGGTCGAGGACGCTGAGGATGGTCATGCGGAAGCCGCTATTCCGGCTGCTCGCGGGTCGTCAGGAAGCGGATCTTGGGCCAGTTTTCCCTAGTGTAGTTCAGCTCCCACGAATTGCGGGCGAGGAACACCGGTGCGCCGTCACGGTCGGTCGCGGCACCGCCGCGATTGGCTTCCATGAACTTCTTGATCTCCAGCGGATCGTCGGCGGCGACCCAGCGGGCGTAGTCGAACGGTGACGGCTCGAACACCGCCTTCACCTCGTATTCGGTGGCAATGCGCGACGACAGCACTTCGAGCTGCAACTCGCCGACCACGCCGACGATCCACTGGGCGCCGATCTCCGGCTTGAAGAGCTGGGAGACGCCTTCTTCGGCGAGGTCTTCGAGCGCGCGCCGCAGGTGCTTGATCCGCATCGGATCGGCAAGATGGACGCGGCGCAGGATTTCCGGTGCGAAGCTCGGGATGCCCGTGAAGCGCAACTCCTCGCCCTCGGTCAGCGTATCGCCGATGCGCAGGGTTCCGTGGTTGGGGATGCCCATGATGTCGCCGGGGAAGGCTTCCTCGGCCAAAGCGCGGTCGCGGGCCAGGAAGAACACCGGGTTGTTGACGGCCAGCGCCTTGCCGCTGCGCACGTGATGCAGCTTCATGCCGCGGCGGAACTTGCCGGAGCAGATGCGCACGAAGGCGATGCGGTCGCGGTGGTTCGGGTCCATGTTCGCCTGCACCTTGAACACGAAGCCGGTGACCTTGGGATCGGCCGGTTCCACCGGATGCGGCTTGGCCGGCTGGGAGACCGGCGGCGGTGCGTGAAGGGCGATGCCGTCCAGCAGTTCCTGCACGCCGAAATTGCGCAGGGCCGAGCCGAAGAACACCGGCGTCAGGTGACCCTCGCGATAGGCGGTCAGATCGAAGGGCGGGCAGGCGGCGCGCACCAGTTCCACCTCTTCCTTCAGCTTGGCGAGGGCGGCGGCCGGCAGGCGCTCGGCGAGGCGCGGATCGTCCAGGCCGTCGCACTGCACGCTTTCGGCGATGCGGTCGCCGCGGCCGGCATCGAACAGCAGGAGCTGGTCGCGCAGCAGGTCGTAGCAGCCCTTGAAATCGGCGCCCATGCCGATCGGCCAGGTGACCGGCGTGGTGCTGAGGGCGAGGGTGGATTCGATCTCGTCCATCAGCTCGAACGGGCTGCGGCCTTCGCGGTCCAGCTTGTTGACGAAGGTGATGATCGGCACGTCGCGCAGGCGGCAGACTTCGAACAGCTTGCGGGTCTGCGCCTCGATGCCCTTGGCCGCGTCGATCACCATCACCGCCGAATCGACCGCGGTCAGGGTGCGGTAGGTATCCTCGCTGAAATCCTGGTGACCCGGCGTGTCCAGCAGGTTGAAGGTGCGGCCCTCGTAGTCGAATGTCATCACCGAGGCGGTGACCGAGATGCCGCGCGCCTGTTCGATCGCCATCCAGTCCGACCGCGCGCGACGTCGCTCGCCGCGCGCCTTGACGGCGCCGGCTTCCTGCACCGCGCCGCCGAACAGCAGCAGCTTCTCGGTCAGCGTGGTCTTGCCGGCGTCGGGGTGCGAGATGATCGCGAAGGTGCGGCGGCGTGCGGCCGGCGGCAACGTAGCCACGTCGGCGGCATTGGTTTGAAGATCGGTCATGGGTAGGGCCGGTTTGTGGGGCTTCGGCGGCCCCCCGTCAAGAGCCGCCGCGAATCGGGTCGTACCTTAAATGGGCGGGATGTAAGCTTTTTCCAAGACGCACAGCTTTTGAGGACGTCATGAAGAAACCGGGGAGCGTCCGCACGCTCGAAGACCTTGGCCGGGTCCAGCTTTCGCCCAATTTTTTCCTGCGTGATTTCCTCTATAGCGAGATTGCCGCCCTGCACGGCATGGCGAACATCCCGGACGATCCCGATCTTGCGATCGTCGCCGGCCGCCGCCTTTGCACGGAACTGCTGGAACCGCTGCAGGCGACGTTTGGCCGGATCGCGATCCGCTCTGCCTTCCGGTCCTGTGCCGTCAACGCGTTCGGCAATCGCAAGGGCTTCAACTGCTCCATGAACGAGAAGGACTATGCCGGCCATATCTGGGACCGGCGCGACGCCGATGGCTGCATGGGGGCGACGGCCTGTATCGTGATCCCGTGGTTTCTGCCGCGCTACATGGCCGAAGGCGACTGGCGGCCGCTGGCGTGGTGGATCCACGACTACCTGCCGTATAGCGACATGCAGTTCTTTCCCAAACTGGCAGCCTTCAATATCAGCTGGCACGAACGCCCCAGCCGCCGGATCTACAGCTATGCGAAACCGCTGAAGGGCTGGCTGACCAAGCCGGGTCTGCCAAACCACGGCGGGAGCCACGCCGCGCTCTATCCAGGTTTTCCCGAAATGGCCGGGCGTTCGTGAAATGCGGGTTTTCTGCTATCGGTAGATCAGCAGAAAGCGGGGAGTCGTGACCACCACCATCGATGTGCTGATCGCAACGCGCGGACGTCCGGACATGCTGGCCGGGCTGTTGCGGTCGCTGGAAGAGAAGGCGGCCCAGCCCGCGCGGATTTCCGTCCTTGTCGGCGTCGATGACGACGATGCGGCCACGAAACAGGCCGAAGCCACGCTGCGTCAGGCCTCCGGGCGGCTGGCGTTCCGGCTGGTCAGCAAACCGCGGCCGGCGAGCGTCCACGATGTCTACAACGGCCTGATCCGCGATGGAGCGGGAGACCTGATCGCCACGCTGACCGATGACGTGGCTGTGTCGACGCAGGGCTGGGACGATATCGTCGAAAAGACTTTCGCGCCGTTTCCCGATGGACTGGTGATCGGCAGTCTTGTCGATGCGCTGGCGCCGGGGGCGGCCACGTTGATGGCGGCGCCGCGTCAGTTGCCGGCGACGCTTGGCTATCTGCTGACCGACTGGTTCCCGTTCTGGTGGGGGGATGTGTGGCTGGACGAGATCGGCGCGCTGTGCGGGCGTCGCGTGGTGATCCCGGTCGACGTCGTCTCGCTGTGGGAGAACCAGGGCAAGGGCAAGACCCTGCGCATGCGCAACATCTCCTTCTGGGCGGCGGTCTTCGAAATGACCCGGCCGGTCCGCCAGGAGACGGCGGACGATCTGCTGCGACGCATCCACGGCGGCGACTCAGCGGCGATTGCCCGGGTCAAACAGGACTGGCCAGCCATAACCGCGCGTTTCCAGCAGGCGAATTCCGCGCTGATCAATCCGATCAACGCCATGGATATGGAAGCGAACTGGGCCGCGGAGCCGCGCGAGCTGACGGCGGAGAAGATCGCGCTGAAGCGGTTGCGCGAGACGTTTGCGCAGCGCTAGGTAGTCAGGCCGCTTCGCCGGCTTCCAGCGCCTGCTGCGCTTCCAGCCAGTCTTCTTCCGCTTTCTTCAGGCGCGTGGCGAGTGCGGCCTGGTCGCGCACCAGCGTCGCCGTGCGTGCGGCATCGTTGTAGGTGTCCTGCGAAGCAAGCGCGGCATCGAGCTTGGCTTTCTCCGCCGTCAGTTTGCTCATCCGCTGCTCGGCATCCTTTACTTGCTTGCGCAGCGGTTCCAGCGCCTGGCGCTGCGCGGCCTTCGCCTTGCGGTCTTCTTTGGAATTGCTGGAGCGCCCCGCGTCGCGTTGCGCCTTTGATCCGCCATCGGCACTGCGAGCGGAGAGCGTGAGCTTACGGTAATCGTCGAGATCGCCGTCGAAGGGTTTGGCAACGCCGCCCGCCACCAGCCACAGCCGGTCGGCGAACAGCTCGATCAGATGGCGATCATGGCTGACCAGCACCACCGCGCCGCCGAAATC
Source organism: Alphaproteobacteria bacterium (assembly GCA_965279355.1). GTDB lineage: Bacteria > Pseudomonadota > Alphaproteobacteria > CACIAM-22H2 > CACIAM-22H2. Next base: position 1,380,137 of record OZ257155.1, on the reverse strand, counting down.
GTTGAGCGCTTCCAGCAGCGCTTCGCGCGCCTGGATATCGAGATGGTTGGTCGGCTCGTCGAGGATCAGGAGCTGCGGCGCATTGAAGGTGATCAGCGCGAAGTTAAGCCGTGCGCGTTCTCCGCCTGAGAGTTCGCCGATCGGCACATTCGCCTTGTCACCGCTGAAGCCGAACCGCCCGAGGCGAGCGCGAACCTGCAGCGGCGTCGCATCCTTCATGAGGCGGGAGAGGGCGAGAAATGGCGTTGCGTCCGCGTCCATGTCCTCGATCTGGTGCTGGGCGAAGAAGCTGGTGACAAGACGGGATGAACGGCGCACTTCGCCGGCCATCGGCTCCAGCCGCCCGGCCAGCAGCTTGGCGAGGGTCGACTTGCCGTTGCCGTTGGAGCCGAGCAGGGCGATGCGGTCGTCGGGATCGAGGCGCAGGTCGAGGCCGCGCAGGATCGGCTTGCCGGGTTCGTAGCCAACATCGACTTCATCGAGGGTGATGAGCGGCGGGCGGAGTTCCGCGGGTTCCGGGAACTGGAACACGGTGGAGGCTTCCTCGCGCGGTATGGCGACGGGGGCCAGCCTCTGCAGCATCTTGAGCTTGCTCTGGGCCTGCCGCGCCTTGCTTGCCTTGGCGCGGAAGCGGTCGACGAAGTCCTGCAGGTGCTGACGCTGATTGGTGACCCGCGTGGCTTCGGCAGCAAGCTGTGCCCGTTGCTCGGCGCGCGTACGTTCAAACCGGTCGTAGTCGCCGGTATAGAGGGTCAGCTTACGGTCGTCGAGATGCAGGATGTGCGTGACACAGGCATTCAGGATGTGCCGGTCATGGCTGACCAGCAGAAGAGTGTTCGGCCAGGACTGAAGATAAGTCTCCAGCCACAGCGTTGCTTCGAGATCGAGATGGTTGGTTGGCTCGTCGAGCAGCAGAAGGTCAGGCTGCGAGAACAGGACGGCCGCCAGCGACACGCGCATGCGCCAGCCGCCGGAATAGGACGACAGCGGCCGGTTCTGTGCCGGTTCGTCGAATCCCAGACCGGCGAGGATGGCCGCCGCCCGTGACGGCGCGGTGTGCGCGTCGATGTCGTCCAGCCGGGCGAAGATCTCGCTGATACGGTTGGGGTCCTCGACGGTCTCGGTCTCCTTCATCAAGGCGTGGCGCTCGACATCGGCTTCCAGCACCGCTTCAAGCGGCGTGGTATCGCCGCCCGGGGCTTCCTGAGCGACGCAGCCAATCTTCCAGCGGCGCGGGGTCTCAAGGCTGCCGCCATCGGGGTGCAGCTCGTTCAAAATCAGCCCGAGCAGGGTCGACTTGCCGGCGCCATTGCGGCCGACAAGCCCGACCCGGCGGCCAGCCGGGACCTGAACGGTCGCGTTTTCCAGCAGGGCGTGGCCGCCGATGCGGAAGGTGAGGTCCTGAATTGTCAACATGAGGCGCCTGATAGCACAGGAATGGGGCTTTTCGCAGCACGCTCTATCTTCCAGTGATTGCGATCACAGGAACTGCCCCGGAATCCCGCTAAGTCTCGGAAGTAAGGCCGCTCTTTCGCGGCTCCGGGGGGTCGGCTAAGGTCGGCTTTGCCTTGGGGGCAGGGAAGCGCGGCCACCGGTTCAGCCGCAAAAGGGGTTCGTCGCTACGGCGGCGGAAGCAAAGATGGAGAGCAATCTTTACAAGTTCGTCCTGAAGAACTCGCCGCGCGAGACGACGGTTCTGATTCTGCTGACGTTGTTATCTCTGCCGATCTATTACGTCTCCCTCGACATTCCGAAGAACATTTTCAACCAGGGTATCCTCGCCAAGGGGATTACCTATCCGCACGATTTCTTCGGCTTTTCGCTCGATCAGGTCTCGTTTCTGTTCCTTCTCTGCTTTTTCTTCTTTGTCTCCGTCCTGGTGAACGGCGGTCTCAAGCAGTACATCAATACCTATAAGGGTCGCCTGGGCGAGCGCCTGCTGCGCCGGCTCCGCTACGAACTGATCTCGCGCATCCTGCGTTTTCCGCTGCCGCATTTCCGCAAGGTCTCATCGGCCGAACTGATCCCGATGGTGACGGCCGAGGTCGAGCCTCTCGGCGGCTATTTCGGCGACACGTTCGCGCAGCCGCTGATCCAGGCCGGGACGCTGCTCACCATTGTGCTGTTCCTGTTCATCCAGAATCCCATCATGGGTCTGGCCGCGATCTCGCTCTATCCGATCCAGGGCTGGATCATCCCGAAGATGCAGAAGCGGGTGAACCAGCTCGGCAAGGAGCGGGTGAGGGCGATGCGCAAAGTGTCGGAGCGCATCGGCGAATCCGTCGCCGGCGCGCAGGAAGTGCATGCCAACGGAACCGCGAATTTCGAGCGTGCGGATTTTTCGGACAAGCTCGGCCGGGTGTTCGGGATCCGCTTCCAGATCTATCTGCGCAAGGGTCAGGTCAAGTTCCTGAACAACTTTCTCAACCAGATGGCGCCGCTGCTGTTCTATTCGATCGGCGGCTACCTGGTCATCCAGGGTGAACTCACGGCGGGCGCGCTCGCCGCCGCCCTTACCGCGAACAAGGATATGTCGGCGCCGTGGAAGGAACTGCTGGATTACTACCAGCTCACCCAGGATTCGAAGATCAAGTACGAGCAGGTCACGGAGCAGTTCCGCCCCGAGAACATGTTCGACGAGAAGCTGCAGGAGCCCATGGCCGACCAGCCGCCGCGGCTGGAAGGTGACATCACGGCCGCCAATCTCGCGATTGCCGAGGATGGCCATGGCAAACTTCTCGATGGTGTGAATTTCACGATCAAACCCGGCGAAAAGATCGCTGTCGTCGGACGAGTGGGCGGGGGCAAGGAGGCCATCGCCCTGGCGCTGGCGCGGCTCTACCTGCCCGCCGGCGGCAAGCTTACTTACGGCGGCAAGGATGCGATGACGATAGCGGAAGCGGTTGTCGGCGCCCGCATCGGCTATGCCGCCCAGAACGCCTATCTCTTCTCCTCCAGCGTGCGTGACAACCTGACCTACGGCTTGCGCCAGCGTCCGGTAAGTGCGCGCAAGCGCGAAGGCAAAGAAGATACGGAGCGCAAGAAGTTCCTCGCGGAATCCCGGCGCGCCGGCAATCTCGATCTTGATGTCGAAGCCGAGTGGACTGATTTCTCCATCGCCGGAATCAAGGGTCCCGAGGAGCTGACGCAACGCGTTGTCGAATGTCTCAAGGCCGTCGACATGGAAGAGGATGTCTTTCAGCTCGGCCTCCGCGGCAAGATCGACGCCGGACATGAGGCGCTTGCCAACCAGATTCTCGCGGCCCGCAAGGCGCTGCAGGCACATCTGAGCGATAAGAGCGCCGAGGGCGGCCTTTCAAATCTTATTGAGCCGTTCCATCCGGATCGCTTCAATACCAATGCGACCGTCGCGGAAAATCTGCTGTTCGGCACGCCGCTCCATCCGAATTTCGAGGTCGACAGGCTGGCGACCAATCCCGCCGTGCTGCTGGCGCTGGACAAGGTGGGGCTGACGGAAGATCTGATCGAAGCCGGCAAGGAACTGGCCGAGACGATGGTCGAACTCTTTGCCGACCTTCCGCCCGGCCATGAATTCTTCGAACAGTTCAGCTTCATTTCGTCGGAAGATCTGCCGGAGTTCCAGGCGCTGCTGGCGCGTGCGTCCAAGCAGGGCAAGGAGATCAGCGCTGACGACCGCGCGAAATTCCTGACCCTGCCCTTCAAGCTGATCGATGCGCGGCACCGCCTCGGCCTGCTGAACGACAAGCTCAAGGGGCGCATCCTCGAGGCACGCAAGGCGCTGCATGAAAGCGACGATCCGACTATCAGGAAGGGCGTCGCCTTTTTCGACCCCGAGGCTTACAACGCCTCGTCCTCGATCCAGGACAACATCCTGTTCGGCAAGGTCGCTTACGGCCAGGCGCGTGCGGCTGCGCGCGTCGGCAAGCTGTTGGAGCAGGTGCTGGACGAACTGAAGCTGCGCGTTGTGGTGACCGAGATCGGTCTCGACTTCCAGGTCGGTGTCGGCGGCGCGCGGCTCGCGGCACCGCAGCGTCAGAAGCTGGCGTTGGCCCGGGCCCTGCTCAAGCGGCCCGATGTGCTGGTGATCAACGAAGCCACCGCGATCTTCGATGTTTCGGGACAGAACCGGGCCCTTGAGGGCATTCTGGGCGAATGCGCCGGCAAGACGACGCTGGTCTGGGTGCTGCACAATCCGGCCCCGGCGGATAAATTCGATCGCATCATGGTGTTCGGGGACGGACGCCTGCTTGAATCCGGCAGCTTTAAGGAGCTTCAGAAAGAAGGCTCCGAGTTCGCCGAACTGCTCGCCGCAGCGAACTGACGGCGCGAGGGAGAGAGACCATGTCGCTCAAAGAAGAAGTTGAAGTCCTGCGGAACATCCCGCTATTTGCGAAGCTGGAACCGGCAAAGATCAAGCTGCTGGCCTTTACCAGCGAGCGGCTGACATTTCAGGACGGTCAGCCCCTGTTCCAGCAGGGCGACCCCGGCGATGCCGCTTACATCATCATCGACGGCGAGGCGGACGTCATGCTTGAGTCGCCGACGGGACGGATCAAGCTTGCGACCCTCGGGCGCAATGCCATCATCGGCGAAATCGCCATCCTGTGCGACGTTCCGCGCACCGCGACGGTGATGTCGAAGGGCGCCACGGTAACGTTGAAGATCAACAAGGAAACCTTCTTCCGTCTGATCACCGAGTTTCCGCAGATGTCGGTCGACATCATGCGTGAACTGGGACGCCGCATCGAGAAGACTAACGAGCAGTTGCGCCAGGCGCTAGCGAACGCGAAGTAAGACTGCGCCGCTTTTGCGGCGAGACCGCCGATTCTTCCGATCGCGCCGGATTCGCGCGGAAAGCCGGCGCGCTTCTGCCTGCAGCCCAAGTCAGCATCTGCTACCTTCGTTTAGGTCAACGCGCTGCGGATTACCCGCAAGATAGCGCGTGAATTCGACATTTGTCGTCTGCATTGGGCTGTCCGGCTGTTGGCTGGTCTTGTCTCGCTTTTCTCATGCCAGGGTTTCTTCCTATGCTTCATTCGATCCGTGCCCGCCTCGTCACAATGATCGCGCTGATGGCGACCTGCGTTTGCGCGGCCATGGCGGCATTCTTTATTCCGCAGCAGGCGAAGCTGGCGGATATCGCGCTCGATCGCGAGATGAAGGCCGCCTATGAAAGCGTGCAGGCGGCGATCGACTTCGAGCGCAAGGCGGTGCTCACGCTGGCCACCTATGTCGGCAGCATGCCGGAACTTCAGACGGCTTTTGCCGCCGGCGATCGTGACCGCCTCGTTGCTTTGCTTGGCAACTCCATCGAAGCTGTCGCGAAAACCTTTGGCTATAACCTGAATACACTTTCGCGGGCTCCCGGAACGGTTCTGGTCCGGATTCACAATCCGAAGTCGTTTGGCGACGACATCACCAGCCGCCGCAAGATGGTGGTTCGCGTCAATCAGGAAGGAACCACGGAATCAGGAATTGAGCCAGGGGCCAACAACCTGAGCATTTTCGGCACATTCCCGGTTATGCATGAAGGCCGTCGCATCGGCGCTTTCGATGTCGGCATGGAGATCGGCAAGCCGTTCGTCGACACAGTCAAGACAAGGTTCGGCATCGACATTGCTATCCATATCGGCGAAGGAAATACCTTCAAGACACTGATCTCCACGCTCACGGAGCAGACACTTGGAGCCGCTGCCGACTATCAGTCCGGTGCACAGGGCTTGACCGCGGTTCGCCACGGCACGCTCAACGGATCGCCAGTTGCTATTTCTTACGGACCAATTCGCAATTATTCTGGCGCCACAATTGGCGCGATCGAGATCGTCAAGAACACGGCGGATCTTGAGGCGATCAGGAGCCGCACGCAGACTTATGCGATTGCGGTGACGGCAATAGTCCTGCTGGTCTCTATCGTCGCGGCGCTGTTCCTGGCGCTCGGCCTGTCCCGACCGATCACGCGCATTACAGCGACCATGAGCAGCCTCTCGGCCGGCAATACGGCGACTGAGGTTCCCGGTGTTGGCCGCAAGGACGAGATCGGGCTGATGGCTGGTGCAGTTCAGGTGTTCAAGAACAACATGATCGAAACCGAGCGCCTGCGGGGCGAGCAGGAAGAACTGAAGACACGTTCGGAAGTCGAGAAGCGCGCCGCAATGAACCGGATGGCCGACGAGTTCGAGATCTCCGTCAAGGGCATTGTGCAGACCGTTTCGTCTGCCGCAACCGAGCTGCAGACGACGGCACAGGCCATGTCGACGACGGCAGATGAGACGCAGCGACAGTCGTCGGCGGTTGCCGCCGCTTCGGAAGAGGCGTCGACAAACGTGCAGACGGTGGCGAGTGCTGCTGAGGAACTATCCTCGTCCATTGCCGAGATCAGCCGACAGGTTACGGAGTCCGCGCGCATCGCGGGTGCCGCCGTCACCGATGCGGAGCGCACCAACACGAAGGTGCAGACCCTGGCGGATGCGGCCCAGAAAATCGGCGACGTTGTGAAGCTGATCAACGATATTGCCGGTCAGACCAACCTGCTGGCGTTGAACGCGACCATCGAGGCGGCCAGGGCCGGAGAGGCCGGACGGGGTTTCGCCGTCGTAGCCTCCGAGGTCAAGAACCTGGCGAGCCAGACGGCCAGGGCGACCGAAGACATCTCGGCGCAGATCCAGAATATTCAGAGCGCGACGGCGGATTCAGTCCAGGCCATTCAGGACATCACCGGCACCATCAGCCGCATTAACGAGATCGCGACGACGATCGCCTCGGCGGTCGAGGAGCAGGGTGCGGCGACGCAGGAGATTGCCCGTAACGTGCAGCAGGCCTCGGCTGGCACGGCGGAAGTTTCCTCGAATATTGTCGGCGTTACCAAGGCGGCAAATGAAACCGGCGCTGCGTCGACGCAGGTGCTGGGGTCGGCCGGCGAGCTATCCAGGCAGTCCGAGACGCTCCGCAGCGAGGTGGACGGCTTCATTGTCCGTATTCGCGCGGCTTGATTTCGGGATCGCTGCGTCCTGCCCCCCATGACGCGGCATCCCACCCACCGGCCCCGGATCTCGATCCGGGGCCGGTCCAATTTCATCTGTAATTCGGCAGTCCACCGTCGTTGACATCGTCACATCGGCTTGGCTCAATCCGGGCATGCTGAAACGTGTATTCCTGACTTTCGCCATTGCCTGTGGATTGAGCAACCTCGCGCTGGCGCAGTCCGGCGGCACGCTCAATATCTACAACTGGAACGACTACATCGACGAGCAGACGCTCCGAAAATTCGAGGCCGAGACGGGCATCAAGGTCCGCTACGACGTCTATGACGCCAACGAGACGCTCGATGCCAAGCTGCGCGCGGGGCGTAGCGGTTACGATCTGGTCGGGCCGACCGCGTCACCCTTCCTGGCGCAGCAGATCCCGGCGAAGCTGCACCGGCCGCTGGATCGCGAGAAGCTGCGCAATCTCGGAAATCTCGATCCGGCGCTCATGACCCAGCTCGCGAAGTACGACCCTGACAATCGCCATGCTGTCCCGTGGATGTGGGGTACGACCGGGATCGGCTATAACGACGTGCGCGTTCTGCGGGTGATGCCCGACGCGCCGGTCTACAGCCTGAAGATTCTGTTCGATCCGGCCATCGTGTCGAAGTTCAAAAGCTGCGGTGTGGTGATCCTGGATTCACCGACCGATGTGATCCCCGCGGCCCTCAAATATCTCGGTCGCGATCCCGACAGTCACGCGCAGGACGATCTGGATGCGGCGACCAAGGCGCTGATGGCGATCCGCCCGTTCGTCCGGCGGTTCCATTCGTCCGAGTACATCAACGAGCTCGCAAACGGCGATGCCTGCCTGGCCTTCGGCTTTTCCGGCGACATCAAGCAGGCGGCTAAACGCGCCACCGAAGCCAAGAAATCCTTCAAGGTCGAATACGCGATCCCGCAGGAAGGCGCGCTGGTCTGGATCGATACGTTTGTAATCCCTGCCGATGCCCGTAATGCCGACGCGGCACACCGTTTTCTCGACTTTGTTATGCGGCCCGAGATTGCGGCGCTGAACACCAACTTCATCGGCTATGCGAACGGCATCGCTCCCTCGCTGCCGCTCGTCGATCCGGCAATCCGCAACGACCCGACGGTCTATCCCCCGGAAGAACTGCGCCAGCGCTTTTACACGATCTCCGCGGCCGACCGGGCTTACGAGCGCCTGCGTACCCGTGCATGGACCAGGGTCACGACGGGCCGCTGAGCGTCCTTGGGAATCGGAGCGCCTGCGATTAACGTCTCAGCAGGTCCGGCCGCGAGTCGTGCGCGCCGGAATGGCGAGAGGGCGGGGGCAAAGCAGTGATCCGGCTCGAAGGGGTCTCCAAATGGTTCGGCGCGACCAACGCGGTCGACAGCGTTTCGCTGGAGATCGGCGCCGGTGAGTTTTTCGCCCTGCTCGGTCCGTCAGGCTGCGGCAAAACAACGTTGCTGCGCCTGATCGGCGGCTTCGAACAGCCTGACGACGGCCAGGTCCTGATCGACGGCGCCGACATGACCAGGGTGCCGCCCTGGCATCGGCCGGTGAATACCGTCTTTCAATCGTATGCGCTGTTCCCGCATCTGAGCGTGGCGGCCAATATCGCGTTCGGCCTCAAGCAGGACGGCATGGATCGCGACAAGATCCGGACCCGTGTTGCCGAGATGCTGGAACTTGTCAGGCTCAGCGATTACGCCAAACGCAAACCCGAGCAGCTCTCTGGCGGCCAGCGTCAGCGCGTGGCGCTGGCGCGCAGCCTTGCCAAGCGCCCGCGCGCGCTGCTGCTCGACGAGCCGCTGGCGGCGCTGGATCGAAAGTTGCGGGATGAGATGCAGTCGGAGCTGGTTAACCTGCAGCGGCAGCTTGGCATCACGTTTATCTTCGTGACGCACGATCAGGACGAGGCGATGACGCTGTCGACCCGGCTGGCCGTCATGCGCGGCGGACGTATCGAGCAGGTCGGCGCACCGCGCGAGATCTACGAGCGGCCGACCAGCCGCTACGTTGCCGATTTTCTCGGTCGCGCCAATGTCATTCCCGGCAAGATTCTCGGCCGTGACGGCGTGTTCCTGCGTGTTGAGACCGCGGTGACTGGCTTGATCCTGCGCGCGCATAGCGACGCCGTGTTGCCGCCGGGAACGCCGGTCTGGGTTGCGGTGCGGCCCGAAAACGTGACGATCGATGAAAGGGGTCCGGCGAACCTACCGGCAGGCACCGTGCGCGACATGGCCTATTCCGGCGACATCACGCGCTATGACGTGGAGCTGGCGGGCGGCATCGTCCTGCGAGCCCATGTTCCCAACCGCGCCGGGGTCAGCCAGCCGCGTCCGGAGCGCGGCGCGCAGGTGCGCGTGTCATGGCCGGCCGATGCCGGCGTGCTGCTGATCCGATGAGCGCGCTGCAATCCCCGGCCTGGCGCGCGACCGTGATCGGCGTGCCGTTCCTGTGGCTCGCCGTGTTCTTCGTGCTCCCGTTCCTGGTCGTCCTGGGGATCAGTCTGGTTCCGGCCGCCGACGGCGCACCGCCATTCGCGTCGCCGCTCGATCCCGCGAACCACACGCTGGATTCCTATCGGCTGCTGCTCGAAGACGATCTCTACGCCATCTCGCTCGTAAATTCGCTGCGCATCGCCGGCGTCTCGACCCTGATCTGTCTTCTGATTGGTTATCCGATGGCGTACGCCATCGCGCGTGCCGGCAGGACCGCGCAGCAGGTCATGCTGACCCTGGTTATCCTGCCGTTCTGGACCTCGTTCCTGATCCGCGTCTATTCGTGGATGATCCTGTTGCGCCCGACCGGTCTCATCAATTCCGCTCTTCAGGGGCTTGGCATCATCGAAGAGCCGTTGCCGCTACTGTCCAACGAATTCGCGGTGCATCTCGGCATCGTCTATTCCTACCTGCCGTTCATGGTGCTGCCGCTCTATGCGGCGTTGGAGCGGATGGATAAGTCGCTGCTGGAAGCGGCGTACGATCTGGGGGCTCCGCCGACCCGGGCGTTTCTCAAGGTGACGTTGCCGCTTTCGATGCCCGGCATCATCGCGGGCAGCCTGCTGGTGTTCGTGCCGGCCCTGGGCGAGTTCGTTATTCCCGACCTGCTCGGCGGGTCGGATACGCCGATGATTGGGCGGGTACTGTGGAATGAATTCTTCCTCAATCGCGATTGGCCGGCGGCGTCCGCGGTCGCGGTGGTGCTGCTGGCCGTCATTGTCATTCCGGTGCTGATCTTCCAGGCGGTCGAACGCCGGGCGACGAGTGTGCGATGAACGCCCGGCGGTCATGGCTGATGATGCTGTGGCTTGGGCTCGGCTTTGTCTTTCTGTACCTGCCGATCGTGATTCTGGTCGTCTTCTCGTTCAATGAGTCGCGGCTGGTCACGGTCTGGGCGGGTTTCTCGATGCGCTGGTACGCGGAACTGCTCGACAACCAGCGCATTCTGGATGCGGCCGTGTTGAGTGTCGGTGTCGCGGCGGCGAGCGCCACCATTGCCACCGTCCTCGGCACCCTGGCGGCGCTTGCCCTCGTGCGGTTCGGACGCTTCCACCTGCGCACTCCGCTCTCGGCGATGCTGGCGGCGCCGCTGGTCATGCCCGAGGTCATTTTGGGCCTGTCGCTGCTGCTGCTGTTTGTGGCCAGTGCCGCGACCCTCGGCTGGCCGGAGGAGAGGGGCTTCACCACCGTCGTCATCGCCCATGCGACCTTCGCTTTGGCCTACGCCACGGTGGTGGTCCAGGCCCGGCTGCGGCTGCTGGATCCGGCCCTGGAAGAGGCGGCGGCCGACCTGGGATCGCCGCCGCTGCGGACCTTCCTGACGGTCACCCTGCCGCTCCTCCTGCCGGCCCTGGCGGCGGCGTGGCTGCTGTCCTTCACCCTGTCGCTGGACGACCTGGTCATCGCCAGCTTCACCACCGGGCCCGGCGCGACCACCCTGCCGATGGTGGTCTATTCCAGTGTCAGGCTCGGCTTATCGCCGCAAATCAATGCCTTGGCTGCGATTTTCGTGTTTGCGGCCCTGATTCTGGTGGGCCTCGCGGGCTGGCTGACCCGGCGGCGCGCCCCGCTCTAGGCGGCGGAACCTTCTCCATAGTTTCCCGTTCCGATATCCGGTCTCTCCCCGGTATTTGTCTCTAATTGTGGCTGTTACGGTGCCCGATCAAATACGGGCGTAGGGGGGCTCGGACCATCTGGAGGGTCCCCACCTATGAGCGGCGTCAGTTGCGACATCATCCCTGAGACCTGGTACCGGGCCGCCGTGCCCGTGCCGGCGGGCGAGGAGGCCGAGGCTTTCATTCACCGTCTGACCGAAGATCTGGCCGGCAACTGGCTCGGCGCCTGGGCGTGGACCGCGACCAAATCCAGCCTTGGCGATGCCGTCATTCTGGCGACCCCGGAAGCCTCCCGTCTGACCGCGCTTCTGGCGCATGCATTGTCGGTGTCGCAATCGACCCCAAAGCCTGAGGCCTGGCTGCAGGCGTCCCGCATGGTGTTCGGCATCATGCAGAAGCCGGGACGCGGCCGGGCCGACACCGAACTCGTTCCTGCGGCCGAATGAGCACCGCCAGCGTTTTCAATCTCGTTCCTGCGTCGTGGTATGCCGTGACGATTCCGCTCCCGCCCGGCGACGATATCGTCAGTTTTATCGACCGGTTCACGAGTCATGTTTCGGTGAGGTTGCGCCAGATGTGGACATGGGCACCGGGCCGTTATTCCGACGAGATCGTCCTCGCGGCGCCCGATCCGGGTCAGACGGCGGTGCTGCTTGCCTATGTGCTGGTGCTCGGCGCGTTGGATCGCGACCCGGCCGGCGTGGTTCTGAAGAAATCCGCCACGGCCTGACCGCGGCAGGCATAAGGGCCGATTACGCGGCCGAGTTTAGGGAGGAAAGGGCGGCGGCTGCCGGCGAAAGCTGGCGCCGCCGTCTGCTTTTGCGTTACTGCTGCGTTACTGGGCCGAACCCCAGACGTCGGTCGCGGTTTGCACGACCAGTTCGAGTTTGCGCTTCTGCACATCCTCGGTGATCTGGTTGCCGAGATAGGTGCTGGCAAAGCCGCATTGCGGGCTGAGGCAGAGATTCTCCAGCGGCACGTACTTCGCCGCCTCGTCGATGCGCCGTTTGAGATCATCCTTGGTTTCCATGGCGGGCACCTTGGAGCTCACCAGCCCCAGCACGATCTTTTTCTTCGAGCCCTTGGGATAGAACCGCAACGGCTCGAAGCCGCCGGACCGCTGATCGTCGTATTCGAGGAAGTAACCATCGACCGCGACGTCGTTGAGCAGCACCTCGGCGATGGGCTCATAAGCGCCTTCGGCGTGCCACGCGCTGCGCGAGTTGCCGCGGCAGAGATGGATGCCGATCACCATACCGTCGGGACGGCCGGCGATCGACGCGTTGATCACCTTCGCGTAGCGCTTGGGGAGGGCCGCCGGGTCGTCGCCGGTGGCGGCAATGCGCTCCAGCATCTTGGGATCGCAGAGATAGGCGTAGTTGGTGTCGTCGAGCTGCACGTAGGAACAGCCGGCATCGCCCAGCTGCTTCAGTTCTTCCCGATAGACATTGGCGATATCGGCGTAGAAAGCCTCAAGGTCGGGATAGGCCTCCTTGCTGACCGTGCTGCGGCCGCCGCGCAGCAGCATCGTGGGCGAGGGCATGGTCTGCTTGGCGAGCCGCTTCGTATTCGCCTTCACGAATTTGAAATTCTCAACCTCGATCGGCCTGGCATGCTTCAGCTTGGCTGTGACGGCGAAGCCGGGCGGGGCGCGTCCCATGGCGTTGTTGTCGCTGATCAGCCCCTGGCGCTTGGCGCCCTCGACCTTTTCAAGAAAATCGACATGAAACGATTTGCGGCGCAGTTCGCCGTCGGTGACCGCATACAGACCGACCGATTCCTGAAGCGCAATCGCTTCCTTGATGTAGCGGTCCTGCAGATCCTTCAACGATGCATCGAGCGGCGTCTTGTCCATCGCGGCGATGAGGTCGGGTTTGCGAAGCAGGCTGCCGACGTGGTCGGCGCGGAACGGTGCTGAGGTCATGTGGGCTCGTTCGTGAGAGTAAGGGCGGCGACGTTATCCCATCGCCGCCCTTCCAGCGTCAAAGCTCTTTGCCGAGCCGACGGTCGAGCGAGTACGGCCCGCCGCCGCGAAGCGCGATGGCCAGCATGACGAGACCCCAGAACAACGGGTACTCATAGCCGCGATTGGTCCAGCCGAACCCGGCATCAAGGTGGTGATAGACGATGACCACCATCTCGATGGCGACCGCGGCGGCCATGAAGCGCGTGAACAGGCCGAGCGCGATGCAGAGCCCGCCGATCGTTTCAAGGAAGATCAGGGCGTAGGCCAGCGGCATCACCGGATAGATACCGCGCCGCGCCAGCGCCATGTTGCCCGCCGCCTCGACGCCCATCATCAGCTTCGGCCAGCCATGGGCGATCAGGAGTCCGCCGGCCGTGACGCGAATCAGCGGCCACGAGAGCGGAATGACCTTGTCGTAGAAGGCCTGCAGTTGCGGAAACAGCAGTTTCGGCTCGCGTGTCGTCTCAAGTGTGTCGTCACTCATCACGTATCCCCCTTTTTCGTCTTCAGGTTATTGCCGCTCGATCTTTGCCATGTCGATGACCTGGTTCCAGCGCGCATGTTCGCGCGCAACCCGGGCGCGCAGTTCATCCGACGTGCTTCCTTGCACGACGGCGCCGAAGCTCTGCAGGCGAGTGCGGACTTCGGCCACCTGCAGCGCCTTCTGCACCTCCGCATTGAGCTTCTGCACAATGGCCTTCGGTGTGCCGGCCGTGGTGGCGAGGCCGGTCCACGAGCTGACATCGAAGCCCGGGAGCCCCGCTTCGGCGGCCGTCGGCACGTCGGGAAGGTCCGGCGAGCGCGTCGCGGATGTCACCGCGATGCCTTTCAGCAAGCCGCCCTTAATGTGCTCGACAACCGGTGTCAGCGTCGAGACGGTGAAATCCACTTCGCCACTCAACGTGGCTGTGACCGCCGCGGATTCACCGCGATAGGGCACATGAATCATCTGCACCTTGGCCTCGCTGGCCAGCAGCTCCGCCACCAGATGCTGGGTTGCACCGATTCCTGCGGAGCCGTACTTGATCGCGTGGGCCTGGGCGCGGGCCGCATCCAGGACGGCTTTCAGGCTCGGCGTTTTCGAGGTTGGCTGAACCGTGACAACGAAGGGAAAAACCGAGGCCGTGGAGATCCACTCGAAATCCTCGGCCGTCTTGTACGGGACGGTCTTGTATAGTGCGCCGGCCACCGAATGGCCGCCGGTGAGCAGGGCGAGCGTATAACCATCGGGGGGCGCCTTGGCGACCGCGTCTGCGCCGATCGTGCCGCCGGCGCCCGGCTTGGATTCGACGATCACCGGCTGACCCAGGCTCTTGGTCAGTTCGGCGGCGAGCACCCGGGCGACCGCGTCGGCGTTGCCACCGGGCGCGAAGCCCTGGATGATCTTGATCGGTTTGGTGGGGTAGTCCTGCGCCTGCGCGCCTGTTGCGAATGCCATGGCGACGCCAAGCGCCGCGACCGTTGCGATCGTCTTCATCTCGTTTCCTCCCTGTTGAGCCCGTCGCCTGTTATTGTTTTCGGCGACGGGCATTCTGAAACCTATTCGTTCTTGATCGGATTGCGCAGCACGCCGATCTTTTCGATCTCCACCTCGACGACGTCGCCACCCTGCATGAAAACCGGAGGCTTGCGGCTCCAGCCCACGCCGCCCGGCGTGCCGGTGACGATCACGTCCCCCGGGACCAGGTCGAAGATGGTCGACGAATAGTTGATCAGGCGCGGAATCTTGTGGATGAGGTCAGAGGTGTTGGCGGACTGCATCACCTTGCCATTCAGGCGAACCTCAAGCTTGAGGTTCTCGGGATCGCGAATCTCGTCGGCCGTCACCATCCATGGGCCGAACGGCGCGGTCGCGTTGAAGTTCTTGCCGGCGGCGATCGACTGCGCGTGGAACTGCCATTCGCGGATGCTGGCGTCGTTGTAGATGGAATAGCCGGCGACATGCTTCATCGCAGTCTTTTCCGGAATATTGCGGCCGCCCTTGCCGATGATCACCGCCAGTTCGCCTTCCCAGTCCAGGGAGTCGGAAATTTTCGGGCGGATGATCGGCGCGCCGTGGCCAAGCTGGGAGCGCCAGACCCGCAGGAAGACCGGCGGAAATTTTGGGTATTCGCGCTGCAGGCCGGCCGCGACGACCTCCTTGTGATGGTCGAGATAGTTGCGCGCCAGCAGGACGATCTTTTCCGGGCGCGGAATCACCGGCAGGTATTTGATCTGCGACAGCTTGATCGTCGGCTTCTTGCCCTTGATCAGCTTGTCGCGGCGAGAGAAGTCCGGGCTGCCGAGAAAGTCGGCCAGCGTTTTGTATTTCGGCAGGGACTTGCCCAGATTGACGATGCCGCCATCGACGACGGCGCCCCAGGATTCCTTCCCCTTAAGCGAAAAAGACAGCAGATGCATAGACGCTCATTCCCCCTGTGTTTTGTAACTGCCCGCGCGTATTGGCGCGCGGTGACGTCGGTCTTAGCCCCACGGGCCGAGATACGTTTCCCCGCCATAAGTGTCGCTCTGGGCCGGGACAGTCTCCGGCCAGTTGCCGTTATCGATCTTCGGGCGCTGGCTGGCGGGGCGTGGCTTTCCGTCCCAGCCGACCTGCTCCATATAGTAATAGAGCTGCATCGCGTGGCCCTCGGGATCGATGACGAAGGCGTTGTAATCGACGCCGGGAAACAATTCCGGCGGCAGATGTTTGACCGCCACGCCGTTCTGCTTGAGGAACGGTACGGCATCGCGAAGCTGCTGATAGCTGCCAAGCTGGAAGCCGAAGGCCATCAGGGTCGTATGCGGGCTGAGGCCGAGCTCCGTGCGCAGCGCCATCGGATAGAGCGCCAGCGAATGATGTTCGGTGTTCACGCGCAGGAAGACGCAGCGATGACCGTTCCAGATGACTTCCTCGGTGACCGTAAAGCCGAGTTCGTCGCGATAGAACGCAACGGCTTGTGCGACATCCGTCACGAATGCACGGACAGGGCCGATGCGCACGATCTTGAAGGGCCGGCCGAGCAGCACGCCGCCGACGTTATATTTTTCCTCGGCCACCTCGTCCTGCTGCCAGCCGGTGCGGACGTCAATGCCCTTGGCGACGCCCGCTTTCACCTCGGCCAGTTCCGAGCGATGCGGCAGGGCGGGTGGCTCGACGTAGCGGATCTCGTGCATGGCGAGTGGCTTTGAGACGCCGTCCCAGCCGATCTGCTCGATGCCGTAATAGAGTTCGTTCAAATGGCCGTCAGGATCGTACGGATAGACATGCCAGTTGGAACCAGGCGTGTCGCGTCCGGCACGACTGATACGCACCCCGCGCTTCTTGAACCATTCGATACCGTCGACGACCTCTTGGAGGCTGCCAACCTGCCAGGTGAATTGGTTCGTGGTGACTTCCGGATTACCCTTGCCGCCGGCGACGGCCGTCATCGTCGCGCGGGGGAACAGAACGAAGGAGTGGTGATCGGTGCCATGGCGCATGAAATAGCCGGCGGTGGAGCCGACTTTCGCGCGGACGTCAGGCGGCAGGCGGGGCCCGAAATCGAGCTGGTCGGAGGTGCGGAAACCGAGGAGGCGCTGGTAGAAATCGCGGCCGGCCTCGATATCGGAGACGTTGACGCCGCAATGGCCGAGACGACGGATGCGGAAGGGCCGCGGCAGGCGCACGCCGCCGACCACAAAACTGTCCGTCCTAGCTGCACTCTGGTCGCCGTCCATGCCGTCCTCCCTGTGCGCCCAGCGGGCGCTTCTGGACGGCCAACCTAACCCCTCCGCGCGGTCGCATCAATCGGCGCGCCGCGCCCTGTTGACGCCGCATTGGCGCCAGCGGCTTATAGCCGGCATTCCATTTAGGAGTCCCCTGCGTGAGCGAACCCAATCTCGACTACTTCACCGGTAAACTGATGTTCGCCAGTCCCCGGCGCATGAAACACGTCTACGATGCTGGGCTGGTGCCGCAGCGCGACCGCTTCGCGGGTGCGAGAGTGCTCGATCTCGCCTGCAACGTCGGCTTCTGGTCGCATGTGGCGCTGGCGTTCGGCGCCGCCCATGTGACGCAGGTCGATTATCACGCCGAGACGTTGCAGAAGGCGAAGGACAACGTCTTGGCGCTGGGCGCCAAGGAGAGCCAGATCACCCAGATCAAGGCCGATGTCCGCGATGCGGTGAAATCGCTCGCCCAAGAGGATTTCGACATCGTCCTGTGCATGGGCATTCTTTATCACTTCGTCGACCCGGTGAGCTTCCTGTGGGATGTGGCGGCCATGGAGCCGAAGTCGATCTACATCGACACCAGCGTGTCGTTCCGCTCCGAGCCGGTCCTCGAGTACATCATCGAGGCGGCGGGCAGTCCCGAGAATGCGTCCGGTATCAAATACAATTTCCCCGGCAGGACGGTCGTTGGCGTGCCGTCCGAGGCGCTGATCTGGAAGATGCTGATCGAGTTCGGCTACAATCCGATCACCCCCAATCTGGCGCCACCTTATGTCACCGGCTTCTCGCCCAATGGGGCGAATAAGCGCCTGCTGCAGTGGTACGAGCGCGACCCCATGCCGCGCTATCACACGTGGCAGAAGAATCCCGGCGGCAAGACCGACTGGGTGTTGACCCGCTAAGGCGGGGCGCCCAGTTGCGCGGCCGTCGGTTCGCGCCAATAATGACGGGCCGCCACTTACGGGAGTAACGCAGTGACCACAGCGCAGGATGGCGAATTGCTGACGCGCGTCGGCCCCGGCACGCCGATGGGCGAGTTGATGCGGGAATACTGGATCCCGGCCGCGAAATCCTCGGAACTAACCGCGGATGGCAACCCCATGCGCCTGATGCTGCTGGGCGAGAAGCTGATTGCTTTCCGCGACAGCGCCGGCCGGGTCGGCATCATGGATCACCGCTGCCCCCATCGCTGCGCCTCGTTCTTCTTCGGACGCAATGGCGAGGACGGGATCCGCTGCGCCTACCACGGCTGGAAATTCGATGTCGACGGCAAATGCCTGGATCAGCCGAACCTGCCGCGGCATCAGCAGTTCAAGGATCGCGTTCATGCCAAGGCGTACAAGACCGCCGAGCGCAACGGCCTGATCTGGGTCTATATGGGCAAGCGCGACCAGGCGCCGCCGCTGCCGCAATTCGAAGCGTCGCTTATGCCGGAAGGCGAGATGCGGATCGCATTCGCGATGCGCGAGTGCAACTGGCTGCAGGCCGCCGAAGGCGACATCGACACCTCGCATATCAGTTTCCTGCATTTCGGCGGCACGAAGGCCGAGGAAATGCATCCCGAGAGTTCCTGGCGCATCACGCTGCAGAACCCGACGCCGGAGTATCAGGTCGCGGAAACGCCGTGGGGCACGATGTACGGCGCTTATCGGCCGGCGCTCGATCCCGGCCAGACCTACTGGCGCATCTCGCATTTCCTGTTTCCGTTCTGGACGATCCCGCCGGAAGGCGATTTCGCGACGCATGTCGTCACGCGCGCATGGGTGCCGATGGACGATACGCATACGATGTTCGTCCACCTCTCTTGGACCAAAAGCACGTCGCGTCCGCGCACGCGCAAGGATGGCTCCGCCGTGCCGGGGGCGGATTTCGAGATGCATCACCTGCCCAACACCACGGACTGGTTCGGGCGGTGGCGTCTGAAGGAGAACATGCAGAACGACTACATGATCGACCGCGATGCGCAGCGGAGTTCGATCTACAGCGGCATCACCGGCATTCACCTCCAGGATCAGGCGATCACTGAGAGCATGGGGCCAATCACCGACTACAGTTTCGAGCATCTGGCGGCGAGCGACCGCATGGTGGTCGCGACCCGCCGCCGGCTCGTGGAGGCCATCCGCGCCATGGAGGAGAGCGGCATGGTGCCGCCCGGTGTGGACAATCCGCAAATCTGCCTGGGTGCCCGCGGCGGCGATTTCATCGCGCCCGACGGCATGAACTGGAAGGACGCGTACGCGCAGAATCTGGGCGCGGCCACAAACCCCACAGGCGGACTGCAGGCGGCGGATTAGGCCAAAGATCCGCGACGGATGCTTGCGACGACGGGCGGACCTTGTATGGTGCGCCGACAATTCGTCGCGAAGGGGTTAACACGCGTATGACTATCGAGCTCTGGGCGTTCAACACGCCGAACGGACGTAAGATCAGCGTTGCTCTCGAGGAAATGGAATTGCCCTACAAGGTGGTCGTCATCGACATCACCAAGGACCAGCAGTTCCGCCCCGATTTCCTGAAGATCAGCCCGAACAATCGTATCCCTGCCATCGTCGATCCGGATGGTCCGGGCGGCAAGCCGATCAGCGTCTTCGAATCCGGCGCGATCCTGATCTATCTCGGTCAGAAATACGGCAAATTCTATCCCAAGGATCTGCGCCAGCAGGTGCCGGTCCTCGAATGGCTGATGTGGCAGATGGGCGGCTTCGGCCCGATGCCGGGGCAGGTCCATCACTTCCTGATGGTGAAGGACGAGGCCGACCGTAAATACGGGCTGGAGCGCTACAGCAAGGAAACCCGCCGCTTGTACGACGTCGCCAACAAACGGCTGGCCGAGGTGGAGTTCTTCGGCGGTGATCTCTCCATCGCGGATTTTGCGATCCTCGGCTGGGCCTGGCGCCATGAGCGCCACCAGGTCAATCTGGCCGACTATCCCAACGTAAAGCGCTGGTACGAGACCATGATGGCCCGCCCGGCGACCAAGCGCGGTTTCGACGTGGCGCTTAGCTAACTCACTCAGCGCAGGTATTCGTCGGTGAACAGGCCGTCGTAGGATTTCAGCTTGTCCTTGGGATCGAGCAGGCCCGTCTCGATGCTAACCTTCTCGGAGTTCTCCAGCCCGGCCAGCGTCACGCGGATATCCTTGGCGTGCGCTTTCTGGACCGTCTGCCACGCAGCGTTGAGCAGCGGCGCCTCCATCTGCGGGAAGCGCTTGCGCAGCATCTCAAGAACCTCTGCCGGCTTCTCCTGAATCATGGTGGCGGCGGCGGCCAGGGCGCGCGTCATGCGGACGCATTTCTCCCGGTTTTCCTGACAGACCTGCGGCCGCGTCTGCAGCAGCGCGTAGGCAAACGGGATCAGGTCGGGCGCGTCGGTGACGGCACTGGCCAGCACGACGCCGGAACCCTTGAGCACAGCCTGGGTCGTGAACGGCATGGACGTGGTGTAGCCGTCGATCGCGCGACTCTCCATCGCCGCCAGCATTGCGGTCGGCTCCATGGAGGTGACGCGCACATCCTTCTCCACATCGAGCCCGCCGCGCGCGACAACGAGGCGCTCCCAGGCGTGGACGATGCTGGCGATACCCTGCACCGCAATCGTCTTGCCCTTAAGGGCCTTCGCTTTTTCGGCGACCGTCATGCCGTCCTTGAATCCGGCGGCGTCGGCGATGTCCTTGCGGATCACGACCTCGAGCATCAGCTTATCGAGGAGATTGGCGATGGCGAGCAGGCGCTGGCCCTGTGCCGCAGCGCGCAGGAAGACCGGACCGGAACCAACCGTGAAATCGGCGGCGCCAGCAATCACCGCATTGGTCGACGCCACACCCAGCAGGTTGCGGATGTTGACGTTGAGCCCCTCTTTTTTGAAGAAGCCGGCGTCCTCGGCAACGAAGACGGCGCTGGAGTAGAGCGTCAGCGCGGGCAGAGCGAGGATGACAGGGATCTCCTGCGCCTCGGATTTGGTTGCGCTGAACGTAACGGCGAACGACAGCCCAAGGGCCGCCGCCAGTTTGGACCAAGTCGACATCGTTGCCTCCCTGTAGGCGCTCATCCCGGACTGGCGGACGCTCCAAATGGGGCGCCGCCGTCCGGGTGGCTTTATCGATTATTAGCGGACAAACTCGTCGGTGTAGACACCGGCGTAGCTTGGAAGCTTGTCTTTCGCATCCATCAGCTTCGCTTCGATGTTCACCTTCTCCGAGTTGGCGAGGCCGGCTTCGGTCACGCGGATATCTTTCGCGTGCGATTTCGCGACGGCGGCCCAGGCGGTCTTCAGGACCTCGGGGTCGATTGTGGCAAAGCGCTTGCGGATGATCTCAAGCGCCTCGGCCGGCTTCTCGGCGATCATCTTGTTGGCGGCCATGTAGGCGCGCGCGACACGAACGCACTTCTCTCGGTTTTCCTGGCAGGTCTGCGCCTTGGTCTGCACCAGGCCGTAAGCGAACGGGATCAGATCCGGTGCGTGACCTTCCGCGGCGCTGGCGAACATGACGCCGCTGGCCTTCAGGACGCCCTGTGTCGTGACCGGGAGCGAGGTCGTGAAGCCGTCGATGGCCCTGCTCTCCATAGCCGCGATCATCGCGGGCGGATCCATCGGCGCGATGCGTACGTCGTTTTCGGGGTCGAGGCCGCCACGAACAGCGACCAGCCGCTCCCATGCGTGGATGATGCTGCCGACGCCCTGGATGGCGATCGTCTTGCCCTTGAGGAGCTTTGCGCGCTCCTCCAGCGACATGTTCGGCGTGATCTTCAGCGAGTCATAGACATCCTTGCGCAGCACCATCTCGACCAGCGGACGGTCGATGAGGTTGGCGATGGCGATCAGCTTCTGGCCGGCTGCCACGGCACGCAGGAAGACAGGACCAGTGCCGATGGTGAAGTCGGCGCTGCCGGCGATCACCGCGTTGACCGCCGCGACGCCGACAAGCTGGCGATGCTGCGCGTTGAGGCCGGCCTGCTTGTACAGGCCCGCGTCTTCGGCGAGGAAGGCCGCCGCAAAGGTAAGGGTCGGCGAGGGCAGGGCGATGATGACATCGATGGGCGCCTGGGCATTGGCCTTGATGGGGGCGAAAGCAACAGCAGCGCCGAGAGCGGCCATGCAGGCCGCGTGTGACCATTTGAACATCCGATCCTCCCGTTTTATGTTGTGCTGATAATAAGGTTGAATTGCTCTAACAGGAAGGCCGCCGCACCACAACCGATAGCGGCTGTGGGACAAGGGTTGGATGCCCTTGTCGGAGGGCTGTGCTAGACCACGGGGCACCGTGTCATGCACAGAAATCACGGCGTTTTATAGGGAAGCGAAATGGCCACAATCGGGAGCGCGCAGCCGTCAGGTCCCACCGGAGGTGGGTTTGGCGCTGCACTGCGCGCACGGGCCGATCAAATTGCCGTGCTGGTTGCGCTGATTGCCATCTGGCAGGCGCTGAGCATGACCCTGGGTGTCTACTGGGTGGGATCGCCATGGGGCGTGACGACCCGCTTCTTTGCCGGCGTGATGAACGGTTTTCTGCTCACGCATGCCTCCTATACCGCGCTGGAGGCGTTGCTCGGTTTTATTATCGGCGGCATTCCGGCAGCGTTGCTGCCGTTCCTGCTGCGCCGCTTCCCGGTCGTCACCGCGATCCTCGATCCGTTCATGGTCGGCGGTTACGGCGCGCCCAAGCTGGCCCTGGCGCCGCTGTTCATCCTGTGGTTCGGCATCGGCATTGAATCCAAGATCGCGCTGGTGGCCATCACCGTCTTCTTCATTGTCTATTTCAGCGCGCAGTCCGGCGTGCGCGCGCTCGACAACAAGCTGGTGCAGATGGCACAGGTCGTCGGCGCGTCCGAGCAACATGTCGCGCGGCACATCATCTTTCCCGGCGCGGTTCCGTATATTTTCACCGGTTTCCGCATCGCCATGCCGTATTCGATCGGCGGCGCGGTGATCGCCGAATTGCTCTCGGCCAATCGCGGTCTCGGTTATCTGGTGCAGCTTGGTGCCATGAACTTCGACACCACCGGCATCTTCACGGCGCTGACCATGACCTGCGTTATCGTCTTCATCGCCAATCTGGCAGTCAATCTGGTTGAGAAGCGGCTGTTGCGCTGGCGTCCGCCCGCCGACGTCATGCTGCAGGCGGAGCATTGATCATGAACGCGCAACCGCTTCTCGAAATTCGCGGCCTCGGCAAGCGCTTTGCCGCGCGCGGCGGCCACGATGCCAACTGGGTGATTCAGGACCTCAGCTTCTCCGTCAGCGATGGCGAGTTCCTCACCATCATCGGCCCGTCCGGCTCGGGCAAGACGACGCTGCTCAACATGATCGCGCAGATCGACACGGCCAGCGGCGGCGAGGTGCGCTTCAAGTCGGAGAACGCGCCGGTCGGCGATGCGAAGTCGCTGAACCCCGGCCTGTCCTGCCGCATCGGCTATGTCACGCAGGAAGACAACCTTCTGCCGTGGCGGACCACGCTGCAGAACGTGCAGTTCCCGCTTGAGGTTCAGGGCAAGCTGAATGCGGAGGGCAAGGACCGCGCGCAGATGCTGATCAACGCGGTCGGCCTTGCCGGGTTCGAGAACCACTATCCGCATGAGCTGTCCGGCGGTATGCGCAAGCGCGCCTCGCTGATCCGCACCTTGGTCTACGATCCGCCGGTGATCCTGATGGATGAGCCGTTCGGCGCGCTGGACGCGCAGACCCGCGCGCAGCTGCAGGAAGACCTGCTGCGGCTATGGACGCTCGGCAAGAAGACCATCGTGTTCGTGACCCACGATATCGCCGAGGCGATTGCGCTGGGCGATCGCACCCTCGTACTGTCCCGTGCGCCGGCGCGCGTCCGGGGTGAGCATCTGATCACCATTCCCAGGCCGCGCGATATCCGCGGCATTCTGAGCCATCCTGATTTCGGCGCTCTTTATCAGCGCATCCGCGCGGAGGTCCAGTGACCGCGCCGGGCGTTGCCGCCGAGCTGCCGGAAGCGTCCCGCGTCAACTGGCGCCGGGTGGGCGTGACGGTCGGCCGGATCGTCCTGGCGCTGCTGCTGCTCGCGGTATGGAAGATCGGCGCCGATACGGCGGGGCCGCTCTATGTCGCGGATCCCTTCAAGGTCATCCAGCGCATCATCACCGACACGCAATCCGGCGTGCTGGTAAAGCACACGTACGTGACCCTGCGGCTGTCCGCGATCGGCTTCGGTATCGGCTGTTTTTTCGGCATCGTCCTGCCGTTCGTGCTGCGCTATTTCCCGCGCCTGACGGCGGCGATCGAGCCCTACATCATGGCGTCGGTCGGCATTCCGAAGTATGCGCTGATCCCACTGTTCATCCTCTATTTCGGCATCAACGACGCGCCGAAGCTCTGGCTGATCGGCCTGCTGGTCTTCTATCCGGTCTTCATCGCGGTGTTTGCCGGCATCCGCAACGTGGACCGGCGCCTGATCAACATGGCGCGCGTGGTCGGTGCCAGCGAGGCGACGATTTCGCGCGAGGTGATCTGGAATTCGCTGCTGCCGTTTTTCTTCTCGTCGCTGAAGATCGCGCTGCCGCGCGCCGTCAGTGCCGCGATCATCGGCGAATTCCTGGTCGGCGACGCGGGCCTCGGCTACATGATCGAATATTCGCGTCAGAACTTCGATACGACCGGCGCCTTCACGGGCATCGTCGTGGCGACGGCGCTGGTCCTGGTGATCAACGCGGTCGTGGTGCGGATCGACAAGAAGGTCGGCGCCTGGCGGCCGGTCGACCGCCATATGGAAATCTAGAGAATAAAGCTGACGGACCCGAGCGAGCCGAGTTCCTGGGCGTCCAGGATCGTCTCGCGCCGGGCGATCTTGAGCTGACCGCCGTCCCGGCGCAGCACATGGCGGTAGCGACCGACATATTCGCGGATGTTCTCGTCGCGCCGGAACCGATAGGTGACGAAGTTCGCCTCGATCTTCAGCTCCGTGCCCGTCTGTTCAACGATCCGCACATTCGAGATCATGCGCCGCGTGCGCGACTGCGGATATTCGGCATGCGCGTTGCGATCCTTCAGGCGCGTCACCCGCGAGCGGATGCGGTGGATATCGTCGGCGATGGTGAATAGCGTGCTCTTGGGATCGGCATTGGGTCGATCGTTGGACGGCACGAAATAGGCGGCATCGTCCGTCAGCAACGTGAGCCACTCGTCGAGCCGCCATTCATCGAGCAAGGCGGCTTCATGGAAGAGGAAGTCTTCGACTTCGGCGCGCGTGACAGTCATTCGTCACCGCGCGGCGTTTTCATGAGCCGGTCCCATTCGATCCAGAACGCGCGCAGGTGCTGCTCATCGGTGTTGAGCTGATCTCCTGATTTGGCGATGCCGCGGGTCATGACCGACCAGCCGACCTCGCGATGGGTCGCGCCGATGCCCTGCTGCACGGCTTCCAGCGCCTCGACGTCGTCGGGCGTCGCGAAGCCGCCGGGACCGTAAAAGGTGAGGAAGCTGTCGAGGCGGACCGCGCGGGCCTTGGCCGACTCCTCTTGCGGCCCGAAGGCCCAGGCCCGGACGCGCATCCGGTCGGCGGCGACCGGCCAGAACGTGCGAATGGTCACCGCTGAGCCGTCGTTGATCACGAGGTTGGGGAACACGACGAGGTTTCGGTTGGTATCGGCAACGCGGGCGGCGCGCGCCTCGCCCAACCGCTGAACCAGCTCTGCGCGGATGCGTTCGATCTCGGGTTTGGCGTCCTCGCCGTAGATCGGAATCCACTTGGCGACGGGGCGACCGCGGAAGTTCACGTTGTCGATCACGGCATGGCCGTTGCCCAGCCCCTTGCCGATACCGTGCGCGGGGAGCAGATGCCCTTTTTCGGGCCGCTTCATTTCCACGCCGGAATTGCGGAGATAGTTGAGCCAGGTCGAATGGGTGGTGAGGAGGTGGTAGTCGTCGAAGCTGTTCTCGACCAGCAGCTTCCAGTTGGCCCGGATATCGTAATCCTGCGTGCCCTGGATGACCTCCATCTTGCCGGTCGGCGACTGATCGATGATCAGGTCGATGTAGTCTTTGGCTTCGCCGAGATAGTCGTTGAGCGACATCGCGCCGGCGTCAAAATTGACGAATACGAATCCGCGATAACTGTCGACTTTGGCCGGTTCGGCCAGGCCGAATTCCTCGCGCCGGAAACCGGCCGGATAGGCGTCGTCGCCGGGCACGCCGACGAGGGCGCCATCCCGGGCGTAGGTCCAGCCATGATAGAAACAGATGAAGCTGCGTGCGTTGCCTTCCGTCTCGCGACACACCATGGCGCCGCGATGCCGGCAGGTATTCAGGAAGACGCGCAGGCGGTTTTCGTTGTCGCGTGAAAAGATAATAGGCCGCCCGGCGACGGTGCGGGTCTTGAAGTCGCCCGGGACCTTCAGCTCGGATTCGTGGCCAACATAGATCCAGCACACATCGAAGATACGGCGGCGCTCGCGTTCCAGGATATCAGGGTCAACCAGCGCCGAGCGGTGGACGCGGAAATCCTGCGTCGCGGGATCGTTCTGGACCAGATTTTGTTCGGTCATGCTGTTAGTCTCGCTTGCTCGCCCATCGGAATACAATATCCTGAGGGCAATCGCGAGAGGGAACGCCAATGAACAAGCTGCTGACCGCCGCCGCCGCCGCGCTTTCGATTGCCACGCTCTCGTTGCCGGCAGCCGGCCAGGATTACCCGACCCGCCCGATCAAGATTGTCGTGCCCTATACACCGGGAACCGGCGCCGACATCCTGTCGCGTCTGATGGGGCCCAAGCTGTCGGAACGCTGGAAAGTGCCCGTGGTGACCGACAACAAGCCCGGCGCCAGTTCCATCCTTGGCGCCGAGCTGGTGGCCAACGCGGCACCCGACGGCTACACGATGCTGTTCACGGCGACGTCGTTTGGCACCAGCCCGCCGCTCCAGGCGAAGATGCCCTACGATCCGATCAAGAGCTTCGCTCCGGTGGCGCTGCTCGGGACCAACGTGGTGTCCTTCTGCATCGCCAACAATGTCCCGGCGACCAATCTCGCGGAGTTCCTGGCGTTGGTGCGCAGCCAGCCGGGCAAGCTCAACTACGCCTCGCCGGGCAGCGGTACGCCGCAGCACCTCGCAATGGAACTGTTCAAGCTTGAAGCCAAGCTCGACATCGTCCATGTGCCGTATCGCTCTTCCGGCGGCGCCACCGGCGATCTCGTTGCCGGCCATGTGCAGGCGATGGCCATTCCGCTGCAGACGGCCTCGCCGTTCATCCAGAACGGTAACATCCGCCCGGTGGCGCTGATGAGCGCGGAACGCTCACCGGCCTTCCCGAACGTGCCGACCATGCGCGAACTCGGCATGCCGCAGATCGAGGTCGATACATGGTACGGCGCGCTGGCGCCGGCCAACACACCGCCGGCCATCGTCGCCAAGTGGAATGCGGAGTTGAACGAGATTCTGAAGCTCAAGGATATCCGCGACGCCATGGAGAAGCAGGGCATGCTGCCGCAGGGTGGCGCACCGGGCCGCATGGGCAAACTGCTCGAGGAAGAGGTCACGCGCTGGACCCGGGTCGTCAAGGAAGCCGGCATCAAAGCCGACTGAACAGGAACAGTACGCATGAGTCAGATTGAAGATCTGGTTGCCGCCTATCGCATTCTGGCCGAGCACGGTGTCATCGACGGTTACGGCCATGTCAGCGTCCGATCGGAGCGCGACCCGAGCCACTATCTCATCTCGCGCTCGCTGGCGCCGGAGCTGGTGACAGAAGGCGACATCATGGAGCTCGACCTGAACAGCGCGCCGGTCGGCAACGATACCCGCACGATGTACCAGGAGCGTTTCATCCACGGCGAGATTTACAAGGTCCGGCCGGAAGTGCGCGCTGTCGTTCACAATCATTCGCCGTCTGTGATCCCGTTCGGCGCGACGACGGCGAAGCTGCAGCCGATCTTCCACATGGCGGCGTTCGTCGGTGTCGGCGTGCCGAATTTCGAGATCCGCAAGGTTCAAAAAGGCACTGACCTGCTGATCAAGACGCCCAGGCTGGGGCAGGCCCTGGCAAAGACGCTGGATACAAAGCCGGCGGCGCTGATGCGCGGGCATGGCGCGGTGGTGGTGGGTGAGGATCTCCCGCGCGCGGTCGGCCGTAGCATTTACCTGGAGATCAACGCGCGGCTGCAGATGCAGGCGATGCTGATTGCCGGGCGTGGCGGTAAAATCACCTATCTGGACCGCAGCGAAGTCAACGCCAACTGGGTCAAGCAGGATTACGGGCGCGCCTGGAATCTCTGGCGCTCGAAGGCGTTGGAGCGGATGAAGGGTTAGGGCTCGCCTGACGACGGCGGCCGTCCGGTAAAGAACCGCGGCCGCATCAGGTAGACGACCGGGACCAGCATTCCGAACAGGATCGAGAGCATCAGGAAATCGTCCATGTATGCGAGCTGTAGCGCCTGCCGCTGCAGCTCGCGCGCGATCGTGGCGTGGGCGCGCATGAGGGCATCGCCGGCCGGGCCTTCTGCCATGAAGCGCTTTTCGAGCGTTGCCAGCGCGTCGACGTAAGGCTGGTTGTAGGGCGTCAGATGACTCACCAGTGTCGCTTGATGCACCTGCGCCTGTCGCGCCAGCATCGTCGTCGTGATCGCGATACCGAAGCCGCCACCGAGGTTACGGGACAGATTGAGCAGCGCCGATGCCGCATTCACTTTCTGAGGCGGCAGTCCGATATAGGCATTGGAATTGATCGGGATGAACATGAAGGCGAGGCCGAAAGACTGCAGCATGCGGTTCGTCGCCAAGGTCCAGGAGTCCACGTCCACCGTGAAGGTCGACTGGAGGTAGATGGCAATCGACGCGACTGCCATCGCGAAGGCGATCAGGTGCCGTGAATCGACATAAGGAAGAATCCGCGCGACAAGCGGCATCGTCATCATGATCACGAATCCGCCGGGGGAGAGGATAAGGCCCGCATCGGTCGCCGAATAGCCCATCATCTCCTGCGCAAACTGCGGCACCAGCGCGGTGGTGCTCAGCATCACGAAGCCCTGCATGAACAGGAACAGATTCGAGATCGCAAAGTTGCGATTGCGCAGAAGGCTGAGGTCGATGATCGGATCGCGCCGGGTCAGTTCCCAGACGATGAAGCCGACGATCGCGAGGGTGACGACGACAGAGCCGATGGCGATGAAATCGGAATTGAACCAGTCTGACTGCTGGCCACGATCGAGGATGATCTGCAGGCCGCCAAACCCAAGCATCAGAAGTCCAAAACCGATGTAGTCAATTTTGATACCGCCGGCGAGCCGAGCCTCGCGTGCCTCGATCATATGTTTTGGCTCGGTCAGCAGCGCATCGCAGAGGACGAAGAGTACGAGGCTGATCGGCAGATTGATCAGGAACACCCAGTGCCAGGACAGTGTGTCGGTGATGATGCCGCCCAGCGTCGGTCCGATGGCCGGCGCCAGAACGACGGCCATTCCGTACATGGCCATCGCTTTGCCGCGCTCCTGCGGCGAATAGGTATCGGCCATGATCGCCTGTGAGATCGGCTGCAGGCCGCCGCTCATCAGCCCCTGCAGCGCGCGTGAGACTACGAGCATCTCGAGGCTCTGCGCCATGCCGCACATCAGGGACGTTACGCCGAAGCCCAGGATGCAAAACAGGTAGTAGCGCTTGCGGCCGAAGACCGAGGACAGCCAGCCGCTGGCGGGAAGGGCGATGGCGCTGGTGACCAGATAGGACGTCAGAACCCAGGTTGTTTCCTCGCGCGTGGCCGACAGGCTGCCGGAAATATGGTGCAGCGACACGTTGACGATCGACATGTCGAGCACATGCATGAAGGCCGCCGCCGCCACAGTCGGGGCGATGATCCATTTCGGCTGCGATGGAGCGGCGACGCCGTTGGCGGGAATATCGGCCATCGCGCGGGCGCCTAGCGCTGGTCGCCGGTGGCCGTGATGTCCACCGTGGGGACCACCGAGAGGCCGAGGCTAAGCACCAGGTTGGGATCAGGCGATTCGTCGAAGACGATCTTTACCGGGACCCGCTGCACGACCTTTACAAAATTGCCGCTCGCGTTCTCCGGCGGCAGAAGTGCGAAGCGCGCGCCGGTGCCGCGCTGGATGCTGTCGATACGCGCCTTCAGTTTCGTGCCGGGATAGGCATCGATGGTGACCGTGACCGGCTGGCCCGGTTGCATATGCGTGAGCTGCGTTTCCTTGAAATTCGCAGTCACCCACGGCGTGCCGATGACAAGGGCAATGAGGTTCTGCCCGCGGTCCACCTGGTCGCCGGCATTGACGCGCCGGCGGGTCACGATGCCGTCCTGCGGCGCGACGATGCGGGTGTACGAGAGATTGAGTTCCGCCTGATCGAGGGCTGCCTGTGCGGCGGCCTGCTGGGCTTCGGCGGCTTTCAGCTCGGCGTCGCGGATGGCGGCTTGCTCTGGCACCGTACGCGCTTCCTCAAGCCGGCCTTGTGCCTGTCCGAGCTGCGCCTCGGCGGCGCGTATGCCCTGTCGCGCGACCAGCAGCCGGGCCGCCGTGCTCCGCGCATCGGCTTGTGCCTGATCGTAGCGCTGGCGCGATGCGAAGTCGGTGCCGACCAGCCGTTCGTAACGATCGAGGTCGGCGCGGGCCCGCTGCGCTTCCGCTTCGCTTGCGGTGACCTGGGCCTGTGCCTGCGAGAGGGCCGCGCGCGCATTGTCGACACCGGACAGCGCCTGATCGAATGAGGCCGCGGTCGTGGTCCGGCCGTATCCCAGATTGATGCGTGCCTTGTCGGCCTGTGCATTCGCAAGCGCAAGATTGGCCCGGGCGGTCGCGACGGCAACTTCATAGTCGCGCGCTTCCAATGTCACCAGCGGCTGGCCGCGGCGGACCGGCTGGTTGTCATTGACGTGCAGCGTGACAACAGTACCTGGAACGCGCGGTCCGACCTGCACCACGTTGCCGTCGATATACGCATCGTCGGTGCTGACGAGATCACGGTTGAGGAACCAATAGATCGCGCCGCCAATCGCCAACGCGACAGCTATCAAACCCAGCAATTGAAAACGGCGCCTGGCACTTGCTCGTGGTGTCAGGGCGGGCGGTGGGGGCGATCGTGTTGGTGCGCCCCGTGGCAAGTCGTCAGCCATGCCGTGGTTCTATGCCTAACCCGGCGGCAAGTCGATAACTTGTGAACGAAGTCTGGCCCTAAAGGGCGTTAACGGGCTGGGCAGCAGTCCAGCGGTCGGCGGCATCGCGGCCGAGATCGCGCAAATGCCGGATAAATGCCCAGTCGTTGTTGTATTTCGAACTGGCGGGATAGTTCGTCCCATTCTCCAGCGGCGCGATGGTCTCGTGCCCACCGAAGGCGTCGAGGTCGCGCTGCAGCACGGCATTGCCGACGATCTGGTTCATGCGGCTGGCGATGTCCCGCGCGGCGCGCGGCACGCCGGCGCGCGCGCTTGGATTAACCAAAACGACAACGACGCGCGACTGATCCTTGAAGGGCAGGAGCGCGCCGAGCGGCGGGTTCGCGGTAAAGCCGCCGTCCCAATAATGGCGACCGTCGATCTCGACGGCCTGGAAAAGATGGGGCAGGCACGCCGATGCCAGAACCGCATCAAGACTGAGTTCCGCATTGTCGAAGATCCGCGCGCGGCCGGTTTCGACATCGGTCGCCGAGATGAACAGGCGCGGCGCATCGGCGGCGCGCAGCCGGTCGAAATCGACAAGCTCGGCAACGATGGCGCGCAGCGGATTGTGATTGAGCGGGTTGAGGTCGTAGGGAGAAACAACAGACGTTGCCATCTGGATCGCCAGGGACGGCAGGTCGAAGCGGCTGTTGCCGCCGTCGAACCAGAACGCGCCCGGCGCCGGCCGCAGCAGCGACGGCGTATGGCCAACACGTTGCCAGAACTGCTCCAACGCCTGTTGAGCGCCTTGCGGGCCGTCGTTGAGCCAGCCGGAACTGAGCAGCACGGCATTCACGGCACCGGCGGACGCGCCGCTCACCGCGTCCGGGCGAAACCCCGGCACCTCGACCAGCCGGTCGAGGACGCCCCAGGTGAACGCACCAAGCGCGCCCCCACCCTGCAGGGCGAGCGCAAAGGAGCCTTCCGGCTGCTTTACGGGTTCCTTGGTACGGGGAGCACCAATGACGAGTTGGCGGATCGAGGCGGCGAGGTGCTCGAGCGGTCCGGCCAGCCAGTCACGGCGCAATGTTGCAATGCACAAAGAGTTTTGCTGCATTGCAACAATATCGAGGCGAACGGCTGTGGATGCAACCTCAGAGGCCGGGATTTACAGATAAGTATCTGTTACGGCTTGACGAATTTTAGGGTGAAGCGGTCACTCTCGCCGATTTCTCCGTACTTCGCCCGGTCCTGGTCGCCGAGCCGATAGGTCGGCGGCAGACTCCAGACCCCGGCCGGATGCAGGTGCGTGTCCTTGGGATTGGCATTGGCTTCGGACTTCGAGACCAGCCGGAAACCAGCCTGCTGGGCGATGGCGATCGCGCGGTCCTCGCGCACATAGCCGGCCTTCAACTGATCCGCCTCGGGAAGATCGGCCCGCGCGCGGTGGTCCTTGAGGCCGAGGATGCCGCCTGGCTTCAGCGCGCGAAAGAAGGCGCGATGCGCGGCGTCGGCTGTGCCTTCCTCAATCCAGTTATGCAGGTTGCGGAAGCTGACGATCATGTCGACGGAGCCATCCGGTGCGATCCTGTGCTGATCGCCTTTGAATTCGGTCTGAACGATCTTGTCGTAGAGCGCCGGCGTCGCGCCGAACTTCTCGCGGAAGGCGGCGAGGCCGCGCTGCGCGCCATCATAGGCCGTGCGATCGGGTTGCGCGGCGTAATATATGCCGCGCTCGCGGACATACGGCGCGATGATCTCGGTCCACCAGCCGGCGCCGCCGGGCAGGATTTCGACGACCTTCATGTCCTCCTTCAGGCCGAAGAAGCTCAGGGTTTCGAGCGGATGACGGTGGATATCGCGGGCGCGGTTCGCTTCGGCGCGATGCGGCCCGGCGACAAGCGTCCGCAGCTTCGGATCGATATCCTGAGCCGATACTGGCAGGGCCGGGAGCAATGCCGTGACGGCCGCGAGGGCCAGGATCTGTCGGCGCATCATGATCGGTCTCCTTTAGCGGGCAGGAACGTGCTTGCTGAGAAAGGCCGCGATATCGCGCGCGCATTCGGCGGCGCGGTCGACGGCCTTTGTGTAGCCGAAGAAAAGATGGGTCATGCCGGGATAGATTTTCAGCTCATGCGGCCGGCTGGCCGCCGCCATCTTCTTCGCCATCGCCTTCGAGCTGTCGCGCAGGGGGTCGAGTTCGGCGGCGCCCAGGAACAGCGGCGGCATCACGCTCATGTCGCCCGCTACGCAGTTGAAACGCGGGTCTTTGCGATCGGCTGCGTTCGGCGCATACGCCTCGGCATTGGCGATGATTTCAGACTTCGGCGGGTAGAGCGCGTTCGCGCCCACGCCGAATGTGTTGAGCGATTCAGTTTCGTTGTCATTGTCGAGCGCACCAACAATCAGCACACCGGCCTTGAGATTGGCCTTGGTACCGCCGACATTGTTGGCCGCGCCGCAGGAGACATTGGCGCCGGCGGAAGAGCCGCCGAACGCAATGCTTGTCCCGTCGAGTTCCCATTGCGCGCCGTTCGCGGCAAGCCAGCGATAGATGGCGGAAGTTTCGTTGATCGCCGCCGGAAACGGATGTTCGGGGATATGCGCGTAGTCGGCGGCGACGATGGCACCGCCCCAGCCAGAGATGATCTCGCGCATCTGGCGGTCATTCGACCACTGATTGCCGATGCGCCAGCCGCCGCCATGCAGATAGACCAGCACCGGCAGTTTCTTTCCAGGCGCCGGATGATAGAGAACGACGGGGATGTCGCGCGATGGCCCCGGAATTGTCCGCTCGCTGACCGTTGCGACCTGCGGGCCGCCCTCGTTCCAGACCTTGCGCCCCCGCGCCGCGAACTCGCGCACCTCGGCGATGCCGTTGGGCTTTCCGAAACCAGCGGCGATCTCCTGCGATTTCGCCAGCGCTGCGGCGAGCTGCGGATCGATGCGGGATTTGTGGTCGGAAGCATCGGGCATGGGCATCTCCTCGGGTGTTTTCTTGTTTTGTCAGCTCAGGACAGGGGCAGCATGCAATGCGTCTTGAAGCCGGGCCGCTCGGCAAGACGCGCGTAGTATTTTTCGAGGTTGGGCATCTTCGGGCGTTCGATCGGGAGCGCAAACCAGCGATGGACGAACGGGCCGACCGGTATATCGCCAATTGTGAGCGTATCGCCGCCGAGGAATTTCCGGTTCGCGAGCAGGGTGTCGATCATTCGTAGTGCATCGATTGTCTTCTGGCGGCTGGCTTCGATCGCGTTGGCGTCGCGCTGCTCGGGCGGCGTGCGGATCAGTCCCCAGAACACCATGAACATCGCCGGGCCGAGGGTGGAGAGCTGCCAGTCCATCCAGCGATCGGAATCGCCGCGCTTGGCAGGGTCCTGCGGCGACAGGCTGCTCCCGTGCTTGGCGGCGAGGTAGCGGACAATGCTGTTGGATTCCCAGAGGATAAAGCCATCGTCGTCGATCGTCGGCACCACGGCGTTGGGGTTCATCGCGAGATACCAGTCTTCGCGATTGCGCCCGAACTGGCCGCCGACATCCTCGCGGGTGAAAGGCACGTTGAGCTCGACGCACGCCCAGAGAACCTTCATCACGTTGGTCGAGTTGTTGCGGCCGTAGATCTTGAGCATGTGTCCGTCCTGTTTGTTGGCGCTGGCGAGATTAGAGAGCAGCGCGTCCGTGCGCAATTTCCGAAGCGACGCGCAGAAGGCTGGCATCGGTACCGCGGGCGCCCAGCAGCGAAAGGCCGACGGGCCCGCCGTCGACCGTGGCGCCGGGGATACTGATCTGTGGCAATCCGCCCAGCACCGCATAGCTGCCGAGCGCATGGGCGCGATAGCGGGCGGCTTCGTGGCCATCCGGCTGGGTGCGCAGCGGCGCCGGTCCCGGCACCGTCGGAAAACAGAGCATCGTGTCATCGGCCAGCAATCGGTCGAGATGGGCGCTGGCTGCCGTTCGGCGTTTGGAGGCTGTGGCAATATCGTCGGCGGAGTATCGAGATGCGAGCCGGAAGCGTTCGGCAACGTCGGCGCCAAGATTTGGTCGGCTGGACGTAATCCAGTCGCCATGGCAGCGCCAGGCCTCGCTTCCGACAATGACCCGCATGGCTTGCGCCCAATTTTCGAGGTTATCCGGGCAGCTGCGGATCTTTTCCACGGCGCCGTATTTCGCCATCAGTGATTGCATCAATGGCGCGAGCGCGTGAATGGTTGCCGGTTCCGCTGCATTTGCCAGGTCTTCAGCCCAGAGCACGCGTCGGACGCGCGGGGGCTCTCCGGTTTCGCGCAGCAGAACACGGCCGACCCGCTCAAAGAGGTCGGGGTCGCGCGCGAAATGGCCGATCGTATCGCAACTCGTGGCCAGAGGCACCACGCCGTCGAGAGGGATCCGTCCCGGCGTGGGCCGCATGCCATAGACCCCGCAATAGCTCGCCGGGGTGCGGACCGATCCGCCGGTATCCGTGCCAAGCGCCGTATCCACCAGACGGCCCGCGACAGCGGTCGCGGAACCGCAGGATGAGCCGCCCGGCACACGATCGGGCGCGCCGGGATTGACCGGCATGCCGTAGTGAACGTTATCGCCCGACATGCCGTAGGCAAGTTCGACAGTGACTGCGCGCCCGACGAGTTCCGCCCCGGCATCGAGAAGCGTCTGGATGGCCCAGGCATTCTTCTTTGCCGGTGGATGATCGTGCAGATAGTCGGGATTGCCGGCGCCGGTCCGCTGCCCGGCGATGTCGAACAGGTCCTTCGCGGCGAACGCGACGCCTGAAAGCGGGCCGCTTCTCGCGCCACTGATCTTGATTGCTGCGCCGGGGACAAAAGCGCCGAATGGGTCGCGTGTGCTTGTGTTGCTCATTGCGTCGGCTGAGGGCGGCATGTTGTCATTGTTGTCCCATCATCCGGCGCGCGAATTCAACGGGTTGCAACGGCGTTGGCGATGGTATTGATGAATCGCGGTAAACGCTTTGATGCAATGCGATGGAAAAAGCAGCCATGCGA
Source organism: Alphaproteobacteria bacterium (assembly GCA_965279355.1). Taxonomy (GTDB): domain Bacteria; phylum Pseudomonadota; class Alphaproteobacteria; order CACIAM-22H2; family CACIAM-22H2. Next base: position 1,344,332 of record OZ257155.1, on the reverse strand, counting down.
CTCGCTCAACAATTAACCATTAACGCGGTGCTACATGGCGCGTCTGAAATGCGGTGACAAACTGTCTTGAATCTTATCCACATATCCACAGGAGGGTGCCTCGGGGGAACACCTGAGGTCAGGATAGAAGACTCGATTCAGCGGAAAAAAGACTCTCATTAGGATGATGAATAGCTGGTGGGGAACAACATCCCATGGGGTCGTCGGCAACCTTGACCCGTGCAATTCGGAATCGGCATCATCGTTGCAGCTTTCTAAATAAATGCGAACAAACAGGGTGTTCGCAGGCGCTGTATGAAACAGCGCCACGCGGTCGCGGGGTGCGACCGGGCATCGCGGGGGTGGGTTTGAAGCGTATTGCAGACTACGCAGAGCGATTTGTTCGGCGCGCTTTCCGCGAGCGCGAACTGATTCTGCGTTCGCAGAGCGGCGTGCGCTATCTCGTGCTGAGCACGCGTGTCCAAGGCAGCGTTGCCGGTGTCGCCTTTTTCGGTCTGCTCTGTGCGACGTGGATGATCGTCGGTCATCAGACCGCTTGGCGTATGGTGGATCTGAAGCGACAGGAAGTCGCGCGTGTCGAAGAGGCGTATCGTCTCGCCATCGACAGTCTCGGCGCCGCAGTCGAGGGGGCGACGGAAGTCGGACGGGCGGAGAGCGCGTCGGCGATTCTCACTCTCGTCGCGCAAAATGAAAATCTTCAGAAGCATCTTGGCGAGGTCGAGCGTCGGCTGGCCAATGCCGAAGCCGAGCGCGAGCGCGCGTCTTCGGTGCATGAAGGCCTTGTAGAGCGGTTGCGCAAGCTCGATCAGCAGGTGCGCGGCATTGCCTCGCGAAACTCGGAGGGGCCCGCGGTCCTGTCCGGGCTTGAGCAGAGTGTCATCGACGCGATGGCCGAGCGCGGGCGCCTCGCTGTTGAGCGCGATCGTCTGGCGAGCGAACGGACGGCGTTGAAGGCAGAACTGCGCGAACTGGAAAAGCGACAGGGATCTCTGACCACCTCGCATGAAGCGACGATCCTGCAGCTCAGCGAAAAGACCGAGGCCGGCATCGAAGGGCTGAAGCGGCTGATCGGCCGTACCGGTCTCGATCCGGAAAAGCTTCTGTCGAGCCAGGGGCCAACCGGTACCGGCGGTCCGTTCATTCCATCGATCGGCGCGGCCGGCGACAAGACAAACGCAGGCCTAGTTGGGCTTGGCTCGCAGATCGGTCGCCTCGAAGAGATGCGCCGTCTGCTGCGGTCGCTGCCGGTCGGCGCGCCACTGGAAAACTTCAACGTCATGAGCCCTTACGGCGTACGCCGGGATCCGTTCAACGGCCAGCTCGCGCAGCACAACGGGGTGGACCTGGCGGCGCCGAGCCGCACGCAGGTCATGGCCACCTCTCCGGGCGTGGTCACCATCGCGGCATGGAGCGGCGAATTCGGAAATATGGTAGAGATCAACCACGGGTACGGCATTACCACCCGCTATGGCCATCTTTCGCGCATCTATGTGAAAGTGGGTCAACGGGTGCCCGTGCGGCACATCGTGGGGCTGGTCGGGACGACCGGCCGCAGCACTGGGCCGCATTTGCATTACGAAATTCTGAACGACGGAAAAAACGTAAACCCGGTCAAATTCTTGGAGGCTGCCCGCTATGTTTCTAAAAGCCAATAAGTCCTCCGGCGATACCAGTTCGGCGTCGCGGCAGGGCATGCCGACGATCATCGGCGCCGATTTCCACGTAAAGGGCGACATTTCCTGCCAGGGCGAAATCCAGCTCGAAGGCACGGTCGAGGGCAACATCCGAAGCCTGCGCCTGACGGTCGGTGAAACGGGTGTGGTTCAGGGCGATGTCAATGCCGACGGTGTGCGGGTGCAGGGCAAGGTTGCCGGCACCATTCGCGCCAAGACGGTCGATCTCGCCGGCACCGGCCACGTGACCGGCGACATCCTGCATCAGCGCCTGTCGGTCGAGAACGGCGCCTTCATCAACGGCCATTGTCGCCGTCTCACCGAAGAAGAGATCGAGAAGGAAGTGGGCGCGTCCGCGGCTGTCGTTGTTGAGGCGGCGCCGGAAGCGACGGCCGATGGCGACAAGCCCAAGGAGCAGGAGCGGCTGACGCTGGTGTCCGGCGCCCGCTAAAACTGTTCATCTGAAATTTCTGAGACGGCGCGGTGGTTTAGTCCATCGCGCCGTTTTGATTCCGGCGTCACGCCGCGAACAAACACAATTAACCATGCCATGGACATCGGTTTTGGCCAGCATTTATGCGGGCTTATTAACCAATTTTATTGGTTTCCAATGCTAAATCTTAGGTTGTGCGATATAAGCAACGCTCGTTCGAAAGCCAGCTGAGCTTTCGGGCAGTGCGCCAGAATGGGCGCGGGGCAGTTGTTGGAGCGAAGCGCTCGAGGGGGCAGCATGTCATCGCCTACGACGAATACGGTCGGAGTCACGACTGGTATTCCGAATTCGACTTCGGCAACAACCAACTCGTTGCTTGATGGCGGCAAGTTCGGCGGTGGAGTCGGCACTGGCGTCACCCTCGACTACAGCTTCATCACCACGTCGTCGGTCCTCGCGCCTGGGTACACCGAGACGATCTCTCACAATATCTCCGCCGGGCTGCAGGCGGATATACAGGCGGCACTCCAAGTCTGGTCGAACGTCGCAAACATCACCTTTAATCTAGTCGCTGACAACGCCACCACGGTCGGCGATTTCCGCTTCGGTGTTTCCCCGGCGGTCGATACTGCTGGCGCCTTGGCCTACGCCTATCTCCCGACAACCTCCCTGAGTCCGAAGGTCGGTGACACTTGGCTGTCGCCGACAGGCTTCACCAACGGGACGGCCAATGCAGATCCCGGCTCGTACAATTTCAAAGCGCTCATGCATGAGATCGGGCACGCGCTGGGCCTGAAGCATTCGTTTGGGACGGGCACATCCGGCAACGCCATAAAGCTGCCGGCCGCGCAGGACCATGCCGGCAATTCGATCATGTCTTACAAGTCCTCGCCCGGTGGCGTTGACGGGGGTGGTGCGAGCATTCAACCCACCACGCCGATGCTCTACGACATCGCCGCCATCCAGTATCTGTACGGTGCGAACACTAGCTACAACAGCGGCGCCACCACCTACACGTACTCGTCGACGGGTCAGCACTGGGAAACGATCTGGGACGGCGGCGGCGTTGACGAACTGGTCGTCACGGGTTCGGCGAGTGCGGTTCTCAACCTGACGGCCGGCATGGTCTCGCAGATCGGCCTTCCGATTTCCTTCGGCGGCAGTATCCCCGTCAATCAGAACACCGTCGCCATCGCCTCTGGCGCGACGATCGAGAACGCAACGGGCGGTAGCGGCAACGACGTTATCAACGGCAATGAAGTTGCCAATGTTCTCACCGGTGGCGGCGGCGCGGATACGCTGAATGGCGCCTTGGGCAACGACACACTGGTTGGCAGCGCCGGCAATGACACGCTTGATGGCGGTGCTGGAACGGACTCCCTGGCCGGTGGCACCGGCAATGATGTGTATCTGGCCGTCGAAGCGGGCGAAACCATCACCGAGAATGGCAGCGAAGGCACAGACGAGGTGCGCACTGCGGCAACGAGCTTTACGCTGGCCACCAATGTCGAGAACCTGGTGTTCACCGGCACCGCGGCGACTGCATTCGTCGGGACCGGCAATACGAGCGACAACGCCATCACCGGCGGTTTGGGCAACGATACTCTGAGCGGCGGTGACGGTGCCGATACCCTCACGGGCAACGCCGGTAACGACACGCTGGATGGCGGCGCCGGCATCGATACGTTGACGGGCGGTCTCGGCAACGACGTTTATGTCGTCGACAGTGCATCCGATCTGATCACGGAATCGACGGCGGGCGGCACCGACACGGTTCGCGCCAATAGCAACTATACGCTCGGCGCCAATCTCGAAAACCTTCTGTTCGCGGGTACGTCGGGAACGGCCTTTATTGGCATCGGCAACGCGGGCAACAACACAATCACCGGCATTACCGGAAATCATACGCTTGATGGCGGCGCCGGTGCCGATACGCTGAATGGCGGCCTGGGCGACAATACATATATTGTCGATGTCGCCGGTGATGTGATCATAGAAGGCACCGGTAGTGGCAATGACACCATCGTCGTCACTGGCACGGCGCTCAGCGCCTACACGCTCGCCGTGGGCCTCGAAGACCTGACTTATACTGGCAGTGGCAATTTCAAGGGCACCGGGAATGCGGTCATTAACATCATCACAGGCAGCACCGGCAACGATACCCTGGATGGCGGTTTGGCCCAGGACACGCTAATCGGCGGTGTCGGAAACGATGTTTATTTCGTTGATAACAACAACGACACGATCACCGAAGGCGCTGGCGCCGGTATCGACGAAGTGCGGACCGCCTGGACCCACTACGATCTCGCTATCGGCAGCAACCTTGAGAATTTGACTTACACTGGCGCGGGTAAGTTTGCCGGAATTGGCAATGAGCTCGACAATTCGATCACCGGCGGTGCCGGCTCCGACACCCTGCAGGGTGGCCTCGGCAACGATGTCCTGGATGGCGCGGGCGGCAACGATACGCTGTTCGGAGAAGACGGTGTCGATACGCTGATCGGCAGCGCTGGCACGGACACGCTGGATGGCGGCGCCGGCGCGGACGTCCTCAAGGGCGGCCTTGGCAACGACGTTTATCTGATCGATTCAAGCGATTCGATCGAAGAATTGGCAGCGGGCGGCACGGACGAAATTCGCACCACGCTTTCCAGCTACACGCTGGGCAGCAGTGAAATTGAAAATCTGACCTATACCGATACGGGCGACTTCGCCGGGACGGGTAATTCGGAAAACAATGTCATCACCGGTGCGCTGATGTACGTCGGCGAAGACACGCTCACGGGCGCCGCGGGCGACGACACTCTGTCGGGTGGGATGGGCAACGATACGCTGTATGGCGGTATCGGAAATGACACGCTGCTGGGTGGCGACGGCGAAGACACGCTCGATGGCGGCGCGGGCAACGATAAGATGAGTGGCGGCTCAGGCAGCGATACCTACATCGTCGACAATGTGAGCGATGTGATCACAGAAACTGCCGGCGCGGGTGGCGCCGATGAAGTGAAGACGGGGCTGACCTCGCTGACGCTCGCGGCCAATGTCGAGGATCTGGTCTACACCGGTTCCGGCAATTTCACCGGTACCGGCAACGCGCTCGATAACGTAATTACGGGCGGTACCGGCAACGACACGCTGAGCGGCGCGGCCGGCAATGATACGCTGATCGGCGGCGCTGGCGATGACCTCTATATCGTCGATGCCGCGCAGGACGTCGTGACTGAAGGGTCGAGCGCCGGCACGGACACCGTCTCCACGGCGAATCTGACGAGCTACACGCTCGGGGCCAATATCGAGAACCTCACCTATACCGGCGTGGCCGCGTTTGCAGGCACTGGCAACACGCTCGATAACGATCTCACGGGCGGTACCGGCAGCGATACGCTGGTTGGCGGCGCGGGCGCCGACACGCTCGCCGGCAATGCTGGCAACGATACGCTCGACGGTGGCATCGGCGTCGATACGCTGATCGGCGGCCTCGGCAATGACGTCTTTATCGTCGACAGCGCCAGCGATGTGCTGACCGAGAGCTCCGCCGGCGGCACAGACACGGTCCGGACTGATCTCACGAGTTACGACCTCAGCACGGCGGCCAATTTCGAGAACCTGACCTATACGGGTTCCGGCGATTTCACGGGCACCGGCAATACGCTGGCCAACGTCCTGACCGGCGCGGCCGGGAACGACACGCTGGATGGTGGCGCCGGGAACGATACGATGGTCGGCGGCGCCGGCAACGATATCTATATCGTCGGCAGCACAACCGATGTGGTGACCGAAGCAGCCTCGGCCGGCACCGATGAAGTGAAGACGGATCTGGCGTCGCTGACGCTGGCCGCCAATGTCGAAAGCCTGACCTATACCGGCAGCGGTAATTTTGCCGGCACCGGCAATGCGGGCGACAACCTGGTGACGGGCGGCACGGGCAATGACGTCCTCGGTGGCGCGGCCGGCAACGACACCCTGACCGGCAACGGCGGCGACGACACGCTGGATGGCGGCCTCGGCAACGACACGCTCACCGGCGGCACCGGGAACGACCAGTACGTCGTCGACGCGGCCGGCGATGTCGTGACGGAAGACAGCAGCGCCGGCACCGACACGGTCAAGACGACGCTGACCAGCTATACGCTGGGCGCGAATCTGGAAAACCTCAGCTTCACCGGCGCTGGCGCGTTTGTCGGCACCGGCAATGCGCTGGACAACGCCATCACTGGCGGCGTCGGCAACGACACGCTGGCGGGTGCCGCCGGCAACGACACCCTGACCGGCAACGCCGGCAACGATACGCTCGATGGTGGTACCGGCAACGATACGCTGGTCGGCAATCTCGGAGACGACGTCTTCATCGTCGACAGCGTGAACGATGTTCTGACCGAGGGCTCCGCCGCCGGCACCGACACGGTACGGACAGACCTCGCCAGTTACGACCTGAGCGCGGCGACCAATATCGAGAATTTGACCTACACCGGCTCCGCCGATTTCACCGGCACCGGCAGCACCCTCGACAACGTTCTGACCGGCGGTGCGGGCAACGACGCGTTGTCGGGTGGCGCCGGTAAGGATACGTTGAACGGCGGCGCCGGTAACGACCTTCTGGACGGCGGCCTCGGCAACGATGCCATGACCGGCGGCGCCGGCAATGACACCTATGTCATCGACAGTACGGCGGACCTCGTCACCGAAGCGACGTCGGGCGGCACCGATACCATCCAGGCGTCGATCGGCAGCTACACGCTGGGCGCCAATCTCGAGAACCTGACCTACACCGGCTCCGGCAATTTCGGCGGCACCGGCAACCTGCTCGACAACGCGATTGCGGGCGGCAGCGGCAACGACACCCTGTCCGGACTGGCCGGCAACGATACACTCACCGGCAACGGTGGTGATGACACGCTCGATGGCGGCCTCGGCAGCGACACGCTGGTGGGCGGCGCCGGCAACGACCTCTTCGTGGTCGATGCAGCCGGTGACGTTGTCACCGAGGGTGCCAGCGCCGGCACGGATGAGGTGAAGACCACGCTGGCGAGCTATACGCTTGGTACGAACCTAGAGAACCTGACCTTCACGGGTGCTCTGGCGGCGACGCTCACCGGCAATGCGGCGGACAACGTTCTCAAGGGCAACACCGGAGCGGACACGCTCGACGGTGGCGCCGGCAACGACACGCTGGTCGGCGGTGCGGGCAGCGACATCTATACTGTCGACAGCGCCAACGATGTTGTGACGGAAGCCGCCGGTGGCGGCACCGATACGGTGAAGACCGATCTCGCCACGCTCACGCTGGCGGCGGAAATCGAGAACCTGACCTATACGGGTTCCAGCAACTTCACTGGCACCGGCAATACGCTGGCCAACGTACTGACCGGCGGCGCGGGTAACGACACGCTGGATGGCGGCACTGGCGCGGATACGCTGGTCGGCGGCACCGGCAACGACATCTATATCGTCGACAACGCGGCGGACAAGATCACCGAGGCAGTGGGCGCCGGCACCGACGAAATGCGCACCACGCTGGCGGCGGCGACGCTGGCGGCAAACGTCGAAAACCTGACCTTCACCGGCACCGGTGCTTTCGCGGGCACCGGCAATACGCTCGACAACATCATCACCGGCGGCACCGGCAACGACGTCCTGGTCGGCGGCGGCGGCAAGGATACGATGATCGGCGGGGCCGGCGACGACACCTATACGGTCGACAGCGCCGATGACGTCGTCACCGAAGGGGCGTCGGCGGGTACGGATGAGATCAAGACCACGCTGCAGACCTTCGATCTGACGTCGGTTTCCAACATCGAGAACCTTTCGTTCGCGGGCACATCGGGCAGCTTTGTCGGCACCGGCACCGCGCAGGATAACGTCCTGACCGGCGGTCTTGGCAACGACACGCTCACCGGCGCGGCCGGCAACGATTCGCTGGCCGGCGGTGCGGGCAATGACATCCTGCTGGGCGGCGCGGATGCCGACACGCTGGATGGCGGTGCGGGCAACGACACGCTCGACGGTGGTGCAGGTGTCGACACGCTCAAGGGCGGGCTCGGCAACGACCTTTATCTGAACGTTGAAGCCGGTGACGTGATTACCGAAGCCGCGGCTGGCGGCACCGACGAAATTCAGACGGGCGCGGCGACCTATACGCTGGTCGGGACAGAGGTTGAGAACCTCACCTACACCGGCTCGTCCGATTTCCAGGGAACCGGCAATGCGGCCGTTAACCTGATCAAGGGCGGTGCCGGCAACGATACGCTCGATGGCGGCGCCGGCGCGGATACGCTGATCGGTGGCGCCGGGAATGATCTCTATATCGTCGACAGCACGACGGACATTGTTACCGAGGCGACATCGGGCGGCACCGATACGGTGCAGACCTCCATCGGCAGCTATACCGTTGGCGCCAATATCGAGAACCTGACCTATACAGGCTCCGGCAATTTCGCCGGCACGGGCGGCGCGACAGACAACGTCATCACCGGCGCGGCCGGCAACGACACGCTGAGCGGCGCGGCCGGCAATGACACGCTCACGGGCGCTGCGGGCAATGACACACTCGATGGCGGCACCGGCAACGATACGCTCGTCGGCGGTACCGGCAACGACGTCTATGTCGTCGATGCGGCTGGCGACGTCGTCACCGAATCAGCCAGCGAGGGCACCGACGAGATCAAGACGACGCTAGCCAGCTATACGCTGGGCACCAACTTTGAAAATCTGACGGCGACCGGGACCGCGAACTTTGCCGGCACCGGTAATGCGGTCGACAACGTTATCACCGGCGCAGTCGGCAATGACACGCTCGACGGCGGCCTCGGCAACGATACGCTGAATGGCGGCGCCGGCAACGACGTGCTCCTCGGGGCTGCCGGCAACGACATGCTGGTCGGCGGCGCGGGGAACGACACGCTGGATGGCGGTATCGGCAACGACACGCTGGATGGCGGCGCCGGCAACGACGTCTACATCATCGATTCCGCGACGGATGCGATCATTCTGGAAGGTGCCGCCGGCGGCACCGATACGGTCCAGACCGGTCTGGCCAGCTTCGACCTGACCTCGGTCACCAATGTCGAGAATGTCACCTACACCGGCTCCGCGGATTTCGTCGGCACCGGCACCACGGGCGCGAATGCAATCACCGGCGGCGCCGGCAACGATACGCTGAGCGGCGGCGCCGGTATCGACACGCTGACGGGTGGTGCGGGCAATGACACGCTGGATGGCGGCGCGGGGATCGACACGCTGGTCGGCGGCGCCGGCAACGATCTCTATATCGTCGACAGCACGACGGAAGTTATCACCGAGGCCGCCTCGTCCGGCCAGGACGAGGTCGAAACGGCGATTGCAAGTTATACGCTGGCCGCCAATGTCGAGGATCTCACTTATACGGGTTCCGGCAATTTCGCCGGCACCGGCAACGCCTCCGACAACGTCATTCTCGGCGGGACCGGGAACGACACGCTCGCCGGTGCGGCCGGCAACGACACTCTCACGGGTGCCGCGGGCGCCGACACGCTCGATGGCGGCGCCGGGAACGATCTGCTCACCGGTGGAATCGGCAACGACGTCTATGTCGTCGACGCGGCTGGCGACACGGTGGCGGAGTCCGCCAGCGAAGGCACCGACGAGGTCAGGACGACGCTGGCCAGCTACACGCTGGGCGCCAATGTCGAGAACCTGACCGCGACCGGGACCGCGAGTTTCGCCGGAACCGGCAACGCGCTGGACAACCTGATCACCGGGGGGACCGGGAACGACACGCTGAGCGGTGCGGCCGGCAACGACACGCTGATCGGCAATACCGGCAACGATACGCTGGACGGCGGCACCGGCAACGACACGATGACCGGCGGCGCTGGCAACGACGTCTATGTGGTCGATGCGGCGGCCGACCTTGCCACTGAGGGTAGCGCAGGCGGTACCGATACCATTCAGACCGGTCTTGCCACTTACGATCTGACGGCGCTGACCAATATCGAGAATTTGACCTACACGGGTTCCGGCAACTTCGTCGGCACCGGCAATACAGGCGCGAATGCGCTGACCGGCGGCGTTGGTAACGACACGCTGAGCGGCGGTGCCGGCCTCGATACGCTCACGGGCGGCGCCGGCAACGATACGCTGGATGGTGGCGCCGGCCTCGACACGCTGGTTGGCGGTGCCGGAAACGACTTCTATGTCGTCGACACGGTTGGCGAGGTGGTGACGGAAGCAACAGGTGAAGGTACCGATCAGGTCAACACCAGCCTCGCATCCCTTACCCTTGCGGCGAATGTCGAAAACCTGACCTACACGGGTTCAGCGGCATTTGCCGGTACCGGAAATGCGTCCGACAACATCGTTACGGGTGCGGCCGGCAACGACACGCTGGGCGGTGCGGCCGGCAACGACACCCTGGTCGGTGCCGCCGGCAATGACACGCTGAATGGCGGCGTCGGCAACGACACGATGACCGGCGGCACGGGCAATGACGTGTACGTCGTCGATGCCGCAGCCGATACAGTCACGGAGGCATCAGGCGAAGGCACCGATACGGTCCAGACGACGCTGGCGAGCTACACGCTGGCCGCCAATGTCGAGAACCTCGCCTTCACCGGGTCGACAGCGTTCGTCGGCACCGGCAACTCGGATAACAACGTCCTGACCGGCGGTGTCGGCAACGACACGCTCTCGGGTGCCGCGGGCACCGACACGCTGAACGGCGGCGCGGGCACCGACACGCTGGATGGTGGCATTGGCGCCGACACCATGGTCGGCGGTGTTGGCAACGACCTCTATATCATCGACGATGCAGGCGACGTGGTGACCGAGGCGGTCGGCGGCGGTGTCGATACCGTCAAGACCAGCCTTGCCAGCCTCACGCTGGGCACGGAAGTCGACAATCTCACTTATACGGGCTCCAGTGATTTCGTCGGTACCGGCAATGCCCTCAATAACGTCATCACCGGCGGCGCCGGCAACGACACCCTCAGCGGCGGAGCCGGCAGCGATACGCTGATCGGCGGCGCCGGTAACGATGTCTATATCGTCGACGCGGCGTCCGAACTCGTGACGGAGGCGGCTGCGTCCGGTACGGATGAGATCAAGACTGCTCTGTCGGCGTTGACCCTGGCGGCGAATGTCGAGAATCTGACCTACACCGGCGCGACCAATTTCGCCGGCACCGGCAACGCGGCCGACAACATCATTGCGGGCGCAGCGGGCAACGACACCCTCTCGGGTGCCGCCGGCAACGATACGCTGACCGGCGCTGCCGGTAATGACACGCTCGATGGCGGCGTCGGCAACGATACGATGACCGGCGGAACCGGAAACGACCTCTATGTCGTCGACGCGGCGACCGATGTGGTGAACGAGTCCGCCAGCGAAGGCACGGACGAGATCAAGACAACGCTTGCCAGCTTTACCCTCGGCAGCAACCTCGAAAACCTGACCTTCGCCGGTACGGGTGCGACGGCCTTTGTCGGGACCGGCAACGCCGCGGATAACGTCATCACGGGCGGCCTGGGCAACGACACACTGGCGGGTGCGGCCGGCAACGATACGCTGAACGGTGGTGCGGGCAGCGACACGCTGGATGGCGGTACCGGCAACGACACGATGGTCGGCGGCCTCGGGAATGATATCTATCTGGTCGACAGCGCCACCGACGTCATCACCGAGGCACTCGGCGGCGGTGTCGACGAGGTGCGTACCGCCCTGACGAGCCATACGCTGGCAACCAATGTCGACAATCTCGTATCGACGGGCTCCGCCGATTTCGTCGGTACCGGCAATACGCTGAATAACATTCTGACCAGCGGCGCCGGCAACGATACGCTGGACGGCGGCTCGGGCATCGATACGCTGATCGGCGGCGCCGGTAACGATATCTATGTCGTCGATGTAGCCGGCGATGTGGTGACCGAGGGCGTTGGCGCCGGCACGGACGAAGTCCGGACCACTCTGGCGACACTGACCGCCGCGGCCAATATCGAAAATCTGACGTTTACCGGAACCAGCGCGACCGCTTTCGCGGGGACCGGCAATGCGCTCGACAACCTGATCACCGGTGCGACGGGCAACGATACGCTGTCGGGTGCGGCTGGCAACGACACGCTCATGGGCGCCGCCGGCAACGACACCCTGGATGGCGGCACGGGCAACGACACCCTCATCGGTGGCACCGGCAACGACACCTATGTGGTCGATGCGGCGCTCGATGTGGTGACGGAATCCGCCAGCGAAGGCACCGACGAGATCAAGACGACGCTGGCCAGCTACACGCTGGGTGCCAACCTCGAGAATCTCACCTTCACCGGCCTGGCGACGGTCAACTTTGTCGGTACCGGCAATTCGGCCAACAACGTCATCACCGGCGGCGGCGGTGGCGATACGCTGAGCGGCGACGCGGGAGCCGACACGCTGAATGGCGGTCTCGGCAGCGACACGCTGGATGGCGGCACCGGGGTCGACAAGATGGTCGGGGGCGCCGGCAACGACACCTACATCATTGACGATGCGGGCGACGTCGTGACCGAGCTCGCGGGTGGCGGCACCGATACCATCAAGACGGGCTTGGCGACATTCACGCTGGGTACCGATCTCGAAAACCTGACCTATACCGGCTCCGGCGACTTCGTCGGCACCGGTAATGCCCTGGTCAACGTTCTGACCGGCGGGTCCGGCAACGACACGCTGAACGGTGGTACTGGTATCGACACGCTGATCGGTAGTGCCGGTAACGACGTTTATATCGTTGATGTCGCGACCGATGTCGTGACGGAGGCGGCCAGTGCCGGAACGGATGAAATTCGCACGGCCGCGACGTCTCTGACCTTGGCCACGAATGTCGAAGTGCTCACCTATACGGGGTCGGCGAGCTTCTCCGGTACGGGTAACGCTTCGGACAACATCGTCACGGGCGCGGCCGGCAACGACACGCTGTCCGGTGCCGCCGGCAATGACACACTCACCGGTGCCGCAGGTAACGACACGCTCGACGGCGGTGTCGGTAACGACACGCTGGTCGGCGGTCTCGGCAACGACGTCTATATCGTCGACGCCGCCGCTGATGTGGTCACTGAGTCGGCAAGCGAAGGCACCGATGAGGTCAAGACGACGCTTGCGAGCTACACGCTGGGCACCAATCTTGAAAATCTCACCTTTACCGGTACGGCGGCATTTGCCGGCACCGGCAACACGGCCAACAACGTCATGACCGGCGGCATCGGCAACGATACGCTGAGCGGCGATGCAGGTGTCGATACTCTGAATGGCGGCGCCGGTAGCGACACGCTGGACGGCGGCACGGGTGCCGATACGCTGGCTGGCGGCGCCGGCAACGATATCTATGTTGTCGAAAACGCCGGCGATGTGGTGACCGAGCTCGCGGGTGCCGGCATCGATACGATCCAGACCAGCCTTGCCAGCATGACGCTGGCGGCGCAGGTCGATAATCTGACCTACACCGGCTCGGCTGATTTCATCGGCACCGGAAATACATTGATCAACGTGCTGACTGGCGGGGTCGGCAACGACACGCTGGATGGCGGCGTTGGCGCGGATACACTCATCGGTGGCGCTGGCAACGACGTCTATATCGTGGATTCTGCGACGGATATCGTTACCGAGGCGGCGAGCGCCGGTACCGACGAGGTCCGCACCGCCCTTGCGACGCTGACACTCGCGGCGAACGCCGAAAAACTTACCTATACGGGCTCTGCGAACTTTGCCGGTACCGGTAATGCGGACGACAACATCATCGCGGGCGCGGCCGGCAATGACACGCTGTCGGGTGCGGCGGGCAACGATACGCTGACGGGTGCCGCTGGAAACGACACGCTGAATGGCGGCGTCGGTGACGACACTCTGGTTGGCGGTACGGGCAACGACATCTATCTGGTGGATGCTGCCGGCGACGTCGTGACGGAAGGGGCCAGCGAAGGCACCGACGAAGTGCGGACGGGCCTCGCCACCTACACGCTGGGCGCCAATCTCGAAAACCTGACGGTGACGGGTACGGCGAGCGTCGCTGCCATCGGCAATTCGGCTGACAACGTGATGACCGGCGGCACGGGCAACGATACATTGTCCGGCGCGGCAGGCAACGACACGCTGAACGGCGGCACCGGTAACGATACGCTGGATGGCGGCACGGGCAACGATACGATGGCCGGCGGCGTCGGCAACGACGTCTTCGTGGTCGACAGCGCCACTGATGTCCTGACCGAAGGGGTTGGTGCAGGCACTGACACGGTTCAGACCACGCTGAGCAGCTATACCCTGGCGCTCAATTTCGAGAACCTGACCTATACCGGCGGCAGCAATTTCACCGGGACCGGCAATACGGCCGCCAACATCCTGACGGGCGCCACCGGCAACGACACGCTGGATGGCGGCACCGGTATCGACACGCTGGTCGGCGCCACCGGCAACGATGTCTATGTCGTCGATGTCGCGGGCGATGTCGTGACAGAAGCCGCGAGCGAAGGTACCGACGAAATCCGGACGGCGCTGACGACCTACACGCTGGCCAGCGCCAATATCGAAATGGTCACCTTTACCGGGTCCGGCGATTTCGTCGGCACCGGCAACGCGGATGCCAACACGATCACCGGCGGCACCGGTAACGACACTCTGGATGGCGGCGCCGGCACCGATACGCTGGTCGGCGGCGCTGGCAACGATGTCTATGTCGTAGACGTTTCCGGCGATGTAGTCACCGAGGGCGCATCGGCCGGCACGGATGAAGTCCGCACATCGGCTGCCGCCAGCTACACGCTTGGAACCAATATCGAGAACCTGACTTACACCGGCACGGCCGCGTTTGCCGGCACCGGCAACACGCTGGATAACATCCTGACCGGAGCAGCCGGGGTGCAGACCCTGTCCGGCGCGGCTGGCAACGACACGCTCGACGGCGGAGCCGGCAACGACACGCTGATTGGCGGAACCGGCAACGATGTGTTCATCGTCGACGCGGCCGGCGATGAGGTCACTGAGGCCTCAGGCGAGGGCACCGACGAAGTTCGGACAACCTTGTCGAGCTACACGCTGGGTCTGAACCTCGAGAACCTGACCTATACCGGCACGGGCGCCTTCACGGGGACCGGCAATACCGACGTTAATGTGATCACGGGCGGCGACGGCGCCGATACGCTGGACGGTGCTGCCGGCAGCGACACGCTGATCGGCGGCGACGGAAACGATGTCTATGTCGTCGACGTGGTGGGCGATGTGCTGACCGAGACGGCCAGCGGCGGCACCGACACGGTACAGACGGTGCTCAGTAGCTACACGTTGACGGCAAATTTCGAGAACCTGACCTATACCGGCAGCGGCAACTTCACCGGCACCGGCAACACGGCGTCCAACGTCCTCACCGGCGGTTCGGGCAACGACACACTGGATGGCGGGACGGGAATCGACACGCTGATCGGCGGTGCTGGTAACGATGTCTATATCGTCGACAACAGTGCCGATGTCGTGACCGAGGCCGCGAGCGCCGGTACCGATGAGGTCCGGACCGCCAACACCTTCTTCACGCTGGGCGCGAATATCGAGAATCTGACCTATACCGGCAGCGGGAACTTCCAGGGCAACGGCAATGGTCTCAACAACGTCCTCACGGGTGCTGCGGGCAACGACACGCTGAGCGGCGGGGCCGGCAACGATACGCTGACCGGTGCGGCAGGCAACGACACGCTTACCGGCGGGACGGGCAGCGATATCTTCGTTTTTGCGGATGCGGGCGGCGCCGATCGTATTGCCGATTTCGTGATCGGCACCGACGACGTCGATCTGACGGCTGTGACGGGAATCAATACGTTTGGCGACGTGCAGGCGCTGATGACGCAGGTTGGCGCGGATACGGTCATCGACTTCACGGGCGGCAACAAGATCACCCTCGTGAGCGTGACCATGGCCAACCTGACGTCGAACGACTTCCTGGTATAACGCCGCCGTTGAGCGGCGTTTTCCCCGATTGGGGGCGGTTGTGTTTGGCCCGGCGGACCGCTAAAGCTGAGCGGCCTCAGCCGGAGTTTCCATGGCCAAAATCGTTCTCGGGATCGGTACCTCGCACACCCCGTTGTTGACCTTCAGCGCGCCGCAATGGGCCGAGTATGCAAAGCGCGACCTGACGTCGACGGAACTCAATACGTCGGACGGGCGCTGGCTCAACTACACGCAGCTCGAGAAGGAAGTGAACGGCCGCTTTGCGCCGGTGGCGACCTACGAGCAGTATCTGGCCAAGGACGCGGCCTGCCAGAGGGCTCTCGATCGCCTGTCGGCAGATCTTGCGGCGGCGCAGCCTGACGTCGCGGTGATCATTACCGACGACCAGAATGAGCTCTTTACCCGCTCCAATACCCCCGCGGTTTCGATCTATTACGGCGAGCAGATCGATACCCATCCGCGCGACATGCCGCCGAATCCGCAGCAGTTTCATCACGAGATGGCGAAGGCCTACGCCATGGACAAGGTCCGCCGCTTCGCCGGGGAACCGAAGCTGGCGCGCGAGCTGATCGAGCGGCTGATCGAGAAGGGTGTCGATATCGGTGCCGCGTCAGCCGTGGACGATCCGGTGAAGGCCGGGTTCGGCCACGGCGTTGGCTTCGTGGTGATGCGCCTGTTTGGCGGCCGGCAGATTCCGGTCGTGCCGGTCCTGCTGAATACCTACTACCCGCCCAACGTGCCGACGGCGGCGCGCTGCTACGACATCGGAAAGGCCATCGGCCAGGCGATCCGGGAAAGCCCGGCGGATATCAAAGTCGCCGTGATCGCCTCGGGCGGTCTCAGCCACTTTGTCGTCGATGAGGAACTGGATCGCCGCATCCTGACCGGCATGTGCGACAATAAGCCTGAGCTGCTGCGTACGCTGACGCCGGGCGCGCTCAACTCAGGGTCGTCGGAAATCCGCAACTGGATCGCGGTGGCCGGGGCCATTGAGGGGATGAAGAACCGCTGGGTCGAATACCAGCCGCTCTATCGCTCGCCGGCTGGCACCGGCATCGGGGTCGCGTTCGGCGCCTGGGCCTGAGCCCAGGACGCCGTTCACAACTTATCGGCTCAGGCAGCCTTGTCGATGGCGTCCTGCGCGGCTTTCTCGGTATCCAACATCTTCTGCACGGAAGGGCGCTTGAGCATCCGCTCGTAATGCGCCGCGTAGTTCGGTGCGCCCGATGTGTCGACCTTCATGTTGGTCGCCCAGCGGAAGAACGGGAACAGATGCGCATCGGCGACCGTGAACTGGTTGCCTACGGCAAATTCCTTGCCGGCCAGCATATCGTTGGTGATGGCGAAGGCCTGCTTGATGGCTTCGGCGCCGAGCTTCTTGACGTTTTCTTCCGCGCCCGGAATGTCCGCGAACGCGGTCGGACGGAAGAGGCGGCCGAACAGGGGATGCATGCCCGACGTGCACCAGGACATCATTTCCACGGTGCGGATCTGCTTCTCCATGTCGTCCTTGATCCAGATCCCGGCATCCGGATTGTTCCGGCCGAGATAGGCCATGATCGCGACGATTTCGGTGACGATCCGGCCATTGTCGTCGAGGACGGGAACCTTCCCCTTCGGGTTGATCTTGAGATATTCCGGCGTGCGCTGCTGGCCCTTGCGCAGCGCGACGGCTTTCGCTTCGAACGGCTTGCCGAGTTCATGCAGAATGATATGCGGTGCCATCGAGCACGCGCCGGGACCGAAATAGAGTGTTGTCGCCACGATTTAGGGCCTCCCTTGGTGGAAAGCGCGACTCTTTGGGAATCGCCGGCCAAAAGCAAGGCGGCAGTTGGTAACCGGCTTACCGGACCGGATCGGCCGTCAGACGCGCAGGGTGTCGCGCAACGGCCGGGCGTCGCGGCTACCCGGGAACACCACGCGTTCGATCGCATCGGTGGGCAGGCCCAGATGGTCGATAAGCACCCCCTTCAGCACGGAGCGGAGGTCGGTGGTCGGGGTAAGGTCGCGACCCTCATGGAGCTGACTGGCACCCAGCCCCGGCCATCGCGTCACCACCCGACCGCCCGAAATGGCGCCGCCCAGCAGGAAGGCGACGCTGCCAGTGCCATGGTCTGTCCCGCCAGTCCCGTTCACGGCAACGGTCCGGCCGAATTCGGTGACGACGACGACAGCCGTCTCCCGCCACACCGTCCCCAGCGAGGTTTTGAGAGCATCCAGCCCTTCGGCCAGATTGCGCAGGGTGACGGCCAGCCGTCCGGTCAGCACGCCCTGATTGGCGTGGGTGTCCCAGTTTCCCATCTCCAGAACGGCGACCCGCGGCCCGTCCGCCGCGGCCAGCAGGCGACCGACCGACGCAGCGGTGCTTTTCAGCGCGATCGGCTGACGGTTCTGAACATACATTTTCTGGCCGTTCATCCGGCCCTGGCGCTGGCGGTCTTCCGGCAGCACGTCGTCGGCCATGGCCTGGGCGCGCTGGCCTTCCTGCAGGGCAGGACCGAGAACCGCATCGCCCGCATAGAGGGAGGCGAGCCGCGACAGGAAATCCGGATCGAGGCCGGGCATTTCCGCGGGCGCCCAGGACGACACAGGCATCTTGCCCCGCAGGATCAGGGGAACGCTCTGCCCAACGGCCAGGCCCAGGCGACCATGGTCGGTGCCGCCCAGGAGTCCGATCGTCCGGTTGAGCCAGCCGTCCTTCAGTGCGTGCGGCGTGGCCGAGCCGTTCTCCAGCAGATCCTGGGCATCGAAATGCGAGCGGTCGCGATACGGCGTGGCAACGGCGTGGATGATGCCGAGTTCGCCGTTTCTGTAGAGCGTATGGAGCGGCTTGAGCGCGGGATGTAGACCGAATTTGCCGTCAAGATCGAGGGCGCCATCAGCCGTGCCGGGCTCGGCCAGCGCGAGGGATCCGCGCAGGCGGCGATAATCCGGATCGAAGATCGGCGGTACCGCCGCCAGACCGTCGAGGGCGCCTCGCAGAACGACGACCACCAGCCGGCGATCGGTTGCGGCGCGCGCCAACGCGAAGGGAATGCCATAGAGAGACGAGCCGGCAAGAAAGCCGGCACTCAGCGTCAGCGCATGGCGGCGAGTCAGCATGTCTATCTCCGCTGGAACTCGGGGCTGGCAAAAATCAGCGCCGTGGCATCACCGGCGGACGGTGCCCGGGCGACGGCTTGCGTTGTTGCCAGGCTGGCCACGGGCGCGATCGTGTCGGCCAACAGGGCTCGCGGTTCGCGGATGGCCGCAACCCGCAGGCCCAGCGCCATCGCCCACTCGGCGCGTCGCAGGACCGCTTCCGGTCCAATCCATTGATCCGCCGTGTCAGGCCAGCCCGCCGGCGAGGGTGCGCCGAAGACAGGTTGGCCGAGCATGCGCAGGGCACCCAGCGCGGTTTCGCCTGGACCGTCATAGGCCGTTGCCCGAAGTGCGGCGACCACGAAGTCGTGGGGTGTGCGCACCTTGGGGAGGGCTTCGGTCCAGGTTTCCGGCTGCTCGACCAGCGCTTCGGTCACGGCTGCGAGATTGCCGTCGGTATCGAGAAATATCCCAGCCAGACGTTCGATGGCGGCCAGCGGCGGCTGGTCGGCGATGAAGTGCCGCGCGAGCTTGGTTGCGATATGTCGGGCGGTTGCCGGATGACGGGTGAGGGCCAGAAGCGCATCCTCACCTTCGCTTTCGCCAGCTTCGCCGTAACGCCGGCCAAGCAGGGTCTTGCCGCCGGGCTCGTGCATCTCGGGGCGGAACACATAATGTCCCGCCTGCTGCTCATCGGCCCGCCAGAGCGACCAGCCGGTGAGGATTTTGGCAAACTCGCGAACATCGGCTTGCGTGTAGCCCGTGCCGACGCCGAGCGTGTGAAGTTCAAGGATCTCACGCGCGAGATTTTCATTGAGGCCGCGACCGCGCCGCAATCCGGCGCGCGAACTCGGGCCGATGGATTGCCCGTTATCGAGGTAGAAAAGCATGGCGGGATGGCGGGCCACCGCCACCAGCATGTCGTGAAAGCGACCGGTGATATGCGGCCGGATTGCTTCGCGTTCGAAAGCTCCGGCCGTGCCCAACAGTGGAGGTCGTAGAATCGAAACGGTGAAGTGGTTCGACCAGAACGCGACAAGCCGTTCGCGGAAGGGTGAGGCCGAAGTGATCTGGACCTGCAGCCGCGTCGCTGCGTCCTGCCGATAGGTGTCGCGAAAGGATTCGCGGATCAGGATCTCCGCGCCGGCGTCGCCGCGCGCCTGTCGCGCACGCAACAGGTCGCCCATCCGGTCGCCGCCTGCGGGAAGGCCGGCAAGCTGCGGTGGAATGGCCGTCTCTGATACCTGCTGCTTTAGCCAGCCGATCGGATTGCCGGAAATGCGATCGAGTTCGCCAGGGCGCGGGCCGAGGCCAAAACGCGTGACGGCGATGAAACCGTCACGTCGGCTCACGGGCCGCTTCTCCGGTCGCGATCCCGGTCACGATCTCTATCGCGGTCCCGTCCGCCGCGCCCCATAATCTGGCGGCGGGCTTCGGGCGACAGACCCTCGGCGGCTTCAAGGATCGCCGACTGCATGGCGCTCTGGAAAGCGAGGCTGCGCTCACGAACTTCAGTCATGGTTCCGATGATGGCGTCCCGGTCGATCTTTTCGGCGATCAGCTGGTCGCGCAGTTTACGACGGCTGTCGCGGATTGTATCGCCGAAAGACGACAGGGCCGGGCGATGTTCCTTGATGATTGCCTCGAATTTCGCGCGATCGCCCGTTGGCAGCCGCGACGCCATACGGTCAAGCATCGGAAGCGAACGATCGACACCGCGCGACGGTCCCGACTCACTGCCGTGCATCATACGAAACCAGTAACCGTGCGGTCCGAACCAGTGCGCCAGGTAGACGCCGCCGAAGAAAAGATTGGCGGCGACCGAGATCGTCAGCGCCAGAGCCAGCCACTTGCTGGCGCGGGAGGTAAACGTAACCATCAGATGTCCTCCAGATCGGCGGTCGGCGTCGTGGTCATGATCTCAAGCAGATCCATTTCACCGGCATAACTGGTGGACGACAGGCTGAGATCGGTCGTGCCGACCACAAAACCGGCAATGGCCGCGGCTGCGAGCGCGGCAAAATTCGGCCATCCGAACGACCACTGCCAGACCGCGCGTTCGCTGCTGCGTGGCGCCGAAGCGAGGATGCGGCTCGCCAGGGCACTGGCGTTGATATCGGCCGGGGCCGACAGCGGTGCCTGATTCAACAGGATGTCGAAATCCTGTGCCTCTCGTAGGAGAGCCCGGGCCTCCGGCGACGACGCGATAAAGGTCTGCGCCGCCATACGCTCATCGGCAGGCCAGCGGACGGGATCGGCGCCATAGGCGTCGATCAGGGTTTGAATTCGGGTCATCGTCATCATCGGTTTCGACCTGCGGCTACGGACGTGGCGGCGCCGTCTGGCGCCAGTTCGAGGAGGGCGTCGCGCATGGTGCGGCGAGCCCGGACAAGGAGCGATTCCAGCGCTCCGATGCTGATATCGAGGATGGCGGCGGCCTCGATATTGGTGTGTTCATCCCAGTGGCAGAGCGTCAGCGCGATCCGCTGGCGATCCGGCAGCGTGGCAAGGGCGGCAAGAACCTTTGCGCTTGTCTCGCGCTGCGCGACCGTTTCAAACCCGGCGATGTCGTTTGACTCAACTTCGGCGGCAGCCTCGATCGGCGCCAGCACCGGTTTGCGGCGGCGGTCGATGCACAGATTGACCAGCACCCGGGTGAACCAGGTGTTGAAGGCCGCGCCGCGCGGCGCGTCTTCCTGTGCCTGCCAATCCGGCGCTTTCAGCCATGCCCGCAAGAAAGCCTCCTGAACGAGTTCGTCCGCATCGCTTCTGTTCCCGGCGACCCGTGTCGCAAGCGCGGTGGCGCGTGACACGTGGCGTGCCACGAGCGCCGTGAAAGCGGCTCGGTCGCCGCGTCCCGCGCGGCGCATCAGGTCATCGTCGGATCCGTCGCGCATCGGTGTCTGACTAAATCCACGGGCCGGCAGGTGTTTTCCTGCGCTCACTATGGGAAAACGGGGCCGCAGCACTATGATCGACGTCATAGGGAGGCGGTCAGGCCTTCTTTTTATCTAATTGAATTAATTGATATTTTTATCAAGAAGTGAGTATGCCGCTGCGTGATCGGGCAAAAGACCGCTCGATCAGGCTGGTGACCCGCTCCTGTTGGCGCCGTTTGAACTCGCCCCACCATTCGACAACCTGACGCTGGCGCTCATCCCATTTCTGGAGACGGCTCTCATCGGCGGCCTCCGCGGCATACCAGGCCGGCAGGTCCTGCCAGGACTCGAGAAGGATGAACGGGGCGTCCGGCATCAGCTTGTCGATGAAGGGATGCCGCAGGCTGATGGGGATGCTGCCGAGTTCCAGCGCATCGTAGAGGCGGATGGTTTCGGGCGACCGGCCGCGCGGGACAAGCGCGAAACGTGAATTTTCCATCCACGCGGCGTAGCTCACGGGTCCAAGACCCTGCGCAAAACCGGAGGATGCCATGAGCGTCGCCGGCAGTTTGTGCCGGTTGATCGTCTCGAGCATCTCGGTCCGCTCGCGTTTCGCGTCGCCGCTGGAGTCGAGATAGCCGGAAAAGAACATCTGATGGCTGCGCACCGAAAATGGCGCCAGCGTCTCGGGACGGCGCGGGCCGACGCCGGTCTTGTATCCGTTGGGGACCCAGATCGCATCGAGGCAGCGCGAGCCCGCAGGCAGGGCGAAGATATCGTTGTGATAGTAGTTGCGGATGACGTAGTCGACGTCCTTGTAGAAGGACTTGGTCGCCGTATTCAACTCATCGCCGGCATGAAAGACGCCGATATTGCGCACGCCGCGCGCGACCGCATCGGCGATGAAGCGCTGCATCCCTTCTTCGAAGGCGATGACGAGGAAATCGTCGCTGGCCGGAATGTTCTGGCCGGGTTCGATGGCGAACACACGCACCGGCCGCGCCACGCCGCCCAGCAGGACATCGCGGATGAAGTGCGCCTCCATCAGCATGTCGAAATTCCTGCGGACGCAGACGACGTTGAGGGGGGAGTTCGTGACGGCCATGGCCGAAGTCTACACGATTCGGCCTACGCGCCCATCGTGTGCTCAAGGAAGATGGCCACCCCGATCACGATCAGGACAAGCCCGCCGACGAACTCGGCGCGGGCGCCCAGATGCCGGCCGGCATAGCGGCCGATCATGATGCCAAGCGTGGTCATCATAAACGTCGCCAGTCCGATCGCGGCGGCGACCAGCCAGATGTTCGCTTCGATCAGCGCCACCATGACACCGACCGCCATCGCGTCGATGCTGGTGCCGAGCGCGGTGACGGCGAGCAGACGGAAGGAATGGCGCTGCGGACGTTCTTCCTCCTCGTCCCGGTGGACGGCCTCATAGATCATCTTGCCGCCGACGGCGCAGAGCAGGATCAGGGCGATCCAGTGATCGATGGCCTGCACGAAGTCGGCCATAGCGAGGCCGGCTGCCCAGCCAACAATAGGGGTCAGTCCTTCGATGACGCCGAAAATCGCGCCGGCGCGCAGGGCGTCCAGAAAGCGCGGCCGGTGCAGGGCGGCGCCTTTCACCAGCGATGCCGCGAAGGCGTCCACTGACATGCCAAAGGCGATGAGAACTGTCGCTACGAGGGTCAAGATCAACTCCGCCGGGCATTCCGCGACCAGACGACAAACCTCTCACCGGCCGGAAGCGGTGTGAGCGTCGTCTTGGTCTCGCCGGGCTGGTTGGCCAACCGCACCACGCACGGATGTGCGAGTCTGTTGATGCGGTTCTACCGCGCATTCGCGCCGGTAGTGACTACTCCCCAATAACAGGATTGTACTTAGGAGGTATCCGCCGATGTGTCAATGAAGCCAGGAGAGGGTGCACCGTCGCTATCGGCTTCCTATATGGAAGGGGTCAGACCGACGAGGATGGAGAGAGATGAGCAAATTTCGCATGATCGTTCTGCTGGTGCTGCTCGCGTTGGTGGCCGTGCCCGTGATCTGGCTGATCAGCCGCCCGGATCGCGGCACAACCGGCGAGGTCAGCACCCGGTTCCGGTGGATCGGTCCGAACGACAAGGTTGTGGTCGACGGGTTCGACGATCCGAAGGTCGACGGCGTTGCCTGCCATATCAGCCGGGCGCAGACCGGCGGTGTGAAGGGCGGATTGGGTGTTGCCGAAGACACCAGCGATGCCAGCATCGCCTGCGCGCAGGTCGGGCCGATCAACGTCAAGGGAACGCTGCAGGACGGCGAGCAGGTCTTTGACGAGCGGCGCAGCCTGATCTTCAAATCGCTCCAGGTTGTGCGCTTCTTCGACAAGGAGCGGAACGTGCTGGTCTACGTCTCGTACAGCGACCGGGTGATCGAAGGTAGCCCGCAGAACAGCATCAGCACTGTCCCCATTCGGCCCTGGCCGGGGTCCTGAGCCGGGGCTCAAGTTTCGGCCCTACCATGCAGACTCCGCAGGTTTCGGGCTGCCCACTTGATGCTATATAGACGGTTCAAGGGGTTTGGGGGGATACGTAAACGTCATGCGGACCAAGGTTGGAATCATCGGGGCTGGCCCGGCGGGGTTGTTCCTTGCGCGCCTGCTGCATCTGCAGGGAATCGAGAGCGTCATCCTGGAGTGGCGCAGCCGCGACTATGTGGAGGCGCGCATCCGTGCCGGCGTCCTGGAGCAGGGCACGATCGATCTGATGCGCGAGGCGAAGGTCGACGCGCGGATGAACAAGGAAGGGCTCGTGCATGACGGGTTCGACATCCTGTTCGATAGCAAGCGGCACTATGTGAACCTGCGCGAGCACACCGGTAAGGTCGTCATGGTTTATGGCCAGACCGAGGTCGTAAAGGATCTGATCGACGCAAGCCTTGCTTCAGGTGGCGAGATCGTGTTCGAGGCTGAAGACGTTACGCTGCATGAGATCGAGGGCAAGCAGCCGCGCATCACCTACAAGAAAGGCGGCAAGCCGCAGGTCCTGGAATGCGATTTCATCGCCGGATGCGACGGTTTCCACGGTCCAAGCCGCCAGAGCATGCCGAAGTCCGTGCTGCGCACGTTCGAAAAGGTCTATCCCTATGCATGGCTTGGCATTCTGGCGCGCACGCCGCCGGTGTCTGACGAGCTGATCTATTCCAGCACGGACCGCGGTTTTGCCCTGTTCAGCATGCGCTCGCCGCAGGTGAGCCGCATCTACCTGCAATGCCCACCCGATGAAGATACGGCCAAGTGGCCCGATGAGCGGTTCTGGGCCGAAGCCAGGACGCGGCTTGATCCTGACGCGGCTGAGCAGCTGGTAACCGGGCCATCCATCGAAAAGAGCGTGACGCCAATGCGCAGCTTCGTCGCCGAGCCGATGCGGTTCGGCAAGCTGTTCCTGGCCGGGGATTCGGCGCATATCGTGCCCCCGAGCGGAGCCAAAGGTCTCAATCTTGCGGCGACCGATGTGAAGGTGCTGGCCAGGGCATTCACGGAGTTTTATGGCTCCGGCCGCACGGAGCTTCTGGACGCGTATTCGTCGATCTGCCTGCAACGTGTATGGCAGGCTGTGCGGTTCTCGTGGTGGATGACCACGGCGTTGCACCTGTCGCCCGAAAACGACCAGTTCGAGCGTGAGATCCAGCTGACCGAGCTGCGTTACCTCTTCTCGTCCAAGGCGGCGCTGACTGTGCTGGCTGAGAATTATGTTGGGCTCCCGCTCAAGGGTATCTAAGCGATGAAAAGTTCCGCTCTGTTCGACGTGCGCGGCCTCGTCACGGTGGTGACGGGCGGCGCCAGCGGGATCGGTTTTTCCTGCGCGGCGGCCATGGCCGAGAACGGTGCGAGGGTTACGCTGTTCGATAGCAATCGCGACATGCTCCAGGAGGCGGTGGAAAAGCTTGGGGGCGAGACACGCGGCGAAGTGGTCGATGTCACGAACCGGGCCGAAGTCGATAAGATCATGAATGCCGTGGCGCATTCCGTTGGCCGCCTCGATGTCGTGTTTGCCAATGCCGGGATCGGCGGCGGCCCAGGCTTTCTCAAGACCGACGGTACCCGCAACACCGAGCGGCAGATCGAGCAGCTTCCCAGCGAGCAGTGGGAGCGTGTGCTTCAGGTCAACGTGATCGGCGCATTCAATACGCTGCAGGCGGCGGCCCGCATCATGAAGCCGCAGAATGCCGGCCGGATCATCGTCACGTCGTCAATCGACGCTTTCAAGATCGAGCAACATGTTGGCACGCCCTACGTCGTCTCGAAGGGCGCGGTCGGGCAGCTTGTGAAGCAGGCCGCGCTGGAACTCGCACGCTACAACGTCACCGTCAATGCGATCGCGCCCGGACCGTGGATCACAAATATTTCGGGCGGTCGACTCAAGGATCCCGTGGCGCGGGAGCCCTTCGAAAAGATGATTCCAATGCACCGGCTGGGGCAGGAAGAGGACATGTACGGAATTGCCCTGTTCCTCGCGTCGCCGGCCGCGCGCTACGTCACGGGCGCGCAGATCGTGGTCGACGGCGGGTTCTCGCTCGGCACCGCGGACTGAACCGCGATCAGCCGAAGGGCGGCAGCTCCGCGTGGCGCGGCAGGTCGTCGTCGAGTTTCAGCCACGGGAGCCGTTTCGACTCCCAGTAATGCAGTGCCGGCGGCATCGCCTCGGGCTTGTCGAGGCTGCCGATTGCAATATCGATCAGGCCCGGCAGGAAACTGGCCGTAAAGGAAATCTGCGTGCCGCAATCCCCACAAAAGCCGCGCCGCCCCTCGGCCGTCGATTTATGGATCTTGGGCGCACCTTTGGTGACCGCGACGTCCTTCTCCTGAAACATCGCCCAGGCGACGACCGGTGCCGCGTGCGTGCGACGGCAGATCGTACAATGGCACATCGCCGTGAACACCGGCTCGCCGGTGATGGCGTAGCGGACAGCCCCGCACTGGCAACCGCCTTCGATCCTTTCGGCCATCAGTTCTTCTTCGCGGCCTGAATGGTCCGCCAGATGCTGAGCGGTGTCGCCGGCATATCCACATGCTTGATGCCGATGTCCGACAGCGCGTCGACGATTGCATTCATCACCGACGGCAACGATCCGGCGCAGCCGGCTTCGCCGCAACCCTTGGCGCCCAGGGCGTTGGTCTTGGCCAGCACCGGATGGCTCTTCATCACGAAGTCCGGCGCGTCGACGGCACGCGGCAACGCATAGTCCATGTAGGATCCCGTGAGGATCTGGCCGGTCTCGTCGTAGCGCGTGGATTCGAACATCGCCTGGCCAATGCCCTGCATGATGCCGCCATGCGCCTGCCCCGCGACCATCAGCGGATTCACGATTGTGCCGAAGTCGTTGACCATCGAATACTTAACCACTTCGGTGATGCCGGTATCGGGATCGATCTCGACCTCCACGATGTGACAGCCGTTGGGGAACGCCGACGGCGCCGTGCTGTGGATGAGGTTGGCATCCAGTGACTTTGGCGCGTCGGCCGGCAGGGCGAGGCCGCTGCGCAGTTTCGCGGCGAGTTCCATGATGCCGATGCTGCGGTCGGTGCCGGCGATGCGGAACTTGCCCTGCACGAATTCGATATCGGCCGCCGCCGCTTCCAGAATATGGCTGGCGATTGCCTTGCCCTGTTCGATGACCTTCGCGCTGGCTTCAAGGATCGCGCCGCCGCTGGAGACGATGGAGCGCGAGCCGCCCGTGCCGCCGCCGACCAGCAACTCGTCGCTGTCGCCCTGCAACAGTTTGATCTTGTCGAAGGGAATGCCGAGCGCCTGGCTCAGCACCTGCGCGAAGGGTGAATGGTGACCCTGGCCGTAATCCAGCGTGCCGGTGACAATGGTGACGGTGCCGTCATCGCCAAAGCGGATGCCGCCCATCTCCTTGCCCTGCGGGGCCGTGACTTCGAGATAACAGCCCAGACCGAGGCCGCGTAGCTTACCGGATTTCTTACTCTCGGCCTTGCGCTTGGCGAAGCCTTTCACGTCGGCAAGCTCGACCGCGCGGTCGAGGACGGCCGGGAAATCGCCGCTGTCGTAGGTCAGCTCTGACGGTGGGCTGTAGGGCATCTGTTCCGGGCGGATCATGTTCCGCTTGCGGATTTCGATGCGGTCGATCCCCATCTCGCGGGCGGCCGTGTCGATCAGCCGCTCCATGTAATAGTTCGACTCAGGCCGCCCGGCGCCGCGATAGGAACTGACGGCCGTCGTGTTGGTGAGCACGCATTTCGTGTTCACCTCAATCAGCGGCGTCTTGTAGACGCTGATTGTGTTCTTGACGATGTTGAGGGTCGCGAACATCGGCGACATCTGGCCGATATAGGAGCCGAGATTGGCGTGGCTGGTGATACGCACGGCGAGGAAATTGCCGTCCTTGTCGAGCGCCAGTTCGCCGTCAATCTCGGCGTCGCGGCCATGCGTGTCGGAAACGAAACTGCCGGATCGATCATCGGTCCATTTCACCGGCCGGCCGAGTTCGCGCGTTCCGTGCAGCATCGGGACATATTCCGGAAACGCCGCCGCCTTCATGCCGAACGAGCCGCCGACATTGCCGGTCAGCACGCGGACCTTGTCGGACGGGACGTTGAGGATCTCCTTGGCGATCATTTCGCGCGGGCCGAACACGCCCTGTGTTGCGATATGGACGGTCCAGCGGTCGCTGGCCTTGTCGTAAGCCATGACCGCCGCGCGAGGTTCCATCGCCGAAACGACAACACGGTTGTTGATCAGGCTGAGCTTCGTGACATGCGCGGCCTTCTTGAACGCCTCGGCGACTTTGTCCGCATCGCCGAAATGGTAGTCGAGCGACAGGTTGTTCGGGATTTCTGCGTAGAGCTGCGGTGCGCTGGGCTTCACGGCCTCGCGCGGATTGGTGACGGCGGGCATTGTGTCGATGTCGACCTCGACGGCTTCGGCCGCGTCTCTGGCCTGGGCCACGGTTTCCGCGATCACACAGGCAACGGGATCGCCAACGAAGCGCACCCGATCAGTGGCAAGGGCGGGACGCGCCGGCTTCTTCATCGGCGAGCCGTCGCGATTTGGGAAATTCGGGATGCTCTTGATGTTGCCGTAGGCCTTGATGTCGGCGCCGGTATAGACGGCGAGCACACCAGGCATCTTGCGCGCCGTGGACGTATCGATCTTCCGGATGACGCCGTGCGCGTGGGTGCTGCGGACCATTACGGCATAGGCCTGACCCGGCAGGTTCACGTCGTCGGTGTAGCGACCTTCGCCGCGCAGCAGCTTGGGATCTTCCACACGCGGTACGGACTGGCCGACGCCGAATTTTGTGAGGGCAGGATCCATCGGATTCAGTAGCAGATTCATAGTGTCGCTCGGGCTCGTGATGTGAGGCGTTGCCG
Source organism: Alphaproteobacteria bacterium (assembly GCA_965279355.1). Classification (GTDB taxonomy): domain Bacteria; phylum Pseudomonadota; class Alphaproteobacteria; order CACIAM-22H2; family CACIAM-22H2. The sequence goes on along the minus strand of OZ257155.1, from coordinate 1,314,962 downwards.
TTGCGGAACCACGGCGCGCCGGAGTAGGGCCCGGCGCTTCTTTTCGGCCCCGCGGAGGGACGATGCCGTGGTATTAACCGTTGCGCAAGTTATGCGTCGCCCCTGAAAATCCCAGCCGCCCACCATGAATTCTCCTGTCCCGGAACGGCCGCCTGGCAACATGGCGCGCGGAATAGTCTTTTTTCTGGTGACCGGTTTCGGGTTCGCCATTCTGGACACGACGGCGAAATATCTGACCCAGAACTACTCCGTGTTTCAGATTGCCTGGGCGCGTTACACCTTCGCGATCATGTTCATGTTGCCGTTCCTGCTGCGTGCTGGCGGCGGCAATCCGCTGGTTTCAGGGAAACCGCTCTGGCAGATCGGCCGCGGCGTCCTGTTGATGGTCGTCACCACGCTGTTCTTCCTGGTGTTCAGTTTCATGCCGCTCGCCGATGCGACGGCGATCGGCTTTATTTCGCCTCTGATTGTCACGGCGCTGAGTGCGGTCCTGCTGAAGGAGCGGGTCGGTCCCAGGCGCTGGACGGCGGTCGCTGTCGGCTTCCTCGGCGTGATGGTGATCGTGCAACCCGGCAGCGGCACCTTCCACTGGGCGGCGCTGCTGGCGCTCGCCATGGCCACGGGCCATGCGGTGTTCCAGATCATAACCCGCGCGGTCAGCCGCTACGATTCCGCGCTGGTGTCGTCGTTTTACGGCGCAATCGTTGGCGCCGTCGTGCTCTCCTTCGTGATGCCCTTCATCTGGATCTCACCCAGCGCATTCCACTGGGTGCTGATGGTCGGCATGGGGGCGCTGGGTGCCGTGGCGCATTTCACCTTCGCCAAGGCGCTGGGGTATGCGCCGGCATCGGCCCTGCAACCCTACGCCTACCTGCAGCTCGTCTGGGCCAGCATCACCGGCTTCATGGTGTTCGGGGACATTCCCGGATGGGGCATGATCATCGGCGGTCTGATCGTGGTCGCTAGCGGCATCTACATCTTTTCGCGGGAAGCGACGCTGCGCAAGCCAAGCTCGTCGGCGGCGCCGCCGGTCTCCTGACGCGCGGCCTGCCGGGGGTTTATCATCCCACCGGCGCCGAATCGGCGCGTTGTGCGGGAGAGATCCGGATGTTCGTGTTCAGGCTGATCGGGCGTGTCATCACCTTCATGGCGAAGGCGGTGATCTTCGTGGCCGCGATGGGGGCGATTGCCGGTGGCGTCATGTACGCGCTGTTTGACAGCGATCAGTACAAGCGGGAACTGCAGCAGCGCGTGGTCGACCTGACCGGACGGACGCTGGCGATTGACGGGCCGGTGGAGCTGCAGCTCGGCCTGCCGCCACGGGTGGTTCTCAACAATGTCCGGGTCGGCAATGCCCGCTGGGGATCGCGTCAGGACATGGCGCGCATCCGCCGGGTCCAGATCGACCTCAATCCGCTGTCCGCCGTGTCTGGCGACAGCAGTGTGTCCCAGGTGCGGCTGGACGGCGCCGATGTGCTGCTGGAAACCAACACGATCGGCCTCGGCAACTGGGAGCAGATTACCAACCTAGCCGGGCTGGGCGCTACTGGCGCTGCCGGCCTCACCTCGGCGCTGGGGGCGATGGGCGTGCTGGGTAATGCCTTGCCCCCGGATTCCGTGATCCTGTCGGACAGCACCGTAACGTTCCGCGACGGCACGACCGGCCGCACGCAGACCTTGAGCATGGGGGGGACGGCGGTCCAGGTGGCCGGATCGGGGACCTCTCTCGGGCCGGCATCAGGCGCCCTGATTGCGGCGGCGGAAGACCGCAACAGGCAGACCTATCCGTGCGACGTGGAGCAGGAGAATATGGCGATCAAGCCCGCCCAGCCGAGCCGGAACCAGGCCGAACAGCCGCGCCGCTAGGCCGGCCTGGCCTTAGGATTGCGGCTCGGGCACCGGGACGAGCTGGTAGCCCTTGGAGCGCATGCAGTAGTCCTGCAGCGGCCGCTCATAGTGCCATGGATCCGGATACCGCGGGAATGGGTCGAAATACATCTGTCCGCCGCGCCCGCGGCGCCATCCGCCCATCGACATGGGAGCGGAATTTGCCATGCGCCACGCCTCGCTGTGGGCGACCTGACTGCAATGGTTCAGGTCGGCCCCGGCATTGGCGGTGCCGACCTGGGGGTGCTCCCAGCGCATGGGCGGCCCGCAGGCGCTCAGCAGGAAGGCACAGCCGGCGAAAAGGGCGAGGGTACGGTTCACCCGTGATAAACGGGCTGGAAACCCCGATATTCCAAGACAAGCTTGAAACAAGCGCCGCATGCCTCTGCCATTCTAGTCGAGCGCGCGTTCGGGCGAAATGTTGAACAGACGTGCGACCGTGGCGCTCTCCGCCTGCACGGCGTCGAACGACAGCAGGGAAGGCTGGAACTGGATAGCGCCGAGCCGTTCCAATGCGAATATATCGCCCGCCGTCTGTAGCCAGTCCCCGTAGAAGCGCTGGCTATTTCGCACGAAGCTGTCGTTCATCACATGCGAGCGCTGCCCCTCCTGGGCGCCCGCGTACAGCCATCGGCTTCCGCCCCGGAACCGGTTGATCGACGGCACGCGCGAGAAGCCGACCCTGAACCCCGCCTTGCGCGCCCGCATGCAGAAATCATGATCGTCCATGTTCAGCGGCGCGTAAGCCTCGTCCATGACCCCGATTGTCTGGATGACCCGGCGGTCGATGATAAATGGCGAACGAATGGTGACGTCGGTCAGGTAGATGGGCGCCGGCGCGCAGATCACAGTTGCAGGGCCGCCGTCCGGCGCCTGATAGGGGTTGATGGCGAAGTTCCTGAGATGAATGTCGACCTTGCCATAGGCGATGCCATTGGCCTCGGTGAGGCGACAGAAATTCCGGCCATTGTCCTCGGGCCTCATCTCGCCGGTGGCCATGATCTGCCGCTCGATCTCGGCCGCGCGGGCCTGCATCTGTTCTGCCTGGGCGCGATGCATCACATGGCCGTAGCCGCGGCATCCCAGAATGCCGAGGTCATGGGCCAGCATCGCGGCAGCTGCGGTCGAAGCCCACAGGCGCGGCAGGATAAAATCGTCGTCCTGCACGATGGCAATGTGGTCGCCGGTCGCCGCCTTCAGGCCGACATTGTTGGCCTTCACCTCCCACACATTTTCGGTGCGCAGGAAGACGTCTGCTTTCGCCCGGGCTATGTCTGTCGTGCCATCCGAGCTGCCGTCGTCCACGACCACGAGCTCGGCCTCCGGCTCGGTCTGACGCAGGTTGTCCAGGAACTCGCCGAGATAGGGTGCCTTGTCGTGGACCGACATGACGATGCTGAGGCGCGGCATTTTCCTATCCGTGGCCGGTTGCGGCTAATATCAGGGAATTCGATTCGTTCCGAAGTCGGCCATGGCAAAACCCTCGCATCAAGAGATATTTGACGGACTGCCCAGTATCCGGGGCGCGTCCGTCGCGCGGCCGACCTGCAAGCTGCCGCAGACCGTCAATATTCCCTACGCCTCCTACGCGCCGTGGGCGGCGGATGGTCAGTTCCAGAAGGCCTACGGATCGATCCAGGGGCACACCCTCGTCGACATCTACCGTTGTTACGAACTCTGGGAATCCGTGGGGCAGGTCAGCAAGCTGCCGGGTCATGTGATCGAGATCGGCGTCTGGCGTGGCGGAACGGCCTGCCTGATGGCGCAGCGCCTGGCCGCTCTCGGCAGCACCCAGAAGATTTTCGTCTGCGACACCTTCGAGGGCGTCGTGAAGGCGGGTGACCGCGACGGCTATTACAAAGGCGGGGAACACGCCGACACGTCGGAAGAGGTCGTGCGGCAACTCTTTGCAAACGCCGGTGTGCAGCAATGCGTGGTGCTGAAAGGCATCTTCCCGGATCAGACCGCCGCGCAGGTCACTGACGAGCGGTTCGCCTTCGGGCATATCGACGTCGATGTCTACGAATCCGCGCGGGCGAGCTTTGAATTCATCTGGCCGCGGCTGGTCGTGAGCGGAATAATCGTCTTCGACGATTACGGCTTCTGGTCCTGCGAGGGCGTCACACGGTATGTGAACGAATTGCGGGGCAATCTGCCGGGTGCCGCCGTTTTCTACAATCTCAACGGACACGCCATCGTTGTTAAATCAGCTACCGGCTGATTACTGCCATTTCATCCGGCACTCGGCCGCATATCCATCCGCGTGGCTGGCGAGAATGACGCCCCGCGGCGCACCGACCAGTCGGCCCTGATCTTGGGTCAGCTGGGTCAGATAGAAATTCTGCACCGGGAAATGGTTGCGGTTGAACTTGAACTGCCCGCGCACCGATGGAAATTCGACAACGCGGAGCGCGTCGCGCAGGCGGCCCCTGTTGGCCGCGCCGTCCGCCTGCCTTAAGGCGGCGCTGACAAGTCGGGCGGCGTCGAAGGCATGTGCGGCGAAGATACTGGGTCGGCGCCCGAACTCGGACTCGAAGTCGAGCACGAAAGACTGATTGGCCTTATTGGGCAGCTTCTCCGACCAGCCGGAGCCAGCAAAGGCGCCAGGCATCGCGCTTCCATTGGCGGTCAGCGACGGCAGGTCGAATGCCCCTGGCGCTCCGACAAGTATCGGTCCCAGGCTTGCTTCACCGACCTGGTGCATGAAAGCGGCCCCGATGGTTCCGGAGTAGAGAGCGTAAACGGCATCGGCACTGCCACTGCGCAGCGCCGCGATTTCTCCCGTGTAGTCGGTTTGGTTGGCGCGGGTATAAACCTCGGCTGACACCCCGCCCTTATAGGAGCGCTTGAAGGCACTGATCGCTTCCTTGGCTTCGGGCGAATTTGGCGCAAGAAGATAGACATTCCTGATGCCGGCTTTTGCCATATGGACGCCCACGGCTTCGTGGTTCGTATCGTTCTGCGGCGCCGCCGAGAAGAAATTCGGGTGGCACCCGCGCCCCGCGAACTCCGCGGGGCCGGCACCGATGCTGATCATGAATGCATCACTTCGGTCGGACAGAACGACCTCCGCGCTGGCCCGCAGGGGCACGGCCGACAGAAAGCCGGTGACGATATCGATGCGCTCGCGCACCAGCCGGTCGGAAAGAGCCCGGGCGAAATCGCCGCGGCCGTGATCATCCAGGACTACGAGTTCGACGGACTTTGCACCGCCCTGTTTCAGACCCAGTCTGAAGCCATCTGCCATATCTTGACCGGATGCCGCGTCGGGACCCGATAGGGTCGTCATCAGGCCGATCCGGGTCTCAGCAAAGGCTGGACCAGCGAGACCCGGCAGAAGGCATGCCGAAAGTATCAATGACAGGAGGAACGGTTTCGGCATGATGAACCAGCGTTCGATTCGTTGCGTATCAGCGTAATCTGAATCGTATTCCGCTGCTATTGTCGGGCGCCGTAGGGTTGCCTCTATTACTTACTTCCCATGGAACGGCAGATCATGACGAACCAGGCTTTGTCGAAACGACGACCCGCGCACCGCTGGGTCAAGAGATTGCAGGCGTTCGGCGCGGCCGTGGTCCTGTGCGGGCTGCTTGGCTGCAGTTCTTATTACGACGGACCGGCCGGCGAGCATTTCGACGGAAGCCGATTCTTCAATCCGGTGCCGCAGGAGGAGCGCGGCTTCACCGCGTTTCTGCGCTGGCGGCTGACTCGCACTCCGGCGGAATGGCCCGATGAGGTCGCGATCGTTCCCGGCAGGCCCCCGGCCCGTGTCGATGGTGATCAGCTGCGGGTCACGTTTGTCGGCCACGCCACGGTGCTGCTGCAGACGGCGGGTCTGAATATTTTGACCGATCCGATCTGGTCGGATCGCGCCAGTCCGTTTTCCTGGATAGGGCCGAAGCGGATCCGCGTCCCCGGGGTTGCGTTCGACGATCTGCCGAAGATCGACGTGGTGATGGTCAGCCACAATCATTACGACCATCTCGACCTTGCGACTTTGGATATGCTTTGGAAGCGGGACCGGCCGCGGATCATCGTGCCGCTCGGTAACGACACCCTGCTGCGGCAGGAAATCGAGGGTATCGCGCCGACGGCACTCGACTGGATGGAAGCGGTGGAGGTCGGACCACGGGTGACGGTTCGCGCCGTGCCGGTGCAGCACTGGTCGGCGCGCGGCGTGTTCGATCGCAATCGCGCCCTCTGGGCCGGATATGTCATCGAGGCCCCGGGTGGGCCGGTTTATTTCTCGGGCGATACCGGTCTGGGAAACAGCTGGTGGGTGGACCGTGCGGCTGCTCTGCATCCGGAATTCCGGCTGGCACTGCTGCCGATCGGTTCCTACGAGCCGCGCTGGTTCATGGCGATGAGCCATATCGATCCCGATGAAGCCCTGACGGTGTTCGAAAAACTCCGCGCGCGACACGCGCTGGGTATTCATTTCGGAACGTTCCCGATGGCCGATGACGGTCCGGACGAAGCCGAAGCGACTCTGTCGAAGGCGCTGGTGCGCCGATTGATTGCAGCCGACCGGTTCCGCACACTGGAGACGGGCGCCGGCTGGGTCGTCCCGCCGCTGGGCGCGCGTTAGGCGGCAGCAACCGTTGGGCGAACACGCGCGAGCCGCAGCACCGTATCGATGATCGCCCGCGGATTGGCCTGACCCTTGCCTGCGATGTCATGCGCACTGCCATGCGCGACGGAGCTGAACAGCACCGGCGTGCCGATGGTGAAGCCGGAGGTGCGGTCGAAGGCCTGCACCTTGGCGCAGATATGGCCCTGATCGTGGAACATCACGAGAAATGCGTCGTAGCCTTTTTTGCCGAACATGGTATCGGCACCGTACGGCCCTTCGACCTGGATGCCCGCCTTGCGGGCATCGTCGATTGCGGGAGCGATGATCTGCTGCTCTTCGCTGCCGAAGAGGCCGTCCTCACCGGCATGCGGATTGAGGCCGGAGACGGCGATCTTCGGATTGGCGAAGCCCAGTTTGCGCAATGCCGTATCGGCGGCGGCGATCGCATGACCGACGCGCTCGCGCGTGATCAGTTCGAGTGCTCGGCGCAGGCCGACATGCAGGGTCGTGTGAACGATCCGGGTGTCGTCGAACCACAGCATTAGAAAAGCGTCTTCCTCCGGCACGCCGGTGCGCCGCGCGACGAAGGTCGGATAACCGTCGAATGCAATCCCGGCCATGTTGACCGACTTCTCGTTCTGCGGCGCGGCAACAACGGCGTCCACGTGGCCGGCGAGGGCTGCGTCGATGGCGGCGCCGGCACAATCGATGATCGCGCGGCCGTTGGCGGCGGATTGTTCGCCAAATGTCAGGGCACCTTGCAGGTGGCGGCGGACGAGAAGGGGAAGGGCGTCGCCCTCCCAGACGGCGTTTGCGGCCTTCTCCGTCTCGATGATGCGTGGGCTCAGGCCGGCACCTTTGGCATGCGCGGCGAGGGCCGTCGGATCGCCGACTAACAGCGGACGGCAGGCGGCCCGGACGCGCGGATCGAGCGCGGCCTTGATGGCGATCTCCGGGCCGATGCCGGCGGGATCGCCCATCGAAATCGCTACGCAGGGCAGGCGCATGGCAATCCTTAGATCTTGAAGGAGCCTTCAAGCGTTTCCGGTGCAAACAGCTCTTCGGGCTTCAGGCGGCGCTTCGATAGACCCTGCTCGTGGTGATAGCGCAGGAACGTCTCCAGCACCTGATAGTTCGGCTGTACGCCGTACGGCCACCAGTTTTCCCCCATCAGTCGGCGGGTTTCTTCCACGGCGGCGGTCTGCCAGGGGATCATGGTCTTGATCGCGGCGGTCGCGTCGAGATCTTCATAGGTCAGGCGCTGCGCGGCTTCGAAGGCCTTCATCAGTGTCTGCGCGATCCAGCGGTTGCTCTCGTAGACCTCGCGGCGGATCGCGACGGTATGCATGATCGGGAAGATCTTGGTCTTGGCGTAATACGCCTTCTCGACCGTCGCAAAATCATCGAACAGGCGCCGCACGCTGCCAGGGCGGGTGCGGAAGACCGAGGGAATGCGCGGCGCGTAAAGCGCGTCGATTTCGCCGTCGGCCAGCATCTGCGACAGCGTCTTGTCGTGCGGGATCGGGTGGACCTTGAACTTTGCGGGCAAGTCGATCTTCAGTTTCTCTTCGCGCCCTGGTTCTTCCTCGCCGCCGAAGAAATAGGTAACGCTGCTGGGGTCGATGCCGTATTCGTCCTGCAGGATGCCGCGCATCCAGACCGGTGCCGTCAGCTGATATTCGGGTACGCCGACCTTCTTGCCGACGAGGTCCTTGGGTTCCCTGATGCCGCTCTTGGCCGAAACGAAAATTCCGGCATGACGGAACATCCGCGACGGGAAGACCGGGATTGCGATGAAAGGCGGCTTGTCGCGATGCAGTGAAATTGAATAGGAGGACAGCGACATCTCGGCGAGGTCGAACTCGCGAAATTTTGCCATGCGGAAGAACGTCTCCTCGACCACCTGATCGAGATAGATGAGATCGATCCCGTCCGGCTTCACCCGCCCGTCGGCAAGCGCGCGGGTGCGGTCATAGTTCCAGCAGGCAAAGGACAGGCGAAGCGAAGACGACATGAAAGACCTGTGGGTTTCTTTGAAGCAGTGCTCTTACGTGAAGAAGCCCGGTTGGGCAACGCTCATACGGTTACAGGATCCGTATCGGCCGGCGCGAACAGGCCGTGGCGCGCACCGGTGCTGTAATGTTCGCTGGTCGGCAGCTCGATGGAGACGGATCGCACGCGTTGTGCGGCCGGGTCGAGGCCGGGCGGTGTACCGCCGGCACGGACGGTTTCAGCGGCGCGCAGAAGAAGTCGGCGTGTCATGACGATGCCGCGGTCGGTGGCGCAGAGATGCTCCTTCGAGCGGTCCTGGATCGGCCCCATGCTTTCCTGCAGGGAGGCGTCCTGCATTGCGATGCCTTCCACGCCGCTATAGGTCTCGCCGGCTTTCTGGCCAGCGCGATCGATCAGGTAGTCGTTGCGCTTGTTCTGCAGCGGAATGAACGTGCCCGGTACGTATTTGACGTGGATCCCGGCGCCGTTCTCCATCGCCTTGACCTCGGACGCACTGAGCGCCCGGGCCGGATGGTAGTTGATGCTCCAGGCCCAGCAGTTCTCGTCATCGATGGGGACCCACGCATGGGCACCCAGCGGATGGCCGGCGCGGGGCGGGATGATCGTGTACCAGGGCATGATCCACGGCGTGATCCGCCAGTAGTACCGACCTGCATCGGCATTGCGCCGTGCGCCGATCAGGAGGCCACCCTCGAATTCCGTCACGTCGAAGAAGGGCATCAGGTCGCGTTCGTTGTATTCGTTGCCCTTGCTGCCCTTGAACAGCGGGTCCTTCTTGAGGGCGTTGCCGTGCAGGAAGGAGACGTGGCTGGAATCGATGCCCCCCTCCATCGCCTGCAGGTAGTTGCATTCCTGCAGCCGCTTGGAGACGAAGCGGCGATTGGCGGGCACCGCCACCCATTCCAGCGCCGGCGGAGCGGGCTGCAGCTCAGGCGGGCCCATATAGGTCCAGATCACATCGCCGCGCTCGATGCAGGGATAGGCTTTCAGCTTCACGCGTTTGCGGAAGCCCGATTCTTCGGTCTCTGACGGCACCTCGGTGCAGGCACCGGTGACGTCGTATTTCCATCCGTGATAGGGGCAGCGGATGCCGCATTCCTCGTTGCGGCCGAACCATAGCGACACGCCACGATGAGCGCAGAACTCATCGATCAGGCCGATGCGGCCCTCCGTGTCGCGGAAGGCGAGCAGTTTCTCGCCCATGAGCTGGACCTTCACCGGCGGACAATCCGGCTCGGGGATCTCCGACGCGAGAAGGGCTGGTACCCAATAGCGCCGGAACAGGTCACCCATCGGGGTGCCAGGGCCGGTGAGGCAAAGCTTGCCGTGTTGCTCTTGCGCGCCACTCATTGAGATCCTCTGCCGACCTTATGTTCTTAGAAAATACGCCTGTGCCCCGATTTGCAAGTTATTAGGCCCAGCGCAGCGCAAAGCGCTCCAGATGGTCCGCCGCCCTTACCAGGACCAGCGCCACGAGCGACGTATAGAGCACCCAGGCGTACATCTCCGGCGTTTTGAACAACTGCGCGGTCTGCGCGATGTTCTGGCCAAGCCCGGCGGATCCACCGAAGAATTCAGCCACGACGACCATGATCATGCCAAGGGTAACGCCGGTGCGCGCGCCAGCCATCAGATACGGCATGGCAGCGGGAAAGATGACGGCACGAAACAGCCGATTATTGCTGTAGCCGAAAACCCTTGCCGCATCGATCAGCAGCCGTGGGGTCTGCCGCGCGCCCATATAGGCATTAAACGTTATCGGAAAGACGACACCGATGAAGACAATCAGGATGCGCGAGAGGTCGGTGATGCCGAATATCATTAGCAGCACCGGAAACAGTGCCGTACGCGGCATTGCGGAAAAAAACACCACATACGGGTCGACAAGGCTGCCAAACGTTCGCCACCAGCCCATCGCCAGGCCGAGGGCGGTGCCGATCAGGCAGGCGCTCACGACGCCGATAACATAGGCATAACCTGTGACGGCGAGATGGGTGAAAAGCTCACCGCTGACAAGCAGCTTCCAAGCCGCGACGGCGATCGCGCTGGGCCAGCTGAAGAAAAAGGGATTTATAAGCTTGTATTGACCGCCCAGTTCCCATGCGCCGAGCAGGGCGGCGAGGATGGCAAGCTGGAGCAAGCGCATCCAGGTCGCCCCGGTAAAGGTTGTTGCCCTTATCGTTGAGCGCTTGCCTGAAGCTGATTCCACACAACACTCCTTAATTCCTGGAAATAAGCCGACGTCCGTACCTCGTGCCTGCGCGGCTTTTCTATGTCGACCTTGATCTCGTCGATCAGGCGGGCCGGGCGCGAGGAAAACATCAGCACGCGGTCACCGAGGAAGAGCGCTTCCTCAATGTCGTGAGTGACGAGCAGGACGGTGGCGTTCTGCTGCGTCACAATGTTGAGCAGATCGGTCTGCATGTACTGGCGGGTCATGGCATCGACCGACGCGAACGGCTCGTCGCAGAGCAGGACCGACGGGCCGACAGCCAGCGCGCGGGCGATGCCGACCCGCTGCTGCATGCCGCCGGACAGCGATTTCGGGAAGAAATCCTCGAATTCGGTCAAGCCGACGCGACTTATTGCATCGCGCGCCCGGTCCAGACGCTCCTTTGCCGGAAACGGACTGGTCTTCAGGCCAAACAGGACATTGTCCAGCACATTCAGCCATGGCATCAGGCCGAACTGCTGAAAGATCATCGCCCGGTCCGGACCTGGTTCGGTAACAACTTTCCCGTTGAGAAGGATACTGCCGCTATCGGGCTTCTCGAGCCCCGCAATGATCCGAAGCAACGTCGTCTTGCCCGATCCGCTCGCGCCGACAATCGAAACCAGCTCACCCGGCCTTTGGGTAAAGCTGATGCCTTCGATGACGGAAAGCGGGCCCTTGTCGGTCTGGAAGGACTTGTAGATCCCCGCCAGCTCTAGCCGGTTCATTGCGGCGACCGCAGTGCCGTCCATCAATGGGTAACCTTAAGCTCTTTCAGGATGCCGGTGATGGGCTCTTCGGCTGCGAAGTCGCTTTGCTTGATGGAGCCTTTGGGGCGTTCCATGGCTATCTCGATCATCTCGGCATCGAACTTGGCATCACCCTTGGAGAAATCCATGCGGACGATCCAGTGGTCTTTGTGCCGGCCGTAGACCCACTCCTGCGCCTCTTTTTCGACGCCAAACGGCTTTTCGCCCAGGACAGAGTATGCGAACTCCCTGTCCTTGATCAGGCGCTCGTTCGCCTTGACCAGCGCACGCAGGAAGCCGCGCACGACGGCGGGATTTTCGCGCATCAGTTTAGTGGAGGTTCCCCAGCCGAGATTCGCTCCAGCCGTGCTCCCGAGGCCCTTCTTTTCGCGCCATTCCGTGTAGTCCAGGAACGTCTCGAGCCCGGCCTCGCGCACGCGGACGATATGCGTGTCATTGACGTTCGCCACGTCGACCGTTCCGGCGATCAGCGAGCCAAGCCCGTTGAAGCTTTCCACGCGCTTGATATCGCTGACGGTCATGTTCGCGTCGGCCAGAAGCTGTCGCCAGATGTTGTCGAGCGTCTCGCCCGGCCTGACCGTCTGAATGGTCTTTCCCTTGAGGTCGGCCATCGTTTTGATGCCGCTGCCCTTCTTCACCACGAATTCGTAGGGGAACCGGGTGGACAGCATCGCCACCAGCCGAACTGGCGCGTTCTGGCCCGCCACGGCACGGATCAGGCTTGCGGCAGTGAGGGCGAACTGTGCGGAATCGCTTGCGATCGCCTGAACCGGTTCGGTCCATGAACGGAAATAGACTACTTCTGCGGCCAGACCTTCTTCGGCGAGCGTGCCACCCTTGATGGCGGCAAACAGGGCCGCGTTCTGCGCCAGTTCAGTGTTCGCCATGGCAACCTTGATGCGGGTCGGCTGCGCCTGTGCCAACTCCTGCGCCTGTGCTGCAATCGAGATGGCGCATAGGGCGGTTGCCGCTACGACGGACCTTAACAAGCTCTTTTTCCAGTGATTGATCATGTTTCCCCCTCGTTATTTTTCTGTATGCTTGGATGACTTACCATTCCAATCGCGCGGCTTTTTCGTCTGGATTGTCTTTCCACGGAAAGATCGAATAGGCCGTTGGATGCTCCGTGCCGCATTCGCGGCAGGTGCGCAGCGACGTATCGTTGTTGAACAGGTCGAACGCGTCGTCCTGCTTCGCGTAATAGCCAGGAAGCCCAACCTTGTGGGTTTCGACCTCGGTCATAAACAGCGGGTTGAGGCATTTCAGACAGTACCAGGCGAATCGGTCCTTGCGACCGGCCTCCGGGAACCCCTCGATCAGCACGATCAGCCGGCGGCCACCCTCTAGCTTCATGTTAATCGACATCTCCTGCTGGTCGTTGATGTGCCAGAAGCCGTAGACGTGCTCCGTATGGTGGGGCACCAGCGGCGGCACGAACTGCACATCCTGACGGGGTTCGGTCACGATCCTGCCGTTGATGATCTTGAGCTGGTTCCCGTTCTTGAAGCCCTGGCGGTCGGGATTCGGCTCGTGATAGCGAAGGCCGATCAGCATGTCGCCGCAGGGGTAGAAGCTGCGGTAGCGCAGCTTCGATTCCTCGGACATCAGGTCCATCGTCAGCATCGCCGCCTTGTTGCCGGCGACGGCTTTCAGAAGCGCGTATGACTCAGCGTTCAACTGGGGATTGCGTGCATCGGTCATCGTACCCTCCATTGCTGGTCGTGTGCGGTCATGCCTTGACGCGGATCTTGGCGCAGGCTGCATCGTAGGCCTTGAGCACAGCCTCTTTCTCGTAACCCTCCTGATCGCAGGAGATCACAGAGACATCGCCTGTCACCTTCGCCTGGCAGCCCAGGCGGTAATTCGGGTGATAACCCCAACCCTCGATGAAATAGCGCTCGATGTCGTTCGGTGGGGCGAGCTCGCCGTCGACAACGATCATGCAGCACGTGCCACAGAGCGCCATGCCGCCGCAATACGCGCGCCACCTAGCGTTGGATTCATTGGCACCGACGAGCACGGTACGCCCCTGCTTGACGGTGATGGATTGATCGTCGCGGTTAAGGACGCGGACTTTCGGCATTGTTCCTCCCGTACTCTTACTGCGCGGCCGTCACGGCATTGTTCAACTGGCCGACGCCAAGGCTTTTGACCTGCGGAAACACGCTATCGTTGAGCAAGTGCTTGCTTTGCATCACGAAATCGTCCGGCATCTTGCCCACCTGTACCTTGGTGTCGATATAGGTGGGATACAGCATCGCCGCCTTCTGCGCATCGAAGTGCTGATTGGAAATCGGGCACCCCAGGCCAAGCTCCTGGATAGGCGTGTCGGACATGTGATGGGTTTGCGAGAACTTCATATGCCTCCTCCGTGCTCAGACCGCGTCGGCGATCCGATCGAGCAGTTCTCCTGGATTGACGATGAAGGCCTCGCCGCGCCGGATGAAGTCTTCGACGACCTCCGCGACCCGTTCGGGCTGATCGACTTCAAGCGAGTGCGCGGCGTCGTAGATATAAACGATAGTCGAGTTGCGAATCTTTCCCTTCAGCTCCTGCACCGATTCCGCGGGCACGCGAACGTCGCAGGTGCCCTGGATCAGCAGCGTTAGCTTTTCGATCTCGCCGATACGAGCATCCAGCGCGGTGTCGCGTAGGGCGCCGCCGCCATAATGCTGGAACACCTTGCGATTGGCTTCGCGCGCGGCAGGGGTGCGAGTATCGGGCGGGCGTTTTTCAGGATGTGCATAGAGCTGCTTCAGGAAGGTCGCGGGGTCGAAGCTCACCGGCGGCGCACCGATCGGACGAAATCCTGAGGGCGCCATCAGGACGAGCTGTCCGACCTTTTCAGGGGCTTGAACCGTAAGCCAGGCACCGAGGCGGGCGCCCATGGAGTGTCCAACGACGTCGACCACGCCGCCGATCGTCTTCTCGATGAACTCCGCCATGACATCGGCAACACAGGACATGGTATCGACACCCGGAAGAAGTGGGGTGTCGTCGTAACCGGGTACGACCGGCAGCCAGACGCGGTGCGTCTTTGCCAATCGGTGTGCGACAGATCGAATTTCCAATCCAGCCGCCGGATGGAAGCACACGACGTCAGGACCTTCGCCGGCCGTAAAGACAGTCAGCGGCCCCTTGCTGTGATGAGCGACAGTCCTCGTGAATTGAGGGGCGACGGGCGCCATGCGTTCTCCCAAGCGTTCGGCCCGCCGCAAAGCAGCCTGCCGCGCAATTTTTCCTGTGATTCGAAGAGTACCGGCCACCTATGGCCGGTGAAATACCTGTCCCGACAAAACACCTGTGACCGGCACGCATAGATACCGGATTGAGATATCAGCGGGATCGCTCGTTTCTCGTCAAATCCTTGAGCGCCGGAAGGGGGCCCGCCGGCGTAAGTTCCCGGAGGAATTCGACGAAAACCTTGACGCGATTGGATTGGAACCGATTGGGCGGATAGACGATGTAGGAAGTCTGGCCGGCATAGGCGTATCGCGGCATCACGATCTTGAGCTTGCCCGCGATGACCGCATCGCGGATCACGAAATCCATCAGATAGGCGATGCCGGCGCCTGCGATCGCGGCATCGACCAGTGCGTGCACATCATCGATATTGAGGGCGCCGGCAGGCGTGAAGTGGATGAGCTTGCCATGATCGGATAAAGTCCATTCGCGGTAGGCGCCCGATTCAGTGTGGATGTATGTCAAACAGCGATGCTTTTCGAAATCACCCAGCGTGTCAGGTGTACCGTGTTGCTTCAGATAGTCCGGGGAAGCGCAGAGAACGTAATTGATCGGCCAGAGCTTCCGCGCGATCAATCGAGCGTCGCGTGGCTTGCCGAGTTGAATCGCCACGTCCGTTCCTTGCTCGATCGTATCGATGACGCCGGTGACCATCCGCACATCCACTTGTACGCGTGGATAGCGCGCGATGAATTTTCCGAGCACAGGGACGATGACGGAGCGTCCGAAGGTCCGAGGAAGCCTGACCCGCAGACGGCCGCTGGGCTCGCTGCGCGAGTGAATGATCTCGTCTTCGGCTTCTGCGAGCTCGTTCAGGATGTGTTTGCAGCGCTCGAAGTAGACCAGCCCGTCGGCAGTAAGATTGATGCTGCGTGTAGTGCGGTCGACAAGCTGGACGCCGAGCCGCTCTTCCAGTCGGGAGATTGACCGGCTGACGCCGGACGCGGAAATATTCAGCTTCCGGGCAGCGGACGTGAAGCTGTCGCTTCGTCCGACCTGCACAAATACCGAGATGCTGCCGAGCAGTTCCGGCGGGATTTTTTCACGCGGCATATAGCCACCTTATCCCGCGCCGCCGTCCGGGCAAAGCGGACGGTCAGGGATGGAGGAGGCCGCTGTTCCGGTTGACGACAAAACCTTCGCGATGCCTTAGAAATTCACTGACGATCGCGGCCACGGCTTCTGGCCGGTCGCCGTCCATCGTATGGGTGGCATTGTAGACCATCGTGGTGAAGCATTTGGGCAGGAGGCTGGCGTAGAGACGCGCCATGCCGGTCGGCACGACGGTGTCCCGGGTGCCAAACAGTGCCAGAATTGGCATGGTCAACTCGCCGAGCCGACTTTCCAAGTCTGTATTCTGCGACGCGATATCGGTACTCAGCGCTATCGGTGCCATCAGCACCAGCGTGTCAATCGCCTTGGGGTTTTCCAGCGCCATCCACAGTGCGAGCTGCGCGCCGACGCCATGCGCGATCAGGCTGACGCGATCCAGGCCGATCCCGGCAATCGCCTTGTTTAAGCCCGCGGCAAGCTTCTGCGGCTGCTGTTCACTCAGCTTGAGTCCGTCGAACGCGATCAGCCGGCGCTCTTTGGTCAGCAGGGAGTGCATCCGGGCATCGCCTTGGGTGCTGCTCCCGTTGAGCACAATCAAAGCATCGCCCTGTCCAGTGTCGCTGTAACGCAGACCATCGACATCAAGCAGGGGCGCGGAGAGAGGCGGGGTGATGGAAAGGGCTGTCATGGTACCGATCCTTCGACTTAGAGAGCCCGCATCTGCGGCAGCACTTTGGTGCCGAACATTTCAATCGAGCGCCGGGTCTTGTCGCCCAGTTGAGGCGCGCCGAGCGTGAGATCGAGCATGCCGGCGCCGATCTCGTCGCGGACCCGGATGATCTGCTTCAGGATTGTTTCCGGGCTCCCGGCAAGCAACTGGCCTTTCTCGATCCGCTCATGGATTTCGCCGCGCGATTGCAGCCGTGCGCGCTGTGTGTCAACGTCGCGGCCGTAGTAGCCGGAACCGGCGACCGCGGATTCGATGGCCTTGTTGGTCATGCTGAGGCCGAGGGCTGCTTGCATTCCCGCGGACATCAGCTCATCGATCGCCTGCTCATCGGTTTCGGCGCAGTGGAACGACAGGCGATAGATCACGTCGTCGGGCGTAGGCTTCCAGCCGACTTCATTCGCCTTTTCGCGATAGTAGGCCGCAGCCTTGGTCGCGATCTGCAGTGTGGTGAACGCAAAGCCTACACCCAGATGGTTGCGGGCCGCGAATTCGCCTGATTCCGGCGTCGCCGCCGAGATGTAGATCGGCGGATGTGGTTTTTGCACCGGACGCGGCCAGATCGAGACGGTGCGATATTCGTAGTACTTGCCCTGCCAGCCGAACGGCTGTGGCTCGGTCCACGCCATGCGAATCAGCTCCAGCCCCTCCTGAAAGCGTTCGCGGGATTCCGCAGGGTTGATGTTGTAGGTAACGTATTCGTTCGGCGAGCCGCGCATCAACCCGGCGATGATGCGTCCGCCCGACATCGTATCGAGCATGGCGAGCTCTTCCGCAACACGGATCGGATTGAGGATCGGCAGGTCAGGGCCGAGCAAAGCGAGCTTTGCGTTGCGTAGGGTCTGTGTCAGTGCGCCCGCCAGGATCAGCGGGTTGGGCGACATCGAGAACGGCGCGAAGTGATGTTCGGCCACCGTCACATAGTCGAAGCCGAGATCGTCGCCGAGGCGGATTTGCGAGAGGGTCCGGTCGACAGATTTCTGGGCGATTTCGGCGGAATAGTCAGCGGCAGGAACCGGCCAGACGCCTTTCTTCGAAGGACCGTCGTAGCGTGTGGTGCAGAAGAGAGAGGCTTTCATCGGCTGGCCGCATCCTCCGGAAGGCCTCCTCCGGTGATGCGGCGGAGGCGAACTTATTTATTTCCGGGCATGCTAGTGGCGTGAAAGCGGCGCCGACAATCGCGCATTAGGCAATATTACTATGACCGCGCGTCATCAATTATTGCGGTTCGATGCCGGCGACGCGGATATAGTCGCCCCAATCCTTGATCTGCTGCAGGAAGAAGGCCTGCGCTTCGTCGGGCGTGCTGATCCAGGGGTCGCTCGCGAGATTATTCAGGAAGGCTTTGGTTTCCGGACTTGCGACTACTTCGCTGAACCACGCGTTGAGCTGGTTGACGATAGGGCGCGGGGTGGCAAGAGGAACCATGGCGCCCCACCAGGTGCGGATATTGATCGGGTAGCCGTATTCGGAGAACGCCGGAATCTCCGGCGCTGATTCCATGCGCTTGATCGATCCGACGGCGAGAAGCCGCATACGGCCGGCGCGCATCTGTCCCATCGCCTGGATTTGGTCGGCGATGGCGTAGTCGATGGTGCCGCTATTGAGATCGCCCATGAAATCGACGCCGGTGCGATACGCAACATCGACGGCTTGCAGGCCGGCCTGCGTCCTGTACATGGCGCCGATGGTCTTCGCGATTGGCGTGACATAGCCGTAGGTAGCCTTTTCGCCCTTGGCCTTCATCGCGGCCGTCAGTTCCGCGATGTCCTTCCACGGCGCATCGGGCCGGACCGCGAGCATCATGGAGGCGCTGCTGATCGTCGCCGCGACCTGGATCGTCTGGCCGACATCGACGGCCGGTTTCTTGAAGAGATGCATATTGGCGGTGAGCGAACTCGCACCCGCCACCTGAATTGTATGGCCGTCCGGTTTGGAGCGCGCAAGGGCTTCTGTCGCGAGATTACCGAGCGCGCCCGGCTTGTTGTCAACGACGATGTTGCGATTGAAGTACGGCCGCATCTTTTCCGCGAAGTAACGCACGATGATGTCGGCGCCGCTTCCCGCCGCAAAGCCGCAGAGGAAATGGATGTCCTGCGTTGGATAAGTTTGGGCGCGAACGGTGCCCGGGATAACGCCTGCGGCGGTAGCCGTAAGGGCGGTGGCAGTGAATTGGCGTCTTGTGATTTTGGTCATGGTGCTACTCCGGCTTCGCGCCGGACGCCTTGGCGATCGGTGTCCAGCGATTGATCTCTGCCTGCACGAAGGCGGTGAATTGGGCGGGGCTGAGCGGCTCTGCGTGGATGGCTTCGCGGTCGAGGCGCTGACGGATATCCGGCTGCTGGAGCGCCTTGATGACTTCGGCATTCAGGCGCGTAACGATATCGGCCGGCAATCCCGCTGGTCCGGACAGTGCGAACCATGTGGTGGCAGTCAGTTCGGGGAAACCGAGTTCGGCGTAGGTCGGGATGTCGGGGAATTCCGGCACGCGCTGAGCCGAGGTGATCGCGATGCCGCGCACGGCGCCAGCTTTGATCTGTCCTGCGGCCGAGGTCAGGGTCATCGATGCCGCCGGGATGTGTCCGCCCATCAGATCGGCGACCGCCTGTGCGGCGCCGCGATAGGGCACGTTGGTCATTTTTGTGCCTGTCCGCTGTTGCAGCAGTTCCATCACCAGATGCGAATGTGTGCCGATGCCGGGTGTTCCGTAACTGATGGCGCCTGGTTTCTCTTTCGCGAGCGCTAGGAACTCGCCGAGGTTCTTTACGGCCAGATTCGGCGCAACAGCGAGAACGCCCGGCGATCCGCCGAACAGCGCGATATGGGTGAAGTCCTTCATCGGATCGAAGGTCAGCGCCGCCGCATTGACGGCCGGGGCCACGACATTCGACGCGATCCCGGAAACCAGCAGCGTGTAGCCGTCGGGTGGCGATTTAGCCACGATCTCGGCACCGAGCAGATTGCCGCCGCCCGGCCGGTTGTCGATCTGGAACGGCTGACCGAAGGCTTCCTGGAAGCGCTGCGCGACAAGTCGGCCCAGCATGTCGCCGCTGCCGCTGGGTGGCGAGGGCACCACTATCTTGACTGGACGGTTCGGCCACGCGGTCTGCGCGGCGGCTGTACCGCCGATCAGGGCCAGTGTAACTGTTGCAAGGATCGCGGTCCGCGGCAGCATTGTCGGTCTCCCCTCAGTCGGCTTTCGCCCCCGATGCCTTGACGATCGGCGTCCAGCGGTCGATCTCGGCTTTCATGAACGCGGTGAACTGCTGCGCATTGAGTGGTTCGGGATAGTTTCCATCACGCT
Organism: Alphaproteobacteria bacterium; assembly: GCA_965279355.1. Classification (GTDB taxonomy): domain Bacteria; phylum Pseudomonadota; class Alphaproteobacteria; order CACIAM-22H2; family CACIAM-22H2. Next base: position 1,295,180 of record OZ257155.1, on the reverse strand, counting down.
CGAGGCGCTGCTTCACGTCGGGTTGCTGCAGGGCCTTGAGCACTTCAGAGTTGAGCTTGTTCACGATGTTGGCCGGTATGCCGGCCGGGCCGGACAGCGAAAACCAGGTCGTCGCCACGAGCTCGGGATAGCCCAGTTCCGAATAGGTTGGGACGTCGGCGAAATCCGGCAGGCGCTTGGCGGAGGTGAGCGCGATACCAAGCACGCTGCCGCTCTTGATCTGCTCCGCGGCGGACGACAGCGTCATCGACGCAGCGGGGATCTGTCCGCTCATCAGGTCGACGATCGCCTGACCCGCGCCGCGATAGGGCGCATGGTTCATCTTGGTGCCGGTGCGCATCTGGAACAGCTCGGCGATCAGGTGTGCATGCGTGCCGACGCCCGGAGAGCCGTAACCGAGTTGGCCCGGTTTGGCCTTCAGGATCGCGGTGAACTGAGCAAGGTTGGTGGCGCCGGACGCCTTGCTGACGACCAGCACGGTTGGGGGGCCACCGAACAGCGCGATGTGAGTGAAATCCTTCATCGGGTCGTAGGACAACGCCGGATTGAGGGCGGGGGCGACGACATGCGAGCCGATGCCGGAGACAAGCAGCAGGTAGCCGTCAGGCGAAGCCTTGGCGACGAGATCGGAGCCGACGGCGCCGCCGGCACCTGGCTTGTTCTCGACCACGACCTGCTGGCCCAGCGTTTCGGAGAGTTTCTGCGCCACGACACGGCCCAGCGTGTCGGCGCTGCCGCCGGGCGCGAAGGGCGCGATGATCCGGACCGGCCGGGTCGGCCAGTCCTGCGCCAGCGTTGGCGTGGTCCATGCGGCTACGGTCATTGCGGCTGCGGTCAGCAGCCAGAAGCGCTTATTCATTATACGTGTCCTCCCGGAGACCCAGCTTAGTCGCGGCCGGGCATTGCCGAAAGGACTTCGTATCAGCTTTTGGGGGTGGTTGCCTTCCGCAAGCAATCCGGGCAGAGGCATCGTGCGGCGCTGTTGGCGGGCACCGGGAGGCGGAGGCTTTCGTGCTTGCACCAGCAGTCGCCGGCGGGATCGCAGCCGAATTCCGAACCGCACAGTTCGCACAGTTCGCTCACAATTGAACGATTCTGGGAAACCGGCGCGATCAGGAGAAGGCCTTGAAGGTGATCATCGTGAAGGTGTCCTTCACGCCGGGGATTTTCTGTACCCCCATCACAAAATGACCGATGTCCTGGTCCTCGGTCAGGTAGCACTTCATCAGAAGATCGTACTGGCCCGAGGTCGAGTAGACCTCGGAGACCTGTTCGATGTTCTGCACCGCGTTGTCGGCGACGTCATATGCTTTGCCAAGCTCGCACTTGACCATGATGAAGATGGCCTTCATCGCTGCTTACCCGGCCGCGCGACGGCCGCGCAGCAGGAAGGCCGGCATATGATCGCCAAGCCCGACCGGTGAAGGGCCGTCGTCGTTGCGATCGCGCGGACGCGGGGCAGGCTCTGGGCGGCGCTTTTCCTGGCGAGGCTGTTCTTCGCGATGCTGCTGCTGCGGTGCCGGCTGCCGATTGTGCGTGCGCAGATCGTCATGCGGATGACGGGGGAGCGACGGCGCCCGCGGCTCACGATGCTCTCTGTGTTCACGATGCGGCTGTTGCGGCTCGGGCTGCTGGTCAACCGGTTGCGGCGCGACAGGTGCGGCAGCGATCGGGGCGGGTGCTGTAACCGGGGGCAGCGGCGCCCCAGCTTCCGCTGAAGTAACCGTAACCTCGGCGGCCGGCCTGGGCTCGCGGCGGGGACCGCGACTGCGGCCTTTGCCGCCGCCCGCGTTGGCGCCGGCACGCGGCGGACGACCGCCACGACCACCGCGACCGCGCGGCTCTTCCGCCGCGACTTCCGAGGGATCGGGTGCGACCAGGCCTTCAATGGCGACCTTGGGGATTTCCTTGCCGATCAGACGCTCGATGGCGTCGACGAACTTGCGGTCGGCATTCGTTGCCAGCGTAAACGCGCGGCCTGAGCGGCCGGCGCGACCGGTGCGGCCGATGCGGTGCACGTAGTCTTCGGCATGAATAGGGACGTCGTAATTGAACACATGCGACAGGTCGTCGATATCGATGCCGCGCGCCGCGACGTCGGAACAGACCATGATCGCGATATCGCCGCGCTTGAATCCTTCGAGGGTCGCGGTACGGGTGCTCTGGTCCATGTCGCCGTGCAGAGAGCCGACATTGAAACCGTGCCGCTTGAGCGACTTGAAGAGTGTATCGACGTCCCGCTTGCGATTGCAGAAGATCAGGGCCGACCTGACCTGCTCGGTCGCCATCAGACGACGCAGCGCGTCGCGCTTGGCGAAATCCTGATGCGGCACCAGGCAGAGGCCCTGGGTGACCGTCGTCGCGGTTGAGGCCGGCGCAGAAACTGTGATTTCCTTCGGCTCGTTCAGGAAGGCATCGGCCAGTCGCTTGATTTCGGGCGGCATGGTCGCGGAAAAGAACAGGGTCTGGCGCTTCTTCGGGAGAAGACTGACGATCTTCTCGACATCGGGAATGAAGCCCATGTCGAGCATGCGATCGGCTTCGTCGATGACCAGGATCTTCACATCGTTCAGCAGGATGCGGCCGCGCTCGAAATGGTCGAGCAGGCGGCCCGGGGTGGCGATCAGAACGTCGACGCCGCGGTCGAGCAGCTTTTCCTGGTCGTCGTAGGAGACGCCGCCGATGAGCAGGGCCTTATTGAGCTTGTGGTACTTGCCGTAGATCTCGAAGTTCTCGGCAACCTGGGCCGCCAGTTCGCGGGTCGGTTCGAGGATCAGGGAGCGCGGCATCCGGGCCCGGGCGCGGCCCTGGGACAGAAGCTCGATCATGGGGAGGGTAAAGCTGGCGGTCTTGCCGGTACCGGTCTGGGCACAGCCGAGGATGTCACGGCCCATAAAGACGTGGGGGATCGCCTTAGCCTGGATGGGAGTCGGTGTTTGGTAACCGGCGTCGGCAACCGCACGCAAAACTTCGGCGCTTAGGCCGAGATCAGAAAATTGCATAATTCCTTGCTTTTCATGGATAACTTGGCGCCCATGGCGGCGGCCGGAACACGGTTGTTCTACGGTCGCGGGGTCGGGCGTTTTTAGGGGTCCGGTGCCAGCCAATAGGGCATCCGGAACGTTTCACACTGCGATATATAGGGTCCAACCGGTTAAAAGTCAATGAAATCGAGGGGTTTTACGCATTCTTCCCTAGCGCACCGGGTAGGAAGGGCATTCCATGGCTGAGCGGATGCCGTTGGTGCTGCTGCCTGGTCTTCTCTGCGACCGGGCGCTGTGGGAGGCACAGATTCGGGGCCTTTCCGACATCGCGGCCCCGGTCGTGTCTGACCTGACCCAGTCGGAGTCCATTGCCGCGCTTGCCGAGGGGGTTCTGGCGGAAGCCCCGCCGCTTTTCGCGCTCGCCGGGCTCTCCATGGGCGGGTATGTGGCCTTCGAGATCATGCGCCAGGCCCCGGACCGGGTGATGCGGCTCGCCCTTCTGGATACCTCGGCGCGGCCCGACAGTGAGGAACGCATGCAGGCGAGGGCGGATCTCATCGATCTGGCCCGGCTGGGCGACTTTAAGGGCGTGACGCCGCGGTTGCTGTCGCGCTGGGTTCATCCCGATCATGCTCGGGACCCCACGATCGCCGAGACCGTGATGTCGATGACCGAACGGGTCGGCCGCGAGGCGTATGTGCGGCAGCAGACCGCGATCATCAACCGGCCGGACAGCCGGCCCGGCCTGTCGCGAATTTCCTGTCCGACCCTGGTTCTCTGCGGCCAGGACGATCAGGCGACGCCGCCGAAGCTTCATCGCGAGATGGCGGCCGATATTCCCAACGCGCGGCTGGTGATTGTGGAGCGGTGCGGCCATCTGCCGCCAATCGAGAGGCCGGAGATCGTCAGTCGCGAACTGCGCCAGTGGCTGACCGCCGACTAAGGGCGATCAAATGTTTTCCCAGGACTCTTTGAACATCGGGTGGTTGGCGGGAAAAAGGCTCGACAGAACGTCGGTCATCAGGCGTGCGAATTGAGGATCTTGCGGCGACGCGATCGGGCCGCTTGTCGCCGTGACTTCGCTCAATGGCTTTGTGCCGAGGCAGAACGCGGCGTGAATGGTGGTCCGGTCAGCGCTTGAAGTTCGTGGCAAAGGCGTCGATGTCGCACAGGAATTGCCACCGGGCGGCTCGCCATTGAACGTCAGCACGACGCGATAACTCTGGCCTGCCGGCAGCGCCGCAAAATTCTGCGGCGGCACGACGCCACCCTGACCTTTGTTCATCGCGGCAATGACCTGCGCGCCGCCCTGATCGTCCACAAAGGGTTCGTCCCGGATGATCACCGGCATCGGATAGCCCGCCGCCGCGCTTAAATGCGTTTGCAGATTCTGGACGTAGACCTGATTGCGAACTGCGCCGCCAGCACAGGCCGTCAGGGCTGCACCGCTCGCAAGAACGGTGCAAAGGCGGCCGAGAGCGTAGGTTCGGCGTGCCATCATCAACAAGGTGCGCAGGCGGGGCCGTCAGTGCTCGGCTCTGACTTGTTGCTGAGGCGCGGATTGAAGAGATCGGCCACCATATCGTCCAGCAGCCGCCCGAACAGCGGATCCTGCGGACCGGAAACGGTGGCTCTGTTGCCGCGCACCTGTGTGATGAGCGCCGGGCCGATGCAGTACTCGATAATGACCGAGATGCGGTCGGCAGAGCCTGGCCGCAGTGGCGGGTTCGGGTTTTTGCAGCTGTCGGTGCTGCCGAGGATGTTGTCGCCGAACGTCACAACCATCGTGTAGCCGTTCCAGTCGCTGGCCGGCTGACCCAGCACGAATTTGTAACGCCCGCCGGCATAGGTGGCCTTGATCGCGCGAAAGACGGCCGCGTTATCGGGATCGTTCGGAAACGGATTGTTGCGGATGATCGTGGCATTGGTGCCTTGAGCCACCAGACTGTCGATAAAGGGGGCGCTGGCGTGGCCGGCATAAGAGCTTTTGTAGACTCGTGGTCCATCGCAGGCGGCGAGGGCCAGGCTGGCTGCGATGACCGCCAGGGAAAGGCAGCGGCTGACGATGCGTGCAGGCATAGGCGATGCTCCCAATAGATAAACACCTCGGCCGGCCGCTTATTTCAGCGGCCGACGAGATCATTTCTCAAGAAATACAGGCTTGTCGGCCGGTCTCGCAAGCGCGAGCGGAACCGGCTGGTCAGACGTCGAGGTCCCGGACGAACTTGGCGTTTTCCTGAATGAAGGCAAGGCGTAGCTCCGGCTTGCGGCCCATCAGGCTCTCGACCAGTTTCGCGGTACGCTTGATTTCCTTCGCATCGTCCTTGCCGTCGGCCACCTCGACCCGCAGCAGCACGCGCTTCGCCGGATCCATCGTCGTTTCCTTGAGCTGCGATGGCGGCATTTCACCCAGGCCCTTGAAACGGCTGATCTCGACCTTGCCCTTGTTCTTGAAGGTGGTCGCCATCAACTCGTCCTTGTGCTTGTCGTCGCGCGCATAGACGACCTGGTTGCCGGCGGCAAGGCGGTAGAGCGGCGGCATCGCGAGGAACAGATGGCCAGTGTCAATGAGCCTGGGCATCTCGCGATAGAAGAACGTCATCAGCAGCGAGGCGATATGCGCGCCGTCGACATCAGCGTCGGTCATGATGACCACGCGCTCGTAGCGCAGCTTGGATTCATCGAAGTTTTCGCCGGTGCCGCAGCCGAGCGCCTGCACGATATCGGCGAGTTCCTGGTTGCCGCGCAGCTTGTCGACCGACGCGCTGGCGACGTTGAGGATTTTGCCGCGCAAGGGAAGGATCGCCTGTGTCTCGCGCGAGCGTGCCTGCTTGGCGGAGCCGCCGGCGGAATCGCCTTCGACCAGAAACACTTCTGTGCCTTCCGGTGAATTACGGGAGCAGTCGGCCAGCTTGCCGGGCAGGCGCAGACGGCGCGTCGCCGATTTTCGGGCGAGGTCCTTGTCCTGACGCCGGCGCAGCCGGTCTTCCGCGCGCTCGATGACGTGTTCTAGGAGCTGTTTGGCGGAGGCTGAGTCGTCGGAGAGCCAGTGATCGAAATGGTCCTTGATGACGCCTTCGACGATGCGCTGCGCTTCGGGCATGCCAAGGCGATCCTTGGTCTGGCCCTGGAACTGCGGATCGCGAATGAACAGCGACAGCAGTACAACCGAGCCGTCGGCAACGTCTTCCGCCGTGATCTGCGTGGCGCGGCGGTTGCTGGCGCGTTCGCCATAGGCGCGCAGCGAGCGCGACAGCGCGCCGCGCAGGCCGAGCTCATGGCTGCCGCCTTGAGGCGTCGGCACCGTATTCACATAAGAATGCGATTCACCTTCGCTGTCGCCGGGCCAGGCGATCGCCCATTCGAGGCGGCCGACCTTGTCGGGAAGCGCGGCTTCGCCGGCGAAAGGCTGCGTTGTGTAGGTCGGGCGCTTGCCGATGATTTCATTGAGCGCGTCGGTCAGGCCGCCTGCGAAGTGGAGTACCGCCGACTGCGGTGTCTCCTCGTCGGGCTTCACCATCGACTTGTCGCAACTCCAGCGGATTTCGACGCCCTTGAAGAGGAACGCCTTGGCGCGGCACATGCGATAGATCGTCTGCGGCTTGAAGTGCAGAGACTTCCCGAAGATCTCGGCATCGGGATGGAAGCGCACGCTGGTGCCGCGGCGGTTGCTGACGGCACCGGCAGACTTCAGCGGGCCCTTCGGCTTGCCGCGGCTATAGGTCTGCGTCCACAGCTTCTTGTCGCGCGCGACTTCGACGACGAGATCATCGGAGAGGGCGTTCACGACCGAGATGCCAACGCCGTGCAGACCGCCTGAGGTCTCGTAAGCCTTGCCATCGAATTTGCCGCCCGAGTGCAGGGTGGTCAGGATGACTTCGAGGGCGGATTTGTTCTTGAACTTGGGATGCGGGTCGATCGGGATGCCGCGGCCGTTGTCGCGGATGTTAATGTGCCCGCTACCCTCCAGTTCAACCTCGATCCAGTCGGCGTGGCCGGCGACCGCCTCGTCCATCGCGTTGTCGAGGGCCTCGGCAACCAGGTGGTGGAGGGCGCGTTCGTCGGTGCCGCCGATATACATGCCGGGGCGCCGCCGGACAGGCTCAAGCCCCTCCAGGACCTCGATGTCCTTTGCGGTGTAGCTGTTGTCCTTGCGCGCGGAACTGAAAAGGTCGCGGGCCATGCTCTTCTTCAAATCAGTGACTGGGTGAGACTCGCAGGCGAAAGTATTGGAAAGGTGCGATCCCTACAAGATGTAGTAAGATCGGTCGCGGTAGTGGAGGAAGGTTAATGACCGCAGAAACGTCCCCTCCGGCCGGCGAGCCGGCCCTCCGGACCGTCGCAATGCCGGCCGATACCAATCCCCAGGGCGATATTTTCGGCGGGTGGCTGCTATCCCAGATGGACCTGGCGGGCGGAACGGTGGCTGGGACACGCGCGGACGGGCGCGTCGTGACCGTCGCTGTCGAGGCCATGACCTTCCATAAGCCGGTCAAGGTTGGCGACCTGGTGAGCTGCTACACAGACATCGTGCGGATCGGGCGGTCCTCCCTGACGGTCCGGATCGAAACCTGGAAGCGCCCTCACCATCAGGGCGGGCCGCTGACCAAGGTGACCGAGGGCACGTTTACATATGTCGCCATCGGTCCCGATGGGCAGCCGCGTCCGGTGCCGCCGGAGCGCTAGGCTGCTTTAGAATGGCGGTCCCGCCATGGTATTTTGCGCCAGCGGGGTAGCATGGCTGGATTCTGGGAACGGTGGCGTAGCGACGGCGCGGAAGCTGGCAAGGCCAGTGGCTTTGCCCTGCGCGATCTGTCCGATCGCACGGCCCAACGGGAAACCCAGACCCGGCGGGACGAGGCGCAGCGCGAGATCGTCACGGCGCTGCCGATCCCGATCATCATCACCTCGCTGTCCGGTCACGGCATTCTCTACGCAAACGACCATGGTCTGGTCCTGTTCGGCCTTCCGCCGGACCGGCTGGGGCAGGTCGACATCCGCACCCTTTATGCCGATCCGCTGGAGCGGTTGAAGCTTCTGGACAGCGTCAACCGCGGCGGCGGTCAGGCGGCTGGTATCGAAATCCGCCTGAAGAAATCGGACGGAACATTGTTTTGGGGCCTCGTCTCGTCCAGCCGCATCCACTATCGCGGTGACGAAGCGATCCTCAGCGCCGTTGCGATCATCGATCGCCGCAAGGAGTTGGAAGAACAGCTTGTGACGGCGGAGCGCGATTTCCGCTCGATCTTCGAACAGGCCGTCGAAGGCATTTTCCAGACGACCGCCGACGGTCACTACCTTCGCGCCAATCCGGCGCTGGCCCGCATCTACGGTTATGACTCAGCCGAGCAGCTGATGCAGGAGATGACCGATATCAGCCACATGCTGTATGTCGATCCAGGCCGCCGCGTCGAGTTCGTGCGCCTAATGCAGCAGAATGGCGGCGTCCGCGAATTCCAGTCGCAGATCCGGCAGCGCGACGGCAAGATTATCTGGATTTCGGAGAACGCACGCACGGTTCGCGATATGCAGGGGAACACGCTCTACTTCGAAGGCTCCGTCGAGGATATTACGGAGCGACGAGAAGCCGAGGCGGCTGTTCGCAGAGAGCAGGCGCATCTCCGCGCGGTCCTTGAATCGAGCCCGGCAGGCGTGTCGATCACAGCGCGTGACGGCAAGCCGGTCTTCTGGAATGCAGAATTTGCCAGGCTGGTTCGCCCATTCAGCGACGGCGACGTTCGATCAATCGACACGCGGACGTTCTACCGCAGCGAGGAACAACGAGATCGTGTTGCCCAGACGATCCGCGACAAGGGCGCCATCTATAACGAAGAGCTTGAAACCGTCGGGGCTGACGGTACCTCGTATTGGGCGCTTGCGTCGCTCGAGCGGACGACCTTCGAGGGGCAACCGGCCACACTTGGCTGGTTCATCGATATTTCCGAGCGCAAGCGCGCGGAAGAGGCCGTGCGCCAGAAAGAGGCACAGCTGCGGGCCATTCTTGAAGCGAGCCCGATCGGCGTCATGGTTGCCACGCGCGGCGGCCGGCATGTGTTTTCCAACGCACGCTGGCGCGAAATGGGCCGCGTGACGGAAGAACAGTGCCAGAACCTCGACGTTCGCAGCTTTTTCAAGAACGACGAAGAGCGAAAGCGCCTTAGTGCAGCGCTGCGCGACCATGGCGCGGTGCGCGATTATGAGATCCAGGTCGACGCAAAGGACGGCACGCCACTCTGGCTGCTGCTGACGATGGAGCGCATCGTCTTTGAGGGTCAGCCGGCGACGCTCTCCTGGTACTACGATTTCTCCGAGCGGAAGGCGGCGGCCGAAGAGTTGCGCCTGGCCAAGGAGCGGGCCGAGGACGCAACGCAGGCAAAATCGACCTTCCTGGCGACGATGAGCCACGAAATTCGTACGCCGATGAACGGCGTGCTTGGGATGTTAGAGCTTTTGCAACAGACGCCGCTCAATCCGGAGCAGCGCGAGCTGACCGGGGTGATTGGCGAATCGGCATCGTCCCTGCTGAAGATCATCGACGACATTCTCGACTTCTCGAAGATCGAAGCCGGGAAGCTGCAGATCGAGCGGGTGCCCATGTCGCCTCTGGCGCTTGTCGAGGGCGTTGCCGATACGATGGCGCCCGCCGCGCACAAGAAAAAGCTGCTGCTCACCACCTATGTCGATGGGTCCGTGCCGCCTTCCGTTGAAGGCGATCCGGTGCGACTGCGGCAAATTCTGTTCAACCTGGTCGGCAACGCGATCAAGTTCACAGAGCGCGGGCAGGTTTCCGTCCGCGTTTCCGTCGAAGCCGCGATACAGGGCGGGATGAAGTTGTGCGCGCGCATCTCCGATACGGGTATCGGTCTCAGTCCCGAGGCGCTGGGGCGCCTGTTCCAGCCGTTCGCGCAGGCTGACGATTCGACCACGCGGCGGTTCGGCGGCACGGGGCTTGGCCTGTCGATCTCCCGTCGTCTTGTGGAACGGATGGGTGGTGAAATCGGGGCCGAAAGCTTGCCGGGGCAGGGATCGACCTTCTGGTTCACGATGACCGTGATACCCGGAGCCGCGCGTGAACCTGATGAAGCCGACCTGACCGGCTTGTCGATTGTCCTCATCGAGGACAACGAGACGGTACAGGAAGTCCTGATCAACTATCTCGCCATGAAGGGCGTGCAAGTCGAAGCGGTCGGTTCCGCCGAAGCTGCCATCTCGCTGCTGCGCCGCTACGCGGAGGCGAGCGTCGCGGTGGACGCGATCATCGTCGATCTCAGATTGCCGGGCATGGACGGGTTTCTGTTCCGCCGGACGCTGGAAGACGAGCCGCAGCTGATTGCCAAGCCGATGATCCTGCTGACCGCTTATGATGATCCGGGTCAGCGCTCGCGCGCGCTCGCGGCGGGCTTCTCGGCCTATCTTACCAAGCCGGTGCGCCGCTCAACCCTGTTCCGCGCGATTGCCGAAGCCTGCGGACGCGCGGTCGGTCAGGTTGAGAACAGGGACGTCAGCATTGATGCCGATATCGGTGAGGGGCCCGATCGCGAGACGGCGCTGGCGGAAGGCCGCCTGATCCTGGTGTCGGAGGACAACACGACAAACCAGCTGGTCATTCTTCGCCAACTCTCGCGGCTTGGCTATGCCGCCGATCTGGCAGTGGACGGCCGAGAGGCGCTGACCGAATTTGAAAAGACGAAATATGGTCTGCTGATCACCGACGTGCACATGCCGGAGATGGATGGGCTGGAGCTGACCGCCGCGATACGCGACAGCGAGCGTGCCACCGGCCGCCGGCGTATGCCGATCATCGCCTTGACTGCCAACGTGCTGAGCGGCGAGGCGGAGCGTTGTCTGGCCGCCGGCATGGATGACTACCTCAGCAAGCCCGTCAACTTGGCACAGCTTCGCGACACGCTGGCCCGCTGGCTGCCGCGCGGCGACGCGTCCGGTCTTGTGGCCCCCGTGGTTGCACGGCAGAGCGACAAGACAGCGGCGGTGCTCGACCTGGAGCGGATGCGGGAAATCTTCGGCGATATCGACGACGGAGCGATCGCCTTACTACGTCGGTACGTGGAAACCACCGAGCCGCTTGTCCACGCGATCGGCCGCACGATTGCCGCGCGCGCCGCCGATGATGCGCGTAAAGTGGTGCATTCTGCGAAAGGCGCGTCGCGTTCCGCGGGTGCGGAGGAGTTTGCCGCCTTGTGCGCCGATCTCGAAATTGCGATCAAAGCGGGGGATTGGGATGCGGCGGGGGCGTTGAGTGCCAGGCTTGGCCCGGCCTTCGGGCGGGTCAGGGAAGCAGTTGGGCAGGTTCGGATTTAAGCGGGAGCAAGCGGCGGTATGTACGATATCAGCAAGATGACGGTTCTGGTCGTCGACGACAATGACTTCATGCGGGATCTGATCAGCAGCATGTTACGGGAGATCGGCTTTCGCGACATCGTTCACGCCAACGATGGCGAGTCTGCGCTTAAGAAGAACAGGGAAGTCGCGCCCGAGCTGATCATTTGCGATATCGATATGGAGCCGATGGACGGGCTGACCTTTGTCGAGCGGATGCGCCGACATGCGCCGCCGCCGCCCACGCCGCAGACGCCGGTGATCATGCTGACAGCCCATAGCGATGCGCAGCTTGTGCAGCGAGCCATCAAGCTCGGTGTCGGCGCGTATGTGGTGAAGCCGGTTAAGCGCGCGCAACTCGAGGCGCGCATCTCGACGGTGCTTGAGCGCCGGCACGGCGGCGGCTGACGTCTATTCGTCGCCGCGGACCCGTCCGCGCCCCTGTTTGGTCTTGCCGCGCTGTTTCTTTGATTCCAGCCGTTTCAGTTTGGCCGAGCGGCTGGGCTTTGTCTTGTGGCGTGCCTTGGGCTTTACCGCCGCTTCGCGCAGCAGTTCGACCAGACGTTGGCGGGCATCGTCACGGTTCTGAAGCTGACTGCGGAATCGCTGGGCCTGGATGATGAGGATGCCGTCGGCCGTCATGCGGCTGCCGGCGATCTCCCGCAGCCGCACCAAGGCCGGATAATCCAGCCCCGAGCGCCTGGGGTCGTAGCGCAGCTCGACCGCCGTCGACACCTTGTTGACGTTCTGGCCGCCGGGGCCCGACGCGCGGACGAACTGCTCCTCGATATCGCGTTCGTCGATGGCGACGTTGCGCGTGACCGGGATTGTGGTTCGCTCAGTAGCCAAGTGCGCAGCCGTCCTTGCGCGGGTCGGAGCCCCCGGTGAGCGTACCCTTCTCCCAGTCGATCCAGATGGCTTGACCGCCGCCATGCGGTTCCGCCTTGCGGACGATCTTGTGACCGAGCTTCGCCAGACCCTGTGCCAGCGTTTCCGGCACGCTGGTTTCAAGTTCGTAGATGTCCTCGTAATGCAGCGCACGCGGCATATCGATGGCGGCCTGAACGTCGAGGCCGTAGTCGAGCACATTTGTTGCCACATGCACCTGGCCCGTTGGCTGGTACTGGCCGCCCATGACGCCGAACGGCATCACTGCGCGTTCGCCTTTGGTCAGCATGCTTGGGATAATCGTATGCAGCGGGCGTTTGCCGCCCGCGATGTTGTTGGGATGGCCGGGCTCGACGCGGAAGCCGCTGCCGCGGTTCTGCAGCAGCACGCCGCTCCTGGGCGCCCAGACCGCCGAGCCGAAGCCGTAGGCAATCGAGTTGATGAATGAGCAGGCATTGCGATCCTTGTCGACGACGCAGCAATAGATTGTCGACGGCCGCGACGGCGGCTTGACGATCGGCAGGTCGCACATCCGGTCGAGCGAGATCTTGGCGCGCAATTCGGCGGCGAAGGCCGGCGAGAGGAATTTCTCGACATCGACGGGCACATGTCGTGGATCGGCGATGGTCTGTTCGCGCGCGAGATAGGCGAGGCGCGACGCTTCGGCTTCGAGATGGAACCGCTCGACGCTCATCGGGCCGTATTTCGACAGATCGAGGCCGCTCAGGATGTTCATCATCAGCAGCATCGTGGCGCCCGGACCGTTGGGCGGGCACTGCCAGACATCGTAGCCGCGATAGTTGGTGTGAATGGCACCCGGCCGCTCGGTCGTGTGTTTTGCGAAATCGTCGAGTGTATGCAGGCCGCCGAGGCTGCGCAGCGTCTCGACCATGTCTTCGGCGACCGCGCCGCGATAGAACGCCTCAGGACCTTTCGCGGCGATTGCGCGAAGGGTGGCGGCCAGTTCGGGTTGCTTGATGACGTCGCCGGTCTTTGGCGCCTGGCCGCCAGGCAGCAGGCGCGGGATCGTGTTGGCGCCCTTCTTCAGCTTGTCGAGGTTCCGCTCCCAATCCCAAGCAACGCGGGGACCGACGATGTAGCCGTCTGCGGCGGCATGGATTGCGGGCTGCATTGCGGCGTCGAGACCCTTGCGACCGTGATCGTTCAGCAGGCACGCCCATGCGTGGACAGCGCCGGGGACCGTGACGGAATGCGGACCGGTCAGCGGGATCGCCGTCATCTTGCGTTCGAGATACCAGTCGGAATTCGCCGCCGCCGGCGCGCAGCCGGAGCCGTTATAAGCGACGACCTTGCTGCCGCCGCGGGGCGCGTAGAGCGCGAAACAGTCGCCGCCGATACCGGTCGATTGCGGCTCGATCACGCTGAGGAGCGCGCTGGCGGTCACTGCCGCATCGGCGGCCGTGCCGCCCTGGCGCAGGACGTCGATTGCCGCGAGCGACGCGAGGGGATGAGACGTTGCGGCCATGCCGTTGAGCGAATGGACGGTGGAGCGGCCGGGAAAATGAAAGTCGCGCATGAATGCCCTGAAAGAAAAGCCAGAGCGCGAAGTTAGCCGAGATGATCCGGAAAGGATACGTCAAGTGACCTTTATCGGCGTCCGCCGGAAATTTGTGCACCCTCTGTTCCGAATTAAGCGGTTGCATGTTTGCCGTCGATGTTCAAAATCGACCGATGTTCTCGGACGAAGAGAAAACCTTTCTCCGGGTCGCGATCCGGTCGATGTGGGCGCTGGAACTGTTGATCTTCTTGCGCAAGCACGAAGGGCGCGCCTGGACCGTCGATGCGCTGACTCGTGAACTGCGCGCGTCGCCGAGCCTTGTTAACGAAGTGCTGTCGACGTTCCGCATGGCCAGCCTGATCGCCGAGGATGAGTCCGGCGCTGTCCGCTATAGCCCGGCATCGGAGCCGCTCAAGACTATTGTCGACCAGGTGGCGCGCGATCATGCGACCCGGCCGATGGCCGTGATGAAGGAAATCTATTCGGCCGATGCGCGAAAGATTCAGGATTTCGCGGACGCTTTCAAGCTGAGGAAGGACTGACGATGGGCGTCGTTCAGCCATTTGTCTTTTTCATGTGCGTGGTCGCGAGCGCGATCTGCATGATTCTGCTGCTGCGTGGCTGGCGACGGACCGGCAACCGGCTGCTGTTCTGGAGCGCCTTGTGCTTCGTCGGGCTGGCGATCAACAACCTGCTGGTCTTTCTCGACATCGTGATCTTCCCGACCGAAGTAAATCTGCTCCCCTTTCGGCACATTGCGTCGATCGGGGCGATCAGCGTGCTTCTGTGGGGCTTTATCTGGGAGACCGACTGATGACGACGCTCCTCGATTTCGGATCCGGCATCATCACGATGGGATTTTTTGTCTCCGCGATGTTCTTTCTGCGCTTCTGGAAGCGTACTCGCGACGGCCTGTTCGCGATCTTTGCCGGAGCGTTCCTGCTCTTGGCCGTGAACCAGGCGCTGGTGGTGCTGCTGGAATTCGGCCGCGATGAGATCGGCTGGGTCTATCTGCTGCGGCTGGCCGGATTCAGCCTAATCATCGTCGGCATCGTCCATAAGAACATGCGCAGCGCTTCCTGACAGGAAAAGAAAAACCCCCGCCAGTTTCCCGGCGGGGGCTGATTTTCAGAACCGATCCGATCAGATCGAATAGTACATGTCGAATTCGATCGGGTGCGGGGTGTGCTCGAACTTGTGCACCTCTTCCATCTTGAGCTCGATATAGCTCTGGATGAAGTCTTCGGTGAACACGTCGCCCTGGAGCAGGAACTTGTGGTCCTTCTCGAGGTTTTCGAGCGCTTCGCGCAGCGAGCCGCACACCTGCGGAACCTTCTTCAGTTCCTCCGGCGGCAGGTCGTACAGGTTCTTGTCCATCGGGTTGCCTGGCTTGATCTTGTTCTTGATGCCGTCGAGGCCGGCCATCAGCATCGCGGCGAAGGCGAGATACGGATTGCTGCCCGGATCGGGGAAGCGGACTTCGACGCGCTTCGCCTTCGGGCTGGTCGCGAACGGAATACGGCAGGAGGCCGACCGGTTGCGCGCCGAGTAGGCGAGCAGGACGGGGGCTTCGAAGCCGGGGATCAGGCGCTTGTAGCTGTTGGTCAGCGGGTTCGTGAAGGCGTTGATCGCCTTCGCGTGCTTGATGATGCCGCCGATGTAGAACAGGCAGGTTTCCGACAGGTCGGCGTAGCCGTTGCCGGCAAAGAGCGGCTTGCCCTTCTTCCAGATCGACTGGTGGACATGCATGCCCGAACCGTTGTCGCCCTTGATGGGCTTGGGCATGAACGTTGCCGACTTGCCGTACTGGTGCGCCACGTTGTGGACCACATACTTGTAGATCTGGCAGCCGTCGGCGGCCGTGATCAGCGTCGAGAACACGTTGCCCAGCTCGTGCTGCGCCGGCGCCACTTCATGGTGGTGCTTTTCGATCTTGAGGCCCATGTCCTTCATGACCGTCAGCATTTCGGCGCGGAGGTCCGAGGCGCTGTCGACCGGGGGCACGGGAAAGTAGCCGCCCTTGGTCGGCGGGCGATGGCCCATGTTGCCGTCTTCGTACTTGCGGTCCGTGGCGTCCGGCAGCTCGCTGCTTTCAAGCACGTAAGACTGCTGGTTCATGCTGCTCTTCCAGCGCACGTCGTCGAATACGAAGAACTCGATTTCCGGGCCGAAATAGGCGGTGTCGCCCACGCCTGAGCCCTTCATGTAGGCTTCGGCTTTCTTGGCGATCGAGCGCGGATCGCGGCTGTAGGGCTGGCCGGTGCTGGGCTCGTAGATGTCGCAGAACAGGATCAGCGACGGCTGCGCCGCGAACGGATCCATGACGGCGGACGCGGGGTCCGGGATCAGCGTCATGTCGGATTCGTTGATGGCCTTCCAGCCGGCGATCGACGAGCCATCGAACATCAGGCCGTCGGTGAAGACGTCTTCGTTGATCGTCTCGACGGCGTGCGCGAGGTGCTGCCACTTGCCGCGCGGGTCGGTGAAGCGAAGGTCGACGTACTTGACGTCGTTGTCCTTGATCATCTTCAGGACGCTTTTTGCATCGGCCATAATTATCTCTATCCCCTGGTTGGTGGTTGGCTTGTTTGTGGTTTTATAAAAAGCAGCCGCGGAAAGCGACCGCAGATTGATCAGACTGCCTCTACACCGCGCTCGCCGGTGCGGATGCGGATGGCCTCCTCGACCGGCGTTACGAAAATCTTGCCATCGCCGATCCGGCCCGTGCGGGCGGCGCGCTGGATGGCTTCAATTGCCCGCTCGACGAGGGCGTCGTCCAGCACGATTTCGATCTTCACCTTGGGCAGGAAGTCGACGACGTATTCCGCCCCGCGATAAAGCTCGGTATGGCCCTTCTGGCGGCCGAAGCCCTTGGCTTCCAGAACCGTGATGCCTGTCAGGCCGACCTCGTGGAGCGCGTCCTTCACTTCATCGAGCTTGAAGGGCTTGATGATTGCTTCGATTTTTTTCATGGCTTTCCTGATCCCTTGGTATCGCTCCGCCGGCCTTGCTGTCAGCGTCGGCTTGCAGGGCCGACGTAACTCCGGCGCCCAAGGGTGCTCCCTCGGCGTTCCGCATACCTGTTAGCACGGCGCATGCCAATCGCCGGCAGGTGGAGCATGCGGAAGTCCCGGATTTCGTCGCGCCCGAACGGAGCAGCGGCTTCTTCTATGAACAATAAATGGGCGTTTTGGTTAAAGAAAGCCCGTTTTTCAGCCTATTTCTTGGTCAGGCATGCCTGAATGCGACGGCAGGCTTCTCGAATATTGTCCACAGAGTTGGCGTAGGAAAACCGCAGGTAACCCTCTCCGTGCGTCCCGAAACTGGTCCCGGACAGGACCGCGACCCCGGCCTCGTTCAGCAGCTTCGCTTCCAGGTCGCGGCTTGAATAGCCAGTCCTGGTGATGTTCGGGAAGGCGTAGAAAGCGCCGCCGGGCTCGACGCAGGAGATGCCGGGGATGGCGTTCAGCTCGGCGACGATTACCTTGCGCCGCTCGGCGAAGGCCGCGACCATCTTGTGTGCCTCGTCCTGCGGTCCGTCGAGGGCCGCGATGCCGGCGAACTGGGCCGACGCGTTGACACAGGAATGGCAGTTGATGGCGAGGCGCGTCGCCTGCTCGATCAGCGACGACGGCCAGACCGAATAGCCGAGGCGCCATCCCGTCATCGCGTAGGTCTTGCTCCAGCCATCCAGCAGGATCAGCCGGTCGCGGATCGACGGATAGGAGAGCAGGGTGACGTGCTCGCGGCCGTCATAGGTCATCTGGCCGTAGATCTCATCGCTCATCAGCGCGACGTGCGGATGCTGCTCGAGGCCCTTCACCAGCTTGTCGATCTGCTGCTTCGGTACGACGCCGCCGGTCGGGTTGGCCGGTGAGTTGAGAATGATCAGGCGGGTTGCCTTGGTGATCTTACCAAGCACGTCGTCGGCGTCGAAAGCGAAGCCGTTTTTCTCCAGCAGTGGAATGGCGACTGGCTTGGCGCCGGAAAACTTGATGACGGATTCGTAGATGGGGAAGCCGGGATTCGGATACAGGATCTCGGTGCCCGGCTGGCCGAACATCATGATCGCGAAGAACATCGTCACCTTGCCACCGGGGACGATCAGCACGTTGTCGGGATTGACCTCGACCCTGAGGCGGCGCTTGAGATCGGCGGCGACTGACTGGCGCAGCTGCGGAATGCCGTTGGCCGGCGTGTAGCCGTGATGGCCGTCGCGCAGTGCCTTGATCGCCGCCTCGACGATGTGCGTGGGTGTCTGGAAGTCGGGCTGGCCGATGCCGAGATTGATGATGCTGCGGCCCTGCGCGGCCAGCGCGTTCGCGCGCGCAAGCACTTCAAAAGCCGTCTCGGTGCCGAGCAGGCCCATGCGGTCAGCGATTGGAAGCATGACGTTTCGTCCCCGTTAAAAAGCGGCCGGACTATGCCCGAGCTCAATAGCCGGAGCAATGCGGGTGTCTTTAACGCTTCATCCACCGCTCGACCGCGGCGGCACCGAAGGGGATCAGCAGGGAAACGAAGAAAAACCGGACGGCATGATGGACGCCGATGAACACCGGATCGAGCCCGAGGCTCAGCGCCAGCACCATCATCGTGTCCTGCGCGCCGGGAACGAAACCCACGATGATCTCGGTCGCCTTGTTCGGCAGGATCATCATGGCGAGGCCCATGAAGATGGAGGCTGTGCCGAGGCCGACGGCGATGGCCCCGAAGCCCGCACCGAGATGTCGCAGCAGCATTCGCGGCGTCGTTCCGGAAAACCGCGAACCGGTGATCGAGCCGATGCTGATGATCGCCGCCGCCATCACCCAGTCCGGGAGATGACCCTCGACGATGCCGCTGCCGTGCAAGGCACCGGAGCCCAGCATCGCGCCGAACAGCCAGCCGCCGCTGAACCGGATGGCGACGAGCAGCAGGGCCGGGATGATGGAACAGGTCAGCAGCAGGACCAGCTCGAACCCGGTCACGCCGCGCGGCGCGACCGGCGGGGAGAAGCCGGCGGCCAGGCCGAATGCCCACAGCGCCAGTGGCATTCCGGCGGTCAGTGCCAGCACCCGGACCATGTGGACGATGGCAATCGCCCGCATATCGAGACCTTTTTCGGCGGAGAAGGCCATGATCTGCGAGAGCGCGCCGGGGGTCCCGCCCATGAATGAAAGCAGCGGATTCCATCGGTGGACGTAGTGAAGGTAGAGACCACTGCCTGCGATGACACTGACGGTCGTCACGATCAGAATCATGATGGTGAGCGGATAGTCGACAACGCCGCGTACCGTCTCCGGCGTGATTCCCGAGCCCAGGACGATTCCGATGGCAATAAGGGCGATACGGACGAACAGCGGTGGCGTGCCGAGACGGCGGCCGGCCAGCGCCGCCCCGGCCGTCGCGATCGTCGAGCCGATGATATAGGCTGCCGGAATGCCGAGCAGGTGAAGCGCGACGCCGCCCGCGGTGCCGATCGCCATTGTTTCAAGAAGCTGCCGCATGGACTCGCGGCTGGGCGGTGAGAAGGCCATCGCCAAGCCATATGGCCCAGACCGCTTTCGCGCAAGCCGATACGGGTCGGTTCAGCCTATCGGGCGGCCATGATGAAAAGTATTCCGCGGCCGGCGAGCCAAGCGCATGCCGCGAGTGCCCAGGTGAGAATCAAGGCATACCCGCCGTTCTTCGGAGCGAACAAAAGCGCGATAATCCCTGCACTAGCGAATGTCACCGCCGCCGCACAGCCGAGCCACCACACCACAAGCCCGAGCCGCTCCGTGGCGTTTGACCGCACGAATTTCGTGTCAGGACGAAAGAATCGCATGGCCCGTCTGACCGCAAGCGGTGAACTTCGATGCCTGTTCTTCGCCGCGCCATGCGTGCGGACTGGTCATGGCGGTGCCATCCCTGATTGTCATTCCGTCACTGTCGGGAACTTCCCAGCGATGGTCAAGACGACTACAAAGTGTCCCTGCAAAGGAGACGGCGATGCCTCTGGACGATACCAACTGGACGGGCGACGGCGGCGGTGGCGGGTCAGAGCGACGCCCGTCGCGCAACGTGCTGGGCGGCAAGCTCGAGACGTGCTCGCTGGCGCCGGTGACCGGTTTCTACCGCAACGGCTGCTGCGACACCGGACGGGAAGATGCCGGCAGCCACACCGTGTGCTGCATGGTGACTGCCGAATTTCTCGCCTTCTCAAAAAGCAGGGGCAACGATCTGTCGACGCCGATGCCGCAATACGGGTTCGAAGGGCTCAAGCCGGGCGATCGCTGGTGCCTGTGCGCACCGCGTTGGCAGGAAGCATTCGAGGCCGGCAGCGCGCCGCAGGTCGTGCTGCGCGCCACCCACGAAGAGGCGCTGCGCTTCTGTTCGCTCGATGATCTGAAAGGCCTTGCCGTCGATCCGGTATAGATTGACGGTTCATGTGAGAGTTTGATGTCCAACTAAAAAGTCTGAGGAGACGACGATGGCAAAGGGTTACTGGCTGGCGGCTTACCGATCGATCAAGGATCAGAGTGCATTGCAGGAATACGCAAAGCTGGCTGGACCGGCGATTGCTGCCGCCGGCGGCAAGTTTCTGGTGCGCGGCGCGCCGTCGAAGACGTACGAAGCCGGGCTCAATGAACGGACCGTGATCATCGAATTCGAAAGCGTGGCCGCTGCCATCGCCTGCCATGACAGCGATGCTTACAAGGCCGCGCTGAAGGCGCTGGGCAATGCTGCCGAACGCGACATGCGGATCATTGAAGGCGCGTGAAGCCCGATCGGCGGGGCTAGGGCAGGATCGGGGCCCATCGTGTCTCGCGGATCGGCCGCCGGCTCTGCTCGCCGCTAGCCTGACAGCATCATGAGGGCCGCGGCTGCGAAGCTCGCGGTCAGGATCATGGCGATGATGGAATCGCGCACGCGTCGCTCATTCTGTGGTCGCATTGCGCCGCTCCGCCCCAAAAGGAAGTTATGGTCCCTAAACGCGGTAGCGCGGGCTGCGTTCCGTCGGGGCGGAGTCGGGCGTTGCGACAATTTGCGTGCGTATGGCGCTACCCAGCCGGTGGGGTTTTTCCCCAGCGGATCAACCTTATATTGAGGTCCCGAATTTACTGCAGTGCGGTGGCCGGAGGGCTAGACTTGCCGAATGTCCCCCTCTGCCGATGCTGACGGGCCCGTGACCCCCGACACGCTCTTTCACCCCGCCGTCGCTGGCTGGTTCAAATCGCGGTTTGATGCGCCGACACCGGCGCAGGCCGACGCATGGCCGCTGATCAAGGCCGGTCAGCACGCGCTGATCGCGGCACCGACGGGGTCGGGCAAGACTTTGGCGGCCTTTCTAGCCGCGATCGACACCTTGGTATGTCAGGCCCTGGATGAGGGTCTGCGCGATGAGACGCAGATCGTCTATGTCTCGCCGCTGAAGGCGCTGTCTAACGACATTCAGAAGAATCTCGAAGCGCCGCTCGCCGGAATCAGCGAGGCACTGCGCGCGCTGGGTCACCCTGAGATCGAAATCCGCACCTGGGTCCGCACCGGCGACACGCCGGCCGCCGAACGCAATCTGGCGCGCAAGCGGCCGCCGCACATCGTCGTGACGACGCCTGAGTCGCTCTACATCTTACTCGGCTCTGAGTCCGGCCGGGCGATGCTGAAGACGACGCGGACGGTGATCGTCGACGAAATCCATGCCCTGGCGCCCAACAAGCGCGGCGTGCATCTGGCGATTTCGCTGGAGCGGCTGGCGGCTCTGGTGAAGCACCCGTTGCAGCGTATCGGTCTGTCGGCGACGCAGAAGCCGATCGAGGAGGTCGCTCGCTTCCTGGTCGGCGCGGCCCCCGATGGCTCACCGGCCGCCCCCTGTCAGATCATCAACAGCGGCCATCGCCGCGCGCGCGATCTGGCGCTCGAGGTGCCGCCGGCACCGCTCGAAGCGGTGATGTCGAACGAGGTCTGGGAGCAGGTCTACGACCGGCTCGTCAATCTCATCGAGGAGCACCGCACGACGTTGATCTTCGTCAACACGCGGCGCATGGCTGAACGTGTGGCGCATCATTTGTCCGAGCGGCTGGGCGACACCAACGTTACGGCGCATCACGGCAGCATGTCCCGCGATCAGCGGCTGGATGCGGAACAGCGCCTGAAGCACGGGACCCTGCGGGCGCTGGTTGCGACGGCATCGCTCGAACTCGGTATCGATATCGGCGACATCGATCTGGTCTGCCAGCTCGGTTCGCCGCGTTCGATCTCCAGTTTCCTGCAGCGCGTCGGCCGCTCGGGCCACGCGGTCTCGGGCACGCCGAAGGGCCGCCTGTTCCCGCTGTCGCGCGACGAGCTGGTCGAGTGCACGGCGCTGGTCAACAGCGTCAATCGCGGCGAGCTGGATGTGCTGAAGATCCCGCCGCAGCCGTTGGATGTTCTGGCGCAGCAGATCGTCGCCGAGGTCGCGGCGCAGGAATGGGCCGAGGACGAGATGTTCGCGCTGGTCCGCCGCGCTTGGCCGTATCGCGACCTGTCGCGCACGCATTTCGATGAGATCGTCACGATGCTGGGCGAGGGGTTCACCACAAGGCGCGGCCGGCGCGGCGCGCTGCTGCATCACGACGCCGTCAACAAGGAGATGCGTGGCCGCAAGGGCGCGCGGCTCACCGCCATTACCTCCGGCGGCACCATCCCCGACAATGCGGATTATCGCGTGCTTCTGGAGCCGGAGAACCAGTTCATCGGCACCGTGAACGAGGATTTTGCGGTCGAGAGTATGGCCGGCGACGTGTTTCAGCTCGGCAACCACTCCTATCGCATCATGCGGGTCGAACGAGGGACGGTGCGGGTGGAAGATGCCAAGGGCCAGCCGCCCAGCATTCCATTCTGGCTGGGCGAGGCGCCGGGTCGCAGTGACGAACTGTCGCAATCTGTCTCGCGGCTGCGGCAGGAGGTTGCGGATCATCTCAAGGCCGATCCGACCGGCGACACCACGCGGAGCTTCCTCACCGACGAGATCGGGATCACCGACGCTGCGGCGAAGGAGATGTCTGAGTATCTTGCATCCGGCCATGCCGCGCTGGGCTGCCTGCCGACCCAGGACGTTCTGGTGTTCGAGCGCTTCTTCGATGAAGCGGGCGGCATGCAGCTTGTCATCCATTCGCCATTCGGCAGCCGCATCAACCGCGCGTGGGGCCTGGCGCTGCGCAAGCGCTTCTGCCGCAAGTTCAACTTCGAACTGCAGGCGGCGGCGACCGAGGACAATATCGTGCTGTCGCTGACCGCCGCGCACAGCTTCGATCTGGCAGATGTGCAGCGTTATCTGCATTCCAACAGCGTGCGCGAGGTGCTGATCCAGGCGATGCTGGATGCGCCGATGTTCCAGACGCGCTGGCGCTGGGTGGCAGGTGTGTCGCTGGCGCTGCCGCGTTTCCGCGGCGGAAAGAAAGTGCCGCCGCAATTCGCGCGGATGGAGGCCGAAGACCTGATCGCCGCCGTGTTTCCGGACCAGATTGCCTGCGCGGAAAATCTGGTCGGCGAGCGGGAGGTTCCCGATCACCCGCTGGTGCGGCAGACGATTTTCGACTGTCTCAACGAAGCCATGGATATCGACGGGCTGGTCACGCTGCTCAAGCGGATCGAAGCCGGCGACATCCAGGTCGTCACGCGCGATCTGACGGAGCCATCGCCGCTGGCGCTCGAAGTGCTGTCTGCGCGGCCCTATGCGTTCCTCGACGATGCGCCGCTGGAAGAGCGCCGCACGCAGGCGGTCATGGCGCGGCGCTGGATGTCGCCCGAGGATGCCTCCGAACTCGGCAAGCTCGACCCTGAGGCGATCGTACGGGTGCGCAGCGAAGCATGGCCCGATGTCGCCAATGCCGATGAACTGCACGACGCGCTGGTCTGGCTCGGCTTCCTCTCGGAAGGCGAAGTCAACGAGCAGGCTGGCTGGAATGGATTGCTGACCGATCTCGCGCGGCACAAGCGCGTCGCGCGCCTGAAGGCGCCGCACGGCACGCTCTGGATCACCGCCGAGCGCCTGCCGCAATTCCGCGCGCTGTGGCCCGATGCCGCGCTTACTCCGCCCATCGAGACACCGGCCGCCTATCAGAAGGACTGGACGCGCGAGGAGGCGCTGGTCGAGATCGTGCGCGGCCGCCTCGAAGGGCAGGGGCCGGTGACGCAACAGGCGCTGGCGACGGTGCTTGGTCTCTCGCTCGATGACATCACCGCACCGTTGACGGCACTGGAAGCCGAAGGCTTTGTGATGCGCGGCCGCTACACGCCGGGAAGCGCCGAAGACGAATGGTGCGAGCGCCGCCTGCTGGCGCGTATCCACAACTACACGGTCAAGCGGCTGCGCGCCGAGATCGAACCGGTGCCGGCGAAGGACTATCTGCGTTTTCTGCTGAGCTGGCAGCGCGTGGCGAACGAGACGCGCATGGAAGGCCCTGAAGCGCTCGATGCGGTTGCGGGTCAGCTCGAGGGCTACGAGGCGTCGGCCGGTGCGTGGGAAAGCGACATCCTGCCGGCCCGGCTTGCCAATTATGAGCCGACCTGGCTTGACGATCTCTGTCTTGCCGGTCGCATCTCCTGGGCACGGCTGCGGCCGCGCGCGGGCAAGAAGGAAAACGCACCGTCGTCGCGCGGCACCTCGCCGGTGCGCAGCACTCCGATTACCCTGCTAGCGCGCAAGCACGCGCTGCACTGGTCGTTCCTCTCCGCGACCGACGATGTCGCGACACCGAGCCCGCGCGGGCAGACCGTGCTCGACTACATCCGCGAGAACGGCGCATCGTTCTTCGATGAGCTGGTGGACGGCACGGGACAGATGCGGGGACAGATCGAGGAGGGCCTGTCGGAGCTCGTCGCTCTCGGCCTCGTCACCTCCGACAGTTTCGGCGGCCTCCGCGCGCTGCTGATGCCGGCCGACCGGCGCCGTCCGCTCGCCAATGCGCGCCGTCGCCGCACCGCGCTATTCGCAATGGAGGATGCCGGGCGCTGGGCGCTCGCCCGTCGTCTGCGGCCGAACCAGACCGGGAAAGAGTCCGAGCGCGAGGCGACCGAGCACATCGCGCGCACCCTGCTGCGTCGTTACGGCGTGGTGTTCTGGCGTCTACTGGAGCGCGAGGCCGACTGGCTGCCACCGTGGCGCGATCTGCTGCGGGTCTATCGCCGGCTGGAAGCGCGGGGCGAGATTCGCGGCGGCCGGTTTGTTGCCGGTTTCTCAGGCGAGCAGTTTGCGCTGCCCGAAGCCGTCGGCATGCTGCGCGATATCCGCCGCAAGCCCGAGACGGGCGCGCTGGTGTCCCTGTCCGGCGCTGACCCGCTCAACCTCATCGGCATTCTGACCCCGGGCGCCAAGCTGGCCTCGCTGACCGGCAACCGCCTGCTGTTCCGCGACGGCATGCCTGTCGCGACCTTGGCCGGCGGCGAGGTCCACCTTCTGGAGCCGCTGGAGCCGCTGGAGCCGGGTATGGAGTGGGAGATCCGGAAGGTGCTGCTGCGGGGCACGGTTCGCCGCCCGATGATCGCCGACCCGGAAGAGGCCGGGGCCGGGGAGTAGCCCCGGAAAAGCTTGAGTTTTCACCCCCCGGGGGCTAAATCAGCGCCTCCGGTGGCGGGTGTAGCTCAGCTGGTTAGAGCGCTAGATTGTGGATCTAGAGGTCGCGGGATCGTGCCCCGTCACTCGCCCCACTTTTCCTTCTTATTCTTTCGTATCGATCAGCCATCGCGGGCGCGCTTCGCCGCGGCGTGCCGATACTCGACCCGGTTGAGGACCGACGTCAGGTCGTCCGCCTCGTCGAGGCTGAGGCCGGCCTGCTCGGCGCCGTTCAGCACGGCGCGGGCGCCGCTGCGGTTGTCGTAGATCGACCACTTGCCGTTTTCCTGGCGGAAATCGAAGAAGGGGACAGGCGTGCCGTTCTGCTGATTCATTTCGCTCATCGGATGATCCCGCTTCAATGTTGCGAAGGCCGATCGTGATATTGGGGCGGCCTTCGCAATTGCGAGACGTGCCCTATTTTTGCTTCGCGCGGGGAGGCTGGAGGTATCGGGATCAGCCGGGCCAGGATGGCAAAGACGGCGGATAGTCCTGTTGAGCCGTATGGCCGGCCCAGTGCCACTGCGGGTACTGCTCCCAGACGGCGCCTGTGGAGCTTTTAGCACCCGACAGGATGTCGGCTTCATCGCCGACCAGCAGGCGCTTGCCTTCGACGAGCGTGCGGCCATCGCAGATGACCGTGTCGACCATCGAGCCATGCCCGCAGGTCACGAGCTGGCGGAGCGGATCGAAGGTTGGGCCAATCCACATGTTCTCCATGTCGACGAGCACGATGTCGGCCTTGGCGCCCGCGGCGAGGCGTCCGAGATCGGTGCGGCCCAGCGCTTTCGCGCCGCCGAGCGTTGCGGCACTGAAGACGGCCTGCGCGGGGGCCGCCTCGTGATTGCCTTCGGTGATCTTGCAGAACAGGGATGCGGTGCGCATCTCCTCGAACAGGTCCATCGGAAAGATGTCGGTGCCCAGTGCCATGTTGATTCCCGCGCGGGCATAACGATCGAAGCTTTCGAGACCGAAGCCGCGCCGCGCGAACACGGCGGGTGAATGCGCGATGCTGGTGCCCGCGCGCCCCAGGATTGCCCGGTCGTCGACGTAAGGGTACCCGGTGAGGCTGTGTCCGGCGAGATAGACCGCATGCGCCAGCACGACATCCGGGCCGAGGATGCCGTTATCGTCCAGGATCTGCACCGGCGTCTTACCCGTCGCCCGGACGGTCTCGTGGAATTCGATGAACTGTTCGCAGAAATGCATGGTGAGGCCGACACCGAGCTCCGTCGCGGCCTCGCGCGCCGCGCGTAGCAGCGGGACGGTGGCGTTGTAATACTCGCCGATGGTGACGATGCCGCGGATGCGGTCGTTGTGCGTGCCGTTGACGTCGGCGATGAATCTCTTCGCGCGGTCCAGTTCCGTGAACGCGGCCTTTTCATCCCAGGTGCGGGCAAGCCGGCCGTCGGGCTCGAAATGATAACGCCCGGCATTGACCCACGGCCCGGTGTAGAGACGCAAGCCCATGTCGCCGGCGAGATCGACCAGACGTTTGTCGAAGCCCAGATCGAAGGCTAGCGCGGTCGTGACACCGTTACGCAGCAGTTGCGCGATGCCGAAGCGCAGCGAGGGCTCGCGCAGCGACGGCTGATAGATCGAACGTCCGCCGGGGCCCTTTGTCGGCACGACATTGGGAAAGCCGTTGCGCATGAACTCACGGCGGCCCCCATCGATCAGCAGGCGCGTTCCTTCACCCGCATCGATATGCGCATGCGTGCTGATCAGACCCGGAATCGCCAGCTTGCCGCCGGCATCGATGTTGCGATCCACGGACCCGGTATAGTCCGGGCCGACGTAGATGATTTTGTCGCCTTCGAAGACGACCACGCCGTCCTTTAGAAGGCAGTGGCTGCCCCCGGAATAGGCGATCACGCTGCCGCCGAAGATTTTGGTACGCGGCGATGTCATGGAGGGGACAGGCACAGGTTTTGCTGCTCGCCGAAGGCGTCTTTCATCTGCCTGCGTCGAGGATTTCTTTCATGGCTGCCCTGACACCGTCTCATTACACCGTCTCCATTTCAGGCAAGCCGATCGATCTGCCGATCGTGCCGCTCAATCCGACGCTTGCGATCTCGCTGCTGATGATGATCGACATGGGCGTGAAATTCGGCGAGCACATCGGCAAGGGCCTCGCCGATCGGCTGCGCGACCGCAAGCCCGAGATCATCGTCGGAACGGCGACGCTGGGCATTCCCGTGGCTATCGAAGTGTCGCGGGCGCTGGGTCTGGATCAGTACGTGATCGCCCAGAAATCCCCCAAAATTCATCTCGGTGACGCGCTCACCACCACGGTGCATTCCGTCACCACCGACCGGGCGCAGAAGCTGATGCTGGATCGCCGGTCGGTGCCGCTGCTGCAGGGGAAGCGGGTGGCCGTTGTCGACGATGTGGTGGCGACCGGATCGAGCCTTGCTGCCACCTGTTCGCTGGTGCGCCAGGCGGGCGGTCACATTGTCGGGATCGGTGTCGTGCTCACCGAAGCCTTCGACTGGAAGGCGGCGCTGGGGAAGGATATCGAGCTGCTGGTGGCGCTGGGTCATATCCCGCAGTTTCACATCGCGGACGGCAAGGCGACGCCTGATCCTGAGACCCTGTAAAAAGCAATCGCCGTGCCATCAATGCTTTAGCGGGTCCGGCGGCGGATTCCGCCGTCCTGCGCGGCCGCCCTGCGGTCGCGGGATAAACGCCCGTCCTGTCGCGTGGATTTGTACCCCCGGCTGAGGTAAGAACAGGCAGCACCGAAGCGTGAGGGAACAGCATTATGCGTGAGTTTGGGGTTGGTCAGTCGGTCCCGCGGACCGAGGATTTCCGTCTGCTGCGCGGCCAGGGCCGCTACACCGACGACATCAAGCTTCAAAACGAGGCGCGCCTCTACGTCGTGCGTTCCCCGCATGCCGCGGCCAGGATCAACAGCATCGACACGCGCGCCGCGGCCCAGATCCCGGGTGTGCTCGGCGTATTCACTGGCAAGGATATCGCGGCCGACAAGATCGGCGGCATCGGCTCGATGATGCGCCAGAAGCGCCGCGACGGGAAAATGAACCTCGAAGCGACGCACCGCATCCTGCCGCTCGACCGCGTGCGCTTCGTCGGCGATCCGGTTGTCGCCATCGTCGCCGAGGACCTACAGACCGCCAAAGACGCGGCGGATCTTCTGGAGATCGACTACGAGCCGCTGCCGTCGGTCACCCGCACCGCCGATACGCTGAATCCCGACGCGCCGCGCGTCTGGGACGAACAGCCGGACAATGCCTGTTTCTCATCCGAGTTCGGCAACAAGGCGGCGGCCGATGCGGCCTTCGCCAAGGCCGCGCATGTGGCCAAGGTCGATGTTGTGATCAATCGCGTGGCACAGGTCACGATGGAGCCGCGCACGCTGCTCGCGTCCTGGGAAGATGCCGACCAGCGCTACACGATCTACGGCGGCTTCCAGTCGCCGCATGGCATGCGCTCCGCGCTGGCGCAGATCTTCAGCCTGCCGGAGAACGCATTCCGCGTGATCTCCCCCGATGTCGGCGGCGGCTTCGGCCTCAAGGGCGGACCGCATCCCGACATGGTGATCGCGGTTTGGGCAGCGCGGAAGCTCGGCCGCCCGGTCAAGTGGATCGGTGAGCGCGGCGAATCCTTCCTGTCCGACTATCAGGCGCGCGACAACGTGGCGCATGCCGAGCTCGCTCTCGACAAGGACGGCAAGTTCCTGGCGCTCAAGGTCGTCAATATCGTCAACCTCGGTGCCTATATCGCGCCGACCGGCATGATCTGCGCCATCAACCATGTGCCGCAGTTCGCCGGCGTCTACACCACCCCAGTTTTCCATATCGACGTGACGGGCGTGTTCAGCAACACGACGCCGACCGGCGCCTATCGCGGGGCCGGCCGTCCCGAGACGGCCTATATCCTGGAGCGGGTCATCGACGTCGCGGCGCGGGAGATGAAGATCGATCCGGCGGAGCTGCGCCGGCGCAACCTGATCCCGGCCTCGGCGATGCCCTACAAGACGGGCTTGGCCTTCACCTATGACAGCGGCGAGTTCGAGAAGAACCAGGACGACGTCGTGCAGATGTCGGACTGGGCGAATTTCGAGAAGCGCCGCGAAGAAGCAAAGAAGCGCGGCAAGCTGCGCGGCATCGGCATGGCGCATGTGATCGAGCAGGCGGGATCGCTGACCGACGAGATGGCGGAGGTGCGTTTCGATTCCGCCGGCGGGGTCACGGTGTTTCTCGGCACCCACAGCCACGGCCAGAGTCATGAGACGACGTTCTGCCAGTTGCTGGTGGAACTGCTGAATGTCGATCCCAAGAGCGTGAAGATCAAATACGGCGACACCGACGCGGTGGCGTTCGGGCGCGGCAGCTTCGGCTCTCGCTCGATGGCGGTCGGCGGCGCGGCGGTGAAGGCCGCGGCGGAGAAGATCATCGCCAAGGGCAAGCAGATCGCCGGCCACCTGCTGGAAGCGGCGGAGGCCGATATCGAATTCCTCGACGGAAAGTTCTCAGTCGCCGGCACCGACAAGGCACTGTCGATTGCCGACGTAGCAAAAGCCTCGTTCATTCCGATGCGCCTGCCCAAGAGCATGGAGCCGGGTCTAATGGAAAAGGCGTTCAACAATGCGCCGGGCACGACCTTTCCGAACGGCGTCCACGCGTGCGAGGTTGAAATCGACCCCGAGACTGGCCGGATCGAGATCGTTGGCTACTGGGTGATGGACGATGTCGGCAAGATGGTGAATCCGAAGATCGTCAAGGGCCAGCTCCATGGCGGTATCGCGCAGGGAGTCGGCCAGGCGCTGGTCGAGGATGTGAACTACGACGCTGAAAGCGGGCAGAATCTCAGCGGCTCGTTCATGGATTACGGCCTGCCGCGCGCCGATCTGTTCTGCAACATGGACATCCACGGCCGTGAGGTTCTGTCGAAGAACAATCCCCTCGGTATCAAGGGTGCGGGCGAGGCGGGTGCCGTCGGCGGTCTGCCGGCCGCGATGAACGCCATCTGCGACGCGCTGCGTCCGCTGGGCATTCAGCATATCGACATGCCATGCACGCCGCAGCGCGTGTGGCGTGCGATCCAGGCCGCCAGCGGAAAAAGCGCTGCATGAGAAAACTCGGCTGGATTATCGCTCTCCTGGTGGTGCTGCCGCTTGTGTTCAGCGCCGGCACCTCAAGCTCGCAGACCATCCCCTGGTTTCAGGCGACTCGCGAGCCGACCGGGATGGCGCCCGATCCGGCCGTCGTGAAAGAAGCCGTGATCCAGGTCTACGGTGCGCGCACCGTCGGCTGGCGTGGCATCTTTGCGGTTCATACCTGGATTAGCTTCAAACCGGCGAATGCTGATCGTTATTCGCGCTATGAGGTGATCGGCTGGGGCGTGGAGCGCGGCATTCAGGCGATCCGCATCGATCGCATGGGACCGGATAACCACTGGTTCGGCGCCAAGCCGGAACTCTATGTCGATCTGCGCGGCCCTGAAGTCGAGCCGATCATTGAAAAAGTGAAACAGGCCATCGCCGACTATCCGTGGCCGAATGAGTACCGGACCTGGCCTGGCCCCAACAGCAACACTTTCGTTGCGTGGGTCGGCCGCAATGTGCCGGAACTGCGCCTGCATCTGCCGCCCACTGCTATCGGCAAGGACTTCCTCGGGATCGTCCCGGCCAGCACCGCGACCAGCGGCACCGGGTTGCAGCTGTCCCTATTCGGCATGGCCGGCGGGACGCTGGCCGCCGATGAAGGGGTCGAGGTGAACCTTCTGGGGCTGGTGTTCGGGATCGATTTCCTGCGGCCGGCCCTGAAACTCCCCGGCATCGGCCGCGTTGGCATGGACCAGAACTGATCCTTTCCCCGGCTTGTTTTCGCCCCGGCGGGTGACCATAATCCGCCTCTTTTTCGCAAAATAATCACCCGGGAAGGTCGCCATGGCGAACGATTTGGACAACACGCTCTATCTTGAAACTGAGCACGGCCGCGTCACCATCAAGATGCGCCCGGACCTGGCGCCCAAGCACGTCGCCCGCATCAAAGAGCTGGTGCGCGAAGGCTTCTACGACGGTCTCCTGTTCCATCGCGTGATCGACGGGTTCATGGCGCAGACCGGCTGCCCCAAGGGCACGGGCACCGGCGGTTCCGGCAAGAAGATTACGGCCGAATTCACCCCGACGCCGTTTGTGCGCGGGACCGTCGGCATGGCGCGCAGCAGTGATCCCAACAGTGGCGACAGCCAGTTCTTCATCATGTTCGACGACGGCGCGTTCCTGAACAACCAGTACACCGTCTGGGGCGAAGTCACGTCAGGCATGGATGCGGTCGATGAGATCAAGAAGGGCGAGCCGCCGCGCAACCCGGACAAGATCGTGAAGATGGTGATGGCCGGAGATGCGTCGAAGACCAGCATCGAGGCCTGAGCTGATTCACCGGTTCTACAAGGAGAGTTGCCTATGCAGATGACCCGCCGCTTCCTGTTCGCCTGTGTCGCTCTTGTTGCGCTCGGCGGTACGGCGATCGCCCAGACCCCGCCGGCGCAGACGGCCCCGGCGCGCGATCCCGAAAACATGCTGTTCCTCGATCTCGACTATGGCCGCGTGGTGATCCTGCTGCGGCCGGACCTGGCGCCCAAGCACGTTGCGCGGATCAAGGAACTGGCACGCCGGAAGTTCTATGACGGCATCGTGTTCCACCGGGTCATCGAAGGCTTCATGGCGCAGTCGGGCGATCCCACCGGGACAGGGACCGGCGGTTCAGGTCAGAAGCTGCAGGCGGAATTCAGCCGCGAGCCGTTCGTGCGCGGTACGCTCGGCATGGCCCGCGCGCAGGATCCAAACAGCGCCGACAGCCAGTTTTTCATCATGTTCGGCTCGACGCCCAGCCTCAACAATAACTACACCGTGGTTGGCCGCGTGATTCAGGGTATGGAGTTCGTGGACAAGATCAAGCGCGGCGAGCCGCCGCGTCAGCCTGACAAGATCGTCCGGCTGCAGGTCGCCGCTGACGTGAAGTGATCTGAGCGGCGACTAAGTCGGGTTTTAGAAGAACGGGAGCGGCGAAAGCCAGCTCCCGTTATTTCTTTTCTTCCTTCTTTTCTTCTTCGGTGAGCTGCGCCAGCGTCTTGCGCATAATCTCGACCTTCCAGTCGAGCACCTGATAGGCCCAGTTTGCCGTCCTGGCGTTGAGCGTCTCGACCTCTTTCTTTACATCGTCGGTGCTCTTGAGCTTGCCTTCCTTGGTCTCTTCTTCGGTAGGGGCCGTCGCCGGCTCCTGATAGCGGGCACTGAAGCGCAGCCAGAGGTCGGATTCCTTGTCGACGACGTCGACCTTCACGACGAGGCCGTCGAAGGTGACGTATTCGGCCGATCCGGCATTGGCGGTTGCCGGGAGTTCGCTGGCCGGCAGAACATTATCGAGTTCAAGGCCTTCCAGCGGCGACGCAACCTGGTTCACATCCCATTCCGACTTCACCTTGTGGCCGGCGGCTGGCTTCTTATCCATGGCGAAGTTCTTGTCGGTGGCCTTGGCGCGTGACACGACCAGCGTCTCGCCACCCTGGACCAGCGTGATCTTGGCCACGCGCTCGCGCGCGACATTGATCAGCGAGCGGTCGAGCCAAGCGATTGTCGTCGTTTCAGGGGTGAGACGACCCTTGGCGAGCCAGGACTGGTTCTCGCCTGCCTTGCGGACATAGGTGCCGTCGCCGGCGGCCCCGCCGCGGCCCGGCTGCACCTTGCCGACATTGACGCTGGCGACGTCCTGATTGGTTGCGTTGCGCAGGGTGAGTAGCGTTGCCTTTGAGTCCGGCTGCGTCACATCGGCGAGGTCGAGTGTCGCGAAGAGGTTCGGCGAGCTGGTCTTGGCTTCTATCGGCTGGAGTTCAGCAAGATCGACGATGGCCCGGCGCACCTTGTCGAAGGCGGCGGGATAATCGTGCTTCTCCATGACCGTCCAGACATTGTCCTTGCGGCGGATGGTGGTGGTTCCGTCATTCCGCATGACGACAAGCGTGCCGATGTCGTTGATCTGGCCGGCAACGGCTGGGAACAGCTTCTGCGGGACCGTAGCCGACGGCCCGGTATTGCTGGTGCTGACATAGACGGCGCCGCCGACCGCGATCACGGCGGCGGCGGTCAGGCCAAGGACAAGTCCGGTCTTCATGTTACGCCACCGTTGTCTGTGGCCGGCGCGACGCCGCGCGGCGCCGCATGCGGACGATACCGATGAGGATTGCGGCGATGCCGACCAGGATGGGGATCAGCCCGATATTGACGAACTTCAGCGTCATCTCAAGCTGCTCGATATCGCGGCGCAGTTCGCGCTGCACGTCGCGCAGTTCGCGGCGGATCGACAGCATCTCTGCGCGGAACTGCTCGACCGCTTCCTGTTGCTCGCGGCTCATGATCGCGCGGCCGGCCTCGCCGGTGCCGCCAGGGCTCTGCAGATCGCTCAGCTTCTTTTCCGTCTCTTTCAGCTTCTCCGTCAGCTCGCGCTCCTTGGTGCGGAAGCGTGTTTCGGCGTCGCGCTGGATGTCGGCGATCATCAGGAACGGACGCGCCGACTGGCCACGGACGCGCAGGCTGATCAGGTCGTCGCTGCCCAGCAGGTTGTCGATGGAGTTGGTGACGAAATCGCCGTTGGCGGCGGCCGGCACGACGACGCGCTGGCCAAAGAAATCCTGGACCTGCGCCCAGAACCGGTCTTCCAGCATGTCGGTGTCGGTGACCACGATGGCGCTGATGGGACCTTTCGACTCAGTCAGGTGTTCACCCGGGGCAGCGGCCGGAGCGGCGGGCGCCGCGTTGGCGTCTTCGCCTTCCTTCTTGGGTTCCGGCGGCGGGCCGGCGGGATAGGCGCTCTTCACCACGCCGGAGACACGCGCGGCAAGGATGTAGCGCTGGTTGTCAGACTTGTAGTTGGCGAGGATCGACACTGGATCCGGCTGCGTCTTCACCGCATCGACATCGATCTGCGTCGACTGGACGCTGGTCTGGATCAGCGGAGACAGTGTGACGGACGCGCCTTCCTTGGCGCGCAGGATGCCGGCCGTGGCCATCTGCATGATGCCGGTATCGGCGGTCAGGATGTCGGAGCGGTTGAAGTTGTCGTCGCGCAGCGACAGCCACGCGAGATAGTCGACGGCGCGCACGCGGGTATCGGTGCCGGCATTGACCCGGCGGGCGGCAACGCGGTCGCCGGCAACCTTGCCCGGCACCATCTCGATGCCCCAGGCGTCGAACATGGTCTTGAGGTTGGAGCCGGTCATGCCGGTCTGTGCCGCGGGGCCGGGGCGGGTCAGTTCGCCTTCGGCATGCGGATCGACGAAGATCATGGCGCGACCGCCGCGCAGGATGAACTGGTCGACGGCGTAGAGCGTCTTGTCCGACATCACGTTCGGATGGACGAGCAACAGGACCTTGATGTCATCCGGGATTTTGGCAATCTCGCGGTCCAGCATCCGGAGATCGAAGAACTGCGTGAGCTGGGTGTAGATCGCCCACGGCTCCGGCTGCTGCTGCATGCCGCGGAACTGGCCCTGGAGCGGTAGCATCGACAGCACGCCGACGGCGGGCTTCTTGGTGACCGTCAGGTTGTAGACGAGCTTGGTGATGTCGTATTCGAGGAAGCGTTCGCGTTCCGGCTGGAAGAACGGGATGGACTCGTCCTTGTCAGCGCTGTTGGAGCCGGCGAGGCCGAAATAAACCATGTCGCCGCCCTGGTTGACCGGCACGCCCTGCAGGCCGAGCGCGACAGCGCGGTCCTCGGCATCGGAGAAGGGCTGTGGATCGAGCAACTCAAGCTTGATCTTGCCGCGCGCGGCGTTCGAGTACTCGCGCAGCATCTCGCGCACACGGGTCGCGTAAACGGCATAGCTCGGGATCTCGCGGCCGAGGCGGTCGGAGAAATAGAAGCGCAGCGTGACCGGCTCTTCGATCTTCGACAACACCGATTTTGTGCCGGGCGAGAGTGTGTAGAGCCTGTCGCTGGTCAAATCGAGCTGCGAGCCGCCCAGCGTCGTGTTGCTGAGGATATTGACCGCGACGAACAGCACGAAGGCGAGCACGATGCCGCCCGCCGACAGCAGGCCGCGCCGCATCATCTTGGAAGACGTGTTGGGTGCCATGGATCAGCCAGCCTTCTTGAGATCGACAATCGCCGCATTGGCGAAGAGAAACGCCCCGATCAGCGTCCCGAAGAACACGATATCCCGGAGGTCGATGACCCCGCGGCTGATCGCGTTGAAATGCTGAACGAAGCTGAAGGAGGCCACGACATCGACGATGGTCGTGGGTGCCCAGCCCGCAAAGAAGTTCAGCACCAGCGGGGATCCACTGACCGTGAACAGGAAACAGATCGCCGCCGAGACGACGAACGCGATGACCTGGTTCTTGGTCGAGGCCGAGATGCAGGAGCCGACGGCAAGGAATCCACCCGCCATCAGGAAGCTGCCGATATAGCTGGCGACGATGACGCCGTTATCGGGCTCGCCCAGCATGTTGACCGTGATCCACAGCGGGAAGGTCAGCAGCAGCGCGATGCCGGTGAAGGCCCAGGCCGCGAGGAACTTGCCGAGTACCGCCTCACCGATGGAGATCGGCAGCGTGAGGAACAGCTCGATCGTGCCGGACTTGCGTTCCTCCGCCCATAGCCGCATCGAGATCGCGGGGATCAGGATGAGATAGAGCCAGGGGTGGAACAGGAAGAACGACTGCAGGTCGGCCTGTCCGCGATCGAAGAAATTGCCCATGTAGAAGGTGAAGGCTCCGGCAAGGCCCAGGAAGATCACCAGGAACACGTAGGCGACCGGCGTGGCGAAATAGCCCGACAGTTCGCGCATGAAGATGTATCGGATGTTACGCATCGGTCAGCTCCGACCCATCGTCACGTTGCGGAAGACTTCGTCGAGTCGGCCGCGTTCTACGCGGACCTCCTCGATGGTGTGGACCGGATCGCGCGCGATCTGGCCGATATCGGCAATGATCGGCTTGCCGCCCGCCTTGGGAAACGCGATTACACAGACGAGGCCTTCCTCGCCGGCGATCCGCTCGGTTGTCGCGACGCCGGGCAGCTGCCGGATCATCGTTTCGACCGCCGTGGCCTTGTCCGCGCGCAGGACGACCGATACGGCGTTGTGATAGCGCGACCGTGACGCCAGCATATCAGGCGAGCCGTCGATGACGACCTTGCCGCGTGCGATGATGATGGCGCGGGTGCAGATCGCTTCGACCTCTTCCAGAAGATGGGTGGAGATGATGATTGCCTTGTTCGGCGCCATCATTTCGATCAGCGAACGCACTTCGTGCTTCTGGTTCGGATCTAGGCCATCGGTCGGCTCGTCGAGGATCAGGACATCGGGATCGTGCAACAGCGCCTGGGCGAGGCCGACGCGGCGCTTGAAACCCTTGGAGAGGGTATCGATGGGCTGGCGCAGGACGCCACCGAGCTGGGCGCGTTCGACGGCGACGAAGACTTTCTTGTCGGCTTCGTTGCCGGAGAAACCGCGGATGCCGGCAATGAATTTCAGAAAGCTTTCCGGCGTCATGTCGGGATAGGCCGGCGCACCTTCGGGCAGGTAGCCGATCTGGCGCTTCACGGCCACGGGATCGAGGGTGACGTCATGGCCGCAGACGACGGCCGTACCGGAACTCGGCGTCAGGAAGCCGGCGATCATCTTCATCGTGGTCGACTTGCCGGCACCGTTGGGGCCGAGGAAGCCAAGGACCTCGCCGCGCCGCACGGAGAACGAAACGTCGTCCACCGCGAGGATGGGTCCGAACCTCTTGCTGAGATTACGGATCGAAATCATCTCGGACATAAAAGGCACCACCCGCTCGCCGGTATCGTTGTGGAAGACCGCCCGGGAGCGCGGCATCGCTCCGCCGGGGTCGGCCCGAAACCAGGGTAGTCCGGGCTCCGGGGCGCCTCTGATTTACTGGAAGATGTAGCTTTTGCAAGGGGTCCGGTGTTGCGGTTAACCCGCATGAAAAAGGCCGCCCGGAGAACCTCCGGACGGCCTTGATTGAGGGCCTAAACAGGCCTTTTGGGGTCTATTCGGCGGCTGTCGCGGCCGGGCGGGCCTTCTTCAGCCGTTCACGGGTTTGTGCGGTGGCCGCCGTGTCGATGGCGAAGTCCTTGCCGGTCAGGACCACACCGTAATCGGCGCGGGCGAGGTCAGCCGAGACGAAGCCTTCGATGACGTCCCAGCGGACCTTTTCCGGGTCGCGCTCGAGGGGGTCGCCCCAGCCACCGCCGCCGGCCGTCCGGATGCTGGCGATGGCCTCAGGGGGAGACAGGTGCCGATGGTCGGCCATCAGCTCGAAGTCCTTCTGGTTCGGCTTCTTCATGTAATAGGCGTCGATCACCCCGGGCTTGCCGCCCCACAACCCGCGCGGCGGCGAATTGGTGCGTTGGCTGGCCGGCAGATGCCAGGTGCCTTCGACGAGGTTGCGGACGCGCAGGTCGATGCCGAGGCCGCCGCGATGCTTGCCGGCACCGCCTGAGTCGGTGCGCAGCGCGCGCTGCTCGACGACAACGGGGCATTTCAGCTCCATGCCCTCGATGGTCGCATTACGCACGTCGCCCTGGCAGGCCGAGACCGTGCCGGCTTCGCCGTCTTCGGACGGACGACCGCCCCAGCCGCCACCTTCGATGCTTTGCAGCACCGTCATGCGGTCGGAGCGGGGATCGCGGCCGACGAACACGACCGTGCCGCCCAGCATGCCATGATGGGCCGCCGGGATGGTATCGCGCATGGCCGGTGCGATGGCCGAGATGATGGTGTCGACGACGGTCGGCACGATCATGCTCCACGACGCCATCGGCGCCGGATAGCGCGCCATCATGATGTTGCCTTCGGGGATAATGACCTTGAGGGCGCGGAAAGAGCCTTCGTTGACGGTTTCCAGTGGCTGCGTCAGCGACTTGTAGGCGACAAACGCGGCGGCGAAGGTGCGGGAATTGATGCCCGACTTGCGCTCGCCCGAGCAACCCGACAGGTCGATGGTCATGTCGCCGCCCTTGACCGTGACCTTGGCGTGGATGCGGACTTTCTCGGTCTTGTTCACGCCGTCATTGTCCCAGAACGCCTCGGCCTCGTAGACGCCGTCCTGCAGCTTCTCGACGACGTGGCGGCACTTCGCCTCGGTCTCTTCGAAGATCTGTTCCAGCGCCGTGAGGATGGTCTCGCGGCCGTAACGGTCGAACAATTCGTCCAGACGACGCGCTGCGAGTTTGCACGCTGCCATCTGCGAGCGCATGTCGCCCATCGACGCTTCAGGGAAGCGGATGTTGTCGCGGATGACAGTGTCCAGCGTCTGGTTCAGTTCGCCGGCTTCGTAGATCTTGAGCTGATTGAGCTGCAGGCCTTCCAGCCACGGATCGCGGACTGTCGGGCCGGCGCCGAAGCCGGTGCTCTGGCCGCCGATGTCGATCCAGTGCGCGCGCACCATGGAGAAGAACAAGAGCTCGCCCTTGTAAAAATAGGGCGTGTAGATGACGACGTTATTGAGATGCTGACCGGCTACCGCCTGGTGGTTGGTGATGATCACGTCGCCGGGCTTGAAGCCCTTGGCGCCGTAGCGCTTCATCGCATCGACGATGATGACGCCGAGATCCGCGACGAAATGCGACACGCCGCCGACATTCTGCGAAATCAGCTGACCCTTAGTGTCGAGGATCGCGGTGCAGAAGTCGCGCACCTCGTAGATCATCATGTTGTAGGAGGTGCGCTGCAGGTCGACCGCCATTTCGTTGGCGATCGCCGGGAAGGCGTTGCGCAGCACTTCCAGGGTAATGAGGTCCAGCTTCTGGGTCATTTTTCGACTCCGACGGACACGATGAGTTCTCCGGTGGGGGCGACCTTGCAGTGGTCGCCGGCGAACATGACGGTGGTCGAGGCGTATTCCTGCACCAGCGCCGGGCCGGCGAACTCAAAGCCAGCCGGGAGATTGTCGCGGAAATAGACCGGGCAGTCCACCGGGGTCTCCGTCCCGTAATAGACAGGGCGGTGCTTGGCGGGGGCGCCCTTGGCCGTCACGTCGAGTGGCGGCAGGTGCAGGGTCGGGCGCTTGCCGACCGCGGCGAGACGCACGTTCACCATTTCGACGGGCTCGTCGCTGGCGTTGTGTGCGTAACGCTGCTCATGGATCGCGTCGAAGCGCTGACGGACCGAGGTGACGTCGCCCTTCTTCAGCTCGTCGTGGGTCATCGGCACCGAGATACTGAATTCCTGGCCGACATAGCGCAGGTCGAGGTAGGGGATGAACTCGACGTCCTTCGCTTCGCGCAGCATCTTGCGGGACTCTGCGATCATCTCGTCGATGATTGCACGGAGGTCCTTGGGGTCGAGCTTGGCGAGCGCCGTCAGCTTGG
Source organism: Alphaproteobacteria bacterium (assembly GCA_965279355.1). Classification (GTDB taxonomy): domain Bacteria; phylum Pseudomonadota; class Alphaproteobacteria; order CACIAM-22H2; family CACIAM-22H2. The sequence continues at coordinate 1,255,547 of OZ257155.1, read as the reverse complement.
TGCGGGTGAAGTCGTGGCGTTCGTTCGCCATAAGCATGCCAAGCGCCGAGAAATGCGCGGGGAAGCGCGGGATGATGACGGTCGGGATGTGCAGCTCGCGCGCGATGGCGACGGCATGCAGCGGACCGGCGCCGCCCGAGGCGACCATCGCGAAATCGCGCGGGTCGTAGCCCTTCTCAACCGACACTTCGCGGACCGCGAGCGACATCTTGTTGATGGCAATCTTGAGGATCGCATCGGCGACGTTGATCGGGGTGAGCTTCAGTCTGTCCGAAAGCTTGCTCTTGATGCCGGCGAGGGCGCCCTTGGCATCCAGCGGCATTTCGCCGCCCAGGAAGTCCTCGGCGCCGACACGGCCCAGCACGACATTGGCGTCGGTGATGGTAGGTTCGGTGCCGCCGCGGCCGTAGCAGATCGGCCCGGGGGCGGCGCTGGCGCTCTTGGGGCCGACCTTCAGCGCGTTGACCTCATCCAGCCAGGCGATACTGCCGCCGCCGGCGCCGACTTCCACCACCGCCACGACGGGAAGGATGACCGGATCGCCGCTGGCGTAGCCGCCGACGTAATAACCTTCGGCATGCGTGGGCTCGCCGTCCTGCACCAGTGAGGCTTTCGCCGTGGTGCCACCCATATCGAAGGCGATGACGTTCTGGTAGCCCAGCGCCTTGCCGACTTCGGCCGAAGCGATGATGCCGCCGACAGGGCCGGATTCCATCATCGTCGCCGGGCGCTTCTTCGCGGCGTCGGGAGACATCACGCCGCCGTTCGACTGCATGATGGCGAGGTCGCCGTTGAAGCCGATGGTCTTGAGTTGGCCCTCGAGATTGGTGATGTAGCCGCTCACGCGCGGGCCGACATAGGAATTGACCGCCGTGGTCGACAGGCGCTCGTACTCGCGGAACTCGCGCAGCACCTCGTGCGAAAGCGAGACGTAAACGCCCGGCAGCTTTTCCTTGAGGATGCGGCCAACTTCCGCCTCGTGTTTCGGATTGGCGTAGGAGTGGATGAAGCAGACGGCGATGGACTCAACGTCCTGCTCCTTGATCACCTTCGCCAGTTCCTCGATCTCCTTGGGATCCAGCTTTTCGTAGACATCGCCGCTCGCCAGCACGCGTTCGTTTACTTCATGGGTGCGATGGCGCGGCACCAGCGGCTTCGCGCGGTGAAAGAGCAGATTGTACGATTCCGGGCGGTTGCCGCGGCCGATGATGTAGATGTCGCGCATGCCGCGCGTCACCACCAGCGCCGTCTTGGCGCCGGTGCGCTCGATCAGCGTGTTGATGGCGACTGTCGTGCCGTGGATCAGTTCGGCGACCGAGCCGACCGTAACACCGCTCTTCTTCACGCAGTCGATGATGCCCTGCGAGAATTCGTGCGGCGTGGTCAGGCTCTTGGCCTGGAAGAAACGTTTCTGGGCTTCGTCATAACCCATGAGATCGGTGAAGGTGCCACCGATATCGACTGCCAGAAGAACCATGTATTCAGATCCTGAAAATTACTGCTTTTTGGGTGCGTAGGTGTCCTCGATCCGGCCCCATTCGTCGAGGCCGAGGACGGTCTTGAACTCATCGAAGGGCATGATTTCGCCGTGGAGGGCGAATTTCCGCGACTTGATGTCGGCGGCGACTCTCTTGATCGCGGCAGCGACATGCATGATCACGGTGAGGCCCGGAACGATCACGTTGTAGCCGAGCTTGTAGATGTCTTCCATCGGGATGTTCGGCGTGAATCCGCCTTCGAGGCGACTGGCGAAACGCACCACGCCTTTGAACATCTTGCCGACCCGTTCCATCTCCTCGACGCTGGTCATCGCCTCGATGAAGATGCCGTCGGCGCCGGCTTCAATGTAGCGCTCGGCGCGGTGCAGCGCGTCGTCGATTCCGTTGACCAGCCGCGCATCGGTGCGCGCCTGGATGAACGTATCCTTGTTCATGCGCTCGGAGCAGGCGGCGCGGATCTTCGCTTCCATCAGCTCCATTGGCACGACCGTCTTGCCTTCGATGTGGCCGCAGCGCTTGGGCCAGGTTTGGTCCTCGAAGCACAAAGCATGGGCGCCCATGCGTTCGTAGGTGTGGACGGTGTTCACGACGTTCTTCACGTCGCCGTAACCGTCGTCGGCATCGACCAGCACAGGTGTGTCGTTGACGCCAATCATGTCGTAGACAGCCGCCGAAATTTCGCCCAGGCCCTTGAGGCCGAGGTCGGGGACGCCGTAACGCGCCGCCACCACGGGAAATCCGCCGATAAAATAGGCTTTGAAGCCGGCCTGCTTGAGCAGACGCGCGCTGAGACCGTCATGGGCGCCGGGCAGAATCAGCGGCAGGCTTTCCTTGTTGGCCTCTTCAATGACCTGACGGAATGTGGGGCCTGCCATCGACGACGTTCTCCCGGAATACGCAAAGTCCTGTCCGGACCGGCCGGCTAAAGTAGGCCCGGCGGTTGCGCCGTCAACGTGATTCGCTGGTGGGGTCGCAATTGGCGCCCAAAAAGGCAGGGCGCCCGTCAAGTATTTGTCAATTCCAACTATAGGCCGAGATAGGCCTGCCGGACCCGGTCGTCGTGGAGGAGATCTTCGCCGCGTCCGGACATCACGATTCGCCCGTTCTCCAGGACATAGGCGTGGTTCGCGAGCTTCAGGGAAACCGCGACGTTCTGTTCGACCAGGACGATGGTCATGCCTTCCTCGTGCAGGCTGCGGATCACGCGGAAGACTTCCTGGACGAGGGTGGGGGCGAGGCCCAGCGACGGCTCGTCGAACATGATGAGTTCCGGCTTGCCCATGAGGCAGCGGCCGATGGCCAGCATCTGCTGCTCGCCGCCCGACAGCGTGCCGGCGGCCTGGCCGCGGCGTTCCGCCAGACGCGGGAAGCGGTCGTAGACATAGGCAAGCGTCTCGGTTTCCTTGCCACGCGCCCGCGCCAGGAACGCCCCGCATTCCAGATTGTCGGCGACGCTCATGGTCGGAAAGATCTGGCGCCCTTCGGCGACCTGGCCGATCCCGAGCGCGCAGACGTCATGGCTTTCCAGCCCCGCGATGTCCTGGCCCTTGAACAGGATGCGCCCGGCCTTGGGTTTTTCCATGCCGGCAATGGAGCGGATGAGGGAGGTCTTGCCGGCCCCGTTGGCGCCGACAATCGCCACGATCTCCTTGTCGGGGACCTCCAGCGAGACGCCGTCGAGCGCCTGCGCGTCTCCGTAGTACAAATCGAGTTTCTCGACGGTCAGCATCAGACGGCTTCCTCGCCGAGATAGCATTCCAGCACGGCGGGATTGCGGACCACCGCTTCGGGGGCGCCCTCGGCGATCTTCTCGCCATGGTTCAGCACCACGATATGCTGCGCCAGCGCCATCACGGCGCGCATGACATGCTCGATCAGCAGGATGGTGACGCCGAGGTCGCGGTTGATCTCGCGAAAGAAGGCGATCATCTCGTCGCACTCGGTCGGCCGTAGGCCCGCCATCACCTCGTCGAGCAGCAGTAGCTTGGGTTTGGTGCCGAGGGCGCGCGCGACTTCCAGACGCTTGCGGTCGGGCAGGGTCATACTGGCTGCGCGCTGATCGCGCTTCGACCACAGGCCGATCCGTTCCAGGATCGTTCGGGCCGCCGCGCGGGCGGCCTCGACATCCTTGATCGCGTGCAGGCAGCCGACGATGACGTTCTCTTCCACCGACAGTTCCGCGAAGGGACGCACGATCTGGAAGGTGCGGGCGAGGCCTGTCGCGCAGACCTCGTGCGGCTTCAGGCCGTTCAGAAATTTGTCGCCGAAGCGAATCTCGCCTTCGTCGGGCGAAAACACGCCGGCGATCAGGTTGAACGTCGTCGTCTTGCCGGCGCCGTTGGGGCCGATCAGCGCGATGATCGAGCCTTCGGGAACGTCGAACGAGACGTTCTTCACGGCCTGCAGGCCGCGGAAGCGCTTGGAGATGTTGCGGACCGCGAGAGTGCTCACGACCGGTCCTCCTTACCGCCCAGACCAAGCTTGCGGCTGAAGTACGGCCACACGCCGCGGCGCTGGAAGACAACGATGAGGACGACGCAGATGCCGTAGAAGACCTGCTTGATGCCGTCGACGCGCGCGTCGGAGGATTTGAACTCCTCGATCAGCAGGGTGAGGCCTTCTCCCAGCGGCGTGAGAATAAAGGCGCCGACGATCGGGCCCATAAGGGTACCGACGCCACCGATGATCGCACCCAGCAGCATATCGATGGATCGCGCGATGCTGAAGATCGGGCCCGGAAACAGGTTGTTGTTGTAGAACGCGTAGAGCGTGCCGCCGAACGCGGTCAGCGAGGCCGACAACACGACGGCGAGGATCTTGTAGCGGAAGGTATTGATGCCGAGCGCCTGCGCCGCTTCCTCATCTTCGCGGATCGCCATCCAGAAATAGCCAAGGCGGCTCGACAGTAGCGCTCGGCACAGCACCAGCACGCCGATGCTGGCCGCGAACCAGATGTAATAGAACATCACCGGCGCGCCACGCAGCGCCCAAACATCGTTGGTGGTGCGGTTGGCAACGGGCAAAAAGAAGCCGCCGGAGCCGCCCAGCCAGCCGATATGGTCGACAAGAATTCGAGTGAACTCGGCAAACGCGATGGTCAGGATCGCGAAGTAGACGCCGCCGATCTTGAACCGGAAGCCGAGGAAGCCGATGAACGCGCCGACCAGGGCGGCGAGCAGCCCGCCGGCCAGCATGCCGAACCACGGCGAGACGCCGAAATGCACAAAGAGGGCAGCCGAGGTATAGGCGCCGACGCCGAAGTAAAGCGCGTGACCGAGTGAGAGCTGGCCGGCGAAGCCCATCATGATGTTCCACGCCTGTCCCAGATAGGCGAAGTAGAACACGATGATCAGGACCGACAGCGTGTAGGAATCGACAACGAACGGCGCGACCAGCAACGCGATCATCAGGATCGCCAGCAGGACAAGGCCGCGCGGCGGCACCTGACCGAGCCAGAGTTTGATCATGTGCGCTTGCCCATGAGGCCCTGCGGCCGGAACAGCAGCACGACGATCAGCAGCCCGAAGCTGAACATGGATTTCAGCGACGGCTGGATCAGCAGGCCGGCGACGGCTTCAGAGGCGCCGATCAGCACGCCGGCGACCAGCGCGCCGGTCAGGCTGCCGAGCCCGCCGACGATCACCACCACGAAGGCCAGCAGCGTGTACTCGACGGCGAGGAAGGGCTGCACGTCGACCATCAGCAGCAGGATGCACCCGGCGGCACCGATGCAGGCGGAGCCGAGGCCGAAGGACAGCGCAAAGAGATGCTTCACATTCAGGCCGATGACCCGCGCGCCGACGATATTGTCGCTGCAGGCGCGGATCGCCTTGCCGATCCGGGTCCAGCGGAAGAAGGCGGCGAGCAGCCCCGCCACAATGATCGCGGCGGCTGCGGCGAGAACGCGGACCTTGTCGATCAGGAGCGGTCCGATCTCATAGGAATCGTAAGTGTAAGAAAGCTGCACATTCTGCGCGTCGGGGCCGAAGATCATCAGGCAGCCCGAGACCATAGCGATGGCGAGGGCAGCCAGCAGGATGAACTGCATGTGATCGGGGACGTCGATCAGGCGATTGATCAGGCCCGCCTGCAAAGCATAGCCGGCGGCGAACAGCATCAGGCCGACCAGCGGGATGCTGATCAGCGGGTCGAGGCCGAGCCAGCGGAACAGCAGAAGGGCGAGATACATGCCGATCACCATCATCTCGCCATGCGCGAAATTGACGATCTTGCAGACGCCGAAGATGACGGAGAGGCCGAGCGCGGACAGGCCGTAGACAAGGCCGGTCAGGACACCGCTGGCAATCTGGTTGAGATAGATTTCTACGGGCATGCGCGCGCGTTCATGAAAAACCCGCACCCCGAAGGGTGCGGGTCCCAAGAGTCTCCTGCGTGATCAGGCGCGGCCTTGCCAGCCGGGCTGCGGGAACACGAAGTTGCGCTCGGCCGAGGCCAGCGGGATGACGACTTTGCATTCGCCGTTGAAGTTCTGGATGCCGGCGATCTTGAGGCCGACATTCTGACCCTTGGCGTCGAACTTGATGCCGTCGCTCAGCGCCGCATTGTCCTTGATATCCGTTGCGCGCAGCGCTTCGGCCAAAGCCTGCGCCTGCGTGGAGCGGGCCCGCTTGTACGCATCGGCGGCGATCAGCATCGCCTCGAAGGTGAAGACGGTGTTGGTGTCGATCGCGGCACCCGGGAACATCTTGAGATGCGCCTGGATCATCTTCTGCGCCAGCGGCTTGCGGGGGTCGTACCAGGGAACAGTGGAGATCGGGTAGTTGCCGAGCTTGCCCAGCGTCTTCATGTACGCGCCTTCGTAGTAGCCTGGGCCAGCGGCGATGATGCCCCATGGCTCCCAGCGCTGCTTCACCATTTCGCGGGTGATGAGCATGGCGTCGTTGAGGCGGCTGACCGTCAGAAGCAGCTCCGCGCCGCTGGCCTTCGCCTTGGCGACTTCGACCGAGAGATCGCGCGCCTGCGGGTCGTAGGAGATGTAGTCGGTGATCGTGTAAGGCATGCGCGCATTGGGCGCCATCGCGCCGAATGCACCGCGCATCGCCGTGCCAAACGTGTCGTTGGCATGCAGCACCACGCATTTGGTGGGCGAACGGCCCGACGCAGCGAAGAGCTGGCGCTGCACGTCAAACGCACCGCCGACGATTTCAGGCGCGCGCGGGAAGTTGCGGAACACAAACTTGTAGCCCTGCTCGGTGATCGGCGGGGCGGCGGCGATGTTGATGACCAGCGGAATGCTGCGCTGTTCGGCAACCTGGGCCAGGGTCGTGGTCTGGCCGGAATCGAAGGCGCCTACGAGGGTGTGTGCGCCGCCGTTGATCAGGCGTTCGCCCGCTGCGCGCGCGATGTCGGGGTTTGATTCCGAATCACCCAGCATGATCTCGACATCGGGATAACCCATCTCTTTCAGCACAGGTAGCGCCGCCTGGGCGCCGCGATTGCAGGCCTGGCCGATCTGGGCCAGATAGCCGGAGGTCGGATGAACGACGCCGACCTTGAGGGCGGCGGTCTGGGCGCGGCTGGCGCTTACCGAAAGCGAATGCGCCATGACGGCGGCGGATGTGCCGCCAAGGAACAGGCGGCGATTGATCTGGGTCTTTCTGGGCATGGTGTACTCCCCCTTAAATGGTTTGGCCGAGTATCCACATTTTCGCGGATTTCGCCACGCTGGATACTCGGCAGGACGCTAGTGGTTAGCCGCGATTTCGCCAGCCCGGAACCGGGAAGGCGAGGTTTCGCTCGGCCGAGGAGAGCGGCAGCGCCACTTTCGCCTCGCCGTCGAAATTTTGGATGCCGGCGACCTTCAGGCTGTTGTTCTGGCCCTTGGCGTCGAATTTCACGCCGTCGCCGATGGTGATGCTGTCATTCGCTTTGATATCCGTGGCGCGGATCGCGTCGGCCAGCGCCTGCGGCGTGGTCGAGCGGGCGCGCTTGTAGGCATCGGCCAGCACCAGCAGGGCCTCGAATGTGTAGGCGGCGTTGGCGTCGACGGCAGCGCCCGGGAACGCCTTGAGATGCGCATCGAGCATCTTCTGCGCCGCCGGCTTGCGCGGGTCGTACCAGGGAACAGCCGAGATCGGATAGTTCCCCATCTTGCCCAGCGTCTTCATGTACGGGCCGTCATACCAGCCGGGGCCCGCGGCGACGATGCCCCACGGCTCGAAGCGTTGCTTCACCATTTCGCGGGTCAGCAGGATCGCGTCGTTGAGCGCGCTGACCGCGATGACAAGCTCGGCACCCGTTGCCTTTGCCCTGGCGACTTCGACCGAGAGGTCGCGCGCCTGCGTGTCGTAGGAGATGTACTCGACGATCGGGTAGGGCAGGTTCATCTGCGGCGCGACGGCGCCGAAGGCAGCCCGCATCGCGCTGCCGTAGGTGTCGTTGCGGTGGAGGACGACGGCCTTGGTCGGTGTGCGGCCGGAGACAGCGACGATCTGCTTCTGGATGTCGAACGCGCCGACGGTGAGTTCCGGGGCCCGCGGGAAATTGCGGAACACGAATTTGTAACCCTGCTCAGTGATCGGCGGGGCGGCGGCGATATTGATCAGCAGCGGAATGCCGCGCTGTTCCGCGACCTGCGCCAGCGTCGTGGTGTGACCGGAATCGAAGGCGCCGGTCAGGGCATGGACGCCGCCATTGATCAGGCGTTCGCCGGAGGCGCGCGACACATCGGGGCTGGATTCGCTGTCGCCCGCCATGATCTCGATGGCCGGGTAGCCCATATCCTTCAGGACATTCACGGCGAGTTGCGCGCCGCGCATGCAGGCCTGGCCGATCTGGGCGAGATAGCCCGATGTCGGCAGGACGACGCCAACCTTCAGCGCAGCGCCCTGCGCGTAGGCGCGGCCGAGGGCGCTGGCGCCCACGATGGTGGCGCTGGAGCCGGCCAGGAAAACGCGACGGTTGAGCTTGAGACGAGCCTTGGTCATGCGAACCTCCCCGGGTTTTTGATTTTGGTGTCGTTCAGTCGGCTTGTTTTTTACATTGTTGTCGGTGACAACAATTACGTCAATGGGGAAAGAGGGTCGAAAAAGGCCCCCAGCCGGGCTAAAGGGGAGAGAGATGTCCAGCCGACAGACACTCAAACGGCCGTCCGCCAGAGCTTCGAAGGGAAAGCCACGCGCCCTCGATCTCGGAGATCTCGGCGATCGCGTAGGCTATTTCGTCCGGCGCTTCCAGATCTGGATCTTCAAGGAATTCGGGAAGGAATTCGTCGGTCTGAAGCTTAGGCCCGGCGAGTATTCGGTGCTGGTGGTGATCGGCGCCAATCCCGGCGCCTCGCAGTCACGGGTTGCGGCGACGCTGGGGATCGAGCGCGCGCGGCTGGTGCGGGTCCTGCATCACATGCAGAAGCAGGGGCTGACGCAGCGACTGAAATCGAAATCGGATCGTCGCTCGCACTCCGTGCATCTGACCGAAGCCGGCTATGAGCTGCTGGAGCGCACCAAGAAACTGGCTGAACGCCACGAACAGGTCGTGGCGCAACGGATTGGCCCGGCGCAGCGGAAGATGATTATCGAGATGCTCCGCGATTTTGGCTGAGACGGAGTCAGCTTGCGCGGCGCAGCTTCGGGTCGCTCAGTGTCACACCGATCTGTCCCAGACGCCGATCGAGGCGGGCCATCAGGTTGTCGAGTTCCTTCTGGTCGTCGGCATCGAGACTGCCGCCCGGCGTGCGCAGCTTCGCGGTCTTGAGGATGCCGCGGCGGCGCAGGATTTCCTTACGGATGGCGAGGCCGACACCGGACTGATTCTCGTAGCGCACAATCGGCAGGAAGGCGTCGTAGAGGTCTTCGGCGCCTTGCTTGTCGCCGGCAAAGAACTTCTCGCACACGCCGACCAGCATTTCCGGATAGGCGACGCCGGTCATGGCACCGTCGGCGCCGCGCGCCAGCTCCATCGGCAGGAACATGCCGCTGTTGCCGACCAGCACGCTGATGCGGCGGCGCTCGCCGCGCGCCTCGGCCGCGCGCATCTGGCCCAGCTTCTTGAGGCCCGGCACGTCTTCGTGCTTGAGCATCTTCAGGCTGGGAAAATTGGTGAACAGCCGGTTCATTAGCGGCGCTGACATGAAGACGGAGGTGAGCTGCGGATAATCCTGCAGCACGATAGGCACGCTGACGCCGAGTTCCTTGATCAGGCCACCAATATAGTTTTCGATCTGCTCATCGGTCTTGAGGCCGGCGATCGGCGACACCATGACGCCGGCGGCGCCCGAAGCCATCACCTTGTCGGTCAGACGCTTCAGATTGAGATTGCCGGCGCTGCTGACGCCGACGACGACCGGCACGCGGCCAGCGACGCGCTTGAGAACGTGATCGGCAAAGGCGATTGATTCCTCGCCCGACAGTTTCGGGGCTTCGCCCAGCACGCCGAGGATGGTGATGCCGTTGACGCGGCCCTCCAGATAGAAATCGACGAGCCGGTCGGTGCTCTCATAATCGATCTCGCCGGTATCGCTGAACGGCGTTGCGGATATGATGTAAACGCCGCGGGCGGATTCATCGAGCTTCGGACTGGCCATGACATGCTCCTGGAGGGCAGGGACGGGCTGATTTCTAGCCGGTAGGGGGTGGGGACGCCACTTCCTTGTCACTTGCCGGAACGGTATTCCGGAAACAACGTTTGACCGACAGCCCTTAGCCCCGTTCAATGACGGCTGCTCCAGACGGCCTCAGGACCCCCACGTGAAACCATCCATCGACAAGTCGCCCGCCTGGCAGGCCCTCGCCGCGCATCAGGGCGCCGTCTCCGGCCTGAAGATGCGGAACCTGTTCCAGGCCGATCCCGAACGCGCGCGGAAGTTCTCAATCCGCTGGAACGATTTCGTTCTCGACTATTCGAAGAACCGCGTCACCGACGAGACGATGCGGCTGCTGCATGAGCTGGCGCGCACCGCCGACGTGAAGGGGTGGACGGGCTGCCTGCTCGGCGGCGAGCCGATCAACAACACCGAAAAGCGGCAAGTGCTGCACACGGCGCTGCGCCATAAGGGTAAGCCGATCACGGTCGACGGGAAGGACATCGTTGCAGAAATTAAGGCGGTCCGCGATCGTATGGCTAAATTCGCGGCGGGCATTCGCGACGGCTCGCACAAGCCGCATACCGATACGCGCATTACCGATGTCGTGCATATCGGTATCGGCGGATCGGATCTGGGGCCACGCATGGTCGTCGAAGCCTTGCGTCCGGCGTTCGCGCCGGTGCGGGTGAGGTTTGTGTCCAGTCTCGACGATGCCGAACTTGCCGCGGTTCTCGATGGGCTGATCCCGGCGACCACGCTCTTCATCGTCGCGTCCAAATCCTTCTCGACCCAGGAGACACTGGCCAACGCCACGCTGGCGCGGAGCTGGCTGACCAGCGCGTTGAAGGATGAGAAGCGGGTGGCGCGCCATTTCGCCGCCGTGACCTCGCGCCCGGACGCGGCGCAGAAATTCGGGATCGATGCCGAGAACATCTTTCCGATGTGGGACTGGGTCGGCGGTCGTTATTCGCTGTGGTCGGCCATCGGCCTGCCGATTGCCATCGCGCTGGGACCGGAGGTGTTTCAGGAGCTGCTGGATGGCGCGCAGGCGATGGACGAGCATTTCAGCACGGCGCCGCTGGAGCAGAACCTGCCGGTAACCCTGGCGCTGCTTGGCATCTGGTATGCAAACTTCTTCAAGGCCGAGACGCATGCTGTCCTGACCTATGACTGGCGTCTGCGGCTGGTGCCGCCCTGGCTGCAGCAGCTCGACATGGAGAGCAACGGCAAGTCGGTCGACCGCGATGGCAATCCGCTGGCCTATTCGACCGGTCCGGTGATCTGGGGCGGGTCGGGCTCGGAAGGGCAGCACGCCTTCTATCAACTGCTGCATCAGGGCACGCATCTGGTGACCGCCGATTTCATCGCGGCGGCCGAAGGCGGCGACAGCCGCGACGCCCTGATGGCGAATTTCCTGGCGCAGACCGAAGCCCTGATGCGCGGCAGCGACCATCCCGACGACGAGCCGCCCTATAAGCGCTATCCTGGCAATCGTCCGACCAATTCGATCCTGGTGCGCCGGCTGGATGCCAGGACCCTGGGCGCGCTGCTGGCGATGTACGAGCACAAGGTGTTTGTGCAGGGCATCATCTGGGGCATCAATTCGTTCGACCAGTGGGGTGTCGAGCTCGGCAAGATACTGGCCAAGAAGATCGAACCGTCATTGCAGGACGGCGCGAAGATCGGCGATCACGACGCATCGACAAGCGGCCTGATCGAGCAATACAGGGCGTGGCGCAAGCGCTGAGCGATGGTTTTCAGGGGCAGGGGGAAGAAACGTGGCAGGCCGAATTCAGGTCAGTGAAAATTATGCCGTGATGAGTCATGGCCGGACCCGCTACTTCGAGGCAGGGACCGGCTTTCCGACTATCCTGCTGCACGGCGCTGGTATCGAGAGCGGCGGCGATATTTGGCTCGGCGTGATCGAGGCGCTGGCGCCCAAGGTCCGCGTGCTTGCCATCGACAGCCTGAACTGGGGCCCGGGCGATCCGTTCGATCTCGAGTTCTCCTTTGCCTATCAGGTCGACCATATCCGCGAGTTCATGGATGTCCTCGGCATCGAGAAGGCGAACATCGTCGGACATTCGATGGGCGGCTGGCTGGCGTCGCTGATCGCCTATGAAAGCCCGGAGCGCGTGAACAAGCTGGTGCTCAGCGCCGCCGGCGGCGCATCGAGCCGCCCGTTACAGAACATGGTCGACTGGACGCCACCCGCCGTCGATGGCGTACGCGAGCGCATCGCCAAGCGCCTGGCTGACTCGGCGCTCCCGGCCAAACCGATCGTCCAGGCTTACGTGGATAAAGTCAGCGATCCCGCGCACACCGCGGCGTTCGCCAAGGTCATGAAGCACATGACCAACCCGCTGACCCGCCAGCGCTACAACGTGGTGCGCCGCCTGAAGCACATCAAGGCGCCGACGCTGATCGTCTGGGGCCGCGACGACAAGGTGAACGATCTTTCGCTTGGGGAAGCGTTGCGCGACGGGATTAAAGGCTCGAAGCTCGTTGTCTTCGAGGGCACGGGCCACCCCATTCCGCACGAGCGCCCGGCGGAATTTTCAAAGGCCCTGCTGGAGTTTCTCTAAATCCGGTGCGGGCTGAGCGCGAAGCGATACAGCGTGATGAGTGTTGCCGCATCCTGGATTTCGCCGCGGTCCGCCAGCTTCAGGGCTTCGTCCAGGGTGTGGAAGACCAGTTCGCCAAGTCCCGGCTCTGAAAGGTCGGGTTTCGTTTCAAAGCGACAGTCCAGCGCGACGAACAGCGCGCCCTTGACGGCCAGCGTGCTGGCTTCCTGCGCGACGGTGCCGATCGCGATCAGCCTGTCGCGGTCGCAGGCGAGGCCAGCTTCTTCCATCAACTCCCGCAGGGCGGCGTTGCCGAGATCGGTTTCGCCGGGATCGATGAACCCGCGCGGCACTTCCCAGGAATAGAGATCGAGCGGATGCCGGTAGTTCCAGCACAGGCCGACGCGCCCGTCCGGCAGCACGGGCAGCACGCTAACGCCGCCGATATTGTCCGGCCTCGCGGTGACGGGCGCCACGACGATGAAGCCATCGACCTCGGTGCCGTCGGCGCCGGTGATGTCGTCGCGAAAGACCCGCCATTTCGAATTTTCCAGCGCGAGCATGCGCCGGCGCAGCGTGACGGAAGACTGTTTGGGCGCGGCCATCAGTTGGTGAAGCCGTCCGGCTCGTAGAGCATGATGCGGCTGCCTTCGGTGTCGATGGCAAAGGTGACGTTGATCAGGTTCTTCAGCTTCTCGCGGACGGCACGGCGGCGGTCCTGCGGCACAAAGAACACCATGAAGCCGCCGCCGCCGGCTCCCAGCAGCTTGCCGCCAGTGGCGCCCGCCTCGCGGCCTGCCGCATAAATATCGTCGATGGTCGTGTTGGTGACCTGGGTCGCCAGATCGCGCTTCAGCATCCAGCTTTCATGCATCAGCCGGCCGATCTCATCGAGCGGGCGGTTGGGATCGTTGAGGACATCAAGCGCCTCGTCGACCATCTCGGTCATGCGGAAGACGTTTTTCTTCTTCTGCTCGAGATTCGCGATCTTGCTGCCGGCGATTTCCGACGCATAGCGCGACAGTCCGGTGAAGAACATCATGATCGAACCCTGCAGCGCCAGCCGCCGCTGCGACGGCAGGATAATCGGGTGGACCTGGAAGGTGTCGTCCTGCAGGAAATTGATGCGGTTGAGCCCGCCATAGGCCGCCCAGATCTGATCCTGCGAGCCGACATTCTCCTTGATGACGTTCTGCTCGATGCGGATCGCCTCGCGGGCGAGTTCGAGCTTGGTTACCCGCCGCCCTTGCAGCGCATTGAGCGCGTTGAGCAGTCCGACGGTGAAGGATGAGCTGGAGCCGAGGCCGGAGCGGGCGGGGAGGTCGCCGTCATGATGGACCTCGATACCGTTCTGGATGCGCATCTCGCTGAGGATCGCTCGAACCGAAGGGTGGTCGATCTTGGTGACGTCATTCACCAGCTCGATCTGCGAATAGACGATGCGGTGCTTGTGCTCGAAGAACGGCGGCAGGTGGCGCACGCTGATGCGGCAGTACTTGTCGATCGCCATGCCGAGCACGGACCCGCCATGCTCGCGATACCAGGTGGGATAATCGGAGCCGCCGCCGAACAGCGAAATCCGGAACGGGGTGCGGGAGATGATCATGCGCGGACAGCCTTTGCAAAATCCCGACGCGCGAGCGCGCGGGCAATAACCCCCGGGGCTTCAGCGAAGCTTTCCGGGGTCCCGATATCGATGAAGCTGGCGCCGGCCGGGGCCAGCACCGCCTGAAACGTGCCTGACGGCGCGGCGGCGAAGACATCGCGTTCCAGCGACGGGCCGGTGCCGCGGACGAAATCGGCGAGCCAGCCGCGCGAGAACGCATAGATGCCGGCATTGATGGCGCCGGGGCCGGTATCGGCGGGGTCTTTTTCGGCGAAGCGGACGATGCGGCCTGAACCGTCGATATCCAGGCGGCCGTAGCGCGCCGTGGAGGGAACGGGGATGCAGAGGATCGAGGCCTTGGCGGCGGCGGCCCGATGCGCCGCCACAAGGGCGCCGAGATCGGCGTCGATGAACGTATCGCCGTTCATCACCACGACCGGATCGGATTTGAAATGCGGGGCGGCGAAGCGGATGCCGCCGGCGGTGCCGAGCGGTTCGGGCTCGACCGATGTCACGATCTCCATGTCATGCGCCGGATGGGCCTTGAGATAGTCCAGCACCGATTGCGAGCCGACGCCCAGGCACAGCACGACGCGGCGCACGCCAAAGCCGCGCAGCCAGGTCAGGAGATGATCGATAAACGGCGTGTCGCCGATGGGCGCCAGGATCTTGGGCGTCGCGCCGATGACGGAGCGCAGCCGCGTGCCCAGCCCGCCGGCCAGGACCGCGACATCGACAGAAGCGAGGCTTTGCGATCCAGCCGCTGCAGGGTCACGCGGGGACGAGTTCATCCACGAGCTTCCGCTTCAGGCGATGTTTGCTCATCTGCTCGACATGCTTGCGCGTATCCCAGCCGAAACGCTGCGTCACCATGTCGAGGTAGCGCGGATTGGCGAAATATTCGTGGAAGGCTTCGTCGCGGAACTTGAGCACCTGGCCGGCCGACACTTTCTCGGTGCGCAGCGGCTTGGCGTCGAAGGAGTGCTGGGAATAACCGCCCCAGCTGTCGGGTAGCTCCCAGCCTTTTTCGACCGCCATCTTGTAGAGCGGCGAGCCCGGATAGGCCATCGCCGAGTAAAAGTTCGAGAACTCGCAGTTGAGGTCCTTGGCGAGTTCCAGCGTCTCGCGCATCGAAGCTTCATCATCATCCGGAAGCCCGAAGATGTAGTTGCCGATGACGTTGATGTTGGCCTTCTGAATCTCGCGCACGATGCCGACGATGTCGTCATGCTTCAGCGACTTCAACGAGCCGTCGCGGACGTGCTTGCTGCCGGATTCGATGCCCAGCGCCAGCCACTGGATGCCGGCCTTGCGTAGCATTTCCAGGTGCACTGCTTTCACCGTGTCGACGCGGGCATAGGCCCAGATGTTGAACTTGGCGCCGAGACCGCGCTCGATCAGCAGGTTGCAGATGCCGCTGACGTGACGGTCGTTCAGCACAAACATCTCGTCGACGATCTTGAAGGTCTTCACGCCGTAGGTCTTGTAGAGATGCTCCATCTCGTCGACGACGACCTTGGGGCTGCGCATGCGGTAGTTCGGCTTGCCGAACGGCGCGTTGATGCAGCAGAAGGAGCAGCGATAAGGGCAGCCGAGCGTGGTGTAGATCGACGCGTAGGGCTGACGCGACGAGAGATCGCCGAAACACTGCCAGTTATGGGCGCGATAGCGTTCCATCGGCAGCAGGTCCCAGGCGGAGCCCGGGAGCTCCTTGTCGAGATCAAGGAGAAGCTTGGGGGCGAGGTTGCTTTTCACCTGGTCGCCGTCCCAGTAAACGAGGCCTTCGACCTTGGACAGGTCGGGTGTGTCGCTCTTGAGCTGGACCAGAAGCTGATCGACTGTCACCGGCCCTTCGCTGTTGCAGGCGTAAGTCACGGCTTCTTCGCGGAGCGTCCGTTCGGGCAGGGCGGAGATATGGCCGCCGAGGATGAGGATCTTGCGGTTTGGCTCCAGTTCCTTGATCGCCTGGCACTCGGCTGCGGCGCCGACCATCATCTGGGTCGATGCCGACGGCTGGTGCCCGTAGACCACCATACCGACCAGAAGCGGATTGAGGGCCGCCACACGCCGGGCAACTTCCTCGGAGCCGAGATGTTCGGCTTCAGCGTCGATGATACGGACGCTGTAACCCTTGTTGCGGGTGTAGGTCGCAATCAGGCCTGCCCAGAGCGGCGGCTCGATGGCCGTCAGGTCGTTGGCGAGGTCCTGGTAGGTGCGGCTGCCCGTCCCTGGATTGATCAGGACGAGATCGAGGGCTGCCATGGTCTGGGTTCTCCGCCGCTTCTTCTTCGGAATTCCCGACAATTGTCGCCAATATTGGTTAACAAACGCTTTCGGCAGCCTATCCGAATTTAGCCAAACCGCAATATCTGGTGGAGCAGCCGCCGCTTGGCCCTATTCCGCAGCTGCTTTTGGCGCATCGATAAACTGCGACAGCCACTTCCTCCGCTTCACCAGCGTCTCGCGGTACAGCATCTCGAATTCGTCGATCGGGAAGGAATGCGTGCTGGGGCGCGTCAGCAGCGCGTCGCGCCATGCCTTGAGGCGGGGGAATGTCTCGATATGGCCAAGCGGGCGGATGCGATCGAGCAGGGTGTAACGCAGCAGGAAGGGCGCGTAGCCCGCATCGACCAGCGAATAGCGGCTGCCGGCGAAATACGGCCCGCTGCCCTGTTTCTCCAGGGCTTTCTCCAGCCTGTCGAAGACGGTCGGAATTTCCGCCGAAGCCTTGTTGTAGGCGGCCTCGTCGTCCGAATAGCCGGTGGCCGTCACGCAGCTTGAGAAGGTCGGGATGTAGTCCGTCCAGGCGCGATGGACAGCGCGCTCGATCGGGTCTTCCGGATGCAGGCGGGGTACGATGGTTTCATCCAGATACTCGGCAATCGCGTTGGACTCAAAGAGCGAAACCTTATCGTCGATGCGCAGCACCGGGACTTTCTTGTGCGGCGAGATGGCAAGGAACCAGTCCGGGCGATTGTCGGGTTCGATGTGCCGGAATTCGAAATCGATCTTCTTCTCGCGCAGTACGATGGCTGCACGCTGCACCCATGGGCAGGTCTTGAAGCTGACCAAGAGGTATTTCGGCATGACGTTCTCCGTAATCGCTTGGCCGGATGATGGACCCGCGTTTTCCCTCCGTCCAGAGAGTCTCTTGGCAGCGCGGAGGATCGGTCCCATCTTTATGGGAGTATGGGAGGCGCCGGATGATTGTCCTGAACCACACCACCGTTCCGGTCCGCGATAAGGAAGCATCGGCGCAATTCTTTGCGCAGATATTCGGCCTCAAATACGAGGGGCCTGACGGGTATTTCTGCCCGGTTCAGGTCAACGATACGCTGACCTTCCTGTTTGACCAGTCGGACAAATTCGAGATTGGCCACTATGCGTTTCATGTGACCGATGCGGAGTTCGACGAAATCTTCGGGCGCGTGAAAAGCGCGCTCCTGCCGTATGGCAGCGGGCCGGCCAGCCTGACCGACGGCAAGATCAACAGCTGGGGCGGCGGACGCGGCGTCTACTTCACCGATCCCAATGGCCATGTGCTGGAGCTCATGACCGTGCCGCAGTAGGGCGGATACTATTTTTTCCGTCATCACCCGACTTGATCAGGTGATCCATTCGCGTGGATGCCCCGGTCAAGCCGGGGCATGACGAAATCAAAATTACAGGTTCGTGTACGGGTTGGGTCGCATCATCCGGTAGCCCTTGATGAGCTCGGTGATGCCGGCTTTGAGCGAGAAGGTTGGCTTGTAGCCGGTGCCTTCGATGCGCTCATTGGAGACGATGTAGTCGCGCTTGTCGGGATCTTCGCCGATCGCGGCTTCCTCGAACACGAAATTCGGCAGCTGCTTCTTGATCTCCTCGCACAGCTCCATCTTGGAGATGTTGGCGTCGGAGAGGCCGACATTGAACACGCCCTGCTGCTTCATCGTGTCGAACTTGTCGATGCCGTGGATGAAGGCGCGGGCGACGTCGCGGACATGGATGTAGTTGCGCTTGAAGTGCGGCTCGAACAGCACGACCGCGCGGTCGACGATTGCCCGGTAGACGAAATCGTTGACCAGCAGGTCCATGCGCATGCGCGGCGACATGCCAAAGACGGTGGCGAGGCGGAAGCTGATGCCGTTGCCGCGATCCAGTACAATCTTCTCGGCGTCCATCTTGGTGGTGCCGTAGAGCGAGATCGGGTTGATCGGGGTGTCTTCGGTGCAGAACTTGTCCTTCTGGCCGACGCCATAGCCGCTGTTGGTCGTCGGGATCAGGATGCGCTGGTTGATCGAGCTGAGCTTGGCCAGCGTCGCGACGGCTTCGCGATTGGTGCTGATGCAGGCGGTCTTGTCGGCATCGCAGGCCGGGGCGCCGACGATGGCGGCCATCGGGATGACGATGTCGGCCTTGGCCAGCAGCGGCTTGAGCTTTGCCTCGTCGCGGGAGTCGCCGCGGACCACGTCAAAATTCGGATCGGCGCAGAGATGGTTCAGCGGCAGCTGCCGGTGCATGAAATTGTCGAGCACCGTGACCTTGTGGCCCAGCGACAGCAGATGCGGAGTCAGGACGGAGCCGAGATAACCTGCGCCGCCGGTGATGAGGATCGAGTAGCTCTGGGCCATGTCAGTTTTCCGGAATTGATCAGTTGCAGGCGCGGTCAAGGACTTCGCGCAGCTTGTCGATCTGCGGCGTCAGGTCGATCGGCGCGTTGCCGACGAAGAAGCCGTAGTCATGGGCGATGTCGGCGTTGGGTGTGCTGCCGCCGACGACTTCGTAGTCGAAATACTTGATCACATCATGGCGCAGGAAGTTGCCGCCGGTGATGATGCGATAACCGATATCGGCCTTCTTGAGCGCCTCGAACACCCGCGCGCGGTCAACGCTGCGCTTCGGGTTCACGATGATGGTGAAGCAGAAGCTGGAGCTCTTGCCGTGCTCCTTCTGGATGATGAATCGCTCGTCGCCGGCGAACAGCTTCTGGAAATGCGCCATGTTCTTGCGGCGCTGCGCCGTGAGCTGCGGCAGCTTCTTGACCTGTTCGCGTCCGATGGCGCCCGACAACTCGATCGGGCGGACGTTGTAACCGGGCAGGATGAAGCGATAGGCCTCGAAGAAGTCGCTGTCCTTCTTCTCGTAGATCGTCGTGTCGGCGGGGATGTCGCGCGTCCAGCCATGGTTGCGGATGGCCCGCATTAGGTGGAACAGCTCCTTGTCGTCGGTGAGGACGACGCCGCCTTCCATGGTCGAGATATGGTGCGAGAAGAATGTGCTGAAGGTGTTCACATGACCGAACGTGCCGGTCTTGCGGCCGCCGATCTCGGCATCCATGGATTCGCAGTTGTCTTCCATGAAGATCAGGCCGTGCTTGTCGCAAATCTTGCGCATGACATCGACGGCGGCGGGATTGCCGAGGATGCTGACGGCGAGGATCATGCGCGTGCGCGGACCGATGGCCTTCTCGATCTGCTCGACGTCGATGTTGAGTGTGTCGAGATCGACGTCGATGAATTTCAGCTTGAGGCCGTATTGCTGCAGCGGATGATAGGTCGTCGCCCAGGAAATGGCCGGGACGATCACTTCATCGCCGCGCTGTAGCGGACGTTCTTTGGTGTGGCAGAGGGCGGCCACGGCGACGAGGTTCGCGGACGATCCTGAATTGACCATCACGCCATATTTTGCGCCGAAGTAATCCGCGAATTCGCGCTCGAAGGCGGCGACGTTCTCGCCCATGCTGAACATGCCGCTATCGACGACACGCTGGATGGCCTGGAGTTCTTCGGGACCCCAGGACGACGACGCAAGCGAATAGAACATCAGAAGGGGCCGCGAAACTGTTTCTGGTAGGCGAGGGTTGCGCGTTCGGCATCGGGCGTCCATTCGGCCGCCTTCGGCTTCACCATGCGGTGCGCCGTCTGCGCGATGCGCGCGGGATTGGGATAGAAATGGTCTTCGATCGAAGGCGAGGTCGGGCAGATCGTCGGCGCGAAGCCCATGCGCTGGACTTGGAAGTTGCCTTCGGGACCCAGCGCTTCGGCCACGCGGGCCACGATTTCGGAACCGGCGCCGCACATCGTCCAGCCGTTATCGACAACGATCAGGCGGCGGGTGCGCTTAACGGATTTGACAATGGTGTCGGTATCGAGCGGCGACAGCCAGATCGGGTCGATGACTTCGGCGGAGACGCCGACATCGGCCAGCAGCTCGCGGGCACGGAGGCATTCGACGACCATGTTGGAGATGCCTACCATGGTGACGTCATCGCCTGGCATCACCACGCGCGATTTGCCGGGAGCGATCTCGTACATCTGCTCCGGTACATAGGCTTCGGTCGGGTAGAGCAGGCGGTGCTCGACGAACATGATGGGGTTGTCGTCGCGGATAGCGGCGAGCATGCAGCCCTTGGCATCGTGCGCGTTCGACGGCGCGACGACCTTGAGGCCGGGGAAATGCATGAAGGTCGAGTACAGGCCCTGGCTGTGCTGCGGGCCCTGGCCCCACGACTTGCCGATGATGGAGCGGACGACCAGCGGCACCTTGATGGCGCCGCCGTACATGTAATGCGCCTTGGACGCCATGTTGATGAGCTGGTTCATGCT
This sequence comes from Alphaproteobacteria bacterium, assembly GCA_965279355.1. Taxonomy (GTDB): domain Bacteria; phylum Pseudomonadota; class Alphaproteobacteria; order CACIAM-22H2; family CACIAM-22H2. The sequence goes on along the minus strand of OZ257155.1, from coordinate 1,234,752 downwards.
CAGCATCAGAAAGTCCATGCGGATATGGACGTGGATGGGGCGCATGCCGGCCATCGCAGCTCCGATCGCGGCACCCGTCATCGCGTCTTCGGCGAGCGGCGTGGTGAAAATGCGGTCGGCGCCGTATTTCTGCAGCAGGCCGCGGGTCGAGCCCTGCAAGGCCTTGTGGTCGTCGACATCGAGGCCCATGACGAACACGCGTTCGTCGCGCTCCATCTCCTGATCGACGGCTTCGCGCAACGCATCAACGTATTTCAGGAGACGACCGCCCGTATTGCCGGCGGCGTCGGGCCGCGCTTTCTCAAGCGTAGACATTGGTCATCAGCTCTTTGGCGTCGGGGAAGGGGCTCTTCTCAGCAAAGGAAACGGCCTGCGACACGAGAATTTCCACGCCATCGTTGATCAGCTTCACCTCATCGGGCGGCAGCATGGCGGCAACGCGGGGCACCTGGTCGTTGTCGACCCACGGCTGCAGGTCATCGGTCGAGCGATAGCCGGCATCGTAATCGTTCGCCGGGCCAACATGCTCGCGCCAGCGATAGGTGTGGCATTCCACGAAGATCGGGCCGTATTCGCCGCTGCGCATCTTGGGGAGAGCATCGGCAACGATCTGGCGGATCTTGAAGACGTCTCCATCCGTCACGCGATAGGCGGGAATGCCGTAGGTGCGCACGCGCTCGCAGATCGCTTCAGGGACCGCCTGACGGCGCGCGATCGGCGTGTGGATGGCGTAGAAATTGTTCTCGAGCACGAAGATAACGGGCAGGCGCTTGAGTGCCGCGAAGTTCAGGCTTTCGTGAAAGACGCCTTCTTCAGTCGCACCGTCGCCCATGAAGGAGGCGACAACGCGGCCCTTCTTTTCCTGTTTGAGCTTGAGGGCGTAGCCCAGCGCGATCGGAATAGTCGTGCCGACGACGGCCGAGGAGCCGATGACGTTGTGCGCGATGTCCATGAGATGCATGGAGCCGCCCTTGCCGCGCGTACAGCCGGTGTCCTTGCCGTAGAGTTCGGCCATCAGGGCGTTGATGTCGCCGCCCTTGGCGATGTAGGTCGCATGGCCGCGATAGGTGCCGCCGGCGAGGTCTTCCTGGGTCAGGGCGTCGCAGATGCCGACCGCGACGGCTTCCTGGCCGATCGACAGGTGGACCGGGCTCTTGATCTTGTCTTCGGGGTAGATCCGCGCGACTTCTTCCTCGAAGCGGCGGATGAGACGCAGCATTTTGTAGACGCGGCGGAGGGTCTGGGGGTCCGTTTCGGGCATAACCGGTCGTTGTTCAACAGAGGTTGGCGCGACTCGCTGCGGCCGAAAAGATACGCCGCATTAAGGAAATATACGGTTAACGTGTCAAGGAAACCCCAAATATCTAAAAATGTAGTTAAATTTCAGGGGGTACCGGACCGGCCGCTTTATGAATCGTTTGCGGCGGTTCGCCCACGGTGTCAGAAACGCCCCGATTAAGCTTATTGACGACGACGGATACCGACCGCAATGGAACCAGCCCAGCACCAAGTGAAGCTCTCGACCGGGACCCTGACCTATTTTGTCTCAGGCGAGGGGCATCCGCTTCTCTATCTGCACCCAGCCGGCGGTATCCGCTGGACGAAGGTGCATGAGGGTCTGGCCAAGAAGTTCAAGGTCTACGTTCCGCTGATGCCCGGTTTCGACGGATCGGACACGCATCCCGAAGTCAATTCGATGCCGGCAGGCGCGAAACTCGCAGGCGAGTTCATCGATACGGTGATCGGCTCCAACTGCGATGTGATGGGGCAGTCCTTTGGTGGCTGGATGGCGCTATGGGTCGCTGCGCTGCGGCCCGAGCGGGTGGAGCATCTGGTGCTCGCTTGTCCAGCCGGGTTCCGTCCGAAAGGTGTAGGCGGCATTCCTCGCGATCCCGTTAAGCTGAAGAAGGCGCTGTTCGCGCATCCGGAGAAGCTGCCGCCCAATGCCAAATCGATGGAGGTCGAGGCGGGCAACCGCAAGATGCTCAAGCAGTACAACGCCTGGGCCGAGACCGATGAAGAACTTCTGGCCAAGGTCGATGGAATTACGAACATGACGCTGCTGCTGCACGGCACGCTCGACCGGATGATTCCGGCGGAAAGCGTGCAGCTGCTGCGCAGCCGGCTGAAGCGCTCGTTTCTCGTTTACATCTGGGACGCCGCGCACAATATCGAGATCGACCAGCCCGAGCGTGTGCTTGACGTGGTCGAGAGCTTCCTGACCCGGTCCGAAGGCTTCATGGTGAACTGGGGCGACGTCGCGACGGCGGGCGTGGGCTGATCGGCATGGGCGCGCGCTACTGGAAGGACCTGACGACGACGGATTTCGCCGGTCTGGATTTCGCGCGCACGGTGGCTGTCCTTCCGGTCGCGGCGACCGAGCAGCACGGTCCGCACCTGCCGCTCGGCACCGATACCGAGATCAGCCGTGGCGTTCTCTCGCGAGTCGTCGAACTGGCACCCGCCGATCTCTCGCTGCTGATCCTGCCGACCATCGAACTCGGCCTGTCGCCCGAGCATCGCGACTTTCCGGGCACGCTGACGCTTTCTCCCGAGACGCTACTGCGCACGCTGGTCGAGACCGGTGAATCGGTGCGGCGTACGGGCCTGCGCAAGATCGTGTTCTTCAACAGCCATGGCGGTCAGCCGCAGCTGCTGGAAATCGCGGCGCAGGAGCTGCGCACGCGCCATGCGATGGCGGCGATGGTTGCCAATTGCTGGCGCATGATGCGGTCGGATGAATTTTTCCCGGCTGCCGAGAAGGAAGCCGGCCTGCATGCCGGCGGGATCGAGACGTCGCTGCTCCTGCATCTGGCCGAAAAGACCGTGCGCCGCGACCGTATTGCGGACTTCCCGTCGTCAGCGCGCACGCTTGAGACCAAGCTTCCTGAAATGGCGTCAGGTGGGCGGCTGCGCTTTGCCTGGCAGACGCAGGATTTGAACCCTGCGGGCGCGGTCGGCGACGCGCGTCTCGGCAAGGCCGAGATCGGTCGGGCGATGGTGGATCACGCGGCGCAGGGCTTCGTGGCCTTCGCCACGGATCTCGCGGCGTTGCCGCTCGACGTGCTGCGCAAGGGGGCGCTGCCGGACTAAGCGGCGAGCACCCGGTCGGCCGGCAGGATGATGCTGACCGTCGTGCCCTTGCCGAGGTCGCTGTCAATCTGAAGCCGCCCGCCATGCAGCTCGACCAGGGCTTTCGACAGCGGCAGGCCAAGCCCGGTGCCCGCATGACGGCGGGCGAGGGACTGTTCGAGCTGGCCGAACGGCGACATCGCCTTGGGGATGTCGTCCGGAGACATGCCTACTCCTGAATCCGCCACGCGCAGGACGACGCTTCCGTCGTTCCTTGATTCGCCGCTGAGCGTGACGGTTCCGCCCGAGGGCGTGAACTTCACGGCATTGGACAGCAGGTTGATCAGCACCTGTTTCAGCCGCAATCCATCGGCCTGCAGCTTGGGCATGTGATCGACGGAGGTGAGGATGATTTCGATGTTCGCTTCGGCGGCCCGCGCCCGCACCAGGCGAATGCAGGAATCGAAGAGGTCCGACACGTCGACCAGCCCGTCGAGCAGTTCGATGCGGCCCGCTTCCGCCTTCGAGACATCGAGGATGTCGTTGATGAGGGCGAGCAGGTGGGTGCCGCTCTCATGGATGTCCCGTGCATAATCGAGATAACGCGGCTGGCCGACCGGTCCGAACGCTTCACGCAGGATAATGTCGGAAAAGCCGATGACGGCGTTGAGCGGCGTGCGCAGCTCATGGCTCATATTGGCAAGGATTTCGGATTTCGTGCGGTTGGCGGATTCCGCGGATTCCTTCGCATCGCGCAGGGCATCCTCGACGCGTTGACGTTCCGTGAGGTCGGAGTAGACGGTCACGAAACCACCGCCCGGCATGGGATTACGGCGCAGTTCCACGAAGCGGCCGTTGACGCGCCAGCGGGCGTTGCGATGCGGATGCGGCTGAACCGACATCGTGATGCGTTCCTGAACGTGTTCCTCGATATCGCCCGGTCCGTATTCACCACGCTCGGCCGAGAAGCGGACGACCTCTTCGAACTGCAGTCCGGGCCTGTACATGTCGCGCGGCTGCCCGACCATTTCGATCATGCGGTCGTTCCACAGCACAAGGCGCAGCTGGGAGTCGAACACGCTGATACCCTCGCCCATGTTGTCGAGCATGCTCTGCATCAGGCGTGTTTTCTCGGCAAGCTCGCGCTCGTGCTCTTTCGCGGATGTGATGTCGGTCATCACCACCGCGTATCCGCCGTCGCCCAACCGCTGATCGTGGATCAGGAACCAGCGCTTGTCGGCCATCTGCGCCTCGACCGGGCCGGCGCCACGGCGTTCGGGATCGAGGCGGCGGGCGAGAAACGCCTCGATTGTTTCGTTGGATTGCAGGCGCATGATGCCGCGCGCGACGCGCTCCCGCAGGATAGCTTCGAACCTGACGCCGGGCTTGATGAACTCGGCCGGCAGTTCGTTCAGTCCCACGTAAGCGGGATTGCAGGCGACCAGGTAATCGTTGCGATCGTACAGGGCGACTCCCTGGGAGAGGCCGTTGATGGCATCGATGAGCTGACGCTGTTCCTGGGTTGCGCGGGCGGTGGCCTCGACACTCAAGGTGACGTCCCGGCCGGTTCCGCGATAGCCGGTCACATTGCCGTCCGCGGCAATGACCGGCTTGCCGCTGATCAGAAGATGCCGCACCCGACCGGAGGGGGCGCGGAAGACACACCTCATATCCCGGAACGGATGCCTGGCCTGCAGGCTGCGGGTTTCAGTTTCATCGGGCAGGATCTCGACAATGTCGTCGAGCCGCTTGCCGAGATAGGACGAAGGTTCGCCAGGCAGCGATTCACGGATGTTTTCCGAGAGGTACGTAAAGCGCAGATCCGGACCCATCTCCCACAGCCAGTCGGATGAAACCTCCGCGAAGTCTCGCAGGCGCTGCTCTGTCGCCGCGAGGCCCGATGCCGAATTTGCCGCGCGCTGGTTCGCCGCCTTCAGTTCGATTGCCTGCCTGCGAAGCGAAACGATGATAAGGGCGATCGCCGTGGCCAGGCCGAGCGAACGTGCCGCAACGAACCCCCAGGGAAAGAGGGACAGCGCCGGCCGGAAGAAGGGGTAGGAAGCGGCAAGAATCCCCCAGCCAACGAAGAGCAGGCCGAGCAACACATAGCCCAGGTTCGGGGCGTCCCGGCTGTGACGAAGGAAGACGATGCCGGTGGCGGTCATGACCGCGGCCGTCACGAGATACGCCGGCACCATGCGGGCATCCGTCGGCAGATCCAGCGCAACGGTCATGCCGATCCAGGCAAGAGCAACGCCGCAGACGGCGATGATGGTGCCGAAGTGCCTGCGCGCTCCCACGAAATGCTGAGTGCCGACCAGGAACATTGCCGCTTCGATGACGAGGGCGGCTTCGCCAATGGGCGCACCGAAGTCGGTGAACTGCGCGGCATCGGAAAACTGGGCGGCGTTCCGGACCGTATTGGCAGCCAGTGCCCCGGTCCACCAGCCCATGGCGGAATTTCCGTCATGCTGGCGCAGATAAAACAGCGCTCCGGCCAAGATTGCCGAGCCGAAGGCGGCACTGAGAAGAATCATCGACAGCGGATCGGCCATGCAGACCCCAGGTCAGCGCCCGGCAAGCGTCCATCCACCGGTCGGCCCCCCGACTCGGTTCTCAACGTAGCTACTATGCAGAATTGGCGGTCTCCCGTCGCGGGCGGCGGCAGTGGGCGCGATTGACCGTTCAGTATTGGACCAGTGATTCAAAGGCCAGATCGAGCCGTTTACGGCCCTCAAGCGCTTTAAGTTCGATGATGCAGACGGCGGCGCGGACGTCCGCTCCAGCCTTGCGCAGAAGGGTGATCGCCGCCGAAAGCGTGCCGCCGGTCGCCAGAACGTCATCCACCACAACGACGCGCTGGCCCGGGCGGATGAGATCCTGTTGGATTTCTATCGTATCGCTGCCGTATTCGAGATCGTAGGTGTGCGGCATCGTCTTGCCGGGCAGCTTGCCCTTCTTGCGCACCATCATGAAGCCGCAGCCCAGCTCCAGCGACAGCGGCGCCGTCACGAGGAACCCACGGGATTCAATACCCGCCAGAAGGTCGGGCTTATGCGGGGCGATCAGTTCGCCAAGCCGGCGGATGGCGGCATGCCATGCATCGCGGTCGGCCAGCATGGGCGAAATGTCGCGGAACAGGATTCCGGGTTTTGGAAAGTCCGGAACATCTGCAATGAACTGCTTGAGATCCATATCGCCCCCGAACGACCGAGTCTCCTAAAAGCCGGAGACGGCGGGCATCCTTCTACTTAAGTGTCTGCAGATAGGCGACGACATTCTTGCGTTCGTCGTCCTTCTTGATGCCGGCGAAGGCCATGATCGTGCCGGGAATGGCCGCCTTCGGGTCGATCAGGTACTTGTCGAGGACTTCAGGAGTCCAGGTCAGGTTTGCCTTTTTGTTTGCCTCGGAGTAGCGGAAGCCCTCGATCGTGCCGGAATGCCGGCCAACGATCCCAAAAAGAGAAGGGCCGAGACGCTTGGGCCCTTCCGCCGTGGTGATATGGCAGGCCGAGCAGACCCGCTTGAAGGCCTTTTCACCCTCGGCGGCGTCCTGGGCATGGGCCGGGGCCGCGATACCGGCAAGCGCGGTCAGCGCCACCGCAATGGACAAGTACGTACGCATAATCATTGGCTCCCAAAAAGACACTCCGGGCGCACCACACCCGGCTGGCCCCACCGTTCGGCGTCGATATAAGATACTGCCCATCAGTGTCAACTGCGGCAAGGGATGGCCGCCGACGAGGCCGATGTCCAAAAAGCCCGCTTTGTCCTTCAGTCATATCGGCCTGCACGTCACCGACCTGGAACGGATGGCCGCGTTTTACACGCGTGTTCTGGGCTTCACGATCACCGATCGGGGCGATCTGGGGCCGGTCAAACTGGTCTTTCTGAGCCGCGTGCCCGAGGACCATCACCAGATCGTGCTGGCGACCGGCCGGCCGGCCGACCTGTCCTTCAACACGGTCAACCAGATTTCATTCCGGATGCCGGCCCTTCGTGATTTGCGCAAGGTGCACAAGGCAATTGTGTCGGATACGGATGTCAGCGACATCCAGCCGGTAACCCATGGTAACGCATGGTCGGTCTATTGCCGCGATCCCGAGGGGAACCGTCTGGAGTTCTTTGTCGACACACCGTGGCATTCACAGCAGCCGTTCCGCGTGCCGATCGACTTCACGCTGTCGGATGCGGCGATCGGTAAGCGCACCGAGGCCCTGATCCGGGCCGAGCCGGATTTCATGCCGCGCCGCAAATGGCTCGCTCTCATGGCCCAGAGGATGGGTCTCGCGCGTCCCGGCTCTCGCAGGAAAAAGGCAAACAAGAAAAGTCCCGGCGTCAGACGCTGATAGGGGCGTCGCGTAGCGCTTCCAGCCGCCCAAGTGCCGCGGCCGTTTCTTCCGCCAGTCGCAGCACAAGCTCGCCCGCCGCCGGCACGTCGTGGATCATGCCGATCCCCTGGCCGGCTTCGACCTTGCCCTCGGCCGTGTTTCCTTCGAAGGCCGCCATTTTGAGGCTGCTCGCCTTGAACAGCTTTTCGAGCTCTTCTTTCGGACGCGCTGCTGCTTCGGCGCTCTGATAGCGCACCGTAAAATCATTCTTCATCGTCCGGATCACACCGAAGCCGCGGCCGACCAAAGTTGTCTCGTCGCATTCGGCTTTTAGCAGCATCTCTTTATACGCCTCGTGCACGCCGGCTTCCCGGGTCATCAGGAAACGCGTGCCGAGCTGCGCACCATCGGCGCCCAGCGCCAGCATCGCCGCAATCCCGGCGCCGTCGACGATGCCGCCGGCCCCGATGACTGGAAGCTGTGGGGCCGCCATAACGACACGGCGAACCAGCACAAGGGCTGAGATCTCATTGGGCGGGGGATGACCGCCGGCCTCGACCCCGACGACAATCAAACCATCGACGCCGGCTGCCGCGGCTTTCTCGGCATGCAGGCCCGAGGCCACGATATGGAGGCACTTGCGGCCTTCCTCGCGGAACCGCTTGATGTATTTCTGCGGCCCGCCCTGCGAGGCGATCAGGATTGGCACCTTCTCCTCGATCACGATGTCGAGGATGACATCGGCCTGATTACGATAGAGTGGCACGTTCACCGCGAACGGCTTGTCGGTCTTCGAGCGGACGAAGCGGATCGCGTCGCGCAGTGCGTCCGGATACATGGGACCTGCGCCGATCACGCCGAGGGCGCCCGCAGAGGACACGGCCGCCGCAAGTTCGGCATTCGCCGCCCAACTCATGCCGCCCTGGATGATCGGATAGCGGAGGCCAAGCAGATCGGTGAGACGAGTCCGGATCCTCATGGCGTGTTTTCTCCGGTCTTGCGGCCGGCAAAGGCCTGCACGCCGGCCGACCATTCCTTGTTGGCGAGGCTTCGCTCGACGGCTTCGATCTCGATGGCGATGCCGCGCTCCAGAGTCGTTTCGGTGCCACGATCGATGCAATGCTTGGCGAGCCGCATGGCCAGCGGCGGCGCCTTGGCGATCTGTCGCGCCATCGTCATGGCTTCGCCGTTCAGGGCGCCGCTGGCGAAGATGTGGTTCACCAGACCGAGCGCTTTGGCTTCGTCGACCGACATGATGCGGCCGGTGAACAGCAGCTCCTTTGCCATGGCGCGACCGACAATGCGGGGCAGGCGCTGGGTGGCGCCGACCGTTCCCCATTGCGCTTCGGGATAACGGAATGTCGCGTTCTCAGAAGCGAGGATGAAATCGCAGATCGCGGCGATCTCGCAGCCGGAGCCGACACATGGCCCGTCCACAACTGCAATCATCGGGATCTCAATCGCCATCAGCGCTTCGTAGGCGGCGTAGGAACGGCGGCGGCGCTCGCGCACCCAGTCTGCATCCTTGCCTTCGCGCTCCTTGAGATCGGCACCGGCGCAGAAGGTCGGTCCGTTGGCGTTGACCATGATCGTGCGAAAGTCGGCGCTCGCCTTGATCGTGTCGGCGACCGCCTTGAGATCGAGACACATCTGCAGGTTCAGCGCGTTGCGCTTGTCCGGCCGGTTGAAGGTCAGCGTACCGACGCCGTCATCGATGTCGAGTAGAAGCGTTTCGAAAGAGTGCGCCATCGTTAGATCGCCTTTTCCTGGCGGAGCGCCGCGATCGCGGCGGCATCGAGATCGAGATACTCCCGCAGCACTTCATCCGTGTGTTCGCCCAGCAGCGGCGGCCGACCGATCTCAGGATCGTCATAACCGTCGTAGCGCAGCGGCAGGCGCAACGCGGGAAACTTACCGACGACCGGGTGCTCGAATTCGCCGACAGAACCACGCGCCTTGGTGTGCGGATCGGCAAGGACTTCGTCTAGCGCGTTCACCGGCCCGGCCGGCACGTCGGCCTTTTCGAGTGCATCGAGCAGCGGCGTGCGGTCGATCTTGCCGATTGCCTGGCGGAGTATCGGCATCACTTCGTCGCGACGTTTCACGCGGCCGGAATTCTTGTGCAGCTCGGCGTCCTCCAGCAGCGTCCCGAGACCGAGTGTCTTGCATAGCGCGTCCCAATGCTGATCGCTGCCGGTGATATGCAGCCAGCGGCCATCCCGGCACTCGAACGCGGCGGAGGGCACGCGGCCGGGATGTTCGGTGCCGGTACGGGTCGGCACTTCGCCCAGCGCGAAGAAACGCGCGGCAGCAATGGTGAGCTGTGCCACCTGTGCGTCGAACATCGACAGGTCGATGAAGCAGCCATGGCCGCTCTGGGCGCGCCCGGCAACGCCGGAAAGGGCTGCAATCGCCGTCCACAGGCCGGAGGAAATATCGGACATCGGCAGGCCTGCCTTCACGGGCCCGCCCTCCGGCTCACCGGTGAGTGCCATCAGGCCGCTCATCGCCTGGAACACCGTGTCGTAACCCTTGCGGTCCTTGTAGGGGCCGGTCTGACCAAAGCCGGTATTGGCGACGTAGATCAGACGCGGATTGGCGGCTTTCAGCGAGTCATAGGACAGGCCGAGATCGGACAGCGTGCCGGGCGGAAAGTTCTCGATCAGCAGATCGGCTTTCGCGGCCAGGCGGCGGGCGATGTCCTGCGCCTTGGGCGATTTGAGATTGAGCGTGACGGAGCGCTTGGCGCGATTGAAGGCGAAGAAATAACCGCTTTCCTTGCCGATGGCGGGTTCCCAGGTGCGGGTTTCGTCACCCGCGCCTGGCCGCTCGATCTTGATCACGGTCGCGCCGAGTTCGGCGAGGATCATCGTCGCTAGCGGCGCCGCAAGGACCCGTGAAAAATCGAGGACGACCAGCCCGTCGAGCGGCTTCATGGCTTCGCCTTGCGGAAGCCGCGCATCTTCTCATTCACTTCGCGGCCCGCCTGCATGGCATCGGCGTACGGAAGCTCCGTGACGCGATAGAACAGTTCTTTCGTCGCGCGCATCGCTTCGGGTTCGATTTTGGCGATGTGTTCGGCCATCGAAAGAGCCGCTTCCATCAATCTGTCTTCGGCGGCGATAAGGTTGATCATGCCCAGTTCTTCCGCCTCGCTGGCGCTTAGCGACTGCCCCAGGCTCACCAACTCGAACGCTTTCTTGCGGCCGACCTGTCGGACCAGATTCGTCATGACGATGGCGGCGACGATGCCGTGCCGCGTCTCCGGGTAGCCGAGCTTGAGCGTGGGATCGGCAATCACGAGATCGCAGGCAAGGCAGAGCCCGGCGCCACCGCCGACGGCATGGCCGCGCGCGGCCGCGATGACCGGCTTGCCGAGTTTTGGAAAGGCCATGTGCAGCCGCATCGTCAGATCGGCGCGCTTCTGCACCGCGTCCGGGTTGGCCGCAGTGAGGGTCGCGAATTCGCTTAGATCCGCGCCGACGCAGAAGGCGCGGCCGGCGCCGGTGAGCACGATGGCGTTGATGGCGCTGTCGCCATCGGCCTGATGCAGCGCGTCGAGAAGTGCGGAAGTAAGCTCCGTGTTGAGGGCATTGAGCTTGTCCGGCCGGTTCATTGTGATGATCCGGACCGCACCCTTGGTTTCCGTCAGAACGATGTCAGGCATACGAAGTCTCTGAGTTGATGGCATTAAGGCCGGTGCGGGTGACTTTGCCGTGGAGGGTGCGGCCCAGCGCTTCCTCGCAGAAGCGTGCCGTCTCGATCAGCCGGTCCATGTCGAGGCCGGTATCGACACCCATGGCTTCGAACATCGCGGCCAGGTCTTCGGTGCAGACATTGCCGGTATAGCCGCCGCCGTATTTTACCTGCGCCGGATGGCCGCCGACACCGCCGAAGGAGCTGTCGAAATGCGTCACACCGGCATCGAGCGCGGCGACGCAATTGGCAAGGCCGGTACCACGCGTGTCGTGGAGATGGGCGATCGGAGTGACATCAGGGACTTCGGTCACCACGCGGCGGAAGAGGGCGGCGATGGAGCGCGGCGTGGCGATGCCTGTCGTATCGCCCAGAGCGACCAGCGTCACGCCGAGATCGCGGAAACGCCGCACATCGTCGACGACAACACCGGGATCGACGTTTCCTTCAAACGGACATCCGAAAGCGACCGAGATCGTACCGACGAGACGGAAGCGGCCCTTGGTGGCGTTGGCCATTTCGGTCAGCCGCGCCCACTGATCGGCGCGGGACGATTTCAGATTCTTCTGGCTGTGCGATTCCGATGCGGAGGCCAGCAGGCTGATCTCGTTGGCGCCATAACCGGCATCGAGATCGGCCAGGGCGCGCTCGACCGCGCGCAGGTTCGCGCAGGTCGCCTTGTAATAGACACCATCGCGACGCTTGAGCGATTTGAGCATCTCGGTCGCGTCGGCGAATTGCGGCACGACCTTCGGATTGGAATAGGAGGTCGCCTCGACCCGCGAGAACCCGATCGCGGCGAAGCGCTCGACAAGGGCGAGCTTCTTGGCCGTCGGGATGAAATCGGTTTCGTGCTGCAGCCCGTCACGGGCAAAACACTCGCACAGGACAACGCGGTCGCTCAGAGTTCCTCCCGATCGGACGGCTGGTGAAAAGTGGGCCGCCGGGGCGTACGTTGCCGCCCGCCGCTGCCGCCGTCAACGCGTCTCGCATGCTTGACCATGCATCCCGCGCGGGGTACGGCCATGGTCATGGACGACCGTTTCCTCAATCGGCAACTCGACCCCTGGACGCCGCGAACCTTCGGGCTGGCGTTGGCGGACCTCGCGAAAGCGCATCCGGCCATGGATGCGCTGGTGGCGGGCGATACCCGCCTGACCTATGGCGAGCTTTGTGAGCGCGCGCGCCGCGTTGCTTCGGGTCTGCTGGGTCTCGGCATCGCCCGCGGCGATCATGTCGCGGTCTGCATGGAGAACTCGGCGGAGTGGGCGGCGGTCTTTTATGGCTGCGCGCTGGTCGGCGCGGTCATCGTGCCGGTCAACACGCGCTTCAAGGAATCGGAACTGCGTTATTGCCTGGCGCAATCCGATGCCAAGGCGCTGGTCATCGCCGACCGCTTCCTGAAAATCGACTTCATCGCCATGCTGCGGGCGATCTGTCCCGGGATCGACGGCACGCTTCCCTCTGCCGCGCTCCCGGCCCTGCGGCATGTCGTCGTGCGCGGTGCCGATGTGCCCAAAGGGGCGCTATCGTTCTCCATTCTGTGCCAGCCGGTCGTCGGGGATTTCGATGCGAAGCTGCCGAAGATCGGCGCGCACGATGTGGCATTGATCCAGTACACGTCGGGGACCACCGCCGATCCCAAGGGCGTGATGCTCACGCATGACAACATGCTGCGCAACGCCGCCACCGTAGCCGCCTGTATCGGTGTCCGTCCGGGCGATCGCTACTACAGCCCGCGCGTGTTCAGTCACGTCGCCGGCACGACGCTCTCCATTCTTGTGTCGCTCTCCGCCGGCGCGTGTCTCGTGACGGTCGCCGTCTTCGATGCGGAAGAGTCGCTGCGGATCATGTCACGCGAGCGCTGCACCCTGATGTCGGGCAACGACACGATCTTCCTGATGATCGTCAATCATCCCAGACGTGCGGACTATCCGCTGGTGCTGCGCGGCGGCTGGGCGGCGGCGGGATATGAGGTGATGAAGATGGCGCGCGACCGGCTGGGTCTGCGCGATCTCTGTTGCGCCTATGGCCTGTCCGAGGCATCGCCGAACATCATCATGACCCGGATCGACGAGCCCGAAGAGGACCGGCTGTCCGGCATCACCACGCCGCATAAGGGCCTCGAGGTGCGGATCGTGGATATCGAAACCGGCGTCGTGCAGCCGCCCGATGTGCCGGGAGAGATTCAGGTGCGGGGCTGGAGCGTCATGAAGGGCTATTACAAGAAGCCCGAGGCGACGGCGGCGACGATTACATCCGAGGGCTGGCTGCGGACCGGCGATCTTGGCGCTGTGGATGATCGTGGGCGGCTGCGCTTCATCGGCCGCGCCAAGGACATGTTGCGGGTCGGCGGCGAGAACGTGGCGCCGGCGGATGTCGAGGAGCTGCTCCACAGTCACCCAAAAATTAGGCAGGCGCAGGTAATTGGCGTGCCAGATTCCCGGCTGGGTGAGGTGGTGGCAGCCTATGTGATCCTGAACGACGGCGTCGGCGCGGAGCCCGCCGAGCTGATCGACTGGTGCCGCTCCCGCTGCGCCAATTTTAAGGTCCCGCGTTATTTACGTGTCATCGTCACTTTCGACGGAATCGGCATGACAGGAAGCAACAAAGTGCAGAAGAATAAGCTGCGGGAGCAGGCCCTGCGGGATTTCAATCTCGGCTAGGCTTCCTGTCGGGCCGAGAAGCGGCCCGGCCAAAGAAGAAGACCGAGGACGGTTACGTGGCGAGTGCAGGAACGAGCGGGGATTCCGGCCAGCAGCAGGTCATCGACTTCCTGTCGGCGCCGGCGACCTATGGGCTGGGCGGCGACGCGGTGGTCGAGCGTATCGAGACGCACGGTGCCTATGTCTTTCTGGCCGGCGAGCATGCCTACAAGCTCAAGCGCGCCATCAAATTCCCGTACATGGATTTCTCGACGCCTGACAAACGACGCCAGGTTTGCGAACGCGAACTGCAGGTCAACCGCCGGACGGCGCCCAGGATCTATCTTGAGGTTCGTGCCATCGTGAAGGACGGCGCCGCGATGCGCTTTGCCGACTTAGGTACCGCGCCCGCCGATGCCGTCGACTGGGTGGTGGTGCTGCGGCGCTTCGATCAGGACAATCTCTTCGAGCGGCTAAGCCAGCGCGGCAAGCTGACACAGGCGATGATGCGCGAGCTGGCCGATGTCATCGCCGATTTCCACCGGACGGCGGAGCCGACGCCCGGGCAAGGCGGAGCAGCCGGCATCAAGCGGGTGCTCGACGGCGACCTCAGGGAGTTTCAGGCGCTCGATCAGGTATTCGAGACGGCCAAGGTCGAACGTCTGATGCAGCTTTCAGCCGCGTCGCTTGAGCATCTGGCGCCGTTGCTGGAGCGCCGGCGCGAGAGCGGTCTCGTGCGCCATGGCCACGGCGACCTGCATCTCAATAATATCTGCCTGTTCGAGGGCAAGCCGACACTGTTCGATGCGCTGGAGTTCGACGAGGCGTTGGCATCGATCGATGTCTTCTATGATCTTGCGTTCCTGCTGATGGACCTCGACCGGCAGCATCGGCGCAGTCTCGCCAATGCCGTTCTCAACCGCTATCTGGAACAGCGCCTCGATTTTGAGGGCCTGCAGACACTTCCTCTGTTTCTCGCCACCCGCGCCGCCATCCGCGCGCACGTCACCGCAAGACAGGCAGCGCTCGATCCCACGGCGAAGCAGAAGCTGATGGAGGCGCGCGCACTGCTGGACCGCGCCATCGCCTATCTCGATCCGCCCGGCCCGCGCATGATTGTGATCGGCGGGCTTTCGGGAAGCGGCAAGACGACGACGGCGCGTGTGCTGGCTGCGCTGGTCGGTCCGGCGCCGGGTGCCGTTATCATTCGCAGCGATGTCGTGCGCAAGCAGATCATGGGTGTGCATGAGACTGAGCGGTTGCCGCAGTCCGCCTATACGCCGGAGATGTCCGACAAGGTCTTTGCGACGGTCGCGGAGCGGGCGGCAGAGATTCTTGCCTTGGGACATGCGGTCATTACCGATGCCGTCTACGGCGAAGCCGAACAGCGCGATCAGATCCGCTCGGTCGCGCGCCGGGCCGGCGTGCCGCTGGATGCCGTGTGGCTGGAAGCACCGGCGCCGGTGCTGAAGATGCGGATCGCGTCGCGCGAGGGGGATGCCTCGGACGCCACGGTCGAGGTGATGATGGATCAGCGCGCCCGCATTGCGCGGCCGGCGGGATGGCTCGCCGTCGATGCCGCGCGCCCGGTGGATGCGATCGTCGCCGACATCAAGCGGCGGCTCGCGCTCTAGGTCAGGCGCGGCGGTCCGCGCGGATCATATCGGATGCTTTTTCGGCAATCATGATGATGGGCGAATTGGTGTTGCCCGACGTAATGGTCGGCATGACCGAGCCGTCGACCACGCGCAGGCCCTGAACTCCGCGGACCCGCAGCCGCTCATCGACCACCGACATCTCGTCCGGCCCCATGCGGCAGGTGCCGACCGGATGGAAGATCGTGGTGCCAATTGTGCCGGCTGCTTTCGACAGATCTTCGTCGGACTGTAATTGCGGACCGGGCAGGTATTCCTCCGGCGAATAGCGAGTGAGCGCCGGTGCCGCGCAGATTCTGCGGGTCAGGCGGATCGCCTGCGCCGCGACATGACGATCCTCTACCGTCGACAGATAGTTCGGGCGAATTGCAGGGTGCTGGCGCGGATCGGGATGCTTGATGCGGATATGGCCGCGACTGGTCGGGCGCAGGTTGCACACGGATGCCGTGAACGCCTTGAACGCATGCAGCGGGTCGCCGAACTTGTCGAGGCTAAGCGGCTGCACGTGATACTCGAGATCGGGCGTGTCCTTTGACGGATCGCTCTTCGCGAAGCAGCCGAGCTGGCTCGGCGCCATGGTCAGCGGGCCGCGCTTCTGCAGGAAATATTGCAGACCCATCATCATCTTGCGGATGGGGTTGTTGGCGAGCTCGTTGAGCGTGCGGACGTTCTTTACCTTAAAGACGGTGCGGATCTGCAGATGGTCCTGCAGGTTCTCGCCGACGCCGGGCAGGTCGTGTCGCACCTCGACGCCATGCTCGCGCAGCACACTGCCCGGACCGATGCCGGACAGTTGCAGAAGCTGCGGCGAGCCGACCGCGCCGCTGGCCAGCAGGATTTCGCCCTTCGCTCCGGCATAGCTCGGCACGGTGCCCTGCCAGAACTCGACACCGACCGCACGCTTGCCCTCAACGCGCAGGCGGCTGACCTGCGCATGCGTCAGCACCGTCAGGTTGGACCGCTTCATCGCGGGGCGGAGAAACGCCTTCGTCGCGTTCCAGCGCACGCCGCGTTTCTGGTTCACCTGGAAATAGCCGCAACCCTCATTGTTGCCGCGGTTGAAGTCGTCGGTCTTGGGAATGCCGGTCTGTGCCGCCGCTTCGCGGAACGCATCGAGGATTTCCCAGCGCAGTCGCATCTCCTCAACCCGCCACTCGCCGCCGCTGCCGTGCATGTCATCGGCGCCGTGGACGTAGTCTTCCGACTTCTTGAAATAGGGCAGGACGTCGTCCCACCCCCAGCCGGTATTGCCGAACTGCCGCCACAGGTCGTAGTCGCGCGCCTGTCCGCGCATGTAGATCATGCCGTTGATGGACGACGAGCCACCGAGCACCCGTCCGCGCGGATAGTTGAGCGCGCGGCCGTTCAAACCGGCTTCGGCATCGGTTTTGAAACACCAGTCGGTGCGCGGATTGTTCTGCGTGTAGAGATAACCAACCGGGATGTGAATCCAGATGTAGTTGTCATTGCCCCCGGCTTCGAGCAGCAGGACCTTCACGGACGGATCGGCGCTCAGCCGGTTGGCGAGCACGCAGCCGGCGGATCCGGCGCCGACAACGATGTAGTCGAAGCCGCCGATATCGAGTGGTGATTGTTCTGTCATGAATCCGCAGTCCGTTTCCCCAGGCCGCAGTGTTGCAGTCGGCAGGGAGCGCGGCAACAGGCTTAAGCGGCGGCGGGCATCACCAGCTGGAACCCATGATCGTCGAGATCGATCTGGATGGGCAGGCGGGCGTCGGCGTCACCGTCGAGCTGGACCGGCTCGCCGGCAGGGCCCGTGATCGTAATGCGCTGTGCCGGAACGATCCGGACATCGGGTAGGCGGTGCAGCCGGCCCATCATCAGCGCCAGGGCATAACGGATGATGTCGATGCGCCCCGCACGGTCGAACAGACAGACCTGGAGCGACCTGTCTTCCAGACGGGCATCGGGGGCCGCGACGAACCGGCCGCCGTAATAGTGGCCGTTGGCGATGATCACGGACGCGGCGCGGTAGGGACGGCCGTCGATGGTCACCTCGTAGATGCGTCCGCGATGTCGCAGGATCTGCATCAGCGACGCGACGACATACGCAAACTTTCCGGTCATGCGCTTCAGAGGCAGGTTCAGGTTTTCGACGACATTCGCATCGAAGCCGACCCCGGCCATCATCACGAAGCGCCGCTTGTCTCCATTCGCCGTGACGGTTCGGCCGAGCATCACCGGTCGCGGCGTGCTCTGCAAAATGGACGCGGCGATCTGGGAGGGCCGCAAGCCAAGTCCGATCTCCGCCGCGAGCACGTTGGCCGTTCCCATCGGCACAATGGCGAGCGGCAGTTTGCGCCCGACCAGGCCATTGATCGCTTCGTTGATGGTGCCATCTCCGCCGGCCACGACGACGCGGTCGTAGAACTTCGCCTCCGCCGCCCGTGCGAATTTTTCCGCGTCTCCGCGCTGCTTGGTCTCGCGCAGCGTCACGACTGCGCCCTGCTGTCGCAATTCGTCGAGGACGGCGTGCAGCACGCGTTGGCGGCGCCAGCCGGCTGTCGGGTTGTAGATGACGAGAAGACGAAGCGGCCCGGCAATCGAAGTATTCGTGGATGACATATTTATGAATCTTCCGAGAACGATTGATTAAATTGCGCTTTTGTCTTGGTTTGCATTGCTGAATTACCACAACATCTATTAAGAACACATAGAAAATGTAGCCCCGACTCGGCGAGAGCAAACACATGATGCGCGCGACCCGACAGCCGGACGGACTCGAAAGAGGCGCACCGGAGCCACGCGTGCGGCACTACCGGTCGATCTGGATTTCCGATGTGCATCTCGGAACGCGCGGCTGCAAGGCGGCCTTCCTGCTCGATTTTCTGAAGCACACTGAATCCGATTATCTCTATCTCGTGGGCGATATCGTCGACGGCTGGCGCCTGCGTCAATCCTGGTACTGGAACCAGGCGCACAACGATGTCGTGCAGAAGGTGCTGCGCAAGGCGCGCAAGGGCACGCAGGTGATTTATGTGCCCGGCAATCACGACGAGATGATGCGGGACTATCTCGATCTGCATTTCGGGGGCATCTACGTTACCGGCGAGACGATGCATACGACGGCGGATGGCCGGAAGCTCCTTATCCTGCATGGCGATGCGTTCGATGGCGTGGTGCGCTACGCGCGCTGGCTCGCCTTCCTTGGCGACCGTGCCTACAACGCCGCCCTCATCCTCAATCACTGGTTCAACAAGGCGCGGTTGAAGCTGGGTTATCCCTATTGGTCGCTCTCGGCGTTCCTGAAGCACAAGGTCAAGAACGCCGTAAGCTATATCGGCAACTACGAAGCCGCTGTTGCCACTGAAGCGAAGCGGCGCGGGGCCGACGGAGTGGTCTGCGGTCACATCCACAAGGCCGAAATCCGCGAGATCGACGGCATTCTTTACTGCAATGACGGTGACTGGGTTGAGAGCTGCACGGCCCTTGTCGAGGACGCGACCGGAAAGCTTGAAATCCTGCACTGGGCCAAGCTGCGCAACTTTCACGAAATGGGAGTGGTTGCATGACGCCGCTCGATGCCGCCGCAATCGCAACGCCAGCCTCAATCGCCACCACACTGGACGAGGGACCGATGCGCATCTGCATTGTGACCGATGCCTGGACACCGCAGGTCAACGGTGTCGTTCGCACGCTGACGGAGACACGGCGCGAACTGGAGGCCATGGGGCACACGGTCTTCATGGTCACGCCGCAGGCGTTCCGCACGGTCCCGTGCCCGACCTATCCGGAAATTCGCCTGTCGATCCTGCCGGGTCGCAAGCTACGGCAGATGATCGATGACTTTGCGCCGGATGCGCTGCATATCGCCACTGAGGGCCCGCTGGGCTGGGCCGCGCGTAAGCATGCGCTGAAGCAGGGCATGCCGTTCACCACGGCCTATCACACACGCTTTCCTGAATACATCCAGGCCCGGTTCGGCATTCCGCTGTCCGTCAGCTACTCGGTGATGCGGATGTTCCACGGCAAGGCCGCACGCGTGATGGTGCCGACCATGGTGGTGAAACAGGACTTGGAGGCGGTTGGCTTTGCCAATGCCGTGCTGTGGTCGCGCGGCGTGGACATCGCCATCTTCAATCAGCGGCCGGCGGGCGAGAACCCGCGCGACTTCCTGAAAGAGAAACGGCCGATCTTTCTCTATGTCGGCCGTGTCGCCGTGGAGAAGAACGTCGAAGCCTTTCTGAAGCTCGATCTCCCCGGGACCAAGTGGGTAGTCGGTGAGGGGCCTGCCCTAGCCGAGCTCAAGCGGAAATATCCCGACGCTTATTATGCTGGGGTGTTTCCGCAGAACGAACTGGCGCGCTATTACGCGGCGGCCGATGTCTTTGTGTTTCCATCAAAGACCGACACGTTCGGTCTGGTGTTGCTGGAGGCGCTGGCCTGCGGCCTGCCCGTCGCCGCCTATCCCGTGACCGGACCCATCGATGTGATCGGCGGCTCGAATGCCGGCGCGCTGGACGACGATCTGCGGCTGGCTTGCCTGCGGGCGCTCGATGTCAGCCGTGACGCAGCGCGCGCCCACGCCCTGAAATTCTCCTGGGCCCACGCGGCCCGGCAGTTCGCCGATCATCTGCGGCCGGTTCGCTGACCGATTTGGTGCTTGTCTCCAGCGTGTCCTCCGCCATCATGGCGGCGGGGAGGACACATGCCACTCAAACCACAGGTCGAGAAATTCATCGAGGCGTTGCAGGCGTCGGGGCGCAAGCCGCCGCATCTCAGCACGCCAGCTGAGTCCCGCGCTGCCGCAGTTGGACGCCGGGCCCTGATGGGCGCAGGTCCCGAACTGAAACGGGTCGAGGACAAGGACATTCCGGCGCCGCATGGCACTGTGAAGGCGCGCCTCTTCATTCCCGAGGGCGAACTGCTCTCGCTGATCCTCTATTTCCATGGCGGCGGCTGGGTGATCGGTGCGCTCGACGATTTCGATGCGATGGCGAGGCAGCTTGCTGTCGAGGCACAGTCGGCGGTGCTGCTGATCGACTATCGGCTGGCGCCGGAGAACCGCTTCCCCGCGGCGGCCGAGGATGCGTGGACGGCACTGGAATGGGCGGCGGCCAATCTTGCACAGCTTGTCGGTGCCCCTCTCCCGATCGTCATGGCCGGCGACAGTGCCGGCGGAAATCTCGCGGCCGGCGCGGCGTTGCGGGCGCGCGATGCGGGCGGTCCGGGCGTGGCACTGCAGGTTCTGATCTATCCCGTCACCGACGCCAATTTCGAAACGCCGTCCTATCACAAATATGCCGACGGGCCGTTCCTGACCCGCGACAGCATGATCTGGTTCTGGGATCAGTATGCGCCCGACCATACGGTTCGTGGCGGCCCGCTGGCCTCACCGCTGCGTGCCCGCAGCTTCAACGGGCTGCCGCCGGCCGTCGTCCTGACCGCGGAATACGATCCGCTGACCGACGAAGTTGCCGCCTATGCCCAGGCACTCAAGGACGCGGATGTGCATGTGACGCACCGCCATTTCGCGGGCACGATCCACGGCTTTTTCACCATGTTTCGCATCCTCGATGACTCCCTGGACGCCATCCGCTTTGTCGGCGATGCCGTCCGGCGCGCTATGCGCCCCGCCGGCTAGGTCAGGCGGCGCGGGCGCCGGCGTTGCGGCGGTCCGCCTTGATCATGGCAGCACCCTTTTCGCCGATCATCATGGTCGGCGCATTGGTGTTGCCGGAAATCACGTTGGGCATGATCGACGCGTCGACCACGCGCAGGTTCTCCAGTCCATGGACGCGCAGCCGTTCATCGACCACCGCCATGCTGTCCGGACCCATCTTGCAGGTGCCGGATTGGTGGAAGACGGTGATGACCGTCTGCTTGGCGTAAGCGAGAATTTCTTCATCGGTCTGACAGGCAGGGCCGGGGAAAATCTCCTCCGGCTCGAAGCGCTTCAACAGGTCGCTGCCGATCAGCTTGCGGGTCAGGCGGATCGTATCGATCGCCACGCGTTGCGCTTCAGGTGTCGCCAGGAAGTTATGCAGGATGGCGGGATGCTGGTGCGGATCGCTGCTCTTGATCCGCACATGGCCGATCCCGACCGGGCGCAGCACGGCGACGCCGCAGGCGAGGCCCGGGAAGCCATGCAGCTTGCCTCCGAACTTGTCCGAGGTCGCCGGTGAGACGTGATACTGCAGGTTCGGCGTCTCTTGCGAGGGATCGCTGCGGGTGAAGACGCAGAGCTGCGGCGGCTGCGCGCCCATTGGCCCTTTGCGGGTCAGCAGATACCAGGCGCCCATGCCGTAGCGGCGCAGCGGGTTTTGTACCCACTCGTTCATGGTGACCGTGTTCTTGACCCGATAGGCGGAGCGGATCTGCCAGTGATCCTGCATGTTCTCGCCGACACCGGGCAATTCGTGATGCACCTTGATGCCGAATTGCTGCAGCAGGGGGGCGGGCCCCACACCGGAGAGCTGCAGCAGCTGGGGCGAGTTGATGGCGCCGCCGGAGAGAATGACCTCGCCCTGCGCTTCAGCGTACCAAAGCTTGTCGTTCTGCCGGAATTCAATGCCGACCGCGCGTTTTCCTTGGAAGCGCACGCGCGTCGCGTGCGCATGGGTGAGGACGCGCAGGTTCGGCCGGTTCATCGCGGGATCAAGAAACGCCTTTTTCGCCGACCAGCGCAGTCCGTTGCGGATCGTGCCCTGGAAATAGCAGGCGCCGTCATTCTCGCCGCGATTGTGATCGTCGGTTTCAGGGATGCCGGATTTGAGCGCCGCATGCCTGAACGCTTCGACGACATCCCAGCGCACCTGGTTGTCCTGCACATGGAGTTCGCCATCGACGCCGTGCGAATCATCGGCGCCGCGCGGATATTTCTCGATGCTCTTGAAGTAGGGAAGAATGTCATCCCACGACCAGCCGGCATTGCCCTGCTGGCGCCAGATGTCGTAGTCGCGCGAATGGCCGCGGATGTAGCACATTGCGTTGATCGACGAACTGCCGCCCAGCACCTTGCCGCGCGGCACGTTGATGCGCCGTCCGCCCAGCGCCGGCTCGGGTTCGCCGACATAGCACCAGTCGACCTTCGGGTTGCCGAGCAGATAGGGCAGGCCGACCGGCACATGGATCCAGAAGTAGTTGTCCTTGCCGCCGGCCTCGAGCAACAGCACGCGCACCGACGGATCGGCGCTGAGACGGTTCGCCAGGACGCAACCGGCGGAGCCCGCGCCGACGATCACGTAGTCATAGCTGCCGATCCCTGTGGCGTTGGCGTCACTCATCGTCTTCTCCCTAGGCTGCACGCGCGGTGTTGCCGCGTCTATCTGCCCGGATCATCTCCGCGCCTTTTTCGGCGATCATGATCGTCGGGGCATTGGTATTTCCGGAAACGATCTCCGGCATGATGGAGGCGTCGACGACGCGCAGACCAATTATGCCGTGCACGCGCAATCGTTCGTCGACGACCGCCATTGTGTCCGGGCCCATTCTGCAGGTGCCGACCGGGTGAAACACGGTCGCCAGTGAATCGCGGGCATAGCTCAGCAACTCGTCGTCGCTCTGCAGCCGGGTGCCGGGCCGGTGTTCCTGCGGCGAAAACCGCGAGAGCGCCGAGGCGGCAACAATGCGGCGCGTCAGTTTCTGCCCGGCGATTGCCAGTGCCCTGTCCTCATGCGTGGCGAGATAGTTGTGCAGGATCGCGGGATGGGTCTCGGCATCCGCGCTCTTGATCTGCACGAACCCTTTGCTGGTCGGTCGCAGGATGATGAAGGAGGCGGTGAAGCCGGGGAATGAATCCGGCGGGTCGCCGACCTGATCGTAGCTCGACGCCATGATGTGATACTGGAGATCGGGCGTTTCGAGTGCCGGATCGGTGCGGGTGAAGCCGGCGATCAACGGCGGCTGGACGCCCATCGGACCGCGTCCGGTCGCGAGGTAATAGGCACCCATCGCGTAACGGCGCAGCGGATTATTGGCCCATTCGTTGAGCGTCACCGTGCCGCTGACCCGATAGGTCATGCGGATCTGCCAGTGATCCTGCAGGTTCTCGCCGACACCGGGGAGGTCGTGCCGCACGGTGATCCCGTGCTCCTGCAGCAGCGCTGCCGGACCGATCCCCGACAATTGCAGCAACTGCGGAGACGCGATGGCGCCCGCTGCGAGAATTGTTTCGATCGCCGCGCCGGCGATGTGCGGCTGGCCATCCACCGTGAACTCGACGCCGGTGACGCGCTTGCCGTCGATGCGGAGCTTCGTCACATGGGCGTTCGTGATGACCCGCAGATTGGTGCGATGGCGCACCGGTTCGAGGAACGCCTTGTTCGTGGACCATCGCTTGCCGTCGCGGATTGTGCCCGGGCAATAGGCGATGCCGTCGTTGTCGCCGCAGTTCAGGTCCTTGGTCGCCGGTATGCCGGTTTCGGCGGCCGCGTCACAGAACGCATCGAGGATTTCCCATCGAAAGGATGGCTCCTGCACGCGCAGCTCGCCGCCGACGCCATGCGCATCATTCGCGCCGCCTGAATAGTCCTCGACGCGCTTGAAATAGGGCAGCACATCGTCCCAGGACCAGCCGGTATTGCCCTGCTGGCGCCAGCGATCGTAGTCGCGCGCCTGTCCCCGGATATAGACCATGCCGTTGATTGCCGATGATCCGCCCAGCACCTTGCCGCGCGGAATGTTGACCTGCCGATTGCCGAGATGCGGCTCCTTCTCGCTTCGGTAGCACCAGTCGACACGCTTGTTGCCGATCAGATAGCGAAGCCCCGCCGGGACATGAATCCAGAAATAATCGTCTTTGCCGCCGGCTTCCAGCAGCAGCACCCGCACCGATGGATCAGCGGAGAGGCGGTTGGCGAGCACGCAGCCGGCGGAGCCG
Organism: Alphaproteobacteria bacterium; assembly: GCA_965279355.1. Taxonomy (GTDB): domain Bacteria; phylum Pseudomonadota; class Alphaproteobacteria; order CACIAM-22H2; family CACIAM-22H2. The sequence goes on along the minus strand of OZ257155.1, from coordinate 1,210,511 downwards.
GCGCCGACAATCACATAGTCGTAGCTGCCGACCGATGTTGCGCCGGTGTCTGACATCAGTGGCATCTACGCCGCGCGGCTGGCGACGCCGCGGCGGTCCTGCTTGATCATATCCGCGGCTTTTTCGGCAATCATGATGGTCGGCGCATTGGTGTTGCCGGAGACCAGGTTCGGCATGATCGAGGCGTCGACAACCCGCAGCCCCTGCATGCCGTGCACGCGCAGCCGCTCGTCGACGACGGACATCTCATCCTGGCCCATCTTGCAGGTGCCGACCGGGTGATAGACGGTGCTTGCCGTTTCGCGGGCGGCCGCCAGCAGATCGGCATCGTTGTCGGCGTTGCCGCCGGGCACGAACTCCTCCGGATGGAACCGCGCCATCGCCTTGGCCGCGACGATCTTCCGGGTGAGGCGCAGGGAGTCGATGGCGACGCGCTGGTCGTCATGGGTGCTGAGATAGTTGTAGCGGATCGACGGATGCGCGCGCGCATCGCTGTCCTTGATCCGCACATAACCCCGGCTGGTCGGGCGGAGGTTGCAGGCCGATGCCGTGAAGCCCGGGAAGGGCGGCGGCGGCTCACCGAGCTTGGGATAGCTCATCGGCATCACGTGATACTGGATGTTCGGCGTGTCGCGCGACGGATCGCTGCGGGTGAACACGGTCAGAGTCGCCGGACCCATCGCCAGCGGTCCGGTTTTGAACAGGAAGTACTCGATGCCCATCTTTGCCTTGTGGAAGAGGCTGCTCGACATCTCGTTCAGCGTCCGGGTGTTCTGGACCCTGAAGAGCTGACGCGGCTGGACGTGATCCTGCAGGTTCTCCCCGACCCCGCGCAGTTCATGCTTCACATCGATGCCGTATTGGCCCAGCAGCGCGGACGGCCCGATGCCCGAGAGCTGCAGGATCTGTGGCGAGCCGATGGCGCCGGCCGCGACGATGACTTCGCCGGTCGCTTCCGCCCGGCACAAGCGGTCGCCCTGATAGAATTCAAGTCCGGTCACGCGCTTGCCCGCCATGCGCAGAGACTTCGCATGCGCGTCGGTGAGCACCTGGAGATTGGGGCGATTCTGAACGGGGCGCAGGAATGCAGTTGCCGTCGAATGCCGCACGCCCTTGCGCTGCGTCACCTGGAAATAGCAGGACCCCTCGTAGTTGCCGCTGTTGTAATCCTTGGTTCTCGGGATGCCGTGTTCTTCGCAGGCATCCTGGAAGGCATCGAGGATTTCCCAGCGTGTCGGGCATTCCTCGACCCGCAATTCGCCACCGGCATTATGCAGGTCGCTGGCACCGTGAACGTAATCTTGCGATTTCTTGAAATAGGGCAGGACATCGTCCCACGCCCAGCCAGTGTTGCCGAGCTGCCGCCACACGTCGTAATCCTGCGGCTGCCCCCGTACATAGACCATGCCGTTGATCGACGAACTGCCGCCGAGCGTCTTGCCACGCGGCACCGGTATCTGGCGGTTGTTGCATTCCGGCTCCGGCTCGGTCTGGAAACACCAGTCGGTGCGCGGATTGCCGATCGTATACGCGACGCCGAGCGGGACATGGATCCAGCGATAGTCATCCTTGCCGCCGGCCTCCAGCAGCAGAACCTTGACCGACGGATCGGCGCTCAGGCGATTGGCCAGAACGCAGCCGGCAGAGCCTGCGCCGACCACGATATAATCGAAGCTGCCGACCGAAACCGGCGTGGCGGAATTCCCGGCCATTTGCTTCCTCCCTGTTGACCACAAGCGGTATCACAGGTCAGGGTTGCAGTGAAAGAAGTGGGACCGATTTGGACCTCCGGTTGAAGGGTAAACGCGTTCTTGTCACGGCCGGCGCCAATGGGATCGGCCGGGCCACGGCACGTGGTTTCGCCGAGGAGGGCGCGCGGGTGTTTATCTGCGACGTGGATGCGGCGGCCCTCAAGACCTTCGCTGCCGAAAATCCGCAGATCGGGACGACGCTGGCGGATGTCGCAGATGAGCAAACCGTTGACCGCCTGTTCAGTGAGGCGACGGCGTTCCTGGGCGGGCTGGATATCCTGGTGAACAACGCTGGCATTTCCGGGCCGACCGGCGCAGTCGAAACGCTGGCGCTGGAAGCATGGCAGCGCACGTTCGACGTCAATATCACGGGCCAGTTCCTTTGCGCCCGGCGTGCCGTGCCGCTTATTCGGGCGGCTGGTGGCGGTTCGATCGTCAATCTGTCCTCGGTCGCCGGCCGCTATGGCTACCCGCTACGAACGCCGTACGCCGCGTCGAAATGGGCGGTCGTGGGGTTTACCAAGAGCCTGTCGATGGAACTCGGCAAGGACAGGATTCGCGTGAATGCAATCCTGCCGGGGCCAGTTGATGGGCAGCGCGTGCGTAACGTGATCGGCGCCAAGGCGCAGCAGATGGGTCTGCCCTATGACGAGATGGAGCAGAAGTTTCTCGGCATGGTGTCTCTCGGCCGCATGGTCTCCGCCGAGGACATTGCACGGATGATCCTGTTCGTCAGCTCGGACGCCGGCGCCAACGTGTCAGGACAGGCACTCGCTATCGACGGCGATATGCAGGCCAATCTCTAGCGGGACAGCCAGAGGGTCGCGCGTTCCGGCAGCACGACGTCGACCGTGGCGCCCGGCGCGAATAAACGGTCGCCGGATTCAAACGACGTATCGACCGTGACTTCAGTCTGGCCGAGCTGGATCGCGTAACGCACGGTCGCGCCCAGAAACTCTCGATGCAGAACGGTACCGGGCAGACCTGCCTTGCTGCCGCCGGCCGTCACCGTCGCATGCTGTGGGCGGAAGACGAGGCGTGCATCCGCAGGCACGTCGACGCCATGCGGGATATCGACGTGGAGCCCGCCGACGACTTCGAACTGGCGGCGGCTGCCCTGATCGATGATGCGGCCTTCCAGAATGTTCGCGGTGCCGAGAAAATTGGCGACGAACAGGTTGGCCGGGCGCTCGTAAAGCTCCATCGGTGTGCCGACCTGTTGCACCATGCCGTCGTTCATCACGGCGATGCGGTCGCAGATCGTGTTGGCCTCTTCCTGATCGTGGGTGACGAAGATGGTGGTGAGGCCGAGGCGCTGCTGCAGATCGCGCAGTTCGCGCCGCACCTGGACCCGCATTTTGGCATCGAGGTTGGAGAGCGGCTCGTCGAGCAGCAGCACCTTGGGTTCGACAGCGATGGTGCGGGCGAGGGCGACACGCTGCTGCTGACCGCCCGAGAGCTGCGAGGGGCGCCGATGTGCCAGTTCGGAGAGGCCGACCACTTCAAGTGCCGCTGCTACACGGCGGTCGATCTCGGCGCGCGGCAGGCGGCGTTCCTCCAGGCCGAAGGCGACATTACGGGCGACCGTCATATGCGGCCACAGCGCATAGGATTGGAACACCATGCCGACATCGCGCTTCCACGGCGGCAGGCTCGAGATATCTGAGTCGCCGATCCGCACTTCGCCGCTCTCGGCGGCATTGAAGCCTGCGATCAGCCGCAGGAGTGTGGTCTTGCCGCAGCCAGACGGGCCGAGGAAGGCAAAGAACTCACCGGGAAAGATATCGAGGCTCACATCCTTGAGCACGCGATTGTTGCCGTAGGAGACGTTGACGTTGCGGATAGCAATGCCGGTGCCTGCGTGTTTTTGACCGACAGTCGTCACCGGTCCGCTCCTCTGGATTTTTCACCGCGCTCGATCAGCAGGTGCGAGAGATAGGCACATAGCGCAACGAACACCACGGCGATGACGCCAAGTGCGGCACCCGGGCCGCGACCTGACGCCGATTGCATAAAGACATAGAGTCCATAGGCCAGTGGCGCGTCCGAATTGGATTGCACCAGCATCAATGTTGCGGACAGCTCGACCGCCGCGGTGGAGAAGCTGGTGACGAAGCCGGCGAGCAGGCCGCCGGTCATCAGCGGTACGACGATCCGCCGCACCGTGCGGGCCTTGGTGGCGCCGAGGTTTTCGGCGGCTTCCTCCAGCGATACTGAAATCTGCTGCAGCGCCGCGTGACAGGCGCGCAACGCATACGGCAGACGGCGGATGGCGAGCGCCAGCACGATCATGATCCAGAATGTGGCGAGCGGGGTGCCGTCCGGCAGCGTGACGTTATAGAACGTGCGGAGATAGCCGATGCCGAGCACGACGCCGGGAACGGCCAGTGCCGCCATCGCTGCCCAGTCCAGCCACTGCCGGCCGATCAGTTTGGTCCGCAACACGAGATATGCGATTGCCGTGCCGATCACGACATCGATCAAACCGGCCAGCGACGCATAGAGCAGGGTGTTCTTGATATAGGTCGAGCTGTCACCGAAGACGCGCGCGTAGTGCGCGACCGTGTATGTGTCCGGAAGCGGGCTGAAGGACCAGACAGTGGCGAGGGACAGCAGCGCCAACCCGATATGCGGGGAGAGAACCAGTAGCAGAATGAAGATGACCACGGCATAGGCTGCGACACTCTCCCAGCGCGACAGTGTTCGTCGCGACAATCCGCCGCCGCCGCGCTGCACCGTCGCGTAATCCTTGCCCGCCAGTGTGAGCGACGACAGCCACACCGCGAGGACGGAACCGACGATGAGCACGACCGAGATGACGTAGCCCATAGGATCGGCGATGCCGATGGACGTCACGCGCAGATAGGCCTGCGGCGCCAGCATGTCCTTCACGTTGAGCAGCAGGGGTGTCGCGAGATCGTCGAATACCTTTACGAAGACGAGCGAGGCGCCGGCAATGTAGCCCGGCATCGCCAGCGGAAACACGATGCGGCGGAACAGGCGGAAGCCGGAGCTGCCGAGATTCTGCGCCGCTTCTTCCATCGCGCGGTCGATATTGCGCAGCGCCGCCGACAGGTTGATCAGGATGAACGGGAAGTAGTGCAGCGCCTCGACGAAGATGACGCCGTTCAGTCCTTCCATGAACGGGACCTTGATCTCGAACCACTCATCCAGCAGCAAGTTGATGGTGCCGTTCCGGCCGAAGAGCAGCTGCATTGCGACGGCACCGACGAAGGGCGGCATGATCAGCGGCAGGAAGCCGAGAGTCTGGATCAGCGGGGCACCGCGGAATTCGAACCGGCTGCTGAGATAGGCAAGCGGCAGCGCCAGCACCGACGCCCACAGCACCGACATCAGCGATACATAGAGCGAGTTCCAAAACGATCGGATGAACAGGTCGGTGCCGAAGAAGTCGTAGAAATTGACCAGCGTGAAGACGCCGGTCCCTTTCTCAGTGAACGCGACATAGACCACCGTCGCCACCGGCACGATCAGGAACACGCCCAGAAACAGCGCGAGCACGATCGCCAGAGCAATCTGGCCCGGCGTGGCAGCCGCGCGATAGGCGCGCAGCGTCAGGACAGCCGACACGGGCTACTCCGCTGTCGGTCGGATGCGCGCAGCTGGTTTAGCGGGCGAGTGCTGCGGCCTGATCGGCCTTCGTCTTCGCCTGGGCGTAACGCTCCTTCGCGAAGCTCGCCCATTGCTGCTCCAGCTCGGCCTGCCTTGCGCCTTTTTCCTTGGCGCCGGTAAAGGCGTTGCGCATGTCGCTGCTGGCGGCCTGCGCTTCGGTCACCGGCGTGGCGGCGATGAGATCGCGGGCCTCCTTCACCAGCGTGCGGCCTTGCGCGTTGTCCTTTTTCGCCAGGGCAGCCTCGGCGTCATAGACGGACTTGGTCGCGGCCTTGAGGCCGTCGAGCTGGAAGGTGATGACCTGGTCGAACAGCGTGTCGACCACGGCGGTCCGGCTCTCCGACTTGTCTACGTCGAACAGCATCATCTTCTGGAACTGCGCGTCGGTGAACGGGTTCGGATAGTCCTTCGGTGCCTTCGCGTAGGTCGCGGTGTTGACGGGGAGGCGGCGGATGGCCGGATCCAGCAGGATCTCCTGACCTTTGGGAGAGAGGATGAACTCGACGAAGGCTTCAGCGCCGGCGCGGTTAGGAGGATTGACGACGATGCCGATATTCGCCGGAACAACGGTCGTCACGCTGGGATAGTTGAACTTCACGGGGAAGCCGGCGCCCTGGGCGGAGAAGGCGAAGAAGTCGATCACGATGCCAACGCCGACCTGTCCGGAGTTCACGGCCTCCGGTACACCGAACGAACGCTCGGTTACGGTGCGGAAGTTGCCGGCCATTTCCTTGACCGTGCGCCAGCCCTTATCCCAGCCTTCGCCCTGCAGGATCGTTTCGATCGTCAGGTGTGTCGTGCCGGAGCGCGAGGGGGCCGCGATGGATACGTGGTCGAAGAAGGCGGGCTTTGCGAGATCCTGCCATTCCTTGGGCTCGGGCAGGCGGTTGGCACGGGCATAGCGCTCGTTCCACATGATGCCGTAGCCCGATGCGGCGAAGCCGAAATAGGCGCCGTCCTTGTCGTTGATCGGATAGGAGCCGACCTTTTCCGGGATGCCGGTGGCCTTGGGCTTGTAGGTCTGCAGCAGCTTCTTGCCTTTGAGGACTTCAAACGCATCGGGCGCCGAGGCCCACATCAGGTCGATCTGGTTGTTCGACTTCGTTTCCTCGATGAACTTCACCGCGGCGTTGGTGTTGCGGTTTTGAACCTCGAGCGTTAGGCCGGGATAGGCCGCCTCGAATCCCTTCTTGAAGGGATCGGTGACGTCCTTGGCGAAGGAGGTGACGACGGTGACTTTGCCGCTGGGTGCCTGGGCCAGCACAAGTCCGGCCGAAAAAGTCATGCCGACAGCGGCCGCCGCAGCGGTCAGGAAACGAAGCATTTGGTGTCCTCCCAAAGATCTTTCGCCGACTGTCGCACAGCGTTTCGGCGATGACAATTCCAGCGGATTGACACGACTCGACCGATATGGCGCAGTGTCCGCAATCGTTTGCACACGCATAAACAGGGGCAGGAAATGGCAACCAAGAAAAAACCTGAACCGAGAATCGTCAAGCCCGAGGATATCGATCCGAACCACGACTGGAGCCGGCCGCTGATGGCGTTCGGCCATATGGCCGTCGACTTCGAGGAGCGGGTGAATTTCCGCCGCCTGCACAATTACCGCCTCGGTCGCACGCGTACGGCGCTGGCGAATTCCGATCTCGGCGCCGTCCTGACCTTCGATCAGCACAACATTCGCTACATCTCCTCGACCGTGATCGGCGAATGGGCGCGCGACAAGCTGACGCGCTATTGCCTGATGACCGGCAACGGCGATCCCTATGTGTGGGATTTTGGTTCAGCGGCGAAGCATCATCGTCTGCACGCACCATGGCTGGAGGACGATCACTGCCGCGCCGGTCTGCTGGGCCTGCGCGGTGCGATTCATCCGAACGTCGGGCTGTTCAAGCGCGCCGCAGAGGAAATCTATTCGATCCTGGTGGAAGAGGGCGTCGCCGACCTGCCGCTCGGCGTCGACATGGTCGAACTGCCGATGCTGTTCGAGCTGCAGAAGCTCGGCATCAAGGTGGCAGACGGCCAGCAGGTCATGCTCGACGCGCGCGAGCTCAAGAGCCAGGACGAGCTGATGCTGCTCAACATGTCGGCCGCGATGGTTGACGGCACCTATCACAAGATTGCAGAAGCGCTGAAGCCCGGCATCATGGAGAGCGAGATCGTGGCGCTCGCCAATCACGACCTATATTCGAAGGGGTCGGATTGTGTCGAGGCGATCAATGCCATTTCGGGGGAGCGCTGCTCGCCGCATCCGCACAACTTCACCGATCGTCTGCTGCGCCCCGGCGATCAGGCATTCTTCGACATCATTCAGTCCTATATGGGCTATCGCACCTGCTACTACCGAACCTTCAATGTCGGTCGTGCGACCGAGGTGCAGAAGGATGCATACAAACAGGCGCGGGAATGGATCGACGAGGCGATTGCGATCATCAAGCCCGGCGTGCGATCGGATCAGGTGGCGGATTGCTGGCCGACGGCCGACAAGATCGGCTTCAGCACGGAGATGGAGGCGTTTGGACTCGAATTCGGCCACGGTCTCGGCCTTGGCCTGCACGAGCGGCCGATCATCAGCCGCCTGAACTCCCATGAAGATCCGATGGAAATCAAGGCGGGTATGGTGTTCGCGCTTGAGACCTACTGCCCGGCAAAGGACGGCTTCTCCGCCGCGCGTATCGAAGAGGAAATCGTGGTGACCGACAAAGGTTGCCGCATCATCACCCTCTATCCGGCGGAAGAACTGCCGATCACCAACCGGTACTAGACACGGATGGATATTGTTCGCCGCTCGTTCCTCAGTGTTGGAGCGCTGGCTGCTGTTATCGGCGCGCCCCGCAAAGGGCAGGCGGCCGAGCCGATTGTGCAGCCGGACGGTCCGGCGCCGTTGGCGTTCATCCAGCGCGCCTTTGAACTGCGTGAGCAGGCCTCGCTTTCCGGGGATCAGGCGTACGGTGCCGTTGTCGTCAAGGACGGTAAGGTTGTCGGCGAAGCGCAGAGCCGCGTCGTGCTCGACAACGATCCGACCGCCCATGCCGAGATGACGGCGATCCGCGATGCGGCCCGCCGTCTTGGCAGCCGCGATCTCGCGAGTTGCATACTGTACTCCTCGTCCAAGCCGTGTCCGATGTGCGAGGCGGCCGCCTACTGGGCCGGTATTACGCGCCTGCACTTCGGCCGAAACGGCGCCGACGGCGGCCGGCCCAAAGCGTGTGGATAGAGCTGGCGTTGTGGCGGCTGTATGATTCTCGGCGCTGGCGGATCATCACCCTCTATCCGGGCCGGGCCATCTTCGGGCGCGGTTATAGGAAACAAGCGGATCGATTGAGGATAATATTCTGATAATTTCCCCAAAACCCCGTTTTTTTGAGCGAAGTGAGCGAACTGCCCGGATAAAGAGGAGAGCGATGCGGTGGCTTCAGATATCGGCTGCGATCGTCTTGTCGGCTTCTGCCGCAATGGCTGACACCGTCGACATGCGCGATGCCAACGGCCGCACGGCACTGCTGTTGGCAACCCATCGCGACGATGTCGAGGAAGCACGGCGTCTGATCGCTGCCGGTGCGGACGTCAACACGAAGGACAATATCCAGGACAGCCCTTATCTCTACGCGGCGGCGGAGGGCCGGCTGGATATCCTGCGTCTCACCCTGAAGGCGGGCGCCGACCTCAAGAGCACCAACCGTTACGGTGGCACCGGCCTGATCCCGGCCGCGCATCATGGCCATGTGGATGTCGTGCGCGAACTGCTTGGCACTTCGATCGACGTCGATCACGTCAATCGACTTGGTTGGACGGCGCTCCTGGAGGCGATCATCCTTGGCGACGGCGGTCCGGCGCATACCGAGATCGTGCGGCTGCTCGTAAATGCAAAGGCCAATGTGAACCTGCCGGATGGGCAAGGCGTTACGCCGTTGGCGCATTCGAAGCAACGCGGGCAACCCGCGATCATCGCAATTTTGGAAAATGCCGGCGCGCGCTGACTACTGCGCGGCGTCTTTCGACGTCGCCGGCCCATCCGACGGCAGGTTGTATTCGGCGACGGTTGATGCCGGGTGGTGCAGCGCCTGCGCCTGTTGCAGGGCGGCGTCTGAATTCAGGATACGCGCAAAGGACTGCCGGAGCTGATCGACATGCTGCCGCAAGGCCGTGGGCCCCTGCGGGCCTTCCGTGCGCGGCATATCCATACGGAAAAGAGGATCGCTCACCGCGAGCTCCCATAGGCGCGACAGCCATTGCAGGCCGATCGGCCGCGTCACGTTGACGGAGAGATGGATGCAGCTATCCGACACGGCCAGTGCGTCGTGGAAAGTGCCGCGCGGCAGATAGAGAAGATCGCCGGGTTTCAGCACCAGCTCATAGGCAACCTTGCCCTTTGCCTGATCGAACTGTGCCTGCGGCACGCCCTTGAAAGAGGGGTGCTCGATGGGGAACTCGGCCTGGTTTTCGTAGATGCGCCACAGCTTCTCGCCCTCGACATGGCAGACCCACACATCGTGATTGTCGTAATGCGAGGCAAAGGCCTGCCGCTCGCGGAAGGAGCAGTAGAGATTCATGCCGACCGCGGCACTCATCTCGATTTCGAGGATGCGGGCGAGGGCGCGCAGGCCGGGGTTCAGCGTCTCCACCTCGTCGAGCACGACGCTGGCACCGCGGCCGATCAGCTCGCGGACCTTCGCGGCCACGGGTGCGACGACGTGCTGGTGGTTGCGGCCGATCTTGGCCTGGCAATAGGCCTCGACCGGGACCGGACGGCGATCCAGGAAGAGCTTCAGCGAGCTTTGGGTCCAGATGTCGAGTTCCAGCAGCTCGTTCAGCTTCGGCCAGGACATGACACCGGAGAACTTATCCGGTTTGCCCGGCACATGAATGGGCTGCCGGCCGAGGAATTCAGTGATGAATTTCTCGCGTGGCAGCGGGTGCAGGATGTCGCTGAGTGTGGCGGGGGCGGGAATCATGGCGCGTCCTAATTCGGCAGCGACGCTACCAGATTAGGGCCCGCCGATGAACGCCTAGTATCGCGGGCGGTGGTTCGCTGCTGGCCTTGGCTCGCCCGTCGGCCGGCCACCGGGCTGACGCGGTTCCAGCCGGGTGAAGGCATAGAACGGCTTGATGTAGAGATTGTAGAAGTTGCCGCGGGATGAGGCGCGCCTTAGGCCTTCGTAAGCCGTCTGCGGCACGTCGTGATACCGGTAGCGCGCCCCGGAGACCAGATCGATGGTCAGGCTGCGCGATGCGGCATCATAGGCGTAACAAGAGATGACAGACGACGGCATCGCCCCTATCTGGGACACACCGTCGACGCGTTCAATTCACACTACGGTACGATGACGCTCGATACAGAGGTCGAGGACGCGCCCGCCAGGTTCGTTGCCCCAGCGCTGGGAGAAAATCTCCACCTCGGAGAAACCGCTGAAGCCGGATTCTTCCATCCAGCCGCGGATTTTCTTCAGTTCGATCACGCCGTCGCCCATCATGCCGCGGTCGTTGAGCAGATCGGTGGTCGGCACCAGCCAGTCGCAGACGTGATAGGCGAGCAGTCGCGATTTGCCGGCCCGCCTGATCTGCTGCCGCAGCTTCGGGTCCCACCAGACATGGTAGATGTCGACGGCGACGCCGAGATCGCCGTTGCCGACAGGATCGAGCGTGTCGCAAAGATCGAGCGCCTGTTCCAGCGTGTTCACGCAGGCCCGGTCGACCTGCATGGGATGCAGCGGCTCGATCGCGAGCTTCATACCCACCTGTTTGGCGTATTCGAGCGAGGCGGCAATCCCATCGCTGACTTCAGTGCGCACGCGGGCGATGTCCCGATGCGCCGGCTTGCCTTCGAGGGCGCCGGGCCATGAGCCGACGACCAGGATGACGCAGGGCGCGTTCAGCGTTTTGGCTTCGTCGATGGCCTTGCGGTTGTCTTCGAGAGCCGCTTTCAGGCCCGCCGCATCGGCGGCCGGAAAGAAGCCGCCGCGGCAGAAGCCGGACAGGCCGATATCGGCATCGCGAAGCTGCGCGGCTATCTTGTTGAGACCGATCTCGGCGATCTGATCCCGCCACGGCGAAATGGCGCGGACGTTCCGCTTTACGCATTCTTCGATGATGCGATCCAGCTTCCACTGCTTGCGCAGTGTTGTCGTGTTGAGCGACAGCCACTCCGGTCCGCTGCTGAAGTCACGCATTCGCTACTCCACGCCGTGTATGGCGAGCAGGCTTTGCATGCGGCGGCAGGCGAGGTCGGGATCCCGTAGCAGGCCGGCCTTGTCGGCGAGGCGGAACAACTCGGCCAGGTGCTGGATGGACCGGGTGCTCTGCTGGCCGCCGATCATCGTGAAATGATCCTGATGTCCGTTGAGCCAGGCCATAAAGACGACACCGGTTTTGTAGAACCGGGTCGGCGCGGCGAAGATATGTCGGGAGAGCGGGACGGTCGGCGCCAGGATGTCATCGAAACGGCTGCGGTCGTTTTTCGCCAGCGCCGTGAGGGCGGCCGAAGCGGCGGGCGCGATCGCATCGAAGATGCCAAGCAGTGCGTCACTGTGACCCTGATCGTCGCCGGCGATCAGTTCCGCGTAGTTGAAGTCATCGCCGGTGTACATGCGTACGCCCTTGGCAAGGCGGCGACGCATCACGATCTCCTTGTCCTTGTCGAGGAGCGAGATCTTCACCCCGTCTATCTTTGCGGCGTTGCGGTTGATCATGTCGACGGCGACATCCATGGCGGCCATGTGGTCGCCGGATCCCCAATAACCGGCCAGCGCCGGATCGAACATTTCGCCCAGCCAGTGAATGACCACCGGCTGACGGACCTGGCCCAGGATGCGGTCGTAAACGTGATGATAGTCGTCGGGTGAGCGCGCGACGCGGGCCAGCGCGCGGCTTGCCATCAGGATGATCCGCCCGCCGAGCTTCTCGATGACGGCGACCTGTTCCTCATAGGCGCGGATGACGTCGTCGGTCGATTTCGCGGCTTCAGGGGCCAGATGATCGGTGCCGGCACCGCTGGCCAGCAACGCTCCGGGAAAATCCTTCGACGCATCGATGGAGCGGCGGATCAGCTCCAGCGAGGTCGGCCAGTCGAGGCCCATGCCGCGTTGCGCCGTGTCCATCGCCTCGGCGACACCAAGCCCGAGTTTCCAGAGCGAACGGCGAAAGCCGATGGTCGTGTCCCAGTCGATTGCGCAATCCAGCCACGGATCCTGCCGCGCCAGCGGATCGGCGACGACATGGGCGGCGGAGAAGGCGACGCGGGTGAAGGCTCCCTCTGCACGATCCGAAAAGTCGCGTGGCGCGCTTAGTCGATAGGTGTCCAGTTTGCCGTCTGCTGTCGGCAGTTTGATCGTGGCTCTGGATTGCGTTTGCACGTTCATGGCGATCACACGGCGAGATCGGGAAGGTCGACCCAACGCCGTTCCTTCCAGCTCTGAAGCGCGCATTCGACCAGCTGCACGCCTTTGGCGCCTTCGAGCAGCGTCCACTTATACGGCGCGTCCTCGCAGACATGCCGGATAAATGCTTCCCACTGGATTTTGAATCCGTTGTCGAAAACCGCGTATTCCGGGACCATCTGCCAGTGATCGAAGAAATTCATCGGCTGGCGGACGTCGGGGTTCCACACCGGCTTTGGCGTGTTCACACGGGTCTGCGCGCGGACATCGGTGAGGCCGGCCACCGCCGAGCCATGGGTGCCGTCTACGTGGAAGGTCACGAGATCGTCGCGGCGGACGCGTGTGGTCCAGGAACTGTTGATCTGCGCCACGACTTTCTCGCCCTTGGGACCGGCGAGTTCGAACGTGGCGTAGGCAGCGTCGTCGGCGGTGACCTTGTATTTCCTGCCGTCTTCGTCCCAGCGTTCTGGAATATGCGTCATGCCGAGGCACGAGACCGACTTCACAGCGCCGAATAGATTGTCCAGCACGTAGCGCCAGTGGCACAGCATATCGAGAATGATGCCGCCGCCTTCTTCGGTGCGATAATTCCAGGACGGGCGCTGGATCGGCTGAAGGTCGCCCTCGAAGACCCAGTAACCAAACTCGCCGCGCACCGACATCAGCCGGCCGAAGAAGCCTGAATCGATCAGCATCTTGAGTTTCACAAGGCCGGGCAGGAACAGCTTGTCCTGCACCACACCATGCTTGATGCCCGCCGCCTTCGCCTTTTTAACAATACCGAGTGCTTCCGTGAGCCCGGTCGCGACCGGCTTCTCGCAATAGATGTGCTTGCCGGCGTCGATGGCTTTGCCGAGCAGGGTGGGGCGCATCTGCGTCGTTGCGGCGTCGAAGAAGACGGTGTCTTCGCGGTTGGCGAGCGCCTTGTCGATATCGGTGCCCCAGCGCTCGATGCCGTGCGCCTTGGCCAGCGCCGCCACCTTGTCCGCGTTGCGGCCGAGCAGGATCGGATCCGGCATCACCTTGTCGCCGTTGGCGAGCGTCACGCCGCCCTGGGCCCGGATCGCCACGATGGAGCGGATCAGGTGCTGGTTCATGCCCATGCGCCCGGTGACGCCGTTCATGATGATGCCAAGGCGTTTTGTGCTCATTCCCGTATTTCCTCCCGTTTTCTTTTCACTATGTGCGGCATTGGCTGCAGCGGCTACATCGCTTTGGCTGTCGACCCCCTGATGACCAGCGAGGGCTCAAGCTTGATGTCGAGTGCTTCCGCATTTGGATTCTGGATCCGTTCCAGCAGAGCGTGGCCGGCGCGAACGCCCATTTCGTAATGCTGGATCTTGATCGTCGTCAGCGGCGGGTTCAGCTTGTCGGCAAACGGCATGTCGTTGAAGCCAGTGATCGAGATATCCTGCGGGCAGCGCAGTTCGCGCTCCTTCAGGACGTCGTAACAGCCGATGGCCAGCAGATCGTTGGCGGTAACGACGGCGGTGAAGGGACGCCCCTGATCCAGCAGCGTGCTCATGGCGCGCTGACCCTCGCGCTCGCTGTATCGTGACGCCTGCACGATCAGGGAGGGATCGACTTTCAGCCCGGCATCCTCCATCGCCTGGAGGAAACCGCGGCGACGCTCGTAGCCGGTGGACAGATGGATAGGGCCGGCAATGTGCGCGATCCGTTGATGCCCCAAGCCTGCCAGGTGATCGACTGCCAGTTTTATACCCGCCGGGTCGTCGCCGAGGATCGCGGTGACACGACCGGTGCCCTGGGTCGTCCGGTTCAGCAGGACCAGCGGGACTTCATCGACCAGACAGCGTTCGACGGTGGGATCCTTGCGTTGCGCGGTGGCGAGGATGAGGCCTTCCACGTGCCGCTCCAGCATGCGCTCGATGCTGACGTTGTGCCGCTCGGCATTGCCATCGGTGTTGACGACGATGGCGATGTAGTCGGCGGCCGCCAATGCGTCTTCTACGCCGCGCATGATCTGCGGCATGATCGGGTTGGTGATGTCGGGCACCAGCAGGCCGACAATATTGGAGCGCTTGGTGCGCAGGCTGTGTGCCGCGGGATTGGGGCGGTAGCCTAGCTCCTGCGCCGCCTCGGTGACTTTCCTGGCAATTTCCGCCGTCACCATGTGCCGGGTACTCGGATTCAGGACGCGGGACACTGTCGAGGCGTGAACGCCCGCGGCGGATGCGACATCGCGGATGGTCGCTTTTGAGCGCGCCATTGTTACCTTCAGTTTGGGCGGGGCAGGCGGACCGACCGGTGAGTCAGTCCTGCATTGCGCCTTGGGAAGATTTGGTCTAAATCTTAACGCATTCTGCAATCGATTGCATGAATTTTGACTTTTAGCAAAAAAGAACTTCCCTCCTCAACGGCGGGAAGGGCCCGAGGAGAGCATGGACGGATCTGTTATCGCGGCACACAGCATCGGCTGGATCGGCACGGGCCGCATGGGGTTTCCCATGGCGGCACGCCTTGCCAAAGCCGGTGGCCGCGTCTCTGCCTATAACCGGACGCGCGCGAAAGCGGAACCCTTGACGGAATATGGCGCTGCGGTCGTCAATATTCCCGCCGATCTCGCGGATCGCGATATCGTTTTCAGCATGGTTTCGACATCCGACGATCTGCTTGAAGTCACGCTTGGGGAAAACGGCGTCCTGTCGCAGAGCAATCGCCAGCCGAAAATCCTGGTCGACATGTCGACTGTTTCGCAGGAGGCCTCGGCTGAACTGCGTAAGGAAGCCGAGAAGCGCGGGGTTCAACTGATCGCCGCGCCGGTCAGCGGCAACGGCAAAGTGGTAAAGGCCGGCAAGCTCAGTGTCGTCGCTTCCGGGCCAAAAGCCGCATTTGATACTGTGCGGCCGTATCTCGAATGTCTCGGCACCGGCGTCACCTATGTCGGCGAAGGCGAACTCGCGCGTATCGTGAAGATCTGCCACAACGTCTATCTCGGCACGGCGATACAGTCGTTGGTTGAGGTCACGGTACTCGCGGAAAAGGCCGGCGTGCCGCGCCATGCGTTTCTCGAGTTCATGAACCAGAGCGTCATGGGCTCAGTGTTCTCCCGCTACAAGACGCCGGCGCTGGTCAATCTCGACTACACCGTCACGTTCACGCCGCATCTGTTGCGCAAGGATCTTGATCTTGGTCTTGAAGCCGCGCGCGAACTCGACGTGGCGATGCCGGTCTCGTCGGCAACGCGCGAGGTCGTCCAGATGCTGATTGGCAGCGGTTATGTCGATACCGATTTTGCGGCGTTGCTGTCGCTCGAAGCCAGGAATTCCAATCTCGATCTCAAATCGGAAAATGTGCAGGTCAGCGACGGACTTTCCGATCGAAAATAGCTAGACTGCAACTCAGGCGGACAAAAACACTAAAAATAGTCAACAGGGAGGAGGGTGTCGTGAACGTCGTCAAGCTCATCCTGTCAGGTCTTGTTTCGGTTCTGCTCGCAGGGCCGGTCGTGGCTCAGAATTACCCAAGCCGGCCGATCAAGGTGATTGTGCCATTTGCGCCCGGGACCGGCACCGACACGATGGCGCGCACCATCGCCGATGCGATTAACCCCATCCTCGGGCAGCCGCTGATTGTCGAGAACCGCAGCGGGGCGGGCGGAACCGTTGGTGCCGCGGCCGTCGCCAGTGCGATGCCGGACGGCTACACGCTGCTTGTTCACTCGGCGGGGCACACCACCAATCCCGCAATCTACAAGACGTTGCCCTACGACACGGTGAATGATTTCGCGTCGGTCGCCATGATTGCGATTCAGCCGAACGTTCTTATCATCGGGCCTAACAACAAGGGCATCAAGACGGTCCAGGACTTGGTCGCCTACGGCAAGGCCAATCCCGGCAAGCTGACCTACGGCTCCGCCGGCGTCGGCAGCGGCACCCAGATGAATGCGGAGAAATTCCGCGCCAGTGCCGGTTTCGACGCCGTCCATGTCCCGTATCGCGGCAGCACTGAATCCTTCCCCGATATCATGACAGGCCGGACCGATTTCTTCTTCTCGCCGGTCTCAGCGGCATTGGGGCTGATCAAGGATGGCAAGCTGCTGGCCCTTGGGGTCAGCACCGCCAAGCGTTCGGTCGTCCTGCCTGACGTGCCGACTACAATTGAGGCCGGCGTCCCGGATTCCGAATTTGCCCTCTGGTACGCCATGTTCGCTCCGAAGAACACGCCGCGGGAAATCGTTGTGCGCCTGCACGAGGCGGTTGGTCGGGCACTCGCTTCCACTGAATTCAAGAACAGGATGGCGGCCGTCGGCGCCGATCCGTGGCCAATGACGCCGGATCAGCTCACCGCTCACGTGCGCGCCGAAGTCGCCATCAATATGAAGCTGGCCATTGCGGCTGGCATCAAGCCGGAGTAGCGCCAGAAGTCAGTCCGTCGATCGATAAGAAAAGATAACTTTCAATCAGGAGGAAATGTTCATGAGACTTACAGGTGTGATGCTGGCTGCCGGTGCAGCCATGCTGGTTGCAGCGTCGGCGTCGGCGCAGAGTTATCCGAACAAAGCGATTCGCCTGGTCATACCGTTCACGCCGGGCAGTTCGACCGACATCACCGCGCGTGCGGTGGGCGAGCGGCTGAGCGTTGCGCTCGGGCAGCCGGTTCTCATTGAGAATCGCGCCGGTGCGGGAGGTCGCGTCGGTGCCGAGGTTGTCGCCAAGTCGGCACCCGATGGGTACACTCTGCTGGTCAACTCGTCGGCGCATACCGTCAATCCGGCGATGTACAAGGACATGCCGTTCGACACCGCGACAGATTTCATGGGCATCACGCCGCTGGCGAATCTGCCCAACGTTCTGATCATCGCGCCTTCGAAGAACATGCCGACCGCCAAGGCGCTGGTTGACTACGCGAAGGCAAATCCGGGTAAGCTCAACTTCGCCTCAGCCGGCGCCGGCAGCGCGACACATATGAACGCGGAGAAATTTAGCGCCCGTGCCGGCGTCAAGCACACGCATATCCCGTATCGGGGCACACCCGAGGCGATCACGGATGTCATGACAGGACGCGCGGACGTCTACTTTGCTCCTCTGAACGCGGCCCTGCCGTTCATTCAGGACAATCGGGTTCTCGCGCTTGCTGTGGGAACGGCCCAGCGTTCCCCGCTTCTGCCCAACGTCCCGACGACGATTGAGGCCGGCATTCCTGACTCCGACTACAACTTCTGGGTTGGCATGCTGGCGCCGGCCAAGACTCCGGCGGACATTGTCAACCGCCTGAATGTGGAAACGGTGAAGGTTCTGCAGTCGCCCGAGATCCAGGAGCGCTTCAAGGCTCTGGGCGCCTCGGCCATGCCAATGAAGCCGGCGGAGTTCGATGCCTATATCAAGCGCGAACTGGTGAGCATCGCCGAGGTCGTAAAGGCGGCGAATATCACGATCCAATAAACTGCAGCTAAGGCAGACATTTCAGACAGCGCCTGGTGACGAAAATTGGAACGTCACCGGCGCAGCGGGAGGAAGGGGCACATGAAACTGATGACGTCGGTGCTTGTCGCCGGTGCGGCAATGTTGATGAGTTCGGCCGTGCTGGCGCAAGCCTATCCCAACAAACCGGTCAGGATCGTAGTGCCCTTCACCCCCGGCAGCTCGACCGACATCACTGCCCGCATGGTCGGCGAACGGCTGACAGCCGTGCTTGGTCAGCCGTTTGTGGTCGAGAACCGACCCGGTGCGGGCGGTCGTCTCGGCGCAGAGATCGTCGCCAAGGCAACGCCGGACGGATATACGCTCCTCGTTCACTCGTCGGCCCATACGGCAACCCCGGCCCTGTACAAGGACATCCCTTACAATACGGAGGCCGATTTCGCGGGCGTTACGCCGCTTGTGAACCTGCCCAACGTCATGGTCACCGCGCCGGATAGCCGGTTGAAAACCGTGAAGGCAGTGATCGACTATGCAAAGGCGAACCCGGGTAAACTGACGATTGCGTCGGCTGGTGCCGGCAGCGGCGCGCACATGAACGCCGAGAAATTCAGCGCGCGGGCGGGAATCACGCACACACATGTGCCGTATCGCGGCACACCGGAAGCGCTGACCGACATCATGGCCGGTCGCGTCGATATTTTTTTCGCGCCGCTCAACTCAGCCATGGCGTTCGTCAGGGATAACCGGGTCTTCGCCGTGGCCGTCGGTACGGCGCAGCGGTCGGATGCATTGCCGAACGTTCCGACCACCATCGAGGCCGGCGTGCCCAATTCCGACTACAATTTCTGGCTGGGACTTCTGGCTCCATCGAAGACACCGCGCCCGGTCGTCGATCGTCTGAACGCGGAGACTGTCAAGATCCTGCAATCGCCTGATATGCAGGAGCGGTTCCGGCAGCTTGGGGCTACGCCCATGCCAATGAAGCCGGCGGAGTTCGATGCCTATATTAAGGCGGAACTGGCGAGCATCGCCGAGGTCGTGAAAACGGCCAACATTAAGATTGAATAGGCTCCGACGCGTCGGGCGGCCCACCATCAGAGCATTTGTAAGCAGCATCGCGGCATGCGATGCATAGGCCATGAGTCGCCGCCTGCCGCCCCTGAATTCGCTGCGCGCCTTCGAGGCTGTCGCTCGTCACCTCAGCATTTCGAAGGCAGCTGAGGAACTGAGCGTCACGCCGGCGGCGGTCAGCCATCAGATCAAGACGTTGGAAGATCATCTGGGGGTCGCGCTGTTCCGGCGCGACAAGCGCAGCCTCATGCTTTCCGATGCGGGCCAGGCATGCCTTCCCGGCATCCGGGAAGGGTTCGAGCGTCTGGGATCGGCGATTGCGGAAATCGACTCGCTGGGTCTTGCCGGTATCCTGACGGTGAGTGTTGCCCCGTCCTTTGCCGCGAAGTGGCTGCTGCCCCGGCTCGATGGCTTTCAGACAAAGCATCCCGACATCGACGTGCGTGTGTCCGCCTCGATGCAGCTCGTCGATTTCACCCGCGACGACGTGGATCTGGCGATCCGCTACGGCTCCGGCCGCTATCCCGAACTCGTCGTCGAGCGTCTGATGACCGAAGCCGTGTTCCCGGTGTGCAGCCCCAAGCTGATGAAGGGTAAGGACGGACTTAAGGACCTTGAGGGCTTGCGTGCGCAAACCCTGCTGCACGATGACAGTCCCGATGGCGATGTCTCGTGCCCGACCTGGGCGATGTGGCTCAAGGCGGCGGGGGTGAACGAGGTGGATGCCTCGCGCGGCCCGCGCTTCAACCAGTCCAGTCTTGTACTTGAGGCGGCGATCCTGGGGCGCGGAGTAGCGTTGGCCAAGGCGGCGCTGGCGGCCGCCGATCTCGCAGAGGGGCGTCTGGTGCGGCCATTTGAAATCGCGGCACCAGTCGATTTTGCATATTACGTGGTCTGCCCGAAGGCGAAACTGAACCTGCCCAAGGTGGCGCTATTCCGCGACTGGCTACGGGCGCAGGCCGCCGAAAACGCCTGACGGCCGCGGTGCGGAAAAGGGCGGCAAGCCCTTTGCAAGTCTCAAGAAAATATATCGGCACGCTTTAGAAAAGATGCCGTGCGTCGTGCGGCACGACCGGTACCATCAGGATCGGATTCACCCATCTCTGGGGCGTGTCACCGACCAAGCAGGGAAAACCCGCTTCGCCGGATGGAGCGTTTGTTTACCCCCGGACTAGGCGACTGATCTAATGGACTATTTGCCGCTTTTCGTCGATCTGAGGAACCGCCCGGTGCTGGTTGTGGGCGGCGGGGAGCAGGCGGCCCAGAAGGTTCGGCTGCTGCTCAAGGCGCAGGCTGCGGTACTGGTCCTGGCGAGCGACGCGATCCCGGAGCTGCGCGAGCTGGCCCGGAGCGGCGCCATTGCGGTTGAGGCACGGGCCTTCGGGCAGGCCGATGTCCTCGGCAAAGCGGCTGTTTTTTCGGCAAGCGGCGACGATGCGGTCGATGCAGCGGTCGCCAAGGCAGCCCTGGCCGCCAATGTGCCGGTGAACGTCGTCGACGATGCGGCGCGTTCCTCGTTCATCATCCCGGCGATCGTTGATCGCAATCCGATCATTGTCGCCATTTCTTCCGCCGGTACGGCGCCAATCCTTGCGCGGTCGCTGCGCGCACGCATCGAGGCGATGCTGCCGGCACGCCTGGGCGATCTCGCGAATTTTGCCGCGAGTTTCCGCAAAAATGTCCGCGCCCTGCTGCCGGCGCCGCAGGCCCGCCGGCGGTTCTGGGAAAAGTTCTTCGACAGTCCGGTGGCCGAAACCGTCATGGCGGGCGACGAACCCGCCGCGCGCAGCGAAATGCTTCAGGTGCTGAACCGCAGCAGCGAAGGCGAGCGTGGCATCGTCTATCTGGTCGGTGCCGGTCCGGGAGATCCCGACCTTTTGACCGTTCGCGCGTTGCGCCTGATGGAGCAGGCGGATGTCGTGCTGTACGACGAACTGGTCGGCGATGGAATTCTGGATCGGGTTCGCCGCGATGCCGAGCGCATCTATGTCGGGAAGTCGAAGGGGCGTCACAGCACTGCGCAGGATCAGATCAACGCGGTGCTGCTGCGCGAGGCTTCGGCTGGCAAGCGCGTGCTGCGCATCAAGGGCGGCGACCCGTTCGTCTTCGGACGCGGCGGTGAGGAAATGGAATTTCTGCATCGTCACGGCATCGAGGTTGTCGCGGTGCCGGGGATCACGGCAGCGCTGGGCGGCCTCGCCTATGCCGGAATTCCGCTGACCCATCGCGATCATGCGCAGTCCGTCACCTTTGTGACGGGTCATACGCGCAGTGGCGAAGACGCTGTCGACTGGAGTGCGATCGCCGCAAAGTCGGGTCATACGCTGGTTGTCTATATGGGCCTGACCAAGGCGCAGTCGATTGCTGAACGGCTTCTCGGCCTCGGTCTTGATGTTCAGACGCCGGTCGCCATCGTGCAGAACGGAACGCGCGCCAATCAGCGCGTCGTCGTCGGACAGCTTCATGATTTTGGCCGTCTGGCGGAATCGCTGCTCGGGCAGGGACCGGCCCTGCTCATCGTCGGATCGGTCGTCACGCTCGCCGACGCGTGGCAGCAGAAGGATTCTGAAAAGGTGGCGTCATGGCGAAAATAGCAAGGACGCCGGCGGCGCAGGTTGCGACGGCGAACCGTCTGACTGACGGCCTAGTTGTCTATCTGAAGCGCGATGGCGGCTGGTCGACATTGATTGCCGAAAGCGATGTCGCGACGGATGCGGCAAACGCCGCCCGCATCAAGGCAGTGTCCGACAAGGCGGCGAGCGACAACATCGTGGTCGGTCCCTATCTCGTCGAGGTGCGGGTCGAGAACGGTCGTGTTAATGCGGTCGGTTATCGTGAATCAATCCGTGCCGCCGGGCCGACGGCGGAAACAAAGGTGGCGTGAGGGCATATGTACCGTTACGACGACTTCGATCAGACCTTTGTAAATCAGCGCGTCGCGCAGTTTCGCGATCAGGTCCGCCGTCGCATCGCCGGTGAGATCGGCGAAGAGGAATTCCGCGCGCACCGCCTGCGCAACGGGCTCTATCTGCAGCTGCACGCCTACATGCTGCGCGTCGCCATCCCTTACGGCACGCTGTCATCGCCGCAGCTGCGTCAGCTGGCGCTGCTGGCCCGAAAATACGATCGCGGCTATGGCCATTTCACGACCCGCCAGAACATCCAGTATAACTGGATGAAGCTGGAAGAAACGCCTGATGCCCTCGACGACTTGGCGAAGGTCCAGATGCACGCGCTACAGACCAGCGGCAACTGCATCCGCAACACGACGGCGGATCAATGGGCCGGCGTCGCCCCGGATGAGATCGAAGATCCGCGCATCTGGTGCGAGATCATTCGCCAATGGTCCAGCCTGCATCCCGAATTTTCGTTCCTGCCACGCAAGTTCAAGATCGCAGTAACCGGCGCGCCTCACGATCGCGCCGCGGTGCGCGTGCACGATATCGGCCTGCGCATGCTGCGCAATGACAAGGGCGAGGTCGGCTTCGAGGTGATGGTCGGCGGCGGTCTTGGTCGCACGCCGATGATAGGCAAGACGATCCGCGAATTCCTGCCCAAGCAGCATCTGCTGACCTATCTGGAAGCGATCCTGCGCGTCTACAACCAACTCGGCCGCCGCGACAATCTCTACAAGGCGCGCATCAAGATCCTGGTGCATGAGATCGGCCAGGCGAAGATGACCGAACTCGTCGAAGCCGAATGGCAGCAGATCAAGGACGGCCCGCTGGCATTGCCGCCGGATGTGATCGAGCAGATCGCGGTCCAGTTCGCGCCGCCGCAATATGCCGAGACGCCGGCCTTCAGTCCGGAATTCGACGAGTTGCGACGGCTCGATGTCGATTTCGGTCGTTGGCTGCACACCAACGTCGCGGCCCACAAGCAGCCCGGTTACACGATCGTGACCCTGTCGCTGAAAGCGGAGGGGGAGGTGCCCGGCGACATGAGCGCCGAGCAGATGGACAAGGTTGCCGACCTTGCCGACCGCTACAGCTATGGCGAGATTCGCGTGACGCACACGCAAAATCTCGTGCTGCCGCATGTGCGCCGCGCCGATCTGCCGGCTCTCTGGCGGGCGCTGACCGAAATCAATGTCGCGACCCCGAATGTTGGCCTGGCGACGGATATCATCGCCTGCCCGGGTCTCGATTTCTGCAGCCTTGCCAATGCGCGCTCTATTCCGATTGCGCAGCAGATTACGCAGCGTTTTAACGATCTGGCGCGCGTTCATGACATTGGCGAACTGAAGATCAAGATTTCCGGCTGTATCAATGCCTGCGGCCACCACCATGTCGGCCATATCGGCATTCTCGGCGTCGACAAGAACGGCGAGGAGTTCTACCAAATCACGCTGGGCGGCAGCGAAGAGCTCAACGCGTCCATCGGCAGCATCATTGGGCCGGCTGTGGCAGCGGACAAGATCGTCGATGCCGTCGATGCGCTGGTCGAGACTTATCTGGTGCAGCGGAAACCGGGCGAGCGCTTCCTCGATACCTATCGTCGCGTCGGCGCGGCGCCGTTCAAGGAGCGGGTCTATGCCGCTGCTTAAGGACGGTCAGGTCGTTGCGGATGCGTGGCAGCCGGTGACGAAAGACGAGCCGCTGCCCGCGGACGGTCCGGTCATCGTGCCATTCGAGCGCTGGCGCGCGGAGCGCGAGACGCTGATCGGCCGGAACTCGCCGATTGGTGTGCGCCTGACCAACACGCAGCCGGTAGCCGAACTGGCGCAGGATCTTGACCGGCTGGAAGTCATCGTCCTCGAATTTCCGAAATTCGCGGACGGGCGGGCCTATAGCCAGGCGCGGCTGCTGCGCGAGCGCTACGGCTATCGGTACGAGCTGCGCGCCACGGGCGACGTGCTGCGCGACGAGCTGTTCCTGATGCACCGTTGCGGGTTCAACTCGATCGAGAGCAACGATCCGAACATCCAGGAATCCTGGAAGGCCGCGACGGCGGAATTCAGCGTCTTCTATCAGCCGGCGGCTGACGACCAGACGCCGATCTCGGCGCTGCGTCGCCGGTTGGGCGGCAAGCAATGACATCTACCTCGCCCGTGGCAGCGGTACAGCCGCATCGCGTTTCTGCGATTGCGGACAGGCTGGCTGCGCTTGAGGGCGAGGCGTTGCTGCGTCAAGCGATCCGTCATGAGTTCCCCGGCCGGATCGCGCTGGTGTCGTCTTTCGGCATAGAAGCGGCGGTGCTGTTGCATATGGTCGCCCAGATCGATCCGTCGACGCCGGTGGTGTTTCTCGAAACCGGCAAATTGTTCGGCGAGACCCTGCGTTATCGCGATCAGTTGATCCGCAAGCTGGGCCTGACCGATGTGCGCAGCATCACGCCAGATCCGGCACGCGTGCAGGCCGAAGATCCCGAAGGCGCGCTTTGGCGGTCCAACCCCGACCGCTGCTGCCTGATCCGCAAGGTTGAGCCGTTGGCGAAGGCGCTGGATGGTTTCGATGCCTGGATCAACGGTCGCAAGCGCTCGCATGGCGGGTTGCGCGCGACACTGCCGTCCGTTGAAGCCGCGGATGGCAAGATCAAGCTCAACCCGCTGGCGGATTTCGGTCCCGAAGAGATCGTTGCCTATTTCACAGCTTACGATCTGCCCCATCATCCTCTCGAAGAGGATGGCTTCCGGTCTGTCGGCTGCATGCCGTGCTCGGATCGCGCCGCTGCCGGCGAGGATGCGCGCGCCGGCCGCTGGCGTGACAAAGCCAAAACCGAATGCGGCATTCATCTGCCTTCTTCTTCTTCTTCTTCTCTTTCGACGCGGGACGAGTGATGGACGATCTGGACTGGCTGGAATCGCAGAGCATTTACATCCTGCGCGAGGCCTATAATCGCCTCGACAGGATCGCGATGCTGTGGTCACTCGGCAAGGATTCCAACGTCATGATCTGGCTGGCCAAGAAGGCTTTCCTGGGTCGCGTGCCGTTCCCGGTGATGCATCTCGACACCGGCCTCGAGTTTCCCGAGACCTATGCGTTTCGTGACCGTTATGGACCTGAGTGGGGCCTCAACCTGATCGCCGATTCGTGCCCCGGCATTGAGACCACGGACCCGTCGCTGCCGCCGGGATCGCGGCTGGCCGCGCGCAAGACGGGTGGATTGAAGCAGGCGATCGAGCGTTACGGCTTCAACGGCATCATCGCCGGCATCCGCCGCGACGAGCAGGCCACGCGCGCCAAGGAGCGTGTGTTCAGCCCGCGCGCGCAGGACGGTCAGTGGGATTTCCGCGATCAGCCGCCGGAGTTCTGGGACTATTACAACACGGACTATCCGCCGGGCGTCCATGTGCGCATCCATCCGCTGCTGCACTGGACCGAGGTCGATATCTGGCGCTACATCCAGCGCGAGAATATTCCGGTCGTCCCGCTCTATTTCGCGCGCGACGGCAAGCGCTACCGCTCGCTGGGCGAGATCGGCATCACCTTCCCGATCGACAGCACGGCCGACACCATTCCGTCGATCATCACCGAACTTGAGAACACCCGTCAGCCCGAGCGGGCAGGGCGGGCGATGGATCATGAATCCGAAGACGCCTTCGAGCGGCTTCGCGTCGCTGGGTATATGTAAATGGCACACGATACACTGACGGTTGAGGGCGCTCCGACAATCAGCGGCCTGGCGACGGTTCTGACGGGCCGGCAGTCGCGCGGCCGCGCGATGCCGATCGTCATCGTCGGCCATGTCGATCACGGCAAGTCGACGCTGGTCGGGCGCCTGCTGCACGACACGAACTCGCTTCCCGAAGACAAGTTGGCCCAGATCCGCGCCATCTCGGAGAAACGCGGCCTCGAGGTCGAGTGGTCTTTCGTGCTGGATGCGCTGCAGATCGAGCGCGACCAGGGCATCACCGTCGACACGACGCAGGTGTGGTTCCACACCGACCGCCGGCGTTATGTCGTCATTGACGCGCCGGGGCACAAGGAATTCCTGCGCAACATGCTGTCCGGCGCCGCCAATGCGGACGCCGCGGTCCTGGTGATCGACGCTGCGATCGGCGTGAGCGAGCAGACCCGCCGCCATGCCTATGTGCTGGAACTGCTGGGCGTGAAGCAGGTGATCGTCGCGGTCAACAAGATGGATCTCATCGGCTACGACCAGACTCGCTTCAATGCCGTCGCGGATGAAATCCGCACCTATCTCCGCGGCATCGACATCGATCCGTCCTTCATCATTCCGCTGTCCGCCCGTGCCGGCGAGAACATCGTGCAGCCGGGACTCTCGATGCCCTGGTATGACGGCCCGACCCTGGTCAGGGCGCTGGACCGCTTCGAGCCGCGCGTCCAGTCGACCGAGCTGCCGCTGCGCCTGCCGGTGCAGGATGTCTACCGCATCGACGAGAAGCGCTACATCGTCGGCCGTATCGAAAGCGGTTCGCTGCGCGTCGGCGACGCCCTGCGCTTTGCGCCGCACGGCGCCATCGCCCGCATCGCCAGCCTCGAAACCTGGAACCGCGACGAGGCGCCCAGGGAAGGCAAGACCGGCGACAGCGTGGCGCTCACCCTCGATGAGGAAATCTTCGTCGAGCGCGGTCATCTTGCGACCTCACCCGACACATCGCCCGATGAGACACAGGCTGTGCTGGCCCGGCTGATCTGGCTGGACCGCGAAGCGCTGCAGATCGGCAAGCGTCTGACCTTGCGTCTCGGCACCGCGCGCTACGACGTGGTGGTCGAAGCCTTCGAGCGTGTCATCGATATTCAGGGCCTGACCCACGCATCGGGTGAGCAGGTTGAGCAGAACGGCGTCGCCGTCGTTCGTCTGCGCAGTCGCGCCCGCATGGCGCTGGATACGTTCGCCGTCAATCCGCGGACCGGCCGCGGTGTCCTCATCGACGGCTTCCGCGTCGTTGCCGGCTGCACGATCGAGCAGGCGGTGGCGATCCAGGCGAATGTCGTCGGCGTTCGCGCGACGGTCGACGCGACGGAACGGGCCGAGGCCAATGGTCATCGCGGCGGCGTGCTGTGGCTGACAGGGCTGTCCGGCGCCGGCAAATCAACGCTGGCGATGGCGCTGCTGCGTCGTCTGTTCGCCAAGGGCCGTCAGGTCTACGTGCTGGACGGCGACAATCTGCGTCAGGGCCTCAATAGCGACCTCGGCTTCAGCCCGGCGGAGCGGACGGAAAACATCCGCCGCACGGCGGAGGTGGCACGCCTGTTTGCCGATTCCGGTTTTATCGTCATCTCGGCGCTGATCTCGCCGTTGGCCGCGGACCGCCAGAATGCGCGCCGCATCGTCGGCGAGAGCTTCCACGAGGTCTATGTGAAGGCGGATGTGGCAACCTGCCGCGCCCGTGATCCGAAACGGCTCTATGCGAAGGCGGAAGCCGGGGAGATCCCCCAGTTCACCGGCGTTTCGGCCCCTTACGAGCCTCCGACGGCCGCCGATCTGGTCGTCGATACGACGGCAGGTAGTGTCGAAAGCACCATCGATGCGCTTGCAGAGTATGCAGAGACTGCTTTCGCCGGTCGGGCAGAGGCACGGCGCCTAGCCGGATGATTTGCACATAAATTAGGCTTTCACCCGGTACTGCCTAAAAATAACGCATTCCGGACACGTGCCTGCTTTAGAACGGTGCATTCTATTGCATGAACCGGGGTCCCACCCGGGTCTCCGCCGTTCACGAACTTGGCACAACTCTCGCTAAGTGTCCCGCAGGCTGCCCGCATCGACGCGCAGTCGCCAACCAGGGATACAGAGGAGAGATATTCGTGCGGAAATTTAACCTTTCACGCGCTGCGGCAGCCGTGGTGACGGCGGGCCTCATTGGCTTTGTCGCTTCACCCGCCGCCGCGCAACAGCCGCCGATCAAGGTCGGCGTCCTTCATTCGCTGTCGGGCACGATGGCGATCAGCGAGACCACTCTCAAGGACACCGTCCTGATGATGGTCGACGATCTCAACAAAAAGGGCGGTCTGCTCGGTCGGAAGGTCGAGGCTGTCGTCGTCGATCCGGCTTCCGATTGGCCGCTTTTCGCCGAAAAGGCCCGCGAGCTGATCTCGAAGGAGAAGGTCGACGTGGTGTTCGGCTGCTGGACCTCGGTGTCCCGCAAGTCGGTCCTGCCGGTCTTCGAAGAGCTCAACAGCATGCTCTTCTATCCGGTGCAGTACGAAGGCGAAGAAAGCTCGCGCAACGTGTTCTACACCGGCGCCGCGCCGAACCAGCAGGCGATCCCGGCCGTCGAATACCTGATGAGCAAGGAAGGCGGCGATGTGAAGCGCTGGGTGCTCGCCGGCACCGACTACGTCTATCCGCGCACGACGAACAAAATTCTTGAGGCGTTCCTGAAGGCCAAGGGCGTCAAGCAAGAAGACATCATGATCAACTACACGCCGTTCGGTCATTCCGACTGGCAGACCATCGTCGCCGACATCAAGCGGTTCGGCGCCGCCGGCAAGAAGACGGCCGTTGTGTCGACCATCAACGGCGACGCCAACGTTCCCTTCTACAAGGAACTCGCCAACGCCGGCATCAAGGCCTCGGATATTCCGGTGGTCGCGTTCTCGGTCGGTGAGGAAGAACTCGCCGGCATCGACACCAGCAACCTCGTCGGCCACCTTGCCGCCTGGAATTACTTCCAGTCGGTCAAGAACCGCACGAACGACGCGTTCATCAAGGAATGGACGACGTTCATCAAGAACCCGAAGCGGGTGACGAACGATCCGATGGAAGCCACCTATATCGGCTTCAAGATGTGGGCCCAGGCCGTCGCCCAGGCGGGCACGACCCAGGTCGACGCGGTCCGTCAGGCCATGTACGGCCAGAAGGTCACCGCGCCGTCCGGTTTCGTCTCGGTGATGAACACGAACCATCACCTGTCGAAGCCGGTCTATATCGGTGAAATCCGCCCCGACGGCCAGTTCAACGTCGTCTGGAAGACCCGCGGCCCCGTCAAGGCCGAAGCGTGGTCGAAGTACATTCCGGAAAGCGCCAAGCTGACTGCCGACTGGACCTATCCCTGGGTCTGCGGCAACTGCACGACGCCGAAGTACAAGATGTAATCAGGGGTGCCGAGGGGCCGTCCGCTTCGGCGGGCGGCCCTTTTTTCTAGGTGTCACCTGTACTAAGAAAATGGCTGGCGTGGGGGCCATGATTTTGTCCGAATTTTCTTATCGTTGCCGTTCGCTGCGCGTTTTTCTGACGGCACTGTTTTTTCTGGTGGGGCTCGCATCCGGCGCGATGGCGCAGGAGCTGAAGGACCTGCTGATCGGCCTGACCGATCCCGATCCCAAATCGTCCATCGAGGCGCTGGCCGCAAGCGACGACCCCAAGGCCAAGGCGGCGCTTGAAGCGCTGGCCGGCGGCAATCTGTTCCGCCGCGTCGCCGACGATGCGATCGTCATCGGCGAGAAAGACGGCGAGATGTACGTCGTCACCAATGCGGCCACCGGCGATATCGAAGACATGGCGAAGTCGGAAGATCTGGAAGCCATCGCGCTCGATCAGACGGCGCAGACGATCCTGCAAAGCGCCGGCGTCAGCGCCGACAAGCAGGATGACGGGCCGCTCGATTTCGTCGCGGCGGTCAAACAGCTCAATGCCGAATCATTCGCCGCCAAGTCGGCGGCTATTACCAAGCTGACCGCGCTTGGCGATGCGCGAGCGATTCCAATCTTCCAGGCGATGATCGACGGCCGCCTGTTCATCCAGCGCAGCGATAGCGTGATGGTGATCGGCGACCGCAGCGGTAACGAAGTTCGCATCACCGATGCGACCACTGCGGAATCAGCCGGCATCGTCGCGCTCAATTCGCTCGACCCCGTCGTCGTCAACAACAACATCCGCAATGTGCTGCGCGAAGCCATCGGCCGCCTCGGCCTGTCCAGCGCCCAGGGTGCCCAGCGCCGTGCGGCGGCGAATGCCTTGCTCGGCGGCGCTTCGGCCGAAGCGCTGGCGCTGCTCCGCGACGCTTATGAAAAGGAGCGCGAAGCCTCTGTGAAGCGGGCCATCGGCCTGTCGATCGCGGCAACGGAAGTCGTCGAAGGGGACAAAGACCAGCGGATTGCCGCAGTCGGCGTGCTGGCCAACACGACGGACCTGCGCGTCCGCGCGATCCTGCAGGGGCGGATGAGTGCCGAAACCGAACCCGAGGTAAAGGCCGCGGTCAGCAAGGCGTTCGATACCGTTCAGACAAAGCTCACATTTATCGGCTATGCGGCGAACCTCTTCCAGGGCATCAGCCTCGGCAGCGTGCTGCTGCTGGCCGCCATCGGCCTCGCAATCACGTTCGGCGTTATGGGCGTCATTAACATGGCGCATGGCGAAATGATCATGCTCGGCGCCTATTCGGCATTCGTGGTGCAGGAATTCTTCCGCGCCTTCCTGCCGCCGGGCTGGATCGACGGTTATCTTCTCGCGGCAATCCCGGTCGGCTTTGTGGTTGCAGCCGCGTTCGGTATCGCCATGGAACGCTCGATCATCCGGTTCCTTTACGGTCGGCCGCTTGAAACATTGCTGGCCACCTGGGGCATCAGCCTGATGCTGCAGCAGTTAGTTCGTGTCGTCTTCGGCGCCTCCAACCGCGAGGTGGCAAACCCGTCATGGATGACCGGCGGTTTCGAGGTGATCGGCGGGTTCGATATCACCTGGAACCGGCTCTACATCATCCTCTTCTGTTTCATCGTGCTTGGTGTCATTGCGCTGGTGCTGCAGCGGACCTCGTTCGGCCTGCATATGCGGGCCGTCACCCAGAACCGCGACATGGCGTCGGCCATGGGCATCCCCACGGCGCGGGTCGATGCCTTCACCTTCGGCCTGGGCTCCGGCATCGCCGGCATGGCGGGGGTCGCGCTCAGCCAGATCGGCAATGTCAGCCCCAATCTGGGCACGATCTACATCGTCGACAGCTTCATGGTCGTCGTGTTCGGCGGTGTCGGCAATCTGCTGGGGACGCTGGTGGGTGCCATGTCGCTGGGTATCATCAACAAGTTCCTGGAGCCGTTCGCCGGCGCCGTGCTGGGCAAGATCGCGGTTCTGGTCTTCATCATCCTGTTTATCCAGAAGCGGCCGCGCGGGTTGTTCGCGTTGCGTGGCCGCTCGGTGGAGACCTGATATGCCAACGGCATTCCGTTCTCTTCTGGGGCCAAAGGGCTGGGCGGCATTCCTCGGCGTCGGCTTTGTGCTGATCGTCGTGGTGCCGCTATTGAACATCCTGCCGGCGCAGGGATCGTTCCTGCATATCCCGAACTATCTGGTGCCGCTGCTCGGCAAATACGCCTGCTACGCGATCCTCGCCCTGGCGCTCGATCTCGTCTGGGGTTATGCCGGCATTCTCAGCCTTGGCCACGGCGCGTTCTTCGCGCTCGGCGGCTATTGCATGGGCATGTACATGATGCGCCAGATCGGCACGCGCGGCGTCTATGGCAATGCGGAGCTGCCCGATTTCATGGTGTTCCTGAACTGGAAGGAACTGCCCTGGTACTGGTACGGCTTCGACTCCTTCGGCTTCGCCCTTGTGATGGCGCTGCTGGTGCCGGCCGTTCTCGCCTTTGTCTTCGGATACTTCGCATTCCGCTCGCGCGTCACGGGCGTTTATCTCTCGATCATTACCCAGGCGCTGACCTTCGCTCTGCTGCTGGCATTCTTCCGCAACGACATGGGCTTTGGCGGCAATAACGGCCTGACCGATTTCAAGGAAATCCTGGGCTTCACGGTGCAGGCGCCGTCGACGCGTCTGGGCCTCTATATGGTGACGATTGTCGCGCTGGGCCTGGCTTTCCTGATCTGCCGCTTCATCGTCACCTCGCGTCTTGGCCGGCTCCTGCTGGCGCTGCGCGATGCCGAGAGCCGCGTGCGGTTCCTCGGCTACTCCGTCACCAACGCGAAGCTGTTCGCCTTCACGGTCTCCGCGGTGCTTGCGGGCCTGGCCGGGGCGCTCTACGTCCCGCAGGTCGGCATCATCAACCCCAGCGAGTTCTCGCCGGCCAACTCGATCGAGATCGCGATCTGGGTGGCGGTTGGCGGGCGCGGCACCCTGGTTGGCGCCATCCTCGGCGCCGGACTGGTCAACTGGTTCAAGACCTGGCTGACCGGCGCGGCACCGGAGCTGTGGCTGTTCTTCCTCGGCGCACTCTTCATCCTGGTCACACTCGCCATGCCGACCGGTGTCGTCGGCCTCGTGCGGCAATGGCGTGAACGCCGGCAACGGCGTGCGACGACGACGGTGGCCGCAGAATGAATGCTTCCGTGACCATGCCGCAGGAGACCGCCCCGAACGCGTCGCAGGCGCTGGCCTCGACCGCCGATACGATCCTCTATCTCGACGGCGTTACCGTCTCGTTCGACGGGTTCCGCGCGCTCAACAATCTTTCGCTGACCGTCGACAAAGGTGAGCTGCGGACCATCATCGGCCCGAACGGTGCCGGAAAGACGACCATGATGGACGTCATCACTGGCAAGACACGTCCCGATACCGGTCGTGTCGTGTTCGGCCAGAACGTTGATCTGACCAAGCTCGACGAAGCGCAGATCGCCAATCTCGGCATCGGCCGCAAATTCCAGAAGCCGACAGTCTTTCAGAACCTCACCGTCGTCGAGAATCTTGAACTGGCGCTCAGGGGCGAGCGCCGTACCTGGGGTACGCTGCTCGCCACTTTGAAGGGCGAGCAAAGGGATCGCATCGCCGAAATTCTCGAAACCATTGGCCTGTCGGCGAGGCCGAACGAAGCGGCGGGCGCGCTCAGCCATGGGCAGAAGCAGTGGCTGGAGATCGGCATGCTGCTGATCCAGGACCAGCAGATCCTGCTGCTCGACGAACCGGTCGCCGGCATGACCGATCACGAAACGGCGCAGACCGGGGAACTCATTCTGCGTCTCGCCGGCTCCCGCACGCTGATCGTGGTCGAGCACGATATGGAATTCGTCCGCAATCTCGGCGCGCGTGTCACGGTGCTGCACGAGGGATCGGTTCTGGCCGAGGGGTCGATCGATCACGTGCAGAGCCATCCACGCGTCATCGAAGTCTATCTGGGGCGCTGACATGCTGGCGGTACAGGACGTCGATCTCTATTACGGCGCCAGCCATGCGCTGCGCCATGTCAGCATGACGGCGAACAAGGGCGAGATCACCTGCATCCTCGGCCGCAACGGCGTCGGCAAGACCAGCCTGCTGCGGGCGATCTTCGGCCTGCAGCCGATTGCCCGTGGTCAGGTGCGGTGGGAAGAGAAGGAGATCACCGGGTTGGCGCCGCACCAGCGGGCGCGCAACGGCCTCGCCATCGTGCCGCAGGGCCGCGACATCTTTCCGCGCTTGAGCGTTCTTGAGAACTTGCAAACCGGGTTCGCGCCGCTGCCGCGTGGCGAGCGCACGATCCCTGACGACATCTACGCGCTGTTTCCGGTGCTCCGCGACATGCTGGGCCGCCGGGGCGGCGACCTGTCGGGGGGGCAGCAACAGCAGCTTTCAATCGCCCGGGCACTGGTGACACGTCCGCGGCTGCTCATCCTCGACGAGCCGACCGAAGGCATCCAGCCGTCGATCATCAAGGATATCGAGCGCGTCATTCGCCATCTGGCCCGGCGTGGCGACATGGCGATCGTGCTGGTCGAACAGTATTTCGAATTTGCCCGCGACCTGGCCGATGCCTATGTCGTCATGGACCGTGGCGAGGTGGTTCTGGCGGGCCGTAAATCGGATATGGAGGAAACGGCCGTCCGCCGCTACCTTACCGTCTAGCGTGCCTTATGATGCTCAATCGAACCGCACCGTGCCTATGCAGCGCGGCAACGGTGGTGCCGAACTGGTCTTCGCCGCGCGCGGGCCGGAGACGGCGCTTGCGCATCTTTACCAGCACGATCCCTGCCGGGTGCTGTTCCCGCGCCCGGAGCGTGGGGATCCTTTTACCGCCGTGCTGTTGACCACCTCCGGCGGGCTGACCGGCGGCGACCGCGTGCGGATCGCCATGTCTGCCCGTGACGGAACGACGACCTCGGTCACCTCGCAGGCCGCTGAGAAGATCTACCGCGCGCTGGGTCCGGCTTGCGACATCGGCATCGATATCCGTGTCGATCGCGCCTGGCTGGAATGGCTGCCGCAGGAAACAATCCTGTTCAATCACGCGAAGCTGCGCCGGATCACCAAAGTCGACGTGGCCGCCGGCGGACGGTTTCTTGGGGCCGAAATGGTGGTGTTCGGCCGGGCCGCCCGTGGCGAACGCTATGATTCCGGCGCGCTCTACGATCGCTGGGAAATTCGCCGCGACGGAAAGCTCGCCTGGATCGATGCGCTGAAGCTGGACGGCGACATTGCCGGGTCGCTGGCCTCCCGCTGGGCTTTCGATGCGGCCGGTGCGATGGCAAGTGCCATGTATGTCGGCGACGACGCGGGCCAGCATCTCGATGCGGCGCGTGAGTTGACGGAGGCTGCGGCCGGCCACGCGGCAGTGACGGTGGTGAACGGGCTTCTGGTTGCACGGTTCCTGCACCGGGAAGCCGCCGTCGTGCGGCAGGATCTGATGGCCTATCTTTGCGGATTGCGGCACGTTGCGGGCGGGTTGCCGGCACGACTGCCGCGCTGCTGGTATCACTGAGAAAGAGAAGAGGGGTCGGGCGTGCATCTCACTCCACGGGAAAAAGACAAACTGCTGGTGGCCATGGCCGCCGTGGTGGCGCGGCGCCGGCTCGAGCGCGGCGTGAAGCTCAATCATCCGGAAGCGATCGCCTTGATCACCGATTACGTGGTCGAAGGCGCCCGCGACGGGCGTACCGTTGCCGAGCTGATGCGCGACGGGGCGACCGTGCTGAAGCGGAGTCAGGTGATGGAAGGCGTCGCCGAAATGATCGCCGACATCCAGGTAGAGGCCACGTTCCCCGACGGCACCAAGCTGGTGACCGTCCATGATCCGATCCGCTGAGGGGCCCATGATTCCAGGTGAAATCATTCCGCGCGACGGCGACATCGAACTGAATGCCGGCCGTCCGACGGTAATCGTGGAAGTCGCCAATAGCGGCGACCGTCCGATCCAGGTCGGCTCGCACTATCATTTCTTTGAGACGAACGAGGCCCTGAAATTCGACCGCGCGAAGGCGCGCGGCTTTCGCCTCGACATCGCCGCCGGCACAGCCGTGCGGTTCGAACCCGGGCAGACCCGCAAGGTCCAGCTTGTCGCCTATGCTGGCGACCGCACGGTGTTCGGGTTCAACGCGAAGATCAGCGGAAAGCTGGGAGACTGATCATGGCCACACGCATCAGCCGCTCCGCTTATGCCGACATGTTCGGGCCGACGACGGGAGACCGGGTCCGGCTCGCCGACACCGAGCTTTTCATCGAAGTCGAGGCCGACAAGACGATCTACGGCGAAGAGGTGAAGTTCGGCGGCGGCAAGGTGATCCGCGACGGCATGGGCCAGAGCCAGAAGAGCCGGGCCGAAGGTGCGGTCGACACCGTCATCACCAATGCGCTGATCCTCGATCATTGGGGAATCATCAAGGCCGATATCGGCATCAAGGATGGCCGCATCCATGCGATCGGCAAGGCCGGCAATCCCGATGTGCAGCCCGGCGTCGATATCATCGTCGGTCCCGGCACCGAAGCGATTGCGGGCGAAGGCAAGATCATCACCGCGGGCGGCATCGACACACATATCCATTTCATCGCGCCGCAGCAGATTGAAGAAGCGCTCTATTCCGGTATCACCACCATGATGGGCGGCGGCACCGGCCCCGCGGCCGGCACCTCGGCGACGACCTGCACGCCGGGCCCCTGGCATCTCGCGCGGATGCTGCAGGCGGCTGAAGCCTTCCCGATGAATCTTGGCTTCTTTGGCAAGGGCAATGCAGCGCTACCCGTCGCGCTGGTCGAGCAGATCGAGGCCGGCGCCTGCGGTCTCAAGCTGCATGAAGACTGGGGCACGACCCCGGCGGCCATCGACAACTGCCTGGCCGTCGCAGAAAGATACGATGTCCAGGTCGCGATCCATACCGACACGCTGAATGAATCCGGTTTCGTCGAGGACACGATTGCGGCGTTCAAGGGGCGCACGATCCACACCTTCCATACCGAAGGTGCGGGCGGCGGTCATGCTCCCGATATCATCAAGATCTGCAGCTTCCCGAATGTGCTGCCGTCGTCGACCAACCCGACGCGGCCCTACACCGTGAACACGCTGGATGAGCATCTCGACATGCTCATGGTCTGCCATCACCTCGATGCCAATATTCCGGAAGACGTTGCCTTCGCCGAAAGCCGCATCCGCCGCGAGACGATTGCCGCCGAGGACATCCTGCACGATCTCGGCGCCTTCTCGATGATGTCGTCGGACAGCCAGGCGATGGGCCGGGTCGGCGAGGTGATCATCCGCACCTGGCAGACGGCCGACAAGATGAAGCGCCAGCGCGGCCGGCTGAAAGAGGAAAGCGGCGACAACGACAACCTGCGGGCCAAGCGCTACATCGCCAAATACACGATCAATCCGGCGATCGCGCAGGGCATCAGCCAGCATGTCGGTTCGGTCGAGCCGGGCAAGCTGGCCGATCTTGTGATCTGGTCGCCGATGTTTTTCGGCGTGAAGCCCGACATGATCCTGAAATGCGGCTCCATCGCGGCGGCGCCCATGGGCGATCCCAACGCCTCGATCCCGACGCCGCAGCCGGTCCATTACCGCCCGATGTTCGCTGGTTTCGGCCGCAACATGATCGAGAGCTCGGTGATCTTCACCAGCAAGGCGGCGCACGATGCCGGCATCGGCCGCAAGGTGAATCTCTCCCGCGCCACGCTGCCGGTGGCCAACACGCGCGGCGGTATCACCAAGAAGAACATGATCCACAATACCGCGATGCCGAAGATCGAGGTGGACTCCGAGACCTACGAAGTGCGCGCCGATGGCGAGCTTCTGACCTGCCAGCCGGCGACGGTGTTGCCGATGGCGCAGCGTTATTTCCTGTTCTGATCATGCTGCACGCCCACCGCATTGTTCCGCAGGGGCAGTGGCCGGATGAGCGGTCGCGCGGCACCGTGACGCTGGCGGCGGACGACCGGCATATCAGGCGGATGCGCATTGCCACGGATCGCGGCGAGGACGTGCTGATCGATCTGGGTGAGGCGGCCTATCTCGGCGACGGCGACGCGCTGATCCTGGAGGAGGGCGGCTATGTCGTCGTCCGCGCGGCGGTCGAGGACCTGGTGGAGATCAAGGCGGGTCCCGGTCAGCTGGCGCGTATCGCCTGGCATATCGGCAACCGCCATTTCCCGGCGGAGCTGCGCGACGACTGCATCCTGATTCGTGACGATCATGTCATGGTGGATATGCTGGTCGGTCTCGGCGCCACGGTGCGCCGGGTGCGTTCGCCGTTTCGTCCCGAAGGCGGCGCATACGAAAATCTCGGGGCGCATGGGCACAGCCACGGCGCGGAGGGTCATCACCACCATGACCACTGATGCCGCCCTGTATCGGCTGATGACCTGGCTGTCGCCGGCCTATCCCGTCGGCGCGTTCAGCTATAGCCACGGCCTGGAATACGCCATCGAAGACGGATCGGTGCGCAATGCGGCCGATCTGATTGGCTGGGTTTCCCTGGTGGTCGAACGCGGCGCCGGCAGCATCGACGGCGCATTGTTTGCCGCCGCCTGGCGTGCCGCGAAGGCCGATGACCGGGACGCGCTGCATGCTGTCGCGGAACTCGCCGTGGCGTGGCGCGGGACAGCGGAGATGGCGCTCGAGAGCACGGCACAGGGCGATGCGTTCGTCACCATCACCAAGACCGTCTGGCCGGTCGATATCCTGAAAGATGAGACATCGCTGCCGATCGCCGTTGCTGTCGGCGCGACGGCCGCTGCGCACGGCATCCCGTTGCATCAGGCGCTGTCTGCGTATCTCACGTCCTTCGTCGCCAATCTGGTTTCCGCCGGCGTTCGTTTGGTTCCTCTTGGGCAGACGGACGGTCAACGCACCATCGCGGCGCTTGAGCCGGTGGTGTTGCGGACGGTGGAAGCAGCGCTGGACGCGTCGCTCGACGATCTCGGTACCGCGACGCCGCTGGTCGACTGGTGCTCGATGAAACACGAGACTCAATACACGAGGTTATTCCGCTCATGACATCTCCCAACGGACCTCTGCGTGTCGGCATCGGCGGCCCCGTCGGTTCCGGCAAGACGGCGCTGGTCGATCGCCTGTGCAAGCACATGCGCGACCGCTACAACCTCGCCGTCGTCACCAACGATATCTACACCAAGGAAGACGCGCAGTTCCTGACGCGCTCGGGCGCGCTGATGCCCGAACGCATCGTCGGCGTCGAGACCGGCGGCTGTCCGCACACCGCGATCCGCGAGGATGCTTCGGCCAATCTCGCGGCGGTGGCGGAGATGCGGCGCAAATATCCCGATCTCGACATCGTGTTTGTGGAATCCGGCGGCGACAATCTTGCCGCGACGTTCAGTCCGGAACTGGCCGATGTCTGCATCTACGTGATCGACGTGGCCGCCGGCGACAAGATTCCGCGCAAGGGCGGGCCCGGCATCACGCGGTCGGATCTGCTGGTGATCAACAAGATCGATCTGGCGCCCATGGTCGGCGCCAGCCTTGAGGTGATGGATCGCGATGCGAAGAAGATGCGCGGCGAGCGGCCGTTCCTCTTCACCAATCTCAAGGACAATAAAGGCGTGACCGAGATTGCGGACTTCATCGTCAAGACGGGCGGCGTGGAAACCTCGCGCGCGCCGGTTACAGCAGGGGAATGATCATGCGGAATTTGGCCTGGATCGTTGGGGGACTTGTGGCGGCTGCCGTTGCGCCGGCTGAGGCGCATACGCTGGGTGAGGCGGGGGCGGGTGCCGCCGCCGGCTTCGCGCATCCGTTCGGCGGGCTTGATCACCTTCTGGCGATGATCGCGGTCGGCGTCTGGGCGGCGCAGCTTGGCGGCCGCGCGGTCTGGGCCGTGCCATCGGCCTTCGTCGCGATGATGGTGGTTGGCGGTGCGCTCGGCATGACGGGCGTTGCCCTGCCGGCGGTCGAGCTTGGGATCGTCGGATCGGTGGTGCTGATGGGGCTGCTGGTCGCGCTCAGCCTGCGTATGCAGTGGGGTGCTGCCGCCGCTGTGGTCGGATTCTTCGCACTGTTCCATGGACACGCGCACGGAACGGAGTTTGTCGAGGCATCGTCGCCGCTGGCTTACACGGCGGGCTTCGTGGCCGCGACGGCGCTGCTGCATCTCATGGGGATTGCGGGGGCCTGGATGGCCACCCAGCGGATCGGCGCACGCGCGGTGCGCGCGGCCGGTCTCGCTGTTGCCGTGATCGGCGTCGGGCTGCTGATCGCCGCCTGACGCTTACTCTTCGATCGTCAGGCCCTTGGCCTTGAGCATCGCCTCGAGGCCCTGGACCTCGATGAAGCTCTTGCCGGTGCGGAGTTCGGCGATCTTCTTTTCTTCGTTCTTGTCGCGCGCTTCCGAGGCGGCGCAGACGGCCAGCGCCTCTTCGGGACGGACGACGACGACGCCGTCCATGTCGCCGCGGATGATGTCGCCCGGGCGGATCACCTCACCGCCGATGACGATCGGGCGGTTGATGAAGCCCAGCGTTTCCTTGACCGTGCCTTCGATGCAGAGGCCGGTCGAGAAGACCGGGAAGCCCAGCTCTGTCAGGCTCTTGCCGTCGCGGACACCGGCATCGATGACGAGGCCGCCGATCTTGCGGGCGATGCAGGAATTGCACAGCACGTCGCCGAAGCCGCCCGATTCCGCATACGGACCGGTCGAGACGATGATGACATCGCCGGGCTGGGCGTAGCTGATCGCAATCTGCAGCATCAGGTTGTCGCGGGGGGACGCCTGCACCGTGAAGGCCGGGCCGCACAGCTCCATCGTGTTGGAAACCGGCTTGATGTTGGAATCGAGCGCGCCACGACGGCCCTGCGCCTCATGGATCGTGGCGGTGCCGAACTTGGCGACCTGGGCGATCAGCTCGGGCTTGGGACGGGTGATGTTGAGTTTGACGTGTGCCATTGAGAACCCCTGAATTGGCAATAGGTGAATTGGCAATGAGAAACGGGCCCGCGCCGGGACCGGGCGGGAGGGAAAATAGCGAGTTTTCAGCTCAGGCGGCGGGGAATTTTTGCTCGCGGAAGAAGTCGAGTTTCTCCTGCACGCCGCGGTCGGAATAGCTGAACATCACGGCCTCTTCCGAGGCCTCGTGGTGATGCTTGACCCAGCTCGGGATGACGAAGATGTCGCGCGGCCCCCAGTTGAAGGTCTTGTCGCCCATCACCGTCTTGCCCTTGCCTTCGACGCAAACGAACACGGTGCTGGCGGTCGAGCGATAGGGCTTGGTCTTGAAGCCCTTGGGGAACATCTGCATGAACGTGGCGATGGTCGGGATCGCGTAATCGCCGTTGCGCGGGTTGATGTATTTCATCTGCAGCCCGTGCCAGTCGTTCCACTTCTCGCGCTTCTTCATCTTCTCCAGCGCCTCGCGGGTGCGGGTGTAGGGGTAGTTGAAGATCGGCGAGGTCATGCGCGTATGGTCGTCGTCGACCGGCAGCATGTTGGCGCCGTAGCGGGCGACTGAATCGCCATCCGGGCGGTCCGTTGCGCTGGCCTCTTCCATGTTCTCGGCGTTCTCGCGGAACATCGCCTCGAACTCGTTGACGACATGCATGTCCAGGCCATCGAGCCACACCATGGGCTGGCTGCTGGTATTGCCGTGGTCGTGGAACGTCCAGTTCGGCGTGATGACGAAGTCGCCGGGCTCCATGATGGTCCGCTCGCCGTCGACGGAGGTGTAGGCGCCGGAGCCCTCGATGACGAAGCGCAAGGCCGCCGCGACATGGCGGTGGGGCGGGGCGATCTCACCGGGCAGGATGGTCTGCAGGCCGGCAAACAGGGTGCGGGTGGCCTTGGCCTGGCCCGGGAAAGCGGGGTTCTCGAGGATCAGCACCCGGCGCTCGGCTTCCTTCGCCGTGATCAGCTCGCAGGCCTCTTTGAGGAAATGCTTGAGGCTGTCGTAGTGCCAGAGCACCGGCTGGGTCAGCACCGACGGTTCGGCCGGCACCAGCCTGTGCATGACCTCCCACAACGGGGCCAGGTTGTCCTTGCGCAGGCGCTGATAGAACTCCTGGCGGGCAGGGTCGATGTTGTGGGTCGAGCCGGGGGCTGCGCTGGCGTCCATGGGGTGTCTCCTCAAATTCCGGCCCATGTTTTTGGGGCCGGGTGTCGTGTTTGGGGCATTGTAGCCCACGCAGGAGACCGCTCACAATGCCGGCCGCCCCGGATTGACGTTCCTGCCGACCCGCGCGAAATTCGCCCGCCCTGGCTTTGCTTCGCGAGAGTATCCGTGCCGCCCGACCGCCCCATGACCATGACCGACCGGACCGTGCTTGCCGGTTACGATGCCCTGGCCGGCGAGCGCAATCGCTGGCGGACATTCCTGCCGTTCGCCGGTCCAGGCATCGTCGCGTCCATCGCTTACATGGACCCCGGCAATTTCGCGACCAACATCTCGGCCGGAGCCCAGTACAACTACGACCTTCTGTGGGTGGTGCTGGTCGCCAACCTGATCGCGATGCTGTTCCAGGCGATGTCGGCCAAGCTCGGCATCGTCACCGGCCGGAACCTCGCGGAGCTCAGCCGCGATCATTTCCCGCGTCCCATTGTCTGGGTCATGTGGGTGATCAGCGAGATCGCCGCGATGGCAACCGATCTTGCCGAGTTTCTCGGCGGTGCCATTGCCCTGGCCCTGCTGTTCAATCTGCCGCTGCTCACCGGCATGGGCGTCACGGCAGTCATCACCTACGGCATCCTGCTGTTGCAGACACGCGGCTTCAGGCCGATCGAACTGATCATCGCCAGTTTCGTCGGTATCATCGGCGCCTGCTATCTGATCGAGATCGTTATCGCGCCGCCCGACTGGCTGCTGGTCGCGTCGAGCATGGCGACCCCGAAGCTGGCCGATACCGGCGCGGTCCTTCTGGCGGTGGGCATCGTCGGCGCGACCGTGATGCCGCATGCCATCTATCTGCATTCCAGCCTGACGCAGGACCGTATTGTGCCCCGCAGCGATGCCGAGCGTCGCCGGCTGCTGAGCTTTTCCAATCGCGAAGTCGTGCTGGCGCTTGGTTTCGCGGGGTTTGTGAATCTGGCGATGGTCGCCATGGCCGCGTCCGTCTTTTATCAGAGCGGTCATCAGGAGGTCGCGGATATCGAGACCGCCTATGCCACGCTGATCCCGCTGCTGGGCGCCGGCGCCGCCTGGGTGTTCCTCACAGCGCTCATGGCGTCGGGCCTGTCGAGCTCGGTGGTCGGCACGATGGCCGGCCAGATCATCATGCAGGGTTTCATCAACTTCCGCATTCCGCTCTGGCTGCGGCGGCTGGTAACGATGCTGCCGGCCTTCGTCATCGTCGGCTACGGCATCAACGCCACTGAGGCTCTGGTGATGAGCCAGGTCGTCCTCAGCCTCGCGGTGCCGGTGCCGATGATCGCGCTGGTGCTGCTGTCGCGGCGCCGGGTGCTTGGCGACTATGTCAGCAACGGCATCGTCACGACCATTGCCGTGGTCGGCGCCGCCATCGTCGTCGGATTGAATCTGCTTCTGTTGTGGAAGTATTTTTTCTGACCTGAGCGAGATACGCCCTCTCCCGGCACTGTGTGCGGCGCCATTGCGAAGCGGCTCATTCGCGCCGATAATTGCACCATGACCGTTCACACAAAACCCGCCTCCGGCGCCCGCGCCGCGGATGTCGCGCTCACCTATCTTCCCGGCTTCGGGAACGAGCATGTGAGCGAGGCCGTTCCCGGCACGCTGCCCGAGGGGCAGAACTCACCGCAACGGGCACCGCGCGGCCTTTATGCCGAGCAGCTCAGCGGCACGGCCTTCACTGCGCCGCGCAGCGAGAACCGCCGGAGCTGGCTTTACCGCATCCGGCCGGCGGCCATGCATGGCCCGTTCCGGCGCATCGACGACCGCCTGCTGCGCAGCGGACCCTTTAATGAAGTGGAGGCTCCGCCGAACCGTCTGCGCTGGGACGCCCTGCCGATCCCCAGCGCGCCGACGGATTTCATCGACGGGCTGATCACCGTGGCCGGCTGCGGCGATGTGCATGCGCGTTCGGGTATCGGCATTCACATCTACGTCGCCAACAAGTCGATGACGGACCGCTACTTCTACAGCGCCGACGGCGAATTCCTTATCGTTCCCCAGCTCGGCCGCCTGTTGCTTTTCACGGAGTTCGGGAAGATTGACGCGCCGCCGGGCACGATTGCGGTGATCCCGCGCGGCGTGAAATTCCGGGTCGAGCTGCTGGACAAGGAAGCGCGCGGCTATATCTGTGAAAACTATGGCGCGCTGCTCCGGCTGCCCGAGTTGGGGCCGATCGGCGCCAACGGCTTGGCCAATGCCCGCGATTTTCAGACGCCGGTTGCCGCATACGAAGACCGCATCGCCAGGGTCGAGGTGGTCGCCAAGTTCGAGGGGCATCTCTGGGCCGCGACGTTCGATCACTCGCCGCTCGATGTGGTGGCGTGGCACGGCGACTACACGCCGTACCGTTACGATCTTGCGCGGTTCAATGCGATCGGCACCATCAGCTACGATCATCCCGATCCGTCGATCAACACGGTGCTGACTTCGCCCTCGGAAGTGCCTGGGACGGCGAATGTCGATTTCGTCATCTTCCCGCCGCGCTGGATGGTGGCGGAGAATACGTTCCGGCCGCCGTGGTTCCACCGCAACTTCATGAACGAGTACATGGGCCTCATTCACGGCGTCTACGACGCCAAGGCTGAGGGCTTTGTTCCCGGCGGCGGCAGCCTGCACAACTGCATGAGCGGCCACGGCCCCGATGCCGCGACCTTCGAAAAGGCCAGTGCCGCCGATCTGGCGCCGCACAAGCTGGCCGATACGCTGGCGTTCATGTTCGAGACGCGGCTGGTCTGCCGGCCGACCCGGTTCGCGATGGAGACCAAGGCCCTGCAAAGCGACTACGATGCCTGCTGGCAGGGTTTCCAGAGCCAGTTCCGGCCCTAAGTTCCGCTCACTCTTTTTCCGAAACACGCGCAAGGGATCAAGCGCCGATGATCATTCATGTCGACAGCCAGTATGGGATCACCATTCAGGACCCGAAGGACTTCAAGAAGTTCAAGGTTATCGTCGCCGCGCCGATTCAATCGCTGGGCAACATCAAGGCCGCGGTGTCGAAGGTCGTGACCTTCGACGACGCGAAGAGCGGCTGGGTGTCGGCGGGGGCACTGTTCGACTGGCCGAGCCTGAAGGACGATCCGGACTGGCGCGGCGGCCTGGAGGCGATGATCGAGAAGGCGCGGCCGCATGGCTGGATCAAGGACGCGCCGCTGTCGATCAAGGCGCATATCGAATGGGCTGACGCTGCCGCCTGAGACGGCGGATGGCGGATTCGAAAAAAGAGACGGGCGTCTACGGCCTGCCGCCGCTGGAGCTTGTGCCAGTGCCGGCGGACGCCGTCCAGTTTTCCCCGATGATTCCCGGCGCGGCGACCTTGGAGGACCA
The DNA here is from genome assembly GCA_965279355.1 of Alphaproteobacteria bacterium. Taxonomy (GTDB): domain Bacteria; phylum Pseudomonadota; class Alphaproteobacteria; order CACIAM-22H2; family CACIAM-22H2. Next base: position 1,165,843 of record OZ257155.1, on the reverse strand, counting down.
GCCGGGGGCGACGCTGACCGGCATGACAGTATTGGCGCCGCCGGGCACGCTGGAGCGGCGCTATACGCTGGCGCTGGCGTTGCGCGGCCTTGCGACAGGCGCGCCGCTTGTTGCGCTGGCGCTCAAGGATAAAGGCGGCGCGCGCATTGAAGGGGAGCTTGCGGCCTTCGGCTGCGCGATTGAGGTGACAGGAAAACGTCACTACCGGATCTGCAGCACGAAACGTCCAAAGGTGCTTACCGGTATTGAGGCGGCGATTGCCGACGGCGCGCCACGCCGCATCGACGCGCTTGGCCTGTGGTCGCAGCCCGGCGTGTTCAGCTGGGACCGGATCGACTCGGCCAGCGCGCTGCTGATCCAGCATCTTCCCGTGCTGACCGGCCGTGGTGCTGATTTCGGCTGCGGCATCGGCGTGCTGTCCCGCGCCGTACTTTCATCGCCCTCGGTGACGAACCTTATCCTGACCGACAGCGACCGCCGCGCCATAGATGTCGCGCGGCGCAATATCGACGATCCGCGCGCCGACTTTCTCTGGGCGGACGTCGAGCGCGCCGGGATCCAGCCCGCGAGCCTCGACTTCGTCGTCATGAATCCGCCCTTCCACGACGGCGGCGCCGAGGACAAGGCACTGGGACAGGGGTTCATCCGCCGCGCGGCGGCGGTGTTGCGGCCGGCCGGCCGGCTGTGGCTGGTCGCCAACCGGCATCTGCCGTATGAAGCGGTGATGAAGCAACTGTACAAGCGCGTCACGCCCAAGATCGAGGCGGGGCGCTACAAGATCTACGAAGCCCAGACATGAGCAGGCTGCCGACGTCGCTGCGCCTGGACCGGCTGCTGGCGAACATGGGCTATGGCGCGCGCCGTGAGGTGCAGGCGATGGTCGAAGACGGGCTGGTGACGCTCGACGGCGTGGTCCTCGAAGAACCGGACCGGCACATCGCCATCGCGCCCGACCTGCCGGAGCGGATGAAGATCGACGGCGAGCCGCTCGATCCGCCGCCGGGCATGACTCTCATGCTGCACAAGCCGCTTGGCGTGACCTGCTCGCGCAAGGAGCCGGGGCCGCTGGTCTACAGCCTGTTCCCGCCGCGCTTCCTGGCGCGCGATCCGGCGCTCTCGACGATCGGCCGGCTCGACAAGGACACCTCCGGCCTGCTGCTGCTGACCGATGATGGAATGCTGCTGCACCGGATCATCTCGCCCAAGAACCACGTCCCCAAGCGCTATCGCGCCACGCTCAAATGGCCGATGCATGGCGGCGAGGCGGACGCGTTCGCCTCCGGCACCCTGATGCTGGAAGGGGACGACAAGCCGCTGCTGCCGGTGCAGATGGAAGTGATCTCCGAAACCTGCGCCATCGTCACCCTGACCGAAGGGCGTTATCACCAGGTCCGGCGCATGTTTGCGGCGGTGCGCAACAAGGTCGTGGGACTGCATCGCGAGCGCATCGGCAATCTCGACCTGCCGGACGATCTGGCGCCGGGCGAATACCGGCAGCTCACCGCGGCGGACCTGGCCGCCGTGCTCCCACCGTCGCCCCCACCGCAGCCCCCACCGACACCCACTGGCCGCGATTAAGTTGACTTATCAAAAAGTGGTCGTAGGCTGAGGAACCGACTGCCGGTAAACGGTGGCGTCCGGGAGGATCGCGTTGAAGTCTCGTCCTGATGAAAAAAATGGCACCGCAGGTCCGGCAAAGTCGCCGGTGACGCGCGCCATCGCGGCCAATCCCTGGCGCGAGCCCGGGGCCGGCGGCGAGCATCTCGATGTCTTCGATTTCCCGACCTTCCTGCTGGGACGGCTTGGCGGCCTGATCAAGCGCTCGCTCATGCCCGGCTATACCGAGGCGGTGGGACTGGCCATCCCGGAATGGCGCGTACTGGTGGCGCTGGCGGTCACCGCGCCGAGCAGCTTCAACGAAGTCTGCGAAATCCTGACCATGGATCGCGGGCAAGTGAGCCGCACCCTGCCGGCGCTGGTTGCCAAGAGCCTTGTGGCGCAGACGCGCATCCGGCGCGAGGCGCCGCGGCGGCGCGGCGAGGCGGAATTTCAGACCAAATTCGCGGTGACGCCGCGCGGACAGAAACTGGTCAAGGAGGCGCTGCCGGTTGCGCAGCGCCATCAGATGGTGCTGCTCGGCGCGCTCGATGCCGATGAGCGGGCCGCGTTCTATGCCGCCTTCCGGAAAGTGCTGAAGGCGGCTGAGGATCACGAAGCATCGCAGAGCGCCAAACCCCGGCACGCATCTGCGCCGCGAAAGGCGCGGGCAAACAAGCCATCGCGCGCGACCGCGGCGCGGAAATCCGAATTTACGGAAACGATCACCGACTAGGTTATGGAGATAGCGATGAAACGGATCATTCAGTTCCTGGCCGTTGCGGGCCTCGTGCTTTCCGCGACACCCGCCATGGCAGCCGAGGTTTTCAAGATCGGTCTGATCGCGTCCTACACGGGGGCGTTCGCAACCTGGGGCACCCAGTTCCAGAACGCGATCGAGGCCTATCAGGCGATCAACGGCAAGACGCTCAAGGGTCCCAAGGGTGAGGACATCGAAGTCCAGCTCATCTATCGCGATGCCGGCAGCGCCGGCCCGGACAAGGCGCGTCAGCTTGCCGAGGAACTGGTGCTGCGCGACCGCGTGAAGATGCTCGCCGGTTTTGAGCTGTCGCCGCATGCCATGGCGGTCGGCGAGATCGCCAATCAGGCGAAAGTGCCGGTCGTCATCATGAACGCGGCGACGGCCTCGATCACCCGCGGTTCGCCCTACTACGTCCGCACCAGCAACACCCTGCCGCAATGGGGCGCCTCGATGGGCAAATGGGCGGCCGATAACGGCATCAAGAAGGTCTACACGATCATCAGCGACTACGCGCCGGGCCACGACGCCGAGACCTATTTCCACAAGGCGTTCAGGGCGGGCGGCGGCGAGATCATCGGTTCCGCGCGCACGCCGCTGCAGGAAACTAACTTCGCCGCTTACATGGAGCGCGCGATGCAGGCCAAGCCTGACGCCATTTACATGTTCCAGCCGGGCGGCTCGCCCTCGATCTCGTTCGTGAAATCCTATGTCGAGCGCGGCCTCAAGGCGGCCGGCATCAAGCTGCTCGGCGGCGGCGAGTTCGCCGAACTCTATCTGCCGAACTTCACCGACGACGTGATCGGCACGATCTCGGTCAACCACTACACCGAGACCAACACGCTGCCCGAGAACATCCAGATGAAGGACCAGCTGCGCAAGATGTTCGGCGACAAGGGCGTCACCGACATCGGCTCGATCGGCGCATGGGACGGGATCAACCTGATCTACACGGCGTTGCGCGAAGTCGGCGCCTCGACCGACGGGCTCAAGCTGGTCGATGCGATGAAGGGCAAGACGCTGCGCAGCCCGCGCGGTCCCATCATGATCGATCCGGAGGAGCGTGACATCGTCCAGAACATGTACATCCGCCGGATCGAGAAGGTGAATGGCAAGCTGACCAACGTCGACATCGCCACGATCCCGATGGTCAAGGATCCGTGGAAGCTCGACAACGCCGTCAAGCGCTGAGCGGATCGGCCGCAGCGTAAAAATCCAGAGAAACAGGGAGGATATTATGAAAGTTCGAAACGGAAATCGCGGGCCCAAGCTTGCCCGCCGCGATGTCATCAAGGCCGGCGCCGTCGTGGCCGGCGCCACCATGCTGCCGGGCGGTCTTGCCGCCCAGACGGCAACCCCGCGTCGCGGCGGGACGCTGCGCGTGTCGATTCCGTTCAACCCGGCGGCGATCGATCCGATGACCGGCCGCAATCTGCCTGACTTCGACACGCTGTATCAGATCTTCGACGCGCTGATCGATTTCGAGCCGTCCACGCTGGCGCTGCGTCCCGGCCTCGCCAAGTCGTGGAAGTTCACCGATCCGAAGACCCTGGTCCTCGAACTGGAGAGCGGCGTCATGTTCCATGACGGCACGCCCTTCAATCCGGAGGCTGTGGTCATCAACACCGAGCGCTACAAGAACGATCCGCGCTCGAACGTGAAATCCGATCTCAGCACCGTCGACAAGGTGGAGATCACCGGCCCGAATCAGGTCACATACCGGCTCAATCGCCCCAACGCCGGCCTGCCGGTGATGCTGACCAACCGTATCGGCCTCATGGTATCGCCGAAGCTGATCAAGGAAGGCGGGGCCAATCTCGACCGTCAGGCCGTCGGCACCGGTCCCTTCAAGTTCGTCGAGTGGCAGGACAACGCGAGCATCAAGCTGGTCAAGAACGACAAGTACTGGAAACAGGGGCTGCCGTATCTCGACGGGATCGAGATCAAGATCATCAACGAGCTCAACACCGGCGCGCGCACCGTCATTTCAGGGGAGGCCGATCTGGCGCTCAACCTGCAGCCGCCGCAGAAGGCGATTGCCGAACGGGCGCGCGGCGTAGAGGTCCACGTCATGCCGTCGCTGGTCTTCTATGGCGTCTTCCTGAACTATGCGAAGCCGCCGCTCGACGATGTGCGGGTGCGGCAGGCGATGAACTACGCGCTCAACCGCGAGGAGTTCAACAAGGTCATCACCCTGGGTCTGGGCGAGGCATCCAGCGTCATTTTGCCGAAGTCGCATTGGGCCTGCGATCCGGCGACGGCCAGCTACTACAACTACGATCCGGAGAAGGCGAAGAAGCTGCTCGCCGAGGCCGGTCATCCCAACGGCCTGGAGATCGAATCCTTTGGCTGGGCCGATCAGCTCGCCATGCAGCGCCAGGAACTGCTCATGTCGCAGATGGCCCGGGTCGGAATCCGCATCAAGCTGACGCCGGTGCAGCCGGCGCAGGCGATGCAGAACTTCATGATGGAAAAGAAGGGCTCCATGCATATCAGCCCGGCCGGGGGCTTCCCCGATCCGAGCCTTGCGTATGAACAGCTCTTCGGCAAGGACGCGCTGCGCAATGCCGGCAAGGTCGAACTGCCCGGTTTCCGTGAGCTGCTCGATGCGACAATGGAGGCGCAGGACGAGGCCACCCGCAAGGTTGCCTTCGCGAAGCTCCAGAAGTTCGTAACCGAGCAGGCACTGCAGCTCGTGCAGTTCATCGCCGCCGGCGTCACCCTGCGGTCGCCGAAGGTGCAGAACTTCAAGGACAACATGCTGACCACGCCGAAGCTGGGGGATGTCTGGCTGCAGGCATAAGGACCGCCAGGCTTAAGGATCGGCCGCGTCGGATCGGGGCTGTTGAAGTCCCGATCCGGATGCCGACACACCGGGCTGCCCCGCAGGAGTTAACAAGACGTCGTGTTGCAGCCGCCTGAGCCTGATCTCACACCGGACCAGCTGATCCGGCGCGCCATTGAGCTACGGCCGCTGCTGCGCGCGCGTCAGGCCGATTGCGAAGCGGCGGGCCGCGTGCCCGAAGACGTGAATGCCGAGATTGTCCGGCTCGGCTTCTATCGCACGGTGCAGCCGCGCCGCTTCGGCGGCTATGAGTTCGACGTTCCGACCTTCTATCAGGTGATGATGGAGCTCGCGCGCGGATGCAGCGAGACCGGCTGGGTCGTGGCGCTGACGGCTGGCCATCCGATCCTGATCGCCAGTTATTCCGATGAAGGACAGACCGAGGTTTACGGGACGGCGGGCGAGTTCCGCTGCCCGGCTGCGTTCGCGCCGCCCGGCAAGGCGGTGCCGGTTGAGGGCGGTTACAGGGTGACGGGATCGTTTGTCTCGGCATCCGGCTGCGACATCGCCACGCACGTGACCAGCGGGGCCATCGTGGAGGGCACCGACAGGATCATCCATTTCCTGCTGCGCCGCGACCAGTTCGACATCGTCGATGACTGGCAGGTCATGGGCATGCGAGGCACCGGGTCCAAATGCGTCGTGACGAAGGACGCATTCGTGCCGTCAAGTCTGACCATCGCGGCGGCGGGGCCGGGACGGGGCGCCGAACCGGCTGTACGGCCGACCGGCATCCATGCGAATCCGATGTATTCCGGTCGCGTCATGCCGTTTCTGATCGGCGAGGCGGCGGCGGTCGCGGTCGGCGCCGCGCGCGGGGCGCTTGACCACTATGAAGAGATGATGGCGACGAAGAAGACGCTCTATCCGCCGTTCAAGGAGCGCAGCCACGATCCGGAGTATCAGCGCTACTATGGCGAAGCGCTGGCGTTGATCTCGACGGCAGAAGCCGCTCTCATTCAGGCCGGCCGAGACTATATGGATTACGCGCAGGAGCAGGCCGCTGGCGGCGACGCGTTCGACGAGGCGCGCGAGCAGCGCCTGACCCTGATCGAGCAGCACTGCGTGCGCATGGCATGGAATGCCGTCGAGCTGATCTACCGGACCGCCGGGACGTCGGCCGCGGCCAAGAGCGGCCAGCCGATCGGCCGTGTGTTTCGAAACATGGCGGTGCTGAATACACATCCCGCATTGCAGATGGATCGCATCCAGTACAAGGCGGCGAAAACACGGTTCGGTATCAGCGATTAGGATTCATTCCGGAAAACGAACATGAAGCGCAGCGAAAACAGAATCCTCACCACGCATGTCGGCAGCATCATCCGGCCCAAGACGCTGATGGAAAGCGCTGCAGCGGTCAGAAACGGCGGCGGGAACCAGCAGGACTATGAAAAGGTGCTCAAGGAGGCGACTGCCGATGTGGTGAAGCGCCAGGCCGCCGCCGGCATCGATATCGTCAACGAGGGCGAGTTCGGAAAATCGAGCTGGGCGAATTATGCCCTGGGGCGGATGAGCGGGTTCAAGCCACGGTCCGGAAAATTGCAGCCGGCCTACTGGCTGGGCCGCGACCGGATCCGGTTTGCCGAATACATCGCACAGCACTTTCCGCGCGCGGCGAGTGGTGTGCCGGCCGATATCTGCGATGGTCCCATTGTCTACAAGGATAAGGACAGCATCCGGATCGGCCTTGAGCAGTTCAAGGCAGCACTGAGCGGCGTAAAGGTCGAAGAGGCGTTCTACACCGCGGTGGCGCCAGCCAGCGTCGGCTATGACGCGATCAACGAGCACTACGGATCTGAGCGCGAGTATGTCTTCGCCATCGCCGATGCGCTGCGTGACGAATACCAGGCAATCTACAAAGCAGGGTTCGTGCTGCAGGTCGACGATGCGGTGCTGGCCAACATGTACGATCACTACATGCAGGAAAGCCCCAAGCGTTACCGCGACTGGGCGGAACTGCGCATCGAGGCGCTGAACCGCGCGCTGGAGGGAATCCCCGAAGACCGCGTCCGCTATCACATCTGCTTCGGCAGCTGGCATGTGCCGCATATCTCCGACGCGCCGCTGGACGACATCGTCGACCTCATGCTGAAGGTGAAAGCCGGCGCCTATTCAATCGAGGCCGCGAATGTGCGGCACGAGTATGAATGGCGGGTCTGGGAAAAGGTGAAACTACCCGCCGGCAAGATCCTCATCCCCGGCGTGGTCACGCATCACACCGTGTCCGTGGAGCATCCGCGCCTCGTCGCGGATCGCATCGTGCGCTACGCGAAGCTGGTCGGCCGCGAGAACGTCATCGCCGGCACCGATTGCGGCTTCGCGCAGGCGGAGGGAGTGGAGCGCGTCCATTCCTCCATCATGTGGGCGAAGTTCGAAAGCCTCGCCGAAGGCGCGCGGATCGCGACGAAGGAGTTGTGGGGTCGGTAGGGGAAGGATGAGGACCCTCTCCCCAACGGGGAGAGGGAAACGGCTAGAACCGCCCCGCCTGGAAATCCTCGACCGCCTGGATGATCTCGGCCTTGGTGTTCATCACGAAGGGACCGTACTGCACGATCGGTTCCTTAAGCGGGCGACCGGCGACCAGGATGAAGCGGGCGGGGGTGTTGCTGGCAGCGACGTTCACGACATCGCCGTCGCTGAGCACGGCAAGCTGGCCGCGCTTGACCTCGCGATCGCCAACACGGATGTCGTTCTCATACGCATAGACGAAACCGGCATGCGTCGCCGGCACGGCGTGCTCGAAGCGGGCATTGGCGTCGAGCGCCACGTCGAGATAGATCGGGTCGGTGGCGACACCTGTTACGGGACCGCTGACGCCGCCGACAGTGCCGGTGATCAAGCGAACGCGGCCGCCTGGGATTTCGACGTCCGGAACCTTGTCGCCCGGAATGTCCTGGTAGCGCGGCGCCGTCATCTTGTCCTTGGCCGGCAGGTTCACCCAGAGCTGGAAGCCCCACATCAGGCCGTCCTGCTGCTCCGGCATTTCCGAATGCACGATGCCGCGACCGGCCGTCATCCACTGCACGCTGCCGGGCCCGAGCAGGCCGACATTGCCCATGTGGTCGCCATGGCGCATGCGCCCGGCCAGCATGTAGGTGACGGTCTCGAAGCCGCGATGCGGATGATCCGGAAAGCCGGCGAGATAATCGTCGGCCTTGTCGGAGCGGAACTCATCCAGCATCAGGAACGGATCGAGGTTCGGCAGCGCCTGCGTGCCGATCACACGCGTGAGGCGTACGCCGGCGCCATCGCTGGTCGGCTGGCCGGTGACGATCCGCGCGACGGAACGCACGGTGGCGGAAGGGGCGGATTTTGTGGCGGTGGCTTGGGTCATGCCATCAATGTGGCCCGCAGCGGATACGGGTGCAAGAAGCGGCGGCGATACGAGGTATCTGCGGGGATACCGGGCTTTCAAACCAACGCTTCAATAACAGCAATTGTCATCCCGGCGAAAGCCGGGACCCAGATAACGGGACGGCTCCGACGTACACTGGGACGTCTCTTGGGTTCTTCGGCACTGGCGGGATTTTTGGGTCCCGGCTTTCGCCGGGATGACAGGTGTTTTTGGGTGGAACGAGAGCGAAAGAACTACGGCTCTCAGCCGGCGTCGCGGACCTTGGTGGCCGGCTTTGCCGTGTAGGTGTGTTCCGGCCCGGGGAAGCGGCGCGCGCGGACGTCGTCGGCATAAGATTTCACCGCTGTCTCGATGGTCTGCGCCAGTTCGGCGTAGCGCTTCACGAAGCGCGGCTTGATGTCGGTCATCAGCCCCAGCAGATCGTCGACGACCAGAACCTGACCGTCACATTCTGCCGAAGCGCCGATACCGATGGTCGGGATCTTCACGGCCTGGGTGAGTTCACGCGCTACCGGCTCGGTCACGCCTTCAATCACCATGGCGAATGCGCCGGCTTTTTCGACGGCGACTGCATCCTCGACCAGCTTGCGGGCTTCCTCGTCGCTCTTGCCCTGGACGCGATAGCCGCCCAGCGCATTCACATGCTGCGGCATCAGGCCGATATGCCCCAGCACTGGAATGCCGCGCTGGGTCAGGAAGCGGATGGTCTCGGCCATCTCGACGCCGCCTTCGACCTTCACGCCTGCGCAGCCAGTCTCGGCCATGACGCGCGCGCAGTTGCGGAAGGCAAGCTCTGGCGATTCCTGGTAGGTGCCGAACGGCATGTCGACAATGACGCAGGCGCGCTTGGCGCCGCGCATCACCGCATTGGTATGGGCGATCATCATGTCGAGCGTGACCGGCAGCGTGCTGTCAAAACCGTACAGCACCATGCCGAGCGAATCCCCGACCAGCATGATGTCGACCACGGGATCGAGCAGCTTGGCGATCGGTGTCGTGTACGCGGTCAGGCTGACCACCGGCACCGTGCCCTTGCGGGACCGGATATCGCTGGGGGTCAGGCGGCGGGTCGTGGGTACTACGCTCATGGACGTAATTTAAGCCTTCCTGCCCACAAGTTCAAACCCGGGGCACGGATGGTTAACTTTCCGCTCTGCGGACGCGATGAGGTTTACGCGTCGCCTACTTCAGCATTCCCGACCGCCGCAGCGAGGAGATCATCGAGGACTGCAGCAGGTGCTCGTAGGCGAGCTTCGGATCGGCGCCCATGCGGGCCCATTCCGCGAGGTTGCGTTTGCGCATTTCAGGGTCGCGTTCTTCCAGCAGCTTCTTGTTGCGCTGGGTCATGGCGTGGATGGCGTCGGTCGCTTCCGGGCGGCGCTTGGCTTCGTAGCCGTCCAGCTCGCTGTCGGGCGCCTTGCCGTGCCAGACCTTGGCGAGCCGGTCGCTCAGATCGATCGCGTCGTGCAGCCCGCCGTTCAGGCCCATGCCGCCCAGCGGATTGTTGAGGTGCGCGGCATCGCCGGCGACGAATGCGCGCCCCTTGCGATAGGTGTCGACGACGCGCTGGTGCACGCGATAGATCGCCTTGATCGGAATGTCATAGGGCTCGTTGCGTGGCAGCAGGTTCTGCAGGCTGGCGTTGATCCGCTCGTCCTGCATTGCCTCGCTCGGCTCGATCTTCGGATCGACCGGCATGATGACGCGCCACACATCCGGGATCTGCAGCAGCATGTACCACTCAACCGGATCGGCCGTGTAGTTGACGGAGCAGATGTCGGGCATCGCGGTTTTGAAGTCGAAATTGGTGCCGGCGACGATGAAGTGCTCGGGAAAGGTGAAGCCGTCGAAGCCGAAGCCGAGCGCCTTACGGGTCAGGCTGCGGCCGCCATCGGTGCCGATCAGATAGTCGCCCTTGAATGTCTTCGGCCCGTTGGGTGTGTCCGCCTGCACCTCGACGCCGTCGTCTGTCATCTTGATATCGGTGGCGGTGTGCGAAAGCAGCAGTTCGGCATTGGGCATGGTCGCCAACTGGTGATAGGCCCAGCCCGTCAGCTTGAACTGCTCGCATTGCAGGCGATAGGGATGACGCGTGTCGTCCTTGAGCAGATAGAAATCGAACTCGACGATCTTGCCGCGCTCGCGATCGCGGTACTGCATGGTCGGCGCGATCAGGCCCATCGAGATGAGCGCCGAGGTCACGCCGGATTCCTCCAGCAGGTCGAGTGTCGGCGGATGGAACGTCGAGGCGCGATAGTCGACGACCGCTTTCGCCTCGCGCTCCAGCAACGTAACCGGCACGCCTTTTTGCGCCAGCAACAACGCCGCCACGGCCCCCACGGGGCCGCCGCCAACGATCAAAACCCGGTCATGCTTCCACTTCGTCATCGCGCTTTCCGTCGTCAATAAGTCGTCAAATCGCCATGCGCCGGATCGCGGGGTGCGCCGGATGACAATTTAAAACGGTTGGTGATAAGTTCCCCCACTATCTGCGAATGCTTACCGGCCCGCAAGAGTAGCGGGCTCATTTTTTAGGGAAGACACACCATGGCAAAGCCGGCCGCCGTCGCCACTGCACCGCGAACGAACATCGATTTCGAGAAGTTCCGCCTGAAGAATTTCATCGAATCGCTGGGGCCCGACGAGCTGGAAATCCATGAAGAGCCGGTCGACCTCGTGGATGTTGCCGCGATCATGGAAGGCAACAAGAAGGCGGTGCTCTTTAAAAAGGCAGGTCCGGAAGGGTCGACCCTTGTCGGCAATGTGGCGTCGGGCCGTTCGCGCCTCGCCAGGGCGTTTGGCGTGGCGCCGGAAAATCTGCTGAAGGAAGTCCTGCGCCGGCTCGAGACCAACAAGGCCGAGATGATCGAGGTCAGTCAGTCCGTTGCGCCGTGCCAGGAGGTTGTGCTTAAGGGCAAGGATGCCGATCTCACCAAGCTGCCGATCCATGTGCAGCACGGGCTCGATGGCGGTCCTTATGTCTCATCGTCGGTCGACTATGTCGTCGACACCAAGACCGGCCTGATGAATTCCGGCATGCGCCGCCTGATGCTGCGCGGCCGTCACGAGACGGGCGTCGACCTGGTGGCACCCAGCGACCTCCGCGCCATCTACATCGCGCAGGCGTCGAAGGGCGAGAAGGTGCCGGTGAGCTTCGTGGTCGGCTCGCATCCGATCGACCATGTGTCGGCGACGATGCGTATTCCGGTCGACGAGCTGGGCCTGGTCGCGACACTGCGCGGCGAGCCGATGCCGGTGGTGAAGTGCGTCACCAACGATATCAAGGTGCCGGCCGACGCCGAGTACGTCATCGAAGGTTATTTCGACGAGAAGGGCCATGTGGAGCCGGAAGGCCCGTACGGCGAATTCCTCGGTTATTACGGCGGCGTGAAGAAGAACCCGCTGTTCCACGTCACGGCAATCACCCATCGCAAGGACGCGCTCTTCCAGACCTCGACCATCTCAGGGAAGGCGCTCGGCGACACCGACACCTCGCAGCTCAATGCGCTGCGCAGCGAGACCATCGTGTGGCGCGCGCTGGAAACGGCGGTCCGTGAAGTGACGGCCGTCTACATTCCGGCGGCCTGCGGCGGCATGCTCAATGTCCGCATCGCGATGAGGCAGCGCGTGCCGGGCGAGGCGCGCAACGCGATTAGCGCGGCGATGGGCTGCCTTGCCAACTGCAAGAACGTGTTCGTCGTCGATCCCGATATCGACGTCTATAGCGACCAGCAGATGGAATGGGCGCTGGCGACGCGCTTCCAGCCGGAACGCGATCTCACGGTCGTCAGCGGCTTCCGCGGCAATCCGCTCGATCCGTCGACGGAAGGCTCGCGCTTCAGCAGCAAGGCCGGTTACGACCTGACGCGCAGCGCCGCGGCGATGGCGAAGATCGAAGCGATCGTGCCGGCGGCGCCCACCTGGGAAGGGAAGAAGTTCCCGAGCGTGCGCGCGGCCCTCGAAGACGGCCCGAAGTTCTTTGCCGAGCTCATGGTTGCCGTCGGCAGCAGGGACGGTCGCGAGATCGCGCTTGAAGTCGACAAGGTGCGTCAGGAAGGCAAGCTCGGCCGCAATGAAGACGGCCGTTATGTCTTCGGTCCGGGCAACGTCGCCTGACCGCTGTCATCCGGGGGCCGCATGGCTGAAGCGCCGTTGAAGGGGAAGGTTGCCGTCGTCACGGGCGGCAGCAACGGCATCGGGGCCGCCTGCGTCCGCCGGCTGGCGGAGGCGGGGGCCACCGTTGTCATCGGCTACAATGCCGGCGTCGACCGGGCGAAAGCGTTGCTGGCGAAGCTGCCAGGCGCCGGCCATCGCGCTATCCAGATGCGGATGGAGGAGACGGAGACGCTCCGCCTGGCGGCGGCCGAGGTGAAGCAGGCCTATGGACGCTGCGACATCGTCGTCAACTCGGCTGGCTACACCCGGCTCATTCCGCATCACGATTTCGAGGCGCTGGACGACAAGACGTTCGACGACATTTTTATCGTCAACGTGCGCGGACCGTTCGCGCTCGTGCGGGCCTTCTCGCCGCTGATGAAGACGACCGGCGACGGCGTGATCATCAATATCTCGTCGGTCGGCGGGTTCAAGTCGGGCCGTGCGGGCAGCAACATCGCCTACGGTTCGTCCAAGGCGGCGCTCGACCATCTCACGCGCAACCTGGCCGGCCTGCTGGGGCCGGAAATCCGGATCATGTGCGTGTCGCCGGGGGCGGTGGACACCGATTTCGTGCCCGGCCGTCCGCGCTCCGCGATCGAGAAGCTGGCTGAAACATCGCCGCTCAAGAAGGTGCTGTCGCCGGATGACGTGGCGCACACCGTCATGGGCTGCATCACCCATCTCAAGAGCTCAACCGGCGGCATCGTCGTCGTCGATGGCGGCAGACACGTCGTGTAGAGGCCCGGGATCACCGGATTATGAAATCGGCGGGGTGAGAAGACGTGTAACGTCCCACCCCAAGAACACAGGGAGGAACATCATGCTGACATCGCTCACACGTAGATTGCGGCTTGCCGCCTGCGCATCGCTGGCCCTGGCCGCCTTTGCCATGCCGGCACAGGCACAGGACTATCCGGCGCGCGAAATCCGGGTCTATTGCGGCTTCCCGGCCGGCAGCGGCGCCGACATCCTGGTGCGCTTCTTCACCGAGAAGCTGCGGCCGCTCACGGGACAGACCCTGGTGGTCGAGAACAAGCCCGGCGCCTTTGGCAACATCGCGGCGGAAGCCGTCGCGCGGGCGCGCAACGATGGCTATCACCTGCTGATCACGCCCGGCAGCGGCACGCATTCGAACAACCCGCACATGTTCAAGTCGCTGCCTTTCGATCCGGTGAAGGATTTCACCCCGGTCACCACACTGGCCGCGCAGGGCTTTATCCTGATCGTCGATCCGAAGAAGGGCTTCAACACGGTCAGCGACCTGACCGCGGCACTCAAGGCCAAGGGCGACAAGGCGCAATATGGCGGCGTCAACCCGTTTTCGCTGGCGGCGGCTGAACTCTACAAGAATATCGCCGGCGTGAAGGCGGAAACCGTCCGCTACAATGCCGCCGCACCCGCGATTCAGGAAATGCTCGACGGCTCGCTCGACTTCCTCTTTGCGGACACCGTGTTCGCGCTGGAGCAGGCGAAGGCCGGCCGGGTGAAGGCCCTGGCCGTCACGATGCCGAAGCGGACTTTGGCCGCGACGGAGCTGCCGACGATGATCGAGGCCGGCGTTCCCGGTTACGCGCTGACCGGCTGGTGGGCGGCCTATTTCCCCGCCAATACGCCGCAGCCGATCGTGAAGAAGATGGAGACCTGGCTGAACCAGATCGTCGCGTCGCCGGAAGCCAAGGCGTTCCTGCTGAATGCCGGCAACGAGCCGTTCCCAGGCACGCAGGACTCGCTCGCCAAGTGGCAGGCGGAAGACCTGGCGCGCTGGGGCGAAATCCACGCCAAGGCCAACATTCCAAAAATCTGAACCGTTGGAACAGGGAGACGAAAGGCAATGACCATGATGAAGATGACACGCCGAGCAGCACTTGGTGCTCTTGCGGCCGTGCCGCTGAGCTTGGGCGCCCACGCGCAGCAGGACTGGCCGGCCCGCGAAATCCACATCGTCTGCGCCTATGCGGCGGGGACGGGGGCGGATGTCACCGTCCGTTATTATGCCAACGAGATCCAGAAACTGTCCGGCCGGACGGTGGTGATCGACAACAAGCCGGGCGCCTTCGGCAATATCGGTGCCGAGTTCACCGCGCGGGCGAAACCGGATGGCTATACGCTGCTGATCACGCCCGCGGCGGCGTCGCATGCAATGAACGTGCATGCGTTCAAGTCGCTGCCTTACGATCCGGTGAAGGACTTCGCGCCCGTTGCGCTGCTCTCCGAGCAGGCCTTCGTGCTGATCGTCAACCCGGCGATCAATGTGAACTCGGTGGCGGAGCTGACCGCGTATGTGAAAGCAAAGCAGGGCAAGTCGTCCTACGGCGCGCCGAACGTCTCGGCCCTGCTGTCGTCCGAGATGTACAAGCAGATCGCCGGTTTTGAATCGCAGACTGTCCGCTATCAGGCGACGCCGCAGGCGCAGACTGACATGCTGGGCGGCCATCTCGACTTCATCTTCGGCGACAGCGTGTTCGCCATCGAGCAGGCCAAGGCGGGGCGGGTGAAGGCGCTGGCCATCACCCTCTCCAAGCGCAGCGCGGCATCGCCGGAGCTGCCGACGATGGCCGAAGCCGGGGTCACCGGCTTCGAATTCGCGGGCTGGTGGTCGGCCTATTTTCCGGCCAATACGCCAAAGCCCATCGTGGACAAGATGTCGACATGGCTGCAGGACATCGTGAAGCGCGAAGAGACCAAGAAGTTCCTGCTCGGCTTCGGCAATGAGCCGGCGCCGGGCGGCCCGGAAAAACTGGCCTCGTTCCAGAAGGAATACACGGACCGCATGGGCCGGATCTTCAAGGCGGCGAAGATCGAGCCGCAATAAGGCCGATCCGTTACCGCTTGAACAAGCCGTGGGGCAGTGCCCCACGGCTTTTTCTTTGAGAGGGATTGCTCGGCGCCCAAGCGCCGCCTAGGCTGCCCGCAATCCCAGCCATCTATGTAACAAGAGGACGCGCTCGTGGAACTCCGCAATCTCGGCCAGTCGGGCCTGCTTGTCTCGGTCGTCGGTCTCGGCTGCAACAATTTCGGCGGCCGGCTCGACCTCGAAGGCACCCGCAAGGTCATCCACAAGGCGATGGACCTCGGCATCAACCTGTTCGACACCGCCGATATCTACGGAAACCGCGGCGGCTCCGAAGACCTGATGGGGCAGGTGATGGGGCCGCGCCGCAAGGACATCGTGCTGGCCACCAAATTCTCGAAAGCGATGGACGCCGAGGAAAAGCTGATCGGCGGCTCACGCCGCTACATCATGTCGGCAGTCGAGGCGAGCCTGAAGCGCCTGCGCACCGACTGGATCGATCTCTATCAGATGCACGATGCCGATCCGCGCACCCCGATCGAGGAAACCTTGCGGGCGCTCGACGATCTCGTCCGCCAGGGCAAGGTCCGCTACATCGGCTGCTCGAACTATGCGCCGTGGCAGGTGGTCGATGCGTTGTGGACATCGAAACATCACAATCTGAATGCGTTCGTCTCCTGCCAGGACGAGTACAGCCTGGTCTTCCGCAAGCCGGATGCCGAACTCATTCCGGCCATGGAGAAGCACAATCTCGGACTGCTCCCGTTCTTCCCGCTGGCCAGCGGCCTGCTGACGGGCAAGTACAAGCGTAACGCGGCGATGCCGCAGGGTGCTCGTCTCACGGGGTCCAAAGGACTGGCCGACCGCTATATGACCGACAGGAACTGGCCGGTCGTCGAGAAACTGGAAGACTTCGCGCGGAAGCACGGCAAGTCGATGCTGGAACTGGCGTTCAGCTGGCTCGCCTGCCGACCGACCGTCGCCAGCGTGATTGCCGGCGCCACCAGGCCGGAGCAGCTGGAGGAAAACGTTAAGGCGGCGAACTGGGTGCTCAGCGCCGATCAGATGGCGGACGTCGACAGGATCACGGGCGCCATCTAGTGGGAAGCGCGCCGCGCCTTTGCTGCACTGCGGCAAAACGCGGAGCCGGTCAGGTTCGGCATATCGGTGCGCCACCACGTGACTATTTGTGAAAACCAACTGCCCACCCCATGAGCAACCCGAACATTGTCGACGCAAAGACTTGCGGCCTTTCAGTAAAATCGAGTACTGGGAAGACGCGGGAACGACTACAAGACAGGGACTTGTTGACGTTCAAGATCAGGATGTTTACGAAAGTACGCGTTGGGACGATGAACGAAATAATTCCTCTGGATACTGTGTCGGACGATGCAGAAATCCGGAGATGCCGTGAGAGCGTTGAACGAGCAGTTCGACACTCGCGGCTGGACAGAGGGTAAGGCGGCATCTGCCGTTGAGGGCTTCGAGGGGCAGACATCTGAGTAGGGCGATTTTGACGGGGCTTTGACCGTTGTAAGACACATCGGTCACGGGTCCGCGCGAACGGAGGGACGCGTCAATGTTTCGAGTAAAAAGTCCCCAGGATTTTGGGGCATCTGTGACGTTCATCGTCATCGGCTTGGCCGGTCTCTATTTCGGTAGAGAATATTCCATCGGCAGTGCAGCGCGCATGGGGCCGGGTTATTTCCCGATGCTTCTGAGCTACTGCCTGATCGCCATCGGTGTCTTCGTTGGCTTTAAGTCCATCGCGACGCCCGGACCGGCGATTCGGCTGCCGGTATGGCGTTCAAGCGGTCTGCTTATTGCCGCCATCGTTCTCTTCGGTGCGCTGATCGAGCGTGCCGGACTGGCGCCGACGGTGTTGGTCTGCTCATTTGTGGCGGCCTTTGCGACGACGGAAGCGAAGGTGAAAGAGACGGCGATACTCAGCGTGCTGTTGGCCTGCTTCGTCGTGTTCCTCTTCATCTACGCGCTGAACCAGCCGATGCAGATTTTCGGGGGCGATTGAAATGGGCGATTTTAATATCCTGGGAAACCTGGCGACCGGGTTCCTGGCAGCGGGCACGCTGCAGAATATCGGTTTCTGCTTCCTCGGCTGCATGCTCGGCACGCTGGTTGGCGTGCTGCCCGGCATCGGTACCGTCTCGACGATTGCGATGCTGCTGCCGATCACCTTCGGCCTTGAGCCGCTGTCGTCTCTCATCATGCTGGCCGGCATTTACTACGGTGCACAGTACGGCGGCTCGACAACGTCGATCCTGGTGAACATGCCGGGTGAGACATCGTCGATCGTCACCACGCTGGATGGCCATCCGATGGCGGTGCAGGGACGCGCCGGCGCGGCGCTGGCGACCGCGGCGCTCGCCTCGTTCTTCGCGGGCTGTGTCGGCACGATCTTCGTTGCGGCATTCGGCCCGGTTCTCGCGGCCTTCTCGCAGAAGTTCAATTCACCGGAATACTTCTCCCTGATGACCTTGGGTCTGTTGTCGGCGATCATCCTCGCGCAGGGCTCGGTGATCAAGGCGCTGGCCATGATCTTTGTCGGCCTGTTGTTCGGACTGGTGGGCACTGACGTCAACAGCGGCATCGCGCGCTTTACCTTCGGCGTGGCCGAGCTCTGGGACGGCATCGCCTTCCTGCCGCTGGTCATGGGCCTGTTCGGCCTGGTCGAGATCATGAACAATCTCGAGCGCTCGCAGTCGCGCGACGTTCTGGCACAGAAGATCACCCGGCTCTGGCCGACCATGCAGGATTTCAAGCAGGCCTATCCCGCGGCGCTGCGTGGAACCGCCATCGGTTCTGTTCTGGGTATTCTGCCCGGTGGCGGCGCGGTGCTTGCGTCGTTCGCTGCCTATACGGTGGAAAAGCGCATCGCCAAGGATCCGTCGCGGTTCGGCAAGGGCGCCATCGAAGGCGTTGCGGGTCCGGAAGCGGCGAACAACGCCGGTGCCCAGACCTCGTTCATCCCGCTGCTGACCCTCGGCCTGCCGTCCAACATCGTCATGGCGCTGATGATGGGCGCCATGATCATCCAGGGCATCGCGCCCGGCGCGGCGGTCATGGACAAGCGTCCGGACCTCTTCTGGGGCATGGTCGCCAGCATGTGGATCGGCAACGCCATGCTGCTGGTCATCAACCTGCCGATGATCGGCATGTGGGTGAAGCTGCTGAAGGTGCCGTACCGGATGCTGTTCCCCTGCATCATGATGTTCTGTCTGATCGGCATCTACGCGATCAACAACAACACGACCGACATGTACCTGACGGCGTTGTTCACGGTGTTCGGTTACATGTTGCACCGCTTCGGTTGCGAACCGGCCCCGATGGTGCTCGGTTTCATCCTTGGACCGTTGATGGAGGAAAACCTGCGGCGTGCGATGGTGCTGTCGCGCGGCGATCCCTCCATCTTCTTTACCCGGCCGATCTCCCTGACGCTTCTTTTGATGGCGATGGGTATCGTGCTGCTGGTGGTCCTGCCGCAGTTCCGCAAAACGCGCGAAGTTGCCTTCCAGGAAGACTAGCGCGATTCTAAATACAGGACGGCGCGGCGGGGAAACCTGCCGCGCCGTTTTTGTTTCTGGGGCGCCCGGGCGAGCCCAGACGCCTACGGCCCCGTAGGCGGGGGCCAGCCTTTCGTCTACGGTACGGCCCGCGCCCGGTTGCCGGGCACCCACCAGCCTTAAGAAAGTCCAAGGGAGTTGTGCGATGAGCGACGCCGTCACATTCGAGCGCCAGGGCCCGTGCCTGACCATTACCCTGAATACGCCCGACAACGGCAATCTCGTGTCCAAGGAAATGGCCTCGGCCATCCAGGCGACGCTTCTCGATATTCCCGATGACGTGCTGGTTGTTGCGCTGCGCGCCAACGGCCCTGATTTCTGCCGCGGCCGCGCTCCCGGCGCGATGCCGCCGCCGGGCAAGGTCGTTCCGGCTTTGACGCTGCGCCGCCAGGGTGCGACGCCTGTTCTGGAGTTCTATGCGGCGTTCCGCAAATGCGCGGTGCCGGTCGTGAGCATCGTCCACGGCCAGGCGCGCGGGGTCGGCTGTGCGCTGGCTGTTTTGGGCGACATCACCATCGCCGCCGAGGACGCCACCTTCCAGGTTCCGGAGATGGAGCACGATCTGCCGCCGTCGCTGGTGATGACGGCGCTGGCCCGCAAGGTGTCCATCAAGACCATTGCGCGCATGGTCCTGACCACTGATACGGTCAGCGCAGCCGAGGCGCAGCGGATGGGCATTGTCGACATCATCGCCCCCAAGGGGAAGCTCGACGATGAGGCGGCCCGGGTGCTGGGTAAGTTCTCCCGGTATTCATTCTCGGTCGTGCGGACGGTCAAGGAATACCTGCGCCTGTCGCCGGATATGTCGCAGAGCGCGCTCGACGAAGTGGCGGGCGGACTGCAGTCGGTCGGCCTGTCGCCGAAATTCGTGGGCTGAGCTCAACTCAAATAAAGGAGGACCCGATGTCCAACGCAAAATATGACGCGCCGTATCTGCTGATCGATGGCGAGAAGGTGCCGGCCGGCACGCGCATCACCCAGCCCATCGTCAATCCGGCAACAGGAGAGACACTTGCGGCGCTGCCGCATGCATCGCCGGCCGATCTCGACCGGGCGCTGGAAGCGGCCGCGCGCGCCTTCCTGGTGTGGCGCAAGGTCTCGCCCTATGAGCGCTCGAAGCTGCTCCGCAAGGCGGCGGCGCTGATCCGTGAGCGCGCCGATCATATCGGCATGCTGCTGACCCAGGAGCAGGGCAAGCCGCTGGCCGAGGCAAAGATCGAGGCGATGGCGGCGGCCGATATCATCGAATGGGATGCCGAGGAAGGCCGCCGCTCTTACGGCCGCCTCATCCCGGCCCGCGCGGAGGGTGCGCGCTACATCGTGATGAAGGAGCCGGTCGGGCCGGTTGCCGCCTTCTCGCCGTGGAATTTCCCGGTGGTGCTCTCGACCCGCAAGATTTCAGCGGCGCTGGCCACCGGCTGCTCGATCGTGATCAAGCCGGCCGAGGAAACGCCGGCATCGCCGCTGGCGATTGCCCAGGCGTTTGTCGATGCCGGCCTGCCCAAGGGCGTGATCAACGTCGTCTACGGCGTACCGGCCGATGTGTCGACGCACCTCATCCAGTCGGACGTGATCCGCAAGATATCGTTCACGGGATCGGTCCAGGTCGGCAAGCTGCTGGCCAAGCAGGCGGCCAGCGGGCTCAAGCGCGCGACCATGGAACTGGGCGGTCATGCCCCCGTGGTCGTGTTCGACGATGCCGATATCGATCAGGCCGTGCCGATGTCGGTCGGGGCCAAGTATCGCAACGCCGGTCAGATCTGCGTGGCGCCGACCCGCTTCTATGTTCACTCCAGCGTGCACGACAAGTTCGTCGAGAAATTCGCCGCCATGGCGAACGCGATCCCGGTCGGTAACGGCATGGACTCGGCCAGCAAGATGGGCCCGGTCGCCAATCCCCGCCGCATCGACGCGATGGAGCGTTTCATCGGCGACGCCGTAAAGCAGGGCGCGAAGCTCATGGCCGGCGGCGAGCGGCTCGGCAACCAGGGCAATTTCTGGAAGCCGACGGTGCTTGCCGATGTGCCGCCTTCAGCGAAGATCATGAACGAGGAGCCGTTCGGCCCGGTCGCCGTCACGTCGCGTTTCGATACGTTCGACGAGGTAGTGAAGGAAGCCAACCGGCTGCCCTTCGGTCTGGCGTCCTACGCCTTCACGCGCTCGGCCAAGACGGCGAACGCGATTGCCGAGGCCTTCGAATCCGGCATGGTCAGTCTCAACGGCTTCGCGCTGGCGATGCCTGAGACGCCGTTCGGCGGTGTGAAGGAAAGCGGCTACGGCAGCGAAGGCGGAACCGAAGGCCTTGAGGCCTATCAGATCACGAAATTCGTGAGCCACCAGACCTGAATGGACTGTGGGGCGCGGCCGTCAGTCGACGCGCCCCACGTGTTCGTTCAGAGCCGCGCGAGATCTTCGATGGCGGCGGCGACCATGCCTGTGCCGGCCGCGATCATCAGAATGTCCGAGGCCACCCGCACGTATTTATAGCCCGCGGGCGGCACCGAGATTCGGACCGCGAGATCGGACGGGATCGGGTGAAAGATCACGTCCCGGGGAAGCGGCCGGCCAATCTGCCATTTCTTCGCCTGGCCCGGCGGCATGCAACCATTCTGCTTCTTGGCGAGGCCCGGCGGGCATTTACCCTGGCGCGCGACGTCGCCGTAGTAGTCGTGGATAACCCGGCGGTCCTGATCCGGGAAATTGACCTCGACCGAAATATACGGGCCGCCGCCGGGGCCTTCGCTGCGCTCCTGGGACTGGCTTTGGCCTTTTCCTTTTCCCTTGCCGGGGCGGTCATCGGCGATGGCCGAATAGCTTGAGGCAGCGAGGAAGGCCGCAGCAAATGTTGCGAACGCAATACGCGTCAGTCGGGTCATGGGAGCTCCTGGGGAATTCGCATCGAGTCCGCGGATAGCGGATACGATGGTTGGTCCGGGCGCGCGGTACTGGCAAGTGTCAAATGGCGGCTACGGCAGGGGCGCCGCAATCAGCTCGCCGAGCCCCAGACTTCCGTTGCCACCTCGACGACCAGTTCCAGCTTCCGCCGTTCGACATCTTCCGTGATCTTGTTGCCGAACGAGGTGCTGGAAAATCCACATTGCGGGCTCAGGCACAGGTTCTCGAGCGGCATGAACTTCGCCGCTTCGTCGATCCGCCGCTTGAGTTGGTCCTTGGTTTCGAGCTGCGGCAGCTTGCTGCTCACAAGACCGAGCACGACCTTCTTGTCCTTGGGCATGAAGCGCAGCGGTTCGAACCCGCCGGCCCGTTCGCTGTCGTATTCGAGGAAGAAGCCATCGACATCGAGCCCGCCGAAGAACGCTTCGGCCACCGGCTCATAGCCGCCTTCGGCCATCCACATGCTCATGTGGTTGCCGCGGCAGGTGTGGATGGTGACGGTCAGCGAGTCCGGCCGTCCCGCGAACAGGGAATTGATCACCTTGGCATAGAGTGCGGGAAGCTGCGCCGGATCCTCGCCGTCGCGCCGGATCGTTTCCTGCACCTTGGGATCGCACATCGTGGCGAACGACACGTCGTCGAACTGCAGATAGGTGCAGCCGGCCGCCACGAAATCCCGCATTTCCGCCTGATAGGCGGTGGCGATGTCGGCCCAGAATTCGTCCATGGTGGGATAGGCCGCCTTGTCGACGATCTTGCGGCCGCCGCGCATGTGGAGATACGTCGCGGCGGGAATGCACATCTTCGGCGTCTTCTTCGCCACCGATTTCAGGTAGGCGAAGTGATCCACCATGATCGGCTTGGAGCGTTTGACCTTGCCGCTTACGACGAGCATCGAGGACGTGCTGGCCGTGGCGCCGCCTTCGCCCTTGAAGTTGATGGCGTAGTCGGACTGGGTCGGGGTGATGCCGTCGAAGCCGGTCAGGAAGTCGGTGTGCCACATGGCGCGCCGGAACTCGCCGTCGGTGACGGCTTCGATCCCGGTCGCTTCCTGCAGTTTCACCGCATCGCGGATCGCCTTGTCCTCGGCGTCCCGCAACGCCGTGGCGGTGATTTCGCCTTTCTGTTTCTGCTCGCGCGCCTTGAGCAGTTCGGGCGGTCGGAGGAGGCTGCCGACATGATCGGCGCGGAAGGGGCCTTTTTTGGTCTGTGCCATGAGGTCAATCCGTCAGTCTGGTCCAGAGGGTGCCGGTGTTGTAGCCGCGATCCTCGACCCAGTCCTTGAGCTTCTCGCGCATGGCGGCCAGGGTCGGTGACTTGGCGTGGTCGGCAATCGCCTGATCGTCGCGGTACACCTCGAACAGGTGATAGATGCGCGGATTGTCCTTGTCCTTGGCGATGTCGAACTGGACGCAGCCGGGCTCGCTTTTGCGCGTGGCGCGGACGTGGTCCTTCATCGTTTTTTCGAAGGCTTCGACGCAATCGGGCTTGATCTGCACCTTCACCATGATGACGTGCATCGTCTGTCTGTCCCCCTTCAGGCGGGTTGTTTTTACTGGGCGGCGGCCGACGATTGCGGCGAGCGCTCCGCGTCGATGAGCTGGGACAGCATCCGTCTCGCCGCGAGCGGGGCGGCGTCCACCTTGATGTCCATGTGCGGCGCGTTGGGGTTGCGGGTGATGTTGCGCTGCTGCGCTTCCAGCACGTCAACGTCTTCCCGGAACACGTTCACGAAGTCGACGGACAGGAACCGGTCGATCTCGGGATCGGTCAGGCCGAAGTTACGCACGAAGCCGAAGTAATACATCGTCGTCGTGTCGGTCTCGGGGCTGGGCGCGCTCAGCGCCATCAGGTCGATCTTGCGATCGCTGCCATCGCCCTTCGAGCCGCCGCGGGTGATCTCGTTCAGGCTGCGGCCGCGTTGGCCCTGCGGGACCTTGCTGCCGACGGCCGTGACGCCGGCGTAATTGACCGTGTAGCAGGGCGAAACATGCTCGGCAATTTGTCCGCGGTCGACATTGCCGGTGAACTTGCCGGCGGCCTTGTAGAGCGGCGGCGGCGGGCGGTTCTCGATGAGGCGGCGCATCCGCACCATGCCCTTGTCCTGCTCGGTGATCACCGGGAACTCGGTGATGGCGCCGGTGCCGATCGAGGTCGTGTGGACATAGGCGAGATGCGTCACGTCGAGCAGGTTGTCGTTGAACAGTTCGACATTGGCGCGGGTGTAGAGCGGGTCGGGGCGCACGAAGGCCCATTCCGGATGGTCGCACCACCACCAGTCGGGGATCAGGCTGACATCGGCCTTGGCCGGCTCGCCCATCCAGATCCAGATCCAGTTGTATTTCTCGACCACGGGGAAGGAGCGGACGCGGGCGGAGGGCGGGATGCGGTCCTGGCCGGGGATCTCGACGCAGGCGCCCGAGCCGTCGAACAGCAGGCCGTGATAGCCGCAGCGGATGTTGCCGCCGCTCACCACGCCCTTGGAGAGCGGGTACTGGCGGTGACAGCAGCGGTCCTCCAGGGCGACGGGCGTGCCGTCTTCCCGGCGAAACAGGACGACCGGCTCGTTGAGAATGGTGCGGGCAAAGGGGGTGGTCCCGATCTGACGGTCCCAGCCGGCGACGTACCACGCGTTTTTCAGGAACATGACGTTTTCTCCCACTTCAGGCGACCGGCGACACCGGCCCTTGTTGGGCCAAGTGTCTCACCGGCCTGCCTGAAAAGGCAAGCAGTCGCCACGGGAGCGGCCCACCCGCCTCAGGCGGGTGGGAAGTCGTAAAGCAGGGCCGGATTGTCGACCAGGATCCGCCGCTGCAGGGCCTCGTCGTCGATGGCCTCGGCGAACAGGTCCACCAGGTCGCCGTCGTTGGGCATTGTGCTGGCGATATTGGGATGCGGGAAGTCGGTGCCCCACAGGATGCGGTCGGGCGCCGCCTCCACCAGCTTGCGGGCGAAAGGGATGGCGTCGCGGAAGGGGGAGCCGGTCGAGGAGACCCGCTCGGGCCCGCAGATCTTGATCCAGGCCCGGGGGTTGTCCATGAGGTCCAGCAGCTGGCGGAACGGCTGCTGGTCCAGTCCGTTCCTCGCCTGGACCCGCCCCATGTGATCGATGATGAAGGGGACCCGGATTTTATTGATGCGGTCCGCGAAGGTCAGGATGTCCTGAGCGTCGAGGTGCAGCACGACATGCCAGCCCAGCGGCTCGATGCGATCCAGCATGGTGTCAAAGACATCGAGATCGGGCGTGCCGCCGAGATGGGCGACGAAGTTGAACCGCACGCCCTTGATGCCGCCGCGGTTCAAGTCTTCCAGTTCACGATCCGTGACACTGCCATCGACGATGGCAATGCCGCGATAGGCGCCGTTGCTGGTGGCGATGGCGTCGAGCGTCGTGGTGTTATCCGTCCCGTGACAGCTTGCCTGCACGATCACGGCCCGGCTGATGCCGAGATGATCGTGCAGCCGCTTGAGATGCTCCTTGGGGGCATCGGGTGGCGTGTAGCTGCGGTCCGGCGCATACGGGAATTTGTGCGCCGGGCCGAAGACATGGCAATGCGCGTCGCAAGCGCCCGCCGGCATCCTGTAGCGGGGCTTGCGGGGGTTGGGATCGGGCGGCTGGCAGGGCTTGGTCACCGATCGCGTCGCGCAGACGTTACTGTTTTGGAATTTTCGCGGCCTGGATGACACGGCCCCATTTCTGGGATTCCGATGCGAAGAATTCCTTCAGCCATTCCGGCGTGCTGCCGCGTGCCTCGATGCCAAGCTCGAGCAGGCGCTGCTTCACATCGGCCTGGCCGACGACCTTCATGACTTCGGCGTTCAGGCGATCGACGATCGCCTTCGACGTCTTGGCGGGAACCGCAATGCCGTTCCACGAAGTCGATTCAAAGCCCGGCAGGCCGGCTTCGGCCGAGGTTGGCACATCCGGCACGATGGACGAGCGCTTGGTTGACGTGACCGCGAGGGCGCGCACGCCGCCATTTTTGATCTGCTCCGCGACGGGGGCGAGGATCTCGGTCGCGACCTGAACCTCGTTTTCCTTCAGCGCGGTGAGCAGGGCCGGGGTCGCGCGATAATTCACGGCCGCCATGTTGACGCCGGCCAGCGAGCGGAACAGCTCGCCGGTCAGGTGCTGGGTACTGCCGGTGCCGATGGTGCCGATATTCAGCGAGCCCGGCTTGTCCTTGGCGGCGGCGATCAGGTCGCGCAGGCTGCGATGCGGCGAGGTCGGCGACACGATCAGGACCAGGTCGAAGAAGCCGAGCGTCGAGACCATGCCGAAATCGTTGACCGGATCGTAGCTCAGCGTGTTGAACAGCGAGGAACTCACGGCATTGCCGCCTGAGATCAGCAGCAGCGTGTGTCCGTCGGGCTCGGACCGCGCGACCGTCTCGGCCGCGATGATGCCGCCGGCGCTGGGTCGGTTCTCGACGATCACCTGCTGGCCCAGGCTTTCGCCGAGCTTCGGTGCGACGATGCGGGCCACGATATCCGCGACCCCGCCGGTGCCGAAGCCAACAATAAGACGCACGGTCTTGGTCGGATAGGTCTGGGCGCTGGCCGGAGCCGCAGTCCAGGTCAGAGCGGCGCATAGCGTAGCGACGAGCCATTTGGTCATGTGTTTTCCCCTGTGTTGAATTGAAAGACGGTCAGGCCGAGCGTTTCTTCTGCTTCGGCCCGTCGATGAGACGGTCGGCGTAGTCGCGCCAGCCGGCATCCTTAGCGAGGTCCTTGAAGAGTCCCTCGCGGGCGAGGGTGGCGACGAAATCCTGCTTCTCCGCGGTGGCGGTCGCCATCCACGGATCGAAGCCGGCTTCCTTCACCGTGTTGGCGGCTTCGCGCATCTCTTCGGCGCGCCGCTTGCCGTGCTCGACGACGCGGCTGAAGAAATACGTGCCCTGTTTCTCCCAGTCGATGCCGGGAAACGTCTCCTTGAGGGTCGGGAGCACATAGTCCTCGACGCCGTGGCGGCGCGCGGTGGTGTAGCTCTCGATGACGATCGCCTCCAGGCCCTTGATCATGACGCTGCGGCACATCTTGATCGCCGAGGCGACGCCCAGTTCTTCCGACACCGGCTTGGCGTCGAAGCCGAGCGGCGTGAGGATATCGGCCAGCTTCTTCGCCGCCTTGCCGCCGAGCAGCATCGGCACCTTGATCCCGTAGGGCGGCACCGAGGTCATCACGCCGGCCTCGACATAGGAGGCACCCGTGGCATCGATCAGCGTCGCCGCTTTCGCCTTGGTGCCGGGCGAGGCCGAGTTCAGGTCCAGGAAATACATGCCGGGCCGGATGTGCGTCGCGGTCTCTCTAGCGACCTCCATCGTTTTCGACGCGGTGACGGCGGAGATGACGATATCCGCCTTGCCCAGCAGGTCCTCAAGCGAGGCGCAGGCCTCGACGCCGGCATCTTTCGCGTGGGCCTTCATCGCGGGGCCGTCGGGCATCAGGATGTCCCAGGCGCCGACCCAGCCGATGTCCTGCTGGCGCAAGGCGCGGGACAGGATCTTTCCGACTTCACCATAGCCGATGAGCCCGATTTTGAGCGAATTCGCCATGATTATTAGAGATCCCTCCCGGCTTGGCAGCGGTCGTCTTTCAGGGGCGGTATTATCAAGGGGGACGCTGTAAATTGCTATTAGGATTGCTTAACTGAGTGGGGTGGCGGCCCATCGGACAGCCCCGCCGTAATTGTCCCGGGGGCGTCTTTTTAGGTATGGTGGCCCCGCGATTCTGTCTGGAGGACCTGCTTTGCTGAGAAACTGGAAAGAGCCCGAATTTCCGCCGCCTGGGACGTTCGAGGAGCCGGAAGTGCTGCCGATCCGCAGCAAGCAGATCGATTACAGCCGGCCGATTTCGGGGACCTATCCGACCACCGGATTGCGCGCCGCACGCGGGTACCGTTTCAGCAAGTTCTGCATGAGCTTCATGGACCCCAAGATCCGCGAGGCCTACAAGGCCGATCCGGAGAAGGTAATGAACGATGCGGGGCTGACGGATTACGAGAAGGATCTCGTCAAGCGCCAGGACTGGAATGGCATGATCCGCTACGGCACCAGCACGTTCATGGTGCTGAAGCTGTCGAACGTCATCGGTGTCGGCCAGAACCGGACCGGGGCCGCGATGCGTGGCCAGACCTACGAAGAGTTCATGGCCACCCGCAATGTGAAGGACGCAAGCTGATGGCCGGAAAAATCATCGGCGGCATGGGCTCGCCGCACTCGCCCTCGATCGCCGTCGCCAACAACCAGGGCAAGGCGGATACGCCGGCCTGGAAGCCGCTTTTCGACGGCTACAAGCCGATGGCGAAATGGCTTGAGGATCAGAAGCCCGACCTCATGATCGTGGTCGCCAACGATCACGCGAACACGTTCTTTTTCGACAAGTATCCGTGCTTTGCCGTGGGCGTGGCGCCGGTGCATGAGATTGCCGACGAGGGCTGGGGCAAGTGGCCCTTCGATCCGATTCCGGGCCATGCGGAGTTTGCGTGGCAGCTTGCGCACTCCCTGGTCGACGATGAATTCGACATGGCGGTCTGTCAGGAAATGCCGCTCGATCATGGCTTCCTCACGCCGCTCTCCTGCGTGTTCCCGCCGGAACGTCGCTGGGCGGTGCCGATTGTTCCCGTTGTGGTCAACGTGCTGCAGCCGCCGATCCCGAGCGCCATGCGCTGCTTCAAGCTCGGCCAGGCCATCCGCCGCGCCGTCGAGAGCTATGACAAGGATATCCGCGTTGCCATCTTCGGCACCGGTGGCCTGTCGCATCAGCTGAGTGGCGAGCGTTACGGCTTCAACAACAACGAATGGGATCGCAAGTTCCTCGAGCTGATCGAGAAGGATCCCGAGCGCGTGGCCCGCATGCGCCATCAGGAACTGATGGAACTCGGCGGCGCCGACGGCGTCGAAGTCATCATGTGGCTGGTGATGCGCGGCGCGCTTTCCAACAACATCCGCTGCCTACACCGTAACTATTACCACCCGATGGTCACCGGCTTCGGCCAGATCATCCTCGAGGAAGCCGATGCCGGCTCGCCGCCGGTGTCTGGAAAGACCGCGGACCTGGCAACGGCGGGCTGAACCTAAGCTGAGTAAACAGAATCTCCTGCTGCTCCCCGGACTGCTTTGCGATGCAGTCGTCTGGGAGCGGCAGGTAAGCCTGCTGTCCGACATCGCGGACAGCCGCATTCCCGACTACGGAACCATCGACACGCTGCAAGGTATGGCGGCGTCGGTGCTGCGTGACGCTCCGGCCAAATTCGCTCTGTGCGGCCACTCCATGGGGGGTCGCGTGGCGCTGGAGGTGTTGCGGCAGGCACCGGAGCGCGTGACGCGCCTGGCCCTGATGGATACCGGCGTGCACGGCTTTGCTGCTGGCGAAGCCGGCGAAAAGGAAAAGCGCGAGCGGTATGAATTGCTGGCAATCGCCCGCGAGAAGGGTATGCGCGTCATGGGCGAGAAATGGGCGAGCGGCATGGTGCATCCGGATCGACTGACCGACGCGCCGCTGATGAATGCCATCCTCGACATGATCGAGCGCAAGACGCCCGACATCTTCGCGGCACAGATCAACGCACTTCTCAATCGTTCCGACGCGGAACCGCTTCTCTCTAAAATCGATCTACCGAGCCTGAGTCTGATTCTCGTCGGCCGGGAAGATGGCTGGAGCCCCGTGGCCCGTCATGAGCAGATTGCGGCGCGGCTGCCGCACTCATTCCTGCACATCGTCGAGAATTGCGGTCACATGTCGACGATGGAGCAGCCCGAGGAGATCGCCGACGTGATGCGGGGCTGGCTGACGGCGTAAATCCATACGTTGTCATCCCAGCGAAAGCTGGGACCCAGCCGTTGGGTGTTAGCCACAGGGACGTTCCGGCGTAACTGCGTAGGGATTGCACCGCCTGGGTCCCAGCTTTCGCTGGGATGACAAGTTGCGGTGCGGTCAGCGCTTTCCCTGCGCCGCGATCACGATATCCCGCAGCGCCTTCTTCACGATCTTGCCGGTTTCGTTCTGCGGCAATTGATCCATGAAGTGGATTGCCTTCGGGCGCTTGTAGCCGGCGAGCTTGTCGGCGCAGAAAGTCAGCAGCTCTTCTTCCGTGCAGCGCACTTTCGAGACGACACAGGCGACGACCATCTCTCCCCATTTCTCATCGGGGATGCCGACGACGGCGACATCGGTGACTTTTTGATGCGTGGCGAGCACGGACTCGATCTCGGCCGGGTAGACGTTGATGCCGCCAGTCTTGATCATGTCGCGCTTTCGGCCGGCGAGGAAGACGAAGCCGTTCTTGTCCTTGTAGGCCATGTCGCCGGTGACGAGGTAGCCGCCGCGCAGCACCTTCGCGGTTTCCTCAGGCTGGTTCCAGTATCCGGCGAAAAGGGACGGGGCGCGGACCGCCATCTCGCCGACTTCGCCCTGCGGGAGCGGCTTCAGGTCATCGTCGACGCAGTCGATCCGGCAGAGCAGGGATTCGCGTCCGATCGATTCCACGCGTGACGCGAGAGCGGGATTGGCCAGCTCCGCCTCGAAATCCTCGGGCAGATGATAGGTAATGTAGCCGCCGGCTTCGGTCGAGCCGTAGGCATTGAAGAATCTGCTTTTGAAGTTCCTGAGTCCGCGCAGCCGCCGCATGCCG
The DNA here is from genome assembly GCA_965279355.1 of Alphaproteobacteria bacterium. Lineage (GTDB taxonomy): Bacteria > Pseudomonadota > Alphaproteobacteria > CACIAM-22H2 > CACIAM-22H2. Next base: position 1,135,230 of record OZ257155.1, on the reverse strand, counting down.
CCCAGCGTGTCCTGCGTGCCGCTAGTTCCGGTAAACAGGCGCAAACTACTGAGGTCGAATTTCTCGATCTCCGGGTGACGCACGAATTCATCGAAGATCGCGAGGATGGCGTAGGCGAGGGTGATCTTCTCTTTTTCGATGGTCTGGAACAGATTCAGCGCATCGAATTTCGGAAGCACGACCGTCGTGGCCCCGGCCGCGACATAGGCATTGAGCAGGCTGACGGCGAAGCCCGCGGCAAACGGCGAGCTGATCGTGGCGCGGTCGCTTTCGTATTTCGGCACCTGCGCCAGATACATCAGCGTGTTGGTGAGGAGCTGGCGATGGCTGCGCATGCAGCCCTTGGGCTTGCCTGTGGTGCCGCTGGTGTACTTCACGGCGGAGATGGAATCCGGATCGACCTGGATTTCCGGTTCATCGGGCGATGAATCCGCGATCAGCCTGTCGTAGTGGACGGGAAAGGCCGTCTGCGCGCCGACGCCGATCACCGTATCGACGTTGCCGAGCTGCGGCAGGGCCGCTTTCACCGACGGGCCGCCATCGGGTCCAACCAGGATCACCCGGGCGCGCACATCGTTGGCAATGTGTACGATCTCCGGCGGCACCGAACGCGGCATGATGGGAACCGCGATGGCGCCGATCTTGGCGGTGGCGAAATGCATCTCCACCCATTCCGGGCAGTTCTCCAGCAGGGAGACGACGCAGCTACCCGGCGTTACGCCAAGGCGGATCAGCGTATTCGCCAGCCGGTTGATGCGGGCGTTGAGCTCCGACCAGGTGATGCGCTGATGCTGCCAGACCAGCGCTTCGCGATCTGGCATGCGGCGCGCATTGCGCGTGACGAGATCGCCGATCAGCAGCATTCAGTCCTCGTCCCGGCGCAGATGGGTGGTGAGGGCATCGAGCGACTTGTAAAGGGTCGCCAACTCGGTGCGGCTCAGTTGCTTCTCCAGCGACGACTGGAAGCGCTCGCGCATGGGGCGGATCTTTGCGTACAGGGCGCGGCCCTTGCGGGTGCAGGAGAAGAAGGCGCTGCGGCGGTCCTTGGGATCTCCGGCGCGTTCGACATGGCCGCGGCGGATGAGGGATGCGGCGGCACGGCTGACTTCGGCGCGATCGACGAACATTTCCTCTGACATCGCACGGACGGTCATGGGGGACCGCGCGGACAGCTGCGCCAGCACCCGCCACTCGGCGAGCGTCAGTTGATGATCGCGCAGCAGGATACGCGCCGTCTGCCGCTCCAGAAGCTTGTGCAGCACGCCAACCCGCTGGGTCAGGAATTCGCCAGCCGGCGCATCCGACGAAAGCGGGAGTTTGATGATGGCGGTGTTGGTGGGCATGAGGAGGTCAGCTTGACACCAAACACGTTGCAGGATCAATATCGTTGATCTATCAATGATCGACTTTTCCAGGGCGGATTCCGGAGCCGTAATGACAGACCAAGATTCAGGCCTGAATTCGTTCACGCCGCCGCAGCGCAAGAGCAAGGAAATCTCGCTCGAGGAAGCCGGCAGGATCATCGCCGGCAAGAAGCGGATTTCGCTCGCCGGCTCGCAGACCGTGAATACGCCGATGGCATTGCTGCGCGAGGCGATCCGTGCGGGTGCGAAAGATCTGACCGTCATTCCGCCGGTGAGTGCCGGTATGGGCCCCGATCTGCTGATCGCCGCCGGCTGTGTCGATACGTTTCTTGTCTGCTACATGGGATTCGAGCTGCTGGGCTTCGCGCCGGCCTTCCGCAAGGCGGCCGAAGGCAAGACCATCAACATCGTCGAGGCCGATGAGGCCTACATCATGCTGGGGACCCGCGCGGCCGCGGGTGGCATGCCGTTCATCCCGCTGGAGCGGGTCTACGAAGGCACCGATCTGCCGAAGCTCAATCCGAATCTCAAGCAGGTGAAGGACCCGTTCACCGGCGAAACGGTCTATGCGATCCCGCCGCTGCGCGCGGATATCTGTCTGCTGCATGCGCAGGAATGCGATGAGTACGGCAATGCGCAGATTCTTGGCGGCAACAAGCAGGAGCCCGACAAGGCGCAGGCCGCCGACTTTGTGATCGTCAGCACGGAAAAGATCGTGTCCGTGGACCGCACGCGCGAGAACCCGCAGCGGGTCACATTGCCGGGCTACATGGTCGATGCTGTCGTGCATGTGCCGTTCGGCGCGCATCCGACGGTGTCGCCGCAGTGCTACCAGAACGACGCCGATCACATGAAGCGTTACGTGGATCTGGTCAGCAAGGGCAAGGCGGAGGAGTACCTGAACGAATTCGTACGCGGCCCCAAGGACCACGCCGACTATATCGAGCGGGTGGGCCTGAACAATATCTTCAAGCTGCAGCGGAATATCTGAGGTCGCATCCGATGAAACCGACCCCCAAGCAAGCCGATCCCGGAACCGACAAGTATTCCATGGCCGAGCTCATGGTCTGCGAGATGGCGCGCAATCTCGAGGCCGATGACGGCACGATCGGCGGCGCCGGTGCCGGCGCCGTGCTGGCGATGGCGGCGAACCGGCTGGCGATCCTGACCTGTGCCCCGAACATCTGGTGGTTCTGCGGCGGCAGCGGCGGCCTCAATCCGACTTTCAGCGATCTGCCGTTGAGCTCCGCCGACCCACGCGCCTTTACCGGGTCCGAAGCCATCAACACGATGATGAACACGGTCGATCTCGGCATGGTCGGCAAAGCCTGGGGCTACGGCTTCAATGGCGGCATGCAGGTCGACAAGTACGGCAACTGCAACATGATCGGCATCGGCCCCTACGAGAACATGAAGGTGCGCGGACCCGGCACGGTCGGCACGCTGTGGACCGCGACGATCACCAAATACTATCTCTATCTCTGGCATCACAATCCGAAGGTCGTGGTCGACAAGGTGGATTTCATCAGCTCGCCCGGCTTCATGCAGGGCGGCGACACGCGCTGGAAATACTGCCGCAAGGAATCGAAGGGCCCGCAGCTCGTCTATACGCCGCTCTGCGTCATGGACTTCGAGGAGACCTCGAAGCGGCTGCGCCTGCGGTCGATCAATCCGGGTTACACGGTCGAGGACGCCGTCAGGAACACGGGCTGCGAACTGATCGTCCCAAAAACCGTGCCGGCAACCAAGGCGCCGTCGGAAACCGAGCTTTTTATCCTAAGAACCCAGGTCGACCGTACACGGGTCCTCAAGGACTACCGCCTGACCGTCGGTTAGGCCTCAGCGTTCCTTTTCCTGTCACCCCGTATCAAGTGCGGGGTGACGGGAAATTGGCCGCCTTGATGGCGGCTTGACGCTGCCACCTCTACCTATTGCCGGATGAGATTGTTGTGATCCGCAATCAATGGCGGGGCGCGGCTTTTTTGCTATAAGACCGGCAGGGATCGCGGCGCCGCGAACAGGCGCCTGTCTGGGGGGATGACGGCTTGAATAGCGTAAAGGACGCCACGTCGACGGCACCGGTTGCGATCCGGGTGGATCACGTCACGCAGCTTTTCGAAGGCCGTAACCGCAGCCAGGACGTCCTGGCGCTGGACGATGTCTCGGTCGATATCCGCAAGGGCGAGTTCGTATGCCTGCTGGGCCCCTCCGGCTGCGGCAAGAGTACGCTTCTGAACATCATCGGCGGACTGCTGCCCCAGAGCCGCGGGACGGTGAAGGTCGGCGACAGGACGGTTGCGGGCCCGCTGCCCAACGATGTCGCCTTTGTGTTTCAGGAAAGCACGCTGCTGCCCTGGTACACGATCCTCGAGAATTTCCGGGTCGCGGCGGAATTCCAGGGGCGGACCGCCGACTGGCAGGATCGCGGTATGGCGGCGCTGAAGTCGGTCGGCATGGAAGGCTTCGCCAACCATTTTCCGAACCAGCTGTCCGTCGGCATGCGGCAGCGCATCAACCTCGCGCGCGGCATCTTCCTCGACACCCAGATCATCCTGATGGACGAACCCTTCGCCGCGCTTGATGAGCAGACGCGCATGGTGCTGGGCGAAGATCTGTCGATCCTGCTGGCCAAGACCGGCAAGACCATCGTGTTCGTGACGCACAGCCTGGCCGAAGCGGTTTTCCTGGCCGATCGCATCGTGGTGATGACGGCCAGGCCCGGTCGCATCAAAGCGACCCTGACAGTCGAGGAGCCGCATCCGCGTTCGCCCGATTTCATGCTGGCGCCGCGCTTCAACGAAATCCGCAGCGAACTTTATGCGCTGCTGCGCGACGAGATCCGTCAGACCGTCGCGGCCATGCGCGAGAACCGCGACGCCTGATGCGGCATTCCTCAACCCTGCTGGCGCGAATGATCCAGATCGGCTTTCTGGCCGCTCTGGTGGGCGCGTGGTTCATCGTGACCGACACAGGGGTGATATCGAGCCTGTTCCTGCCGCCGTTGCCCAAAGTCTGGGCCGAGATGCAGCGCCTGGTGTTCTCCGGGCAACTCTGGTCGGCTGCCAAAGTGACTCTGGTGACCATCGGACAGGCCTACGCGATCTCGGCCACCTCTGGCCTGATTATCGGCTTCCTGATATCGCGTTCACCAAGAGCGGTGCGCCTGTTCGAGCCACTCCTGTCCGGGACTTTCGCGATCCCGCTGACACTGTTCTTTCCGCTCTTCATTTTTTTCTTTGGGATCGGTCCGGCGTCCAAGGTCGCTTACGGTGCGCTCTACAGCTTCTTCCCGATTGTGCTGACGGCGATTGCCGCGTTCTCACGGGTCGACAGGCACTATGTCCTCTCGGCACGGTCCATGGGCGCGCGGGGATGGATCCTGTTCCGCCGTGTCTATCTGCCCTATGCGCTGCCGGTGGTACTGACGGGCATGCGGATCGGTTTTTTTATCTGCATCGCGTCCGTGCTGGGCGGGGAGACGATCTCGTCCGCCGCCGGCGTCGGCAAGGCTGTGGCGCATTCGGCGGAACTGATGGAGACCGGACGTCTCTATGCCTGGATCGTTTTCGTGGTGCTGTTCAGCTTCATGCTCAACATGGTGCTGTCGGCCGTCGAAGCGCCGTCGCGCGAAAGGCATGCCTGAGATGGTAACGTCCTCCGCCACTATCGCAGCCACCTTGCCCCGGCGCCGCAAGGGCCTGAGTGTTGGACTATGGCGCGTGTTGCTGCTGCTGGCGCTGGTCGCGCTGTGGGAGTTCTACGCGCGGGTCTTCGCCGATCCGGTGATGATCGCGCCGCCCAGCCACGTGTTCGTGGCGCTGGGCCCCCGCATTTTCTTCGATCCCCGGATCGTCTCGGCCATCGGTATCACGCTCTATGAGCTATCGGTCGCCTTCGGGCTGTCGGTGGTGGTCGGGATCGCGATCGGTGTCGCCATCGGCCTGACGGACTTCGGCCGTCGCAGCATGATGCCGATCGTGCTGCTGATCTACGCCATTCCTCAGGTCATCCTGCTGCCGCTGTTCATCCTGATCTTCGGCATCGGCCCGACATCGAAGATCGCATTCGGGTTCAGCCATGGCGTGCTGCCGATCATCGTCAATACGGTGGCCGGCATGCAGGGCGTGAACCAGCTTTTTCTGAGGAGCGCGCAATCCATGGGCGCCGGTCAGGCGCAGACCATCCGCTATATCTTGTTCCCGCATATGGTGACGGCGGTGTTCGCCGGCCTGCGGCTGTCGATGACCATGACGATGCTGGGCGTGCTGCTCGCCGAATTATTCGTCTCGATCTCCGGGATCGGGTATTTTGCGCAGGTCTTTGCGGAAACGTTCGATCCGGCGCCGTTGTTCGCGCTGATCGCGACTTTGGCCTGCATGGCCGTTGCTTTGAATGAAATCGTGCGCCGCGTGGAGCTGCGCTTCACGCGGTGGAAGGAATAGGAGCACAGCATGGGTGTCGATAGCGGCAAGAATGCGCTGGCGAAAGCACGGCAGGACCGACTTCTCCAGTCGATGAAGGAAGAGGGCTTCGAGGCGGTCCTGATTTACGGGACGTCGTGGCAGGAAGGCCATCTTCGCTATGCCTCCGGCTTCGGCATTCTGGAAGGCCGCGGCGCCGCGGTGATCACCGCCGACGGCAAGTGCCGTCTTTATCTCGACAGCCCGGTGGAGGCCGAGCGCGCGGAAGGCGAGACGGTCGATGTCGATGTGCGGCTGGTGCGCGACGTGTCGCGCGCCGTCGGCGAGCAGTGCGACCCAATCTCCAATCATAAGCTGGCCATGGCGCCGCGCCATTTGGTGCCGGCCTGGCTGACGGAAAAGGATCGCCGTTTCCGTCTGGACGACGGGACGGTGATGGTCGACCGGCTGATGATGAACAAGATGCCGGCCGAGTTGGCGGCGTTCCGCCGCGCGGCCGTGCTGGCCGATGAAGGCTATGCGGTGTTCCGGCAGGCCGCCCGTCCGGGTCGTGCCCAGTACGAGATCGTGGCCGAGGTCGAGGCATTCCTGCGCAGCAAGGGTGCGCCCGACAATTTCATGATCATCGGCTCCGGCGGGGTCGACGTGCGCGGCATGGCGCCGCCGTCCGAGCGCAAACTTGCCGTCGGCGACATGGTGACGACGGAGCTGACTCCGGCCATCGAAGGTTACTTTGCGCAGATTTGTCGCACCCTGGTGATCGGTAAGGCGACGGACACGCAGAAGAAGGCGTTCAATGTCTATCTCGAGGCGATGGAAGCCGGGATCAAGATGGTGAAGCCGGGCGTCACGGCAGGCCAGATCGCCATGGCAGAGAACGAGGTGTTCCGCAAATACGGTCTGGGCGACTACGTCACCAGCAAGTACACGCGCGTGCGCGGGCACGGGCTGGGGCTTTGCACCGACATCAAGCCGAACATCCTGGAAGAGATCGATGTCGTGCTGGAGGCTGGCATGACAATCATCATTCATCCCAACACCTATCATCCGGAAGTCGGTTATCTCGTGCTAGGCGACTGCCTGATCGTCACGGAGACCGGCGCTGAAGTTCTCTGTCGCACGCCGCGGCAGCTCTTCGAAGTCCCGGCGTAAACAGAGGCTATCAACATGCGTCGTGGTCTGATTTCGTGGTCGAAGGCTGAGCTTCCCGAGGCAACCCTGGATGCGCGCATCAAGCGCGGGCAGGCGGCGATGGCCGCCGCCGGGGTCGATGCGCTGGCGATCTATACCGATCCGTCGCGCACGGCGGGGGCATCGTGGTTCACCGGCTTCGTGCCGTACTGGAACGAGCTGCTGATTATTCTCCCGAAGACGGGCAAGCCGTTCATGGTCACCGGCATGTCGAACCGCGTGAACTCGTGGATTCGCAAGAATGCTTATCTTGAGGATGTCGTGAACATTCCCAAAATCGGCCCCGAGGCCGGCCGCAGGATCGCGGAGATGAAGGTGAACGCCGTTGTGGCGATCCCAGAACTCGACAGGATTCCTGGTGTCATCACGGCCGGCATCACGGCCGGCAACAGCCTGTCGCTGGTCGACGGCACCGCGATCATGGAAAAGTCGCGCGGCACCTCCGATCCGGCCGAAGTTGCGATGTATGCGAAAGCGGGTGAGATCGCCCGACGTGCGCTGCGGGCCGCGAATGTCGAGGCCAAGGACGGCGGCACATTGTCGGCACCGATCGAGAACGAGGCGCGTCGCGGCGGTGCGGAAGAAGTCTATATCGCGGTGGCGCCGGATCTGGAGCGCGACCATCGTCTGGTACGTCTCGAAGGCGTGCCGACGCTGGGCAAGCTGTTCGCGGTGCGCGTGTCCGTCGCTTACAAAGGCGCCTGGGTGCGCATGACCCGCACGATGAGCGCCGATCCGAAGCTGCTCGGCGATACGGTGGCGATGACCGAGCGTTTTGTCGCCGCCATTGCCGGTTTGCCGAAGACAGACGGCTTCAAGGATTTCGCATCGTGGCAGATCGAAGGTTGTCGCGGTATCCAGCAGCTTGAGCTGTTCATGGCAACGAAGCTGGACGACAGCATCACGCCGGCGCCGGGTTCGATCGTCTCGGTGCAGGCGACGCTCAAGAGCGAGGGGCGCAGCTTCCTTATCGCGGCACCCGTCATGATCGGCCGGGCGGGCGAAGCGGCAAGTCCGCTGATCTTGCCGAATTTCAACGATGCCACTTAAGGTCTGGGCCGGCCGCCTCGCGGAGATCGATCCGGCGCGCGCGCCGGTCGCCAGTCTGGGTCTGCATCTTGCCGATACGGTCGCGGCCCTGCATGCGGGGGCGGCGACAAGGGAAGGGCAGGCGCTGGCGCGGGTCTACGGCCTCACCAGCCGCCGTCTGGTTGATCCGACATCGGGACGTCCGGACGCGGCTGGCGTCGCGGCGACGGCCAGCACGATCCGGCTGACCGAAATCGACGACATCCATCTTGAAACCTGTATCACCACGAGTTCGGTGGTCGTGCCGGTAGCGTTGGCGGTGACGGCGGCGCGAGGCGCCCCGCCGGAGGCACTGGTGCGTGGCTTGGTCGCCGGCTATGCGACCCTGCTGCGGCATGGGCGGCTGATCGGCGGCGCGGCGGTGCTGGCGCAGGGCATCTGGCCGACCCTGGTGGCCGCGCCAATGGGCGCTGCAGCCACGGCTTCGGTCCTTCTCGGCCTATCGCCAGACCGAACGGCGACGGCGCTGCGTCTGGCGCTAGTGCGCTCGGTCGGTCGCATCGGTCAGCCGGGACCGCCGCTGCCGGGCCGCTGGTTCATTTTCGGCGAAGCGGTGGCCGACGGCCTGAAGGCGGCGCTGGCGGCGGCCGAAGGGCTGGTTGCCGACCCCGCGCTTGAGAGCCAGCTTTTGCCGCCGAACGCCGCTGATGTGTTCTCGGCGGCGATCGATCACACCGAGATCGACAGCATCTCGATGAAGCCGTTCTGCACCGCGCGGCAGGCAGCGGCCGGTGTCGTCGCGTTTCGCGATCTGCTGGAGCGTCACAAGCTGTCGCCGCAGGAGATCGCAACGGTCGAGGTCGAGGTGCCCGGTGCGTATATCGGCATGCTGAGCCGTCCGCTCGATCCCACGAACCGCCTCTCGACTTTGACCAGCCAGGGACTGCAGATTGCGGCCGTCGCGTTGATGCCGGAACTGCTGTTCGATATTGAGCGAGTGGGGCCATTCCCGGCCGACGTGCTGGAGATGGCCAGGCGCGTCACGGTGAAGGCAACAGCTGAGTTCGATTCCCATTATCCTCGTCGCTGGCCGGCGCGGGTCACGGTGACGATGAAGGATGGGACACAACACGCCGAAACGCGTGTCGAAATTCCAGGCGATCCCGGTAAGACGCTCGAGATCGCACAGATCGCTCATAAGGTGCGTGCAATCTCAGCGGATGTCCTGGCGGATGCCGCGGCCGCGACGCGGGTGCCTGAAGCGTTGTCGCGCCTGACGGCTCACTTGTCGCGTTAGCGGCGAGGCTCGCTCCGCAGCACCATCCCGTGGAAAGATATTATGCTGGTGACAAACTCCGACACCGCGTGGGCGGTGCGTCCGTAGCTTTCTTTTCACGCTAGTGGTCTAAATCACGATTATGACACGGGTGCATCCGGACGGGCTTCCCCAAGATACCAAGTCATGGATGGTCCCTTGCCACCTTCGGCCGATCCTTCGTTCATACGTAAGGATCGGTTGGGAAGGCTCTCCGAGTTGCGTGAACGTGTCCGCCAGATTGCGCGGCTGATTCCGCGCGACCGTCCCGTCGCGTATCTCGACTACCCGATTTACGGCAATGTCGGCGATCATCTCATCGAAGCCGGCGCCGGACGGTTTCTGCACGAACTTGGTTACGAAATCGCGTTGCGCCGGTCCGCGCACGATTTCGGTTCGATTGCGCGCCGGCGAATCACGCCCGAGACGACGATCCTGTTCCAGGGCGGCGGCAATTTCGGCGATCTTTACCCGCTGCATCAGAAGTTTCGCGAATCGGTGATCGCTGCCTTTCCGCGCAACCGCATCGTGATGATGCCGCAGACGCTACACTACGAATCGATTGATCGCATGCGCGACACGGCGCGGATTTTCGCGAGCCATCCCGATCTGCATGTCTGCCTGCGCGATACGCGCTCCATGGAGCAGTTTTCCGAGTATTTCAGAAATCCGTCCTATCTGGTTCCGGACATGGCGCACTTCCTGAGCGGTCATATCGCGGCTCCGCGGCAGGGAGAATCCGACCGGCGTACCCTGCATTTCCTGCGCAAGGATTACGAGAAGAGCGCCGGGCGCAAGATGAACGGCCATCGCCCGATGGACTGGGCTGATACGGTGCCGCGCGAGGATCTGGTGCGCCTGGGCATCGTGCGCCGCATGCATGATGCCAACAGCAGCGGTCTGCTTGGGCTCAACTGCCTCTGGGGACCGGTCAGCCGGCGTCTCATTAAGCGGGGGCTCGACCTCGTATCGAACTACGATGCGATCGTCACCGACCGGATGCACATGGGGATCATGGGACTGCTGGTCGGCCGCGATGTGGAGTTCATGGACAACTCCTACGGCAAGCTGTCGTCGTACTATTCGACCTGGCTCAGGGATATCCCGGAAGTCCGTTTCTCCTCCTGACGCGGCAGGAGGCGCCGTGCCAGCTTCCCCCAGGGGCGGATGAACTGCACATGGACCTGGTACAGGGCGAAGACGGCGATGGCGACATGCCGTGACAGTCGCACGCCGCGACGGGCCGCATAACGCGCGTAGTATTTCCGGAAGAAATAGTTGGTGTAGTAGATGTTCCAGAACAGCCGCTGGAGGCGGCTGACGCGCTGTCCGCCGCTCGGATTTTCCTGTCGACTCAGTTCCACGCCCCAGGCGTCGCTGGTGAGCAGGATATCGTAGCCGTTGACGTAGGCGTTCATCTGGAAATCGGACTCTTCGCGATAGCCGTTTCCCTTTGAGTAGAACGGGTCGTAGCTGAACCGCTGCAGCAGGTCGCGCCGGGTGAGGATGGTCGCATGAATCAGCGGAACCCGGATATCGCCCTGGAAGCGGGCGTCCGGGTTGAATTCGCAGACAACATTCTTGAAGGACGGACGGGGCGAGGTACCGTCGCCGAAGCGCCGGATGGCCGCCTCGAAGGATTCCTGGGGCTTCTTGTGGACGACCCGGCCGGCGACGATTGCCGCGCCGGTTTTCTGCATCTTGTCCAGCAGGGTCCTGGCATAGCCACGGGTGAGGTACGTATCGTCGTCGCTGAAGAGAATGAGCGCGTTGCTGGCCGCCTCATAACCCCGGATGCGACTATAGGCAGCCCCCATGCGCTTCTCATTGCGTAAAATCTTGGTCGGCACACCGGGGAAACGCTGCATGAGTCCGGCGAGGACCGCCGCGGTGTCGTCGGTGCCACCGTCGTCGACGAAGATGATTTCGCTGACGCCATCCTGCTGGAAATAGCTTTCGCCGCACACCCGCAAGGTGTGCGCGCGATTGCGGGTGGGGACGATCAGCGTGATCATTCAGAATGCCTCAACAGATAAAGAACGCGGGCCGGTTCAGGCTGCTTTTCGCGGCCGGGCGGTGCTGACACGGGTTTGTGCCTTGTTCGAATCCGGCAGCTTTTCGAACTGGCGCCGAATTCGCGCCCATATGCCGTCCGAGCCGCGCCGTTCGCAGCTTCGGATGTAGTCCAGGGTCGGATTGCTGATCCGGATCTGACGATCGTGTCGCCACCGGCGGCCATGCTTGAAGCCCATGCGGGCCGCATCGCGCAGGCCGCGCAGGGTCTGGCCGGGAATGCCGTTGGCAAAGCCACGCAAGGCGAGGGCGCCCGCCGAGCGTAGAAGGTACGGCCACGTCGTCCGATATTTGTATTCGATATAGAGCGTGTTGCGGATCGTGTAGTAGTAGCGCCCGCCGTCCCAGCGCACGCGCGCCTCGGGATCGACTTTGTGAAGCACTGTCAGGTCCGGGATATAGCTGATCCGGTATCCCTGATTCAGAATGCGATAGCAGATGTCGCGTTCTTCACCGACGAAGAACAGCGCATCGTCATAACCTTCGGACAGATTGTACGCATCCCGCCGCATCGCATAGCCGGCGCCCACGAACCGCGTTACCTGAAATTCCTGATCCGCCTTGTCGCGCAGCGACGGCGGATAGTCCCAGCACATCGTATCGTCGGTGCCGGTGAAGTAGTTCAGGATGCGGAATGCCACTGCGCCAAGTTTCGGATCGGCTTCGAATCGGCGTACGGCACGCGCGAGCGTCGCTTTGTCCGGAAAGATCGCGTCGTTATCCAGGGCAACGATGTACGGCGCGTGACCCATACGGGTCGCGATGTTACGGCCCGACGCCACACCCACATTGCGCCCGAGCTCGCGGAATTTCACGTCCGGCTGGCCCGCTATTGCGAGACGAATGGCGCGGATGCAGGCGGGGGTGCTGCCCTGGTCGACAACCAGGATGCTCCTGATCACGCCTTCCTGTTCAAGGGCGCTGTTGATTGCGGCGATCGTATCCGCCGTTCGATTCCAGGACAGGATGATGACATCGACTTGCACATCGTCAGACATAACGTCTCCTAAAGACTTGAGCGTCGAATTCGGAACGGGAGCTCATTCGGATCCGCGAGCTTTGCGGATCGAGTTGGCAGGCGCCCATGTCGCAAAGCGCTCGCCCCGGAAAGAACGACAGACACCGATGAAGGTGCCGAGAAATGAGCCCACGATGTCGTTGACAAGAAGGACCGGTTTGACCTTGATGTATCCAGCTCCGAGCCAGCCGATTGCCGCAGCGGCGGTAATGGCGAGGGCAGGGAAGAGCTCCAGCCACGCGACGAGAAACGCAAAGAAGAAGACGCCAGAGGCGACGAGCGGGAGCATCGTCATCCAGCGCAGCAGTTTGTGGGAAAAGTACTTGTAGCGGTTGAGAAGGCTGAGTTCGCGGATGAGCGGGGCCATCAGCCGGTGGCCGCTGAAGGCCTGGGAGCCGATGCGGATCTTGCGATAGAACTCCTCGCCCGAATCCGGCACCGACGGCTCGTAACAGCGCACATCGTGGCCGCGGACGATCCGATGGCCCTGGCACAGGATGCTCATCGAGACGTAGATATCGTCGAGGACATCGGGCGGCGAATTCACATGCAGGGCGCGGCGAATCACGAACAGCGAACCGTCGGCGCCCATGACCGAGCCGGTATCGCTTTCGAGCTGCTTGATGGATTCTTCGAGTCGCCAGTACAGCGAGCCGACGGCGGCGGTCGGTGTTTCGCCGGGGTTCACATAGATCAGATGGCTGCAGACCACACCGACTTCCGGGTCGCGGAAATGCTCTTCCGCCTTAAGCAGAGCATCTGGGGCAATATCGACGGTGGCATCGGTGAAGGCGACGATCGAGCCCCGTGCCATGTTCATCAAACGGTTCATGCCCCACGGTTTTCCGTGGCGCTCTTCGGAGATGAACGCTTCGATCTGGTCGCCGTAGCTGCGGACGATGTCGGCGGTGCCGTCGCTGGCGCCGTCGACATAAATCAGGATCTGGAGATCGCCCGTGGCCGCGCGCAGCTTCAGCAGATCGTCGATCTTGTGCCGGATGATGGGCGCTTCGTTGTACGCGCAAAGACAGATCGTGAAGGTCGGTTTCGGCGCCGGGATGAAATTCTTATCAGGCGCGCCGATCCCGAGTTTCTTCAGTACCCACAGGCTGGCCGGGTAGGTGATGAAAGGGTGGGCTGCGATCAACAGTAAAACAATCGCGGTTGTGAGAAAAAACCACACGGTCACCCGACCTCCGTTGTCGTGGAATGAGCAATTCGAATTGATGCCGCCGCTAGTTGGGCATTGCGGTAGTGGATTGTTATGCGCGAAGCCCTATTGGGACCGTGTCATTTACGTGTTCTCTCCGCCCTTTCTCGCGCCCTTCGTTGCTTCTTGAGGGCCAGACGCTTCTTGCGTCCAATGCATACCGCGACACCGGTCGAAGTCTCGACGTCGGCGTTCGTGCGCGCCTGTCGGCACGCGTACTGACCGGTTTCCTCATCAACGCTACTGGAGCTCGAATCAACCAATGACCAATCACCTGCCAGAGTCCGGACGGCCGCGGTGGAATCCTCCCGCGCTTGGCGGCGAGTTCTCGCGGTCACGTGCGGTGACGGAAGACGGGTTTTACGGGCGTATGGACGGCCCGCCCGGCTATCCGCCACGGTTGATCACCATGGCCGACGGTGATTCGCAGGAGCGCACACTCGGCAGCATTTTTTCCGCGTTGTGGAGCCGCAAGCTCCTGATCGCCAGCTGCATGCTGGGCGCCGGCGTTCTTGCCTATGCCGTGGCGCTGACAATGCCGGTCCGCTATTCCAGCCAGGGCGTTCTCGCGATCGACAGCCGCTCGCTTTATATGCCGCAGCTCGGGTCTCCGATGCAGCCGGTGGCGCCCGATACGGCGGTTGCTCGTAGCGAAGCGCAGATCCTGACATCGCGCGCCTTGCTTGAAACGGTCGCGCGGAAACTCCAGCTTGACCAGGACCCTGACCTCAATCCTTTCATCCAGGAAGCGACGCCGTTTCAGGCGGCGATGGATCGTGTCGGTGGCTGGGTTGAAGCCGCCGCGAGTCTCGTCGGCCTTGGGAAGAAAGAACTTCCACCGCTTGACGAAAAGGCGGAGCAGGATTTGGTCTGGTCGGAAGTCGTCGGCAATCTTTTCCGGTCGCTCGACGTCAAGACCGACGGTCGCAGCTATGTGATCTATGTGGAATACCAGGGCAGCTCGCCGCAGACGGCTGCGGCTGTGGTCAACACGCTTATGCGGACGTTCATCGAGAACCAGGTGACATCGTCGTCCGACGCGATGGTCGAGGCGAACACCTGGGTCAAGCGTCGCGCGGAGGATCTCCGCAAGGAGGTCGACGAGGCGGACATGAAGGTCCAGCAGTACCGGACAAAGAACAACCTTGTCGAGACGCGTCTGGGCACGGTGAGTTCGCAGCAGTTGGGCGAACTGAACACGCAACTCAGTCTTGCCCGCGCCGAGCGCGCGCAGGCGGAAGCCCGCTTCCAGCAGGCACGGGATGAGGCGCGTCAGGCCAATGGGGGCGAAACGACGACGGAAGTTCTGCAGTCCGTGCTTGTGAACCGGCTTCGCGAACGCGAGGCGGAAATCCTCGCGCGGCGCAGCGACATGGAGGGCCGTCTGGGTGCCAACCATCCGCAGCGCCAGTCGCTTGATCGCGAACTGAATGATCTGCGGGCGCAGATCCGTGGTGAAATCGGCAAGGTTCTGCGGTCGCTGGAAAAGCAGGTGGAGATTGCCCGCACCCGCGAAAACACGATTGTCAGCCAGCTCCGCGGCATCCAGTCGACGGCCACGCAGTCGGCAGAATCCGAAGTCGGCCTGCGGGCGCTCGAGAAGGAGGCGGAGACCAAGCGGACGGTCTACGCGGCCTTCCTGACAACCGCACAGCAGACCGCCGAACCCTCGCGAATCAATCAGGCGAACACCAGAATCGTCTCCAGCGCCGTTGCCCCGATCTATCCGTTCAGCCCGCGTACGAAGCTGATGCTGGTTGGTGGCATGTTCATCGGCTTCCTGCTGGCGTCGGCTCTGGTGCTGTTGTTTCGCGAACTCGATCGCGGATTTGAGACTGTCGAGGATATTGAGAAAAAGACCGGCCTTCCGGTTCTGGGCGTCATCCCGACGCTCCGTCGCCGCGCCTCCTCGCGTGGCAACGCACTCCCCCGCGAAGTTGTGGATTCTCCGCATTCTGCGACGGCTGAAACGCTCCGCGGAATCCGGGTCGCCCTGAAATCGCGGCTGCGGCGGCGCCAGTCACCGGTCATCCTGATTACGTCGTCCGAACCGGGCGAGGGCAAGACCTCGGTGGCCAGCGCCCTTGGCTTTCTTGCCGCACGCGATGGCTTCAAGGTGCTGATCGTCGACTCCGATCTGCGGCGTCCGCGTCTGCATCGCCTGTTCCGGGCCGAGCCCGGCCCCAGCCTGCAGGACGTGCTGCGCGGCAGCGAATCCTGGCTCAGCGCGGTTCGCACCGATCCTGAGTCCGGTGCCGACTGCCTGACGGCCTATGACCGCACCGATAGCCCCGTGTCGCTGCTGGCCTCGGGCCACTGGCAGGAGTTCCTGAGCCAGGCGCGCAAGGCCTATGACATGATCATCCTCGACTCACCGCCGATCATGCAGGTGTCGGATGCGCTGACGCTGGCGGACTTTGCGGATGCGACGTTGCTGGTCGTTGCGTACAAGACGACGCGGCAGCGGACCTTGCAGGAAGTCCTGCGACGCTTCGAATCGACGCGCCGGCCGATCATCGGCACGATTCTGTCGAAGGTCGACGCCAAGAAGGTCCCGAGCCAGCAATACTACAGCGGCTACGCGATGGCCGGCGTTCGTTAAGCCAGCCATCGTTTCTTCAGGATCCATGGGCTTGGGTCGCGGTGCGGCCGTAATACGACGGTATTGTCTATGACGACCGCTCCGCGAACCGGCTCATCGGTCATCTGGGCCCTCCTCGAAAGTGGAGGGCTCTCCATTCTATCCCTTGTGACGCTGCTGGTTTTGGCGCGTCTCATCGGGCCCACTGAGCTCGGTATTGCCGCACTGGCGCTCGGTGCGGTCCAGATCCCGATCATAGTCGTCGAGCTGTTGCTGCACGATGCCATTGTGCAGCGGCGCGATCTGGATGAAGGGCACCTCTCAACGGCGTTTTGGACCTGCCTGGGGCTTGGAATCGTGCTCTACGGCGCGTGCGTGGTCGGGGCAGGGCCCTTTGCCGCTCTCTTTGCCCAGCCCGAGCTGGCGAAGGTCCTGCCGATTGCCGGCATCAGCATCGTGTTGAGCGGTCTGGGCTGCGTTCCGATTGCGATCCTGCGCCGGAACAGCAATTTCCGTCCTCTGGCCGTGCGCTCGCTCTATGGACGGCTGGGCGGCGCGGTGATCGGTATCGGGCTTGCCGTGTATGGCTTCGGTGTCTGGAGCCTGATCTTCCAGCAGCTCTTCCAGATTTTCCTCAATACGCTTCTGGTCTGGCCGACGAGTCATTGGCGTCCGACCCTTGTGTTTAGCTTCAGCCGGCTCGGTCAGCTCCTGGCATTTGGACTGTTCGCGGTCGGGTCGCGGATCATCTGGGTCTTTACTGTCCGCCTGTTTACGTTGCTCTGCGGTTATTTCTTCGGTGTCGCCGCTGCCGGTTATCTGAATATCGCGCAGCGGGTCGTCGATACCCTTTACGATCTTCTGGCCGGTGCCGCATACAATGTGTCGCTGCCGCTGTTCTCGCGCCTTCAGGACGATCAGTTGGCGTTGATGCGGGCCTATCGCCGGGCGATCGAGATGACAGCGCTGTCAGCCTTTCCGGTCTTCACCGGGATTGCGGTCTGCGCGCCCTCCATCATTTCAATTTTTCTCGGTGATCCCTGGCTGCCGGCGGTCCCTTTGGTGCGTCTGCTGGCACTGGTCGCTGTGTGTCAGTTCCTGTTCATCTTCGCGCATATCGCGCAAACGGCGGCTGGCCGGCCCGGCAGTGTGTTTCTGGTCACGCTGATCGGCTCGGTCGCGGTGTTCGGTGCGCTTTTCGTGTTCCGGCCGACGGATATTTTCGGCGCGACCGTGATCTGGGTGAGCCGTGTACTGATCGTCGGGCCAGTCGCGTTGTGGCTTGTCTACCGTAATTTCGGGGCCGCCGCGGTCTCGCCCTTCAAAGGGGCGCTGTGGCCATTGCTGGCGGCGATTCTGATGGCCGTCGTGCTGATCTTCGTGGATCGGATTGCACTCGGCCCATTGTCCGAGCTGTTGGCGCTTGCTGTGACCGTCGCGATCGGCAGTGCGATCTATATCGGTATTGTCGCGCTGACGAGCCGGGCTGCGGTCCAGCAGTGGATTGCTTTGGTGATGGGCGGCGTCCGCGGTCTGCGCGCGTCCTGATCGTCCATCGATGCGACACGTTGTCGCGTGGTTCGCGCCTAAAACAAGAGGCCGAGCAAGAATCCGAAAATAAGCGACACGCTGGCGACGACCGCAATCGCGATCACGACTTCCGGCCGTCCGCGATTGTCGTCATCGCGGTCATGCGCATCGGACGCAGTCTTTGTCGGACGCGCCGCATCGACTTCGTCCAGCCTTACGGCGGCGCGGGGCAGTTCGGTCGTCTCGCTCATCGCGGTATGTCCTTCTGCTGAGGCCGCGGAAAACTTGTGACGCGGAACCATCGAGCAGTCTGTCGAATTGTAGAAGTCGGTGTGACTGCTCTCAAGCGTCATTGTCTAAGATATGACACTGCTTGCATATTTAGACACCGCAAAGCATTTACGAAAAATTTATCATAATTCGCACACGCGCTATTCCAGCGGATTTTAGTTATTTGTTAACCAACGCGGGCACACACCGCGCGGCGCAAAAAGCAGAACAACGAAAAGAAGATTGGCCGCTACTGAAGTCTAGGGGGAAGGACCGAACGTCTGGTTGGGACAATAGGAGCGTGCATGTTGCGGACGAATTTACGTGAAGATGCGGTGCCGAATTACAAGAGCTGGCATCGTGCATGGGGCCGCGGTAACTGGCGGCCAGCCCCCCGAGTGTTCAACGATGCTCCGGCTGTGGCCAAGCGCGCATCCCGGGCGGTACCCGCCAACTCCGTCATCAAGCGCACCTTCGATATTCTCGGTGCCGCCTTCTTCATCTTCGCTCTCGCCCCAGTACTAATCGCGATTGCGATTCTGGTGAAGCTCGATGGCGGGCCCGCGGTGTTCCGCCACTCGCGCATCGGCGCCGGCGGCCGGCCGTTCGGCTGCCTGAAATTCCGCTCCATGTGCACGGACTCGGATAAGCGTCTGGCCGATCTGCTCGCCAGCAGCCCCGAGGCGCGCGCCGAGTGGGAAAAGGACTTCAAGCTTCGCAACGATCCCCGGGTGACCCGTATCGGCAGATTTCTGCGTCAGACGAGCCTCGACGAACTGCCGCAGCTCTTCAATGTGCTGCGCGGGGAGATGAGCCTGGTCGGGCCGCGCCCAATCGTTCGCGCCGAGGTGCCGCGCTACCGTACGGGCTTCCGTGAATATCTGAAATGCCGCCCAGGCCTCACCGGCCTGTGGCAGGTCAGCGGCCGCAACGACGTGGACTATGCTACCCGCGTCGATCTGGATTGCCAGTATGTGCGGTCCTGGAGCACGGCAAAGGATATCCATATCCTCTTCCGGACAGTTAGCGTCGTTCTGCAACGCTCGGGCGCTTACTGATCCGTCGCGGCTGCCACCGGGCCTGGTGGCAGCCGCCTTTTGCCTGATCCCGCTGTACCTGCTCCCAGGGGAATTTCCATGAAGATCGCCCAGATCGACCCGTCTCTCTTCACGTGGCCCTACGACCAGGCGCTGACCGGCGCGCTGCGCGAGATCGGCCACGATGCAAAGATCTTCGGCAAGGTTCTAAACGCGAAGGACGAGGCGCCGCAGGATCCGATGTTGCGACAGATTTTCTACCCCGGTCTTGCCGGTCGTTCGGCGACCTGGTCCTCTACCAAGGTTCGCGCCTACAAAGGCGTCAGCCATATCAGTTCGATGTGGCGCCTGTGGCGCGAGCTGCAGGCTTGGCGGCCCGACGTGATTCACTTCCAGTGGCTGGCGCTTCCCGTCGTCGACGGGCCGTTCCTGCCGCTGCTGCGCAAGATCGCCCCGCTGGTTCTGACCGTGCATGACACGCAGCCTTTCAATGGCGCGGTGTCGTTCCTGCAGACGATGGGTACGACGAAAGTCATGGGGATGTTCGATCGCTTGATCGTCCATACTGAGCAGGGCAAGCAGCGTCTCAGCGAGCGCTTCCCGGCCGGGCGTGTCGTGCGCGTGCCACATGGTCTGCTACACGACGACGGCAAGCCTGCCGCGGTGAAGCAGGTGCGCGCAGGCGACGAGATTCAGTTCCTGATCTTCGGCAAGATCAAGCAATACAAGGGTGTCGATGTCGCGATCCGCGCGCTGGCGATGCTGCCGGGCGCGATCCGCCGGCGGTGCCGCCTGCGCGTCGTCGGCAAGCCGTATATCGACACGGCCGAACTGACCGGCCTGGCCGAGCAGATGGGCGTGGCCGACCGCGTCGACTTCAAGTTCGGCTTTTTGTCGGACGAAGACCTGAACCGGGAATTCGATCAGGCCGATGTCCTGATGTTTCCCTATCGCGAGATCGAGGCGAGCGGCGTCCTGATGACGGCGTTGGGCAAGGAAAAGCCGATGATCGCTTCCCGCGTCGGCCTGTTCGCCGAGATGCTACGCGACGGCGAGCACGGCTATCTCGTTACTTCAAACGATCCGGTGGCGCTTGCCGGCGCAATGCAGCGGGTCGTCGCCGAGCCCGAGCGAAACGCCGCCTTTGGCGCCAATGTCGCGCGGCTGCGGGCTTCGGTTTCGAGCTGGCGGGACATCGCGCTGCACACTACCGACGTCTATCGCAGTGTTCAGCAGGCCGGACGGCGCGCCCTAAAGGACGCGTCGGTGTCTACGGGAGACGCGCAGGCGGCCGGTCTCGTCCGCGACTAACGCGGGCGGGCAACCGGTCCGGTTGCGGCGTCAGGACGCCCAGCTTCACGGCTGGGCGTCTCGGCCTGTCTGGAGATACCCCTGATTGTCACCCTGACAATGGATTGCTGGCGAAGCTAATCGCCGGCCGGTAGGCTGTGCCCAATTAAACGTCAGGGAAGAACGCCGCGTGCCCGTCAGCACCTGGCTTTCGGCGGACACGGCAGATGAGCGTCATCGAATCCCGATATGCATGGATGCGTCTTCTGGCGTCGCTGGCGCTGGGGACAATTGGCGGCGTCGGCATGTGGTCGATCGTTGTGGCGCTGCCGTCCCTGCAGGCCGAATTCGGCGTCGACCGTGCCGGGGCGTCGATGCCCTACACGTTCATAATGATCGGCTTCATGTTCGGCGGCGTGCTCATGGGATGGCTGTCCGACCGCTTTGGCATCATCGTGCCAGTGATTCTTGGCACGCTGGCGCTCGGCGTCGGCTACATCGCCTCCGCCTATGCGCCCAGCCTGATCGTCTTTTCCCTTATCTGCGGCATTGCCATCGGTATGCTCGGCAGTTCCGCGATGTTCGCACCGCTGGTGGCCGATACATCGTACTGGTTCGACCGCCATCGCGGCATGGCGATCGCGATCTGTGCCAGTGGAAACTATCTTTCCGGGACGCTGTGGCCGCCGGTCATCGAGCATCTCATCGCCAATATCGGATGGCGGCAGACGCATATCTTCATCGGCATCTTCTGCCTGCTGGTCATGCTGCCGCTGGTCCTGGTGCTGCGCCGCCCGCCGCCGGCCCAGGCCACGGTCGCCGCCGGTGTCGGCGCTGAGACAGCGCGCCCGCTTGGCTTCTCGCGCAACACGGTGCAGGGACTGCTGATGCTTGCCGGGATTGGCTGCTGCGTCGCGATGTCGATGCCGCAGGTGCATATCGTCGCCTATTGCACCGACCTTGGATACGGGCCGGCGCGCGGCGCCGAGATGCTCTCGCTTATGCTCGGCTTCGGAATCATCAGCCGGCTCGCCTCAGGCTGGATCCTCGACCGCATCGGCGGCTTTGCCACGGTGCTGCTGGGCACTGTCCTGCAGGGCATGGCGCTGGCGCTCTATCTGCCGTTCGACGGCCTGACGTCGCTCTATATCATTTCCGCGATCTTCGGCCTGGTGCAGGGCGGGATCGTGCCGGCGTACGCGTACATTGCGCGCGAGCTGTTTCCGTCGCGCGAGGCCGGCTTGCGGGTCAGCCTTGTGCTGTCGGCGACACTGGCGGGGATGGCGCTGGGCGGCTGGCTCTCAGGTGCGATCTTTGACACAACCGGTTCTTACCGGTTTGCGCTGGTCAACGGCATCGCATGGGGAATGCTGACGGCCGCGATATCCGGCTGGCTGCTGCTCCGGCAGCGGCGCTTTGCCGCCGCTGTCGCTGCCTGATCGTCAGAAACGAAAACCACGCCTGGCCGTCGCCGGATTGGGCCATTGCGAGGGATAGCCCGGAGCACCGTAAGTGCTGGCGCCCGGGACGGCGCGCATGGCGGGCAGGCCGTTGTGCCAGGCCACCAGCGACAGAAACAGCAGATGCATCATGCCGTTCAGCAGGTAGCCGCCAAGGAACAGGTAAAGGAAGGCGACCGCCCACGGCAGCAGCTTCACACGAGCTCCCTGGAACAACGCCGTGAAGATGTAGGTGAACAGCAGCACCCACGCGATCGCACCGTATTCGAACAGGAGCTTGATCCAGGTCGGGTCATGCGCCAGATAGCTGCGCCCCAGCGGATTGTTCAGCAGAACCGTCATAAAGCCGGAGCCTCGGCCGAACAGAAAATCAGTCGGCGAATTGAGCAGATAGTCGTTCACCAGCCAGAATGGTGAAATGAAGCGGGCAAAGCCGCTGGACTCGGTCGATGAGAATTCGCCGGTTCGTCCGGTCAGCAGGTTGAGCTGAAGAGCTTCCCCGGCAACGACGACAATGGCCGCGCCGATCAGCCCCCAGAAGACAAGCGCGCCGTTGCCGCGCTTGATCAGGATCAGCGGCACGAACACCAGGACCAGAGAAATGCCGGTTCCCGAATAGGACAGCAGCAGGGCAACGCCGTACAGGCCCAGCCGGAAAATGCGCTGGGAGCCAATCATCTCCAGGATGATCGCCATGCCGAGGAACTGCGAGAATACCGACGGCTCGAGAAAGAAGACGCCGTTGCTCCGCATGACCGTTGATTCGTAGGCGAGGGGAATGATGACGTTGAAGCCAGAGAGCAGGAGTGTTTCCGGCGTGAAGGTGTCGATGGGAAAGGCAAGTTCGATCCCGATGACGAATTGTGCGAAGAACTGCACGATGCCGATGGCGGCCATAAAGGCCATCAGGCTGAGGTAGATCTCGCCGAACCGCTCGAACGAGCCGGTGCGGTGCCGAAGCTTGAACATGTAGAGCGTGTAGATGCTCATCAGCAGCACGTACGAGAATATCGACGACGTGTTGATCGAGATGAGCAGCGAGAAGGTGAGGGCGCCGCCGGCGGCGAGGAACAGGACCGCCAGAAGTGGGCTGATCACGAAGCGGCCCAGCAACAGCAGCGTGAGGAACACCACGTAGCCGGCCAGGAAGGACATCGGTACCTGCGCTGTTCCGCCCATGGGGATGGCGAAGCGCTGCAGGAAGATGGCCGACACCAGGATAAGCGTCAGGCCGGTGACCGTTGTGCGGTCGAGGGGCACAGCATCAGCCGGGCTCGCGCCCGGATAAAGGCGAGTCACGTGTTTCAGCCCTGAAAAAAAGAAGCGGGCCGGCGTTATGCCGGCCCGCGGGATGCCTGATTAGAACCAGCGTTCCGGCACGATGACGATGTCGCCAGGTGCCAGATAGGCCGTCTCGGGGGCCTTCTGCGGCTCTTTCTCGCTCTCGGTCGGACGGACGACGCCGATGCCGCCCTTCGACGCGCGATAGGTGTAGCCGCCAGCCAGGGCCACCATGTTCATCACGGTGATGCCGCTATAGTAGGGGTAGGCGCCGGGCCGCTGGACTTCGCCCATGATGTAAACAGGACGATAACGGACGACGGCGACGTTGACGTTGGCGTCCTTCACCAGGCCTTTGGCTGTGAGTTGCCGGGCGATCGCTTTCTCGGCATCGCGGGCCTGCATGTCGGCGACCTTCACCGCGCCGACGAGCGGCATGGCGACGGAGCCGGAATCGTCGACTTCGTATTCGCCGGTGAGATCCTTCTCGCCGTAGATCGTTACGGCGATGCGATCTCCAAATCCGAGGTTGTAGGCAGTGGGGGCGCTAGCAGCGCTAGCGAGGGGCTTGTTGCCGACTGACGTATTGCTACAGGCGGCAACAGCAACGACGAGAAGCAGGGACAGTAACGGGAGAGCTAATTTACGAAGGTCGGGTATGCGTATCAAAAGATCCTCCTTAGTCGTAGCATGGCTACGTTCTTCGTGAAGTCCGATGTAGAAACCGCCCCGTCCTGGTGGCGATAGCGATACTCGCCATCGACATACAGTCCGCGGTCGATTCTGTAGCGGAGCCCGACATCTCCGCCATAGACCGTGTCGTCGCGTGATGGTGTTAGATTGACAAAATCCCTCTCCTGAAGCGAAAGCCGCCCGATTGCCATGACGTCGTACGTAACTTCGTGGGCGACACTGATGAGATATGAGGTGCGCCAGTAACCCGGACTCGTGCCGTTTGTGAACGTCTCCGCGAATTCATAGTTAACCTCGCCGCGTACCGTGGTGAGGCGGGAGGGGTTCCACAGCACGCGAGCTGTTCCTACCGGCTTACCTTGGGAACCGAAACGAGAGTCCTCGTATGATTGTTCCTGATACCCCGCAGAAACATCTGCGAAGATCAGACCGCCAAGGTCGGCTGTCACGCCAATGACAGCCCGATACCCATCGGAATCGTGTCTGCGCCCATCGCTTGCCACAGCTTGGTCATATTGGCGGTCGTTGACACGCGCTCGGACATAAACTTGCTCTGGCCCGAGGTAGCGATATCCGACCGTCGCGTCGGCGAACGTTTCGTTGCGGTCGCGGTCGACCGTGCTGATCACGGCACCGGTTGCTGTCTCGCCGTCGTTGTATTCCAGTCGTTCGATGCCGCCTTCCAGGCGGGAGACCACAAACGCGCCGGAGGCCGCCGCCGAGGCAGCCGCGCGATAGGCACGGTAAACCAGCGGCTCTGTGCTGGTGGAGACGTCTTCGGGTGAGCCGCGGGCTTCGGTGAGACGACGGAAGGACAGATCGCCGCCAAACTGGATATCGTTATTGAGATCGAAGCGGCCGCGGCCGGCCAGATCGCCATGCCAGTAATCTTCCTTGTCGTTGCTGGCGAACTTGTTGGCGTCGATGCCGCCCTCAATGCCCAGATAGTGCCGCGAGAAATTGGAATCGACGCGCGCACCGGCGGCGGCGTTGCCGATGAAGTCACCCTTCTTGTTGGTGTTCGTCGCAAAAATGTTGTCGTCGTAGGTGACGCCGGCCTGGAGCCGCGGGCTCATGTTGAAGTCGCCGAGGCGCATGCCAACCGGCGGGAGCTGGCGTTCGAAGCGCTGCAGCACGTCTTCGCCGCGACCTGCGCCGCCGGCTGACGTCGCCGGCTCCTGCGTCGGGGTGCCCGGTTCAGGCATCCGCGGCGGCTGTTGCGCGTAGGCCGTGCTCATCATAAGCAGGGAAGCAAAGGCATACAGAGGTAGGTTTCTGGCGACCCGGCTCGGGGTCGATGACGGTGCCGGGGCGGCGGCTGGCGTTGTCCCCGTGATCGTCGCTTTTTGATTAATGCCCATTGACCTTACCCCCGCACATATTGATTTCACTACGTTTCAAGCATTCCAAGGGCTTAGCCCGAAAGCCTGACCGAAAAGCAAATTTAGAATCCGCAACCAGGCATTTTAAGCATTTGGAATCAGACAACAAGTCTCTCTTCTGCCGCTGAGTCGATAGCAGGCCGCTGTGGCGTACAAGCAACGCTCAAACAGATATGTTCGATATTGAACACTATTTTCTTTGAGCCCCCGATCCCTTGACCTGCGCTCTGTCCCACAGGTGCCTGTCAGACTGACGCCTGTTCAAAAAGCATCCTTGGCAGGCGCGGGCACCGTACTTGAGGGGCTTGTCCGCGCCTTGAAATATTATTGGGCCGTCGATGTCACAGGGTGCGACAGAAACGACGGCGACGGATACTGCGCGCTCATCGTTTGCTCGCATTCCGAATCAGTTTCCAGCGCGCCGCAACAGTGCATTCAACGGTTACACGGCACCGTGAATCCGGTGTGGCAAAGCTGTGATCGCGCGGGTGTCGACAGTGGAAAATACCCCGTATGTCGCGACTTTAGCGCTGTCGATGGTATTGCACCTGATTGACTTGATATGGCGACGGTCATACTTGTCGACACGTTCACGCCGCGGTGTCTCTGGATTTGGCGATCAGGGGGGACAGGGCGTTTAACAGCGATACGGCAGGCCTCCGGGATACTCGGAAACATGCCGTAGACACATCGTAGGCGGCTGAGCGAACCAAATGGGAGGCTGATCTTCAGCTCTCTCTTCGGACGAAAGGCCAACGACCGATGGATATGAAACAGGAAAGCGTTGCAACAGGAGCTCCGAGTTCAACTGGAGCGAATATCCGAATTGTTTTCGTCGAAGACGACGACCTGTTCCGGGAATCCATGGCCCGCAATCTTGCGGATGCCGGTTTCTCGGTGACTGATTTCGGCAGCGGCCCGGCGGCCCTGCAGTTTCTCACCCAGGGCGGCTCGGCCGATCTGGCGCTTCTCGACTGGCGCATGCCGGAGATGTCCGGCATCGAACTGTTCCAGAAGTTGAAGGAAGAGCATGTCGAGCTGCCAGTCATCTTCCTCACCTCGCTCGGCGACCAGGTGTATGAGGAGACCGCGCTGATCAACGGCGCAGTCGACTTCATCGACAAGTCGAAGAGCCTCTCGATCATCCTGAACCGCATTGGTTCCGTCGCGACCAACGCGAAGGTTTCGCATGTACCGGTTCTGCCCGGTGTTCCGCAGGCTGCGGTGCGGCGCGGCGATCTGGAGCTTTGTCTCAACTCCAATCGCGCGTTCTGGAAGAGCAAGCGCGTCAATCTGACACTCGCCGAATTCAAAATCGTCCACCACCTCGCCACGCAGATGGATCGCGACGTTTCGCATCGCGAGATCTACGACATTGTTCGCGGCCCCGGCTTCATGGCCGGCGAAGGCGAGAATGGCTATCGCGCGAATGTGCGGACGTTCATCAAGCGTATCCGCCAGAAGTTCGGAGAGGTCGATGACAGGTTTGACCGGATCGCTACCTATTCCGGATTTGGGTACCGGTGGGCATCCGACAGCGAGGTTGTCACCGCGGCGTAAGTCGGCTCTTCGCCGGTTTGACCTTGCGCTTTTAGCGTCGGTCGTCGCGGCTGCGATTGTGCTGCTCCTGCCGGGAGCGGTCCTTCACAGCCTCTATAAGCGCGACGCCGACGCGAAAGCGGCTGTTCTCCTGCAATTGCAAGATCACGGTCGCCTGATTGCGCGGAGTATTGTCGCCACATTTGATGGCGCAAGCGGCTCGTCGTTTGCCGAGGAATTAAGGCGGGTCCAGCGCGCCGCAACCGGTCTTGCCGACCAGGGGCTTCTCGGCGCGGCGGACGGTCGCCGTGTTAAAATCCTTTTTCAGCCGAGCGGCGCGCGAGATGCGTCGACGTTATTCTTCGTCGCGGCGATGCCGCCGGCGTCGACCGAGTATCTCGCCGCCGAGCGGAATGCGCTGCTGAGCAGCGGCGTGCTGGATCTTGTACGCGAGCGTTGCTCCGGCAGTTCGCCACTATCGGCCCGGTATACAAATCCGGTCGGGACCGCTGAAATTCTGACCGCTGTGGAGGCAGCCGCCACACCTGCCGGATGCTGGTGGATTGTATCGGCGCGCGCCGAAAATGATCCAGCCGCTAAATTTCTGGGGCGGTCATTCTGGCAGTCGACGGAATTCCTGGGTTCTCTTGGCGCTTATGCGGCGTTTGTTCTCTTTCTTATCACTGTGACCTTGGGCTTCCGCCGCCGCCTGCAACTCAATTTGGATAAATGCCAGCGCCTTACGGCATCGCTTCGCCGTTTTGCCGATGCAAATCACGTCGCGCTTCGGGAGAACTCGCATGCCTTCAAGACTCCGATTGCAGCGATCGCCCAGGCGCTGGAGCCGATGAAGCGGGCCCCGCAGGACGTCGAACGTCAGCGCCGCTCCGTCGAGATCATCGAGCGATCGGTTGCGCGTCTCGATGCGATGATCTGCGCGTCGCGCAAGGTCGATGCGACCGCACCCGCGCTTTCCGAGATCGAAGCCAAAATCGATATCGGCGCATTCCTGCGGACCATGCTGGACGACGAAGCGGAAGTTTATCAGGCTCGGGGGATCGAGCCCAGGCTGCACGAGATCGCGCAACTCGGGGTTCTGGCGGACGAAGGACATCTCGAGACGATCATCGGCAATCTTCTGCAGAATGCGCGTGCGGCATCGACGCGTGGCGGGCGGATCGACATTACGCTGGAGCCGGTGGCGGTCCTGCACGGCCGGATGGCGGCGCTGACCATTGAAGACCGCGGCCCTGGCGTTAAAGCCGAGCTGATCGATCATATTTTCGAACGTTTCTCCGTGTATCGGGCCGGGCCCGGCGAGGAGGAGAATCGCCTTGAGGGCGAGGGCCGCTACGGTGTTGGCCTGCCGATTGTCCGTCGTGTCGTCGAGCTTCTGGGGGGATCCGTTCGCGCGGAAAACCGCGACGGTGGCGGGCTGCGGGTCATTGTTCTGCTTCCGTTAGCTTAACCACCGCACCGAGGCGTTCGCATGCACCAGCCGGTAACAACCTGGCAGCCGCCGCAACATGTCAGCCTGCATTTCGTCGGCGAGGAAGGGGTGCTGTTCGATGCCGTGTCGCAACGTCTGTATGCCGTCAATACGACTGCCGCGTTTATCTGGTGTTGTCTTGAGGACAGGCTTGCCGCGCCCATGATCGCGGAGCGGTTGCAATCCACCTTCAAGCTCGATCCGTCCGCCGCGAACACTTACGTTACTGAGATCGTCGGTCGCTGGAGCCAGCTTGGCCTGTTCGCAAGTTCGAAAGTCAACCTGCCGGCAACGAGCAGCGAACTTCACCTGCCTGAGCACCCGTCACCGGGCCGTGCGGCGGAATGGCGCGCACTGGCCTCGTGGAACATCCGGCTGCTCGACTGCGAGTTTCGTCTGCGCATCATGGCGCCCGTGGCACTGACGCGGCTCAAGCCCGTTCTGGAGCCGCTCGGCTCGCAATTGCCGTCGACGGATGCTGCGCATTCCTTCGACATCGATATCGTCAAAGAACATGGTGTTCTGTCCCTGCGTTGCGGCGGCCAGATGCTGGCCGAATGTGCGAATGCCAGCCTTCTCGCACCGACAGTGAAGGTTACCCTTCTGCGGCTGGCGCTGGAGCATTGCGAAGATTATGGCGCGATCCACGGAGCGGCGATCGGTCGCGGCGATCGGTGCATTCTGTTTCCCGGTGCGTCCGGGGCCGGAAAAAGCACCTTATCGGCGGCTCTGGTGTCTGCCGGGTATCGCCTGCTCGGCGACGATACGATCGTGCTGTCCTATGGCGAGCTCGCGGCGCGGCCGGTGCCGTTTGGAATCTGTCTCAAGCAAGGTTCGGTGAAACTGTTATCGGAACGTTTTGCCGATCTGGGCAAATTGCCGGTTCACGACCGGCTCGACGGAAAACGCGTCCGCTATCTGGTGCCGCCGGCGCGGCAGCGCGCCACTGCCAACGCGCGGTTTCGGATCGGAGCCATTGTCGTGTTGAACCGGCAGGAGCGGGGCGCCGCGGTTCGACGTCCGCTTGGCAAGGCAGATACGCTGCGGCGCCTGATGGACGGATTCTGCCCGCTGCGCGGCAGCCTGGATCGGCCGGAGATCGAACGGCTGGTTCGTTGGATCGATGCCGTTCCGTGTTTCGAGCTTCACTATAGCGACCTCGACGGCGCGGTCGCTCAGGTCCGGGAAATCTTCGCATGAAGGCATCGTCGCTGCGGGTGATCGGGGATGCATTGCGCGCGGACGCCGGGGACAACGATGGCGCAGGCCGCCGCCGCTCGCTGGCCGACTGGACGTGCGTGTTGCGCCAGGCGAACGATCATCTGGTGACGCCGGCGATGTTCTCATCGCTAACGGCTGCCGATGGGCTGGACGACTTGCCTGAAGAGGTGCGCGATTATCTGGCGCTGCTGCATCATCATAACGGCCTGCGCAATGCCGCGCTTCGTGAACAGTCGGATGAGCTGCTCGCCGCGCTCAATCACGCGAATATCGTTCCCCTGTTTCTCAAGGGCGCCCTGACGCTCTATCTGAATCACTACAACGACCGCGCCGCCCGCATGATCGGCGACCTGGATCTTCTGGTGCCGCATGCGCAACTCAAGAGTGCGATCGGCGTGATCGAAGGCCTCGGTTACCGGATCGGCACCCAGTACACGCCGGTGCTGCATGCCTATGCGGAGTTTCTTCGCGACGGCAGCGCCGGAGCCGTTGACCTGCATGTCGAACTGGTGGACGCCAACTACCTGCTGCAGGCCGACGATGTCTGGAGCCGGGCGACGCGCCGTTGCGACAACGGCCTCGACTACATGGCGCCCTCGCCGACGGACATGATCCTCCACAATCTGTGGCATGCGCAGATTCATCACATTGGCGGCTATTATCGTGGGATCGTCGATCTGCGGCAGCTCTACGATTTTACAATGATCGCCCGCCGTTTCGGTCCCGATATAAACTGGGAAATGATTGAGGCGCGTGCCGCCCGCTATCAGTTGAGCGCGCCGTTGCATTCCTATCTGATCGCCGCGCATGAGATGTTTGCGCTGCCGTGGCCGCTGAAGGAACCGCCGCTTGGCACGGCCTGGGCGCACTGGCGGCGCTGCAGGCTGCAGCTCCGCTATCCGCAGATCGATGAATGGACCCTGCCCTGGGCGAATCTCCGCGCCGCGTTCGCGGCCCATCGCATGATCAACCTCTACGGCGGCAGTCGTGCGGTGGCAATCTCCCGTTTTCACCATGCGATGACGTTTCTGGCCAAGCAGGAGCGGCAGGATTTCCTGGGACGCCTGTTCCGGGTGAGCTGAACGGCTGAATTATTTGTCGCGGGGCGATTTCAGGTCGGCTCCGGCGGCAATCAGACGGCCATCGTGTTGCGCGCGCATTGCCTCGAGAAGGGTGCGGGCTGCGTTGCGTACCTCTTCCTGTACGGCCTGGTCCCGGTCGAGATCGTCGTGGCTGGTGGCATAAGGCTGCCAATACCCGATATAGCGATCAAATTCCGCTTCCGGCCCCGCTGAGTTAAGGCCGAGCGCGCGGAGCCAGTCGGACAGGTTGCGGCGCACGTCCTGCGCCCCCTCCGTATCGCCGTGGACGATCACCGAGAAGAGCCGCCCGCTAAGCGGTCGCGGATACTCCCAGCCGGCCAGCTCGATTTCCTTGGCGCGCCTGGCATCCTTGCCGCCGGTTCGCGTGGGATCGGGATTGCCCCCATCGGCGCAGACCAACCGATCGATCATCAGCTTGAGCGGCGATGTGACCTGATACCAGTTCACCGGCGTCACGATCATCACGCCATGCGCGGCAACCCACATCGGGTAGATATCGTTCATCCAGTCCTGCGCTTGGCCAAGCGCATAGTTGGGATAGCAGGAACAGGGCCAGTGACAGAGCGGTGCCGCTGTCGAGAAACATGCTTTGCACGGATGGATGTTCCGGCCGTATTCGGACGCCAGCCGATTCAACTCCAGAAACTCGACATCGGTGTTGCCGCCTGTCGAGAAGACCTCGGCAGCGACTTGCGCCAGCCGGTAGGTTTTTGAAACCTCGCCGGGGCAGGTGTGCTCGCTGCGCGACGACGCGCTGATCAGCAGGATGCGGCGGCGTGCACCGGATCCGTCGTGGCGTGCCTGTGCCTCGTGGATGGCCTGGCGCGCGGCCAGCCAGTCGACGGACAGATCGTAATCCGGGTCCGCGAATTCAGGGCCGGCTTTGCGCGTGTGCGGACTTTTCCGGTACTCGCTGTATCCGCGCCATGCCGCCGCTGCAATCTTCTCCAGTTCCGGCTGCAAAGCCTCGAAGGCGGGGTCGACATACTGCGAAAGGAACCGCTTCCGGAACTCTGCCTCGTCGAGTTGGGGGCTCGGACTGCCTCTGCGCGGCTCAGGGGGTTTTGTAGCCAATGGCCTGTTCCTTGACGGCGGATGAATCAGCCGCTCGCAAGGATCGGCATCCGATCAACAAAGCGTACGGTCGACTTCGACGCCACCATCCTCTGCCGAGGCGCGGGTTAGTGACTCTTGCCGCCGGCATGATTAAACAGGCGGCGTGCCTCGTAGGCGGCTTCCGGCGGCAAATCTACCGTGTGTGAGAATTTCAGCAGCGTGGTCTCGTTCGACAGCAGGAAATCGAGGATCGCCGCGAGGTGTCGCTGTGCGATCGGCTGTTGCTTCAAATCCGCGCGGGTCATGCCTGTATGCTGCAGTAACCGGTGGAGCTGGTCGCGGTCGCTTGAAACGAAGCCCAGCGCGCGAAGCGCGATACCCTCCGGGTTGTCGAGTGTGGCCGTCCAGTCGTGTCGATATGCTGCCATGTGCAGTTTCTCCTTTGGTCAGCGGGACCGGAATTCCGCCGGCTTTGTGCGATTGGCTGGGACGAATGCGGATGGTGGTGTTTCTTCGCCGGACGTCCCGTGCCGGGCTTTTGACAGCCGATAGACAAAGCCGTGATGCCATTGGGCCGCGTCATTATGCGCCAGCTTGACGATCAAGCGGCGCCAGAGATCCCGCCGTTCGTCGAGGGGCATCATGAGTGCTGTCCGCATGGCCTTTGCAATGCCGTCAAGATCGTTAGGATCGACCATGATCGTGTCGTCCAGAAGTTCGGCGGCTCCGGCTTCGCGCGACAGGATCAGCACGCCAGGGTCGCCGGGATCCTGTGCTGCGACGAATTCCTTGGCGCTGGTCGTCGGGCCGTCCCGTTGCGGGATTGCCAGGCCGACGCGGCTGATTCGGTAGAGCGCGGCCAGGGATGCGCGCGGCAGCCGCGCATATATGTCGAGGATCGGCATCCAGCCGGGGACGGTGAAGCGTCCGTTGATGCGTTGCGCGAGGTCGGCCTGTTCCATTCGCAATTCGAGATAACCCGGCACGAGCGGACGCGACGGCGCGGTGACCTGGACCAGCGAAGTCTTGCCGCGCAGCTCCGGCGCGCTTTCAAGCAGTCGCTCAAAGGCGCGGAAGCGCTCGGGCAAACTATTTGTATAGTCCAGCCGGTCGGCACCGACGACGATACGGCGATTGCCGAGGCTGCGGGCGAGCCGGGCCGCACGCTGCGTGATTTCCGCCGAAGAGGCGAAGTCCATGAATGCACGAGTGTCGGGACCGCTCGGAACGGCAATGTGCGCCGGAATGCCGTCGGTGCGGGTTGTTACGGTTCGGGCCGATGGCACCTGCCCGGACTGCCGCATGAACGTGTCGAAATTCAACTGATCGCGGCGGGTCTCGAAGCTTACGAGATCGTAAGCCGAGAGGTCGCCCGCGAGCTTGCGCCGCCATGGGAACGTCATCAGGTGCTCGGTATTGGGGAACGGCGTGTGCAGCGAGAAGCCAATCGGCGACTGGACACCAGCCTGCCGCAGCATCCAGCCCAGTGGGAACAAATGATAGTCCTGAACCCAAATGCTGTCGTCAGGCCGCAGTAGTGGGAGGAGCCGCGACGCGAACCGCGCGTTCACCGCGCGGTATACGGCGAGATCGTCCGGATTGAACTGGATCTGCGTGCCGGCGCCGTGGAGGAGGGGCCACAGCGTGCCGTTGGAAAAACCGTTCAGGTATCCTTCGTATTGATCGACATTGAGGTCCATCGCCGCCAGTGTTGCGGTGCCAAGATACTCAACGGAGACAGGTCGATTGGTGTCGTCGCAAACACGACCGCTCCAGCCGAACCAGAGGGAATTCGGTGTCTCGTCGAGCGCGAATGCATCCGCCGTAGCGACGGTGTCGACGCCGTCATGAACGGGAAGGCGATTACGGACGATGACAAGCCGATTGGCCATTACCGCAGGCCCTCCCAACACCTGAGATTGAACGACGCCTGCGGCAAATCCGTTCCTGTTCGCTCAAGGCTCATGGGGAGGGAGTGCCGGTGCGCGGGATATACCGCACGCACCGGATCATTCCGGTCTATTCGCCGGCAGCGGCCTGGCGCTGCATCGGTGCCACGACGTCGCTGGCGCGCGATGCCGCGTTTTTCATCGTCTCAACTTCGCTCTGGCTCATTTTCAGCATGAGAATCGACATGTTACGGCCGTCGGCGAGCATCGCGTCACGTCGTTCATTCATGAAGTTCCGCATCATCATCGCGGCTTCATACGGATCGGCGCATTGAGTGAGGCGTGCCGCCAGGTCCCAGCCCGCTTCGACGCTGCGATTCATGGAGCCATAGCAGATCTGATTCATGTCCTTGATCTGGCTCATCATCCGGTTGCAGGCCTGACGCGCCATCTCAGGGTCCATCAACGGAGCCATCATGGAACTCATCATCGGCCCCATCATGTTGAAGGCCGCCATGCCGGCGGATAGTGCGTCATCGTGAGCGGATTTTGCCATTTCCTGCCTCCTGGTCCGTTCGTTTTAATTCGGCGACATTTGTCGGCGAACGCGGAGACATTAGCAGTCAGGTCGCGGTGTTCTTACTGGGGTGACACCCTAGGACACCGATGGAATCTATCTATCTCCCAGGACTTCACGGAAGTGGCGTTCCGCAGGCCGGCGCCTGCCACAAGCCATGGTGTGGGCGCGCTGCCCCGGCGCCGATCGGCACAAAAGCGTCACAGCGGAGTATTCGCTTAAAATTGAAGTTATTCGTCGGGCGAAACGAGTCCGTGCCGGATCGCGTAGCGCACAAGCCCGGCGAGATCGTGGATGTCGAGGCGGTCCATCAGGCTCGCGCGATGCGATTCGATGGTTTTCACGCTGGCATCCAGGAGTTGCGCGATTTCCTTGTTCGATTTTCCTTCGGCGATGAGCTGAAGGATTTCACGCTGGCGCGGCGTGAGCTGTTCCAGCGAACTCGTCTGATCACCGGTGCGATTGAGGAAGGCATCGATGACATGCCGGGAAATCTGCGGACTGAGGAAGATTTCACCCCGTCCGACCGCTTCGATGGCCAGTTCCAGTTCGCGCGGCGCGGAGCCTTTCAGCACGTAGCCCGAGGCGCCCGCCCGCAGTGCCTGCAGGACGTAGTCTTCGCTGGTATGCATGGAGAGCACGACAACGCGAACATCAGGATGATCCTTGGTGATGCGGCGGGTTGCTTCGAGACCATTCAATCCCGGCATCGAAATGTCCATCAGCACCAGCGTCGGACGGTGTTTGGCGACCAGTTCAAGGGCTTCCCGCCCGTTTCCCGCCTCGGCAATGACTTCCACGCCTTCGAAATCGGCCAGCAGGGATTTCAGGCTGGCGCGGACAAGCCAGTGATCTTCCGTCAGCAGGACGCGGATTGTCATTCAGAAGCCGATTGATTAGAGCGACTGGTCATTTCCCCTCCACGCTAGCCCCTCGCGACGTCATTTCGGGTTCAGGTGGCGGAAGCTGGCTAAAGCTCTACCACGACCGGATTAATCCGTCACCCGGCGCTTGGGGCCGGAAGTTGGTTCGCGGTCGGACAGAAACACTGCTGTTCGCTTACCCGGATGCCGCCTCTCTCAGTAGATTCCTCCACTCTTCTAGGGAATTCCCCCGGTAAGTGTCCCGGACGTCCCGCGGGTAGGATGCGGGGCTTGTCGGGGGGCCTTGTGCCCGGGATTGGACACTGGATGGATATTCGTGGCGGTATTGCCGCGGGGGCGCGGATTTTGGATCTCGGCACTTTCCGAAGTGCCGGACTCATATCTTTGGATTTCAAGCCAGTACCAGGGAGCCCTCTGCTTCCCGGTGCCATGTCCCCCATGTTCAGTCAGCTTTTCTCGTCAATGCGTATTTGGGCGGAAAAGCAGTAGTATGGGCATGAGAAAAAGGCAGGGCCTGAGCATGCGGACTGTTTTGGATGGACTTGCAT
The DNA here is from genome assembly GCA_965279355.1 of Alphaproteobacteria bacterium. GTDB lineage: Bacteria > Pseudomonadota > Alphaproteobacteria > CACIAM-22H2 > CACIAM-22H2. The sequence continues at coordinate 1,099,779 of OZ257155.1, read as the reverse complement.
CGTCGGCGCCTGACGCCGGTAGCGCCAAGCCTGACAAAGGTGCATCAGTCGCGAGCAAGGCCGATATCCTGATCGTCGATGCCACGCAGGAAAGCTGCCTTGCCCTTGCGCAGATGCTGGAGGGGCTGAACGAGAACGTTGTCCAGTCGACATCGTGCGCCGATGCCTTGCGCCGGATGCTCCAGCAGGATTTCGCCGTCGTTGTGGCGAGTGTGCAGATGCCGGAAATGGACGGATATGAGTTCGCGGCTCAGATCCGCAATCGCGAACGGACGCGCGACGTTCCGATCCTGTTTGTCGGTGGCGCGGCCTCTCATGAAACCGAGGATGTCTCGCGGGGGTATTCCCTTGGCGCCGCCGACTATGTCTTCAAGCCCGTCAATCCCGTTGCGCTGTGCGCCAAGATTTCTGTGTTCGTCGATCTGTACCGGAAGAACGAGGCCATCCGCCAGGCAGCGGAACAGGAACGCCGCCTGCAGCTCGACTATCTCCGCGTCCGGACCGAAAAGATCGAGGCGGAGCGCGCTTTGCGACAGATCGAGGAGCGTCAGTCGCTCATTATCCGGTCGCTGCCGATCGCCCTCTATACGGCCAATCTCGAGGGGCGGTTCGCCGGGCCGCGCTTCGTCAGCGAGACGATCGCATCGATGGTCGGATTTGCGGCGGAGAAGTTCATCGACGACAGCGAGCTCTGGCCGTCGCGCATCCATCCCGAGGATCGGCCGCGGGTCATGCAGCAGATCGCCTCCATCGGCGAGGCCGGCGTCCTGTCCGCTGAGTACCGCTGGCGGTGCGCCGATGGATCTGAGCGCGTGTTTCTCGATCAGGCGGTTCTTGTTCGCGACGATGCGGGTCGGGCGAAGGAGATTTTGGGGACCTGTCTGGACGTGACGGATCGCCGCGGTCTTGAGCGGCAGCTGCTGCAGACCCAGAAGATGGAGGCGATCGGCCGGCTGACGGGCGGCATCGCCCATGACTTCAACAACATGTTGAGTGTCATCATCTGGAACCTCGATGCGCTGACACGGTCGCTGAAAAACAGCCCGAAGGATTTCGATCGCGTGCAGATGGCGCTGAACGGCGCCCTGAACTGTGCCGAACTGATCCGCCGGCTGCTGACCTTCGCCAAGAGCCAGCCCTCGCAGCCGCAGGTCATCAACCTGACGGAGTTGATGCCGCGCATCGCCAAGATGCTGAGCGCGATTATCGGGACTCAGATCAAGGTCGGGATCACCCTGTCCGACAACATAACGCCGATCTTCGCCGATCCGGCACAGGTGGAATCGGCGCTGCTCAACCTCGCCATCAATGCCCGCGACGCGATGCCCGATGGCGGCACGATCGTCCTGGAAGCAGCCGTGGTCGCCCCGGAGGAGGTGGAAGAAAGCCTAGCCCCCGGCAACTACGTCATGCTGGCCGTCAAGGACAACGGCGTCGGCATGCCGCCTGAAGTTCTGGAGCGGGCGCTGGAGCCTTTCTTCACCACCAAGGGTTCGGGTGACGGGACCGGGCTTGGCCTCAGCATGGTCTATGGCTTCACGAAACAGTCCGGCGGCAATCTGAAGATCGAAAGCAAGGTTGGCAACGGAACGACCGTCCGGCTGTATCTGCCCCAGGCGACGAGGCAGCAGGAAGTGCATGAGATTGCGGCCAGCGAGCCCGAAGTGCCGGCCGCCGAAGCGAACGCCACGGTTCTGGTCGTGGAAGACGATGCCGATGTGCGGACCGTGACAGTTGCCAGGTTGCAGGAGCATGGGTACGTCGTGCTTGAAGCGGACAATGCGAATGCGGCGCTGGCGATCCTGGATGAAGATCCGTCCATCGATCTGCTTTTTACCGATGTCGTCATGCCCGGCGGCATGAGTGGCCTCGATCTGGCGCGGCGCGCGATTGCCACGCGGCCGACGCTCAAGCTTCTCTTCGCCTCGGGCTACGCATCGACCTTTCACATTACCGGCGATATGCCGGGCGAGCTGCTGCAGAAACCCTATCGCGATGAGGACCTGCGCCGCGCGCTCGGCCGGACGCTGAACCCGGAAGAGACCGGCAAGCCGGCGGCGCGGGACTCGCGCTTCGCGCAACTGGCGAATACCCCGGTCCCCTGAGGTCCCCTGAATCGACATTTTTGGGGCACGGCGGCCCGGCGGAACGGAGTCGCCCGGCGCCGCGTTGAGTCACGACGACGACTCCCTACGGTATCCGGCGAGGTTCTCCGTGGCTTATTCAGGCGCGTGGAAAGGCTTTCTGAAGCTCAGCTTCGTGACCTGCGCGGTCAAGCTGATGCCGGCGACGACCAGCACCGATCAGGTCCATTTCCATCTGATCAATCCCGACACGGGCAACCGGGTGAAAATGAAGCCCCACGATGCCGACACCGACGACGTGCTGGAGCGCGCTGATCTGGTGAAAGGGTATGAGTACGAAAAAGGCAGCTACACGCTCTTCGAAAAGGACGAACTCGATGAGCTGAAGATCGAGAGCTCGCGCACCATCGATATCGTGCGATTCGTCGAGGCGGCCGAGATCGACCGTCGGTATTTCGAAGCGCCGTACTACCTTGCACCCGACGGAAAGGTTGCGATTGAGCCGTTCCGCGTGATCCAGGAGGCGATCTCCGACGAGAAGCTGGTTGGGATCGCGACCCTTGTCATGGCCAATCGAGAACGGCCGGTGGCAATCGAACCGATGGATCGCGGAATGCTGCTGACGACTCTGCGTTCGGCCGAAGAACTGCGCGATCCGAAAGCCCTCTTTGACGACATCGAGGGCAAGGCGCTGGACAAGGAAATGGTGTCGCTGGCCAAAAAGGTCATCACCCAGATGCAGGGCAAGTTCGATCCGTCGATGTTCGAGGATCGCTATCAGGCCGCCCTTCGTGAACTGGTCCAGGCCAAGCTGAAGGGTGTGAAGCCCAAAGCGCACAAGCCACAGCATTCGGCGGAAGTCATTAATCTCTTTGAAGCGCTTAAGAAAAGCGCGGGCAAGGCTGGCGGACGGGCCGCTCCCCGCGCGGCGCAGCATGCGCACACGGCCACCAAACGCCGGCGCAAGACCCGCAAGGCGGGATAGCAAAATCAGGCACGGGCGTTTACCGGGGAACGGGCCGGGGGCGGTGACGTTACGTGTTCCGGTAAGCAAATAATAAAGGAGATTGCCATGGGCCCCTTCGAGGCCGATATCCAGCGCATGCGCACAGAGGCGCGCGCGCATATGTCCGAAGGTGCCGTGACTCCGGGCAACAAGGCCGACCGCAGCCATGTCATTGAGGTCCTCAATGCGGTTCTGGCGACGGAGATCGTCTGCTCGCTGCGCTACAAATTTCACTATTACGCGGCCGACGGCATCCATTCGGAATCCGTGAAAGCGGAGTTCCTGGAGCATGCCCAGGACGAGCAGCAGCACGCCGACTGGGTTGCCGAGCGGATTTCCCAGCTCAACGGCAAACCAAACCTGAATCCGGAAGGGCTCGCGACGCGCAGCCACGCGCAGTATGTGGAAGGCAACGATCTGGTCTCAATGATCGAGGAGGATCTCGTCGCCGAGCGTGTGGCCGTGGAGCTTTATTCCGAAATCGTCCGCTGGCTCGGCGATACCGACCCGACGACCAAGAACCTGATGGAGCGTCTGCTTCAGAAGGAAGAGGAGCACGCCGAAGACTTGGCGACGCTGATGGCGCGAATCCCGCGCTGATCTCTAGCGTGATAAGCGGAAAGGCGGCTCGGAGAGGGGCCGCCTTTTTCTTTGGGCAGCCTTGAGAATCACGCGCCCTGGCGACCCGTATCCTTGGGCCGGCCGAGTTCCTGCCGATTGCGCTTCTTGGACTTGTCCGGACGTTCGCCCGCTTTCCACGGATCGCCTTCGCGGGCGGCGGGCAAGGGGCGCGCCTGAGCCTTCGCGTTACCGGCGGCCTTTTACGCGTGGCGGTTCTGGTCGGTGTCTGCTTCACGGGATGTCAACGCGGCGCTTGGAGCGCCGGTTCCGATTACAGGTGCGTCACCAATGGGGTGTTGTCGCCTCGCGCACGCGCGCCGGCCTGACCGATGGTGATATCGGCGACGATCGGCAGATGGTCCGATGCCGTGCGCGATAGCGGTGTCCGGTGCACATGCATCTGATGAACCCGCTCGTTGGGCAACGACCAGATTCGGTCCAGGGACATCAGCGGGCGCCGTGTGGGGAAGGTGCGCAGCTTGGGCGGGCGGGTCGGCAGTCCGATCTGTCGCAGATTGCGGCGCTCGAGGCCGAAAATATTGAAATCGCCGAGCAGCACCGTGAGCGACTGATGACGCCGGTCGAGAATGCCGGCGAGGCGATTGATCTGCTCCCTTCGCTCGTGAGGAAAGAGGCCAAGATGCGTCGCCACGACGCGCACGGTCTGTCTGCCGATCTGGATCGTGCAATCGACAGCGCCCCGTGGCTCGAAAAAGGAGACGCTGAGATCGACGAGTTCGAAATCCTGAATCTCGCCGCGGGTAAACAGCGCATTGCCGAAGGAAAATTTGCCGCGCCGGATATGCGCGCCGGAAACGCCCTGCATCGAGAGATGTTTCTCGAAATACCTGAACTGCTCCATCTCGTCGACGAGGGAGCTGCCGCCGACTTCCTGCAGGGCGATGACATCTGCATTTATCTCCCGCAGCACATGCAGGATACGCTCCGCGCTCGCGCGCCGGTCAGTACCGACGCAGGAATGAATGTTGTAACTGCAGATGCGGAAGGTTTCGGTCATGCCGGGTTTCGGTGAAGGTTCAGCTTGCCTTCATCGCGGATCGCACGCCACCCGCGAGCTCGTCGGCGATGAAGATCGCAAGACCGACGCCCATCATCATCAGATGATAGATCGCGCGAAAGACCAGCACGCCCGCGATGACATTCGATCCCTGGATAAAGCGCGTCATCGTGTATTCCAGAACTCCCCAACCGCCGGGGACGTGTGCCACCGATGAGGTCGTTTCGCTGCCGACATAGAGGGCCGCTATTCGGGTGTAGTCCCAGTCCGTGAACGGCGCAAGACACGCATATAGCGCGCCCGCGATTAATGCGAGGTTTACGCTGCTGAAAATCACCTGCGCGAAGGCCATTCGGAGCGGAGGTAAAGCAATTGTGACCTGGCGGAACCGGACATTCGACTGGATGAAGGCGCAGGCCACAAGATAGGTCAGCACGGCAATGCCCAGAATTGCGCCAATGATACGAACCGTATAGGGCGGAAAGTCGATGTAGCGGGCAATCAGGCCGCTATGCCACAGCATGGCACCGCTACCTGTGGTCAGCAGTCCGGCGGCTGCAGTCATACCGGCGAAGAGCAGGAGCTTTGCGACCGTCTCCGGGGCCACGTTCGCCCTGGAATACATCCTGTAGCGGATCGCACCGCCGCTGAGGACCGCCAGCCCCATGGTTCGGCCGACGCCAAGTGCCGCCACGGCTGTTGCCGCGACGCGGGGCGCGGAGCAGGCATCGCGGGCCTTGAGCCGCAGCCCATTTGTTGTGTCGGTGGCGTAGAGCATCGCTGTGTACTCGATGGCGACGACGCAGACATAGCTACCGAGCGTAAGCAGGACAGCCCCAACGATATTGGCGATCGGCAGTTTACCGATTGCGCCGGCGATATCCCCGGTGTCGTATTTCTCGAAGACGCCATAGAGCAGATAGAGCCCCAGCGCGGTCGCGGCGATTTCAAGGGCAATGACCAGGATCCGGGTCGGCGACTTCATTCCTGTGAAACCATCGGGCGGGGATGCGGTTCCCGAGGAACCAAGGGAAACCGCGAACGTTTTTGTGGCTCGACCTCTGCGAACTTCATGAAACGAAACAACAATATGACTGGCCGCATTCTTCGGTCAGGGCTGAATTGCCGGACGGTTGCCAGCAGCACACGGCTGGCCTTTCTGGTGGATGGCTGCGACTATTTTGCCGCTCTCGCGAATTCGCTCGAGAAGGCGGCACGGCGCATCTTCATCGTCGGCTGGGATTTCGACAGTGAACTCAAGCTGACCCCGCAGCACGCGGCTCTCGGCGATATGCTGCGCGACCTCGTTGAGCGCAGCCCCGATCTCGAAGTGTATATCCTGATCTGGCGTAACTCGGTCTTTTACGGATCAAGCTCCGAACTGCCGAATTACCTTACAAAAGACTGGTGGAAACACGAGCGCATTCACTATCGCCTTGATGACGCGCATCCGGTCGGCAGCTCACACCATCAAAAAATCGTAACGATTGACGATCGGCTGGCCTTCGTTGGCGGGATCGATGTCACTCGCCATCGCTGGGACGAGCGCACGCATTGTGCCGATATGCCGTACCGTGTCGCGGACGGCGAGCCGTATGCGCCGGTGCATGATCTCCAGTCCGTGTTCGACGGCGAGGCAGCTTCTGCGGTTGTGCAGGTTACGCGCGAGCGATGGGAGACAGCCTGTGCGGAACTGCTGGAGCCTGTCGCGGTGGACAGCGATCCCTGGCCGGATGGCATCGAGCCGGTCATTCGCAATGCGACGATCGGTATTGCGCGGACACTGCCGACTTACGGCGAACGGCCGGAGGTTCGTGAATGCGAAGCGTTGATCGCACACGCGATCGCCGCGGCTGAAAAGATTCTCTACATCGAAACGCAATATTTCGCGCTGGTCGGGGCCGCCGACATGCTGGCTGCGCATCTGCGCCGGCCCGACGGGCCCGAGATCGTGCTGCTGGTCACGCGGCGCTCGCAGGGTGTGCTTGAGCAATATGCGATGGCCGATCAGCGCGACCGGCTGTTTGCGCAGCTTCGGAAGGCGGATCTATACGACCGACTAGGCGTGTTCTTTCCGGTGGCAAAGAAGGAGCCGGAGTGCGAGATCGTCATCCATTCCAAACTGACCATCGTCGATGATCGGTTCGTGCGGCTGGGTTCGGCCAACATGAACAACCGCTCAATGGGCGTGGATACGGAATGCGATATCGCGGTCGAGGCGGCGACTGCTGAGACCGAGCAGGCCATTCGCGATCTCCGCCATGATCTGCTAGCCGAGCATCTATGTGTGGCCCCGGAGAAGGTGGCGGAGACGGTACAGCGGCTGGGTTCGGTCCTGGCGGCGATCGAGGAACTCAATTGCGGCGAGCGCTGCCTGATTCCTTATCGTGTGGATTTGTCGCTTGATGCGGCCAGCGAAGCGGCAGGACTGGAGTTGATTGACCCCCCAGAGCCTATCAACCTCACCTATGTCTGGAATGTCCTGACCAAGCGGATGATGCCAGATTTGGGCGGCGGGTCGGCAGAGGCGGAGAAATCGAAGATTCCTTAACCGTTTGCGATACACACGTAGCGCCTGCGGGCCGGTCTGACGAAAAAAGGTCTGGTGCGCGGAACTTCGCGTGATTCCCGTCGTTTAACGCGCTGGAGGGGGCTGTTCCCGCGCGTCGACCTATCTTGAAAAAAGATCTCCTTAGCGGCCGTCCGACGGACCGGTCAGGGCAATTGGCTCCATTGGATGGAGGACGCACCCGTGCGCCTGTTGCCGAGGCCGAGCGGGTACCGGCCGTAGCGTCGCTGTCGGCCATGGCACCGGGCCCGCGCATCTACAATCTCTTTCCTCTGCTGGCCGGCACAGTTTCCGACTGGGTGGACCACCTGCCGCGCATCGCGGCGATGGGCTTCAACTGGGTGTATGTGAACTCGTTTCACGTCACCGGCAGCAGCGGCAGCCTCTATTCGGTCCGCGATCCCTATCGCCTGGACCGGCGCTTTCGCGATGCCGATGGTCCGTCCGACGATCTGCAGCTCGGCCGCTTTGTGGATCTCGCGCGGCGGGAAGGGCTGGGCGTGATGATGGACGTCCAGCTCGCCTATGCGGCCCGCGACTCAGCGCTCGTCGCGGAGCATCCGGGGTGGTTTCGCCGTCGCGACGACGGGAGTTTTGTCTTTCCGAGCACGACCGACGATCATGGCCGGGAGACGGCGTGGCACGATATTGCCGCGCTCGACTACGCGCGCGTCGCCGAAGAAACCGAAAAAACGGAATACTGGGCGCGCTATCTTCGCCATTATCTCTCGCTTGGGTTCGAAGGCTTTGTCTGCAAGTCGGCGCATGCCGTGCCCGCGGCCCTGTGGCGGGTCCTGATTGAGGATATCCGTGGCGACCACCGTGGCGCGCGCTTCATCGGCGATACGGTCGGCGCTAAAATCGGGGAGATCGAGGCGCTCGCGGGCGCGCGTTTCGATTTCATCCTCAATAGCGCGGCCTGGTGGGACTTCCGGTCCGACTGGCTGTTCGAACAGCAGGCGCGGTTACGCCGCGTGGCGCCGTCGATCTCCTTTCCGGAAAGCCATGACACCGAACGGGCGAGCGCACATGCGCACGACGCAGGACATCTGGAAGCGCAGATGAAGCTGCGCCTGGCGTTTGCGGCCAGCCTGTCGGCGGGCTGGATGATGCCGATCGGCTGCGAATACGGGTTCCGCAACAAGCTGGATGTCATTCGCACCCGGAAAGAGGACTGGGAAGAACAGCGTGTCGATCTCAGCGCCTATATCGCGGAGCTGAATGCGCTCAAGGACCGCGATCCTGTCTTCAACACCGAAGGCGGCGTGCAGCGCGTGACGTCGCCGGGGCAGGACGTGGTCGGGTTGCTGCGGCTCTCTTCCGGGCATCTCATGAATTCCCGGGAAGGCGCGCTGGTTCTGCTCAATCCCGGCGGTCGGGCGCAGACCGTGGCGCTGTCATCGATCTATCCCGAACTGGGCGGACGATTCGATCGCTTCACCGATGTGACCCCTGGGCGGACACCCCTGCCGATTACGCCGGAAACGATACTGACGCTTGAGCCGGGCGATGTGCGTCTGGTGCGGGGCGATCTGTTCGACCGGCTGAAGCAGACGGATCGCGAAAGCGACAGTGCCATCCGCAAGGCGGCACAGCGCCGCGTCGTTATCGAGGCGGTCTCGCCCGAGATCGACAGAGGCGACAGCCCGGCGAAATGTGTGGCCGGCGATCTCGTCACCGTCACGGCCGACATCTTCATGGACGGCCACGACCAGATCGGCGCCGCGATTCTCTACAGGGCGCAGGACGAGACCGAGTGGCGCGAGGCGCCGATGGCCTTTGTCGACAATGACCGCTGGGGCGGGCGTTTCCCGACAGCACGCAACACGACCTACCTCTACACGATTGAGGCCTGGCGCGATCCGTTCGCTTCCTGGAAGCGCGACTTCGTGAAGAAACGCGACGCCGGCCAGGATGTGCAGGTGGAGATCAAGGAAGGGCGCGATCTTCTGCAGGAGGCCGCCAGGAAGGCACCTGTCGCCGAGCGTGAGCGCCTGAAGGAAATTCTGGGGACTGACGGCGATATTGCACTGCTCTCGGATGAGCTTGAGGCGCTGCTAAGGAGAATCGGCCCGCGCGATTTCCGCACCCGCTATGGGCGCGAGCTGCCGATCATTGCCGACCGCCTGGCGGCGCAATTTTCCGCCTGGTACGAGCTGTTTCCGCGTTCGCAAAGCGGCGACCCGGCCCGCCACGGCACGCTCGACGACGTCATCGCCCGGCTTCCCTATGTCCGCGACATGGGTTTTGACGTTCTCTATTTCCCGCCAATCCACCCCATCGGCCTGACCAATCGCAAAGGCCGCAACAACAGCCTGAAGGCGACCCCGGACGATCCCGGCAGTCCCTATGCCATCGGCGCGAAAGAGGGTGGGCACACCGCGCTTCATCCGGCTCTGGGCACGATTGCGGATTTCCGGCGGCTGGTGCTGGCGGCGCATGAGCACGGCCTGGAACTGGCGCTGGATTTTGCGGTGCAGTGCTCGCCGGATCATCCCTGGATCAAGGAGCATCCGCAGTGGTTCGACCGCCGCGCCGACGGCACGATCAAGTTCGCGGAGAACCCGCCCAAGAAATACGAAGACATCGTCAACCCGAACTTCTATCGCGGCGTTCCGGATCTGTGGCTGGCGCTGCGCGATGTCATCAGCTTCTGGATCGAGCAGGGGGTGAGAATCTTCCGTGTCGATAATCCGCACACCAAACCGGTGCCGTTCTGGTCGTGGATGATTTCCGATATCCAGGAGCGCCATCCCGACGTGATTTTCCTGTCCGAGGCCTTCACGCGACCGAAGATGATGCGGAAGCTGGCGAAGGCGGGCTTCAGCCAGTCCTATTCCTATTTTACGTGGCGCAACACCAAGGCGGAACTGACGGCGTATCTGATCGAGCTGGCGCAAGGTGAGTCACGGCATTATCTGCGACCCAACTTCTTTACAAACACGCCCGATATCAATCCGTTCTTCCTGCAGAGTGGCGCGCGATCTGCCTTCATGATCCGCGCGGCGCTCGCCGCGACGCTGGCGAGCGCCTACGGCATCTACAGCGGCTTCGAGCTCTGCGAGGGGCGTCCGCTGCCGGGTAAGGAAGAATATCTGGATTCCGAGAAATACGAGATCAAGGCGTGGGACTGGGATCGTTCCGGCAATATCCGCGCATACATCACGCAACTCAACCGTATCCGCCGCCGCAATCCGGCGCTGCACGACTTCCGCAATCTGAAGTTCTACGGCAGCAGCAGCGATCAGGTTCTGGTGTTCGGCAAGGCCACGCCAGATCGGGACAATGTGATCCTGGCCGCGGTGAACCTCGATCCTCATGCGACGCAATCGACAACATTTGAGATCCCGCTCTGGGAATTCAACCTGCCAGATCATACGTCGCTGCGGGTGAACGACGAGTTCTCCGGCGAAAGCTGGTCGTGGCAGGGAAAGTATCAGCAGGTGACGCTCGATCCGCACGCCAATCCGGCGGCGATCTGGCGTCTCGATGCCAGGGTGTAAGGGAAGGCGTTGATGATCGACCGCAGCGACCGGCTCTGGTTCAAGAACGCCGTCTTTTACGAGGCGCATGTGAAGGCGTTTGCTGACGCCAATGGCGACGGCATGGGCGATTTCGCCGGCCTGACCAGCCGGCTGGACTATCTGCAGGATCTGGGCGTCACGGCCTTATGGCTGCTGCCGTTCTATCCGTCGCCGCTGCGCGACGACGGCTACGACATTTCCGAGTATCGCGGCGTGCATGAAAGCTACGGCACAATGCGCGATTTCAAGAAACTGGTGCGCGAGTGCCATGAGCGCGGCATGCGCATCATCACCGAGCTCGTGATCAATCATACATCCGATCAGCACAAGTGGTTCCAGCGGGCCCGCAAGGCGAAGCCCGGGTCCGCCTATCGGGACTTCTATGTGTGGAGCGACAGCGACAAGAAGTACGGCGATGCGCGGATCATTTTCATCGACACCGAGAAATCCAACTGGACCTGGGATCCCGTCGCCAACGCCTATTACTGGCACCGTTTCTATTCGCATCAGCCCGACTTGAACTTCGACAATCCACGCGTCCTGGAAGAAGTCCTGGCGGTCATGCACTACTGGCTGGATCTTGGTGTCGACGGTCTGCGTCTCGACGCCGTACCCTATCTGATCGAGCGGGAAGGGACGAACTGCGAGAACCTGCCCGAGACACACGCCGTCATCAAGGCGATCCGCGCCGAGATCGACGCGCACTATCCCGACCGTATCCTGCTCGCCGAAGCAAACCAGTGGCCGGAGGACACGGCCGTCTATTTCGGCAGCGGCGACGAATGCCATATGTGCTTCCACTTCCCGCTGATGCCGCGGATGTACATGGCGATCGCGCAGGAAGACCGCCATCCCATCACCGACATCATGCGCCAGACGCCGGAAATCCCGGACAACGCGCAGTGGGGTGTCTTCCTGCGCAATCACGACGAGCTGACGCTCGAGATGGTCACCAACAAGGAGCGTGACTATCTGTGGAGCTTCTTTGCCGTCGACAAGAAAATGCGGATCAATCTCGGTATCCGCCGCCGTCTGGCACCGTTGCTCGACAACGACCGCCGCAAGATCGAGCTGATGAACAGTCTGTTGTTCTCGATGCCAGGAACACCGATTCTCTATTACGGCGATGAGATCGGCATGGGCGACAATGTCTATCTCGGCGACCGCGACGGAGTACGTACGCCGATGCAGTGGTCTCCGGACCGCAATGGCGGATTCTCGAAAGTCGACCCGGCGCGACTGTATCTGCCGCCGATCATGGACGCTATTTACGGCTACGAAGCGGTCAACGTCGAAGCGCAGACGCGCAGTTCGTCCAGTCTTCTGAACTGGATGAAGCGGCTGATCTCCATGCGGCAGCAGAACAAGGCGCTGCGCTGCGGCACCTTGCGGTTCCTCTATCCGGGCAACCGCAAGATACTCGCCTATGTCCGGGAGACCGATGACGAGGTGATCCTGTGCGTCGCAAACCTGTCGCATTCCGCGCAGGCGGTCGAGCTCGACCTGTCGAGCTTCAAGGGCCGCGTGCCGGTGGAGATGCTGGGTCGCAGTGCGTTTCCGCCAATCGGCGATCTTCAGTATCTCGTGACGCTGTCGGCTTACGGGTTTCACTGGTTCGTGCTGCCGCATGCGGCGCAGATTCCTGCGTGGCATGACGAGCCGCCGGCACCGTTGCCGGAGTTCATGACCATTGTGGCTCGGGACGGCTGGTCGAGTGTGTGGTCCGGCCGCCATGTCAAGGATCTTCAGGCCTACGCGTTGCCGGCGTATCTTGCGCAGCAACGCTGGTTTGCCGCGAAGGACGACAAAGTCATCAAGGCGGAGATCCTGGCGACCCCTGAGCTGCGGGGGTCAAAGGATAACTTCGTCCTGCTGCAGACCGCACTTGAATTTGAGTCCGGCAGGCCGTCGCAGACGTATCTTCTGCCGCTGGCGGTTTCCTGGGACGAAGACGCCGGAAACACGAGCTGGCCGCTGCTGCCCTATACGATCGCCAAGATCCGCCGGCACGACCGGCTTGGTGCTGTGTACGAGGCAACGGGAACCGAAGCCTTCGCGCTGGCGGCGGCCAATGCCATTCGCGCCAATCGCTCCATCGAAGACGGCAACGGTCGGATCGATGTGCACAGCGTCGGCGAGATTGATCTGCTGGCCGACCTGACCTGCCGCCGGATCGGCGGCGAGCAAAGCAACAGCTCGGTCATCCTGGGCGACAGGGCCATCATTAAGGTCTATCGCCGGCTGGTCGAAGGCGAGCATCCCGAGTTGGAGATGGTGCGCTTCCTGACCGAAGTCGCGAAATATCCCAACACGCCGAAGCTTCTGGGGGCGATGGAGTATGTCCAGAGGAACGGCACGCGACGCGCGCTGACCATCATGCAGGAATTCGTGCGCAGTCAGGGCGACGGCTGGGCGCACGGCCTGAACTACCTCGACCGCGTATTCGACGGCCTGCGCGAGTTTGCGCCGAAGAAGGAGGAGGCGGAGCCGCCGGCCGAGCGTCATGCCGCCTATCTGGAGCAGGTGCGGACACTGGCGCGACGGATTGCCGAATTGCACCGGGCGTTGGCCATCGAGACCGACAATCCTGCGTTCACACCGGAGCCCATCGTTGCCGCCGATACGAAGGAATGGACAAAGGCCGCGACGAAACAGGCTGAGGACGCGTTCGAGGCCTTACGCGGAGCGAAAGGCCTGGCCGAGCCCGTCAAGGCTTTAGCTGATGCGCTTTTGGCGCGCCGCAAAGAATGCCTGGATCACATTCGCAAATTGGCCCCGGAGCCGATCCATGCGATGAAGACCCGCATCCATGGCGACTTGCATCTGGGGCAGGTGCTGGTCGTGAAGGATGATTTCTACATCATCGACTTCGAAGGCGAGCCGGCGCGCCCGCTCGCAGAGCGCCGGGCCAAGGCCTCGCCGCTGCGCGACGTCGCCGGCATTCTGCGATCTTTCCATTACGTCGCCTGGTCTGCGCTGTTCACCCTGGCCGATCGCGATCCGGACGGCTACGAGAAGCTGCTTCCGTATGCAATGGAGTGGCGGCGGGAGGTGCAGCAGGCCTTCATGCATTGCTACATCGAGGCGATTCAGGGCTGCGTCAGCTGGCCGGCCGATGCGGACGAAGCAAGCCGGCTGCTCAATCTCTTCCTGCTCGAGAAAGTTCTCTACGAATTGCGCTACGAGGCGGCGAACCGGCCGGGATGGCTGCGCATCCCGATTGCCGGCCTTCGCGACATGCTCGACGCGCTCCAGACACCGAAGGAGAAAAACCTTGCCGCGGCGTGATCCCCCGACGCCGACCGGAGCCACCGGTACGGCCGATAAGAAAACGGCGATGTCCGAGGACACGCGCCGGCAGCTCGATGCCTTCGTGCGTGGAGACCATGACAATCCGTTCGCCTTCATCGGCATGCATATGGACCTGGCGACGAAAGATGTCGTGGTCCGTACCTTTCAGCCGACAGCGAGCCGGGTCTGGGTTCTCGACGCAACAGGCAATGTTGTCCAGGAACTGCCGCGCATTCATGCCGACGGCTTTTTCTGCGGTACGGTCGGGCGCGAGCGGTTCCGCTACAAGCTGCGCGCCGAGTGGGCAGGCACGCAGATCGATTTTGAGGATCCCTATCGCTTCCCGCCGATCCTCGGCGAGATCGACATGCATCTCTGGCGCGAGGGCCGCCATCTGCGCATCTACGAAAAGCTCGGTGCGCATTGCCGCGAGGTGGAAGGCATCAGCGGCGTGGCCTTCGCCGTCTGGGCACCGAATGCCCGCCGCGTCAGCGTGGTCGGCAGTTTCAACAACTGGGACGGCCGCCGGCATCCGATGCGCCGTCGGATCGAAGGCGGTATCTGGGAAATCTTTGTCCCGGGATTGGGGCAAGGCGATCTTTACAAATTCGAGATCAAGGCCTGGGACGGACGGATGCTCCCGCTGAAGGCCGATCCGTTCGGATTTCGAAGCGAGCATCGTCCTCGCACCGCCTCGGTCGTTTCGGATATGGGCCAGAAATACGAATGGCGCGATCAGGCATGGATGGCCCATCGCGCGCAGGCGAATGCCCGCAACGCACCAATGTCGGTTTACGAGGTCCATCTCGGCTCGTGGGCACGTGTACCGGAACAGGACAACCGGCCGCTGAGTTACGCCGAAATGGCGGACCGGCTGGTACCCTATGTGAAGGAACAGGGCTTCACCCATGTCGAACTGTTGCCGATCTCCGAATTCCCATTCGACGGGTCGTGGGGCTATCAGCCGGTCGGACTCTATGCCGCGACCAGCCGGTATGGATCGCCGGACGATCTGCGGGCGCTGATCGATCGCTTCCATGAAGCCGGTATCGGTGTGATCGTCGACTGGGTCCCCGGCCATTTCCCCAACGATCCGCATGGCCTGGCGCAATTCGACGGCACGCAGCTTTTCGAGCATGCCGATCCCAGGCAGGGCTATCACAAGGACTGGCACACCCTTATCTACAACTATGGCCGACATGAGGTGGCCAACTTCCTGATCGGCAGCGCTCTGTTCTGGTTCGACAAGTTCCATATCGACGGTCTGCGTGTCGATGCCGTCGCTTCGATGCTCTATCTCGATTACAGCCGCGAGCCCGGCGAATGGGTCCCCAACCGCTACGGCGGTCGGGAGAACCTCGAGGCGACCGCGTTCCTGCGGCGGCTCAATGAAATGGTGTATGCCGAGTTTCCCGGCGCGACGACGATCGCCGAGGAATCCACGGCGTGGCCCGGTGTCTCACGTCCGACTTACCTGGGCGGTCTGGGGTTCGGTTACAAATGGAACATGGGCTGGATGCATGACACCCTGCATTACGCGTCACGGGATCCCATTCATCGGCGCTACCATCATCATAATCTGAGCTTTGGGCTGCTCTACGCGTTCAGCGAAAACTTCGTGTTGCCGATCAGCCATGACGAGGTGGTGCATGGCAAGGGGTCGCTGCTCGGCAGGATGCCCGGGGATCGCTGGCAGAAATTCGCCAATCTTCGCGCCTATTTGACCTTCATGTGGACGCATCCCGGCAAGAAGCTGCTCTTCATGGGGTGCGAGTTCGGGCAGGAGCGTGAATGGAATTACGATTCCAGTCTCGACTGGCACCTGCTGAACCAACCCGAACATCGCGGCGTGCAGAGCCTCGTGCGCGATCTGAATCACCTCTATCGGCATTCGCCGGTCCTTCATGAACTCGACTGCGAGCCGCAGGGGTTCGAGTGGATTGAGGCCAATGACAGCGACAATAGCGTGCTGGCCTTCCTGCGTCGCGGGCAGGGCGACGGCCGATGCATGGTCATCGTCTGCAACTTCACACCGGTGGTGAGGCAAGGCTATCGCGTCGGCGTGACGCAGCCCGGCCGCTATGTCGAACGGCTCAATTCGGACTCAGAGACCTATGGGGGCAGCAATGTTGGCAATTTCGGCGGCGTACAAAGCCAGGAGATTTCGTGGCACGGTCGGCCGCATTCCATCGATGTCACACTTCCTCCGCTTGGTAGCGTGATACTCGAACTCGCCTGAGCGTCTGACCCCTTCGAGGGAGACCATGGCACGTTTGCGTTCAATGGCGAGCCTTGCGACCTTGATGACCAAGGCGTCGCGCTCGCGTATCTGGCCGGGCCGGCCCTATCCGCTGGGTGCGACCTGGGACGGCAAGGGCGTGAACTTTGCCGTGTTCTCGGCACATGCCGAACGCATCGAGTTGTGCATGTTCGATTCAAGCGGTCATCGCGAACTCGAACGCATCGCTCTTCCCGAATACACCGATGAGGTCTGGCACGGCTATCTGCCCGATGCGACGCCGGGGACATTATATGGTTTCCGTGCCTACGGTCCTTATGAGCCGCGCCACGGCCATCGTTTCAACCAGCACAAGCTGCTTCTCGATCCGTATGCGAAGGCGCTTTACGGCGGATCGATGAACTCCGATGCGATCTTCGGCTACCGCGTGGGATCCACGCGGGAGGATCTTACTTTTGACCGCCGTGATAGCGCGCGGGTCATGCCGAAATGCCAGGTGGTCGACACATCGTATGCCTGGACAGAACGTCCGCGTCTCAACGGACGCGGTAATGCAATCGTCTATGAAACCCATGTCCGCGGCTTCACCATGTTGCATCCAGCCCTGCCGGCGCCGCTCCGCGGGACATTCGCTGGTCTCGCGGCTCAACCGGTCGTCGACTATCTCAAGTCGCTTGGCATCACCGCCATCGAACTGCTGCCGGTGCAGGCGTTCGTGAATGACCGGCATCTGACCATGAATGGCCTGACCAATTTCTGGGGCTACAACACGATCGGGTTTTTTGCGCCGGAACAGCGCTATCTGTCGACCGGCGTCATTACCGAATTCAAGACCATGGTGGCCCGGCTGCACGATGCCGGGATCGAGGTGATTCTCGACGTGGTCTACAACCACACGGCCGAAGGAAATCATCTTGGTCCGACGCTCAGCTTCAGGGGCCTCGACAATCTTTCGTACTACCGGTTGGCACCGGATCGACGTTTCTACGTTGACAACACGGGGGTGGGAAACACGCTCAATCTGAGTCATCCCCGCGTTCTCCAGGTGGTTCTCGATTCCCTGCGCTATTGGGCTCAGCACATGCACGTCGATGGTTTCCGCTTCGACCTGGCGACCACGCTGGCCCGCGATGATTCCGATGTTTTCAATACGGGGAGCGCATTCCTTGCGGCCATCCGGCAGGACCCGGCGCTCCAGCACGTAAAGCTGATCGCCGAACCCTGGGATGTGGGGAGCGAAGGCTACAGGCTTGGTGGTTTTCCGCCCGGCTGGTCGGAGTGGAACGACCGCTCGCGCGATGGACTGCGCCGCTACTGGCGGGGCGACGACGGCATGCTCCCGGAACTGGCGGCGCGGCTGGCTGGGTCCGCCGACCTGTTCGATCGGGTCGGCCGCCGTCCTTGGGCAAGCGTGAATTTCATCACGTCGCATGACGGGTTCACGCTCCACGATCTCGTCTCCTTCAACGAGAAACATAACGAGGCAAATCTCGAAGAAGGCCGGGACGGCCATCACGAGAACTTCAGCGAGAACTACGGCGTCGAAGGGCCGACCGATGACGCGGGGATTGCCGTCGTCCGCGAGCTGCAGAAGCGCAATATGCTGGCCACGCTGTTCCTGTCGCAGGGTCTCGTGATGCTGTTGGCCGGCGACGAACGCTGCCGCACGCAGAGGGGCAACAACAATGCGTATTGCCAGGACAATGAGACGAGCTGGATCAACTGGGAAGACACGACGGAAACCCGCGAACTCACGGATTTCATACGTCGGCTGATCGCGCTCCGGAAAAAGCATCCGGTTCTGCGGCGTCAGCGCTTTCTTCATGCGCGTGACAAGTCGGCCGACGGCGTGCCCGACATCATCTGGTACAGCCCCGCCGGCAAGTCGATGACGACCGAGCAATGGCACAACCCGAAAGCACGGTCGGTGGGTCTGCTGCTGAATGGCCGGGCCGGTCCCGACACCGCGCATCACGATGGGCGATCGCTGGTCGATGAACTGCTTTTGTTGCTGATCAATTCGGATGCCGAGCCGCTCGAGTTCACGCTGCCGAGTTTGACGACTGGCACCGGCTGGCGCCGGATTCTCGATACGACCGAGCCGGATCTGAGCGAGGACCCGGACCTCTCGCAGATGGGCCATACCTATGCCCTGCCGGCGCGCGCGCTGGTCCTGTTCAAAATGAGCCGCGACGGTGAGTCATGACATCGACTTCCCGTCACCTCATGCCATATGGCGCGAGCTGCCTCGACAAAGGTGTGCGCTTTCGATTTTGGGCGCCGGGCGAAAGTGCGGTTGCCGTTGCCCTGGAGGACAAGAACCTGCGCATCCCGATGCAGGGTATCGGCGATGGCTGGTTTGAGGCTGTTGTCGAGCAGGCCAGGGCGGGTGACCGCTATCGATACGAGCTTGGCGATGGATTCAAGGTTCCCGATCCCGCGTCGCGGCAGCAGGCCGGCGACGTCTCGGACCCCAGCATGGTTGTCGACCCGGCCGCCTATCGCTGGAAGAACACGGACTGGCGCGGGCGCCCGTGGCACGAAACGGTGCTCTACGAATTGCATGTCGGCACGTTCACCGAGGCCGGAACGTATGACGGCGTGCGCGGCAAGCTCAAGGACCTGGTCGATCTTGGCATCACCGCGATCGAGCTGATGCCGCTTGCCGATTTCTCGGGCCGGCGGAACTGGGGTTATGACGGCGTCCTGCTTTATGCGCCCGATACCAGCTATGGCACGCCGGACCAGCTGAAGGCGCTGATCGACGAGGCGCATGGCCTCGGCCTGATGGTCTTTCTCGACGTTGTCTATAACCATTTCGGCCCTGACGGAAATTATATCGCGCGCTACGCGCCGCAGACGTTTACCGATCGGCGCCGCACGCCCTGGGGCAGCGCCATCGACTATGCGAAAAAACCGGTGCGTGAGTTCTTTGTTCACAATGCCTGCTACTGGATCGAGGAATATCGCTTCGACGGGCTTCGTCTCGATGCCGTCCACGAGATCATCGACGATTCAAAACCGCCGATCCTGGTCGAGATCGCCGCGGCCATTCGCAAGGTCGCCGGTGAGCGGCACGTTCATGCCGTGATCGAAAACGACGATAACAACGCCGCCCTTCTGCCGCGCGATTCATCGCAGCGGCCGCAACATTACGCGGCGCAATGGAATGATGATTTCCATCATGCCGCGCATGTCGTTTTGAGTGGCGAGCAGTCCGGGTATTACGCCGACTATGCCGGGGCCCCGGTCAAGGCGGTGATGCGTGCCTTGTCGGAGGGCTTCGTGCATCAGGGGGATATCTCCGAGTATCGGGGCTGCGTCCGCGGTACGCCAAGCGGCCACCTTCCACCGGTCGCCTTCGTCAATTTTCTGCAGAACCATGATCAGGTCGGTAATCGTGCATTTGGCGAGCGGATGGTCGATCTGGCGACCGCGCCCGCCTTGCGCGCATTGAGCGCGGTGCTGCTGCTGGCGCCTTCGGTTCCAATGTTGTTCATGGGTGAGGAATGGGCGGCGAATGAGCCGTTCTGCTTCTTCGTCGACTTCACGGGCGACCTTGCCGATGCCGTGCGTAACGGGCGCCGGCAGGAGTTCGCGAAATTTCCGGATTTCGCCGATCCCGAAGCGCGCGAGCGGATACCCGATCCCGTCGATGCAGATACCTTCCGGCAATCCATTCTCGACTGGAGCAAGCGCGATGCGCCGGGACATCGCGAGTGGCTGGAACATTATCGCGGGTTGCTCCGCGTTCGCCGCGACGAGATCGTGCCGCGCCTTGCCGAGATCGCGGGGCGCAGCGTGACTCATGCCGCCGAGGAAAGCGGCGTGATCGTCATCGGCTGGACGCTGGGGGACGGCGCCAGGCTGCAGCTTGTCGCCAATCTCACGGGCAAGTCGCGCCGCCATGCCGCGAAACCGCGGGGTCGTGCCCTGTGGACGACGCCATCGCTGGTCAATCGCACATCGCCGGATCTTCCGGGCTGGGCCGTGGCATGGCATCTCGAGTCATAAAACCGGCCGTTGCCGCCGATGCTCTGAGCGAGCGGCTGGGGATTGTCAGCCGCTATATCGACGCATCCGGCCGCGAACAGATCGTGCCGGATGCGACGGTTCGGGCGTTGTGGAAAGCTTTGGCGCCATTCGACCTCGACACCTCGCAGCCCGAAGCGGCACTTGCGGCTCTCGATGAGCGCGCAGCGGGGCGGGTCGTGGAGCTGGTGCTGGTCGTTCCCGCCGGTCAGGCGCGGCTCGCCGTTCCGGCGCGGTTGCCCGGCACGAACGGTTCGATCCATTGGGCAATCGCATTGGAAGACGGTCAGAAGCGGAGCGGGACGGCTCGCCGGTCTGGTCGTGATCGCCTATTGCAACTGAGGATCGAACTCCCGCTCGGCTATCACGAATTGACTCTTCGCTGGGCTGACGGCGAAGCGCGGACGCGCGTGATTGTCGTGCCGCGCCGCGCCTATCAACCGCCATCGCTGGCCGACGGGCGCCGGATCTGGGGCGTTGCCGCGCAGCTCTATGCTCTGCGGTCGCGGGGAGACTGGGGCATCGGCGATTTCGGCGATGTGCTGGCCCTGGTCGAGCGGTCTTCATCTGCGGGAGCGGATGTCGTCGGGCTCAATCCGCTGCACGCCCTGTTCCCCGACGATCCGGATCGCGCCAGTCCGTACTCTCCGAGCAGCCGTCGTTTCCTCAATCCTCTTTATCTGCAGATCGAGGCCATCGACGATTTTAAGGAGAGCGAGGAAGCGCGCGCGTTGCTTGAACGTCCGGATAGCAGGCAGGCTCTAAAGGAGGCGCGTGGTGCAGATATCGTGCCGTATGCCGCGATTGCCGGACTGAAGCGGCGGGTCCTGGATAGTCTCTATCGGTCGTTCAGGGAACGCCACCTTGCACATGCGGCATCGCGTCGCGCCGTTCAGTTTCGCGAATTTCAGTGCGCAACGCACGGCCTGCGCGCCTTCGCGACGTTCCAGGCGCTGCGGGAGCACCACGCGAAGAAAAACTGGCGGGACTGGCCGGCCGACCTGCGATCCCCGGACGCGCCGGGTATCAGCCGGTTCGTCGCGGATCATCTCGGCGATGTGGAATATTTCGAATACGAGCAGTGGCAGGCGGCGCTCCAGCTCGCCGCCGCCAGCGGCCTTTGCCGGCAGCTCGGCCTCGATGTCGGACTTTATCTCGACCTGGCCGTGGGTTTCGATCCCGACGGCGCCGATGCGTGGTCGCTGCAGGAGGTGACAGCGCTTGGCTGGAACATCGGCGCGCCGCCGGATGCCCTCAACTTGAAGGGGCAGAACTGGGGATTGCCGCCGCTCAATCCGGCCCGGCTGCGCGAGTGCGGCTATGGCCCGTTTATCGACGTGCTGCGTGCGAACATGCGTTACGCGGGCGCGCTGCGGATCGACCATGTGCTGGGCCTGCAGCGGCTGTTCTGGGTCCCGGAAGGTGCGGCAGCGTCGGAGGGCGCCTATATCCGCTTTGCATTCGACGAACTGATGGGGATCGTGGCGCTGGAGAGCGTGCGCAATCGCTGCCTCGTGATCGGTGAAGATCTGGGGACCGTGCCCGAAGGCTTCCGCGAGAAGATGCAGAGCTACGGCGTGCTGTCCTATCAGGTCCTCTACTTCAACCAGGATCGCCACGGCGCCTTCGTAAAACCCCGGCGCTGGCCCAGGGCTGCGCTGGCGACAATCAACACTCACGACCTTCCGACCCTGAAGGGTTACTGGACCGGGCGCGATCTCGAACTGAAGCAGAGTTTGTCTCTTTATCCCGATGCCGCCAGCGCCGCGGCAGAGGCAAAGGATCGCAAACGGGCCCGGCGGTTGCTGACCGATGCGCTACACGCCGAGCGATTGCCGGTCGGGAGGGCATCCGT
Source organism: Alphaproteobacteria bacterium (assembly GCA_965279355.1). GTDB lineage: Bacteria > Pseudomonadota > Alphaproteobacteria > CACIAM-22H2 > CACIAM-22H2. Next base: position 1,077,540 of record OZ257155.1, on the reverse strand, counting down.
GCCCACGGAACAGGTCCTGCGCTTTCTCGGCCGCACCGCGTCCAGTGTCGCGATGGTGCAGCTTGAGGACCTGATCGGCGTTACGGAGCAGATCAATGTTCCCGGCACGGTGAACGAACATCCGAACTGGCGCTGCCGCCTGCCGCGCGACATCGACGGCATCTTCGACGATCCAGCGGTTCAAAGGCTGCTGTCCGCCCTTGCGGCGGAGCGACCTCAGTCCCGCCCCTCCGTCGATGCGATGACGGCCCCGCTGTCGACCTATCGCCTCCAGCTCAATCGCGACTTTACGTTCTACGATGCCGCGGCGATCGTCCCGTACCTGCGACGGCTCGGCATCAGCCATGTTTACGCGTCTCCGATTCTTGAAGCGCAGAAGGGGAGCACGCACGGATACGACACCACGGATTACAATCGGCTGAGCCCGGAACTTGGCGGCCAGGAGGGTTTCGCACGCTTGCAGACGGCACTGCGAGCGAACGGCCTTGGGCTCCTGGTAGATTTCGTGCCGAACCACATGGGGATCGGTAAAACGCAGAACCGATGGTGGCTCGACTTGCTCGAGTTCGGGCCTGACTCGCCGTTTGCGCGGTTCTTCGATGTCGACTGGAATCCGCCGGCATGGCCGGAACTGAAGGGCCGGCTGTCGGTGCCGATGCTGGGCGGGACGGTCGCGGAGACACTGGAACGCGGAGATATTCAGGCAAAGTTCGATTCATCGCGCGGCTGTTTCGAACTCAGCTATTTCGAAGACAGATTTCCGGTGCGGCCGGCCGATTATGCGGTGCTGATCGGTGACGATCATCCCAACGCGGCGCTGGCGGTGCTGGCGGGGAAATTCAGGAAGACGAAAAAACGTGCCCAGGTCGCAAGCCTCAAGCGCGAACTGGCGGCGCTGGCCACGGACACGGCGGTGGCCGCAGATCTTGAGCGCCATGCATCCGCGTGTCGGAATGGCGCGCTGCAGGCGTTGCTCGATCGGCAGGTCTACCGGCTCGAAAGCTGGCAGACGGCCGCGAGCAGAATTAATTATCGCCGCTTCTTTGACATCAACCAGCTCGCCGGCATCGCAATGGAGCGGCCGGACGTGTTCGCGCAATGTCACGCGCTGACCGGTGAACTGGTCAAAAAGAATGAAGTGCATGGGTTGCGCCTGGACCACGTCGATGGCCTCTACGATCCAGCCGGATATTTCCGGGATCTGAAGAAATTTCTGCGTCGGCAGACGGGGAGAGACGTTTACGTCGCCATCGAAAAGATCCTGGGCGACGGTGAGCGGCTGCGGCACGGCTGGGATGTCGACGGCACGACCGGCTACGAACAGCTCAACGTGATCAACGGCGTGTTTGTCGATCCCGCTGGGGAGCGCGGACTGAGCCGCGCCTATGAGGCTTTCATTGCCAGGGCAGACGATTTCGATGAAATCGTCCATCAAGCCAAACAGATGGTGATCGCGCAGCTCTTCGGCGGCGAACTGACCGCGCTCGCGACACGCCTGTACGCATTGCAGCCCGTACCGAAGCTGGACCACGATCAGTTGCGTGTAGCGTTGACCGAGATTGCCGCCGCTTTTCCGGTCTATCGGACCTATGTCAGCGCGCGTGGGTTGTCGCCGGAGGACCGCCGGATCATCGATGGCGCGGCAGCCCTGGCACGCCGGCGCAGTCCGAAACCCGCGCATGCGGCCATTGCGTTCGCGCGGCAAGCCCTGAAATTGGCAGTCACTGGCAAGCGCGGCGCTGCTGTCGACTTCGCGGCGCGCTTCCAGCAGTTCACGGCGCCGATCATGGCGAAGTCGCTGGAGGATACGGCGTTTTATCGCTATCCGCTGTTGCTGTCGCTGAACGAGGTCGGCGGCAATCCCGGCCGGTTCGGGTGGGATGTGAAAAGTTTTCATCGGCGCATGATCGACCAGCGCCGCGACTGGCCGCGCAACATGATCGCCAGCGCGACGCACGACACCAAGCGGGGCGAGGATGCCCGCGCGCGAATCAACGTGCTGTCGGAAATACCGGAAGAGTGGAACGAGTGCGCACGGCGCTGGTCGGAGATCAACCGCGCAGGCGACGCGCCATCGCGTGAAGACGAATACCTGATCTATCAGACGCTGATCGGCATCTGGTCGGAGGACGAAGAGGGCGCCTCCCTTGGCGAGCGGCTCAAGGCCTACGTCATCAAGGCCGTCCGCGAGGCAAAGCGCCGCACGAGCTGGCGGCAACCAAATGACGATTATGAGAAAGCGTGCGAGGGCTTTGTCGATCGCATATTGCGGTCCCCGGAGTTCCTCGACGACTTCCGGAACTTCCACGCGCCGATTGCCCGGACGGGCGCCATGAACAGTCTGGCTCAGACCGTTCTGAAACTGACCTGTCCCGGCATTCCCGATATCTATCAGGGCACGGAGCTACACGATCTTAGTCTGGTCGACCCCGACAACCGGCGGCCGGTCGATTTCGCGAGGCTGAACGACGCGCTGCGCCGGAGCCTCGGCCAGGATCCAGACGGGTGGCGGGATGAGTCGGCGAAACTCGCCGTTGTCGCGCGATTGCTTGCCTTGCGGCGGCGCTTTCCGCTGCTCTTTGCCGAAGGCACCTATGAGCAGCTTGCAGTCCGTGGGCCGGCGTCGAAGCACGTGTTGGCCTTTGCGCGGCGACAGGGACGGGATGTCATCCTGGTCGCGGTGGGGCGGCTCCTGCATCGTTTTGCGACGGAAGGTGAATTTGGGCTTGGACCCGATGTGTGGCACGGAACGTCAATTACCCCTCCGTCCGGGCGTTGGGAAAGGTTCGAGCCGGTTTTCGGTGGCCGGCCTTCTGATCGCCGGCTCCCGGCAGAAGAAGTGCTGGGCCGGTTTCCGGTTTCGGTGCTGCTCGCCCGCGATGGCCGCTTTCGGCGCGGCCGAAGCTGAGGTACCCTCCCGGTAACAAATCGACGGGAGGAAACATGGTCGGCTTCACAGGCAAGGCAGTTCTGGCGGGCGTAGTTCTCGGGGCACTTCTTCCCTTCACGGCGACAGCGCAAGAGACGCCAAAACGCGGCGGTACGCTGGTCTTCGCCATCACCAATGGCGAGCCGTCTACCTATGACTGTCACGCCAACAGCACGACCTCGATCCTCTATCGCGCGGCGCCGCACTATTCGACGCTGATCAAGATCAGCCAGACCGAGTATCCGAAAATCGTCGGCGACGCGGCCGAATCCTGGAAGGCCTCGAATGACGGCCTGTCCTATGAGTTCCGGCTGCATCCCAATATCAAGTTCCATGACGGTTCGGTGCTGACGTCGGAAGACGTGAAGGCGACGTTCGAGCGCATCCGCAAGCCGCCGCAGGGTGTCGTGTCGGCACGGCAGAGCTTCTTCCGCGATATCGACAGCATCGAAACGCCGGATCCGCGCACGATCGTTTTCAAGCTGTCGAAGCCGAATGCGTCGATGTGGTACATCCTCGCAGGCCCCGGCAACTGCCTTTATTCGGCAAAGAAACTCGCCGAGGACCCGCGTTTTCCCGCCAAGAATGTGATGGGGACCGGCCCATTCAAGTTCGTGCGGCATGTCGCGGGATCAGAATGGATCGGTGAGCGGTTCGAGGACTATTTCCGGAGCGGGCGCCCGTATCTCGACGGCTTCCGCATCCTCAACATGGCGATCCCCGCGGCCTCGAACGCGATGGCGGCCGGGCAGATCATGACCGATTTCCGCGGCGTAACCATGCAGGATCGCGACAAGATCGTCGCCGCGCGCGGCGACAAGGTGAAGGCCGGCGACACGGTGCAGATCTTCCTCACCACGCTGACCTTCAACACGCAGAAAAAGCCGTTCGATGACGTGCGGGTGCGGCAGGCGCTCAACCTTGCCATCGACCGCTGGACCGGTTCGCGGGTGCTGCAGCGGCAGTTCGTGCTGAACAGCGTCAACGGCTATACGCGCCTCGGCTCGCCGCTGGGTATGACGAAAGAGGAACTTGAGAAGCTGCCGGGCTTCCGTCCCGATATGGCGGCCAACCGCGCCGAAGCAAAGCGGCTGCTGGCCGAAGCCGGCCATGCGGACCTGAAGTTCACCGCCGTGGTGCGGCCGGAATATACGCCGCTTGGCATCTTCCTGATCGACCAGTGGCGGCAGATCGGCGTGACCGTGACGCAGGACCAGCCGGAAAACGTCCGGTACTTCACCTCGCTGAACAACGGCAATTTCGAGGTGATCATCGATGCGACGCAGGACTTTGTCGACGAGCCGACCCTGCAGTTCGTCAACACGACGTCCTACGACCTCAATCCGTTCAACCCCTCGCGGATGATCGACCGTAAGGTCGACGACCTCTATGAGCGGCAAACCCGCACCATGGACGTCAACCAGCGGAAACAGATTGTCCGCGAGCTTGAGGCCTATGTGATGAACCAGGCCTATCGCGTGCCTCTGTTCTGGAGCCAGCGCTTCACCGTCATGGCCTCGGAACTGCGCGGCTATGATCTCAACGCGGCGAGCAATCTGGTCGGCCAGGATCTTGCCGACCTCTGGCTTGCAAACTGAACGATCCAAATTCGGGGCGGCTAAGGCCGCCCCGAATCGAGCGCCGCGCTGGAGGAACCCGTCGCATCAGGGTCCGTTTTGAATGGTTCACTCCGCATCAGGGAGAGAGCCATGACTACCAAAGAACCGCGCGGCGGCCGTTCGTCCCCGCGACGTAAAATCTCCAACGATCGCGGCAAGACGCTCGAAGCGCATGTCAGCGAGCGTCAGCATCAGGAAGACCTGCTCGACGAAGCGCTGGCCGAATCGTTTCCCGCCAGCGATCCGCCGGCGTTTTCAGCAGTCAAACCCGGCCGTCCAACGCGCTGACCCGCCGGCCGTTGCCGGGCAGACGTTCCGGGCCACCATAAAACGGAACCTAACCGCCTCTGCCGGCATTGTGTCGGCACAGAGAGGGGAGACTTGATGGAACTTCCGCACAATATCACTTTTCACAACATGGAGCCCTCGCGGGCGCTTGAAAGTTACATTCGCCGTCGGCTCGCCAAACTCCAGCGCATGTGCGACCGGCTTGTTTACTGCCGGGTTTCGCTTGAAGCGCTTCATAAGCAACATCGCACCGGCAACGTCGTGGAAGTCCATATTTCGATGGAGGTCCCCGCGTCAGGCGAACTCGTCATCAGTCACGCACCGACCCGCGAAAAGGACCGCTACAGCAATCGGGATGTGTTGACGTCGATCCGTTCCGCCTTCGCGAAGGCGGAGGAGAAGCTGCGTGAATACAAAGAGCGTCTGCGCGCCGACGTGAAGACGCATCCCGTGATGTTCCAGGGCCAGGTCGGAGAGATGTTCCCCGACAAGGACTACGGCTTCATCGTCACGCATGAGGGAAAACAGTTGTACTTCCATCGCAACAGCGTGATGAACCGCGATTTCGCGAATCTCAAACAGGGGGACGCGATTCATTTTGTGGAGGAGCCCGGAGATACGGGACCGACAGCATCGAAGGTCTGGGCGGGGCCGGAGCATCATCTCGATTGAGCGGCGCTCTTCTTGAGGTGCGCGCCGCAGGAGGAGAGCATGAAGCGCTATTGGATGATGATGGGTGCCGGGGTTTGGGTGACCACCTTTGTCCCCGGGGCTCAGGCTGCGAATTGCACACAGGAAATCGGAGCGCTGGCCCGCGAATACTCGATCACAACCGAGCTCCCGCGCGCAGAACCACCCGGGCAGGGCCGGGATGCGGCGGAGACGCCGGCTGTGCGGCCCGAAGACCTGTCGCGGTCAGGTGGCGTCATTGCGCCGCCCAGCGAAGGGCAGGGGCGTGTCATCCGTCCGCCCGAGACGGGGGCTGGCGCGACACCCACCATGCCGACCCTGCCGCCGCAAACGGCAGACCGCCTGTCGCGTAATCCGGTCGAGCTTGGCGCATCGGAACGGGCGCAAATTCAGACACTTCTGCAGGCAGCGAAGGCCGCAGACGAGCAGGGACAGGAGGCGGCCTGCTTCGAGCGCCTCACCCGCGCCAGGGAGATTGCCCAAACACGGTAAAATGATCCGATGGACATATAACGGTCACGGCCATTCCTGGCCGAAGGAGGTATTGTTCGCCCTCGGATTGGGGTCACAATGATTTTGAACAGGCCTCGGTCCGCGGTAAGGCGACCAAGCCGGGGGTATCAGGGAGGAAATTGGCGAAACGGTCAGGTGGGAGGGTTTCCGCATGAGTGATTCGTTCAGTAAGCCTGTCAATCCGCGCCACACTCCGCCTGGGTTGTCCGACCGCGAGGTCCAGATCCTCGCCCTTCTTGAAAACGGCCTCTCGAACAAGGCGATCGGCAATCGGCTGAGTATCTCCGAAGGCACGGTCAAGGTTCATCTCAAGAACATCCTGGTGAAGATCAACGTTCGCAATCGCACGCAGGCGGCGATTTGGGCGATGACGCATGGCATCCCGGCGCGCAATACCGAGGCGTCGACACGTCCGCTTGTTCCCGCGCTCGGCTTGCCCGAAATGCCCAGCGCGGTCGCCGCGGTGGAGCGGAACATCAGGACAGACGCTGCCGATAAACGCGGAAAGACGAAGGTCCTTGTCGTCGAGGATGAGCTGCTGGTCGCCATGTATATCGAAGAGGCTGTACGCCGCGCCGGCTGTCAGGTGATCGGTCCGGCTGCGAAACTGTCGGAAGCGCTGGACCTGCTGTCATCCAACGATTTCGATATGGCGATTCTCGACGTCCAGCTGCGTCGCGGCGAGATGGTCTATCCGGTGGTCGACCAGTTGCAGCGGCGAAACATCCCCTTCGTTTTCACGACGGCATTTGGCGCATCGGGCCTCGATCCGCGTTATGCCAAGCACCCGGTATTGAAGAAGCCTTTCAGCCAGTCGGCGCTGCAGCGGTGCCTGAGCGAACTCAAGCACGCGTAATCTGTGCCCGCGTAGTTCGCCCGGCCTGAATGCCGGGTGGATTTCTATTTTCATCAAGACAAAGAAGTCATTGTTGGGAAGTGGCGCGCGCTGCCGACTGAGCGGACGCTACTTCTTGCCTGCGGATCACTTCGGTTTCACTGGCCATCGGGGTCGAAGCGCGATATTGGATCGGCATGACCGACCGCACACCCGGCGTCGCTTTCGCGGTCGTCCTTGGCGCGATCACCTTAGTCGGGCCTCTCGCGATTCACCTGTTCCTGCCGGCTCTACCGGAAGTGAAGCAGGAATTCGGGGCTTCCGATGCGCTGGTTCAGCTCACCTTCAGCATAACGCTGATCACCATGGCTATCGTGACGCCGATTTATGGGTCCTTGTCCGATCGTCACGGCCGGCGCCCGGTTCTGCTGGGAGGTTTCCTGCTGTTCCTGGTCGGCAGCCTGATCTCCGCGCTGGCGCCGAGCTTGGCTGTGCTTCTGATCGGCCGGCTGGTGCAGGCCGTCGGCGCTGCATGCGGCACCACCTTGGCCCGCGCCATCGCGCGGGACGCGTATGGACCTGCAGCCCTGGTCACTGCGATCGCCTATCTCATGATGGCCTACACCTTGGGCCCGATGATCTCTCCGATCGTTGGCGGACTTTTGATCGATCATTTCGGCTGGCGGGCCGAATTCTGGTTCGCCCTGGCCGCCGGTATGGTCATCGTAATCGCCGCATACTTTGTGGTGCACGAAACTCACGAAAAAGGAGCCCGGATCGCGACCGGCAGCAACATCTTCCGGGACTATGGCATCCTCATGGGCAACCGGCGGTTTCTTGCCTTCGTGATGCAGTCGGGCTTCATGTCGGTTAGCTTCTTTGCCATTGCCGCATCTGCACCGTTCCTGATGAAGGATCTGCTGGGTCATTCCGCGACGGAGTTCGGACTCTATTTCCTGATTTTTCCGGTCGGCTATTGCCTTGGAAACCTGGTTTCTTCCCGCCTCAGTGGACGCGTTGGCGTGGAAAAGATGGTCATGGTCGGATCGGTGATGAATTTCGCAGTGATGGCCGCCCAGGCGGTCACAATCCTCGCCGGACATTTCAGCGCGGCCATTCTCTTTGTTCCGGGCGGGCTGATGAGTTTTGCGCAAGGTCTGTCGCTTCCCAACGCGCAGGCGGGTGCCATCCGTGTGGCACCAAGTCTCGCCGGGTCGGCAGCCGGGCTCGGCGTTTTCGTGCAGATGTTCCTGAGCGCTCTTGCGGCGGAAGCTTGCGGGCTGTTCGCCGACGGAACGCCAATGCCGATGATCGCGATTTCGATGGTCGGCGCCGTCTTGGCGGTCGGCGCGGCCGGAGTACTGTATCTGCCGGGCAACGGTGGCGATTTTGGCGACGACAATGGACGACCGCATCGGTAGCGTCGATCACCAGCTTAATAAGAGAGATGGGTCGGAGTGAGAGGATTCGAACCTCCGACCCCTGGCTCCCAAATTTATGGGGAGTTGTGTGATTTCAATGGCCAGTTTCCGAACATCTGGTGATGTCGCTCATCGAGCGATTTGGAAACTGAGTGGAAACTGCCTGGATACCGGCGCCCGATGACATGACTTAAGAAATTGGTCGGAGTGAGAGGATTCGAACCTCCGACCCCTAGCTCCCGAAGCTAGTGCTCTACCAGGCTGAGCTACACTCCGACCGTGGGTGCGTGGTTATAGCGTTCTCACCCGGGCGCCGCAAGCATCGGAATTGACAGTAAAAACCGCAGTCTGCGGCTCAGTGGGTCCGCGAGATCGCGAAGTCGACCAACTCGAGCAACGCCCGCTTCTCCGGGCTGTCCGGAAACACGCCGAGCGCATCGCGGGCGACGGCGCCGTAATGACGGGCCCGCTCCACGGAATCGCGCAGGCTGCCGTGTTTTTCCATGAGCGTAATCGCCTTCTCGAGATCGCCATCGCTCTGTTCCTGCTTTTCCAGGGTACGGCGCCAGAAGGTGCGTTCGGTTTCGTCACCGCGCAGGAACGACAGGACCACCGGCAGGGTGATCTTGCCGTCGCGAAAATCGTCGCCGACCGTTTTCCCGAGCGTGGCCTGATGCGCGTTGTAGTCCAGTACGTCGTCGATGATCTGGAAGGCGATGCCGAGATTGAGGCCGTAAGCGTCGAGCGCGTCTTCTTCCACGCGCGGCCGGTTGGCCACAACGGCACCGACCCGGCACGCTGCGGCAAACAGTGTGGCGGTCTTGGCCTTGATGACTTCGAGATAGGCGTGCTCGGTCGTTTCGGTGTCGTTGGCGGTCATCAGCTGCAGGACTTCGCCTTCGGCGATGACGGCGGACGCATTGGAGAGAATCGCCAGCACCTGGAGCGAGCCGTCCTCGACCATCACCTGGAAGGCGCGGCTGAACAGGAAGTCGCCGACCAGCACGCTGGCCTTGTTGCCCCACACGGCATTGGCCGTGGCGAGGCCGCGGCGCAGATCGCTTTCATCGACAACGTCGTCGTGCAGCAGGGTGGCGGTGTGGATGAACTCGACGCAGGCGGCGAGCGCCACATGACGGCGGCCCTGATAGCCGCACATGCGGGCGCTAACCAGGGTGAGGAGCGGGCGCAGGCGCTTGCCGCCGGCGGCGATGATATGGCCGGCGAGCTGCGGGATCAGCGCAACCGGGCTGTGCATCCGCTGCAGGATCAGCTCGTTGACGTGCTTGATATCCTCACCGGCCAGCGCCATGAGTGCGGCAGCCGACGGCCGTTGCGATTTGCGCTCTTCCTGAAGATTGACGACGACGGCCAAACGCAGACCCTTTCCCCGATGCGGTGCGGATGTATTCCGCCTTGTACCTTGTCCGCCCGGGGGGAGCATAGTATTCCGGGGTGTGCGGTCAAGCCGCGCGGCAGGCAAAAAGGGACGGCGTTGGGATGAAGGAACTCTTGCGGACCAACGATCCGGTCTTTCTGTCGTTTGCGGTGGCGCTGCTAAAGGCCGAGGGGATCGTGGCGGTCGAGCTCGATGCCCACACAGCGGCCATCGAGGGCTCGATCTCCGCCATCCAGCGCCGGCTGATGATAGATGACGACGATTACGACGACGCGCGCCGGGTTCTCTCCGAAAGCGGCCATCCTCCATCAGAAGAGTGAAAGACATGTCGCAAGCGCCGATTGAAACAACGGATGACAAACTGCTGGGCGGCTCGGTGTATCTGCGCCAGCCCGCTAGCGGCTATCGCGTCGCGATCGACCCGGTTCTGCTCGCCGCGTCGGTGCCGAAGACGGTAACGGGACGGGTGCTCGATCTGGGCTGCGGTGTCGGCGCGGTGATGCTCTGTCTCGCCCGCCGGCGGGAAGACCTCACCGTTGTCGGGCTGGAACGTGACCCCGCGATTGCCGAGATCGCCGCCCACAATATCGAGGCCAATGAGTTCAAGGAGCGCGTGAGCGTCGTCACCGGCGATCTGCTGAAGCCGCCGCGCGATATTGAGCCAGGCTTCGATGCCGTTGTCGCCAATCCGCCTTTCCTTGAGGCCGATGCGGCCGATCCGTCGCCCAACCCCAAGAAAGCTGCCGCAAATGTCGAATCCGAGGCGGACCTCCTCGCATGGACAAAGGCAGCCGCGGAGTTCGTGAAGCCGGGCGGCATGGTGCTGTTCATTCACCGGGCGGACCGGCTGGCGGATCTGCGGGCCGCCCTCGACAAGGCGGGTTGTGGCGATCATGTGATTGCGCCGATCTGGCCGCGGATCAGCGTGCCGCCCAAGCGGGTCATCGTGAAAGCGACGCGCGGTGCCAAGCCGGCGGCGCAGAGTGGGACGGGCCTAATTCTGCACGAAACCAGCGGCGCCTTTACCGCGCATGCCGAGGAGATCCTGCGCAACGGGTCGCCGCTTACGGTGTGATCGGTGCTAGACTGACACCATGAGTGGACGCGTGAGTTCGTTTTTCCAGCGCAGACTTGACCATTGGCGGAATCCGCCGCCAACAGTTGCCGTGTTGCGCCTGGCCGGCGTGATCGGGCAGGTGGGGCCGCTGCGCTCGGGCCTGTCGCTGGCCCGCCTTGCATCTTCCATCGAGCGGGCGTTTTCCCTGCGCAAGGTGGCGGCTGTGGCGCTGGTGATCAATTCACCGGGCGGCTCGCCCGTGCAGTCCTCGCTGATTGCACGGCGCATCCGCCAGCTCTCGGCGGAGAAAAAAGTGCCGGTGGTGGCCTTCGCGGAAGACGTCGCGGCGTCGGGCGGTTACTGGCTCGCCTGTGCCGCCGACGAAATTTACGCAGATGCCAATTCGATTGTCGGCTCGATCGGCGTGGTGGCCGCCGGCTTTGGATTTCACGAAGCGATCGGTCGGCTCGGCATCGAGCGGCGCGTCTACACTTCGGGTGAACGCAAATCGATGCTCGATCCGTTCAAACCGGAAGATCCGGAAGACGTCGAGCGGCTGAAGAAAATCCAGGCGGACGTGCATCTCTCGTTTCAGGCCTGGGTGCGCGAGCGCCGCGCCGAGCGCCTAAAGGCACCGGGCGAGCAGTTGTTCAGCGGCGAGTTCTGGACAGGACAGCAGGCGCTCGATCTCGGCCTGATCGACGGGATTGACGATGTGCGGTCCGCCATGCGCCGCCGATTTGGCGATGAGGTGCGGCTGCGGCTCATCGGCGGCGAGCGCTCGTGGTTCCGCCGCCGGCTCGGGATGACAGGGACTGGCCTCGCCGGAGGATCCGGCTTCTCCCTGCTCCCCGCGAGCTGGGCCGACGATGCGCTCAGCGCCATCGAAGCCCGCGCGCTGTGGACTCGTTTCGGCCTCTAGGATGTTCGGATTGAGCTTCACCAAGGTTCTGCTGCTGGTCGCCGTCATTGCGATCGTGTGGTTCGGCTGGCGCTGGTTTCAGCGCTGGGAGAAAGAGCGCCGTGCGCCGGCCGCGCGGCAGGCCGATCGTGTCGGACGCGACGGCAGTGGCGCGGCCGTGCCGCCCAAGGCGGCCCAGGCGGAGGATCTCGTCGCCTGTCCCCGCTGTGGAACCTACGTCGCGGCAGGGGCCCCGCATTCCTGTTCTGGCCGCTGAGGCGGACGCCGGAAACGGAATTCCCGCGATTTCCCCGATTCCTCTGAAAACACATGGTTTTTGGGCCATCCATCGGTATCGGGCGGCTTGATAGCCAAGGGAGCGGCGGCTATGGTGCGCTGCATCAATCCCGTTCAGCAGTTTCTTGAAAATGGCCACGCCAAGCCCGGGTGAAAAGCCCAGCTTCCAGGACCTTATCCTCCGTCTCCACCGCTTCTGGGCGGCGCAGGGCTGCGTCATCCTGCAGCCCTACGATATGGAAATGGGGGCGGGTACCTTTCATCCCGCGACGACGCTCCGCGCACTCGGGCCCGACCCCTGGCGCGCCGCCTATGTGCAGCCCTCGCGGCGGCCGGCGGACGGGCGCTACGGCGAGAACCCGAACCGGCTGCAGCATTACTATCAGTATCAGGTGATCCTGAAGCCCTCGCCCAAGGACAGCCAGGAACTTTACCTGCAGAGTCTGCGCGAGCTCGGCATCGATCCCAAGCGGCACGACATCCGCTTTGTCGAAGACGACTGGGAAAGCCCGACTCTGGGCGCCTGGGGTCTCGGCTGGGAAGTGTGGTGCGACGGCATGGAGGTGACGCAGTTCACCTACTTCCAGCAGGTCGGCGGCATCGAGTGCAATCCGGTCGCGGTTGAACTGACTTACGGCCTTGAGCGGCTGGCCATGTACATCCAGGGCGTCGAGAACGTCTACGATCTCGACTTCAACGGGCACGGCGTTCGCTACGGCGACGTGTTCAAGCAAGCCGAAGTCGAGTTCTCGGCCCATAATTTCGAGCACGCCAATACCGAGATGCTGTTCCGCCACTTCGCCGACGCGGAAGCGGAATGTCAGGCGCTGCTCACGAAAAAGCTACCGCTGCCGGCCTACGACCAGTGCATCAAGGCCAGCCATCGCTTCAACCTGCTGGATGCGCGCGGCGTGATCTCGGTCACCGAGCGCGCAGCCTATATCGGGCGGGTTCGCGCGCTGGCGAAATCGTGCTGTGAGGCCTGGCTGGCGAGCCGGGCGGGAACGCCATGAGCGGCGAGGTCCTTACCGCAGCCGTTTTTGTCGCTTGCGCGGCGGCCCGGCGGCCCGTGTGTGTCACGAATGCCCAAAACTTGTACCGGCCGGTCGCCAAATTTGATTGCGCCTTTTCCGCGCCGGTAACGGTAAGACCTTAGCAATGCCCGAACTTCTGCTCGAACTGTTCTCCGAAGAGATTCCCGCCCGCATGCAGGCGCGGGCCGCGGAGGATTTGAAGCGCCTGGTGAGCGAGAAGCTGACCGCCGCCGGGTTGGTCTTCACGCGCGCCGACAGCTACGTCACACCGCGCCGTCTGGCGCTGGTTGTCGACGGGCTGCCGGAAAAGACCGAGGATGTGACCGAGGAAAAGAAGGGGCCGCGCGTCGGTTCTCCGGATCAGGCGATCCAGGGTTTCCTCAAAGGCGCCGGACTCACCAGCCTCGACCAGTGCGAGAAGCGGATGGTCGGCAAGGCCGAGTCCTGGTTCGCGGTGGTGAACAAGAAGGGGCAGGCGACGGCCTCGGTCCTGCCGGACTTGATCGGCGGCACTCTCGCGGCGCTGCCATGGCCGAAATCCATGCGCTGGGCGGATAACCGCTTCATCTGGGTGCGGCCGCTGCATTCCATCCTGTGCCGCTTCGCCGGCAAGGCGGTCGCGGGGACTGTCGATCTCGGCGCCGCGACAATCGCGTTCGGCGACAGCACCAGCGGCCATCGTTTCCTGAGCCCCGGCAGTTTCGCGGTGAAGGATTTCGCCGATTACAAAGCGAAGCTCGGCGCCGCCAAGGTGATGCTCGATCCGGTGGAGCGTCGCGACATCATCATGCGTGCGGCGGGCGATGCCGCAGCACAGGAAGGGCTGACGCTCAAGGATGACCCGGGCCTTCTTGAAGAGGTCACCGGTCTTGTCGAGTGGCCCCGCATCGTGGTCGGGACGATCGATCAGGCCTACATGGAATTGCCGGCCGAGGTGCTCACCACCTCGATGCGCGCGCATCAGAAATATTTCGCGCTGCTCAACAAGGACGGCTCGCTCGCCTCGCGATTCCTTGTCGTCTCCAACATGGAGACCGACGACGAAGGCCGCCGCAACATCATCGCCGGCAACGAGCGCGTGCTCCGCGCACGCCTGTCGGACGCCAAGTTCTTCTGGGACCAGGACCGGAAGACGCTGCTTGCGGATCGGGTCCAGGCGCTCAACGCGCGCGTGTTCCACGCCAAGCTCGGCACCGTGGCCGACAAGGTCGCGCGCATTCAGTCCCTGCTGTCGAAGATCGTGCCGTCGATTCCTGGCTGCGACATGGACGAGGCGCAGGAGGCGGCGCTGCTGTGCAAGGCGGACCTGTCCTCAGGCATGGTCGGCGAGTTTCCGGAACTGCAGGGTGTCATGGGGCGTTACTACGCGCTGCATGATGGCGAACCCGCACCCGTCGCCGACGCCATCCGCGATCACTACGCGCCGCTCGGCCCCAACGACCGCTGCCCCACGGCGCCGGTCTCGGTGGCGGTTGCGCTGGCCGACCGCTTCGACACGCTGGCCGGGTTCTGGAAGATCGGCGAGAAGCCGACCGGCTCCAAGGACCCGTTCGCCCTTCGCCGCGCGGCGCTGGGCATCATCCGCCTGATGATCGAGAACGAGATTCGCCTGCCGCTGCGCCGGGTGTTCAGCAAAGCCCTGATGAAGCATGGCGTCGAGACGCCTGAGAAGGTCGACGAACTGACGGACGATCTGATCGCCTTCTTCGTCGACCGCCTGAAAGTCTATCTGCGCGAGAAGGGCGTCCGGCATGACCTCATCTCCGCCATCTTCGCCCGCGGCGGCGACAGCGACATCGTGCGAATCCTGGCGCGGGTCGATGCCCTCAAGAGTTTCCTCGCCGGTGCCGATGGCGCCAATCTGCTGATTGCCTACCGCCGCGCCTCGAACATCGTCGAGATCGAGGAGAAAAAGGACAAGTCGCGCCACGATGGCGCCGTGCAACTGCCTTTGCTCAAGCAGCCGGAGGAAGTGACCCTGCAGCGCCGCCTCGGTGAAGCGCGCTCGTCCATGGATAGCCTGCTGCGCATGGAAAACTATGCGGGCGCCACCCTGGCGCTGGCGCGCCTGCGCGAGCCGGTGGATGTGTTTTTCGACAAGGTGACGGTGAATGCCCCGGAGGCCGATCTCCGGGCCAATCGCCTGCGCCTTCTCTCGGAGATTCGCCGCACCCTGAATCAGGTAGCGGATTTTTCAAAAATCGAAGGTTAAGCGTACCGGAGAGTCGTAATGGCAAAATGGGTCTACAGCTTCGGCGACGGTCGCGCCGAGGGCAAAGCCGACATGAAGAACCTGCTCGGCGGCAAGGGAGCCAACCTTGCCGAGATGAGCAATCTGGGGCTGCCCGTCCCTCCGGGCTTCACCGTCACCACCGAGCTTTGCACCTGGTACTACGCCAACGACCGCAAATATCCGGCCGATCTCGACGGGCAGGTCACCGCGGCACTCGCCCGTGTTGAGGAAATCACGGGCCGCAAGTTCGGCGATTCCAAGATGCCGCTGCTGGTCTCGGTCCGCTCCGGCGCCCGTGCCTCGATGCCGGGCATGATGGATACCGTGCTCAATCTCGGTCTCAACGACCAGACGGTCGAGGCGCTGGCCACCGAAACCGGCGATGCCCGGTTCGCCTATGACAGCTATCGACGCTTCATCCAGATGTATGGCGATGTCGTTCTCGGGATCGACCACCATCATTTCGAGGAACACCTCGAAGAGCTCAAGAACAACAACGGCGTCTCGCTCGATACCGAACTGACGGCTGACGACCTCAAGGCGCTGGTCGGCAGTTACAAGAAAAAGGTGAAGGGAGAACTTGGCCGCGACTTCCCGCAGGATGTGAAGGAGCAGCTGTGGGGCGCCGTCGGTGCCGTGTTCAGCAGCTGGATGAACCAGCGCGCCATCACCTATCGCCGCCTGCACGCTATTCCCGAGGAATGGGGCACGGCGGTCAATATCCAGGCCATGGTGTTCGGCAATATGGGTGACGATTGCGCCACCGGTGTTGCGTTCACCCGCGATCCCTCGACCGGCGAAGACATCTTCTACGGCGAGTACCTGGTGAACGCGCAGGGCGAGGATGTCGTCGCGGGTATCCGCACGCCGCAGCACCTGACCGTCAAGGGCAAGCTTGCCAACAAGTCGAAGCTGCCGGCGATGGAAGAGGTGATGCCGGAGGTCTTCAAGCAGCTTGAAGCGATCCGTATCCGGCTGGAAAAGCATTACCGCGACATGCAGGACATTGAGTTCACGGTGCAGAGCAAGAAGCTCTACATGCTGCAGACTCGCAACGGCAAGCGCACCGCCGCCGCCGCCCTGAAGATTGCGGTGGATATGGTGGCCGAAGGGCTGATCGACGAGGCCGAGGCGGTGAAGCGCATCGACCCGCAGTCGCTCGACCAGCTTCTGCATCCGACCCTCGACCCCAAAGCGCCGCGCCAGCTCCTGACCCGCGGTCTGCCGGCGTCACCGGGTGCCGCTTCGGGCATCGTCGTGTTCTCCGCGGACGACGCCGAGACGATCGCGGCGCGTGGCGAGCAGGTGATTCTGGTCCGTATCGAAACCAGCCCGGAAGATATTCACGGCATGCACGCCGCCCGCGGCATTCTCACGACGCGCGGCGGCATGACCAGCCACGCGGCCGTCGTGGCGCGCGGCATGGGCCGTCCCTGCGTTTCCGGTGCGGGCGAAATCCGCGTCGACTACGCCGCGAAGACCATGACGGTGCGCAACAGCGTCATCAAGGCGGGCGACAACGTCACCATCGACGGCGGAACCGGCGAAGTCTTCAACGGCGTCGTGCCGACGGTGCAGCCGGAGCTCTCCGGCGATTTCGGCACGCTGATGGGCTGGGCCGACAAGTTCCGCCGCATCGGCGTCTGGGCGAATGCCGAGACCCCGCTCGATGCGAAGACAGCCAAGCGCTTCGGCGCGGAAGGCATCGGCCTGTGCCGCACCGAACACATGTTCTTCGATCCCGAACGTATCATCTGCATCCGCCAGATGATCATGGCGGAAGAGGTTGAGGCGCGCAAAGAGGCGTTGGCCAAGTTGCTGCCGTTCCAGCGCAAGGACTTCGTCGAGCTGTTCCAGATCATGGAGGGCTTGCCGGTCACCATTCGTCTGCTCGATCCGCCGCTGCACGAATTCCTGCCGCACAACGAGGCGGATCTGGAAGAGATTGCCAGGCTGAGCGGCAAGGATATGGCGGCGGTGCGGGCGCGCATGGCGCGGCTGCACGAGGTCAACCCGATGCTGGGGCATCGCGGCTGCCGCCTTGCCGTGACCTATCCAGAGATCTACGAGATGCAGGCCCGCGCCATCTTCGAGGCGGCGGTGGCCGTGACCAAGGAAACCGGTAAGCCGGTGGTGCCGGAAGTCATGATCCCGCTGGTCGCCGGACTCCCGGAGCTCAACCTGATGCGTGACCTGATCGAAAAGGTTGCGGTGGCGGTACGCCAGGAAACCGGCGCGGAGATGGAATACACGATCGGCACCATGATCGAGCTGCCGCGCGCGGCCCTGCTTGCGGGCGAGATCGCCGAGACGGCGGAGTTCTTCAGCTTCGGCACCAACGACCTGACCCAGACCTGCTTTGGACTGTCGCGGGACGATGCAGGCAATTTCCTCGACGAATACGAGAAGAAGAAGCTGATCGCCCGCGATCCGTTCGTGACCATCGACCAGGAAGGCGTCGGCGAGCTGATGAAGATCGGCACCGAGCGCGGTCGCGCGACGCGGTCCGATCTCAAGATCGGCATTTGCGGCGAGCATGGCGGCGATCCGGCTTCGGTGCTGTTCTGCGCCTCGCTCGGCCTCAACTATGTGTCGTGTTCGCCCTACCGCGTGCCGATTGCGCGTCTTGCCGGCGCTCAGGCGGCGCTGATGGCGTCGACGGCGGCGGCGCCGAAGAAGCAGGCCATGCAGACCGGCCGCGCGGTCGATGACCGCCATCGCCGGGTGCTGATTTCCGCCGGCCGCCGTTCGGCCGCCAAGCGCGTGTCTGCCGGCATCGGCATCACCCGCGCGGCGCCGACCGCGCGCAAGGTGAAGAAGAAGGCGCCCGTGAAGAAAGCGGCTGCCAAAAAGCCGGTGGTGAAGAAGAAGGCGCCGGTGAAGAAGAAGCCCGCGCCGCAGAAGACCAAGCCGAAGGGCAAGGGCCGGAAGAAATAAGCCGGCCTAGCCTAATGCCCAAGCCGGCTTGAATGGCGTCAGCGCCGCATCGCCGGCAGTGAGCGGCTTGCCTTCACGTTCCGCGCTTTCCACCGCTTCGAGGCGGAGGAGGGCGAGACCGCGGCCGTCGGCGGCGCTGCGCATCTCACCGGCGTCCTTGCCGTCGAACAGGATCGGCGTGCCGGGAGCGGGCATTGCACCGTCGACACGGACGGGTGTCAGGCGCTTGCGGACCAGCGACCGGTATTTCATACGCGCCGTGACTTCCTGTCCGATATAGCAGCCCTTCTTCCAGTCGACGCCGTTCAGCTCGTCAAAGCCGTTCTCGAGCAGCAGCGCCTTTTCGATCGGCAGATCGCGGCTGCCGTCGGGTACGCCGAGAGTCAGACGGAGTTTTTCGTAATCCTTATGCTCGGCGACCTTGAAGCCGGCTGCAGCAACTTCTTCCAGGCCGCGGCGCGGGACGATCGCGCGTGCCCCAAGGCCGGCGAGGCGCGGATCGACAAAGACGATACCGCCCGCATAGGGAATCGCACGACCGGGTTCGGCCGGCAGGTCCAGCGCGGTCAGCGCTTCATTGCCGAACAGGGCCAGTACGATCAGATCGGCGCCGGCGGGCGCGATGGCAACTTTCGCGCGCAGGCGGTAAAGCATGAGACGCTTGCGCAGATCGTCGACGCGCGCGGCCTCGCCGTCGAGGATGAACCCGTCGTTCATCTGGGCAAGGAAGAAATCGTGGAGATAGCGCCCCTGCGCCGTCAGCAGGCTGGCGTGGATGGCGCGATCGGCGCCGATCTTCATGACGTCGTTCGACACCAGACCCTGCAGGAACGTGCCGCGATCTTCGCCGGTGACCTCAAGCAGGCCACGATCTTCGAGCACAAGATAGGAACGATCGGTCATGCAGGCCCGGCCAGTGAATGGACGCACCGCGCAGTCTCGCGGCACCGCAAGACGTAAGCGGCGCGGCCTCGGTTGGCAAGCCCCGGGGGCGCGCTTATAAGTCCCCGGTATGAAAGTGGTTTTTGCCGACGAGTCGACAGTTTTTGACGGCTATAGCCCGACGAGCCAGCCGCTCGACGGGCCGGCCAAGGCGCTTGCCTGTCTGAGCACGGCGCTGGCGATGCGGCAGCAGCACGAGATCACGGTGATCAACCGCTGTGCCTTTCCCGTGCGGGTCGAGGGCGCAAACTGGATTACCTGGGACGGTGTGCGTCCGGACGATACGGACGTGCTGATCGCCTGCGGTCTGCCGCGCCTGCTCGATATCGTGCCAATGACGGGCAAGCGCATTCTGTGGGCGACAGGGCCACTGGCCGCTCTTGATACGCCCGAGGCGCAGGCGACGCTTACGCGTCTCCGTCCGCTGGTGGCTTTGCTGAGCGAGCGGCAACGTACGCAATGGAGTAATCCGCTCGGCCTGCCGACCGTCGTCATGGCGCCCGGTATCGCGACGTCCTATCTCGAAGACACCCCAATGAGTCCGGCGGAGCCGCCGGTGGCCATTGCCACCTGTCATCCGCGCGCGGGTTTGAGCTGGCTGCTGAAGATCTGGCAGGACCGCATCCGGCCGGCCGCGCCGACGGCCGAACTGCATGTCTATTCGGCCCTGCTCGACAAGGGACAGCTCGGCGCGACTATTCCTCCCGAAATCGCCGCCGTGTTCGATCAGGCGGTGGCCGGTCGCGCGCATGGCGTGTCGATCAAACGGCCGTTGCCCGATCCGCAGATGGCCGAAGCCTATCGCGCGGCGCGGGGCCACCTTCACCCTGGCGCCGCGAGCGATCTCTATGGCTTCACCGTCGCCGAAAGTCAGGCGATGGGCTTGCCGGCGGTGGTCGGTGCGATCAATCCGGTCTATGCGGATCGCGTGGCGGACGGGCAGACGGGCGCCCTGGCGCATACGGATCAGGAATATGCCGCGGCGGCGGTTCAGTTGCTGATCGATCCGGCGGCCTGTTCGCGCATGAGCGAGACGGCCCGCATCCTCAAGCGCGGGCGCAGCTGGGCGGTCGCGGCCTCCGAATGGGAGGATCACTTCGCGTGAGGATCCTGTTCATCACGGCGACGCGGATCGGCGATGCGGTGCTCTCGACCGGTGTGCTGAACTGGCTGGCGATGCAGCACCCCCAGGCGCGTTTCACCGTTGCGTGCGGCAGACCGGCGGCGCCGCTCTTTCAGGCGTTTCCGCAGTTGGACCGCCTGCTGATCATGGACAAGCAGCGCTTCAGCCTGCACTGGCTGAAGCTGTGGGCGGCCTGCGTGACGACGCGCTGGGACATCGTGGTCGATCTGCGCGGCTCCGGCACCGCGTGGTTCCTGCTGGCCGGTCAACGCGTCCGCTGGACGCGCGACACCGACCGGCACCGTGTCGAGGCGCTGGGCGATTTGATGAAACTGCAGCCGCCGCCATCGCCGCGTCTGTGGCTGACGGCGGAGCATGAGCGTCGTGCCGATGCGCTGATTCCGCCGGGTGCGCCGGTGCTCGGCATCGGCCCGACCGCCAACTGGCGCGGCAAGGAATGGCCGGCGGCGCGCTTTGCCGAGCTTATCGCGCGTCTGACCGCGCCAGCCGGATTGCTGCCGCAGGCGCGGGTGGCGCTGTTCGGTGCAGCATCGGAGCGTGACGCGGCCAGGCCGGTGATCGAGGCGGTTCCTGCGGCGCGCCGCATCGATCTGGTTGGCACGGCGGAGCTGCCGGTTGTCGCGGCGTGCCTGCGCCGCTGCGTCCTTTATATCGGCAACGATTCCGGTCTCATGCATATGGCGGCGGCCGTCGGCACGCCGACGCTGGGCCTGTTCGGTCCCGGCAATGAGGCGCGTTATGCACCCTGGGGCAAGCAGACGGGGGTTGCCCGGACGCCGCTGACGCCGATCGAACTCATGGTGCGCCCGGATTTCGATCACCAGACCACGGGCTCGCTGATGGACAGCCTTGATGTCGAGACTGTCGTGGTTGCGGCTTCTGAACTGCATCGCCGCAGCGTGAGGTCGAGCGCATGAGCCGGCTGTCCGCCCTTGTCGTTATTCATAATGAGGAGCGGCAGCTCTCCGAGTGCCTTTCGGCGCTCGGCTTCGCGGATGAAATTTTGGTGGTGCTGGATCGCTGCACCGATGGATCGCGCGAGATTGCGCAGCGCTTCGGCGCGCGTCTTCTCGAAGGGGCCTGGCCCATCGAGGGTGAACGGCGCAACGCCGGCATCGCGGCCTGCACGGGCGACTGGATTGTCGAGATCGATGCCGATGAACGGGTTCCGGAGGATCTGGCGCGCGAAATCAAAGCTGTGATCGCCACGTCCAAGGCGGATCGCCATCTGATTCCCGTCGACAATTACATCGGTGCGCAGCTGGTGCGTTGGGGCTGGGGCGCCAGCTTCGGTAAATCCGCCTATCCTGGCCTGTTCCGCAAGGGCACAAAAACGTGGGGCGCCGGACGGGTGCATCCCAAGTTGCATTTTACCGGCACCGAAGGACCGCGCCTGACTGCGCGTCTGGCGCATCTCGTCGACCGCAATATCTCCGACATGTTGCAACGGCTCGACCGCTACACGACGGCGCGGGCTCAGGATCTGCGCGAGAGCGGCGATCCCGATACAACGGCGCACTATGTGCGGCGTATCTTCTCGCGCTTCTACAAATGTTATGTGCGGCGGAAGGGTTATCGCGAGGGCGGCTACGGATTGCTCATCGCGATGCTGGCCGGGCTTTACCCGATCCTGTCGCATCTGAAGGCCAAATTGGAACGCGACTGATGGCGCGGATCGTCATGGCCGATGATGGCATCCCCTTCGACGGACGCACGCCGGAGATGCGTCCGCTCGGTGGCGCTGAGTCGGCATTCATTTCCCTGGCCGAAGCACTGGCGAAGCGCGGCCATGACGTGGCCGCCTATACCAGCACCGATCAGGCCGTGCGGCATAAAGACGTCGACTGGCAACCGATTGCGAACGGTCTGCCCGACGAGGCCGATCTCTATATCGCCAATCGCGGCGACCGGCTGTTGCCGCTGGTGCCACGCGCCCGGCGTGTCGCGTTCTGGATTCATAATCCGGCGCGCTACGTGCTGAAGCCCCGGTATCTCTGGAAGCTGTTCCGCCGTCGGCCGGTGGTGGTGTTCATCGGCAGCTATCACGCCGCGACCCTGCCGGGTTGGGTGCCGACCGGCGGTCGCGCGATCATTCCCTATGGCGTCGACGAGCGGTTCCGTCACCTGCCCGAACCTCTCGTACCACCGGCGCCGCGCGCGGTTTTCACCTCAAATCCGCTGCGTTCGCTCGACTGGCTGATCGAGTTGTGGGTGACCCGGGTTCATCCGGTCCTGCGCAAGGCCGAGTTGCATGTCTTCTCCGGTCCCGCGACCTACGGCACCGCCGGGGACGCCAAGGCGGAGGCGATGCGCCCTGTACTCCTGCAGGCCGAGCGCATGGCAGATGCCGGGATCGTCCTGCGGACACCGGTGCCGAAGGAACAGCTGGCGCGGGAACTGGCGCAGTTCCGGGTTTTCACCTATCGCGGCACGCTGGATGAAACGTTCTGTGCTGCGGCGGCGGAAGCGCAGGCGGCGGGTGTGCCCGCCGTAGTCTGCGACGTCGGGTCGCTCGGGGAGCGGGTGAGGGACCGTGTGACCGGCTTTGTCATTCAGGCCGAGGGCGAGCGTGAAGAAAGAGGCTTCGCCGATGCCGTCATCAAAATACTGAAAGACGACGCCCTGTGGCAGCGTCTGCATGCTTCGGCACTGGCCCAGCAGCGCAGCCGCGGCTGGGATGAGGCCGCCGCCGACTTTGAACAGTTGCTGGCCTGATCATGGCTTTGCGCGTCATGCAGGTGATGGCCGGCAACCTTCACGGTGGCGCTGAAGCTTTTTTTCAACGGTTGATTGTGGCGCTGCATCAATCCGGTGTCGATCAGCTTGCCGTGATTCGTGGCAAATATGAGCGAACTGAGCGAACTGAGCGATTGCGGCAGGCCGGGATTGCGGTGCAGGAGCAGCGCTTTGGCGGCATGTTTGACCTGTCGACGCGTCTCGCGCTGCGCGCCGCCGTGAGGGCCTATCGCCCGGATGTCGTGCTGAGCTGGATGAGCCGTGCCGCCACCATGATGCCGTCGCGGCGCTGGGCCGGGGATAGCGCCGTCCGCGTCGGGCGGCTGGGCGGCTACTACGATCTGAAGTACTACCGAAACTGCGACCACCTGATCGGCAACACACGCGATATCGTTCGCTACATTGTGAATGCGGGCTGGCCGAGCGACCGGGCGCATTACCTGCCGAATTTTGTGGATGCCGGCCGTGCGGGGCCGCTCGACCGCGACGGTCCAGGCGGTCGCAAGCTGGCGCTGGCGCTGGGACGTCTGCATCCGAACAAAGCATTCGACGTGCTGCTGGAGGCGGTGGCGAAGGCGCCGGAGATCGATCTTTGGCTGGCCGGTGAGGGCGAACAGCGTGCTAGTTTGACCGCCGACGTGAATCGATTGGGTCTTGGCGGCCGTGTGCGGTTTCTCGGCTGGCGGGATGATGTAGCTTCGTTGATGGCAACTGCAGATATGGTGATCTGTCCGTCCCGGCATGAGCCGCTGGGTAACGTGGTGATCGAGGCCTGGGCGCAGCAGCGCCCGGTGGTCTGCGCCGCCAGCGCCGGGCCGGCGGCGCTCATCGAGAGCGGGCGGAACGGCCTCCTGGTGCCGGTCGACGATGCCGGTGCGCTGGCGGCCGCGATGTCACGACTGGCCGCGGATCCGGCGCTGGCGAATGCCATTGCCGCTGGCGGGTATGCCGCCTACGAAGCCGAGTTCACGAAGGATGCCGTCGTTCGCCGCTATATTGAATTTCTGACCAGCGTGGCCGGATCATGTGCGGCATAGCCGGGTTGATGACCACCGGCGGGGCGGCGACGCCGGAGCAGCTGCTCAAGCTGGCCGTGGCCCTCAGCCATCGCGGGCCTGACGGAAGGCGCGATTACCGCAACGGCAACGTCGGTCTCGTACATAATCGCCTGGCGATCATCGATCTCGAAACCGGCGATCAGCCATTGCGCGAGCCGGGCGGGGCGGCGTTGATCGCCAACGGCGAGATCTACAACTACGTCGAACTGCGCGCGGCGATGGGTGACGTCAAGTTCGTCACGAAGTCCGACTGCGAACCCCCGCTGTTTCTGTATCGCAGCGAGGGGACGGCCTTCGTCGAGAAGCTGCGCGGCATGTATGCGATGGCGATTCACGATCCGGCGGCGGGACGGCTCCTGCTGGCGCGCGATCCGTTCGGCATCAAGCCGCTCTATTATGCCGAAACGGAACAAGGACTGTTCTTCGCGTCCGAGCCGCAGGCGCTGATTGCGGTTGGAGCCGCATCGCCGGTGATCGAGACCCAGGCGCGCTCGGAGCTGCTGGAATTGCAGTTCACGGCACGTGCCGAGACGATCTTTCGTGGCATCAAGCGGCTGCTGCCGGGCGAAATGCTGATCGCGTCCAACGGCCGGATCATCGAGCGGCATCAGCAGTCGGCACTGCCGTCCGGCGGGCCGGTGGCGCAGAATGAGGAGACCGCGCTCAAGATGCTCGACACGGCGCTGGAAGACAGCGTGAAGGTGCATCAGCGCTCGGATGTGCCCTACGGCATGTTCCTGTCCGGTGGCATCGATTCCGCAGTGGTGCTGGCATTGATGGCGCGGCTCAATCCGCGTCCGGTAACGGCCTTCACCGCGTGGTTCCCCGACACCGACGCTGCCGACGAACGCGCAGCGGCGCAGCAGGCGGCGCGGGCGGCCGGTGCCGAACACATCGAGGTCGCGGTGACGGCGAAGCAGTTCTGGGACGAACTGCCGGCGATTGCCGCCGCGATGGACGATCCCGCGGCCGACTATGCCTGCGTTCCGACTTACCTGCTGGGTGCGAAAGTGCGCGAAGCGGGATTGAAGGTTGTGTTGTCTGGCGAGGGCGGCGATGAAATCTTCGGCGGCTATGGCCGCTACCGCAGCGCGCTCAAGCCGTGGTGGCTGGGGGGCAAGGCGATGCGTCGGCGCGGCACGTTCGAAGGTCTCGATGTGCTGCGGCAGGGCACGCCGGGCTGGCGCGACGGGATCGAGGCGGCTGAGGCGATGGCGCGCGGCGATGGACGGACGCGGTTGCAGATAGCGCAGGCGGTCGACTGCACGGACTGGCTCCCAAACGATCTTCTGATCAAGCTGGATCGCTGCCTGATGGCACATGGCGTCGAGGGGCGGACGCCGTTTCTTGATCCGGTCGTTGCCGGGATGGCGTTCCGCCTGCCGGACAAGCTCAAGGTGCGGGGTCGCCTGGGCAAGTGGCTGCTGCGGCAGTGGCTGGCGCGGCATCTCCCGCAGGCGGCCAGCACCGGCCGCAAGCGCGGTTTCACGGTACCGGTGGCGGCCTGGATCGCGGAGGAGGGCGAACGGCTCGGCCCTCTGGTTGCGGCTCAGCCCGGAGTCGAGGAAATCGCCAACCCGGACGCCGTCCGGAAACTGTTCGCCAACCCCGGAAAACGCGGCGGATTTGCCGCCTGGACTTTGCTCTTTTACGCGCTGTGGCATCGCAGGCATATTCAGGGCCTGCCGTCTTCCGGCAACGTCTTCGACAGCCTTGCGACCCGCTGACTGAGTTCCATGATCGACCGTCTTGTCATCCGCCAGCCTGACGACTGGCACGTACATCTTCGCGACGGACCGATGCTGGAAACCGTGGTGCCGTACACGGCCCGCCAGTTCCGCCGCGCCATTGCCATGCCGAACCTCACGCCGCCGGTGACCACGGTGACGGCGGCGCTGGCCTATCGCGACCGCATCAGGGCGGCAACGCCGGCGGATGTCGACTTCACGCCGCTGATGACCTGCTATCTGACCGACAGCACGGATCCGGCGGAGATCGAGGTCGGCTGGACGTCGAAGGTCTTTACCGCCGCCAAGCTTTACCCGGCGCATGCCACAACCAATTCGGCGCATGGCGTCACCGATCTGCGGCGCCTGACACGCGTGTTCGAGACGATGCAGCGGCTCGGCATGCCGCTGCTCCTCCACGGTGAAGTGACCGACACCGATGTCGATATTTTCGACCGCGAGAAAGTCTTCATCGATTTGATGCTGACCCAGCTGCTGGACGATTTTCCCGATATGAAAATCGTGCTGGAGCACATCACGACCTCCGAAGCGGTGGATTTCGTGCTGGCGACCGGGACCAACGTGGCGGCAACAATCACGCCCCATCACCTCGTCATCAACCGCAATGCGATCTTCGCGGGCGGCTTGCAGCCGCATATGTACTGCCTGCCGGTTGCCAAGCGCGAAGGCCATCGCCGCGCGCTCCGCCGCGCCGCGACTTCGGGGAACAAGAAATTCTTTCTCGGCACCGATTCCGCGCCACATGTTGTGCATCTCAAGGAAGCGCCGTGCGGCTGTGCCGGCATCTTCAATGCGCCGCAGGCGATGGAGATTTACGCGCGCGTATTCGAGGACGAGAAGGCGCTCGACAAGCTGGAGGCGTTTGCCTCTCTGAACGGCCCGCTGTTCTACGGTCTGCCGCCAAACGATCGCCGCGTGCTGCTGGAACGCCAGCCTGCCGAAGTGCCGATGCTGATCACCGGCGCAGACGGCCAGAAGATCGTGCCGTTCCTGGCCGGCGCCCGTCTCACCTGGCGCTTCACCGGCCTGGTTACCGAGCCGGCCACCGCGGGCTGACTTATCGGCTGCCGGCTTTCCTGCTAGGCTTGCGCTTCCTCTTTGCGGGAGACGCGTCATGACGGGTTGTATCGTCGGCTGGTCGCACGGCAAGTTCGGCAAGCGCGAAGGCGATGATCTGGAAAAGATGATCGTCGAGGTGGCGACCGGCGCCATCGCCGATGCGGGGATCGCGCCGGCCGATGTCGACGAAATCTATGTCGGCCATTTCGGCGGCGGTTTCGTGAAGCAGGACTTCCCGGCGTCGCTGGTGCTGCAGGCGTCGGACGCACTGCGCTTCAAGCCGTCCACGCGCGTCGAGAATGCCTGCGCGACCGGCTCTGCCGCCATCCATCAGGGCCTCACCGCGATTGCCGCTGGCAAGTCGCGGATCGTGCTGGTGGTCGGCGTGGAGAAGATGACCGAGACGCCGGCCGATCAGATCGGCGGCATCCTGATGAAAGCCTCCTATGTGAGGGAGGAAGACCGGCCCGATATGAGCTTCGCCGGGATCTTCGGGCAGATCGCGCAGCTCTATTTTCAGCGCTATGGCGACCAGTCGGATGCGATGGCGCGCATCGCCGCGAAGAACCACAGCAATGGTGTCGCCAATCCCTATGCGCAACTGCGCAAGGATCTCGGCTACGAGTTCTGCCGCACGGTGTCTGACAAGAACCCGCTGGTCGCCGGGCCGCTGCGCCGCACCGACTGCTCGCTGGTCTCCGATGGCGCCGCGGCACTGGTGCTCGCCGATATCAACACGGCGATGGCGCTGAAGAAGGCGGTGCTGTTCCGCGCCACGGCGCAGGTGAACGACTACCTGCCGATGAGTCGCCGCGACATCATTGAGTTCGAGGGCTGCCAGCGCGCCTGGCAGCAGGCCTTCCAGGCGTCGAAGCTGAATCTTGACGATCTCAGCCTGGTCGAGACGCATGACTGCTTTACCGTTGCTGAACTCCTGCAATACGAGGCGATGGGACTGACGCCGAAGGGGCAGGGCGCGCGCGCCATCGCCGAGGGCTGGACCGAGAAGACCGGCAAGCTGCCGGTGAACGCGTCGGGCGGCCTCAAGTCGAAAGGCCATCCGATCGGCGCCACCGGCGTCTCCATGCATGTCATGACCGCGATGCAGCTCACCGGCGCGGCTGGCGATATGCAGGTGAAGAACGCCAAACTGGGCGGGGTCTTCAATATGGGCGGCGCCGCGGTTGCCAATTACGTTTCGATTCTGGAGCCGCTGCGGGCCTGACGGCATCCTGTGACCCCGGAGGCCGTTGTGCTAGGATCAATCCCAGTCTGACGAGAGCCCTCCCGAGAGAAAGCCATGAAAGCACTCTTCATTGGTCTGGTGGCCGCGATCGCGATAACCGGCAGCGCTCATGCGCAGCGGACGGTTGACGAAATCTATCCGCGCGGCGGCGACCGGTCGATCAGCGGCGACAGCCGGTCGCTCCAGGGCGAGGGCCAGTCGTTCCGGCCGGACACGTCATCGCGTGGTGAGACGCCGGGTGGCTTCTCGTGGTCGGTTGGGCCGGGCCGCTCCACTTCGCCCAGCGATCCCTTCGGCTTCCGGCGCCGTTCCGACGATCGCGGTTCACCGGCCTCGCGCTACGGTTTCGAAGCGGAATCCAACCCGCACTCGCCGTACAACGACCCCCGCTACCGTCGCTGGTAAACTCCGCAAGGAGAGCATGGCGTCCCTCGACCATCTCGAAGGGTTGCACGCTCCGCCGGAGATATCCCCATGGCCGACTTCCGTGCGCTGGTTCTTGAAGAGAAAGACGGGACAGTCACGTCCTCGCTTCAGCGGGTCGCGGAGGATCGTTTGCCGGCAGGGGACGTCACCGTTGCGGTCACGCACTCCACGCTCAACTACAAGGACGGCATGATCCTCCACGGTCTTGGGCGGATCGTGCGGCAGTATCCGCATGTACCCGGGATCGATTTCGCGGGCACGGTCGAACACTCGACGTCACCCGACTTCAAGCCGGGCGATGCCGTCATTCTCACAGGCTGGCGGGTCGGCGAATGGTACTGGGGCGGCTATGCCGAGCGCGCCCGGGTCAAATCGGACTGGCTGGTGAAGCTGCCGCAAGGCATGAGCGCACAGCAGGCGATGGCCATCGGCACCGCCGGGTTCACGTCGATGCTGGCGGTGATGGCGCTGGAGCGCCACGGCATGACATCCGGCAGCGGCGATGTGCTGGTGACCGGGGCAAGCGGCGGACTTGGCAGCATTGCAGTCGCCGTTCTCGCCAGGCTCGGCTACCGGGTCGTGGCGTCGACTGGCCGTGCCGACCTCACCGACTATCTGAAATCGCTGGGTGCGACCGAGGTCGTGGATCGCGCGGCGATTGCGACGCCGCCGGGCAAGCCGCTGGTTGCAGAACGCTGGGCTGGTTGCGTCGATGCGGTCGGCGGCGGTGTGCTGGGCGGCGTGCTGCCGGCCATGAAATACGGGTCTTGCGTGGCAGCCTGCGGCAACACCGGCGGCAACGATGTGCCGGTCAATATCATTCCGTTCCTGCTGCGCGGCATCGGCCTGCAGGGCATCGACTCAGCGATGAAAGCGATGCCGGAGCGGCGGGAGGCATGGGCGCGTCTCGCCCGCGACCTGCCGATGGACAGGCTCGATGCAATGATCGAGGTGATCGGCCTTGGCGACCTGCCCGGTGCCGCCGGAAAAATCCTCAAAGGTCAGGTGCGGGGCCGCATCGTTGTCGATGTCAGGCGCTGACACCGGCCCTACTTCTTTTTCGGCTCCGGCTTCGACAGGTCGTGTGTGCGCTGCGTCCAGTAGCGGACGCGTTCCAGCAACTGGGTGCGATCGAAGGGCTTGGCGATGAAGTCGTTGCCGCCGGCCGCGAGCCCGTCCGTCACATCGGCGCCGGTTTTGTGGGCGGTCAGAAACGCGATCGGCACATTATTCAGTTCGCGGATGATGCGCAGGCGCTGGCAGGTCGCAAAGCCGTCGAGACCGCTCATTTCGACATCGAGAAGGATCAGGCGAGGGCTGAGCCGGCTCACCACTTCGAGGCACTCATAGCCGCTGGCGGCTCCGAAGAAGGCATAGCCCTCGGCGCGAAGGATCGTACGGAGGTAAAGCAGCAGCTCCGGCGCGTCGTCGACAGCCAGGACAACGCGGCCGCGGTTCTGCTCCTTTTCCGCTTCGCTTGAGCGGAAACCAAGACGCTGTGTTTCAGGCATTACGCCGCATTGGGTAGGAAGCGCGCGCGCATCGTTGCCCAGGCGCGGCGCGATGACTCTGCAATCTGCGCGACAAGGGCGCGGGACTCGTCAGCCTTGCCGGATTTGCACGCCGTCTCCAGCTCCCGGGCCAGGACCGAAGCGCGCATGACACCGAAGCTGCCGGAGGTGGAGATGAGCTTGTGCGCTTCTCCGGCGAGTGTCGCGAGGTCGCCGCCCCTGGCAATTGTCTCGACCAGCGTAATGCGTTCTTCCGCGCTGCGGAGATATTCGGCGATGAAAGACCTGAACTCGTCCGACGGCACCGCCTTTTCGATTTCGGCCAGGGGGGCCTCGTCGAAATCGGTCGGCAGTGTGCTTTGATCGCTCATCGGGACGGGCCCTTTCCATCGTCGTCGGTGGAAAATGGCACAACCCGGGTCTTCGTACATGGGTGTTCGCCGGCCGCCGACCGGGCGGACTATACTCAAGGGGCGCGGTGGCAAGCTACCGGGTCTTTAGGCGCCGGAAGTGTCCGCATCGTCCACCCTGATTTCCGACGAGGGAGCACCGGCACTCTCCGCTGCGCTGCGCTTTTCCGCCTGTTCCGCGAGGCGCTGATAGAGCTTGGCCATGCGCGCAAGCTCGCCCCGCATCTCGGACGATGCGGCGGCGTCGGCAAGGCTCAGAAGCCGCTCCACCTCACGGCGGTAGAACGCGCTGGCCGGCTGCAGTGTGCTGGTCACGAAGGGGTCTTTGGACCGGTGATGTCGTCTCAATCTATGGTGTAAACCGTAGGTTGTTACCATCGGGTCCTCACCCTATCCCGACGGGTATAAGCCTGTGGTTGCCCCGTTCGCGCGGGCTGCTAAGCTGGTGCAAACAGGCGGGAAACGGGAGTTTGGGATGAGCGCTACGGTGACGACGATCGAAGCAGCACGCCCCGCGCAATGCTCGCGCGAGGAGTGGGAAATCCGGCAGAAGCTTGCCGCCTGCTATCGCATCTTCGATCATCTCGGCTGGACCGAGATGATCTACAACCACATCACGGTGCGGGTACCGGGCCCGGAGAAGCACTTCCTGATCAATCCGTTCGGGCTGCATTATCGCGAGGTCACGGCCTCGAACCTCGTGAAGATCGACATCGACGGCAACGTGATCGGCACCACCGAGTGGCAGATCAATCCGGCCGGCTTCGTGATCCACAGTGCGATCCACGACGCTGTACCGAATGCGCATTGCATCATGCACACCCATACGACCAACGGCATGGCCGTGGCATGCTCGCGCGAGGGTCTGACGCCGACGAATTTCTACGCCGCGCAGTTGCATGACATGGTCGCCTATCACGATTTCGAGGGCATCACCGTCAATCCCGGCGAGAAGCCGCGCCTGCTGGCCAGCATGGGCAACAAGCCGGTGCTGATCCTGCGCAACCACGGTCTGCTGGTGCATGGCGGCAGTATCGCGGAAGCCTTCGTGACGCTGTGGACGGTGCAGCGTGCCTGCGACGTGCAGGTCGCGACCAGGATGGCCGGCGAGCCGATCCCGATCTCGGATTCAGTCATCCGCTACTCGACGCAAGAGTCGTTTCAGTTCAACCCGAAATTCGGCAAGGGCGAAGATGTGTTCGCGGCAATGGTGCGGCTGATCGACGCGAAGGATCCGTCTTATAAGAATTGAGGGCGGCTGCTTAGAGCGACGCCCCGGTCGTTCTTACGCGCGTCACGATGGCCGTGCCATCAGCGTTCTGGTCGATATCAATCTCCCAGAAGATCGCGGCAATGAACGGATGCGCACGATCGCCAGGCTTTCCCGCAAAGCCGAGCTCTCCGTGCTTAAAATGGCAGGTCATCTGTTGTGGCGCGCTCGTCTCGCACGACATTCCGATATCGGACAGATAGCTGCGGAAAGCCGCCAGCGTTGCTCCAGTGGGTACGGCAGAGGTCAGACGTTTGCGGGCTTCTTCATCCTGTGGCTCCGGCTCTGTGCCTGCGATCATTGTCCAGCGGCCCCAGAAATGCGCGTCAAAGACTTCCGGGAGATTGAGCGCAGACTGCACCATCCGCCTATCACGATCAGAGCATCGTGCATCTTGGGCCACACGGCCGGAACGCCTCTCGACCATCTCCCGACAGATATTCAGCATCTTTAAGATTATTGAGCTGCCATCGTCTCCGGGCCGCTTCGGAGCGCCGGCCATAGCGACGAGGTCTTGTATCCGCCGCTCCGCCAGCTGCGCGCAGGCGGCGTCCAGTCGCTCAAGCTCGTCGAGTGTGGTTGCTTCAACGGTCCAGGGGGAGCCGATACACCACGAGAAGAAGAGCGTTCGATGGCTCGCAAGTTCCTTTGATTCCTCTGCCAACACCTGGCCCGGTAATGCGGCGACGAACCAGATGATCAGGCTGGCGAGGAACTTCATCTCTGTCAGCCGTCCTGCGGCCACTCGACGGCACCCGAATGCGTGACCGCGCCGAGATGCGCTGAGCCGACGACGGCCGCGTATTTTTCCAGCACGCCGGCGAGACGTCGTGGGCTTTGTCCCGCATTCGCACGGCGTCGCTCTGCCAGTTCTGCGGCGCCGAGTTTCACATCGATGCTGCGCGCTGCCCCGTCGATGCGGATGATGTCACCGTCGCGCAGCAGGCTGATCGCGCCGCCGGCGGCTGCTTCGGGACAGGCGTAGCCGATGCACATGCCGCGGGTGGCGCCGGAGAAACGGCCGTCGGTGAGCAGCGCGACCTTCTCGCCCATGCCCTGGCCATAGAGCAGCGCCGTGACGCCGAGCATTTCGCGCATGCCGGGACCGCCTTTGGGGCCTTCGTTGCGGATGACGATGACGCAGCCGGGCTCGTAGCTGCGCGCCTGCACCACGTCACAGGCTTCTTCTTCGCTTTCGAACACGCGGGCCGGACCTTCGAACACGACGCTCTTGAGGCCTGCGACCTTCAGCAGCGCGCCATCGGGGCAGAGATTGCCTTTCAGCACGACCACGCCGCCGTCCGGCGCAATCGCCGCATTGGAACCGCGCACCACATTGCCGTCCGGAGCCGCGGCACCGCGTGCGACGTCGGCAATGGTGCCGCCGGCCACGGTGAGGCAATCGCCATGCAGATATCCGCCGTCGAGCAGCGCCCGCAGGATAACCGGCGTGCCGCCGATGCCATGCACGTCTTTCGCGAGGAAGCGACCGCCGGGCTTGAGATCGCCCAGCAGCGGCGTGCGGTCGAAGACCTCGGCGATGTCGTCGAAGGTGAAGCGCAGTCCCGCTTCATGCGCGATGGCGGGCAGGTGCAGGGCGGCATTGGTCGAGCCGCCGGTCGCGGCGACGATGGCGGCGGCGTTTTCCAGGCTCTTGCGGGTGACGAGATCGCGCGGCAGCGGGCCGCCTTCGTTCAGCAGGCGCATCACGGTTTCACCGGCGCGCCGGCCAAGGGCTGCGCGGTCGGGATGGACTGCCGGCATCATCGACGAGCCGGGCAGGGCGAGCCCGAGCGCTTCGGAGACCATCGCCATGGTGTTGGCGGAAAACTGGCCGGGACAGGCACCGACGGTCGGCAGGCAGGCGCGTTCCAGCTCGTCGAGCTCGGCTGGGGTCATCGCGCCGGTCATCACGGCGCCGACCCCTTCATAGGCGTCGAGGACCGTGACTTCCCTGCCGCGCCAGATGCCGGGGGAGGCCGCGCCGCCGTAAACGAAGACCGATGGCACGTTGCAGCGGACCATTCCCATCATGATGCCGGGCAGGTTCTTGTCGCAGCCGCCATAGCCCACCAGGGCGTCGTAACAATGGCCGCGCATCACCGCCTCGATGGAATCTGCAATGATTTCGCGCGAGATCAGGCTGAAGCGCATTCCGAGATGATTCATCGAGATACTGTCGGCGACGGTAATCGCGGTAAAACCGCGCGGGGTTCCGCCCGCTGCGACGATGCCGGCCTTGGCATGCTCTGCCTGCGCCGCAAGCGGCAGGGTGCAGGGGGTCGCATCGGATTGCGTCGTGACGACGCCGATCATTGGCCGTGCGATTGCCGCGTCGTCGAGC
The DNA here is from genome assembly GCA_965279355.1 of Alphaproteobacteria bacterium. Lineage (GTDB taxonomy): Bacteria > Pseudomonadota > Alphaproteobacteria > CACIAM-22H2 > CACIAM-22H2. Next base: position 1,043,493 of record OZ257155.1, on the reverse strand, counting down.
CCGGTCGCGCGCATGAAGGCGCGGTGCGGTGTGCGGTCAAGCCCGTCGGTGGTGAGCCGCGAGCGCCATGGTCTTTTCGGAGTCTTCGGATCGGTCGTCATGCGTTGTCCCCCAAAGGGGACGATAACGCGCGGCGGCTACAGCGTCACATCTGTTGTCGCCCACAGAAGATAAGGGCTGTGGCGCCGGCGCTATTCGCTCAGATTCCACAGCAGCTGGCAGAACCGGGGCGGGACGGGTTCACGCAGGATGCGCTCGCCGAACGCGCGCAGATGGGTCACCTGGCGCTGCAGTCGCCGGGCCCGCGTGGCGAGGGCGGGGTTCTGAGTCAGGTGCTGGTCGAGATAGGGATGCCGCTCCTGCGACAGATGGCCCTCGACATAGTCCTGAAGATCGAACGCTGTGACTTTTTGCGACATGGCGGCGACAGCCCGTAATTCTTGGGTGAAACACTATCGTGACAGGCGACTACAGTAGTAGTCCAATCGTGAGTGGTTCGTGAGTATTTTGAGAAACGCCGCGTCCGCTTTCCCGTTCCCGTCATTCCCGTGATCTTTTTCACTGTTGCCTTGAAGCCACAGAATCGAACGTTCTCAAAATATGAGCGCGGCGGGGAACGGTACCTAGTAACCCGCGTTGTTTGCTCCATGACGACCAACGAAACCCCAGGCAAGACCCCGTCGCGGACCGCGCCCTCGGTTGATCCCGCCGCAAAATATGGCGTTCCGGAGAAGCTGATCGACGACCAATCCCTCACGGATCAGGCCAAGAAGATGCTTCTGTCGCAGTGGCAGAAGGATCTGACCCAGCTTCTGACCGCCACCGAGGAGAACATGCCCGCTCAGAAAGGGGGCACGGCGACACCGCCGCCGGACACCAGCAATGCGGAATTGCTGCAGCGCGTCTCGAACTGCCTTTTGCGGATCGACGACGCGGTGAAGAAGCAGAAGGTCTGAAACAAAAATCGGGCGGCGCCTGTCACAGGCGTCGACACGTTTTTATCCCCGTTTAGTCGCGAGCCATTCGTTGGTTCCGCGCCGATGCTGCGTACATCAAGTCAGTACGCAGTTCGACGCAGGAGGACTTAACAAATGATGGTCGCTAGCGATTTCTCGGTTCAGTACGAGAAGTGCATCCCGCATCTCCGCGCCTATGCGCGTTCGTTGATGCGCAACGCGGATGCCGCCGACGATCTCGTGCAGGACGCGTTGTTGCGCGCCTGGGCATCGCGGGTGCAATACGCCGAAGGCACAAACTTCAAGGCATGGATGTTCACCATCCTGCGCAACCGGTTTCTTGACCAGCGCCGTCGTGATCGCGGCGTCAGTACTTCGATCGACGAGATCCATCACGCCAATCTCGTTTCGCAGCCGGCGCAGGACATGGTCGTCCACTTCGACGACATGGCCCGCGCCTTCTGGCGCCTCGGTCCGCATCATCGCGAGATCCTGATGCTGGTTGGCACGCTGGGTCTCGGCTACGACGAGGCGGCCAGGGTCATCGGATGTGCCGTCGGCACCGTCCGCAGTCGCCTGTCACGCGCCCGCACCGAGTTGCAGGATGCACTCGACAAGGGCGAACCCGCCGGCAGCCGCCAGAACCAGCGCAAGAACAAGGGCAAGGAGCGGGGCGCGGCGGAGTTCCTCAAGGTTCTCGCCAGCGCATAACTCCCACGCAGTCCGGAACCGGCGGGGAAAGCCCCGCCGGAACCAAACCATCCCGGAGCGGTTCCTGCTCGAACGATCATCCAGAGTTTAGTGGGAGACTTTCATGAGCGGCAAACAGCGCAACGAAGGCGAAGGCAACAAGACGGCGGCGCGCGATTACAACAAGCGGACCAAGGAATTCGTGGATTCCGGCCGCGTCGAGGAGAGCGCCAGGGAAGCCGAGCGCGCGGTCAAGGGACCGGAAGGCAAGGAGCTGCGTGACGCCGAGAAGACCGGCCGCGGGCACGCCAAGCACTAAATCTCGCTCAGGCCGACAAACACTTCGAAATTTCAGGATATCGGAGGCGCTGCTCAGAGAGGCCGCGCCTTCCGCTATTTTTGTGAAGGAGCAATTCATGACCGTTGAATTCAAGGATCTGCCCTACGCGCAGGATGCGCTGGAGCCGGTTTACTCCGCAAAGACGGTGGCGCTGCATTACGGCAAGCACCACCGGACCTATTTCGACAAGATGACGGAGCTGATCAGGGACACGCCGTATGCGGACATGAATCTCGAGGAGATCATCAAGGCCACCGCAAAGGACAAGAAACAGACGCTGCTCTTCAACAACGCGGCGCAGGTCTGGAATCACGACGTCTTCTGGCGATCGATGAAGCCCGGCGGCGGCGGTTCGCCGGACGGCGACCTTGCGGCGCTCATCGGCAAGAGCTTCAAGGGCGGCCACGACGGATTCAAGAAGGAACTGAAGAACGCGGCCGTGACGCGCTTCGGCAGTGGCTGGGCCTGGCTCACATTCGAGGGTGGAAAGCTCAAGATCAGCTCGACGTCGAATGCGGAAAATCCGCTGGCGACCGGAAAAGGTATCGTTCTGCTCACGATCGATGTCTGGGAGCACGCCTACTATCTGGACTATCAGAACAAGCGACCGGATTTCGTGGACGCGTTCCTCGACAAGCTGGTGAACTGGGATTACGCCGCCGAGCGCCTCAAGATGGCACAGGACGGGGACTCACAGGCGGAAACGCCGCTGCTCCGCGACGCGGCCTAGGCGCCGTCCTTTCTTCTTTTGTCATGCCCCGGCTTGACCGGGGCACCCATCCTTCTTTATCGCGTCTCTCCATGTGGGTGCCCCGGTCAAGCCGGGGCATGACGGAAAGATTGGACCGCGCGCAAAAACCGGCCGCCCGAAATCAGCTTCATGCTGAAATCGCGCGGCCGGGTCTCTCCTGAAATTCAGACGATCGCGTTACTGAATAGCGAAATACACAATCGCCATTCCGGCCAGTGCGCCGAAAATCGAAATCAGCATGACCGAGCGGATGCGCCCATGGCCGCTATTGTCGCCCTGCCGCGCCTGCGTCGGCGACAGATCGTCATCCGGTGCGCGTCCGATCGTCGGTCGATGTCCGCTCATGATCCCTCCTCAGTGGGACAACCGCTCCCAGTCGTCGACCTGGCGTTCTGCCTCTTCCTTGGCGATGCCGTAGCGTTCCTGGACGCGGCCGATCAGCTGATCGCGTTTGCCGGCGATCTGGGTGAGGTCGTCGTCGGTGAGCTGGCCCCATTTCTGCTTCACTGTGCCGCTCATCTTCTTCCAGTTGCCGGCGATCTGATCCCAATTCATGTGATGGCTCCATTCGGTGATGTGGAGCCCGCGCTGTTTCGCAGGCTGTCGGAAAGGAACGGGTGCGGCGACGGGGGGTTCCTGCACGCGGGGCGCATCGGGCAGGGAACCATCGCGTAGCCGCGGCGGTTAGCATTGGATGTCCGATCCACAGCAGCCTCCCGTACCGCCCGAGCGGCCGCCGCCCATGCCGCCGCCGCCCGCCCCGACACCGTCCCCCGAGCAGCCACCCAGCGAGGTGCCGCAGGTCGATGTTCCGCCGGAGCCACGGGACACACCGCCGCCGCGGATGAGGCAGTCCGTTTCTCGCACTTCCTGATTGGTGGGGAGGCTTTTCAAACATACAAACGGCGCGCGTCCGTGGACGCATGCCGCTGTGTATTTCTGATTGTCATCCCAGCGAAAGCTGGGACCCAGCCGTCGAGTGTCCGCCAAGAGGACGTTCCGGGGTGACTGCGTAGAGATCGCGCCACCTGGGTCCCAGCTTTCGCTGGGATGACATTGGTTGAGGGCACTTAAAAACATAAACGGCGTGCGCCCGGTGAGGCGCACGCCGCTGTGGATCTGAGATCCTGATTTACGGTCGTCCGCGCCGGACCAGTCCGAAGACGAGGGAAATCAGGAACAGCACCAGGAAGATGTAGAACAGCATCTGTCCGATCGACGCTGCGGTTGCAGCGATGCCGCCGAAGCCGAACGCTGCGGCAACCAGCGCCACGATCAGAAACATAAGGGCCCAATAGAGCATCGTTTTCTCCCGTCGGCAGTCAAAACGCCTTATGTCTGTCCAACGCCGCCAGTGTCCCACTGTTCCGTGCGTACCCTGTGACCGCGAGGACAGGAAACCGACAGATCGGAGGGCATACTTCCGATGGTATTCCGTGATGTTCCTGCAGGGCGGGTTCTGGTAAGCCGTCTTTATGCACGGCGAACCCCAGCAGGGCACAGACTCGGAAATTCTCAATCGCGACGGGATCGAACTGCAGCAGAAGCAGCGCCCCCTCGACGCGCTGGCTCTGTTCAGTCGCGCGCTGACACTCAAACCCGACTATGTCGATGCGCTGTGCAACCGCGGCGCGGCCCTGCAGGCGCTGCGGCGGTTTGACGAGGCGCTGGCCGACTACGACCGCGCATTGGCGCTTGATGCCGGACATTTCCTGTCCCTGAATAACCGCGGCACGGTTCTTTTCCTGACCGGGCGATACACGGAAGCTATTGCGACTTTCGATGCAGCGATCCGCATTCAGCCGGATTCCGTATCGCTCTATTACAATCGCGGCCTTGCGGCGCAGCAGCTGGGCGCCGGCGAGGCGGCGCTGGCGGATTACGCGCGCACGCTTTCCCTTCAGCCGGATCATCTGGGTGCGCTGAATAATCGCTCCGCCATACTGAAGTCGCTGGGACGATATCCCGAGGCTCTGGAGGCACTCGACCGACTGCTGGCCGTGGCGCCCTCGAATAGCGACGGCGTTTACAATCGCGGTCTTGTACTTGAGGCGCTCGGGCGGGACGATGACGCGATGGCGTGTTTCGACCGGGCCATCGAACTCAGGCCGACATGGGCTTCGCCCTATACGAACAAGGGCGCACTGCTTCTGCGGCAGGCACGCTTTGGCGAGGCGCTTACGTATTCCGAAAGGGCGCTGGCGCTTGTGCCGCACGATCTGGCGAGCCTCAAAAATCGCGCCCATGCGCTGGCCGGTCTTCAGAAACCGGATGATGCCTTTGTCGCCTACGATCGGGCCTGCGATCTTTATCCCGATGATGCCGATGCGTTCTTTTCACGCGCGGCGACGCTCGCGAAGGCCGGCCGCTATCGCGATGCTCTCGATGACTATGGGCGCGCGGCGACGCTCGATCCGAATCTGGCGGAGGCGCATTTCAACGAGGCGCTCATTCGGCTGCTGCTCGGCGACTACACTGCGGGCTGGGAAAAGTACGAGTGGCGCTGGCAGACGAAGCACGGATTGAGGCTGCCGGAAATTCCGCAGATCCGGTGGACGGGACAATCGGACGCCAGGGAGAAGACGCTCCTCGTCTATCACGAACAGGGTTTCGGCGACGCCCTTCAGGTCGCGCGTTTTCTGCCTCTGGTGCGCAGGCAGGTCGGTCGTCTGGTCGTTGAGGTGCGGGCCCCCCTCAAGCCCGTCTTTGCCGAAATCCCCGAGATCGATGAGGTCGTGGTGCGCGGCGAGGCATTGCCCGCGTTCGATGTCTATTCGCCGCTGATGAGTGTTCCGCGCGTGCTCGGCGTCACGGTCGACGCCATTCCGGGCGAGCCCTATCTGCGGGCATCGGCGCAGAAGATTGCGGCCTGGCGCGACCGCCTTGGATCGGTAAGGCGCCCGCGGGTCGGCCTGGTCTGGGCCGGAAGCCCGACCAATCTCGAAGGAAAGACACGTTCCCTTCGGCTCGAAGCGCTGTCTCCGTTGCTGGCGCTGCAGACCATCGAATTCATCAGCCTGCAGAAGGAACTGCGCGACGGCGATCGTGAGTTCATCGCGGCGAGGGACGATCTGCGTCACTTCGGCGACGCGCTGGACGACTTTGCGGATACCGCGGCGATCCTCGCCCAACTCGATCTGGTCATCACCATCGACACCGCGGTGGCGCACCTTGCCGGCGCGCTCGGCCGGCCGACCTGGGTTTTGCTGGAACATGATCCGGCCTGGCAGTGGATGCTCGATCGCGAGGACAGTCCCTGGTACCCGACCGCGCGCCTGTTCCGGCAATCGAGCCGTGGTGACTGGGCGGGTGTGATTCAGACAGTGAGGGATCGCCTTGCCGGGCAATTCGCCGGCGGGTCACTCAGCGGCGTGTAATTCCGTCCGGGAGAATCGCCCGCGGCGGTGACGCTGCCGCAGCTTTGCCAGGATGCGCCGGCACTCACGGTAGGTCGCCACGCAATCATCGACATGGCGGTCGGCGGACCGTCGGTGCTCAGTCTGCACATGTGCAGTCGAGACGCCGGCCGTCGCGGCGATGAGCGACTGACGCAGGGCACGTTTGGCTCTGAGCGCGATGCTGATGCGAAAGCGCGCCGCCGCCACCGAGCCGCTCCAGTCGTGAAGCTGTCCGGTAAGCGTCTGGAACCCGGCGCGGTCGACAAAGCCCCGGCGGTACTCGTCCTGCAGCTCAGCCGGTCCGTAATAGTCGTCGTGATAAACAGCCATGCTCCTCCTTTGGGCGAACTGGCCCTCGGGAGTATGTTGCGATAATCGCAATTTTAACGCAAGCGTTCAGTACGGCGTCCCGTCCTTATGGGAGAAGCGCCAGGTCCCCTCGGGTGTCGCGGTTGCCTGGAGATCGTCGGCGGGATAGGCGCCGGTGTCGCCTGGCGTGCGATCGCCGACTTCGAGATAGACGACGTCGCTGGCGCTGCGATTGACGAGCTGGTGCGCCCGTCCGCCCGCAGCGAAGCCGGCGCACATGCCCGGGCGAAGGCGTGCTTCGCCATCATCGGTCACAAGGACAACGTCACCTTCCAGGATGTAGATGAATTCATCCTGCCGGCTGTGCCGGTGCAGCAGCGCGGACTCGCCTCCGGGTGCCAGCCGCGTGAGGTTCACGCCGAAATTTTTCAGGCCGAAGACGTCGCCCAGCACGCGCTTTTCGCGTTTTGCCATCCGCGCATAGAAGGGTTCCGGGTAATTCGACGGCTTGGTGCGCGGCGGCATCGTCGCGGCATCAAGGGCAAGCGGAGGCGTGTTTTTCGGCTGAGGCATGGCTTGGCTCGTGAACGTGGGGGCGGGTCTATGTTCGCAACTCTACATAAAGCCGGGGAAATTCGCTCTGGAAGAGGTCGGCCATTGCGCGCGTGCCGACCCTGTCCAACGTCTTTCGATGGCAACGATGCTATGCCCTTGTCACACGCCCGGGGCTTGGCGCGCCGCTAATGTCCCGTCCCACTGATCGGCGACGGCAGCCGCAAGGCGCGGCAGAAAGCACGGCGATGACGAAAGGGTACAAAGCCTACTTCCTGGATGTGCTGATGCAGGTCATGGCTGTCGAGCGCATTGAGGCCGCGGACCACGTCGCCGCACGACGGATCGCGAGCGGCCTCTTTCAGGACAGCCCCCATCTGCGTCTGGAACTGTGGCACAACGATCAGCGCCTAATCCGCCTGCGCAAGTCGCGGCATAAGGGGCTGATGAACTTGGTGCGGCAGCGGCCGGTGAAGGCCGACGCGTTTACCCGCACCGCGAGGCCGTCGCTTGATGGCGAGGGGCTTGAGGCCGCCCGGAGATCGCGCCTAGGGCGGGATCAGCTCGACACGTAGGGGCGGCGCTGCGCCCAACCGAGGGGGCAAAGCTCCTCGCTTAGTTCAGGTCGAGAAGCTGGATGCGCCTTGCCTCACGGCCCTTGGCGGTTGTCGTTACGCTGACAATGACGCGCTGATCGGTATCGAGCGATTGCAGTCCGGCGCGGCGGACGTAGTCGGCTTGGACGAAGACGTCGTCTCCGCCATCGTCCATCGTCACGAAGCCGTAGCCGCGCTCGACGCTGAACCATTTCACCGAACCCTCGACATCGATCGTGCCAGCGGGTGCGGGCTGGTTCTGCTCAACATGTTGGCGCGGCGCCGCCGTGGGTGCGCCGCCGTTGCCGACCAGTTCGACCACGCGGGTGACCTGCGGTCCCTTCTTGCCGGCCCCGACCTCGCACTTGATCGTGACCCCTTCACCGGGCGCCGCTAGCCCTGCCGACTGTAGCGCCGACATGTGCAGGAACGCCTCGCTGCCGTCAGGAAGGGCGACAAAACCAAAACCCTTGGTCGTGTTGAACCACTTTACCTTGGCGTCGACGACGTTGCCGTCGCCGATCAGGGGCTGGAAGGACTGATAGGCCATGAATTCTCCGGGTTCTCCTGTGACGCCTTACTTCCGCTTCGTCGCCGGCTTGGGGGCGCGGCGGTCGCGGGACGGCTTGGGACTGGCGGCGGCCCGCTCCGCTGCGCGAGGCGCGGCTTCGGCCGAGCGCCGGCGCGTGGCGTGCTGATCCGGCCCCGGCATGAAATCGGGGAGGGGTTCCTGCGGCTTCTTACTCAAGGCTGTGTCTCCCATGTGCAGGCGGGAGCACGCCAGGCCCCGGATATCGTGAACGATATCGCAATCGGGGCCGGCTCATCTCTCAGCCGCCGGCGCCTTTATCCCATGCCGACGATGGCGCGATTATAGCGGAGAACGCCCCCCGAAAGGGAGCCTGTTTTCGCGGGTTAACGGCGTTTTTTAAGGGTTTTTGGCCCAAAACGACACGCCCCGCCCACACCGGCGTGCGCGGCCGGCACGGGCGGGGCGGGGCGTGCGGATCAGAGGGCGCGATGCGCGCCGGTCCCCTCGCGGGCCTCCTTGCGCTCGCTTCCCGAGGCGCTCATCAGCTCCTGCTTGCGCGCCTCGAGCTGCTCGCCGAGCTCCTTCAGGTCGAGATCCGATTTCTTCACCTTGGGGAAGAGTTCGCCGTGCTCTTCCTTCACGTGATGCCTGATATATTCGCCAAGCACCGTGACCATCGCGTCGTAGTCCTCGTCGCCGGCCCGGTCGGCGGAGATCTTGGCGATCAGATCCTTGGCGCCCTGATGCTCGACCTTCGCCTCGGCCAGAATATCTTCCAGCCCCTCGATCTCCTGGCACGCCGGATAGAAAATCTCCTCTTCGATCCTGGCATGCACGGTCAGCATGTCGCAGATCTGCAACGCGAGTTCGGTCTTCTTCGCGTCGTCCATCCGCTTCATGCCCTTTTCGTATTTGTCGAACAGCGCCGTCACCTCCGCGTGGTCCTTGCGCAGCAGCGTGAGCGCATAGGCGGCGCCGGGCCGGCTGGCCGTTTTCTTCTTTGCCATGTCAAAACTCCCAAAGTCCCTGATGCCGCCGGGACGGCAGCAACCATGCGGCGTCCAACGTTTTGGGAATGCGCGGGTTCCTTGGACCAGGCTGGAGCCCAAACTGGAACGGGTTCGCGCGTGCGACGTCCTTCACGATCGTGGAACACGCGAACAGCTATCTCGTGCTGCTCGCCGATCGCGACGGTCGGGTCGACGCGGCCATGACCCTGCGGGCGCCGACACTGGCCGCGGCGCTGGAGCGGGCCGACATCATTCTCCGCGGCGACCCGAATGCATGGACCGCCGAACTCTGGCACGAGCGCCGTCTGGTCGGGTCCTGTTCGAAAGCACACGGATAAGAGATTGCCGCGTCGTTCCACGCTACCTCTTTTGCCTCCGGAGCATGCGGTGCGGGAGCGCGTTCTAACAGACGAAACCCTGCCGTCGTGGCTTCAGGACCATCCATCGGAAGCGCGACGGTCGGGGTTTCCCCTCAAGCGCGAAGCCGAATCAGTCGCCCGGCGCCTCGTGCGATCCTCTCGCAGAGCCGGACGCTCCGGGCGCCCACGTCCGTTCGATCCGCAAAAGAGTGTCGGCGAGCAGCACGTAACGCTCTGCAAGCCGGAGGTGCCGCAGCCGCACTTCCGGATCGGTTTCCTGCTCTGCCTCCTCGCGGGCAATGCGCGCGTGCTGCAGGGCTTCCTGCGACGTCACGACCGCGTCGATGCGGTCCGGCGCGGGGCCCGGGTTCTGCAGTTCGGCCCAGACCTCGGCGATCAGCTGCTCGTTGGAGATCGGCTTGCGCAGGACGCGCCCGAATTCCAGGTTGCTGCCGACGTCGTAGGCGGAAATGAACAGCACCTTCAGCGAGGGGCGGCGCGGCCGCACCATCCGCGCGAACCCGAACCCGTCGATTCCGTCGCCCAGCCGGATATCGGTCAGCATCAGGTCGATCGGCGCTTTCGTGAAGGCGTCCAGCGCATCCCAGCCGCTGGTGGCATAGGCCACGTCGAGCCCGCCCTGCTGCAGCGTGCGCCCCGCGGCGTACCGGAATGCGGCATCATCGTCGAGAACGAGGACCGTCGGCGCCTTGCTCATGGCATCTCCCGTCGAATCAGATGACGTCGATTCAATTTGCGATGGTTTTATTGAATCACGACGCCGGCATTTTACCCGGCGGTAAAAAGAGTGCCAGTGGTTTTGTGATGAAAACGACGGGCGACAAAGCCGACAGCCTGTGTTCGCCAGCGAACCTACGGCGACGAAACGGCACCGCTTGCACTGCCGCGATACGGACCGGCTCCTACACCGGTCGACCCGATGTAACTCTGCTTGAATAGGCGGGCGGATCGCTGGCCGGGAATGAGTCGGCCATCGCCTGGTCGATCAGATCGTCCTCCGAAACCCGCCCCTGTGCGTCGGGCCGGTAATCCGAATGCCAGTCCGGCATCGGCTTCTTCTCCCGTGCCGGTGGCGAAGACTTCGATACCGGAGCGCGGCGGAGCGCCGCGAATACCAGAACGGCCGCGCCGACGCCGACTGCGAAAAGGGCGGGTCGCATCGCTAGCCCTTTCCCGCGGCTTCATGACGATGCCGCCGCTGGTCGTGTTCGCGGCTGCGCTCCTGCGGTGTCTCGCCGCGGTAGCGCCGGCGGTATTTGATCCAGCCGAAAGCGAGCGCAGCCGCCACGGCCGCGACGAAAAGCACGTCAACGACCAGCCACAGCCAGCCACCGTCGTTCATCTGTTCCATTATTCCGCTCCCGGAAGAGAAACCGATTCAAGTGCTCTGAACGGGTGCGAGGGTGCGGGGTTCCGGGAGCGGTTCCGCAACGCCGGCTACATCCGGTCTTCCAGCAGCAGCTGAACCATCTCGCGGAGTTCGCGAAGTTTGACCGGCTTTTCGAGCGACGCGGCGGCGCCCATCTGCTGTGCCAGCGCGAGCGGGTTCTCGTATTTGCCGCGGCCGCCGCCGGACAGCGCGATGATCTGGGCGTGCGGATCGATGGCGCGGATCTCCTTCACCGTCTCGATGCCGTCCATGACGGGCATCATGATGTCGGTGATCACCAGATGCGGCGCGTGTTCGAGATAAAGGGCTACTCCCTCGGCGCCGTTGGTCGCCTCGATGACATCCGCTTCGAGCGTTTCCAGCATAAGCGCGAAGGTGCGTCGCACGTCGGGGTCGTCATCGATCAGGAGCACTTTGGGCATCGCAATGGCTTTCTGACGGCACGCCGCGCGCCGCCGCTGCCGGCGTGTAAAGACATCGCGCCACCGGAATGGCACAACGGCGAAACTCCGGCCGTTTCACGCGGCTGGTCATCCTGAGCCGTCTGGAGACGGGCAACGCGGCAATCGAGCGGGCAAATAACGGCACTATCCAGGATGCCGTGTCGTCATGGGCTGCAGCCCCGCACCAACGCGCCTGAGAAGCGCTGGCCGCCCTGTCGCAAACTATCTTTGGCGGGCGCGGCCTGCGGGGGTGTAAAGCCCGGCGAACGTACCATATGAACTGTACCGGACATATAACTGTTCCGGGCTTTCGACATCGCCGCGCGATCACGCTGCCCGACCGCATCCGTCGGGCGTGGCTATATGCGCGCTACCGGGCAGACCATTGTCCCGCGCGCGCCCATAGTGCCGGGATCAGGATGTCTTGAAGCGCGCTCGCGTCGCGCTTCGTCGACGGTCACCGTCTGGTGGCCGGACAAGGTCAAAAAATTAAAATGAAAACAGACACAACGGGGCCTCTGGCCAACCGGTTGCTCGCCTCGCTTACCCGTAACGAATTCGAACGCCTCGCTCCATCTCTCGGCACCGTGACGCTGGAGCAGGGTGAACTGCTCCACGACCCCGGCGACGAGGTCGAGTTTGTCTATTTTCCCCAGAGCGGCATGGTCTCGCTGCTGGCCGTGATGAACGACGGCAAGGCGATCGAAACCGCGACCGTCGGACAGGAGGGCGCAGTCGGCGCGATGGCCGGACTTGGCCTGCATGCGGCGCTCGACCGCGCCGTCGTGCAACTGCCGCTGGTGGCCTCGCGGATCGGCGCCGTCGCCTTCCGCAAGGCGGTTCAGACCGGCACCGCGCTGCGCGACATGATCGTCGCGTCCAACCAGGCGCTGCTGGCGCAGGTGCAGGCGACCGCGGCCTGCAATGCGCTCCACGACGTGGACAAGCGCCTGTGCCGCTGGATCCTGCAGACCCGCGACAGAAGCGAAACGGATGTCATTCGCCTGACGCAGGAATTCCTGTCGGAGATGCTGGGCGTCAGCCGCAACACGGTCGGCGAGGTCGCGCGCCGCCTGCAGGACAGCGGTGTGATCAGTTACAGCCGCGGTATTATCGAGATCCTCAACCGCAAGGCGCTCGAAAAGGCATCGTGCGAATGCTACGGCATCATCGTCAAGCGCACGGCGGGGATCCGTCTCGGCGCGCGCTGACGCGCTGATCGCCGTTTTTTCGCGGCCGTCATCCCCGATCTCTTATCCCTGTCATCCCCCGTCCGCCACCACTGTCCGTCATCCCCCGGCTTGCCCCTCGGGTCGAGCCCAAGGGCGGGACCCATCTTTATAGGGTGGCGAAGAGAGGATGGGTGCCCCGGTCAAGCCGGGGCATGACAGGGAAATATATAAGACCGTCATTCCCGGGTCGCAGCCTCTAGAAATTCAGCAGCTCTTCATACGGCACGACGCGGAAGACGTTCTTCACCTTGCGCATGTCGAGCTCGATCTTCGTCGTCGCCGGGTTGTATTGCGCGAGCTTCAGCTTGGTTGACGTGCGCGCCACCAGGATCTTCACCATCGCCGCACCGGCTTCGCCCTCGCGCTCCGGGTGAAGTTCGACCAGCACGTCGTCGCCGACCCGCGGCGGCTGGCCCGGGTGGATGTAGACGGGCGCGCCTTCCTTGAACCTGGGGAACATGCTGTCGCCCGTCAGGTAGATGACGAACGCATCCTTGGCGCCGCCAAGGCGCGGCGGGCGGCGCAGATGATCCACCACCTCGCCGTTGAAACGGAAATCGCCGCGCCCATGCTCGCCGCCGATGGCGACACCGCGCACCGGCAGATCGCGCGTGAGATCGCCGAAGGTCGGCGCTGTCGCGCGCCGTCCGGTATTGAGGTGTGCGGGATCGAGCGCTGCACCGTCATCGTCGGTCGACATAGGTGAGGCGAGGGGCGCGCCCGTCTCAGGCGTCACCCCGAGATAGGCGGAGATCGCCGCCAGCTCATCCACCCGCAGCCGCCGCGTGCCCGCCAGGAGCCGGCTGATCTGCGCCGGATGCACGCCAAGCGCCGCCGCCAGCCCATCCTGGCTCTTCCCCGGCCGCTTCAGGCCCTGCCGAATCCAGTCGAGGTTCATGCGAATTTATTGCGGTAAACGCAATTTAAGTCAAGCCCGATTTACAAAGTTGTGGATATCGCAATTAATGCCTTGCGAGAAAATTGCGTTTATCGCAACGTAAGGGTGTGGACGTATCGCACCCGTTTTCCCCGCCACTCCGCTGTCCCGCTGGTCATCCCCCTCCCGTTGTCATCCCAGCGAAAGCTGGGACCCAGCCGTTGGGTGGTTGCCGGCTCACCACCGGTGGCCTTACGGCGCGATTGCTCCACCTGGGTCCCAGCTTTCGCTGGGATGACAGATTTTTATTCATCTGTTCAGGGGCACCCACATCGTGACGATCTATTCGACGCTCGATCGCAAGACTTTGCATTTCTCGGCACTCCCGGTAAATCCCAAGCGGAGCTGCCAGTTCATCGCGGCGGAGAAGTCCTACTACCAGGACAGCGACAAATGCGGCGAGGCCCCGGTGGTGGGGAAGCCCTTTTGCCGCGCGCATTGCGCGGTCGTCTACGAACTGCCCGATCAGGCGACGGGCGCGGCGCTGACAACCCTGCTGCGCCTGTCGCGCCTCACAGGCCGCTCGTTTTTCGATCACCTGCTGGCGCTGATGGAGGACGAGACGTGGCACCACTCGGGCGCGCTGCCGTCGGGCGAAGTCCCCCGCAAGAACGGCGCGCTGTAATGCCGCGCCCCCGCAAACTCTCGGCAGAAGCGGAAGCTGCATTGCTGGTGATGAAACGCGCCGGCGCGCCTAACAAGAGGATCATGCACCGCTTCGGGATCGGAAAGCAGGCGATGTACGACGTGGTGCAGCGAGCGCAAGCAACACCCCCACTGTCATCCCGGACCAGCGAGCCCTTAAAGGCGAGCGCCGATCCGGGACCCAGCACAATTGACGGCGAAGCCGCCGCTATTTTTCGGAATGCTGGGCCCCGGCCTTCGCCGGGGTGACAGATTTAGTAAGTGACAGATGAGTTGGTAATTCATTTCCGGACATCTTCGTTTCGTTTCCGGACATCTTCGCCGTTCCAAATCCTCCGCTCGTCCGGCAAATAGACATTGAGAGCGGCGCAACGCCAACGACCTTATGCCTGACAAACCTGCAGGCACTGGAAGTGCGGATGCATGGAGAGGTCGCCATCCTTCGAGACGCCCGCCTTCGCTGACGCTTCGGCGGGCTCCTCAGGATGAGGTTCTTTTTTATGACTTAAAACAACAGACCTCGTCCTGAGGAGGGCGCTTCAGAGCGCCCGTCTCGAAGGACGACGACATTGGAGCTGGAATGACCGAGAACTGGCATGTCGTCGAAAGCAACTCGCGCGCCGAACTGGTCGCGTCCGAAGCGGTGAAGGCGCTGGGCATTCCCGTCTACCTGCCGCAATACGTGCTGCGGGTGCGCAAGGGACGCCGCGTCGAGATGGTGAAGCGGGCGCTGCTGCCCCGCTATTTCTTCGCCGACTTCGCGACCGATCATCCGCGCTGGCCGGCGATCTTCAGCCGCATCGGCGTGCGACGGGTGATCTGCGACGACAGCCGCCGCCCGCGCCGCGTTCCCGATGTCGAGATGCAGCGGCTGCGCGACCTTGCCGGCACCTTCGCGGAGAACGTGCGCGAGGATGTGCCGCTCACGCCGGGTCAGGTGGTCGCCATCATCGATGGTGCGTTTGCCGGGCGGCTTGCCACCGTCGCGATTGCCGATCCCGACAGGCGCACCGTCACCGTCACCTGCGACATGCTGGGCGGCGCCGTGCCCGTGATCGTGCCGCGCGCCTCAGTCGCACCGGCGGCGTGAATGCATTGCCGGCTTAAGAACATAGAGGAGAGGCGCGCTTCCTTTCTAAAGGCGCTGGCGGACGGCGCCAGTGTGACGGTGGCCACCGCCCGCGCGGGCGTCCACCGGCAGACCGTTTACAACTGGCGCGCGGTGGATACCGGCTTTGCCGCCGCATGGGACGCAGCCTTTGAGGCGGGCACCGACCGGCTGGAAGAAGAAGCGCGGCGGCGGATGCAGGCCGGGAGAGAGCGGCCGGTCTTTCACGGCGGAGAGGTCCCCGGACCCCGGATCGATTACAGCGATCGCCAGTTGAGATACATGCTGAACATGCGTCGGCCGGGGAAATTTTCCCGTCACGCGCCGAAGGGTAAGGCCAATGTCACCGTCGTGGTCAGAAAATTCTTCCCAAGAGCTTCTTCTTCCGAACCTCTGGCGACCGAAACCGCACCAGGAAGCCCTGTGGCAGTATCTGGAGAACGGCGGTAAGCGCGCCGTCGCGGTGTGGCATCGCCGCGCCGGCAAGGACTCAACGGCGATGAATTTCACCGCCTGCGCCGCGGATCAGCGCCCGGCGAATTACTGGCACATGCTGCCGACGGCCAAACAGGGCCGCAAGGTGGTGTGGGAAGGGATCGACCGGCAGGGACGGCGGATGATCGATCAGGCGTTTCCCGAAGCGATCCGCAAATCGAAACGCGACGACGAGATGCTGATCCGTCTGACCAGCGGATCGACGTGGCAGGTGGTCGGCTCCGACAATTTCAATGCGCTGGTCGGCGCCAACCCCGCCGGCATCGTGTTCTCGGAATACGCCATCGCCAATCCGCGCGCCTGGGACTATCTGCGCCCGATCCTCGCCGAGAACGGCGGCTGGGCGCTGTTCATCTATACCCCGCGCGGGCGCAATCACGGGGCGGGGTTGTTCGAGATGGCGAAGGCCAACAGCGACTGGTTTTTCGAGCGTCTCACCGTGGACGACACCGGCGTGATCGACGCTGCGACGATCGAAGAGGAGCGGCGCTCCGGCATGCCGGAGGAGATGATCGAGCAGGAGTATTACTGCTCGTTCCAGGCCGCACTGGTCGGCGCCTATTACGGCGCGGCGCTGACCGCGGCGGAGAAAGAGGGGCGGCTGACCCGCGTGGCGTGGGAGCCGCAGTTCCCGGTGGTCACCGCCTGGGACCTCGGCATCGGCGATGCGACCGCGATCTGGTTCGCGCAGCTGATCGGCCGCGAGATCCGCCTGATCGACTATTACGAGAACGCCGGCGTCGGCCTCGAACACTACGCAAAGGTGTTGAGCGAGAAGCCGTATGTCTATGACGACCGCCAGGGTTTCATCCTGCCGCATGACGCGGAATCGCTGGAGCTCGGCACCGGCCACACGCGGCTGAAAACCTTGTCCAGCCTTGGCCTGCATCGCGGACAGCGCGTAGTCCCGCGCGCCAACCTGGAAGACGGCATCAACGCCGTCCGCGTGATCCTGCCGCGCTGCTGGTTCGACGCCGAGAAATGCGCAAGAGGGATCGAGGCGCTGCGGCAGTACCGCAAGGAGTGGAACGAAGACCGGCGAATGTTCAACGACAGGCCGGAACACGACTGGACCTCGCATCCCGCCGATGCGTTCCGCTATCTGGCGATGGGCCTGAAGGAGCGGCGGGAGGTGCGGAGTGTTGCGCCTGTTCGTGCGAACCGTCGCTACGATCCTCACCGCTGGCGCGCGTGAACGTCGCCATCCTTCGAGACGGCGCTGCGCGCCTCCTCAGGATGAGGTCATTCTTTAGATGATCGGCAAATGCCGATCATCGCCTCAAAACAACAAACCTCATCCTGAGGAGCGCGCGCAGTGCGCGTCTCGAAGGATGGCGATAGGACGCTGCATGATGGACTGCGCAATCCAAGTGACCGACGATGAACGCCACAACGGCTGGACCGAAGAAACATCGGCGCAGTATCGCGGCGAGATGCAGCGCATTGAACGCGAGATGGTTTTCACCGGCGGGCCGAAGCAACCGGCACGCGCCAATTCAAAATACCGGCCGCATCGCTGGAGAGGCTAACCCCCAATTGTCATCCCGGACCAGCGAGCCCTTCAAGGGCGAGCGCCGATCCGGGACCCAGCACGATTGACGGCGAAGCCGACCTTATGTCCGGAACACAGGGCCCCGGATCAATCGGAGGTGAGCTTGCCGGAGCTTATTGCCCAACCTCTGCCGGCGGCAGATCGGCAGCGGCCCGGGACATGGGATAGTTCTCAAGCTCGGCGATCAGGGCTTTCATCTCGTCGATCTCCCTGACCTGAGCCTCCAGAATTTTGTCGGCGAGCTGCCGGACGCGCCGGTCGCTTATATGCGCGCGGTCGCTGGTCATCACCGCGATCGAGTGATGCGGGATCATCGCCTTCATGTAGGCGACATCGGAAACCGTTTCCTGGCTTCGCACCAGCCACAGGGACACGGCGAACACGGCCACGCTGCCGAGCATGATGGCGACGTTCGCCTTTCTGTTTTCGTACATGCGCCACATGAAGCCCAGCATGACGATGGCCATCGTGGCGCCCATAAGCAGCGCCATCCAGGTGCGCGTCTGGCTGTAGAAGACGTGATCGAGCGACCAGGTATTCAGATACATCAACCCGAACATCACCACCGTCGAGGTGGCGATCATTGCGGCGAACCGGACATAGGACATTGCGGAACCTCCGGAGAGAATGACCGGCGAAGGTCGGAAAAAGTTCCGTCACCCACCGGTCATCCCGGACCAGCGAGCCCTTCCGGGGCGAGCGCCGATCCGGGACCCAGCACAATGGACGGCGAAGCCGACCTTATTCTTCGGAAGTGGGGGGCACATGAGCAGCGTGGTCCTCGTCGTCTTCTGCGGCACCAACCACCTCGATCACGTCTTCTGCGTCATCCAGGACAAAGGCCACTGGCTGCGCATCGACGGCGCCTACGGCCGCCCCTATGCCGAACTGCTCGGCCCGACGTCGCTCGACATCGCCGCGCGCTTCCGCACCAAAGGCTGCACCGTCATCGAAAGCACCCGGGCGCCCGCGCGTTACTACGCGCCGGTGATGCCGGCCACCTGTGTCGAGATCGCCAAGCGCATCCTCGGCATAAGCAGGTTTTTCATCATCACCACGCGCCAGTTGCATCGTCACCTGGCGCCAGCTCACGGAGACTGACCATGGGGTTCTTTGGAGGGGGCGGGTCGCCTGCCATTCAGCCGGCGCCGCCGGTGCCGACGCGCGAGGATCCGGCGATTGCCGAGGCGAAGAAGAAGGCGCGGTTGGCGGAGCAGAAGCGCAAAGGGCGCGCGGCGGCGATCATTGCGCCGCGCGAGGACCGGCTGGGGGCGGCCCCACTGGAGCGGCCGGTGGCGGGCGGGGCCGAGAAGGCGTTGCTCGGCTGATGGCGCTCGCTCTGGAACAGGTGCGCGACCTTATTCGCCGCTATCGTGGCCTGCGCGACGGGCGCTCTGTGTGGCATTCGCACTGGGACGATCTGGCGCGCGTGATGCTGCCGCAATCCGCCGGCTTTGCGTCGTCGCCTGCCGAGGGCGCCAGTCGCAGCGAGGAGATTTTCGACGGCACGCCGATGATTGCGGCGCGCGGTCTGGCCAACGCGATCGATGCCATGCTGTGGCCGGAAGGGCAGAAGGCGTTCTTCATCCGGCCCGAAGGTGAAGGCATTGCCGATACCGACGCGGTGAAGTTCTGGCTGGATGACAGCGAGCGGCGGCTGCAGGCGGCGCTGGACGATCCGCGCGCGCGGTTCCGCCAGTCGCGCGGCGAGACCAACCGCTCCATCGTCGTGTTCGGCACCGGCATTCTTTATGCCGCCGAAGGGAACAGGCTGTCGCATCTGCTGCATCAATCGGTGCCGCTGCGCGACGGCGTGGTGTTCTTCTCGGAAGAGGGCGAGGCGCAGGGGTTGTTCCGGTCGCGCACCCTGACGGTGCGCCAGGCGGTCAACAAATGGGGCGTCGAGCGGCTCGGCAAGGAAGTTCGCGAGAAACACGCGGCGAAGAAGTTCGAGGACAAGGTCGAGTTCCTGCACATCGTGGTTCCGCGCGGCAACGGCCGCGAAGACGCGCTGCTGGCCAGGAACCTGCCGTATGCCGCGTACTGGATTGAGGTCGCCTCCGAACATTGCGTCGAGGAGCGCGGCTATCACGAGTTTCCCTTTGCCGTGCCGCGCTGGGACACGACATCGGGCGAGGATTACGGCCGCTCCCCTGGAATGATCGCGCTGCCCGACAGCAACACCTTGCAGGCGATGGGCGAGACGTTCCTGATTGCCGGGCAGCGCGCCGCCGATCCTCCTCTTGCTGTTCCCAATGACAGCAGCTTCAACGAGGTGAACACGTTTCCCGGCGGCCTGGCCTATTACGACGTCGAGACGGCGGCGAAGGTCGGCGGGGTGCCGTTCTTTCCGCTGCAGTCCGGCGCCAACCTGCCGCTGACCCGCGAGATGCAGATGGATACGCGGCAGCAGATTTTCGCCGCGTTCCTGCGCAATGTGCTGAACCTGCCGGTCGACGGTCCCAACATGACGGCGACCGAGATCATCCAGCGCAAGGAAGAGATGATCCGCGAGATCGGCCCGACCTTCGGCCGGCTCGATACCGACTACAAGGCGGTGCTGATCGAGCGCGACTTCAAGATCCTGCTGCGCGCCGGCGCGTTCCTGCCGGTGCCGGAAGCCCTGCAGGGCCGCGCCATCCGTTTCGAATACGAAAGCCCGATCAGGAAGCTGCGGCAGCAGATCGAGGCGGCCGCCGCCCGGCAATGGGTGGTCGAGCTGGCCGAGGTCGAGAAGATCAAACCGGATTCAGGGGCTTTGGACGCGGTGGACTTCGATGAGTACGCGCGCTTCACCGGCGAGGCGCTCGGCATTCCGGGCCGCATCATGAACTCGAAAGAGCGCGTGGGGCAGATCCGCGAGGGCCGGGCGCAGCAGATGGAACAGGCGCGGCAGGCGGAGCTGGCGTCGAGTGTGGTCGATACGGTGGCGAAGGGCGCGGGTGTGCTGAGCCAGATCACCGGCTCCTAAGCCGCACCGATTATCTGTCATCCCATTCATTATTTGTCATCCCAGCGAAAGCTGGGACCCAGCCGTTGGGTGTCAGCCACGAGGACGTTCCAGGGTGACTGCGTAGAGATCGGGTTATCTGGGTCCCAGCTTTCGCTGGGATGACAATTATTTTGTGGAGTGATGACAGTCGCTTTGTGAAGTGGAGTGGGACCTATGGACGAACACGAAATCCCCGGCCGCCTGCGCGATGCCGAGAACCGCGCGCTGATCGCGGCCAATGCGGTCGAGAACATCAAACGCGAGATGCGTCTCATCACCGAGACGTTCGGCATCAGGAAGAGCTTCAACGGCCAGCTGAGTATCGACTTCGCGGTGCTGGTGAAGGCGCTGGGTCCGGTGCAGGCGCAGGAATTGCGGCGAGCTATTGATGAAAGCGCCTGACCCTGAAGCGTTGATGGCGGACTTGGCCGCGGCGTACAGCCCGCAGGCTTACACCGAGCAGGACCGTCATCGCGATTTCAAGCAGGTGTTCCTGGACTCGCCGCAGGGGCGCCGCGTGCTCTATCAGCTTCTGGCCTGGGCGCATCAGTGGCGGCCGACCTTTGTCGCGGGTAAGCCCGATGTCAGCGCCTTCCAGGAAGGCGAGCGCAATGTCGGCTTGCGGCTGCTGACCGCGATCCAGATCGAGCCGAAGTCCCGCCCGGTCAAACAGAACAGGACACGACGCGATGACGCAGGAAACTGAAGAACCGCAAGCGGCAGACTGGCGCGCACAGATCACCAGCGACGATCACCGCCGCTTCGCCGAGACCTCGCCCGATCTCGATCATCTGGTCGGGCGCGCGCTGGAGATGCGGCAGAAGCTTTCCACCGCGATTGTGCGGCCGGGCAAGGACGCGCGACCGGAAGAGATCGCGTCGTATCGTCGTGCGATGGGCGTGCCAGAGACGCCGGACGCTTACCGGTTCGAGCCGGTGCCCGGTGTGGAGCCGACGGAGACGGAGCAGGGCTTCCGCGGCGCCATGGCGCAGGTGTTTCACACCGCGGGCCTGTCGGTCGATCAGGTGAGCTCGATCAATCGCGGCTGGAATGCGCTGGTGAGCGCGCAGCTCGAGCAGACGAAACAGGCAGACGAGGCGCACCGGCAGGCGAGTGAAGCGCAGCTCCGCCGCGACTGGCCGGGCGAAGAGTTCGGGCGCAACCGCGAATTCGCTAATCGTGCTGCCGAACGGTTGTTCGGCAGCGATTACGAGGCTGCGCGCCAACTCGAAGACCGCGCCGGCCGCTTCATCCTCGATCATCCGATCATGATGCGCCTGCTGGCCTCGGTCGGCCGCGAGATGGGCGAAGGCGAACTCGGCTCCGTGCTGGCCGACCGCGACCGCTCTTCTGTTCAAGAGCAGATTGATGCCCTTCAGAGCCAGAAGATGGACGCCTTGCAACAGGGCGATCACGAGCAGGCCAACACCTTCGACGCACGCCAGGCCGATCTCTATCGCCGCCTGCACGGCGCCAAACGATAACCGCACCGCGTCCTGGCGGCCGGCTCTCCCCAGTGCGGGACCCGGGAACAGGCGCACTCTTTTGCAGTCCCGATGCTCCGGTCTTCAGACGCGGCCCCGCTGGGCTCGCCGCTCTCTGCTGCCCGGCTCCCTGAGGGACATGCCTGACGTTCCAACCAATGGAGAACAGGTATGTCGACTTCCATCGACAATGCGTTCGTCAAACAATACGAGACGGACGTCAAACACGTCTTTCAGCGCCAGGGTTCGATCTTCAGGAACGCGGCGCGCACCAAGCCCAACGTGGTGGGCACGTCGACCACGTTCCAGAAAGTCGGCCGCGGCACCGCCACGACCAAGGCGCGTCACGGCCTGGTCACGCCGATGAACCAGGAGCACACGCCGGTCGCCTGCACGCTCGCCGATTTCTATGCCGGCGACTACGTGGACAAGCTGGACGAAGCCAAGACCAGCATCAACGAGCGCGAGGTGATCGCGCGCGGCGGGGCGATGGCGCTGGGCCGCAAGATCGACGACCAGATCATGACGGCGCTCGACACCACGACGCAGAGTGCGGTGACGCTCACCGTCACCTCGCGGGCGGCGATCCTCGCCAGCCTTCTGACCTTCGTCGAGGCGCTCTACGCCAACGATGTGCCCAATGACGGCATGCTCTACGGCGCGCTGACGCCGCGCATGTGGTCGCAGGCGATGACGGTCGAGGCCTTCTCGAAGTCGGACTTCGTCGGCTTCGACGGTCTGCCCTTTAAGGAAGGGGCGCCGATCGGCAAGTGGAAGGACTGGATGGGCGTGAAGTGGACGATGCACACCGGCCTGCCTGGCCGCGGCACGGCGTCCGCCAAGTGCTTCCTCTGGCATCGCGACGCGGTCGGTTATGCCTCCGCCAAGTCGGCCGGCAATCTCGCCGGCAACGAGGCGGTCGCGGCCGACATCCAGTGGATCGGTCCGCGCGTCGCGCACTGGGTCAACCACATGATGAGCGGCGGGGCCTGCCTCATCGATGACAGCGGCGTCATCGAAGGCACGGTCAACGACACCACCGCCATCGCAACCTCTTGAAGGAGGCACCATGGCGTACAAGAAAGAAGGCACCGCCGACGGCACCAACACCAAGAAGTACTTCTGGCGCGCCGCCGATTTCGGCAACGGCCTGTCGCGCTGGCACTACGTAACGCCGGACGCGACGGCCACCTGCGAAGCCGAGGGCTACTTCGACGACGAAGAGCTTGAGGCGACGCTGCGGGCCGGCGATGAGCTGTACATCTTCCGCGTCGCGTCCCTCGACGACACGCGGCCGGTGCACGAGGACATCGCCGCCGGCCTCACCGACATCTCGCGGCATTTTGTCACCGCGAGCGGCAGCGGCGGGGTCGAGATCACCGCCGATCTTGAGTCGGCCACGCTGGCGTAGGCGTCGCGCTCCCCATCCTGAACCCTCCCCCCTTGAGGGGGAGGGAAGGGTGGGGGGACGTGAGAACGGACGCAGCCACAAAAGACTTCGCACCTGCACCCCCCACCCCAGCCCTCCCCCTCAGGGGGTGAGGGAGCAAGGAAAGACGCATGGCTTCCGAAATCGGCATTGCCAATGCCGCCCTCGCGCGCATCGGCGCGACGCGGATTGAGTCGTTCACCGACGGCACCAAGAACGCCAACACGATGAACGACCTGTTCGAGGAAACGCGCGACGACCTGTTGCGCGGCCATAACTGGAATTTCTGCACGGAACGGGTCGAGCTGGCGCAGACCGCGGCACGCGCCGGCTTTGCCTATGCACACATGTTGCCCAGCGACTGGATGCGCACCGTCAGCGTGCACGCTGGTGGCGACATGACGGACAGCGTCGATTACCGGGAAGAGGGCGGGGTGATCCTGTCCAACGCGTCGGCGATCTTCCTGCGCTTCATTGCGCGGACGCTCGGCGTCGATCCCAACCGCATGCCGCCGGATTTCCGCTCTGCCTTCGCGGCGGAGCTTGCCTTCAAATGCTGCACGCCGCTTGGCAAGTCGGCGGCGCTGCGGTCCGAAGTGTTCGACGAGGCGCGGCTGAAGCTCGGCAAGGCGAAGTCGGCGGACGCCATGAACTCCGCGCCGGAGAAACGCCCGCGCGGCTCCTGGGCCCACGCGCGCGGCGGTCGCTCAACGCTGAACCATCTCTGAGAGACCATGACGCGCATCAATCCCTATCAGCCCTCCTTCAACGCCGGCGAGCTGTCGCCGCGGCTGCAGGCGCGCACCGATTTTGCGAAATACGCATCGGCGGTGGAGGTCGGCAAGAACGTGGTGTGCCTGCCCGAGGGCGGCCTCGCGCGCCGTCCCGGCACGCGTTATGTCGCCGGCGTTGCCGATCACGCGGCCAAGTCGCGGCTGCGCCGCTTCGAGTTCTCGACGACCCAAGCTTATATGCTTGAGCTAGCGGAGCGGCAGATCCGGTTTTTCCGCCATCAGGCGCAGATTGTCGTCGGCGCCACCGATGCCGCGATCGCCAACGGGGCCTTCACCTCCGGCATCACCGGCTGGGATGACCGCTCCACCGGCGGTGCCGGCAACCAGATCAGCCATGACGCAACAAATGGCCGGCTGACCCTGGAGACCAGCGGCACGGCGTCCGACGATATTGGCTGGGCGGAACAGGCCGTTGCCATTGGCGCCGCCTTCCGCAATACCGAGCATGTCGTGACCTTCCGCGTGATCGGCGCGCCGTCGGATCGCGTGGACTGCCGCATCGGTTCCTCCAGCACCGGCAGCCAGATCCTGACCGACCGCAAATGCGAGGTCGGCTATCACACGATCGCCTTCAACCCCGGCGGCGCGGCGACCGTCTATCTCCAGTTCCGCAACCTCGGGAGTTTCCGCGACAAAAACGTCCAGATCGACGATGTGGCGCTGATCGATGATGCGCCAGTCTCTGTCGGCACGCCGTATCTGGAAGCGGAACTATTCGAGGTCGAGGGACCGCAAAGCGCCGATACGCTTTATCTTTTCCATGGCTCGCATCCGACCTTTCGGTTGGAGCGCCGCGGACATCCAACTTGGTCGCTGATCGAGGTCGCCTGGCAGGACGGGCCGTGGCTGGACATGAACGAGACGGCCGTGACGCTGACGCCGTCGGCCGTTACCGGCCTTGGCATCACCGTGACCGCCTCGGCGATCACCGCCATCAATGACGGGCGCGGGTTTCTGGCCACCGATGTTGGCCGGCTGATCCGGATCGATAACCCGTCATCGGGTGTCGACTGGGGCTGGGCAGTGATCACCGCCGTTACCTCGATGACCGTCGTCGTGGCCGATGTGCGCCGTGATTTCGGCGGCACCGGCGCCGACACGCGCTGGCGGCTTGGGGCGTG
Source organism: Alphaproteobacteria bacterium (assembly GCA_965279355.1). Taxonomy (GTDB): domain Bacteria; phylum Pseudomonadota; class Alphaproteobacteria; order CACIAM-22H2; family CACIAM-22H2. The sequence continues at coordinate 1,018,357 of OZ257155.1, read as the reverse complement.
GTCTGGGACCACGGGCTATCCGCGCAACGGATTGTTCTTCGAACAGCGCCTCTGCGCCTGCGCGACCGAGACACAGCCGCAGACCTTCTGGCTGGGCCAGACTGGTGATTTCGAAACCATGAGCCCGGACAGCGACCAGGACGGCAACACGATCTTCGACGGCACTGTCGAGGACGATGATGCGCTCGACTACACGATCTCCGCCGACGACGTGAACGCCATCATGTGGATGGCGGCGTCCGGCGGGCGGCTGGTGCTGGGCACGCATGGCGGCGAGTGGGTGGCGTCCAGCCAGGGCGCGGTGCTGACGCCGACCGATGTCACGGTTCGCCGCCAGACAACGCATGGCTCGACCCGGGTGCAGCCGCTCTCCGTCGATTCCAAGATCCTGTTCCTGCAGCGCGCCAGGCGGACCATCCATGAATTCGTGTTCAGCTTTGAGGCCGACGCTTTCGTCGCCAACGACATGACGCGGCTGGCCCAGCACATCACACGCGGCGGCCTTGTCGAACTGGCCTATCAGGAAGAACCGGACTCACTGGTCTGGGCGGTGCGCGAGGACGGCGTGCTGCTCTCCATGACCTATCGCCGCGAGGAAGATGTTGTCGGCTGGACCCGCAATGTCATCGGCGGCAGCGGCGTTGCTGTCGAAAGCGTCGCCACCATTCCCGGCAGCGACGGGGACGGGCAGGTGAACGACTCAACCGCGCGCGATGAGGTCTGGATGATCGTCCGCCGAACCATCGACGGCACGACACGCCGCTACATCGAGGTGCTGGAAGGTGACTTTGAGGCGCCGTCGCGCAGCGACTACACCTCCGACGGTGCGTGGAAAGATGCGCTGGTCGCGGCGCAGGCGCATGCCTGTTACGCCGACGGCCTCATCACTTATGACGGTAGTGCGACCGAAACCGTGACCGGCCTCGACCATCTTGAGGGCGAGACAGTGAAGGTCTGGGCCGATGGCGCCATCCATCCGGATTGCGTGGTCGAAGACGGCACGATCGAACTGGAGGAGCCGGCCGAAATCGTCCAGGTCGGTCTGGGCTACACCCATCAGATCAAGACACTGAAGCTGGCACAGGCGCTGCAAAGCGGCACCGCGGTCGGCAAGCCGAAGCAGATCACCGGCATCAGCTTCGTTCTGCTGAATGCGATGACGCTGTCCTTTGGTCCGGATCAGGAAAATCTCGCCGATATCGATTTTCGCGAGGTGCAGGACCTGATGGACCAGGCCGCGCCGCTGTTCTCCGGCGAACATTTCGCCGAGTTTCAGGACGTGTCCGATACGGCGCTGACCGACGTGCGGATCCATATCGAAAGCGACGATCCGGCGCCGTTCACCTTGCTGGCGCTGGCCCCTGAGGCCGACGTGCAGGACAGCCATACATGACGGCGGTCTTCCGGCATTTCACCAGGGTTCTGGCAAACGTCGATGTCGATCCGATCAGGCATCAGCTCGACCGGAACCCCGATCTTTGGGACACCAACAAGAGCCGCAGGTCGGGTGAGGGCAGTCCGCATGCGCGGATGTCGGATATCTGGGTCCGCTACAACGCGCCGGAACGGTTCGACCCGGCCAACCCGCGCGCGTTCAACGACGAGCATGTCCCGGTCTGGTATCCGGCCTGGCGCAGCCTGACCGCGTTGCGGCCGATCATCTTCGATCTGATGGCGCTGGTCGAAGGCGAGATGCTGTGCGGCGTGCTGATCACGCGTATCCCGCCCGGCGCAGGGATCGCGCCGCATATCGATGCCGGCTGGCACGTCGCGTTTACCGAAAAATTCTATCTGTCGATCAACAGCGCACCAGGTGCCGATTTCGTCTGCGCGCAGGGCGGAACAATCGAGCGGCTCAACCCCAGGACCGGCGAGGTCTGGCGGTTCGATAACCGGACTCTGCACTGGGTCGAGAACAACAGTGCAGAGGATCGCATCACCTTGATCGTCTGTATCCGTACAGATTTATTCAGGAGGCCGACATGACCGAATTGGTGAGAGCCCTCGAACAGCCCTACGGCGTCGAGATCCATACGACCGATGGCGTGTTCATCAAACAGATGACCATCCCCAGGGCCGGCACTCTGGTTCCCCAGCACGTCCATTCCTACAGCCATGCCTCGATGCTGGCGGTCGGATCGGTGCGGGTCTGGAAGGACGGTGTTCTGGCCGGTGACGAAAAGGCACCGACGGCTATCGAAATCGCGGCCGGCGTCGCGCACCTGTTTCAGTCGCTGGAGGACAACACGATCCTCTATTGCATCCACAACGTTTCGCGGACCGGAAAGGTCGACATCCTCCGCGAACACCAGATCGGGGAGGTCGTGTAATGCCGTGGAGTTGGGCGGCTGCTGCCGCAGCCGTGGTCAGCGCCGCCGGCGCGATTCAGTCGGGTCAGGCGGCGCAACGCCAGGCGAATATGCAGGCCGAGGCGCTGAACCAGCAGGCGCAGCGCGAGCAGCAGATCGCGGCGTCGAACGAAGAGGATTATCGGCGCCAGCAATCGCGTCTAATGGCCTCGCGCCGCGCGATGATGGGCGCCAATGGAGTCATGACAGGGACAGGATCGCCGCTGCTGGTCACGGAGGACATGGCCGGCGAGATCGAATTGCAGGCGCTGCGGATCAGGAATGGCGGCGATGCCAACGTTCTGGCACGGCAGACCGAGGCTTCGCTCCAGCGGATGAAGGGATCGGCGGAGCGGACGAACAGCTACTACCGGGCCGGCGGCGCTTTGCTTGACGGTGCGGGAAAGGGGTTCGCGAGCAGGGGATAGCCGCCTCACGCAGTTACCGGCGAGACCTCCATTTCCCGTCTTCGGCCTCTCTGGTCTCGCTCTTGGCGCGTCGCGTCATGAACTCTTCGTGGGCCTCTTCCCTTGCCGTGCTACGGCGCTCGCGCTCTGACTTAAGTTCGAACTCGAGATCGGCACGCGCCGCATCGGCCTGGATCTCCGTGAGTTCTCCGCGATCTTCCCGCCGGGCGATGCGCTCCAGTTGCAGCCGCTCCCGGCGCAGGAGATCCATGGTGCTGTAGCCGTGCTTTTCGTAGAGGGCGATAATGCCGGGCGTGGCGCAACGGATTGCCGCGGCCCTTTCCGTGGCCGCTGCCTTGTCCTGGCAATCGCTTTCGATCTGCCGTGCCTGCTTGTGGACTTCCGGCCAGTCGGTGAAAAGGGCGCAGCCGGCAATCGGCGCAGTGAGGACAAAGACGCTGAAATACAAAAATGGAGAGCATGTTCGCATGAGACCGGCCCCGATCAGTACCCGCGTCGCCGCTGTCTCTCCGCTTCTTCAGCGGCCTCTTTCTTCTTCCGCTGCACCTCGAGTTCCCAGAGGAGCCGGCGTTTTTCGTCATCGGCGCGCTTCGCTGCTTCTCTCCTGTCGTTTTCCACCTTGATTTCGGCGAGCCTCTGCCGTTCGCGCTCCTCGGCCTTCTTCCGGTCCAGTTCTTCCTGCGCGGCTCGTTCTCTGCTGCGCTGAACGCGTTCCTGATATTCTTTTTCGCGAGCGTCGTGCTCCTCGGCATCGCGCTTGGCCTTATTAGCTTCCTCGTGGGCAAAATACCGTTTGCGTTCTTCTTCGTAACGTTCGTCCCGGGCTGCGGACACGCGCTTGTCGGCAGCGACACGGCGTGCCTGTTCATCTGCGATGCGCGCCCGTACGGCGCGGAATTCCACTATCCCCTGGGCTTCGCTTATCAGTCCGCGATCTTCGCGTTCTGAAATGGCCAGGAGCTGGGCTCGCTCGTATTCAGTCAGGTCGAAGAAGGGGTCGTTGTGCCTCTTGTTAAGGGCAAGGATGGCCGGGGTTGCGCAACGAACCGATGCCACTTTTCCTTTCAGCTCTCCGAAGAGTCGTTTCTGGTCACAGGCGGCCTGATAAGCGCGGGCCTGGTTTTCCACGGCGGCCCAATCGGTTTTCGGTACGGGCCTGGCGGCGGTGCATGCAGCGAGCAGCAGCGCGGTTCCACAAAGTAAAATTTTATACATCGACGCTCTCCGGCGGTCAGACACTTTTCTTATTGGCCCCTTAAAAGGACGACGGACGAATGAGCGTGCTTATTCCCAAGCGAACTTTAAAAAATGCCCCGAGAGCGGGCGCGGACAGCCTCAGGTTGACTGACCTCAAGGTGGCAACGGTGCAGTTCTCGGCTGCGCCGGAGATCAAGATTCCTGGCCCGGTCAAATCAGGCATGGAGGATCTTGGCGCAGGCATGACGACGCTCGCCGTCGGCATCAGCGTTAAACAAAAGGCCGATGCCAAACGGGCGGAGGAGCAGGAGAAAAAGGACAAGGAAGAGAAAGAAAAAAAACTCCTTGTGCAGACACGCCGGCCGCCGGCCGCAGGGGATACGGCGGTTGCCGATGCAGCGGCGCGTCAGCAGGCCCAGTTCGATACCAACAGGACGGCCGGGGCGGTGCTCGGGTTCTCCGACAGCGCACAGGCCGAGTTTGTCCGCTGGCGGGGCGCGGCCGCCCTGACCGACCCGGCGTCTGTCACCGCTTACGACAAATATCTGAATGTGGAGCAGGCGAAGGCCGAAGCCGCATTGCCGGCCGGCGTTTCGGACGAGGCTCGGGATCGTCTTCGCGCCGCGCTCGGTGAGCGGGGCCGGATCTATTCGGATGCCGCGATTCGGGTCCATCTCGATGCAGTCGGCCAGGAGACGGACCGGCTGATCGATCGTCATACGGCGATCGCCGCCGAACAGGCGGCGCGGGACCCGCAGATTGTATCGCTGATCGCGGACGATCTGGGCGCAGAGGTCGAGCGCCTGGCCGGCGCAATGACGTCTGACGCAGGCCGATCGCGCCAGAGCACTGCGCGGTCGAGTGTGGTTGCGGCCGCCGTTACCGGACCGATGGCCCGCGAAGACTTTACGACCGCGCGATCCGTCCTGGGCTCCGATGCTGCCGCCGCGTTGTCGAATGAGACGCGGCGCGCGCTGGAAAGCGACCTCGAGCGCGGCCATGCCGTCGCGAAGAGCGACATCCGGACGCGGATGCAGGATCACCTGCGCCTTGTCGAGACGACGGGGGCGGGACTGCCCGGCTGGGCGGATCGTGTCGCACGGGTCTTCGATGGAGACGAAGCGGCGCGGCTTCAGGCAGACGAGACGGTGGCGCGGCAGATCCATGCCGAGAGCCGGCGTTTTATCTTTGAAGCACCGAATGTGATCGATGCCGGCCTTGCGGCGATCCGCCCGGCGAATGGCGGGTCTGTTGCCGGAGAGCGGCAGCGCCTGTTTGAAGGGCTGGAGCGGCAGCGCAATCGCATCGTCGCGGAACGGCTGGAGGACCCTGCCGGCTATGCGCAGAAAGCGCCGGAAATCCGCGCGGCCTATGAAGCGGCGGCCCATGACCCGGCGGCGCTGCCGGGTGCTGTCGGCAGGTCGCTGGCGCTTCAGGCCTATATGGGGATTGAGGAGGGCGAGCGCCGCGTGCTGCCCAAGCAGGTCGCCGAACAGACGGCGGCGCAGCTCAACGCGCTCGATCCCAAAAAGCTGAACGAAGAGCTGCGCGGGCTGGAGAGTCACTACGACGCGTACTGGCAACACGCGTCCTGTGATCTCGAACGCGCCGGCTTGCTGCCGGATGCCACGGCCCTGGCATCGGCACCGCCGGAGGTGCGGGCCGTCCTGACGCAGGCGATGACCATTGGGCCGAAGGCGCTGGCCGATGCAATCGGACCGCGCGCGATGGAGCTTATCGAGCAGGCGGCGCCCGAGCCGCCCGTCCGTCAGCTTGCGATGTTCTACACCCTGCGCGGGGCAGCGCCGGCCGATGCTGTGAGGAAGGCAGCGCAGGAAATGGCGAGAGTTTTACCGCAGAGGACGCCAAGAGGACGCTGAGCACGCCAAGTCTCTCTGCGCTCCTTTGCGCCCTCTGCGGTTTCCCCGATCTATTCAAAATTTGTCATCCCAGCGAAAGCTGGGACCCAGCCGTTGGGTGGTCGCCACGGGGACATTCCGGCGTGACTGCGTAGAGATTACGCCATCTGGGTCCCAGCTTTCGCTGGGATGACAGTTGGGGTGGTGCGACCACCGTACTCTATTCACTTCAGGAGACACCAATGACCGACACCCTCGTCGCCGTGCGCGACGCGTCTGAATCCGTTCCCGTGATTCCGCCGGTAACAAACCTGCCCGCGGTGCGGGCCGAAGTCCCGGCTCCGGCCGTCGTGGTCCCGGCTCCAGACAACCGCACCTATGACGGCGGCGACGATCATCTCGGCTGGGCGATGACGGAGATGGAAACGGCGTGGCCGGAGGAGACGGCGGCGCTGAAGCAGCGCTGGGGCGCCGACCTGCAGCGCAACTTCGCGTTCAGCACGGCGTTCGCGGCGGCGCATCCCGATGTCGCGGCGATTCTCAACCGCACCGGCTTTGCCGATCATCCGGCGATTGTCGAGATCGCCTGCCTGTTCGGCCGCAAATACGCGGCGGATGCCGTCGATCCGACGACGATCGCGCTGTCTCAGGAATCACCCGTGTCAGGGCCGCTCACCGATCCGCGCGCCATCGATGCGGCTGAACGCGAGATCGCCGCACTCGCCACCCGCAAATTCGCGGCGATGGGGCGCGGCGACTATGACGAGGCTGGCCGCCTCGATCGCGAGCAGCGCGACCTCATCATCCGCCGCCACGGCAACGCAACCGTCACCGTTTAAGGAGAGATCATCCATGTCGAACCAGCCCCAAAATCCGACTCAGACCGATACGCAGACGAAACCGCTGCCGACCACAACCGTTCAGGCCCTACCGCTGGCGGAACCGGGACGTCTGTCCTTCGTCACCGATATCTACCTGAAGGGCCTATGGACCTATGAGCATCCCTCGCACACGCTGGGCGATGTGATCCGGCCGGGATACTGGGACCCGGTGCGGCTGGACCGCGAGTTCCGCGTCGGCACCGTGATCCAGGTGTTCCTGGGTTCGGTGAAGGACGGCTGCGTCAAGGCGACGCTGATGGTGGCGGAGATTCCCAGCCGCAAGGAAGACCCCATTCTTGTCTGTCTCGGCGCGCACAAGAAATTCACACCCTGCCGTCACGACGGCAGTCTCGACGGCGACAGGCCGGCGGTTCGCAAGAGCGCGTAGCCGCAGCCTCAGTCGGGAAGGGCGGCGCGCCACGCAAGCACGCAGGCCAGCCCGTTGGCCAGCGCCAGCGCGCCGAAGAACAGCCTGAGTTTTCGTTCCTTCGTCACCACGCACGCGATCAGCGAGGCGAGGGTGACGGCGGCGAACAGAGACATCATCGATCCATTGTCCGGCGGCGCGCTGCGCCCGTCAACGCATCCGCTTTCATCTGGAAAGAGGCACCCATGGCGCTGTCCAGCACCACGCAGAAAGTCATCTATTCCGGCAACGGCTCGACCACGGCGTTTCCGGTGACTTTCAATTTCCTGCAGAACGGCCATGTCGCGGTGACACATATCGCTGCGGCGGGCGACAAGACGCCGTGGGTGGAGGGGACGCACTACACCCTGACCGGCGCCGGCGAGGATAGCGGCGGCACGCTCACCGTCGACACCAGCCCGGTCGATTACACGCCGGACAGCGGCGAGACGCTGGTGATCGAGCGCGCGCCGCCGCTGACCCAGGGGACGGAGCTGCCGCTGGGCGGCCGGTTTCCGAGCCGCACCGTGGAGCGGATGGTCGATTACGGCGTGATGCTGGCGCAGTTTCTCAATGCGAGGGTGGCGCGCGCCATCCGCCAGCCGATTGAGGACACGGCCGCCATCGGCGAGCTGCCCGCGAAGGCGGCGCGCGCCGGCAAGGTGATGGGCTTCGATGCGGACGGCGATCCGGCGGTGTCGGAGAGCGACCTCGCCGATATCGACGGCATTCTTGTCGCGGCCACGGAGCAGGCGGAGGCAGCGGCGGCCAGCGCGCTGTCGGCCAGCGGATCCGCGAGTGCCGCCTCGGCGTCGGCCAGCGGTGCGTCCGCCAGCGCGATCAGCGCCGCAGCATCGGCCGCGGAAGCGTCGGGCGCCATCGGCGGGCTCAAGATCTCGGCCAACGACACGACGGCGGCACCGCTGGCGACCAAACTCGTGGCCGGTTCGGGCGTCACGCTCACGGAAAACAACGACGGCGGGAACGAGACCCTGACTGTCGGCGTGATCGCGGCGGAGACCGGCGATCTGACGACCAGTTTCCGTACGTCGAAAATGGGCTGGGTGCTGCTGGACGGCCGCACTATCGGCGACGCATCTTCCGGCGGCACCAACCGCGCCAACGCCGACACGGCCGACCTGTTCGCGCTGCTGTGGACCAACCTAGCGAATGCCGAAGCCGCCGTCTCCGGCGGACGCGGCGCCAGCGCCGCTGCCGACTTCGCGGCACACAAGACGCTGACCCTGCCGGATGCGAGAGGCCGCACCCTGATCGGTAAAGACAACATGGGCGGCACGGCGGCGAACCAGGTTACGAGCGGCGTTTCAGGGTTGGACGGAACGGTGCTGGGCCGGGGCGGTGGCGATGAGCGGATGCACCAGCATCAGCACGCGAACACGGCGGTTACAGTAAGCGGCGGCGCGCATACACACACTTATGCCAGATCCGATATCGTGGCCGGGAACACCTGGACAAGCGGACCAGACGGAAATATTACGCAGAGTAGCCAAGCTACAGGCAGCGACGGGGCGCACACGCATACTGTGACCGTGACAAACGTTGATGCGGGTGCGGGCGCAGCCCAGAATGTTCAGCCGTCGCTCGTCGCGAACGTGTTCATCAAGCTGTAATCCTTGACATTGTTGTGGCGAGCGGCATGGTGCCATTCATGCCCCATCTCGAAACTCTCGACCTGTTGTTCGGCCGACGCCCCTTCTTCGAGGGGATTGCTCAAGGAAAGCAAATTAGCGCGCTACAGAGTGCGCTGATCGTCTCAACCGCCTCAGCGGTCGTGGATAGCAACAGGCCGTTGAGGGTCCTCGAAATCGGATCGTGGGTCGGCTTTTCCGCGCTCACATGGGCCTTTGCGATCCACCGCTTCAGTCCGAAATCTGGCAAGGTTGTGTGCGTCGATATGTGGGAAAGCTACTTTACCCATGCTGACCTAGTAAGCTCCCCGCTATGCAAAGCGATGGACGAATGGGCGAGGAAGGGGCTGGCCTACGATCTGTTCATCCACAACATCGGATGCGCGCCGCCAGGTGTTCAGATGAAGCACAGGCGCGGTCTGACGAACGACGTTCTTCCGAGCTTCCCCGATCAATCGTTCGATATCGTCTACATCGACGGCAGCCACTACTACGAACAGGTTAAGGCAGACATCAGGCAGGCGAAGAGAATCGTCCGTGATGGCGGCGTCATTTGCGGCGATGACTTGAACATTCAAATCGGAGCGGTGCCGCTCGCCATCGTCCAGCAGCATCTTGAGAAAGACTTCGTTGCCGATCCGGTGGTCGGCCCAATGCATCCCGGCGTGACGCTTGCGGTGAGCGAGGAATTTGGGCCCGTGTGGTCCGAGTCACCATACTGGACGGTTCAGCGATCCGGAGGTCAGTTCGTTCGGTTTGATCCCAGCCAGAGCCCGACGATGATTGTTCCGCACCTATCGCCGCAGGACCAAGAAACTCTGCGCGAGAGGCTGTCGCCCCGAGCCTAAAAGAAAAGGGCCACCCCGAAGGATGGCCCTGAGTTTACGCGAGGATGCAGGGTCGCTGTTACTGACCGTCGGGCGTGACGCCCGATTGCCGCTGGAGCGTTGAGACTAATATCTACTGCACAAAGCAGCGTGGGGAGGGTCGAGGTGGCAGGCCAACGGGGCGTTGTGGTCGCCTGGGGCGGGACCCCATAGCGCATTTGCGGCAACAGCATATTCATCGGATTGCAAGAAGGTGAGCCCGTGATAGCATTCTCGGTGCAAAAGCCATGAAAACATCAGATCAGATTTGACTTCGTGAAATTCAATATCTGCTTCGGCAATCTCTACAGTCCGAATGTTCCCCCGCCGGCGGTTCTCACTCTGAAAACCATCTGGGGGGACATGGTGCGATATGTCTATCTCGGCCTGCGGGAGTTGGGGCATGAGGTTTCGATCAATACGAACTATGTCGATCCCAATGCGGTGAACATCTTTTGGGAGAGATTCCATCAGCCGCAGATGGTGCGGGACCTGGTTCAGCGCGGTTATCGCTATGCGCTGATCGTCACGGAGCCGATGACGACACCGGGCTCATACAATCCGTTCGAGTTTGAAGCCCAGGTCGCTCAGGCGATCTGGAAAGATGTGGCTGAAGCGGTGAAGGGGGCCGAGTTTGTCTGGTACCTACTTGAGGAAGCGAAAGAGGGATGTCTGGCCCTCAACCCGAACAGCCATTATCTCGGCTTTAGCTTCGTGGAAGGCTATGAGCAGGTCGATCCGCCCGAGGGGCGACGGCCGATCGCCGATTTTCTTTTGTCGGGCGAGCCGACCGAGCGCCGGGGGCAGAAGGTTGCGAAGCTGAGAGAGGCAGGGCTATCGATCGCTACGGTGTACGGTTTTGAGCCTGACTATGTAAGGACGGCGATGCTTGGGCAGGTGCGGGCTTCGCTCGTTATCCAGAAGAGCGAGAAGCATTCCATCTTTTCGGTCGCCCGAATCTATCACGCGATCATGAACCGTGTGCCGATCCTTGTGGAATATGACGGGCCGCGTCATGGGCTGTCCGACTATCTGGTGACGGCGCCGGCGTCTGTGTTCATCGAGACATGCAGGGAGTTTGCGCGGCGTTCGGATCTAAGTGCGCTTGCGCAGAAAAACTACGACGCATTTCGGGAGAAGCATCCGGCTCGCCGGGAATTGGCGGAGCTCGTGGACTTCACGTTTAAGCGTAAACCATAAGTTCAGTGTGTTTCCAAGCGGCCTTGTCGCGGCCTGTATTCGGCGAAATCTCGGCAGAAGCCCCGGCTTCTAAATAAAGCATCATCGTCCCGGCTCGAATCGCGGGAAGTGGCTTCTGCCGCTTCTGCTGCGACGCTTCAGCTATTGGGTGAATCCAATGCGCCGTTCCGCCTCTGCTCGTTCGGCTATCGGCGTTCTTCTCCGCTTCCTCTGCGGTCGCCGCGGCGCCGCTGCCGCGCGCCTTCTGATCGTCGCGCTGGTGCCGTTTCTCAGCGCGGCGGGGGTGGGGTCGCTGTGGCTGCTCGATCTGGCGTGGCAGGAGTTCAAGGGGATCCGCGCCGAACTGTCCGCCATCGGTCTCTTCATGGCGTCGGCGCGCGAGCATGAGGCGGCGCAGGATCAGCGCGTCGTGGTCCTCGGCGACCGGCTGGAGCGGCTGGAGATCCGGATCGACCGGCTGACCGATCGCCGCTCCATAGGACCGACGGCGCCGTAAGGCAGGCGTTCGGCCGTCTCTTCTTTTCTCATCGTTTCAGGAGGCACGCATGGACCGTGAAGCCCTGCTTCTGCGGCTGATCCGGCATGAGGGGCTGCGCCTGCGTCCCTATCGTGATTCCGTCGGCAAGCTGACCATCGGTATCGGGCGCAATCTCGACGATGTCGGCGTCACCCATGCCGAGGCGAAGGCGCTGTGCCTCAACGACATCGACCGGGTGTGTCTCGATCTCGACCGCAACATTCCGTGGTGGGGCGGACTGAGCGAGACGCGCCGGCAGGTGGTGGCGGAGATGGCGTTCAATCTCGGCTGGCCACGCCTGTCGCTGTTCCGCGCGATGCTGACGGCGTTGCAGTTCGGCGACACCGAGCGTGCGGCGCTGGAGATGACGGACAGCCTGTGGGCGCGACAGGTCGGCGCGCGTGCTGAAACGCTGGCGGCGGCGATGCGCTCGGGTCGCTTCACCGGACGTCCTTTCACCGAACGGGGGGAGTAGGCGATGGACTGGAAAACTGTCGTCGGCACTGTGGCACCCGCGATTGCGACCGCGCTCGGCGGACCGCTCGCCGGTCTTGCCGTAAAGACCATCGGCGCGGCGCTCGATTTGGGCGCCGCCGCAACAGTGGAAGACGTCGCGCGCGCGGTGATCGGAGCGGACCCGGCCGGCCTGCTGGCGCTCCGCCAGGCGGACCGGGAGTTCGCACTCCGCATGCGCGAGCTCGATGTCGATCTGGAGCGCATCGCCGAGAGCAGCCGCGACAGCGCGCGCGGTCGGGAGATAAAACTCGGCGGCTGGGCCAATCCGGTGCTGGCGGCGGTGATCGTCGCGGGCTTTCTCGGCACCGTGTTCATGGTGCTGGGCGGTTATGTCGACGGTCTCCGCGATCCGCTCACCGCGGCGCTGGTCGGCACGCTGATCGGCTACGTCTCCGCCAAAGCCGACCAGGTCGTCGCCTATTACTTCGGCTCGACCGCGAAATCGCAGGTGAAGGATTCGACGATCGAGACGCTGGCGCGGCGGTGATTGCGGTTACGCCGCACGTGCGGTTTTGATCGTTTTGACAATGGCGGCCATCTCGCGCTCGGCAATCGCAACATCGTGGGCGCTCTGCATCCGTATCCAGATGCCGGGGCCGTCACCGACAAACTTGCCGATCCGCACTGCCATCTCCGGCGTGATCGGGGCTTTCTCGCTCAGAATATTATGCAGCATCTGCCGTGAGATCTTTAACTCCCGCGCCGCCCGGGTGACGCTCATCCCGAGGGACGGCAGAATATCTTCGCGAAGCAGCGCGCCGGGATGGGTGGGGATTCGGGGCATGGTCAGCTCCACAATGCTTCGTCAGTGATACTGCTCCAGATCGACATCAATTGCGTCCGGCCCGGCCCATCCGAAGGTGATGCACCACGGACCATTGACATGAATCGTGTAGCGCTGCGGTTTTCCAGTCAGAGCGTGGAAATCGAAGCCGGGGACATTGCACTCACTCGGGTTGATGGCTGCGTTGAGACGGTCGAGCCGGCGTAACACGCGAACCTGAAGGACAGGGGCGACCTTGCGGGATCGCCCCGTCTCGAACAGGTCCTGCAATCCCTTGTGGCGCCAGCTTCTTATCACGGAAATATGTAAAGCAATGATTGACATATGTCAAGTATTGATTGACATATGGCCTGCGGTTTTCCCGGATACAACGGCTGGCCCGCTCCTGTATTCCCTCTACGCCCCGCGCACCAGATCGATCAGCGCCAGCGGATCGGTCGGCGGGTTGTTGCCGCGCCAGGCGACGTGGCCGTCGGGGCGGACCAGCACCAGCCGCCGCTCGTACAGGCGGGCGATGTCGGGATCGTCCAGTGCGATCACATCCAACGGAACGTTTCGCGACGCTGCCGCCGCCTTCAGCGCGGTGACATCGGCGGCGCCGGGAAAGCGGAGCAGGGTGAAGCCTTTCCCGAACAGGTCGAGCGTCGATCGCCCGTCCTTCAGAAACGCATGCGGTGCGCGACATCCCGGCTGGCTCGACGGGACATAGATCCGCGCATCCTCGGGCTCAGGCGGGAAGGGGCCGTCCATCGCGATGATCGGTGACTCTTCGTAGCGATAGCCCAAATGCGTGTTCAGCGGATTGTCCCAGGCCTGCGTGTTCGATGCGGCGAGCTTGGCGCCCATATCGGCGCGCACTTTCGCACCTTGCGGCGTTTCATCCAGCACATGCGGCAGTTTCCGGCTGGCGCCGGAAAGCTGGAAGTTGCGCATCGCGTAGTCGCACTGGCGGATGCCGACGGGACGGCGCTCGGCCCCGTAACTCTCGATGAGTCGGTCGCCACCCCAGCCGTCATGCATCGCCGCCAGCTTCCAGCCGAGATCGACCGCATCGCCGATGCCCGTGTTCATGCCAAGTCCGCCATTGGGCGGCGTGACATGCACGGCGTCGCCGGCCAGAAGAACCCGGCCCTCGCCGTAGCGATCGGCGACCAGGCGGCGGCGGGTCCAGTGCCCGAACTTCACGATTTCAACAGGCACATCGGCGCCGATGGCGCGCTTCACCTCGCGCAGCGGATCGATGGACTCAGGATCGGTGTCGGCCTCGCCGTGGATCATCAGCCGCCAGAGCGTTTTTCCGTCGGCCGGCGTCAGGCTGGCCCAGGCCCCTTCCTCGCCGACGATCACGTAGCGGCCGGCCTTGCCCTTGTCGTGCAGCGACCACAGCTCCGGCACCTTGAACATGACGTTGAAGGATTTGTTGATGAGATTGTTGCCGTCCATCGCGATGGCGAGCTGCTTGCGCACGGTGCTGCCGATGCCGTCGCAGCCGACGAGATATTTTGCCTCGATGGTTTCCGTGACGCCGGTGTCGCGGTCCCGGACCGTGGCGACGACGTGACTGCCGCGATCCTCGAAGCCGACAAGCTGGCAGCGATAGCGCATCGTCACGGACGGCCAGGTGCGCGCCGCCGCCGCCAGGATCGGATCGAACACGAATTGCGGGCAGTGAACGAAGCGCTCCGGGCTGGTCGGGATCACAGGCGTGTCCCGGACCGAGGGCACGGGAATGCGCCCGATCTCGTGCCCGCGCAGGCTGGTGACGAACACGTTGTCGAAGGGGAAGTCGTCGGGGAAGCCCCAGTTCTTCACCCGGTCCGCGATGCCCCAGCGGCGGCAGAATTCAACGGTGCGGATGCCCGTCGCGAACATCTTCGCATCCACGACCTCGCCGTCTTCCTGTTCGATCAGCAGGCACGGAACATGGCGCCAGCCAAGATCGAGCGCCAGCGCCAGTCCGATCGGTCCGCCGCCAACGATCAGGACGGGAGTAGTAGAAGTGTGTTCAGGCATGGGCTCTTACCCTTTGTTCGGGGGCGGAGCCTGACATTCGGACGACCGAATGCACAAGAGGTGGGCAGTTTTCGCGGTTCCAGGGTAGGGAACAAGGTGGGCGGCTTCTTCGTTAGGATGGGCAGATCACCATTTCACGAGGCCACCGATGTTGAGACTTCTGGCGATCGCTCTTGTTTCGCTGTCGATCGGCGGCGCTGCCTTCGCGCAACATCCGGGCTCTCCGTGGACGACGGGTGCCGGCGCTCAGAACCCGACGGAGCAGAAGAAGCGGGCACAGTGCAACGCACTGAAGGGTGCCGAAAAAACGCAATGCCTGAGCGCGCTCAAAGCCCGCCCGAAACAGCAGGGCGCGGCACCCGCGGCGAACAAGCCGTCACGCTGAAGCCGGAATGCCAACGCGAAGTTCTATTGTGCGCGGCCTGCGGCCAGTCCGTTCTTAAGCGGCTTTTCCCATGAGTTTCTTCGCGGCCTGAACGACCAGCCCTGAACGGGTGTAACCGTGTCGTTCGGCATAGCTGTCGATCTCACCGAGAACATCTTCAGGGAGCGTGATGTTGACGCGCACGGTTTTCACGGTGCGCTCCGGCCCTTCGACAAGGACCGCAACGCCATCCTTGTTCTCACGGTCGGACATGATCGTGGTCAGGTCGCTGGGGGCGGGGATGGCTTCCCCGTCTTCGATCATGCCCTCGATATGCAGGGCCAGGGCTTCGGTCGCGCTGGCACGCGCGTCTTCGATCGTGCGTCCGGCCGTCACACAACCGGGAAGATCGGGAAACGACACGCCATAGTCGCTGTCGGCATCCTTGTGGATCAGAGCGATATAAGCAGCCACGACGCCTTCCTTGGTTTCGCTGTCACCGGAATTTCAGTCCGGCCTGTTTCTCTATACTTCTGAGCGTTCCAATCGGGATGTCCCGGGACGGAGAAACGACCGTGACCCGGCCGGGTTTCGTCCTGTGTTTGAATTGCTTGTGGCTGCCCTTCTGGGCCACCTCGACCCATCCGTCGGCAACCAGCGCCCGGATGACCTCCCGACTATCCATGTGTATATATACACACTTAAAGGCCGAAAATCAACACACTAATACACACGGCTCCGCTATCTGGCGGCTCGCGGGTTGAGACAGATCGTATAGCGAGTGAACGTTCAATCTGGACTTTGGAGCCGCTCCGAAAGAACAGCCTAGGTGCAACGCGATGACGGTTGCACGCAATTCGACGGAAGAAACCGAGTGGTGGTCGGCTGACAAAACGTACAGCCATTACCGCAGATGCGATGAGCCGTGTTCAAAACAAAAAAGGCGGCAGGTTTGATCCTGCCGCCTTTTTTGTTTTTCACGCCGCACTTGAGTTGCGGTGGTGCCGCCGGGGAGAATTGAACTCCCTACCTACGCATTACCAATGCGTTGCTCTACCAATGAGCTACGGCGGCTGACCGGAAACGCGGCGGAAAATGCCACAGGGAGGGGAGTGGCGCAACCCGCGACAATGGACACTCTATCTACAGGGTATTAGCGGGTTCTTAACGCGGTCCGGGGCGGTTTTGCGCCCGGATTTACTGCCAGCGCCCGGCCGAATCGCGGAACTGCGACATGGCGAGAATGGCGTCGACCTGCCTGCCGTTGCCGGCCAGCGGCAGATACAGGCTCTGCTGCAGCTGGAAATTACCGCGCCACGGCAGGATCGGCCGGCCGCGGCGGAACAGGGGGCGCTCTTCCATCACCGCGCGGCGGAAATAGTCGCATAGCATCGACGTTTCGGATTTCGGCTCGATCTCGTCGAAATAGCGGGAGGACGCCTCGATCGCGTTCGCCCGGTGGACATGGGTCTTGATCAGGCCAAAGCGGAAGCGGAGCGTCGGCACGCGCTCGACATCGATCAGCCACACATAGGGCAGGAGCCCGGCCACCTGGAACACGCTGACGATGTCGCGGCTGGGGATTTTGCCGGTGGCTTTGATCTCGATCCAGTAGTGCAGCAGCTTGCTGATCTTGTCGGTCGGGTTGTGCTGGAGGATCGATTGGATGCCGGTCACCACCACCGGCTCATGCTCCAGCACATGCCACGGGTTGCGCCGTTTGCGGAGGAGGCGGTTGCGGTTGGAAAGGTTGAACATCGGGTGTGGCTTTTCATACCATGACGGCGGCGCGCCGGTTAGACTTCGTTGGAAATCCAGCAAGAACGGTGCCGCAGAGCCATCCGCCTTTCCATGCCCAGACACCCGCATCACACCGCCCTGAAACAGCTCGCCGCCCGCGATCCGCTGATCGCCGCGGCGCTGGACAAGATCGGCCTGCCGCCGCCGCGCTCGCGGCCGCCCGGCTTCGGCAGTCTGGTGCGCATCGTCATGGGGCAGCAGGTCTCGACGGCGGCGGCCGCGTCGATCTGGACTCGTCTGACGACGGCCATCGATCCGTTCACGCCTGAGGCCGTGCTGGAGAAAAGCATCGACGATCTGCGGCTGCTGGGACTGTCGCGCCAGAAGGCGGCCTATACGCTGGGGATTGCGCAGGCCATCGTCTCGGGGCAGCTCGATCTCGAGCGCATCCATGCGCTGGATGACGAAGCGGCGATTCTGGAACTGACCAGGGTCAAGGGCTTCGGCCGCTGGAGCGCCGAGATCTATCTGCTGTTTTCCCTCGACCGGCCCGATGTGTGGCCGGCGGCGGATCTGGCGCTGGCCGTCGCGATGCAGCGGCTGCGTCGTCTGCGCAGCCGGCCCGATCAGAAGCGGCTCATCAAGCTCGCGGAAACCTGGCGGCCGTATCGTGCGGCGGCGGCGCATTTCCTTTGGCACTATCATCACAACATGCCGTTTGGCGCCAATGAGCGGTAAGGGGATGGCAGAGAGCGACAACAATTCCAGGCCGACGACTGAAGCCGAGCGGCGCCGTGAGCGGCAGGCCGAAGCGTTGCGCGAGAATCTGCGCCGACGCAAAGCCAAGGCGCGCGAGCAGGCAGCGGACAAGGGAAAGCCGGACAGCGCATGAGCGGCGATTCGCAATCCCTGATCCGCGAGGTTCTCGATTTCTGGTTTGGCGACGCGGGCGAGCCGGAGCGCGGCACCATGCGCAAGCAGTGGTTCCGGGCCGATCCGGCCTTCGATGCCGAGATCCGCATCCGCTTCGAGAACGATGTGGTGGCCGCTTCGCGTGGCGAGCTTGACGGGCTTTCCGCTACAGCGGAGGGCGTACTGACCCTGCTCATCCTGCTGGACCAGTTTCCCCGCAATCTCTATCGCGGTACGCCGCGCGCCTTCGCATCCGACAGCAAGGCGCGCGCGGTGGCGCGGCTGGCGCTGACCATGAACCTCGACGAGATGCTGTCGCCGCTCCAGCGCATCTTCATCTACCTGCCGTTCGAGCATAGCGAGGACATCGACGATCAGGTGCGGTCGGTGACGCTGTTCAATTCCCTGCCGCAGGAGCCGTGGCGGGTGCAGGTCGTCGACTACGCATTCCGTCACCACGACATCATCCAGCGCTTCAAGCGCTTTCCCCACCGCAACGCCATCCTCGGCCGTCCGTCAACGCCGGAGGAAATCGAGTTCCTGAAGGAAGAGGGCTCAAGCTTCTAGGCACCGTGCCGGAACGCTTGACGCGGATGCGTCGCCGTAATATAGCTATATGGCAATATAGATGGATGGTAATGCGATGCCCGCACTGCAGACGGCGCAACTGGACCGGGTTTTTTCGGCGCTCGCCGATCCGACACGCCGCGCGATCCTGGCGCGGCTGGCGACGAACGAGGCGACGGTGAACGAGCTCGTCGAGCCTTTCGATCTCAGCCAGCCGACGATCTCCAAGCACCTGAAGGTGCTGGAGGCAGCCGGGCTGGTGTCGCGGGGGCGGGAGGCGCAGTTCCGTCCGGTGCGCCTCAACGCTGTGCCGCTGGAGGAGGCGTCGATGTGGCTCGGCGACTTCCGCCGCTTCTGGGCCGAAAGCCTGGATCGACTTGATGGATACGTGAAAGAACTGAAACGGAAGGAGACGCGCAATGGGCGCAGACGCAAGAAAAAGTGAACCGCTGTCGGTGCGCGAAGCCGTCGTCACGCGCGTGTTCGACGCGCCCGCGCGCCTGTTGTTCATGGCCTATAGCAAATGCGAGCACATCAAGCGCTGGTTCGGACCGGTCGGTTACCCGGTGACCCTGTGCGAAATGGATTTCCGCGTCGGCGGCTCGTTCCGTTTCGCCATGACGGGACCCGACGGCAAGCTGAATACGCCGTTCGGCGGCACCTATCGCGAGATCGTGCCGAACAGGAAGATCGTCTTCGATAATGGCTTTGAGGGCTCGTCGGAGCGGATGATCGTCACTGTCACGTTCGGCGAAAAGGACGGCAGGACGACCCTGACAATCCACTATGAGTTTGGGACCGTTGCCATGCGCAAGGCTCATGTCGAGGGAGGTATTGATAAGGGCACGAATTCGGCGCTCGATCAGCTCGCAGATCTGGCGGCGGAAATGAAGAAGGAGGGCGCGTAGGGCTCGTCCCACCCCAACACACTTGAGGTGGGGGCGCCGGGCGCCGATACTCCGGGCTTCGCTGGCGCGCACCCTTCCGGGAGATAAGGGACCGCGCCGGATCCTGGAGGAACGGAGCACCTTATGTCACAGCGTCCCGCGCATCTCAGCAATCTGGCCGATCTCGACCGCGGCCTGACCCAGACCATCGACGGCAAGGGCGAAACCAGCCCGAAATCGTTTGAGGTCATCAACCCGTCGACGGCAGCCGCCTTTGCGCGCTGCCCCGATGCGACACGCGACCAGCTCGACCGGTCCGTGGCCGCCGCCCGCCGTGCCTTTCCGGCCTGGGCCCAGAAGTCCTTTGCCGAGCGCCGCGAATACCTGAACAAGTTTGCGGCCCGCGTTCGCGAATGCGCTGACGATATCGCCGGCGTCATCACCAAGGAGCAGGGCAAGCCGCTGTCGGGCTCGATCCGCGAGATGGCGGGCACCGCGCATTCGCTGGAAGCGATGGGCAAGCTCGAACTCAAGGACGAGGTGCTGCGCGACGACGGCAAAAACCGCTTCACGCTACACTATCATCCGATGGGCGTGGTCGGCGCGATCACGCCGTGGAACGTTCCGGTCGGCCTTGCCGCGCACAAGATCGCGCAGGCGCTGATTTCGGGGAACACGATGGTCCTCAAGCCGTCGCCCTACACGCCGCTCGCCACCTTGCTGCTGGGCGAAATCTCGCGCGACATCCTGCCGCCCGGTGTCTTCAACGTTGTGGCCGGCGGCAACGATCTGGGCCAGTGGCTGACCGAGCATCCCGGCGTCGACAAGATCACCTTCACCGGATCGGTCGCGACCGGCAAGCGCGTGATGGCGAGTGCGGCGGGCACGCTCAAGCGCGTGACTCTGGAACTCGGCGGCAACGACCCGGCGATCATGCTGGACGATGCCGATTTTGATTCCATGATGCCGAAGGTGTTCGGCGCCGCGTTCGCAAACTGCGGCCAGATCTGCATGGCGATCAAGCGCGTCTATGTGCCGGAGAAGCGTTACGATCAGGTCTGCGAGACCTTCGCGAACCTTGCCAAGGGCTTCCGCGTCGGCGACGGGTTCGAGCCCGACGTGCAGATGGGGCCGATCCAGAACAAGATGCAATACGAGAAGGTGCTCGACGTTCTGGAAGACACCAAACGCCAGCCCGGCGTGCGGATCCTCGCCGGCGGTCATACGCTCAACAAGCCGGGCTATTACCTGGCGCCGACCATCGTCGCCGACATCAAGGACGACGCGCGGCTGGTTGTCGAAGAGCAGTTCGGCCCCGTCCTGCCGATCCTGAAATACAAGGACATCGACGAGGTCGTCGCGCGCGCCAACGATACGCGCATGGGCCTCGGCGCGTCGGTGTGGACCAGGGATATCGACAAGGGCGAGAAGGTTGCGGCCCGTATCCAGGCCGGCACCGTGTGGATCAACCACCACATCGGCGCCGAGCCGGATATTCCCTTCGGCGGTTTCAAGGAATCCGGTGTCGGTCGCGAGCACGGCACGATGGGCCTGCAGACCTATATGGAAGCGCAGATCATCAACCGGCCGCTGACCTGAGACAGGCCATGGCAAGCAGCCGCCGCACGGTTCTGGTCGGGCTCGGTCTTTCCGGGCTCGGCGTTGCCGCTCTTTATGGCCGTTCGCCCTTTGCGGCCGAGCCGGCGGTGGTAATTCCGCCGCCGGCGGTCGACATCACGGGGTCCGGCGAGCAGAAAGCGGTTCTGGCCGGCGGATGCTTCTGGGGCGTGCAGGCCGTTTATCAGCACACAACCGGGGTGCTGAACGCTGTGTCCGGTTATTCCGGCGACAGCAAGGACAACGCGCACTATGAGCTGGTCAGCCGCGGCATGACCAAACATGCGGAAGTCGTGGAAGTCCGCTTCGATCCCAAGGTGATCTCGTACGGGAAGATCTTGCAGATCTTCTTCTCGGTCGCGCACAACCCGACCGAGCTGAACCGGCAGGGCCCCGATATCGGCCCGCATTATCGCTCCGCCATCTTCTATTCGGATGCGGAGCAGAAGCGCGTCGCCGAGGCGTATATCAAACAGCTTGATGCGCTGAAGGCGTTCCGGCGGCCGATCGTCACGCGGGTCGACCGGCTCGACGCCTTCTATGAAGCCGAGGCGTATCACCAGGACTACGCGCACCTGAATCCCGGCAATCCCTATATCTACATCAACGACCTGCCGAAGATCGAGAATCTCAAGCGGGTGATCCCTGAAGTCTATCGCGCCAAGCCGGTCACCGTGGCAGACGCGTCGCGGAAAACCTGACGCCGACGGGAAATTTGCGTCGGCGGCGGGTCCGGGCGTAGAACCGGGACCGGCATGATCGACAAGCTTGAATATCTCCTGGCTCTGGCGCGCGAACGGCATTTCGGTCGCGCGGCGGAAACCTGCGGCGTGACGCAGCCGACCTTCTCCGCCGGCATCAAGCAGCTCGAAGAGACGCTCGGCGTGCTGCTGGTCCAGCGCGGCTCGCGCTTTCACAGCTTCACGCCGGAAGGCGAGCGCATCCTGGAATGGGCGCGGCGGATCGTCGGCGATTCCCGGGCGATGCGCGATGAAATGCGCGCCCTGAAAAAAGGCGTGGTCGGTCATCTCAAGATCGCCGCGGTGCCGACTGCGCTCGCCATGGTCGCCTCGCTGACCACGCCGTATCGCGCACAGCATCCCAACGTGTCGTTCACCGTCCTCTCGCGGACCTCGATCGAGATCCTGTCGCTGATCGAGAATCTCGAAGTCGATGCCGGCCTCACCTATCTGGACAACGAACCGCTGGGTCGCGTGCAGTCGGTGCCGCTGTATCAGGAGCATTACCGGCTGCTGACCGCAGCCGACTCTCCGCTGGGCGATCGCGATGAAGTGAGCTGGGCGGAGGTCGGCAAAATTCCGCTGTGTCTGCTGACGCCGGATATGCAGAACCGCCGCATCATCGACCGGCGTCTGCGCGCCGCCGGCAGCGACGCGGCGCCGACGCTTGAATCGGATTCGATGATCCTGCTGTTCTCGCATGTGCGCACTGGCCGCTGGGCCAGCGTGATGCCGGTGCAGCTTGCCGAAACGCTGGGCCTGACGGCGACGATCCGTGCCATTCCGATTACGGCCACCGAGCCGGACCCGACCATCGGTCTCGTCGTGCCGCACCGCGAGCCGATGACCCCGCTGACCGCCGCCCTGGTGGTCGAGGCGAAGCGGTTGGCGGTGACGCTCAAATCGCCGGTATCGGGCGCTCCGCGGGTCGGCGCCAGCCTTTAAAAAGCCGCGCCAGCGCCTTGGAATCTCTAGACTTAGGGCGTCATTTCTCGCTAAGTCATGCCCTGTCGGGGTCCCTTCAGGGCACGCGAAAAAAGCACCATGGACAAGATTGTCATCCGCGGCGGTCAGCCGCTTCGAGGAACGATTCACATCGGCGGCGCGAAGAACGCGGCGCTGCCTTTGATGACGGCCAGTCTGCTGACCGACGAGACGCTGACCCTCACCAATGTCCCGGATCTCGCGGATATCGCGACCCTGGGCAAGCTGCTGGCGCAGCACGGTGTGGCGATGGCGATCGAGCGCAAGGCGAATGGCGGCCATCCGGTCCGCTCCATGGCGCTGACAGCCGCAAAAATCACCAGCACGACCGCACCTTACGATCTGGTGCGCAAGATGCGCGCCTCCGTCCTGGTGCTGGGTCCTTTGCTGGCGCGGGAACGGATCGCGCGGGTGTCGCTGCCCGGCGGCTGCGCCATCGGCGCCCGCCCGGTGGATCTGCACCTGAAGGCGCTTCAGCAGCTTGGCGCCGTCATTGAGCTCAAGGAAGGCTATATCGAGGCGAGCGCCCCGAACGGCCTGAGCGGGGCGGAGATTACCTTTCCGCTGGTCTCGGTCGGCGCGTCCGAGAACCTGCTGATGGCCGCTGCCCTGGCCAAAGGGGACACGGTTCTGGCGAATGTCGCGCGGGAGCCCGAGGTCACGGACCTGGCCCTCTGCCTGCAGGCCATGGGGGCCAAAATCACAGGGATCGGCACCGATACGCTGCGGGTGACCGGGGTTGCCCGGCTACACGGCGCCACCCACCCGGTCATCCCGGACCGGATCGAGACCGGCACCTATGCCATGGCCTCCGCCATCACCGGGGGCGACCTGGAGCTGATCGGTGCCCGGCCGGAACTGATGACCAGCGCCCTGGAGGGACTACGGGCGGCCGGGGTTAGCATCACCCCCACGGACCGTGGTATCAGGGTGCAGCGGTCCCATGGGCCGCTGACCGGGACCGACGTATTAACTGAGCCATTTCCGGGCTTTCCGACCGATCTTCAGGCCCAGATGATGGCCCTGTTGACCACCGCCGAGGGCGCCTCGATGATCACGGAAACCATCTTCGAGAACCGATTTATGCATGTCCCGGAGTTGCGGCGGATGGGCGCCAACATAAATCTACATGGCTCGTCGGCGATGGTCCGGGGCGTGCCGAAACTGACCGGCGCGCCGGTGATGGCGACCGACCTTCGGGCCTCGGTCAGCCTGGTGCTGGCCGGTCTGGCGGCGCAGGGCGAGACGGTGGTGAACCGGGTTTACCATCTCGATCGCGGTTATGAGCGGGTGGAGGAAAAGTTGGCGGCGTGCGGCGCGAATATCGAGCGGGCGAAGGCGGAGGCGGGGGCATGAACAAGCCGCTCAAGCTGCGCGCCGAGGACGCCGACGATCTGCGGGTGATCGCCGCCTGCCTGCAGGACGCGCTCATCCCGTTGTCGGATATCGAATATCAGTCCGCCGAGCGCAGCTTCACCCTGATCGCCAACCGTTTCCGCTGGGAGAACTGCGATGAGGCGGTCGACGATCTGAAGGCGCTCGATCCCGGTCTCGCCGTCTGCGGCTCTTACGAGCGCGTGAACTGCGTCATCGTGTTCGAGAATATCGAAACGGTGAAACGGCGCGGGTTCGAGCCGCACGATCGCGGACGCATCCTCGAACTGCTGACGATGGAGATCGAAGCCGGCGAGGGCGACGGTATGGCCGTCACCATGCTGTTCGCGGGCGGCGCGGCGATCCGTCTCGATGGAAAGAAAATCCGCTGCCGCATCGGCGATCTGGGCGAGCCATGGCCGACGCAATGGCGCCCGTACCATCCCACCGGCGACGCAGTCTGATTCAAGCCGTTCCGCGCATCGCGCGCCGGCGACTGACCGGTTCCACGGAGTTTTTCTTAAAGTGACATCCAACGACAAGCTCATCCTCGCGCTGCCCAACGGCCGCATCCTCGGCGAAGTGATGCCGATGCTGCGCCAGGCCGGCATCGAGCCGGAGCCCGAGTTCGACAACCCTTCGACCCGCAAGCTGCAGTTCGCCACGAACCAGCCCGGTCTCGATATCGTGCGCACGCGCGCCTTCGACGTCGCGACGTTCGTCGCCTTCGGTGCCGCGCATATCGGCGTCGCTGGTTACGACGTGATGATGGAATTCGACTACGCGGAGATCTACGCGCCCCTCGATCTCGGCATCGGCAAGTGCCGCATCTCGGTGGCTGAGCCGGTGGAGCTCGCCGGACGTGACGATCCGCGCAGCTGGAGCCATGTCCGCGTCGCGACGAAATATCCCAACGTCGCGCGCAAGCACTTTGCCGCGCGCGGCGTGCAGGCGGAGTGCGTGAAGCTCAACGGTGCGGTTGAACTGGCGCCGATCCTCAGCCTGTGCCCGCGCATCGTCGATCTCGTGTCGACCGGCGCCACGCTGAAGGCCAACGGTCTGGTCGAGGTTGAGCACATCGCCGATATCACCTCGCGCCTGATCGTCAATCGCGCCGCTTTGAAGACCCGCTACGAAGAAGTGGCGCCGTGGATCGACCGCGTCTCCGAGGTCACCGCCCGTGCCGCCTGACGGCAACACCGCGAAGCCCGGCCCGCGCCGGCTGGACAATAGTGCGCGCGGCTTCGATGCCGTGTTCAAGGCGGTCCTTGCCGACCGTGCTGAGTCCGCGACCAATGTCGATTCCGTCGTTGCCGCCATCGTTGAGGATGTGAAGCGGCGCGGCGATGTCGCGCTGCTGGACTACACAAAGCGCTTCGATCGTCTGTCTTTGACCGCCGACCAGCTGCGGATTTCACCCGCGGAAGTATCACGGTTGATGAAGCAGGTGCCGGCGAAGACGCTGGCGGCGCTTCGTCTGGCCGCGACCCGCATCCGCGACTATCACAAGCGTCAGCGCCCGGTCGATATGCGTTATCGCGACAGCGCCGGATTGCGGCTGGGCGCGCGCTGGACGCCGATCGAGGCCGCCGGGCTGTACGTTCCGGGCGGCACGGCCGCCTATCCAAGCTCGGTGCTGATGAATGCGGTGCCGGCCAAGGTCGCCGGAGTGAAGCGTCTGGTCATGACGGTGCCGTCGCCGGATGGGAAATTGAATCCACTGGTGATGGCGGCGGCGCATCTTGCCGGCGTCGATGAAATCTATCGCGTCGGTGGGGCGCAGGCCGTGGCGGCGCTGGCCTACGGCACCGCGACCATCGCGCCGGTCGACAAGATCACCGGGCCCGGCAACGCCTATGTCGCGGCGGCCAAGCGCATGGTGTTCGGAACCGTCGGCATCGATCTGATCGCGGGCCCCTCGGAAGTCGTGATCGTCGCCGACCGCCGCAACGATCCGCGCTGGATCGCCGTTGACCTGCTGGCGCAGGCGGAGCACGACGCCGCCGCGCAGTCGGTGCTGATCACCGACAATGCGAAATTCGCCGATGCCGTCGCGGCGGCGGTCGCGAAGGAACTGGAAACCCTGCCGCGCGCCGCGATTGCGCGCGAGAGCTGGCAACGCCATGGCGCCATCATTGTCGTGCGCCGGCTTGCCGAGGCGCTACCGCTGATCGACGCGCTGGCGCCCGAGCATCTGCAGCTTGCCGTCGAGAAGCCGGATGCGCTGGCCAATCGCGTGCGCCATGCCGGCGCGATCTTCCTCGGCCGCTATGCGCCTGAGGCGCTGGGCGATTATCTGGCGGGCCCGAACCACGTTCTGCCGACCTCGCGGACGGCGCGGTTCTCGTCGGGCCTCGGCGTGCTGGATTTCATGAAGCGCACGTCACTGATCGGCTGCGATGCGGCGGGCCTGAAGAAGCTTGGCATGCCGACGGTGGCGTTGGCGCAGGCCGAAGGATTGGCCGCGCACGCGCTGTCGATTTCCGTGCGGCTTGCGCCGCCCCGGCGGTAGCGGTTCGTGGGGCTGCCTCAGCGCATCGTCAAGATCGAGCTCGACGAGCGCACGGTGGTGCGCCGCAATCCCGATGTCGAGCATGAGCGCGCCGTCGCCATCTTCGACCTGCTGGAAGAGAACAGCTTCACCGTTGTCGGCGAAACCGGCGGTCCCTACGAGCTCTTCCTCGGCATCGAGGAGAACCGGCTGATCTTCGATATCCGGCTCGACGGTGCCAAGCCGCTCAGCAAGGTTCAGCTTCCGCTAAACCCGTTCCGCGGCATCGTGAAGGACTACTTCACGGTCTGCGAGAGCTACTACGCCGCGATCAAACGCTCTAGCCCGTCCCAGATCGAGGCGCTCGATATGGGCCGCCGTGCCTTGCATGACGAAGGCTCTGACCTGCTGCGCGAACGCCTCGACGGCAAGATCGAACTCGACAAGAATACGGCGCGCCGTCTTTTCACCCTCATCTGTGTCCTGCATATCCGGGGCTGAGGGGAATGATGGTGGCTCTTCCAGGCAGCGTTCTCTTTGCGTGTACGCTCAACTCCATCCGTTCGCCGATGGCAGAGGCGCTGCTCAAGCACCTGCATGGCAAGACGGTATTCGTGGATTCCGTCGGCGTGAACGGCCAGCCCATCGATCCGTTCGTGATCCAGGTGATGGCGGAGATCGGCATCGATGTCACCAAGCATCGCAACAAGAGTTTCGAGGACCTTGCGGATACGTCCTTCGACCTGATCATCACCATGTCGCCTGAGGCGCAGCATCGTGCGATGGAGATGACCCGCGTGATGGCCTGCGATGTCGAATACTGGCCGACCTACGATCCGACCATCGTCGAGGGCAATCGCGAAGCCATGCTGGACTCCTATCGGCAGGTCCGCGATCAGATTCTCAAACGTGTCAAAGAGCGCTTTCCGGGGAATGGTAAGACGTCATGAACACTCCCCGCCTTGTCCTGGCTTCGGCTTCGCCGCGCCGCCGCGATCTGCTGGCGCAGATCGGAATCGTGCCGGATGTGATCGAAGCATCCGAGATCGATGAGGCGCCGCTGAAGAAGGAACTTCCGCCGCAGACGGTCGAACGGCTGGCGCGTCTGAAGGCGCAGGCGCTGCAGCCGCGCTTTGCCGATGCGGCGGTGCTGGCCGCCGACACCGTGGTCGCGTGCGGCCGGCGCGCCTTGCCGAAGGCGGAGACGGCAGAGCAGGCGCGGATCTGCCTCAAGCTTCTGTCGGGACGGCGCCATCGCGTCTATGGTGCGATCTGCCTGCTGGCACCCGATGGCCGGATCTCGGAACGTCAGATCTGCACCGCCGTTACGTTCACGCGCCTGCATGAGATCGATATCGAACGCTACATTGACTCCGGCGAGTGGTCTGGCAAGGCGGGCGGCTATGCGATCCAGGGACGGGCGGCGGCATTCGTGCGGAGCCTCAGCGGCTCCTACTCAAACGTGGTCGGCCTCGACCTGTTTTCCACCGCCGCCATGCTGCGCGGTCTGGGTTTTCCGGTGTGAGCGTGCGGACAGAGATCGACGAAGTTCTGGTCGAGACGCGCGGCGAAACGTTCCGCGCGGCGGCGCTTGCGCAGGGCGAACTGATCGAGATCGTTGTCGAGGCGAAGCAGCAGAGCGGCGCGCTCGGCGGCATCTATGTCGGCCGCGTAGTGCGCGAAGCACCGCAGCTGCGCGCGGTGTTTGTGGAGATCGGACTGGAGCGGCCCGCAATGCTCGACACCGACCGCCCGATTACCGAAGGCAGCGTGCTGACGGTTCAGATCATTGAAGCACCCAACGGCGACAAGGCGGCGCGGGTCAGCCGCCGGGTGGCGCTCGACGGGCGGGCGGTGGTTCTTTTGCCGGGCGGCAAGGGACTGTCGTTCTCCAGGCGGCTGGGCTCGGAGAAATCCCGCAAGGCACTCGAAACGGTGCTGGCCGGCGAGAGGCGAAGCGGCGAGGGGCTCATTGTTCGTGCCGCCGCGGCCGATATGAAGGCCGCCGATGTCATCGCCGAAATCGCGGCGCTCCGCGCGAAATGGCAGGCCCTGGCGGCCGCGGAGAAAAACGCGACGCCGCCGCTCTGCCTGCTCGACACCAGCGACGGCCTGATCCGGTTACTGCGCCGCTTCGCCGGGCAGGCCTGGCCACGCTTTGTCATCGACGATGCCAACATCGCGCGGCGGCTTCCCGCCGTTGCCACGCGGTTCTTCGACGGCGCGCCGCCGGCGACCGAGGTTGAGCCGACGGAGGGCAGCCTGTTCGACCGGCACGGCATCGCCGATGTGCTGGCGAGCGCGGAGGAGCGCGTGCTCGACCTGCCGTCGGGTGGGCGCATTTCGATCGAACCCACCGCCGCCTTGACCGCCATCGATGTTGATACCGGCAGCGCGACCCAGCGCCGCGACGCGGTGCCGCAGACCAACCGGGAGGCGGCGGTCGAGATCGCGCGGCAACTGCGCCTGCGCGATATCGGCGGGCTGATCGTGGTTGATTTCGGCCGCATCATGAACCGGGCGGAGCGGACGACGCTGGAAGCGGAACTGGCCCGCGTCATCGCCCATGACCGGGTCCCGGTCCAGCTCGTCGGCTGGACGAAAGCCGGGATGTTCGAGATGATCAGGCCCCGCGCCAGGGCCGCGGGCAGCGTGGAGTAAAAGCAGCGTCACCATGAGCAGCGACAAGTTGATCGCCTTCCCGGGGCCGCGCCAGAAGCGGAACCGGAAGAAATGCCCGATCTGCGGCCGCCCTCCGCTCCAGGGCAGCGAGCCATTCTGTTCCAAGCGATGCGCCGACGAGGACCTGCGCCGCTGGCTGCAGGGGGATTACCGCATACCGACCCGGGAATCGCCGGAAATCGATGATCCTGAAGCGGGTTAGCGCATCTGGACAGACCCCGCCCGATTCACTATAAGCGGCGTTCCTTGTGGGCCCGGGTAGCTCAGTTGGTAGAGCAGCGGACTGAAAATCCGCGTGTCGGTGGTTCAAATCCGCCCCCGGGCACCATTATTCTCAAAGACTTGGTTCGCGTTCCGATTAAGCGTACAGGGCCGCGCGTGTAATTCGCGTGTAATCGTGCGCGCTGTAGGGCGTGGCGCGCTCTAGCCAATGTTGCGATAGCGGCTCTCAAGCTTCTCCATCGCAGTCCGGATATGGTCGCCGTTAGCGTGGGCATAACGCTCGACCATGATAAGCGTCTTGTGACCTGAAATTCGTTTCACTGTCGGCAGATCGACGCCAGCCTGCACTAGGTGAGTGATGGCTGTGTGCCGCAACGTGTGCCGCACGACTTGGTCCGGGTCCATACCGGCAGCTGCAACTACGCGACGGAACGCCTTTCGAATGTCTGTTGTATGACCCGCCCGTGCTGCAGGCGACGGGAAAAGCCACGAGGTGCCCGGAGGCAGAGCACGCATATACTGGTCAAGAAAGTCGGCCAGATGCTCTGTGATCGGCTGCTCGCGCGCTCCAGCCTTGGCAACCGGCACGAAGACAACTCGCCGCGAGAGATCGATGTGCTCTCGCCGAATCGACAGAATCTCTGACCGACGCATCGCGGTCTCGAGACCGACGAGCACGAATAAATAAATTTGCTCATTCGGATCGGATTTGGCGCACTCAAGCAGCCGGCCGATTTGCTCAACCGTGAGATAGGTGATTCGGGTCTGATCTTCGCGGAAACGACGGATGCGTACCTCTCGCCTGTCTATCCAGCCCCATTCGAAGGCTTTGTTAAGCAGGTGGGAAAGGGCAGCAAGCTCCCGGTTCACCGTTCCGGGCTTGGTTTTTCCGCCAAAGACCGGCTTGCCGTCCCTGGTCCTTGCGCGAATGACATTCTCTTCCAGGCGGTGCTTTTTGTATCTTTCAACATCGAAACCCGAGAGTTTCGACAGCTGTATCGCCCCGAAGAACGGCGTCAAGTGAAGCGCGAACCGCTTGCACTTCATCTTGAGATCCTTGCCGCCTTCTTCCTCTAACCGTGCCAGGTACTTTTCGACTGCTTCCCGAACCCCGAAGGCGAGCTTGCGTCCCTTCGGAAGAGACAGCCTATTTTCGCGCGCGTCTCGGCGAAGCTTTTCGACGTATTCCTCAGCCTGCCGTCGGGTCGTGCCATCCGACTCACGTCCGACGACGCGGTGAATGCGCTGGCCGTCGACCATGACATTGATGGAAAACACGCCGTCATTGTGAGAGGTGCGCTCAAATACGATTCCGTGCTCGAAAATACGACCGCCCTCGGGCAGCTTTCGCATCGTCGGCCGGCTGAGTCTGACGAACGTCTTTGCCATTTCCCAGACCTCGGTCTCTATTCGATTATTTCCGGTGGGCTCTATCGCGCCCGCCATAAGCCGGCCATTTGGGTGCCGACTCAGGGGACGTTTCTCCTAGGGCGACGCGATTGAAGACGTTCCAGTGCTCACGCAGCTTTGGAAAAACGTCGCGCTCGAGCCTTCCCCAATCCCATTCCCAGCTGCCTTGCAGTTGGTCACCACCCAGCCAAAGCAGATTGCTGTCTTTGATCGCGGTCCAGAGTGCCTGCTGTTCATCCGTAAGCAAATCTGGATGCTGGATCGCCAGGCGAGCGAACCGCTCCGCAGGATCTGGGCTCCAGAGTTCTTTAGGGCCGATTTGCATTCGGTTGACGGGCGGGAGCAGCGGCCTGACGCGATCCTCGATTGCCAGTTCTATGAATGCCGAAAGGGTCCGGCGATCTTTTCGGGCGGCTAGTTCGGCGAGATATCGCATCCGTGGGTCCAGCCGCACCGTAACGACCTGCGATCGGGACAGCTTCCCCCCGCCGGTTTTGGGCTTTCGCACCCGTACGAGCCGTACCGGACCGAAGTCCGATGGCGACAGCTCGCTCTTGCGGCTTTTTGGTCCTCTCGCCCGTCCCATGGGAGTCAGTCCTTGTGTCGAAACATCTCGCCCGTTCTCTGCGCTTCTACCGTTTAATGTATTCTATGTCAATACATCGTAGTTGATTTTATTCTATCAGAGTCTCTTATCGCTAAGGAGTCGACCGATGGAATTCGAAGGTCAGAACAGAATCGTGGCGATGTTTCCCGACGGCCGGTTTACCGCCAAGAACGCCGCTCTCTATCTTGGATTGTCTGAAAAGACGCTCGCCATGATGCGTTGCGCGGGAACCGGTCCCCGCTTCATCAAACGCGGGCGCATTTTCTATTTCAAAGAAGATCTGGATGCTTGGCTGCTGGAGGGCGGCGGCCGCATCACCTCAACCGCACAGGCAAGACTGAGGTAGGCAGATGGTTGAGGACAGCCCCAAACACGCGACATCGGGCTCGGCTGTTCACGCAGGGACAGACGCGACAAGTCCGTCAGTATCGGCCGCCCCCGCGCCCCGAGCACGAAACCTGCCCTGGATGCAGGTATATGCGGCAGATTGGTTGACCAGGACGCAATTGCTTTCCCCGCTGGCAAGAAGCGCAATGTTCGATCTCAGCTGTATGACCTGGATCCACGGGCCCTTGCCTGACGATGCAGCGGTTCTCGCGCGTGCGGCGAGAGTGTCCTTCGACGAATGGTCCAGCGTGAGCCCGGAACTCTTGCGGGCCGGCTGGGCGATAGAGGACGGGCGCTGGATTGATCCGCAACTTGAGCGCCGGCGTGTGGAGGCGCAAGAGTGGTACGACCAGAAAATCAGAGCGAGCGACGCTGCAGTGCGCAAACGACGGGCGATCGCCCGAGGGCCTGTCGCAGATCGAGCGGATGACCGACCGGAGGTTCTGGCGGAAAGGCAAACAACGGGCCGGACGAGCGACCGCTCGATCAACCGTGCGGAGGCCGAATCAGAATCAGAGTCAGAGTCAGAGTCACAATCAGAATCACCCTCAACATCACCGGCAGCACAGCAGCAGCAGAGGTCGGCCGCGCAGAACCTGCCGACGCCGATTGAGCTCGCACAATCGGCCCGCGGAGCGCAGAGTCCTGAAGAGGTTTTCCAGGTGCTCTCTGGCTATTTCTTCATGCTCTTTGGAAAGAACAGCCAGAGCAGTGCGGGTGATCGAAAGAAGTTCATCGATAAATGGCCGCAGTGGATATCGGGCGGTTTAACACCAAATGAGATTCTTTCAGCAGTCGCAGGGCGTCTCTATGCGGCCCGGGAAAATCCATTGCCGCCGGTTACTGTTGGATATGCATTTGCGGCTGCGGACGATTGGAATGCAGGGCGGATCGAACTTCTCAAGAGGTTTAAAGCGGATCGGAATTCAGGCGGATAGAGCTAAGTCCAAAAAAAAGCGCCCAGCGCCGGTGAACAACCGGCGCTGGGCGTAAGGTTATTGGCAAATGATCAGCAGGACGACGAAGCGGAGTGTCATTAAGCAAACCGTGAGAAACGTGCGGATGCCTGCCCTGAACGCGCTCAGGAGCGTGTCCAGTACAGCGCGTATCAGACGTGCAATCGTCTGACGCCATAGTCTCGCGGTCGCCGCAATGTCCGCAGCGAGATCGCGCATGTATTGTTGAAAAGGCATCGTTCTCACCCTCGGACTATGTCGGCTCCAGGCTTTCAGCCGCTCCCTGTGTCGCTGCTGTTCGGGGCAGACTCTGCCGGCGGCCGGTCGGGGCGTCTGGTGGAGCGGTCCCTTGGGATCGTGCGCTCCTTGCCCCCGAACCGCCGGCGGGCTTCCACCCACTGGTGAAGCAGCTCGGCTTTTTCCCGCCAGAATTCCTCGTTGCGATCGGGCTCTATGAACACCGGCGCTTCGAGAACTCCTCCGACAATGTTCTTCGGATTGGCGGCAGCTTCGCGAATATTTTCGACGAAGTCGTGCGCCAGGCCGTTGAGGTCTACCGCTCGAAGGAGGCGATCCGGGCGGTCATGTCTGCGGCGGGAGTTGCGGCAGAGGACCGTCGGTTCCCACCAGCGGCGGAAGACCCGGTACAGCCGTCGGGCTCCCTCAGGAACGGTCTGTTCCTCGGGATTCTGAGCTTTGTCCAGGCTCAATCCGTACGTGAACAGCTCACAATGGTCGCTGTCCACGAAACGGATCGCCAGGTCACGATTGTCCAGCTTTGTGGTCAGCAGGACAAAGAGCCGGGGAGGATTGGCTGATTCTGTAGTCCGGACAGCGTCCGGTGTGGATTGAGATTGCACCTTCATGGGCATGACTCCTGTGAGAAATGCACCCTCGAGGGCCACCGGGCAGACATCCGCCCGGCTCATTATATATAGGAATTATATCGTAAATATCAAGGGCCGCCCCTCCCAGCATGATGCGGAAGGGAACCGAGTGGGCTCATAGGGAGCTGGAAGGCGTGCTTAAAGAATCGCTTGGCCTGATAGCACATCAACAACTTTGGCGACGTATCGGCCAAGAAGACCTTGTCTGCCGGATCGATCACAACGGACCGGATGTAAGCTCGGACAGCACCTCCTTGCATGGCGGTGTGGGTCTGTTGCGGTTTGAGTAAATGCTGTTGAGCTGGAACTCATATTCTTCCCTGACCAACTGCCGCTTTAACCCCAGTACTTTGGCATCCCCTTTAGACTTGTAGTCGAGATACCGCTCCAGGCGGTCACGATGGCCCGCTACCAGAGGGGCTGAAGCGCCACATGTTTCACTCCAAGCCTGCGCCCAGGCAGCTCTTTTTTCGATGCTGGTGTCGTCCAGTGACCCAACCGACCAGACAACTAACATTATCGGCGCAGTGATGATCGCGGCACTTGCATAGTCCCTGACTCTCAGTCGGGGATCGCTGCCTTTCCGGCGGACCATAAAGGCCACGACCGCTCCTGTGATCAATCCAGGCAGGAGAGAGTGGGTGACGAACAAGAATACGAGCCATATTGCCGTTACGACAATTACAAAGCCTTTGCGGCGTGGGTTAGACCAAACAAACTCCACGGCGTTGCGTATGAGTTGCTCAAAAGTCCCGCTTGAAGTGTTGAGTTTTGACTGGGTGCTCTCGCTCTTGTCGTTCGGCATTTTTCCCCGCAGCTGTTAATGAGGGACTATATGCCCTGTTTTAAGCGACGCCAAGCTGATGCCCTTCGTCAATGGGAGCAGCGCGGCGACTCGTCGGTTGGAACATTCGCAAGATCCGTGTGCAGCGCGGGTGTTCCATCGAAACGCTGGCCGGTGAGGCCGAGGTAGATCCGTCGTTTGTGGCCCGCATCGAGCGTGGAACCGTGAATTCGAGCATCGATGTCCTGGAGCGCGTAGCCCTAGCGTTGAAGGTTGATCTGACCGCACTTTTTCGGCCTCACGCGCCGACAGCGAACCCGCCGAGGCCCCTCCCTAGCGGACGCCGTCCTTCAAAAGCCGGCAGGCGGTCCGGCGCAAAGGCGGAGTAATGGATATATCGGTCATTAAGGCACCCCAAGGACGCCTTAATCCGGACTCATCCAGCGAGAAAAAACGGTGCTTATGAGAGCTGGCACTTTCACGCTGCCCGGGTTCGGTGCGAGGTCTCGCGCGCGAGAGAGATCGCTCGCACCTCGTACCTTCGTACTCGCACCGAACGGCCCCGATGGTGGAGAGCTTTCAAAAGGCAGATTTAGGAGATAAAAAATCGGCACAAATAAATGTGCACTTTCGGCACATATTTTTGTGCTGATGCCGCAGTACCTAGGCAGACGCAGGCGTTTGGCGGATCGTCCTGATAGGTATAAGGAATTGCGACGCGACGTGCGAAGTCATTGTGTTGCCTTCACTGGGGCCAGGCTGCTCCGGTCGGAGTAGCTTCGCACCCAGCAAAGGGTGTTCACCAGTCGCATCTGCTCGACGGTCCTGCACTGGATTTCGAGCAGGCGCGGGCTTGCCAGAACGACGGCCAGGCAGCGGGCGCGCGAGATGGCTACATTCAGCCGGTTTCGGCTGTAGAGAAACTCAATGTTGCGTGGCAGCTCCTCGCCGCTGGATGTCGTCATCGAGATCAGGACGACCTCCGCCTCCTGGCCCTGGAAGCGGTCAACGGTGCCGACCCTTGCGCCGGGCGGAAGGATCGACTTGAGGTAGTTCACCTGCACATTGTAGGGCGCGACGATCAGGATGTTCTCCGGACTCATCGCGTGTTCCGCACCATCCCGATCACGGTAGCGCTGAGCCAGCAGGTTCAGATACATGTCCCTGATCTGCGTGCCCTCCGGTTCGCATTTCTGTGAGCATCCTGAATGCTCGACGCTGACGAAACGCAGGCCGGTGCGCGCCAGGTCCGGATGGGCGTCATGCTCCAGAAGCAGGCACTGGTTCTGGTTTGCGGTTTCGGGTTGCAGCCGGCTTTCATAGACGGCGTCGGAGATGAACCGACAGATGTCGGGATGCATGCGCCGGGTCGTCGGAAGAAAGGCACCGAAATCCGCAGCGACCGTGGCATTGCCACCCAGCAGATAGTCGAGGACGGAAAGGCCGGAGTCACCCGGGTGGACGCCTTGGATCGGCTGGCCGAGCTGCATCTGGTCGCCGACCAGAACGATGTTTCGGGCGCTGAGCCCCATCCCGACCACGTTCGCAAGTGATACCTGGCCGGCTTCATCGACGAACAGGTAATCCAGCGCTTCCTCCAGTTCAGGTCGGGCGAAGAGCCAGGCAGTACCCGCGATGAGATCAACCGTCAGGTCGATGTCATTGCTCGTCACGTCCCGGATGAAAGTGCCGCCGAAGAAGGTGTCCTCGCCGCCGGACTTCTTCACGCCGCGAAAGTGGACCTTCTGCTCGCGGGCGTGTCTTTCGATTTCCTTGAGCAGGTTGTTGATCGCCTTGTGGGAATTGGACGTCACGCCGACCTTGCGACCAGACCGGATCAATTCCACGATCGCACGCGATGAGGTGTACGTTTTTCCCGCGCCAGGTGGCCCCTGGATGACCAGATACCCGTTCGTGAGACGTTTCGCGACGGCGATGGTGCCAGCCACCGGATCGGTTCCTGCGGGAATCAGGATCTCGCCGATTGTTTTGCCTTCGAGCCGCGGCCGGGAGCGACACAGCAGATCGCTCACCGCGCCGAACCGCCCGTCTCCGGCCAGAAGGCTGTCAGCAAAGCGATAGATCGCTGCCCGCAGCACACCTGTATCGATCGGACCGCTTGGACCAAGGGACAAGCGGTCTGGCAGAGGACCCCGCTTCACCGCTCGCTTGAGGCGCAGGACGCAGCGATCGGGATCGAGATCGAGAATCGTTCCCGCGCTCTCCAGCGTCAGCGTATTGCGGCAGCTGTCGCCCACCGCAAGTTTGAACTCCTGCGGTGGGAACCGAAAATTGAAAATGTGGGACTGCTTTTCGCGCCCCGGCGGCTGGTCGGGATCGGCGACACAGCCGCCGATACATTCCACGTCGTCGATCAGCTCGTCCACCTCCCGGTTCTGCCGGTCGAACATGGCCCACCACTGCGGCTTGGCCTCGCGACGATGAAACTCCAGGAGCTGCGCGACGAGCTCCAGGACCGGCCGCGATGTTCCATCCGTCGCGGAGAGAAGGCGAGTCTCGTAGGATTGCCGTTGGGCCTCGGCCAGCGTGACCTTTTCGGAGGGCGTCGTCTCTTCGGGTTCCTGTCCGCCGCCGGGCCAGGGCATCCCCGCTGGCCGTAGCGTCACCAGCCAGTTACGCAGGCCGCGCGTTGAGACGCAGTCGAGCTCGTTGTAGGCCGCGATGTCGTCCAGCAGCTTCGGATCGCTATCCCGACGCCAGCGTTCATAGACGACGATGCTCTGGCCAGCCGTTTTCACATCTCCGCCACGCATGGCGAGATAGAAGACCTCGAGATTCTTGAGGGAATAGCTTGGCTCGGACACCCGGATCGCCTGACGCACGATCGTGAAGAGATCGACGAATTTCCGCCGACGCAGGAGGTCATCAAGGGCGGCTTCCCGGGTTCCATGCCGCGTAGAGAGCCGCCTCAGGGCGGAAGGCTCGTACTGCGCATAGTGGTAGATGTGAGCGTCCGGGTGCTTCGCCACGTGCGCGCAGAGGAAATCCATCGTGGCTTGGAATGCGGCACGTTCTCCGTCCCGGTCGTGGCCCCAGAACGGGGTGAAGCCAATGCCGGACGCTTCTGTGCCGACGATACCGAACAGGTATTCAAGTCCGTCGGGGTAATGAGGATCGCCCTCCATGTCGAAGAACAGGTCGCCGGGGGAGGGCTGCGGCAAGAGATGGAAACCGCGGCCGGTTTCGAGGGGCAGTATCTCCGCTACATCCTTGCCGGAGTCACGTTTCTGAATCTGCAGCCGCGCTTGATGGCGCAGCCGTGCCAGCGTATCGGGCCCAATGCGGGGCACGCGGGCATCGTCGCCGAGCGACGCCAGGGCGCGCACGGTGGTCACCTCATTCTCATTCAGGCGTTCGATTTGCGGACGGCCGATATTCGCCACCAGGCTCAGATGATCGTCCCGTTCCCATTGCTCGTCGCACAGGTCCTTCCAGCGGCAGAGACCGCAATGGGCGCAGGGCTCGGGGTAGGAGAGCCGGTCTGCGATCTTGCAGAACATCTCGAACCGCTGTCGTACGCCATCGTAGTACTGGGCAAATTCGGCAAACCGGTAGCTGGCTTCGCGGCCGTCGCCCAGCACGAGGTGGATGGTCTCCGGATATTTTCCCTGCACCGATGCGAGCAGGTCGCCATAGACGCACAGCTGCAGGACATGCGTGGCGGACGGCGATTGCGCCAATTTGGTATCGACGGGCTCGTAGCTGAACGCACCGAGCGAGGACGGCTGGTCGATCCGGCGCAGGAAATCGGCATAACCGTGCCACGCGCCGTCGAGAAGGACCGCCTGGTAGACGATGTCCACGCCAGATTTCAGGGCATCGCGGGTGGCAGCCGCGCGATCTGCGAGAGATCCTGAAGAAGCGATTTCCACGACGCTCCGGTTCATCCGGAGCCGGTTGAGATAGGCGTGCTCGTGCTCGTGGCCGCGTTCGCGGACGAGCTCGGTTGCCTCGTCGGCTTCCGTCCGCGGCAACGGTGTGACGAGGTCAATCAGGTCCAGGTGAGTGTGATGCCCACAGCTCAGAAAATAGACGAGGTCGGACGCTGAAAAGAGCCGACCTCCACCCCGCAAATTCCGCATCGCTACCCCCGGGAAAACCAGATTTGGATCAGCCACCTTCGGCCGAGCCAAGTGCCTCACCGCGCTGGCACACCAACGATACGGCTAGAGGGTGTCCGAAATGGGCACCCTCATTCAGAGAGGCCAGCCTGCCAGCGAAGTCTCAATGCATTCCTGCTGGGATGCTGGGTGGGATCTCGAGGCAAACGGACAGGACGTCCATGCAGGGCCTCATATTCGCTGCCGCTAAGAGTTGGAGAAAGAATGACAGTGAGCGTTTCCGGATGGATCGTGAGAAGCTGGCAATCGAAAAGGGTATGAATGTCCGTACGGAGAAGCAGGCCATTGTCGATCTTATTAGTTTCCGGACCGCAATATGGATGAATGTGAGCAGCTTCTAAAACATCAAGAACCGCGCACTTGGTGATCGCACACGTACGATCATAGGCAACCATGAGCGCCTCGCGGAAAGCCGTTTGACCGCGTCTGAGCGTAATGGATCGAAAAATCTTCTCGCGTGCCGCCTCAATATTTTGTGGCTCAAAAGGCTCGTTGTCAGCCTTTCCGGGCCCGATTGTCTGGTCGGCGGTCTGGTTCGGCCGCGCCTGCTCGAGCGAACGCGCCTCGTCTGCGCTGAGAGGCAAGCCGCTGGCCTGCGCACGAATTTTCGACTCGGCAATGATCGTGCGGACCTGAGTTTCTCCAATGAGAAATTCCTTTCGGGGATCAACGAAAAGCGTAAATCTCACCGGAGCGCGCCATCGGCGAAGTCCATCCTGCTCGCTCTGCAGCGTCGGCCCTGTAACAAATCCTTTGCCGAAAATTACTTTCGGCCCATTCCCCTGACGCAGCAGCCATACTTTGTCGCCTGGCTTTGCGCGGCGATGCGATATGAGCCGCCATTGCTCATCGACATATCCTTGTCGCGCGTAAGAAGCGCACATTCGCTGGATGTTTTCGTAAGGCCACCCCGCTTCCTTCCAGGTGAGCAAGAATGCTTCTGCATTCGCCGCGTCGGAACCGGATATTAGAACCTCAAAACCCAGCTCCTCAAGCTTGCGCCGAACTGTGCGATCTCCGCCGTTGAAGGCTCCCTGTGGCAGGGGACCGAGATCGGGGCGTGCGAAGCCATGCGCCGCGCCGATGATAGCCTTGGAGTCGTAACGGCGGCCTCTATGGAGCAGCCAGTACTCCCGAGATGGCGCAAACCCATATTTCGCCAGAAAGGCAGCCTGTCCCAATCTGTCAAATTCTTCGAGAGCGCGAAGCACCGGCTCGCGCGCATTAAGGTCCGCCAATCCCATTGATACCCCCCGATATATTCATCTCCGTCGCACCCTCAGCACAGATTGGTAATTGACACCGTATTTCAGTCAACGACCATGGCGGGTCCGGTGATCTCGAACGTGTCTCTGCCCTCGGAGGGCCGAACAGGCATCGCCAGTGCGAGCAGCAGTTCGATGCCGAAGATAGTCAGAATGAGGCGCACGCGGATCGCCCGAAATGGACGCAGAAGCAGAATTCTAAGCGGCGAGTGGTCGTTCCCTCATACTAGGTGACATCGCGGATGGAAATCATCGTTTCTCAATCTTGCCAATGCTCCGGCCGTTAAGGTCGCGGATCAGATAGCCCCCATCGAAGCGTCGCTCCAGCGTCTCTGTCCGTCTGCCGCGCGCATCGCGGACGACCAGGTTGTCTCCAAAGCTGCGTTCCACGGTGCCGGTGCGGCGACCGCCGGCATCGCGCAGGACAAGGGTTTCTCCGAATCCGGGCTCAACCGTGCCGACCCGGCGGCCGGCGGCATCGCGGCGGACAAACCCGCCATTCCAAGACGATTCAATCGATTCGATTTTCCGTCCCTGAGTGTCACGCCGCACCCAATCCTCGGCACCGGCAGAGGACAGATACGCCCCTAGCCACAGAGCAACGGCGATAGTACTGGCCATGTGCATGCCGACAGAACGAGTGTCGCGGCCCATTTATTTCCACTTACGCAGAGGCGAAACCGCTGACTGTACGCTCGAACTCACGTGCCAGACCGCCGGGGAGGCGGCGGGCAAAAATCTCGGCAAGCGACGTGTAATACCAGATCGTGCCGTCTTTCCCTCCATTGAACCGCGACCACAGCTCGCCGCCGATCGCCTTGTAATCGAGCAGAATGGCGCGCGCGTTATGGGTCTTGTCCGCGAGCGACACAAGCAGGGACGCTGGCTGCTTGGTCTCAAGCGTGGCCAGATATGTTTCCTTCCTCGGTCGCCAGTCTGGCTTGGGCTCAGTCCAGGCGTCCGTGCAATCCTCCACGATCTTCGCAACCGTTTTACCGAAGCGCTGCTCGATCTCCCGAAGGACCGCGCGTCCGCCCTGGTCCTCCGCCGAATCGTGCAAGAGGGCGGCGATCGCCTGGTCTTCGTTGCCGCCGTGTTCCAGCACCAGTGCCGCGACAGCCATCAGATGCGACACATAGGGAATCTCAGTTCCCTTGCGCGTCTGGGTGCGGTGCAGCTTGCTGGCCATCCGGAACGCTTCATCAAATCTTGCGGTGAGCATACTTCTCTGCCTTGCTGACCTGGGGATGGTCATATTGTGGGGATAAATCGACACGAGCCGATGACGGGGCAGGGGACGAACTTGAGTGTCAGCTTCCCGCATGGATGCCCTTAAATACAGGCGTTGTGCCGCGCCAAGCATACGTCATCACTGAAATGTCCAGAGCTGTCAGGCGCGCTCTGATCTCGGCATCGAGCGGCTCCGGCAAGACAAGTGTGGTCTTCGGTCTTGCGCCGTCACGCACGGAATGAAGGAGCAACTGACCGACGGCCGTATAAATGCTCGTGAGGTCGGAGCAGGTCTTCACTTCGAACAAATGGGCAATGTGGCCTTCGGCATCGATGGTCATCAGATCGCGGTTCCGGTCATTTGCAACCTTCAGCCCTTGACCTTCCAGAACCTTCGCAATGGCTGATACCACCACGCCGTGCAGGCATTCCGCCTCGACCCGTCCCGACACGCTGAACCTTTTGGTTCCGGAGAACTCAGGGTTGA
Organism: Alphaproteobacteria bacterium; assembly: GCA_965279355.1. GTDB lineage: Bacteria > Pseudomonadota > Alphaproteobacteria > CACIAM-22H2 > CACIAM-22H2. Next base: position 976,958 of record OZ257155.1, on the reverse strand, counting down.
AGGTGTGGTCAGGAGGTTTTCGGGACTGCTCCGCTCCCTGACCGGCACGAATCCACTTCTTGAATTCGGCTACCTCGCGAACGAATTGAGCGAGCGCCGGAGCAAGTTCCGGAATATCGATCCTGCCGAGAACGATTGTCTCGGACGTTGAACCGTCAGGCCACCGGACGTCCTGCCAATTTCCTCCGCGGTAAAACTGCAGAAACGTGTGCTTTCCGACGCCCTTGTGCCCGCCGCCAATTTTTCCGCTATGTGCCAGGTAGATCGAGCCGGCTCCGTCCTGCAGGAAGGAGCCCGCGACCCGGCGATCGACGCCCTGGTGCGGCGGATTGATCTCGACGTCAATGTGGAGCATCGGGGTCTGCCCCGGGTCTGCAGTCCCAAAACAGCACCAGAAGCGTTCAATGTCGCGCGGCTTAGCGAGTACCGACCAGAAGCCGTCCCGGGCGCGCCAATAAACGTCACAGGTGTCGCCTCCACCCTGCCACCCGACCGGATGCTGCACATATAGTCTCGCATCCCGCCACAATGTGGCCTGCAACGTCTCGAAAGCCCGTTGATTGATTTTGCCGTCGATAATCGGCCTCAGCATGCTTCCCCCGCGTTAAACCTTCTACAAAGCCGTCAAGAGGCTACGTGGATAGTAGATCTCGAAGACGACCTAATTGGTCACCCTGCTTCGCACCCTTCATAGTTTCTGACAGCCAATTCCGCCTGCTGCTCTTGCCCATTCGCCCGACGGTGTTCGGATTTTCACCGCCGGGCTCTATTACGAGCAAACGGCTTGAAGACGAATAGTCACTCCCGTTCGAGAAAAATGTCGCGATATGGTATGCGGGCGCTCTTAAGCACCATTTTGACCTGTTTCTTGAGCCAGGGTTCTAAGTCTTCGCCCTGATCCGCACAGGTGGCCGGAATTTCGGTGCAGGCTTTTGTCGCGTCTTCGCAAATCCGGTCGTTCCCGGCCTCGTCGACGTAGTAGACCTCGAGGACCGATACCAGATCTTTTCCATCATATTGGATGCGGACATGGAAATCTTTCGCCATATCATTCCTGATGGATCGCCTATGCTCGCCGGGCGCAGTTAAGTCGGCAAAATGTCGATATAGAAGCGAAACTGCCACAAACGGCAGTATCGAGATCGTAAGGACGTTGACGGCCATCAGAACGATGCCGAGAACGCCGCCCAGATTGGCCAGTGATTGGATAAGGAGCTCGAAAAAGTAAGAGGTTCGCGTGAGCCATTCGAAATAGCGGCAATTGCAGTTTACCTCAGCGTGAACCCGCTCGAAGATTTCGGCTCCACCCGGTTCAAGGCCGTTCCCCGATGTGGTCCAGACAAAATAGACCGCGTAACACACGTACAGGAGAAAATAGTTGGCACAGGTTGCGATAAAGGGCTTCGCTATCGCCTCGCTTTTTGTTGTCAGGCTGGCCGACATGTCCGCCTCGGTGAAGCGGGCATAGATAAACGAGAACAAAAACGCATCGACGACGAGAGCAACACGGACCGGCCACCCGGCGTTTGCTAGGAATGTCAAAAGGGACAACGCCAGCATGAAGCCGCCGATACCGGCGATCGCAGCATGGGCCAGACGTCCCTGGCAAAGACTCTGAAAAATGCCACGCTTGAGAATGGCGAAGCAGAAAAGGTCGGAGATCCTGTTGGCTATTCCGTACAGCTGGAAGGACAACACTCCTGCAAGAATCAGAAGAGGGATGGCGATGACGATACAGGAGGCCATCTCCGGAAGTGCAGTCCCGCTGCCCAGTTCCAGAAGCAGAATACCTCCGATCACGGCAGTCCCGCCATAGGCCGCGCCGCGCCACCAAGCGTGCTTATCGGCGATAAAGCTTCGGTATGCCATCTCTGTACAGCTCCAGCTTGCCCTGCAGCTCGCCGATTGTCTGGCGCTGCTCCTCAATTATCCTTTGAGCTTCGATCCTGTAGCTCTCAGCTTCTTGATATGCGGAACGAAGCATCTTCGGATCTAGCGAAGTTCCGGAAAGGAGCAGCGATGTGATCAACCCCGGAACCCACGCAACTCCCGCCGTCAACAGACCGAAAAGTAGACACACTCCAGCAACTGCCCCTGCCAACAATAACGGCATGTCCTCTCCTACCTTTTAGGGTTGGATTCCCCAGCTGCCTGGAATTCCTGGTGTGCTTTGTCCCAGTCGACGAATGGGAAAGCTGCCTTCACCGCACCGAGGAACTTCTCGTCGTTCAGGCTCTCGTAAGTCACGTCCTTGTAACGAACCTCGAGACGCATACTCGTGATCAGGTCATCTGCCTTTGGAAAGACCGTGTCCAGCTTGGTCACAAGCCATTTTTCCGCGATCTCATCCGTCATCTTTAGTACTCCGCCCCGCAGTTCGTCGGGCGGGTTCGCCATCACAAGCGGGATATAATAGCTGATGACCTCTTTCTTGGACGCTTCGAGCGCATCCTGCAGCGCGTTGCGGACGGTTTCCTTGTGGATGTCTAGATCCGCCCGTAATTTTTCGATCCGTTTTTCAAAGTGCGGCTTTGCAGACTTGAGCAGAACCCGTCCATGTTCCTCGCCCAAAGAGGGCGTGAAGTTGCTTCGAATCTCGTTTAACTCGTCTTCGAGTTTTTTCGATGACAGTTTGCTGCTTCTCTCGACTAGGTCGAACGTCGTCTTAAGCCGACCCTCGATATCCTTGCCGGTCCCGACTTTCTGAACACCTCTTGGGATCGCGAGGCGGTGCCGCTGGATTGCCGCCCCAGTGAGCTTCATCTCGACATACTGAAGATAGGCGCTGTAGACGCGGACCTGCCGCGCGACGTCGAACCGCACCGGCGGCACTTCTTCAAGACTTTTCTGGACACCCGAGAACTCGTCATTACCAACTGGCCGCGACGGAACCTCGATTGCCGTCTGGCGGATCCGTTCCTTTTCCTCGTCAGACTTCGCAAACCCTATGGCGATCGCTTTGGCCGCAGGGGACAGCCGTGCCAAGGCTTCAGTTGCTTGCTGTTCGGAAAGGCGTATGGCGTTCGGCGCGGCAGCCGTTCGCTGATCCGGCTCAAGATACAGCGCAGTCGGACTGAACATGTATCCCTGATGGTCGACAAGCAGCAAACCGGTCCGCAATCCCGGCGTAGATCTGACGACTATGCCGGCCTTCTGCAGATGGTCGACTGCTTTCAGATCGCCAAAGCCGAGGCGCAGCACACGCTCATCGAAATCCAGGCAGATGTCGATGAGCTCACGTCCAATACGATTTGCCACATTCACGATGGCTACTGCGGGCTCCCATTGAATTCCCGGGGCGGCATAGCACACAGAGTGTTGCGCATGTCGGATGTCTTCCGCGATCGACACCGCGTCGACGGAAATGAACAAGGGTCTGATCATGTCTCAGGCCGCCCCCACGGCCAAAACACTTACTCTTTCTCGAAACCCTGGCTGTCGAATTTCAGCGTGCGACTATTTTCGGTTACGGTACGTACCAGCTGGTCATTCGCGCCGCCCGGCAGCCGCGCCTCGATCTCGAGGGTGACGGTGACGTCAGCACCGAGCTGTCCGGTCAGATGGGCGATGACTTCTTCCGCGATGCGCCCCGCGTCGCGCCCGACACGGGTGGAGTCGAGTTTCACCGAGCCGTGGAACCGACGCAACATGACCGCTGTTGTCGTTGTTCCGGAATCGGCAACACCGGAGCCAGGCTGTGTCTGGCCGCCGGGCGTATCCGGTCCAGGCTGCGGTGCAGGTGCCCGGGTTTCGGCGTCCAGCTGTTTTCCCGCCACCTCCGGCTTCACCAGCAGACCCGCATCGTCGACCGTCAACGTGATGCTCTGGCCGCCGCGCAGCCCGCGATAGCGGCCGGCGGTGGCATCATGGCTTTCGGCATAGCCGAACGTGTCGGCGCGCCAGGTCAGCAGGGCGACGCCGTCACGCATGGCCTGCAGCAGCACCTCCGGCCCGGCCAGCCGTGGCAGGTAAAGGTAGCGGGCGAAATCGTCCACCAACTGCTTCACCGCAACATGGTTGCCGCGCCACAGAGGCACATCGTCGAGGTGCTTGCGCAGGATCGTTGCCCCGAGCCCGGCGATCATCAGTTCGTCACTGCGAAGTTTCTTTCCCGCCCGCGCCGCGAGTGCGTCTCCGCCGCTCAGCCGGATGGCCCGCCAGACCACCTGCGCCTGCGGGTTGGGCTGTTCCGGCACCAGCAGCCACTGATAGGTCTCCGGCAGCCGCGCGGTCACTGCGCCGTCAGCGGCCTGTTTCTGCGTTTCGGCCTGGCGGGCCTGGTGCGGATCCAGATTGAGCTGGATCGTCTCGGCCACGATTGACGACCAGGCGAGATATTTCCGCAGCGCCTCATCGAGGTCCTGCAGGCGGACCCGGTCGGCGGCAAGGAACACCAGCGCGTTGCGATAGATCCGCGGGGAATTGCCGCGGGTATCGAGGATCGCCTTCGCGGCGACTTCCGCCGGGTTGCCGCTCTCCTTGCTGTAGGGATGCTCCGCCGGCAGCACCACAAACCTTGTGTCGACATCGTCGGGCACATCGGCCCCAGAGCGTGGCAGCGGGTGGATGCGGCCGAAATCGCCGTTGCGCTTGAGATCGGCCCGCAGCCGGGCCTCCAGCTCCGCCGCCACCTTGTCGGGATCCCGTTTGAGCTGCTCGGCGCGATCGTCGGCCAGCTTGGTGACAGTGGGCTGGGTCGCGTACCAGGCGCGCGGGCCGTCCTGGTAGAGATAGGTGGCTGCGGCGGCCAGTCGCCGCAGCGCATCGACGAACACTGCCGGCGATTCGCCCGGCATGACACAGCCGAGCTTGATGCGCCGATCCTCCAGGCCGCGATGGGCGGCCGTTGCGGTGGGGGCCGAGCCAAGATAGATCGTGCGCGCCACCCGGCGGGTGGCCGAGAATTTGCCGAGATTGGGAATTTCGCCGTCGATCTTGAGCGGCAGCGAATTCGGGCCATCGACATCGGCCTCTATGATCGGCACCCACACGTCGGACAGATAGCGTGTCAGCTCGAACTGGACGCGCGGATCGTCGATCGGAATGGTCGAGGGCAGGATCATCGGGCTGCGGTCGCCCTTTTCCCACAGGCAATGGATGACCGCTGCCATCAGGCGCAGCACGCCGCGCGTCCGCTGGAATTTTACCAGCGTCGACCAGTCGGTGTAGAGGCGGTCGAAAATCTCCGGGTGGATGGGGTAGGCGGCCTGGATGCGCTTCTCGTAGTCGCCGCCGTGGCATTCCGTCGGAAACTCGGCGGCCTGCGACTGGTAGAGATCGGCGAAGGCGCGTGCCGTCAGGTCGCGCTGCTTGAACAGGTCACCGGCGATCGGCTCGAACAGACGTCGCCGCACGATCTCGAAGCCTTCTTCGGCCGTGGCCGGCCGCCACGACGATTCGACACGTCCGACCACGTTGCGCAGCCGGTCGAGCGCCTCGCGCCCCCTGATGCCACCGACCTCGACATCGTCGGCTTGGGTATGCGGCGAACCGGATGTGTCCGAGGCGGGCAGGGAGACCACGAGCAGGCAGTTTTTGGCGAGTTTCGCGGATTCCGTCAGTGCCTGCGCGAAGCTGAACTGGGTCTCGAAACCGCCCGCCGGCAGGTCGCTCTGGTCATGCAGTTGGCGCGCATAGGCGACCCATTCGTCGATCAGGATGAGACACGGGCCATATTCAACGAACAGCTCGCGCAACACGTCGCCGGGGCTGGTCGCCTTCTCATCGTCCTTCTCGATCCGCACAAACGCCTTTTTGCCACCGAGCTGATAGGCCAGCTCGCCCCACAGTGTCCGGATGACCGTGCCATCTGGTTTGGTGGCCGGATTGCCGGGCGAGATCTTGTTGCCAACCAGGACGACACGTTTTGCCTTCGGCAGCTGTTTTACGCCCGCTGCGGCGAGCACTGAATCGACACCGGACAGATCGCCCGGCGCACTGCCGCCGAACAGGTGATAGAGCGCCAGCATCGAGTGCGTCTTGCCGCCGCCGAAATTGGTCTGCAGCTGCACCACCGGATCGCCGCCCTGGCCGGACAGGCGTTGCACAGCGCCCACCAGCAGGCGCTTCAGACTTTCGGTAAGAAAGGTCCGGCGGAAGAACTCGGCTGGCTTGCGGTATTCATCGCTGCCCTGGCCGAGATGCACCTGCCACAGATCGGCAGCGAACTCGGCCTGCTCATAACGGCCGCTGGCGACATCGGCATGCGGCGTCACGATCTCCCGCCACGGCCTGAGACTGCCGGCCGCTGCCGGCTCGATTAGCGAGCCGCCGACTTTTCGTTTTTCGCCGCGCATCTGCTCGTCAAAGACGAGGCGGCGCAGCTCCATTTTCATCTTCCCGACTTCCTCGGCCTGCGGCGCTGACACGGCGGAGAGGAGACGGGTCATGGAATCGAGCGCCCGGTCGGCGTCGTCGCTCGAGAACGGATTCTGGTGCGCCCATTTGTTTCGCACATCGCGCAGTTCCGAGACCAGTGTCCGTTCTGCCTGACCGAGTGTCTTGCGAAAGATGGCGTTCCACTGGTTCCACAGCACTGCCAATAGCGAAGCCGCATCCCATTGCGGTGCCTTACCCTTCTCGAACAATCGGGCTTGGCCCTCGGCTACCGATTCACGTGCGATGCCGAGCCACCCCTGCGCGTCTTGCGCCTTGAGCTCGCGCTCGACGAACGGGATCAGGCCAGCTCGGAGCAGATCCATCGCCTTCCCGATGCGGTCTTGGTTGGTCACAGCCATGGATCAGATCTCCGTCACTTACAGCAGTTCGGCCTGTGCAGGTTCGGCACGGCGGTCTTCTTTCGCGAGACGAACGATCTCGGGCCAGCTCTGTACGAGGCCGTTATAGGCCAGCGCTTCGGCGGCGCGCTTTTTCCGTTCGCAAAGCGTGTAAAGCCTGTAAGCGAGTTCGCGGGCGATCTCGGCCTTGACGCCGAGCTTTGCGACCAGATCGGCTGCGGCGGTTTCACCGCCTTGTCCGAGAGCGCGAATCAGGTGATGAACCATCTCCCAGGCATTTACGCGAGAATCGGCCGCAGGGTCCCAGTTCTCAGGGAGCTCTTCCGGTTTTAGCAAGCGCACTTTGCCACGCCTGGACTCCAGAATGCCGGCGTCAACCATGCCGGCGACGCTTGTGTTTTTGGATTTGGATAGCTGTTCGGCCACGCCGTACTCGCCGTCCGCGAAGCCCTGCTGCTCGAACCAAGTCAGCGCCCAGCGGCTTTCGGCGTCGAAATCACCCTCCTGCTCGGCCAATGCCTCGTCGAGTGTCTGATTGATGAGGGATAGCGCATCGCGTACCGGGACAGATTTACCCTCCGCATCAACGACCTTGGCGTAGCGGGTATAGACGGCCATGCCCGGGCCGATGGCGGCCTGTGCAAGATCTACGGGCGCTATATTGCTTGCTTGGAGGTAAGCAAGAGCTAATGGCAGCTCGGCCTTTAGTGCGGCAACAAACTCGCGGCGCGTGGCGGAAGGCGCATCAGCGGCTCGCGGGCGACAGACTAATACAATACTAGATGCGAGAGAGTTAGTGCGAAACTCAATCATGCGGCCTTGCTTCTCTGTACGCATAGGCCAAGTGCCACTAATTCCGAAGCCGGCGCGAATTACCGCATCAAGGAAGGTTTCCCATCCGGTGCTGGACGTTCCAGCATTGCTGTCGCTCTCTGATTGCTTGAAGGCATAATAGATGGTGACAGGGAAGGCTGGATGCGCTTGCTCAGACAAGCGGTGCATAGCTTGTGTCATGCCGTCGAGGAAGAAGGTCTCCGCCTTCTCCTTACTTCCGTGGCGATAAGGTGTGGCTACCAGTTCATCGGCTTTGGGCACGGCGAGCGTCGCGAAAAGGTTTGGGTATATCCTTTGTAGCGAGCGACGTAACCAAATGTAAAAGAAGTCAGATAGATCAGCGTACCCAATATTATCGTAATAAGGCGGATCGGTAGAAACCACTCGATCGCGTGATAGGGCTTGTTTACTTGCGTCGGCTTGAGTGGCGGAACCTAGTAACTGTGACACCACAAGGTTTGCGAATACATCACTTACCCACCCAATTCCTCCCATCCAATTTCCGCTCATCTTATGAAGCGGGCTGACTTCGATGAAGTCCCACGACATAGGAACTGCTTGACGAGAGAATATCTGAGCGACGCTACCTCCTTGCATATTCCAGTGACAAATGGAGTTGTTGTAGCTGGCCAAACGACTCAATGCGCAACTTAAGTACACGCCCACCGCATCCGCATAAGCAGTCGCGCCGGTGCCACCTTCACTCAGGGGCTTACTGTTATCAGAAATCCCAGCGGCAATTGCGTCTCGCCGGAGACGCTCTATCGCGTCACTTAAAAGCTCGGAGAATGTCGTCAGCACCACCAGCTGTCGCGGCGTAAAGAGATCACCATATGTGGTGAGGCCATAATGAACCGTCCAGAAATTACGTGGGTCGTCAGGTAGTGACTGTTCTGGCTTCCATTGCGGTCTCGCCATCTGCGCGGCCGCTTCGTGTTCTTGCGTCGGCGACAGATAAATGCGCTCCCGTTCTCCCTCAGCGACAATCGCCATCAGCCGAACCCCCATCCGTCCAGCCTTACCCTCGGCTTTGATGTAGGCGCCAGCGATCGGTGTGCCCGACATCACGCACTTGAAATTTGCGCCACGCGCGAGCTTGGTGCCAGCCTTCGCCGCTTCAGAATCTTTTGATTTTCCGACATTTACCCTGAAGCGATAACCATCGTTCGCGAATTCTGGCTCAAGCCATATGTCTTTGTCTGCCTTGCTGGAAAGCATAAACGTGGATGCAAGCGGTACTTCGACATTCGCGAAAGCAGGGTTAGGACTTCTCACAGTTCGCGCCCAGAGCCAAGCGACGACTGTAAGCGATTTGCCAACGTGCGGTTTGAGATCCGGGCGTTCCTTGGTCATCTCGGCAGTTACAGCTACAGAAGGATAGAGGTGGCCAATGCGCTTCTCGGCCTCGTCACGCATCCATTTGCCGTAATAGCGGACATCTTCGGCCAATCCCTGCGCGCCTTTCCACTGTCTCAGATCAAGTGACTTTTCGGCACGCACCTCTGGATTTACAGGCGGCCTATCGGCAAACTTCGGCGGAATCTCGATCATTGCCTTATTGATCAGAACCGCTACGGGATTGAGGTCGCTGGCATGGCTCTCCAGCCCCAAGCGCTGAGCTTCTAGTGGCAGCGCACCGCCACCGGCGAACGGGTCGTGGAAAGCCGGCAGCTTGTTACGATCGAACAGCTCCTTCGCGCGTGGATGGCCGGCATTCTCGGCGCAGGTCCGTCGCCAACTCTGCCAGATCTCGTCGCGCGCCTGTTGCAGTACCGCCTCGTTGGTGGTGTTCTCCCATTTCACCAGCTCCTCGACGATACGGAATAGCCGCTGACGCTCGATATCGGCCGCACAATCATCCAGGTTCGGGGGCGGTCCGCGGTCCGCGTCGTCGGGTTTGGCCTGCCACAGGGCGCGTTTTTTCTTCAGCTCTCGCTCGGCGGCTCGTCGTTTCTCGGGCAGGCTTAGAAGGGTGTCCACATAAGCCGATGGATCGTCGACCATCTGCGCGAAGATCACTGCCCGCGCCGCTGCCAGTGGCCGCCTCGCCCACCAATAGTGCATAGTCTGCGGGTGTCCTGGCCGAGGAACAGCTTTCTCATCCCTCGCTGCCCGATTTATTGCTACCAGAGGGAGCGCGATCTCGATCAACTTTTTCTTGTATCTGTTTGTCATACTGTGCCTGTTCAGCCGCCTGTGCAGAGCTTCGTCATGGCCGTGTGAATCATCGATGCGCGCCTGTCGAGGAATGCCTGGTAATCACCGGCCGCCATCTCGTCGAACGGGATGAGATGGGTCCCGAGCCGGGCCCTGATTTCCGCGTCGCCAAGGTCCGCTGCATCGCGGCGCTCGGCGAGATAGCGCTCGGGCTCCTTGTCGGAAATGTTCCGGTTGGTCCGCCAGGTTACAAGCGCGCAGTTCAACGACAGGTAGATCTGGTCCTCCGGAACATTCAGACGTTTGAGGTGCGCGTCCGGAAACAGGTGATGATATTCGCGCTGTTTCAAATTGGCGCGGGTTGCTGTGCTTCCGTCGGCGAGGTCATGGCCACCTTGCCTGAGCGCCAGCGCGAGGATAGCCCTTGCGAGTCGATCCTTGCCTCCCGGCCATCCTGAAGTCAGGAGTTCCTGCGCCTGCGGAAGCGGATATTTTCCATCGTCCAGGATCTCAGGCGTCGCAGCGGATGTGCCTGTTACGAGAAGTTTCAATTCGTTGAAGTCCGAAAGGGCCCTTGAGTTCGTCGATTTCTGATATCGGTCGGAAAAGAAGGCCCGCCATAGGTAGCGACGCATGATCGTTCGCGCCCGCCCTTCGGCGTCCAGCCCTTCCGGTGCAACTGCCCACAGGGCAGCAAGTACGGGTACGATAACGTCTGTCGGCAGACGCTTCGCATCAAAAACCCGCTCTTCTTCCAGGAACGTAACCGTTTTTTTTACGCCCCTTATGAGCGAATCCCAGTTTGCCAGCATCTGTTGACCGAAATCCTTGGCCATATAGCTGGCGTTTGTCGGCGCACGCGACTGGAGCAGGGCGCTTGCATAGAGGGCAAGATCGTCGGGTGGATAGTACTCCGAGATAGCGGGGCAGGTCTGCCGGATATCCGCGACGAGATCATGGAGGGACTTGCCCATTCCGGCTTCGATCTGCGCGACCAGAATATCGTAAATAGAGAGCGGTGCCGCCGACGTGTTCATCTTGATGAAAACGTCAAGCGCCGTTTCCTTCTGCGTCGTTACAGGAAGGGACATGAAGGGGAGGTTGAACGACACGAATTTTTCACGAATCGATGAAACTTGCTCGGATATGTCGTCACGTTCATCTTCGTTGTCGATGGCTTCCTTCGCCCACTTCCCGAAGCTCCGCTGGGCCGTGTCGCCGGGCCCAAAGAACTGCAGCGGGACCATACGCCTTTTCCAAATCTCCCCGGGCCGATTGGCCCAGGCGGGGCGCGCTTCCTTGTCGCCGTCTTTTTTCCATCGGGCGATTGAGTCGATGTAGAAGGGCATTTGTGTTTCTTCGTCGGGCGCGAAGACAACGAAATAGGTCCGGTCTTCGTAATTGTTGTGCAGGCCGCGCCAGAGCGCCGTCAGACGCTGCTGCCCGTCGAGCAAGTGCTCGGTAACGCGCTCGCCGGTGGTGGGGGCACCTTTCAGCGCTCTCGAGATAAACGGCTCTTTGTTGCCGATTTCAAGGATCAGCAATGCACCCACGGGCAGATCGCGAAGGATCGTATTGAACAACTGCGTGACGTTGGCATGGTCCCAGGCTTCGAAACGCTGAAAGCGCGGAAGCACGGTCTGGCGTGTCCGTATCCGCGTGAACCAGTCCGGCAGTAGACGATTTCTGGCTTCAATGGCCATCCGAGCCCCCTTGGAATTGATTAGTCTTTTGGTGCATCGTTTTTCCGCACGCTGAGACGATGGTTTCCGTCGCGGTCGGCTTTTTCTCAGGCATGGCTTTGGTCATACACGAGCCTGTAGGTTGCCGGATAAAGAATGACTTCGCCCTTCTCTTTCATGGCATGGAGGCGCGCGCCTGTGATTTCAACGGGATTTCCCTCGATGCTGCTTAGGATGAGCGCATATGTGTCGGGGTTCTGGTCGATCAGACCCCAGATATCAGCTTCGAGCTGCAGCGGCTCGCGCTCCAGGCAATGATCCTTCGGCCAGTAATAGCAGATGAGATCGCCGCTCGCGGCGCGACGTTCCCACGGAAAGCGCGTGCCGTTCGCCCGGCCGATCCAGCTTCCGCCTTCATGGAAGAAGCGCTCCTCGCCATCTTTCCTGAAGCCCTGTGCCCTGGCGAAGCGTTCCATAATGCCTGGTTTGACGGGCTGCGGCGTTGGGCGCGGACGCGGATCCGGCGGGTCAGGGACGTCGATGCCCTCCAAGCTGCCGAACTGGTCAACGATCGTCTGGCCGTTGTCAGTGCCTTCCGTTGAGTCGTCAGCGGGTGCCTCTATGTTTGTGGCATCTTCAGTATTCTCGGGTGGGGGTGATGGCTCCGGAGTGTCCGTATCGCCGCCATCGACCGGGTTCACTGGAGCGGCGAAGGCCGCCGCGAGTTTGAAATTCTCATCGAGATACTCCCTGATATCCTGCGGCGGCCTCTCAAAACTATAATCGAGCGCCGCCTTGATATCCGGCCGGGCAAAAGCCTTGCCGATCTCTTCCGGCACCAGGCGGGCGAGCTTGGCGCGGGGCAGGGGCTCGACATAGAGGGTCCGGTCGACCCAGACTATACTGGCCCGGCGCGGTGTTCCTGCGGGCGTACCGTCGATATAGGGAACCATCTCAAGCTCAGAGGTTTCCAGCCAACGGGTCATGGCCAGCGCTTCTGCGAGGGAGCGCACCCGACTTGTCTCGTCCTCGCTGTCGAACTCGATCCGGCTGAGTTCAGTACCGAGGGTACGGAGCCATTCCTTCGTCGCGGGCTGTCCACGAAAAAGAGGATCACTCTGGAGGCGATCTTCGATCTGGGCCGATAGAGGCGGCAGTATCGAAAACGGCGGGTTGCCGGTTATCTCCGCGGGCAGACGCTGGAGGTCGGCGGTCTTTTGCTTGACCCAGGGGTGCAGGTGGCTCCAAGGGACAAGAGACTGCATGGTGAGCGCATAGGCGAGCTTGTCGGTAGGCGTCCATTCACCGGCCAGGTTGAGCCAGTGCTGAGTTTCCTCCCAGATCCGGATCGGGTGTCGCACCAGAAGTCCGCGCGCCCGGCGTGCGTCGTCCGATGGCAGGGCCTTGCCCGGCGGCAACGCTTTCAGCCAGGCGACGGCGAGGTCAACGCTGGGGCGCTCTGCGATGCCGATCTTTCGCCATAATGCTAGATCGGCGACAGAGGGCCGGATCAGCGCGGCATCCGGCACGTCGTCATCGCCGGACGCGAGAAATACCATGGGTGAGGCGGCCCACATGCCATCGAGCGGCAAAATGAGTTTTTCGGACTGGAACGCCCGCCGGATCTTCTGGAAATCTCCGGTCGAGCAGGTGTCCACGATCTGGTCAAGCCGTCGATACCATTTTTCTACTTCGTGGATCGGAGGTTTCTCCGCTTTTGCCAGGGCACGCAGGCGGTCGATCAGCCGATCTGGGCCGGTTGGCTTGCTGCGCACGCCGAGAAGATCGAGCAGTGGCCGAGTGACCTCACGGTCAGAAAGGGCATGAACAAACGGCTCCACGTCCATGAAAGCCTCCGTCTCCGGTGTGCGGCGCAGGAGGTCGTTCGGATTGCTAGGGAAGCCGCGGGTATCGGACAAGCAGGGGAGCTCCCGCAACCGGAGCGCCCATGACGGCAGTACTCTTTCAGGCGTGACCGAACGCATGCTGCCGGTCGTGGCCACCTGTAGAAGACGGGCGGATCTGGCTGGGGTCCAGTACCCCTCTCGTTGCGAGAGAATTCGATCGGTGAGTTTTAACCACAGCCGTTCATCCGATGCCGCCAATGTTCTCCAGTGACGCCAGTAAGAAACGTCAAAATCCCAGTCTTCAACTACAAAATGGCCGGTCACGTAGGCATAAGACAGATCATGCTGTACGCCGCGCTTTTTCGCGATTTCTTCGATCCGATGCCTGCCATGAACGCTGACGCGCGTCTGCGCCAAAGGGATAAAAGTAAGCAAGCCGGCACGACCCGACGCGATCCACTTTTGCCAGTCTTCGCGGGAGCACGAAACGAAAGAACTGGAATAGGCATCGTGCAAGAGTTGTACGTCGCGTCGATCTTCCGGAAGCAGAACTTCCAACCCGCCATCTTCATCGACGAGAAGACCTTTGTCGATCGATCTGAGATGTCGATCTCGTGTAGCGTAGCGGAACGCCTCACCCACCGTTACACCGAGTTTTGCGGCGATCTGTGCCAGCTGTGCGCAATCGGAAAGCGGAATGTTTTTCTGCGAGAAAAACTCCATTGCCACCAACTCGACAACCTTGTCGACGTTGCTGGTTTCTTCCAGCCCGATCTTTTCGAGAATAGCAAAAGCCGCCTTCACTGCTGTCGTCGAGGAAGATTCGATCAGTTCAGTCGCGGCTCGGCGCTGTTCTGCAAGGAAGCGTAGCCAGTTCGGGCTCACCACGATCAGGTACTTTGCCAAGAATTCCCAGTCGTCCTCGGATTGCAGAAGCTTTTTCTCGCCGAGACGCACGACCTCGTTTGCGGCATACAGTACATCCTTGCCCTGAACCGGTACGATCCGGACTTTCTCGATGTTCACCAGCGGGCTGTAGCCAGTCATCTCAGGCGCTACATAGAGCCAAAGGTTCAGGAGCTTGCGCCACGACTCCGGTTTGGGCAGATGCTTTTGCTGGAGTATGGCGAGGAGTTTCTGCCTGGTGATTTCATCGACAAGGCCCCAGTGCAGAAGTTTCCGCCGGTCGGCGCTGTCAACAAGCGGGCATAATGGCGGTCGACCGCTAACGTCGAGCAATGAAGCCGCCTGCTCCGGCCGCCAGACGTCGAGTACCTGTGTCGGGACTATGACGGCCCGTTTGGCCGGCGCAAGCTGTCCATTCTCAACGAGGAGGACGTCCTTTCCCTCGATGCCGGAGGCAAAAGCTTCCTCGACGCTCGTGCCGCACACGCCTTCGAGAGAATTTATCTCGCGGTCGACATCCGGAAACAAACCATAAGCGCGCACTCTTTCGGCCGGCGTCGTCTCAGTCTGGCCTAGCCAATCAAGCATGGTCGCCGCGGCCAGTTTTCCAGCACGTTCGAGCAACCAGCGGTTCGTGGGGGACGTCTCGGGATCCTTGATCTTGACGCGGGCAGGATCCTGGATGAATGGTGCATTGCAGGCGAAGGGCAGCTCAGTCTCGACGCCGGTCGGTAGAACAACGTAGAGCCGACCTTTTGCGCCGAGAACGATCTCAATACGACACGGCGGAAACTCTGTTTCGTCCTCGGTGCCAAGCATCCGTTCCTGGCGGATCTCTTCCAGCGCTTCTGCGGGGAATGCCTCTTCGCTGGAGCGGATCAGAAGGTATGATTCATCGGCACTTTCATGCAGGGCCATCCATTCGCTTCCGGCGACAGGTCCGGGACCGAGGCTGCCCCAATGGACCTCGCGCTCACCAATATGCAGGCGGCGAATGTTCCTGAAGAACAGCAATGACAATGAGCTTTTGAGCCAGTCATCAAGGTTTTTCTCCACCTCGTGTTGCCGATTCAAGTCGCTGATCGCCACTTCGATTCGGGTATTGCCTTGCGTGTCCGACGTTGACGTCAGCCACTGTGGCTCGGTAAAGCGCCGGCGATGAAAGCGGGTCGAGAGGGTGGGGGTGAAAAGATCGACCTGATCGCCGAGACTGAAGGTGCTCTTGAAGCCGATGCCGCGGAAGCCGATCGTATGAAGGGCGCGTTTGTTCGAGTAGCCAAAATTACAGAGCGAATGGAAATGTTCTTCGCTGAAATCGCCGCCATTGTGTTCGAAAATAAAAACCTGCCCCTCGACGCGCGCGGATGCTTCTGTCGCTCCGGCGTCGTCGGCATTCTGGAGGAGCTCGGAGAGTATGTGACGAGGGCTCTGGACCTGCTTGAAAAGCTGATGCCACGGACCGGCGAGCCCTGGATCTCCTTCCAGTTGATTCCAGCGCCTCGTAGCCATCTGGCGGATGGTCTCGAAATAGGCGGGGATTTCACTCATTCCGGTGGGCCCGCACGTGCGATTAGCTCCCCGAAATTGTAGTTCACGCTAGTCACGCCGAAATCCGGCTCGCGCTGGAAGGGGGCGCGGACATAGTGGACCCTGTGATCTCCCGTTTCGAGATCGCCCCTGAACTCGACGATCGCCAGAATGAAATCGGCGGGCTTGTTCAGGGAATACAGGATCTCGTTCTTGGTCACGGTCAGTGTGGCGGAATCCTGAGCCCGGCCCTTGACCTCGATGAAGCGCAGACGGCCGGTGCCCGGCATCCGGCTCTCGATGTCGTAGCCAAGCTTCTCGGTTTCCCGGTCGAACGGCTCGAACCCGAGCCGGCGCTCTGTCTCCATAATGATCTGGCGCGCCCGGGCGGCCGGGACCTGCGTATCGCCGCCAGTGACCGTATATTTGATCCTGTCGGGGGCCATTTTTGCGAGCAGTCCGATCGGGACGATGAGCATGCCGCCCATCACGATTGGCGCAAGCGGGGCTAGTTTCGATTCCAGCTTGAGCTCATCCATTCGCTTTTGAAGACGCCCTTGCAGCTGGTCGGCGCGGCGACGCGCCTCATTCGAATTGAGACGCGCGTTCGTCTTGCCCGACTGTTCCTGCGCCTTGAGTTCTTCGGCCCGGTGGTCCCAGTAGTTGATTTCCTTGGTCAACCGTTCCTTCACCGCCTTTTCGGTCTTGGCGATCAGTTCCAGGCGCGGCCCCGAAACGTCGCGGATATGCTCCGGAACGACGCTCGTTATGGCATGGGTCTGTGCCCTCGTTTCAAGCTCGCGATCGAGCCAGGCGCATTCCGGTCGCGCGAGGATCTCGCCGGTGGAAGGCTCACCCGGCTTGAGCGGCCGGTAATCGAGATAGGGCGCGTAGTGCAGATGCCGTGCATTGCCGCTCCCGTCCATCTCGACATAGAGCATGCGCTTCGAGACGATGCGCCGATCGCCGGTGCGGGTCAGGCTGCCGTCCTGGATCGCGTGCTCGAGATAGAAGAGCATCCGCGGGTTTTCGCCTGAATCGCTTTCATCGACGAGAATTGTCCCCCGGCGCAGCAGGTCGCGGTGCCGCTCCAGCGTGAGATCGATGGTCGCATCGAGGAGCGGATGGCCGGGGCAGACAAACGCGGCCAGCGGCTGTCCCTGCGGTGCGATCAGCGACTTCTCGAATGTCATCCGCTCATAGCGGGAGAGCACCGGTTCTCCCAAGCCGATCCGTCGGTCTCGGTTGCGGATCGGTGCGGGAACATTGGTTGCCTCATACCTTCGGGGCTCACGCTGGCGCAAGGTGCCGCCGAATTCCTTGAACGCTTCGAGAAAGAAGGACTCTATATAATGCGGCTGCAGGCGGCGGGCGTCGGCGCGCTCCATATCTTCGCGCACCTTCTGGACGCGGCTGGCATCCATGGTTCTTGGGGCCAGCGCGCGATCGTCTAGCAGCTCCCGGAGCTTGTCGTGATCGAGCGCGCCTTCGATAACCCGGGTCAGGTGCGCTTTAATCTCCGGCCGTTCTCCGAAGCGGACGGCTTCGATCAACAATTCACGCAACGGCTTGCCGTCGAATTCGACCTTGCCGAGAACGTCGAAGACCTGGCCGCCCAGGGCTTTGCGGGCCTTTTCGAGCTTTTCGAGCAGCGTCCGATAGACATCGCCTTCCCTTGTTTCCTCGGCGACGAGATTCCACAGGAAGCAGACCTCGGTCTGACCGATGCGGTGGATGCGGCCGAAGCGCTGTTCGAGCCGGTTCGGGTTCCAGGGCAGATCGTAATTGACCATAAGATGGGCGCGCTGGAGGTTGATGCCTTCGCCAGCCGCATCGGTGGCGATGAGAACCTTTACGTCCGGATCGTGGCGGAAGGCTTCCTGGACTTTCAATCGGTCTTCGCGGCCGACACCGCCATGGATCGTGACCACGGCCTCGCGGCGCCCGAGCAGCGTGCTGACACGCTGGACGAGATAGGACAGCGTGTCGCGATGTTCGGTAAAAATGACCAGTTTCTGGTTCGGTGAGGCTTTTGGTGTCGGCGCACCTGAATCGTAGGCAGCCGGGTCATCGGCCATCTGGTTGGCGATGATTGCCGGGGTGAAAATTTCGCTCAGCAGCTGTGCCAGCTCACGCCATTTCTTGTCCTCCCCGCCCTTGCGGACCACCAGCGCGAGCTTTTCGAGCTCGACGAGAGTGGCGATCTCGGCCTTGAGCTCGTCGATCGTGCGGGCGGCGGTGGCCTGATCGAGGATCTCGTCCTCGGCGTTCTCAAGCTCCAGATCCGGTGCATCTTCAAGGTCGTCGAGATCCTCGGCATCGAAGGACGGGCCGGAGCTCGACAGATCGCGGATCGCCGCGCCACGCTGAATCAGCTCGAGCTCCCGAAGCCGCGTCTCGAGCCTTTCGCGTCGCCGGCGTAACGACTGATAGATCGCCTCGGGCGATGAGGCGAGCCGGCGCTGCAAAATCGTCAACGCAAAGCCGACGGTTCCTGCCCGCTTGTCGTTCTGCAGGGCCTCGGCGCGGTTGAATTCCTCGCGAACATAGGCCGTCACGGCCGCGTAAAGTTTGGCTTCCCCGTCGGACAGGCGGTACGGAACGGTTTTCGCCTCGCGGAGCGGAAACAACGGCGTCGAATCGAATTTCAGCAGGCTTTCCTTGACCATGCGCCGCATAAGGTCCGAGACATCGCTGGCATGGACGCCGTCGCGGAACCGGCCTTCGAAGCGGTCGCCGTCAATAAGCGCCAAGAACAGCTGGAAATCCTCTTCCTTGCCATTGTGCGGGGTGGCGGTCATCAGCAGGAAATGGCGGGTCAGCGTGGAGAGTTTCTGTCCCAGCTGATATCGCTTCGTGTACTTGACCTCGCCACCGAAGAAGCTGGCGGACATCTTGTGGGCCTCGTCGCAGACCACAAGATCCCAGCCGGCATCCGGGGCCTGAAGCTTTGCCTGGACATCCAGGTCGCGGCTGAGCTTGTCCAGCCGTGCGATGACGAGGTTATTCTCAAGGAACCAGTTCCCGGTCCTTGCGGCTTCAAGCTTGTCGTTCGTCAGGATCTCGAACGGCAGATTGAACCGCCGGTAGAGCTCGTCCTGCCATTGCTCGGCAAGGCTGCCGGGACAGACAACGAGGCAGCGCTGGAGATCGCCACGAGTCATCAATTCCTTGATGAGCAGACCGGCCATGATCGTTTTGCCTGCGCCGGGATCATCCGCCAGCAGAAAACGCAGCGGCTGGCGCGGCAGCATTTCCTCATAGACCGCGGTGATCTGGTGGGGCAGGGGATCTACAAGCGACGTGTGCACGGCGAGAACCGGATCGAAAAGATGCGCCAGCCTGATCCGGTGGGCCTCGGAGACGAGACGGAACAGGCGGCCGTCCCCATCAAGGCTCCACGGCCGGCCTTTCTCCACCACCTCAAGCCGTGGCTCGTCGTTCCGGTAGAGAAGTTCGCTGGCGAGCTTTCCGCTCGCATCCGTGTAGGTGAGATTCAGCACGTCCGTACCGAACCATTGCGTGCTGACGACATTCACCAGCCCATCGGGGAGGATGCCACGGATGGAGGTGCCGGAAAGCAGTTGTTCGAGCCGCGCCATATCAGTTCAGCCTTCTTTTTTCTTTTGCCCACAGCATCCGCGCGGTTGCGAAAAGCATGTCGTTTCCGGGATGGCCCCCGGTTTAACAGCGCTCGCCCGAGGCCATGGCTGGTTATGCACTCCGGCAGGGTGAGTTGTAAATCCTGTGTACGATTCGCCTGTTGCGGTGAAAATGGGCAAGGTCATTTTCCTCGACCCGTCGTTTCGCGGATATGCACGCGCGGCTTCGCGCAGAGGCGTTTGAGTTCTTCCGGGGCCAGCACCTCGAGGTCGCCGCCCCACGTATAGACATGCCAGGCCATCTCGACGAGGCCGCCCGCCCGGAACCGTACGGTCAAGGAGCCGTCGGCTTCTTCCTCCATTGTCTGGCTGGGATGAAAAAGGAAATCGCGTGCGGCGGCCGCAGCCTCCGGCTTCAGCCGCCAGACGATGTCCCTGGCCGTCTCCTGAAATGTCCCGAATGCGCGTTCGGCAAAGCGCTGCAGAGAGAAGGCGGGATCGCGGCGAAATGACCGCTCGGAGATACGCACCGACTGAATATTCGAAAGCGTGAACAGGCGCGCGTCGCCGGGATGCCGGTCCGGTGACATGCCGACGAGGTAGTGTCGGCTGCCGAACAGGAAACCGTAGGGCTGCAGGACACGACCTGTCGCATGGCCCGATTGCCGGCTGCGGTAGGTGGTGTAGATCTCGCGGCCCTGCTTGATTGCCAACCGGATCGTGTCGAGTATTTCCGGCCGGATGAGGGGTCGCGGCCCGGGCCGCATTGCGAGCCCTTCGGCCTCGAGGAGAACCTCGATATCGGGCTCAAGCTGCCGGGCCGCCTCGGGCTTGAGGCTGGCTTTGAGCTTGCGGAGAATTCCGGTGACGGTCCGCGCACGCTGCTTCTGGTTGTCGCGTTCCAGCACGCGCACGGCAGCCTCCAGGTCGGCGACCTCGTCGGCCGTAAACTGGCCCCGCGCGATCGTCCCCGTTGAGGGGATACGCCAACGCGGCCGGCGTTCCTCGTCCACGGATTCTTCCGCCTGGGGGTAGAGCCTGAGAATGGCGTCCCGCATGCGTTGGGCCGTCCGGCGGCCGACCCCGTAGCGTTCCTCGATTTCCGACAGTGTCAGTCCCTGCCGGGACGCCTGCATATCGAGCGCCAATTGCAGGACCCGATCCGCGATGCCGTAGCGCATATCTCCTCCTTCGCCCTTCGGTGTTTAGCGCCCGTGGGTGACCGGAACGGACACCCTCCCAGTTTAGGTCAAACGTGCATGGGCGGCACCGCCTGATTAGTGACGAGGAGGAAATGGCATGTCTGTCATCGAAATAGAGCGGAAGCTCTCCGGATTGAGGGTTGGCGCTCCGCTGCGCTGCCACGGACTTACGGTATTTCCCTTGCTGGAGACGGAACCGGTGATGGACGATTACCTCACCCTCGATGAGGCGCTCGAACGGGAACTGGCCAGCGTAACCGAGATATCCGAGGGCGGATCGGTGCCGGAGTTGCGATTCCGCAATCAGGGCGATCAGCCGGTCTTGCTCCTCGACGGCGAAGAGCTGGTCGGCTCCAAACAGAATCGTATCCTCAATCTCAGCGTCCTCGTACCGGCCCGGAGCGAGATCGTGATCCCGGTCTCCTGCGTGGAATCTGGACGCTGGTCATGGCGGTCGCGGTCGTCCGGTTCGAGCAACCGGGCGATTTACAGCAAGCTGCGGTCGCGGAAGGTCGCCCAAGTGTCCGTAGAAATGGCCGAGAGCGGCGTTCGGTTCGCGGACCAAGCCGTGATCTGGGAAGACATTTCAGCCAAGGCTTGTCGAATGCAGGCTTTTTCCGACACTGGCGCGAGCGGCGCGCTCTATGAGCTTTATCGTGACGAACTGGACGAGTTCATCAGTTGTCTCAAGCCAGCCCCGGACCAGGTTGGTGCCATCTTTGCGGTTGCCGGTCGGCCAGCCGGCGTTGAGATATTCCGGTCGCCGCATCTTTTCGCGCGCCTTCTTCCGAAGATTTTGCGCAGTTTCGGTCTCGACGCTCTTGAGGAGCGAGACCTTCGCGAGATGCCGTCCGATCCGCACATCGATCTGTCCGGACTCCTTGAGTCGCTCGCGGGCGCGAATTCCGGACGTTATCCCGCAATCGGTCTCGGCGAGGACATCCGGCTTGAGGGCACGTCCGTAATCGGCGCTGCTCTGGCGGAGAACGGATCGCTTGTCCACCTCGCGGCATTTCCCCGCGAATGGGTCACGGGATAACCGGGGCGGGCTCGGAAGAGACCAACGGCGATGGAGCGGCTTTTTCGGAAGGTCGGCAGCGACGGGCGCGCCGGTGCATTTTCCGTGTAATCGTGCGCAGAAAACTACCCAAATTCACGGAATGTTCCAGATGAGACCGCTTGCGCTATGAACGAGACAAATAATTATTTCAATAGTTTGAGGTGCAGGCGGAAAAATTCAGATAGTCTGCCGCACGTACTGAAAATCCGCGTGTCGGTGGTTCAAATCCGCCCCCGGGCACCATCTTTACAGTCACTCCGTTCTGGCGTCGTTCTTCGATTTGAGCGAAGCCAAGAACGGCTGCCACGCTGCTTTCTACCGTCAGCATTGTGACTCCTCGTTTATTTGTGGGGTTGACGATGACCCGTTCGATCAAACCGCGCAAAATCGCCGCAGCCTCGGCCCGTTCCGTCGGAGTCTGGGAGAGAGCCTGCTCCAGGTTCGCGAGTTGCTGCCGATAGAATTCGGGGAGATTTGGATGAAGGTCAACCGGCCCTTCGTCTGCTGACGGGAGCGCGGTGAACTCGTGAACGAGAGTTGACCGTTCTTGCTCAAGTTGGGTGAGCTTTGCGCGGAGGGCGGCGGAGGCAGTTCCCTCGGCAATGGCATCGACGATACGGGCGATCTGCCGGTCTGCAGAAGCTATGGCGCGGCTATTTTCGTCGCGCCTAGCATTCTGCCCTTCTCGCAGACGTTTAGCTCCGTGCGGTAGGTCCGCGCGTATTCCGCAAACATATCGGGTAACAATAGTCGCTCCTTAAGGCCTCCAAGTACGCGGTTCTCAAGGTCGACGAAACGGATCGTATGAGCGTTGTTACAGGTTCCCTTTTCGCGCTTCGCCACGCAGGCGAGTCGATCAGTGCTCGCAATGCTATAGGGGCCGCCGCATACGCCGCACCTCACTAAACCGCTTAAGAGGTGTTTGGGCCGGCGGTGGACATGCGGATGGCGCCCGGTGAAGGCATTGCGACGCTCCTGCACGCGATCCCACAATTCGTGTGGGACTATCCGTAGATCCGGAACAGATTTGACCACGCGGTCAGCGGGCGCAACCGCTCTGATCTCCCGTGCGCCAGTTTCTGGGTTCTTCTTGTAAGCGTGTCGGCCAAAGACGATCTCACCGGCATAGAGG
The DNA here is from genome assembly GCA_965279355.1 of Alphaproteobacteria bacterium. Classification (GTDB taxonomy): domain Bacteria; phylum Pseudomonadota; class Alphaproteobacteria; order CACIAM-22H2; family CACIAM-22H2. The sequence goes on along the minus strand of OZ257155.1, from coordinate 954,272 downwards.
CGGTTAAGAAGGATGCCGTTGAGGCGCTGCGGATGTCCGTTGATGGTCGATGCATTCCATTCTCCACCCCGCGGCGCCGGTATGTGTTCACGATTGAGCGCGGCCGCGATTGCTTTCGGGCTGAGACCGGCATCGTAGTCCTTGAAAATGCGCAGCACGATGGCGGCTTGGTTTGGGTCTATGGCGCGTAAACCATCTTCGACCGCTCCGACAGCGTTAAGAGGCACCTTACGGTAGCCAAATGAAAGGCCACCTCCGGCGCGACCAGCCTCGACACGACCTCGCTGCCCGCGTCGTACCTTCGCACCAAGGTCTTTGAGGAAGAGCGCGTTCATCGTACCCTTAAGGCCTACGTGCAGTTCGTTCACCTCGCCCTCGGATAACGTCAGAATGCGAATATCGGCGTGGGTAAGCCGCTTAAACAGGCCCGCTATATCCTCCTGGTCGCGAGATAGCCGATCCAGTGCCTCAGCAACAAGCACATCAAAGGCCCGAGGACGAATGCGAGCCTTCGCGAGCAATGTTTGAATACCTGGGCGGTTCTGGAGGCGAGATCCAGAAATAGCAGCGTCGCTGTAGATGTCGATGACTTCGCCACCGAGCTGTGCGACACGCTCTTTGCACAGTCTGACTTGGTCTTCGATCGACGCCTCTCGTTGTAAATCAGAAGAGTAGCGGGCATAGATCACGGCACGCATTGTCATGTGTCTCCTCTTAGATGTAGCTCTAACCTCTTCTGACTCTCGGAAGGGCAACGGAAATTCTATTCCGCTGAGCGCTAATTTCTCTCTGATACTTCCGGACCGCGTCGATTGCAGTCGCCTGATCATAGTGTTTCTCAGTGATGCGCGGGTCCGCGTGATGGAGCAGCGACATGCTCAGCCAGGCGTGTTCCGGATTTTCCTCGCCAAGACTGGTCGCGGCACAATCACGAAAGAGGTGCGGGCACAATGGTTGCCCGAACGCTTTCTTAGTATGGAGGGTGATCTGCCCGTAGAGGTTTCGATCGGTAATCGGATTGCCGGTATGAGAAATCCACATGTGCTGGCTTTCCGACGTACCCAGCAGCTTGGGCCTGTACATGTCGAGATAGCGATCGATGTATGGGGTCAGCATCGCATCGAGTGGGCGGTCGTAAGGCCTATGATTTTTCGTATCAGTGCCGCGGAGCGCGATCTGATAGCTGTCACCGGTCTTCAGGAAGTCGACGCCAATGCGTAGCCCCGTCATATTCGCGAGCCTGATCGGGCGGCAAGCCAGGATCAGGATGATCAAGCCATCTCGGTAGAGACAGGAGGACAAAATTGCCCAGCCGAATTGGTCGCTCTCCGCCCGTCTCATAAGGCTGAGACCAAGTTCAAACAGAACTCGGCTATGGACAATGCGCGCTTTCTTGTTTCTCGAGGACCGCTGTCTCGCTTTGGCGCGTCGGCGGGCGAGGTTGAGGTAAGGGTAACAAGCGCCCGGAACCATGACCCGAAGCGCCTCAACGAGATTTCTGAGGCGACCGGCCAAAGTGACGGAGGAAACGGTCTCTTCCAGTTCCGCTATGAACCCACGTAGCCGCTCTTTACTTAGGCGATTCTCTGGGCCGGCTTTGCGGTCGAGCTCACCGGTACGCTCAAGGAAAGTGAGATAGCGGCCATATGCCGCGACAACCGAGCGCTGGGTTTTTGGGCGCCAATGCGCCGCCAGACCTTGTTCGCCAAGAACATCGGCGGTTCTGATCGCGGTTCCCCACGCCTGACCATCGAGAGAGGGCCATTCCCCGAGGGGCATGCAGCGACGTCGAGGATCATCCTCTCTACGCATTGCCAACCTCCCGATTGATCGTGTCCCGGATGCGCAGCACCAGCTGATCGTAAAGTCGGACCGCGGCGTCATCCTCAAAACTGGCGTAGCTCTGGGTCGTCGTCGTGAGGCTCTTGTGGCCTAGCACCCGACGCATGATTTCGAAGGCGCCGGGGTGCTCGCGCAAGTAAAGGGTAGCCCCGAAGTGGCGCATGAGATGGGGGTAGATCGAAAGTCCGGTTGCCTCGCGGACCACACGCGTGAAGTTACGGCCGAACTGTTCCGGCGACTTTGGCCGCTCCGGTCGATCTCCGGGGAACAGCCACCCCTTCGGATTCGGCCCGAATAGGGGCAGCACTTTCTTGATATAGAACTCGACCAGTTTGGCGCTTTCCCCTGGGATCAGATAGTCGAGTTCGACCGAGTTCTTGACGTCCTCAGCCTGGATCACCACAAACATTGCATCATTTTTGATGAGCACGTGTTCGCCAAGACGAAGATCGACGAGGTTCTGGCGCCGGATCGGCCGCATTAGCAGCAATTCCAAGGCCACAGCGACCTGCATAAGCCGAGCATCCGCCAGAGTCAGAGGTTTCTTTTTCTTGAGACGTGCATGGATCTGCTGCGAGAGGAGCAGAATTTTTTCGATGTTCTTCTGGTCAACGAACGGGCGTAGCGCGTTTTTCGGCCGGCTTTTCATCCCACGCGGCTGCACGGAGAGGCGTTTGCGAAGTACCTTGAGCTTCTCCAGTGCCTCGGGTGATACATGAACGACGTCCCTTGCGATGAGCACCAGAACGTGTGCGACATTGGCAATGCTAGAGCTCCGTTCGCCGTGGTTGCGGTCGACAAAGAAGCGAAGGGCGGTTTTCGGGGCGTCGCCATCGACGAAGGCTGACAATGACGTCATCGTCTCGATGGGTGTGCCTTTGGCCATCAAAGCGCCGGCGATCATCCGGAGAATGTGACGATAGGTCGCGATCGAGCCTTTGCGCAGCGGCTTTATCCGAGCCTCGTCAGACAGAAGATCGACTTCATCTCCAAGGCTTTGAAGCCAGTGCTCCGCTTGAACGCGGAAAGTTGCGGGGAGTGCTTCCCATTTCGGCGAATAAACCTCCCGGTGCGACGGGATGGTCACCTTTTTTAGCGAGGTGTCTGCCGAACGTTCGACCACCTTATTCCAAAGAACCGCAAGCGCACGTAGCCGGCGTTCCGGTTTACTTTTGAACGTCTCCTCCCGCACGACTGTTCCGTAAGCCTCGATGATCGCATCGTCGACCTGAGTGGGAGCAATTCCCTTCTGTCCGCAGAAGAGGGCGAAGTGCGACAGGCCCCAGACGAACTTTCCCGGCCCGAGTGCGGCTTTGAAAACCCGCCATGCTTCCGTATGCGGCGCCCGCGGTTTCGGCTGTGAGGGCGCCATGCCGGCGCGTCTGAGGGCGAAAGTCACATCGCTCTTGATCGTCATCCATCGCTTCTTGGCGATGCCGGCTTCAAGAGGATGAAACGTTTTGAGCCGGTCGCGGAACCACCAGAACGTTGCCGGGGCTTCGGCTGGCTCGCAGCCCAGTGCCTGGCAGAAGCGGCGGACGGAGGAAGTGACGTTGGCCCGCCGCGTTCTGGCCAAAGAGCCATCCGCGCTCATTAGGGCGAGCAGCTCAGCCATGGTCGGGCTGCCCGGCTGGTTGGCGGCTGGTGTGGCGGGCGAGGGGGCGGTGGTTTGCATCAGGATGGCTCGGCTAAGGACGAGAAGGGACCAAGAGGGCCTCAGGAGGACTGGGGGTCATAATCAGGAATACATAACATATTAGAGTCCGGTGTTTTCAGACGATAAGTATTCCTGAAATCTCTTAACTCATTGGACTGGAAGGGACTGTAACGGACACTCACGGACGCCTCTTTGCCCGTTCATAGGCATCGCGATCAGGGTCGCTGATCCGCACTGCGTCGCCGAAGTAATGGGCAATTAACTGCTTGGCCTTGATGTCTCGCCGGATGTGCTTTTCGGAGACGCCATAGCGTCTAGCGAGGTCGCTCACCGTGGAGAAGCCGGATGCGGGCTTCTTGTCAGGTGGCGGGGTCATGTCGAATGTCCTGTTTGCTGGACGCGATGAGAGTGTGTTTCGTTGAGCAGCCTTCTCCACCGCGTTCGTACGATACGGCGGACTCAGCGGCCGCCGCTCTGGCAAGCACGCGCGCTAGTGCCGCCAGCACGCTGGTTGCTGAGGCGCATTTTTCCAAGAATGGTGGAGCGCTTTCTTGGTTCAATTGGGGCGGTTTCATGCTGTTCCGGCTTCGAGTTCGCCCGCATATGCGGTGCCAGAACGAGAGCACAGGACGCGATGGAGCTCCCCGTCCCAAATAGAAGGGGGTACGCTAAGGCAGTGAAAGCATGGAGACCGCTACGCTCGAATGCCGTTGCGCCTGACTATTGGCCTGTTTGAGGCGATCCCAGCGGTGATAGAGCGCGCTGGGGCTTCCCTTGGTTGCGGGAAGAAACGGCCGGAGCGCACGATGCGCGAACTGAATGAAGTGAGATTCCCGGCTGTGGCCGAGCCGGTACCGATCCCAATCCAGTTTAGCGAAATCCAGGAAGATGTCGGCTATCTCCGGCAGTAAAGTGGCTTGGGCATACCTATCATTCGGGCCTTTATGGATGAAGCCCTGGTGAAACTTTGCCAGAGTCCGCGCTGCATCCCGGATGTCATCGATATCGCTTGGGCCGAGTGAAGCAATTGAGTGACCTCGAAGCGACTTAGGTTTTTGGGGGTCCCTGCGAAAAGAGCTCCATTTTGTGCGGAGTACGGCATCGAGGCTGGAGCGTAGTTCGCCGCGGCATTTTTCGGGGTCTAGTGGGTTTTTCGCGCGCGCTATTGCGCGAAACTTCTTCGCCAGTTGCGAGTGAGAGAAATCTGCGGCAGCTGCGTCGCGAAAGATGATCGATGCCTTCCTGTGACTATGAGCAATGCCTACTGCGTAGATCAAATCAAGCAAACGTCGTTTAAGCTGTTTTCGATTGACGACGGCCAGTGAATTTTGGCGTTTGATCACGCGTACTAGAAGCTCCAGATCATCCTGTGAATACGATGCTCGTTTCATTTCTTATAGTCCGATCAAATAATGAAAACCCTAGCATAGGAAGACCACATCTTCCGGCCGACACACGTCATTATCGGCTCCGCTCAATTCTTCTTTGCGCGATGTACGTGCGCAAATCACTGCGCGCGACGCGGATGTTCCGACCATCGAACACAGCAATCAATTCAGCGGCGCCTATCCGTCGTCGAACCGTCTTTATGCTTACCTTTAGAATCGTAGCCGTCTCACTCAATGTGAGCAGTGGCTCGATCTCGGGCATGTTTGACGCAGTGTCGTGAAAGGGTAGCTCGGTCAAGTGTTCGACCTCGGCACTGTTGGGGTTCGCTGGAATTTATGGATCACCGTTGACCTACCTCGCTCGCTGTTAATGGCAGTTCATTGTCGGGTAGTACTTCCCGAGACGCCTGTCGAGCCGCGCTTCTGGCGAGCAGGTGAACCAACGCCATCAGAGCGGCTTGCGGGTTATCGCCTTGCCGCTGCCGGGTAGAATAAGGACAACTTGAATTCGCCACGCCCGACCACCTTCCAATGACGGACGCCCAGCGTTCACTGGCGTCCTCGACGATCATTTAGGATTTGGGCTCTTGCGCTCCCCGCGTTCGAAAGCACGACGGCGGGGGGAATACCCAAAAGGTGGCGCTGTGTTAGCGCGGCCTGTACGACTCATATATCCGAGCCGCTCGAGTTGGGTCAATAGCTACGGCGTGGATTGGAACTGACGACAGCGAGTTTGTATTTGAGAGGCAGGACTGAGTCCGCCTTTAGCCGCGCAGGTAGGCCCTGCTCTAAGGGGCTCGATGCAAGTCGGCCCGTCTTTATCTGATAATTTCAGGCGGATCGCACTCTGGTCTTCCGAGTGCGCGCTTGAGATCTTTCTCAGCCGTCCTGCGTGCCGACATGACTTGGGGGTGGTCAGCAGGTAACCCTTCGAGACTCTTAAGGAATCCCCGCAACTCGTCGACGGAAGCGAAGGGAGGCGGGCAGTCAATCATCCACATGCGTGCGATTATAGCATCGTCATTTCAGCGCGTGGAGGAAAGTAGCCCACTCTCTATTCTTGTCGGAACAATGTCGGTCGCAACTTAGTGTGAAATTCGAGTTCTGCACTAACTGACGCTAAAGTGGCGCTCGGACCGACTGATGAAGCAACTATCGGCTGATTTGTGATAATGGCTGTTATCCGCCGAGCGCGCGCCAAACCCCAGCCCCGAGTTATACTTCTGTCGGCCTATCTATTTTGCCGGCATGGGCGTTTCCACTCGGGCGTCCCGTTTGGGCGTGAACAGCCGTACGAGGTCCTGGGCGATCGGCGAGTGATAGACCGGCTGCCGGCGGATGAAGCTTTCGAACCCGTCATTGTACATATCCTTGCCTTTTTCCAGAGGCAGATCGACGCATACATTCTTCGCCGGGTCGCGCAAAATTCCGATGGGGTCTTCGCCCTTCTGCACCTTCGCTAGCTCCCGCATCAGCATGCGGCGATAGGTGACAATGCCGCGGTCGCTATTGCCGAGCGTTTCGCGCGTGCGATCGGCAATCGGTCCCTGTGTTACCCAGGCCATGATGTCCTGCGCGTCGATCAAATCGAGATTGAATTCGCCGTTCGGCAGCATGATTGGCACGTCATAGTGTGGTGGCGTCTGGGTCAGCAGTTGCGGCGGCACATCGGCGCCCTCCGGTGGCACATAGGCGTGATACCAAAAATGCAGGGTATGCGTGTCATCCACCGGCACACGGATCTGGAAGTTGTGCGCCTTCCAAATGCCACCGTCGCTGCCCGTCAGCAGAATGTTAGGGAACACCAGCGGATGACCGACTGTCCAATCATGCGCGGTTTCCGATTGCCCATGGTAGAGCCGACGCTTGATCATGCCGTACTCGAATTCGTCGAAGCCGATCTTGGCGTGTTTCTGCGCGATTTTGGTTTTCACGCCGCTATGCTCATGCCGGAACTCGTGCAGTGCACCGTGTAGCCATTCCGTGTGTACGGGGTCAGCGGTGTTCTCCATGCATTGGAGCCAGTTGCAGGGAATTACATACTTGCCGACGGCGCGGACGGCATCCTTCCAGATGAAGGCTCCGAAATTCGGCAGCAGCGGCGCCGGCTGCGGACCGAAGTAGGCGAACACCAGGCCGCCCAGTTCCTGCACTGGATACGCGGCGATTGCCTTCTTGCCGATCAGGGCGTTGCGCTCGGTCTCGAACGGCTGGTCGAGGCAAATTCCTTCGCCATCGAACTTCCAGCCATGGTAGGGGCAGCGGATCCCGTCTTCCTGCGGAATGCCATAGGCCAGCGAGGCACGGCGATGCGGGCAGGATTCCTCGACCAGGCCGAGCTTGCCCTTGCGGTCCTTGAACAGCACCAGATCCTCGCCGAACACGCGGACCTTCAAGGTCCAACGGTTCTCGATCTCCGACTTGGCGGCGACCGGGTGCCAATAGCGGCGCAGCAGCTCGCCCATCTTTGTTCCGGGTCCGATGCGGGTCAGCAGATTGTTTTCTTCCTGCGTCAGCATGTTGCTTCTCCTGTGCGCGCGTTAGCGCGCTTAGTTCATCTTCAGGTTCAGTTCGGCCGCCAGTTTTTTCCACCTGGCGGTGTCGGTCTTGATAACTTGTGCGAATTCTTCCGGGGTGTTGCCGACCAGCACGGCGCCGTTGATCTCAACCAGGCGCAGCGCTTCGGGACCCTTCATGACCTCCATCACTTCACGGTGGAGCAGGTTGAGGATGTCTTTCGGCACGCCGGCGGGGGCCATAAAGGCGAACCAAGAGCCGGCTTCGAAGTTCACTCCCTGCTCGGCCAAGGTCGGGATGTTTGGGGCGTTGGCGCTGCGCTTTGCGCTGGTGATGCCGACGAATTTTAGTTTGTCGGAATTCAGCCGCTCCAGAGCCGTCGTCGGGATGGAAAAGAACACGTCCGTCTCGCCCGACATCACGCTGCTGATCGCCTGCGGCCCGCCTTGATACGGGATATGCACCATTTTCACACCTGCGACCGAGTTGAACAACTCCGTCATCAGCTGCGAGGCACTGGCTTGCCCGGTGGAGCCGTAATTCAAGCCACCCGGCTTTGCCTTGGCGATGCGGACGAGGTCTGCAATCGTTGTGGCGCCGAGATCGGCGCGTGTCACCACGAAGAACGGCAGTGTGGCGACAATGGTAATCGGCGCCAGCGCGGTCTCTGGATTAACCGGCATCTTTTCACGGACGGCCGGTAGAATGGTGATCGGCTGCTCATTTGCCATCAGCAGCGTATAGCCATCCGCCGGCGATTGGACCGTGGCTTCGACCGACAATAGGCCTGAAGCGCCGGGGCGGTTCTCCACCACGAAGGGCTGTCTCAGCTGCGCCTGCAGGCCGCGCGCGACGACACGGGCCAAGAGGTCGGCCGTGCCACCGGCCGGGTTCGACACGACGATCTTCACCGGCTTGTTAGGATAGCTCTGTGCCGTGGCATTGGCGGTAAGCCCTGCACCGGCCAGCGCAACCAACGAGACAGCAAGAGTATGGGTGACGATTTTCAACATTCCGGTCGGCTCCTGAATTTCTGTTTTTCTTAGACGCCGGCGCGCCGGCACCAGCTTTCCCATGCGCGGTTCACACCGAAGGAGCCTTCGTTTTTGGCGCGGATATCGACTTCACCGCGAGTGAGGAACTTGATCGGGCTGCCGCCCGCCAGCATTAGCGTTTTGAGCTGTAGATCGGCATTCACCTGCAGATAGACCGAGGAATGAACGGCGTCCCGGATATCGCGGCCGACCACTGTCGCACCGTGGCCACGCATCAGCGCCGCCGTGTTCTTGCCCAGCACCTTCGCCAGCGAGCGGCCCATTTTGACATTCGAGACCAGAAGATCGGTGTCGCCGAATTCGTCGCCAGAATCCCAGACCGGCACGTCGTTACCGATCATCGAACAGACATGCATCACCGGTTGCAGCTTCTTGTCGGTTATTCCGAAAGGGATGATGGCGTGGCTGTGATTGTGGACGACCGAGTGCACGTCGCCCCGCGCCTCGTATACGGCGCCATGGATGAACCGCTCCAGATACGGCTTGCGATCGCCCGCATCAACCGGCGTTCCATCCAGGGTGAACTCGATGATGTCCTCGGCTTCCACGCATTCTGGAGCGCGGGCGCGCGATAGCAGGAAGCGTTGAGGGTTGTCGGGCAGACGAACGCTGATATGACCGAACGCATCGACGACGCCTTCCGACGCCAAAATCCGGTTTGCGATGACGAGTTCCCGGATAAGTTCTTGACGGGTCAAGGCGCCTCCCAGCGTGTTGGTCTAGTATTCCTGACAATAATGTCCTACATTCGGGCCGTCAACGTTTCCGGAGAGCCCGTGGCCAAACGCAGTGCCTTAGCCCTGGCTGAAGCCGCTATCCCTGAAGGGTCGGTTGTTGAAGCGATTATTGAGGCCGTGAAAGACGGCATCAAAGCCGGGCGTTTTGTGCCCGGGCAACGGCTGATAGAGACGGATATACGTGAGATCGTCGGGTCGGGTCGCGGCTCCGTGCGTGAGGCGATGCGGCGGCTGGCTGCGGACGGGATCGTCGACCTGGAGCATCAGAAGGGTGCCCGGGTGCGACGCATGTCACGCGCGGAAGCGCAATCGATCTATCAAGCTCGCGAAGCGCTTGAAGGCATGGCGGCCCGGCTTGCCGCGGAGCATATAGACCGACAGGACTATCGTGCGCGTCTCCTGACAGTTGAGAAGAGCTTCGGCCGCAATTCCGACGGTTCGGCGCATACCTATCTGCGTTACAATGAACAATTCCATCGTCTGATCATGACGATGAGCGAAAACTGGCACATCATCCGGATGGTTGAGCAGCTGCAGGTGCCGGCGTTTCTTCTCGTCGGTCGGGTGATGAGCAATCGGGAGACAATCGATGAGGCCCGCGCCGAACATCATCCGATCGTAGAGGCCATTCTGGCCGGTGACCCGAAGCGAGCCGAGGCGACCATGCGCGCTCATATCAAGCGCTCGGGCGTCAGCGTTATTTCCCGCGCGCAGGTATTGGATTAAGGCGCTGAGTTAGAGAGCGGCTAGCTGTTCCAGTGTAAGCGGCCGCAGAGCCGGCGCCACTTGATGGCGCAGGGGAATATCGCGGCCGTTTTGCGATGACTCTGCGAGTGCCAGGCAAGCCTCAAGATTTGCCAGGGCCCACCGGCCGTCATGGACCGCCGGTACGCCGTTGACGGCTGCATCGTAGAGTTCGTCGAACACGCCGGCGCGTGAGGCGCCGCCGCGGCCCGGGGGAACGGAAAAGTCCCGGCGGCCGTCCTTGTTGAAGAGCGTTATGCCATTTGGGGTCGTGCGGAGATCGCCGTGATCGCAAGAGGCGATGACGACCCCGAAATGCTGATGCGCTTGGCCACGGTCGCCGACCGTATCGTCGCGGACAGTTGCGTTCTCAGCGCCAAAGCCCGCCTGGGCATGCGCGTTCGCTTCGCTGGTCGTCGCTTCCAGTGCTCTGCGCATAACGGCATTTTGAGGCTGCTTGGGGCGGCCGGTTTCGCTGATCCAGCCCATCAATTCGTCACTGTCGAAATAGTCATAACCGTTGTAGGTCAGCGAGGCGAACGCACCGTTGGCAAAGTTCAAGAGCGCCGAGTAGGCGCCGATCATCATACGGTCGGGATCCCATGCGCCGCATGAAGCGCGCACTGTCGTTGCCAGTCCGCCGGCGAGCAGGCGCACGATATCAACCTGATGCGAGGCTTGGTTCAGCGTGACGCCGGCACCGGTCAGCTCTTCCGGGCGGCGTGCTCTGTATATCCAGCTCGTATAGTCGAGCGCGCTGACCATGCGGATTTTCCCGAGCGCGCCACTGCCGATCAGCCGCGCCGCATAGTGTACCGGCGGATCGAAACCATGGCTGTGTCCGACGACCAAAACCCGGCCGGCGCGCTCGCCGGCGTCGATGATGCGCAGGCTTTCCTCCAGAGAAAGCGCCATCGGCTTTTCCAGAATGACATGCTTACCCTGCGCAAAAGCAGCCATCGCCTGGGAGGCATGGAGCTCATGCGGCGTGGCGATGTACACCGCGTCGATTTCAGGATCCTCGAGCAGCTTTGCCGTGTCGCTATAGCTGCGGGTATTGAAGGCACGCGCGCAATTCTTAAGTGCTGTGTCCTGCGGGTCGGCCGCGGCCATCAGCTTGACGCAGGGATGGTTTCGAAGACTCGGCGCCATCGACGCAAAGGCGCGACCGAGACCGATTGCGCCCAGTCGGAGAATCCGGGAGGTGTCATTGCTCATTTGACGTCTCTAAGTGCCTGCTGCCGGGTAGTCAAATCACGCGTTTCAGGCAATGTTCAATACAGGCCGTTTCAGCAGCCCTAGGCCATGCCGCTGTTGCTGCTCGGTCTGAATCTATCGAGGTGTGGGGCTGCTTGAGACTGGAGACTGGCGTCAAATGTGCTAAAAGCTGGCGATGCCTCGCGTTGCAAAAAACAGTCCTCACGCCAACCTGGCACTCCGCCGCGCCGCCCCTTCAGTGCAGCCAAGTGCGCTTTCGGTGGTGGAGACTGTCGCGGACGCAATCCGAAATCAGGTCAAGGCAGGGCGTCTGGCGCCTGGTCAGCGGCTTATCGAGAGTGAAATCTGCGTCGCTACAGGGAGCAGTCGCGCCTCTGTTCGCGAGGCAATGGGCAGGCTCGAAGCCGAAGGTCTGGTGGAAATCGAGCACCAGAAGGGCGCTCGTGTCCGAAGGCTGTCGGCCGAAGATGCCCTCAATATCTATCAGGTACGCGAGGCGCTTGAAGGCGCGGCTGCGCGTCTCGCGGCCCGGAATATCAGCCGGGCCAATTATAAAACCCGACTTCGTGAGCTGGAGCGGCAGTTTGCTGCCGTGAACGACGGACTACCGGACACGTATCTTCAATACAATGAGAAGTTTCATCGCCTCATCGTGGAGATGAGTGAGAATCGCCGATTGATCAGAATGGTGGAGCAGCTTCAACATCCGGCGTTCCTGATGTTGATCCAGGTTATGTCCAGCCGCCAGGCGGCTGATCGCGCCCTCAGTGAGCACGTGCCGATTGTTTCCGCCATTCTCAAAGGCGATGAAAACCGGGCCGAAAGCGCCATGCGGGCTCATATTCGCCGTACAGGCCGCGACGTTGTGCGTCGTATGGCGTCGTTCCTCAAGTGACACGTATATACTGCGAAAAATCAAACAAACCGGGCTCAATGCCGGCACCGTCTTAAGAATTACAATGACGAAAACAAAGAAAAACTTAGCCAGTCGTCCGTCGGTTAGAAGTGTCGGGGGCAGTCGCACGGCAGACCTAAAAGCCATACCCAGCATTTCCGTCGTCGAACAGGTTGTGGACAGCATTCGTGATGAGATCCGGGCTCGTCGACTGGCGCCAGGGCAACGCCTGATTGAAAGCGATATACGCACAACGATCGGTGCAAGCCGGGCATCAATCCGCGAGGCCATGGGACGGCTTGAAGCCGAAGGGCTGGTCGAAATCACCCATCAAAAGGGTGCCCGGGTAAGGCGCGTCACGGTTGAGGATGCAGAGAACATCAATGATATCCGGGAAGCCGTGGAGGGTGTCGCCGCGAGGCTGGCAGCGGAAAACATAGGCAAAGGCGACTACAAAAATCGGCTGCGCGCCCTAGAGCGGGACTTCATTGAGAACAATGACAGCCTGCCAATGACCTACCTGCGATATAACGAAAACTTTCACAATCTCATCGTCGAGATGAGTGAAAACTGGCGTTTAAGGCGAGTGGTTGAGCAGCTTCAACATGCGACGTTCCTGATGCTTAGTCAGGTGGTGTCCAATCGTGACGTCATGGCACGCACGCACGGCGAGCACAAACTGATCGTCGCGGCTGTTCTCAAGGGGGACGGGGCGAAGGCCGAGCGCGCGATGCGTTCCCATATTCGGCGAACCGGACGCGACGTCGTCTCCATCATTGAAAAATTCCTGAAATAGCGGCTGTTAAGCGGCGTCCCGATCTTCGGCAAGCCCGGTGGTTGCCGCAAGTGGACGCTTGATCGTTTTTCCCGCACTAGCTAAAGTGTCATCCGAAAATGCCTGACAATTCTTTCAGGTATATACGGGGATGGACGTGCTCACATCGGGTTGCCGGCTCCATTTTGAGAGCGATTTTTGATGGCGCGCATCACCAGCGTGATCGCGTGCTCGCATTCACCCTTTCTTTTTCAGCCGCTTGAGTGGTGGGACGAAGTAAGGAAGGCGAGGCCCGTCAGCGCACACACCAGAGCCGACAGCGCTGAAGAGAACGCTCAAAAGAGGCACCGCGTCGATGCGGCATTTGCGAGGCTGCATGACGTTTTCCAGGCGGCCAAGCCGGACGTGGTGGTGATTTTCGGGGACGATCAAAAAGAACAATTCGACTTTCGCAATTTTCCCGCCTTTGCCGTTTATGTGGGTGAAGCCTACGAAGGCTACAAAACAGTGGGCTATCACGGCACGCCGGGCGGCGGCGGCCGCGTCGTAAAGCCGAAGATCCCCGAGCATTGGGCCCGGGTGGCGACCAATTCTGCTTTTGCGAAATCGCTCCTCGTTGGCTTGTTCGACGCCGGGTTCGACCCGGCCTTCATGATGGGCCTCCCGAACGAAGAAGAGGGGATGGGGCATGCGTTCATGCGCCCTCTCGGCAAAATTACGGACGATAGATTTGACGTGCCCGTCGTCCCGGTCCTCGTCAATTGCTTCTATGCACCACAGCCCAGCGGCGCCCGCTGCGCGGCTGTTGCGCGTGCTCTCCGCCGGTCGATTGAGGCCTGGCCCGAAGACATCCGGGTCGCTGTCGTCGGTTCGGGCGGCCTCTGGCACATACCGGGCGCACCGGATGCCTATATCGATGAGGATTTCGATGAGGCCATGCTCAATGGCGTGCGAACCGGTAATGCCGATGCGATGGCAACCTATTTCGATAACTGGAAGCCGAAGCCTGAGCATGAGGGCCTCGCTTGCTACAAGTCATTCTCGGGCGGCACGGGAATGCGCGGTGGGCTGGGAAGCGGCACCGGAGAGAGCCGTAACTGGATCATGGCGGCCGCGGTCGCCGACCGCCCCGGCACAGTCATCGACTACGTTCCTGTCTACGCATCGCCCTGCGGCATGGGCTTCGCGTACTGGGACATGTAGTCGCATTGTGGAAACAGCAAAGAAGCAGAATTTGGAGCGAGGAAATGTTTAGCGGCAGAGCAGTCATCGATGTGCATGGACATATATCCACCCCACCGCAATTCCGGGGCTTCGCATTCAATCTCATCGCGCTGCGCAATCCCGCCTCGCGCCTGACCCTGTCAGACCAGGACATGAAGCCTGGCCTGGAGCGGCATCTCAAGATGCTGGACCGACAGGGCATCGACTTTCAGCTGATTTCGCCCCGTCCTGTCGGGATGATGCAGTGGGAAGATCAGTGCCTCGTCGATACGTGGACTGAGATCACGAACGACGTTATCGCCCAGCAATGCGCGATGTACCCGCAACGTTTCGGCGGCGTTGCCCAATTGCCGCAGACGCGCGGCGGCGTCATCCGGAAATGCGTCGACGAGCTTGAGCGATGCGTCAAGACGCTTGGCTTCGTTGGCGCGCTCTTGAATCCGGACCCGGCTGGCGATCGGCAGTCACCTGGCCTGAATGCCGATTACTGGTTTCCACTGTATGAGGCCGCGGAACGTCTCGACGCGACCTTGGTGGTGCATCCGTCCATTACGCGCGACCCGCGGCTAAGCGGGATCCCTAATGCCTATCAGTACAACAGCCTTACAGAGGAGACGCTGGCGACGCTGCTGCTGGAGCATAGCGACGTCTTCAGCCGGTTTCCGAAACTACGCATCGTGGTCTGCCATTGCGGTGGCGCTCCGCGCCGACTGCTTGAACGTGGCGCCATCTTCGACGCAACCAACCCCTCTCGTGGCGTCGACAATACTGTTGGCAATAGCGGCGAAACAGCTGGCGGCCAGGTTGGCATCAAGATGACGAAGAAAGAAAAGAAGCGCGCCGATCTGACCCAAAATCTCTACTTCGATACCTGCGCGTACGATCCTCATTTTCTAACCTGCGCCCTTAAGCAACGTGGGCCTGAACGCATGATCTTTGGCACCGAGGTGCCGGGAAGCGGGTCCGATCTGCTGAACCCGAAGACGGGAAAACAGTCGGATGATGTTCTGGCGATCATCGCCGGTTTCGATTTCCTGAGCACCGAGGACAAAATTCGAATCGTTCATGACAATCCAAAGAAGGTGTTTCCGCTCCTGAGCGGAAAGATCAATTTCGATCACCTTCAGGCGGCGCAGTAGCAGCAGAATTCAAGGCGAGAGGGAGAACCGGGATGAAAAAGCTCTATGTCGGAACCGAAAAGGGCCTCGAAATATTGTCGGAACGCTCAGGCGGATGGCAGTTAGACCGGACCATCCTGGGTGGGTTCGAGATCAGCTCGGTTGTTAAACGTGCGGATGGTAAATCGCTGCTTGTGGCAACGCGGCAGGCTGGCTTGTTTCATGTCGACCCGGAGACCGGACAGTCCGAATCGCTGGGAGCCGGCGTGCTCCCCAAAGGAATCCGGTGCATTGCCGTATCAGCATGCGATCCCAATTTTATTCTCGTCGGTAGCGAGCCGGCGGCGATGTTCAAAAGCGAAGATGGAGGAAAGAGCTGGCGCGAGTGTACCGCCGTTGCCGAGTTCGCCCGGAAGCGGAACTGGAAATACCATGTCCCGCAAATTCCGCCCCATATCCGCCAGATCCTGATCGACAGGGATAATCCCAACCGCATTTTCGCCGCAGTTCAGATCGGCGGCGTGTTGCGAAGCGAGGACGGCGGCGACACATGGACCGACGTCGTGGATAGTCTGGATCCCGATGTGCACGCGCTGGTGCAGGATCCAGAAAATCCAGACGTGCTGTTTGCTTCGACAGGCGGCGGCGGCCCGATCGGCGGCCCGCATCCGCCGGTGGCGCCGTTTGGGTATCCGCTCTATCGCAGCGGCGATGCCGGAAAAACCTGGACAAGCATTAGCGCGGATTTCTCCCGCCGCCACAGCGTGCCGATTCACCTTTATCCGAAAGAGAAGTCGACCATCGTTGCTGCTGTTGCTGCCGATACGCCGGGCCAGTGGCGCCGGCCTGAAGGTGCCAACGCAGTGCTCCTGATGAGCCCGGACGGCGGTAAAAACTGGAAGCAGCTTACTGACGGCTTACCGGCCACATTTCCCGTCATGATCGAGGCAATCGAGACGGAATCGGCACCGGACGGCCGCACATATATCGGTATCGGCGGTGAGGGCACCAAGGTCCTTCCGCCTGAGAAGCATCACGGTGCCGTGTATTACACTGATCGCCTTGACGGCCCATGGGTCAGGCTGCCCCGAGAATTCCCGGTCGTCTTTACGGTTACGGCACCCTGATTAAGAATTCTGGCAGGATTCTCAGTACAAAATGCCGGACAATCTTGACGCGTTAGGCGCCGTCGGCCAATGTTTCGCTGAACTACATATGAATTGGGAGGATTCACAATGAAACGAACAACCCGGCGGGTCGCGCTTGGTGCCCTCATGCTGTTGACTGGCGCTGGCACAGCGAATGCGCAAGAAGTCCGATTGGTTTTTGCGAGCACCATGGCTGCAGGCGCCGCCGCGACGACAGCAAGCGAGCATCTCGGCCCCTGGCTTGAGCGAGTTAATCAGCTGGGTAAAGGTGTCCTCACTGTCGAACGCAGGGATGGACCGAATATTGCGACCATGGGGAATTCCTATGACCGGGTATTGGGTGACGTCGTCCAGATAGCCTGGGGCCTTCAGCCGCTGCTCGGCGGCAAGTTTCCGCTCTCGGAAGTCGCGGGCCTGCCATTCATGGCGAACAGCTGCGAAGAGACCGGGGTTGCGCTGTGGCGCCTCTACAAGACCGGTATGCTTGACAACGAATACAAAGAAGTTGTGCCGCTCTGGCTTGCTGTTTCCGCCCAGAACAAGATTCATTTCGCTAAGCCGCCGAAGGCGCCAGGCGATTTGTCCTCCATGAAGTTCAACGTCTTCAATCGTGTGCTGGTCCAGGTTGTTGAACAGTTTGGGGGGACCGCGGTTTCAGTCGGACCGGAGCAGCAGTATGAAGCGCTGCAGCGCGGAAATATCGACGGTACGCTGACGGCATGGTCAGGCTTCTATGGCTACCGCCTGCAAGAGGTGACGACGTATCACACCGAGGCGCCGTTCGGTTCGTCGGTCCACATGTTTTTCATGTCCAGGAAAAAGTTCGAATCGCTTCCTGCCGCGGCACGTAAGGCCCTCGAAGACGGGTCAGGTGAGGTGCAGAGCCGGTTCCATGGAAAGATCTGGGATGAGCAGGAAATTACACGCCGGAACATGGTTGCGGCCATGCCGAAGCACCAGATCGTCCAGCCGTCCGCGGTCGAGCTAGAAGAATGGCGAAAGAAGGCTGCGCCGATCATTGATGGCTGGGCAACAAGCCGCCCGGATGGCGCGAAGATTCTGGCGAAGTACCGCGAGCTTCTCGCGGATGTACAGGCCGGAAAATAGCTGGGTTTGTGGCGGAGTCCGGACCGCCGGGTCTTCCGTTTGAGCAGTATTGAGTGCGAGACTTGCGGCACCGCAGGCCATGAAGGTCAACGGTGCCGCAGTTTTGTGACCTATTTCGACTGCGCGGTCTCTGCGAGTGGGGCGGGGAACTTGGTAAACATAATTGATCTGGAAAGAGGGCGTCGATGACATCGCTTACTGAGGCGCAAGGCGTTCCCTTGCCGGATAAAGGCATGCTCGCTCTGCTGCACAGAACGTTTGCTGCTATTTCGCAATTTCTGGCATTTGTGGGAGTGCTGGGGATGCTTCTTGCCGCCGGTGCGACGGTTATCGACGTTGCCTTGCAGGCAATGTTTCATGCCGGCGTGGTGGCCCTGAACGAAGTCACCGCGATGGTCTTTGCCGTTGCGATCTCGGCCTGTCTCCCCGCCGGGCTGATCGGCGGGGTCAATCTCAAGATCGATATCTTCGCCCGCTGGATCAATGGACGCCTCGCGGCCTGGCTGGATGTGCTTGGCGCGGCTGCTCTGCTGCTGTTTTTTGGTCTGCTGACACAGCAGGTCGCAATCTATGCGGCAGCTCTGGCCGAAGACGGTCGAACCAGCGTGCTTCTTGGATGGCCGCTGGCGCCTTTCATGTATCTGGTGGTCGCGCTCCTCGCCATCAGTTCGATCACGCAGGCCATCATCTGCACCCGCACGGCGCTGGTCGCCTGTGCGTACAGGCAGACTGGCATTAAGACGTATCCAATCGTCACAGCGATCGCGGTGGTCCTGGGGACCGTGGTGCTAGCGCTCGTGGCCTATGGGCTATTCGATTTCCAGGGCATGTCGCGCTGGGCGCAACAGAATCCAGCTACAGCAGTGTCTATTTCCCTGACCGTGATGTGGATCCTTATGCTTGGGCTTGTGCCACTCGCAGCGCTTACAGGTCTGATCGGTATCGTCGGCTGCGCCTTGTTTGTCGGCTATCAGCCTGCTCTGAAGGTCTTGGCGACGGAGGCGACCGGACTTCTGACGAACAGCCAGATCGCCACTTTGCCGCTATTCCTGCTCATGGGCAGTTTTGCGGCGGTCTCGGGAATGGCGGATGATCTCTATCGTCTCGCTCACGTCCTGTTCAGCCGTTTCCGTGGCGGGCTGCCGTACGCCACGATCGGCAGCTGCGCCGGATTTGGCGCGTTGACGGGTTCATCGCTTGCGACGGCGGCCGTCATTGGTCGCGTGGCGATCCCTGAGATGCGGCGCCAGGGGTTCTCTCCTGCGCTGGCGACTGGTGTCTGCGCCGCGGGGGGCACGTTGGGCCCGCTGGTTCCACCCGGCTCTGGCCCTCTTATCATATTTGCCATTCTGACTGAAACATCGGTCGGTCAGCTCTTTGTCGCGTCTGTAGGCCCGGCAATCCTCGCTGTGCTTCTCTACTTCGTGACAATCTATATCTACGTGCGCGTGGCACCGAAGTCAGCGCCACTGGCCTCCGGAAAGCTCGACACAGTAGAGCTTGTGGCGTCCCTGAAACGCTGTGCACCGATTGCCGCGCTTGTTTTCGGTGTCATGGGTGGCCTGTTCTTCGGCGTCTTCAACGATACGCAGGCCGCTGCCGTGGGGGCAATCGGTGCTTTCGTATGTGCGGTCGCCCGCGGGAAGCTTAACCGCCAGACTTTCTTCGAGGTCATGGTAGAGACCACGGCAACGACCGCCATGGTCTATGGCCTCATCATGGGAGCGCAGGTCTTCTCGTATTCGATCAGCCTGTCGGCGCTCGCTGATACGATTGTGGCGAGTCTGGGCGCGCTACAGATGGCGCCAGCCTTGTTGATGACCTTGATCGTGACGGGCTATCTTCTACTCGGAATGATCATGGAAGCGATGGCGATCATGATCATCACCGTGCCTGTGATCACGCCGCTCATCGAAAGCATGGGCTACGATGTGATCTGGTGGGGCATTGTCATGCTGTGCATCGTCGAGACGGGGATGATTCATCCGCCCTTCGGTCTGAATGTGTTCGTCCTGAAGGGGATCACGCCTGACGTATCGCTCTGGACTATATACAAGGGCGTAACCCCCTTTGTTGCCGCCGACCTATTTAAGCTGGTCGTGCTGATCGCATTTCCTGTTATTGCGCTGTGGCTTCCCTACGCAATGGTGCACTGAGGTTCGCCGATCAGCCGGCGCTCTGTAAGGCACCGGCTGATCGTCGTATTCGTTTACTTGCCCGCGTTTACGTCTGTCAGAATTTCGCGGTAGGTCGCCAGTACCTTTTCGCCGCCCTGACGGCCTTTGGCCCAGGCATCAATGACGGCATCGGTCTTGACTTTGAGGTCCGCCATTTCGGCTGGGGTCGGGCTCGCGATCTGATGCTTGCCTAGCCCCTCCAGCCGCGTCCGCATCGTTCCCTCCAGATTGTCCCAATACTTGCCATGGATGCGGCCCTGAACCTCGCCGGAGTTGTCCTCGATGATCCTCCGCGCGGTGGCCGGCAGGCTTTCGAACTTCTTGCGGGACATGAAGAACATGTGGATCGGCGCGCCGAGCGAAACCACCGTGTGATAGGTTGTCACCTCCTGCTGATTGTAGGCGAACAGGCCTGACCATGGATTAACCGACACGTTCATCGATCCGCGAAGCAGTGACTCGTATTGCTGTTCGGGCGGGACTGAGACTGTTGTGCCGCCCAACTGCACGATGAGCGCTCCCAGCACCCGATCAAAAACATTGACCTTTTGGCCCTTCAAATCGAGAGGCGACGCAGGCGCTTTTGCGAAATGCAGGTTGTTCGGCGCCGAAGGAATTAACCAAAGAGGCACGATATCGCGATATTCGGTATCGAGCTGGCCGGTCTTATAGAGACGCCACAACGCGACGGCTGCCTTCTCGCTACTGTCCAGCATAAGAGGCAGTCCTGCGACTTCAGAGAGGGGAAATTTACCGCCGAGTAGCGGCTGAAGGCCCCAGGCGATCTGAATAACGTCGCTTTGCACCCGATCATACGAATTTGCCATCGTCGCAATATTTGCGCCGTCGCGCTGGACGACATTGATGATGCCTTTGCCCGCCGTGTTTACGCGTTCGACCCATGGAGCAATGATGTCGCGAGAACTCAGGCCGCCAGCCGGAAGTGTCGTGGCAAAAATAAGTTGCGTTTCTTGAGCTTTGACGCCCCCTGTGGTGATGACGAGCAGAAGGGCTGTAAGTGCGCCTCTTAACATTCTCGGTTTCATTTTTTCCTCCCTGTTGTGTTTGTTGATTATGACTGACGACTAGACGAATGTTGGAAAGTTGGGATTGGTCATGACTGTCTGATCGATGAGCGTTTCCCGCTTGGTCAGGCGAAGTTCACCGTCTACACGGTTGATGACGTCACGCCGGACAGCAGAGAAAGTGAAGGTTTCATTGAGAGCGCCGCCGCTCCTGCACATCAGGAGGTAGCTCTCGACGGAATAGCTATCCACGGCTGAACCTGCCTGGATCCGGATATTGCTTACAAAGCGCCGCATCAACGGAGCGGGATTTTCGGTATAGGTTAGGTTGGGGGTCGATATCTGCTTCACCCTCAACTCGATATCGCCGGCTTGATCATCGAGAATGAGGACTTCTTTCGGCTCCGTTCCGACAAGGTAAGTCGCGTGCGATGCCACGCGATAACGAATGTCAGGGGTCAGCAGGCGAAACCAGTCGCTGTAGCGACGGGCGTCCAGCAAAGCCGCCTCGTTAAAGAGAAAATCGCGGATCTGCGCGTATGTAGTTTCACTGACAGGCTGGGCAGAAGGCGTCATGGCGCGGTCTCCATCAACCGGTTCCAGTGCTGGAAAAATTTGAACTGACTCGTTTCAGCGAGAGCAGGCCGATAGGCCTCCCCCGGGCCTATGAATCCGGGAGACGGTCGATTGAGCGTGGGCAGCGCCGTTTGAAAGTTCAGCGGATGCGCGCGTGCGATCGGGTTGGAACTGGCGCTGACGATGTCGCTCCAAAGCTCGACATCTTCCTGCTCGAAAACGCCGGCAACGCCGAAGTTACGGATAGCGTCGTTGAATGATCGCTTTTTAAAATCTGCCGGCGCCTCCTTCTCCGCAAATGCCCAACTGATGATTTCCATCTCATGGGCACTGACCGGCTGCCACAGTCGTAGCGTAATCGTGCTGCCTGACCGGGGCTGCTCGACGATTAGATAGCGGTCTAGGAAAGACATATTCGGGAACACGGTGCCAACGCTCAGGAATGCGCTGCTAACGACCGACTGCTGGTCCGGCGACAGAGTTTCCTGATAGTGCGAAACCATTTCCGGTAGCGCGCTGACGAAGGGTCCTAAGGCATCTGTGCAAAGGCTCGATATCGTGTGGCCGTTTTTCGTAACGACGAGGGCTCCCGTCTGCATTGCCTTGGCCACTTCAGGACGCGGGATCGGGCCTTTCTGAAGGGATGCCGGCCCAATATGCGTGGAAAACACATGTTGGTTGTCGGTTCCGAAGTTGATGGCTGCGATTTTCCAATTGGTCTTCACACGAAACCGCTGCGGCGGTCCGAGCACTTCCACGCCCCCTTTAGTGCGGGCAAAAATCAGGTCGAAGTACCATTTGAAGTCACCCAAGTAGCTTCCGAGGTCGACAACGTCATTGTTCCAAGAACCGAAGATAAAACCTTTGTAAGTCTCTACCCTGGGGGCCTGGACCAGGCCCATCTTGGAAAAATCAGTGTCGGCGGGAAACAGGGCATCGAACTGATGTTTGATGCGACTACCGTCCAGATCATATGCCCAGCCGTGATAGGGGCAGACAAAAGTGCGGGCATTCCCTGAATCTACCCGGCAGACTTTGGCGCCGCGATGCGCACAACTGTTAAGAAAAACCTTAACCGACCCATCGCGTTCGCGAACCACGATTACCGGCGTTCCGGCAAGATTGCGTGTCACGAAGTCGCCCGGCGAAGGGATTTCGCTGTCGTGGGCCAGATACAACCACACACGGTTGAATATTCGTTCAACTTCAATCTTGAAAACGTCCTCACTGACAAAGACGTCACGGCTGACGAGGCCGTTCTTTTCGTCCACCCAAAGATCGGAATGCTGCACTGTCATGTTTCCTCCCAATACCAGTCGATTTGTTTTTGTTTCGGCTAAGTGATCGTTCTTAGGGTGGTGCGGCGGTGGCTCGTATCAAAGACGACGCCTTTTCAGCGATCATCATGGTGGGCGCGTTGATATTGCCGCCCGGAAGCGTCGGCATCACCGACGCGTCGGCGACCCGCAATCCTTCAATGCCGCGAACGCGTAACTCTGGGTCGACGGCGGTGTCCTCAGAACTACCCATCGCGCACGTCCCAGCGGGATGGAAGAACGTCCCGACCGTTTTCCGGATGTAATCGTCTATGTCAGTGTCGGTCTGAGCTGCCTGCCCGGGGCCAAGTTCGTTGCCGCAGATATCCGCCAGCGGCTTTGTTCTGAACAGGTCGCGGGTAAGGCGAATGGAGTTCCTTAGTGTTATTAGATCGTTGTTGTTCTCAAAGAGATTGAACTGGACTCGCGGCTTTGCCATCGGATCGCCGGACGCCAGCGTTACCGAACCTCGGCTTTCGGGGTGTAGCAGGA
The DNA here is from genome assembly GCA_965279355.1 of Alphaproteobacteria bacterium. Classification (GTDB taxonomy): domain Bacteria; phylum Pseudomonadota; class Alphaproteobacteria; order CACIAM-22H2; family CACIAM-22H2. The sequence continues at coordinate 931,261 of OZ257155.1, read as the reverse complement.
TGTTGCGGGTGCAGAACATGTGGCCGGCCGGTTTGCGAAAGCCCGGAAACCACGGCTTGGCGAACGGAGATGCAGACAGCACGATCATCTGGAGATCCGGCTGCTGTAGATCCGCGCGGGTGCGGAGGAATGCATTCGCGACTACCGGCAGATTTGCGGCTGGGCCGGATCCGAACAGAGCCCAGCGTGCAAGCGACAGACCGAACCGATCAAGGCGAAGCTCGCGATCGAAGGCGAAAGGCGTGGAGCAGGCAATGTTGACGCCAGTGCCGGGATGATCCTGAAGGTTGTGGCCGATCGTCGGCAGGTCTACCTGCGGGACTATTCCCAAGGCTCTCAGTTGATCAGCCGGCCCGATGCCCGACAGCATCAACAGATGGGGGGTATTGATCGCTCCGGCAGTTAGGATGACTTCGCCGCTGGTCATCGCCTTCGCCGCATGGCCGTCCCGGATAAACTCCACCCCCCGAGCCCGGGTACCTTGAATGATGATTCGGGTGCAGTGGGCGCCGGTTTTGATGGTGAGATTCGGGCGTTGAAGAGCGGGCTTCAGAAAGGCTGCTGCAGCACTGACGCGACGGCCTCGGGAAACATTTAGATCAGGTGTGCCAAATCCTTCAGGGGACGCGCCGTTGTGATCCTCGGAACGGGAATATCCGGCACGATCGACCGCGCTCATGAATGGGTTCACGAGGCGTGGTTCGCCGGCGCATCTGGCTGTGCGAATGGGGCCGGATCCCCCATGAAATGCCCCGGCGCCTCGCCAGTCGGCCTCGATACTCTTAAAGAATGGGAGGACGTCCGCGTAACGCCATCCGGCGGCGCCCAATTCGTGCCATCGCTCGTAGTCGCGGGGATGCCCGCGTACAAAGAACATCCCGTTGATCGAGGATGAGCCGCCAACAAGCTTTCCGCGAGGGATCGGCAGGCGCCTCTGATCACAATGAGGTTCTGGGTCACTGAGATAGCCCCAGTTGACCGCCGGATCGAACCAGAGCGAAATCGCGGCAAGTGGCAGCTTTATTCTGATGTCGTTGTCATCGCCGCCGGCTTCCAGAAGCAGGACCCGGCAGTTCTGATCTTCGGAGAGCCGGTTGGCCAGAACACATCCCGCGGAGCCCGCGCCCACGATGATGTAGTCGAACTCTCCTGTGTCTGCCCGTGGCGCCACGATCACACCCCGGCCTGGTTCACGCCGGGTATGACCTTCCGATAGTCTTCACTTGCCTCGACCCAGGGTGCCTCCGTCGGCGTCAGAATTGCGGCGCCACGGACTTGATAGAGATTGGGGGTGTCGACAGCCGGTGGCGTCTTATTCTGATCGCGCAGTTCTTTGACGACCTGGAGCAGGCGCCGACGGACACGGACAATTCCGATATCGGCTTGAACGAGATGCTCTTCGGATCGATCCGTGATCCGGCCCATGCTTTCCTGGAGGGCAGCGTCTTGGGCCCAGAACTCCCGGATGCCGGAAAAATAAGTATCTTTCTGCAGAGAACGATCCATGAGGAAGTCGTTCTCCAACTGAGCCTTCGGCATCCACGCGCCAAAGGCGTCGTTGGTCGGAGGAAGAAAATTCTTCTCACCCACATATCCGGCGCCGGTACCGACGCGCATTTTATTAATCGCGTCCGCGCTGAGCGGCAGGAGCGGATGAAAAGTCACCGTAAACATCAGCGTTGAGTGATCGTCGATCGGCACCCAGGCGCGGACATGGCGAGTGGGGTTGTCGCCGTAAGGCCCGGTCATCACCCAATGCGGGAAGAGATACTGGGAGATTCGCCAGTAACACTCTCCTGAGCTGGAATCGCGTCCGGCGCCAATCAGCACGCCATAGGGCATATCCTGCGCAACCATGCGCGGATGCGTGTTCTCGGCGCGTATACGGTCCACGGCGTCGCGGCCGGTCAGCTTGCCGTTGTTATCAAGCCGACGATGCGTGAAGCCGACATGGCTCTGGTCGATATCGCCCTCAAGCGCCTGCAACCAGTTCGATTGCTGCACACGTTTCGAGTGAAAGCGCTGGTTTTCCGGCAGCGCGATCCACTCCAGGCCGGGCAGGGGCGGCAGGGGTCTCTTGGCGCCCATGTAGATCCAGATCGTTCCGCCAGCTTCATGTGCGGGATATGACCGATGACAGATTTTCTCTTTGGCTGAGCTGCCCGGCGGCTCGTTCGGCATGTCGAGGCATTTGCCGTCGATGTCGAACTTCCAGCCGTGATAGGCGCAGCGCAGGCCGCCTTCTTCATTGCGACCGAAAAACAGAGATGCCCGGCGGTGTGGACACCGCTCCTCCAAAAATCCAATCCGTCCGTTGGTATCCCTGAACGCGATAAGATCTTCACCGAGCAGGCGGACCCGCACTTGTGCGCAGTCCGGTGTCGGAAGCTCTGAAGAGAGAAGGACCGGGTGCCAGTATTCCCGCAGGAGCGTCCCTAAAGGGGTTCCGCGGCCGACGCGGGTGACCAATTCGTTGTCGTCTCTGTTTAGCACTGGTAGGGCTCCGTCAATTCACATCTGGTCCAAACGTGAGTTACTTCAGACATCCATGGTGGATGCGGCGAACACGTCCTCGAGTTTTACCGGGCGCTCCGTAAGGCCCTGCTCATGGACATACTGTGCAATGGTCTCGAGTTCGCGGCGCGCTCCCTTGATGCCGTAAGGCATGGGGTTCTTGCCAAGGGCGCTCTTGGTCTCGCCACCGAGCAGACCCGTCTCGAAATACGGCTTCAAGGCCGAACGAGCCTGTCTTTCCGCTTCGGCACGCGAGGCGAGGAACGCGGAGTAAAGATTGAGCGCGATCCAGGGGTAACGCTCAAGCAGCGATCGGCGGACGATCACGACATGATTGATGGGGTAGAGGCCGGATTTAGCGTAGTACCGCCGCCCTTCCGCTTCAGGGTCTGTAAAAAGGCGGCGAATACCGGGAGCCGCCATGATGTCGGGCTTGCTGCGATCGACGAGGTTGGTGGCGTTTATGTAGAGGAGCGTCGCGTCCAGATCGCCCTTGAGAAGCATATCGCCGATGCTGGACTCGCTGGAGATCTGGTTCAGGCGAACGCCGGCAGGGGCCTTGAAACCGGTCGCGCCACCATGGCTCTTCTCGGGCCCGCGCTCCATGAACCACTCGATGTCCGATGGGCGAACCCCGAATTCATGCTGGAGAACGCCGCGACACCAGATGGCGGCAGTCTGCTGATATTCCGGAACGCCGACGCGCTTTCCGCGCAAGTCCTGCGGCGATGCGATACCCGCCTCGGCACGTACCAGAATTCCGGTATGAAAAAACCGCCGCATCGTGAAGATTGGAAGTGCCGCCCATTGTGTGTCTCCGCGAGACACCGCTATGAACAGGGACGAAAGCGACATCTCTGAAATGTCGAAATCGGCAAAGCGAAGTTGCCGCCAGTACATTTCAGAGGGATGAATAATTGTCGGGATTAAACGCATGCCCTGTGGCGTGACCGTCCGCTCGACGAGCGGCCGGCTCAGATCGTTCTGTGTCAGCGCGATGCTGAATTCCAGTTCACCAGTGGTCATGGAGTATCCAATACAAGCGCTATGGGGTGCTGCTCATGGCTGACCTTTTAAAGTCGTCCATGAAGATTTCCTGGCGTTTCGCGGCCGAACTCACCAAAGCCAGAGCGGTTGCAACGGTCTCTTGTCCCCAGAGAGCGTCGTGGCGAGGTTTCCGGCCATTTACGACAGCATCATAAAAATCGTCCGCCACCTGATCCCGATTCGGGACGGCACGCCCTGGGGGGAGCGGAATCTCGCGGATGCCATTGTCGTCATAGATCGTGATTCCGTCAGCAGACGTCCTCATGTCGGCTTTATCACAGCTCACAAGGAGCAGGCCGAAATGCGGCTGATGGGCACTCTCGGCGGTGCCGTTCTGCTGTTTGCCGCCACCGAATCCGCTTTCTGCCTTAAGCTTGGCTTCCTGGGACCGGTCGACGCTTTCCAGCTTCCGGCGTGCACTGCCTTGCGCGGGGACTTTCTTTCGCCCACCGGCACCAATCCAATTGTGCCACTCGTCCGTGTCGAAATGATCGTATCCGCTATAGATCAGAGAGGCGGTAGTGCCGCCTGTAAACTCCATCAACGCGGACATGGCGCCTTCGGTGCGTCGTGTCTTGTCCCAGATCCCTGAGACGGCGCGGACGCTGCGGATCGAATCGTTCGCCAGGACTCTGGCGATCTCAATCTGATGCGGCACTTGATTGTACATAATGCCGCCACCCAGGGCGCTGTCGAGCTCCTCGGGTCGCCTCGGCCGATATAGAAAATCCGTATAGGCGATGCTGGTGATCATTCGCAGGGCGCCAACGGTGCCCGATGCGATGGTTTCGCGCATTTTTCGGACGGCCGGATCGAAACCGTGCGTATGCCCGACGAGCGTGACGACATTGGCTTCGGCTGCAGCGTCGACGATGCGCCGGCACTCTTGCAGTGACAGAGCCATCGGCTTTTCGATGATCATGTGCTTGCCGAAGGCAGCCGCCGTCAGGGCGTCGTTAACATGGCATTGGTGCGGCGTTGCAATATAGACCGCGTCTATATCGGCAGACTGGCAAAGGGACTTCGCGTTTTCGTACGCCGGTCCGCCAAAAACCTCCGAGAACCGCGCCCGCGCATCCGGCAGCACGTCGGCGGCGGCGACAATTTTAATGCCGGGATGAGCCTTTAGGCTCGGCAGCAGGGCCGCCGCCGCCCGTCCCAAACCAATGATTCCCAGGCGGAGTTCGGACGCCATTTTTAGTGGTTACCCTGTAACATGTCAGACATTACTGTCTGTAAGTTTGTACCGTCAATCGCAAAGCTTGTTTGACATCCCGCAGGGGCAACCCTAAAACTTTTGGCACAAAACCGCCCGGAACAGCGGCCGTTCCGAAGGCGCGGAAAGCGAGGAAAGCATGCAGGTCACACTCAAGGATCTGGTTCATACGGGCCCCGGCACGCTTGCCGGCCGTTACCTGCGCTCATTCTGGCAGCCAGTTCTGCGATCCGAAGACCTCCTAAAGGGGCGCTCACTCCCCATCCGGATCATGAGCGAGGATTTTACGGTTTATCGCGGCGAAAGCGGCAAGGCGTTTGTCGTAGCGGCGCGCTGCGCGCACAGGCTGACGCGGTTGCATACCGGCTGGGTCGAGGGGGACACAATCCGCTGCCTCTATCACGGCTGGCAATATGACCATACCGGCCAGTGCATCTTTCAGCCGGGTGAACGGGAAGCGTTTACCAAGGGCACGAAGATCGCGGCATTTCCGACGACCGAATACATCGGCCTGATCTGGGCTTATTTTGGAGAGGGGGAACCCCCTCCGATGCGGCGTTATCCTGACTTTGAGCGGCCTGGCCTCATTTCCACGTCTCCGCCCGAAGCTTGGCCATGCAACTATTTCAACCGGCTTGATAATGCACCGGACCTGATGCATGTGCTTTACACGCATAAAGAGACGATGAAGCGTGAAGCGAATGTGGGCTCAGGCACTGCGGCGGCGCTGACGCATCCGCCAACGATGCAATTCATCGAGACCGACTTCGGTATAGAGACGACATTCTCGGCCGGGCCGACAAACGCGTACTTCCATTTCCTGATGCCAAACACAAATGCAATTGCCGCAACTGTCGGGCGCGTCGAAGGCTATAGGGATGGCGCTAGACACTGGAAAGCGGAGATGTTCATCCGGGTCCCCGTGGACGACGAAAATTCCATCAGTTTCCCAATCGTCTTTCTCGATCTCCACGGCGATGATGCCACGCGCTACATCGAATCGCGTGACAAGGCGAGGAAGGAATTGGACCCGCAACAGCTGATCGCCGCCAATGCGGAAGCTGTGCTGCAGGGGAAAATGCGGGTCGCAGATATGGACCCCCGCATGAATGCCTATTACTCCTTCCTGGTTGAGGACTATGCCGGTCAGGTAGGGCAGGGGCCGATCGCTGACCGCGAAAACGAGCGGCTGGGACAGATCGATCAAGGCACCGTCATGCTCCGCCAGATATGGATGCGCGAACTGAAAGCCTTCGCGGACGGGAAGCCCCTTAAGAAATGGGCGGTTCCGCCCGGTCTTTGCGACCGGACGCAGCCGCAGCCGTCCTGGGCGGCAAGAACAAAGGCCGAGCCGGCGGAACTAGTAGCGAGAGAAAGCTGATTTAATGACGTCGTCCAAGACAAAAGTCGCGGTGCTGGTCGAATCCCGGCGCATTGAAATTGAAGAATATCCGATCCCCGATATCGAAGAGAATAGCGCGCTGCTCAAGCTGGAGCAGGCGGGATTGTGCGGCACGGATTACAAGCTCTACACCGGCGGCCTCGCCAGAAAGTATCCGATTATCCCGGGGCATGAAATTCTTGGCCGCATCGAGCGTATTGGCTCGGAGATGGCCAAGAAAGAGGGGCTTAAAGTCGGTGATCGCGTTGTCGTTGAAGCGTCGATCCCGTGCGGGAGCTGCAAGTTCTGCAATGATGGGCTACATCGTCTTTGCGTGACCGGCCGCTATTATGGCTTCACCCCATCTTCGGATGCCCCTTATCTCTGGGGAGCATTTGCCGATGTGATGTACATCGCCCCCGGCTCGCTGATGGCCAAGATACCGGAACATATTAGCCCCGAAGCAGCGACTGTTGCCGCATCAACGCTGGGCAACGGCGTTCGGTGGATGCGCACCGTCGGCGGAGCCGAGATTGGCAAATCGGTTGTGATCCAGGGTGTCGGCGCTCAGGGCTTGTGCGCCGTGATCGCGGCAAAAGAATCTGGCGCGTACCCGATCATCGTGACCGGTATCACTGCCGACGCACCCCGTTTCGCTCTGGCCCGCGAACTTGGCGCCGATGTGTGCATCGACGCGCAGACGCAGGACGTTATCGAAGAGGTCCGCCGCGCGACCAATGGAGAGATGGCGTCCACTGTCCTGGATGTTTCTGGCAGTCCGGAAGCCATTTCGCTTTCCGTGAGCCTGGTCCAGCCACTAGGTACTATCGTTTGCGCCAGCTCGGTTTCTGGCAACAAGCTCTCCTCGATCAACACGAATGAACTTACTCGCAAGGAAATCCGCTTTCAGGGCGTCTGGACACACTCGATGGACAGCACACGGCAGGCGATGCGGATTGCGGAGGCTGGGAAGTACCCACTGGAAAAAATGATCTCTCATCGGTTTTCGCTGGAAGAAGCAGATAAGGCCGTGCGCTCGATCGGCCGCGAAGTCAGCGACATCAATCCGATTAAGGTCTCCATTACTTTTTAGTCAGTGGTAGACGCAGAGAGCCTTTGAATGGGAGATCAGCACAACTCGCTGGTGCAAACGGGCCCCGGCACGCTGATGGGCAACCTGTTCCGGCGCTATTGGGTACCAGCGCTTCTCGCGTCGGAGATCCCGGAGGCGGATTGTCCGCCGGTGAAAGTCCAGCTCATGGGCGAGAAGCTGCTCGCCTTCCGCGACACGGAGGGCCGCATCGGCCTAATTGATGAGTTCTGCGCTCATCGTGGTGTGTCGCTATGGTTCGGCCGCAACGAGGAATGCGGCATCCGCTGCCCCTATCACGGCTGGAAATACGACATCACCGGTGCCTGCACCGAGGTGCCGTCGGAGACCGAAGAATCCGACTTCCGCAAGCGTGTGAAGCTGAAAGCCTATCCCTGCATCGAGCGTGGCGACGTCATCTGGACGTATATGGGCCCACCGGAACTGCAGCCCGCGCCGCCGGCGCTGGAATGGGTGGCAGTGCCCGCCAATCGCCGCTTCGTCTCCAAGCGGCTGCAGGAATGCAACTACCTGCAGGCGATGGAGGGTGGCATCGATTCCAGCCACGTCTCCTTCCTGCATGGCAGCGCCCTCAAGAAAGACCCGCTGTTCAAGGGCAGCAAGGGCAACGAATACAACGAACGCGACCTGATGCCGTTCTTCGACGTGACGGAGTTCGAAGGCGGCCTCCTGATCGGCGCGCGGCGCAATGCCGATGCCGGACGCTACTACTGGCGCATCACGCCGTGGATCATGCCCTGGTACACGATTATCCCGCCCCGCGCCGGCCATCCGCTGGGTGCCCATGCGTGGGTCCCCATCGATGACGAGAACTGCTGGGCATGGAGCATCAACTACCATCCGGCCCGGGCGCTCAGTGCGTCCGAGGTCAAGGCCATGGAGAACGGCGCCGGGATCCACGTCAAATACGTACCGGGCACGTTCATTCCGCTGCAGAACAAGCGCAACGACTATCTGATCGATCGCGGCGCACAGAAGGCCGGCGAGACCTATAGCGGCGTCGAGGGCATCGCGATGCAGGACGCCTCGCTGCAGGAAAGTATGGGACCGATCCAGGACCGCTCGAAAGAGCATCTCTGCGCTACCGACCGCGGCATCGTCATGACGCGCCGGCTTCTGCTCCGCGCCGCCGAGACCGTCCGCGCCGGCGGCACGCCGCCTGGCCTCGATCCCGCTGCCCAGCGTGTGCGCTCAGTCTCGATCGAACTCCCAACCACCGAGCATTACAGCACCGGTGCACGGCATGGCCTGTTCGCGTCAGTTGATACGGATCCTGTAACGGTCTAGGGCATTCGCCAAGGCTACCGTATGGATGCCCTTATGCTTAATGAGAGCTTCTAGAAATCCGCCCCTTTCGATAATCGTGGTTATGGTGTCGTGTCAGTCCCAATAGTGATAATGGCGGTCTAAAATACGGCGCTTCTATACAACCGCCAACTCTGAGATGGCAGCACCATTTGACTAGTCGAACATCGCCACGCAGTCGATCTCGACATTGACGCCCTTGCGATGCGGCGTGCCGCCGATGCAGGTGCGCGTGACCTTCTCGCCTTTCAGGAACTCGGTGAAGGCCTCGTTGAATTTCGGGAAGTCTCCTGTGTTGCGCAGGCACACCCGCATGTTGACAACATTGGCGAAGGTGGCGCCGCCGGCGGTCAGCACGCCCTGAAGATTGGTCAGGGTCTGTTTCGTCTGCTCCTGAATATCGGTCGAGACGACTTCGCGCGTCTTGGGGTCGAGCGGACCCTGCCCGGACACGAACAGCATGTTGCCGAACCGGATGCCCTGGGCGAGCGGGGACGGGGTCGACTGATTGGTGAAGCCGGTCGTAGGGGCGGTCGCTGAGGTGACGATCTGCTTGGGCATCTTCCGTGTCCTTTTACTTAGGGCTTGGGCATGACATGGCCGCAGCTCTTGCATGTGCGGGCTTCTTCCGAGTCGAAGAAATTGGCGTAGGCCTTCGACACGGGGTCGAGCTGGTAGTCATGGACGATGAATTTCTCCTCATGGAGGAACACGTCGCATTTCGGGCAGTACCATTGGAACCGGTCGATCTCGCCCGGCCTGCGCTGCCGTTCCATCACCAGCAGATAGGCGTCGGGTGGAAACCGCGGCGAATGCGGGACGTTGGCGGCGGTGAAGACCAGCTCGCCCTGTTTCAGGACCTGAATCTCCTCTTTCCCGTCGGGGTAACGGAAGTGGAGGTTCATCTGTCCCTTGATCATGAACATCATCTCGTCGCTGGGATCGAGATGGAATTCGCTCCGGTACTCGCGGCCCCGCGCGACGAAGGCCAGCGCATGCGGCGTCTGCCACAACACCTTGACCCGCTTCCCGGTTCTGGCGAGTTCATCGCCAACCGCCATCAGATCGGCCACAGGCATCGGCAGCATCGGTTTCTCCTACGGTTGGGACGCAACGCAGCAACTCACTCTTAGTCCCGCCGGCGTGCGTTCCTTTTATTTACCTTGGGCCTTCGCGCTTCAGCGGCCTGAATACCGGAGACATTCTCGGCAAGGCGACTCAGGAGAGTCAGAAGAGTTTTGACTTCCATTGGAGTGAGGCCGGCTAGCAGCTGCTTTTCGCGCCGCAAGGCAATCGACAGAATCTGCCGGTTCACTTCGTCACCCTTCGGTGTCAAGCGGACGGTTCGGCTGCGACGATCCGTTGGATCGGATTGCGTGGTGGCCAGGCCCCGCCCCTCCAGAAACTTGATGCTTCTGCCGACCAACGCTTTGTCGAGGCCAGTGATGACGCTGATGCGATTAGCGGACGTTCCGGGGGCATCGGCAAGCCGCGTCATGACGCGCCAGTCGTTAATGCCGATCCCGAACTTCTTGTAATAGAGTTGAGATGAGCTCCATGACCATTTGTTTGAGACGCGCGTCATAAGCGCAGGAACATAGTTCTGAAAGTCGAGACCGCGCCGTTGCAAGCAAGCCTCCTGTGCCGGAGGGGCATCCCGGCATTCCTAAGGAAAATATGGTATAGACTCGATAGTAGATAGGTCTACTATATTGTCACCGCGACAGTATCGCGTGGCCAGAATGCCGGATTTTCGCGCAATTTTGTACCGTCATACTTGCGCCATGCAACTAATTGAGAACAGTGATGAAACCCTTGGGGATGAGGAGGATCGACATGACGATTAAGATGGCGCTGACTGGATTGGCCTGCCTGGCCGCAACATTCAATCCTCTGGCAGCGCAGGCGCAAGAGGCGTTCCCCGACAAAGAAATCAGAATTGTGATCGGCTTTCCGGCCGGAAGTTCGACCGAGACGAGCCTTCGCGCGCTCGCTCAGGTCGCAGGCAAGTACGTCAACAAGCCGCTGGTCATTGTCAACAAGCCAGGCGCGTCACAATCGATCGCGTTTCGCGACATCGCAACATCCCGCCCTGATGGATACACAATCGGTGTCGGCACGGACGGCTTCCGCGCCCTTACCCGCTATCAGCTTGCCGTCAAAGACTTCGATCCGGATGACGTGCGGACGCTGGTTGGATACGCCCGCTTCCGTCACGTACTGTTCGTGAAAGGCGACTCCCCTTACGCCAAATACGAAGACTACGCCGCGTTCGCGAAAAGCCGTAAGGACGCGATGGATTACGGTGGTACGGGCGAGGGCACTGCTCCCGATCTGCTCGGCAAGCTGCTGTTCCGTGAACTCAACACCTCCGCGACCCACGTGGCCTATCGCGGGACGAATGAGCTGATTCCGGCGATTCAAAGTGGATATCTGAAGTCAGGCATCAACGACGTCTCTATTCTGTTCGAGCTTTTCAAGAAGGGAGATCTAAAGCCGGTTTTGATTTTCGGCGACGAGCGTATTCCCGGGCTGGATGTGCCGACGTCGAAGGAAAAGGGCCTGAGCGATGTCTTTGGCCTTTTCAACTCAGTGATTTCGGTGACGATGCACAAGGATACGCCCCCAGATCGTGCCGCTATCCTGCGCAATATTTTCACCAAAGCCGCCGAGGACCCGGATTTCAAGCGCCAGGCCGACACCCTCGGCCTGCAGTCCGTGTCCTACCCGGCTGCTGTCGTGGAGAAGCGAATTGCGGATCTCCGCTCTGCCGGTATCCCGCTGTTGAAGTCGCTGAATCTTTACAAGGAATAAGAGGCGCACTGTGCCGGAAGCGGTCCGCGATCCGTTCTTCTTCCTCCTCGAGCTCAACAAAGCTTCGGTCGTCATGGCGACCGAGCAGGGTATCGTGGAGAAGGAACTCGGCGCGCGGATCGCCCAGGCGATTCATCAAATCCTGACGTCCACGCCCCCCGGCGCCAAACCGAGGGCAGCAGACTATCTCGCGTTCGAGAATAAGCTGATCGAGATCGGTGGCTCCGATATGTCGCGGCTGCATTCCGGCCGTAGCCGTCAGGATATCGGTGCCACGATCGAGCGGCTGGCGCTGCGTGATCTGCTCCTTCTGGCTTTGGAGCGGTTGAACGCATCACGTTTCACGTTGCTCGCCATGGCGATGCGCCATCGAGATGCCATCATGCCCGCGTATACATGGGGCGTTCAGGCGCAGCCGACGTCCTTTGGTCACTATATTCTTGCGTATTGCGAAGCGCTGTCGCGCACCGCCGAACGGATGAAAGAGGCGTATGGCCGTCTTAACAAGTCGCCCTATGGCAGCGCCGCGCTTGGCACATCAAGCTTTCCGGTCAATCGACAGCGACTGGCCGAGCTACTTGGCATGGATGGGCTCGTGGTCAACTCATTCGACGCGACGCAGATTGCGGCGATTGATGGCGGTGCAGAACTCGCAGGTCTTGCCGCGACGACCGCTCTGACAGTGGGTGCGTTCGTTGCCGATCTCACACCGCAATACACCCAGACGCACCCTTGGATTGCCATGCAGGACGGAGCGCTGACCGGGATCAGTAGCATCATGCCGCAGAAGCGTAATCCAAGGGGGCTTGTGATGTTGCGAGCCTTGGCGAGCACGGTGATCGGCCAAGCGCAGATGTTCTTCTTGCTGGCGCACAACGTGCAGTCCGGCATGAGCGACTACAAGCCGTTTATCGTCGAGCCGGAACAGGGCCATGCCCCGCTCACCGTCATGCGCGACCTGAACCGGCTCCTCGATGGGTTCGAGACCATCCTGGGAACCCTCGTCTTCGATCCGCAACGCGCGGTGGATGAAGTAAACGCTGACTATTCCACCACAACGGAGCTGGCGGACGTTCTGCAGCGCGAGGCGGATGTGCCGTTTCGCGTCGGTCATCATTTCGCCTCCGAGCTGGTGAGCCACGGCCGCAAGAATCGTCTCCGTCCCTCCGAGTTCCCCTATGGTGCCGCGCAGGCGATTTTTGCCGAAGCGGCGCGAGTTAACGGTCTCGACAAGACCCGACTACCGCTGTCGGAAGCGGAGTTCCGCAAGGCGCTGTCGGCCGAGAACATGGTGCGGTCAAGCCTCGGTACCGGCGGTCCGCAGCCGGCGGAAGTTGCACGGATGTTGACGGACGAATCAACGTCACGGGAAGCTGATGGCCGCTGGCTCGACGAGACCCGCGCGAAGCAGGCGGTTGCCGCAGCTGCGATGCAGGACGCTTTTGAGCAGCTGCGCCGCGCTGCCTGACTGGCTGGATTTTTGAATTCGAGAAGAAAACAGGACGTCTATGAAACGCTATAGGATTGGGTGCGATATTGGCGGAACCTTCACCGATTTCGTGCTTATCGACGATGAGACCGGCGCGATGACGGTCTACAAGTGTCTGACAACGCCGAAGGATCCGTCTCAGGCCGTCGAAGACGGCATCAGGGCCCTCATGGAAAAGACCAAGGGCAGGGTCGAGGACCTGAACGAGGTGATCCACGGGACCACGCTTGTCATAAACGCCATCATCGAGCGCAAAGGCAGCAAGACCGGCCTGATCACGACCAAAGGTTTCCGAGACGTACTCGAGCTCGGTCGCGAGAAGCGTTACGACAGCTACGACATCTTTGCGGAGTATGCGTCGCCGCTGATTCCGCGTCCCTTCCGGCAAGAAGTGGACGAGCGCGTGACCGCTGATGGGCGAGTGATTAAGGAACTGGACGATGGCGAAGTCCTGACGCGCGTGCGCGACCTCAAGAGCAAGGGTATTGAATCATTGGCGGTATGCTTGCTCAATTCGTTTGAGAATCCCGTGCATGAGCTGGCGATCAAGGAGATCATCGCACGCGAGGATCCTGATCTGCCGGTGTCGATCTCCTACGACGTGCTGCCGCAAATCCGCGAATACGAACGGACGAGTACAACCGCCGCGAACGCTTACGTGAAGCCGCTCACCGCGCGCTATATGGCGAAGCTTGAGCAGCGTCTGAAATCGATCGGCTCGACGAGCAAGCTGTACATCATGCTCTCTAGCGGCGGCATCACCTCCGTCCGCACGGCGAAAGAATCCCCGGTTCGCATCATTGAATCCGGCCCGACGGCTGCTGTGATCTCGGCTGAGTACTATGCGCGGATGCTCGGGATCGAGGAGATGTTCGCCTATGACATGGGCGGAACGACTGCAAAATCGTGTCTTTTGCAAAAGGGTCGGGCCGGCAAAGTCACGACCTTCGAGGTCGGCCGAGTACAACGCTTCAAGAAGGGTAGCGGGTTGCCGATCCAGGTGCCTGTTGTCGATCTCATGGAGATCGGCGCCGGCGGCGGCAGCATCGCGAGGGTGAGCAAGCTTGGTCTGTTACAGGTCGGGCCAGACAGTGCCGGTGCGGAGCCGGGACCGGTCTGCTACGGGCGAGGCGGCGAAGAGCCAACCGTCAGCGATGCGGATTTGGTTCTTGGCTACCTTGACCCTGAATATTTCCTCGGTGGCGCGCTGACCTTGGATAAGAAGCGCGCCGAGAAGGCGATCCTGGATAAGATTGCCAAGCCGCTCGGTCTGACCCTGACCCAGGCTGCGTGGGGCATCCACGATGTCATCAACGAGACGATGGCGGCGGCTGCGAAGACCCACATTGCGGAAAAGGGCGGCAACCCACGGGCCGTGACAATTGCAGCGTTCGGCGGCGCAGGTCCCGTTCATGCCTATGGTCTGGCCAAGAAACTCAAGGCCGCTCGAATTCTCGTGCCACCGGCGGCGGGTGTCGGTTCGGCGCTCGGATTCTTCACCGCGCCAATTTCCTACGAGGTCGTGCGCAGCCGCAAGACGCGACTTAAGGATGCCGACTTTGTCGAACTGGAGAATCTCTTTCAGGAGATGGAGGCCAATGGTCGCGCCATCGTTCAGGCTGAGCCCGGTGAAGAGATTATCACCGAGCGCTCGATCGATATGCGGCTGACCGGGCAGGGCTGCGAGTGCAAGGTCGACCTTCCAACAGCTGATCTGTCGGGGCTGGTCCACGCCGACATGCGCAAACTCTTCGACGATGTTTATGTCGCGCTCTTCGGACGCACCTATCCCGATGCGACGGTCGAGCTGATCACCTTCAATGTCGTTGTCAGCCGTCCGCCCCGGCCGCTCAATTTGCCAGAGCTGGCCGCTGTCAGCGGCGATCTCCGAGAAGCGGCGAAGGGCATCCGGATGGCGTATTCGCCGACTGATCGCGAATTCCGTTCGCATACCGTCTATGACCGCTACCGCCTGTTTGCGGGTGCGACCTTTGCCGGGCCCGCTATTGTCGAGGAAGGCGAGTCAACGACAATTGTGGGGGCGGATGCGACCGTGACCGTCGATAAGTTTGGTTTTCTGTCCATTGAAATGGGGAGCGTTTGATCATGACGCACCAATTCGATCCGATCACCTTGGAGATTCTCTGGCGCCGCCTGATCTCTATCGTCGACGAGGCCGACGCGGCTGTCTATCGTACGGCGTTCTCGAGCCTGATCCGCGACGCGCACGACTATACGAACGCGATCTTCGACCGTAAGGGCCGCGAGCTAGCTGAGGGATCATCGGTTACGCCAGGCCTGCTCGGAGCGCTGTCCAATGCAGTGCGCGAGATCGCCGAGAAGACACCGGAAGGTAGCCTGAAGCCGGGTGATATTCTGATCAGCAACGATCCATGGCTGTTGTCAGGGCACCTCAACGATATCTGCCTCATCACGCCAGTCTTCTACAGGGAGAAGGTGGTTGCCTATACCGCCTGTATCTTCCACCACACCGATATTGGTGGCCGGCCGGGCGCGGAGAACCACGAAGTCTACGAAGAAGGCATCTTCATTCCGCTGATGAAGCTGTCAAACGGCGGCGTCATTAACCAGTCGATCATGGAGATGATACGCTGGAACGTGCGCCGGCCCGAGGACGTGACCGGCGATCTGCGCTCGCAGATGGCCGCCAATCACGTCTGCTCGGAAAAGATCATCGAAATGCTGACAGAGGCAGGCCTCGACACGCTGGATGATCTTGCCGACGACATCATCAACCGCAGCGAAACCAGCATGCGCGAGGCGATCCTGGCGATCCCCGACGGCAGTTATGGCGCCGAGACGATGATCGAAGGTGTGGGCGATGTCGCTGATATCAAGGTGAAGCTGAAGGTCGAGGTGAAAGGCAGCGATATCGTCATCGACTTTGACGGCACCGGCCCGCAGGTCCGCTGGGGCGTGAACTCCGTTATGAACTTTACGTATTCATATGTGAACTTTGCGATCAAGAGCGCCTTTAACCCGGAAATCCCCAACAATCACGGCAGCACGAAGCCGGTGAAAGTGAAGGCGCCGGAAGGCTCGATCGTCAACTGCACCTTCCCCGCACCGGTGGCCCATAGGACCATGGTCGGTCATCGTATGACGGAGATTGTGTACCGGGCGCTGTCGCCCATTGCGCCGAAGCAGGTATTAGCTGAATGCGGTACGGCGCCGGGATCGTCCAGCACCATCTATGGGACGCGTGCCGACGGCCGGCGGTTCCTGGCGATGGACCTGCGCGCCTCTGGCATGGGTGCCAGCGTGTCGGGCGACGGTGTGAACTGCACACATTTCCCGGCCAACTCCAGCAATACGCCCTGTGAGATCCTGGAGAGCGACACGCCGCTGATTGTGGTGAGGCGTGAAATCCTTGGTGATTCCGGCGGACCGGGGCGCCGCCGCGGCGGGCTGGGGCAGATCGTCGAATGGCGTATCCCAGAGGGCGAATTCGCGCCGCGCCCGCCTGTCACTGTCGCCACAGTGATGGCACGAGTGAAGGAGCCGCCAAAAGGGATGTTCGGCGGCAAAGCAGGCACCAAGGGCCACTATCAGATCAATGGCAAGGATGTACCTTGGGGAGGCCTCGACCTCTGTAAGCCGGGCGATACGCTGCGCTTCATCCAACCAGGCGGGGGCGGTTATGGTGATCCTTTGGAGCGCGAGCAGGAGCTGGTGTTGAGCGACGTGCAGAACGAATATGTCAGTGTGCAGCAGGCCAGCGACGAGTACGGTGTCGTCATCAACCCGAAGACGCAGAAAATCGATGAGGCGGCCACACGACGCCTGCGATCAGAGCGTCAGTCTCTGAGCCGTGTAGCCGAGTGATCCGGGAGCTTGCCGACATTGAAGAAATCGAGCGGATTCCGCTCGAGCAGCAGAACGACGTCTGGACAGTTCCGGATCTCCTGAAACGGGGTGCGGCGCTTGACCCGGGGAAGGCTGCGTTGCTGTACCTGAAGGACGGAAGCCCGAACGAGAACCCTGAGATCGTTACTTACCAGCAACTGACAGAGCGCGTCGCGCAGGCCGTGAACTTGTTCCATTCGCTTGGCGTCGGGGCGAATGATTCTGTCGCCATTCTGATGCCGACTGTGCCGCAGAACTATGTCGCCATGTTCGCGGCGGCAACGGCAGGTATCGCTTTCCCGATCAATTGGATGTTGCATCCATCCCAGATCGGCGAATTGATGGAAGCGGCACGTTCCAAAGTCCTCGTCACGCTCGGTCCAACGCCAGACTACGACATCTGGGGGAAAGCGGAAACGCTCCGCCAACGCTTCGGTAAATCATTGCATATCCTACAAGTGCCGGGACCAGGCGGTAGGGTAGATTTGCAGCATAACTTCGATCTCCGGGCGAGCCGCACTAAAGCAGCCGATCCTGCTCGGACGATCAGCGCCGATGATACGGCGTTCTACATCCACACCGGGGGTACGACGAACAAGCCGAAACTCGCCCGCATCCCACATCGTTGCATTGCTTATAAAAGCTGGGCGATGGCTCTGCTGACGCGTCAGGAACCGTCGCAGACCGTATTTGGTGTGAGCCCGCTATTCCATATCGGCGGGATTGTTCTGAAGACGATCACGTCGTTGTCGCGTGGTCAGACGACGCTTATCCCGGGGGCTGGCGGCTTCCGCAACAAGAACGTCATTCGAGATTACTGGAAACTGATCGAACGGTTCCGGATCACCGATCTTGCCGGAGTTCCGACGGTGCTGGGTGCGCTGACCTCTGTTCCGGTCAATGGCGCTGATATTTCGTCTCTCCGGCCTCTGGCGACATCGGGCTCATCGGCCCTGCCGACAGCGATTGCCGATCACTTCGAAAAGACGCTCGGCATCCGTATTCTTTCCGACTATGGGCTGACCGAAGCTACGGCCTCGGTAACGCTGCCGCCGCGGGACGGGCCGCGGAAAGATGGGTCGAGCGGCATCCGCCTTCCCTTCACCCAGGTTCGCACGGTGATGATCGACGGCGGGTGCATTACGCGGGACTGCGCGGTCAACGAGATCGGTGAGATCATTGTCAAAGGACCCGGTGTCATTCCGGGTTATGTTGATCCGGCGCTGGATGCCGGCCTCTTCTTGGAGGATCGCTGGATCCGCACCGGTGATCTCGGCCGGCTCGACGAAGACGGCTATCTCTGGGTCACGGGCCGCGCGAAGGATTTGATCATCCGCAGCGGGCACAACATCGATCCGCGCATCATTGAAGATACCCTGATGACGCATGACGGGGTCGCGCTGGTGGCAGCGGTCGGCAAGCCGGACGCTTTTGCTGGCGAGCTGCCGGTGGCCTATGTCCAGCCGAAGCCCGGAGCGGCGCTAGATGCCGAGCGGCTGAAGGAATTTGCGCGGGCGAAGATTTCGGAACGGGCGGCGGCCCCCGTCGATGTCTTCCTGATCGACGCGCTGCCGGTGACCGGCGTTGGCAAGATCTACAAGCAGGAGCTTCGCGAGCGCGCGTTGTGCCTGACGATTTCGAAGGTTGTCTCGTCGCTGGTCCCGCCAGGCATGTTCGGCTCGGTCGTCACGACGCCCGACCCGGCTTCGGGTATGCTCGTCACGGTGACGCTCCTGCGCGGACGCGACAATGTAGATCAGGCCGTGGAAGAGAAGGTGCGAGTGGAGCTGGGGCGATATGCCTTCGCGTCGACGATCGCGTGGTACGCCTCGGATCTCGCGGAGGCGCGATAGATGAACAAACCGGCGCTTTCCCCGGATCGCGAGACCATCAAGCGTTTCGTCGCATCGGATCAGCAGACACCGGCCCGGTTGCGCCTCAGCCCTTTTGCCGCCGGCCTGGAAACGACCTTGCTCAAGGTGGACACAACGGCGACATCGATCACCCTGTCGTTCAACCCCGATGCGAGTTATGTCGCCGCGCGGGATACGCTGCAGGGTGGCGTCATCGCGACCATGCTGGATGCCAGTATGGCGTTTCTTGCCATCGCCCTGTTGCCCGATGACAAATCGGCCGCGACTGCCAGCCTGACAGTGTCCTATCTGAAGCCGGCCAATGTTGGCGTCTATATCGCGGAAGCCGAGATCGAGCGGCTTGGCCGCGCGATGGTGTTCGCCCGCGCCAGACTGATGCGCGATGGAAATCCGGTTGCCACGGCGACGGGCGTGTTCTCGGTCTTCGACAGGCCGGTGTCGTCGTGACCGATCCCCTCCTGCTCGATATCGATGCTCGCGGGGTGGCGACGATTACCTTCAATCGTCCAGAAAAAAGCAACGCCTTCGACGCCGCCATGCGCCGCGATTTTGTGGCGATGCTTGAGGCGCTTAAGGACAACACAGCGGTCCGGCTGGTCGTGCTGCGCGGCAACGGTAAGCATTTCTCCGCTGGGTCCGACGTTTCCAGCTTTGGCGAAGAAACGCCGGAGAAGCGGGTCGAGATGTTTCTGCGCCTCGATGCCTTCCCCAAGCCGACCATGGCGCTGGTGAAGGGCGCCTGTCTCGGCGCGGCGCTGGCGATGGTGGCCTGCTGCGACATTGTCGTGGCCGCACCCGATGCCTCGTTCTCGATTCCGGAGGTCCGCTTGGGGATTGCTCCGCTGGGGCTGGCACCGCTCTTCCAGCGGGCCCTGGGGCCGTCCGCGTTCCGACGTTATGGGCTGACGGGCGAGAAGTTTGACGGCGCTGACGCGTTCCGGCTGGGGCTGGCGCACCAGCTTTGCGCGGTGGACTCGTTCGATCAGGTCGCTGCGGCTATGGCCGACGGTCTCCTTCGCGGCGCTCCGGATGCGATTGCGGCGCTCAAACGGGTCAGCCGGGACCTGTCCGCGTCGTCGGGCCTTGGCGACGAGATTGTGCGTCTGGCCCATGAAGAACGGCGGCTCATGCAGGGGCCCGAGGCAGGGGAAGGGATCGCCAGCTTCAAGGAGAAGCGCCCGCCCTCTTGGTATCCGCCGAAAGAGAAATAAGATGAAGAAAAAAGCGCTGGTGGTCGGCGGCACCGGGCCAACCGGGCCGTACATTCTGGAGGGGCTGCTCGCGCGCGGCTACGAGGTCACGATCTTCCATCGTGGCGTGCACGAGCCGGCGGATCTTCCGCCGGTCGAGCACATCCACGGCGATCCGCATTTCAAGGAGACGATCGACGAAGCGTTAAAGGGCCAGGACTTCGATCTTGTTCTCGCCATGTACGGCCGCGTACGGTTCTTGGCGGAAGTGATGGCGGGACGATGCGCGCGGTTCATTTCCATCGGCGGAATGCCCGCCCTTCGCGGGCAGGATGCGCCTGATAATGTGCGCCCATTCGGTTTCAAGGTCTGGTTGCGGGAAGCAGATCCGGTTGTCACTGACCAAGCCGAATCAAAGGTCGGCTATCTGATCGGCAAGACCGAACGCACTATCTTTGACCTACATGCCAAGAGTGCGTTCTCCGCAACACACATCCGTTATGCTGAAATTTACGGCCCCCGATCGCTCAATCCGAAGGAATGGCAGGTTGTGCGGCGCATTCGCGACGGCCGCTTGCACATGATCATTCCAGACGCCGGGCTTCTGATCGTCTCACGCGCGGCGGCACGGAATGCGGCGCATGGTGTCCTGCTAGCGGTGGATCTGCCCGACGTCGCCGGGGGCCAGATCTATCACTGCGCGGACGACGAGCAATACACTGTGCGACAATGGTACGAGATGATGATCGACGCAGCTGGTGGCAAGCTCGATCTGGTTTCCATGCCCGAGGAGCTTGCGGCACCATTTCACCAGCTATTGAAACCGCATCATCATATGGTCGTCGACACCGGCAAGATCCGGCAGCAGCTTGGCTACCGTGATGTCGTTGCCCCGCAAGAGGCACTGCGGGAGGCAGTCGTCTGGTGCCAGGACAATCCAGTGACGCCGGAGAAATATCCAAATTTTCGCGATCCATTTGCGTACGCCGATGAGGACAGACTTTTGGAAGCCTATCGTCGAGAGATTGACGCAATCAAGGCTACCTCAAGGCAAGAGACGGCATTTGTGCATGGATACGCTCATCCCAAGATTTCTGGTGGTGTCGATCACCGCCGGCGGTGAGTGAAATCGTTACGCAAAATCGCCAAGTCTGGGATGGCATCCACCACAATAAGCGTCGACACACGCCAGAACCCATAGAAGAATACCTGCTGGAAGGCAGGTGCGTGTGAAGAATAGTCTTACCGGTAAGGTTGTCCTTATTTCCGGCGCAAACGGGGGCATCGGTCGGGCGCTCGTTGCAGCGTTCGCTGATGTCGGCGCCGATGTTATCGCTGGAGCGAGAACGGCACAGCCGATTGAGGGAGCGGGCAAGATTATTGCGCTGGATGTTACAAGCGATATGTCCGTCGCCGATGCCTCTAGAGCAATTGGGCCAGTAGATATCTTGGTGAACAATGCCGGGGTTAACGCCAATAGACGGCTATTTTCGCCCGAGTGTTTGGCGGATGCGGCTGCTGAAATGGACGTCAACTATTTCGGCCTTTTACGTCTGACGCAGGCCTTTGCGCCTGCGATGCGGGAGCGGCGATCGGGTGTTGTCGCCAACATGCTGTCGATCCTTGGCCATGTGAACCTGCCGCTCTCGGCGTCGTACTGCGCAAGCAAGGCGGCTGCACTCTCGCTAACACAGGCACTGCGGGCGGAATTGTCGCCTTATGGCATCCAGGTTTGCGGCGTCTTTCCATCTGCTGTCGACACTAGGATGACTGCGAACAGCAAGATGCCGAAGTCCACCCCGGACGAGGTTGCCGCGGCGCTCCTCAGTGCTATACGCGAGGGTAGCACCGATGTTTTCATCGGCCAAGCCAGGGATATCTATGCGCGCCTGAGGCAGGATCCAGGCGCGGTCGAAGTCGCGATGGCCAGCCGACTTCCACTGCCGGCCGCATAAAAAAGGCGGTGAAGCCATCCAAAGCTTCACCGCCCAGTCCACGAAGACCTGACGCGTTAAGCGCCGAGTTGCGAGACGAACTTGGTGTTCAGGTAGGCCTCGATGGCTTCCGAGCCGCCTTCCGACCCGTAGCCCGAATCCTTGATGCCGCCAAACGGCACTTCAGGCAGCGCGAGGCCGTGATGATTGATCGAGATCATGCCGCTTTCGACACGCGCCCCGATCGCCGTCGCCGACTTGGTTGAGCGCGTATAGGCATAGGCCGCAAGCCCGAAAGACAGGCGGTTAGCTTCCGAGATTGCGCCATCCAGATCCTTGAAGCGCGCGATGGGCGCGATCGGGCCAAAGGGCTCCTCGTTCATGATCCGTGCTGACAGCGGTACATCCGTCAGCACCGTCGGTTCATAGAAAAACCCCTTGTTGCCGATGCGGCGACCGCCCGTTTGCAGTTTTGCGCCCTTTTCAACGGCATCGGCGACAAACTGCTGCATCGTGTCGAGGCGGCGCACGTTCGCTAGCGGTCCCATCTGGCTATCCTTGGCCTTGCCGTCGCCGACCTTGACGCTCTTTGCCGCCGCGATGAACTGGTCGACGAAACGGTCGTAAACCTTTTCCTGAACTAGGAAGCGGGTTGGGGCGGTGCAGATCTGACCGGCGTTTCGGAATTTAGCGCCGGAGAGCAGCTTTATGGCAGTCTCTACATCGGCATCGTCCATCACGATTACTGGTGCATGGCCGCCGAGTTCCATGGTGGCACGTTTCATATGCTTGCCCGCCAGCATTGCCAGATGCTTTCCGACAACTGTTGAGCCCGTAAAGGAAATCTTGCGGATCGCATCATGCGCGATCAGGTGTTCGGAAATCATTGCCGGCTTTCCGAAGACCAGGCCCAGCGCGCTCGGCGGGAGGCCGGCATCGAGATAGCACTGGACGAGTGCGGCGCAGCTTCCGGGCGTTTCCTCCGGCCCCTTCAGGATCACCGAACAGCCGGCGGCGAGTGCCGCGGAAACCTTGCGGACGGCCTGATTGATCGGGAAGTTCCAGGGCGTGAACGCGGCGCAGGGACCGACCGGCTCCTTGATCACCAGCTGATACACGCCTTCGGCACGGGGCGGCACGATACGGCCATAGGTGCGGCGGGCTTCCTCGGCGAACCAGTCGATGACGTCGGCGCCGGCGAGAGTCTCGAGCCGCGCTTCACCCAGCGGCTTTCCCTGCTCAGTCGTCATGATGTCGGCAATTTCATCGACCCGGGCGCGCACATTGTCAGCCGCTTTCCGCATCAGCTTGTAGCGATCGAACGCGGAAACCCTGGACCATTCGCGGAAGCCCTTGAGGGCTGTCGCTGCCGCCTGATCGAGATCGCTGGTTTCGGCAACCGGGACAGTGCCCACGGCATCGCCGGTCGCGGGGTTGACGACGTTCAGGGTGCCGCCATTCGCGCCGCCGCGCCACTGACCGTCAATATGAAGATGGATATCCGGATACATTTTCTTACCTCTAATACTCGCTACTTGTTGTTCGGAAGTGCGTTGTTCAGGGGATCGGTTTCCCGGCGCTTTCATGCCAGTTCGGCAATAAGGTGTTGGACGGCAGGCTTTCGTCGATCAGCTTCCGCGCGCCATCGGCGCCGGCGATGGGCAGGCCTTTCGAATCGATCAGCCCAAGTTGGGCCAGCACCGATGCCTGATCCCAGTAGATGTGCTCATGGTAGAGCTTGGGGCCGCGGAACTTCACGACGACGACCAGAGCAACTTCGACTCGCTTCCCCGTCGGTTTGATACCGGGCAGCATCCAGTCAATTTCTCGATCGTGGACAAAGCGGGTCAAGATTTCCTCGACGATCTGCGTCGCGCCGATCGTCCGGGAGACCAGGACCCCGCTTCGCTCCGTCGAATTCTTCGGTATGAAGTGATACTTGTAGAAACGCGCCAGATCCTTGAACCCGACGCCGCCGGTCATCGTTGGGATGTGATTGACGTAAGGAGATGCAACCATCGTCTCCATCGTCTTGGCGGCATCCCGGATCGTGAATTCGCAGTCCCGGTGATATTCCCAAAGGGCGCCTAAATCATAGTACGGACCCATGGCGCGCCGGAACCGTCCGATCGCCCGGTCATGCGCAAGTTCTGCGAGCGCCTTGAAATAACTGGGGCTGGCTGGCCGCTCGAAGCCCTGGCTGGCCCCTTCATAGACGTGGACCTCGATCTGCGGTTTGCCCGAAAGAGCCGCGCGCACCGCCGATGCAGCATCGCCACCCGGCAATTCAAGCGTTACCGGGCAAAGTGGCAGAGTGGCTGTGTCAAACTGCGAGCCACCATAGCCAACGAAGGCATCAAGCTGAACGCGTTGGGTCGCCCGCCATCCAAGCTCGGCACCGACGCCGAAGCCGAGAATGCCGACCTGTGCCGTGCACTCCGGCATCGCGCGTGTCGCTGCGATAATCCCCGTCAGCGCCTCAAGCGGATCGCTTACCCCTGACAGGTCAGGCAACACCGTGAGGTAGCCTTCCTCGCCATAGAGCGAGGCAGTCTCCAGCATAAACTTGTCGATGCCCTCAGCGTCGGTGCAAAGGACGACGGCAGGACCGGGTTGTTTATCGCCAGGATGGTATATGCGAACGTTAAAGCCGTTGATCGTTGTTGCCGTCGGCATTTCTAAATTTCCATAACCTGAATAGAGTGCTGGCGCGTTCCGGAGAGGCCCGCCTCAGGCGGGTTTATTTATCAGGCATAAGCCCGATTTGAGGGCAGACACTTTGAAGACTGGAGCGCGCCAAAGAACAGCAGCC
The DNA here is from genome assembly GCA_965279355.1 of Alphaproteobacteria bacterium. Taxonomy (GTDB): domain Bacteria; phylum Pseudomonadota; class Alphaproteobacteria; order CACIAM-22H2; family CACIAM-22H2. The sequence goes on along the minus strand of OZ257155.1, from coordinate 906,707 downwards.
AGCTTTCTCCTTTAGTGTCCACTCGCTCATTCGATGAAGGCGTCAGCTTGACATATATTTTGTATGCGAACTAGTATTTTATAAAATCGCCGTGATATGATTTGCCGGCCGGTGGGTTCAGGCGGGACTTGGGACTGTTGCCGGCGTTATAGGCGGATCAATATGGCCAGGATGTCTGGCTAAAGAATTGCATAGCGGGTCTTGTGGCGTGCTCACAGGTCCACGAAGCGAATGCCAAGGGGAGATCAATCATGTTCACGATGAATCGCCGCAACTTTCTCCAGACTTCCGGTGCTGCTGCCGGGGCCGCGACGCTGAGCCAAGTGCTCTGGTCTCCCCAGGCGCACGCTGCCATCGGCGATACTCTGACGATCGCATACAACGTCGCGCCGCCGAGCTGGGACCCGAATATCGGACCGTCATCGACGAATCCGTCGCTGCAGTCGATCTTCCGGACGATCTACGACACCTACATGATGCAGCGTGAGGATCTCGCGCTTATGCCGGGTATCATCGACCAGTGGGGCTGGAACGCAGACAAGACGGTCATCTCCCTGCGCGTGCGCCAGAATGCGTTCTGGCATGACGGAAAGCCGGTGACGCCTGAGGACATCGTTTGGAACCTGCGCCGACTTACGGACCCAAGCCTCGGCGCGCCGCTGCAGGTCAGCTTTGCCGGCCTGAAGAATTTCAAGATCGACGGCCAGACCATCACCATGGACATGGGGCAGCCGTGGCGCGCGACGATGTTGGAGCGGCTCGCATTCCTCGGCTGCTTCCTGCTGGCGCCTCATCATCATGAGCGGGTCGGCAAAGAAGGGTTTGAGCGGGCGCCGATGGGGTCCGGCCCGTACCGGTTCGATCACTATGAGCGCGGTTCGTTCCTTCGGCTGAAGGCGCATCCCGGCTACTGGGGCGGCAAGCCGCTGTTCGAGACGGTTGTCTTCAAGATCGTACCGGACGCCGCCAGTCGTGTTGCCGAGATTGAGCGGGGCAGCTCCGACATCACCATGGATCTGCAGTACGAGGAATACGATCGGCTGCGGCAGAAGCCCGGCCTGACGGGTGTCGCTGCGCCGACGACCGATATCGCGATGATGTTCTTCAGCAGCAACGGTCCGATGCGCGACATCAATGTCCGCCGCGCTGCCGTGCACGCGGTGGACAAGAAGCTCATCGTCGACCGCCTGCTGCGGGGCTATGCCAGCCCCGTGGATACGCTGTCTGTGCCGCAGGAAAAGGTGTTCGACCGCGCCATCACGACCGGCCACAACCCGCGGCTGGCGGCGCAGCTCCTGTCGGTTTCCGGCTATTCCCGCGAGAAGCCGATCGAATTCACGGTGCAGACGACGCGTGGCTTCCGTCCCAAGGACTACGAGGTCACTCAGGCGATCGTGGAGATGTGGCGCCAGGTGGGCATCAAGGCGAACATCGAGGTCTACGAGCCCGCCAAGCACTTCGAACTGCGCATGCAGCACAAGCTGGCGCCGGCGGCTTTCTATGTCTGGGGCAATTCAATGGGCGATCCTGAAACGTCGATCTCATCGGCGATCCGCTCGGTATCCCCCCATTCGTCTTGGAAGTCACCCGACGTCGACCAGATCGCCGATCCGCTCTTCGGCGAGCGGGACGAGCAGGCGCGCATCGCCGGCTATCAACGCCTTAACAAATACGTGGCGGAGAACGCCTACCTGTTTCCTCTGTTCCAGCTGTATCAGCCGGTCGTCTACAAATCCGAGCTGAACTTCAAACCGCATCTTGCGGGCTATGTAATGCCGACTGCGTTCACGCGGAAGGCATAGGCGGGGCGATTGATCTGGAGCTGAGCGCATAAAGCAGGGACCGCCGGGAATGTGACTGCAGCTTATCTTCTGAGACGTCTTCTTCTGACATTGCCGACCATTCTCGGTGTTGTTCTGATCATATTTGTCCTGTTGCGCGTCGTTCCCGGCGATCCGATTGCCATGATGATCGGTAGCGAGGCGACGCCGGAGGATATCCAGCGTCTGCGCGAGGTGTACGGCCTCGACAAATCCGTCGCGGAGCAGTTCCTTATCTATCTGGGCGGGCTGCTGCGCGGCGACTTCGGCACGTCGATCAGCTTGAAGCAGAACGTGCTGACCCTCGTCCTGGAGCGCCTGCCGGCAACGCTGGAGCTTGCCCTTGTGGCGATCACCATTGCCCTCGTCGGCGGCATTATTCTGGCGCTGGCGGTGACGTACTGGAGCCGCCCGTGGCTCAGGCAGATTATCGACGGCTTCAATTCGATCGCCCTGGCGATCCCGGAATTCCTTTGGGCGCTCCTGCTTGTCCTGGCGTTCGGCGTGCTGTTCGCGCATCTGCCGATTTCCGGCCGTTTCGATCCCGTCCGGCAAACGGATTTCGCAACGCAGTTCTACCTTCTGGAGAGCATCGTCCGGTTGCGCTTCGCAGATGTGGCGGGACTGCTTGAATACCTTATCCTTCCGTCGACCGCGTTGGCGCTGCCGCTCATGGCGATCATTGCCCGCGTTCTGGCCGTTTCTCTCAAGGAAACGCTGGCACAGGACTATGTCCTGCTGGCGCGGGTGAAGGGGTTCTCCGATGCGCGCATTCTGCTCCGTCACGCGTTTCCGAATGCGCTTCTGCCGACGATCACCGTCACCGGCGTCCATTTCATCTTCCTGGTCGGCGGAACAGTTCTGGTTGAACTGATCTTCTCCTATCCCGGAATCGGCAACATGTTGTTCGGCGCAGCCATGAACCGGGATCTTCCCCTGATTCAGGGGGTGACAGTCATCTTCGCGCTGCTGTTCATCACGATTAACCTGATCATCGATCTGATCTACACGCTGGTTAATCCAAGAGTGCGGGTTGTGTGATGAACCTGCGTCTGGTTGCCGGCTCCTCTCTGCTCGGCGTGCTCCTCTTTACGGCGATTTTTGCGGAACAGCTGGCACCGCACGATCCGATGACGCAGAGCCTGTTCGATCAGCTGCTGCCGCCCTCCTGGGTCACCGGCGGCAGCGCCGATTATTTTCTGGGGACGGACAATCTTGGGCGGGACGTGATGTCGCGGCTGATCTATGGCGCGCGGCCGGCTGTCCTTGTGATGTTTGTGGGCGCCACCCTGGCCGGCATACTCGGCGTGATGCTCGGCCTTTTGGCCGGCTTCTTCGGCGGCTGGGTCGATACGGCGATCTCGCGCGTGGTCGATGTTTTTATGTCCTTTCCCCCGATGTTGCTGGCGATTGTGCTGGTCGCGGTGGTCGGGCCCGGCCTTGGCGCTGTTATCACCGCCATTGTCCTGATCGGCTGGACAAGGCCGTGCCGCATCGTTCGTGGCGAAGTGCTGGCGCTCCGCGAACTCGAATTTATCTCCGCGGCACGCGTTCTCGGCGTCACGCGTATGCGAATGGTCTTCCACGAGATCCTGCCAAATCTGGTGCCCGTACTCAGCGTCCTGTTCGGCCTGGAAATGGGGCGCGCCATCGTCACCGAGACGATCCTCAGCTTCGTGGGCTTCAGTTCCAGCGGGACTGCGACCTGGGGCGGCATCATTGCCGACAGCCGGCCTTACATCTATCAGGCTTGGTGGGTCATGGCCTATCCGATTGTCCTGATTACAATCTCCGTGCTCGGCCTCAATGCTCTAGGCGATGGTTTGCGTCAGGCGACTGATCCGGTGAACCGGCAATGAGCACCCTACTCGACATCTCAAATCTCCATGTTTCGATCGGCGCCGTGCCGATCCTGCGCAATGTGTCCCTGCATGTGGCGACGGGGAGCATTGTCGGCCTTGTCGGCGAATCAGGTGGCGGCAAGACTATGATCGGCAAGGCGGTGCTTGATGTGCTACCGGCCGGCGGTCGGGTGACGTCAGGCAGCATCCGTTTCGATGGTCAGGATCTGCTTTCGATGAGCGGGCGCCAGCGGCGCGGTTTGCGTGGTCAGTCGATGACGATGATCCTGCAGAACCCGATGACAGCTCTAAATCCGGTGTTCCGTATCGAAGATCAGATGGTCGATGTGATGCAGCTTCATCTCGGCCTCTCGGCCGGTGAGGCGCGCAGCCGGGCGCTGGAGATGCTGAGTGCGGTCCGCATTCGCGATCCTGAGCGGGTCCTGCGGCTCTATCCGCACGAACTGTCCGGCGGGATGTGCCAGCGCGTCGTGATTTCGATTGCCTTCTCCTGTGAGCCCAAGCTGATCGTCGCCGACGAGCCGACGACCGCGCTGGATGTCACGGTGCAGCATCAGATCCTGAAGCTGATCAAGCTGATGCAGGCGAAGACCGGTGCATCTGTACTGTTTGTGACGCACGATCTCGGTGTCGTGGCGAAGATCTGCGACTCAGTCACCATCCTTTACGCGGGAATGGTTCTGGAACGGGGATCGGTGGCAGAGATATTCAACGCGCCGCGCCACGATTACACCCGTGCATTGCTGGCAGCAGCCCCGCGTTATGACCGGCCGCAGATGGCGCTGCAGTCGGTGCCCCAGGCTCTCCGCGACAGATTGCATGCGGACGCGCAGGCCTATGATCAGCAGGCCGGACATGCTTGAGGCGCGTAATCTTCGGCTGTCATTGCCGGATCGCGGGCACAAGCCCGCTTTCGGCCGGACCCCGATGCTGGAGATTCTCAAGGGAATCGATTTCTCCGTCCAAAGCGCGGACTGCGTCGGCGTCGTCGGCGAGTCGGGATCGGGCAAAAGCACACTGGCGAGGACTCTGGTGCGCCTTTATCGCCCGACCGCGGGCAGCATTATCTTCAACAACTTGGATATCAGCGGTCTGAAAGAGACCGAACTGCGGCCGCTGAGAGCCCAGATGCAGATGGTGTTCCAGGATTCGCAATCGTCGCTTAATCCGCGAAAACAGATCGGCTCCATCGTCGCCGAACCGTTTATCGTTCATGGGGTGGCGAAGAACGCGAAACAGGCCCTTGAACTGGCGGAGCCGCTGTTCCGGCGCGTTGGCCTCTCAACCGAGTTCATGAAGCGCTACCCGCATCAGCTTTCGGGTGGTCAGCGGCAGCGCATCGGTATTGCCCGGGCTATTGCTCTTGAGCCGCGGCTGGTGGTGGCGGATGAAATCGTCTCGGGTCTCGATGTTTCGGTTCAGGCCCAGATCCTCGACCTCTTGAATGAGCTCCGGCAGTCTTTAGGCATGGCGATCATTCTGATCAGCCATGATCTGTCGGTCGTGCGCGCCTGCTGCAGCAGCGTCGCCGTGATGCGGCACGGTCTGACCGTGGAGGCCGGGCCGACCGCGCAGATCTTCGAGCACCCGCAATCGCCTTACACGCAGCGACTGCTGCAAGCTATCCCGCTGCCTGAAATCGACCCGATGTGGATCGACAGTGTGGCCCTGGATGTAGACGACTAAAAAGGACAGGCAATGAGGAACGCTCTTTTGCGTGGATCGAGCCGGCTCAAGCTCGGGCTGTTCGCGGCGAATTGTTCCTCGGGGACTGCCGCCACCAAGATACCCGGGCGTTGGGAGGCAAGCTGGGAGAACAATCTCGCCCTGGCGAAGCTGGCGGATCGCTGCGGTATCGACTTCATGCTGCCGCTCGCACGTTGGCGCGGCTATGGCGGCGAGACCGATTTTGAAGGCGAGACGCTGGAGACGATCACCTGGGCGGGCGGCCTTCTGGCTCATACCGAGAAACTCAATGTCTTCGGCACTGTGCATGCGCCGATGATCCATCCGGTTTTCGCCGCCAAGCAGTGCGTCACGGTGGATCTGGTCGGGCAGGGGAGGTTCGGGCTAAACATCGTCTGCGGCTGGAACCAGGACGAATTCGAGATGTTCGGCATTCCGCAACGCGACCATGATGAGCGGTACGTGTTCGGCCAGGAGTGGTGGGACGTCATTTCCAGGATCTGGAAAGAGTCGGGACCCTTCGACCATGACGGCGCGTATTTCAAACTGAAGGGTGTGCGGGGGAGTCCGAAGCCATGGGGTCAGGAAAGGCCCATGTTGATGAACGCCGGATCATCGGGGGCGGGGCGTTCCTTCGCGGCACGCAATTGCGATGTGATGTTCACGGCGCTGATCGATCATGAGCGAGCCAAGAAGAACGTGGCCGAGATCAAAAGCGGCACCCTGCGCGATCACGGCCGTAAGATCGGTGTTTTCACCTCAGGACACGTCGTCTGCCGCCCGACCAGGAAAGAGGCCGAGGAGTATTACCAATGGTATGCAGTCGAAAATGCCGATGAGGAGGCCGTCTCTCATCTGATGAAGATGCAGGGCCTCCACGCGCAGTCGTTTCCGCCCGACGTTTTCGCCAAATACCGGACCCGGTTTGCCGGCGGGCATGGATCATTGCCGATTGTCGGCACGCCCGATGAGGTGGCCGACGAGTTTGAGCGTATTGCCGACGACGGATTCGATGGGCTTGCCTTCACGATGGTCAACTATCTGGAGCAGATGCCCTATTTTGTTCAGGAGGTGATGCCGCGCCTTGCCAAGCTGGGGCTCCATTAAATAAAATCATTGTACGTTGATAAAATATATCCGATTTGATCTAATGGCCTTATGGAGTTTAGTAATAGCTGGCCATCGCCGCTTGACGGGCGCTTGCTTAAAGCAGATTCGCTTGAAATACAGCATTTGCGGGCGAGCAAATGTTTGCGCCGCCCAGCCCGCGCGAAGACACGTGATGTCTACGGAAAAAGGCGAGCGCTGTTAACGCCGGCGCTTTTTGCCCGGCAGGGCGGCGGCTCTTCCGGCTTTCGACATCGAGCGCTCGATTTTCTCCATCGTCGTACGAAGATGCGCAGCCAGAAGCTTCACGGCTTCGGGCTTTCGAGCCAGCGCAAGCTCCATGATCCGCCGATGCTCATCGTAGGTGTCGGAATCAATGTGCTTGTAGGCCACAAACAGCCGTCGATAGCGCTCAAGCTGGTCGTGCAGAATATCGCAGAAATGGACGAGCCAAGGAGAGCCGCAGCCGGCTTCCAAGGCTATATGAAATTCCCGATTGCGTCGTTCCCACTCTCCAATGAAGTCCTTGGAATTCCTATCGGATTGCCGCTCAAGCTTATTCAGCTGATAGTAGGTTGTGACAACGCTGTTCTCCCATGCGGTGTCGCCAAACTTCATGGACAATTCGAACGCCATGCATGCGAAATTGATATGGAGATTGCCGATATCGCAAAGTTCGGCATACGACGCCGGCGCGACGAATATTCCACGTTGTCCTTCGGAAACGGCAAGTCCGTCTGTCGTAAGACGCGAAAGTGCCTCGCGCAGGGGACTCAATCCGATGTGATATCGATCGCGCAGGACGTCTGGCTGCAGCTTCGCACCGGGCGGAAGACGACCTTCGATGATGTCTTCCCGAATACGCTGATAGGCCTGATCGGCGAGCGTACGGCCGCCATTTGCCAGAACTCGCCGCGGCGATGGACCCCAGTTGAGATGAGTCGGTTCCACTGATGACCCTAAATATGATTCGTGCTGGTTTTTATATCACAACGTGAGGGGAGAATAGTGGCAAAGATCGTTTTCGCGGCTGGAGTCCCTCATGCACCCGCCATCGTGGGACAATACAACTCAGCCCCGCAGGAGGTTCGCAGCGTCGTTTCAGACACGTTTGAAGCTGTGAGAAACGGCCTGAAGGCTACGAAGCCGGATGTCCTCATCGTATTTGCCAACGATCATCTCGCCAACAGTAGGGTCCGATCTTACCCGGACTTTCTCATCGGAACAGCTGCCCAGCATCAGGGGCCACACGAATGGTTCAAACCTTGGATCGGTTGTCGAGACTACAATGTGAAGGGCGATCAGGCCGTAGCCAAAGCGCTGTTTTCGGGAATGACCCGGCGCGGCATTCGGATGACCGCACGCAACGAAAATCTGAACTTTGACGACAATATTTCCGTCCCCGTCGTGATGACGGATCTCGATCAGTCAGGAATAGGGCTCGTCCCGGTACTTCAGAACTGCACGGTCCCACCATACCCTGACCAGCATCGCTGCTATGAGGTCGGAAAGGCGCTTGCGGCGTTTGTGCTGGACGACCTGCCGACCGATCTGCGGGTCGGACTTGTAGGGTCAGGCGGCCTAAGCCACGAGCCCGGTGGCGCACGCTATTACAAAATAGATGAGGAATTCGACCGCGCCTTCCTGGACTTGGCTTGCAGCGGGGACCACCAGAAATTGTTGAAGGAATTCCCGGTGAGCCGAATGGAGGAAGCAGGGATGGGCGGAACGGCTGAGATCCTTGCCTGGTATCCTGTCCTTGGTGCGATTGGTGAACGTAGCGGCCGATCTTTTGGCTACACGGGTTGGAGCAACTTTCGTTGTGGGGTGGGCGGCGTGATCTGGAATCTCTCGTCCGTGCGGCACTGAGAGGGAAAATGGCTTGGGAAAAATTTGATCCGAATTTGGTGTCTAACGATCTGGTTCAAGACCTGAAATGGGATCGGCAGCTGCGGCTGCTCTTCAATGAGAAAGAATCGGCGGTTTTGGACCGCTATGACCTTCTGCCCGCCGAACGTAATGCAATCGAGAAGCGTGATTTCCGAGCCCTCTATGATCTTGGAATTCACCCATATCTCGGCGGTCAGTTGGCCCGCCTCATCTGGGGCAACGAGGCAGGGAAAGGCGCTGTGGATGCCGCGAATAATCTCGTCGCATCCCTGACTGGCAAGAATCCTAACGTGCCCAGGTCAAATCCCTGAGCGCGATTTTTACATACCGGAGATAAAGCGATGGGCCCCGTGGCTTCAAACGGTTACTCGATTTTCGAGGATACGATTGCGGATATGACCTATCCGGAAGTTCGAGAAGCAGCAAAGAATGGGGCAATTGTGCTGTGGGGGCTCGGCGTCATTGAGCAGCACGGCCCTCACCTGCCGCTCGCTACCGATGTGTATATGCCCTCTATTCTTTTGAAACACGTGAAGTCGCTTTTGAAGGAAAAAGGCGTGCCGAGTGTAATCATGCCGCCGTACTATTGGGGCATTAATGATGTGACTGGAATATTTCCCGGCACTTTCGAGGTGCGGCCCTCGGTGATGATCGAACTGATGATCGATATTGTTTGTAGCCTGAAAAAGGACGGATTTCAGCAGCTGTATTGTGTATCGGGCCATGGCGATGCCTTGCACAACAGGACAATCCTGGACGGCATAAAGCGTGGTGCCGCTTCTGCGAACCTCGATGCTTATTTCGTCGGTGCGCCCAGCTTCTTCAAGCGGCTTGGCATTGATCCGATGGATCCGCACGCACTGACAACGTCAGGGGAGGTAGAGCGTAAAAGCGAGTTCATGGACGTTCACGCCGGTAAATTCGAGACGTCGAGCATGCGGCGCTATTTCCCTGATGTTATCAGGCAGGATCTAATCTCAGGTCTCAAACCCACAAACCTGGGGCCGGAAGGCCTGGCAGAGTGGCGTAAGGGCAAGCAATTTACGCTCAAGATGACGCCGCTGGGTTACTTGGGCGATCCTGCTTCTTCGGACCCGAAGCTCGGCGAAATACTGCTTGCGCAGCAATCGCAACTCGTTGCGGCGGCTATCGAATCTCGAGTTAAAAATTTATAGCGCGAGAATTGCGCCCAAAGCGGCTGAGTAGTTGGCCAACATCAGAACAATATCGGGACTCAGCTCGGTCCATTTTGTGTAGAGCTACACATGTGGTCGCTTCGGAGTTGGCACTAATCTCGCAATGAACATAGCTGGCTAGCCGGCGCTAGCGGTTCCGGTCTACGGATCGGGATGCGCTAGCGCTGCAGCTTCTGCGTTCAACCGGGTCTTTGCGCAAAGATTAATTTTATAAAATATGTCATCAGTAACAAAACTGTGGTCACCGCACAAAGAAGCTGACATCATGCCCTCAGGCTGTGGAGGTCGAGAATGAAAAAAGTTCTTTCATTGCTAGCGTTATCGCTAATGGCGTTTTTCGGAGGGGCGGCAACGGCACATGCACAAACATTCCCCGAACGGGATCTCCGAATTGTCGTCGGGTTTGTCGCGGGGAGCGGCCCGGACATCATAGCCAGGTTTGTCGGCACCAAGATGCAGACGGCCTTGGGTCGCCCGGTCATCGTCGAGAACCGTCCCGGCGCACTCGGCAATATCGGCAATGAAGCCGTGGCGCGGGCCAGGCCTGACGGCTACACGATGCTATTCAACGGCCTGTCCACTGTGGCGGGTGCCATGGCCATGGTCAAAAATCCGCCGATAGACGCCTCCAAGACTTTAGAGGTTGTCGGAACCTTGGCGCGGCAGCCGCACCTGGTGGTCGTCGGGCCGAATTCTCCACATCAGTCACTGGCCAGCCTGAGCGAAGCCCTGAAGCAGAAGGGCAAAAATGGGAGTTACGGCACTGCCTATCCTCAGGCCCGCATCATCGGGGCGATGTATACCGGCAGTTTAGGAACAGGGAATGTCGAGGTTCAGTACAGAACCTCGCGCGATTGGCTGAATGATCTGGCATCAGGCTCGCTCGATTTTGCGGTCGTCGAGACCGGTGCCGGCGAAACCATGGCACAACAAAATCAGGCTCGCGTTCTGGCGATATCCAGTGCGGTTCGCACCAGGACGCTCCCTAAATATGCGACGTTGAGGGAGAGCGGCCATAACATCGTTATCGAGGGCATCTGGGGCATATTCGTCCCCTTGGGCACGCCGAAGCCGATCATCGATCATCTCAATCGCGTCATGTCGGAGGCCGCCAATAGCGCTGAAGGGCGTGCCTTCTTTGCCAATCTTTCCATAGATGTGGCCACCATGAGTCCGGCTGAAGCGCAGGCTGTTTTCCTGAAAGAACTGAAGGATTGGGTGGAGTTCGTGCGGATCGCGAAGATCGAGCAGCAATAAGAAGAAGGAAGGCTCGGGGGCGGCATTTGCCGACAGGCATGGCCATCCGGATGTGAACTGAAGACTGTCAATCACTTAGAAGCATAGGGCATACAATGAACGGCGTAGAAGTTGTTGCGGAGATTCTCAAGCGCGAAGGCACGGATTTTTTGTCTTGCTACCCGCGGACGCCTCTGATTGAGGCCTGCGCTAAGATAGGTATCCGACCCATTCTGTGCCGGCAGGAGCGTGTTGGCATCGGCATTGCCGATGCGTATACCCGCCTCAATTGTGGTCGTCGCAACGGCGTGTTCGCGATGCAGGGCGGTCCGGGTACGGAGAACAGCTTTGCCGGTGTCGCCCAGGCGTTTTCTGAAAACGTCTCGGTGCTGATCATCAGCACCGGCGGCAATGCCGAGCGTCAGCATATCCGTCCGGGTTTCAGCGCCGTCGATAATTTCCGTCACATCGCAAAGTGGGTGGCGCGGGTCAACGACACGAAACTACTGCCCGATGTTTTCCGGCGTGCGTATCACGCGATGCGGACGGGCCGCGGCGGCCCAGTCGTCATCGAAGTGGCCGATGAGACCTGGACCGCACCGTTCGCCGGCGAACTCGACTATGTGCCGGTTCAGTCCTATCGCTCCGGGCCCGATCCGGAAGGCATCAAGGTAGCCGTCGCCGCCCTGACCTCCGCCAAGGCGCCGCTGATCTGGGCGGGCCAGGGCGTCATCCAGGCCGGCGCCAGCGACCTGCTGGTGAAGCTCGCCGAATTGCTGCCGGCGCCGGTGATGACCACCAACCCCGGCAAGAGCGCATTCCCCGAGAATCATCCGCTGTCGCTGGGCGGTGCCGTGGTTTCGGCATCAAAGCCGCTAAAGGATTATCTCAACAAAGCGGACTGGGTGTTTGCGATCGGCTCAAGCCTCACCAAGACGCCGTTCGGCCCCAAGCTTCCGCCCGGCAAGCGCATCGTCCACGCCACCAACGACGCCGGCGACATCAACAAGGACTATCGCGTCGATCACGCGTTGATCGGCGATGCCCGGTTGGTGCTGGAAGCAATGATCGACGCCTTGAAGAGCCGCGATACGAAGGCTGCCTCGAAGAAGCTGTCGCAGGACGTCAGCGAAGCTAAGGCGGCATGGCGCAAAGAATGGATGCCTCAGCTCACCTCGGCCGAGGTGCCGATCAATCAGTATCGGATCATCTGGGACCTGATGAACAATACCGATCCGGCCAACACGATCATCACCCACGATGCGGGCAGCCCGCGCGAACAGCTGTTCCCGTTCTGGGAATCGGTGGTGTCCGGTTCGTATATCGGCTGGGGAAAATCGACCCAACTCGGCCACGGCCTGGGCCTCGCGATCGGCGCCAAGCTGACGATGCCGGATAAGCTGTGCATCAACGTCATGGGCGATTCTGCCATCGGCATGACCGGCATGGATCTGGAAACGGCGGTGCGCAACAAGATCGCCAGCCTGACCATCGTTTTCAACAACGGCGTCATGGCCGCGGAGCGCGATACCCTGATCACGGCGACGGAAAAGTACGGCGCTTATCATGTCGGTGGCAATTACACCAAGGTTGCCGAAGGGCTTGGAATGGAAGCAATCCGGGTCGAGAAGCCGGATGCCTTCGTGCCAGCCTTGAAGAAGGCGAAGGAAGCGATTGCCGCCGGGCGTCCGTTCCTGATCGAATGCATCACCAAGGAAGGCTACGACTTCTCCCGTTAGACGCGGACGGTCGTATGGGCTGCAATCGCTCCGGAGGGGATCGATGCTGACAGTGAATGATATTGCTCATCTCATTGATGACCGTCCCGGTGAAGGTATCTTCCGCATGCATGCGGATGCCTTCCGGAAGCAGGAAGTCTTCGAGCTCGAGATGAAGCATATCTTCGAGAGCGGATGGGTTTTCGTAGGGCTCGAGTGCCAGATCCAGAAGCCCAACGATTTTTTCACGACATACATTGGCCGTCAGCCCGTCCTAGTCACTAGGGGGGCTGACGGTTCGATTAACTGCCTTCTCAATACCTGCCGCCATCGGGGCGCTATCGTCTGTGAAGAACGGCAGGGGAATCGCCGCACACATATCTGCCCGTATCACGCATGGACCTACGACAATGCGGGAAAGAATGTCTCCGTCACCAATGAAAGCGAAGGCGCCTACACGGCTGCCTTCTCGGCAGAGGACCACAATCTCCAGAAAGCCGCCCATGTCGGCAGCTATCGTGGCTTCATCTTCGCAAGCCTGTCGCCTGACGTACCGTCGCTCGATAAGTGGCTGGGCGACACCAAGACCTTTATCGATCTGGCCGCCGATCAGGGTCCGGACGGCATCGAGCTGGTGCCTGGCACCGTCAGCTACACTTACAATGCCAACTGGAAGCTCCAGGCCGAGAACGGCCAGGACAGCTATCACTTCATTCCCACGCATATTTCCTATCTGCAGATCGTCGGCAAACGCGCCCCGACCGACCTTAGCCAGGGGACGTCGGCCTGGGGGAAGGTGAGCGCCAGAGATCTGGAGCGGGGCAACTTCACGTTCAAGGGCGGGCATAACCTCCTATGGAGTGCCAACGACGAACCCGAGGTACGCGCCGTTTGGCTCAGCAAGGACACAGTTCGGCCGCGGGTGGGCGACCTGAAATTCCAGTGGATGTTGCATACGCGGAATCTGTTTCTGTTTCCGAACGTCCAGATTCTGGATGCGTCGTCCTTGCAAGTCAGGGTCATCCGGCCGCTTGCGGCCGATAAAACGGAGGTGTCCACGTATTGCATTGCCCCAAAGGGGGAATCGAAGGAAGCGCGCGTGAAGCGCATCCGGCAATATGAGGAATTCTACAATCCAACCGGTTTTGCGACGCCGGATGATCTTGCCGTGTTCGACGCCTGCCAGCGCGGTCAGGCTTCCGAGTGGATCACCTGGCACCAGGGCTATATGCGCGGTCTCGCCGACTTCAAAACGGGGGCAGATGCGCATGCCGAGGCGCTGGGCATCAGGCCTCTGACATCGGTCACCACGACAGAGGCCCGCGGCGATGAAACCCTTTACCACCCTCACTACAGGGAATGGGCAAAGTTGCTCATGGAAGGGCTGTCGCGTGAAAAGTCTTTGGCATAGGTGCGCGAGCAGACGCGGGTATGACTAGTTACTTCGAAATCGCCAGCAATATCGTCTATCGGGAAGCGCGATACCTCGATGAGAGGCGCTGGGATGATTGGCTCGCGTTGTACCACGCCGACGCCGAATTTTGGGCGCCGATGTGGAAGAGTGAGCATGAGACGACGACGGATCCATCCAGCGAGGTCTCCCTCATCTATATCCCGTCCAGCGCGCGACTGCAGGAACGGGTCGATCGGGTTCGGTCAAATAAATCTGCCGCGTCGATACCTTTGCCTAGAACGGCGCACTCCATAACAAATCTGCAATGTGATTCGGCGACGGCAGCGCTTATTGCGACACGGGCTTTGTCTGTGACCTATGTGTACGACGTCAAGAGGCGGGAGACCGCTATCCATTACTCCCAGGTTCAGCATGAGTTTACTTGCATCAATGCGCAGTGGAAGATCCGGAAAAAGAAACTCGTTCTTTTGAACGACTATCTTTCCACACCCGTAGATTTCTACAGCCTGTAAACAAATCAGCTTAGAAATGCATTGAATTGAGCTGCAGCAAGATCACAATTCTATAAACTTGAACCTAGGAATTTGAGATGGCCAATACAGCAAAATCGATTGTTCAGCTTCCTGGCATGGCGCAGCCAAAAGGCGTCTGGTCTACTGCGGTGGTCGCAAGGCCTGGTCAGCTGATCTTTGTGTCCGGCCTGCTCGCCAAAGATGACACAGGCAAGATCATCGACGGGGATATCACTGCTCAGACAGACAAGGTTTGCCAGAACCTTATCCAGGCGCTATCGGGAGCTGGAGCTAAGCTTGAGGACATTGTCCGTGTCGACGTCTATGTCCGCGACATATCCAAGTTTGCCGAGATCCACGCGGTTCGTCGCCAGTACTTTGTGAAGGATCCTCCGGCCTCGACAATGGTTGAGATTAGCCGTTTTACTGAGGACAAGGCCTTAATAGAAATCAATGCGATCGCGGTCATTCCATGATGAAGAGGCTGTCGCAGCGATCTCGATATACCGGGCAGCAATGCATAGCGCCGATAAAGGGGTTCGTTGCATAGAGCGGATCGGCGCGATGCTGTTCAGCAGCAGCAGATCCCTTCGCATTTGAAGCCATCTTGCATTAACAACGGCGGGAAATCTTTTGCGGTCACGTCGGTCACGGGTTTGTAAATTCTGAACGAGTGCTTGTTGTTCGCGGTGATCCAGAACGTAATAAGTGTTTCAGGTGTCTGGCATCCGGAAACAGTGCTTGCTACCTCGTCCACGAACAGCTTCCAGTCTTCTGTTAGCGCAAAGTGCTGACGGGCGTGAGCCGTGAGCTGCGCCACTGCTTTAGCCTTTATTAAATGTCCTGACAGCTGTGTGACCAACATTTCGCGAAGCTAAAGGTCTTCGATCATTGGTGTCAATGACCGCAGAGACGCCGCGGGTGCCAAAAGTATGGCTCGCCACCGGCGACCGCGGTCGCAGGGCTGGCGGCATTTCCTGATCAATCACGCCAACGGAATCGCGTCTCTCGACCTGTTCGTCGTGCCCACTGCTGCATTTCGACTGCTCTATGGGCTGGTGATCCTCCGCCGGGGACGATGACAATTGGTTTCGGCGTTGAAGGTTAGTTAAGGCAGACGGCAGGCCATGCCCGAACTTCTACGGCATTCCCTGATAGCCCTTTCTTCTTCCCTGCTACGGGGCGATTCGATCCCTGTTATTTCGACCGGTCAAAAACTCCAAAATAGTGAATTGGCAGACGGTTCAATGCCTTTTGGGCACAGGGCTGCCGGGGACTGTATTGAATTCCCAGTGTTTCCCTGTCAAACAGGGAATTAGGGCGGAGAATAGTTCGCTGACGACTACCCCCACCAGCAATGAGTCACGAGAGAACTCCTAGTTCTATTTAATCTACATCCAGAAGTCCGCTCTCGAAGTGGCAAAGTCCCCCGCCGACTAATGCGTGGTTTAGTTTAAGCTATTGTATTTAAAGGATAATCGTGATCAGCTTGGAACGCTGGTAACGATCAAATCCCTCCCCGGGCACCATTCTTTACTGTCAGTCCGTTTCGGCATTGTCTTTCGCTCTGAGCGAAACCGACGGCTGCCACCACACCACTCTCTGCGGTTAGAGTTGCGGCCCCGCGTTTGCCGGCGCGCGGCGGACTAAGCTCTCAGCTTCTCTCCGCGGCCATCCGGGCCGTCCGATAGCCGGTCGACAATGCGGCGTGCCTGTATCAGCGTTGAATCGGCCTTGATCGCCACCGTCGGCAGTAGTCCGCCACGATCGACGACGGATTGCTGCTTTTCCATGATCTCGACATCCTCGCCCATAACCGCAAAGCTCTGGTCGCGGAATCGGATGGCTTCGGGATGATCGTCTTCCTGCGGTCCGAAATCGCGTGCCCAACCGAACCAGCAATGGGTTGTCCGCTCCGTCTCCGGCGTCGAGGGGTTGGTCAGCCGCAGAGTGATTCGCGCCTGGTGATCCTCGTACATCAGCTCAACAGAAGTGTTCGCGGCCGGTAGCCACTCGGTGGTTGTCACGCGGTCGATCAGACCCTTGAAGTTTCCCCAGTTGTAGACGAACGGTCCGGGCGTCACCTGCTTCATGATGCGGCGGTTGAACAGTTTGTTGCCTTCGGTCCATGTCTCGACCGGTATTTTGGGCATCTCGGGTGTGCCGACCGTCTTGGTGTGGACGAACGGCGTATGGCTGAGGTCGAGAATATTGTCCGTGCAGAGTTGCCAGTTCGCCTTCACATAAAAATTCTTCTGAAAACTCTTCCAGCCGGGCTTGTCGAACCACCAGTAGTCCGGAATGTCCGCGGGATTGGCGGCCGCCTTGTCACCCATCCAGATCCAGGCCCAGCCGGAGCGCTCAACCAGCGGGTAGGAGACGACACGCATCGCCGGCGGCAGTTCAGTCTGGTGCGGCGCATGGACGCATTGTCCCGTCCCGTCAAAAACCAGCCCGTGATAAGGGCACATAATAGTTTCGCCCGAGCACGTGCCGCCGGAAAGCGGCGCATAGCGGTGCGCGCAGCGGTCATCGAGAGCCACGGGCTTGCCCGATTCCGTTCTGAACATTACCAGCGCCTTGCCGCAGATCGTGCGTGCGAGCGGCGTGGCCGTCAGTTCCTGCGGCAGAGCCACGGCGTACCACTGGTTCATCAGGAACATGATGCGTTTCTCCCAATCTTCCCGTCAGTTTTGAATCATTGATTCCAGCGCGCCGGCATTCCTGGGCGGATCCACACTGCGAGGCGTGGCTATCGACCGTTCGACTCATCCACGCGATCGCAGCGAACTTCAGCAGCGAGTTTTGGGGCGTTATCCTCCCGGGTCAGGCTGCGCATTGTGCGCTTGGGGAAAATCATAGTACTGACAATATTGGTCGTCAACGTGCGGCAAGGGGGAAAAACGTTTGCCTCAACGGTTCCTATCATCATAGTACTGACCGATATCTCATGGAAAAGGAGAGCAACGTGAATACGCATTTCGATCCGGGGGGCCTTAGAGATCGGGTTGTGATCGTAACGGGGGGCGGGCAGGGGATCGGTCGTGCTTTATCGAAAGCCTATGCCAGGGCTGGAGCATTTCCGGTGATTGCCGAACTGAATGTCGAACGTGGCAATGCAGTCGCGAAGGAAATCGCGGAATTTGGCGCCAGGGCGCTCGTCGTGGAGACCGACGTCGCCGATTACAAGTCGGTTGAACGGATGACAGAGCAGGTGCTGCAGGAGTTCGGCCGCATCGATGTACTGGTGAACAATGCAGCCATCTTCTCGACCATCAAGATGCGGCCCTTCGATCAGATCCCGCTTGAGGAGTGGGACAGGGTGATGCACGTCAATACGACAGGCGTCTATTACTGTTGTCGTGCCGTTGTGGCGGCGATGCGCAAAGCAAAGTATGGCCGCATCGTCAACATGTCCTCAGGTGCCGCGGCAATCGGCCGGCCGAACTATCTGCACTATATCGCTTCGAAATCGGCGCTGGTCGGAATGACGCGATCCCTGGCGCGAGAACTCGGGCCTTCCGGCATCACGGTCAACGCGATAATGCCGGGGGCTGTTTTTACGGAGATCGAGCGTGAAACAGTGGCGCCCGAGGCCAAGGCTCATATCGTCAACGGACAATGCATCCAGCGAGCGGAAACGCCCGAGGATCTGTTGCCGACAATACTGTTCCTCAGTTCGGAAGCGGCGCATTTCGTCACCGGTCAGACAATTGCCGTCGACGGCGGCTCGTCCTTCAGGTGACAGTGTAGTCGAGGCGGGCCGTCTTATTGCAAGTCGCCAGGAAAACGGGCGGCCTCGGATGCAACGTCGTCGTTCAGTCCGACATGGGATGCGCGGACAGGTCGTGCGCCGCACGGCCGAGAGCGTTGTTGCCGAGCACCACTTTTGCCAGGAGCCGCATGAACGTGATGCGTTCATCGTCGCTCAGGGGCTTGAGCAGAAGCCTGTCGACCGCACCCATGCGGGCCCGCATGGCCTGGATAAGCCCGCGCCCGGCACCCGTCAGGTAAAGGGCGGATTTCCGGCCATTGCGTTTCTTGCGGTCCAGCAGTCCTTTCTCGACCAGCCGCCGTACGACAACGCTGCCGGTTGTACGATCGAAGGCCACCGCCTTGCCAAGCTGCGCCTGGTCGATGCCCGGGCAGTGCTCGAGCGCGACAAGCGACGCGTATTGAACCTGCGTCAGATCGAACGCTTTGGCCTGCTCGACAAAGATGGACGTCGAAATCTGATGAAGCCGCCGGATGAGGTGGCCGGGTTTTTCGTAAATCTCGACCAGTTTCTCGGTCTGCGGCGTTTTCAGCGGCGCGAGCGCGCTGGTGCTCCCTCTGGAAGCACGTTTCTTGCGGACAGGCATGGTCAGAAATTCTTTGTATAGGCGCGAAAGCCGCGTGCGACGATGCCGGAAGACTAAAGGACGGGCACTGAAATATAAAGATTTTTAAATCCAGCAGGCCTCATATGCCAAGGGCCGCAGCCATGGACCGCAGAGTTGACCTGCCAAAACCTCAGTACTATGATTATCGAACGCCGGGAGGAATCAACAAGATGAATGTCGAGCGGAAGTGGCCTGTCGAAGGGACCAAGCGCGTACCCTATTGGGTCTACTCTGACGAAGAGATCTATGCTCGCGAACAGAAGCGGATCTTCTACGGTCCGAACTGGAGCTACGTCGCGCTGGAGGCGGAGCTTCCGAACGCCGGCGACTTCAAGCGTACCTTTGTCGGCGACAAGTCCGTGCTGGTGATCCGCGACCAGGCGGGCGACATCGCCGTGGTCGAAAACCGCTGCGCTCATCGCGGTGTTCAACTCTGCCAGAAGCATCTGGGCAATGAGCGCCAGTTCATGTGCCCCTACCACCAATGGACCTATAACCTGCAGGGCGATCTGACCGGCGTGCCATTCCGCCGCGGCGTCAAGGGGCAGGGCGGGATGCCGGCCGATTTCGACCTGACAAAGCATGGCTTGCGCAAGCTGGCGGTGGCGCGCCGCAATGGCGTGGTGTTCGCGTCGTTTGCCGAAAATCCGCCCCCTCTCGAAGACTATCTTACGCCTTCCATCGTTGAGCTGTTCGATCGCGTATTCGACGGCCGCCCTCTACGGGTGCTGGGTTATTCGCGTCAGCTTACGCCAGCAAACTGGAAGCTGATGTTCGAGAACATCAAGGACCCGTATCACGCCAGCCTGCTGCATGTGTTCCTCCTGTCTTTCGGTCTTAACCGGGTGGACCAGCCTAACCGGGTTGTGATCGACCCGACCGGTCGTCATGCCGCCGGCATGACCTGGCGCGGTGAGCAGAAGCGCACCGAAGACAATTCCGAGATGAAATCTTTACTGGTGGATCTGAAGCTAAACGATCCGTCCATGCTCGATCCGCTGCGCGAATATGCGCAGTACACGATCGTGCTCATGACCGTCTGGCCGAACCTTATCATCCAGCAGCAGTCGAATTCCCTGGCGATGCGCCAGCTGGTGACCAAGGGGCCGGGTGCATACGAGCTTGCCTGGACGTTCTTTGGCTATGAGGGCGATGACGAGGCATTGACCAATCGCCGGCTGCGTCAGGCCAATCTCATGGGGCCATCAGGTTACGTGTCCATCGACGACAGCGAGGTGCTTGGTTTTCTCCAGCAGGGTGTCCGTCAGGCGCCGGATGCCGCCGGCGTCATGGAGATGGGCGGTGAGGGCTGGAAGGTCGAGGAATCGCACGGCGTAACGGAATCCGAATTGCGCGCCTTCTACGACTACTACCGCAAGGTCATGGAGCTCTGATCATGGACGGGGCGCCGCACGGCTTGAGCAAGCTGGAACTCCGCTATGAAGTGGATCGGTTTTACGCCGACTACACCGCCTGCCTCGATGAGGAGCGGTTTGAGGAATGGCCGGACTTCTTTGTCGACAATTGTCTCTACAAAATCATCCCGCGCGAGAACTTCGAGCGAGGCCTGCCTATTGCCACGATGCTTTGCGAGAGCAAAGGCTATCTCAAGGATCGGGTCGTGGGCATTCGCAAAACCTCGGTGTATGGACCGCGCTATATCCGCCGTGTCGTTTCGGGCATTCGAATTATCGGCTGGGCCGGCGAACGGCTGGAGGTGCGGACCAGCTATGCGGCGTTCGAGACGCTACCGGACGAGCTTACCCGTGTTTTCAATGTGGGTCAGACGCGGGATCAACTCGTGATCGAGAACGGCACTCTGAAGTTCCAGGAGCGGCTTTGTATTTTCGACAGCGTCCTCGTGCCCAATAGCCTGATCTACCCGCTCTAATCATCCTTTATCTCAGGAGGCGAGCTTGCAATTCGGCGTACAATTTTTTCCGGATCTCAGTCCGGCCGAGAAGCCGCCCGCGCAGTATTTCAGCGAATGTCTCGACATCGCGGCGGAAGCCGAGCGCGTCGGCTTCACGCATGTGCGCATGGTCGAGCACTATTTCCATCCCTACGGCGGATACAGCCCCAATCCCCTGATCTTCCTGGCCGCCGTTGCCCAGCGTACCCGCTGGATCCGCCTGATGACGGGGGCGCTGCTGCCGGTGTTCAATCATCCGCTCAAGATGGCGGGCGAAATCGGGATGGTCGATGCGCTGTCACAGGGTCGGCTCGATGTAGGCCTCGCGCGCGCATTTCTGCCGCACGAGTTCCGCCGTTTCGGCATCTCGCAGGATGAATCGGTGGATCGTTTCCGCGAGGGGCTGGAGCAGCTTGAACTGCTGCTGAACGGGGAGAATGTTTCCCATGAGGGAAAATTCAGGAAGTTCCCGGCGACAACCTCTCTTCCGCGTCCGACCCAGAAGCCGCGCCCGAAGATCTACATCGCCGCGGTAAATACGCCCGACAGTTTTGAATTCGCAGGCCGCAACGGATACTCAATCATGGCGATTCCGCTGGGCGATCGTGTCAAGGAACTGATCAAGCTCTATCGCGATGCATGGAAGGTGGCTGGCCATCCCGGCACCGGCGAGGTCATGCTGGCGTTTCACATGTACTGCGAGCCGGACGGGGTGTCGGCGCGCCGCGTCGCCAAGCCGTTGATCGATCATTATTTCGCTTCCCAGATTGACGCTGCAGCGGAATGGGTCGACGGCAAGACTTCGGCGGCCTATCCCGGTTACGAGAAAATGTTCCAGAAGATCAAAAACCTGAATATGGAAACTCAGATAGAGTCGGGCAGCGCCTGGATCGGCTCGCCCGAAGAAGTGAATTCAATCATGCAGACCGTCTTCGACCGTTATGGCGTCTTTGAGCATGCCTCGCTGCAGATCAACTTTGAAACCCTGCCGGTCGACAAGGCTTTGTCGTCGCTCCGTCTCTTTGCTAAGGAAGTGATGCAGCACGCCCCGAAGGTCGCCGCATAGGCTATTGGCGGACACTCTTATGACGGACGAAGTCTCCAGCGAGCTGAGGAACGCCTGGCAAAAGGCGCATGTCGTGCCGCTTTGGGAAAGCCCGACGGCGCATAAGCCGAATGCCGAGCCGGCCCAGCCGCACGTCTGGAACTGGCGGACGCTGCGCCCCCTGATCGCGGGAACAACCGAGATCCAGTCGCCGGCAGCAATCGAGCGTCGTGTCCTTTCGCTCGTCAACCCCGATCGGCGCAGCATTGAAGATGAGGCGACGGTTCGGAATATCGCCGCCGCGGTGCAGATTCTGCTGCCTGGTGAGAGGGCGCGGCCACATCGTCATTCCATGAATGCCCTGCGCTTCGTCCTTGAAGGTTCCGGCGCAACAACCATCGTCGACGGCAAGCCCTGTCCGATGGAAGAAGGGGATCTCGTGATCACCCCCGGTGGCTGCTGGCATGAACATGTCCATGGCGGCACGGATGTCATTACCTGGCTGGATGTGCTGGACGTGCCGCTGCACCAACATCTCGGAACGACGCATTTCCAGCCTGGCCCGGTGAATGCGGTGCCGCCGCATCCGGAGGATGTGGCCTTTGCCTCGGCGAACATTGTTCCCGACGGAATTGAGACGGTGAGTGGCTACTCTCCGGTCTTTCGTTATCCCCTGGCCAACGCAATGTCCGCTGTGAGGGCGGCGCCTGTCAGCGCGGACGGATCCCGGCGAGTCCGCTATGTGAATCCTATGACGGCGGGCGCCACAATGGCGTCGCTGGACTGCTACCTGATTCAGCTGGACGCGGGCAGTCCTACCGTGCGTTTCCGCACCAATGCGAACGCGGTTTGCGCCATCGTTGAAGGCGAAGGCGAGACGACAGCGAGCGCGCATACGATCGCCTGGGCCCGCCGTGACATCTTCACCCTGCCGCAGGGCAACTGGATCAGTCATCTGGCGAAAAGCACGACGGCGACAATCTTCGTCGTGTCGGACCGCGAGGTGTATCGCGGTCTCGGCATCCTGAAGGAAGAGTTTACGCGGTAGCGAAGCGCAACGGCTGCTTGTGCTCTTTAGGCGGCCAGCCGCTAGTCTTGCGTATCGGCGGATGGCACTCCCGGTCGGAATAAAAAGCCCGGCGCCACGGCGCCGGGCTTTGTCGTCTCGCGGGTGTGTTTAGCGGCCAGCCGCTACATCGGCATAGTGTTTGTTGAACATTTCGATCGCCTTGTCACCGCCCTGGCGCTCCTTTGCCCATTCGTCCACCGCGGGCTGTGTCTTTTTCTTCCACGCTTCGAGCTGCTGCGGCGTCAACTTCACGATCTGATGCTTGTCGGAATTCGCGACAACGGCTCTGGCGCGATTTCCGGATTCCTGAATATAGGCACCCATGTCCCGGCTTGGGCCTTCGCCCGAATTCGCGGCGATGATTTCACGGGCCTTCTGGGGCAAGGCATCGAACTTCTTCTTGGACATGAAGTGCATGCTGGGGGTGACGCCCACGGGTACTTCAAGGTGATAGAACGAGACTTCGTGCAGCTTGTATGGCTCAAATCCCGGCCACGACGTGGAGACGCCATCGATCGTGCCACGCTGCAGGCCTTCGTACATTTCACCGCCGGCCATCGAAACCGGCGTTCCGCCGAGAAGCTGGATCACACGCCCAGGCAGCTTGCCGTTCACACGGAACTTCAGCCCGTTCAGATCTTCCAGCGAGCGCGGTGCTTTGGCCCAATGGAGGTGCGATGCCGTGAGGCAGCCGAACCAGAGAGGGACGATGTCCTGGTACTCGTTGTCCACGACGCCGCTCTTGTACAGGCGCCAGAACGCGGCGGAGCATGCGACGTTGTCGTCGCCCTGGAACGGTAGCGAAACGACATCGGATAGCGGAAACCGGCTGCCAATCAGCGAATGGATCGACCAGCCGATCTGAACAACGTCATTCTGAACACGGTCATAAACATTGATAAAATTTGCGATGGACTCGCCGTCGCGAAGCTCGACCCGGAGGACACCTTTGCCCTGTTCGTTAACGCGGTCCACCCACTTCTGATAAAATACGCTATTCGGCGTACCGGCAGGGCTTCCGGAGGCGAAAATAAGCCTCACTTCCTGCGCCTGGAGTTGCGATGACGCCAAAAGCGCCCAGGTACTAGCGGCAGCTGCCAGAATCACCCGACTGAGCATGCTAATCCTCCCTTGGTGCGGCTGTGAGCCGGCATTTATTCGTTTCCGCAGCGGAATTGCGACCGCTGCAGCGTTAAGGCGATACCATTGTCATAGTACTGAGTCAACGCCCCCGCGGCGCTGCATCCGGCTGACTGGCCGATTTCATCCGCTTTGAAATGCCCTCACCCCGCCAAGCTCCAATCGAAAATTCGCCTGTGTCTTACGGTGGACTATTCATAAAGATAATCAGTAGTATGAATACAAATCGAAAAGGCGGGGCGGGGGAGGGCGCAGATGAATATGCCGCACGGCGAGGGCCTCGATCGTCATATTCCAATCGCGGAGTTTCTCGATCGACTGGAGAGACGCGCAGTCGAGGTGAGCAGGCCAATAGCCTTTATCGGCGTGGTCGGGATGCTGGCAATCTCGGGAATTACCATGCTCGATGTATTGGCGCGCTGGCTTGCGAACGCGCCAGTTCTCGGTCTCAACGAAATTGTCGCGATGCTTTTTGCCGTTACAATTACGTCTTGCCTTCCCTATGGCATTTCCAAGGACATCAATCTGAGGCTCGACCTCCTCGAAACATGGATCAGGGGGCGGCTGGCTGCATGGGTCGAGACAGTCGGCGCGTTGACGGTGCTGCTGTTTTTTGCGCTGCTTGCCTGGCACGTAATGGGTTTTGCCGATGATGTGAGCCAGCAGAAGCGGACGACGGTAATTCTCGGCTGGCGCCAGGGCCCCTTCATGTGGGCGGTGTCGGTGCTGCTTTGGATTTGCGTCCTGATTCAGGTGGTGATTGCGGCGAAGAGACTGGTAAACGCGATCCTGTACCGTCCGTCGGCTGGTATCCGCGAATCTTCGCCCACGGCGTGGGTGGTTGCGACGGGTGTTGTCGCAGTCTTCATGACGCTGATCGGATACGGCGTTTTTGACTTCGGCACATTCGAGGGCCTCGCCAGCAAGCATACCGGTCTGACTATCGGGATTTTCTGCGCCTTGATGTGGGTGCTGCTGCTCATGCTCGTTCCGGTGAATGCCGTGATGGGCCTTATGGGAATTGTGGGGACGGCGCTGTTCATCGGATTTCCGCCCGCCTTCAGCACCTTGGCGACCGAAGTCACAGGATTTATGACGAACAGTCAGGTAGCCGTGCTGCCGCTCTTTCTGATGATGGGAAGCTTTGCGGCCGTGGCTGGCATGGCGGATGACGTGTATGCTCTGGCGCATGCGTTGTTCAGCCGATTTCCTGGCGGCCTTGCGATGGCAACGATCGGCGGCTGCGCAGGATTTGGCGCCATGACAGGGTCGACGGTTGCCACCGCCGCGACTGTCGGTCGCGTCGCTTTGCCCGAGATGCGTGCGCGAGGCTATTCGCCGGCGCTTTCCTCGGGGTGTGTCGCCGCCGGCGGCACGCTCGGCAATCTCGTGCCTCCCGGGTCGGGCCCGCTGGTGCTGTTCGCTCTTCTGACCGAAGCATCGATTGGCCAGCTTTTCATTGCATCGGTTGTGCCGTCACTGATCGTCGTGGCTGCTTATTTGGCGACGATTCTGCTGTACGTAAAGCTGTCGCCAGGGGCCGCGCCGGCTGCGGTGACGCCGCGGCCGGGCGAGCTCCGCACTGCGTTGCGTCGCTGCGGTCCGATCATGACGCTCTTTGTGGTTATTCTCGGGGGGCTCTACACCGGCGTCTTCACTGCGACCGAAGCCGCTGCCGTCGGCGCGTTTGGAGCGTTCCTCGCGGCCTTGCTGCGGGGCAAGCTCCGCCGCAAGCAGTTCTGGGATGTCATGGGCGAGACGACGTCAACCACAGCGCTGATCTATCCGCTGATTTTCGGGGCGCTGATCTTCGCTTTCTTCACATTGGTGTCGGGACTGACCGAACATGCCACCAAATACATCGTTTCCCTTGGATGGGAGCCTCTGGCCGTCGTCGCGCTGCTACTGGCCGCATTTGTCGTGCTTGGTACATTTATGGATTCTTACGCCATCATGATCATCACGGTCCCCATCGTGACGCCGCTCGTCACAGGGGTCGGTTATGACATCATCTGGTGGGGCGTTCTCATGCTTTTCGTGGTTGAGATTGGTGGTATCTCGCCTCCGTTCGGTCTCACCATGTACGTGCTGAAGGCGATCGACAACATTCCTGTCGCCACGATTTTCAAGGGTGTAACGCCGTTCTGCATCGCGGCACTGATCGTCCTCGCGATTCTGACGGTATTTCCCGGACTTACCTTGTGGCTTCCGGCGACGATGATGGGTTGAGTCCCGAATGTCAGGGATACGGGCATTTCGCGGGACCGATATCTGATGACCACACACTGGATTTCCGTGACCCACGCGAGCCAGTGAGACGCCCACTCGTCTGTGTGCCGGATAGGGTGAAGGTGTGGGTTGACGTAAATTTCAGATAGTCAGTACTATGATAAAATGCATGGGAGGAACGATGAGGCGGAGCACCGATAGGATACTGACCACCCATGTCGGCAGCCTGCCGTATCTGCCGCCGCTCGACACCAGGACCGGAAGCGCGGACGATGCGGCGCTTCGGGAGGGCGTGTGCGCGGTCGTCGAAAAGCAGAAGGCAATCGGCATCGATATCCCAAACGAGGGCGAATACACAAAATTCGGCGATTGGCTCGGGTACATGGAAGGGCGTTTTGGGGGATACGAAGAGCGTCCGCCGGGCGGCGGGAAGCCGCTGATCCAGCAGGGCAAGGATCGGGAAGAATTCGCCGAGTTTTATCAGTACGCCAGTGATCGTGGCACGCTGTTCTTCATGCCGGGCGGACAGATGGGCGGGCGCCGCAAGACCTATGTCTGTGCCGCGCCAGTGACATATTCCGGCGGTGCGGCGCTCAAGCATGAGCTTGACGTTGCCAGGGCAATGCTGACGCCGGCCGGATCGTTCATGACATCTACGGCACCGGCCAGTCTCGAGGTGTACCGGGTCAACGAGTATTATAAGACGGACGAGGAATACCTGTTCGCCATTGCCGACGCGATGAAGGTTGAGTACCAGGCAATCGCCGCCGCCGGCTTCATTCTTCAGGTCGACGATGCATGGCTGCCGGCGCTGTGGGACCGTATCGGCATGCAGATGGGGCTCGATGCGTTCCGCAAGCGGTCTGAGCTCCGCGTCGAAGCGCTCAATCATGCGCTTGCTGGAATTCCACCCGAACAGGTCCGCTATCATCTCTGCTGGGGTAGCTGGCACGGGCCGCATGCCTATGATCTGGAATTCCGGCACATCGTCGACCTGATGCTGAAGGTGAATGCGCAGGCCTATCTGATTGAAGGTGCGAATGCGCGGCACGAACACGAATACGACGTCTGGAGGCAGGTGAAGTTACCAGACGGCAAGATTCTTATTCCCGGCGTGGTCACGCATTCGACCGATGTTATCGAGCATCCCGAACTGGTGGCGCAACGACTGCTGCGCTATGCCAATCTGGTCGGCAGGGAAAACCTGATCGCCGGCGCTGATTGCGGCTTTGGCGGACGTTCGCATCCCCAGATTGCTTGGGCCAAGCTTAAGGCGCTCGCCGATGGCGCGGCATTGGCCAGCGCAAAGCTGTGGCGCACCGGGGCCGCACAATGAGAGTCCAAAGGAACATGACATGAGCGATATGACTGTGACGACCCGCCCGCCGTTCCGTGCCGACCAGGTCGGCAGTCTTCTGCGTCCGGAGCGGCTGAAGCAGGCGCGAGAGAAATTCCTGGGCCCGCAGACGCCGGAAGACAATCTCGGTCCGCATGACATGCCGATCTGCGCGCAGTAGAGGACGAATGCGTTCGTGAAGTGGTTGCGATGCAGGAGCGCGTCGGACTCAAGGCGGTTACCGACGGTGAATTCCGTCGGCGAAGCTGGTGGCTTGATCTCATCATGAACTGGGAGGGCATGTCGGCCAACCGCACGGGCACGATGGAGCTTGCGTGGCGCAACAAAGACGGCGTGGCGCAGGCATTCTCGCGCCTCTGGGTCAACGGACCGATCCGCTGGCGGCCAAGCGCAACTGTGGAAGGTTTCAAGTTCCTCAAGGCCAACACCAAAGCGGTGCCCAAGGTGACGATCCCTGCGCCGATTCTGCTTCACATGTACGGGCTGGGCGACAAAGGCATTCTGGAAGGTCATTACAAGGACATGGAGGCATTCTGGGCCGACGTGACGAAGGCTTACCGGCAGGAGATTGCGGCTCTTGTGGATGCCGGCGCGACCTACATCCAGTTCGATGACACCAGCATCGCATTCCTCTGCGACCCGAAACTGCGCGCGACCTATCAGCGCTGGGGAAACGATCCGGATACGCTGCTCAGGGAATATGCCCGCCGCATAAATGACGTGATCGAAGGAGCCCCCTCGAATGTGACGTTCACGCTGCATCAGTGCCGTGGCAACCGCGAGGGAAACTGGGCAGCGGAAGGCGGATACGATCCGGTCGCAGATGTCCTCTTCAACAATATCAATGTGCAGGGCTATTTCCTGGAGTGGGATAGCGAGCGCGCCGGTTCGTTCAGTCCACTTCGGCTTCTGCCTAAGGGAAAGACCTGTGTCCTGGGCATCATGTCGAGCAAGTCAGCAGCTCTGGAAAGCGCCGATGTGCTCAGGCGGCGGATCGAAGAAGCGTCGAAATATGCGCCGCTGGATCAGCTGGCGGTCAGCGCACAGTGTGGCTTTGCCAGTTCGATCAAGGGCAATCCGCTGACGGAAAAGGACGAAGAAGCGAAACTGGCCCGCCTTGTCGAGATTGCGAAGTCAGTCTGGGGTCACGCCTGACGAGATCTGCGTCGCGGGCGAGCTATCTCGATTTATCGCCGCATTAAAATGGCTCAAGCCATCGCGATGTTCCTGCCGGCGTTGCGCGATGTGGCGCGACAGATCGAATTAAAGGCCGGGGAAAATCTCTAGCAAAGAATAATTTTCACTGTAACGACACACAGCGTCACGAGCGCTGCCGGGGGTAAACATGCGTCTCTGCCGTTTCAACGACGATCGCATCGGTGTGGTGCGGGACGACAAGGTCCATGATGTCACGGGAGCTGTGCGCCTGCATCTCGCCGTACCGGCTTATCCGCTGCCGCACGGCGATTTGCTGATCGCGCAGCTCCCGGTGCTGCGGCCGCTGCTGGAGAAGGCTGCCGACATTGCGCCGGCCGTCCTTGCCAGCCAGGTAAAGTTCCGCAGCCCGGTCGCCAATCCATCCAAGATCATCGGCACCCCCGCGAACTACCACGCGCATGCGGCTGAGGCGAAGGCGGACAAGGATATCTCGACTTACGCGCAGGGCCAGGACAAGACGATTGAGCAACAGGGCCTGTTCCTGAAGGCTTGTAGTTCGCTGGTTGGACCGGCGGATGGCGTGATCGTCAAGTATCCCGACCGTCGCACCGATCATGAGGCCGAACTGGGTGTTATCATCGGCAGGACAGGGGCCGATATTCCGGAAGAGCGGACGCTCGACTATGTCGCCGGTTATGCGATGGCGCTCGATATGGTGATCCGCGGCCCTGAAGATCGCAGCTTCCGCAAGTCGCTCGACAGCTTTGCCGTGCTCGGCCCGTGGCTGGTCACCGCTGACGAGTTCGGCCGGCCAGAGAACGTGAATTTCAATCTGAAGGTCAACGGCGAGCTACGGCAGGCGGCGAACACCAGTGAGATGATCCTCAGCGTGCAGCGCCAGATCTCCTGGGCGTCCGCCTATTATACGCTGCAACCCGGCGACATCATCATGACCGGAACCTGCGCCGGTGTCGGGCCGGTGAAGGCCGGAGACCGGATGGAGTTCACCTTCGAGCGCATCGGCGAGATGATCG
This sequence comes from Alphaproteobacteria bacterium, assembly GCA_965279355.1. GTDB lineage: Bacteria > Pseudomonadota > Alphaproteobacteria > CACIAM-22H2 > CACIAM-22H2. The sequence continues at coordinate 876,940 of OZ257155.1, read as the reverse complement.
TTCTGGTTCGCGCAGCAGCCTGATGCGCCGCCGCTCAGATCCGCCAGAGCTTCTTGCAGGTAAGACGGACGCCTTCAACCAGCGATTCCAGCGTCGCCCGGAAGATCGACGGGTGGACGCGGGAATATTCCCCGCAGTTACTTCGATAGTTTCATGACTTGGCTGCACAGCAACGGATTGGAATATGGGATCGAATATCTGGTTCCGTCGATAACTGCGTCTCAGTAGCGGAATTGTATCCACTCAAATGAATCGTTTTTGATTGCGATAATGGGGCAGTCTTCCGCCAACTGGCATAGGCCTTTCTGGACATAGGTTTCTTGAGCGCGGCGCGCCTGGCGAAACCATCAATCAAGAACTCTGTAATGTTGGGAGGGCAAGAAGCTCGGCTCTTTCGAAGTGTCGGTTCGGGCCTACAGCCCTTAAGCTCTATTCGAATTCCATTTCGATGAAGACGTGCTGGAGATTGGGATTCTTGAGTTGATCGTAGCTCGCAAGATGCGCGAACGCGGACTGATCGGTTTTGAGGACCGCTTCAATATCCTTGCCCTGATCGAGTGCCCGGCGCGCATGGTCGCGCAAGAGCGTCAGATAGTCTTTCGTCTGCCGCCGCGCGGTCGCCAGATCGGTCGGACGGCCGTGACCGGGCACGATAACCGCGGGACCAAGGCTCTCCAGGACGGCAAAAGCGTCGAGCCATTTCTTCGAATGCGAGGGCGGCAGTAGACCGAGCAGGCGATCGACGTAGACGATGTCCCCGGCGAAGGCGAGGCGCTGATCCGGCAGCCAGACGATCATGTCGCCCGGCGTATGGGCGCCCTCCGTCGGGATAAGTTCGAACGCCGTGCCACCCAGCACGACGGTGCGGGGTGTCTCGACAGTCTCGTCGGCATAGGCAGGTTCGGTGCCTGCGAGATTGTCATCGCCGACGAGGGTCTTCAGTCCCAGAAACTGCGTATCGAACCGGGTGCGCTGGTCGGCAACCGCTGCGGCTGAGGCGATCAGCCGTGCGCCCGCTCTTTTGAAATAGGCATTCCCGAGCCAGCGATGGTCCTGGCCACCTGTGTTGATCACCGCGATGATCGGCCAGGGCGTTACGGCGCGAATGCTCCGTTCGATTTCCACCGCGCCCTTCTGGGTCGCGCCGGAATCGATCAGGACGACGCCTGCTTCCGTGATGACGAACGCATGTGTCGAATTGTTTCCGAGATTCTGCGGCGAGCGCTGGCCGAGTTCGCCGACCAGCGCATAGACGTTGTCGGATACCTTGACGGTCTCGAGTGCAACCGCGCTTGCAGGCAACGTAAGCGCGAGAAGGGCGGTCGCGGCGAGGCGGGTAATAAGTGTGTGCATGGGGATGCGATTATCCCTTGTTGGGGGACCGCGCAAGCGCGCTTGACGCGCGGGCAGTGGGGAGGCTTAGTGGCTTCATGACCGAACTAATCGATGACGCCAGGGGTGCCCTGGAGATTGCACGAAAAATGCAGGCGCGCGCCGAAGGCACCGCCGACAAGGAACTCTCCGCGCTCTATTTCAAGATCGCCGAGCAGTATGCACAGCTGGCCTCGATGCTGAGCGAGATGGAGCTCGGCAAGAGCGGGGGCAAGCCCCGTTCACCCGAAGGGAACGAGTAACTGGCTGATACCGTGCGGATGCAGCGTCAGTCGACGCTGATGCCGACAGACTTCACCAGCTTGCCGAACTTCTCGAAATCCTCGTCGATCTTCTTCTCGAAGGAGCGGCCTTCGGTGATGAAGGGCTCGAGGCCGCCGGCGCGGTTGAGCTTGTCCTTAGTGTCTGCCTGCGCCAGCACCTTGTTGATCTCGCCCTGCAGCCTGTTGACGACGGCCATCGGCGTGCCCTTGGTCGTGAACACGGCGAGCCAGATGCTGTTCTGATAGCCGGGATAGAACTCGCCGATCGTCGGCAGGTCCGGGAAGACGGTGGTGCGCTTTGCGCCGGTGCTGGCCAGCGCCCGGAGCTGTCCGGCCTTGATCATCGGCGCGCTGGAGGATCCCGAGAACATCGCCGCGACTTCACCCTGCACCGTTGCCGTCGTCGCCGGCGCGCCGCCGCGATAGGGAACGTGGATGAGGTTGATGCCGGCATGCTGTTTCAGCATTTCCATCATCATCTGATGCTGGCTGCCGTTGCCGCCCGATGCGTAGTGCAGCGGCGGGTTGGTCTTCTTTGCGTACTCGATGAATTCCTTGAAACTGGTCACCGGCAGTTTCGGGTTCACCGACAGCACGAAATCGTTCGACGCGACAGTGGCGACCAGGAGAAGGTCCTTGCGCGAGTCGAAGCTCATGGTCTTGTAGAGATGCGGATTGATGACGATCTGACTGTCCGCGTTCAGGATCAGGGTATGACCGTCCGGCTGGGCCGCGACGACGGCTTCGGACGCGACATTGCCGTTGGCGCCGGGCCGGTTCTCGACCACGACGGGCTGGCCGAGCGGCTCCGTCAGCTTGTCTGCGATGACGCGCGCCGCAATATCGGGCGCGCCGCCGGCCGGAATGGGAACCAGCAGCCGCACCGGGCGTGTCGGATATTGCTGGGCGTCGGCGGCGGTGGTCGCCAGCGGGGCTGCCAAGCCGATGACAGCCAGTGCGACGGCGGATGTCAGGATTCTCTTCATCGTCTTCTCCCTTGGCTGGTATTTCCGGCTTGGCGCCGGTTGTTGGCCTAGACTTTAAACTTGGTCTGGACCTCGCGGGGAAACATTTCTTCGACCGAGACCGGGCGGTGGCTGATGCCCTGCTCGTGCGCGTATTTTACAAAGGCGTCCAGCGTTTTGCGATTGGGCTCAATGCCGTAGGGCCAGAAGTCTTCGCCCAGCAGTTCCTTCGACACCTGTGTATTTTCTGCCATCCACGGCAGGGGGTAGAGCGATGCGGTTACGTCCTGCATCCGCTCGAGGCTGTTGTTCTTCGACTCTTCTAGCGCCTTGTAGAGATTCATCGCCACCCAGCGGTTCTTCTCATAGACGTCCCGCCGGATTACGATGACATGCATGATTGGAAAGATGCCGGTCTTGCGCCAGTAGGGAAGCTCGGCGCCGCGATAGTCGGCAAAGAAGCGGCGGATCGTGCCGGCGCCTTTGGTAAAAGGGGTCGGCGGGCGGGCCGAGAGTACGGCGTCGAGATCGCCGGAGAGCAGCATGTCGCTGAGCGAGCGATCCTTCACCACGGTCAGGCGAACGCCGTCAGGCAGAGCCAGCTTCACCTTTTCCTGCCGTCCGGCTTCATTCACCCCGCCCTGGTGCCAGTGAACGGACTTCAGATCGACACCGTATTCGTGCATCAGCATGCCGCGGGAATAGACCGAGGCGGTCTGCGCCCATTCGGGCACGCCGATCCGCTTGCCGGCGAGCTGCTCGATCGACGTGATCTTGCTGTCCTTGGGTAGGTAGAGGGAGGAATGCCGGAAAACCCGGGATGGGAAGACCGGGATTGGCACGATGCCGGTCTCGCCCTGCGAGATCAGTGAGATCACCTTGCCGAAGGACATCTCGGAGACATCCCATTCACGATAATGCGTAAACCGGTAAAAAATTTCCTCCGGCTGCAGTTTCAGCACCGTGAGGTCGATCCCCTGCACGGGAACCGTGCCGTCCAGCACGTCGCGGACGTGATCGTAGGGCCCGATGGCAATGGAGAGCTGAAGATTGGCCAAGGCGGAGCTCCCTAAGTCTTGCGGCGGGTGACCAGCAGCGTCGGCACGAAAATCTGGACCGCTTCTTCGGACTGGTTGTACGTGGTGATGCGCATCTTGACGAGGCCGATCTCGGGGCGCGACTTGGAGGTGCGTGTTTCCATGACCTCCGCTTCGACGTGGAGGACGTCACCGGGGCGCGTCGGCTTCGGCCAGCGCAGTTCTTCCATACCGGCACCGATGATGCCGTTCACCGGCTTGAGCGGGCTGTCGACGCACAGGCGCATGGTCAGTGCGCTGGTATGCCAGCCGCTGGCGGCCAGCCCGCCGAAGAGGGTGTTTTTCGCCGCCGCATCGTCGAGATGGAAAGGCTGGGGATCGTATTCCCGGGCGTAGGCCTTGATGGCGTCTTCGGTCACCGTGACGGTGCCGCTGGTGAATGTTTGGCCGACGCTGAAATCCTCGAAATACAGGCCGCTCATGGTCTCTCCGGGCGGATCACTGGCCGGCGGCCGGTTGGGGCCGTGTCACCAGCTTGACCAGATCGAGCTTCTGAAGCCAGACCAGACCGCGCAGGACCTGGCCGCGGCGCTCCTGCGGAACCAGCGGCAGCAGGTCGCGCACTGGGCTGGGGGCCTTCTCCAGATGCGCAAACAAAGTTGCCACCTCCTCGTCCGTCAGGAAGACGTGGTCGACGAAGCGGAACAGCGGCGAGGTGCGGCGCGCCTTTAAGACTTCTACCGTCGCGCCGGGCCGTAACGACACTTCGTGATCGATGCTGATCAGCGCCGTCGGATACGAGCCGAAGACGCCGAACGGGTCAGTGCGGACCGGATGCGCGGATTGCCGGTTGTTCGCGCGGGGCGCCAGCACCCGGGCGGATGTCCGGCGCTCCGCCAGGTCGCGGAACAGTTCCTGATAGCGGCGCACGATGTGCTTCCAGTCGAACTCGCCGTGTGCCCGCGTCCGGCCGGCGGTACCCATGCGCTTGCGCAAGCCTGCGTCCTTGATGAGGCGCACGTAGGCATCGGTGCAGGCGTCGACATCGACCGAGACGAGCTGGCTGGTGTGCCCGCAATACGCATCGTAGCTGTCGATGCCGTCGTCGTAGCGGCGCGCCAGATCGGCGCCGAGCGGGGCCGGCGGCATCATGGTCGGGATGCGGAATCCGTCCAGCCCGTCGCGCACCGTGTCGCGATAGCCGTTCCAGTCCGAGACGACGACCGGCAGTCCCGCCGCCATCGCCTCCAGCGGCACGAGACCGAACGTCTCCTGGATGTTGTCGGAGAGCGAAGTGAAGATATCGCCGACGCCCCAGATTTCCGCGCGGTTCTCGGGCTTGCGCCCGTCGACGAAGATCGCGTTCACGCTGGGGCAGAACTGGGCCGCACCTTCGCGGAATGCCTTCTCGATGAAATCGTTTGCGAACCAGCCAGACTGCACCAGATGCACGCGCGCGCCGGTTGTTTTGGCGGCCTGCTCGGCCGCGAGATACATCGGCAGGGGATGGGCTTTTGCGTGATAGCTCAAGCGACCGACGAACAGCAGCACAATGTCCTGCGGCGCGATACCGAGTTGCGCGCGGCGCTCAAATCGGCGGGCATCGCTCACCTGAAACGCCTCAGCATCGATGCCGAGCGGGATCACCGGCAGTTGCGGCAGCGGCAGGGACGTGGCGCCGACCCGTTGGCGAAGATATTCGGAATGCGCTTCCAGAAGATGGATCGCGCTGTCCCGCACCACCTTCGACGAGCAGATCACCGCGTCCCAGTCCTGCAGCGGCGCCGTGAGCAGACCCGCCAGCGCCTCCATCGAGACGTGCGAGGCGGTGGTGTGAGTAAGGCCGCATAGGCTGTAGGCGCGCGGATCGCCGCGCCGCCGCCGCCAGGCGAACGGCTCGAAATTGGGGCCGGGATAGAAGAGGCAGCCGGTCTGGGCGATGCCTTCCGGTGCGAGCATCGGGATGTTGCGGACGCCGACCGTGGCGCCCATCGCCTTCACCCGCTGCGCAAAGTCCTCGGCGCTGGCCGGTGTGTCGGTGCAGCAGTAGAGGGTGTCGACGCCGGAATGCTGCACCCAGCCCTTGAGGAAGCTTTCCCCGGCCGCCTGACGACCCATGAGCCGGGTGCGTTCGGTGCTGAAACCGTCGGGGTGATAGAAGAGGGTCGCGTTGGTCGCGGCGTCTTGGGGCACGGTCGACTCGCTTGGCAGGCGGAAATCGGCGACACTGTTGCACAGCCTGTCGGCAACTGCCCGCCCTTAAAACCTGTTGTTTATCAAATACATATGTAAGGGGCAGCCGGACGTGGCGCGGTCGGCGCGACCGGCCTAGGCTTGCTCTCAATGTCGGACACTCTTTCTACATCTGTACCGGGTTTCTGCCGGGACTGCCTGACCGCTGCCGCTGACGGCGCTGACCGCTGCGGCAAATGCGGCTCGGCGCGTCTGGTGCGGCATCCCGAGATCGGAGCGCTCTCGCTGGCGCATATCGATTGCGACGCGTTCTACGCGACCATCGAAAAGCGGGACAATCCGTCGCTGAAGGACAAGCCCGTGATCGTCGGTGGCGGTCGTCGTGGCGTCGCCGCGACCTGCTGCTACATCGCCCGCCGCTACGGCGTGCGCTCGGCGATGCCGATGTTCAAGGCGCTGCAGCTTTGCCCGCAGGCGGTCGTGATCCATCCGGATATGGCGCGCTATGCCGAAGTGAGCAAGCAGGTGCAGGCGATCTTTCTCGATGCGACGCCTCTGGTGGAATCGGTCTCGCTCGACGAGGCCTATCTCGATCTCTCGGGGACCGAGACGCTGCACAAGCGTAGCCCGGCGGAAACGCTGGCGGAAATTTCCCGGCGGATCGAGCGCGAGATCAACATCAGCGTGTCAATCGGCCTCAGCTTCAACAAACTGCTGGCCAAACTTGCTTCCGAAATGGACAAGCCGCGCGGCTTCGGCATCGTCGGACGGGCGGAAGCGGAAGCGTTTCTGTCTGCGCGACCGGTGCGCGCGCTACCGGGTATCGGTCGCGTCATGGCCGCAAAGCTGGAGAATGACGGGCTGATCACGGTGGGCGAGGTCCAGGCGCTGCCGAAGGATGTCCTGGCGCGGCGCTACGGATCGTTGGGCGCGCATCTCGCCAGTCTGGCGCGCGGCGAGGACGACCGCGACGTGTCGCCGGAGCGTGAAGCGAAATCGATCTCCGCCGAAACAACGTTCGAAAACGACCTGGCGGACGCGGCAGCGCTGCACGCCGAGCTCTGGCCGCTCTGCGAGAAAGTCTCGCGGCGGCTCAAGCGGGCTGAGCTTGCCGGCGGTACCATCGTGCTGAAACTGCGCACCGCCTCCTTCCAGATCCTGACCCGCCGCAAGCAGGCGGACACGCCGACCCAGCTCGCCGACGATCTCTATCGTGTCGCTGGCAAGTTGCTGGATCGCGAGGTCGGCGCGACAGGGAAGGGGCGCAGCCTGCGCTACCGGCTGATCGGGGTCGGCGCGACGGATCTGACGGGAGCCGCTGTCGCGGCAATACCGGACATGTTCGATGACGGGCGGGAGCGGCGAGCGAAGATCGAACGGACCATCGACAAGGTCAGGGACAAGTTCGGTTCGGCCGCCATCGGCCTCGGTCGTGGGATGCCGACGCGCAAGCGTTGATCGGTACGGACGATACACTATGGTGTGCAGCTATGAATGCACCCCCGGAGTCCGCGCCCGAGCCGATGCAGCAGCGTGTCCTGCAGGCCGATGGTCGTCGCTATTCCCTGAAGCTCGAGCCTGAATTCTGGACGGCGCTGTCGACGGCGGCCGAGGCACGCGGCGTCCGTTCCGGACGACTGGTTTCCGATATCGCGTCCAGTATGCCCAGGGGCGCCAATCTTGCGTCCCAGATCCGCGTGTTCTGTCTGGCCGATGTGGAGCGGCGACGCGCGATCGAGAGCGAACGTGCCTCACGCGCCGAGCTGTCGTCGGGCTCCACCGATCTCGACGCCGTCATCGAGCAATGCCCGACACCCTGCCTCGTCGCGTCTAAGCAGCAGAGGATACTGCGGATCAACAACGGCTTTGCGCGCTGGTACGGGGCCACTGCCGCAAGCTTGTCCGGAAAGCCCTTCGACCATTTCTTCAAGCTGCAGATGGCGCAGCCAGTCGATGCGGTCTTTCGCGCCCTCGGCGCGGGCCGGATGTCCTCGGCAAACGGTCAGATACTGTATGTCCTGCCGGGGCGGGTCGTATCGGCGCCGGTACGGCTGCTCCCTGTGGCACGGCGCGCCGACGAGTTTTCCGTTCTCATGATGGTTGCCGCGGCGTAACCGCCACGCGGCGATTTACGTGACCTGAACCGAGGCCTCGACATAGAGCGTTGCAAGGGTGCCGCTCACGTTCTGCGTATAGACGTTGAACGTGCCGAGTTCGCCCATGCTGCTCGGGTCGGTGACGGGCGAGCCCGCCTTCGTCCAGCCGCTGCCGATTGAAACGATGTCGGTGGCGTCGCCGCGGATCAGCACATCGTTACCGGTTCCGAGATCGAGCACGTCCTGCGCATTGAGCGTGACGGTGTTGTTGATGCCGCCGCGCATGTCGATCTTTTCGATATTCTTGTACTGCGTGCCGGCGTTCGCAAGGCTGACCGACGCGATGGCGCTGGTGTCGAGGAAATCGAGGCCGCTGCCGCCATCGATCGAGCCGGCTGTGTCGTTGATCGCGATCCGGTCGGTGCCTGTGCCGCCGGTCACGGTTTCGATATTGCTGACCGTAATCGAGTTGGCGCCATTCGCAAGAACCAGGCGGTCCGTATTGTCGCCCAGATTGATGGACAGTCCGTCGACAACGGAACTCAGCGTGATTGTTTCCTTGCCGGTGCTACCGAGCAGGAACTCAACGTCGCTGAGGGCAATCGTATTCGCGCCGCTCAGCGTGATGCTGTCGGTGCCGATGCCGCCGAAAATCGTTTCGACCCCGACCGCGGTCAGCGTGTTCGTCTCGTCGGCAAGATTGAGAATATCGTTGCTGCCGCTGCCAAGACTGATCGTGCCGCCGGTGAAGCCGCCTTGAAGGGTCAGGGTATCGTTGCTCGAGCTACCGGTAATCGTCTCGATGCCGGTCGCGGTCAGCGAGTTTGCGCCGGCGACCAGCGTCAGCCGGTCGGTCGTGCCGGCTCCGAGATTGATGACGGCGTTGGTCAGCGTGCTGGTTGTCGTCACAACATCGTTGCCGGTGCTGCCGATCAGGCTCTCGACACCGCTGATCGTAATGGTGCCGGCTGCGGCGAGTGTGATGGCGTCAGTACCGGTACCGCCGACGATGGTCTCGATGCCGGATGCCGTCAGCGTGTTGCTGAAGTTGCCGAGGTTCAGGCGGTCGCCGCTGCCGCTGCTGAGGTTGATCGTGCCGCCGGTAATGGCGCCGGTGAGGGTCAGGGTGTCGTTGCTGGAGCTGCCGGTGATGGTTTCTGCACCGGAAATCGACAGGGTATTGCTGCCCGCCGCGAGGGTGAGACGATCTGCGCTGCCAGCGCCGAGATCGATGAGGCCGCTAGTAACTGTGGCGCCCAGGGTAATGATGTCATTGCCGGTGCTGCCGGTCAGCGTTTCGACGCTGCTCACCAGCATGGTGCCCGCAGTCTCCATCGTCACGATATCGGTGCCTGAGCCGCCGGTCACCGTCTCGATGTTCGCGACGGACACCGTGTTGCTGCCGGCCGCTAGGACCAGGCGGTCGGTGGTGCCGGCGCCGAGATCGATCGTGATGCCGGACGACTGGGCGTTGTTCAGCGTCAGCACATCGTTGCTGGCGCTGCCGGTGATCGTCTCGATTCCCGACGCCGTAAGGGAGTTTGTACCTGCGGCCAGAATGAGCCGGTCCGTGCCGCCGCTGAGGTTGATCGAGGCATTGCTTAGCAGGCTGGTCGACGTGATGACGTCGTTTTCGCCGCTGCCGGTCAGCGTCTCGACGCTGGTGATCGTCATCGAGCCGCCACCCAGCATGGTAATGACGTCATTGCCGGTGTTGCCGACCAGCGTTTCCACGCCGCTCACCGAAAGGGTGTTGTTGCCGGTAGACAGCGTAAGGGTGTCCGTGCCGCCACCGAGGTCGATGAGTCCGCTTGTGAGGGTCGCGCCGAGAGTGATGACGTCGGTGCTGTTGCTGCCGATCAGCGTCTCGACATTGGTCGCCCGCATCGTGCCGGCGGCGGTCATCGTCACGGTATCGGTGCCGGTCCCGCCGATCAGCGTTTCGACGCCGGTGACCGAAAGCGTATTGGTGCCGTCGGCCAGGTCGAGCGTATCGGCCGTGCCCGCGCCGAGATCGACGGTAAGTCCGGACGTCTGGGCGTTATTCAGAGTCAGCGTGTCGTTGCTGCCGCTGCCAGTGAGCGTCTCAATGCCCGATGCGCTCAGCGAATTGGCGCCGGAGGCCAGGATGAGCTGATCGGTGCCGCCGCTGAGGTTGATCGAGGCATTGCTCAGCAGGCTGGTAGACGTCACGACATCGGTTTCGCCGCTGCCGGTCAGCGTCTCGACGCTGGTGATCGTCATCGAGCCGCCACCCAGCATGGTGATGACGTCAGTGCCGGTGTTGCCGACCAGCGTTTCGATGTGGTCGACGGAAATTGCGTTGTTGCCAGCGGCGAGATTCAGCCTGTCGGTGCCGCCACCCAGATCGATCGTGTTGCCGGAATTCTGCGCCGCGGTCAGCGTGATCGTGTCTGCGCCGCTGCTGCCGATCAGCGTCTCGATGCTACCCGTGATGGTCATCGTCGCGGCGGCACCCAGCGATACGGCATCCGCACCGCTGCTGGCGTTCAGCGTTTCCACGCCGATCACGGTCATGGCGCCCGATTGCGTCATGGTGATGGTGTCGGTGCCCGAGCCGCCGATAACGGTTTCGACGCCGATTACCGAGAGGGTGTTGGTGCCGTTGGCGAGGGTCAGTGTATCCGTGCCACCCTGAAGATTGATCGTGCCCGTGGTCTGCGCGGCGGTCAGTGTGATGGCATCGTCGCTGCTGCTGCCGACGATATTTTCGATACCGGTGAGGGTGATTGCGTCCCCGCCGGTCAGGGTGACCGTGTCGGTGCCGGAACTGCCGATGAGGGTTTCAACGCCGGTTACGGTGATTGCGCCGGCACTGGTCATCGTTACCGTGTCGGTGCCGGAGCCGCCGATTACTGTCTCGACGCCGCCGACGCTGATTACGTTGGTGCCATTGGTGAGGGTCAGCGTATCGGTATTGCCGCTGCCGGTTACGGTCTCGATGCCGGAGACCGTCATGCTACCGGCGGCGGACATCGTGACGGTATCGGTGCCGGCGCTGCCAATAAGGCTCTCGATGCCGCTGACGATGATCGCGCCGGCGGCGGCAAGAGTGACCGTGTCGGTACCGCCGCTGCCGATCAGGGTCTCGATGCCGGTTACGACAATATCGTCGGCCGCGCCGAGGGTGATCGTGTCGGCGCCGGTGCTGCCGGTCAGCGTCTCGACGCCGGTCACCCGCATCGCGCCGGCGGCCGTCATGGTGATCTTGTCGAGGCCGGTGCCGCCGACCAGAGTCTCGACGCCGCTGACCGAGAGTGTGTTGTCGCCGTTGGCGAGGGTCAGCGTATCGCCCGAACCGCCGCCCAGGTTGATCGTGCCGGAGCTTTGCGCGGTGGCGAGGGTAATCCGGTCGTCGGAACCGCTGCCGGTCAGCGTCTCGACGCCGCTGACGGTCATGGTTGCCGCGGAGGTGACAGTCACGGCATCGGTTCCGGCACTGCCGGTCAGCGTTTCGATGCCGCTGACGCTGAATGTGCCTGCCGTGGTGAGCGTCACGCTGTCGGTGCCACCGCCGCCGGTAATGGTCTCGATGTTGGCGACCGAGACCGAGTTGGTGCCGCTCGATAAGACAAGGGCATCGGCGGTGCCGCCGGCGAGGTCGATCGTGGCGCCGGTGATGCCGGAGCTGTAGGTAACGGTGTCGTTGCCGCTGCTGCCCGTCAGGGTGTTGATGTCGCTGACGCTGACAACGTTACCGACCGTGCCAAGTGTGATCGCATCTGCACCGCTGCCGCCGGTGATCGTCTCGGTGTTGAGGACAGTGACCTGGTTCGTGGCATTGGCCAGGATGAGACGGTCCGAGCTGCCGCCGGCCAGATCAATCGTGCCGCCGGTGAACGCGGCATTCAGCGTCAGCATGTCGCTGTTGCTGCTACCCGTGATCGTCTCGACCCCCGTCGCCGTGAGCGAGTGCGTGCCGGATGTCTGCAGTGTGATGCTGTCGGAGGTGCCGTCGCCAAGATCGTAAACCGCATTGGTCAGCTGGCTGGTGACCGTGATCGTGTCGTTGCCGGCGGTACCGGTCAGGGTCTCGATATTGGTGGCGGTGAGCGCGCCGCCGGTCGTCATCTTGACCGAGTCCTGACCAAAGCCACCGACGACGGTCTCGATGTTCGCAATCGTCAGAGAATTCGTGCCGTTGTCGGCGATGGTCAGCACATCGGTTCCGCCGCCGAGGTCGACGATGAGGTCGGTCGCCGTGCTGGCATAGGTCACGGTGTCGGCGCCGCTGCTGCCGGTCAGCGTTTCGATGCTGGTGACATAGACGGTGCCGGCGTTGCCGAGCGTCAGGGCATCCGTGCCGGAGCCGCCCATGACGGTCTCGGCGTTCGAAACAGTCAGCGTGTTGCCGTTGTTGGCGAGGACGAGACGGTCCGCGCTGCCGCCGCCGAGATCGACCGTGGCGTTGTCGAGGCTGCCGCCGGTCAGGTTGATAATGTCGTCACTGCCGCTGGTGATCAGTGTCTCGGCGCCGCTGAGGGACAGCGTGTGCGAGCCGGCCTGGTTCAGTTTGAGCACATCGGCGCTGCCGGCGCCGAGGTCGATGGCCGCGTTGAGCAGCTGGTTCGTGGCGGTGATCGTGTCGTTGCCGGCGCTCCCGGTCAGCGTGTCGACATTGGTGATCGACATCGCGCCGGCGTTCGTCATCGTGACGACATCCGTGCTCCAGCCGCCGGTCAGCGTTTCGACGCCGCCGACAGTCACGGTATTCGCGGAGTTGGCGGCCAGGGTCAGATTGTCGGCCGTACCGGCACCGAGATCGATCGTGCCGCCGGCCATCGCCGTCGTCAGGGTCAGCGTATCGTTGCCGCTCCCCGTTGCGGTCAGGTTTTCGACATTGGTGAATGCAACGCTGCCGTTGAAGGACTCAACACTGACGGAATCGACACCGGCGCCGCCGATGATGGTTTCGATGCCGACGGCGGTCAGCGTGTTGCCGGCGTCGGAAAGTGTCAGCGTGTCGTTTCCGCCGGCACCCAGATCGATCGTGCCGCCGGTGAACGCCGCCGTCAGTGTCAGCGCGTCGTTGCTGCCGCTGCCAGTCATCGTCTCCACGCCGGACGCGGCGAGGGTGTTGGTACCCGCATTCAGAATCAGGCGATCCGCGGTCCCAGCGCCGAGATCGACCATGGCATTTGTCACGTTGCTGGTGACGGTGACGATATCGTTGCCGCCGCTGCCGGTGACCGTTTCGACGCCGCTGACCGAAATGGTAGATGCGGAGGCCAGCGTGATGGCGTCCGCGCCCGTGCCGCCGGTCACAACTTCGACGCCGTCGACCGTCAGTGCGTTCGTGGCGTCAGCCAGCACCAGGGTATCGAGCCCGCCACCGGCGAGATCCACCGTTCCGGTGTAAGCCGACTTCAGGATCAGGATCTCGCTGCTGCTGCCGCCGGTGATGGTTTCGACACCAGTTGCGAACAGCGAGTTCGAGGTGCCGGACAGGATCAGGCTATCCGTGCCGCCGCTGAGATCGATTGAGAGATTCGATGCGCTTTCAGCCAGCACGATCGTGTCGTTGCCGGCGCTGCCGGTGAGCGTCTCGACGCCGGAGACGGTCATGCTGCCGGATGTCACCATCGTGACGACATCGGTGCCGGCGCCGCCGGTGAGGGTCTCGATGTTGGCGACGGACAGCGTGTTGCCGCCATTGGCCAGGGTCAGGTGATCGGCGGTGCCGACGCTGAGGTCGATCGTGCCGCCCGTCATGCCGCTCGACAGGGCCAGCGTGTCGTTGCCGGTGCCGGCCGCGATCAGCGTCTCGACATTGGTCAGGGAGATATTGCCGGAGAGGTTCGCGGTGATGGCATCGATACCGGCGCCGCCGATGACGGTTTCCACGCCGACCACCGTCACGGTGTTGCCGGCATCGGACAGCGTCAGCGTATCGGCGGTCCCGGCGCCAAGGTCGACGGTGCCGTTGAAGCCAGAGGTGAGGGTAAGGGTGTCGTTCCCGGCACCGCTGCTGGCAATGGTCTCCACGCCGGTTGCGGACAGTGTGTTCGTGCCGCCAGCGATGGTGAGCGCGTCGGCTGTGCCAGCGCCGAGATCGATCGTGGCGCCGCTCAGAGTGCCGGTCGCGGTGACGGTGTCGTTGCCCGTGCTGCCGGTGACGGTTTCAACGCCGCTCACGGTCAATGCGCCGGTGGCGGTCATGGTTACCGCGTCGGTTCCGCTGCCACCGACCACAGTCTCGATGTCTGAGATGCTGACGGCGTTGGTGCCCTCGGCAAGTGTGAGGGTGTCGGTGCCGGCGCTGCCGATCACGCTCTCGACGCCGGACACCATGAGGTTGCCTGCGGCGGCCATCGTGACCGTATCGGTGCCGGCGCTGCCGGTGACGGTTTCGACGCCGCTCACGGTCATGCTGCCGGCGGCCGTCATGGTGACCGTATCGGTGCCGCTGCCGCCAACCACGGTTTCGACGCCTGTGACGGACAGGGTATTGGTGGCGTTCGCCAGGGTCAGCGTATCGGCGCCGCCCGCGAGATCGATCGTGCCGCCGGTAAAGGCGGATGTGAGGGTCAGAGCATCGTTGCTGGTGCTGCCGGTGATCGTCTCGATGCCCGTTGCGGACAGCGCGTTCGTGCCCGCAACAAGGGTGAGCTGATCGCCGGCGCCGGCGCCGAGGTCGATGGTGGCGTTGGACAGTGCCTCGCCGGCGGTGATTGTGTCATTACCGCCGCTGCCGACCAGGCTTTCCACGTCGCTGATCGCCAGACTGCCGGCCGCTGTCATGGCCACAGTGTCGGTCCCGGCGCTGCCGATAACGCTTTCGACGCCACTGACCGCGAGACTTCCGGCGACACCCATCGTCACTGTGTCTGTGCCGCTGCCGCCGGCAACGGTTTCGACACCGGAGACGGTGACCGCGTTGGTGCCGTTTGCCAGGGTCAGTGTGTCTGTCCCGGCGCTGCCAACGACACTCTCAACGCCTGATGCGACGAGATTGCCTGCGGCGCCCATCGTGACCGTGTCGGTGCCGGCGCTGCCGGTGATGCTTTCGATGTCCGTGACGGTCATGGCGCCGGCCGCGGTCATCGTGATCTTGTCGGTTCCTGTGCCGCCGACCAGCGTTTCCACGCCGGCGATGGACAGCGTGTTGCTGCCGTTCGCAAGCGTGAGCGTGTCGGTGCCCGAGCCGAGATCGATGGTGCCTGCGGCCTGGGCGGTCGACAGCGTGATCGCGTCGTTACCGCCGCTGCCGGTGATGGTCTCGACGCCGCCGATGGTCATTGCCGCCAGGGTCGCCAGCGTCACCGAATCATTACCGTCGCTGCCGATAAGGGTCTCGACGACACCGCTGAGTGTCAGATCGCCGGCGGCCGTCATCGTAACGACGTCGGTGCCGGCGCTGCCGACAATGCTTTCGATGCCGCTGACGGACAGGGCGCCGGCAGCAGTCATCTCGATCGTGTCGATGCCGGTGCCGCCCGTAATGGTCTCGGCGCCCTTCACGTTGAGTGTATTCGTGCCGTCGGCCAGGATCAGGTGATCGCCTGTGCCGCCAAGCAGGTTGATGGAGCCGGCGCTCTGGGCAGACGACAGGGTGACGACATCGTTGCCGGCGCTGCCCGTGATGCTCTCGACGTCGCCAATGGTGATCGTGGCGGCGTTATCCAGTGTCACAGCGTCGGTGCCGGCGCTGCCGATCAGCGTTTCGACACCGGTCACAGCCAGAGTGCCGGCGGTCGTCATGGTGACGGTGTCTGTGCCCGAGCCGCCAACGACGCTTTCGATCCCGGAGAGGCTGACGGCATTCGTGCCGGTCGTGAGCGTCAGCGTATCCGTGCCGCCGGTACCGACCACGCTCTCAACGCCGGAGGCGACGAGATTGCCCGCCGCCGCCATTGTGACGGTGTCGGTCCCGGCGCTGCCGGTGACAGTCTCGATGCCGCTAACGGTGATCGCGCCAGCCGCGCCGAGCGTGACGGCGTCAGTCCCTGCGCTGCCGACAACACTCTCGACGCCGGAGACGACAAGGTTGCCCGCGGTGTTCAGGGTGACGGTGTCAGTACCGGCACTGCCTGTGACGCTCTCGACGCCGCTCACCGTCAGGGCGCCGGCGGTGCTCATGGTGAGCTTGTCAGTGCCTGTGCCGCCCGTGACAGTTTCTACGCCAGCGACGCTGAGCGTGTTTCCGCCGTTCGCGAGGATCAGCGCATCGGCCGAGCCCGCGCCAAGATCGATCATGCCCGAGGCTTGCGCGGCAGACAGGGTAATGGCGTCGTTGCCGCTGCTGCCAGTAATGGTCTCGACGCTGCCGATGGTCATCGTCGCGGCGGATCCGAGCGTCACGGTGTCGGCACCTGAGCTGCCGACCAGGGTTTCGATGCCGGTGACGGTGAGTGAGCCGGCGGCCGCCATCGTCACGGTATCCGTGCCAGCGCCACCCGCGACTGTTTCAACACCGGAGACGCTGACCGCGTTTGTGCCGTTGGCAAGGGTGAGCGCATCCGTGCCGGCGCTGCCGACAACGCTCTCAACGCCAGAGGCGACGAGGTTGCCCGCCGCCGCCATCGTGACGGTGTCGGTGCCAGCGCTACCAGTGACCGTTTCGACACCACTAACCGTGATGGCACCGGCTGCGCCGAGTGTGACGGCGTCAGAACCGGCGCTGCCGACGAGCGTCTCGACACCGCTGACGGCGATCGCGCCAGCCGAGCCCAGGGTAACGGTGTCGGTCCCGGCGCTGCCTGTGACGCTTTCAACGCCGGTGACGGTCATGGCACCGGCGGCTGTCATTGTCACGGTATCCGTGCCGCTGCCGCCGGTAATGGTTTCGATTCCGGAAACGCTGATCGTGTTGGTGCCGTTGGCAAGGACCAGCGCATCGGCCGAGCCGGCACCAAGGTTGATCGTGCCTGAGGTCTGTGCGGCCGACAGCGTGATGGTGTCGTCACCGCTGCTGCCGACGAGTGTCTCAACGCTTGTGACGGACATGGCGCCGGCGGCGGTCATGGTGACCGTATCGGTGCCCGTGCCGCCAACCAACGTTTCGACACCGCTAACCGACAGCGTGTTCGTTCCGTTGGCGAGGGTCAGGGTATCCGCTGTGCCGCTGCCAAGGTTGATGGCTCCCGTGGTCTGGGCGGTAGACAGGGTGATTTTGTCGTTGCCGCTGCTGCCGGTGATGGTTTCCACACCACCGATCGTCATGGTCGCGGCAGAGCCCAGCGTCACGGTGTCGGCGCCGGAGCTGCCGACCAGTGTCTCGACACCGGTAACCGCGAGCGAGCCGGCGGTCGTCATTGTGACTGTATCCGTGCCGGCGCCCCCCGTGACGCTCTCGACACCGGAGATGCTCACGGCATTGGCGCCGCTGGCGAGCGTCAGCGTATCCGTGCCAGCGCTGCCGATGACGCTTTCGACACCTGAGGCAACCATGTTGCCGGCGGCGGCCATGGTTACAGTGTCGGTGCCAGCACTACCGGTAACGGTTTCGACGCCGCCCACGGTGATTGAGCCAGCCGAGCCGAGTGTTACGGCATCCGTTCCCGCGCTACCGGTCACCGTCTCGATATTGCTGACGGTGATGGCGCCAGCCGCACCCAGCGTGATGGCATCGGTGCTGCCGCTGCCGGTCACGGTCTCGATATTCGTGACGGTCATGGCACCGGCGGCGGTCATGGTGACCGTATCGGTGCCGGTACCGCCGACCAGCGTCTCTACGCTGCCGACTGAAAGTGTGTTGGTCCCGTTGGCAAGGGTCAACGCATCGGCTGAGCCGTCGCCGAGGTCGATCGTGCCCGAGGTCAGTGCGGCCGAAAGCGTGATCGCGTCGTTGCCGGAGCTGCCGGTGATCGTCTCAACGCTACCGATGGTCATGGCTGCAGCGGAGCCGAGGGTGACGGCATCCGTGCCAGCGCTGCCGACAAGTGTCTCGACGCCGGTCACGGTCAGGGCGCCGGCGGAAGTCATCGTCACGGTATCGGTGCCCGAACCGCCCGCGACCGTCTCAACGCCGCTGACGCTGACCGTGTTCGTGCCGTTTGCGAGGGTCAGGGTGTCCGTACCGACGCTGCCGACGACGCTCTCAACGCCGGAGGTAACCAGGTTGCCCGCAGCGGCCATGGTCACTGTGTCAGTGCCGGCGCTGCCCGTAACAGTTTCGACGCCGCTGACGGTAATTGCGCCAGCGGTGCCAAGCGTAAGGGCGTCGGTGCCGGCACTGCCTGTGACTGTCTCTACATTGGTGACGGTCATTGCACCGGCGGCGGTCATCGTGACCGTATCGGTACCCGTGCCGCCGACCAGCGTTTCAACGCTGCTGACTGAAAGTGTGTTCGTCCCGTCGGCGAGGGTCAGCGTGTCGGCCGTGCCCGCGCCGAGGTCGATGGTGCCCGATGTCTGCACGGACGACAGCGTGATCGTATCGTTGCCGGCACTGCCGGTAATCGTTTCGACGCCACCGATAGTCATCGCTGCAGCCGCGCCGAGCGTGACGGCATCCGCGCCGGCGCTACCGACCAGCGTCTCTACGCCGGTTACGGTCATGCTGCCGGCGGCGGCCATGGTGATGGTGTCGGTCCCCGAGCCACCCGCGACGCTCTCGACACCGGAGACGCTGACCGCGTTGGTGCCGTTCGCCAGGGTGAGCGTGTCGGTGCCACCGCTGCCGATCACGCTCTCAATGCCCGATGCCGTGATGTTACCGGCCGCTGCCATCGTGACGGTGTCGGTCCCGGCACTGCCGATTATGCTTTCCACACCGCCGACTGTGACGGCGCCCGCCGTGCCGAGCGTCACGGTGTCGGTCCCGACGCTACCGGTCACCGTCTCGATCCCGCTGACCGTGATCGCGCCCGAAGTGCCGAGCGTGATGGCGTCGGTTCCGGCGCTTCCGGTCAGGGTTTCGACGCCGGTCAAGGTCATGGCGCCTGCGGCGGCCATGGTGATTGAATCGGTGCCGGTGCCGCCGGTCAGCGTCTCGACGCCGATGACGGACAGGGTGTTGGTGCCGTCGGCCAGGATCAGCTGGTCGTCGCCGGCGCCAAGATCGATCGTGCCGCTACTCTGCGCTGCCGTGAGCGTGACCGTGTCGTTGCCGGCGCTGGCAATCAGCGTTTCGACGTCGATCGCGGTGATGTTGCCTGACGCTGTGACGATATCGATGCCGGATCCGCCGATCACCGTCTCGACGCCGGTGACCGAAATGACATTGCCGCCGTCGCCAAGCGTGAGCGTATCCGTGCCGGCGCTGCCAATGACGCTTTCCACGCCGGAGGCGGCGAGGGTGCCGGAGGCACCCATGGTGACGGTGTCGGTACCGGCGCTGCCGGTCACTGTTTCGACGCCACTGACCGTGATCGAACCAGCCGTGCCCAGGGTGATAACGTCTGTGCCGGCGCTGCCGGTAACCGTCTCGACATTGGTCACGGTCATGGCGCCGGCGGCGGTCATCGTGACCGTATCCGCCCCGGTGCCGCCGACCAGCGTCTCTACATTGCCGACTGAAATTGTGTTGGTGCCGTCGGCCAGTGTCAGCTGATCGTTGCCATCACCGAGATTGACGGTGCTCGAGGTCTGCGCGGCGGACAGCGTGATCGAATCGTTGCCGGTGCTCCCGGTGACGGTCTCGACGCCGCTGACGGTGATGGCGCCGGTCGTACCGAGCGTGATGCTGTCCGTGCCGCTGCCGCCAACGACCGTCTCGACGCCGGAGACGGTGACCGCGTTGGTGCCGTTGGCGAGGGTGAGTGTATCCGTACCGGCACTCCCGACAACGCTCTCGACACCGGAAGTGGTGAGGCTGCCGGCGGCGGCCATCGTGACGGTGTCGGTGCCGGCGCTGCCGGTGATGCTCTCGACACCGCTGACTGTAACTGCGCCAGCCGCGCCGAGCGTGATGCTGTCCGTGCCGCTGCCACCGACAACGGTCTCGATGCCGGAGACGGTGACGGTGTTGGTGCCGTCGGCGAGAGTCAGCGTGTCCGTGCCGGCACTACCAACAACGCTTTCGACACCGGAAGTGGCGAGGCTGCCGGCGGCGGCCATGGTAACGGTGTCGGTGCCGGTGCTGCCGGTGATGCTCTCGACACTGCTGACTGTAACTGCGCCAGCCGCGCCGAGCGTAATGCTGTCCGTGCCGCTGCCACCGACGACGGTCTCAATGCCGGAGACGGTAACCGTGTTGGTGCCGTTGGCGAGAGTAAGGGTGTCCGTGCCGGCACTACCGACAACGCTCTCGACGCCGGAGGTGGCCAGGTTACCGGAGGCAGCCATCGTGACGGTGTCGGTGCCGGCGCTGCCGGTGATGCTCTCGACACCGCTGATCGTGATCGCGCTGGCAGTGCCAAGCGTGATGCTGTCCGTGCCGCTGCCACCGACGACGGTCTCAACACCGGAAACGGAAACTGTGTTGGTGCCATTGGCGAGGGTAAGGGTGTCCGTGCCGGCACTACCGACAACGCTCTCGACACCGGAGGTGGCCAGGTTACCGGCGGCGGCCATCGTGACGGTGTCGGTGCCGGCGCTGCCGGTGATGCTTTCGACGCCGCTGACTGTAACTGCGCCAGCCGAGCCGAGCGTGATGCTGTCGGTGCCGCTGCCGCCGACAACGGTCTCGATGCCGGAGACGGTGACGGTGTTGGTGCCGTTGGCGAGCGTGAATGTATCCGTGCCGGCACTGCCGATAACGCTCTCGACGCCGGAGGCGACGAGGTTGCCGGCGGCGGCCATGGTGACGGTGTCGGTGCCGGCGCTGCCGGTGATGCTTTCGACACCGCTGACTGTAACTGCGCCAGCCGAGCCGAGCGTGATGCTGTCGGTGCCGCTGCCGCCGACAACGGTCTCGATGCCGGAGACGCTGACGGTGTTGGTGCCGTTGGTAAGCGTGAGTGTATCTGTGCCGGCACTGCCGATAACGCTCTCGACGCCGGAGGCGACGAGGTTACCGGCGGCGGCCATGGTGACGGTGTCGGTGCCGGCGCTGCCGGTGATGCTTTCGACACCGCTGACGGTGATGGCGCCAGCCGTGCCGAGGGTGATGCTGTCCGTGCCGCTACCGCCGACGACGGTCTCGATGCCGGAGACGCTGACTGTGTTAGTGCCGTTGGTAAGCGTGAGCGTATCGGTGCCGACACTGCCGATGATGCTTTCAACGCCAGTCGCGGCGAGGTTACCGGCGGCGGCCATGGTGACTGCGTCGGTGCCCGCGCTGCCGACCAGGGTCTCGATGCCGGTTACGGTCATCGCGCCGGCCGAGGTCATCGTCACCGTATCGGTGCCGGTGCCGCCGGTCAGCGTTTCGACGCCGCTGACGGAAAGCGTGTTGGTGCCGTCGGCCAGGATGAGCTGATCGTCACCGGCGCCAAGGTCGATCGTGCCGCCGCTCTGCGTCGTCGTCAGCGTAACGACGTCGTTCCCGGCGCCCGCGATCAGCGTTTCGACGCCGATGGCCGTGATACTGCCGGATGCCGTAACGACATCTATGCCTGATCCGCCGATGACGGTTTCGACGCCGCTGACAGAAATGATGTTGCCGCCGTCGGCGAGGGTCAGCGTGTCGACACCGGCGCTTCCGATGATGCTCTCAACGCCAGAAATTGCCAGCGTGCCGGCGGCGCCCATCGTCACGGTGTCCGTGCCGGTGCTTCCCACAACACTCTCGATGCCGCCAACCGTGATCGCGCCAGCGGAGCCGAGGGTGATTGTGTCTGTGCCGGCGCTGCCGGTAACCGTTTCGACGCCGGAGACGGTCATGCTGCCCGCGGCCGTCATTGTGACCGTGTCGGTCTCCGCGCCGCCGGTGACGGTTTCAATGCCGGCAACGCTGATCGTGTTGGTGCCGTTCGCCAGAGTCAGCTGGTCGTCGCTGCCGGCTCCGAGATTGATCGTCCCGGCAGTCTGTGCGGTCGACAGCGTAATCGCATCGTTGCCGCTGCTACCGATGATGGTCTCGATGCCACCGATCGTCATGGTCGCGGCAGAGCCCAGCGTGGCGGCGTCCGTGCCGGCGCTGCCGGTGAGCGTTTCGACACCGGTGACCGTCATCGCGCCGGCGGCGGTCATCGTGATCGTGTCGGCGCCAGAACCGCCGGCGACCGTTTCAATGCCGCCCACGCTGACAGTGTTCGTACCGTCAGCAAGCGTCAGGGTATCGGTACCGCTACTGCCGACGACGCTTTCGACACCCGATGTCGCGATGTTACCCGCAGAGCCCAGCGTGACGGTGTCGGCACCGGCACTGCCAATGACGGTTTCGATGCCACTGGCGGTGAGCGTGCCCGATGTGCCGAGAGTGATTGCATCCGTACCGGCGCTGCCGGTCACAGTCTCGACGTCGCTGACAACCATGCTGCCGGAAGCGGTCATGGTGACCGTATCGGTACCGGTGCCGCCGATCAGCGTTTCGGCGCCGGCGACAAACAGGGTGTTGGCGCCGTCCGCGAGGGTGAGCGTATCCGTGCCGGCGCTCAGATCGACTGTCACGCCGCTTGCGGCAAGGGATAGCGTGATTGCGTCGTTGCCGCTGCTACCGGTAATGGCCTCAACGTCGCCGATGGTCATCGCGGCAGCCGAGCCGAGCGTGACCGCATCCGTGCCGGCGCTGCCGGTGAGCGTCTCGATATTCGTGACGGTTACAGCGCCAGTGGCGGTCATGGCGACCGTATCGGTGCCGTTACCGCCGACGATGGTTTCGATGCCGGCGACGCCGACCGTGTTCGTGCCGTCCGCCAGCGTCAGCGTATCGGTGCCGGCACTCCCAATGACGCTTTCAACGCCAGTGGCGGTGAGATTGCCGGCGGTCGCCATTGTGACGGTGTCGGTTCCAGCGCTGCCGGTGACATTCTCAACGCCACTAACGGTGGTCGCGCCAGCCGTGCCGAGCGTGATGCTGTCGGTGCCGCTACCGCCGACGACGGTCTCAACACCGGAGACGGTGACCGTGTTGGTGCCGTTGGCAAGCGTGAGCGTATCCGTACCGGCACTGCCGATGACGCTTTCGACGCCGGAGGCGGCGAGGCTGCCGGCGGCGGCCATGGTGACGGTGTCGGTGCCGGCGCTGCCGGTGATGCTTTCGATGCCGCTGACCGTAATCGCGCCAGCCGCGCCCAGCGTGACACTGTCCGTGCTGCTGCCACCGACGACGGTCTCAACACCGGAGACGGAAACCGTGTTGGTGCCGTTGGCGAGAGTAAGGGTGTCCGTGCCGGCACTGCCGATGACGCTTTCAACGCCAGTCGCGGCGAGGTTACCGGCGGCGGCCATCGTGACGGTGTCGGTGCCGGCGCTGCCGGTGATGCTCTCGACGCCGCTGACCGTGATCGCACCAGCCGTGCCAAGCGTGACGCTGTCGGTGCCGTTGCCACCGACGACGGTTTCAATGCCGGAGACAGTGACCGTGTTGGTGCCGTTGGCCAGGGTCAGCTGGTCGTTGGTGCCGGCACCTAGATCGATGGTTCCCGAAGTCTGGGCGGAGGAAAGAGTGATCGTATCGTTGCCGGCGCTGCCGGTGATGGTTTCTACGCCGCCGATTGTCATCGTGGCCGCGGAGCCCAGCGTCACCGTATCCGCGCCGGCGCTGCCAACCAGCGTCTCAACGCCTGTTACGGTAACGGCGCTACCGGCGGTCAGCGTCACCGTATCGGTGCCGGATCCGCCGATAACCGTTTCGATACCCGCGATGCTGGTCGCGTTGGTGCCGTCGGTCAGAGTGAGCGTATCTGTTCCGGCGCTGCCGACAATGCTCTCCACACCGGAGGCTATCATCGCGCCGGCGGTTGTCATGGTGACGGTGTCGGTGCCCGCGCTTCCAGTGACGCTTTCAATGCCGCTGACGGCGATAGCACCGGCGGTGCCAAGTGCGACGGTATCGGTTCCCGTGCCACCAACGACGCTTTCGATGCCGGAGATGCTGACGGTGTTGGTGCCGTTGGCGAGCGAGAGAGTGTCGGTACCGGCACTGCCGATAACACTCTCGATGCCGGAGGCGACGAGGTTGCCGGCGGCAGCCATCGTAACGGTGTCGGTACCGGTGCCGCCTGTAATGCTTTCCACGCCGCCGACGGTGATCGCACCCGATGTGCCCAGCGTGACCGCGTCGTTGCCGGCGCTTCCGGTCACAGTCTCGATGCCGCTGATCTCAATGGCACCTGCCGCGCCGAGGGTGATGGCATCGGTGCCGGTGCCGCCGGTCAGTGTTTCAACGCCGCCGACGGAGAGCGTGTTGGCACCGTCGGCGAGGATCAGCTGATCGTTGCCGGCGCCGAGATCGATCGTGCCGCCTGTCTGGGCTGCCGAGAGCGTAACGACGTCATCGCCGGAGCCGGCGATGAGCGTCTCGACCCCAATCGCGGTGATGCTGCCGGATGCCGTGACAACATCGATACCAGAGCCGCCAATCACCGTCTCGACACCGCTGACGGAGACGACGTTGCCGCCATCCGTGAGAGTGAGGGTGTCGACGCCTGAACTGCCAACGACGCTTTCGATACCGGACGCCGCAAGGTTGCCAGGCGCTGCGATCGTAACGGTATCTGTTCCGGCGCTGCCAGTGATGCTCTCGACGCCGCTGACTGTGATCGCACCGGCCGAGCCGAGCGTGATGCTGTCGGTGCCGCTGCCACCGACGACACTTTCAACGCCGGAGACGGTGATTGTGTTGGTGCCGTCGGCGAGAGTCAGCGTGTCCGTGCCGGCACTACCGGCAACACTCTCGATGCCGGAGACGGCGAGCGTTCCGGTGGCGCCCATGGTGACCGTGTCGTTTCCGGCGCTGCCGACAACTGTCTCGACGCCGCTGATCGTGATCGCGCCGGCCGAGCCAAGTGTGACGCTGTCCATGCTGCTGCCACCGACGACCGTCTCAACGCTAGAGACGGTGACTGTGTTGGTACCGTTGGCGAGAGTCAGCGTGTCCGTGCCGGCACTGC
Organism: Alphaproteobacteria bacterium; assembly: GCA_965279355.1. Lineage (GTDB taxonomy): Bacteria > Pseudomonadota > Alphaproteobacteria > CACIAM-22H2 > CACIAM-22H2. Next base: position 852,093 of record OZ257155.1, on the reverse strand, counting down.
CTGTAACGGTCTCGACACCGCTAACGGCGACCGAACCGGTCGTGCCGAGCGTGATCGCGTCCGTACCGGCGCTGCCGGTCACGCTCTCGATGCCGCTGACGGTCATGCTGCCGGCGGCCGTCATTGTCACGCTATCGCTGCCGGTACCGCCGATCAGGTTCTCGACGCCGGCGACGGAAACCGCGTTGGCGAAATCGCCGAGGGTCAGCGTGTCGTTGCCGCTTCCAAGCCCGATGGTTCCGCCGGTGAGCGCCGTGGTGATGTTGACGGTATCGTTGCCGAGGCTGCCGGTCAGCGTCTCGACATTGGCAACGGAGATCGTGCCGGCTTCGGCGAGGGTGATCTGATCGATCCCCGCTCCGGCGATCAGGCTCTCGACGCCACCGATGGTGAGGGAGTTGGCGACATCCGCGAGGGTAAGGGTGTCGGTTCCGGCGCCCAGCGTGATCGCGGCATTGGCCAGCGCGTCGGTGACGGTGATCGTGTCATTGCCACCGCTGCCGGTCAGCGTTTCGACGCCGCCGATGGTCATTGCACCGGCGGCGGACATCGTGACGGCATCGTTGAGCGCGCCGCCGAACAGAGTCTCGACGCCGGCGACCGTCAGCGAGTTCGCGACATCGGCGAGGGTGAGTTTGTCGGTGCCGGCGCCGAGGTCTACCGTGGCGCCGTTGTCGGCGGCGATGGTCACATCGTCATTGCCGGTGCTACCGATCAGTGTCTCGATGCCGGCGACCGAAATCGTTCCAGCCTCGGCCATCGTCGCCGTATCGGTGCCGGTGCTGCCGGTCAGGGTTTCGATGCCCGCGACGGCAACGCTGCCGGCCGTTGCCATCGAAACGGTGTCGGTGCCCGTTCCGCCGGTGACGTTCTCGACATTGGCAATCGAAGCGGTGTTGCCACCGTCGGCCAGCTTGAGCGTGTCGGTGCCGGCGCCCAGAGCGATCGTGCTGCCGTTTACGCCGGCCGTGAGGGTGAGATTATCGCCCGCCGACGAACCGTGGACGGTCTCGACGCCCGAGACCGCCAGCGTGTTCGTGCCACCGGCGAGATTGAGAACGTCGTTGCCGCCGCCGAGCGTGACGGAGATGCCGCTGACGGCAACGCCGATGTTGACGGTGTCATCGGCCGTGCCGCCGATAACGGTCTCGACGCCGGTCACATTAACGGCGACCGTGTTGCCGGCGTCGAGTGTGATGACGTCGATGCCGCTGCCACCGACAACGGTGTCGACTCTGTTGATCTGGACGGACTGGCCGCCGGCACCGAGTTGCACGATGTCGGTCGCACTGCTGCCGATCACGCTTTCGATCGAGGAGATGGCAAGCGTGCCGCCGTTCTGCAGCGACACGATGTCGATGCCGCCCGAGCCATGCAGCGATTCAATGCCGGAAACGGAGACGGCGCCCGAGGTGCCGAGTGTGACCTTGTCGGTGCCGGAACCGCCGATGATCGTTTCGACGCTGACCGTGGTCAGCGTGTTGTTGCCATCGGCGAGAGTCAGCGTGTCGGAGCCGGCGCCGAGATTGATCGTCTCGCCCTGGGCGGGGAGGGGCAGCGTGACGGAATCGCCGCCTGCGCCGCCGCCGGTGCCGTAGGCCACGACGCTGGTGTCGGTGTTCGTGACAGGGGCGTCGCCACTGTCCTTGGCGGAGACCGTGAAGGTTGTGGTCGACGTCGTGCCGGAGTCCGCGCCAGCAGGATCGAACACGAGCTGATGGATGGCGGCTTCGGCTTCCGTGGCAGTGCCGGTGAATTGATAGGTGCCGTCCGCAGCCTGGGTGAAGCCGGATGCCGTGAGTGATGCCGCAGTGAAATTCCCGCCCGCAGCGTTCAGCGCGACGGTGATCTGGACCTGCGCCGTTTCGCTTGGATGGTCGATCTGGAAATTCGCGAACGGCGCTGTGAACCCGGTATCGAGAACATTCACACCGGATGATGCGCCCGACAGATTCGTGAGGTTTGGAACCGGCACGCGTTGCGGCGTGGTGTCGAAGGCCTGGAGCTGCAGCGCGCTGGTTGGAGTTTCGGTTACCGTCGGCGCGGCAGGTGCCGGCGCCGTCGTTGCGGCAACCGGCGCAACCGGAGCGCCGGCAACGGGTGCGGGCGCGAAGGTCGAAGGAACTTCAGTCCGCAGGGCGGCAACGGGTTCAGCGCGCACGCCACTAGGATCGGCATTGCCGCTGGAGACCGTGACGGGCGGGGCCGGATTGAAGTTGGTTTCATGGGACGTCGCGGACGATTGCGGTGCCTGCGGCTGGGCCTGCGCGGCGTTCGCACTCGTCGATTGGACCGGCCCTTGTACGGAGGTTACAGGGCCGGCAGCAGGGGCAACCTGCGATACCACGCGGCCGACAACATCGCCGACCGAAGCATTGCCAAGCTGCTGCGTGACAACGATCAGCTCGCTGGCGGGAATGACGACGCCTGTCGCAAGTGTAACCGCCGTTGGCACCGCGCCGTTCGCCGCGGTGGCAAAATCGCGGACGATCACCGTCGCCATATCCGGACGGGTGATCACCAGATCGCGACCCTGAACCGCCATCTCGGCGCCGGGGGTGATCAGGCGCGAAAGATCGATCGGCTGCCCGGACTGAATTTGAATCGTGACGGGGGGGCCACCAGCGCCGAGCACGGCATTGGCGTTCAACGTCGCATCCGACGCCTCCGCTTGTGCGGGCGTCGTGCCGGTATCGGTCGTCGTCTCAGCCATATCGCCCGTTTTGACGCCTGCAGAAGTCTATTCTGTCGTTCTTCAGGGTAAGTATTGAGAGTCTACCGGAGAACGTCCCTACCTCAATGGTAATTGAATTAAATTGGATTAAATTACAATTGTAATAATACACTATAGTATGTGTTTTGGTATTTAGAGGATGTACCTAGTCTACCGGAGGGCATACGGTCACCTCGCGGCTTGGGGAGACCCTAAACATGCCTAAAATAGATGAAGAAAGTTCTGCCGCCGACTCCGGCAAAGTCATGCTGGCGTTGGCAGATTTGCTCCCGGATCCGGGCGGCGAAATCGTGATCCGCAGTACCGGCGCGGGGATGATTGGCGTCATTGCCGAAGAGGCGATCACGGCAAGCGGTACCGCGGAAGCGCATGTGACCGCCGCGGGTGAAGAGGTGGCCGGGCTGCGCTATTACCAGTTCGGCAGCGGAGTGACGCTTTACTGCGGGCCTGAGGTTACCGTCGGCTCCGACCTCAGTTGATCAGCGCTCGCGCAGCGCGCGATCGCGCGCTTTGAGGAATGGCTTCAACAGATAATCGAGAACCGTCTTTTCCCCGGTCAGCACATCGACGTTGGCAGTCATGCCGGCAATGATCGGCAGCGGACGTTCAGCGGATCCAAGATAGCTGCGGTCGGTCCGAACGCGGATGCGGAAATAGACGGTGCCGCGCTCGTCCTGAAGACTGTCCGCACTGATCTCTTCCAGCTTTGCGGCGAGGCCGCCATAGATTGCGAAATCGTATGCCGTCACCTTGACGATGGCGTTCTGGCCGGGTCGTAGGAACGCCACGTCAGGAGGCGCTATCCGCGCCTCGACGACGAGTGTTTCATCCAGCGGCACAATTTCGATGAGTTCCTGGCCTGGCCGGATAACGCCACCGACGGTGTTGACCTTGAGCTGCTTGATCGTGCCGCGCACGGGGGAGCGGACTTCGGTGCGCGTCACGCGCACGCTTTCGGCCGTGACGGTTTCACCGATGGCCGCGGCCTCGGTGCGGCGGCGGCTCAGCTCTGTGAGCGCTTCGCGCTTGGTCGTTGCTGCTTTTTCCTCCATCCGCTGCTGCGCTTCGGACTGCGCCGATTGCGCGCGCGGAATGGCGAGGGAGACGGCATCGAGCTGTCCGCGCAGGTCGTTAACCTCGCGCTGCAGCCGCAGCAATTCCACACGGCTGATGCCGCCGCGTGCCAGAAGCGGCTCGGTAATGCGCAGTTCTTCGCTGGCGAGTTCGACGGAACGCCGCAGCTGGCGTTCCTTGCTCTGCAGTTCCGCAAGTTCCTGGCGACGCTGGTTGATCTGGTTTTTCAGGACATCCAGAGCCGTCTGGTTTTCGTTGCGACGGGCGCGATCGAGCTGCAGTTCAGCCTCGGCGACAGTCGGCGCTTCCTTGACGACCTCCGGTGGCATCTGCACCGGCTTGTCATCGATCTCCGCTTCGAGACGGGAGATCGCTGCAATCTGCGCGAGATAGCGACCGCGCTTTTCGCGGAAATCGGCTTCAGTGATCGAGCCTTCGACGCGCAGCAAGAGCTTGCCGCGTTCAACCGTCTCGCCTTCGCGCACCAGGATTTCCTGTACCACGCCGCCTTCGGCGTGCTGCACGATCTGTACCTGGCCCGAGGGAATGACGCGTCCTTCGCCACGCGTCACTTCATCGATCGGGGCAAACGCGGCCCAGCCGATGAAGACGGCGAGGAAGAGGGCGACGAGAATCAGCAGCAGGTGTGCGCTATGCGCCGGGCCGCGCAACTTGGCGGCGGTGGTGTCGGGTGCGAAATCGGTGTCGGACCAGTTCGCCATGGCTCAGGTCTCGCCCGCTTTGACGCGACCCTGGGACAGGGCGGACAGGACCGTTTCGCGCGGCCCGTCGGCGACGACGCGGCCGCCGTCGATCACGATCAGGCGATCGACCAGAGACAGCAGGGAGGAACGATGGGTAATCAGGATGAGCGTCTTGCCCGGCAGATATTCGGTCAGCCGCGCCTTGAAGCGCGTCTCGGAGCTATTATCCATGGCGCTGGTCGGCTCATCGAGCAGCAGGATCGGCGGATCGCCAACCAGTGCGCGTGCGATGGCAACCGCCTGGCGCTGTCCGCCCGAGAGCTGATCGCCGCGTTCGCCGACCTGAAGGTCGAAGCCCATCGGGTGGCGATTTACGAACTCATCGACACCTGCAACGCTCGCCGCGCGCAGCAACGCCGCGTCGTCCGACGAGGGCGAACCGGAGAGGATATTTTCGCGAACGCTTCCGTAGAACAGATAGACATCCTGCAGCACGCTGCCGGTCCTGCGACGCAAGGCGGCCGGATCGATCTGACGGAGGTCGGTGCCGTCGATGAGCACCGATCCCGATTGCGGTTCGTAGAGGCCGAGCACCAGACGCGCGATCGTGCTCTTGCCGGAGCCGATGCGTCCGATCACGCCGACGCGTTCGCCGGCGCGGATATTCAGGCTGAGACCGTTGAGCGCTCCCATTTTCTGGTTGGGATAGCTGAAGGTGACGTTCTTGAACTCGATATCGCCGCGCAGATCCGGGCGATGGACGAAGTTTGCGGTCGAGGGACGTTCGACCGGCAGTTCCATGATCTTGTTGAGGGCTTCGAGCGAGGCGAGCGACTGCACCAGTCGCACGCAGAGTGCGGCCACCTGCGATAGCGGCATCATGGCGCGGCCGGCCAGCATCGTGCTGGCGATGAGGGCGCCGAGAGACAGCTGCCCGTCGGTAATCAGATAGACGCCGACGATGACCATCACGACCGAAACGGCGCTCTGCGCGAACAATGAAAAGTTGACGGCGAGGGCGGACAGCGTGCGCACCATCATCGAGGAGCGCGCGGTCTGGCCGACAATGCGCTCCCAACGGCCCAGCATACGGCCTTCGGCGCCGATACTTTTGATGGTTTCAAGGCCGTGCAGTGTCTCGACAAGGATGCCGTGCTTCTGCGTGGCTTCGACAAACGATGTCCGCACCGCGCGATTGAGCGGGGCCTGAACCACAAATCCGATCAGGGCGACGATCGGAAAAGCGATGGCCGGGACCGCGGCGAGCGGACCGCCGATCACCCAGATCACGATCATGAACAGGATCGCGAAAGGGAAGTCGATCAGGGCGACCAGCGTCGATGACGTGAAGAAGTCGCGGAGCGTTTCGAATTCACGCAGGTGATTGGCGAACGCGCCGGCGGAGGCGGGACGTCCGGCAAGGCGAACATCGAGAACGTGCTCGAAGATACGGCTGGCGAGCAGGACATCGGCGCGGCTGCCGGCATTGTCGAGGAAGTAGTTGCGCAGGCTGCGCAGCACGAGATCGAATGCAAAGACGACAAAAGCGCCGACCGCCAGAACCCACAACGTTTCGGTCGCGTTGTTCGGCACGACGCGGTCATAGACGTTCATCGAGAACAGCGCGCCGGTCAGCGAGAACAGGTTCACGATGAGCGCGGCAACCGCAACTTCCAGATAAACCGGCCAGAAACTGAAGATCGTGCCCCAGAACCAGCTCGACGGGCGCGCGCGCCGGGTTTCTTCCGCGCGGGTGTCGAAGGCATGCTCGGGGCGGACGAAAATGGCGTAGCCGTCGTAAAGATCGGTCAGGTCCGCGAGCTTCATGCTCTGGCTGCCGTGGCCGGTTTCCGGCAGAAGCACATCGGCTGTGTCGCCCTTGACCGCGAGCAGGATGCAGGCGGCGCGATTTTTTAGTAGCAGGACGCAGGGCAGGGTGTACGACGGAATCCCGGCGAGCGGCCGGCGGTCGATCGCAGCCGACAGGCCTGTGCGCGTGGCGGCCCGCACAAACAGGTCTGGGGTCAGGACCCCGTCAGCGAGCGGCAGTCCGGCGATGAACGCTTCCGCGCTCTTGGGCCGATCGAGCAGGGCCGAAATGGCGACCAGGCATTGCAAAAGGGCATCGCCAGTGCCGGCGCCGGGCACGCGCCAGCTTTCGGCGGCCGGCTTGGTCGGCGCGGCCGGTCGGGCCACGGTGAGGCCGTCAGTGTCTTGTGGTGCTGTCATCCGGGCTGGCCTGGTGAGGCTCCGGTCTGTTTGATGGATTAAGTCATCCTACTCGTAGGGTATTTTAGATAACAATTGGTGAATTTTCGGACGTTCCGTTAAGAATCAAGGTATTGAGGATATCGAAAGGGATACTGAGTAGTTTCCGGGCCCATGGCATTTCTGCGTCTACACATAACCGGAGCACGTTGGGTTGGCCGCGTTCCCCTGGCGGCCACGCTTGCCTTCGTTCTGGCCATTCTGCCGACCGCCGGCTTTGGTCTGACGCTCGACGAGACCGTCCGTCTGGCTCTTCGAACCAACCCTGATGTCATGATCGCGCGCGATGACGTGCGGATTGCCGCGCAGGATCGCGAGCAGGCCCGCGCCGGGTATTTCCCGTCTCTCGATTTCCGGGCATCGACAGGTTTGCAGGAAACCAACACGCAATTTTCGCGTCAGCGATCGGATACACCCACTACGCTCTGGCGCCAGGAGGGCAACCTATCGCTAAGACAGATGCTTTACGACTTCGGCGGCACGACTGGAGACGTCGATCGCGCGCGGGCCAAAGAAGCGGCAGCCGGAGAGCGGGTCAAGGTTTCCGCAAACACCATCGCATTGGCCGCAATTGAGGCGTATCTGGAAGTCCTGCGGAACCGTGAACTGGTTCGTGTGGCCACCGACAGCGTCCGCAGCCACACGGAGATCGTCGGCCGGGCTAGGGCGCGAGCTGGTTTGACCAGCGAACAGGCTGCGGATCGCGATCCGGATCGCGAAGTCGCTGTCCGAGGTCGCGGCGACACAACCGAATTACCGCGTGCCGAGGCGCGGATGGCCGGCGCGCGTGCCAATCTTGAGCAGGCGCGCGGTCGTCTTCGCGATGCCGAGGCAACCTTCATGCGTGTGGTGGGAACACGGCCTGGCGAGTTGGCGCCGGTCCCCAATCTGCGCGCCGATCTTCCGACAAGCGACGAGCAGGCGCAAGGAATTGCCCTTGCGCAAAGTCCTGCCCTGAAAGCGGCGGCCAAAGATGTGGAGGCGGCAACCGCGGAAATCGACCAGGCGGATTCGCGGTTCTTGCCGCGGTTCGATGTCGAGCTGTCCAACAGTCGCGGTAAAAATCTTTTTGGCACTCAAGGGATGAGCACCGACAACACCGCGTTGCTGGTCATGAAATACAATCTCTATCAGGGCGGCGGCGATCTTGCCCGGCGGCGTGGCGCCCTTGAGCGTCTTGCGAAATCTCGAAATACTCTGCTGCAGTCCCGCCGCGCCCTGGAGCAGGAGACACAGATTTCCTGGAATGCGTTGGAGACCGCGCGCGACCGCTTACCCATTCTAAGTGAGCAGCTTCGCCAATCCGGTCTGGCGCGGGAAGCCTACAAACAGCAATACGAGGTCGGCCGCAAGACTGTGATCGACCTTCTGGATGCGGAAAGCGACTTCTCCGGTGCTGCGGGCAATGTCGTGACGGGTGAATTGACGGCGCGGTTTGGCGAATATCGTCTGCTGGCGGCCATGGCGGCGCTGTTCCCGGCGCTCGGCCTGACGGACCCGGATGTCGCGGGCGCGCCGCAGGGCGGACCGGCAGCCCGTTAACCATTCTTTCAGGCCAAACGTTAACGATGGTGGGCCGGGCGACGCAAAGCGTTGCTTGGAAACCCCTTATGCGCGCGAATCGTGATAACGATTGCACAATTAGTGGACGGGTGGTTGTCAGCGCAAGTAAGGTCCGGTTAAGCGCGGTTAACCCGTTTTATTGCACCATTATTTGAGTTAATGTGATCGTCTATGACGCCGCAAGAGTTAATGAAGATTTTGCAGCTCCACGAACGCTGGCTTGGCCGCAAGCCGGGCGGGGTTCGGGCTAATCTCGCCATGGCCGATTTGCAGGGCGTCACGTTGCCGAAAGCCAATCTGCGGGGCGCCAAGATGTCCGGCGCCAACCTCGCGCGGGCGGTTCTCATCGGTGCCGATCTGACCGAAGCCGACCTTTTCGCGGCCAATCTCGATCGCGCCGATCTGACCGGAGCAATCTGCCTGCGGGCGGATATGCGCGGCGCGTATCTGCGCGGCACGAAGATGAAGGGAGCCAACCTGCGCGATGTCGATCTGCGCGGCGGCACGCTTCTGACCAGCGACAACAAGGAAGGCCCGAAGCTCCAGACGTCGAGCACGTCGACACCTGGCGGTCCGGCACCGGCGCAGGCCAAGGCGAACATTTCCGGCGCCGACCTTTCCAATTCGATGCTCAATGACGCGGATTGCACGGGCGCCCGCATGTCGGGAGCAAGCCTGTCCAAGGCGTCCCTGAACAAGACCAATCTCACGAACGCCGATCTCAAGGGCTGCAATTTCGAGGGCGCCAGCATGATCGGCGCCAATCTCAAGAATGCCGATATGTCGGGTGCGCTGATCGATGGCGCCAATCTGGAAGGCGCCAACCTGATCGGGGCCAAAATGGAAGGCGCCGATGTCTCGCGCGCCAACATGTCGGGCGCGAATCTGGCAAAGCCCAGCGAATCGTTCTCCGACACTGTCCAGACGACGATCAAGTCGCATGTCATGTGGATCAAGACGGACGGCAAGCAGGGCTCGCGCGCGAACCTCGCTAATGCCGACCTGACCCAGATCGATCTCAGCAATCTCAATCTCAGCGGCGCGACGCTGCGCGGCGCTAAGCTCGTCGGCGCGCGCCTGCAGGGCGTCACGCTGGTCATGTCCGATCTGTTCGGTGCGGATCTCACCGGCGCCGATATGGCCGGTGCGGTGATGGACGGCGCGAACCTGTCGACCGCCAATCTGTCGCGCGCCAATCTGGCCACCGCCAGCATCAGCGCGGTCGATCTGAAGGGGCCAGACGGAAAACCGACGGGCCGCCTGTGGCCGGCCAATCTGGCCGGTGCGAACCTGACGGAAGCCAATCTGCGCGGCACGGCGCTCAAGAACGCGAACCTCACCGATGCGTTATTGACGCGTGCCAATCTCCGAGGTGCCATCCTCATCGGCGCCAATCTCGAGAACGTCAATCTCGAGGGGGCCGATGTACAGGGCGCCATGATGCCTGCGCCCGAGGGCGAAGGCGCTGCCAGCGCCGAGGGCACCCCCGGCGCCTAACATTGAAGGGCCGGCATGACTGAAAAAACAGAGAATTCTCCAGCTGAAGTCACTCTCAGCGATGACGAGTGGCGCGCGAAACTGACGCCCGAGCAATATCGGGTGCTGCGCAAGCACGGCACCGAGCCGGCGGGAACCAGTCCGCTCGACAAGGAATACCGGCCCGGCAAGTTCCTGTGCGCGGGCTGCAGCCAGGAACTCTTCACCTCCGAGACCAAATACAATAGCGGCTCCGGCTGGCCCAGCTTCTATCAGCCGCTGGACGGCGCGGTCGATACGACGACCGACCGCAGCCTTTTCATGACCCGTACGGAAGTTCATTGCGCGAAATGTGGCGGTCACCTCGGCCATGTTTTCGAGGATGGCCCGAAGCCGACGGGGCTGCGTTATTGCATGAACGGCGCCTCGCTGAAGTTCGAGCCGTCGAAATAAACAAAACCGGGAGAGGGGATGATGGCGACATTCGTGCTGGTGCATGGCGCGTGGCATGGCGGCTGGTGCTGGCGGCGGGTTTCAGACCTGCTGACCCGGAAAGGACATCGGGTCTTCGCGCCGACAATGTCCGGTGTTGGTGAGCGTTCGCATCAGCTCGACGGGTCCATCAACCTCACCACGCACATCGAGGACATTCTCGGCGTCGTGAAATGGGAAGGTCTGAGCGACATCGTGCTGTGCGGCCACTCCTACGGCGGCATGGTGATCACGGGCGTCGCCGATCGCATTCCCGACAAGATCAGATCGCTGGTCTATCTCGACGCCTTCGTTCCCGAGAACGGCCAATCGCTCTGGGATCTGCAGGCGCCCGACCGCCGCCCGGGCATCATCGACGGCGCTGGCGCAAAAGGCGGCCTGGCAGTGCCGCCGATGCCGGCGGCGTTCTTCAAGGTGAACGCGAAGGATGCGGCCTGGGTCGACAGCCAATGCACGCCGCAGCCGCTGGGCACCATGCTCGAGAAGGTGAAGGTTAACGGCGCGCACAAGTCGATTACAAAGCGCACCTACATCCTCGCCGGCGACTATGCCGGACCGATCTTCAGCAAGACTTATGCGGCGCTGAAGAACGACAAGGCCTGGGCCACGCACAGCGTGCCGAGCGGGCACGACGTGATGCTGGACCAGCCGGAGATGCTGGCCGATCTGCTGGAAGGGGCGATTTAGGCAAATCGCATACGACGGCCGTTAGCCCACACTGACCGTCACCCCGGCGAAAGCCGGGGCCCAGGGTAACGGAACGGCTCCGCCGTACGGTGGAACGTCGCCTGGTCTCTTCGGCTGGTGCGGGATTTCTGGGCCCCGGCTTTCGCCGGGGTGACAGTCGAGTAGGTGGCTGAAGTAGAAGCTACGCTAAGCCGCTTAGCGGATGTGCTTCTGGACGAAGGCGGGGAGCGCGAAGCAAGCCGCCTGAATGTCAGGCGTGTAGTACTTCGTCTTCAGCTTGGCCGCCTGGAAGCGCTTGCGGATGGTCGCTGCCGGCACCGCGCGGGCCTTCTTGTTATCGGTCGCCCAGCCCAAGGTCATGAAGCCGCCGTAGTAGCTCGGGATTGCCGCCACATAGAAGCCGGTGTCCTTGAACGACTTGCGACGCCGGCGATAGGTCATGGTGACCTCGTCGCCCTGCATGAACGGCACACCGTTCTGGTTCACCAGGATGCCACCCGGCGTCAGGCTGCGTTTGCAGCCGCGATAGAACTCTTCGGTAAAGAGGACTTCGCCAGGGCCGATCGGATCCGTTGAGTCGACAATGATGATGTCGAACTTCTCTTTCGTCTCGCGCACGAACTTCGCACCGTCCGTGATGACGAGATTGGTGCGCTTGTCCTTGAAGGCCTTGGCCGGGATGGTCGGCATGTGCTTGAGGCACATGTCGACGACCGCGCGGTCGAGCTCGACCATCGTCACGTGCTTGACGGTCTTGTGCTGCAGGCACTCCCGCAGGATGCCGCCGTCGCCGCCGCCGATGATGAGAATACGCTTTGCCTTCCCATGCGCCAGGATCGGCACATGGGTCAGCATCTCGTGATAGACGTATTCGTCGTTCTGCGTGACCTGAACGATGTTGTCGAGCGCCAGGACCCGGCCGTAGACCTGGGTCTCGAAGATGATCAGGTCCTGGTGCTCGGTTTTCTCGCGGTAGAGAATCCGCGAGATTTCGTAGGTCTGCCGGACGTTGGTGTAGAGCTTCTCTTCGAACCAGCCGCCCGCTTTGGGCTCGGTCACGCGATCACGCCGCGCTTCTGCTCGGACAGCTGGACGGTGCCGGGCTGGAACGCACGACGCAGGACCGGGATCGCCTTATAGGGATCGCAGACGCCGCACATGAAGATGTCCAGGGCGGCATAGCCGCGCTCCGGCCAGGTGTGGATCGAGATGTGGCTCTCGGCCAGCACCGCGACTCCGGACAGGCCGGCCTCGGGACCGAAGTGATGCAGATGGATGTGGAGCAGCGTGGCGCCGGCTTCGGTGACGCAGTCGCGCATCGCCTGGTCGGTGATGGCCATGTCGCCGAGGTTCTTGGCATCCCACAGCTCGACGAGCAGGTGAGTACCCGCGAACTTGACGCCGTTGCGCTCGATGAAGTGGTCCTTGGCAACCATCTCGGTTGCGGCCGGGCCGGGCTGGTCGGACACCAGAACAGGCTGCGCGACGTTAGTGGCTTTCGCCGACTTGAGTGCTGTGGCGTCGTTCCGACGCCCGCCTGACACGACTCCCAACTTGACGCCAGATTTCGTGACCGTCGCTTTGTTTCCCATTCCTTGTCCACACCTCCAGTTCGTCTCTGCAAGAATGCAGATTTCGCTATTTGGGGCCAAAGACCTTGCAATGCAAGAAAAAAAGCCCCGTGTTGCCAAAGAATCTTCACTCAAAACATGAGCGTTGCGTCGGTGCATCACTCCGCATTTTCCGGTGCAAAAGAAAAGCCGCGTCAGAAGCCGCTTTCCGGCATGTCGACGATGCTTGCGGCGCCATGACGCACGACATGCAGCAGCGCCGGCGACTGCGACAAAATGTGCTCTACGTAGAAACGCGTAACGGCGATTCGCGCTGAAAAGAATTCCGAGTCGCCGCCGCTCTCCAGCGCGTATGAAGCGGCGAGCGCGCCTTTGCAGAGCAGGTAGCCGCCGGCGACGATACCGAACAGGCGCAGATACGGCGTGGCGGTTGCCGCCGCATGCTGCGCATCGCGCTTCAGCGCGTCGATCTGTGCCCGTGTAGCGGCCTCCAGCGCCTCTCTTGCGGCGCCAAGTGGCGCGAAAAATTTCGCCAACGCTGGAGCGCGTGCTTCCGCAAGCTGCCTCTCTACGGCCGAAATTTCGCCGATGAAGGCCGCCGTAGCGGCGCCGTTATCGCGGACGAGTTTCCGGAACACCAGATCGATGGCCTGTATGCCGTTGGTGCCTTCGTAGATCGCAGCGATCCGGGCGTCCCGGTAGTGCTGGGCGGCGCCGGTTTCTTCGATGAAGCCCATGCCGCCGTGCACCTGGATGCCGGTCGAGGCGACGTCGATGCCGATGTCGGAACACCAGGCTTTCACGACCGGTGTCAGCAGGTCGGCGCGGCGCTGGTGGCGCTCGCGCTCGCCGGCATCCGGGTGGTGCCGGGCGAGATCGAGCGAGGCCGATGCCGTATAAGCCAGCGCCCGGGCCGCCTCGGTCAGCGATTTCATCGACAGCAGCATCCGCCGGACGTCGGGATGCCGGATGATCGGCACGGCCCCCGGCGCCTTGCCGGCGATGTCGCGACCCTGATGGCGGGTCCGGGCATAGTCGCGGGCCTGCTGATAGGCGCGTTCGGCGATGCCGACACCCTGCAGGCCGACCTGCAATCGGGCGCCGTTCATCATGGTGAACATGCAGGCGAGGCCTTCGTGCTCGCGCCCGACGAGCTCGCCGATGGCGCCGTCATTGTCGCCATAAGCCATGACGCAGGTCGGCGAGACGTTGATACCGAGCTTGTGCTCCAGCGACACGACCCGCATGTCGTTGCGCTCCCCAGGGCTGCCGTCGGGCCGGACCAGGACCTTGGGAACGATGAAGAGCGAGATGCCCTTTGAGCCGGACGGCGCGTCAGGCAGGCGGGCCAAAACCATATGGACGATGTTGTCCGTCCAGTCATGGTCGCCATAGGTGATGAAGATCTTCTGGCCGGTGATGCGATAATGATCGCCGTCGCGGACGGCGCGGGTGCGGAGCGCGCCGACATCCGACCCGGCCTGCGGCTCGGTCAGGTCCATGGTTGCCATCCATTCGCCTGAGAGCAGCTTCGGCAGATACGTCTGCCGCTGGCGCTCGGTGCCATGGCTGATCAGGGCCTCGATCGCCGCCGTCGCCAGCAGGGGGCCGAGCGACCAGCCCATGTTGGCGGCCATGTACATTTCCTGGACGACGGTGGCGACAACGCCAGGCAGCCCCTGACCGCCATGCTTGGGATCGACGGCGAGACCGTTCCAGCCACCGGCGGCATAGCCCTGGAAAGCCTCTTTGAACCCGGCGGGTGTGCGGACCACTCCATTATCCAGTCGGGAGCCCTCGCGGTCGCCAATTACATTAAGTGGTGCAATGACTTCCCCGGCAAACCTTCCGGCTTCGTTGAGAATCTGCCGAAGCAGGTCCGCGCTGATCTGCTCCGGACTATGAGGGGCCACGGAGGCGAGGTCGGCGATCGCCTCCAGGGTGAAGGTCATCTCGCGGATGGGGGCAGTGTATCCGGTCACGCAAACTCCAGTGATTGAGGGAGTTAGACGGTTTCGCTCGCAAGCGGGATGACGTCGGCGTCTGGAGCGTCGGTATAGAGCCGCTCGACCAGATTGGCGCGGCCGGCCAATACGGCTCGCTGGTTCAGATAACCTTTGTCGGTGATCTCGCCGGCATCGACCGATGGCGGCTCGGCCACCAGCAGCGCGCGGGCGATACGCATGGAACTCCCGCCACCTTCGGCGGCCAGGCGCTTGAGGCCTGCGGCAAGAGCCGCGCGGACCGCCGGCTCGGCAATGAGCGTCGAGGCCGGGGCGTCCGTAGGCAGGTGCGGGCAGAGCGCGCGACAGCCTGCAAGGCTCGGGAAGACCAGCGCGCCGGCCTCGTCGCGATCCTGTCCCGTAATGACACAATCGTCGATGACAGGCGCGCCGGCGGCGATGAGAGCGAGGCGCAGCATGCCGACATGGACCCACGTGCCGGTCGAGAGCTTGAAATTCTCGGTAATGCGACCGTCAAACAGGAGCCCTTTCGACGGGTCGTTCGGATCGCAGAGTTTCACGGCGTCGCCGGAGCGATAGAACCCTTCTTCGTCGAACGCGGCCTGGGTCGCGTCCGGACGACGCCAGTAGCCCGGCGTGACATTGGGGCCGCGGACCCGGATCTCCAGCTTGTCAGCAACCGGCGCCAGCTTGATCTCGCAACCCGGCACGGGCGTGCCGATGTTGCTCGGGTAATCTGTCGGGAAGCCGCGGGCAGTCGCAAGAGGAGCCGTTTCGGTGGCGCCCCAGGAGCAGGTCAGCGGCACCGGCTGGCCGGTGGCCTGGCGCGCGAGAGCGCGGATACGTTCCTGCAGCTTCTCGTCCATCGCGGCACCGGCGAAGAAGACGAGGTCGAGATTGGCGAAGAACCTGTCGCGCAGGGCCGTATCCTTCTCAAGATAGGGCAGCATCAACCCGTAGCCGCGCGGCACGTTGAGATACATGGTCGGCGAAATCTCACGGAGATTGGCCATGGTCTTCTCGATCAGGCCGGGCGCCGGCTTGCCCTCGTCGATGTAGTAGGTGCCGCCCTGCCACAGGACCAGATAGAAATCGTAGTTTCCGGCGAAGGTATGGCTCCACGGCAGCCAGTCCAGCAGGATAGGCGGCTTGGTCCGCACGAACGGCCAGCCGAAGGCAATCATGTTCTGATTGCTGCAGATCATGCGGTGCGTGTTGATCACGCCCTTTGGCTGATCGGTCGATCCCGACGTGAACAGGATCTTGGCAATCGTGTCGGGTCCGACGGTCGATGCGGCTCCCTCGACGGCACCGGTTGGCGCCGTGCCGGTCAGCTGGGAAAACGGCGTGACGACTGCGCCGGGCGGTATGTCGTCGGCGACGACGATCTCGACACCGGCGGCATCGAGGGCTTCCCTGGCGCCGCTATAGCGGGCCCAGCTGTCGACGAAAATCAGGCCCGGCTTGATGAGATCCAGAATGTATCTGAGCTTGCTGAAGCCCTGTCCCGGGCGCGAATAGGCGGCAGAAACAGGCGTGAACGGTATCCCGACCAGCAGGGCACCGAAGGTCAACAGCGCATGGTCAAGGCCGTTTTCAGCCACGATCAGGACCGGCCGCTCGGAATTCAGCTTGCGGTCGAGGAGCGCCTGCGCAATGGCACGGGCCGTCGTTGCTGCCTGTGCGTAGGTGACCTTGCGCCAGGCGCCGTCGCGACCGCGCTGGGCCATGAGCACGCGGTCGGGAATACTACCGGCGTGGCGGAGCAGGACATCGCCGATGCGGCGCTCGTAGTCGCCCAGCGGGTCGTCGGCGCGGAGAAGGAGCGAGCCATCCGGCCGCGTCTCGACTGAGAGCTGCGGCACGGCGAACCGGCTCCATTCACTCATGGCTCGACGACCTTGCCCGGATTCATGATGTTCTTGGGGTCAAGCGTCCGCTTGAGTGTTCGCATGAGCGCCATCTCGACCGCCGATTTGTAATGCGCCAGCTCGTGCACCTTGCGCTTGCCGATGCCGTGTTCGGCCGAGATGCTGCCGCCCATGCGGGCTACGATGTCATGCACCATGCCGCTGATGTCGTGCCAGCGCTTGAGATAGGCGGCCCGCTTGGCGGGATCGTCCTTTTCGTCCTCGGGCTGCACGACCGAGAAATGGATGTTGCCGTCGCCGACATGGCCGAAGGCGGAAACTCGGCACCGCGGAACCGCGCGTTCGCAGGCCGCGGTCGCTTCCTCAATAAAGGCGGGCACCGAGGAGACTGGTACCGAAACGTCGTGAATGATGCTGACCCCTTCGGCCTTGCGGGCCTCGGGGAGCCCATGGCGGATGCGCCACATCGCCTTGGCCTGGTTTTCGTTGGCGGCCAGCGTCGCGTCGGCGACCAGGCCGGCTTCCATCGCATCCGCGAGCGCGCCCTCAAGTGCATTGCGCAGGCCGCCCTTGCTGTCGCCGGAGCTGCATTCGATCAGCGCGTACCAGTTGTGCCGCTCGGCCAGCGGATCGACATTGCCCGGAATGTTTCTGAGCGTGATCTCCAGCGGCCAACGGCCGATGAGCTCGCAAGCCGTCACGGAATCCCCGGTCGCTTCGCGGACGCGGGCCAGCAGTTCTATGGACGCTGCCGGATCGCGGACGGCCACGAAAGCGGTTTCCACGTCGTGGGGCAACGGGAAGACCTTGAGGACGGCGGCCGTGATGATGCCGAGCGTACCTTCGGCACCCATGAACATCTGTTTCAGGTCGTAGCCGGTATTGTCCTTGCGGAGGCCGCGCAGCATGTCGAGCACGCTGCCGTCCGGCAGGACGACTTCGAGGCCAAGGCAGAGATCGCGCGCCATACCGTAGCGAATGACCTGCACACCGCCAGCGTTGGTCGCCAGGTTGCCGCCGATCTGTGCTGTACCTTCGCCGCCGAGGCTGAGCGGGAACAGGCGGTTGGCGTCACGTGCGGCCTGCTGGATGTTGGCGAGCACGCAGCCCGCCTGTGCCGTGATCGTATAGTTGAGCGGATCGACCGCGATGATCTTGTTCATCCGGGCGAGGTTGAGAATGATCTCGCGGCCGCTCTCCGACGGTGTCGCGGCGCCCACGGCACTGGTGTTGCCGCCCTGCGGGACAAGAGCGGTTCCGGTTTCGGCGCAGATCCGGACGACGGCGGCGACTTCCTCGGTGGAGGCGGGCCGTACCATGAGCGGCGAGCGGCCGTGATAGAGTCCGCGCTCGTCGACCAGGAAAGGCGCGAGTGTTCCGGGGTCGTCCGTCCACCCTTTCGGTCCAACCGCATCCTTGATGCGGTCAAGCGTGGTGCGTGAAAGTTCCTTGAGATCGGTCGCCATCGGTTCCTCCACGCACAGACCTATCGCACGGTCCGTCATCCGGCAAGCATGGAGGACGCTAGGCAGAAAGCCCGATCGCGGGGGGAAGGGCAGGACGGATGCGGCTTGCCGGGAAACGGATTATGACCCGGGTGCCGCGGTCTTTCTGGCTGACGATATCGAGCATTCCATCGTGTAGGGACATCAACCGCTGGGTCAGCGGCAAGCCCAGCCCGACCCCTTCAAAACGACGGCTAAGCCGGTTGTCCACCTGATCGAACGGCGCCATGGCCGTCTTGATCTGCGCCTCGGTCATGCCGATCCCGGTGTCGTCGACGCTGAGCGCCAGCCTGCCGTCCTGTTCGAGCATGGCGGCTATGCTGACACGTCCGTCACGCGGCGTGAACTTGACCGCATTCGAAAGGATGTTGACCAGAACCTGTCGCACCCGCCGTGGATCGACGTAAAGCCGCGGCATGCCGGTCGGATTGACGAGCGCGATATCGATGCCGGCCATCGCGGCGGCGTTTCGTACGCTGTCGACGCCGAAATTGATGAGTTCGGAGACCTCGCAGATTTCGGACCGCAGCTCCAGCGTGCCATCATCGGCCTTCGAGAGGTCGAGGATATCGTTGATGAGGTCGAGCAGATGCTTGCCGGCATGATTGATGTCGGCGGCATATTCGCGATGGGAGGCGCCCGGGGAGCCCAGCCCGTCCTGGATGATTTCCGAGAAACCGATGATGGCGTTCAGCGGTGTCCGCAGCTCGTGGCTCATATTGGCGAGGAAGACCGACTTCGCCCTGCTGGCGGCTTCCGCCTGATCCTTAGCGGCGATCAGGTCGTTCTCGGCCTTCTTGCGGTCGCTGATGTCGTGGATGAAGGAGCTGATCACGAGCCGGTCGTCGATCGTCATCGCGGAGATCGTGAGCTCGACGGGGAATTCGTGTCCGTCCTTGTGGAGGGCGGCGAGCTCGAGCCGCTGATTGAGGACGCGGTTCTCGCCGGTTTCAACAAAGCGCCGAAGGCCGTGACGATGCGCTTCGCGAAATCGCTGCGGCATGATCAGCGTCGTAAGCTCGCGGCCCATTGCTTCATTTGCGGTCCATCCGAACGTCTGTTCGGCTCTGGCGCTCCATGATGTGACGTTGCCGTTAACATCGATGGCGATGAAGGCATCGAGTGCCGTATCGATAATGGTTCGCAGGCGCCGTTCGTTCTGCCTGACGACGGTAGCTTCGCGTTCGATCTGGGCTGCAAATTTGCGCGCTGTCGTCGAGGAAAGAAGAGCCAGCATAAGAATGCCGAACGTGGCGACAGCGATCACGGCGGCAAGCAGCGGGATGGTGTCGGACGGTTCGTCGACAAATGCGCTTTCGGGGAGCGGACTGAACGTGGCGGCCGCCATGGCCGTGTAGTGCATGCCGGCAATGGCAAAGCCCATCACAACGCCGCCGGCGGCGCGCTGCAGAGGTTTATCGAGACGGAAGGCGAGCCAGAACGCCACGATCGAAGCGACGATGGCGATCACGATGGATGCGGCGACCAATGTCGGATCGTAGCGGATGGTGGCATCCAGCCGCATCGCGGCCATCCCGACGTAGTGCATCGTAGCGATGCCGGCGCCGGCGAACAGTCCCGCGGCGCCGAGCGTATAAGGACCGCCGTGATCGCGGCTAACAACGAAAAAACCCACGCCGACGACCGCGATTGCCGCGATCAGTGATGCGCCCGTCAACCAGACGTCGTATGCGACGGGACGATCGAGATTTAGCGCCAGCATGGAAACGAAATGCATCGACCAGATGCCGCCGCCGAGCGTGACGGCGCCGGCGCCGATCCAGCGCCAGAGCGCGGAGCCCTCCGAAGCCTTGATCCGGCTGGCAAGATCGAGGGCGGTGTAGGAGGCGGCGACGGCGATGATGATCGAAAGCACGACCAGCATCGGATCATGGTGGCTGTGAATCGCCATGGTTCCGAGTGAATGCATAAAAGGGGCTACCGTTCTGGTGCCTGTGAAAATATCCGGGGTTTTACCCGGCAAAAATTAACGAATTCAGAAAACGCCTGTCGGGCGGGGTCGCCAACGGGGTATCCCGATCCCACTCCTATTAATCTGGGAGCTTCAATCGAAAGTCAAATAACTACCCGCTAAATGCCAGATTTTTCCCGGTTCAGCGCTTCAGGCCGAGGCACGGGACAGGCGATCATTGATGGCGCGTCCCAGACCCCGGTTCGGGATTGGCGCGACGGCGATGCCGGTAAAGTGGGCGCGGTCGAGCGCCTGCAGCATCGCGAAAAGATTCGCGGCCGCCTCGGCCAGATTGCCGGATGGACTGAGATTGAGCGTTGCGCCCCCGGTCTTGCCAAAAGCGAGATAAGCCTCACCGGTTTTTGGGGACCCTGCATTCAGCCGCACCGGCAGACGCGGCGCGTAGTGGCTGGCAAGCTGTCCGGGAGAGGAAAGGCGCAATCCCTCGGTAACGATGTTGCTGTCGACGGGCCCGATGATCCGTTCGATCTCTTCCAGCGAAACGCCGCCCGGGCGCAGCAGCCGCGCTTTCTGTCCGGTCAAGTCGAGTACGGTTGATTCGACACCCACACGGCATGCGCCGCCATCGAGAATCAGCGGCGCGCGTCCGCCAAGCGAAGCGCGGACATGCGCGGCGCGTGTCGGACTGACGGCACCGGAACGGTTGGCGCTGGGCGCGGCCAGGGGCCCGCTGAAGGCTCGAATAAGACTCAGCGCGACCGGATCATCGGGAACGCGGATTGCTATGGTCGAAAGTTGGTTACCCAGCATTGGCGACAGGCAGGCGCCGGGCGCGCGCCGCAATACTAGGGTCAAAGGCCCGGGCCAGAAGCGGCGCGCCAGTTGTTCGGCACGCTCATTGAAGCGGACAAGCTGCCGCGCTTTCATAATGTCGGCGACATGTACGATCAGCGGATTGTGGCGCGGCCGTCTCTTGGCGGCATAGATCGCCGCGATCGCGCGACTGGACGTGGCGTCGGCGCCGAGGCCATAGACCGTCTCCGTCGGAAAGGCGACGAGCTTGCCGTGCCGCAGCGCGCGAGCGGCGCGAAGGAGAGTGTTGCGTGTCGGCTTGAGGATCGTCATGGCGTCCTGCTAGCACGCAAAAAAAAGAGCCGCCACTTCGACGTGGCGGCTCTTTCTGGAGTTCGACCGCTGCTTATTGCGGTTCGATCTTGGCGATGCGGGCGATGGTGCCCCATTTCTCTGTGTCGCGGGCCTGCATCTCCTGCGCGGCCTTGGTGTCGATCACATAGGGTTCGGCGCCTTGACGGTTGAGGAATTCCTTTGCCTCGGGCGTCATGGCGATCTCACGCACGGCCTTGGCGAGGTGATCGACGATTGGCTGCGGCGTGCCGGACGGCACGTAGACAGCCCACCACGGCGAGAGGTCGAAGCCGGCGACGCCGGACTCGTTCATCGTCGGGATCTCGGCGGCGACCGACGACCGCTCGCCCGATGTAACCGCCAATGCCCGGATCCGTCCCGAGCGCGCCTGTTCCAGACCGAACAGCGCATCCATGAACATGAAGTCGATCTGATTGCCGATCAGGTCGTTCAACCCGTCGGGTGTATTCCGATAGGGAACCTGCACGGCATTGATGCCGGTGGTTGTCATATACAACGCGCCGGCGGCAAGACCGGTTGTGTTGGACGAGCCCCAGTTCACCTTGCCCTTCTTCTTCAGATACTCCGTCAGTTCGGCGACGTTTTTCACCGGGGTCGTCGGCGCGACCATCAGGACGAACGGGAGGCGCACGAAGGTGGAGACCGGCACGAAATCCTTCACCGGGTCGTAGGGCAGTTTCTTGAAGAGATGGACATTCGCCGCCATCGACGCACTGCCGGCCGCGAACAGGATCGTGTAGCCGTCGGGGCGTGCCTTGGCGACGGATTCCGCAGCGATGTTGCCGAGCGCCCCCGGGCGGTTTTCCATAACCACCGGCTTGCCGAACCTGGCCGCCAGTTTGTCGGCGAAATAGCGCGACTGGATGTCGGCGCCAGTGCCGGCCGCAAAGCCGAGAAACGCGCGAATTTCTTTTGTCGGGTATGTCTGAGCCTGCGCACCGGTCACGGTTGTGAGTGCAAGGCCGGCAACGGCGCAGGACAACAGGACACGGCGTGAAAATCTGATCATTTGAGCGTCTTTCCCTCTGAGACTGGACTTTGTCGCGGGACTTTATCGTCGCCCGCCCGTTCTCGCTAGGGTATCGTCGGCCATCGATGCGCAGCGGCGCATGTGCCGGAAAATCAGGCAGGGGAATTGGCAAGCGTGGCGGGTCGGGTCTTCACCATCGCCCAGCAGAAGGGCGGCGCCGGCAAGACCACGCTGGTCGCCCACCTCGCCACAATGTGGAGCGGGTTGGGTCGCAGCGTTGCGGCGATCGACATCGACCCGCAGGCCAGTCTCACACGCTGGGTCGAGATGCGCCGTTCTGTCCGTAACGGACAGGATATCGGATTCACATTCTCTCAGATCGCCGGCTGGCGACTGGCGGGGGAGGTCGATCGCCTGGCGCGTGACCACGAAATCGTGCTGATCGACTCTCCGCCCCATGCCGCGACCGAGGCCCGCATTGCCGTGCGGGCTGCAAGCCTCGTCGTGGTGCCGGTGCAGCCGTCCCCGATGGATCTCTGGGCCACCAAGCCGACCCTTGAACTGGCCCGCGAAGAGCGACGGCAGGCGGTGCTCGTGATCAATCGCATGCCGGCGCGCGGCCGGCTGGCGACAGACATGGTTGAGAAACTCGGCGCACTTGGAATCGGCGTCGCGCGCGCCACGCTCGGTAATCGCGTCGCCTATGCCGAAAGCCTGGCCGACGGGCAGGGCGTTTCGGAGAGCGAGCCGGGCTCGTTCGCGACCCTGGAGATTACGGCGCTGGGAAGCGAATTGTGGGATAGGTCCGGCTAGAGCCGGATCGCTTAAATCGCACCGAAGGCGATTCGATCTCGATGGATCAGACTCTAGTTCTTTTTCCAGGTGACATCGGACACGCCCATGTCCGTATTGCGCATCTTCGACTTCAACTGATAGCCACCCTCTGTTGCGGTGACAAACTGTCCGGTAATCGACCACGTGAACGAAAGGCCTTGCATCCCAAGGCAACTCATTTCCATGCTGCGGACGGTGCCGTCCTCTTCGAGCGCGCCGAGAATCTTGCACACGGCAGCACCACCGGTCGCAAAACCGGCGATAGTGGTACCTTCGACATCGATGGTCGCCTGGTAGTTGGCGCGAGGCCCCCTGACAGGCGTGACGTAGCGTCCATTGAAGTTTGTGCTGGGCGGCGCTAGGGCAGCAAACTGCGGAGATGGCCGAATTGTCTGAGCTGCCGGCGCGGGTGGTTGCGTCTGTGCCGGCTTTGAAATTGTAGCGGGAAGCGGGGTCGGGGCGGAAAACGCCTCAAGACGAGCCTGCGCAAGCGGTGTGAAGTTGCCGTTCGGATACTTGGTGACATAGGCGCGGAACTCCGCCGGATTCGTGCTGTTTTTCACCGCATCCCAGAAGGCCATCTCGATGGCCGGGTTCTCGCCGGTTGCAACGGGAGAGGCCGGAGCTGACGGCGGGACAAAAAAGAAATCGCCGGTTAGGGAAGATGCTTCCCACGGAACCTGCATACCGTTCGACGCGCGGCTGACATTGACACGCACCTGCTTGAAAACGTCTTCGACTTTCAGACCAGGCTGGTTGAGTGCGCGGAGCAATTCCTGCGTGTAGAGGCCGTTTGCACCGTCACCGTCAGCCGCGACCTTGCCGGGCGCCGTGGCGTAAGCGATCATCGTTCCTTCCGGCGCGTTGATCTGGGCGAGACCGCCGCCCATAGAGCGAAACCGCCGTTCGAACGGATTATTGCGGCAGGCGTCGAGGATCACCATGCTGACTTTCGTCTTCGCCGCCTGCATCTGGTCCAGCACCGCGTCGACGTCGAGCGCCTCAAGACGGACGCGTTGTTCCGATGTGACTTTTGCGTTGACCGGAAGAAGATAGTTCCGCCCGTTGACCTGAATGCCGTGACCGGCGAAGAAAAACAGGCCGGTCGCGCCTTCGGTCAGCTTCTCGCCGAAATCGGCGACGGCGTTTTCCATCTGCTGCTTGCTTGCATTCTCGCTGACGATGACCTCGAAGCCTCGTGCGCGTAGCGCCCTTGCCATGGAACGGGCATCGTTCACGGGATTCTTGAGCGGGGCCTCAGCGTAGGACGAATTGCCGATGACGAGGGCGAGACGGCGCTCCGTGCTGGCAGACGTATCCGGAGCCGTTGCCAGCAAGCATGCCGTCGCGACAACGCTAACCGCTAATTTGTTTAAGTCCCACATGATCCGCCCCCAGCCACGGCTTCACATTACGTACTTTAAAAGAAAGCCGTGTCTCGCGCTAGTGACGGCCGTCACACCCGGCCGCGGGCAATGAAATCAGGGTTCTTGAAGCCGGGCTTGCCGTAGAGGAGCGGGGCGCCTGAGATCGTTTCGACCCGGCCGCCAGCGGCGTTAAGGATTGCGTGGCCAGCCGCCGTGTCCCATTCCATCGTCGGGCCGAAGCGCGGATAGAGGTCGCCTTTGCCTTCCGCCAGCGCGCCGAATTTCAGCGCGCTGCCGACATTGATGCGCTCCGCGACCTTGTAGTCTTCAAGAAACGCGGCGACGGTCGCCGGATCGCCATGGCTGCGACTGGCGAGGACGGTGATACCGGACGCCGGAGGCTTGCGGACACGAATTGCAACTGGTGCGGCGCTCCCGCGCTGCACAGTCGCGGTGTCCGGTCCGCACGCCGCCCAGACAGTGTCGCGGGTCGGCGCGGTCAGCACACCCAGCACCGGCAGGCGATCGATCACCAGGGCGATGTTCACCGAGAACTCGCCGTTCCGTGACGCGAACTCGCGCGTGCCGTCGAGCGGATCGACCAGCCAGAAGCGCCCGCCCGAAATATCCGGCGCGCCTTCGCGTGTCATGCGCTCTTCGGAAATCGCCGGGACGCCGGGGGTCAGTTTCTGAAGCCCTGCCAGGATGATGGCTTCCGACGCTTCGTCGGCGATGGTGACCGGCGACGAATCGGATTTCCGCCGGACTTCGAACTCGCCGCCATAGATTTTCAGCACGGCAGCATCAGCGGCGCGCGCCAGCGTCACGATCTCAGGAAGCAGTGCGGCCAGTTCTGCAGCGTTCACGCCAGGATCTCGGCGAGACGCTTGCCGACATTGAGCAGCGCGATGTCGGTGTCGTAACCGCCCAGGAACTGCACGCCGACGGGCAGGCCGTTCGGCCCCTTTGTGACCGTCAGGTTCACCGCGGGGGTATGCAGCATCGTCGGGAAACGGCTGAACAGCGGATCGCCGGTGCTGTCGGTATCAGGCGCTTCGCCGGTGGTCGCCGGCATCATGATGCCTTCGCAGCGTCCGGCGATGGCTGAAAATTCCTGCCGCGCGCGCAGGATATCGGACCGCGCCCGCATGTAATCGTCGGGCGTGATCTTCCAGCCCTCGGCCAGCGCCTCGGTGATGCGCGCGCTGAGCTGCGCGCGATTGTTCTCATACTCGACGACCATGTTGCGAGACGTCTCGTAGGTCTGAACGATCTTCTGTGCGTCGATCAGCGACTCAAACCAGCGCGGCAGCTCGATCTCTTCCAGCGCGAGTCCGGCTTCGGCCAGTTTCTGTCCCGCCAGCTTCCACGCCTCATGCGCTTCCGGTTTTGCCTGACTCCAGAGCGGCGTGCGGCAGAGACCGATGCGGATCTGCGCGGGGATCGGCGGAGCGGCAGGCAGCCTGGCGCCGTGAAGCACCTCCCACATGAGCAGGGCATCGTCGACCGTCCGCGAAATGGTGCCGAGCGTGTCGAGGCTCTGGCTGAGCGGCTTGATGCCGGCCATGGCGTAGGCGCCGAAGCTCGGCTTGAAGCCGATAACGCCGCAGAACGCGGCGGGGCGGGTGATGGAGCCGGCGGTCT
The DNA here is from genome assembly GCA_965279355.1 of Alphaproteobacteria bacterium. GTDB lineage: Bacteria > Pseudomonadota > Alphaproteobacteria > CACIAM-22H2 > CACIAM-22H2. The sequence continues at coordinate 826,269 of OZ257155.1, read as the reverse complement.
GCGTGCCGAACGCAACCGGGACATGCTGATCGGCGACGGCAGCCGCCGACCCGCTCGACGACCCACCCGGTGTATGGTCAGGATTGAACGGATTGGTGGTTTTGGGCGGCGTTATGGTGGCGAACTCGGTGGTTACCGTTTTGCCCATGACGATGCCGCCGGCCTTGCGCACCATGGCAACGCAGGCCGCATCGATCCTCGGCCGATAGCCGCGATAGATGGCGGAGCCGTATTCAGTCGGATGGTCCGCGGCGTCGATGATGTCCTTCACGCCGACAGGAACACCATGCAGCGGGCCGCGCGGCGCTTCTGCGTCTCGCGCCTTCGCATCCGCCAGCACACGGTCGCGATCGAGAAAGGCCCACGCACCGACGATCTTCTCGCGCGCGTCGATCCGCTCGAGGCAGGCCGTGATGAGTTCGACGGAGGTGAGTTGCCTGGCCGCGATGGCGGCCGCCGCCTCGCGTGCCGGAAGCTCGTTTGGCCTGGTCACTCCGCCGCCTGCTGTGCACCGCTGTGGATGGCGCGCCAGACTTTTTCCGCCGTAACAGGCATGTCGATCTTGCTCACGCCGAATTCGGCGAGTGCGTCGAGGACCGCGTTTACAGTCGCGGGGGGAGCGCCCATGGCGCCGGCTTCGCCGGATCCCTTTACGCCGAGGATGTTCGCCTTGCAGGGCTCGTCCTCGTGATACGAGAACGCGATCTGCGGCAGGTTGTCGGCGCGCGGCAGGCAGTAATCCATTAGCGATCCGGTGATGAGCTGGCCCGATTCCGAATCGTAGACGCAGCCCTCATAGAGCGCCTGCCCGATGCCCTGGACGGTGCCGCCATGGACCTGTCCCGCCAGCAGCAACGGATTAATCACGCGACCGAAATCGTCGACGATGGTGTAGCGCGTGATCTGCGTCGTGCCGGTATCGGGATCGATTTCGACTTCGCAGACATGGCAGCCATTGGGGAAGGTCGGGTTGAGCGGCGTGGTCGATGCCGTTTCGTCCAGTCCTGGCGACATGCCCTGGGGCAGGGCGGATGGCGTGTAGGCCGCCTTCACGACCTCGTTGAAGGATTTCGACTTGTCGGTGCCGGCAACGCGGAAGCTGCCTTCCTTGAACTCGACATCGGCGTCTGCGGTTTCCATCAGATGCGCCGCAATCTGCTTGCCCTTGGCAATGATGCGATCGGAGGCCGACAGGGTGACGGTGCCGCCGATAGACGTCGCGCGGCTACCACCGGTTAGACCGGTATAAAGGATCGTGTCGGTGTCACCCTGGACGACGCGGATCGTTTCGAACGGTACGCCCAGCTTTTCGGAGACGAGCTGCGCGTACATGGTCTCGTGACCCTGGCCATTAGACTGGTTGCCGATATAGACGGTGACACCGCCATCGGCGCCGACGCGGATCTGCGCGGTTTCGCCTTCGCCGCCGCCGCAAGCCTCGATGTAGTGGGCGATGCCGATGCCGCGCAGCTTGCCGCGCTTCTTGGCTTCCAAGCGTCGCGCGGCGAAGCCTTTCCAGTCGGCACCCTTCAGCGCTTCTTCGAGGTTCTTGGGGAAATTGCCGCTGTCATAGGTTGTACCGAGCTGCGTCGCATACGGCATCGCGTTCGGCGGGATGAAGTTGCGGCGGCGGATTTCATCCGGCGACAGGCCGGTGGCGCGCGCCGCTGCATCGACAACACGTTCGACGACGTAGTTCGCTTCCGGGCGTCCGGCGCCACGATAGGCATCGACGGGCGCCGTGTTGGTGTAGACGGCGTTCACCTCAACGAAGATCGCGGGGATGGTGTAGACGCCGGCCAGCATCTTGGTGCCGGCGGCCGACGCAACGAACGGCGCGAACTGGTTGGCGTAGGCTCCGAGATTTGGGGTCATCTCGACATGGAAGCCGATGAACTTGCCATCTTTATCGACGGCAAGTCGGGCGCGGGTGCGATGATCGCGACCGGCGGTGTCGGTAAGGAAGGCATCCGAGCGCTCGCCCGTCCATTTCACGGCGCGGCCAAGCGCGCGTGCCGCGAACATCACGCCGATATATTCGGGATACATGAAGATCTTCATGCCGAAGCCGCCGCCGACATCGGCGGAGGTCACGCGGATGCTGCTCTCCGGCACCTTGAAGACCATGTCGGCCAGGATCTTGCGGAGCAGGAACGTGCTCTGGCACGGCACATGAAGCGAGAAGCGGCCGGTCGATGGCGTGAAATCGGCGATCGCGTTTCGCGGTTCCATCGACAGCGGGATGATGCGGTTGTTGACGAGTTCGACCTCAACCACCTTGGCGGCCTTTTCAAACGCTGCCTTGGTCTTGGCTTCGTCGCCCTGGGTCCAGCGGAAGGCGACATTGTCTTTCGCGAAGTCCCAGATGGAGACCTTTGATATGCTCGCTGCCGACGGGTCGGTAACCGACGGCAGGACGTCGTAGTCGATCTCGATCAGTTCCGCGGCATCGCGCGCCTGCGCGTAGGTCTCGCCGACGATCAGCGCCACCGTATCGCCAACATAGCGCACGACATCCTTGGCGATGGCGGAACGCGGCGGGATCGTCATCGGCGATCCGTCGCGGTTGGGCACCGACCACATGCAAGGCAGGTTGCCCACGTTTGCCGCCGCCAGATCGGCGCCGGTGAAAATCCCGACAATGCCGGGGGCGCCCTTTGCTGCCGTTGCGTCGAGCTTGCGGATCCTGGCGTGTGCGTGCGTGGAGCGCAGGAAGTAGGCGTAAGTCTGGCGCGGCAGGCTGATGTCGTCGGTGTAACGGCCGCTCCCGGTCAACAGACGCTGATCCTCGACGCGGCGAACCGACTGACCGATGCCAAACTTTGCCATCTGAACGAACTCCCGAACTCTTTGAAACCGCCGATTAAAGGCGTCGGGCTGCGTCTTGGCAAGGTCCGTTAATTTCGACGGTGGGAGCGTCCTCGCAGGTCGTCTAGAGCGCCTTGCTCGCCAGTCTCGCGCCTTCGACCAGGGAGTCCATTTTCGCCCAGCAGATTGACGGCGTTGCCGTCCGATTCCCAAGACCGCAATCGGTGCCGGCCATGACCTTGTCCGGTCCGATCAGCTTGGCGTAACGCAGCAGGCGCTGGGCCACCAGTTCGGGATGTTCGATGAAATCGGTGCAATGGCCGACAACGCCTGGAATGAGCACGCTGCCTTCCGGCACGCGGACGGACTCGAAGACCTGCCATTCATGTTCGTGCCGGGGATTGGCGGCCTCGATCGAAAACTGGGACGCGTTCACCCGGAACAGGATGTCGGCGATATCCTTGAGCGGCAGGTCGAATTCGTGCGGGCCGAGATAGCTGCCCCAGCACACATGGATGCGGACTTTCTCTTTCGGGATGCCGCGCAGGGCGTGGTTGAGGGCCTCGACCCGCACCATCGCGTATCTGCGGTACTCGTCGACGGTCATGCCGGGATACATCTGCCAGCCATCGGCGAGGTCTGGATCGTCGATCTGGAGCATCAGGCCGGCGTCGATGATCGCCAGATATTCCTGACGCATCATCTCGCCGATCGCATAGAGGAATTCCTCCTGCGACTTGTAGTGCTCGTTTGTCATCCAGTGCTCGATCACGCCCAGGGTCACCGAAGGAAGGAACGGTGAGGGTGCATTCGTACCGGCCATGGCCGCCTTGAAGTTCTGGATGTCGCGCTTGATGTGCTCGCCTCCGATATAAGCGAGCGGCTCGACGCAGACATGCTGCCGTATCTTGGGGCGCACGCCTTCCTTGCCGCCGCTGGCGAAACCACCCCGGCCGCCGGTGAAGTATTCGGGATGCTTCACTTTATCCCGTGCCGTGATGCTGAGCGGCTCCGGTCCCTGTCCGGGTTCGTATTCCCGGACGGCGAAGCCGCTGGTCCGTTCGGTGATGTAGTGCATGAAGTTCGACTTGCTCAGTTCGCCGTCGTTCACGCTGTCGAGACCGCAGGCGATCTGCCGGTGGACGGCGTCTTTCACGGCGTCGGCAAGGACGGCGTCCAACAGCGCCTGATCCGTCGCTTTTCCCGATGCGCGTTCGCGGATCATGTTGGTGAGATTGGCTTGACGCGGCAGCGCCCCGGCATGCGTTGTCCTGATCGTCGCGCCCATGTGAAGTCTCCGGTGAACTGAAGTGTGCGCAGAATGACGGCCGCGCACCCGGTGTCAAAGCGTTTCCCGAACCCCGCGGTTCCTTGAAGCGATTCAACGAATGCTGCAATTCCCAGTGAAATCATGAAACTGCGAGTGGTTGCACGGCTGTTTCCGGGATTTCGGAAATGCAGTCCACGCCGGCGGGTGCTTTGACCGGAACGGGTTAAGGTCCATAATTCCGGGAAGCAAGAAACACATTGCACCGCCTACGGCGCGGAAACGGGAGGGACAAATGCCAACCAACACCACCATGAAGCTGAAAGCGGCTGTCCTTGGCGTGACGGGTCTGCTGATTGCGGCGACCACTCCGGCGTTCGCGCAGGACTATCCGGCGAAGACCATCCATATCGACATGGGATATCCGGCGGGGACCTACCTCGATATCGTGACACGGCATTTTGCCAACGGCCTGCAGAAGATCGCCGGCAAGCCGGTGGTGGTCGAGAACAAGGTCGGTGCTGGCGGGATGATCGCCATGGCGGCGACCGCCAAGGCGCCGCCGGATGGCTACACGATCCATTTTGGCACCGGCGCATCTGCCGCGTCGGTGCAGTTCAAGACATTGGCTTTCGATCCGATCAAGGATGTTAGGCCGATTGCGGCGGTTGTCGCATTTCCCTTCGTTCTGGTCGTCAACCCGACACAGACACAGGCGAAGACCGTCGCGGAGTTTGTCGACCATCTGAAAAAGAAAAAAGATGCAAAATACGCGGCGCCGAACGCACTGGCGCTGGTTGGTGGGGCACTACTGTCGGACGCGGAGAAACTGAATGCGATTTCCGTTCCCTACCGTAACGCCGGCGAGGGCATTCGCGATCTTATCTCCGGTGACGTCGACTTCATCTTCAACGATGCCGGGTTTGCCTATTCGATGATGCGCGAAGGCAAGGTGCGTGGACTTGCCGTCACACTGAAGCAGCGCTCGTCGAACGCGCCGGAACTGCCGACCATGACCGAGCTCGGTTATCGAAATTTCGATTTCCATGGATGGATGGGCGCTTACGCTCCCGCGGGTGTTTCGCCGGCGATCATCGCCAAGCTGGAAGGGTGGTTCCTCGAGATGGCGAAGTCCCAGGAGACTGCAGCCTTCTTCAAGCAGATTGGCGCCGATCCGTTTGCGCTAAGCAGCAAGGAATTCTCGGAGTGGGAACTCAAGGAATTCGAGGCGTGGAAGGTGCGCGCCAAGCTCGCCAACATCACGCCGGGCTGATCGCGGGATCAGCGCCGCTGCTTCATCCCGGATAAAATCCGCGCTGCATTTTTCAGCAGCGCGGATTTTTCATTTTCATCGCCCAGATGGGCGAGCACCATCGCAATATCCTTTTCCAGATTGGCTGATGGCGTGTACGTACCGGTCGCGATCTGCGGTCCAAACGCCTCCCGCACGCGGGACTCCGCTCCCGAACCGGCAAGAGCGTCCACAAGTTGCGACGGGTCGAGGCCGCCTGCCCGGGCCAGCGTCATGGCTTCCGACCACAATGCAATCGTGCCGCAGACGATTGCCTGATTGAACAGCTTGGCCCATTGACCCTGGCCGCTGTCGCCAAGATGGGTACGCCGGTTGGCGAAGCTGGCGATCAGCGGATCGACAATATCGACCGCCGCCGCCGTTCCGCCGACAAAGGCCGTCAGCTGTCCCTTTGCGGCCGCAGCGGCGCCGCCGGAGATGGGCGCGTCGACCCATTGTCCGCCGGTCTCGCGGGTCAGCCGTGACGCGAGTTCGACCGTGAGGCGAGGATCAATGCTCGATGTATCGATGAGATATTTCCTGCGCATTCCTTCGGCGCAACCTTCCGGGCCAAACACCACCTCCCTGACCACATTGCCGTCAGGCAGGGCAAGGATGACAGCGTCGCTGGCCTGCGCGACGTCCAGCGGGGTCCGGGCTTTGCCCGTATGCGTGGGTATGCGTTCAGGGTCCCTGTCGAAGACAGTGACGGAATAGCCGGCGGCGATCACGCGATCGAGCATCGGACGCCCGATCGCACCGACGCCGATCCAGCCGACGCGCATTGTCTGTTCCGTCATTTCCTAGACGAAGGTGCGGGCTAGATGGCTGGCGTGCTGATGGAGCATGGCAGCAATGTTCGCGGCATTGTTTTCGATGCGATCGGCCGGGCCGCCGATACCAATCGCAAGCTGGCGGCCGTCATCGAAAGGCGGCAGGGACGTCGCGACCACCGCGGCATCGGGATTGACGCTATCGCGTGCTGCCACGTAGCCGTTGCTGCGGCAGAACTCAATTCGCTCCTGGAGCGTTGCGAGCGGCAGTTCCTTGCGCGTGACCAGTCCGCTGACGATGGACCGTCGCCATATCCGTTCGATCTTGTCATCGTTGAGGTTGCTGAGGACGACCCAGCCGACGCCTGATTTCACCAGCGGCCGGCGGCCATTCGGCTTGTCGCGATAGTGTGCGCCGTTCGGCCCTTCGAGGATGACGAGATACTGAATTTCCAGATCGTTGGGTGTGCCCAGCAGGATGGTGCCACCGGTTTCCGTGCCCAGTCGCTTCAGGGCCTCATAGGGATCGGCGACGGGAAGGATGGTCTGGTTGACCCAGCCGCCAAGTGCGGAGAGGCGTGTAGTCGGGAAGTAACTCTTGGTCTCGTTGTCGAAGCTCAGGCAGCCGATCTGCGACAGGGTCTTCAGGAGGTCGGCGAGGCTGGATGACGGACAATCGAGCTCGCCCGTGAGTTCCTTGAGCGACAGCGGACGCCGCAGGCGTGCAAAGACCTCGAATATGTCGAATGCCCGCCGCACCGAGCGGACCATGGATTTGGACATGCGTTCCAACCCTTTGTGGCCGGCGGCGGTTCCGTCCGCCATCCGTCCCGACACGCGAGTTCCGGAAATCCGGAAATGGGCCGCGGGACGCGACTTTCATATTCAGAAGCCAAGCCGACCGATATTCTGACGCTAACATATACAAACCTGGGAGAGACAGCCCATGTTCACCACCGCTGAAAACGATGCCATGACACGGACGGGTCCCGGTACGCCGGCCGGCCGGCTGCTGCGTCAATACTGGCAGCCGATCGCGACGCTTGCCGATCTGCCGCCCAACGGCGAGCCCGTGCCGCTCAAGGTGATGGGCGAGGATCTCGTTCTTTTCCGAGACGAGAACGGCAAGCACGGTCTTCTCGGGTTGAACTGTCCGCATCGCGGCGCCGATCTGAGCTACGGACGGGTGGAAGGCGGCGGATTGCGTTGCCTCTATCATGGCTGGGTGTTCGACGTGAACGGGCAATGCCTTGAGCAGCCGAACGAGCCGCGCGGCCGAACCTTCTGCGAGAAGATCAAACAAAAGTCCTATCCGCTTACGACCGGCGGCGGGATGATCTTCGCCTATATGGGCGAGGGAGAGCCGCCGCTGCTGCCGCAGCTCGAATGTCTGCGGACCTCGGACGATCATCTGTTCATGTGGAAGTTTCGCGAGCGCTGCAATTACCTGCAGGGGCTCGAGGGAGACATCGATCCCTTCCATCTCAATTTCCTGCACCGCGCCATGAAAAGCGAGCAGGCCCGCAACGCGCCAGGATCTTCGGACGAGTACTACGAGTTCTATACCAAGGGAACGCCACGGCTCGAAATCGAGCGCACCGACTATGGGCTGCGCATCTACACGATGCGCGAGCTGGGCGAGCGGGCGTATCTGCGGGTCACCAATTTCATGATGCCGAATGTCGCCATCGTTGCGGGCCCGACCGGCGAAGACGGATACACGCTGCTCTGGCACGTTCCAGTAACCGACGATGTCCATATCAAGTACATGCTGAACTACAAGCGAAGCGCGCCCATCGAGCGCAAGGGCATGAAAGCCGCCTACGATCTCCACGTCATACCGGGCACCGATCTTGAGCCGCGGCGCAGTCGTGAGAACCGCTGGCTTCAGGACCGCGAAGAAATGAAGGACAAGTGGTTCGCGGGACTGGGACCGTCCTTCTCCGTGCATGACAACTGGGTCACGGAAAGCATGGGCCCGATCTACGACCGGAGCAACGAGAACCTGGGCTACAGCGACATGGCGGTGGCGCAGGCGCGGCGCCTGATTCTCGGCGGGCTCGCCGACATCGCTGCCGGGCGCGAACCGCAGGGGCGGCATCACACGGCGGAATCAGCCAGCCTGCGCGATCTTGTGGTGCGCGCCTACATCGTCGCGGATCGCAACAACTATAAGCAGGGCGTGCTCGATCATGCCCGTGCCGACTGACATCAATCATTCAACGATAAGGATATCGTCGTGGCCATTTCTCTTCCGACCAAGACCCAGCTCACCACTGAAGTCGCGCGCGCGGTTGCCGATGCCGCCGTTGCCGAAGCGACGAAACAGAACCTGCGGATGTCGATCGCCGTCGTCGATGACGGCGGCCATCTGCTCTATTTCATCCGCATGTCCGAGCAGATCGCCGCCGGCAGCGTGGAAGCGGCCATGAGCAAGGCTCAGTCCGCTGCGATGTTCAAGCGGGCGACGTTGTCCTGGGAAGAGGCGGCGAAGGATCGCGCCGTGGTGATGAAGATCCCCAACGTCATGCCGCTGGGCGGCGGCGTACCGCTGATCGTCAACAATGTCGGCATCGGCGCGATCGGCGTGTCCGGCGCGTCCTCGGTTAAGGACGACGAAGTGGCGCGTGCTGGCGCGCAGATCCTCGCCTGAGCTAGGCGATGGGTTGGACCCGAGGCGGAACGCGGAAACTCACCATCAGGCGGTTCCAGCTGTTGATGACGGTGATCGCGACCGAGAGGTAGGACAGCTCCTTTTCGTCGAAGTGCTTGCGGGCCTCTTCGAAGACGGCGTCCGGCATGTGCCCTTCGATCAGTCTGGTCATCTCTTCGGTGTAAGCAAGGGCGGCCCGTTCGCGCGGTGTGTAGAGGGGGGCTTCCCGCCAGGCGTCGAGCAGGTACATGCGCTCGTCGGTTTCGCCCAGCTTGCGGCCCTCTTCGATATGCAGGTGCAGGCAGAAGGCGCAGCCGTTGATCTGCGAGGCGCGGATCTTCACCAGTTCCAGCAGCTTCGAATCGAGTCCGCCACTGGTGTGCGGCAGGCGTCCGAGTTCCACCATCGCCTTGTAGGCGTCGGGGGCTTCTTTGGCGAAGTTCAGGCGTTGGCTCATCGGCGTGATTCCCTTGGGTTAGGCCTCCATCGTTACCGCGACGCGAGGTTGTTTGCCACTGTGCCGCTCGTGGAGCCATACTGCCGTCATGTGCGGCCGTTACGCTCTCATCACCGAGGTTTCCCAGCTCAACAAGCTGTTCAATGCGAGCGGCCAGTCGCGCAATCTGCAGCCGCGCTGGAACGTCGCGCCGACCCAGGAGGCACCGGTTCTCCGCCTGCACGAGGGCGAGCGGCGGCTGGAGATGCTGCGCTGGGGACTGGTGCCGTATTGGGCGGAAAACCCGGCCGTCGGCAGCCGCATGATCAACGCCAGAGGCGAGACCGTCGCGGAGAAACCCGCCTTCAAGCAGGCCTATCGGGTCCGCCGCTGCCTCGTTCCGGCCGATGCGTTCTACGACTGGCCGGAAGAGGGCGAGGACCGGCGGCCCTACCTGTTCCGTCGGCCCGATGAGAGCCCGTTTGCCTTTGCCGGACTGTGGGAAAAATGGGTACCCGAAGGCGGCGGCGTGCTCGAGACCTTTACCATTGTGAACTGCGCCTCCGGCCCGGTGATGGCGCGCTATCATTCGCGCACGCCAGTGGTGATCGAACCCGACGAGTTTACGGCGTGGCTCGATCCCGCCGCGGATCCGCAGCGCCTGATCAAGCCGCCGACCGACGACATGTTTACGGTGACCCGCGTGACGACCTATGTGAACAAGCCGGCGCATGACGATCCGCAATGTTTCGCGCCGGCCGGCGATGAAAAACCGCCGGCTCTGCCGGAAAAGGCACCGCGCGCCAAAAAGGCGAAGCCGGTCGATACCCGTCAGTCCAGCCTGTTCTAGTCGGGGAGAGCTTGATGGAGTTCCTGCCGCTCGATCAGCTTGCCGCCCGGATCGCACCCGGTTCGTTGATCGCCATTCCACCGGACTACAGCGGCGTTTCGATGGCGGCGACGCGCGCACTTGTCGCGCAGGGTGTGCGCGAACTGCGAATTCTCGCGGTGCCGAGCAGCGGGCTTCAGATCGACGTAATGATTGGCGCCGGCTGCGTAGCCGAACTCGAAACCGCGGCCGTGACAATGGGCGAATACGGTGCGGCGCCGCGTTTCATGGCGGCCGTCCGGGCAGGTACGCTGCGGCCGCGCGACACGACGTGCCCCGCCATTCACGCGGCGCTGCAGGCCAGCGAGAAGGGGATACCCTTCATGCCGCTGCGCGGGCTGATCGGCAGCGATCTCACACGCCATCGTCCGGACTGGAAGGTTCTTCCCAATCCGTTCGCCACCGACGATCTGATCGTCCATCTGCCGGCGATCCGGCCGGATGTCGCGCTCTTTCATGCCGCAAAGGCGGATCGCGACGGCAATGTCTGGATCGGCCGCCGCCGCGAGCTGGCGCTGATGGCGCATGCGTCGGTGACGACGTATGTGACGGTGGAGGAAATTGTCGACGGATCGCTGCTGGCCGATGAGACCGTCGCGGCAGGGGTCCTGCCGGGACTCTATGTGGGCGCCGTCGCCGAAGCAAAACGCGGCGCGTGGCCGCTCGCTTTTGCCGACGCCTATCCGATGGATGAGGCGGAAATGATCCGCTATGTCGAGGCTGCGCGCACCGAGGCCGGGTTTCGAGCTTGGCTGGCCGGATTTGTTGGCGCGGCACCGGTGGCGGCCTGATATGGATGCGGATCGCTCCACGTTGCTGGTCGCCGCGCTGGCGAGACAGCTCGATGGGTGCCGCGTGATTGCGGTGGGTGCCAACTCGCCGCTGCCGGCGGCGGCGGCGCTCTTGGCGAAGGCTAAATTTCCGGACCGAACGCGCGTGCTGATTCTGGGATCGCGGACGCAGAACGAATTCACCGATGGCGGACGGGAATTGTTCGACTGCGCCGCGCAGGGCCGGATCGACGCCTTCTTTCTGAGCGGCGGGCAGATCGACGGCGAGGCGAATCTGAACCTCATCGGCATCGGCGACTATCCGAAGCTCAGCCATCGTTTTCCCGGATCGTTCGGGTCCGCTTATCTCTATTACCTGATCCCGCGCGTCATTCTGTTTCGTGAGGAGCACACCTCGCGTGTGCTTGTGCCGGAAGTGGATTTCATCAGCGCGCCGGGTGTCACGCCGCCGGATATCTACCGGCGTGGCGGTCCGCATTCCCTGGTGACCAGCCGCTGCGTGTTCACCTTCGATCTCTCACGCCGACGCTTCCGTCTCGACAGCCTTCATCCGGGCGAGACGACGGAGAGCGTGGGCGCCAATACCGGATTCGATTTCGATATGCCGACGGTCCCGAAAACAACCGCCGGTCTGACGGGGCCTGACATCGAATTGCTTCGTGGCCGCATTGCCGATGAGATTGCCGAAACCTATCCGCGTTTCGCCGCAACCCTGGCCCGGCAGGCGGCCTGAAATGGGTGAGGTGGTCAATCTGCGGCAGCACCGGAAACGAAAGTCCCGCGAGGATGCACAGGCGGCGGCTGTGGAAAACCGCCAGCGCTTTGGGCAGAAGAAGGGCGACAGGGAGCGTCTTGAGGCCGAAACCCGGCGTTCGGATGCCGAACTCGACAGCAAGAAATTAACGGATTGACGGCTATCCTTGCTGCCTAACCGGGTGACGCCTAATGTCTTAGGTACCGGGCTCCAAGGCGTTAACAAAGACTCCCATGGCCGATATCAACCGTGTTCGCGAAGGACTGCGTGAGATCGACGTTGCGGTCCACACATCGTGGAAGCTCGGCAAGAACATGGTTGTCGGCTGGATGGCGGACGAGAACGGCATCCAGGTCTGCCTGGCGCCATCGTATCGGGTGCTCGGTCATGCGTTGGAGCAGCCGCGCCTGTTGAGCGGCGGGCGGTTCATGGGCGAGGCGACCTTCGCGGAAACCTGCAAAATTCTGCAGGCGCGGCCGTTGCGCATCGCGGTGCCGTTCAAGATCGGCAAGGACCGCGGCAAAGGCGAGATCGATCCGGAAGCCATCGACAGTGTGATCCGGCGCTACTCGATCGTGCAGACCAAGTATCGCGGCATCATGCTGTTCGACATCGTGGGCTTCTCTAAGGTGTCGCCGGTGGAGCAGGTGGCGCAGCTCAATTCGCTCGAATACAGCATCAACAATGCGTCGAAGAAGATGGGTGATGCCGGACTCGAAGTCGAGTTGGCACGCTCCACCGTCGGTGATGGGTTTTATGTCTGGAACCGGGCGCGCGGTCTTGAAGCCGACCTGCGGACCTACGCCGCGCTGCTGCTAATCCTCGTCGACAATGATCTGGCGCGGAAAGCCGCAGGTCCGGACAGTCCGTTGGTGCCAAGCTTGCGGGCGACGTTCACTGTTGGCGCTCACTACTCGTATCATCAGGTCGAGGGCACCAAGCCCCGCGGCTTCGAATATGTCGTCGGCGAAGTGACAATCACGCTGGCGCGGATGATCTCCAAGGCTTTGCCGGGGCAGATCCTCATAGGCAATTTCCAGCGCCCGCTCGACCCGCTGACCCAGATGATCGACACCGTCATGTTCCTGGTTCGCGCCGAGAAGATGCTCGCGCGGCTGAACGGCATCATCTTCGGCGAGCATGAGATTAAGGAAATTCGTTCGATGGTGACCGGCGGGCGCTTTGGCGACCGCAATCTTCCGGTCCTCAAATATCAGATCGAGGACAAGCACGGTTACCTGCATGAGGTCTTCAACCTGCGCGCAAGCATGCAGCGCGAAGATTCCGAGACGATCTCGTTGGGGCTGCCGCCGGCAGTGCTTGGCGGTTTCGAGGCGGCGCCGGCGCTCTATGAAATTCCGGTCCAGACGAACGACGGGCCGCGGATGGTTCAGGTCAACAACTAGACCTGCGTCGGCGTCCGCGCCGGCATCTTCGCGCCGTCGAGCGCGGATTCATTCAGATCGGTATTCGAGAGGATTGCTTCGGTCAGGTCCGCGTTGCGGAGAATGGCACGACGCATGCGCGCGCCGCGCAGATCGGCGCAGCGCAACGCCGTGCCTTCAAGGTTGGTCGGAAACTCGCGACCGGGCCCGAGCTGGAGCGGTTCCATATTGGCATCGCGCAGGTCAGCGCGATTGAGCAAGGCACGGCTGAGATTGGCGCCACGCAGGTCCGCGCCGGCCAGGCGGCAGTTCCGCAGATCCGCGCCGACCAGTTTGGCGCCCTGCAGCATCGCCCCTTCAAGGTCCAATCCGTAGAACGTCGCGCGCTCGGCGCGCAGCGCCGTCAGGTTTGCGCGGGCGAGGATGGGGCCGCCGCGCAGATCGTAGTCGCTGAGATCGACAGGCTTTCCGTCAGCGCCGCCGGTCTCGACCCAGCGCAGATGCAACTGCACCAGTTCCGCAAGCGGGGCGCCAAGCTCTTCCATCTTCTTGCCGGCGGCCTTGTCGGTCAGAACGTTGTTCATCTTTGCGCCGTGGAAATCGGTGAGTTCCATCTTGGCGCCGGTCAGGATGGCGCCGTCCATGGCGGCACCGCGCATGTTGGCCGCGGAGAGATCGGCGCCTTCGAGGTTGGCACCCGACAGCGTCGCGTTCTGCAGATTGGCGCGGGCGAGCTTCGCGCCGCGCAGCACGCAATCCGTAAAGTCGGTGAAGGTGGCGACGGCGCCGCTCATATCCGCTTCGGTCAGGTTTGCATTGACCAGCTTGGCGTTATCGAGCTCGGCCGGGCCGGCCTTGATCGACATCGCGCTTAGATTGCCGCCCATATCAGTGCTGGCGATCGACCCGCTGCGCAGGTCTGCCTTATAGAGATTGGCGCGGGTGAGGTTGGCACCGCGCAACGAGGCCCCGCGCAGGTTCGCCCCGATCAGGCTCGCGCCTTCCAGGTCCGCATCGCGGAGATCGGCGCCGAACAGGGTGGCGCGGTCGAGATTGCAGTCCGACAGGTTTGCGCCCTCGAGCAGGGCGCCGGACAGGTCCGCTTCGGTCAGATTGGCGCCGGCGAGGGCCAGGCCGGACAGATCGGCGAAGGCCAGCAGGGCACGCACGCCGCCCGGCTTGCCGCTACGAAACTTGTAGTGCAGGTCGATGACCTGGTGAATTTCCGTATGATTGAAGCGCCGCCGCTGCCGCGTAACCTTGACCATGCCCGGCAAAGCCCCTGAAACCCACGCGCGGCAGTCTTGAGCCGTCGCTGGAGAGAATGGAATATCATATCTGGGTGATGTAACGCAAAACCATCACCTGCGGTTTGTGCCGTTAACGATTGCCCTGAAAGGGAAATTTGATGCTTTGTCGTTCGCTGCTGTTCGTTCCGGCCCTGCGCCCAGACCGTGTTGCGAAAGCGGCTGCTTCGGGAGCCGACATCGTCTGCGTCGACCTTGAAGATTCGATCTCCCCGAATCGCAAAGCAGAGGCAAGGGGGCTGATTGTCGCGACGCTGCGTAATCCACCGCCGGGTGCCACGTTGGCGGTCCGGATCAATCCAATCAGCACTGAGGACGGCCAGCGCGACGTGGCCACGCTGGCCGCCGGGGGCGTGCGCCCGGCCTATATCATGGTGCCCAAGATCGATGACGAGACGGCGCTGACCGACGTGACAAAGCGCCTGGGACCGGCGGCGGCGCCGCTGATTCCGATCATCGAAACGGCGGTTGCGCTTGAGAATGCCCCGGCGATTGCCCGCGCCGTCGCTCCGCATGGCTTCCTTTTTTTCGGAGCGATGGATCTGTCTGCCGAACTTGGCTGTGCCCTGGAATGGGAGCCGCTGATCTATGCACGGGGACGGATCATCCAGGCCGCTGCGATGGCGGGCGTCGACGCGATGGACACGCCGTATCCCGACATCGCCGACGATGCCGGGGCGATTGCGGAAGCGCGGCTGGGCCGCAAGTTCGGCTTCACCGGCAAGGCGGCCATTCATCCCAAGCATATTGCCGGGGTTCATGCGGCGTTTACCCCGAGTGCGGAGGAGATTGCCTGGGCAAAGCGCGTCCGCGAAGCTTGGAAAGCGTCTACGGGTGCCGTTCAGCTGGACGGCAAGATGATCGACCGGCCGGTGCTTCGGGCTGCCGACCGCATGCTGGCCGTCGCCGAGCGGCTCGGTCTTTGAACGCTATTGGACGGCCGGTGTGCGTGCCGCGTCGCTGAGGTCGGGCCGGGCAGGTGCGGTCTTTGCCTTCTGCTCTAGCCGGTAGAGGGCGATCGCGGCCCCGGGGATGTCCTGTGCCGCCGCCCGGCGATACCAGGCTTGGGCTTCGATTGCGTCGGACCGGGTGCCATGGCCCATCTCGTACATCATGCCGAGATTGTACTGGGCGTAGCCATGCCCCTGGGCCGCCGCTTCAGCGTACCAATACCGGGCCATCGCAAATTCGACCGGTACGCCGAGGCCCAGGCGGTAGAGCTGACCGAGATTGAACTGGGCCGCCGCATGCCCTTCCTGCGCCAGCGACCAGAAGCGGAACCAGGCGCTGTGGTGATCGCCCTTTTCGAAATCTATGGCGGCGCTGTCGATGCGCTGGGCCTGACCGGGCTTTGCATCACGGGCAAAGGCCGCTGGCGCCAGCAACAGGGCCAAAAGGACCGCCATCGAAGAGAAGGGGGAAATTCGAGGCATCTAGGGATTTTACCGTAATGCGCCGAGTCGCCGAAATCACCACTTGGGTGGAATGGTGGGCACTACAGGGATTGAACCTGTGACCCCTGCCGTGTGAAAGCAGTGCTCTACCGCTGAGCTAAGTGCCCGGTCCAGATACCGGAAGCGGAACCTACGACGGCAAAGCCCTGCTTTTCAAGGTTTTGCGGGAAGAATAATCGCGGTATCCTCGTTGTCACGGCTGGAGGAACGATTTCCATGACGGTCCGGCACCTGGTCTCGGCCATTACGATTGCGGCAGGGCTTGCCGCTGTTCCGGCCTATGCGGCTGAAGAAGCCGAAAAAGGCCCCGTCCGGCTGGACTATTCGGTTTATTTCGGCGGCTTCAATGTGGTCGCCATGAGTGCCGACGTCGATATGGAAAAGCGCGGCTATGAGGTGACGACCCACATCAAGACGGTCGGCATGGCGAGTTGGATTTCGTCGTGGCGGTCTGTCGGCTTTACCGAGGGCGCAATTCTCGGATCGACCCTGAGCCCGCGGCGCTATCGCATCGACGCCGAAAACCGTGGCAAGAACCGCATCATCTCCATGGAGTTTGGCGCCGGCGGCGATGTCACGACGCTGTTCCTCGTGCCGACGCCGACCGACGATAACGGCCGCGATGCCGTGCCACCGGAAAAGATGAAAGGCTCAAGCGACCCGATGACGGCGTTGCTGAGCGTCAGCCACAAAGTCTCCGCGGAAAAAAGCTGTGCCGGCCGCGTGCCGGTCTTCGATGGCCGCCGCCGATACGACGTCGTCGTTGAAGATCGCGGCACAGAGAACCTGGCGCCGAACGATCACAATTCCTTCAGCGGAGATGCCGTTCGTTGCGACTTCCATGTCGAACGGATTGCCGGCTATGACCAGCGCGTCACGGACGAAGATGCCAAGAAGCAGCGCTTCCGGACGGGCCGCGCGTGGTTTGCGGAGATCCTTCCCGGCCGCGCCGCCATTCCGGTGCGGATCGAAATCGACGGCGACTTCGTGCCGACCCTGGTGCATCTGCGCGATGTGCAGCAGCCGGTCATAGCCCAGAAGCCGGCCCCGTAGATGTCAACGCAGCCCCAGTAATCCGGGCAGTTCAGAAAAGCGCTCGATCACTGCATCGGCGCCGAGTTGGTGCGCCGGCACGCTGGTATAGCCGAACGTCACTGCCACGACCTTGATGCCGGCGCCCCGCGCGGCATTCACATCATTGGCTGAGTCACCCACCATCACCGCATCGCCCGGCGCGATGCCGAGCGCTTCGGTGACGGTTAGGATGTGACGCGGGTCCGGCTTGCGCACCGGGCCGTCGCCGCCGACGACGCAGGTGAAGTGACGCGCGAGATCGAGTTCCGCGAGTAGCTGATGCGTGCCGGGTGTGGATTTGTTGGTACAGACCGCGAGCTTGATGTTTTCGGCCGCCAGCTTTTCCAGAACATCCACGACCCCGGGGAAGGGGCGGGAATGTTGCGCGATGGCCGCGTGATAAATCTCAAGAAAGCGGCTGACCAGCGGTGGCATGTCCTCGACGGGGGCACCGGTCGCAGCGAAGCCCCGGGCGATCATCGCGGCCGCGCCGTCGCCCACCATGATGCGCAGATCGTCCAGTTCGACCGTAGCGCGGCTGTGTTCCACGAGCAGGCTGTTCAGCGCGCCGCAGAGATCGGGGGCGGTGTCGACCAGCGTACCGTCGAGATCGAAGACGACGGCAGCGGGACGGGGGAAGCGGGTAGGGCTCATGGGAACTCTGCTGGAGCGCGGTAATAAAGGTAATATTTCGTGACTTGGATGGCCTCAGCCGCCTATGTCATGGTCCGCGGCCTCGAAGACTCGCGCGCGAGTCACCAGTGTTTTAGGCGGGATCGAGAGAGTATGGCCAGAGCCAATCTTGCGGTTGTCGTGCTCGCTGCTGGGCAGGGCACGCGCATGCGTTCTTCCCAGCCGAAAGTGATGCACCGGGTCGCAGGCCGGCCGATGGTCGGACACGTGGTCGCCGCGGCGGCGGCGCTGAAGCCGGACCGGATCGTTCTGGTTGTCGGCCCCCGCATGGACAACGTTCATCGCGCCGCAGTCGAAGCAGCGCCGAATGCCAAAATCATCTCCGTCGCGCAGCGCCAGCGGCGCGGCACCGGCCATGCCGTGCTGCAGGCAAAGCAGGCGCTGCGTGGGTTTCGCGGCGATGTCCTGATCCTGCTCGGCGATGCGCCGCTGATTCATGCCGAGATACTCCTGTCTCTCGTCGAGCGCCGTCGTGTGGCCGAGGCGGCTGTCGCGGTGCTTGCGATGCGGCTCGCAGAGCCCGGCGCGTACGGGCGTCTCATCACGGGATTTGAGAACACGATCGAACGCATCGTTGAGGCCAGCGATGCGAATGGCGAGGCCGATCAGGACACGACGCTGTGCAACTCAGGTGTCATGGCTGTCGACGGGGCCGCGCTGTTCGATCTGATCGCGCGTATCAAGCCCAACAATGCGAAGCGCGAATTCTATCTGACAGACATCATCGCGCTAGCCTGCGAGGCGAGCCGCCGCTGCGTCTGGGTCGAAGCACCGGTCGAGCAGTTGATCGCGGTCAACACACGCGCCGAACTGGCGCAGGCGGAAGCGGCGATGCAGGCGCGGCTGCGAGCCAACGCCATGAGCAACGGCGCGACGCTGGTGGATCCGGCAACGGTCTGGTTTTCCTGGGACACCAGGCTTGGACAGGACGTGACGATCGGGCCGTCTGTCTATTTTGGTCCCGGCGTGCGAGTTGATGATGGCGCGGAGATACTGGCGTTTTCGCATCTGACCGGCGCGCGCGTTGGAGCGGGGGCGATTGTCGGTCCGTTTGCCCGCCTGCGGCCCGGCGCCGATATCGGCGCCGAAGCCCATATCGGTAATTTCGTGGAAGTGAAGAACAGCCGCATCGCATCCAGCGCCAAGGCTAATCATCTCGCCTATATCGGTGATGCTTTGGTCGGCGAAGGGGCAAATGTCGGTGCCGGGACCATCACCTGCAACTACGACAGCGTCGCCAAGCACAAGACGGTGATCGGTGCGAATGCCTTTATCGGCTCGAACGCGACGCTGGTGGCACCGGTGCGCATCGGCGCCCGCGCCTTCGTTGCCGGCGGTTCGACAGTGACCCGGGATGTTCCAGCCGATGCGCTCGCGTTCGGTCGCGCGCGCCAGGATGTGAAGGCCGGCGCGGGCAAGGTCCTGCGCGCACGGCTGAAACGCGCGAAAACGAAGGGCTGACGGGATGTGCGGCATCGTCGGAGTGGTTGGCGTGGCGCCGGCGGCCGGTCTGCTGGTCGATGGTCTGCGACGGCTTGAGTATCGCGGATACGATTCCGCCGGGATTGCCGTCATCGTCAACGGCCATATCGAGCGTCGCCGCGCTGAAGGGAAGCTCATCAATCTTGAAACGCTGCTCAAACGCGATCCGGTCGGCGGCACGACCGGCATTGGGCACACGCGCTGGGCGACGCATGGCGCACCGACCGAGAATAACGCACACCCGCATGCGACCGAGCGCGTTGCTGTCGTGCATAACGGCATCATCGAGAACTTCCAGGAATTGCGCAAAGAGCTGGAAGCCCAGGGGCGTCGCTTCGAGACCGAGACCGATACCGAGGTCGTTGCGCATCTCCTGACCGTCCTGCTGGACCAGGGCGCCACGCCGGAAGAGGCGATGGCCAGGGCGCTGGACAAGCTCGACGGTGCCTTTGCTCTCGCGGTTCTGCTGCACGGACGCGAGGATGTGCTGCTGGCCGCACGGCGCGGCTCGCCGCTCGCGCTCGGCTTTGGCGAGGGCGAGATGTTTGTCGGCTCCGATGCATTGGCACTGGCGCCGTTGACCAAACGCATCTGCTATTTCGAAGATGGCGACTGGGCGGTCGTGACGCATGCTGGCGCGATCATCCATGACCGGGATGGACGTGTGGTCGAGCGCGCCATCCGCGAGACCGCATTCTCCGGAGCCCTGATCGGAAAGGGCAACTATCGCCACTTCATGCATAAGGAGATTCATGAGCAGCCGGCCGTGATTGGCGACACGCTGCGCTCGTATCTCAATCCGGTCACCCGCGAGGTGACGCTGCCGGGGACACCGATTGCGCTTGGCGAAATCCCGAAGATCACGCTGATTGCCTGCGGCACATCGTTCCATGCCGCGATGGTGGCGAAATACTGGCTGGAGCAGATTGCCCGCGTCCCGGTCGAAATCGATATCGCCTCGGAGTTCCGCTATCGCGGCGCGGCCATGCCCAGGGGCGGGCTCGCAATGTTTATCTCCCAGTCGGGCGAGACCGCGGACACGCTGGCGGCGATGCGTTACGCGAAGTCTCAGCAGCAGATCGTTGCCGCCGTCGTTAACGTGCCGGAAAGCACGATGGCGCGCGAAGCCGATATCGTGTTGCCGACGCATGCGGGGCCGGAGATCGGTGTGGCGTCGACGAAGGCGTTTACGACGCAGCTCGCGGTGCTTGCCTGTTTTGCCCTGGCCACCGCCGCCGCGCGCCATTCCGTGGACCGCAAACAGCGCACGGATCTGGCCGAGGCGCTGATCGAGGTGCCGGCGCGCGCCGCAGAGGTGCTGAATCACGACGAGGCCCTGCAGAGCCTTGCCGCTGACATCATGGACGCGCGCGACGTACTGTATCTCGGCCGGGGCACGGGCTATCCGATCGCGCTCGAAGGTGCCCTGAAACTCAAAGAGATTTCCTACATCCATGCCGAGGGTTATGCCGCCGGCGAGATGAAGCACGGGCCGATCGCGCTGATCGATGAGTCGGTGCCGATCATCGTCGTCGCGCCGAGCGACGCGGTGTTCGACAAGACGGCGTCCAACATCCAGGAAGTATCGGCGCGCGGCGGCAAGATCATCCTGCTGTCGGACAAGGCCGGGATCGAGCGGATCGGCAAGCTTGCCTGGCGCAGCATCGAATTGCCGCCGGTCGATCCGGTCGTGGCGCCGCTGCTCTATTCGATCCCGATTCAACTGCTGGCCTATCACGTTGCCGTACTTAAGGGCACGGATGTCGATCAGCCGCGTAATCTCGCCAAGAGCGTGACGGTCGAGTAGCGTACCCGGGCTTGTTGGCGCGGTTGCCCTTTGTGATAGGCTGCCCCGACCACCAGAAAACCAGTCACCGAGGGGCGCGATGCGGGATTTCGATTTCGATCTGTTCACCATAGGCGCCGGTTCGGGTGGCGTTGCCGGCGCGCGGCGCGCCGCGACATATGGCGCAAAGGTCGCGGTGGCCGAGGCGGTGCGGGTCGCTGGCACCTGCGTTCTGCGCGGCTGTATTCCCAAGAAGCTTCTGGTCTACGGCGCGCACTATGCCGACGAGATCATGGATGCCGCCGGTTTCGGCTGGGCGATCGGCGATGCCAAGCTTGACTGGGCCAAGCTGATTCAGGCGAAGGACAAGGAAATCGATCGCCTCCACGGCATCTACGTGAACATGCTGAAGAACGCCGGGGTCACCATCCTCGAAGGCTGGGCCGAGATCGTTTCGCCGAACGAGGTGAAGCTCGGCGAGCGCGTCTTTCGCACAAAAAATATCCTGATTGCGACTGGCGGCCGGCCGGAACGCCCGTCCATTCCCGGTATTGAGCATTCGATCACGTCCGATGAGGCGCTTGACCTCAAGGTTTTACCCAAGCGCATGGTGATCGTCGGCGGTGGTTACATCGCTGTCGAGTTCGCGGGTATCTTTGCGGCCGCCGGTGTTGATGTGACGATTCTGATCCGCGGCGAGGCCATCCTGCGGGGCTTCGATAGCGATATTCGCTCCCATTTGACGTCGGAACTGGCGAAGCGGGACATCAAGATCCGCGCCGGCATCCAGGTTGCCAAAATCGAGAAGACCGGGAAGGGGGTTCGCCTAACCACCGATCTCGCCGAGATCATCGAGACGGATATCGTTCTCTATGCGACTGGCCGGGCTCCCAATACGGCGCGTCTTGGCCTGGAGAAGGTTGGCGTGCATCTGAACAAGGCGGCGGCGATTTCAGTCGATGAATGGCAACAGACGACGGTGCCCGGCATCTACGCCGTCGGTGATGTCACCGACAGAATCAATCTGACGCCGGTGGCGATTGCCGAGGCGCGCGGTATTGCCGAGACGCTCTACAATAACAATCCGATGAAGGCCGATCATCACAACGTGCCGAGCGCGGTGTTCAGCCAGCCGCCGGTCGGCAGTGTCGGAATGTCAGAAGAGGCGGCGCGGCGGATCGGCAAAGTCGATATCTATCGCGCGACGTTTCGGCCGATGAAGCACACGTTGTCCGGCCGCGACGAGCGGACGATGATGAAGCTGGTGGTGGACCGCGAGAGCAACCGCGTGGTCGGCGCGCATATGATCGGCGCCGACGCGCCGGAGATCATTCAGGGCCTTGCCATTGCCGTAAAGGCGGGTCTGACCAAGCAGCAATGGGACCAGACCACGGCCATTCATCCGACTGCCGCGGAAGAATTCGTTCTGATGCGCGAACCGGTGAAGCCTGCGGTGGCGAAGGCCGCCGAGTAAGTCAGGGAGCCGGAAACAGCGCGTCCGTATAGCCGAACAGCCGATAGGCGATCAGGCCGTAGATTTCTTTCAGCGGTGCGCCAAGGTCCCGGAAGCCGCCATCGAACGTGAAGAAGAACCACCAGCTCAGGGGGGCGGTGATCGTCTGTCCGACCGGATAGGCGACGACTGGGAGATTCACCTTACGGAAGGCGCCCACCGCGCGTGGCATATGGGCGGCCGTCGTCACGAGTAGCCATGTCTCGCCGGAAACCGGTTTAATTGTCTCGCGGGTGAAAAGCGCATTCTCGCGGGTGTTGCGGGAGCGGTTTTCAAACGTGACGCGGGCGGGATCGATCCCGACGGCACGCAGGGCGATCGGCATCGCCTCCGCTTCGGTAAACCGCTGGTCAAAGAGATCGCCAGCACCGCCGCTGAAAACTAGCCGTGCGTCCGGATACCGTTGTGCCAATTCAGCGAAAGCAAGGAGCCGCCGGTTGCGGCCGACCGGCTGACCTGTCGCCAGTGTCTGCGCGGCGTTGATTTCGCCGCCGAGCAGGATGATCCCGTCGACCTTCGACGGCAGTTCAGCGACCGGCGGAAAACGCTGCTCAAGCTGCTGCATCAACCAGTCACCGACCGGGATCGTGCCGAGCCCGATACTTGTAGCCAGGAGGAGGGCGAGAAGACCCCGGCCCAGCCGCCACCGGCGGGTGAACAGCAGGATCACGCCCAGGCAAAGGACCACGAACGCAATCCGCGCCGGATGGGCGACAATCCAGAAAAGGCGGCCGATTTCAAACACGGGATGCTGATTAACCGATTTACCGTCCGGATGCCAACCAACCCCCTCGATAGTGGCGTTTTCCCGGGTTGCGGCGTATAAACCGTCCCAGCTAACCTGTTGTGGGTAGCTCGGTTTCGGAGATTTCGATGGGCAAATGGGCCCCAGAAAGCTGGCGCGGCAAACCGGCCCGGCAGATGCCGGTGTACCCGGATGCCGGGGTTTTGAATTCGGTCGAGGCAAAGCTGCACGGCTTCCCGCCGCTGGTTTTTGCCGGCGAGGCGCGGGCGCTGAAATCGGCGCTGGCCAAGGTCGCGGACGGCAAGGCGATCCTGCTCCAGGGCGGCGATTGCGCCGAGAGCTTTGCCGAATTCAGCGGCAACAATATCCGAGACACCTTCAAAGTCATTCTGCAGATGACCGTCGTGCTGATGTACGGCGCCGGTCTGCCTGTTGTGAAAATCGGGCGTCTGGCCGGACAGTTCGCGAAGCCGCGTTCCAGCGACACCGAGACCATCGGCGACGTGACACTGCCGGCCTATCGCGGCGACATCGTCAATGCCATCGAGTTCACCGAAGCGGCGCGCGTTCCCGATCCGCAGCGCATGCTGCAGGTCTATTCGCAGTCGGCCGCGACGCTGAATCTGCTCCGCGCATTCGCGAACGGCGGGTATGCCGATCTGCATCGCGTCCATGGCTGGAATCTCGGCTTCGTCGAGCGCAGCTCGGCCGGCGAGAAATTCCGGGCCCTGGCCGATCGCATTGCCGAAGCGCTGACCTTCATGGAAGCGTGCGGCCTGACGGCCGAACTGACCCCGCAGATCCGCGAGGCGGAGTTCTATACGTCGCATGAGGCGCTGCTGCTGCCCTATGAGCAGGCGCTGACCCGCGTCGATTCAACCTCAGGCGACTGGTACGACTGCGCAGCGCACATGGTGTGGATCGGCGATCGCACGCGCCAGCTTGACGGCGCGCATGTCGAGTTCTGCCGTGGCATCAAGAACCCGCTCGGCCTCAAATGCGGTCCGAGCAGCGATGCCGACGAACTGATCCGTTTGATCGACGTCTTGAATCCGGAGAATGAGGCGGGTCGTCTGACACTCATCGCGCGGATGGGCGCCGACAAGGCGTCTGCCAAGCTGCCGGCGCTGGTGCGCAAGGTGCAGCGCGAGGGGCGCAAGGTCGTCTGGTCCTGCGATCCGATGCATGGCAACACCATCAAGTCGACAACCGGTTACAAGACGCGGCCGTTCGATCGCATTCTGAGTGAAGTCCGGCAGTTCCTGGATATCCTGCCGTCCGAAGGCGCCTATGCCGGCGGCGTGCATTTCGAAATGACGGGTCAGAACGTCACGGAATGCACCGGCGGTGCCGAGGCGATCGACGATCATGCTCTGGCCGACCGCTATCACACGCATTGCGATCCGCGGCTGAATGCCAGCCAGGCGCTTGAGCTTGCGTTCATGATTGCCGAAGGTCTGAAAGCCTCGCGCCTGAATAGTCAGGACGCAAGGCGCGCCGTCGCGGCGCAGTAACGATGATGGACGGACGAGGGGACGGCCCGAAGGCTCCGCGACCGGCGCCGGACGAAGTCAATCGGTATACAGACCGCTATTTCGTCAAGACCAAGGCGACGGTCGAGCGCTTTGGCGATTGCCGGGTCACCTATGCCGTGTTCATGCGCCGGCCGGTGGTCTTCACACCACGCCTCGCCGTGGAATGGCTGAACACGGTCGCCGCGTCACGGAACACCACGTTCGATATCGAGCTTCGTCACCCCGAGGGGGCTTGGGTCGGTGCTGGTGATCCGCTGATGTATATCAGCGGATCGTTCCGGCACTTGGTCGACCTTGAAACCATTTATCTGCAGAAACTCGGCCCTGCCTGTGTCGCGGCGTACAACGCCTATACGATGTGCGTCGATCTGCCGAAGGTCTCGTTCCTCGCTATGGACGCACGGCACTGTGCCGGCACGGATATGGCGGAGATGATGGCATACGCCGCCTCGGTCGGTTCGGCCGCCGCGAAGCGGGATGCGGGCGCCATCGGCTTCATCGGCAATGCCACGGATGCGACCGCTCCCTATTTCGGCCAGACGCAGGGGTCCGGCACGATGCCGCACGCGCTGGTCGGCTATGCCGGATCCACCTTGCGTGCGGCGGAGATGCTCCAGGAGACATTTCCCGGCGAGATGCTCGTGGTTCTAGTCGACTATTTCGGCCGCGAGATCACCGACGCGCTCGAAGTCAGTCGCCGGTTTCCCGACCTTGCCGCCGCCGGCAAGCTGGCGATGCGCCTCGACACGCATGGCGGCCGCTATATGGAAGGGCTCGACCTCTCCGCGTCCTACGCGGTGCTGGAGCGGCATGTGCCGGCCGCCATTCGCAGCTACCGGACCGAGGACGAGCTACGTCATCTTGTCGGCACCGGTGTTTCTGCCGCGGCGATCTGGCATATGCGGGAATCGCTTGACGGTGCTGGCTTCAAGAAAGTGCGGATCGTTGCTTCATCAGGCTTTACGCCTGCGAAATGCAAAACCCTCGCGGTTGCCAACGTGCCGGTAGACGTCATCGGCACCGGTTCCTATCTGCCCAATCGCTGGACCGAAACCTACGCGACCGCCGACATCGTGGCTTATGACGGCAAGCCGACGGTCAAGGTGGGCCGCGAATTTCTTCTCAGGAAATCATGAAAAGTCGAGATATCGAGAACTTCATCGAGCGGATCATCTTCGCCAGTCGCTGGTTCCAGGCGCCGCTCTATATCGGTCTCATCGTTGTTCTTGCCGTTCTGGCTGTGAAGTTTTTCAGGGAGCTTTACACGCTGACGTCTCTGGCCTGGCATGCGGAGGAGAGCGATCTCATCCTTCATGTGCTGACGCTGGTTGATGTGGTGATGGTCGCCAACCTTGTCGTGATGGTGATCATCAGCGGCTATGAGAATTTCGTCAGTCGCATCGAGCTCGGCGAGGCGACGGACAAGCTTTCATGGTTCGGCAAGCTCGACGCCGGTTCGATCAAGATTAAGCTGGCGAGCTCGATTGTCGCTATTTCGGCGATCCATCTTCTGAAGGCCTTTCTCAACACGGAGCATATCCCAAACGATAAGCTCGCTCTTCTGATCGGCATTCATCTGACGTTTGTCGTCTCGGCACTGATCCTGGCCTTCATGGACAAGATGTCGTCTATCGGCAAAGGTGAGCCGACAGGCAAGCCCTAGGCGTTCATGGCTGGCGGTGCCGCCATCCGTGCCATAGTGAACTATCATGACTGATCGTCTCGTCCTCGCGCTTGCGCAAATCAATCCCGTCGTCGGTGATCTTATCGGCAATGCGGCCCGCCATCGTGCGGTGCGCACGGAGGCACGGAAGCTCGGCGCCGATCTCATCGTCTTTCCGGAACTATCCATTGCCGGTTACCCGCCGGAGGATCTGGTCCTCAAGCCGGACTTTCAGGCTGCCGTACGAGAGACGATCAACGCGCTGGCCGCCGAAACGGCCGATGGCGGTCCGGCCATGCTGGTCGGCGCCCCGTGGCTTGAGAACGGCAAGCTGCACAATGCCGCGCTGATGCTCGATGAGGGCAAGGTTGCCGCCATGCGGGCGAAGCACGAGCTTCCCAACTACGGCGTGTTCGACGAGAAGCGCGTGTTTGCTCCCGGTCCGCTGCCGGGCCCGATCGCCTTTCATGGCGTCCGCCTTGGGGTGATGGTCTGCGAGGACATGTGGCTTCCCGATGTTACGGAATGCCTGGGTGAATCCGGCGCCGAAATCCTGATCGTGCCCAACGGCAGCCCGTTCGAGACCGACAAGGTCGATGCGCGCATGAGCCTTGCCGTGTCGCGCAGTCTCGAAACCGGATTGCCGCTGGTCTATCTCAATCAGGTGGGTGGCCAGGACGAGCTGGTGTTCGATGGCGCATCGTTCGTGTTGAACGCCGACCGTCAGATCGCGATTCAGGCGCCGGCCTGGCGCGAAGCGCTGAACCTGGCGCGCTTTCGGCGCGATGGCGAGACATGGGCCTGCGAGAAGGGGGAGATCGTGGCGCCGCTGGATGGGCCTGCCGCGATCTATGCGGCGCTCACCATGGGGCTGCGTGACTATGTTACCAAGAACCGCTTCCCCGGCGTCATTTTCGGCCTGTCAGGCGGTATCGATTCCGCGCTGACGGCCGCCATCGCGGTCGATGCGTTGGGGGCCGACAAGGTGCGGGCCGTGATGATGCCATCGCCTTACACGTCGCAGGAAAGCCTCGATGACGCCGCCGGCTGCGCGAAAAGCCTCGGCATCCGCTACGACACCGTGTCGATCGGCCCGGCCATGGATGCCTTCCGCATGATGCTGAAGGATCAGTTCGAGGGCACCAACGAGGACATCACGGAAGAGAATATCCAGTCGCGCTGCCGCGGTCTGAGCCTGATGGCCCTGTCGAACAAGTTCGGCCATATGGTGGTGTCGACCGGCAACAAATCCGAAATGTCGGTCGGCTACGCCACGCTTTATGGCGATATGTGCGGCGGCTATGCCGTGCTGAAGGACGTCTACAAGATGACGGTCTTCGAGCTGGCGCGCTGGCGCAATGCCAACAAGCTTTCTGACGGTCTTGGTCCCAAGGGCGCCGTGATGCCGGAACGGGTGATCACCAAGCCGCCAAGCGCCGAACTGAAGCCGGATCAGACCGACGAGGCGAGCCTCGGTCCATATGCGCAGCTCGATGACATTCTGCACTGCCTTGTCGAGAAAGAGATGCCGGTAGGCGAGATCATGGCGCGCGGGCACACGAAGGAAACCGTGCACCGGATATGGCGGATGCTCGATCTTGCCGAATACAAGCGCCGTCAGGCGCCTCCCGGCGTGAAGATCACCAGCCGCGCCTTCGGCCGCGACCGGCGCTACCCGATCACCAACGGTTTCCGGGCGCCGCGATGACCGCTCCCGTATTGCAGTTCCACAATTCGCTCACCGGTCGGCAGGAGCCATTGGTTCCGGTTGATCCGGAAAACGTGCGTCTCTATGTCTGCGGACCCACGGTTTACGACTACGCCCATATCGGCAACGCGCGGCCTGTCGTTGTCTTCGATGTGCTGTACCGCCTGCTGCGCAGCGTGCACAAGAAGGTTACCTACGCGCGCAATATCACCGATGTCGACGACAAGATCATTGCCGCGGCGCGCGACAACAAGGAACCGATCGATGCGGTGACGGCGCGCACGACCCGCGTCTATCACGAAGATATGGCGGCGCTGGGCGCCCTGCCGCCGGATGTCGAGCCGCGGGCGACGAAGCACATCCCGCAGATGGTGCGCATGATCGAGACGCTCATTGCCGGCGGCCACGCCTATCCCGCCGAGGGACACGTTTTGTTCAAGGTCCAGAGCAAGGCGGATTACGGCAAGCTGTCGGGGCGCTCTCGCGACGAGATGATCGCCGGTGCCCGTGTCGAAGTGGCGCCCTACAAGCAGGACCCCGCGGATTTTGTCCTGTGGAAGCCGAGTACGCCGGAACAGCCGGGTTGGGACTCACCCTGGGGCCGTGGACGGCCTGGTTGGCATATCGAATGCTCGGCGATGAGCGCGGAGCACCTGGGCGAGACTTTCGACATTCATGGCGGCGGTCACGACCTGATATTTCCGCATCATGAGAACGAGATCGCGCAGAGTGAGTGCGCACACGGCAAGCCCTTTGTCCGGATGTGGATGCATAACGGCTTCCTTACCGTAAACGGCGAGAAGATGTCGAAGAGCCTCGGCAATTTCTTCACCGTCCACGATGTGCTGGCGAAGTGGCCGGGTGAGGCGATTCGTCTTCTGCTGCTGAAGACGCACTACCGCGCGCCGCTCGATTTTACCGAAGATGGGCTGCGGCAGGCCAAGGCTGAACTCGACCGCTTTTACAATGCGCTGCGCAAGTTCGATCCCGACAGCCGGCTTTATGACGCGCAGCCGCAGCCGCCGGCCGACGTCTGGGACGCTCTGGCCGACGACCTCAACACGCCGCTGGCCATCGCGCGACTGCACGAGCATGCGAGTGCTGCGTTCCAGTCTGGCGCAACGGCCCCAGAACCTGGCGCGCAGGCGAAGGCTCTGTTTAACGGTGGGCGATTGCTTGGACTCTTCGCGCATCGTCCCGAAGCCTGGTTTAAAGGGACCGTCGGTGAAGCCGGCCTCGCCGAGCCGCAGATTGAGGCGCAGATCGCTGCCCGTCTTGCGGCCCGCAAGGCAAAGGATTTCAAGGAAGCCGATCGCATTCGCGACACTTTGAAAGAGCAGGGCGTTTTGCTGGAAGACGGTCCGGGCGGCACGATGTGGCGGCGCGCCTAGGGGATTTGTCCCTCCCCTGATGCGTGTCGTTGCCGGGATGATCGCGCCGCCAGTCCCGGGCGTATAAGAGCCTGTGCTATAGTCCGGGAAGGCCGAGATCCGCCGCGCGGAGGAGAAGAAAACATGACAATCGGGCGTGGGGCTTTTGCTGCCGTAATGGCGGGGGTGGTTGCAGCGTCAGGCATTGTCACCGAGCGTGTGCTTGCTCAAGCGGGCAGGGACATCCTTCAGCGGGACATCGCCTTCGAGCCTGAGCGGATTGAGATCAAGGTGGGGGAGACGCTGACCTTCGTGAACGACGATCCGTTTGCGCACAACGTCTATTCGGATTCGCCGGCCGGGCCGTTCGATATTGGGCGTCAGACCATCGGAACCCGTACCCCCGTCACCTTCCGCCGGACCGGCACCGTAGAGGTCCGCTGCCGCATCCATCCGAAGATGAGGCTGGTCGTTACGGTTTCCTCCTGAATAAAATACGATAACGTAGCGGTGCGCCTCTGATGGGGGGCGCTCTCTGGGGCGCGTTGGAGCCGGCATGTCGGTCAAGATCAAGCTGCTCGCGTCATTCTTTGTCGCGGTGATCGCCGCGGTGGCGCTCAGCCTCGTGGCACTCATTTCGACCTGGGCGCTGGCTGACCGCGCGGTGCAGATGTTCGACCGTCCGCTGATGGCGATCAATTTCGCACGGTCCGCGCAGACCGGCTTTACAATCGTCGAGCTTCTCGACCGCGATATTAACGATGCGCGGGACCCCGCCACGCGCGATGCCGTCACAAGACGGGTCGAACGACAGATCAAGGATTTTCTCGACGACGTCGATATCGCCGTGGAGCGCGGTATTTCTCCGGAGATTCCTAAGCTTGCGGCGCAGATCAAGCAGCACGCGACAGACTGGCGGGAAAAGGCCAAGGCGACGATGGCGGCGCCGACAGGCAGCGACGAAGCGTTTCGCATGGCCTTCGAGCGGGACGACATCGGCAACCAGATCCGCAAGGAATTGGAGATTCTCACCCAGACCGCCGCCGACGACGGCTTCATTTTCCGGGAGGAGTCCGAGGAAATCATCCGCGAGACGAAGATCTGGACCAGCAGCATCATCGGCCTGCTGCTGTTCGTCTGTTTCGGCGTCGTTATCATGCTGGTTCGCAACATTGTGCAGCCGCTGGATACGATGGCGCGGTCGATGATCCGGCTGGCGCGCGGCGATTTCACGATTGGCGTGCCGTCGGTTGAGCGCGGCGATGAGATCGGCCAGATGGGCCGTTCGCTCGGTGTGTTCAAACAGGCCATGATGGATGTCAGCGAGGCCAGAGAACGGGCCGAAACGGCGACCAAGGCGAAGTCCGAATTTCTGGCGATGATGAGCCATGAAATTCGCACGCCGATGAATGGTGTTCTGGGCATGGCGCGGCTGCTTCTGGGGACGCGCCTTGATACGACCCAGAAGGACTATGCGCAGCTTGTCCTGGATTCGGGCCAGTCGCTGCTGACCATCCTCAACGATATCCTCGACTATTCGAAGCTCGAAGCCGGCCGTCTCGAGATCGAAGTCGTCGATTTCGACCTGCGCTACGAGGTGAATTCGATCGTGGCGCTGTTGGCGCCCAAGGCGGAAGAAAAGGGAATCTTCCTGAAAGCCAATATCGCGGTGGAGGTCCCGCGCTGGCTGAAGGGAGATCCGCATCGCCTACGACAAGTGCTCCTCAACCTTACCGGCAATTCGATCAAGTTCACCGAGCGTGGCGGGGTGACACTGCAGATCGAACAGCGTGGCCTCGAAGGCGACATTTCACGACTGCATTTCGCTGTTGTCGATACCGGGATTGGTATTTCAGCGGAGGCGAAATCGAAGCTGTTCGCCAGCTTCAGCCAGGCGGACACGTCCATTACCCGCCGTTTCGGCGGCACCGGATTGGGGTTGGCGATTTCCAAGAATATCGTGGAACTGATGAACGGTGAGATCGGCGTCGACAGCGAGCCCGGCCGCGGCAGCACATTCTGGTTTGACATCACGCTGAAGGAGGGTGAGCAACCGAGAGAACACGCGGTCGTCGGTGGTCCGAAGCTGTCGGTTCGGCCGCTCAGGGTGCTGCTCACCGAAGACAATATCGTCAATCAGAAGGTAGCAATCGGCTTCCTGAAGCTGCAGGGGCACACGATCGAAGTCGCCAATAACGGGCGGGAAGGCGTGGAGGCGGTCGCTGCGCAGGATTTCGATGTGGTGCTGATGGACATGCATATGCCTGAGATGGGCGGCCTGGAGGCGACCAAACTGATCCGTACACTCCCGGCGCCTCGCGGGCAGGTGCCGATTATTGCGCTGACCGCCAGCGCTGGGCCCGACGCGGTTCAGGAGGCTATGGAGGCGGGCATGAATGCCTATGTTCCTAAGCCTGTAAATCCGGAGACCCTCACTGCCGCGCTGATCAAGCTGTTCGGCGCGATCGAAATTGAAGGGACGTCGGATAGCGAGGCCTCGCCGGTTGAAGAGGGTCATATCTCGGATCGGCTTGCCGGTGGAGCGGAGCCGCTTGATGTTGCGGTGCTGGCGACGCTGGAAGAACAGCTCGGGCGCGAGCTGGTTGTCGAATTGGTCGGAGATTTCATCACGAGTTCGCGCGACCTGTTCGAACAGATGAAGTCGGCGCGGGCAGCCGGCAACATCGAAGCCTGGGGCGATGCCGCACATGGCCTGAAGAGCGCTGCAGGCAGCCTCGGCCTCGGCCTGGTCTACCGGACCGCCCTTGTGATCGAGGATGCCTGCCGCGACGATCGCCGCGATCATGCCGAGAAGGCTCACGCCGCACTTGGTGGAGAACTCGAGGCCGGCTGGCAGCTGCTCCGGGACCGGTATGCGTCAAACACCGCAGTGCCGCCCCAAGGCTGATGTGGTAAAAGCGACGCCATGACCAATCCGGCAGCACCCGAATCGCCGTTCGCAAATCTCGCCATCCTCCTCGTCGAGGATGAGGCGTTTGCGCAGAAGCTCGCGCAAACGGCCCTGAAGCAGATCGGCGTGCGTTCGGTCATTCTCGCGAAGAATGGTCACGAGGCGCTGGAAATCCTCGGCTTTCCGCACAAGAAATTCGATCTCGTCATCTCCGACTGGAACATGCCGGAGATGTCCGGCCTCGAGCTTCTGAAGAAGGTTCGCGAAACGTGGACGGATATGCCGTTCATTATGCTGACTGGCAAGACGTCGGCCGACTTCATTCTCGCGGCGAAGGAATTCGGCGTGAATGGTTACATCGCCAAGCCCTTCGCGCCGGCGCAACTGACGGCCAAGATCGCCGCGGTGCTGAAGCTGAAGCACCCATAACATCTGCCGCGCGTGCTTGATCCCCTTATGGATGTGACAGCCTTCGACGCCGCAGTCTTTCGCGACCTGCAACGCCGGCTTGGCGCCGCAAGGGTCGATAAACTGGTGACAATGTTCAATACAAGCGCTGTTGAAATACTCACCAGGATGGAGCGCGCGGCGGGGCAGGCTGATCTCTCCGCTTGGGGAAACGCAGCTCATGAGCTGAAGAGCATGGCTCGAACCTTTGGCCTAAAGCGGATCGACGCGCTCGCCGATATGATTGAGGCGGCCTGTCTCAAGTCGGATGCCGCGGTCTCGACCCATGCGACTACGCAGCTGAATGAGTGCTTTCGGCACGACCTTTCCCTGCTGATCGACGAGCAGCTGGCGGTGGCGGCAACTGCATCCCAATCCCCATCCGTTCCGCCGCCACCGGATATGTCGGCCATCAAGCCGGCCCGCCCGCGATCATCTGAGATGCTGCAAAGCTTTGCCAAGCTTTCGATTTTGCTGGTGGATGATGACGATTTTTCCCGCGCAATCGCGTCGAGTACTCTGAGGGAGTTGAAGGTCGGCACCATCGTCACCGCTGGTAGTGGCGCAGAAGCGCTCAAGCTGATCGACGAGCCGTGGAGATATTTCGATCTCGTCATCTCGGACTGGAACATGCCGGGAATGTCCGGGCTGGAGCTGCTGACCAAAGTGCGCGCCGTCGGGCCGCTCACCCCGTTCATCATGTTGACCGGCAATGCGAGCGGCGAATTCGTCATACGGGCGCGCGACCACGGCGTGAATGGTTATATCGTAAAGCCGTTTAGTGCAGAGCAGCTCATCGCAAAGATCAAGGGCGTGCTCCGGGCCCGGTAAACGCCGGAAGGCCGGCGCAGAAATCGACCTTGGGAACAGGGTCCGGCTGGTATAAAACGGCGGCCAGTCGCCTTCGGGCCAGCCCCTACGGATCGCCAATGACCGCCGATCGCATCTATCTCTACGATTCCACGCTGCGCGACGGCGCCCAGACTCAGGGCGTCGATTTTGGAGCCGCGGACAAGGCTGCGATTGCGATCGCGCTGGACCGCCTCGGCGTTGACTACGTCGAGGGCGGCTGGCCCGGCGCCAATCCGACCGACGACGCATTCTTTGCCGCCCTGCCGACTCTCCAGAACGCGCGCATCACGGCGTTCGGCATGACGCGCCGTCCCGGCCGCAGCACCGCCAATGACCCGGGACTCACGGCGGTGCTGGCGGCGCCCACCAAGGTTGCCTGCCTCGTCGGCAAGACCTGGGACTTTCACGTTACGACGGCGCTGGGCGCGACGCTTCCCGAGAATATCGACATGATCTCCGAGAGCCTGGCCGAAGCGGGCCGGCGCAAGGAGGAGGTGCTGTTCGATGCCGAGCATTTCTTCGACGGCTACAACGCCAACCCGTCCTATGCGCTGGAGTGTGTGCAGGCCGCCTATAAAGCCGGCGCGCGCTGGGTCGTGCTGTGCGACACCAATGGCGGAACCCTGCCGCACGAGATCGAACGTATTGTCGGTGAGATAACGAAGGTCGTGCCCGGCACGCATCTCGGCATCCACTGCCACAACGACACCGAGAACGCGGTCGCCAATTCATTGGCGGCGGTCCGTGCTGGCGCGCGGCAGATTCAGGGTACGCTCAACGGCCTTGGCGAACGCTGTGGCAACGCCAACCTCATCTCGATCATCCCGAACCTTATGCTGAAGATGGGGTTCAAGACCGGCATCTCGGACGCGCAGCTCGAACAGCTCACGCATGTCTCACGCCTGCTCGATGAGCGGCTGAACCGCCCACCGGTGCGTGGCGCCGCGTATGTCGGCGAGAGCGCCTTCGCGCATAAAGGCGGGCTCCATGTGTCCGCGGTCGAAAAAGATCCGCGCACTTACGAGCACGTTCAGCCGGAGAAGGTCGGCAACCGCCGGCATATCGTTGTGTCCGACCAGGCGGGCCGTTCCAACATCATGGCCCGGTTCCGCGAGATCGGCCTCGACATCGCGGCGAGCCACCCGAAGCTGACGCGCCTGATTGATGATGTGAAAGCGCGCGAGCATGACGGGTTCGCCTATGACGGCGCCGACGCCAGCTTCGAGCTGCTGGCGCGCCGCGCGCTGGGCATCGTTCCGGATTATTTCGATCTGGTGTCGTTCCGCGTCATCACCGAGCGTCGTTTCAACGCGAAGGGTGAGCTGGTGACCCAGTCGGAAGCGACGGTGAAGGTCGATGTGAAGGACCATCGCGTTCTGACCGTCGGCGAGGGCAACGGTCCTGTTGACGCGCTCGACGGTGCGCTGCGCGAAGCGCTGCTGCCGGTTTACCCGCGCCTCGCCGACATCCGTCTCATCGACTACAAGGTTCGCATCCTGACGCCGGAAGCCGGTACCAAGGCGGTGACGCGCGTGATGATCGAAAGCGCCGACGGCGGTGGGCGGCACTGGTCGACGATCGGCGTATCGGCCAACGTCATCGATGCGTCCTATAACGCGCTGCACGACAGCATCACTTGGTTCCTGTTTCACGAGGAACAGGCCGGCAAGAAGGCGGCGGAGTGAGCAAAGCCGAGCGCATGGCGCCGGCGGTCATTCTGGTGGCGCCGCAACTCGCGGAGAATATCGGCACCACCGCGCGCGCCATGCTCAATTGCGGCCTGACCGATCTGCGTCTGGTCCGTCCGCGTCCCTCGTGGCCGCATCCCCGGGCGATTGCCGCGGCCGTCGGCGCGGATGACGTGCTCGACAATGTAAAGATCTTCAAGACCACGGCCGAGGCGGTCGCGGATATGCATTACCTCTACGCCACGACCGCGCGGACCCGCGAAGGCGTGAAGGCCATTGTGACAGCGCGCGAAGCCGGTGCCGAAACACGCGAGCGGACAACCCGTGGCGAGCGCACTGGTTTCCTGTTCGGTCCGGAGCGCACGGGTCTTGAGAACGACGATGCGTCGCTGGCGGACGCGTTGCTGACGGTCCCGGTCAACCCCGCGTTCTCGTCGCTCAATCTGGCGCAGGCGGTGCTGCTGGTCGGCTATGAATGGCGGCAGGCGGGCGACGCGACGCCGGGCAGGGCGCTGGCGACCGGTAAGGCCGAGACCGCGAGCCGCAAGGAAGTGCTCGATTTCTTCCACCGGCTGGAGAGCGAGCTCGACGCCTGCGGCTTCCTCCGGAACCCTGAAATGCGCCCGACCATGATCCGGAACATCCGCAATATCTTCCACCGGTCGGGGCTGATGGCCCACGAAGTGCGGACTCTGCAGGGCATTTTGACCGGCCTGACGGCGCGCCCCCATGCCGGCTCCACCCCGAGGCGTCGCCAAGCCGCTGTTAACAAAGGGAAATCGGCTGGGCCGAGGTAGTGGGTCAGTTTGATTTTCCGGCCCCGGTCGGTTTAAGGGTTTCACCCGATATCTCGAATGTAGCGAATCAGACATAAATCCCCCATCGGTTGGCTATCGGACAGACGCGGGGCAGACGTGGACGAGAACGACCAGATCGAGCGTTATCGCGCGATCTCGAAAAGAATGCAGGCGAGCGCCGAAAGCGCCCGTGATGCCACGATCAAAAGTCAGTTCCTGGACTTAGCTCGGCAGTATTCCGATCTAGCCGACGACATTGAGCGCAGCGTTAAGCGGGCTGCTGCGCGGGGCTCGCCCTTGCTGCGATTTCCCACTCGTCCACAATACGAACCAGATCAGTAACGTCCATCAGCTTGTCAGTGACGCCTGCCGCCATTGCCGGGGTTACGCGCAGTGTCTGGTGGATGCGGCAGAAGTTGTAGTAGGCGAAATAGATCGACAGGGCGTGGACGTGGTTCTCTAGCTTCTTGCTGAATGCGTTTGTGAGCCGGGTAAAGCGACGCATGGACATACGCATGGTCAGGTTCTGACGCTCTACGAACGACGTAGAGACGTGCTTGCGCTCAGGCTTGCCGATCACGCTGCGGCGCTCGCAACCGACGACGTAGGGCGGGCTGTAGCGCTTCTCGGCGCCGGTCGGGTGGCCGTAGATTTTCACGATTTGGGCATAATCAACGTCGATGCCGAAAGCGTCCTCGATAGCGTGGATATAGGCGCTATGGCCGTCCGTGCTGATCTGGACGCGATGGGAGAGGCGTAGAGCAAGGTCGGCCACGAAATCGTTAGCGGTGTCCGCGCTGCGATCACCGACCATCCATGACGCGATAAGCTTGGTATCGGCATCAATCGCCGTCCACGTCCACACGTCGCCAGCTTCACCAGCAGCCTTCATTTCCGGGGTGGCGTTGGCGTGCTTGGCGTAGACGAAGGACCAGATTTCGTCGAGTTGGAGGCGCTTGCAGGTCAGGTTCCGCAGCTTGTCGTTCTGGAAGGCGAGAAGGGCCTTACCGGCGTCGGCAAGCAGCTTAACGATGGTGTTCTTACTGGCCCCGGTCGTCCGGCTGATCGCCCGGATCGACATGCCCTCGACCATCAGATTGAGGATTGCGGCGCGGTCTTTCGAGGTCAGCTTGTTCATAAGCTGACTATCTGACCTTTTATGCTTAGCGTCAAGCAAAATACAAGCACTCCGATAAATAATGCTTGTATTATTGGGGGTGGGCCCCTATTTTACAAGCACCATAACGCGGAGTGCTTGCAATGGAAGATGAACCGACTGGCCGGGCCCGTAGTGGCTATGCACGGGCCCGCAACCTATCCCCCGAAAAACGCTCTGAGATTGCCTCTGAAGCGGCCCGGCAGCGCTGGGCGGCCAAGCGGGCCCTCAGCACGAGCGACAATCTGCCCCACGTTATCGAGGGGTTCAGCAACGTCCTCGACTTGGCGGGGGTGCAAATCCCGTGTGCCGTCATCAACGGGCCCAACGGCGTGCAGCGGGTATTGTCCGAAAACGGAATCACTAATGCGTTGCTTGGCTCCCGGAGCGGCGCGTCGAAACGTAAGAAAAAGGCGATGGAGGACCAAGGGGCCCTTCTTCCCCTGTTTATCGCTCCCGAGCAGTTGGAGCCGTATATTACCGACGAGTTGATTGATGGGCCCCTGGCCCCCATCGACTACATCGAAGGCGAGCGCATTGTTCGCGGCTATGACGCCGCGATCTTGCCCGCCGTCTGCAATATCTGGCTGCGGGCCCGTGAAGACGGGAAGCTGCAAGCCCAGCAACTCGGTAAAGCGCAAAAGGCTGAGTTGTTGCTGCGGGCCCTTGCCGAGACCGGCATTGTCGCCCTCATTGACGAGGCGACCGGCTACGAAAAGGTGCGACCGCAGAACGCACTTCAGGAATATCTGAAGCTCGTCATTCGCGAACAACTCGCGGCTTGGGTTCAGAAGTTCCCCGAAGAATTCTTCGTGAACATCTACCGGCTCAAGGGATGGGTCTGGCCCGGAATGAAAAAGAACCGCTACAGCGTAGTCGGGCACTACATCAATGACCTCGTCTACAAGCGGTTGGGCCCCGGCGTTCTCGATGAATTGGTCAAAAAGTCGCCGAAAAATGAGCATGGGCACCGCCCGAACAAGCTACATCAATGGCTGACGGACGATATCGGTGATCCGATGCTCGCTCAGCATCTCTACTCGCTGGTTATGCTCCAGCGGGTCGCCATTGCGAACGGCCACGGATGGCAGCGTTTCCTTCACATGGTGGATCAGGCCATGCCGAAAAAAGGCTCGACGTTGGAGTTGCCGCTTAACGACCCCAACGGGCAGCGGCGGCTTTCTTAGCGATTTCGGCGCGCTTCTTTTTGCTCAAGGTGCTGGCGCGGGCCCTACCGCCGCGCTGGCCCAAGGCCACGGCGGCAGGGTCTCGCTTGTCAGGGGCCGAATCGTTAACCTCTCCGGTCGCGATGTCGCCTATCAATTTGGCGAGGCTAATCGGGTCCCGGGGGCGTTTCTGGCGTTTTTCGACCATGAGTGGACTATATCACCGGGGCCGTCAGGCCCCAATAAGCCTTTGATTACGTGGGATTTCAAACTGACCCACTACCTGGGCCGAAACAAGTTTGACAGGGCCGGGAACGCAAGTATATTACCGGCCACCTCGGCGGCCCATGGCCGCCGGTTCCATTTTCATACCCTCTCCGAGCGGAGCAAGCGGACCAGCCGATGACGAAGCGCGTTCAGTCGAAATACAAGATCAACCGCCGTCTTGGCGTGAATCTTTGGGGCCGGGCCAAGAGCCCGCTCAACAAGCGTGAATACGGTCCGGGCCAGCACGGCCAGCGCCGTCGCAAGCCGACTGAATTCGGCATTCAGCTTCAGGCGAAGCAGAAGCTCAAGGGCTACTACGGCAACATCACGGAGCGGCAGTTCCGCCGCACCTACGAGGAAGCCGCGCGTCGTCGTGGCGACACCGGCGAGAACCTGGTGGAACTGCTCGAGCGTCGTCTGGATGCGGTGGTCTACCGCATGAAGTTCGCGCCGACCCCGTTCGCCGCGCGCCAGCTCGTCAGCCATGGCCATATCCGTGTCAACGGCAAGAAGGTCGACATCGCGTCGTATCTCGTCGAAGACAACGACACGATCGAGCTGAAGCAGAAGAGCAAGGAACTCGGCATCGTTCTCGAAGCCGCGGCTTCGGCCGAGCGCCAGATTCCGGATTACGTCGCCGTCGATCACAAGGCGATGAAGGGTACGTTCGTTCGCGGGCCCAAGCTCGCCGATGTGCCGTATCCGGTGCAGATGGAACCGAACCTGGTCGTCGAATTCTATTCGCGCTGACCGGTTCTCCGATCCAAGGAAAAGGCCGCCCTCACGGGCGGCCTTTTTTGTTTCCGGACTGTCCTGCCGTCAGAGCGTGACGACGATCTTGCCGAGCTGCTCGTTGGACAGCATGCGCGCCTGCGCGGCCGGCAACTGATCGAACGGGAATGCCTTGTCCAGCACCGGCTTGATCTCGCCGGCCTTCAAGAGCGGGAGAATGTCGCGGATCAGGCCCGCGGCATTCTGAAGCTGCTCTTCCTTGGGACGCCGCTTGTTGCTGACGCCGTAGACCTTGAGACGGCTCGCGTGCAGCTCATTGAGGTCGAGCGTGGCTTCGACGACGCCGTCGACGTAACCCACCGTCGCCAGTCGCCCACGATAGGCCATCGAGGCGATGCAGGACGGAAATACGGTGCCGCCGACATTGTTGATGACGATGTCGACGCCATGGCCACCGGTGATCTTCCGGATCTCATCGACGGGAAGGGGCCCGCGCACCTGAATGCCATGATCGAGCCCCAGCGCCTTCAGCTGCGCAAGCTTCTCCGCCGAACCTGACGTGCCGATGACCTTGCCGCCCAGGGCCTTCGCCGTGAGCAAGCTGGCGACGCCGACACCGGAGGACGCGCCGGTGATCAGCACCCATTCGCCCGATTTCATTTGGCCTTCGCTGACCAGCATGTCGTAGGCGGTCAGGAAGGTGATCGGAAACGCGGCGGCTTCCGCCCAGGAGAGATGCTCGGGCACCGGCATCGCATCCCGCGCATCCATCAGCGTGTACTCGGAGAATCCGCCGCCGGCGCGGCCCATGACGCGGTCGCCGACCTTGTGCGTCGTGACGCCTTCTCCCAGCGCCTCGATCTCGCCCGCGGCCTCGATGCCGCTCGGCTTGCCGCCGGTCTGGCCCTTGCCCAGCGAGATGCCGTGTCCGACGATGAACTCGCCGCGATTGAGACCGGCACTCCTGACCCGAACCAGAACCTGTCCGGCTTTCGGTTCGGGCATCGGCACGTCACGCAGTTCCAGAACGGGAACGCCGTTCGGCGCGCCGAGATAGTACGCACGCATAAAAATCTGCTCCGTTGTTTGGCTTAGTCGGCTTTGATGTTGGCTTCCTTGACGACCCGGGCCCAGGTCGTGGATTCCTTCTTGATGTAGGCGGCGAGTTCTTCCGGTGTGCCGGCTGCCGGCTCCAGACCGTGCTTGGCGAACTCCTTGAGCACGTCCGGGTCGCGCTGGGCGCGGCCGATTTCCGCGCTCAGCTTTTCGATGATGGCCCGCGGCGTGCCCTTTGGCGCGACATAGGCGTACCAGTTGGTGGCCTCATAGCCGGGGTAGCCGGCTTCCGCGACGGTCGGCACGGTCGGCATATCTGTAGAACGTTTCGCGCCGGTCACCGCGAGGGCGCGGATCTTGTTTTCCTGGATCTGCGGCAGAGCGCTTGGCAGCGACGCGAACACCGAGGGCACCTGGTTGCCGAGAAGATCGGCCATCGCCGGACCGCCGCCGCGATAGGCGACATGCGGGACATCGATCTTGGCCATCATCTTCAGCAATTCACCGGCGAGATGGCCGGCGCCGCCGACGCCGGAACTCCCATAGGCGAGGCGGTTGCTCTGGTCCTTTGCCATCGTGATGTAGTCGGCAAGGGTCATTGCCTTCGAGCTGGGATGCACGACCAGCACATTGGGGAAGGTCACGCCCATCGTGATCGGCAGGTAGTCCCGCTCAATGTCGAAGTTGAGCTTCTGCATGTGCGGGCTGACGGCATAGACGCCGACCGTGCCCAGCATGATCGTGTAGCCATCGCCCGGCGCCTGCGCGACGAGTTCCGCGGCAATGATGCCGCCGCCGCCCGCGCGGTTCTCGATCACGAATTGCTGTCCGAGATTCTCGGTGAGTTTCTTGCCGACAATGCGGGCTGTGATGTCTGTGCCGCCGCCGGCTGCGAAGCCAACCATCAGGCGGACGGGCTTGTTCGGATAATCCTGTGCTGCCACGCCGGTCGCGGACAAGGCCAGCGCAAGCGCGGCATAAAGCAATTTTGCCATTTTTATTCCTCCCTGAGAGGCGCGGATATTACCACGCCCCTCCGGGAAGTCGCGCGCTGGCGCGGCGCACGATTGCGTCAGGCGGTCGCGTCTTCCGGCTTGGTTCGCGTGCGTGCTGTCGCGGCCTTGGGCGCCGGGGCGGGTTTCGCCTGATCCTCCTGCTGCCACTGCTTTGCGATCCCATCCAGCTTGTCGATGACCGCCGCAAGCTCACGCCCGCGAGCCGACAGGGCATAGGTCACCTGCGGCGGGATCGTCGGCTCATAATGACGCTCGATGACCTCGGCCTGCTCAAGCAAGCGAAGCCTGCCGGTCAGAACCTTTGCAGACACTCCTGCCACCTGACGCTTGAGTTCGCCGAAGCGGGTCGGGCCCTTTGTGCGGAGGACGTACAAAATATACGTGGTCCACGGCCCCATCAGCAGGCGGAGCAGGGAATCCATCGGGCAACCCATTGGACTACAAGGCATATTCATAAAACGGCACCTCCGAATACGACCCTAAGTTACTAAACGGTACCTACTTTACAATAGTAACTACAGGTCCTAAATCGATCTAGTCACTTTATGTAACCAATATGACCCCACGAAACAACCCCTCCCCAGGAGCGCTTCCCATGGCTGCGAATACTGTCTGTGTTGCCGTCGTCTATCACTCGGGCTACGGCCACACGAAGGTGCAGGCCGAAGCGGTCGCGCGCGGCGTTGAGTCCGTCGCGGGCGCGGCGGCGCTCCTGATCCCGGTCGACCAGGCGGAGGCGCGGGCGGCCGAGATTGACGCGGCCGACGGCATCGTCTTCGGCGCCCCGACCTACATGGGCAGCGTGTCGGCGCCGTTCAAAGCCTTCATGGACAGCACGTCGAAGGGCTGGATGGCGCAGACCTGGCGCAACAAGATCGCGGCCGGCTTCACCAACTCCGCCTCGCAGAACGGCGACAAGCTGAATTCGCTGTTCCAGCTCGCGCTGTTCGCCATGCAGCACGGCATGGTGTGGGTCGGTCTCGACCTGCTACCCGGCAACAACTCGAGCAAGGGCAGCGTCCAGGATCTCAACCGGCTCGGCAGCTTCATCGGTGCGATGGCGCAGTCCGACGCGGATGCGTCGCCCGAGAACGCGCCGATCGAAAGCGACCGCAAGACGGCGGAACATCTCGGCCGTCGTGTCGCGGAACTCGCCTCGCGGTTGACCGTGCTGCCGCAGGCTGCCTGATTTTCTCCTCAATCGCCCTCTAAAGAGAAGTCCGACCCATGACCAATGACCGTTCCACCGAACTCGGCGCCGCACTCCTTCGCATCTCGCTCGGCGTCATGTACATCGCGCATTCGCTTGTCCTGAAATACTTCATGTTCACTCTCGACGGGACGGCGCAGTTCTTCGTCTCGCTCGGTCTGCCGACGGCCCTTGCCTATCTCACGTTCTTCGCCGAGCTGATCGGCGGCGTGATGCTGGTGCTGGGCGTGTGGAGCCGCGCGGTTTCGCTGGCCCTGATCCCGATCCTGCTCGGCGCCCTGTGGGTGCATGCGGGCAATAGCTGGGTCTTCAGCGCCGCCAATGGCGGCTGGGAATATCCGCTGTTCCTCATCGTGGTCAGCATTGCCCAAGCGCTGATCGGCGATGGCGCCTATGCGCTGCGTGCAACACCAATCCTGGGGACTTTGCGGTCCCGTCCTGTATAAGGTGCAACCATGTTACCCGCCGTCTACGTCAGCCATGGATCGCCGATGATCTGCTTTGAGGAAATCCCGGGACGGGACTTCCTCAAGGGGCTCGGCCGCGAGCTCGGCCGGCCGAAATCGATTCTCGCCGTCTCCGCGCATTGGGAAACCGATGCGCCGATGGCCAGCACCGCGAAGACGCCGGAGACGATCTACGATTTCTACGGCTTCCCGCAGGCGCTGTACGACCTGAGCTATCCCGCACCCGGCGCGCCCGATCTCGCGAGACGCGCGGTCGATCTGCTGGGCAAGGCCGGCTTCCAGGCGGGGACCGATCCCGAACGCGGGCTCGATCATGGCGCCTGGACGCCGCTGCTGCTGATGTATCCCGACGCCGATATCCCGGTGACGCAGCTGTCCATCCAGTTTCCGCTCGGGCCGGCGCACCATGTGCAGGTCGGTCGTGCGCTCGCACCTTTGCGTGAAGAGGGCGTGTTGATTCTCGCCAGCGGCACCGCGACCCATAATCTGAGGGTGATGGAACGCGGCAATCACGGTCACGTCGCGGACTGGGTCAAAGACTTCGACGATTGGCTGGTCAAAACCGTCGAATCGGGCGATGAAGCGGCCCTCATCGACTACAAGCGGCAGGCACCGAATGCCCGGCTCGCGCATCCGCGTGACGAGCATTTCCTGCCCCTGTACGTCGCCGCCGGGGCCGGGAGCAAAGGGCGGCGGATTCACAGCAGTTTCGCCCACGGCACACTCAGCATGGCGGCGTTTGCCTTCGAGTGACGGGCGCCAGCGAGTGAGTCCGGCCAAGACCCGGATCGAGTGATCTGGGTCACAGACCCGCGCAGGAATGTGCGGTATTTCTCGTGTATTACGGAAGAAACCCCACAAGACGGGGTACATGAAGGTCATGAATAGATATTTTAATGAAGTTTCCGCGGCATGGATCGTCGCTCTCGCGCTGATTGGCGCGATTGCCGCTCACACCATGCTTCCCAAGACACCCCCGCACCTGATCGGTGCATCGACGCCGGCGCAGCGGGTGGGCGTGCTCAGCCGTGAAGG
The DNA here is from genome assembly GCA_965279355.1 of Alphaproteobacteria bacterium. Classification (GTDB taxonomy): domain Bacteria; phylum Pseudomonadota; class Alphaproteobacteria; order CACIAM-22H2; family CACIAM-22H2. Next base: position 782,092 of record OZ257155.1, on the reverse strand, counting down.
ATCAGCGCCGGATTCCGATCTGCCGCTCATAGAGCGCGACGACCCGACCTGGCTCGACCCGATGTTCGGTCCGCAATCGACCTATACGTCGCTGCAGCATCGCCGCTGGGGGTCGTGAGTCTGAAGACGCGTCGCGGGTTTCTGGCGGGGGCCGTCACTGGTGTCCTGCTGGCGCCGCGTCTCGTCAGCGCGGCCGATCTCGTCGCGACACCGGCGCAGACGCTGGGTCCGTTCTATCCGCGTGAATTTCCGCTCGATCGCGATGCCGATCTGGTGACCGTATCCGGCGCGCAGTCGCGCGCGCAGGGCACGATCGCGCATGTGTTCGGGCGCGTGCGCGATGTGCAGGGGCGGGCAGTGCCGGGCGCGCGAGTCGAGATCTGGCAGTGCAATGCGTTCGGCCGCTATCACCATGCCGGCGACAGCCGCAATGTGCCGCTCGATCCCGGCTTCCAGGGTTATGGCGAGACGGTCTCCGCGACGGACGGCGCCTATCGTTTCAGAACGATCCGTCCGATCGCCTATCCCGGCCGCACGCCGCATATCCATTTCGCTGTTACGGTTCCGCAGGGCGGCAAGCTGGTGACGCAGATGTATGTGGAGGGCGAGCCGGGCAATGAGCGCGACGGCCTGCTCCGCAACATCCGCGATCCCGAAGCGCGCAAGAGTGTCATTGTGCCGCTGCAGGCGAACGGCGACGAACTCAACGGCCGGTTCGATATCGTGCTCGGGCTCAACGTTACCCGGACATAAAAAAGGCGGGCCGAAGCCCGCCTTTTTTATTCGTTATCCCTACCGGATCAGGCGGCGGTGACGGCCACGCCCTTGTCCTTGAGCAGCTGCTGCAACTCGCCGGTATCGAACATCTCGCGGATGATGTCGCAGCCGCCGACGAATTCGCCCTTCACGTAGAGTTGGGGGATCGTCGGCCAGTTCGAGAATTCCTTGATGCCCTGGCGGATCGACGGGTCCTGCAGGACGTCGATGCCTTTGAATTTCACGCCGACATGCGTCAGCACCTGGACCACCGCCGCGGAGAAGCCGCATTGCGGGAAGACCGGCGAACCCTTCATGAAAAGCACGACATCGTTGGCGGTCACGTCGTCTTTGATGCGGTCAATGACAGTCGAGTCCATCGGACTTCTCCTCAATCGGGCGTCGAGGTCTGCAGCGCCATCGCGTGCAGTTCGCCGCCCATGCGGCCCTTGAGGGCCTGGTAAACCATCTGGTGCTGCTGCACCCGTGTCTTGCCCTTGAACGTCGCCGAGACGACGTGGGCGGCGTAATGGTCGCCGTCGCCGCGCAGGTCGTCAATCGTGACCTTGGCGTCGGGGATCGCTTCGCAGATCAGGCGTTCGATATCGGCGGCCGGCATCGGCATGGAAAAACCCTACAATTCCTGAGCCATATAGCTGGGCAGCCAGCCTTCATGCGCGTCGCGCAGATCCTTCAGGGATATAAGAGCGTGACCATCCAGTGTCAATTCGCCGTCCTTGAGGACCGTGCCCAGAATTGCGGCGGGGACGCCGGCGGAGCGGGCGTCGGTCATCAGCGCCCCGGGGTCGCTTGTGGTGACGACGTAGCGACCCTGGTCCTCGCCGAAGAGGGCGGCATGGGCGGGCATCGCGGTCTCGACGGTCAGCGCGGCTCCTTTGCCGCCGGCGAGCGCCATCTCGGCCACCGCGACCAGCAGGCCGCCGTCGGACACGTCATGGCAGGCAGAGACCTTCTTCTGGCGGATCGCGGTGCGCACGAAATCGCCGTTTCGCTTCTCGGCCGCTAGGTCGACCGGCGGGGGTGCGCCTTCTTCCTTGCCGCACAGTTCGCGCAGATACAGGGACTGGCCCAGCCAGCCCTTTGTCGCACCGATCACCACCAGCGTCTCGCCGGCGGTCTTCAGGGACAGGTCGGTCGTGGCATCGACGTCATCGATGAGGCCGACGCCGCCGATGGCGGGCGCGGGCAGGATCGCTTCGCCGTTGGTCTCGTTGTAGAGCGACACGTTGCCCGACACGACGGGATAGGAAAGCGCCTGGCAGGCGCTCCTGATGCCCGCGATGCAGCCGACGAACTGGCCCATGATGGCGGGGCGCTCGGGGTTGCCGAAGTTCATGTTGTCGGTGATTGCCAGCGGCAGCGCGCCGACGGCGGTGAGGTTGCGCCATGTCTCGGCAACCGCCTGCGCGCCGCCGGTTTCCGGATCGGCACCGCAATAACGCGGCGTGCAATCGACGACCATCGCCAGGGCTTTCTTGGAGCCGGGCAGGCGGACGATAGCAGCGTCGCCGCCCGGCCGCTGGACCGTGTGGCCGCGCACCAGATGATCGTACTGCTCCCAGATCCAGCGCCGGCTGGCGAGATCGGGTGAGGACATCAGGGTCTTTAGCGCCTTGGCCGGATCGTGCGCGGGAACTTCCGCGGCCTTCAGCTCCGGCTTCTTCGGTGTCGCCGTCCACGGGCGATCGTATTCCGGCGCCTGCTCGGAAATGGGCTGCACCGGCACGTCGCATTCGACCTTGCCGTGCCGTTTGATGACGAGATGCCCGGTGTCGGTCAGCGTGCCGATGGTCACGCAATCGAGTTCGTATTTCTCGAAGATGCGCTGCGCCAGTTCCTGACGGTCCGGCTTCAGAACCATCAGCATGCGTTCCTGGCTTTCCGAAAGCATGACCTCATAGGCGCTCATGCCGCTTTCGCGCATCGGCACCTTGTCGATGTCGAGTTCGATCCCGAGCCCGCCCTTGCCGGCCATCTCGACAGATGACGACGTGAGACCGGCCGCGCCCATATCCTGGATCGCGACGATGGCATCGGTCGCCATCAACTCAAGGCAGGCTTCGATCAGCAGCTTCTCGGTGAAAGGATCGCCGACCTGCACGGTTGGACGTTTCTCTTCCGAGTTCTCGTCGAACTCGGCTGACGCCATGGTGGCGCCGTGGATGCCGTCGCGGCCGGTCTTTGCGCCGACATAGACGACGGGGTTTCCGAGGCCGGCGGCGGCCGAATAGAAAATCTTGTCCTGGCTGGCGAGGCCGACCGTCATCGCATTGACAAGACAGTTGCCGTTGTAGGAGGCGTGGAAGTTCGTCTCGCCGCCGACCGTCGGCACGCCGACACAGTTGCCGTAGCCGCCGATGCCGGCGACCACGCCGGAGACCAGATGCCGTGTCTTGGGATGCCTGGGATCGCCAAAGCGCAGCGCGTTGAGATTGGCGATCGGCCGTGCGCCCATGGTGAACACGTCGCGCAGGATGCCGCCGACGCCGGTCGCGGCACCCTGATAGGGCTCGATAAAGGACGGATGGTTATGGCTCTCCATCTTGAAGATGGCGGCCTGGCCGTCGCCGATGTCGATCACGCCGGCATTCTCGCCGGGGCCGCAGATGACCCGCGGTCCCGTGGTCGGCAGGGTCTTCAGCCACTTCTTCGACGATTTGTAGGAGCAGTGCTCGCTCCACATCACCGAGAAGATACCGAGTTCGGTCAGCGACGGCGTGCGGCCGAGAATGGCGAGGACGCGATCGTATTCCTCATGGGACAGACCCATGAGGTCCTTGGGACGCTCGGCGGTCGAAGCTTTTGTTGCCATCAGTGCAGCGCGCCGGCGAGGCTGTCGAAGAGGGGTTTCCCGTCGACCGACCCAAGACGCGGGTCGGTCGCGTTCTCGGGATGCGGCATCATGCCCAGCACGTTCTTCTTCGCATTGAAGATACCGGCGATGTTGCGCGCGGACCCATTTGGGTTTTCGTCGAGGCTGCCGCCGGTGGAGCAGTAGCGGAACGCCACGCGGCCTTCGCCTTCCAGCGTGTCGAGCGTCTCGGGATCGGCGAAGTAGTTGCCGTCGCCATGCGCGACCGGGACGCTCAGCACCGCGCCCGCGTTATAGCCCTTGGTGAACAGGCTCTGGCTGGTTTCGACCTTCAGGTTCACGTTGCGGCAGATGAATTTCAGACTGGCGTTGCGCAGAAGAATTCCCGGCAGCAGGCCTGACTCGCACAGGATCTGGAAGCCGTTGCAGATGCCGATCACGGCGACGCCCTGTTCGGCGCGGCGGATGACTTCCTGCATGACAGGCGATTTCGCGGCAATGGCGCCGGTGCGGAGATAGTCGCCGTAGGAGAAGCCGCCGGGCAGGACGATCAGGTCGACCTTCGGCAGTTCGGTGTCGCGATGCCAGACCAGCGCGGGTTTCTTGCCCGACGACCGTTCGATGGCATCGACAACGTCGTGTTCGCGATTGGACCCGGGGAAGACGATGACGGCGGAGTTCATCGGTCCAGCGTCAGCCCACCAGCTCGATGGCGTAGTTTTCGATCACCGTGTTGGCGAGCAGCTTCTCGCACATCTGCTTCACCGAGGCCTCGGCCTTCGCCTTGTCCTTTTCGGTCAGCTCGATCTCGATGTACTTGCCCTGGCGCACGTCGCCGATGCCGGCGAAGCCGAGGCCCGAGAGGGCGTGGCCGATCGCCTTGCCCTGCGGGTCGAGAACGCCGTTCTTGAGCGTGACGTGAATTCTGGCTTTCACGGCAGCACTCCTTACTGGATCGTGCTGGGACCCTTCAGGTCCCGCGGGCCGCCTTCGGGGAAGATGCCGAGCCGGCGTGCCACTTCCTGGTAGGCCTCTTCGACCTGACCGAGATCGCGGCGGAAACGATCCTTGTCCATCTTCTCGTTCGTCTTGACGTCCCAGAGGCGGGCGCAGTCGGGGCTGATCTCGTCGGCCAGCACGATGCGCATCTCTTCCTCGGACCACAGGCGGCCGAATTCGATCTTGAAGTCGATCAGCTTGATGCCGACGCCGAGGAACAGGCCGTAAAGGAAATCGTTGATGCGCAGCGCCAGCGCCATGATGTCGTCGAGGTCCTGGGTCGTCGCCCAGCCGAAGGCGGTGATGTGCTCTTCGGAGACCATCGGATCGTTGAGCTGGTCGTTCTTGTAGTAGTACTCGACGACCGAGCGCGGCAGTGCCTGGCCCTCGGGCACGCCGAAGCGCGTCGAGAACGAGCCGGCGGCGATGTTGCGCACCACGACTTCGATCGGAATGATCTCCACCTCGCGCACGAGCTGCTCGCGCATGTTGAGGCGGCGGATGAAATGCGTCGGGATGCCGATCTCTTCGAGGCGCATCATCAGATATTCGGAGATGCGGTTGTTCAGCACACCCTTGCCGGTGATGGTCCCGCGCTTCTTTGCATTGAAGGCGGTGGCGTCGTCCTTGAAGTACTGGACGAGCGTGCCGGGCTCAGGGCCCTCGAACAGGATCTTGGCTTTACCTTCGTAAACTTGGCGGCGACGGGACATTGTGGGGCGAACGCTCGGGAATTTCGGGGAAGCCGGAGGGTGACTCCGGTACTCGCCGCGCGAGGAGCGCCCTTATACTCCCCCGGTTCCCGCGTCGCAACGATGCAGGAAAACCCACGAAATCATAGCGTTACTTCGGCAAAAGGGGCCTGATCCGGCGCTCCGGCCGCGAACCGCCAGAGGACTCCCGGCGGCTTGGCGGTGCCGGCCGCGGCAAGGGCGATCAGGGAGCTCGAAGATGTGCCGTAGCCGGTGCGTTTGCCGTCTTCTTCGGCGGTCACGATGTTGAGCGCGCCATGCGGTCCGGCATCGGGTTCCATGTCGCGGCTGCCCATCAGGGCCTCCCACGCTTTCCAGTTGCCGCGGCCGGGATCGGGGATCGATGCCGCGGCGAAGCGCGGGCGGTAGAAACGCGTGCGGGCCGAGCTGGGATCGTTGAGGTCGTTGGCAGTCAGCACCGAGAGGCCGACCGGAATCGGCTCCACCTTCGGGCCGGATGGACCCGTGCCGCCCAGCGAGCGCACCCAGTACGCATCACGGTTATCGACGATGACCATGTTGAAGGCACGATAGGCGGCGCCGTTTACGGCGCCGATCGCCTTGACGGCTTCGGCGGCGTCGTGGTGTTCAAGTGCTTCCAGCACCAGTTCGCCGCGCGAGCGCATGCCGGGGGCGGGGCCCAGCGTGCCCACGCGGTTCAGCATTGCCGCCACCACGCCGGTCCCGTTGACGCCGAGCCACGAACCGCCGGCGAGAACGTCGAGACCCGCGACCACACCGGGCCGGTCCGGCCAGTGCTGTGCCGGGGCGCTCCACGGGCGATCCAGCATCTCGTCGCGGTTGGCGGCAATCAGGATCGGCCACGGCGACTCAGGACGGCGGAGAATGATAAGCGTGCACATGCTACGTAGTGGAAGTCAGGCGGTTGACGAGTGCGGATTTAGACATTACTTGCAGGCACGGATCAAAGACCGATGAAGCCGACAAGGGGCCCTGTATGACCAGTTTCAATGACCGCGAAAAGGCGTTTGAAGGAAAGTTCAAGCTCGACCAGGACCTCCAGTTCAAGGTGAAGAATCGGCGGAACAAGCTGGTCGGGCTGTGGGCCGCTGCAAAGCTGGGCCTGGACGGTGCAGCTGCCGATGCGTATGCCAAGGAAGTCGTGTCGGCCGATTTTGAAAAAGCCGGCGATGACGATGTCGTTGAAAAAGTGCTTGGCGATTTCAAGGCGAAGGGCGTGAGCGCCACGGCCGCCGATATCACGGCGGAGCTGGATCGCCAGATGGCCGTCGCAAAGTCGCAGATCGCCAGCGAAATCAAATAACGATCCTCAGTGTTTCGATTTCTTCCGACCCGCGGACCCAAACACGCGGGCGAAGATCGTATCGACATGCTTGAAGTGGTAGTCGAGGTTGAACAGGGCCTCGAGTGCCTTGGGCGGTACTTTCTTCGCGACAACCGGATCGGTCTTGAGCCGGGCGAGAAAGCTGTCGCCTTTTTTCCATGCTTCCATCGCGTGCGTCTGGACGATCCGGTAGGCATCCTCGCGTGAGATGCCGGCCTGGGTCAGCGCCAGCAGGACGCGCTGCGAATGGACGAGCCCGCCGAGCCTGTCGAGATTGGCCTGCATGTTCTCGGGGTAGACGACCAATTTCTCGATGATGCCGCCGAGGCGGTTCAGCGCGAAATCCAGTGCGATCGTCGCATCGGGACCGAACACGCGCTCGACGGCGGAGTGCGAGATATCGCGTTCGTGCCACAGCGCCACGTTTTCCAGCGCCGGCACGACGGCGGCGCGGATGATGCGCGACAGTCCCGTCAGGTTTTCGGTCAGCACCGGATTGCGCTTGTGCGGCATCGCCGATGAGCCCTTCTGGCCCGGGCTGAAATATTCCTCGGCCTCGCGCAGTTCCGTGCGCTGCAGATGACGGATTTCGGTCGCGAGGCGTTCCATCGACGCGGCAACGACGCCCAGCGCCGAGAAATAGGCGGCGTGGCGGTCGCGCGGAATGATCTGGGTCGACACCGGCTCGACGGTGAGGCCGAGTTTTTTGGCCACATGCGCTTCAACCCTGGGGTCGATATTGGCGAAGGTGCCGACCGCGCCGGAGATGGCGCAGGTGGCGATTTCCTTGCGGGCGGCGACCAGCCGCTCGCGGCCGCGCGAGAACTCGGCGTAGTAGGTGGCGAGCTTGAGGCCGAACGTCGTCGGTTCGGCATGGATGCCGTGGCTGCGGCCGATGGTCGGCGTTTTCTTGTATTCGTAGGCGCGCTTCTTCAGCGCGGCCAGCACCCGGTCCATATCGGCCAGCAGCAGATCGGTTGCCTGCGCGAACTGCACCGCGAGGCAGGTGTCGAGAACGTCCGACGATGTCATGCCCTGATGGACGAAACGGGCGGACGGGCCGACATGCTCGGCGAGGTTGGTCAGGAATGCGATGACGTCGTGCTTGGTCTCGCGCTCGATCTCGTCGATGCGGTCGACCTCGAACTTGCCGCGCTTCCAGATCGTCCGGGCGGCCTCCTTTGGGATGACGCCAAGCTGGGCGAGTGCGTCGCAGGCATGCGCCTCGATCTCGAACCAGATGCGGAAACGGTTTTCGGGGGCCCAGATGGCGGTCATCTCGGGCCGGCTATAGCGCGGTATCACGACGGTACTTTCGGCAGTGCAACGGCGGGAACGAAATACCGCAGTTCCGGGGGGGAATCCATCACGTCACGAGCCCCTTGGCGACAAGCAGTTCCCGGATCGCCCGTTCCAGCACCAGGGCATCGAGCGACGGGCTCTCCGGATCTCGCGTCGCGCCCTCGCTGGTCATCGCCTGGCGAAGCTCCGCGCATTTCAGCATCAGCTCCTCGTCGCCCAGGATGTCCTTGTCCAACAGGGCGTCATGCAGGGCCTGCAGGCGCTGTTCGCCATCGGCGATGCGCTGCCAGGCATCGAGTGCCAGCAGGCGATGCGGCGCGCGCGCCAGCTGGCGGGCCATCGCGTTAACCGAACTCTCGAAACGGGTAGGGGTGGAGGAGGCTCCCATGCGGGGGAGCCTAAAGCCGCGTCACCGCGGCGGGCAATATTCGATGCGGCAGGGCGGGGTTGCGCCAGACGCGGGGGACGTCGTCGGGCGGCGCTCCGGACATGAGCCGGGCGCCGTTCCTAGAAGCCGCGGCGCAAGCGCCACTCGTCGCGCCAGATATCGAACAGCCGCTGCTGCTGCCAGAACACATAGCGTTCGCGGATGGTGCGCCAGACCTGAGCTGAAATATCCATGTTCGTCACTCCTCGTCCGTATTGATAACGGAAGAATGTGACGATTATTCGTATCCAGAAGGATGATGTCGTCGAAGTTTCTCGTGACCAAGTTGGGTCGGAATCTGGCCTCGCCTTACGGGCGCTTTTTTGCCGGCTTCGGCAGGGCGGGTTGCGCCGCGAGGGCGGCCGGGCGGCGCGGGACGCCGCGCATGATGGCCTGGACCTGGTCGAAGGACAGCAGCAGGAACGCCAACTCGGTATTCATGCGGGCGCGCAGCTCGCGGCTGTCACGGCCGGTCTCGGCGATGTCGAGCAGGGCCATGACCCGCTCGACATGGGTCCGCAGGACCCGCAGCGGCTGGACGTCCCGGCCGATGGCGATCCGCATCTCCAGCCGGCGCTTCAGCTCCGCCAGGTCGAGGGTCTGCCGGCCGTAGCGGACATGCTTGAGGGTGATGACGTAAGGCACTGGCCGGACAGGGTAGCCCCCGCGCGACCGACCGCAAAAGTACTTTCGGAAGGCGTCCCGCTAGGTGGGCCCGAGGCTCTTGAGGCTGGCATGGCCCGCCGACCCGCCTGTGGGGTATGCCTGACCTTGAGTTTTATGAGGGCGCTGTTTCGAGCTTGTCCTGGGTCTTGGTGTCGAAATCGGAGGCGTCGTGGCGCTCGCGGAGCTGCTCGGACGGTTCGCCAGTCACGCGATTGACCATGCGCCCGCGCTTTACGGCCGGCCTTGCCAGGATGGCGGCGGCCCAGCGCTGCACGTTCCTGTAGTCCTGCACGCTCAGAAACTCCGCCGCGCCGTACGCCCAGCCATTCACAAGCCCGCCATACCAGGGGAACACCGCGATGTCGGCAATCGTATAGTCGCCGCCGGCGAGGTACGGGCTCTCGGCCAGGCGCCGGTCAAGCACGTCGAGCTGTCGCTTCACCTCCATGGCGAAGCGGTCGATCGCATACTCGATCTTGGTCGGCGCGTAGGCGTAGAAATGGCCGAAACCGCCGCCCAGATAGGGGGCGCTCCCCATTTGCCAGAACAGCCATGATAGGCACTCCGTGCGCGCGCCGGCCTCGGTCGGCAGGAAAGCACCGAACTTCTCGGCGAGGTAAAGCAGGATTGAGCCGGATTCGAAAACCCTGATGGGCGCCGGACCGCTCCTGTCCACCAAAGCCGGGATCTTGGAGTTGGGATTGATCGCAACGAAGCCGCTGCCGAACTGATCGCCGTCTCCGATCCTGATCAGCCATGCGTCGTATTCGGCGCCGCTATGTCCCAGCGCCAGCAACTCCTCCAGCATGATCGTCACCTTCACCCCATTGGGCGTTCCGAGCGAGTAGAGCTGAAGAGGATGTCGGCCGACCGGCAATTCCTTGTCGTGCGTCGGTCCGGCGATCGGGCGGTTGATGGTCGCAAATCGGCCGCCGGTCGGCTTGTTCCACGTCCAGACCTTCGGAGGCACGTAGTCGGAAGTCTCACTCATCATCAGCTCCAGGCGAAAAGTTCAGGCGCGACGGCTTCAAGCCGCCGACGGTCGTCTGACGGAAAGAGTGCCAGTTTCGTGGATGACGGCCCCAGAGCGCAATGCTAGAGGCAAGGCAGCAAGTCCCGATCAGATAATTCCAGTTCCTTGAGGCTGGCCTTCGGGGTTTGTGTGACCGCCTGACGATCCGGTGGCCAACAGATTGCATGCCTTGGCGGCAATCATCTCAAGGGGGGGCGAATGCCGTCTTTGCGTACATTTCTGGACCAGCTCGGTGAGGATGAAATCCTGCGTCTTTCAGAGCCGATCGCGCTCGACTACAAGCCGACCGCGCTGATCCTGGAGCTGGAGCGCCAGCGGCGCTTTCCCGTCGTCTATATGGAGAAGCCGGAGGGCTTCGACATGCCGGTGGTTGCCAACCTGTTCGGCGACCGGGCGCGCATTGCGCGCATGGCCAACGTGCCGCCGGGGCAATTCCACGTTGCCTGGGCGCGTGCGATCGAGCACATGATCAAGCCGCGCATCGTCGGCACCGGGCCGATCCATGAGCATGTAACGCTTGGCAACGAGGTCGATGCCGGCCTGCTGCCGATCTGCCGCCACTTCGCGCAGGATGCCGGCCGCTATGTCGGTTCAGGGATCCTTGTCTGCAAGGATCCCGACACCGGCGTGCGCAACCTGAGCTATCAGCGCATGCAGTTGAAAGGCCCGAACCGCTTCGGCGTCAGCCTGCATTCGCGCGGGCATATCTGGGACCATCTGCAGCGCAGCGAGAAGCGCGGCAAGAACCTTGAGGTCGCCGTGGTCATCGGCTGCCATCCGGCCATCTATCTGTCGGCATCCGCCAAGGTGGCGATGGAGGTCGACGAGTTCGATGTCGCCGGCGGCCTGATGGGCGAGCCGGTCGATCTCGTCAAGTGCAAGACCATCGACATGGAAGTGCCGGCCGACGCCGAGTACGTGATCGAGGGCGAGATCGTCGCTGGCGAACTCGAAGACGAGGGCCCGTACGGCGAATACACCGGCTATGCGACGTATCGTTCGACGCGCAACGTGTTCAACGTCAAGGCGATCACGCGCCGCGCCAAGCCGATCTTTCTCGACATCATTCCGGGCTATTCGATGGAGCACCTGCTGCTCGGCCGCTCGACACGCGAGGCGCATGTCTTCCACCGCCTGAAGGAGATGGTGCCTGGTGTGACGGCGCTGAACTATCCGAAATCGGGCACGCATTTCCACTGTTACATGGCGCTGAAGAAGACGGCCGAGGGCCAGGCCCGTCATGCGTTGATGCTGCTGATGGGGCTCGACTCCTACGTGAAGCTCGCGGTCGCGGTGGATGACGACGTCGACGTGTTCAACGAGGACGAAGTGATGTGGGCGCTGGCGACACGCTTCCAGGCAGACCAGGACATGTTCATGGTGCCCAAGGTGTTCAGCAACCGGCTCGATCCGTCCGCGACCGACGGCATGTCGGCAAAGATGGCGCTCGATGCCACCACGCCGCTGAAATGGGAACACCAGCGCCACACCGTGCCGGATGATGCGGTCGCCTGGGCCAGGAAAATGCTGGGGTGAGGAGCGGGCTTCAGATCAGCCCGAGACTTTTGAGACTGGCGTGACCCGATCGCCCGACGATCAGGTGATCGTGCACCGCGATGCCCAGCGTGCCCGCGGCGCGCGCGACCTCGCGGGTCATTTCGATATCCGCCTTCGATGGCGACGGGTCGCCGGAGGGGTGGTTGTGGACGAGGATGATCGCCGAGGCGCCCAGTTCCAGCGCCCGCTTCACCACTTCCCGCGGATATACAGGTGTATGATCGACGGTCCCGGTCTGCTGCCGCTCCGCCGCGATCAGGCCGTTCTTGCGGTCGAGAAACAGCAGGTGGAATTCCTCGATCTCCGCATGGGCGAGGCGGGCGCGGCAATAATCGAGGACCTTCTGCCAGGACCCGAGGATCGGCCGTTCTTTCGCCTGTTCTGAGGTGAGCCGGATGGCGGCCTCATGCGCGGCCTTAATGGCGTCGATCGCGGTTTCACCAACACCGGCCCCTTCAAGGGCGGCTCGTGAAGCGGCCAGAACGCCACCGATCCCGCCGAACCGGCCCAGCAGGGTCTTGGCCAGCGGCTTCATGTCCCGTCGGGGCACGACGAAGAGAATCAGTTCCAGCAGCTCATAGTCGGCCAGCCCGGCACCGCCCGCCTGCCGAAAACGCTCCCGCAGCCGCTCGCGATGGCCGAGATAAAGGGGCGGGGCGGGCTCTGAGGCGTTGGCCATGATCCGGTGATGCGCGGTCTGATGAGACTACGCGCAAGGCCGGGGGGAAATTCCCTTAGCTATACGGCGGCAGGGTGAGGCCGCGCGGCGACAGGGTGAAGATCTCGTAGCCGTCTGCGGTGATGCCGATCGTGTGCTCGAACTGGGCCGAGAGCGAGCGGTCCTTGGTGACGGCGGTCCAGCCGTCGCTAAGGATCTTCACCTCGAACCGGCCCGCGTTGATCATCGGCTCGACCGTGAAGAACATGCCTTCCTTCAGGGTGAGCCCGGTATTGGGCCGCCCGTAATGCAGGACCGACGGTGCGTCATGGAAGATCGTGCCGACGCCGTGCCCGCAGAAATCGCGGACGACGGAAAAGCGCTGCGCTTCGGCAAAGGACTGGATGGCGTGGCCGATATCGCCGAGCTTGGCGCCCGGCTTCACCGCGGCGATGCCGCGCATCATCGCCTCGTAGGTGACGTCGATCAGCTTGCGTGCCTTCACGCCGACATCGCCGACCCAGTACATTCGGCTGGTGTCGCCGTGCCAGCCGTCGAGGATGACGGTGACATCGATGTTGATGATGTCGCCGTTCTCCAGAATTTTATCCGGCGTCGGGATGCCGTGGCAGACCACGTGATTGACCGACGTGCAGATGGTTTTCGGAAAGCCGCGATAGCCGAGGCAGGCGGGAACGGCGCCCCGGTCCACGATCATCTCGTGGCAGATGCGGTCGAGCTCTTCCGTGCTGACGCCGGGTTTCACGAAGTCGGTGATGTGGTCGAGCACCTCGGCAGCCAGACGGCCGGCTGCGCGCATGCCTTCAAAGCCGGGCTTGCCGTGGATTTTCACCACGCGCGTTTCGGGCCCGTCCCAGTCAGGGGATGTCATGTCGTTCATGCCGCAACATGTAGGCCGAATCGCGGGGATTCGCTAGGGGGCCGGCCTGCTATTGCGTTGCGTCGTCGCGCGCTGGCAGGTGCGCCGCGGCGAAAACCGGCTCACCCGCGACAAAGCGTTCGGCGATATCGGGCGTTTCCAGCGCGATGCGCAGGGCGGCCGTCAGTTCCAGCGCGTCCCAGCCGAGGCCCATCTCCTGGCTGGCGCGGGCGAGGCCGGTGAGGGCGGCGTCCATGATGCGGGCCGGCTCGACCGGGTAGGGGCCAGGACCGGTCTGGCGCTGCCGGTCGGCGAATACGTCGTCGGGATGTTCCATGACATGGCGGCAGTGGTCGGCGTCGCGGGAAATCACGCCGCGGCAGCGCAGCGGACGCACCGCATAGATCGAGCATCTGTTATCGACCAGGAAGGCGCAGGCGGTTTTCAGCTTCGCGCGCGCCCAAACGCCAAGCCCACGGCTGCGATCGTCCAGAGTGTCGAGACGCGCCTTGAGGGCGGAGAGGTCGTCCGGTGAGAATGTCGCTCTGACATGCGCCGAAATGGCGATGGCTTCGGCTGGTGTGAGCGACACCTGCTGGTGGCAGCACCACGCACAACCGGCGGCGCAGGCGAAGCCGGGCTGGCGGCGCGCTTCGATGGCAGGGCTGATCTCATCCCAGGCGCGATCCGCCACCTGACCGGCCGCCGCCGCGGCGGCGTTCACGGACGCGACGCTGCGGCCGGCGCGCAGCGCATCCGCCGCCTTGAACTTCGCAGCATTGGCGATGGCGCTGTCGTTGAGGTGCGGTGTTGGTGGCGCGGCTTTGGGCAGTCCCGCAATGACGGGCGCGTGCGGACCGCGCAGGAAGGCGAAGGCATCGGCGGCGCCGAAGCCGGGCTTGTCGGGGGGAGTTCCGCTTCCGCTCGTCATTGGGGGGAGTGTATGCTCAATCCATGCCTGAAAGCAGCACCGCCCAGCGCGTCTACACCGCCTGCGTCCTCGTGATCGGCAACGAGATCCTCTCCGGCCGCACCCAGGATGCCAATCTCGCCTGGCTCGCCACCCAGCTCAACGAATGCGGCATCCGCCTGCGCGAGGCGCGGGTGATCGCCGACGACGAGACTGAAATCGTCGAAGCAGTGAACGCTGTGCGCGTCCGCTACGACTACGTTTTTACGACCGGCGGCATCGGCCCGACGCATGACGACATTACAGCCGACTGCATCGCCAAGGCGTTCGGGGTGAAACTCTACGAGCATCCCGAGGCCGTCCGCCGCCTGCTGTCGCGGTTCAAGGACCCGTCCGATCTCAATCCGGCGCGCCGCCGGATGACCCGCGTGCCCGAAGGCGGCACGCTGATCGACAACGTGATCAGCGCCGCACCCGGTTTTCAGATCGGCAATGTCTATGTGCTGGCCGGCGTGCCGTCGATCATGCGGGCGATGTTCGAGTGGCTGCGGCCGCAACTGACGGGTGGCGCCAAGGTGCTCTCGCGCACCGTGACCGCCGACCTGCCGGAAGGCCGCATCGCCGAGGGGCTGACGGCCCTGCAGGACCGCTATGCCGATACCGAGATCGGCAGCTATCCGTTCTTCCGGGACGGGAAGACCGGGACGTCGATCGTCATCCGTGGGACGGATGCCGCGCGGCTGGCTGGCGCGGCGGACGAACTCAAGGTCCTGATGCGGGCGCTGGGCGCGGAACCCGTGGAAGAACAGGCCGCCTAGAGCCGTTTTCCTGTCTGGATTTTAACCACAATTGGGGCGCAGGAATTTGCGCCTCTCGCCGTGGTATATTAGGCAAATGAAGACGTTACGCAGACTGACGCTGATCGCCGTGCCGCTGGCGGCCGTGGTTTTGGGCTTCTTCGGCTGGCAGTGGTGGACGGCTCGCGCCGATGTCCGCCCCGTGGCGACACAGGCCGCGACCCTTGGCGACATCGAAGACGTTGTGTCGGCGCTGGGCGCGCTGCAGCCGGTCGAATATGTCGATGTCGGCACGCAGGTCTCGGGACAGCTGCAGAAGATCCATGTCGAGATCGGCGACCGCGTCGAGCAGGGCCAGCTTCTGGCCGAAATCGATCCGACCCTCTATCAGTCGCGCGTTGGGGCCAGCGAGGCGCAGCTTCTGACGTATCAGGCGCAGATCGCCGAACGACGGGCGCAGCAGCGTCTGGTCGAGCAGCAGCTCAAGCGCCAGAAGCAGCTCCTCGATGCCCGCGCGACCAGCCAGGATGCCTACGACATCGCCGCCGCGACCCTGCAGCAGGTGTCGGCGCAGATCGCGGCGCTTGAGGCGCAGACCAAGCAGACGCAGTCGACCCTGAATGGCGATCAGGCCAATCTCCGCTACACGAAAATCTACGCGCCGATCTCAGGCACGATCGTGTCGATCACGGCCCGTCGCGGACAGACACTCAACGCCAACCAGACCGCACCGATCATCCTGCGTGTCGCCGACCTGCAGCAGGTAACGGTGTGGACGCAGGTCTCCGAAGCCGATGTGGCGAAGCTGACGGTCGGTATGCCGGCCTATTTCACGACACTCGGCCGGCCGGATCGCCGCTATGAGGGCAAGCTGCGCCAGATCCTGCCGACCCCGGAAGTCGTGAACAACGTGGTGCTCTACAACGCACTATTCGATGTTGCGAACCCGGGCGAGCTGATGCCGCAGATGAGCGCGCAGGTGTTTTTCGTGCTCGGCGAAGCAAAGAATGTTCTGACGGTGCCGGTCGCGGCGTTGCGGCGTCCGACAGCGGGCCGGAGAGCGGCCCGCTTCACCGTGCGCGTGATGGAAAACGGCCAGCCGGTTGAGCGGCCTGTCGAGGTCGGCGTCACCAACCGCCTGATGGCCGAAATCAAATCGGGCCTGAAAGAAGGCGAGGAAGTGCTTCTCGAAGCCGGCCCCGCCGGTCAGCGTGGAACCGGCCCCCGGATGCCGCCGCGCCTATGAACGAGCCCTGCTCATGAATGAGATGGCCATCCGCGATCCGCTGCTGGCGCGGCGGATCTCCGGCGACAAGCCGGTCATCGCGTTGAGCGACATTTGCAAAACGTTTTATCGTGGCGAGGTTGGCGTCGAAGTGCTGCGCGGCGTCTCCTTTTCCGTCTATCCCGGCGAGTTCGTGGCGATCGTCGGTCAGTCAGGGTCCGGCAAGTCGACCCTGATGAATTTGATCGGCTGTCTCGACCGCCCCAGTTCCGGCAGCTACCGCTTCGCCGGTCAGGAAGTTTCGGAACTCGACGCCGACGGCCGCGCGCTGCTGCGCCGCGATGCCTTCGGCTTCATCTTCCAGCAGTACAATCTGCTAGGCACCGCGACGGCGCTGGAGAACGTCGAAATCCCGGCCGTCTATGCCGGTCTCAAGCGCGCCGATCGTCTCAAGCGCGCGACGGAAATCCTTACCTCGCTCGGTCTCGGCGACCGTCTCGATCACCGGCCAAATCAGCTCTCCGGCGGCCAGCAGCAGCGCGTGTCGATTGCGCGGGCGCTGATGAACGGCGGACTGGTGATCCTGGCCGACGAGCCGACCGGCGCCCTCGACAGCCAGACCGGCGAGGAAGTCCTGCGCCTGCTCGAAGAACTGAACGAGGACGGCCATACGGTCCTGCTGATCACGCACGACGCGAAGGTCGCACAGCGCGCAAAGCGTGTGATCGAGATCAAGGACGGCCTGATCGTCAACGATACCGGCGACGCATCGCGCGTGCCGTCACAGACGCCCGTTCGCCCGTTACCGCAGCTGGCCGGGAAGGGTTCGGACTTCATCAGCGGGCCGGACATTCTCGAGGCCGCGAAGACTGCGTTTCGGGCGCTGCGCGCCAATCTCTTCCGCACTATCCTGACCCTCCTTGGCATCATCATCGGCGTTGCATCCGTGGTGGCGATGCTGGCCATCGGCAACGGCGCCAAGCAGGACGTGCTGCGCCGGATCCAGTCCATGGGCACGGATCTGCTGCTGGTCCGACCCGGTGCGCGCAACGTCCGTACCGTTGGCGGCGTGACCGCAACCCTGGTGGCGTCGGATGCCGATGCCATTGCCGAGCTTCCCAACGTCGCTAACGCCGTGCCGGAATATCCGTCCAACGTCACGGTGCGTTACGGCGGGTTCGATGCAACGACCTCCGCAAACGCCACCACGCCCGGCTTTGTGAAGGCGCGCGAGTGGCCGGTGGCCAGCGGCGTGTTCTTCTCAGACGCCGACGTGCAGAGCTTCGCGCCAGTCGTCGTTCTGGGCCAGACGGTGGTGAACAATATCTTTCCCGAGAATGTCGATCCCATCGGCAGACATGTTCTGCTGAACAACGTGCCGTTTCAGGTTGTCGGCGTGATGTCGCCCAAGGGAGCGACGCCGTTCGGCGCCGATATGGACGACGTGCTGTTCACGCCGCTGACGACGGGGCGGCTGCGTCTGCATGGCCAGAACTATGTGCGCACGATCACGGTCCAGGTCGAGGACACGGCCGAGATCGATGCGACCCAAGCGGCGATCACGCGTCTGCTGACAGCGCGGCATCGCGCCGAGGATTTCCAGATTCGTAATATGGCCTCCATCCTTGAGACGGCGACCGAGACGCAGAACACCCTGACGATCCTGCTGGGTGCCGTCGCTGCGATCTCGCTGCTGGTCGGCGGCATCGGCGTCATGAACATCATGCTGGTGAGCGTGACCGAGCGAACGCGCGAGATCGGCATCCGCATGGCGACTGGCGCGCGAAGGCTCAACATCCTGCTGCAGTTCAACACCGAGGCGCTGGTCGTATGCGCGCTGGGCGGCATGATCGGCGTGCTCTGCGGCCTCGGCACGGCATGGCTGTTCCAGAGCTTCGGGCGGCCGATTTCCTATGAGGTCTGGCCGGTGGTGCTCGCCTTCGGCTGCGCGACTGCGACGGGCCTGGTCTTCGGTTATCTGCCGGCGCGCAAGGCGGCCAATCTCGATCCCGTGGTGGCCCTCGGTGCGGAATAAACTGGGCGCCGAATGACATGACGCGCAGGACCGGGCGGTTCGCCGCCGTTGCACTCGCGACCGCGTTGGCGGGATGCTCGCTCTCTCCCGACTACAAGGCGCCGGAGATGGCGACGCCGCAACGCTATGATTCGCCGGTTGCGGACGCGGGCGCATGGCCCAGCACCGAGTGGTGGCAGGGCTTCGGCAGCAACGAGCTGAATTCGCTGATCGCACAGGCGCAGCTGAACAGCACCAATCTCAAGGCGGCCGTTGCCCGCATCCGTCAGGCGCAGGCACAGGCGCAGATCGCCGGTGCTGCGCTCTATCCATCGCTGGGTGCCAGCGGTTCCGCAGGCCGCAGCCATGCCGCACGGTCGTCGTCGGCTTCCAGCACGTCGGCCAGTCCGCGTGCCACCACGACGTATGAGGCGTCGCTGACCGCTGCTTATCAGGTCGATCTCTTCGGCACCAACAATGCCAATGCCGATGCCGCGGAAACGCGGATCGAATCCAGTCTCTATGATCGCGAGACCGTGGCGCTCACCTTGATGAGCGATGTCGCGACGACCTATTTCCAGATCCTGTCGCTGCGCGAGCGCCGCCGCCTTGCCGAGGAGACGCTGGAGAATTCCGCCAGCATCCTCGAACTGCTGGAGCAGCGCCGGCTGGCCGGCACGATCTCCGATCTCGAAGTGGCGCAGCAGCGGAGCGCGGTTGCCTCGCAGCGCGCGTCCATCCCGGCGCTGCTGCTCGCCGAACGCCAGTCGATCGATGCGCTGGCGGTTCTCTTGGGGCGTTTTCCGCAGGGCTTCGATGTGGCGTCGCGGTCGTTCGATGGTTTGAACCTGACGCCGGTGGCGTCCGGGTTGCCATCGGAGTTGCTGCGCCGCCGGCCGGATATCCGCAAGGCCGAGGCCGATCTGCGCGCCGGCAATTTCGATATCGGCGCCGCGCGCGGGGCGCGTTATCCGGTCCTGGAACTCACCTACGATCGCGGCACCACCGCGCGCAAGCTGTCGGGCCTGTTCGATCCCGGCACGTTCTTCTACACGGTGGCGGCATCCCTCGTGACCCCGATCTTCGAAGGCGGCCGGCTGGAAGGGCAGGAGTTCCTGACGCTGGCGCGGTTTGAGGAACTGGCCGAGCTCTACAAGACGACCGTGTTCGGCGCGTTCCGCGACGTCGAGGATGCATTGAGCGCCGTCGAGCAGAATGCCAGCCAGTACGGCTTCAACCGCGAAGCCTACGAACAGGCGCGGGAGGCCTATCGCCTGGCCGATCTCCGCTTCCGCGTCGGCACCGTCGATTTCCTGACCGTGCTGGAAGCGCAGCGTTCCGTGTTCCAGTCCGCCGACAGCCTGGCCGTGACGGAGCTGTCGCGCTTCAACGCGCTGGTCAGTCTCTACAAGGCGCTGGGTGGTGGATGGGACGGCACGCTGCCGGCGGCACCCGCACCGCGCTGACACAGGCGCGCTAGACTTCGCCGCCGCCGTCGCCTAGCAATGGCGCAGGGGAGGACCGAACCGATGATGTTTCTGATTTACTGCGTTGACGATCCCACCAAAGGCCCGGCCAGCGAGGAACTGCGTGGCGTGCACCGCACCTATCTGTTCGAGACGTTCAAGGAGCAGGTGCAGTATGGCGGACCGACGTTCAAAGATGACGGCACGACGATTGATGGTCGCGTGATGTTCGCTGATTTTCCGACCAGGGCAGATGCCGAAGCGTTCGTGAAGAACGAACCGTATTTCAAGGCCGGCCAGGTCCAGCGCTACGACATCAAGCCGATGCGGATGGCGATCAAGCGCTGACATGATCGATCTCAAGGATCCCGGCGCGGGAAAACTCATCTCGATCAGATCGTCCGCGCCTGTAACTGGGCGGGAGTTCGATGCGTACTGCGTCCGTCCCGAGCGGCCCAGACCGCCGGCGGTGCTGCTCCTGCCCGAGATGTTCGGGTTGACCCCGGCGATGAAGGGATCGGCGGCGTTTTTTGCCCGCCACGGTTATGTCGCGTTTGTCGCCAATGTCTTCTGGCGGGCGAAGCATCCGGAGGCCTACGGCTATGACGATCGCGGGCGCGAGACGTCCCAGGCGCGCATCGACGTCCTGGATATCGACCGCGCCATTGCTGATATCGACGACGCGGTGACGACACTGCGCTCGCTCGCCGGCACAGAGCGGGTGGTAACGATTGGCCACTGCATCGGCGGGCGCCTCGCCGTAGTGGCGGCATCGCGGCTGCGTCTGGCGGGTGCGGTGAGCTACTACGGCCTCGGCCTGTCCGCGTATCCAGCCGAGATGCAGGCGATTGCCGCACCGGTGCAACTCCACTATGGGCTGGCCGACCCGCACGTGCCGATGTCCGAGATCGATGCCGTGGCGTCGCTCATTCCCGGTCACTCGCAAACGAGGCTGTTCAGGTATCCGGATGCAGGGCATTCCTTCGTCAACCCGAACCGTCCGATGTACGACCCGGTGAAAGCCGAGCAGGCGATGCTGCGGACGCTCGCGCTTCTCGACAGCGTGTCGGCAGGCTAAGCTGAGGCCGGGCCAAGAAAGGATTTTTCGATGCTGACGCTCAGCCCCCTCAAGATCATGCCGGCGATGCCGAATCTCGATCTCGAAAAGATCATGCGGGAGCTTCTCGAGACCGGGCGCCGGACCAAGCAGCTCTGGCTGACATCGGAATCGCTCGGCTTCCTGGCGCGCGGCCGCGAGTATCGCAGCGAGTTCCACATCAATCCGAGCTACGAGATCCAGTACTCGGTGAAGGGCGACCTGAACCTGCATTACCGGACGCCGGAGGGCAAAGAGGAGATCGCCTTCGTGCCGGAAGGTTCCTGTCTCTACCAGCCGGGCCTCGTGCCGCACTCGCCGCGCTTCGCGCCAGACTCGTTCCAACTCGTCATCGAGCGCGCCCGGGTGAAGGGCGAGATCGACCGGTTCCACTGGTATTGCCCGGACTGCGACAACTTCCTGCACGAGGAGTCGTGGGTCGTCGACGACTACAGCGTCGATCCGGTTAGCCGTGCCTACGAGAACTTCTTCAAGTCGGAGGCGTTCCGCACCTGCTCCAAATGCGGCACCGTCGCGCCGGCGCCGGACAAGCTTTAGGACATTTGCCGATCATGGCCGCAAAGACCCTGAGCATCGAGGAGCAGCTTCGCCCCGAACATGCGGCGCTGCTGATCATCGACATGCAGAACGATTTCTGTGCCGAGGGCGGCTTCCTGCAGCGCGAACGCAACTACAATGTCGGCTTCGCAAAAAAGATCGCCGACAGTATTGGCGGACTGGCCGATGCGGCGCGCGCCGCCGGCATTCCGGTGGTGTGGATCCGGTCCATCTACGACTTCAAGTACCTGGCCGAGCCGCACATCTTCAAGCGCGGGAAGGAAGGCTGCTGTCTCGAGGGAACCTGGGGCGCGGATTTCTTCGAACTCGCGCCCACACCGGGCGAAACCATCGTCGACAAGCACAGCTACAGCGGCTTTCACGAGACATCGCTGGACCAGCATCTGCGCAGCCGCGGCATAAAGACGCTGGTCGTTTGCGGCGTCGCGACGAATGTGTGCGTGGACTCAACGCTGCGGGACGGGTTCTTCCGCGGTTATTACATCGTGCTGGCGGAGGATTGCGTCGGCAGCAATAGCCAGCCCGGTCACGAAGGAACCTTGGCGACGGTGCGCAACAACATCGGCACGGTCCTGCCGTCTTCCGCCATTGTCGAGAAGATTCGTCGAACGGCGCCGGTCTGAGGTCGTCCATGTGGTGCCCGCTCCCGGATTTGAACCGGGACGCCGCTTTCGCAGCTACGGATTTTAAGTCCGTTGCGTCTACCGTTCCGCCAAGCGGGCCCAGGGATGCGCGGGGGTGAAGCTATCGGGCGCCGTGACGCGCCGCAACCGGTGTCAGTTGTCGATTTTCGCCCGGACTTCCGGGCCCCAATCCTTTTCCAGCAGGTCCTGCTGCTGACGCAGCTTCTTCAGGCGCGTTTCGGCCTGCATGTCGTCGAGCCAGACACTGGAAGCCGGCAGCAGCAGGAAGATCGCGACGGCGGTGAGGATCGACGCACCGACGAACGACCACGCCGCGGGGTTGGTCAGCAGAACCCGGCCTTCGTTGCTGACGGCGCCGAAGATCAGCGGGATGACGGTTGCCAGGGTGAGGGTGACGATGGCGGGCGCCGCCACGCGCGGTCCCTTGCGCTCCAGGAAGCCTGCTGCGGCGGCCGGCACGAGGGCGAGCGCCAGAAACAGCACATGCGACCATGAATTCATCGCCAGGATCACGACACCGAAAATGGCGATGGTGAGCAGCAGCGTGCGCGTTGCCGGCTCCTGCAGCGGATTGCCGCGCGGCTTCTTGATGGCCCGGCTCATTGACCGGCATCCAGGAACAGGGTGAGCAGCATGATCAGGATCGCGCCGAAGCCCGACGCGAGGGCCACGTTGTCGCGGCCGCGACGCCAGGCGCGTTCGCGGCGCGCCTCGATATTGTTCCGGATGGCGCGGATTTCGAACTCGCGCTGCGCCCAGCGTGCCTTCGCCGTGGTGAAGGCAAGATGGTCGCGCGGCTTCAGCTCAGGGAAATCGACGACCTTGAGGACCTGCGGGACGCTGCCGGCCGGCACGGCTCGGTCGATCCCTTCCATTAGAAGCTTCCGGGTCGGGCGGTGATGGATGCCTTCGGCAATCCGCCGCGCCAGCTTGCCGCACCACATCGCCATGCCGCGCAACGGCTGCGCCGTGCGTGACTGCTGCATTTCCGCGAACAGCCGGATGGCCGAGGTGATGGCGAGGTCGTCGGCTTCCTCGGGCTTCAGCATGCCGACCAGGGCATCGGCGTCGGCGCCGGCGCGCGCCGCGATGAACGTGGCCAGCGCCGGGTCGATCTTCGGCTCGGTCAGCTGGCCGGTGAGCGCCAGGGCATCGAGCGTCGTCAGCAGGTCCTCCGCATCCTGCACCCAGCGTCCGCCGACCAGCGGGCTGAGACAGGGAAGGCCTTCATTGAGATCGTAGAGGCAACGGTCGAGGCCCTCGCCGGGCAGTGTCGATGTTGCCCAGCGGCGCAGGCGCGCGAAGTCGATGGACGAGCGATTGGAGCGACGCGCGTTGGCGCGCCGTTCGGCGGGCCGGCGATCGAGCGCGCGCTGCGGCAGGCCATGCTGGATCACACCGAGAGCGGTGGCCTTTCGTGCCGGTACGCGCGCAGCTTCGAAGAGAAACGGGCCGAGGCCGTTCGGGTCGACGGCGACATCGCGATAGCGAACCGGACCCAGCGGATCGAGCGCGGTGATGGCGCGCGAGACGCGCAGGGCGTCGCTGTCGTCGCCGTCGCTCGCGGGGTCGCGTTCGATCAGCGCCTGGCCCAGCATCGCCGCCGCGACACGCTCGGGCGCATGGTCCTGCACCCAGTCCTGCAACGCGCCGCTCTGCAGATGTTGCGCGGCGTCCTGCCAGTGGCGGCCCATGACATAGGCGAGGGAGCGGGCGGTGCGGACCTTGTGTTCGGCGATCTCGTAAGCCGTGGTCGCGCGCAGCGGCTCGGGCATGTGCGGCGTTTCGGGACGACCGGCGTTGAGCCATTTGTCGAGATCGCCTGCGGTCCAGCGGTCCTCATCGTCGTCGGTGAGCATGCCGAAAAAGGCATCCATCAGTTCGCGGGGCAGGGTGTGGCGATCGACCACGGCGTTGAGCGAGCCGACCTCCATCCGCCGGATCATCAGCGCGTCGCGGTTCATGCCGGTGCCGGGGTGGCGTCCCAGAACCAATGCCAGCGCCGTCATGCCGAGCGCGAACATGTCGGTCTTGGCGGTGCCGTTGCCGCGCCCGGCGGGATCGGCCGGAGCGGTCTCGAGCGGTTCGTAGATTTCCGGCTGCGCATAGCCGGCGGGAGCCCCGACACAAGGGCCAAGCAGCAGCGCCGGCACGCCGGTATCCCGGAGGAACAGGTTGTCGGGACGGATCGCCCGGTGCGTGACGCTGCGGCTGTGATACTCGCGCAGCGCCGTCGCGGCCGGTCGCAACAGCATGTCCATCACCTGCCACGCCTCGTAGGGCGTGCCGAAGGTGAAGCGCCCGCCCGGCGGGGCGGAATAGATCATCGCCATGCGCTGGCGACCGTCGATCCAGTCCACCGGGCCAGAATTGAGCAGCGTAAGCGCGCCAGTCGTGCTGACGCCCTTGAGGGCGTGCATCGCGGTCAGGCGCGGCACGACCTCGCCCGAACAGATCTGTGCCGCGCAGGGGTTCGTGGGATGACGGCGATCCACGGCGCGGAAGCCTTCGACCGCCGGTCCGGAGAAACTGGAAAAGCGGTCGCTGCGCGAAATCAGAAACTGGACGCCAAGCGCGGAGTAGCCGTCCGGCGGCGCGTCATCCGACGGGACGGGTATGGTGCCTGGCACTTGTGGGTCGTCAAAAGGCATCGGCGCTCGATCTCCGGCGCGACATGGACTCCACAGCCGAGAGACAGGCTATCTTAATGATTATTAACGCGTAGTAAACGGACCTGTGTACGTAGGTCGGCCGCTAGACGGTAAGCGTCTTCAGCGCCGTCTTGAGGCGCTCTTTCAGGCTTTTCATCAGGATAACCTTGAGCTCCGTATAGTCGGCAGCCGTCGTCCAGACCTGCGCCGCCACCGTCACCGTCTTCTCGCCGATCTCGACGATGGTCACGGACGGTCCGGGACTGGTCGCCGCGCGGGAATCGCTGGTGAGGGTTTCCCGCACCGCCGCGAGCATGCTGTCGAGATCGACGGTGTCGTCGACCACAAGTTTGAAGTCCACGCGGCGCCGGTCGTGCGCGCTGTAATTGATGACGGCGGTGCCCCAGATCTTGCCGTTCGGCACCAGGAGCTGGAGGTTGTCGGCGGTGCGCAGCTCGGTGACGAAAAGATCGATGCCTTCCACTTTTCCGCGATGGCCCCCGGCGTCCACGTCCTCGCCGATCTTGAAGGGACGGAAGATCAGGATCATCACGCCGGCCGCGAGGTTGGCGAGGGTGCCCTGCAGCGCCAGACCGATTGCGAGGCCGGCGGCGCCGAAGACCGCAATCAGGCTCGCCGTCTGCACGCCGAACTGCGACAGCACGGCGAGGATGGTGAAGGTGAGGATCACATAACGCGCCATGCTGGCGACAAAGCGGCGCAGCGTGATGTCGACCGTGGCGAAGCGCGACAGGGTGGAGTCAATGCCGCGCGATGCCCAGCCGGCCAGCGTCCAGCCGACGAAGAGGATCGCCACGCCGCCGAGCACGCTGAGACCATAGGTGGTCAGGAATGCAACGGCACTGGCCCACGCGGTTGTCGCCTGACCCTGTATATCCAACATCGACTACCCCCGATTCATTTGCGTTCCGCCCGCACTGTGAACGGGTGTCTGGCCAAGTCAAGGCATAGCCGCCATAGTTGGCATTCACAACGACGGAACGCCCATGATGTCTCTGAACCGGATCGGACGTTTTCTGATGGCTGGGGTCACGGGCCTGCTGTTCGGCTGCGGCGACGGCCCGGCGAGCAACGTGAGCTACAAGCTCCCGCAGGCCTGGGATTTTTTCTTCTATGGCGTCAAGGACGGGCCGATGCTGGTGGAGATCGACGGCAACCCGAAAGGATTTCCGGCCGACGTGCTGGCGGACAGTGTTGTGAGCGCGATGCGCTCTGCATTCAGCGAGCCGTTCGTGTCCTTCACCGCCGACCGCGCCAAGGCCCGCTATCCGGAATACCGGATGATCTGGTCGCTCAATCCGGCGTTCTACGACATGAACAAGGTGTGCCTGGCCGCCCGCCCGACGGCCGTGACGGAGCCGCGCGACCGCCTGGAAATCCGCGGCGCGTTCTGCCAGGAAGGCCGTCTGCTGTCAGCCGTTCACGGCTGGATGCCGGCGCGCGATGCCGCGCCCGACAGTCCGGGCTGGCAGCAGCTGATCTCGCAGATGACCCGTCAAATGGTGGGTTTTCAGAGCGGCTAGTGCGATCGGTCAGCCAGGCTGTAGTCGCGCACGACCGACGCCACGCGGATCCGGAAGTCGCGAAAGATGCCGCCGAGGCCTTCACGCTGCGCGGCCTGGTGTCCGACATGCGCCCGCCATTGCGCAATCGCCGCCTCGTCGCGCCAGAAGGAGAGGGAGACATAACGTCCTTTCCGGCTCAGGCTTTCGAACCGCTCGACGGAGATGAATCCATCGATTTTTTCCAGTTCGGCGCGGAGTTCGCCGGCAAGGTCGAAATAGCGTGACCCGCGATTTTCGTGCGGTTCGACCTCGAAAATAACCACGTACATGGCACACCCTATGCTTTTGGATGAGAGCGACCCCAAATTTAGCGTGGTACCGTTTCAAACACTGAGCTAACTTATGAAAATGGCTGTCCTCCAATGGTTTGGCCGATGACCGGCGCCGTCGATAGCGCACGGACGTGGCGAAAACTCTCCCGCACCGAGCTGGAAAAAGCCCTTCAGGCGCACGCCCTGTTCCGGACGGGACGGACCGGGGGACGGCGCGCTGATTTCTCCTATTGCGATCTGTCGAATCAGGATCTGTCGGGACGCGACCTGACCGAAGCGAACATGACGGCGGTTCGCCTGCAGCATGCGCGCCTGGTCGGTACGCGTCTCCAGCATGCCAATCTCTTTGCCTGCGATCTTCGCCTGGTGGTGGCAAAGGGCGCCGATTTGTCGATTGCCGACATGCGCGGCGCCTGTTTGCGCGGCGCCGACCTGAGCGATGCAAAAATGCATGAGTCCGATCTGCGGGAGGGGCAACTCATGCGCTCCGATCGCGACGGCAATCTGGTGCAGTTCCGCTTCGAGCCGCTGGCGACCGAAATGACGGCGGCGGCAATGCAGCGCGCGGATCTCACCGGCGCGCGGCTGTCGACCGCCTTTGTTGTCCAGTCCGATCTGACCGATGCCGTGCTGCGCAACATCAAGGCGTCGCGCACGGATTTCCGCAGTTCGGTGCTGGTCGGCGTGACGCTCGACGGCGCCGATCTTTCGCAGGCGAATATGTCCGGCGCCAATCTGCGCGGGGCGAGTTTGCTCGGCGCCAGCTACAAGGGCGCGACCTTCGTGAATGCCGATCTCTCCGGCGCGGTTGTCGATCCGTCGGCCTACAGCAGCCCGGAACTGGCTGCGTCCAATCTGGCGCGCATCGATCCGGAGATGGAGCAGAAGCTGCCGGGGATTTTGGCACTCCACGACGAATGGGTGCAGTCCGGCAGCCGTTCGGGGCAGCGCGCCGATTTCTCGCGCGCGTATCTGATCGGTCGCAATTTCTCGGGTGCGAATATCGCAGCGGCGGTTTTCCAGTGTGCGGTGCTGGTCGAGGCGAACCTTTCGAATGCGAAACTGGCGATGGCTGATATGTCGTTTGCCGATCTGCGGCATGCGAACCTGGTGGGCGCCGATCTGCGCGGGGTGAATTTCGATCATGCGATGCTCGAAGACGCCGACCTCTCCGGCGCCGGCATGACGCCGGTCAGCGGCGCGGGCGTCAGTGCCGGCGATCGCACATGGCAGGCGCGGCTGGATCGCGCGCGCCTTGCGCGCGCCAAGCTGTGCGGCGCGGTGATGCGCGGCGTGCGGCTGACGGACGCGGATTTCACGAATGCCGATCTTTCCGGTGCCGATCTTTCCGGCGCCGTGTTGCACCGGGCGAAGTTCACCGGTGCCAAAGTCGACGGTGCCAGGTTCGACGGCGCCGTGCTGCAGGGTGTGATCGGCCTGTCGATCTGACACGCTGAAGCCTGCAAATCACAAGAACCGGGTGGATACGTCTGTCGTTTCTGTTACCGGGTGGGCACGGCACTACATGGCCGCGTACCCCCGCCGATCGCTTATGGTTTTGACGAAATGCTGCCTTCCGCCGCCTCGCGCCTGACAATCCTTTTAGGGGCGCTCTCTGCCATCGGCCCGCTGTCGATGGATATCTACCTCGTGTCGATGCCGTCGATGACCGAAACCTTCGGCACGACGGTCGATCGGGTGCAACTGACGCTCAGCATTTACATGCTGGGCTTTGGTATCTCGCAGCTTGTCTATGGCCCGCTGTCGGACCGGTTCGGCCGGCGACCGATCCTGATTGCCGGCCTTGCGATCCACCTGGTGGCGTCGATCTGCGCGGCGATGGCCGATTCAATCACGGTGCTGATCGTTTCACGATTTTTCCAGGCGATCGGAACCTGTGCCGGCATTGTGGTGACGCGGGCCGTGGTGCGGGATCTGTATACGCGTGAAGGGGCGGCGAAGGTTCTCTCGTATATGCATCTCGTTATCGGCATTGCGCCGATGGCCGCGCCGATGATTGGAAGCCATTTGCACGTCGCTTTCGGCTGGCAGGCCAGCTTCTATTTCGTCGCTGCTTACAGCGCCCTGTCGCTGCTCGCCGTCCTGTTCCTGCTGGCGGAAACCAACCGCAACCTGGACCCTCAGGCCCTGAGCCCGAGGCGTTATGTTGCCAATGTCGCAACTCTTATGCGGTCGCGTACCTATGTCGGGTACGTGCTGATCGTGTGCTTCATGGGCTGCGGGTTGTTCGCCTATTTGTCAGGCGCCTCTTTTGTCTTTCAGCGCACGTTCGGTTTTGCGGAAGTCTATTTTGGCTACCTTTTCGCGTTCTGTATGGCCGGCAACCTTATCGGCGCCGCGATCAGCAGCCGGCTGGTCATGCGCCTCGGGATCGATCGTCTGCTGGGCCTGGGACTTTGCCTTGCCGCTTTTTCGGCGACATTGATGGCGGTGCTGGCCTTCGCGCGCGTGGACCATGTTGCGATCATTCTCGGGCCGATGCTCCTGTTCATGACTGCCTTTCAACTGGTCGGCCCGCAGGCGATGGCGGGGGCACTCAGCCCGTTTCCGCAGATCGCGGGATACGCATCGTCGATGATCGGGTTGATGCAGTTCGGGCTGCCCGCCATCGTCGGTTATGGGGTTGCGGCGGCGTTCGATGGAACGGCGCGACCCATGGCCGGAGCCATCGCGCTCACGGCATTTCTGGCCGGCGGTACCTACCTGTGGCTGGTGCGGCACGGCTCAAAAGGAAATCCGGCATAGCCTGTGGTCTTCATTCCTGGGGATATGTGGATAGGTTTCCGGATAACCCGCGCGGGATAACTCCGAAGTTGATGGAGTCCTGCGGATTTCTTATCGCGTTCGAACCACGCAAAACCCTCAGATCACAAATTAAAATGGGCGTTAGCAATTTCTTGACTCAAAGGGGTCTAGTTTGAAAAAATTTTAAATGTTTTCGATTCGCGACTTCGCGAAAAATTTGAGACTGACGACCTAAAATGAACACCACTGACAAGACGACTGCAGACGCGAATACCGACAAGGAAAAGCCGGCGATGGAGGCAGCCAAGCTGCTTGGCGGGCTGATCGCCGGTTGCCGTCAGGACGACGCGCACCGCGCCCGGGCTGAAGTCGATCTGCGGGCCGTCGAGGATATTCAGCGCAAGCTGCAGTCGAACCCCGAGGACGCCTCGGCGCGGCTATGGGTACGGCAGCTCACGCAGACCTGGTCGTTCCGGGTCCGGGACAATTCACGTTCGATCCGGCGCATTCTCGATCTGCTGGATGGATCCGGGACGGGCGGCCGTCGATAAGCGTTAGCGGTTTTGGCTGGTGCCGCGGAGAACCCGCGACACACGGTTTAGGGGAACTGAAAGCGAATGCCAGTCTTCGACATCCCGATGGTCACACGCGATCGCGTGCGCGCCGGCAAGCTGTTCCTCTTCGCGTTTGACGACGATGAAACGCGGCAGTTCGACGTCGGCATGGCCGGCCAGTGCCGCGGCGAAGTCAATGTGATCGGCGTGCGCGTGCGCCGCGGGCCCGGCACCGATGTGAACGATCTCTGGCGCGACAACGATATCGCCCGCTATCAGCAATTCCTCGATGAGGATTTCGCACTGCTGATTTCCTGGGTTGAAGCGGGCGGCCCCGTCTTTCTGCCCAAGGCAGGCCTTGGCATGACGCCGCCACGTCTGGTCGATGCGGCGCCGCATACTTATCTTTTCCTGCAGAAGAAGATCCGCGAACTGCGCGCGGCCGCGGCATCGCCGTGGAGCATCGACGCCTACAAGCAGCCGAGCTTCTACGAAGGCGTGTTCCGGCAGATCGGCAAGCTCATGCAGCCGGCGCAGGCCACGGCCGTCACGTCGCGTCTCGCCTGACCGCCGCCTGATCGGCGGCGGCGCGGGCGCCAATGGCTCGCCTCTGGGCCCATCTCAAGGTTTTCCTGGTCGCGATCGTCTTCGGCCTTCTGGCCTACGGCGTCATTCGCGTGCTGCTCTTTGTGAGCCGGGAAGCCGGATTGCTCGACTGGCTGAAATAGCCGGCGGCTGCCTCACAATTCACATACAGGGCCCGCAGTGACAACCCGGCGGCGCTGCGATACGGTCGCGCCCGCATAAAGGCCCATTCCGGACGAGTCCATGGCGTTCAACGCATTCGAGCGGATGATGGCGATGCGCTATTTGCGCGCACGCCGGCAGGAAGGTTTCATTTCCGTCATCGCAGGTTTTTCGCTGCTGGGCATCGCGCTTGGCGTGGCGACCCTGATCATCGTCATGGCGGTGATGAACGGCTTCCGGGCCGAGCTGCTGGGACGCATCCTCGGCCTCAATGGACATCTGACCGTCTATGGGCAGGGCCCGGGTGGGGCGCTCGGCGATTATGACCGCATCACCCAGACGCTGCGCGGGCTGGATGGCGTTGTGTCGGCCTCACCGCTGGTCGAAGGGCAGGTGATGGCCACCGCGAACAACGTCGCCTCGGGCGCACTCGTCCGCGGCATCCGCCCCGAGGACATGCAGGCGCGCACCCTGATCGCCTCGAAGATCGCACGCGGCACGCTCGCCGATTTCAAGGGCGAGGACACGGTCCTTATCGGCATTCGCATGGCGCAGAAATTCGGGATCACGGTCGGCGACCAGATCACGCTGATTTCGCCGCAGGGCAATGTCACCGCCTTCGGCACGGTGCCGCGCCTGCGCGCCTATCGCGTGGCGGCGGTCTTCGATGTCGGCATGTTCGAATACGATTCCAGCTTCGTCTACATGCCGCTGGAAGCGGCCCAGATCTTCTTCCGCTTCGAGCCCGGCCAGGTATCGGGCGTCGAGGTGATGGTGCGCAATCCCGAGCGCATCTGGGAGGCGCGCCGCGCGATTGCCGATTCAGTCGGCCAGTTCGGCCGCATCTTCGACTGGCAGCAGGCCAATTCCAGCTTCTTCAGCGCGATCCAGGTCGAACGCAACGTGATGTTCCTGATCCTGACGTTGATCATCGTGGTGGCGGCGTTCAACATCATCTCCAGCCTGATCATGCTGGTGAAGGACAAGTCGCGCGACATCGCCATCCTGCGCACCATGGGCGCCACCCGGGGCAGCGTCATGCGCATCTTCTTTCTGTCGGGCGCCAGTATCGGCGTGATCGGCACCGTGCTGGGCTTCGCGCTAGGCGTTGCGTTCACCAGCAATATCGAAACGATCCGGCTCTGGCTGCAGGCGCTGACCGGAACGCCGCTGTTCTCGCCGGAAATCTATTTCCTCTCGCGTCTGCCGGCGAAGGTCGATGCGATCGAGGTCGCGCAGGTGGTGGGGATGGCGCTCGGCCTTTCGTTCCTGGCGACGATTTACCCCGCCTGGCGCGCGGCACGTCTCGATCCGGTGGAAGCGCTGCGCCATGAGTAACCCGGCGCTGGTTCTCGACAAGGTCGAACGCCGCTTCCATCAGGCCGGAGCGGAACTCGTGATCCTGCGCGGCGCGTCGCTTGAGATTCAGCCCGGCGAATGCGTGGCAATGGTCGGTCCGTCGGGTGCCGGCAAGTCCACCTTGCTGCATATCGCGGGCCTGCTCGAACGTCCCGACGGCGGGGATGTTCTGGTTGATGGCACATCGTGCAAGGGGCTCGATGACACGGCGCGCACGATGCTGCGCCGGCGCACGCTGGGCTTCGTCTATCAGTTCCACCATCTGCTGCCGGAATTCTCGGCGCTCGAGAACGTCATGATCCCGATGATGGTCAATGAGACGCCGCGCGGCGAGGCCCGCGCCCGCGCCCGCGAGCTGCTGGCGCATATGGGCCTGGCGCAGCGGGAAACCCACCGTCCGGCCAAGCTGTCCGGCGGCGAACAGCAGCGCGTTGCCATCGTGCGTGCCATTGCCAACCGCCCGCGCGTGCTGATGGCCGACGAGCCGACCGGCAATCTCGACCCCGCGACCGCCGAGGTTGTATTCAAGGAGTTGCTTGGCCTGGTTCGCACAACCGGGCTTGCAGCGCTGATCGCGACCCATAATCCCGAACTCGCGCGCCGCATGGACCGCATGGTGACGTTGCGCGACGGGTTGCTGGTGCCGGTGTAACTGGCCGGGGTGACCTGCGCGCTAGCGCGCGGGCGTCATGAAATAAAGCTGGTTGAGATCGG
The DNA here is from genome assembly GCA_965279355.1 of Alphaproteobacteria bacterium. Classification (GTDB taxonomy): domain Bacteria; phylum Pseudomonadota; class Alphaproteobacteria; order CACIAM-22H2; family CACIAM-22H2. Next base: position 749,543 of record OZ257155.1, on the reverse strand, counting down.
ATCGTGCCGCTAGCGCAGCGCTGTCCGATTCCAGCACGATCTCACCCTTGATGATCACGTATGCGCGGGACGCGGCCGCCAGTGCGATATCCAGCTTCTGCTCGACAAGCAGAATGGTCAGTCCCTGTTCCTGCAGGAGCTGCAGCGCGCGGCGGATTTCGGCGACAATAAGCGGCGCCAGACCCAGGAACGGTTCATCCAGCAGCAGCATGCGCGGCGCCGACATCAACGCCCGGCCGATGGCCAGCATCTGCTGCTCGCCGCCGGACAGCGTGCCGGCGTGCTGGTCTCTGCGCTCGAAAAGGCGCGGGAACAGCCGGTAGACGTAGTCGAATCTTTCCGTCAGTGAGTGCTGGCCTGAGGTGCTGAGCTGCATGGCGCCAAGGCGCAGATTGTCCTTCACCGTGAACGGTGCAAACACGAGCCGGCCCTCCGGCACCAGGGCCAGGCCGGCAGCGACGATCCTGTGGCTGGGTTCGGCCACGATATCCTTGCCGTCGAAACGGATCGTGCCGCTACGCTGGCGGAGGGTTCCGGTGATTGCCGCCATGAGTGTCGACTTGCCTGCGCCGTTGGGACCGAGCAGCGCCACCGTCTCGCGCGGTGCGACCCTGATGGCCACGTTGCGCAGGACCGGCGCTGCGCCGTAGCCGGCAACGACGTTCTGGATCTCAAGCATTGGGCCGCACCGGAAGCACGGGTTCGCCGAGATACGCGTCGATCACGGCCGGGTTGTCCCGGATGGTCGCCGGTGAACCGTCAGCGATTTTCTTGCCGAAATTCAGCACCACCACGCGATGCGCGAGCGGCAGCAGGAAGTTCATGTCGTGCTCGATCAGAAGCACGGCGATGCCGCGCGCCGCGATGTCGCGGATGATCCGTCCTAGCCGTTCGGTTTCGTCCGGCGTGAGACCGGCAGCCGGTTCGTCGAACATGATGATCTTGGGCTGGCCGGCCATCGCGCGGGCGACTTCAAGCAGGCGACCCTGGCCGAAGGAGAGGGTGGTGACGCTCTGGTCGATCGCATTGCCCAGCCCGACAAACTCGATCAGTTCCTCTGCCTTGCGGCGCTCGAGTGCCTCGGCGGCGCGCGCGGTCGATGTCCCGAAGATCACGTTCCACAGGCTGGCGCCGAGCTTCGCGTCGCCGCCGACCAGTACGTTATCGGTCAACGACATGCCGGCGAACGGCATGTTGTGCTGGAACGTCCGCATGATGCCGCGCCGCGCGATCTGGTGTGGCGGCAATCCGTGGATCGGTTCTCCGTCGAATTCGATCGTGCCGGCCGTTGGCGTCTGAGCGCCGGCGATCATGCTGAACGTCGTGGTCTTGCCGGCGCCGTTCGGACCGATCAGGCCGAGGATTTCACCCGGCGCCAGATCGAAATCGAGCGTATCGACCGCGGTCAGGCCGCCGAATGCCTTGCGCAGCCCGCGCACGGTGAGGAGGGCGGTCATGGCTTCGCGCCCGCCGGTGCCGTTTTGCCGCGGCCCAGCCGGCGCCGCAGGGCGTCATAGGCGCCGATCAGCCCGTCCGGCTGGTAGAGGATGGCGACCAGCATGATGATGCCGAACACCAGCGGATGATGATGGCCGATATAACCTTCGAGAACGAACGGCGCCATGTAGAGCAGGATCGCGCCGATGATGGCCCCGGAATGCCGTCCCGTGCCGCCGATGATCACCATGAACAGCAGCAGGAATGCCTTGTCGAGATTGAAGCTGGTCGGCGCCACGTTGTTGTCGACGAAGGCGTAGACGACGCCGGCAATGCCGGCCAGCGTGCTGGTCAGGGTGAACGCGGCGATCTTGATCCATCGCACATCGACGCCCATCGCGGCCGCCGCCTGCGGATTGTCGCGCACGGCACGACAGGCGCGGCCGAACCACGAACGGTCGAGCTGTCGCAGCACCGCGAGCGTGCCGACAAGGAGGAGGACGATGAGGATCGTGTAGGTCGGGCCGGTCATGCGGAAGCCGAACACCGGCGGCAGGCCATAGCGCTGGATGCCACCGGCCCCGCCCGTCAGGGCACCGCCTTCGATGAGGACGACCAGAAAGAGCTGCGCCAGCGCCAGCGTCGCCAGAGCGAGGTAAAAGCCTTCGAGGCGTGTCGCCGCGACGGCGACGATCAGCGAGATGATCACGCAGAGCGCCACGGCGCCCGCAATGGCGAGCGGGAGCGGGACGCCCAGTTTGTTCCACAGGATGACGACACCGTAAGCGCCGACGCCGTAGAATGCGAAATGCGAGAACGACACCTGTCCGGCGATGCCGAAGAGGAAATTGTAGCTGAGCGCCAGGGTTACCCAGAGCAGCAGCTTGCGATACATGTCGCCCTGATAGCTGCCGAGCATGAAGGGGATCGCGCTGAGAACGACAATCGCCCCGATCCAGAGAACTGCTTTCCGCATCAGCGGGCCTCACGCGCCTTGAGCAGGCCGCTCGGGCGCACGATCAGGAACACGATCAGCAGCAGGAACGGCACGCCGAGCGCCAGCCCCGAGGGGATCGGCGCATAACGCTGCGTCAGCTGCTCGGCCAGCGCCAGCACGATGCCGCCCAGCAGCGCGCCCTCGACCCGGCCGACGCCGCCGACGACCAGCGCGGAGAAGCCCTGGATGGCGAGGGTCAGGCCCATCTGCCAGTGCACGGATGTGATGGGGCCGACAAGGAGACCGGCCAGGCCGGCGCAGGCGGCGCTGCCGGCGAAGGAGAGGGCGGCGACGCGGCTGAGATTGATGCCCATCAGCGATGCGGCGCGGCGGTTGATCGCCACGGCCTCGAAAGCGCGCCCCCAGACCGTGCGCTCGAAGAACAGCCAGACGGCAATGAATACGGCGAAGGTCGTACTGATGATGAAGAAGTTCTGCGGCGACCCGCCGACCGGGCCGAGCTGGACGCGCCGGAAGCCGAAGGGATACCCCAGTGCGAACTGGTCCGGCCCGAAGATGAGGCCGATCACTTCGCGAATGATCACGAGGACGGCAAGCAGCACCAGGATGGGGGCGAGCAGGGGCGCACCACGCTCCACCAGCGGCCGCACCGTCGCGAATTCGGTCGCCCAGCCGAGCGCGAACATGATGATGAGTACGGCGAAGAAGGAAGCGAGGAAGGGCAGGTTCAGCCATGTCGTAACGACGAGGGCGATGAAGGCACCGGCCGCCGCCCATTCGCCGACGGCAAAATTAATGACGCCGGTCGGACGGATGGCGAGCAGGAACGACAGCGCCATCAGCCCGTAAATGCAGCCGCTGGCAGTTGATGTCACCAGGATATCGAGAAAGTCTGACATCGCGTATCGGACGGGGCGTCTTGGTCGGGTTTGAATGAAGAGGCGGCGGGTTTGCAACCCGCCGCCTGGTTATCTCATTCTATCGGTCGGATCGGCGCTTACTTTGTGCCGGCGTGAACGACCTTGCCGTGATTGTTGTTCTCGATGATGCGCACAACGGCGCCGTCCGGATCGAAGCCGGCGCGCTTCTCGCCGAAGGTCACCGATGATCCCTTGGCGCCGACAGCACCCGTCCAGCCCTTCGTGGCCTGCATCGCGGCCCGGATCTTTTCCTTGTCCGTGGTCGTGCCCGCGCGCTTGATGGCGTCGGCAACCAGATAGGCGGCGTCGTAACCGTAGGCATGCAGAGAGAACGGATCCTTATTGTACCGCTTCTTGTAGGCTTCGATGAACGCCTTGGCTTCCGGCTTGTCCTGGTCGAAGCCGTCGATGAAGGCGACGCCGTTCATCAGGTCCTTGGCGATGGTCAGATAAGCGGGGATCGACAGGTTGTACGACCCCAGCACCGGCTGCTTCAGACCGAGTTCATGGTAGGCCTTGAAGAACAGCGCCATTTCCGGACCGAGCACGCCGGCCTGGAAGATCGCGTCGACATTGCCGGCGCGGATCTTCTGCATCTGCGGAATGGCCGTGGTGGTGCCGCCGGGAATGACTTCGTCGGAAACGATCTTGATGCCGAGCTTCTCGAAGCCGGTGCGGAACGATCCGGCATTGGCGAGGCCGAGCTCGGAATTGTCGGTGACCAGCGCCACGGTCTTGAAGTTGCGGGCCTTGACGAAGGACATCAGCGTCGCGAACTGCTGCGAGGCTAGCGGGCCGGTCTGCCAGAAATACGGGTTCTGAAGCCGCGTGGTGAGGAAGTCGGCCGAGTTGGCCGGCGTCATGTGCGGCGTTTTGGTCTCCAGCGAAACCGTCGAGGCCTGGAGCGTCACCGGTGAGGCCGAGTTGCTCATCATGAAGACCACGCCTGAATCGACCAGCTTGCGCGCCTTGGTGGCAGACACGTCGGGGACGTTCTGGTCGTCTTCGATGATCAGCTCGACCTTCTTGCCGAGGATGCCGCCCTTGGCGTTGATCTCTTCGATGCCGAGGATGATGCCCTCGGTCACCGGCTCGGCGTAGAACTTGGCGCCGCCGGTGCGGTCGGTCAGGACGCCGATCTTGACCGTTTCCTGGGCATGGGCCGGTACGGCAACCGCGGCAAACGCCGCCAGCAGACCGACGCCGAAAAGCTTATGGAACATGAGGTTTCACTCCCTAGGTCGTTAAAGACGTTTTAGTTGCCCGCACGATAGCAAAGTGCCGGCCGAAACAAAGCGATTTGTTGACGTAATCAAGTGTCCGGAAGGGTGGTCGGTCGCGGCGCCCGCCGGATGCTTGACCCGCCCATGGGCGCGGAGAACACTGAAGCGGTAAAGACCGACTCGGGGGATGCGGGAATGAGGGCGCCGGTTCAGATTTTGACAGCCGTGACAGCGGCTGCGGTTCTGTCGGCCTGCACGATGCTCGCGAGCAATCCGACGCCGACGCCCGCGCCGCCGGGCGAGATGATCGCCGGCTTCGCCCGGTTCACCGACATCCCGATGCCGGGCAGCAACACGATCGATCTCGATCGCACCATCGTGTTCGGCGTCGACAAGGACTGGATCGGACGCATCGCGCTCTCGACATCGATGGGCGTCGGCGAGACATACGATTTCTACAAACGCGAGATGACGCGGCTTGGCTGGACTGAGCTGACCAGCGTGCGGTCGTCGACCAGCGTGCTGTCCTATCAGCTCGACAACCGGATCGCGACAATCCAGGTCACCGGCCAGCGCTTCGGCGGTTCGCAGATCGATTTCTGGATGAACCCGCGCGCGCAGGGTGGCATGTCCACCTTTGGATCGGGCGGTGGCGCTCCGGTAGCGTCTCCGCGCGGCGGCCCGATCGATCAGAGCCCGTTACCGACGCGCCGATAGGGCGCTGCGGATATCCACAGTGACGCAGCCGTCCGGACGACTTAAGTAGAGACGATGAGCCACGCCGATTTTGTCCATCTTCGCGTCCGGACCGCCTATTCGCTGGCCGAAGGCGCGGTGCGCATCGGCGGCAAGAGCGATCTCGAAAAAGCGACGCCCGCCGAGCGCGCCGCCAACCTCATCACGCAGGTCGTGCGCGAGCGCATGCCGGCGGTGGCGATCACCGATACCGGCAATCTGTTCGGCGCCATGCAGTTCTCGCTCGCCTGCGCGGAGCAGGGCGTGCAGCCGATCATCGGCTGCAATCTCGCGATCCGTCGCGGCGAGGGTGGTGTCCGTGGCGGCAAGCCCGCCACACCTGACCGCGTGGTGCTGCTGGCGCAGAACACGCAGGGCTATCTCAACCTCACCAAGCTCACCAGCAAGGCCTATCTCGAAACGGACTCAGCGGAGACGCCACAGGTCGATCTTGCGGCGTTGAGCGCGCATTCCGAGGGGCTGATCTGCCTGACCGGCGGCATTGCCGGCCCGGTCGGACGGTTGCTCGTCGACGGTCAGCCGCCAGCAGCCGAGGCGATGCTACAGGACTTCATCAAGGCTTTTCCCGGACGGCTCTATATCGAGCTCATGCGTCACGGGATCGAGGCCGAGGCGCGCATTGAAGATGCGCTGCTGGACCTCGCCGACCGTTTCAATCTGCCGATCGTCGCCACCAATGACGTGCACTTCATCGATAAGGGCGTCTATGAAGCGCACGACGCGCTGCTGTGTGTCGCCGAGGGCAAGCACATTGCCGATACGAAGCGCCGGCGTGTCTCGCCCGAGCATCGCTTCAAGACCGCCGCCGAGATGCGCGTGTTGTTCGCCGATCTCCCTGAAGCGCTCGACAACACCCTCGTCATCGCGCGGCGCTGCTCGTTCATTCTCGAAAAGCGCAAGCCGATCCTGCCGACGCCGCCGAGTGCGGCGAAGGAAGGTCCGGAGCCGGCGTTGCGTCGTCTGGCCGGAGAAGGGCTGGCGAAACGACTGGAGATTTTGAATCTCACGTCAGACGACGACACCAGGCCGTACCACGAGCGCCTTGCTTACGAGCTCGACGTCATCGTGAAGATGGGCTTCGCGGGCTACTTCCTGATCGTCGCCGACTTCATCCAATGGGCGAAGAAGCAGGATATTCCGGTCGGGCCGGGCCGTGGTTCCGGTGCCGGCTCCGTCGTCGCCTGGGCGCTGACGATCACCGATCTCAATCCGCTGCAATTCGGCCTCCTGTTCGAGCGGTTCCTCAATCCGGAACGTGTCTCGATGCCGGACTTCGATATCGATTTCTGCCAGGACCGCCGCGACGAAGTGATTCGTTATGTGCAGGAAGAATACGGTCGCGATCGCGTCGCGCAGATCATCACCTTCGGAAAGCTGCAGGCGCGCGCGGTTCTGCGCGATGTCGGCCGCGTGCTCGGCATGGCTTACGGGCATGTCGACAAAATCTGCAAGCTGGTGCCGAACAATCCGGCAAATCCTGTGACGCTGGAAAAGGCCATCGAGCAGGAGCCGGCACTGCAGGAGATGGTGCGGAGCGACGATGCCGTGAAGCGCCTGGTCGATATCGCGATCAAGCTTGAAGGGCTGTATCGCCACGCCTCGACCCACGCCGCCGGCGTGGTGATCGGCGACCGGCCGCTGGACGATCTGGTGCCGCTCTATCGCGATCCGCGCTCGTCGATGCCAGTCACGCAGTTCAACATGAAGTACGTTGAGTCCGCCGGCCTCGTGAAGTTCGACTTCCTCGGCCTGAAGACATTGACGGTCATTGATCGCGCGATCGATCTCATCGAGGCGCGCGAAGGCAGACGGGTCGATATTGGAACCCTGCCGCTCGACGATCGAAAGACCTATGCATTGCTCACCAGGGCCGACACGGTCGGGGTGTTCCAGCTTGAAAGTTCGGGAATGCGCGACGCCATGCGTCGCCTGAAGCCCGACCGGTTCGAGGACATCATCGCGCTGGTCGCGCTCTATCGGCCGGGCCCGATGGAGAACATCCCGAAATACATCAACTGCAAGCACGGCACGGAACAGCCCGATTACCTGCACCCGGTCCTCACTGACATCCTGAAGGAGACGTTCGGCGTCATCATCTATCAGGAGCAGGTGATGCAGATCGCGCAGGTACTATCCGGTTACACCCTGGGTAACGCCGATATTCTCCGTCGCGCCATGGGCAAGAAGGACAAGGCCGAGATGGCGGCGCAGCGGGACGCTTTCGTGAAGGGTGCAACCGAGCGCAAGGTCGATCCTGAAAAGGCCTCAGAGATTTTCGACCAGGTCGACCGCTTCGCCGGTTACGGCTTCAACAAATCGCACGCCGCCGCTTATGCGCTGGTCGCCTATCAGACGGCGTGGCTCAAGGCGAATTATCCGGTCGAGTTCATCGCCGCGTCGATGACGCTCGATATTTCGAACACCGACAAGCTCAACATTTTCCGTCAGGAAATCGACCGGATGGGCAGCAAGATCCTGCCCGTCGATATCAACAAGTCGCAGCCAACCTTCAGCGTGGAGTACGACGCTGACGGGAAGGGCGCGGTGCGCTACGCGCTGGCCGGCGTGCGCAATGTCGGCATGGCGGCGATGGAAGCGCTGATGAAGGAGCGCGAAGCCAAAGGTCCGTTCAAGGATCTCACCGACTTCGCGCGGCGTATCGATCCCAAGCAGGTGAACAAACGCTCACTTGAATTCCTGGCCAAGGCCGGCGCGTTTGATTCACTGGAGCCCAACCGTGCGCGCGTCTGCGCGGCGATGGAAACGCTGCTGGGGATTGCGACCGCCTCGACCGCCGAGCGCGACGGCGCGCAGAACAGTCTGTTCGGCACTGGCGGTGCGGCTATTCCCGCGCTGCGTCTGCCGAACATCCCGGACTGGCCATTGCATGACCGGCTCACCAACGAATTCGAATCCATCGGCTTTTATCTGTCCGCGCATCCGCTCGATGCGTATTCGAAGGGGCTGGAGCGGCTGGGCGTGGTCAGATCCAGCGAACTGCTTAGCCGTATCACCGCGGGCGGGTCGAGCCGGGTGAAACTGGCCGGCACTGTCATCTCCAAGAAGGAGATCAACTCGAAGACCGGGAATCGTCTGGCCTTCGTGCAGATGTCGGATTCCAGCGGCACCTTCGAAGCGACGTTCTTTTCCGAAGTACTGGGTATGGGGCGGGAACTGCTTGAGTCAGGCAAGCCGCTGCTCGTCTCCGCTGAAGTCGGCTTCAAGGACGAGGTGCTGCGCATCACCGTCCAGTCGGTGACGTCGCTGGGCGATGCCGTGGCGCTGGCCGCTGCCGGCCTGAAGGTCACCATCAACGACCAGTCGGCGATCAAGGGCTTGGTCGAGGCAGTCGCCAAGGAAAAGCGGGGCCGCGGCCGGATCGGGGTGGTGGTGGATCTGGGCGAGGAGCGGGCGGTCGAGGTGGCGCTGCCGGGTTTGTTCACCATCACCGCCAACACCCGAACCGCCATGCAATCCTTGCCCGGCGTGACGGCCGTTCAGGAAATCTAACGATCCCAAGCATTTAGCTTGCGGCGCTCGCTGATTTGGCGCTGTTTTCTCCTTGTCAGCGCTGCCCACACCCTGTATCAACTCCGCTCCATGCCGGGGGCTGTTCCCCGGCATTAATCCTCACGCGGGATTACGGCCGCCACCGTCATAGGGTGGGGGTCGATCCGGTGTCCGATCTGCAGGTCCTCTACGGAGGCCGAGACCGGGCGCAACGTCCCGCGGCGGTTCAACCGGAGAAAGGAACGCGCGCCATGGCGCTGCCTACATATTCTATGCGTCAACTGCTCGAGGCGGGTGTCCATTTCGGACATCATACCCGTCGCTGGAACCCGAAGATGGCTACGTACCTCTTTGGCGTTCGCAACAACGTCCACATCATCGATCTGCAGCAGACTGTGCCGATGCTCCAGAAAGCCCTGGAAGCCGTGCGCGATGTCGCGGCAAGCGGCGGTCGCGTGCTGTTCGTCGGCACGAAGCGCCAGGCCGCTGAGCCGCTGGCGGAAGCCGCCAAGCGCTGCGGCCAGTACTTCGTCAATCACCGCTGGCTCGGCGGCATGCTGACCAACTGGAAGACGATCTCGAATTCGATCCGCCGTCTGCGCGAGCTCGACGAGCAGGTGAACCAGGAGACTTCCGGTCTCACCAAGAAGGAACTGCTCAACCTCACCCGCGAGCGCGACAAGCTCGAGCGGGCACTGGGCGGTATCAAGGAAATGGGCGGTCTGCCCGATGCGCTGCTGGTGATCGACACCAACAAGGAATCGATCGCGGTCGACGAAGCCCGTCGCCTTGGCATTCCGGTGATCGCGGTGGTCGACAGCAACAGCGACCCCATCGGTATCAAATTCCCGGTTCCGGGCAACGATGATTCGCTGCGCGCCATCCAGATGTATTGCGATCTCTTCGCTGCCGCCGTCCTCGACGGCCTGCAGGTTGAGATGAAGGCCGCTGGTGTCGATGTCGGTTCTTCCACGGAAGCGCCAGCTGAAGACCTCCCGGTCACTGAAGGCGGTGCAGCCGCGGCTCCGGCCGAAGGCGGCGAAGTGAAGGTGGAAGGCGACAATGCCAAGAAGGCCCCCGCCGCCCGTCGTGCGCCGCGCAAGGCCAAGGAGAAGGCGTCGGCGGAATAACGCCGGCGCCCTTCGGGGCGAATTCAATCGAAGCAGCGGCGCGGCGGTAACGCTTTCGCGCCGCTGCCGTTCAGCTAGGGTGCCCGACGGGCACCCCATTCATGAGGTGATACCATGGCCGAAATCACGGCCGCGCTGGTCAAGGAACTTCGCGAGAAAACCGGCGCTGGAATGATGGATTGTAAAAAGGCGCTGACCGAAACGGCCGGCGACGTGGAAGCGGCTGTCGACTGGTTGCGCAAGAAGGGCCTTGCAGCCGCCTCGAAGAAGGCCGGCCGCGTTGCGGCCGAGGGCCTGATCGGCGTCGCGACCCAGGGCATCAAGGGTGCAATGGTCGAAGTGAACGCGGAGACGGATTTCGTCGGCCGCAACGACCAGTTCCAGGATTTCGTGCGCAAGGTGTCCGAGATTGCCGTCACGACCGGCAGCGATCTTGAGAAGCTCAAGGCGGCTGCCTATCCGGGTGGTGGCACGGTGAACGAGAAGCTGACCTCGCTGATTGCGACGATCGGCGAGAACATGAGCCTGCGTCGCGCCGAGACGTTCAGCGTCGGTACCGGCGCCGTGGCGACCTATGTGCACAGCGCGGCGGCGCCGGGCCTCGGCAAGATCGGCGTCGTCGTGGCGCTTGAGTCGACCGGCGACAAGGAAAAGCTGGCCGCGCTGGGCAAGCAGCTGGCGATGCATATCGCCGCAGCCGGTCCGCAGTCGATCAGCGTGTCCGAACTCGATCCGGCGACGGTCGAGCGCGAGCGCGCCGTTCTGACCGACCAGGCGAAGGCGTCGGGCCGTCCGGACAATGTCATCGAAAAGATGGTCGAAGGCCGTCTGCGCAAGTTCTACGAGGATGTTGTCCTGCTCGAGCAACTGTTCGTCGTCGACGGCGAGAGCCGCGTTTCGGCGGTGGTCGAGAAGGCTTCCAAGGAGATCGGTGCCCCGATCAAGGTCGCGGCGTTCCGCCGGTTCGCCCTTGGCGAGGGCATCGAGAAGAAGGAAGAGAACTTCGCGGCGGAAGTGGCGGCCCAATTGGGGCGCTGAGCCGGGTGGTGGTAGACTTGGGCGAATCTCGCCCAGGTGCTGTGACCGTGGGCGCTGCGACCGAGGGCTGAGTATGGCGAGTCCGAAGAGTTCCGACGAAGGATCCAAGGCGCTGAAGTACAAGCGCGTGCTGCTCAAGATTTCGGGCGAAGTCCTGATGGGGTCGCGGGAGTTCGGTCTCGATCCGGACATCCTGGCCCGCGTTGCCCGCGATGTGAAGGCGGGCTGCGATCTCGGGGCCCAGGTCTGTCTGGTGATCGGCGGCGGCAACATCTTCCGCGGTCTCTCGGGAGCCGCAGCCGGTATCGAGCGCGCGAGCGCCGATTACATGGGGATGCTGGCGACGGTCATCAACGCGCTGGCCCTGCAGAACTCGCTGGAGCAGGTCGGCGTCTATACCCGGGTCCTGTCGGCCATTCCCATGGCATCGGTCTGCGAGCCGTATATCCGCCGCAAGGCGATCCGCCATATGGAGAAGGGCCGGGTGGTGATCTTTGCCGCCGGCACCGGCAATCCCTTCTTCACGACGGATACTGCGGCGGCGCTGCGGGCATCCGAGATGGGCTGCGATGCGCTGCTGAAAGGCACCAAGGTCGATGGCGTCTATAGCGCGGATCCGACGCGCGACAAGACCGCGCAACGTTACGACCAGCTCAGCTATCTCGAGGTGCTCTCCCGCGATCTCAAGGTGATGGATGCCTCGGCCATTTCCCTGGCGCGCGAGAACCGCATTCCAATCCTCGTGTTTTCCATTCAAGAGGCCGGCGGCTTTGCCAAGGTCCTGTCGGGCACGGGCCGCTCGACTGTCATTTCCGATAAGAAGGGGGAAGCCGCATGAGCGCCGATGAAGCTGAACTGCGGCGCCGGATGACCGGCGCGTTCGAGATGTTTAAGAAAGAACTCACGGGCCTTCGCACTGGCCGTGCTTCGATCAGTCTGCTGGAACCTGTTCAGGTGGACGCCTATGGCAGCCATATGCCGATCTCGCAGGTCGGCACCGTGAACGCACCGGAGCCGCGCATGTTGACGGTCCAGGTCTGGGACAAGGGTCTGGTGAAGTCGGTGGAGAAGGCAATCCGTGATGCGAACCTCGGAGTGAATCCGATGGTCGATGGTCAACTCGTCCGAGTGCCTATCCCGCCGCTGACGGAGGATCGCCGCAAGGACCTGGTCAAGCTCGCGCATAAATTTGCGGAGCAGAGCCGTGTTTCCATTCGCAACGTCCGGCGCGACGGCATGGAAAGTCTCAAGGCTCTTGAGAAGAGTCATAAGATCAACGAAGACGAGCATAAGCAAAAGAGTACCGAGGTCCAGAAACTCACGGACGAGTTCGTCAAGAAGGTCGATGAAATGCTTGCGGCAAAGGAAAAAGACATCCTGCATGTCTGACCTTACGCATCCTCGCAAGGCGGAGGGCGACGCGCAGCGCGCGCCCGTTCACGTTGCCATCATCATGGATGGCAACGGCCGCTGGGCGAGGGCGCGTGGATTGCCCAGGATTGCCGGTCATCGCCGTGGTGCGGATGCCGTGCGACGCACCATCACGGCGGCGGCCGAACTCGGCGTCCAGTATCTGACGCTGTTCGGGTTTTCGTCCGAGAACTGGAACCGTCCGGTCGACGAGGTCGACGACCTCATGGGCCTGCTGCGCCACTATCTGCGCGGCGAGTTGGCGGAGCTGCATCGCAACGGCGTGAGAATGCGGGTGATCGGCGACCGCAAGCGGCTGGCGCCCGATATCGTCACTCTGATCGAGAACGCCGAGGCGACGACGGAAAAAAACACCGGCCTTCGGCTGCAGATTGCCCTGAGCTACGGCAGCCGGGCGGAGATCGCGGCGGCGGCGCGGACCCTCGCGCAGCGCGCGAAAGTCGGAGAGATCGATCCGGCGGCGATCGATGAGACGGTGTTCGCCAGCACGCTCTGGACAGCGGGTATCCCCGATCCGGATCTGCTGATCCGCACCAGTGGTGAGAAGCGCCTCAGCAATTTCCTGCTCTGGCAGTGCGCCTATGCCGAGTTTGTGTTTGTCGAAACCCTGTGGCCGGATTTCGACAAGACGGTCCTGTCCGCTGCAATCGAAGAGTTTCGCAAGCGTGACCGGCGTTACGGCGTTGCCAGTGGCTGAAGGGTGGGCAAAAGGCCTCGGCCTGCGCATCCTGTCCGGCCTTGTCATGGCGGTTGTTGTCCTGACCGCCATCGCCAGTTCTTCCCTGATATTCGATCTGCTGATTGCTGTCGGTGCGGCGCTTCTTGCGTGGGAGTGGACGCGGCTATGCGGTGGCGGCCGGTTCGGCTGGACTGGCATCGTCCAGGCGGTGGCCGTGGTTGCCGTGGTCGCAGCCGGGACCTTCGCGTCACCAGCCGTCGGCATTGCCCTGATCCTATTGGGGCTGGTCGGCGACTACATTGCCGCGCGAATCAGCGGACGCCTGCACCCACGCTGGATTGCCGCCGGGATGCTTTATATCGGCTTGCCGTGCCTCGCGCTGGTCTGGCTGCGCGATGACGGCGATGCCGGTCGCGCGCTCATCATCTGGTTGTTCCTCGTGGTCTGGGCGACCGACATCGGCGCCTATTTTGCCGGCCGCCTGATCGGCGGGCCGAAACTGGCGCCGCGGATTTCTCCTAACAAGACATGGGCGGGCCTGCTCGGCGGCATGACCTGTGCTGCGCTTATCAGTTTTCTTCTGCCGTCGGTTTATCCGATGGCGCCGTCCGGCAGGGTGCTGGCCGTCGCCGGCGCGGTGCTCGCCGTCATTTCGCAGGGCGGGGATCTCGGCGAATCCTGGGTGAAGCGGCGGTTCAGCGTGAAGGATTCCAGTGCCCTGATTCCGGGGCATGGCGGGCTCTTCGATCGGGTGGACGGTTTGCTTGCCGCCGCGCTGGTTCTGGCGCTGTGGCAATGGGTCACCGGCGGGAGCATGCTCGCATGGCAATGAGCGCCGTTCAGCCTGCGGCCAAGCCGCGGAGCGTCACAATTCTGGGGTCCACGGGATCAGTCGGCACCAATACGGTCGATCTGATCGAGCGCAATCCGGACCTGTTCGTCGTCGACGCGCTGACCGCTTCTGCAAATGTCGACTTGCTGGCATCGCAGGCACGCAAGCTGCGCGCCCGCCGGGCCGCGATTGCCGATCCGCGTCACTACGCCGCGCTGAAGGAAGCGCTGGCCGGGACCGGGATCGAAGCCACCGCCGGCATGTCCGCCATTGTCGAAGCGGCGCTGATGCCATCCGACTGGGTCATGTCGGCGATTGTCGGCGCTGCCGGTTTGCCGGCGACGCTGGCGGCCATCCGGCGCGGTGCCGTCGTGGCGCTCGCCAATAAAGAATGCCTCGTCTGCGCCGGCGATCTCATGATGGCCGAGGTGAAGCGCTGGGGCGCTACGCTGCTACCCGTTGATTCCGAGCACAGCGCGATCTTTCAGGTCTTCGATTTCACCCAGCCGGAGCGGATCGAAAAGCTGGTGCTGACGGCGTCCGGAGGGCCGTTCCGGGAATTCGATCTGGCCACGATGGCACGCGTGACCCCGGCGCAGGCGGTGGCCCACCCGGTCTGGTCGATGGGCGCCAAGATCTCTGTCGATTCAGCCACCATGATGAACAAGGGACTGGAGCTGATCGAGGCGCACCACCTGTTTGCGATGCCGGAAACCAGGATCGAGGTGCTGGTGCACCCTCAATCGGTCATCCATAGCCTGGTCCATTACGTGGACGGTTCGGTCCTGGCGCAATTGGGGAGCCCCGACATGCGGACCCCGATCGCTTTCGCGCTCGGCTGGCCGAAACGTATGCCGGCACCGAGCCCCCGGCTGGACCTCGCCCAGCTTGCCCGGCTGACCTTCCAGTCCCCTGATTCAAAACGCTTTCCTGCCCTTGAATTGGCGCGGGAAGCCTTGCGTTGTGGGGGCGGGGCCCCTACGATCATGAACGCAGCAAATGAGGTGGCGGTCAGCGGTTTTCTGGCCGGCGAAATCGGGTTTCTGGACATCGCGCGGAGCGTGCAGGAAACCATGCGCGTCCTCACAGCGGCGGAGGCGCCGTCTACGCTAGACGATGTGCAGGCCCTGGACGCCGAAGCGCGTCGGGTGGCCGGCGGTGTCGTGAAGGCCTTGTCCGCTCGGGTGTGAATACCTGTCGGCTTTTGATCTCGAGGATTGGACCAAATGGATTTTCTCGCAGGTGCGTGGACCTATGTGGTTCCGTTTCTGGTCGTGCTTACCGTGCTCGTGTTCGTGCATGAGCTTGGCCACTACTGGGTAGCCCGCCGCAATGGCGTGAGGGTCGAGACATTCTCGATCGGCTTCGGTCCCGAACTGTTCGGCTGGAACGACAGAGCCGGCACGCGCTGGAAATTCAGCGCCATTCCGCTTGGCGGCTACGTGAAGTTCTTCGGCGATGCCGATGCGGCCAGCACACCGGGCGCGGAGATCAAGGAGATGACCGCCGAAGAGCGCGCCGTCTCGTTCCATCACAAACGCCTCGGCCAGCGCGCCGCCATCGTTTTTGCGGGGCCGGCGGCAAACTTCCTGTTTGCGATCGTGCTGTTTGCAGCGCTGTTTGCATTCATCGGGCAGCCTTACACCCCGGCGCTGATCGGGGGCGTGATGCCCGACAGCGCCGCCGAGCGCGCCGGCATCATGGCTGGCGACCGCGTGGTCAGCATCAATGGCGAGACCATCAATCGCTTCGAAGATATCCAGCGCATTATCCAACTCAATCTCGACCAGCCGCTGACGATGATCGTGCAGCGCGACGGCCGCGACGTCTCGCTCGCCGCTCGCCCGGCGGTGATCGAAGAGACGGATCGCTTCGGCAACAAGATCCGGCTGGCCCGACTCGGCATTCGCGGCGGCGGGGTCGAATTCGTCCGGCGCGGTCCGGGCGAGGCTGTCTGGCAGGCGGTCGCGGAGACCTATACACAGACGGCAGGGACGCTCAAAGCCCTCGGCCAGATGATCGGCGGCCAGCGCAGCAGCGATGAGCTCGGCGGACCGCTCCGCATCGCCCAGATGTCGGGCGAGGTGGCGCAGGGCGGTTTCGGCAGCCTTTTGGCCTTTTTGGCACTCCTGTCGATCAATCTTGGCCTGATTAACCTTTTCCCCGTGCCGCTGCTCGATGGCGGGCATCTGCTGTTCTACGGCTTCGAGGCATTGCGTGGCCGTCCGCTCGGGCCGCAAGCCCAGGAATATGGTTTCCGGATCGGGATGGTTTTGGTATTTAGTCTAATGATTTTCGCTACCTGGAACGATCTGGTGCATCTGCGCGTGGTCCAGTTCCTGGTGGGCTTAGTGTCTTAGCGGCCGGGCTGCGCTGGGGGCGGATGTGGCGGTAGTAGGGTGGCCTTCTGTGCGGCGCGTTGCGGTGGCAACGTGGCTGCTTCTTGCGCTGGCGCTTGTCGCCGCGGTGCCGGCAATTGCCCAGACCGTCGTGCGCGAGGTCGAGGTCGAGGGCACCCAGCGGATCGACCCCGATACCGTTCGCTCCTACGTGATCATCAAGCCGGGCGATACGGCAACCGGCGAGCAGCTGGACCGCTCGCTGAAGGCGCTCTTCGCCACTGGTCTGTTCGCCGACGTGACGCTGCGCATGGAAGGCGATCGTCTGGCGGTGCGGGTCGTCGAGAACCCGATCATCAACCGCCTGGCGTTCGAGGGAAACAGGCGGCTGACCGATGAAGTGCTGAACACCGAGGTGCAGCTGCGGCCGCGCGTCGTCTATACGCGCACCAAGGTCCAGAACGACGTCAAACGAATCCTCGATCTCTATCGCCGTACCGGCCGCTTCGCCGCGACCGTCGAGCCCAAGGTCATTCAGCTGCCGCAGAATCGCGTCGATCTTGTTTTCGAGATCGACGAAGGCCCGATCACCGGCGTGAAGCGCATCAGCTTCGTCGGCAACAAGCATTTCAGCGACGGCTCACTGCGCGAAGTCATTCGCACGACCGAGAGCCGCTGGTGGCGGATCCTGTCTACCGATGACAACTACGACCCCGACCGCGTGTCATTCGACCGCGAGTTGCTGCGCAAGCACTACCTCGCGAACGGCTATGCCGATTTCCGCGTCGTCTCCGCGGTTGCCGAGCTGACGCCCGATCGTGACGGGTTTTACATCACGTTTACGCTGGAGGAGGGCGAGCGGTATCGCTTCGGGGATATCGATGTCGTCTCGCAGATCCGCGATCTGAAGGCCGAAGAACTGAAGACCAAGGTCACATCGCGGAAGGGCGACTGGTACAACGCCGACCAGGTCGACAAGTCGATCAATGAACTATCCTCCGCTGTCGGCAGTCTCGGATATGCCTTCGTGGAAGTGCGACCGCGCATCGATCGCAATCGCGAGACGAAGACGGTCGGGGTGACCTACGAAATCCAGGAAGGGCCGCGCGTCTATATCGAGCGTATCAATATCGTCGGGAACGTCCGCACGCTCGACAAGGTGATCCGTCGCGAGTTTGCGCTGGTGGAGGGCGATGCCTTCAACACCGCCAAGATGCGACGGTCGCGGCAGCGTATCCAGAATCTCGGCTACTTCGAAAAGGTCGACGTGACCAATGTGCCGGCGGATAGCCCGGACAGGACCGTCGTCAATGTCGAGGTGCGCGAAAAATCGACCGGCGAACTCTCTTTCGGTATCGGCTATTCGACGGCCGACGGCGCCCTTGGCGATATCAGCGTCCGTGAGCGCAATCTCCTCGGTCGTGGCCAGGATCTGCGTCTGGGGTTCCTTGTTTCGCAGCGGCGTCAGGAAATCGACCTGAGCTTCACCGAGCCTTACTTCCTCGAGAAGAATCTGGCGGCCGGTTTCGATCTTTTCCGCCGCCAGCGCGATCTGCAGCGTATCAGCGGCTACGACGAGGAGAACACCGGCTTCTCGTTGCGTGCCGGCTACCAGATTACCGAAAACCTGCGCCAGGGTGTTCGCTACACCTTGCGTCAGGACAATCTGGAGAATGTTCAGTCGGGGGCTTCGCGGTTTATCCGCGCCCAACAGGGCGAGACGATTCTGTCCGCGGTCGGCCAGGATCTGACCTATGATCGCCGCGACGACAGGTTCGATCCGACGGAAGGCTATTTTGTCCGCCTGAGCAACGACTATGCTGGCGTCGGCGGCGACATCACGTTCCTGCGTAACCGGCTGACCGGCGGCACCTACTATTCGATCGTCGATGAATGGGTCGCGAGTGTTACCGGCGAAGTCGGCTACCTTGAGGATTTCGGCGAACCGACGCGTATTCAGCACCGCTTCTTCCTGGGGGGAGACACCCTGCGCGGCTTTGCCACCGGCGGCGTGGGCCCGCGCGAAACAACGGGATCCCAGTTTGCATTGGGCGGCAAAGAGTATTACGCGGGATCGCTGGAGCTTGGTTTTCCCACCGGGCTTCCCAAGGAAATCGGCATCCGCGGAAGCGTCTTCACGGATTTCGGTACTTTGACCGATTCAGGCGAAACCGGCGCGGACGTGCGGGATATTGATTCGCTTCGGGTCTCGGCGGGTGTGGGGGCCTTGTGGCGCTCGCCGTTCGGTCCGGTGAAGGTGAGCGTGGCACGCGCGATCCGGAAGGAAGACTTCGACAGGACGGAAACATTCCGTTTCAGCTTTGGCTCCCGTTTCTAGTTAAGGTCGAATGCAATGATGACATCGAAACGCCATTGGACGCGGGTGGCACTTGCGGTCGTGCTCGGGTTCGCGCCGGCCGTCGCGGTTGCCCAGCAGCAGCGCCCGCAACAGCAGCCGCAGCAGCAACGCCCCGCTGCGGCACCGGCTGCGCCAGCGGCCCCCGTGGAACTCCCTCCCAAGGGAACCAACATCGTTATCGTCGACCTGCTGGCGATCGAGCGCGATTCCCAGGCGTTCCAGTCGATCCGGCAGCAGTTCGAGCGGCAGCGCACGTCGCAGCAGGCCGAGGTCGCGAAGCTCGAGGCCGAACTACGTACCGCCGAAGAAGATCTGGCAAAGCAGCGCGCCATCCTCTCGCCTGACGCTTATACTCAGCGCCGGCGCGATCTTGAGAAGCGTGTCGGCGACGCGCAGCAGCGGGTCCAGAGCCGCCGCCGTGACCTCGAGCAGACGTTCAGCGAGGCGGGAAACCGCGTGATGACGAACGTTCAGCAGCTCATCATCGAGCTCGCCGAGGAAAACCAGTACCAGATCGTCATTCCCCGCAATCAGGTGATCGCGGTGCGTGGGGCGCTTGATGTCACGCCGGAAGTGCTGAAACGTCTGAACCGGAAGCTTCCGACGGTCAACGTCTCGGTTCCTGCCGCTAGGTAGGGACACAGTGGCGGACACCCGTTTCTTCGCGGCCGCCGGTCCCTTTACGCTCGCAAGCCTGGCGGAGATTGCCGGCGCTACGCCCGGTGGTGCGGCTGCGCCCGAGGCGCTGTTCGAGGACGTCGCGGCGCTTGAGGCGGCGGGACCGCGTCAGGTGAGCTTCCTGGACAATCGTCAGTATATCCAGGCCTTCACCGAGAGCAGAGCCGGGGCCTGTATCGTCCATCCCGATCTTGCGTCACGCGCTCCGGCCGGTATGGCCCTGTTGCTGACGGTGAGCCCGTACAAGGCGTACGCGCTCGTTGCCCGGGCCTTCCATCCTGACGCAGTGTCGGTTCCGGGCATCGACCCGACCGCAACGGTCGCTCCGAGTGCGCGGCTTGGCGGCGATGTCTGCATAGAACCCGGCGCGGTGATCGGCCCCCACGTCGAGATCGGTGCGCGCTGCCGGATCGGTTCCAACGCAACGCTGGGGCAGGGCGTGGTTCTGGGCGATGACTGTGTTGTCGGCGCCGGTGCGTCGCTGAGCCATTGCCTGATTGGGGCCCGGGTGGCGATCTATCCCGGCGTACGGATCGGTCAGGACGGCTTTGGCTTTGCCACCGACGCAGGGCGCCATATCAAGGTTCCGCAATTGGGGCGGGTCCTGATCGGTGACGACACGGAGATCGGCGCGAATACCTGTATCGACCGCGGCAGCGCCGGCGACACGGTGATCGGTCCGGGCTGTATGATTGATAATTTGGTGCAGATCGGGCACAACGTCCGTCTCGGACGCGGGTGTGTCGTGGTGGCGCAGGTCGGGATTTCCGGATCGACCCACCTTGGCGACTATGTCGTGGTTGGCGGTCAGGTCGGTCTGGCTGGCCATCTCCACGTCGGTTCGGGCGCAAAGATTGCTGCGCAGAGCGGGGTTCATCGCGATATCCCGGCCGGGCAGGTCGTCGGCGGTTCTCCTGCGGTTCCCGTCGGGGAATGGCATCGCCAGGTCGCCCGTCTGAAGCAGCTCGCACGTAGAAAAGGTGAATAGCCATGGATTCCGAGGCTGTCGACCCTAAGAGCGGTACGGCGCCGGCATCGGTCCCGGTGATCGATGTGATGCGCATAATGCAGCTCATCCCGCACCGTTATCCCTTTCTGCTGATCGACAGGATCGTGGACGCGGTACCGTTCACCAGCGCAACCGGCATCAAGAACGTTTCGATCAACGAGCCCCATTTCCAGGGTCATTTTCCGCAGCGGCCGGTGATGCCGGGCGTGCTGATCATCGAGGCGATGGCGCAGACCGCCGGAGCGCTGGTTGTGCATTCGCTGGGACAGGAAGCCGAGGGCAAGCTCGTCTACTTCATGACCATCGATAATGCCCGGTTCCGCCGGCCCGTGGTGCCCGGCGATCAGCTGCACATCCACGTGGTCAAGGAACGCAGCCGCGGAAATGTCTGGAAATTCACGGGCGAGGCGAAGGTCGGCGGCACGCTCGTTGCCGAGGCGACCTATTCCGCCATGATCATGGACGAGTAATGGCGGATATCCATCAGACTGCCGTCATCGAAGACGGTGCGCGCCTGGGTGAGCGGGTGCGTATCGGGCCGTACTGCGTGGTCGGTGCGAATGTGGAACTCGGCGAAGGTGTGGAGCTGGTTTCGCATGTCGTTATTGCCGGCCATACGACGATCGGCGCGAACACCCGGGTTTTCCCGTTCGCGTCACTCGGCCACCAGCCGCAGGACCTGAAATACAAGGGCGAGCCCACGCAGCTTGTCATCGGCAAGAACAACGCAATCCGCGAACACGTCACTATGAACCCAGGCACGGTGGGCGGTGGCGCGCTGACCAAGGTCGGCGACAATGGCCTCTACATGATCGGTGTACACGTCGCGCACGATTGCCAAGTCGGCAATAACGTCATCATGGCAAACAACGCGACCCTGGGCGGTCATGTCCGGGTCGGCGATTTTGCGTTCCTCGGCGGACTCTCGGCGGTGCATCAGTTCGTGCGCATTGGGCCGCATGCGATGATCGGCGGCATGTCCGGTGTCGAGGCCGACGTGATTCCGTTCGGTCTTGTGATGGGCGACCGCGCGCGGCTGTCGGGCCTCAATATGGTCGGCCTCAAGCGGCGTGGGTTCTCGCGCAAGGAGATCCACGAGCTGCGTACCGCGTATCGCCTGATGTTCGCCCAGGAGGGTACGATGGCCGAACGGCTGGACGACGTGGCGCAGCTTTACAGCAGCAGTGTTGCGGTCATGTCTGTAGTCGACTTCATCCGCAGCGATTCCGCGCGCTCCATCTGCCTGCCGAAGCAGGAGCATGCCGCCTAAGATCGGCGTTCTTGCCGGGGGCGGACGCTTGCCTGCACAGGTAATCGAAGCCTGCCGCAATCAGCAGCGCGATCATTTTGTCGTCGCCTTTCGCGGTTTCACCGATCCGGCGACAGTGCAGGGCATTCCGCATGAATGGATGGATCTGGGACGCGTTGGCGCCATTCTTCGCCGCCTGCACGAGGAAAATGTGCATGAGGCGGTGCTGGCCGGTCCGGTCCGGCGACCAGAAAGCCTGCTCGATCTGCGCCTGGACTGGCGGGGATTCCGCCTGCTGCTGCGCATGTTGACCGGCTGGAACGGCGACGATCACGTCCTGTCGCGTGTCGTGCGCGAGATAGAAAGCGACGGGATCAAGGTGGTCGGCGCCGAAGCTGTGGCGCCGCAGCTTCTGATGCCCGCCGGAAAACTCGGCACGTACGATGCCGATGCGAAACACCACACGGATATCGCGCTTGGCGTCAAAGCGGCTCGTGAGCTGGGCGAGCGCGACCGCGGTCAGGCAGTCCTTGTCGCGCATGGGCGAGTGCTGGATCGCGAAACCCGCGGCGGCACGGCGGCGCTTCTGGCGGCGGCGCGGGGCAATCCCGCGGCGCGCGGTGGCGTGCTGATCAAGATGGCGAAGCCGGCACAGGAGCGGCGGGTTGACCTGCCCAGCATCGGCGTGGAAACCGTGACGCAGGCGGCGGCGGCCGGGCTGGCGGGTGTTGCGCTGGAGGCGGGTGGCTCGCTCGTCATCGACCGCCCCGAGGTGGCCCGCGCGGCCGACGCGACTGGACTGTTCGTGGTCGGGGTGGCGACGCCATGACAGTGCCACCGGTCCGTAGCGGCGATCTTGTCTTTCTGGTGGCTGGCGAGCCGTCTGGCGATGCGCTCGGCGCGCGCCTGATGGCGGCGCTCAAGCGCGCGACGGGCGGAAACGTGCGTTTCGCCGGTGTCGGCGGTGAGCGCATGGAAGCCGAGGGCATGCAGAGCCTGTTTCCATTGAGCGATATCGCAGTGATGGGGTTCACCGAGGTGCTTCCGCGCCTGCCGCTGCTGCTGCGCCGCATGCGTGAGACTGCGAACGCGATCTGGCAGGCGGCGCCGGCGGCAGTGGTGACCATCGATTCACCGAGTTTCAGCCTGCGCGTAGCCGACAAGGTGCGTAGTGCCGGCATTCCGCTCATTCACTACGTGGCACCGCAGCTCTGGGCGTGGCGGCCGGAACGGGCGAAGAAGCTTGCCGGCCGGGTTGATCATCTGCTGGCCTTGCTGCCCTTCGAACCGGAATTTTTCGGCAAGCTCGGGATCTCCTGCGCCTATGTCGGACACCCGGTGCTGGAAGAAGCCTTGCATGCGAAATCGGGCAGCGATTTCCGGCAGCGCCATCTAATCGGCGAGCAGGCACCGCTGATTGTGATGATGCCGGGTAGCCGCTCGGGCCTCGCAGGCCGGATGCTGCCCATCTTTCGTGCGGCGCTGGACCGCCTGGCGCTGCAGCGTCCCGATCTTCATGTCGTTCTGCCGGTTGTTGCCGGTACCGATGCGTTGGTGCGACAGGGCCTTGCCGGCTGGACTGTGAAGCACAGTTTTGCCGCGACCCTGGATGAGAAGCGCGGCGCGTTCGCGGCGGCATCGGCGGCGCTGGCCGTATCGGGAACGGGCACGATGGAGCTGGCGGTCTCAGGCGTGCCGATGGTCGTCGGTTATCGGGTGAACAAGGTCACCGAATTTCTGGCGCGGCGTTTCATCGAGGTCCCGCATGTCGCTATGCCAAACCTTATCCTCGGTCGCGAGGCGGTGCCTGAGTTGCTTCAGGATGCCTGTAACCCCGAGAAGATATCAGCGGAGCTCCTCCGGCTTTTGAAGCCGGAAGAAGCGGCGAAGCAGCGGATCGACCTCACCGAGATCTGCCGCATTCTCGGGCTTGAAGAAATGCGGGCGAGCGGAACCACGCCGAGCGACCGCGCCGCACGGATCGTCCTGGACGCAATCGCCAAAAAGCGTTCGCTAAACTAGACGCCGCGGGCGCTTACGCGCTCCAGGCTTTCCTGCAATCCGGCCATGATCTGCATTGCTGTTTCCAGCGCCCGGCGGCCGTCTTCCCCGGTGACCAGCGGCGGCTTATTGTCGCCGACGGCGTCGAGGAACGACGCGATTTCCGCCTGAAGGTCGTCGCCCTCGCTGAAGCTCTTTTCGCTGCGGTCAATCGGCGGCAGGCCGGGGAACCAGGGTTTCCCGGTGCCTTTGCGGATCACGACGTATTTCCGGTTGTGCAGATCAAGCGAGACATAGGCGTCGCGCTGGAAGATGCGCATCTTGCGCTCGGTCTTCAGACTCACACGGCTGGCCGTAATGTTGGCGACGCAGCCGTTGGTAAACCGCAGGCGCGTATTGGCGATGTCTTCGGTCGCCGAGACGATCGGTGCGCCGACGGCATCGACCGACAGGACCGGTGAGCGAACCATCGCCAGGATCAGGTCGATATCGTGGATCATCAGGTCGAGGGTCACGCCGACATCGGTGCCGCGCGGCTTGTAAGGAGCGATGCGCGTTGATTCGATATAGAGCGGATCGCGAATGACATCGTCGGCGCCGAGGCGCTGCAGCAGAAAGCGCTGAAGGTGGCCGACCTGAAGGACGCGCTGGCGCTCGGCAGCGAGCTTGATGAGCTTGTCGGCCTGCTCAAGCGTCTCGGTGATCGGCTTCTCAATCAGGACATGGATGCCAGCCTCGAGGCAGGCGGACGCGACGTCGTGGTGGGCCTGGGTCGGCACCACGATACTCACGGCATCGACCTTTCCGAACAGCTCCCGGTAGTCTGTGACGGCTTCGGTTTTCAGCGTACGGGCATAATCCTCGGCGCGCGCCTTGTCGCTGTCGACCACCGCGACCAGCCGCGAGCGGGGGAGTTTGGCGTATTTCTCGGCGTGGAAGCGGCCGAAATGGCCAAGGCCGATGACGGCCGTGCGAATCTTGTCGATGCTCATGGTGGGGGACTTTAGCGGCCCATCCTACGGTGTGACAGCGCAAAGCTGGCGCGGCGAAAGGGGATGCGGCATGCTCGGGACAGGGACCAAACCGCGAGGATAACCATGTCGTCGGACACCATGACCCAGCCGGTAGCCGGCCAGACCCAGGGCCAGTTTCGGATGCTGCACACCATGCTCCGGGTCTTCGATCTCGAGAAATCGATCGCTTTCTACACCGGGCCGCTCGGCATGAAGCTGCTCCGCCGGCGTGACTTTCCCGAGGGCAAGTTCACCCTCGCGTTCGTCGGCTACGGCGACGAGGACAAGAACGCGGTCATCGAACTGACCCATAACTGGGACCATGCGCCCTATCAGATCGGCGACGGATATGGCCACATCGCGCTCGGTGTGCCTGATATCTACGGGACGTGTGAGCGGATGGCGAAAGAGGGTGTGAAGATCACCCGTCCGCCGGGACCGATGAAGCATGGCTCGACCGTCATTGCGTTCGTCGAGGATCCGGACGGCTACAAGATCGAGCTGATTCAGAAGGCCTGACTCTCAGCCAAGGACCTGGTGTAGCAGGAACGCGATCAGGCTGCCGATCACCACGAACACAGTGGCCCGCATCAGCCGCTGCATGGCTGATGGTCGGTTGTCGTTACTCGGTTTGTGCAATATCCGTCGTGGCTGATGAATGAACGGAGACGCGGGCGGGGTTTCACCCCCCGCCTGCGATCCCGGTGCCCGGCGGCTTCTCTCAGCCACGCTTGTTCAGCGCGACGAACGGGCGCTTGGCGTAGCCCGTGTAGAGCTGGCGCGGGCGGCCGATCTTCTGCGCCGGGTCCTCGATCATCTCGTTCCACTGCGCGACCCAGCCCACTGTGCGGGCAACGGCAAACAGCACCGTGAACATCGAGGTTGGGATGCCGATCGCCTTGAGAATAATGCCCGAGTAGAAGTCGACGTTCGGGAACAGCTTGCGCGACACGAAATAATCGTCGTTGAGCGCGAGCTTCTCGAGTTCCATCGCCAGTTCCAGCAGCGGATCCTGGACGCCCAGTTCCTGCAGAACCTCGTGGCAGCTGGCGCGCATCACGTTGGCGCGCGGATCGTAGTTCTTGTAGACGCGATGACCGAAGCCCATCAGGCGGAACGAATCGTCCTTGTCCTTGGCGCGCTTGATAAACTCGGGGATCTTGTCCTTGTGGCCGATCTCCTGAAGCATCTTGAGCACGGCTTCGTTGGCGCCGCCATGCGCAGGTCCCCACAGCGAGGCAATGCCGGCGGCGATGCAGGCAAACGGATTGGCGCCTGACGAGCCGGCGAGGCGCACGGTCGAGGTCGAGGCGTTCTGCTCGTGGTCCGCGTGCAGGATGAGCAGGCGGTCCATCGCCTTCTCGACGACCGGGTTCACCTTGTAGTCCTCGCACGGCACAGAGAAGAGCATGTGCAGGAAGTTCGCGGGGAACGACAAGTCGTTGCGCGGATACACGAACGGCTGGCCGACGGAATACTTGTAGGCCATCGCGGCGATGGTCGGCATCTTGGCGACCAGTCGATACGAAGCGACCATGCGCTGGTGCGAATCGTTGATGTCGAGGCTGTCGTGATAAAAGGCCGACAGCGCGCCGACGACACCGCACAGGACGGCCATCGGGTGTGCGTCGCGGCGGAAGCCGGTGAAGAAGCGGCTGATCTGCTCATGCAGCATCGTGTGCAGCGTGATGTCGCGCTCGAACTTCTTTTTCTGTGCGGCGTTGGGCAGTTCGCCCTTCAGGAGGAGATAACAGACCTCCATGAAATCGCTGTTTTCGGCGAGTTCCTCGATCGAGTACCCGCGATGCATGAGGACGCCCTCATCGCCGTCGATGTAGGTGATCTTGGATTCGCAGCTGGCCGTCGACGTAAAGCCCGGATCGTAGGTGAAGTGTCCGGTTTCGCCGTAGAGCTTTCGGATGTCGATGACCTTCGGTCCGACCGATCCGGAGACAAGCGGGAGGGAGAGATTTTTGCCGGCGTCCGTCAGCGACACGTTTTCCGCGGGCGCGTCTTTTTTTGCAGTCTGCGACATGATGATTATTCCTTAAGGCCGGGTATGCCCCGGCGGCGGCAAGGGATGGGCAAAGAATAAGCCGTTCGGGACCCTAAAGGCAATTCGCTGCTGCAGCGCAGTAAGGTCGTTAACCTTTGGCTGAATCCGCCACCCGGCCGAGTGTTTCCTCCCGGCCAAGTATCTCCATAACCTCGAAAATAGGCGGGGAATTGGTCTGTCCGGTGAGGGCGGCCCGAAGTGGCTGGGCGAGATCGCCAAGCTTCACGCCTAGCGCAGTTGCAGCATCCCGGATGCGGACCTCGACAGCGGCGGCGGTCCAGTCCTTCGTTTCGGCGAGGACAGGTTGCAGGCCTGCCAGGCGGCCCCGTGCGTCGGCGCTGAGCAGTTTGGCGGCGGCCTCGTTCGGGGTCAGCGGGCGCGCCCGAACGTAGAAAGCCGCGATCTCGGCCAGTTCGAGCAGCGTTTTGGCCCGGGTTTTGAGCCCGCCCATGCCGCGCACCAGCCGATTGCGCCCGGTGTTGTCGAGCGGCTGGCCCGTTAGCTTTTCGATCCGGGAGGCGATGTGTGCCACCAGTTCGCCGTCGTCGGTTTCCTTGATGTAGTGAGCGTTCAGATTGCCGAGCTTGGCGAAATCGAAGCGCGCGGCCGAGCGGCCGACCGCATCGAGATCGAACCATTCGATGGCCTTTTCGGTGGAGATGATCTCCTCGTCGCCATGGCTCCAACCGAGCCGCAGGAGATAGTTCCGGAGGGCTTCGGGGAGATAGCCCATGTCGCGATAGGCATCGACACCGAGCGCACCATGACGCTTGGAAAGCTTTGCGCCGTCGGGCCCATGGATGAGCGGTATGTGCGCATAAGTCGGCACCGGCCAGCCGCAGGCCTCGATCAGCTGCATCTGGCGCGCGGCGTTGTTGAGGTGATCGTCGCCGCGGATCACATGCGTGACCCTCATGTCGTGATCGTCGACAACGACCGAGAGCATGTAGACCGGTGTGCCGTCGGCCCGCAGCAGCACCATGTCGTCGAGCTGTTCGTTGCTGATCACGACATCGCCCTGGACGGCATCGCGGATGACAGTCTGGCCATCCTGGCGGGCCTTCAGCCGCACCACCGGCTTCACATCAGGCGGCGCGTCCTTGGGATCGCGATCGCGCCAGCGCCCGTCATAGCGCATGGACTTGCCGGCGGCCTTGGCTGCCGCGCGCATTTCGTCGAGTTCCGCCGGCGAGCAGTAGCAGTGATACGCCTTGCCCTCGGCCAGCAACTGATTGGCGACTTCTGCATGCCGCTTCGCGCGCTCGAACTGGTAAACGACATCGCCGTCCCAATCGAGACCGAGCCACTTCATGCCATCGAGGATCGCGGCGACGGCTTCAGGGGTCGAGCGGGCGCGGTCGGTGTCTTCGATGCGCAGCAGGAATTTGCCGCCATGGTGCTTGGCGTAAAGCCAGTTGAAGAGGGCGGTGCGGGCGCCACCGATATGGAGGAACCCGGTCGGCGAAGGGGCGAAACGGCAGACGACGGACATGAGGGCTCTTTGTTTGGAATTCGCAGTCTAGCTAGCACATCCGGAAGACGGATTCAGCCGGACTGGGCTGATGCGGATTGTCGCTGCGTCCGCCACACCAGAAGGAGACAGCCGAGAAGAACGAATGAGGAGAGAAGGAAAGCGGTGCCGGACAGGTATACCGGACGTCCGGCGTCGATCGAGAATGCGAAGACCTGGGAGTAGAGAAGGGGCGCCATCATTCCGCTGATGCCGCCGAGGCTCGCCAGCGCACCCTGCAACTGACCCTGTTCCGTCGCACCGACGCGCTGGGTCATCAGGCTCTGCAGGGAGGGGCTGACGAAACCGAGCAGGGCCAGCAGCGCCGTGCCGATCAGAAAGATTTCCGTGGTCGGGGCGAGCGCGAACACGGCGAACCCGGCAATGCCGCAATAGAGGCCGAGATACACCGACCGCAAGTCGCCGAGACGGGCGACGACCGGTCGGATCAAACCGCCCTGGACGATCATCGTGGCGACACCGACGGCGGCCAGCACGAGCCCGGTGACGGCCTCCGTCCAGCCGTAGCGAAAGTCGCCATACAGGACAAAGACGGTCGAAAGGGAATCATGCGCCACCCGATAGAGGAAGCTCGCGGCCGCGAGACCAAGCAGTGCCGGGTAGGAGCGGAGGAACCGCAGCGCGCCGAGCGGATTGGCTTTGCGCCAATTGAACGGGCTGCGCCGCTCCTTCGGCAGGGATTCCGGCAGGATGAAAAATCCGTACAACGCGTTGGTGAGGCTGAGACCGCCGGCCACCCAGAACGGCAGGCGCAGGTCGATGGCGCCGAGCACACCGCCAACAGCCGGGCCGACGATGAAGCCCAACCCGAACGCAGCCCCCAGCAGACCGAAACGCGCGGCGCGTTTTTCCGCCGGTGTGATGTCGGCGATGTAGGCGCCGGCGGTCGAGAAACTTGCCGACGTGATGCCGGAGATCAGGCGACCGACGAACAGCCATCCCAGCGTCGGCGCCATCGCCATCAGAATGTAGTCGAGCCCAAGACCGAGATTGGACGCGAGGACCACCGGTCTGCGACCGACCCGGTCGGACAGGGCGCCAAGCACCGGTGAAAACAGGAACTGCATCGCGGCCCAGGCGAAGCCGAACACGCCAAAGATCACCGCCGCGTTCACGGTGTCGCCGGCTTCGAACGCGACGACGAGTTTGGGCAGGATCGGAATGATGATGCCGAGTGCGAGCATGTCCAGCATCACGGTCACGAAAATGAAGGCAAAGGCGGCCCGGCCCGGCGCGCGAGGTTCGGAAGGCGACATGGGTTGGTGCTGAATTCCGGGGAGCGTTAGACTGCGGAGGCGCAGGCGGGGTACTTAGCACATCCGGGGGCGCGATGCAGGAGCGATGACCGCGGAAGCCACGTCCATAGCAGGGCCCCGCCCATTCCAGGCGGCGCGTCTGGTCGCCGAGCGTCTGCTAGAAATCCTGGGCGAGGAACGGGATCGGCTGACCCTTTGGCTGCCGGTCGCCTTCGGGGCCGGGATCGGCCTTTATTTCGCGTTGATGGCCGAGCCGGCCTTCTGGGCGGGGCCGGTTCTCGCGGCCGCCGCCATCGTTGGCGCGATCATGGGCCGTCAGAACCTGGCCGGCGTCATCCTCGGCATCGGGCTGGCCGCCACCGGCCTTGGTCTTACAGTTGCCCAATGGCGGGCCACGAACGTCGCGGCACCGGTGATCGAACGACGCCTTGGCCCGGTCGAGGTGACAGGCCGCGTCGCCAGCGTCGATATCCGGGCCGAGGGTCGCCGGGTCACGCTGGATCGTCTGACCGTTCCCGGTCTTCCCACAGCGAAGACACCGGAGCAGGTGCGGGTGTCGCTCAAGCAGATACCGGAAGGCCTGCGGCCGGGAGACCGGATCAGCGTGCGCGCGGTGCTTCTTCCGCCGCCGGCACCGGCGGCACCCGGCGCGTATGACTTCCAGCGTCAGGCATGGTTCGACCGGCTGGGCGGTGTCGGGTTTGCGACAACGGCGATGAAGCGCACGAGCGAGTCCGCGTCCGGCGATGGGTGGCTGCTGAGCCTGAATGGTGTCAGGCAGGCCGTGGTGGAACGGACGCTGGCGGCGCTGCCGGGGGCGGCCGGTGCCATCGCCGCGGCGTTGCTTACGGGTGAGCAGGGAGCGGTTCCCGCCGATGTCATGGACTGGATGCGGGATTCAGGTCTCGCGCACATCCTGTCCATCTCCGGCCTGCATATCGGCCTGGTCGCCGGGATCGTGTTCTTCGCGGTCCGGCTTGGGCTCGCGCTGATTCCGTCCATCGCGTTGTGCTATCCCATCAAGAAATGGGCAGCGGTTGCGGCGTTCCTTGCCATCACGCTCTACACACTGTTTGCCAGTCCCAGCGTGCCGACCCAACGTGCATGGCTGATGACTAGCATCGTGCTGTTCGCGGTGCTGATCGATCGCACGGCCATCTCGATGCGGCTGGTGGCATGGGCGGCGTTTGCGGTTCTGCTGTTCCGTCCGGAAAGCCTTCTCGGGCCGAGCTTTCAGATGTCGTTTGCCGCCGTCGTCGCGCTGGTTGCGGCGTGGGAAGTTACGCGCGCGCCGCTGGCGGCATGGCGCTCGCGGGCCGGGGCGATCCGCCGTGCGGCGATTGGTCTTGGCGCAGTCTGTCTCACCACGCTGGTTGCCGGTTTTGCCTCGGCGCCGTTCGCACTCTTTCACTTCAACCGCTTCACGGCGTATGGCCTGGCGGCGAATTTCTTCGCGGTGCCGCTCACCAGCCTGTGGGTGATGCCGTGGGCGGTGATTGCCTTTGCCCTGTTCCCGTTCGGTTTGGAACGCTTTGCGCTGGTGCCAATGGGCTGGGGCGTCGAGGCCATGATCGCCATCGCGCGCGAGGTTGCGTCCTGGGATGGTGCCGTTGCGCTGTTTCCGGCGATGCCGGTCTGGGGGCTGGCGGTGCTTACGGTCGGCGGCTTGTGGCTGTGTCTGTGGCGGACGCGCTGGCGCTTCGCCGGTGTGCCGCTCATCCTGGTCGGTTTGACATCGATCCCCTTGGCCCGCGTTCCCGATGTGCTGATCAGCGGCGATGCGCGTCTGATTGCGGTGCGTGGCGCCGATGGACTGTTGCAGATATCCGCGCCGCGCGCCGCGCGCCTGACGCGGGAGACCTGGCTCAGGCGAGGGGGGCAGGATGAGGCATTGGCATGGCCATCGGAAGGTGTCAGTGCGGACGGGCGTCTGACCTGCGACGCTCTCGGCTGTGTTTACAAAATCGACGGTCAGACCGTTTCGGTTGTGCGCGACCCTGCGGCCCTGATTGAAGACTGTCGCGTGGCGAGTGTCGTTATTGCCACCGTGCCGGTGCGGCATCTCTGTCCTTCAGCGAGTCTTGTCATCGACCGGTTCGCATTGTGGCGGGACGGTGGCCATGCGGTCTGGCTGGAGAATGGTTCCGCGCGGATGGAAAGCGTTCGTGCGGCGCGCGGGGATCGTCCGTGGGTCGTTCCGCTACCGCAGCGGAACAATGTCGTGACGCGATGACCCTACATTAGTCATCAGCGTACCGGAACCTTACCCCTCTCCAGCGGTTTTCCCTGCTCAGCTACGGAAACCTAGGGGAGGTTCGATGGACCAGCGACTTTGTATCGTGACCCTGGCGGTGGACAATCTGGAGCGATCGCGACGGTTTTACGAAGAAGGCCTAGGATGGCAGCGTGAAAAGAGTAAAGACAATGCGATCGTCTTTCAGCTTTCCAACACGCTTCTCGAACTTTTCCCAAAACGCAGTCTCGCTGAGGAGACCCACATCACGGCGACGGCGGCCGGTATCGGCGTCAGCGCTGTCAGACTGTCTTATTGCACGCAGACGAGATCGGAAGTCGATGCGGTGCTCGCCGAAGCGGCGGCAGCGGGTGCCATGATTCTAAAACCCGCCCATGAGATTGAACGCGGGGGCTATGCGGGCTATTTCGCCGACCCGGACGGGCATCCCTGGGAGATCGCCTGTCATCCCAAATGGGCGCCGCGACATGACGGAAAACTTTGGCAGGACGGCGAGGCGACGCCCGGCGCGTGAATCGCCCCTCTTTTAGAAGCGGCGGATCAGACTGACGACGCGGCCCTGCACGCGCACCCGATCCGGTCCGAAGATCCGCGTCTCGTAGGATTTGTTCGCGGGCTCCAGCGCAATCGAGCCCTTGTTGCGGCGCAGCCGCTTCAGAGTGACTTCGTTGTCGTCGATCAGGGCCACGACGATGGCGCCGTTCTCCGGTGACTCGTCGCGACGCACCACCACCGTATCGCCATCGAAAATACCGGCATCGATCATCGAATCGCCGGCAACCTCCAGCGCGAAATGCTCGCCGCGGCCGACCATAGAGGCCGGCACCTCGATCGAGTTGTCGGTATCGCGGACGGCTTCGATCGGCAGGCCGGCGGCGATGCGGCCATAGAGCGGAAGGGCCACTGATTCATTCGCTGGCGTCTGCGCGGCAGTCGCGGAGACACCCGAAAGGGTGGGCCGGAAATCGCCCTGGATGACATTGGGACGGAACGCGCCGGGCTGGGCGGGCGCGGCTGCGGGGCGTGCGGAGGGGGCAGGAACGGCGACAGGCGCCATGTTTTCGGGCAGGCGGGAGATCTCCAGCGCGCGCGCCCGGTGGGGCAGGCGGCGGATGAACCCGCGCTCCTCAAGGCCGGTGATGAGGCGGTGGATGCCTGATTTGGAGCGGAGGCCGAGGGCCTCTTTCATCTCGTCGAAAGAGGGCGAAACACCCTGTTCATTGAGGCGCTCATTGATGAAGAGCAGCAGCTCGTATTGTTTCTTCGTCAGCATTATCCCGCCCGCAAAATCTAGAACAAAGACGCAACTCGCATGGTTGTTCTATTTTGGTTCACGGGAGTGGTCAAGCAGATTGTGGATAACTCGCCTGAGTTCGCTCAGTTCGCTCAAAATAGTGCGTTTTTGCCGAGGAGGACGACCTCGATGGGATCATTTTCCTTTGCGGCAGGGGCGTGCGGCTTCCGAATCGCCAGGCAGTCGGCCTTGGCCATCAGGGACATCATGGAGCTGTCCTGCTTCGGGAACGGGGTGGCGACCAGGCGGCCCGAGGCATCAGTGGTCAGGCTGGCGCGGAGGTAGTCCTCCCGCCGGTCGTTTTCGGGGAGGTCGCGGCCCAGCCGCGCCGTGCGCCGCTCCGCACCTTCCGGATCGGCAAGGCCCAGCATCCGGTACATGGCCGGACGGAGGAAGATCAGCGCGCAGACCAGCGTCGACACCGGATTGCCGGGCAGGCCCAGGAGCGGCGTCTCGCCGATGCGGCCGAAGATCAGCGGTTTGCCGGGACGCATCGCGATCTGCCAGAAATCGAGAACCAGACCGCGATCGCCCAGCGCCGAGCGCACCAGATCGTGGTCGCCGACCGAGGCACCGCCGGTGGTCACCAGCAGATCGCAGCCGCGCGCACCCTCGGCCATTGCCTGCAGCGCCTCGGGTGTATCGGGCGCGATGCCGAGATTCACCGGCTCCCCGCCATGCGCGGTGACGAACGCGGCCAGCGCCGGCCCGTTCGAAGAGACGATCTGGTTGGGGCCGACAGGATCGCCCGGCAGCACCACCTCGTCGCCGGTCGAGATGATGGCGACGCGCGGCTTGCGCCGGACCTTCAGCCACGGGCGGTTCATCGCGGCGGCGAACCCGATATCGCGGGGATCGAGAATGCGGCCCGCCGCCAGGCCGACATCGCCGGTCTTGAAATCCAGCCCCGCGGGGCGGACGTAGCGGCCGGCGGCCGCACTTTCGCGAACCGTGATGGCGGTGCCCTCGGCGGTCGTGTCTTCCTGAATGACAATCGCATCGGTGCCGCGCGGCAGCGGACCGCCGGTGAAGATGCGTACGCACTCTCCGGCCTTCACCTCGCCGTCATAGCTGCCGCCGGCCGGCGCGGAGCCGATCTGCTTCAGCGTGACGGGCACCTTTGCGACATCGGCGGCGCGCACCGCATACCCGTCCATCGCCGACATGGCGGCAGGCGGCTGGGTCAGGCGCGCTTCGACGTCTTCCGCCAGCACGCGACCCAGCGCTTCGGAGAGCGGCACGACAACGGATGTCAGCGGCCCAAAGCCGGCGAGGATCCGCGCGCGGGCTTCGTCGACGGAAATCATTTTGCGTTGAAGGTTCCTGACTTGCCGCCGCTCTTGTGAACGAGACGGATGTCGGTGAGGGTCATGCCGCGGTCGATGGCCTTGCACATGTCGTAGACGGTGAGGGCGGCGACCGACACGGCGGTCAGCGCCTCCATCTCCACGCCGGTCTTGCCGGAGATTTTCACAGTCGCGCTGATCTCGACGGCGTGGCGCTTTTTATTCGGCGCGAGATCGAGACTCACCGCCGACAGGGCCAGCGGATGGCATAGCGGAATGAGATCGTGCGTGCGCTTGGCCGCCATGATGCCGGCCAGCCGCGCGACGGCCAGCACGTCGCCTTTCTTGATGCCCTTCGCGACAATCGCCTTGAGCGTCGCGGGCTGCATTACGACCGAGCCGCGCGCGGTGGCGACACGCTCGGTGACGGCCTTGTCGCCGACATCGACCATCACGGCGTTGCCGTCGCGGTCGAAATGGGTGAGGCGTTTTTTCGCCATGGCTCAGGCGATGGCGGGGGCAGGCGCCAGTAGGGCGCGGGTCGCAGCCGTCACATCGGCCTGCGACATCAGGGATTCGCCGACCAGGAAGGCGCGGGCGCCGGCGCGTTGCAGCCGCGCGATGTCGGCGGCGGTCTTGATGCCGCTTTCGGCGACCAGGAAACGATCCTTCGGCACCAGCGCCGCGAGGCGCTCGAACACCGCGAGATCGACCTTGAGCGTCTTCAGATCGCGGTTGTTGACGCCGAGCAGCGCGCCCTCGATCGGGAGTGCGCGCTCCAGCTCCGCCTCGTTATGCACCTCGACCAGCACGTCGAGCCCGAGTTCGTTCGCGGCGGCGGCGAGTTCGCGTGCCGTCGCGTCGTCGAGGCCGGCCATGATCAGCAGGATGCAGTCCGCGCCGATCAGTCGCGCTTCATAGACCTGATAGACATCGAGCATGAAATCCTTGCGCAGGATCGGCAGGTTCACCGCTTCGCGTGCCTGCTGCAGATGCTCGTCGGCACCCTGGAAAAAAGGAACATCGGTCAGTACAGAAAGACACGACGCGCCGCCGTCGCGATATGCGCGCGCCAGTGCCGTCGGTTCGAAATCGGCGCGGATGAGGCCACGCGAGGGCGAGGCTTTCTTGATCTCGGCGATGAGCGCCGGCCGTCCACCGGAATTGGCGATCTGGTTGAGCTTGGTGGCGAAGCCGCGCGGGCGCGGCGTTGCGGCGGCCTGAGTCTTCAGGTCGGCGAGCGGGCGCACCTGTTTGCGCGCGTCGACATCGCGGCGCTTGGCCGCCCAGATTTCCGCCAGGACATCCGCTTCGCTCATCGTCACGCCTCTGCTGCCGAATGGCTGATCGCGATCAGTTTCTCGAGGCTGGCGCGCGCTTTTCCGCTGTCGATGGCCGCAGCAGCCTGCTCTGCGCCCTGCTTGATTGTGGTCGCCTTGCCGGCGATCACCAGCGCCGCGCCGGCATTGAGCAAAACGATATCGCGGAAGGCGCCCGGCTTGCCGTTGAGCAGCGCCGTCACGGCCAGCGCGTTTTCCTGCGGCGTGCCGCCTTTTAGTTCCGCAAGCGTCGACCGCTTGAGCCCGGCGTCCTCGGGTGTCACGTCGAAGCGCCGCACCTTGCCGTCGCGGAATTCCGCCACATGCGTCGGCCCGGTGGTGGTCAGTTCGTCGAGCCCGTCGGAGCCGTGCACGACCCAGGCGCATTCTGCGCCGAGATTGCCCAGCGTCTGCGCCATCGGCTCCACCCACTTCAGCGCGAAGGTGCCGACCAGCAGCCGCTTGACGCCGGCCGGGTTGGAGAGGGGGCCGAGGATATTGAACAGGGTGCGGGTGCCGAGTTCGACGCGCGTGCCGCCGACATGGCGCATCGCGCTGTGATGCCGCGGCGCCATCAGGAAGCCGACACCGGCTTCGACGATGGCGCGTTCGATCAGCTTGAAGTCGCACTCGATGTTGATGCCGAGCGCCGACAGCACGTCGGCCGATCCCGCGCGGGAGGAGAAGGCGCGATTGCCGTGCTTGGCGACCTTGACGCCGCACCCCGCGACGACCAGCGCCGATGTCGTGGAGACGTTCCAGGTGCCGACGCCGTCGCCGCCGGTTCCGACGATGTCGATGGCGCCGGCCGGTGCCGTGACACCGGCGACCTTCGCCCGCATCGTGCGCGCGGCTCCGGTGATCTCGTCCACCGTCTCGCCGCGGACCCGCAGCGCCATGAGGAAACCGCCGATCTGCGACGGCGTGGCGTTGCCGCTCATCATCACGTCGAACGCCATGCGCGCTTCATCCTGGCTCAGCGTGCGCCCTTCGGCGACGACGGCGAGCAGGCTCTTGAGCTCCGTCATATCGGCCGTCATACGAATTCTCGCATCTTCAAATGTGCAGGGTAAAAATCGAAACCGCGGGCCGGGATCCGTGCCGCGGAAAACGCCTTCTCAGGCGAACGGGCCGCGCCATCGCGCAGCCTGGATAAATGCCGTACCAACCATGGGCCCAAAACTATAGGACCGCATGGGGACGATCAAGTGCCGGTCCGGCGGAGCCGGACGAGGTAGGTGCATTCGCGGCTCTTGGCCTCGCCGCTGAACATGTTCCGCGACAGATAGCCGCGCACGTTGGTATCGCGCCCGGTCGGCCGGACCGTGGCGAACACGCCGCCCTCATAGTCGACATAGGTCGTGAAGCGGGCGCGCGGGGCGTTGGGCGTTGCCTTGTCGACGATATCCGCCTCGACGTTGCCGTCGGCCACCCGCAGCGTCCAGAGGTAGTTCGTGGGGCAGTAGCTTTCGCCGAAGGTCAGCGTGCCTTCGCCCTCCCACGTTCCGCGCAGGGCGGTGACTTCGTTGGGCTTCAGGTCGGACGGGATGACCCGGCGGGGATCGCATGCGGCGACGAGGGTCAGGGCTAGAAGCAGGGCGATGCGAATCATGGGACGAACGTTAACACATTGCCGATTTGATGAAGCGGGAACGTCTTTGTAGCCTACAGCCCATCGCCTGGACTAGCGTGCAGGCAGGGCCGCCTCTTCAATTTCGGCCTGATCCAGGACCTTGCGGATTGTCGCTGCGAGCGCCGCTTTACGGTAGGGCTTTCGCAGCACAATATCGCCTCCGCTCCGGATCTGTTCCTGCATCGCTGTCGGGCTGGCGAAGCCGGATGCAAATACGAACTTTCGTGCCAAGCCGCGTTCGCGCGCAATACGGGCCAGATCAATCCCTGTCAGGGTGCCAGGCATCATGATATCGGAGAAGACCAGGTCGAAACGCTCGCCGTTTTCGAGCAGCGCAAGCGCAGCGTCGCCACTCTCGGCGCCGACCGGCGTGTAGCCCAGACTTGCCAGTGTGGCGATGGCGACGTGTCGCATCTCCGCGTTGTCTTCGGCAACAAGGATACGTTCTGTCCCGGTCAAGATAGTCGTCCCTGGCTCTTCCTTCTTTCCTCTCGCAAGCGCTTCGGCGCTGGCCGGCGGTCGCGGCAGATAAAGACTGATGGTCGTGCCCTGGCCGACTTCGCTGTAGATTTTCACCGTGCCGCCGGATTGCCGCATCGTTCCATAAACCATGCTCAGCCCAAGACCGCTGCCCAGACCGACCCCCTTGGTCGTGAAAAACGGCTCGAAGACCCGCTCGATATTCTCCGGTGCGATGCCGGTCCCAGTGTCTGTCACCGACACCACGACATAGTCGCCATGCGCCAGGTCCGGATATGCTTTCGCCAGATGCTCGTCGACTGTCAGGTTCCGGCATTCGATTTTCAGCGTGCCGCCATCGGGCATGGCGTCGCGCGCATTGATTGCCAGATTGAGAACGCAACTTTCAAGCTGTGCCGGGTCCGTGAAGACCGGCCAGATTCCCGGCTCGATCTTCAGTTCCTTGGCGATGCGATCGCCGAGCGTTCGTGTCAAAAGCGGCATCGCCTGCTCAAGCATAGGACCTAGATCGACCAGCTTGAGTTCCAATGTCTGCTTGCGGGAGAAAGCCAGCAGCCGATCAATCAGATCGGCGCCCCGCAGCGCCGCGCCCAGTGCGGCATCGGCGAGCTCCTTGTTCTCGGGATCTGACTGAAGCGCGCTTTCAAGCAGATCGAGGTTGGCGACGATTGCGCCAAGCATATTATTGATGTCGTGCGCGATGCCTCCAGCGAGCTGCCCTATGGCCTCCATCTTCTGCGCCTGAGCGAGGGCAGCCGTGCGCTGCTCGATCAATTCGGATGCCTTCTTTATCTCGCGCGCGAGGGTATCGATCTCGATTTCCCGCAGCTCAAGCGACGGAAGCTTGACGCCGGTCCCGAGCGATTCGGCATGGCTCACGATCTGCCGGATATCGCGCGTGAACAAGCGGCCCAACAGCATGGCAAGGCCGATCCCAATCAAAAGCAGGACGCCGAAGCCTCCCGTCAGCAACAACGTGTTCTGCCGCCAGCCGGCCGCAAGCAGTTCGTCCGGCGGGCCGCTGGCGACGATCCAGCCGGAGCTTTTAGAATGCGCGTAACCCATGAATAGAACGATGCCGAGCTGGCTGTTGAAGCGCAGGACGCCTTCGGGCTGGAGTTGGATCGCAGGCCAGACTGCACGCGAAACCGGCGTGCCGAGGCCCGTCTCATGGTCCACGGAGCGGGCGACCAGAAGACCATTGCCGTCAACGATCGCGGCGAGCCAGCCCGGATCCAGGCGCTCTTTGGAGACGATCGCGAGCAGCCGCTCCAACGGTATGGTCAGGCTGACTAGATAAAGCGGCACACCATCGCGAAGGTACGGTGCCACGACAATTGCGACGGGCGTCGACTGAGCTGGGCCGGAGGTGAGCAGATTGGAGACTTGCGCCTTGCCGGTCGCTATAGCCTGCCGGTCGACCTCGAAGATCGGATCTTTCGGCAAAGCTTCGCCCCAATTAAACCGCGCGTTGACAATTTGCTGCCCCGACATATCGCGCAGGATGACATTCGTTTTCATCATGTTGCTGACGTTCACGGCCTGCGCGTGAAACCCGCGAATGTCATTGTTCTCCAGCCGTCCAGACACCGCGAGGATTTCAGTGAGTGCGATAATGCGCGCCAGTTCCTGATCGACTCCTTCCGCGAGTTGCTTGGTGCGGTCGAGGATCCGGCGCTCGCTATCTGCGCGTTCGATCGAAAGTTGACGGAAAAAAAGCGTCCCTGAGAAAATCACGGGTGGCAAAGCGGCGGCGACAACCAGAAGGATTAACCACGTTCGAACCCGATAGGGCGCCGCGATCTGCCGAAACATGCCAATGGCCATATGACCCTCGCGTTTAGCTGGTCGCAGCAGGAGGCGCGGTCTTCAATAGCCGGTCGACGGTTGCAATCAGGTCAGCCATGCGCAGCGGTTTCTTGAGGACGGCATCGGCGCCAATCTTCTCGGAGAGCTGCAGAAAATCGAAGTTGCTGGCGCGGCCGCCGCCGGACATCGCAATGATCTTCAGGTCCTTCAGCGTCTTGCGGAGCGCGACAATTGTCTCGATGCCATCCTTCTCCGGCATAAAAATATCGGTGATGACGAGGTCTGGCGGCATGTCCTGTATGGACGCCAGACCTTCCTTGCCATTCCCGGCAATCTTGACGCTGTGGCCCGCGCGAATGAGTATTTTTTCAACGGCGTCGCGCATTGCTTTTTCATCGTCGATGAGCAGGATACGCGCCATTAAACTGTTTCCATCAGGTGTCTGCAGGCCTTGAGCCGCTAAAGAGGCTGGCGTAGAGATCGGCAGCGCCGAAACGCCGTAACTGGTGAAGTCCCTCGACAAGCGAATGCACGCTTTGGCCGTCGATGTAGCGGAAGCCTGCCGCAACCGCGGAACTTGCGAGGCTCGTGCTGCGAAGTCCATGAACGAAGCATTGAATGCGCGCCCTATCGGCCGCGATTGCGAATTGCTGCATCTGATCGATTATCAAATGCTCAGGGTTCCGGTTCTGGGAAAGATCGACGCCGACAGCATTAAAGCCTGCGGAAGCGTAGGGCGTGAAATCGCGGGTTTGAATGGAGACGCGCGCCGTGAGGGCCCGTGACTGACGCTTCAGTTCGGAACAGACGTCCTGCAGGCGAGAGGCGGGTACGCCAGATGGCGCATCGACAAGCTCGTAGATAAGCAAGTGGCGCGCTGCAGCCGGAATAATTGAGCAAGCGCGCAAAAAGTCAACGCGTCGGCCACTGGCCGCAAGCGTGTCGAAGTGAACCGGAATACCGACCAGAATCTTGCCCGTCGTATCGATAAACGCGCCGATATCGGCTGCAACCGTCTGCGCAACATCGATATCTATGCCGTCCGGCGCGATCACTCCTGATTCCGCTTCACGAACGGGAGCGCCGCTTGCTCTTATGGCAGGTGCCGCAAGATACGTCGACAAAGCTCCGTATTTGACATCCCACATGGGCCGATAGATCACAGTCGACGCTGAGGACTGGCTGGCCGCCTTTTCTGCCTGCTCCGCTTCACTCAGCTTTCGCACCACCGTTTCGAGGACGCTCGTGCCGCGACCGGGAATGGGGATCGTTTTTGTTTCAAGACCATCCGGAAGGGATCCCGTGATGGATCGCAAAATGAACGAAGCCGGGGTCCAGGATGATCCGACAATTTTTTCAGCTGCCTCGATAACGAGCTTTATCGCCAGCGCCTCCGCAGCGTCCGCCGCTTTGTTGGAAAAGTGCAGCAGATAGACGAGACGATCCAATCGGGTGTAGCTGTCCTCGCGCGCGAGATGGTTTTCAATCGCCTGGCACACCATTGTTTCGGCGCGGCCAGCCAGTGCATCCCACTGCCTGCCAAAATGATCGGATAGTTTGGCGGCATCGAAGAGAATGACCTGACCCGGACGGATTTGCAGTGACCCTCCGAGCAGCTGCGCCAACTGCTGCTCCATCTCTTCGTTTGAGATCTGCCGCTCACTGAGAATCTTCGCTTGGCTGGCCCTCTCCGAGCGCTTTGCCAAATCCGATGTGGGAGAAAGCGCTAGAGGCGAGCCCGCCCCCGATGCGAAGCCACGCCTCAGCATATTCAGGAGTTGGCTGGCCATCGATGTCGCGACCCTCGCCTGTAGAACTTGTTTATCAGAAGCTAAATTAGAGCTAACCCATCACCTTGTCTGTAATTCAATGCATTGCGCAGACAATTCAGGTATCGGAATACTATTGTATTTACGCTTGAAAACATTCTGCCGTTTGTCCGGTCTCAGGTCGGCCTGCGCCATGATCGGAGCCATGCCGGCACGTCCTTCGCAGCCATCGGTGCGGAGACGTAAAAGCCCTGACCGAGATTGCAGCCAAGTTCTTTCAGCAGATCCCAGTCTTCCTTGCGTTCCACACCTTCCGCAACGCTCTTCAGTCCAAGCGAATGCGCGAGGCCGAGGGATGCCTTGAGAATTGCGCGCTTCGCGTCGTTCCGGTGCGCTCCATGGACGAATTGGCGATCGACCTTGAGTTCGGCGAACGGCAATGCTTCAAGTTTCTGCAGCGAGGACAGCCCGGTGCCGAAGTCGTCGATGGACAGCGCGAAGCCCTTCATGTGCAGGCGCGTCACGATCTCGAGGTAGATCGTTTCTTCCTTGGCCACGCCGGTCTCGGTGATTTCGAACACGATGCTTGCCGGTCCCAGACCGAGGTCGGCGGCCAGCTTTTCGAAACGATCGGGGAGCGAAATATCCGACAGCATAGACGGCGACAGATTGAGGCTGACCCGCGTGTCCAGTCCCTCGGCCTTCCATTGCGCCTGCTGGCGGAAGCCCAGGACGACCAGCGCCTCAGTCATCGGACCGATCAGAGATGTCGTTTCCGCAAGGGACACAAATTTATCGGGCCCCACGATGCCATGATCGGGATGATCCCAACGCACCAGAGCCTCGAAGCCGTCCGGCTTGCCGGTGTCGACGCGGACCTTCGGCTGATAGTAGAGGCATAGTTCGTTTGTCTCGATTGCCTGGCGCAAGCGGCCTTCAGTTACCGAGAGGTCGGCGTGCTTTGCCTTGGCCCGATAGTCGACCGGCATCTGCTCCAGCAGCGCTTGGATATCGATCTTCGACGCCGGTTTGCGCAGGCTGCCCAGCACATTCAGTCTGTAGGCGCGGGCCAGCGCTTCCGCCGCCCGCAAGGCCCCGGATTCGATGCCTGAGAGAAAAATGATCGCCGGGCGTTCCGTCCGGCCCGCAAGGTGGCGGACAATCTCCACGCCGTCCATGTCGGGCATCGCGAGATCGCAGAGAACGAGATCGATGCCGTTTCCGTGCGTATCGAGCATCGCCAGCGCTTCGTGCCCATTCGCCGCTTCCAGGAACTGTGTGCACCCCAGTTGCGCCAGAACCCGCGCGGTCATCCCCCGGACAAACGCCTCATCGTCCACCAGCAGCACACGGAATTGGGAGATCTCGTTCATCGGCTGCCCATTGCCCCAGATTCCGTTAGTTGCGATACACGGTGATCGAGGGCTGCAGCTTTACAACTTCCGAAAGGTCGTTGATCGCGGCGATCAGCGACGCCGCTACGCGCGATGCTCCCGGAACCACCAATATCCCCTCATCGGTGAGCAGGTCCTCCGCCAGACGGTCGCCGATCCGCAGGTCCACCGGCGCGACGGAAATGGGAAGCTGCCCGTGCCCGGTGCCGGCCAGATCCGATGCACGTACCGGCGCAACATTCGATTGCTTCGCAGAGGCAGTGCTGGACCAGAGATCCGTTGCTTCGATATCCGGAACGATCAGCAGGGCATAATCGGCCGCCGCCTTGGGCTCCGTCGGCGACGCGATGGCCCGTTCGATCCTCGTCTGAAAGACGTTGGCGCTCACCGGTTTCACCAGAAAGCCGTTGGCATCGAGCGCAATGGCGGTCGCAATGAAATGTTTCTCGGCATGACCCGTCAGCATCACCACCGGCGTATTGCGGGGGATCGGCGCGAGGCCGACACGGATAGCCTTGAGAAATTCGAGCCCGTTCATCGGCAGCATATTGATGTCGGACACAATGCAGTCGATCTTCGTGCCGCTGGCCGATTGCGCGGCGCTGCCTGATTTCGCCTGGATATTCCCCATGAGCTTGATCGCTTCCAGCCCATCGGCGGCTTCCAGGATCTGATACTCGCCCAGCCCTGTTAGCGCTCGCCGCATCATCTGACGGACGAAGGCTTGATCATCGACAATGAGAACGGTTCTGGAGATCATTGGCAATCCGGAGTGTCGTTAACGTGAAGATCGCCGCATGTCTCCGGCGGCGCACTGATTTGCCGCCCTGACGAGCAGACGACCGAGAGGGATGGAACTGCGCATCTCTGCATAGTTCAACAGGACACCGCCGGTGGCATCGGTCATGCAGGCGGCGTTCGATCGGCCCGCCAGGTCTATGACGTCCACACGAACGCCTGACCGGCTGTTCGCGATCCGGCTGGCGACCGCGCACAGGTTTCCGCCGCAGGTCTCGGCGCCATCGGTCAGAACGACAATCCGGCCGCGACCCTGGAGCAGGCTGAGCGCCGTCTCGATGCTCTGCACGAGCGCCGTGTCGCCGCCGCGATGCGGGGTGACGCCGCCGATGAACTCCGCCAGTTGCGGGCGCCCGTTGACGGTGACAAACGGGCGGCTGGAAATTTCCGTGCAGGCGGTGAAGGCAACCGCGCCGATGGACAACTGCGGATCGGCGTCCTGAAGGAAGGCGCGCACCGCATCCTTGCCGTAATCGAGCCGCTTCGGCTGGTCCGTTGCCAGCCATCGCCGGTATTCGAGACGCGCCGCCTCGTCGCCCTGGTCCATCCGCCGGTCAAGGGCCGCCTCTAGGTCGAGAGGCATATCCAGCGGCAGACCCATGCTGACCGAACCGTCGAAGACGAGCACGACTGGGTCTTTGGGCTCGTCCGGACAGGCCTCTGGTGCGGCGGGATCGAGAAGGGGGGCCGGCAGCTCCCTTGCCGGGCCGGGAGGAACAACCACGGCGACGGATCCGCCCGACGAGCGTCCCGTTGATCCCGCCGCCGTTCCGGATGACCGAATGGAGCCTGTCTGACTCTCTCCGGTGGCGGCAGTCCTGGAATTGCCCG
Organism: Alphaproteobacteria bacterium; assembly: GCA_965279355.1. Lineage (GTDB taxonomy): Bacteria > Pseudomonadota > Alphaproteobacteria > CACIAM-22H2 > CACIAM-22H2. Next base: position 705,271 of record OZ257155.1, on the reverse strand, counting down.
GTGTCCCGCCGTCTCCGCTGCCCGCGGCACCCGATGGCGGGACGGGGCGCGCTGATCCGCCTGCCTGATCCCGCAACGGCGATCCAGCCGGGAACCCACCTTCGCGTGACTGAGCCGGCAGATGCGCTGTGTCTCGCGGCGTCGGCGGTCCCGGCTCGCCGAAGCGAAGAGTGGCCACGCCGGCCTCACGGTCTCTGGAAGCGGGGCGTGCGGTTCGGTCTGAGGAATTCTGACCACGGCCCGATCCGGATTGCTGGTCTGCGCCTGAAGCAGGCGGCGGGGACATCACACTTGCCGCCGGTCCCAGGACCCGGCCAGTTACGGTGTCGTCCGCGCTCTCCGCGTCGTCCTCTTTGCGCAACGCCGCCCAGAGTCCGACAGAACCACCCAGCAGCAGGAGAAGCAGGAGCAGCGCCGCCCAACGGCGCCTGTCAGGCTTTTTCTCCACCTCTGCATCCGTTTCCGTCTCTGGATCGTGCTCGCCTTCCAATGCGGGCTCTGCCGCGTTCGAGGGCGAAGGGCTCTCCGCTTCTTTCTCCGGAGCAGGTGTCGGCTCTTGTCTGTCCTCAACGATCTCGACGCCCGCACCCACATGGCTCTTTGGCGGGGCGGGCCGCCTGAACAATTTTGAGGATGTGGGGGGAATGACGTGGACGACTTTTTTCGCCACGGAGGACGGGCCGGCCGAGCTGCGCCTGAGCAGGTCCATCGCCCGATCTTTAGGCTCAGGTTTCTTCCCGGGTTCTTCGTCCTTGGCCATCAGCTGCCCGCTGCATCCATCGGCTGCGCGATCAGCGTATCGAGATAGCGGCGGAGATCGCGATAGTCGGCTTGCAGGGTGCTCATCCGGTCTTCCACGGTCTTCAGGTCACCGTCCCGCGCAGCATACTCCATAGCCCCCAGCGTTTCGGCGAGCTTCGTGGCGCCGATCATCGCGGCGGCACCTTTGAGGCCGTGCGAAACCTGGCGCACCGTCTTGGCATCCCGCGTGGCGAGGGCCGCCTGAACGTCGCTTGGTCCCTGGCCGCAGCTCTCCCAGAATGAGGACAGACACGCCAGATGCTCGCCCATGTCCTCGGTCCCGATTTGCTGGCTGATCACCGCATGATCGACGGGTTTGGGCGCTGCCGGCAGAGCCTGCGGAGCGGGTTTCGCTTTTTGCTGGGGCGCATTTACATCGCGGCGCAATGGCAGAGCTTGAGGAAGCCAGCGCTCAAGCGCCTGAATGAGCGCCGGGAGTTCGATCGGCTTGCGCAGGTATCCGTCCATGCCGGCCGCGAGACAATCCTGTTCGGTCTGCGGCAGGACATCGGCGGTGAGGGCCACGATGGGCACGCGTGTGCCGCTACCGGCCTTTTCGCGCTCCCGCAGCGCGTGGGTCAGTTCGAAACCATCCATCTCCGGCATATGGAAGTCGGTCAGAACGATCCCGTAACGGGCGCGATTTTCTTCCCACAGTCGCAAAGCCGCCGCGCCATTTTCGGCGATCTCGTGGGCGTAGCCGAGGCGCCCCAGGACACGCTTGATGACAACCCGGTTGGTCGCGTTGTCCTCCGCCACGAGAATGACGGCGTTTGCCGCCGCAGCCACGTCGAGTTCGGGGGCCATGTATTCGGCCTGCCGTTGCTGCTGCTGTTCGGCGATTTTCGCGAGATCGATCTTGCCGAGTGCCGCGCCGACGACCTGCCACAGACGGCGCATGCGGATTGGCGTGGTCAACGTTGCAAGCCACTGGATGTCGGAAAGCGATTTGGCATCGGCCCGGAGGATCGACGCGGCAAGATGCGGCGCGGCGACGACATCGCGCGCCCCCCGGGTTGCGTTGTGAAGTTTCAGCTCATCCAGGACTTTCTTTGCCCGGTTGGCGCCTTCGCGGGCATTGACGATGACCAGGTCCATCGGCTTGTCGATGCGTTGCAGCGCCTGCGCCAATGGAATTTGCTCGCCCGGCGGCGGCGCGAAATAGATGTCCTTGATGCCGACATGCCTGAGGTAGCTCTGAAGAATTCGGGCTTCGCTGCGGCCGTAATCGACGAGGACGACTTTCGCAGAGGATACGTCGATTTCGGAGGCATAGGGGCGGGCGTCAACGACGGGAAGCGCAAGTTCGAACCAGAAGGTCGAACCTTTCCCGCTTTCGCTGTCGACGCCGATCGTGCCGCCCATCAGTTCGCACAGGCGCCTGGATATCGTCAGACCAAGACCGCTGCCGCCGAACCGCCGGGATGTCGACGCCTCTGCCTGCACGAACGCCTGGAAGAGCCGCGACTGCTGCTCCGGTGTCAGGCCGATCCCCGTATCGACGATCTCGAACCGGCACAGACAGCGGTCGCCATCGCGGCGCCCCGACACGCGGATCTGCACCGATCCTTCTTCGGTGAACTTCAGGCCGTTACTGCAGAGATTCAGCAGGATCTGGCGGATACGGCTGGGATCGCCGCGCAGGCGGCGCGGCATGGCGGGGTCGATGTCGATATGGAATTCCAGCCATTTCTCTTCCGCGCGCGGCGCCAGAAGATCGCCGACACTTTCGACAAGATCGCCGAGATCGAGTTCGACGGTCTCGATATCAAGTTTGCCGGCTTCGATCTTCGAAAAATCGAGGATATCGTTGATGACCGTGCGCAGCGCGTCCGCGCTGTCGAGAATCACGCGGGTCATGCTGCGCTGGTCTTCATTGAGGTCGGTCTGGTCGAGAACCTCCGCCATCGACATCACGCCGTTCATGGGCGTGCGGATTTCGTGGCTCATCATCGCCAGGAACGAAGACTTGGCGCGCGTGGCTTCCTCTGCGGCTTCTTTGGCGCGCTTCAGTTCTTCTTCCGCCGCCCGGCGTGCCGTCACGTCACGCACGGAAGAGGCTACCAGACCGGCACTGCCGATCGGGCTCAGCGATATCTCGACGGGAAACTCACGTCCGTCCTTGGTGATCGCCGACAGGATGCGCCCGGCGCCCATTTCCCGCGGGGCGGGATTGTCGATATAGGCGTTCCGTAATTTCGGATGGTCGGCATGATAGCGGCGGGGGATCAGGATTTCGATCGGCTGGCCGATCAGTTCGTCGCGGCGGTAGCCGAACAGCGTTTCGGTGGCGCGGTTCACAATGCGGATCGTCGCCGATTTATCGACGATGATCGTGGCATCCGGCGCGCCTTCGAGAAGGGCCTGCGATTTGTCGATTTCAATCTCGAGTTCCGTTTTCCGCGCGAGCAGCTGCGTTTCGGACGCCGCCAGTGTCGCGGCCTGCAATTTCAACTGTTCTGCCGCGCGGTTTCGTTCCGTGACGTCTGTCGCCCACATCAACATGCAGGTCTCGTCGCCGAACGTCATGCGCTCCGCCGTGACGGAAAACGTTGCGGTCTTTCCGGTGCTGAGGACCTCAAAGTCGACTTCAATATCCCGCACGCTGCCCTGGCGCCGGTAGGTCTCAATGAGACGATCCCAGTCGTGTTTGTTTTTGGCGCGGGTGAACTTGACAATATTTGAACCGAGGGCCTGGTCCCGGGTCGAACCGAGCTGCACGGCGCTGAGCTCGTTTATAAATCTTATGATCCCGTCGCGGTTCTGAACCATCACGCCGATCGGCGAGCGATCCAGCATGTTCAGAAGGCGCGTTTCTGCGGTGCGGATCGTCTCATTGAGCTGGTCATTTTTGACCAGGGCCTGCTGGAAGACCTGCAAGGCATTGGTCATGCGCCCGATCTCATCCGTCCTTTCGAGATACGGAATAGCGGTTGCCCGCTCGCCAGCGCTGAGGGCCGTCATCACGTCCTGTACCGCCGCAAGGGGACGGGTGATCCGACGCGCATAGAACGCGCCGAGGACTGCGAACAGAACGATGAGGCCGAGCGAAACGGCCAGCGTCAGCCTTTGCAGCTGGCGGATCGGCGCATTGATTTCGTCCACATCCTGTTTGGCGACAACGCCCCACCGGATGGTCCGGATATCGAGCGGGCCATACGCGGCCAGGACCAGCTTGCCCCGGAAATCGATCGCCTCGCTCACCCCGTCGACACCCGACACGGCTAGCCGGGTATTGGGCGTATCGATCTGTATCCTCAAGACGGAGTTGTCCGGAAGGTTTCGCGTATCGGCGCGCAGGAACAGATCCGATCCGATCAGTTCCGTCTCTCCGGTCTCGCCCAGTCCCACGGGGTTTTTCATGATCCGGTTGAGAAACGCCGGTCCCAGCTGGACCAGAAATACACCGAGCCGCTCGCCGGCGTCCGAGACGACGGGTGTGCCGATGAAGGCAGCAGGGCTGCCTGAGGGTGCGTAGACTTCGAAGTCCCGCAGATACGCCCGCCCTGACGGAACATGGGCGGCGATATGGAGAAAGGCCCGCGCGGCCGTCGTGTCGGCGAATTCGCCGCTGATGAGATTGGTGCCGAAGTCTTTTTCCTTGTCGACCGTATAGACGACGTTGCCCCTGGTATCGACCAGTAGGACGTCGTAGACGCCGGATTGTATAATCCACTGCTGAAGTTCGCGGTGCAGATTTCGATGCGCACCAGAATAGGCCGACTCGTCGCCGGCATCTTCAAGCGCCGCGCGGTAGTCGCCCGGATACGGATTGTTTTTGGTATAGGCGTCGATGATCCTTGCGCGGGCCTCCGCGTCGAAAGCACCGAATTCTGTCGCCATGCTCTGAAGGCTCCAGCGAACGATGCTGCGCTGCGAGGCGCCGACGATGTCGTTCTCTAGATTCGCGATATACTCAGCGACTGCCAGCCGGCGGCTGTCCTTCAGACTCTCCAGTCGCGCAACGGCTGCTGCGCGCATGGCGTGCTCGGCATTGCCGAGAGCGACGAATGCGATGGCGCCGCCGACGGCAAGCGCCGTCAGGACAATCAAGGCCGGCAGAGTTCGTGCGATCGGCTGGGACCGCAACCACATCAACATGAAGCCCGACCTTCATATGGTGGTGCCCCGCTTCACGGGCGAGATAACGTCTCGAAGCGCTTATTCCTTATACTACAGAGAGTTGGGGGTGGGACTACAAAATCGATCCCGCGGACGGTTCCGGCCTCATTGGCAGTCACCGTCCCTGCCCAGACTGCGTCAAGGGCAGGGAGGTTCCGTTAACATTTTGCCGATTGATGAAGCGGGGGCGTCTTTGTAGCCTGCCGGGGTATATTCGCAATTCGTTCATTTTTCCGCGATACTTGCCGATATTTTGACTGGGGCGGCGGCAGGGCCGTCCGGGACCGCTGGAATGGCAGATCCGCAAACGATGGGGCAGGAGGGACCGGTCGCGGTCGTGCGTCGCGGCGTCATGGACCCCGACACGCTGCACCGGCGCATTCTCGCCGAGCAGGTCAGCCTGCTCTACAAATCGCCCGTCCCCCTGATCACCAATCTGGTGAATGCCGCGCTGCTGGTCGCCGTGATGTGGTCAACCATGAAGCCGATCATCGGCCTGGCGTGGTTTGCGGTCATGGTGCTGGTCGTCGGCGGGCGCCACATGCTGCGCAAAGCGTTCCTGCAGCGGCGCGACGAGGCCAGCGACGAACGCTGGGCCTCCCGTTTCGTGATCGGCATTACGTTGAGCGGCGCATTGTGGGGCGCAACATCCTATGTGGTGCTGGCGCTGGACTCTCCGCTGCACGACATGTTCGTCGGGCTGATTGCCGCGGGAATGGTTGCCGGTGCCGTCGCCGTCGCCGGCATTCACCTCCGCTCGTTTTACGGCTTCCTGCTGCCATGCATCGTGCCGATGATCCTGGCGTTTGTGAGCACGCCGGATCTTCCCCACGTCGCCATGGGCGCGACGATGGTGGTTTACGGCATCGTCTCGGTGATCACTGCGCGCAGCTTCAATGCGTCCCTCATCGAAACGCTGACGTTGCGTATTCACAATGCCGATCTCGCCCGCGATCTCGCGGTGGCGCGCGATATTGCCGAGGCGGCGAGCCGCACGAATGCCGATACGCTGGCGCATCTCGGCCACGAGTTGCGTACCCCGCTGAATGCCATCGCGGGTTTCTCCGAGATCATGCGCCGCCGCCTGTTCGGGCCGCTGGGGCATTCCAAATACGATGGCTATGCCAAGCATATCAGCGAGAGCACCGGCCACCTGACCCGGCTGATCGAGGAGATCCTTCGCTTCTCGCGCGGCTATAGCGGGACGCTCGAGCTTGAGACGATGGTCGTCAATACTGGCGCCGAAATCGAGCAGTGCATCGAGATGGTCGCCGAGAGCGCGGAGGCCGTGCCGGTGACATTGGCCCATATCGTGGCACCCGACCTGCCGCGCCTGCAGGCCGATGCGGTGAAGCTGCGGCAGATCCTGCTCAACCTGCTGACCAACGCGATCAAATTCACGCCGCCGAAGGGCCAGGTCCTGCTGATCGCCAAGACGGATAACACGGGCGCCATCGTGATCACGGTGCGCGACACGGGTGTCGGTATCGACGATGCCAATCTGGCGCGTGTCCTCGAACCCTATGTCCAGATCGACAATGCCATGATCCGCAAGCATCGCGGCCTGGGGCTCGGCCTGCCGCTGGTGAAGCGGTTCGTCGAGCTTCATGACGGGACGCTGACGCTGGAATCCGAACCCGGCGCCGGCACGACCGTGACGGTCCGCTTCCCGCCGGCGCGATCGGTCCCGCAGGAAACCGAGCGGCCCTCCGATGCGTCCGGCAACACCACCAACGACGCGGCAGCCTGATATCAAAAGAGAAACCCCGCGTCGCAGGGACACGGGGTTTCATGACGGGTTTAACCCGCATCCGGCATGGCAGCCGGAGGAAGAGCGCAGGACAGGCCTGCGTCTGGTATGAAGGAAATTATCGGAGCGAAGGGCGCTGATTCGGTGGAGTCATGGGGCTTAGACATCCTCCTGTTCGTGGCCTGCAGCTCGCGCCGTTACCAGCGGGCTACCCATTAAACGTGGGCCGAAGTTCGCGATGAGTCAAGAATGAGCCGTTGTGTTTTTTCTTAACCAGATGCGAGGTCGGAGGGAGCAAAGATGAACATCGGCGAGGCATCGACCGTTTCGGGTGTGCCGCGAAAAACCATTCGCTACTATGAGGGTATCGGCCTGATCCGTCCGGCGGATCGCCGCCAGAACAACTACCGCGACTATTCGGATCAGGATGTCGAGACATTGCGCTTCATCCAGCGGGCCCGCGGTCTCGGCTTCTCCATCAAGGAGGTCGGCGACCTGCTGACGCTCTGGCACGACAAGCGGCGCGCCAGCCATAAGGTCAAGGCGATGGCGCTGGGCCATATCACCGAGATCGATCAGAAGATGGCCGAGCTTGCCGCGATGCGGCGGACATTGAGTCATCTGGCCAATGCCTGTCACGGCGATCATCGGCCCGATTGCCCGATCCTCGACGATCTGGCGGGGCAGGTGCCAAAGAAGGCGAACGCTAGGAGCGCCAACGCGGCGCGGTGAGTCTTGGCTGGCGGCGCGCTAGAATGTCGCGAATCGCAGTTTGGTTTTCACGGAGCAAGTGTGGCTATGGCCGGCGAGATCGAAGTCTTCGACGATGCGGTTCCTCAGCATCTGGTCCAAACGCTGGATCAGGTCGTTCGCATGCCGATCTGGAAATACGGGGTGAAGTCCAGCAAGGACGATCCGCTCGCCTTCTGGGTCGCGCCGTTTGCGGATAGCGAGATGGCGCTGACGAGCATGCCCGAGATCTCCGCGCTCTGGGAGTGCGTCAGGCGCAAACTGAAAGTTCCAATGCTCATATCGGCGGCTTACGCGAACGGTCAGACGGCGGGGCTACCCGGGCAGATCCACACCGACGACCCGGCGCCCGGCTACAAGACGGCCGTCTGCTACGCCAACAGCCAGTGGGATGCCGACTGGCACGGCGAGACGATGTTCTATACGCCCGATCGCAGCGACGTGATCCGCGCGGTGCTGCCGCGCCCTGGCCGTTTCGTGATCTTCGATTCCAATATTCCACATGCGGCCCGCGATCCGAGCCGCCTCTGTGCCGTTCTGCGGGTGACGATCACCTTCAAGCTGCGGCCGATCGGCGCGCCTGCCAGTAGCCGCGGGTGAATGGCCAAAAAACGTAAAAAGAAGGACTGGACGTTCACGCTGACGCGCCGCCAACGCGCGTTGGCCGGCGGCGCTGTCGCGGCGGTGATCGCAGTGGCTGGTATCGTCGCGATCGTCAGCCAGCGGGACGCTGCGCCGCGTAGGGTGGATCGTGTGTCTGAGCCCGCCGTGCGCGTGGCCTTGCCGCCGGTCGCGCGCCCGGCATTGCCACTGCCGCTCGCGGAGCCGCCGGTCAGCGTGGCGCAGACGGCAGCCGTTGTTCTGCCGCCGCCCAGGCCGGTGCCGCCGCCCGAACTGCCGGCGTGGCGCAAATTCGCAGTGGCGCCGCCGCCCTTCGATGGACGCCCGCTCATCGCGATCGTAATTGACGATCTTGGCGTGGATCGGAAGCGCTCCCTGCGCACGACGAGGCTGCCGGGCCCGCTGACCCTGGCATGGCTGCCCTATGCCGCGGAGGTGACGGCCCAGGCTTCGGCGGCGCGCGCGGCCGGGCATGAGATCCTTCTGCACGCGCCGATGCAGCCGCAGGGCGCGGAGTATCCCGGGCCGCGCGCCCTGACCGTTGATCTGCCGGATGAGGAGATCGCGCGCCGGGTCACCGGTTTTCTGGCGCTGTTTCCCGAAGCGGTGGGGCTGAACAACCATATGGGCAGCCGCTTCACGCGCGACGCGCGGGCTATGGGGCCGGTGCTGGCGGAACTGAAGTCGCGCGGATTGCTGTTTCTGGATTCACGGACCGCGCAGAACAGCATCGCGGCCGATCTCGCGCGCGATGCCGGAGTTCCTTACGCCGTGCGCGATGTATTTCTCGACAACGAGGCGACGGCGGACAAGGTGCGGGCGCAGCTGGCGATCCTTGAGGCAACGGCGCGGCAGCGTGGCGCCGCCGTCGGTATCGGCCATCCGCATGACGGCACGCTCGATGCGCTGGAGCCGTGGCTGCGGGGCCTTGCCGCGCGCGGGTTCGTCCTGGCGCCGATCAGCGCCGTGGTGCGCTGGCGCGCCGAACACCCGGCGCTGGCGTCGCGCGGCTGAGCGTCAGCCGATCTTGTCGACGATCGACCGGTTGATGGTCACGCCGTAGCGTTGCCGCAGCGCATTCGCATATTCGCTCACCAGATCGCCGCTCATCTGCTGTTGCAGCCGCGCGCGCACCAGGCTGACGCCGTCCTGGTCGGTCGCGGGGTCGGCCGGCACGATCTGCGCCAGTGTCACGACATGGACACCATCGCGCGCGATCGCGACGGCCGTCTCGTTGAGCGCCATGTTGAAGAGCTGGTTGGTGACTTCCGGCGGCACTGCGGCGCGGACATCCATCGACGCGGAGCGGGCCACCGGCTCGAGCATGGCCGGCTTCAGCCCAAACGGGCTGGACGCTGCCTCGAGCGTGCGGCCCGCCTTGACGGCTTCGAGAATCTGCTCGCCGCGCGCGCGCGCGGCTTCTTCGCGCTTCTCGCTCTGCCACAGCTTGACTGCGTCCTCGCGGACATCCGCCAGCGGACGCTGCGTTGCCGGCGTGATCCCGTCGACCCGGATGATGAACCAGGTATTCTCACCGGATTCCATGAGCTGGGTTTCGCTGCCGCCCGGCGTATCGAAAGCGATGGCCATGGCCTGCTGGGCGCCGGCGAGGGCGGCCACGGCTTCGCCCGACGGCGCCATGCCGCGCGGGTCCACGGCGGCGACCTTCACGGCGGTCACGCCGCCTTTTTCCGCGGCGTCTTCAAGCTTCGCGCCGCCGGCGACGGCTTCTTCGACCTTCGTCGCATGCTCGTATGCGGCGTCGGCGGCAAGGCGTGTGCGGACTTCGATCGTGAGACGCTCTTTCATCTCCGCCAGCGACGGCTCGCGTCCGGCCTCGATCCGGGTGACACGGAACAGATGCCAGCCGAAGGGACTCTTCACCGGCTCCGAGATGGTGTTCGCGGCGAGGGCGAATGCGCCCTCGGCGAGTTCCGGCGGCAGGTCTTCGCGCGACACGAGGCCGAGCTTGACCGTTTCTTCCGACTGGTTTGCTTCCTTCGCGACATCGAGAAAGGAGGCGCCGCCGGCCAGCTTCTCGCGGGCGGTCTTGGCCTGCGCTTCATCGGTGTAGAGGATCTGCTCAAGCTCGCGCTTTTCCGGCACGCGGAGTTCCGCCTGCCGGGCGCGGAACTCGTCTTCGATCTGGCGATCGTCGACGGTGATCTGCTTTTCGATATCGTCTGCGCCGATCCGGACGACCGTGAGGGCGCGATATTCCGGCGCGGTGAACCGCTCGCGGTTGGCGTCGTACACGGCTTGCAGCTGTTCGTCGTTCGGGAGGCCGACATCGAGGAACGACGAGGCAGGGATGAAAACCGACTGTCCGGCGCGGCGTTCGTTGCGATAACGATAGAGCCGGTCGATCATCACATCGGGCGGCCGGATGCCGGCGCTCATCGCATCGGTGACAAGGCTGCGCGCAAGGTCGCTGCGGAACTGGGCGACAAACGCAGATTCGCTCAGGCCCGTTTCATAGAGCAGCTGCTGGAAGCGCGCGCGCTCGAAGCCGCCGGGACCCTGCAGCTCGGGGGCTGTCATCAGACGGCTGCGGACGGCTTCGTCGCCGACCCGCAGGCCAAGCTCGTCGGCGGCTTTGTTAAGCAATGTCTCGGTGACGATTCGCTCGATCACCTGATCCAGCAGACCGAACTGCTTGGCGGTTTCCGGATCGATCTGGCCGCCGAACATGCGGCGCAGGCGGTTCAACTCGACCCGGTACTGCTGCTCGACCGTGTTGGCGGAGATCTTCACATCGCCGATCTGGATGGCCGTGGTTTCGCCCTGGCGCAGGAACGAGTAGTCGCCGATCCCCCAGACCGCGAAGCTGATCACGAGGAGACTGAAGAGGACTTTGACGACAATACCTGCCGCCCTGCTGCGAATGGCTTGAAGCATCGGTGACGAATGGCTCCGGCGTGAAAACGGCGGGCATGATAGGGGCGGGGGACGGAAGCTGCAATGTTTCCGCCCGTTTTTTGCGTGATTTCACGATGCGGAGCCTCGTGGTAGAGAGGCGCCGGCCCCAATCAACCGACGGAACACCATGGCAACGCCCCGACCGCTGATCGCCGGCAACTGGAAAATGAACGGCCTGTCCGCCGATGGCTGGACCCTGGCCGAGGACATCGTGCGGCGCGCCGAAGCGCTCGGGCAGAAAGGTCCAGAACTCCTGATCTGTCCGCCGGCAACCCTGATCGGGTTGATCGCGGAAGCCCTTGTCGAGACACCCGTCGCGTTGGGCGGGCAGGACTGTCATGCCGAGGATTCGGGGGCACGCACGGGCGACGTCTCTGCGGCGATGCTGGCCGATCTTGGCTGCCGCTATGTGATCGTCGGCCATTCCGAACGCCGGACCGATCATCATGAAACCAATGCCGTGGTGCGCGCGAAGGCGACCGCCGCGGTTCGCAACGGTCTGACCGCGATCGTCTGCGTCGGCGAGACCTGGTCCGATCGCGAAGCGGGGCGGACCGCTGCGGTGGTGGCGGGGCAGGTGAAGGACTCGCTGCCGGAGGGGGCTTCCGCAGGGAACCTGGTTGTCGCCTATGAGCCTGTCTGGGCGATCGGGTCCGGCAAGACGCCGACCGTGGCGCAGGTTGCCGAAGTCCATGCGCTGATCCGGAAGGAACTGGGCGCCCTGGCGGCCGACCCGGCGGGGGTGCGCATCCTGTATGGCGGCTCGGTGAAGCCGGCCAATGCCAAGGAGTTGCTGTCGATTGCCGACGTCAATGGTGCCCTGGTGGGCGGCGCCAGCCTCAAGGCGGACGATTTCCTGGCCATCGCGGCCGGAGCCGCCTGACGGCGGGGCGAATTGCGGCTGGATTTGAAGGGCGGAAGCCGTTAAAAGACCGGCTCCCGGCCTTCGCCGCAGAATTTTTTTCAAATGATCACTGTTCTTCTCGTCATCCATATCCTCATCACGATCGCGCTCGTCATCGTCGTTCTGCTTCAGCGGAGCGAAGGCGGCGGGCTCGGTATCGGTTCCAGCGGCGGCATGGGCGGTTTCATGACCGCGCGCGGCACCGCCAATCTGCTGACCCGGACCACGGCGATCCTGGCGGCATGCTTCATGGTGATGAGCATCGTGCTGGCCATGCTCTCCGGCTCGCCCGCGACCGAGCAGCGTCGCTCAATCATCGATGCCCCGGTGCCGGCGGCCCCGGCCGCGCCTGCAGCCCCCACGGCGCCGATCGCCCGTTAACTCAGGCGGTTGCAGCCGGCGTCAGCTCGGCGACCAGGCGCAGGATCTCTTCCGGCTCGAACGGCTTGGTCAGCGTGTGATTGGCGCCGAACGATTCCGCGAGTTTCAGGAAGTTCATATTGCCGATGCGACCGCCGCCCGAGATCGCGACGATCGGCAGGTCCGGCTTGAGACGGCGCAGCTCGGCAATCGTCTCGATACCTTCCTTTTCGGGCATCAGGATATCGGTAATCACGATATCCGGCGTATCGGCGGCAAAAGTCTTCAGGCCTTCGCGGCCGTTGCTGGCCAGAACGACCGTGTGGCCGGCGCTTTCCAGGATGATCTTGACCGTTTCGCGGACCATCCGGTCGTCGTCGATTACCAGTACCTTGCTCATCGTCGGTTCCTTTGTGCCGTGTCAGACCAACGCAGCGTCTGCGTCGGGGGCGGATCTCGATGCCGCGTCATTGTCGGCGGCGGTTGCAATCGGGAAGTAGAGAGTGAACGTCGTGCCCTGGCCGACGATGCTGTCGACCGTGATGGAGCCGCGATGCCCTGTCACCGTACCATGGACGACGGACAGGCCAAGGCCGGTGCCTTCGCCGACTTCCTTGGTGGTGAAGAACGGTTCGAAGATTCGCGTCAGGTCCGCAGGAGCGATACCGGCGCCGGTATCTGTTACGCGTATGCGGGCGTGCGGGCCGGGCAGCAGCTCGCCGGGCAGCTTGTCGGTCTCGGCAAGTTCGACAGCCGTCAGTTCGATACTGATCTGACCGTTCGCCTGTCCGATCGCATGTGCCGCATTTGTGCAAAGATTTGTCACAACCTGCTCAAGCTCACCCTTGTCTCCCAGGATATCTGGAATGGTCTCGTCGACCTGTTGCACAAGCTTAATGTTCGGCGGCAGCGTCACGTTGAGAAGGTGGACGGTGCTGGCAATCACGGTCTGCAGGCGAAGCGGTCGTGCTTGGGACGTCTGCTTGCGACTGAACGCCAGGACGCGCGCAACGAGATCGCGGATGCGATAGGTCGCATCGATGATGGATTGCATGTTGTTTTTGTGCGGACTGTCGTCGGGCAGCGCCTTGTGCGTAAGCTTGCTGAGTGCGAGGATCGGCACCAGGGTATTGTTCACGTCGTGCGCCATGCCGCCGGCGAGGGTTCCCAGCGCATCGATCCGTTGCGAGTGACGGAGCTGCGATTCCAGTTCCCGGCGCTGCCGCTTCAGAGTCTTCGCACGGGTGATGTCGAACGACATACCGTCCCAGATCGTGTCTCCGTTCGCCGCCCGGCGCGGCGTATACATGGTGTTGAACCAGCGGACTTCTCCGCTGCGAATGCGCATGCGGTATTCCATCTCGAACGGCTTCATTTCGGCGTCGGAGATGGGCGCGAAGGCCTTTTCCATCCGGGCTCGGTCTTCGGGAACAATCATGTTCTGGAAGATGGACGGGTTCTCGAAGAGTTCGGCGACGGTGTAGCCGGTGTGATCTACGATTCGTTTGCTGATAAATTCGTAGCGATTGACGCCGTTCCGGTCCGTGATCCGTTGAAAGAGAATACCTGGCATGCTTTCGGCGATCATGCGGAGCCGCTCTTCGTTCTCGCGAAGCCGCTCCGCCGCAAGCTTGTGATCCGTAATATCGAGAACGACGCCATCAATGATGACATCGCCATTTGGAGCGGGGTGCGGTTTGAACAACGATCGGGCCCATCGCATTTCTCCTGTGATCCGGTGCGTGAAGCGAAACTCGTACTCTGCCGGCTTCATGTCGCGCATCGCATCCAGGAAGACGTGGCGATACGTGTCACGGTCTTCAGGGTGAACGCGGCTGCCGACCTGCGTGGGGTCGAGGCGCAACTGTTCTGCTGTGTCGCCGGACAGATCGAAACAGCGCTCGCTCATGTAGCTGAAATAGAAACTGCCGTCCGGCCTATGGGTCCGCTGGAAAATAATTCCCGGAACGTTGTCCGCGAGATTTCTCAGGCGCTCTTCGCTTGCGCGTAGGCGCTCGGCCGCCTGGATATGGGCGGTAATGTCGTTGTGAACGCCGACAAAATGCGTAATCGCGCCGCTCGCATCGCGCACCGGGCTTATGCTGAGGTCGACGTCGAAATGCGTGCCGTCCTTGCGATACCCCAACTGGCGTATTTTGATGGGTTGTCCGGCTGAGAGCGCCGCATGAATTTCTCCGCCAATGTCGGGATCCGATTCCGGGCCGGTTAGAAGCCGGAAGCTTTGGCCGACGGCGTCTTCGAAAGAGAATCCTGTCAACTTCGAGAACGCAGGATTGACATAGACAATGGGCCGTCCCGGCTGGGTGGGGTCGGTGATGACAATGCCACTGCCGGTCATTTCGACTGCGGCGGCGAGGAGGGCATTTTTGCCGGCGAGTTCCGCGAGTTCCGCTTCGCGGCGTTTTTCCGCGGTGACATCGGAATGGATCGCGGCAAGACTTCCGTCGGCGAGTACGACGGAGCGGATGCTCAGCCAGCGGCCGTCCGACAGTTCCCGATAGTGCCTGCCGGCTGCGCGATAATCCCGAATGCGTTCGGCGATCCATTCGTCTTCGCGACCGTTGGCGCTGGGATGGAGGCCGGAATAGGCAGCGCGCCGGAAGATTTTGTCGATATGGGTGCCGGGGATGAGGATGTCCGCAACCGGGCTGTGAAGCTGCCGGTACTGCTCGTTGCAGATGACAAGCTGGTCGTTGGCATCGAACAGGACGAAGCCGTCGGTCAGCGCGTCGACCGCGTCGCTCAGCTGCTGCCGGGACCGCGCCGCATTCTGCTCCGCCGTCACTTCGCTCGTTATGTCGGTTCCGCTGCCGCGATAGCCCTTGAAGCGGCCGTCTTCGTCGAAGATTGGCTTGGCATTCAGTTCCAGATGGACTTGTGTCCCGTGCCGCATGATTTCGCTGAAGCGCAGATTCCGGACGGCGCGGTGGTTCCGGAAGTCATCAAGGATGGTCTCCCACCATTCTGCAGAGGAATTTTCGTTTCTGAAGA
The DNA here is from genome assembly GCA_965279355.1 of Alphaproteobacteria bacterium. Lineage (GTDB taxonomy): Bacteria > Pseudomonadota > Alphaproteobacteria > CACIAM-22H2 > CACIAM-22H2. The sequence continues at coordinate 690,032 of OZ257155.1, read as the reverse complement.
TTTCGGGGGTGTGCACGTACATCTGCTCGGGCTCGATGCCAATGATGCGTTTGGCCGCGGGCGAGAAATAGGTGAACCGGAGGTCGGCGTCGGTCTCCCACTGAAAATCGGCACCGGCGTCGGCGAAGTCGCGCAGGCGGTTTTCCGCTTCGATGCGCGCCGTAATGTCGGTGCGCACGGATACGATGTGCGTGACGGTTCCGTTCGCGTCGCGCACTGGAGCGACGTTGACGTTGAAGTGTATCGGCGTGCCGTCCTTGCGGTAGTGCTGCAGGGAAACCTGGACCGGCTTGCCCGTCTCGATGCCGCTGTAAAGCGCTCGTAGGCCTTCGGGGTCCGTCTTGGGACCGTAGAGAAGGGCAGCACTTTTTCCCAGGACCTCTTCCTTGCTGTAGCCGGTAAGCGTTTCGAAAGCCGCATTCACATAGACGATGGGGCGATTGTCTTCCTGCGGATCGCTGATGAGGATGGCGCAGGAACTGTTCTCGATTGCTGTTGCAAAGAGTGCATTCTTGGCCGCCAGCTCCTGGAGCGCTGCCTCGCGCCGCTTGTCTTCGGTGATATCCGCATGGATACCGACAATACTGCCGTCAGGCAGCTGTACTTCGCTGATCCGCCGCCACTCACCGTCCGGGAGCTGGCGGTCGTGCGTACCGCCGCTGCGGTGCAGTTCGATTCTTTTGGCAATAGCCGTGTCAATGTCGGTATCGAGGGATTTATAGCGAAGGCGCATTGCGCCGATACGTGCCACGTCTTCAAAGCGGATGCCGGGCTCGCAGATTTGGGGTGTTCCTGCGTAAAACTGCCGGTAGCGTTCGTTGCAGAGAATCAGCCGGTCATCCGGGTCGTACAGGACGAAGCCGGCGGGTACGGTCTTGACGGCCTCGGCGAGCAGGGCGTTCTTGGCCGCCAGATTCTCAAGCTCGGCCTCGCGGCGCTTGTCTGCCGTGATGTCGGTGTGGATTCCGATAATGCTGCCATCGGCGAGCCGAACTTCGCTGACCCGCCGCCATTGACCGTCTGGGTGCAGTCGATCGTGAGTTCCGCCTGTCCGGTGCAGCTCGATTCTTTTCGCGGAGGCTGCCTCGATGTCGTTGTCCACGCCCATGGAGAAACTGAATTTTGTGTCGCCCATACGCCCAATGGCATTAGCCATGATGTCTTCAAAATGCATGCCGGGCTTATAAAATTCGGGCGCGTGGGCATAGAGCCGACGGTATCCTTCGTTGCAGAAAACCACCCGGTCGTCCGGATCGTACAGAACAATGCCGGTGGAAATGGTATCGACGGCATCGGCGAGCAGGGCGTTCTTGGCCGCGAGCTCCTGAAGTTGCGCTTCGCGGCGCTTGTCTTCGGTGATGTCGGTATGAATTCCGACGGTGCTGCCGTCGGCGAGACGCACTTCGCTGATTCGCAGCCACTGACCATCTGGCATTTGGCGATCGTGCGTTCCACCCGTGCGGTGCAGCTCTATTCTTTTCTCGACGGCTGCAGCGATGTTGCTGTCCAGGGCTCCATAGAAATTGTGCTTTGTGCCCAAACGCGCGATGTCCTCAAAGCGTGTCCCGGGGACGCAAATATGGGGCCACTGGGCATTAAACTGCCGGTAGCGTTCGTTGCACAGGACCAGCCGGTCGTCCGGCCCATACAGGATGAACCCGGCGGGGACCGTTTCGACGGCCTCGGCGAGCAATCTCTGCAGGCGGTCTGCCTGCTGTTCAGCGACAACGGTTTTGGTGATGTCGGTCGTGGTGCCGCGATAGCCCTGGAATTTTCCCGCGTCGTCGTAAACCGGCTTTCCGCTGAGCGATGCGTAGATGACCGTGCCGTCGGCCAGCGCCCGGCGCTGGTGGACGTCGCGGAATGGACGCTCGTTGCGCATGTCGTCGAGATGTGACCGCCAGCGCTCGTCCTGATCCTCCGGATCGACCAGATCCCAGCGGTGCTTGCCGATGAACTGCTGCGCGAGATCTTCATCCGTCATCGATGTGATGAAGATGTAACGCAGCGCCGCATCCATTTCCCAATAGCCGTCGGAGACAGCCTCGGCGAAATCGCGGAATCTCGATTCACTTGCCGCAAGGGCGGCCTCGCGCTGCTTGTCTCGTGTGATTTCGGTATGCAGCGTGACAAAGCCGCCATCGGCGAGTTGAACCACAGAGAGGCGCAGATGCCGGCCGCCGGGCAACTGGTATTCGTCGACACCGTTTGCGCGGCGGCGCTCGCGCCGCTTGACGACCCATCGCTCGCTGTTTTGTGCGCTGAGGCCCTTGTGCTCGCCCTGTCGGGCGATATTGCGCAGGATATCGTCGATATGGGTTCCGGGCCGGAAGAGGCCCGCGGCCTGCGGATACAAGGCGTCCAGATGGGCATTGCTGATCACCAGCCGTTCATCGGCATCGAAAATCGCGATGCCTTCGTGGATGGCGTTGACGGCCTCCACGAGAAGCATCTGTGACCGCTCGGCAATCTGTGCGGCGCGGGTCTGGCTGGTCAGGTCAGTTGCCGTGCCGCGATAGCCGAGAAACGTCCCGGCCCTGTCGAAGATCGGTTTACCGCTGAGTTTGACGAACTGCATCGTGTCGTCGGCGAGGGCGACGGTCTGGATCACTTCGCGGAACGGGCGGCGGTTCTCCATATCGTCGAGATGCTGACGCCATGCCGCGCTCTGCGTTGCCGGATCGACGGTTTCGTCACGACGCATGCCAATCATCTGGCGGCGATGCTCGTTCCGGACGCTGTTCGGTGTGTCCGAGAAATATGTGAACCGGAGATCCGGTCCCATTTCCCAATACCAGTCGGTTGCGGCATCGGCGAAATCGCGAAAACGAGTTTCGCTGCGCGAGAGTTCTCCGGCCAGGCTTTCCCGGCGGTATGTTGCGATGATGAGCAGGGCCGCCAGCGCCCCAAACGCGAGCGCGATAACTGCCGCTCTGGTTATCGCCTGTTTCGAAAAGGCATGAATCCGGTTCGCAAGAATATCCTCGGGGATGGTTGCCGTGATCACGTAGGGAAGGCTGGTCTTCCGATAGACGATGTGGCGGGCTGGTGAGGATTCGTCAGCGGCCTGCCAGTAGGCGCCGCTGGGCTCGACCGGCAAACGGTCGACGAAGGCCGGCGCGCGGGCGGGTCGCGCCCCTGGTTCGGTCCGCGTCACCAGCGTTCCGTCTGCCGTGAAGATGCTGATCCGGTTCGCAACGTTGTTTTGCAAACTCGTGTAGAACGATTCGAAATAATTGACGTCGAGAATGCCGACGACGACGCCGAGAAAGCGCCCGTCGGACGTCTGAAGGCGGCGCGCGAGGGGAACGACCTGCTGCCGGTCAACGGCGCTCGGACGTGGAGGGAGCACGATCGTTGTCTGGGCCTGTTGATCCCGAGGCTGGGTGAAGAGGTCCATCGTGCCGAGATTGAGCGGGGGGACGACGTAACCGGCCCGCGCGCTCATCGCGACAGGCCTGCCGGCGGCATCGGCCGCTGCCAGAATCCGGAACTGCGGGCTACGCTGGCGCAGGACATCAAAGAGGGCATGCGCCTCGTCTGTCGGCTGCTCGCCGCGGCTGAGGCTGGCTTCCAGCCGGTCTGCCATGACCTGCAGGACGACGTCGGCACCGTGAAACGTTCTGACCAGGTGCTCGTCCAGGCTGCGCAGCAGCACATCCAAGTCGCGGATGGCCTCGGTCAGGACGTCCTCTTTCTCTTCGAGATAGGCATGATACTGGCTCCATCCGCCGCCTGCGATGACCAGGGCGGAGAAGGCCAGAATCCCGGCGCGCAGAAGGGCAAACGATCTGCGCCGAAGGCGTGCGACGTTCGGCATCGCTGTTCTTTCGCGCCGCGCCGATCCGCTCCCCCGAGCGACGGCCACGGGCGGGCACAAAAAGTGCCGCGCACAGCCTGTTTAGGCCGGAAATCTTAAAAATCAGTGAGGGTTTTGAGGTTTCGCGGTACCGGGCGAGTCGCGTTGATTCGTCAATATAATTTTGTTGTGGAGAAGGCAGAAATCAGGTGGGCGAAGGCGGTCCGGAGCTATACTTTAAAGGTCCATGACGCGGTTCATCTTTATCACCGGCGGCGTGGTCTCCTCTCTCGGCAAAGGTTTGGCGTCCGCAGCACTTGGCGCGGTACTCCAGGCCCGTGGGTTTAAGGTCCGGCTGCGCAAGCTCGACCCCTACCTGAATGTCGATCCGGGGACCATGAGCCCCTACCAGCACGGCGAGGTCTACGTCACCGATGACGGTGCCGAGACCGATCTCGATCTTGGCCACTACGAGCGCTTCACGGGCGTCGCGTCGCGGCAGTCCGACAACATCACCACGGGCCGGATCTATTCCAGCGTGATCGCCAAGGAGCGGCGCGGGGATTATCTGGGCGCCACCGTGCAGGTCATTCCGCACGTCACCGACGCCATCAAGGAATTCGTCAAATCCGACTGCGACGATGTCGATTTCCTGCTGTGCGAAATCGGCGGCACGGTCGGCGACATCGAAAGCCTGCCGTTCCTCGAAGCCATCCGCCAGCTCGGCAACGAGCTCGGCCGCGACCGCGTGCTCTATGTTCACCTGACCCTGGTGCCCTATATCCCGTCGGCGGGCGAGCTCAAGACCAAGCCCACCCAGCATTCCGCCAAGGAACTGCTCACCGTCGGCATCCAGCCCGATATCCTGCTCTGCCGCTGCGACCGGGAAATCCCGCTCAGCTCGCGCAAGAAGATCGCGCTGTTCTGCAACGTGCGCGAGGAAGCCGTCATTCCGGCGCTCGATGCGCGCTCGATCTACGAAGTGCCGCTGCGCTATCACGAGCAGGGCTTCGATCGCGAAGTGCTCCGCCATTTCGGCATCGATCCCGGCCGCCGGCCGCCGGATCTGAGCCGCTGGGAGGAAATCGTCCGCCGCGTCCTCCAGCCGGAAGGCGAGGTGAATGTCGCGGTGGTCGGCAAGTACACCAACCTGCTCGACGCGTATAAATCGCTGGCCGAGGCCCTCACGCATGGCGGCATCGCCAACAACGTGAAGGTCAAGCTGAACTGGCTGGAATCCGAGCAGTTCGAAAACGGTGCCGGCAATTTCGAAGCGCTCGACGGCGCGCATGCGATCCTGGTCCCGGGCGCCTTCGGTCAGCGCGGCTCGGAAGGCATGATCCGCGCCATCCGCTATGCGCGCGAACGCAAGGTGCCGTATTTCGGCATCTGCTTTGGCATGCAGATGGCGGTTGTCGAGGCGGCGCGCAATCTGTGCGGCATCGAAAAGGCCAACACGACCGAATTCGGCCCGACACCCGATCCGCTGGTCGGCCTTCTCACGGAATGGGTGCGTGGCAACACGCTGGAGAAGCGCGGCGCCGGCGACAATCTCGGCGGCACGATGCGGCTCGGCGGCTACGACGCCGTGCTCAAGCCCGGCAGTCATATCTCGGAAGTTTACGGCGCGACGACAATCCGCGAGCGGCATCGCCATCGCTACGAGGTGAACGTCAACTACAAGGCCCGGCTGGAGAAGGCCGGTCTCGTCTTCGCCGGCATGTCACCGGACGGCGAACTGCCGGAGACGGTCGAGATTCCCGACCATCCCTGGTTCATCGGCGTGCAGTATCACCCCGAACTGCGCTCAAAGCCTTTCGATCCGCATCCGCTCTTTACGTCGTTCATCAAGGCCGCGGTGGAGCAGAGCCGGTTGGTTTAGTCGATCGACGACCACCATTTGCCATCCCAATCTGTTCTGTCATCCCCGCGGAAGCTGGGACCCAGCCGTTGGGATTTCGCACGAGGACGTTCCGGCGTGACTGCGTAAAGGTCGCGCCACCTGGGTCCCAGCTTTCGCTGGGATGACAACGTGAAGGTAGGGTAAATCCTGCCAAAACCGGCAAAATCTGCCTAGCGGTTGCCGATAAAAATGGCGGTTTTCCGCCATTTTTTCATGGCCCATGCCTTGCTCTTTCTGACCATAAATCAGGATTGGGCATGCCATGGCGATCAATACGAATTACGGGGCCTATCAGAGCTACACGTCGCTGCTCTTCAACGGCACGTCCTCGACGGCCGGGACAGCGACCAAGCCGGACGGCACGACGAAGCAGACCACGGCCGCGACAACCCTGCGCGAGACCGTTGGCGTCGAGGTGACGTTGTCGCCGGCAGCGCTGCAGGCACTGGCGTCCTACGCCGCATCCAAGACCGAAGACACCGAAGACGCGATCACCGCGAAGATGCGGGCGATCCTCGACGATATTTTCATCAGCGGCGTCAAAGAGGCGCAGGCTGCGGCCAAGGCGCTGCCGAAGGACGGTGATGCCGTTCACAAGAAGATTGCGCAGCAGGCGACCGACTATCTGTCCGGGAAGACGGACGAGAACCCGTTTGCTGGCAAGAGCCTTGTCGATCTGGCTTCGATCGTCGTGGATACCACCGGTCGATACACGCTGAACGAACGCCGCGCTGCTTTCACCGAATTCTCGTTCCTCGATACAAGTACCCTCGATAAGGCTCTCTCGCTCGAGACAGACGCGCAAAAGGCGGCGGCGAATGCCGAAATGCCGAAGTCGAACGATCCGGCCCGTATCGCCTCGGCTCAGGCGGCGACGTCCTATGTGACGGCGGTAACAAAGGACAATCCTTTTGCCGGGAAGACGCGGGACGAGCTGACCGCGATCATCGCCAACGACAATGGCGATTACACGATCAATGAGCGCCGCGCGGCGATGGCTGAGCGTAGCCGGATCGAGCTGGTGGTACGCGACGGTTTGTCCAAGACTCTGGATACAACGACGCGCCGCGCGGCCGATAACGAGAAGCCGCCGGGCACCGATCAGGCGCGCAGCGATCGCGCGCGCCAGGCCACACGCTTTACGTATGGCCTGAGCCCCAATCCGTTCACCGGGATGATGCCAGCGGAACTGAACAGCATCCTCTACGATGAGAGCAAGAGTTACACGACCAACGAGCGCCGGGCGGCGTTGGCGGAATTGACCCGCCTCGCGGAAGGCGGTTCGTCGGAGGAAGAGGGCGCGCAGAATACGACGGATAGCCTGATGTCCCAGTTCGATCCCTATGGCAGCCAGGGCGCCTATAGCGTGCTCCAGATGCGCTCGGTCCTGCGGGCGCAGAATACGTCGATGTTCCTGGGACTTCTTGAGGCCGCCGGTAACGGCCAATCCGGGTTCACGGGCCTGCTGGGCGGTAATTCGGCTGGAAACAGCGGTTCGCTCAGTTCCATGCTCGGCCTCTAATTTTGCGGGATACTATTGCGGGATAGGGGGCCGTGGGCTAGACGTGACCCATGACTACGCCCCGTCACGTTCCTATCGGCAACATCACCATCGGCAACGATCAGCCTTTCGCGCTGATCGCCGGACCCTGCCAGCTCGAAAGCCGTCAGCACGCGCTGGAGGTCAGCCACGCGCTCGTGGAGATGTGCGGCAAGCTCGGCATCGGCCTCATTTACAAGACCAGCTTTGACAAGGCGAACCGCACCTCCGTCAACACAGCGCGCGGCCTCGGCCTGAAGGAAAGCCTGCCGATCATGGCCGAGGTGCGCGAGAAATGGGGTTGCGCGGTCCTCACCGATATTCACGAGAAAGAGCAGTGCGCGCCGGTCGCCGAAGCGGTCGATGTGCTGCAGATCCCGGCCTTCCTGTGCCGCCAGACTGATCTGCTGATTGCCGCCGGCGAGACCGGCCGCGCGATCAATGTGAAGAAGGGGCAGTTCCTGGCGCCGTGGGACATGAAGAATGTCGCCTCGAAGATCGCCAGCACCGGCAACGAAAAGATCCTGCTGACCGAGCGCGGCGCGTCGTTCGGCTACAATACCCTGGTCACCGATATGCGCGGACTGCCTATCATGGCGCAGACCGGTTATCCCGTTGTGATCGACGCCACGCATTCCGTGCAGCAGCCGGGCGGGCAGGGCAACGTCAGCGGCGGCGATCGCCGCATGGCGCCGGTGATCGCCAGAGGCGCCGTCGCCATTGGTGTTGCCGCCGTCTTCATGGAAACCCATCCCGATCCCGATCATGCGCCGTCGGACGGTCCGAACATGATCAGGCTGAAAGACATGCCCGGCATCCTGAAGATGCTTCAGGACCTCGACCGGATCGCCAAGGCGAATCCCGTCTCCATCGACTGATCATCCGTCGTTCGCGCCAGGGCCGGCCAGCTCTGGTACGCGGCTTGCTGTTCCATGACTGCCGGCGATAAAGCGCGGCTGTGCCGGGCGGCGGTGCCGCATTCCCGTGCAGCCGCCGGGTGGTTGCGGCGATTCGTGCCGCAAATTCCGCTCCATCGCCGCGCAGGAACGCAGGCCAGCACTTTTAGGCAACGAAGATGAGCATCGTCCCGATCATCGATCTGGCTCCCTCCTTTAGCGGCGATGCGCATGCCTGTCGCGCCGTCGCGGCGGAGATCGGGAAAGCCTGCGAGACGGTCGGCTTTCTGATGGTGACCGGCCACGGCATTCCGCAGGAGATGATCGACGACGTGGATCGTCTGTCCCGCGAATTTTTCGATCTGCCGCATGACGAGCGCTTGAAGATCGCGATGGATGCCGGCACGAAGCATCGCGGCTATCGCTTCGTCGGCCAGTCGACCGTATCCGCCAGCATCGGAGAGGAACGCCCGCCGGATTTGCGGGAACAGTTTGTGATCGGGCCGGAGCCGATTTCGGGCGATCCCTATTACCAGCGGCCGGGCGCCGAGCGTTTCTTTGTCGCGAATGTCTGGCCGGAACAGCCGGCCGGTCTGCGGCCTGTGCTCCAGGCGTACTACGCAGCCTGCGGCCGCCTCTCGACGCATCTGATGCGGATGTTTGCGCTGGCGCTCGATCTGCCGGAGAGCTATTTCGACGACAAGGTCGATCGGCACATCACCAACTTCAATGCAGTGCATTATCCCAGACAGGCGGTGCCGCCCAAACCGGGTCAGCTTCGCGCCGGCGCGCATTGCGATTTCGGCAGCCTTACGCTGCTTGCCACTGACGGCTCACCGGGCGGTCTGCAGGTGCAGCTCGATGGTGAATGGCACGATGTCATGCCGGTGCGCGGCGCCTTCATCGTCAATCTCGGCGATCTCATGGCGCGCTGGACCAACGACCGCTGGCGCTCGACGATGCATCGCGTGGTCAATCCGCCGCAGGGTGTCGCCGCGACGAGCCGGCGGCTGTCCCTGGTGTTCTTCCACCAGCCGAATTTCGACGCGATGGTCGAATGCCTGCCGACCTGCCTCGCGCCGGGTGAGACTGCGAAATATCCGCCGGTCACGTCGGGCGATCATCTGGCGCTGCAGATTCAGCGTACCTACGGCGCCAAGCGCGTGCCCGAACCCACAGCGTAAGTCGAGGATTGCAATGGCTCCCGTTGTCCCGATCATCGATCTCAGCCGCTCCTTCACCGACGAGAACGCACGCCGCGCCGTGGCGATGGAAATCGGCCGTGCCTGCGAGACGGTCGGCTTCCTGATGGTGACGGGGCATGGCGTGCCGCGGTCGCTGATCGACGAGTTCGACGGCGTCTCGCGCGCCTTCTTCGATCTGCCGCGGGACGAGAAAATGAAGCTGTCGATGCGGGCGAACGGCAACCGGCGCGGCTATCGCTTTGTCGGCGAGTCCAACCTTGTGGGGCTGGACGGAGACGAGAAGCCGCATGACCTGCGCGAGACCTTTGTCACGGGCCCGACCGCCATCGCGGGCGATCCGTATTACGAGCGGCCCGAGGCGAGGCGCTATTTCGAGCCCAATGTCTGGCCGGAGCGGCCGATAGGGTTTCGCGAGGCGCAGGCGGCTTACTACGCGGCGCTCACCGGGATTGCGACCAATCTCATGCGGCTCTGCGCGCTGGCGCTGGGTCTGCCGGAGCATTTTTTCCAGGACAAGATCGACCGGCAGATAACCAATATCAATCTGGTGAACTATCCGGCGCAGCCGACACCGCCCAAGCCGGGTCAGCTGCGCGCCGGCGCGCATGCGGATTTCGGAACCCTGACACTGCTGGCGACAGACGGCTCGCCCGGCGGTCTGCAGGTGCAGCTCGACGATGCCTGGCACGACGTGACACCGATCCGGGAAGCTTTCATTGTCAATCTCGGCGACCTGATGGCGCAGTGGACGAACGATCGTTGGCGCTCGACCATCCATCGCGTGGCCAATCCGCCGGAGACGGCGTCGACCAGCCGGCGGCACTCGATCGTGTTTTTCCATCAGCCGAATTTCGATGCCGTAATCGAGTGCCTTCCGACCTGTCTCAAGCCCGGCGAGCAGCCGAAATACGCGCCCGTCACGTCGGGCGAGCATCTGATGGCGCAGATCGCGAAAGTGTTCGGCTCGAAAAGGGTCGAGCGGGTTCCGGCGTAAGGCCGGTCAGCGGAGCGGAAACCGCCGCGCGATCAGATGGTCGAGCGAGAACCTGCCCGGTCCGCGCGTCAGGACGTAGAGCAGCATCGCTGCCCAGATCAGGTGCTGGTTCCAGGATTCCGGATAGACGAAAAGCTGGATCACCAGCGCCGTGCCGAGCATCGGCAGGGTGGCGAGGCGCGCCGCCAGACCGAAGACCAGCAGCACCGGGCAGATCAGCTCGACCGATGTTGCCAGCAGGGCCGCGATATCAGGCGGCAGGACCGGGACGCGATATTCGTCGCGAAACAGAAGAACGGTTGTGTCCCAGCTGGCGATCTTCGAGAGCCCGGAGTTCCAGAACACGTCGCCCACGCCAATGCGGAACATCAAGGGGAACAGGTCGACCGGAAACCACTCCAACCACGCGAGGGTGCGTAAGAAGGTTTCGCGCCAGACGGTTGTCTGTGTCAGATGAAGATCAGTCATTTCCGTTGTCCACGCTGAGGAAAAAGCTCGCGACCGCGCCGTCTGCGAACAGGGCGACAAGTGCTGAGTTCAGGTCGAAATCGGCGTCGCAAGTCAGGGCGCCTTCGGTTGCCTCCGCCAACGTCTGTCCGGCTTGTATCCGCTGGCGAAAGGCAAAGATGGCTTGCGGCAACGGGCGAAGTTCGATTGCATCCGCGTGTCGTCTGATCTCGATCCATGCGCCACCGCTGCCGAGATTTATCTCGTCGCCTGGGTCCCTCTGGTTCGCGTGCCAGATCCGGTCGATGGGCCAGCGCGATCCAAGATAGAAATACGAAGCGGCTAGCGCGAAACAGAGCCGTGGCGTATCGCCGGCGGGGATGTCGCGGAGCGCATGGAGAGCAAGCCGCGCTGAATCGGGCGCATCGGCGGATTTGTGAAGCCGCCATTCGAGCCGCGCGACATCGGGAAGATAGGGGAGGTCGCGACAAGGACTGAATCCCGCGAGAAAATCTCCAAAGCCGTCGCCGTATTCCGCGAGGCTGGGATGGCGCGGCGGGTGGGTTCGGATGAACTCGTGCGCGGCAAAGCCGAAGAACCGTTCGTCGACCAGCCGGCACACCGCCGGAAATGTTGCCTTCAGAACCGAGGAGAGCGAGCTGATGACGTTGTTTCGGTGCACATCGAGACGGTCGGCCGCTTCGATGCCATCGTCGGCGATGAGGGCCGCAACCGCCACGCTATCGCCGCCGAGCAGGGCCGCGCGGAAGCCGCGCTGGACGTCAAGAAGCGAGAGCATGTGCCAGCATCTCTTCTGCAATGCCGTCGGCGTGGCGCGCTTCGGCGACCAGCACGGGCAGGTCCGGGATATCCGTATCCCATTCGATCAGGCTCGGCACCGCGCCGAAGCGCGCGACCGCGTGGCGATACAGGCTCCATACGTTGTCGCAGACGGGCGATCCGTGATCGTCGATCAGCAGGGGGCGTCCGTTGCGTTCGCCGCGCGCATGACCGGCAAGATGAATCTCGCCGACGGCTTCGCGCGGGAGCGCCGCCAGATACGCATGCGGATCGCCGCCCAGATTGATGCTGCTGACATAGATATTATTCACGTCGCATAGGAGGCCGCAGCCGGTCCGCCGCACGAGTTCGGCGAGAAACTCCGGCTCCGGTACCGTCGAATGCCTGAAGCGCAGATAACGGGAGGGGTTTTCGATCAGGATCATTCGGCCGATATCCTCCTGAACCGCCTCGATATTGCCGGCAACGATATCCAGCGTCTCTTCGGTGTAGGGAAGCGGCAGGAGATCGTTCAGGCTGATGCCGTCGATCGCACTCCACGACAGGTGCTCGGAGACGAGCACGGGATCGCAGTACGAGACGAGCCGACGCAGTCGCTCAAGATGAGCGCGGTCGATGCCTGAAGCGCTGCCCAGAGAAAGTCCGACGCCATGGACGCTGACCGGATAGTCGCGGCGGACGGTTAGAAGACCGTCCAGCGCCGGGCCGGGCGCCATATAGTTTTCGGCATGAATCTCGAGAAATCCGGTCGCGGGACGCGTCGCGATGACCTCGGCCATGTGCTGCGTGCGCAGGCCGATGCCGGCGCGGGCCGGCGCATGTTGTCGTGTCGGCATGAAAGTCACGACGCGTCCCGCCCGTTGTTGTTCAGGCCTTCGGCGTCGTGCTGCCGCCCTGGATCTTCGCGCAGGTACCGGCCGGCACATAGATCCACGCCTTCGGATCGCTGGCGCGGGCAGCACTGCCGCCGCAGGAGTTGTTGCCCGACGATGCGCAGTCGTTCTTGCGCGACGAGTTCACGCCATAGCACTTCTCCGCCTGGAAGGTCGGCATCTGTGCCGGCGCCTGCGCGTTGGCGAACGAGGGCAGAGCAATGAGAGCTGTGAAAGCGGAGGCGACGAGAAGGGCGGTGTTGGTGGAAGGCTTTTGCATCGGATGATCTCCCGTTATGCTGTGGAACGCGCTCGGTGCGAATGCTGAGCCGGTCGCGTACAATTCCTTTCGCGACATCCCGCACTTGGTTACAGGCAAAGGCCCGGAATTTCGGATGCGGCCGTCGAATAACGATCACGAAGACGAGAGCAACGGCGAATGGTCGCGGCTGATGATCGCGGCGCAGGCGGGCGACAAGTCGGCCTATGCCGCGCTGTTGCAAAAAGCCGTGCCCTTCATTCGCGCCGTGGTCGGGCGCCAGCACCGTGCGCCGGATCGCCTCGACGATGTGGTGCAGGATGTCCTGCTGACCTTGCATCGGGTGCGCCATACCTACGATCCGTCGCGCCCGTTCACCCACTGGCTGGCGACCATCGCGCGGCGGCGGTCCATCGACATGCTGCGGCGGCAGGGGCACCGGACGGAAAATGAAGTGTCGGACGATCGGGCCTATGAAACCTTTGCCGATCCCCGCGCGAACAGGGATATGGAGGTGGGTCATCGCACGGCGGGCCTGGCGTCCGCCATCGCGGCCTTGCCGGAGGGGCAGCGCGAGGCTGTCACCCTGTTGAAAGTGCAGGAGATGTCGCTTCAGGAGGCATCACGGGCGAGCGGGAAATCGGTTGCGGCGCTGAAGGTGAATGTTCACCGCGCCATCAAGGCGCTGCGGGCGCGGCTGACAGGAGAGCGAGAGTGACGGATCGGACCGATCGGACCATTGAGCGCCTGGTGGCTGAGATGCAGCCGGTGCGCCGGCTGCGACCGCCGCTCATGCGCGCGGCTCTGTGGCTGCTGGCGGTTGCCGTGGTCGCGGGCGTCGGCATTCTTGGATTTGCCGGTCTCGATCTGTTTCGGGCGCAAACGGACACACCCGAAGAAATATTGGGAACCATCGCGATTCTCGCCACCGGTCTGGCCGGCGTGGTCGCGGCCTTCCATCTGAGCCTGCCTGATCGCTCTGCGGCCTGGGCATGGCTGCCGTTGCCGCCGCTTGCCGTGTGGATCGGCAGCACCGGCTATAGCTGCTACCGGAACTGGATCGCGGTTGGAGCGGACGGATGGAGTCTGGGCGAAAGTGCGGAATGCTTCGGTTTTATCGTGGGGGTGAGCGTGCCGCTTGGGATCAGCCTGCTGTGGCTGCTGCACCGCGCGCGACCGTTGGCGCCGGCGGGTGTCGCTGCTGTTGCGGGGCTGGGCGTAGCAGGCCTGGCGGCGTTTCTGCTGCAGTTCATTCACGGATTCGACGTGACGTTCCTGGACCTGGCCGTTCACGCCGTAGCGGTTGGCATCGTGATCGCTGTTTCCACAGTCAGCAGCCGCTCGGCGGCTTGAGCGACACCCAGACACTGCGGTGGTGCAAAACGCCCGGTGAAGGTCGCAAGGGCCGTTGTGCCGGCAGGGGTCAGCGCATAGATGCCGCGTTCGATCCGCTCGAACCAGCCATAGACGTCCTGCAGAAGAATGCGCCCGGCATTGGGCGCTTCGGCATCGATGCGCAACAGCGCCGGCTTCTGTGGCCCGCGCACGGCCAGCACGCTGGCCATCCGTAATGCTTCCTGGCGATAGGCCGTCACCAGCTTGACCCGGCGCGTGCTGCCGCCGGCATTGGGATCGCCGGTGCGGCGCGTGAACTCGCCGAGAAGGCGTCCCGTGCGTTTCTTGTTGATGCGGGGTTTGTAAGGCGCTGGATCGAAGATCGCTTCGACGCTGCCGCGCTCATGCACCAGCAGCAGGCCAAGCCCGACGCGGCGCAGCAGTTTCTGGAAGCGGCGGTCATAGACCGGCGAGGTGCCGCGCGGGGCAGGGACGGCGAGATATACGGTCTCGGTCAGCGACATCCGCTCCACGCCCTGCAGCAGCAGTTCCATATTGGCGCTGGTCTTGAGCTCGACGATCAGCGGTTTCTCATCGCCGCGCACCGCCATGACGTCGCAGCGGCCGATCTCGCCTTTGACGACGTAACCCTGCTTTTCGAGAAACGCCTTTACCGGCGCGTAGAGGCTGGTCTCCGCGCGCCGTTCCACTGGTGTCTTTCTGCTGCGTGATTTGCGCTTTGCCAAGCGACTCCCCGCCGTCGATTCGGGGGAGTCTAGCGCATCACCCCGATCACCACTGCTTGATCTCGCGGATGCGCGGTGCGACGTTCTTGCCCGTCGCATATCCGCGCGTCGAGAGACGGAACGGGAGGACTTCCTTGCTGCGGAGGTTACGCTGCCCGGCCGGCCAGGCATCCTCGATCGATACGATCTGATTTTTCTCATCCCGGATCGTGATCTCAATCCGGGGCGCGGCAGGTTCCGCGCAGTTATTCACGAGCTCGCCGGTCATGGTGAACCAGCCGGCCTCGCGGCTCCATTTGAAGTTCCGGATCTCTACATCGGCCGGGGCGCAGGCGGCCTGGGCGACGCCTGCAAAGAACGTCAGAATGCTGCAGGCAGCGATGGCGGTGAGAGCGGGGTGCATGAAATCATCCTAGCTCATCGGGAGGGGCGGTGACAGAATGCCGCCAAATTTCCTCTGGAGACGCTCATGCTCGCCCGCCGTCATCTCATTGTTTCGTCGCTCGCCGCCACCGCCGCTTTTGCCCTGACCGGTCCTCTTGCCGCGCAGACCGCGAAGCTGCATCGCGTGGTGATTCATGTCGACGACAACGATGCCGCGCGCATGAACCTCGCCCTCAACAATGCAACGAACATCACCCAGTATTATTCCGGCAAGGGCGAGAAGGTGGAGATCGAGGTTGTCACCTACGGGCCCGGCCTGCACATGCTGCGCGCCGACACCTCGCCGGTGAAGGACCGCATCAAGACCTTCGACCAGAGCATGCCCAACGTCACCTTTGCGGCCTGCGAGAACACCCGCGCTGGCATGAAGCGCACGGAAAATAAAGAGATCGAACTCCTGACAGAAGCGAAGAGCGTGCCATCCGGCGTCGTTCACATGATCGAGCGCCAGGAGCAGGGCTGGAGCTATATCCGGCCCTGATCTTGCATTTCCGGTACGCATGACATCGTTCGCGGATCGCGTCCCTTACAGCGCCATTATCGATCGCAAACCGTTGCGCCTGCCCGACGGCGCGCGGATGGCGGTCTGGATCATCGTCAATGTCGAGCACTGGCTGCCCGACGCAGCCATGCCGCGCACGGTGCTGTCGCCGCCGATGGGCGTGCCCTTGCTGCCCGACCTGCCCAACTGGGCGTGGCATGAATATGGGATGCGCGTCGGCTTCTGGCGCATCATGGATGCCCTCAAGAGCCGGAAGATCGTGCCAACGCTGGCGATCAACGGGAGTGTCTGCACCGCGTATCCGCGCATTTCTGAAGAAGCTCATAAGGCCGGCTGGGAGTTCATGGGGCACGGCTTCGTGCAGAAGCCGATGCACAAGGTTGAGGACCAGCGTCGCGCCATCCGCGACACGATCGACGCGATCAGGGCGGTCACCGGCAAGGCGCCGCGCGGCTGGGAGAGCCCGGGCCTGACCGAGACGGCAGACACAGCCGATCACCTGTCGGCCGAAGGCATCGAGTATGTCGCTGACTGGGTACTCGACGATCAGCCGGTGGAAATCAGGGCAACACCGAGGCCGTTGATCTCCGTGCCCTATACCGTCGAGACCAACGATATCCCGATGTTCGCGCTCCAGAACCATCAGAGCGAGGAACATGCGCGCCGCTGCATCGCGCAGTTCGACCGGCTCTACGCGGAAAGCGCGGAGTCAGCGCGGGTGATGGCGATCAGCGTTCATCCCTATATCACCGGCGTGCCGCACCGCATCGGCTGGTTCGAGACGGCGCTGCGGCATATCGCCACCAAGGACGGCGTGAAGCTGTGGACCGGCGAGCAAATCCTCGACTGGTATCTTGCGGCGCGCTGACTATCAAAGGCGCTGTTGGCGACAATCCGCCGCAGCATCAGTGGCATTCGCGCGCTGCGGAAAGAGCGCCGTCGGTTCGCCCAGCGATGCCCTAAACAGCTGACCAATGGCATTACCGTCGAAATCGCGGGGAATGCTTGCGCGTTGCGGCGGGCTCATAGTTCCGTCGGTGCGGAAGGCGGCTTCAATGCCCCACCAGCCGTTGTTCGTCTCACCTGTTATGCCGTAGCGGCGATCCCAGAGCTGGACGAGCGCCGATCCATCGCCATTCGCGACGATGCGCGGCCAGAGGTCGCCATCGGCGAACCAGGCGAGCAGTTGGCCTTCCTCCGTCGCGCGCAGGGCATCGATGCGCGGATCGCGCGGCGCCACGAAGCATTTCCAGGCGATGGCGCCGGTCTGCAGCGATGAGGCATAGGCGACACGGCCGCCCTCCGGCTCATCGACGACGACCCGCCGCAGCCACGGCTGGAAGATCGTGGTGTAGACCCGCACGTCGCTGACCACGACACCTTCGGTCTGGAGCTGCGTCCGCGCCATGGTTTCCACGCGCTGGTTTTGCGCCACGCCATAGAATAGGAAAGCAGTCGTCAGCCAGAGCACAAGCCAGGCGAAGACGGTGCTTGCGGCGCGCGCCGGTCTCACCAGCGCGACAATCGCCGCGGCGATCATCGGAACCGTATAGATCGGATCAATGATGCCGACGCCGGAGAGGCTGAAGCGAGCATTGGTCAACGGCGACAGGAGCTGCGTGCCGTAAACAGTGAAGAAATCGAGGAGCGGGTGGGTGAAGAGCGCGATGATAAACGTCGCGATCCAGAAGGGCAGCGTGCCCTCGGCGCTGACCGGGTGTTCCGGTTTGCGCCAGCGATAGTAACGCCATGCCAGCCAGCCCAGCACAGGGCCCACGACCGGCCCGAAGAACAGGGAATGGCTTACGCCCCGATGATAGCGCCAGGAGGCCCAATCATCGAACGGGAGCAGGACGAAGGTGTCGAGGTCAGGCGTGGTTCCGGCGAGCGCACCGAAGGCAATCGCGCGGCGTCCGAGTTTATGTCCGGCGACTGCGTAACCGGTAACGGCGCCGAGAGCGATTTGAGTAAGAGAATCCAATTAAGCCCCGCCTGTGAAATCGGGGCACAATCACGGGATTTCCACCGCGATGCAAGGGCGCCAGCGACTACGGCTCGTAGATGTCGTCGCTTTCCTGCCAGAGTTTCATGCCTTCGTAGAAGTCTGCGGCATTGGCAACGAAAAGCCGACGCGTAACGCCTTCGACCAGGCGGGGGACACCGAACTTTATGCCGCTGAGCCCGGCCGACATCGGTCCCATGCTCAGATTGGCGCCGCGGCTGAAATTGAACACCATTTTCAGCCACGGTGCGGTGCCCGGCACTTTCTCCAGGAATTCGAAATGCGCGCCGAGCAGCGGAGCGCCCAGCAGGCCTTTGTCTTCCTCGCCCGGCGGCGGCGTGAAGGTATCTCCCCACAGGCGGATCAGGGGCAGGTGCCTGGCGAATTCGGGTTTGACCTTCATGTCCATGCGATAGCCGGTGCCCAGGATCACGAAATCGGCTTCGATCGGGCCTTCGCTTGTCCCGATCACCGCATGATCGCCGTCCATGCGCGCCGTGTCCCAGGTCGTGCCAGGATGAATGATGAGATTGGACAGTTTTTTCGCGCGGGCCATCGTGCGCAGCGGCGGGCCGCCGCGGAAGCGCCGCATGCCTCGCGTGAAACGCCAGCGATCGGCAATATCCAGATCGGCGAAATGGGCCAGGTAGCCGTTGAACTCACCCCAGGCCATCGGGTTCGCCGGGCGCAGCAGTTTGGCGCGATGGTAGAGATGGACGGAGGCCGCGCCATGCTCTGCCGCGAGGATCGCATTGTCATAGGCAGAGGCGCCGCCTCCAAGTGCCGCCACGTGCTTGCCGGCAAGGGCCGCGAAATCGATGGCTTCATGGCTATGGGCCCAGATCGACTTGGGCAGATTATCGGCCACCACCGGCGGGATATTGCGGACGCCGTTGCCCTCGATCCCGGTGGCGAGAATGACGGTCTGGGCCCAGAAGGTGACGGGCTGTCCGTCTTTTAGCGCATCGACGCGCACCAGATCGCCGGCCTCGTTCGCATCGAAGCCGACCATGCGGCAGTTATTCGTGACAGGGAGGCCAAGGATGCGGCGATACCAGGCAAGGTACCGGTGCCAGAGATCGGTGCCGATCTTGTACAGCGTGTCCCATGAACCGACGCCGTGTTGCACCTCGTACCAGGCGCGCAGCGACAGATTCGGAATGCCGAATTCGATGCCGCCGACATCTTTCTGTGTGCGGAGGGTTTCCATGCGCGCATAAGTGCCCCAGGGCCCTTCAGCGCCTTCCGGATTTTCATCGATGACCAGGATGTTGGTCACGCGCTGTTGCTGCAGGGCGAACGCCGTGGCCAGACCGGCCTGGCCGCCGCCGACGATGAGCACATCGAGGGCTGTGGCGCCATCCGGCGCGGTCCGCGGGATGACCCAGGATTTCGCCGGATATTTTGTCAGGTCGAGATCGCGGCGGATCAGCAATTCGAGCTGTTCGAGCGATTCCGGCAATGGCGCCGCGCCGGGTTGCGCGAAATCGGCGCGGGTCGTCAGTTCCGGCAGTTGCGGCATCCTTGCCGCGTGGTCTATGGCGGCTTCGCGCTTACTCATTTGCCGGACCAATGAACGAAGTGCTTTTCACTCTGGCGCAGGATGAAGTTGAGGGCATAGCCCAGCACGCCTGAGCAGAAGATGGCCGCGTACATCTGCGGCATTTCGAACATCTGCTGCGCCTCGAACACGCGCTGCCCCAGCCCGTCGCGCGATCCGAGAAACATTTCCGCCACGATGACGGAAACGAGGGAAAGCGAAATTCCGGTCCGCAGGCCGATGAAGGTTTGCGGCATCGATTCCAGCAGGACTACAAGCAGCAGCTGCGACCGTGGCGCGCCCATCAGTTTCGCCGCAAGCAGCCGGGTCTTGCGCGCATTCATGACGCCATAGGCGACATTGAAGATGATCGCCAGCGATGCGCCGAAGGTAGCGATATAAACTTTGGTGCGATCGTCGACGCCGAAAATCACAAGGAAGAGCGGGAATACCGCGCTTGCCGGGGTTGAGCGGAAGAAATCTATGACGAATTCGAGCGCGCGATAGACCCGCTCCGAGGCACCCAGCAGCAAGCCGGTAGGAATGCCGATGGCGCTGGCCAATGCGATCGCCATGATCATCCGCTGGACCGTCTTCCAGAAATCGCCGCCCAGCTTTCCGTTCCAAACGCCGTGCCACAGCTCGCGGAACATGACATCAGGCGTGGGGAGCAGGACTGGATCCACGATCCTGCCGAGGACGGCGATGTACCAGAGGGCAATCAGGATCACGACCCCGATGAGGGGAATGAAGTGGTCGCGCCAGGATTTCTGGTTCACTTGCGGACCTCGCGCTGGAAAACTTCAAGGCTGCGAGCCTTTGCCGCGATGTAGGTTGGGTCGGATAACGTGGCGTCGCTTCTTGGACGGGGAGCATCGAAGCTCACGTAATCGGCGACGGTCGCGGGCGCCCGGGTCAGGAGCAGGATGTTGTCGGCGAGATAGACGGCTTCTTCGAGATCGTGCGAGACAATCAGTGTAGTCGTCTTGGTCTGTTCGAAAATGCGTTGGAGCTGATCGCGCATGAACAGCGTCATTTCATAGTCGAGGGCGGAGAAGGGTTCGTCGAGGAACAGGACTTCCGGCTCAATGACCAGGGCCCGGAGAATGGAGACCAGCTGCTGTTGACCGCCGGACATCTCATACGGGTAACGGTTGAGGTCGATGCGGATGCCGAGCCGCTCGACGAGAGCGTCGACTTTGCGCCGACGTTCGAGCGCTGAAATATTCTTCATGAAGCGCAGCGGATATTCGATGTTGTGCTTCGCGCGCATCCAGGGAAACAGCGCCTCCCGGTAGTTCTGAAACACGTAGCCGAACTTGATTTCCTTGATGGTCATTCCGTCGAACAGGATATCGCCGGAATCGACGGGGATCAGGCCCGCGATGAGATTGAGAAGGGTGCTTTTGCCGCAGCCATTCGGGCCGAAGATCGAGATGAACTTGCCGCGCGGAATATCGAAGTCGAAGTTGTCGTAGATCGTGTTGGCCCCGAAACGTTTGGTGAGACCGCGAACGGTGATGTGGGGTCGGCGATTGACGGACGACGTATCGCCTGCGGGGGGCGCCGTCGTTTCCGGGCTCGCGATGGGATCGAAAGGGACCATTGTCGCTGTTTCAGAAAGCCACCAGGTACTTCTGGACGTCTCCGCCTTCAGCCAGCGATCCGTTCTTGACCGCGAAATCGACGTATTTTTGCAGGTTACCCTTGTCCTCCGCTGTCAGCTTGCCAACCATCGTGTAGAGGATAAGCGGCACCTCATTGACCACAGAGGCCGGCGTGGTTGTGTTTTCGAGAAGGTATTTGCGGGCTTCACCGGGCTCGTTGTTGATCAGGTCGACGGCTTGCGACCAGGCCTTGGCATAACGCCGCGCCACATCAGGACGGCTGTTGATGAAGGTGGACGTCATGGCCCCGCCGCCCATATAGGCCTTTGCCTTTGGGTCGCCGAGAACCAGCCTGGCGATGACGCCCTGCTGGAGCGGTGCGGCGATATCGAGCGATTTCATGATCGTGGCATTGGGCTCCATTGTGTACGCGACATCGAACTGGGCCGATTTCAGCACATTGATGTGCTGGTTCTGGTCCATTGCATCGATCGTGTAATCGCCGTCCTTGAGGCCGGCGGCCGCAAGGGCTGCCTTGGCGATGGCAAGATTTCCGATGCCGGGCGCCGATACGATGCGCGCGCCCTTGAGCTCGGCAAGCGATGTCGCCGCATGGCCTTTGCGGAGCACGAACTGCTCCATGACATGCGGATCGTTCTGGGCGTTGAGCGCGATCCAGTTCACGACGCCGGGCTTCTTGAGGTTCGCGTTCATCCCGTCGATGGCAACCACCGCAGCCGCGGCGTCGATCTGATTGGACACCATGGCCGTAATGACGAGAGCGGCGACGTTACCGATGGGCTTCGGATCGGGCTCGATGCCGTTTTCTTTGAAATAGCCACGCTGGGCGGCGATGAAATAGGGAAGGCTCGAACTCGACGGACTGATTGAGACAGTGACCTTGTCGAGCGCCCGGGCGGGAGCAGAAAGGGCGGCGAGTACCGCGGCAACGATGATCAGCGACGTTCTTTTCATGGGCTCCGCTCTCCTCTTGCTGACGCAAAAACAAGCAGATCGGGTAATGAAAGTTTCGTGCCAAGTGCCTCGGGGATCGATGGCAATTGCGCAATTCGTGGTTGCGCGGGCGAGTCGGACCGAAGCCTCTTCGGGGATGCTGTGTTGTCCTAATTCGCTACGAAGCCAGATGGTCTAATTTATAGACCCGAGTGGCCGATTGAGTGCAACTACTTGGTCTCGAAGGACGCCGTCCCTACTGGGCGGGTGATAGCGCGCCCAGCTGCGCGAGCGTGCGGTTCAGCGTGTTGCCTTCGGGATCGGCAAGCGCCGCCTTGCGAGCGGTCGCGAGAGCCGCTGCCGCATTGGCGTAGAAATCCGGGGAGACGTTGCCGGTTGTGCCGAGCGCCGGAGCGACAATTGTATCCATCAGCCGGCGAAAATTGGCGCTGCCGCGGCGATGGGTGTCGCTATAGCCCTTGATCAGCCGCGCGCATTCCGCGATCTCTCGTGCGAAGCTGCTGTCGCGGGTGAGGGCACCTTTGATGATCGCCAGCCAGCCGTCGATCATGCCTTGCTCGACGCTGAAGCGGTAACCGCGCCGCCGCCATGGCTTCAACGCCGCCATGAGGCGTAGCAACGCGAAGCCGAACATTGTGTTGGTGCGGATATGCAGTCCCATGTTGAAGCTGTTGTGCTTGCCGGTGCGATCCGCCCAGGCCGACAACGGCCGCGCAATGAAAGCGGGCAGGATCGAGCAGATCTCGTCGAGGCCGGGTTTCAGGAATTCGGTGACGATTACCGGCTGCTCGCCTTTGGCGCCACCGCCGGCGCGTACGCGGTCGAGCCGTGCCACGCGGGTCTTGAGCTGGGCAACGCGAATCACGTCTTCATAGGTCATCCACAGCGCCAGGTGGCGTCCGGTCTCGCGCGTGACGGAAAAATCGCCGTTGGCTTTCTTTTCTTCCGCCAGCACGGCATCGAGCCGGTCGAGATAAAGATTGGCGTAGGCGGAGTCCTGATAGTCGAAGGTGCGGGCCGCACCTTCCATCACGATCTTCTGCGTCGGCGCTGGGTAATTGCGAACCACGCGATCGCGCAACGCCATCAGCGGGTCGACCGTCGGCGCAGGCTCGGGCGCTTTTTCGGGACGCGTGGGTGGACGAAGCTCGATGACCTCGCCGCGCGCGACCTTCAGGCCGTAGTTGAAGCCGCGAAGGTTGGCGTCGACGGCTTTGCCTTCGGCACGAATGGCGCGTTCCAGCGCTTCGGCGGGGATCGGCAGCACGCCGCTGCCGGCCATGGCGCCCATCAGCACGGCATTGATCACAGTGCCGCTGTCACGCGCTGCTTTGGCGAAGTCGCCGAGGACGACACGCTTCGCACTCTGCTTCACTGTCGCTTCCAGCCGCTTTGTATCGAGACGGCTGTCGGCCATGCCGGTTTTTTCCGGCAGCAGATAGAAGCGGTGTGACGAGCTGATCAGCACGGTCCGGTCCGGCGTCACGAAGCCGTTGGCGCAGGCGCGGCCGGCTTCGGCCAGTTCGGAGGCGACCATGAGGTCGATATCGCCGGCCTGCGGATAGAGCGCCATCACGGGCTCGGGCTTTCCGGGCTCCAGCTTCTCGCGGAAGATCTCGAGATAGTAGGTCGTGGCGCCGGTGCGCTGCGCGACACCCGGCACCGATGTTGCCTGACAGATCACGCCGAGGTCGCGACAGGCCGCCAGCAGCCAGTCGGTCATGACGCCGCCGCCTTCGCCGCCAAGAGCGGAAATCAGCAGCGTGACGGGGCGGTTCTCGGTCATGTTCACTCCGCCGCCTGCGCCAACGCGGCGACACCGGGCACAGCAGGCGTCGGTGCCGCTTCTGGTGTGGCCAGCCAGGCGATGACGGTGCGGCGGACCTTGTCGACCATGCGCTCGACAATGCCGGCGTTATGCACGACCTCGGTCTTGTAGAAGCTGGGGCACAGGATCGCCGCGTGCGAGATCTCGCCGCACAGGCCGCAGCCGACGCAGCTCTCGATGACTGTCGCGATCGGATCCTGCCGCAGCTTGTCGGGATTATCCTTGATGGTCAGCGACGGGCAGCCGGAGAGACGGATGCAGGAATGGTCGCCGGTGCAGACCGCATCGTCGATGCCGAATTTCGGCTTCGCGACGCGGCGGCCCTCGGCGATGTTCTTGGCATCCTCGGCGCGCACGCGGCGCTGCTTCGCCAGCATGCACTCGCCCTGGGCGATGATGACCTTGAGGCCTTTCTCGGCGGTGGTCATCGCCTCGCGAATGACCTTCGCAACGTCGGCCACCTTGTAGTTATTGACTGTCTTCATCCATTTGATGCCGACGCCCTTGAGGGCGTTCTCGATGTTCTGGTCCTGATGGATGAGGCCTTCACGCCGCTGCACCGATGACGGCAGGAACTGCCAGCCGGTGGCCGACGTATAGCCGTTCTTCATGATGATCAGGACGCTGTCGGAATTGTTGTACGTCGCCGATGCGACGCCGGTGGTCAGGCCGTTATGCCAGAACCCGCCATCGCCCATGATCGACACGACGCGTTTGCCGAAATTCTGCGCGATGCCGGTGGAGCTCGCGAGGCCGAGGCCGTAACCGACGCAGGTATTGCCGAGATGGAACGGCGCGTAGGTGCCGAAGCTGTGGCAGCCGATATCGGCTGCGATATGCGTCGGTCCGAGCTCGCGCTCGACCAGTTTCAGCGAGCTGAAGATCGGGCGTTCCGGACATCCCGTGCAGAAGGTCGGCTCGCGGCCGGGCGGGGGTGAGCCCAGCGCTTCGGCGGCCTTCGCCTTGTGATCGGCGATCTGTGCCGCCTGTGCGCTGGCGGTCGCGCGGGCGGTGTCCGCGGCCGGGATACCGACTTTTTCGAGAAAGGCGGCGAGGCCTTTCAGGACGGCATCGGCGGTGTATTCGCCGCCCATCGGGAGCACGTCCTTGCCATAGACCTTGGTGTTCACGTCGGCGCGGCGGAGGATCGCGTGCAGGCCCTGTTCGATGAAGTCCGGGTGGCCTTCCTCCATCATCAGCACGGCCTTCTTGCCGGCGCAGAACTGGACCAGTTCTGACGGGACCATCGGGTAGGTGACGTTCATCACATAGATCGGCACCCGCGACTTGCCGAAAGCGTCGGCAAGGCCGATGCGGTGCATCACCCGCAGCACGGTGTTGTAGAGACCGCCCTGCATGATGATGCCGATCTCGTTCAGATCGCCGTCGAACACTTCATTCAGCTTGTTCTCGGTGATGAACTTGAGCGCGGCCGGCAGGCGCTGCTCCAGCTTGATCTTCTCCTGCTGCACCGTGTAGGGCGGTTGGGGCAGGCGGATCATCGAGAAATCGGGGGTCTGGATCCGGTTGTTGCGGGAGAACTTGCCCGAGCGGTTATTCTTGGCGACGAAACGGCCGTAAACGTGGCAGGTGCGGATGCGCAACTGCATCATCACCACGGTGTTCGAGGCTTCCGAGAGCTCGAAGCCCCGTTCGACTAGGTTGACGATCGAGGTGGGATTGGGCCGCGGGTCGAGCAGCCACATATCAGACTTCATCGCGAAGGCATGGCTGCGTTCCTGGATGACGCTGGCGCCTTCGCCATAATCCTCGCCCAGCACGATCAGGGCGCCGCCCATGACGCCGCCGGAGTTCAGGTTGGAGAGGGCATCGGAGGCGACATTGGTGCCGACCGGGGACTTCCAGGCGACGGCGCCGCGGATCGGGTAGTTGATCGAGGCGGCCAGCATGGCGCCGGCGGCGGCCTCGCTGGTCGAGGTCTCGAGGTGGACCCCCAGCTCATCCATGAGCGGCTTGGCGTCGACCAGCACGTCGATGAGATGGGAGATCGGCGAGCCCTGATAGCCGCCGACATAGGAGACGCCTGATTGGAGGAGGCCCTTGGTGACGGCCAGGATGCCTTCACCCTCAAAGACCTCACCGTCGCCCAGACGCAGCGATTCCACCTCGGCCTTAAATGAACGTTCCATCGCGATCCCTCCCGACCTGCTTGTTCTTAATGAAGGGTGTGTCCCTTCAGATGGTCGATTCCATGAGTGTAACTCCATCGTGGAAGTGGGCGAAGGGGCCTTGTCGATGACCCGTTGTGGCCTTTAAGTCGCCTAGGGCCTCCTAAAAGATGTTTTTAGTCAATATATTGAGGTCTTTCTCTAAGGTGATGTTGCACCTTAATGGGCGTCTGAATATGCGGCCATCTTTGAAACGCCCGCGTCTCGATGATGTCTTTCGCAACAACGCCGTCATGCTGTTCCCGCGATTTGCCTAGTCGACATTGACCCAGAGACGCGCCGGTCCCGGATCGAGACGGGGACCGACCAACGCCGACGGGCAGACCTGAAAGTTGCGGAAGTGCTGCTTGAGCAGGGGCATCAGGGACGAGACGCCGTAGCGATCCGCATCGGCATTCTGTTCGAAGAAAATGCCGTCCTGCCCGATATGCCGGCTTACGCGCTCCGCGTAGTAGGAGACTTGATCCGCCGTCATCTCGTTCAGCGAGCACGTATTGATGACGAGGTCGAATGAATCGACGGTCTTCAAAAGATGATCCATGAGAAAATTCGGGCAAAGCCGGATCGAGCACTGATCCGGCACGATCCGGTCGGCAACCATCAGATCGATCGATGCGTCGGGTTTCACGACGGAGAGATAGATGGCGGCGAAGACCAGAGATTCCGGAATATCGACAATTGTGTAGTCGGCTGTCGGGAGGATTCGGGAGAGGTGATAGGCAAGACCGCCAAATCCGCCACCGATTTCGAGTATCCGCGGGGGGCGGCCCTTCGGTCTGTTGGCGAGGAACTGGAGCAGATTGCTTTCGTGCAGCAGCGCGATGCGCTGCAGATAGCAGTAGCTGTCGTAATTGATGATCTGTCCGTTGGCCAGCCAGCCCATCTCTCCGAATTTTGCGGGTAGCGACATTCCCAGCTCGGGTGGCAGTTTCGGTGCCAGCTCCAGAAACCGGCTCGTGCCTTCATCGGGCAGTATGGCAAGCATCGCCACAAACTCATCGAAGTTCTGCGGCAGCGGCTTGCGGATCCAGGGACGCTTATAGGCCATCTCGAGTGTCGCGAGCTGATATCCCGTGAATGCCTGCGAATAAAGGCGAAGCTGCCGCAGGACATCGACATTGCGGGTGCGCAACAGCTCGAACGACGTGAAAGGATTTGTCGTCGCGAGATCGATCTCAAATGACTGCTTCTTGTCCCGATTCCAGTTACCTGATGGAACATGAACGGCAAATGACTTGCCGTGCCGTGCAAGCAGGTCGTCACGCTGCTTTAGGACCGTCTCGATCCAGTCCACGCTGCGGAAGGCCGTCTCGGTTTCCCCTGCTGACAGCGCGGACGTTTCGCTCGGGAAAACAAAACGCTCGATATTCATGCTGGTTATCCTCCGCTGCCGGGCTTGAACGCCTTTGCGAATTCCTGGAAGGCGTCGCGCTTGAGCTCGAAGGCGAGCCCCGGCGTTTCCGGCATCATGTAGTAGCTGTCCTTCGGCTGTGGCAACCCGCTATAGAGCTGCTCGTAGACCATAGCGGCCGGTACATGATGTTCGACCAGGCCGCCGTTCATCACGCCCGCGTGCAGGTGCATGTTGTGATAGGACCAGCCGCCGCCGTTATCGATGGCGATGTTGAAGGCTGAGGCCAGGCCGGCGATGCGGACGCACTGGCTGTAGCCCCCGGTGATCACGACATTGGGCTGCATGACATCGACGGCGCCGGCCATGGCCATGTCGCGGAAGCGGAAGCCCAGGCCTTCGTTTTGGCCGGCGGCGACACGGGTGCCGGTGGTCCGGCGCAGTTCGGCCATCCGCAGCACATCGTTCTGCGTCACCGGTTCCTCGAAGAAGGCGAGGTTGCAGTCCCGGATCATCTCCGCAAGCTTGTGGGCGTGGAAATAGTCGAGGCTGCAATTGGCGTCGATGTAGAGGGCGATATCGGGCCCGATGGCCTCGCGGACCGCGTGCACACGCTTGGAATCTTCGTGGATGGCATCTTCCAGCGAGCGCGGCTCGTCGCGCCGCTGTAGCGCCTGATGGCCGACGACCATCTTGAGTCCCTTGAAGCCTTCCTTGACCCAGTATTTCGCCGCGGCGACCAGCTGGTCGCGGTCGAGGAAATGGAAGCCGAAGGTGACGTAAAGCGGCGTACGGTCGCGGGCACCGCCCAGCAGCTTCCAGACCGGCTGCTTCAGCGCCTTGCCCTTGATGTCCCAGAGCGCGACGTCGATGGCGGCAATGGCATGACTAGCGTAGCCGCCTTGACCGCGCGGCGACATCTTCCAGTACATTTTATCCCAGAGCTGCTCGGTGCGCAGCGGGTCCTGGCCGATCAGGAGTGGCGCCGCCACGTGATTGATCGCCGCGGCGGCAACGTCCGGCTCGGTGATTCCCGTTATGCCGTGGCCGACGAGGCCGTCATCCGTCTCGATCTCAGTGATGCAGATCGACAGCGCGGACGGCTTTTTGACCCCGAACTTCTCGAAGCTGAGCGTGACGGTGACCGGTGTGGCGGTGACGCGGGCGATCTTCATTGGCGGCTGTTTCCCCGGACGAAGGCTTATTGTGGTGCTGTCTTATCTGAAAAAGAGGAGAGTGATGAGGACGAAGATCGGCAGGAGAATGCCGCACGACCAGACCATGTAGCCGAAGAAGCTCGGCATCCGGATCCCGCGCTCCTCGCAGATCGACTTGACCATGAAGTTCGGCGCGTTGCCGATATAGGTGTTGGCGCCCATGAACACAGCGCCGGCCGAAATCGCCAGCAGCGTGGTCGCGAGCGGTCCCATCAGTGTCGTCGCATCGCCCCCGGCGATGTTGAAGAACACGAGATAGGTCGGTGCATTGTCGAGGAAGCTCGACAGAAGTCCCGTCAGCCAGAAATAGGCGGCGTTGTTGGGCTGACCATCTGAAGAGACCAGCGCAATCAGCGGCGCAAGCTGTCCCTCGGCGCCGGCCCGCAGGATGGCAAGGGCCGGGATCATCGTCACGAAGATCGCGATGAACAGGATCGCGACTTCCTGAATCGGCACCCAGGTGAAGGCATTCTCGACGCGAATGGATGAGCGCGTGGTTTTCCAGGAGCAATAGCTGATAACGAGCAGAAGCACGTCCCGGACAAGGCCCTGCAGCGGGACTTCAATGCCAAGGCCAAGCGGAATGGCTATGCCGGGTTGCCAAAGGCCGCTCAGCAGGACGGCGCCGATGACGCCGGCAAGATAGAACAGGTTGGATTGTCCTTCGATCCGCACCTGCCGCGGGATTTGGCTTGGCATGGTGACCTCGGGCGGCTCTTTCCGCCACGCCATCGTGTCGATGACGAAGAAGATCGCCAGCAGCAGGACCGATGCCACCACCATCGGCAAGAACATCGTCTTCATCGTCCACAGGAAATCGACGCCCTTCAGGAACCCCAGGAAGAGCGGCGGATCGCCAAGCGGCGTCAGCGAGCCGCCGATGTTCGAGACCAGGAAGATGAAGAAGACAAAAACGTGGATGTTATGGTGACGGTCCGAATTGGCGGCGATCATCGGCCGGATCAGCAGCATCGAGGCGCCAGTCGTTCCCAGAAAGCTGGCGCTGACCGTGCCGAGGCCAAGCAGGGCCGTATTCGTTGCCGGATTGCCCACGAGATTGCCGATGACGCGGATGCCGCCGGCCACCACGAACAGCGAGAACAGCAGGATGATGAACGGGATGTATTCCAGCGCGATGGTATGCAGAAGCTCGGTCGCGGCGATCGTCGTTCCGTGCACGGCAATCAGCGGCACCGCGAGAACGATCGTCCAGATCATCGAGATCTTGCCGAAATGATGTTCCCAGACTTTCGGGGCGAGGAGCGGGAACAGCGCGATCGACAGCAGCATCCCGACAAAGGGCAGGCCCCAGACGATGCCGAGTTCCGCGCCGTTGAGATGTGCCATGTCGGCGGCGGATGATGGCGATGCGGTGAGTGGGACCAGGATGGAGCCGAGAGCAGCAACGGCGAGGCATGTTCTAAAGCGCGCGCAAATCCGAAACATCATGTCTCCCCGGCCTGACCCTGTTCCCGTCGTTCTGATTTGAGTGCCCAAACTATGGCGTGACCGGCCTACGGTCAAACCGCTTGCCAGCGCGTGGCCCGCATGGCTATCTCAAATCCATCATGGCTGAACTTTCCGGCATTAAAGCCTGCATTTTCGATGTATTCGGGACATGCGTGGACTGGCGCGGCGGCGTCGCGCGCGACGTCGCGGCGCTGGCCAGGCGTCTGAACGTGACCATCGACGCAGAGGCCTTCGCCGATGCATGGCGCGGCAAATATCAGCCGTCGATGGAAGAGGTGCGCTCCGGCCGCCGGGTATGGACGATCCTCGATGTCCTGCACCGTGAATCGCTGGTGGCGTTGCTGCCGCAATACGGGCTTGCGGGTAAATTGTCGGAGCCGGAGATCGACGATCTCAATCAGGCCTGGCATCGGCTCGATCCATGGCCGGATACGGTGCCGGGACTGGCGCGCCTCAAGAAGAAGTACATCATCGCGCCGCATTCCAACGGCAACATCGCGCTGATGGTCAACATGGCCAGGCGCGGCGGCATTCCATGGGACACGATCCTCGGCGCCGAAGTCGTGCGGAACTACAAGCCGGTGCCGCAGAGCTACGTCGACTGCGCCAGGGTGCTGGGCCTTGTGCCGTCCCAGGTGATGATGGTTGCCTGCCACAACAGCGACCTGAAGGCCGCGAGCGCGCAGGGGCTGCGCACGGGTTTCGTGTCGCGCCCGCAGGAGAAAGGCCCGGGTGCCTCCGCCAATTTCAAGCCGGACGGAGACTGGGACATCATCGCGAACAGTTTTGTTGAACTGGCGGAACGGCTGGGCGCCTGAGGCGCCCGAAAGGGGGCTGTGATGGCAAATCCACGCGACGTGGCGGCACGGAACATGGCGGTCATGATGATCGGCAGGGCGATCAAGCGGCACCGCTACGACGAGAAGGCGATCATGCAGATCTTGCGGTTCCCGGCCGACAAGGCGAAGGCGGTGCTGCAGGGGCAGTTCGACGGCTACAGCATGGACGAGATCGAGCGGATTGCGCAGGCACTGGACTGATCAGGACCGCTTCTGTCTCATTTCCAGTACGCAAACCCCATGGCGGTCCCGGTTCCGGCATCGGTGCGATAGCACGGAACATAGTCCAGCAGCGTCATGTCCGTGTCCCGGTCCGCCATCGCCGCCGCGACGGCCAGCCAGTTCTTGTATTCCGACGTGCCCGACTGGAGCATCGCTTCGTCGATTTTGCCGAGACGGGCAAAATCCCGCCGCTTCAGGGCGTCGATCATCTCCCGATCGAACGTCTCGTCGATTACGAAATGCGAGAGGCCTCCGGATGCGATGATGGCGACCCGTGCCTGCTGCGGCCAGGAGGCTATAGCACGACCGAGCGCCCGCCCGAAATCGATGCAGCGCGCGGCGCTTGGCTGGTTGGGTGGAAAGAAGGTGTTGATCAGCACCGGCACGTTCGGGACGACCTGATCGCGCATGATCTTGCGATAGACGAAGCCGTAGGCATGCGGAACGCAGTTGCTGCCCTGCGGTCCGCTCGGTAGATGCGTCGATTGCGCGATATCGAAATTGTCCGCCATCAGGGAGCGGATGATGTGCCTGCCAAGATTCGGCTCGCCGCTATAGGCGGTGCGATCGGGCGGGCAATACCCCGGCATCGCCGGCGCGACACCCGGCGGCAGCTTCGCCAGGAGGTCCGGGCCCATCGGGATATTCTCGAAGCTAGGACCCCAGAACACGCTGAAGGCGGGGAAGTTATCGTCGTCGAAAATCTCCTTCTGATCGTCGCCGACGATCACGGCGAGATCGATTTTGGCGTCTCGGAACAGGTCGGCGAGAGTTCCGATCGCCGCCTGGCAGGCTGCGTGCTTGCGGTGCCAGATCTGCGGCGTGATCTCGCGGCCGATCTGTTCGTCCTTACGAGCGGCAACAAGGCTGTCGAACCGGTACGGCTTGCCGCGGAAATACAGCTCGGGATTGGCGAGATCGTCCGGGATCCGGGCGTTCCAGATATCCGCCGGGACGGGCAGCATCGGGCTGTGCGACGTTGCCAGACCAAGTACGATTTCAGCCATTCGGACTCTCCACCTTGTTATGCTCGAATAGTGAAGGGTGAGGGCTGCGGGACTTTGATCCATATCAAACGCCGGCCCATCACAATCCTGATTCAAACATGACACCGTGCTGGCCGTTGAGGCGCGGGGTCAGCCCTGCTAAAACCGGCCCGCATCCGTCCCACTTTGCGAAAGCGCCGTAATGACCGCCATTGTCGATATCCACGCCCGCGAGATCCTCGATAGCCGTGGCAATCCCACGGTCGAAGTCGATGTCACCCTTGAGGACGGCAGTATTGGCCGCGCCGCGGTGCCGTCGGGCGCCAGCACCGGTGCCCACGAGGCGGTCGAACTGCGCGACGGCGACAAGAAGCGCTACGGCGGCAAAGGCGTTCGCAGGGCGGTCGAGGCCGTCAACGGCGAGATCTACGACACGCTGTCGGGCCGCGATGCCGAAGACCAGCTGGCCCTCGACCAGACGATGATTGATCTGGACGGCACGCCCAACAAGGGCCGCCTCGGGGCGAATGCCATCCTTGGCGTGTCTCTGGCAGCAGCGAAGGCGGCGTCCATTGCTCGCGGGCAGCCGCTCTATCGCTATCTCGGCGGGCCCAGCGCGCATATGCTGCCGGTGCCGCTGATGAACATCGTCAACGGCGGCGCGCATGCCGACAATCCGATCGATATCCAGGAATTCATGATCATGCCGGTCGGCGCCGCGACCATGGCTGAGGCCGTCCGCTATGGCTCCGAAGTGTTCCAGGCGCTGAAGAAGCGGCTCTCGGATGCCGGCCATGCGACCAACGTCGGCGACGAAGGCGGCTTCGCCCCCAACCTCAAGAGCGCCGATGAGGCGCTGTCGTTCATCTCGAAGGCGATCGAGGCGGCCGGCTACAAGCTCGGCGACGATATCGTGCTGGCACTCGACCCGGCTTCGACCGAGTTCTTCAAGAACGGCAAATACGAGATGGAAGGCGAGGGCAAGTCGCTCGATCCCGCAGCCATGGTGAAGTACTACGAAAACCTCGTCTCCAAATATCCGATCGTCTCGATCGAGGACGGCATGGCCGAGGACGACTGGGAAGGCTGGGCGGGAATCACCGCGGCGCTGGGCAGGAAAGTGCAGCTGGTCGGCGACGACCTGTTCGTCACCAACCCCAAGCGGCTGGCCGAGGGCATCAGGAAGGGCGTCGCCAATTCGATCCTGGTGAAGGTCAACCAGATCGGCTCGCTCTCCGAGACGTTCGAGGCGGTCAATATGGCGCATCGCGCGGCCTATACGGCCGTGATGTCGCACCGCTCCGGCGAGACGGAGGACACCACCATCGCCGACATCGCCGTCGCCACCAATTGCGGGCAGATCAAGACCGGCTCGCTGTCGCGCTCCGACCGTCTTGCCAAGTACAACCAGCTGATCCGCATCGAAGAGCAGCTGGGCGGGCAGGCGAAGTATGCCGGCCGCTCCGTGCTGAAGAAGAGCTGACCATGGCCGACACCGTCAAAGTCACCTGCACCAACAACGACCGCGTGGTCGATGCCACAGTCACCCAGCGATCGCTCAAGCGCATCGTGGTGGCGCTGGGGGCTGGCGCCGGGGCGATGGAGTTGGTGATGACGCGCGACGACGTCACCAAACCCTTCGTCGGCCGCATGAGCGGCATGGAATTCACGGCACCCGCCAAGACCTGAGCGAGCGCCACTGAGTACCGCCGCAGAAGTTTTCTGTGAGTCATTTGAATCATTTGGCAGTCGGCGCGTGAATTCGCATTGACGCCGGGAGTCGCGGTGTGATTCGGTGCATGCATGCGGATCATGCAGGAACTTCAACAGCGCGCGCGGGATGTCATCGGACCCGTGCTCGGCTTTTGCGTGGTTGGCTATTTCGTCTATCACTCGATCGAAGGGGACCGTGGCCTGACGGCCTATGTCCGCCTCACCGAGCGTCTCGGCCAGTCGCATGCGCAATATGATGAAGTGCATGCCGAGCGCATGGCGCTGGAGCGGCGGGTCAGGCTGCTGCGCGCCGACAGTCTCGATCCGGACCTGCTGGAAGAGCGGGCGCGCCTGATCCTGAATTACTCGCGCCCCGACGAAGTCATCATCTTCGAGACGCCGACGGCACGCTGATCCGTCGCGAGCGGCATAGACAAGCCTTCCAGACCCCTCTAGCCTAGCCTCAATGCCGCAGAGCCCGAATAACGGGACAAGCGGAACGTTGAGACACAGGGAGGAACATCATGAAATTCGCTGCCGCGAAGCTTTCGGCTGTCGTCATTGCGGGCGTATTGTTCGCACTTCCGGCCTCCGCGCAGAACCCGAACTGGCCAAAATCGCTGACATTAGGCACCGCCTCGGTCGGCGGCGTGTTCTTCGTCTATGGCCAGGTCTGGGCCAATATTGCCGCCGATGCTGTCAAAGTACCGATCAGCACCCGGCAGTCCGACGGTCCCAACCACAACATTATCCTGACCGAGACCAAGCAGGTGGATCTCGGCATGACCACGATGGGCGTCGCGCTGCAGGCGTGGAAGGGTGAGGGCGCATGGACGCAGGGGCGCAAGTTCCAGAGCATCCGCGCCATTTTCCCGATGTACGACACGATGTTCCATTTCGTGTCGCTGCAGAAATCCGGCATCAAATCGGTGCAGCATCTCAACGGCAAGAACGTCGGGGTCGGCCCCCGCGCCGGTACGCCCGGAACCTATATGCCGCTGATGCTCGAAGCGCTCGGCATCAAGGTAAGCGCGATCCGGAACGGTGGCGCCAGCGACATGACCTCGCAACTCGGTGATGGTCTGATCGACTCATTCGGGTTCGCGGCAGGCCTTCCATTCCCGGCCTATTCGGAAGCCGAAGCGTCAAATCCGGTGACGTTCTTCAGCTTCTCGCCGCAGGAGATCGCGACACTCAAACAGAAGATGCCCGAGCTCTCGGACGCCGTGATTCCGAAGGGCACCTATCGCACATTGAATGAAGATCAAGCGACCGTCGGCGTCTTTAATTTCGCGATCGCGCATAAGGATGTGCCGGCCGATCTTGTTTACGGCATCGTGAAGGCGGTGATGGAAAGCAATCCGCGGATGGTCCAGGGTCATGCCGCAGCCAAGGAAACGCTGCCGGCGAACGTGACGAAGAACACGTTCCTGCCGTTCCATCCCGGCGCGATCCGCTATTTCGAGGAGAAGGGCTTCAAGATCCCCGACAATCTCAAGGGCTGACCAACAGCCTGACGCTACGGAAGGCACGCCGCGCTTCCCACAGCGCGGCGTGCGGCGTTCCGGGGTTTAAACAGGGGCGGGGCGGATGACGCAGCAAAAGGCAGCGATTGCCGAAGCCGATACCTTGCCTCCGGACGCCGCTGAGAAGGCGCTCGAGGTCGAGTTCGGCGGCCGGACGCGGGCCCTCAGGGGATGGATAAGCCACCTCGTCTACTGGCTCGCGATCGGCTACGTCGTTTTCCACCTGATCGTTCTCAATATTCATCCCATCGATCCCTGGGTATTTCGCACCATTCATCTGTCGATGGGATCGGTCATCGGCTTTGCCATTTATGCGGCGCGCCCGGGTCCGGGCATGGACCGAGTCCCCTGGTACGACTGGCTGATGATGGCGGCGAGCATCGCCATCATGGTCTACATCGCGGTCAATCTCGACGAGCTGCTGTTCCGGGCCGGCGTGCTGCCAACCACCTGGGATCTGGTCGTTGGCGCCGCCGGCACATTCATGGTGCTTGAGTTGACCCGCCGCGCTGCCGGCGCGGCCTTGCCGATCCTGGCGCTCGTCTTCATCGTCTATTCGTTTCTGGGCCCGTGGATGCCTGGCGTGTTGCACCACCGCGGCATCAGCGCCGACTCATTCTTCAGCTACATCTATTCGATGCAGGGGATTCACGGCATCACGCTCGATGTCTCTTCGACCTACATCATCCTGTTCATCGCCTTCGCGGCGTTCTTGCAGGCATCGAAAGCCGGTGAGTTCTTCAACGACCTGTCGATCGCGCTGGTCGGCTGGGCGCGGGGCGGTCCGGCCAAGGTCGCGGTGGTCTCGGGCGTCCTGTTCGGGACAATCAGCGGCAGCGCGGTGGCCAACGTGGTCGCTTCGGGCATGATCACAATCCCGATGATGCGGCGGGTTGGTTATGACCGGTCCACTGCGGCGGCGATCGAAGCGACATCGTCGACCGGCGGGCAGATCACGCCACCCATCATGGGCGCCGGCGCCTTCATCATGGCGGAGATCCTCGGCATCCCCTACACGGACATTGCCGTCGCGGCGGTCATTCCGACCCTGTTGTTCTATATCGCCTGCTACGTCCATTGCGACCTGCATGCCCGCAAAAACAACCTGCACGGCATTCCCCGCAACGAATTGCCCAGTGTGCTGAGCGTCCTCACGCGGTTTCATCTGCTGATTCCGATCATCATGCTGATCGTGATGCTACTGATGGGTTATTCGGTGTTCCGCGCCGGATCGGTCGGCATTCTGGCGGCGATCGTGGCGAGCTGGCTGTCGGGCCGGGCGACAGCCATGGGACCACGCGCCATCCTCGGGGCATTGTCATCGGCCGGCCGCGAGACGGTGCAATTGGTCGCGATCTGCGCCTGTGCCGGCATCATCGTCGGTGTCATTGCATTGACCGGCCTGGGCGGGCGGTTTTCAAACATGGTTCTGGCGATCGCCGGCGAAAGCCGCCTGCTGGCGCTGATCTTCGCCATGCTGATCGCCCTGGTGCTCGGTATGGGAATGCCGACCACGGCCGCCTATGCGGTGGCGGCATCGGTCATCGCTCCGGGTCTGGCGCAGATGGGCGTGGCGCCGCTCACCGCGCATCTGTTCATCTTTTACTACGCCGTGATCTCTGCGATCACGCCGCCGGTGGCACTTGCATCCTTCGCGGCCGCGGGCATGTGCGGTGCCGACCCCTGGAAAACGTCCTTCATCGCCATCAAGCTTGGGCTGGCGACGTTCATCGTGCCGTTCATGTTCTTCTTCGGGCCGGAACTGCTGATGCAGGGCGACGCGTTCTACGTTGCCGAGGTTTTTGTGACCGCATCGATCGGTGTCTTTCTGCTGGCGTCATCGACAGAGGGTTGGTACGCGGGCGGATCGATCGGATGGCCGGCTCGCATTGTGCTGTTTGGGTCGGCGCTCTGCCTGATGATCCCGGGGCTGATCACCGACGTAATCGGGCTGGCGGGAGGCGTGATTGTCTATGTGGTGCAGCGGCTTATCGTGCGGCCCCGAAGCGCCTGAGGTTTTGTTTCGAATGCAGCGCAAAATAATGCCTGATTTGACAATGAGCAGCGCAGCATTTTGGAATAAAAATTCGCGTTATAACCTAAATTAAGTTAATTAACATTTATAGCAGTATTATCAATACGTTATATTTCCGTCGGGTTGTCGAAATTATCCTTCCAGAGTAAGTTCAGGCGAGTTTAACACCCCGCCAGCAGTGCGGGTTCGCCTCGGGAGGATAAAAAATGGCCGTCGCCAAGCGCAAAACCCGGTCTGACGAACGATCGGATCCCGCGGAACTTCTTAGATATTATCGCGACATGCTGCTGATCCGCCGCTTCGAGGAGAAGGCGGGGCAGATGTACGGCATGGGCCTGATCGGCGGCTTCTGCCATCTCTATATCGGCCAGGAAGCGGTGGTTGTCGGCATGCAGGCCGCGATCACGCCCGACGACGCCGTCATCACCTCCTATCGCGATCACGGGCACATGCTCGCCTGCGGCATGGACGCCAAGGGCGTCATGGCCGAGCTCACGGGGCGCCGCGGCGGCTACTCGAAGGGCAAGGGCGGCTCGATGCACATGTTCTCGAAGGAAAAGAACTTCTACGGCGGCCACGGCATCGTCGCGGCACAGGTGCCGCTCGGCACCGGTATCGCCTTCGCGCACAAGTACAACGGCAAGAACAACGTTTGCCTGACCTATCTCGGTGACGGCGCCGTCAACCAGGGCCAGGTCTACGAGAGCTTCAACATGGCGGCGCTGTGGAAGCTGCCCTGCATCTATGTGATCGAGAACAACCGCTACGGCATGGGCACGGCGATCGAGCGCGCCTCGGCGACGACCGAGTTCTTCAAGCGCGGCGAGGCTTACGGCATTCCCGGCGAAGCGGTGGACGGCATGAGCGTGCTGGCCGTGAACGAGGCCGGCGAACGCGCGGTCGCGCACGCCAAGTCGGGCAAGGGTCCGTATATCCTGGAAATGAAGACCTATCGCTATCGCGGCCACTCGATGTCCGATCCGGCCAAGTACCGGTCGAAGGAAGAGGTCGAGAAGATGCGCACCCAGCACGACCCGATCGACCAGCTCGCCAAGTTCCTGGTCGAAGAAGGCCACGCCGACGAGGCGAGCCTCAAGAAGGTCGACCGCGAGGTGAAGGACATCGTCACGGTCGCCGCTGAATTCGCGCAGAACTCGCCTGAACCGGATGCGTCGGAGCTCTACACCGACATCCTGCTCGACGCCTGAACACCGAGGTTCCCCATGTCTGTTGAAGTGCTGATGCCGGCCCTCTCGCCGACCATGACCGAGGGCAAGATCGCCCGTTGGCTCAAGAACGAAGGCGACAACGTCAAATCCGGCGACGTGCTCGCCGAAATTGAAACCGACAAGGCGACGATGGAAGTCGAGGCCGTCGACGAAGGGAAGCTCGGCAAGATCCTGGTTCCCGGCGGCACCGAAGCCGTGAAGGTGAACACGCCGATCGCCGTCATTCTCGACGAGGGCGAGGACGCCAGCTCGATCAAGGCCTCCTCCGCCGCACCGGCGGCAGCGCCCGCCGTTGCCAAGGGCGAGACGAAGGAAAAGGCGCCGGCTTCGGCCGCCGCCGCGCCGCAAGTAGCAAGGCCTGCGCAGGAAGACTATTCCGGCGAGACGACGACGCTCACAGTTCGCGACGCGCTGCGCGACGCGATGGCCGAAGAGATGCGCCGCGACAAGCGCGTTTATCTCATGGGCGAGGAAGTCGGCGAGTATCAGGGCGCCTACAAAATCAGCCAAGGCCTGCTGCAGGAGTTCGGCGCCCAGCGCGTCGTCGACTCACCGATCACCGAGCACGGCTTCGCCGGCCTCAATGTCGGCGCCGCCTTCATGGGCCTGCGCCCGATCGTCGAGTTCATGACCTTCAACTTCGCCATGCAGGCGATGGATCAGATCATCAACTCCGCCGCCAAGACGCTCTATATGTCCGGCGGCCAGATGGGTTGCCCGATCGTGTTCCGCGGACCCAACGGCGCCGCCGCGCGTGTCGCCGCCCAGCATTCGCAGTGTTACGCCAGCTGGTACGCGCATATTCCCGGCCTCAAGGTCGTGGCGCCGTATTCTCCGGCCGACGCAAAGGGTCTCCTGAAATCCGCGATCCGTGACAACAACCCGGTCATTTTCCTTGAGAACGAAATTCTCTACGGCATGTCGGGTCCGGTCCCGACCGATCCCGATTTCACGGTGCCGATCGGTCGCGCCAAGATCGTGCGTCCAGGCAAGGACGTCACCATCACCGCGTTCTCGATTATGGTCGGCCGCGCGCTGCAGGCAGCCGAGGAACTGGCCAAGCAGGGCATCGACGCCGAGGTCATCGACCTGCGCTCGCTGCGTCCGCTCGACACTGAGACCATCGTTGAGTCGGTGAAGAAGACCAACCGCCTTGTCTCGTGCGAAGAAGGCTGGCCGGTGGCCGGCATCGGCTCCGAACTCGCCGCGGTCATGATGGAACATGCGTTCGACTATCTCGACGCGCCGGTCCGTCGCGTCTGTGGCTTGGATGTGCCGATGCCCTACGCCGCCAATCTCGAAAAGCTGGCGCTGCCGCAGCCCGAAATGATCGTCGAGGCCGCGCGCGCGGTCTTGTATCGCTAAGAAGGGGGCTGACATGCCAGTCAAGGTTCTGATGCCCGCCCTCTCGCCGACGATGACAGAGGGCAAGATTGCCCGCTGGCTCAAGAACGAGGGCGACAAGATCAAGTCCGGCGACGTGCTGGCCGAGATCGAAACCGACAAGGCGACGATGGAAGTCGAAGCCGTCGACGAAGGCACGCTGGGCAAGATTCTCATTCCCGGCGGCACCGAGGCTGTGAAGGTCAACGAGCCGATCGCCATGATCCTGGAAGAGGGCGAGGACAAGAGCGCGCTGGCCAATGTGAGCGCCGCCGCGCCGGCGCCGAAAGCAACAGCGCCTGCCGCTGCTCCGGCCTCTGCAGCAGCTCCGGCTCCCGCGGCGAAAGCGCCGACACCGGCTCCTGCCGCGCCGAAGCCGGCCCAGCACAGCGGCGACCGCCAGTTCGTCAGCCCGCTGGCCCGCCGCATGGCCGCCCAGGCCAATATCGACCTCGGCAGCCTGCGTGGAAGCGGTCCGCATGGCCGCATCGTGAAGGCGGATATCGAGGCCGCGGTCAGTGGCGGCGGCGCTCGTCGCGCCTCATCCGCGCCGACCTCGCGTCCAAGTGCCGCCGCTGCCGTTATCGCTGGACCGACGCCACATCACGTCGTCGCGCATACGACGATGCGCAAGGTCATCGCCAAACGTCTCACTGAATCCAAGCAGACGGTTCCGCATTTCTACCTGACCGTGGATTGCGAGATCGACGCGCTGCTCAAGGGCCGCGCCGCGCTCAACGCGGCGGCGCCGGAGAAGGGCGAGGGCGCTTACAAGCTGTCGGTCAACGATTTCGTCATCAAGGCCATTGCGGCGGCACTGAAGAAGGTGCCGATGGCGAATGTCGGCTGGAGCGACGAGGGGATGATTGTCTACGAGCGTCAGGACATTTCGGTCGCGGTTGCGATCCCCGGCGGCCTGATCACGCCGATCATCTTCGACGCGGGCAACAAGGGCCTGATCCAGATCTCGCAGGAGATGAAGGAACTGGCGCAGAAGGCGAAAGAGAACAAGCTCAAGCCCGAGGAATTCCAGGGCGGCACGATCTCGATCTCCAATCTCGGCATGTACGGCACCAAGCAGTTCGAGGCGGTGATCAATCCGCCGCAGGCCTGCATTGTCGCCATCGGCGCCGGTGAGCCGCGCCCTGTCGTGAAGAACGGCCAGCTTGCCGTCGCGACGGTGATGAGCTGCACCCTGTCCGCCGATCACCGCGCCGTGGACGGTGCGGTCGGTGCGGAGTTCATGGCCGCGTTCAAGAAATTGATCGAAGAGCCGCTGGGCATGCTGCTCTAGGAGACGACGGTCATGGCTGAACAGAGTTTCGATCTGATCGTTGTCGGCGGCGGTCCTGGTGGTTATGTCGCTGCCATCCGCGCGGCGCAGCTCAAGATGAATGTGGCGGTGGTCGAGCGGGAAAACCTCGGCGGCATCTGCCTCAACTGGGGGTGCATTCCGACCAAGGCGCTGCTGCGCTCGTCCGAGATCAACCATCTGCTGCACCGGCTCGACGAATACGGTTTTAAGGCCGACAATATCTCGTTCGATATCGGCAAGATCGTGCAGCGCTCCCGCAAGGTGGCGTCGCAGCTGTCGAACGGCGTCAAATTCCTTATGAAGAAGCACAAGATCACAGTGTTCGACGGCACCGCGAAGCTTGCCGGCAATCGCAAGGTGAAGGTCGAGAAGGACGGCAAGCCTGTTGCCGATCTCACGGCCAAGAACATCATTCTGGCGACCGGCGCGCGAGCCCGCACGTTCCCCGGCATGGAGCCGGACGGCAAGCTGATCTGGACCTATCGCGAGGCGATGGTGCCGCCGTCGATGCCGAAATCTCTGCTGGTCGTCGGCTCCGGCGCCATCGGTATCGAGTTCGCCAGCTTCTATCGCAATCTCGGCGCCGAAGTGACGGTGGTCGAGGTGATGGACCGCGTGCTGCCGGTGGAGGACGAGGATATCTCAGCCTTCGCCCGCAAGCAGTTTGAGAAGCAGGGCATGAAGATCATGACCGCGGCGACGGTGAAGGCGCTCAAGAAGGGCGCTGACAACGTCACCGCGACGATCGAAATCGGCGGCAAGACACAGGACCTGACGGTCGATCGTGTGATCCTCGCGGTCGGCATCGTCGGCAATGTCGAAAATCTCGGCCTCGAAGGCACCAAGGCAAAGGTCGAGAAGACCCATGTCGTGGTGAACCAGTGGTGCGAGACGGGCGAGCCCGGGCTCTATGCCATCGGCGATCTCGTCGGGGCGCCCTGGCTGGCGCACAAAGCCATGCATGAAGGCGTGATCTGCGTTGAGAAGATGGCCGGTCTCAAGGACGTCCATCCGCTCGATACTTCAAAGATCCCGGGCTGCACGTATTGCATGCCGCAGGTGGCCAGCGTCGGCTACACCGAGAAAGCCGCGAAGGAAAAGGGCTATCAGGTGAAGGTCGGCCGTTTCCCGTTCATCGGCAACGGCAAGGCGATCGCGCTGGGCGAGATGGAAGGGTTCGTGAAGACGGTGTTCGACGCGAAAACCGGCGAATTGCTGGGCGCGCATATGATCGGCACCGAGGTGACGGAACTCATCCAGGGCTACGGCATCGCGCGGACCATGGAAGGAACGGAACTCGATTTGATGCATACGGTTTTCCCGCATCCGACGCTGTCCGAGATGATGCACGAGTCCGTGCTTGACGCGTACGGCGGCGCCCTCCACATCTGAGGGAGCCCCAGCTGAGCGAGCCTATGCCGGATTCAGACACCCAGCCGCGGCCCGAAAGGGTCCGTCACCCCGAAAAGGCCCACCGCCCGGACAACCCGGTGCAGCGGACCAAGCCGGACTGGCTGCGCGTCAAGGCGCCGGTGTCGAAGGAATACCAGGAAACCCGCGATCTCATGCGGCGTCTCAACCTCGTCACCGTGTGCGAGGAGGCGGCCTGTCCGAATATCGGCGAGTGCTGGAAGCAGAAGCACGCGACGGTGATGATCCTGGGCTCGGTCTGCACCCGGGCCTGCGCGTTCTGCAACATCGCGACAGGTATGCCCGAGAAGCTGGACCCGCATGAGCCCGAGCACGTCGCCGAAGCAGTCGGTCAGCTCGGCATGGCGCATATCGTCATCACCTCGGTCGACCGCGACGATCTCGATGACGGCGGCGCCAACCAGTTCGTCCGCACCATCACCGAGATCCGCAAGCGGAGCCCGCAGACCACGATCGAGATCCTGACGCCTGACTTCCTGCGCAAGGAAGGGGCCGTGGAGGCTATCGTCGCGGCGCGACCGGATGTCTTCAATCACAACATGGAAACCGTGCCGCGCCTCTATCCGACGATCCGTCCCGGCGCCCGGTTCTATCACTCGCTGCGTCTGCTCGACCGCGTGAAGCAGCTGGATCCGTCGATCTTCACCAAGTCCGGTATCATGGTCGGTCTGGGTGAGGATCGGATGGAGGTGATGCAGGTCATGGATGACATGCGCTCCGCCGATATCGATTTCCTGACGATCGGCCAATATCTGCAGCCGACGCCCAAGCATGCGGCAATCGACCGGTTCATCACGCCGGAGGAATTTGCGGGCTACGCCTCGATGGCGCGGTCCAAGGGATTCCTGCTGGTGTCGGCGAGCCCGCTGACGCGGTCCTCGTATCACGCCGATGCCGATTTCGCGCAACTGCGCGCCGCCCGCGAAGCCAAGCTCGCCGCCGCGCGGACCTGAACCCAGCGGATCGCGCCCCTTGCCGACGCACGCCGAAAAGCGGGTGGTTCCCTACACCCCGGAGCAGATGTTCGACCTCGTCGCCGGGATCGAGCGTTATCCCGAATTCCTGCCCTGGTGCATGGCAGCGCGCATCAAGTCGCGCGAGACGGTGCCCGGAACAGAGCAGACTGTGGTCATCGCCGACCTGGTCATCGGCTTCAAGATGATCCGCGAACGCTATACGTCCAAGGTCACCATGGAGCGGCCGGGGCGGATCGATGTCGTGTATCAGGAGGGCCCGCTCAAGCACCTGACCAACCACTGGCGCTTCGAGCCGTCGCCGGACGGCGGCACGCTCGTTGATTTCTACGTCGACTTCGAGTTTCGCTCAAAGCTGCTGCAGACAATCATCGGGGCGCTCTTTCATGAAGCGCTGCGCAGAATGGTGTCGGCTTTCGACGCGCGGGCCAAGCAGCTGTACGACAAGTAGGCGGCACAGCGGCCGACGAAATTAAGTTGCGCCGCACAAATAGTTTTTGCTTGTTCGTTACTCTGGAAGCGCTACAGTTCCAGATGATCGAAATAAACAAGAGTTAAAAAAAGATAATCATAAGACTACGAACAAATATCCGGCAAGGGATCGCGGTTGCCGCAGGACGGCGATCGCGTCGGTTGCAAGGAAGGTCGCAGTCGAGGCTCTAGAAGGGAGCCTGGGTATGGCGGCGCCAGAAGGGGAGGCCGTTTGATCCAGGCGCCGCGGACGGTGTGCGGCGGATGGTAATGCGCTTTGGTATTCGTGAGCGGCTGACGCTTGTGGCGGTACTCGCCTTCCTGCTTCCTGCTTCCGGCTGCGCT
The DNA here is from genome assembly GCA_965279355.1 of Alphaproteobacteria bacterium. Taxonomy (GTDB): domain Bacteria; phylum Pseudomonadota; class Alphaproteobacteria; order CACIAM-22H2; family CACIAM-22H2. The sequence goes on along the minus strand of OZ257155.1, from coordinate 645,641 downwards.
GAGCATCGGGCTGGCACTCGATCGCTGGAAACGCATAAATTCCGAACTGCGCTCCGAACTGATGGCTGATGTTTCGGCGCTGGCCGCTCACTATAAAAGCGTCGTTCTTGAGACGCATGGCGCTCTGGCCGTGCTGGCCAGTCATCCCGGCATCGAGAATGCTGAAGATGCGGCAGGTTGCGGCCGCATTCTTGCCGACTATCGCTCCCGTCTGCAGTTGACCACCGGTCCCTTGCAGAACATCAGCCTCGTCTCTCCCGAAGGCATTGGAATTTGTTCAGCCGTGGAGCGCCCCGGTCAGACACTCAATCTCGGCCATCTGCCATGGTTCAGACAGGTCATCGAAAACAAAAGAGCGGCCATCGAGGATTATCGGTTCGGACAGCGTCTCATCAACCCGCTGATTTCCGTGGCGGCACCTGTTTTTTCGCAGGACGGTGCGACGATTGTAGCCGTGCTGGTCGCGGCACTTGAATTGACGCCGATCACGTTTCAATTGCCATCGGTCACGGAGAGGCCGTACACCACCATCATTTTCAATAGCGACGGGCTGGTTCTGTTTCGATATCCCGAGGCCGGGCTGATCGGAAAGACCGTTCCGGATGCACCGCTCTTGAAGGAAGCCAGAGCGATCGTCGGTCCCACTGTAGTCGATGCAATCGGGCTTGACGGCGAACGCCGCCTTGCTGCCGTTCGAAAATTGACGCCGGATGGCCGGATTTTCGTCGTTACGAACATTTCCTTCAGTGACTCGCTGGCGCCGGCGATTCAACTCGCCTGGTTGCAGGCCATTCTGCTCCTGAGCTCGGCCATTGTTGCCGGAGCGATCTGGCTGATCGGTCATCGGTCGGTCGTGCAGCCCCTGCGGCAGTTCTCGATTGGCGCGCGGCGGCTGCAGGCAGGAGACTACGGGGCAAGAATTAATCTGCATGAGACGACCGAGCTGCAGGCGCTCGCGGGCACCTTCAACAATATGGCGGCCACCCTGGAAGGGCGAACCGCGGAACTGGAGCGCGAACGCGCGCAACTCGCCGATACGTCGTTGCAACTCCGGGGTATCATCGATTCTTCACCGTTCGCGGTCGTTGTCCTTTCCGACCGGAGGGTCGTCCTGTGGAGCCGTTCGGCGGAACGGCTCTTCGGATTTTCCGCCGCTGAGGTCCTTGGCGAGCTCTATAACGTTTTCATCCCTCCCGAGCGGGCGAGCCAGATGGAGGCGTTGCGGGATCTTGTCGTTGGCCGGAAGGGGCAGTTCACAAACTTCGAGACGCAACTCAACCGTAAGGGCGGCGAGATCGCGGATGTCCGTATGTCTGGCTGCAGGCTTGTGACGCCTGAAGGGGTGTCGGTCAGCAGCCTGGTTATCATCGAAGACATCACGGAGGAAATGCAGGCGCGTCGCAAGCTGCGCGAAGCGACTGCGGATCTGGCGACGGTCGTCGATGCGGCGCCGGTGCCGATCGTCGGCACCGATGTAAAGGGCGATATCGTTCTCTGGAATCCGGCGGCGGAACGGCTCTTCGGCTGGACCAGGGATGAGGTAATGGGGCGCCCGCTTCCCGGAATATCCGAAAGCCGAAAATCGGTCATTCTGGCGGTCCAGGCGCGGGTTCATGCGGGAGAGCGAATTTTCGCGGCCAATGTCCGCAGGGCCCGTAAAGACGGAACCTTGCTGGATGTTGAAGTGTCGCTGGCGCCTGTCTTCGATGGTGGCGGTAAAGTCCGTGGTATTGTCGGGGTCTATCTCGATCTGACGGAGCGCAACCGGATCAATGCCCAGCTCCGTCAGTCCCAGCGCATGGAAGTCGTCGGCCAGCTGACCGGAGGCCTCGCCCACGACCTCAATAATCTTCTGGGTATCGTGATCGGCAATTTGGATCTGATCCATGATGAAATCGGTCATCAGCATTCGGCGGCGCCAATGGTTGCCGCTGCGATCGGCGCCTGCATGCGCGGCGCGCAACTCAATCGCAGCCTGCTCGCCTTTTCACGTCAGCAGGATCTCGCGCCACAGAAGGTGGATGTTGCCGCCGTGCTCACCAACATGGCCAAGCTCATGCAGCGCACGCTCGGGGAACGGATCAAGCTTTCGGTGACGACAGCGGACGAACTTTCACCGATCCGGGTTGATCCGGCTCAGCTGGAATCGGCGATTCTGAATCTGTCTGTGAATGCCCGCGATGCGATGCCGGAGGGGGGAGAGCTGATTATTGAAGCCAGGAATCAGCAGATCGACGCCACCTATGCCGCGCAAAATCCGGAAGCCGTGCCCGGTGACTATGTTCTGGTCGCCGTCTCGGATACCGGTATAGGCATGAGCCCGGATGTGCTGGCCCGCGTCTATGAGCCGTTTTTCACCACGAAGGAGGTCGGCCAGGGAAGCGGTCTCGGATTGTCGATGGTTTTTGGCTTCATGAAGCAATCTGGCGGCCACGTGAAGATTTACTCCGATGAGGGGCTAGGCACGACGGTTCGCCTGTATTTTCCCCATGACACTGCAGACAGCCATGCTTCCACGGAAACGAACGGTGAGCCGCATGCCCGTCCCGCAATACCCGAACGGCTATCCGTGCTTCTGGTCGAGGATAACGAAGACTTGCGGCGGGTTGCGGCGAAGGAACTGGTCGGACTTGGGTGTGTTGTGGAGGAAGCGATTGACGCGGCGCACGCACTAACCATACTCAACTCCGGGTTGCGGCCCGACCTGTTGTTAACCGATGTGGTCATGCCCGGAGAACTTGATGGCGTCGAGCTTGCTTATGAAGCGGTACGGATGCTGCCGGGGCTGCGGGTGTTGCTGACCTCCGGCTTCACGGAGCGCGCCGCGCAAGGTGCCGCGCCGCGGCGCTTGCCGTGGCCGCTGCTCAGCAAGCCCTTCAGGAAATCCGAACTTGCTGCCGCGATCAGGAAGGCCATGGGGACGGGCGTGGAAGCCGGCGAGAGCGAAGAGAGATAGAGATGCGGATTCTGGTTATCGATGATGAAGCCGCTCTCCGCGAATTGATTCGCCGGATGCTCGAGCACGCCGGTCATCAGGTTGTTGAGGCAGCGGATGGAAAGGCAGGAATGAAGGCATTCCAGGCGCAGCAGTTCGATGTCGTCGTGACGGATGTCGTGATGCCCGAAAAAGAGGGCATCGAAACCATCATGGAGATGCGAAAGCTCAATCAGACGCTGCGAATCGTTGCAATCTCGGGTGGCGGGCGGATCAAGAATATGGACTTTCTGCGACTGGCGCGCGGTCTTGGTGCGGATGCGACATTGCCCAAGCCGTTCCGCAAGGAGGAATTGCTGGCGGTTGTCGAAGGGCGATCCGCCGGGCGGGATGATGATGGTGGAGCGGTATAAAAACTGATTCTGGATAACCTGGGAATTCGCGGGGAATTGATCGTTGCTCAAGCAATACGATGAAGGCTTGCTGCGGACCGTGGTTGATACCGCGGTTGACGGAGTGATCCTGATCGACGGGCGCGGCTCGATCATGATGTTCAATCCTGCGTGCGAGCGTCTCTTCGGCTATAAAAGTAGCGAAGTCCTCGGGAAAAACGTGAAGATGCTGATGCCCTCGCCATTCCACGAGGAGCACGACCGCTATCTCGACAACTACCACACGACAGGCAACCGCAAGATCATCGGGATCGGTCGTGAGGTGACGGGCCGCCGCAAGGATGGCTCGACCTTTCCCATGGATTTGTCGGTCGGTGAAGCGCGACAGGACGGCGCGCCGGTGTTTGTCGGGATTATCCACGATATCTCGGAACGCAAGCGTAGCGAGAAGGCGGTGCAGGAAGCGGCGGCGCGGCTTCAGGCGCTGGTCGACACCGCTGTGGATGGCGTGATCCTGATCGACGCACGCGGACATATCCTGATGTTCAATCCCGCCTGCGAGCGGCTGTTCGGTTATCGCAGCGACGAGGTTGCCGGCCAGAACGTCAAAGTCCTGATGCCGGCGCCTTTCCGTGAGGAGCACGATCAGTACCTGGACAACTATCACCGGACCGGTGATCGCAAGATCATCGGTATCGGGCGTGAGGTCACGGGACGCAAGAAAGACGGCTCGACGTTTCCGATGGACCTTTCCGTTGGCGAGGCAAAGCAGGAAGGCGAGTCCATTTTCGTCGGCATTATTCACGACATCACGGACCGCAAACGGACAGAAGAACAACTGGTACAGGCCCAGAAGATGGAGGCGGTCGGCCAGCTTTCCGGCGGCATCGCGCACGATTTTAACAATCTGCTGACTGTAATCATCGGCAATGCCGAAGAGCTTGGCGAAAGCCTCAAGGCACGGCCGGATCTCCGTCAGCAGGCGGACGAGATCGTGTCAGCGGGCGTGCGCGGCGCGGAACTGACCCGGCGGTTGCTGGCGTTCAGCCGGCGGCAGACGCTGCAGCCCGTGGCCATCGATTGCAACAAGCTCATCGACGGAATGCAGACGCTGCTTCGGAGAACCCTCCGCGAGAGCGTCGAGATACGAACAAAACTGTCGCCCGGTCTCTCCCAGGTCTTCGCCGATCCGGCGCAGCTTGAATCCGCGCTGCTGAACCTTTCGCTGAATGCCCAGGATGCGATGCCGGCCGGCGGTCGTTTGACGATGACAACGGCAGAGGCAGAACTTGATTTCGACTATGCACTGTCTCATCCCGAGGTGAAGCCGGGCCACTACATCGTGGTTGCAGTGACGGACGATGGCGAGGGAATGCCGCCAGAGGTACTTGAGCGGGTTTTTGAGCCTTTTTACACAACCAAGGAGGTCGGCAAGGGGAGCGGTCTGGGCCTCAGCATGGTCTACGGCTTTGTGAAGCAGTCCGGCGGACATGTCTCGATCTATAGCGAAGTCGGCCTAGGCACGACCGTCCGGCTTTATCTCCCATGTCGACAGGGCGCCTCTGTAACGATCGATGACCTGAACCTGCCGGAGAAAGCGCCGGCTCCGCAGGAAAGGCGCGCCACGGTGCTGGTGACCGAAGACGATCCTTTTGTCCGCAGCTACGCCATCACCTGTCTGCAGAGCCTTGGCTATGGCGTGGTCATGGCGGCGAACGGCGCGGAGGCGCTTGAAAAGCTGACGGCGGGGGTTGAGGTGGACCTGCTGTTCACCGATATCGTCATGCCGGGAAGCATCAACGGCTGGGAGTTGGCCGAACGGGCCCAGGGGCTGCGGCCCGGCCTGAAGGTGCTCTTCACATCGGGTTATGCGCTGGAAACCCTGATCGAGCGAGGTCGGATGCACTCGGAGGCCGCCGTGCTGAACAAACCCTACCGCAAGGCCGAGCTTGCCCGCCGTCTGCGTGAGATACTCGATACGCCCTAGACGAATTCGTCTTCGCGGTCGCTGGTGTCGAAGTTGAGAAGAGCGGGGGCGCGATCGATGATGGCGGAGAGAATTTCCTCCGCGACCTTGATGTCGTTCTTGGTGCGCTCGCCGATGCGCGACGAATAACGCGTATCGGTGATTTTCTCGTTGGCGTTGTGGAGATTGCGCAACTCGCGCATAAAGAGATCGCGCGAGCCCAGCGGCAGCGCGTCGCGCTCCGACAGGATGCGCAGGAAGTGCAGGCTGGCCGTCAGGGTGGCGGACAGCAGGAAGAGCGTCAGTTCCTCGAACTTTTCCTCGAGGTCCTTTTCCTTGCCGCCCTTCATGTTCTTCAGGCGGTGCTCGATCAGGATCGACAGCGTGTCGAAGTCGTCGCAGCGCCGTTTGAATTCCTGGTAGGCCTGGAACTTGTCTTTCTTGGCTTCGGCCGAGGCAAGGCCGGCGGTCTTGATGACCGCGGTCGCGCTGTGTTCGAGCGCCGCGAGAAGCTGCTCCACCTCGCCGCGGCTGTACTGCTTAGACATTCGCAGGAGTCCGAAGAATATAAGCGGCTGAGAGTAAGAGTCCGCGCCGTTTCTGGCAACAGAAACCGGGAAAAAGGTCGATTTCGAACGGATTTAGCCCGATTTGTCTTCAGCGGCGGTGCGCGGTTCCATCGTATGCAGCATGCGCAGCCGCAGTTCGGGACTCCGCGGTCGCGCCTGGCAGCAGAGGCAAAGGCCGGCGGCTTTTTCCACGTCCGTGATGGCGATGGTGGGCCGCGGGCCATGATCCACGCTGCCCTCGACCACCTGGGCCTTGCAGGTTCCGCACACGCCGCCGCGACAGTAATGGGGCATGTGAATGCCGACGGCGAGCGCCGCATCGAGCAGGCGCGCTTCCGCCGGGCAGTCGTAGCTTTCGCCGGTATTGAGAACGGTAACGCGTGTGTCCGTCACGATGTCCGCCGCAGGGTCAGGAGGGTGACGATCAGGCCGCCGGTGACGATGGCGACCCCGATCATCGAAGCAAAGTCCGGATACTCGCCGATGACGGGAATGGCGGCGAAGGTTGCGGTCACTGGAACCGCCGCCGTCAGCATCGCCCCCGCCGAGCTGCCTAGGGCCCTCACCATGCGCGTATAGGCCATGATCGACAGCACGCTGGAAAAGATACCCTGCATGACGACCTGCAGGACCAGCTCGTCCATCGGAGCGTACGGAATGCGGCTGTCGAAGAAAATGAAATAGACCGGCATGAAAGCGATTGCCGAGAAAACATAGACGACCGCTGTCGTCTGGACCGCCGGAACCTTCCAGCGTTGCGCGAGGATCGTGTAGACAGCCCAGGAGAGCGAAGCCATCAGAAAAAGAATGTCGCCGATCCAGGCGTCGGGTTCGCCGCTTTTCAGGCCCGCCATGCCGACCACGCCGAGACCGGCGACGATCAGGGCCAGCGCCAGAAGCTTCATATTGCTGAAGCGTTCCCGAAGAAAGATCACGGACAGGATCGCTGTCAGCAGGGGTGCCGAACCGGTCATCAGCACGACGGAGTGCGAGACGGGCGCCAGCGTGAGGCCCCAGAACGCGCAGACCGTAAAGCCGATCACCGCGGTCAGGGCGAGGGAGGCACCCTGGAAGACGGTCAGCTCGCCCATGCCGCGGCGTAGGAAAAACGGCACCATCAGTAGCGCGCCGCAGCCGATCCGGATGGCGGCCAGATCGGCCGGATCGAAGCTGCTTTTGACCCCGAGGCGGCCGAGCACGTGAAAAGACGTCCACACGGTGAGGATCAAGGCGGCACAGCCGAGGCCGATCCACAATTCGCGGCGCTCAGGCGTCTGGCCCGATGCGGGGACGTTCATGCTGGTGTTCCTGTAGAGAGATTACGCGGCGCGCAGGGCCGCGATAAAGGTGTCCGGATCGACATTGCCGCCGGAGCAGGTGACGGCCGCCGTCTTGCCGCGGATCGGAAATTTGCCGCTGAGAACGGCCGCCAGCGCCGCGGCGCCGCCGGGTTCGACGACCAGCTTGAGTTCGGCGAAGGCGATCGCCATCGCGCTGCGCACCTCGTCGTCGCTGACCGAGAAACCGCCGCCCACCAGGCGGCGGTTGATGCTGAAGGTGAGCTCGCCCGGTGTTGGGGCCAGCAGGGCGTCGCAGATCGAATGTGCCTTGGGATCGTTGGTCTCGCGCTTGCCGCTGCGCAGGCTGCGCGCCATGTCATCGTGACCGTCCGGTTCCACGCAGTAGACCTTGGCCCCAGGCGCGCGCGCCGCGATGGCTATGGCGGTGCCGGCAGTGAGACCACCGCCGCTGCAGCTGACCAGCACGGCATCGAGGGACGCATCGCGCTCGGCAGCCTGTTCCGCGATCTCAAGCGCCGACGTTCCCTGTCCCGCGATGATGTAGGGATCCTCGAAGGGCGGGACCAGCACAGCGCCGCGCTCTTCCCGCAGCCGAGCGCCGATCGCTTCGCGGCTTTCCGTGTAGCGGTCATAGGAAACCACTTCGGCGCCGTAGGATTTCGTGTTGCGCACCTTGATCGCGGGCGCATCGGCCGGCATCACGATCACCGCCGGCATGCCCAGGATCTGCGCCGCCGCCGCGACACCCTGCGCGTGATTGCCTGAAGAGAACGCCACGACGCCGCGTTTCTTCTCGTCGTCGCTGAGCCGGCTCAGCCGGTTGAAGGCGCCACGGAACTTGAAAGAGCCGGTGCGCTGCAGTGGCTCGGCTTTGACAAGCAGGCGGCCGCCGAGTTTTTCGTTCAGTACCGGCGATTCCAGCAGCGGCGTGCGGACGGCAAATCCCTTGAGGCGTCTCGCGGCGTCCTCGATGTCGGCGATGGTCGGCTCGAAGCGGGTCGTGGTGGTCATGCCGGGCACCATATCCGACAGCGGGATGGTGTGCATCCCTCGCGGATTACAGCCCGAGAAGGGCCGGAAGTTCGGCCAGTGTGCGGATTTCAAAGTCCGGCGCGGCCGGCAGGTTTTCCACGGGTAGGGCGGCGCGGTTGACCCAGACGACCCGGAAGCCGAAAGCCGCGGCTCCGGCGGCATCCCAGCCGTTTGACGACAGGAAGCAGACGCGCTGCGCCGGAACAGAAAACCGGTCGACTACCAGCTGATAGACCGAGGGATGCGGCTTGAAGATGCCGACCTCTTCGACCGACAGGGATGCGTCGAGGAGCGTGCTGAGCCCGGCCGTGCTGACCGCCGAGGTGAGCATCGCCGGCGACCCGTTGGACAGGATCGCGGTCTTCATGCGTCTGTCCTTGAGCCGCTGCAGCATGGCAGGCACTTCGGGAAAAGGGTCCAGCGTCAGGTATTGCTGCATCAGCATGGACCGCAACGACGGCTCCTGCCGCTTGAAGACGGTCAGCGCGTAGTCGAGGCTCTCGCCGGTGACGTGCCAGAAATCGATGTGCCGTCCCATCAGGCTGCGCAGCCAGGTGTATTCGACCTGCTTGCGGCGCCAGAGATCGGAAAAGGCGAGCCAGTCGGTGCCAAGGACATCCTTGCACCGGGCGGCGGCGGAGGCGTAGTCGAACAAGGTTCCGTAAGCGTCGAATACGCAGAGACCGATGTCGGCGAGGCGCGGCTCGCCGGTGCCGCTCATTGCTGCCCGTTGGCTGATGTGCGGCTGCGCCGTAGATCCTGATCGATGTTCTGGGCAAGTTGCGTTCTGCTGCCCAGGCGCTGGCGGTAAACCTGCAGGTTCTCCAACACGCGGTGCAGATAATTCCGCGTCTCGTCGATCGGGATCAGTTCGATCCAGTCGATGACGTCGATATTGCTTTTGCGCGGATCGCCGTTGTCCCTGATCCACTGCCGCACCCGGCCGGGCCCGGCATTGTACGCGGCGATCGCCAGGACATAAGAGCCGTCATAGTCGTCGATCAGGTCCGCAAGATAGGTACGGCCGAGACGGATGTTGAAATGGGGATCGCTGACCAGGCGCTGCTCGATCTTGTCGACCGGCAGCGAGAGCTGCTTGGCGACCGCGCGGGCCGTCGGCGGGATGAGCTGCATCAGGCCACGGGCGCCGGCATGGCTGAGGGCATCCGCTTCGAAGGCACTTTCCTGCCGGATCGTCGAGAAGACCAGCGCCCGCTCCGGCAATTCGCCGCCGGGCAGGGACATCATCGGCCATCCGTGATCGGGGATGGACACGCTGGCGACCTGCGCCGACCGCTTCGCGACCGAGACCGCGAGATCCGGGCGTTCCAGCCGGATGGCAAGCTCGGAGACCAGCGCATGCTGCGCCGGTGTTTTCGCGTTCAGCGCCAGGCGTGTCAGGAAGGGCTTCATGCGCTTGGGCTGCTTGCTTTCATGCAGCAGGCGCACTGCCCGCACCAGCTCGGTCTTTTCAAAGGCCGCGCGCTCGGCGTCGGTGACGGGCACCGACAACGCGAACTCCGGGCGTTCACCTGGCTCAAGAGCGGCAAGGGCGGTCTGGCCGTAAAACGTCGTGCCAAAACCGCCAGCGCGGCTAAACCAGGTTTTGGCCGCTTCCTTGTCGCCGGCAGCGCTGGCGGCGCGTCCGGCCCAGTAGGCGCCGCGCGCGCGGGTTACCGGGAAGCGCGCGGCTTCATACAGGCGGGTAAAGTGACGGAGTGCGCCTTCCGGTTCGTTGCGGAACCGCAGCATGATCCAGCCGGCGAGAAACTCTGCCTCGGTGAGTCCGGCGCCACCCGTGAGGCGATGATTGCTGACGATGGCGTAGGCTTCCTGCATCCGGCCGCTGCTGATCGCGCGCCGGGCCAGGAAAGCGCGCTCGTTCCACCAGATTTCCGGCCGTTCCAGATCCTTCGGCGGCTGCTTCAGAATGTCGAGCGCGGCTTCGTACTGCTTTTTCCGGCGGCGCCAGCGCATGCGCTCGAACAGCAGCCCCGCATCGTTGGTCAGATGATCCGGTACTTTCTTCAGGGCGCTGTCGACACCGCTGGACTGCGCGGCGAGCTTGAGGCGTGCATCGGCGACGGCGCGCTGGTCGCCATCGACGCGCGGCAGCATGCGCTGCGCTTCCTCGCGCTTGCCGTCCCAGATCAACCGGTCGAGGCGCTGGGCATGGTCGTGGGCGCTGAGGTGCTGCTTGTAGCGTTTCAGAAATTGCGCTTCCTGAACCGCGCCGAAGCCGAAATTGAGCCAGGTGTTCTTGATGAGCTGCAGCGCCTTCTGCCGTTCGCCGGCGCGCTGCAGGGCTTCGATGTAGCGCATCGCGCCGTCCGACGTGGTCGGTCCGCGCAGGGCGAACCATGCAAGGACCACGGAATCATCGGTGCGATCGATCAGAGCCTCTTCGGCCCGCCGCATCAGCGCATCGAGATTGGGCCAGTCGGGGTTGGCATCGATGAAGCCGGCAATGTCCTCGAAGGGAGCGCCGGAGCGGGGCTGCTGTAACTGCATCCACCGCACGATCTTTTCGCCGAGTGGATCGCGCGCGCTGCGGGCGATCTGGCGCGCCTCATCCCATTTGCCTGTGTCTGCGGCGTCGAATGCCCGGTCATAGAGACTGCGCTGCTCGGCGGAAAGGAGGGCAGGCAGCGGCTTTGGGGCGGAGACCTGCGCCGCGGCAACGGAAACCGTCACCGCCAGCACCAGCCCAGCCACCGCCGTTATCCGCCCGAAACGACGATTCCCCGATCTGCCCATGCCCGGATACTAGGGGAAGGAGCCGGGTCGATGCCAGCAATCGAATTTGGTTAGCCAAAGGTTAGGGCGGTAGGCCGATGTGGAGCGGTTGCGGATCGAGCGCCGCGAGGGGTATGTTCCACCCCCGCCAAGGAGATTTAACCATGTTCAAGGGTTCCCTCGTCGCCCTCATTACGCCGTTCAAGAACGGGCATGTCGACGAGAAAAAGTTTCAGGAACTGGTCGATTGGCAGATCAAGGAAGGGACCCATGGACTGATTCCGTGCGGGACCACCGGTGAGTCGCCGACCCTGTCGCATGACGAGCATCATCGCGTTGTCGAGATGTGCATCGAGGCGACGGCAAAGCGCGTGCCCGTGATCGCCGGTGCCGGCTCGAACTCGACGGCAGAGGCGATCAGTCTGACGAAGCACGCCAAGAAGGCGGGCGCGGATGCTGTCCTGGTTGTGACGCCGTATTACAACAAGCCGACGCAGGAAGGCCTGTACCAGCATTACAAGGCGATCTCCGACGCCGTCGACCTGCCGATCATCGTCTACAACATCCCGCCGCGCTGCGTTATCGACATCGTGCCTGAGACGATGGCGCGTATCGCCAAGCTGCCGAATGTCGTTGGCGTCAAGGAAGCCACGGGCGACGTCACGCGCTTCACCAAGCACCGGCGCCTGATCGGCAAAGATTTCGTGCAGCTGTCCGGCGATGACGCTCTTGCCCTGGCGCAGATGGCGCTGGGCGGTGACGGCTGCATCTCGGTGACGGCGAACATCGCGCCGCGTCAGCTCTCCGATTTCCAGAACGCCTGCCTGGCCGGCGACTTTGCCAAGGCGCGCGAAATCCATGAGCGGCTGGCGCCGCTGCATGAATCGCTTTTCATTGAGTCGAATCCCGGGCCGGTAAAGTACGCCGCGAGCCTGCTCGGCAAATGCGATCCGAAGGTCCGCCTGCCGCTCACGGAGCCCGGCGATACGACCAAACAGCGCGTGCGAGAGGCGATGGTGACGGCCGGCCTCCTGAACTAGGCACCGGTCGACATCGCAATACTGGCATGCCCAAGGCGCCGCTCGCCGAGAAAGTCGTCGCCCAAAATCGCAAGGCGCGGCACGACTATTTCATCATCTCGACGCTGGAGACCGGCATCGTTCTGACCGGGACCGAGGTCAAGTCGATGCGCGACGGTGGCGTTCAGATCACCGATGCGCATGCCGGGGAGATGAAAGGCGAGCTCTGGCTTTTCAACGCGCATATTCCGGAATTCCGCGGCGGCAACCGGATGAATCACGAGCCCAAGCGGCCGCGGAAGCTGCTGGTGCACAAGCGCGAGATGGAACGGCTGATCGGCTCCATTCAGCGCGACGGCATGACGCTCGTTCCTCTGCGGATCTATTTCAACGGGCAGGGACGCGCGAAAGTCGAGCTCGGCCTTGCCAAGGGCAAGAAAAAGTACGACAAGCGGGAAACGATCAAGCAGCGCGACTGGCAGCGCGAGAAGTCCCGGGTGATGCGGGACCGGAGCTGAGGGGCGGCAGGCCGATGACCGGGGGCGACGATTTCGTTCGCTGCGGGACGGAAACCAACGGGATCACGATTTCCCGTGCCGGCCATATCGTGACGATCGACGTCAACGATCCGATGGAAGGCAATTTCCTGGAGTGCTTCGAAAAGGCCGTCGATATGGGCCTGATCCAGCCCGGGGCCTATGTGCTGGTCGACCTGACGCATTCCAAAAGCAAGGTGGACTGGTCGGCCGTTCGTGCCCTGAGCCAGATGCGCCGCTGGGGCGGAGGGCGCGCCGCCTATGTATCGCGGGAATTCATGATGTCGATGCACATCAAGGTGATGTCGGCGATCTTCACCGGCACCAAGCATCGCCTGTTCGACAATAAGGAAGCGGCGCTGGACTGGCTCAACGAGCGGACGGCTTAGTCACAACCGACCGCACCATGCCCGACCTGGATCGGTCATCCATCCGGATGGGGTGACGGAACGGAAAAGCGCACGCGTTACGATTCCGAAAGAACCGCTCGGACTTTCGCGAACACTGCTTCGAGCATCTCTGTCGTCAGCACGCCGGTGTTCGTGTTGTAGCGTGAGCAGTGATAACTGTCGGCGAGGACGATGCCGTTCGGCATTGTATGCAGCGCGCCGTGCCCGAACGGAAAGTTCCGCTGTTTCTGTCCGAGTGTCGCGACTGTTGCATCGTGCGCGACCCGACCAAGGACCACGATGGCTTTCAGCTTCGGCATATTGCCGATCTCTGACGCCAGAAAACCACGGCAGGTCTTGATCTCGATCGGCAGCGGTTTGTTCTGTGGCGGCAGGCAGCGGACCGCGTTGACGATGCGGACGTCCTTCAGGGTCAGTGTATCGGGCTTCCACACGTCGTCATCGCGCACGGCCGCATACGTGCCGGTGGCGAAGCCGAACTTCTTCAGCGTTGCGTAGAGCAGATCGCCGGCAAAGTCGCCGGTGAACGGACGTCCGGTCCGGTTTGCACCTTTCAGACCCGGCGCCAGACCGACGATCAGCAGCGCCGCCGACATCGATCCAAAGCTCGGCACCGGCGCGTTGTGCCAGTCGGGATATTCGGCGCGCAAAGTTTCGCGGAAATCAACGAGGCGCGGGCAATATGGGCAGTCCCGCTTGGGCTCGCCGGTCAGAAGCGGGACTTGCGCCGGGGTGCGGGCCATCGGCGTTAGCGGACGGGCTCGGTCTCCTGCGCGTAGTAGCGCTCGGGATGAGCGGGTGAGGCGACCTCGCGATTGTCACGGGGCTCACGATGGGGACGCTCGCCGCCGGCGCGCTGGATCTGCGGCATGAGATCCTGCAACTCGACGAACGCATCGGCCTGGCGGCGGAGATCGTCGGAGACCATCGGTGGCTGCGAGCGGATCGTCGAGACGACGGTCACGCGGATCCCGCGGCGCTGCACCACTTCGATCAGCCGGCGGAAATCGCCGTCGCCCGAGAAGAGCACGATATGGTCGAGCCGGTCGGCCATTTCCATCATGTCGATGGCCAGCTCAATATCCATGCTACCCTTCACCTTGCGCCGGCCGTGGGCATCGGTGAATTCCTTGATGGGCTTCGTCACCATCGTGTAGCCGTTATAGTCCAGCCAGTCGATCAGCGGCCGGATCGGCGAGTACTCCTGCTCCTCGACAAGTGCTGTATAATAGAACGCGCGGATCAGGCGGCCTTTGTTCTGGAACAGCGACAGCAGCTTCTTGTAATCGATATCGAAACCGAGAGCCCGCGAGGCGGAATAGAGGTTGGCGCCGTCGATAAACAGGGCGAGACGCTCCTGCGGGTAAAACATCATTCGAAATACTCCGTGAACTGGTAATACGCATATGCCTGAACACAAAATTTCTAGCGCTTCGAAGATGATGCGACAAGTCCCCCGAACGGTTTTGTGGCGGGCGCGTTACAGCATGCATTGTGGAGACGGATCATGAGCAGCACGGTGCCCACGTTGCGGATGTCGGAAGACCGCCAGAAGCTGATCGTGCAATTCCCCGGCGCAGCAGCCATGGAACTGGACACCGCAGATGTCGAGCGTCTGGTGCAGACGTTCTCCCACGCGCGGATCAACATGGAGCCGGCAATTCCGCAACAGGATCCGACCACCGGCGGTTCGATGACGGTCGTGCCGAAAGCCCGCTGGTGGGTGCAGCCAGATCTGATCACCGGCGGTATCGTGCTGGCTTTGCTGCATCCGGGGTTTGGATGGGTGGGCATGCAGATGGACCAGAGCCAGTCGTCGCAGCTGATCCAGCGTATCCTTCAGCAGCGTCCGTCCGATGTTCACAGCACGCTCGAAACGGCGAACTGACCTCCCGCGATGATCCTGATCGCGCTCGGGTCCAACCTCGCCGGCGCGGCGGGGACGCCAGTAGAGAATTGCGAGCGAGCGCTGGTGATGCTCCAGGCGGCAGGCGTGCGCGTGCTGCGGCGCTCGCGCTGGTACAGGACGCCGCCCTGGCCGCCTTCCGACCAGCCATGGTTCACTAACGGTGTCGCCGCGGTCGAGACAGCGCTGGCCCCGGCAGAGCTGCTGGCGACGATGCATGAGGTGGAGCGGGCAATGGGGCGGACCCGCGAGGCCGGCATGGTGAATGCGGCGCGGGTCATCGATCTCGATCTCATCGACTACAACGGCACGATCAGCGAGGCGGCCACGCCGCTGCTGCCGCATCCCCGCCTGAACGGGCGGGCTTTTGTCCTGAAACCGATGGCGGAACTGGCTCCGGACTGGCGCCACCCCAAAACGGGCCAGAGTATGAACGACTTGCTGGCCGGGCTGCCGGAAGACGCTGTGGCCGAGCCGCTGACGCCAGCGGCGTAAAATTGCGCAAAACAGCCGGTCCTGCGCATAAAACATGGCTGCTAACCCCTCAGAAATGCTTGTGTTTAGGGGGCTCGGCACCCTATATTGCCCCTATACCGATACGCTCTGGAGATTTGATCGCCGATGGCTCGCGTAACCGTTGAAGATTGCGTCGTTAAGATTCCCAACCGTTTCAATCTCGTGTTGCTGGCTGGCCAGCGCGCGCGTGAGATCTCTTCCGGTGGCGAGCTCACGCTTGAGCGCGACAACGACAAGAACCCGGTCGTCGCTCTCCGCGAGATCGCGGAAGGTTCCGTCGATCTCGACAACCTCCGTCAGGCGCTGATTTCCAGCCTGCAGAAGCATGTTGAGAGCGATGAGCCCGAGGACGACGCCATGGAGCTGCTCGCGGCCGACACCAATGTCGCCGGCGTGCCGTACGAGGCGATCCAGGACGGCGCCGAAATCGACGAGAGCGAAGGCGCTGAGGCAGTCGAAGGCGAGGAGGCCGGCAACGCTGATGCGCCGGCTGCAGACGAAGAGGCCTGACCCGGCCATTTCCGGCGCCTTGAATACACAGGGCGCCGGATTACCCCGCTCTTCCGATCGGAAGGCCGGGGCGTTTCAGCACGACAGAGATTCCCCAAGTAGCGTTACCCGCCATCGGCGGCCCGTAGGGGGCACCGCGTCATGATCCGTCAGTTCGAACTGGTCGAACGGGTCAAGGCCTATGACCCAGGCGCCGACGAAGACGCGATCAACCGCGCCTACGTCTTCTCGATGAAGGTGCATGGGCAGCAGAAGCGCGCCTCGGGCGATCCGTATTTTTCGCACCCGCTCGAAGTCGCCGGCATCCTGACCCATTACAAGCTCGACGCCGCGTCGATCGTGACGGCGCTGCTGCACGATGCGGTTGAGGACACGCTGACCACGCTGGAGGAAATCCAGAAGCTGTTCGGCCCCGAGATCGCGCGCTTGGTCGATGGCGTGACCAAGCTGTCGCGCATCGAACTGCAATCCGATCAGACCAAGCAGGCCGAGAATTTCCGCAAGCTGCTGATCGCGATGTCGGAAGACATCCGGGTGCTGCTGGTGAAGCTCGCCGACCGCCTGCACAACATGCGGACACTGCATCACATCGTTGACCCGGAAAAGCGGGTGCGGATCGCCCGTGAGACGATGGATATCTACGCGCCGCTCGCTGAGCGTATCGGCATGCGCGCCATCCAGGAAGAACTGGAAGATCTGGCCTTCAGCCATATCAACCCCGACGTCCGGGATTCGATCCTGGCCCGCCTGTCATTCCTGCGCGAACGCGGTGGCGATATCGTCCCGCGCATCACCGACCAGCTCAAGCGCGTGCTGGCGGAAGAGGGGCTGGAAGCCTGGGTTTCAGGCCGCGAAAAGACGCCCTATTCGATCTGGCGCAAGATGCAGCGCAAGGATGTCGGCTTCGAGCAGCTCTCCGACGTCATGGCGTTCCGCGTCGTGGTCACCGATATCGCGTCCTGTTACCGCGCGCTGGGCATCATGCATTCGCGTTATCCGGTCGTGCCGGGACGTTTCAAGGATTACATCTCGATCCCCAAGCCGAACGGCTATCGCTCGCTTCATACCGGCGTGTTCGGGCCGGAGCGGCAGCGTATCGAGGTGCAGATCCGCACGCGCGAGATGCACGACATCGCCGAATTCGGCGTGGCGGCGCACTGGAACTATAAGGGCGGCAATGCCAGCGGCGAGCAGTCGCGCGACGGACGGCAGTATCGCTGGATGCGCGAACTGCTCGATATCCTCGAGCATGCGGCGGGGCCTGAGGAATTCCTCGAGCACACCAAGCTCGAAATGTTCCAGGACCAGGTCTTCTGCTTCACGCCCAAGGGCGACCTGATCGCGCTGCCGCGCGGCTCGACAACGGTCGACTTCGCCTATGCCGTCCATTCGCAGGTCGGCGATCATTGCGTCGGCGCCAAGATCAACGGCCGCATGATGCCGCTGCGCACCGCGCTCAACAACGGCGATCAGGTCGACATCATCACCTCCAAGGCGCAGACGCCGTCGCCGACCTGGGAGCGGTTCGTCGTGACCGGCAAGGCGCGGGCGCGCATCCGGCGGTTCATCCGCACACAGCAGCGCACGCAGTTCCTCGATCTCGGCCGCTCGATGTTGCAAAAGGCATTCCGCAGCGAAGGGCATGAACTTACCGAGAAAGCGCTGGAGGGCGTCCTCAAGAACTTCAAATGCGAGGATACCGACGATCTGTACGCGATGGTCGGTGAGGGGTTGCTGACTGACCGCGAGGTTCTGGTTTCCGTCTTCCCCGGCATCAAGGATCAGAAACCGGCCAACGTTGTTCAGATCCGCACCCGCAAAAAGAAAGCCAATGGCCACGCCCTGCCGATCAAGGGACTGATCCCTGGCATGGCGGTCCACTATGCCGGCTGCTGTCATCCGCTGCCGGGCGACCGCATCGTCGGTATCGTCACGACCGGCAAGGGTGTCACCATCCACACCATCGATTGCGACACGCTGGAGAGCTTCGCCGATACGCCGGAGCGCTGGCTCGATGTGTCTTGGGAGGATGAGAGCGCTGGCCAGGAGACCCGCGTCGGCCGCATCAACATGGTGGTGCAGAACGAGCCCGGCAGCCTCGGCTCGCTGTCGACGGTGATCGCCAAGAATCAGGGCAACATCACGAATCTCAAGATCACCAACCGCTCCCTGCAGTTCTGGGAGATGCTGATCGATATCGAGGTGCGCGACGTGAAGCACCTCTCCAATATCATCGCCGCCCTGCGCGCGACGCCGGCCATCAATTCGGTCGAACGCGCCCGCGGCTGAACACGCCGTCGAGTTCAAAGACAAAACCATGGGAGGCAAACATGCTTAGAGCAGTCGCGGTTGCCGTTGTTCTTACCGGTGCTGCCGCAGCCGGAATGGCGTTTGCGCAGCAGGGGGCAATGAAATCAGTCCCGGTGAATGCCATCACAGCCACCGGTGTCGGCGCCGCCATCGGCACGCTAGAGATGCGCGACACGCCGGCTGGTCTCTATGTCGAGCCAAAGCTGTCGCAGCTGCCGCCGGGGCCGCACGGTTTTCATATCCACACCAATCCCAACTGCGGGCCGGGGCCGGGCGCCAACAACCAGCCGGCGGCGGGCATGGCGGCGGGCGGTCACTACGACCCGCAAACCGCCAACCAGCATCGCGGTCCGCATAGCGACCAGAGCCATCTCGGCGACCTGCCGATCCTGGTCGTCGATGCCGACGGCATGACCCGCGTGCCGGTGATCGCCAAACGCCTGAAGGTTCGCGACGTCGTCGGTCGTTCGGTTATGATCCATGCCGGCGGCGACAATTTCGACGATCAGCCCGCTCCCCTGGGCGGCGGCGGCGGTCGCATCGCCTGCGGCGTCATTCGCTAACAGAGGTCTCATGCGGTCCCGTTTTCTCCGGCTCGGCGTAAATATCGATCACGTGGCGACCATCCGAAACGCGCGCGGCGGGCGGCATCCCGATCCCGTGCGCGCGGCGCGGCTGGCTGCACAGGCCGGGGCCGATGGGATCACCGCGCATCTGCGCGAAGACCGCCGGCATATCTCCGACGACGACATCGCGCGGCTGATGGCCGAGATCGACCGCCCGCTGAACCTCGAAATGGCGGCGACCGATGAGATGCTGGCGATTGCGAAACGGCACAAGCCGCACGCCGCGTGCCTGGTGCCGGAGAAGCGCGAGGAGCGGACGACGGAAGGCGGTCTCGATGTCGTCGGCGGCAAGGACAACCTGCGGCGTTACGTGCAGGAGCTTGGCGCCGCCGGCATCCGTGTCTCGCTCTTCATTGAGGCCGATCCGAAGGCACTCGATGTCGCGAAGGATCTCGGCGCGCCGGTGGTGGAGCTGCATACCGGCTCCTATTGCGACGCGCATGATCCCGCGCGGCAGGCGCAGGAACTCGCAAGGATTGTGAAGGCCGCGCAGCATGCCGAGGCGATCGGTCTGGAATGCCATGCCGGCCATGGTCTGAGCTTCGACACAGTGGCGCCGGTCGCGGCAATCCCGACCGTCGTCGAACTCAACATCGGCCATTTCCTGATCGGCGAGGCAATCTTCAGCGGCCTCGACAGCGCCATCCGCCGCATGCGCTCGCTGATGGACCGCGCGCGGGCCGAAGGCAACGGCGAGGCGACGGCCTGACGTGCGGGTCTTTTTTGCAGCTCTTGCTGTTCTGCTGCTGTTTGGTCGTCCGGCGGACGCACAACCTGTCGATACGCTGCTGGTGCTCTGCGTCGATGCGTCGGGCAGCATCGACGACGACGAGTTCTCCTTCCAGCGCGACGGCTATGCCGAGGCGATCGCCGATCCCCGCATCCTGAGAGCGATCGCCAGCGGCCGGCGCGGCGCCATCGCGGTTGCCTTTGTCGAATGGGGCACGCCGGGTGCTCCGCGCACCGTCATCGACTGGATGCGGATCGACGGGCCGGCCAGTGCGGCTGCGCTCGGCGCGAGCATCAAGGCGGCCCCGCGTGTCCGCCAGACCTCGAACGCCATCGGCGATGCCATCGCCCACGCTCATGCGATGATCCGTAACAGTCCGATTACCGCCGAGCGGGCGGTGATCGACATTTCCGGCGACGGTCCGGACAATCGCAGCCACGTCCCGGCGGCACAGGCGCGCGACGCCGCCGTCAACGCGGGCATTACTATCAATGCGTTGGCGGTTCTGAAGGAAGGGTCGATGCTACCGACCCGGGCCGAGATGCTGGTCGCGTCCTACACACGCGACGTCATCGGCGGTCCCGGTGCCTTCCTGATGACCGCCCGCGACTACCCCGATTTCGCCCAGGCGATCTTCAACAAGCTGATCCGCGAAATCGCAGAACACGTGAAAGATGAGCGAACTGAGCGAACTGTCCAATGATCATCGGCCTCGGCAGCGATCTCATCGACATCCGGCGCATCGAAGCAACTCTGGAGCGCTTCGGTACCCGTTTCATCGAGCGAATCTACACGCCGCTGGAACGCCAGAAATGTGAGGGCCGCTTCAACCGCGCCGCGAGCTACGCCCGGCGCTACGCCGCCAAGGAGGCCTGTGCCAAAGCATTAGGCACCGGCTTCCGGCGCGGTGTGTTCTGGCGGGACATGGGTGTCGTCAATCTGCCGGGCGGGCGTCCCACGCTGCAACTCACCGGTGGGGCGCTGGAAAGGCTCAATAAATTGCTGCCGGCCGGCATGGCGGCGCAGATCGATCTGACGATCACCGACGAGCCGCCGCTGGCGCAGGCGATGGTCATCATATCAGCAATTCCTAAACCTTAATTTGTGCCTTTAACGCACCGTTAATCTCCGGTGCCTAGCGTTGGATGGCGAACGATTCGAGGCTTGGCATTGGCACTCAAATGGCTAGAGTGCGCTGATCTCAGGGGCTCGGTTGATGGCTGTTACTCCCTCGGCTCAAAAGGCCGATAATTTCTGGCCGAATACGTTTGAAGAGCGGGGAGCCGTCGTGCCGTTCACGACGCCTGTCCTGGCGTTCTCGCGCGTCCGCCAGCAGGAAGAACACGGCCTGGAACTCCTGGTCCCTGGACTTGCCGGCGGCCGCGACACCTACATCATTCCCTGGCGCAGCCTGCCGTCCGTCTTCGTGATGACGGTGCATGACCGCATGCTGCGTGAAGAGATCGAGGTCTTGCCGCAGTCGAAACCGACGGAAATCCGCGACGCCACGCTGAAAGTGGAGCAGACCGGTCTTGCCGGTGCCATCAACGCACAGGCCGCGAGGCAGGCCGCGGGCGATGACGAGAACGAGCGGCTGCTTACCAACTTCTTCCTCGTTTCGGAGGCGGTGAAGCAGCTGAGCGGCGGCAAGCTGCAGATCGGCCCCGGCGATCTGACGCACGACGCCGGCCGCGCCCGGACCAAACTCATCCTCTCGCGCATCGCCGCCGTGTTTCAGCTTTCGGCCGACGATTTTTACGCCCGGCTTGAAGCCTGGGCGGGGGCGGTAGCCCCGGTCGGCGTGCCCGGACTCAATTACACCTGTAGGTTGCGGCAGCTCATAGCGGACCTGAATGATATCGCCGGCGACCTCGATGAATGGAGCGACCGCGAGGGAGCGGAGGCCGGCGAAAGCGCCCGGGTCTGCGCCCGCATCGCCGAGGAAACCTCTAGCGGCGCGCGCACCGTCGTCAACGGCGTCGATCGTTATGCATCCGACATGCGCGGCACGCTGGGCGACTGGATGGTTAGCTTCGAGCGGATCGAGGCGCTGATGGAACGCCTGACCTGGATGCTCGATGGCTGGCGGCCGGTCGTGACGATGTGGCGCGAAGCCGATCGCGGCGATCGCGAAGGGACGCAGGATACGGTCGGTGAAATGCTGCGTCTGCTGCCGGTGATGCCGCGTCGCGAGCTCAACACGCGTGGACGGAAGACCTGGGGCGATCTGAGCCAGGCGCTGTATCGCACGCGGGTGCGTGCGCATGAGGACTGGCTGTCCGGCAGCGTCGATATCGAGCTGGTGTTGCGTCTCGAACGGTTTAAGGCGGTCGGGCATGAGCGCGCCGGACGATGAACTGACCCTCATCGAGCAACGGCTGCTCAAGCTCTCCCCGGCAAAATTTCGTCAGATCGTCGCGGTACTGGAAGACCGCCGCCCGGAATTCGGCGGCCGGGGCGCCGTCGATGCGCTGATGTCGAAGATGCGGCCGCGGCTGGTGCGCCTGCGGCCGGCACGCAAACTGACGTTGCAGCGCATCTTCTGCCGCCCGTTCGAAGAACTCCTGACCAATGACGCCGAGCCCAAGGGGATCGGCACTTTGGTGCCGCGGCGCTCCATCGATCCGTGCTGGCGTATCTTTGTCGAGCGCGCCGATGTGAAGAAGCTGCAGAAGCTGTCAGCCAATCTGCGCGCCGCCGGTGACGACATCAGGAAGGTTGAGCGGACTGGGCGCCAGCTTTGGGCGTACGCCGCCGAACTCCTGCACGAGATCCTGAAGCCGAAGCGTGACGGCAGTCCCGATCCGGCTCTGGGCAGCCTGAGCGAACGCGCCTATCACGATCTGCTGTTCATGGCCGACTATCTCCAGGTCGCCGATGTTCTGCAGGAGCTGAAGCGCAAGCTGGATCGCCGGCCGTTACGTCGCGTCACCGAAGAGCATATCGAAGCGCTGGTTGTTGCCTTCGAGGCCATCAACGAGGTCAACCGGCGCCACCAGCATTTCATCATCGATCTGCTGCTGGTCTGGCTGAAAAGCCCGTCTGATATCGTCGCGGTCATCGACCGCATTGCAGCCGTGTCGCGCGCCGACGTCGATGAATCGTCCCTGAACCTGGCGGGTGAATCGCTGGTCGAGGATGTTGAAGAGCAGTTGCGCTCCGTCACCGGTCTTGCCGCTCGCGAAGACAGCCGTTCAGCCATGGTGCGCGAACTCCGAAGCTGTATTCGCGATCTGCTGGGCGCGCATGGCGCGTTCCAGAACCGTTCCAGTCCGACGGCGATGCGCCGCCTTGAGCGCATCCGCGGCAAGGTGACGGAACTGGTGGAGGAGAATGTCCTGAAGGATGCGGATCGCCGCATCCTGAATGCGCTGCCGGAGCCGCCGCAGGCAACGGCTCTGGAATGGGCGCTCTCGAACGTTCTGCCGGTGTTGCTTCTGTCCGAGCCACCCGATGCGGCGTCGATGCAGGCGGCTGAGGACCAGGCCGTGGCATTGCGCCTGTGCGTCAAATACGCCGAAGATTTAGGACTGAAGACGGCGTTTTTCGACAAAATCGAGACGATCGGGCGCTCGATTGAAGATCGCGCCCGCTGGGCCGCCGGGCGCATCGACTACAATGCGATGACCGAGGGTAGCCGCGCCTCGGCCCAGGCGCATTTCTACGCCGCGGTTCGCGTGCTTGAACTCGTGGCGGGATCGGATCGCGCGGACAATCTGCGTCGCCACCTGCTGCCGCGCTTGCCAGCCGAGACCGCCAGCGCTTGACATCCGGGGCCACGGCAGGCTTCATCCCCTACAGCCCTCGATTCACAGGCGTTTTGACCTTTGTCGCCTCCGCCGGCCAGGAGCCTCATGCAGCGTAAGACCTCGAGCGGGGTCGTCGAGTTCGTCAAGACGATCCTGATCGCGCTTCTGATCGCGTTCGGCATCCGCACCATTGCCTTCGAGCCGTTCAATATCCCCTCGGGTTCGATGGTGCCGACATTGCTGGTCGGCGACTATCTGTTCGTCTCGAAGTATTCGTACGGCTACAGCACCTATTCGCTGCCCTATGGCGTGAAGCTGTTTTCCGGACGCATCATGGGTAGCGATCCCGAGCGCGGCGATGTCGCGGTGTTCAAGCTGCCGCGGGACAATAAGACTGACTACATCAAGCGCATCGTCGGGCTGCCCGGCGATCGCATTCAGGTGAGGGAAGGCATCCTCCAGATCAACGGCGCGCCGGTGCTGCGCGAGCGGATCGACGATTTCGTGGAGACCGACGGCCGCTTCACGCGCCGGGTGCCGCAATACATCGAGACGCTACCGAACGGCCGCACGCATCGCATTCTCGAAGAACGCGGCGACAACGGCGAAGTCGACAACACGCCTGAATTTGTCGTACCGGCCGGTCATTTCTTTGCGATGGGCGACAATCGCGACAACTCTCTCGACAGCCGTACGCCGCCCAATCGCGGCGGGGTCGGATTTATTCCAGCCGACAACCTCGTTGGACGCGCGGAGATCATCTTCTTCTCCACCGACGGAACCGCCGCCCTCTACGAACTTTGGAACTGGCCGTCGGCGACGCGGTTCGGACGGCTGTTCAACGTGATCCGCTGATTTCGGTGACCATGCGTCGCCGCCGTGAAGGCTCCAACGGTGACCGCCCTTCGGGCGTCGCCGCCGAGGACGTTGCTCCGCTGGAAACAGCGCTTGGGCACCGGTTTGCTGACCGCAGTCTGTTGATGTCCGCTCTCCACCATTCCAGTCTTGGACGGCAGCGCGGCGGGGAACAGTTCGACCGTCTGGAATTTTTGGGCGACCGTGTCGTTGGTCTTGCCGTGGCTGGACTGCTTCTGGCGCGCTATCCCGAAGACGAAGAAGGTGCGATTGCCCGACGCTTCGCGCATCTGGTCAATCGCGACAGTCTGGCGGCGCTTGCGAGGACCATCGATCTTGGCCGTTATCTTCGACTATCGACAGGCGAGGCCCACGCTGGCGGCGGCGACAATCCGGCCGTCCTGTCGGATGCGTTCGAGGCGGTGATGGGTGCGCTATATCGCGATGGCGGTATGGAGGTCGCCGGACGGTTCCTGGCGACGCACTTCGAACCGTTGATCGCCGAACTCACGATCCCGCCGAGCGACGCCAAAACGGCGTTGCAGGAATGGGCGCAGGCGCGTGGCAAGGCTCTGCCGCAATATCGCGTTGTCAGTTCGACCGGACCGGCGCATCGTCCGGCCTTCATCATTGAAGTATCGGTTCCCGGCCATGATCCCGTCACGGCGAAGGGCCAGTCCAAACGCATGGCGGAGCAGGAAGCAGCCGCGATCCTGCTGCTCCGCCTTCAAGGCAAGTCATGATAACAACAGAGACACCTGAAACCCGCTGCGGGGTGGTCGCCATTCTGGGCGTGCCCAATGTTGGCAAGTCGACCCTGGTCAACCGGCTGGTCGGCAGCAAGGTGTCGATTGTCAGTCCGAAGGTGCAAACGACCCGCACCCGGATCACCGGCATTGCCATCGAAGGCAACGCGCAGATCGTCCTGCATGACACGCCCGGTATTTTTGGTCCGAAGCGGCGGCTGGATCGCGCCATGGTGGATAGCGCATGGCGCACCGCCGAGGATGCCGATGGCGCATTGCTGATGATCGATGCCAAGCACGGCATCGATGAAGGGACGCGGGCTCTCATCGAAGGTGTGAAGGAGCGCAAGGTCGCCGTTGCGCTCATCATCAACAAGGTGGATCTGGTGAAACGGCCGGTGCTGCTGGAACTCGCCGACCAACTGAACCAGCTGCATCATTTCGACCACACATTCATGATCTCGGCGGAAACCGGTGACGGGGTTGCCGATCTCAAAAAATGGCTGGCCAGTCATATGCCGGCCGGGCCGTTTCTGTACCCCGAAGACGAAACCACCGATATGCCGATGCGGCTGCTGGCTGCCGAGGTAACGCGCGAACACGCCTTCCGGCAACTGCGGCAGGAGATTCCCTACAGCCTCGCCGTGGAAACCGAGTCCTGGGAGGAAGCCGCTGACGGCAGCGCGCGGGTCAATCAGGTGATCTACGTGCGCAAGGAAGGCCAGCGCAAGATCGTGATCGGTGCCAAAGGGGCGCAGATCAAAACGATCGGTCAGTCGTCCCGCCTGGAACTACAGCGCCTGCTCGACCGCAAGATCCACCTCATGCTGCATGTGAAGGTGGCTGAGAACTGGGACGAACGCCGCGACTTCTACAAGCTCTGGGGCCTCGAATACGACGCGTGAGAACGGACTGAGCCGATCGGCGTGTACGCCCCGGTGGAATCACGCTAACCCTGTACGATGGACTGGTCCGATCAAGGCATCGTGCTGTCGCGCCGCCGTCATGGCGAGAATGCCGCCGTCGTCTCGCTGCTGACCCGCGAGCACGGGCGTCATTCCGGCCTGGTGCGGGGCGGGGCGGGGAAGCGGGCTTCGGCGCTGTGGCAGTCCGGCAATCTTGTCGCGGCACAATGGCGGGCGCGGCTCGCCGAGCATCTCGGCACATTGACTGGCGAACTGGTGGACGGCTTCGCGGCGCGGGCGATGGATGACGCATTGCATCTGGGCGCCATCGCGTCCGCCTGCGCGGTGCTGGAATCGGCGGTGCCCGAGCGGGAGCCGCATCCGGCCCTGTTCGACGGGACCGTGACGCTGCTCCAGGAACTTGATGGCGGTCAGTCGCCGGAACTGGCCGGGGCGGCCTATGTCCGCTGGGAGGCGATCTGCCTGGCCGAACTGGGCTTCGGGCTCGATCTGGAGACTTGCGCGGTGACCGGCCAGCGGACCGATCTCGCCTATATTTCCCCCCGGACGGGCCGGGCGGTCAGCCGGGAGGCGGGGGCTCCCTTTGCCGACAAGCTCTTTGCGCTGCCGGCGTTCTTCTCCGGGGCGGAGGCACCCGATTCGCTGGCCGTCGGTGAGGGACTGCGGATTACCGGGCATTTTCTGGAGCGCCATGTCCTCGCACCGCACGAAAAACCGGAGCCGCCGGCCCGTACGCGGTTTGTTGATCGCTGGCGCCGAGTCACTACACTCCCCGCCAATCGTTAAGACCCCCTCGGATTCGCAAAAGTATGGCCAAAACCCCTTCCAACGTCGTTGCCGCAGAGATCCGGCCGACTTCCCTCGCCGATGCTCTGGGCCAGCGCTACCTGTCCTATGCGCTGTCGACCATCATGTCGCGGTCGCTGCCGGATGTGCGCGACGGCCTGAAGCCCGTCCATCGGCGGCTGCTCTTCGCCATGCAGCAGCTTCATCTCGACCCCGCTTCGGGGTTCAAGAAATGCGCTCGCGTCGTCGGCGACGTCATCGGTAAGTATCACCCGCATGGCGACGTCTCGGTCTATGACGCGCTGGTCCGTCTGGCACAGGAATTTGCGCAGCGTTATCCGCTGGTCGACGGGCAGGGCAATTTCGGCAATATCGACGGCGATAGCGCCGCGGCCATGCGGTACACCGAAGCGCGTATGACCGAGGTGGCCAAGGAATTGCTGCACGGCATCGACGAGGACTCTGTCGATTTCCGCCAGACCTATGATGGCGAAGGCGAAGAGCCGATCGTCCTGCCGGGGCGCTTTCCCAATCTTCTGGCTAACGGATCGAACGGCATCGCGGTCGGCATGGCGACCAGCATTCCGCCGCACAATGTCGGCGAGATATGCACGGCGCTGCTGCATCTCATCAAGTTTCCGAAATCGCACAACAGCAAGCTGGTCGAACTGCTCAAGGGGCCGGATTTTCCGACCGGTGGCGTGTTGGTCGAAAGCCGCGAAGCGATCGAGCAGGCCTACGCGACGGGCCGCGGTTCGTTCCGCGTGCGCGCGAAATGGCACGAGGAAAAAATCGGCCTGGGCCAGTATCAGATCATCGTCACCGAAATTCCCTATCAGGTGCAGAAGTCTCGCCTGATCGAGCGGGTAGCCGAACTGCTGCAGGACCGTAAGCTGGCGCTGCTCGGCGACATCCGCGATGAATCCGCCGAAGACATCCGGCTGGTGCTTGAACCCAAGAGCCGCAATGTCGATGCCAAGGTGCTGATGGAATCGATGTTTCGTCAGACCGAACTTGAGGCGCGCATCTCCTTCAACATGAACGTCCTGGACAAGGACGGCGTGCCTCGGGTCATGCCCCTGCGCGACGTGCTGCAGGCGTTCCTCGATCATCGTCACGAAGTGCTGCTGCGCCGGTCGCGCTTCCGCCTCGGGAATATCGAGCGGCGGCTGGAAGTCCTGGCCGGCTACCTGATCGCCTATCTCAACATCGACGCCGTGATCCGCATCATCCGCACGGAGGATGACCCAAAAGCGGTGATGATGAAGAAGTGGAAGCTGACTGACGTTCAGGCTGACGCGATCCTGAACATGCGCCTGCGCGCCTTGCGGAAGCTTGAAGAGGTCGAGATCAAGAACGAGCACGACAAGCTTTCGGAAGAGAAGAAAGAGATCAACCGGCTGCTCAAGGACGAGGATCGCCGCTGGCAGGCGATCAGCGCGGAAGTCACGGATATCCGCACCCGGTTCGGCGAGAAGACGCCGCTGGGCAAGCGCCGCACGGAACTGGCCGATGCGCCGCCGGCGGTGATCGTGCCGATCGAGGCGCTGATTGAGCGCGAGCCAGTGACGATCGTCGTTTCGGCGAAGGGCTGGGTGCGTGCCTTCAAAGGCCATATGGAAGACAAGGCGATCGGCGAGGTCCGCTACAAAGAGGGCGACGAGGCGCGCTTCGATTTCAGGGCAGAAAGCACCGACAGGCTGATGGTGTTCGCCAGCAACGGTCGCTTCTACATGATTCCCGGGGATCGTCTGCCGCGTGGTCGCGGCGACGGCGAGAACCTGAAGATGCTGGTCGAGATGGGCGATGCCGAGATCGTCGACGTGTTCCTGCACAAGCCCGGGCGCAAGCTGCTGGTCGCGGCCAGCGACGGCCGTGGTTTCGTCGTGCCCGAAGATGAAGTGATCGCGCAGACCCGCGCCGGCAAGCAGGTGCTGAATGTCGGCGAAGGCGTCACGGCGCGGTCCTGTACCTTTGTTGAAGGCGACACGGTCGCGGTGATGGGCAGGAACCGCAAGCTGCTGCTGTTCAAGCTGTCGGAACTGCCTGAAATGAATCGCGGGCGCGGCGTTACGCTGCAGAAGTCGAAGAATAGCGAGCTCGAGACGGTGCGCACCTTCACCTTCGAGAATGGCTGGCCCGTCGGCTTCAAGGACAGCGACAAGAAGGAAAACGCGCCCAAGAACTGGCTCGGCGAGCGCGGTCAGGCCGGCCTGCTGCCGCCCAAGGGTTTCCGCCTGACCTGATTTACGGGGCGCCTGGATTGGCGTAGGAACATCGCAGAAGTCGCCGAGGGAGAGACCGTCATGATCACCGCCGCTACGCATCGTCCGCTTGTCGATCACCTGTGGCCGGCCACCGACCGCCCGCTTGTGCGGCAGGTGATTCTCGCTGTGCTGGGCAGTCTGCTGCTCTGGGCCTCCGCGAAGGCGAGCGTGCCGATGTGGCCGGTGCCGATGACAATGCAGTCCTTCGTCGTGCTGGTGATCGGCATGACTTACGGCTCGCGCCTCGGGGCGGCGACGGTGATCCTGTATCTGCTGGAAGGGGCGGCCGGCCTCCCGGTGTTTTCGGGAACGCCCGAGCGCGGCATCGGTCTCGCCTATATGGCCGGCCCGACGGGGGGCTTCCTGGCTGGTTTTGTACTGGTCGCCTGGCTCATGGGCTGGCTGGCGGAGCGGGGCTGGGACCGGAAGCCGGTTCTGTCGGTCGCGGCGCTGGCCATCGGCACCGTCCTGCTCTTTGCCCCCGGTGTCGCGTGGCTGGCCACGCTGATCGGCTGGGAGAAGGCGATCGCCGGCGGCCTAACCCCGTTTCTCGCCGGCTCGGTGGTGAAACTGGCCCTGGCCGCGGCGGTCCTGCCGCTCGCCTGGCGTGCCGTCGAGGCCCGCAAGCAGGGCTGACCTGTCCCCAAAAGGGCTCTTTGCTCTTTCCGCTTTCCGGCTACTCAAGCTGCCCTCGGCTGTACTATTCTATGCCGCAGCGATGGCGTCTGTGCGCCGTCCGAAAAGGCCCCCTAAGGACCTGAAAAAACTATCACTGGAGAGGACGCTTCACATGCAAAGACGTAAATTTCTCAAAGGCGCTGGTATCGGCGTCGCGGCCAGCGCGTTGGCTGCCCCGGCGATCGCACAATCTGCCGATATCCGCTGGCGGCTCGCCTCCAGCTTCCCGAAGAGCCTCGACACCATTTACGGCGCGGCCGAACACATGGCCAAGCGCGTGCATGACGCGACGGGCGGCAAGTTCCAGATCCGAGTGTTTGCCGCCGGCGAAATCGTACCGGCGTTCGGTGTCGTCGACGCCGTTCAGGGCAACACGGTCGAGATGGGGCATACGGCCAGTTACTACTTCATCGGAAAAGATCCGACTTTTGCATTCGATACGGCGGTGCCGTTCGGCCTCAACGAACGCCAGCAGAGCGCGTGGATGTATTTCGGCGGCGGCCGCGAGTTGATGAACGAGTTCTTCCGCGACTACAATATCTACGCGATCCCTTGCGGCAATACCGGCGCCCAGATGGGTGGTTGGTTCCGCAAGGAAATCAAGACTGTCGCGGATCTGCAAGGTCTCAAGATGCGTATCGGTGGTTTTGCCGGTCAGGTGCTGGCCAAGCTCGGCGCGGTGCCGCAGCAGATCCCCGGCGGCGATATCTATCCGTCTCTGGAGAAAGGCACGATCGACGCCGCCGAATGGGTCGGGCCCTACGATGACGAGAAGCTCGGCTTCAACAAGGTCGCGAAGTACTACTACTACCCCGGTTGGTGGGAAGGTGGTCCGCAATTGTCGGCCTATGTGAACACCACTCAGTGGGCCGGTCTGTCAGGCGAGAACAAGGCGATCCTCGAAGCAGCCTGCGCCGACGCGCATGGCTGGATGATGGCCAAGTACGACGCCCAGAACCCGGCTGCATTGCGCCGCCTTATTGCGGGCGGTGCACTGCTTCGTCCCTTCAGCAAAGAAGTCATGGATGCCTGCCTCAAGGCAACCAATGAGCTTTACGAAGAGACGGCAGCGGCCAACCCGAAGTTCAAGAAGGTCTATGAAGCTTTCCGGCGCTTCCGCGACGAGCAGTTGCAGTGGTTCCGGGTAACCGAGAATACCTTCGACAACTACATGGGGCAGAACCGCACGAAGATGGCACCGCCGCGTGCGCAGGCGGCACCGGCAGCTCCCACTCGTCGGGGCTGATCTTCGATTAGTCGGGAGCGATCCCAAGGAAAAGCCCCGCGCGAGCGGGGCTTTTTTTATGCGCGCCGCTCAGTTGGCGGGCTCTTCTGTGTCGTCGTCGGGCGGCGCGTCGTCGTCGTCCGCTTCCGGCGGTTCGCCCATTTCCTGGCGTAGTTCGTTGGCGGTCGGCGTGGGAGCGTTCGCGCCTTCACCTGGGAGATCGATATCGATCGTGTTGGGGTCGACGCCGGTGCCGCGATCCAGCCAGTAGGTTACCGATTCCGGCCAGAAGATCACGATGATCACGAGGATCAGCTGCAGAATGATCCAGGGAATCGAGCCCCAGTAAATATTGGAGCTCTTTACCTCGCGCGGCGCGATTCCGCGCAGGTAGAACAGAGCGAAGCCGAAAGGCGGATGCATGAACGAGGTTTGCATATTCACGCAGAGCAGGACGCCGAACCAGATCAGGTCGATGCCGAGCTTGGCCGCTACGGGGGCGAGCAGCGGAATGATAATGAAGGCGATCTCGAAAAAATCGAGGAAGAACGCCAGAAAGAACACAAAGATATTGACGAAGATCAGGAAGCCGGTGGCGCCGCCGGGCAGGCCGGACAGCAGATGTTCGATCCACAGCGAACCGTCGACGCCCTGGAAGATCAGGCTGAAGACGGTCGAGCCGATCAGGATGAAGATCACCATCGCGGTGATCCGCATCGTGGTGTCCATGCCCTGGCGCACCAGCGTCCACGACAGGCGGCGATGCAGCGCCGCCAGAACAATGGCGCCGACAGCACCCATCGCGCCAGCTTCGGTCGGTGTCGCCAGGCCCATGAAAATGGTGCCGAGCACCAGGAAGATCAGAACGATCGAGGGGACCATGCCCCACATCACGCGCCCGATCAGCTTCCAGCCATGCAGTGTACGGGCTTCGGGCGGCAGCGGCGGCATCAGCTTCGGCTTCACCAGCGATACGGCGAAGATAAAGGCGAGGAACAGGCCGACCTGGAGGATCGAGGGGCCGATGGCGCCGCGATACATGTCGCCGACGGAGCGCCCGAGCTGATCGGCCAGAATGACCAGCACGAGCGACGGAGGGATCAACTGAGTGATGGTGCCTGACGCGGCGATCACACCAGTCGCCAGCTTCTGGTCGTAGCCGTAACGCAGCATGATCGGCAGCGAGATCAGCCCCATCGCTATGACCGAGGCAGCGACGGTGCCGGTGATGGCGCCGAGGATCGCGCCGACGATCACGACGGCATAGGCGAGGCCGCCGGGAACGCTGCCGAAGAGTTGGCCCGTTCCTTCAAGCAGATCCTCGGCTAGACCACATCGCTCCAGAATGGCGCCCATGAAAGTGAAGAAGGGAATCGCCAGCAGGAGTTCATTGGTCATGATCCCGTAGATCCGCAGCGGCAGATTGCCGAGGTAGTCCACGGTGAAGAAGCCGGCTTGAATACTGATGCCGGCGAAAAAGAGACCAACTGCGGCCAGTGAGAACGCCACGGGAAAGCCGATCAGCATGAAGACGACAAGGCCGCCGAACATCAGCGGAGCCATCAGGTCGAAAGTCAGCATCGGCAGATCCCCGGCGCCCTGCTCATTGCATCGGCTTTTCGTATTTGGTTTCGACCGCGATCAGCCCTTGGAGCGCCGCGATGCGCTTGATGATCTCGGAAAGCCCTTGCAGCGCGAGCAGAGCGAAGCCGATCGGCATGACCAGCTTCACCGGCCAGCGGAGCAGGCCGCCGGCATTGCTTGATCCCTCGTGGCGAACGTAGGAGTCGACGAAGAACGGCCAGGTCATCCAGGCGATCATGATCATCGCCGGCATGAGGAAGAAGACCATGCCGAACAGGTCGACCCACAGTCGCGCACGCTCGCTGATGTTGGCGTAGACGATATCGACGCGGACGTGCTCGTTAACCTTGAGCGTGTACGATGCGCCGAGCAGGAACATTCCGGAAAACAGATACCACTGGATTTCCAGCCAGGCGTTCGAGCTCAGGCTGAACAGGTAGCGGCTGGTCGCGTTGCCGGCGCTGATCAGGCAGGCGATCAGAACCAGCCAGGCGGCAATACGCCCGAAACGCTCGTTGACGACATCAATCAGGCCGCTGAAACGCAGCAGAACGCTCACAGAGTGCCCCGAATTCTTGTTTTGGGCTGGCGCTTTTGCGGCGCCGTGAAAACTCCCTTCAGGCTGTGTACCATTGCCTACCGGGAGAGAGAAGTACGGAGATTTACGCGCCGGCGGGGCGGGCGGGCTTTAGGGCTCCAGGGCCTGCCAGCCGTCGCGGGTCAGGGCCTCGATCGGGCGGAATCGGGTTTTATAGGCCATCTTCCGGCACTCGGCGATCCAGTAGCCCAGATAGACGTGAGGCAGGCCGATCCGGCGGCATTCGTCGATTAGCCAGAGAATCATGTAGCTGCCGAGGCTGCGGTGGTCCTGATCAGGGTCGAAGAAGCTGTAGACCGCCGACATGCCGATGCCCAGTTTATCGGCAAGGCAGGCACCGACCAGCTTCCGGTCGGTGTCTCGGAACTCGACCACCATGCTGTCGATCACCCCGACCTCAACCATGGTCCGGTAGTCGGCGAAATCCATCCGCGCCATCTCGCCGTCACCATGACGGCCCTGCTGATAGCGCTCGAACAGGGCAAACTGTTCGGCCGTCGCGGCGGCCGGCCGGACCGTCGCTGTGATATCCGCGTTTGTCCGCCGGACCCGCTTCCATTTGGCAGCCTCCTGAAAGCCCGAAGTTGGGATCCGCACCGCCACGCAGGCATTGCAACCGGGGCAGGCCGGGCGGTAGGCGAAGCCCAGGCTGCGGCGGAAGCCGGCCTCGGAAAGCATGTCGTAGCCCTGAGGGGCCCGTGGGCCGGTCAGGTCGGCAAAGATGCGCCGCTCGATGCGGCCCGGCATGTAGGGGCACGGCGCCGGCGCGGAATAGAAGAATCGCGCGGCAGACGGCGCAACCGTCATGCCTGTCCTCCGGGTGCCAGGATATCGGGCCCGTTGGCTCGGCGGAGGGTCACGGTGCCCGCGAGGTAGTCATGGACGGTACGGCGGTGACGGTTGAACAGCACAACGACCAGGATCAGGAACGAGGTGAAGCCAATCGTCACGTAGAACAGGACAGTTTGCAAGAAGGCCTGAAAGAAGGCCGGGCGACCGCCATCGATCCGCTGCACCTCAAGATCGAACAGGCGCTGGCCCCAGGTCGCGGACCGGGAGCCGCCGATGAGGAGCGTGTGATAGGCGATCGGGATCGCTGCAATCAGGAGCATGATTGGCGCCGTAAGCGTACCGAACGAAATCGCCCAGAGCGGGCTCATGGCCAGGAAGGCCAGGACCTCGATCAGGCAGATGACCACGACGTCGATGAAGTAGGCGAAGGGCCGGCGCCACAGGACGCCGTCGAGGCGGGCGGGGTCGATCTCGTACATCAGACCGCCCGGACTGGCTGGATGAACCGGCAGACTGGCTTCTTGCGGCATTCCGACTCCCGGGCCGATTCAAGGGGCCCAATTCCCGGCAGTATAACGCGGACGCGCCGCGTTGGGTTGCGGCATGCGCCACCCCCGGACTATTTGATAGACTATCGTAATAATTCAAGAATACCGGGGGAGACCATGACAGGAACGCGACCACCTTTTCGAGCCGATGTTGTCGGCAGCCTGCTGCGACCCGCCGCCATTCACGAGGCTCGGCTCCGCAAGGAGAAGGGCGAGATTACCGCCGAAGCGCTATGGGACGTCGAGCAGCGATGTGTCGACGAAGCCGTCGCGCTACAGAAATCGGTCGGTCTGCAGGTTGCCACTGACGGCGAGTTTCACCGCCGACACTGGTTCCTCGATTTCCTGGAAAAGATCGAGGGCATCGAAGTCCGCGGCGGCTTGCCGGTCCGGTTCCAGAACGAGCAGGGGAATATAGAATTCGCGCCGCCTAGGCTCGAAGTGCGTGGCAAGCTGCGCCGCAGCCGCAGCCTGGCGCTCGACGATTTCAAGGGTTTGCAGCCGCTGGCCATGCGTCACGGTGTTCTGGCCAAGCAGGCGATCCCGTCGCCGACAATCGCTCATTTCAGAGGCGGCCGTGCGGGGATCGACCCCAAGGCCTACCCCGATATCGAACAGTTCTTTGCCGATCTCGCTCAGGTCTATCGCGAGGAGATCAAGGCGCTGTACGGCGCCGGCTGTCGTTACCTGCAGATCGACGAAACCAATCTGCCGTTCCTGTGCGATCCCAAGATGCGCGAGAACGCCCGCAAGATCGGCGAGGATCCCGACGCGTTGCCGATGACCTACGCAAAGCTGCTGAATGACGTGTTGCGCGACAAACCGGCCGATCTCGTGGTGGCGATGCATATGTGTCGCGGCAACCATGAAAGTTCCTGGGCGGCGGAAGGGGCTTACGATCGGGTGGCCGAGGTCACTTTCGGCGAGATCAATCTCGATGCCTTTTTTCTGGAATACGACACGCCGCGCGCCGGCGGCTTCGAGCCGCTGCGTTATCTGAACAAGAACAAGGTCGCCGTGCTGGGGCTGGTGACGACGAAAAAGCCGCAGCTCGAATCGGCTGACGAACTCCGGCGGCGGATCGACGAGGCGGCAAAATACGTCCCGCTGGACCGGCTGGCCCTGAGCCCGCAATGCGGCTTTGCCAGCACCATCAAAGGGAATAGCCTCACCCCGGATGACCAGTGGCGAAAGCTGGAGCTAATCGTTAACACGGCGCGCTCGGTGTGGGGCAGCGCATGAGTGATTGACGTCACAGATTGACGACCTGGGACCGGGTAGTTTGGAATCTGGACGAGATCCAAAAGGAAGCGCCATGGTCAATTCATTGAACCCGATACGTGCGGCGTTGTTTCTTCTGGTGACAACCTGCCTGTCCAGCCCGGCGCTGGCGCAGCGGTCCGTCGACGACGCAATCAAGGTCATCCAGTCGTTCCAGGGAACGCAAACGTCGGCGGGTCAGGCTGCCGCGGCGCCGGTATCATTCGTGCCGCCACCGCGCACCATCAACGACATTACCGGCATTCTCGATCGCCAAAAGCCGGACCCTGCCAAGCGGGCCGCAAACGAAGCGACTCTGGCGTCGCTGCCGCCGGCCGGCGCGTCGTCGCTGGAGCTTGGAAATTTCTATTTCCAGCGTTCGCTTGCGGCGCTGGAACTCGGCCGTGCCCAGCAGCGGTTCGAGGACGTAAAGAAGGCGGTTGAGGAGTTCGGGAAGGTTCCCAATATGCAGCTGCAGCGGTTGCTAAGCGTCATGCAGCACCTCGCCTTTGCCTATCAGGGACTGGGCGAAGTGAACAATTCGGTGCGGGTCCAGCAGGAGCGATTGCAGGTTGCCGGACGTATTGAAGGGCCCGGCGCGATCGGCCAGGCGATCAATATTCACCAGTCGATGGCGATTGGATATGCGCGTCGCGGCCAGCTTGAGCTCGCACGCGAGTCTCTGGCACGTACCGATCAGGCCTACGGCAACCTGCCGCCGAGAATGAATCCTGCGATGAAGGAAAATGCGTTCGTTCAGGTCTTGCGTGCACGGGCCGCAGTCGCCCTCGAATCCGGGCGCTTTACCGAGGCTGAAGCGGCCGGGCGCGATGCCCTTGCCATCATCACGCGTCTTGTGCCGCAGGAATCGACGCTGGGTATGCCGCCGGGCACCATGGGCAACCAGCGCGACAATATTCTTGCGGATATTGGTCTGGCGCTGCAGCGCCAAAATCGGCTGGTGGAGGCGGAAGCTGAAATCAGACGATCCCTGCTCAATCGTCTGGAACGGCATGGCCGGTATGCATCCGACACGGCGTCCGACATTATTCAACTGGCACGGGTCGTTTTCGATCAGGGGCGTTACCAGGAAGCCGAGAAGCTGACGGATGCGGCACGCGATATTTACGAAACCCTGGGGCACGGTACGGGCTCAGCGAGCCTGGCTAGCGCGCGACGCTGGACAGCGCAAGCGCAGTCGGCACAGGGCAAAGTCCGCGAGGCGCGCGAAACATATCGTCGGCTTGAGGCGGAAATCGAACGGCCTGAGCTTCGCCGAGCCGTTCTCGACACGAACGTCAATTACGGCCTGATCCTCATGAACTCGGGCGAGACGGCGCGGGCACGCCAGATCATCGAGACCGTTGTCGCAGGGTCGACTAAAAATCTTGGCGAGAAAGCTTACCAGACTGCGCAGGCGCGTGGGTGGCTCGGTGTCGTGGCTGCGCGCACCGGCGACAGCGGACGCGCGGCGGCGGAGTTCGAGGCGGCTATGCCGATCCTGCTGTCGGCTTCGCGCGAGACCGAAAGCGATGATGACGGCGGATCGACCGCGCAACGCGATCGCACATTGCAGTCGATTATCGAAGGCTATCTGGCGCATCTGGCCGACACCAAGGGATCGGCTGCAGCGACGGAATCCTTCCGGCTCGCTGACGCGGCGCGTGGACGATCGGTGCAGCGCGCGCTGGCGGCATCCTCGGCGCGCGCGTCGGCCGCCAATCCAGCTCTCGCCAATCTCGTCCGTTACGAGCAGGACGCGCAAAAGCAGGCAGGGGCTCTGCAGGGCTTGCTGACAAATCTGCTGACACAGCCGACCAGCGAGCAGGATCCCAAAGCCGTCCAGAAACTTCGCGAGGATATCGACAAGCTACGGACGGCCCGCGCGCGCGTCCGTGAGGAAATCGAGCGGCAGTTTCCGGACTATGTAAACCTCATCGATCCGCGGCCGGCGACGATCGAGCAGGCACAGAAAAGCCTCAAGGCCGGGGAGGCCCTGATCGCCACATATGCGGCGCCGGATCGGTTGTTCGTCTGGGCAGTGCCCCATCAGGGAGCGGCGGTTTTTGCGTCAAGCAAGATCCGCGACAGTGAAATCGAAACGATGGTCGCCGATCTTCGCAAGGCGCTGGATCCCAATGCGGCGACGCTGGAAGAAGTGCCCGCGTTCGACGTCGCGACGGCGAACAAGCTTTACGATCTGGTGTTGAAGCCGGTCGAAGCAGGCTGGGCAAACGCCACCAGCCTGATGATCGTTCCGCATAAGGCGCTGGGGCAGTTGCCGGCGGCGCTTCTGGTCACGGCGCCGACCCCGCAGCCTGCCAAAGGCAACGTGTTCTTTGCCGAATACAAGGCCGTGCCGTTCCTGGCGCGCAAGGTGGCCGTGACCCAGCTTCCTTCGGTTGCCTCGCTGGCAACCCTGCGGTCGCTGCCAGCTCCGCCGGCGAACCGTGAGACATTCGTTGCCTTCGGCGATCCCTGGTTCAGCCCGGAACAGGCGACCGAAGCCAAGTCACAGCAGGTTGCACAGGCCATACAGACCCGCGGCGCGATTCAGACCCGCGGCATCCCGCTCGTTCGCCGTAACGCTCCCAAGACCGAAGGTGTCGATAGCGCTGAACTCGCTCTGCTGCCGCGTCTTCCCGATACGGCCGAGGAAGTGAAGAGCATCGCGCTGGCGCTGCGGGCCGATCTGTCGAAGGACGTTTTCACCGGCGAAGCGGCCAATGAAAAAAACGTCAAATCGATGGATCTTTCCAAGCGGAAGATCGTGATGTTCGCGACGCACGGTCTGGTGCCGGGCGATCTGAACGGTCTGACCCAGCCGGCGCTGGCGCTGTCGGCGCCGACCGTTGCCAATGTCGATGGCGACGGCTTGCTGACGATGGAAGAAGTGCTGGCGCTAAAGCTGAACGCCGACTGGGTCGTGCTGTCGGCCTGCAACACCGCCAGTGGCTCCGGCGCCGGCGCCGAGGCGGTATCAGGGCTCGGGCGCGCGTTCTTCTATGCCGGGACGAGGGCGTTGCTGGTGTCCAACTGGCCGGTCGAGACGACGTCGGCTCGCATTCTCACCACCGATCTGTTCCGGCGGCAGGCTGAGGATGCAAAACTCGCACGCGGCGAAGCGATGCGGCAGGCAATGGTCGCGCTGATCGACGGTCCCGGTGCCCAGGACGCGGCCACCAAGCAGACCGTGTTTTCCTATGCGCATCCAATTTTCTGGGCGCCATTCACCGTGGTCGGTGACGGGGGCTGATCAGTCGTTTGCGTCGGCGAGTTCTGTCGTGCGGTGGTTCTGACGCTTGTCGAACGCCGCCCAGACGCCGTCAGCGCCGTGCCATGCACCCTTGGTTGCGCCTTTTGAGTATTCGGTAGCGCGCGCCTCGAAGAAGTTCGCGTGCTCGACGCCGTTCAGGATCTCGGTCAGCCACGGCAGCGGGTGCTCGCCGACATTGTAGACGGTCGGCAGCGCCAGCTGGCTGAGACGCCAATCCGCGATGTAGCGGATGTATTTCTTGATGTGATCCGGCGTCATGCCGTCGACAGGGCCCATCTCAAAAGCCAGGTCGATGAACTTGTCTTCCAGACTGACAACCGTCTTGGCGCAATCGATAATGTCGTCGCGCACCGATGGGGTCAGGCACTGCGTTTCCGCCGTGAAAGAATGAAACAGCTTGATCATGCCTTCGCAGTGCAGGCTTTCGTCGCGCACCGACCATGACACGATCTGGCCCATGCCGCGCATCTTGTTGCGGCGGGGGAAGTTCAGCAGCATCGCAAAGCTGGCGAAGAGCTGAAGTCCCTCGGTAAACGCACCGAACATGGCCACGGTACGCGCGATATCGGCATGGCTGTCGACGCCGAAGCGCTGCATGTAATCGTGTTTATCCGTCATCGCCTTGTAGTCTAGGAAGGCGACGAACTCTGAATCCGGCATGCCGATCGTCTCGAGCAGCAGAGCATAGGCGGCGATGTGGACCGTCTCGATGTTCGAGAAGGCCGACAGCATCATCTTGATCTCGGTCGGCCGGAACACCCGCGCGTAGCGTTCCATGTAGTTGTTGTTGACCTCGACATCCGACTGGGTGAAGAAGCGGAAAATCTGCGTCAGCAGGTTGCGCTCGTTGTCGGTCAGCTTGACCGCCCAGTCCTTGCAGTCCTCGCCGAGCGGCACTTCCTCGGGCATCCAGTGGATCTGCTGCTGGCGGCGCCAGAACTCGATCGCCCAGGGATAACGGAACGGCTTGTAGCTTTTACTAGCCGTGAGAAGGCCGGGTGTGGTGTCGCTCATCTTTTCGTTCCTCTGCGCGACCTTACTGGCAGGCCAGGCATTCTTCGTAGTCGGTCTTGCCGGCGGTTTCGACTTGCATCATTGGAGCCTGGGCATCCTCGGCACCTGCAAAGCCCGCGCGCTGGATTGACTTGGAGCGGCAGTAATAGAGGCTCTTCAGGCCGCGTTCCCATGCCGTCCAGTGCAGCATCAGCAGATCCCATTTGTCGATGTCGCTGGGGATGTACAGGTTGATGGACTGGCTCTGGCAGATATAGGGCGTGCGGTCGGCGGCGAGATCGATCACCCAGCGCTGGTCGATCTCGAAGGCGGTCTTGAACGTCGCCTTCTCGATTTCGCTGAGACACTCCAGATGCTGCACCGAACCCTGTTGCTCCAGGATCGAGTTCCAGGTCTCCTGCGTGTCGAGGCCCTTGTCGGCCAGGATCTTGCGCAGGTGCGGGTTCTTCACCGCCGTCGAGCCGGACAGCGTCTTGTGTGTATAGACGTTTGCCGGGATCGGCTCGACGCAGGCACTGGCGCCGCCGCAGATGATGCTGATCGACGCCGTGGGGGCGATCGATAGCTTGTGGCTGAAGCGCTCCATCACGCCATTCTCTGCAGCGTCAGGGCAGGGCCCTTTCTCTCGGGCCAGCTTCTCCGACGCCGCATCGGCGCCGCCGCGGATATGCTTGAAGATCTTGAAGTTCCAGCTCTTGGCCATGGCGCTTTCGAATGGCACGCCTTCGGCCTGCAGGAACGAATGGAAGCCCATGACCCCGAGTCCGACCGAGCGCTCGCGCATCGCCGAATACTTCGCTCGCTCCATGGTATCGGGTGCGTTATCGATGAAATCCTGCAGCACGTTATCGAGGAACCGCATGATGTCTTCGATAAAGGCTGGCTCGCGCGACCATTCGTGCCATTTCTCGATATTGAGCGAGGACAGGCAGCACACGGCCGTGCGGTCCTTGCCCAGATGATCGGGGCCGGTGTGCAGCAGGATCTCGCTGCACAGGTTGGATTGCTGCACCCGCAGGCCGAGCGCCCGCTGATGCGGCGCCATCTGGCGGTTCACCGTGTCGATGAACAGCAGATACGGCTCGCCGGTCTGCAGGCGGATTTCCAGGATCTTCTGCCAGAGATGGCGGGCGTTGATGGTCTTGATGACGGCGCCGGTCTTGGGACTGCGCAGCCCGAACTCGGCGTCGTTGCGCACCGCCATCATGAACTCGTCGGTGATGTTGATGCCGTGGTGGAGATTAAGGCTCTTGCGGTTGAAGTCGCCCGACGGCTTGCGTATTTCCAGGAACTCCTCGATCTCCGGATGATGGATATCGAGATAGACGGCCGCCGAGCCGCGGCGCAGCGAGCCCTGAGAGATCGCGAGCGTCAGGGAGTCCATGACATGCAGGAAGGGCACGATGCCCGATGTCTGGCCAGACCCACCCACGGGCTCGCCGATCGACCGTACCTTGCCCCAATAGGTGCCGATGCCGCCGCCGTTGGAGGCGAGCCACACGTTCTCGTTCCAGGTATCGACGATGCCGTTCAGGCTGTCGCCGACAGCGTTGAGGAAGCAGGAGATTGGCAGGCCGCGCTTGGCGCCGCCGTTGCTCAGCACCGGGGTCGCCGGCATGAACCACAGGTTCGAGATGTAGTCGTAGATGCGCTGGGCGTGCGTTGCGTTGTCGGAATAGGCGAGGGCGACGCGGGCGAAGAGGTCCTGATAGGACTCGCCTGGCAGCAGGTAACGGTCGTCGAGCGTGGCCTTGCCGAAATCGGTGAGGTTTTCATCGCGCGAGCGGTCGATGCGGATCGCTGGCTGGATGACCCGCAGTGCGGGCCGTGCGCGCTGCAATTCAGGAGGAATGTGAGGCGTGCGGACAAAGCGGCCCGGGCCGATTTCGAGAGCGTTATGCATGATCCCCTCCAGTACTTGGCGGGGATTTCGGGTGGGTGCGCGGGAGGCAAAGAGGGCATGGCCCGCTTTACGGATCGCAGCTTCCCACCGGCACACCCCGACCGACGTCGAACTTCAGACGCTGGCAGGTCTCCTGGCTCGCGGGTCGCTGTGCTCTACCGAACCTTCCCGGTTACCCAGTGGTCCCGATCGGCGAGCACTCGCCGCTTACAGTTGCGGGGGCAGCGCCGGAATTGGCCTTTTGGGCTTCACCGGCTTCCCTGTTCGTCCCCAAAAGGGAAACCAACGTCTCCCTAGATATTGGGTGGGGTGGGGTCAGGGTGTCAACAGATTGATTTTTTCTGTGGAAAACTGCGGGATAACTCGCGGCGTGCCCGTGCCGCTGTTTAAGCCAAACGGGGTCGTCTGGCGGCACAGGTCGCCAAATCAGCGGGCCGAATCGATCTGATCAGGAGCTTAGCCGCCGGCGGCGCGGCGGGCCTGGGATGGCGAGGGAATGGCCGGCGCGCCCGAAGGGGTCGTTGGCGCCGTGGATGCGGCGCCGCGGACGGCCGCCGGGGCTGCGGCAGGGGCGGTGCGCGGCGTCAGCTGCGCGGGATCGGCCTGGGTGAGCGGCGTCTGGTCGCGCAGAAGCACGACGGAGATGCGGCGATTGCGCGGATCGGCGGTGTTTTCCTTGAAGAGCGGATCTGTCTCCGCCTTGCCGGTCACGTACTTGATGCGGTCGGCTTTCAGGCCGCCTTCGATCAGGGCGCGGCGGCTGGCGTTGGCACGATCAGCCGACAGCTCCCAGTTGGTGTATTGCGCGCCTGGACGATAGGGAAGCGAGTCAGTGTGTCCCGACACCGAGATGCTGTTCGGCAGCTTGTCGACGACGCGTGCAACGATCCCCATCAGCTGGCGCATCGCTTCATTCGGTGCCGTACCACCGGTCGAGAACATGGAGTTCTTCTGCTGGTCGACGATCTGGATGCGCAGGCCTTCGGGCGTGCGGTCGATGATCAGGTTCTCCTGCAGCGGGCGCAGTTCCGGAATGTCCTGGATGGCCTGCTTGAGATCGAATTCAGCCTTGGCGAATTCGCGCTCTTCCTTGGCGGCCAGCGCCTGCTTCAATTCGGCATCCGTCGCCTGACGCGTGCCGCCCTGGCCGGGGTTGGGGGACTGCTGCTGGGCCGGATCGGGCGCTTCCGTCTTGAGGGCGGTCGCAAGTTCTTCGGCTTCGGGATCGGGGTTCTGCGAGTTTTCCGGCGGCGCCGTCTTATCCGGCGCTTCGCTGTCGGATTCCTCGCCGGTGGGGGCGAGGGGAATGCCCATCACAAGACCAGCCGCATCGCGCGGCATGGCGCCCGGCGCCATCGACGAGCCGCCGAGAATGCCGCCCGAGCCTGATGTCGAGCGCGAGACACTTTCGGGCGTGAAATACTGCGCGATACCTTTTTTCTGGTCGTCAGTTGTGACGTTCAGCAGCCAGAGCAGCAGGAAGAACGCCATCATCGCGGTCACGAAATCGGCGTAAGCAACCTTCCACGCGCCGCCGTGCGCAGCGCCGTGACCGCCGCCCTTTTTCTTGACGATGATGATGGGTTGGTTGGAGTCTTCTTTGGCCATCTTGCGGCTCTAGAAAATCCTGACGCGATCAGACCGGAGGCAGGGCGGCGACGGCTTCTTCCACTTCGTAGAAGGTCGGCCGGACATCCGAGAGCAGCGCCTTGCGCGCGAATTCAGTAGCAACGGCGGGGGCGTAGCCCTGCATGTAGGCGAGCAGGCCCGCTTTGATGCACTGATAATATTTGCCTTCGGCCTCGTAGCGGGCCTTGAGCGAGCCGGCCATCGGCGCGATGAAACCGTAGGACAGAAGCACGCCCAGGAACGTTCCGACGAGCGCGCCGCCGATGAGGCGGCCGAGAACTTCAGGCGGTTCGGAAATCGAGGCCATGGTCTTGA
Organism: Alphaproteobacteria bacterium; assembly: GCA_965279355.1. Classification (GTDB taxonomy): domain Bacteria; phylum Pseudomonadota; class Alphaproteobacteria; order CACIAM-22H2; family CACIAM-22H2. Next base: position 601,995 of record OZ257155.1, on the reverse strand, counting down.
TGACGCCGAGCACCGCGGCGACGATTCCCAGAGCGGGCATACCGTCGGCCATGGTGTTGATGGCGCTGGCAATCTGGTTCTTTTCTTCGTGATGCGTGGCAAGTTCTTCGTCGATCAGCGCTTCCATTTCATGCGGATTATCGCTGCCCAGGGTCAGTAGGCGCAGATAGTCGCAGATGAAGGTCATCGCGTGATGATCGGCCGCGAATTTCGGGAATTTCTGCCAGAGCGTACTTTCATCCGGTTTTTCGACGTGCGCCTCGAGGGCCAACATGCCCTTCGATTTCGCCATCTTGAAGACGGTGTACAGAAGCGACAGCAGTTCGAGGAAATGATCCTTGTTGTAGGGCTGGCCGCCCTTCATCAGGTCGCCCATCGCGCCGGCGGAGGCTTTGATCACCTTCATCGGGTTCGCGATGATGAAGGCGCCGAGCGCGGCGCCCCCGATGATGACGAGTTCGAAAGGCTGCCATAGCGCGCCAAGTTTGCCGCCCATGGCCATGTAGCCACCGAACACGCAAACCAGCACCGTGACCGAGCCAATAATGAACAACATGCGAAATGCCCCGGGGTGGCTCCGGGGATTCATGCCCCGGAATCAATACGATCAGCCAATAGTATGATGGCACACGGTTAATTTCCATTTAATCGGGGTCAACATCGCGGCACCGGCAAAAAACCAAGGCGACGTCTGGGTTTAGGCGATCCCGAGGGCTGAGGCCGCCGGACGGCCGGCCTCAGCCGCCGTCGGCGGTGTTGCCCAGCTGGCGGACCGTCAGGCCGCCCGCGCGGAGCCGCTCCATGATCTCGTGGAGGTGCTTGAGATCGCGGGTTTCGACCACCGCATCGAGGTCGGCCCGCTTCACCGGGACGTCGGCGAACATGCGCTGGTGATAAATCTCGACGATGTTGCCGCCCGCCTCGGCGATACAGGTCGCCACTTTGGCAAGGGTGCCGGGGGCATCAGTGATCTCGATCCGCAGCCGCGCAATGCGGCCGTCGCGGGCAAGACCGCGCATCAGCACCGAGGCCAGGATGCGGGAATCGATATTGCCGCCAGAGACGACGATCGCCACGCGCTTGCCGGCGAAAAGGGCGGGATGCGCGAGGACGGCGGCGAGCCCCGCGGCGCCGGCGCCTTCGGCGACGGTTTTCTCGATTTCGATCAGGAATTGCACGCTGCGTTCCAGAACCGGCTCGTCGACAAGCAGGATGTCGTCGACCAGCGCCTCGATCAGCGGCCGTGTCAGCGCGCCGGGTTCCTTCACCGCGATGCCTTCGGCAATGGTCGGGCCGCCCTTGATCGGCCCGGCTTCTTTCATCGAAGGATAGAGGGACGCCTGCACGCCGTAGAGCTTGAGCTTGGGCCGCAAGGCGCGCGCGGCGATGGCGCAGCCGCTGATCAGGCCGCCACCGCCGACGGGAACGACCAGCGCATCGAGCTCAAGGCCATCTTCCATGATTTCGAGACCGACCGTGCCCTGACCGGCGATAATGCGCGGATCGTCGTAGGGATGGATGAAGGTGAGGTCGTTTTGACCGGCAAGCATCATCGCATGGTGTGCCGCTTCGCTGACATCGTTGCCGTGCAGCACGACTGTGGCGCCGAACTCGCGCGTGCGCACCACTTTCATGAACGGTGTATGCACGGGCATCACGATGGTTGCCGGAATGCCGAGCCGCTCGGCGTGATAGGCGACACCCTGGGCGTGATTGCCGGCGGACGCCGCGATCACCCCGGCGCTGCGCTGCTCATGCGGCAGGCTCAGCAGTTTCACCAGCGCGCCGCGATCCTTGAACGACGCTGTGTATTGCAGGTTCTCGAGCTTGAGGAAGATCTCGGCCCCGGTCAGGACCGACAGGGTTTGCGAGTGGACGAGCGGTGTCCGCACCACCGCGCCGGCAATCTGGCGTGCGGCGTCGCGGATCGTATCCAGCGTGATGGTAGCCTTGCCCGGCGGCGCGTCGTGCATCCCGCTAATCTGGGCCTCGAGACGCCGCCGTTCAATGCCGCAATCGGCTCAGCTCTGCTTGTAGCCGTAGGTGGCTTCAAGCCGTTCCTTGAGATAGTCGGCGCCATTGGTCGGCGCGTAGCGCGGCGGCCGGTCCGGTCCGGCGCAGGTTGGCAGACACTCAACCGGCGCGTCGCCATTGGGATCGAGGAAGAAAGCGATCGACGAGCGTTCGCGGCCGGAGGTGTTCACCACGCGGTGCGGGGTCGAGACATAGATATCGTTCGACCAGCGCATCAGGCAGTCGCCGATATTGCACACGAAGCTGTCGGCCACCGGCACGGCTGCGATCCACTCACCCGAGCGCGCCCGCACCTCAAGTCCGCCGGAATTGTCCTGCCACAAGATCGTAACGTTGCCATAGTCGGTATGGGGCGAGGCGCCGTACTGGTCGGGCGTAAACGTGCCGGGATGCGGCGGATAGTGCAGCAGCCGTAGTGTCGCCAGCGGTTTGTCAATTTTGTCGGCGAAAAAGTCAGGCGCAAGACCGAGATCGCGCGCGAAGGCCCGATGCAGGTGACTGCCGACATCCATCATCGCCTGGAAATAGGCGAGCATTGCGGGCCTGAACTCCGGCGGGCTCTCGGGCCAGACATTCACGCTGCAAAACGGTTTTCCGGCCAGCAGGTCCGGATCGTCGGGCGTCAGATCGCGGCCGACGTTGTAGGCTTCCTTGACGTCGCCCTTGCGGCTGGGGTCGAGCTTTTCGCCTTCGAGCGCGACATAACCGCGATTGTTGCGCGAGATCTTGATGGACGAGCGTTCCTTGGTCTCGACCGGCAAGGCAAAGAACCGGTCGGCCGCACTGTGGACCTGCGTCATCACCGTGTCGGCGACACCGTGGTTCACGATGTAAAAAAATCCGGTGTTGCGGCAGGCCCGGCCGATCTCGGCGGCAATCCTGTCGGGCGCCGTGCCGTCGCGGAGCGCGCCGATGTCGATGATCGGGATTTCGCCGGCGAACGGCAGGCGGGCGGTGGCGTAAAGGGATGTGCTCATGCCCTAACCGTAGCAAAGCGCGTGCCGTTGGCCTACCGCGACGGAAATCGGGTATAATGGGACATGAACATGAAGCCGGTTCTTGCGCTCGTTGTCGGTTCTCTGGTCGGCGCGCTCGTTGCTGCGCCTGCCACGGCCCATCCACACATCTCGATCGACCTGCGGACCACGCTGGTCCTCCAGGATGACGGGAAGGCGATTGCGATCGAACAGGAATGGCTGTTCGACGAGTTCTATACGATGTTTATGACCAGTGGTGCCGGCAACAAGATGGGTGGCCCCGAGCCGTCGGCTTTGCGCGAGATTGCCCGCAAGGGCCTGGAGAACCTGAAAAGCCACGACTACTTCACGACCCTAGTGGCCGGTGAGAAGCCGGTGCGGATCGGCACCGTCACCGAATACGACGCCGAGATTCGCCAGCAGCGGCTGTGGATGCGGTTCGTCGTGCCGCTGGAAGACAGGCCAGAGGCTGCGAAACACGAACTGGTGCTGGCGGTCTACGATCCCAGCTACTACGTCGAGATCGTCTATCTGCAGGGAGAAACCGTACGCTTCCGGGGCGGCAATCTGAACTGCACCGGCGAGACACAGACGCCGACACCCGGCGCTGATGCGCGCAGTCTTGCCACTGCGCTTGGTGTTAACGATATCGCGCCGACCTCTTTTGGCGAACTCTTCGCCGAGAAGGCCGTCATCACGTGCAAATGAGCGGGCGGTCCGCCGCCGGGACGATGACGGCCGTGGCCATCGTCGCGGTGTTTGGGATCGTCATGCTGCTGGGCTATGCGCTGGCCACCAGTCTCTGGGATAGCGTTGCGGCCGACGTGCAGGTCCTGCAGCGGGATCTGCATCGCCAGCTTTCCGCGGCCATGCGTGCGGTCGAGCGCGACGGTGCGACGGCCGCGCTTGGTCTGATTACGCTCGGTTTTTTCTACGGCATCTTTCACGCGGCTGGGCCGGGCCACGGCAAGTTTATCCTGTCGACCTATCTCGCCACGCACGAAAGCGCCCTTGGTCGCGGCGTTGCCTTGTCCGTCATTTCGTCCCTGGCGCAGGCGGTGACCGCGATCCTGCTGGTCGAAGTGACGGTGGCGCTGCTGGGCCTGCCGTTCCGGCAGGCCTCCGATGCGGCGACAACGCTTGAGAATTTTTCCTATGCGATGATTGTGCTGATGGGGCTGGTGATCATCGTCGCCAGCATCAGACGTATCGTCGAGCAATGGCGACATGGACATCATGACCATGCGCATCATGACGATCACGCCGGGCATGATCATCACGATCACGGACATTCGCATGGACCGAGCGCGGCCCAGATGGAAAAGCAGGTCTCATTGAAGGGCCTTGCCGGCATCGTGCTGTCGATCGGCATCCGTCCCTGCAGTGGGGCGATCCTGGTCCTGCTTGCGGCGCATGCGCTGGGCTTGCGGTGGGCAGGCATCGCCGCGACGTTCGCCATTGCCGCCGGCACAGCGCTCACCGTTACCGTAATTGCAGTGCTGTCGGTCTACGCGCGGAAAGGCCTGCTGCGGCTGGCTGCGGGACGGGCAGGCGATGGGGCGCAGGTCGCCTATGCCCTTCACGCGGTAGCTCTGATTGGCGGTCTGATTCTCTTGGCAGGAGGCATGCTTCTCCTGCAGGCCGCGCTCAGCGCGCCAAAGCACCCACTGATGTAAGGGGAATACGCGTTGCCCATCTTTTGACGGGGGATAAAAACTCTGGCCCGGGTCGTGCTAGAAACTTTTCCGGCTACACATCAACCATCGGCTCGTCCCGCGTTGGGGCGGAAGACACGACCAAGAGTTCAGGAGCACACGCGTGAAAGTCTATTTGATGGATCTGCTGCCCTACGATCAGCATTTCGATTGGGCAAAGCCGGATCGGTTTCTGCCATACCCGCTGCCGGGCAAACATCACGATCCGGAAGTCTCCGCGCGCACCTACGAAGAGCATCTGGATATCTGGGAAGAGATGGATCGGCTGGGCTTCGATGGCGTGGGGCTCAATGAGCACCACACCACGCCGCACGGTCTGATGAACTCGCCCAACATGATGGCGGCTGTCGCGGCACAGCGGACCAAGAAACTCAAGTTCCTGATCCTGGGCAACCTGATCCCGCTGCACAATCCGGTGCGCATCGCCGAGGAACTGGCGATGGCGGATTGCATGTCGCGCGGTCGAGTGATGCCCGGTTTCGCGCGCGGCGTTCCGCGTGAATATTCCGTCTATCGCGTGCCGATGTCGGAATCGCGGGCCCGGTTCGAGGAAGCGCTGGAGATCATCCTGCAGGCCTGGACCAAGGAAACGTTTTCATACGAGGGCAAGTTCTGGTCGTTCAAGGACGTGTCGATCTGGCCGCGCCCGTATCAGCAGCCGTATCCGCCCCTGTGGATCCCGTTCACCGGCAGCAAGGAAACGATTGAATTCGCCGGTAAGCACAACTGCAGCGCCGTCATGCCCAACTTCAAGGCTGGGCTGGTCGAGGACGTGGTGGGCTATTTTGCGAAGCAGCTTGCCAAACACGGAAATAAGCTGACGCCGGACAAGCTCTGCCTGTTTACCGATGCGTATGTCGCGGACAGCGCCGAGGCGGCGATCGATGAATACAGCCCGTACTGGCTCTATTTCAACCAGACGCTTTGGCATCATGGTAGCGCACAACCGAAGGAGCAGCTTGCCAAGGCAGGCTACGTCGCATCGTCGTCCTACGACTACGTGCGACCGGAGAGCCGCGGGCTCATCGAAATAGACCGCGCGAAGATTCGCGAGGTGAATGCCGAAGACGTACCCGGCCGCGTTGCCAGCGGTCAGCTCAACTGGGGGACGGCCAAGGACGTGACGGAGCGTCTCATCGAAGCGGCGGAACGGTCCGGCGCCAATTCGCTATTGCTGAACGTCAATCTCGGCGCGCTGCCGCCGAAGATGTTCATGGAACAGGTGCGGCGTTTCGGTAAAGATGTGCTGCCGAAGCTGCAGGCGCATCAGGTGAAGAAAGTGCCTGCCGGGGAAGGCGTGACCGCGTAAGATCGCAAGCAACGTTCACGTCCAACAAAATCTTGGGGGAAACAGTGTCTATTGCCGAACTGAAGCGCGATCTCGCGATTGCCAATCGTATCCTTGCGCGCGAGGGCGTCGTCGACGCCTATGGTCATATCAGCGTTCGCAACCCTGAAGCGCCGGATCGTTTCTTCCTGTCGTGCTCACGGAGCCCGGAGCTCGTGGTTCCTGGCGATATCATGGAGTTCACGCTCGACGGCGAGGTCTTCGACAAGAGCGACAAGCGCGGGCCGTATCTTGAGCGCTTCATCCACGCCGGTGTGTTTGCCGCGCGACCCGATGTCATGTCGGTGGTCCACAACCACAGCTATGCCGTCGTTCCGTTTACCGTGACCAAGACGCCGCTGCGACCGCTGCTCCATACGGCCGGCATCATCGGCAGCAACATCCCCGTCTGGGATATCCGTGCCAAGTTCGGCGACACCAATCTGCTGGTCGTAAACATGAAGCAGGGCGCAGACCTTGCTGCCTTGCTCGGCAACAACACCTGCGTGTTGATGCGCGGTCACGGCATTACCGTGGCGACGAAATCAATGCAAGATACAGTGGCAACCGCGATTTACGCGCAGGTCAACGCGCAGCTGCAGCTTGACGCCATGCAGATGGGCGACGTCACGTATCTCAGCGAAGGCGAGGTGCGGGAAACGATGCAGATGTCGCAGCTGCCGAATGTCGGCAAGCGCGTGTGGGATTACTTCACCAGCCGGGCCAATCTCAACGGAATCTAGTGGCCGTCAGGCCGTTTCCTTTTCCATCCGGTCTTCCAGATAGTTCAGGATGCCCTTGCACTGGCCTTCGTTGCCGCGCGCCATCGCTGCCCGCGCATGCACGATATGCTCGTCGAGTTCGGCGCGGCGGGCATCGTTCTCGCCGAAGCGTGCTTCAAGCTGGGCAATGTGCGCGGCACAGGTGTCGCGGTAACTGATCTGCGCCACTTCGTCGGGGTTCGCCGCGGCCGGGCGCGGTGCCGCCGCCAGGAGTATGGCAGCTGCAATAGCCAATAAATTCGGGTGCCGGAGCCCCGCGCTCACGATGTCCATGGCCGTCATCCTTGAGAGGCAGCGGGTATGCTGTCCCGGAAACAACGGCGGGTTCGACTGAATGTTCCGGCGTGGTAGTGCGCTGCGACAGCACCTATTGCGGCACCAGCATTAAGGTCGTTGTCGCGGTGTTGGGACGCGCGGGGAGCATGAAGTGGCCGCCGCTGGCCCAGAGGGCCGCCATATCGCCCCAATGGCGGGAGAGCGGGTGTCCGGACTGGCCCGGTGTTGCCACGATGAGCGATTCGTCGAGATTTGCGAGATCGTAGACCGCGCGGTAACCGGCGCCATGCACATGAGCGAACGGCCTTACCGGATCGCCGGCCCGTGTCCCGCCGCGATTGACGGTGTAGAAATCGCCGTCCGTTTCCATGCGGAAATCCATCAGGCGATTGATCAATGGCAGACGCGCAAAGAGCAGATGATCGAAAGGTGCGCGGTGCACATCACCCCAGCGCCAGCGCGTCATGTCGAGGCCGAAACGGATGGTGAGTTGATCGATCGCCGTATCGAGGGCTGCGGTGACGATGGCGGCGCAGCCACCGTCCTTGTCGCGACAGAAGACGGACCGGCCTTCAAGTGCGCGCAGGATGAGCTCGGGACGTTCCCGCACCATATTGCGCACAAGCGGATCGCCCGGCGCCTCATGCAGGGCGACAGTCAGTGCCCGCATCCATGCCGTCAGGATCAGCGGCTCCGGCCGGTCGCGAAGCATCGTGCCGTCCCATTCGTGCAGCAGCATCAACGCCTGCTGGCTGCGGCTGTCGCGGGTCGCGACGTGGCCGATCCGCTCGATCACGGCGCGGGCGAATAGCGAAAGACTGTCGGTGACAATGCTCTGGCCGCTAGTGGCGTCCAGAAGCGCGATTGTGTCCAGCCGTTCGTTGATACGCTGTGCACGGAAAGAACTGTCCCAATCCGGCGAGATGTAGATCGGGAAGTCGTCAGGCACGATGCGGTTGTTCGAATTCACGATACGGCCGCTGGCGGGATTGTAGGTCTGCGGCAGTTCAGCGAAGCCGTGAAAGCCATCCCAGTCGTTGGCGCCGGTCCAGCCGATGCGCGGACCTGCCGATGGCCTGCGGCGCGGCAGCAGGCCCGGGGCGATGAAGCCGATATTTCCTTCGGTGTCGGCGTAGACGACGTTCTGCATCGGCGCATGCCAGTCGGCGAGGGCGGCCAGGAATTGCGGCCAGTCGCGGGCGCGGCCCATGGCGAACAGCGCTTCCGCCGTGCGGTCGGGGCGGTACACGCCGGGATGCGAAAGCGCCAGGATATCGCCGGTTTCAGGCGAGAGATCGGAGATGACGGGGCCATGGCGCGTGCTGCGCACCGTCAGGGTGATATCCTCGCCGCCCCGGACCTTGATGATTTCTGTTCGGGTGGTGAAGGCGCGACTTTCCCCCGGCGCTTCATAGCGGGTCGGATCGTTGGAATCCGCGCGCTCCACGAACACGTCGAACATGTCGGCATGGGTAGTCGTAAAACCCCAGGCGATGGTTCCGTTATGGCCGAGCACCATCGCCGGGACTCCGGGCGCGGTGGCGCCGGTCAGGGTGAGATCGGGCATCTCGATCCGCGCGAGATACCATTGGCCGGGCGCGTTCAGCGACAGATGCGGATCGTTGCTGAGGATTGGCTTTCCGCTGCGCGTCCTTGTTCCTGAGACGACGAATTCGTTCGAAGCGCGATCTGGGAACGCCGGTGCAGGGAGTGCCGCAAACAGCGCATCGAGCCCGGCGATAGTTGGCGTCGGCGATTCTTCGGCGGCGCGTGTCGGAGCGGTTTGGATACTGCCAAGCGTGGTTGCGCTATCGGCTTTGCGATCCGGCCAGAGTTCGTCCAGCATTTCCGGGGCCAGATGCGAAAGCCTCGCGCGGTTCAGTTCGTCGCGCCAGTTGCCGGCCAGCTGCAACATCATCAGCCGGCCCCAGAGTAGGGAGTCAGCGGGTGTCCACGGCGCCGGCTTGGGCAGGCGCAGGAATTCCGGCGGCAGTGTCGGATCGCTGGCGAGATAGGCGTTCACCCCGGCCGCATAGGCGTCGAGTTGCGCCCGGGCAGCTGGCGACAGCTCCGCTAGACTGTCGTCGACTTGCTGCGCCACGCCGAACACGCGCATGAAGCGGTCGCTGGTCACGGTAAAGCGGCCCAGCACTTCCGACAGTGTCCCGCGGGCGGAGCGGCGCATGAGCTCCATCTGCGCCAGACGATCCTGCGCGTGGAGGAAACCCAGCGCAAACCACGCATCATCGCTGCTTGCCGCTTTGATGTATGGAATGCCGCGTGCGTCGCGGGTGATGGTGATCGGCGCCGCTACACCGGCCAGGCGCAGCGTGCCGCTGATCTGCGGCAGGGAGGTGCGCAGGTAGAGCCAGGCGCTACCACCCACGATGACGAGGATGGCCACCAGCGCCACGACAAGTCGCGCGGTCCATTTCAGAAATGTTTTCACGGGGAACGTCTTACGAGACGGTGTTCAGGGTCGCAAGGCCCTTGGCCATGGCCATGGCCTGAAGGCTTATGCCTTCGCGTTGCGATGCGCGGCGGCAGGCTGACGCTCGGCCTTGGCGTTCCGGCGCAGCGCGTCTTCAAGATCGGCAAGATGGAAAGGCTTGAAGAGCATTGGCCGGTCGCGGAACTGCGCCGGAATATCCGTCTTGATGTAGCCGGTGACGAAGATGAACGGGATGTCGCGCCGGGCGAGGATTTCGGCGATCGGATAGCTCTGCTCGCCGGCGACATTCACGTCGAGGATGGCAACGTCGGGGTTTTCGCTTTCCGCGAGCTGACTGGCTTCGGTAACGCGCGTGGCGCGCACTGAGGTGCACCCCAGCGCCTCGAGCCCGTCGGCGAGCATCGATGCAAGCAGGGTGTCGTCCTCGACCAGGAGTACGTGCAGCCCCAGGCGCGGACTGTCATCCGGGTTCGGCATATGGCTTCCCTCATAACCGGCACGCAACAGGTGCCGAGGTCTCGACGCGGAGCCATTATGGCAAGTCCGCATCCCCGGCACCTGTTATACCGGGGTGACTTTGTTATGAGATTTGTTGGAAAATCGCGCTTTTTTGCCTTCCGCGCGCACGCGTTAAAGACTCTTTAAGATTCGCTCGCGGTCGGCGTCGAGGTCCGGCGCGGGCGGACGTGTCGTCGGATCGGGGAAGCCGGAAATCTTGATCGGGTTGCCGACCAGCTTCACCTGGCCCGCAACCGGGTCGTCCATCGTCACGATCATGTTCCGCGCTTTGGCCTGTTCCATTTCGATGGCCTGGCCGACCTTGTTGATCGGCCCCGCCGGCACGCCGGCCTTGTCGATCACGGTCAGCCAGTGCGCGATCGTGTTGGTCTTGAGGACTTTCTCCAGCGTCTCCTTGAGCGCATCGGCATTCTGGTTGCGGAGATCGTTGGTCAGGTATTTCGGATCACTGGCCAGTTCCGGCAGGCCCAGCGCATTGACCAGCTTGACGTACAGGCCGTCATTGCCGGCCGCGATGATGAGATGGCCGTCCTGCGCGTCGTAGACTTCGAAGGGGGTGATCGAGGGATGGCGGGCGCCCAGCGGCCCCGGCGACTGGCCGGTGAGGAAATAACGCAGCGCCGCATTCTCCAGCAGCGCCAGCTGGCAGTCGAACATGCCGATGTCGACCTTGGTGCCCTCGCCTGTGTTGGCGCGGTGGAACAGAGCCGCGTTCACGCCGATCGCGGTATAGAGGCCGGCGCCGATATCGCCGATCGACATGCCGATGCGGGTCGGCGGGCCGCCTTCATGGCCGGTCACGCTCATGATGCCGCCCATGCCCTGGACCACCATGTCGTAGGCCGGTCGCAGGGAATCCGGGCCGGTGTGACCGAAGCCGGACGCGGCGGCATAAATCAGTTTCGGATACTTGGGGTGGAGCTGCTCCCAGCCGTAGCCGAGCTTCTCCATTGTGCCGGGCCGGAAATTCTCGACAATCACGTCGGCCGTGGCCAGCAGCTTCTCGAAGATCTCGCGATCCGCCGGCGCCTTCAGGTCTAGGACGATGGATTCCTTGCCGCGATTGACAGACATGAAATAGGCGGAGCGGCCTTTCACGAACGGCCCGTACTGGCGCGCGTCGTCGCCGGTCTTGGGCGCTTCCACCTTGATCACGCGGGCGCCGAGCTCAGCCATCAGCAGCGTGCAGTAGGGTCCGGCAAGGATGCGGGACAGATCGATAACGGTGATACCCGAAAGCGGCCCCTGACCGGCCATGAGCAAGACTCCTGTGTATGCGCCGTAATTTCGGGCGCCGAAAAACCGGGCGGATTCATAGCGGAGGGGCGGGGGCGACGCCACAGGATTGGCGCTGGCGCGGCGGACCGCCAGCCGCTTAGATGCGGATACGCATGTTCATTCCCATCAGCGACGACAATCCTGCCTTCCGCCCACCGATCGTCACGGTCGCGATCATCGCGATCTGCGTCCTCGTTTACCTGCACGATCTGACCCTGAACGGCCAGGAGCAGGAGATCCGGGTTCTCGGCTTTGGGATGATCCCCGCGGTGCTGTTCGGGAGCGGTGAACTCGAGGCCGGCATTCCGACCATCGATCCGTGGCTGACCGTGTTCACGTCGATGTTCATGCATGGCGGCTTCATGCATCTGGCCGGCAACATGGTCTATCTCTGGGTCTTCGGGAACAACATCGAAGACACAATGGGACACGTGCGGTTCATCGTGTTTTACCTGCTCTGCGGCATCGCCGCGGCAATGTCCCAGGCGCTGGTCGATCCGGACTCTGTGATTCCGATGGTGGGCGCCTCCGGTGCGATCTCAGGGGTCCTCGGCGCCTATCTCGTTCTTCACCCCCACGCCCGGGTGAAGGTGCTGTTCTTTTACGGCCTCGTAACAACCTTCGAACTGCCGGCAGCCGCCGTGCTGGGTTGGTGGATCGTGGTCCAGGTCATCAACCTGTTGATGTCGGATCCAGCACAGGGCGGCGTTGCCTGGTACGCGCATATCGGCGGGTTTATCGCCGGCATGGCGCTGATTTATTTCTTTCGGCAACGCGCCATCCAGCCTGCGGGATGGAACGGCGGCGGCCGGCGGCGCGGGCCTTGGGGCTGACCGCTCAGTGCGGTTTCAAGGCGCTGCCAAGCCTGTCGATATAACCGGACAACTCCGCGGTCCCGGCCTTGCCGTCGATGGCGCGGCAGAGTTCCGCGGCGATCTCCGTGACAAGGGGATGCCCGAACGTCGTGCCCTGACCCTTCAGATCGTGCGCAAGGCGATACATGGCGTTGGCGGTTTCCGGCCACCCCTCGCATAGCCGGCGCATCTCCTCGATGCTGGCAACGGCAGCGTCTTCAAAGACACGCGACAGCCGGCGAACGGCCAACTCGGCACGTGCTAGCGCGGCGGCCTCTTTGGTTTTTCGAGGCCGGGCTTTCCTTGGGGCGGCTGCTTTTTCCTGCACGGGCTTGCGCGGCCTCTTGCTGATCACGCCGGTTCCAGCGCGTCTTCCAGCGCCCGCAGCACATCGTCGAGCGTCCGGCCGCGCGACAGGGTCTTCGGGCCGGACTTGACGATATATCCGGCCTGCCGATGCTTGCCCGGGGCCAGTTTGGCGATCACGTAAAGCGGCCAGTCGCGGGAATGACGGAACACCGAGAAAGCCACACCCTGGTCGTTCTGGTCGATGGCGTAGTCCCGCCATTCGCCACGGGCAACGCGCCTGGAGTAAACATTCAGAATCTTGCGCAATTCATGGCGGTCGAAGAAAACCCGACCGGGCTTCCGCCGGTAATCCGCGAGGTCGACCAGTGTCTCGAAAGTGGACGCCACTTGTGCCTGTCGAGGCTCCAACGCACTTACATAAAGATGAGTGTCGCCGATTCCGGCATTTCTGTCTATGCTCCTGAAATAATGATTAAATTCGTGGGAAGTCCGGCCGGGAGGCAGGCATGAGCGAGATCAAGGACCTCAAGCGCGGCGCCACGGCGCCGGATTTTGCGCTCCGCGATTCCGAGGGCAAGGTCTGGCGCCTGGAAGATCTGCGCGGACCCAAGGGCACGCTGATCATGTTCCTCGCCAATCATTGCCCCTACGTACAGGCCGCGATCGGCCGCATCGTGCGCGATACGACGGAGCTTGAGGGACATGGCGTGCGCGCGGTTGCCATTATGCCCAACGACATCACGCTCTCGCCGGGCGATGCACCCGACAAGATGGCGGCCTTTGCCAAGGAGCACGGGTTCCCGTTTCCCTACCTGATCGACGATACGCAGGACGTGGCCAGGACTTACGGGGCGGTATGCACGCCCGATTTCTTCGGCTTCGATTTCGACCTCATGTTGCGCTACCATGGGCGCCTGGATGCCGGCCGCCGCGACGGCGCTCCGGTCGGGCGGCGCGAGCTGTACGAGGCTATGGTCCAGATTGCCGCCAGCGGGGCGGAGCCGGCAGAGCAGCTCCCCAGCATGGGCTGTTCCATCAAGTGGCGCACCGTCTGAGCTTGCGGCGCCAACCCCGTTAAATTCCAATAAAAAAGCCGATTCTGGGCGTCTGGCGGTTTGCGCCCGGGCACCGGCTTGGCTATGGTACGGCCCTTCCAACCGGCAGGAGCCGAATCGTTGTCCGACATCTTCAATGAAGTCGACGAAGACCTACGGCGCGATCGCGCGCTGAAGCTGTGGAACAAGTACGGCAACTACGTTGTCGTGCTCGCCGTTGTCATCGTCGCAGCAACCGCCGGCTACACGTTCTGGCGCGACTATGATCGCAAGCAGGCCGAGGCCGGCGGCAATCAGTACATGGCGGCGCTTAGCCAGGCGGCGAGCGATCCCGCGGCCGGGCAGCCGGCCCTTGATGCCGTCGCCCGCGACGGCCGCGCGGGCTATTCCATCCTGGCCCGTTTCAACGATGCAGCGCTGAAGCTGAGAGCCAACGATGTGGCTGGCGCAGTGGCGGTCTACAATTCCATCGCGGCCGATAGCCGGGCCGACACTGCCCTGCGCGATGCGGCGCGCCTGCTGGCCATGCTGAACGGTTCGGACGTGGTCCAGCCAGGCGAATTCGAGCGCCAGGTTTCCGCGCTGTCGCATCCGACCAATCCGTGGCGGCATTTCGCCTGGGAAGTGGCGGCGACGGCGGCGCTGAAGGCCGGCAAGGTCGAGGAAGCCCGCAAGGAATATGCGCGCATCGCGGACGACCCGCAGGCGCCTGCGGGCCTGCGGACACGGGCGGCTGAAATGCTCGCCGTGCTTGCCGCGGGCTGAGGCGCCGATGCGCAATCCGATGCGGTCTGTCCGTTCCCTTGCCGTCCTCGCGTGCGCGGCGATGACGATCGCTGCATGCAGCGATGGAGATGGCTGGTTCGGCGGATCGTCCAAGAAGCCGCTTGCGGGTGAACGGATTGCCGTCATTCAGGGTGAGCGGGTCATCGAGGCGGATAGCCGGCTGGGATCGCTGGCGGTCAAGCTGCCGGCGCAGATCGCGAATGCCGAATGGCCGCAGCCGGGCGGCTATCTCGGAGAGTTCATTCCGCATCCGGCCGCGAACGGATTCAATATCGGCTGGCAGCGTAGCGTCGGGAGCGGCGCCAGCCGCGACGGCCGTGTTGCAAGTTCACCGATCGTGGCCCAGGGCCGCGTCTATGTCATGGACGCCGGGTCGCGCCTGAGCGCTCTCGATGCCGCGACGGGCTCGACGATCTGGACTTTCGATGTCGAGCCCCAGGGCGATCGCTCGGGCGGCGGCAGCGGCGGCGGCGTCGCGTACGATCAGGGCAAGCTCTACATCGCAACTGGGTATGCGCAGGTCATCGCGCTGGAGGATACCGGCAAGGAGATCTGGCGCACGTCCCTGACGGCGCCGTTCCGGTCTGGACCGACCGCCGGCAACGGCCGCGTGTTCGCGGTGAGTGCCGACAATCAGGTGCATGCGCTGGATACGACCACCGGCCGCAAGCTGTGGTCGCATGCCGGAATTGCCGAAAGTGCGGGCTTGTACGGTGGCGCTAGTCCGGTTCTGGCCGGCGGTATCGTCGTCGCGGCGCTGACTTCAGGGGAAATTTTCGCGCTTCGCCCGGATAACGGCCGCGTTCTGTGGTCTGACTCGCTGGCCGGGCTGCAGAAATCCGATGCCGTCTCGGCGCTCGCCAATGTGCGCGGGTTTCCGGTCGTGGATCGCGGGCAGGTGATTGTCGCCAGCCACGCCAACCGTCTCGCCGATATCGATCTCAGGTCCGGCGCGCGGCTCTGGGAGCAGGGCTTCGGCAGTTTTAATTCTCCCTGGGTGGCCGGCGATTTTATCTTCATGGTGACGGTCGACGGCGAACTGCTGTGCCTGAGCCGGCGCGACGGTCGCGTCCGCTGGGTTCAGCCGCTCGACAAATTCAAGGATATGGAAAAGAAGCGCGGCCGGATCGTCTGGGTCGGTCCGACATTGGCCGGCGGACGGCTGTTCGTCGCCAATTCCGACGGCGGTGCCGTCGTCGCCTCACCGGAAAACGGCGAGATCCTCAGCAAGCTCAAGCTGCCGGGGCCCGTATCGGTGCTGCCGATCGTGGCCAATCACGTTGTGTATGTCCTGACGGACAACGCCGAGCTCGTCGCTCTGCGCTGACAGGATCCCGATGACCTTTCGCGTTGCTATCGTCGGCCGGCCCAATGTCGGCAAATCGACCCTGTTCAACCGTCTGGTCGGACGGCGGGCGGCGATTGTCGACGATACGCCGGGTGTGACGCGCGATCGCCGGGAAGGGCATGCGCAACTTGGCGATCTGCTGTTCACGGTCATCGACACCGCCGGGTACGAGGATGGCCCGGCGAAGACGATGGAGGCGCAGATGCGCGAGCAGACATCGGTCGCCATCGCCGATGCCGATGTTGTGCTCTTCCTGTTCGACGCCAGAGCCGGCGTAACGCCCCTCGATCGCCATTTCGCGGCATGGCTGCGCAAGGCAAACCGCAAGGTCGTGCCGGTCGCTAACAAATGCGAAGCCGGGGCGGACGTGCCCGGGATATCGGAGGCGGAGCGCTTCGGGTTCGGCGAGCCGATCCCCCTTTCGGCGGAACACGGCGAAGGTCTGGCGGAGCTGCATTCCTTATTGCGCCGTCTCGTCCCTGACGATGCGGTGATCGGCAACGCCGAGGAAGAGGCGGCTCTGGATGCGGCGAAAGAACCGCAGAGCGATGCCGACCGGGCGATCCGTGTTGCAATCATCGGGCGGCCGAATGTCGGCAAATCGACCCTCATCAATGCGCTGCTGGGACAGGAGCGCGTGCTGACCGGGCCGGAGCCCGGCGTCACCCGCGATTCCATCGAAATCCCCTGGGCCTCGGGCAAGCGCAAGTTCGTGCTGATCGATACGGCGGGTCTGCGCAAGAAGGCGCGGATCGACGACCGCCTCGAACAGATGTCGACCGCCGACACGATCCGTACCATCCGTGCCGCGCAGGTGACGGTGCTGGTGCTCGACGCAACCGTGATGCTTGAGAAGCAGGATCTGGCGATCGCCCGTCTGGCGATCGAAGAGGGGCGGGCGATGGTCGTCGTCGCCAACAAATGGGATCTCGTTGACGATCCGGCGGCGGCGCATCGCAAGCTGCGCGACCGGCTGGAGATCTCGCTGCCGCAGGTCGCTGGCGTTCAGACGGTCACCGTTTCGGCGCTGCATGGCCGCAAGCTCGACGATCTGCTGAAGGCCGTCGTGCAGAGCCATGACATCTGGAACACCGATGTCTCGACGCCGAAGCTTAACCGCTGGCTCTCGGGCGTGACGGAAGCGCATCCGCCGCCGCTGGTCGGCGGACGCCGTCCGCGCCTGCGGTTCATGCGGCAGGTTGCCGCACGGCCGCCGACGTTTGCCATTTTCGGCAACAAGCTGACGACGCTGCCGGACGACTACACGCGCTATCTCGCCAACGGGCTGCGCGATACGTTCGATATGCCGGGAACGGTAATCCGTCTGGTGCTGCGCCAGAGCGAGAACCCGTACGATCCGAAGGACTAGCGCGAGAGTGCTTCGTCCAGGGCGGCGACCATCGGGCCCAGCTTCGGCGGGCTCGCTTCGATGCCGACTGTTACGCCAAATTTCTTCAGAGCCGCCGAGCAGACAGGGCCGATCGACACGACCAGCGTGCGATTGAGTCCGTCGCGAACGGCGTTGCGGCCATCAGCGGCAACGGTGAACAGGTTCTCGACTTGCGATGCGCTGGTGAAGCACACGGCATCTGGAGATTCGCTGCTCTTGAGAAGGTCGACCAGACGCAGAAGCGGCGCCGGGTCCTCGGGCAGGGACCAGCGATAGGTGGGAATTTCGACCACTTCAGCGCCGGCGGCTTTCAGCGCCTCTTCGAGTTCGCGGTTCGTGGCGCCGTATTTCTGGACAATGGCGCGCGTGCCGGCGAGCGGCAGGCGGCCGAGCGCTTCGATGACTTCGTGTGTGGTGAACGGGTCTTTCGCGCTGAGATCGATCCGAACCTTGCGACCGCGCAGGACACCGGTCGGCTTCGGTCCGCGGACCGCGACGACGGCGCGGTCCAGTATTGCCAGCAGCTTGTCGGTGACACCGAGCGTATCGGTTGTCGTGAACAGTGCCTGCGTGCCAACGCCGGTCTGGAAGATCGCAAGCTTCGGCGGATTGGCTGACAGTTCCTCGATCAGCCGGCCGATGAAGGCGGCGTCGATGTCAGGGGTTTCCGCGAGCGCCGGGGCGAGGATCGGCGTGCCACCGCGTTTGGCGATCAGGTCCGCGAGCTGCTGCCCGAGGCGGCTTTCGAGAATGGCGACGCTTTTATCGCGCATGGCCTGCGGTCACGCTGCGTTGTAGGCGCGGAGCGTTTCGCCGCTGCGCGACCAGTCCGGCTGCGCCAGATCGACAAAGATATCGGTGACGTCGTCGGGCGCGGTAACTTTCTCGGGGTCTTCGCCGGGAAAAGCCGCCGCGCGCATCGACGTCCTGAGAAAGCCCGGATTGACGAGATTGACCTTCACGGACGTGGCGGCGAGTTCATCGGCCCAGGTGCGGGCAAGTGCTGCGGCAGCGGCCTGGCTGGTGGCATAGGCGCCCCAGTAGGCGCGCGGGGCGGTTGCTGTGCGCGAGGTCACGAAGATCGCGCGGCCGGCATCGGAGAGCCGCAGCAGCGGCTCCAGGGTGCGGATCAGCCGCCAGTTTGCGGTGACGTTCACCTTTATCACGTCGTCCCATAATTTGGCGTCGTGATGGACCAGCGGTCCCAATGTACCCAGCATGCCGGCATTGGCGACGAAGATATCGAGCTTGCCGAAACGCTGATGCAGATGCGGTCCCAGCGGATCGATGCGGTCGAATTCGCGAAGATCGAGCGGGACCAGCGTCGCAGCGCCACCCTCAGCCTTGATCGCGTCGTCGAGTTCCTCAAGAGCACCGACGGTCCGCGCAACGGCAATGACATGCGCGCCTTCCCGGGCAAGGCGGCGCGCCACGGCGTTGCCAAGGCCACGTGAAGCGCCGGTCACCAGGGCAATGCGGCCGCGCAGGCGCTGTTCGGTCATGCGTACCAATCCTTGCGTTTGCGCCGGCCGAGCACGAGGCGCAGCAGGCCGGCAATCAGATTCGAGACGAGAAGCCCGGCCAGAAGGCCGAGGATGAAGAAATATAAGCCGTCGGTCGTGAATTGCACGCCCGGTTCGAAGGTGCGCAGCGTGTCGCGCGCGATGTCGGAATCGAAATTCCGGATGAAGGCGAAGAACCGGCCGAGGCCTGAGCTGTTGCCGATGCTCTGAACCGCGGCATCGAGCCACTGGCGGAATGCCTCGTCGGCGAAGTTGATGCGCGCGGACGCGCCAGGCGGCGGAGCCTGCCGGACGATATATCCCTGGATGGCGCTGAGGCCGGAGAGATACTGCTGGATGAAGCTCGGCAGCACGGAGAACAGGGCTGCGCCCGAAGCTGCCAGCAGACCGTCAAATAGGCTTTTGAACATGGACGGATCGCCGGGTTATCCCGGCCCTCCCGTCAGGCGATTTCGAGCAGTGAGAGCTGTGCCGGCGCGCCGCCGCTCTCGACATCGGTGAGCCGGGTGGGATAGTCGCCGGTGAAGCAGGCATCGCAGAACTGCGGGTCGGCCTTGTCGCGCCCGCCGGGCTTACCCATGGCGCGATAGAGGCCGTCGACGGTGATAAAGGCCAGACTGTCGCAGCCGATGAACCGCGCCATGCCCTCGACATCGAAGCGATGCGCCAGTAGCTGATCGCGCTGTGGCGTATCGATGCCGTAGAAGCAGGAATGGCGTGTCGGCGGGCTGGAGATGCGCATGTGCACCTCCGTCGCGCCGGCATGGCGCACCATTTCGACGATCTTTTTCGATGTGGTGCCGCGAACGATCGAATCATCCACCAGAATGACGCGCTTGCCCTGGAGGATCGTGCGGTTGGCGTTGTGCTTCAGCTTCACGCCGAGATGGCGGATCTGATCCGTCGGCTCGATGAAGGTGCGGCCGACATAGTGATTGCGGATGATGCCGAGCTCGAACGGCAGCTTGGCCTTTGCGGCATAGCCGATTGCCGCCGGCACACCGGAATCCGGAACCGGAATCACGACATCGGCGGGAACATGGCTCTCGACCGCGAGTTCGGCACCGATACGCTGGCGCGCGGTGTAGACCGACAGGCCTTCGATCACTGAGTCCGGCCGCGCAAAGTAAATGTGCTCGAACACGCAGAAGCGCTTCTGAGCCTTAGGGAAGGGCCGGAAGCTCTGCACGCCGGACGCATCGATGACGACAAGTTCGCCTGGATCGATATCGCGTACATAATCCGCGCCGATGATATCGAGGGCGCAGGTTTCGGATGCCAGGATATGGGCGTCTTCGAGTTTGCCGAGGACGAGCGGCCGCACGCCAAGCGGATCGCGCACGCCGATCACGCGGTCGCGCGCGATGGCCACGAAGGAGTAGGCGCCCTCAAGCTGGCGCAGGGCCGCCACGAGGCGTTCCACGAGGTCGCCTTCCGACAGCGCCATCAGGTGGATCATTACTTCGGTGTCGGTCGTCGACTGGAAGATGGCGCCACGGCGCACGAGGCCCTGACGCAGGAGGTGCGCATTTGTCAGGTTGCCGTTATGGGCGATGGCGAAGCCGCCGAAATCGAAATCGGCGAACAGCGGCTGCACGTTGCGGAAGATCGTCCCGCCGGTCGTCGAATAGCGGACATGCCCGATCGCGCAATGGCCGGGCAGGCGGGCAATGACTGATTGGCTGCTGAAATTATCGCCGACAAGGCCGAGGCTGCGCTGCGTATGAAACTGGTTGCCGTCGCAGGTGACGATGCCGGCCGCTTCCTGGCCGCGATGCTGAAGCGCGTGCAGGCCTAGCGCGGTATGCGCGGCCGCGTCCTTGTGGCCGAAAATGCCAAAGACGCCGCATTCCTCCTTCAACTTGTCGTCGTCGAAAGGATTCGTAACCATCTCGATGTTCATCGGCTGGCTGTTCCGGAGTCTGTGGGCTGTGCGCGCTGGATAAGCCCGTCGAGGCCGCGTCGCTCATCGGATTTATAGCCGGTTTCGCCGTCGGATGCAGAAGTTTTCGCCGCCGGAGTCGCGGGTGCCCGCAGGATCTGCTCGTATTGCTGTACCTGCCGGACACTGCCTTTGACCTGGTCGCCGGCGTTCGCGGCGCGGCTCCGGAATTCCGGCGGGGCCAGGTTGCGCATGAAATCGGCAAGTCGCTCGACCGCCGGGCGGAGCTTGGCCTCGACCAGCCAGTCCGGGCGGTCGTCCTTGACCACCCAGGCCAGCCCCAGCCAGAGCAGGGCGACAATCAGGGCACCCCGGACGAGGCCGAAAACGAAGCCGAGCGCCCGGTCGAGCGCGTTGAGGGTGGTGCCGCGCACGAACGAAGCGATGCCGCCACCGATCATCGAAAAGACGATCAGGCTGACGATGAAGAGCGCAACGCCGGTGACGATCTGCGCCATCAGCAGGCTTTCGATGAAACGCCGCGTATAGGGCAGGGCGACCGAGTAGCCCCAGAGGGTGACAAGGGCCGCACCAACCCAGCTTGCCAGCGACAGGACTTCGCGCACGAAGCCGCGGGCCATCGCAAACAGTCCGGACAGCACGATCACAACAACGATCGTGAGGTCGGCGGGATTTACCGGAAAATCCGACATGCGTTCAGGCCATCCTTCGTTCGGCGCGCCTCGTCGCGCGCGCGGGCAGCGGTCCGAAGACCTCCACCAGATCCGACAGCAGCGCGATCTCGGAAAGTTCGAGACCGTCGCTGCGCTCGGCGCCGCCCTTGCGGCGCTTCGGGCACAAAGCCCGCCGGAAGCCGAGCTTGGCGGCCTCCTTCAGACGCGCATCCATCTGACCGACGGCGCGGACTTCGCCCGACAGACCGATTTCACCGAAGATCACGCAGGCAGGCGGAGCGGCTGAATCCGTGAGCGAGGAAACCAGGGCGGCCGCGACCGCAAGGTCAGCCGCCGGCTCGGAAATCCTCAAGCCACCCGCCACGTTCAGATAGACATCGCTGGCGCTGAAAACAAGGCCGCAGCGGGTTTCCAGCACCGCGAGGATCATCGCCAGACGGCCGGAATCCCAGCCGACGACGGCCCGCCGTGGCGTGCCCAGACCCGATGGCGCGACCAGCGCCTGGACCTCGACCAGAACCGGCCGCGTGCCCTCCATGCCGGCAAAGACGGCGGCGCCGCTGATCTCGCCTTTACGTTCTGCGAGAAACAGCGCCGAGGGGTTCGGCACTTCAAGGAGGCCGCCATCGGTCATCTCGAACACGCCGATTTCGTCGGTCGGGCCGAAGCGGTTTTTCACGGAGCGCAGGATGCGGAACTGATGTCCGCGCTCGCCTTCGAAGTACAGCACTGTATCGACCATGTGTTCGAGCACGCGCGGCCCGGCAATCGTGCCTTCCTTGGTGACGTGTCCGACGAGAAGCAGGGTGATGCCGCGCCGCTTGGCCAGCCGGATCAGCTCACCGGCGCAGGTGCGGACCTGTGCGACCGTGCCTGGCGCCGAATCCAGCGTGTCGAGATACATGGTCTGGATGGAATCGATGACGGCGAGGCGCGGGCCGCCGGCAACGTCGAGGCTGGCCAGGATATCGCGAAGATTGGTGGCCGAGGCGAGGGCGACATTCGAGCCGGTGACGCCCAGCCGCGAGGCGCGCAGGCGGATCTGATCGATCGATTCTTCGCCGGAGATATAGGCAATCGGCATCAGGGTCGACAGCGCCGCCGTGACCTGCAGCAGGACGGTCGACTTGCCGATGCCGGGATCGCCGCCGACCAGCACGGCGGAACCGGGGACCAGGCCGCCGCCGCAGACGCGATCGAACTCGGCGATGTTGCTGATCTGTCGCGGGGCCGGTTTGTCGGAGCCGGCCAGGGCGACGAATTCAACGCGGGTTCCCTTGGCGGCTCCACGCTTGGCGCCGTGCGGCGCCAGCTCGCCGCCGGTTTCCTCGACGATGGTGTTCCATTCGCCGCAGGATTCGCATTTGCCGGCCCAGCGCGATGTGCTTGCGCCGCAGGACTGGCAGACATAGCGGGCTTCGCGGCGGGCCATGATCAGCGCTCTGCCGTGTGCGGCCGCATCATGCGCGCACCTGCATCTGGATCGGGCCTTCGGCCCGGCCGTGCACGAACTGATCGACGTATTCGTTATTGGGGTGGTCGAGTTCAGAAACTGGACGGTTCCAGATGATCTTGCCGCCGTACAGCATGGCGACATTGCTCGCGATCTGGCGGCAGCTTTTCATATCGTGCGTGATCGACAGGCCGGTGGCGCCAAGCTCGCGCACGCATTTCACGATCAGCTTGTCGATGACATCGGACATGATCGGGTCGAGGCCGGTCGTCGGCTCGTCGAAGAAGATGATCTCCGGCGTCGTCGCGATGGCGCGCGCCAGGCCGACCCGTTTCTTCATGCCGCCCGAAAGCTCGGCCGGCGACAGGTTGGCAACGTCGGCGGCCAGGCCGACGGCGGAGAGGTTCTTGATCGCAATCTCTCCTGCCTCGTCGCGCGGCATGCCCTTCGCCTGAATAAGACCGAAGGCAACATTCTCCCATACGCTGAGCGAGTCGAACAATGCCGCACCCTGGAACAGCATGCCGAATTTGCGGTTCACCTTTTCGCGCTCGGAGGCCGGCAGGCCGACCACTTCCTTTCCGTCGATCTTGATGCTGCCGGCATCGACATCCAGCAGGCCGAGAATGCATTTCAGCAGTACCGACTTGCCGGAGCCGGAACCGCCGATGACGACCACCGATTCCCCTTTGCCGACATCGAGGTCGACACCGTCCAACACCCTTTTCGGTCCGAAGGCCTTCTTGAGCCCGCGAATGGCGATTTTGGGGGCGGGGTTCATCGTGTGGCGAAGAAGATTTCGGTAATGGCGTAGTTGAAGATCAGCAGCAGGATCGACGCCGACACGACGGCGTTCGTGGTGGCACGCCCGACGCCCTGGGCGCCGCCGCCGCTATGGTAGCCGTGATAGCAGCCCATCAGCGAAATGATGAAGCCGAACACCGATGCCTTCACCAGGCCGGAGAACACGTCCATGAATTCGAGATAGTCGAAGGTGCGCTTGAGGTAGGCGGCGGGATTGAAGTTCAGCTTGTGCACGCCGACGAGATATCCGCCGAACACGCCGATGATATCCGCCACGATCACCAGCAGCGGCAGCATGGTGAGGCCGGCGATCAGCCGCGGCGCGACCAGATATTTGAACGGATTGGTCGACAGGGTCGTCAGCGCGTCGATCTGCTCCGTGACACGCATGGTGCCGATTTCGGCGGCCATCGACGCGCCGATGCGTCCGGCCACCATCAGGCCGGCGATAACGGGGCCAAGCTCGCGCGTGACGGACAAAACGACGACCGTGGCGACGGCGCCTTCGGCGGAAAAGCGGGCGAAGCCGGTGTAGCTTTGCAGCGCCAGCACCATGCCGGTGAAGAGCGCGGTCAGGCCGACAACCGGCAGCGAGTAATAGCCGATTTCGATCATCTGCTTGACGATGATCGACGGATAAAAGGGAGGACGGACGCAGTGCGACACTGCGGTTCCCGTGAACATCGATATCCGGCCCACGACTTCAAGGAAGCGCAGGAAGACCCGGCCAAAGACGGCAAGAAAATTCATCACGCGCCGCCGATATAGACGCGATGATAACGGGGTCCGAGGCGGGTCAGGATCTCGTAGCCGATCGTGCCGGCCATGTCGGCGACGTCGTCGACTGTCAGATGTTCGCCGAGCAGTTCCACCGTGTCGCCGGGCTTCACGTGTGGGGCTGCCGTAACATCGAGGGTAGTGAGATCCATGGAAACGCGACCGATCACGGGCACGCGGACATCTCCGATATAGGCACAGCCCCGATTGCTCAGGGTCCGGGGCCAGCCGTCGGCGTAGCCCGCCGCAATGGTCGCGATTCGGGCGTGTCCGGTGACGCGATGCGTGGCACCATATCCAACGGTCCTGGGTGGGTCAACCTCGTGGATTTGCAGGATTTTTCCCTCAAGCCGGACGACCGGGCGCATCGGATTTGGACGATCTGGGGTGGGGTTCACCCCGTACAGGGCGGCCCCCGGCCGGACCAGATCGAAATGGTAATCCGGTCCCAGAAAAATACCCGAAGAATTGCATAGACTGAACCGCGCATGCGGAAAGGCGGTGCGCCAGTGCTTCAACGCCGACAGCTGGGCCGGGTTCAGTGGGTGGCCGGTTTCCTCCGATGCCACAAGGTGGCTGATGACATAGCGGACATCGAGGCCGGCCAAGAGGCCGGGATCGGCGGTCAGAGCCGCCACCTCGCGGGCCGACAGGCCGAGCCGGGTCATGCCGGTGTCGATATGCAGGATGGCGGGCAGGCGGCTGCCGGACTTCCGGGCCGCATCCTGCCAGAGCGCGACCTGAGCCAGATCGTTGAGGGCGGGAATGACGCCGGACTGGGCCAACTCCTGCTCCTCGCCGGGAAACACGCCGTTCAGGACGTAAACCTGCGCCGCCGCGGGCAGTAGGCGGCGAAGCGTCAGCCCCTCATCCAGATGGACGACGAAGAACTCGGTGCAGCCGGCCTTGTGCAGGACGGGGGCGGCGCGCGCAACGCCGACGCCATAGGCATCGGCCTTGACCACGGCGGCGCAAGCCCCGCCCGCGACGACACGGTCGCGGAGCATCCGGTAGTTGGCGGCGAGAGCGCCGAGATCGACAGTGAGGATCGATTGCGAGGCGCGGGCAGCCCGGTCTGGATTATTCGCGGTCGTCATCGGCCGGGGCAGCGCCTTCCGGCAGATTGTCGAACTTGGTGAACATGCCCTCGAACAGCACCTTGACCGTGCCGATCGGTCCGTGACGCTGCTTACCGATGATCACTTCCGCGATGTTGTGCATTTCGGTGGCGCGCTGCTGCCACTTCTCGTAGCGATCGTGGAATTTCTCGTCGCCTTCCTCGGCGCGGCGGGCCGGTTCCTCGCGCTGCAGGTAATACGCCTCGCGATAGACGAACATGACGACGTCGGCGTCCTGCTCGATCGTTCCGGATTCACGAAGGTCGGAGAGCTGCGGCCGCTTGTCCTCGCGCTGCTCGACGGCGCGGCTGAGCTGCGAGAGCGCCAGCACCGGCACGTTGAGTTCCTTGGCCAGCGCTTTCAGGCCGCGCGTAATAGCCGAGATTTCCTGCACGCGGTTTTCGGAGCGGGCTCCGGGTGACGGCGCCAGAAGCTGAAGGTAGTCGATGACGATCAGGCCCAGGCCGTGGGTGCGCTGCAGGCGCCGCGCCCGGGTGCGAAGGGCCGAGACGGAGAGGGCCGGCGTATCGTCGATGAACATCGGTATGTTGGCGAGCCGTTGGCTCGCTTCGACGAAGCGCGGAAAATCATCGGGGCGGACTTCGCCGCGCCGGATCTTGTCGGAGGGAACTTCGGTGAGTTCGGCGAGCAGACGGTTGGCGAGCTGCTCGGCCGACATTTCGAGAGAGAAGAAGGCGACCTTTGCACCCTCGGCGACTTCGACGGTGCCATCTTCGAGGGTCCGCTCGCGGTAAGCTTCGGCCGCCTTGAATGCCATCTTGGTGGCCAGCGCGGTTTTGCCCATCGACGGCCGGCCGGCGAGGACGAGAAGGTCGGACTTGTGCAGACCGCCCAGCTTCTTGTCGAGGGCTTCGAGGCCGGTCGTGGCGCCGGTGATATGGCTTTCGCGCTTGAACGCGATCTCAGCCATGTCGATGGCGGTGTTGATGGCCAGGCGCAGCGGTTTGAGCGTGCCTTCGTTCTCGCCGGTGGTGGCGAGATTGAAGAGCTGCTGTTCGGCGGCTTCGATCTGTTCCCGGGCGCCGCTTTCAAGGTCGTGCGCGTAGGCCTTGTTGACGACGTCCTCGCCCAGATTGATGAGCTGCCGGCGCAGGAAAAGGTCGTGGACGATGCGGCCATGCTCGGTGGCATTGATCACCGTCATCGCCGAGCCGGCCAGCTTGTACAGGTACTGGACACCGCCGATCTCGGTCAGCGTCGCGTCCTGCTCGAAATAGTTCTTGAGCGTGGTGGCGCTGGCCATCTGGCCGCGGTTGATCATTTTTCCGCAGGCTTCATAGATGCGCCGATGGCGATCATCCATGAAGTGTTCGGCTAGCAGAAAATCGCCGACCCGCTCGAAGGCCCGGTTGTTGGCCAGAATCGCGCCAAGCAGCTGCACCTCCGCCTCGAAATTGTGCGGCGGGCTGCGGAGCGAGAGCGCATCGTCTTCACGCGGCTTGAGCGGGGCAATATTAGACATTTGCGCAATTCCAGTGGGGCGCAGACCGTATCATCGGCGGTCTTTAAAACGTCACGGCGAATCGGCTGTGGACAAAAGTATAGCGTGGATAACTTCCACGTGTGAGCGGCAAGCGCGGTGTGCGTGTTCTCACGCGCACGCCGCGCGATTTTGCCTAGCCTGCGTCAGCGCCACTCGTCGATGGAGACCTGCTTGCGCAGCTTGGCACCCATGATCTGCCAGTAGCCGTTGGTTTCGCCACCAACGACGATGACATTGATTTCGCTCTCCGGAAAAATCCGGATCAGTTCATTCGGATCGTCGCGCAGATTGCCGGCCATCGGCTGCTGCCCGAAGGTTGCCCACGGATAGATGTAGTTCTGGACGAGCTGGGTATCCCAATATCTTCCAGCCGGCATCTCGGCCGTCTCATGCAGCCAGCGGATCAGCTTGGCCTTGGTGTCAAAGCCGCCGCGGTCGACGAACTGCCGTGCGGTGAGGGGATCGAGCAGCAGGATGGGGGCCGTGATGGAATCGGTCCCAAGCAGCATGTCCTTCACATGCTCCTTCCAGTACTTCTCGCGCAGGCCAAGGGAGAAGGTCGTGGAGCGGCAGCCATGGAACACGGTGACCGTGCTTTCCTCGGCCTTGCGGCCCTTCTGCACATGGAGCGGCTCCCACGGACTGCGCTCCTCGTTTTCGGCGAAGGTGATGCTGTTGTAGGTGTAGGCGCTGCCGAGCGAGCCCATGAAGGTCTCGCCGATCACCGAGCCGCCCTGGCCGTTCTGCGACAGCAGGCCATAGGCGCGGCCGATGGTCGCATTGGCGTGGTTGTACGGGCCCATGGCGCCGGTGCCCGCGTTCATCCCGATCTCCTTGCGGATCGGGCCGTTGACCACGACCATGGCGCTGGCCGAGCTCGAGGTACTGCCGCGTGCCGACACTTCCGACGCGGCAAGGGCGAGAATGACCGGGAAGTATTCCGGTCTGGCGCCGGCCATGACGGCATTCACCGCTACTTTTTCGACCGTGTATTCCCAGGCGCCGCGATTATGGGTCGGCTGCATGCGGCCGACGATCTCGTCGGGTTTGCGGCTGGTGCCGGCCAGCATTGCCGCGACGCGCTCTTCGGTCGGCAGGACAATCGGCAGCTTGTCGGTCCAGTTATTGTCGAGGAAAAGCTGGTGCAGGTTCTCCTCGGTATCAGGCTCGACGAGACGCGGGGTGGACCGGTCGATGGGGGCGGAGTTGTCGGTGGCGAGACCCTGGGTCAGCGCCTCGATCACTTCCTGCATCACGGGCTTGCCGGTGATCGGGTCCTTGCCTTCTACATAGGCGCGCAACTCATCCTGCGACTTGCCCATGACCGGTTGCGGCACAAAGACCACGGCGCCGTTGGCGAGGCCCGCCATTTTCAGGGTCGAGCGGACCACCTTGTCGAACTTGTCGGTGTGGAGCGCCACGGTCGGCACGCCGTATTTGGTCTCCAGCGTCACCGAATGCGTGGCGACGGCGGGCGCGCAGGTGCTGCAGTGGCCGACGCCGAGGATGGCGGCAGCGCCGTTGGCCTTGATCTCTTCCCAGGTCTTGGGATCGTCGGCGCCGTAATAGGCGTTGAGCGAAACCATCTTGGTCGTGACGCTGGGCATCTTCGCCGTAAACCAGGCTTGCACCTGCTTCAGCAGTTCGATCGAATCATCGAAGCGGCAGTCGACGAGATAGACGGTTTTTCCGTCGAGGTTGCTGAGACGTTGGGCGGGAGTCTTCTTCGCGACCTTGGGCGGATATCCGACCGGGTTCAAGACGGTGAGTTTGGCGGAGGTCCTGGGGACCGCAATCACGTTCATGGCGTTCATCCCTTGGTGCGTCGGCAATGTTGCCTTGACTATACGCCGTCCGGCCCCTCCGGCACAAAGGCCTCTGCTACGCAGGAAGGGCTTGCAGTTCTAGTGGGTTAGGTCCGGCGCTTATTTTGAGCCCGATGTCGGGATCGGGCATACTCGTTCGTCCTTGGATGACGGACGAACGAGGGTCTGCGCATGCTTTACGCCATACTTTGCTACAACGACGAGACCGTGATCGAAGGCTGGACCAAGGAGCAGGACGATGCGGTCCTCGCCAAGCGGCGGGTGGTGCAGGACAAGCTTGCCGCCGCCGGTAAACTGGGGCCGGTCGCCCGGCTGATGCCGACGACGGCCGCCACGACGATCCGCGCCGGGAAGGACGGCGTCATCATCGACGGCCCCTTCGCGGAGACAAAAGAGCAGCTCCTTGGCTTCTATGTTGTGGATTGCGCTTCTCTCGAAGAGGCGATCGGTGTGGCGCGCGATCTCAAGCGCGGTGAAAGCGAAGGCTCTTTCGAAATCCGGCCGCTGCGCGGCTTTGTTCCGGCCTCCACCGTCCCGTGAATGACGTTGCCTGGATCGATGCCGCGCTGAGAGGGGCCCGCCCGCAGGCGATCGGCGCCTTGCTGCGGTACTTTCGCGATCTCGACCGGGCGGAAGAAGCCTTTCAGGAGGCCTGTCTGAGGGCGCTGAAGACGTGGCCGCAGAACGGACCGCCGCGCGATCCCGCTTCCTGGCTGATTTTCGTCGGGCGCAATTACGGTGTCGACGATGTCCGCCGCCGTCAGAAACAGACGCCGCTGCCGCCGGAGGAATTGATCTCCGACACCGATGACGCCGAAAGCAGTCTCGCGGAGCGGCTGGACAGCTCGCATTATCGCGATGACATGCTGCGGCTGCTGTTTATCTGCTGTCATCCCGATCTTCCCGCCGTGCAGCAGATTGCGCTGGCGCTGCGGATTGTCTCCGGTCTCACGGTCAAGGAGATCGCGCGCGCTTTCCTTGTCGGCGAAAGCGCGATGGAGCAGCGCATCACGCGGGCCAAGCGCCGGGTCACCGATGCAGCGGTGCCGTTCGAGACACCGGATGCCGTGGCGCGGTCGGAGCGGCTGGGCACCGTCGCGGCGATGATTTATCTGCTGTTCAACGAGGGTTATTCGGCCAGCGGCGGCGAGGCGCATATCCGGGCGCCGCTCTGCGAGGAGGCGATCCGTCTGGGGCGGCTGCTGCTGCGGCTGTTTCCCGCAGAGCCGGAGATCATGGGCCTCGTCGCTTTGTTCCTGTTGCAGCATTCGCGCATGAAGGCGCGGCTGGATGCGGCCGGCGCCATCGTTCTTCTCGACGATCAGGATCGCAGCCTGTGGGATCGCGAGATCATCGAGGAGGCGCTGGCGCTGATCGACAAGGCGATGCGCCATCGCCGTCCCGGGCCCTATCAGATCCAGGCAGCGATTGCTGGTGTGCATGCGCACGCCGCGACGGCGAAGGATACCGACTGGACCGAGATCGATCAGCTCTACGCGGCGCTTGAACGGCTGCAGCCGTCGCCGGTGGTGACGCTCAACCGCGCGGTGGCGGTCAGCAAGGCGAAAGGGCCCGACGCGGCGCTTGTGATGATCGAACCTCTGGCCGAGCCGCTCTCCAGCTACTTCCATTTTTTCGGCGTGAAGGGCGGGTTGCTGATGCAGCTCGGCCGGACCGAGGAAGCCCGCGTGGCGTTCGATCGCGCCATCGCGCTGGCCAACACGCCGGCCGAGGCCGCGCATATCCGCATGCATCTCGACCGGCTGATCCGCGACAGCCAGCCGGTTTAACGCGCCTTCAGATAGCGATAGGCCGAGACGGCGGCCGTCGCGCCGTCGCCCGCGACTGCGGCAAGCAGGGCGACGGAGTTGGCCCGGATGTCGCCGGCGGCGAAGATGCCCGGGACCGAGGTCCGCATCAGGATGTCGGTTTCGATGTGGCCGCCTGTATCCAGCTTCACCACGCCGTTCAGGAAAGCCGAGTTCGGATCGAGGCCGACGAAGATGAAGACGCCGCTGGCAGTTCGCTCAGTTCGCTCATCTTTACCTATTTTTTGGAGTTTGAGGCCGGTGACGGCCGTCTCGCCGGTGATTTCGCTTACCATTGTATTTAAAACGATCTCGATCTTGCCCGAAGCGTTAGCCCGGTCGATGAGGACCTGCTGCGCCTTCAGCGCGGGCCCGCGATGGATGATGGTCACCCGCGCGGCATGCCCGGCAAGCACCAGGGCCTCGTCGAGGGCGGCATCGCCGCCGCCGACCACGCAGACGTCCTGTCCCTTGAAGAAATGGCCGTCGCAGGAGGCGCAGTGGGAGACGCCCTTGCCGGCGAATGTCTCTTCGCCCGGCACGCCCAGGGTCCTAAGGGAGGAGCCGGCGGCAACGATCACGGCCGGGGCGCGAAGATCGTCGGAGCCTGTGCGCACGATGCGGGTGTCGCCGTCGATCTCCAGCGCCTCGACGGTGTCGAGGGTGAGCTCGGCGCCCGCCGCCTCGGCCTGCTCGTAAAGCAGCGGGCCAAATTCGACCCCGGCGATGCCTTGCGGGAAGCCCGGGAAATTCTCGATCTTCTCGGCGGTGGTGATCTGGCCGCCGGCGCCCATCCTGTCGACCACGACCACCTTCAACCCGTGGCGACAGGCAATCGTCGCGGCTGTGAGGCCGGCAACACCGGCACCGATGATGACGAGATCGTAATCGGCCATGACGGGATGAGGTCCTTGAGCGTGAGACGGTCGGGTCCCGACCGCGGGGACGCTCAGCGGGCGAGGGAACCCTGGGCGGCGTGGCCGTTTTCCCAGTCGTGCATATAGTCGCGCGTCAGCGGCAGGGTGTCGACGCGTTTGGTAATCTGGATCTGGAAATTCATGTGGCCCTGGCGGCGGAAGGCCATCTCGGACCCGGCGAGGTAGAACTCCCACATGCGGCAGAACCGCTCGTCATAGATCGCCTTGACCTTGTCGCGCGATGCCTGGAAGCGGCGGCTCCATTCACGCAGCGTGTTGGCGTAATGCAGGCGCAGGATTTCCACATCCGTCACCCACAGCCCGGCCTTCTCGATGGCCGGCAGGACTTCGGAGAGGGCCGGCGAATAGCCGCCCGGGAAGATGTATTTGCGGATCCACGGGTTGGTGGCGCCGGGGCCGTCCGACCGACCGATCGAGTGGAGCAGGGCCACGCCGTCGTCGGTGAGCAGGTCGCGCAGTTTCTTGAAGAACTCGGGGTAGTGAACCAGGCCGACATGCTCGAACATGCCGACCGAGACGATGCGGTCGTATTTCTCCGTCACCTCGCGATAGTCGCGGAGATGGAATTTGACCTTGTCGGAGAGCCCGGCCTCGGCGGCGCGTCGGTTCGAGCGCTCATGCTGCTCGGTGGAGAGTGTGACACCATCCACCTGACCGGCGCCGACCTTGGCGAGATAGATACCCATGCCGCCCCAGCCTGAGCCGATGTCGAGCACCTTGACGCCGGGCTTGAGGAACAGCTTGGCTGCGATATGCCGCTTCTTGTTGTCCTGCGCGGCCTCCAGCGAATCGTTGTCGGTGCGGAAGAAGGCGCAGGAATACTGACGGTCGGCATCGAGGAACAGATCGTAGAGTGTGCCCGACAGATCGTAGTGATGATGGACGTTCTCTTTCGCCCGGCCGACCGGATTGAACTGCTGGATGCTGCGGAACAGGACCTCCAGCTTGTAGAGCGGATCGAAGGCGGGAAGGCCGTTGGTCGGCTCCATATTGATCGCGCAGAATTCGAGGAAGTCGTAGATCGTCCCGTTCTCGATGGTGACCTTGCCGTTCATATAGGCTTCACCGAGGGCGAGGCGCGGATTGAGCAGGAGCGCGCGTTCGACGGCCTTGTCATGAAAGCGGATCGTCATCGCCGGCTTGGGATCGCCGCTGCCGAAGATGAAGTTGCGGCCATTCACGTCGATGACGGTGAGCCGGCCGATCTTGAAGATCTGGTTGAAGAGCTTCGAGAGAAGGTACATGCGCCGAGGCACCTGGGCCGTACTTTGGAACTGCTACAAGTAAATGAAATTCTAGGGCGGCTGTAAAGGAGTACGTAGTGGTTCGTACGGAGTGGGCGCAATCCCCCGTCCGGAGTAACCCCGATGCAATAGAGGGCTATTCGGCCGCCGCCCGCCCGGCTTCCGCCTGCTCTTCCTTGAGCATACGGGCGACAATCCGCCTTGCGTGCAGCCCGCCGGCATCCTGGCCGAGATCCACCGTTGGACCGTCCGCCAGGTCGATATTCGCCTGCTGGGCGTTGATGATGGCCAGGTCCTCGCCAAAGGCGCGGGTGACCTGCTGATGGACCAGATCCCTGATCCAGCGCTGGTCCTGCTTAAAATTGTAGGGCTGGGCCCAGAAGTAGTGCGATGTCGTTTCGGTCTCCGGCGTGATGGCATTCAGGTTCATCATGGTGATGCCCTGGCTGCGGTCGCCCTGACGCGCGCCGGTGTTGGCGATGGCCGAGCCGACATCGAGCTTCACGAAGCAGGGCGGACTGAAAGTGATGACCTGCCAGCGATCGACCAGCGCGCCGTCGGCAAAGCCGCCCATGCGTTTGTGGAACGGCGCGGGTGCGCGGTTCATCAGCCAGCGTGTGGCCTTCACGCTGTTCTGCTCGCGGACGACCTCGAACTCTGATTCCGAGAAGTCATCGGTACCGAGCGTCGTCGGGTGGATATAGGTGAGGTGAGTCGTGTCGAGCAGGTTGTCGACCAGCAGCAGGTAGTTGCCCTTCACATGCAGGACGTCGCCGGCGAACTGCCACGCCGGGTCGCCGATCCAGTGGAAGTCCTCGATCAGCGCGGGATCGGCCATGGCGGGATCGCCCATCCAGATCCAGACCCAGTGATTGCGCTCGACCACAGGATAGGCGCGCACCTTCGCCGCGGGCGGGATCATCCCCTGGGTCGGGATATGGGTCGCGCAGCCGGTCTGGTCGAACTGCATGCCGTGATACGGGCACTCCACGACGTTGCCCTTGAGCTTGCCGAGCGAGAGCGGGACCTGGCGGTGCGCGCAGCGATCTTCCAGCGCCACCGGCACGCCGTCGTCGCGGCGGAAAAAGACGATCGGCTCGTTGAGGATGATCCGCCGCTTCATCTCGCGGCCGATCTCATGATCCCATGCGCCGACATACCAGGCATTGCGAATGAACATACGGCGTCCTCCCATGCCGGCCGCGTTGTTCGCGGTTCGGCGATCAATGGTGAGACGGCAATTCGGTCGGGTCAAGTGCGTACTAAATTCCGCATCGCGGGATTGCTGTTTCGCTGCCGATGTCACGTAAGCGGTGGCCGGTCAATTGCATGACAAACCTCAAATTCATTGAGGAGTAATGCAAATGGCTCTGTCCGGTCGCGGTTTGATGGTTCTCTCGGTCTTCGCGTTGCTGTTTCCGGCGGCAGCCGAAGCCGCGGATAAAGTCGTTTTCCAGCTTGGCTGGCTGCCGGGCGGGCACCGGGCACCGCCTTATGTCGGCATTCAGCGGGGCTTTTTCGCCGAGGAGAACCTCGAGGTGGAGGTTCTGAGCGGCCGCGGCGCGGCCGACGTCATGACGAAGCTCGCGACCGGGGTGGCGGATTTCGGTGAGTCGACACTCGACGCGCTGCTGGATGCCAGGGCGAAGGCCGATATGCCGGTGACCGCCGTCATGGCGATGTACACCAAGCAGCCGGATGCGCTTCTGACCACGACCACATCGGGCCTCGATTCCCTGAAGAGCGTTGCCGGCAAGCGCGTGGCGAGCTCACCCTTCACCGCCTCGAACCTGCCGTGGCCGTTCGTGCTGAAGTCCAACGGTATCGACCCTGAGAGCGTCCGTTTGATCAAGGCGGATGCAGCGGTGCTTCCCGGCATGCTGGCGGCCGGCCAGACGGATGCCATCATTCAGTGGGTGACGAGTGCATCGGCGGTCAATGCGGTCCTGAATCAGGCCGGCAAGTCGGTGAAGGTCATCGCGTGGACCGACTATGGCTACGAGGGATATTCGCAAAGCGTGTTGGTTTCCAACCGGACGCTGGCGCAGCGGCCCGACGTCGCGCGGCGTTTCATGAAGGGGATCACACGCGCCATCAAGTTCATGTCCGAGAACCCGGAACAGACGGCGGCCGATGTTTCCAAGAGCGTTCCGCAGCTCGATCCGAAGATCGTCCGCGCGGAAGTCGATGCCGTGTTTCCGTTCATGTTCAACGAAATCTCCCGGCGCGACGGGCTCGGCGTGTTCAATCCGGAGCGCGTCCAGACGACCTGGAAGTGGGTGGCGCAGGCGGCGGGTCATCCGATGGACAAGATCGATCCGATGTCGGTGATCAGCAAACAGTTCGTCACGAACTGACGGCGAAGCGGGGCGTCATGCATCTCTATTCGCCGCCGAAGGCCGTTACGTCGATCCCGGTCATCGACATCGGCCCGAGTTTTTCCGGCGATGAGACCGCCTTCAACGCGGTCGCGGCGGCGATCCACCGCGCCTGCCGGGAGACAGGGTTCTTTTACGTCACGAACCATCGCATCCCGGCGGCGCTGATCGACGCGCAGTTCGCGCAATCGAAGGCATTCTTCGATCTGCCGCAGGCCGAGAAGATGGCGCTCGACCTGAAGAACTCGCCATCGACAGCGGGCTATTCGCCGATCAAGGGACAGAAGCTCGACAGTCAGGACCCAAACGCGAAAGCCTCGCCCGGCGATCTCAAGGAAAGTTTTGTCTGCGGGCCGGAATTTCCCGACGACCATCCCTATGTCCGGGCGCGCTATCGTTCCTACGGTCACAATCAATGGCCTCAGGCGCTTCCCGAACTCCAGGGCCAGTCATTGGCCTACCTGCTGGCGATGCGTGGCCTTGCGGATCATCTGCTGACCTTGCTGGCGGCATCGCTCGATCTCACGGTCGACTGGTTCGTTCCGCATTTTGCGGAGGGCGTGAACTCCCTGCGGATGCTCAAATATCCGCCGCAGCCCGAGGTGAGCGAGACCAATCAGCTGGGCGCCGGCGCGCATACCGACTGGGGTGGCGTCACGCTGCTGGCGCAGGACGATATCGGCGGGCTTGAGGTCCGCAATGTCGATGGCGACTGGATCGTTGCCACGCCGATCCCCGGCACGCTGGTCGTCAACCTGGGCGACCTGATGGCCCGCTGGACCAACGGCATCTACAACTCGACGATGCACCGGGTGAGGAACAACGCCACCGACCGGGATCGCTACTCGATCGCGACGTTCTACGGCCCGGATCCTCTGGCGGTAATTGAGCCTATCCCGACCTGTCTGGACGCGGACCATCCAAGGCGGTTTGAGACCTGCACCGCGAACGAACATATGTCGGAGATGTTCCGTCGTTCCTACGGCTTCTCGCCCGGAGCGGCGCAAACGGCGGCCGAGTAGCCCAAACAAAAACGGCGCCCGCGAGGGGCGCCGTTCTGTTAGCGGGTAGTAGGAAGCGAGGATTATTCGTCCTTGGCTTTCTTGGCCTTGGCCTTCTTTTCCTTCTTCTTCGGCTCGCCGGCGTCTTCGCCAGCGGCGGCTTCGGCCGGCTCGGCGCCTTCTTCGGCGGGCGCAGCCGGGGCAGCGGCGGCGGCTTCGAGTTCGGCGGCGGCAGCGGCTTCAGCAGCAGCGGCATCGACCGTGCGGCTCTTGCCGGCGGCCTGGGCGGCGGCTTCATCTTCGGAGAGCGCGACGTTGGCGGTCACCGACACCTGAACTTCCGGATGCAGGACGACGCGCGTCTTGTGCAGGCCCAGCGTCTTGATCGGCGCGTCGAGCAGCACCTGGCGGCGGTCGATGGTGAAGCCCGCGGCGGTGATCGCATCCG
Source organism: Alphaproteobacteria bacterium (assembly GCA_965279355.1). GTDB lineage: Bacteria > Pseudomonadota > Alphaproteobacteria > CACIAM-22H2 > CACIAM-22H2. Next base: position 565,494 of record OZ257155.1, on the reverse strand, counting down.
AGATGTCGCGGGTGCTGACCGAGCCGTAGAGCTGGCCGAATTCGCCGGCCTGGCGGATGATGACGACCGACTGGCCGTTCAGCTTCTCGCCGACGGCTTCCGCGTCCTTCTTGCGCTGGAGGTTGGTGGCCTCAAGCTGCGCGCGCTGCTTGTCGAAATACTCGCGATTTTCCTTGGTCGCGCGCAGGGCCTTCTTCTGCGGCAGAAGGAAGTTGCGGGCGTAGCCCGGCTTCACCTTCACCACATCGCCCATCTGGCCAAGGGATTCGACGCGCTCGAGCAGGATGACGTCCATAGCTGACATTGAAGTTCTCCTCAGGTACCCGGTTGGCCGCCGTAACGGCGGCGCAGTTTTAGCCATGGCTCGGCAAGCCCCAGCGCCGCAACAAGCGCCACCGGCCAGCCGAACATGAAAATGAATGCGTAGGTTGCCACCAGCAGCAGATTGCGGTGGGGAAAGCGGGACAGTAGCGCGTGAACGACCGCAAGGCCGGCCAGCGCGAAGGCGATGGTGAAGATCAGGGCGAGATTGCCGCCGACGAAGCCCGCGGTGCCGGGCAGGATCGAGCCGATCCCGGCAATCGCGATGGCGCCCAGCATCCAGCTTGGCAGCTCGATATCCGCCATCGCCGGCGAGGGCCGGAAATTGCGGCCGAAGCGGACGAGCAGTCCCTGCGCCAGCACGGCATTGACGATCACCATGGCCATCCACGATGCCGCGATGACGCCGGGCAGGATCCGGGCGACGGCATAGGCTGCCGCCTCCAGGGTTTCAGGGTTCGAGCTGGCGCCCGAACCCATGAACTGCTTCAGCACCGTGTCGACAAAACCGCGCAGCGTGCCTTCGGCGCCGCCTTCCATGCCCGACAGCAGAACCAGCACGAGCAGGAACATCACCGCCGTCGCACCGACCAGACCGGCAATCAGGTGGCCGATCGGCAGATACTCGGTTTTTCCGTTCTCATCCGTGCGATTGAGCTGGGCGAGGTAGGTCATCACCAAAGCCGGCGCCGCGTTCACCACCACATAGACCAGAGCGAAGATCAGACCGCCGGCCGCCGCCAGAACGACGATGGCAGTCAGCGCGGCAATCGCCACGCCGCCAAACCCCACCCACAGCCCGATCAGGAACAGCGGAAGCTGTGACAGATAGGCCAGGATGATGGCGCCGAAGGACCCGCTAAGCAGCGCTGCATGAACAGCGGCGCTCGCGAGGCCCGCGGCCATCGCGATGAACGCGAAGGTCGGCATCGGTTTGATCTCGCTAGTCCCGGCGGCCTAGGCCAGCAGGTAGGGCAGGAGGCCGAGGAACCGCGCGCGCTTGATCGCCTGGGAAAGCTCACGCTGCTTCTTGGCCGAGACCGCCGTGATGCGGGACGGCACGATCTTGCCGCGCTCCGAGAGGAAGCGCTGCAGGAGACGGGTGTCCTTGTAGTCGATCTTGGGCGCATGCGGGCCCGAGAACGGGCAGGTCTTGCGACGACGGAAGAACGGACGGCGCGCGCCGAAGCCGCCACCGCCACCCGCGCGGTCGCCACCACGATCACCACCGCGATCGCCGCCGCGGTCACCGCCACGATCGCCACCGCGATCACCGCCACCACCAAAGCCGCTCATGACTGGACTCCTTCAACCGGCATGCCTTCGCCGCCACGCTCGTCACGGCGGCGCGGGCCGCGGTCACGATCGCCAAAACCGCCGCGATCGCCAAAGCCGCGCTCGCTGCGCTCACCGCGTTCCTCACGCTTCTGCATCATCGCCGAGGGACCTTCCTCAAGCTCTTCGACCTTGATGGTCATGAAGCGGATGATGTCTTCGCTGAGGCGCATCGTGCGTTCCATCTCGATGATGGCCGCCGACGGGGCGTCGATGTTGAACAGGACGTAGTGGCCCTTGCGGTTCTTGCGCATCCGGTAGGACAGGTTGCGAAGACCCCAGGACTCACGTTTCTTCACTTCGCCGCCGAGTTCCTTGATGGTGGCGGCGAACTGATCGGCCAGGGTGTCGACCTGGGCCGGGGACAAATCTTGACGCGCAATAAAGACGTTCTCGTAGAACGACATTTCGATCTGGCTCCTCATGGCTAATACCCGGCAGCGATTATCGCCCCAGGCCAAGCCGACTTACCCGATCCTTACGGATACCGAAGCCGGCAAGGAGGCGGCCGGATGTCTCCCGGCCGCGAAGGCGGGGAATATACACGGATATTCCGGGGGTTCAAGCTAGGCGCTGCCTTTCCGGCTTGCGCAGGTTTGAGATTAATTATGATTTCTAATACATTGAAACCAATATATTAATCTTGCACAAATAAGAAACTGGATGAGGTTCACGGGCGATCCCTGCACGATTAAAGACCGAAGCCCGGGGCAGTTTTGATTAACGGAGCTCAAGCGTTAACCTCATCGGGGTAGGGTGAAGACCTGATATCCAAAGAGGCACGCGTCCTTCATACATCCGTCATGTTTGTTGGATTACGAACAGACGGGGCAGCGACCGTGCCGAGCAACCAGCCCAAGGCTGACTTCTACCACCAGGAAGCACTACGCCTTCTGACCATGGCTGAAAGCGCGATTTTCGATGATGTTCGTGAAGAACTGGAACGCATGGCCAAGGCCTACCAGAGGCTCGCCGTCTCGGCGCAGAGGCGGGGCGACAACCACCCCGATGCCGACTGAAAGCGACGAGTTGGGCGCTCGACGTCAACGAGCGGCTGGCAGGTTCCCGCTCGTCGACAATCTGGAACAGATCACTTAAGTCCATCAACTTGTCCCTCGTCCCGGCCGTAGTCGGGTTACGTGCGTCTGATGTATGCGGCAGTAGCCGTCGCAGGGCTTTGCTTGACACCCTGTCCCCCGCCGCTTAGGTGAGCCGACCAATTGGGGCAGGAGTCTGGCTGTATGACGCGCGCGTTTGTCTTTCCGGGGCAGGGTTCACAGGCGGTCGGCATGGGGCGCGATCTCGCCACGGCCTTCGCGGCCGCGCGGGAGGTCTTTCAGGAAGTCGACGACGCCCTGAACCAGAAGCTCTCGAAGCTGATGTTCGAGGGACCGGAGAGCGAACTCACCCTGACCGCCAATGCCCAGCCGGCCCTGATGGCGGTCAGTGTCGCCGTGCTGCGGGTGCTGGAGGCCGAGGCCAAGCTCGACCTCGGCAAGGCCGCCAAATTCGTGGCCGGCCATTCGCTCGGCGAATATTCGGCGCTCGCCGCCGCCCGTACGTTCACGCTCTCCGATGCCGCGCGGCTGCTGCGCCTGCGCGGCGATGCCATGCAGAAGGCGGTTCCCGTCGGCGAAGGCGCCATGGCGGCATTGCTCGGGCTGGACCTGGCGGCGGCTCAGGAGGTCGCGGAGGCGGCTTCGAAGGCGCCGGACGGCACGACCGAGGTCTGCTCTGCCGCCAACGACAACGCGCCGGGTCAGGTCGTGGTCAGCGGTGCCAAGGCGGCCGTCGACCGGGCGCTGGAGATCGCCAAGACCAAGGGCGCCAAGCGCGCCATCCTGCTGCCGGTCAGCGCGCCGTTCCATTGCGCCCTGATGCAGCCGGCCGCCGATGCGATGGCCGAGGCGCTCGGCGGTACGACCATGGCGCCTCCTCTGGTACCGCTCGTCGCCAACGTCACGGCGTCGGCGGTGAGCGATCCGGTTACGATCCGCGATCTGCTGGTCAAGCAGGTCACCGGCACGGTGCGGTGGCGGGAATGCTGCCTCTATATGAAAGGGCAGGGAGTCAGTACGCTGGTCGAGCTTGGTGCCGGCAAGGTGCTGACAGGCCTCGCCAAGCGCATCGACGGCGATCTCACCGGAATTTCGGTGCAGACGCCGGCGGATATCGAGGCGCTCGCCAAGACGCTTTGATCTTTGAAGTGGCTTCGACGTTTAAGACGCTGGGACGTTCAACAGGAGGTCGTTATGCCGAATCTGTCGCGCCGCGAAGTAACGCTCGGTCTTGCTTCAATCGGATTGCTGGGACTGGCTGCGCCGGCCCGCGCCCATCATGGCTGGGGCAGCTATGATTCGGCGCAGGTCCTGAACCTCGAAGGCCGCGTCCTCGAAAGCAAGTTTGTGAATCCGCATGGCGAGCTGCGCCTGCAGGTGGCCGACAAGGTCTGGGTCTGCACACTGGCGCCGCCGTCCCGCATGCAGAATCGCGGCCTGACGGCGGAGATGATCGCGCCGGGCAGGACCTGCACCGTCGTCGGCTATCCGAACAAGTCGGATCCGTCCGAGATGCGGGCCGAGCGGATCATCGTGGCCGGCAAGACGGTCGAACTCCGCTAACGACATGGCCGCTCAGGATGTGTTGGCAGCGCTGGAAGGCAGTGCGCTCGGCGAGGCGATGCGACAGTCCATGTGGCTGTACCCCGCCGTCGAAACGCTGCACATCGTCGGCTTCTCTATTCTGATCGGCGCCATTGTCTCGTTCGATCTGCGCGTGCTGGGTCTCGGGCAGGGTATTCCGCTGGCGAAGGCCGGCCGTTTTCTGCTGCCCGTCGCGCTGTGCGGTTTCGCTCTCGCGGCGCCGATGGGGTTCCTGCTGTTCACAACGGAAGCCACGTCCATCGCCGAAAATCCCTCTTTCCGCATCAAGATGGTCCTGCTGATTCTGGCGGGGCTCAATGCGCTGCTGTTCCATGTCGGGCCGTGGCGCAGCATCGCGGCGTGGGGCGAGGGTGCGGCGCCGTCTTTTGCGCGCGCGACGGCCGCCCTCTCCATGCTTCTATGGTTGGGCGTTCTCGCCGGCGGGCGTCTGATCGCTTATTTCTAGCCATTCACTGTCAGGGGCACTGATTCGATGTTTTCACTGAGCGGGAAGAACGCGCTGGTCACCGGCGCATCGGGCGGTATCGGCGGCGCCATTGCCAAGGCGCTGGCGCAGCAGGGCGCACGGGTTGCGTTGTCGGGTACGCGCGTCGATGCGCTGGAGAAGATGAAAAGCGAGGTCGGCGATAACGCCGTGGTGACGCCGGGCGATCTCGGAGACGCGGCGGCGACCGAGAAACTGTTCAAGGATGCCGAATCGGCGCTCGGCCAGATCGATATCCTGGTCAACAATGCCGGCCTTACCCGCGATCAGCTGACGATGCGGATGAAGGACGAGGACTGGCAGAAGGTGATCGACGTGAACCTGTCGGCCGGGTTCCGCCTGTCCCGCGCGGCGATGCGCGGCATGATGAAGCGCCGCTGGGGCCGCATCATCGGCATCACCTCGATCGTCGGCGTCACCGGCAATCCCGGGCAGGCGAACTATGCCGCCGCCAAGGCCGGCATGATCGGCATGAGCAAGGCCATGGCGGCGGAAGTCGGGTCGCGCGGCATCACGGTAAATTGCGTGGCGCCCGGTTTTATCGTGACACCGATGACCGACGCGCTCTCGGACGAGCAGAAGGCCAAGCTGACCGCGGCCATTCCCGCCGGCCGGCTGGGGGCCATCGATGACATCGCCGCGGCGGTGGTTTACCTCGCCAGCGAGGAGGCGGCCTACGTCACCGGGCAGACATTGCATGTTAACGGCGGCATGGCCATGATCTGACGGCGTAAACGGGGCTTGCCCGCAGGCTGCCCTGTTGCTAGTCATGCGCTATAGTTTGTGTTACCAGACCGGCGGTTTTCGGCGCTTTTGTGGCTGCCGGGACCCTAAGTATCTAAGATCAAGTCTCTAACGAATCGCCCAGTTACCCAGCGGAAAGGTTTTTGCCGATGAGCAGCGTCGCCGAACGCGTCAAGAAAATCGTAGTCGAGCATCTCGGAGTGGACGAGGCGAAGGTGACGGAAAACGCCAGCTTCGTTGACGACCTGGGCGCCGACAGCCTCGATACGGTTGAGCTGGTCATGGCCTTCGAAGAGGAATTCGGTTGCGAAATCCCCGACGACGCCGCCGAGAAGATCACGACCGTCAAGGACGCGATCACGTTCATCGACGCGCATAAGTAAAAGTCAGCGTGGGCTTCCGCCTGCGCACCGGTCACTCCACATGATCGGATCGACACCATGACCCGTCGCGTTGTCATCACTGGTTTGGGGCTTGTCTCGCCGCTTGCATGCGGCGTGGAAGAGTCCTGGAAGCGTCTCGTCGCCGGCGAATCCGGCCTGCGGGCGATTCAATCTTTCGACGTCTCCGATCTGCCGGCAAAGGTCGCCGGACAGGTGCCGCGCGGCGAAACATCGGCCGGCCTGTTCAACGCCGACGATTGGGTTCCCGCGAAAGATCATCGCAAGATGGATGAGTTCATCATCTTCGCGATGGCCGCGGGCATTCAGGCGGTCGAGGATTCCGGCTGGAAGCCGGAAGCCGAAGAGGATCGCGAACGCACGGGCGTTCTGATCGGCTCCGGCATCGGCGGCCTGAAGACGATCTACGACACCTCGCAGATCCTGATCGAAAAGGGGCCGCGCCGCGTAAGCCCGTTTTTCATTCCGTCGGCGCTGATCAATCTCGCCTCCGGCCAGCTCTCGATCCGTTACGGCTTCAAGGGTCCGAACCATTCGGTGGTGACGGCCTGCTCGACGGGCGCGCACGCCATCGGCGATGCTTCGCGTCTCATCAAGCTGGGCGATGCCGATGTGATGGTGGCCGGCGGCGCCGAAGCGGCGTGCTGCCGTCTCGGCATGGCCGGTTTCGCGGCGGCCCGCGCCTTGTCGACGGCATTCAACGACACGCCGTCGCGGGCGTCGCGTCCCTGGGACAAGGATCGCGACGGCTTCGTCATGGGCGAGGGTTCCGGCGTTGTTGTGCTCGAGGAATACGAGCACGCCAAGAAGCGCGGCGCGAAGATCTACGCCGAAGTCATCGGCTACGGCATGTCGGGCGATGCCTATCACATCACCGCGCCGTCCGAGGACGGCAACGGTGCGTTCCGCTCCATGCGTGCGGCGGTGAAAAGCGCCAATCTCAATGTCGAGGACATTGACTACATCAACGCCCATGGGACATCGACCATGGCCGATGTGATCGAGCTGGGTGCTGTGAAGCGCCTGTTCGGCGATCACGCCTACAAGCTGTCGATGTCGTCGACCAAGTCGTCGATCGGGCATCTGCTGGGTGCGGCGGGCAGCGCCGAGGCGATCTTCTGCATCCTGGCGCTGCGCGACCAGGTGGCGCCGCCGACGCTCAATCTCGACAATCCCGCAGAAGGCTGCGACATCGATCTCGTGCCGAAACAGGCGAAGCAGCGGAAGATCAAGTATGCGCTGTCCAACTCGTTCGGGTTCGGCGGCACGAACGCCAGCATCATTCTCGCGTCCGCCAGCTGACGCGTTCCGACGGCTCTGATGCGGGCCGGCCTCCGATCATTCCTCGTTACCGGCGCGGGCCTCATTCTGGCCGGCGCGCTGGTGCTTATTCTCGGCTATAGCCGCTATCTCGGTCCGGGGCCGCTGACGGAGCCACGCACGGTCATCGTGCCGCCGGCCAGCAGCGTCAGCCAGATTGCGCGGCTCCTCTACCGGGACGGCATCCTGCCCGATCCGCTGTCGTTCCAGCTCGGCTCACGCTTCGACGAAACGGCGCAGCGTTTGCGGCCCGGCGAATATGAATTCGCGGCAGGGATCACGCCCAGCGAGGTCGCGGCGCAGATGGCGGCCGGCCGAATGGTGGTGCGTCGGCTGACAGTGCCCGAAGGGCTGACCACGGCGCAGGCGCTCGATCTCATCCGGGCGGCCGAAGGGCTCGACGGCGACATCGGCGAGAGACCGGCGGAAGGCGAGCTGATGCCGGAAACATACTTCTACTCGTGGGGCGATTCCCGCCGGCAGATGGTGGCGCGCTCGCGCCGCGCCATGCGTGAAGCCATCGATACGCTATGGGCGGACCGTGCGCCGGGTCTGCCGCTGCGCTCGCCGGCCGAGGCGGTGGTGCTGGCGTCGATTGTCGAGCGCGAGACCGCGATTGCCGACGAGCGCGCGCGCGTCGCCGCGGTGTTCATCAACCGGCTGCGCATGGGGATGCGGCTGCAGGCGGATCCGACGGTCGTCTATGGCCTGTCGAACGGCCGTGGCGTGATCGATCGCCCGCTGTCGCGCGCCGATCTCGACACGCCGCATGCCTGGAACACCTATGTGATCGCCGGCCTGCCGCCGACGCCCATCGCCAATCCGGGGCGCGCGGCCCTGCAGGCGACGCTGAAACCCGCCGAGACCGATGAGATCTACTTCGTGGCCGACGGCACCGGGCGTCATGTGTTTGCGCGCACACTCGCGGAGCACAATCGCAACGTCGCGCGGCTACGCGAGATCGAGCGCGCGCGTTAGGCCCTATCCGGCGGCAGCGGTCGCAGAGCCGAAACCCAATCGGCAAGCGGTGAGGGAAGTGCCGCGATCAATCTGGCCGCCGCGTACATCGGCCACGGGAATGCGATCCGTCCCTTGTTCCGCTCAAGCCCGCCGCGAATGATGCGCACCGCGCGCTCAGGTCCCATCAGGAACGGCATGGGAAAATCGTTGGTGGCGGTCATGCGGCTGGTGACGAAACCCGGACAGATCACGCTGACCTCGACGCCGCGCGGCGCCAGTTCCACCCGCAGCGCTTCGCCCCAGAGCCGCACGGCGGCCTTGCTGGCGCAATACACGCCGGTGCCGGGCAGTCCGCGAAACGCGGCGAGCGACGACATGATTGCGATCTGGCCGCGGCCGCGACCGACCATGGGTGCGATCAGCGGACGAACCGTGTTCATCACGCCATCGACATTTACGGCCATGATGCGGCGCGCCTGTTCGTCGGTTTCGCCGCGACCGCTGTTCTGTGCCGAGATCCCGGCATTGGCGATGACTGTATCGAGGGGCGTCCGCGCATCGAGCGCCAGCATCCACTGCCGCAGGGCGGGCGCATCGGTGACATCGATCGGCGCCGCATCGACCTCCGCACCGCTGGCGCGGCAGCGGGCGGCGACATCGTTCAGCCGCGTCACGTCACGGCCGGTCAGGCCCAGCACGATTCCCGGCTGCGCATAGGCGAGGGCGAGGGCCTCGCCCAGTCCGCTCGACGCCCCGGTGATCAGGATGTGCCGTGGATTTTTCATCGCGTTGCCATTGTTCGGGGGTCTCTGGCCGCCTATAGTAGCCGCTCGTTTTCAGGCGCACCACATTTAGCGCCGTCGGGGGTTGGGTGGCGATTTACAGCATGACCGGGTTTGCGCGCGCTGGTCTCGCGCCGCAGGGGCAGAGCGGCTGGACGTGGGAACTCCGCAGCGTCAACGGCCGCGGGCTCGATGTGCGCTGCCGTCTGCCCAGCGGCACCGATCATCTGGAAAGCGCGGTCCGCAACGCGGTCGCCAAGCGCATGACCCGCGGCAATGTCTCGGCGACCCTTTCGGTCGGCAGCGCGGATACATCGCAGCGGCTGCGGCTCAACCAGGCCGCGTTCGATGATGTGCTGGCGATCGTCAAGCAGGTGCAGGACAAGTGCGACGCGGCAGCGCCGCGCATCGACGGCCTGCTGGGACTGCGCGGCGTGCTGGAGAGCGGCGAGACGAACGCTGTCCCGGAAGACGCCGTGCTTCTAAAGGCGCTGAACGAGGCGCTCTCGGCGCTTGAGAAAGTTCGTGCGGAAGAAGGGCGCTCGCTGGAGAAAAATCTCGTCGAGCATATCGAGGAGATCGACCGCCTGACCAACGCGGCGGCCGGCTGTGCCGGCGCCCAGCCCGCGGCGATCAAGGCACGGCTGGAAGGCCAGATCGCGGAACTGCTGGGCAGCGTGCCCGCCGTCACGCCGGAGCGGCTGGCGCAGGAGGTCGCGCTGCTGGCGAGCCGCGCCGATATAAGGGAAGAGATCGACCGGCTGAATGCGCATCTCGGCGCCGCGCGCGGGCTGCTCAAGGAAGGCGGCGCGATCGGCCGCCGTCTCGATTTCCTGTCGCAGGAATTCAACCGCGAAGCCAATACGCTCTGCTCGAAATCCGCCGATATCGAACTGACCAATCACGGCCTTGCCCTGAAAGCCGTCATCGACCGCCTGCGCGAGCAGGCCGCCAATATCGAGTAGCGACGTGAACGAAGAGATTGTCCGGCGCGGCCTGATGCTGGTTCTGTCGTCACCGTCCGGTGCCGGCAAGACATCCATTTCCCGCGAGTTGTTGCGTCTCGATCCCAACCTCGTGATGTCGGTGTCGGCAACGACGCGTCCGATGCGCCCCGGCGAGACCGAGGGGACGGACTACTTCTTCGTAACACCGGAAAAATTCGAGACAATGGTGGGGCGCGGCGAGTTCCTGGAACACGCGCAGGTGTTCGGCAATCGCTACGGCACGCCTCGGGCGCCGGTGGAAAAAGCGCTGGCCGAGGGCCGCGACGTGCTTTTCGATATCGACTGGCAGGGCACGCAGCAGATCGGGGAGAGTGCGCGGGCCGCCGATCTCGTCAGCGTCTTCATCCTGCCGCCCTCGACCGCGGAACTTGAGCGGCGCCTGACCACGCGCGCGCAGGATCCGCAGTCGGTCGTGGCGCAGCGCATGGCCAAGGCCTCCGACGAGATGAGTCACTACTTCGAATACGAATACATCGTCATCAATCAGACGCTGGATCAGAGTGTCGCGAAGGTGCAGTCGATCCTGACGGCCGAGCGGTTGCGCCGGACGCGGCAGGTCGGTCTGTCGGATTTCGTCAACCGGCTGCGCGAAGGGCGCTGAGTGCCCGGGTCAGGGCACAGAATTCTTCGACGGACAGTTCCTCGGCGCGGCGCGTTTCCACGATGCCGGCGGCATTCAGCAGCGCCGCCGTATCGGCACCCAACGATTTCAGGCTTTGACGCAGCATCTTGCGCCGCTGGCCGAACGCGGCGGCGGTGACCTTTTCCAGCAGAAGCGGATCGGCGGGCGCGACCGGCTCGCTGCGCGGGATCAGTTCGACCACGCTTGAGGTGACGTTCGGCGGTGGCGTGAAGGCGCGGCGGTCGATGTCGAACAGCTTGCGCGCATGCATCCGCCACTGCGTCGCGACGGCGAGACGGCCGTATCCGGGCTCGCGTGGCTTTGCGACAAGTCGATCGGCCACTTCCTTCTGGAACATCAGCACCAGCGAGGCGAACGCTTCGGCATTGCGCAGCCAGCCCAGCAGCAGCGGTGTCGCGACGTTGTAGGGCAGGTTGGCGCAGATCCGGCGCGGCGCCTCGCCCAGCGTGTGCGCGGCGGTCTCCAGTGCGTCGCCGGGGATCACTTCAAGCCGGCCGGGATACGCCGCCGAGATTTCCGCGAGCGCCAGCAGGCAGCGCTCGTCGCGCTCCACGGCAATCACATGCCGGGCGCCGGCTTCGAGCAGGGCACGGGTGAGGCCGCCGGGGCCGGGGCCGACCTCGATCACCGTGCCGGTCGTGAGATCGCCCGCCGCGCGCGCGATACGTCCCGTGAGGTTGAGGTCGAACAGGAAGTGCTGGCCCAGCGACTTGCGCGCGCCAAGACCGTGGCGCGCGATGACATCGCGAAGCGGCGGCAGCGAAGGCGAGGGGGCGGACAAGTCGATGCTCAGGCGCCGGCTGTTTCCGCCGGACGGGCGCGCTGCCGGCCCAGCTTCGCCGCAAGGGCGAGTGCTGCCACCAGGCTGGCGTCACTCGCCGTGCCGGTTCCGGCGATATCGAAGGCCGTGCCGTGATCGGGCGAGGTGCGGATGAACGGCAGGCCGAGCGTGACGTTCACGCCGCGCTCGAAGTCGAGCGTCTTCAGCGGGATCAGCGCCTGGTCGTGATACATGCAGATGGCGACGTCGTAGTTCCGCCGCGCGCCGGCATGGAACATCGTGTCGGCGGCCAGCGGCCCGACCACATCGATGCCTTCGGCTTTCAGGCGGGCAATCGCCGGTTCGATAATCTCGATCTCCTCGCGGCCCAGCGCGCCGCCTTCGCCGCTATGCGGATTGAGGCCCGAAACCGCAAGGCGCGGGTGTGCGATGCCGAAGTCATTTTTCAGGGCGCGCGCGGTGATCCGTGTCTTTTCGACGATGGCGGCGGCGGTCAGTGTTCTGACCGCCTCATGGAGCGCCATATGGATCGTCACGGGAACGACGCGCAGGCCGCCGCCTTCCAGCAGCATCACCGGCGTGATGTTTTCGCCCGCGAGTTCGGCGAGATACTCGGTGTGCCCGGGATGCTGGAAGCCGGCGTCGTAGAGCACGCTCTTGTTGATCGGATTGGTGACCACCGCGGATGCGCGGCCGGCGCGGGTCAGATCGACGGCGCGGCGAATGGACGACAGCACGGCCGATGCATTGCGCGGATCGGGCTTGCCCGGCACCGAGGGCACTGGCAGCGTCTCGGTCAGCACGGGAAGCCCGCGCGCGAAGGCGGCATTCGTTTCTTCGGGTGCGGCTATTTCCACTACCGGGACGGTCCAGCCGAGCTGCGCCTGGAGGCGGCTGAGCCGCTGCGGATCGTCGATCAGGAAGAACGGCGGCAGGTCACGATGATCGCGCCACGCCTTGAGGGCGATCTCGGCGCCGATCCCGGCGGGTTCGCCCATCGTCAGCGCCAGGGGCGCGGCGGGCACGGTCACACCCGGACGTCGATGAACGCCTGTCGGCGCAGGTCGCGCAGGTGGCGGCGCGCAACAACGTCCAGCCGCTGCCGGGTGAGGTTGTCGGCGATTTCCTCGCGGTCGGGCAGATTCGATTTCGGCTCGGTCCGCGCGCAGACCATCAGCAGGGCGATGCCGGCCTCGGTCTGAATCGGCGGACTGGCTTCGCCGGCCTTCAGCGGCATCACTGCCGGCCGGATGGCCGGCGCAAGGTCGCCGATCCGCAGATCCGGTGTCGGATCCACGAAAGTGGTCCCCAATTCGCGCGCGACGCGGCGCATGTCTTCGCAGCCGGAGATGCTGTCGCGGACCGTCTCGACGAGCTCTTTCTGTGCATCAATTTCCGATTGCGACGCGCCGTTCTCCACCGGCATCACAAGCTGCGCCAGGGTCACAACGGCATCTTCCGGCGAGGCCGCGGCGAGGACACGCTTTTCGCGCAGCAGATAGACATGGAAGCCGGTCGGCGTGCGGATCGGCGGGGTTGCTCGGCCGGGCGGGAGATCGTCGAGAACGCGGATAACCTCTTCTTCAATCTGTCCCCGTTCGACCCAGCCGATGTCGCCGCCGGACGCGGCCGATGCCGCCTGCGAAAACTGCTGCGCGATGGCCTGAAAACCGGCGCCGCGCCGCATCTGCTCCAACATCTCAAGCATGCGCTCCCGTGTTTCGTCTTCCTGATCCGGGTTTTCGACGGCGAGGAACAGTTCGGCAAGCAGGAACTCGGTCGTGCCTTTGCTGTCGTTGATGCGGGCGATCACTTCGTCGATCTCGTCCTGTCCCACCTGAAGACTGGCCCGCAGGCGACGCTGCACGACTTTCTGCCAGGCGAGGCCGGCCTTGATCTGGGTTGCCAGCGTGGATCGATCGAGACCGGCTTCGCGGAGGGCGGGAATGAGCGCGCCCGCGGGCATCTTGTTGGCCTGTTCGATGCGGCCGATGGCGTCGTCGATTTCCTTTTCGGAAACGTTGGAACTCAGGCGATCCGCCTCCTGCAGCTGCAGCCGCTCGTCGATCAGGGCGCGGATGATCTGCGGCTGCATGCGGCTGCGGGTTTCGGCATTGTCCGGCATCCCCGATGTCACGATGACCAGCCGGAGACGGCTCTCCAGATCGTAGACGGAGATGATGTCTTCATTGACGACGGCGGCGATGCGCTGGACGCCCTGCTGCGCCGGCGCGGAGCCATGCCAGAACGCGACGCCGGACAGCGTCAGGGCGGCCATGAGGAGTTTTGCGGAGCGGAAGTTCATGAGAGGGCCTTTATACGCCTATCCGTCTTCTAAATGCAGCAGCAGCGACAGCCCGATGAGGGTACTTACAATCGCCGGGGCCCAGGCGGCAAGCAGGATCGGAATGCTGGCGTTCTGTCCCAGCGCGGCGACGAGGTTCGAGAGAAAAAACAGCAGGAACCCGGCGCCGATACCGCCGACGAGCAGTTTGGCCACCCCGCCACGCCGCGGCGGTCGCAACGAAAAGCTCGCCGCGATCAGGACCATGGCAAACAGCAGAAACGGTCCGGCGATGCTGCGTTGCCAGTACAGGCGGTGTCGCAACGCCGAGAAGCCGGCCGCTTCCAGCGTGCGGATGAAGCCGGGCAGATCCCAGAACGAGATCGTTTCCGGCGCACCGAAACTGTCCTGGATGCGATCGCGCGTCATGTCGGTCGGTATGCGGTATTCCATTTCGTGGCGCGAGGGGCGTTCTGGCGTGCTCACCCAAGCATCGCGCAGGAGCCAGTAACCTGCCTCAAGGCGCGCGCTCGCGGCATCGACGCGGCCGACGAAGCGGTCCTGTCCCTCGAAGGTGAATATGATGACGTCGTAAAGCTCAAGGTCCTGGGCCGCCACGCGCTGCGCGTGGATGACGGAGTTCGTCGCGCCGTCCGCCTGCCGCAGCCACACGCCGGTAGACGAGACGGCAAGCATGCTGGAGCGACCGCGAAACACCTCGCTCTCCAGCTGTTCGTAACGGGAATAGAACACGGCGCTGACCGGATTGAAGATCGTCAGCATGAAACCGCCGATGATCAGGGTCACCACGACCACCGGGAGCAGGAACTGCCACACCGAGACACCCGCCGCGCGGACGACAGTCAGCTCGTGCGTCCGCGACAGACGCCAGAAGGCGATGACGGTCGCGAACAGCACGACGAACGGCACCATCTCCTGGATCAGCTTGGGCAGCTTGAAGAGCGAAAGCTGGGCAACCAGGCCGAGCGTCGCGTTGGCGCGGCTGGACGAACGCCGCAGGACCTCGATCAGGTCGAACAGGAAGACGATGGCGATCAGCCCGACCAGCACTCCCAGAAACGTGAGGAGGTACTGACGGCCGATATAGCCCGACAGGGTGGAAGAGAGGCGCATGATTCGTGGCGAGTCCGAGGAAGCGAAATTTACCACGCCGGCGGGCGGGAAGGCGACCACCCCAACGTCCGCCGTGGATGGAACAAACCATGTACAGCATTGAATGCGGGTGCTTTTCTTTATCCACACATTGCGGCTAGAGTGACGCCCGAACGTCCGTTTCGAGGCGCGATTTTGCGGTCGGAAACCGGGCCACAGGAAGCCACATTCCATGAAAATTGCGTTCGCCAAACCCGATCACACGAATTCGGGAACGTTGATTGTCGCGGTCGCGGAAGACCGGAAATTGACTCCTTCGGCCGCCGCCCTCGACAAGAAGTCGGGCGGTATTCTCACCCGCGCCA
The DNA here is from genome assembly GCA_965279355.1 of Alphaproteobacteria bacterium. Classification (GTDB taxonomy): domain Bacteria; phylum Pseudomonadota; class Alphaproteobacteria; order CACIAM-22H2; family CACIAM-22H2. The sequence continues at coordinate 550,291 of OZ257155.1, read as the reverse complement.
TGGCGTCGAGCCGCTTCAAGGGGCGCAATAACGACCTGCTCGACATCATCGCGCCGAAGGGACTGTCCCTCTCGCGCATCCTGCTGGTCGGGTTTGGCAAGCTGGAAAAGATCGACGCCCTCAAGATGCAGGCGGTCGGCGGCAACATGATCGCCCATCTGAACCGCGTCGGTGAAAGCCAGGCGACGATGCAGGTCGATACGCTGCAGGGTTCGCCGCTCAACGCCGCCGACATAGCCGCCAATATCGCGTTCGGCGCGAAGCTCCGTTCCTACCGGTTCGACAAGTACCGGACGAAGGAAAAGGAGGAGAACAAGCCGACCCTGCGCATGCTCAATTTCATGGTGACCGATGTCGCCGCGGCGAGAAAGGCCGCGGCACCGCTCGACCACACCGCGGATGCGATCTTCTTCGCGCGCGATCTGATCTCCGAGCCGCCGAACGTCATCTACCCGGAAACGATGGCCGAGCGCTGCAAGCGCCTGACCGCCGTCGGCATTAAGGTCGAGGTGATGGACGAGAAGCTGCTTGCGAAGCTCGGCTTCAATACGCTGCTGGGCGTGGGGCAGGGCAGTGTTCGTCCCTCGCGCGTCGTCATCATGCAATGGAACGGCGCGCCCAAGGCGAAGGACAAGCGCCCGATCGCGTTCTGCGGCAAGGGCGTCACCTTCGACACCGGCGGCATCTCGATCAAGCCCGCCGCCGGCATGGAAGACATGAAATGGGACATGGCGGGCTCCGCCGCCGTTGTCGGCCTGATGGAAACGCTGGCCGCGCGTCGCGCGAAGGTGAACGCCATCGGCGCCATCGGCCTGGTCGAGAACATGCCGTCCGGCTCCGCGCAGCGTCCGTCCGATATCGTGAAGTCGCTGTCCGGCAAGACGGTTGAAGTGCTGAACACGGATGCCGAAGGGCGTCTCGTTCTCGCCGATGTCCTCTGGTACGTGCAGGACCGCTTCAAGCCGAAGGCGATGGTCGATCTGGCGACCCTCACCGGCGCTGTAATCGTGGCGCTGGGTCATGAATATGCCGGCGTGCTGTCGAACAACGACGAACTCACCAAGAACCTGATCGCGGCGGGCGAAGCCGTGGGCGAGAGGCTGTGGCGCCTGCCGATCGGCGAGGGCTATGACCGCGATATCGATTCAGACGCGGCCGATGTGAAGAATATCGCCGCCGGCCGCGGCGCCGGTTCGACCATCGGCGCGCAGTTCCTGCACCGCTTCGTCAACGATGTGCCGTGGGCGCATCTCGACATCGCCGGTGTCGCGTGGATCAAGAAGGACATGCCGACGGTCCCGAAGGGCGCCTGGGGCTTTGGCATCCGTCTCCTCGATCGGCTGGTCGCCGATCACTATGAGGAGCAGGGTTGAGGCGGGAGGTCCGCCCTGACTGAAATCCGTTTCTACCACCTGCGGACGATGCCGCTGGAGCGGGCGCTGCCGGTGCTGCTCGAGAAGGTGCTGGCGCGCGGCGACCGGGTTGTCGTGATGGCCGGGTCCGAAGAGCGGGTGCAGGCGCTCGACAGCGCGCTCTGGACCTATGACGACCGCTCGTTCCTGCCGCACGGCACCGCGCGCGACGGCTTCGCCGAGGATCAGCCGGTGTGGCTTACCGCGGTGCCGGAAAATCCCAATGGTGCGAAAGTGCTGGTGCTCGCCGACGGCGCCACCGCCGACGATCTCGACTCATGGTCGATGGTGCTCGAAATCTTCGACGGCAATTCCGACGATGCCGTCGAAGCCGCGCGCGCGCGCTGGAAAGCACACAAGGCCGCGGGCCATGAGATGGCGTACTGGAAGCAGAGCGACGCAGGGCGCTGGGAAAAAGCCGGCTAGGCCGCCGGTTCGTACAGCCCCTTGTTAGCCGCGCGGCGCGCGATCAGGGCGGCGATCAGATCGAGCGTCGGGGTTTCGACGCCGGCGCTGCGGGCGAAAGCCAGCGGCGCCATGACGATGGCCTCGATCTCCATCTGCCGACCGAGCTCGTAATCCTGCAGCATCGACGGCTTGTGATTGGCATTCGACGGCGGAATGCGATGCCCGCCGACATTCTCATCCAGCACGATGCCGTGCGCGGCGGAGATCGCGCGGCCCTCGCGCATCGCGCGCTGAACCATTTCGCCGACGGCAGGATCGTTGCGCAGCACGGCAGTGCCCTGTTCGGTCAGCGTGCAGAGCGGCGCGACGGCGAGGATCTGCAGCGCCTTGGCCCAGATCACGCGGCGGATATCCGTTTCCGGCGGCGCCTTGATTCCGCTCTCTTCCAGCGCCGAGCGTAGCGCGTCGATCTGGTTCGACGCGCGATCGTCGGGTGCGCCGATCTGCAGCGTGTTCATCGTTGGCGATGAATGCTTGATGACGCCGGGTTCGCTGACGATGTTGCCGGAATAGATCACGGCGCCGACGACCCGCTCAGGCGCGACGGCTTTATGCAGGGCGCCGCCGGGATCGAGGCGGGAGAGATCGGGTGGCTTCGGCCGGTCGGCGCCCAGGCCCTGCGCGTACCACCAGGGAATGCCGTTCAGCGCGAAGACGACGGACGTGTCCTTGCCGAGCAGCGGGCCGATGCCTTCGGCCAGGGCCGGCAGCGAGTTCGCCTTGAGCGTCGACAGCACCACGTCCTGCGGGCCGAGATCGGACGGGCGGTCGCTGGCCCGGACTTTCCCGGTGATGACCTGGTCGCCGCTGTGCAGGGTCAGGCCCTTTTCGCGGATCGCCGCCAGATGCGGTCCGCGCGCCACAACGGACACATCGTGCCCCTTGGCCGCCATCCGTGCCGCAAAGTGACCGCCGACCGCGCCGGCACCGAACACGCAGATACGCATGACAACCCTTCCGTCTTTCGTCTTTGTGAGGCTTTGGGCTCAAGGCGGGATGAGTACACGGCAGCACCATGGCCGTCGAGGGCTGTTGCCGGTGGGCAGCCAACCCGCTATAAGCGCCGCGTTTTACCGAACCTGGAGAGATTTTCAGACATGGCCGTTGAGCGCACTTTTTCGATCATCAAGCCCGACGCGACGCGTCGCAACCTGACAGGGCAGATCATCGCCCGTCTCGAGCAGGGCGGCCTGCGCGTCGTCGCTCAGAAGCGGATGTGGCTGTCGGCTGCGCAGGCGGAGCAGTTCTACGGCGTTCATCGCGAGCGTCCGTTTTTCAAGAGCCTCGTCGCTTTCATGACCTCGGGCCCGATCGTGGCGCAGGTGCTGGAAGGCGAGAACGCTGTCGCAAAGAACCGCGAAATCATGGGCGCCACCAATCCCGCGAATGCCGCGCCGGGCACGATCCGCAAGGATTTCGCTGAATCGATCGAAGCCAATTCGGCGCATGGCTCGGACAGTGCCGAGAATGCGGCGATCGAGATCGCGTTCTTCTTCAGCGGGCTCGAAATCGTCGGCTGACGTTTCCGTAACCGGAACGAAAAAGGCCGCCCCTTCGGGCGGCCTTTTTTAATGCGTGGAAAGACCGGTTAGCGCGTGAAGCGGATTTCAACCCTCCGATCGGCCTCGCTCTTGGCGACCATCGTGCTGCCGATGTTACCGCCGGGCTCGCCGGCGGCATTGATCTGAATCGTTTTCGGATCGACACCGTTTTTCTTCAGCGCATTGGCAACGGCCTCGGCACGCGCTTTTGACAGTCGCTGGTTGGCTTGCGCGTTGCCCTGCTTGTCGGCAAAGCCGGTCACGCAGATCTTCTGTACGTACTGCCCTTTGGCATCGTTGGCGAGGCGCGCGATCTTGGCCGCGTCATCGGCCTTGATCGCGGTCTTGCCGGTATCGAACTGGAGAATGGTCGGATTTGGCCATTTTTCCGGAGCCCCGGGGGCGGCCGTATCACAGGCGGCCGCGGCAGGGCCGGCAATGGCCAGCGCCATGATTGCGCCCAGAGCATACTTGGTGGCGTTCATCGTCATCTCCCGAATTGTTACATCGATGGGTATTACGTTAGGTCGGGACTGTGACAAGACCAGCGGTGGCGCCATTAATAACGGGCGCTCACGAATTGCTCACGATTGACCTGCATCGCCGCAAAAAAGAAAAAGGCCGCCTAATAAGGCGGCCTTTCTTATCGTGCCGGTGAGGCGACGATCACATCGGCTTCGGGGGATGGCCGCCGGTCAGGAATAGCGCCATGCCGCCGACGATGATGATGCAGCCGATGATGGTCCACACCGCGAGCTTGTTGAACAGCGCCCAGGTTTCTTCATGCGGGCGCATGTCGTAGTTGGAATGATCGTTGTTGGACTGGGGCGACGCCATGAGACTCCTCCGAAAGATGCCGCGACCATAGCGGATCGGATTGCCGCCGAAAAGACGTATCAGGCGGGGTTCAGGAGGGTCCCGGCGGGGGCGGCGGCCCCGTCGATCTCGACCCGTTCGCCTGTTACACGCGCCCGGCCGGTGGCGACCAGCGACAGGGCGAGGGGGTAGGCGCGGTGCTCGGCCTCCAGCACCCGTGCCGCCAGCCGGTCCTCGTCATCGCCGGACAGCACCGGCACAGCCGCCTGGACGATGATCGGGCCGTTATCCATTTCAGCGCGGACGAAGTGGACGGTGCAGCCCGTGAAGCGCACGCCGGACGCCAGGGCCCGCGCATGCGTATCGAGGCCGGGGAAAGACGGCAGCAGGGAGGGGTGGATGTTGAGAATGCGGTCGTGCCAGGTCGTGACGAACGAGGCCGTCAGCAGTCGCATGAAGCCAGCAAGGCAGATGAGGTCGGCACCGGCGGTTTTCAGCCGCGCGGTGAGTTCGGCCTCGAACGGCTCGCGGCCCTTGTAGTCGCGGTGATTGACGACCTCGGTGGCGATCCCGGCGGCTTTGGCGCGGGCGAGGCCGCCGGCATCCGGGACGTTCGAGATGACGCGGACGATCTCGGCGGGGTAGTCCGGCTTCTGCGCGGCGTCGATCAGCGCCTGCAGGTTGCTGCCCCGGCCGGAAATAAGGACCGCGACGCGGCGCCTATTCATGTCAAGCAAGGGGTCATATCAGCCAAGCGGCCATGTCAGCCGAGCGCTTTTTCGAAACCGGTCACGATGCAGCCGTCGCGATCGCCGCGCGGCGTCACCCGGCCGATGCGATGGACGGTTTCGCCGCCGGCTTTCAGGATGCGCGTGGCTTCTTCGACTTCGTTCGCCGCGACGATCACCACCATGCCGATGCCGCAGTTGAACACGCGCGCCATTTCGGACGGCTCGATGCGTCCTTCGCGGGCGAGCCAGGCGAAGACCGGCGGCAGTTTCCAGCTTGTGGCATCGATCTCGACCGTCACTTCATCGGGAATCACACGCGGCACGTTCTCAATCAGACCGCCGCCGGTGATATGCGCCATCGCCTTCACGACGCCCTTGTGGGTTCGCCTTGCGCGGCACAGGGCCAGGAGGCTCTTCACATAGATGCGGGTCGGCTCAAGCAGCGCTTCGGCCATTGTCTTGCCGGAGGCAAACGGAGCAGGGGCGGTCCAGGCGAGTTTGGTTTCCTCGACCACGCGGCGGACCAGCGAGAAGCCATTCGAGTGCAGCCCGCTCGACGCGAGGCCGAGCACCACGTCGCCCACGGCAACATCGCGCCCGTCGATGACTTCGCCGCGTTCGACAGCACCCACCGAAAAGCCGGCGAGATCGTAGTCGCCCTTGGTGTACATGCCGGGCATCTCGGCGGTCTCGCCGCCGATCAGGGCGCAGCCGGCGTCGCGGCAGCCTTCGGCGATACCGGAAATGACCGCCTTGCCGGCGTTCACGTCCAGCTTGCCGCTGGCGTAATAATCGAGAAAGAACAGCGGCTCCGCGCCCTGGACCACGAGATCGTTCACGCACATGCCGACAAGGTCGATGCCGACGGTTGTATGCATGTTGGATTCGATCGCCACCTTGAGCTTGGTGCCGACGCCATCGGTCGCCGCGACAAGAATGGGATCGCGATAGCCGGCCGCTTTCAGATCGAAGAGGGCGCCAAAGCCGCCCAGCTGTGCGTCGGCGCCCGGTCGCCGCGTGGCACGCGTCAGCGGCTTGATGGCCTCGACGAGTGCTTCACCGGCGTCGATATCGACCCCGGCTTCCCGGTAGCGGTTGCTGCGAATGACGGCCCCGTGCAAGATGGACTTGAGGTTTGACCCGGAACGCCACAGATAGTGTTCGGCCCGGCAATGCGGGGCAACATACTTGATCCGGATACGTTTGCAATGGCGCTGCGCGGCAATCTTCCACACCCCTTGGCGGTGATTTTCTCCAACCCGATGCGCCTCTTTCCCGGCCTGTTTTCTGTCATTTTTCTGCTGGCCGCGATGCTGCCGGCGGCGGCGCAGGCGCCGTCGCGTGGCGACCCCGCAGTTTTCACGGTGGCGCGCGTCCTGGTCGATCGCACGGCCGCCACCGCAACCGCGGCGCGCGAGGCGGCTCTGGTCGAGGCGCAGCGAATCGCCTTCCGCCGCCAGCTTGAGCGGCTGGTGCCGCGCAGCGAGTATCGGCGGCTACCGAACGTCTCGGATGCACGCATCAGCGACCTTGTCGAGAATTTCGAGATCGAGAGCGAGCGCACCTCGCCGGTCCGTTATATCGGCACGCTGACCTATCGCTTCCGTCCACAGGACATCCGCACGCTGTTGCGCAACGCGAACATTCCCTTCGCCGAGACATCGGCGCGGCCGGTGCTGGTGCTGCCGGTGCTGCAGCAGGCCGGCCTTGCGTTGCTGTGGGACGATCCGAACCCGTGGCGCGTTGCCTGGAACAGCCTGCCGGCGACCGATGGGCTGGCCACGCTGAAATTACCGGCCGGCAATCTCACGGATATTTCCGATATCAACGCCGAACAGGCGCGGCGCGGCGAGGATCGTCGTATCGCCGCGATCAGCCGCCGTTACGGCACCGCGGGCGTGCTGGTGGCTGAAGCGGCGCTGGAGAGCGGTTCCGCCGGTCGCTCGACCTTGCAGGTGACGCTCAGCCGCTATGGCGGCATTTCGGGCGAGCAGACCGTTGTCGAAAGTTATGTCGGCGAGGTTGGCGAGACCGAAGAGGCGCTGCTGACACGCGCCGCCGCCGCAACCGCGCGCGCGATCGAGGAGCGCTGGAAGAACGAGCAGCTTCTGCGCTTCGGCCACGAAGCGCGTCTCACCGTCGCCGTTGCCTATGACGATGCGGCGCAATGGGTCGCCATCCGTCGCCGGCTCGCGGACCTGACGATGGTCCGCAAGAGCGACATCGTCCGATTTACCCGCACCGAGGCGGTGATCGATCTCAGCTACATCGGCGACGAGACGCAGCTCCGTCTGGCGCTGGCGCAGCGCGACCTCGAACTCTCACCGGCCCCGCGCGGTGCCGCCGATGTCTCGTGGCGGCTCACGCTCGCGGCCTCGGCGGGCGGTCCTCCCACCGGTGCCGGCGGTCTGCGCCGTCCCGCGCCCTAGGCATTGCGTGCTTAGTATCCCGAACATCCTGAGCTTTGCGCGGCTGTTGTCCGTGCCGCTGGTCGTCTGGCTGGTTATCGGTGGCGAAATGACCTGGGCGTTCTGGCTGTTCGTCGCGGCCGGGATCACCGACGGGATCGACGGCTTCATCGCCAAGCGCTTCAACGCAACGACACAGCTCGGCGCGTATCTCGATCCGCTGGCCGACAAGGCGCTGCTGGTCGGCATTTATGTGTCGCTGGGCTGGCTGGGCCATATTCCGTTCTGGCTCGTTATCCTTGTGGCGTTTCGCGATCTGACCATCGTTGGCGGCGCGCTCCTGGAGCAGACCATCACGCAATCCTTTCAAAGCAAGCCGATGCTGATCAGCAAGCTCAACACCGCGATGCAGATTGCGCTCGCGGCGTTCGTGCTCGGTAAACTCGGTCTCGGCTTCGACGACTGGGGCATCACCCGGGTGCTGGTGCTGATCGTGGCCACCACAACCATCCTGTCAGGCATGGCCTATCTCGTGCTGTGGACCCGGCGTCTCAGCACGCCGCAGACGCCGTCATGAACGGCGGTGTGCGCATCGCTCTGTGGGTCATCGGCATCGCCGTCGCGGCCGCGGTGTGGTGGATGCTGGATTCGGTGCTGGTCCCGTTCATCGCCGCGATGGTCGTGGCGTATATGCTGGATCCCGCCGTTAGCTGGATCGAGCGGCGCGGTCTCAATCGCACCATCGGCGCGTCCATCGTCACCTTCGTCTTCTTCGGCATCGTGACTGGCGGCATCGCGGTTCTGGCGCCGGTGCTGCAGCGCCAGACCGTTGGCCTGCTGGAGCGTCTCATCACGGCGGGCCGCGATCTGCTCGACTGGGCGTGGACGCGGTTCTCCTGGATCTCCACCGATCTCGGTCTGGGCGAAGGCGGCATGCCGCCGGGCGGTGCCGATCTTGCCAAGACAGTCGTCGGCTGGGTCGGCGGGTTTGCCGCCGGTCTGTGGAGCGGCGGCATGACGCTGATCAACATCCTGACGCTGCTGTTCGTGATGCCGATCGTCGCGTGGTACCTGCTGCGCGACTGGCCGAAGATCGCCGCTTATATCGACGGGATGTGGCCGCGCCGCTACGTCGATACGATCCGCGATCTTCTGGGGCAGATCGACTACCGGCTTTCGGGCTTCATCCGCGGACAGGGACTGGTCTGCGTGCTGCTTGGCGCTTACTACGGCATCTCGCTCACGCTGGTCGGTCTCTCCTATGGCCTGATCATCGGCCTGCTCGGCGGGCTGCTGTCGTTCATTCCCTATCTCGGGACCGCCATCGCCTTCGTGCTCGGCCTCACCGTCGCGTTCTTCCAGTTCGACTGGTTCTGGATCGCGGTCGTGGCGGGCATTCTCGTCCTCGGGCAGTTCGTTGAAGGCAATTTCCTGACGCCGGTGCTGGTCGGCGAGCGTGTCGGGTTGCATCCGGTTTGGCTGATGTTCGCGGTCATGGCCGGCGGCGCGATGTTCGGCTTTGTCGGGGTGATGATCTCGGTGCCGGTCGCCGCGGCGCTGGGCGTGCTGATGCGCCATTTCCTGCAGCGCTATTATGAAAGCAGCCTCTATCGCAGCGACGGCGGCGACGGCCCGGGAGCGGTCACGACGTGAGCGGGCAGATGCCGCTCGACCTCGGACATCGGGCGGCGCTGGGGCGGGAGGATTTTCTGGTCGCCCCCAGCAACAGCGAGGCCGTTGCGTGGATCGATGCATGGCCGAACTGGCCGGCGGCGGGGCTGATCGTGTACGGCCCCGAAGCATCGGGCAAAACGCATCTCGCCAAAGTCTGGTGCCACCGCTCGCAGGCGTTGATGCTCGAAGCATCGGAGATCGCCGGGCGCGAGGCGCCATCCATTCTCGGATCGTCGCAGGCGGTGGTGATCGAGAGAGTCGATCGCGGCGTCGACGAGCGCGCGCTGTTTCATCTCTTCAACGTGATTCAGGCGCAGCGCGGATCGCTGTTGCTGACGGGGACCGGCGCACCGGCGACATGGCCGATTGCACTTCCCGATTTGCGCTCGCGTTTGCTGGCGTTGCCGTCCGTAGCCGTCGGCGCACCCGATGACACGCTGATGGAAGCGGTGATGGTGAAGCTCTTCGCCGACCGGCAGCTAAGGGTCAGTCCCGATGTCGTGTCGTATCTGCACCCGCGGCTGGAGCGGTCGCTGGCGATGGTTCAGCGGGTCGTGGCGGCGCTGGACCGCACCGCGCTGGCGGAGGGGCGGGCAGTCACCGTCCCACTGGCACGGCAGGTTCTCCACAGCCTGGGGATAAGTGGCTAAAGGCCGCGTTGGATCGATCTTTAATGGTTCGGTCGCGTCCGTGTCATAAATAGTTCACGCAGGCCCGCGTTGCTGCCCCCGGACGCCGCTGCCAATATCCCGGCGCGCCAACGGCCACAAACGTACCGGGCTCCAACGCTTTATGACCGATTCTGGCGAACCCCGCGAAATCGAATTGAAGCTGCATCTGACACCGGACGAGGTGCCGCGGCTGATGCGCCATGCCCTGCTGCGACGCTTCAGCGCCGGCAAGACCGAGCGTAAACGGCTGGTCTCGACATACTTCGATACCCCGGATTTTCGCCTCATGCAGGCCAAGGTGGCGCTGCGGGTGCGCAACGATGGCAAGCGGCACATCCAGACCGTCAAGCGCGCGCCCAGCGTCGATGAAGGCCCTCTGGTGCGGCAGGAATGGGAACGAGAGGTCGCCGCCGGCCAGCCGATGCTCAAGGGCGTCGGCGACAAGAAGCTCCGCAAGCTGCTCTCGGGCGGAAAGATCCGCGGCCGTCTGGCGCCACAGTTCGTGACCGATATCCAGCGCGCGACCTGGCCGCTGAAAATTGACGACAGCCATGTCGAACTCGCCGTCGATGTCGGCGAGATCAAGGGACCCAAGGGCAGCGTGCCGGTCTGCGAGGTCGAGCTGGAGTTGAAATCCGGCGCAATCGACGGCGTCTATGCGCTCGCCCGCGAGCTTCACAAGACCATTCCGTTCACGCTGGAGCCGCGCTCGAAGTCACAACGCGGTTTTGCGCTGACCGCCGCCGCGATGCAGCGCCCGCAGCGGGCGGCGCAGCTTGATATCGACGGCTGTACGCTCGGCGAAGCCTTTATCCGCATCGGTCGCAACTGCCTGCTGCATCTGCGCGCCAACGAAGCGCTGGTGCGCGGCGCCGAAGATGCGGAGGGACTGCACCAGTTCCGCGTGGCGCTTCGTCGTCTGCGCTCGGCCCTGAACGCGTTCCGTGACCTGCTGCCGGCGGCGGAGCGGAGGAGCATCGGCAAGGAGATGCGCTGGATCGCGCAGCAATTCGGCCGCGCGCGGGAATGGGATGTCTTCGACAGCGACGTGCTGGGCGAGCTGAAGGACAGGCTTGCCAGGGATCAGGCGCTGGCGTCGTTGTCGGCCGCGGCGAATGCGGCGCGCACTGATGCTTACAGGGCGGTGGCAAAAACGGTGGCGTCGCCGCGCTATACCGAAGCGCTGCTGCGCCTCGAAGGGTGGTGGGAGCGCAGCCTCTGGACGGAGTCACCGGACCATCCGTGGAACGAGGATGCGCGCGACTATGCGCGGCGCACGCTCAAGCGGCTGCATCGCCGGTTCTACAAGCTGGGCGACAGGCTCGACGATCTCGATGAGGCGCAACTGCATCAGCTGCGCCTGCGCGCCAAGAAGCTGCGCTACGTCTCGGAGTTTTTCCGCAGCCTCTTCCCGTCGAAAGCCGCGAAGAATTACATCGGCGCCCTGAGCGCGATACAGGAACATCTCGGCTCGCTGAACGACGGCGTGATGGTCAAGCATCTGCTGGGCGTGCTGGAAAAAGAAAGCAAGACGATGGACAAGGCGGCTTTCGCGCGCGCCAGCGGCCTGATTGCCGGGTGGAGCGCGGCCAAGATCAAAGCCGATCTCAAGCAGCTGCCGGATGCCTGGGCGACCTTCGCCGACCAGAAGCCGTTCTGGAAATAGCTTAGTCGTCGTCCAGCCCGGCCGGCGTTATGTAATCCACGAGAGTGACCGTGCCCGGGTCGGCATCGGTGTCGACGTCTTTCCAGGTTTTGACATCGAAGCGGAACCGGGCGAGGGCGGCTGTCGGGAATTTGTAGAGCAGATTTTCGCGCGGGGTCTTCTCGCCCTTTGCCTGCTGCGCCAGATCGGCAGCCAGATCGTGAAGCCCCGGATTGTGGGCGATCACCAGCACCGAGCCGACATCGTTCTGGACCGCGCGCACCCGCTGCAGCAGGCGCCCGGCATCGGCCAGATAAAGGCCGGGCTCGATCTGGATCTGCACAGTCGGTCCCAATGCGTCCTGCAACAGGTCCAGCGTCTCGCGGGTCCGGCGCGCCGAGGAGGAGAGAACCAGCCCCGGCCGAACCCCGTTTTCGGTCAGCCAGTCGGCGATCAAGGCGGCCCCTTTGCGGCCCCGCTTGTTGAGCGGCCGGTCGATATCGTCCTGGTGCGGCTCCGCCCAGCTGGACTTGGCGTGCCGGAGAAGTAACAATTCTTTCATATAGTTGTCACAATGAGCTGAGATACACTCTAGGCTGCGGTGGCGTGTTCGCCGCGTTTCTATATTCTACTTCTCCGCATCGAGGATAGTCGGGTGAACGTCCAGGTCCCCATCGAGCCAGTCTCCAGTCTGAATGCCGTCGGCCCGGCCCGCTTCATCAATCGGGAACTGTCCTGGCTGGCGTTCAACGAGCGCGTGCTCGAAGAGGCCGACAATCCGAATCATCCCTTGCTGGAGCGCCTGCGCTTTCTCTCGATCTCGGCCAGCAATCTCGACGAGTTCTACATGGTCCGCGTCGCCGGCCTGAAAGGTCAGGTTCGTGCCGGCATTCCGACGCCCAGCCAGGACGGTCTGACGCCGGCCCAGCAGCTGGTGGAGATCCATCAGCGCGCCAATACCCTTATGGAACATCAGCAGCGTTGCTGGCGGACATTGAAGGCGGCCCTGCGGGAAGCCAATCTTACCGTCGTCCATACGGCTGAGCTGAGCGCCGAAGACCGGCAGTGGCTCGACACGTATTTCATGAACCAGGTGTTTCCGGTTCTGACACCGCTGGCGATCGATCCGGCGCATCCGTTCCCGTTCATTCCCAATCGCGGCTTCGCGCTGGTCATGCAGCTCCAGCGCCGCAGCGATAACAAGTCGCTGCGCGCGCTTCTGCCACTTCCGGGGCAGGTCGAGCGTTTCGTCCGCCTGCCGGGTACGGCCATTCGTTTCATTCCGCAGGAAGAGGTGATTGGCCTGTTTCTGACCCGTTTGTTCCCCGATTTCGAGGTTCTGGGGCAGGGGGCTTTCCGTCTGCTCCGCGACAGCGAGATGGAAGTCGAGGAAGAGGCCGAAGATCTGGTGCGGGTTTTCGAATCCGCCCTGAAGCGCCGCCGTCGCGGCCTGTCCATTCGCCTCAAGGTGAACGGCGATATACCGGAAGACCTGCTCAACTTCGTGATCGCGGAGCTTGAGGTTCCCGCCGACGAGGTTTTCCGCGTCGACGGCATCATCGGCCTCGTCGATACCAAGCAGCTGATCGTCAGCGACCGTCAGGATCTGCTCTTCCCGCCATTCAACCCGCGCTTTCCCGAACGCGTCCGCGATTTCGGCGGCGACTGTTTCGCGGCGATCCGCCAGAAGGACATTGTCATCCACCATCCCTTCGAAAGCTTCGATGTGGTGGTGCAGTTTCTCACGCAGGCGGCGCGCGATCCCGCCGTCGCGGCGATCAAGCAGACGCTTTATCGCACGTCCGACAATTCGCCGATCGTGCGGGCGCTGGTGGAGGCTGCCGAGGCCGGCAAGTCGGTTACGGCGCTGATCGAACTCAAGGCGCGGTTCGACGAGGAAGCGAATATCCGCTGGGCCCGCGATCTCGAACGTGCCGGGGCCCAGGTCGTCTACGGTTTCATTGATCTCAAGACACACGCCAAGATTTCCCTGGTGGTCCGGCGCGAAGGCGGGGGCCTGCGCTCCTATGTTCATTACGGGACCGGCAACTATCATCCGGTCACGGCGAAGATCTACACCGACCTCTCGTTCTTCTCGACCGACGAGGCGCTCTGCCGCGATGCGGCGCGTCTGTTCAATTACATCACCGGTTATGCTTTGCCTGAGAAGATGGAGAAGCTGAGCTTCTCGCCGCTGACGCTCCGTCCCGATCTGACCGCGCTCATCGAAGCCGAGATCGAACACGCCAAGGCCGGAAGGCCCGCGGCCATCTGGGCAAAGATGAATGCCCTGGTCGACCCCGCGATCATCGACACGCTCTACCGCGCCAGTCAGGCCGGCGTGCAGATCGACCTTGTCATTCGCGGCATCTGCTGCCTGCGGCCGGGTATCAAGGGCCTGTCGGAAAACATCCGGGTTAAAAGCATCATCGGACGTTTCCTGGAGCATAGCCGCGTCATCTGCTGCGGTGCCGGTCACGGATTGCCGCATGCGCAGTCGAAGGTGTTCATCACCTCGGCCGACTGGATGCCGCGCAATCTCGACTGGCGTGTCGAGACCTTTGTGCCTGTCGAGAATCCGACCGTGCATCAGCAGGTGCAGGATCAGATCATGGCCGCCAATCTGCGCGACACGCTGCAGAGCTGGACCCTCGCGGGGGACGGTACCTATACGCGGATGAAGGCCGGCGAGGGGTTCAGCGCGCATACCTTCTTCATGACCAATCCCAGCCTCTCAGGCCGCGGTCGCGCCCTGAAGCGGCCGGCCGGTGCTCCTCGACTCACGGGCAAGAACCGGTAATATCCCGGCCGAATGGTTCTGCGAACAAATCCGGCGCGTCGGACGCGCCCTGTCGGCGTTATTGATATCGGCTCCAACTCCATTCGCCTCGTGGTCTATACGGATCAGGGGCGGGTGCATCAGCCGATCTTTAACGAGAAGGTTCTGTGCGGTCTCGGCCGCGGAATCGATCGCACGAACCGGCTTCCCGAGGATGGCGTTCAACTTGCCATCCAGAATCTCGTCCGGTTCTCGGCACTCTCCAAGGCGATGAATGTGCGGCGGTTGCGCGTGGTCGCGACGGCGGCCGTGCGTGAGGCGGAAAACGGCCCGGACTTCGTCTCAGCGATCCGGAAAAAAGCCGGATTGCGGATCGAGGTGCTGGACGGCGAAGAGGAGGCGCGTCTTTCCGGGCTTGGCGTCGTGTCGGGCATGCCCGATGCCGACGGCTTCATGGGCGATCTCGGCGGCGGCAGCCTAGAACTCGTCGCGATCAGGAACACCAAGCTCGGCCGGCACACGACCCTGCCGTTCGGCGCGCTGCGTCTGCGCGAGATTGCCGATCGCGGGCGGAGCGCGCTCCGCGACCATCTCGACAAGCATCTTGAGCCGCTGGACTGGCTGAGCGAAGCGAAAGGCCGTTCGTTCTATGCGGTGGGCGGTGCCTGGCGCGCACTGGCACGCCTGCATATGGCGCATGTCAACTATCCGCTGAAGGTCATCCACGGCTACGAACTGACGCGGGACCGCGCGGAAGATTTTCTCGATCTGATCGCCGGTCTGTCCCGGGAGTCCCTTGAGCGCATCGGCCGTGTGCCGCGCAAGCGGCTCGAGGTTCTGCCGTTTGCGGCGCTCGTCCTGCACCGTGTCCTGCAGCGTACAAAGCCGTCGCGTCTCGTCTTCACGGCGCTGGGACTGCGCGAAGGCTGCCTCTACGACGAAATGCCGGCGGCGCTGCGGCGGATCGATCCGCTGATTGCGGCTTGCGACGAAATGGCGTCGGCCAATGCGCGCTTCCCGGTTGAAGGGCGTGATCTCCTGAAGTGGACGGCGCCGCTGTTCACCAAGTCGGCGGCGACGCAGGAGCGGTTGCGGCTGGCCGCCTGCCTGCTGGGCGACATCGCCTGGAGCGAACATCCAGATTATCGCGGCGAGATCGCCTATGAGCGGACCTTGCATATGCCGCTCACCGGCCTCGATCACCGTGCGCGCGCCTTCATCGCGCTTGCCGTCTACACGCGCTACACCGGAAGTCCGGAAGGCGAGATCACCCGGGCGGCATGGCAGTTGCTGCACGAAGATGATCTCCGGGACGCGTACCGTCTCGGGTTGGCGATGCGGCTTGCCTTCACCCTGTCTGGCGGAGCGCCGCAAATGCTGCGCAATGTGCGGCTTGAGCGAAAAGGGTCTGATCTGCGTTTGTTGCTGAAGCCTCGCGCGGCAGCTGCGCTGGGCGAAGCCGTCGAACGGCGTTTTCAGGCGCTGGCCGAAGCCCTCGGCGGCAAGGGCAAGATCAGGATCGGCTCGTAGCCACCAGCCGCTGGCGCGCGTCCTCGCCGGAGCCCTGGATCACCAGCTTGCGGCCGCGCAGACTGAGCGCGATTTCGCCGCGCTTGAGCGCCAGCGCCGCTTCGCCGAACACTTCACGCCGCCAGCCATGCAGCGGCGCGACGGCGGCGTTGTCGTCGGCGGCGATGCGTTCGAGATCGGACGTCGTCGCGACCAGCTTCTGCGCCACGTCATGCTCATCGCATTTGGCCTTGAGCAAAACCTTGAGCAATTCGACGACCGGGCCGATGCCGGGCGGAAGATCGGGCATCGGATCGATCGCGGGGATCTGATCGTCCGGCAGCGACAATCCGCGCCGCACGGCGGCCAGCACATCTTCGCCCAGGCGGCCTTCGGCAAAACCTTTCGAGAGGCCGCGTACCTTGGCAAGTTCATCGAGAGACGACGGCGCATGTCCCGCGATGTCCATCACCGACTCATCGCGCAGAACGCGATTGCGTGGCACATCGCGGCGCTGTGATTCCTTCTCGCGCCAGGCCGCGACTTCCTTCAGGACCGCGACGAAGCGCGGCTTGGCCGTGCGCGGCTTGAACCGGCGCCAGGATTCCTCTGGGTCCATGCGGTAGGTGGCCGGGTCTAGCAGGGTGGCCATTTCTTCCTGCAGCCAGTGCGCGCGGTCGGATCCGCCCAGGCGCTTGGCGAGGGCGAGGTAGACCTTCCGCAGATGCGTGACGTCGGCCAGCGCATAGGCGATCTGCCGCTCGCTCAACGGCCGCTGTGCCCAGTCGGTGAAGCGGGCGGATTTGTCGATCCGCGCATTGGCAAGCTGGCCGGCAAGCGTCTCGTAACTGACGGCATCGCCAAAGCCGCAGACCATGGCCGCAACCTGGGTGTCGAAGAGAGGTGTGGGCACCCGTCCCGACATGTGGTGGAAGATTTCGAGATCCTGACGGGCGGCGTGGAAGACCTTGAGCACGCGGGCATCGTCCAGCAGCCGGATCATCGGGGTGAAGTCGAGGCCGGGGGCCAGCGCGTCGATGGCGGCGGCTTCGTCGGGGCTGGCGATCTGGACCACGCAAAGCTGCGCCCAGTAGGTCCGCTCCCGCATAAACTCGGTGTCGACCGTAATGTAAGATGAGGTGCCAACGCGGCGGCAGAAGGCCTCCAGCGTGGCGGAATCGTCAATCCACGTCATGTTGCAGCCGGTTTAGCATGAATTGCCGGTAAGGGGCAAAAACCCCGTGCATACCTTGACTTTTCGGCTTAACCCGTGCCTCTTGCCCGCCGTTTCCCGTCCGCTCCACGAGTCATTCCGATGCACATTTATCGCTCCCATACCTGCGGCCAGCTGACGCGTTCCCACGTCGACCAGACAGTGCGGCTCTCGGGCTGGGTCCATCGCAAGCGCGACCACGGTAATCTGCTGTTCGTCGACCTGCGCGACCATTACGGGATCACCCAGTGCGTCATCGATACCTCGAGCACGTTGTTCAAGGAGATCGAGGGCACCCGTGTGGAGAGCGTGATCACCGTCTCGGGCAAGGTCGTGGCGCGGTCGGCGGAAACCGTGAATGCCAAGCTTGCGACAGGTGAGGTCGAACTGCAGGTCGCTGCGTTTGAATTGCAGTCGGCGGCGGAGCAGCTGCCGATCCAGGTCAACCAGGAAGGCGATTTCCCCGAAGACCTGCGCCTGCGTTACCGCTTCCTCGATCTGCGCACCGAGCGCATGCACAAGAACATCCTGCTGCGCGCCCAGGTCATCGCCTCGATCCGCCGGCGCATGATCGAGCTGGGGTTCACCGAATTCCAGACGCCGATCCTGACGTCGTCGAGCCCGGAAGGGGCCCGCGACTATCTGGTGCCCAGCCGCATCCATCCCGGCAAGTTCTACGCCCTGCCGCAGGCGCCGCAGCAGTTCAAGCAGCTGCTGATGGTGGCAGGCTTCGACCGCTATTTCCAGATCGCGCCGTGCTTCCGCGATGAAGACGGTCGCGCCGACCGCAGTCCGGGCGAGTTCTATCAGCTCGATCTCGAGATGTCGTTCGTCACCCAGGACGATGTGTTCGCGGCGCTGGAGCCGGTGCTGGCCGGTGTGTTCGACGAGTTCGCCGCCGGACGCAAAGTGACCAAGCCGCCTTTCGTTCGCATCCCCTATGACGAGGCGATGCTGAAATACGGTTCGGACAAGCCGGACCTTCGTAACCCGCTGATCATCTCCGATGTCAGCGAAGTGTTCGTTGGCTCGTCCTTCAACGTATTTGCCAAGGCTGTCGCTGGCGGCGGTGTCGTGCGCGCCATTCCGGCGCCGGCCACGGCGACCAAGCCGCGGAGCTTCTTCGACAAGCTGAACGACTGGGCGCGCGGCGAAGGCGCGCCGGGCCTCGGCTATATCGTCTTTGAAGGCGGGCAGGCCAAGGGCCCGATCGCCAAGTTCCTCGACGAGCCGCGTCTGACCAAGCTGCGTGAGCTCGCCAGGATCGGTGACGGCGACGCGGTCTTCTTTGTTTGTGACAAGAAGGGCCCTGCCGAGAAGTTTGCCGGCGTCGTGCGCAAGAAGCTCGGCGAGGAAATGGAACTGATCGACCAGAAGGACTTCAAGTTCTGCTGGATCGTCGATTTCCCGATGTTCGAGCTCAATGAAGACACCGGCAAGATCGAGTTCAGCCATAACCCGTTCTCGATGCCGCAGGGTGGCCTTAAGGCGCTGGAGACGCAGGATCCGCTGACCATCAAGGCGTTCCAGTACGACATCGTCTGCAACGGCGTGGAACTGTCGTCCGGCGCCATCCGGAACCATCTGCCGGAGATCATGTACAAGGCGTTCGCGATCGCCGGCTACTCGAAGGAAGACGTTGAGAGCCGTTTCGGCGGCATGCTCAATGCGTTCAAGTTCGGCGCCCCGCCGCATGGCGGCTCGGCACCGGGCATCGACCGTATCGTGATGCTGCTCGCCGATGAGCCGAACATCCGCCAGGTGGTGGCCTTCCCGATGAACCAGCAGGCACAGGACTTGCTTATGCAGGCCCCGTCGGCGGTGGATGCAGCCCGTCTGCGCGAGCTTCACATCAGGCTCGATCTGCCGCCGCCGAAGAAGAGCTGATTCGCAAGAAGCGGGTCGCATGTCGCCCGATCCCCCGCTATTGCGGGGGGTAGGGCAGAGGTTTCCATGAACGTCAGCACGCTTCGGCCGATGAAGCTCCAGGACTGGGGCCTGATCGTCATTCTCGCGACGATCTGGGGCGCTGCCTATCCGTTCATCGAAGTTGCCGTCGCAGAACTGCCGCCGTTCACAATCGCGCTGGTGCGCGTTTTTCTTGCGTCCGTCATGCTGAGTACCTGGGCGGCTTTAAGCGGTCAGGGACTCTGGAAACATCGTCAGTATTGGCTGACGTTTCTGATGCTCGGTACGTTGAACAATGCGGTTCCGTTTACGCTGATCGTCTGGGTGCAGTCGCATATCACCGGCGGACTGGCATCGATCCTCAACGCAACGACGCCGCTCTTTGCGCTTATGATCGCGCATGTGTTCACCCGCGACGAGCGGCTGAATGCCCGCAAGCTGGGCGGTGTCGCGATCGGGATGAGCGGGGTTGCGGTGCTGATCGGGGTCGACGCGCTGAGCGATGTCGGAAGCTACATTCCGGCCGAACTGGCGGCTCTGGCCGCATCGTTGTGCTACGCGACCGGAGGCATCGTGACCCGCCGGCGCCTGGGCGTGTTTCCGCCGCTGGTGACGGCCCAGGGCCAGCTGTGGTCTGCAACGTTTTTGCTTTTGCCGCTCACCTGCTTCATCGATCGCCCCTGGGCCGGGCCGGTGCCCAGCGTGCCGGTCATTGCCTCTCTGGTTGGATTGGCGGCACTCAGCACGGCGCTTGCCTACGTGATCTACTTCCGGCTGGTGAACAACGTCGGCGCGACCAGCGCGCTGCTGGTGACGCTGCTGATCCCGATTGCGGCGCTGACTTTGGGCACGGTTCTGCTGGGGGAGACGCTGACCCTCAATCAGGCCGCCGGGATGCTGCTGATCTTTTCCGGCCTTGCCGTTATCGACGGGCGGGTCGGGGCCTGGCTTGGCGGACTATTCAGACGGGTGCCCTGAAATTGATCGCTGCCGGCTTCCTTGGCGAAGCGCGCCCGCAGCCCCACATTAAAGGGGCCGATGCCGATACTCCGTAAAAACACGAATAGTGCCAATATCTTGCCCCGGGCTAAGGGATGCGGTAATGGCTGAAAGTGGCCGGGCTGCGTTGAGTCCCTGGCGATGAAGGATGGATCGATGCGCCTGGTCTCGCGGCTCTTTGCCTTCGCTCTCGCGGTCTGTGCCGGCGGCGCCGCCTCCATTGTTACGGCCGCCGAGATCGCGCCGCATCGCGCATCCTATACACTCAGCCTCGGCGGCTCGAAATCATCGAGCGGCGTGGTCGCCATCACCGGCGCGATGTTCATCGAATGGCAGGAAGTCTGCGACGGCTGGACCATCAACCAGCGGATGCGCTTCCAGATGTCGGATACCGACGGCGAACGCACCGACAACGACATCAGTTTCTCAAGCTGGGAAGCCAAGGACGGGCTCAGCTATCGCTTCACCATGCGCTCAAGCCGCGACGGCGAAGTGAACGAGACGCTGCGCGGACGCGCGGAGCTCGCGGGCAAAGGCCTTGGCGGCAAGGCCGTGTTCAACGAACCGGCGGGTGTCGAACTCGAACTGCCGCCCGGCACGCTGTTTCCCAGCGAGCATACGCTGGTTCTCATCCGCGCGGCGGAAAGCGGCGAGAAGACGTTCTCGAAGCTGGTGTTCGATGGCGCGACGCAGGACGGCGCGATGGAAGTGAATGCGGTGATCGGAAACCCGCTGGCCGAACTCGGCGCCCAGCCGCGCATTTCGGCGGAGGTCAGCAAGGGCAAGGCGTGGCGCGTGCGCATGGCGTTCTTTAAGACCGACGGCAAGAGCAGCGAACCGGAATACGAGACCAGCCTTGGCCTGCAGGATAACGGCGTCGGCCGCGACTACACGTTCGAATATCCGGAATTCACGATCAAGTCGCGACTGGATCTTTTAGAGGCGCTGCCGAAGCCCCGCTGCTGAAGGCCGCGGCTTCGTCCGCCGACCATAGCCACGCTGCGCCACGGACGCCGCTGGAATCGCCGTAACGCGGCGGTACCAGTCTGGTCTCCACGACATCGGAGAACACCCAGGCGCCCCAGCGTTTGGGAACCTCGCTGTAGATCGCCTTCAGCTTCGACAGGCCGCCACCGACCACGATCACATGCGGGTCGAAGGAATTGATGATGGTGGCGAAGGCGCGCGCCAGCCGGTCGAGATAACGCTCAAAGGTCGCCGCGGCGTCGGGGTCCTTGTCCGCGACGGCATCGGCGATTTCACCGGCGCCCATCTGCTTGCCGGTCAGCTCGGTGTGCTCGCGCTTGATGCCGGTGCCGGACAGGAACGTTTCGATGCACCCGGATCGTCCGCAATAACATCTGGGTCCGGGACGCTCGTCGATGGTCCGTCCGTCCGGCAGGGTCCAGGTCCGGGGCCAGGGCAGGGGATTGTGGCCCCACTCGCCGGCGATGGCGTTGCCGCCGACGATGATCTGTCCCTGGAAGACCAGCCCGCCGCCGGTGCCGGTGCCAAGTATGGCGCCGAAGACACTGGTCGCCCCGGCCGCCGCGCCGTCGGTTGCCTCCGAGAGGGCGAAGCAGTTTGCATCGTTTGCGAGGCGAACGGGCCGCTGCAATCGGTTGCCAAGGTCGATATCGAGGGCATTGCCGATCAGGACAACCGTATTGGCACCCTTGATCTTGCCGGTGGCCGGCGAGATCGTTCCCGGAATGCCGACGCCGACGGTTCCTTTTTTACCTAGCGCGGTCTCCGCTTCCGTCACCAATCCGACAATCGCGTTAACGATTGCCGTGTAGTCCTGCTTTGGGGTGGGGGTGCGTTTGCGCCACAGCTCCTGGCCGTCATCGGCGAAGGCCACCGCTTCGATTTTCGTTCCTCCGAGATCAACGCCGATCCGCACCGAAAACCTCGTTCTTTGTTATGGATAATGAAATGTAAAATTTGAAAGAATTGCCGTGGGTTGGCTTCCGACAGGCTTGTCATGGCCAGCAGCTAAAATGGTATGTTGAGCAGGACTCCGGTGCACGTAACATCCGCAGCCGGACGGGAGAAAAGCACGCATGGGCAAGACCGTGCTGATTGTTGAGGATAACGATCTCAACATGAAGCTGTTCCACGATCTGCTGGAAGCCCATGGCTACGCCACGATCCAGACCAAGGATGGTATGGACGCGATGAAGCTTGCGCGTCAGCATCGTCCGGATCTCATCCTGATGGACATTCAGCTGCCGGAGATCTCGGGTCTCGAGGTCACGAAGTGGCTGAAAGAGGATCCGGAGCTGCGGGCGATTCCGGTCGTCGCGGTGACGGCGTTCGCGATGAAGGGCGACGAGGAAAAAATCCGGCAGGGCGGCTGCGAGGCGTACATCGCCAAGCCGATCTCGGTCGTGAAGTTTCTTGAGACGGTAGCGAAGCTGCTCAATTGATGCGTTGCTAAGGCCTTTTGCATCATGACCGCGCGCGTTCTGGTTGTTGACGACATGCTGGCCAACGTGAAGCTTCTCGAAGCGAAGCTCGCGGTGGAATATTTCGACGTCGCCACGGCGTATAACGGCGAAGACGCGATCAAGAGCGCGACGGCGTCGCCGCCCGATATCGTGCTGCTCGATATCATGATGCCCGGCATGGACGGCTTCGAGGTGTGCAAGCGCCTGAAGACCGATCCCCGGACCGCGCATGTCCCGATCATCATGGTGACGGCGCTGTCGGAAGCGGAGGATCGCGTGCGCGGCCTGCAGTCGGGCGCCGACGATTTCCTCACCAAGCCGGTCAACGACCTCGCCCTATATGCACGCATCCGGTCACTTGTGCGGCTCAAGATGACGGCCGACGAGTGGCGGCTGCGCCAGGCGACCGGCGCGCATCTGGGTATGCTGGTGGACGACAGCACCGGCCAGCCGAAGGCCGGCGGGGGCGGTAACATTCTTGTGATCGAGGACAACCCGGCCTACGCGGCCCGGTTGCGGCGCTCCCTGGCGATCGACAACGATGTCCTTGATGTCATTGCCACTCCTGCCGAGGCGCTGGGGAAGGCCAGCGAGGGCGATTACGACATCATTCTGGTGAGCCTGGCTCTGCGCGACGCCGATGGGCTGCGCCTGTGCGCCCAGTTCCGCTCCCAGGCCCAGACCCGCAACATGCCGCTGATCGCGATGGTGGACGACGGCGACTACCCCATCATCGCCAAAGCCCTCGACCTCGGGGTCAACGACTACATCCTGCGCTCGGCCGACACCCAGGAAATCCTTGCCCGCTGCCGCACCCAGATCCGCCGCCGGCGCTATCAAGACGGTCTGCGGGCCAGCCTGGAGCGCAACGTGGCGCTGGCGCTGATCGACAGCCTGACTGCGCTTTACAACCGTCGGTATCTGACGGCGCATCTGGCCGCGCTGATGGACCGCAACCAGCGCAGCGGCAAGCTCGTCTCTCTGCTGATGGTCGACGTCGATAATTTCAAAGCGGTGAACGACACCTATGGTCACAGTGTCGGCGACGAGGTGCTGATCGCCGTTGCCGATCGTCTGCAGGGCAATCTGCGCAATTTCGACACCGTCGCCCGCTGGGGCGGCGAGGAATTCGTGGTGGTGATGCCGGAGGCGGAGGAGCGGGTCGCGCTGGCCGTTGCCGAGCGCCTGCGCCGCAAGATCGGCGAGAAGCCGATCAAGGTGCAGCACGATGTCGGCGAACTGACCGTGACGGTCAGTGTCGGCGTGGCATTGGCCAGTGACGATCTGGGAACGCCGGACGATCTTCTACGCGCCGCGGATGCCGCGATGTATGAAGCGAAGCGCCAGGGGCGGAACCGCGTCGTGAAAGCAGACGCGGCGGTCTTGGCTCAGCGCCGGGCTTGAGCCGATCGAAGCGGCGCGAGGCCGCTTCGGATCCTTACTTGATCTTGCCTTCCTTGAAGGCGACATGCTTGCGCACGATGGGATCGTACTTGCGGAGCGACATCTTCTCCGTGTTCTTCTTCGGGTTCTTTTGGGTCACGTAGAAGAAACCGGTGTCAGCGCTGCTGATCAGTTTGATCCACAATTGCTTGGACTTGGCCATCGTCGTTCATCCGAATGAGGCGCGACTCTTGCGCGGAAGCGGGGGAACATACAGCGGACGGGGCTCAAGTCAAGGGCGAGAACGCCCTAAACCTCCCCAACTTGCTGTTAAATAGGCCTTATTTCCCGGCGCGGGCGGTCGAGACGGCGGACTGGAGCACCCGGGCATAGAGCCCGGAATCGCCCAGCAGCTGTTTGGCGACTTCCAGTTCGACATCGCGCTCACGCGTCTCGGGAGCGCAGATCGCGCGCAGACCCTTCAGGCGGGCCATGTCGCTGTGGTCGGCGGCGCGCCAGCTGGCGACGGTCGCGGCTTCGGTCAGGCGCCCGTTGCGGACGGCCTGGAGATAGGTGCCGACCGGCTCCTCGCCGCTGGTGCAGATCGCGGGCATCACGCCGAGATCGGCGATGGGGTAGCCCGACGGCGCATGGAACCGGGCCCAGGTCAGGATCAGCTCGCCCTCGTTGGGCATCGGGATGACGGTCTGGACCGAGCCCTTGCCGAAGGTGGCGGTGCCGATGACAACGGCGCGGCCGTTGTCCTGCAGGGCGGCGGCGACGATCTCGGACGCCGAGGCGGAAGCGCCGTTCACCAGCACGACCAGCGGGATGCCTTCACCGGCATCGCCACGGCTGGCGCGGCTGACCTGGCCGCTGGCGCGGTGACGGCCGCGGGTGGAGACGATCTCGCCGTCGGTGAGGAAGAAATCGGAGACGGAAATTGCCTGATCCAGCAGGCCGCCGAGATTGCCGCGCAGATCGAGGATAACGCCGGCGAGGTCGGAGCCGATCTCGCGCTTGGCGCGGCGAACGGAATCCGCGAGCGCATCGGTGGTGCGCTGGTTGAAGCCCAGCAGGCGGACATAGGCAATGTTGCCCTCGCGGCGATACGTCACTGACGGCGGCACGATCAGCGCGCGGGTGATGACCACCGGGACCAGCGCTTCCTGACCGGTGCGGGAGAGGCCGATATTGACCGCGTTGCCGATGGGGCCGCGCAGCTTGCGGACCACGTCCCGGGTTTCGAGCCCGGCGGTGCTGGCGCCATCGATGCTGACGATCGTGTCATCGACCTTGATGCCGCCGCGCGAGGCTGGCGTGTCCTCGATCACCGAGACGACGCGGACTTTGCCTTCTTTCGCGTCGATCGTGATGCCGATGCCGCCGAAGCCGTCGCGCGAGGCGCGGGCCTCGCGGGCGGCATCGCGGCTGGAATAGCGGGAGTAGGTATCGAGCTTGGTAAGCGCGCCTTCGATGATCGTCTGGTAGATCGTCTCAGTTTCGGCCTTCTGCAGCGCCGAGGAGTTGTCGCGGCCGGCTTCGATCGCGGCGACCGTCAGCTGGGCCCAGCGGTAGGATTCATCGCGGCGCGGGCGTTCGAGGCTGGCCTTGGTGACGCCGTCGAGGCGGACATCGACGCGTTCGTCGCTGAACGCCACGCTGTAATTCGGATCGATCTTCTTCAGATTGCCAAGGCCGGCATCGACGATGTCGCCGACAGCGATCGGCTGCAGGTATTTCTCGCCGATCTGATCGTAGGTGCTGGTGAAAAAGCGTGTCGCGACCGGCGGCAGCGCGTTCGGAGTCTCGGGGCGGGCGGCTTCGCGGGGACCGGCGCAGGCGGCGCCAAGCAGGAGAAGAGACGCTGCGGCGACGCGGAGGGAACGCCGGTTTCCGACGGAGCGTGTGGTCACATCATCCTCTGATTTTGTTCGTCCACTGGATTGCAATAACCGCGCCCTTTATGCGCGGCAGGAAGAACAGCGACAGCATGAGCGTCAGAGGAACCCACAGCACGGTGTGGACCCATTCGGCGGGGTGGTGCGTCTGTTCAAGCAGCAGCATGGCCGGCACGATGATGTGCCCGACCAGGAGGATCGTGAAGTACGGCGGCGCGTCATCCGATCGGAACTCCTCCAGAGCCAGACCACAGTCTCCGCAGGCGCGGTTAACTTTCAGATAACGGCTGAAAAGCGGGGCCTTTCCACAACTCGGGCAGCGCTGTTTCAGCCCCCGCAGGAGAGGCTGTACCCAGGAATTCGCGGTTGGGAGGGGGGCGGGATCGACCACGGGCTCGGCTGTTCTGTGATGTTCCGTACGATTGTAAAGCTAGTCCAGCTTGACCCCGACGACTAGTGCTGCGGGTGCACACCAGTCCTGAAAAATGCGCGCGGCGGCAGGCTTTATCCGGAAGAAATCATACGGGAAATCAAATGGGCCGGAAATCAGGAAAACCCCGTAAATCAGGTGCTTGGATACAGCTGTTGATAACTCGCGTTATTCACCGGCCTGGCTAATGCGAAGCGCGGGGTCGACGTACCTTTGGCCCTTGGGGAGCATGACCCGATTGGCGACGGCCACCCCCATCTCCAGGCTCTGGGCGATATTGCGGGCCCGTTCGACAAAGTGATCGGCCGCCGCCGGCGGGCAGAGGTCGCGGGCCGTCGCTTCGAACAGGGACAGCCAGTGGTCGAAGTGGCGGGAATCGACCGGCAGGCGCATGTGCTTCTGCATCGGCTGGCCGTGGTACCGGCCGGTCATCAGGGCCACGGACGACCAGAAGGCAAACATCTTCTGCAGATGGGACTCCCAGTCGACGATGCGCGCGGCAAAGATCGGCCCCAGCACGCCATCCTCGCGGATGCGTTCGTAAAAGCCACGGACCAGCCGCTCGATCATCGCCTCGTCGATCCCGGTCCTTGCCTGGATCTCCGCGGTGAGTCGGGCGCGGTGGTCGGGGCCGCCTTCAATCTGGACCGTCATGCTCTGAAGGTAGGCAGTCTCTTGCTGCGGGAGAACTGCCGTGCTCGCGGTTCAGCACTGCGCCAGACGCTCAACGGCGCTTCTTGCCGCGGGCCATGCGTTCGCGGTGGCCCTTCGCGGCCCGGTCGCGGTCGCGGGGCTGGCCGATTGTGCCGCCGCCCAGAATCTCGAAGGTCAGGCCGCCGGTGATCGGCGTGGCTTCGACGAGGCGGACCTCGACGATTTCGCCGAGCGTAAAGATACGATTGGTGCGCTGACCGACCAGCCGATGGCGAAGGGCGTCGTGCTGGTAGAAATCGCCGGGCAGTGAGCGCATCGGCACCAGACCGTCGGCGCCGAGCCCTTCGAGGCTGACGAACAGTCCGAACTTCGCGACACCCGATACCCGCGCCATGAAGGTGGCGCCGACGCGATCCTTGAGCCACGCAACCATGTAACGGTTGAGCGCGTCGCGTTCCGCCGCCGCGGCGCGGCGCTCCGTCATCGAAATGTGGTCGCCGACATTATGGAAATCCACGGGGCCGCTTTCGAACAGGCCGCCATCGCCGAAGCCGAAGGCGGTGATCAGCGCGCGATGCACCAGAAGATCGGAATAGCGCCGGATCGGCGAGGTGAAATGCGCGTATTTGTTGAGTGCCAGACCGAAATGGCCGCGATTGTCGGGGCTGTAGACCGCCATGGCCTGACTGCGCAGCACCAGGTCGTTGATCAGGTGGCGCGCGGGCGAGGTCGACGCCCATTCGATGATCTGGGTGAAGTGCCTGGGCTTCATCACCTGGCCGCGCGCGAGGTTGTAACCGAGCCCGGCCAGGACTTCACGCAGGGAGTCGAGCTTGCCGGGATCCGGTTCCTCGTGAACCCGATACATGCAGGGCAGCTTGCGCTCTTCCAGGCTTTCCGCCGCGCACACATTGGCGAGGATCATGAATTCCTCGATGAGGCGGTGGCTGTCGTAGCGTTCGCGCGTCGTGATCTTTTCAATGCGGCCGTCTTTGTCGAGGATGACCTTGCGCTCTTCAAGATCGAGATCGAGCGTGCCGCGCTCCCGCCTGGCATGGGAGAGGGCACGATAGGCGGCGTAGAGCGGCTCGATCACCGTGGCGCGCAGATGCTCGGGCGCGCCGTTCGGTTTGCGGTCGGCGCTGTTCTGGGCCTGATCGTAGGTGAGGCGCGCGGCGGAATGGATCATCGCGCGCACGAAGCGGTGCCGCCGCTTGCGCCCGTTGCTGTCGACCCACATGTGGACCGCGAGCGTGGGGCGATCCTCATTCGGCCGCAGCGAGCAGAGATCGTTCGACAGGCGCTCGGGCAGCATCGGCACGACGCGGTCGGGAAAGTAGACCGAGTTCCCGCGTTCCAGCGATGCCTTGTCGAGCGCATCGTTGGGCCGCACGTACCACGCGACATCGGCGATGGCGACGATCAGATGGAAGCCGCCGGGATTGGCCGGATCGGTATCGGGTTCGGCGAACACGGCATCGTCGAAATCGCGCGCATCCTCGCCATCGATGGTGACCAGGGGGATATGGCGCAGGTCTTCACGGTCGCCGAGTGGGGCCGGTTTGGCGTGCTTGGCCTGGTCGAGAGCCGCGTCGGGAAAATCGGTCGGTATCTCGCGCGAGGTGATCGCGATCAGGCTGGCGGCGCGCGGACTGTCGGCAGCGCCCAGCCGTTCCCGGACGATCGCCTGCGGCATGCCGAGACGGCGGCGCGGCGTCACCTCGGCAAGTACGAGTTCGCCGGCTTGCGCGCCGGCGCTGTCCTGCGGCGATACGGCGAACTCGGTGTGGATCTTGCGGTCCGTCGGCTGTAAACGGCCGCCGGAGGCGTCCGGATGAAACACGGCGAGGATCTTCTGCGGCGCGCCGTCTACCTTGCGCAGGACATCGGCGATGAAGCGCTTGCCGTGACGCCCGACGATGCGGACCAGCGCATGATCGCCGTCGCCGAGGACCGGATCGCCCGATTTGCCGCGCAGGCGGATGATCGGCCGTCCGAGTTCGGGATCGACGGGATGCGCGAGGGCCTGGCCTTCCTCGGTGTCGACGTCGAAGACCTCGACGATCAGCGAGGAGGGAAGGCGGCTCGGCGGCTTCTCCGCGACGGGAGCGGGAGCACCTTCAGCCTCGGCCCGCCGGATATCCTTGAGCATCGCCTTGAGGCTGATCTTGTCGGAACCGTGCGTGCCGAACGCGCGGCCGACCGTTTTGCGGTCGGCCTCGGGATTGTCGCGCAGGAATTCGACGACCTGCTCCCGCGTCGGCATCACCGAGCGAGGCTTGGGTTTTTTCATCGGAGATTCTTGAGGAAGCTCGTCACGAGCTTTCCGCCGAGGCCGCTGTGCAGGCTTTCGGGATCGTGTTTGTAGGTCTGAAGCAAGACGTTGAAGCCTTCGGGCGCATCGGCGCCGGTTTCGATCCGCCGGAACGCCATCGACCAGTCGGGAAACTCGCGCGACTCGATGGGGCGGTTCATGATTTCAATGATACCAAGATGGCGGCTGTCGCCACGGATGCTGGCGATGATTTCCGTGAGCGACGCGGGCGGACCCTCTATGACCTGAAGGAAATTGCCGTCGGCATAGATCAGAAGTCCGGTGAGCCTCAGCCGGGTGTTGCGCGCCCGAGACTTGCGCAACAGCTCTTCGAGATCCGCGGCGCTGAATGGTTTTGTCGCGGAGCTGACGTAAACGATCTGATGGAGGCCGACGCTCGACATGGCGGTAGGCGCAGCGGACGTTACTCAGCAGCGTCAGCCGGTTCGGCTTTTTTCTTTTTGCCTTTGGCTGCAGGCTTCTCAGCCTTTGCAGGCTTTTCGGCCTTGGCCGGGCGCTTCTTCTTGCCGCCACCCGCCGCGATCTTCTCGTTGCGTTCGTCGATCCAGCGGATTGCCTCGTCGAGCACGACGCTATCCGGTTCACGACCCTTGGGGATGTTGGCGTAGGTCGAGCCGTGCTTCACGAACGGGCCGTAGCGTCCGACGCCTGCCGTGATCTTCTTGCCGTCGGAAGGATGGGGGCCGAGCTCGCGCTGCGGGTTCGCGGGCTCCGCGTTGCGGCGGCCACGATTGGGCTGTGCCAGGATATCGACGGCGCGGTTTAGGCCGACTTCCAGCAGGTCCTGCGTGTTCTCAAGCGACTTGTACTTGGTGCCGTGCTTCAGATACGGCCCGAAGCGGCCGAGGCCGGCCAGAATGATCTCGCCGGTTTCAGGATGCGGGCCGATCTCGCGCGGCAGCGCCAGCAGCTTCAGCGCCATGTCGAGCACGATCTGATCCGGCGCGATGTCTTTGGGCAGCGAGACACGCTTGGGCTTGATGCCCTCGGCGCTTTCGCCAAGCTGCAGATAGAAACCGAACGGTCCCTTGCGCAGGCTGACCATCTCGCCGGTCTTCGGGTCGACGCCGAGCATGCGCGTGTTTTCGATCGCCGCCGCCGCGCTGTCGCCGTTGCTGACGCCGAGCGGACGCGTGTAACGGCATTCCGGATAGCGCGAGCAGCCGATGAAGGCACCGCTGGTGCGGCTGAACTTGATGCCGATCGATCCTTCGGAGCAGATCGGGCACTGCCTCGGATCCTTGCCGTTGCCGGTCGGATCGGGCGGGAAGAAGTGCGGCGCCAGGCGCTCGTTCACGACGTCGATAACGTCGCGAATGCTGCCGAGGCTCTCGATCAGCGCCTTGACGGCTTCCTTGACGGGCGGCAGGGCGCCGGGATTTTCGGCGCGCGAGAAGCTCTGCCAGAACTCACGGAGCACGGCCTTCCAGTTGGCGCGGCCTCCGGAAATATCGTCGAGCTGTTCTTCCAGCTTGGCGGTGAAATCGTATTCGACGTAACGCTGGAAGAAGGCTTCGAGGAACGCGATGACCAGACGGCCGCGGTCCTCGGGAATGAAACGGCGCTTGTCGAGCCGCACATAGCCGCGATCCTGCAACACGTCGATGATGCTAGCATACGTCGAGGGACGGCCGATGCCGAGTTCTTCCAGCCGCTTGACGAGGCTGGCTTCCGAATAACGCGGCGGCGGCTGTGTGAAATGCTGTTCGGGACGGACATCCTGACGCGTCAGGACCTCGCCTTCGGCCATCGCCGGCAGCAACTTGCTGTCTTCATCATCGCCTTCGGCGGGATCGTCACGGTCTTCGCGATAGAGGACCAGGAAGCCTTCGAACACGATCACGGAGCCGGTGGCGCGCAGGGTCGTCTTGCCGTCGGGCGAGGTGATGTCGACTGCGGTCTGGTCGAGCTGGGCGCTCTCCATCTCGCTGGCCACGGTGCGGCGCCAGATCAGTTCGTAGAGTTTGCGCTGATCGGCATCGAGAAATTTCGCAACGTCTTCGGGACGACGGAGCAGGTCGGTCGGACGGATCGCTTCATGCGCTTCCTGCGCATTCTTGGCCTGGGTTTTCCAGACGCGCGGCTGTTCCGGCAGGAAGTCGCGGCCGTATTGATCGAGAATCAGCGCACGGGCGGCGCGGATCGCGTCCTGCGACAAGGTCACGCTGTCGGTACGCATATAGGTGATGAGGCCGACGGTCTCGCCGTCGCCGATATCGGTGCCTTCGTAGAGCTGCTGCGCCAGCCGCATGGTGCGGCTCGCACCGAAGCCCAGCTTGCGCGAGGCTTCCTGCTGCAGGGTCGATGTCGTGAAGGGTGGGTTCGGGTTGCGACGCGAACGCTTCTTCTCAACGGATGAAACCTTGAACGGCTCGCCGGAATTGATCGCGGCGACGGCGCGGTCGGCCGCGTCCTTGTCGGCGATGTCGAACTTGTCGAGCTTCTGGCCGTTCAGATGGGTGAGGCGGCTGAGGGCTGTCTGTCCGCCCGGCGTTTTGAAATCGGTCTCGACCGACCAGTATTCGCGGGCCTTAAAGCGCTCGATCTCGTTCTCGCGCTCGCAGATGATGCGCAGCGCCACCGACTGGACGCGTCCAGCCGACCGGCTGCCGGGCATGCGGCGCCAGAGAACGGGCGAAAGGGTAAAGCCGACCAGAAAGTCGAGGGCGCGGCGGGCCAGATAGGCGTCGACCAGATCCGGGTCGATGTCGCGCGGGTTCTGGATGGCGTGAACGACAGCGGATTTGGTGATCTCGTTGAAGACGACGCGCTTGATCTCGATCTTGCCTGTCTTCTTGGCTTCCTCGAGGACTTCGCGCAGATGCCAGGAGATGGCTTCGCCCTCACGATCCGGATCGGTCGCGAGGAAGAGCTTCTTGACGCCCTTGAGCGCCTTGGTGATTTCGGAGAGGGGACGCTTGGCGCGTTCGCCGACTTCCCAATGCATGGCGAAGTCCTGGTCCGGTTCGATCGCGGCGTCCTTCTCAATAAGGTCGCGCACGTGTCCGAAACTGGCGAGCACGGTGTAATCGGAGCCAAGGTACTTGTTGATGGTCTTCGCCTTGGCGGGCGATTCAACAATCACAAGGTTTGCAGTCATAGGTATCAGGCTAACAATCAACCGTTAAAGAAGCTTTACCAATCAGGTCATTGATTCAACGAGGGAAACCATGTTCCCCGAATGCCGTGTCAGGCGGCCGGCGAGCTCCAGTTCAAGGAGCACCATATGGACGACGGCTGTGGGTAAATGGCACTGACGGATTATTTCGTCAACTTGAGCCGGCGTCGGGCTGAGCTTTTCAAGGACTTGGGGTACCGCTAATTCAATATCTGTTTCAGGGACTTGGCCGGCTAATTCGGCCCCCTGATAAAAAGTTTCCGCAGGGGTGGCCGGAAGGCCGCCGCGGAGGGCCGCCAGGACATCCGCCGCCGTTTCGGTAAGGGTCGCGCCCTGCCGCAAAAGGTCGTTTGAACCGCGGGCCCGGGGGTCCAATGGGGACCCTGGTACCGCAAAAACCTCGCGTCCCTGGTCAGCGGCGAGGCGTGCCGTGATGAGCGAACCCGATTTCAGGGCCGCCTCGACCACCACCACGCCCCGCGCCATGCCGGAAACCAGCCGGTTGCGGCGGGGGAAATGGCGTTCCCGAGGCTGGAGGCCGGGCGGCATCTCGCTGACCGCGACGCCACCCTGCGTGACGATCTCCTCGTAAAGAGACTGGTTCTCTGGTGGATAGACGACGTCGATCCCGCCGGCCATGGCGGCCACAGTTCCGGTCGCCAGCGCGCCGCGATGCGCGGCGGTATCGATGCCGCGCGCCAGACCCGACGCGACGACGAAGCCGGCATCCCCGAGATCGCTTGCAAGCTGGCGGGCGAAGCGCACGCCGTTAGCCGATGCATTGCGCGCACCGACGATGGCGATCATGGGGTGGGTCAGCGTGTCGGCCGTTCCACGGAAGAAGAGGACCGGCGGCGCGTCGTCGAGCGCCGCGAGGGCTTCGGGATAGCCCGGCTCAAACCGGCCGATCAGATGCGCGTCTGTCGCCGCCGCGCGGGCCAGTTCCTGTTCGGCTGTATCGCGGGAACAGATTTTCAGTCCGCTGCGGCCGCGCCGTTTGGCCAGATCGGGCAGGGCTTCGAGCGCAGCCGACGCGGAACCGAACCGGCGGATGAGCTGAAAGAAGGTGGCGGGCCCGACCTGGTCCGTGCGGATCAGCCGCAGCCAATCGAGACGCTCGCTGTCGGTCAGCGCGCGGCGTTCGCTCAAGCAGCCTTCTTGCCAGCGCCGATCCGGGGTTCTTCGCCGCGCAACAGGCGGCGGATATTGGCGTGATGCTTGATCCAGACGAGCATGGCGAGCACTCCCGCGAAGACAACGATCCGCAGGTCGCCGTATTCCCCCCAGAGCGGCGGCAGGAACCACGCGTAGAACGGCGCGGCGGCGAGGGCGAGCAGGGCGGACAGCGACGAATAGCGGAACACGGCCGCGACGATGAGCCAGGTCAGGCAGGAGGCGAGGCCAATCGGCCAGGCGATGGCCAGAAGCACGCCGAGCGTCGTCGCGACGCCCTTTCCGCCCTTGAAGCCGAGCCAGACCGGGAAGAGATGGCCGAGCACGGCGCCCAGACCCGCCATGAGCGCGACGTCGGTGCCCCAATTCTGCGCGATCAGCACCGCGATGGTGCCTTTCACCGCGTCGAGAAGAAGTGTCGCGGCGGCGAGGCCTTTGCGGCCGGTGCGCAGCACGTTGGTCGCTCCGATATTGCCGGACCCGATGCTGCGGATATCGCCAAGCCCGGCGAACTTCGTCAGCACCAGGCCAAAGGGGATGGAGCCGACGAGATAGCCGCCAACGAGGGCGACGACCAGGGAGAGGATGGTGGAATCGGTCATGGGCGGGGGAGCATAGGGCCCTCGCCGCCGGAGGCAAGGTTGCACCTAATCTTAACGATTTTGTGCCATCCTGAGCGAACCATCGGCTCATGGAGAAACCATGCAGACGAGCACCACGCTCCAGGGGCTGAATCGCCCCGCTGTCACGATGCCGGCTTTGCCGGTTCTGGATGACGATACGCAGACGATCCTGTCCCGGCTCGGCGAAGGCGCGCGCAAGGCGCGTGAGCTGGCCGACACGTTCAAGGCGGGTCAGAAGCGGGTCGCGCAGGAGGCGCTGCAGCGCGCCCGTGAAACCCTGAAGGCCCTCGAAAAGTCCGCGCTCCAGCTCGCGATGCTCGGCGCCGATCCTGGCATGTTCCTCGATATGGTGAACGGCACCCTGCGGTCGCTGGAGCCGTCTCTCCGGAAACTGCGCGAAGGCGCTACGGCGCAGCAGCAGTTCGATATCAATACGAAAACACGCGATCTCGCCGCCGCGGCGGAGCGCATTGGCATCCTCTCGCGCAGTTCCTGGAACGAGGATTACCGGACCGAGAAAAGCCGCAAGCGGCTGGCGTCGACAATCTACGAGATGCGGCGGGTCGATTTCCGGATCTAGGCGTCGACGAACACGGTGCGCCCGCTGACCCAGGTGCGCAGCACGCGGCCTTCGACAGGCCGGCCGTCGAATGGCGAGTTATGCGATTTCGAGCGGAACTTCTCTTCCGAAATCTTCCATGCGCGCTCGAGATCGAACAGCATGAGATCGGCGGATGCACCCTTGGCGATGCGGCCCGCATTCAGCTTGAGGATATCCGCAGGCCTGTAAGTCATCTTGCCCAGCGCGGCGATCAGATCGAGATGCTGGTTGTGCACCAGCTCCAGGGTCACGCACAGCAGCGTTTCCAGCCCGATCATGCCCGCTGCCGCCTGCGCGAAGGGCAGGCGCTTGGCGTCCTGATCGTGCGGCGCGTGATCCGACGCGATGGCGTCGATCGTGCCGTCTTTCAGACCGTCGATGACGGCGCGGCGGTCGTCTTCGCTGCGCAGCGGCGGCGACAGCTTGGCGAAGGTCCGGTAATCGCCGACGGCGGTTTCATTGAGCGCGAAATATTGCGGCGCCGTATCGCAGGTCACGTTGCCGCCGCGCGCCTTGGCGCGCCGGATCGCGTTCAGCGCCGCGCGCGTGGAGACATGCGGGATGTGGAGGATGCCGTCGGTCATCTGCGCGAGACGCAGATCGCGCTCGACCTGCATGACCTCGGCGAGCGGCGGTATGCCCGACAGGCCAAGCCGCGTCGCGACTTCGCCTGAGTTCATGGCGCCGTTCTTCGACAATGTCGGCTCTTCGGGATGCTGCAGGATCGGGCGGCCGAACATGCGGGCATAGGCCAGCGCGCGGCGCATCACCTGCGGATCGGCGACGGCATGGGTGCCGTCGGTGAAGCCGACGGCGCCGGCGGCCGACAGCAACCCCATCTCGGTGATTTCCTTGCCCGCGAGATCGCGCGTCACGGCGGCGTAGGTTTCGATGCGGACCCGGCTGGTCTCACGCGCGCGGCGGGCCACGGATTCCACCAGCGCCGCGTCGTCGATCACCGGGCGGGTGTTGGGCAGCGCCACCATGGTCGTGACGCCGCCGGCCGCCGCAGCAAGGCTGGCGGTGGCAAAGGTTTCCTTGTGCTCGTCGCCCGGTTCGCGCAACTGCACCCGCATATCGACAAGACCGGGGGCAAGGATCGCGCCCTGGCAGTCGAACGCTTCGACGCCGGCCGAAGCGACGGCGCCGCTTCGCGCGAGATGCGCCCCGAAATCGGCGATCTGCCCCTCGGCGATGACGATGCCGCCCTTGGTGTCGAGGCCGGTGGCCGGATCGACGATCCGCGCATTGACCAGCGCCAGCGGCGGACCGTTGCGCGTGCCCGCTTCGGAACGGCTGGCGGTCATGCCGGCTCTCCGTCGCGGTTGCTGCGCAGGTCGCGTGTCAGGATATCGAGGCAGGCCATGCGCACGGCGACGCCCATCTCTACCTGTTCGCGGATCAGCGAGCGGCTGATGTCGTCGGCGACTTCGCTGTCAATCTCCACGCCGCGGTTCATCGGGCCCGGATGCATCACCAGCGCGTCGGGCTTGGCGACGGCGAGCTTCTCGCGGGTCAGGCCGTAGAAATGGAAATACTCGCGGGTCGAGGGCACGAACGCGCCCTGCATGCGCTCGAGCTGCAGCCGCAGCATCATCACGATATCGCAATCCTTGAGGCCGGCTTCCATGTCGTGGAACACCTCGACGCCGAGACGGCCGATGGCAGCTGGGATCAGCGTCGACGGGCCGATGACGCGCACGCGGGCGCCCATGGACACCAGTAGGTGAATGTTGGAGCGGGCGACGCGGCTGTGCTGGATGTCGCCGCAGAGCGCGACCGTCAGTCCTTGCAGCCGGCCCTTATGACGACGGATCGCCAGCGCATCGAGCAGGGCCTGCGTCGGATGCTCATGCGTGCCGTCGCCGGCATTGACCACCGCGCAGTTGACCTTCTCGGAAAGCAGCTTCACCGCCCCTGAGTCCGGATGCCGCACGATCAGCACATCCGGCAGCATGGCGTTGAGGGTCATTGCGGTGTCGATCAGCGTCTCGCCTTTCTTCACCGACGAGGCTTCCGCCTGCATGTTGATCACGTCGGCGCCCAGCCGCTTGGCGGCCAGCTCAAACGAGGTGCGGGTGCGGGTCGAGTTCTCGAAGAACAGATTGATGATGGTGCGCCCGCTCAGCAGATCGCTTTTCTTGGCGCGCGCGCGGTTCTTCTCGACATAGCCTTCGGCCAAGTCGATCAGCAGCGTAATTTCATCGGGGGAAAGCCCTTCGATCCCGAGAAGATGGCGGGGTCGAAATCGCCCAAAAGCGGGTACAGGGGCCGTCGAAGTCATTAAAGCGGTCTTATAGACGGTCGCTCCGTAACCCCGCAAGCACCGTGACGGTCATGCCTCGCGAAAACGCAGCTCGTAGCGCTTTTCGACCGTCGTGTTTCCCCACTGGTCGCCCGCCTCGGCATGGGTCAGCGTGAAACCGGCCCGCTCATAGAGATGCGCCGAAGCGTCCAGGCGGTCGATCGTGGTGAGATAGATCCCCTCGAAGCCGCGTTCGCGGCAGAAGGTCACGGCCCGGTCGAGCAGAGTCCACCCCAGACCCCGGCCACGCGCCTCGGATGTGACGATGAACCAGCGGAGGCGGGCCAGGGGGGCCTTGCTGCCATCGATGGAGACACTGCCGAGGATGCGGTCGCCGGCCCGCGCCAGCAGAAAGAGATCGCGCGCGGGGTCGAGATTGCCGAGGAAGTCGGCCATCTCGGTGGCGGCCCGTGTCTCGAAGACGAGGCCGAAACCGTGGCTATCCCGGTATTCGAGGGTCTGAAGCGCGACAAGCTGGCCCAGCGCGCCGGGGATATAGCCGCCGATCTCGATCGCCTCAGCCATCAGCGGGCGACCACGCCTTTGAGCACCTGCGCGATAAGGCGCTCGACGAAATTCTGGTCGAGGGGAGCGTGCGCCAGGATCAGGCGCTGCCAGATCGCCCCGGAAATGGTGTCGACGGCAAGGTCGAGATCGGCGCCGCGTCTGATTTCGCCGCGTGCGCGCCCCCGTTCGAGGATACCCCGAAACAGATATCGCCGCCGACGCAGGAGATGCTCGGTGAGCGCTTTGGCGACGCTGCGGTCGTGCGAGGCGTCGGCAACAAGCCCGACGAGGATCGAGTTGGCGGGCGTCGTGGCGAAAATGCGGATCACGCGGCGCAGGACGGCGCGCATCTCGGCGGTCATCGATCCGCGCCCGACCTTCAGTTTCTGCTCCGACACCAGCGACAGGTACAGCTCAAGAAAAAGCGCGGCTTTGGTCGGCCACCAGCGATAGATCGTCTGCTTGCCGGCACCCGCGGCGGCGGCGACAGCCTCAATGGACACGCGGTTGTAGCCGTAACGGCGCACGAGTTTCCCGGCCGCGGCAAGGATGGCGTCATGGACGTCCGCATTGCGGCGCTCGGCGTTGGGGCCGGATTTCGTTCCCGAAACATTCATACGCTCCCGGGAACTCCGACGCGCTGCCATCGTCGCCCGTTTCGGGCGGATTTTCGCGGTTTTTATTGACGAATTTCCGCGCGAAACTTTCTTGCGCGCCGGATTTTTGCCGGATTTTTTCGGGGCGACGCGTCGACGTTTCATGGTTAATATGATAAGACGATACGGTCCGTCTCGTCAAATTCACCGGCGGAGTCTATCATGTCGCATGACTTCGATACACCGACGCTGGACGTTCTCCTGGAGCGGCGCGCGCGGTATCTGCGCGACGGCATTCCGCCGGAATTTTTTATCGACCGCATACAACAGGCACGGATCGCCCGTGCCAGAGCGTTACGGTCGGCGCTTCAGATGATCTTTTTTGCTCGCAGATCCGACAGATCGGCGGGAGACAGGCCAAGCAGCTCCGTCAGCACATCGTCGGAATGCTCGCCGCATGCGGGCGGTGCCAGCCGGTAGGTCGGCGGCGTTTCCGACATCTTGATCGGGCTGCCGATGGTCGGAACTCCGACGCCGTTCTTGTCGATCTCCCGCTTCATGCCGCGTGCCAGCACCTGCGGATCGGCGAAGACCTGATCGATCGTGTTGACAGGCCCGCAGGGCACGCCGACTTTCTCGAGCCCGGAGATCCAATGCGCCTGCGGCTTTGCCATAGTGATCTCACGCAGCAGCGGGACCAGAACATCACGATGCTTCACCCGCGCCGGATTGCTCGTGAAGCGCGGATCGTCGGCCAGATCGGTGCGGCCGATAAACTCGCAGAACTTCCGGAACTGCGTATCGTTGCCGACGGCGAGGATGATGTGTCCGTCGGCGCAGGGAAAGACCTGATAGGGCACGATGTTCGGATGCGCGTTGCCGAGCCGCTTGGGGACCTTGCCGCCAACCAGGTAGTTCAATCCTTCATTCGCCAGCCACGACACCTGCGTATCGAGCAACGCGAGATCGATCTGCTGGCCGCGTCCGGTCGCGTCGCGATGGCGAAGTGCCGCGAGGATCGAGATCGCGGCATAAAGACCGGTCGTGACATCGGCGATGGCGATGCCGACCTTCACCGGCTCCGAGCCCAGCACCTCTGCCGGCTGGCCGGTGATGCTCATGATCCCGCCCATGCCCTGCGCCAGATAATCGTAGCCGGCCCGCTTCGCGTATGGACCGGTCTGGCCGAAACCGGTGATGGAGCAGTAGACGAGGCGGGGGAATTCCGATTTCAGGCTCCCATAGTCGAGCCCATATTTCGCGAGATCGCCGACCTTGAAGTTCTCGATCAGTACGTCGCAGGTGGCGAGCAGCCGCTTGGCGAGCGCGACACCCTCTGGCTTTGACAGGTCCAGCGAGAGCGACCGCTTGTTGCGATTGGTCGACAGGTAATAGGCGCTTTCCGCCGTGTCGTTGCCCTGCGCATCCTTGAGATAGGGAGGGCCCCATTTGCGCGTGTCGTCGCCGGCGCCGGGGCGTTCAACCTTGATGACATCCGCGCCAAGATCGCCCAGCACCTGCGTGCAGGTCGGTCCGGCTAGGACACGGGTGAGATCAAAAATGCGCAAGCCCGCGAGGGGTAGGGCTGAATCGGTCACGGAAAGCGCCTGGATTTCAGGTGGTCGAGCAGGCCCTGGAGGATATAGGCGGCGGCCAGCTTGTCGACGATCTCCGCACGCCGTGCCCGCGACAGATCGGCTTCCAGCATGGTCCGCGTGACGGCGGCGGTCGACAGACGTTCGTCCCAGAAGAACAGCGGCAGGTCGATCTTGCCGATGAGGTTGGCGGCGAAGGCGCGGACGGACTGGCAGCGCGGCCCCTCGCTGCCGTCCATGTTCACGGGAAGCCCGAGGACCAGGCCACCGACCTGGTGCTTGGTCACCAGCTCCGCGAGCCGGGCGGCATCGGCGGTGAACTTGCTGCGTTTGAGGGTTTCCAGCGGCGAGGCGATGGACAGCGTGGTGTCGGAAAGCGCCAGACCGATCGTCTTTTCGCCGAGGTCGAAGCCCATCAACCGGTGACGGGCGGCAATCGCGGCGGGGAGGTCGGCGGGGTTGCAGATCGGCATTCGGGGATGATAGCTTCCGGCCTAATTTCAGCGCTATTTCAGAGGTTTCACTTATCTCATGTCGCTCGACAAAGCCACCGTGGCGCGCATCGCGTCGCTCGCCCGGATCAAGGTGGCCGATCGCGACCTCGACAAGATGGTCGGCGAACTCCAGACGATCCTGACCTGGATCGAGCAGCTCGATGCCGTCGATACCAACGGGGTCGAACCGATGACCTCCGCCGTCGAAGTCACCATGCCGATGCGCGACGATGTGGTGAATGACGGCGGCTATGCCGAAAAGATCGCTGCAAATGCGACCGATTCCGTTGTTTCGGGCGACGGTGCGTTCTTCACCGTCCCGAAGGTGGTCGAATAATGGCCAACCTGACGGACCTCACGATTGCCGAGGCGCGCGAACAGTTGCGCGGCCGCAAGGTGTCGGCGCGCGAGCTGACGCAGGCGCATCTCGATGCGATGACCAGGGCGAAGTCGCTCAATGCCTACATCACCGAGACGCCGGAGCAGGCGCTGATGATGGCCGATGCGGCGGACGGCAAGCTGAAATCCGGTGGCGGTTCGCTCGAAGGCATCCCGCTCGGCATCAAGGATCTGTTCTGCACCGAAGGCGTGCTGACCACGGCCGCCAGCCACATCCTCGACGGCTTCAAACCACAATATGAATCCACCATCACGGCGAACCTCTGGAAGGCGGGGGCGGTGATGCTGGGCAAGACGAACCTCGACGAGTTCGCCATGGGCTCGTCGAATACCACCAGCTATTACAAGCCGGTGCGCAATCCCTGGCGTCGGCGTGGCGACAACAAGCCGCTGGTGCCCGGTGGCTCGTCGGGCGGTTCGGCGGCCGCGGTTGCGGCGCGTATCGCTATGGGTGCCACGGCCACCGATACCGGCGGCTCGATCCGTCAGCCAGCGTCGTTCTGCGGTCTGGTCGGTCTGAAGCCGACCTATGGACGCTGCTCCCGCTGGGGGGTGGTGGCCTTTGCGTCGTCGCTCGATCAGGCCGGGCCGATCACGCGAGACGTTCGCGACAGCGCGATCATGCTGGGCACGATGGCCGGGCACGATCCCAAGGACGCGACCTCCGTGCCGCGCTCGGTGCCGGATTATGAGAAGGCGCTCACCGGCAATGTGAAGGGGCTGAAATTCGGCATCCCGAAGGAATACCGGCTGGACGGCATGCCGGCGGAGATCGAGAAGCTTTGGCAGCAGGGTATCGACTGGCTGAAGGCGGCAGGTGCGGAGCCCGTCGAGATCAGCCTGCCGCATACCAAGTATGCGTTGCCGGCCTATTACATCATCGCACCCGCCGAGGCCTCGTCGAACCTGGCGCGCTATGACGGCGTGCGCTTCGGTCTGCGCGTGCCGGGCGGCAGTCTCGACGAGATGTACGAAAACACGCGCGCCGCAGGTTTCGGCGCGGAAGTGCAGCGGCGCATCCTGATCGGCACCTACGTGTTGTCGGCCGGTTATTACGACGCTTATTACCTCAAAGCGCAGAAGGTGCGGACCCTGATCGCCCGCGACTTCACCGAAGCTTACAAGAAATGCGACGTGATTCTGACCCCGACCGCGCCGTCGGCTGCCTTCGGCATCGGTGAAAAATCCGACGATCCGCTCGCCATGTATCTGAACGACGTGTTCACGGTGACGACAAACCTTGCTGGCCTACCTGGCATTTCGGTGCCGGCCGGACTTTCGGAAGACGGCCTGCCGCTTGGCTTGCAGCTGATCGGACGCGCCTTCGATGAAGAAACCCTGTTCCGCGTGGCTGGTGTGATCGAGACATCGGCGAATTTCACGGCGAAGCCGCCGGCGGTGGAGGCCTGACATGCTGATCGAAGGCAAGACAGGGCAGTGGGAGATGGTGATCGGGCTGGAAGTCCATGCCCAGGTCGT
Source organism: Alphaproteobacteria bacterium (assembly GCA_965279355.1). Classification (GTDB taxonomy): domain Bacteria; phylum Pseudomonadota; class Alphaproteobacteria; order CACIAM-22H2; family CACIAM-22H2. The sequence continues at coordinate 508,474 of OZ257155.1, read as the reverse complement.
TTCCAACGCCAAGCTGTTCTCAGGCGCTGCGACCGAATTCGGCGCCGAGCCGAACTCCCAGGTCAGCTTCGTCGACGCGGCGTTTCCCGGCATGCTGCCGGTCATCAACAAATTCTGTGTCGAGCAGGCGGTGAAGACCGGGCTTGGCCTCGGCGCGCAGATCAACCTCGTGTCGATCTTCGACCGGAAGAACTACTTTTACGCCGATCTGCCGGCGGGTTATCAGATATCCCAATACACTAGGCCGGTCGTCGGCAGCGGCAAGCTGACCATCGACCTTGCCGACGGGACCTCGCGCGAAATCGGCATCACGCGCCTGCATCTGGAACAGGATGCCGGCAAGTCGATGCACGATCAGCATCCGACCAAGACCTATGTCGATCTCAACCGCTCCGGTGTGGCGCTGATGGAGATCGTGTCGGAACCGGATCTGCGCTCGGCCGAGGAAGTTGGCGCCTATCTCAAGAAGATGCGTGCGATCCTGCGCTATCTCGGCACCTGCGACGGCAACATGGAGGAAGGCTCCATGCGCTGCGACGTCAACGTGTCGGTGCGCAAGCCGGGTCAGCCCTACGGGACGCGCTGCGAGATCAAGAACGTCAACTCGGTGCGCTTCGTGATGCAGGCCATCGAATACGAATCCCGCCGTCAGGTTGATCTGATCGAAGAGGGCGGCGAGGTGAAGCAGGAGACGCGGCTGTTCGATTCCGGCCGCGGCGTCACGCGTCCCATGCGCTCGAAAGAGCACGCGCACGATTATCGCTACTTCCCCGATCCTGACCTGCTGCCGCTGGTGCTGGACGGAAAATGGGTGGAGAGCCTCAAGGCGTCGCTGCCGGAACTGCCGGATGCCAAGAAGGATCGCTTCATCCGCGACTACAAGCTGTCGCTGATCGATGCCAGCGTGCTGGTCGCCGAGAAAGAGTCCGCGCTGTATTTCGAGGAAGTCGCCAAGGGCCGCAAGGACCCCAAGCTCGCCGCGAACTGGGTGATGTCCGAGCTTTACGCCGTGCTCAACAAGCAAGGCGTCGATATCGCGAACTCGCCGGTGCAGGCGAAGGCGCTGGCCGGGCTGCTCGACTTGATCGAGAACAACACGATCTCCGGCCGTATCGCCAAGGACGTCTTCCAGATCATGGTCGAGACCGGCAAAGATGCCGCAGCGATCGTGGAAGAGAAGGGGTTGAAGCAGGTCACCGATACCGACGCCATCGAAGGCGCTGTCGATCAGATTCTCGCCGCCAACCAGGACAAGGTTGAAGAGATCAAGGGCGGCAAGGTGCAGCTGCTGGGCTGGATGGTCGGTCAGGTGATGAAGTCGACCGGCGGAAAGGCCAATCCCGGCATGGTGAACGAGATCCTGAAACGCAAACTCGGCATCTGAGCCGGGTCAGGGGGCACAATGGCAAAGAAGTCGAAGACCAAGGCCAAGGCGAAAGCCAGGGCAAAACCGAAGCAGCGCAAAAAGCTTGTCGCGTCAGCCGGCATCAAGGCGGCGGCGAAGAAGTCAGCCGCCCGCGCCGCCAAGGGCGCCCCGATCCGCAAGGGCAGGGCGTCGTCAGCGCGCAAGGCACCAACGCCGGTCAGCAAGTTTCTGTTGCACGGGAACTTTGCTTCAATGCCGTCCTCGAAGGTCGGACTGATGCTGGAAATGTGCGGCGCCAACTGGGACTACAAGCACATCGATCTCGGCAAGGGCGAGCACAAGACGCCGGAATATCTCGCCATGAACCGCTGGGGCCAGGTGCCGGTGCTCAAGCACGGGATCGTGACGCTGACCCAGTCCGCCGCGATCCTTCAGTATCTCGCGGGCCATTTCGGCCGGTTCGGCGGCCGCAGCGAGGCTGAGAAGCTGCGCATCGACGAATGGCTGGCCTGGGAACTCGACTTCATGGCGACCGGCATCGGCATGACGCGTTTTGTCGGGCGGTTTATTCCGCACGAAGAAGGCCTGGGCAAGTTCATGCGGGCCCGCGGCGAGCGCGCGCTGGACTCACTCGACAAGCAGCTCGGCACCACGAAGTACGTTGTCGGCCCGACGCCGACGATTGCCGATGTCGCGATTTTCCCCTGGGTTGCCATTGCGGAAGAGGGCGGCTTCAACGTCGCCAACTATCCCAACGTGCAGAGCTGGGCCGAGCGGATGATGACGCAGCCCGGCGTCGCGCACCCATACACGTACATGCCCAAGCAGGACAGACTGACAAAGTAACGGAGCCACGAACGATGACCGAACTGACACTGGATCAGGCGAGCAAGCTCGTCGATCTGACGCTCGCCCGGGCGCATGAGATGAAGCTGAAGCCGCTGACCGTCGCCGTGCTCGATGCCGGCGGGCACCTCAAGGCGTTCAAGCGCGAGGACGCGCCGGGAATCTTGCGGCCGCAGATCGCCATCGGCAAAGCGTGGGGCGCGCTCGCCATGGGCTGGGGCACGCGCACGCTGGCGGCGCGCGCCGCGACGGCGCCGCATTTCGTGGCGGCGCTGTCGGATATCAGTGGCGGAAAACTGGTGCCGGTTCCGGGCGGCGTCATCATCAAGGATGCCAGCGGTTCCGTGATCGGCGCCATCGGTGTCTCCGGCGATACGTCGGACAATGACGAAGCGGCAGCGATGGACGCCATCAAGAAAGTCGGTCTGCAGGGCGATCCCGGCAGCAGCGGCTGATCCGCTTCAGCTCAGCAGTCCGAACAGCCCGACGGCGAGCAGCAGGCTTAGCGCCACGTTGCGATAGACGGTTTCGTTGCTGCCGCGGAAGACGTGGCCGCCGATCCACGACCCCGCCAGCATGAACGGGAAGAGCAGCACGGCACGCAGCAGCGACGTCGTGCCGGCCACGCCGATGACGAACAGGATTGCCAGCAGCAGGATCTGCGTCACGAAGTAATAGATGATGGCGTTGGCGCGCACCGTCGCCGGTGAGTCCGAGCCCGAGAGCATGTAGAGCAGGACCGGCGGTCCGCCGATACCGGTGCTGCCCATCATCGCGCCGGAGAGCAAGCCGACAAAGGCGCTCGGCACGGGACCCTGCCTGCCGCGCCAGCGCCAGCCCGTGAACATGATCACGGCGAAGGCGGCGACAATGGCCGAGACGATCTTGATGATCAGCACCTTATCGAGCGCCACCAGCAGCCAGATGCCGGGCGCCATCGCGATGCACGACGCAATGGTCATCGGCGCCACCATCGACCAGTTGCATTCGCGGCGCGCCGACGGGAAAAGCTGAAAGCTGATTGCGAGCTCCATCGCGACCACGGTCGCGACCATTTCCGCCGAGCCGAACAGCACCGCGAAGACAGGCGCCATCAGCATCGCCGAGCCGAAGCCGGCGAAGCCGCGCAGCAGCCCGGCGATCAGCGCCAGTCCGCAGGCAAGCGGCAGGTTGGGATCGTCGAGCAGCGGCCCGAATGAAGAGAGGAGGGGGTCCACGAAATACGCGCTGTAAGCCCGGAACCGGTGCCTTCAAAAAATTCGGGCCTCCGATGCGATCGGAGGCCCGAAGCTTAGTCGCTTCTTGCGCGGATCGGTTACCGCTTGATCACGGCGTTCCAGCGCGCGACTTCCTGGTTCACGAAATTGCCGAGCCATGCAGTGGTGCGGTCGGCCGGGGCGGGGATAACGCCGCCGAGATCGTGCAGACGCTTGCGCGTCGGCTCGTCGGACAGCGCCTTGGCAAGCGCGTCGTTGAGCTTGTCGACGACCGGCTTCGGCGTGTTCTTCGGCGCGAAGACCGCGTTCCACGCGCTGACCTGATAGTCGGGCAGGCCGGCTTCCTTGGTCGTCGGCAGATTCGGCAGGGCCGGCGAGCGATCCGGTGTGGCGACGGCGAACGCCTTGATGGTGTTTGCCTGGACCTGCGGGACGAGATTGACGATCTGGTCGCACATGAAATCGACCTGACCGCCGACGAGGTCGTTCAGGGCCGGGCCCGTGCCGCTGTAGGGAACTAGCGTCGGCTTGACGCCGAGCATGACGTTCAGCATCAGGCAGGTCGTGTGCGAGACCGAGCCGATACCGGCATGGGCCTGGTTCAGCTTGTCGCCGTTCGCCTTCACATAGGTGACGAACTCCTGAAGGGTGTTCGCGGGGAAATTCTTCTTGGCGACGATCAGGATCGGCGTGCCGGCGGCCATGCCGATCGGCTCGAAATCCTTGGTCGGGTCGTATTTGATGTTCGGATAAAGGGCCGGTGCTGCACCATGCGTGCCCATATGGCCCATCATGATCGTGTAGCCGTCCGGGGTCGCCTGCGCGCCGCGGGTGATGCCCGTGGTGCCGCCGGCGCCGGCGACGTTTTCAACGATGATCTGCTGTCCGAGCGTCTTGGACATGTGGTCGCTGACGATGCGGGCGACGACGTCAGTCGGACCGCCGGCGGCGAACGGAACGATCATGGTGATGTTCCGGGTCGGGTAATTCTGTGCATCCGCGCCGCCCGCCCACAGGCCGGCCGCCGCTGCCGTGAGGGCAACCAATAGCTTTTTCATCAAGATACTCCGCGTTTCCATCTGCTTGGCGGGCAGCGTGTTGAACGAGTTATCCGGCGGCTCCCGCCTCCGCCCTCGCATGGTGGGCAGGATACCGCCCCCGGCAGGTTCTGAAAACAGGCTATTCCTGAAAGGCCTGCTCGCGCTTCTGCCGGATCGACGGCAGGATCGCGACGACCAGCACCACGACAGCGATGGTCAGGAGAACGGCCGACACCGGCCGGTGGACGAAGGTCATGAAGTCGCCGCGCGCCAGCACCAGCGCCTGCCGCAATTTCTCTTCCATCAGGCGCCCGAGCACGAAACCGAGCAGCACTGGCGCCGGCTCGAAGCCGAACTTGTAGAGCGAGTAGCCGACAAAGCCGAAGAAGGCGGTGAGCAGCACATCCGACGGATCGTTGCTGACCGAGTAGATGCCGATGCTGCAGAACAGCAGGATCGCCGGGAACATCAGCCGATAGGGAACCTTCAGCAGCCGCACCCAAAGGCCTATCAGCGGCAGATTGATGATCAGCAGCATCAGGTTGCCGATCCACATGCTGGCGATCATGCCCCAGAACAGGGTCGGGCTTTTGCTCATCACCAGCGGCCCGGGGATGATGCCGTGAATGGTCATGGCGCCGACCATGAGCGCCATCACCGCGTTCGGCGGAATGCCGAGTGTCAGGAGCGGGATGAACGCGGTCTGCGCGCCGGCGTTGTTGGCGGCTTCGGGCCCGGCGACGCCTTCGATGGCGCCACGGCCGAAACGCGAGGGATCCTTGGCGAGCTTCTTTTCCACCGAATAGGACGCGAACGGACCGAGCACCGCACCGTTGCCCGGCAGGATGCCGAGGATGGCACCGAGGCCGGTGCCGCGAATGACCGGCAAGGTGCAGCGCTTGATGTCGTCCAGCGACGGAAGCAGGCGGCCGATCACGCCGCGCACCACATCGCGCTGCTCCGGGTTCTCCAGATTGCGCAGGATCTCCGCGAAACCGAACAGGCCCATGGCGAGCACGACAAAATCGATGCCATCCGTGAGATCATCCAGACCCAGGGTCAGGCGCTCCTCGCCCGTTTCGAGATCTGTGCCGACCGTGGCGAGCAGCAGGCCGAGGACCACCATGCTGATCGCTTTCAGCACGGAGCCGCGTGCCAGAACGACGGCCAGGGTCAGACCCATGACCATCAGCGCGAAATATTCGGCGGGTCCGAACAGCAGTGCGAGGCGGGTGAGGGGGACGCCGAGCGCCGCGATCACCAGGGTCGCGATCGTGCCGGCGAAGAACGAGCCGAGCGCCGCGACGCCGAGCGCAATTCCCGCCTGTCCGTTGCGCGCCATCTGGTGGCCGTCGAGCGTCGTGACAACCGCCGTCACTTCGCCCGGAATGTTCACTAGAATGGCGCTGGTCGATCCGCCGTATTGCGCGCCGTAATAGATGCCGGCCAGCATGATCAGCGCGCCGGTCGGATCGATGTTGAAGGTCAGCGGCAGCAGCATCGCGATCGTGGCGATCGGTCCGACACCGGGCAGTACCCCGACCAGAGTGCCGACCAGACAGCCGATGAAACAGAAGCCGATGTTCTGCAGCGACAGCGCGACGCTGAAGCCCAGGCCGAGATTGCCGATCAGATCGCCCATGGGCTTAGTTCCCCAGCAGCCAGGGTGCGATGGGGATCGGCAGGTTCAGCATGTAGCGGAACAGGCCGACGCAAAATGCGGTCATCACGATGCTGAAGATGATCGTCTCTAGCCAACGGGTCTCGCGGGTCGCGCAGCAGCCCAGCAGCATGGCCAGCGGTCCGGCAATCACCAGACCGAGCGGGCGGATCGTTAGTCCGAAGATGATGGCGGCACCGAGAATGCAGACCGGTCCGCGGATGGTCCAGCGCTCGAGCTTCGGACCGTCGCTGGTGAATGCGCCGATCAGCAGCAGAAGCCCGCAGAAGGCGGTGAGGCCGGCCAGGATGTACGGCATCATGCCGGGGCCGAGATGCCGCAGGGTGCCGATATCGAGATTGGCGCCCTGCCAAAACGCAATCGCCGCCACGGCGATCATGAACGAGCCGGCGGCAGCGTCCTGATGCGAACGGATCATGCCGTCCCGCCAGGCCCGAACGAAAACTGATCGACGAATTGCGGCATCAAGCATATCCCCCGACTGCGAACGCGGCGATATTCTAGTCCGCCGAGGTGCGAACGCCACAAAAACTTGAGGTTTTCGGGACTTAGCCGCGCTTGAAGTGCTTGCTGAGGGCCAGGCCCTGCTTCTGGTAATGCGAGCCGAGGCCGCTGCCGTAGAGCCGGTCAGGCTGCTCGGTCAGCCGCTCGTAAATAAGCCTTCCAACCACCTGGCCGTCCTCGACCAGGAACGGCACCTCGTGCGAGCGGACCTCGAGCACCGCGCGGGTTCCGGCAATCTCGCCAGCCGCGCCGTAGCCGAAACCGGGATCGAAGAACCCGGCATAGTGGATGCGGAATTCGCCGACCGACGGATCGTAGGGGACCATCTCGGCGGCATAGCCGGCCGGCACGCGGACCTTTTCCTTTGAGACGAGAATGTAGAACTCGCTGGGATTGAGAATGAGCGAGCTGCTGTCGTTGCGATGGATCGGCTCCCAGTAACCCGGCACCGGGTAGTGGCCGATTTTGGCCATGTCGATCAGCGGCGTGTGATGTTTGGCGCGATAGCCGATCAGGCCGCCTTTGCCGCCGTCGAGGTCGATCGAGAGCCACAGGCCCTTGCGGATCGTCGCATTCTGGCGGTCGTCGCCGGAATAGATGAGGCCTTCGGACGCATCGAGCATCTCAAGCGCTGTATCGGAGGCCGGCGGATCGCCGCGCCGCAGACGCAACTGATTGAGGGCAAGTCCCTTGTGGACGCGGACGCTGAAGGTACGCGGGCTGACCTCGAGATAGAGTTTGCCCTTGTAGCCTTTCTTCACTTCCTCGAATTCCGCGGCGTAGTCAGGAATGAGGCGGGTGAAGATATCCAGCCGGCCGGTGGTGCTTTTGGGATTGGCGGTACCGGCGATATCGGCCGGCAGGTTCAGCTGTTCGAGCAGGGGGACGATATAGATGCAGCCGCGCTCAAGCACCGCACCCTCGGTGAGATCCAGCTCATGCATCTTGAGCTGCTCGATCTTGGCGGCGACGGATTGCTTGCCGGGGAGAAAGCTGGCCTGGACGCGCCATGCGACGGCGCCGAGGCGAAGGTCGATGCTGGCGGGCTGGATCTGGCCGTCGGTGAAGGGCTCATCGGCGACGATGCGGCCGGAGCGGATGAAATCCTGATAGGCCTGATAGGGCAGGATGCCGGTGGTGAAGCGCGGCGCAGACGTCGCGGGCTTCGCCTCCTCAGGAAACAGGGCTTCGGTTGGTCGCTGGGCCAATCAATACCTTCGAGCAATCCGCGCAAAGGGCGCAGACGGCGAACCTACTCGAAGGGGGGAAGCGCGTCGAGGAGCGACGCGCCCGAAAGATCAGGCGGCGACAGCGCTGTGTTCGCGGCTGAAGCGGCCTTCGGCGACGGCAGCGGCTTCGGCGGCAGCGGCGCGGCGGAGACCGGCCAGCGATGACAGTTCGCGTCGGGCGGATTCAAGGACGGCGAGTTCGCGGGAGTCTTCGCGGTCGACGACCTGCATGTTGGAGAGCTTGTTCTCGACGAGGTCGAGCAGGGTCTGGATGGAGCGGCGGCTAAGGGACATTCTGGCCTCCTGTTTGGTGAGCTTTACTTCTGAAAGCTTGGGTCTGCGGCTCTGACCCTACCAACCTAGGACACAATGGTTAACGACGCGTAAAATGCAGCGGAATTTTAATCATGTGGAATCAGGGCGTTGTGGGGCACCCCATCCGGCTCCCGTAAGGAGTGTGAGCAAATAAAGGCAGACGTTCACGGTTTGACAGGGGGGGAGGCGACCTATAGAACCGCCCGGGCATACGCCGTGTGATTAAGAAGACCCACTCCCGGCGGAGGGGTGGCCGAGTGGCTGAAGGCGGCGGTTTGCTAAACCGTTATACGGATTAAACCGTATCGCAGGTTCGAATCCTGTCCCCTCCGCCATCACTAACCTGTTTACCTCGGCGATCTTTGGATCGTCGGGGCAAACGGGCCGTCAGTTCAGTGGCGCAGGGTAGTGACGGCTTCCCGTCCCCTCCGCCAATTCCCTTTAATTTATTATATTTATCAGTGGGTTAGATTTAAGACTGGGAGCTAACCCCCAATAAAACCCACAACCGAAAGAATGGGATGCACGGGCACATTCTGCAGCAACAGGCCCTTTGTTGCTTTCTCAACGGAGCAAGCACGCTGCATCGCAAGCTAGATACATAGTTGTACGACTCTTCTTCGCATGGCGTCGGTGGCTGAACGACACGGCCAATCTAGCGTTTCAAAATTTCGATACTCGCGATTATCTGTCGAGTGCCCGTTAATCCAAGAGTCTTACTTTGTTATTTAGCCGGAACGGGAGTTTCCACCCGGGCGTCCCGCTTGGGCGTGAACAGTCGTACGAGGTCTCGGGCGATCGGCGAGTGATAGACCGGCTGCCGGCGGATGAAGCTTTCGAACCCGTCATTGTACTTGTCCTTACCTTTTTCTAGAGGCAGATCGACGCATACATTCTTCGCTGGGTCGCGCAGAATTCCGATGGGGTCTTCGCCCTTCTGCACCTTCTCCAGCTCTCGCATCAGCATGCGGCGGTACGTGACAATGCCGCGGTCGCTATTGCCGAGCGTTTCGCGCGTGCGATCGGCAGTCGGTCCCTGCGTCACCCAGGCCATGATGTCGTGCGCATCGATCATGTCGAGATTGAACTCGCCGTTCGGCAGCATGATCGGCACGTCGTAATGTGGTGGGGTTTGTGTCAGCAGGTGCGGCGGTACATCGGCGCCTTCAGCGCGGTACGTGTAGGTGAGCACTGAGTATGCCATTTTCGATAATGGCGCTTATGTTGCAGCCTCCGTCGAGGGCGTGGCGCGCATGCTGAGGTCCTTGGTGGCGGACCGCACCTGCTTGGTCGCACATAACGCACTAGACATCGGACGCCCGTGCGCGCCCATCGAGTTGCTTCAGGTGGGCGTCTATCAGGCGCCGTCCCTGAACGACGCCTGCATCGGTGCCGAGCACCACTGGGAAGTGCGCTGTGGGCATCTGACTAATGGAGCGTTGCTGTGCTTCTAGAATCGCCTTGTCCTGATCGAAAGTGATACGGATCTGGTCGCGGATGTAGCCGGTGAGCTCCGAATTGTCGCGATCGTAGCTGCGCGCGATCGCCCAAAAATAGTGCGAGGAGGTCTCAGTTTCCGGCGTGATGAGATTGAGAACGCGCCGCTCACGCGTGTTCCCTATGGCGCGGGCGTCTTCCTTGTTGCTGCCAGCCGGCATTGCGCCGTTCTCGATGACAATAAATCCGGGCGGGGTAAATATGGACGTATGCCAGCGATCGATCCGCGACGTGTAACCGGTTGCCTTTACATAGAACGGTGGCGGCAGACAATTGAGCATGTCGCGATGCGCGCGAACCTCGTGCCCGTCCTTGACGCTCACTGTTAGCGGAGATTCAGCGACAGCATCATTGCCTATTGTTTCTGTGTGCACGAAGGACTCGTGCGATAGATCGAGGAGGTTGTCGATGATGAGCTGATAGTGGGCGTTCAGGTGGTGATAGCCCTCGCTGATTGTCCAGCCGGGATCAGTCATCCAGAAAAAATTTGGTACCATTTCGGCGTCGGCACTTGCCGGGTCACCAAGCCATATCCATACGAAGTCGTAACGTTCGACCACGGGATAGGCGCGGACGCTGGCGGCGGGAGGAACGCGCTCCTGTCCCCAGACCTTTGTGCAATGCCCTTCCGCATTATAGCACAAGCCGTGATAGCCGCACTGCACGACGTCGCCGATAAGCTTACCGAGCGACAGCGGGACGTAGCGGTGGGCACAACGATCCTCTAGGGCCACCGCCTTACCCGCTTCAGTACGATATAAAATCACGGGAACCCCGGCGAGCTGTCGCGCCAGAAGCGACCGTCCGACCTCATGGGCAAATGCTGCGACCTGCCAAGAGTTTTTTATAAACATCGCGCGTTCCCTCGTTGCTGGCTTTGAATGTCGGGTGTTTTGTTCATGCTAGATCACGTGTTCAGCTGTCAAAACTATCTATTTATTTTTCCTCTACGCTGTGCGGCAACCCGTTTCGCGCTATTCTTGTGACTTCGAGCTTTAGAAATTCTGATGTTCTCCGGGAGTAAATGATGAAGCTGCAATCGAAATCCATCATCATCACAGGCGCAGCGCAGGGTATTGGCGCTGTCGTCGCGCTTGGCATGGCGGCGGAAGGCGCGCAACTAGTCATCTGCGATCTGTCCGATCCAAGTCACCTCGTGGATAAGATTAATTCAATTGGCGGGAAGGCAGTCGGTATGGTCGCTGATGTCACTGACTCGGGGGGAGTGGCAAGGATGGCCGAGTTGGCAAACCGCGAATTCGGCCGTATCGACGTGCTGGTGAACAACGCCGCTCTGTTTGGGACGATTAAGCCGCAGCGCTTCGAAGAAATCTCCTCGGCGGAATGGGATAAGGTGATGATGGTGAACACACGCGGGCCGTTCGAATGCGCAAGGGCCGTGTTACCGTTCATGAAACAGCAGAAGAGTGGCAAGATTATCAACGTTGCCTCGGGAGCGGTTTTCAAAGGGACGCCCTGGCTGCTGCATTACATTTCCTCAAAGGGAGCAGTGGTCGCGATGACCAAGGGCCTCGCGCGCGAGTTGGGCGAGTTTGGCATCTCCGTGAACGCCATTGCTCCCGGCGCCACGGTCACCGAATTGCAGCCCAGGAACAGAAAGGCGACTGTGGATTCGCGATGCTTCCAGCGTGAGGAAAAACCTGATGATCTCGTCGGAACCTTTATCTATCTCGCGTCGCCAGCCAGTGACTTCATGACGGGGCAGACGCTGATCGTCGATGGGGGCGCGGTCATGCATTGAGTTGTCGGGGCAAGGCAAGGGAGTTGCTCTTGCGATTGGTGTGGTTGGGTTGTACGCAGATCCCCTAGTGCCCCGTCGTGAGTTTGGCCAATACGGTTGCGTCCTCTGGTGGGCTATTGCCGCGCCAAACGATATGCATATCAGGACGTAGCAGCAGTATGTCGTAGCCATAGACGTCACGCGCCGTTGCATCGGGTATATCGATCATCTCCACCGGCGCCCCGAACTTGGAAATTTCCCTCTCGAGCGACCTTAGGTCGGCCGTGCTACGGCCCAGTCGAAGGATGGTGTAGCCCTCGCCGATCCGATCCTGCATCGCCGTGCTGTCTTCGAGCCAAACATGCGGAAGGCGTGCCCCCGGCCATGTTGAGGGCGTGTACTCCATGAACCGATGTTCAGGCCCACCCGGAATGTCGGAGATGATCGGTGAATCGATGTAACGATAGCCAAGCTCTGCGCCGAGCATTTCGTTGCTTTTGCGCTGTTCGACCTCAGCGGCGCGAATGAGCGTGTCGCGCGTCTCCGCGTTCTGGCGGATGTCCGGCTTGTACAGCTTGCGCCAGGAGCGACGGCCCATGGACGCATAGCGAGAGGCGCCAACGTTACGATCGCCGATCTGCCGCCGCTCGAATTCGTAAGAGCGCAGCAGATGCGGTCCGCCCCAGCCCTGCAGCGTGGCGGCGAGTTTCCACGCGAGGTCGACGGCATCACCGACACCCGAATTCATCCCAAGCCCGCCGGTCGGGATGACGAGGTGAACGGCATCGCCGGCAAGGAAAACGCGACCCTCTCCATAGCGCTCGGAGAGCATCAGATTGTGGCGCCAGGGCGCGCAGGTCAGCATCTCGTACTTCACCGGCACGCCGACGACGGCCTCGAATTGCCGCTTCATATCCTCGTCACTGGGCGAGACGGCGTGCAGGGTCCAGTGCTTGGTTGAATCCTGCATGATCAGGAAATTCCCGGGAGCGTCAGCCACATGATAATGGCGGCCGTGGCCGGGACCGGGGCCGATCGGGATCTTGTCGAACAGCTCGTCACAGCGATAGAGCGCCTGACGCAGCTCCAGCAGATTGAATTCGCCGCGCAGCTTGATTCCGAGCTGCTTGCGTACTGTGCTACTGCCGCCGTCGCAGCCGATCAGGTATTGGGCGCGCATGGAGACAGTCTTGCCGCCGGCCGTCACTTGCGCCGTCACGCCCTGGTCATCCTGGGCGAATGAGAGGAACTCGTGGCCATAGTGCACGGTGACGCTTGGCAGCTCCTCGGCGATCGATTTCAGCAGCGGCTCCAGCGTGTATTGGGAGATGAGCTGGTAGGGCTCCAGCGGCATCGTGCCGTCGTTGGTTGCCTTGATCTGCTCCCGCGCCTGCGCGACCGAGGGATAGGGATGATGGATCAGCGGCTTCTCAGTCATCGACAGCACGACGAAAACGTCCATTGGCACGTCGGCCTTGAGGCCCGCCGCGCGGACGCTCTCGGCGATGCCGAGGCGTCGGTACATCTCCATAGTGCGCGCGTTGCAGCGCTCCATCTTAGGAAGGAGGGCCGGCGCCTCTTTCTGCTCGATCAGCGTGCAGCGGACGCCGGCCTTGCCGAGTGCTATGGCGAGGGTCAGCCCGACCGGTCCGCCGCCAACTATCAGGACGTCTGTTGTGCTTGTCACCCTAGCTGTACCCGGAAACTGTCAGACAGGGCGCAAGCCTACTATTGCTGGCCGAGGACTGCTACCGCGCCCGCGGCGAACTTCGTGTCGACAAATTTTTCAATCTCAGGCGTGGGTCCCGTGACATCCCCCAGCTTCCGATAGACATCCGCCTGACGCTTGATGTCGGCGATGTTTACCCGGCCATTCACATCGGTGGTCTGCGGATACGCTGCCTTCCACACATTGGGATCCTTGATCGGCAGATGGGTGGTGAGGACCTGGATCGCCGCGTCCAGATGCGTATCCCGCTTGGTGAAGAAGGCCTCGCGGTAGTCGCGGGCGCCGCGCAGATAGGCGATCATGAAGCGGGTGGCGGCGTCGGTGTTCTTGGCGAATTCGTCCGAGAAGACCAGCAGGGACAGATGCGCGCCGTTCTCGATCTCGCCGCCCTTGACCAGAATCCTGGCGGTCCCTTGCCGCAGGACTGTCTGGATCAGGGGCTCGATCACGAAGGCCGAATCGATCACCTTGTTTGCCATGGCGACGATGGCGTCCGAGAACGCCATGTTCTGGACGCGGACGTCGGACCACGACAGGCCGGCGCGTTCGAGCATCGTGTTGGTCAGCATGTAGGAATACTGGCCACGCCCCATGCCAAGCGTGATGGTCCGGCCCTTGAGGTCGGCCACTGTCTTGACGGCGCCGGAGTCCATGAGGTCGCTGCGCACCATGATCGCCACGACGGCATCCGCGGCACCCTCGACATGTGCGAAATCGGCGACGATGCGGATATTGATGTTGCGGTTCAGTGCGTTGAACAGCGTCGCGTTCGGCGAGCCGCTGGCCACCTGCAGCTGGCCCGTGGCCAGCGGCACGATGAAGTCGTTGCCGGAGCCGGCCTGCACGGTCTCGACCTGAAGACCCTGGTGATCGAAATACCCCCGCCGCAGCGCTAGCTCGAGGAAGGCCTGATCCGGCCTGCCGCTCACGCCAAGCTTCACGGTAGTCTTGGGCCCGGTATAGGCCGGCGGCGGCTGTTGAGCGCTGGTGTCCGTCGTGTTGACGACGATGAATGCCAATGCGGCAAACGCGGCAAGGCTGAAATATTTACGCATGGTTTCCCCCTGTTAAGGTTCGCGGGATCGCGACGTCCCGCTGATTGGGCCGGTATTCCGGCGAATTACAGATATCCCTTTTCCTTGTAGTAGCGCTCGGCGCCGGGATGCAGCGGGACCGGTGAGTTCCGGCCGAGCTTGCTCATGTCGACCGGCGCGGTCAGCGGCGCATGCGGCGCCGGGAACAGCTTCTCGATGTCATGTTTCTGTTCGTCGATCGCCTTGATGGTGAGGTACGCCAGCTCGTCGTCCAGGCCCTCGCGGCAATAGAGCGCCCAGTTGCTGAAATCCGCGACCGGGATGTCCTCATCGACGCCCTTGAACCGGCCCTTCTCCAGCTTGCCCATTTTCCAGCCCTGGGCTTCGAGCTTTTTGGCGACAGCGGGATCGATCGGCAGGAACTTCAGGTCGTTCTCGTCGGTCAGCACCTTCCAGCGCCGGGTCATGATCGCTTCGTCGAAGACGGCGTCGAACCCATCCGTAACCATCTTGGAGCCCTCCTTGTTGATGAAGCGCGGGCGGTCGCCCAGCAGCTTTCCGCCCCAGCTCTCGATATCGTCGAGCGTCATGCCGTATTCGCCCATGACCACCTCGGCACCCCACAGCGCCGGGTGCCAGGTGGTGCGCGGGATGGTGGAGAGCTGCAGGGGATACTTGCGATCCTTCACATCACCGAAGGTCCGCAGCTGGGTCTCGCGCTTCACGGCAAACAGCATCCGGTCGTCATGCGGAAAGATCGCCAGCATGCGCAGGTTCAGTTTCCGTTTGAACGGTGGTTTACCCTCTATGGCGAGCTTCACAAACCAGTCCGGCGTGGTGATCCCCATATCGTATCTGCCTTCATCCACCCAATAGGTGCCGTCGAGGCAGGCCATGCCGGGATCGCAGGTGACAACCGAGGCCGTCGAGCCTTTTGGCAGCGGGCTGTAGTAACCGACTAGGCCGAGGGCGATCTTGCCGCCGATCCCGATCCAGTTGCCGCCGCCGCCGAGAATCTTCACGTCCACGCGTTCCATCATTATCCCCTGAAGTCTTTTTCGTCGATCGTCACAAAAACTTTGCCGTCGCTGATGCGCACGGGATAAACGGGCAGGGATGCGCGGTCTGGTGAGGCGACGCAGCGTCCATCATTCAGGTCGAAACGGAAGCGGTGCCACGGGCAGACCACTTCAAGACGCTCGACGCTGACCACACCTTCAGCCATCGGTCCGGCGCGGTGCGGGCAGCTTGCGTCGGTCGCGAACACCTTGTCTGCCACCTTAAACAGCGCAACCGCCTTGCGGCCGGCGCGTCTCACGCGGCCGGCGCCGTCTTCGAGTTCAGTCAGCTGAGCGACTTCGATTTCCATCATTCACCAGAACTTGCGCGCTTCGGCTTCTACAGGTGAATCCTTGTTCGGATCGAACGGGTAGGCGAGCGGGTGCTCGAAACCGCACTGTGTGCAAATGCGCAGCTTGCGGTCGGCATTGAAATCACCGACACGACCCTTTTCCTCTTCCCATAATTTCGACCACCCGGTGGGGCCTGTCTTCACTTCGAACCGGGCGAGGACATGGGCGCATTTAGGGCAGATCCAGCTGATCGCATCTCGGGTGTAAGACCCGGGCTTACCGCCGATGACCAGGGCGTAGTGGACGCCTTCCGGCTGAACGGCGCGGACCGACACGAGATCGGTGTCGCATTCGCGCCAGTATCCGAACAGATGATCGAAGTGATGGGGCGTGCTGGCGGGTGTCTGGTGAAAAGTCATGCGACTGTCGGGAATGCGCAGCACGCCTTCCGGGCGCAGCTCCCACAAGGTCAGCGGCGGCTCCTGAGCCGGCCGAAGCGTGGTCCAGATGAAATAGTCGTCCGTCTTGTGCCACAGGCCGCGCTCGGCCGGGGTGCGGGCGAAGTCGAAGACATGGTGAAGTGCCGGATGGGCCACAGCCGATCGTTCCATTTTTCTGTTCTGGCGCGTTGGTTAATTGCGTCGCTTACCACGCAAGGCGCGCGGCGGCTTCCTCGGGTGTGTCCTTGGCGGCGTTCCAGCAATAGCCCAGCGGATTTACGTGGTTGCACTCGGGGCAGGTTCGGTGGCGAACATCCGAGTTGTAGACGCGCACCGCGGCTGCCTCGGCGGCCCAGAAGCCCGGCAAGCCGGTTTGCCCAGTGACCAGCAGCTTTTCGTAGAGCTGCGTCATGCAGTGCTCACAGTACCAGGCAAACCCATCGGTCTCGTTGCCGGTCGGCATACCCATCAGGACAATGGTCCGGCCGAGCTCGCCGTCGATTTCCGCGGGAATCTGGATGTAGAGTTCATCCTTGTCGTTGATATGCCAGTACCCGTAGTTGTGCGGCGCATGGTGCGGCGTTCCCGCCGTTGTGACGCGAACAGTCAGCGGTCGATGATCGACGCGGGTGATGCCGTTGGGGCCCATCTCCAGCGTCACGCCTATATTCCCCTTCTTGGGGTCGCCGACATTGCTGTGATGCCCGCGATGGACTACACGCTGGCGCACGCCGATGATGTTGGTGCCGATGTCCTTGAAGCCCGTGAATTTCTTCAAGACCTTCTCGTCAAAAAAATCCCAATCATCGACGATCTTCTCGATCGGCTCCTTGATCATGATTTCCTGGAACATGGCGCAACCTCCGTTTCGATCGGTATTGGCTTCGTCCATTGGGGACCAGCGATCTTAAACGCCCCTTAAAGGTAATCCTGGGCGGGGCGGTCGGCAATAGAAATCATATACATGTGAATGATTAAGCGGCTGCGGTAACGAGAGCGACCGATTGCCTGCCAAAAGTGAGTATGCGATTAAGTCTTTATCGACGATGCGCGCTGCTGTGCAGCCCCTCTAAAAAATGGAAATCAGGCGAGCAATGAACAAGGCCAAATCGAAAAAACGCTCGTTTCCCGATTATTTTTACGAGGCCCATCTGCCAGAGACCGGCTTTTTTCTGCGCGAGACACATCTGGTGATTCAGCAGGCGATTCGGATGAAGCTGCGGCCGTTCGGCATTCCGCCGGGTCAGGCTAGGATCGTGAATGCCCTGATCCAGGAAGACGGGATCAGTCAGATCGAACTCGGCCGGCGCATCGGTGTTCCGCCGCCGCAGATTGCCGCGGCCCTGCGGCAGCTTGAGAAGTCGAAGCACGTTGTCCGCAAGCGCAATTCAAAGGATCAACGCTCGATCCATATCTTCGTGACCAAAAAAGGTAGGGACATTCGAAAGATCACTCAGCCGATTTCGGCAGAGGTGACGCAGATTGCGCTGGAGGGGCTGAGCAAGAGCGAGGCCGCGCAGTTCTTCCGACTTATGACAAGAATCCGCCAAAACGTTCTCGCCTTTATCGACGGAGAGCAGGGCCAGCAGCTCTCCGCCGCGAAGGAAGAGCCGGCTGAGGTATAACCTCAGCCGGCCCGACCCGTTATTTCAAGTTCTTCGCAAAGAAGGCTATTGAGCGCTTCCACGCATCGTCGGCGCTTTCCTTGTGGTAGCTGCCACGTTCGTCGCAGTTGAAGCCATGAGCGGCCCCTTCATAGACCTTGTATTCCAGCTCGGGGCGCTTCTTCTTAATCGCCTCGACATCTGACATCGGGATTGAGTGGTCCTTGTCGCCGAAGATCAGCAGCGTCGGCACTTTCGGTTTTTTGTCCGCGAACTTGGCGATGAAACCGCCGTAATAACCGACCGACGCCGACAAGCCGTTGAGATCTGCTGCCGCAACAAAAGCAATTGTACCGCCGAGACAGAAACCAATGATGCCGACAGGTCCGGTTCCCTTCAACTCGTCGATCGCCGCCTGTGTATCTTTCAGGAAAGCGCCAAAGTCGGGATTCTTTAAGAAGCCCAAACTTTTATCGATATCAGCCTGGGTGTAGCCACTCTCGTAATTGGGCTGCTGGCGATCGAATAAGGCAGGCGCCACGGCTGCATAGCCTTCAGCGGCGATCTTGTCGCACACATTGCGGATATGCCCGTTAACCCCAAAAATCTCTTGAATGACGACAATGCCCCCTTTGGGCTTTCCCGTCGGATCAGCACGATAAGCAGAAAGCTTATTATTGTCAGACGCCACGAGAGTCAGTTGCTTACCCATTGGTGGTCTCCAGTTTGTTGAGTGTTGGATGACTTGATGCCTAACCTCTGAACGGGGCCAGCGCGGACTCTACTGAACTTCCAGTTTGGCGATCTTCGCGATTTCTCCCCAACTCGCGAGCTCGCGTTTCTGTAGTTTGGCCATGTCTTGGCGCGATCCGGGAAAGGGCTCGTGGTTAGTGGTCGCTAGAAACCTCGCTACTTCTTCTGACTGCACGATTGTGGCAGTGAGCTGGTTTAGCCGGTCGGCGATGGTATCAGGCAATCCAGCAGGACCAGCTAAGGCAAACCATCCTGCAATCGGAAGGAACCCGTTCAGGCCGGCTTCCTGCATCGTGGGGACGTTCGGCGCCTGACGGCTGCGCTGTTCGGCGGTGACGGCAAGTGCGCGATATTTCCTGCTCTGGTTCTGCTCGACCGCAAGGCTGGAATCAGCAAACATGAAGTCGATCTCACCGGCCGAGAGATCCGTAAGCGCCTGGGCCATCGACCGGTAGGGCACCTGTGTCAGGGTCAGGCCGGCGAGCGACTTATACTGTTCGGTAGACGCCAGAGCGAAGCCGCTGGACGTCCCGACCATGCCGCCATTTTTCTTCGCCTTGAGATACGCCGTTAGCTCGGTAACCGAGTTCACCGGAACACGATCCGGGGCAACGACCAGCACGAAAGGAAACCGGCTGATCGTGGCGATCGGTGTGAAGTCCTTCACCGGATCGAATGGCAGATTCTTGAACATATACGGCGCCACCGTATAGGTGATGTTCGGTGACAGCAGTAGGGTGTAACCGTCTGGCCGCGCCTTAGCGACAGCTTCGGCGGAGATGTTGCCGAATGCACCCGGCTTGTTCTCCACCAGGACCGGCTGCCCAACCAGCCGTCTCAGGTGGTCGCCGATCAGACGGGTAAGGGAATCGGCATTACTGCCGGCGGCCGACCCCATGAGGATCGTGATCGGCTTGGCCGGATAGTCCTGCGCTCCGGCTTGTGCGGCAAACGCCGCGACCGCCGAAAGTGTCAGGACCAGAATGCGGAACATTAACGCGTACACGTGATCACGTCCGATGCTTCCATGGCACGAGGATCTGCTCCAGGTATTCGAGCAGGATCGCCACCACGAAGCCGAGAACCGCCGAGACGAGCAGGCCGACATACATCTTCTCAACCTGGAAAATCTGCCATGAAGTCCAGACGAGATAACCGATGCCGGCTTTCGCGCCGACAAACTCCGCCGCGACGATAACAAGCAGCGCAACACCCATGCCTAGCTTTAGGCCGGTGGCGATCAGCGGCAGCGCGCCGGGCAGTGCGATGTCCGTAAACATCATCCACTTGTTGGCGCGGTAGTTCCGACCAACATCGAGATAGATCTTCTCGATGTTCCGTACGCCGGCCGCGGTGTTGATCAGCACCATGTAGATGACCGCCGTGGCGATGATGGCGTATTTGCTTTCTTCGCCGAGGCCGAAGATCATAATGAACAACGGCAACACCGCCAGCTTTGGGATCGGGAATGTCGCATCGACGATGGGTTGGATCAGCGCCCGGACCGGCTTGAAGAGACCGATCAGCAGGCCGAGGATAATTCCGGGCACGGCGCCGAATATGAAGCCGATGATAATGCGTTGGAGGCTGATAGAGACGTGCATCCAAAGCTCACCGCTGATGATCATGCGCTCCGCCTCCATGAAGATGGAGGAGGGCGCCGGGAAGAAGCGCAGGTCGATGTACCCCATCCATGAAGCGGCTTCCCAGATCAGAAGAAGGATGATCGGAGAGACGAGCGCCATCAGACGTTCGCTGGGACCTCTAAACCAGCTGAGGCTGCTCTGGCTTCTGGCGCTGATCCGTTCCACGGTGCCGCCGGCGGCTACGGAGGACGCACTCTTTGCAATATCGGTTGGCATGAGTTCTCCCTCCTTTATGCGTTACTCTGCCCGCTGGGCATTTCGGTTAGCCTTGCCGCCATGACCTCGTCGCGGAGCAACTCCCAGACGCGGCCGAACAGCTCGCCGTATTGCGGGCTCGCCTTCACCTTTTCGACCTGCCTGGGACGACCAAAGACCGCGCCGATGTCGATGATCTCTTTGATCCGGCCGGGGCGGGCACTCATCACCAGGATACGGTCAGCCAGCACGATCGCCTCGTCGATGCTGTGCGTGACGTAAAGCACTGTCTTGCGGGTTTCTTCCCAGATGCGGACCAGTTCCTTTTGCAGGATCAGCTTGTTCTGTTCATCGAGAGCCGCGAAGGGTTCGTCCATTAGCAGGATCTCGGGATCGTTGGCGAAGGCTCGTGCGATCGACACGCGCTGCTTCATGCCGCCGGAGAGCTGATGCGGTAGGGCGCTTTCAAAGCCCCCCAATCCGACCTTATCGATGAACGGATCAGCGATCGCGTAGCGTTCTTTTTTCGACAGGCCACGCGCCTTAAGGCCGAAAGCGACGTTGTTTCGCACCGTCATCCACGGAAAGATGCTCTGCTCCTGGAAGACCATGCTGTTCAATGGCCGCGGCTTACCGTTCATCGAGGCCACGTTATTGTCGCGGCGGATATCGATATAGCCGGCGCTTGGCGCTTCTAGTTCGGCCAGGATCCGCAGCATTGTTGTCTTGCCGCATCCTGACGGGCCCACGATGCAAAAGAACTCCCCAGGCCGGATGTCGAGATCGATCCCGGCTAGCGCGTCGACATGTCGCCCGATCACGCCAAAATGCTTGCGCAGACCACGAATGGAAATCTTCGCTTCCTCCGCTGCTGCTTCGGTTTCCGGATTACGGATCATTGCAATTTTTGCTGCCATTTTGACGTCTCTCCCTAGATGCAGTGGCGGTCGACCCTGCATTGAACCATTTCATACTGCCGCGGCCCTGACGGTTTTGCGGCGCTTACGCGCGGGGGCCATCGTTAGATTGCCTGGAGGAATACGCGACGGCGCGCGTCCAGTGCGATACCCCTGCATCCACCGTTCCTTTGCGTTGGAAATTTCGTCCACCAAGGCCTTGCGAAGAGTGGTTTCCAGTGCGGTTTCCGCTCGGGAAAGTGCGTGCTGCGTTGAATGAAAGAACCATAGAGGCATGGTAAGGCCCGGCGAAACAATACGCCGGATTTCAATCCGCTTGTCTTCGACATCGCAGGCGACTGTGCCAAACGGAAAGGCCGCCGCCGCTAGGCCGTGCTGCACAAGCTCCCTGATTGCAAGGACCGACAGGCTCTCGAATGCGATGTTCAGCGACAGGCCCCTTCGCTTTGCCGCGCCTTCCAGAAGAATACGAGCCGGATGCGGCAATGGCGGTAGCGCCAGCGGCCGTCGGGCAAACTCTGCGAAATCTATCGTCGGACTAACAACGTGGCCCGCGCGCTGCTCAACAAAAACAATGTCATCATCGAGGATCTTCATGCGCTGATAGCCTTCGTGCTCGCCGACATTATACGCGCAGCACATACTCATCTTGTTGGCAGAGACTTGCTCGACGAGCGCTTCGCTGTGCCCGTCAACAACCCTGACAGTAAATCGAAGATGCTCGGCCTTCTTCAGTTTTGCCATCGCGATCATCAATGGGCGCTGCATTGGGGGCGTCACGCCGAGTACAATCCGCTGGTCGACGATTATCGATGTCGCCTGCACGGCTTCGCGGGCCTCCTCAACTCCAAGAACGAGCTTGACCGCATGTTCGCGCAGCACGCGGCCTGCTTCGGTGAGTTCGACGCCGCGCGAATGGCGGACCAGTAGCTGTACCTTTAGCTCGCGCTCGAGGTTACGAATGTGCAACCCAAGTGCAGATTGCGCGACGTGCAATTCGGTTGCCGCGCGCGCCATGCTCTTCAAGTCTGCTATCCGCACAAAGTAACGCAGATGTCTGATATCCACGTCAGTTTCTCTCCCGGTCGGCATTCGCATATAGTCAGCCGACTAATTTTTATCAGGCAGCGCGCGCTTGTTTATGTTGGACGCTCCAAGCGCGCACGCCCATACTTATTCCGTACACGGACACTAGCTCGTGCGCCTGGGCGCGGCAATTGTAAAGCGCGCTAACGACATGGAAAAAATTGTCATCGCGACTTCGTAGACGATGATTAACTAATGGGAGAAGCGCGATGTATATGACGCTCGCCGTGGACAAGCCCATTGAGAAAGTCGTCGAGGATTGGGATTTTCTCGAAGATCGGATCGCATCTAAATTCTCGGCTTGGCGCACCGTCGGCCAGAATATCTACGGTATTCGCCGCCGGTCGATCACCAAGGACGGCATCATCGATCCTCGCAAGGGCGCCTTTAACAGTTTTGTCGAGATGGGGCCTGATGGAATCATCGAGTGCCATTTCGAGCCGATGCGCTTCCACATTACGACAGGCGGCACGCCGCATCGTGTGAACCACAGTATGGGTTTCTGGCACATCAACGATATGGACGAGCTGTATTTGCCGCTACCGAATGCGGAGGGCGAGGACCTCGGTCATTTCATCGTCATCATGCAGAATCCGACTGGCCGCGAAGGCGAAAGCCATGCGTTTTACTGCAGGACCCCCGGTTGCATGACGATGCTGTACGAGCACTACTACAATACTGGCACGCTCGGCCTGGCTGGAATCTGGAAGTCGGAAGAACTTTCGATCCGAGAGTTCAACCGAGACCCCAAGAAGCGCACTTGTCCGGACTGTGGTGCGATCCATCCCTTGGGCTACATGTGGAACACCGCTAAAGACACGCCTGAGGAAAGAGCCGCCCGGGAAATCTGGTAGCCCGGATTACATCCGTGCAACACAAACCAATCCTCAACTACGACTTCTCTCTGGACGAGGCGGCGGCGACCGGCGGTTGGAAAGACGCGGGTAAATATGGCGTCTGGGTGGAACTGCAGCCGAGAGGCACAACCGGCACTCCTTATCAGGTGCACGAGATCCGTGAGGGCGGACTCTATCGCCTGCCGATGAAGTCCCGAATAATGCACGTAATTCCGGGCGGAATGATGTATCGCATTGCGCATCTGTTTGCGCCGTGGCGCGTCTCCGACGCCGACATGATCTATCTGCGCGCAGAGTTGGAGCACGGCACCTATCACTCAATGATGTCGGCGCAGAGCAGAACAGTCCGCCAGGATCACGTCGTCTGGCTCTGCCCGAATTGCGGCCAGGAGATGGTCCGCGCCTCCTTCGACACAGCCCGCGAAGGCTTGTTGAATTTCTGGCCGTTCCTCCTAGGTCAAGTTCGAATTTTCAACGCAACGCCGGACAAGCAGCTTTGCCCGTCCTGCGGCCATAAACATCCGGTCTGCTACGGCTTTGACCGGAAATCAGACACGCCGGCCGAAGCCGGCGCACGCACAGAGTGGTAAAATTAAAATGCCGCAAGTAAAAGCCTGTCGTCTCGACGAGTTGCAGGATGGCAGCATCCGAAAAATCACGATTGCCAATAGGCCGATCGTCCTCGTGCGCTCCGCAGATAGAGTTTATGCGGTTATCGACCGTTGTCCGCATATGGGCGCCTATCTCAGTGACGGCAAGTGCAGTACGACGCGCAACGAGATTATCTGCCCCTGGCACCGCTACCGCTTCAGTCTGGAAACCGGCGCTAGCGTAACTAACCCTGAGCTTAAGGTCGGCATGTTTCCAGTAAGCCTGGAGAACGGAGACGTCCTCGTAAGCATGCCCTGACGTTGTAAAGCAAAACAATCAACCAAAGAAAGATCGGGAGGAAACCATGATTCTGAAATTAATTGCCGTCGGTTTGACCGTCGGCTCTCTGTTATTCTGCGGGCAGGCCGACGCGCAAACCACCGGCCAGAGAACCGTGGTGAAGCTCGGCGTATCCGGCCGGCCGGACCAGGCCGCTCTGGAGCTGGCGCTGCGGCGGGGCTATTTCAGCGAGTACGGGCTGGATGTGCAGACGGTCCAGGCCAATATCGGCATGGACTTTATCGCCTCGGTCGGCACCAACCAGCTGCAGGTGGCAAGCGGTTCGCCGAATGCCGGTCTCTTTAATGCAATGAACCGCGGAGTTGATCTTCGCCTTGTCGCTGATTTCGCCCACGTCGGCGACGGTGTCAATGATGGGACCGTGTCCATAGTCGTGCGCGCCGATCTCTTCGATTCGGGTGCGGTAAAATCCATTCGCGACCTGAAGGGCCGGTCGCTCAATCTCGGACCGGGACGCGCACAGTATCCCGACGTGCTGATGGACAAGCTATTCAAGCAAAACGGCATGACGATGGAGGATGTCCGGCGGACGCACCTCACCTTCGCCGATTCGCTTTCGGCGATGGGCACAAAGAACATAGATGCCGCCTTCATGGTGGAGCCTTTGGTCACTATGGGCGACAAACAGAACATTACGCGGGTCCTGGTAAGGACTGGCGCGGTCGATCCGGGCGCAGTGCTGTCCGTCATCTTCTTCTCATCGGAGTTCGCCAAGCAGACCGATGCGGCAACCAAGTTCGTAGCGGCGTTCCTGCGTGGCGTACGGGATTACCAGGATGCTTTCTTTCACAAGAAGAACCAGGATGAAACGATTGCCGTTCTGACCGCGCACCTGCCGGTGAAGGATCCCGAAGTGTGGAAGGCGGCGAGCCCGCAGCACACCGATCCCAATGGCATTTTTAATGTCGCGGACCTGAAGCGACAGGCGGCAGTCTATCAGGCCAACGGCGATATCACGGGCCCAATCCCCGACATCGACAAACATATCGACACCAAATTCGCCGAAGGTGCCATCAAGCTGATCGGCCGTCGCTAGGTCACTCAACGCAAGATCGCCGCAGTCGAGCCTACGAGGCACGGCCGCGGCGATTTCGTCTCACAATGGAAAGCACGCAGCTTATGTCGAACGATACGAATCCGTGGAAGCCCGACTGGACAAACGCCGTTTTCTCACTCTCAGAGCGCGATTTGCGCTGGGCGAAGGTGCGGACGATCATGAAGCGGGAGAAAGTAGATCTCATCGTCTGCTTGCCTTGCACGAACAGTCACGACCGAGGCGCGGCCGATCATCGCTACCTCACGCAGCTTGGTGAAAACAGCGACGAGAGCACGGTTGCATTCCCGATCGAAGGCAACGTCACCGCTTGGCACTCGCGCGGCGGCGTGTGGCCATCATCCAACTGGTTCGGCGATATCCGGTCCGCGCGGCGCGGGAGCGGCGGCGCGACGATCTCCGCATGGTTAAACGAGAATAAGCACTACGCAGCGGGTACGATCGCCATCAGCGGCCTCGACGCGGATGCCTATATCCACATGCGCACCGACGAGGGCGAGGTGAACTGGCAGTCCGTCGAGATCCTCAAGCGCAACTTTCCCAAGGCGAAGTTCGTCAGCGCTACCAAAGTGCTTGGTGAAGCGCGCTGGACTAAGAGTGCGGAGGAGATTGAGTTCCTGCGCAAAGGCACCAAGGTCGCCGAACTCACGCTGGAGGCTGTGCGCAAGCATGCCCGCGCCGGTGTGCGGGAGCGCCATGTCTTTGCCCAGATGTTGTTTGCCAATGCCGACGCGGATGGCAGCTTCACGCCGATGTTCGGCTGGGCCAGCGGGCCGCTCGGCAAGCCCTACCACCGGCTGGAACAGCCATCGTTCCGTACCTTGCAGAAGGGCGATGTGCTGAATTTGGAGATCGAAGGCCGTTGGGGCGGCCATATCGCTCAGATCGACGCGACCGCCATCATGGGGCCGGCGCCTCAGGATCTGAAAGACGCGTTCAAGTTGAACGTTGAGGCGTTTGAGCGCACCAAGGAGAAGATGAAGCCGGGCGTAACGATGCGGGAACTGATCGCCGCCGCCACCATTTCCGGCATGAACGGCCGCGCCAAGACGGGCCTTGGCCTGCATGGCCGCGGCACCGGCGACGATGGCCCGTTGCTTGTCGCGGCGCGACCGGAGCCCGATCACGTCCTCGATATGGTCATCGCCGAGGGCTGCTCGTTTGCGCTGAAGCCTTCGGTCATCGTTGACGGCAGCGGCGACTACTGCAAATGGGGCGAAACCGTCGCCGTCACAAAGACTGAGACGATCCGCCTCGGCACCCGCGCGCAAGAATTTCTGGTCCAGGACTGAATAAATGTCCCCCGCGGCCTCTTCCACTGTTCAGGTCTATCGCCGCTTTTCCAGGGCGGAGCGGGATCGCCGCTGGCGCCTTGTCCGCGCGGCTATGCGACGCGACAACATCGCGGTCATTGTCGCGCCGCAGAACCCTGGAAACTCGACGGACTGGCAGGCCGACGCACGTTACCTGTCGCATTGCGGCGGGGGCGCCGATTGTTCGATTTCGGTCGTGTTTCCGCTCGAAGGCGAGGTGACCGCTGTTGCGACAACGGCCGCCGAGCGGTGGGGGCCAGCAATTCAGGACTGGGTGAGCGACGTCCGTGAGGCGAAGCGGCGTTATGGCCGTATCATGGGTGAGCGGCTCCGCGAACTCGGCATCACTAGCGAACGCATCGGCATCTGCGGCCTGGGCGGCGGCACACGCAGCCCGGAAGGCACGATCATGCAGGGCACCTACACCGCGCTTCGCGAAGCGGTGCCCCACGCAACGTTTGTCGATGTCAGCGACCTCCTGCAGGAGGTCCGCGAGGTCAAAAGCGAGGAAGAGATCGCGGTCCTCCAGACTTCGATCGACATTGTCGAAAAAGCGGTCGAGGCGCAAACGCGCGCCGCCCAACCCGGTGTACCAGACTATGTTGTCTGGGCGGAAACCATGAACGCGGTGTTCCAGCGCGGATCCGAGCTTTCTGTGCATTTCAACTGGGTAACCGATCCGGTTCCCGTCCGCACGCTGACGCGCCCGACTGGCCGTCCGCTGGTTCCGGGCGATGTGATCCTCGCTGAAATCGAAGCCTCGGTGATCGGCTATCGAGCGCAGCAGATCCGCCCGATCGCCGTCAATCATTGCGATCCCTTGCTGATGGACCTGTCGAAGGCGCATGGCGATATCTATCCGGCGCTGCTGGACATCCTGAAACCAGGCGTAACGGTGCGGCAGCTGATCGACAAGACGATCGAGCTCAGTAAAAGCATTAGCACACGCAGCGGTCCGATGGCGGGCGCTGGTGCGTCTCTGATCGTACATGGACGCGGCCTCGGCGACGATCGCCCCCTGTTGCTGACGTCGGCGGATGCCAAGCCGGACTATGAGGGGACCGAACGCGCCATGGGCGTCGGTCTGCCTGAGAACGGCGTCTATATCGTCAAGCCGACGATCTGGGCCGCGGATCGCCGACATAATTTCCACTGGGGCGATACGGTGCGGGTGACGCCTTCCGGCGGCAAGCGCATGGGCCGTGCGCCGCACGGCATGGTGGTATCGCCCGCGGTTCCGTTTACGGGCTGGCCGACTGATGTCGGCGTGTACTGCAGCTAGATGGAATACTTGAACCTGGAGGACGGCATGTTTCAGGAAATCACCATTGATGAATCCATCGATTCGATCATAGACGACTGGGACTTCTTCGAAGACAAGCTCGCGCCAAAATTTTCGGGCTTTCGCGCCGTCGGTCAGAACATTTACGGCATCCGCCGGAGAAAGGTGTCGTCGACCGGCATCGTCGATCCCAGAAAAGGCAATATCTCCGGCGCACTCGAGATGGGGCCGAAGGGCATTGTCTCGGTCGTGCACAAGCCGATGCAGATGCACGTCACGACGGCGGGCACGCCGCACCGGGTCGAGCACAGTTTCGGCTTCTGGCACATCAACGACATGGATGAGATCTATCTCGGCCTGCCGGCGCGTGACGGTGAGGTGCTCGGCCACTACCTTGTCATCATGCAGACGCCGACGGGCCGCGAAGGAGAGAGCTTCGCCTGGTACTGCCAGAAATGCATGACCCTGCATCACGAGTACTATTACAAATCCGGTCAGTTCGGCCTGCAGGGCTTCTGGAAAGCGGAGGAAAACGCGGTCCGCCAATACAACAGCGACCCCGAGAACCGAACCTGTCCGGAATGCGGATTCCTGAATCCGATGGCGTATTGCTGGAACACGGCAAAGGACACGCCCGAAGAACGCGCTGCACGCGCGGTCTGGTGAGCGCCGCATGACGCTTCACGAACCGACGATCTACTACGACTTTCCGCTGGGCGAAGCCGCGGAGCATCGCGACTGGAATCAGGCAAACCGCTACAGCATCTGGGTCGGCAAGCAGTCGCATGATGAACCGCCGTACCAGCTGATCGAGCATCATCCCGAGGCGCGGGTCCGTTTGCCGTTGCGGACGCGCCTCATGCGGGTGATCGGCGCAGGCACGCCGTTCCGGTTCGAGCACCTTTACGCCCCGTATCGCATCTCCGATGCGGATACGATCTATATCCGGGCGGCAATGCCGGATGGCATCTATCACACGCTGATGGCCGCGAACGGCCGGCAGGTGGCCAAGGACCAGCTTGTCTGGTTCTGCCCGCACTGCGGGGTCGAACTGGAACGCAAGGCGTTCGACACGGCGCAGCATGGTCTGGTCGCGTTTTGGCCATTTCTGCTTGAACAGGTGCGCGTCTTTAACGATACCGCCGCCCGGCTAACCTGCAAATCCTGCGGTGGGCATCATCCAATCTGTTACGGGTTCGATTCCAAACAGGATCGGCCGAAAGAAGCAGCCGCGCGGGCGAACTGGTAAAAAGCCCAGAAGGGGAAACGATGCTCGCGAAAAAATACTTTTTAGGCCTGAGCCTGTTTGTCGGGTGCCTAGGTTTGCTGCCGGTGATGCCGGCACAGGCGCAAGGAATGCCCGGCGACAAGATTATAATCAAGATGGGTGTCGTCGGTCGTCCGGATCAGGCGCCGTTCGAACTTGCCTATCGGCGCGGTTATTTCGAGCGCAACGGCATAACGATCGAGCAAGTGCCCGCCAATTCCGGCCAGGAGTTCCCGGCGGCCCTGGCGACGGAGCGGCTTCAGGTCGCCAGTGGCGTACCCAACGCGGCGCTCTTCAATGCGATGAACCGCGGAATTGACCTCAGGATCGTCAGTGACTTTGCCCATGTCGGCGACAAGGAGGATCGTACCGTGTCGATCATGGTCCGAGCGGACCTCGTTGATACCGGCACCGTGAAGACACCGGCTGACCTGAAGGGTCGCACCATCAACGCCGGGCCCGTGCGCGGCCAGTATCCCGATCTGCTCTGGGAGCGGACATTGGCGATGGGCGGTTTGAAAGAAGCGGATGTGCGCTTCAGCAATCTCGGATTCAGCGATGCGTTGGCCGCGATGGGTTCGAAAACGATCGACGCGGCTTTCGTCATCGAACCGCTCGTTTCGCAAGCCGATAGTCGCAATATTGCGCGTATTCTGTTGCCGGCCGGCGCGGTCGATCCAGGAGCGATCCTTTCGGTTGTCCTGTTCTCGCCTGAATTTGCGAAGAACCGCGATGCCGGGACCCGCTTCATGGCCGCCTTCCTGCTGGGCGCCCGCGATTACTACGATGCATTCTTCCTCAACAAGGGCCGGGAGGAAGCCGTTACCCTTCTGACGACCCATTTGTCGGTCAAGGATCCGGCTCTCTGGGCGAATGCGCGCCAGTCCACAGACTTGAACGGCAAGGTCAATATTGCCGACCTGAAGCGCCAGGCCGAGTTCTTCAGGCAGCAGGGCACATTGAGCGGGCCGGTGCCCGATTTCAACCGGTACGTCGACCAAGGTTTCACGGAAGCTGCCGTAAAGGTTATCGGGGCTCGTTGAGCGGATATACCGACGGTGAGGCTACGCTCGCCCGTCGGGCTGCCAATCGAAAGCGGGAAATTCAGGCCGGAACCGCCTCGCGGTTATAGTCGCGCAGCACCGTCTCACCGCACAGGCGGATCGACTTGGTGATCAGCTCGTCTGGCATGTCCTCGAAAGTATGGTTCAGCAGCAGGATGTCGTAACCGCAGCGCTTCTGCTGCGCGCGTATCTGCTTCATCACGGTCTCCGGGCTGCCGATGAACGCCAAGCCTTCATCCAGCCAGAAATCGTACGACTTCGACGTTTCGAGATAAACGCGACAGATCTCGACGGTTGACGCGCTGGCGGCGTCTTCCGGCGACAGGTTGAGCGCACGCTGTACGCCGGCTTTCCCGATCAGCCCTCGGAGCATGTACTGTTCGGCCTCCTCGCGGGCCAGCGCATCGGTCTCGGCAACGTGAATGTTGCGGACGCAGAGTGTCTTGGGCATCGGTCCCGGGTGGTTCTGCTTCTTCCAGGCCTGCCGGAAATAGTCGAACTTCTCTGCGATCAGGCGTTCGACATCCATGTTCTGCGCCAGATGGAAATTGTTCTTGGCGGCGTAGTCGAAGGATTCCTGGCTGTGCCCGCCCATCCACACGCGCGGATGCGGCTTCTGGTAGACTTGGGGCTGCGGCGTCGCGCCCTTGATCTGCCAGTACTTCCCGTCGTGATCGAACTTTTTCTGCGTCCAGGCCTTGAGCATGATCTCAATCGCCTCGACGCCCATCGGCCGGCGTTCGCCGTAGTTCATGCCCCACGGCGCAAACTCGCCATTGCGGGTGCCGTACCCGATCGCGAATTCGAGTCGTCCGTGAGAGAGCTGGTCGACCAGCGCCGTATCCTGCGCCAGGCGGACCGGATGATGCAGCGGCACCTGGAAGATCATCGCGCCGATATGGATCTTCTTCGTTTCGCGGGCGAGGGCGCCAAGATAGACGGTCGGCGCCGACACGACCTGAAAATACGCGTTCTGATGCTCGATGAAGAAGTAATATCCGTAGCCCAGATTCTCGGCCATCTTTGCGATGCCGATGTGGTGGTCGAAGAGAGCTGCTGTGTCACGGTTCGTCGCGCCGCGCGACAGCGTGTCGAAAAGACCGAATTCGAGACGAGCCATGGATACTCCTTCGCCTGCGGTGGGCTGCAGGTTTGCTGGTTAGGCTTTGACGATCAGTTTCTTGGGCCGGGTGCCGAGGCGCTTGATGCCAGTCTTGGTGACAACGACGCTGTCGCCAAAGCGACAATAATCCGCTGAACCGTCGACGGTGACGTAGGGTTTCACGACGAAGCAGCAGCCTTCGGCCAGCGGCAGGTTCAGCAATTCCTCAGAACGCTTGGGCACCGGCACCAAAAGCGGACCGTCGTCGCCGGTGCCGCGGCCATGCATGACGAGGTCGGTCGTGGCGCGGCCATTCAATCCGGTGATACGGCCAGCCTCGATCAGCTCGCGGATCGTGACACCCGGCTTCATCTTGGCGCAGACCCTGTCATACGCCTCAACTTCGAGCTTCCAGGCATCCTGCAGGATCTTCGGCGCCGGCCCGATCATGATGCTGTGGTCGATCTGCGCGATGTAGCCGCCCCAGCGGCCGTCGATCTCTAGGGTGATGATGTCGCCCTTCTTGAGCTTGCGGAACGAGGGCTGTTCAAGACGGTGATAGACATTGCCCAGCTTGCCGCTGACCCAGCCCACCATCGGCGCGAAGCTGCCGCCGGCCTTCGCGCTGGCGTACATCAACTCGGCGAAGACATGCCGCTCTGGCGCGCCGGCCTTTGAAGCTTGCGCCACGGCTTTCAGCGTGATCTCGGCGACTTCGGCGCCCCTGCGGACAAATTCGATTTCCTCGGCGCTTTTCTGCCAACGCGCTTCGCCGAGAATCGGCGTGCCGCTGACGAACCGTGCCTGCGAAAAGTTCTTCTTCAGGATCTCAACCGACTGCCAGTTCGCTTCGCCTTCGCCTTCGCGCACATGCGCCAGCAGGCCGGCATCGAGACCCGTGATGGCGATGGTGCCTTTCTGGAACCGTGGGTTCTCCTTCAGCCATTTGGAAATCGTGGCACCGCCGGTGCCGCGCGGGCTGCCATAGACGGTCTTCAGCCAATTCCCCGACGGCCACACGCCGCCGCGCGCCTGCCATGCCGCGACATCGCCCTCGATCGGGAAGGCGACCGTCACCGCGTCGCTGTTCTCGCCGAGCTGTGTCAGATAGCGGGGATCGGCGCCGCCGCGGTCATGGTTGGTCGTGCAGGGCAGGCAGACGATGACGTCGACACCGTCGCGCGCCATCAGCTTGCGGACCTTCGCCCAGCGGGAGTCTCTCTCCTTGAGAGAGAAAACCGCGTTGCTCCAGTCCGGTGCCCATTTGCCTTCGTCGTATGCGGTCATGTACTGCGTCCGATCCCCTGCTGTTGTGCTTTTGCCCGATCAGCGCCGACCGATGCGGCGTACGGCTTCGTCGGCGAAGCTCATGTCGACATGCTTGTCGATGTCGGGAACGTTGCCGGTCACGCTGCCGGTGGCCTTGTAGAACTCCGCCTGCTTCTTGATATGCGCGACGTTCACGCGGCCGTTGAGGTCGGTCATGACCTGCGGCGGGTCCGTCCACACGCGGCGATCCTTGATCGGCAGATGCTCGACCAGGATGTCTACGACGGGATCGGGATTCTTCTTCTCGACCAGCGCCTCGTGCAGATCGCGTAGCCCCTTCAGATAGGCGACCATGAAGCGTGTCGCCACTTCCTTGTTCTGCGCGAACTGCGGCGAATAGAAGAGGACCGCAACCTGCGCGCCGGGGTCGAGATCGCCGACGCCGATCAGCAGCCGCGAGATCTTCTGCCGCTCGCCCATCCACACCATCGGTTCGATGACGATCGCGGCATCCAGCTTCTTGGTACCCAGCGCCGCCAGCGATTCAGAAAAGCCGAGCATGCTGAGGTCGACGTCGGTGCGCTTGAGCCCGCCCTTCGCCAGCGCCTGGTCGAGGAACATCTCGTTGACCGAGCCGAGACCGGGACCGGCCGAAAGCGCCTTGCCCTTCAGGTCGGTCACGGTCTTCACCGCACCGGAGGCCATCAGGTCTTCGCGGACGATGATGGCCAGCGTCGAATCCGGACCCTCGGCGATCCGCGCCCAGTCGGCGACGATCTTGATATCGATGCCGCGGTTCAGCGCGTTCATCATGCCCGCGTTGGGCGAGCCGGCGCCGACCTGAAGCTGGTTGGTCGCGACCGAGGCGAGGTAGTCCTGCGCCGTGGCGCCGCCTGACACAATCTGCACGTCGATGCCCTGTTCGGCGAAATAGCCCCGGCGAAATGCGAGTTCGACTTTCGACTGGTCGGCTCGGCCGGTGCCGCCGACTTTCACGACGGTCCGGTTGCCGGATTGTTGGGCGTCGGCGGTCTGGATGTCTCCGCCGATGGCAACAACGGCCGCCAGCAGCATCGGCAGTAGGACTGACCTCATCGTTTCCTCCGTTTGTTTTGTGGGCGCCCATTCTGGGAATACGGGGGCCCTTGTGGTTGGTGTCGAGTTAAACCGCGGCGCGCGCGGGCCCCTTTAGGTGGCGATCGAAGAAGGCCAGCACGCGCGCCCATGAATCCCTCGCGGCAACTGCCTGATAGCTGTCGCGCCCGTCGTTCATGAACGCATGGCCGGCGCCGGGATAAATGTGCACTTCATGCGGTACACCGGCATCGGACAGCGCCTTGTCGAGCGCCCGCGCCGTGTCGGCCGGGATCGAATGATCCGCTTCGCCATAGGCGCCGAAGACCGGGCATTTGATATCGGGAACGCCGTCGATCGGGGACGGCCCCTGCATATGCGGCAGGTTGATGGGACGGCCATAGAACGCGGCGACCGCCCGCAGATCAGGGGAGCGCGACGCGAGATAAAGGGCCTGCCGCCCACCGCCGCACCAACCGATCATGCCGATGCGGTTGCCGTCGACTTCCTTGAGGCCTGTCAGCCAGTCGACCGTGGCCAGCAGATCGGCGATCGATTCGGCATCCGGCGGGGAGCCGATGATCTTGCCGTTCTCGAATTTCGGCTGTCGGCCGCGCGCGGCGTAATAGTCGGGAATGACCGTGAAATAGCCGGCCTGCGCAAAGCGCCCGGCCACGTCGCGCATATGGGGTGCGGCACCTGGCATTTCCTGCATTCCCCACAGCTCGTAGCCCATGAGGATGGTGGGGTATGGTGCCGCCCGTGCCGGCACGGCCACAGTCACCGGCATCGTCGCCCCACCGGGCAGCGAAAAGCGCCTGAACTCCGTCGTGACGGCCATGCTTACCTCCCGCTTTTTTAGTAGACTGTTTGATCTACTGATAGACTAATTAGTCTATATGGTCAAACGATTCTCGACGCTCCGCATCCGCGGGTTTATCGTTGGGGCGAATCGAAAGGACGCCATGCCCAAACGCCGCACAGAGAAGAGGGACGAGGACCGCGACGTCTTCGGCAAGCGCCGCGACATCGTTGCCGGCGCCCGGCGCGCCTTCGCGCGCGGCGGCTATAACGGCACCAGCGTCGACGACGTGATCGCGGAAGCAGGCGTCGCGCGACGCACGCTATATCAGCATTTCTCAAGCAAGGAAGAGCTCTTTGCGGCGATCATCCGCGATCAGTGCGAGCGGCTGGTGGCGCCCTTGCGGGGATGGCCGGCGGATGCCGATCCAAAAGAAGCACTGACGGATTTTGGAGAGAACATGATCCGCATCGTGATGTCGGACCAGTCGCTCGACCTTTATCGCCTCGTCATTGCTGAGTCGAAACGCTTTCCTGAACTTGGCCGTGCCTTCTACCAGTCGGGGCATGGCACAAGTTCGCCGCTGCTTGCTGGTTACCTAGCTGAGCAGACCCGCATCGGGACGCTCACCGTCGACAACCCGGAGCATGCGGCCGATTTGTTCTTTGCAATGATCAGCACCACACTTCGAATGCGTCATCTCACTGCGGTGACCCGCAAGCCAAGCGCGAAGCAGTGCCAGGAATGGGTGAAACAGGCAGTTGTGTTTTTCCTGGCCGGGTGTCGCTACGCTCCAAAAAAGGCATCAAAGGACGCTGAAGGCGTGCTCCGCAATTTAGCGCCTGGCCGACCGTGACTACTCGATCAAGACCTCGGCGCGATAGCCATCCTTCAGGGGCGTCCTCCATCGAGTGGTTCGACACCTGGGTCCGGGGGCGCAACCCGGCCGATCAGCAGCGGATCCTCGACTACAATGAAGATGACTGCCGGGCGACCCGCTGGCTCCTGGACGGGATCCGCGCGTTGCCGGACGCACTGTAAGGTTGGCGTGTCCAACAGGCGCCGGCGTCGTGGGTAGGGACGGGGGTTGAGATGGCACCCCTAATTCTAAGGGGCTGGCCGGCCCTGCAGATCCTGGTTGGCCGGGCGGAGGGCGTTTCCGCTCAATAACCGCTTGACCTAGTTTGTCCGAAATTGTCACTCCTCGCCCGGAGGGACGATGCCCCGCAAAAAGCTACCGAGTTTTCCCGAGCACGTGAGTGCACCCGTCCAGGTTCCGCGCCTGCTCCTGTTCTCCGCGGATCCTGCCGCAAAGTTGGGAAATATCTCTAGTCAGGATATCCGCGGCTACCGATTGCAAGAGATTCAACTTCGCCTCGCTCAACATTTCGGAATTGATATTTCTCGGAACGAGTGGCCGGGCGAGCTGGTGGACCGGCTAACTGAAATTGTTGTTCCCGGTGCTCTTGCAGCAACCCCCGATCAGCTCCGGAAGCGCGGCGCCCTCGGTGGCAGAAAACGAATATGGACCGAAGCCCGTCTGCGTCAGATCAGCGATGCGGTCGATGCCTCCATGTTGCGCAACCCAAGCATTTCAGAATTTCGAGCCTGCGAATTAATGCTGAAGCAGCACGAATGGATTGGCGCCGACATTAAGGCAACAACACTCGCGAGAATACTTCGAGAGCATCGAAGGAAAATGCGGCGAAAACCTGAGGGACACCATTCCGCCACTTAGGCTGTTTCTCCATCCTGCCAGGTGTTCCTACGTATTCGCAGGCATGGAGGACAGCATGGTCGACAAGAGACTTATGACTATCGAAGACTTTGTTAGGCAGTACTCAATTTCGCGGACATCAGCGTATCGCGAAGCAACCGAAGGGCGCCTAAAGCTTAAGAAGGTTGGATCGCGGAGCTACATCTCGTTGGATGATGCTGAGGCTTGGGTGGAGCAGCTCGAGACATCTGTTCCAGCCCTCGGCCGAAGGAAGCAAAGTCAATGAGCGCGGGTCGTAAGCCGGATCATACCGGAAGGAGCAAAGGACCGGGCCGGTTCATAATGCTCCCGCACTCGCTTCTTGAGTCTGATGCATACCGAGCGTTGTCCGTAGCGGCTCGCGCATTACTCATTGAAGTCTTCAAAATTTACAACGGCCGCAATAATGGATCGCTGTACATAAGCGTCCGGGTCGCCGGCTCCATGTTAAATATGGCAGGGACGTCGGGCGCCAAATTCCTGAAGGAACTGGAGCAAAAGGGTTTCATCCGGGTCAACCAACGTTGGAGCTTTAGCCAGAAAAACCGGAAGGCGACTACGTGGATAATTACGGAATTTGATGTTGGGCCGAAATTTAGAACGAGAGATTTTTATCGCTGGAGCGAAGGAGACGATTTTTCGGTTCGCCCACCCGTACATAAGGTGCGTCCAGACGAACGAACCAAGGAGCAGTGTCCTCAAATAGAACACCCCAGCAGAGTAAAATCTCATTCTGGTTCGTCTACGCGGACACCTTGAACCGATCTGCGTTCGTCACAGCGGACACATGTAATATACCAGAGCGGGAGCGGCGATGATGGGTTGTGTTCACTGTTCCGGTCTCGAAACGAGTCATGGGCGATCAACTCGAGACGGCAGCAACAATGGAAGTGTACGGTCCACCACGCCCGCGGCGTTACAACGAGAGACTAAGGAGCTGGCGAAAGATTGTGGTGCAATCACTCATCCTGACCTGCATCCCGGCGCCGTGCTGCCTGTAATGCTTTCGCAAGCGAGTCCGCGACGCCGCCACTGGGAGGTTTGGTGGTGATCGGTCGGTTGCTCGTCGGCAATATCCCCGTGATTCTCGCAAAGAGATCTCTGTCGCGAAACCCCTCGCGCCCAGGAAGCACCATATTCACGATCACGGCGTCTTGCAGGAGCTGGGCCTCAGCCTGCATCTCCTGCTGAAGGAACTGCTCTAAGGCGCCCCTGAAATCCTCTTCTGCCCGCATCGCCCGGTATCGGCCGGGACTCACTCCGCATCGATACGCCTTTTCCTTAACACTCAACAGCCGCCAGTTTGGGTTTGTTTCGCATATCCATGCCCTTTTTTTTGCCGGCTGCCAGGAATAATTGGAGCGACTACGCGCGCGTTGTGGGCGCGCATGGTTTCGCTCATCCGACACTACCCCTGTGGCGTTCGGCTCCTCATTTAATTCTCTCTCTGCTGCGAGTGTGCCTGGTCCTTGGATGTTTCGGATTGTCTCGCCCTGTTCCAAACGTCGGACGTAATATTTTGCGTCCCCGATTTGAACTGGCGCCGTTTTAAATAAATTTGGGAATTTCATGGACCCACCTGCACCAACGGCAATTTTCTCGATTTCTCGTCGTCTGTAGTTGCTGTTGATGATGGGCGGGGAGAACAAAAATCTGCCCAATCAGTCATCAGACGGCGCCGTTTCTCGAAAAGATCACCCCGCCGATATGCTGCTTCAGTCTGATCGCTAATTACGTGCGCCAGCGCCATCTCGGCGACTTCGTTAGGATAATCTGTGCATTCGTCACACCAATCACGGAACGTCGATCGGAAACCGTGGACTGTAATGTTCTCCCTCTCCATACGTTTTAAAACTGATGACATGGCCGCGGTTGAAAGCGGCCGGCCAGATTTCCCGCCGGGAAACACCAATGTCGCCTCCAGGGCCGAATTTTCGGCAGTTAAGCCCTTCCTCGCGAGTAACTGAAGAGCCTGAGGAGAGAGCGGAACCCTGTGTTCGCGCCCTGATTTTGTGCGTCCTGCTGGGACTGTCCATATCCCGTTGGGGATCTCAATCTCAGTCGTCATTGCGCCAATGACTTCGCCGGTCCGGGCCGCGGTTAAAATCAGGAATTCTAGCGCTTCTGCGCCGATGCCGCCCTGGCACCGAAGATTTTCCATAAACGAGGAAATGTCGTTGAAGGGTAGGGCGGGGTGATGTTCGACTTTCTGCACTTTGGAGGGCTTAGGCAGGAGGTTATCTAGGTGGCCGCGCCACCGAGCAGGGTTTTCTCCCTGCCGCTGCCCTCGTGCGGTCGCTGAATCGATGATGCTCTCGATACGCCCCCGAACCCGCCCAGCAGTTTCGGTTTTTTCTCGCCAGATCGGATTGAGCACCTTAAGCACCAGATCTGTGTTTACAGATTGGACAGGCAGGTTACCAATAATGGGGTACGCATAAGCTGCTAGTGTGGCGCGCCATTGGGAAGCGTGTTTATTGCTTTTCCACTCTGCCTCGTGCGCCTCGATATAGGCTTCGGCGACCTGTCGGAACGATGCTGAACTGGCTGCCGCCACTCGCGCACTTGTACGTTCAGCTTGACGGGCGGAGAGGGGATCGATTCTATTGCTCAGCTGGAGCCGATGCTCGGCCGCTTTTTTTCGTGCATCCGCCAATGAGACGACCCGGGCTGAACCTAGGCCCATCTCGCGAGAGCGACCTTCAAGCATGTATCGGAAGACCCAAGACCGTGCATTGCCGTGTCCGATCTGCAGGTATAGACCTCCCCCATCCGGATACATTCCAGGGGCTGTTGCCTTTGCTACGGTAAGCGCACTTAGACGTCCGAACGCACCCATTTAGCTTCACCCCGATCCTCTACCCACAAATTTTACCCACG
Organism: Alphaproteobacteria bacterium; assembly: GCA_965279355.1. Classification (GTDB taxonomy): domain Bacteria; phylum Pseudomonadota; class Alphaproteobacteria; order CACIAM-22H2; family CACIAM-22H2. Next base: position 469,611 of record OZ257155.1, on the reverse strand, counting down.
TCTTTTCCCCCAAAACTACCCACGTGGAAATCTGAGATTGTAATGCATGGCTAGAAACAGGTCGAGACGGGTTTCTCGTAATACAATTGAATTAAAAGGTGAATTTCTTTTTCGGGAAACAACGTGAAACGTGGGGGGACGTGAGTTCGCTCCTGTCCCTTCCGCCAACTAATTCCAGAGTCTCCGTAGGTCCGTTTCTGCCGCGTCGGAGATTCGACAGATTGTCGCGGCCGGGCACATGACAAACGAACGCAAGAGATACAAATCAGCCGATATCCTGGCGGAGCTCTGGCCCGGCCAAAAGTCGGAAAAATCCGTAGCACTGCTGAAGGCGCTCCATATCCTCACGCGAGATGGGGAACTGAACGCTGATTCACGCCGCAAGCTGAAACAGGTTCTGCATCTGGCGCATATCCTGCGCCCTTTCCTCGATACGCTGCTGAAGGCGACTGACGAGCCGGTGCTTGCCGATCTCGGTGCCGGCAAGTCCTATCTCGGCTTTGTGCTCTACGATCTTATCCTGGGCCCGGCCGGGCGCGGGCGGGTCATCGGGGTCGAGGCACGTGCTGATCTGGTGGCGGCGTCTCAGGCTTTGGCCGCCGAATCCGGTTTCGAGCGCATGGAATTTGTCTGTGCACCGATCGACCAGGCGGCTCTTCCCGGGCGGCGGGTCGATATGGTTACCGCATTGCATGCCTGCGACACAGCGACCGACGACGCCATTCGCTTTGCGCTCCGTCACGAGGCGAAAACGATCGCGCTGATTCCCTGCTGTCAGGCCGAACTCGCCCGATTGCTGGAAGGCCAGAAGGGGCCGTTGCGCCAACTTTGGCGCCATCCGATCCAGCGGCGTGAGTTCGGTGCCCAGGCCACGAATACAATCCGTGGCCTGGTTCTGGAGGCGCACGGATACAAAGTACGGGTGACCGAGCTTATCGGCCTCGAACATTCGCTGAAAAACGAATTGATCCTGGCCGAGCGTCATCAACTCAGTAATGCCCAGGCAAAGGCCGAGCTAAAACAGCTTGTCGACCAGCTTGGCGTGAGACCGGCGCTCCTCGATATTGTGACGTAAGGGTTCATATCCCGGCCGAGGAAAATCCATGAAGACACTTCATATTGCGATCATTGGCGGTGGTATCGGCGGGTTGTTCGCTGCGAACGCGCTGCTCCGTCAGGGTTTGCGCGTTTCGGTCTACGAGCAGGCTGCGGCGCTCGGTGAAATTGGTGCAGGCGTTTACGTTACGCCCAATGCGGTGCGTCATCTTGAGCGCGTTGGGCTCGGTGCTGCCGTCGAAAAATACGGGGCACGAGTGGGGACCAAGTCCCACTATTTCCGCCATGACGGCACTCCGATTGCTGCGGTGCAGGTAACCGATGCCGCGGGTTGGGCGGCGAATTTCGGCATGCATCGTGCGGACTATGTTGAGTTTCTTTCCGCCAATCTGCCCAAGGACATCATCCATTGCGGGCATCGCGCCACGGATTTCGAGCAGACGTCGGATGTCGCGCGCGTCCGGTTCGCCAACGGCGCGACAATCGAAGCCGACGTTGTCATCGGTGCCGATGGCATTCATTCGGAAATGCGCCCTCATGTTTTTCCGCCATCGAAGCCGGTGTTTCACGGCACCATCAGTTATCGTGGACTGGTGCCGCGCGAAGACCTTCCAGACTGGCCGATGGACCGCTGGGAGATGTGGGCTGGTCCGTCCAGGCATTTTCTGGTTTTTCCGGTCCGGCACGGCACCATGGTGAACTATGTCGGCTTCGTGCCGGCTGATGAGGAAATGAAGGAGTCATGGTCTGCTCCCGGGGATCCCGACAAATTGCGTGCCGAATTTGCGGGCTGGGATCCGCGCATCGGTCAGGTGCTGAAGCAGGTCAGGACATGCTTTCGCTGGGCGCTCTATGACCGGGAACCGTTGCCGACCTGGAGTAAGGGAAGGCTGACACTCCTCGGCGACGCTGCACATCCGATGCTTCCGCATCTCGGCCAGGGTGCCAACCAGTCAATCGAGGATGGCATGGCACTGGCCAAGATCCTTGCGAAGGCCGAGAAGGGCTCGGCCCCCGCTGCGCTCGCCGCCTATGAGCGCTTGCGTCGCGCGCGTGTCGCCGAGGTTCAACTCGGTGCGCGGGAGAACGGGCTTCGGGTCGACTCCATGTCAGCGTACGCCGATATTAAGAAGCGAGACGCCGAACTGGCCGCGCATGCCGAATTCCGGAAGCATCTGTACGCATACGACGTGGTGCCGGCTGCCGAAGAGGCTGCAGGCGCGCTCGTGTAAGCGCCTTCGTCTGACGTACAGCGCCCAGAACCGGTGGTGGGCGATTCTAAGACTGCGGACGAATGATGCAGAACCCCTGCGGGGGAACGTCGAGCGCGGCGTTGAATTTTGAGGAAAGGTTCTGAAAGGCGATCAATCCGGTCAGTTCGACGAGTGCATCGTCGCTCCAGTGCGCTTTCAGTTCCCGCCGAAGCTCGTCGGTAACGCCGGGTTCGGTGATGGTCATGGCTTCGGCGTAAGCAAGCGCGAGACGTTCCTCATCGGAAAAGAGAGTGCTGCTGCGCCAGTTGGAAAGGGCCTCGACCTTGTCGCTGGAGACGCCTCTCTTCAGGAGAGTCGCCGAATTGATGTCGACGCAGAAGGCGCAGTGATTGATTTGCGATACACGAACCGTCACCAGCGACCGCAGCGCGGGCGAGAGCGGTGACGAACCGCGGTTGAGCGCGCCGTAAAGCAGCGCAACGGTCGAAAAGACCCACGGACTGCGGCCCCAGAGCAGACCGGGCTCCAGCACCTTGCCGTAGGTCCGTTTCTGCTTCCACAGAAAGAGCCGGATGAACCACGGGTATTGCGACAGCGCTTTCGGCGGCACGGTGGTCATGACTTCAGGCTCCGCTTCATGTGGCGCCGCAGCGCGGCGCCGTCGTCGATATCGTCGAGTGTATCCAGACGGGCAATCCGCCGCCCCGCCAGATTGGCGAGCGTGTCCTTGAGTGCATGCCGCGTCGACCAGCGGACGCCCGGGAACGGATCGACGAAACACGGCCGGCGCTTCAGCCCGACCAGCCAGTATCCGCCATCCCGCGCCGGCCCGAAGACGGCATCGTGATGACCCAGCGCCCGGAAACCGTCGGCAATGTGCGTCGGCCGGATGCCGGGGATGTCGCTGCCGACAATGATCACCGGTCCGGGCGGTAGCGCGCGGGCGATTCCCGCCATCCGTCGGCCGAGATTGCCTCGCGGCTGGACAAGGCGCGGTGCGCGGACTGGCCATGGACCGCTGCGAGCCGGAGTTACAGCGAGCCATGTTCGCCAGCGCCGATCGGATGCCAGCGTGCGGGTGATGTCGGACAATGTCGTCCGCTGAAAATTCAGTGCGGCGACCGCGCCGATGTCGGCTGCGAGGCGCCGCTTTCCGGTTCCTAGCCTTGGCAGGCGGGCAAAGATTACCAGATGGCGCGACAGCATCTCAGCCATACAGGCGCCGAAGGACAGTCGGCGACACTCCGGTAAAATAAAGACCAAGGCAGAAGAGATTGCGGGCCGATCGACGCAACCAGCCGTCGCGTTCCCAACGCTGCGCGGAAGTGACCGCTCTGGCGGCTAGCGGGATGACATTCCTTCGTCCGATGCGCCGGACCAGGTCCACGTCCTCCATAAGCGGCAGGGGACGATAGCCGCCGAGCGCAACATAAAAAGCGCGCGAGATCAGCAATCCCTGATCGCCGTAGGGAAGTTTGAGCATTCTTGTGCGCCACGACACCAGCGCTTCCAGTCGCCGCGCCTGTGGAGCCCCTGAGTCCAGCGCGAAGCGAAACACGCCCGCTCGCATCGCATTGGCCGGATCGGCCATGAATGCTTTTGCCTCGGTCGCCCAGCCCTCTTCGAGACGCGTGTCCGCATGAAGAAACAAAAGCCATTCACTATTGGCCTGGGCGGCTCCGACCATTAGCTGCCGTCCGCGCCCGGGATCGCCTGAAAACAGCCGCGCGCCAATCTCCTGGGCGATGGCTTGTGTGCCGTCCATCGATCCGCCGTCGACAACGATCACCTCGTCCGCCGTCGACAGGGTGTTATGTGTCCGGCGAAGATCGCGCGCGGCGTTGAGTGTCGGGATGATGATGGACAGGGTCATCGGTTCCGCCAGCGACGGATCGCGACAGGCAGCAGGGCGAGCAGCGCAAGGCCGACGAACGCAGCGATCAGGGTGGGGCTGAGAACATTGGCTAGGCTTATTTCGTCGCCCGCATCGAAGAATTCGCCGAGGCCCGCCCCGAAGAAAGCAAAGATAAATGTGCCGGGAACGATGCCGATGGCCGTCGCGGCGGCAAACACGGTGAGCGGAACACCAACCAGTGCCGGTACCAGATTGACCACCCAGAACGGAAAAGCGGGGACCAGGCGCAGGAACAGCAGATAGCTGAAGGCATTGGCGCGAAAGCCATCATCAAGACTGTGCATGAAGGGACCGGCGCGTTTTCGGAGGGCATCGCCCACGGCAGTGCGGGCAATGAGGAAGACCAGCGATGCGCCGAGCGTTGCCGCGACGATCGCGATCCCGCCGCCGATCAGGCCGCCGAACAGAAAACCGCCAGCCACGGTCATGATCGTACCTCCGGGCAGCGAAAGCGCCACAACGACGATATAGGCGGCGGCGAAGGTGAGAGCGGCCAGCGCGCGGTTTCCGGTGACAAATGACTGAAGCGCCTGCCGATTGTCCCGTAGCGCATCGAGAGTGAGGTAGCGATGCAGGTCGAATGCGAAGGCGACTATTACCAGCGCTGCCACGAGAACGAGCGGCGCAACCCGTTTCAGTATCGCGCTCATCCCAGAAAACGCAGGAAACGAACCAGCGCGCGGGTGCGGCTGCTGAACAGCCTCGGTGTGAAATAGCTACCTGCAACGCGTTTGTTGATCTCGCCCATGGTGGGGTATGGCGCAATCATTCCGGCCACGGTGCCGATTTTCAGTTTGCCTACGATCGCCAGCGCCCAGGACTGGACGATCTCGCCAGCTTGCGCGCCGACGACGGTCGCGCCCAGGATTCGCCCGCGCTTGTCGGTGATGACTTTGGCGAAACCATCGGTCCGACGTTCGGCGCGGGCGCGGTCGTTCTCGGCAAATCGCGCCGTGAGCACACGGACGGTGTCGCCATGGTGCGTGCGTGCCTCGGCCTCGGTCAGCCCGACCTGTGCCAGCTCCGGATCGGTGAACGTTACCCATGGGAGCGCCGCGTCGTTCACTTTAGCCGGAAGGTGGAACAGAGCGTTTCGCAGGATGATTCCGGCGTGATACCCCGCCCAATGGGTGAATTGGGGGCCACCGGCGACATCGCCTGCTGCAAACACCCGCCTGTTGCTGCTCCGCAGGCGCCGATCAACCTGGATGCCTCTGGCCGTGGTGACAATGCCGGCATAGTCGAGACACAGATCTTCGATGTTCGGCCTGCGGCCGGCGGCCACCAGAAGATGCGATCCTTCGATGCGGCTTGAATCGCTTAAGACGATGGTCACGCCGGTCGGACCGGCATCTGCCCGCGCGATGTCGGCCTTTTCCATCAACGCGATCCCGTCCTGCAGCAGTTGGGCTCGAACGATCGCCACCGCTTCGGGATCGTCCTTCGGCATCATCTGGCCTTTTTCCAGAACCGTCACCCGCGCGCCAAGCCGCCGGAAGGCCTGCGCCATCTCGCAGCCAATGGGGCCTGCTCCGATCACGATCAGATGGCTCGGCAATTCAGCCAGTTCAAAAATGTTTTCGTTCGTCAGATACGGCACGGATGTCAGGCCGGGAATAGGCGGAACCGCAGCCCGGCTGCCGGTGGCAACAACAAACCGGCGCGCCCGGACATGGATGCCGCCAGCATCGACAGTGCGATCGTCGACAAAATGCGCATGGTTCCGCAGGACCGTGCAGCCCAACGCCCGGAACCGTTCCTCTGAATCATGGGGCGCGATTGCCGCGATGACGCCCTGAACATGCTCGCGCACCCGGCGGAAGTTTACCCGCGGCGGATCCGCATCGATGCCGAACGGGCCGCTGCGTCGCAATGTCTCCGCAGCATGCGCGGCGGCGAGAAGGGCCTTGGATGGCACACAACCGGTATTCAGGCAGTCGCCGCCCATGCGGCCGCCCTCGATCAGCACCGTGCTTGCGCCCATCTGGACGGCGCCGGCGGCAATCGACAGCCCCGCCGAACCGGCGCCGATGACGCAGAGATCGGCGTCGATCGTCTGTGTCATGCGCCGGTGTTCATCCGTGTGCCGGGTTGCAGGATGCCCCGCCGAGCACGCAGAACTTGGCGCAGTGCCGATGGTTGAGACTCACGGCGCGCGCTGCATCGCGCAGCGTCGTCCCGAGTTCGAAGCGCTCGTCATAGGGCAGGAGCGTGCAGGCCACGACGCTCGCGTGATCCGCGCCCTTGCGATGGACGACCATGCGCGACGACGAGCACATGACCGAGTCCGGCGTCTTGCCCAGGATGGTCCAGCACTGGTGTGTGATTTCCGGCACGTCGGCACCGTCATCCATTTCCGGAAACAGGACCGTGCGGGACGGATCATGAGCGTCCAGGGCAAGGCCAAGCTCTGCATACAGCGACTGGTAGCCCTTCCTGAGATCGGCTTCGCTTTCCCGCCACAACATTCTTCCGGCAACGGAAAGATCGAAGCCGTTGGCCGCCAGCCATTGCAGGCCGTCGATGGTTGGCTGCCAGGTTCGGACGCCGCGAATCTGTTCGTGGCGGTCGGCCCGGTAGTGGTCGACAGACACGCGGATCGCGATGCGTCCCGGGAAGCGGCGGTGAAGATCGAGTAGCGGAACCTTCACATGCTGCATGGGCTTCATCGCGTTGGTCAGGACCAGCACGCGAAAACCCGCCCGCAGTGCGTCCTCCATCATGGTCAGCATGTCGGGATTCATGAACGGCTCGCCGCCGGTGAAGCCGATTTCTTGCAGCTCAGGATGGGATACGGTGGCTTCCGCGAGGAACCGTCTTGCTTCGGCCCGCCCGAGATAGACCAGCCGGTCGTTGCGCGGCGAGGATTCGATATAGCAGTTCTCGCAGGCGAGATTGCACAGCGTGCCGGTATTGAACCACAGCGTTTGAAGCCCATTGAGCGGCACAACGGCGCGCGGCGCACCGCTGAGGGTGACCACGGGATCGGTGAACTTGGTGATGGCAGAAATGACAGGCATCGGTATCGCAGTTTCGGTTCTCTGCGGGGGCCAGTCGAGAGCCTTCTCGTCGATCGGATGACCGCGTTGCGTCAGCTCAGCCGCCGGGAGGACATCGCAACTCGGCCAGAGCCCGGTGAGCAGCGCATCGGCGTAGCCGTGCGGCAGGCCCGCCGCCCGCATTTTCTCGGCGGCCTTTCCGTGATCGAACGCCAGCGGCCTGTGGGTGATGGAAAGTCCGGCCTCGGTCGGCTGGATGAGGGAGTACCAGCTGCGGGTAGTGCCGTCGTTTGCCGGCATGCCAATCGCGCCGGCGTTGTGCCATAGCCGGCCGTCGACCCGGCGGGTGAAGGGCAGCCCGCAATGGCCGGCGACGATCCCGTCGCAGCCCGAAAGGTCCAACTGTCGGCGGAACTCGGCCTCGTTGTCGGAAGCGAAGAGGAACTGATTGATCCGGTCGACGGTCCCATGAACAACCGCGAGGGTCTGTCCGGCGATGCGAAGATCGATCCGGCGGGGGAGGGCGCGCATCCACGCGCGTGACGACGCATCGAGCTGCGCATCGGCGTGGGCGTACCAGGCCACGGACAGCTGGTCGCAGGCCGAACCTTCGGCAAAGCCGCAGCCGCAATTTTCCGCCCCGGCGCCCAGCGACTCTTCGCAATTTCCCATGATCACATGGACGCCGGACTCCCGGATCAGGCGTGCGGTCGCGAGGGCATCGGCGCCATAGGCGACGACATCGCCGGTGCAGATCACGCGGTTGGCCGGAATATTTAGCCGGGCCGCTTCCTGGAGGACCGCTTCGGTGGCCTCGAGGTTGCTGTAGCAGCCACCAAACACGAGGATCGCCCCGGTCATTTCGACGACGGGAACGCTTGCCGCCGCCGGCTGGGGCGATTTGATTTCTACTGGCTGTAACTGCAGCGACATACGTGCTCCTGGTTCTGCTTACCCTTATTCGTTAAGCAGGACCCAAAGGTTTCATCCAGCGGGGAAATGTTCACCCTGTCGGCAATAGTTTTGCGGTTCGGAGCCCTGTTGCACAGGCGCCGGAAATCCTTGCGTCGGAATCACGCATCACGTTAGCGTGACCTGACCTTCCTAAGAAGCAGCGAGAAACGCCCGATAGTCGGCTGCCATGTCGGCAACCGCGGCTTCGTAGATCCGTTTCCCATCGGCGGGATTGGCGAGGGTCGGATCGGAACCGACGCGACCGTCGGGAAAGCGGCGGCGGTGATCGTCGGCATCGAAATAGTTGTCGCCACCATGCTCGATCATCGCATCGTTGGGCGCGGCGACCGGCGGGCCGAGCGGTGCCGTCTTGATGTGGTCAGGGTAGGCGAACTGCATGAGCGCAATCTCGCTCGGCGTCGCGTGATAACCCTCCCAGGTCCCGTAGAGTTGCTTGCGCAGGGCGTTCGCGGCAGGACCTTCCCACCAGCTCTTGAGCTTGCACCGGATCATCATGTTGGACCCGGAGGCCATGCTCTGTTCGGCGTAGATTTCCTGGAACGCGGCGCGCAACGGCGCGAGGTTGCCGCCGTGACCGTTGACGAAATAGAAGCGCTCGAAGCCGGCGCGGGCGAGGGACTTAACGTAGTCCTGGACCACCGCCATGAGGGTGGACGGGCGCATGGTCATGGACCCGGCAAAGCCGAGATTGAACTGCGCCATGCCGACGCTGATGGTCGGGGCGACGAGCGCTCCGGCGGCGTCACCGACGCCCCTGGCGACGACTTCGGCACAGAGAGCGTCGGTCCCGATCAGGCCGGTCGGGCCGTGCTGCTCAGTCGAGCCGGTCGGAATGATGATGCCGGTCGAGCGCTTCAGGTAGGCGTCGACTTCGGGCCATGAACTCAGTTGGAGCAGCATGAAACGGCCATTCTTTACCCCTGTACGGGTTTCGATCATAGTGCATCTGTAGTCAGCCGAGGGGGCATTTTGACGGACGGGACATCAGATATGCAGGGTCGTACACGGCTCGCCGACCCTGCTTGGTCGTATGTTGGGGCGCCGGCCCTGGAAGACTGCTCGGCTGAAGACCTGGCCGTGCTGGAGCGTCAGCGCGCCGTCTTTTTTGCCGAGCGCCAGACAGTAGATGTCCTGCGTATGCTGGGCGGGTCGGCAGAAGACCTGTCCTTCGGCTATCCCATCAATAATTTCCGCCATTGCCTGCAGTCGGCGACGATGGCCCTTCGCGACGGGCTGGACGAGGAAACTGTGGCGGTCGCCCTGCTGCATGATATCGGCTTCGTGGCATCACCGAGCGCGCATGGCGCCGTCGCGGCGGCGCTGCTACGGCCTTATATTTCCGAAGCAAACCACTGGATGCTGTTGCATCATCAGGTGTTCCAGGACTTTCACATGGTCAACGATCCGACCGTAAACCTGAATGCCCGCGATCAGTGGCGTGGTCATCCGCATTTCGAGTGGACGGCCCGCTTCGTGGCCAAATACGATCAGAACGCGATGGATGCGAGCTACGACAACCTGCCGCTCAGCACATTCGAGCCGATAGTGCGTCGCCTGTTTGCACGGCCGCCGCGGCGCTTTTCTCCCGATTGATCAGCAGAAGAGCAATGTCATGAGTGCCTGGATCAGGATGATCCCCTATGCGGACTCCGAGGGCTATCTGCGGACCCTCTACGACCGGGTGAAGGGGCCGAACGACGCCATCGACAATGTGATGAAGGTGCACAGCCTGCGTCCGCACACGATGGAAGGGCATAGCGCGCTCTATAAAAGCGTGCTGCATCATACCGGCAATACGCTGCCGGTATGGTTCCTGGAGTGCCTGGGCATCTATACCAGCCTGACCAATTGCTGCGATTACAGCGTCGCGCATCATTTCGCCGGCCTGTCTCGGTTGCTCAAAGATCGGACGAAGGCCGAAGCGATCTACACCGCCTTGGCCGCGGGTAAACCGGAAGATGCTTTTGCCGGCCGCGAACTTGCCTTGCTGCGTTACGTACGCAAGCTGACGGAACAGCCGGGGAAGATGGAAGAGAATGACGTTGTTGCGGCGCGCGCCGCCGGCTGCGACGACGCCGAGATTTTAGAGGCCAACCAGGTCTGCGCCTATTTCAACTATTCGAACCGCCTGCTCAACGGCCTTGGTGTTACGACAGCGGGCGACGTGCTCGGCCTTTCGCCGCCCAACACTGGCAGCGTGCGCGACTGGGAACACGTCTGATGGCTTATGCCACCGCGCGCCAGGTGGAGTTCACCGAGATTCCGGTGATCGAAATCTCGGCCGGGCTGGCCTCGGTGGCTGCGGCAATCCGCCGCGCGTCGACGGAAGTCGGTTTCTTCTATGTCTCGGGACACGGTGTGCCGGCCGATGTCGTCGAGACCGCCTATGACGTATCGCACAGGTTTTTTGCCCGCTCCGAAGCGGACAAGCAGCAGGTGAAAATCGACAACAGGCATCGCGGCTTTCTCACCGTCGGCGAAGCGAAGATGTACGAGGGCGCCAGGCCCGACCTTAAGGAGAGTTTCATCTTCGGCCTCGATCTGCCGGAGAGCGATCCTGATGTCCGTGCGGGCAAGAAACTGATGGGGCCGAACAGATGGCCGGCCGACATGCCGGAGATGAAGGCGGCGCTCGACCGCTATTACGCGGCGGTCGACGGGGTCGGGCGCGTCCTGCTGCGAGCCATCGCGGTATCGCTCGATCTGCCCGAGACGTTCTTTGTCGATCGCTATCGCAAGCCGCTGTCGCGTGGCTCGATCATCTACTACCCACCGCAGCCACCCGATCTGGGTGCGAAGCAGTTCGGTGTTTCCGCGCATACTGACTACGGCTGCCTGACCATCCTGTCGCAGGATTCCAACGGCGGTCTGCAGGTGCGCAACCGGGCCGGCGAGTGGATCGCGGCACCGCCCATCCCCGACACCTTCGTCATCAATATCGGTGACCTGCTGGCGCGCTGGACCAACGATGTATTCACCTCGACCCCGCATCGGGTGGTCAACACATCCGGCCGCGCACGCTACTCGATCGCCGTGTTTTTCGACCCCGATTACGACACGACTATCGAGGTTCTGCCGGCTTGTGTCGCGCCCGGCACGGCGCCTGCATATCCACCGGTCTCATGCGGCGACTATATCGTCGGCCGCTTCGACAAAGCGTTCGCCTATCGCAAGTAATCACACTTAATCCCTGGAGGCTGTACAGATGTTCCGAAAAATCCTTTTGCCCGTGTTGGCCCTCGCTCTCGTTGCCGGCTCGGCACAGGCACAGACCAAATCGCGTCTCAACCAGATCCTGGAGCGCGGTACGATCCGGGTCGGCACGACGGGCGACTTCAACCCGATGTCGGTGCGCGATCCCGCCAGCAACACCTTCAAGGGCTTCGACGTCGAAGCGGCGGAAGAGCTGGCCAAGGACATGGGCGTGAAGGTTGAATTCGTGACGGCCGAATGGCCGACACTGATCGCCGGCGTGATCTCCAACAAATACGATATCTTCATGGGCGGCTCGTCGATGAACATGGCGCGTGCCCGCACCATCGGGTTCACATTGCCATACACCGAAGCCGGAACGCTGCCGGTCGTGCTCAAGGACAACGCCGGAAAGTTCAAGACCTGGAACGACGTCAATCAGGCCGGCGTCAAGGTCGCCGTCACCCTCGGCACGGTGTTCGAGGAGCAGGCACGCGCGCACTTCCCCAAGGCGCAGATCGTTGCCGTGCAGCCGCCCGCCGCCGGATATCAGGAAGTGATGGCCAAGCGCGCCGACGTGACCATCACCAGCAATGTCGAGGCCTCGCAGCTGGTCCAGCGCTACGACCAGCTGGTGATCACTGCGCGTGACGAGCCGCGCAACCGCCGGCCCTTCGCCTACATGGCGGCGCAGGACGACACGGTATGGCTCAACTTCCTCAACTCGTGGGTGACGATGAAGAAGGCGGACGGCTATTTCGAGCGGCTTGAGGTGAAGTGGATGCCGCGCTAACACGCGATGCGGCGCTCCAGCGCCGCCCTTCTGGCACTGGGTGCCGCAGCCATCATTCTGAGCGGCTGCGGCACCAGCACCTACACTTGGGGTTGGTACGTCATCCTGCCCTTTACGCCGAAGGGCCAGTCCAATCTTCAATTTCTGATCTCGGGCCTCTGGGCGACGCTGTCCCTGTCCCTGGCGGCGATTGCCTGCTCGACGGTGCTCGGGATTCTGGTCGCCTTGCCGGGACTGTCGAAAAACCGCTACGCAAGGGCCTTCAACCGCATCTACGTCGAGGGCTTTCGCGCGATTCCGCTGCTCGTCCTCGTGCTGTGGGTTTACTACGGCCTTCCGGTCGTGCTCGATCTCCAGCTGGGCGTGTTTGCGGCCGGTCTGGTCTCGCTGGCGCTGAGCGACAGCGCGTTTGAGGCGGAGATCTTCCGCGGCGGCATCCAGTCGGTCGAGCGCGGCCAGGTCGAAGCGGCGATGAGCCTGGGGCTCAAATACTGGCCGCTGATGCGTTTCATCGTCCTGCCGCAGGCGATCCGCAGCATCCTGCCGGCGCTTGGCAACCAGTTCGTCTACATGCTCAAGATGTCGTCGATCATCTCGGTGATCGGCTACCAGGAACTGACGCGGCGGGCCAATGAGCTGACCGTGACGGAATACCGGCCTCTGGAGATCTATACCTTCCTCGTTCTCGAATATCTGGTGCTGATCGTCATCGCATCCTATCTCGTCCGCCGCCTCGAGAAGCGGCTCGCCAAAAGCACGACGCGGTAAGTGTTCGGTTGATCAGCAGGGGCGTCGCATGCGATTTTGCCTGCGGCAGACGCGGAACAGCAGATCGCCACCGGTAGTCGACGCGAGAACCATGATCAATCTTCAGGACATCCGCTACGTGCGGCTCGGCGCGAGCAGCCTCGAACAATCGAGCCGGTTTGCGCACGATGTGCTCGGCTTGATGCCGGTTGGCCGTGAAGGGAAGTTCGCTTATTTCAAAAGCGATTCTCGTGATCACACGCTGTGCTACGTCGAAGGCGATCCCGCGGTGACCGCGGTTGGCTTCGAGCTGGCCGATCCGACAGCGCTCGAGCGCGCCGCGGCGGAGATCGAAGCCGCGGGCTATCCGGTCCGCCGGGGCACGACCGAGGACGCCGAACTGAGGCGGGTGCGGGAGGTCATTTTCACAAAAGATCCATCCGGCAACACGGTGGAGATTGTCACCCGGCCGCATCACAACGGCGTTCGCTATCACGGGACGCGCGATGCCGGCATTACCGGTTTCAACCATATCGGCCTGAAATCGAACCGGCTGGTCGAGGACGAAAAATTCTGGACCACGCTGTGCAGTGCGCGGGTGAGCGACTGGATCGGCGACGCGGCGTTGCTGCGCATCAGCAAGATCCATCATTCGATTGCGCTGTTTCCATCGGCCGGTGTTGGCGTGCAGCATGTGAACCATCAGGTCGCGACGTTCGACGATGTCATGCGCAACTGGTATTTCCTCCAGAAGCGGCAGGTGCGGATCGTGTTCGGGCCCGGGCGCCATGCGACCTCCGGCGCCATGTTCCTGTATTTCGAGGGACCGGACGGCATGGTCTATGAGTATTCCTGCGGCGTGAACGAGATCGATGAGCAGACCTGGCGGCCGCGCCAGTTTCCGTTCACTCCGGAATCGTTCTGCGTCTGGGGGTCGCGTCCCGATATTCCGGAGTTCCGCCGTAACGATGACTGATCAGGATCTCAGCACCCTGGTTTGCCGGTCCGCCGAAGCGTTGGCGCGTGCGGGGCTGGTGCATGCCTATGGCCATTGCTCCGCCCGGATCGATGACGAGCATTTTCTGGTGACGCCGTCGAAAGCGATGTCGCGCGTGCGTGTCGGCGATCCCTGCGTGACGGTATCGGTCGAAGGCGCCTTGCCAGACGGGGTGCTGGGCGAGGTGCGGGCGCATCAACAGATATATCGCCTGCGGCCAGATGTGCGCGGCATCTGCCGCTTCTTTCCGCCGAAGATCATGTCGGTGTCGGCACTGGGCCGGACACCGAAGCCGCGCCACGGCTTCGGATCTTTCTTTGCGCAAGGCGCGCCGCTGTGGACGGATCCGGTCCTGATCCGGGACGACGTCCGGGCCGCAGCGCTCGCCAAAACTTTGGGCGGGAGCAACGCCATCGTCATGCGCGGCAACGGCGCCATCACCGCCGCGCAGTCCCTGCAGCATGCGACCGTTCTCGCCTGGTATCTCGAGGACGCCGCGCGCGTCGAGCTGGATGTCCTCGCGTCGGGCGTCGATGCCTCGGCTTTTATCTATTCAGAGGCCGAAACGACAGCCCGCGCCACATGGTCGGGCGGCATCATGGAGCGCATGTGGGATCATCTGACCGCTAGCTGACGAAGCGCTGCCTCAAGCCGGGCGCTTCTCCCAGGGTTTCGGCGCCCACTGGCCGCCGGCACGCTCACGGAGCAGGAAGAAGGACTCCAGCGCCTCGCGACGGACCTTTTCCACGTCGATGCCGACGATGCGGCCGCCGAACTTCAGGATCCGGCCGTCGACGATCACGGTGTCGACATTCTTGGTATTGGCGCTATGCAGGACTGCCGAGTGGCCGTTCTCGAACGGCACCATATTGATGTCGTCGGTGCGGATTGTGATGATGTCGGCGCGCTTGCCCGGCACCAGCGATCCGATCTTGTCGGCGAGGCCCATGGCTTTGGCGCCGTTGATGGTTGCCATCTCCAGGCACTGGGTCTGCGACAGCCGGTAGCGGGCGACGGCGGTCTCGCGGACCGACGCCATATTGAAGGCCAGCCGCATCTGGTTGAACATCGAAGTTGGGTTGAGCGATGTCGCGTCATGCGATAGCGTGACGTTCACGCCTGTCCGCGCCATCTCAAGAATCTGGAAGCGCAGCTCGTTGCCGACCTGCGACGCCATCTCGCTGCCGAGCGAGAACGAGGCCGTCGTGCCGTTCTTGATCATCGTTTCGCGATCCGCCTCAGTGTACCACTGCGTGTGCACGAAGATCAGATTCTTGGCGAAGCCCTCCGCGGCGAGCTTGGCGGGGCCCGGCGTAAACGAGGTCGGCGTAAAACCGGCATGCATGACAATGTGCAGGCCGCGATCCTGCGCCCATTTGAACTCCTGCGGATAGGCCGTAACGCCGGTGCCGAGCGGGAAGGCGGGCCGCAGGCCGTAGCCGAACTCAATCAGGCCGCCGGATCCCGGGCCGAACCACCGGCGCATCGCCCGTTCCATATCGGCGAAGTCGAGAACCTTGTCGGTCGGATATTCGTCGAGCCCGCTATAGTGGTAACGGCCGCGCAGGCCGCTTTCCTTCATCGCGCGGATTTCCTCGTCCACATGCGCCGGGGTCTGAGTGTTGTGCGCATAGTTGAGGACCGTCGTGATTCCGGCGTCGAGCGCTTCGGCCATAAACAGGCGGTTCGCGCGATAATACTCGACCGGGGTGTGATGCTTGCCGAAGGCCGCCTTTAGCGGGAAATAGTCCGTGCCGGGCCGCCGCATGTTCTTGAACAGCGCATTCCAGGAATGGGAGTGGGTCTCGACGAAGCCGGGCATGACGATCATGTCCCGCGCATCGAGGATCTCGGCACCGGGAGCAGCGACAGAAGGACCAACCGCGACGATGGCGCCGTTACGAATGTGAACGTCACCAACAGGGATATCGCCGAGCGCGCCGTCCATCGTGATGATATAGCCGCCGCGCAGGATATAGTCGTTGCCGCGCGGGGCCGTGGCGGCGGGCGCCTGGGCCGCAGCCTTCATTGGACCCGCCAGGAATCCGGAGGCGGCAAGGCCGCCCAGGGCCGCGCCTCCCAGAAGAAGACCCCGCCGAGTAAACGGTGTTTTGCCGGCGCAACAGATGCAACCTTCGGAATCCGCAGTGTGTTGCTCGGGTCCCATGGTCTGACGTCCTCCCAAATCAGTTTTGTTCTTGCCAAATATTGGCCTAAAGACCGGCGGATAGAAACACCCCGTTTCGGGTCGGTTATTTCCCGGTCCGGCACATGTTTCCACAGAGTTCACATATCGTACGGCTGCCTAAGGCTATAAGCTGGTGCCGCCTAGGTCAGTTACGGAGGAAACCCATGAAAGCCGTCAATCTCGCGCTCGCCATTCTGCTGGCCGCATCTGCTCCCGCCTTTGCCCAAGGCAAACCGGCAGACGCCCCCAAGGCCAAGGCAGAAAAGGTTGAAAAGGCCAAGCCCCAGAAGGCCGACAAGGCTGCGACAGATCGGGCGAACAAAGGCGGCGCCGCACGCGGCGATGAACGCGCGGGGCAGGTCCGGCAGATGAATTCAGACCGAAAGAACTGATCCGCCCGTCTCCGACAACCGTCGTCACGCCATGCTGAGATCGTCCTTGCGGCGAGCCCAGCCGGTGACGCGGTTTTCGATGAACGAAAAGATCAGGTAAAGGCCGACGCCGAGGATCGCCAGGATCAGCAATCCGGCAAAGACGAGAGACACGTCGAAGCTGGAGCTGGCGATCATCATAAGATTGCCGATACCGAGGTTGGAGGCGACCGTCTCCGACACCACGGTGCCGACGAAGGCCTGCGTCACGGCGACCTTCAGGGACGCGAAGAAATACGGCATGGTGCGCGGCAGGCCGACATCGCGCAGGATTTCATATTTCGAGGCGCGGAGGGTCTTCAGCACGTCTTCCAGCTCGGGCTCCGTTGTCGCGAGGCCGGTCGCGACATTCACCACGATTGGGAAGATGCTCATGATCATCGCGGTGAGGATGGCTGGTACGGCACCGGCGCCGAACCACAACACGAAGATCGGCACCACCGCGACCTTGGGAATGCTGGAAAAGCCGACAAGCAGCGGATAGGCGACATCATAGGCCAGCCGGGACCAGCCGATCATCACGCCGATCACGATGCCGGCGGCGATGCCGAGGCCAAACCCGACCAGCGTGGTGTAAAGCGTCTGCAGCGCATGCGGCCAGATGGCAGGCAGGCGGGCGAACAGGGTCGTCACGATCTGGGTCGGGCGGGGAACGACGATATCGCGGATGCCGAAGCCGAGGCAGATCACTTCCCACAGCACAAAGAAGCCGACGATCAGGGCCGCCGATGCGATCCGGCGGCGCGTTTCCGAATTCATCATCACGCCGCTTCCTTCGTATCGGTATGGACGATGAGTTCGCGCAGCCGCTCCGTTAGAGATACGAAATCCGGCTGATAGGTCATCTTGATATTGCGGGGACGCGTGAAGGCGATTTCGCGGTCGTCGATGATCTTGCCGGGCCGGGCCGACATCACGCAGATGCGATTGGCAAGGTAGCCCGCCTCGCGAAGATCGTGCGTCACTAGCAGGACCGTCGGTTTCCGATCCAGCCACAGTTGCTGCATGATGGCCCACAGCTCTTCGCGGGTGAACTGGTCCAGCGCGCCGAAGGGTTCATCGAGAAGAAGCATCGTCGGGTCGTGAATCAGCGCGCGGCAGAGCGAGGCGCGCTGCAGCATGCCGCCGGAAAGCTGCCAGGGAAATTTCTCGCCGAACCCGCCAAGGCCGACTTGTTTCAGCAGGGCCTCGACACGATCCTTGAACTCACGGTGCCGCTCGCGGCGATAACGGCTGCGGAACGGCGGCACGATCTTGAGCGGCAGCATGACGTTGTCGCGGATGGAGAGCCAGGGCAGCATGGTCGGATTCTGGAAGGCCATGCCGATCCGCACCGGCTCGGCACCAACCTCGCGCCCGGCGACCAGGACGTTGCCGGTCGATGCCTTGAGGATATCGGCGACCAGCTTGAGGATCGTCGACTTGCCGCAGCCGCTGGGTCCGACCAACGCCACAAAATCGCCAGGCGCGACCCGCAGCGATGTCTCGGCCAGCGCCATGACCTGTTTTTCACCGCGTCCATAGGTGACAGTGGCGCGGTCCAGCGTGACGTATGGTTCGGGCGACGCCTTATCGTCCATGCGACGTCTCCAGCTTTGTACCGACGAAGGGAATAGCGCGGGTGATCGCGTCGGTCGTGGTCTCCCGATTGCGCGGCGTGGCCGGCGGCATTTTCTGAACTGTATGAACCGACCGTCCCCAGCCGCGGGCGGTGTCGTTGACCTTCCGGTCCTTCATCACGAACCGCCCGCGCACCAGCGTGTGAACCGGTAGGCCCTTAACAAGACGGCCGTTCCACGGCGTGATCTTGGCGCGGGACTGCAATTCGCTGTCCTTCAGCACGTGAGTACGATCAAGATCGACGATAGCGATGTCGGCATCCGATCCCGGCTGCAGCACACCCTTGTGCGGGTATAGACCCCATTTGCGGGCCGGGTTGAACGCGGTCCAACGCACGTAGTCGGAGATCGTCATGCGACCGCGGCTGACCTCGTTCAGCATCAGCGGCATCTGCGTCTCGACGCCGGGGAAGCCGCAATCGCAGGTCCAGATGCTGTCGCGCGTCTTTTCATCCGGCACATGCGGGGCGTGATCGGTCGCGATCATGTCGATGGTGCCGTCGGCCAGCGCCGCCCAGATCGGCCCCTTATGATGCGCCTCACGCACCGGCGGGTTGACCCGGATGATGCCGCTCAGACGGCCGTAATCCGTGGTGTCGAGCAGCAGGTATTGCGGACAGGTCTCGCCGCTGACATCGACGCCGCGCGCCTTGGCCTCGCGCAAGGGACGCAATTCGTCGGCGGACGAGATGTGAAGAATATGAATGCGGGCGCCGGTCCATTCGGCGAGGACGGCAGCGCGGCTGACCGCCTCAATGGCGACCACCGCGGGGCGAGCCGCGACATGCGCCAGCGCATCGGTCCGTCCGGCATCCTCAAGCTTCTGCTGCCGGCGCGCCATAATCGAGGCCGTCTCGGCGTGGAGCGCGATACGCAGGCCGTGCTTCGCGACAATCTCAAATCCTTCCAGCATCGCGCCCGTGGACGGAGCGGGCAGGTTGCCGAAGGTGTTGCCCATGAAACATTTGAAGCCGATCACGCCGCCGCGGATCAGATCCTCGAGATCGCCGAGGTTGTCCTCGCCCAGCAGGCCGTAGATGCCGAAATCGACATGCGCCTTCTCGGCCGCGAGCCGATGCTTCTGTGCCAACGCCTCTGCATTGCTGGTCGGCGGGTTGACGTTGGGCATCTCGAACACCGTGGTGACGCCGCCCATCGCCGCCGCTGCCGTGCCGGTCCCCCAGTCTTCCTTGTGCGTATATCCCGGCTCGCGGAAATGCACATGCGCGTCGATGGCGCCGGGCAGCAGATGCATCCCTGTGGCATCGAGTGTTTCAAGTGCTGGCGGCATCGCATCGACGGCGCCGATGGCCATGATCTTTTCGCCCTTGATGGCGAGGCTGGCCTCGATCACGGCATCGGCCAGGACGATCCTGCCGCCGTGAATGACGATATCGGCTGCGGTCATTGGATCATCTCCTCACAGCATCGCCCAACCGCCGTCGACCGGCAGGTCGGCGCCGGAGATCTGGCGCGACACGTCGCTGGCCAGGAACAGGCAGGCATTGGCGATATCGACGTCCGTCGAAACGCGGCGCAGCGCGTAATCTTCGGCGTGGCGTTTGGCCGCTTCCTCGACAGTGATGCCGAGCTTCTTCGCCATGTCGGCGCACACCTTGTCGCGGAAGCGCGGTCCGTCGACCATCCCGGGCGCCACGCAATTGACGTTGATGTTGTGCATGCCGACCTCAAGCGCGAAGCTCTTGGTGATCCCGCGCAGCCCCCATTTCGAGGCGGAGTAGGCCATGCGGCCGGCGCGGCCCCGCATGCCGAATGTGCCGCCGACATTGACGATCTTGCCGTAGCTCTGGGCAATCATCGCCGGCAGCACTGCGCGTATCGTGTGGAAGCAGCCGTTCATGTTGAGGCTGACGATGTCGTCGAATTCTTCGGGCGTGGTGTCGACGCCGGTCTTGCCGACAGGCCCCGAGCCGCCCGCGACATTCACGAGGATGTCGATATCGCCAAACGCCTCGAGGGTCTGCGCGGCGGCCGCGTCGCATTGTCTTGCATCGGTGAGGTCGCAGGCGATGACGATGGCTTTGGCGCCCTGTTTCGTCACCTCGTCGGCCACCGGCTGGATCGCCTTGATATCCCGGCCGAGCAGGGCGAGGCGGCAGCCTTCTGCCGCGAACGCGCGGGTGATGGCGGCGCCCATCCCCTTGGCGGGACCGGTGATCAATGCGACCCGGTTTTTAAGCTTCAGATCCATGAGTTTTCCGTCGGTTGGTCGCAGGCGGCCGGGACTGCACGAGAAGCAGTCCCGGCCGATGCGTTGTTCAGAACACCTTGGTCGGGCGTTCCGCCTTCGGCGGCAGGAAGGAGCGGTTGAAGATTTCCTCGACCGACGGTGCGCGGGGCAGGCCGTTGGCTTCGACCAGGACGGCGATAGCCTTCTTCATGCGGGCATCGTCGATATCGCCCATGCCGATCCGGGCAAGTTCGGGATGGCTCATCTCATCGCGCAGGGTCGCATCGAAGCGTTCGCGTTCAACGTCCGCCTTGAGCAGAGCTTCACGTTTCATCACCGCGGCGAGCGCGGCGTTCGGGTCCTTGATCGCGTCGACCAGACCTTTGTTGATGGCGGAAACGAGGCCCTTCACCAATTGCGGCTTCTCCTTCGCCAGCTTGGCGGAGACGATGATGGCATTGGAGTAGAGATCCATGCCGTAGCTGCCGTAGTTGATGAAGCGCAGGTCGCTTTCCTTGGCACCGATCAGCTTGGCGCTGAACAGGATCGTGTTCACATAACCGAACACGCCGGCGACCTGTCCCTGCAGCAGCATCTGCTCGCGCAGGTTTGGCTGCATGTTGGTGATCGCCACCTTGGAGCAGTCGATCGCGGCGGTCTTGCAGAAAGCGGGGAAGAGCTTCAGCGCACCGTCATTCGCGGCACCGCCCAGCGTCTTGCCTTCGAAATCCTTCGGCGTCCTGATCGGGCTGTCGGCCTTGACCGCGACGGTGAAGGGCGGCTGGTTGTACATCATGTAGACGCCGATCGGCGCATCCTCGGCGCGCTTGCTCGTGTACTCGATCAGCGCGTTGATGTCGCCAAAGCCGATGTCATAGGTGCCGTTGGCGACCAGTGCGATGGGCGCGCTGGACCCGTTGCCCTGATCCATCGTCACGTCGAGCCCGGTCGCGGCGAAGTAACCCTTGTCCTGTGACAGGAAGAACCAGCCCTGCGGTCCCTGGTATTTCCAGTTCAGCACCATTTTCACTTTGGTCGGCTGCTGTGCCGTCGCGGGGGTGGCGAACGCGGCGGTGCCGAGAAGTAACGCGGCGGCAAGCGAGTAGGCGGCGCGTCGAAGCAATGATCCCTGTCCGGTCATGAAGGGCTCCTGAGTTTTGATAGATGAAAGAAATAGAAGGCCGCTTCGGACCGAAGGACGCTGAAATTTAAAAAAGCGTGCGGCATGAAGGGCCATCGAAAGGATGGACTGCCGAGTGCGGTCCATGCCGTGACGCTACGGGGATTCCAGTGATGCCTTATAGTGCTGATTTCTTGTTTAATGAGTTCGAAAAAGGCTACACTTCCTGATCCCCGCTGCTTTATCCCCAGGCCAACCCCATGCGTTATCAACGAATATTGCGTTATGTCGACGAGGTGGCCCGAGCCGGGACCATTCGGAAGGCGGCGGAAAAACTCAACGTCACGGCCTCCGCGCTCAACCGCCGCATCATGGATCTCGAGGACGAAGTCGGCGCGAAGCTGTTCGAGCGCAAACCGCAAGGTGTGCGCCTGACCTCTGCGGGCGAGCTTTTCGTGCAGCATGCACGCGAAGAACTGGCGGAAGTGGTGCGGTTGCGGTCCAGCATCGAGGATCTGCGCGGCCTGCGCCGCGGCACCGTCCGCATCGCCTGCAGTCAGGCGCTTGCCTTCGATTTCATACCCAAGGCAATGGCTCGGTTTCGCAAGCGTTATCCGCTCGTCACCTTCGCGGTGACGGTTCTCGATCATGACCGTGCGATGGCTGCCTTGTCGGACTATGAAGTTGACCTGGTGCTAGTCTATCGGCCGACCTTTCTCGCCAATTTCCAGCCCGTCATGAAGCTGCAGCAGCGGCTGGTCGCGATGATGGCGCCGGATCATCCGCTGGCCACGAAATCACCGCTGCGGTTGCGGGATTGCGCACGCCATCCGGCGGCTCTGGCCGACCGTTCGATCGCGGGACGTACGCTGATCGATGAATTCTCGGCGCGCACCGGCCAACAGTTCTCCATCGCCATCGAATCCAATTCCTTCGAGCTGCTGCGCTCCTGCGTCCTGCACGCCGGCATGATCTCTTTTCAGATCGAGATCGGGGCCGGGGCGGAGGGGGAGACCGATGGCATCGTTTCGCGGCGGATCGATACCCGCGATATCGCGGAAGCGGATCTGGTGCTGGGTCAGCTTCAGGGACGCAGTCTGCCGGTGGCGTCGGCCGTGTTCGTCGAAACCCTGGCCCGCGATCTGGAGGCGATGCGGGATCGGCGGGCCATCGCGGCGGCGCGCTAGACGCGGGTTTGCACGAGCCTTGCATGGCCGCCGGTCCGTCTACGGATCAGCGAAAGACACACCATGCGTTTCTGGATCAAAGACCCGCTCGCCATTCTAGCCGACAATGCCGCGCGCGGCGTGGTGATCGAGGGCAGCCGGATCGTCGAGCTGGTTCCCGCCGGCAAGGAGCCGGCGGCGCCCTTTGATCAGGTGTTTGACGCGTCGAAGCATGTCGTCATTCCGGGCCTGATCAATACGCATCATCATTTCTTCCAGACGATGACCCGGGCGCATCCGCAGGCCATCAACAAGCCGCTCTTTCCGTGGCTGATGGCGCTCTATCCAATCTGGTCGGCCATTACGCCGGATGCCTTTCGGCTGGCAACACGACTGGCCCTGGTCGAGCTGCTGATGTCCGGCTGCACGACCGCCGCCGATCATCACTACCTGTTTCCCAAGGGCCTTGAAGGCGCGACCGACATTCAGGTCGAGGAGGCGCGGGCGCTTGGCATTCGCGCGGTCGTGACGCGCGGGTCCATGAATCTGTCGAAGAAAGACGGCGGGCTACCGCCGGATAGCGTGGTGCAGGATGAAGACACGATCCTGGCGGATTGCGAGCGCGTGCTCGGCCGCTACCACGATGCCAAACCGGGCGCGATGGTGCAGGTGGCGCTCGCGCCATGCTCGCCGTTCTCGGTGACGAAGAGTCTCATGCAGGCGAGTGCGGCACTGGCGGAGCGGTTCGACTGCCGCCTGCACACCCATCTTTGCGAGACAATCGATGAGGAGCGCTACTGCCTGGAATGTTTCGGCCGCCGTCCGGTCGACTATCTTGAGGATCTGGGCTGGATGAATGAGCGCGTCTGGCTGGCGCATGGCATCCATTTCAACGACGACGAGGTCAAGCGCCTGGGTCGCGCTAAAGTCGGTGTGTGCCATTGCCCCACCTCAAACATGACCCTGGCGTCCGGACAGTGCCGCACGCGCGAGCTGGAAGCGGCGGGATCGCCGGTCGGGCTCGGTGTCGACGGTTCGGCCTCCAATGACAGCTCAAATCTGATGGAAGGCGTGCGGCACGCCCTTCTGATCAACCGCCTGACATATCCGGAGGGCATCACCCATTTCGATGCGCTGCGCTGGGCCAGCGAGGGATCGGCGCGCTGTCTGGGGCGAGACGATCTGGGTGCGATTGCGGCCGGCCGCGAAGCCGATCTGGCGCTCTACACTCTCGATGAGTTGCGTTTCTCCGGCGCCCACGATCCGCTGGCCGCCCTTGTCCTGTGCGGCGCCCACCGCGCCGATCGCGTGATGGTGGCGGGGCAGTGGCGGGTCGTTGACGGTGCTCCGGTCGGTATCGATTTGCCGAAGCTCCGGGAGACGCATCACCGGATGGCCGTTGAACTGTTCGGTCGCAGTTGACACGGGACGCTCCGGACAAATGAAGTAAGGTCTCGCGGTTATTTTCCGGCGAGGCTCCCTCATGCTGATTTTCTACCACGCGCCAAAAGCACGCTCGTTCCGCACCCTCTGGCTGCTCGAAGAGCTTGAGGTGCCCTACGAGATGAAGATCGTCTCGATCCGGCGCGGCGACGGCTCCGGCAAGGAAGAGGGCGGCGATTACCGGAAGATTCATCCGCACGCCAAGGTACCGGCGATCGTTCATCAGGGATCACCGGTATTCGAGACCCCGGCCATTGCACTCTATCTGACTGATGCATTTCCGGAAGCCGGACTGGGCCCGAAGATCGGTGACAAGCTGCGCAGCCCCTATCTTTCCTGGCTTTCCTATTCGACCGGCGTCATCGAACCCGCCCTGATCGAGAAGGTCCTGAACATCCCCCACAAGCACGGCACCTTCGGCTGGGCTTCGCCGGAGGAAGTTGAGGAAGTGCTGGCCGAGACCCTCGGCAAGGGGCCGTATCTTCTCGGCGGAAAATTTACCGCCGCCGATATCGTGGTCGGCGGCACGCTCGCCTTCATGCTGCAATTCAAGATGATGACGCCCAAGCCGGTCTTCACCGACTATGTTCAGCGGATACAGGCGCGGCCGGCCTTCAAGCGGGCCACCGAGAAGGACAATGGCTGACGAACGGTGTAAACTCCGCCCAACGATAGTCGATGGGAGGAGCGTCATGGGACTCAGGGGCGCCGGTTCATTCGCTGCCGTCTTGGCCGCGCTGGTCGGGCTGGGATTGTCCGCCGATGCGCAGCAGGTCGGGGTCCAGATCGATACCGATGATATTGGCGGCGTGGTTTCCGGGCCCAACGGGCCGGAAGCCGGCGTCTGGGTGATCGCCGAAACCAGGGATCTGCCGACACGCTTTGCCCGCAGCGTCGTCACCGACGATCAGGGCCGTTATGTCGTTCCCGATCTTCCCCGGGCCAGTTACACGCTCTGGGCGCGCGGCTATGGCCTCGTTGACTCAGCCAAGGTGACCGCAGAGCCCGGCCGCATCGTGAACATCACCGCCGTGCCGGCGCCCAATGAGGCAGCCGCGGCGCAGTATTATCCGGCAATCCACTGGTACTCGATGCTGAAAATCCCGCCGGCCGAGGAGTTCGGCGGTAAATTCGATATTCCCGCCGGCATTTCCCGCGAACGCTGGCTGACGGCGATGAAGAGCGCGGGCTGCGTCGGCTGCCATCAGCTCGGCCAGCTCTCCACCCGCACGATCCCCAAGGAGTTCGGCGAGTTCGAGAGTCACGCCGATGCCTGGATGCGGCGTGTGCAGTCGGGCCAGTCGGGCGAGCAGATGGTCAATCAGCTGGCCGGCAATCTCGGCGGCGTGCCATTCAAGTATTTCGGCGAATGGACGGAGCGCGTTGCCAAGGGCGAACTCCCGCAGACCAAGCCGGTGCGGCCGCAAGGCGTCGAGCGCAATATCGTCGTCAGCACCTGGGACTGGCTGAACGAGAAATACTATCTGCACGACCTGATCGCCAGCGACCGTCGCTATCCGACCGTGAATGCCTATGGTCCGGTTTACGGATCGACCGAGTACAGCACCGATCTCATGCCGGTCCTCGATCCAAGGAAACACACAACGTGGAACCTGACCCAGCCCATTCGCGACGCCAACGTTCCCGAAGCCCTTGGGCCCGGCCATGCGGCCGCGGCCGAGCCGCTGCAGCCGTCGGCCTACTGGGGCGAAGAGAAGATCTGGAACACCCGTGCCAATAACCACAACGGCATGATCGGGCGCGACGGCAAGGTCTGGTTTGCCGCGCGTTTCCGCGATGCTCCCAATCCTGACTATTGCAAGCGCGGCTCCGATCATCCATCGGCGAAGGCGTTCCCGATCGAACGGACCAACCGCCAGATCACGATGTTCGATCCGAAAACGGAGAAATTCACCTTCGTCGATACATGCTTCGGCTCGCATCATCTGCAGTTCGGATACGACGCGAACGACACGCTGTGGATGAGCGGCGGCGGGCAGGTCGTCGGCTGGCTCAACACCAGGAAGTTCCTTGAGACCGGTGATGCGGCAGCATCGCAAGGCTGGACGGCACTGGTGCTCGACACCAACGGCAACGGCAGACGTGACGCTTATGTCGAGCCTAACCAGCCGATCGATCCCACAAAGGACAAGCGGGTCGTTGCCGGCTTTTACGCCGTAATGCCGAGCCCGGTGGACGGTTCGGTCTGGGGATCGGTCTTTGGCCAGTTTCCCGGCATGGTCGTGCGACTGATGCCCGGCGACAATCCGTCCGAGACGGCGCTCGCCGAGGTCTACAACGTTCCGCTGCCGGGCTTTGGCGTGCGTGGCGCCGATATCGATAAAGAAGGCGTCGTTTGGGTCTCGCTGGCCAGCGGCCATATCGGCAGTTTCGATCGCCGCAAATGCAGGGGACCACTCAACGGCCCGACCGCGACCGGTAATCACTGTCCCGAAGGCTGGGCGTTTCACCAATATCCCGGACCCGGATTCCAGGGCATTGGCGAGAACAGCGCTGAGTCGAGCTATTACACTTGGGTCGACCAGCACAACACGTTCGGCCTCGGCGAGAACGTGCCGATGTCCACCGCGAACCTGATGGACGGACTCGTGGCCCTGGGCAAAGACGGCAAGATGGTGAGCCTCAGGGTGCCGTATCCGCTTGGCTTCTACGCCAAGGGGTTTGACGGACGGATCGACGATCCCAATGCCGGCTGGAAAGGCCGCGGCCTGTGGTCGTCGTCGGGTGACCGCACGCCCTGGCTGGTTGAAACCGGCAAAGGCTCAAAGCCGATGGCGGTGCAGTTCCAGCTCCGTCCTGACCCGCTGGCGAAATAGGCAGTCAGGTCTTCGGCCGGCGCTTCCTGGCGAGTTTCGACGCTTCCAGGATGGCGTCGGCGGTTCTGATCAGCGACGTTGGGCGGCCCTTCACAAAGGCCCGAAGGTGCCGCTCCATCTTTTCGAACAGCGCCAGAAGCTGGCTGACTTCTTTCGCCCTGAGCCCCTGAACCATGGCCTGACCGAGATCGTCAACCTGCCGCGCCAGCCCGTCGTAAAGCTGCGACCCGGCAGGCGAAAGATCGGCCATGAACATGCGGCGATCGCTTTCGTGAGCGGACCGTACGATTAGTCCGCGGCGCATCAACCGGTTGAGCGCGCGGCTGACGGCGACCCGATCGATCGTCACATAGTGTCCGATGTCGCCGGTCGGCACGGGGCCGTAATGCGCCAGGATCGTCATCACCTTCCATTCCGGCTCGGTCAGGCCGGGCCGGCGGCGGTAGATCTCGCCCATGGCCCTCTGGACAAGGGTGCCCATCAGCGATAGCCGATAGGGAACAAAGGTGCTGAGATCGAGGCGGAATGGTTTGGCGTCCGCAATCCGCGTTTTATGAGGCTTTTGACGGGCAGGGGGCATCTAGGGAGTTCTCGGTTGCCCTTGAGGGGGCGGTTTTGATATCGTTGCAAATGTAACGACAAGCGCACGTGCAAACAGAGCGCAACAATACCGCCTAGAGGGAACGCCTGTCATGAAGTTCGGCATATTCTATGAACACCAGATGCCGCGCCCATGGACCGAGGGTGCCGAGCAGAAACTGTTCAACGACGCCCTGACCCAGATCGAGCTCGCCGACCGGCTTGGCTACGATTATGTCTGGGAGGTCGAGCATCACTTCCTGGAAGAGTATTCGCACTCGTCGGCACCGGAGGTGTTCCTCGGCGCCTGCTCGCAGCGCACCAAGAAAATCCGTCTCGGCCACGGCATTACCTTGATGCCGCCACGTTACAACCATCCGGCGCGCGTCGCTGAACGCATCGCCACTCTCGATCTCGTCTCAAACGGACGCGTCGACTGGGGCACCGGCGAATCCGGCTCGGCCATGGAGCTCGGTGGTTTCGGCGTCGATCGCGAAGAGAAGAGCGCGATGTGGCGCGAAGCGACGGAGCAGGCGGCGAACATGATGACCATGACGCCGTATCCCGGCTTCAAGGGCCAGTATTTCGAGATGCCCTGTCGCAACGTTGTGCCGAAGACGGTTCAGAAGCCGCATCCGCCGATGTGGGTGGCATGCTCCAAGCGCGAGAGCATTCACAAAGCGGCGCGGCATGGACTTGGGGCGCTGGCGTTTGCCTTCGCCGAGCCGGATCAGGCTGGGAAATGGGTGCAGGAATACTACGACATCATCAAGTCCGACGAGTGCGTGCCCATCGGGCATTCGGTGAATGCGAACATCGCGCTGGTCAGCGGCATGTTCTGCCATCCCGATCAGCAGGAAGCGATCCGTCGCGGCATGGACGGGTTCCAGTTCTTCGGCTACTCGCTTGGCCATTTTGCCGTTTACGGCGAACACCGTCCGGCGATCACCGATGTCTGGTCGCAGTACCTGGAAGTGAAAGATTCGCTGCCGCGCAATGCCGGACAGGGCGGCATCGGCACCCCGGATCAGGTTCGTCGCCATCTCGAAGGTTACGAGCGCGTCGGCGTTGACCAAATCATCTTCGTTCAGCAGAGCGGCATGAACCGCCATGAACACATCTGTGAGTCCATGGAACTGTTTGCCGACGAAGTGATGCCGGCGTTCCAGAAGCGCGAAGCTGAGCGCGAAGCCAGGAAGCAGAAAGAACTGGCACCCTATATTGCAAAGGCGCTGGCCCGCAAACAGCACCTGCCCGAAATAGACGATCGCGACATTCCGCTTGTCGAGGCATTCGGGCGCCACCGTGCCGCCGAGCCGCGCGCGCAGCAGTTCTCGGACCGCGAGCAGAGCATTGCGGCACCCGCCTTCAATCCTCATAACCGCTAATCATAAAATTACAGGGAGAGACGCTCATGAAAATCCGGACACTCGTCGCGGCCAGTTGCGCGGTCTTTGCATTGCTTCTCGGAAACGCGCCGTCTGCTTCGGCGCAGGCTTATCCCGGCGGAAAGCCGATCACGCTGACTCTCGGGTTCGCCGCGGGCGGCGGCGCCGATATTCTCGCGCGTCACTACGCCGACAAGCTGGGCCCTATCCTGAACACCAGCGTCGTCATCGACAACAAGGTCGGTGCCAACGGCAACATCGCGGGCCAGGCCGTCGCCAGGGCGCGGCCGGATGGTTACACGTTGTTCTTCGCGCCGAGTGCCGGGCTCGCCGGCGGGCCGTATCTCTACAAGAACATGCCCTTCGATCCGCTCAAGGACTTCACGCTGATCGCGCCGCTGTCCGATCTGCCGTTCTTCCTGGCCGTCGGCCCGGACTCGCCGGCGAAGTCGATCGCCGATCTCACGGCGCTGCTGAAGAGCAAAGGTGAAAAGAGTTCCTACGGGACCGCCAACTCGACATCGAAAGCGGCGACCGAACTCTACAAGTCGCTGGCCGGCTTCACCTCGGTCGAGGTGCCTTATCGCACCACTGTCACGGCGCTTCCCGAACTCGGCAACGGCACGCTTGATTTCATGTTCCTCGATGGCGCCTTTGGCTTGGCGCAGGCTGACGCAGGCAAGATCCGCATGCTCGGTGTCACGTCGCCGACCCGTTTCGAGAGCGCGCCGCAGGTGCCGACAATGCGGGAATCCGGCGTGAACTTCGCGTTCACCGTCTGGTGGATGGTTGCCGGGCCGGCCGGCATGCCTGAGCCGATCGTGACCCAGCTAAACCGCGCGTTCGATCGCATCTCGGCGGCCGAAGATACAAAGGCTTTTCTCATCCGCAGCGGATCGCTGCCGATGCGCGGGACAGCCAAGGAAGCGGCGCAACGTCTGATCGACGACACCGCCCAGTGGGGAGCGATCGCCAAGCTCGGCAAGTTCGAGCCGCAATAATAGGAGACGGGGAGGCAGGCGCGCCGCTGCTGCCTGCCTCCCCGCTGTTTTTTACTGCGCTGGCCTGATCAGATCGCGCATGCGCGCTGACAGATTTGCCAGACCGCGCTGGATTACGTCGATCCAGACGCTTTCGAAGGCAGCGGCCGTACCCTGTCGATGACGGTCTTCAGCTTTGACCGGCATGGGCCCGACAATCGCATTGCCGGACATCGTGACCTCGGAAACGACGGAGACCGAGAATTCGACAAAGCCTGGATTTGCCCAGCTCCAGAACTGGACAATGTCCAGATTGAGCGGCAATGCACTGTCGTATTCCGGTGATCCTGCGCGAACGATTCTATAGCCCTTATCGCGCAGCGCTGCTTCCGCAGCCCCCCGCACAAGGTCGGCGACCGTGGTGCCTTCCGGAAGCACGAAATCACCCAGCGCCTGCCCATAGCCCCCGCGCTTTCGGGCGATGGCCCTGGCCTTTATTCCGGCGTTCGTCAGGTCTGCCGCTTCGCCAAGCGAAGGGTGGGAGGGGTCGGAGGGATTTTCTGAGAACTGGCGTAGGTCGCGGACGTCAACAATCTTTACCGCCACGCGGCCTTCTGGGGCCGTGCTGGTCGGTGCTTGAATCGCGATCTCGGAGCGGCCCAGAGCGCAGGCGCTTACCGTGAGCGCGAGTGCTGCGGATAGTAGAACTCCCCGAAGAGTACGTTGCCAGCCAATCATGAATGCCCCCGATGAATGTGAAATCGCGGGGCACGTTTTAGGGGAATGACTCCACCAATGCTATCGATTTAAGAGTGGGCGCCGATTTGTCCAGGCAACGAAGGCCACATGAAATTCAGGCCTGGGCCGGTATCTTGCCTGACAGGGCTGCCTTCGCCTCTTCGGTGCGGCGGCCCGAACGGGTCATCGCGCCTGACTTCTCTTGCGGCAGATAGGCGCCAGCCTTGCGCAAGCGCGAGATCAGCTCGACTGTATCGAGATCGCAGGCGGGCTGGCCGCTGTCGATGGACAACTTGGCGGCGGTGCCGACAGCTTCGCCCATCATGTAGGCGGCCGACTGTGCGCGGATAGACCCGTGCACCTTGGTGTCGCTGGAGTGGCAGCGGCCGGCGGCCCAGAGATTCTCGAAGTCCTTTGGAACCAGGATGCCGTAGGGAATGCCGACGCAGGCGCCGCGCGCGAGCTTGCCGTGCCCGTCGAAATCGCGCAGGAAGCGTTCGTATTCTTCTTTCGATGTGTTGGTCGGATGGACGTCGGTCGGACGGTTATAAACCGCGACTTGATCCGGGAACTGCCGCTTGGCATTGAAGTCCTCGATGGTGAGCTCGAACTCACCGATTATCCGGCGCGTGTCCCGTACACCCATCAGCGAGGCCGTCGTCAGGTGTTCGATCTTCTCGCAGCCGGGTACATACTTACGGAAGAACTCCGTGTATTCAACGGCGAGCTTGCGTCCGAAGATCATGCCGTCGGAGACGCTCTTGTTGCTCAGCCCGTTGAGGCCGAAGATATGTCCGCCGTTCAGGTTCGCGGTCGTTTCGCCGAGCTTGTTCATGCCGGGCATAAAGCGGTCTTCCTGGGAGAAATGCCCATCGGCAATCGCCTTGGGCAGCAGGCGCTGTTTGGTGTCGAGCTTGACCTTGTCACGGCCCGTGAAATCGGTTCCGTAAGCGGGATCGTTCCAGTTAACACCGCCAAAGAGCGAGCAAAGCGTACTTGGCGCGATGTCCTTGAAGTCGCGCCCGGCCACGACGCAATCGGCGCCGCAGAGATCGGCGAGCACGGCATCGCCGGTGGCATCGATGAACGTCTTGGCGCGGATGTAGCGGGTGCCTTCGACATTGGCGACGATGGCACCGCGCACCTTGCGTCCCTGCACATCGGCATCGATCAGGCGCGTGAAGAACCGCACCTCGACTCCGGCTTTCACCACATAGTCGTCCAGCAGCCGCTTTAGACCTTCGGGTTTGAAGGGGATCCAGCGGTTGTAGTGGGTAGTCCAGAAATCCGGCGTGACGTCGGGGCCGAGCTGGTCGCGCGCATGCATATCCTGGATCAACTCACGGCAGATGCCGCCGACCAGCGTGCGCTCGCCGTCTCCCATCGGACCGAAGGTCGTTACGAGACCCGATGTGCCCATGCCGCCCAGGCAACCCGTTGCCTCGACCAGGATGACTCTTGCGCCTTGTCGCGCGGCACTGACCGCTGCCGCGGCACCCGCGGGACCGCCGCCGGCGACGAAGACGTCGTAATTGTCATCGACCGGTATGTCGCGGACGTGGCGATACGTTTCCATTGTTATGGTCCTGCTGTCTTAACGGGTCGGCTTCTCAAGCCACACGCTCGCCAGATCCTGATTGAGGAACTGGCTGGGCAGAACCTTCCAGCCCTGCAACTCCGACCGGTGAAGCACGACCCGTTGCATCCAGGCCAGGGGAAAGACCCATGCCTGTTCTGTATTGCGCCGCTCCAAGTCGCGGATCAGTGCCTGGCGATCGGCGTCGGTGCGGGCGCTTTTCTGACGGTCATAGAGACTGTCGATCACCGGATCTTCGTAGTGGCCGAAGTTGCGGGGGGAGCGGCTGATGGACACGTAGCGCAGCAGAAGCTCGTTGGGTTCGTCATCCTCATAGCTGTCGACGTCCATCCCGACCTGGTAGTTGCCGGCGAGGTAGCGCGCTTTCTGCTGCCCTACCGGATTTGCCTCGCCTTCGACCGTGACACCGATCTGCCGCCACTGGTCGATGAGGAAGACCATCAGCGGCACCCAGGTATCCAGGTTGCGGGTTGTGAGCTTGAACTTGAGATCCTTCACGCCGGCGTCCGCAAGAAGGCGCCGCGCTTCGGCCCGCGCCGCCGTCATGTCGCGGCTGTAGCCCTTCAATTTCGCAAGCTCGTCCACCGGGGTCGCCAGCGCGGCGCCGGGCCGAAGGACCCCGCCGACATGGCCAACCGTGGTGATCTTCGCCAGCGACGGAACGCCGTTCCAGCGGTCGACGGCCATGGTCAGGGCCTGGCGCACGCGCGGATCGTCGAACGGCTTCGCCTTCGTGTTGAAGAAGACATCATATTTGGAGAGCCACGGCGATTCCTGGGCCGTGATCTTGTCGCCCATCTTTTCCGTCACCTGTCTGACTTCCGAAGGGTTGTTACCGACAAAATAAGCGTCGATTTGCTGGCCAAGGAACGAGGTGACGATCTTTCCCGTGTTCATGAACACGACATGGAACCCGTCCAGATACGGCTTACCGGGCTCGAAATACTTGTCGAAGCGTTCGCCGACCCATTCGGATCCCGGCGTATAGCGCACGAAGCGGAACGGCCCGGACCCGAGAATGTTCTTCTCCGGCCAGCGCGGATCGTCGTTCAGTTTGGCGGCGGGATAGATGCAGTTCCAGGGCGACGCGAAGGTCGACATGATCGCGCTGTCCGGCTGCGACAGGCGGAAAATCACGGTGTGCGCGTCGGGTGTCTCGATGGCGCTGATATCGGCGTAGCGGGCCTGACGGACCGACACGACATTGTTTGGCGGTTTGCGCAGCCGCTCGAAGGTCGCTTTCACATCCGCAGCCGTGAGTGGCGAGCCGTCGTGAAACACGACATCGCGACGGAGATGGAACGTATAGGTCAGGCGATCGGCGCTGACGTCCCAGCGTGCCGCGACATCGGCCTTCACATTGGGATAACTGTCGGGATCAAAATTGATCAGGCCGGAATAGTGGGGGCGCAAGGTCTGGAGGGCGCCGAAATTCGTGCCCGCCGCGCAGTCGAAATTGCTTGGCTCCCCGGTCAGGGCGTAGGTCAGGACGCCACCGCGTTTCGGTTGAGCCGCAGCAGGCAGTGCGGACGCTGTCGCAGCGAGGAGGGCTGTCGCGCCAATTGCCAGCGCGGACCGGCGAAAAGCCGAAATCATGCGTCGCTCCCTTACATTTCTTGTTCTCAGGCTCCCTTACAATACGGCCGGTCCTCCTGTTTGGCCAGCCTCGCGGCGCGCCCAGATCGGCGTTGCACCGGCACAGGACCGCATGCCAGCGTGTCCTTCTGACGACGGACTGACGCGGACTTTGCTAGTCAGCAACCAAATACGGGAGCAGACGCATGAAGTTTCTACTGGTGCATGGGGCCTGGAGCGGCGGTTGGGGCTGGAAGCGCGTGGCGGCCGGTCTGCGCGCAGCGGGCCATGAGGTTTTCACGCCGACCCTCACCGGTGTCGGCGAGCGGGAGCACCTCTATTCGCCCGCCATCGATCTCGACACGCATATCAAGGACGTTCTCGGCGTCATCGATACCGAAGAGCTGGATGATTTTGTGCTGTGCGGTCACAGCTATGGCGGAATGGTCGTGACGCCGGTCGCGGACCAGCGCGCCGACAGGATCCGGGCGCTGGTCTATCTCGATGCCTTCCTGCCCAAGGACGGGCAGTCGCTGCTCGATATGGTGCCGTCGCAGATGCGGGCAACCTACGAGACGGAGGCGGCCAAAAACAACGGTCGCGTGCCGCCGCAGCAGAATGCGACGCAGCGCGGCATTACCGATCCCGGCGATATTGCCTGGGTCGACCGCCATCGCACGGGCCAGCCGCTCGGCACACTGAACAAGAAAATCAAGCTCACGGGCAAGATCGATCGTATCCCGACCAAGATGTACATCCTGTGCTCCGAGTTCCGGCCGAGCCCGTTTCACAAGTTCGCCGGAGAAGTCCAGACGATGGCAGGCTGGCTACTGCGCGATATTCCGTGCCACCATCTGCCGAACATCTCGATGCCGGATGACGTGGTGAAGCTTCTGCTTGAGGCCGGCAATCACACCGGCGCCAGCTCACGCGCGGCCTAGGCTGCGCGAACAGCTCAGACGATCTTGCAGATTTCGTCGAAATCGAAGCGGGGGCCGCGCGGGCCGATCGTGCTGAAATCCGCGTAGCCGACCGCGCAGAGCATGTTCGACTTGAATTGCCCGTCCGGGAAGAACGCAGCGTCGACTTTCTTGTTCTCGAAGCCGGACATCGGCGCCGCGTCGAGACCAAGAGCGCGCGCCGCCATCAGGAAGTAGGCTGCCTGCATCGAACCGTTTCGTAGCGTGGTTTCCTCGATGAAATCCGTACCCTTGGTGTCGAACCAGCTTTTTGCCGCGGGGTTCGCGACGTAAAGGCGCGGCAAATGCTCGAAGAACTTCATATCGTAGGCGATGATCGCCACTACGGGCGCGGTCATCGTCTTCTTGACGTTCACCACGGACAGGGCGGGGCGCAGCTTCTCCTTTTCGGCCTCGCTCCGCAGAAACAGGAACCGCGACGGCGATGAATTCGCCGTCGTCGGCCCCCATTTCGTCAGATCGTAAATCTGCCGGAGCTGCGCGTCGCTGACTGGCTTGTCCTGCCAGGCCGGCGGCGTGCGTGTCTTGCGAAAAAGGACGTCGAGCGTCTGCTCGTCAGTCATCACGCGTTGACCGGCAGGGTCTTCGAGGGATCGGCGCCAACGCGTTGCGAACCTCTGTCGCTGCGCGACTGCGCCAGCTTGAGGTTGAAGACAATGCGCTTGAGATCCGGGGACACCGGATCGTCCTTGGACGGCGGCAGTACCTTGCAGATCAGGGACGACGAAACGCCGAACACGCAATCACTGTCGATGTACTGGTCGCCGTCGACGTAGAGAGCGGTTGCGACTTCGTCGTATCCCGGCGCGCTCACAAGGAAGTGGATGTGAGCGGGGCGGCAGTCGCCTCGCTTGGCCGCCGTGATCATGTCACCGACTGGGCCATCCATTGGAATTTTGTAACCCAGAGGAATGACCGTCTTGAGGTAATAGCGGCCCTGCGCATCGGCCGTGAACTCGGCGCGATAGTCCGCGGTCGGATCGTCCTTTTGCATGTCGTACAGCCCTTCGGAGTTGGGCTGCCAGATGCGGAGCGTCGCATTCGGGATCGGCTTGCTGCTGGTATCCGTGACACGGCCGGAAAGGGATATCTGCGTGCCTTTCTTGTCGCTGTCGGCGATCGAGGCGCCGAGGGGCATGTGGGGGGTAGCCTCCAGGTAGAAGGGGCCGAGCAGGCTGCTGCTGGTCGCGCCGTCGTGGATGCGGCTGTTCAGGATGTTTACTAGCGCGCTCAGGCCAAGAGTATCGGACAGCAGGATGAATTCCTGCCGCTGCGCCGTGCATTTCTGGCCGACCGCAGTGAGAAACATGATCGCCTTGATCCACTCATCCGGCGTCAGTTGCACTTCGCGGGCGAAGTCGTGGATGTGCCGCACCAGCGACGTCATGATCTGCTTGTAGCGCGGGTCCGGCGTCTTCGCGAATGTCGCGACGACCGCATCGGTGATGTTCTTTTCGTTGAATTCGCTCATCGCACCCTCCCAATGGTTGGCCAGTGTTCAGGCCGCTCTCTTGGGGGAAATTTATCAGCGCATCCAAGCCCCCGCAAGCAACGCTCCGAGACCGTTGCGGAACGCGAGGAGGCCGCACAATTGCGTCCCGCGTGTTTGTGGGACGCCGGCGCCCGGGTGCGGCCAATGCAGGCCGCATGCAATTCTTCGGGAACGACCTGTTGCTGAGGCCTGCCTGAACAGGAAAGCTCGAATTTACTGGACGACTATCTCGACGCGCCGGTTGCGTGGTTCCTTGGTGCCATCCGCCGTGGCGACCAGCGGTTCACGCTCGCCCTTGGCAACGATGACGATTTGCCGCTCCGGTACGCCCTCGCGCATCAGGATATCGCGAACAGCATGGGCGCGGCGCAGCGACAGAGCCATGTTGTAGCCGTCGCTCCCGACACGATCGGCATGACCGGTCGTTACGATGCGGGTGACGGGGGCTTTGGTCGCCGTGCCGGCGGCTTCGCGGATCACGCGCTCAGAGCCCGTCGTAATTTCGGACCGGTCGAAATCGAAGAACACCATGTAGGTGACCGGTAGTTCCGGCCCGGTGGGGACGGGGGGCGACATCGTAGGCGGCGGCGGAGCGGCCGCTGGCATCTGCGGCGGTGGCGTTGCCGGCATGGCCGGAGGAACGGCAGCTGCAGCCGGGCGGATCGGCGAAGTCCCGAAATTATAGCGGACACCCAACATCGCAATATGGCTACGCAGGTCCCCTTCGACCGCGTTTCCGGTTGCGGGTGTCGCGCTCTTGAACTTGCCTGCATCGAGATAGCGATAGCCAAGATCGAGAACCCATTCCGGACTGACCGAGTAGCCGACGCCCGCGCCGGTCTGCCAGGCGAAGGAGGTTTCCGTATTGCTGCCTATTGTCGTTGTGCCCGCGGAATCGGTCGTCTGACCCATTTCGTTCCGCGACACCCCCGCGCCGGCCATCAGGTACGGCGAGAAGTCGCCGACCGGATACTCGGCATAGGCATTGAGCATGGTTGTCCAGGCCTCAATGTCGGATCGCCAGGTGGTTCCGGCCCGGTCCTGATCGTCGAGGTTGTACCGGGACGTATAAGTGGTCGTGATGTCGGTCCGGAAATACCGGTTGAAGCGATAACCCAGGCCGCCACCGATGACCGGCGCATCGTGCAGGTCATTGACCTCGCCGCTGATTGTAGCGCCGGTCGCCTTGGCGTTTCGGGTGACAGACCAGCCGGTGTCCAGCCGCGCATAAAAGCCTTGATGGTCATGCGCGGTGCTCGTCATCTGGGCAAGGACCATCGATGTCGACGCCGTGAGAGCGCCTACCAAGACCCCGATTCGAAGCGTCTGGAATAAAATCACGCTCGAAACACCCCTAAATATGCGTACTCTTCGATCCATGTGCGCAATCCGTAGGGCTCGCCGCAACATGTTGTGAAAATGTCCCTTAAAGCAACTTGCTCTAGCTGTCCACATGCTTGTCCGGCGCCCGGCTGTTTCGGCCGGTTTAGACAGGCCTGTCATCAGGATGTTGGGTCAGTTAGCACCCATATTGGGGGCCAGGAGACGAGGGGCATGTGCCCGGCCGGACAGCGGCACACATTCGGCGACCCCGCCCAGTGTCCGCTGGCATTGCAGCGCTTCCTGCGGGTAGGAATTCGCGCGCTCCGCTGCAGCCGCTTCGACCCACGGCGAGTTCCGGTTACGGATCAGGTAATAGATATCGCAGTTGCCGCGCCGGGATTCAGGCATGCCGAATTCCTCGGTGCAGGGGCCGAAGACTACCTGGTTCAGGGGCGGTGTGGACAAAGCAAGGGTGCCAAAGGCCAGGCGCGCCTTCTGGAGGTTCGAGATGTCCTGGTCGGGGAAGATTGTAATGCTCGGTAGATTGCTGCAACCCGCGAGCAGAAGACCAACCAGGCTGAGAGTCGCGATACGTGTCATTTGCAAACCGTACCACAATCTTTGGAGGTTCCCCCGCGATAAGGTTTAGTTAAAAGGTGAATAGCACATTAACTTAATATAGAATATGAAATTATAGTACCTATTGCATTGAAAAAAATATGAAAAATATACTTTTATGCCAAAAATTTCAAAGACTTGTCGACAAGAAGTGACCTTAAAATGAAGGATCTTGCGGAATATTAGCTCAATCGATGTGGTATTTTTCTTATAAACGTCCGTTGTGAGAAGACGTTGACAGAGAATCGCCTCGGCGCCCACAATGCCCGAGTCGCTGACCTTGCGCAGCGGCCCTGGGAGGGCACATGGCGTCCTCGACTGATCGACATAGCGTATATTCCGCCCGGTCGCGTTTAAGCGGCTTCGCGTCTCTTGCGG
This sequence comes from Alphaproteobacteria bacterium, assembly GCA_965279355.1. Taxonomy (GTDB): domain Bacteria; phylum Pseudomonadota; class Alphaproteobacteria; order CACIAM-22H2; family CACIAM-22H2. Next base: position 431,080 of record OZ257155.1, on the reverse strand, counting down.
TCGCAACGATCCTGTCGTTCTCGGCCGGCGTTGGTGCGACCCTCCTCTACTTGCAGAGCATAAACCGCGAAGAGGTGACTTCTACCGTTCCGCTGATCGAAGCCGAGCGCTGGCCAACCCGCGTTCGGCCCGAAGGCGTCGATTCAAACGGGCAGCCCCTCGTCGCGCAGAATGGCCGCTTCAATCCGACAACGACCGCATTTGCGATGACCCCGCCGGCATCCGAATCTCGCGACGAACCGGCGTCGGCAGAGGTCTTTCTGAGTTTGCCTCCTCAAGGGGTCCCGTCACAGCCGGAGCTCGTGCCACCCGCGGATGCTCAAGTTGTTGAACTGGGGCCGGATGACAAACTGGATAACGCGGTATCGGCGGCGCCAGAGCCCCGGTTCAGGTTGCAACTTGCTTCGTTTCGTTCGTCTGACGCGGCTCATGAGGAACTCAACCGCCTGAGCCGACTGTTTGCACGACCGCTCGCCGACAGCCGTCTCATTGTCGAGCGGACCACGCAGGGTGAACGCGGCACCTACTATCGTGTCGTGGCCGACTCCTACGCCGAACGAGACCAGGCGGGCCAGGTCTGTAGTGCCCTGATCGAGCGGCGCGCGCCGTGCCAGGTAATCGGGACCGGTCTGCTACCGAAGCCGCTCGTCGCCAAGGGGGCGGAACCAGTATGGCCGCAGCCTGAAGTCGCTACCGGCGCATCGATCCCAGCGGAAGAGCCCACCGTTGCCTCGGCTCAGATGTCGGAATTCAAAACTGAGACGCCGCCGGCAACGGTGGCAACCACGAGTACAGGTGTGCGTGCACAACTCGGGTCGCTACGATCGCATGAAGGCGCATCGCGGGAGCTCAGTCGTTTGAGCCGGCTTTACGCCGATGTCCTGACGCGGATGGAATTGACCATCTCGCGGATCGACCTGGGGGAGCGGGGGACGTTTTACCGGATACTCACCAGTCCGTTTCCCAGTCGCGCTGAGGCCGGCGCGCTATGTCAGCGGCTCGAGAGCAGTCAGGCCGGCTGCGTGTTGCTTGCGCCACGGGCCAACGACGCCTGACCAACTCACAACGCGTTAACGACGCTTCGCCTGCCTCAGCAGCATCTGCAGCGCCGTCAGGGCTGCTTTTTCCCGGATTGCCGAGCGATCTCCTTTGAAGACAGTTTGTTTGTGCAGCGTCGGCTTGCCGCAGCGCGCGCAGGCGACGTGCACGAGCCCAACCGGCTTGCGGGGCGTGCCGCCACCAGGGCCGGCAATACCGGTGACGCCGATCCCCAGCTTTGAACCTGCCCGCCTGACGGCGCCTTCCGCCATTCTGCGAGCGACGGGCTCACTGACCGCCCCATGCTTCTCGATAAGGCGGGAGGGAACACCCAGCAGAATTGTTTTGGCGCTATTCGAGTAGGTAACGAACCCGCGGTCGATCACGTCAGAAGCACCGGGAATTTCAGTCAGGATGGCGGCGATCAAACCGCCGGTGCAGGATTCAGCCGTTGCCAACGTCAGGCCGTTCTTCCGGCACGCCGACAGAACCGAGATGGCCTTAGTAACCAAACGACGCGAGAACATCACGCAGGAGATACTCCGACAAAAGATATGTGGCGACCCCGGCATAGAGTCCGGCGACCAGATCGTCGAGCATGACGCCGAGCCCGCCATGCACATTACGGTCGCACCAGTTGGCGGGGAAAGGCTTGAAAATATCCGCGGCGCGGAACAACAGGAACGCGACCAGATATCCCCACCAGGTGAGCGGAGTGAACGCGAGCGTCAGCCACATCGCTGCGATCTCATCGATGACGATGAGACCCGGATCCTGCGCCGTGCCGGCCTTCACCACGACGGAAGATGCCCAAATTCCGGCGACGGTTGCGATTGCGGTTGCGACCAACAGACCGATCGTCCCCCATTGCAATGCCACCAGCCAGCCAATCGGTAATGCAGCCAGCGATCCCCAGGTTCCTGACGCCATTGGCATCAAGCCGACGCCAAAGCCAGTGGCGATCAGACTCGCGGGATGTATGAAGGGCAGGGAGGACGGCAGGCTGCCGGGGCGAAGCTTGATTTTCATAACGATGGCAGACGCACCGTTGCCGTTGCCTGGGCCGCAATGCCTTCCCGCCGGCCGGCAAAGCCTAGCCCTTCGGTTGTCGTTGCCTTTACCGAGCAGCGTGACGTCGGCAGCTGAAGAATTTCAGCAAGACGCGTGACCATGGCTTTGCGATGCGGCGAGACCTTGGGCGCTTCGCAGATGATGGTGACATCGACATGTGTGATGACGCCGCCGGCTTTTGCGACAAGATCGGCGGCGTGACGCAGGAACTGAGCCGAATCAGCGCCCTTCCAGCGCATGTCGCTGGGCGGGAAATGTTCGCCGATATCGCCGGCGCCGATGGCGCCAAGCAGGGCATCGGTTACTGCATGCAAACCGACATCGCCGTCCGAATGACCGATAAGCCCACGATCGTGCTTCACCGCAACACCGCAGAGATGCACGCCATTGCCGTCGCCAAAACCGTGGACGTCAAAACCGCTACCGACGCGGATATCAGCACCCGACGACATCATTTGTGCTGCGCGCTGAAAGTCTTCTTCCGTAGTCAGCTTGAAATTGGCGTCGCTGCCGGTCACGAGTGACACGGCAAGTCTCGCATGTTCGGCGACGGCCGCATCATCAGCCAGCGAAGCGCCGGCTGCCTTCCGATGAGCGTCCAGGATTGCGTCGAAGCGGAACGCCTGCGGTGTTTGCGCGCGCCACAATCCGGTTCTGTCGACAGATGTTCCTGACGTTCGCTTGAGCGCATCGACAACCGGCAAGGCAGGAATGGCGCCTGGCGCGTCTCCCAGTGCATCGAGAACGCGATCGATGGTTGCAGAATCCACGAATGGCCGCGCTCCGTCATGGATCAAGACGTGCTCCGGTGCGAGCGCCATAAGGCTTTCCAGGCCGAGACGGACTGAATCCTGGCGCTCGGCGCCACCGGCGACCGGAGTCAGCAGTTCGAGCGACTGCGCGGCACTGTCATAGAGTGAACGGTCATCGGGATGAATGACTACCCGCACCCCGTGGATCCGTTTGTGCCGCGAAAAGACATTCAGACTGTGCCGTAAAACCGGGACGCCGCCGATTTCCCGATATTGTTTGGGTAGTCCACCACCCACGCGCTGACCGCGACCGGCAGCAACAATGAGCGCAATGCAGCCGGTCATTGTTTCAGCCGGAAGCGTCCGGCATCCTTGCTACGGTGGGTAGTAAATGGGGGGGGCGGGACCATGGTCGCGTACATTATCGCCGATGCGGAAGTGCTCGATCCTGACAAATACGAGCAATACAAGAAACTGACGCCCGAAGCGATTGCCAAACACGGGGGGCGGTTTCTGTCGCGCGGCGGCCAGACTGCGGTCCTTGAAGGCGAATGGCGACCCAACCGGGTGGTTATCCTGGAGTTTCCGTCGCTCGAGACGGCACGCAAGTTTTACACGTCGGTCGAATATACAAAGGCGAGACGCGCCCGCGCCGGAGCGGCAAAAATAAATATGGTTGCCGTCGAGGGAAGCTGACTTCGGCGCTCAGATGTAGAGGTGCTTATAGAGGTAGTCGCTGGTCCGCTTGTTGGCAACGTGCGCCATGTCGGCATTGAAATGCTTGCCGCCCTCACGGGCGAAGGCATGGTTGACGTTCGGATATTTGTGCAGTGTGACGAGCGGGGTCTTGCCAAGCGCGGCCACGATCTTATCCTGTACGTCATGCGGTACGAACTGATCTTCCTCGGCAATGTGCAACATGAGCGGCTTACGGATTTTCGGCGCCTCGGTCAGCGACGTCTCGAGCCCGACGCCATAGAAGCCCACTGAACAATCGATCGTTGTCCGCGTCGACATGAGATAGGCGAGCTTGCCGCCGAGGCAGTAGCCAACTGCTCCGACTTTGCCGGAGCAGCCCGGTGTGCGGCGCAACTCATCCATCGTGGACCCGAGATCTTCAACGCCCTTCGCGTCGTCGAAGCCGCGGTACAGCGCGAAGGCGAGGTCCCATTCCTGTTGTGTCTTGTCGGTGAGCTGAATGCCGGGTTTCTTGCGCCAGAAGAGATCGGGGCACAGAACGATGTAGCCTTGCCGCGCATAGCTGTCGGCGAGATCGCGCATCACCTGGTTGACGCCGAAGATTTCCTGGATCAGCACGATGCCGGGCATGTTTTTGACGCCGGCAGGAGGCGCCGCCGGGCGTGACATATACGCCTTGAACGTGCCGCCGAATTTTCCCTTTACCGTGATGTCCGGCATCCCCTGACCCCTGCAATTTTATCTAAAAGCTTGAAATTGCACAGAATCGTAACATACGGTTTTAGGCGAATGCAACGCCGACCCATACTTTCTAAGAAACTATTCAGCCCCACCCCGGTGTTCTCGATGTCGGTCGGTCGCGGCAAAAGGCTATAGTCGTCCGATGCTCTCACAGCCGTTCCTCCTGAGCCTGGTTGCGCTCGCCTCCCTGATTCCCGCCGCATTGGCTCCCAATATTCGGGGTGCTCATCCGGCGGACACTCAAGGGACTCTGTTCTGGCCATTGTTGGCCGTGGCCATCGCTGGCCCTGCGCTCTGGGTCTTTGTCGAATTCGGCGGCGCATGGCGCACCGGCTTGACGGCCGCATTGTGGCTCTCGATCGCTGTCACCATTGCGCTCTTTGCCGTGGTCTCCGCAGTGTTCCGCACGGCATGGAAGCTGACGCCGCTGCTGCTCGGCTATCTGTTCCTGTTGGGAGTGCTTGCGACGATCTGGCAACACGCTCCGGAGCGGCCTATGATTGCCGGGGGCCTGTCGGCATGGCTGGAAGCGCATATTCTCGTGGCGATTTCCGCTTACGCCTTGCTGACACTTTCAGCCGTCGCTGGGTGCGCCGTGTTTCTTCAGGAGCGGGCCCTGAAGCTGAAACATCCGACATCCTTCACGCGCCAGTTGCCATCGATCGCTGAGGGAGAAGACCTGCAGTCGCGTTTGCTGATGATCAGCGAAGCAGTCCTGGCCCTTGCCCTCGTCACCGGTATGACAATCGAATGGATCGAACGGCGCGCGCTGCTACGTCTCGACCACAAGACGGTTCTCTCGCTGACGACCTTTGCGATGATCGCCGCTCTGCTATGGCTCCATCACCGAGGCGGGATCAGCGGTCGGCGTGCCGCGCGATATGTGCTGGGAGCCTATCTGCTCCTGACCCTGGCCTATCCGGGGGTAAAATTCGTGACTGACGTCCTGATGGGATAGGGAGGCCCAGCCGAATTCTTTTGTTGCGCTGCAACATGGTTCGCGCTAGGGTCGTCGCCTAAAGATTAATCATTTCCAGAAATTGCCCGTAAAATGAGCATTCGCATCGGACGGATCGAACTGGCAAGTCGGGTCATCCTCGCGCCGCTGTCGGGGATCACCGATATGCCGTTCCGCCGGCTCGTAAAGCGCTCCGGAGCCGGACTGGTGGTTTCGGAGATGATTGCCAGCCAGGCGATGATCCGCGAAAACCGCCAGACGCTTCGCATGGCCCAGAACACGCCCGAGGAATTTCCGATGGCGGTCCAATTGGCGGGTTGCGAACCCGCGGTGATGGCCGAGGCGGCGAAGCTCAACGAAGATCGCGGTGCCGCGCTCATCGACATCAATTTCGGCTGCCCCGTGAAGAAGGTCGTGAACGGCCACGCCGGATCGTCGCTGATGCGCGATGAGGTTCACGCGGCACGCATCCTCGAAGCCACGGTCAAAGCCGTGAAACTGCCTGTAACACTCAAGATGCGCATGGGCTGGGACGACAAGAGCCTCAATGCGCCGAGCCTTGCGCGTATCGCCCAGGATTGCGGGATCCAGATGGTTACGATCCACGGCCGTACGCGCTGTCAGTTTTATGAAGGTACGGCGAATTGGGCGTTTATCAGAACAGTGAAAGAAGCCGTTTCGATCCCCGTTATCTGTAACGGCGACATCACGACGCTCGATGATGCGACAGAGGCGCTCGCGCTGTCTGGCGCCGACGGCGTGATGATCGGTCGCGGTGCCTGCGGCCGACCGTGGTTTCCCTCACAGGTCAGCCATTTCCTTGAGACTGGTGAGCGGCTCGCTGATCCGGCGCTGGCGCGCCGCCGCGACATCATGCTCGAACATTTCGACGCCATGCTGGAGCACTACGGCGTCGACACCGGCGTGCGGATGGCCCGCAAACATCTGGGCTGGTACTCGAAGGGCTTCGCCGGCGCGGCAGAGTTCCGGGGCCGCGTCATGACAATGAAAAATCCCGAGGAAATTCGCGCGGCGGCATATGCCGCGTGGCCGGATTCATCCGAAACTGTCTTACAGGCGGCATGATGAGCCAATCTACGGTCCGTAAAATCGAGCGCGTGAAACGGCCGGCATTTGAACCGGCCAGCGTACTCGGCGCGTTGTCCGACGCGGTCGTTGTCGTCGCCGCATCAGACGAAATCCTCTACGTCAATCCATCTGCCGAGAATTTCTTTGAGCTTGGCGCGCCGACGATGTGCGGCACACCGATCACGGATCTGTTGGCGGAGGACAGCGCTTTGATGGCGCTGCTGGAACAGGCGCGCAAAACCGGGGCGTCCGTTTCGGAGGAGGGCGTGACTATCGAGACGGCGCGGATCGGCGTGCATTTTGTCGGCCTGCAGGCGGCGCCAATGCCTGACAGCGATGGCACTGTGGTGCTGTCGATCCACGAACGCTCAATCGCGCGCAAGATCGACCGCCAACTCGTCCATCGCGGTGCCGCCCGGTCGGTTTCCGCCATGGCGGCAATGCTGGCGCATGAAGTGAAGAACCCGCTGTCCGGCATCCGCGGCGCGGCGCAGCTTCTCGAACAGTCCGCTGTATCGGCAAAGGACCGCGAACTGACCAGCCTGATCTGCGACGAGACGGACCGCATCCGCAAGCTCGTCGACCGTATGGAGGTGTTCTCGGACCTGCGTCCGCTGGAGCGCGCTGCGGTCAACATCCATCAGGTGCTGGAGCACGTCCGCAAGGTCGCCCAGAACGGCTTTGGCGCACATGTCCGCTTCATCGAAAACTACGATCCCTCGCTGCCGCCGGTGTTCGGCAATCGCGACCAGCTCATCCAGGTTTTTCTCAATCTGGTGAAGAACGCTGCTGAAGCCGCCGCCGATCCGGGCGCTGAGATCGTCCTGACCACGTCCTATCAGCATGGCATGCGCATGGCGGTGCCGGGGAGCGACGCCCGCCTCAAACTGCCCCTCGTTGTCGGCATCCAGGATAACGGGCCTGGGATCAGCACCGACATCCGCCAGCATCTGTTTGATCCTTTTGTGAGCACAAAGATGAACGGAACCGGCCTAGGTCTTGCATTAGTTGCTAAGATTGTGGGCGATCACGGCGGCGTCATCGAATTCGACAGCCAACCCCGTCGGACGGTGTTCCGCGTGATGCTCCCGCTCTACGAGGGCGAGACAAACGGCGTATGAACCCAGCGACTATCCTGATTGCAGATGATGACCGTGCGATTCGCACTGTGCTCAACGAGGCCTTGGGCCGGCTGGGCTACGAGGTAAAGACAACCGGCAACGCTGCCACGCTTTGGCAGTGGGTGACTGACGGCGATGGTGATCTCGTCATCACCGATGTCGTGATGCCCGACGAAAACGGGCTCGATCTGGTCCCGCGCATTCGCAAGGTCCGCCCCGAGTTGCGGGTGGTTGTGATGAGCGCGCAGAACACCTTGCTCACCGCAGTGAAGGCGACGGAGCGGGGCGCTTTCGAATATCTCCCCAAGCCCTTCGATCTGAAGGAACTGATCAACGTCGTCGAGCGCGCGCTGCGCCAGCCTCTGGCGCCTGCGGTCGACACGGAAGCGGCACCGCTCGGCGACAACGGCGAGCGCCTCCCGCTGATCGGTCGTTCGCCGGCGATGCAGGATATCTATCGCGTTCTGGCGCGGCTGATGGGCACCGATCTCACGGTGATGATCAATGGCGAGTCAGGCACCGGCAAGGAGCTGGTCGCACGGGCGCTGCATGATTACGGCAAGCGCCGCAACGGGCCCTTCGTCGCGATCAACATGGCCGCGATCCCGCGCGAACTGATTGAGAGCGAATTGTTCGGCCACGAGAAGGGCGCTTTTACCGGAGCGACCGCACGATTTGCCGGCCGCTTTGAGCAGGCCCAGGGCGGGACGCTGTTCCTCGACGAAATCGGCGACATGCCGATCGAGGCGCAGACCCGCCTGCTGCGCGTGCTGCAGGAAGGTGAGTACACCACGGTCGGCGGACGCAACCGGATCCGAGCCGATGTCCGCATCATCGCCGCCACGCACCGCGATCTGAAACAGCTGGTCCGTCAGGGCCTGTTCCGTGAAGACCTGTTCTATCGCCTCAACGTGGTGCCCATCCGCCTGCCGCCGCTGCGCGAGCGCGTCGACGACATTCCGGCCCTTGCCCGTCACTTCCTGTCGCTGTGTGCGAATGAGGGGCTGCCGAACAAGCTGTTCGACCCAGGCGCGCTTGATCGTCTGAAGTCCTATCGCTGGCCGGGCAATGTCCGCGAACTCGAGAACATGATCCGCCGTATCGTCGCCCTGTACTCGCAGGAGACGATCAGCGTGGACGTGATCGAGAGCGAGCTGGGCGACACTACGCCGCGCGTAGCCCCCGAAGCGCCGCCCCTCGATGATTCGCTGGGGACCGCTGCCGAGCGGCATCTGAAGGCCTATTTCGAGGCCCATCGCGAAGCTCTCCCGGCGGCCGGTCTGTATGATCGGGTGCTGCGCGAGATCGAGCGACCGCTGATCGGGCTAAGCTTGGCGGCAACCCGGGGCAATCAGATCAAGGCAGCACACCTGCTTGGTCTGAATCGGAACACCCTCCGGAAGAAAATCCGCGAGTTGGACATTCAGGTTGTCCGCGGCCTAAAGTAAATTCCGCGGCGTGGGCGTTGTCTGGCGGGTCAACGATTCGCCAGACCTGACACGATGGACCTGAACCTGCATGACCGCAGAATCGGCGGCCACGAGCCGACCTTTCGCGCAAATTTTTTCTGAGTGGGCCCGCCACGTCCGGCTGTCGCGCACTCTTGCAATTCTGCTTGCCATCGCTGCCGTCGTTTCCGGTGTCGCGACCTACGCGGTGATCACCGAGGCCGGGTTTTCGCCCAATCCGGCTTCAGTCCTTGTCCTTCTTCTGGTCAATCTAACGCTACTGCTGCTGCTGAGTGCGGTGGTCGCCTGGCGCGTCGTGCGCCTGTGGGCGGAGCGCCGGCGCGGTCATGCCGGCTCCAAGCTGCACGTTCAGCTCGTCGTGCTGTTCAGCGCGATTGCCGTCGCGCCGGCCATTATCATCGCCGTGTTCTCGGCGCTGTTCTTCAATCTTGGCATCGAGGCCTGGTTCAGCGAGCGCGTACGCGTGGCATTGCAAGAGTCTCTCGCAGTTGCCGAAGCCTATCTTGAAGAACATCGCAATCTGATCCGCTCGGACGTGCTGGCGATGGTTGCCGATCTTGATCGCGAAGCGCCGCGGATGGTGGCCAACCAGCGCGTCTTTGGTCAGATCGTTCAGGCGCAGGCGCTTGTCCGTTCTCTGCCGGAAGCGGTCGTCTTCAACGAGCAGGGGCAGGTTATCGCGCGCGCGGGCCTGACGTTGTCGTTGCAGTTCGGAATCGTGCCGTTCTGGGCGCTTCAGAAGGCGCGGGACGGCGAACTCGTGATTTTTAATCCCAGCGTTGAGGAAACAGACAACAACACCGCCCTTGGCGACCGCGTGCGCGCGCTTATCCGGCTGAATGCCTTCGACGATCTCTTCCTGCTGGTCGGCCGGTTCGTCGATCCGAAGGTGATCGGCCATCTGGAGCGAACGCGCGAGGCGGTGCAGGCCTACAATACGATTGAGGGCAGACGATCCGGACTGCAACTGACCTTTGCCATGGTGTTTGTGCTTGTGGCTTTGGTGCTGCTGCTGGCGGCAGTGTGGATGGGCCTGGTGCTGGCCAATCGGCTGGCGCGCCCGATCGCCGAACTCGTGGGCGCCGCGGAGCGGGTGCGGACCGGAGATTTCTCGACGCGGGTTCCCGAGACCGACGCGACCGGTGAGATCGGATCCCTGGCGAGAGCCTTCAACCGCATGACGAGTCAGATCGATACCCAGCGGCGGGAACTCATCGAAGCCAACCGGCAGCTCGACGATCGCCGCCGGTTCACCGAAGCGGTTCTGTCCGGCGTTTCATCAGGCGTTGTCGGCCTGGATGCAAATGGGCGGGTCAATCTTCCCAATCGCATTTCCTCGACCTTGCTCTCGACCGATCTCAGTCAACAGGTCGGCGAGGATTTCCGGGCCGTGGTGCCGGAGATGGCTGGATTGGTTGATTCCGCCCGCGCCGCACAGGACAAGCCAGTGGAGGGGCAGGTCTCGCTGGTTCGCGAGGGGCGCAAGCGGACGCTTCTGGTGCGGGTCGCCACACAGCGGCTGGAGAACGGCACGCTTGGGTTCGTTGTCACCTTTGACGACATCACGGAGCTTGAAGCTGCGCAACGCAAGGCCGCCTGGTCCGACATTGCGCGGCGCATCGCGCATGAGATCAAAAACCCGCTGACCCCGATCCAGCTTTCTGCCGAACGCCTGAAACGCAAATACATGGCGGAAATCAAGAGCGATCCCGAAACTTTCCGTATCTGCACCGACACGATCGTTCGTCAGGTCGGCGACATCGGACGCATGGTTGATGAATTCTCGGCCTTCGCGCGCATGCCGGCGCCGGCACTTCGCGACGACAATCTCGGCGAGGTGGTGCGCCAGACGGTATTCCTGCAACGGAATGCACGGCCAGAGATCGCCTTCGATTGTGAAATCCCTGAAGGCGGTGCGCGCCTCTCATTCGATTCACGGCAAATCGCGCAGGCCTTAACGAACCTTTTGCAGAACGCTATCGATGCTATCGATGGGCGCGAGCGAATCGACGGTAGCCAACTGCCGCAGGGCCATATCGCCGTCACCCTGGGCGCGCGTGAAAAGCGCTGGGCCGTAATCGTGGAAGATAACGGTAAGGGTTTGCCACAGGAAAATCGCGAGCGGCTGACCGAGCCTTACGTCACGACGCGTGTCAAAGGAACTGGACTGGGACTGGCGATTGTGAAGAAAATCATGGAAGATCATGCAGGTGATCTGGTGCTTGAGGACAGGCTAGGCGGGGGAACGCGGGTCAGTCTCGTTTTTTCCGCGCCGTTCGATGATGCACCGGCAGCCTCAGAGGAAATAACGGCGGCACGCCATGGCACATGACATTCTAATCGTCGATGACGAAGCCGATATCCGGATGCTCATCAGCGGCATCCTGAGCGATGACGGTAACGAGACACGCGTTGCCGCAAACTCGACTGCCGCTCTGGAGGAGATGCATACGCGTCGCCCGAGTCTTGTCATCCTCGATATCTGGCTGCAGGGCAGCCCGATGGACGGACTTGAGCTGCTCGACATCATCAAGCGCGACCATCCCGATGTTCCCGTCGTTATCATCAGTGGTCACGGCAACATCGAAACGGCGGTCTCGGCAATCAAGCGGGGGGCCTACGACTTCATCGAAAAGCCGTTCAAGGCCGATCGCCTTGTGCTCGTGGTCGAGCGCGCGATCGAAGCGGCGCGGCTGCGGCGGGAGAATGAGGAGCTGAAAGCGCGTGCAGGCGGCCCGCTCGAACTCGTCGGTGTATCGCCCGCAATCAGCCTCCTGCGCCAAGCTATCGAGCGGGTGGGGCCGACCGGCAGCCGCGTCCTCATCACCGGCCCGGCTGGTGCCGGCAAGGAAATCGTCGCGCGACTGATACACGGGCGCTCGCGCCGGGCAGGGGGGCCGTTTGTCGTCCTGAACTGCGCCAACATGCGTCCCGAGCGCGTCGAGCCGGAGCTCTTTGGAATTGAAGCCGGCGCGGACGGCACCGACTCACCAATCAAGATTGGCACGTTCGAACAGGCGCATAACGGCACGTTGCTGCTTGATGAAGTCGCCGATATGCCGATGGAGACGCAGGGCAAGATCGTCCGCGTCCTTCAGGAACAGACTTTTGAACGGGTCGGCGGGCGGTCGCGTGTATCTGTGGATGTCCGCGTAGTGGCTTCTACCAATCGCGATCTCGCCGCGGCAATGGCCGCCGGTCGGTTCCGCGAGGATCTGTTTTATCGCCTCAACGTCGTGCCAATCCGGGTTCCCGCGTTGCGCGATCGGCGCGAAGACATTCCGGTTCTGGCCGCGCATTTTATGGGGCGCGCGGCATCCGCCTCCGGCCTCGCCCCGCGCATCATGAACGAAGACGCGATTGCGGCCCTGCAGGGGTACGAGTGGCCCGGCAACGCACGCGAATTGCGTAATGTCATTGAACGCGTCCTGATCATGGCGCCTGGCGATGCAACGACGCCAATCAAAGCCGACATGCTGCCGCCGGAACTGGGCGCCGTGGTGCCGACTACATTGAAAGGCGATCGCAGCGCCGAGATCATGGCATTGCCGCTGCGTGAAGCGCGCGAACTGTTCGAACGCCAGTATCTATTGGCTCAGGTTACCCGGTTTGGCGGCAATATCTCGCGCACCGCGGCGTTTGTCGGCATGGAACGGTCTGCGCTTCATCGCAAGCTCAAGTCGCTGGGCGTGCATGGTAACGACCGACCGACCACGCTGGACTCCTGATCGCTTCCCATGCCTCGCGTTGTCTATGTCAACGGCCGCTATACGCCTTACGCCTCCGCGCGTGTTCATATCGATGATCGTGGCTATACATTTGCTGACGGCGTCTATGAAGTCGTGGCGGTGTCGAAAGGCCGGTTCGTCGATGAAGAGCCGCATCTCGAGCGGCTCGATCGGTCCTTGCGGGAGTTGAGGATCGCACCGCCGATGTCGCGTAAGGCACTGCGCTTCGTGCTTAGCGAGGTGATTCGCCGCAACGGCGTCGATACCGGGCTGATCTATCTTCAGATGTCGCGCGGCGTGGCGCCCCGCGATCATCCGTTCCCCAAAACGGCGAAGACGCAGTTCATCGCGTGGGCCAAAACGGTTAAAATGCCGCCCGCGTTCGCCGATGAGGGTGTAAAGACGATCACGCTGCCCGATCTTCGCTGGGCGCGCTGCGACATCAAGTCCACGTCGCTGCTCCCCAACGTGCTGGCCAAGCAGGCGGCGCGCGAGGCCGGTGCCCATGAAGCCTGGCTAGTCGACGGCGACGGCTTCATCACGGAAGGCAGTTCGACCAATGCCTGGATCATCACGCGGGACGGAGAGCTGATCACCCGCGCGCTCGGCAACGGCATCCTGGCCGGCGTCACCCGCCGGACCGTAATGAAGATCGCTGGGGATGAGTCCTTGCGGGTGGTCGAGCGGCAATTCTCGGTCGCCGAGGCGAAGGCCGCCCGTGAGGCGTTCCTCACTTCGACGACCATGCAGGTCCTGCCCGTGGTCCAGATTGACGACCAAGTCATTGGCAACGGACAGCCCGGCTCGCTTACGGTCCGACTGAAAGAGGCGTACGAGCGCTACGCTGAATAATAATTATCCATAGTATCAAAGCTTTATGCCCACCGCTTGGTGGCTGTGACATCACCCTTCGGTGAGATGCGGGCCTGTAAAATTGCCCTCAGACGGCCTAAATATTAAGATCGCTTGTTGCCAAGCAACAGTCGATCGCGACGGGCCCCGAAAAAGGGGTTCTCTCGAGCCAAAACTCTGGCTCCAAGAGCTAAACAAAGAGGACAAAAGACATGACAAACGAAAAGTCCCAGAACGTTCAGGATGTGTTTTTAAACCACGTCCGGAAGAACAAGACGCCGGTCACCATCTTTCTGGTGAACGGTGTAAAACTTCAGGGAATTATCACCTGGTTTGATAATTTCTCCGTCCTGCTGCGTCGGGACGGTCATTCGCAACTCGTCTACAAGCACGCTATCTCGACCGTGATGCCAACCGGACCGATTTCGCTCTTCGAAGGCGATAAGGAAGGCGGCGAAGGCTGAGTTGACGGAAAGTTTCGACCCCACTCATGCGACCCCGCGGCCGGCTGGAACCGGCCGCGCGGTTGTCCTTCATCCGACCCTTCGTGGCGCTCCCGCGAGCTCACGAACGCCCGAGATGCGCCTGGACGAGGCGGTCGGGCTTACGCGCGCGCTTGATCTGGAGATAAGCGAGGCAGCGGTGGTGCGTCTAAGTGCGTACCGGCCGTCGACGTTGCTTGGCCAGGGTAGCGTCGAAAAATGGAAAGCCGCACTCGACCTCAATCCGGCGGAACTTGTGGTGATGGATGGGCCGCTCAGTCCGATCCAGCAGCGCAATCTGGAGAAGGCGCTGGAATGCAAGGTCATCGACCGCACTGGGCTGATCCTCGAAATCTTCGGCGCCCGCGCGCGAACCGCGGAAGGGCGCCTGCAAGTTGAGTTGGCGCAGCTGACATATCAGCGCAGCCGCCTGGTGCGGACCTGGACTCACCTGGAACGGCAGCGCGGCGGTTTCGGCTTCCTCGCCGGTCCCGGTGAATCGCAGCTTGAATCCGATCGCCGCCAGCTCAGCGAGCGCGTAGCGCATCTGAAGCACGAGCTGGAGGGCGTGCGCCGCACCCGCGGCCTGCACCGCAAGGCCCGGCAGCGCGTGCCATATCCGGTGGTGGCGCTCGTCGGCTACACAAATGCAGGCAAGTCGACCCTGTTTAATCGTCTGGTTTCGGGCCGCGTGCTGGCGGCCGACATGTTGTTCGCGACGCTCGATCCGACAATGCGGGCTCTCAAGCTGCCCTCGGGCCGTCAGGTGATCCTGTCCGATACGGTCGGCTTCATCTCCGATCTGCCGACCGATCTCGTTGCCGCCTTCCGCGCGACGCTCGAAGAAGTGCAGGGGGCGGACATCGTGATCCATGTGCGGGACATCGCGCATCCCGATACGGACGCGCAGCGGCGGGATGTGCTGGCCGTGCTGAGCGACCTGGAGATAGGCCCGGAGCGGAAGGGCAATACCCAGCCGTCGCTGCCAATGATCGAAGCACTCAACAAAAGTGACCTTCTGCCGCCGGACCAGCGCGACCTACTGGCCAATCAGACCGACCGGAACATGGATAAGGTTCTCCTGTCGGCCACGGAAGGCGCGGGCTGCGATGAACTGCTGCGGGTGCTGGACAGCCATCTGACCGCAGCCCGGGAAGTCGTCGACGTCACGGTCGGCGTTGGCGATGGTGCGTCCATTGCCTGGCTCTATCAGCATGGCGAGGTGCTCTCCCGGAAGGACGGGGAGGGCGATGTGCGGCTGACCGTCAGTCTCGACCCCGCCGATCGGGCGCGGTTTGAGCACCGGCAGGCCGCCGCCGCGCGGCATTAGGCCACCGGTTCAACGTCCGTTGACAAGGCCGGACCCGGCTCATAAAGCTTTCTGCCTGTTGGGCCGGATTTCGGCCGCCCGGTTCTCTAGGAGACATTCGATGAAGTTCCGTCCGTTGCATGATCGCGTGCTGGTAAAGCCCCTGGATAACGAGACCAAGACCAAGGGCGGCATCATCATTCCCGACACCGCCAAGGAAAAGCCGATGCAGGGCAAAGTCGTGGCCTGCGGCGCAGGTGCCCGCGACGACAGCGGCAAGCTGACCCCGATGGGCGTCAAGACCGGCGAGACGGTGCTGTACGGCAAGTGGTCGGGCACCGAAGTGAAGATCGATGGCGAAGAGCTGCTGATTATGAAGGAGTCCGACATCATGGGTGTGATTCAGTAAGCACAACCGACGGTGAGGCGGAGAGGGCGGGTTTTCTGACCCGCCCTTCGTTTTTTGGGGGAGAGCCGACGTTGTCGACCGGTCAGTCGTTCTGGGCACAGGTGCCCGTTTTGAAGCGGCTGGTGCCGTCTATCCGCAAGCGCCTGACGCGACTGGTATCGCCAAGCGGTTACACCGTCGTCGAACGCGAGGGCGTCCGCTTTCTTCTCAATCTTGAGAACTGGTACGACAAGGTCATCCTGACGCACGGCCCGTTCGAACCGCTGCAACGCGCTTACCTGCTTGAGAACATCGCCAGCCGCGGCTGCGACACGTTCCTCGATATCGGCGCCAATATGGGCACCTACACCATGTTCGTGGCGCGGCAGGGGCGCTGCTCGACCATGATCGCCTTCGAGCCGGACTACCGGAGCTACGACAAGCTCCGCACGCATCTGATGCTGAATGGCTTTTCGGAACGGGTCGACACCCGGATGGCGGCGGTCAGCAACCGCGGCGGTACACTATCTTTCAAGCCGGGGCCCGATACGCACGATGCGCTGTCGATGATCGACGAGATTTCAGGCACCCGCTCCATCGTCGCGATCCGGCTGGACGACGAAATCAAGCTCACGGGTAAAGTCGTCGCGATCAAGATCGATGTTGAGGGGCACGAGCTGACGGCACTTGAGGGAATGACGAAGTTTCTGAAGTACAACCGCTGCTTCCTTCAGGTGGAATGCTTTCCCGAAAACGCCAGCGCTTATATCGCAGCGATGAAGAGTCAGGGCTATAACCTGATCCGGAACATCGACCGGGATCATTATTTCGCTAATTTCTAACGGCGCTAGTCGGCTCTCGTAGTTTAAATACGCGCAGTCCTTGGCGATTGGATAGCAGCTCTGCCTCACCGCGCTGAGCCAGCTCTTCTATTTTTACTGTCAGTTCTCGGTCGCTCTGGGCCGCAGGGCTGAGATTGGCCGAACGAACTGAGCTGATCGCCCCCATATTGACCGCGACGTATTCGATCCCAGGATAGCCCAGCGTCGTGAATACGACCCGACGATGGGCAAAGAACTGCTCGATGTCGGTGGTTGTCGCAATCCCTGCGTTGGCGGGCACAGCTGCTTGCGCAGCCTTCACAGCCGCATCATCGACAACGCTTCCCATCGCCATAAATCTGCCGTGCTTGACGAACAGGTCTGTGCCGCCGGCGATTATCGCGACAACGGCAACTGTCCACCAATATGCTCGCAAGCGGCCTTGCCAGAGAGGTCTTCGTTGCGTGAGGCATCTTGAGCCGATGACGGCAAGGATGCCGAAAATGGCAAGGGCCGGCATCACATGCCAGCTGGAGAGATTCGCGTGTCCTACCTGGCCGATGACCAGAAAATCCGGCCCTGTCAAAGCGAGGAAAGGCCAAAGCATCAAAGCGGGCAGAAAAGCGAGGCCGTTACGCAGGGCGTAAAACGCCTCCTGCAGCGTGTAGTCAAAAGTGGGCCGCAGAGCCAGAAGATCCGCCAGGAAGGTCTCGGCGTAACCCACGTTACGATTGGTCAGGCCGGTGATGAGCGGCAGTCCGCGACTTCCAAACAAGAAAACCGCTGCAGACATCAACGCGGTCGCGATCCCGAGCCGCCGGTATCGCGGCGAATATACCAAGAGAGCGCCAAAGATTACGCCGTATGCAGGGATGTTCTCTTTGACGAGTAGAGCGCTGACAACCGCTACCCAGTAGGTTTTCCATCGCTCATCGATGAACGCCCACGCTGCAAGGGCCAGGAGAGGCGGGCTCAGGCTATCGCTATGAAACCCGTAAACGGAATCGATCGTCGGCTGAAGGATCGCAGGATTAAAGGCAAACCCGAGAGCCATAAGCGCTGCAAGACGTCGATCTCCAAAGAGCTGAAGGCCGATCCCACGGAGAGATAGGGAAACCAAGGCCGGGCAGGCGCCATGCAAAAAAAGCAGCAGAAAATCTCCCGACGGTAGCGCCTTATATAAAAGCGCCAGAGGGATCAGGAGAGGCGAGAAATGCTCGTTGAGGTAGCTCGGATATCCGTATTGCCGGAGCCGCGCCTCACTGAAGAGAACGAGCCCGTCTGAAAAGCTGGTGTTCCACAGGATGTTCTTCATGAACACCCAATCACTGATCAACACGTTGTGCCGCCAAAGGTCGAGTTTGACGAGCATAATCGCGGCATAGCCGACAAGAAGAAGCGCAAAGAACATAATGTCAGCCAGACGATCCGGCGGCGCTGTTCCCCTATGGGGTTGGATACAGTCAGGGGATGGCCAAGGCCGGGACGGCATCAGTGGGCTTTCAGGGGCTCGGAATGCTAAGACAAGGTCATGATCTATCAGATGTGCGGCCGATTCGCTTTGCCTGAAATGGGACATCGATGCATCCCGATGTAATGCGGCGTGTTGACCGTTTTATCGGAGTGCCGGCCTGCTGGATTCTTAGCCAAGCCGGGCGGGCAATCAGCGCAGTTGGGCGCAGCCGGCAGGCCGGAGCGCCAAAGCGCATTCTGTTTATCGGCCTGGCTGAAATTGGGGCTCTTGTCGTCGCGCATCCTGCCATAGCGCACGCCAGACGCATGTTTCCCGAGGCAGAGTTTTACTTTCTCAGCTTCACTGCAGGAAAACCGATGCTTCGGCTGCTGGGATTTACAGACGACCGTATCCTGACGCTGGACCCAGCATCGCCATGGCGTTTTTTCGCGGGCATTCTGTCTCTTCTGCGCGCGATGCGCAGGTTAAAAATCGACACGACAATCAGTTTTGAAATTTACGTAAGATTCGCATCGTTGCTCGCGATGTTAAGCGGGGCTGAGCGGCGCGTGGCTTTCCATCGGTTCAACGATGAAGGGCATTATACTGGCCGGCTTTCAACGCATCGCCTTGTCTATAGTCCGCATCATCATATCTCGGCGAGTTATATGGCCCTGGTTCAGGCTCTCGCCGATGACACGCCGACGCCCGAGCCGAAGAGCAAGACCAGAATCGGGGATCTTCCCTACGAACGACTCAAAATCGCCTCTTCGCCATCGCAGCGGGACGCGGTTCAGGAAAAGCTGCGGGCACGGTATCCGAAGTTTTCAGCCGCTGGAAAACTTGTGATTTTAAATGCCAATGCGAGCGATCTGGTGGCGCAGAGACGTTGGCCGCTTGATAACTATGCCGAACTTGCCCGCCGGCTGCTGGAAGATCCGTCCGTTGTGGTCGTGCTGACTGGGACTGCTGAGGAATACGACGGCGCTTCTATGCTCGCCCGCCGCATCGAAAACGAACGGGTCATCAATTTCGCGGGGCAGACCGAACTCCACGAATTGATCACACTCTTCAACATCTCATCTTTGCTGGTCACGAATGATTCTGGGCCGGCGCATTTTGCTTCGGTGACCGATCTGCCAACGATTGTCCTGTTTGGACCGGAAACCCCAAGGATATTCGGACCGCTGGGACCAGCGCAGAGGGCGATTTATCTCGCTTACGCCTGCAGTCCCTGCGTGTCGGTCTACAATCAGAAACGGTCACCGTGCTTGGACAACCGCTGCATGAAAGACATGACGGTCGAGACGGTCCTGACATCCGCCCGCGAGATTATGGCCATTTAGCCGCGTTGCTCCCCGAGGGCCCCACCGCTATCATCCGCGCGGATTTTAGTCTCCAAGGAGCAATAACAATGGCCAAGATTGCATTTGTCGGGCTCGGCGTCATGGGTTTCCCGATGGCGGGACATCTCGCCAAGGCGGGACATGAACTGACGGTTTACAACCGCACAGCCAAGAAATCCGCTGAGTGGGCCTCCAAGCACAAGGGCAAGGCGGCGGCGACCCCGGCGGAAGCCGCGCGCGGCGCCGATATCGTCTGCACCTGTGTCGGTAATGATGACGATCTGCGTTCTGTGATTTACGGCGACAAGGGCGTCTTCGCGGGCATGGCCAAGGGCGCCATTCTGGTCGACCACACGACAGCCTCTGCCATTGTCGCACGCGAGATCGACGCCGAAGCCAAGAAGCGCGGCTTCGGCTTCCTTGACGCGCCGCTCTCCGGCGGACAGGCCGGTGCGGAGAACGCCCAGCTCACCATCATGGTCGGCGGCGATGACACGACATATGCGATGAGCGAGCCGGTCCTGAAGGTCTACGCCAAGGCTGTCACCCATATGGGCGCTGCTGGCAACGGCCAGCTCACCAAGATGGTCAATCAGATCTGCATCGCCGGCCTTGTTCAGGCGTTGTCGGAAGGCGTGAATTTCGCTCAGCGCGCGGGGCTCGACACCGACAAGGTGCTGGCGACGATCTCCAAGGGTGCCGCGCAGTCCTGGCAGATGGAAAACCGTTGGAAGACGATGGCCGACGGCAAGTTCGATTTCGGCTTTGCGGTAGAGTGGATGCGCAAGGACCTCGGCATGTGCCTCGCCGAATCAAAGAACAACGGCGCCCGTTTGCCGGTGACCGCACTCGTTGATCAGTTTTACGCAACCGTCATGGCGCGTGGCGGCAAGCGTTGGGACACGTCGAGCCTCGTGCAGCCGCTGCAGAAGGACTGATCGTCAGCTCTCGCTGCCGGCGGCGCTTTTCTCCGCCTTCTTCGTCTCGTGCCATAGAGCGTCCATCTCTTCGAGGGTGGACTGCTCGGGACGTTTGCCGCGTTGGGCGAGGGCGGCTTCAACACAACGAAAGCGGCGCTCAAACTTTGCCGTTGCGCGCCGCAGCGCCAGTTCCGGGTCAACATCGGCCAGTCGCGCGACGTTTGTCATCGCAAAGAGAAGGTCACCCATCTCCTCTGCGATACGCTGCTGATCACGCTTCGGGTCGGATAGCTCCTCCCGCAGCTCCTGCGTTTCCTCCTCGACCTTGTCGAGGGCGGGCAGGGCGGCGCCCCAGTCGAAGCCGACGCGCGACGCGCGTTTCTGAATCTTCAGGGCACGGGTGAGGGCGGGGAAACCGGCTGGGACACCAGACAATGCGCTGTCGTTCTCTGGCTTGGCGGCGCGCTCCGCCGCCTTGAGCTTTTCCCATGCATCTGTCTGGCCGGCGGCGTCGCGAATATTGGCATCGCCGAAAACATGCGGATGACGGCGGATCATCTTGTCGGCGAGAGCGCCGGCAACTGTATCGAAATCAAATTCGCGCGCTTCTTCGGCCATGCGCGCATGAAACACCACCTGAAACAGAAGATCGCCCAACTCTTCCTTGAGTGCTGACATGTCGTGGCGCTCGATGGCATCGGCGACTTCGTAGGCTTCTTCAATTGTATACGGCGCGATGGTCACGAACGTCTGCTCGACGTCCCAAGGACAACCTTCGGTCTTGTGGCGCAACTTTGCCATCACCGCTTTGAGGCGGTCGATCGGCGGTTCTTTGTCGCTCATGGTTCTACTCTCGGTCTCAACGGGACCGTCCACCCGGATGGAACGCCAGGGCAGGGGCTGTAAACTGCGGCAGCAGCATTGTCGTGCCATCCGGCCCTGTGGCGTCCTCGAACGTGGCGCCGTCGAAATTGGTGCCTGCCAAATTGGCGCCTTCGAGGCGGGCGCGGGTGAAATCGGAACCGCGCAGATCGGCATCGGTCATGTTGGCACCGTCGAGCCTTGCATGCGCGAACCGGCTGCCGGGTGCCGCAACGCCCGCAAACGATGCACCCATGCAATCCGCACCGAAGAGATCGGCGCTTTCGAGGTTTGAATTGTCGAGGCTGGCACCGGCCAATCGTGCGCCGGCCATCACGGCGCTGCAGAGATAGCTGCCCCGGAAATTAGCGCCGGTGAAGTCGCCATCGGTGAAATCGTAACCGGACAGGTTCACGCCGATCAGCATCGGCCGATCCATCGGTCGGTCATTGGCGCGCTGCCGGCGTCCGATCACGCTGAGCGCTGCCTGCACATCGGTGCGCGGCGGTGCATAGATCGCTTCTGATTCCGGGGGCTCGTATTGCGTGCCCACCAGCTTGCCGCGCGGGGCGCGGGCTTGTTCACGGATAAAGGCGCCAAGCGTTTGCATGATGGCGCCGTGCATGCGCGGATAGTCGCGGGCGATCTGCTCCAGCGTATGCACGGCGGCAATCCGTACCGCGACCTGGTCGCTGCCGAGCTGGGCGAACATAGTGGAGAGCTGCTGGGCTTCGCGGGCCTGCTTTTCGGCTTCGGCACGATGGAGCGCGCGGCGCTCGTCGCCACGACCTAGCCACGCCCGCCAGGCCAGGAACGGCGGCACCGAAACCAAGGCTGCGAGCAATGCGATGTTCCGCAGGTCCTCGCTGTTGGCGAGGATCCAATACCACCAGAAGGTCAGTTCATTGACCATCGCTCAAAGCCCCAACGCCGTCGCCGCGCGCTGCGTGATGACGCGACGCCTGTCGATCAGCGGCTTAAGGAAGGTCTGGGCGCGGGCAAGCACGTCCTGCGGCGCCGTCTTTGGCGATCCCGAGGTGAAGGGCGGGGCGGGGTCGTATTCGAGGGCGAGCTGGATCGTCTTGGCCGGCGTCTCGCCCCAGATCTCAGCAATGACCCGGAACGCGAAATCGATCCCTGATGTCACGCCACCGCCGCCGGTGATGCGGTTGCGGTCGACGGCGACACGTTCGGCGACCGGCTCGGCACCCAGCAGCCGCAGCAGGTCCAGAGACGACGCCCAGTGGCAGGCCGCCTTGTACCCCTGGAGCAGCCCCGCGGCGCCCAGAACCAGCGAGCCGGTGCAGACCGAGGTCACGTAACGGCAGGTTGAGGCCTGCTGCTTCAGGAACGCCAGGACGGCCGGGTCTTCCATCAGGGCGCCGGTGCCGGGACCGCCAGGCACGCATATCAGGTCCAGCTTCGGACAGTCGGCAAAGGTGGCATTCGGCAGCATGACGAGGCCGCGATCAGTCCGGACCGGGTCCATGGACTTCCAGATCAGGTGAATTTTGACGCCCGGAACGGCGGCGAAGACTTCGTACGGTCCGGTCATGTCGAGCTGGGTCATGTCGGGAAACATGAGCATCCCGATCGCGAAACTGGCGGGCGCGGTGTTCGGCTCGGCCATGCGATTCCCTTGGTTGGACTTCAGCGTATCAGCAGGGATGCCACATTACAGGCCCCAAAACAGCCCCAGCCGTCCCGGACCCGATAGACAGGTTAATTGCATAATGTATATTATCACAAATTATTTTTATGGCGTTATTCAAGATGCTTATGCATCTACTTTCATCGCATTCGTTCGCAATTTCCGGAGATCAGCGTCGATGACGGATTAGTCCGGTGCCAGGCTTCGGCTGCGCCACGCAACGCTGCTTCGCAGCCTTCCCGATTGGGAAACGGATACAGACGTTGTTCGTTGGTAAGGCCGGTGGCCAGCAGCACGATCAGCACCATCACGTACATCGCGCATCCTCAAGCCAAACCAGCACCTGCCCCGGCAGGGTCAGTCGATGTCGATAACCATCCCGTCATAGGCCGGCTCGACCCCCTTGGGCAGCCGCGCCGACCAGGCAGCATAGTCGATGGTGTGGTTCATGTGGGTCAGGATCGCGCGCTTCGGTTTGACCCGTTCGATCCAGCCCAGGGTCTGCTGCAGGTCGCTATGGGCGAAATTCGGGGCTTCCATGAGGCAATCGACGATCCAGACATCGATCCCGGCCAGGACGCCAAAAGCTTCCTCCGGCATGTCCTTGACGTCTGTGGAGTACGCGAACCTGCCAAACCGGAGGCCCAATACCGGCTCGCGGTCGCCACCGTGCAACTGCCAGAACGGCTGGATGTCGATATTGCCGACGGAAAACGGTCCATCGACCTCGCGCGGCACCAGCGACGGCGCGTACCAATATTTGCCTTCGCCGAGCCGCGGCTTCTGGAATGCATAGTCGAACCGGCGTTGGGCATGCGCCAGACAGGCCGGCGCACCCCACACGTCCAGCGGGCCCTTGCGCAACCAGTTGATGGACCGCAGATCGTCGATGCCGTGCAGATGGTCCGCGTGCGCGTGGGTCAAGATCGCGGCGTCAACCGTGGTCAGGCCGGTGGCCAGGAACTGCTGCCGCAAATCCGGCGACACATCGACAAGGACCCGGGAGCCCCGGTCCTCAACGACGATCGACACCCGGCTGCGCTTGTTGCGCGGATCGCTCGACGTGCAGACGTCACAGGTGCAACCGATCAGCGGCACGCCGCCGGACGCTCCACAGCCAAGAACGTGAACCTTCATTTGGTAGCGGGCGGTTTCGCGCGATCGAACAGCGTGAAGAAATTCGCGGAGGTCACAGACGCAAGTTCTTCTCCCGAGACACCTTTGAGCTCGGCTACTTTGGCCGCCGTGTGTGCGACATAGGCTGGCTCGCAGGATTTCCCGCGCATCGGCACCGGAGCCAGATACGGAGAGTCCGTTTCGACTAGCAACCGCTCCAACGGGACGTGACGGATCGTCTCCCGCAGGTCCTCGGCGTTCTTGAACGTCACAATCCCGGAAATGGAGATATAAAAACCCAATTCAAGTGCTTTATCAGCAAGTTGGCGGCTTGAAGTAAAGCAATGCAAGACCCCCTTTAACGGCCCGGCTCCCTTGGCCTCGGCCAGCATGGAGGCGGTGTCAGCCTCCGCGTCGCGGGTATGGACGATCAGCGGCAGACCCGTCTCGCTGGCGGCGCGGATATGGGCGCGGAAGTTCTCCTGCTGCCGGTCCCGCGGGCTCTTGTCGTAATAGTAGTCGAGGCCGCTTTCGCCGATCCCGACCACCTTCGGGTGCTTTGCCAGCTCTATCAGTGCCTTGGCATCGGTCTGTTCATTCTCTGCTTCATGCGGATGAACGCCGACCGAGCAGAAAATGTTCTCGTGCGCCTCGGCAATCGCCCGGATCTTGGGAAATTCGCGCAGCTTGGTGCCGATGGTCAGCAAGGTGCCGACCCCGGCGGTCCGTGCCCGCGCCAGCGTGCCCGAAAGGTCGTCCACCATCGGGCTGTAGTCGAGATGGCAGTGGCTGTCGACGAGCAGCGCGGTCATGGTCGAGCCGACGAGCTAGGGTGGGACGGGACGAAGCGCGGCCCGGATGACGTCCAGGACGCGATCCGTATCCCCCAGGATTTGATGTTGGTGGAAGCGGATAACTTTGAAACGCTGCGCTTCGAGCCATGCCAGCCGGACGAGATCCGCCGTGACTTTCTGTCCTTCGTCGGCTTCAACCACAAGCCGGGACTGAGCGCACAGGAAGTCGACAACATACGGCCCAATGGGCGCTTTTCGCCGAAAGTGGTGACCGTCGATCTGATTTCGCCGCAATCGATCCCAAAGCTGCAGCTCTGCTTCCGTAAGTCGTTTCCGGAGTTGGCGGGCAATCGCCGCTGACATGGGTAAGTCCCCACAGCGCGTCTGTTCCCCCGTTGAGAGGAACAACGCACAGCGGTACCCGCGTCATCCATGGCAGCTGTGAAATTCATCCCTTCTTCGCTCCCTTGGGCGGCGGCCCCTTGGCGCCCTTCCCCGGTTCGGCACCCTCTTCCACAAACCGCGGAAAGATACCAATGGGTGTCGGCAAGGGCGTCCCCGGGGTTAGCGCCTTGTCGAGCGACCCGAACGTACGGGCATCGGCCGGCACCGCCAGCTGATCCAGAAGCTTGTCCATCGACTGCGGCATGAAAGGCTGGATCAGGATGGCGAGACGCCGCAGGGTTTCCGCCAGCACGTACAACACCGTTTCCATACGGGCGGTGTCGGTCTTCCGCAGGCTCCACGGCGCGTGTTCGTCGACGTAGCGGTTGCCGTCGCCGATCACCTGCCAGACGACATCCAGCGCCTTGTGGAAGGATTGCTGGGACAGCTCGGTTCGTACGGCGCCGATCAGGTCGGCCGCCGATGCCAGCAGCTTTTCGTCGGCCGGGATGAGCGCGCCCGGCTTGGGCACGACTGCCCCCGCATTCTTGCCGATAAAGCTCAAGACGCGTTGCGCCAGATTACCCAGATCGTTGGCAAGGTCGCCATTGACCCGGTGGACCATGGCGCGATGCGAAAAATCGCCGTCCTGGCCGAACGGCAGTTCGCGCAGCACGAAATAGCGCAGCGGATCGAGACCGTATTTCTGGATCAGATGATGCGGATCGATGGCGTTGCCGAGCGACTTCGACATCTTCTGGCCTTCGACAGTCCACCAGCCGTGAGCAAAGACGCGCTTCTGGACCGGCAGGCCCGCGGCCATTAGGAAGGCCGGCCAGTACACGGTATGGAAGCGCAGGATGTCCTTGCCGACCATATGCAGGTCGGCAGGCCAGAAGCTCTTGAACGCGTCGGCCTGCTGGTCCGGATAGTCGACGGCAGTCAGGTAATTGGTCAGCGCGTCCAGCCACACATACATGATGTGATCCGGAGCATCGGGAACCGGCACGCCCCATTTGAACGTGGTGCGCGAGATCGAGAGATCCTCAAGCCCGCCTTTGACGAAACTGATGACCTCATTACGACGGGAACCCGGGCCGATGAAATCGGGATTGGCGTCGTAGTATGCCAGCAACGTTTCCTGCCAGTCGGACAGGCGGAAAAAATAGCTCGGCTCTTCGACCCACTCGACCTCGGCACCCGAAGGGGCGCGCTTCTTGCCGTCCGGGCCGGTCGTCAGTTCTTTCTCGCCGTAGAACGCCTCGTCGCGCACCGCGTACCAGCCGCCATATTTCTCCAGATAGATGTTGTCGCGCCCCTTGGGCGACTTGCTGGACGCAATCGCCTTCCAGATCGCCTGGCTGGCTTCGTAGTGGCGTTTCTCAGTGGTGCGGATGAACTGATCGTTGGAAATGTTCAGAGTCTTCGCGAGGTCGCGGAAATTCTGCGACACCTTGTCGGTGAATGGCTGCGGCTCGACGCCGGCGGCGCGCGCGGATTTTTCGACCTTCTGGCCGTGCTCGTCGGTGCCGGTCAGGAAGAAGACGTTGTAACCGTCCAGGCGCATGAAGCGCGCCAGCACGTCACAGGCCATCGTCGTGTAGGCGTGCCCGATATGCGGGCTGTCGTTCACGTAATAGATCGGCGTTGTAATGTAGTAGTTCTTTGTCATGTCGCTTAGCGGCCGGGCGAGCTTAGTGCTTATGCTCGCGTGCGGCCTTTGCCTTTTCTATCGCTGCCGGGAAATCGGCCAGGATCTTTGACGCATTCTCGACCGTCAGGAGGAATGTCATGCGCTGACCGTCCGCCAGCTCGAAGCCGAGAACCACATTGTCCGTGCCATCGTCGCCGACAAGAAACCGTGTCGGTATCAGATGGGTTACTTCATCCATGACGTTGCTCCTTCACTCGGCCGTTATCCCCGGCTGATGAACGACCGCATCTGGTTGGGCAGGATGGTCGCCTCGAAGAGATTCACTTCGTCCGGCAGCGAGGCCATCACGACCGCGACCCGCGCGACGTCATCCGCCGACATCACGTAATCCTGCGGTGTCTCGCCGGCGCCAGGCTTGGTGCGGCCACGCCGCGAGGTGAAGCCGCTGAGTGTCGAGCCGGGATGCAACACAGACGACACCACGCCGTATTTGCGGCCATCCATCGTGAACTGGTGCGTCATGCCCTGAATTGCAAACTTGGTCGCCGTATACGGCAGCGAGTCAGGGCGCGGTGTCTTGGCAGAAACGCTGCCGATATTGATGATGCGGCCGCCCTGCGGATCCTGAGCCTTCATGACCTTGATCGCCTCGCGGGCGCACAGGAACACGCCGGTGAGATTCACCGCCATCACGTCGTTCCAATACTTGAGCGTGATGTCCTCGGTCGGTGTGCTGGTTGGCACACCGGCATTGTTTACAAGCACATCGAGGCGACCGTAAGCGTCCTTGGCCTTGGCAATCAGCGCGGCGACCTGATCTTCCTGGGTCACGTCGGTCGGAACAGCCAATGCCGTGCCGCCCTTGGCCTTGATACCGGCGACCACTTCATCGAGCAGTTCCTTCCGGCGCGCGGCGACGATGGTCTTGGCGCCTTCCGCCGCAAACATCTCGGCGATCGCGCGGCCAATGCCGTTGCTGGCGCCCGTGACGATCGCAACCTTGTCCTGCATCTGCTTGCTCATAACGACTCTCTTCCCCTTGAAAATTGCGCGCGATCCTAACGGGACAGGCGCGTTCCGTCACCCTATCGCGGCGTCCCACCACCGGATGCCGATTCAACCGCCAGAAATGCTGCGATCAGCGCCTGCTTGCGATCCAGATTGACGCCTTCGGTCGCAGCGCCCAGGCGGCGGATGCGATCGACGACGTCGAGCCATACGGACGAGCCCTGCGCAACGAGGCGCTGCAGCAGCGGCATCTCGTCTTCCCAGCCGGGGGGCAAAGCCCCGGTCGCGGCGAATTTCACCAGCCGTGCCGCCCATTCCGTCAGAAGCTCGATCACGGTCCGGAAACCGGCGGCGGCGTCATCGGACCCGGCCGCCGCCTTTCCCATTTTTTCGGCAAAGCTGTGCAGCGCCGGCACGTCGAGCTTCGGCAGCTTGGCAAGCAACGTCATCACGTCGCCGTAGAGTTCCGCTCCGCCCCGCTCTTCCAGTTCCAGCGCGCGTCCCACCGAGCCGCCCGCGAGGCGCCGCAAGGTCGCTCGCTCGTCCGCATCGAGAGCCGGCCGGTAACGCGCCAGCAGACCGTCGACTTCGCTGCCATCCAGCGGCGGCAGATTAAGCACGCGGCAGCGTGAGCGAATGGTCGGCAGCAGGCGTCCGGGCGCGTGGCTGACCAGCAGAAGGAGCGCGCGAGCCGGCGGCTCTTCTAACAGCTTCAGAAAGGCGTTTGCGGCGTTGCTGTTCATCGCCTCGGCCTCATCGATCACGGCGACGCGCCAGCCACCCTCGACCGGTGTCAGGCGGACCTGCTCGTTCACCCGCCGGACATGGGGCACGACGATGTCCTGCGTTGGCTTCTTCGTATCGGGATGGACCAGCCCGCGCTCCAGGGTGAACAGATCCGGATGCCCCCCGGATGCAACACGACGGAAGATCGGATTGTCAGGATCGAGATTGAGGGTATCGGCCGGTGCCGGGGCAGCGCCTCCGAAAAGACCGCTTTGCGCGCTTGCGGCATTCGCTCCCTCGTTGAGGACAAAGCGCGCAAAGCGATAGGCCAGGGTCGCCTTGCCGATGCCGCGCGGGCCCGCCAGCAGCCAGGCATGGGGCATCCGGCCGGACTGCCAGGCCCGCAAAAGAACCCCTTCCGCGGCGCCGTGTCCGATCAGATGCGGATTGGCACGGGGCGGAATGATTTCAGTGGGTTCAGGGGCGGCGGTGACCATGACGGCGCACTTTAGTGGTCGGGCACCGGCGCTGCCACCCTTCTTGGGCCCTGCCCCTCAATTGACAGGCCGGACAGGAGGCCCTATCTACTTGCCCATGGCCCTCCGACTTACCCTACTTCGACTTACCTGACCGGCGCCCTAACGGGCGTCTGCCCGTTCTGCCATTCCAGGTTCGCGAAGTTTCGGAGAGTGCCATGTCCCCCACAGCCACGTTCATCCTGACGCCATTTTTGCAAATGGCTTTCGCGCGACTTCCCGCCGGCCGCTAGACCGGCATTTGCCGGCATCGGCGGCCATCGGCCCTGCCCTTCGCGCTTTTCAGAATTCCAAGGATCAGTCCCATGAACGTGATGCCCATTCATAAATACCGACCCTTCGCTCCCATCAACCTGCCGGACCGCCAGTGGCCCAGCCGTGCTATCGACAAGGCGCCGATGTGGTGCAGTGTCGATCTGCGTGACGGAAATCAGGCGCTCGTCGAGCCGATGGGGCCAGACCGCAAGCGCCGCATGTTCGACCTGCTCGTGAAAATGGGCTTCAAGGAAATCGAGGTCGGTTTCCCCGCCGCGTCGCAGACCGATTTCGATTTCGTGCGCGAGATCATCGAGCAGAAGCTGATTCCAGACGACGTGACGATCCAAGTCCTGACCCAGGCTCGTGAAGACCTGATCCGTCGTACCTATGAATCGGTCCGCGGCGCGCGCCGGGCGATCGTGCATCTCTACAACTCGACGTCCACCTTGCAGCGCCGCGTGGTGTTCGGGCTCGACCGGCAGGGCATCATCGATATCGCTGTGAAAGGCGCGCAGATCTGCCGCGATCTTAACGCCACGGTCCCCGAGACCGAGATCGTCCATCAGTATTCGCCGGAAAGCTTCACCGGCACCGAGCTCGATTTCGCCAAGGAGATTTGCGAGGCGCTGATGGATGTGTGGAAGCCGACGCCGCAGCGTAAAGTGATCTTCAATCTGCCGGCCACCGTCGAAATGGCCACGCCAAACATCTACGCCGACCAGATCGAATGGTTTCACCGCAACATCAAGCAGCGGGACAGCATCGTACTGAGCTTGCACCCACATAACGACCGCGGCACCGGCGTTGCAGCCGCGGAGCTCGGCGTGATGGCCGGCGCCGACCGGGTCGAGGGCACTCTGTTCGGCAATGGCGAGCGGACCGGCAATGTGGACATCGTCACGCTCGGCCTCAACCTGTTCAGCCAGGGCGTCGAGCCGAACCTGGACTTGCGCGACATCGACAACATCGTGAAGACGACCGAGTATTGCAATCAGCTGCCGGTGCATCCCCGCCACCCCTATGGCGGCGAGCTGGTCTTCACCGCCTTCTCCGGGTCGCATCAGGATGCGATCAAGAAAGGCATGACCGCGATGAGTGGCAGCAACAGCGGCGTCTGGGAAGTTCCGTATCTGCCGATCGATCCGCAGGATCTCGGCCGCAGCTACGAAGCCATCATCCGGGTGAACAGCCAGTCCGGCAAAGGCGGCATCGCCTATCTGCTGCAGACCGATCACGGCCTCGATTTGCCGCGCCGACTGCAGGTAGAATTTGCCGGCGTGATCCAGAAGATCGCCGACGTAAGCGGCAAGGAAATCACCTCGGAAACCATCTGGCGTGAATTCAACCGCGAATACCTGGACCCGGGCTCAGTGCAGTTCATCGATCACACAACATTGCCGGGCCCGGACGGCGGGCGCCGGATGGAAGCGCGTGTTCGCATGGATGGGGTCGAGAAAACCATCCATGGGACAGGCACGGGACCGATCGACGCCTTTATCGATGCCTTGCGTCGCGAAGCGAAAATAGATGTCGGGATTGTCGACTATCGCGAGCATGCGGTTCGTCGGGGGGCGGATTCGCTCGCCGCCGCCTATGTCGAGGCGACGGTGAATGGGACAACCCTGTTCGGGGTCGGTCTCGATGCAAATATCGTCGCCGCGTCTCTGCGCGCCATTACAAGCGCCGTTAGTCGGGTAAATCGTCCCTAACTACCTTGGCTAGCGTGGAAACGGACCGTCCGCGGTATGACGGTCCGTTTCCACGTTTTTGCCACATACCGTTCGTTACTGCTTCTGTCATACCCCTAGGGTCATTACGGAGAGAAGCATGGCACGATCGATGGCAACGGCTTTTGCCGAAGACGATCACAAGGTCGAACCGACTCAGCGGGACGATGGCCCGCAGCCTCGCTTCTCCAGCGACCTCGTTGCCGATTACCTGCGCAAGATCGGCAAAGTCGAAGGCTGGATCGACGGCCTTAGCGCCGAAGCGGTTGTTGAGACTTCAAGGTTTCAGGTCGCCAGCGGTGTCCGTGGCGCCGTCTCCGAGATCGGCATCCACCACGGCAAACTCTTTCTGCTGCTCTATCTCACGACAGCCAAACGCGAGAAGGCGGTCGCGATCGACGTGTTCGATCTGCAGGAATACAACGTCGACAATTCAGGCCTCGGCAACAAGCGTCAGTTCCTGAAGAACGTTCAGAGATTCGCCGGTACGGATGACGGTCTGGAAATCGTTCAGGATTCCTCGCTTCATCTGACACCCGAACGGCTGAAGACAGTCTCCAGCAGTTTCCGGCTGTTCAGCGTTGATGGCTGCCACACCGAAGAAGCCACGCTGAACGATCTCCGTCTGGCCGACGCCGTGCTTTCGGATGACGGCGTCCTGATCATCGACGATTTCTTCAATCATGGCTGGCCTGAGGTTTCGGTCGCCGTTGCCAAGTTCCTGATGGCGGGCGATGCGGGCCTGGTCCCTTATGCGATCACGCCGAGCAAGATCTTCTTCTGCCGTCCGGCCATGCAGGGCATCTATATCGGATCGCTTGAGCGGCATTTCGGGGAGCGGCTCGACAAGCGCGCCCGCTTCTTCGACCATGACATCGCCATGCTTGGATCAAAATCATGGTCGTGGAAGGCCCGGTTTGCGCGCACGCCTGTCGGTGCCGTCGTCAAGCGGGCTCTTGGGCCGCTGGTCAAATATCTGCGCTAGCCTGTTTATCCCAGCGTGAGCTTCAGGCGCTTGTTCAGCGCCTCGATAACCTGAATCGTGACAGCGTCCGCATCGGCCGCCGCATCGATGACCACGCAGCGCCGTCTGTCCTTCTTCGCGATATCGAGGAAGCCGCGACGCACGCGCTCGTGGAACGCCTGCTCCATCCGCTCATAACGATCCTCGACACCGGCACGCCCGGCCGCCCGGCCAAGGCCGGTCTTTACCGGTAGATCGAAGATCAAGGTCAGGTCGGGCTTGAAGTTGCCGCAGACCATCCGGTGAACGGCGGCAATCGCCTTCTTGTCGACCTTGTGGCCGTACCCCTGATACGCCAGCGTTGAATCCGCGAAACGATCGGAAATAATCCAGGCACCCTTGGCCAGCGCAGGCTTGATCGTATGCGCAAGATGCTCAACCCGGGCCGCGTAGTTGAGCAGCACTTCGCTAAAAGAACTAAGACTACCCGGCTCGCCTTCGACCAGCAGTTTGCGGATACGCTCACCAGCAGCCGAACCGCCCGGTTCGCGGGTGGTGATGACCGTTAAACCGGACCGACGAAGCGCCTCCGCCATACGGGCGATCTGCGTCGATTTTCCGGCCCCCTCCCCGCCTTCGAGGGTTATGAACCTGCCTGCCTTGACTCGGGCAGCGGTCACTTCTTCCCGCTGCCCCACACGAGGTAGCTCAGCGCGGCGGACATGCGGCCGGTCATACCGAGCTTGTCGGCACTCGCATCAGCGACCAGCGGGTATTCGATATTCGCGCGGTCCGGCAGGCTGATGATCAGCTTGCCGATCTCCTGGCCGGCCGCGACCGGCGCCGGGATCGGCGTATCGTAAACCGCCTGCACTTTCATCTGCGGGCGCAAGCGACGCGGAATCGTCAGCGCGACGTCTTCCTTGGTCACAAGCTGAACGGTGGGCTTGGTGCCAAGCCAGATATCGGCCTTGTCGATGACTTCGCCGCCTTTGAACAGCGCGTAGGTATTCCATTCACGGAATGCCCACTCGATCAGGCGCTCGCTCTCTTCCGCGCGGGCGCGCATGCTGTTCAGTCCATTGAACACCATGATTACGCGGCGGCCATCGCGTATCGCCGAGGCTGTCAGGCCATAGCCGGCCTCGTCGGTATGACCGGTCTTGATGCCGTCCGCGCCAAGGCTCTTGTAGAGTAGCGGATTGCGGTTGCCTTGCTTGATCGGCCGGCCGCGTTCGTCGGTGCCGTATGTGAAATCAAGCTCGCTATAGTATTTGTAATATTCGGGAAAGTCGTTGATCAGCCGCTTGGCGAGGATCGCGAGATCGCGCGCTGTCGTGTAGTGGTCCGGATCGGGCCACCCCGACGAGTTGCGGAAGTTGCTGGCGGTCAAGCCGATGCGCCGTGCTTCTTCGGTCGCCCGCTCGGCAAAAGCCTCTTCAGTCCCGGCAAGACCCTCAGCCAGCACGATGCAGGCATCGTTGCCGGACTGGATGATCATGCCGCGAATGAGGTCTTCGACGCTCACCTGCGTGCCGACCATGACAAACATCTTCGAACCCTGGATGCGCCAGGCGCGCTGACTGACCGGCAGCTTGCTGTCGAGCTGGAGGCGCCCTTCCTTCAGCGCCTTGAAGGTCATGTAGGCCGTCATGATCTTGCTCATCGACGACGGCGGCATGCGCTGATCGGCGTTCTTTTCGAACAGCACCGTGTCCGTCTTGTAGTCGACGATGATCACTTGCCGGGCGCCGGTCTGGGGTTCGAACGAACTGGCCTGCGGCTGTTGCTGCGGCGCTGCCGGAGCAGCGGGCGAAGCCCCCCGATTACGCTGCTGTGCGTCTACCGGAGCCGAAAGTGTCAGAGCGATTGCCGCCGCCAGCGCGGCGAAACCAGAGCGCCGAGTCATCATGGGCTGGATCCTTCCTTACAAATCAGTCCGGGCAAATCAGTCTGCGACGATGCGCGCCTGCGGCGCATCGTTGGTGACGCCTTCAAGTATCGTATCCGCTTCCTGGACCGTCGATACCGGCCCGACACGAACGCGAAAGAACTGCTGCCCCCCGACTGAAACCTGCGAAACCTGCGATGCGCCGAACCGCGAAAGCTTGGAACTTAACCGCATCGCATTATCGTAATTGGCGAATGCGCCCGCCTGGATATAAAGCGAGGTCGGCTTGACGGCTTGCTGCGTCACCGTCGCCCGGGCGGCCGGTTGATCGGGAACCGGCAAAGCCGCGACCTCGCGCGACACAGGCGCTGTCGCGGGGCGGTTTGTCGGTGCGACCGGCGCGGCTTGCGTAATCACCGGACTGCCCGACGGCGATTGGCCGGCTGGCGCGCTCACCGGCGCCGCCGGACGGGCCAAGGGCTGGGTGCGCGTCACGCTCCGGCCATCCCGCCGCTGTTCCTGCGTCGTCGGATTGGCCGTGCGCGATACTGTTTCCGACGGCGACGGTAGCGCGGCCGATGCGACCGCCGTCGTGCTGCGCGAGCCCGGCGGCGGCGGCAGTGAATCGCTGGTCACCGCTGTGCGGGGTGCCGCCGCGACCTGCTCGCTTGCCGGAGGCGCGGTCCCCTGCAACATGGCGAGTTTCAGCTGCTGACTCTCGGGAGCAAGGATCTGCACGCGGACCATCGCGGTGCCCTTACCTTCGTACCCGAGAAGCTGCGCGCCGCGCCGTGACACATCGATGATCCGGCCCCGAATGAACGGGCCGCGATCGTTCACACGCAGGACCAGCGAGCGCCCGTTTTCAAGATTCGTCACGCGTACAAGGCTGGGGAGCGGCAGCGTCTGGTGCGCCGCGGTCAGCGCATTCATGTCGTAAGTTTCGCCGTTGGCCGTGACCAGGCCGTGAAAATTGGTTCCGCTTTTTTCGCCGCCGTAAAACGATGCGATGCCGGTTTCGTTGTAGCTGTAGTCTTCCTGCGGATAGTACCAGACGCCGTTGATCTGATAGGGCTCGCCGACCTTGTAGATACCCTGCTGGCGCGTCGTTTCGTTGCGCGTCACCTGCTTGGCGGCATTGATCGCAAACGACGTCTCAAGGCAGCCCGCCAGCGTGGAACTGGCAAGTGCCGTTGTCATCAGAAGGGCAAGCCGCCGCAATTTCGGCATCACTGTGTCCGTCGTCCCCTGGCGAGCACGCGTGCGAATGAGACTCTAGGCCTCGTCTTGGATTCGGTCAGAAAGATAACCGACCGACGTTGCAAAGAACAACGAACGGTTCCAATGCAGCAGCGACCGGTAATTCGAATACACGAGATAGTTCGGGCCGTCTTTCCCGCCGGGTTGAACGAGCCAGGCCGGAATATCCCGTGCCGGCAGTGGCCCGCCATCGGCGCGGCGGACGCCAAGCGTCTGCCACTCGGACAGCGGCCGCGCACGCCCCTGAAGACGGCGGTCGTCGATCATCGTGGGCTCCAGCGGCGACGTCAGCTTTACCGCGCGCCCCCAGGTCTCGTCGCTCTTCCAGCCGACCTTGGAAAGATAGTTGGAGATCGAGGCGAACACATCGGCGCGGGTATTCCAGATATCGGCCTTGCCGTCGCCGTCGAAATCGAAGGCGTAGGCCAGGTAGCTCGACGGCATGAACTGGCTCTGCCCCATGGCACCAGCCCAGGACCCCTTCATGTCGCGCGAGGAGATGCCGGTACGCTCGATGACACGGAGCGCATTGAACAGTTCGGTTCGGAAGAACTCGGCGCGGCGGCCTTCGAACGCCAGCGTGGCCAGCGCCTGCACGACCGGGAAGCCACCCATATTCTGGCCAAAGTTGGTTTCGACCGCCCAGAGGGACACGATGAAGCGTGGCTGCACCCCAAAGCGTTTCACCACCTGATCAAGAAGCGGCGCGTTGTCGCGGAGCTGCTGCCGCGCGTTGGCGATCCGGGCATCGTTAACGACGCGCGTCAGATAGGTGTCGAACGTTATCGTCGATTCGGGTTGGCGGCGGTCGAGTTCGATCACGCGCTGGATCGGCGACAGGCCGGTCAGGGCGTCATCGATGGTCCGCTTCGAGAAGCCGCGCTGACCGGCTTCGACACGCAGGTCCGCCAGCCATTTGCCGAAATCTTCTTCGGCAGCAACGGCTTGGCCCGAAAAACTCAGAAGCGCGGGAAGGCCCGCGGCAGCCAGAAAATGTCTACGGTTCATACTCATGAAAGCGGCGACTCGCGTTGCGGGGCAGCCGCGTTCTGTGTGCCACAGGGTGGGCGCTGCCGCAACGCATCGCCGGTCACGGCCCGGGAAAGAGTTCCG
Organism: Alphaproteobacteria bacterium; assembly: GCA_965279355.1. GTDB lineage: Bacteria > Pseudomonadota > Alphaproteobacteria > CACIAM-22H2 > CACIAM-22H2. The sequence goes on along the minus strand of OZ257155.1, from coordinate 394,900 downwards.
GCGTCCGGCCCATGTAGCGGTAGTAGAATAGGCCGATGTACTCCCGGATGGCGTCGCCCAGGATCCCAAGATTGGCGCCCAGTCCGAAGGTTGGCGCGATGGGCGGCCCTTCTTCGCCTGTGACGTAATCGATCGGGAAGGCCATGAGGTTTTTCCAGCCCGCCTGCCGGAACGTACCGATGGCGCGCGGCATGTGCCGGGCCGAGGTAATCAGGATCCACAGCTCCTCGGGTTCCGGCTTGATCATGTCGTAGCTGAAAAGCGCGTTCTCCCAGGTATTCCGGGAGCGGTCCTCGAACAGGATCCGGGTGGTGTCGAGCCCCAGTCTCGCGAAAATGCGGCGCACGACATCCGCCTCGGTATCGCGATCGTTGATCAGCTCGATCGATCCCCCGGTAAAGACATGCTTGGCCATCGGATACCGGCGGGCCAGTTCGAGGAACGCATCGAGCCGGGGGCTGCCCGCAGCCGCCAGCGAGCGCGGCAGACCACGCACGCCGATCACTGATTCATCGATGACGCCGCCCAGCACCAGGATGCCATCGACCCGCGGGGGCAGGCTCAGCAGCGGCGGGAACCGGTCTTCGATCGGTTTCAGGACCCAGGCGCCGATCGGCAGCGCCGCGTTCGCCAGCGCCACCAAAGCGGTCAGCGTGACAATCCAGCGCCCGAGCCGCCGCCAGGGCGTCCACAGGATCACCGTGCCCAGCATCAGCAGCGTAAACAGCAGGCTCGCCGGCTCGGCGATCAGCCAGAACAGCTTGGAGAGGTAGAGATAGGGATCGAGCGCCGGCATCAGAAAAGAACCGGAAGCGAGACAATCTTGGGAGAGGAAACCACTGTATGAACGGGAGCGCCGGGGCTCACTCGTCCATCATCATCGCGGTCTTGATGGCCTCTGTCACCCGCACGCCCTTGCGCATGATGGCATCCAGCGCCCGTCCCTGCACAAGATCGATGCCGGTCTTGTTGGCAAAAAGGAGTCCGGTCACCGTGCCGCAGCGCGCCAGAATGTATTTGCAGCGACCCTGGTTCGCGGTCGCGACCTTGTCCATAAACACACGGGCCAGATCGCCGTCCATGGTGATCATCTCGTTCGACCAGAACACCTTGGCATAGTCGCAACCAAGAGAGTCGAAATCGAGCTGGGTCACCCAGAACTCATTCAGGCCGTCGATGCAGATCCGGTATTCGCGCTTGATCGCGAAATCCAGCAGCTCGCGATAGAGATTAAAGTTCTCCATCAGGTCGGCTTTGTTGATCTCCAGCACCACCTTGCCGCGGAAACCGGCGGGCAGGCGCTCGTCGAACTTCAGGAACGACGACGACAGCGCCGTCGTGAGATTGATGTTGATGCCGATGCTCTCGTTGCCGATGAAATCGAGACCATGGTTGAGGCTGCGCAGCAGGCTGTGATCGAGACTGGTGGTGAAATAGTTGAACAGCCAGCGGTTGGCCGAGAGATCGAAATCAGGGCTCAGACGATCCTGCAGCCCTTTGATCGAGATATAGAGCTCGAAGTATTCCTTGTTGTGGTCGTCTTCCTCGCGGATGTTGACCACCGGCTGATTGAAGATGAACGGCGACAGGTCGAACATGGCGAGCGCCTTGTCGATCTTCGCAAGTTCCTCGAGCGTAATCGGCGGCTTCGCATCGGCACCGCCCGGCGTCGCCGCGGCGCCCTCTTCCTTGCCAACGCTTTCAAGGAAGCGGATGACATGGACGAAGTTCAGCGACAGTTCGAGAATGGAAAAAAGCGACTGCTCTTTATAGGGGTTCGGCCCCTTCATACGCGTCTTCGATAGCAGCAGCTGCTCAATCTTCTTGCAGACCTCTTCAACCGACGAAAACTTCAGGCCCTTGTAGAGCATGATGATATCGCCGTTGCTGATATTGAAGATCTGCAGATAAGCGGAGTTATCGGCGATCTCCTTCAGCACGCGAATGATCAGCGCGGTGTCGGTGAATTCGGTGTTCTCGAGCAGGCCGAGATGCAGATGGACAAGGCGAAGCCCCTGCAGTTCCTTTTTCGCGGACTGCAGCAGCGCCATCAGCTTGGGATCGTCGACCTCCTGCTCGCGCGGAAGCTGGGCGGCCGCATTACGCGTACCGGGCGTCACGCGTACGTGATCGCGAAGCGGACGATTCTGGGATGTCGGTCGATTCATTGCTGTGGTCGGCTCTTCCGGCGTTCAGCCATTCCCGTCGGACAATTCTACTTTGTTCTTTAAACTATATCTCGAATGCTTCGGATTGTCCCTGTAACAGGCAAGCGACGCAAACAATTCAGTGTTTTAGCTACTATTTGCAGGGGTACACAATAGCATAGTGGAGGATTGCCGGTTACCAATTCCTCAACGACTCGATCTCAACTAGGTTAATAAATGGCTGCATTTCTTAACGAATTTCCCATCCGACGTTGATCCATGTCCGCCTCCCCTCACACCGACGCAGCCTCGGACCTTGCCGAGGCGATCGTTCATCACCAGGCCGGACGGCTCGAAGCGGCCGAGGATGGATATCGGCGGGCTCTCGCCGCCGATGCACGGCACCCCGACGCCCTGCGCCTTCTCGGTGTTGTGCGATTTCAACGCAGCGATCCGGCGGAAGCCGAAAGCCTCATCGACCAGGCTGCTCGCCTGGCGCCCGATAGCGCAAAAGTACACGACAATCGTGGCTATATTTTGAACGGTCTTGGAAGAACGGACGAAGCCATCCTGGCCTTCCAGCAGGCTGTCGCACTCGAACCGGAAAATCCGACGTTTCTCTTCAACATCGGGAATCTGCTGTGTTCGACAGCGCGGACCAGCGATGCCATCGCCTTCCTTCGTCGAGCCATCGAGGCCGCACCTGACCATCTGTCGGCTCACCAGCAGCTCGGTGGAGAACTGCTGAAGGTCGGGGATGCGGCCGGTGCCCGACGGCATTTCGATCTCTGCATCGCGAGCGGTCAGGTCAATGCCGCGATCGTTTCGCATCTGATGGTCGCACTGTCGGAGCTTGGCGAACACAAAGCCGTGAATAGCCTCACCGACTTCGACCGCTTTGTCGTGCCTGCGGAAATGACGGCGACGCCAGGCTTCGATTCGCTCCGGGATCTCAACGCGGCCCTCGCCCGCTGGATCGTGGCAAGCACGACCCAACATGCGGACAAGACAACAGTGAACGGCGTCGATACCGGCGAATTGCTGGCAGCATCGGACCCTGCGGTGGCGGTCTTGCGCGATTTCGTCGAGGGGCAGATCGATCGGCGTCTGAAATCGCTGCCGGACCCCGGCCATCTATTCGGCCGTTCGGCGCCCAGACAATGGCGCACGCAGTCCTGGGGCGTTCGCATGTGGAAGCAGGGCTACCAGGTCACCCATATTCATCAGAAGGCATGGCTGAGCGGCGTCTATTACGTGCAGCTCCCCGATAGCGTTCAGAAGCACGCTCACGACCATGAAGGCTGGATCGAATTTGGCCGCGGCCCCGACCATCTCTACAGATCGTCGACGCCTGATCTAAGGCTTATCCAGCCGCGCGAAGGCCTGTTGCTCAGTTTTCCATCATATCTCTGGCATCGAACCATCCCGTTCGCATCCGAACAGGAGCGGTTCAGCATCGCTTTTGACGTCATTCCGGTGAATTAAAGCGTCGTCGTCCTGTCCGGAAGCGTGCGGAGATGTTCCGCGCAGAAGCTGCGGCCCTCTTCTTCACTCTCCGCGCGGTCGACATGCGGGCCGCCCATCCCGACCCGCGCGCCGTCTTTCCACAGCGACCAGCGATAACTGGTGCCCTTCGGACCCGACCAGGTTTCGACCATGAGTTCGATCATCGCGGACGATCAATCCAGCTTGATGACGACTTTGCCGAAATGCGCGGCCGATTGCAGGTACTTGAACGCAGCGATGGAATCATCGAACGGAAACACCTTGTCGATGACCGGCTTAAGCTGACCGACGGTGATGGCGCGATTCATCGCCTCGAACATTTGCAGCGATCCGACGGAAATACCCTGCACGTTTGCGCGCTTGCCGAGGATCATCTGCGGGTTCATTTCGGCGGGACCGGTGAGCACGCCGATCAGGCTGATCTTGCCGCCGGGACGGATCGCGCCAAGCGAGCGGGCAAACGTACCGGCACCACCGACATCGACAACCTGGTCGACGCCGATGCCCGTCAGTTCGATAGCGGCCTTGTCCCATTCCGGTGTGGTCTTGTAGTTAATGCCGTGCGTGGCGCCGAGGGCTTTCGCCTTGGCCAGCTTTTCGTCGCTTGAGGATGTCGCGATGACGGCGGCGCCCATGAGACGGGAGAACTGCAGCGCGAAGATCGATACGCCGCCGGTCCCCTGCACCAGAACAGTTTGCCCTGCCGTCAGATGAGCGTGTTCGACAAGCGCGTTCCAGGCGGTGACGCCGGCACACGGCAGCGTCGACGCTTCCTCAAAAGAGAGATGGTTTGGGATGCGCACCACCCCGTCTTCCTCAAGCACAACGTATTCGGACAGCATCCCGTCCATGTTGCCGCCGCCGAGGGCACTCGCCGGCGTTTCCGGCATCGCGGCACCGCCAATCCAGCGCTGGAAGAAACAACTTGCGACCCTGTCGCCGACCTTCCACTTCGTGACGCCGGTCCCAATCTCTGCGATTTCACCGGCGCCGTCGGAGAGCGGAACCAGGCCATCGCGCGCGTTGCCCCGCGCATACTTTCCGGCGACCACCGCCAGATCGCGGAAGTTCAGCGAGCATGCGTGTACCTTGACCAGGACCTGGCGCGGGCCCGGCTTGGGCTGCGGAACATCGTTCATCTTGAGGGCGTCGATGCCCGTCGGCTTGGTGATCTGAATTACGCGCATGGTCTAGTTCCCTTGGGTCGTCGGACTTATTGGACGGTCCGTTGTGTCAGGTGGTCAGGATGATCTTGCCGAAATGCTTGTTCGCTTTCATATGCGCGAGCGCTGCTGCCGCTTCATCGAGCTTGAATGTGCGGTCGATCGGCAGGCGCAGCTTGCCGGCTTCCACCAGGCTCCAGAGGTCGTCGCGCATCTTGCGATTGAGGATGCGCACTTCTTCGATGGACCGCGTGCGGAACGTGACGCCGATATACTCGAGGCGCTTTGCCGCATGCAGATTGAAATCGAACTCGCCCGTCATGCCGCCGAGACGGCCGACATTGACGATCCTTGCCTGAACCGCCGCCGCTTTCATGTTCTGATTCATGATGCCGCCGCCGGAAATCTGGTCGACGATCACATTGACCCCGCCGCCGGTCGCTTTGACCACCTCATCGGGCCAGTTCGGGTCGCGTGAATCGATCACGAGATCGGCGCCGAACTCCTTCAGACGCTGGCGGCGCTCCTCGTTCGTCGAGGTGCCGATCACCAGCTTGGCACCCTTGTACTTGGCGATCTGCAATCCCATCAGGCCAACACCGCTGCTGGCGCCCTGGATCATGATGCTTTGGCCTGCCTGTAAACGGCCGTTGGTTACCACAGCGTCATGCATGGTCTGCAACGCCAGCGGCAGCGTCACCGCGTCCTCGAAGCTCATGGATTTTGGAATGGGGAGCACCCGGCCCCAGTCCGTCACCGCATACTCGCAATAGCCACCATTGCCGGAACAGGCGACGCGGTCGCCGGGCTTGAACTCTTTTGCCTCCGCACCGGCTTCGACGACTTCACCGGCCCACTCCAGACCGATGATGGCGCCTGCGCCGCCATGGGCACCGTGCATACCGCCCATCGACTGATTGATGTCGGCCCGGTTGAGACCGACGGCCTTCACCTTGACGAGAAGCTCATTCACTTTTGGCGTGGGCTGCGGGACGTCGCGGATTTCGACGCCTTTTTCGCTGGCAACAGCGGCTTTCATGAGCGTTCCCCGGTCAGTCTGTGATGGAGTTGAAGGGACTTTAGCGAGGGCGGTGCCGACCGCAACCCATTTTCACGAGCGAACTGTGCAATGAAAAAGGCGCGCATCCTGCGATGCGCGCCTCATCCTCCGGACGTACTGTGCCGGTTATTGCGGCTCGATCTTGGCGAGCTTCACGATCTCGCCCCACTTGGCGATTTCCTTGGCCTGAAACGCCGCCATATCCTGGCGCGAACCGGGGAACGGGTCAGCGTAAATGTTCAGCAGGAACTTCTTTGTTTCTTCCGTGGCAAGGATCTGCTGGAAGATTCCGTTCAGCTTGTCTGCGATCGCGGGCGGCGTGCCGGCGGGCAGGCCCGCAGCGAACCAGGCCGAGATTTCATAGAAGCCGGTGACCCCGGCCTCCGGCATGGTCGGCAGATCGGGAATTGCCGATGAGCGCTTTTCGGTCGTCACAGCCAGTGCCCGATACTTCCCAGTCTTGACCTGCTCCATGATGAAGGTCGCGTCGGCGAACAGGAAATCGATCTCGCCGTTGCCGAGTTCCGTGGTCGCCTGCTGCATCGATCGATACGGCACCTGGACCGCCGTCACGCCGGTCTGCGACTTGTAGAGCTCGCTGGCGCCGAGGGATGTTCCTGTGGGCGAACCAAACGAGGCCTTATCACCCTTCGCCTTGAGGAAGGTTGTGAGCTCGGCAACTGTCTTCGCCGGCGTCTTCTCGGGGTTTGTGGTCAGCACAAACGGCAGCTTGAGCAGCGTGGCAACGGGCACGAAATCCTTCACCGGATCGAAATTGATCTTTTTGAAGAGATGCATGGCCGCCGACCAGCTCGTATTCGGTGCGATCAGGATCGTGTAACCATCCGGACGCGCGCGAGCGACGGCTTCCGCCGCGATATTGCCAATGGCACCCGGCTTGTTTTCGACGATGACGGGCTGCTTCACCTGCTGGCTGAGCTTATCGGAGAAATAGCGCGTCAGCACATCTGCGCCGCCACCGGCCGCGAGGCCAAGAATGACGGTGATCTGCCGGTTGGGATAATCGGCCTGCGCGGATGCCTGGCTGAGCGGAAACACCGCCACGGCTGCCGCCATGGCGAGCCCCTGCAGCATCCGCTGCGTCATCGTGCTTTTCATCAAAATCTCCTACCGTGAATAGTCCCGTGCGCGAGTGCCCGGGCGATCTGGGCGCAAAAGCGGCAACCGAACGTCAGAAACGGTGCGACAGCCTTACGCCGATATTGTCCATACCGGGATTTGGGTCGGCCGTATAGCCGTTCGACACATGCTCGAAATACAGCGAAATACGGTTGCGGTCCGTGAACTGCACGCCGATTTCCGCCGGGATGTGAAACAGGACGCGGGAGCCGAGATCCTTCCGGTCGCGTTCGTAGTTCAGTTCGCCATTATGGACCGCCGCGCCAAGTCCAAGGCCGAAGAACCAGGTTGGCCCCGCCCATTCCCACTTCACGTCGGCGTAAATGTAGCTCGTCCGGTTACTTCTTGTGACGACGCTGGCACCAACCGCCGGGCGCACCTTGCCGCCCAGAAGATCGAAGGACGGGGTAAAGACCACTTCGCCGTTTACGGAAGCGCCCTTCTCCACGCTCCCCGCGGCCCAGAGATCGACGTCATGCGCGAGCAAACCGCCTCGCAGTTCGTAAATCGGACTTTCCTGAGCGAATGCAAACGAAGGAAGCGCGAACGCCGCGGCGGCAACGGCAAGCAAGGGGATGCGCAAGATCATGCCGACCGGGTAGCGTTCCTCAACCTCTCGCGTCAAGCCACATCGGTGTGACCGCCCTTTTCCTTCGCCCTTCGCCGGCGGGCGCGGCCGGCCAGCAGGTTCAAAGCCTCGATGAGCGCCGAGAACATCATTGCGGCGTAGATATAGCCCTTGGGAATTTTCGCGCCGAACCCTTCGGCGATCAGCGCCATGCCGATCATCAGCAGGAAGCCGAGCGCCAGCATCACCACGGTCGGGTTGCGGTTGATGAAGTTCGCCAGCGGCGTCGCCGCAACCAGCATCACCGTCACCGCAACGATGACGGCAATGACCATGATCGGCACATCATCCGTCATGCCGACCGCTGTGATGATGCTGTCGATGGAGAACACGAGATCGAGGACAAGGATCTGCCCGATCGCGGCAGTGAACCCGATGCTGGCTGCCTTTGAGTCGAACATGTCGGGGCCTGGATCAGGATCGACGCTGTGATGGATTTCCTTGGTCGCCTTCCAGACCAGGAACAACCCGCCGGCCAGCAGGATGAGGTCCCGCCAGGAAAATCCGTGCCCGAACAGGGTAAAGACCGGCGCGGTCAACTGGACGATGATTGCGATCGTGCCGAGCAATCCGAGCCGCATGATGAGGGCAAGGCCGATACCGATCCGCCGCGCTCTCTCCCGGTGGCTCTCCGGCAGTTTGTTGGTCAGGATCGAGATGAAGATCAGATTGTCGATCCCGAGCACGACCTCCATCGCAATGAGAGTCGCCAGGGCCGCCCAGGCGGCGGGATCGCTAAAGAGAACAATAAGGTGGTCCATAGGCTATCCTCGCTCAGAGGAATGCAGCCTGTCGCCTGTTTTTTCCGATTGGGTGCGCCGTGCCTTCGGCAATTGGCGCTTTCGCCCTGCCCGCAGGTTTGCTAACTCATGCCCCGATCAGCATGGATGGGTGGCCGAGTGGTTTAAGGCACCAGTCTTGAAAACTGGCGTGGGCGTAAGCTCACCGTGGGTTCGAATCCCACCCCATCCGCCACTTCCTCAAATCGGATCAAAAACCGGAATCTTGCGGATCGTCTGTGGCAGTTCGCTGCCCAGATCGGGCGTGGCGTAGGTGGTGAAGCTTTGGGGGAGCTCCCCGCCCCAGTAAACGCCGGTGCCCCGCTCCTCCTCGTTCCAGGTCACGGGCTCCCAGTCCGGCGCGAAGATCAGGTAGCTCCCGGAATAGATTTCGATCCGATTGCCGCCCGGCTCATAGGAATAGAGATAGAAGCCCTGCGAGTTGTTGTGCCGCGACGGCCCGGCTTCGATGAAGACGCCGTTCTCGGCAAAGATGTCGGCGGCGCGCAGCACGTCTTCCCGATTGTCGACCCAGAGCGAGAAATGATGGAGCCGTCCATGGGCGCCGCAGCTATCGGCGACATAGGCAACCTGATGGTGCATCGGCGACGGGCTCAACCATGAGCCGATTTCATCGCGACCGTCGTTGAACAGCACCTGCTCGCTCAGCCGGAAGCCCATGGTGTGTTGCATGAAGCGGCGGTTGGCGCCGACATCGTTCGCCAACAGGGCCAAGTGGTCGATCCGGCGGACATTTACGCCCCGGCCGGTGTACTTCATGGGCAGATTTTTCAGCGTCGACGTCAGTTCGGGCGGCGGGGCGTATTTTTGTTCCTCGAAATAGACTTCCATCGCGTGCCCGTCGGGGTCGCGGAAACGAAACGACGGTCCGCGGAACAGGTTGCCGTCCGTCCAGCCCTCACCCAGGCCGGCAGCTTCGATGGCCGCCACCCGCCGCGTCAGGGCATCGGGACACGCCGCACGCCAGGAAATGCGCCCGACACCGGCCGCCGGCGAGGCCGTCAGCTTTACGGTACTCGTGGCATAGTCGCCATACCCGCGCAGATACCAGGATGCCCCCACTTCCCGGACGATCTCCATGCCGAGGAGGTCCGTAAAAAAGCGGAGGCTTTGAAGCGGCTTGGGGGTCAGCAGCTCAACGCTGCCGAGATGGGCAATATCTCCGGTTGGCCCCGACATCCTATTCATCGCGTGCCTCCATGATCATGGAGACATTCTGAGCGCTTCGCTGGCCCACCCTTTGATCTGGATCAAACCGATTGAGGTGGCTGCTCAGTCAAAGCGGTAGCGCTTGATGAACAAGAATGTCATCAGCAGAGAAAATCCGACAAGGACGTAGCCAAAGAGCTCAATGCCCACATCGGTTGCGCGAGATGCAACGAAAAGGCCGAGAAGGCCGATAAGGACCGAGCCAATGGCAACGGCAAAAGTCCCGGGATTCATTTCTTTTCTCCATCGTTGCTGGTGAGAGGCCGGCGTGGCTGTGGTTTGTCGTCAAACAGGATTCGCGTTGCCGCGCCGTCGAGGTCGTCGAACTGGCCGGAGCGCATCGCCCAGAGGAAGGCAACGAGCCCGAGAAGCCCAAGTAAAAGCGCGACAGGTATCAAAATGAGCAGCGTGTTCATGACCGGCGTCCTGAGCGGGACAGCCGCAGCGCATTGCCGATAACCAGCAACGATGACGACGACATGGCAATCGCCGCGATCAGCGGTGTGACATGCCCCGCCATCGCCAGCGGAACGGCGCCAAGATTGTAGAGAATGGCAAGGGCGAGATTCTGACGGATCAGGCGTGCGGAGGATCGCGCGACGTCAATGACTTCCAGGACGGGAGACAGTTTTTCTCCCTGAAACACGACATCCGCCGCGGTCTGGCTGACATCCGCCGCACTCGACGGAGACATCGATGCTTCCGCCGCACCGAGAGCCGGCGCGTCGTTCAAGCCATCGCCGACCATCAACGTGTGCCGGCCACTAGCCGCGAGCGTCCGCAGTCGCTCCACTTTTGCCGCAGGCGAACACTCTTCTTGCCAGGTTTCGATGTGGAGTGCATCGGCAACCGCTGCGACGGCGTGCGAACGGTCTCCTGACAGCAATTCGGTGCTGAAGCCCCTGCCCTTTAATGCCTGAATTACCGCCCCGGCATCGCCTCGCAGCTCGTCCGTGAATGCAAATCGCACCGGTTCCCGGCCGGGCGAGCTCAGCCACAATTCCGGGCCTGTATCCGGCGCCGCTCCATTGTCAGCATTGCAGAACGAGTGGCTTCCGAGGCGGACTTCTCCGGCCGCCGTCATCAGCGACAGCCCCTGTCCCGGATGCTCGACGACACCGATCGCAGGCACCACTGCCGGTACGGCCTGACAGAGGGCGCGCGACAGAGGATGGCGGCTCACCTGCGCCAGTGACGCGGCGAGCTTCATATCTTCTTCAGTGCGAGCCCGGTCCGGCACCAGCACAAGCCGGCCCTTGGTCAGGGTGCCGGTTTTGTCGAAAACCACGGTATCGACGGAGCCCAGCCGTTCGAGGGCTGTGGGGGATTTAAGCAGAATGCCGCTCCGGAGAAGCCGTCCGCTCGCGACCACCTGAACCACCGGAACAGCGAGAGCAAGCGCACATGGACAGGTAATAATAAGGACTGCCACGGCATTCAGCAGCGCGTCCTGCCACTCCGCACCGCCGATAACTGTCCAGCCCAGAAAAGTCAGCAGCGCCAGGGAATGAACCAGCGGTGCATAGGCACGAGCAACACGATCCGCGAGCGCCACGAACCGGCCGCGCCCGTGCTCCGCGGCTTCCATCAGCCGCACGATTTCCGCGAGCAGTGTCTTCTCGCCTGTCGCCGTGACTTTCAGTCGAAGCGCGCCGGTCAAATTGACCATGCCTGCAAAGACGCTCGTCCCCGCGCCGACATCGTTGGGCACCGCTTCGCCGGTCACAAGGCTTGCATCGATTGCAGAGCGACCCTCGATCACTGTTCCATCGATCGCAATCCGTTCGCCGGCGGCGATCAGGACGGTGTCACCGATGGAAACCGCCTGGGCGGGTTTCCGGCTGACGGTGCCGTCGCGCGCAATGATCGCAACGGAGCCGGCGCCCAGAGACAGGAGATGTTCGGCGGCAGACCGGGCACGGCCCCGCGCGCGCACATCCAGATAGCGTCCTATCAGCAGGAAGAACAGGAGCGCGACGGCGGAATCGAAATAGGCATGGGGACCCGATGTCGTCGTCTCCCACAAACTCATCAACGCGGCGAGCGTCACGCCGATTGAGATCGGCACATCCATATTGGTGCGGCCGGCCCGCAATGCCCCGATCGCCGACCGGAAGAACGGTCGTCCGGCATAGAGAATTGCCGGCAGTGCAATCAGGGCCGAGACCCAGTGCATCAGATCGCGGGTGGCCGGCCCCATATCCTCAACAAGCCCGGTCCACACCGCCACCGACAGAAGCATGACATTGCTGGCGGCAAATCCGGCCACGGCCAGCGCTTTCAAAAGCTCGGTCTCGGCCTGACTGGTAATCTGGGAAAGCCGCGTTGGATCGAACGGCACCAGCCGGAAACCGAGCGATGTAATGTGATTCACATACCGACCGGCGTCGGTTGCGGGCCCTTTCCATCGCAGGACGAGGCGTCGGGTTGTCAGATTCACCCGTCCCTCGGTGAGCGCCGGTTCCTGAGCCAACACAGACTCAATCAGCCAGACACAGGCCGCGCACGAAATCCCCTCGACCATCAGATGCAATACGGATTGGCTGGCCTTGTCCGTTCCAACATAAGCGGAGTAGTCGACATCGACCTGGTCTTCGGGCCGCAATGGCCTTCCGTCCTGTCCGTCGACCACGCGCCGCCGATAGAACTGCCCGAGACCCAGGTCCTGAATGAGGGCATAGGCAGCACTGCAACCGATGCAGCAGAAACGACTCTGCGCCTCCGTAAGCGCGGTTCCGCAGTGCAGGCATTGCGATGCAATGCTGCGATCGTCCAGCGGGCGATGGGCGGTCAACGCCGTCATTTGACCATCACGCGCTCAGTGGCGAAATACGTCTCCTCGCCGCGTTGGATCTTCAGGCGGGCTTCCCATTGACCTGCCGCCATAGGATCGACCGCTGCAACATGTCGACCCCCACCACTTGCCGTCAGTTGAACCATCCGGCGATCTGCCGGACCAATCGGACGAGACAGCTCGACGCCGACGAGCGCGGTCGATAACGGCTGCCCGTCGCGATCCGAGACGACAATCGCAATCTGGCGAGCCGAAATGTCGAGCGCGTAGGCCCAGCCCAGTGCCTCCTGCCGCGTCGCGCTCGCCAGCGCCCGGTTGTAGCTGCGCCCGCGCTCGTAAGACCTGTCGGCCGTCAGGCCCGACCATGTACTTGTCGCGAAATAGATCAGGGCGCCATTCACGATCACAACAATGAGCATCCCCAGGACGAACAGCCAGGGAATGAAGCGGTCGGATGGGCGCATCGTTTGAACCATCACGGCCTCTTCTCTGTTTTGTGCGGGCCCAGGAAAACGCTGCCATGCGAAACCTCTTCGGCGGCGGCATGATCCTTGAGGCGGAATGTGATCTTGGTAGAGTCCGCGCTCAACACCGTTTTCGGTACTGTTACGTAGACACGGTACGTCGCAATCGAATCCGGCTTGACCGTCATGCCGTTCACATCGGCACCGCCGGTACCATCCGAAGAGCCGACGATATTCGTCGCCGCCTGTGGCAGTCCGACAATATCAAGATGGAAGCTGCGCTCGAGATGCGCCTTGTTCAGTAACTTCAGTGTGTATCCATTGCGGATCGCACCATCGGATAGCGTCACAAACAGCGGTGCCCGGTCGCGTTGAACCCCGAGTTCAATCGTCGAACGCGTGAAAAATGCGACAAGCATGACGAGCCCGAGAATAACCAGAAGCGCTGCGTATAAAATAACGCGGGGTCGGAGAAGCCGGTATGTCGGCTGGCTTCCTGAGGCTGAACTCGCCAGACCCGCGATCGTATCGAATTTAATGAGACCGCGCGGCAGATGGACTTTGTCCATGACGCTATTGCAGGCATCGATGCACAGACCGCACCCGATGCATTCAAGTTGCTGCCCATCGCGGATATCGATGCCGGTCGGACAGACTGCGACGCACTGGTTGCAGTCGACGCAGTTCCCATGGCCTTCCCAGCTCTGTCCCGCCTTATGATTGCCGCGCGGCTCCCCACGCCATCCCTGATACGTCACTGTCAGAGTATTTTCGTCGAACATGGCCGCCTGAAAGCGCGGCCATGGGCACATATAGGTGCAGACCTGTTCGCGCGCCCAGCCCGCGAGCACATAGGTGGTCGCCGTAAACAGTCCGACGAAAAAATACACTTCGGTGGACGCCGACCCGGTAAAGATCGCCCGCGTCGCCGTTGGCGCGTCGGTGTAGTACATGACCCATGCACCGCCCGTCGCCGCCGCGATGATCAGCCATGCGCCGTGCTTCAGGCTCTTGCGAACCAGCTTCGCGATCGTCCACGGCTGACGGTCGAGTTTGATACGGGCGTTGCGATCGCCTTCGATCAGCCGCTCAACCCACATGAAAAGGTCCGTCCACACGGTCTGCGGACAGGCATAGCCGCACCACAGCCGGCCGAAAAGGCTGCTCACCAGAAACAGGGCGATGGCGCCGAAAATCAGCAGGCCGGTCAGGAAATAGATTTCCTGCGGCCAGATCTCGATCCAGAAAAAATAAGCGCGCTGCCCGGGAAGATCGATCAGCAGGGCCTGATCCGGCGCGCCGGGACCGCGATCCCAGCGGATCCATGGCGCGATGTAATAGAGGGTGAGGCAGAACGCCAGCACCCCCCATTTCAGTCGCCTGAATATGCCATCGACCGCCTTTGGATAGACCTTGATCCGGTTGGCGTAAATCGGTCCCGCCTCTTTCTGGGCGCGCACCGACACCACGGTCTCCGAAGGAGCGAGCAGGCTCTGTCCTCCATCGGACGCCATTCCGGCACCTATTTGCCGCCGCCGAGGGAGTGGACGTAGACGGTCAGCATCTTGATCGTGGCATCGTCAAACCGCTCGCTCCACGCCGGCATGCTGCCGTTCCGCGCGTAGGCAATCGTCTGGACGATCGACGCGCGATCGCGGCCATAGAGCCAGATGTCATCGCTGAGATTGGGCGCGCCCATCTCCATATTCCCTTCGCCCCTTTCGGCGTGGCAGGCAGCACAGTTATCCGCATAGAGCGCTGCGCCGCGGGTCACTGCGGCGGGTTGGGTGCTCCGTCCCGACAGGGACAGAACGAACTCCGTTACGTCGCTGATCTGCGCCGTCGACAGAACGCCATCCGCACCGAAGCGCGGCATTTGTGAGAGGCGTGTCTCCGGATTCGCATTGCGAACGCCATACGCGATGGACCGGTGAACGTTCTCCAGGTCGCCTCCCCACAGCCAGTCGTCGTCGGCCAGATTGGGAAATCCGCGCGTTCCCCCGCCGCCGGCGCCGTGGCAGGGCGCGCAGTTGTCCGCAAAAACAGCACGGCCGCCGGCCATGGAAAAATTCAGCAGTTCGGGATCGGTCCGGATGGACGCCAGCGACGAAGCGCCGATCCGGCTGACGAACGGTGCGCGCTGCGCGGCCTGTTCCTTCAACTGATCGCCGATCTCACTGCGGCTCCAATAGCCCAGGGTTCCGGGCAGATGCGTCGAGAAGGTCGGCCAGGACGGATAGAAGATGTAGTAGGCAAACGACCAGATGATCGACGCGTAGAACACGTACAGCCACCATTTCGGCAGAGGCGTATCCAGCTCCTTGATTCCGTCCCATTCGTGGCCGGTGGTGTCGGTGCCGGTAATGGCGTCCTTTTCGATTTTTGTCGGCATGACCGGCTCCTATTCCCGCGTCCGCAACGGAATGCGGCCATGATCTTCGAGCTTGCTCCGACGCGAAGGCCAGAACGCCCAGGCGACAATGCCCATGAACAAAGCCATGAACCAGACGACCCAAAGGGCCGAAATCAACGGATACAGGGATTCCAAAGTCATCTTCTTCTCCTACTGCCGGAGATCTTCAAGCCGGACGTCCGTGAATTTCACGAGCGTCCCGAGCATCTGGAGATAGGCCACGATGGCATCCATCTCAGTCACCCGGTTCGGAAGACCGTCGAAATCGGCCACCACCGCTTTCGGGTATCGCTTCAACAATGCATCGGTGTCGGCATCGGGGTTCGATTGCGCCGTCAGATCGGCTGCGGCGTTCGCAATCATCTCGTCCGTGTAGGGCACACCGACCATGCGACTGGCCTTCAGATGGTCCGCGATATCAGCGTAGCGAAGAGACTTTTCGGCCAGGAATGCGTATGGCGGCATGATGGATTCCGGCACCACGGACCGTGGCTCGATCAGATGCGCGGCGTGCCACTCGCTTGAGTATTTACCGCCGACGCGCGCCAGATCAGGCCCCGTCCGCTTGGAGCCCCACTGGAACGGATGGTCGTACATGCTCTCGGCGGCAAGGCTGTAGTGACCGTAGCGCTCGACTTCGTCCTTGAACGGACGGATCTGCTGGCTATGGCAGGTATAGCAACCCTCGCGCACATAGATGTTGCGGCCCATCAATTCGAGCGGCGTGTAAGGCCGCACGCCCTGGACGCGCTCGATTGTCGTCTCGATGGTGAACAGCGGAATGATCTGTACCAGCCCGCCGATCGAGACGGTGATCAGCGTGAGGATCGCCAGAAGGATGACGTTCTTCTCAATGATATCATGACGGAATTTCATGGCACCTATCCTCACTCGGCCGCGACGGGAACGCTGACGGCCTGATTTTCGGGCGACTCATCCCGGATGGTGCGCCAGAAATTGTAGACCATGATGAGAGCGCCGGTCAGGAACATCACTCCGCCGAGTGCGCGGATCACGTAGAACGGATGCATCGCGACCACGGTTTCCACGAAGGAATACTGAAGGAAGCCGAGCTCGTCATACGCGCGCCACATCAGGCCCTGCATGATTCCCGACACCCACATCGAGGTGATGTAGAGCACGATGCCCATGGTCGAGATCCAGAAATGCCAGCTGATCAGGCGCGTCGAATAAACGTCACGGCGGTTCCACAGCGCCGGCACCAGATAGTAGAGGGCGCCGAACACGATGAACGCGACCCAGCCCAGTGCGCCCGAATGAACGTGACCGATCGTCCAGTCGGTATAGTGGCTGAGCGCATTGACCGGCTTGATCGACATCACCGGCCCTTCAAACGTCGACATGCCGTAGAAGCCGACAGCGGTAACGGAGAAGCGGAGGCCCGGATCGGTGCGCAGCTTGTCCCAGGCACCGGAGAGCGTCATCAGGCCATTGATCATGCCGCCCCAGGACGGCATCCACAGCATGATCGAGAACGTCATGCCGAGCGTCTGCGCCCAGTCCGGCAGCGCCGTGTAATGCAGATGATGAGGGCCGGCCCAGATGTAGAGGAAGATCAGCGCCCAGAAGTGAATGATGGAGAGGCGGTAGGAGTAGACCGGCCGCTCGGCGCGCTTTGGGATGTAGTAGTACATCATTCCAAGAAAACCGGCGGTCAGGAAGAAACCGACCGCGTTGTGGCCATACCACCACTGGATCATCGCATCCTGGACGCCGGCCGCGGCTGAATAGCTTTTGACGCCGAACAGCGAGACCGGCATCGCAAGGTTGTTCACGATGTGCAGCATCGCGATCGTGATGATGAATGCGAGATAAAACCAGTTGGCGACGTAGATGTGCGGCTCATTGCGCCGCAGCAGCGTGCCAACAAAGATCACGAGATAGGCGACCCAGACGACGGTCAGCCACAAATCGACATACCATTCGGGCTCCGCGTACTCCTTGCCCTGCGTGATGCCGAGGACATAGCCGCTTGCGGCCAGAACGATGAAGGCCTGATAGCCCCAGAAGACAAACCAGGCCAACCCCTCGCCGCCCCACAGCCTTGCGCGACAGGTGCGCTGGACCACATGAAAAGATGTTCCGATCAGGGCGCTTCCGCCGAAGGCAAAGATCGCCGCCGACGTATGCACGGGACGGAGCCGGCCAAAGGTCGTCCACTCGAGTCCGAGGTTCAGCGCCGGAAAAGCGAGCTGGAAGGCGATGTAAACACCGGCCGAGAATGCAACGACGCCCCAGAAGATCGTCGCCAGAACAAAGGCGCGAATGACATCGTCAATATAGGGAGACGTGCCGTGCTCTCCCGCGATGGAACTGCTTGTAAGATCATGGGCCGCAGCCATTTGGATTCCCCAGCCGGTAACAATGCCGACTAGGTGATCACGCTGTTGGCTCGTGCACTTTGACGTAGGTCAATGCCAAGCCCATCAAACTGGTCTTTTTTGCTGACAAATTAGCGAGGAAGCCCCCAATGTCGGAAACCGTCCCGGTCTTTGTGACCCCCAGTCCGCGGATTCGGAAAGTGGCGCTCGACCGGCCCTGGATGTGGCTCGCTCGCGGCTGGGAAGATTTGGTCAATGTCCCACGGGCGAGCCTGAGCCTCGGCCTGGTCCTTTTTGCTATCAGCGTGGTGCTGACGGCAGGCTTGCTCCTAGCCGGACATTTCTACCTGCTGCTGCCGTTGCTGGCCGGTTTCTTTCTGATCTCTCCCCTGCTCGCCTGTGCCGTTTACGAGGTGAGCCGGTGCCGTGAACGTGGGGAACCCGTGGATGCCCTGCAGGCCGTCGCGGCCATCCGGCGCAATCTCCCGCAGATCGCGCTGATGGGGCTGATCCTGATGCTGTTGCATCTGGCCTGGGTCCGCCTGGCGACGCTCCTGTTCGCCCTCTTTTTCCAGAGCACCACCCCGCCGCTGGATCGCCTCATCGACCTGATCTTCTTTTCCTCCGTCAGTCTGCCATTTCTCGTGACCGGGACACTGATCGGCGGTGTGCTGGCTACCCTCGCCTTCGCGATCAGTGTCATCTCCATCCCCATGCTTCTCGATCGCGACGTCAGCGTTTTCACGGCGATTGCAACAAGCTGGACATCCGTCAGGCTGAACTGGCAGGCCATGGCGCTCTGGGCCGCGCTGATCGTGATCTTCACGGGGCTGGGTTTCGCCACGCTCTATATTGGACTGATCGTCGCGCTACCGTTGATCGGCCATGCCAGCTGGCATGCCTATCGGGATCTGGTCGAATAGTTCAGATAAAGTCCCGCACCGCGAGCGCGATGAGCAGCATCGCGTTAACGACCATCAGCGGCCGCGCGAACCGCAGGATGGCGGCTCGACGGTAGGCGCCGAGCACGACGCCGCCATACCCGACCGCAAGCAATGCCGGAAACGTCCCGACAGTGAACGCGGCCATATTGGCCGCGCCAATCCACGCAGCCCCGCACCCCAGAGATGCAGCCAGCGCGCCATACAGCAGCCCGCAGGGAAGGAAACCCAGGGTGACCCCCAGCAGGTAGCCATGCAGTCCCTCCGGCTTTGCGCGCGCGTGGCCAAGGCTGCGCTGCAGTCGGCTCGTGACAGCCGAAAGCACCCGCTCTAGCGCCGAAATGCGCACGGAATGGCCGAACGCCTGAGCCAGAAAGATCGTCGCGGCCAGAATGAGAAAGACTCCGGAAAGCCATCCCAGCGATCCATTCGCGACAATGACGCTCCCCAGTGCGCCTGCAGCCGCGCCGAGCGCGGTGTACGTAGTCAAACGTCCGAGATGGTACGGAATGAGACTGGCAAGCCGCAAACGGGACACCACGCCAAAATCCGCTCCAGGCCCAGCGTCCAGACGCGCCGCGACCTGAGCCATGACAAAGGGCCCGCACATGCCCGCACAATGAGTCAGACCACCCAGCAGGCCAGCGAGTAGCATGGTCATGAGGACCGGATAACCACTGGCGATGAAGTCGACGAGATGCCCGTGTTCTGCCATAGCAACAACTATAGCAGCCACTGGATCGCGGCGGATTGATCCCCGTCAAGCCCGGCAAAACCGGGCAGACACGCTATTCCTCGCTGCTGACGTAGGCCAAAACCGCGGCGAAAATGAGAAATACGGCAATTGCACCGCTCAGATATGCAATTTCACCCGGCATCATAGTCGTCTCCTTTCAGATCAATGTGCGTGATGAGTTCGAGGCGTCAGGCAATCTGTGGCGACATCCGATCCGCCGCCTTGAAATAGGCCCTGGCGTGATCGACGAGCTTCCCGTCGCTCGGATGATCGCTGCTTTCGATCCCGGCGATCCGTTCCACGAGATCGGCTTCGTGGCGATGGAGGTGCTTGACGAACTCCGACTTCGCCAGACCTGGGCCGACAATCAGAACGGCCTTCGCATCGTCGATGGCCGCCGCAACCGCCCGGAAAAAATAAGGGTCCATCGGCTCGTGCCCATCGCCCAGGGTTCCCGCCCGATGATGGAGATGCCGGGTCGGATGTTCCGGACGGATGGTCATGTTTTCCACCTCGTCGGCATTGAAGTGAAAGACGCGGGCCTCGCGGTGATCGATCCAGACAACCGCGTGAAAATGATGACTTTTCGGTTTCATAAGCTTTGGCATTTCGGCCTCCTAACTTCCTGATTCCACCTGATAGGATTTATCGGAAGCCGCCTCTGGAATTGGGCGGATCGAGCCAGCCCCTTTGTTAAGAAGCGTCTCCACGACCCGTCCGATTGCAGCGCCCGACGGCGTTTTGAGGACAACGACATTACGATGCTGCCCGTCGCCGGCATTGAACGGATAGCGTCCCAGCACGACGATCGGCGCAAACTGCGCGGCGGGGTTCGAACGAAGCCAGGCGATGACTTCGGCGGCCGAGCTATCCCGAAGCTGCGGATCGAGGATCACCACATCGGGCGCTCGCTCGCGGACTGCGACAATTGCCGCCACACCGCTATCGAGACTGGAAACCGACAGGCCCAGTCGCCGCAATGCAAGGCGGCATGTGTTCCTGGTGTCGGCGTCCGCCGCTACCACCAGCGCATGACCTTGTGCTCCGGAGCCTGGCACTCGCATGGGCGTATTCCGGATTACTCGCCGTCGCCGGACGCGAGTTCTTCCAGGGCTTCCTCATCGACAAACGTGACACGTGTCAACGTCGGCAATTCGATAAGCTTGTCGCGCTTGAACTTCGTCAGCGTGCGCGACACCGTTTCGATTGTCATGCCCAGGTAGGCGGCCATATCGCCGCGGGTCATCGGGACAGCGATCTCACCGTTGGTAACTTTTTGCTGGTCCCGCAGCAGAAGCAGGAAGCTTGCGACCTTTTCTGTTGCCGTCTTGCAGCCGAGCAGCAGCATCTGGTCCTGCGCAAACCGCAGTTCGTCAGAGGTCACCGCCCACAGCCGGCGCGCCAGCCCGGGAACGCTCTCCATCAGCCGCTCAAGGGAAGCGCGCGGATATCGGCAAAGAACGACATCGGACACGGCCTCCGCCGTGTAGACATGCGTCCCTTCCGGCGAAAGCCCGAGTAGATGCCCGGTCGACGGAAAGCCCATAATCTGCTTCCGGCCATCCGGCAGCAGCTTGTAGAGACGCAATGTCCCGGTCACCACCTCGTAAATGCCCTCGCAATCGTCGCCTTCGGAGAAAAGCATTTCGCCGGCGGTCTTCTTTTTCAGCGTACTGATCGCCGCGACATGACTGGCTGCCTGTTTGGCGAGGCCCCGACAGACAGCAAGCTGGGCGACTTCGAACTTCGGAGCGCTGGAAAGTGCCTGAACCTGCATGGGTGGCCTCCTCGATCTTTCCGAATATTTCGGATGCACCCGTTTAATGCGGCCAGGTCACTCACGTATGTCATCGGAAGCCTTTTTTTCGTCGTTTGGAAACCGACTGTGACAGTTTGTGACAGACTCCTCTTCCCGCCCTTATTGTGTAAAATCACCGGAGAAATGAGCGACCCGTTGCATATTCTGGTTGTCGATGACGAAGCGCGGATACGCACGATGCTGCGGCGCTACCTTGTTGACGAGGGCTTCTCCGTAACGGAAGCCGCCGATGGCACGGAAATGCGTGCAGCCCTTGAGAAAGCTCCCGTCAGTGTCGTTCTGCTCGACCTGATGATGCCAGGCGAGGATGGGTTATCGCTGGCCCGCTTTATCCGGCAGCGGTCTGAAATTCCCATCATCATGTTGACGGGGAAAAGCGACGTCATCGATCGGGTGGCCGGGCTTGAAGCCGGTGCCGACGATTATGTTGCCAAGCCCTTCCACCTCCGTGAAATCCTTGCCCGGATACGGACGGTCTTGCGCCGCACTGCCCCTCACCCGCAGCCAGCAGAACCGGCACCGCAGCCTCAGGCAAGCCCGGATCAAGACGACGCCATCGTCTTCGACGGCTGGCGGCTCTGCTTTTCGCGCCGGGAACTGACCGATCCCGCCGGCAAGCCGGTCAGCCTTTCAACCGGCGAATTCGAGCTTCTGAGCGTGCTGGCGAAGCACCCAAATCGCGTCCTTAACCGCGACCAGCTCATGGATCTGGCGAAAGGCCGCGAATGGGCGGCATTCGATCGGGCCATCGACACTCAGGTCGGCCGCCTGCGTAAGAAAATCGAGGCGGACCCGGCCAATCCGACACTCATCAAGACCGTCCGCGGCGCCGGCTACATTTTCGCGGCGACGATTTCCAGGCATTAACCTGCCGCTAGCGGTCCAGCAGTTCGTGCAGGCTCTTTTTGAGGTCGTTGCTGCTATAAGGCTTGCCAAGCCACCCGGCATCGGTTTTTAGCAGACCTTCCTTCACGATATTCGGGTCGGCATATCCCGATGTAAAAAGAATCCTGAGGTCTGGCCTGAGCTTCTTTGCCTGAAGTGCCAGATCGACACCGGATATGCCACCCGGCATGACGACATCGGTGAATAGAAGATCGATGTCAGCATTTGCTTCGATGATCTTCATCGCTTCGGGGCCATTCTCCGCTTCCAGAATCTTGTAACCCAGCTCAACTAATCGGCGAACCGAAACGCGGCGAACCCGCGGGTCGTCCTCCACGACAAGCACCGTCTCGACGGCATCTCGCAGATCGTCCCCGGATCCCTGGGGGCCGGTTTCCTGCCCCGCCGTGAGTTCATAAGGAAGGTAGATGCGGACGGTGGTTCCCAGTCCGAGCTCGCTATACAGCTGCACATGACCGCCGGACTGCTTGACGAAGCCGTAGATCATACTGAGACCAAGGCCGCTTCCCTTCCCTGTCCCCTTCGTCGTGAAGAACGGCTCGAACGCGCGCTCGCGCACCTGTTCGCTCATTCCGGTCCCTGTATCGGTGACCGACAGCACGGCATATCGACCCGTGGGAAGACCGCTCAAGGCACGATGCGCCTGGTCGACATCGATAACCGCGGTTTCGACAATCAGGCGGCCGCCATCGGGCATCGCATCTCGCGCATTGATGGCCAGATTGAGCAGGACATTCTCGAGCTGCCCGGCATCGGCCATGACCTTCAGTTCAGCCGGAAAATGTTTCGCCTCGATCACAATCGTCTGGCCGAGAGATCGGCGCAGCAGATCGACCATGCCTTTAACATGAGCGTTAAGGTCGACAAGTTCAGGGTTGAGAGGCTGGCGCCGGCCGAAAGCCAGAAGCCTGCTGGCGAGTTGCGCGCCAAGCGTCGTCGCCTCCTGCGCTTCCTTGAGCAGCTCCCGATCGCCCTCTGTCGTAAGCCGCCGTTCCAGCATTTCGAGATTGCCGGAAATGACCGTCAGGAGGTTGTTGAAATCGTGCGCCAGGCCCCCGGTGAGCTGGCCGATCGCCTCCATTTTCTGCGCCTGGCGCAGCTCGTTCTCGAGTTTGGCGCGCGCACTTAGATCGCGGATGAATCCCGTAAAGAGATGCGCCCCGTCGAGTTTCACCTCGCCGACAGCAAGTTCCATTGGAAAAATGGAGCCGTCTTTCTTTCGCGCCTCAACCTCTCTCCCGATGCCGATAATTCGCTTCTCTCCGGTGCGCAGATAGCGCTCCAGATACCCGTCATGCTTCTCGCGATGAGGGGACGCCATCAGCATGCTGACGTTATGTCCGATGACTTCGCCCGATGCGTAACCGAAGAGTCTTTCAGCCGCCTTGCTGAACGACTGGATCTTGCCCCGATTGTCGATCGTAATGATCGCATCGGGTGCCGTTTCAAGGATAGAGCGAAGGCGCGCCTCGCGCTCTTCGATCATCGCCAGTGTGAGATCGGCGCTGGCGCTCTTCTGAATGATGCGTCCGGGCCGTCGAGGGGGAAGCGCCTCGGTCGCAGTCGGTTTCTTATTCTGCTTCTTCTCTGGCATGGAATGACATCGCCCGCTCTGGATGAATCCGAAACTACACCACGGACGACGATCGGTAAATTGAACCGGCAGCGTTAACTGACAGGCTGCGCCGGCAATATCCGCTTCCAGAGAAAGCGGGCTCTTTCATCGAGACCGAGAAGCTTCAGCCGGGCATTCATCGCGGACTGTTCAGGCCGCGGGCGTATCTGCAGACCCCTGCAATTCAAAGTCTGGGCGGTTCGCTCTGCTGTCACCAGCAGCGCCCTTAAAGGTTCGTCCGAATTGGCGAGGTCGGCTGCGGTAAGAAGATGAACCGTCAATTGAAGGCCATCCTTGATGTCCCGCTCGACCTCATAGACCAGAACACCGCATACGTAGTTATCAGAGTCCCTGATCGCAATGACGCCCGTATTCTTCTTGCCAGTCCGGCCGCGAAAAAACTGCACATAGTCGCGCCAGGCCGCCATATCGATCTCCGGCCAGGTCACCTGGACAAGAGGAAAGGCCTGCGAGATCTGATCTTCCGGCAGAATGACTGCGTTGAGATGAACATCCATGCCGCATTGGTGCGGCAAATGGCTGAAGCGGTCTTTGACGCAGATCAAAGATCTAGGTGCGGCAAGCCGTCACAGTCTCCTCAACCAAGGAGACCTGCCAATGCCGCTGCAAAAAATCCGTCTCGAACTTGCCCGCTGCAAAGAATTTCCGGACGGAAGCGCGCTGCATGGCTACGAATTTGTCGCTCCCCTTTCCGATGCAGGCCTGATCGACCCCGAGGCATGGAAACACGTTAAATCCCAATGCACGGTGCGACGTTTCTGGGGTAATCAACCCGACGAGAAGGGCCTATTGGTTCACACGCGCGGCAAGCACTGGGTCTTTTCCTACGTGCCGGAAACCACGGATGACGATGAGCCGATTTTCAAGTTCGACCGCCATGCGTTCAAGCAGGGAGAGTATGTGTCGGTAACGGAACACGATGGCGTTCAGCGGCCTTTTCGGATCGTGTCCGTCGACTAGACTGACATAATCCGTATTTGGCGCTCACAGAGTCAAGCTCGCGCGCAGAACAGAACTCGTTTCGGACAGCGTCGTGAGGGCAAATCCCTGCTCCTTGACGAGTTCTACCATCCGGTTGTTTTCCCGAAGAATATCGCCTGTGATCTCCGCGAGGCCGCGGGCGCGGGCGTAGTCCACAAGACGACGAAGCATCAGGCTTCCGATCCCCTTGCCCTTGTGGTCGCTCCGGACCGTCAGTGCAAATTCAGCCTTGCGGAAATCAGGATCGGCAACCAGTCGCGCAACGGCGAAGATCGCGTTCGTGGCTCTCTCGACGAGAACAAGCGCGATCTCCCGGTCATAATCGATCTGGGTAAACCGGATGAGCTGTGCCGGGGTCAACTGGGATATCGGGGCAAAGAAACGCCGCTGAATGTCTTCAGCCGTCAGCTTGCTGAAGAGATCCAGAAACCCCTGCGCATCTTCGGGACGGACGGGTCTTAGGGTAAAGTCACCGACCCCCTCGATTTTTTCGGGGCGTTCCAATTCCTTCGGATACGGCGTGATCGCCAGGCGCCTCCCGGAAGCGCCTGCGTCTTTCTGGACCGCAACACGCACGCGCGCATCCAGTGCCACCACGCCATCGGCATCGGCCAGAAGCGGGTTGATATCCAACTCGCTGATGCCATCCAGATCGCAGACGAGTTGCGAAAGCTTGACCAGGCAATCGGTCAGCGCATCGAAATTGACGGGCGACCGGTCGCGATAGCCCTGAAGCTGTTTGTAGATGCGAGTACGCGCGATCATATCCCGCACCAGCGCGGGATTGAGCGGAGGCAAGGCGATTGTCTTGTCGGCAATCGCCTCGACACCCGTACCGCCATGACCGAACAGAATAAAAGGGCCGAACTGCCGATCCACCGCCATTCCCACAATCAGCTCATGCGCCAAAGGACGACGGATCATCTCCTGAACGACAAATCCCGAGATCTTTGCGTTCGGAGCAGCCGACTGCACGCGCCGGATCATGGCCGTCGCCGCCGTCCGTACGTCGCCCGGTGTTGCCAGATTCAGCGCAACACCGCCGACATCGGACTTATGCGTGATATCCGGCGATGCGATTTTCAGGGCGACGGACGCGCCAAGTTGGGCCGCCACCGTCTCCGCCTCGTCCGGCGTTTCAACCGCCCGCGACCGGATAAGCGGGATTTCGTAAAGTCCGAAGAGGGCCTGAACCTCCTCCGAGTTCAACCACTGGCGCCCCGTATCGGCGGCCGTCTGCACAATTGAACGCGCCGCCTTGTCGTCAACGATCCTTTCGGAAGTGGCCGCCGGGGGGACTTCCATCAGTGTTTTCTGATTCCGGCGGCGATGCACCAGATGCATGAAGCCCCGGATGGCTTCATCCGGCGTGTGGTAAGTGGGAATTTTGGCCGCCGAAAAGAAACGGCGCGCTTCCGTCGCCGCGGTCGCCCCCAGCCAGTTGGTAAAGACAATCCGGCGCTCCGCGGTCGCACTCTTTGCGACGGCGTTCGCGGCGTCGGTGCTCGATCCCACCGCGGTCGGACAATTCAGCACCAGCAGTGCATCCACTTCAGGCGCCGACAGAAGAATATCCATGGATGCGGCATAGCGGCTCGCCGGCGCATCGCCGATGATATCGACGGGATTTCCGTGCGACCAGGTTGGCGGCAGGACCGTATTCAGCCGCTCAACCGTCGCCGGCGACAGAGACGCCAACTGTCCGCCTCCGTCGAGCAGAGCGTCGGTGGCGAGCACGCCGACGCCCCCGCCATTCGTCAGAATGGCCAGGCGCTCGCCCTGTATATCGAGCGGCATCGCGAGCGTCTCAACGGCGTCGAAAAGCTCCTCGAGCGTACGGACCCGAAGGATTCCCGCACGCCGGAACGCCGCATCGTAGACCTCGTCGATCCCCGCCATCGCCCCCGTATGCGACGTCGCGGCCTGAGCGGCGGCTGCGTGTCTGCCGGCCTTGATCGCAATAACCGGCTTGAGACGAGACGCAGCCCGCGCCGCCGACATGAACTTTCGCGCGTTCGTGACCGCTTCGATATAGAGAAGGATCGCCGTTGTCTGCGGATCGTTGGCGAGATAGTCCAGCATATCGCCGAAATCCACGTCGCTCATCGAACCGAGCGAAACAAGGTGGGAAAAGCCGATGCCGCGATCGGTTGCCCAGTCGAGGACCGTCGTGACCATTGCGCCCGACTGCGCGACGAACGCAACATGTCCCGGTTTCGACGTGCGATGCGCGAACGACGCGTTCATCCGGGCATTGGAAGAGATTACGCCAATCGAGTTCGGACCGACGATCCGCATCAGGTGCGGCTTCGCTGCGTTGAGCATCTCCTGCTGCAGCGCCGTACCGGCCTGAGATGTAAGCTCCGAGAACCCGGCGGAAATGACCACGACCCCGCGCGTACCACGCGATGCGAGTTCGCCGATCAGCCCTGGAACTGTCGCCGCGGGGGTGCAAATGACAGCAAGGTCCGGCACCAGCGGCAGGCTTGCGATGTCAGGATACGCGAGAACACCGCCCACGGATTTATGTTTTGGATTGACCGGCATGATCGGGCCTTCGAACCCGCCGGACAGAAGGTTTTCCATGATCACGCGTCCGACCGATTGAGGTTTCGAACTGGCCCCGATCGGCGCCACCGCATTTGGCTTGAAGATCGCGTCAAGATTCCGAATAGACATAGGAGCAATCAGCCTTTGGCGCTCGTCCGCATTGCGAGCGGCCGGCCGTCACATCATACGCCTGAAAGATACCCCCGCTACGACCGCTGGCCTAAATCCGCTCCCAAAGGCCAGTCTCCTCGTCCAGACGCGCCTGTTCCAGACCGCGAAAGTCACCGCGCGAGACGATACCGATCACCTTTCCCTGATCGACGATAGGAAGGTGCCGGTAGCCGCCATTCTGCATACGACGCAAAGCTTCGATCGCCGTCACATCCGCGGCGACCGTTTCGGGCTTCTTTGTCATCACTGTGTCCAGAACGGTCGTTGACGGGTCCAGAGAGTCGGCCAGAACCCGGCAGACGACATCCCGCCCGGTAAAAATACCAAGCAGATTGTGTTTCGGTCCCGCAACCAGAACGGCGCCGACACGCCGGTCCCTCATCTTCCGGCAGGCATCCTGAATTGTGGCATCGGGCGACAGGATAAGTGGTTTCTGGTCGCGGATGATTTCCGCCATCTTCCTTTGCATCGGCACCTCCACTTTTCAGCAAAAAGGGCAGCTCAAACACCCTAAATGTGGGTCAGCCGCCCGTTGATGCCCAACCTGTTTTTGACAGACCGGACACCCGGTACGTTCTCGATCAGAACACGAACCGCTTCGCGTTCGTCATCGCTCTTCACCAGGCCTGACAGTTCAACAGCGCCCTTGCTGACCGATGTGTTGATGAACCAGTTGTTCGTCCAGCTCGTCGCCTGGAGCCGGCGCTGGATGGCGGCGCCGATCGTGGCATCAGACTGTTTGCTCTTTTTCGGCTTGGCCTGCTTCGCAAGCGCCCGAACCAGATCGCCGCGGCTGATGATACCCACCAGCTTCCCGGCCTGGACGACTGGAACGCGCTTCACGCTACGCGCATCCAGGATATCTGCAACGGCAGCGAGATCCGCATCCGGCCCGACGGAGGTCACCGGCCGAGCCATCACATCGCCAGCCTTGGTCGCCCGGGTCTTTCTGAAATCGCGGGCCTGCGAACGTGAATCGGAGATAAAATCCAGCCACCAGGAGCTGCGCGGTGCGGTGCCGAGCTCGCGCCGGCGCAACAGATCGCCTTCGCTGACGATGCCGATCACCCGCTTCGCCTTGTCGACGACCGGAACCGCGCTGACCTTCTTCCTGACAAGAAGCCTGGCGACGTCCCGCACGGTTGTTTCCGGCGTTACGGTATAGACGGTCTTGGTCATGACGTCGCTTGCGCGCATGGCGGGTTTCCTCTCTTCTCTTTGCACGATTGAAATCGTGGATCTGGCAAGACGCCAGCCTTGAGAGAATGACACCGCCGCATGGCGGCCGGTTTGATGCACGTCAAATCAGCCCCGGGACCCGCTCCGGACGTTATGCTGATGAGATGAACGGGCGGCGTTTGACCCAGATCAAAGGCAGGAGTTCTACTCGGTATAGGGTTATGGAATCTGCTTCATTTGCGGGACACCCATGCGCCGCTTTAAAGTCATCGATGCCATTCTGACGATCGTGATGGCAATCGGATGGGGATTGCCGCTGGCGGCACAGACTGTGCCGGCCGATCCGGACCGCGGGCGTACGCTGGCCGTCCGGAGTTGCGCTGCTTGCCACGTCGTCGC
This sequence comes from Alphaproteobacteria bacterium, assembly GCA_965279355.1. Classification (GTDB taxonomy): domain Bacteria; phylum Pseudomonadota; class Alphaproteobacteria; order CACIAM-22H2; family CACIAM-22H2. The sequence goes on along the minus strand of OZ257155.1, from coordinate 365,916 downwards.
TGCCAATCAACGAAGCCCGGCCGTCGACGGCGCGCCGCCTTTTGCCTCGTTTGCAAGCGGACCCTTGGCCGAAAGGCGGCTACGCGTCTTCCTTCAGACGCCGCATCGACCGATGCCCGATCTCACCCTGACCCGGCGGGAGATCGACGATCTGGTCGCCTACATCATGACTTTGAGAAACTGAGAGAAAAGACCGACCTTAAGCGGTCTTCTGCGCAGACTTAGGCTTGGTCGCGAGGCACGTCGCGCAGGTATCGACACGCTGCTGCAGCAGACGGGCCGGCATCTGTGCCAGCCAGTTCATTTCGTCCGCGTAGTCCTTCATCGCCGTGGTCAGCCATGCCTGCTGAACGCCGACAAAATCCACGAGGTTCTTGCACTCGGCAAATGCACTCTGGGCGCGCCGGTCGGATTCCTGCCGGACATTGAAGAAACGCCGCAATTCACGCTGCCATTCGTCGACCAGAGTCATATACGCCTCGCCGCCCCGCAGCAGAACCTCGCTCATCACTTCGGGCCCGCTGGCGACGCCGCTTTTCAAAGATTGTTCATCCCGCTGGCCAGCTTGATTGCGCATGATTCCCTCTCGATGCCGTCATCGGCGACTGGGTATCATCCCGCACGGTGACGTCCTGCTGTTTGATCTAAATCAAACGCCAGGGCGGAAATACCCGGCGCCGGTTGACGAGGATCAAAGCCGGTCGCACGCTCAACCTGTTCCATGGCGAGCCAATGCAACAGGTCCGAGGAGAACGACCATGAAAGCCGCCGACATCATGACACCGACGGTCATCACCGTTTCGTCCGAAGCGACGATCCAGGAAGCGATACGGTTGATGCTGCAGAACCGCATCAGCGGCCTGCCCGTCGTGAACGCCGTCGGCGACATGGTCGGTATCGTTACCGAAGGTGACTTCCTCCGGCGTGCCGAGATCGGCACCGGCCGCAAGCGCTCCCGCTGGCTGGAGCTTCTCGCCGGACCGGGAAAACTCGCGGACGAATATGTGCAGACGCACAGCCGCCGCGTGAAAGACATCATGACGCCGGATGTCATCTCCGTCGAATTGCATACGCCGCTCGATGAATGCGTACAGATCATGCAGAAGCGCAACATCAAGCGCGTGCCGGTTGTCGAGGAGCGGCGGGTCCTCGGCATGATCACGCGCGCGACACTGGTGCATGTCCTTGGGGGTGTCCTGACCAAAGTCGGACCGGCCAATGCCGAAGACAATGCAATCCGGCGACGAATCCTGGCCGAACTCGATTCCCTTCCCTGGAAAATAAACCCCGGCATCAATGTCATCGTGCAGGACGGCATTGTTGACCTTCGCGGTGTCATTACCGAAGATCGTGAACGGAACGCGTTGCGCGTCGCCGCTGAAAACGTCCGGGGCGTCAAAGCGGTAAAAGACCATCTGACCTGGGTTGAACCGATTTCGGGATTTGTTCTCGAGCCGCCGGCCGAAAACAACAAGCGCTAAGCCCGCCGGACATGGATCGCATCGAACAGAAATGCTTACTTCAACCACCGGATTACGCTTGCCGTCGTCGCGTTCGCATACACCGCAGAAGGTATCCAATGTCACCATCACCTTCTGCGGTGCCGCGGGAACCGTAACGGGTTCCTGTTTTCTCATTACCTATCCGCAAGGGCGGGTTCTGGTCGATTGCGGGCTTTTTCAGGGCCCCAAGCTGTTGCGGGAGCTAAATTACCGTCCGTTTCCGTTTGCGCCCCGGGACATCACGGCCGTTCTTCTCACGCATGCTCATATCGACCATTCCGGCCTAATCCCGAAGCTCTGTGCGAAAGGCTTCAAGGGAAACATCTTCGCAACCGAAGAAACCAATGCACTGCTCGAATGGCTCCTCCCGGATTCCGGGGCGATCCAGGAAGGCGAAGTCGAGCGCCTGAACAAGCGGAACGCACGGCGCGGGCGCGAAACGGTTCAGCCGATCTACACCCGCGATGAGGCGGAAGCCTGCCTCTCGCAACTGACCGGCGTCAGCCGCAATGAATGGATCGATGTTGCGCCGGGCCTTCGGGCTTACTATTCGGACGCCGGCCATATTCTCGGGTCCTGCTCTATCGCGATCGAGATCGAATTACCGGGAGCCGAAAAACCCCTGCGCCTTCTGTTCTCCGGCGATATCGGACCGGACGCCAAGGCGCTTCAGCATGGTCCGCAGGCGGATCGCGGGTTCGACTATGTCTTCGTCGAAGCGACTTATGGCGATCGCGAACGCCCCACCGTCTCCGATTCCGCACGGCAGCAGGCATTGAAGCGAGAAGTTCTGGCGGCGTTGAAAGCAGGTGGCAATCTCATCATCCCGGCCTTCGCCGTCGAACGGACCCAGGAACTGCTCGGCGACCTGATTTCCCTGATGAACGCCGGGACAGTGCCGCGTGTACCCGTCTTTTTGGACTCGCCGCTCGCCGTGCGCGCGACCACCGTTTTCGAACGCTTCCAAAGGGGCCTGCGGAAATCCTCCGGAGGCTTCGCTCTGTTTCGCTCCCCGAACATCCGTTTCATCGAAGAAGCGACGGACAGTATCGCCCTCGCCCGTCTGACCGGCGGCGCCATCATCATTGCCGCGAGCGGCATGTGCGATGCGGGGCGCATCCGCTACCATCTCAAGAACAATCTCTGGCGCGCCAATGCGACTGTCCTCCTGGTGGGCTATCAGGCATCCGGCACGATGGGAGCCCTGCTGGAATCGGGCGTGAAGTCCGTTCGTATCCATGGCGAGGAAATCGCCGTCGCCGCGCGCATCAGGAAACTCGATGTCTATTCCGGCCATGCCAGCCGCAAGGAACTGCTGGCCTGGCTGAAGGCGCGGGAACCGGTCAGCCGTGGCGTCTTTGTCATCCACGGCGAGCAGGAGGCGGTTGACGTTTTAAGCCGAAAGATTGCAGGCCTCGGTCTGAAACGCCGGGTCATTGTTCCGCAGATCGATCAGACGTACCGCCTTCATCCCGGATCCGGGCGGTTGACGGCAAAGGCCGATTATCAAACCCGGATAACCCCGGAAACGGAGCGAGCCCTGCAGCAAGGCCAGGATTGGCATAACGACTTTGCCAGGCTCTCCCTGCAATTCCAGCACCGGCTGCGCGAAGCAGGCGATGACAAGAGCCGGCGAAAGTTGCTCCATCTGGTCGAACGTGACCTGAATGCTGCCAAAGTCCGACAGCGCAGGAACAGGTAAGCCGATGGCCGAGGGAACGTCCGTATCCGGCTTGACCCAGGCGGAGGCGGACAGACGCCTGAAATCCGAGGGGTACAACGAACTCCCCCGCCAGAAACGCAGGACCCCGCTCCGCATTGCCGTCGATGTTCTGCGCGAGCCGATGTTCGGACTGCTGATCGTGTCAGGCCTGATCTATCTGGCCCTTGGTGATCCCGGCGAGGCGCTCGTCCTTCTGATCTTCGCGACGGCGTCCGCATCCATCGCGGTCATCCAGGAAAGTCGCGCCGAACGCGTTCTCGAAGCCCTCACGGATCTCACCAGCCCCCGCGCGCTGGTGATCCGTGACGGAGAACGGCGACGAATCCCCGGCCGGGAGGTTGTCCGTGATGACATCATCATCGTCGCCGAAGGCGACCGCATACCGGCCGATGGCATCCTCCTCGCCGGTTCAGACATCCAGACGGATGAATCTCTTCTGACCGGCGAAGCCGTTCCCGTTCGCAAGATTGCCTCCGACAAGCCGGATGCGGGGCAAGGCCGGCCGGGGGGCGATGATCTTCCCTATCTTTTTTCCGGCACCCTCGTGGTCAGCGGCCAAGGAATGGCGCGCGTTCACCATACCGGCTTCCACACTGAAATCGGCAAGATCGGCGTCACGCTTCAGAAAATCGACACCGAGCCGGCCCGTCTGGTTGTCCAGACGCGGAAGCTCGTTCGATATTTCGGCGTTGTCGGGATCATCCTGAGCGTCGTGGCGATTCTTCTCTACGGCATCTTGCGTGGCGACTGGCTGGCCGCGTTGCTGGGCGGCATCGCCCTCAGCATGTCCATGCTGCCGGAGGAATTTCCCCTTGTTCTCAACGTCTTCATGGCCATGGGAGCATGGCGCATTTCGCGCGCCAAAGTGCTGACACGCCGCGCGGCGGCGATAGAGACACTTGGCGCGGCCACCGTGCTTTGCACCGACAAGACCGGCACGCTGACCGAGAACCGGATGACGATCGGTGAAATCTGGACGAACGGCGGCAGTTTTCGTCCGGCCTCCGGGAATAACGGCCCGCTCGATCCCGCAATCCGTCGCACGCTGAAATCCGGCATCCTTGCAAGCAAACAAAACCCCTTCGATCCGATGGAAAAGGCGTTTCATCAGCTTGGCATCGACCTCGAAGAGCCGCCGCCGGCCGGTATCCGTCTGGCGAAAGAATACGGTTTGAGCCCGGCACTGCTGGCCATGACGCATGTCTGGGAGGATGACGGCCGCGCGGCTCGGGTGATCGCCGCCAAGGGAGCCCCCGAAGCAATCGGCCGTCTCTGCCGTCTCGATAAAGATGCGCTGACATCCGTTCAAAGAGCCGCCGACGAGATGGCCGTTCGCGGCATGCGCGTGCTTGCCGTTGCCGAGGCGACCCATTCCGGGCCCCTTCCCGAACAACAGAGCGCGTTTGAATTCGAATTCCTGGGGCTCGTCGGCCTCACGGATCCTTTACGGAAAACAGTCCCCGTCGCCATCGAAGAATGTCGTTCCGCCGGCATCCGGGTGATCATGATCACCGGCGATTACCCCGTGACGGCCAAGGCAATCGCCGGACAGGCCGGCATCAGCAACACGACGGTGATTTCCGGCGAAGACCTGAGCCGGATGGACGACCGTCAACTCGCCGCCAGCCTCCGCACGGCCAGCGTGTTCGCCCGCATCATGCCGGAACAGAAGCTTCGTATCGTCAATGCGCTGAAAGCCAATGGCGAGATTGTCGGAATGACAGGCGACGGCGTAAATGACGCGCCATCTCTCAAGGCTGCCCATATCGGGGTTGCCATGGGTGGACGCGGCACCGATGTCGCCCGTGAAGCCTCATCCATCGTTCTGCTCGATGACGATTTTGCGTCGATCGTGCGCACCATCCGGCTGGGCCGGCGTATCTACGACAATCTGCGCAAGGCGATGGGTTATATCCTTGCCGTTCACGTCCCGATCGCCGGCCTGGCGCTGCTGCCTCTCGCGCTGGGATGGCCGATGGTCCTGACGCCGGTTCATATCGCTTTTCTGGAGATGGTCATCGATCCCATGTGTTCGATCGTCTTCGAGGCCGAAAAAGAAGAAGACGATGTCATGCGGCGCCCGCCTCGCGCGCCCGACAGCCCGATCTTTTCACCCGCCCTCATCGGCTGGAGCCTGGTCCAGGGATTTGCCGCATTTCTTATGGTGGCTGCGACATATGTATGGGCGGTGTCGCAGGGCTTGACCGACAACGAAGTCAGATCGTTGGCATTTGTGTCGCTCGTTGTCGTCAACATTGCCCTGGTTTTTGTGAACCGGTCCTTCAGCGCGCGGCTCAGCGCCTTTATCGATGTCCGAAATCGCGCGCTCTGGCTGTGCACCGCAATCGCCCTTTCCCTGTTGGCCCTGGTGACCACCTGGCCACCGGCGCAGTCCCTCTTCTCGCTGGGACCAGTTGACATCAAGGGGGTGGCCGTCAGTCTGGGCGCCGCTGCTTTCACCATTCTGATCCTGGAATTTGCGAAACCATTCTGGCGCAATCCCCTCCGGGGCTGATGTGCCTCCGTTTGACGTGGGTCAAAGAACAGATAGTTGTCCCGCGCTCTAGTGATACCGACCCAATTCCCCTGAAGTCGATTCACGGAGCGCCGTCATGAGCATCAAAGACATTCTCGTCTATGCGGATGCGGAAAAGTCCGCCACCTCCCGGTTCAGGCTTGCCATCGGACTTGCCGAAACGTATGGCGCTCATCTCACGGCGGTCCACGTGTCCACGCCGGCGTTTATCCCCGTGGACCCCGTCGGCGGCATCCCGGTCGAACTGATCGAGTGGCAGGAACAGATCCAGCGCGAGCAGGCCGATGCAACCCGAAAGCTCGTGGAGAGTTTTCGCCAGTCCAGCGGCCTCGCAATCGAATATCGGGCGGAGCGGGGCGATCTGGTCGATACCGTGCTCGACCAGAGCCGCTATGCCGACCTGATTGTCGTCAGCCAGGCAGACGGACAGCCGCCGCGCTTCGCGGAGGCCAGCTCGCTCCCTGAAGAACTGGCGCTTGGGGCCGGCCGCCCCGTGCTCGTCATTCCATCCGTCGGCGAGTTTTCCGTGACCGGCAGGAATATCCTGGTTGCCTGGAACCGGACCCGGGAAGCGACACGGACACTGCACGACGCCCTGCCGATCCTGCAGAAGGCGAAAAAAGTCACCATCATGGAAGTGAATCCGGAAACATCGGATCAGCCGCATATTCCCGGCGCAGACATTGCCGCCCATCTGGCGCGCCACGGCGTGAAGGCCGATGCGGCCTCGACTGTTGCCAAGGATATCGACGTGGGCGACGTCATCCTGTCGCGGGCCGCGGATCTCGGTTCCGACCTGATCGTGATGGGGGCTTATGGACACTCACGGCTTCGCGAGACTATCCTTGGCGGAGCGACGCGGCACATCCTCGCCCATATGACCGCCCCGGTCCTTCTATCGCATTAAGCCCGCAGGCAGGACATGCCGGATCGAAATCTATCGGCGCCCGATACCGACGGAGAAGCCATAGCCAACGATCCGGTCACGTCGATCGATATTCGACTTTCCAATCTGCAACAGCTTTTCAATTCGTTCGATCCTTCCCCCTTCCATGAGAAGGAGCTGGATCCCGATGCCGAGGAATATCTCGTCTCTTCCGTAGACGAATTTCCGATCGCCCGGCGCATGAAACTGGTCATCCATTTGCCCGGCGATCAAATGGCACTACCCGAAAGTTCGCAGGTCGCCCCGGCCATCCGGAATTATTTCAGATACAAGCACGCGGAGGCGACACGCCGCTTGCGGTTTCATTTTCGCGATGGCCGCGTTGCTCTCTTTCAGGGCCTGATGTTTCTGTTTGCCTGCATGATCGTGCGGCAGGTCGCGCTGAACATCGGCATCCCGTTCGTTTCAGGAATCGCCGCGGAGGGATTCCTTATCCTCGGCTGGGTTGCCATGTGGCGGCCGCTCCAGGTTTTCCTCTATGACTGGTGGCCGTTGCGGCACCAGATCCGACTGTATGGAAAACTCTTGGAAATGCCGACTGAAGTGAAGCTGGCCAGCCGTTAGGCCCGTCCTTCCCCTCTTCAATGCGACATCAGGACCGATGCCGTTGCGTTCTGAAGGACGTGACGGGTCGCTCCGCCAATCAGTAGCTCCCGAAACCGCGCATGCCCGTATGCGCCCATAACGATAGTGTCGCACCGCAGAAGCTTGGCCTGGGAGAGAATGGCCTCCCCGGCCTTAGCGTCTTCCGAAACGTCGCGGTAGCATTCAGCGTGAATGTGATGCGCCTTTAAAAACCCTTCCACTGGCGTCAGCGGATTGGCCTCGCTCTCCTGGCCAGCCGCGACAACGATCACGGCCTCCGCCTTGTGCAGGACCGGAAGGGCATCCCGCAAAGCACGCGCAGACTCCCGTGTCTTTTTCCAGGCAACGAGAACGCGCTTACCGACTACCGGCGGAATCTCATCCGGCAGAACCAGTACCGGGCAGCTTGCCGCCAGGACAGTGTTCTCCGGCAGCATGCTGAACAGGTCGCCTTCATCTAAGCCGGCATGCTCGCTCCGACTGACGATACAGAGGTCGGCCGTGAGCGTCGCCTCGGCAAGAGTTTCTGTCTTCCGCATCGGTTTTTCGCTGCGATGGAACACACCCGCGACCTGCGCCGCCGTGCAGGCTTTTTCGAAATCGACACGAGATTGTTCGGCGTACTTTCGTAAAGTGGTCTCGGCATGGTCGCGGCCGCCAACGTGCTTTTCGAGCACATAGACATCGGACCACGAACTCGAGAAGCATCCCAACAGACGTGCCTGATGCCGGTGCGCGATCTGGGCGGCCGCCTCCAGGCGCTTTTTGGCCTGTGGGTCGATGCCGAGGGATACAAGAATGGTTCGGTAGGCCATGACATCTCCTTGCGCGAAGTCACTCTGCCTTGCCCACAACCGCTCCGATTTGATCTGGATCAACCGGAAACGCCGATGCCATTTCTGCTTCGATCAAAGCAGGCATATCGGCAGAAAGCTGGCCGCTCTTCCATGCAACAGCGAGATGGAGCACATCACGATGACGGTGAGCCAATGTCCACGATGCGCCATCGAGTGTCAGCGCATGCAGTCTGTCACGCGCCGGTATCAGACGATCACCATCGAGGCTCATCGCACCGGTAAGCCCTGCCCCATCCGCCTTGGCAACGGCCTCACGCAATGTCCAGGCGCTCAGAAAGGCTGTCTCGCCCTCATTTTCGACCGCTTTGCGCTCCGCCTCGGAAAAGTAAGCCGCCGCTATTTCCCTGTAGCGCCGCCCCGGCCGAGCCAGTTCAAGATCGACGCCAATCCGGCCGGCAGAGGCGATCGCACAGGCGACCCAGTCGCCACTGTGAGAAATCGAAATGTCCGGCCCTTGCCTTTGAGCATTGTCGTGAAGGATAGGGCGACCTTTCAAATCCTGACCAAACACCCAGGCGTCGCCCTCGCCCGTAAGTCCCTTCAACATTTGCCGCGCCACGGACCGCCCGGCCAAAAACTGCAGCTGACGACGGCCGTTTCGGCTGAATCGCTGGCCGTCCAGGCGATCGGGCGCCGCAAGGCCTCGATCAACCCAATCTGTCGATATCCTGGCCACAAAAACGCGTAACCAGAGGCGTCCCGGTAGTTGCATACCTCGCCTTTTAACGTAAATTTAGTTGCGCCCTACGCATATTCATTCCATTACCATTGACCATGCAATTCGGGCGCGTGGGAGGGGAATTTGGGGCGCACTCGTACTGTCTTGTTGCTGCTTGTCGGCGCCCTGGTGGCCGCCGGCTGCAACCGGATTCAGCCGGTTTACGAGGCAAAAGCCCATCCCGTCCCCGCTGTCGCCCGGACCAAGCTCAGTGAAGCCCAGGTCGGCGATGTCATTCGTCAGGCGGCCACGCAGCGCCAGTGGCTGATCGAGCCGACGCGGCCCGGCCATTTTCGCGGAACGCTGGACCTGCGTAACGGCAAGCACTCGGCGGTCGCCGACATCTACTACTCAACCGAGCAGTACAGCATCACCCTGAACTCATCGAACAATCTGAAGCAGGACGGCGGAGAGATCCATCGCACTTACAACAACAATGTAAGGGCGTTGGAGGCTGAAATCGAACGGGCGCTCTATCGCGCCTCCTATTGACCGAACACACAGCCATGTCTCGCCTCTCCTTTTCCGTCGAAAACTGGTCCGGGCCGAACCATTCGGCCGATACGCCGGTTCCGATGCTTCTGAAGCGTCGCGTGGGAACTGTCGGACGCAAGGCCCTCGAAGCGGCGTGGCAGCTTGGACCCGACAAGGCCGGACATTTCGTGTTCAGTTCCCGCCATGGGGAATTTGGCCGCACCTTCTCCCTCCTTAGGGAACTGGCGACCGAGCACACCGTATCACCGGCCGATTTCAGCCTTTCGGTTCACAATGCCCTGGCGGGCCTTCTCTCAATCGCCTCCGGCAACCGCAACGGTCTGACCGCAATTGCCGCCGGCCGGGATTCCTTCGGATATGGTCTTCTCGAAGCGACCGCTTTACTCGCGGAACAGCCGTCCCAGCCGGTTCATCTCGTCCATTTCGACGAGCCGCTCCCCGATCAGTATGCGGACGTGGCAGATATCGATGACGGGCCTATAGCGGTTGCCCTATCGATTAGGGCGCCGGATGGGACGCATCCCGAATTCGAAATCGAGACGACAGCAGCGCTGCCCGATACTCTGCCGTCACGCTGCCTTGCCACAAACGTGCTGAACTTCCTGGGCGGACAGGAGCGAAGCGCCGACATCCGGGGGGATCGCATGATGTGGCGGCTGCGGCGCAATGTTTAGTCGGTTCACCCGCCCCTGGCGCATCCTTGGCTACGGTTACGCTTTTGCCGTGCTGGGACTTGGGGGGCTTTTCATGGCGATCACCATCTTTCCGGTGATCGGGTGGGTCACGCCGGACCCCATTCTTCGCCAACGGCGGGTTCAGACCGTAATCCAGGGTGCTTTTCGGCTTTATCTTTTCAGCCTGAGGGCCCTTCGGGTGATCGCCGTCGACATTACCGGTGCCGAACGGCTTCGGGATCTCCGCGGTGCCATTATCGTCGCCAATCATCCGACTCTGCTGGATGTCGTGATGCTGATGTCGATAACGCCGCGAGCGCAGTGCGTCGTCAAATATCAGCTCTGGGACAGCTTCTTTCTGCGGTCGGTTGTGCGCGGCGCACGGTATATCCGTAACGATCTGGACGCGCTTTCGCTTGTCGCCAACTGTGTCGATGAACTGCGCGCCGGAAATAACCTGATCATCTTCCCGGAAGGCACGCGCACGGTTCCCGGCAAGCCAATTCAATTTCGCCGCGGCGTGGCCAATATCGCCACCCTTGCCCCGGCGAATATCCAGCTCGTCACCATCAGCTGCTCTCCTTCAACACTTACGAAAGGTGAGCCATGGTATCGAGTCCCTGCGACGAAGCCCCGATTCGGGCTTGCCGTGGGCCAAACGCTGGACATCAAAGAGTATCTGGATATTCCCTTCCGCCCGCTGGCCGCCCGCAAGCTGAAGGCCTTTCTCGAGCGCTGTTACACGGACGCATCCTCAAATGGACAAGCTGGAACAGGAAATAAAGACGCTGATCGTGCAGTCCTTGCAGCTTGAGGACCTCACGGCCGACGACATCGGCAGCGAGGAGCTGCTGTTTGCCGATACCGGCCTCGGCCTCGATTCAATCGACGCGCTGGAGCTTGGTGTCGCCATCCGCAAGAAATTCGGACTCAAGATCGAAACGGTGAGCGAAGACGTGAAGCGGCATTTTGCCAGTGTGCGCAGTCTCGCCGCCTTTATCCGGGCCCAGGGTGCCGTCTGACATGACCCGCGACGAAATCTTCGCCAAGCTCACCGAATATCTGAGCGAGGTCTTTGAAGTCCCCCCTGAGAAAATCACCCGCGATGCGCGGCTGTTCGAGGACCTCGATCTCGACAGCATCGACGCTGTCGATCTGATCGTGAAGGTCCAGGAACTGACCGGCAAGAAGATCAAACCCGATCGCTTCAAGTCGGTCCGGACCGTGGGCGATATCGTGGACCAGGTCCATGAGCTCATCGCAAGCTAGGCTGAGACCGGTTGCCGCCCTCGCCTTCGCCATCGGTGTTCTCTACCCCGCCATTGTCTATTTCAGCCTCGATCGGCTGCCGCCCGGCGTTCTGATCGCCCTGGCGCTCGGCGCGCTTGCGTTGCGGGCCGTCGCTTCCCGGGGCGAAGATGGGCGGCTTCTGGTTTCCCTTCTTGCCCTTGTCGCGGTTTTCATCAGTGCGTTCGCGATTGCGGACCAGATGCTGGCCATCAAGGCCTATCCGGTGCTGATGAGCCTGTCGGCGGCGGCGATGTTCGGAGCCTCTCTTCTCTATCCGCCGAGCCTGATCGAGCGTATCGCGCGCCTGAGAGGGATTGTTCCGGATGGGCCGGCGCAGGCCTACATGCGCAGGCTGAGCGGCATCTGGCTCGCTTTTCTGATCGCCAATGCGGCCATTTCCGCAGCCGTTTCCGTGTGGGGCGACATGGATCTCTGGGCCCTCTACAATGGCCTTCTCTCCTATCTCCTGATCGGCGCGCTATTCTTTGGTGAAATGCTGCTGCGCGACTGGATCGTTCGGCGCATGGTCTCCCGCTCGTGAGCCCCTATCGTCTGCCCGACCTGTTCCGCGACGGCCCCGGTTCCAAGATTGTTGCCTTGCGGTCCGAGGCGGCTCTGACCCTGGACCGGTTCCGCGCCGATATCGGGGCCGCCGCGGAAAACATCAAACAGCGCGACATCCGGCGCGGTGCCCTGATTTGCGACGATGCCTACTGGTTTTCAGTTGGCCTGTTCGGATTATTTTCGGCACGAGCCGAGGTCGTCATTCCACCGAACGCCCAACCCGGCACCTTGAGCGGCCTGTCCGAGCACTATGATGCCGTCATCTCCGACAGGACTGACCTCTCGGATCTGCCGCTGACCTCGGGCGACAGCGGCGTATTCACGCTGCCCAGCCCCGACGAGTGCCATATCGGCATTTTCACCTCGGGTTCGACGGGCATCCGCAAGCGGATCGCCAAGACGCTTGCGCAGTTCGAGCACGAGGTGGTGATGCTGGAGCGTCATTGGGGCCCCGGCCTTGGCGACAACCCGGTCTATGCAACCGTCTCACAGCAGCACGTTTACGGACTGACCTTCCGGCTGCTATGGCCGCTGATTGCCGGGCGGCCGTTCTCGGCGATTACCCATGAAATGTGGGAAGATGTTCTGGGATCGCTGCGACCCGGCGCCATCCTTATTTCGAGCCCGACACATCTGTCCCGGCTGCAGAATCTTGAGCCGCTTCCCAAATCCCGCCAGCCGGCGCTTGTCTTCACCGCCGGGGCGCCGTTGCCTGCCGCTGCCGCGGAACAGACACGGGCGATCCTCGGCGTGCTGCCGACCGAAATCTACGGCAGCACGGAAACCGGCGCACTGGCGACCCGGCAACAGACCGCCGTCAGAGTGCCATGGCAAGCTTTGACTGGCGTAGAGACGAATGTCTCGGAGGACGGCCGTTTGCGTGTCCGCGCGCCGTCCGTTGATCCCCACGCCTGGACCCAGACCGAAGACATGGTCGAATTCGAGGGTCCCGGCCGTTTCGCTCTGCTCGGGCGCGCCGACCGGGTGGTCAAGGTTGAAGGCAAGCGGGTCTCGCTCACCGAAATTGAAACCCTGCTCTGCGCATCGGAATTGGTGGCGGACGCGTCGGCAATCATGTTTCCGGGCGATGTTCCGGTGCTGGCGGCAGCCGTTGTGTTGACGGCTGCCGGCCGCGCCGAGTTCGAACAGCGGGGCGCTTTCCGCATGTCGCGCCTGTTGCGGCGAGCCCTGTCGGTCCATCTGGACGGAACGGCGCTTCCCCGGCGCTGGCGCTTTGTTGAAGCCATTGCCCAGGGACCAATGGGGAAGCGGACACCGGCCATGGTAAGCGCGCTCTTCCAGGACGCCTCGCTTCATCCGGAAATCAGAACGATTCACCGCACAGACACTGAAGTGAAGATTAAACTTACCGTGTCGCGCCAGCTGTTCTGGCTGCGCGGTCATTTCCCCGGTTATCCGGTTCTGCCCGGCGTCGCTCAACTGCATTGGGTGGTCGCGATGGCACGCGACCATCTGGGACTCAACGGATCGGTCACGCAAATCCATCAGCTGAAGTTCAGGACCGTCATCCGGCCCGACGACGACCTCACCATCATCGTCCGGCACATTCCGGAGAAATCCCGCATCCAGTTCGAATACCGGCGCGGCGATGAAGTCTGTTCGACGGGACAGCTCGGGCTCTCTGCGTGACCTTCAATCCCTGCGCCATCATTCCGACCCACAATCACGTCAGGGTTCTGCCCGAGATCGTCGCACGACTGCGTGCATCCGGACTGCCTGTGATGATCGTCGATGACGGCAGCGGCGACGATTTCAAAGCGAAGATCGGCGCGCTCCATGCGCCGGATAACGGGGTGACAGTCCACCGGCAGGACCGCAACGCCGGCAAAGGAGCCGCCGTCATTGCCGGGATTGGGCATGCGCTCGCGGCCGGCTACACGCACGCGCTGCAGATCGATGCCGACGGCCAGCACGATCTTGGCGTCGTCGACACCATGCTCGCGCAGGCCCGCAAGGAACCATCGCACCTGATCAGCGGAACCCCGTCGTTTGACGACAGCATGCCACGCAGCCGCCGCATCGGACGCTGGATCACCCATGCCTGGGTCGCGCTGGAGACGCTGTCGTTCCGTCGGATCGACACGATGTGCGGTCTCCGGGTCTATCCTCTCGCGAGCGTAAAAGCCCTGCTCGCGGAGGAGCGCGTCGGCACACACATGGATTTCGATACCGAAATCATGGTGCGGCTGATCTGGCGTGGCGTTCGCGTCACCGAGGTACCGGTTCAGGTCATCTATCCGGCCGGCAACACGTCGAATTTCGATGTCTGGCGCGACAACTGGCGGATTACCCGGATGCACACGCGCCTGGTCTTCGGCATGCTGCCGCGTCTTCCCCGCATTATTGCCAACCGGCCGTCATCCAAACCGGCAAGCCACTGGTCCGCGCTGGCGGAGCGCGGGGCGAGCTGGGGCATCCGGTTCCTCGCCGGCACCTATACGCTGCTGGGACGGCGAGGCTGCCTGATTGTCATGACGCCGGTCGTCTTCTATTTCTATCTGACCGATCGCCGCCGGCGCGCATACTCGCGACAGTTTCTGGCTCGTGCCTTCGCCGCAAAAGGTATCGACCGAAACCCGACGAACCGCGACGTCTATCGGCATTTCTTCCGCTTCGCTGAACGCTCGCTCGACATTTTTGCGGGCTGGATCGGCGCCATCGACCGGAGCGCCCTGTCCGCCGACAGCCTGACGGCACTGAAAGACGATCCACGCGGCGCCCTTCTCATTGTGTCGCACTACGGCAATGCCGAGCTCGCGCGCGCCCTTGGTGACGATGCACTCCGTGAGCGAATCACGATTCTGGTTCACACCAGGCATGCCGAGAACTTCAACAATGTCATGCGCCGCTACCGCCCCGAGATTGCCAGCCGCATGGTGCAGGTCACCGAGATCGGCCCGGATACCGCCATCATGCTGCGGGAGCGGGTCGAGCGCGGTGAATGGATCGCCATCGCCGGCGACAGGTCGCCGGTGCTGTCCCAGGACCGCGTGGTCAAGGTCCCGTTCCTGGGCCAGGAAGCCCCCTTTCCGCAGGGTCCCTGGTTGCTGGCCTTCCTCCTGGAATGCCCTGTCTATATCCTGTTCTGCTATCGCAACGGCGGTGGCTGGCGGCTCGATTTGAAACTATTGGCCGAGCGGATCCTTCTGCCGCGCCGCGAACGGCAGGATGCCATCGCCCGCGCGGCAAGGTCCTATGCGGTCGAACTGGAAGCGGCCTGCCTGCGCGATCCCTTTCAATGGTTCAATTTCTTCGATTTCTGGGCGGAAACCTAAAACCGTGATTACCGCTGACGTAATGCTGAAGGTGCAGTTCTACGATCTCGACCCTATGGAGGTCGTGTGGCATGGCAACTATGTCCGCTACCTCGAGCAGGCGCGTTGCGCGCTGCTGGACCGCATCGGTTACAACTATGTCGAAATGTCCGAATCTGGCTTCGTGTGGCCGGTGGTCGATCTCCGCGTGAAATATGTTCGCGCGATCCGGTTCGCCCAGGAGATCAAAATCCGCGCCGAACTCACGGAGTACGAGAACCGGCTGCGCATCGACTATCGCATCACCGACGCCGCGACGGGTGAAACCCTGACCAAGGCGCAGACCACGCAGGTCGCGGTCAACGCAAAGACACAGGAGCTGTGTCTGGAATCGCCCGCCGCCTTCCAGGCGAAGGTCAAAGCGCATCTATGATCACGCGCCGGACCGCCATCGCCGGAATTGCCGTTTCACTCGTACCGCTTGCCGGGCACGCGCAGGTCGTACTGCGCCCGAATGAAATCCTCCGCGGCCGTTTTACGCAGGATCGGTATCTAAAGGGCTTTGCCAAACCGATCCGCTCCGAAGGCTCCTTCGCCCTCCTGCCCGGACGCGGGTTGATCTGGAAAACCGAAAAGCCCCTGGCCTCGACCACGGTCATCACGCCGTCCGGTCTTCTGCAGGTTGCCGACGGACAGGAGCTGACGCGGCTTCCGACGTCCCGGCTGCCTTTTCTGGCGCGGCTCTTCGATATCCTTGGCGCGGCGCTCGGCGGTGACTGGTCAGGCATGAGCGGTAGCTTCACTGTTTCGCAGTCCAAAGAAGCCACCGGCACGCGGCTGACGCTCACGCCGGTCTCGAAGGACGAAGCCGTTCTTTCGCGGATTCAATCGATCGTCGTGACGGCCCGCCAGTTTGCCGAAACCGTCGACATCCTGCGGGGCGAGGACGATTTCGATCGCATTACCTTCTCCAGCCAGGCCACGGACGGAGCCGGGCCGACCGACGACGAAAAGGCGCTGTTCGCCGCAATCCGGTCGTGAAGCGCGCTCTTGCTCTTGCATGGCTGGTGGTGGTTCTGGCCGCTGCACTCTACGGCGGCGGGCAACTGCTGACGGGCCCGCTTCCATTCCAGACCAACCTGCTGGACCTTCTGCCCCGCGAGGACCGCGACACTCAGACAAGCATAGCCGGCGATTTGATGATGCAGCGCCTGGCGCGGCAGATCGTCGTGCTGGTCGGCCATAGCGACCGCGACAAGGCGTTTACGGCCGCCGAAGCCATCGAGGGCGCGCTGAAACAGGCCGGCGTCATGAACCCGTCCGGCGCCGCATCGCCCGATGCAATCCGTCAGCTCGTCACCGCCTATCTGCCGTACAGTAGCGGATTGCTGTCCGACGCCGACCGCAGGCGGCTCGAAACCGGGCGCGCGACGGAAATCGTCCAGCGTGCCCTGGCGCAGATCACTGCACCGGGTATTCCTGTTGATGCGCGTCAGCTTGAGGCGGATCCGTTCCTTCTTCTTCCGGCGTTCTTTTCGGATCTGCCGGTCCCGGCCAGCAAGATCACCCCCGATCGCGGGCGGCTGGTTGTCGTGGACGGCGGCAGGCACTGGTTTCTGGTGCTGGGCGACCTGACCGGCGAAGCTTTCTCGCTGGATTTCCAGGATCGCCTGTCTGCCGCGTATCAGAACGGGCTTCAGGCCGCGCGTGTCGCTGCTCCCGATATTGCCGTCCTGCGACTGGGCGTTCCCTTCCATGCACTGGCGGGATCGCAAACGGCACAGGGTGAGATCGCCTGGATCGGCGCCGTATCGCTGATTGCGGTAACGCTGGTGATCTTCGCCGTTTTCCGCACCCTCATGCCGATGGTTCTCTGCCTCATGGCAATGACCGTCGGCATGCTTGTCGCGCTCGTTGTCTGTCTGCTGGCTTTCGGGCAGGTCCACATTCTGGCCGTGCTGTTCGGCACCAGCCTCATCGGCTCGGCCGTCGACTATGCATTGCACTACTGCACGCAGATCTTCTCGGCACGGCGCGAGCCGGAAGACCGTCTCCACCATGTCCTGCCCGGAATCGCGATGGGCCTTGCGACGTCGGTCGTGGGTTATGTGGCGCTCGCCTTTACGCCGCTGACCGGCCTGCATCAGATCGCCGTCTTCTCCGCCGTTGGCCTGAGCGCTGCCTTCGTCACGGTGGCGGCATGGTTCCCGTTTCTCGATCGTATGGCGGGCCGCCGGATGACCACGGCCGACACCTGGATCGCCGGCCTTGTCTGCATTCCCTGGAACAGGCCCCGGATGCGGTTGCTCCGCTTCAGTGCCGCCATCGTTCTGGTGCTCCTCGCAATCGCCGGCGCCACGAAATTTTCAACGGTCGACGACGTCAGACGCCAGCAGAACCTGTCCCCTGACCTGCTGTCCGAGCAACTTCAGGTGCAGCGTCTGACCGGCATGGGATCGTCGACGCAGTTTTTTCTGGTCCACGCGCCCGACACTGAAACAGCACTCCGCATCGAAGAAGCCCTCGACGAAAGGCTGCAGCGCGCGGCTGCAGCCGGCGACTTGTCCGGCTGGCAGTCACTGGCCCGCTTCATTCCCTCAGTCGCGCGCCAACAGAAAAATATGGAGTTGATCCAGAGCCAGTTATACGCGCCGCACCTGTCCGCCTATCGCGACGCCCTTGGTCTCCCCGCTTCGGCATCGACACCTCCGACTGAACCGCTGACACCCGATATCCTGAGCCGACACACGCTTCCCTTCGCATCTGCCCTCATCCTCGATGGCGAAGCCCCTGGTATCACGCACGCTGTCGTTCTGGATCGCGTCATTCGTCCTGATGCCGTGCGTGCGCTGGCCGAGGGGATTGAGGGGGTCCGCTTCTACGATCCCGCCGACAGCATCACCGACGTATTCGCCCGTTATCGCGAGCGGGCCCTGATGCTGATCGCCATCTCCGCGCTGCTCATGGCGCCGCTGCTGCTGTGGCGGTACGGGCTGTTGGGCGGTGTCCGTGTGTTGGTTCCGCCGGTCGCGGCGGTTGTCCTGACCCCTTTTCTGCTGGCGCTGACCGGGGAGGAGTTCAGCTTTTTCAGCGCCATCGCCCTGGTCCTCGTGTTATCGATGGGCGTCGATTTCGCGGTGTTTTTCGCGGAAGGAAGTCCGGCGCCGGAGGCCGCGACCATGTTGGCAACCCTGGTGGCGATGGTGACATCCGCCCTGTCTTTCGGGCTCCTTGCGTTTTCACAGGCGCACGCTGTCCACGCTTTCGGGGCCGCGATGTTCGTGGGCCTGATGCTGGCCTATCTCCTGTCCCCGATGGCCATTCGTTCCAGCCCCACGCGGTGAGCAGAACCGCCAGCGAACCATCATGATTCGATTTCTCTGCGCCGCACTTCTCATCGCGCTCACCTCCTGTGCCGGTCCGGAACCGGCGCGGAACCATGCCCAGCTGGCGCCGGGCCTGACCTATGCCATGCCCGGACCTAGTGCCCTCGGACGCGAGGTGGAGGCCACCCAGATCATCACGGCCCGCTACAAGGGCGAAGTGTTCACCTTCGAAAGCCGGATGAAGGTGACCGCAACGACCATGCTTCTGGCAGGCGTTGACGGTTTCGGCCGCCGCATCATGACCATCAGCTGGTCCGGCAATACGCCGGCGTTCGAGCGCGCGGACTGGTTTCCCGCCGATCTCCGGCCCGAAAATATCCTCGCCGACATCACGCTGATGTACTGGCCGGATGCGGCGGTTCAGAATGGCCTCATCCATTCGACGGCCACCCTGAGCCGTACTGCGGATACACGAACGGTCTCCGCGAATGGACAGGCGATCGTGACCATTCGCTATCCCCAGAACGATCCGTGGTCAGGCATCACCCGCCTGCATAACGCGCTGTGGGGTTACGATCTGGAAGTGCGCTCGGAGCTGCTTCAATGACAGCGCCGGTCTTCCTCAGCGCGCTGGGACTCGTCACGCCAATCGGCGCCGAAAAGACTTCCGTTGCCGCGGCATTATTTTCGGGAACGCGAGCCGGTCTTGTCAGCCGGAGCGATATCCTGCACAGCCGCGCAATCCACGTCGGCGCAGTACAATCCGCCTTACCCGAGATCGAAACGACCCTCTCCGCCCTCGCCTGTCGCAACAATCGCGTGGCCCTGGCAGCGTTGCAGCAGATCGAGAGCGAAGTCGCCGCGGCGATCGGGCGCTACGGCGCCTCACGACTTGCGGTCGTTCTGGGAACAAGCACGTCGGGCATGGCGGAAGGTGAAACCGCCCTGGCGCACCAGCTGAGCACCGGACAATGGCCGGCCGGTTACCGCTATAGCCAGCAGGAGCTGGGGAACCTCGCCGAATTCGTCGCGCGTCACCTAAATCTCGGCGGCCCCGCCTACACCATCGCGACCGCCTGCTCGTCCAGTGCCAAGGCATTCGCGTCCGCACGACGCCTGATCCGGTCGGGAGTTTGCGACGCAGCCCTGGTCGGTGGTGTCGACACGCTGTGCGGTCTGACGGTCGCCGGGTTCGACTCACTCGGCGCCCTGTCCAGAAGCATGTGCAATCCATTCAGCGCGAACCGCGACGGCATCACCATCGGCGAAGGCGGCGCAATCTTTCTGATGACGCGCGAACCTTCGGAAATCGCCTTGCTCGGCTATGGCGAGAGTGCCGATGCTCATCACATGAGCGCGCCCGATCCCGATGGGAAAGGCGCTCTGGCGGCGATGCAAAAGGCAGTAACGGATTCCGGGCTACAGCCCACGGGGATCGGCTACGTCAATCTGCATGGAACCGCGACACCGCTGAACGATGCGATGGAAAGCAAAGCCGTCAATACGCTGCTCGGTGACGCCGTCCTGTGCAGCTCGACCAAGGCCATGACCGGTCACACGCTGGGCGCCGCCGGCGCGATCGAAGCGGCATTCTGCTGGCTGACGCTACACCGGCAATTCAACCCGGAAAGCCGGGTCCCGCCGCATCTTTGGGACGGTGTTGCAGACCCGGCCCTCGCGCCGCTCAATCTTGCTGCACCGGAAAACAGGGCAACCGGGCTCCGGGCAGCCATCAGCAACTCGTTCGCGTTCGGCGGCAGCAATGCCAGCCTTGTTCTGGGGCGCTTATGACTGCCCGTCCCTGCCCGTGGCCAATCGCCAAATTGCTCCCGCACGCAGAACCGATGCTGCTGCTCGACGAAGCCGTGCATTATGACGACACCGGCCTGACGGCAGCGGTCGAGGTCAAGAACCTGCAGCCTTTTCTTTCCGATGGCGCCCTTCCGTCCTATTTCGGCATCGAACTGATGGCCCAGACTTGCGGTGCCTATGTCGGCGCCGAGGCGATGGAGCGCGGCCTACCCGTCAAGATCGGCTATTTACTGGGAACGCGTCATTATGAGGCGCGCGTCCCGGCGTTTCAGGCGAACGAACGGTTGACAGTAACCGCGACAGTTGTATTTCGTGACGACAACATGGGCGTGTTCGACTGCCGGATCGACAACGAGGGGAATTGCGTGGCAACGGCGCGGCTGAATGTCTATCAGCCCAAAGATCCGATGCCTGCGACAGGGGTTCACAGCAATGACGGATAAGCGGGTCCTGGTGACGGGTGCCAGCAAGGGCATCGGCCGGGCGATTGCCGAACGGCTCGCCACCGACGGCTATACGCTCGTCATCCACTATCATTCGGATGCCGCCGGCGCCGACGCAACGCTGCAGAGCGTGCAAGCTGCAGGGGCCAAGGCCCAGACAATCCGGTTCGATATCGGCGACCGCGAAGCCTGCCGTGCCGCGCTTACCGCGGATATCGAGGCGCACGGTCCCTATTGGGGCATCGTTCTCAATGCCGGCATCTCGCGCGACAACACGTTCGTCGCCTTTGAGGATGACGACTGGGATTCCGTCATCAATACAAATCTTGACGGGTTCTACAATGTCCTGCGACCCGCGGTGATGCCGATGGTTTCCGCGCGGAAAGGCGGCCGCATCGTCACGCTCTCTTCGGTTTCCGGACTGGTTGGCAACCGGGGGCAGGTCAATTACAGCGCCGCCAAGGCCGGCATCATCGGCGCAACGAAAGCCCTCGCCCTCGAACTCGCCAGCCGCAACATCACCGTTAACTGCGTTGCTCCCGGACTGATCGATACACAGATGATCAAGGACGCGCCGGTCGAGGAAATCACCAAGCTGATCCCCATGCGTCGCATCGGCAGACCGGAGGAAGTCGCCGGCGCAGTCGCCTTCCTGCTCTCGGATGAAGCGTCCTATATTACGCGGCAGACGATTTCCGTGAACGGAGGCATGGTCTGATGCGCCGCGTCGTGGTCACGGGATTTGGCGGCGTCACCGGGCTCGGCAACGATTGGCCAACGATCCGGAAGAACTTCCATGATGGGCATACAGCCATCCGCCGGATGGACGCCTGGGACCGCTTCGAAGGCATCAATACCCGCCTCGCGGCGCCGGTCGCCGAGTTCAACGTCGACAGCCGCTACCCACGCAAGAAGACCCGCACCATGGGCCCGGTCGCGCGTATGGCCGTCTATGCCAGCGAGCAGGCGTTGCAGCAGGCCGGGCTGATCGACGATCCGGTGCTAAAAAGCGACCGGTCCGGTGTCGCCTACGGTTCGTCGTTCGGAACGCCCGCCGCGGTGCTTGGTTTCGCCGAATTGCTGCAAACCGGTATTTCCAAGTCGCTGAACGCCACCAGCTACATCCAGATGATGAGCCATACGGCGGCGGTGAATATCGGCCTGTTCTTCGGTTTGAATGGCCGGGTGATCACAACGTCGAGCGCCTGCACGTCGGGCAGCCAGGCGATCGGCTATGCCGCCGAGGCCATTCGCTTCGGCAAGGCGGACATCATGATCGCGGGCGGTGCCGAAGAACTCGATGTAACGATGTCTGCCGTCTTTGACACGCTTTTCGCCACGTCCACGAAAAACGAAACGCCGCATGAAACGCCGCGCCCCTACGATGCGGACCGTGACGGTCTGGTGATCGGCGAAGGCGCCGTCTCGCTCGTTCTCGAAGAACTGGACCATGCAAAAGCCCGCGGGGCACGAATACTCGCGGAGGTCGTCGGTTTCGGGACGAACTCCGACGGCAATCACGTCACCCAGCCTAAAGCGGAGACGATGGAAGGCGCCCTGCGCCTCGCTCTTGCCGATGCGTCCCTCACCGCCGATGCCATCGGCTACGTCAACGGTCATGGCACGGCGACCGAATGGGGCGACATCGCGGAGACGCAGGCCACCGCAGCTGTGTTCGGAACGAAAGCGCCCTTCCATTCCCTCAAAGGCCATTTCGGCCATTCCCTCGGCGCGTGCGGCTCGCTGGAAGCGTGGCTCGCGATCGAGATGGTGCACGAAGGCTGGATTTGCCCGACCGCCAATCTGAAAACGGTCGATCCGCGCTGCGGCGCGCTCGACTACATCATCGGCGACGCGCGCAGGATCTCGCCGGAATACTTCATGTCGAACAATTTTGCCTTCGGCGGCATCAACACGTCGCTGATTTTCCGGCGGACATAACGTCCCTTGCGGCGCGTAACGTCAGGTCAATGGACACTCACGCCCGCGACTGCCCAGGTCCGTCGATAGGCACAAACTCAAGCGACCGCGCGATATCCTCGGCCAGCTTTTCGTACTGGACGGCGATCGCCAGCAGCTCGCGCTTGATTTCGGAATCGCCCGTCTTGCCGGCGCTGACGCGGACCCGCGCGGCGATCGTGTGATAGCGCTCGATCTGCTCAAAGATGTGCATCTGGCCGCAGGATAATCTCGTTTTTCGGGGAAAATCCCCGGGAACCTACTACCCCTCTCGGGGGGTGCCTATCGGGTGAAACCCCGAAAAACAGAGGGATTTCTTGGCGACGCTTAAAGTTGTTGCCTTAAAGATAGCGCACATTATACTTGACGTACCCAAACCTCGGGTATATGGTTGATTCCATTAAAGGAGTCTCCCATGTCGGTTTTGGACCAAAAGCACTTTTACGACGAGGCCGCCGCCTACAAATTCGTTGAGGCCCGGGTGTGGCCGGAAGGCCGGATTTGCCCTCACTGTGGCGTCGTGGATGAGAGCGGAGCGCTCAAAGGCAAGAGCACCCGGATCGGCGTCTATAAGTGCTACGCCTGCCGCAAGCCCTTCACCGTGAAGGTCGGCACCATCTTTGAGTCCAGCCATATCAAGCTGCACGTCTGGTTGCAGGCGATGTTCCTGCTTTGCTCGTCCAAAAAGGGTATCAGCAGCAACCAGCTTGCCCGCACTCTCGGGATCACCCTCAAGAGCGCTTGGTTCATGTCGCATCGTATCCGGCTGGCCATGTCGGACGACGGCAAGACCGGCCCGCTCGGTGGCGAGGGCAAGATTGTCGAGATCGACGAAACCTACATCGGCCCCCAGCAGTACCGGATGAAGAACGGCAAGCGCGTCGGCAAGCAAGGTCCGGGCGGCAAGGTGAAAATCGTTACCCTCGTCGAGCGTGGCGGCGGATCGCGTTCCTTCCACATGCAGAAGGTCAACACCGACACTATCCGCCAGTTGCTTGTCACCAATGCCAAGACCGAGAGCCGCCTGCACACCGACGAGGCCAACTTCTACTTCTCGCCCGGCCTCCAGTTCGCCAAGCATGAGACTGTGAAGCATGGTGCGAGCGAGTACGCCCGTGGCGACGTGACCACCAACACCGTCGAAGGTTTCTTCTCGGTGTTCAAGCGGGGCATGCGCGGCACCTATCAGCAGTGCGGCGAGAAGCACCTGCACCGTTACCTTGCCGAATTTGATTTTCGGTTTAGCAACCGCGTTAGCCTTGGCGTTCACGACGAACAGCGGACCGACCGTGCGATCCGTGGTATCGTTGGCAAGCGTCTGTCGTATCGAACAACTCATCGCAGCCCCAATTCACTATGAGCCAATCAAGTCAATCTCAGCGCTTCAAAAAAGCCGCAAAAGAAATTGGCGCCGATGAATCCGGCGCTGAGTTCGAGCGGGCTTTTAAGAAGATCGTGCCCCCGAAAGTTCGGGCCGGTCCGGCGAAACGACCTGCGGATGCAGGAGTTCGTAAAAAGGATCAGAGTCGATCTTCTTCATAAGGCGCCGCCGCATGAAGAAGGCGCAGACATCCGCGATTTGAAGCAGGGCGGACTCGTTCTTATCCGCGAATAATATTGTCTCGACTATGTGATCCGAGTGAAAGGCGCTGGAGGACATTCCATCCTCTCGATTTGGATAGGGACGATAGCCTTCGTGGAATCGTTTTATGTCTGCCTTCGCGATTGGAGTGTTCTCGGCAATTAACATCGCACGCTCAGATGAGGCCTTTGACCGCATCCAAACTTCGATTTGTCGCGCCGCCTCAACGAAGGCTATCGAGTGCTCGACGATCTTCATGTGGACAGAAGATATTTCCGGATTTCCGACTTTAATTTCAGCCTGAAGCGCATCGCGGCGCGCGTACCCGCAGACAACCGGAAGATCGAATAGTCTCGGTATTGCTGCTAGGTCGCGTAGCAACCGTAGTCGGGTATTCAGCGGCCAGGTTTTCCGGTCGAAAGATTTGGTGCCGTGCCAAATCTCGGTCGTATGGAAGATAAGCGCGTCTGCATAGTACGGGTCGGGCACGTACTTGCGGGCGATGCCACGGAGTTGGTTTTCGAGTTCCCGCGCAGTGTTGTCCGGATTGACAATTACGCCCGCGACCACAACGAACGGTTCATGGGCGGCGTTCGCTATCCCAGCCTCATCGAGATAGACGAGCCGCACGATCCGGTCACCTTTCAGCGGATGCCCAGAAATGCTGCGGGCGATGGCTGGTATCATAGGTCAGCCCTCCCCACGGGGGTAAGTGGGTACGGCAAAGATAACACTCGCTTAAAGATAGTATCTTTAGTATCTTTCAAAGAATGAGCGTCCACCGCCTCTTCAAGGATGACCCGCACCAGGAACCGCGCCTTCCCGCGCCGATCGGCCGTGGCGCGACCCTCTCGACCCGGATTGTCAGTGAAATCCGGGATGCGCTGTTCGACAAGCGCCTGAAGCCCGGCGAGTTTGTCGGCAGCGAGAAGGAACTCGCCGCCCGCTTCGGTGTCAGCCGGATTGTCGCCCGCGATGCCCTGCGGACCCTGGAGGCCCTGGGCATCGTCGAGATCAAGGTCGGTTCCGGCGGCGGCGCCCGGATCACCCGGGGCAATCCCCGCCTGTTCGCTGAAGCGCTGGCGGTGCAGCTCGACCTCTCCGGGGTCGAACCCCATGAAATCGTCGACGCCCAGCGCGCCGTGGAAACGGTTGCCGCTGAGCTGGCGGCGGAGAACGCAACGGCAGACGACCTCGCCACCCTGCGCCGCTGGCTCGCCGATCACGAGGCGACCATCGACGACGTCGCCGCCTTCACCCGTTCCTGCCAGAGCTTCCACCTCGCCGTTACTGAGGCGTCTCACAACCGTGTGCTGGTCGTACAGCTCATTTCGCTACAGCACGTTGCCTGGCCGCTGCGCAACAAGACGCTGACGCCGCCCGTCGCGCGCCACATCCTCGATGTCCACCACCAGCTGGTGGACCTCATCGAATCCCGCGATGCCGCCGCGGCACGGCATCTGATGGACGACCACGTGAAGATGATCCGCTCCCGCCGCACGACCCGAAAATCCGGAAAGGACGCGCCGGAGAACTGCTGCTGAAATAGACCTAAACAAGATCAGAGAGGAGAAACGCCATGTCCAACGAAACCAAGTCTGGTTCCAATTCCAAGTTCATCATCTCTCCCCATTTTCGCCTGCAGGAATGGGTGGCTGAAGAAAAGGGCTACTTCAAGGATGAAGGGCTCGCTTACGAGTTCCGCGCGGCGCTTGGTACCAAGGACGCCAAGCAGATGAACATGGGCGACAAGGTCGGCGCCTATCAGACCTTCGAGAAAGGCCGCAGCTGCGACATCAGCGGCGCCTGTCATTGGACGGTGAACGTCGCGGCCTCGGTCGGCCATGGCAAGCTCTATGGCGACGCCTACTCCGTCGCACCGTCGGGCATCTTCGTGCCGCCGGATTCACCGGTGAAGACACCGGAAGATCTCGCCGGCGTGCCGATTTCGGTCGGCTATCAGTCGGGCAGCCACTATTCGACCATCCAGGCGCTCGAGCCGTACATGCCGCTCAAGGACATCAACCTGTCCTTCGCACAGGGCATGCTGTTCGCCCGCATGGAAGAACTGGTCGACCGCAAGGTGCCGGCCTGCGCCGCGTTCAGCGCGCCGTATTACTTCCTGGAGCAGCTCGGCTTCCGCAAGGTGATCGACACCACCTTCATGATCGCCGCCATGATCACCGGCGATCCCGACCCAGAAGACATCCGCAAGTACTACCGCGCCCTGCGCAAGGCGCAGCGCGACATCGACGTCCGTCCGGAACTGTACACGCACTACTACCGCAAGGAGTTCCCGGAGCGCTTCCATTCCGTGATCGACACGCGCCGCTGGGGCCCTGGCGAGCGCATCGTGTTCGAGCCGTACACGAAGGAAGTCTTCGACAACGCGCAGAACTGGATCGCCGAACGCGGCATTTTCCCCGACGGCAATCTCGGCACCGGCGACTACGACAAGTCTGTGGTGTCGCTCGCGGCTGAATAACCGCTACAGCGCAGGTACGCTTGGCCGGGCTGCCGCACCAGCGGCATGTCCCGGCCATTCCTTTTTGTGGGCCAGCCTTGACGCCGGATTGCCGCCTTTCGGCGAGGGTTGATACAACCTCAGGCAATCAACGAACCACACGCCCGCGGAGAACGCCTTGAAAGTTTTTGTCTTCGACCTGCTGCCGTATGCCGAAAATCTCGAACATCTGAAGGTCGGCAAGGAACTGCCCTATCCGCTGCCGAAGAAATACATCAAGCCCGATGTCGCGGCGCGTACCTATGCCGAGCATCTGGACGCGTGGGAGGAACTCGACAAGCTCGGCTATGACGGCGTCGGCTTCAACGAACACCACACCTCGCCCTACGGGCTGATGAATTCACCGAACCTGATGGCCGCCGCCGCGGCGCAGCGGACCAAGACCCTCAAACTGCTGATCTACGGCAATCTGCTGCCCCTTCACGAGCCGCTGCGGCTGGCCGAAGAACTAGCGATGGTGGACTGCCTGTCGAACGGCCGCCTGATCTCAGGCTTCGCGCGGGGCATTCCGCGCGAGTACCAGGTTCACAACGTGCCGATGTCCGAGTCACGCGCCCGTTTCGAGGAAGCCTACGAGATCATCCGGCGCGCCTGGACCGAAGAGGTCTTTTCGTACAAGGGCAAGTTCTGGGCGTATGAGGACGTGGCTCTCTGGCCGCGCCCGATCCAGCAGCCGCACCCGCCGGTCTGGGTCCCGGTGACGACCAGCCGCGAAACCATCGAATGGGCTGCCAGACACAACATCCCCGTAACGCCGGGTCTGGGATCAGTGGGTTTGCGCGAAGACATCATCCGTTTTTATGCGAAATGTCTGGCGCAGGCTGGCCATACCATCACGCCGGAGCATCTATCGGTGCAGGCCAATGTCTACGTCGCGGACAGCAAGGAACAGGCGCTGAAGGAAAACGGCCCGTATCAGCTCTACTTCAACAAGACGCTCTACAGCCACGGCAACATCACCGAGACCAGCATCCAGGCCAAGAGCGGCTATGTCAGCCAGGCGTCTCTCGACTATATCCGCCCGGAGAACCGCGCCTCGGCAGCCCGCTCACGCGACGATTTCCGCGACATGACGATGGAAAAGCTGGCCAAGGAAGCGGAGCACATGCCGTGGGGCTCACCCGACGAGGTGCGCGATCGCCTCATCAAGACGGCCGAACATGCCGGCGCCAACACGGTGCTGGTCAGTCTCAACCGCGGCAACATGCCGCACGATATGTTCATGAACCAGATCCGCCGCTTCGCCCGTGACGTGCTGCCGGCGCTGAAAGCGCACAAGATCACCAAGGTGCCGCTAGTCGAGAACGCGGCGGCCTGATGCGCGGACACCCTTCGAGACGCCGCCTGCGGCGGCTCCTCAGGGTGAGGTTTTCTTTTCCGGAGAATAGAACCTCATCCTGAGGAGGCGCGTAGCGCCGTCTCGAAGGATGACAACACCTATTCCCCCGCAGCCGCCGTCTTCTGCGTCCCCGGGACCAGTTTCGCGATCACCTCGTCGGTGGATGCCACATCGGCAAAGACCTGCAACATGCTGATCAGCGTCGCATTGTGCTCGGCGTCGGTGCGCGCGGCATTGGCGTCGGACACCATCACCGCCTTGTAATTCAGCATCATCGCGTCGCGGACCGTTGACTCGCAACACACGTTGCTCAGCGTGCCGACGACGACGATGGAATCGATCCCAAGGCTCTTGAGAATACGGTCAAGGTCCGACGAGCCCTGAATGAAGGCGCTGAAGCGCGTCTTCTCGACCTGAAGATCGCCGGGCTGCACGTCGAGGTCGGCATGCAGGGCATGGCCATGCGAACCGCGGGCCATCGCTTCGATCACGGCACCCCGGCGGGTCGGCGACATAAAGTGATCGAAGAACACGCTCCATTTATCGGTCTGGTCGTTCAGCGTCATCTTGATCCACACGACCTTGCCACCGGCCGCGCGTGTCGCCTTCGCCAGCCGATTCACATTCGGCACGATGGCCCGCGCTACCGGGATCTCGCTTGGCTGTCCCGGCAGCATGAACGCGTTCTGCAGATCGACCACGATCAGCGCCGTGTTCGCGCCGTTCAACGTACCGAACGGATGAAGATTTCCGCGACGTGCCGTCACGCCGTCCGTAATGCTGGCCGGAATTTCGATGCGATGCATGGCGGTCTCTCCCTGTCGGTCCGTGTTTGCCTGAGTATGGAAGCGCGCCCCGTTTGGGTCAAACACATGTCTGCTATCCGCTGACCGGCCCTTCTTTCGCCCCGTATTTGCAGCGAGACGAATCATCAAGCCCGGCGCTTCATTTATGCATAACGCCCACTTCGAGGAGGGCACCGACACATGATCTCCGTCGTCGCCGTGATTGTCACCATGGCCGGCCCGCTGATTCTCGGCGGCATCACCCATGATTGCCAGACGGCGCACACCGAAGCCACCAGCATGCTGATGGACGTGCGAAAGCTGACGGGGCCAAGTGCCTATCTACAAACGATGGAATGCCACCCGACGGATGAAGAACTCGGGCTGACCATGGCGTGGTCCTCGGCAAGCGGTCTGGCTCCCTCCTTCGATGCGCTGGGCGAGCGCCCGGTACCGCTCTGGAACCACCCGATCGTCGAAGATCCTCCCAATACAGCCTCTGTCGCCGACGCCCGCTAGCGCCGGCTGACTCCGCGGCCGCGCCCTCCGCAGGGAAAAGCGGTTGTACTGGCGTCTGCTCGTGATCATTCTTGGTCCCAGACGGACACGAGTCCGTCACGGGAACGGGGGGATCCGGTGCAAACTGCCAATATCGTCACGCAAGTCTTTCTGCCGCTGTCGCTGGCCTTCATCATGTTTGCATTGGGCCTGGCACTGGTGGTCGACGACTTCCGCCGCGTCATCGCCCAGCCAAAGGCGTTTTTCATCGGCGCCCTCGGTCAGATGGTCATGCTGCCGACGATCGGCTGGCTGCTGGTCAGCCTCTGGCCGATGGACCCGGCGCTGAAGGTGGGGGCGATCATTCTGGCCGCCTGCCCCGCCGGCGCGACCTCCAATCTCCTGACCCATCTGTCGCGGGGAGACACCGCCCTTGCAGTCTCGCTGACTGCCGTCATCAGCATCGTGAGCGTGTTCACGATGCCGATCATTGTGAGCTTCGCGATCCTGCATTTCATGGCAGTCGAAACCGCCCCGAATATCTCGGTAATCCAGACCATCACCGGCGTCTTTGTCATCACGAATGTGCCGGTGGCCCTTGGCATGTTGCTGCGGTATTTCCTGCCCGGGCTTGCCGTCCGCTTCGAACGGATCGCCCGCAATATCGCGGCCGGGCTTTTCGTCCTGATTATCTTCGGCGCGGTTTACAGCGAGCGGGCAAACATCGTCGATTATTTCCGGCAGTCCGGCCTGGCGATGCTGACCCTGAATGTGGTGACGATGGCCGCCGCCTACCTGCTTGCCAACATCAGCGGCCTCGGCACGAAGCAGCGCACCGCGATTGTCATGGAGACCGGACTGCAGAACGGAACCCTGGCAATCTTCGTTGCCGCGACGCTGCTCGGCAACACGGCCATGATGGTGCCGGGCGGCATCTACAGCCTGATCATGTTCGCAACAGCAGGCGCGTTCATGTATCTGTCGATCCGTCGCGACAATGCGGAGCGGACCGCCGGCAGTTCAGCAAGCTGAACTCCGGAACGCTTATCTGCCGTTGGCTTTTATAAAAGTCGCGATGGTATCGACTGCCCGCTGCTCGATACCGAAAAAGCCATGCTCCGCATACGCTTCACACGGCGTGGAGCGCGGCAGGTCGCCGCCGGCAAGGAGTATGT
Organism: Alphaproteobacteria bacterium; assembly: GCA_965279355.1. GTDB lineage: Bacteria > Pseudomonadota > Alphaproteobacteria > CACIAM-22H2 > CACIAM-22H2. Next base: position 335,308 of record OZ257155.1, on the reverse strand, counting down.
TCTCGATCTTTAGCGCAGCGGTCAGCCGCCGCGAAAGTTTCGGATAATCCCCGGGCGGCGTAATCCCGCATCCGTCTTTTTCGTGAGACACGACCAGCGTTGGAACCGAAATGGTTTCAAGCGCCATGCTGGCGACACCGTCGCGGTGACTGTTTGCGATCTGCCACTGGGGGTCAGCCCGAGTGATCGTCGACGTCAGAACAAGACCGTCGACGCCCTTTGACCCGATTGCGCCAGCGGCGGCCGAGAATGTGCCCATGCTAGTCCCCACCAGCCAGACCGGAACATCGGCCTGTGTTTTCAGGTAGGCGGCGACGGCTTCGATGTCCTGCGCATGGGCGCGGCTCATGCGGAAGATCACACTCATGCCGCGTCTCTGATCGGACGGGGCATCGACAACAGCAACCATCAAACCATGGGCCGCGAAACGATTGCGGGTCCGCACAAGGAAATTGCCGTCGCCCCAGTTCATCGCCGAGGGGCTTCTCAAACCGAGCGCGCCGTGGCCCCCGGCGAACAGAATGACTGAAGCGACCGGCTTCTCGGGCCTGATCAGGATCAGCGCCGTGGTTTCGCCCCGCGGCGACGGCACCGATACGAGCATGGGGGCATCGGCACGGGCAGTACCGACGGTCAGCAACAGTCCCGCGAGAAAGGCGCACACCCGACGCAAGTCACGCTCCGTCTATCGCCACTGGTTGATGGTATTCCCCGCGAGAAAGCCGAACCAGACCGCAATCAGGCAAAATGCGACCGACGCGACGATATTGCCAGCAGCGGCCATCAGCTGACCGTCGCGGATGAGATGGACGGTCTGCAGGCTGAAGGCAGAGAAGGTCGTGAAACCGCCGCAGAAGCCGACCACCACCAGCAGGCGCAGATTGGGATTGGCGAGCCCGCGCTGCTCGACCGTCGCCAGCGCCACGAAGGCGCCGACGATAAACGCGCCCAGCACATTCTCGATCAATGTTGCCCATGGGAAATCGGCGCCAAGAAACCGCTCGACCAGATTGGACGTCCCGTAGCGCCCGACACTGCCGACGGCACCGCCAAGCGCGACCCACAGATAGGCTTCCATCGACACCCCCGTCCGCCTATTCGGCGGCCATATCGTCCGGACGTTTCTCCGGCAGAAAGCCGCCAACCTGGCGATGCCAGAGCGCGGCGTATCTGCCGTTGCGCCGCAATAGCTCCTGATGCGAGCCCTCTTCGGCGATGCGGCCGTCCTCCAGATAGAGAATACGGTCCATGCCGGTGATGGTCGACAGCCGGTGCGCGATGGCGATCACGGTGCGGCCGTCCATCAGGCGGAACAGCGCCTCCTGGATGAGATGCTCGGTCTCGGAATCCAGCGACGAGGTCGCCTCGTCGAGAACGAGGATCGGCGCGTTCTTGAGGAAGGCCCGGGCGATGGCGACCCGCTGGCGCTCGCCGCCAGACAGCCGCACACCCTGTTCACCTACAATGGTATTGTAGCCTTCGGCGCGCCGGGCGATGAAGTGATGGCAGTGCGCCTTGCGCGCGGCCTCGACGATCTCGTCCTCCGTGGCGTCGGGACGCGCGTAGCGGATGTTCTCGCGCAAGGTCCGGTGGAACATGCCGGGGGTCTGCGGCACTTCACCGATAGCAAAGTTGAGCGAACTGAGCGAACTCGCCGTGATGTCCTGGCCGTCGATCAGGATCTGGCCGGCGTCCAGGCTGAACTGCCGGCGCAGCAGCCGCACCAGCGTGCTCTTGCCGGCCCCCGACGGGCCGACCAGCGCGACTTTCTCGCCGCTGGCGATCCTGACATTGATCCCCTCGAACACCGGCGTGCCGTCGTGATGCGCGAAATAGACCTGCCGGAATTCGATCTCCCCCGCGCCCACGACAAGGTCCCGCGCGTCCGGCCGGTCGACGATCTCGTGCGGCTGGGTAATCAGCTCGATGGCACCCTGCAGCGTGCCCAGATGCTCGAAGAACTCGGTCAGGCGGTTGGACAGTGTCCAGACCTGTGCTGCGACCAGGGTCGACAGCGACACCATCATCACGAAATCACCGGGGGTCATCGTTCCGTCGATAACCTCCGCAATGGCATAGAAAATGATCCCCACCTGGAACAGTAGGGTCGCGCCGTGCTGGAACAGATAGGCGACGGCAATGAAGATGCGCAGCCGCCGCGAGGCGTTCAGCTCCCGCTTCAGGAAAATGTCGATGAAGCCGCGCTCGAACTGCGAACGGGCAAAGGCCCGGATCAGCTCGACATTGCTGACAGCGTCGACCAGCCGGCCGGTGGAGGTCGCCATCTCCTCCGAGAGGGTCTTGGAGTATTTGAGGCAGCGCTTGGCGAGGAAGGCCGACAGGCCGAGATAGACCACCGTCCAGCCGACAAACACGCTGGCGAATATGGGGCTCGAGCCATAGAGCAGCGCCAGGCCGATCGCGAGGATAACGACGATGCGAACGCCGTCATGCAGAATTATGCCGAGGACGGAGAGCGGCGCCTGCCCCGCCTGCTTGATCTTCTGCCCCAGCTTGCCGGCGAAGTTCTCCTGAAAGAAGCGCGGCGAGTGTTCCAGCGCATAGGAGAACAGGTAGGCTTGGATCATGTAACGCAGCACCGGCGAGAACTTGATGTCGACCAGCTGGTACAGCCGGTTGAACATCGAGGACAGCACCCACATTCCGCCCAGGATCGCGAACCAGAACAGGATCGCCGACGACCACACGCCGGTGCCCGCGGCAGCCTGGAGTTCGTCGACCAGCCCGCGTAGCGCCGGCGGCTCGAAGCCCATAGTCGCCATCGACATGGCAGCGCAGAACACAATGGCGATGGCCGGCCAACGCAGCCGCTGTTTCACGAACAGCCACATGAAGGCCCAAGGGTCTTTGGGGACCGGGCCGGTGCTGAAATTCCGGTAGTAGAGACTGTCGTCCATGACCCTCGGGGCGGCCGCGCGTGGCCTGTCAGACTCTGCCGACAACCAGATTTTTCCTTTTAGCTGCTGAGGCTTATACCACGGAAGTAAAAACCTGATTGACGATAGAACAAAACATGAACATTATGTCCTTACAACACAGGAGAGACATTATGCAGTCCTATCTCAATCGAATTGGTGAAGGTGCGGGTCTGGCGGCGGTGCTCACGTCCATTCTGATGTGGGGCAACATCGCCGAGCTGCTGCTGCGCTGATCGCCATGGACTTCGCAATCGCCCCTATCCGGGACTGCGGAACGGAAGCTTGGGAGGTTCTCTGCCTTTCCTATCGTCGCGGCCAGGAGGTCCCGGCCAGGCTCGCCAGCTTCGGTCATCGCGGCCACGCAGAGGCGTTCCTCGCCGACCTGCTGGCGATGCCGGTGCCTGCGCCTGGGGCTTCCTGATCGGATCGCCCATGATCATGCCTCTCCACAAGCCGGCCTCCGTCGATGAGGACGGGGCCCAGGCCATCGCCCTGACCGCCCTCACCCATGTCCTGGCCGATGTCGAGCTGACCGAACGGTTCCTCGGTATCACGGGCATCGATGGCGCCGACCTGCCGGTGCATATCCGGGAAGAAGCGTTCCTGGGTGGTGTGCTCGACTTCGTCATGGGCGATGAAGCGCTGGTCATCGACGTCTGCCGCGACGCCGGATTCGCGCCCGAAATCATCGCCAAAGCGCGTCAGCGCCTGCCCGGCGGCGCCCTCATGCGCTGAGAAGCCGCGTTTTACCTGCCTTTTTCGGGCTGTATAGCGAGAAAACACAGGAAAATCGCGTAACTGCGATTGCATTGCCTGCCGAATCGCTGCAAACAGCTTGGGTTACGGCGGATCCGACTCGGCACATTGCCATTTGGCCGCCCCTCGGTTTAACCACCGCTCAAACGGGGAGAATTCTCATGAGCAAAGCCACTCTCGTCGACGTCGTCCGCGAGCACACAGAATGCACCGTCAATGCGGCGAAGGAAGCCGTTGATGCCATGCTGACCATCATCGGCAAGACGCTGAAGAAGGAAGGCAGCATGGCGATCGTCGGTTTCGGCACGTTCAAGGTGTCGAAGCGCGCCGCCCGCACCGGCCGCAATCCGCAGACCGGCGCCCCGATCAAGATCGGTGCGAGCCGCACGGTACGCTTCAAGGCGTCCAAGCAGCTCAAGGAATCGATCTGAAGTTTCATACCCGGCTTCGGCCGGGCTGAACTTCGACCGCGCTCAGGCGCGGTCCGCAAGCTGACGAACCCGCTCCCGACGGCTCCGGCCGCCTGGAGTGGGTTTTGTCGTTTTGGGCTGTACTCGACTTAAGCCGTGTTCGCTCAGCCCGTCAGGGCGAGCGCAGCAGGTGAACGCTGAACAGGCGGTCGGCATCCAGCCACACCGCCTCGGGCTGGAAGCCCGCCCGGCGTGCCATATCCTGGAAGCCGGCAATCGTGAACTTGTGCGAGTTCTCGGTGTGGATGCTCTCGCCCTCGGCAAAGGACACCATATGCCCGGCGATTCGCACGAGCTGGGCCCGGCGGCTGATCAGGTGCATCTCGATCCGGCTCGCCGCGGGATTGAAGAACGCGTAATGCGCGAACGCTTCGACATCGAAATCGGCATCGAGTTCGCGGTTGATCCGGGTCAGCAAATTGAGGTTGAACGCGGCTGTGACGCCCGCCGCGTCGTTATAAGCCGCATGCAGCCGGCTGGGAACCTTGCGAAGATCGGCGCCGATCAGTAGGGCGCCGCCGCCGGTGAGCCGGCGCGCCGCCTGGCGCAGAAATGCCAGCGCCTCCTCAGGCACGAAATTGCCGATGGTCGAACCGGTGAACAGCGCCGCGCAATGGTCGGCCTGAAGCCTCGGCTTCGGTAACGCAAAGGGTTGCCGATAGTCGGCGACCACCGCCGTCACTTCGAGCTTTGGATAGTCCCCGGCAAGCTGCTCGGCGATTCCGCCGAGATACTCACCGGAGATATCGACCGGCATGTAGGCAACTGGTTCGTCTAACGCATCGAGAATGATCCGGATCTTCTCGCTGGCCCCGGCGCCATATTCGACGATCTGCGCACGCTTGCCGATACGCTCGGCAATCTCTCCTGCATAGCGCTGCAGGATGCCGGTCTCGGTGCGGGTCGGATAATATTCAGGCTGCAGGCAAATCTGCTCGAACAACTCCGACCCGACCGCATCGTAGAAATACGTCGGCGGAATCATTTTGGGATAACTGGACAGTCCCCGCAGCACATCGTCACGGAACGAAGCGATTTCGGGGGCGAGGTCAACGAGACGGGCGACGCGGGCTGGCATGGATACCTATGTTACGGCCCTACGGGGAGAATGTTTTAAACTCTGCCACAGGGGATCAGTTCCGGCGACGTGAAAAATCCGTGACCAAAAAGCGCTTCAGCGCCGGCCTTCCCCATCGAGATAGCGGGGATTTGAGACAAGAGCCCGCGCCCGCGCATCCGCGAGCAGCGCCTCATAAAGCTTCCCATCGCCATCGTGGCGCCCGGCGCGGATCGCCTCAACATCAACATCGGGCGGCGTCTGCGGCGGTGCCGTAAGTTCCCGCGCGGCCATGGCGAGCGCACTTGCAACCATAAGACCGTTGACGCGGCGTTCCGGTAGCAGCATTGGCAGCAGCTCTGCCTCCAGCATCGCGCGCGCGATCTCCAGCAGTTCCACCGCTGACGGACGATCGTTTCCGGAGGTGCGCTGTGTCATGGGGCTGTCATCCGCAACAATTCGTATTCCAGCTCGGCGACCCGTCGCCCGGTCAGCGCCAGGTCCAGCGACTGTTCCGCTCCCGACACATGACGCTCGCCCTGCTGCAGCGCGATCACGGCCCAACGGGCATGCGCCATGGCTTCCCAATAGCGGACTGTCTCGGCATCGACCTTGCGCCCCGCTACCGCTTCGTAAGCAGCGATGAAGGTCGCGCGACTGCCGATGCCGCCAGCTTCGCGATCATTGCGGCCAAAGCGCCAGCATTTCGCACAGAACCAGCCGATATCTTCATGCGGATCGCTCCAGCCCGCAAACTCCCAGTCCAGAATGGCGGTCAGGCCTGCATCGTCGACCATGTAATTGCCGGTCCGGAAATCGCGATGGCAGAGCACTGGCTCACCTGATTTCGGTGCATACGTTTCCAGCCAGCGCAGTCCCCACTCAAGCGTCGGCCGCGGCGCCCGATAGGTATCGAGCCATGTGCGATAGCCACGGATGGCCGCCAGTGCCGGGCCATCTTTCGGCCGCTCGAGGAAATTAAGATCGGCGCGCGGCGGATGGATGCGATGCAGCTTTGCCAGTTCCTGCCCCAAACGCTGTGTCAGTGCCTCCCGGTTACCGGTCCATCTGTCGTCGCGAACGATGATGTGCCCGCCGGCAACGCCCGCAGCGCGGCGCATGAGATAGAATGGCCGACCCAGCACCGCGCGGTCTGCACACAGCGCGATCGGCTCCGGCACAGTCACACCGGCATCAAACGCCGCCTTGAGGATGGCGTATTCCTCGGCGCGGCTATGGCTGACCGCAACCCTCGACGGCGCGTCGGTGCGGAGCACAAATTCCTGCGTGCCAGGGAACCTGCCGCCAGAGATATGCGCAACCAGAAGGTAATTTTCCTGAATCGAGCCGCCGCTCAACCGCTCGAACCTGCGGATCGCGGCCGACCGCGCCTGCAGCGCCGCGACTAGGTAACGGGCGAGCGCAGCACTTGCGGCCGGGCCGGTGATCGCATCCGATCCCGGCCGTCTCATTTCCACGCCCAGAACTCCATGCGCTCTTCGAGCAGGAAGCGCGCCAGCACCATCTTGTGAACCTCCGAAGCACCGTCGACGAGACGCGCCTGCCGGGCATAGCGATACATCCACTCGAGCGGCGTATCGCGGGAATAACCACGGGCGCCGAGAAGCTGGATCGCCGTATCGACCGATTTATGCAGGACGTCGGCGACGGCGACTTTGGCCATCGAGACTTCCTTGCGCGCGAACTCGCCTTGGTCGAGTTTCCACGCCGCGCGCATCGTCAGCAGGCGGCCAATCTCGATCTCCATCGCCGCCTCGCCCAGCAGCCACTGCACCCCTTCATGGTCGGCAAGCGTCGCACCGAAGCTTTTCCGTTCCTTCACGTAGTCAAAGGATGTTTCGAGCGCCCGCTTCGCCATGCCGAGCCAGCGCATGCAATGCGTCAGGCGCGCGGTGCCGAGGCGTATCTGTGTAACCTTCAGACCGTCGCCGATCTCCATCAGCACGTCATCATCGGCGATCTCAAGCCCATTGAACTCGATCTCGCAATGGCCGCCATGTTCTTCCGGACCCATGATCGGAATGCGGCGGCGAAGCTTCCATCCCGGCTGATCGGCGTGAAACAGAAAGGCGGTTAATCCTTTGCGCGCATCGTCCGATGTGCGCGCGATCAGAATGAAATGTTTGGCCGCACCGGCGCCGGTGATGAACCATTTGCGCCCCGTCACCACCCACTTCTTCCCGCGCCGCACCGCGCGCGTGTTCATCGACGACGGATCGGACCCCGCCCCCGGCATCGGCTCGGTCATGGCAAAGGACGAACGGACCTTGCCGTCGACGATGGGCCGCAGCCAGCGCGTCTTCTGTCTCGCGGTGCCGATCTTCTCCAGCACCATCATGTTGCCGTCGTCGGGCGCCGCGCAGTTGAAAACGACGGGCCCAAAGATCGAGCGGCCCATCTCCTCGTAGCAGGCGGCCATGCCGACCACCGACAGGCCAAGGCCGCCCCGTGCCTTCGAAATCTGCGGCGCCCAGAGCCCCGCCGCTTTCGCTTTTCTGCGAAGCTTATCTAGGCGGTCGAGACGGATGTTCTCGCCCTCGCCGAATGAAGACGGTTCGCGCTCCACGGGCAGGATTTCGTCCTCGACGAAATCGCGATATTTCAGACGGAGTTTTTCGATGGCAAGCGGAAGGGTGAAGTCCATGAAACGCCTGCGTCAGAGAAAACCGAGACTATGGCCGCCATCGACCACGATCGTGCTGCCGGTCATGTATCGTCCGGCATCAGAAGCCAGCAGCAACAGCGCGCCGTCAAGATCGCCAAGCTCACCGAAGCGCCGCAACGGCACACGCTTGACCATGCTCTGCCCTGATGTGCCGCGCAGGAATTCTCGATTGAGGTCGGTCTCGACATAACCCGGCGCCAGTGCGTTCACCCGGATGCGGTACTTCGCGAATTCCAGCGCCATTGTCTGCGTCAGACTGATCAGCGCCGCCTTCGACGCGGAATAAGCCGCAACATGACTTGCGGGACGGATGCCGAGGATGGAGGCGATATTGATGATTGAGCCACCCTGCCCGTTCAATGCGATCTGCCCTGCAGCGCAGCGGGCAACGCGCCAGGCACCGTCAAGATTGGTATCCAGAATGCGCCGCCATTCTTCTTCCGTCTGATCCAGAACGGATGTCGTGGCCGCAATTCCGGCATTGTTGACGACGACGCAGATCGGCCCGAGTTCAGTCTGAATCGCCTCGAGCCCATCTTTGACCGAATCTGCCTTCGTCACATCGAAGGCAATCGGCAGCGCCCGCGCATCGAAGGCCGAAATCTCCGCAGCGACCTTATCCAGCTGATCGACCCGCCGCGCCGCCAGCGCGACCTTGGCACCGGCTTTTGCCAGTGTCAGCGCGAAATGCCGGCCGAGGCCGGAGGATGCGCCGGTGACGACGGCCACGCGCCCACTGAGGTTGAAGAGCTGGTCGGTCATTGTCGATTATTCACCCGCCCCACCCCACAAGGTCAATGCGGCTTGGCCTGATACCCGGCCCGACGTAGAATGACCCCATGATCATCGACATCGTCTCCGACGCCGTCTGCCCCTGGTGCTATGTCGGCAAGCGCCGCCTCGAACGCGCTCTCGCCATGGCGCCACAGGAGGATCTGCAGATCGGCTGGCGCCCCTTCCAGCTCAATCCCGAACTGCCGCCCGAAGGCATGGACCGCAAGGCCTATCTCGAGGCCAAGTTCGGCACCAACGAGCGGCCGGTCTATGACCGCATTCGGGCAATCGGCGAGGATGTCGGCATCCCGTTCGCCTTCGAGCGCATCCAGCGCACGCCGAACACGATCCTGGCTCACCGCCTGATCCGTTACGCCGCGCGCGAGGCGCACCAGAACGACATCGTCGAGACGCTGTTTCGCGGCTATTTCCTGGAAGGCGAAGACATCGGCGACATCGCCACACTGGCCCGCCTGGCTGCCTCCGCCGGAATGGACGCGAACGCCGTCGAAACCTATCTCACCGGCAAAGAAGACGACGACACGATCCGCGCAGAAGACGCCTTCGCGCGGAAGATGGGGATCAGCGGCGTGCCGTGCTTCATCATCGATCGCCAATACGCCATCTCCGGCGCACAGGAACCCGAAGCGTTCCTCGAAGTCTTCGAGATGGCGCGCAAGGGCGCAACCGACGAACCGGTCGAACTGACCTGAGCGTCAGGCCGCCAGCTTCTTCAGATCGCCGAGCAGCTTGTTGACGCCGGTCAGGCGCAGCTTGGCGCTCGACCAGTCCGAGATAAACACCAGCTTGTGATCGGGGCGCAGCTTCACCTCACCCAGGCGCGAGGTGATGTAAGTTACCAGCTTCTGCGGATTGGCGAAGCGGTTCCCGCGGAACGTCACCACGGCGCCCTTCGGCCCGGCATCCAGCTTTTCGATCCCGGTGGCCTTGCACAACTGCTTAATGGTCACGATGTCGAGCAGGTTCTGGACCTCCGGCGGCAGCTTGCCAAACCGGTCGATCAGCTCCGCCGCGAACGCCTCGATCTCATCGCGATCGGCGAGCGTCGCCACGCGTCGATAAAGGCCCAGCCGCACACCGAGATCCTCGACATAGGTTTCGGGGATCAGCACCGGCGTACCGAGGGCTATCTGCGGCGTCCAGTCGTCCGCAGCCTTCGCGGCACCCGTGACGCCGCTTTCGCGTGCAACCTTCACCGCGTCTTCCAGCATCTGTTGGTAGAGCTCGATACCGACTTCGCGGATATGCCCGGACTGCTCTTCGCCCAGAAGGTTGCCGGCGCCGCGAATATCGAGATCGTGTGACGCAAGCTGGAAGCCGGCACCCAGGCTATCGAGGGTCTGCATGACTTCAAGACGCTTCTGCGCCGTCGGCGCCAGCACGCGATCCGGCGGCACCGTGAAATAGGCATAAGCGCGCACCTTGGACCGGCCGACACGACCGCGCAGCTGATAGAGCTGCGCCAGGCCAAACATGTCGGCACGATGCATGATCAATGTATTCGCGGTTGGGATATCAAGACCGGATTCAATGATGTTGGTGGCGAGCAGGATGTCGTAGGTGCGATCGAGGAACGCCGCCATAACGTTCTCAATCTCCGTGGCCGAGAGGCGTCCATGCGCAACCGCCACCTTGCATTCCGGCACCAGATTGCGGAGCCGTTCCTGCAGCATCGGCAGGTCCTCAATGCGCGGGCAGACATAGAAGGTCTGACCGCCGCGGAACCGCTCACGCATGATCGCTTCGCGGATGACCACGGGATCGTAGGGCAGAACGAAGGTGCGAACAGCAAGGCGGTCGACCGGCGGGCTGGCAATCAGGCTCATGTCGCGCACGCCGGCGAGCGCCATCTGCAACGTGCGCGGGATCGGTGTCGCGGTGAGCGTCAGCACATGGACATTGGCCTTGAGCTCTTTCAGGCGCTCCTTCTGGCCGACGCCGAAATGCTGTTCCTCGTCGACGATCAGCAGGCCGAGGTCCTTGAACTTGATCGACTTGGCCAGCAGCGCCGTGGTGCCGACGACGATATCGACCTTGCCCTCCGCCAGATCGTTGCGGACCTCATCAGCGGTGCTGGCAGAGACCAGACGCGAGAGCTGCTCGATGCGCAGGGGCAGACCTTCGAAACGCTTCGTAAAAGTCAGATAGTGCTGGCGAGCCAACAAGGTCGTCGGGACCACGACGGCAACCTGTGAACCGGACATCGCGGCGACGAAGGCCGCGCGCAACGCCACCTCGGTCTTGCCGAAGCCGACATCACCGCACACCAGGCGATCGACGGCTTTGCCGGAGCCGAGGTCGGCAACCGTCTCGTCGATGGCGCGCAACTGGTCCTCGGTTTCCGCGTACTGGAACCGTGCGCAGAATTCTTCGTAGGCTCCCTGCGGCGGAATCATAACCTCGCCGGTCTTAAGCTGTCGCTCTGCCGCGATGCGCATCAGATGCTCGGCAATTTGATTGATCCGCTGCTTGGCGCGCGCCTTGCGCGCCTGCCACTGAACGCCGCCGAGCTTGTCGAGCTGCGCGCCGGCATCTTCGGATCCATAGCGTGACAGCACGTCAATGTTCTCGACGGGCACAAATAGCTTGTCATTGTCGGCATAAATCAGCCGTAGGCAGTCATGCGGGGCCCCCGCCACCTCGATGCGCGAGAGCCCTTCATAACGACCGATACCGTGATCGACATGGACCACGAGATCGCCTTCGGAGAGCGCCGAAGCTTCGGCGATGAAATTCTCGGACCGCCGCTTGCGCTTGGCCGAGCGGACGAGACGATCGCCGAGAATATCCTGCTCGGTGATGATCGTGCTGTCGCTGGCAACGAACCCGCGCTCCAGCCCGAGCACCGCCAGCGCCACCGTACTGACCGGCAAGGCTTGTACTGCCGCCCAGCTATCGACGGCGATTGGATTTTCGACGCCATGGTCCTGCAGCAGCGTTCCCAGCCGGTCGCGTGAGCCCGCGCTGTAGGCCGCGATGACCACCCGCCTGTCGGCCGAGATCTCGCGCTGTGTATGATTACGCACCGCTTCAAACAGGTTTCCGCCGGGCTGGGTTCGCAAGGTCGCAAATTCGGCCCCGAGCTGTGCGCCCGCATCGACAGTATCCGCATCCGGTTTTTCCGGCGCCGCGAACGGCGAGAAGGTCGCGCAGCGGCGCCGCTTGCAGAGTCTCGCCCATTCATCGCGACCGATATAGAGCTGTTCGGGCGGCAGCGGATTGTACGGCGCGCCATCCGAGAGCTTCTTGCTCTGCACGATCTCACGCCGCGCCTCGTAGAATTCCTTGATCTGGTCCAGCCGCGCCGAGATCGCTTCCGCCGCCTGATGATCGAATGTCACGACCGATTCAGGCAGATAGTCGAACAGGGTCTCCAGCTGCTCGTGGAACAGCGGCAGCCAGTGCTCGAGACCGGCGTAGCGCCGCCCCGCACTCACCGCCTCATAGAGGGGGTCATCCTTGCCGACGGCGCCGAACAGTTCGCGATAACCAGTGCGGAACCGCTCGATGGATGCCTTTTCGACCAGCACCTCGCTGACCGGTTTCAGAACGAATCGTTCCAGGGTGCCGCCGCTCAACTGCGACATCGGATCGAAGGTGCGGATGGCCTCGACCGTATCCCCGAACAGGTCCAGCCGCAGCGGCTCGGGGGTGCCCGGGGGAAACAGATCGACGATGCCGCCGCGGACCGCGAACTCGCCCGGCTCGCGGACGGTTTCGGCGCGGCGGTAGCCGTCGCGGCCTAGATGCTCCAGCAGCGACCCAAGCCCCAGCTTTTCTCCGACCGCCGCGGTGAAGCTGGCGCCGGCAAAAACGGTCCGCGCAGGGACCCGTTGCAGAAGGGCATTCACGGTGGTCAGCACGACCCGGCCGCCCGGCGGCTTCGGCTCCGAGGCCAGGCGCGTCAGGGCCTCGATGCGCCGGCTCACCACCTCGCCATTGGGCGAAACTCGGTCGTAGGGCAGGCAGTCCCAGGCCGGGATCGTGAGGACCTGCACCCCGGGGTGGAAGAACGCCAACGCCTCGGCGAACGTCGCCATGCGGGCGTCGTCGCGCGCCACGTGCAGCGCTTCGCGCCCGGTCGCGGCGAGTTCGCCGACCAGCCGTGCGTCCATCCCGGAAGGCGCCCCGGCGATCTGGATCGGGCCGGTGGCGGTCAGAAATTTAACGAAAAGGTCCAAGGTGCTAAGATAGGTTTCTGAAGTTCTTAAGCAAGGTCATGACGTCGGTGTCGTACTCCGCGGGCACCGTATCCCGCCCCATCACCCAGTCGAGAATGACCGGATCGCCGGCCTCCAGTAGATGCTCATAGCGGTCGAGCTGCTCGGCCGAGAAATCCGGGACGTGGTGCCGAGCAAACGCGCCCAGCACCAGATCGGTTTCCTTCATGCCGGTGTAAAGGCTGCGGTGAATCAGGCGCCGGCGCCGCTCGTCGAGGGCTTGAGACATGGGGGGGACGAATCTGGGGTTATGAGTTACTCCTATAGACCGCCCTACGCCGCCTGTCAGCCGCCCTCATCCGCCGATGCGCCCTCAAATCCTCTTTTCCCTGTTTTCGCCCGTCACGGTCTTGCCCGGGGTCGGGCCGCGCCTTGGAAAACTGTTCGACCGGGCCCTGGATGCCGGAGGCGAAGAAGGCGTTTCGGCAAAGGTGGTCGACCTGCTGTGGCACCTGCCGACCGGGCTCATTGATCGCCGTTTTGCGCCGAAGGTCGCCGAGGCCCCGGAAGGTGCCATTGCCACTCTGACGGTCTGGATCGACGCCCATAACAAGCCGCACAACCCGCGCCAGCCCTATCGCGTCCGCTGCCGCGACGAGACCGGCTTCATGCACCTGGTCTTCTTCCACGCCCGCGGTGATTACCTGGACAAACTGCTGCCGGTCGGCGAGCAGCGCGTGATCAGCGGCCGCATCGAGCGGTTCAGGGATCAGGTGCAAATGACGCATCCGGATCATGTGGTGAAGACGGAGGAGTTCGGCTCTCTTGCCGCCGTCGAGCCGGTCTACCGTCTAACCACTGGCCTCAGCCCCAAGATCATGACCAAGGCGGTGCGCGGTGCGCTGGAACGGGCCCCCGAACTGCCGGAATGGCAGGACCCGGCGCTGGTGAAGCAGCAGTCCTGGGTCGGCTGGCGCGATGCGTTGCTGGCAGCGCATGCGCCGCAGTCAAACGAAGAGTTGGAACTGACGACACCGTTTCGTCGTCGGCTGGCCTACGACGAACTGCTGGCGAACCAGCTGGCCCTAGCGCTGGTTCGTGTGGATCAACGCAAGATGCCGGGCCGGAAAATTATGGGCGACGGCAGCCTGCGTGAAAAAGCGCGTGCCGCCCTGCCCTTCGAACTGACCGCGTCGCAGACAACTGCACTGGAGGAAATCTCCGCCGACATGGCACGCGAGGGCCGCATGACGCGGCTGCTGCAAGGCGATGTCGGCAGCGGCAAAACCGTCGTCGCGTTCCTGGCGATGCTGAATGCCGTGGAATGCGGGATGCAGGCGGCCATCATGGCGCCGACGGAAATCCTGGCGCGGCAGCATTATCAGACCATCGCGCCGCTGGCGGAGAAGACCGGCGTGCATGTCGCCCTCCTCACCGGCCGCGAAAAAGGCAAGACCCGCGACCAGGTCCTTGAAGGCTTAGCCTCGGGTGCCACACCGATTGTGATCGGCACGCACGCGCTGTTCCAGGATGACGTTGAATTCAAGACATTGGGCTTCGCCGTTATCGACGAACAACACCGCTTCGGCGTCCACCAGCGCATGAGCCTCGCTGCCAAAGGCGCCGAAGGCCGTGTCGGCATTGACGTGCTGGTCATGACGGCAACGCCGATCCCGCGGACACTGATGCTCTGCGCCTATGGCGACATGGAAGGCTCGCGCCTCACTGAGAAGCCGCCGGGCCGCAAGCCCATCGACACCCGCGCCGTGCCGCTGGGTCGTATTGACGATGTCACAGCCGGCGTCGCACGACAGATCAAACAGGGCGCGCGGGTCTACTGGGTCTGCCCGCTGGTCGATGCATCCGAGGTCACCGATCTTGCCGCGGCGACGGAGCGTCACGCCTACCTCGTTGGCAAGTTTGGCGCCGACAAGGTCGGCGTCGTGCATGGCCGCATGAAGGGTGCAGAAAAAGACGCCGTGATGGCGCGCTTCACCTCCGGCGAGATCAGCATTCTGGTTGCGACGACAGTCATCGAGGTCGGCGTCAACGTGCCCGAAGCAACCATCATGGTGATCGAGCATGCCGAGCGTTTCGGTCTGGCACAGCTCCACCAGCTTCGTGGCCGCATCGGCCGCGGCACCGGGGCGTCCACCTGTATTCTGCTTTATGCGGAACCGCTGACAGAGACGGCAAAGGCGCGCCTGTCGATCCTTCGCGAAACCGAAGACGGGTTCCGCATTGCCGAGGAAGATCTCAGGCTACGTGGCGCCGGCGAACTGCTCGGCACACGCCAGAGCGGCATGCCGGAATTTCATCTCGCGGATCTGTCCGTACACGCCGATCTGCTGTCGATCGCCCGCGATGACGCGCGGATGATCCTAGATCGCGATCCCACTCTGGCGTCGGAGCGCGGCCGTAGCCTCGTAACGCTGCTTTACCTGTTCGAGCGCGAAGCGGCCGTCAAGCTGCTGCGCTCAGGCTGAAGCTACTTCGCGGCGACCTGGAATTCCCAGGTGTGGCCCTGCGGATCCTTGAGGAAGAGCTGCGGCCGGCCGATCAGGCTGCCGATTTCTTCGAACGGAATGCCCAGCGCATTCATGCGGGCGCGAAACGCGTCGGCATCGCGGATCACCCAGGCGGTATGGCGACCGGCGGGCCGGATCGTCGCATCAGGGCCTGGCCTTAATTCGTCGTCGGTGCCGATCAGATGGAACTGCACCGTCTGGTCCTCATCCTCGAGCCACGCACCGGGACCGAGATCGTCAAGCGCCTTCGGGCGCTGCATCAGCTTGAGACCTAGTACATCCATGTAGAACTTTTTGCAGGCCTCGAGATTGTTGAGGCTGACCGGCACGCCTTCGTGCAGCATGCCTGTGAAACGAAGCTTGGGAACCTCGGTCTTCTGCGCCACGCCGGTATCCATCGTGTTCTCCTCCCTCAATCTGACCTTAGTTAAGCGCTGCCGGGGCTAACTTGCAACTCGATCCAGAGTCGACAGGTCCGGATCGTGGAGCAGATGCGGCGCGCCATAGTCGCGCATGATCTGCAGCGGATCGCGGGCCAGCGTACCGCCGGCCGGGCCTTCCAGATAGGCCCCGAGATAGCGGGCATGGGCGACGATCTTGCGGCCGAAATCACGCGCGGCGGCATCATAAATCTCAAGCGCCGCCGGTAAATCGCCGGGGTTTGTTTTAAGCGATGCCACAAGCTGTGCCGCGTCGAGTGCAGCTTTCGTGATCCCGCCGGCCACATGCGGCCGGGCAATGAACGCCGCGTCGCCGAGAATAGCGACCCGGCCGAACACCAGTTGCGGCGTCTCCAGATCGGAGATGGCCTGCACCAGCGGCTGCTGCGCGGCGGCCACGACAGAGGCCACTTCGGGCGCGAAGATCGCCTGCGCCTTGGATTTGAGACCGGCAATCGCTTCCGGACGGATCAGCGGTGGCGGAATGGACACGCCGTGTCGCTTACCCGTCGCGTCGGTGCAGATGTCGGCAAGCTCATCGGCAGTCGCCGCCCGGTACCAGATGAAATAACAACGCTGCTGCCCGGGACTCAAGTC
The DNA here is from genome assembly GCA_965279355.1 of Alphaproteobacteria bacterium. GTDB lineage: Bacteria > Pseudomonadota > Alphaproteobacteria > CACIAM-22H2 > CACIAM-22H2. Next base: position 318,880 of record OZ257155.1, on the reverse strand, counting down.
GTCCCCCGCCCCCGGTGCCGGCATCGTCAGCATCATCTCGCCATCCGGAAACGAGAAGACGATGTGACCGGTAATCATTTCGCGCGCCGATGCCGGAATGTCCTGACGGTCGATCAGTCCACGCCACGCGACATAACCGGCATAGCGCGACTGGAGATCCGGCAGAAACTGCTGACGGACCGTCGAGAGGCTGCCATCCGCGGCGATCAGCAGATCGGCGGTGTCGCGGGAACCGTCGGCAAAGACCGCCGTGATGGACTTCGCATCCTGTTCAACCCGCTGCAGCGCCACGCCGGTGCGATAGTCGGCACCGGACATCGACGCCCGCAACGGCGCATAGATACGTCCCCAGGTGCTCGACATGATGGTCCGCGGCATTTCATGCTGGATCGTGCTGTCACGGTTCAGCCAGAGATAGGAGCGGATTGGTGCTCCGATGGTTGGATCGAGCGGCACACCGATCCGCGTCATGATATCGAGCAGCTCCTGCGAAACACCGACGCCGGCACCACGCCCCGCCAGATCGTCGCGCGAGCGTTCGTAGACCGTGACGTTCCAACCAATTTCGCGCAGCAGCGCTGCTGCAAACAGCCCGCCGACCGAACCGCCGATGACGAGGGCCCGCGGCTGTGTCATTGCGGGGTTGGCCGTTCTGCCGGCGTCGCAATGCCAGCCGAAACGACCAGCTTGAGCGCTTCTTCAGTCGTTAGATCGAGGACGTAGATATCTTCCGGCGGTACCAGCACCAGGAAACCCGAGGCCACATTCGGTGTGCCGGGAAGAAAGACGTTCACGAGACCACTCGGCGTCGCGAGTTGGGTATTGCCCGTCGTCTTGCCCGTGATGAACCCAATGCGCCACAGGCCGCGACGCGGAAATTCGATCAGCACCGGCTCACGAAACGGCGATGCCCGCTCGTGAAACACCGTCTCGAAAATCTGCTTCACCCACGCGTATATCGAGCGAACCACCGGGGTCCGGCCCAGGATTGCTTCACTGATACGCAGGAACAGACGTCCCATCAGGCCGGCAGTAATCCAGCCAATAAGGGTCAGCAGAAAAATCGCGACAAGGACGCCAAGGCCCGGAATTGGAAACGGCAGGTAATGATCGAGCGTGTAGTCGGCCGGCAATAGCCGCGAAACCTGTCCGTCGACAAAATTAATAACGATCCAGGCGATGTAGAACGTGATCGAGATCGGCGCCACGATCAGGATGCCGGCGAAGAAATAGGCACGCAGACGCGCCAATAGCCCGACATGCAGAATCGAGACTTCTTCGTCGCCTTTCTGATCTGTCACAGAAAGGTCTCCAACGCCTTCAGGACTTCGCCGGGCGCCTCTTCGGGGATGAAATGGCCGCTGCCCTTAACTTCATGACCTCTGACGTCGCTCGCCCATTCTTTCCAGACATCGACGACATCCTTGTTTCGGCGACCCAGCCCCGACTCACCCCACAGTGCCAGCAGCGGGGCCACGATTTTGCGCTTGCCGTAGACTTCCGCGTCGTGTTCGAGGTCAATCGTGGCGCCCGCACGATAGTCCTCGCAGGTGGCGTGCACGCAACCAGGCAGACTGAAGCAGCGGATATACTCGGCGACGGCCTCCGGAATGAATGCCCCGCCCGGCTTCATCCACTGCGTCATGGTCGTGCGCAGAAAATCTCCGGGATCGCGGCCGATCAGCCGCTCGGGAAGGCCGTTGGGCTGGACCAGAAATGTCCAATGATAGGCGCCAATCGCCGCCTTCCAATCCATACGCGACCAGACAACCGTCGTAGGGATGACATCGAGCACCGTGAGCTTGGTGACGACGTCGGGATGGTCGAAGGCCATCCGATATCCTACCCGGGACCCACGATCATGGCTGACCACGGCGAACTTTGGAAAGCCCAGCTTGCCCATCATCTGCACCATGTCCAGAGCCATGGCGCGCTTCGAATAGGTCTCATGCGGCGGCTGCGAAGCCGGCTTGGACGAATCTCCGTATCCCCGCAAATCAGCGGCGATAACGGTGAACCGCTTGGCGAGTTCCGGCGCAATGACGTGCCACATCACATGAGTCTGAGGGTAGCCATGGAGAAGCAGAACCGGTGGGCCCTCGCCGCCCCGACGGAAATTGATCACGGCGCCATCTGTCGCCACCTGATGTATCGTAAAGCCGGGTAACATTGTCACTCCATGAGCTTGGACATGCCGCAAGATAGCGCCCCAATTGCCGACCTCACAATGCCGGACACGCGGCCCGCCCACGAATTGGCAGTCCCGATCCGCCTGCTTTCAGTGGCGACGGCGGTTCCACCGGTCGTGCTGCATCAAAAAGATGTCGTGGCACGGGTCGCCAGCCTTTTCGACAGCCGGGCCTCCGAGATCGAACGGCTCTTGCCGGTCTTCGAGAACACAGGAATCGCCACCCGCTATTCCTGCGTGCCGCTGGACTGGTACCAGCACGACCACGGCTGGGCGGAACGCAACCGCCTTTATCTCGCCTCCGCACTCGATCTGCTGGAGCGTGCGGCCCGCGATGCCCTGGGGGCCGCTGGGTTACAGGCCTCCGAAATCGATGCCATCGTCACCGTGTCCACAACCGGGATCGCAACACCAAGCCTCGACGCCCATCTGATGGACCGGATCGGCTTCCGTCGCGATATCGTCCGCCTGCCGATCTTCGGGCTCGGATGCGCCGGTGGCGTGCTCGGCCTTGCGCGCGCAGCGGCGCTGGCCAAGTCGATGCCTGGGGCCCACGTGCTCCTCCTTGTGGTCGAACTCTGCGCTCTCACCTTCCGGAAGGCCGATCAATCCAAAAGCAACATCATCGCCGCCGCTCTTTTCGGCGACGGCGCCGCAGCATTGATCATCGGCCCCAGCGGTTCTGGAAGCCATGCATTTCCGCAACCCATCCTCGCGGCCTCTGGTGAACACACATGGCCGCAATCGCTCGACGTCATGGGTTGGCAGGTCGAAGACGACGGGCTCGGAGTCCAGTTTTCTCGGGACATACCAACCCTGGTCCGTACGCAGTATCGCCCCGTGCTTGATCACTTTCTCACCACACACGGGCAGACGCTCGCCGACTACGATGGCCTCGTCTGTCATCCAGGCGGCACCAAGGTAATCGCCGCGCTCGAAGACGTTTTCGATCTCGAGCCCGGAGACCTGCAGGCTGCGCGCGAGGTGCTCCGCGACTATGGCAACATGTCCGCCGCCACCGTCCTTTTTGTCCTGGAGCGCATGTTGCGGGCAACGGCAAAAAAACACCCGCCCAAACGCTGGCTGATGACCTCTCTCGGCCCCGGCTTCACCGCGGCGTTTCTCAGCCTCGACCGCTTCCAGTGACGCTCCCCCAGATCATTCTTGGGCTCGTGATGCTCTCGCGGCTGCTGGAACTCTGGTACAGCCAACGCAACACGGAGCGCCTTTTGGATGAGGGTGCGGTCGAGCACGGCGCCGACCACTATCCCTACATTGTACTGCTCCATGCCGGCTGGCTGGTGGCGCTGGTGTTCACCACACCCGCGGATGCCGAGATCGACCCGATCTGGCTGGCCGTCTTTCTGGCCCTGCAGGCCGGTCGCGCTTGGGTGCTGATATCTCTAGGGCGGTTCTGGACGACCCGCATCATCACCGTTCCCGACGCACCGTTGGTGCGCACCGGACCGTACCGGTTCGTCGCGCACCCCAACTACATCGTCGTTGCAGGGGAAATCGCCTCCCTGCCTCTGGCCTTCGGCCATTGGGAGGTCGCCCTGATCTTTTCGGTCCTCAACGGGATCATGCTCTATGAGCGCATCCGTTGTGAAAACGCGGCACTGGCCGAACGGCGGGCACTCGACTAGTCTGCCGCCAACCATGCTCGACAAACGCGTCAAAACCGTGCCTGAAGCGGTCGCCGGGATCAGAGACGGCGCCACCATCCTGATCGCCGGATTCGGTGCCTCCGGCATCGCCGTGGAACTGATCGACGGGATTATCGACCAGGGCACAAAAGAACTGACCATCGTCACCAACAATGCGGGTGCCGGGACGACCGACATCTCACGGCTATTGAAGCTTGGCCGCGTGGCCAAGATCATCTGTTCCTATCCGCGCTCCTTGGGCTCAACGGTTTTTGAGGAGCTCTATTCCGCCGGCAAGATCCAGCTTGAGCTGGTGCCGCAAGGGACAATGAGCGAGCGCATGCGCGCCGCCGGCGCCGGGATCGGCGGGTTCTTCACGCCCACCGCGGCCGGCACCAGGCTGGCCGAAGGCAAGGAAACCCGTGAGATCGACGGTCGGACCTATGTGTTTGAAAAGCCGCTCAAGGGCGATGTCGCGGTGATCAAGGCGGAAACCGCCGATCGCTGGGGCAATCTCACCTTCCGTTATGCCGCCCGAAATTTTGCACCGACCATGGCGATGGCTGCGGAACTGACCGTGGTGCAGACGCGCCGCATTGTCGAACTCGGCGATATTCCACCGGAACAGGTGATTACGCCCGGCATCTTCGTCGACCGTGTCGTCGAAGTTCCGAACCCGGTTGATTCCGGAAAAAGCTGAAGCGGAGACCAGCATGACCGTCAAACCGCTGACCCGTGACGCCATCGCCCGTCGTGTCGCGCAGGATCTGCCCGACGGAGCCTATGCGAATCTCGGCATCGGCCTGCCGACGCTGGTAGCGAACTACGTGCCGTCCGACCGCGAGGTCGTCTATCACAGCGAAAACGGAATCCTGGGCTTTGGGCCTTCGCCGGAGAAAGGCCAGGAAGACCCTGACCTGATCAACGCCGGCAAGCAGCCGATCACGCTCCTGCCCGGCGCCTCGGTCTTTCACCACACCGATGCGTTCGCGATGATCCGTGGCGGCCATATCGACTACGCGCTGCTCGGAGCGATGCAGGTCGGCGGAAACGGCGATCTGGCAAACTGGGCGACAGATGACGACAAGTTCCCGCCCGCCGTCGGCGGCGCCATGGACCTCGCGGCAGGCGCCGCGCATGTCTGGGTCCTGATGGAGCACAACACCAAGAGCGGCGACACCAAGATTCTCGAGCGCTGCACCTATCCGCTCACCGCTCCCGGCGTCGTCGATCGCATCTACACCAATCTTGCGGTGATCGACGTTACGGATGACGGTCTTCTGGTGCGAGAAATGGCGCCCGGCCTCGACTTCGAGGAGCTTCAGAAACGCACCGGCGCGCGGCTGCGCCTGGCCAACGACTGGAAAGCGATCGACTAGATCAGTTGCAGCGCGTCAGCAGCGGCTTGCCGTGCAGATGCGCCAGCAGATTGGCAACAACCAGATCACCCATCGCGCGACGGGTCTCCAGGGTGCCGCTGCCCGTGTGCGGCATCAGCACCACATTGTCCATCTTGAGCAGTTCCGGCGGCACTTTCGGTTCAGCTTCGAAAACATCGAGCGCCGCTGCGCCTAGCGCCTTTTCCTGCAGGACCTTGACCAGGGCCGGTTCGTCGACCACCGACCCGCGCGCCACGTTCACCAGCACGCCCTTTGGCCCCAGGGCGCGCATGACCTTTTCATTCACGATTCGCCGCGTTTCCGGCCCGCCGGGGCAGATCGCAATCAGCACATCGACGTTGGCCGCCATCTCCGCAAGATCGCCATAGAAGCGATACGGCACATCGTCCTGCTTGCGGCGGCCGTGGTAGGAAATGTCCATATCGAACGCGAGTGCCCGCTTGGCAATCATCTTTCCGATCTTACCCAGGCCGAGAATACCAAGGCGCTTCTCTGATACGCGCCCGCCCAACGGCAGCTCCCCCTTGAGCCAACGGCCGTCGCGAACATAGCGGTCGCCCTCGGCGATGCGACGTACTGAAGCGATGAGCAGACCGATCGCCAGATCGGCAACACAGACATTCAGCACATCGGGCGTATTCGTAACCGGGATGCCACGCGCCGTGGCGCCCTTGACGTCGATGCTGTCAACGCCAACCCCGAAATTGGCGATAATCTCCAGCTTCGGCAACGCCGCAAGGAGATCCGGCTTGGCGCCGATAAAAGCGGTGGTGGTGAGAAACCGAACCTTGTCACCAACCTTCTTCAGGACCTCGGCGCGCTGCGGCCCATCTGTCAGATAATGAATCGTAAATTCTTTCTCGAGCGTTTGAAAATGGCTCGGCTGCAACTTTTCACTATCGATTGAAATCAAATCTGGTTTCACGGCCGTCTACCCGAAGTTGAGCACAGATATGAATAATGGAACGTCGCGCCTCAGGCAGCAAGCCGAACCGCGACAGCCTCCGCGATCGCCGCCGATGCCGTCAGTCCGGGCGATTCAATCCCGAAAAGATTGACCAGCCCCGGAATGCCGTGGATTTCCGGTCCCTGGATTACAAAATCGGGAGATGGATAAGTCATCGTAGGCAGCTTGGGACGAACGCCGGAATACGCGGGCAATAAGGCGCCATCCGGCAGCTCGGGCCAGTATTTACGGACTTCCGCATAGAACTTGTTCGCGCGTTGCGGATCGACTGTGTAGTCGATGGCGTCGATCCATTCCACGTCAGGTCCAAAGCGAGCCTGCCCCGCCAGATCGAGCGTAATGTGAACGCCCAGGCCACCCTTCTCGGGGATAGGATAGATCAGGCGCTTGAAGGGCGAACGTTGCGCCAACGAGAAGTAATTGCCCTTGGCGTACTGAATAGCCGGTACATGCTCCTGCGGCATGCCCGCAAGCTTGCCGGCGACGATATGCGCTTCAAGGCCGGCCGAATTCACAAGGCTGCGACAGCGCAGACGCATCACAACGGGATCGCCTGCCGTCGCAACGTCAACATCGATGCCACTTTCGCCGACCGCGCCACCGACCACAGCGCTATTAAAAGCGACAACGGCACCGTGGTTCTCGGCATCGCCTTGATAGGCAAGCATCAAGCCGTGACTATCGATAATTCCGGTCGAGGGTGAATGCAGCGCTTTCAAGCAGCGCAGATTTGGCTCCATCGCACGGGCTACCATCCCGTCAATCTCGACAAGGTCGCTGACGCCGTTGGCATGTGCGTGCTGGCGAATGCCATCAAGAGACGCCAGATGGTCGTCGCTCGTCGCGACGATGAGCTTGCCGCAGCGCCGATGCTCGACGCCGCGTTCCGCGCAGTAGCGATACAGAAAATCCCGGCCGGCGACGCAATACCGGGCCTTGAGGCTGCCCTGGGGGTAGTAAATCCCGGCATGGATGACCTCGCTGTTCCGCGAGCTCGTGCCGGTACCGATCATATTGGCTTCCTCAAGGATGATGACCTCTCGCCCGGCAAGCGCCAGCGCTCGCGCGACGGCCAACCCGACAACGCCCGCGCCGACAACGATACAATCCACTGTTTCCGTCATATTCCCCTGGTGTCCGCCCCTGACAACCGACCTACTTGGCGGAAGATCCGGGTTTCATGTGAGGCTGAGGCAAGGTAAAACACATGGAATGACAGTGGCGAGGTCAAAAAATTGGGCAAATTTGCGCTTGGGCCGCCACTTCGCGCCCGTCGCAACGCTTGTCTTTGCCCTGCTTGCATCCGCCTGCGCCGGTGATCGCGGCCCACACCCCGAACTGCCGTATATGGGCGTGTCATCTGCTTTTCGTGTCGCCAATCTATGCAGCCTGGGTGTGTCACCTGAAATCCGCTTGGCTGGCGTTCCGCAAGGAACGGCGCTGTTTCGGCTTCTGGTCACCAATGTTGGCGTGCTTCGCGCACCCCGCCAACGCATAGAAATAGCGGCGAACAGCCCGTTGATACCCGAAGGGGCACTCACGGAATTCCAGCTCCCCTGCCCCTCTGAACTTCAGAGCCTGACCTATCGTTTTGAGGTCATGGCGGTCGCCGCCGACGGACGCCCCCTTGCGTATGGCTGGAATTTCGTCACCGCGAGAAACGTCGCAATTCAGCTCGAAATTGAGCGAAATGAAGCCAAGCGGCCGCCAGCGCCCCTCGACACCGAAAACGCTGCCCGCGTAAGCCGCAATCCATCGCTATCCCGTCCGACGTTTTTCACGAATTGACCGGGGATCATTGATCGATGCCGAAACGGAAGACACCGCGACCGCCCGAAGAAGCGCTGGCGATCTCCCGTGCCCTGCGCAAAAAGTTCATCTCACCTGAAGCGGAAGCGACAGCCAAACGACTACTGGCCGAGCAAGCCGCGAAGACGGCCGAGAAACCGTTCAGCGACCGCGAAATGCGCCGCGCCGCGGAAATCCTGTCCACGCTACGCGGTAAATATCCAAAGCCCCACTAAGCAACATCGCAAACCAGCGACCTGCGGGGCGTTCTTCAATTTCCATTTGTGATTTCATGGAGGCCCAATGCTGACCATCGGCCTGCTGCTGTGCTCGAATATCTTCATGACGTTCGCCTGGTACGGACATCTGAAATATCCGACCGCCCCCCTCTGGCAGGTGATCCTGGTGAGCTGGGGAATTGCATTTTTCGAGTACTGCCTGATGGTCCCGGCCAACCGGTATGGGTTTCAGGATTTCTCGGGGCTCCAGCTGAAGACGATCCAGGAGATTATCACCCTGGTCGTCTTCGCCGGTTTTGCCGTGCTCTATCTGGGGGAGAGCCTGCGCTGGAACCACCTGGCAAGCTTCGCCTGCCTGGTGGCTGCAGCATTCTTCATGTTCCGGGAGTAATTCCGGCTGCAGGCGCTCAGGCCGCCCGCAGTTTGACCTGCATACGGCCGACGCCGGTGATCTCGCAGTCCATCGTCTCGCCCGGCTTCACCTGGCTGACGCCCTGCGGGGTGCCGGTCATGATGATGTCGCCCGGATAGAGCGTATAGAACTCCGACGCCCATGAGATCAGCTTGTGGACGTTGAAGATAAGATCCTTGGTGTTCGCCTTCTGGCGCATGTCGCCATCCACGCTCAGCCAGAAATCCAGGTTGTTCGGATCCTTGATTTCCTCAGCGGTGACAAGCCACGGGCCCAGCACACCGTAGGTGTCGAGTGATTTGCGGAAGCTTGGCACTTCCGGACCGCGGACGACCATGTCGAGACCGATCGCATAACCCGCGACATAATTCAGCGCGTCGGCTTCCTTCACGAAGGACGTCTTTTTACCAATGACCACGGCGAGTTCCATCTCATGGTCGTTGCGGCGATCGGGGAGACGCAATGCAACACCCTCGCCCGCGCCAACGAGACAAGAATTTGCCTTAAGAAATAGGCCAAACTCACTGATGTGATTTATTTTTCGACCGTAGGCGATCGCCTGAGTCTTCTGCGATTCCTGGACGTGGTCGTCATAATTGATCGGCGCGCCGATGATCTTCGTCGGGTTGGCGACCGGACTCAGCAGCTTGACCGCGCTGACATCCTTCGTTGGCGCCGTATCGGCGGCCTTTTCCATCTCGGCCCTGAGGCCGGGCAGCGCCGTGACCAGCAGGTCGCCCAGCGGCAGCGGGTAACGGACCGCGGGAAGTTTCGCCATCACCGTATCGGTGACGTCATGAATCGTCGAACCCCGGACCACACCGATCCGGTTGTCATCGTATCTGCAGATTCTCATGGAACTCTACGTCGTTGCGGGAGACAGGGCCTTGAGACCCGGAGCGGTCGGTCTACCTGCAATGAAGGTCCCAGTAAAGATAGACCTTGGCCCCTTCTTCGCGGGTGCCGTGGCGGCGCATCTCGAAGCCCTTGGGGCAGGCCTGATCACCGGCATTCGCGTTCATGATCGGCGAGGCGACGATCCGGTTGTTTTCCTTATAAAGCTGCTCGATCCTGGCCGTACCGCCGCCATAGAGCGGCGATCCCGGAAAGGGGCCGTTATTAAACGGCGTAATCGCGGCAGCGACCGCAATTACGGCAATCGTCAGGGGCTCGGCCATGGCTGGTTACCTTTTTAGCGAACAGACTCGGGATGTTACCCACAGAGGAAGATCCCTACAACCCCACAAGATCTACCACTTATCTACATCTACCGCTGCCCCCCGAAGATACGGTAATCTCGTCAGGTCATGTCCAATCCCGACCCCCAGGAACCCGACCGAGCGCTGCTAATCCTCGCCAATGCCGTGGCCGAGATCGTCGGGCCGCGCAGCCAGGTGTTCCACCAGATCGTGGTCGCGGCGAGTACCCGCAGCGATGCCGACGGGATGCGCGCCCAGGCGGAATTCGACGGGCTGCCGGGGGCCCAGCGCCGCGCCGTACAGGGCAAGGCGGAGACCACGGCCATCGCCGTCCGTCAGCAGGCCGTCCTGCGCAAAGTGCTGCGCAATCTGCCCCGCTGGCGCCCGGATAACGTGGAATGGGTCTGGCCCAGCGCCGGCTCTCTGTCCGCCTCAAACCAGAAATAAAAAGAGGGGCATAACGCCCCTCTTAAAACCCGATCTTAGAGCGGCTCAGGCCGACTGATCGACCTTGCGACCCCGGTTCGCCTGCTTGGGCGGCGGTGGCGGCCGGTCTTCGACTTCGCGCCGCTCCGCCTTCGGTGGCGGATCGCGGCGGGGGGCCGGCTGGCTGTGCGCCTTGGGCCCAGTGCTGTTCACGTCCATGATCGCACCTCGTTAATGAATAAACTTAACAAAGAACATGACATACGTAGCGCAGTGCCTCAATCCGTTTGTCGAGTATCGATAAAAGTGTAAGCTTTATCGTAGAGCCTATTGATAGCACTCCATTTTTAACGGTTCGCAGAAAGGATCCGGCATGCTCAAGGGGAAAGTGGCGGTTGTGACGGGATCGACCAGCGGCATTGGCCTCGGGATCGCCCGGGCCCTGGCTGGGGCTGGCGCCGATATCCTGCTCAACGGCTTTGGCGACAAGGCCCAGATCGAAGCGACGCGGGCCGGCCTGGCGAAGGAATTCGGGATCAAGGTCGCCTACTCCCCAGCCGACATGTCGAAGCCCATCGAGATCGCCGGCATGATCGATCTGGCGACCAAGGAGCTTGGAAAGGTCGACATTCTGGTCAACAACGCGGGCATCCAGCACACGGCCCTGATCGAGGATTTTCCGGTTGAGAAATGGGACCAGATCATCGCGATCAACATGTGCTCGACCTTCCACGCCACCCGCGCCGTCCTGCCCCAGATGAAATCGCGCAACTGGGGACGGATCATCAATATAGCCTCCGCGCACGGCCTCGTGGCCTCGGTCCAGAAGGTCGCTTATGTGGCCGCCAAACACGGCGTGGTCGGCATCACCAAGGTGACCGCGCTTGAGACCGCCACAACCGGGATCACCTGCAATGCGATCTGCCCGGGCTGGGTTCTCACCCCACTGGTCCAGAAGCAGGTCGATGACTGGGCAGCGCGCGAGAAGATCTCCAACGATGCCGCCAAGCTCGCCCTGCTCTCCGAGAAGCAGCCCTCAAGGGAATTTGTGACCCCGGAGCAGTTGGGCGGCCTTGCCGTGTTTCTTTGCTCGGATGCGGCGGCGCAAATGCGCGGCGTCTCGCTCCCGGTCGATGGTGGCTGGACCTCGCAATAGGCACAAAAAAAGCCGGGTGGTCACCCACCCGGCTTTATGTCCGGCCTTCGACCGATTACTGTTTCTGCACCTTGGCGAGAGTGAACACCTCGCCCCAGAACTTGGTTTCCTTGACCAGATAGTCATGGGTCGACTGCGGGGTGCCCGGGAAGGGTGTCGCCGCCGCCGTCTTGGTCAGGTAGTCCTTTGCTTCCTGCGAGGCGAGGATCTGGGTCAGCCAGCCGTTCATCTTGTCGACGATCGGCTTGGGTGTGTTCGCGGGGAACCATGCGCCCCACCAGGCCGTCAGGTCGTACCCTTTCACGCCGGCCTCATCGAGGGTCGGCAGGTCGGGGAAGGCTGCAGAGCGCTTGCCGGTTGTTACGGCGAGACCCCGCAGGCGATTATTGGCGATCTGGCCGCCGGCAAACGTGCCGTCAGCCCACAGGTAGTCGATCTGGTTGCCAATCAGGTCCGTGAGCGCCTCGGGCGTCGATTTGTACGTCACCTGAACCGCGCTCAATCCAGCCATATTCTTAAGAAGCTCTCCCGCGGCGACCGAGATCGTATTGGGAGCGCCGTAGGATGCCTTGTCGCCCTTTGCCTTCATCTGCGTGATGAGGTCCTGCGCCGTCTTCATGCTGGAATCCGGCTTCACGGTCAGAACGAAGGGCAAGGTCACCAGCGTGGTGATCGGGGCGAAATCCTTCAGCGGATCGTAGGGCAGCTTGTTGAACTGATGCGGATTGCCCGCCATTGTCGAATTGCCCGCGGTGATGAACAGCGTGTAGCCATCGGGGCGTGCCCGCGCTACGTATTCGGCCGCGATTGCGGTAAACGCGCCAACTTTGTTCTCGACAAGCATGGTCTGGCCGGTCAGCGGGCGCAGCTTGTCGGCGAAGAAGCGCACGAGAATATCGGCGCCGGTGCCAGCGGCATAGCCGCAGACCACCCGGATTTCGCGCGCCGGGTAATCCTGCGCCATGCCGGGCGCGGCGAGCAGTGCCAGCGGAAGCGCCAGCAAGGTCGGACGCAGCATTTTTGAAATGACCATAGGTATTCCTCTCCCTCAATAACGGTAGGGCAGTGTATAGCGGCTAATCACCCTGTGTTCAAAGCGGTTGAGCCACTAGATTGTTGCGATGCAGCAAATGCCGCGGCCGCTCTTTTCTGCGGCCCTGCCGCTCAGACCGGCTCGATCTTCGCGATCTTCATGTAGTCCGCCCATTTTCTCCGCTGGGCCGGAATCAGTTCTCGGACAAGCTTCTGATTGCCGGGGTACGGATCGGCGCCGATGTTCCAGAGGAACGCCTTGGTCTCCTCCATCCGCACGATCTGATTGAACCAGCCCTCCAGCTTGTCCACGATCGGCTGCGGTGTCTTGGCCGGTACGTGCACCGACCAGAAATCGAGGATATCGGCCGCCGGGATACCTACTTCCCGCATTGTCGGCCAGTCACCGGTTACGGCCATGCGTTCCGGTGGAGTGATCGCCAGGGCCCGGAAGCGGCCGGACGCATGCTGCTCCTTCGCTGTCGCCGAACTGACAAAGGTGAAGTCGATTTCGCCGGCTGCAAGGTCGGTCAGGATTTCCTGGGTGGTCTTGTAGTTGACCTGCAGGACATTCAGGCCGATGGCCTGCTTATACATTTCCGCGGCGACCGTGCCGGGCGATGTCGAGGTTCCGTAGTTCGCCTTGTCGCCCCGCTTCTTCAGATGCTCCGTCAAATCGGCAACGGAGTGGATCGGCTTCTTGCCGTCAACCATCATGACGAAGCACACACGCAACAGCGTCGTGACGTGCTCGAAATCGGTATTCGGATCGTAAGGGAGCTTTTTGTAAATATTCGGCGCCGCCGCCATCGCCGAGCTACCACCGCCGATGAAGATCGTGTAGCCATCCGGCCGCGAGCGCGCGACCGCCTCCACGCCGATGGCGCCGGCCGCCCCAACCTTGTTCTCGACGATGACGGTGCGATTGGCGACTTTCGACAGCCTGTCCGCAAAGAACCGCGTGATGATGTCGGTGGCCGACCCGGCGGCAAGGTTGCAGATCGAGCGGATTTCCTTGTTCGGATAATCGGCGGCGCCCTGCGCCCACGACAAACCGGCCTGCCATGGCAGCGCCAGCGCGGGCGCGGCAGCGGCGACACGAAGAATTTGACGGCGTGATTGCGACATTTCGGTCTCTCCCCTCGATGAAACGGCGGTACTACAGGCTTGATCTCATTGCGGCTCGATCTTTGCCAGTCGGACATAGTCGGCCCAGGCCTTCGTATCCTTCGCAAGCAGGTCCTTCAGCATCGTCGAATTTCCGGGAAACGGATCGGAGCCTGAACGATTGAGGAACTGCTTCGTTTCCTCCATCTGAACGATCTGATTGAACCAGCCTTCGAGCTTGTCGAGGATCGGCTTGGGCGTCCTGGCCGGCGTATGCACCGACCACCAGGCAACAAGATCCATACCCGGCACGCCGGCTTCGCTCGCACCGGGTAGTTCCGGAACGGAAGCCATGCGCTGAGCCGACGTCACCATCAGCCCCCTGACACGGCCGGCGCGCGACTGTTCGAGCCCGCCCTGCGTATCGATGAAGGCGAACTCAAGTTGCTTACCCTGTAAGTCGTTCAACGCCTCGGCAATCGCCCGGTACTTTACTTCGACGGTCGGCAAACCGAATGCAGCCTTGTAGAGCTCAGCTGCAACCAGCCCGGTATTGGCTGCGGAGCCGTAAGAGCCCTTGTCTCCCCTCGCCTTGAGATGCGCGGTGAGATCTGCGACCGTCTTATGCGGAGAATTCGGCTCGACAATCAGCATGAAGGCGATCTTCGCCAGTGTCGTCACATGCTCGAAATCATTGACTGGATCGTAATTCAGCTTCTTGAACAGCGACGGCGAGGATGCCAGGACGGAACTTCCGGGCGCGATATAGATCGTGTAACCGTCCGGCCGTGACTTGGCGACCGCCTCGGTGGCGATGTTGCCGAACGCACCGACCTTGTTGTCGACAATCACTGGCTTGCCGGCAAGGTCCTGCAGCTTGGCGGCAAAGAAACGAACGAAGACGTCCGCCCCTGTTCCCGGAGGAAACATGCAGATCGAGGTGATCTGCCGGCTGGGATAGGCGTCCGCCTGTGACCAGGCCGGCGCCGTTCCCATCGCGAAGAGAGGCAACATGGTTGCCGCCAGAATCGCAGCGAATGAATGCCTCATATTGCCCTCCGCTTTCCGTCCCGCTTCGAGGCTGATTTCCAGCCCTACACTTTCTGTATCTTGGCGATCCTCACATAGTCGCCCCAGGCCTTGAGGTCGCGCGCGAGGAGGTCATCGATGACCTTGCGATTGCCTGGAAATGAATCCGATCCCTGATTGGCCAGGAATTTTTTGGCCTCGTCGCTGGCAACGATAGCGTTGAAGGCACTCTCCAGCTTGTCGACAATGGCCATAGGCGTCTTCGCGGGAACATGGACCGACCACCAGGCAACGATATCGCCGCTGATGCCGACTTCCTTGGCGCTCGGCACATCCGGGACAGAGGCCATACGCTCCGCCGATGCGGTTGCCAGGATACGCACCCGACCTGCTTTTGCGTATTCGAGAACAGCAACGGGATCAAAATGGATGAACTCCACCTGATGGCCGATCAGATCATTCAGCGCGGTGGCTGCGTCGCGATATTTCACCTCGACGGTCTGAAGACCGAACGAGGCTTTATAAAGCTCACTCGATACCAGACCGGTATTGGCGGTCGATCCGTATGAGGCCTTGTCGCCTTTCGCCTTCAACGCGGCCGTCAGATCCGCAACGGTCTTATAAGGGCTGTCCGCAGCCACCGTGAGGAAGAACGTCAGCTTTGCCAGTGACGTCACCGACTGGAAGTCCTTGATCGAATCGTAAGGCACCGTGTTGTAAAGATGCGGTGCCGCGGCAAGAACTGAACTGCCCGGCGCGATATAGATCGTGTAGCCATCCGGACGGGCCTGGGCAACCTGCTGCGTCGCGATCAGACCGAACGCGCCTACCTTATTTTCGACGATGACCGGTTTACCCAGACGCTTCTGCAGCTGATCGCCATAGAAGCGGACGAACACATCTGCGCCGGTTCCGGCCGGAAACATGCAGATCGCCGTGATGTTCTTGTTCGGATAGTCCGCCTGCGCGAATGCCGAGCCGGAGGTCAAGGACAGCGCGGGCGCCGCAGCAGCAAGCCGCAACAGGTCGCGTCTCGATTGTGTCATGGAAGTCTCCTCTTTAGGGTCTGATGTTCAATAGTCGTTTGGGGCGCAGTCCTTATTGCGGTTCAAGCTTGGCGACCTTCACGTACTCAGCCCAACGCTTGGTATCCTCGACGATCAGCGCAGTCAGGCTCTCCGGCGTGCCGGGCATCGGTTCCGCGCCGATCGTATTGAAGAATTTTTTGGTCTCCTCCATGGCGATGATCTGGTTGAACCAGGTCACCAGCTTGTCAACGATCGGTTGCGGCGTTTCTCGCGGCATGTGAACCGACCACCAGGACGTCAGATCGAAATTGGCAAACCCGATCTCCCGCATTGTCGGCAGGTGAGAAGCAGCACTGATCCGCTTTGCGGACGTCACCGCGAGCGCCTGTAATTTCCCCGCCCGGGACTGTTCAAGTGCGGTCACAGTGTCGGTAAAGAGGAAATCGATATCACCGACCTGCAACGCGCCGATTTGCGGCGCCGCGCCACGGAACTGGACCGGCGTTACTTCGAGGCCCGTCGCTGCCTTATAGAGTTCGGCAGCAACAATTCCGGTGCTGGTCGAGGCCCCATAGTTCGCCTTGCCCCCCTTCTGCTTGAGATAGCCCGTCAGATCGGCGACGGTTTTCAGGTTCCGTGCGGGATCGACGACGAGCACGAACGACAGGTCGCACAGCGTCGTAACCGGCGCGAAGTCCTTGATTGGGTCGTAGGGAAGCTTCTTGTAGAGGTGAGCCGCTGCCGTATGCGTTGAACCTCCCGGCGTGATCAGCACCGTGTAGCCATCCGGCCGGGCGCGTGCCGCGGCTTCGGCACCGAGAACACCGCCCATGCCACCGCGATTTTCGACGAGCACCGGCTTGCCGGCGAGGCCGCTCAGTTTGTCCGAGAAGAAGCGACAGAGGACGTCTGCGCCGCTGCCGGGATTGAATCCGCACATGGTTTTGAGCTCGCGTGCCGGGTAAGCCTGCGCCGCCGCAGGCGTTACCGAGCTGAGGCTCGACAATGCGAGGAAAGCCAGAAACGATCGTGCCAATGCCAACTTTTTCATTCTAAAACGCACCTTTGCTGTTACCAGGTCCGTGGGCCGATTCCGCATCTGCTCTTATTGCGGCTGCACCTTGGCAGCCTTGAGCGCCGCCTCCCATTTGACGATTTCCTTTGAGAGATGCTCGGCCATCATCTTTGCATTGCCGGGGAACGGCTCGGTCCCCTGACGGTTCAGGAACTCCTTCGTCTCCGGCGCCTTGACGATCTCGTTCAGCCAACCTTCGAGTTTGGCGACAATCGGCTGCGGAAGCCCGGCGGGGCCAAAAAACGCCCACCACGGCGCCAGGTCGAAATCTCCGATGCCAGCCTCTTTCATCGCCGGGATCTCGGGAACCATGGAAAGCCGTTCGCCCGAGCTCACGGCCAGCGCGCGAAGTTTTCCGGCGCGCGCCTGCTCGATGCTGAAGGTTGCATCCATGAACATGTAGTCGATCTGGCCGCCGAGCAGTTCGTTAAAAGCGTCCGTCGTTGCGCGATACGGAATGTTCACACCGTTGAGGCCGGCCGCGATGTTGTAGAGCTCCCCTGCAACGAGCGATGTTGTGTTGGCGCTGCCGAAGCTGACTTTGCTCTTCTTTTTGAGATGGGCGGTAAGCTCCGCCACATTGGTGGCCGGCGTTTTCGGATCGATCATCAGGACGAAAGCGAGCCGCGCAACGGTCGTGATCGGGGTGAAGTCCTTTTGCGGATCGAACGGCAGATTCTTGAACATGTACTTTGCCGAGGCGTGGGTACCGTTCGCACCGGTGATCTGCAACGTGTAGCCGTCGGGGCGCGCGCGCGCGACGAATTCGGAAGCGATATTCCCGAGCGCGCCGACTTTGTTCTCGACAATCACGGGTTTGCCGGCTTTCTGCGACAGCTTGTCGGAGAAATAACGGGCCAGGATATCGCCGCCACCGCCGGCGCCGAAGCCGACCACGACCTTAATTTCCTTTGTCGGGTAGTCCTGTTGCGCTACGGCCGGAACTGCGGCCAGCGCAATAATGACAGCGGAGACCACACCACCCGTCATCCATAAGGATCGTGCCATTGTTGTTCCTCCCTGTAAGTTATGTCGCGCCTTTCCGGCGCTTGAATACGGCAATTCTGCACGTTTTCCCGGGGCGCCGCTAGGCACCAGGAAAATGGGCGGCTTCCCATTGGAAAGCCGCCCAGATGACTTATTGCGGTTCGATATTCAGCTGCTTGAATAATGTCTGCCAGCGCGTGATGTCGGCAATCTGCCGCTGCTTGGCGCTTTCTGGAGTGCCAGGGAACGGCTCGGCTCCGTTGGTGAACAGGAACGTCTTTACGCTCTCCTTCTTCAGCATATCCGTGAACCAGCCATTCAGCGTGTTCACGATCTCCCGCGGTGTTCCCGGAGGGGCGGCGGCTGCCCACCACGACGTCCATTCGTAGCCGGGGACCCCGGCTTCAACCATGGTCGGCAGTTCCGGTGCCGTCGATGAGCGCTGCGGTGTCGTCACCGCCAGGGCGCGAACCTTGCCCGATCTGTGCAACGGTAACACCGCAAGCGGATCGCCAAAGATAAAATCAAGACTGCCGTCCTGCATATCGCTCAAGGCCGGGCTGGTCTGCTTGTAGGGCACCTGGAGGACATCGAGGCCGACCAGCGATTTGTAGATTTCCGCCGTCGCGATGGACGACGTCGAGACGCCACCATACGAAGCTTTACCCTGCTTGGCCTTCAGAAGAGCGGTAAGTTCCGCAACCGTCTTGGCCGGAGACGTCGGCGGCACAATCAACACGACCGGCTGCCACAGCAGCGTGCTGATCATCGAAAAATCCGTGACCGGGTCGTAACCGATTTTTTTGAGCAAAAACTTGTTGGCGGTCAGCGGAACGGCTCCGGTGATAAAGAGCGTGTGGCCGTCCGGCCTCGCGCGTGCCACTGCTTCGGCGCCGATACTGCTGAGCGCGCCGGGTTTGTTTTCAACAATGACGGCTTTATCGCCGATAAACGGTCGTATCTGTTCCGCGAAGAAGCGGACCATGATGTCGCCGCCCGTCCCTGCGGCGTAGCCACTGATGACCTTGATTTCCCGATTGGGAAACCCCTGCGCGTGACCGGCCGCGAACGGCAGAACAAGTGCACAGGCCAGAACGGCCGCGAAGCCGGTCAACTGATATCGCTTCATACTTTTCCTCCCTTAGAGACCGGTGGCCCACCTGCCCCGGTCTCGTGTCTCAAGCGGCGCCGATTACGGCGTTCCGCTCATTGCGGCTCGATCTTCGCAATCCGCACGATTTCCTTCCAGCGCTCGATCTCTTCCACCTGGCGCTTGCGCGTGCTTTCCGGATTGCCCGGCATTGGATCCGCCCCGAACTGGTTCAGGAACGCCTTGACCTCCGGCTTGACCATCATCTGATTGACCCAGCCGTTTACCGTGGCGACGATTTCCGGCGGCGTTCCCGCCGGCGCCAGGACCGCCCACCAGGAGGTCCAATCATATCCTTCGAGTCCTGATTCATGCAGGGTCGGCAGGTCCGGCAGGCTCGAGACCCGCTGCGGGGTCGTCACGGCGATCGAGCGTGTCCGCCCGGAGCGGCTGGATTCCATGGCCGCTACCGTATCGGCGAAGATGAAATCCAGACTGCCGTCGTACATGTCGGCAATCGCCTGCTGAGACTCCTTGTAGGCGACCTGCACAACCTGATCGAGACCGAGCCGCGACTTGAAGATCTCCGCATTGGCAACCGACGACGTCGACGTTCCGCCGTACGTTGCCTTGTCGCCCTTCGCCCTGAGATGAGCGATCAGGTCTTTCACGCTCGTGATGGAGCTCTTCGAACTCACTGTGAGAATCACCGGCTGCCACAGTAGCGTGCTGATCGGCGTGAAATCCTTGATCGGATCGTATTTCAGCTGCCGAAACAGATACACGCTGGACGTAATCGGCGTGGCACCGGTGAGGAACAGGGTGTAGCCGTCCGGTTTGGAGCGCGCGACGTGCTCCGCTGCAATGACGCTGAGCGCCCCCGGCTTGTTGTCCACGATCAACGGCTTGCTGCTGAACGGCTTCATGTGCTCGACAAAGAAGCGCACAAAGACATCGGCACCGCTGCCGGCGGGAAACCCGCAGATAATGCGAATGTCCCGGTTTGGATAGTCAGATTGCGCGTGTGCCGTCGACAAGACAAGCAGACCGGCCAGCGATAGAGTTGCGACCCTACAGAACGCCTTAAGCGACCGCATTGCGTCACCTCTTATCATTTGTCGTCAGTTCTGCCGCAGGTTGACAACCTGAGCTACATTCTTCCAGGTCTCGACTTCCTTCAGGTACTGCTGCTTCAGCACATCGGGCGAGCCCGGCCAGGGGACCGCGCCAAAGCTCGAGAGGAACTTCCTGGCATCCTCGGTCGCGAGAAGCTGATTTGCCCAGCCATTCATCTTCTGTGTCACCTCGTCGGGGATACCTGTCGGCGCCCAGATCGCCCACCACGACGTCACATTGACCGTCGGATAGCCCAATTCGGCCATCGTCGGCAGGTCCGGCAGCGGCGCCACCCGCTCCGGGGTCGTCACGGCAAGCGCGCGTAGACGTCCGGATCTCACCTGCTCAATTGCGAAGAGCGGATCGGCGAAATACAACTCGATTTGCCCGCCCTGAACGTCCTTCAACGCATCCATCGCGGTGCGGTACATGACCTGAACGGTCGGAAGACCGGTCGCGGCCTTGAACATTTCCGCATTCGCAACCGAAAGAACGGACGGAGCGGCATAGGATGCCCTGTCGCCTTTGGCTTTCAGGAAGGCAAGCAGGTCGGCTACCGACCGATGCGGCGCCTTCGGTTCCACCACCAGTACGAATGGCTGCATCAGTAGCGGCGCGATCGGCTGGAAATCCTTGCTCGGATCGTAGCGAAGCTCCTTGAAAACGTGCGGATTCGCCGTCAGAGGCCCGCCACCAGTGATGAAGATCGTGTAGCCATCCGGCTTGGCGCGCGCCACGTATTCAGCGGCGATAACGCTGCTGGCACCGGGCTTGTTCTCAATGATGAGCGGCTGCCCGGCATAGGGCCGGAGCTTTTCGGAGAAAAAACGAACGGTCAGATCGGCACCGCTGCCGGCCGGAAACCCGCAAATCACCTTGATCTCGCGGTTCGGATAATCCTGCGCATTCGCCGTTGCCCACGGCAAAATGCCGAGAAGGGAAATAACGGCGGCCCGTCGGATGTGTTGAAACATCATCTTACCTTTCTGTCGGCTCATGGCATCGGGCACCCCACGCGCCGGATGCCGGATTGCAATACAGATTACTGCTGCTGCAGCTTTGCGACCTGCGCGATCTTCTTCCAGAGTTCGACTTCCTTCACGTGATGCGCTTTCAGCTGATCGGGCGTACCAAGCCACGCCTCGCCGCCAAAGCCGGACAGGAACCGCTTGGTTTCCTCGGTCTTCAGGATTTCCTGCATCCATCCATTGAGCCTGCTCACGACCTCGGGGGGTGCGCCCGCCGGCATCCAGAGCGACCACCACGAGATGACATTCACGTCAGGAATACCGACCTCGGCCATTGTCGGGAGGTCCGGAAGCGCAGATACGCGTGTCGGCGTCGTCACGGCCAGAGCCTTCAGCTTCCCGGCCTTGATTTGCTCCACCGCAAAGACCGGATCGGAGAAGAACAGCTCCACCGTCCCGGCCTGAACGTCCTGCAGCGCTTCAGCCGCGGTGCGATAAAGCACCTGCTCCGCCTGTACGCCAGTTGCCGCCTTGTACATCTCGGCGTTGGCAATCGGCAGCACCGACGGACCGGCGTAGAAGTTCTTGTCGCCCTTCGCCTTTAGGCGCGCCGTCAGATCGGCGACCGTGTTGACCGGCAACTTTGGATCGACAACCAGGATGAACGGCTGAATCAGAATCGGCGAGACCGGCTGGAAGTCCTTGGTCGGATCATAGCGGAGCTGTTTGAAGACATGCATGTTGGCGGTCAGAGGACCGCCGCCGGTGATGAAGATGGTGTAGCCATCCGGCTTAGCGCGGGCCACGTACTCCGCCGCGATCGCGCTGCTGGCACCCGACTTGTTCTCGACAATGACCGGCTTGCCTGCGAGGTCCTGCAGCTTGGCGCTGAAATAGCGCACCAGCACATCGGCGCCGCTGCCGGCGGGAAAGCCGCAGATCGATTTGATTTCGCGGTTCGGATAGTCCTGTGCGCTTGCCGCTGCCCACGGCAACATGCAGAGCATAGACGCGATGGCGACCCGCCGGACTGTCTTGATCATCTTAAATCCTCCCTAAATAGGAGGCACCAGGCGCCCCACGCGCCCGGTGCCTTCTTTTGTATTAAGTCGCCTTACTGCGGCTCCAGCTTCGACATCACCGCGATCTTATTCCAGAGTTCGACCTCGCGCAGGTAATGGGCCTTAAGCTCTTCAGTTGTGCCCGACCACGGCTCGGCGCCAAAGCCCGAGAGGAACTTCTTCGTTTCCTCGCTCTCGACAACCTGACGGGCCCACGAATTGACCTTCTGGATCACATCCGGCGACACCCCGGCAGGCATCCAAAGCGACCACCAGGACACAATCTCGACACCGGGCACGCCAACCTCGGTCATTGTCGGCAGGTCCGGGAGCGGAGCGACGCGTTTGGGCGTCGTCACCGCGAGAGCACGCAGCCTGCCCGCCTTGACCTGTTCGATCGCAAAGACCGGGTCGGAAAAATACAATTCGACTTGACCGGTCATGATGTCGTTCATCGCCTCGGCAGCTGTGCGGTACCGCACCTGGACAGCCTTGAGACCGGCGCTGGCCTTATACATTTCGGCGGCAGCAACCGGCAAGATCGACGGAGCGGCATAGAACGCCTTGTCGCCCTTCGCCTTGAGGTGCGCGGTCAGGTCCGCCACGCTGTTGAACGACGACTTGGTATCGACGACCAGAATAAAGGGCTGCGTCAGAAACGGCGCGATCGGCTGAAAATCCTTTGCCGGGTCGTAGGAGAGCTTCTTGAAGAGATGGGTGTTGGCCGTAAAGACGCCGCCGCCGGTGATGAACATCGTGTAGCCGTCCGGCTTGGAGCGCGCCACAAACTCCGCCGCAATGGCGCTCTGCGCACCCGGCTTGTTGTCGACGATCAGCGGCACGCCCGCCTTTTCCCTGATCTTCTCCGCGAAAAAACGCGCAAGCACGTCTGCGCCGCTGCCAGCCGCGAAACCGACGACAGCCTTGATTTCGCGGTTCGGATATTCCTGCGCGTCAGCCTGCGACAATGGCAATACGCATGTCGCAAGAAGTGCCAGCGTCGCGCCGCGAAATTTCGATGAGAGCATCTTTTACTTTCTCCTGTTGTGCCTGACGCCCAGCGTAAAAATCCGGAGCGCCAGTATTAATCTCGGTATTAGTCGTTACTGTGTCTCGAACTTGGCGACCGCCGCAATCTTCGCCCAGCGCTCGATTTCCTTCAGGTGATGTTGCCTGAGCTGTTCCGGCGTTGAAACGAACGGATCGGCGCCAAAGCTCGCCAGGAATTTCCGCGTTTCTTCGGTCGCCTGGATCTGGTGAATCCAGCCATTGATCTTCTGGATAATATCCGGCGGGGTTCCCGTCGGCGCATAGACGGACCACCAGGATGAGACAACGACATTGTCGACTCCCGCCTCGGCCATTGTCGGCAATTCCGGGATCGCCTTGACACGTTCGGCGGTCGTTACCGCCAGCGCGCGGACACGCCCGGATCGCGCCTGCTCCAGAGCAACCACCGGATCGGCAAAGAAGAGATCGATTGATCCTGCCATCATGTCGTTCATCGCCGAATTGGCTTCTCGATATGACACACGAACCACGTCGACGCCGATCGCACGCTTGTAAAGTTCGGCGCTGGCGACCGATAGCGACGCCGATGCGGCATAGGATGCCTTGTTGCCCTTCTTCTTCAGATCGGCGGTGAGATCCGCGACCGTCCGGATCGGCCCGTTTGCCGGAGTCACCAGAATGAACGGCTGCACCAGAAGCGGTGCAACGGGCGTGAAATCCTTGACCGGGTCGTAGCCGATCTTCTTAAACAGGTGCATGTTCAGCGTGATCGCGGCAACGCCGGTAATGTAAATCGTATAGCCGTCGGGCTTGGAGCGCGCGACGTATTCGGCGGCGATGGAACTCTGCGCGCCTGGCTTGTTTTCAATGATGACCGGCTTGCCGGCAAGCGGCCGCATCTTCTCGGTGAAATAGCGGGCAATGACGTCAGCGCCGCTGCCCGCGACAAAACCAACCGCGGCTTTGATCTCGCGCTCGGGATAAGTCTGGGCGGTTTGCGCCGTCGCGACCTGAACGGTTGTCGTCGATACAACGGCAATACAGGCAGCCGCCGTCCATAGTCTGAACATGGGCGAATGGTCCTCCCTCGGGGGTTGGCGCCAATTTTAGTCAGATGCGCCAGAGACTTCATGCGGAATCTGGACCTCAGGTCGCATCTTTGCCGTCAAATTCCCGTCAAACGCTCTGCAAAATCAGCCGGTGGTGTTAAAATTGCGCATGCTCAACATTATCTTCGGCGCTAGCGGTTTCCTGCTCGCCCTTATCGCCTCGCCGCCCACACTCGCCCAGCCGAGTCCGGCCGGGCCGCCCGGGGGTGGGCTAAATCTCACCCTGCCGATCCGCTGCCAGCTCGGCGAGACCTGTTGGATCGTCAACTATTTCGATGTCGACAGATCCAGCGCGGCGCGTGATTTCCAATGCCGCAACCGAACTTATGAGGGGCATACCGGCACCGATTTCGCCGTACGTGATATGCGGGATGTCGAGCGAGGCATTCCGGTCATCGCCTCAGCCGACGGAGTTGTTTTAGGCTTGCGCGATGGCGAACCCGATGGCGTCTATCTCACCGACAAAACGGCTGTCGCCAACAAGGAATGCGGAAACGGCGTCACGCTTGGCCACCCCAACGGCTGGCAAACCCAGTACTGCCATATGCGGCGCGGAAGCGTTGCCGTCAAAGTCGGCGACCGCATTGCACGGGGCACGCATCTCGGAATGGTTGGACTATCCGGCGCGGCGGAGTTCCCCCACGTGCATCTCGAGGTTCGGCTGAACGGCAAGCGTCTCGACCCGTTCACCGGGAAAGAAGCATCCACGACCTGCGATCCGCGTGCCACCGCCGGCACGCTCTGGAGCGCCGCAACAAAGATCGAAAATCAGGATTTCTCTATTTTCGCCGCCGGATTCTCGGCGACACCGTTCGCCAATGAAATGCTTGCGCGCAACGCCGATGGTGAAAAAGCCCTCACCGCGGCGGTGCCTCAACTCCATTTCTGGGCTGCCGCCTACGGAACCGAGGCTGGCGACAAGGTCAGCCTCCAGATTGTCGCTCCCAACGGCGCGACAGCTGAGAGGAAGGGTGTCATCGAAAAAGCGATGGCACGATACACGCCATCGATGGCGATCAGTCCAAGTGCCGGTAGGCCGTGGCCGGCCGGCCGCTACCGGGGGATCATCACAATTGATCGCGAGCGCGGCATCGACGGCAGCCCCGCGCGTATGACGCGCGAGGCCACCGTCGATATCCGTTAGCGGTTTGCCTGCGCCAGCCACTCCCGATAGGTCAGGAGATTGGCCTGTACGTAGGTCGGGCATTCGAGGAACAGCTGGCGGCCGTCGGAGAGCGGCACGCCAGTCCCCTTCTCGCTGCAGAACTGGGCGCGCTTCTCCGGTGAATCGCCCGGCGTGTTGACCGGCACGGTCCCCGCCAGCGGGTGCGGAAGAACGATGGATACCAGTTCCCAGGCCGGACGCGCGCGGCCCGGACGATTGAAGGTTTCCTGGAACTTCACGTAGGAACCGACGGCCGGCGCGTACCAGTACGTCGCGACGTTCTCGCGGAATTCCATATCCCGATCGCGGCGTTCGATCACGTAGGAGTAGAAAGAGCCCGCGGGCACGCGCACGACTTCCGTACGCAATACCTTGGCGGTGATGGCACGCACGCCGGCGCTGCCGTCGATGTTGAAGGTGGTGCTTTTGCCGACTTCAAGCGGCCAGAGTTGCTGGGGTGCCTCGACCGGGAAGATCGTGCGCGTATCCAGCCCGTCCGTCAGCATGGCGACCGTCGGATGCCAGCGGCCATCGATGGTGTAGGTGACGTTATAGCCGCTGACGACATCCACCCGACGCTTGTCCGCCGTCGTCACGATCGATGTTCCAAGCGGCGCCGGATTGAACGGTGCCGCCTGCTGCGCATCGGGGTTCGGCAGCATCGCCTGCTGGCCGGTGGAGGTGATGACGACAACCCCCGGCAGCTGCTGGGGAGCGTTGCCGGCCGGGGCCGGCGTCTGCGCAACCGCCGCACCGCCAAGCAACGCGGCCATGGCGACAGCGGCCGTGGAATAGATGACATGCTTCATAGCTTTACCCCTTTTCATGTGATTACGGGTTGTTGAGATTGGGCCGAGCGGCTAGCGAAACTCGTATCGCAGGGTCATGAGAACGGTGTGGTCGCGAAACTCGCTGTCGAAGCTGCGGCCGCTTCGATCGGTGAAGGACGGTTCCTCTGTCGCGAAATAGCGGTACCCGAAATCGAGCTTGAGATTGCCGTCAAGCGCATAGCCAACGCCGGCCAGTCCCTGATAAGCGAGGACGGTATCGGAATCGTTCAGCGTGCTGCCGCTCACCGGTAGACCGTCCGCCTTGAGGCGGGCGGCGCCCAGGCCAACGCCCGCGTAGGGTGTGAAGCGGGACTTGAGATCGAAATCATAGAGTGCGTTTCCCATCAGGCTCCACGCCGACATCGTCCCGGTATTGTCTTCCGGACTGCGGCGATAGCCGAGTTCGCCTTCAAGCCGCACGCCGTTCCCCAGCCCATAACCAAGCCCGGCAATCCCGGCCCAGCCCGGTTCAAATCCATGGGTGGTTCCGCCGGCCTGTGAATCGCGCAATTGCTGCAGACCCGCGCCACCCAGGACATAACCGCCCTGCACGACCTGGGCGGTGACGGGTGTCATGCTCCAGTTACAAACGAAGCCGACCACCAAAGCCGCCTGCAGAAGAAGTCGCCAACGCATGATCTGCCCCTAAACTCTGGCTACAGACGTCCCGCCAACGACGCTCGCCGATTGCGGCTGTGACGTGAGGGGTACGTAAGCGGTACCGCAGCCCCATCAAGCCAAATCACAGGCTGGTTCCATTTTTGTCACGGCGCTGACACAACTCCGGGTGCGGATAGAGAAACCAAGCTATGCTGCTGGCATGCGGCTGATTTTCACGCTCGCACTCGTTCTGCTGTCCTTCGCTGCACACGCCGAAGGTCAGGGAGAGCCGCGCCGCGGTTTTATGATCGATGCCCCCTCCGATCTCGTCTTCGATCGGCTGCGCTGGGCAATGACCGCCTGCTGGCCCAACCGGGTGAGTGCATTCGAGGATGGCGATGTGCCGGGCCCCTCTCCCGGACAACTGGTTCTTCTTCAACCCCCGCCGCGGAGCGCCGATACACCCAAGCGGTTTGTTGTCGATGTTGCACCCATGGCCGCCGGTACCCGCGTTGTGACGCACAGCGATCTTCAATTCGACGAGACCGTCGTCACCCTCGATCATCTTCATCGCCGTGTGCAGGAGTGGGCGAAAGGCGAAAATACCGGGTGCTGATCGGCAGCACCCGATATCTTCAGATACGCGCCTTAAAGAAGACCGCCGAGGCCGCCACCACCGGCTCCACCGCCGGCTCCGCCAGCACCACCACCCGCTCCGCCGCCTCCGCCGGCACCAGCGCTGCCCCCACTCGCACCTCCAGCGCTGCCGCTATCGCCGCCGGACGATGCTCCTCCGCTGGGATCGTTGCGCGCGGTCCCTTCTTCGGAATACCGGCCGCCCACCTGGTCGCGGACATTCACATAACCCTGCTGTTCCAACCGCTCAAAGCAGCGATCGCGTTCAGAAGCATCAGGAAAGTTACGGCACCGCCTGGCTTCTTCGATAGGCGCGCGCATTGCGTCCTGCGCACAGCCGCCGAGCAGCGCGAGCGCTGCCATGCCGAATGCCAAATTTCGCATACTTCACCTCACGTCGTTTGAACGCGGCCCGGAACGGATCCGCTCTAACGTCCAACAACGAGAGAGACACGGTTAACGCCTACCGCAACTTTGTGCGTGGATTTGCCACAGAAGTCGAACGCACTGACGACAGCGAATCGCTGCGGTCTTCGCGGACAATCATCTGGTTATTTGCGGTGTGTTGGTGAGCCCGGATGGTTTCGAACCATCGACCCTCTGATTAAAAGTCAGATGCTCTACCGCTGAGCTACGGGCTCGTTCTCAGCGAGTATGTAAAGGGGGTTGCCCCGGCTGGCAACCGGCACTTACCCAATTGGCAAAACAATCGAGAAGACGGTCGTCGACCAACGAAACCGGCCGACGACCGTCCCTGAAGCCGTTTGCCCTAGAAGCGGAACCCGCGACGGCGATGACCGCGGCCACCACCCCCGCCGCCGCCGCCTGACCCGGCCTGTGCGTAGTTATGCTCGGCCGAAGACAGCAGAAGTGCGATTGCGGGCGGGGTCGCCAGCGAGAGTCGGCCGCACGCGGCGAGAAATTTCCGGCGGGATTCGATGTTGGGATCGATTTTCGGGGCTTGGTTTTTCGGAGCGTCTGAATTCATTGACTGCGTCTCCCATGGGGAATATGACGCGGAAAGTTTTGCTCTAATTAGAGATAAATGCGTAGGAGCGATTAATAGTCAAAAAATGGCACTACCAGCGTGCCATCGGACATACGGTCATACCAAACTCGTCACACTAGGCTGCGTCGAGGCGCCGATGCGGTAACAGACTAGAGCGGGGAGCGGTTGGGCGCCGGGGGACGGGTTGTACCGAGGCCATCGTCGGCGGGCTTGGCGTTATCGCCGCCGCGCGCGATGGCCGACTTGATCCGCGCCACGACGCGCGGGCTGACGAACGGAGAAATATCGCCACCCAGGCGAGCAATTTCCTTCACGAACCGCGATGAAATGAACTGCTGCGATTCCGACGCCATGAGAAAGACGGTATCCACGGTCGGATCGAGGCGGCGGTTCATCGCCGCCATCTGAAATTCATACTCGAAGTCAGAAACAGCACGCAGACCGCGCACGATGACACGCGCTCCGACTTCATGCGCGAAATGCATCAGCAGCGTCTTGAACGGCCGCACCTCGATCCGTGCGGCGGCACTGCCGAGAGACGCCTTCACCTCTTCACGAACCGTATCGACGCGTTCCTCAAGAGAAAACAACGGCCCCTTCCCGATGTTCACAGCGACCCCGACGACCAGCCGGTCAACCACACCAGCCGCGCGCCCGATAATGTCGAGATGCCCGTTGGTGATCGGGTCGAACGTACCGGGATAGATTCCGACCCGCGTTTCAGACATTAACCGGCGCCTCTCCGTTACCCGACGGACCCGCTTCCTCTTCCTCGCTCAGCTTGGTGACCGACATCACGCGCTCGTCGCCTTCGACGCGGAACAACGTAACCCCTACCGTCTTGCGACCGGCAATCCGGATATCGTCGACGGGAATACGGATCAACTGGCCGGCATTGGTGACCAGCATCAACTGGTCGGTCTGGCGGATCGGGAAGGATGCGACAACGTCGCCGTTTTTCGTCGTCACTTCGATATTGGCAATGCCTTTCCCGCCGCGACCGGCCAACCGGTACTCATAGGACGAGCTGCGCTTGCCGAAGCCCTTGGCCGTTGCCGTCAGGATGAATTCTTCCCGTGCAGCCATCTCCGCGAAGCGCTCTTCGGAAAGCGTAATCGCGGGCACCGCTGTCTCCTCGGCATCCTCGGCGCTGCTTTCCGGTGAGCCCTCGGGCTCCGGCTCGCCACCGCGCCTTGCCTTGGCCATCCGCAGATAGGCCGACCGCTCCGCCGCGTCATACTCCGCGTGGCGAAGCATCGACATGGAAATGACTTCGTCCTTGTCCTCGAGCCGAATGCCGCGAACACCCGTGGACGTGCGGCCGGTGAACACCCGCACGTCTGCCACTGTGAAGCGAATGCACTTGCCGCCGCGCGCGGACAGCAGGACATCCATCTCCTCGTTGCAGACCGAGACGGCGATCAGCTTTTCGCCCGGATCGAGCTTCATCGCGATCTTGCCGTTGGCCTTGATATTCAGGAAGTCCGACAGCGCATTGCGGCGCACGTTGCCGGACGACGTGGCGAACATCACATGCATGTTGCCCCAGGTATTCTCATCGGCGGGCAACGGCATCAGCGTTGTGATCGTCTCGCCTTCTTCCAGGGGCAGCACATT
This sequence comes from Alphaproteobacteria bacterium, assembly GCA_965279355.1. Classification (GTDB taxonomy): domain Bacteria; phylum Pseudomonadota; class Alphaproteobacteria; order CACIAM-22H2; family CACIAM-22H2. The sequence goes on along the minus strand of OZ257155.1, from coordinate 288,989 downwards.
GATCATCGCCTTGCCGCGCGCTTGCGGCGTGCCCAGTGGCAGCCGGAAGACCTTGAGCTGGTAGGCCATGCCGCGCGAGGAGAAAAACAGCATCGGCGTGTGCGTATTGGCGACAAACACCTGCGACAGGAAATCCTCGTCGCGGGTCGCCATGCCGGCACGGCCGCGGCCGCCGCGGCGCTGCGCGCGATAGGTCGACAGAGGCACGCGCTTGATGTAGCCGCCATGCGTCACCGTGACGACCATGTCTTCCGGCTGGATCAGATCTTCGATATCGGTATCGACATCGCCTTCGGCGAGTTCTGTGCGCCGCTTGTCATGGAACTCCGCCTTGATCGCGAGAAGCTCGTCTTTCATGATTCCAAAGAGACGCGGCTTTGAAGCGAGAATTTCGAGATATTCAGCGATCTCCTTCACAAGCTCGCGCAGGTCGCCGCCAATCTTGTCGCGCTCGAGCCCGGTCAGGCGATGCAGACGAAGATCGAGGATCGCCTTGGCCTGTTCCTCGGAAAGCCGATACTTGCCATCGACAATGCCGCGACCGGGCTCGTTCACCAGTTCGATCAGCGGTCCGATGTCGTGCACCGGCCAGTCCGTCGCTGCCAACTCCGCGCGGGCGACTGTCGGATTGGGTGCTTCGCGGATCAGCTTGATGATGGGGTCGAGATTGGCGACAGCAAGGGCCAGGCCGATCAGGATATGCGCGCGTTCGCGTGCCTTGCGCAGTTCGAAACGCGTCCGACGTGTAATGACCTCTTCGCGGAAGGCGATGAAGGCGGTGATGACTTCGCGCAGCCCCATCAGTTCCGGACGGCCGCCATTGAGCGCCAGCATATTGATGCCGAAACTCGTCTGCAGCGGCGTGTGCCGGTAGAGCTGATTCAGCACCACTTCAGCGTTCACGGCGCGGCTCAGCTCGACGACGACGCGCACACCGTCGCGATCGCTTTCGTCACGCAGGTCGGAAATGCCCTCGACCAGCTTCAGTTGCGCAACTTCGGCAATACGCTCGACCAAACGGGCCTTGTTTACCTGATAGGGAATTTCGGTGACGATGATCGCCGTACGATCCTTGCGGATCTCCTCGATCGCGCATCGGCTGCGGATGATGATGGATCCGCGACCGGTCCGGTAAGCATCGAAAATGCCCTGCTTCCCGATCAGGATGCCGCCGGTCGGAAAGTCCGGACCCGGCAGAACCGCCATCAACTCCTGCAGCGTGACATTGGGGTTGTCGATATAGAGGCAGCACGCATCGACGACTTCGGCCAGATTATGCGTCGGGATATTCGTCGCCATGCCGACGGCAATGCCTGAACCGCCGTTGACCAGCAGGTTCGGATACTGCGCCGGAAGAACCGTCGGCTCCCGCGACGTGTCATCGTAGTTCGGCTGGAAATCGACAGTGTCTTTGTCGATATCCACCAACATATTGGCCGCAGCCTTGGCCAGGCGCGCCTCGGTATAACGCATGGCCGCCGGCGGATCGCCGTCCATCGAACCGAAATTGCCCTGCCCGTCGATCAGTTCCAGGCGCATGGAGAAATCCTGCGCCATACGGACCATTGAGTCGTAAATCGCGGAGTCGCCGTGCGGGTGATATTTACCCATCACCTCGCCGACGACACGGGCCGACTTGCGATAGCCGTGGCTCCAGTCGAACCCGGACTCGTTCATCGCAAACAGGATGCGGCGGTGAACCGGCTTCAGTCCGTCGCGCACATCGGGCAATGCGCGCGAGACGATGACGCTCATAGCGTAGTCGAGATACGAGCGCTTCATCTCCTCTTCGATGGTGACCGGTGTCACGTCGAAGGGGCGCGGCGGCAAAGGTGCGGGCGTTGTCGTCTGGCTCAAGGAGCGGATTTTCTTTGGTTGGAGCCGGTGAAAAATCGGCGAGGCAGGATGCCGCCGTCCGACTCCGAAATGCCTTTGAAATCTAGCCCTTTACGCACCTGCGAGCAACGCTCGCCACGGGCTTTTTAGTAGAGAAAAACCGTTATAAATCAGTATATTAGATCGGGCGATCCGCTCTTCTGTCGAATGTCCGCGCCGGGCCGCCGATATCCCCTCTCAGAACGGAATATCGTCGTCCAGAACGTCTGATTTTTTGCCCCGCGCGGGCGCTCCGCCACCGCTGGACTGGCCGCTGCCGCCGTTGCTGCCGTAGTCGTCCTCCGGGCTGCCTATCGGGCCACCGGCTCCACCCCCGCTGCGGCCGTCCAGCATCGTCAGTTCACCCCGGAACTGCCGGAGTACGACCTCGGTCGTGTATTTCTCCTGACCGGAGGTATCCGTCCACTTGCGGGTCTCGAGTTGGCCCTCGATATAAACCTTGGCGCCTTTTTTGAGATACTTTTCGGCGACCTCGACAAGGCGGTCGTTGAAGATGGCCACGCGGTGCCATTCTGTCCGCTCCTTGCGCTCGCCCGTGGCCTTGTCCCGCCAGTTTTCGGAGGTCGCCAGGTTCAGGTTGGCTACCCGGCCACCGTTCTGAAAGCTGCGAATTTCCGGATCGCGGCCAAGATTGCCGACGAGAATGACTTTATTGACGCTGCCAGCCATTGGCCCCGTTCCCTGTGGATAAAATGAGCGGAATCGCAGGTCAATTTAGCCTTGCGGCCCATAAGCGCCAAACCATTTCGCAGGCGCGGTGTCGCCTTTTGCACTGCACCAACCTATATTAGCGGGACAATGCAGCAGAAAATCGTTATCCGCGGCGCACGCGAGCACAATCTCAAGAATATCGACGTCGAGTTACCGCGCGACAAGCTGGTGGTCATCACCGGCCTGTCCGGCTCGGGTAAATCGTCGCTCGCCTTCGACACCATCTATGCCGAGGGTCAGCGGCGCTATGTCGAGAGCCTGTCGGCCTATGCCCGCCAGTTTCTCGAGCTCATGGAAAAGCCGGATGTCGACGTCATCGAGGGCCTGTCGCCCGCTATCTCAATCGAGCAGAAAACCACCTCGCGCAACCCGCGCTCGACGGTGGGCACTGTCACCGAGATCTACGACTACCTGCGGCTGCTCTATGCCCGGATCGGCGTCCCCTATTCGCCCGCGACCGGCCTGCCGATTGAAAGCCAGACGGTCAGCCAGATGGTCGATCGCATCATGGCGCTTAAGGAAGGCACAAGGCTCTACCTGCTGGCGCCAATGATCCGCGGCCGCAAGGGCGAATACCGGAAGGAACTGCAGGAGCTTCAGAAGAAGGGGTTCCAGCGCGTCAAGGTCGACGGCAAGCTCTATGAAATCGCGTCTGTCCCGGCGCTGAACAAGAAGCTGAAACACGACATCGAAGTCGTCGTCGACCGCATCGTCATCAGTCCCGATCTCGGCAACCGGCTCGCGGATTCGATCGAAACCGCCCTGGGTCTCGCCGATGGCCTGTTGTTCGCCGAGAACGCCGACACCAGCGAGCGGCTGACCTTCTCGGCGAAATTCGCCTGCCCCGTCTCCGGTTTCACCATCGACGAGATCGAGCCGCGCCTGTTCTCGTTCAACAATCCCTTTGGCGCCTGCCCCGCCTGCGACGGCCTGGGCGAAAAGCTCTACATGGATCCGGAGCTGGTCGTCTCCGATTCCCGGCTCTCGCTTCGCGAAGGAGCGATTTCTCCCTGGGCCGCGACGCCGTCGCAATATTACGATCAGACGCTGGACGGACTGGCCCGCCACTACAAAATTGCGGTTGAGACGCCGTTCCGGGATCTGAAGAAGGATGTCCAGAACGGCATCTTGTTCGGGACCGGCGAGACGCCGGTCAAGATCAGCTATTCGGACGGGCTGCGCAGCTACACGACGGAAAAGCCGTTCGAAGGCGTCATCCCCAATCTGGAGCGCCGCTGGCGCGAAACCGACAGCGCCTGGATCAAGGACGAACTGAGCCGCTACCAGTCCGCCAAGCCCTGCGAGGCCTGCCACGGCGACCGCCTGAAGCCTGAGGCCCTGGCAGTCAAGATCAAGAAACTGCACATCAGCGAAGTCACGCGGATGTCGATCGATGAAGCGGCGGAGTGGTTTCAGAACCTGCCGTCGGCATTGACGCCGAAACAGCGCGAAATCGCGGTGCGCATCCTCAAGGAGATCAATGCGCGCCTCGGTTTCCTTGTGAACGTGGGTCTGGAGTATCTCACCCTCGGGCGCGCCTCCGGCACGCTGTCCGGCGGTGAGAGCCAGCGCATCCGGCTGGCATCGCAGATCGGCTCCGGCCTGACCGGCGTTCTCTACGTGCTCGACGAGCCGTCGATCGGCCTGCACCAGCGCGACAATGCGCGGCTTCTCGTGACCCTCAAGCGGCTGCGCGATCTCGGCAATACCGTGATCGTTGTGGAGCACGACGAAGAAGCCATTCGCGATGCCGACTATCTGATCGATATCGGCCCCGGTGCCGGCATTCACGGCGGCAAGGTGGTTGCGGCCGGAACCCCGGCCGAAGTCATGCGCAACACCAAGAGCCTCACGGCGCAGTATCTGACCGGCCTCAAGCAGATCGAAATCCCCAAGACGCGGCGCACCGGCCACAAGGGCCAGAAGCTTAGGATCACGGGCGCGCGCTCTAACAATCTTCAGAAAGTGAACGCCGAGATTCCACTCGGCACCTTCACCTGCGTGACGGGCGTTTCCGGCGGCGGCAAATCCACGCTCGTCATCGAGACGCTGTACAAGGCACTGGCCCGTCAGCTTCACAACGCACGCGAGCTGCCGGGGCTGCACGACAAGATCGAAGGCATCGAATTCGTCGACAAGATCGTCGATATCGACCAGTCGCCCATCGGCCGCACCCCGCGCTCTAACCCGGCGACCTACACCGGTGCCTTTACACCGATCCGCGACTGGTTCGCCGGTTTGCCGGAAGCGAAGGCGCGCGGCTATGCGCCGGGACGCTTCTCATTCAACGTCAAGGGCGGGCGATGCGAAGCCTGCCAGGGCGATGGCGTCATCAAGATCGAGATGCACTTCCTGCCCGACGTCTACGTGCAATGCGATGCCTGCCACGGCAAGCGCTACAACCGCGAAACGCTCGAGGTGAAGTTCAAGGACAAGTCGATTGCCGACGTCCTGGAGATGACGGTCGACGAGGGCGCGGAATTCTTCTCGGCGGTTCCGGCCATCCGCGAAAAGCTGGTGACGCTCAAACGCGTTGGTCTCGGCTACATCCATGTCGGCCAGCAGGCCACCACCTTGTCCGGTGGCGAGGCACAGCGCGTGAAACTCGCCAAGGAGTTGTCGCGGCGGGCGACGGGCAAGACGATCTACATCCTCGACGAGCCGACCACGGGCCTGCATTTCGAGGATGTGAATAAGCTGCTGGAGGTGCTGCACGCGCTGGTGGATGCCGGCAACACGGTGCTGGTCATCGAGCACAATCTGGAAGTGATCAAGACCGCCGACTGGATCGTCGATCTCGGCCCCGAAGGCGGCCACAAGGGCGGCCGCATCGTGGCCTCGGGCCCGCCGGAAGTGATCGCCCAGACCAAGGGCAGCTACACCGGCCAGTATCTCGCGCCCTATCTGGTCCGCAACGGTCAGAAGAGCCGCAAGCGGGCCTGACCGTCAGGTCGCAATACCGAGCTTCTGAAGCTGCGCGCGGCGGATCGCGTCGCCGCGCTTCTTCGTCTGGTCCTCAAAAACGGGGCCGAACAGGTGCTTACCGGTCGGATCCGTGATCTTGGCAATGAAGGCGTTGAGCACTTCGCGCTCGATACCGGGGTCGTTGCTCCGCACCAGCGGCTTGGGTGAGAAATACTCACGCTGCAGGCGCTCGAACAGAACCGCCTTGCTCGAGGGCATACCGCGGCCTGAAAGCAGAGTGTGGACGAGCTGAAGCTGGCTGGTGGGATTGCGGACTTTGTCCAGCTCGAGTTTTCCGCGAACCAGATCGGCCAGGACGCCAAGCGCGGCACCCAGACTGCTCTGCTGGCCAAGCACGTCCTGAACCAGCGATCCCGCGCCAAGCAGATCGGAAATAAGATCGTCGAGGTGGGCAGCCTGCGACTTGTCGACATCTTCCGTCAGCAGGGCTGCGATCTGCTCCAGCTTGCCGCTCAGACTGTTACCTCCCATCAGATAGTTCGTCAGCGAAACCTTGATGGTGTATCCGCGGACCTCCTCCGGGAAGCCCGCTTCGACGCGGCGGCACAGTTCGGCAAACTTTCCGTCCTCCAGAACCGGGATGCGCTTTTTCTCGGCGGCGGCGTTCTGTGCTTTCGACATCACCTCATTGATGTGCACGTAAATCGCGTCAAGGCGCACCTTGACGTCGCCGTGGCCGGCACTCGCCTGCGCCTGTGCTAACTGAGAAACAGCACCGGCGACCAGACCCATGCTGTCGAGCTTCCGCTGGTAGCCGTAATTGTGCAGCAGCTCGGTCGGCGTGATGACCAGCAGGTCGAGGAACTCGCGCAGGACGCGGTTCATCACCATTCGGGATTCCAGCCCCATAAACTGCGCAACGGTCTCGCAGACGCGGCTCTCGGTGATCCGGCCCGAAAGCGTGACGGCCTTCTTTTCGCGGGCACCGCGCTTTTCGCTGAAGACTTCCTTTTCAAGCGCCAGGCCCGTGCCGGACCGGTGCCGAAGAACCTTAACCTCTTCGACCTTGTCGCCGGCCAACAGCGCGCGCGCCGACGCGATGGCCTCTTTTTCCTGATCGAACGTGCCTTCGGTTATCCACCGCTTGTCGGAGAAGGCCTGCACTTCGAATTCTACGTCGCGACCCGCGATGGCCGGGCCCCGTTTGCCCCAGCCGCTACCTGCTTCACTCATACCCCTTAACCCCCGCCTGCATTCGCGCCTGTGTCGGCCGTTGGTGTGCTAACCGTTGTCGGCCCATCATAATCCGGATCCGGCTTCAGGCCGGCACGTTGCGGCGCACGCAGCCAGGCCTTGGCCCGCGCCTGTGCTTCCGTAACTTCGCTTGGCATCATGTTTTTCGTCAGATCGCGCTGCTGCTGCTGCGCGTCCGTCCGAACCTTACCCTGCCCGCGCTGCGTCGCCAAAGTCAGCCATGTATAGGCCTCGACATTACGCTGCGGCGAAGACGCTGAGCCATCGGCGATCGTACCAAGCCAGAGCTGTGCGCCCGCCTGACCGCGGTCAGCCGCCATCTTATACCAGCGTTCCGCTTCTTTTTCGTTTTTAGGGACGCCGTTTCCGCGCTCAAGACGCAGTGCATAAAGAAAGGATGCGTTGACGCTGCCGGTATCGGCGGCCCGCTTGATCCAGCTGGCCGCCGTTGCTGGATCCTTTTCGATGCCGCCCGCGCCTTCGTCATAGAGATTGGCGAGCGCCAGCATTGCCGGCCGATAGTCATTGTTCGCAGCCCGGCGCAGCCACTCCACGGACCTTACGGCATCGAGCGGAACGCCGCGGGCGGTTGCGTAGGCATTTGCCATGGCAAACTGCGCCTCCGCATGATTCCTTTCCGCAGCCTGGCGATACCAGCGAACCGCTTCCGCCGGATCGAGCTGAACCAGCCCTAATCCGTTATCAGACATCAGGCCGAGCAGATACTGCGCCCGCGGCTCCCCGGCGTGACCGAGTGGCAGAAGCTGCAGATAGGCGTCCTGATAGTTCTTTGCCAGATAATTGGCTTCCGCCCTCTTGAATGCCTGCTCACGGGGCGAGGAAACGCCCGGAACGACGGATCCACGGGAACCGCCCGGCTGCGGCGTGGCAGAGGCAGCCGGCGCCGGGGCAGATTGAGCCCACGCGGCACTGCCAGAAGCAGCCGCCAACAGCGTCAAGGCCAGGATCGCTACCGCCGGTCTCACCGAAAACTCCGCAATGCTGATACAGGTCTTAGCATCATTGTGGGGTCGGTGCGGTTAACAGAGCCTTACGCCCTGGCCGCAACCGCTTCTACTTCAATCAGAAATTCAGGACTGGCCAGCGCCTTGACAACAAGCAGCGTCGAGGCCGGACGGGCCCCGCCCAGCACCTTCTCCCGCGCCGTCCGCATGACCGGGATAGAGCGTTCATCCGTCAGAAAGATCGTCATCTTAACGAGATCAGCCGGCCCCATGCCGGCCGCCGCGAGCATCGCAACGATATTGGCGAAAGCCTGGGCGGCCTGGGCGTCGATGCCATCCGATAATTTCCCATCCGGCGTCATACCAAGTTGGCCGGCAATAAATAGCCAGCGCGCATTGGGCGGCACTTCGATGCCCTGACTGTAGTTCCCGGCAGGCGCGGCGACGGTCGGCGGATTATGCGACTTGTTCACACTTTTTCTCCGAAGATTTAGCTTTTTTACGGTATCTGCCAGAACAGTTGCAACCAACGTCGCGCAACGATATCTCCTCTGTGGATGACTTCGTTAACGCCTGTGCATGTTGTCGGTGGCGGTCTTGCCGGCTCGGAAGCGGCCTGGCAACTCGCCCGCCGCAGGGTGCCTGTTATCCTGCATGAAATGCGGCCGGTCCGCCGCACCGAAGCGCATGTTACGGATCATCTGGCGGAACTGGTCTGCTCGAATTCCTTCAGGTCTGACGACAGCGGCACCAATGCCGTCGGCCTCCTCCATGCCGAATTGCGCCGCTGTGGTTCTCTGATACTCCAGGCAGCAGACACCCACCGGGTTCCGGCTGGAGCGGCTTTGGCCGTGGATCGTGACGCCTTCGCCGAGGCCGTTTCGAGAATGCTGGCTGCCGAGCCCTTGATCACCATTGCCCGCGAGGAAATCACAGCCCTCCCGCCACCGGACTGGGACAAGGTGATTATCGCCACTGGCCCCCTCACCTCACCCTCGCTGGCGGAAGCGGTGCGGACGCTGACTGGCGAAGATTCACTCGCCTTCTTCGATGCGATTGCGCCGATCGTCTATCGCGACAGCATCGATTTCGGCCGCGCATGGTTCCAGTCGCGTTGGGACAAAGGGGACGGCGCCGACTACGTAAACTGCCCCATGGACAGGGAGCAGTACGAAGCGTTTATCGCCGCTGTTAACGAAGGCGAAAAGACCGAATTCAAGGAATGGGAAGGCACGCCCTATTTCGAAGGCTGCCTGCCGATCGAAGTGATGGCATCGCGTGGCGTCGAGACGCTGCGCTTCGGTCCCATGAAGCCGGTCGGCCTGACCGATCCCCGAACCCAGCGGCGTCCGCATGCCGTCGTCCAGCTCCGGCAGGACAACGCGCTGGGTACCCTCTTCAACATTGTCGGCTTCCAGACGAAACTGAAACACGCGGAGCAGAAGCGCATTTTCCGCATGATCGGCGGGCTGGAGAACGCGGAATTCGCGCGGCTTGGCGGCCTGCATCGCAACACGTTCCTGAATTCGCCGCGCGTGCTCGACGGCACGCTACGCCTGAAGGCCGATCCCAGGCTGCGCTTTGCCGGCCAGATCACCGGCGTCGAAGGTTATGTGGAGAGTGCCGCGATCGGGCTGCTGACCGGCATGTTCACCGCGGCCGAACGGCTGGGCGGCGAGCCGTCGCTGCCCCCCTCGACCACGGCGCTCGGCGCGCTGATCCGGCATGTCACCGGCGGCGCCGACGCCAAGACCTTCCAACCGATGAACTGCAATTTCGGCCTCTTCCCCCCGCTAATCGAGGAGAAGGAGAAGAAGAAGATCCGCGGCGACGACCGCCGCCGAATGCTATCGGCCCGGGCGCTGGCCGATATCGATCAGTGGATCGGCGCACCCCGCGCTGCCGCGGAATAATCAGAAGCGCTTCCGCCATGCCGACCATGCGACGCGTAGCGCGTCCAGAGGCGCCGGCTTCTGCAATTCAGGCGAGAAAAGATCAAACCCGGCCCGGCGGATCCGCCGGCAATGGCCATCGGCCAGGATTGCCGGGAGAAGCGCCGGAATAGCTGCACTAGGCACCTGCGGCCGGAACGCGCGCGCCGCGGCCAAATGCTCTTCCGCCCGCTGAAGGACAGTCTCCACAACGGTCTCCAGTTTTCCCCTGGCTCGCCCCTCGAACACGGAATCGGGTTCGATACCGGCCTGTTGCAGCAGATCAAGCGGCAGGTAGAGACGGCGATTCTGCGCGTGATGCGGCAGGGCCCGCAGCAATCCGATCAGCGCCCAGGCAATGCCGACATGCCGGCCCACCTTGTGTGAAGACGCATCCCGGACATCGACTATGTCGAGCGTCGCAAGAACAAGAGACGACGACGTTCCCTCGGCATAGTCCTCCAGCGCCTGAAGCGTCGCCGGCGGTGTGTCGTCGAGGTCGAATTCGCGGGCGATCAACAATCGCTCAGTTCGCTCATATTTGGGAGGTTTCGGCGAATTCATGGCCTTGGCAAGGGCCTGCACGACCGGCTGCGCGCGCACCTTTCCCTGCCCGATCTCCGCGAGGACATCGCGCCACCACTGCAGCCGGATCTGGCCGATCATCGGTTCTGTCACGACTTCGCGGACCCGTGCAATCTCCAGATTGAACGCGTAGAGGGCGAAGATGTGAGGGCGAGCGGATTGCGGTGCCGTCAGCGCGCACAGGTAGCGGTCATGATCGAAGCGGCGAACTTCGTCCATGCAGTACTGATCGGGGTCGAGCGGCGCGGTCATGAAATGCTGAGCGTGGGTCCATCGCCCGTGCGATAAGAGGCACCCTGTATAGCGCGAATCTGGTTCCGCCCGACATGGTTCTAACCGCTGCTGCGCCCGCGGAGGGCCGCACCGCCGATACCGAGAATTTTCCCGTCGGCTCGTTCCTCATCGAGCCGGCCTTGCGGCCGGTCGTTGCGACCTATTACCGCTTCGCGCGCGCGGCTGACGACATTGCGGATGATCCCGCGATCGAGCCACATGAAAAGATCCGCCGGCTCGAGACACTCGATGCCATCCTCACCGGAAAATCCGAAGACCAAAGAGATCCGGCCGCGCTGCTGGCGCTCGCCCTGCGCGAGGAATTTTCCAGCCGCCGCCTAACAATCGAGCACGCGACCTATCTTCTCCAGGCGTTCCGCGCCGACGCGACCAACCGCCCCTGCCGGAGCTGGAGCGATCTTCTGGCCTATTGCCGCTACTCGGCGGCGCCTGTGGGCCGCTTTCTCCTGGAACTGCATGGCGAAGCCCGAACGACCTGGACATCCGGCGATGCGCTCTGCGCGGCGCTGCAGATCCTGAACCATCTACAGGATTGTCAGAAAGACTGGCGCGATCTGCAGCGCCTCTACATTCCGAAGGACTGGCTGGACCAAGGCAAGCTGACACCGGACGCGCTGCTGGAGACGCGGGCTTCGCCCGCGCTTCGCGCCGTGTTCAATCAGGTTCTCGATGGTGTTGACCGGCTGCATGCGACAGCGTCCGCATTGCCGCGACAGATCGCCGACCGGCGCCTGCGGATGGAAGCAACAGCGATCCTTGCCTTATCGCGCCGTCTGGCCCGCCGTCTGCGTCGACGCGATCCGCTCGCCGGCCGCGTCAGCATTACAAATGTCGACAAGCTGATCGCCCTGCTCTACGGCGCCCTGCGCGGCTGGCGCCGATGAGCGACGGCGCCCGGCGCTCGAGTTTCTATTGGGCCATGCGGCTGATGCCGCAAGTGCAGCGCGAAGCGATGTTCGCGGTCTACCGGCTGGCACACGCGCTTGATGACGTTGCGGATGGCAACGACACAGCGGTCGACAGACACGCCGCCCTGGCGCGGTGGCGCAGCGAAATCGGCAAGCTTTACGCCGGGACACCCGAGACAGACGAAGGCCAAGCGCTGCTACCGGTGGTATTGCGGTTCCAGCTTCGGCGGGAAGAATTCGACGAGCTGATCAACGGCCTGGAAATGGATGTTGGCGCACCGATCCGCGCGCCAGCAGCCCATATCCTCGATCTTTATTGCCGCCGGGTTGCCGGCACGATCGGGATTCTTGTCCTGCCGATTTTTGGCCCGCGCGATCCGGTCTCCCATGAATTCGCGCTGTACCTTGGGCGCGCGCTGCAACTAACAAACATCCTGCGGGACCTGACGGAAGATGCCGCACGCGGACGGCTCTATGTCCCGCGCGAAGCTTTGGACGCTGTCGGGATTACAGACGAGGACCCGGCGCTCATTCTCAAACATCCGCGCTTTCCGGAAGCGGCGCGGTCTCTGGTCGTTGAAGCGCGCAAAGCTTTTCAGTCAGCGGAAGCCGCGCTCTTACTCTGCGATCGTCGTAAGCTATGGCCAGCGCTTGCCATGGCTTCTGTCTACCGCACCCTGCTTGAACGGCTGGCCCTCCGTCCCTTGCCGACACGGGAGCGGCTGCGTCATCGCAAAAGCACGGCCCTCCTCGGCGCCATCCGCGCCTTCATCTTTGCGCGGGCCTGAAATGGGGCGCGTCCATGTTGTCGGTGCCGGTCTCGCCGGCCTGTCCACCGCGATCCATCTCGACCGTCAAGGCGTGCCCGTCAGCCTCTATGAGGCGGCACCGCAGGCCGGCGGCCGCTGCCGCTCATATTTCGACGAGCAGCTAGGGTGTGAGATCGACAATGGCGGACATATCCTGCTTGGCGCCAACGCCGATGCGCTGGCGTTCCTCGACATCGTCGGCGGCCGCGCCGCAATGCAGGAAGTCGCGCCAGCACAGTTCCCGTTCCTCGATCTTGCCAGCGGCGAAACCTGGTCGATCCGACCTAATCGCGGACCGATCCCATGGTGGCCATTCGCGCCGTCCCGTCGGGCACCCAAAACTCACGGCCGCGACTATCTCGCCGCCCTTTGCCTCCTCACGGCCGCTCCGCATCAGACCGTGGCTGATCGTCTGAATATGGAAACGGTTCTTGCCACATCGCTCTGGGCGCCGTTGACAACCGCGGTGATGAATGCGGCACCCGATGAAGCTGCGGCGCGTCTCCTCGCTGCAACATTGCGTGAGACATTCGGCCGGGGAGAAAAAGCCTGTCGTCCGATTATCGCCAGGCACGGCCTGTCACAGGCGTTTGCGCATCCGGCCGTCAACTATCTCAAGACCAGAACCGCCGCTGAATATCGGCCGGGTTATCGGCTGGTCGCCATAGAGTTGGAAACAGACACCGTTGCGGCGCTTGTCTTCGACGAGGAGCGGATACCAATCAGGACTGAAGACCGGATCGTTCTCGCTGTTCCGCCGCATGTTGCCGCCGGTCTTCTGCCCTCGCTCACGGTGCCATTAGAGAGCCGCGCGATCGTCAACGCCCATTTCCGTCTAGACGATCCAGTATCTCTGCCGGGCGGACAACCGCTTCTCGGTCTGACCAACGGCACGGCGCAGTGGCTGATCTCGCGGGACAATGTGGTCAGCGTGACGGTCAGCGCGGCAGATGCGTTGGTCGATATGCCATCCGACGCTCTTCTGGCGACACTTTGGGCGGATGTCGCAAAGGCCCTGTCACTACCCGCAATGCCGATGCCGCGTGGCCGCCTCATCAAGGAACGGCGCGCGACGTTTGCCCAGACACCTGAGAACCAGAAGCGTCGCCCTGGCCCTACCACGGTCTATCGCAATCTCTTCCTCGCCGGCGACTGGACCGCCACCGGATTGCCCGCAAGCATCGAAAGCGCGATCCGCTCCGGGCGAATCGCCGCACAGCAGGCGCGCACAAGCAAGCGCCCATCTTGAGAAGCTGCGATTTCGTGGTATTCTTAATCTAACTTCCGAGTCGGAAGTCTTTCGAAACATTGGGGGAAATCATGGCAGACCTGCTCGATAAGCTGGGCTTCGCCAAGCTTCAGAACGTCATCATCTACGGTGTGGTCCTCGCTCTTATCCTTGCGGTGCTCACCAAGGGTATCTCTATGGACTACAACTGGTGGACCTTCCTGTTCCGCTGGCTGCATGTGGCGTCGGGCGTGATGTGGATCGGCCTGCTCTATTATTTCAATTTCGTTCAGACGGCGATGATGCCGAAGATCCCGAACGAGCAGAAGCCGGCGGTGACCAAGTTCATCGCGCCGGAAGCGCTGTTCTGGTTCCGCTGGGCGGCTCTGTCCACCCTCATCACCGGCCTGATCCTGGCGCACATGAACGGTTATCTGGTCGACGCGTTGCTGCTCGGCACGCAGGTCGGCGGCGGCAAGGCCCTGGCGATCGGTATCGGCATGTGGCTGGGCATCATCATGGCCTACAATGTGTGGATGATCATCTGGCCGAATCAGCAGAAGGCCCTTGGCCTTGTCGAGGCGACACCGGAAGAGAAAGCCGCAGCCGGCAAGAAGGCGTCGATGGCCAGCCGCTTCAACACGATGGCATCGATCCCGATGCTGTACTTCATGGTCGGCGCCCAGAACATCTTCTGAGCCAGCCATCAGTACCTGCAGAAATGGAAACGGGGCCCACAAGGCCCCGTTTCTTTTTTGCCTGAACGTAAGCCCCTACTCGACGGCCAGAAGCGCCGCCGCCACGCTGCGGGCTTCCCCGACGAGGACGTTGTAAGTTCGGCAGGCCGCACCGGTATCCATGGCATCGACGATGATCCCTGCATCGCGCAGGCTCTGCCGGACCGCCGGCGGAATCAGGACGGCACGACGGCCGCACCCCACGATCAGAATCTCCGGGGCCGGCCGCGCCTGAATGACGGCGGCAAAATCAACGACAGTCAGGGCGGCGATATTGGCAGGCTGCCATGCCAGCGCACTATCCGGCAGCAAAACAACCGAGCCGGTGTGCCATTCGCCGTTGATGCGGAAGCCGCCGTTCCCGTAGCCGCTGAGGACTGGACGGCCTGACGATCCGGCTGTCGGGTCGCTCATCGACTGCCGGCAGGCGGCGCTAGGCCGCTTTCTCTTCCGGGCCGCGCGCGGGACGGTGACGCGCCGACAAGTACCATTCCAGCGGCGCCGCGACGTAAATCGTCGAATAAGTGCCGATAATGACGCCCCAGAGCAGCGCGAAGCTAAATCCGAACAACACCGGCCCGCCGAAGCCGAGCAGCGCGATGGTCGCCAACAATACGAGACCATTGGTCATCACGGTGCGCGCCATGGTCTGATTGACACTGCGGTTGATCAGTTCACGAAAATCCATCGTCTTGTACTTGCGAAGATTCTCGCGAATACGGTCATCGATAACGACGGTGTCGTTGATCGAGAATCCGGCGATGGTGACGACGGCCGCCAGGATGTTGAGGTCGAACTGAAGGCCAAGGATCGAGAACAGGCCGACGGTCGTCAGACAGTCATGCAGAATAGCGACAACGCCGGAAATACCGGCGCGCCAGCCAAACCGAAACGCCATATAGGCCATGATGCCGAACAAGGAGAGCGTGACAGCCATGATGCCGGCCTGAACCAGCTCTTCGCCGACCTTTGGACCAACGACCTCCACCCGCTCGTAGCGATATTCGTCGCCCAGAGTTGCCCGGATCCGCTGGACGGCCAGCATCTCGGCGGCTTCGCCGCCCTGCTGGCGCTCCACGCGTATGAGAATGTCGGTCGGGCCGCCGAATTCCTGCAGGACCACATCCCCAAGGTCCAAGGCATTCAGCTTGGCCCGCACATCGGCAATATCGACGGGCGTCGATTTTCGCGCTTCGATCAGAATGCCACCCGCGAAATCGACGCCGAAGTTCAGCCCCTTGGTCGCCAGCGACACGACCGACGCAATACTCAACAAGATCGACAACGTGAAGCACAGCTTGTGAAAACGGAAATAGTCGAGTTTGGGGACCGTTTTCAGCAGACGGATGGGGAACATCGAACGATCCTTACAACGGCAGCGTCTTGGGGCGGCGCCAGTTCAGCCAGCCGACGATCAGCATCTTGGTTACCGTCACCGCAGTAAACATCGAGCAGGCGATGCCGATCGACAGCGTAACGGCGAACCCGCGCACCGGACCGGAGCCGAACACATAAAGCAGCATGGCAGCGATCAGCGTCGTCAGGTTGGAATCGATGATGGTCCCAAACGCCCGCTGAAACGCGGCATCCACCGCCGGGAACGGAGAGCGTCCGGCATCCATTTCCTCGCGCATGCGTTCATAGATCAGAACGTTTGCATCGACCGCCATCGCAAGACCAAGCACCATACCGGCGATACCAGGCAAGGTCAGTGTGGCACCGATCGCCGACATGATGGACAGGGTAAAGGCGAGGTTCAGCAGGAGTGCAATATTGGCAACGATACCGAAGAGGCCATAGCCGACCAGCATCAGCACAACGATCAGCGCATAACCGATGAGACAGGCAATCGTACCGGCGCGGATTGAGTCGGAGCCGAGATCGGGTCCGACCGTGCGCTCCTCGAGCACGGTCAGCGGCGCCGGCAGCGCGCCGGCACGGAGCAGAACCGCAAGATCGCTGGCCGATTGTGCGTTGAAGCTACCCGAAATCTGCCCGGTGCCGCCCAGGATCGGCTCCCGGATCACGGGCGCGGTGATGACCTTATTGTCGAGCACGACGGCAAACGGACGGCCGACGTTCTGGCGCGTGACATCGCCGAACTGGCGCGCCCCAACGCCGTCGAACTTGAAATTCACGACCCATTCGCCTGTTTGGGAATTGGTGCCGGCCTGCGCATCGGTCAGGCGCTCGCCGGCAACGGCAATGCGCCGCTGGATGACATACAGGCGCGGTTTGCCGTCGGGGCCGATTTCCTTATCGGCGGGCACGACTTCACTGCCGGGCGGCGCGCGGCCGATGACGGCCTCGCCGGCATTCATATCGAGAAGATGGAAACTCAGCTTGGCCGTCTTGCCGAGCAGTTCCTTGATGCGCTCGGGCTCACGCACACCGGGCAACTGAACGAGGACCCGGTCCTGACCCTGCGCCTGGATGGTCGGATCCTTCGTTCCGAGTTCGTCGATACGGCGGCGGACGATTTCAACCGACTGGCTCAGGGTGCGTCGGTTGAGTTCCAGGATTTCCCGCTGCTCGAAACGAACGGCGATCGTACCATCCGATTGGGTCGTGATCTGCGCGTTCGGCTCGAGTTCACGAACCACCGTACGCGCTCGCTCGACATCGGCGGCATTGGGAATGCGAAAGAAAATACCCTGATTGCCGTCCAGCGCGAGATTCGTCACCGGGATGCGCTGCGTGCGCATCGACACGCGCACGCCGTCGATCAGGTTGTTCAGCCGCTCCCGCATAACAGCGGCGACGTCGACTTCCAGCAGAAGATGAGAACCGCCCTGCAGGTCGAGCCCAAGACTGACCTGCTTGTGCGGCACCCAGTTCGGCAACGCGGCCAGACGCTCCGACGGAACGAGGCTCGGAATCGCATAGACAAGGCCGATGGCGCACAGAATCGTGCACAACCAGACCTTCCATTGGGTCACGCCCATCATGGCGCGGTTCTCCGGCTAGGGGCCGTTCAGCCCTGGGTCAACGACAGATATTCGTCGTGGCCGAGTTTATCGTAGAGCTTCCGCTTGGTCGGATCCTTGAGCGTCTCGTACGCTTCGGCCGCACCAGCCTCGCTGGACTTCTGCGCATAGGCCGCTTCGATCGCGGTCGCATCGGCGTCACGGCCGACAGCCAGGACTTTGTAGAACGACTCTTCGGATTCGACCTTCGGAGCCCGATCTTTCTTGTCACTGTCGCCGGACGCCGGCTCGGTGCGGGCCATGACTTCGGCAATCATCCCGCGCATCGCGCGAACGCGCACGCCTTCGGCAATCTCCAGAATGATCTCACGGTCGCCGGTGACCTTGGCAACGGTGCCGACGATACCACCCGTCGTGACCACGCGGTCGCCTCGGCGTAGCGCCTCGACCATGGACTTGTGCTCTTTGACCTTTTTCTGCTGCGGTCGGATGATCAGGAAGTAGAAGACGACAAAAATCAGAACGAGCGGCAGCAGCGCCATAATATCGAACCCGCCTGCACCACCACCGGCAGATTGGGCATAAGCTGGCGAACTGAACATCGAATCACTCCTTAACGGGCGGGTTTGCAGGCGGGCGGACTATAGCGACGCGCCCCGGAATTGCAACGTGCCCCAAAGGGGGGCTAAACACCTGCTAAACACCGGAAAATTGACGCAGAACCGCCCCTCCTCTAGGTTGCCGCCGCCATGGATGCCTCCCGCCTCGAAATCCTCCTTGCCCGGGTTGCCGACGCCCTAGACCGGCTCGCCCCCAAGCCTGCGGCGCCCGTCGACCTGATGGCGGCGGATGCCTTCGTCTGGCACGAACACGGCGTCCTTGATCCGGTCCTGAAGATCAGCCGCGTGGACCTCAACCTGCTGAAAGGCATCGAGCGTCAGCGGGAAATCCTGCTCGATAACACCCGCCGCTTCGCCAAGGGCCTGCCCGCCAATAACGCGCTCCTCTGGGGTGCGCGCGGCACCGGCAAGAGCTCGCTGGTCAAGGCCATCCATGCAACGGTCAACGCCGAGCTACCGAAATCGCTGGCGCTGGTGGAAATTCATCGCGAGGACGTGCAGACCCTGCCGCGCCTTCTCAAAGATCTAGCCGGCTCACCGCGTCACTTCATCCTGTTTTGCGACGATCTGTCGTTCGACGGTCAGGATGCGTCCTACAAATCGCTGAAGGCGGTGCTCGACGGCGGTGTCGAAGGTCGTCCGGCCAATGTCGTGCTATACGCGACCTCAAACCGCCGTCACCTGATGGCGCGCGACATGATCGAGAACGAGCGCTCGACCGCCATAAATCCCAACGAGGCGGTGGAGGAGAAGGTCTCCCTCTCCGACCGGTTCGGCATCTGGCTTGGTTTCCACAATGTCGACCAGGACACATATTTCTCGATCATCGAGGGGTATGCCCGTCGCTATGGCATCGACATTTCGCGCGAGCAGCTCGAAGCCCAAGCCAATGAATGGTCGGTGACGCGCGGCAGCCGGTCCGGCCGCGTCGCATGGCAATTCATCCAGGATCTCGCCGGCCGCTCCGGCAAACGGATCGAATAGCGCCTACTCAGCGGCCTGCTTTGAGGCGGCCTGTTCTTCATCCAGCTTGCGCGAAACGATCCGGCGCGCCGCCGCGCCGGCCTTGTCGCCCAGGAAGCTGACCAGAGGCCGCTTCGACCGGTCGCTGGTGATGCGTTTCTGCTGCGCCTCAATGATCGCCACGTCCTCGTCGAAAGCTGTGCGGGTGATCTCCAGAAACTTCCGGGAGAGCTCCTCATTGTCGATCGCAAAGCAGCGACTGACCGACCAGAAATAGTGCGACGTTGTTTCGGTCTCTGGCGTCACGCTGTCAATGACGAGATGGGTCGGAGATTCCATCTGCTCCCACTTCCCCGCCTCTTCCGCAGAGAGCGTCACCAGAATGGAACTTGGCGGCCTGAACTCGGAGATCTGCCATCGGTCGATCTTGCCGGCAAAACCTTTGATGGCCCGGTGGATCGGCGCCGGATCGACATTGCGGATCACACGCTGCGTGCGGACGATGTCGCCTTCAACCCAGACATCCATAGGCGTCTCATCGATACCGGGACCGGCGAGCGTTGTCTTGTGCGTATAGGTAACATGCGTGAGATCGAGAAGATTGTCGGCAACAAGCTGGTAGTTGCCTTTGACGTAATGATAGCCGTGGACCGCCGTCCAGCCGGGCTTGGTGTTCGTCTCTGTCATCCAGTCCGGCAACAGCGCCGGATCGGCTTTCGCCGGATCGCCCATCCACACAAAGATCAGCGCATGCTGCTCGACCACGGGATAACTGCGGGCGCAGAAATTGCGTGGGATCGGTGCGTCACGTTGGCTGGGGATTGCCGTGCAGGTGCCGTTCCCATCGAGCCGCACACCGTGATAGCCGCACTGGATTTCATCGCCAATGACCTCGCCCAGCGACAACGGCGCCTTGCGGTGCGGGCAGCGGTCTTCCAGCATCGCGACGCTGCCGTCACGACGGCGGAACAACACCACCGGTTCATTCAGAAGCATTCGGGCAAAAGGCTTGCCCGCGGTGACTTCCGCCGATGTCGCCGCTACGTACCAATGGTTCCGGATGAATCCACCACCATCCATGGCGTTCGCTCCCTTTAATCCAGGCGATACGCTGCCGCCCAGCGTCTTGTTGCCGGGCCTATTTTAACTTCCGCCGGCCCTGTTGGCTACTGCGCGGCGGCCGTGTGCTCGCTGTCGAAGCCGGAGGTCGAGGCGTCGGGATAGGCATCCTTGAGGCGCGGATAGACTTCGCGGGCGAAGGTGCGAATGCCCAGCACAGTATCGTCATGCTCGAGAAAACCCGCCTGCCCCATGATCAGCAGCTGACCGAACCCGCCGACATGGTCGTACATCTTCTTGATCTGACTGAAGACCTGATCCGGCGTCCCCGCCATCATCAGGCCCTGGGCGATCGCATTGTCGACCGTCGGATTGCGCGCGAACAGACCAAGCGGATGCACAGCCCCGCGCATCATCGCGACATTCGCGGCCGCCGCAATATATCCCGGCGGATTGCTGAACTGCGGCGAGACCTTGTTAGCGGTGATGTACCACAGCAGCTTCTCCGCCCCTTCGCGCGCCTTCGCTTCGGTCGGCGCCACATAGATCAGAGCCGCATAGGCCAGCCGGTCGATCGGCACATCCTTACCGCGCCCGGCCGCGCGCCAGCCGCGCCGGTAGGATTCGAACACCTTGCGCGTTTCATCGAACCCGGTAAGGAACGTCGCGCATGTGTAGCCCTTCGACCCGACTTTCGAAGCGCCGCTGGCGCTGGTCGTGCTGACCCAGACGGGCGGGTGCGGGTTTTGATACGGACGCGGCCAGATATTGACGTTGCGGTGATGGAAGAACCGGCCTTCATGGCTGAACGGTCCGTCATGCGTGGTCCATGCTTTCACAATGAGGTCGAGTGCTTCCCAGTGCCGTTCATTGGTGCGCACCGGATTGCTGTTCGCCGCCGCGATCTCGAACGGCACGCCGCGTACGAAGCCGGCTTCCAGCCGTCCATGCGACATGACGTCGAGCATCGCCATTTCCTCGGCGACGCGGATCGGCTGGCGCCGGTTGGCGA
Organism: Alphaproteobacteria bacterium; assembly: GCA_965279355.1. Taxonomy (GTDB): domain Bacteria; phylum Pseudomonadota; class Alphaproteobacteria; order CACIAM-22H2; family CACIAM-22H2. The sequence continues at coordinate 268,165 of OZ257155.1, read as the reverse complement.
TGGGGTTGCCGAGGATCAGCAGTCGCGACTTGCTGGTGACGCGCGCCAGCGCCGCCAGCATCAGCGGTGCGGCAGGATCGACGCAGGTGGCGGTCTGATGATGCTCGTTGAGCATGATCTCGACGCCCTCCTCCTCCGCGATCTGCCACTCCTTGATGTAGCGGTCGTAGAGTTCGGCGCCCTTCTTCGGGTCGTAATGCTTGCTCGGCAGCGAGACCCGGATCGACGGATAGGTCTCGACGGGCGGGAGATACGGATAAGCGGTCTCGCTGAAATGCCAGGCTCTCATCGGACGCTCCCTCCCAGAAACTCAAGAACGGAAGCAACGAATGCATCCGGCTGTTCGACCTGCGGCAAGTGCCCGGCTTTGGGAACGGTGAGAACGCGCGCGTTCGGCAGCAGTTTGGCGTAAGCCTCAAGATAGTCCGCCGACACCAGCCCATCGCTCGCGCCGCGCATGAAGAGCGCCGGCATCGTGAGGCGATGCAGCCGGTGCTTCAGTTTTGGATTGTGCATGTAGGGTTCCCAGACCAGCAACGCCAGGGTCTCGCGATTGCGGACCACGATCGCCAGTTCTTCGTCTGAATGATCGGCGGGAATGAACCGCATCTTTTCCGGATCGTGCCAGAGCAGTTTCTGCACCTCTTCCGGATGGAGACCGAACATATCCGGGATATCCAGCCGGTCGACCGGACCGACCTTCACCCCGACTGGGCCGACCGCCACGAACTTGCCGATCCGCTCCGGGATCTTCGTCGCGAGTTCAGCCGCAATCCAGCCGCCCACCGAGAAACCCAGCAGATCCACCTTCGGCAGTGCAAGCTGGTCCAGCAGCTCCAGATAGAGATGCGCGATGTCATCGATGTGATCCAGCCAGTCCGGCAGGCTCGACTTGCCGAAGCCCGGATGCGACGGGGCGATCACGCGGTGACGTGCGGCCAGCAGGTCCACATAGGGATGTTTTGGGTCGAAACCGTTGCCGCCATGCAGCAGCAGGAGCGGCGCGCCCTGCCCCTCGTCGAACAATTCCAGATCGATCCCGGCGATCCTGATCATGCTTTTCGGCAAAGGCGTGTTCCTCGTTCCCGCTGCGTGACGCGATCCTAAAGCAACCCCGCCGTCAACGTCCCGTCAGTGACCAGAATGCGACGCGGCGGCGCCAGCCATCTTTAACCGATGCGGCATCGTTGTGTCAGCGACGACATAAAGCTGACAGAATCCCGCAAAAATGACGGTTTGGTGTCGACAAAATCTAAGCAAATACTTTTTCCGACCGAACTCGTGACGCGCTTGGAACTCTTTTTGGGGCCGGAGGTTGATACCGCGTCCAACGGATTTCAACGCCACACGTCTTTGACATTTCACTCGGTTGCCGGCTGTCAAACGATCCGGCGCACCCCGGACATGGCAATTGGAGGCAGACTGAATGGGTCCTCTGCGGCTTCTCTTCGCGACACCGGAGATATTCCCTCTCAGCAAAACTGGCGGCCTCGGCGATGTCAGCGCGTCTCTCCCCAGAGCGCTCGCGGAACTTGGCGTCGATGTACGCATCATCACACCGGCCTATCCCAGCGCCCTAGCCGCTGCAAAGCGCGTCAAGGTTATTGCCCCGCTCGATCGCGGCCGACAAGGCCGTCTTCTTCTGGCCGAGACGCCGGATAGCGGCCTTCCGGTCTATCTCGTGGATGCGCCCGGCTTCTATCAGCGCGAAGGCGGCCCCTATCAGGACGAGACCTCGGTGGACTGGCCGGACAATGCCAGCCGCTTCAACATGCTCTGCCGCGCCGCGGTGTCCGTCGCGACCGGCATCGGCGATCCGCGCTGGAGTGCCGATATCGTCCATGCCAATGACTGGCCGACCGGCCTGATCCCGGCGATGCTCCGCCGCGCGAACGATCCGCGCACCGTGTTTACGATTCACAACCTCGCCTTCCAGGGCCTGTTCCCGCCCGAGACGATGAACAGTCTCGACATCGACCGCTCCCTGTTCTCGCCCGACGGGCTCGAATTCTACGGCAAACTCTCCTTCCTCAAGGGCGGCGTGTGCTTCGCCGATCGCGTGACGACCGTCAGCCCGGGCTATGCCCGCGAAATCCTGACCGCCGAGCATGGCTGCGGCCTCGAAGGCGCGCTCCGCGTGCGGGAGAAAGATTTGGTCGGCATCCTTAACGGTGTCGACACCGAGATCTGGAACCCGGCCCGCGACCCGATCATCCCGGCGACGTTCCATGTCGACGACCTCTCGGGCAAGCTTGAATGCAAGCGCGCGCTGCAGACGGAATACGGCCTGAATCCATCGGCTGATGCACCGGTCTTCGCGTCGGTCAGTCGCCTGACCGAACAGAAGATGGCGAATGTCGTTCTCGATGTGGTGCCGGATATCATCGCGGCTGGCGGTCAGTTCGTACTGATCGGCGCCGGCGACCGGCACCTTGAAGAGGCGTTCCTGAAGCTCGCCGCCGCGCATCCGGGCCAGGTCGCGATCCGCATCGGCTACGAAGAGCCCGCTGCCCATCGCATTCTCGCCGGCGCCGACATTCTGCTATCGCCGGCGCGGTTCGAGCCATGCGGTCTCAGCGCCATGTATGGCTGCGCCTACGGCACGCCGCCGATCGGGCGCCGCACCGGCGGCCTCGCCGCCACGATCATCGACACGACGCCGGAAACGATCCGCAACGCGACGGCTACCGGCTTCCTGTTCGACAGTGCCGATGCCGGAGGTCTACGTGAAGCCGTCCATCGGGCCCTAGAGGCCTTTCAGCGCCCGGTGTTCTGGCGTCACATCCAGCTCCAGGGGATGAAGCGTGACCTGAGCTGGGCGAGTTCGGCCAGCCGCTATATCGATATGTATAGCGAACTCGTGGCGAAGCCGGCCGTTCCGATGGTCGGCCGCGTCTCCGCCGTCTCCTGACGTAATTGCCTTCCCTCGCGTGACGGCCGGGGAAGGCTATTTGCGATTGGTGAACCGGGCGTTGCCAAGGCCGGTACCGATGGTCAGCACGCCCCAGTGTTTCACGTCTTCCATCCACGGGATTTCGCTAAGGCCCTGAACCACGGCGTCGTTATGCATCACGACAGCCGTCGGATGTTTCTCCACGACCGAGATTTCCTCGCTCAGCCGCTGTGGCAGGTTGAACTTCGCCGTTTCCCAGTTGCCCGGCAGGTTCTGACCACCGCGTTCGATCGTGCCATCCTCGTTGATGATGCCCGGGCATCCCACGCCGATAAACGGTGCCAGCCGGATCTTTCCTTTATTAGCTGCGCGCACCAGCTTCTTCAGCATGCCAATCAAACGCTCGACTGTCTCTTCCCGGCCAGGACTCTCGGCAGCATGGCGCCAGAGTTCGAATTCATTGATCTTCGTCTTGGCGAGGTTGGCGTCTGTCTTGCGGTTCAGCTGCAGCAGGCCGACGCGGATATTCGTACCGCCGATATCAACCGCCAGCAGCCCATCGTGCCCATCGAAGATCCAGGATGGAGCAAGATACTGGGCTCCAATCAGGCCGGCCTCATCAGGATGATTGTGCAGCGCCGACAGGGATAGATCGATACCATCGGCCTTCAGTTCGACGGAACTGCGCCCGATTACCAGCTCGCCGATCCGGCCCTGGCGAAAACCGCCACCCACCACGATGCGTTCTGTGTCCTGCCAGGCTTTCAGCTTGATAAACCGGCGGATGACTTTCGTCAGTTCCTGGGAAAAGTCCTCGATCGCGCCATGCATGACGCCGGCAACTTCGGCATTCTCATCTTCCAATAGCTTGTCGAGCTGCTTCTTGCTGAACTCCTCGGTCGGCGTCTTGCCAAGCGGGTCTTCGTCTACCTTCTTCAGTTTTTTCCGCCACCCGTCGAGGATATCGCGGAACGAAGAGTTGGTAACGCGGTCGCCGAGGAAATCTCCGTCGGTATCCTTGCTTTCGATATTGAAACTGTCGACCACGACGGCAGGCAACTGCGAGGAGCCATGCCCGGGCACGAGTGTCGTTTTTGTGTCTGTTTCGGCGCCCATAGGAACTCCGGCAAATCGTTTCGGGTAAAACGAGCCAGCGTTCCGAAGGTTGCAGCGATTGCGGACCTGCCTGATCTGCGCGCTCAGCCCATACGGCTGGTGACCTCAATTGGGTCGCCATAGTCATCCAGGCCGGCGATGGCGGCTCGGCCCATGGCCAGAATCGCCTCTTCCGCACTGCCCCCCATATGCGGCGTCCCCATCAGGTTAGGCAGGGCAATCATCTCGTGGTCAGTCGGCGGTTCCGGCAGGAAGGCGTCGATTCCGGCGGCAGCAATCTGTCCGGTCTTCAGGGCCGTCTTCAGCGCCTCGTCATCGATCAGCCCGCCGCGAGCGCAATTGATCAGCACCGCGTCGCGGCGCATCAGCGCCAGCCGCTGGCTGTTGATCATCTTGCTGGTCGTCGGGTCGAACGGCGTGTGCAGGGTCACCACGTCAGCCTGCTGGAGAAGCTCTTCGAGGCTCACCGGCTGCACTTTGTATTGCGCATAGAAATCCGGGAAGGTCCGGATATCGTGCACCAGCACCTGCGAGCCGAAGCCGCTCAGCAGCCGAACCACTTCCTTGCCGACATGGCCGCAACCGATGATGCCGACAGTCCGGTCAGAGAGCTGCCGCCCGGCCGGCCGGTACCATTCGCCCTGTCGCAGCCGGTTATGCGTCTCGGGGATGTGGCGCAGCAGCGAGATCGCGAGACAGATTACCAGCTCCGCCACCGAGCGCCTGTTGACGCCCCCACGCCACCCCACCTTGATGCCGCGACGGCGCATCGAGTCCAGATCGATCATGTCCACACCCACGCCGTATTTCGCGACGACCTTGAGTTCAGGCAGCTTCGAGAGAACCGCATCGTCGAGGATCTCAAGCCCCGTCAGCACCTTTTCGTAGCCGCGCAGGAAATCCACAAGCGCATCACCTTTCAGATTGAGGCCGGCGTCGTTGAATTTCGCATCGGGATATTTCGCCAGCAACTCCTGCCGCAAGACCTTGTTCTGGCAGAACGAGACCGCCGGGACCGCAACGCGCGTCATTTCTCCTCCAGATGATTGTTCCGGCGAAGCTAGCGGTGGGCCCCCGCTTTGTCACGGCTGAGAGAATCCCACTACAGTACAGCCATGGACGCCCTGACTCTGTTCGGCCTCGCCGCCGTAAGCCTCATGCTGCTCTTCTACGCGCTGGAGGATCGTAGCCCCTGGTACGTCCTCGCTTTCGCGGCCGCGTGCGTGCTCGCGTCAGCCTATGGATTTCTGCAGGGTGCCTGGCCGTTTGGGGTGGTCGAGGCGATCTGGGCCCTGGTCGCCGTGTGGCGCTGGCGCACGCGGGCTACAACGCCTCGGGCGGCAGTCGACGGCCGCGGATAAGGTCGGCGGCCTTCTCGCCGATCATGATCACCGGCGCGTTGATATTGCCGCCCGGAATCGTCGGCATCACCGAAGCATCCGCAACCCGCAAGCCGTCGAGGCCGCGCAGCTTCAATGTCGCATCGACAACCGCCTGTGAATCGGTGCCCATGCGGCAGGTGCCGCAGGGGTGCTGGGTCGTGGCACTCATCCGCCTGATATAGGCGGCGATCTGATCGTCGGTCTTAATCTCTGGTCCGGGCAGCAACTCAGCCGTGACCATCTCGCGAAGCGGCGACTGGGCGTAGAGATCCCGCCCCATCTTGATGCCACGCACAAGCGTGTCGAGATCGCCTTTCTCCGCGAACTGGTTCAAGTGGACCCGTATGCGATCCGCGGGATTGGCCGAGCGCAACGCGACATGGCCGCGGCTCTGGGGATGCAGCAGGGAGACCGACGCATTCAGCGTGTAGTCCTGCCCTTTGCGGTTCCACGGCCACCACAATTCCGTTCCCACAGTGCGGGCGTTGGCAAAAATGAACTGGACGTCCGGCCGCTCCAACTCGGGGCGTGTGCGTGCGAAAAGATTGGCGCTGATGCCGCTCATTCCGAACAGGCTGGAGGCCCCCATCAGCCAGCGCGCGGTCCAGTATGCAGCCCGATCCATCCGGACATGGCGTAGCAGGGTGACAGGGTCGCGCGATGCCATCGAGAACGGCGCCAGCGGGTGCTCCATCAGATTCTGCCCGACGCCGGGCAGATCGAGCAGCGGCTTGATGCCGTGCGAACGCAACGCGTCGGCCGGTCCGATGCCGGACAGCATCAGAAGCTGCGGCGAATTATAGGCTCCGCCGCTCAACACGACTTCGCGGGCGGCATAGGCCCTCCGAAGCTGGCCCTGCTCCACGTACTCGACGCCGACTGCCCTGCCCTTTTCGATCAGGATCCGGGTTGTCAGCGCGCCCATGGTCAGCGTGAGGTTCGGACGGTGCAGTGCAGGATAGAGAAAGGCACGCGCCGCGCTGGCCCGTCGCCCGAACCGGCTGACGGTGATTTCCGGAACAGACAGTCCTTCGTGGTTCTCGCCGTTCAGATCGTCCGAGATCGGAAAGCCGGCGGCCTTTGCCGCGTCGCGCACCGGCTCGTAGAGCAGATGCCGCCCCTGCGCGGGCGCAATGCGCAACGGACCAGTTGCACCGTGGTACTTCGTCTCGCCGCGCCAGTTGCTCTCGGATCGCTTGAAGTACGGCAACACATCGGCAAAGCCCCAGCCAGGCAGTCCCATCTGCCGCCACTGGTCGTAGTCGCGCGGGTGGCCGCGCACATAAAGCATCCCGTTGATCGATGAGGAACCGCCAAGCACCTTGCCGCGCGGCAGCGGAATTTGCCGCCCGCCCAGGTTCGGTTCCGGCTCGCTCACATACCCCCAGCCGAACCGTTCGGTGCGCGCGGCTATCGTCCACGCGATCGGCATGCGCAACAGCGGGTGGCGGTCCCAGCCGCCGGCCTCGAGCACCAGCACCGAAACATTCTTGTCCTCGGTGAGGCGGTTGGCGATCACGCAGCCGGCCGAACCGGCGCCGACAATGATGTAGTCGTAGCTTGCCGTCATAGCTCGACCGCCGGGAGCGGTGCGCGGCCACGGATCATATCGGCCGCCTTCTCAGCGATCATGATGACAGGCGCGTTGATGTTCCCGCCGGGAACCGTCGGCATCACTGAGGCGTCGACAACGCGCAACCCGTCCAGACCGCGCAGCTTTAACGTCTCATCGACCACTGCGGCCGCATCCGTTCCCATCCGACAGGTGCCGCAAGGATGGTGGGTAATCGTCGCTACCTTGCGGATATAGGCCGTCAGATCCGCATCACTTTGCACATCGGCGCCGGGCAGCGCTTCCTCGCGCACCAGTCCCTTCAGGGGTTGCCGCGCAAATACATCACGCGCAATGCGAATGCCGCCGATGGCAGAAGCGATATCGTTGCGTTCACTGAACAGGTTGAGATGGATGCGCGGCCGGTCTACGGGATCGGCAGACCTCAAGGATACATGGCCGCGTCCATCCGGGTGCAGCAACGAAATCCCGCTGTTGAAGGAATAGCTCTGACGTTTCGCATGCCACGGCCACCATAGCCGCGCAGATTGACCCGCGGCATTGAAGATCAGCTGTACGTCGGGCCGCTCGAGTTCCGGACGCGTGCGCACGAACAGATTGCCGGTGGCCCCGTTGAAACCGAACGGCCCGCTGCCGAACAGCGCCCAGCGCATGGCATGCAGTGTGGCCCGATCCAGCCGGAGATGCTGCAGGAACGTATCGGTACTCGCCGCCTTCATACCGAACGGAACGAATGGATGCTCGGAGAGATTCTGTCCAACCCCCGGCAGGTCCAGAACCGATTTGATCCCATGCTTGCCGAGTTCGTCGGCGGGTCCAATGCCGGACAGCATCAGCACCTGTGGCGAATTGTAGGCCCCGGCCGACAGAATCACCTCGCGCGACGCATGAGCGGTCTCGCGCTTTCCGTCGCGCAAATACTCCACGCCAGTCGCACGGCCGTTTGCCGCCACGATCCGCAACGTCAGCGCGCCGGTGATCACCGTGAGGTTGTTCCGTTGCAGAGCCGGATAGAGATACATTCGGGCGGCGCTCGCGCGCCGGCCGGATTTCGTCACCGTCAGATCGTGACGTGAAAAACCCTCGGTATCGGCACCGTTGGGGTCCTCAGCCATTTTGTAACCGGCAGCGACGGCAGCCTCTGCCATAGGCTCGAACAGGAACTCAGGCGCGTTGAGTTGCCTGACCTCAAGCGGACCCGAACCGCCGTGGTATTTCGTCTCGCCGCGCCAGTTGTTCTCCGAGCGTTTGAAATACGGAAGAACATCGGCGTATCCCCAGCCCCGCAAGCCCATCTGACGCCACTGGTCGTAGTCGCGGGGATGACCGCGCACGTACATCATGCCGTTGATCGACGATGAGCCGCCCAGCATCTTGCCGCGCGGCAGCGGCACTTCACGGCCACCGAGATGCTGTTCCGGTTCGGTCTTATAGCCCCAGTTGAAATCCGGCTTCAGCGAGCAGAGTACCCAGGCAATCGGCAGGCGTGTCAGTGGGTGACGATCCCGACCGCCTGCTTCGATCAGCAGGACACGGATATCGCGATCCTCGGTCAGACGGCTGGCCAGGACGCAGCCCGCCGATCCGGCACCGATGATCACGTAGTCGTAAGGCTTATCTGCCACGTTCCCCCCGCGCGGATTTTCCCGTTCGCGCGCTCGCATATTACGGATGAGTGTAGCAGCCGCGCGTGTAGCTCGCAGCGGTTTCGCTCAGGTACCGAGGAAGTCCCGCGGATTGACCGGGCGTGAGCCGCGCCGCACTTCGAAATGAAGCTGCGGCACGGCCACGCCGCCGCTATTTCCGACGCGGCCGATCACCTGCCCGCGCTGCACCTGATCGCCACGCTTCACCGTCAGTTCCTCGGCATGCGCATACGCTGTGACCCAGCCGTCGCGATGACGGACCAGCAGAAGATTGCCGAACCCGCGCAACTCGTTTCCTGAATAGACGACCACACCGGCGTCGGCGGCCCGGATCGGCGTTCCGCGTGGCGCGCTGATATTGATCCCGTCATTCTGCAAGCCGCCGGGTTTTGCGCCGAAATCAGAAATGACCGGGCCGCGGAGCGGCCATTGGAAAGCGCGACCGCTTCGTGTCGCCGGTGGCTCGGGGTCCTGCTCCTGCGCGCGTGGCGCCGGAAGCCCTGGGACGACAGCGGTGGCCGGCGCTGCACTCGGAGGCGTCGGCGCAGGTGCTGCTGGAGCCGACGGCGGCGTCGCGACAGCCGGGGGCGGAGCAACGGCGGCTGTCGTCTGTTGCTGGGGCGCTACGGTCGATCCTCCTGAGCCAGGTGGCGGCGGCAGCGACGAGCTTTCGATCGGACCGGAAGGCTGCGTTTCAATCTGGGAGGTCGCGCGGCCCGGCAATGTCGGCAGTGCAGCATCCTGTGACGCGGGGACAGACGCCGTCATCGTCGCCGGCACGACCGCATGCGCCGGCAATGTGAGCACCTGCCCCGGCTGGACCGCATAGGGCGGCGGCAGGGTATTGATACGAACCAGTTCATTCGTGCCCAGGCCAAAACGACGGCCCAGACTGGAGAGCGTGTCACCGGGCTGCACCCTGTAGGTGCGCACGCGCGGCAGCGTAAGCACCTGCCCACCCTGCAGCGTGTAAGGAGGCTGCAGCCGATTGGCGTCGATCAGCGAACGCATCGGCACGTTGGCACGACGCGCCAGATTAAAAAGAGATTCGCCCTGCTGTGCCGTGATCTCACCGCCGCCGCTCTCGGCAAACGGCGACGACGACCGCTGGACACTCTGCACCGGCGGTGCCGGCGCAACAGCCACGGATTGCTCAGCCGGTGGCGGCGCTCCTGCCCCATGAACAACCGGCGCCGGCGGTCCCTGCCGCGTACAGGCAGCCAGGATCGCGACGCAAAAGAGGCTCGGAGCGAAGAGTCGGCCGATGCGCATCCCTGACTTCTGAAGGGCGCGGGCGTCCTTTGTCAAATGAGAAGGTCCTAACCGATATGCTGGCGGAAGAGGGACAGCGTCCGTTCGCGACCGGCTTTCGCCGCATCGGGAACGTAAGATGGCCGCGTAAAGTTGTCGAACGCGTGCCCGGCATCGTCATAAATGTGGATCGGAAGCTGGGGATACGCGGCAATCACCCTGTCCACATCCGCCAACGGGATGGAGCTATCGGTCCTGCCGTAATGCACGACAATCGGACAACGCGGGTTTTCCTTGCCGATCCACCCAGCAATGTCGCGGCCGTAATAGGAGGACGCGGCCGCCAAATTCAGTCGTGACGCAGCGAGCCACGCGACCGATCCGCCAACGCAGAAACCGACAATCCCGACCTTCCCCGCCTCGCCGACCCGGGCCGCCGCGGCCGCCACATCTTTCACCACGTCATCCCAGACAAATTTCTCCCGCAGTTTTCGCGCCTGGTCATGATTCTCGGGCGCGAAGACGGCGCCTCGCTGCTGGCGGTCGTAGAGCCAGGGCGCGATAGAGAGATAGCCGTCCGCGGCATAGGCATCGCAGACCGACTGGATATACGGCGTAACCCCAAACACTTCCTGGATCACCACCAGGCCGCCGCGCGGCTTTCCGGCCGGTGTCGCGAGATAGGCAGCGAGCTTGTGTCCGTCCGACGCCGTGACTTCCACCGTGCTGCCCATGGTTTCCCCTTTATCCGCTGCTTGACGCCGGCATGCCGGCAACCATCGGCACGAACCGCACCGCCGCAATGTCAGTCGTGACATAACCTTGCGGCGTCATTGTGACCTTGACCAGCTTCTGGCTCGCCTTGGCGCGGCCGAGCGGCAGAACCATGATTCCGTCCGGTGCGAGCTGCCGCAGCAGCGCTTCAGGAAGATCCGCCGGCGCCGCCGTCACCAGGATACGGTCGAACGGCGCCTGCGCCGGCTCCGCCCAGCCCTGCCAGCCGTCGCCCAGACGCGCGGTGATGTTGTGAAGCCTCAGGTCGCGGAACCGCGCCTCGGCCTCCTCCAGCAGCGGCTTGTGCCGTTCGATCGAGTAAACGCGCCGCGCGAGCCGTGACAGGATGGCGGTCTGATAACCCGACCCGGTGCCGATCTCGAGCACCTTCATGCGCGGACCGATCTCCAGCGCCTGGCTCATCGTGGCCACCACCGTCGGCTGGCTCAGCGTCTGGCCATGACCGATGGGAAGCGCCGTATCCTCATAAGCCTGGTCCTGGAACTGCGGCGGGGTAAACAACTCACGCGGCACCCGCTCGATCGCACCCAGCACGCGTGTATCCGTAATGCCGTTCGACCGCAATTCCATGACCAGGCGGATGCGGTGGTTGGGCGTGCTCATGTCGACAGGACCTGCTTCAACTGCTTCAGCATGGGACGATGCGTGAGGTCGAGATAGAGCGGCGTCACCGTGATCCAGCCCAGCCGTGAATACGCGAGATCGGTTCCTTTCCGCGTCGCGTCTTCCTGGCGCATGGAGCCGATCCAGTAATACGGCACGCCGCGCGGATCGTGCTTCTCATGCAGATCATCGCCGATCTTGTGGCGCCCGGCCGACGCGGCAACGACGCCTTTCACCTTCTCAGGCGGCACATCGGGAAAATTCACGTTGATCAGGACATTGGCCGGCCACTGGACCTTGACCAGACGCCGAATGAGATCCGGCGCGAATTTCTCCGCAGTCGACCATTTGATCGGATGTTTTGGCGTGATGACCTGCGACAAGGCAATCGCCGGGACGCCCAGCAGGGTCGCTTCCATCGCGGCGGCGACCGTACCGGAATAGGTGATGTCCTCACCGAGATTGGCACCGCCGTTGATACCCGACAGGCACAGGGTTGGTTTACGGTCCTTCGTCACTTTGTGGATCGCCAGCATCACCGCATCGGTCGGCGTCCCGTCCACGGCAAAGCGCTGCCCCTTGTGGCGCAGGATGCGCAGCGGCCGGCGCACCGTCAGTGAATGGCTGACCGCGCTTTGTTCGTTCTCCGGTGCAACCGTCCAGACGTCGCGGGTCAGGGCCCGGGCGATTTTTTCCAGAACCTTGATGCCCGGCGCATTGATACCGTCGTCATTGGTAACGAGGATGCGGGCTTTTTTCAGATCGAGCGGAGCTTTGAACATCTCTTTCGAGGGCGCTACGCCTTCGCTCCGATGATTTCGATGCCGCCCATATAGGGCTTGAGAACATCGGGAACGCGGATCGTGCCATCCGCCTGCTGGTAGTTCTCCATGACGGCGATCAACGTGCGCCCGACGGCAAGGCCTGAGCCGTTGAGCGTGTGCACGAACTGCGTGCCCTTCTCGCCCGATTTCCGGAAGCGCGTGTTCATCCGGCGGGCCTGGAACTCACCGCAGTTCGAGCACGACGAAATCTCGCGATACGTGTTCTGCCCCGGCAACCAGACTTCGATGTCGTAAGTCTTGCGAGCACCGAAGCCCATGTCGCCGGTGCACAAGGTCATGGTGCGGAACGGCAGCTTCAGGCGCTTCAGCACTTCCTCGGCCGCCCCGGTCATCCGCTCGTGCTCTTCATTCGAGTTGTCGGGATGCGCGATCGACACCAGTTCCACCTTGTAGAACTGGTGCTGGCGCAGCATGCCCCTCGTATCCCGGCCGGCGGCCCCCGCTTCGGCGCGAAAACATGCGGTCAGCGCCGTAAAGCGTCGCGGAAGAGTGTCCTCCTCGAGAATCTCGCCGGCGACCAGATTGGTCAGCGAAACCTCAGCGGTCGGGATCAGCCAGTAGTCGGTGGTGGTGCGAAACAGATCCTCGCCGAACTTGGGCAACTGGCCCGTGCCATACATGGCGTGGTCGCGAACCAGAAGCGGCGGATCGATTTCGGTGTAGCCGAATTCACCGGTGTGCAGATCCAGCATGAACTGGCCGAGTGCCCGATGCAGCCGTGCGAGTTGACCCGAGATCACCGTGAAACGGGCGCCGGAAAGCTTGGCGCCACGCTCGAAATCCATCAGCTTCAGCGCCTCGCCGAGATCGGCGTGCTCCTTGGCCGCAAATCCAAGCTGGGTGGGCTCGCCAAAACGCCGCTTTTCCTGATTGGCTTTCTCGTCAGCACCATCCGGCACGTCGCCGGCCGGAAGATTGGGAATTTCGGCAAGGCGGCTATCCAGAGCGGCCGCAATCTCCTTCTCTTCGGCCTCGTGCGCCGCGATCTGGTCTTTCAGCCGCGCCACCTCGGCCATCAGATCAGCAGCATCCTCTTTCCTGGCCTTGCGCTGCCCGATCTCCTTGGATGCCTGGTTGCGGCGCGCCAGCAGCTCCTGAGCCGTTGTCTGGGCAGCCCGCCGTCTGGCGTCGAGGTCCAAAATGGACGCCGACTGGGCGGGCGCGCCACGGCGCTTCAGGCCGTCATCGAAAGCCTGCGGATTGTCGCGGATGAACCGGATGTCATGCATGGGAAGGAGACTCGGATGCCTCGCTGCTTATACGGCGCGACACCGTCAGAAGTCCATCGCCGAGGGCGATTCTGCATGGACTTCCCAAGGGATAGCAGTGGCAAGCCGCCTCTTTTCAACGACAGATCAGCCGTTTGCCGGCCCGCCGCCGGTGGTCCCACTGCAATCCAGAGGCTGAAAATCGACACGTGACGGGTTTGGTTCGATCCACGACATTGCGCATTCTGATGCCGCGCCGCTGTTCTCTACGCCGGAAAATCTGGGGACAAGTTGAATTTTAGCCCTTGTTGCTGGCATTGCCACGCTAGGATCGAGGCAACATCCCCGTGACGAGTGCGATCGACATGAGCACCGACGTTATCAGCCTCGCAGGCCGCATTATCATGATCGTCGAGGACGATTCGATGATCTCGATGCTGCTCGAGGAGATGCTGAATGAACTGGGATGCACTGATGTCTGCCATGCCGCAGATGCCGCCGGGGCTCTCGCTTTAATCGACAGCAAGCCGCCCTGCATTGCCCTGCTTGACGTCAATCTGGGCGGCGATAGCGTGGATAGCGTTGTCGAACGGCTGAGCGGCGCCGGTATTCCGTTTGTCTTCGCGACCGGCTACGGCCGAAGCGGGGTGCCTGCAAAATGGTCAACCCGCCAGGTTCTGCAGAAGCCATTCAGACTGGAAGCACTCTCTGACGCACTGGCTGCCGCCCAAGCGGAAGCAATCGCTCCTAGCGCGTAAAAAATAGCGGCCGGGCGGCTTTCACGGCACCATCCGAGACAGACCCAGCAGGCGGAATGTCCCGGCCAAGTAGCTGGTCGATCTCACCGATCAGGCGCCGGGCACGCGCCATCTCTTCATTGAGTTCCATTCGGAGCCCATCGATGCGGTCCTGCTCGCTTTGAGTCTGGCCCGGCACGACAGCGTCGGACGTCACCTTTGATGCGAGATCGCGTGCGCCATCCATCGTCGTGTCCGTTTGTGATTGTCGGCCATCTGATTGCCAGATGCGTACGACCTCCACAACGGGGAGAAACCCTGAGATTTGAAGCACCGATCACCGAGATCAACCGGCGGCACACGCCCCAAGCAATTGTATCGTAGGGAAAATTTCTCGGCGTTTGAATCAAATGCTGGAGAAACCAATCGCCCAAGACCGGCGCCAGCCGACTGTGTCAGACGCGCTCGCCATCGTCCTTGATCTTGCCGCGGCTTGCCACTTTGGCGAGCTGCGCAAGACGTGACTCAAGTTCCTCCGCCATCCGCTCATACGTCATGGCGATATTGAGGACGCTTCCGCGCGATGAGTCTGTCTGGAAATCCTCGGCCACGGCGCGCAGTTGCTTTGCGCGCGCCCGCCAGACGCCAACCTGTTCAATAGTATCCCGAATGGCGACCTCTTCATGCCGGCAACAATGCCGTCGCAACCGCCACGTTAAGGCAAATCATTAATGCAGACCAAGTGTCTAGCGTATGAAGGACAATAGGCGGCCCCGACAAAAAAATGTCCGCTCCGGCTGCACTACCGAAGCACCCAAGTACAATTCCTGATGCGCTTGGTGCATTTTCTCCTTCTCGCACGTGCAACATTTTCGTATGACAGAAATGAAGCACCGCGACATATCTCTGACATATGCTCGCGCTCCGATACCGCAAACAGCAGCATGGGGCATCGATGAGGGGATCTTGGCTGAGCCAGCTAATGGCGATTACCGCGATGCTGTTGTTTGCGACAGGCACCCAGGCAGCCTCTCCTCCCGATGAGAAGCAGGTCGATCACTATCTCCAATCCTTTTACGAGAGCGCCCTGTGGAACGACGGCCGGTGGCCAGTCTGGATCCGCCGCTGGGACAAGCCGATCCGTGTCCGCCTGACCGGCCCGATGGCCTCCAGCTATACGGATATGGTGATGCAGAAACTGAACCGGATGGCGGCTCTTGCCGGCGTCAAAGTTACGGTTCTCGGTCCCGAAGATCGCACCGAAAATCTGCGCGTCGAGTTTCTAGAGACCAATCAGCTCTATGCCGGCGGGCGGGCCGCCGGCTGCATCGCTCATGTCAACGGCGGCAGCACGATCACGTCGGTCCGCTTGCAGATCAATCTCGCCATGGGCTTCGGCCTGCGGCACTGCATCGTCCACGAACTGATGCATGCCATGGGTTTCCTCGGTCATCCTCACGACATCGACACGGTGCTGAGCTATCGCTATCAGCGCGAAGACCTCACCGAGATCGACAAGATACTGCTCAAGACCATGTACGACGCGCGGGTCAAGCCCGGCATGTATCAGCTTTCCGCGATGCCGGTTGTCCGCGAAGTCGTAACCGATCATCTGGTTGCGGCTGGTGCGCCGGAAGCAACGCGTGCGATGGGCCAGGCTTATCTGAAGAGGCTTATCCCCGCGATCACTGATATGGCTGAAAAAGGAAATGTCGGCCTGCAGTATCAGGTCGGCGTCGCCTACACATTCGGACAGGCGGTCCCACAGGACATTGATACCGGCCTTCACTGGCTGAAGAGAGCCGCGGACAGCGCACAGCCTAACTGGCGATACTGGACAACACAGGGACAGTTCATGGTCGGTGAAGCGCTCTGGCGCGGCCGTGGCGTACCGGCCAATCCCGTGGAAGCAGCCAACTGGTATCGCCGGGCCGCCGAGCAAGGTCATGTGACGGCGCAGAACATGCTAGGCCTTGCCTATCGCGACGGCATGGGCGTGGATCAGGATGCGATCGAAGCCTACAAATGGCTCTCGCTGGCGGCGCAGCAGGTTCGTACCGCCGCCACCAGCCTCGAACTCATTTCAGCAGCGCTGACGCCGGATCAGATCGACGAAGCCAAACGCCGCATCGCCAACTGGAAGCCGTCGACGCCGCAATAGGTCCTTAGCGGCGCGCCGTCTCATCCTGGACGATCGGAAATCCTGCCGCCATCCACGCATTCGTTCCGCCATCGACATGGACGATGCGCCGGAAGCCGGCGTCGCGCAAACGCGCGACAGCGAGCTGGCTCCGGGTTCCCGTCTGGCAGATGCAATAGACCGGCGCGTCCGTACCCAGGTCATGGAGAAGTTCCACGGGATCGAGCCGGTCGAGCGGCACATTTACGGCCCCTTCGATACGGCGCTCGGCAAATTCCTGTGGTGTTCGAACATCGATCAGATGCAACGCCACGCCATGAAGTCTCGCCGCTAGCTGTCGCGCCGAGACATTCTGCACGACGCTGCCGGCATGTTCCGCCCAGCGATCAGGCGCGGTCTCGACAGCGTCCTGCCCTGCTCCGCCCAGCCGGTTTGCCGGCACGGCCTCCTGAATCCGCTTGGGCATGGGAAGGTCGAGCGCTTTCATCGTTGCAATGAATTCGTCGCGTGTCTTGCCCGCGATCCTGGTATTGAACAGCTTCTCCTCACCGATGCTGCTGACGCGACGTCCTTTATAGTCGTGCCCTGGATAGACCAGAATGTGTTCGTCGAGCCTGAATAATTTTTCCATAACGCTGTCGTAGAGCATCGCTGCGCTGCCGTTCTGGAAATCCGTACGGCCACAACCACCAATCAGCAGCGTATCGCCCGTGAATAGCCGGTCGCGCCAGAGATAGCAGACACTGCCCGGTGTATGGCCGGGCGTGGCTATGGTCGTGATCTCCTCCTGACCGAACAGAGCAATATCCCCGTCTTTCAACAGACGGTCATATCCCGGTGCATTGCACTCCTGCGCGATCGCGGTCGTTGCACCTGTCGCCTTTTTGAGAGCATGGGCGGCCGTCACGTGATCGGCGTGAACATGCGTGTCGAGGAGGTATTTCAGGTTCAGATCGTGCTGACGCAGCAGACGCATATCGCGATCCATCTGATCGATGACGGGATCGATCAGCACCGCCTCATGGCTGACGTCGTCAGCGATCAGGTAGCTATAAGTGGACGAACCGGGATCAAAAAGCTGGCGGAAAAACATAGGATTTCCGAGGAATGCGGCGCCGTGACGAGGCGAACCATTGTCCAGTATAGCGCACCCGCCAAACAGGCCGGCGCACGCGTACAACGATTGTCTTCCGTAAAAACACTTAAGTAATTGTAATTACTGCGTTTTAATACTCTATTAAGACTACTGACGCAGAGTGCCGCAGTACCTCGTTTTCACGATTCGAAGCATCAAAAATGCCTTTCCAATTCTTTCTTCCGGAGCTTTGGACAGAACGACTCAAGCATCTGTCGTTCGCCTTCCAGCCCGTTGTCAGCCTGCACAACGGCCAATGCTATGGCTACGAAGCGTTGCTGCGCGGCGCCGAAGCAGCAGGGTTTTCCGGAATCAATGATGTCTTCGATTGTGCCTATGACGACAAAATCCTGCCCGAATTAGAAGTGTCGCTATGGATGAAGGCGATCAACCAGCACGTCAGGCTGCCGAATGCCGGCACGGCCAAGCTGCTCTGCAATGCTGACAATCGTGGCGCCCTGATAAAGCCAAACTATCGTGCACGGATCATTTCCGCGCTGCACGGCGTCGGCCTTGCGGCAACGTCATTCTGCCTCGAAATTTCCGAGCGTCATGGCCTGAGCTACGACCTGTTGCGAACCTCCGGGCCAGGCGACGGAATCCTCCATGCGATCGACGATCTCGGCAGTGAGTACGCCGAACTCGAACGGCTCCATGCCTGCCCGTCCGATATCGTGAAGATCGACCGCGGTCTGATTGACGGCATCGATCACGACATCAGCAAGCAGATCGTTTGCCGCGCGATTGTCGCCCTCGCCAGACAGCGCGGCCGGCTGGTCGTTGCGGAAGGTGTGGAGAAATACGCCGAGCTCGACACCTGCCGCTCGCTTGGCTGTAATTTCGTGCAGGGTTATTACGTTCAGCGGCCGACGCTGAATCTGAACGAACTGCGGGAGTTCTACGATCTGGCGCCCCCGCAGCAGACGATTGGGCGCGCCGCCTGATCAGTCAGTCAGACGCGGCGGCCATGACGCCCCGAGTTGCCAGCGCGCGCTCCACGGTCGTACCAAGCTGATCCAGACGATAAGGCTTTTTCAGGAGCATCAGCCCCTTCGTCTGCTCCATGCCGACCAGATCGGCATATCCGGTGACGATCACGACCGGCAGGTTCGAACGATACCTGCGCGCCGCGCGGGCAAGTTCGAGCCCGGACATTTCCGGCATGGCGTAGTCTGTAAAGACAAGATCGATCTGCGGATTGTTCTCAATGGCGGTGATGGCCTCCTTGCCATTGGTCACCGCCAAAGTCGTGTATCCGAGAGCCTGAAGGTTCTCAAGCGCCACTTCCCGCACGTCAGCCTGGTCTTCGACCACCAGCACCGTCGCAAAGCTGCCCTGCTGCATCCCTTCGGAGTTTGCGGCCGGGGCGCTTTCGGGTACCAGCTCGGTCCGCGGCAGATAGACCTCAACACACGTCCCTACACCCTGCGAGGTTGTCAGGCGAACGCCGCCGCCCGACTGCTGTGCCAGCCCATAGACCTGACTGAGCCCAAGGCCGCTCCCCTTTCCGGGTTCCTTTGTCGAAAAGAACGGCTCGAATGCCTTGGCCGCAACGTCATCGGGCATCCCGGTCCCGTTGTCGGTCACCGAGATCAGAACATAGTCGCCCGGCGCCAGACTTGGCTGGCCCTGCCCCGGTGCCGTGACATTCCTGGTTTCGATGACAATCGACCCGCCGGATGGCATCGCGTCGCGCGCGTTGATCGCCAGATTGAGTACGACCAGCTCGATCTGCGAAGGATCTACCAGCGCCGTCCAGAGATCCTGGCTGAATTTGGTCTTCACCTCTACGGTACCGCCGAGCGTCCGCCGCAGCATTTCGACGGCCTCGCCGCTCATCAGGCGATTGAGGTCGACCGGTTCGGGAGCAAGACGCTGCTTGCGCGCATAGGCCAGAAGCTGTTCCGTCAGCTTCGCGCCCCGAGTTGCCGCGCGAGCCGCGACCTGCACCATCTTTTTCTGACGTTCGTCCGACAGGCGCTTCTCGACCAGTTCAAGACTGCCCATGATCGCCATCAACACGTTATTGAAGTCGTGCGCGATGCCGCCGGTCAACTGACCCAGACTTTCCAGCTTTTGCATTTCATGCACCTGGGCCAGCGCCATCTCGCGCTCGCGGGTCCGTTCTTCGACACGGTTCTCCAGTTCCGCGTTGGCCTGCGCCAGTTCGGCGGTACGTTCCTGCACCCGCCGCTCGAGTTCGACGTTGATCTGCTCAAGCTGCCGTGTCTTTCGGTACAAATCGATAAAGACTCGAACTTTTGCGCGTAGCAGATCGGGCACGACCGGCACCGGTACGTAATCGACGGCGCCGTATTCATATCCCTTGAGACGGTCGAGATCTGTCAGCGCGATCGCGGAAACGAAGATAATGGAGATCTTCTGGAAGCGCGGATGCGCCCGGATCATCGCCGCCAGTTCGAAACCGTCGAGATCCGGCATGCTGACGTCGATCAATGCGACCGCAACGTCGTTCTTCAGCAGATGCTCGAACGCTTCCTGCGCCGACCCGGCTTTAAGGAGATTCTCTCCAAGTTCGGTGAGAATCGCTTCGTAGCTAAGCAGCTTGCCGACCTGATCGTCGACAACGAGGATATTTACCGGCATACGCTGTCGCTTCCTTGCTTCGCGAGAAGCTGCCAACGACGGCGAGCCTCGCTGATCCGGCGTAGAGCCGGAAGCAGTTTTTTCCGGTCAAACACCCTTCCCCGACGTCGGGGAAGGGTTGGCCGTACCATGATGATCGACATCTGACTGCCTCGATTTCTCAGCGGTGCAGCCACATGCGCAGCGCCGACAGGAGCTGCTCGGTATTGACGGGCTTGGCCAGATAGTCCGACGCGCCGGCTTCCAGGCACTTTTCGCGGTCGCCCTTCATCGCCTTGGCGGTGAGCGCGATGATCGGCAGGCGGCGGAACTGCGGTTTCTCGCGGATCTTCTGGATCGTCTGATAGCCGTCCATTTCCGGCATCATGATGTCAGTCAGGACGATGGTCACTCCGGGCGTCGTATCGAGAAGCTGCAACGCCTCGCGGCCCGTGGTCGCCGTCAGAACGTTCATGCCGCGACGCTCCAGCACGCTGCTGAGCGCGAAGATGTTGCGGGCGTCGTCGTCGACCAGGAGCACGGACTTTCCGATCAGATCGTCGTCAGAGCTGTGCAGCTTCTCCAGCATGCGCTGCTTCTCGTTCGGCAGCTCCGACACCACCCGATGCAGGAACAGGGCCGTCTCGTCGAGCAGGCGCTCCGGCGATTCCACCCCCTTGACGACAACGCTGCGCGCCATCGTATGGAGTTGGGCGTCTTCCTCCGGCGAAAGCTGGCGGCCGGTGAAGACAACAACCGGCACGTCGGCCAGTTCCGTCTCACCCTTGATCTTCTCAAGGAAATCGAAGCCGGTCATGTCGGGCAGACGCAGGTCGAGAACGATACAGTCGAACGGATCGCTGCGCAGGGCCTCGAGCGCCGCCGCACCGGTTTCCACCGGCACGATATCGATATCGTCATGACCCAGCAGTTCGCCGATGCTGAACCGCTCGGCGGCGTTGTCCTCGATCACCAGCAGGCGGCGCCGGCGGGGCGAGGTGAACTCCTTGATGCGGACCAGCGCCTGCTCCAGCCCCTCCTTGCTGGTCGGCTTGGTGATGAAGGAGAACGCACCACGCGCGAGGGCATGCTGGCGGTCCTCATCCATCGTGACGACCTGGACCGGGATATGGCGGGTGACCGGGTTCTGCTTGAGCTGGCTCAACACGGTCCAACCCAGCATGTCGGGCAGGAACACGTCGAGTGATACGGCACCGGGCTGATACTCGCGGGCGAGACTCAGCGCATCGGCACCACGGTGGGCGACCAGCACCTTCCAGCCTGCATCGCGGGCGAGATCGGCCATGATGCGGGCATAGTGCGGATCGTCCTCCACAATCAGAAGGGCTGAGTCACCTTCCTCGATGAACTCGCGATCGTCCGGCACTGTTTCCACCGGCAGTTCCGGCATGCGCACGATTGCCGGCGCCGGCGCGGCGGCGGCATGTGTGCCCGGCTGCGCCGCAACGCGTGCCGTGACCGGTCCGACGTAACGCAGCGGCAGGTAGAGGGTGAACGTGCTGCCGACGCCGGGCGAGCTGCGGAGCTGGATTTCGCCGCCCAGGAGGTTGGCCAGTTCGCGGCTGATGGCGAGACCGAGGCCGGTACCGCCATAGCGGCGGCTTGTACTTGCGTCAGCCTGCTGGAAGGCCTCGAAGATGATCTTCTGCTTCTCGGCCGAGATACCGATACCGGTATCCGTGACCTCGAAGGCCACGACCACCGGCGAGTTGGCCAGGATCGGATGATCGGACGACCAGCCGCCGGGCACCGCCGAAATGGACAGCTTGATCCCGCCCTGCTCCGTGAACTTGAAGGCGTTCGACAGCAGATTCTTGAGGATCTGCCGCAACCGCTTGGAGTCCGTCGTCATGCTGCGGCCGAGTGTCGGGTCGAGATTTGCCTCGAAACCGAGATGCTTGCGATCAGCCTCGTGGCGGAACGGCCCGACGACCACTTCCTGCAGGTTGTTGAAGAAGATTTCCTCGGCCTCGACCGACACCGTGCCGGATTCGATCTTGGACAGATCGAGAATGTCCGAGATGAGGTTGAGAAGGTCGGTACCGGCGCCGTGGATAGTGCGCGCGAACTCGACCTGCTTGGCCGTGAGGTTGGCATCCGGGTTGTCGGCGAGCTGCTGGCCGAGCACCAGGATCGAGTTGAGCGGCGTCCGCAGCTCGTGCGACATGTTCGCAAGGAACTCGGACTTGTACTTCGAGGTCGCCGCCAGCTCCTTCGCCTTTTCTTCGAGGGCGCCGCGGGCCTGTTCGATTTCCTCGTTCTTGCGTTCGACTTCGACGTTACGTTCGGCGAGCTGCTGCGCTTTCTGTTCCAGCTGCTCGTTGGTCTGCTGCAGTTCGCGCTGGCGGGTCTGCAGTTCGGTGGCGAGCTGCTGCGACTGCTTGAGCAGACCTTCGGTCTGCATCGTCGCTTCGATGGAGTTCAGCACGATACCGATACCGGCCATCAGCTGTTCGAGCAGCGAAACCTGCAGTTCCGTGAACTCCCCGACCGAGGCCAGCTCGATGACCGCCTTGACGTGGCCTTCGAACAACACCGGCAGCACGATCACATTCTTCGGGATCGCCGTGAACAGACCGGAGCCGATCGGCATCACATCCACCGGCATGTCGGTGATCAGCAGGCGGCGGGCGTCGAGGGCGCACTGCCCGACCAGACCCTGCCCGAGTTCAAGCCGCTCGAGGTGCCCGTCCATGCCCTGATGGGCATAGGCGAACAGGAGGCGCAGGCTGGGACCGCGTTCGGCATCCATCAGGTAGATGACGCCGTTCTGCGCGTTGACCAGCGGCGCCAGCTCGGAGAGCAGCATCTTGCCGACGGTGCTCAGATCGCGCTGCCCCTGCAACATGTTCGTCACGCGGGCGAGGTTGGTCTTGAGCCAATCCTGTTCCGTGTTGCGGTCCGTCGTAAGACGGAGGTTATCGATCATCGTGTTCAGGTTGTCTTTCAGCTCCGCGACTTCGCCGCGGGCTTCAACCTGAATGGATCGCGTCAAGTCACCCTTGGTGACGGCGGTCGCCACTTCGGCGATGGCGCGGACCTGGGTCGTCAGGTTCGCGGCCAGCAGGTTCACGTTACCGGTGAGATCCTTCCAGGTGCCGGCGGCGCCCGGCACGTTCGCCTGGCCGCCGAGACGGCCTTCGACGCCGACTTCGCGGGCAACGGTCGTCACCTGATCGGCGAAGGTCGCCAGCGTGTAGGTCATGTTGTTGATGGTTTCGGCGAGTGCGGCGACCTCACCCTTCGATTTCACGGTGAGGCTCTGGTTCAGGTCGCCCATGGCGACCGCGGTCACCACCTTCACGATGCCGCGCACCTGTTCCGTCAGGTTGGCGGCCATGACGTTCACGGTGTCGGTCAGATCCTTCCAGGTACCGGCGACGCCGGGCACCTGCGCCTGACCGCCGAGCTTGCCTTCGGTGCCGACTTCGCGCGCAACGCGCGTCACTTCCGAGGCGAAGCCGTTAAGCTGGTCCACCATCGTGTTGATGGTGTTCTTCAGTTCGAGAATTTCGCCCTTCACGTCGACGGTGATCTTGCGCGACAAGTCGCCGCGCGCCACGGCCGTGGTCACCTCGGCGATGTTTCGAACCTGTGTGGTCAGGTTGGCGGCCAGCAGGTTCACGTTATCGGTGAGATCCTTCCAGGTACCGCCGACACCCGGCACGACGGCCTGACCGCCGAGGCGGCCTTCGGTACCGACTTCGCGCGCAACGCGCGTCACTTCCGCGGCAAAGGATCGCAGCTGCTCGACCATGGTGTTCATGGTCTCCTTCAGCTGCAGAATTTCACCACGCACGTCGACGGTGATCTTTTTGGACAAGTCGCCCGACGCGATAGCGGTCGCCACTTCAGCGATGTTTCGCACCTGACCCGTCAGGTTCGAGGCCATGAAGTTCACGTTATCGGTGAGATCCTTCCAGGTACCGGCGACACCCGGCACCAGCGCCTGGCCACCCAGTCGACCTTCCGTACCGACTTCGCGCGCAACGCGCGTCACTTCACCGGCGAAGGCGTTCAGCTGATCCACCATCGTGTTGATGGTGTTCTTCAGTTCGAGAATTTCGCCCTTCACGTCCACGGTGATCTTGCGCGACAAGTCGCCGCGCGCCACGGCCGTGGTCACTTCGGCGATGTTTCGAACCTGCGCCGTGAGGTTCGAGGCCATGAAGTTCACGTTATCGGTCAAGTCTTTCCAGGTGCCCGCGACACCCGGCACGTTCGCCTGACCGCCCAGTCGTCCTTCGGTACCGACTTCGCGCGCAACGCGCGTCACCTCACCGGCGAAGCGGTTGAGCTGATCGACCATGGTGTTCAGCGTTTCCTTCAGCTGAAGGATTTCGCCGCGCACGTCGACGGTGATCTTGCGCGACAAGTCGCCGTTCGCGATGGCGGTCGCCACTTCGGCGATGTTTCGCACCTGGCCGGTCAGGTTACCGGCCATCGAGTTCACGGAATCAGTCAAATCCTTCCAGGTACCGGCAACACCGGGCACCTGCGCCTGACCGCCGAGACGGCCTTCGGTGCCGACTTCGCGCGCAACGCGCGTCACTTCACCGGCAAAGGCGTTCAGCTGATCGACCATGGTGTTCATGGTTTCCTTCAGCTGAAGGATTTCACCCGACACGTTCACGGTGATCTTCTTCGACAAGTCGCCCTGCGCAACGGCGGTCGCCACTTCGGCGATGTTTCGCACCTGACCCGTCAGGTTCGACGCCATCGAGTTCACGGAGTCCGTCAGATCCTTCCAGGTACCGGCGACACCCTTCACCTGCGCCTGACCGCCGAGGCGGCCTTCGGTACCGACTTCGCGCGCAACGCGCGTCACTTCACCGGCGAACGCGTTCAGCTGATCGACCATGGTGTTCATGGTTTCCTTCAGCTGAAGGATTTCACCCGACACGTTCACGGTGATCTTCTTCGACAAGTCGCCCTGCGCGACGGCGGTCGCCACTTCGGCGATGTTTCGCACCTGACCCGTCAGGTTCGATGCCATCGAGTTCACGGATTCCGTCAAGTCCTTCCAGGTACCGGCAACACCAAGCACGTTGGCCTGACCACCAAGGCGGCCTTCGGTACCGACTTCGCGCGCAACGCGCGTCACTTCGCCGGCGAAGGCGTTCAGCTGATCCACCATCGTGTTGATGGTTTCCTTCAGCTGCAGAATTTCGCCCGACACCGTCACGGTGATCTTCTTCGACAAGTCGCCGCGCGCAATGGCGGTCGACACTTCGGCGATGTTTCGCACCTGGGCCGTGAGGTTACCGGCCATCGAGTTCACGGAGTCGGTCAGATCCTTCCAGGTTCCCGCGACACCCGGCACCTGCGCCTGGCCGCCGAGCTGGCCCTCGGTGCCGACCTCGCGCGCCACGCGCGTCACTTCCGAGGCGAAGGCGTTGAGCTGATCCACCATCGTATTAATGGTGTCTTTCAGTTCCAGAATTTCACCGCGCACATCAACAGTGATCTTGCGCGACAAGTCGCCGCGCGCCACAGCCGTGGTCACCTGCGCGATGTTACGCACCTGGTCTGTCAGATTGCCGCACATCGCGTTGACGGAGTCGGTCAGATCCTTCCAGGTACCCGCGACGCCCGGCACGATGGCCTGACCGCCAAGCTTTCCTTCGGTACCGACTTCGCGCGCAACGCGCGTCACCTCCGAGGCGAAGGATCGCAGCTGATCCACCATCGTGTTAATGGCTTCCTTGAGCTGCAGAATTTCACCGCGCACGTCGACGGTGATCTTCTTCGACAAGTCGCCGCTGGCGACCGCGATCGTCACTTCGGCGATATTACGAACCTGCGCCGTCAGGTTGTTGGCCATCGAGTTGACGGATTCGGTGAGGTCTTTCCACACGCCCGTCACTTCGCGGACCTGCGCCTGACCGCCGAGCTTGCCATCTGTGCCGACTTCGCGCGCAACGCGCGTCACCTCGGAGGTGAAGACGTTGAGCTGCTGAATCATCGTGTTGACGATGGTCGCCAGGCGGAAGAACTCTCCCTTCAGCGGGCGCCCGTCAACTTCAAGCTCAACAGTTTCCAGCAGATCGCCGCGGGCCACGGCGGCAATCGCGCGCGTAACGGCAGTCGTCGGCCACAGAAGATCGTCGATCAGCGTGTTGACCGATCCTTCCATATCGCCCCAGGCGCCATGCGACAGACCGAAGCGGACGCGCTTGCGTGTCTCGCCTTCACGGCCGACCACCTGACCGACGAGGGCCAGCTGTTGCGCCATCCGCTCATTGGCCGCGACGATCTCGTTGAAGGCATCTGCGACCTTACCCGGCAAACCGACATAATCGCGTGGCAGGCGGACGGAGAAGTCGCCGACGCGCATGGCGTCCATCGCCTGAAGCAGGACCTGAAGATTGAAATCTTCCTGAACGGACCCATGACCGTTGCCATTGCCGCCGTTCGAACTCTTGGTGCCGTTCGAGCCGTTTGCGTGTTCGGAGTATGTCGGTGGCGCGCCGCTCGTATCGCGGACTTCGAGATGCGTTGCTGCATCGCTGGCATTCGGCATGACTAACTCCGCTCGCAGAGAAATTGCGGATAGAAGTATCTCGGACAGCCGAGGCGAGTTTTATCACCCGACCATCCCGCAAAGAAGCTTGCAGACGCGGTACTATTGGAGCCTGCTTTGAAAAATAGATTCACGACCACGATGGCAGGCGTGACGGAAAGATCCGCACGCATCCGCCCGATGGCTCTCCGCTGCATCATGAGCACTCCAGTTTCCATGACACTCCCCCCAAGAGTGATTCAGGAAACGACCCCACAGGATCGGCCGCAGGCTCTGGCACCGCAGCCTAAGTACTTGACCCCAAACGGCTCACCCGGCCTATCAGTAAAAACCCCGAAAGGCGCCAGGGGGAAACACCTATGACCGAACGGAGTGTGGGAATTGGCGCAAAATCTCTATGGCGACGTCGATGCCGGTTGTCTCGCTACCCTATTTCCATTATAGCCCTTGGTTCGTTATCGAACACAATTTGTTACTTTTGTTACGAGCCGGGGCTACTTGTTGGCTGAGACGCAGGCGGAGATCTATCGCAGCGAAGCAGAGCGGCTGCGGGCAATGGCGAAAACCGCAATTTCCGAAGAAGCGCGCCAGGAGTTTCTGCAGCTCGCACGACAATACGAAGCACTTGCCCGTCAGCTCGCGAAGACAAGAGCTCCGAACCGAACCTCACCGGCCAGCCGCGAAGACTGACATCCGCAGTTACTCCGCGTCAGCTGTCTCAGCGACCATCGCATCCACTTCGCTCTGAAGCTTGCCAAGGATTCGCCGCAGCGCCTTAATCTCGTTCGCAGTCAGAGCAGCCTCCAACCTCCTGCCCCGCTTCCGGGCCAGCGGCGCGATCCGGTCGTGCATCTTCGCGCCCTTCGCGGTGAGAGCAATAATGGACTGCCGACGGTCGTCATGGTCGGGCAAACGGACAATGAATCCGCGGCGCGAGAGCAGCGCCATTGTCCGGCTGATTCCGGCGCGATCCATCCGGATCCGCGACGCCACGTCGTTATAGGAAATTGGCGCGTAACGCCCAAGCAGGGCGATGATCCGCCACTCGGCGATACTGACCTTCAGCGACCGGGCGTATTCGCGATTGGCATGAAGGGCGATGCCGCTCGCCAAGGCCGCCACCAATGTGGGCAGGTGAATTTTGAGATCCAGCGGATCGGTCACCGAGGAAAGCCGTGCGCCGTGATACGTCTGCAAAATAGTGCGATCTGCTCGGGACACGTCCCATACCCCACTCAACCGGCGCAATACGCCGCCGCCGTCTTTGCCAATAACAGCATTATTTATAGCGGCTATTTCGAAATCCGCCATTACCCTTGCGGCGTCAAATGACGCAGTGGGTGATAAGGCGACTAACGAGCGGAGTTGAAATCGGTCTCGTCGGGCGAAGGAGAAGTCGCGGCGGCTGCAGCGGGCGCGGCGGCGGTCGCCGGACGCGCCGCGGTGTCGGCTTTCTCGGCAGCCAGTTCCGCGGCCTCTTCAGCAGCCTCGCGTTGGGCCCGCTGTTTCTCAATCATCTGTGAGATCAGGATGGTGATCTCATAGAGCATATACATAGGTATGGCGAGACTGAGCTGGCTGAACACGTCAGGTGGCGTGACGATGCCGGCAAATGCGACCATGCCGACGATCGCGTAACGGCGCGCCGACCTGAGCGACTGGGTCGAGAGAATGCGGACTTTTACCAGAAGCGTGAGCAGCACCGGCAGCTCGAAGCTGATCCCGAACGCCATGATCAGCGACATCACGAGCGACAGATATTCGCTCATCTTCGCTTCAAGCTGGATCGACATCGACGCTTCTCCGGCCGGCACTTCGAAGCTGGTGAAGAATTTCAATGCGAACGGCAGGATGAAATAGTAAAGCAGCCCTGCTCCCAGCAGAAACATGGCTGGAGTTGCTACGAGGAACGGCAGGAACGCCGATTTCTCATGCCGATAGAGGCCGGGCGCGACGAACAGCCAGACCTGCGTCGCGATCACGGGAAACGCGACGAAGGCCGCCGTAAAGAATGCAACCTTCACATAGGTGAAAAAGGCCTCGGTCGGCGCCGTATAGATCAGACGCCGCTCATGGCCGGCCTGATCCAGCGCTTTCAGCGGCTGCACGAGAAAATCGAAGATCGGCTGCGCGAAATAGTAGGACGCGATAAAGCACACGAAAAACGCCGCGATCGAATAAATCAGCCGCGTGCGCAGCTCGACCAGATGCGACATCAGCGGCATCTTGTGCTCTTCGACCGGATCGGGCGTCGCGGCGTCGCTCACGGATCAGGTCACCGGCTTGGCCGGGGGAAGCGCGTCCGGCGCAGGCGTGGTGTTTTCCGCGGGCGCCGCTGGCGGCAGCGCCGCGCTCGCTTCCGAAGGAGCGGCCGCGGGCTTGGGGGCCTCCAGTGAGAACTCGGGCGGCGTGAACGCGCCGGTGATCTCCCCCTTGGGATCGACCGCTTTCTCGATGGAGCGCGAGAGATCGCCGGTGCCGGCGCCAAACTGATCGACCTGCGTCTTCAGCTTGTCGATCTCGCTCTCGCGGATCATCTCGTCGACGTTGCTGCGGAAATCGTTCGCCAGCGCGCGGGCCTTCGACGTCCACTGGCCAAGCGTCCGCAAAGCCGACGGCAGCTCTTTCGGGCCGATGAAGATGATGGCCGCCGTCCCGATGATCAGAATCTCGGTCCAGCTAAGATCGAACATGGTCGGTTTCGCCGAGCCCCGAAACGAGGGCCCCGATGGAAGCTAGGATTTCACAAACTCGATCCGCGCGCTCTGCTGCCTCAGACCTTCGCGGTGTCTTTCTTGATATCGGCTGCCGGCGGCGGAATAGTGCCCGGCGCCGCGGCCGGCGGCGTGCCTTCAGCCGGCTTATCGTCGTTGTTCATGTCGTTCAGGCCTTGCTTGAAGGCCTTCACGCCCTTGGCCATGTCGCCCATCAGCTTGGGAATCTTCCCGGCGCCAAACAACAGCAGCACGACGACCAGGACGATCAGCCAATGCCAGATGCTCATCGAACCCATAGACTTAGCTCCTCTAAGGCGCCCAAAGCGGGCTGCCGACGGTCAATCGTCGAAAGATGCCGGAGTTTGGCAAATTCGCCCCCTTGCTGCAATGGGTTGGATACCGGACTTTAAGCGGGGCCTGACCATGGAGAGCGCCGGGACCGCTCGGATACCCCCTCCCTGGCCGTTCCATCCCGAGCCAAATCCCCCAGCCTCAAGCCGGAACTAGGACCGCCAGGCCGCGAGAATGGCATCGGCCGATGCGGTCTCGATCTGCTCGGTGAAGCGCTCGCGATAGAGCGTCATTAGTGCGTCGTGGGTCTGGTCGCTTGAACTGCAGATGGCGTCTTCGGCGACCACCACGCGGAAACCGCGATCGACGGCATCGATGACCGATGCCAGGACGCAGACATCCGTCTCGGCCCCGGTAACCACGATTGTATCGGTATTGCGCTCCTCAAGCAGATTTTGCAGATCAGGTGCCGAGAACGCCGAATAGAACCGCTTGTTGACCACGGCCGCCGGCGGCACCAAAGCCGCCAGTGACGGAACGAGATCAAGCATCTCCGGTGCGATGTTTTCGCGGGTCATCGCGCGCCAACGCTCGTAGTAGCGTCGCCATGCACCCGGCATTTCCTCGGGTGTTTGCGGCGTCACAAATCGGGTGAAGACCGTTCGCGCGGTATGCAGATCGGCGATCCGCTGGACCACCGGCAGTACCCGCTTCATCCAGGGCGTGTGCCATGGTGTATCGAGCGCAAAAACCTGCTGCATATCGACACAGAGATGGATTGTCCGCGCACCAAGCGGCCCATGACGAAGCGCCATATTCGCCATGTCGCGATGCGGAGCTCTCGCCGCAAGAGGCCGCCAGGCTCACGCGGCTAGATAATCAGCCCGGCTTTTTTTCGGCGTCCGACTTTTCGTCGCTGTCGTTTTCGTCGCCATCCTCGGCGTCGTCTTCGTCTTCATCATCGTCGTCGTATTCGTCGTCATCTTCATCGTCGCTGTCGCTGTCGTCGTCAGCGGCGTCGGCGTCGGCGTCTTCGGACTCAACGCTGTCCTTGACGGTATCGTCTCCCTCGTCGGCGTAGTTGTCGTCGCTATCCTCGTCTTCGTCCTCGCTCTCCCCGGGCGGGTCGGCGAAGGTCAGGCCGGCGTCTTCGCTGTAGGCGCTGACGGCGGGACGCGCATCGAGCAGGCCGGCGGCCTTGAGCTCTTCGACGCCGGGCAGGTCTTCGAGGCGTTCGAGACCGAAATGGAGCAGGAAATCCTCGGTCGTGACCCAGGTCGCCGGACGGCCGGGTGTCTCGCGATACCCCTTGGGCTGGATCCAGCCGGATTCCATCAGGATGTCGAGGGTGCCGCGCGAGATCACCACGCCGCGGATTTCTTCGATCTCGGCGCGCGTTACCGGCTGGTGGTAGGCGATCACCGCCATCGTCTCCAGCGCCGCACGCGACAGCTTGCGCGACACCGTGCGTTCGATCTTAAGCGCATCGACCAGATCGGCCGCCGTGCGCAGCGTGAACTTGCCGGCCACGCGGAAAAGATTCACCCCGCGGCTGGAATACATCTGTTCCAGCTCGTCGAGCAGCGCCGGCGCCTTCTCGGCATGCTCCTTGGGCATGCGCGCCTGGATCGCCTCCAGGGTCAGCGGCTCGGAGGCCGCGAACAGCATCGCTTCCAGCAGGCGCAGCAGCTGCGCGTGATCGAAGACGATGGCCGGCTTCGGCGCGGCCTGTTCCAGCTCGGCGCCGTCTTCGGCGGCTTCAATACCTTCAGGGACTTCTTCTTCCGCGATGGGGCTGGTGACGTCGTCGGTCATCAGGACGGCCTCGGGGTTTCGTTGCGGTCGGGAATGGTGAGCTCGGTGACGGTATTTTCCGGCGCCTTGCGCACGAAGATCGGCCCGAAGGCCTGATCCTGGCGAAGCTGCAGACGGCCGGTGCGGACCATCTCAAGCCCGGCGGAGAACATCGCGGCCATGGCGGAGCGTCCGACCAGGCCGGAGCCAAGGCCCGGCGGCAGGAACGTCGCAAGCGTTGTCCAGTCCGGCATGCGCCCCAGCATCTGGCTGAGGCGCTCCAGCGCCAGTTCCATCGAGTAAAGCTCGCTGGCAGGGATTTCGAGCGTGCCGGTTTTGCCGCGATTGCGGAACTCGCCGTAGGATTTCAGCAGGTCGTAAAGCGAGACGTCCCAGATCGGCTTGTTGACGATGCGCAGGCCTTCCGGCTCGCCACGGGGGAACACGTCGCGGCCAAGCTGGGCGCGCGCCATCAGCCGCGTTCCCGCCTCCTGCATCGCCTGCAGACGGCGCAGCTGGAACGACAGCGCGGCGGCCATCTCCGCGGGCGTCGGCTCGGCGTCTGGGGTTTCCGGGGGGACCGGCAGCAGCAGGCGCGATTTCAGGAAGGCGAGCCACGCCGCCATCACCAGATAGTCGGCGGCGATCTCCAGCTGGAAGCGCTCGGCGCGCTCCTTCGCCCGCTCGATAAAGGCGAGATACTGGTCGGCAAGCTTGAGGATCGAAATATGCTTGAGATCGACCTTCTGATCGCGGGCCAGGGCCAGCAGGACGTCGATCGGGCCTTCGTAACCCTCGAGATCGACGACCAGTGAATCGTTGGTGATAAGAGCCGGCGGCACTGCATCAGCGATGAATTCGGTATTCTGGGCGGCTTCAGCCATGACCGGTCACCGCGACAATCATGCGGACGATGGCCGCGGTCGGTTCGCCGATCAGCGTTCCGAACACGTCAAGATTGAGCCCGACCAGGTCGCCGATAAACGGCAGCAAAACCAGCACGCCCATCAAAATGAAAACCCCCGTCCGCTCCAGTCGCGCAAGGCGCCAGGCGAGCGGGTCCGGCAGGAGGCCGACCGCCACCCGGCCGCCGTCCAGCGGCGGGATCGGAAGCATATTAAAGACGGCCAGAAGCACGTTGATATACAATGCGTTTTTGAGGTTCTCGGCTACCCATTCCGCGACTCCGGAAGGCAGACTGCTGACGCCGTGATACAGCAAGGCCGCCAGCGTCGCCAGCAACAGGTTCATCCCTGGGCCCGCCAGCGCCACCCACACCATGTCCCGCCTGGGATTGTTCAGCCGCCCGAAATCGACCGGCACCGGCTTGGCATAGCCGAACAGGAACGGCGCCTTCGCCAGGAGCAGCAGCGCCGGAAAGATAAGGGTGCCGAAGAGGTCGACATGGCGCAGCGGGTTGAGCGAGACGCGCCCCTGCCGGTAGGCCGTGTCGTCGCCCAGCCAGTTGGCGGCAAAACCGTGCGCCGCCTCATGCAGGGTAATGGCGATGATGACCGGAAGCGCCCAGACCGAGACCGCCTGAATGATCTGGTCGATCACGCGGCGACGCCAAGCAGCAGGTTCAAACGGTCCTCCGCAGCGCTCCGGTCGAACGCCGGACGCGCCCCGGAGATCTGCCGGCGCGCGCGCGTCACCCGCTCCAGCGCCCGGTCGGTCATAACAGGCATATCGGCCACGAGCGTTTTCATCTCCGCGAAATTGCCGGTGCAATGGAGCAGCACGTCGCAGCCGGCCTCCAACGCCGCCCTGCCCCGTGACGGCAGATCGCCCTTCAGCGCCTTCATCGACAGATCATCAGACACCAGCACACCCTCGAAACCAATATAGCCGCGGATGATCTCGGCGATGACCTTGCGCGACGTCGTCGCCGGATTGTCGCGGTCGAGGCTGGTGTAGAGGACATGCGCGGTCATTGCCCAGGGCATGTCGGCCAGCACACGGAACGGCGCAAAGTCGCTGCGTTCCAGCGCGGACCGGCTGTCCTCGACGACCGGCAGTTCTTCGTGGCTGTCGGCGCGGGCGCGACCGTGCCCCGGAATATGCTTCACCACCGGCAGCACGCCACCGTCGAGCAGCCCCTGCGCCGCAGCACGCGCCATCTTGCCGACCATGAATGGATCGGCGGCGTAGGCGCGATCGCCGATAATGTCGTGAGCATCGGGCACCGGCACGTCGGCGACCGGCGCACAGTCCACATCGATGCCGAGCGCCGTCAACTCGTTCGCCAGCAGGCGTGAATTGATCCGTGCCGCCTCGCAGGCAACCTCAAGCCCTTCACGCGCGACCAGCGCGCCGATCTTTCCGGCCGGCGGCGCCGCGCGCCAGTGCGGCGGCCGCAGGCGCGCCACCCGGCCGCCTTCCTGATCGATCAGCACCGGCGCGTCCGCCCGCCCCACGCTCTCGCGCAGCGCAGCAACCAGCGCTTTCACCTGTGCCGGATTGACGACATTGCGTCCGAACAGGATGAAGCCGAGCGGGTTATGTGCCCGGAACAACGCGCGCTCGTCAGCGGTCAGTTCGGCGCCCTGGCAGCCAAAAATCACAGGTAGCGGTGTCGAAGCAGCCATCTGATCAGGGGCGCGCAACGAAACAGGAAACCTGCCGCGTCTTCAGCGCCGAACAGCGCGCCTGCGCATCGGCATGGGTTTCAGACGGTCCGACATAAATCCGCCAGTACACGCCCTTCTCGCCGAGATCGGCCGGAATGAAGTCGGCCGACATGCTGCCCAGCGCATCGCCATGCTGGCGGCGCAGGCGATCCCATTCACGGCGGGCCTCGGCCTCGGAGCGGACGGACGCAATCGCCACGCGCGAACCGCCGCCTGTCGCAGAAACCGGCCGTGTCACGGCGGGTGTTGCCGCCGGCGGTGTCGCGGCAGCGAGGCGCTGCGCCGGTGCTGCGGGGGGCGGCGTCACCGTGACAGGCGCCACGGGAACCGCGGGCATCGGCGCCGGCGCGGCTGGAATCACGGCCTCAGAGGTCACCATTGCCGGAGGTGGCGGAGTCACGTTGGGCGGTCCCGGGATGCTGGCGATCGGCGGGAGCGGTGCATTGCCCGGTCGCGGCGGTGCCGTCGAGAGGGTCGGCGCAACGGTCGCATTGGCGCCCATTGGCGTTCCGGGGCGCGGCAACGGGGTTTCCGGCGGCGGCAGCAGGCGCTCGGCCGTCGGCGAGACCGGGCCACGTCCACCGGAGGCGACGACCTTGTCGTAAATTTCCTTGTCCTGATGCGGCACATCCATGCCGCCCGGATTTTCCGGACGTACTTTCTCCGGCTTGGTTTCGGCGCGCACCAGCGGTGCCGGCCCCTCGCCGCCGCGACCGCTGGTCCCGGCAAAATAATAATAGCCAACGATGCCGCTGAAGCCGCCCAGCGCCAGCGCCACGATCACCATCGGCAACAGCCGCACGATCAGCGGACGCTGGCCGGTGGCGGCCGCCACCGGCGCCGCCCGCCGCGCGGGGCGCGTCGGACGATCCTCGGGGTCAATGGAAGGCAGCGGCGTGTCGTTGGGTGTCATTCAGCGCATTTCCTCGACCGGCGCGACGCCGATCAGATTAAGACCGGACGCCACAACGAGGCCCACCGCGCGCACCAGCGCAAGGCGAGCCAGGGTCAGGGCACGATCCTCGGCAATAACGAACCGCAACGACGGTTCTTCCTTGCCGCGCGTCCACAAGCCATGGAACGCCGCCGCGAGTTCATAGAGATAGAACGCGACACGGTGCGGCTCGCCCGATTCCGCCGCCCCTTCCAGCAGGCGCGGCCAGCCGGTCAGCGTCTTGATCAGCGACAGTTCTTCCGGGCTCGACAGCCGGCTGAGATCGGCCTTGCCGAGGCTCGCGTCATCGACAACGAGATCGGGCAGAGCTTCCTTCGCCTGGCGGAATGCCGAGCGCGTACGGGCATGCGCGTACTGAACGTAGAACAGCGAATTATCCTTCGACTGCTCCGTTGCCTTGGCGAAATCGAAATCGAGATGCTGATCGTGTTTGCGGGTCAGCATGATGAACCGGACGATACCGGCGCCGACACCGGCCCAGGATCCCTCGCCCAGCCGATCGATGACGTCGCGCAGGGTGACAAACGTGCCGGCGCGCTTGGACATCTTCACCGGCTCGCCGCGCTCCAGCAGGTTGACCAGCTGGCACAGCATCACGCCAAGCGTCGCCTTGCCGTCGCTGACCGCCGTCACCGCCGCCTGCATGCGCTTCACATAGCCGCCGTGATCGGCACCCCAGACATCGACCTGGCGGAGAAACCCGCGCTCAACCTTGTCGAGGTGATAGGCAATGTCGGCGGCAAAGTAGGTCCAGGAGCCGTCCGATTTCTGCAGCGGCCGGTCGACATCGTCGCCGAAGTTCGTGGAGCGGAAGAGAAGCTGTTCGCGCGGCTCCCAGTCCTCCGGCTTCATGCCCTTCGGCGGCTCGAGGATGCCGCGATAGACGAGATCGCGGGCCTGCAGCTGGTCGACGACCTGCTTCACCCTGTTTTTCTCGACAACATCGTGGCGCTCGGACGTGAACTTGGCGTGACGCACGCCAAGGGCCGCGAGATCGTCGCGGATCAGATCCATCATCGCGGCAATCGCAAAGTCACGGATCGGCGCCAGCCACGCACTCTGCGGCTGATCCAGCCATTTGCGGCCGTCGCGCTTGGCCAGCGCAGCACCGACCGGCTTCAGATAGTCGCCGGGATAAAGGCCTTCGGGAATATCACCGATCGTTTCGCCGAGCGCTTCGCGATAACGAAGATAGGCGGACCGCGCCAGCACATCGACCTGCGCGCCGGCATCGTTGACGTAGTATTCGCGGGTGACGTCGTAACCGACGCGCTCCAGCAAGGTCGCGAGTATGTCGCCGACCACTGCGCCGCGCCCGTGGCCGACATGCATCGGGCCGGTTGGATTGGCGGAAACGTACTCGACATTGACCTTCTGCCCCTTGCCGACGGTCGAGGCGCCGTAGCGCTCGCCATCGCGCAGGATCTCGGCCAGCCGGTCATGCCAGAAGCCCTGCTTGAGCTTCAGGTTTATGAAGCCGGGTCCGGCGATCTCCGCCGACGTCACGTCGTCGCGGCCCTTGAGCGCATCGGCCAGCAGCACGGCGAAATCGCGCGGCTTCATGCCGGCGGGCTTCGACATGACGAGTGCCGCATTCGTCGACAGATCGCCATGCGCAGCTTCGCGCGGTGGCTCGACCGTCATGCGCGTATCGTCGAGACCGGCGGGGAGCTTGCCCGATGCGGCCAGCGCCTGCAGCGACGCTGCGATCTCACCACGGAAATAGCTGTAGAGGTTCATAACTTTCCGGCAAATCCGAACACACGCCGGTGTTCATCGAGAGCAAAACGATCGGTCATTCCGGCGATATAGTCGGCAACGACACGCGCGGTCTTGGGCGTGAGCTTGCCGTCGCTCCGGCTGCGCCATTCGGCGGGCAGCCGCGCCGGATCGTCCATGAACCAGCCGAACAGCTCGCGCACGATGCCTTGCGCGTGATGTGTCGTCCGGGTCACGTCTTCGTGCCGATACATATGCTGATGCAGGAAACGGCGCAACGCCCGTTCCTGCTGGCGCATCGGTTCCGAGAACGCGACGATCGGGGTCGCCATAGTCCGCACATCGTCCGCCGAACGCGGCCGGGACGCATCGATCCGCCGCCGCGTTTCCGCCAGCACGTCCTCGACCATCGTGCCGATCAACTCGCTGATCGCCTCGGCGACCAGACGGGATTCATCGAGGCCGGGATAACGCGCCGTCAGCGTCGCCAGTATCGGACCGATCAGCGGCACCGGGCGGACGTCGTCGATGGAGAACAGGCCGGCGCGCAGTCCGTCGTCAAGATCGTGGCTGTGATAGGCGATATCGTCGGACAGCGCCGCGACCTGCGCCTCGGCGCCGGCAAAGGTATGCAGATGCAGATCGTGCTTCGCGACGTACTCGGTAATCGCGACCGGAATGCTCGCATGCTTCGCGGCATCGGCCAGTGGACCGGTCAGCGGGCCGTTATGCTTGACGATGCCTTCCAGCGTTTCCCAGGTCAGGTTCAGCCCGTCGAACTCGGCATGGCGCTGCTCGAGCTTGGTGATGATGCGCAGGGTTTGCGCATTGTGATCGAACCCGCCCCAGTCCTTCATCGCCGCATCGAGCGCGTCCTCGCCGGCATGACCGAACGGCGTGTGGCCAAGGTCGTGCGCCAAGGCGAGCGCCTCGGCGAGATCCTCGTTGAGGCCCAGCGCGCGGCTCAGCGTCCGAGCGATCTGAGCGACCTCAAGCGAATGGGTCAGACGCGTCCTGAAATGATCGCCTTCCGGCGCTACGAAGACCTGCGTCTTGTGCTTCAGGCGGCGGAACGCGGTCGAATGGATGATGCGGTCGCGATCGCGCTGGAATTCCGTCCGCAGCGCGCTCGCCGCCTCCGGGTAAAGCCGCCCGCGGCTCTCCTCCGGACGGCAGGCAAACGGTGCGGGGCGCGGCGGCCCGGAATCAGGTCCGCTGGCCACGCGCTTGAGAATCGAAACCATGTCTAAAATTTAGCAGGTTAAGGTAAAAACTGCATTGCGAGCCGGGGCCTTATCCCCCGCTGAAAGGTCGCCAAAGCGGTAGCCGGATGCTGGTGTTTTGTGCCCGTCAGGGCCGCCAGTTGACACCCGGCTGGAACAACCTACATTAATGCTCAGGTATTCCTAGGATTCCTGACCACCATGAGCGAACTCGACACCGCGACCCCTTCCTTCGGCATCTCGGATTCTGCGGCGAAACGCATCGCCTGGATCATGACGCAGGAAGAGCATAAAGGCCTGATGCTGCGCATCTCGGTCTCTGGCGGCGGCTGTTCGGGCTTCCAGTACGGCTTCACCTTCGACGACCAGAAGGGCGATGCCGACGTGCTGATCGAACGCGAAGGCGCCAAGGTCATCATCGACGACGCCTCCCTCGAACTGCTCAAAGGCTCCGAGATCGACTATGTCGACGAGATGATCGGCGCGTCGTTCCAGATCCGCAACCCGCAGGCCAAGAGCACCTGCGGCTGCGGCAACTCCTTCTCGGTCTGATCTCTCCGTATTGACGGGTCGATTGTCCGGCCGGCTGTCCTGCCGCCGCCTTTCGTTGTCCGCGTGAAAGCGTCGTCATGGTGAAAATCGCCACGTGGAATGTCAATTCGGTCCGGGCGCGCCTGACGCATCTGACGGGATGGCTCAAAGACGCGCAGCCCGACATCGTGCTGCTGCAGGAACTGAAATGCGTGACCGAAGATTTCCCGCGTATGGAAATCGAGGCTGCCGGTTATCAGTCGGAAGCGGTCGGCCAGAAAGCCTATAACGGCGTCGCCATCCTTGCGCGGCACAAGATCGAAGACGTGCTGCGCTTCCTTCCCGGACACAAGGACGATCAGGCGCGTTATGTCGAAGCGACAGTGGCCGGCGTGCGCGTCGCCTCGATCTATCTGCCGAACGGCAATCCGATCGGCACCGAGAAATTCGCCAACAAGCTCGACTACCTGGATTGTCTCGCCAAGCATGCGAAGGGCCTGCTGAAGCGGGAGATGCCCGTCGCGCTCGGCGGCGATTACAATGTCTGCCCCACCGACGAGGATGTCTGGGACATCAAGGCGATGGCAACCGACGCGCTGGTGCAGCCGGAAACCCGCGCTGCCTTCCGCAAGATCGTCTATCAGGGCTGGACCGATGCCGTTCGCGCGCTGCATCCGCACGGTGCCCAGTACACCTACTGGGACTATTTCCGCGACCGTTTCGCTCGCGATCACGGGTTGCGCATCGACCATTTCCTGCTGTCGCCGCAGGCCGCCGACCGGCTGGTCACGGCGGAGATCGACCGCTCGCCGCGCAAGCTCGAGAAACCGTCCGATCACACACCCGTCGTGATCGACCTGCAGATGTGACGATGAGCGACGCCTACACCGGCAAGTGTCTCTGCGGCGCCGTGCGCTGGCAGGCCACAGGCGCGCCCGTCACCATCAACTACTGTCATTGTGAAATGTGCCGCAGGGCCAGCGGCGCGCCGGTGGTCGCCTGGGCAACGTTTCTTTTCAGCGCCGTGACGTTCACACCTGGGCCGGTGTGGCGGCGGTCTTCGGAGAAAGCGCAGCGCGCGTTCTGTGGCAACTGCGGATCCCCACTCGCCTGGCGCGGCGACAACTCATCGCAGACGATCGATCTCACCATCGGCACCGCCGACCGCCCGGACACGCTCGTTCCAACTGAGCATATCTGGACGGAGAACAGCGTCTCGTGGCTGAAGATCGACGATCCCTTGCCCCGCCATAAGCAGCGCGGTTCGGTCTAAAGACCTATCATCCCATTTAATTGTCTTCCCAGCGAAAGCTGGGACCCAGGTGGAACGATCCCACCGGTGCCGAACCTGCGTACACCCAACAGCTGGGTCCCAGCTTTCGCTGAGATGACAGATGTTCTTTTTAGCGCTAGCCGCGCTACTAGATCCGAATGCTCCATCCCGCGAGGATGGCGATCACGCCGCCGATCAGCAGCACCAGGTAGGTCAGGCCCATTCCCGCGGCGCGGCCGAATGAAATGCCCGGCGTCTGGTTGATTCCCCAGGCATGCAGGATACGGCCGACCAGCAGCGCCAGGCCGAGCAGGTGCACGACCCAGCCGGCATTGCCCGCCCCTTCCACCAGCACGATCACCAGCAGCGCCAGCGGCACATATTCCGCGAAATTGCCGTGGATGCGGCATGCCTGCAGCATCGTCGTGTCGTTGTTGTCGCCGAGATCGATCTTCAGCTTGGCGCGAACCCGGCTGACATTCAGCGAGAAAATCACCAGCAGAATCGCGAAGAGGCCGACATAGATCGGCGAGATCAGCAGCTTGGCCATTCGTCAGACCTTTCCGAATACAGGGCGGTTCCGGCGACGGCTCTGCCTCGTCGCATACGGCAAACAATGCGGTGCAAATCGCGCATAAGCAAGAAACGTCCGGACGAAATCGCATTTCCGAATGCCAGCCATGCGACTGTATGACTCGCGCAGGACGGAGGGCCCGTCTAATCTCCGCCGCCCATGTCCGCGACACTGCCTGCCCTGCTCTCCCTGTTTGCGGCCGCGTGCATGGGCCTGACGCTGGTCCTCACGCAATTCGGTCTGCGGCATATGTCGCCGGCCGCCGGGCCCGCCGTCAGCATCCCGACCACCGCCGCGGCCCTGATCCTGCTGTCGCCGTTTTTCCTGACCATCGACGGCTGGACCGTCGGCGCCGTGGTCATCTTCGGAATTGTCGGCCTGTTTTATCCGGCCGCCGCAACCCGCCTGACATTCGAGGCCAATGTCCGCCTCGGCCCCACCGTCACGGCAACGATCAGCAGCACCACCCCGCTCTTTGCCGTGATCGGCGCGGTCCTGCTGCTGGGTGAGGTTCCGCCCCTGACGCGCGGCATCGCGATCCTCGTCATCGTCTCAGGCGTTGCTTTGATCAGCTGGCAGCCCAAGGACGGCACGCCGCGGCGGGACAAGAAGATCCTGCTACTGCCGCTTTGCGTCGCCATCCTGCGCGGGCTGGCGCAGCCGCTCACCAAATTCGGCTTCATCTTCTGGCCCAATCCTTTTGCCGCGGCGCTGATCAGCTACTCGGTCTCGGCCATCGCCATCGGCGCAACATTGCCCAGGCGCGCCAGGATCAACGCCGCAGGGGCGCGCTGGTTCGCCATGATCGGGCTGATCAACGGCAGCGCCATGGTGGCGCTTAACTATGCGCTTAGCGTCGGCTCGGTCAGCGTGGTGGCGCCGATCTTCGCCACCTTCCCGCTCTTTGCGATGCTGTTCAGCCTGTTCTTTCTGAAGACGGAGCGGCTGCACCCGCGCCTGATCGCCGGCGCGGTCATCACGGTGGCCGGAGTCAGCGCGCTGCTGGCGTTCTGATCACCTGAGCTGGATCTGATGCGCGAATTTCTCGCCGTCGCTGACAGTGATGCTCGTGAAACCGAGCATGCGGCAGAGATCGAAGAAGGTGAACAGCTCCTCGACCTGCAGCTCCTGGAACAGCGGCGAAAGCCGCGCCACGCCTGACATGGCCGCGAACAGGGCCCGGGCGCGGTAGATCGTGTTCAACTGACCGTCGCCGTAGGCAACGATGATCATCCGCTCAGCCTCGCCGCCCTTGGCGAAGATCGCGTAGCTCGGCGCGTAGGCCTGGTCGGCAAGCTGCGCCGTAATGGCGCTGACGAAGCCGAGCCGCCGTGCGCGGTCGCTGCCCTCCATGACGCGCGCGCGGGCGACATACGTCTCGCGGCTGCTCACCTTGGGATAATAGTAGCCCTCCAGCCGATCAGCCGGCTGCGCCATCACCGGCGTTGCCATAAGCAGCGCCAAAACCAGAAACATCCCCCGAATCACGAAACTCTCCCCTCAAACGCCAAAAGCAGGCCCAAGCGGCCGCAATCTTACCCCACGCCGCAATTTGGTCCATGGCAGCACGGCCGGATCGGCCGGCATCGGTCCCGGCGCCGCAACGACCAGCACTTCGGACGCGATGGGCTGGAAATGCGCGCGGAAATGGACCGAACTCTTGAGCGCGATGATGCGCTGGAGCGCCGGCTCGATACCGAGACAGCGAAACATTTCCTGATCGGCTGTCTGCACCTTCTTGGACGACAGCACGACCCGCACATTGTCGCGACGCAGGAGCGCCATCGGACCGAGCCGCAAGCGGCTGCCGCCATAGATCGGACCGGTGCCGAGCACGTCGCCGTCTCCAATGCGCTCCACCGTGAACCGACCAACGCACGGCGTATGACCGGCGAGACCGGATTTTGACCCGAGCGAGAAGGTCAGTTCCGCGCCGACACCCGCTTCATGGGCCTGCCGCGCTGAGTCAGGATCGATCAACATGCCGAACACGCCTTCGGCTCTGCCCCGGAGCATCGCCTCCAGCAATCCGACCGTATCGCCATTGCCACCAGCGCCGGGATTGTCCTGCGTGTCGGCCAGCACCACCGGCGGACCGCCTGAAGTGCTACGCGCCATGGCGC
The DNA here is from genome assembly GCA_965279355.1 of Alphaproteobacteria bacterium. Lineage (GTDB taxonomy): Bacteria > Pseudomonadota > Alphaproteobacteria > CACIAM-22H2 > CACIAM-22H2. The sequence goes on along the minus strand of OZ257155.1, from coordinate 225,881 downwards.
GCGCGACGGCCTCGTCGGGCTGAAGGAACTCGGCGTTGAATTCGCTCTCGGCGTCGGCGATTTCGTTGGCAAGCTTCTCGACGGTGTCGCGGGTCACACGGTCATCGACCCCGTAGCCGAATACGGACGGGCCGCAATCATGGATATCTGCCGCCGGAAAGCCGCCGGCGAAGGTCAGCGCCGTGCCGCTGAATTTCTCGAGATCGGTCAGGCGCCGGAACAGCTTCACCGACGGCTCGATATAAGTGCATTGCGCTGTCAGCGGGATGAGGAACGGAAGCTGGCGATAGTGTTTCGCCGGTGCTTCACCCGTCCGCAGGATCTGCTCCAGCAGCACGAAGGACCGGCGGCCCGTCTCCGCCACATCGACATGCGGGTAGGTGCGATAACCGCACAGACCTTCCGTCGCAGCGATCATCGCTGGAGTAACGTTGGCGTGATAGTCGAGGCTGACGACGATGGGAATGCGCGGACCGATCAGCTTGCGGATGCGCGCGAGCAGCTCGCCCTCGCCGTCGTCGACATGCTCGGCGACCATCGCACCGTGCAGATCGAGATAGAGCGCGTCATAGGCCTCGGCGCGGCCCAGCTCTTCCAGCAGCATCGTCGCAATGCGCTCGTAGGCATCCTGAGTCACATGCGCCGACGGCGTGGCGTTCGCCCAGACCAGCGGAATCAGGCGATGCCCAGCGGCGCGCGCCGCCTCGGCAAAACCGGCGAGTGAAATGTTGATGCCTTCGACGACCCGATCGGCACCGGCGCCGCGCGTCAACGGCGGCCAGCCGCCCCCGCTGACGAAATCGGCGTAGGTCGCCTTCGACGGCGCAAAGGTGTTCGTCTCGTGATGGAAGCCGGCGACGGCAATGGTGGCCATGCGCGTCGCCGGTTCCCGATCGACTCAGATATCCGCGTAGACGTGCGTCTCGGAATCGGCGCCGGGATGCGTGGTCGCCCCCGTCTGCGCTGGACCGACGGTCTGCGCATATTTCCAGATCGTGCCCGACTGGAAGTTATGCGTGCGCGGCTTCCACGCCTTGCGGCGCTTGGCGAGCTCGACCTTGGAGAGCTTGACGTTGAGCGTGCCCTTCTCCGCGTCGATCTCGATGATGTCGCCGGTCTTGAGCAGGCCGATCGGGCCGCCGACCGCCGCTTCCGGGCCGACATGCCCGATGCAGAAGCCACGCGTGCCGCCGGAGAAACGCCCGTCGGTGATCAGAGCGATCTTCTCGCCCCAGCCCTGGCCGTAGATCGCCGAGGTCGTTGACAGCATCTCGCGCATTCCAGGGCCGCCGCGCGGTCCTTCGTTGCGGATGACGATGACGTCGCCCATCTTGATCTTCTGGGTCAGCACCGCGGTCAGCGCTTCTTCCTCGCGCTCGAACACGCGCGCGGGCCCCGTGAACTTGAGCGTCTTCATGCCGGCGATCTTCACGATCGCGCCTTCCGGCGCCAGGTTGCCCTTGAGGCCGACCACGCCGCCGGTCTTCGAGATCGCATTCTTCACCCGATAGACGACCTTCTGATTGTCCGGGAATTTCACGCGACGCAGATTTTCGGCAATCGTCTTTCCGGTCACCGTGATGCAGTCACCATGCAGGATCCCGGCATCCAGCAACTCCTTCATCACGATCTCGACGCCGCCGATCTGATAAAGATCGGTCGCGGTGTATTTGCCACCCGGCATGAGATCGGCGATGTAGGGCGTCTTGCGGAAGATCTTGCAGACGTCGTCGAGATTGAACTCGATCCCCGCCTCGTGCGCGATCGCCGGCAGATGCAGGCCGGCATTGGTCGAACCGCCGGTCGCGGCGACGACAATGGCCGCATTTTCGAGCGCCTTGCGCGTCACGATGTCGCGTGGCCGGATCTGATTCTTGATCAGGGTCATGATCTGCTCGCCCGCCGCTTCGCAGAACCGGTCGCGGCTCTCATAGGGCGCCGGCGTTCCGGCCGAACCCGGCAGGGCCAGCCCCAGCGCTTCCGACACGCAGGCCATCGTATTGGCCGTGAACTGACCGCCGCATGAGCCGCCGCTGGGCAGTGCCGCCAGCTCCAGCTCCTTCAGGTCGCCGTCGGAAAATTTCTTGGCCGCATGCGTGCCGACGCCTTCGAAAACATCGACAATGGTGACGTCCTTGCCGCGGAAGCGGCCCGGCAGAATCGTGCCGCCATAGATGAAGATCGACGGCACGTTGAGCCGCACCATCGCCATCATCAGGCCCGGCAGCGACTTGTCGCAGCCGGCAAGTCCGACCAGCGCGTCATAGCAATGACCGCGCACCGTCAGCTCGGTCGAATCCGCGATGACTTCGCGGCTGACCAGCGACGCGTTCATGCCGGCATGGCCCATTGCGATACCGTCGGTCACCGTGATGGTGGTGAACTCGCGCGGCGTGCCGCCGCCGGCCTTCACGCCCTTCTTCACCGCCTGCGCCTGACGGGAGAGCGTAATGTTGCAGGGCGCCGCCTCGTTCCAGGTCGTAACAACACCGACCAGCGGCTGCGCCACCTCTTTCTCGGACAGGCCCATGGCATAGAGCATCGCGCGATGCGGCGCGCTGGTGGGGCCCACGGTGGTGTGGCGGCTGGGCAGCTTGGATTTGTCGAACTTCACTTGCGTCCTCGCTTTGTACTGAGGCAGCGAACATACAAAGCCCCGCCCGGAATGAACAGAGCGGCGGAAAGCGCCCCCCGGCTACAACAAATCGACCGGAAGCTTGAGGTAGACGGTCCCGTTCGCATCGGCCGGCGGCATGTTTCCGGCCCGCATGTTCACCTGGATCGAAGGCAGGATCAGGACCGGCATCTCCAGTGTCTTGTCGCGCGCCTCGCGCATCCGCACGAACTCGTCCTCTGAAATCCCGTCCCGCACATGGACGTTCCGCGCGCGCTCCTCGGCCACGGTCGTCTCCCAGGCGAAGGTGTCGCGTCCCGGCGCCTTGTAGTCGTGGCAGAGTAAGAGCCGGGTCTGCGGCGGCAGGGACAGCACGCGCCGGATGGAGCGGTAGAGCGTCCGTGCATTGCCGCCAGGAAAGTCGGCCCGCGCCGTGCCGTAATCCGGCATGAACAGCGTATCCCCGACAAACGCCGCATCGCCGACGACATAGGTCATGCAGGCCGGCGTATGGCCGGGCGTATGCATCGCTTCGATTGCAAGCGTTCCGAGGGACAGGCGTTCGCCGTCACGAACCAGGCGGTCGAACTGGCTGCCGTCGACCGGCATTTCGGCCGCATTGAAAACGCCCTTGAAGACGCCTTGTACCGTGGTGATGGCGCTGCCGATGGCGATTTTGGCACCGGTCTGCCGTCTGATGTGCTGCGCGGCACTCAGATGATCGGCATGCGCGTGCGTCTCAAGGATCCAGACAATCCGCACGCCCGCGTCGCGGGCTGCCGCGAGCAGTTTGTCGGCGGACGCCGTCGACGTGCGACCAGACTTGTTGTCGAAATCGAGAACCGGATCGATCACCGCCGCCTCACCCGAGGCCGGGTCGGAAACGAGGTAGGTCACGGTGAAGGTCGGCTCGTGAAAGAACGACTGAATATGGGCGGTCATGGCGGCTATCCCCAAAAAAGGCCTTGAAGAGAGGGTTACAGACAATATATAAGTACTATCTAATTAAGCTTCAACTTATGAAAAAGCAATGACCCACCTGCCTGCCACCCCCGCCGAGAGCCTGGGCGCCAAAGCCACTGAAGCGGCCCGCCTTTTGTCGGCCCTCGCCAACCCGCGTCGCCTGACAATCCTGTGCGAACTCGCCGAGGGCGAACGGTCGGTGGGTGAGCTTGTTCCGATCGTCGGCGTGCAGCAGGCGGCTCTTTCGCAGCATCTGGCCCGGCTCCGCATCGACGGCCTTGTCAGCACGCGCCGCGACGCACAGATGATCTTCTATCGGCTTTCCAGTCCCGCGGCCGTCGCGGTGATCAACACACTGGCGGACATCTACTGCCGCCCCCACACATCGAAGAACAGGAGCTGACAATGACCCTTCAAGCCATGGACCCCCGCACGCTCAAGCGCCGCCTCGACGACGGCACTGCCGTGCTGATCGACATCCGCGAACCCGATGAATACGCACGCGAACACATTCTGGGTGCGCGTCTTGTCCCGGTCGCCGCCTTCGATGCCCACGATTTCGACCGCGACCACGGCAAGGCAATGGTCTTCCAGTGCAAGAGCGGCAACCGCACGGCCGCCAATGCCAGCCGCATCCTCGCCAAGAACTTCGCCGAACCTTACGTGCTGACCGGCGGGCTCGATGCCTGGAAAGCGGCCGGGCTCCCGACGCATCTCGACAGGCGGGCGCCCATCGACATCCAGCGCCAGGTGCAGATCGGCGCGGGTTCATTGGTGCTCGCTGGCGTCATTCTCGCCGCCACGGTGTCGCCGTGGTTCGTCCTGCTCAGCGCCTTTGTCGGCGCCGGCCTGACCTTCGCTGGACTATCCGGCATGTGCGGCATGGCCAGCATCCTGCGACGCATGCCCTGGAACCGCCGCAGCTTCGCCCCGGTCGGCTAAACAGAGCACGAGCCAAAAGCGATGTCGGCCGTCGATCTGCTGGCGGTACTGTCCGGCAGTATCGTCGGGTTCTCGCTTGGACTGATCGGCGGCGGCGGATCGATTCTTGCGGTCCCGCTCCTGCTGTACGTCGTCGGCGTCAACGATCCGCATATGGCGATCGGCACCAGCGCTCTTGCCGTTGCCGCCAGCGCGTTCGCGAACCTGATCGGCCACTGGCGCGCCGGCAATGTGAAATGGCCTTGCGCGACGGTTTTCGCGGCCGCCGGCGTCGTCGGCGCGGCCCTCGGCTCCTCTCTCGGGAAGCTCGTCGACGGTCAGAAGCTTCTTTTTCTGTTCGCGCTGGTGATGATTGCCGTGGGCGCGGCGATGCTGCGGCCAAAGGAGAATGCTGGGAATCCCGAAGTGCGGATCACGCCGTGGATCAGCGCCCGGCTTGTCGCGATCGGACTGCTGGCCGGCCTGATCTCCGGCTTTTTCGGAATCGGCGGCGGATTTCTCATCGTGCCCGGCATCATGCTCGGCAGCGGCATGCCGATCATCAACGCGATCGGCTCGTCGCTGTTCTCCGTGGGAACGTTCGGCCTTACAACCGCCGCGAACTATGCGCTCTCGGGCCTTGTCGACTGGGGCATCGCATTGGAGTTCATTGTCGGCGGTGTCCTCGGCGGCCTGATCGGCCTGAAAGCGGCAATGCGCCTGTCCCGGCACAAGCGCGCGCTGACTTATGTCTTCGCCGGCGTGATCTTCGCTGTCGCAGCCTATATGCTTTTCCGGACCGGCTTCAGCCCGTGGTAGCCAGCAGCTTGTTCATATCGGCATGCATGATCATGCCGTCCGAGAAACCATAGGTCCCGGATCCGCGAAGTTCCTCCGCGGCGCGACGAACGAGGCCGAACGTAGCGGCGGTCAGCATGCCGCCGATGCTCACCCGGGCAACGCCGAGCTTCTTGAGTTCGGGCACTGACGGATGTGTCGGCCCGGCGAGGATATTGACCGGCCCTCCGATCGCTGCGATCAGGCGGCCGATCACGTCGGGATCGGCAAGGCCAGGGATAAAAATGCAATCCGCACCGGCTTCGCGATAGGCACGTCCGCGCCGCACGGTTTCGTCAAAATCGCCGCTATCCGGCTTTTTGCCGAAAATCCGCGCCGCCAGGTAAGCATCGGTCCGCGCATTGATCACGAACGGCACACCCTTCTCATTGCCGGCCGAGCGGGCCGCACGGATACGGGCAACGGACAGTTCAAGGGGGAAGAGCGGCTGCTCGCGCCGATGCGTGCCGTCTTCGATATTACCGCCGACGATACCGGCAGCAAGCGCGCGCCGGATCGTCTCCGCCGTATCTTCGGCGATCGGGCCGTATCCGGCTTCAAGATCGGCGGTCACCGGCACGCTGACGCGCCGCGCGATCCGGCCGCAGACCTCAAGCATCTCGTCACGGCTGATCGCCTCGCCGTCGGGATAGCCGAGCGTCCAGGCAACACCGGCGCTGGTCGTGGCGATAGCGGGAAAGCCGGCGGCTTCGACGATGCGAGCACTGGGCACGTCCCAGGCATTCGGCAAAACCAGAACGTCCGGACCCTGATGAAGTCGCCGAAGCGTTTCGGCCTTTGTGCGCAGATCCATGCTTCCCCCTGTTGTGGAACGCCCTATCGAGGCGTTCAGGGGAGCATTCTAGAGCGGAACCGCGGCGTTGGAAGAGTTATGCGCCAGCCGGCCAATCAGATAGTCGACGCTGTTCTTCTCAAAACGATCGCCGAAATGCGTCAGGATGCGTTCGATCATGCGCTCGGCAAGCCGCTGCCGGTCGCCGGGAAGACCATCCAGCACCAGTTCGCCCGAAACCTTGTAGGCAACGCGCGCGACTTCGAAGAAGTCCGCCGAGAATCCGCAGTCGCGGACCAGACGCGCCAGCCCGTCCTTGGTTTCGTGGATCAGACGATAGACATTGAGCACGGGAAGACCCGCGCGCTCCGCCATCGCGCACTCGAAAAAGTCGAAATCGCCGGCACAGATCGCACGCATGATCAGCGTCTGCGTCAGGCGGTTATGCTTGTGGAGGCGACGCACCAGCCCGCTCACGCCTTCGCGGTCTGCCGCCAGGGACAGTTCCACCGTCGCGCGTTCCCGCGCCTGCATCAGAAGATCGCTTGCGAGATCGGCCGACAGTTCGTGGCGTTCCATCAGTTGCTCGCGCAGTGAAGCGCTGACCAGCGTGACCAGACGCTCGGCAATGGACACCGGCAGGCGGCTCCGGCTGACCATTGCGCCATGGATGGCTTCGTCGGCCTCGAATCGTGCCAGAGCGGTGCCGTAAGCATCGTCCGGAATCGCCGCTTTTTCGTTTCTGAACAGCACGCGAACGGCTGTCGGGTCGGCCTCTTCGGCAATGACGCGGCTGAGATTCTCGGTCAGGCCGTCACGCTGGGCGATCGAGACCTGCTTCGAGGCGGCGCCGGAGCGGATGATCGTCTCAAGATCGTCTTCCGTCAAAACCGACGAAAGCTCAAGGATCGGTGCCGCGACCTCGTCCACATCCTTCGCCAGAGCCAGAGCAATATCGTGCGGGAGAGCGGGATTCCCCTTCAGATTTTCCGCCAGCGCCTTGCGTACCATCAGTTCCGCGTCGCGGACCATCAGCCGGAAGATGCCTGCTGAGAGTTCACGCTGTGCCGGCGTAAATGCGTCGGGTGTCGCGAACGATCGCGCCAGTTTCGCGGCCATCTCCGCGCGCGATCCCGGAGAGGCATCGCGAGCCAGAAGCTCGATATCGGCGCTGGTGATGTCTGGACGGTCGGTCATCGCGAGCCCTAAAGGGGATTGAGCCCCCACGTTGGCCCACATGGCACTGCGCCGCTATCCACCAAAGGTATGACAGGCACCCAAGCGCCTGTTAATACGGCACCTTATCGGGCTTGATGTCCCACTCGCCGAAAACCGCTTCGGCTTCTTTTTCCAGCAATCGTTCTGCGGGGAGTTCGCGGCCATGCAGCGGCTTGGCGACCTCGACGTAGAAATACTCGTCATCGAAGCCGATCTTTGCCGCCTCGATCCGTGTATTTCCATAAAACATCTTGCCGATCCGCGCCCAGAGGATCGCGGCAAGGCACATCGGGCACGGCTCGCAACTCGTGTAGATCTCCGCCCCCGACAGATCGAAGCTTCCGAGCGCCTTGGTCGCATTGCGAATGGCAACAACTTCCGCATGTGCCGTCGGATCGTTGGTTCCCAGGACCTGATTCCATCCCTCGCCGACGACCTTGCCGCCCTTCACCACGACGGCGCCGAATGGGCCTCCCTCATTGGCCTGCATCTTGATCCGGCTGAGCTCGATGGCCCGGCGCATGAAGACGGCGCGATCCATCGTCATGTCTTCCTGACATATTTGTTGGGGATCAGCTCGCGGATGAGCATGCGCGCGGCGCTTCCGTTATCCGGAATGAGCACCATGCAGTTGGGTGCAAAATCGGCCAGCATCTCGCGGCAGATACCGCAGGGCGAAACGATCTGGATTTCCCGGTACGTTTCGCGCGGGCGCGGATGGCGAACCGAAACGATGGTCTCGATCTCCGTATCGCCCGCCGTCATGGCCTGGCCGACCGCAATCGCTTCGGCACAGACGGATGCACGGCCAACATAGGTGTCGAGATGGATGCCCGTGTAGATCCTGCCGGATTTCGTGCGGACCGCGGCACCGATGTGATGGCGGTTTTCCTTGTAGCGATCCGTGATGACCTGACGCGCCGCCGCGATCAGTTCGCGATCGGCGGCGCTCAGATCGTCCGACATCTCAAAGCGCCTTCACACGTTCAAGGGCCGTCGTCAGTCGCGCGCGGGCGGCCTCGGCGTCGGCACGGCGCTCCCGGTTCTCTTCGATCACGTCGGGATCCGCCTTGGCGATGAAGTCCGCGTTGCCCAGACGGCGGTCGATGCCGGAAATATCGCCTTCGAGTTTAGCGATTTCCTTCTGGAGCCGCTTGCTCTCCGCCGCGGCGTCGATCACGCCGGCCAGTGGAAGGATCAGGGTCGCCTCAGGCACGGCAAGCTGGACGGCGCCCTGCGGTACGGCATCGCTGGCCGCAATACTCTCCAGCCGCGCCATCATGCGGATGACACCGCCGTGGCGGTTCATGCGATCCGTCGCGACCGGACCGGCATCCTTGAACGTAAGTGCAAGTCGCGCGGCCGCCGGTACATTCATCTCGGCCCGCAGGGTACGGATCTGCGAAATGACCTCAATCACCCAGCTCATTTCGGCATCGGCGGCCCCGTCATCGGGCAGGCGCGCGAAATCAGGCCACGGCGCCTGCATCAGCAGGCCGTCCCCACCCTGCCGGGACCACAGCTCTTCGGTAATGAACGGCATGAGCGGATGCAGGAGCTTCAGCACTTCGCGCAGCGTCCACGCCGTAACTGCGCGGGTTTCGGCCTTGGCCGTTTCATCATCGCCCTGCAGAACCGGCTTGGTGAATTCCAGATACCAGTCGCAGAAATTGTTCCAGACGAATTTGTAGAGAACGCCGGCCGCATCGTTGAAACGATACGCTGCGAGCGCTTCATCGAAGGCCGTCGAGGTGCGGCGCAGCTCGCCTAGCATCCAGCGGTTCACGGCAACCTTGGCGGTCGACGGATCGAAGCCAGCGGGAACCACGCAATTGTTCATCTGCGCGTAACGCACCGCATTCCACAGTTTGGTCGCGAAGTTGCGATAGCCCTCGACCCGGCTCTCCGCGAGCTTGATGTCCCGGCCAGGCACGGCGAGCGCCGACAAGGTGAAGCGCAGCGCATCGGCACCGAACTTGTCGATCAGTTCCAGGGGGTCCATCACATTCCCCTTGGACTTCGACATTTTCTGGCCCTTGGCATCGCGGACCAGGGCGTGGATGTAGACCGTGTGGAACGGCACATCCTTCATGAAATGCAGCCCCATCATCATCATTCGGGCGACCCAGAAGAAGATGATGTCGAACCCGGTCACCAGAACGCTGGTCGGATAATACCGATCAAGTTCCGGGGTCTTGTCCGGCCAGCCCATTGTGGAGAACGGCCACAGCGCCGAGGAGAACCACGTATCGAGCACATCCGGATCGCGGGTCAGCGCCACGTCCTTGCCGTAATGCTCGTGCGCCTCCTTCTTCGCCGCGGCTTCGTCATGCGCCACGAACACTTTGTTGTCCGGTCCGTACCACGCGGGAATCTGATGCCCCCACCAGAGCTGGCGCGAGATGCACCAGGGTTCGATGTTGCGCATCCAGTGGAAATAGGTTTTCTGCCACTGGTCCGGCACGAAGACCGTCTTGCCCTGCTCGACCGCGGCAATCGCCGGCTCCGCCAGCTTCTGCGCGTTCACGTACCATTGCTCGGTCAGATACGGCTCGATCGGCACGCCGGACCGATCGCCGTGCGGGACCACATGGACATGCGGCTCGGTCTTGGCGAGCAGCCCCTGCTCTTCCAGTTCAGCGACGATTTTCTTGCGCGCCTCGAACCGGTCCATGCCGCGATAGGCTTCCGGCACCGAATCGTTCAGCCGCGCATCGACGGTGAAGATGTTGATCGCTTCCACGTTATGGCGGCGGCCGACTTCGAAGTCGTTGAAGTCGTGGCCCGGCGTGATCTTCACCGCGCCGCTGCCTTTTTCAGGATCGCTGTACTCGTCGCCGACAATCGGAATCCGGCGGCCGATCAGTGGCAGCACCGCCGATCTGCCGATCAGGTGCTTCCACTTCTCGTTTTCGGGATGAACGGCAATCGCCGTGTCGCCCAGCATCGTTTCCGGACGCGTCGTAGCGACAGTGATGAACTCACCCGGCATGCCGTCGATTGGATAGTTGATGTACCAGAGGCTGCCCTTCACCTCGCGCGGCTCGACCTCGAGATCGGAGATCGCGGTGTGGAACTTGGGGTCCCAGTTGACCAGCCGCTTGTCCTTGTAGATCAGACCTTCGCGATAGAGATCGACGAACACCTTGAGGACGGCCTTCGAGAGGCCTTCATCCATGGTGAAGCGCTCGCGGCTCCAGTCCACCGAAGCGCCGAGACGGCGCAGCTGGCGGCCGATCGTGCCGCCGCTTTCCTCTTTCCACTTCCACACACGTGCCGTGAAGTCGTCGCGCGAGAGAAGCTGCTTGTTCTGCCCCCCCTGCGCGGAACCGCGCGCAAGCCCGATGCCCTCGGCGGCAAGCTGACGCTCGACCACCATTTGCGTGGCGATGCCGGCGTGATCCGTGCCCGGCTGCCACAGCACGTCGTAACCGCGCATGCGGTGATAACGGACAAGGATATCCTGCAGCGTGTTGTTGAGCGCGTGGCCCATGTGCAGGCTGCCGGTGACATTGGGCGGCGGGATGACGATGGAGTACGGCTGGCCTTTGGTCTGGCCGCAGCGGAACGCGCCCTCCTGTTCCCAGCGCGCCGCAAAGCGCGCCTCGATTTCGGCAGGGCGATAGGTTTTTTCCTGGCTGCCATCCTCCGCGGGACGCGCGGGGGTGGCGCTGGTGGGGCGCGCTTCGCTCATCGACGAACCGATCTGCTAATCGATCTGGCCGGTGATGCGCCGGATTTCTTTCTGTACGGCCCGCTCGACCAGCGCCGTGAGATTACGGTCGAGCCACTCCTTGAGCAACGGCCGCAGACATTCCTTGACGATGTCCTCCAGCGTGCGACCGCCGGTATGAACACGCGTAAGGCTGTGGATGGCCTGCGCCGAAGCGGCTGCCGTCGATTCTGAAACCAGCGCATCGAGATCCGCGAAAGCGCGCATCGGCTGCGGCGGCGGCTCATCGGGAACGACATCGGTAAGCTCCAGAACCGGCTCGGGTTCGGGTTCCGGCTCCGGCATCGGAATTGGTTCCGGCTCCGGCTCAGGCTCGGGCTCCGGGGGTGGCGGCGGCGGAGGTGGCGGAGGCGGCGCTGCTTGAGGTGGCGGCGGCGGCGGAGGTGGCGGCGGGGCCGCTGCCGCAGGAGGAGGTGGCGGCGGCGGCGGCGGCGCGGCCTTGGGCGGCTCAGCGGCCGGAGCCGGCGGTGCCTTCCCCGCTTCGCCACCATCTTCGGAAATGATCCGACGGATGGAGGCGAGGATTTCCTCCATCGATGGTTCGCCAGCGGCGGCTTTCGGATCGGCCATGAATGGAACCGGTTTTCTTTTTTGGATTACTGGTTGGCTGCAGACCCGGGCCGCGGCTGATCTTCGGAACTGATTCCAGTCCCGAACCAGCGGCCACGTGTCTCGTTGTAATAACGGGTCGGATCGTAGATATCGACCGGCAACCCGAGATCACCCGCCGTGAGGCGTCCGGTTGCGGCCAGAAGCGTATAGGCAAAAACCGCCTCGTCACGTTGCGACGTGACAAGGCTTACCCGCGCCTGAAACAGTTCCTGCTCAGCGTTCAGCACATCGAGCACGGTGCGAAGACCGACGCGCGCTTCCTGCTGCACGCCTTCCAACGCAACCTCGGCCGAGCGGATCTGTGCCTGAAAGGATTCAATCTGACCGCGAGCGATCGCCAGGCCGTCCCATGCGCGCACGGCGGTCTCGATCGTGGACCTGCGTTGCAGGTCGACGGTGAGACGCTGCTGGCCATGCTGTTGCTTGGCGACACGGGCGCGTGCGTCGGGTTCACCGGCCTGATAGAGCGGAACGGAGACGGTCAGCGCGACGGAACCGGTATCCTGCTGAACGCCCCGCGTCTGGTTTTCGGTGTTTCGGGCGATGCTGCCGGTCAGGCTGACCGTCGGAAGCTTTTCGCCAAGCACGACATCGATGGCATCGGCCGAAGCCTTCTCGGCAAACCGCGCCGCGATGAAATCCGGGTGATTGGCCGCACCACTACGAGCCTCGGCCTCGCTTTGCGGCAAATTCTGCGGCAGTCGCGTTGGTGCCAGACGCGCGGGCGGCAGGGAGCCGATGTCGCGCTCGTAGGCCGCGCGTGTCGAAATGAGATTGCCGTCGGCAGTGGTGCGAGCGGCACGCGCCTGCGCCAGCCGCGCTTCGGCCTGCGAGACGTCGGTCCGCGTCACTTCACCAACCTGGAAACGGTCACGCGTGGCTTCAAGCTCGCGTCCCAGACGCTGCTCGTTATTGGTGTTGAGTTCGAGCGTCGCCTGATCGCGCAAAAGATTCGCGTAGTCGGTCGCGGCCTGCAGCAGCACGGCCTGCTCGACCGAATGCAGATTGGCGCGGCCCTGCTGCACGCGATTTTCAGCCTGGCTGGTCGATGCCAAAGTCCGGCCGCCGCGATAGAGCGGCTGCGTCAGCGACAGACTGGCAAGGTCAGGTGTCCGGTAACGTTCGACGATACTCGTGTTTTCCGTCACCGTATTTGTCGTGCGCGTCGTGTCGCGCGCCTTGCCGAGCGAGCCCGACAAAGTGACGGTCGGCCGCCAGCTCGACAACGCCTGCGGCACGCCTTCGTCAAGAGCCCGCAACGCGGCGCGCTGAGCCAGCAGCTGCGGATTGGTTCGATAGGCGGCGGTCAGCGCATCGTCGATCGTCTGCGCCGACGCGGGCGTCCACGAAGCGGCGAACACCAGCGCGCTACCGGCAAGCAAGGCGGCTTTCAACGAGAATCTACGCACAAGGTACCTTTTACGAAACGACTACGAATCGGCGTGACTTTATTCACAGGTTCCCGCGCAGGGCGCGGTCCTGTCAACTCATCTAACAGATTCTAATGGGTTTTGCCATGCAGCAAAGGCTGACGGAGGTCCCTGCCGGCCCTCGTCGGACGGCCCATCAGAATGCAAAACCGGGTACCGCCTCACAGCCCGGCAGCATCGGCGTGCCGGCATCGAATATCGCCCGTCGCGTCAGGGCATTCCCCACCCGGGTGATCATCGTCGCGTGGCCACCCCGCCCCGAAGACGCAATAATGGCAGCCAGACGACCGCCATCGGCGAGTTGATCCGTCACTGAAACAGGCACGTCTCCGGTCGCACCGCCGTAGAGGATGGCGTTGTATGGACCGCCCGACCGATACCCGTCGTGCAGCGCGCCGGTAATCACCTGCGTATTGCCGCAGCCAAGATCGCGGAGCGTCGCGTCAGCCTGCCGAGCCAGCCCCGCATCGCTTTCCAGCGCGATGACGCTTTTCGCAAGACGGGACAGAAGGGCCGCGTCATAGCCGGTCGCAACGCCGATCTCGAGCACACGATCGTCTGGGCCGATATCCAGCGCCTGGACCAGGCGCGCCAGCACCATCGGCTCCATCACAAAACGGCCATTGCCGAGCGGAATATCCTCATCGACATAGGCAATGCCGCGCAGCCGGTCCGGAACGAAGCGCTCGCGCGGCAGTTCGATCATGGCCGTCAGTATCCGAATATCGGTGACCCGGTTTGGACGGATCTGGCTTTCGACCATGTTGACGCGGGCGGCGGTGTAGTCGGTCATGGGCTCTATGATCGCGCGAGTGAGGTAACGTGGCGGTTATACGGAATGAACGGCGGCCTGACAATGGAAGCCGCCGCAACGGGTTGACCTGCGGTGACGCAAGCCTCTATATCTCCTGCCCTTTCGTGCTGCCGGCTTTCCCGGCGGTCGAGCGGCCGGGTAGCAAAGTGGTAATGCGCGGGACTGCAAATCCCGCATGCGCCGGTTCGATTCCGGCCCCGGCCTCCAGCTTTTCTCCCCGCGCCCGCGGAGTTGGCTGGAATGTCTGTAATAGAGTGGTTATAAGGCGCGACCGAATCTCTTCCCCGGTAGCTCAGCGGTAGAGCAACCGGCTGTTAACCGGTTGGTCGGCGGTTCGAATCCGTCCCGGGGAGCCAAATGCGAAAGGCCTGTTCATACGAACGGGCCTTTTTGCATTCCTGATCCCAACCATCCGCTCTCGGACGTAATCACTTCGCCCAGAAACCCCGACGTTTGCCCCGCATACGCCAATGTCGGTAACGTTATGATTTCATTAATTTATCGCTCCTATTCGTTAACGGAATTTTTACCCACACCGAAAAAGCACTGCGATATTAAATGGTTAACATCTCCGCTGGATTGACACATTATGTCCTCCGCAGCATAGTGATGGCTGGATGAGAATGTCCGGCAAAGGGCAGCTCAGCCGGCAGGCGCGAAGCGTCTGTCCCGACAAAACAAGAGGCGAACCAGGAAGGTTCGTTATCTCCCTAGAAACAGGAGACCCGGATGACGTCCATCAACACCAACGTAGGTGCGCTCGTCGCCCTCCGTAATCTGCAGTCGACGAGCACATCGCTCGATCGTGTGCAGAATCGCGTTTCCACTGGCTTGCGCGTGACAAGCCCGCGTGACGATGCCTCGAACTTCTCGATCGCCCAGGGTCTGCGCGCAGATCTGAAAGCCTTCGACGCGGTTCAGCAGAGCCTCTCCAGCGGCCGCGGCATCCTCGCCGCCGCCATTGCCGGCGCAACGTCGGTCTCCGACCTGCTCGCCGACATCAAGAAGAAGGCCATCGAAGCGTCGAACCCCGCCAACACGGCGAGCCAGCAGACGATTCTGTCGGCTGACTTCAACGCAATGATCGCCCAGCTCGATACCTTCGTGACCAACGCCGTCTACAACGGCCGTAACCTGGTCTCGGCCGGTTCCACTGGCGTGACCATCACCTCGACGATCACCGGCGGTCAGCTGACGATCAACGAAGCCTCCGCTGTCGGCGCCGTCTCGGCCAACCTCAGCCTCGGCGTCTCGACAACGGGCGATGCTCTCACGCTGATCTCGACGATCGACGTGGAAATCACCGCGGTCGGTCAGGCGCTCGGCTCGCTGGGTGCCAACTCCAAATCGATCGACTTCCTCACCACCTTCACCTCGACCATCTCGGATGCCGTGACCGAAGGTCTCGGCGCCCTGGTCGATGCGGATCTGGCCAAGGAAAGCGCTCAATTGCAGGCCCTGCAGGTCAAGCAGCAGCTCGGCATCCAGGCGCTCAGCATCGCGAACCAGCGTCCCCAGACGCTCCTTGCCTTGTTTCGTTAGTCCAGCGACGGGGACGATTCCGCCGACGACTGACACTGCGACTTCCGCTATCGCTTCCGGCTCGATCACCGTATAGGGATCGGGCCGGTTTCGTTTTCCGGGATCGGTGTCGGTCTGGCAAAGCGCCGGGCTGCGTTCCCTGCGTCCCTGCCGGCACCTTCGGGTCATGAGCCTGCACTTTCCCGGATGCTGACTTGCCCTGACTCGCGCCAGCCGTGATAGACAGTGGCAAAGCGAGTCATGTTGAATTCCCCACTGAAGATCCTCAGCAGCGTATTGGCGACCGGTTTGTGGCTCGCGGCGGCGGCGGCGCATGCTCAGGATGCCGCATCGCCATCGCCACTGCCCCCGGACCGGCGCGGGGTGATCACGTTCGTCAACGAAAACGATCTCTACGCTTTCGACAACAACGATCGCCACTACACGAACGGCGTGCGACTGGGCTGGATGTCGGCCGATGACGACGTCGCGGAATGGGCAAAAGAACTCGGCGACAACCTGCCGTTCCTCGATCCGACCGCCCGGCGGCGCGTCGGCGTGTCGCTCGGCCATAACCTCTATACTCCGGAGAACAAGGCGACCACGGAACTCAACCCGCGCGACCGTCCTTACGCTGCCTGGCTCTACACAGGCTTCGCGCTGCAATCGGAATCCCCCACTCGTCTCGATACGATCGAAATCGACATCGGCGTCGTCGGACCCGCGGCACTCGGCAAGCCTATACAGAACAACTACCACCGCCTGATCGGGGCCAACGGCGCCCATGGCTGGTCCCACCAGATCAAGAACGAGCCCGGACTCGCCGTGGTTTTCGAGCGCAAGTGGCGCCAGATTTTCGAAATGCCGGTCGGCGGTCTCGGCGTCGATGCCATCCCGCATATCAGCGGCAGCGTGGGCAACGTGTTCACCTATGGCGGTGCCGGCCTCATGGTCAGATTCGGGGAGGATCTCACCTCGGATTTCGGGCCGCCGCGAATCCGGCCGGCCCTGCCGGGCTCGCAGTCCTTCCGGCCGCGCGACGCATTCGGCTGGTATCTCTTTGCCGGCGCCGAAGGCCGCTACGTGGTCCGCGACATCTTCCTCGATGGCAATACCTTCACCGACAGTCATTCCGTCGACAAGAAGCCCCTGGTCGCCGATTTTCAGATGGGACTGGCCTTGCTGTTTGAGCGAGTCCGCCTGAGCTATACCCAGGTCATCCGCACCCGGGAGTTCGAGGGTCAGGCAAGACCCGACATGTTCGGCTCGATCAGCCTTTCTGCTCGATTTTAAAGGCTATGGATTCCGGCTACGATCGATACCCTTTAACGCACGCCAAGACTCTTAATGTTTTACCTTAAGATATTTAATTTATTATTTTAATATCAATAATTTACAGCGGCGTCCTCGTTCAAAAGGTGCGCCGTCGCATTTTCGATTACATAGCAAAAATGAGCGAACTGAGCGAACTCCCGTCTGCCCCTTTGATGCATTTTTACAACAGGCCCTTGAACTAATTAGGCAATGGGCTGGTGCTTGCCGTAAAAAATGTTAATTAGAAAGGGCCGCGCGATGGCTGTCGCGTTCGGCCTTACAGGGGAAACAGGTACGACGATGAATAAATACACTCGCGCTCTCGCACTCGCCGCAGCGCTCGGCTCTGCCGCCGTGCTCGCCTCGCCGGCTGACGCGCAGCAGACCAACGGTCTCTACATCGCTGGCGGCGCCGGCCTGAACTGGCTGCGCGACGCCGAAACCCGCCTGAACGACACCACGACTGGCGACACTGAATCCGATCTCGGCTGGGCCGGGATCGGCGCCATCGGCTGGGGCTTCGGCAATGGCTTCCGCGTGGAAGGCGAACTCGGCTATCGGGAAAACGAAGTCGATCGCCTCGCCAACTCTTCGGCGTCCGGCGATATCTCGTCCTGGAGCGTGCTGGGCAATGTCCTGTACGACTTCAACACGGGCACCAAGTTCACACCGTACATCGGCGCCGGTCTCGGTATCGCGCGCGTGATCATGGACGCACGCGCTGGCGGCACGACCGTCGACGACAGCGATTCGGTCGTTGCCTTCCAGGGCATCGGCGGTGTCGCGTACGCCCTGACAGACATGCTGAAGCTCGATCTCAGCTATCGCTACCTGGGCACCACGGACCCCAACTTGAACGTGCGCAGCACCAACGCTTCGATGGACACCGAGTACCAGAACCACACGCTGCTCCTCTCGCTGCGTTATGAGTTCGGCGCGCCGCGTCAGCCGATGATGCCGGCCGCGGCCCCTGCTCCGGCCCCGGCCCCCGCGCCGAGGGCACAGGCTGCTCCGGCCCCGGCACCTGCCGCTCCGGCGATCCAGCGTTCGTATCTGGTGTTCTTCGATTTCGATCGTTCGGACATTACGACTGAAGCGCGTCGCGTCATCCAGCAGGCGGCGACGAACGCCCGCTCGGGCAACATCACCCGTATCCAGGCGACGGGCCACGCCGATCGCGCCGGCTCCGACCGCTACAACCAGGCCCTGTCCCTGCGCCGCGCCAACGCGGTCAAGGACGAACTGGTGCGCAGCGGCATCGCCGCCTCGCAGATTGCCATCCTCGGCAAGGGCGAAGCGGAACCGCTGGTCCCGACGGCCGATGGCGTCCGCGAGCCGCAGAACCGCCGCGTGGAGATCCTTCTCCAGTAGACGGCGACACAATCGCAGAAATACGAAGGGCGCTTCCTCGGAAGCGCCCTTTTTCTTTGGCTGGAATTTAAAGCCCGCGTTAGCGTTGGGCGGCTCGGCTCGTCCCGCTCTCGGCAGCGCAGCCAAGAATGCGTTCGCCGCTTTCGACGGCGCGGGTCGCGGAGAAGCGCTCAAGATCGCGGCGCTCCAGGACGGCAATATTCCGGAAGAGCGTCGATGCTTCCTGGCAATAGCCGCTGGACGTCATGCTCCGCTTCGACGCGTTGTTCGCCAGACCGGTGATGAAAGAATCCATCTTGGGGCGGGCCTGCTGGCCGTAGTTCTTGCGGAAGTGGCCCTGAAGCTCCTGCGAGTGGCTGACCAGTCGATCGCCGAACTTGCGCATGAAGCTGTTGTACTCGCCGATCATCCCGAGTTCGGGATTGCTGTCGCGGCAGGCGAGTGCCGCGACCATCAGCTCCGACTGCAGCATGCGGACATGCACGGCGGTTGCTTCCGGCGCGGTGTAACATGCCGCCAAAGCATGGCTTACGGGCGTCACGGCCATCGACAGGGCGGTAGCAGCAGCAAGAACGGTGCGGATCACGACTTCCCCCCAGCAAGTGCGGCAGAGTATCTGCCTATATAATCCGATCCGGCCCGCAGTTTCGACAGAATTCTGCCACGAAGAGGTTAACGCCTCCCCTTACCACTGTCGGCTGTTCTGTTTATTCCCAATGCCTTAATTCGGGAAGCTAATGTGGTTGGTTTAATTCCAAGAAGCTCGGCAGCACCGCCATCTCCGAACACTTTCCCATTTGTGAGCAGCAGGGCCGCCTGAATATTGGTCCGATCGCGGTCCCGACGCTGTGCATCCGTCAGCACCTGCGCTCCCGATGCATGAGCCAATTTGGGCGCGGGTGCCGGGGTATTCGTGAGTCGGTGGTCCGGCAGGTCGAGCCTGAGCCGACCGTCGCGCGCCAGGATTGCGGCCCGCTCCAGGACATTCTCGAGCTCCCGGATGTTGCCAGGCCAGTCGTATTGCCGCAGGCGCTGCATATCGCCCTGGGTCAGCCGCAATTTGGCATGCCCCAGACGCCGGCCGACAGACGCCAGGATGTGTGATGCGAGCAGCGGGATGTCGTCGGGGCGCTCGCGTAGCGGCGCGCATTCGATGGGAAAGACATTGAGCCGGAAATAGAGATCCTCGCGGAACGCCCGCTTTCGGACTTCCTGCTTGAGATCGCGGTTGGTGGCGGCGATCACGCGCACGTCGACCTTGCGCGTCGCCTCTTCCCCGACCCGCTCGAACTGCCCCTCCTGCAGCACACGCAGCAGCTTTCCCTGCAACTCCAGAGGGATTTCGCCGACTTCATCGAGAAACAGCGTGCCGCCATTGGCAAGCTCGAACCGGCCGACACGATCGCGCACGGCGCCGGTGAAGGCCCCTTTGACGTGGCCGAAAAACTCGCTCTCGAACAGCTCGCGGGGGATCGCCGCGCAATTGACCCGGATCAACGGCCGGTCGCATCGCGTGCTCGCGTCATGCAGCGCGCGGGCAATCAGCTCCTTGCCTGTCCCGGATTCACCGGTGATGAGTACCGAAGCATCGGTCGGCGCCACCAGCTCGATCTGGCGAAGCACCTTCTGGATTGGCGCGCTGCGCCCGACGATCTGGTGATGGTTCGCTTCGCTGCGGATCTCCTCCTGCAGATACTCGTTCTCCAGTTCAAGCCGCTGCCGCAGCGTATCGACTTCGTCCAGGGCAAGCCGCAGCTTTTCATCCGCGTCGCGCCGCTGGGTGATGTCACGAAACACCACGACCGCTCCGACCAGTTCACCACGATCGCGGATCGGCGTGCTGGTGTATTCGACCCACACCGCCCGGCCGTCGCGGTGCCAGAACATTTCGTTGCCGACTTCGTGCACCGCGCCATCGCGAAACGCAGCGTAGATCGGGCATTCCGTCTCCGGGTAGGTGGAGCCGTCAGGACGCGTGTGATGCATGATGACGTGCATGTTCTTGCCGACCAGTTCGTCAGCTGGCCAGCCCAAGATGCGTTCGGCGGCTGGATTGACGAACGTGGCGCATCCCTCAACGTTCACGCCGAAGATGCCCTCGCCCGCGGCCCGCAGGATGAGCTGATTTTCCTGTTCGATATCCTGAAAGAGCTGCTGCACACGCTGCCATTGCCCGATGCCGCCCCGTAAATAGGCGTCCGCCTCGGCATCCATGTCCCGTTGCGCGCGATGATCGAGACCGATCATCGTCACAACGAGATAGTGCTTTCCAGCCATCGGCAATGCCGTCGCGGAATATTCAAGGCGCAGCGCCTGCCCGCTTGCATGCTGCGGCGACAGCGCCCGGGTCCAGCCCTGCCCTTTGGCCAGAACCGCTTCGGTGAACACGATCAGACCCGGAAGCTGGCCCGGATGAAGCGTGCTAGCCCGCATATGAAATAGCCGTTCTGCCTCATAACCCAGCAGGATGCAGGCCGCCGGGTTAGCAGCGACGAGGCGATCCGTCATGGGGTCGATTACGATCAATGCGTCGCCGCAACTGTCGAAGACGCGCCGGAAGAACGTGCCGTCGGCCACCGGCAGCCAATCGGTCAGACGCCCGTCAGCCATGGAAATTACCCACGAATTCTCGTGTCTTAGCTACGAAAAGCCGTGACCTATGATTTTTCGTAGCTGCCGCTGCCGCAACCCAAAGGCAAGAAATGGCGCCGTTGCTGGACTTAGCGATAAGTGACCTCTGTGGCATATGCATTGCAAAATTCTCCGCGACGATCGGCTGATCCCTTTCACGTTCCATGCCGGAACGAAATCGAGGAATGGGGTCGATAAAAAGCGGAGGCATTCATGGCGTCGGCATTCAACAATCCGTTCGATCCCCAAACCGGCCTGAGCAGCGGCTGCGGTTGCGGTCGACATTCAAGCCAGCAGGCGCACGATCTCGATGTCTCGCTCAACGATACCGAAGCCCTGTCGGCGCGCGTTGCGGAAACCGCCATCGTCAACGCCGTGTTTGGGGGTGACGCCGCGCGCCGAAATTTCCTGCGCACCGTCGGCGCCGGCACGGCCCTCGCCGCTCTTTCGCAGTTCTTCCCGCTCGACGCCGCCCGCGAAGCGATGGCCCAGGCGCCCGGTGCGCTCGAGAAAAAGGACATCAAGATCGGGTTCATTCCGATCACTTGCGCCACGCCGATCATCATGGCCCATCCCATGGGCTTCTATTCGCGCAATGGCCTGAACGCCGAGGTCGTCCGCACCGCAGGCTGGGCCGTGATCCGCGACAAGACTTTGAACAAGGAATACGACGCAGCGCATTTCCTCTCGCCGATGCCGCTCGCCATTACGATGGGTGCCGGATCGAATGCCGTTCCCTACACGATGCCCGCCGTGGAAAACATCAACGGTCAGGCCATCACGCTGTCGGTCAAGCACAAGGATAAGAACGACCCCAAACAGTGGAAGGGCCTGAAGTTCGCCGTCCCCTTCGACTATTCGATGCATAACTACCTACTCCGCTACTACGTCGCGGAACATGGGCTCGATCCTGACACCGATATCCAGATCCGCGCGGTGCCGCCGCCGGAAATGGTTGCCAATCTTCGTGCCGACAACATCGACGGCTTCTTGGGGCCCGATCCGTTCAATCAGCGCGCGGTCTATGACGGCGTCGGCTTCATCCATATCCTGACCAAGGAACTCTGGGACGGACATCCGTGCTGCGCCTTTGCCGCCAGCAAGGATTTCGTCACCGGAATGCCCAACACCTATCATGCGGTGCTGAAATCCATCATCGAAGCCACGGCCTACGCGTCCAAGGCTGAGAACCGCAAGCAGGTGGCGGAGGCGATCTCAAGCCAGAACTATCTCAACCAGCCCGTGACGGTGGTCGAGCAGGTACTGACGGGCACCTACGCCGACGGCCTGGGGAATATCAAACGCGAGCCCAACCGCATCGATTTCAATCCGTTCCCCTGGCACTCCATGGCCATCTGGATCCTCACCCAGATGAAGCGCTGGGGACAGATCAAGGGCGACGTGAACTATCAGCAGATCGCGGAGCAGGTCTTTCTTGCGACCGACGCCGCCAAGCTGATGCGCGACGCCGGCATGACGCCGCCGACCACAACCCAGCGCAAGCATACGATCATGGGCAAGGAATTCGACCCGGCCAAGCCCGACGAATACATTTCAAGCTTCCGCATCAAGCGAACGTAAACCGGCATGCGTTCGCTCGCCTTGCGATCGACATTGCTGTCGGTCCTGCTGTTCGCGCTGTTCATCGGTGTCTGGCAAATCCTTGTCAGCACCGGTGGCGGCGCGGCCGGTCCCGCCGTCGACCCCGAATACGCCAAGCTCGTCGGCGCGGCAGCAGCCACCGGACAAAAGACGGCGTTCCCCTCACCCGCGGAAGTGGGCGCCAAGCTCTGGATTCATGTCAGCGACCCGTTCTACGTGCGCGGCACCAACGACATGGGGATCGGCATCCAGCTCGGCTACTCGATCTTTCGTGTCCTGATCGGCTTCGTGCTGGCGGCGCTGGTAGCCATTCCGGTCGGCTTTCTGATCGGCATGTCGCCGATGGTTTACGGTGCGCTTAATCCATACATCCAGGTGCTGAAGCCTATCTCGCCCCTCGCCTGGATGCCGCTCGCGCTCTACACCATCAAGGACAGCGCGATCTCGTCCATTTTCGTCATCTTCATCTGCTCGATCTGGCCGATGCTGATCAACACGGCCTTCGGCGTCGCCTCGGTGCGTCGTGAATGGATGAATGTCGCGCGCACGCTGGAAGTCGGCCCTTTCCGCACCGCCTTCCGGGTCATTCTCCCGGCCGCCGCCCCGACCATCATGACCGGCATGCGGATTTCCGTCGGCATCGCGTGGCTGGTGATCGTGGCGGCCGAAATGCTCGTGGGCGGCACCGGCATCGGCTACTTCGTGTGGAACGAGTGGAACAACCTGTCGATCAGCAGCATCCTGATCGCCATCCTGTCGATCGGGTTGGTCGGCATGGCGCTGGATCAGGGCCTCGCCCTGCTCACCCGCGCCATCACCTACCAGGAATGACCGCCATGACCGAGCGGGCATTCATCGGCATCGAGGGGATCGGCAAGCGGTTCGGACCGCAGGTCATCTTCGAGGACGTCCATTTCAACGTAAACCGCGGTGAGTTCGTCTGCCTCATCGGCCATTCCGGCTGCGGCAAGACGACGATCCTCAATATCCTGGCCGGGCTCGATGTCCCGGATTCAGGGGCCATCGTGCTCGCCGGAACTGAGATCACCGGACCCTCGCTGGACCGCGCGGTGATCTTCCAGAGCCATGCGCTGCTTCCCTGGCTGTCCGCCATCGGCAACATCGCCTTTGCCGTGCGCTCGCGCTGGCCCAAATGGTCGCGCGAGGAGGTCCGCGCACAGTGCCAGCGCTACATCGATCTTGTCGGACTGTCAGGCGCCGAAAACAAGAAGCCGGTCCAGCTGTCCGGCGGCATGAAGCAGCGGGTAGGCATCGCCCGCGCGCTCGCCATCGAGCCGAAGATGCTGCTGATGGATGAGCCCTTCTCGGCACTCGATGCGTTGACCCGCGGGGTACTGCAGGAAGAAGTGCTGCGCCTGTGCGCGGCCACGAATCAAACCGTGTTCATGATCACGCACGATGTCGACGAAGCGATCCTGCTGGCCGACCGGATTGTCCTGATGACCAACGGCCCCTATGCGAGAGTCGCGGAAATCGTGGTCAACACGCTGCCGCGCGACCGTACCCGGCACGACATCCACAAACACCCGCATTACTACCGGATCCGCAACCACATCGTCGATTTCCTGGTCGAGCGCTCGCGCCGCTTCAACGAGGAGCTCGGCAAACGCCCCTACGATCCCAGGCACCCGCCGGAGGTCCGGCCCGGGATCGAGAACCCGCCGCCGGACGCGCCTGCACTGCATGCGGTGACGTAGCCCTCTTCAACTTCAAACTCTTCAAACAAGCGGAGAAGACGCATGAACGACGCGAAGACTGAACTCGCCCTCAAAATCCTCGCGATCAAGAGGAAGAAGAAGCTCAGCTGGAAGCAGATCGCCAAGAAGGTCGGCATGTCGCCGGTCTGGACCACGGCGGCCCTGCTCGGCCAGATGTCGATGCTGGAGCCGCAGGCCAAGGCAGCCGCCAAATTCCTCGGCCTGTCCGCCGACGACACCCAGACCCTGATGGAAATTCCCTATCGCGGTTCGCTGCCGACAGCAGTTCCGACCGATCCGCTGATCTATCGCTTCTACGAGCTGGTGTCGGTTTATGGCACTACCTGGAAGGAGCTCATCCACGAGGAATTCGGCGACGGCATCATGAGCGCCATCGACTACGAAATGACGATGGAACGCCTGCCCGACCCCAAGGGGGACCGCGTCAAAATTGTGATGAGCGGCAAGTTCCTGCCCTACAAACGTTACTGACGGGCCATTCGGGGGCCGTCAGGACCGGCGGCCCCCTCGCCTTGGCACCCTGGGCACCCTATATTGGTCCCAGTGAGACCATGAGCAGGTGTCGATATGCGCGTAATCCAGAAATCATCCATTGTTGCGGCGTCGCTGATCCTGGCGGGCATCGCGCTGGCAACGCCTTCGATCGCGGCCGACGAGTCTGCGCAAACCTCGCCAACCCGTCAGGCCGGCGAAGTGAGCCGAAGCGTCTGGGACGGCGTCAAGGAAGCCTGGTCCGCAACCAAGGATACCGCCAAGAAAGCCTGGCACGGCACGAAGGAAACTGCCCGCGAGGGATGGGAAACGTCGAAGGAGACGGCTGGCGGCGCGACCAAGGACTTCAAGGACGGCTGGAACGAGAAGAAGTAGTGGCCTTCAGCCTGCGGTCACGCCCGACTTCTCGTTGAGCTTCATCAGGCTGCCGATCAACTGACGGCCTGCTTCGCCGCCGGTGCCCTGGATGCGCTGGCTCCAGACGAGCTGGAACGTGTCGATATAGCTCTTCACCGCTTCCGGCCGCTGGGTGGCCACCGGCGTTTCGCGGAGATAGTCCCCGAACAGATCGGCGATCTGGCTGACCAGCTCGTAACCGAACGATCCGCCTTCGCCCTTGAGGATGTGACAGGTGTCGCGAAGTTCGCGGCATCCCTGTTCCCGGGTTTCCTGTGGCTGCCACTTGGTGCGGAAGGTCTCGGAGAGCCGCTTGATACGCATCTCGGCGCCGGCTTCGAATTCCGTCTTGAGGCCGGCGACCATCTTTTCCGCATTGGCCAGCATCTCGTCCAGCGAGCCCGGCATGAGCTTCGCTTTCTGCTTCAGAAAGTTCGGCGGATTGATGATCCGGACTTTCGTCTCTTCGACTTCTGTCTAGTTGTCGCTCATTTTCTTTATCCCCGGACAGCGGTCCGACGTTGTTCGCGAAACAGTCTTCTCTGTTAACGCGGGCCGCCCGCTGCCTTCTGATTCAACTTAATGAGGTCAGATACGATCTGCTTGCCGATCATGCCGCCATCGCCGTTGATTTTCTGTTTCCAGACCACCTGGATGGCATTGATGTAGCTGAGAATGGCCGCAGGGTTCTGATCCTCCGGCTTCGTGTCGTCGAGATAGTCGCGGAACAGATCGGCGATGTCGCCGAGCAGTCCGTAGTTGAACGAGCCGGACTGGCCCTTGATCGTGTTGGCGATCCCGGAGAATTCGGCAACGGCTTTCGGCCGCTTGACGGGATCGGTCCAGCTTGCCTTGAAATGCTTCTGCAGATCGGCGATCGCCTGATCCATCAGGGATTCGAACTCGGACTGCATGCCGGTCAGCATCTTGTCCGCGTTCTTCAACAGGTCGTCGAGCGTCCCGGTCTTCTTCGGCACCTTGCTCGCCAGAAGATTCGGCGGCGTGATGACGGTGAAGTCAGGCTCTTCCTTCTTGGGGTCCGGCTTTTTGTCGTCGCTCATTTATGTTCTCAGGCTTTCGCTGCGCCGGGTTCGTCGCCGCCCTTGGCAATCAGGCTCCGTCGCCGCTCGGGACCGCTATAGGCACCGGGACTACGGCGCCGGCGATCGGGTCCGTAAAAGCTTTTGGTTTTGATGAAGGGACGCGGCGCTTCGATGCACGCCGCGAGATGGTCATAGACGCTCTTGGCCGAAACCGGCTTGGCCAGAAATTCCGTGATCCCGGAATCGCGGGCGCCGATCACATCCTTCTTCTTGGTATGCGCGGTGACCATGATCACCGGCACGAAGGGGTTGGGCGATTCCTCGTTGGAGCGGATTTCCTTGGCGGCGGCCATGCCGTCCAGCTCGGGCATCTCGAGATCCATGAAAATGATGTCGGGCTGATACTCACGGACGTAGGCCATGATTTCCGTTGGCTTCAGGCATTCCTCGACCCGACCGACGGCCAAGCCACGCAGGATGGTTTTCAGAAGCTTGGCCATGAAGCCGCTATCCTCAACCACCAGAATGCAGATTTTACGCAAGTCGTAGTACGGCAAAGCCCGGCCCCTTGTCGCCCGAAGGATCTCATCGTCCTCGTCAGGCCGCACTCTGTCGCTAAAGAGTTAACAATCGGTAAGAAACATAGATTTCATCTCAACTGTTTTTCAATAGGGTTTTAAGAAAATCCCGCATTTAAAGAATAGATGATTTGTTTTTAATTTTATCTATATTAGGAGATGCCTTGGAGACTTTGTTTTATCGCTATTTTTTACATAAACTCTAAACGTCGGGCAGCGTCTGGTTTGGCAATCCTTCTTCCTGACCTTCCAGAAAAAATCGACGATCGCGGACCAACATCTTTGCAACGGCGCTCCACCGGTTCCGATTTCACTCCACAAGCCCCCGAATCGACGCTGCGGGAGGCCCGCTTGCGTCAGCGGCCGGTCACGATCTCCGCCTGCACGGCGCCGGCCTGTTTCATCGCCTGCAGGATGGCGATCTGATCTCGGACCCCGACATTCAGGTTGTTCAGGGAGCGCACGAGATCACCGATGGTGCTGCCGGACGGCAGGACCACCAGCCGTCCACTCCCCTCCATCACCTCGATATTGGTGCGCGGCACCACGACGGTGGTTCCGCCGCGGGAGAACGGCGCCGGCTGCGAAACCTGGGGCGTTTCGGTGACCCGGACCTGCAGATTGCCGTGGCTGATCGCGACCGTGGAGAGGCGCACCTGTTCTCCCATGATGATGGTTCCGGTGCGCTCATCCAGCACGATACGCGCCGGGCCCGCGGGCTGGTCCGGACGGATCGGGAGGTTCTCGATATCGGCGACCAGCTCGGCCGCCCGGCCCGCATAGCTCTGCGGGACCGTCACCTCGATATTGGCGTTGTCCTTCATCCGCGCGGCCTCGATGCCCAGCCCGGTATTGATCGCGCGCGCCACCTGCCGCGCCAGCGAAAAATCCGGATTGCGCAGCGACAGCGTGACGCTGCTCTGGGCGCCGAAATCGAAGGCCGGTATCCGCTCGACGATCGCCCCGCCGGTGATCCGCGCCGTACTCGCCACGCCGCGCGTCACCGATTGCGCGCTGCCGCCAGCCGAGAAGCCACTGATCGAAACCGGACCCTGCGCCACGGCATAGACGAGACCGTCGGGGCCGAGCAGCGCCGTTGGCTGCAGCATGCCGCCCTGGAGGGATGCGGCATTGCCCATAACCGCGACCGAGACGTCGATCCGCGTCCCCGGCCGCGCGAAGGGTGGCAGCACGGCGCTGACGGCCACCGTTGCGACGCCGCGGCTTGCGCTATCGCCGGTGCCGGCCAGTCCGACGACCACTCCGTTGCCGGTCAGCGCATTGTCGCGCACGCCCTCGACCGTCGCGATGTCCTTGATCCGCGACTGGGCCAGGACCGGCGAAACAGCCGCCAGCAGCATCAAAAGGGCAAGGGCGAGGCGCATGGGCAGAGCCTAGCGAAAACGGCCGCGCCACGGTAGCAGGTCGGCCGCCCCTCCTCTAAGGTGACGGCCCGTTTCACTATTGCGCGGCACATCTGGCATGGACGAAAAGGACATCAACGTTCTCCGCGTCGAGACGACGTACAAGCAGTACCTGAGTGTCGAAAAATACGAGCTGACGCATCGCCGTTTCGACGGCGAGTGGATGCCGCCCATCAGCCGCGAGGTCGTGCGGCGCGGTGCCGCGGTCGGCGTCCTGCTCTACGATCCCGATCGCGACAATGTCGTCATGATCGAGCAGTTCCGCATCGGCCCCTTCGTCACGGGCCGCCCGCCCTGGATGATCGAGGTCGTCGCCGGACTGGTCGAGAAAGGCGAGGACAAGATCGCCGTCGCCCATCGCGAGACCGAGGAAGAAGCCGGCTGCAAGGTCACCGACCTGATCCCGGTCTACGATTACGTCGTCACGCCAGGCTGCATGGACGAGACCGTCGACCTCTACTGCGGCCGGGTCGATTCCTCGACCGCCGGAGGTCATTTCGGGCTGGCCGAGGAAGGCGAGGATATCCGCGTCGTGGTTCTGCCGGTCGAGAAGGCGTGGACAGAACTCGAAGCCGGCCGGATGGGCAATTCGCTGACCATCATCGCCCTGCTCTGGCTCAAGGTGAACCGCGACCAGCTCAGGCGCCGCTGGCAAACGTCTCCGTGAGGAGACATTGAGATTCCACTCCAAACCGCTAATCTGCCGCCATGGACATCAGAAAAGACCTCATCGACAGCATCGGCCGTACGCCGCTCATCCGCCTCAAGGGCGCCTCCGAACTGACCGGCTGTGAAATCCTCGGCAAGGCCGAGTTCATGAATCCCGGCGGCTCGGTCAAGGACCGCGCGGCCCTGTTCATCATCAAGGATGCCGAGGAACGCGGCCTGCTGCGTCCCGGCGGCGTCATCGTCGAAGGCACGGCCGGCAATACCGGCATCGGCCTGGCGCTGGTCGCGAATGCGCGCGGCTATCGCACCGTGATCGTCATTCCCAACACCCAGAGCCAGGAAAAGAAAGACGCGCTGCGTCTGTGCGGCGCCGACCTCCGCGAAGTCCCGGCGGTCGCCTACGCGAACCCGAACAACTACGTGAAGGTCTCGGGCCGTCTCGCCGAGGAGATCGGCAAGGTCGAGAAGGCCGGCGCGATCTGGGCGAACCAGTTCGACAACGTGGCAAACCGGCGCGCGCATATCGAAACCACCGGGCCGGAAATCTGGCAGCAGACCGACGGCAAGATCGACGGCTTCATCTGCGCCGTCGGCACCGGCGGTACGCTCGCCGGCACCGCGATGTACCTGAAGCAGAAGAACCCGAAAATCCGTATCGGACTTGCCGATCCCATGGGTGCCGCGCTCTACAGCTATTACACCAGGGGCGAACTCAAATCCGAAGGCGGCTCGATCACCGAAGGCATTGGCCAGGGCCGGATCACCAGGAACCTCGAAGGCATGTCCGTCGACGATCCGTTCCAGATCCCGGATTCCGAGGGCATCCCCATCGTCTTCGATCTTCTGAAGAACGAAGGCCTCCTGCTGGGCGGCTCCAGCGGCATCAATGTCGCGGGCGCGATCCGTCTGGCGAGGAAGCTGGGGCCCGGCCACACCATCGTCACCATCCTCTGCGACGGCGGCCAGCGTTATGCGAGCAAGCTCTTCAATCCAGAATTCCTGCGCTCCAAGAACATCCCGGTGCCCGGCTGGCTTGATGGCCAGGGCGCCGTCCCCGTCCCCACGCCGCTGACGTAAGAGACCATGAGCACCTATCCCCGCCCCGACGCGCTCGTTTCAACCGGCTGGCTCGCCGCCAATCTGCACCGCAGCGACGTGAAGGTCATGGACGCGACCTATCACCTGCCGACGGTGAAGCGCGACGCGCGCGCGGAATACGTCGCGGGACACATCCCGGGCGCCACGTTCTTCGATATCGACCGGATCTCCGATCGCAAGAACCCGCTGCCGCATATGATCCCGAGCGCGACGGATTTCGCCGAAGCGGTCGGCATGCTCGGCATCCGCAACAGCGATACCGTGGTTGTTTACGACGCATACGGGCTCGGCAGCGCCGGACGCGCCTGGTGGATGTTCCGCCTGTTCGGGCATGACCGCGTCGCGGTGCTCGATGGCGGCCTTCCGAAATGGAAGCGCGAAAACCGGCCGCTGCAGCCCGGCCCCGTGGTGCCGCAGCATGAGAATTTCGTGCCGAAGTTCCGGCCGGAACTGGTTCGCGCAAAGGACAACCTGCTGGCCAACCTCAAGAGTCACGCCGAGCAGGTGCTCGATGCACGCCCGGCCGGCCGCTTTACCGGCAAGGATGCCGAGCCGCGCCCCGGCCTGCGCGGCGGTCACATCCCGCAGAGCCTGAACCTGCCCGCCAACACAATTCTCGATCCGCAGACCATGACGGTGCTGCCGGAAGACAGACTGCGCGCGAAATTCGCCGAGGCCGGTATCGATCTCACCAAGCCGGTCGTGACGACGTGCGGCTCCGGTGTCAGCGCCTGCACGCTGGCGCTTGGCCTGCACCTGCTGGGCGCCGACAAGGTCGCGATCTATGACGGATCGTGGTCGGAATGGGGATTGCCCGGAGACACGCCTGTCGAGAGCAAATGAGCGTCAAGCTACCCACGCCGCTGATCAAATACGCCGCGCCCTCGATCCTCGAGGTCACCGTCACGTATCTTGAGATGCGGACGTGGCCGGACCTGCCGCCGCCGCCGGCACCGAAGGTCGATTACAGGATCGACCTCGTGGAGACGCCGTCGGTGCCGTTCTACCGGTTTCTCTACAACACCGTCGGTGAGCCGTGGCTGTGGCACGAGCGCCGCAAGACCGACAACACGGCCCTCGCGCGAATCCTCGATGACCCCCGACTGTGGCTCTACGTCGCCTATGCCAATGGCGAGCCGGCGGGATATGCCGAAATGGATGCGCGCGAATCTCCCGATATCCAGCTCGCCTATTTCGGCATCGTGCCGAAATTCATCGGCTACGGTCTGGGTCCCACCCTGCTCCGCGCCGCGGTCGATGCCGCGTGGTCCCGGAACCCCGCCCGCTTTGCCGTGCACACCTGTTCGCTGGATCATCCAAAGGCGCTCGGCTGCTACCAGCGCGCCGGCTTCGTCCCGTATGACAAGGTCGTGCGCCGTATCCGCGATCCGCGCCCGCTGCCGCTGAACTTCTGACCGCTCATACAGAAGTTTGAAGCGGCCATCCGGCGCCCGGAAATTTCCGAATTCTTCACCCTTTCGGCACGGAATGGTCTCCTCGCAATGCGGCCGTCATTTCGGCCCTTACAGAGGAGGAATTAGCAATGACTGCACGTTCTACCTCACGACGCACATTCGGTTGGTTGACGGGCGTTGCGCTCATCGCGCTCAGCACATTCGGCGCCGCCAGCGCCGAAGCCCAGCAGGCACGTCTCTGCGGCCCGCGCGCGGATCTCGTCAAGCAGCTCTCCGGAGACTATCAGGAGCGGACCATGGCGGTCGGCATCGCCGATAACGGCAATGCGGTCCTCGAAATCCTCGCCAGCCCGAACGGTTCGACCTGGACCCTGCTCTATTCGATGGCCAGCGGCATTTCGTGCATGGTCTATACCGGGCAGGACTGGCAGCAGCTTCCCGCGGTCGCGGCGCTCGGCCCCGAGGCCTGAAACAACGGGAGCTCTTCAGGCGGCCTTCGACTTCTTGAAGGCCTCCAGCGCGCCCGCGATTGCCTCCTCGGCGAAATTCAGCGCCGGGAGGCCGCGGAACAGGAACGTCATCTCGGCGACGGCGTGCAGTTCCTCCTCCGTCGCTCCGGCGCGCAACGCGGCGCAGCCATGATTGACGGCACCGTGCGACAGGTTATTCACCAGAATCCCGAACGCGATAAGCTGCGAGGTCTTGAGATCGAGCTGTTTGGGCGCAACGGCGTGCTGACGCACCGTCTCCACCTTGTGCGTGAACTCCGCATCGAGCCGTATCCCGCGCTGCACCCGATCCTTCTGCTTCCCGGGAAAATAGCCGATCAGGCCGCTGTAGATTTTCTCGATATCGGCAAACGAAAGCATGCGTGACTCCCAGTAAAACACCATTTGTCATGCCCGGGCTTGACCCGGGCATCCACGTCTCTCGACGATGCCGTGGATGGCCGCGACAAGCGCGGCCATGACGACCAAAACGACTGATTAGTGCCCGAGAATCTGGCTGAGGAACAGCTTGGTGCGGTCGCTCTTCGGGTTGGCGAAGAACTCCGTCGGCGGGGCGCTTTCGACGATCTCGCCCTTGTCCATGAAGATCACTGAGTCGGCGACGGCGCGGGCGAAGCCCATTTCATGGGTGACGCAGATCATGGTCATGCCGTCGTTGGCGAGGCCGATCATGGTGTCGAGGACTTCCTTGACCATCTCGGGGTCGAGCGCCGAGGTCGGCTCGTCGAACAGCATGATCTTCGGCTTCATGCACAGGCTGCGCGCGATCGCGACGCGCTGCTGCTGGCCGCCGGACAGCTGTCCCGGAAATTTGTTCGCCTGCTCGGGGATGCGGACGCGATTGAGATAGTGCATCGCTGTCTCTTCCGCTTCCTTCTTGGGAATCTTGCGGACCCAGATCGGCGCCAGTGTCAGGTTCTCCAGCACCGTCAGATGCGGAAACAGATTGAAATGCTGGAACACCATGCCGACTTCGCGCCGCACGGCATCGATATGCGCCAGATCGTTGGTCAGCTCCGTGCCGTCCACCGTCAGCGTTCCGCTCTGGTGTTCCTCCAGCCGGTTGACGCAGCGGATCATCGTCGACTTGCCGGAGCCGGACGGCCCGCACACCACGATCTTCTGGCCCTTGTCGACGACGAGGTTGATGTCGCGCAGGACGTGGAACGCGCCGTACCATTTGTTGACGTTGCGCAGTTCGATCATCGGTCGTTCAGCCATAAAATTCCCCATCCCTCAGCGCTTGTGCGCCCGCGCCAGATCGGCCTCGAGGCTCTGGCTGTATTTCGACATCGCGAAGCAGAACACAAAATAGATCAGCGACACGAACACGTAGACTTCGACACTGAACCCGCGCCAGGCCGGCTCGACAGTCGCGTTCTTGGCGGCGGTCATCAGATCGAAGATGCCGATGACCAGGACCAGCGACGTATCCTTGAAAATGGCGATGAAGATGTTGACCATCGGCGGGATCACGATGCGCAGCGCCTGCGGCAGGATGACCAGCAGGGTCTTCTTCCAGTAGCTGAGGCCCAGGGCATCGGCCGCCTCATACTGGCCCTTGGAAATTGCCTGCAGACCGCCGCGCACGACTTCGGCGAGATAGGCCGAGACGAACATGATGAAGGCAATCTGCGCCCGCAGCAGCTTGTCGAACGTGACGCCCTCGGGCAGGAACAGAGGCAGCATCACCGAGGACATGATCAGGAGACTGACGAGCGGCACGCCGCGAATAAGCTCGATATAGAGCACGCACAGCATCTTGATCGCCGGCATGTCGGAGCGCCGGCCGAGCGCCAGAAGAATCCCGAGCGGAAACGAGAATGCGATGGCGAACGTCGCCAGGATCAGTGTGATCGGCAGGCCGCCCCACCGTTCGCTCTCGACATACCGCAATCCTAGAATCCCGCCCCACATGAGTCCGGCGATCAGCCCCAGCCCGACGACCCAGATAGCGAGCAGGCGGATATTCCAGAACCGCCGCTGAGTGCTCAGCACATACAGCGCGATAAACAGGAAGATAACGACCGTAGGCCGCCAGTGCTCATCGAACGGATAGGTGCCGAACAGGATAAACCGGTGCTTCTCGGCGATCAGCGCCCAGCAGGCACCGATTCCTTTCAGATCGCGGCAGATCTGGGTGTTAGTTCCCTCGACCGTCCACACGGCGTTGAGGAATGCCCAGGAGAACACGCCCCACAGACCCTTGAGCACCAGATAGGCCAGCAGCAGCGTGACAGCGGTGCTGAGCCAGCTCGAAAACAGGTTGGCGCGCGCCCAGCGGACCGGCGGTGAATCCTGCCAGCCAGCATTTGGAAGCGGTTTGGAGACGACAGCGTCGCTCATCTACCGCTCCACCAACGCGATTTTCTTGTTGTACCAGTTCATGAACGCCGCGATCGACAGGCTCACGGTCAGGAACACCGCCATGATGACGCCGATGCCTTCGATCGCCTGCCCCGTCTGATTGATGACCGTCATGGCGGCGAACACGAGATCCGGATAGCCGATCAGGATGGCCAGGGAGCTGTTCTTGGTCAGATTCAGGTACTGGCTGGTCATCGGCGGAATGATGACACGCAGCGCCTGCGGCAGGACGACAAGGCGCAGGGTCAGGCTCCGCCGCAGTCCCAGGGCCGATGCCGCCTCTGTCTGCCCCTGGCTGATGGCAAGGATGCCGCTGCGAACGATCTCCGCATTGAATGAGGCGGTGTAGAACGTGAGGCCGAGCAGCAGCGCCGCGAATTCCGGGATCAACGTCACGCCGCCGCTGAAATTGAAGCCGCGCAGCTCCGGCACATCGAGCGCCAGTGGCGCACCAGCCAGCAGAAAAACAAGCAGCGGCAATCCGACGATCAGGCCGGTGCTGGCCAGGATGACCGGCGATTGCTGGCCTGTCCGTTCCTGCCGCTGTTTCGCCCAGCGTGAGTAGACAATCGCGCCGACAATCCCGGCCACGAAGGCTGCACCGATCCATGAATGAACGGGGTGCGGCGTGAACCATGGGATAACGAAACCGCGCTGCGAGAGAAAGACACCGGGCATCGGATTGAGCGCCTGCCTAGCCGCGGGCAGGTTCTCGATGATCAGCACGTACCAGAAGAACAACTGCACCGCGAGCGGCACATTCCGGATCGCCTCGACGTAAACCGAACAGACCTTGGACACGAGCCAGTTCGGCGACAGCCGCCCGACGCCGATCAGAATACCGAGAATAGTAGAGAGAACGATACCGAGGCCGGCGATCAAAAGCGTATTGAGCAGACCGACGACCAGCGCCTGAAAATAGGTGCTCGCCGGGCTGTACTCGATCAGGGACTGCAGGATCGCAAAGCCGGACTCGCGATCGAAGAAGCCGAACCCCGAGGCGATCTTGCGCGCCTCGAGGTTGCTCACTGTGTTCTGGATCAGATACCAGATGACGGCGATGACGATGCCGACAACCAGAACCTGGTAGACAACGGACCGGACGAACGGGTCGTTGAGGGAGAGACGGACGGACGGCGGTGCTGCGCCTCGCGGTCGAGCCACGTCTCTGCCCCCTACGACCTGAGTTCCGCCTTCTTAGCGCACCGGCGGCGCATAGATCAGGCCACCATTCGTCCAGAGCGCGTTCGGGCTGCCTTTACGCTCAAGACCGATCGGCTCGATGTTGCGGGCATAACTCTCCCCGTAATTGCCGACCATCTTGATGATGTTGTAGGACCAGTTGTTTTCCAGACCGAGCTGCTTGCCCATGTCGCCGGTCTTGCCGACGAAGCGCTGAATGTTCGGGTTCGGATCGTTCATCTTGCTGTCGATCGTCGTCGACGACAGACCGAGGTCTTCGGCTTCGACCGTCGCGAAGAACGACCAGCGCACGATATCCGTCCACTTCGGATCGGCCTGCCGCACCGTCGGACCCAGCGGTTCCTTCGAGATCACTTCCGGCAGGATGATGTGTTCGCCGGCATTATTGCCCTGGCTCGAGCGCGTCGATGCGAGACCCGAGCGGTCCGTCGTGTAGGCGTCGCAGCGGCCGGAGATATAGGCGTTGATCGTCTCTTCCAGCTTCTCGAACACGACCGGCGTGAACTGCATGCGGTTGGAGCGGAAGAAATCGGCCATGTTCAGCTCGGTCGTCGTCCCGGACTGCACGCAGACGGTCGCGCCGTTGAGTTCCTTGGCGCTTTTCACGTTGAGCTTTTTGTGCACCATGAAGCCCTGGCCGTCGTAGAAATTGATTCCGACGAAATCCAGTCCAAGCGAGCTGTCGCGCTGCAGGGTCCAGGTCGTGTTACGCGACAGGATATCGATTTCGCCCGACTGTAGGGCGGTGAAGCGCTGCGCCGCGGTAAGCGGTGTATAGCGGACCTTGTTCGGATCGCCGAACACGGCAGCGGCGACGGATTTGCAAAGGTCGACATCAAGCCCCTTCCAGACGCCCTGGCTGTCCGCAGCGCCGAAGCCGGCCAGGCCGGTATTCACACCGCACTGGATGAAGCCTTTTGCTTTCACCGCATCGAGAGTCGATTGCTGGGCCTGCGCCGTACCAACGGTCGCCACCAGCGCAATAGCCGCAACGGCCAGCTTGCCAAGGGTCATGTAAGGGGTCCTCTCCAGTTCAAAGTTCGTTCCGCGACGTTATCGCGCCGGGCCGGATAAGCGAAGAAATCTCGCAATTTCCGAGCCAAACGTGTACGTCTTGACCGAACGGTAGCCCGACCAATGCGGGCAAGCAAGACGTCTGCCTGATGAAGAAGCCGAAGCCCGATACGCTGCTCGTTTCCGCGGGCCGCGACCCTGCCGCCAATCACGGCGTCGTCAACCCGGCGGTCTACCACGCCTCGACCATCGTGTTCCCGACGGTCGCCGCGCTGTATGCCGCCCAGAAGGACCGCGACCCGAAAAAGACCCGCTACGGCCGGTACGGGACGCCCACCACCTTTGCCCTGGAAGAGGCGATTGCCGCGCTGGAAGGCGGCCACCAGTCGATCGTCGTCGGCTCCGGCGTGCAGGCCTGCATCGCGGCCCTGATGGCGTTCGTCAAATCCGGCGATCACCTCCTGATGGTCGACAGCGTTTACGGGCCCACCCGCCGTTTCTGCAATACGGTGCTGGCGCGCTTTGGCGTGGCGACGACCTATTACGATCCGCGGATTAGCGCCGGCATCGCGTCCCTGATCCAGCCCAACACAAAGCTGATTTTCCTGGAATCGCCGGGGTCCGGAACCTTCGAGGTGCAGGACGTGCCGGCCATCGTCGCCGAAGCGCGCAAGGCGAAGCTGGTCACGATGATCGACAACACCTGGGCGACACCGCTCTACTTCAAGCCGCTGGCACTCGGCGTCGATGTGTCGATCCTGTCCGCGACCAAGTATATCGGCGGCCATTCCGACCTGATGATGGGCATCATCACCTGCAACGAGGCGACCTTCCCGACCGTCCGGCGCGCCGTCGACGACATCGGCGGGACAGCCGCTCCGGATGACTGCTATCTCGCCCTGCGCGGCCTACGCACGATGGGCGTGCGCCTCGCGCGGCATCAGGAAAACGGCCTGGCCCTCGCCCGCTGGCTCGCGGACCGTCCCGAAGTGGCGCGGGTGTGTCATCCCGCGCTGCCCGCCGATCCCGATCACGCATTGTGGCGCCGTGACTTCACCGGCGCGTCCGGTCTGTTCGCGATCGAACTGAAGCCGGTTTCGGACAAGGCCGTTGCTGCGATGCTCGACGGCCTGGACCTGTTCGGCATGGGTTATAGCTGGGGCGGGTTCGAAAGCCTGATCGTTCCGGTCGATACCAAGAGTACCCGCAGCGCCAAGCCATGGGACGGCACCGGACCGCTGCTGCGTCTACATGCGGGCCTCGAAGATCCCGAAGATCTGATCGCCGATCTCGAACGTGGCTTCGAACGCCTCCGCCAGGCGTGAGGAGAAAACGATGACCGAACCTCTTGCCTATGCCGCACTCGTCGAGCAGGTGTCCTTCAATGCGGACGGCCTTGTCCTCGCCGTGGCGCAGCAGCACGACACCGGTGAAGTGCTCATGGTCGCCTGGATGGACCGCTCGGCACTGGCGCACACCCTCACCTCCGGTCAGGTGCATTACTGGTCGCGGTCGCGCGGCAAGCTGTGGCGCAAAGGCGAAAGTTCGGGTCAGGACCAGCGCCTGGTCGAGATGCGTCTCGACTGCGACGGTGATGCGCTGCTCCTGCTGATCGACCAGAAAGGCGTCGCCTGCCACACGGGACGCCGCAACTGCTTCTTCCGCGCGATCCGCAACGGGAAGCTCGAGACGATTGCCGAAGTGACCGTCGATCCTGGCAAGCTCTACAAAAGCTGACGCTTTAGAAAATCGACACCCGGAATGGACATCACCACGCTTTTGACCGTCGGCGTCGTCGCCATGCTGAGCGGCGGCCTCGTCAAGGGCACGCTTGGCATCGGCCTGCCGCTGGTCGCCATTCCACAACTCTCGCTTGTCTACAGCCTGCCGGTCGCCGGCGGCCTGCTGATCGCGCCGACCGTCGTCTCGAATTTCGCGCAGAGCTTCGAGGGCGGCAGTTCGCTGATCGGCGGGCGACTGAAGCGTTTCGGCTGGCTGTGCGTTCTGCTGCTGATCGGCCTGATCGCCGGCACGCAGATCCTGGTGCTGGTGCCGGAGAAGATTCTCTATCTGCTGGTCGGAAGCTCGATCGTCGGCTTTTCGAGCCTCACCCATTTTTATCCGCAGATCCGCGTCACCGAGCAGCAGCATCGCTGGGCCGGACCGATCGTCGGTGTGCTGGCGGGTGTGCTGGGCGGCATGACGTCCATCTACGGGCCGCCGCTGCTGATTTACCTCGCCGCACTCCGCCTGCCGCGCGACGAGTTCGTCGGCGTGATCTCGCTGGTCTATTTTGTCGGCGCAACCGGCTACGGCATCGGTCTCGCCGGTGCCGGCATCGCCGATCTCGAACTGCTCACCTGGTCGGCGCTGGCGTGCATTCCGGTCTTCGCCGGGATGTGGGTCGGGCAGCGTCTGCGCAAGCGCCTGGACGAGAAGCGCTTCACCAACTGGCTCTATGTTTTCTACCTGATCATCGGCGGCAGCTTCCTCGTCAGGGCATTCTGACACTCGCCTTGCCGCCCGTTGTGCAGTAGCATTTCGGCCAAGTCAGCAAAGCCTAAAGGGAGCACGCCGATGCGCATCATGCGTGAGCAGGACCTGGAATGGATGGTTGGACCGGCCCGTCACCGAACCGGAACGCTGGCGTTCAAGCGCCTCGCCTGGGGTGTCGAGAACACGCCGGAGAACTACCTGCTGGTGCTCGCCAAGACCGACGGCGATTACCACACGCCGCGCCACCGGCATAATTTCGACCAGATCCGCTTCTCGCTCGAAGGCAAGATGAGCGTCGCGCCGCGCAGCTTCCTCACCGCCGGCGAGATCGCCTATTTCCCCGAGGGTGCCTATTACGGCCCGCAGGTCGATACCGGCGCATTCCGCCTCGGCCTCACACTGCAGTTCGGCGGCGCCAGCGGCCAGGGCTATATCAGCTGGGAGCAGATGGATCAGGGCCGCAAGGCGCTCGCCGGCCAGGGCGAGTTCAAGGACGGCGTGTTCCGCCGCGCCGCCGGCGCCGGAAAGAAAAACCAGGACGGGTTCGAGGCAATCTGGGAAGCCGTCTGCGGTCGCAAGCTGGTCTATCCGAAGCCGCGTTATCGGGCACCGGTCATGGTCGAACCGGAGGCGTTCGACTGGCGCAAGGTCGGCCCGGGCATCGAAACAAAGCAGCTCGGCATGTTCACCGAGCGCGGCGTCCGCATGGAGATGACCCGCATCGACAAGGGTGCGCGTCTATCTGTCGCCGCCGAGCCGGCGATCCGCCTGCTCTTTGTCATGGATGGCGCCGCGACCTGCGGCGGCACCGAGATCGGCAAGCATTCGGTTGTCGATGTCAGTCCCAACGAGCGAGCAGAGATCGCCGCAACGGCGGAGACCCAAGTCTTCACCATGGTCCTGCCGCTACTGAACCAGGAAAGCATCGCCCGCGCCGCCTGACGGTGCGGGCCTCTCCGGCGCCGCCGCAGGAGGGCCCTCATGGTCGAGATACCGACGAAGCCGGGCGCCGACACGAAACCGAAGGTCGAGCGGCCGCGCCTCTACAAGGTGATTCTTCTCAACGACGACTACACGCCGCGTGAGTTCGTCATCTTCGTCCTCAAATCTGTTTTCCGCATGAGCGAGGAACAGGCGCACCGCGTCATGATGACCGCGCATCAGCGCGGAGCCTGCGTGGTCGCCGTCTTCACCCGCGACGTCGCGGAAAGCAAGGCCACGGAAGCGACCGAAGCGGGCCGGAGAAAAGGCTATCCGCTGATGTTCACCACCGAGCCGGAAGAATGAAGCTCGCCCGATGAACCTAGCGCGACTTCTGGAGCGCGCCGGCCGCGTCCATCCCGAAATGCCGGCGCTTTTTTGCGGTGAGGAGCTGGTCGCCTCCTATGGCGAACTAGCCCGGCGCGTGGCCGCGCTCGCGGGCTCGCTGAAGACCCGACTTAACCTGGCGCCCGGTGACCGCGTCGCCATTGCGATGCGGAACGTCCCCGAATTCATCGAGGTTCTGTTCGCCTGCTGGCACGCCGGCCTGATCACGGTGCCGGTCAACCCGCGTCTGCATGCCAAGGAGCTGGCCTTTATTCTGGAAAATTCCGGCACGCGCGCGTGTTTCGCCACGAGCGAACTCGCGAACGCCATCGCGGCGTTGCGATTGGAGCTGCCGGAGATGAAGCATCTCGTCTGTGTCGAAGACGAGGAATACCGGGAGCTTCGCATCGGCGACCCGGTCCCGATGATGGATCGTGCCGCGACGGACGGCGCCTGGCTATTCTATACCAGCGGCACGACCGGCCGGCCGAAAGGCGCCGAGCTGACCCATCGCAATCTCCTGACCATGGGCCTCGGCTACTTTTCCGATTTCGAAACCGTGTCGCCCGGCGACCGCCTTCTTCATATCGGGCCGATGTGCCACGGCTCCGGGCTTTATATCATCCCCCATGTCATCGGCTGCGCCGCCCATGTGGTGCCGACGCAGGGCTTCGACGCGGACGAAGTCTTCGATCTGATCGCCCGCCATCCGCGCACCAGCTTTTTCGCAGCACCCACCATCGTCAAACGACTGGCGGAAAGTCCGCGCGCGGCCAGCGCGGACGTCACGACCCTGCGCACCATCGTCTACGGCGGCGCGCCGATGTATGCCGAGGACCTGAACCGTGCGCTGAACTGCTTCGGGCCGCGTCTGGCGCAGATCTACGGCCAGGGCGAAAGCCCGATGTCGATCTCGGTGCTGTCCCGTGCCTGTCATCGCGACGACGGCACGCCGCGGTTTCGCGAACGGCTGAGTTCGGTCGGCATCGCACAGTCCACGGTCGAGGTCCGGATCGTCGACGCGGACGATCACACCCTCCCCGCCGGGGAGCCCGGCGAAATCCTGGTGCGCGGCGATACCGTGATGAAGGGTTACTGGAACAACCCAGACGCCAGCCGCGAGACGCTGCGCGGCGGCTGGCTGCATACCGGCGATGTCGGGGTCATGGACCCGAACGGCTTCCTGTTTCTCAAAGATCGCAACAAGGACGTCATCATCAGCGGCGGTGCCAACATCTATCCGCGCGAGGTGGAGGAAGTCCTGCTCCGTCATCCCGCCGTCGCCGAAGTGTCCGTTGTCGGCAGTCCGGATGCCGAATGGGGCGAAAGTGTTGTTGCCTTCGTCGCCTGCGTGCCCGGACAGTCCGTCGCGCAGGCCGAACTCGATACGCTGTGTATCGACAACATCGCCCGCTTCAAACGCCCGAAGACGTACCGGTTCGTCGACGCGCTCCCCAAAAGCCATCTGGGAAAAGTCCTCAAGATCGAACTGCGGCAGATGCTCAGGGACGAGCGCTGAGCCGCACCATCGAGCGATCGTGCGCGCGGGCTAGCAGAAAGACCGCGAGCAGCGCGCCGGCCAGCGCCCAGAGCATATCGGACTGCGTATCCCACGGATCGCCCTGCGTTCCGAGAAAGGCCGTAGCACCCTGCCCGACCGCCAGCGCCGTCCACCATTCGATCAGCTCGTAGAACGCGCTGATCGCGAGGCAGATCGAGACGATCAGGAAGTCGAGCAGCCATCCGCGTGACTGGCGGAACCAGCGGATCAGCAGCTCACGCGCGACGATCGCCGGCACGAATCCCTGCGCGAAATGGCCAACCTTGTCGTAAGGGTTGCGCGACAGCGAGAACCACTCCTGCACCCAGTAGCCCGCCGGCACCCGCGCATAGGTATAGGCGGCCCCCAGCATCAGGATCAGCCCGTGCAGCAGGATCAGCCGATAGGCCAGCCGCGAGAACGGAAACGGTTTCGCCGTCGCCCAGAGGATCGGCAGGGCGATCAGCGCCGGGACGACCTCCGCAAACCAGGTAAACCGGTCATGGGGCGACCAGCCGGACAGAACGAGCCCCAGCGCCCAGGCCGCCGTGACAATCCAAAGCTCTCGGTGTGTTGAAGTCATCGCGGCAGCTTAAGCTGGTCGGCCGACAGGGCGAAAGCTAATGATAGGGCAATGTTGCGCCCCATGCTCGTCACGCTCTCATTGCTCCTCGCCGCCGCACCTGCACAGGCCATGTCGGTGAAGGAGTATTTCGACCTTGAGGCCGCGGCGCGCATCAAGCACAAGCGCTCGCCCGTGCTCCTGTCCTATCTCAGCGGTGCGCTGGAAAGCCTGCGCTCCGCCAACGCTCTGGCCGACCGGAACGGCAGGGCGCGGCTTTATTGCGACCCCGCTGAATCGCCGCCGCAGATGGACAATGTGCAGGCGATGCTGCGGCAGGATGCGGCGGAAATGCGGCGCGCCAGCTCACTTCAAGAATTCGACGCGGCCATCCGGAGCATGGAGCTTGCGCAGCTCCTGCTTATGTCCCTTCAGAAACACTATCCGTGTGAGGCGGCTTCCGTGCCGCCGCCGGCAGCCGATCAGTAGATCAGCTCG
Organism: Alphaproteobacteria bacterium; assembly: GCA_965279355.1. Classification (GTDB taxonomy): domain Bacteria; phylum Pseudomonadota; class Alphaproteobacteria; order CACIAM-22H2; family CACIAM-22H2. The sequence continues at coordinate 183,156 of OZ257155.1, read as the reverse complement.
TCGTCGCCGCCGCGCTTGTCGGCAATGACGATCTCGTCCTTCGCCGCCAGTTCCTTGGCAAGGGCGACCATGTACATCTGCGCCTCGTCTACGTCGCGCAGTCGCACCGGGCCGAGGGCGCCGATTTCCTCGCGGAGCAACTTGCCCGCACGTTCCGACATGTTGGCGAAGAACAGGTCGCGCAGCGGCTCGGGCGCGCCCTTGAGGGCCACTGCCAGTTTCGACTTGTCGACGTTGCGCAACATCGTCTGCACGCTGCCGGGATCGAGACGGCCCAGGTCTTCAAACGTGAACATCAGCGCCTTGATGCGTTCCGCCGAATCGCGGTTGCGCTCTTCAAGGGCCGACATGAAGCGGCCTTCCGTCGTGCGGTCCAAAGCGGTGAAGATTTCCGCCATCGCCTCATGCGAGTCACGCCGGGCCGTACGCGCAAGGTTGCTCATGAACTCCGAACGCAGGGTCCGCTCGACGTCGTCCAGGATTTCCTTCTGCACGGATTCCATGCGCAGCATGCGCATGATGACTTCCATCGCGAAGGCTTCGGGCAGCTGCGCCAGCACGCGGCCGGCATGTTCCGACTTGATCTTGCCCAGCACGACCGCGACGGTCTGCGGGTATTCGTTCTTGAGGAAGTTCGCCAGAACGCTCTCGTTCACGTTGGCGAGCTTGTCCCACATCGTTCGACCGGCGGGACCACGGATTTCCTCCATGATGCCGTCGACGCGCTCCTTGCCCAGCACCTTCTCCAGCAACCGTTCGGTTGAGTCGAAGGTGCCGACGAGCGATCCCGTCGAGGAGATCTGGTCGGCGAATTCAACGAAAAGGCGTTCGACGATCGAGGAGTGGACCGTGCCCAGATTGGACATGGTCTGCGACATTTCCTTGATCTCTTCGTCGTCCATCAGGGCGAAGAGCTTGGCCGCATGATCTTCGCCGATCGACAGCATCATGATGGCTGCCTTCTCGGGTCCAGTCAGCGTTCTATAGTCTTCGCGGACGCGCATCGAAAGGTACTCCGAGGGTTTCCCTCAAAGGAGTCTCAAAGTTGACGCCTTTCTTACTACAACAAAGTTAATAAATTATCCATAACGATCCATGCTTTTGAAAACACTGTCAAGACTCGCCGTGGCGATCCTCACCCTGGCCCCCGCCTCGGCAGCCGAAATCCGTGGGGCCGCCCGGGTTGTCGACGGCAATACGATCGAAATCGGCGGCAGCGCCGTGCGCCTGTTCGGCGTCGCCGCGCCCGAAGACACGCAGATCTGCACCCGGGGCGGTCAGCCCTGGCGCTGCGGTCAGGAGGCCGGCTGGGCGCTGGCGGCGCGGATCGAGCGCCACTGGGTCACCTGCGACGAACTGACCCGTGACGAAAAGGGCGTGCCCGAGGCGATCTGCTTCATCGGCGGCCGGAACGGCATCAATCTCAACCGCTGGATGGTCGCCAGCGGCTGGGCGGTGGTCGACCGCGCCACCTCAATCGAATATGTCGAGGAGGAAGACGGCGCCCGCCGTGGCCGCCTCGGCGTGTGGTCCGCCGAAAGCGAGTGGTGAGGCGCCTGTCTGGGGCCTTATGAGAGGAAAACGCGGCGGATCGTGTTGTCGGACACGACCCGCCGCGCTGTCGCCTGCCGCGAGCTAGTCGCGGCCGCGATTACGGTGGCCGCCGCGATCGTTATCGCGGCCACCACGATCATTGTCGCCACCCCGGCCGCCGCGATGACTGCCGCCGGGCGGCGCGCCACCGCCTGAAACCGCGAGGGCATAATTCCGGTTGGCTTCCGAGAGCAGGATGGCGATGGCCGGCGGCGTGGCGATGGAGAATTTGCCGGCCTTGGCGAGAAACTGACGGCGCGCCTCGACGATCGGGTCTTTTCCCTTCGTCTCTTTCTTCGCCATGTCGCTTGCTCCGCGGTTGGAAATCCGAAAGCATGCTCCTACAAACCGCGCGGTATCGGCAGAAGCATCTTTAAGTCATACTGGGCGGCCGTTCATGAGGGCGGTCGGTAGAATTGGCGCTTCCTCAGCGTTTTCCAGCACCGCCCGTGACGAGTTCCTGTCACGCCGGACATATTGCTGTCACGGCAGCAGGCTTTTATAGCGATGCCAGTCCGGGGCCAGCGCACCAACCGCCGCCTGCAACGCGGCTTGCTCCGTCGCCGCCAGATCCGACACCGGGCACAGGACGGTGCGGATGGAAAAGATCACCGCATCCGACTGCGGCAGCTTCATGAAGGACTGAAACTCTTCCCTCAGAAAGGCCGGACTGCCCTCCCCGATCCGCACCGCGGCGCCGGGATCGGGTAGATGCAGATCCGGCCGGTCCGTCACGCCCCAGTTCTTGCGGATGAAACCGCGCATGGGCCGCAGCCGGTCGAGAAACTGATCGACGGGACGCGCGAGGACATCGCGATAGCCCGGAACCGGCGCGTGGACATCGAGAACCGTTCCGCCGAGCTTTTCCACCAGGCGCCAGCGATTGGGAAAACACAGCACGCCGGCGGTCAGGCGATAAACGCCGCCGCCATCGCGGGTTAGGACGCAGATGTCCTCGACAAGATGGCGTCCGCATTCATCGAGCCGCGCGTGCAGCGTCGTGCTCGCGAACGCATGGCGCCCGAGATCGCTCAACGTACGGCAGAGTTCCTCGACTGCCGCGTCGGATTCGGGAAGACACGCCAGCACTTCGGCGGGCAGCCGGTCGAGAATCGCGCGCCGTTCCACGAGCACGGCGGCACGGTCAGGAATCGGCGCGAACCAGTCCGCGCTCTCCAGCGGCTGGAGCCCCATCTTGCTCGGATGATCGAAACGCGGCATCTGCGACTTCTGTATCGGTCAGTCTCGACGGGACAAAAGATATGGATATTTCAGCATGATGCAGGGGCGCCGGGAATACTGCAGGAGCATCTAGGTACTTCTCCGGAATCCCCGATTTTGAAAGCGCGAAATACGCTTTCTGGGTAATTCGAACCTGGAGGAAACAGCAATGACACCGCAACGCTACCGTCACTATCGCGATCTCGCCACCCGCGCCTGGAATGCCGCCGGCACGGCGCCGACCAAGCACCAGCGCGAGCAGTATCAGAAGCTGGCGCAGCAGTATGACGCGCAGGCCGAAGCCATGGCCAAGGCAATCGCGGCGCAGTCTCCGGCGATGAAATACGCGGCCTGATTGAAGCTGGGCCTGATTGGCTCTACGGACGCCGCGAGAGTCGATACTCGAGCTGGTGCCGTTTCAGGCCAAGCAGGCGCGCGGCTGCAGAGACATTGCCGCCGGTGCGCGCCACCGCCTTGCGGGCAACCCGGTCGAGCAGCTCCGAACCGACGTGGTTCAGGCCGTTTCCATTGCGGCTCTCGCATTCCTTGAGAAGCTGATCCGCAACGCCGTCCAGATCGACTTCGTCCGCCGTTGAGGCGCGCGCTTCCGTCCGGTTCCCCACAAGTCGGCCGTTTTCCCCGACGAACAGCAGCGACGTATCGGCGCTCTGATCGCCGGACAGGACATGCGCCAGATCGATGATGTCGCCGTCCGCAAGGATGACGGCGCGCTCGATGATCTTCTCCAGTTCACGCACATTGCCGGGATAGCGGAACGTCAGCAGCGCCTGCAGCGCGCGTTGCGTGAGCCGCGTCACCGCCTTGCCGTGGCTTACGTTGAAGCGGCGCAGGAAGTGCGTCACCAGCCGTGGAATGTCGTCGCGGCGGTCGCGCAGCGGCGGCAGTTCCACCGGAAAGACGTTCAGCCGGAAGAACAGATCCTCCCGGAACTGCCCCTGCTCGACCGCCTGGCGCAGCGATACGTTGCTCGCCGCAACGACGCGCACATCGACGGAAACCAGTTTGGTGCCGCCGACCCGCTCGACCTCCCCTTCCTGGAGCGCGCGCAGAAGCTTGGTCTGCGCAACCGCGCTGAGGGTCGCGATTTCATCCAGGAACAGCGTTCCCCCTGACGCGCGCTCGAACCGTCCCGCGCGGCTCTGGACCGCGCCGGTGAACGCGCCGCGCTCCACGCCAAACAGTTCCGCTTCGATCAGGGTCTCGGGGATCGCGGCACAGTTCACGGCAACAAACGGCCCGCTGGCGCGCGGACACAAACGGTGCAGCGCGCGGGCAAACAGCTCTTTGCCCACGCCGCTCTCGCCCGTGAGAAGCACGGTGGCTGTCGTCGGCGCCACGCGCTCCAGCAGATGCAGGGCCGCCGTGATGCTGGCTGATTCGCCGACGATGGGACGCTCGCCTGACTGGACCGAGCGGACCGGCCGCCGCGATGGCTTGTCGACATCCTCCGTCGGCAGCATCGTCACCGGCGCACGTGGATCGGTCCGCGCCCGCGACCGCTTTCGGGGCGACGGGAGGCCCAGATATTCGAGATCTTCCGCTATGTCGTTCCACTCCCCGGCGGGGGCCGCGACGACGCGGCAGTCCTGGCTCCCCATCGACCGGCACTCGACTTCGCGAAACAGGATGAGCTGGTCGCACATCCGGCTCACATAACCCGTCGCATACCCGACTTCCATCCAGCAGGCCGGCTCGGTGCCGAGGCCGTGCGAGAGAATGTTCACGTCATCCTCGATCGAATGCCGCCAGCGATACTCACCATCGAAATGGCCGGTTTCGATATTCGTGTTCACGCGGACAGGTTCGATCTGCGCGATCCCCTCCAGCCGGTGCAGATGGGGTCCGATATGTGCGTGCTGCCGATAGTCGTCCGGCCAGCGTTGCCGGATCAGGTTGGCATCGCTGACACCGGACGCATAACCGATGCGGGTCAGGAGCGACCGCGCGCCATGCGGACCCAGACGCGAGATCAGGTCTTCGCGGAGCGACCCGAACGACGACACGTCGAGCATCATCATCCGTTTCCCATGCAGCCAGATCCGGCCGTCCTCGGGGCTGAAGGTGAGCATTTCGAGAAGCTCGGCCTGCGCCTGCGCCCCGCGGCTGTCCGTCGGGTCGGATGCAGTGGGTTTTCCGGTCATCGCGTGGCCCTCCCTGAACGCCGGCGCCAAGCTTCAGACTTATTGTGAAGTCACTGAAGCCGGATCCTTATTTTTTCAACAATCTCACATGATAGCCGCGCCTGCCACACAAACAGGATCGGCGAAAAGCCGCGTAGAACGCGCTCCGCGTACTCCGGATCGGTCCGTCGGCCGATGGCATGGCGGATGCAATCCACACGGCGCCGGCCCAAAGAACCGCCGGCGCATGGGGGGATATGTCCGTTCTGTTTCCCGACAACCCGGGCTTTCGCGGGTCCGTCCGGCCCAGTCGCCTCGAGTGCGAGATCTTCGAGCTGGAATACACCGGCGAGCTGCCGCCGGCCCTGACCGGCCGCTTCTACCGCTGCGGGCCCGATCCGCAATTCCCGCCGCTGTTCGCCAATGACTTCTTCATCAACGGGGACGGCGTCGTCAGCATGTTCCGTTTCGCCGACGGCCATGTCGACTTCAGGATGCGTTACGTCCGCACCGACAAGTTCATGGCCGAGCGCAAGGCGCGCCGCGCCCTGTTCGGCGCCTATCGCAATCCATTCACCGACGATCCCGGCGTGCGCGGCATCGACCGCACGACGGCCAATACGAGCATCCTCTGGCACGCCGGGCGGCTCTTCGCGCTGAAGGAAGACGGCCTGCCGCACGAGCTCGATCCCGATACGCTGGAGACGCGCGGCAAGTTCGCTTTCGACGGACGGCTGAAGATGCCCTCGGTCACCGCCCATCCGAAAGTCGATCCCAGAAGCGGAGAGCTGCTGTTCTACGGCTATGAAGCCGACGGCGAAGCAAGCTGCGCGGTCGTCTCCGCGACAGCCGACGAGCATCTCAATCTCGGCGAGGAGGTCCGCTTCACGCCGCCTTACGCCAGCATGATCCACGATTTCGCCGCCACCGAACGCTACATCGTGTTCCCCATCATGCCGACCACCAGCGATCTCAACCGCATGAAGGCGGGCGGATCCCATTGGGCCTGGGATGAATCGAAACCGACCTGGATCGGCATCCTCCCGCGCGGCGGTGCGGCGCGGGACATCCGCTATTTCCGCGGCCCCCCGCGCTGGTCGTTCCACACCATGAACGCCTTCGAGGAAGGAAGCCGCGTCCACCTCGACCTCACGGTAAGCGAGATCAACGGCTTTCCGTATTTCCCGATCCTGCAGGGCACGAAATGGGATCCCCTCCGAGCGCGATCCTATCTGACGCGATGGACGTGCGATCTCGCGAGCAACGACGAACACTTCCAGGAAACCCGGCTCTGGGACATGCCGGCCGATTTCTTCAAGACCGATCCGCGCTATCAGACCCTGCCCTATCGCTACGGCTACATGGCGGCCAAGGACGACAGCAAGCCGCCCTGCACGCGCTCTGGCGCGCCTGGCCCCGTCTTCAATACCCTCGCCTGCATCGATCACGGCACCGGCCGCGTCGACCGGTACTATGTCGGCAATGAGTCGGCGGTGCAGGAACCGGTCTTCGTGCCACGCGCGCGGGATGCGGCCGAAGGCGACGGGTATCTGCTGGCGGTGGTGAATCGCTACGTGGACGGCCGCGCCGATCTGCTCGTGTGCGACGCCACCGACCTTGCCAAAGGCCCGGTCGCGACGGTTCATCTGCCGATCCCGTTGCGCATGACCTTCCACGGCGAATGGGTTGCCGAAGCGCAGATTCCATCCGCCGCCTAGTTTCGACGGCACAACGTTTCTTCAGGAGACCTCATGACACCCGACGCCCTCAAGCTCGAACACGCCTTCACCGTCCGCATCGAATTCAAGGAGCGTACGCGCTTCCAGCCAACGACGCCGATGGGCGGCCGCGTCTATGTCCCCTGCACCGGCGGCACCATCACCGGGCCGCGTCTGCAGGGCCGCGTGCTGCCCTATAGCGGCGGCGACTACGCGCGCGGACGTCCCGATCATGTCTCGGAGCTGAACGCGCACTACATGTTCGAGGCGTCCGACGGCTCGCCGATCTACATCAACAATCGCGGCTTCCTCTATGGCCGCGATGAGAACGGCAAGCCGATCCCGCCCGCCGAAGGCAAGAGCAGCTTCGCCATCAAGCCGAACACCTATTTCTACATCACGCCGGTCTTCGACACGCCGGTCGGTCCGCATGACTGGATGACGCGCACGGTGATCGTCGGGCGCGGCCAGCGGAAGCCCGATCCGGACCACACCGTCTTCGACTACTTCACCGTCGGGTGACGCGACGACAGAGCCGGAACAAAAACATTATCGGGAGGCAACAATGAACAACGATCCAAACGTATCGCGGCGTGACTTTCTGGCCTTGTCGGGAGCGGCGCTGGGCGGGGCGGCCCTGGCCGTCCCGATGCTGCCCATCCCTGCGCTGGCGCAAGGCAGCATCCCCACCCTCAAGATCATTGTCGGTTTTCCCGCGGGGGCCGGCGTCGACATCATCGTGCGGCAGATCGGCGAGCGCCTGCGCGGGACGTATGCGCAGACCATCCTGATCGAAAACAAGGCCGGCGCCGGCGGACGGCTGGCGATTGAGGCGCTCAAGGCAGCGCCCGCGGACGGCAGCACGATCCTGATGACGCCGGCCAGCCCGGTGACGCTCTATCCGCATATCTACAAGAAGCTGAGCTACGACCCGATCGCCGATCTCGTCCCGCTCACGACATCGCACAGTCTGAAGATGGGCCTGATCGGGGGTCCGTCAAATCCCGCAAAGACGCCGGCCGAATATCTCGCCTGGGCGAAGGCCGATGAGAAGAATGCGTTCTACGCGACACCGGCCAGCGGCAGCGTTCCGCATTTCAGCGGCGTGATGCTGGCAAAGGCGTCGAACGTGCCGCTGCAGCCGGTCCAGTATCGTGGCGCGGCACCCGCGTGGCAGGAACTGCTGGGCGGCGGCATCCCCTCCTTCTTCAGCCCGATCGGCAACGACGCCATCACACGCCATAAGGCCGGCGCCGCGCGCGTCATCGCCATCACCGGCCGGACGCGCATGAGCAACCTACCCGACGTCCCCACCTTCGCTGAAAGCGGATACCGGGACATGGTGATCGAAGAATGGTTTGGCTATTTCGCGCCGCCGCGGACCCGGCCCGATACCGTCGCCGCTCTCGTCAAGGCGCTCCACGCGGCCCTGCAGAGTCGCGAGTTCGTCGAGTTCCTCGCGACCTCGCAATCGGAACCCGAGATCACGACCCCAAACGAATTCGCCGCGCGCATCCGCTCCGAGATGGATGCGTGGAAGCCGATCGTTCAGGCGTCAGGGTTCACTGCGGAGGAGTGAATAGCCGCGTTATCGAAGAGACATACAACGAGGCTTAGAACGGTGCGCTGACGGTCCGCCGGAAATAGGCTCCGCCCATGACGCGTTGTCGGCACAGGCGCAGTCTCGGCAGGGAACCTTGAAACTTGTTTTGCTATTAGCGCTGATTGCAGTTGTGGCGCCACCGCTGGCGCACGCTGGGGAGCGCAAACCGTCGCCCGCTGCCGTTCCAGTCGTGAACGGCTATAGGTTCTCACCGTCGGAATCACCGGGTGCAAGCGCTAGTCAGTTCGGCAGTGGAGTCCTCGTAAGATCACCGGGCCAACAGCCGGCCACGGTTACGCCGTTCGGAAACGGCGTCATTGTGCGGGATCCAGGCAAGGCAACGGTTGCATGCTCACAGTTCGGTAACTCTACTGTGTGTAGATGAAATGGGTGCCGCTTCACGGGTAGACTGCCGACAGCCAATTGTTAATCAATTTTAACCATTATCTGCCCCCACAGAACAACCTGTGGAGGTGCGAGATGCGGTTTCAGCTTAGACAAATATGGGTGCGCAAGATTTCGCAGGGGATACGCGAAGCCGAAGTGGTTTCGGTATCGGATGGTAACTGGCGCGCGACACTCCAATTCATCGACTCAGAGGAAACAGTAGAGGTGGAATGGCGGACGCTTATCGATGAAGGCATATGGTCGCTGGACCGATGACATCACAAATGATGGCGAGCCCTGCTGGATTCGAACCAGCGACCTACAGCTTAGAAGGCTGTTGCTCTATCCAGCTGAGCTAAGGGCTCTTGATGCGCCGCGGCCGCACCGGTTACTTGATGCGGTCGAATCTGAAATTGTCGGCGTAGGCTTTGATCTTCAGCGGCGCCGTTTCGGGAGCCGACACGGCGAAGTCGATGCCGTGGCGTTCGCAATAGGCGACCGCCTCTTCGCGTTTGTCGAAGCGCAGTCTGAGTTGCCCTTCGGTATCGCGCGATCCAGCCCAGCCCATCAGCGGGTCGGCCCGCTTGGCGTCCTTCGGTTCGAACTCGAGAACCCATTTGCGCGTATTGGCGCGCCCGGATTGCATGGCCGTCTTGGTCGGCTTGTAGATTCGCGCTGGCATCGCTCTATCCTACCTCAGATCGGCCTGCGTCGCGTCGGAGCGGAGGGATTCGAACTCTCGACATCCAGCTCCCAAAGCTGGCGCTCTACCAGGCTGAGCTACGCTCCGCGACGCATGGGCCGCGCTCCATATACACGAAGGGGGGCGCCGCGCCAAGGCCGCCCCGTCGCCGGTTTTACCCGCAAACTATTGACCCGCTTCAGTTTCCTTCGGCCGTGTTGGGGGCGGCGCCGGGGTTCCACTGGCCGCGCCGCATGCGGGTCACGCTGCGGCTGCTGAACAGGCCATTCCTGAAAAACGGCTCGTTGTTGAAGAACGCGTCGGCCTCCGCTTTGGACGGCACGTTGATGATGAGGACGCTGCCGATCCTGACAGGCGCGGCGCTGTCGTCGGCCAGGAGCGCCCCGCCCAGCACCAGCTTTTCCTTGTGGAGCTCCAGATAGGCGAAATGAGCCTCCTTGGTGGCGGCGCGGACATGGGCCTTGGCCGGATCGTCGAGCCCGTAGGAGATGTAGAGCATCGGGTCCCCGTTGCTGCGTTGCCTTGCTGCTGCGTTCGCTCGTTGCCACGATGTCCCATTGCGTTTCGCGGCAGTCGCGTCAGGATAGCTGACCATGGCGCCCAGCATCGACACCTATATCCGCCGGAACGCGGTGCGCGAGCCGGAGAGCCTGGCGCGGCTGCGTGAGGCAACCCTCGCCCTCCCCAATCGCTATATGCAGATCTCGCCGGAGACCGGACAGGTTCTGGCGCTGCTGGTGCAGATGACGCGCGCGCGGCGCTGCCTGGAGATCGGCACCTTCACCGGCTACAGCGCGCTGTCCGTGGCGCTCGCTTTGCCCGATGACGGCACGCTCATCGCGTGCGACGTGAGCGATGAGTGGACAGCGATCGGGCGCCGCTACTGGAAAGACGCCGGGGTCGCGCAGAAGATCGATCTCCGCCTCGCCCCGGCGCTGGAGACCCTCGACAAGCTGATTGCCGATGGCGCCGCCGGCACCTTCGACATGGCGTTCATCGACGCCGACAAGACGAACTACGATTCCTATTACGAGCGCGTGCTCATCCTGCTGCGGCCGCAGGGGATCGTGGCCATCGACAATGTCTGGTGGGGCGGCGGCGTCGCCGATGCGAAAACCACCGACACCGCGACCCGCGCGCTGCAAGCCCTCAACAAAAAGATCCATGCGGACCAGCGAGTTAGCATGGCCATGCTGGCGGTCGGCGACGGGCTGACCGTGGCCTGCAAGCGTTAACCCTTCCTCAAGCCCTTCGGGCTGACACTTTAAGAACGATTGGCACACTCTGACAAAGGAGTTGCGTCATGTTGAGGATCATAGGACTTGCCGCCGTGCTGGCGGTCGCTCTGGCCAGCCGGGCCGAAGCACAACAGGTGCGCAGCTGCGGGCCGCGCGCCGACATTGTCAAACAGCTTTCCGGCCAGTACGAAGAGCAGACCTCCGCCATCGGCATCGCCGATAACGGCGCCCTGCTTGAAATCCTGTCGAGCCCGGACGGCAAGACCTGGACACTGCTGTTCTCGCTGCCGACCGGAATCTCGTGCCTGATCGCTACCGGCCAGGACCTGCAGGTCCTGCCGCGCCTGGCGGCGCAGCTTGGCCCGCCGGCGTAAGGCTTCACCCCTGCTCTCTATCCGTCATGCCCGGCTGCGCTCTATCGGTCGTGCCCCGGCTTGACCGGGCATCCACGGACCGGGCACAGATTTCGCCAGCAAAAGATGGATGCTCCGGTCAAGCCGGAGCATGACGAAGACTAGCGAAACAGCGGATGAACGAGGCGGTCGCCGGGCTTGAGCCCGAGCCGCTCCGCCGTGCCGCCCGCCACTTCCAGAACCGCCCGAACCGGACCGCGGGAGGGAATGGTGGTCTCCGAAAACGGGACCGTGCGCTGCGCGATATTCACGATCCGCCCGTCGCGCGCGACGAACAGCATATCCAGCGGGATCCGCGTGTTGCGCATCCACATCGAGACCGGCTGGTCCGCCTTGAAATCGAAAAGCATGCCCGCATCGGGCGCCAGCGCGGTCCGGTACATCAGGCCAAGCGCGCGGCGTTCGTCGTTATCGGCCAGCTCGACGGTGAAAGAATGACGCTGGCCGCCGCTTTCGATGACGAGCTGAGAGGTCGCGAAGTTAACGCGGCTTGGCTGGGCCTGCTGCGCCTGCGTCGCGGGCACGGCGGCTAAAAAGGCGATCAGCAGGAGCGAAAGGCGGAGGAGTGACGCCATCATGGCAACCTCCGTAACCGATCCCCGGTCTATGAGGCAACCCGTCTTTTCGCTTGCGGGTGCCTGTGCTGCCGTGCAGCGCCCTTATACGTAGAAGTCGGTATGCAGCTTTCGCTGACGCTCAATACTGTTGACGATAGTCTTCGAGCGTTCGACTTCCGCTTTGGTCTGCGCGAGCAGCGCTTCCATCTGTGTGATCGCCTGCTCCCGCTTCTCGATGAATTCATTCATCGCCTGGACCGGCGTCGCCGGACGGTGCGGGGTGCTATTGACGTTCTGGGTCGGCGCCGGCGTCGTTGCGGCAATCCGGCCGATCACGAGCTGGCTCACATAGAGCAGCAGCGCATAGGCATACTGATACGAGTAGAAAAGTGTCCGCGACCCGTCGGCGCGCCACACGGCAGCAGCATCCGCATCGGAGACCGGATCGTCGACCTGGAACTGCACGCCGTTCGACGTGCACCAGCTCGTATAGCCCGGCGCACGTTCGCCGACCGGGAAGCAGCCGAGCCGGTGACGCAGCGCGTCGTAGACCCTTTCGGCGGATACATAGCTTTTTACACGATGATGTTTGGCCGACCCGTCGACAAACGGACCGAGGGTCGGTGCCATGCCCAGCGGGGCCATCTTCCCATGCGGGGCGATCTTTGAAGTCCGGTGTTGCCCATGCGCCATCAAATCCACTCTCCTCGAGCACTTTTCCGGCGGACCAGCCATGTCCAGCACGGCTCGTAGAGCTATGTTTTAGGCCGATCTTTTCGCTCTGACACGAAGCTTAATAATGTCGCCCCTGTGTTCGAAACGGCACATTTGCCGGGGGCCTGAAACCCAAACGTGACGGCATAAAGACAATTGTTGGAATTGTGAGCGGCGCGTCACGCCGGCGGTATCCCGGCAAGAAACCGTTGATCGAAGTCCGGTCGGTGCCGTAACAGGGTGCCGCGAAAAGAAGCCGCGGGCGGGCGTGCCCCAAAGCTGTCATCGCGGGGATTCGGGTCAGCAATCGCTTTATACTTGGTGCGGGCAGTATGCCTGTCTGATTTGGCTGGAGTCGCACTTGGCTGCGCAGGTTACCTACGAAGTTTATTTCTACGACGGTTCGCGATGGTCGCTGCAGGAGACGTTCCGCGGACATCAGAAGCAGCGCGCGCTTGATGCCGCCCAAGAGCTCTATGCCGAAGCCGACATCAAGGGCATCCGGGTCATGGAGGAGAGCTATGACCCCGACAGCGGCCAGTCGAACCAGAAGACGCTGCTCAAGCGCACCAAGACGGATGACGTCCCGGCCCTGATGGATCGCGGGGCGCGCGCCGGCGACGGCCCGTCCCGCAAGGCGCCCAGCGTGGCCAGCCGTCCGGTCCCCGGCGCGCCGGTTCTTAAGGATGCAAAGGCGGCTGCCGCCGCCAAAGCCCGCGCGGCGGGCGCAGCCGCGGACAATGCCCGCGCGTCCCGGGTGTTTCGCGAGCCGCCGCGCCCGGTGCAGTTGATCACCCTGGTGCTGGGCGGTGGTGCCCTGGCCGCCGCGGCGGGAATCGTTTTTGTGCTGCAATCGCCGCAGGATGTCGGGCTGGTGCCCAGCCTCAAGGCGACCTTCGGCCCCTACTGGCTGCTGACCGTGGCGGGGGCCATGTTCGCGGTCGGCCTGTGCGCCGGCGGCCTGATCCTGATTGCCGAGGGCAGCGCCCGCACCTTCCTCTACGACGTCGCCCCACCCCGCCCGGCGACCGGCACCGTCGCAAGCGCGCCGCCACCGGCCCGTACGACAAGCCCATCGACGCCGAAGCTCCCGACCGTGGAAGTCGAAGAGGACGAAGAACTAGACCCTTCCGCTGGGATCGCATCCGCACCGCCGGAAGCAACGCAGCTCGTCGCCTTCTTTCAACAGAGCCTCGCCTCGCTGACCAAGCGTCCCGACGCGCAAGCCCTGTTCGGCTGTTATCTGTTCCTGGCCGGTCTCTGCACAAGTGAAGCCAGGCGCGGCCTCTGGGATCAGAAGATGACGCGCGATGTCATGGCCGCCGCACTCTCCGCCCTGGTCGGCGATCCGAAGGCGGGCGCACGCTTCGCGGCGCGCTACGAAGAATTCCTGACTGACCCGAAGTCGCAGGCCATGTTCGAAGCGGGCCAAGCAGCCGCCGACGCTCGCGCCCAAGGCAGCGTCACCGCCAGCGCGACCCTAGCCAACGCTCTCGACGAATGGGCCCAAAAGGAACAGGACGCCGCGGCGATCACCAACCATGTTGCAGTCATGTTCACCGACATCATCGGCTCGACCGAGTTCACCCAGATCCACGGTGACGCCAAGCACTACGAGATGGTACAGGCGCATAACCGTATCGTCCGCGATGCGCTGCAGGCCTTCTCCGGTCGCGAAATCAAGCACACCGGCGACGGCATCATGGCCGCCTTCGACGACGCGCGGCTGGCCGTTCAGGCGACACAGCAGATCCACCGCAATATCAACGCCCACCGCTCGGTGAATGCCGAAATCGGCATGACCCTGCGGATCGGCCTCGCGGCGGGCGAGCCGATCAAGGCGGGCTCCGACCTCTTCGGATCCACGGTCCAACTCGCCAGCCGCATGTGCGCCATCGCCGGCGACAATCAGACGGCCTGCAGCGAAGCGGTCAAGCAGATCTGCGAGGGAACCGGCTACCAGTTCGCGGATCTCGGCGAAAAGCAGCTCAAGGGCTTTAAGACGCCGGTGAAGGCTTACGCGATTACCGATCTCTGATTTTCATTTGGCCGGGGCCGGAGCGGGCTCAAGTGTTGCCTCGCCGTCCAGCTGCCGGAACTCGAGCTGGCGACGCCACATACCGGCATAAACGCCATCGCGCTCCAGCAGATCCGCATGGTGGCCGCGCTCGACAACCTTGCCATGGTCGAGCACGAGGATTTCATCGGCGTCGATCACGGTCGAGAGTCGGTGTGCAATGACCAGCGTCGTGACGTTGCGGGAAATCTGCCGCAAGCTGGCCTGGATTTCCTTCTCTGTATGCGTATCCAGCGCTGAGGTCGCCTCGTCGAACAGAAGCACATGCGGCCGCTTGAGGATCGTCCGAGCGATGGCGACCCGCTGGCGTTCACCGCCGGACAGCTTGAGGCCTCGCTCGCCGACGCGCGTCTTGTAGCCGTCAGGCTGGCGCACGATAAAATCGTGGATGCGAGCAAGCCGCGCTGCCTCCTCCACCTCTGCCACTGTGGCGGCCGGGCGCCCATAGGCAATGTTGTAAAAGATCGTATCGTTGAACAGGACCGTGTCCTGCGGAACGATGCCGATGGCCGCGCGCAGGGACGCCTGCGTCACATCGCGAATATCCTGGCCGTCGATCCGGATGGCCCCGGCGTCGACGTCATAGAAGCGGAACAGCAGGCGCGAAATGGTCGACTTTCCAGCGCCACTAGGCCCGACGATGGCCACGGTTTTGCCGGCCGGCACCTCGAACGACACGTCGCGTAGTACCGTGCGCCTGATGTCGTAGTTGAAGTTCACAGCATCGAACTGGACCCGCGCGCCTTCGACCACCAGCGGCTTGGCATCCGGGGAGTCTTTGATCTCCTGCTCCACCTCCAAAAGCCTGAACATGGCGCGCATGTCGATCAGCGACTGTCGCAGGTTGCGGTAGACCATCCCCAGCACGTTCAGCGGCATGTAGAGCTGAATGAGATAGGCGTTCACAAGCACGAAATCGCCGACCGTCATTACGCCGGACGCAACGCCATACCCTGCCATGACCATAACCGAGGTCAGGCCGATGGCAATGATGGCCCCCTGCCCCAGATTGAGCATCGACAGCGTGGTGGCGCTGATCACCGCCGCGTTTTCGTAGCGGTCCAGCGACTTGTCGTAGCGCCGCGCCTCATGCTCCTCGTTGCCGAAATACTTCACCGTCTCGTAGTTGAGCAGCGAGTCCACGGCCTTAGTATTTGCCTCGCCCTCCGCTTCCAGCATCAGCACCCGGTATTTGATGCGCCACTGGGTGATCGCGAAGGTGTAGGTGACGTAGATGACGATGGTCGCGAAGGTGACCGCGGCAAAGCTGATGTCGTAGAGGCTCCACATGACGGCGCAGACCAGCAGGATCTCGACAATGGTCGGGATGGTCTGGAACAGCATGTAGTGGAGCAGGTTGTCGATGCCGAGCACGCCGCGCTCGATGGCCCGCGATAGCCCGCCGGTCTGGCGGTCCAGGTGGAAGCGCATGGACAGCCGGTGCAAGTGCTTGAAGGTCTCCAGACCGATCACATGGATCGCGTGCTGCGCAACGCGGATGAAGACGATCTCCCGCGCCTCCTGGAACAGCGCCTGCAGCACCCGCGCCCCGCCATAGGCGACGATCATCAGCACCGGCACCGCGATCAGCGCCGCGTTGGGCTGCGACAGTGCATCGACCGCGTATTTGTAGAACATCGGTACCAGCAGGGTGACGCCCTTGGCGCCGATGATCAGCAGCGCCGCGATGACCACGCGCACACGCAGATGAAGCGCCGATGCAGGCCACAGATGGGGCAGCATGAATTTGAGGGTGGCCCAGTCACTCCCCGGCGGTGCCGAGGAGACATGGGTGGGATGGCGCGGCGGCATGGTGTATTCCGAGACTCTAGCGGTTTACCTGGCCAGCCGGAAGAGCGACTACCGGCAATTCAGACGAAACTTGCCGCCGCCCCGTCCCTGCGCGACAACAGGTCATGGCTGAATCGAGCACGGAAACCTCGTCCTCTGCCCTCGTGCGACTGCGTCGCATGCGGCTCGCGGGGTGGCTGGAAGGCCTGACTCTCGTCATCCTCGTATTCATAGCCGTGCCGATGAAATATGCGATGGGCTATCCGATAGCGACCAAGATCATGGGCCCGACCCACGGCGCCGCCTTCCTGGTCTATATCGGCGTCCTCATCGACACGGCGACCATCGCCCGCTGGAACCGGCGCGAGATCGCCGGCGTGGTCGCGGCCGCTTTCGTACCATTCGGTGCCCTTCTCACACTGCGCATGCTGCGACGCAAACAAGCTGCTCTGCACCCGCCGCGTCTTGCCACCTCCTGAGCGTGGGACTACCTTCGCGGAACACTCCCGGGAGGAACACTATGCGTCGTCGCGATTTCATCGCTGCCAGTCTGGCCGGAACTGCGCTGACAGGTCTGAGTCTGCCCCCCGCCCTCGCGCAAACCATCGACAATCTGAAGCTGTTCATCCCCGCGGCCCCTGGCGGCGGCTGGGATCAGACCGGCCGCACGATGGAGCAGGCGCTGAAGGCCGCCGGAATCACCAAAAACGTTGCGGTCGATAATGTCGCCGGTGCCGGCGGCACGGTCGGCCTGCCCCGCTTTATCGGCATGCGCGGCCAACCCAACACGCTGATGGTGGCCGGCATGGTGATGGTTGGCGCGATCCTCGCAAACAAGAGCCCGGTCAATCTTGGGCAGGTCACGCCGATCGCCCGCCTCACCGGCGAGTTCGAGGCCATCGTCGTGCCGACGCAGTCACCGCATAAAACGATGGCCGACCTTGTCGCGGCCCTGAAGAAAGATCCGGGCGCCGTTTCCTGGGCCGGCGGCTCGGCCGGCGGCACTGATCACATCCTAGCGGGCCTGATCGCGCAGACGGTCGGCGCCGATCCCAAGAAGATCAGCTATGTCGCCTATTCCGGCGGCGGCCCGGCCAATGCCGCGATCATCGGCAACCAGGTCACCGCGGGTGTCGGCGGCTGGGGCGAGATGGCCGAGCATGTGAAGGCCGGCAAGATGCGGGCACTGGCGATATCCGCCGACCGCAAGGTCGAAGGCATCAACGTGCCGACCCTTAAGGACAGCGGTGTCAATGTCGAACTCTACAACTGGCGTGGCGTATTCGCCCCGCCCGGGCTCCAGCCGGCGCAGAAGCAGGCGCTGATCGACCTGATGGACCGTATGTACAAGAGCGCGCAGTGGCAGCAGGAGATGAAGACCCGGGAGTGGCTCGGCATCTACCAGGCCGGCGATGCCTTCGGCGACTATATCAAGACCGAAACGACCCGCATCGAAGGTGTGCTGAAGAGCATCGGGCTGGCCTGAGCCAGACGGCCCTCCCGCTATGACGTCGCGGTCCCGGGCGCCGATCTTCGTCGGCGCCGGTGTGGTAGTGCTGGCGCTCATTGTCGGCTTCGAGGCAATGCGCATCCCCGTCTCGCCGATGTATTCCAAAGTCGGGCCGACGGTCTTTCCCTATGCGGTGGCGGTGGCCCTTCTGCTGCTGGGCCTGAAGCTGGTCTATGACGGCATTGCCGGCCAGTGGGGCGAAACCGCGGCGGATGACGATCAAACACCGGCGGATCGCCGTGGCTTTGCATGGCTGGCGGTCGGCCTCGTCCTCAATGTCGCCCTGATCGACCTTCTCGGCTTCATCATCGCCTCGACCCTGCTCTTTATCTGCGTCGCCCGCGCCTTCGGCAGCGCCAGCCCGTGGCGCGATCTCGGGATCGGCTTTACCCTTGCCCTCGTCTCTTATCTCGGTTTCGATCGTCTACTCGGCATTCAGATCGGCGCCGGCATTTTCGAGGGCATCCTCTGATGGAAACGCTGGCTGCGCTGGGCGACGGATTCGCCGTCGCGCTGACGCCGATAAACCTGCTATGGGCGCTGGTCGGCTGCACGCTGGGCACCGCCATCGGCGTGCTGCCAGGCCTCGGCGCCGCCCTCACCATCGCGCTGCTGCTGCCGATCACCTACAAAGTCAATGCGACCGCAGCCTTTATCCTGTTTGCGGGAATCTACTACGGCAGCATGTACGGCGGCTCGACCACCACCATCCTGCTGAACACGCCGGGTGAAACCGGCAGCATCGTTACGGCGCTCGAAGGCAACAAGATGGCGCGCAAGGGACGCGGCGCCGCAGCGCTCGCGACAGCGGCCATCGGCTCTTTCGTGGCCGGGACCCTGGGGACCGCCGGTCTCACCTTCTTCGCGCCGCTGGTCGCGGACTTCGCGCTGAAGTTCGGACCGGCCGAGTATTTCTCGCTAATGATCCTGGCGTTCATCACGGTCTCCGCCGTGCTCGGCAGCTCGGCGGTACGCGGCCTGACCTGTCTGCTTTTCGGTATCTGGCTGGGCCTGATCGGCATTGACCTGCAGACCGGGCAGCCGCGCTTTACCTTCGGCCTTACGGAATTGCTGGACGGAATCAACGTGATTGTCGTTGCCGTCGGTCTGTTTGCCGTCGGAGAGACGCTCTATCTCGCTGCGCACAAGAAGACGCTTGGCAACGAAACCAATACCGTTCAGGGCTCGCTGTGGATGACGCGTGAGGACTGGCGGCGGTCGTGGAAGCCGTGGCTGCGGGGATCAGCGGTTGGATTTCCACTGGGCGCCATGCCGGCTGGCGGCGCGGAAATTCCTACCTTCCTCTCATATTTCATGGAGAAGAAACTGTCGCGGAAGCCCGAGGAATTCGGGCATGGCGCCATCGAGGGAGTTGCGGGACCGGAGGCGGCTAATAATGCTTCTACTGCGGGCGTGCTGGTACCGATGCTGACCCTCGGCCTGCCGACATCGGCCACGGCCGCGATCATGCTGTCGGCGTTCCAGAGCTACGGCATCCAGCCCGGTCCTCTGCTGCTGCAGAACCAACCCCAACTGGTGTGGGGTCTGATTGCCAGTCTCTATATCGGGAATGTAATGCTGCTGGTCCTCAACCTGCCGCTGGTCGGATTGTGGGTGAAGATACTCTCCATCCCCACACCGCTGCTCTACGGCGGCATTCTCGTCTTCGCGACCATTGGCACGTATGGCATCAGCCAGTCCTGGATCGACCTGATCCTGCTTTATGCGATCGGGGGCGTCGGCTACCTTCTGCGGCGTTATGATTTTCCGACCGCGCCTGTGATCATCGGCATGATTCTGGGTCCGCTGGCCGAACAGGAATTCCGCCGCGCCATGACAATCAGCCAGGGCGATCCCTCGGTGTTTCTGACCAAGCCTCTCTCGGCCGCCCTGCTGGCCCTTGCCATCATCGCGCTGGCGGGACCGCCGGTCTATCGCTGGATCAAACGCGCGCGCGCATGAAGATTTCGATCACGCTGCCCAGCGTCTATCCCGACAGCCTGCAGAAAGCCCTCGACAATATCGTCGCCACGACAAAATCGGCCGATTACGAAATCGTTGTCGTATCGCCGTTCGAGGTGCGCCATCCGCGGGTCACCTGGATCCGCGAGGACCGGCCGCGGGGAACCTGCGCCGCGCTCGCCGAAGCCTTCCGACATGCCACAGGCGATTTCGTCATGGCACTGACCGATCATACCGCGCTTGCCGAGAACTGGGACAACGACTGCCTTGTGAGCTTCGAAGCTCGCGAGCAGAACCGCAAACTGTTCTGCCTTGGCCTCCATCAGTCGACCCGGGTCGTCTGCACGACATTCGGCATTTATTATCCTCTTTTCCCGTTTGCGCGCCGCGCGACGTTCGAAACTGTCGGCTATTTCTCGGACGCCTATCAGGCGCATTTCGGGGATTCGGATCTGGCGCTGCGCATCTGGTCGGCCGGTGGAAGGTGCGAGTTCACGCGCCGCCCCCTCATTATCCACTACACAACGAAGGATCGCGATCACGGGCCGACACGCAAACTCACGTCTTACGAGCAGGACAAGGCGGTCCTCGTGGAACGCTGGGCCGGTCGTTACGGCATCGGCTGGGATACCGCTATCGGCACCAATTTCAATTCGGATATCGATCCGCTGACGCAGATCGCATTCGTGCGTGACCACACGATTTTCTTCAACGATCCGAAATTTAACGATATCCGCATGAACATGCAGGTCAATTTCACCCGCTGGAAGGGAAAGCTGGAACTCGACGAAAGCTAGAAGGCAAAGGAAAAGGCCGGCGGGGTTTCCGCCGGCCTCGCATTAGCTTGTGCTGGATGCTTCTGAGCCGACTACTCAGATCCAGTACGGCGGCACGCCGTAATAATCGTGCACCTTCCTGCCCCAGGTCTCGTCGGCCCAGTTGACGCGGTCGTCGTCACCGTAAGCCGGGGCCCCTTCAAGCATGTCCTTGTCCAGATCGACTATGTAGCCGCCCTGGTCCGTATCGTATTTCAGAACCTGCCACGGCAGCGGATGATGCTTGTCACCCATGCCGAGGAAGCCACCGAATGACATGACGGCATAGGCAACCTTGCCGGACATCTTGTCGATCATCACATTCTCGATCGAACCGAGCTTGTCACCGCGCGCGTTGTAGACGTTCGTGCCTTCGACCTTGTCGGCACTGATCAGCCGCGTCGTCTCATCCGCTTCCAGACCGGATTCTCTTGCAATAGCCATTCGATCCTCCTGTTTTCTCGGAGCTATGCATGGCCCCGTGGATACAGGTTCAACCTGATTTACCGGTCTTGGTTCCGGTCGCCGTTCAGAGCCGGAAATGAAAACGGCCAAGCGTCACGCATGGCCGTTTCCTTACCGATACCGCGAAAAATCAGCGGTCGGCTGTCTGCGCCAACACTGATGCCGAGTGGGAGGAGTTCAGCGCCAAGTGCGGATGCAAGATGCGCTCAGCGACCGCCGGAACCGCCACCGCTATAGCCGACACCGCTGGTGCCACCGGGAATGCCGAAGCCCGGGTTCGAGCCGATGCTGCTCGGACTGTTGCCGAGACCCGACGAGTTGCGATCCATACCGGATTGCGATCCGTTGAGCTGTTGAATGGACGAACCCGCTCGAAGATTGCTGAGGCACCGCGCGCGATCCCCAGGATCGGCGATGCCCTGGCAGTTACGTTCCGCATCGCTGCGATAAGTGCTGGGAACGCCGGAACTGCCGGACGAGCCGGGCTGACCGAGAACCTGCGCCCATGCGCCACTGCTCATCAAGACGATTGCCAGCGTGAGAAGAGCTTTCTTCACGTGATTCCTCCGTGTGTCATACACCCCAGTGAGTCGGGGCCGAATCATCCAGAAGAATGTTATGCGGGCGCGGGTATGGCAAGGGACTAATGAAATTGGGCGCCCGGGGTGCCCGAAGCGCCCAATTCTACCTACCTTAGCGTCGTGGTGCGTCGCCAGCGGCACCGGGTGCCGGACCAAGGCCCGGCGGCGGACCTGAATTGTTATTGCCTGGCAGGCCCGAACCGGGCGACGCGCCCGATGTCGCCCCGGAACTTGGCGCTGACCCCGGCGCCCCGCCAGGGCTTTGCGCCGGGCGTTCTTGCTGGGCCTGATTGCGGCATCTGGAACGTTCGTCGGCCGACATCAGATTGTCGCATTGTTGCTGCGCGGACGGCGCCGGGCGCGAAGCACCTGGCTCCGGTGCCGCAACCTGCGCCCATGCCCCTGGCGTCATCACAACCAGGGCAACGCCCGATAAGAAAAGTTTACGCATGATCTTCCTCTCCCTTTGATATCTGAAGAAGGAACGACGCGCGGAAGAGGACCGTTCCCGGGCACCACGGTTCGATAGCGAACAAAAAAAGAGGCGCCGCGGGGACGCCCCTTTTCATTTCACGATGTAAATAAGTTCAACGGCTCATACCGGTGGACCCGGTTGATCCCATATTGGAACCCGGTGCGAAACCCGATGGCGCCGTACTCCCCGGCGAACTGCTCGGTGGTTGCTGGGTCAGCGAATCGCCCCGCTTGAGATCGTCGAGACACTTGTTGCGTTCATCGGTGCCGGTCATGGCCTGACAACGAAGCTGCTGTTCCTGGGCCGATGGCGCCAGGGTCGACGGACTTGTTGGCGATGACGATGATCCCGGCGACGACGACATCTGCGCCCAGGCTCCGGAACTGATTGCGACCGCCGCGACTGCGGCGAGCAGAATTTTCTGCATGACTTCACCTCTTCAGATAGAGAACCCCGACAGGCAATCCCCGACCGATTGACAACGAGGTGAGATTTTATGCGTTCCCCGTAAACTCGACCTCGTCCATTTCCGCATTAATCTGCTTATTGTGATGCCGACTAACGGGCTGAACGCCGCAATGCCTCGCCGGGCTGCAGCGGTAACTCTGGCTGACCGACGTCGTGCGCATAAGTTGCCGTCGCGCCGGCTGCTGTCATAACGGCCCGCGCTTTTGATTCATCTCCATCGCCGCGCAACACAACCCAAAGCAGGATGCCCCCGCGATCGACCTGTTCCTGCAGGGATTGTGCGTGTGCGCCGCCGAGGAAGCGACCGACGGCTTCGATCACGACCGTTGCGCCACCTCCGAAAGCATGCGCGCCGACAATGGCCGCCAGCGTTCCGCCACCGGTCAGAATCGTAGCGCCGGTCGCAGCGAACGCGGCGACAACACCGCCGATACCGGCGGCGAGAGTCCGCCCCTGGCGCTCATCGGTGTCGGAAACGATCGCTTCCCGCTCCACATTCGGATCGTTAGCAAGCTGATGCGCGGTCTTTCCCGGCGCAATCGCTTCCGCGTGACCCAGAAGACTCATCTCGGCGCGATCCCAGCCGGCGCTGCCCAGCGCGCTGATCGCTTTCTCAAGCGACTCCGATGACTGGAAGACGCCCACAACCTCCCGCCTGTATCGCGGGGTCCTCTCCGATTGTCGTCCAGTGATTTCATTCATACCCGCCTCGCTTTCTGTTAAGCGACAACGGGTTAAAAAGGACCGGGTTCCGTCAGTGCGGGAGAGGGCTATCGCAGAAAGGCTTGATCTACCTCAATGCCGTTAGGCGGCGGGATGCTATCCTCATTGGCGCTGTAGCTAAGGACACGACGAGTGAAAGAAACCAAAACCCTGCGAAGGCTTGCCGAAAAACATGTTGAGTTGGCGGCGGCGGCGCTCGACCGCCTGTCCTTCCAGCGACATGCAATCACCGCGACGCGGCTGGAACGATTTGCCGATCTTTACGAGTCGCAGCCGAAGACGTCCGCATTCATGCGACGGATCAAAGATCGCAAGCCGGCTTAAGAAACGCGCTGGCCGGCTGACATCGGATTTCCTTGATTAAGCCTGGCGGTCTTCAGCGCCGCCACAACATCGGCCAGCCGAAATGGCTTGGACAGCACTGTCAGACCGTTCGAGCTTCCGTCGAGCAACGCCTTGCTGAAGCCCGTCATCAAGACGATTGGCACCTTCGGATAACGCTCTCTCAACTGCGAAGCCAGTTCCAGGCCCGACATGCCTTCCATGACCACATCCGACAGGACGACGTCGAACCTGTCGCCGCGCGTCACGCGTTCGATCGCGGCGGCACCGCTGAGGACACGAACCACCGCATAACCTGCCGCTTCAAGCATCGCCTCCGTGACCTGGCCGACTTTGTCGTTGTCCTCAACCAGAAGAATGCGACCGCTGTCCACGGCGGCGAGATGTTCTTCCGTCTCGCGCACGGGTTCATCCACATGAGCCGGCCTCGGCAGATATAGGATCACCGTCGTGCCCGCGCCGACCTCACTGTCCAGCGTCACGGCGCCACCGGATTGTTTGGCAAAACCGTAAACCTGACTCAGCCCCAGACCGACTCCTTTTCCCGCTCGTTTTGTCGTGTAGAAGGGCTCGAAGACGTGCGGTCGATGCTCTGCTGCAATCCCCCGGCCGCTGTCGGTTACGCACAATGCAACAAAATCGCCGGTCAAACCGATCCCCCGCTCCCGCTCACTCAGGGTCACGTTCTCGGCGCGGATTTCGAGCAGACCGCCATTGGGCATCGCTTCGCGTGAATTCATGGCCAGGCTGACAAGCGCCATCTCAAGCGCATTTGGATCGGCAAAAACCGGCCAGATATCGTCAGGAATGGACACCCGCGTGACGATTCCCTCACGCGCGATCCGCTTGAGGAGCACGATCAGATCGTTCACGCGGTCCTGCAGCCGAAAACCGATCGGCTCCTGGGCACTGCGCCCCGCAAACGCCAGCAACTGGCGCGTCAGCGCATCGCCCTGCTTGGTGGCGTTCAGAATCGTCTCGCTGTAGGCGTCGATTTTTTCCGGCTCGCCGCGGCGGCGCTTCAAAAGTTCCGCGGTGCCCTGCATGATCTGCAGCAGGTTGTTGAAATCATGCGCTACCCCACCGGTCATGCGACCCAGCGATTCCATGCGTCGGCCGCTCTCCAGAATCTCTTCAGCAGTGCGGCGGATCCGCATCTCTCGCAGTAACAACGACAAAAACAGACCGACCAGCACAAGCGTAACAATCGCGGCCGAGCATAGCAGCCAGATCGAGTTGTTCACCGGTGCATAGAATTCCTGGCGCGGAATCGCGACATGCACCGACCAGTTCAGTTCCGGGATGACCCGGTAAGCAATAACGGCCGGGGTGCCTTCCAGCGTCTCGCCGTTATGAAATCCGGACTGAGCAGCCGTACGGGCGGCGCGCACGGTCGCTGCGGCCATCGACCCGACAAATTCCTCGGGCCCGGTGGAACGCGCCGCGATCCTGCCTTCGTTATCGACCAGCCCGGCGATCCAGCCGTCCGGTAACCCTTCGGCCAGCAGGACCTCACGCATCGCATTTGGCTGCATCACAGCGGAGACGACATACACGACATCGCCGTTACGGATCGCCGGCACCCGGATGGCAAACGCGGTCCGCTGCGGCCCCCGCACTACGCTGCCGATCACCGGAAAACCGGTGCGCACGACCCGGAAATGACTGGCCTCCTCTACAACGCGGCGGCTGCTCAATTCCGGCACGTCGATCAGGCGGTTGCCGGCAGGGTCGCTCAGTCGAATCGAAAACCATAGCGGCTGCGCCTCCTGCAATCGCCGGGCGCGCGCGATAAAAGCCGCCTCGTCCAGAGGTGTGTCGAGTTCCGTCGATTGGGCGAAGGTCCGCAGAATATCGATCTGCGCCTTGAGTTCGCGGTCTGTCAGCCCCGCAATGCGATCCGCCCGGGCAAGCGCATCCCGTTCGATGGCGGCCTGTTGCTGCTGCAGGGCAATGGCACCGAAAACCCCGGCCAGGATGACAAGCGGCAGCAGCGCCGCCAGAACGAGCAGCAGGACTGGCCCACGAAGACTGCCGGTCAGGCTGCGCACTCTGGGACGCGGAACGAGGGATGAAGCGGCGTCTGCCATGCCTAACGCGCCACTTCGGCCTCTTGCTTACGCGTCTTGTCGCGATAGTGACGGTCCGTTGCGTGCATCAACTCCCAGATTACCGGGTCGCGGTCGCAAGTCGGCAGCGGATCGTGATCCCAATGGCCGAAGCGATCTTCGCCGCTCAGCAATGTCGCCGACCGACGCCCGGTCGTGGACTGCGCATGCGCCGGAAATAGCATCAGTCCCAACCCGATGCGGCGATCGGCCGATTCATTGGGCGGCGATGAATGCAAAAGGTTCCCATGGTGGATGGAAAACTCACCGGGCTTTAGCACGCCATCGACCGCAGGCGTCTCATCGACCTCGCGCACCGTCTGCCCTCGAGACAACAGGTTGTTCTTGTCATACGTCTCATCATGCCGATGCAGGGTTCTATGCGAACCTGGAATGAATTTCATGGCACCGCTTCGCACCGTCGCCGGGCTCAACGCCAGCCACACCGTGATCATCTCCTGTCGGTCTAGCCCGAAATAGGCGAGATCCTGATGCCAGCTTGTAAATTTCAGGTCGCGGGCCTCCTTGATCCAGAACCGCGAGGCGAGGACAAAAATGTCCGCCGTGCCGAGCAGGCTCTGCGCGGCGCCGACCACCGCCGGGCTGCGCGTCACGGCCCAGGCCCATGAAAAATAGAGATGCGCCTTCATATGAAGGCTCTCCACCGCCGACTTGCCGGTATCTCTCTCGAAGGCTTCGAGCCGGCGGCGACAATCTGCAGCCTCGGCTTCATCGATCGCACGGATCGGGGAGAGATAGCCCTGCTCCGCGAAAAAACGACTCTGCTCTTCGCTCAGCGCCTGCGGCATCTCTTGCTCCATTACCGATCGTTGTTATCCAGGATTTTGCCAGCCACGGGCGCAAATGGGAACGACCTGCGGGAAATAAAGCGCGACAACGCTACGGACATACCTTGCGCATCCATACCGATTGTCACGTTTGCATATGACTACATATATAGTCAGCCCTGCCGAGCTCGGATTGACCGCCCCGGGGCCAACGCTTAACGTCGGTCCAAGTCCGCAAAAAGCGGGCGCTGCTTATCTCGGGAGGAAACATGCATCGCATACTTGCCCTCATTCTCTCGCTTGGCGTTAGCCTAACCGCCACGCTGGCCGAAGCCCAATCCCTCAAGATTGCCGTATCGCAGCGCGGATTCTGGGACAGTTCGTTCGTCGAATTCGCCCAGCGCGAAGGCTTCTTCAAGGAAGAGAAGCTGGATGTCGACTTCTTCTATACCGATGGCGGCGCCGCCACGCTCGACGCGGTCATGTCAGGCAGCGTCGATATCGGCATGTCGAACGGCTTGCTCGGCGTCATTGGCCGTTACACCAAGGGCGCGCCCCTCCGCGTCGTCTCCGCCGAAATGACCGGCGCTTCGGATGCGTTCTGGTATGCGCGCGCCGATAGCGGCATCAAGAGCCTCAAGGAGGCGGAAGGCAAAACGATCGCGTTCTCCTCTCCTGGCTCCTCGACCAATCTCATGGTCCTGGCGCTGCTGAAACAGGCCGGCGTCAATGCCAAGCCCCTGGCGGCCGGCGGCGCGCCCGCAACGCTGACCCAGGTGATGACCAAGCAAATCGATATCGGATGGTCAGTCGCTCCTTTCGGCCTGCAGGATGTCACG
The DNA here is from genome assembly GCA_965279355.1 of Alphaproteobacteria bacterium. Lineage (GTDB taxonomy): Bacteria > Pseudomonadota > Alphaproteobacteria > CACIAM-22H2 > CACIAM-22H2. Next base: position 155,924 of record OZ257155.1, on the reverse strand, counting down.
GACGGCAAACTCGTCATCGTTGCCCGCGGAGCCGACATCAAGGAGATCAGCGGCCAGACGACCCGAGTCAACCTCGCCATGGCTGACACCATTCGCGCCAAGCGCGACGCCCTAACCCGCTACATGAAGGTCTATGCCCGCGCGATCGACTGGGCCTACCAGAATCCCAAGGCGCTCCAGCATTACGCGGAGATCGCCAAGGTCACGCCCGAGATGGCCAAACGGGTGCGCGACGAGTTCTATCCCAAGCAGGGCCTGCAGATCGGCGAGATCAAAGGCCTCGATCTTTCGTTGCGCGATGCGCTCGCGTTCCGCTACATCTCCGCCCCGATGCAGCCGAAGGAAATCGAAGGCCTTTTCGACATTCTGCACAAGCCGACGATGTAATCACGACCGTTCTGGTCCCAGTACACTTCTAAACACCCCTCCGCCATCCAGGCGGAGGGCTTTTCTTCGCCGACCAACTAACCAAAACACATGCTCGGCGCCTTTCTCGCCCTGATCGCGGCCATAACGTTCGGGCTCAACAATGCCAGCATCCGGCGTGGCGTACTGACTGGCACCGTCTTTCAGGCACTGCTCGTCACGGTGTCGCTCGGGATCGTCATGTTCCTGGTCCCCGCCCTCGTAACGGGCGAAATCGCCAGGATCCCCAATCTCAGCCAGCAGCAGCTTCTCTGTTTCAGCGCCGCCGGGGTCGTACACTTCGTCGTCGGGCGCTACAGCAATTACGGCGCGGTACGGGCGCTGGGCGCAAACCTGGCGGGTGGCATCATCCAGTTGCAGATCCTCGTCTCGCTCATTGTGGCGATGATCTTCCTCGACGAACGGCTGACCATCCTCAAGAGCCTCGGCATCGTGATGGCGGTGGGCGCGTCGCTGATCACACTCTACGGGCGCAGTAACTCTGTCGAGAATGCGGCTCTGAAATTCACGCCCAACTACCTGGAAGGATTCCTTCTCGGCATACTGGGTGGCATCGCATACGGCATCGGCCCGGTTCTGGTTCGCTCGGGCCTGGAGAGCCCGGCGGACAGCCTCATCGCCGGGTGCGTCTCCTATTCGTCGGCTTTTGTCGTGCTGCTGATCCTCCTGACAGCGGCCGGCCCGCGGCGCCAGGCGTTCAGCATCGATCGCGTGGCAATGCGCTGGTTCGTGCTTTCAGGAGTCGCCGTCAACATTTCACAGTTCTTTGTCTATCTCGCCCTGTCGATGGCACCCGTGACAGTCGTCATTCCCATCGTGCAGCTCTACACCGTGTTCCGCCTGATCTTCAGCTGGTATCTCAATCGCGGCTACGAGATCTTCGATTATCGGGTGGTTCTGGGCATCGTGATGGCGCTGCTGGGAGCCGTCCTGCTGGCGACCGATGCGGATATCATTGCCGATGTGTTCAACGTGTCGGACGACGTCCGGCACGCCCTTCACCTCACCTGGCCCTGAATCGAACAGCATGCTTGGCGCTTTCTTTGCCCTTCTCGCTGCCGCCAGTTTTGGCCTCGACAATGCCAGTGCGCGCCGCGGGGTGCTCTCCGGCACGGTCATCCAGGCAATGGCGATCACCGTGCCGCTGGGCCTGCCGATGTTCTTCATTCCGGCCCTGATCGCCGGACAGCTTGCCGCACTCACGGTGCTGACACCCTTGCAGTGTTTCTACCTGTCGCTGGCGGGGGTCATGCATTTCGTGGTCGGCCGCTATGGCAACTATCGCTCGCTGGTCGCGATGGGAGCCAACCTTTCGGGATCGCTCATGCAGCTCAACCTGCTGGTCTCGCTGCTGCTGGCGGTGCTGTTCCTTGACGAGCGGATGACCGTCCTGCGCTTTGCCGGGATTGCCATGATTCTGGGTGGAACGGCCATTACGCTGAGCAAACGTCGCAAGTCAGCCGACGCGCCTGCTCCCACCTTCGTACCGAACTACCGGGACGGATTGCTCTTTGGCGCGGTATGCATTATCGGCTACGGTGTCAGTCCGGTGCTGATCCGCGCCGCGCTGGAAGACAGTGGCAATGGCATGATGGGCGGCTTTGTCTCCTACGTCGCCGCCACAATCGTGGTCGCCGTTTGGTTCGTCGCGTCCCCCCGGCGCCGCCTTGAAGTGCGGAGCACGCCCGCCCAGGCGATCCGCTGGTTCTCCATCGCCGGACTCGCCGTCAATGTCTCGCAGTTCTTCCGCTACATGGCGCTGTCGATCGCGCCGGTGATCATCGTCGCACCGATCGTGCAGCTTGCCGGCGTCTTTCGCCTGCTGTTCGGATGGATCCTCAACCGCGAGCACGAGATCTTCGATGCCCGTGTCATCATCGGCCTGCTGATGGCCTTCGCCGGCGCCCTACTGCTCGCCGTTCAGGTGCGAGCGGTGTCCGAGCTCATCGGCCTGCCGCCGGCCCTGGTGACCTTTCTGGATGCCGGTTGGCCCTAACCGGCCGCCATCTGCAGGCGGTGCGAGACTGCCTCAGCCCGCTCGACCGTACGATAGATGTCGTGCCTAGCATTGTTGAGATGCTGGATTACGGATAGACGGCTTAACCCGACAATCGAGGCGATTGTATCCACATCGAAATCTTCCAAAGACGAGAGCAGGACAATCTCGCGCTTCATTGGCGGCAAGGTGAGGATCGCCTGCTGAATGCGATGACGGGATTCGCCCAGATCGTCAAAGTCGTCATCGTCACGCAGAGGCAGAAAGGCGAGCTTCTCCTCCGGCGTATCGGGCATCCCGACACGGGCGAACACGATATGGAGCAACCGGTAAAGCTCGAGCCGCAGATCTTCATCCGGGCGAAGATGCTCGGGATCCTCGATAACCATTTCGAGACAGACCCGGACATAGGCATCGCCACCTTCGCGCGACCCTGTATAGGTCTGTGCGTAGAGACGCAGTGACGGGAGAAGACGGCATATTTTCAGCATAAGCGATCGCATATGTGCACCCCTATCCGGCTCGCATGAAGCTGGACCGCGCCCCTGTCGCCGCTGCGGTCCTGTTGCGGCACCCCGTACCGGCACATACCGGCACTGGATTCGCCGGCCTGATATTGAGGCGACTGTAGCCATGCCCCTGCTACGGCGTTATCGGGGAAACACCGGAGGACCGCGACGGAGACTATTTATTACTTGGGTAAGGAAACACCCGGCGCGCGGCACCCCGCGACGTGCCGTAAGGCTTGTTAGGCACCCAACGATGAGCGACGCCGAAGAGAAAATGCCAGCAGAGTCATAAATATTGCCAGCAAGGCCAGTGCGCTCAGAGCCAGCGACCAGTGGATCCCGATGATCCCGCCGACGATGCCGACCGTAACGCCGCTAAAGGCTTTCAAGCCCAACGCCGCCATCGCAAAGAGGCCGATCACCCGGCCGCGGATTTCCGGCGGCGCCTGGAGCTGCACAAGGGTCTGCGCCATCGCGCTGAATGAAAGCTCGACGAAGCCGACGACGAACAGCAACCCAAGGGAGAGCGGATACCAGGAAGACCCGGCAAAAGACGCCAGTGCAATACACCACAGAATCGCCAAAATGAATGCCGTCCGCGGCCGCGCCTTGAGAAATCCCCGGCTTTCAAGAATTACGCCCGCAAGCAACGCGCCCGCCGCATCCGCGGCCAACAGCGCGGAATAGGAAAAATCGGCATCACCATGACCAAGGTCATGGGCAAATTCCGGCATCTGGGCCTGATAGGCGTTACCGACAAACAGCGAGGCGCCGCCCGCCAATGCCATCATGGACAGGATCGTGCGATTGCCGGCGATCTCCCGCGCAGTGGCCAGAATGTCCGCAAGCCCACGGATCGCACGCCGCGGCGCTTCACCGTCCTTGCGAAAGCGCGGGCCGTAGGGTGCCTTCCACAGCCAGAACGCGAACGGCATGTAAATGACTGCGTTAATGAGGACGCCCCAAGCCGGACCGAACAGCAGAAAAAAGCCGGCGCCCAAAGCCGGCCCCGCCAGCAGTCCAAGATAACGCGACGTGGAACTCAGACGAACGGCGCTCTGCAGTTCCGCCGGCCCAACGATGTCGTGGATCAGCAGCTGGGTTGCCGGCACCCACAGCACACCCGCTAGGCCGTGAATCGTGAGCAGCACCACCGCATGCCAGATTTCCAGCGTGTCGGTCAGAAACAGCAGCCCCCAGGCGAGCGAGACCGCGCTGAACAGCAACATGCCAATCTGAATGATCCGGCGCGGATCGAAACGATCGGCGAGCGCCCCCGAATATACCGAAAACAGCAGAAAGGGCAGCCAGTGCGACACGACGGCAAAGCCGCCCAACGCCGGGGACTGGAACTTCTGGAACATCATCCAGTAGCTGATTACATGCTCAATGCTGTCCGCCATCATCACCAACGCGGAGCAGAAAAAGTAAACGCGAAACCCGGGATGGCGGAGAGCCGCGAAAGAACGCGGCGACGGAGAGACTGCGGGCTGGGACGCGGAGTGGCCGTTTTGTGTCAATTCATTGATCCACAAGAAAGAAGGCCCATTCTGTAACCTCTTGGGCAGGTATCGTGCTATGCTCTTTTCGGCTGTCTGCTGGTTTAGAGAGGCATGGTCTGCCCCATGTCGTCCGTCCGTCTTCTGCGGCTTCTTCTGGCCGTCGCTGTCCTCGTTCCTACAACTGTCTTTGTCCTCGCGGCCTGGTGGAACCGGGCCGAAATCCTGAACGACAGCCGGGACACGGTTGCGCGCACGGCTGCAATCTATGACGAGCATACTGGAAAAGTGTTCGAAGCCGTCGATCTCGTGGTCGACCGTATCCAGGAACATGTCAAAGCCATGTCCTGGGATGAGATCGCATTGCCCAAAACAAGCGCAATGCTCCGCGACATCAAGGTGGGGCTCGATCATGTCATCTCGATCTGGATCGCAGATCCGGATGGCACAATCCGCGCGGGCTCGCTTGAAAGCTGGCCGGAGCAGGCGGTCTGGCGGGATCGCGCCTTTTTCAGGCAGCACCGCGGGGCGGATATCGGCACATATATCGGCGAAGCGACCGTCGGCGCCGCGACCGGACTGCCGTCCTTCGGTGTCAGCCGTCGCCTGACGGGGCCGGACGGCAGTTTCAACGGTGTCATCGTTGTCGGATTGAACCCGGACTATTTCTCGAAGTTCTTCCGCGCTGCGGCGCCGCCAGTCCCGAACGTCGCCGTTCTGGTGCGCAGCGACGGCGCGATCCTGGCCCGCAACCCCGTATCAACGGACGACCGTCGATTCAGCGCCGACAGCCCGATGATGAGACGCGTCACCGAAGGATCCGGCGGCGCACCCGATTTCATGCGTTCATCGATCGAGGACCGTGAACTTCTGGTCGCCACCCGCAAGATCGCCGACTATCCGCTTTATGTCGGTGTCGGCATCCCAAAGTCCGTCGTCCTGGAGGCATGGGCAGCCAATCTCAAACTCTATGGCCTGGTCGCGATTGCCGCCGCGCTGACACTCCTGTTTGTGTCCTGGCTTGCGATGCGCAGCGCGCGGGCGGAACAGGATGCTCTGGCTCGTCTGCATGAGGAAACCGAGCAGCGGTTGTCCGCCGAGCAGCGGCTTTTTTCGGCGCAAAAAATGGAAAGCATCGGCCAGCTGACCGGCGGCGTCGCCCACGACTTCAACAACCTGCTGGCCATCATCCTCGGCAATCTGAACCTTCTGCAACGGCGCGTAACGGACGAGCGCTCCAGCCGGCTGGTTGAACGTGCAATCCGCGGCGCGGAGCGCGGCGCGTCCCTCACCCAGCGCCTGCTCGCCTTCGCCCGTCGGCAGGATCTGTCGCCGCGCAATGTCGACGTGCCGGAGCTGGTTGCGGATATGAGCAATCTCATGCGCCGCTCCCTGGGCCCCGAAGTCACCATTGCAACCGATTTCCCGGTAAACCTGCCGCCGGCAAAGATCGATCCGCATCAACTTGAGTTGGCCCTACTCAATCTGACGGTAAACGCACGGGATGCCATGCCCGGCGGCGGCAAAATCACCATCACCGCCCGTGAGGAGATCGTGCCGGAACTGGTCGCTGGCGGCATGCGCCCGGGCTTCTATGTTTGCATCAGTGTGGCCGACAGCGGGACCGGAATGGACGAAGAGACGCTGGCCCGCGCCGTCGAGCCCTTCTTCACGACCAAGGGCGTCGGTAAAGGGACCGGACTTGGTCTCTCGATGGTACACGGACTTGCCGAACAATCCGGCGGCACCTTCAAACTGCAAAGCCGTCTCGGCCATGGCACCACGGCCGAAATCTGGCTGCCAGAGGGAGAAACCGAGCCCAAGGTTGCGGCCGCTCCGGCACAGGCGGCGCCAGTGCCGGCCAGACACATCCGGATGCTGACGGTTCTTGTGGTCGACGACGATCATCTGGTCGCCTCCGGTACCACCGATATGCTTCACGACCTGGGCCACGTCGCCTTTGAGGTGAACTCCGGTGCCGAAGCATTACGAACGCTTGGCCATCGCAAAGTGGATATCGTTCTCGCTGACCAGTCGATGCCGGCGATGACCGGTACCCAGCTTGCCCAGAAAATCCGAGCGCAATGGCCGAATCTGCCGATCCTCCTTGCCAGCGGACATGCCGAAATCCCTGAGCGCACGGCGCTCAACCTGCCCCGCCTCACCAAACCCTATCGACAGCAGGAACTGGCGGATGCACTGGCCGCCCTCACGTCGAGCGATGACAAGCCGTTCATCGAACTGGCCGCCATCCTGCAGCGGCGCCGTTCCGACCGCCCCAAGGACGGTTTCGCCGCCGCAGCGAGCAAATAGTCCGGCCCATCGCTGCGATGGTAGACTTGACCGGCAAGGCTTTGACCTACCGTGTCTTTTTCCTCATACTAGCATCTTCTGACACAAGGTGAATCGCCCAGCCGCGGACGATGGAAACGATACTTGTAATCGATGACGATGCGGCCATCCGCGATGTCATCCGGATCATCCTGGAGCCTCGCGGCTATACGCTCCTCGAAGCGACCGCGGGCGCCGACGGCGTCGACCTATTCCGCATCCACCGCCCCGGCCTGGTTATCACCGATATCCATATGCCGGGCCAGAACGGCCTCGACGTCATCCGCGATATCAAGAAGGCCGACCCCGGCGCGCGGGTTATCGCCATGTCCGGTGCCATGAGCGGCTCTGATACCGTGATCAAAACCGCCGGTAAGGAATTCTCCGATCTGACCTGGATGGAAAAGCCATTTCGGCGAAGCGCGCTGCTGCTCGCCGTCGAACAGGCCCTCACCGGACACTAGATTTCAGTTCGGCAGACGCAGGATCGGCTTGATCGCCTTTCCTTCATGCGAATCGTGCAGCGCATCGTTGATCCGCTCGAATGGATAGAATTTCACCAGTCGATCAAGCGGAAAACGCCCCTGCCTGTGGAACTCGATCAGCGCCGGAATGAAGAGATCCGGAATACTCTCCCCCTCGACGATGCCCTTAAGCTTCCGCCCGCCAAGCATCAAATGCCGGATATGGATGCCGACGGGCTCGGACGGCGACGCCACAAAACCGGCAGTGCCGAGCGGCGCCAATCCGTTCACTGCCTGCCCGATCACCGCAGCGAGACCCGTGGTGTCGAGGGCAAAGTCGGTGCCATATCCGGTCAAGCGTTTAACCGCGGCGAGAGCATCTTCATCTTTTCCATTCACCACATCCGTGGCGCCAAGTTCTTTCGCCATGGCGAGACGATTGGGTAGGACGTCGACAGCAATGATCCGCGCAGCCCCCATGAGCCGCGCAGCCATAATAGCGGACAGGCCGACCGAGCCCGTGCCGTAAACGGCGATCGACTGACCCACACCGACCTTGAGCGCATTGATGACCGCACCGGCACCGGTCTGAATCCCGCAACCGAGCGGCCCAAGAAGTTCAAGCGGCGCGCCCTTGGGAACCTTTACGACGTTTCGGTCGTAGGCAAGCGCGAAATCCGCAAAAGACGACTGGCCGAAGAAACTGCCGTGGATCTTCTCGCTGCCCTTGGAGAGAGGGCTCGATCCATCCGGGCGCTTGCCACCGAAACTGCGCGGGCCGACCTCATAACAATAGGTCCGCTGGTTCACGAGGCAGGCCGGGCACTGCTCGCACGCATCGTAGGTCATCACCACCGGATCGCCCGGTTTCACCTTGGTGACGCTTCTACCGACTTTCTCGACGATCCCTGATCCTTCGTGGCCCAGCACGATTGGACGCGGCGACAGATCACTGGACGCGACCTTGAGATCGGTGTGGCACACTCCCGCCGCGACGAGACGGACGAGCACTTCATCGTCGCGCGGCTCCTCAATATCGAGTGTTTCGATAGAAGCGTGTCCCGTCTTGTCGCGAAATACCGCCGCCTTGATTTTCACGCGTCCCCCCGCCTTTTTTGTGTGCCGCCTCCCTACACTCATAGCAACCACGAACCGACTGGTACAGGGGTTGCAACAGGCCCATTCATCGCCGGAGATTACGCATGTCCCTTGCCGTCCAGTTGCGCACGCGCCCTCTGAAACAGGGTTTCGGGGTCGAAATCCAGGATGTCGATCTCGCGCGGGTCGACGAAGCGACGATGTCCAGCGTGATCCATACCTTCCATCGCCACGGCGTCATGCTGGTCCGCGGACAGGACCTATCGCCAGACGCAATGCTGCGCTTCGCGCGGCTCTTCGGCCCGCTTGAGACGCATACGCTTCTGCAATACACCCTGCCCGACTATCCTCATATTTACGTGCTCTCCAACCGCAAGGTGAACGGCGAATTTATTGGGGCGCATAACGAAGGGATCGGCTGGCACACCGATCTGTCCTACAAGGATTGTCCTGTGATGAGCACGATGCTCTATGGCATCGAAACGCCGCCCGAAGGCGCGGATACGCTGATTGCAGATATGTGTGCGGCCTATGAAGCGCTCCCCGCAGAGCGACAGAAGAGCCTCGAAGGAAAGCGTATCCACCACTCCTACCACCGCTTCATGGCGGCCCGCGACGACCGCGCACCGCTGACCGAAGAGCAGAAGGCACTGACACCGGATGTCTTTCATCCATTGTTACGCACGCATCCCGCCGACGGCCGCCGCTCGCTCTATATCGGTACAGGCACCGTGCATGCCATCGAAGGCATGACCAATCCGGAAGGCAAGGCGCTGGTCGACGAACTGGTGGAGTTCGCGACGCAGGAACGCTTCATCTACCGACACAAATGGCAGACCGGCGATCTTCTGATGTGGGACAACCGCTGCACCCTGCACTCCGGCACCCGGTACGACGATATCCGATACACACGCTACATCCACCGCGTCATGGTGCAGGGCGACAGGCCGTTCTAATTCTGTGCTCGCGATCAAAGCTTGGGCAGCTGGACTGATTTGCGCCAACAACCCGATCTTCTGGGCCGGCGTTGCCGAAAGCCGACGCCGGAGATCACTTTTCTTTAATGTCTTCTATGAAGAACGACACCACGCTGTCGGTGCCGTAGGAACCGGGCGCGCCACACTGCATGCATGTGACGGTCAGCGTGCCACGGCCGATAGCGATGATGTTGCCGCGCCCCTGATCCTTGAAGACCGGGATCGGCACCGTGCAATGCTGACAGTAGACACCGAGATACCATTCACCGGGTTCAACCGCGAACGCACCCTCCGATCCGCCGCCGAGTAGCAACCGATCCCATTTCTCCCAATTGCGTTTGCCACGAACACGATCCATTTGCCCGCGCCACAGGCGGGATAGTCGCGACAGTCGTGTCTTGCCGTCCCGTGCCGTCATTTCTGGGCCACACACGTCCGCAGGAGATTGAGCGCCGCTTCTGCAAAGGCCCGCATGTTTTCAACGCGATCGGCCTGTCCCGTCTCCACCGTGATCGCGTGTTCGACCGGTCCGGTGATTGCAATGCAGGCGTGACCAGCGGCATCGCCATAACGATTGCCGGTCGGTCCCGTCGCTCCCGTTTCGGCAACCGCCCATGTCGAATGGAACCGCTGCTGTGCGGTACGCGCCAACAACAGCGCGTAAGCTTCGGTGGACGGGCGCATGTTCGAAAGCGCCTCGTCGGGGATGTCGAGGAACGCCTTTCTCGCGTGGCGGGTATAAACGACAGCGCCGCCGAGAAAATACGTCGAAGCGCCCGGAACCGCGAGCAGGGCCGCTGAAATCAATCCGCCCGCCGATGATTCCGCAACAGCGACCGTATGTTGACGCGCCTTGAGCAGGGCGCCCGCCTGCTTGGCCAGCGGCAATAGATCCTGCATGTCCATCCACCTCGCATAAAAACCGCCCCACCCTAAGCGCTGACCATCGCACCATCCAACCTTAAAAAGCGGCACCGCGGCGAGCAGATTGCCCACGATGCTGGTGCGATTTGTGCAATGATTGCGATCCGGAAGGACCCACATGAGCGATACGACAGCCTCTGCCTCTCCCTGGATTGTCGAGGGGATCGATTTTCGCAATCTCGGCTGGGCCGCGCTGGCGCTGGGCGCAATGGTGGTGGCGATCAATGTCCATACCTATGAATGGCCGCTGCGCTTCGTCCATGTCGCAAGCGGCGTACTGCTCACCGGCGCCGATATCCTGATGGGCTTCGTCATCGGCCCGACCCTGCGCAAGCTCAATGCCGAGGCCCGCCGCCAGTTCACCCGCAACCTGCTGCCCAAGACGCTCTTTATCTTCACCCCGCTTGGCATCATTGCGCCGACCTCGGGCTACTACTACGCCGAGCGTCTCGGCTACATGCAGATGGACTACCCGGAGTTCTACTGGATCGTCGCGGCCCTCGCTGTCTCGGCCGTCCTGGCGATCCAGGGCCTGGGCATCCTGCTGCCGACCAACGTCAGGGGCTATCTCGAGGCCCGCAAGGAGCATCCGGACAGCGCCAAGATCGCACGCATGATGAAGCTGTATTTCCTCACCATCGCCTCGCAGGGCGTCATGCAGCTCCTGATCGTCTCCATCATGGTGAAGATGGCAGGCGGCCTGTAACCCGGCGGAGCCGATCCCCAGCAAAGCTAACGCCACGTTTGAGAATTAGTATCGACCGCCACAACCGCGGTTTCAGCATAATGCCCCCGATTTCACGTGGTGGCGCGCTCAACGCATGCCGCCTTTCCGCATTCGAGGGGCATCACCATGAGCGCACAGGTTTCGGCTGGAACAGCCAATGCCGGGAACATCCCGGTACAGAACACGCAGGCTCCGCCGTCCGGCGCGTGGCGCACCGAAGACTGGATGGCGGTGTTCCTGGGAACCGTCATCATTGCCATTGTCATCGCGCTCTTTCAGTTCAAGCTGTTCGACCTGCGCAATACCGTCTCGTCCTTCCGCTGGACCACCGATGCGCAGATCGCGCAGTCGACGCCGGGCTGGACCGAAGCGCTCAACACCATCGCCGATGAGGCCCGCGTCAAAAACCAGCAGAACGTCGTGGCGTTGACGCAGTCGACCAAAGAGGCGCTGCAGTCCGGCGACCGCAAGGCGATTGAGACCGCCGCCGGCCGCCTCGCTGGCCTCGGCAGCCGCACCCTGCCAGGCGCGCTTGGCGCCGAAATCCGTGGTCACGCACAGGCCACCGCCGCCACCCGCGTCTTCATCTGGGACAATCTCGTCAAGGTCGTCACTGTCGGCGTGCCACTGCTGGTTGTCGCGACCATTGGGATCGCCCTGCTCGGCGGCAAGGCCGCGGCCTTTGCGCTTGGCTTCCCCATCATTTTTGGCCTCGCCTGGCTCGCCCGCTTTCTCGCCGGCAACGGGCTGTTCATCGACTGGGGTATCGAGTACGTCATTTTCTCGCTGCTCCTCGGCCTCCTGATCAGCAACACCATCGGCACGCCGAAGTGGCTGATGCCGGCAGTACAGACCGAGTTCTTCGTCAAGACCGGCCTCGTCATCCTCGGCGCCAGCCTGTTATTCATGGAGGTGCTGCAGGCCGGCGCGCTCGGCATCGTCCAGGCCGTGCTGGTCGTTTTCGTCGTCTGGTATTCGTGCTTCTGGTTGTGCCGGAAGCTGCGCGTCGACGATGAGTTCGCCGCGATGCTGTCGACCGCCGTATCGATCTGCGGCGTCTCTGCCGCCATTGCCGCCTGCGGTGCGATCCAAGGCGACAAGAAGAAGCTCTCTTATGTCACCTCGCTGGTGCTGATCGTCGCGGTGCCGATGATGATTGCCATGCCGTGGATCGCCAAGACCACCGGCATGAACGACCTAGTGGCCGGCGCCTGGCTCGGCGGGACACTCGACACCTCCGCCTCAGTTGTCGCGGCTGGCGCCTTGGTCAGTGACGCCGCCATGAAAACCGGAGTCATTGTGAAGTTCTCCCAGAATGCGCTGGTCGGCGTCGCCGCCTTCGCGCTCGCCATCTGGTGGGCCTTCAAGCAGACCGGCGCCGGCGGCACCGGCGAAAAGCCGAGTGCGGCCGTCATCTGGCAGCGCTTCCCCAAATTCGTGATCGGCTTCGTGATCGCCTCGGCCGTGTTCTCATTCCTGCTACCGGCCGACATCGTCAGCGGCACGCGCGCGGCATTGGGCGAAATCCGCCTCTGGTGGTTCGCCATGGCCTTCGTGTGCATCGGCCTTGAAACCCGTCTGGTCGAACTCGCGACCACCGATCAGGGCCGCCCCGCCCTCGCCTTCCTCGGTGCCCAGGCCATCAACGTCTTCTGGACGCTGCTCGTCGCGTGGCTGCTGTTCGGCGGCGTGCTGTTCGCCCAGCCGAACATCCAGTAGAGTTCCATCGCTCTATCGGTCAGAAGGGCCGCACTGAACAGTGCGGCCCCTTTTTTGATGGAGGTGACGCGGAGCCGAGAGGCCGATTGGGATTGCCATGCCCGATCCAAGCGCGCACTGTTCCCGTGCGGCATCGTCACACACCGCAATCGCACTTTCGTAGCTCAGAAACCGACCGTGTTTGGGGTTTGCGGACCCAAAACGGGAGCCCTTATGCAGGATTGGCGGCAAATCACGCTCACCGCCGACATGGTGCGGGATGGCGTCCTCGGCACTATCCACGGCGCCTGCCTGCCCGCATTCATGGCTGGCGGGACACCGAAGACAGCCGCCCTGTTCAGCCGCCGGGCCCTGAAGGACGGCGAGATCGGCGCTGAACTCCTCTTTAGCCCCATGATGGCCAAGCTGGCCTGCACCGTTGTCGAGCGATACGGCGGCACACCCTGCGGTCAGCCGATTCGCGACAACACCACGCTCCTGATCGGCAGCGAACGGCTGCTTGACGCGCCCACGGACACGGCATTCAGCGCCATCCGTCCGGCCAGGCAGACTAAATAACCGCAATAAGGCCTGCACGCGCAGCACCTTGGCCGATTGCAAGCACCCCTGCGTAAAATATACCGCTCGCTAAGCTGTCTTCGGTGGCGCAAAACTACCGCACTTAAAGAAATTGAACTCGGCCCAACCGAGTCAACGGCACCGAACTTCAGGCATCGGTAAAGCCGGCGTCCCGCTTACGCCAAATAACCTGCCACCGCGTAACCATCCGACCTCCCACGCGCCCCTGCGCCGAACGAGCGTCGGTAAAAGGACTGCCATGAGCTTGCACTATTACCGCGAGACCGCTGCCTATCTGTTCGTTGCCGCCGCCACGCTCGCGATCGTGCCGATCCTCTTCCTCTCGATGGATCGCACGTTGGTCGTCCGGATGTCAGGCGCTGTTCTCGACTTTGTCAGTATGCTTTAGGACCTAAGGCGCCGACGGCCGGTTGCCATACGAAGGCGCTGGCGTCCCCGGCACAAGCGACACATGCGTGTGCGTGGCCAGCCACGGCGATTTCAGATCGGTGCGCATCAGGGTCGCGGTGACGCGCCCCACCCGCTCGAAGGTCGAGCCGTCCTTGTGGAAGCCTGTGCCGCGCAGGAAGGTGGCGCCCATCGCCATCCGCCGGTCCGGCGACACCACGATTTCCAACGCCTTCAGGTCGTGGTGATAGCCTTCAACCGTCGGCCAGACCTTGCGCCACTGCTCGTTCTCCAGCGCCTCACACGACGTCATCATGGCGCCAAGCGAACCGAAGGCGATGACGTCCTCCGTGTAGAGCGCCCGAGCCCGCTTGTAGTCGACGGCCGCGACCAGCTCACCCCAATGCTTGAACCACGCGGTAATTGAGCGGCGGTCCTCATCAAGGACAGGGGCACGGTTCATGCCGGTTTAGCCTGCATGCGCCGCATCCACTGCATCGCCGCCGCCGCGATGATCAGCACCACACCGATTACGTCGGTGTACGCGAGATGGCCCGGCAGAGCGAGTTCCCACAGCGCTTCCATCAGCGTCGAGAAGACCATGAACAGGCCGCCGACGAGCAGCAATGTGCGGCTGATCGCCGCTGTTCGCGCGAACAGCCAGCCCTGCGCACAGGCGGCCAGCGCCATAATGCCGATGGCCGTCGTCGCGGTGATGTAGACGATGCTCCACACCGAACCGCCGGGCGGGGTTTTGAGCAGCAGGCCAATGCCAAGTGGGTCCATGACGAACACGAACGGCACCAGGAAGGCCGGCAGTGTGTATTTCCAGGACTGCAACGTCGTCGCATAGGGATCGCCACCGGTGATGGCTGCCGCCGCGAAGGGCGACAGTGCCGTCGGCGGCGAGACTTCCGATAGGACCGCATAATAGAAGATGAACATATGCGCCGCGTAGTCCGGCACGCCGAGCTGAATCAGCGCCGGTGCCGCGATCACGGCGCAGATGATGTAGGACGCCGTCACCGGCACCGCGAGGCCAACGATCCACACGACCAGGGACGTATAGATTGCGGTGAGCAGCAGGCTGCCGCCGGCATAGGCAATGGCGATGGCGCTGAACTTCAGGCCGAGGCCGGTCAGGGTCACCACGCCGACGATGATGCCGGCACAGGCGCAGGTCGCGGCGACACCGAGCACACCGACCGAACCCGCCTCCATCGCGGCCAGCAGCTTGCGCGGCCATAGCGCCGTGTCGGGACGTACGAAGCTCACCACGGCCGCCAGGATCGTTGCGTAAAACACCGACAGGACCGGCGAGAAGCCCATCAGCATGAACACGACGATGGAGATCAGCGAGGTGAAGTGGAACCCATACTGCCGGGTCAGCAGCCACAGGCTCTGCCGCTTCTCGATTGTCACCTGGCTGATGCCGAACTTGCCAGCATCGAGCTCCACCATGACGAACAGCGCCAGGTAGTAGAGGCAGGTCGGGATGAGCGCCATCCAGATCACGTCGAGATACGAGATCTTGAGAAACTCGGCGATCAGGAACGCCGCGGCGCCGAGCACAGGCGGCGAGAGAATGGCGCCCATACCGCCGGCCGCGAGCAGGCCGCCAGCCTCGTTCTTGCCATAGCCGGCCTTGAGCAGCATCGGGGTCGCCACCGAGCCGAGTGTCACCGTCGTCGCGACGCCCGAACCCGACGGGCCGCCCAGCAGGAAAGAGGACAGCACGATGGCGCGGCCGGCGCTGGTCGGCTTGCCGCCCATGGCCGAGAATGAGAAATCGATGAAGAACTTGCCGGCGCCGGAGAATTGCAGCACTGCGCCAAAAATGGTGAACAGCACGATCAGACTGGAAGAAACGTCCACCGCCACGCCGAACACGCCTTCGAGGGTCATGTAGAGATGGCCGACCATGCGGTCGAGCGGATAGCCGCGATGCGTCCACGGCGACGGCAGATAAGGCCCATACAGCGCGTAGGCAATGAAGCAGATCGCGACGAAGGGCATGATCCAGCCGCTGGTGCGCCGCGTCGCCTCCAGCAGCAGCACCAGGAAGATGGCACCCATCCAGGTGTCGAGGTTGCTGGGCAGCGTGTTGCGATCCATCAGATCGTCGCCACCATCGATCATGTAGTAGATGACCAAAATGGACGCGGCAGCGAGCAGCAGGTCCCACGGCATCAACCGGTGGCGATAGCGGCGCGCGATCGGGAACAGCAGGAAGCTCAGCATCAGCACGAAGCCGACATGCACGGGCCGCAACACCTGCGCTGCGACGATGTCATAGGCCGCATAAAGGTGAAAAATCGTCATGGCGATCGCCAGTACGGCAATCGCCGGCCCCAGCCAGCCATGGAACCGGTTGGTGGCGCCCTCGTCCTGCTCGACGAACTCCTCGGCCTTTTTCAACGCTTCCGCGCTGATCTCCGGCGTCCCTGTGACTTCAGCCATCCATCCCCCAAGTTTCGGCCACTATACCTTTGTTCCTCCCGAGAACGAGAGAGGGCGAATCCCTATACCCGCACGCCTGTCGCCTTCTGCACCCGCGGCAGCACCTCTTCCGCCAGCAGCCGCATGGAGCGACGGACGGTCTGGGGGGGTAGGCCGCCGAAGTCCTGCAGCGTCATGATGTGCTGCACACCCATTTCGGCCAGCGCGATCATCTTTTTCGTCACGCTGTCGACGGACCCCATGAGGCTCAGGCCGCTGCGCATGATGTCGTCGTAGACGGCCCGTTTGGCGTAGAGCCGGGTCGCCACGTAGCGATCGAACGCGGCTTCGGCCTGGCGGCGAGCTTCGGCGTCGGTCTCAGCAACGAAAGTATGAAAGCAGAGGATGTTGTCGCCTGTGGGAAAGACCGGAACGCCCTGCCCTACTTCCGCGCGGCCCCGCCGGTATTCCGACATCAGCTCCGCGACCTCGTCGAATTTCTCCAGCGAGGCGTAGGGCACCGACATCAGCGCCTCCCCCTTCCTGCCAACTTCGTAGGCCGCTTCCTTACGCAGCACCGCCAGATAGATCGGCACCGGCTTTTGACGCGGCAGCACGTTGATCTCCACACCGTCGATCTCGTTGAAGCGGCCCTTGAACGTCACCCGCTCACCGGCCAGCAAACGGCGCAGCAGCGCGAAGTTCTCATCGAACCGGGCGCGTTTCTCGTCAGGCGCGATGCGATAGCCGTCGAGTTCGTGCTTCAGATAACCGGAGCCGACGCCGAGCACGAGACGCCCATCCGACAGCACGTCGACCATTGCGTAAGTCTCGGCGGCTGTCAGCGGGTTATGGAAGGTCAGGTTGGCGATGCCAGTGCCGATGCGCAGGCGTTTCGTTCGCTGCGCGATGGCGGTCAGCATCAACGCCGGGTTCGGCACCGCGCCATAGGGATGGAAATGGTGCTCGGCGGAAAAGAACGCCTCGTAGCCGAGGGCCTCCCCCAGTTCCGTCTGCGCCAGCACCTCCTCATAGAGCTGCGGGACGGTGCGGGCGCGGTCGGGGTAGTGATCCTGGACGGAAAACAGCGAGATCTTCATGGCGCGGCAATCAGGCTCGGGAGCCAGAGGGCGATCTGCGGAAAAATCATGATCAGGATCGTGACAAAAATGGTCAACCCGATAAAGGGGGCCGCCGCCCAGCAGATCGTCGCGAACGTCGTCCCCGGCGGCGTCACGCCCTGCATGATGAACAGCAGTAATCCAAACGGCGGCGTGGTGAGGCCGATCTCAAGGCCCATCATCACGATGATCGCCAGCCACACCGGGTCCATCCCGTAGACCTGCGCCAGTGGGAAAAAGATCGGCACCGTCAGCAGCATGATCGACAGCTGCTCCATGAAGCAGCCGAGAAAAAGGATGATCCCGAACATCACCAGTAGCGCCACCCAGGACGGCATCTCCAGATGCGTGGCCCAGGCGATCATGCCGCTGCTGGCGCCGGAAAAAGCCAGAATCTGGCTGAATGTCGACGATGCCAGGATGATGAGAAACGTCATCACGGTCACCCGCAGCGTTCCCTCAAGCGATCTGACGAGGGCCACCCAGGTCAGCTTGCGGAAGGCCAGCGCCAGAAGCACCACGCCGCCGACGCCGAAGGCCGCGGATTCCGACGGTGTCGCCCAGCCGAGTAGAATCAGGCCGATCACCAGAAAGACGATCAGCCCCATCGGCAGGACATCGACGACGATCGCGCGGACGATCTCCCCGGCCGTCGGAACCGGAATGTCGTAGGTCGGCGCTGCGTCAGGGTCGTAGTACGTGATGCCGTAGATCAGCACGCCGTACAGGAATGCGAGCAGAAGTCCCGGAATGACCCCAGCGATCAGCAGCGCACCGATATCGACCTTGGCGAGGCTGCCCAGCAGAACCGCCAGCGCGGAGGGCGGAATCAGAATGGCGAGCCCCCCGGTGCCCATGATGGCGCCGATCGACATGACCGGCTTGTAGCCCCGGCGGGTCATCTCGGGGACCATCATCGACCCCATCATTGCCGTGTTGGCGATGCTCGATCCCGATAGCGCCGCGAAGAGCGTACCGCCGCCAACGGTGAGGAACGACAGGCGCCCCGGCACGCGGCCGAGGCATTTATCCAGCGCGTCGAAGACCCGGATGGCAATGCCGGTATGGAAGAACAGCTCGCCCATCAGCAGGAAAAGCGGAACCGGGATCAGGGTGAACGTGGTGACCGAGCTCAGAGCGTTGCTGATCAGCTGCGTGATCCCGCGTTCACCGCCGAGGAAGATATAGACGCCAATCAGGTCGGTGACGAGGAATGCAAAGGCCACCGGAAGGCCGAGGCCCATCAGCCCGCAGGCCATCCCCAGCAAAATCGTGGTGCTAGCGAGCCAGTGCATGGTTCAGTGAACCACGGGCCTATCGCCGTAGAGCGTGTCGTAGCCCAACAGGAAACGCGCGAACTCGATCGCCATCAGCAAAAACGACACCGGCATGCAGGCGAACAGCATCCAGCGGGGCATGTCGTAGGACCGGATATCCATCTCGCCGCGCTGCCAGGACACAATCGTCAGATCGGCCGAGTAGTAGAAAAGGACGAGACAGGCGACGAGGCAGAGCACGTAGGTGAGAACGGCACAGACCCGACGAACGCGTGGGCTGACGAAGTTCAGCACCACCTCGATATAGACATGGCCCTTGTGTCTCAGCAGCCACGGCGAGGCCAGCAGGGTTATGTAGAGCAGACTGTACTCGACGAAGGCCGAGGTGTGCGGCGGCGGGCGGAAGCCGATATTCCGCACGATCACATCGACAATCACGGCCAGGGTCATGATCCCGAGGAGTGCCCCCGAGACCATCGCCAATGCGTTCAGCAGCCGGACATAGGCGGTGGCGAGTGCTCGCAAGCGCTGATCCCTCTCCCCACCGCCCGCCGGACGCCGTTACTGAGCCTTGTAGAATTTTTCCCGCAGGGCATCCGCATTCGACGGGTCGCGGCCCTTCATGCGCTCCCAGGCCAGCCTGTAGCCGTCGTCGAGGAACTTCTTCGCGGCGGCCGGCTGCATGGCGACGAACTGCACACCGCGCTTGGCGAGCTCCGCATCCTCAAGCTTCGCCTTTTCGACGTTGTCTTTGATGCTCTGGATCTCAAACTCCATTGCCATCTTCTGCAGCAGATCGCGCGACGGCTGCGACAGCTTCTTCCACTTGTCGAGATTGACCAGCACCGCGAGGTCGACCGAGTAGAAGCCGGGATCGACACGATACTTCAGGAACTTGTCCCAGTTCGCGTCCATCAGGCCGATCCGCGGCCAGCCGGCACCGTCGACCGCGCCGCGCTCGAGTGCCGTATAGACTTCACCCGGGGCCATGTTGATGAAGGTGGCGCCCAGGGCGATGAAGAACTCGCGATAGATCGGCGTGCCGCGCAGCTTCACGCCCGCGAGATCGATCATGCCGTCCGGCTTGAACTTCGGCGGCTGGCGCAGATAGATGTGAAAATCCTGCAGCGCCTCGAAGTTGCCGAGCAGGAAGACGTTCATCTTCTTCTGGTGAATCTGATTCAGCAGATCGAAGCCGCCGTTCTTCCGGGTCTCTTCCGGTGAGCGATTGCCGGCCACCAGCGCGTCAGTCTCCGGCACCTGGCCGCCGTAGTAGTTGGAGGGGGTGTGGACCATGTCGACCACGCCGTTGCGGACCGCACCACCCTGCTCGAAGGTCGGGATCGCTTCCGGCCCGCCGCGATAATCGATCCGCACAACGCCCTTGCCGGCCGCGTTCACGCGATCGACCCATTTCAGGAAGTTGACTGAATTGGTGAGATTCTTTGGAAGCGCCGTGGTGGCGCTCAGCACGTCTTCGGCGTGCGCGCTGCTGAAGGTGAACACGGCAACGGCCGCGGCGAGCGCAAATCTAGCGAACATGGTTTTTTCCTCCCTGGTGAACCCTGGCCGCGCTTTGACGCGATCCGGCCGCCACTATAATGGGCGGCTCCCCACTTGGCGAGTGCATTGCCCGGACAGAAAAAAGCCCCGCTCCGGTTTCCCGAAGCGGGGCTCTGCCTGGGTCAGCCCCTAATCTGAAATCGGTTCGGAGCTGAAATCAGTTCATCACCTTGATGCCCTTTTCGGTGTAGTAGCGCAACGCGCCGGGGTGGAACTTCACCGGCGAGTTGGCAGCGACCTGGTTTTCCATCTTCACGTTCTTCGCTTCGGCATGGACGGTGGCCCATTCGTCGCGCTTCTCGAAAATGGTCTTGGTGATGTTGTAGGCGACATCGTCAGACATCGCCGAGTTCACCACCAGGATGTTCCACACGGCAGCAATCGTGTTGTCCTTTCCCTGGCCGGGATAGGTGCCGGACGGGATCTTGGCCTGCGAATAAAGCGGGCCGTACTTCTGGTTCATCTTCGCGACGACGTCGGCGTGATCGACCATCACGAGCTTTGTGCCGGGCGAGGCGCCGAGATCGGTGACCGCGGCGGTCGGCAAACCGCCGACCCAGAAGTACGCGTCGATCTTCTTGTCCTTGATGGCATTGGTCGACTCAGCGACGCCAAGACGCTCGCGGCGCATATCCTTGTCCTTGTCGAGGCCGGCGGCCTCGATGACGCGGAACGCCATTACTTCGGTGGCGCTGCCGGGCGAACCCGTCGAAACGCGCTTGCCCTTGAGGTCGGACATCTTCGTGATGCCGGAGCCCTCGACGGTTACGACATGCATGTTGTTCGGATAGAGCACGGCCAGCGTCATGTGATTGACGGCTGCACCCTTGAACTTGTCCTCGCCACGGCTGGCGTCGAGGCTGGCATCGGCCATGGTGAAAGCGATATCGGCGCGCTGCGAACCGATAAGCTTGAGGTTGTCGACCGAACCGCCGGTGACTTCGGCCGTTGCCTGCCAGCCCGGCACGTACTTGCTGAGCAGATTGGCAAGACCGCCGCCGAGCGGGTAATAGACGCCGCCGGTGCCGCCGGTAACGATGGACAGGTTTTTCGCCTGCTGGGCCGACGCCGGCAGAGCGACGGCGAGTGCCGCGAGAACAGTGGCTGCCTTCAGAATACGGTGCATGAAATCCTCCCGAGAAAAGACGGAAACACCCGGTTTTCCGGGGTTTTTCAGACTATAGCGGGGGACGGACGGAAAAGTCCACCCGGCGTCACGCGAGTGTTACCGGAGCGCTGCTATTGGCATCAGGTCGGTTACTGGGAGGTGCCGAAGTCGAGATTGACCTCGGGAAACACGCCGGCGCCGTAACCGACGAAATAGATCCCGATCGCGAGCCAGACCGACAGAAACAGGACGTGCATCCAGAAGTTCTTGGGTTGGGTGACGCGAGCGCGCGGAAAACGCTTCCCATGGTCCGGGACGTCTTTTTCGTCCTTAAATCCGTAAAGCAGGACGGGATAGAGCTGAATAAACGCCAGCACCACCGCCATCAGTCCCGTCAGAACCACCACAACATTCGCCGTCATCGCGCACTCCGTAACGTCCGGACTCGGCCGGACCGCGCTCTCTTATAGTGGTCCCACTTCGCCTGACAAGCCTAGGCGCGCGGCGCAAAGCCGGTAGAATACATCCCGAAGAATCAGACCCGCAGGAATCTCGGGCCGGAAACAGGGGGAAACCATGCTTCGTTTGCTGTTGCTAAGCGTCACGATTCTGGCGAGCGCGCTTGCCGCGGCGCCCGGCTTTGCGCAGGACTATCCGCAGCGCGACATCCGCGTGCTCGTCGGATTTCCGGCCGGCACCGGCGCGGATATTCTCACCCGCTATTTTACGGAGCGTCTCTCCGCCAAGGCCGGAAAGCCGGTGGTGATTGAAAATCGCCCGGGTGCGTTGGGCTCGATCGCCTCGGAAGCCGTCGCCCGAGCCCGCCCTGACGGCTACACGCTGCTCTCGACCGGCGCCAATGGCAGCCATGCCGCCAATATCGTCCTGCTGAAAAAGCTGCCTTACGATCCGGTGAAGGATTTCACGCCGGTCACGACCTACGCAAAGCTCGCCTTCATCATGGTGGTCGACCCCAAGCGCACGCCGGCGACCAGTATCGCCGAACTCACGACCTTTCTTAAGGCCAAGCCCAACGCGAACTTCGGCGCCACCAGCCCCACCAACACAGCCGCCGGCGAGCTCTACAAGAAAATTGCAGGTCTTAACGTGCTGCAGGTCCCCTATAAGGCGACCCAGGATGCGGTGAACGATCTGCACGGCGGCCTGATCGATTTCATCTTCATCGACGCGGTGTTCAGCCTTGAGCGCGCGCGGTCCGGACAGTTCCGCGCGCTGGCCGTCACCACGGCAGAACGCACATCGTGGGCGCCGGAAATCCCCGGCATGCGCGAAGCGGGCCTGCCCGGTTTCGATCTGGCGCCCTGGTGGGCCTTCTTCGGTCCGCCCGGCATGCCGGATGCGATCACCGGCAAACTCGTCGGCTGGATCAACGAAATCACCAACATGCCAGAGACCAAGGCCTTCCTCGCCCGGACCGGCGCCGACCCCTTCCCCGGCACGCCGCAAAGCACCGCCGCGCATCTCAATGCCGAAATCGAGAAGTGGACGTCGATCCTCCGTGCCGCCAACATCGAGCCGCAATAACCACACGCCTCTTTCAAGCCGCACACCGCCCATGAACGCCTACGACTACATCATCGTCGGGGCCGGCTCCGCCGGCTGCGTACTCGCCAACCGGCTCACCGAGGACAAGGACGTCAGGGTTCTTCTGCTTGAGGCCGGACGGCGCGATGCGCATCCCTGGCTCAAGATGCCGATCGCCTTCGCCAAGATGTGCTGGCATCCGCGCTACACCTGGCAGTTCGAGACAGAGCCCGAGCCCGGCATCAACAACCGCAGGCTTCCCGTGCCGCGCGGCCGGACCTTCGGCGGCACGTCGTCGATCAACGGCATGATCTACGCGCGCGGCCACCGCAGCGACTACGACACATGGCGCCAGCGCGGCAACGAGGGCTGGAGCTATGCCGATGTCCTCCCCTACTTCAAGCGGCTGGAAAACAGCTGGCGCGGTGAGAGCAAGTATCACGGCACCGACGGACCGGTGCAGGTCACACAGGTCCGCTATCCGTCCATGCTCTACGAGCCGCTTGAAGAATCCGCAAGGACGCTCGGACTGCCCGTCAGCGACGATATCCACGGCGAACAGACCGAAGGGTTTGCCCGCATGGAACTCACGGTCGGCGAGGGCGAACGGCAGAGCACCGCGCGCGCCTATCTTTATCCTGCGCTTTCCCGTCCGAACCTCACGGTGCTCAGCGGCGCGACAACCACGCGGGTGCTCATCGAAAAGGGGCGCGCAAACGGTGTCGAGTACGAACGCGACGGCCGGATAGTCCAGGTCCGCGCGGAACGCGAGGTGATACTGTCGGGTGGCGCCTACAATTCGCCACAGATGCTGATGCTGTCCGGTATCGGCCCGGCCGATCACCTGAAATCGTTTGGCATCGCGCCGATCCATGATCTTCAAGGCGTCGGCAAGAACCTCGCCGAGCATCCCAACATGCAGGTCATGTACCGGGCGAAGAAGGACGAGACGTTCCTGAATGAGCTAAGGCTCGACCGGGCCACGCTGTCGGGGGCGAACTGGCACCTGTTCCGGCGCGGGGTGTTCACGAACAACGGCTCCGCCTCCAACTGCTTCCTCAGGACGCGGCCGGAACTAGCGCGGCCCGACATCCAGCTGGTCGCCTCCTCCATCGCCAACGACGCATCGCTGTGGTTTCCCTTCGTCAAGCCGGCAATCCACAGCTTCACCACGCGCGTCGGCGTGCTGTATCCGGAATCACGCGGCTGGGTAAAGCTGCGCTCGGCCAATCCCAAAGACCCGCCGCGCATCTTCTTCAATCTGTTCGGCGAGCGTGCCGATGTGGAGACGATGATCCGCGGCATCCGCCTCACCCGCGAGATCTACAATGCCGAGCCCCACAAGCGGCTGATCGGTGAGGAAATGACACCCGGCGCCGCTGCAAAGACGGATGCCGAGCTTGAAGCCGCGATCCGCGTGCATGGCCACCAGCGCCACCACCCGATCGGCTCCTGCGCCATGGGCAATACGCCGGACTCAGTCGTCGATGCGAAGCTGCGCGTGCATGGGCTTCAGGGGCTGCGCGTCGTCGATGCCTCGATCATGCCCGAGGAACCCGGCGGCAACACCAACGTACCGACCATCATGATCGCCGAGAAAGCATCCGATATGATCCGCGGCCGGTCGCTGCCGCCCGCGGACGTCTGAAATCAGCCGCGAACGAAGTCGGCAAAGCCCTTCAGGAACTTCTGCAGCTGTTCCCTGATGGCAGCGTCGGTCAGCGCGCCATCCTTGTCGAAAACGCTTCCGGCGCGCGAGACCAGCAGCTTGCCGCCGTTCCATTGCCGCATCCCCAGCGTGCGCAGGACCGGCAGCCAGGCGCTCTGGCTCAGAATGGTGCCGAACCCGCCGGGCGACGCGCCCAGCAACGCCACGGGCTTGTTAGCGAAGACTTTCCCGATATCGGCGGGCGGACGCGACAGCCAGTCGATCGCGTTCTTGAACACCCCGGGAATTGAGTTGTTGTATTCCGGGGTCACCAGCAACAGGCCGTCGGCCGCCGCGATCTGATCCTTGAGCGTCGTGACCGCCGCCGGGATACCGTCCGCCGCTTCCGCATCCCCGTCATAGAGCGGAATGCCTTTGATCGTACCGATTTTCAGTTCGACCCCTTCGGGCATCGCACCGGCCGCCGCCCGTAGCAGGGCAGAGTTGAAGGACCCCTTGCGCAGGCTTCCCGAAATACCGACCAGTGTCGTCATCTGTCGTCTCCTTTGGTCGGGGACGATCCTAGACGGTGGGGCTAGAGAAGGAAATCGCCGGAGTTCAGCGATGAGGACGTGACGCCGACCAGAATCACCACATCGGTGCCGAAGGTCAGGCGCGTGTCCTTGCCGACCTGGGTCATGGCCGCCTGGACATCGGCGAAGGCCGCCAGGCCGGAGACCCCGGTCAGATCGAGCTGATCGCCGCCGGTTCCAAAATCGGTGATGCGGTCGGTTCCGTCCCCGTCGGCGAACACGAAGATATCGCTGCCTGTCCCGCCGGTCAGGACGTCGTTGCCGGTCCCGCCGATCAGCGTATCGGCCCCCGCGGCACCGTTGAGATTATCCGCGAGGTTGCCCCCGGAGATGATGTTGTCGAGCCCGTTGCCGACTCCCTTGAAGCTTCCGGTATGGGTATAGGTCAGATTCTCGACAAAGGCGCCAAGGGTGAAGCTGCTGGCCGAGGTCCGAACCTCATCAGTCCCGCCGCCGGCGAGCTCGGTGACGATTTCACTCAGGTTGTCGACGATATAGATATCGTTGCCGGCACCGCCGATCAGCGTATCGGCGCCGGTGCCGCCGGACAGCGTATCGTTGCCGGCGCCGCCCGTGATGATATTGACCGACGAGTTGCCGGTGCCAACAAAGTCGCCGCTACCCTTGTACGTCAGGTTCTCAAACGTGTTGACCAGCGTGTAGCTGCTGAGGGTCGTCTCGACGGTGTCTGTACCCTGGGCCGACAGCTCCGTAACGACATCGTCGGCATCGTCGACGACGTAAGTGTCGTTGCCGGTGCCGCCGGTCATCGTATCCGCGCCAGCCCCGCCATTCAGCCTGTCGCTGCCGGTGTTGCCGGTCAATGTGTCATCGCCGAGACCGCCGTTGAGCGTATTGCTGCCTGTCCCGCCGATCAGGATGTTGATCTCGTCATTGCCGGTGCCGACAAAGGCGGCTTTGCCGGTGTAGGTCAGATTCTCGAAATTGAGGGCAAGCGTGTAGGTGCCCAGCGTCGTCGAGATCGTATCCGTGCCCTCGCCGGCGAGCTCCACGACGGTATCGGTCGTATCGACAACGAACACATCGTCACCGAGACCGCCGGTCAGGATGTCGACGCCCGCCCCGCCATTCAGCGTATCGTTGCCGTCACCTCCGATGAGCACATCGGCGGCGGCGGCTCCGGTCAGAACATTGTCGAACGCATTGCCGGTCCCGGTGAACGCCGCAGCACCGGTATAAGTCAGCTGCTCGACCTCGGAGCCGGCAAGGCTGTATGTCGTCAGGCTTGTCTTGATCAGATCCGTGCCGCTGGTAGCGGCCTCAACAACGACATCGGCGACATCGTCCAACACATACACATCGTTGCCGGCACCGCCGTCGAGCGTGTCGGCGCCAGTTCCGCCATCGAGCGTATCGTTGCCGATGCCGCCGGTCAGGGTGTTGGCCAGGGTGTTGCCGGTGCCCGCGAAATTGCCGGTGCCGATATAGGTCAGGTTCTCGAGATTGTTCCCCAGCACGAAGGAGGCCGCGGTCGCCCGCACTTCATCGGTGCCCTCCGCCGCATTTTCCGTCACCACGTCGGTGCTCAGGTCGACGATATAGACGTCGTTGCCGAGGCCGCCCTTCAGCGTATCCTTGCCGCCTCCGCCATCCAGCGTATCGTTGCCGGCGCCGCCGGTGATGGCATTCGCGGAGATATTTCCGGTCCCGGTGAAATCGCCGGCACCCGTGAAGGTGAGATTTTCGAGACCGGACTTGAGCGTAAACGTGCTGACCGTCGCATTGACGCTGTCGGTGCCGGCGCTGTCGAGGATGACATCGGCGGCGTTGTCGATCACATACAGATCGTTGCCGGCGCCGCCGTTCAGCGTATCCGCACCGGTGCCGCCATCCAGCGTGTCGTTTCCGGTCCCGCCGATAATGACGTTGTTCACGGCATTGCCGGTGCCGGCGAACGCACCCGTCCCGGTGAAGGTCAGGTTCTCGACATCGGCACTCAGCGTGTAGCTTTTCGAGGCTTTGACGAGATCCGTCCCACCAGCCGCAAGTTCCTCAACGACATCGCTCGTATTGTCGACGATGTAAATGTCGTTGCCGGCACCGCCCGTCAGCGTATCGATGCCCGTCCCGCCATCCAGCGTGTCGTTGCCGAGCCCACCGGACAGAGTATCCGCGCCGGTGCCGCCGGTCATGATGTTGTTGAGGTCGTTGCCGATGCCGGTGAAGGCCGCGGCACCGGAAAAAGTCAGGTTTTCGATACCGGTCGCCGCGGTCAGATCGAACGAGGTAACCGTCGACACTTTGATATGATCGGTACCAGCCGCGTCGATGACGATATCCGCGACATTGTCGACCAGATAGACATCGTGGCCGGCGCCGCCATCCAGCGTATCGGCGCCCGTACCGCCGTCCAGCGTGTCGTTGCCGGTGCCGCCGGTCAGGACGTTCGTCCCGGCACCGCCCGTCACGACAAAGGCGCCCTTGCCGGTGAAGGTCGCGTTTTCGATCCCGGCATCCAGGGTGTATGTGCCCAGCGTCGTCTTGACCAGATCGGTGCCGCCGGTATCGGTGATGACGTCGCCTTTGTTGTCCTTGAAATAAATGTCGTCGCCGAGGCCGCCCGACATTTTGTCGATGCCACCGCCGCCGTCGAGCGTGTCGTCGCCGGTACCGCCGATGATGGTGTTGGCCAGCGAATTGCCTGTTCCCACGAAATCGCCGCTGCCGCTGAAGGTCAGATGTTCGAGGCCGGTTTCCAGCGTGTAGGCATTGAGCGTGGTGACGACGTGGTCGATCCCGCTCTTGTCCTTGATGACATCGCCGGCATCGTCGACCGCGTAGGTATCGTTGCCAGCGCCACCATCCAGCGTGTCCGCGCCGGCCAGCCCGTCCAGGCTGTCGTTACCCGCGGCGCCGGTCAAAACGTTCACGGAGCCGTTGCCGGTACCGGTGAACGAGGTCGTTCCCGTGTAGGTGACATTCTCGATCTCGGTCAGACTGCCGGCCGACAGATCGACACTCGTCACGGTCGTCTTGATCGTGTCGGTGCCTTCGGCGGCCAGCTCGACGATCGCATCGCCGGCGGTCATGACGTAGGTGTCGTTGCCCGCCCCGCCGATCAGAGTATCGACGCCGGCCCCGCCATCCAGCGTATCGTTGCCGTCGAGGCCGGTCAGCGTGTCGGCCAGCGTACCGCCGGTCAGAACGTTGTTGGACGCATTGCCGGTAAAGGTGAGCGGCGCCGCCGTGCCGGTGTAGCTGACATTCTCGATCTCGGCGCCCAGCGTATAGGTCGTCAGGGTCGTGTTCACCTGATCGGTGCCGCCGCCCGCCACTTCAACCAGGGTGTCGCCGGCGTCGGCGGCGGTCACGATGTAGACATCGTTGCCCTTGCCGCCGATCAGCGTGTCGGTCCCGCCCTTGCCGTCCAGGGTATCGCCGCCGGCGCTGCCGGTGAGGATGTTGTCGGACGCATTGCCGAAGCCCTTGGCGCCCTTGCTGCCGGTGAACGTGATGTTCTCGATCGCGGTGTTGGTCGCGAGGTCGAACGTCGTAAGGGTGGTGATGATCGTATCGGTGCCGCTGCCGGTGCTTTCGTCGACCAGCTCGCCGGCAGTGTCGACATAGTAGGTGTCGTCGCCCGCGCCGCCGACCAGCGTGTCCTTGCCGACCCCGCCATCGAGCGTATCGTCGCCGGTGCCGGCCGTGATGACGTTCACCACCGAATTGCCGGTGCCGGTGAAATCGCCGGTCCCAACGAAGGTCAGGTTTTCGAGATTGGCGCCGAGTTTGAAATTGCCTGTCGTCTCGATTGTATCCGTACCACCGTTGACCACTTCGGTTACGATATCGTCGGTATCGACGATGTAGGTGTCGCTGCCTTTTCCGCCCAGCAACCGGTCGAGGCCGCCGTTGCCCGCCAGCGTGTCGGTGCCGTCGCCGCCAATGATGATGTTATCCAGCGCGTTGCCGGTGCCGGTGAAATTCGCCGTGCCGGAATAGCGCAGGATCTCGACGTTCTCGGCGCTCGTCGACATGTCGAAACTTGCGACTTTCGTCTGCACGGAATCCGTGCCGCCGCCCGCCCCTTCTGTCACCACATCGGCCGCGTCGACGATGTAGATGTCGTTGCCGGCGCCGCCGATCAGCGTGTCCGCGCCGGTGCCGCCGTCCAGCGTGTCGTTGCCGGCGCCCGCATCCAGCGTGTTGGCCGCCGCGTTGCCGGTCAGCTTGTCGTTGCCGGCCCCGGTGGTGGCGCTTTCGATGGTGACGTTCTTGGCGATCGCGACGGTGCGCGCGTCGGTCGTGCCGTCGGTGAAGGAAATCGGCGTGCCGATCTTGAGATAGCCGGCATTGAGGCTGATCTCCGCATTCCCGGCACCGGTGACGACGATGCCGTCATTGCCGCCGCCGTCCCAGATCGTCTCCCAGTACTTGCCGCCGCTGTCATACTCGTAGACGTCGTCGCCGCCGGTGGTCGTCGTGTTGGCGCCGTAGAGGTACTGCAGCGCGTCGATGTCGTACTGCATCGGCGTGGTCGGGTAGCGGTCCGGGTGGATCGTCACGCTGCCCGGCTTGGCCGAATAGGACATGATGGTGTTGAAGAACGTGTTCTGCGCCGTTGGCAGCGTCGGCGCATCGCCGAAGGGGTGCTTCAGCCCGAGCCCATGGCCGACCTCATGGATGAGCGCCATGAACTGAAGGCTGCCGGCATCGGCGTTGTTCGCGCCGTAGAAGTCCGGCGAGAGCCAGACATCGCCGCCATGAGGGCCGCTACTGGGAAAGTAGGCGAAGGCGACGGTGCCGGCGCCGAGGTCCGGAACGCCCTCGCTGACACCAAAACGGATATCGCCGACCTGCCCTGCCGTATCGGCAACCGCCGTGAAGGTGATGCCGGCGACTTTGGCTATGCTTTCCAGCGCCAGGATGGCATTCGCCTGCACCGCGCCGGACAGCGCGGTCGGCGGAAGGAAATCGGCGACCTGCGCCGGATAGGTTGCGGAGAAGGTCGAGCCGGCATCGACGAAACTGTAGTCGAGCGCCGTCCCGGTCCCGACGCCGCCGGGTCCCCATTTTCCGCCACCGATCAGCGTGCCCGTCGTGCCTGCCGGCACGGCGGCGACGATCGCCGTCACGCTGTTTGAATTGGGTGTCGACACAGCCAATGTCCCCGCCGGGGTATTCGCCCCGGAATTCGCAACCCCGCCCTTCTGGCGGGATCCGGCCCCGTGAACCGGATCGCCTCTATACTACAACCCTTGCGGGAGGCCGTCAGCGGTAACCTGCGGGTGTGGTTAACCCGATGTTGAGACGCCTGCGGATCGCCCGCGATCTATCGGATTTGGCTGGATAAAACCGGCTTATAAGTCCGGTTGCTCCCCCGCCCCGTCTGGCGTAGGTTGCGCCTTCCCCATTAACCCTTGGACGACCCATGGATCTGACTGGCGAATACCGGATTCCCGCCTCCCGTGAAATCGTGTGGCAGGCGCTCAACGACCCCGAAATCCTCAAGCAGTGCATCCCCGGCTGTGAATCCGTGGAAAAGCTGTCCGACACCGAGTTCAAGGCCAATATCGTGCTGGCCATCGGCCCGATGAAGGCGAAGTTCGCCGGCAAGGGCACCCTCAGCGACCTCGACCCGCCCAACAGCTACAAGATCACCGGCGAAGGCTCGGGCGGCATTGCCGGATTCGGCAAGGGCACGGCCGATGTGAAGCTGGTCCAGGACGGCGCCGACACGGTGCTGACCTACACCGCGGCGGCCCAGGTCGGCGGCAAGATTGCCCAGCTCGGCGCGCGCCTGGTCGATGCGACGGCCCGCAAGCTGGCGGAGCAGTTCTTCGGCAAGTTCGCCGCCGCCGTTACCACCGCCAACACCCCGGCGGCCTGAGCCCGGCTCAACCCGAGTTCGCTCAGTTCGCTCACATTACCCATGATTCCAGAAACTGCACCCGCCCCAGCGGCGAACCAGCCCCCCGCTCCAGCAGCCCCCTCCGAAGGCCTGAAGCCGGTGGTCTGGGTGCCGGCGCTGATCGTGATCGTGGGCGGGCTTCTCTGGTGGTTTACAAGTAGGTAAAATAGCGCGCCAAGCGCCTTGACGGATCACGGGCCGGGACAGAAACTGCCGCCCAATCAAATCAACGCCCGATGACAACCGGGCGAACACAACACCGAAGTTCCTTGGGGGACCAATGACGCAAGTATCCTTGACCGTGAATGGGAAGCCGGCCTCGGCCGATGTCGAAAGCCGCACGCTGCTGGTGCAGCTGCTGCGCGAGAAGCTCGGCCTGACCGGCACCCATGTCGGCTGCGACACCAGCCAGTGCGGCGCCTGCGTCGTCCACATCAACGGCAAGCCGATCAAGAGCTGCACCATCCTGGCGGTGCAGTGCGAGGGCCAGCAGGTCCTCACCATCGAAGGCCTCGCCAAGGACGGCAAGCTGCATCCGATGCAGGAAGCCTTCCGCGAGAACCACGGCCTGCAGTGCGGCTTCTGCACCCCTGGCATGGTGATGAGCGCCATCGGCCTCGCCCAGGAAAACAAGAACCCGAGCGAGCGCGAGATCCGCGAGTATCTCGAAGGCAACCTCTGCCGCTGCACGGGCTACCACAACATCGTCAAGTCGATCGAAGCCGGCGCGAAAGCCATGGCGGGCGCGAAGTAATCACGCGCCCCCGCCCGCAAGCTTCACGATCGCAAGTTTTGGGAGACTAAAAAGATGTACGATTTCGCCTATCAGAAAGCCGCCTCGGTTGCCGACGCCGCCACCAAGCTCAAGGGTGACGACGACGCCAAGCTCGTCGCCGGCGGCATGACCCTGATCCCGACCCTCAAGCAGCGCCTCGCCAAGCCGTCGGCGCTGATCGACCTCAACGGCATCGCCGATCTCGCCGGCATCAAGGTTTCGGGCGACACCGTGACCATCGGCGCCATGACCCGCCATGTCGACGTCGCCAAGTCCGCCGACGTGAAGAAGGCGATCCCGGCGCTGGCCGAGCTCGCCGCGCATATCGGCGACCCCGCCGTGCGCAACCGCGGCACCATCGGCGGCTCGATCTCCAACAACGACCCGGCCGCCGACTATCCCTCGGCGCTGGTGGCCCTCGGCGCGACGGTGAAAACCGACAAGCGCGAGATCAAGGCCGACGATTTCTTCAAGGGCATGTTCGAGACCGCGCTGCAGCCCGGCGAGATCGTCACCTCCGTCTCCTTCCCGGTGCCGGAGAAGGCCGCCTACATGAAGTTCCCCAACCCCGCCTCGCGCTACGCGATGGTCGGCGTGTTCGTCGCCAAGACCAAGGCGGGCGCCCGCGTTGCCGTGACCGGCGCCGGCCCGGCCGTGTTCCGCCAGAAGGACATGGAAGCCGCCCTGACCAAGAGCTGGTCGCCCGACGCGGTCGCCGGCATCAAGCAGAAGCAGGACGGCCTGAACACCGACATCCACGCCAGCGCCGAATATCGCGCGCACCTGGTGACGGTGATGGCGAAGCGGGCGGTTGCCGCTGCGGGGTGAGATCGAGCTGACAGAGTTGCAGAAATGAAGAAGCCCGGGTGAGAGCCCGGGCTTTTTTGTTTGTGTTTGATTCAACTTAAGCGACATCGAGCCGTCATTAACTAAAGCGGCCAGAATTTCCTACAAATCTTCCTGTGTTTTTGGCCGGCAAATGAAGGCCGCTCCTGGTCGCTCGCAATAGACGGACACCCACATACAACGTAGAATGGCAGACATAGCACGGAATGCTCTCGGTATTTCGACGAACTCTTCGGTTCCTAACAATAAAATTAACGAGCAGAGGCGGAAATGGTTGAGATTTCGCGTTTGAAGGCCGTCAAAGTTACGGGCCTACAGGAGATGTTCAATTACGAAGTTAAATTTCCTAGCGCAGGCGATGTCGTAATTCTGATTGCACCAAACGGATACGGGAAAACCGCCTTACTTTCGCTTCTAAATTGTTGCCTTCAATTTCGAACTGATGAAGCAGTCAAGCATAGCTTTAAATCCTTAGAAGTATTTTTCGAAGACGGCACCAGATGGCTATTCGAAAAATCAATTGAAGAGCGTGATACGCTGCGAGAGGTGGCTCGTGATAGCCGCACGCACCGCAGAAGATTTGATCGGCCGACCGAGTGGGTGAAAGCACGGATTTTTGACAAGGCAGGTATTGAGCAAGACCGCGCCGCATTTGGTGACTTGGCAACATTACCGCCTGATTTGTTGGAGAGCGCATTAGAGCGGACGCTTCCGATTTCCCGCCAGACTTTCGATACCTTCGTCGAAATGAGGGCGCGGGAAATCATGACTACACAGGAGGTCGTGGAGCGTTATCGACACATCCTGGTAAACGATGAACGCTTTATAAAACTTCTCGGTGCTCATGAAGCGGTTCTGTTTTCAGGAATGGCCGCAAAACGCCGCTGTGTTTTTATTGAAACCCAGAGACTTCTATTCACTCGCGCCGCTGCTGCCGACGGCACCCAATCTGCGCCAGCTGAAGAGATTTTACGACAAGCTCAGCAATTAGCGGCGCTCCTGCAGGCAACGTACTCAAATTACGCAGCTATATCGCAGGGCCTTGATCGATCATTTCCTAATAGACTTATAGCTCGTGCCGCAATTCCAGGGCCGAGAGTACATTCAACTTTGCGCACTTCATTAAACTCTGTCGAAGAACGGCGAAAAGCTCTTACTGATGCCGGAATTCTTGTTGAAACCTCTGAACCCTTAGTCCCTCCAAAGGACGAATACCTCGACACTGTTGCGGACGCTTTAGAGATTTATGTCGAAGATTCAAATCGAAAGCTCGACACGTTTGATGACATCTTCCCGAAAATCTCTGTCTTTCGAGAATTGCTCACCAAGAAGCTTCGGCCTAAAGAGCTATCCATCAATCGAGAGAAAGGTGCCGCAATTCAGCGAGGCGACAAGAGCGTCCCGTTACAGGGTCTCAGTTCGGGCGAAAAGCATGAATTCATTATGCTGTTCAAATTGATTTTTGAGACGCCCAAAGACTCTCTTGTATTAATCGACGAACCTGAGATTTCGTTACACGTTCTTTGGCAGCTTGAATTTATGTCCGATCTTCGAAGCATCCAAGGCGCGAATAGATTTCAGGCGATTGTTGCGACTCATTCGCCACAGGTCATTCAGGGAATGGAAGAGTTCATTGTTGATCTAGCGGATCAAGCGCAATGAATTCTGTATTGAAGCATCTATCTCCGGCAAATGTAGCATCGCAGCTAATTACGATGCGCAGTGGTCGAAAAGAGATATTTTTGATCGTGGAGGGAGGCAAAGACATAGCTCTATATTCACAAGTCTTTGCCTTGCCGAGATCTAATTTCGTTTCTTGCGACGGTAAAGAACGACTAATGGCGGTATTTTCCCTGGCTCCCGCAAAAGGGATGGACAGCGGAACTATTTTTATCCGAGATCGAGATAACGATCAGCTTGCCCACGCTACACGATATGACGTGCATCTTCTTGTCTCAGATTTATACGATGTTGAAATGCACCTTCTGTCAGGACGCTTATTTGAACGTATTTTAGAAGAGTATCTAAAGGATAAGGGGACTAGGGCCGTAGTCAAAGCTGCAATTGATTCCATTATTGACGCGGCGGCGTGGGTCGGCGCATTACGCAAGTACGGCTTCTCTGAGAAGCTCCCGCTCGATTTTGATAACCTTGATATGTCATCCTTCATTGAAGCCAAAACAATGACCGTCGATATACCTGAGATGATCCGCAAGGTGTCTGCTCGCTCTGAGGTAAATATGGGGGATCACTTGGTTGTCGCTCAAGCTCTGAGACAAATTCTACAAGGGGTCAATCCGCTAGAGATTGCATGCGGGAAAGATGTCATTGAGATCATCCACCTAGCGTTGTCGCGGCAGTATTGTTGTGCCCCCTCAGGGGAATGCTCAGCCCCTGTCTTAGATCGCACACTCCGAATTTCTGCGACGCTGGATGATCTAAAAAAGATGAGCATGTATCCAATTTTGGCGGCTCAAGTAGCCCTCACGCCGTTTAAATGGGCTGGGGCGCCCCTTTAATTCGATCGCCATCTTTGTTTTGGCAGTAATCCGGGGCTCTCGCATCGATCTTCTGTCGAATGCTAGACCTCCGCGATTGGTCCATTCGGTTGACCCCCGATTTTTGCAATCATGCGCAAGTGCGTAATATTTCGCCGATAAGGAGTGTCATGCCAGCACCCATTTTATTGCTGCATACAACATGGATGACCAACTATCGCGGTCTAGAAAGAAATATCGGTGCCGGTGGCTTTGACTATGCTCAAGAGCATGGTTTTGGCCATGAATTGTTTAATTTTTTTCCATATCGTAATCGGCATTATGGTTATGCGCCGGTTCGCCATGGAACGATTAATATCGGTAAGCTCGGGGCTGGTCACTCAGACGATTCTATTGGCGGCATTCTTGTCATCTGGACCGCTCCCGATCCCGACAACGATGGCCGACGGATTGTCGGGTGGTACAAGAACGCCACGGTCTATCGGCATGATCAGGATGGCTTAGACCCGCGCCGTGTCGTAGAGCGTAAGCGGGTCAGGTTCAATGTCTCGGCGGCCTCAACAGATGGCGCTTTACTGCCGGTGCGCGATCGTGTCTTCGAGGTTCCGCATGGTGGTCCGGGATTGCCCGGTCAATCGCCGGCGTTCTTTGTGCCTTCTGATTCTGATCTTGCACGCCAGCTTTGGACTTACGTCCGAGAGCGCCGCGTGCCCGTTCAGCAACGGTCGCGGAGCAATGGTACGTATATTCCGGACCCGGAGCACAACAAGACCGTGGAACATGCCGCCGTTGCCTGTGCATTGAAGTACTACGGAAAATACGAGTGCTTCTCGAGGGAGAGCGACAATATCGGCTGGGACTTGGAGGCTGTGTTGGGCGCAAAGAAACTCTGCATAGAGGTTAAGGGAAATGCAGGTTCTGAAATTGCAGTGCAGGTCACACCAAATGAATATGACGCGATGTGCGCAGTTGAGGCCGGTTCTTTCGTGGACGGCGCTTACAGGCTTTTTATTGTAAACGACGCTCTGGGGAGAAAGCCCAGAGGACGCGAGTTTATCTATTCAGTGGAGACCGAGCGTTGGATCAGCAAGGCCACACGAGAAATCCTTATGGTTCAGCCAAGAACTGCTGCCAGGATAAAGCTTAAGTCTGACTAAAAGCCGTTGCGCCGGCCTCTCCTAGAGACGCTTTGGAGTTCAGATTACGAGTTGAGCTGCTCGAACACCTAGCGCTCCAGGACCTTCAAGTCGTCCCTGGGTAGCTTGTCATCGAGGCGGTCCTCCACTCACCCCATCTTCGGGATCTTGGCGATCCGCGAATACTCGCCCCACGCCTTGTCCTGACGCTCCATGATGCGCAGGACGTCTTCCGGCGTGGTGACGAACTGGTCGCATGACAACGTCGCGGATCGCGGCGCGGCGCGGCGCGACAAGGGTCAGGGGCGCACGACCTATTTCAACGCCATGGCGACCGGACCGGCCGCCGGATCGGTCAGGCCGAGACCGCCGCCGAGGTCTTCGAGCGAATCCCGAAACGTATCGAGCGTCGCGATCATGTTCGGGCGCGCCTTGGTGCACGCGTCCATGTCCTGCCATTCGGCGATCAGGCAGTAAGAGCGCTCTCCGGTCTTGATGATGTTGGCCTGCACCAGGCCGGGCCAGGTTGCCTTGATGGTCCTGTGGGCGTTCAGAAAATCCTCATCGCGGCCCGGCTTCACGCGAAACCGCACGACATTGAACGCGGTCATCTCCCGTCTCCATCAATGAGTCTGTGGCACGTCTGGATCTGCACGACCCGCCCGGTGCAGCGGACCAATTCCGCTACTGCGCCTTGATCATTTTGGCCAATTCCTGGCGCAGTTCCGGGCTCTCATGATGCCCGTGCACAGTGATCGCGTGCTGCGCAGCCGCGTCCAGAAGTTCTTCCCTGCTGTCCGCAGAGATCGCGACCGTGCAATTTTTCTCGCTGGGATACTCCCGGCAATCCACAAACATTCTCGCCATCTGGGCCTCCTTGGAGTTGACGCTGCCGCAGCCGCCGATCAGCAGGGGCACCGTCTGCTGCCTCCCATGATGCACACCAAATCCAGCCTGTCGTGAATGTTCCCCGTGACGCCCGGGGCGGCCAGAACTCTTACTTGAGTACCGGGGGCGCGCCCGCCCCTTTCGCTACCCTGCTCGCCGCCACCGCCCTCTTCAGGCCTTAATCTGTCATCCCAGCGAAAGCTGGGACCCAGCCGTTGGGTGGTCATCACGGGGACGTTCCGGGGTGACTGCGTAGAGAGCGGGTTACATGGGTCCCAGCTTTCGCTGGGATGACAGACGGTGCCAGGATGACAGACGGGGCCGGGATGACAACTGAGATGGGGTTGGCAGCTTAGGTTTTGGTGGCGCCCATCCTTTGACGCCCGCCTGCCGCCGTGGCGGTATCCCTCCTTCATCGTCACCAAATCCGTCGCCGTAAGGTCGACCCATTCTGCCGGGAGGCACCGCCTATGAGTCTGTTCTCGTCCCTTACCCGCAGTTCCGCGCTGGGCGCTGCCCTGCTCGCCGCCTCTGCGCTGTTCTCGCCCCAGGCACACGCGCAGGACGCCTACCCCTCCCGCAACCTCACCATCATCGTCGGCTTTGCCGCCGGCAGCGGGCTCGATGTCGTCACGCGGTTCTTTGTCGAGAAGATGGCGCCGCTCTATGGCAAGCCGATCCTGATCGACAACAAGCCGGGCGCCAGCGGCATGATCGCCACCGAGGCGACGGCGCGGGCGCGGCCCGACGGCTACACGATCTACAGCACCGGCACCGGCACGCTCGCAACAATCAGGCATCTGTGGGAGAAGCCGGCCGTCGATGCGCTGAAGGATTTCACCTACATCACGCCGATCAACCGCCAGACCTTCTTCGTGACGGTCGATGCGAAGAGCGACATCAAGTCCATCGCCGATCTCACGGCGCTGTGGAAATCCGGCAAGGGCAAGCAGAACTACGGCACCAGCGCGCTCAACGCGGTCGTGCTCGGGGCGCTCTATAACGATGCGATCAAGGGCAGCCTCACCGGCGTCCCCTATCGCTCGCTGAACGACGCGCTGAACGACCTGACCGGCGGCAATATCGATGCGATCATGGCCGATCCGCAATTCGCGCTGTCGCAGATCGGCGCCGGCCGCGTGCGCGGCCTCGCCGTCGCCTCGGCGACGCGCCTCCAGGCCGCCCCCGATTTTCCGACGATGACGGAAAGCGGCATGCCGATGGACCTCACCTCCTACATCTTCTTCTGCGGCCCGGCCAACATGCCGCCCGCCGCGACGAACCGGCTGAACGCCATCATCAAGGAAGTCGTGGAGATGCCCGACACCAAGGCCTTCATCACCCGCTTCGGCGGCGACCCCTACACCACCACGCCGCAAGGCATGCGGGAGCTGATCGAGCGCGAGGACAAGGCGTGGGGCGAGTACATCCGGCTGGCGAAGGTGCCGAAGCTGGGGTGAGGTCGTCGCTGACGCTGACTATTCGTGGAAAAGGCCGGGAGCGATCTCCCGGCCTTTTTTGTCAGTCATCCTTGACCGCGGTCAGTACGAGACCCGCTGCAGTGTGCTTGCCTTTTGCGGATTCTGATCGACGGTCCCCATGCGGTTGGGTCCCGTTTCAACCTTGATCACCGCCATGGCGTTGTAGAGCACATTGTCCCAGAGGCCCTGCTGGTTCGGCGCGGTCGCCCGGTCGAGAGAATCGAGGAACTGCGTCGTGAACAGTCCGCCGTTGGGCAGGTACCAGGAATACTGGTCCGGCATCGAACTGGAGACCGTCAGCATCCCTTTATGGCCGAGGAACAGGCTCTTCAACTGCGTGACGCGCGGCGGCGCCGCGGTGGCAAGCGCCGCGGCTGCCGGCGCACGGAACGCCGGTTCGTTGATGACGACATTGCAGGTATCCGCCATGGCCAGGACGAGCCGCGCACTGTTCTCCAGCCGCCCGGCGACATCGGCCAGCGCCGGATAGGGGCCGTTCGATCCGCAGTAGAATTGCGGAAAGAGCGACGTCATGGCCGGCGTGCGGAAACCGTGCCCCGAGTAATACAGGACGATGATGTCCTTATCTTTGTCTTGAGTCGGGGTCCGCAACTGCTCGATCGCCTGTTCGATCGATGCGCAGTTGAAGTCGGCGCCGTGCAACCGGTTTGACTCGAATTTGATACCGATGATTTCCGTGACGCGCCTGAAATAGGTCGTCAGTTTCAGGGCGTTTCGTTCTGCGCCCTGGCCGATGCTGCCGTCGGCTGTATCCGATATCGTCAGCAGGCGAAGTGTTTGTGCGCCGGCATGGCCGGCATCAAGCGCCGATAAAAGCGCGGCACAGAGAAAACAGAGCAAAAAATGCCTTTTCATAATTCCCCCTTATCTTGAGTGACTACGCCAGAGGCCCTCCAGTTGCCGCTGCACCGCGGTGAAGCTCGGATCGAGATTGAAAAAGAACGCGCGCTCGGGACGGGCGCCGACCAGGCGCGCGGTCTGGCAGCGCTCTGAAATCAGAAAAATCTCGGAGCGATCCGGCATGAGGATCCCGTAATCGGCCAGGAAGGGACCGCACGGCTTGGCCAGCCCGAACAGATAGGAATTCTCGGTCCCTAGAATCTCCGACAGCGATTTCGTTTCCGCATCGCTCAGGCGGACGGAAGCGGTCGTGTCCGGAACATCCCCGATGGTCAGAACGGCCTGTCGGCATTCCCAGCAGGGCTCCGCAAAGCGGACAAGCACCATCGCCCGTGTTCCGCCGAGAGAGTCCTTCAGGCGGCCGAACTGCGCCTGCTCCGCCGCACTGATCGGCGCCGGCTGCACGACCGTCGGCGGCGGACCCGCCCTTTCGGCACCGGACGCGCCCGGCGGAACCGCTTCGCAACCGATTGCGACGCCGAGAGAAACAATCGCCATCCAACGGCCACCGACACCAACCACGCCCTGCCTCCATCGCATATCGAAGGGGAGACGCAGACATTACCTGAAGCCGAACCGTTTGCTTGCCGAACAATCGACGGACGATCACCGGACCGCTACTTCTTTTTCCAGGTCACCGGAATCTGTGCCGTGCGATTGGCGCTATCGACGAGGGTCAGCGTGTAGATCACAGGATCATCTGTGGGCGGATCTTCAGTTGCCGTCACCGCATAGGCAATACGGCCCCCCGACAGAACCTTTTCGACGCCAAGCGCGGCCGGCGGCTGCGTGCCGGACCACATCCAGTCAGAGCCGGAGGTATTGAAAGTGTGGACGAGCACGCGATCGCCTTTGGAAATCTGAATCCCGTTCGGCTGATCGTGCGAGAAACCAATCTTGCTTTCGTCCACCGCCAGCTGGCAGTCGCGTTTGATGCCGCTGAGATCGACGGAGCGGTAGCGCTCGCCGGCATCCTTGGCTTTCTGGGCCATCGTCGACGCATTGGCATACGCCGCGTCAAATTCCGACAGCGCGCCCCGCGCCGGTGCCTCCGGATCGGGCGCCGGCTGGGCCATCTGACGGGCGAGCGTAATCGATCTTTGAACCGTCTCTATCTGCTGCTCAACGATAACCAGTTGCGCCTGGAGCGCGGCACTGCGCGGGACATCTGCCGCCGCAGCGGCCGCCTGCCCGGCAAGCTCCGCACGCCGGGAATTAAGCACCGTCAGCTGCTGCGAAAGCCGCGCGACCTGCTCTGCCGGTGTCTCGGGTCTCGGCGTGCCGGGCGGGGATGCCGTCTGCGGCGTGTCTTCCGATTCGAAGCGTGTCCGATAGCCGGTAATTCGAATCTGGCCCAGCGTCGCGGCGGTCTGGTTGAACGACAGCGGGAACATCGCGCCCAAACCGGCGTTGACCGCCGCGATATCCGGCTCGGTACGGGCGACCTGGACGAGAACGGCGTTATGAATTTCGTCGACGGCGTTGATCAGGCGGTTCGCCGCGCCTTGCAGGGTCGAGAGCGCTGAAGCCGCGCCGGATTCGGCTTTCTGCAGATTGTCGAGCATCGGCGCCACGAGGCTGAGACGCTCCAGCGCAGCGACACGAACCTGACTCGATGCCGGCAAAGTGCTGATCTGCTGCGCCAGGACAGACGCCTTCTGGGCCAGTGCGGCGCGCAGGCTGCTTCCCGATAACGGATTTCCAGCCGCGCCGATTGCCCGCAACGTGACGTAGTCCTCTCCCCTCAAATACGGCTCCGTCGCCGAGATCGCGCAGGTCAGCGCCTTGTCGCCCGCGAGATAGACCGCAACACGCGGCTTGTTCTGCAGCAGCGCGCCAACGCCAACGAACGATGCGCCGGCA
Organism: Alphaproteobacteria bacterium; assembly: GCA_965279355.1. Taxonomy (GTDB): domain Bacteria; phylum Pseudomonadota; class Alphaproteobacteria; order CACIAM-22H2; family CACIAM-22H2. Next base: position 114,714 of record OZ257155.1, on the reverse strand, counting down.
AGCCCGTAGACCGTCAGGAAATCGCGGCTGCCGCCCAGCAAGGCCGCGCCAAGACCGACGGCGGCGATGGGAATCAGGGCGGCGCTTGCGCCGGTCGCGAGGGCACCCTGATTACGGACAACCTCGCGATAGTTTTCCCGCGTCGTCGCGGCATATTCACGCGCGTCGGCGAGTGTCGGCGTACTGGTTTTATAATCAGGCTTGGTGCCCGTATCGGCATAAGGCTGAAGGACGCCGACACAGCCGGTCGTACTAAGCGCCAGCAGAACAAGCGGCAGAATTTTGAAGAGAGGCTTGGCAGCAGGCCAGACAGTACGATTCACCGGCATGCCGGTTTTACACATGACAGCCATTTTTCTCCCCTGCACCCAAACGGGCTGACCGCATTGCGGTCCGTGGGAATTCCCCAATCCCCACGCGGGCTCATCTAAGCGAAACGCCAGCGCATTCGCAACCTTAAGTATATTAATTTATGTGTTAACACCTGCAGTTGTAGGGCAACGACGGCAACGCCGGATCGGGCCCCTCTGGCCGGACGAACAGCCGGCGAAGCCGCCAACTCTCGCTGCTCTTTTCCTGACCACCCACCCTGACCGATTTGAGGCACCCCGCCCCCGGCGGCGGCATTACCGCTGTATGTATCTGAATTTCCTCAGTCTCCCTGCATGGCACATGACTTGCTGAATTGGCGGCAACGAACCCCGTGTCCCTCCTCCTTTCCCAACGCAACGGAGACAGATGATGATTCGCAAGCTTCTGGCCACTGCCTTCTCGGCCGCCGTCCTGCTCGGCGCCGCTCCGGGCCATGCCATGGACGTCGTGACCTTCCAGTGCGGCTGGCTGCCGGGCGGCGATCGGGCGCCCGTCTATATCGGCGCCGCGCGCGGCATGTTCGCCAAGGAAAACATCGAGGTGAAGATCCTGTCCGGCCGCGGCTCGGGCGACACCCTCTCCAAGCTCGCGAACAATGTCGCCGATATCGGCGAGAGCGGCTTCGATGCGTTCCTCGCCGCCAAGGCCGAGACGCCGGTCCCCTCGACCGCCGTCATGCCGTTCTTCACCAAGACGCCCGACGTGCTGGTGGTCAACAAGGCCAGCGGGCTCACCAGCCTGAGCCAGATGTCCGGCAAGTCGGTGGCGACCTCGCCCTTCACCTCCTCGAACCTCACCTGGCCGCTGGTCCTGAAGATGGCCGGCGTCGACCCCGACAAGGTGAAGCTGATCAAGGCCGATCCGGCGACCTTGGGCGGCATGCTCGCCGCGGGCCAGGTCGATGCGGTGATCAACTGGGTCACCTCGGCCCAGGCGCTCAAGCCGATGCTCGCCACGGCCGGCAAGGAAATGCACGTCATCGAATGGTCGCGCGAAGGCTATGACTCCTACTCGCAGGCGATCATCGCCTCGGACAAGTTCATCAAGGATCGTCCCGAGGTGCTGCGTAAATTCATGAAGGTCTTCATCGAGGCGACCAAGATCATGATCGCCGATCCCAAGGGCTCGGCCGAGAACATCAAGCAGATCGTCCCGCAGGTCGACGTCGCGGTCATGCAGGCGCAGCTCGAAGCGGCGATCCCGCTGATCATGAACGAAGTCACGCAGCGCGACGGCCTCGGCAAGTTCAACCCCGAGCTCGTCCAGAAGAGCTGGGGCTGGGCCGTCCGCGCCAACGGCTACGCGCCCGACAAGATCGACCCGATGAAGGCCATCACGGGCCAGTTCATCGGTTCGTAACACCGATCCCTAAACGCAACTGAGGGCCGGAGGAAACTCCGGCCCTTTTTCTTTTTGTCGCGCTTTAATTTCCATCGTCATCCCCCGGCGCCTTTTCATCTGTCATCCCCCGGCTTGACCGGGGGACCCATCTTCTCGGGGCACCCATCAGGATAGGGCGCAGCAATCGGATGGGCCCCGCCCTTGGGCTTGACCCGAGGGGCAAGCCGGGGGGTGACAATGAGTTTGATGAGGCGCGCTCCCGCTAACGATCAGCACCGAAAAAGTTAATCCCACTCTTCCATCCCACACCCATCGCCCTGATCCGCCTGCACAAGATTCTCCGCCCGCGTTAACCACTATTAAAGACAAATCATCTAAAATTCTTTGCATGGGTCCTAAGCGCATGGCGAATTTCCTGCTCAACCTCTACGGCGACGAGATCGCGCCGGTGGCGGCTGAGCGTCATCTCATCAATTTCCAGATGCTGGGCGACACGCTCGGCGTCGAGGCCTGGGAAGATGTCCTGGCCGAAGTGAAGCAGATCCAGGCCCAGCGCCGGTCCCTGCACTAAGCACCCGCCTCCGTTCCTTGTGTCCGCTGCTGTCACCCCGCGCTTGACGCGGGGTCCATCTCTCCAGCGGCACCGTGGACCCCGGATCAAGTCCGGGGTGATGAAAAAAGAAGACGGCAGTTTCTCCTCTCCGATATCTGAAGCCTGCCCGCCGCCAATCGCGCGTCGTCATGCGCGTGGATGATCGCCGCCGCGTCCTCGCCTCCTGTTCCTTCCCCGCTTGCGGGGAAGGTTAGGATGGGGGACTTCCGAAGAAGAAACAGCTTCGCGGACTTTTCTGCACGCACCCGGCTTTTTTAATTCGCTCGCCGAAATTTTTTCCGTCACCCCCCGGCTTGACCGGGGGGCCCATCCGGCTGGTATGCCCCATGAAGATGGGTGCCCCGGTCAAGCCGGGGCATGACAGTGAAAACCAAAACTAAACTCGCGGTCGCCCAGCGTTGTGACGAGGTAATTTCGCCGCCTACCGCACCGTCTCCATCCGCTCCTGCACCCGGCGCTCGATCTCCGGATTGGCTTCCGCCAGTTCGTAGATTTCGTGGTAGCGCTGGATGCTCAGGCCCTTGCTGGAGACGGCCTGTTCCATTTCCGCCATCGCCTCGTCGCGCACCTGCTGGGCGGCGTCCGGCCCCTGGTCCTGCTGCGCGGCGCGCAGGCGCGGTAGCCATTTCTGGTTGAGCTGCCGGACCTCGGTCGCGGCGCTGGCGAAGGCCTGCACATCCGTCTCGCTCAGCTGCGACTCCGCCGCATGCGGCGGCGTGATCTGCGGAGACCCCGACTGAACACCTCGTGAAGCCGGCGGCGGACCCGATTGCTGGGCTTGGACCGCAGCGGCCATCGGCAGAACGCCGACCGCGATCGCGGCAACGGGAATCGCAAGACGAAGAAAGCGCATTCGCAGTCTCCTTTCAAAACAGACGTGATGGATGTTTCCCCGAGGGGGAGTCAGCGGATGCGCGCGTCAATAGTTCCGGAAAAGCGGGCGACGTGCGGTAATGAAGCGCGTCGAATCAACGTTTTTCGCGTGTGCGGCAATGCGCTGTGCCGTCGTGCGCGTTAAAATTCCGCGCAATTTTATCGATTGCCAAAGTCCAGGATCGGCCGCCGCGCTACAACCTTCGCGTTAATCTGCTTGTTCAAACTGTGGCTTCTTTCCCACGCTTTTCCTTTATTCATGCAGACGGCATTCGAATACCCACCGCTATCTGTATTATTTTTCGATCCCGTGTTTCCTTAACCGCGTGGAAATACACCGGGGGCGATGATCCAACCATGGACGTACGTGAAGCTGCCAACATGTTGATTGTGGAATACGGCAAGGAAGCCAGCGCGGTGGCCAGCCGGCGCGCGGCGGAATTCCTCGACCACGGCGACATCGTCGGTCTCGAATTCTACAAGCACATCATCGCGACGATCACGTCGCTGCAGATCCCGATCCGGACCGCCGCGCCGCACTGAACGGCGTCTCTCCCGGATTGTTTCCGCGGCCGATCTGACTGTCGCCTGAGTGCACCGTGAGTCGCCGGCGCCGTTAACCGGCGGTCAATCTCCGCCCGGCACACTGGCCGCCATGAACACATTCACGGCGGCGCAGCTTCTCCTGACAATGTACGGCGACGAGGCAACCGAGGTCGCCACCCTGCGCGGCGAACAGTCCCGCATCCGCGGCAACACCGAAGCCGCCACGACCTGGCAGAGCATCCTTACGGCTCTCGAAGAATTACAGGCCCTGCCGCCGGCGGCGCTGCGGCACTAAGCAGACCACGCAGCTACCCCCTCCATTGTCATCCCAGCGAAAGCTGGGACCCATGTAACCCGCTCTCTACACAGTCACCCCGGAACGTCCCTGTGACGACCACCCAACGGCTGGGTCCCAGCTTTCGCTGGGATGACAATCATGTTTTGGATGACAGTGTGTGTCGACGATCTCGGGTCGCTCACCGCCCGTACGTCGTCGGCAGAATCGGCCGGTCCGACTTCGCCAGCCAATCGACGAGATACTTCTCCTGCTTGGAGCGGATGTCGGGCATGTTGGCGCGCGCCCAGTCCAGCGAGGCCGGCGTATTGTCGACCCATTTGGTCTCTTTCAGATAGCCGACAAGCTCGGGCGCGGCCGCATCCACCGGCAGCAGGGAGAATCGTGCCGCCCACATGCCGATGCGCGGCGTCACCAGCGTGTAGTAGGTCTTGCCCGGCAGCAGGGTCGCGTCCATGAAATCGGCCGCCTCGCTCACCACCATGAAGCGGCGCTCGCCGGCCGGCACGGTGATGCCGATCTTGGTGCCGTAGGAGACAATCCCGACGAGTTGCGGCTCTTTCCCCGCCTCCGTGACATCGAACACGGATGACTGGATGGCGGAGCCGAAGAACGACGAGCGCAGGAACACCAGCGTCGCCTGATCGATGCGCGGCGCCGCGACGAAAGGCGGCTCGGTCACCATCGCCATGCGGTCGCTGACGCAGGCCGACAGACCGAAACCGATCACACAGAGCAGGAAAGTCCTGGTCAAACGACGAAACATGAACACGCCCCCGGGTTGCCAAGAGCATCTTGCTACCATTCCAGCGTGTGGCGATTCAAGCCAAAGCCGTGATCCCACCCACGGTGTCATCCCAGACTTGCGCTGCGTTGCGCGCCTTCAAGGCGCGCGACGGGCGCGAACAAAGATGGGGCTGGGACCCAGCCGTTGGGTATCTGCCCCAAGGACGTTCCGTGGGGACTGTGTAGGGATTGGGTTATCTGGGTCCCAGCTTTCGCTGGGATGACAGATAGAAAGGAGCCGGGATGAGAGAGTAGCTGCCCTCACCCCAGCCGGTTGATCCCGTCGAACGCGGCGGTCTTGTAGCATTCGGCCAGGGTCGGATAGTTGAAGACCGTGTTCACGAAGTAGTCGATCGTGCCCTTGTGCGCGAGCACGGCCTGGCCGATATGGATGAGCTCGCTGGCGCCCTCGCCGATGATGTGCACGCCCAGCAGTTCGCGGGTTTCCAGATTGAAGATCAGCTTCAGCAGGCCCGCGCTGTCGCCGATGATCTGGCCGCGCGCGATCTCGCGATAGTTCGCCTTGCCGATCTCGTAGGGCACGCCTTCCTGGGTCAGCTCTTCCTCGTTCTTGCCGACGGTGGAGATCTCCGGGATCGTGTAGATGCCGTAGGGAAAGAGCGCCGGCACGGAATTCGCGGGCTGGTCGAAAGCGTGACAGGCCGCCAGACGCCCCTGCTCCATCGACGTCGAGGCGAGGCTGGGAAAGCCGATCACGTCGCCGACGGCATAGATATTCGGCTGGCTGGTCTGGAAATTCTCGTTCACCTTGAGCCGGCCGCGCTCATCGGCCGTCACCCCGGCACCGGCCAGATTGAGACCGTCCGTGGCACCGGTGCGACCGATCGAATACAGCGCCGCCTCGGTGAGGATCTGCTTGCCGCTGGCCAGCGTGATGCGCACGCGCTGGCCCTTGTCGTCCTTCACCGGCTCAAGCTTGCTGACTTCCTCGCCCAGACGCAGGGTCACGCGATGCTGGTGCATCTGATAGGCGAGCGCGTCGGTGATCTCGCGGTCGATGAACGGCAGCAGGCGGTCGCGCTTGTCGACCAGGGTCACCCGCACGCCAAGTGTGGCGAACATCGTCGCGTATTCGATGCCGATCACGCCGGCGCCGATCACGGTCAGGCTGCGCGGCAGCGTCTGCATACCAAGAATATCGTCGCTGATGAGGATGCTCTGCCCGTCGAAGGGAATATTCTTGTCGCGGGTCGCCTGCGTGCCGACCGCGATCACCACCTTGTCGACGCTGAAATTCCGCTGCCCGCGGCCCGGCACGTCCTCGACCGAAACCGTGTGATTGTCGACGAACTTGCCCGAGCCGGTGACGACCTCGATCCGGTTGCGCTGCAGCTGGTGGAGCGTCACGTCGATCTCGTGGCGGATCACATGCGCGGTGCGGAACAGCAGGTCGCTCATCGTGATGTTCTGCTTCACGGTGTACGACGCGCCGTAGATGCCGCGCTCGCGATGGCCCGACAGGTGCAGCACCGCCTCGCGCAGCGTTTTCGAGGGGATGGTGCCGGTGTTGATGCAGACACCGCCGACCACCGCCTGCCGCTCGATGAGCATGGTTTTCTTGCCGAGCTTGGCCGCCTGGATGGCCGCCCGCTGGCCCGCCGGCCCGGAGCCGATGACCACAAAATCGAAGTCGTATGCCATGAAGTCCCGTCCCGCGCGCCCGTGTGTTGATTCCCCGGCCCCGCCCCTTGGCGCACGCGACTCTGAATCTAGCCTGTTCCACCGCCCCGGCCTATTCCCTCGCGTACAACCAATGGATTAACGCGCGTTAAGGGATTCGTAAGACGGGCGCGGTAATCAGGGAGCCGGAACATTCAGTGGATTGGGCAAAATCGCGCCATTTCGGCCAAGCCAACCCGATCAAGCAGTTAGACCAGAAAACGTTAATGGACGACGCCTTCACCGCCGCGCGTCAGACAATGCCGCCGGGTGCCAGCCATCCGACCTTGCGGTTCGCGTTCGACTATTGGCTCTCGAAGGCACCGGACGGAATGCTTCCCGGCCGCCAGCATATCGACCCGATCGAGCTGCGCACGATCCTGCCCAACGTCATGCTCATCGACGTCGAGCCGGATCCGGCCGGGGCGAAATTCCGCCTCCGGCTGATCGGCACCGCTATCACCGAAGCCACCGGCCGCGACCTCACCGGCCAGTATTTCGGGCCCGAGAACCAGTCCGGCGATCAGGTCATGATGGAACGCCTGGCGGGGCTGCTCGAAACAGGACAGCCCTACTTCGTCGTCGACAAGCTGTACGCGCCCGACCGGCAGCATCTGCTGCTCCATCGCCTGGTGATGCCGCTGGCCCGCGACGGAAAAACCATCAACATGATTTTCGCCTGCTGCGTGGTGGAGCGCCTGGCCCGCATGAGCCGCGCGGCCCCCGTAACGGAACCAATTCTGCGCCGGCTCTGACCCAGGCCTAGAACTCCAGCCCCAGCATTCGGTCCAGCGAGTACGCACCGCCGCCGTTCACCACGAAGAACAGCAGCACCACCGCCCACAGAAGCGGATATTCGATCCCTTCCCGGTTCCAGAACCACCGTCCCATCTTCCAGTGGAAGATCGCGGAATAGACCATGAAGACAAACGCGACCAGCGCGACCGGCCGGGTGAACAACCCGAGCGCCAGAAGCGGTCCGCCAACAAATTCGATCAGCAGGATGACAAGGGCCCAGAAGCGGCCGGGCCGATAGCCAGCAACCTGCAGAAACTCCGCCATCTGGCCAAATGTCCCGCCCGCGGGGCCCGTCCCTTTGAAAAATCCGCAATAGGCGCGTAGACCGTGCGGGACCAGAAGCAGCCCCGCCGCCGCGCGCATCGCAACTTCCAGAACCGGCGCCAGCGCGGCATAGATCGCTCCCAGCGACGGAACAACCAGCGGTGTGGCTGACTCGAGCATGGCTCCCCCCGCCGCCGATCATAGCCAAGTGAGGCGGCAGAGATAGTGGAAAGCAGGGCCTCACGGTTGTGCTATTCGTGCCACCAGCATGAACGTCCGCTTCGCCTCCTACGCCCTGCTCCTGGGCAACTTCATCATCGGAGTGACCGTCCTTAGTCCGGCCGGGATGCTCGAATTGCTGGCGACGGCTCTCGATGTGTCCATCCGCGATGCCGGATTGCTGATCGCGTTCGGCGCGGTCGTCCTGTGTATCGGTTCGCCGGTCATGGCCTGGGCCACCAGCACCATGGACCGCCGCCGCCTGCTGAGCGTCACGATGGCGCTGCTGGCGATCGGTCACGCGGTGTCCGCCTTCGCTCCAGACTATGCGGCCCTACTGGTTACCCGGCTGGCGCTGCTGGCCGCCGCCGCGGTTTTCACACCGCTGGCTGCGACGACGATTGCCATGATGGTTCCGGAGGCCGAACGGCCGAGCCGGATCTCGTTCGTCTTCGTCGGCTGGTCACTGGCGATCGCTGTCGGTCTGCCGATCATTGCCGTCATCGCCGCGTATCTGGGCTGGCGCATGACCTATGGCGTCCTAGCCATCGCGGCGGCGGTGGTCGGGATTCTGACCGCCGCGGCACTGCCGTCGGGGCTGCGCGGGGAGCGGCTCTCAATGAGCAGCTGGGCCGAGATCGCTCGCAACCGGCGGATCATCCAGTTCCTCCTGGTCACCCTGCTCTGGGTCAGCGGCCTCTATGTGATCATGCCCTATTTCGGGCCGCTCCTGAGTCGGCTGACCGGCGCCGGCCCCGAGACCGCGGCTGCCTTCTTTGCCTGCCTCGGCGTGGTCGGGGTCCTCGGCAATCTGCTAGCGGCACGAATGGTCAAACGCACGGGGCCATACGCGACATCGATGCTGTCGATGGGTGTGATGTTCATCGGAATGGCGGTCTGGGCCGCCGGTGCCGGCTCCCTCGGCGCCATGGGACTTGGCGTTGCCTTCATCGGCATCGGCCTTTCGGCAACGAACTCGATGATGCAGGCGCGGCTTGTTGCGGTCGCCCCGGCTTATGGGAGTGCCAGCGTCGCACTCAACACATCATGGCTCTATATCGGCCAATCCCTCGGCGCGTGGATCGGCGGCGAGCTCATCGCGCGCAACCTGCCGCTCGGCTCCGGCTATGTCGCCGCCGCCTTTATCCTCGCGGCACTCGCCTTACTGGCAACGACGCGCGAGCGTTAATGCGCCGACGCGCTGGCCGGGACATGCCGGCCGGCGCAGGCGATTTCCTCAGACCTCGACCAGTTCTCGCTCGGACATTGCGGTGTCGAGCTGTTCACCCGCGATGTCCGAAACGAAGGCCAGAACCGTCGCCGTCACGCCAGGATTGAGCGACTGCAGCAGAAGCTCGCGACCGTTCGAAAAACGGACTGCGTCCCGATAGGTATGCCCGTCGAGCCGGGTCATGGTCACGACTTCGCTGGGTTTAAGCCCGAAGCTCAGCCCGACCGCGTCATTGATGCCGTCGAGCCCAAGCTGCGTATCGGCGGGAATGCAGGCAGCCGTGCCGCAGCCCGCTTGGGCTGTAAACCCCATCGACCCGCTGGGGAAGCGATCCAGCACGTACTTTTCGCCTTTTTCAGCCGGCTGGGTCCGATAAGCCTCGAGTGAGTAGTCGCACATGGCGACCTCCTTCAGTGGATGCACTGAAGACTCAAACTTGCGAGGCGGGCGAAGCGCTCCAGGCACTTCGCGGCAATTTGGAGGTAGCGCCGGAAAAGCCGGCGGAATCAACCGCCGCGCGGACCGCGCCGGAACAGTTTTGGCGCTTGCCCGCCGCCGCCGGGCGAAGGCGGCTTACCGCCGCCCTGCTGCTGATGCGCGCCGCCCTGGGGACGGTTCTGCTGCTTGCGCTGCAGGGCTTCAGCCAACCGCTTGGCGGCCTCGGCCTTCTTGCGCTCTGCCTCGGTCAGGTGATCGTGCGGCTTGTCGTTGTCGTCAGTCATATTCAGCCCTGCAAGAAAAAGGCGCCGCACGCGAAACCGTGCGGCGCCCCTGACTATAGCAGAAGTGTTGGCTTCAGCCCATTTTCGGGATTTTGGCGAGCTTGATGTAGTCGCCCCAGAGCTTCTGTTCCCGTTCCATGAGCCCCCGCAGTTCCTCCGGCGACATGATCAGCTGGTCACCGCCGAACTTGTTGAGGAAGGCTTTCACCTCGTCGGTCATCACGACTTCCTTGATGACGGCATGCAGCCGATCGACGATCGGGCGCGGGATGCCCTTCGGCCCGGCGAACAGCAGGTACGACGTCAGGTCCATATCCAGTCCCTGCTCCTTCATCGTCGGATATGACGGTTGCGAGTCCAGGCGCCGTCCCGATGCGACCGCAAGGCCGCGCAGACGTCCGGCTTCGATCTGCGCCAGCGCGCCAACCGGATCGGCCATGATCGCGTCGAGCTGGCCGTCCAGCAGATCGTTCACCGCCGGCTCCATCGTGCGATAGGCGACATCGGTGATGTCGATCTTCGCCAGATCCTTGTAGAGCGCACCGAGCACCACACCGTTGATTGCGGTCGTGCCGTAGGAGCCCTTGCCATTCTTCGCCTTCATATGTGCGGTGAGGTCGGCCACCGACTTGTGCGGACTTTTCGCATCGACGACGATAAAGAAAGTCTGCCGGTTGATCGTGGTGATGTACTCGATGTCGGTGACACCGTTGACCGGCGGCTTCTCCCAGAGATGGACGATGGGCGCCAGCGCGCCGGTGCCGGTTGCGTAGATGGTGTAGCCATCCGGCCGCTGTTTCGTAACGTATTCAGTTGCGATCAGGCTATTCGCACCGGGCTTGTTCTCGACGACAATCGGCTTGCCGATCACTTTCGACATGCGGTCGGCGAAGTAGCGCGCAATGATGTCGAGCCCACTGCCGGCCGCGAAGCCGCAGACCATGGTGATATTGCGCGACGGATACTGGTCCTGTGCGCGAACTTCACCTGACAGCGGCAGCATCAAGACTGCCGCCGCGACCGAACACAGAAGAGTCTTCAGCTTTAAGGTCATCATTTTCTCCCTACGTGTTTTTTAGAAGGGAAGCGGGCGCTCTCATGCGCCCGCCTCTATTTGCGATCATTGCGGCTCGATCTTCGCGAACCGGATCATGTCGCCCCACGTCTTCGTGTCGCGCACCAGCCTCGCCTGCCCGTCTTCCGGCGTGCCGATCCACACGTCCCCGCCGAAGCCGTTCAGGAACTTGGCCGTCTCCGGCATGCGCAGGACCTGGTTGTACCAGCCGTTGATCTTGTCGACGATCGGACGCGGGGTTCCCGCCGGCAGAATGGCCGACCACCACGACGTCACATCGACATTCGGGCAGCCAAGCTCGACCAGCGTCGGCACATTGCCCAGCGCCGCGATGCGCGATTCCGAACCCGCCGCGAGCAGGCGCAGCGTGCCCGCCGACTGTTGCGAAAGGGCGAACACGGGATCGGACAGCGTGTAGTCGAGGTTACCGCCAAGCATGTCGGCAAGAGCCTGCTGCGCCGTACGATACGGCACATCGACCGCCTGCAGCTGGGCGCAGGACTTGTACAACGATCCGAGAATGACCGCGCTGGGCGAGGTCGTGGCATAGGACGCCTTGTCGCCCTTTGTCTTCATCGCCGCGGTGAGCTGGGCCAGAGTCTGGTATGGGCTCTTCGCATCGACCGCCACAAGGAAGGTCTGCTTGTTGATGACGGCCGCGATCTGGAAGTCCTTCGTCACGTCGGCGGCCGGCTTCTTGTAGAGATGCATGCTGGCCGCGAGCGAGCTGCCGGAATTCATCAGGATCGTGTAGCCGTCGGGACGCGAGCGGGCCGTGTGCTCCAGCGCGATATTGCCGTTGGCGCCGGTCTTGTAATCGACGAGGAACGGCTTGCCGGCAATGGCCGGCAGCTTCTCGGTGAAATAACGGACCAGCACGTCGGCGCCGCTGCCCGGCGGGAAGCCGTTCACGACGCGGATTTCCTTGTTCGGATAATCCGCCTGCGCGAGGGCGGGCGTGGCCGTCAGCGGCGCCGCCATCAGGGCGACCGCCGCGGCCGAACACAAAAGTTTCGTCAACTTGATAACCATCTTTCTTCCTCCGCTTTAAAAGCTTCTCTTCACATGGGCTCGATCTTGGCGAGGCGAATCATCTCGCCCCACACGCGCGTATCGCGCTCAAGACGGGCCTGACCTTCTTCCGGCGTGCCGATCCACACGTCGCCACCGAAACCGTTCAGGAACTTGGCGGTCTCCGGCATGCGGAGGACCTGATTGTACCAGCCGTTGATCTTTTCGATGACCGGTCGCGGCGTTCCCTTCGGTACGATAGCCGACCACCATGACGTCACGTCGACATTCGGACAGCCGAGTTCGACCAGCGTCGGGACATCACCCAGCGCCTTAATGCGTCCTTCCGAACCCGCCGCCAGCAGGCGCAGCGTACCCGCTGACTGTTGCGACAGACCGAACACCGGATCGATCAGCAGATAGTCGAGACTGCCGCCGAGCAGATCGGGCAGCGCTGTCTGGAGCGTACGGTAGGGAACCTCGACCCCCGTCAACTGACGGCAGGTCTTGTAGAGCGCGCCGAGAATCACGCCGCTGGGCGCTGCCGTGGCGAACGATGCCTTGTCGCCCTTCGCCTTCATCGCCGTCGTGAGATCGTTCAACGACCGGTACGGGCTCTTCGCATCGACGGCGATCAGGAAGGTCTGCTTGTTGATGACCGCCGCGACCTGGAAGTCCTTCGTCACATCGGCCGCCGGCTTTTTATAGAGATGCATACTGGCGGCAACCGAGCTGCCCGAGTTCATCAGCAGCGTATAGCCGTCCGGGCGCGAGCGCGCCGTGTACTCCAGGGCGATGTTGCCGTTGGCGCCAGTCTTGTTATCGACGATGAACGGCTTGCCGGCGATGGCCGGCAGCTTCTCGGTAAAGTAGCGGACAAGAACATCCGCGCCGCTGCCCGGCGGAAAGCCGTTCACGACATGGATTTCCTTGTTCGGATAGTCAGCCTGCGCCAGTGCGGAAGACGTAAAAACCGGCGCCGTCAGCAGCGCCGCGGCGGCCAGAACTGACCAGGATTTCGCGAGTATCACTTTCGTCTGCTCCCTATGGGATCATTGATACAGGGAGACCTTGAAATGGCCGTTCCCTTCAAGATCGGACACTATCATGCGATCTTCCACCGGCACAGTCGGATGCTAGAGTAGCGCCCTGAAAAGTGGGACGAATCACATGAATGTGGTGATTGCTGCGGATGCTCAGTGGGAACTGGTCTCGACCGCTGGCCGGGTCACCGCCGAGGGCGTCGTGGCCGCGCCGGACGGTGCCCTTTATTTGGTCGACATCACGACCTCGCCGCCGCACGACAAAATCGGCGGCACGATCTATCGCTTCAACCCGGTATCGGGCGAGACGACGACCTATCTTGAGCCAAGCGGCCTGACGCTCGGCCTGCATTTCGACCGCGACGGGACGATGTGGATGGCCCAGGGCGGCTATGGCGGTGGCCGGGCGCTGGCAAAGCACGACCTGAAGACGAAGACGACAATGGTTGTCACGGACAACTATTGCGGCAAGCGGTTCCTCGGCTGCAACGACCTGACCAGCGACGCACAGGGACGCATCTACTTCACGGATTGTCTGATCATGGCGCCGGAGCCGCCGGAACTGCCGCATGCCGTCTACCGCTACGATCCCGACGGAACCCTTCATCAACTGATCACCGACATCGTCCGCCCGAACGGCATCGAGGTATCGCCCGACGGCAAGCGGCTCTATGTCGCCATCACCAACTCGCCGCGGATCAAGGTCAATCCGCATGCGCCCGTGGATGACCGTTTCGGAACCGTGCGCGGCGCGGTCGCCGTTTACGATCTCGATCCTGGCGGCAATGTCTCCAACGGCCGTCTCTTCTATCGCAACGATCAAGCGATGGCCGACGGGATGACGATGGATACCGACGGCAATCTCTATGTCGCGCTATTCGATCCGCCTCAGCGCGCCGTCGTGGCGATCGATCCGGACGGACAGGTTATCGAGACCTTCCCGCTTCCCGAGCGCGGCAACACCAACCAGCTCGGCTTCGGACGCGGTCGTGACGCGCATGTGCTTTATCTGACCACCGGTCACCCGTGGCAGCTCTTCCGGATCGCGACGAACCGCATCGGGCACTATTTCCAGAGACCGGTCGCGACAATCAGGTAACGCAGACTGGCGCAGCAGCGCCGGATGCGCTAACCGATAGTCAGAACAGTCCGGACCGATCAACGGCCGGACATACAGGAGGAAAACGCGACATGAGATACGCCCGGACTCTGCTTGGCGCGGCAATCGGCCTCGCCCTCATCAGCGGCGGCGCCAGCGCCCAGCAGGATTACCCGAACAAGCCGATCCATGTGGTGATCGGCTTCGCCGCCGGCAGCGGCGCCGACATCCTCGTCCGCTACTACACCACCAAGCTCGGCGAGATCAGCAAGCAGCAGGTGCTGGTTGAAAACAAACCCGGCGCGATCGGCACCATCGCCGGCGGCATTGTCGCCCGCGCCCGTCCCGACGGTTACACGATCCTGTTCACCGGCAACTCGATGATGGCCGCCGGCCAGCATCTGGTGAAGGAACTCCCCTTCGATGCCGACAAGGATTTCGTCCCGGCCGCCGGCCTGTTCGATACGCCGTTCGTCCTCGTCGTCGGCGCCAAGTCGCCGGTCAAATCGGTTCCGGAACTGATCGCGCATCTGAAGACGAAGCAGGCGCGTTACGGCTACACCAACCCGACCGCCGTCGTGGCCACCGCCTACTTCCTCAACCAGACCGGCACCAAGGCCGAAGGCGTCGGCTATCGCCTGAGCCCCGACGCGCTGCCGGAAGTCGAGAACGCCACGCTCGATTTCATGATCTTCGACGGCGCCTTTGCTCTGGGCCAGATCAATGGCGGACGGCTGCGCGCGCTGGCGGCGACGCCTGACAAGCGCATCTCGGTCCTGCCGTCGGTGCCGACCATGCAGGAAGCCGGGGTCGCCAACTACAACTTCAATCCGTGGTGGGGCGCCTATCTTCCGGCCGGCACGCCGCAGCCGATCGTCGACAAGGTGGCGACCTGGGTCACCCAGATCACCACCAGCCGCGAGACTGCCGACTTCCTGGAAAAGTCGGTGGCCGGCCCGGTACCGGGCGATGCGAAATACATCCGCGACCGCCTGGCGAAGGACAAGGAAACCTGGAATCAGCTGGTGAAGCTGACGGATCTAAAACCGCAATAAAGGAAACGGCGGGCTGGCCTTTCGGCTGCCCGCCGTTCTTATCGGTGGCTGCGCGTGTAGCCGGCGAACTCAGTCCTTGAGTTCGTTCTCGGTCTTGAAAAGATCCTTGGTGTTCTTCTCGCCGTAATGCGCCTCGGGACCGTCATACGGCATCCCGACCTTCATCGTCTCGTACTGGGCCGCGAACATGTCGCCATACGGCGCGCCGCAGAACGCGACGGGCTTGAGCTGCTCCCAGTTGATGAAGCCGTTGCTGTCGACACCGCCGACATCGCAGGACGCCGCCAGCACGTTGCCGACGATCATGCGGCGCTTGACCCAGTCCTTGTACCAGACGAGTTCGCATTCGAAGTGACGGGTGCATTCGGCGATGCGCGGCGGCATGCCGTCGCCGGTCACCGACGGAAGGGATGTCAGGCCGGCCTTGTCCAGCTCGTTCACGCCGGGCGCAAACGGCAGGCCGACGATGCGCACCTTCTCCAGCACGCTGCGGTCATAGGGCGGCAGGTTGATCACGAATTTCTTGGTCTTCTCGATATTTACGCCGGTCTGGCCTGTCGCGTACGTCGTGAAGGCGATGTGGACCGGGTTATGAACGATGCGGACGCTCGTTGCATATGACGCGGCATTGACACGGCCTTGCTCATCTATTGACGTCACCATCGACACATGACCGCCGGGCGCCCAGAGCTTGTCCAATGTTCCTTCGGAATATCGATTTTCTCGCGCGCCATGAGGTTCCTCGCAGTATTTGGTGTTGGTGACGTGGCACAGTATCAAAAGCCATGTTAGCGTCGACCCCTATTTGAACGGCTGCCCATCGTCGCGGATGGCCGGACCTAAAAACGTTTCAAGGAGGAAGCCTGATGTTCTCATTCGTACGTCCCCTGATGATTGCGACCGCCGCGTTGCTGTCGGCAACGGCCGCCCAGGCACAGGACTGGCCGTCGCGCGAGATGCGCGTGTTCTCCGGCTTTCCCGCCGGCAGCGGCGCCGACACCCTCGCCCGCTATTTCGGCAACAAGCTGGAGCCGTATCTGAAACGGCCGGTGGTTGTCGAGAACAAGCCGGGTGCGCTGGGCAGTCTTGCCGGGGAAGCCGTCGCGCGTGGCAAGCCGGATGGTTACTCGATGCTGATCGCAGGATATCCCGCGATGTCGGTGAACGCGCTGCTCCTGAAAAATATCGGCTACGACACAGTCAACGGTTTCGCGCCGGTCAGCCTGCTGCTCGGCCAGCCGTTCATCCTGATCGTCGATCCGAAGACGCCGGTCAACACCGTTACCGATCTGAACGACTATCTGAAAAAGAAAGGCGAAAAGGTTTCCTACGCCGGCACCGCATCGTCATCCGTCGTGCTTGCCGAGCTTTACAAGACCTATGCCGGCGTTCCCGGCGTGCAGGTCATCTATCGCGATGCACAGGCTTATCTCGGGGACATGGGGAGCGGCGCCATCGACTTCGCGTGGGCCGATCCGGTCTTCGGCATGGCGCAGATCAATGCGGGTCGCGTGAAGCCGCTGGCGGTCAGCACGCCGAAGCGGTCGAACGGTCTGCCGAACGTGCCGACCATTGCAGAGGCCGGCTTACCCAAGGCCACATTCACCTCATGGTGGGCCGCCGTGATGCCGGCCGGCACGCCGACGGCCATCACCGGCAAGATCAACGGCTGGTTCCAGGAGATCATTGCGACCGATGAGACCAAGGCCTTCCTCGACAAGTTCGGCGCCTACCCGCAGGGCGGCACGCCGGACGATCTGCGCAAGCTGCAGATTCAGGAGATCGAGGACTGGAAGGAATATGTGAAAATCGCGAAGATCCAGCCGCAATAAGCGGGCATCACGTCTGGGAGGACATCATGCCGGAAGCCGGAACAGTTCTAAGCGCCAAGGCGCCAATCATCAATCCACCGGAGCTGAAGCCGCGCTATGTGGACGTCAACAACATGCCTTGGGAAACGGCCGGCCCGCCGGGATCGGAGCGCAAGATCCTCTATGAGGACAAGGCCACGGGCATGCAGACCTGGCTGGTCAGAATGGCACCGGGCGGGGTCATCCCGTTTCACGAGCACCCGGAGATCGAGCAGACATTCGTCTTGGAAGGCAGCCTTGTCGACGACGAAGGGGAATGCACCGCCGGCAATTTCGTGTGGCGGCCCGGCAAGAGCCGGCACATCGCGCGCTGCCCCAATGGGGCGTTGTTCATCGTCGTCTTCATGAAACCAACCAAGCGCCTGAACGACGACGGTTCGTACAAGTAAGCGCGCTCAAAAGAAAACGGCTCCGTCGCCCTTCCGGGAGACGGAGCCGTTTCCGTTCGGAGGCTTAGCGGCGCTGCTGGGCGGTCTGAACGACGATGTCGTTCTTGACCGACTTCACGCCGTCGATCTTGCGCGCGACGTCGCCGGCCTGGGCCTTGGCCTGGGCGTTGTCGACGAAGCCGCTGAGCTGAACCGTGCCCTGCATCGTGTGCACGTCGATCTGCGACAGCTTCAGGTTCGGATCCTTGACGATTTCGGTCCGGACCTTGGTGCTGATGGTGGCGTCGTCGACGTAGTTGCCGGCCGATTGCCGGCCCTCAGCCACGGCACAGGCGCCGAGCGCGCCGACGAGACCGAGGACTGCGAGAAGCTTTCCAGTTTTGCGCATAGCGGTATCCCTTTGTGAAGCGATGTCGAAACGAACGGTCAAAGCTGGCGGATGGTTCCGCAACCCCGTTATCCGGTTACAACTTTGGAAATGGGTGGGTGGGTCCGCATTTCCGTGCGCCGAACAAAAAAGACACGCGTCTTCGTCTTCCGATTTCTTCGCACCCGCAAAATGAAACGGCGCCGGGGCAGAACCCCGACGCCGCTCCATCGATCAGGCGCTAGCTTAACGCCAGACCGGCTTGCCGAGATCCACCTGATCCGGGCGGGTCAAGGCGCCGCCGGCCGCACCGGCCGCGCCGCCCAGGACAGCACCTGTCACCGGCGCGCCGACCAAAGCGCCACCCAGCGCACCGGCACCCGCACCGATCGCGCCACCGGAAAGCGCACGATCACCCGTACTCTGACCGCAGGCGCTCAGACCGACGAGCGACAAAGCGGCAACTGCAATCGCAACCCGTTTCATGTTTCAATCTCCATAACTGGTTTCGATGTTAAGCCGGTGCTGTGGTCTTTGCCGCTCTCCCCGGACCACTTCCGCTACCGCACACTATCGCGGTGGCACCCGTCTTCATCTAACGTGATAACCAACCGTTCTCTTCCCGCTTGGTTCCGGGATCTGGCGTTGCCGCCGCGTGAAGCAAATTGATGGCAGGGCCGGTGGCGCGGGACCGGGTCTGGCCGCGCGGTGTCAGGACACTCGATCCCGCCGGCACGGCAGGATAAGATCGGCTTAAGGAAAAACGAGGAAACCGGCATGCACGTCACACCGCTGCAATCCACCTTCGCCGCCGCGATCACCGGCGTCGATCTGGGCGGCCCCCAGGATCAGATCCCCTACGACGCGATCCGGAAGGCGCTCGACCGTTACGCGGTCTGCGTCATCCGCAACAAGGTGCCGCCGACGGACGCGCAGCATGTCGCGTTCAGCAAGGTCCTGGGTCCGATCGAAAAAGGCGTGACCTTCACGGTCAAGGGCGACGGGCCCAAGCGCATCGCTGATCCCGATATTGTCGATGTGAGCAACCTCAATCCCGACGGGACCATCATGCCGTCCACGGCGCGGCGCCATCTGTTCAAGAAGGGCGACAAGCTCTGGCATAACGACATGTCGTTCATCCAGAACCGCGCCACCTATTCTCTCCTGCTCGGCCACGAGATTCCGCCCGAAGGCGGCAATACCGAATTCTGCGACCTGCGCGCCGCCTACGATGCGCTGCCGGACGAGAAGAAGGACAAGATCGAGAACCTCGTCGCCTATCACTCGATCTGGAATTCCCGCCGCGTTGCCGGTTTCCCCGATCCGACCCCCGAAGAGGTCGAGAGTTCAAGCCCGCCCGCCTATCACCGCCTGGTCCAGATTCACGAGACCTCGAAGCGCAAGACTCTCTACATCGCCGCCCATGCCTCGCACATCCTGGGCTGGCCGGTGGATGAAGGGCGGGCGCTGCTGAAAGAGCTCATGCGCTTCGCCACCCAGCCGCAATTCGTCTACAGCCACGAATGGAAGCTGGGCGATCTGCTGATTTGGGACAATCGCTGCACCATGCACCGGGCGACGGATTTCGACGATCAGAGATACCGGCGCGACATGCGCCGCACGACATGCCGCGAACGCCCGGTCTCGCAGTTCGCGCAGGACGTCGCGGTGTACTCATGACTTTCAACGTTGTTCAGCCCAATCACGGCGCGGCGCTGTATGCCGCCAACATCGAGTGGCTCAAGCAACACCAGGAGGAAATCCTGGACCCGACACTGCCGATCATCGATCCGCATCATCATCTGTGGGAGTCGGCGCAGTCGCGCTATCTGCTGGACGAACTGCTGGCCGATCTCGGCAGCGGCCACAACATCCGCTCGACCGTCTATCTCCAGTGCCGCTCCATGTACCGCGCGGACGGACCGGAAGAGCTTAAGCCGGTCGGTGAGACAGAGTTCGTCAATGGTGTCGCGGCAATGGCCGCCGCCGGCACCTACGGAGATATCCGCTTTTGCGCTGGCATCATCGGCCATGTGGACCTGACCCTCGGCGCCGGTGTCGAAAAGGTGCTGGAGGCACATCAGCGGGCCGCCGGTGATCGCTTAAAGGGCATCCGCCATTCAACGGCGGTGGATCCGGATGAGCGGATCAAATCGCCGATGCTGAAGCCACCCTTCACCCTGATGATGGACCCGAAATTCCGCGACGGGTTCGGCCGGCTCGCCAAATACGGTCTCTCATTCGACGCCTGGCTCTATCATCCGCAGCTGCCGCAACTGATCGATCTTGCCCGGGCGTTTCCGAAGACCTCGATCATCCTCAATCATGTCGGCGGCGCCCTCGGCGTCGGCCCCTATGAAGGCAAGCGGGATGAGATTTTCGCGGCGTGGCGCAGCAACATTAAAGAGCTGGCGAACTGCCCCAATGTTTCGGTGAAGTTGGGCGGCCTCGGCATGCGCATCTTCGGCTTCGGCTTTGATACGCGCGAAAAGCCCGTCCCTTCCACGGAACTCGCCGCCGCCTGGAAACCGTATATCGAAACCTGCCTGGAGGCATTCGGTCCCAAACGCTCGATGTTCGAAAGCAACTTTCCCGTCGACAAGGTGTCGTGCAGCTACGCCGTTCTGTGGAACGCACTCAAGCGCATTGCATCAGGCGCCTCCAGCGATGAGAAGGCGGCGCTATTCCACGACACGGCGCAGCGCGTCTATCGTCTTCCGCAAATCTGACGCTCAGGGCACCAGACCGCGTTCCTTGAGACGATAAAGTCGGATCGCGTTCTCCGACAGAACCTGCCGCGCCGTCTCCGGCTTGAGGCTGGCGGCAAGCTTCTGCGTGCTGCCGATCAGGCGGTCGGCCTCGCGCGCTGCGGGCGTCGGCTGCAGCGCATAAAACGCGTCCGACCCCACCATGAACCGATCGGGGAAAGCCTCGATGGCGTCCACGAAATCCGGTTTGAGCTCGCCCGTTTCGGTAAAGATGTGCCGTGACGGCGGCGAGCCGGGCTGGATCTTCACATTCGAATAGAGATTGGGGTGGCGGGACAGCAGGTCCTTCATCAGCGTTCCCGTGCGCTGTCCCGTATTGTCCCAGCCGTAATGCGACCAGACGATCACGGCATCGCGGTTATGCGCGAGCAGCCGCTCGAACGCCGCCAGGTTGTCGGCGATCTGCGCCGGATTTTGCGACGACGCCTGCCTGAGGCCCTGCGGCATATCGAACGTGCCGCGGATGATTTCCATATGCAGCTCGATGGGCAGGCGGTGACGCGCGCCCAGATCGGCAAGAAGCCGCATCAGCGCGTGATCGGGCGAAAAGCCGATATAGGGATGGCGAGCTTCGAAGGAGAAATGCTGGGCCGCAAACTCCCCCAACGCAACGGCCCCGAGCGCCGCAAACCGGCCCGCCAGATCCTCCATCCGCCGCGCGACCCCCGGATCGACCGCCGGCTGACGCGCATGTTCGACGATCAGTCGGCTGAGCGTTCCACCGCCGCAGACCAACGCAAATCGCTGCGAGAACCCCTGAAATATGCGCGCGTACTCATCGCATTCCCAGGTCACGGGAAAGCCGGGCGGTTGCGGCGGCGGCACGACAAAACTGAGCCGCACCCCCGCCCCGTCCATCTTTTCGAGGGCCCGGCGAGCCGCGCCGGCCCAATCCGTCCCGCCACGCATATGCCCATCGACATGCACATGCGTATCGATGATCTGCAACGGCTGCGCTCTGGCATCGGCATTAACCAAGAGCGCGGTAGCAATGATTGCGACGACAAGGAGCAGTTTCACTGTTCGCCTCCGGACAGACACGCCAAATGCTCTACGTTAATGAAGATGAAGAAGGACAACGCATTTTTGCTCGTTGACCTCTTCTAATCGTTTTGCGAAACAACCTGCCGCGTTGTAATGTTACCTACAATTGTAGGTAAGCGCAGTTTCCCCCATCCAGCGACTTCTTGAAAAGGCCGCAGCCTCGCCCGTGTGATGCTGCAGGGATTCGTCCGTGAGCGACAAGCCAGAAAATACCGACGACGACAACGAAGCGCAGGTCTTTCAGCCACGTAACCTGATGGCGGACAAGGTCCGGAAGATCACGGGGTCTGTCTCCGATCTTGTCACGATGACGGACAAGCAGCTCGCCGGACGCAAGACCGACTACGCGTTCGCCGTCGACCGCGACCTCGAACGCCTCACGACGTTGTTCAAAGGACCGTGGTCCGATCTCGCGACCCGCGACGATGCCAATGCCGAGTTCCGCTCACTCGCCATCGTCATCGGCGAGCGCGCGACATCGCGTAACTACACGCTGATGGCGCAGATCACTGAACTATTTATCAGCTATCTCGCCAATGTCGCGGCAGCGGCACAGCAAAGCATGGCGATCGAAAGCTATCTGAACGCGATCCAGGTGATCTGGAAGCAGAAGCTTGGCGGCGAAGGCGGCGCCATTGGCGCGCAGATCATCGCCGACCTCACCACGCTCAATCTGAAATCGGCGAACCGGCGCTAAGCGCCGCCGTCGATCCCCGCGCTTCCGTAAACGCGACGATATCGCTCATCAGGCGGCTGCCGTTGCCCAGCACGGATGACAGGCCGAGCATGATTTCGTAGTGGCCGAGCTGCGGATAGAGCTCCAGCCGCACCGGCGCCCCGGCCTCGCGAAGCTTTGCCGCCAGCCGCTCTGAGTTTCTCGGATAGACGGTCCGGTCCGCCGTGCCGTGGAGCAACAGGACGGGCGGCGCATTGCGGTCGGCGTAGAGCATCGGCTGCGCTTCGTCGAGATTGGGCGCCGAGGCAAACACCTCCTGGACCCGCCGCTGTTCCGACGGCAGGAAATCGTAAGGGCCGGCGATGCCGATGAGACCGGCGATCTCTTTTCTCGATACGCCAACAGCATCGAGATAGCGGCCGGCGAGGCCGACCATCATCGCGATATGACCGCCGGCCGAATGTCCCATCACAAAGAGCCGCGCCGGATCGCCGCCGAATTCCGCGGCATGATCACGCGACCAGCGGACCGCGAGCGCGCCGTCCTCGATGAAGCCGGGGAAGCTGACTTCAGGATAGACGCGATAGTTCGGGATCACGACCACGAAGCCCTGCCGGGTCAGGGCCTCGGCGACGAAGCGATACTGTGCCTTCTCCCCGCCCCGCCAGCTTCCGCCATAGAAGAAGACAATCACGGGCCGCGCCGGGCCTGCGTCCCGCGGCCGGTAGACATCGAGCGCCTGGCGGTCCCGCGTGCCATAGGCGATCTGCGAGCGCAGCTCGTATGCGCCGGCCGGTGTCAGGGTGTCGAGAATGGCGGTCGGTGAGCAGCCGGACAGTAGCGCCGCAACCAGCCCGACGGCGACCGCAACCCGGCTCATCCCGATTCGGGTAAAGGTCGATATGTTCATGGAGCGCATGGGTTTTTTGGCCATTTCCGGACCATCGACAGGCTCGTCTCCCGTCGCCTGATCGGCTAGAGTGGCCGCCATTCGGTTTCCCTTATTTGATGGCCTATTTACGCATGACCAAAGCCAGCGGATCACGCCCTGCTCCCTCTTCCGTCGACGACGCCCTCGCCCTTCTCGCTGATGGCCGATATGTAGCCGATCGCAGCCTCGCCACCGCCGTCTTTCTGGCGCTGCGCCTGAAACGTCCGCTCTTTCTCGAAGGCGAAGCGGGTGTCGGCAAAACCGAAATCGCCAAGGTCCTGGCCGAAACGCTCGGCCGCCGCCTGATCCGGCTGCAGTGCTACGAAGGTCTTGATTCCGCGTCCGCCGTCTATGAGTGGAACTACCCGCGGCAGATGATCGAGATCCGCCTTGCCGAAGCCAGTCACGAAAGCCGGCAGACGCTGGAGAACGAGATCTTCTCGGAACGGTTCCTGATCCGCCGTCCGCTGCTCCAGGCGCTGCAGCCCGATCCCGCCGGCCCGCCGGTCCTGCTGATCGACGAGCTCGACCGCGCCGACGAACCGTTCGAAGCCTATCTGCTTGAGGTGCTCTCCGACTATCAGGTGACGATCCCCGAACTCGGCACCATCAAGGCACCCGAGCCGCCGATCGTCATCGTCACGTCGAACCGCACCCGCGAAATCCACGACGCGCTGAAGCGCCGCTGCTTCTACTACTGGGTCGACTATCCCAATGCCGAGCGCGAGCTGGCCATTCTGAAGCTGAAGGCACCCGGCGCGGGAGAAGAACTGACCCGTCAGGTCGTCGGCTTCGTGCAGAAGCTTCGCAAGGAAGAACTGTTCAAGCAGCCCGGCGTCGCCGAGACGATCGACTGGACCAAGGCGCTGATCGAACTCGACCGCGTGACTCTCGATCCGGCGACCATCAACGATACTCTGGGCACGTTGCTGAAGTATCAGGACGACATCGCCAAGATCGGCGGCGGCGAAGCCAAGCGCATCCTGCAGGAAGTCGAAGCGGAGCTGGCCGCGGCACCCAGATGAGCGACGCGGAATCAGAGGGCCCGACGGGCGCCCTCACCGCCAACCTGATGCATTTCGCGCGGGCGTTGCGCGCGGCGGGACTGCCCATCGGTCCCGGCCGCGTGATCGACGCTGTTCATGCGGTCCGCGCGGCCGGGATCACCAACCGAACCGACTTCTACTGGACGCTCCACGCCATCTTCGTGAACCGCCGCGACCAGCGCGAGCTGTTCGATGAGGCGTTCCGCCTGTTCTGGCGCGATCCGCAGATTCTCGAACGCATGATGTCGATGCTGACGCCGGAGAACCTGCTGCCGCCCGACGGCAGCAAGAAGCCGGTGACGCGTCGCGTGGCCGAGGCGCTGCGCGGCCCCGAGAACAATCGCCAGCCGCCGGAAGAACAGAAGACCGAAGAGACCTTCGACGCCACGCTCACCTGGTCGGACCGCGAGCTGCTCCGCACCAAGGATTTCGAGCAGATGTCAGCCGACGAGATGCAGTCGGCCAAGCTGATGATGGCGAGGCTCGCTCTGCCCTTCAAACCGGTGAAGACGCGGCGCTATCGTCCCGATCCCGCCGGGGCGCGCGCCGACCTGCGGGCGACTCTGCGCTCCACCCTGCGGTCGGGCGGTGACATCATCAGCCTGCGCTTCCGCCATCCCCGCGAGCGGCTGCCGCCGGTTGTCGTGCTGTGCGACATCTCCGGGTCGATGGAACGCTATTCCCGCATGTTCCTGCATTTCCTTCATGCGCTGAGCAACGACCGCAGCCGCGTCCATACCTTCCTGTTCGGCACGCGGCTGACCAACGTCACACGCCAGATCCGCTATCGCGATATCGACGAGGCGCTGTCCCGCGTGGCCGGCGCCGTCACCGACTGGTCCGGCGGCACCCGCATCGGCCATTGCATCGCCGAGTTCAACCGCCTGTGGTCCCGCCGCGTGCTGGGCCAGAATGCCGTCGTGCTGTTCATCAGCGACGGGCTGGACCGCGATGCCGGCAGCGGCCTGGCCCGCGAGATGGAGCGGCTTCACAAATCCGCGCACCGGCTGGTCTGGCTCAATCCGCTCTTGCGGTATGACGGCTTCGAGCCCAAATCATTAGGGATGCGGGCCATCCTTCCGCATGTCGACGAATTCCGGGCCGCGCATAATCTCGCCAGCCTCGCCGATGTTGCGGCGGCCCTTGGCGACCACGGGCGGGTTCCCGTGGCATCTCCATTCCTCTGGAAAGGAAAAGCGGCATGACCGACACCATGACCAGCGACAACGACATCCTGACCGAAGCCGCCGGCTGGCGGAAAACCGGCAAGGGCGTGGCGCTTGCCACCGTCGTCACCACCTGGGGCTCCAGCCCGCGTCCGGTCGGCAGCCAGTTGGCCATCGACGAAAGCGGCAAGTTTGTCGGCTCCGTCTCCGGCGGCTGCATCGAAGGCGCCGTGATCCGCGAGGCGCAGGAAGTCATCGCGTCGGGCAAGCCGCGCCTGCTGGATTTCGGCGTCACCAACGAGCAGGCCTGGGAAGTCGGCCTTGCCTGCGGCGGCAAGGTGCAGGTTTTCGTCGAACGTCTGGACTGACCATGAAACGCGATATTCTGGACAAACTGCAGGCCGCGCGCGCCGCCAAGACATCGGTGGCGCTGGCGACCAACCTGAAGACCGGTCAGCAGCTTCTCATCAGGGAACGCGAGACCGAAGGCGACCTGTGCATCGACGTCGACATGGTTGCGGCAGCCGTCGACGCGATGAAGCGCGACGAACACATCCGCTTCCAGACACCGGCGGGCGAAGTCTTCGTCCAGGTGTTCAACCCGCCGCCGCGCATGATCATCGTCGGCGCCGTGCATATCGCCCAGACGCTGGCGCGCATGGCGCGTCTTGCGGAATACGGCGTCACCCTCATCGATCCGCGCAGCGGCTTCGCCCAGAGCCAGAAGTTCGAGGACTTCGAGGTCATGGGCGACTGGCCGGATGAGGCGATGGAAATACTGAAGCCCGATATGCGCACCGCCGTCGTGACGCTGACCCACGATCCCAAGCTCGACGATCCGGCGCTGGAAGCCGCCCTGAAATCACCGGCCTTCTATGTCGGCTCGCTCGGCAGCCGGAAGACCCACGCCGCACGCCTTGGCCGCCTCAAGGCGCTGGGCTTTACCGACAATGAACTGTCGCGCATTCATGGGCCGGTCGGCCTCGACATCGGCGCGCTGTCGCCGGCGGAAATCGCGCTGTCCATCATGGCGCAGATCACCCAGATCCGCCGTGCCGAGGTTCCCGGATGAAATTCGGCGAGATCGCCACGTCTGATGCCGCGGGCGCGATCCTCGCCCATGGCGTGAAGTTCGGCGGCACGGCCTTCAAGAAAGGCCGCGTGCTGTCGGCGGACGACGTGGCCGCTCTGCTGAATGCCGGACACGAACGCGTGGTCGCCGCCCGGCTCGAAACCGGTGACGTGCCGGAAGACAAGGCGGCGGCGGAGATCGCCACCGCCATCAAAGGCGACCATCTGCCCCAGAGCGCCGCCTTCACCGGCCGCTGCAACCTGTTCGCCAACGAGACCGGCCTGCTGGTGGTCGACGGCGCACGGCTCGACCGCATTAACCTGCTCGATGAATCCATCACGGTTGCGACCCTGCCCGCCTTCACGCGGATCGAACCGCGCCAGATGGCGGCGACGATCAAGATCATTCCCTTTGCGGCCCCCGCTTCCGTCATCGAGCAGATCAAGGCGATTGCCGCCGAAGGCGGGCCGATGGTCCGCATTGCGACTTTCCAGAAGCGCCGGGTCGGCCTGATCCAGAGCCGCCTGCCTGGGATGAAGGAAGTCATCTTCGCCAACACCGTGGCTGCGACACGGGCCCGCGTCGCGGCGCTGGGCAGTGAACTGGCGGCCGAAGAGCTGGTCGATCACGATGAAGCCGCCATCAAAGCGGCCATCGAAAAACAGCGCGCCGCCGGCTGCGACCCCATCCTTGTGCTTGGCGCCTCTGCCATCGTCGACCGCCGCGATGCTATTCCCGCCGCCATTGTTGCCGGCGGTGGAGAAATTCTGCATTTCGGCATGCCGGTCGATCCCGGCAATCTGCTGCTGCTGGGCCGCATCGGCGAAACGCCGGTGATCGGCCTGCCCGGCTGCGCCCGCTCACCCAAGCTCAACGGCTTCGACTGGGTGCTTGAGCGTCTGCTTGCCGGACTGACGGTCACGAAACAGGACATCATGCGCATGGGCCTTGGCGGCCTGCTCATGGAAATCCCGACCCGGCCGCTGCCGCGCGGCAAGGCCAGCCCTGCCCCCGTCGCCGCGGTTCCGCGCGCCCCCAAGATTGCCGCCGTCGTGATGGCGGCCGGACGTTCAAGCCGCATGGCGCCGGCCAACAAGCTGCTGACCGAAGTCGATGGCCGCCTGATGGTCCAGCGCGCCGTCGATACGGCGCTGGCGTCGCAGGCCAAGCAGGTTGTCGTGGTCACCGGCCACGATGGCGACCGCGTGCGCGAAGCACTGGCCGGGCGCAAGGTCGAGTTTGTCGGCAATCCCGATTACGCGGACGGTCTCAGCACATCGATGCGCGCCGGGCTTGGCACACTTGCTGGCAAGGATTTCGACGGCGCCGTTTTCCTGCTTGGCGATATGCCGCAGGTCACACCCGCCCATATCGACCGCCTGATCGCCGCCTTCAATCCGATTGAAGGCCGTTCGATCTGCGTGCCGACACATAAGGGCAAGCGCGG
Organism: Alphaproteobacteria bacterium; assembly: GCA_965279355.1. Taxonomy (GTDB): domain Bacteria; phylum Pseudomonadota; class Alphaproteobacteria; order CACIAM-22H2; family CACIAM-22H2. Next base: position 86,914 of record OZ257155.1, on the reverse strand, counting down.
GAACCCGGTTCTGTGGAGTGCCCGCTTCTTCGACGAGATGCGCGCGGTCGAAGGCGACCAGGGAGGCCGCAGCCTGATCCGCTCGCACGCCGATCAGGTGTGCGAGGTCGAGATGGACGATGACGGCGTTCTGGTCGATATCGATACGCCGGAAGCCTTGGCCGCCCTGCGTCAGCCGGTCCAGCGGGAATCGGCATGAGCTTCGACGCCGCCGCGATCCGCAGCCAGTTCCCGATCTTCGCCAACGGCGCCGGGGAAAAGCTGCACTATCTCGACAACGGCGCGACAAGCCAGCTGCCGCGCGCCGTGATCGACGCTGTCGTCGATTTCGAGACCACCAAACGCGCCAATGTGCTGCGCGGCGTCCATCGCCTGGCGGAAGCGGCGACGGAGGCTTTCGATCAGGCGCGGCAGCGTGTCGCCCGCTATCTCAACGTGCCGGCCGAAGAAGTCATCTTCACATCGGGCGCGACCGCCGCCATCAATCTGGTGGCCCGCGCCTATGGCGATACGTTGCAGCCCGGCGACGAAGTCGTTGTTTCGCTGCTGGAGCACCATAGCAATCTCATCCCCTGGCAGATGCTGCGCGACCGGCGCGGCATCGTGCTCAAGGTACTGCCCGCGACGGCGGATGGCCGCCTCGATCTAACGTCCCTCGACCGCGTGATCGGCAAGAAGACCAGGCTGATTGCCGTGACGCATGCCTCAAACGTCACCGGCGCCGTCACCGATGTGCCGAAGCTGGTTGCCGCCGCACGGGCCGTCGGCGCGAAACTCCTGCTCGATGGGGCGCAACGCACGCCGCATGGCCCGCTCGACCTGCCGGCGCTCGGCGCCGATTTTTACGCCTTCTCCGGCCACAAGATGTTTGCCCCGAACGGCATTGGCGTTCTGTGGGGCAAGCGCGAAATCCTCGAAGCGATGCCGCCGTTCCTGGGCGGTGGCGAGATGATCCGCACCGTGACGATCGACAAGGCGACCTGGGCGGATCTGCCGCATAAATTCGAAGCCGGCACGCCGGCCATCGCGCAGGCCATCGGCCTTGGCACCGCAACCGACTGGCTGATGCGGCTGGACTGGCCGGCGGTCTCCGCCCATGAACTGCGGCTGGCGCAGCGCGTGCTCGACGGCATCGGCCAGGTTAAGGGCGCGCGTGTCATCGGCCCGTCTGGCCTGCAGAGCCGCGTCCCCGTGATTTCCTTCGAGATCGACGGCGCGCATCCGCACGACATCTGCCAGATCCTGGACAGCCATGGTGTGGCGCTGCGCGGTGGCCATCACTGCGCCCAGCCGCTGATGGAGCATCTCGATGTCGCGGGCACCACCCGCGCCAGCATCGCGCTCTACAACAACGACACCGATATCGACGCCTTCCTCACCGGCCTCGATGCCGCAGCGACACGGCTGCGATGAGTGAGGATCTTTATCAGCAGGCGATCCTTGATCGTGCGAAGACGCCCTCGCACGCCGGCCGCCTCGACGCGCCGGACGTCAGCGTCACGGTCGACAACCCGCTGTGTGGCGACCGCGTGACGCTGGACCTCAAACTAGACGGCGATAAAGTCGTCGACCTCACGCATAAAGTGCGGGGCTGCGCGCTCTGCCAGGCCTCGGCATCGGTCATGGCGGATGCGGTGGTCGGCAAAACCATCGGCGACGCCCGCAAAGGCCGCGACGCCGTGAAGGCGATGTTCGGCGGCAGCGATGCATCCGCTCCCTGGGACGGTTACGGCATCTTCACGCCGGTGCGCGCGCACAAGAGCCGCCAGGAATGCGTCAAGCTGCCGCTGGAAGCGCTTGAGCAAGCCTTTGTAAAGGCCGGCAAGACATGACATTCGCGATGTCGGCACCCGCCCTTATCAGGCGGCTGCGGCTTTTCACCGGCATCGTTCTGTTCAGCTACGTCGCCAGCCACTTCCTCAATCACGCCTTCGGACTGATTTCGCTCGCCGCCCTCGAAGAGAGCCGCGAATGGTTTGTGCTGTTCTGGCGTAACCTGCCCTTCGGCCCCCTTCTCTATTTTTCGCTCACAATTCACGCGCTCCTGGCGATGTGGGCGATTTTCCAGCGGCGCCGACTTCTGAAGATGAGCCCGGGCGAAGCCCTCCAGCTGACCCTCGGCCTCTGCATCATTCCGATGCTCGCCGAACACGTCATCGGCACACGCATCTCCGCCAGCTTCTATGGCGTGAACGATACCTACACCTACGTCCTGCTCAGCATCTGGCATTTCGACATGATGAAGGGAATGTGGCAGTCGACGGCACTGGTTGTCGCCTGGGTGCATGGCTGTCTTGGCCTGTATTTCTGGCTGCGCCTGAAACCGTGGTACGCGCAGGCACAACCCTCGCTCTACGCCCTCGCCCTGCTGGTGCCGGTGCTTGGCCTTCTTGGTTTCGCCATCGCCGGCCGCGAGGTCACCCGCCTCGCCGCACAGCCCGGCTGGCTGCCCGAGACGTTGGCGGGATTCAATCTGCAGAGCGCGGCGGCGCTTGCCGAGCTGGGCGAGTTGCTGAGCACCGTCTACTGGATCTTCGGCGCGATGCTGGTGATCGCCTTCGGCGCCCGCGCGGTGCGCTCGCTGATCGAGCGGCAACGCGGGCTTGTCCGTCTTACCTATCCCGGCGGCCGGGTCGTCGAGGCCGCCCCCGGCCCGACCATTCTGGAGATCAGCTGGCTGCACGGCATTCCGCACGCGGCGGTGTGCGGCGGCCGCGGGCGCTGCTCGACCTGCCGCGTCCGCATCACCAACGGCATCGAAACACTGCCCAAACCGTCCGCCGCGGAACAGGCGGTGCTGGCGCGGGTCAACGCGACCCCGAATGTCCGATTGGCCTGTCAGGTCCGGCCGCAGGAGGACCTTTCCGTCGTTCCGCTTCTGCCGGCAGCCGCGGGCCTGCAGGAAGCGCGGGCATCGCGGCCGCTGCATCTGCAGGGCCGCGAACGCGAGATCGCGATCCTGTTCGCGGATCTGCGCGGCTTCACCCAGCTTTCGGAAAAGAAGCTGCCCTACGACGTGGTCTTCGTCCTCAACCGCTATTTCGCGGCGATGGGCATGGCGATCCAGGAGGCCGGCGGTTATGTGGACAAGTTCATCGGCGACGGCGTGATGGCGCTGTTCGGCGCGACCGATCGCGGCGATACGGCGGATGCCTGTCGCGAGGCGCTGCTGGCGGCGCGCGGCATGGGCCTGGCCCTGGAGGCGCTCAACAAGACTCTGGAACACGATCTCGACAAGCCGCTGCGTATCGGCATCGGCATCCATGTCGGCCCGACCATCGTCGGCGAGATGGGCTTTGCGATGGCGATGGGCCTGACCGCCATCGGCGACGCGGTGAACACGGCCAGCCGCCTGGAATCCATGACCAAGGAATTCGGCGTGGAACTCGTGATCTCGGAGGACGTCGCCGCGGCGGCGGGGCTGGACGTGTCAGCCTTCCCCGTCATGGAAACGGAAATCCGCGGCCGCCGCGAGACGCTGAAAGTGCACGCGATCAAACGCGCGCACGACCTTCCGGAAACCGTCGGCGCGTTGACCGCCGGCTGACCCGGGCGATCAGGAGCCGGTGCGCGGGCCGCCCGCCTTGGCCTTCTCGATCGCGGCCTTGAGGTCGCGATATTCCTCGCAGGTCATATTGCCGCAGACCTGCGCCAGCTTCGCGAGATGGGTCTCGGCCTTTGGCAGGTCGTTCATCTCGACATAGAGTTCGCCGATATACTCGTTGGCGCCCTTGTGGTTGGCATCGGCCTGCAGCGCGCGCTGATAATAGGTGAGCGCCACCTGCTTGTTGCCGAGCTGGCGGTGGCTGTAGCCGAGCAGGTTGTTGGTATCGGCATCGGTCTTGTTGTCGTTCCAGGCCCGCTCCAGCAGGGGAATCGCCTTGGCGTAGTCCTTCGCCTTTACCGCGCGCTCGCCGTCCGTGTAGTTGCGGCTCTTGGCCGTCTCGGGCGCGCTGCCCCCCATCATTGCCGGGGCGGAGCCAACGGTCGCCACCGTAAGCGCCAGGGCCAGACTCGAACACGCCAGCAAACCTTTGAAAAGACGCATAATTTCCTCCAAAAGGGCCCCGAAACAGGGATTTCGCGAACTATAGCCCAGCCGATCCGGGCCGGGCATCAGAACCTTGTGTCCCCTATTTACGCCGGACCGGCCCCGCTATTCCCCTTTGCTTGCATTTGGGCCCAACGCCGTTTAGATCATCGCCTCCACGCGGCCTGCGTCCCCTTCGTCTAGAGGCCTAGGACATCGCCCTTTCACGGCGGTAACAGGGGTTCGAATCCCCTAGGGGACGCCAAGCCTTTCAGAGGCTTAGCCGCATGGAACTACTACAGCTGCTAGCATTGGCTAGTATTTGGCTACAAACCGATTCCTATCCTGCTCCAAAACCTCAGGCACAAGCCCGGGGGAAGCGAGTGACATGCTGGATGTCAGATTGAGACCATCGAGCTCGTAGTGCGCATCGACATCGAGCAGTTATGACGGCGCGGATTTTGGAATTTACAGTGAACTGCTAGCCAGCAGGCGACAGTCGGCCAGAAAGGCGCTCTGATCGGAATAATTGACCGTTACAGTGTAGCTACCTTCGTTGATCCGCCATTTCTGAATTGTGTAGGTCCGAAGGCCGGATTTATGAAGTGGATCTTGGTCGGCAATCGATCGCGCCTCCTCAAATGAACGCGCCCTCAACAAGATACAGCCAGCCTGAGGCTGGTCACTTCCTTCGGGATATAGAGGACCCGCACCAAAGAGTATGCCCTGTTTTTCGAGACGCACCTGATGTTCAAGATGAGCCTTGAGAAGTTCGTCTGTAATTTGAGGAGAGCGAACCGGCGTGGCTATTACCATGAACAGTTCCAACCCAAGGAAACCTTGCGTAAGCGGATGCACGTCTGACATGATTTCCTCTTCCTGCTAATGCGCTGATGGAATTCGTTCGCTCTCTTCGGGAAACCTCATAAGAATCTCAGCTGTCTCTTCGGCTGCCGTGATCATCAGATCGTGCGCGGCCGCCAGCCTGTAATATTTCCAGCCCGGATCCTGCCGGATTCGCGCCTTTACCTGATCCAGGACTCTTAGCGCGGAGCCGGTGCAATCCACGTAGGCGCGTGGAACGCCGTTTCCCGGATCTGCTTTGAGACGGACAGGCTGAACGTAAGTCGACCATGGCTGGTCGCTGAGCCGGCGGTGTATCCAGGCGATATCATCGGAACTGGTGACGCCAAGCATTCCGGAAAAATCGAAGGGTGGCGTCAGCTGCATCACGCGTGCCTTCGATCCGCAGCGGGTAGAATATTCAAGCGATGCTTGTTCTCGCATCGGCATAATATCAGGTTGCAAAGAGGCCCAACTCTCTCCATTTCGCGGGACTTGGGCATCCAGATAGATGAGTTGCGCCAGACGAGACGGAAGTCGGTCAGCGACGAGCGTCACCACGATCCCGCCATAGCTGTGGCCAACGAGGATGACGTCATCGAGTTCTTCGGCTTCGATAGCCCCTATCACGTCCTGACAATGGGTATCGAGACCAACAGTCGGATCCAGCAGGTGCTGCCGCTCGCCAAGTCCCGTCAACGTTGGCGCAATCACGCGATGGCCCTGCGATTGCAGCCTGTCGGCCACACGACGCCAGCACCACCCGCCATGCCCCGCCCCGTGTACCAGGACGTAGTTCCGCGGCGCCGAGACCGTCACGGACGACTGCAATCTGGCGCGGTGGTTTTACTGACGTTCGATGCCGGCGCGATCGACCACCGAGTTCCATCGCGCGACCTCTGCGCTGATGAAGTCGCGCATTTCCGCAGGCGTGCTCGTTCTGACCTGCTGGCCGATGTTGTCAAACTTCGCCTTGATGGCGGCGGGCACCATAACCTGATGAATGGCATCGGTCAGCCGGCGGACGATCGGCTCCGGCATATTGGCCGGGCCTGCGATTCCGATCCACGACATAGCCGAGAAATTCGGGATCGTGTTGGCGATCGGCGGCGCGCTCGCAAGAGACGGCCAAGGCTGCGGGCTGCTGATGCCGAGAACGCGGATCTTGCCCCCTTCCAACGCCTCGCGCGCCACGGTGATCGTGTCCACCAGCATATCCACAGTGCCGCCCATCATGTCGGTCAGCGCCTGCGTGCCGCCACGATACGGGACATGGACCAGCTTGATGCCGGCTTGCTGTGCGACCATCTCACCGACGAGATGCTGAGTGGTGCCAATACCGGCGGAGCCGAAGGTGACGCTGCCCGGCTGCGCCTTCGACCGCCGAATCAGATCAGGCAAATCGCGGATGGGACTTTCGTTTCGGACGACCATCACGAAGGGATTGACCGAGATCAGCGACGTAAACGTCAGGTCATTCACCGCGTGGAAATTGAGCTTTTTGTAAAGCGCTGCAGATACGGCATGACCGCCCACCAGCAGAACAAGCGAATATCCGTCCGGCGGCCGCCGCACCACGTATTCAGTCGCGATATTGCCGCCGGCACCAGGCTTGGAGTTGACGACAACAGGCTTGCCAAAAATCTCGGATAGCGGCGCCGCGACCAGGCGCGCGGCGACATCCGCGTTGCCGCCAGCGGCAAATCCATGCACCAGTTCGATCGGCTTGTCAGGCCAGGCTTGTGCCATGGCCGAGGTCGAAAGAAGAACACCCGCCGTTATCGTCAGACCAAAGAGGCGCATCGCCGACTCCCTCGCAAGGACAGCAAATCCGAGAACTGGAACGGAAATTATTCGAAGCTTTGCGAGAGGCAGTCTGTCCCTAGCAATGAGGACAGTCCCTGCGTGTTGAGCGCCTTAGTGTTACGTCGGCACGATCACAAAAGCGCAATCGCCCCATCAGATTGCCAACCTATGCGAGGAAGCCCACCGCCAGGCACGTGGCCGCCCAAAACAGCATGTATTCGATACCCGGATGCTGCCACCGCCAGTTGAGTCCATGCACCTTTGCCATGGCATAGGTCGCCACAACCAGAATCGCGGCCGCGATCAAAGCCCCCACCTGCACATAGAGCCCAGTGATCAGGCCGACAGCGGCGAAGAATTCCATCACGGCGGTGAAAACCACGAAGGCCTTGCCCGGCCGCAGGCCGACCTTCTCGAAGAAACCGGAGGCTTTTTCGATGTTGCTCAGCTTCGCGACGGTATGCGGCAGAAGGAAGGCGCCGCACAGGATTCGCAGGACGGTGACTGCGTCCCAGGAGAAATTATCGAGGAAAGTCATTTTGAGTATGCCAGCTATGCCGAAGCGACTGCTTTTTTGCGGTAGCGGTCATCCAGCACACCCGGCGCCCGTTTTACCAGCTCCGCATCAGCCAGCCCGGCCTTGGCCATCAGCTCGACCGATTTTGCGAATGCCTTTTCAGGGATGGTCAGGTCGCGCGGGAAGACGTTCTTCTCTCGCATATAGTCCAGCGCCCTTTTTCCGTAGGCCCCTTCCGCCTGGGTGATTTCCTTGGTGAGTTCGATCAGCGCCGCGTCGTTCCCCGGATCGTAGACCAGCCTGGTTCCCTCGATCAGGCAACGCAGGAACGTGACGAGAAGGTCGGCGTTCTGCTCCGCCCAGCGGTTGTCAGCGATGATAGCGGTAAAGACGATCTCCGGGATGAAATCGGTAACTTCACCAAGATTCGTGTAACCGGCATCCTCGCCGACAAAGTTCAGCGGAATGAGCTGCACGGCAGCGTCGATCGTGCCTTCCTGCAGAGCCTTCCAGCGCGCCGGGTGGACGCCGACAACGGAGAATTCGTAATCCCCCGGATAGTTCAGGCCCTTCTGGCGCAGGACCTCCATCGTGTAGAGCGCCGTGCCTTCGGTCATCGAGGACGTGCCCAGCTTCTTTCCACGAAGCTGCTCGAATGTCGTGATCTTCGGATTGGCGATCAGAGAGAGAGGAAGACGGTTCACATTACCAGCGACGATCCGCAGATGTCCGCCGCCTGCGCTGTCACGAATGGCGCCTTCCGGTGGCGTGATGGCGAGATTGACCTCGCCGCTCTTCACGGCCGCCGTGGCCTTGTCGACAGAGCCGAGCTTCTTTACCTCGACCTCCAGACCGTGCTTCGCGAAAAGGCCGCACTGGTTGCCATAATAGATCGGGAGCCAGTTGAAGCCGGCGGCACCGCCGCCAACCGTCAGTTTCTTGAGTTCGGCCAAGTACTCTCTCCCTTTGAAGTCGTCGCAGCCTATGGGCGGCCACATCGATTTACGGTCTGTAGCGCAGGATAGGCCAGCCTCCACTCCCAAAATGTCCTAAACAATATGGACATATTCTCAATGTCCCACTTTCTACCTTGGTCGCCAGGGCGCCCCCGTGGATCGGCGGCGCCGCTTTTTTCAGCGTCAGGCGAGGACTTATGACGAACAAGCGCGACCTTCTGTATTTCGTTGGCAGTATCCCCCTGAAGAATACAGAGGAAGTCTTCAGGGATGTGTCCCGCTCCGTCGGTCCCTATCTGCGGCGTATTCCCGACGGTGAGACCGGCGAGCGGACGCTGTGGATCAAGTTCCAGCAGAAGATGCTCATGGAGCATCCGGCGATCGAACTGGACCCCCATGCTGCCCCGCTGCCGGTCAAGCAGTCCGACGGAACCGTGCATCGGCACATCAAGTTGATCCGCCTCAAGCCCGATCTCGATCCCGACAAGGTCGATTTCAACACCGATTACGACCGCATTGCCCTCGACTCCTATCGCAGTTTCCGTGCCCTGCGCGACAGGGGGGAGATTCCCAACGGCGTCCGCTTCCAGATCGCCCTGCCGACGCCCATGGCGACCGGCCTGATGTATGTGAGCCCGGGCGGCCGTGAACGTTACCTGCGGGCCTACGAACGGTCGCTGCTGGTTGCACTCAAGCGCATCCTGGACGGAATCCCGCATGCCGACTTGTCGATCCAGTTCGACGTCTGCCAGGAAGTCCTATTGTTCGAGAACTATTTCCCGACACGCGACGCCGACTACAAGACACCCGTCTTCGAACAGTTCGGTCGCCTCGGCGCCGCCGTGCCGAACGACGTCGAGCTCGGCTTCCACATCTGCTACGGCTCACCCGGCGACCAGCCACTTCTGAAGTTGAACGACGCGACCGTTCTGGTGGAACTGATGAACGGCATCGCCGATCATGTGAAACGCCGCGTCGAGTTCATCCACATCCCTGTTCCGCGTGAGGCGAAGGAGCCCTTCTTTGCTCCGCTCAAGAAATGGAAGCGCCCGACGGGGACGCAGGTTTATCTCGGTCTGCTACAGTATAATGACGACAAAGGAAACCAGGAGCGCATCACTGCGGCGCGGAGCGCTGTGACTGACTTCGGTGTCGGCGCAGAATGCGGTTTCGGCCGCACCGATCCGGCAAGAGTCCCCACCATCCTTGCAAATCACCGCTTCGCCGCTGAACTTCTCGGCGGATAGCAGTCAGGCTTGAGGGGCATTATGAGGACGATCCTGCTCCACAGGACCGGCGGCCCGGAGGTCCTCGAACTCACGTCAGGGCCGACGCCGGTTCCCGGCCCCGGGCAGGTTCTCGTCCGCGCCCATACCATCGGTGTGAGCCGGCCGGATATCCTGATCCGGAAAGGGCTCTACACTTGGGCGCCCCCTCTGCCGGCCAACCCGGGTAACGAGATGGCGGGAACGATTGAGAAAATCGGCCCTGGCGTTACCGAGCTAAAAGGCGGCGACCGTGTCCTGCTGACGGCCCGGGAGCTTCCGGTCCGGGGCGGTTGTTATGCAGACTATATCTGCGTGAATGCTGACGTTCTGTTCCGGCTACCTGAGCACGTCGATTTCGAACACGCTGTTGCGCTGCCCAACTACCTGGTCGCGCATGCGATGCTGGAACTCGGCGCTACGAACCGCACGCGCAGCATCTTCGTAACCGGCCTTGCCGGCGGCATTGCAGCCGCTCTTGTCGAGCTGGCAAAGGCAAAGGACCTCACTGTAATCGGCACTGTCAGTTCCGATGAGAAAGCAGCCTACGCGCGATCCATCGGAGCCGACCACGTTATCAACTACCGATCGGAAAATGTGGCAGAGCGTGTCCTGGCGGTGACGAAAGGATGCGGCGTTGATCTCGCCTTCGATCATATCGTCGGCCCGGCCTTTGCCGACTTCTTCAATCTGGTGGGCGATCTGGGAACGCTGGTTGTCTACAACATCTTCAACGAAATGCCGGTGAAGGACATGTTCGCCGAGATGCGGGAGCAGTCTTCAAAAAGCCTCGCTCTCCGCGTCTTCAGCATGCACACCTATGATCACCATCGCGATGAGAGACGGCGTCTGACCGAACAACTCATCGGACTTCTGACTGCCGGCAAGATCAAGCCTAGGATCGCCGCGCGACTGCCGCTCGAGAAAGCAGGAGACGCGCAAGCCCTCCTCGAGGCTGGGACGGTCATCGGCAAGGTTGTGTTGATCCCCTAACCGACCCGCCGCCCCTAACCCGTGGGGATTGCTGTTACTGCGGCGTGATCTTCGCGAGCTTCACCCAGTCTGCCCAGTCCTTGATGTCTTTGAGAAGCCGGACGCGCGCCGCCTCGGGCGTCTCAATCAGCGGCTCGCCGCCAAACTGGCCAAGGAACTGCTTGGTCTCCTCGGATCCAACCACCTGACGGAACCACTGGTTCAATTTGCCGATGGTCGCCGCGGGCGTTGCCGACGGTACCATCGCAGCCCACCAACCCGATACATCCATAGGAATGCCCTGCTCGGTCATAGTCGGCAGATCGCCGCTGGCAGCCATCCGGCTCTTAGAGGTCAACGCCAGAATGCGAATGCGCCCTTCCCTCGCCTGTGACAGCGAGAACACGGGGTCCGCCGCGGCATAATCCAAAGCTCCGCTCGTCAGATCGCCCAGCAGGTCAGGCGCCGTCCGGTAGTTGACCTCGACGGCCTTTAGGCCTGCGTGCTGCTTGTAGATCTCGCCAATGACAGTAGCAACGGAGTTGGGCGCGCCGTAGCTCCCCTTCTCGCCCTTCGCCCTCATCGCCGCCGTCAGGTCGGCGATTGAGCGATGCGGTGAATTTGAGCCGACGATGACCATATAAGGCTGCCGGTTGATCGTTGCTGCAATCGTCAGCTGATTGGGTACGTCGACGGGAGGCGTCTTGAACAGATGCATGCTGGCCGCGGCCGACGATGCTGCATGGACGTAAACCGTGTAGCCGTCAGGCTTGGCCCGGGCTACCGACTCCATGGCGATGTTTCCGGCGGCACCGGGGCGATTGATGACAAGAATGCTCTTTCCCGTAAGCGGACGCACCTTGTCCGCGAAGTAACGAACCAGAACATCCGACCCGCTTCCCGGCGGGAATGCGCAGATGAACTGGATGTCCTGCGTGGGGTATTCCTGCGCTTTGACCACACATGGAACAGCCGAATACACAGCAAATGTCGCGACCACGGCTACGGGTAGCCCAATCCCTTTTCTGATGCCCATAACTTCCTCCCTGCTTTTGAAATTCTTTTAAGATCGACGGCGATTTCGGCGTTTAACGTGAGCCCCAGACCTCCTCGGCGACCTTCACGACAAGACCAAGCTTTTTCCACTGATCGTCTTCGGTGACTTTGTTGCCGTGATAGGTGCTGGCAAATCCGCATTGCGGGCTGATGCCGAGCTGGTCGCCCGGGAAATATTTCGATGCCTCCTCGATCCGGCGCTTCAGGTCGTCAGCCGCTTCAAGCTGCGGCGTCTTGGAGGATACGAGACCGAGGACGACAACCTTGTCCTTGGGCATGAACCGCAACGGCTCAAAACCGCCGGCGCGATCGCTGTCGTATTCCATGAACACGCCATCGACCTTCAGCGTGTCGAAAAGCGTTTCGGCGATCGCTTCATAGCCGCCGCTGGCGACCCAGGTACTCTGCGCATTGCCCCGGCACATATGTGCGGTGACGACGAGATCGGACGGGCGGTCGGCAATCACCTCGTTTATCATGCGGGTATAAAGACGACCCAGCGCCTCCGGCTGATCGCCCCGCTTGATAAACATGTCCCGCATCGCGGTGTCACAGAGGTAGGCCAGGCTGACATCGTCGATCTGAAGATATCGACAGCCGCGTTCGTAGAGTTCTGCAACCTCTTTGCGATAGGCGGCGACGAGATCAGACCAGAATACGTCCAAATCGGGATATGCAGATCTCTCGATAGCTTCGCGACCCGGACGAAGATGAATCATAGACGGGCCGGGAATGGTCTGTTTCACCGCTCGCGACGCCACCGACTTCGCGTAAGAAAAATGTTCGGTGAATATGCCTTTGCCGTGCGAAACCTTCCGCACCACCTTCGCCATGAGCGGACGGAAGCCGCCGGAGAACGCTGCCGACCGCTCTGCCTCCCACGGCTCCACGCCATCGAAGCCGCAGAGGAAGTCCACGTGCCAGTAGTCGCGCCGAAATTCACCATCAGTAACGGCTTGCAGACCGACTGATTCCTGTTTGGCGATGGCTTCCTTGATGCACTCGTCCTGAACCTGGCGAAGTGCATCGGCGGAAATCTCATTGCGGCGGGCTTTTTCGCGCGCGTCGGCAAGACGGGCCGGTCGCAGGAGGCTGCCAACCTGGTCAGCCCGATAAGGTGCTTTTTTCCGCTGTGTCATTGTTTTGTTAGCCACTCACTTCATATCGAGGACGATTTTTCCACGAACGTGACCCGACCTGATCTGGTCATAGGCACGTACGGCATCTGAGAACTTGAGCGTCTGAGTGACGGTAGGTTTCACTGCGCCCCGCTCGACATAGGAGCGCAGGGCATCCAACACAGGCGTCTCGTAGCTGACGACAGCCGGCTTCACCGTCACGTCCGTCCGCGGCGCCGGCTGCGTCATCGGTGGCGATGACAGATGGGAAATGACCCCGCCAGAGCGCAGAGCCTTGAACGATTTGAACCGAACGTCGCCGCCGATGACGTCAAAAACGAGATCGTAGTCGGAGAGGTTTTCCGCAAAATCGCCTTTGGTGTAATCGATCGCAACATCCGCCCCGAGGCCACGCACATAGTCGTGGTTCTGCGTGGCGGCCGTCGTCGCGACATGGGCGCCGAGATGCTTGGCGATCTGGATGGCGATGGACCCCACGCCGCCTGCCCCGGCATGAATCAGAACGCGCTGTCCCTGCTTAAGCTGGCCGACAGTCACAAGGCCGGCAATAGCGCTCAGCCCGGCAATCGGTAGCGAGGCAGCCTCGACATGACCAAGACTGACCGGCTTACGAGCGACCGACGATGCATCGATAGCAACCTTGCCGGCATGCGTGCCCCAACGCTTCTGGTCGGCAACGGCGTAGACCTGATCGCCGACAGCGAACTCGGTGACACGAGCGCCGACTTTGGAAATCACGCCGGAGCAATCCCGGCCGAGGACGTGCGGCAGCGCAAGGTCGACGCGCCCCTTCAGATATCCGCCCGTAATTCTGGCATCGACCGGGTTCACGCTCGCCGCGTGAACGTCGATGACCACGTCGCGTTCGCCTGGAACGGGATCATCAGCATCGACAAACTGCAGGGACGACAGGCCGTCATAGCCAGTTAACGTCAATGCTTTCATGATCCATCCCTGCAAACGCTACTTTCACGCCAAGCAAAGACGTTTACAGACGCGTGAAAGAGCGTCTGTCCTAAGACTTGGGGACAGGTGGGCGCTAGCGGTTATGGTGGGACACAGAAGCCCATGATCGGACGGAATATTAAGGACGCACGTCCGCGTTTTTTAGGAGCTTTACGAACTCTGGCCCGGTGACCACCCCACTGCAGAGAACACGCATCGTTACCAGGGCGGCTTCGTGATGATTGGGGTCGGAAGAGAAGCAGCAGTCAGACAGAAAGTACGTCTTGAAGCCATACTGCATGGCATCACGAGCCGAATGGTCAACCGCGACATTCGTCGCGATGCCACTGAAGGCTACAGTATCGATGCCGCGGCCGATCAGGATCGTCAGAAGATCGGATCCGAAGAACGCGCTGCTGCGATGATGATCAATCACAATGTCGTCGGGATGCGGGCGGAGCGCGTCGACGATCTCGACGCCGGGCGTGTTCTGAATGAAGCCTTTTGAAGCGACCGCCCTATCGAACAGGGCGTTGTTGCGGACGATGCCTGAGTAACCCGGCCTGTAGACAATGTTGACATAGACAATCTGGCAACCGGCCTTCCGGCTATCCGCGATCAGAGATGCGGTCCGAGGGACGACGCCGCTGCTACGCACGGCCGCCGCGAAGACATCTCCGAAGGCGCCTTTGGGTTCGATCACATCCACCTGCCAGTGCAGGGCAATAACGGCCGTCCTTTTGGGGTCGAGAGCCGAATCCCGTCCCTGCCCTACATCGAAGCCCTTCATTGCCGTCCCGGGAGAATTCATTGTCGGAGCTCTCTTAGTGAGCCGCCACGCGTGTTTTGACGATGGCGGTGCTCTTCAGTTCATAAACGTCTTCGCCTTTGTCGTTCCTCAACGTTGCCGTATTCGTGACAAAACCGAGTTCGGGCCTGCTTTTGGAGATACGAAGGCCGGTGATAACGGCAGAGCCGAAAAGGCGCTCGCCTGGCCGCACCGGCTTGATCCACTTGAGACCGTCATGGCCCGGGGACCCAACACTGGTTTCCAGAGATATGAAACCGCTGTCATGCATCAGGCGCATCAAGATCAACGTGACGTGCCAGCCGCTGGCAATGATCCCGCCAAACGGCGACCGGCGCGCTTGTTCTTCATCGATATGGAAAGGATGCGGATCCCACCGGGTCGAGAACTCCAAGATCTCTTCCATCGTCAGGACATACGAACCGAGGTCGAATTTTTCACCAACCGGATAGTCCTCGGCATATCGCGGCGTCCCGGTTCCCATGCCTAACTCTCGCCCGGTAAAACAGCGGGAGCGCCGCCGCGCGCCACCAGACCGCCATCGATCGTGATCATTGCTCCGGAGATATAAGAGGCCCGGTCGGACGCCAGAAAGGCAACAGCGCCTGAAACCTCGTCGACCCGCGCCGGGCGGCCATAAGCCATATTTCGGTAGAACTGCCGACGCCACTGCTCCAGGTCCTTGGGAGCGATTTTTTCTTCCTCGATCCTGCGCAGATAGGAAACGCGCTCCGTATCGACGGGACCGGGGTTCACACCGCAAACCCGGACGCCGTAGCGAACGCTCTCGCCGCCCAGCGCATGCGTGAAATTAATCAGTGCCGCGTTGTTGGGCCCGCCGCAGATGTAGCCCGACCCGGTCATCAGGCCGCCGGCGCCGACGATATTGATGATGACGCCGCTGCGGCGCTTGCACATCTCCGCATAGACGATGCGCGTGATCCCGATATAGCCAAAGAGCTTGAGATCCCACGCCGCGCGCCAGTCATCCTCTGTCACCTGATCCAACGCACCGCCCGGAATAGCGCCAGCGCAGTTCACCAGGATGTCAACGTCCGTACAGGTCCGTGCAAAGGCGTCGCGTAACGAGCGTTGTGAAAGATCGACCGGCGTAGTTGTCACATCAGCGCCAAAGTTCTTACGCAACTTGGCCGACGTCTCGTTCAGTTCGGCTTCCGATCGCGACGCCAAGCGGAGTTTAACCCCTTCCCGCGCCAACTCTTCGGCAACCGCGAAGCCGATGCCCTTGCTGGCGCCGGTAATGGCGGCCGTCCTGCCCTTTAGTCCCAGATCCATAGTGTCTCAGCCATAGCGAATTCTGTCGGTATCTCCTTGATTTAAGAAAATATCCCCCGAAGCGTCTGTCCTTATCGCTTATGACAGTCGCCGGTCCAGCCAGCGACGCCCGAAGCGGCTCAGCCAAGTTCCACAATGTGCCGTGCGAACTTGTGCAGGCGAACGCCCCCCTTATCCGTGGTTAGGAAGTTGTCGCACAGGGTGCTGTATGTACGTTCCGTCGCATAGCCCGGGTGACAGGCGATATTCATATTGGGCTTGATCGTCATCGGCTCATCGAACCGCACGAGCGGACGCTCGACCATGTCATGGCCTTGACCATGACAGTAAAGGCGCTCTTCGGGCGGGCGGTGATTAGCTCGCATGAAGTCGTTGTAGCTTTCCCAGATCGTCTTGCAGGATGCACCCGGCGTCAGCAGGCTGACCGCATAATCCTGAGCTCGGACAACGAAGTCGATCTCGTCCTTCATCTCCTGGGTGGCTTTGCCGAGGACACAAGTCCGCGCCAGCTCGGTATAGAGACCTCCCGGGCCGTTTGTCTCGATCAGAAGATTGAAATAATCACCTTCCTGAATCACGCGGTTCTGATAATGGCGATGCGCCGATTGCGCGACGGTGCCAACCGGGCCGGAGGCACACATCAGGATTCCCTGCTCGCTGCCATGGCTATGGCCAAACTGCTCAGCGATGGCCGCGACCTCAATATCCCGCATACCGGGACGTATGGCCTTGAAGACGGCGTCCATACATGCGTCCTGCATGGCTGCGGTACGCCTGATAAGGGCCAGTTCTTCTTCGCTCTTGATCACCTTGACCTGATCGACAAGGTCAGAGGCATCGACAAACGTGGAATTGGACAGCCGCCCCTTCTTTACGCGATCAACCAGCGCATAAGACATCGCCGACAGGCCGAGAAGGCCGATAGTGCCGCCTGAATAGCGCCCGAGCGCCTTCTCGGCGAGTTCCGCATCGTACTCATTCGTGTAGTAAGCGCTGGCATAGCTGGGCGTCCCCAGCTGACGGCCAATCCCCCGCCTGATGCCGTCGCCCTCCGGCGGCAAGGGGCGATCCATGCCGAACGATCCCTGGCCGATAAAGGTCATGCGGTCGTCTTTTGGAAAAACCACGGTCACGGGATAGCCGTTTGTGGCAGGCAGATCGGTGAAGTATTTGACGTATCCGCCCATGAAATCGTTGTTGCTCTGCATGAGAAGAACGTCCACCCCGCGTTCCTCCATGGCATGACGAACGGCGGACCATCGGCGCTCGAGTTCGCGCGTTGAGATCGGGTTATTGACGCGTTCCACGGGCGTAGCCACTGGATATCTCCCCTTTATTTCTGGACGCGACTGCATTCTACAGACAGTAAACGTCCAACATCGTTGGAATAAAATCGTTCTGAAGAACGATCTTCTTTTTCTTGATCAGCCAGGTCTGCGCGACAAGCGCAAGCGCGTATTCCGAATGTCCAAAATAGGTGTGGCTTTCCTTGGATCGCGTGAAGAAAACATGTGTCGCCCATGATGAGCGCAGACGCATTGTCCCTACGCCAGGTGCCTCCAGAAAGCGAATCGAAGACAGGATATGCGTGCTCCGTGGCGCCGGATGCGATGCTGGTGAACTGCGGGCACGAATGCGCACGACGCGATCTTCGAGACCCGACCGGTCGCCGTAATAGATGTGCGACAGCTCACGCTGCGGATCGGTCGTCAGCGTGTCGTCGCTGCTCCAGGTTGGTGCCCAATACTCGCAATCCAGCGCAAACAGCGAGAGCCACTCGTCGAATTTTCTTTCATCGAGATACACCGCCTCGCGTTCGATCATGTCGCGACCGATCGACATGAGGCTTGCGGCGTCAGCATCCTTTGTTGGCGCACCGCTCATGGATAGGCCGCCTGACCCGCCAGGCCAGCCTCAAGGAGGCGGCGCCATTCGCGATAAGGGCCGTGCAGGTTTGCCTCGCTCGATGTGCGATAGGTGCCTTTCTTGCTGAGAGTTGGCGAGATCCCGAGGGCCGCCGTCTCTTCCTGCCCACTATTCTCCGAAAGAGTCATGCCGCGGGAGTACCCCTGCAACCAGGGGAAGCCCGGCGAGTTGAGTCCCTGCTGGACCGATTCGTAGAGGACCGTGTCGTCCGGTGTCGCCAGACCGCTCGGATTGAAGAAATCCTCGAACTGCCGCAAGCGCCATGCGCGAAGCTTCGGATCCTCGCCAACCGGCGCCAGACAGTAACTGCGCATCTCGGTCCGATTCACATCGATCGGACGAAAGACCCGTAGGATAAGTGCCACGGCATCGGCAATCTGCATATTGGGAAACCAAAGAGCGATGCGGCCCTTGAGCATCCAGTCCGCACGCATGTCCCCGACGCGTTTTCGGACCTCGTCGATCACCGGAAAGATCGGCCGCTTTTCCGGTTCGGCTTGATCCGCCCAGAATACCGAATGACCATTCGGAAAAAGGAATGAGCCACTGGCCTGCTGCGGGCGCTTCGACCAGTCGAACTGCTTAGCCTGAACATTGCCGAGCCCGGCCCGGCGGCGCGCCTGGATATCCAGGAAACTGAGATGCGTGGATGTCAGGTGATAAGGATCCAGACCGTTATCGAGCTGCAGCTTCCAGTTCGCCTGAAAGACATAGGTCGAGCGCCCCGGAATTACCTCGATCCCGTTCGGGCCCTGATCAGCGACCAGATCCAGGAACAGCTTTGAATCGCCCAGGAATGCCTCGAGGTCAGGCACGTCAGGGCTCAAGCTGCCGAAGATAAACCCGCGATAGCTCTGCAGACGCAGCAGAGGCACAAGGTCATGCCCTTGTGCATCAAAGCTCGCGGCATAGGCTCCCGCTTCACGATCTTTGATATGGACGCATTTTCCGGACGAGTCATATGTCCAGCCATGATACGGACAGTTATGGACCTTCGCGCTTCCCTGGTCCGTGCGACAGACCAAGGCGCCCTTATGCCGGCAGACGTTCAGAAACGCGCCAATCTTTCCCTGCGCGTCGCGCGTTACCAAAACCGGCGCCCGGCCGATCTGCAGCGTAACAAAATCAAACGGCTTGGATATCTGCGCCTCCATGCACAGAAAATTCCAGCTTCGCTCGAAGATAAACTTCATCTCGAGTTCGAATATCTCGCGATCGGTATAAACAGCCCTGTCGAGCTGAAATATCCCGTCACCCGGCCGATCGTCGATCAGCCGGCCGATCTGATTGTGGCCAACGGCTGAGATGTCCCGACCCATAGGGTTCTTCCTCTATTTATTCTGATCGTCGGGCAGCTTAAGCAGCCGGCGGGCGTTCAGATAGAAAATCTTCCGTTTCGTTTCTTCGGGAAGATCGAGAGCTTCCACAGACCGTATTCCCTCACGGATGAACATCGGGCCGCCCTCCGGGTCGAAGGGACAATCGCTGGCAAAGACCACGTGATCGGGACCGAAGAATTCCAGACCGCAGCGAAGCGCCGGAGCGGACCCGCCCAGCACCGTATCACCATAGAACATCTTGAAATACTCAATTGGCTTCTTCGACATCCGCTTGAGCACTGCGCTGTAGTCTTCGCCGGCACTGCGCGATCCGAGCTGGGCCCACAGCGTATCGGCACGTCCCGAAAAATACGGCAGCATGCCGCCGCAGTGGTGCGTGATGATCCGCATATCGGGGAGCTGATCGAACATGCCGGAGAAAACGATGCGCGCCATGGCGGCGCTCGTTTCATAGGGCCACCCCAGGACCTGCCAGATTTCGTAGCGCGACTTCGGTTCCGGCTTGTAGTCTGAGTAGCCGGCCGGCCGATAGGGATGCATCCAGATTGGCATCTGGTGGTGCTTGGTGATCCGCTCAAAGACCGGAAAGAACTCGAGATCGTCGAGCGGCCTTCCGGCAACGCTGGTGATGATCTGGATCCCCTTGGCGCCGAGCTTGTTGATCGCCCGATCCATCTCCTCCAGGGCTGCCGGCACGTTATTCATCGGGACTGCCGCGACGAAGGCCGGGAATTTGTCGGGCCACTTGTTACATATCTCGAACATGCCGTCGTTCGCGATCTGGGCACCCCTGGCTGCAATATCAGGCGGCCCCAGCAACTCCGGTGCCGGCAGACTGAGCGTCAGCACCTGTTGCACATCCGGAAAGCGCGCCAGCATTTCGACGCGGGCCGGCATATCCCACAGCATCCGGATATTGGTCGTGCGCTTGACCATATCGGGATCCTTGGAGTTCTCCTTAACGAACTCCAGATATCCCAACGGCATCACATGATTGTAGATATCGATCTTCATATTCGACACTCGAGCCATCGAGCAAAAGGAAGGGACCGCGACTACTGGACTTTAAGTCCCAGCGTATTCGCCACGATGTTCCTCTGTATTTGCGAGCTTCCTGCCGCGACCGTCGCGGCGCGCGAATCGCGGAACCACCGCTGCATATCGAACTCCATGCTGTAGCCGAACCCGCCGAAGATCTGCATGCCCATGCCGGCAACCTTCACGTATGTCTCCGAGCTGTAGAGCTTGGCCATGGAGATTTCGCGGAGGGCTTCCTGTCCCTGAGAGACCATCCAGGCCGCACGCCATGTGAGCGTCCGGGCAGCCTCGACCTCCGTTGCCATGTCAGCCAGCATATGGGCGATGGACTGATTGGTGCCGATCGGCCGGCCGAACTGCTTACGATCCTTTGCGTATTGTACAGCAAGGTCAACGACCGCCTGCGCAGCGCCGATGTTCCCCGCCGCCGACGTCACGCGCTCGACCTGCAGACCGGACAGAATACAGTCCCAGCCTTTGTTGACGCCGCCGACCACACGGTCATCGGACACGCGAACATTGTCGAAGATGACCTCATAGGTTCCTGTCGACCGCCGACCCAGCATGTCCAGCTTACGTAAGGTGACACCCGGAGCATCGTTGTCGACCAGCAACAGGGACATTCCCTGGCGGTAATGAGCCTTTGTATCCGTCTTCACATAGACGTTGATGACATTATTCGCGGCACCGGCCGTCGATGCCCAGATTTTCTGACCGTTCAGAACCCATTCACCCCCTTGCCGTTCCGCACGGGTCCGAATTGCCCCGACATCCGAGCCCGCATCCGGCTCGGAGACGGAGATCGAAAATTTCACTTCGCCTGCGATGAGCTTGGGTAGCCAGTATTGCTTCTGCTCTTCCGACCCCTTCCGCAGCACATTCAGCCCGCAGAAAATATTGCCGCCGTAGGCCATCATAAGATCGGCGCTGGTCCGCGCGATCTCCTCCGCAACGATCACCATATCCATGACGTCACGGCCAAGACCGCCGTATTGTTCTGGAAACGGCAAGGCAAAGAAGCCGGCTTTCACCCATTCCTGATACAGCGCCTCCGGATAGGCGCGTTCCTGATCAAGACGCCGCACCTCTTCGATGGGCGCATGCTTTTCCATCAGCCGACTGACGCTATCCCGCAGAATGACCTGCTCTTCACTGAAGCCGAAATCCATATCCGCCTCTATTCGCCGGGCCGAACGACGATATTCGTGAAACCGCCGGGGCGCGATTTAACGGCCTCGAGAGCGTCGTTGATCCGCTCCAGCGGATAGGTCTTATTCACCATCTGGCTGAGATCGAGCACGCCGACAGACGCCATCTCAGCCATCTGCTGCGCTTCACCGGTGGTGAACCAGTTCGATCCACGGAACTCGTACCGGTGGTTCATGAACTTCATCGGCTCGATCTGCATCGGCGCCAGCGCGCCGACATTGATGCACTTGCCACCGCGCTTGATCGCGGCAAGGGAGGCAACGGCCAGGCTGACATCGCTGGTGCGCGCGCTGCAATCCAGCAGGACGTCTGCTCCGAGGCCTTCAGTCCGCTCGCGAACCCACTCGTCGATTAGCGCATCGCCAATCGCCAGCGTATCGATGCGATTGGGAGCCAGCGCCTTCAACTGCTTCAGAATTTCGCGGTTGCGCCCAAAGCCAAGGATTCGGGTGGCTCCCATGCCGAGAGCCAGCAGAGTGGCGCCCACGCCAAGAGTCCCCGTGATCCCATTGATCAGCACCCAACTCCCTGAACCGACCCCGCCGAACTTGAGACCGGAATACGACGTCCCGAGATAGCCAAAGCGCGCCGCGTGATCGAAACTCACGTTTGCAGGCAGCTTCACCAGACGGTCCAGCGATGCCGTCGTGTATTCGCAGAAGCCTCCGTAAGGATACTTCTCCAGCAGCTTCATGGATTCGGGAAAGAAGCCAAAGTAACCCTGAAACGCGGCGGCCGCGCACAGGATGCTCATGTTGTTCCGGCAGTAGGAACAACTGCCGCAGGTCAGCCACGGATTGATGTAGACCCGATCGCCGACGGCAAAATTGTCGACCTCAGTGCCGACTTCGGCGATCACGCCCGCCGCATCGAGACCCATGATGGCCGGCAGGGGCGGCAAGAGGTTCCAGAGCCGCCCGCTGAAAATGGCAGTCATATTGGGAATGACGCCGCAGGCTTCGACCTTCACCAGGACGTCACGGGAACTGAACTTCGGCCGCGGGATCACGTCGATCCGCATTGGCTCGGCGGGCGCATAAAGACGCGCTGCTCGCATTGTTTCTTGCACCATCCTCCCCTTTCTAATGTCCTTTATTGAATATAAGGATACCTTCCATAGAAGCACCGATTGGCATGCGGCGCAAACAAAAACCTAACTTTACCCCCGCCAGTAGTCATTTTAACGGTCGTTCCCGGAGCAGCCTCTCAATGCACAGAGGACTATTTAAAAATTACGTGCTATGCACGGGACCCTGCAACCAGGTGCCATGAGCGCAAGCATGAAGGCCGCGAGAACTATCTATCTCATCCGTCAGACCCAGCTTGCGATCTATTCAGAAATGATATCGCGCCTGGAAGAACTGAGCCTGACGCCCACACAATTCATGGTTCTAGCGCTGTCCAGCCGCGAGGGCGGCCTTTCTGCAGCTGACCTGGCGCGGCGAGCGCGCGTCACCCCGCAGTCGATGAATGAAATTATTGCCGCATTAGACCGCAAAGGCCTGATCAAGCGAAGGGAGTCCCCAGAACATAAGAGGATTCTTTTGGTAACCGTGACCCGCGCGGGCGAGGTCATTATGGCCGAATGCAACAAGCTCGTGGATGAATTGGAACGCGAATACTTCAATTGTTTCGACAGCAGCGAGCTTAAACTCCTGCGGAATCTCCTGCTTAAATTTCTCGATGCTCAGGGAAATGAAGGCGATTCAAACCTGGAGATCGAGGAAGTGCAGATCTGAAGGTTCAGACGAGCCGATCAGACCGGCCTCGCCCATCCGGTATGTCCTGCCCGGATATGTCATTAGGCCCGATGACATTCTTTTCCGTTGAAGCGTCTATCGTCGCTCGCTGAAGACTGCGGTCGTCAATCCGTCGCCGCAGTCGCACTGCGACACGGACGAGGTCTTGAACAGATGCTCACTGTTACCGAGCGGCCCAACATCATCAAGGTCGGGGATTACAAAAGCATCACGGTCCACCCCCTGAGCGGCCTCATCGGCGCCGAGATCCATGGTGTGGACCTGAATGATCCTTCGGAAGAGCAGTTGAGTGAAATCAGGCGCGCGTTTGCCGACCACCTGGTCGTCGTCTTCCGCTCACAGGAAGGTCTCACCCACAAGAATCATATCCGTTTCTCGGAAACCTTTGGCCCAATCCAGCCGATTCCTCACATCAAGAACCGGCCGGACTTCAAGGATATCCAACTGGTCCATAGGGACGCCGACGATCAGAAAGGCGTCGTCGGCGAGGCTTTCCACTCGGACAGCACGTTCATGGATACCCCGCCCGCCGTGGTTGTGATGCGGGGGGTGGTTGTACCGCCCTATGGCGGCGACACGGCATTTGGGAATCTTTATCTCGGTTACGAGACGTTGTCTGAGAAGATGCGCCAGGTGATCGATGGACTCCGCGTGGTCCACAGTGCGACGCGATTGTTCGGTTCCGGCGCCGACCAACGTCTCTACAAGTCGATGAAGAATATGGATACAACGGAGGGTGACCGTGAGGTGATCCATCCACTGGCAATGATGCATCCTGTCACCGGCCGGAAGGCGCTCTTCCTGAACCCGCTCTTCAGCATCCGTTTCGAAGGTATGACGGAAGCGGAGAGCGCGCCGCTCCTGAACTTCCTCCATCAGTACTCTTCGTTTACCCCGTTTACGGTCCGGGTTCGCTGGGACGCCGGGACTGTCGTCGTCTGGGACAATTGGGCAGCCTCGCACTCAGCGGTCGGCGACTATCAGGGATACGCCCGAACGCTTGAGCGGGTGACACTCGGCGGCAGGATCCCGCACTAGACTGCCCTCGCGTCGGCGGCGCAGCCTATGCCGCCGGCCGCTCCCGGCATGTCGTGCGCCGCATATCGCGGCGGTATTTCGAGTCCTCAAATGGCGTCGCGCGATGCATGGTGGACATGTTGTCCCACATCAACAGATCGCCAAGCGTCCACTTGTGCCGATAGATGAACTGCGCCTGCGTGCTGAACGCCATCAGGACCTTGAGCAGGCCGCGACCCAGCTCGAGCGGCCAGCCGACGATATGAGAGGCGTGTGCAGCCAAATAGAGAACTTTTCGGCCGGAACCGGGATGAACGTGCACCAGCTTGTGGTGCACAGGCAGCTGTGACTTTAGTTCTTCCTCCGTCGGTTCCGGGAAGCCCGCCAGCTGCCGAGAATGCCAGATCGAATGCTCGACGGTGAGCTTCTCGACCAACTCCTTCATATCATCCGGCAGCGCGTTATAGGCCGAAGCCATATCCGCGAATTCCGTATCCGCGCCGTCGGGCGGAATTTCATGCGCGGCGAGCAGCGAATAGGTGGCGCGATTCTGCATGAAGGACATATCCGTGTGCCAAAGCGCATTTCCCTTAACGAAAAGGCGCATGCGATTATCCAGGGCCATGATGTTGCCGTCGGCATCAAGATTGCTGACGTCGACCAGCAGCGGATTGGTGATCCGCTGTTTAACCGTACCCGCCACCTTGAATGCCGGTCCGATCTCGATCGGCCCAAACAGGCGGCTGAATTCGGCGTGCTGGTCGTCGGTAATCGGCCTCTCATTACGGAACACGACGACGCCATAGTTGTCGATCGCCGCTTTTAACTCCTTGCCCGGCTGGCGGGCAGCCGGCAGAGAAAAGTCCAACTGGCTAATTTCCGCCGCAAACATCGGATGAAGCTTACGCAGTTCTAACGCCATTATACTCTCCGCATCAGGTTCCAGCCGTTCGCCCCGCAGGACCAGCAGGACCTTTTAGCCGAACCCGTTAGGGCTTGCGTCATCACACTCGTGGACCTGTCATTATTGAAAATGACAGCACGTCCGGCGCTCTGGCGTATCTTCGTTCCTAACAAATTTTATTAAAGTGACAGGCGAGGATAACCATGAAGTTCCGATCACTCACCCTGCTTGCCTTCGCGCTGACAATTGCAGCGCCCGTTGCCGATGCACAGCCGCTCAAGATCCGCATGGATTGGCAGGTGCTGCCGGGCCATTTCGCGCCGCTCATTCCGAGCGTCCCCAATTATGCGCCGAACGTGTTCCGGCATTATGGGAAATCCTATGTTGTGGAGCCGCTGCGTCTTGCCGGTGGCGGCGCCACGCTGACAGCGCTGGCGGCCGGCCAGCTAGAGATGTCGGGTACCTTCAGTCCGCAGCAGATCTTTCTCGCGGCAACCGAAGCAAAGATTGATTTCAAGCTGATCGCCCAGGCGCTCACCACGGAACTCCCCGGCTACCGTCAGACGAGATTCTGGGTTCGTAAAAATGAAGTGAAATCCATTCAGGACTTGCGTGGTAAGGTTCTTGCCGTGACGGCACGTGGCGCAAACTTCGACGCCGTGATCCGGATCATGATGGGACGCGCAGGCCTCCAGGAACCGAAGGACTTCCAGATCGCCGAAATCCGCCTCCCCGCGATGATCCCAGCGCTCGAGACGAAGAAAATCGACCTTGCTCCGCTGGTTCCGCCGTTCGACACCATGGCTTCCCGCAATCCCGAGTTTGCACCGATCTTTGGCGTCGGCGATGTCTTCGGGCCGGTTGAAACACTTAACTTTGCGGTCCGGTCGGACTTTGCCGCAAAGAACCGTGCCGTGCTCATCGACTTTCTTGAAGACAATCTGCGTATGCGCCGGTGGATGTTCAATCCGGCAACCCGCATGGACGCGATACGCCAGGTATCGGAGGTCTCAAAGATTCCGGTCGCCGAACTGGCGGAATGGGTCTACTCGCAGGATGACTACTATTTCCATCCCAAGGGGACGCTCAACCCGGAGCGCTTGCAGAGCAATATCAATACGATGAAAGAAGGCGGCATCATTCCGTCAACGATCGATATCCGTCCCTATATCGACTCCTCGCTCATCGAGGAAGCTGCCTCGCGGATTAAGGATTGACGTCCTTGTCACCACAGCCAAACTGGCGCTACGCTGGGTCGACGATTTCGTTATAAGGTGGAAATAGAACCTCGCCGGCTGATCCGGGAAGCGATTGAGTGGGGCCGCGATGATTGTCGTCTCTCCAGTACGCTCTGACGAACACATCACGCTGCGCGCCAGGGGCTCCGGCGGCTTTGGCAACATCATCAAATCGCTGGGAACAGAAACGTATCCGTCAGCGTGCCTTGACATGCTTGAACGGGCGCTCGGCGCGGACCACTGGGGGATTGTCCGTTATCGCGGAACCCGCCCGATAGCCTGCATCGTAACGGCAAGTCGGAAGAAGGTCCCGACTGTTGAGCAAAGCATCAACAAGTGGCTGGACCACTGCTATCACGCTGATCCCGCCCTCCAGGCTGTCATACGACACCGGCTTGAAACGACGGTCACAAAGATCGACGTCGACGACATCGAAGACCCACAGTATCGACACTGCTACGAACTGAACCGGATCCGCGAGCGATTGACCTATTTTTCGATGGTCGGCTCCGAACTCTATCAGTTGAGCATCTTCGGCCAGTCCCGCCGAAAAATGCTGTCGTCGCTAGGCGTGAACTACTTCGCGGCACTCGCAAACTTGCTCCTCGATGCATCCGTCAAGCATGTTTCCCTGACCAGAAGCGGCAGCGCTCCATCGACGCTGATGGACGTCGATCGTAACGAGCGCCTCCTGCTGTCCCTTCCCGACCGTCTGAGCAAACGGGAATGCGAGGTCTGCGCCCGTGCGGTCGCAGGTCAGACGATCGATGAGACAGCGGCTGAACTGAAGGTCGGCCGCACCAGCATCGCGACCTATCGCCAGCGGGCCTATCAGAAGCTCGGGATTACCCGACAGAATCAATTGATCGCCCTGATCGAGAGACAGCGAACCCGAGCGTAAGTCGCTCCGGGTTATCGCACTTCAGTTCTTCTTGAAACCGCAACTCGGCACCGCTAGCGCCCCTTTCGCCTGCCTGTCCTCAACCCTAGGGGCATACATCTGAACTGCTTTGAGCAAAATAAAGAGCGTGCGCAACCATATGGCCCGAATCCACGAAAGGAATGAGTCTCGTTCCTGGCGCCGAAAATTGATTATCAGGTTGCCTTTCATTGATTGTCGTGATGAACTCCTCGAAACCAACAAATGTTAAGGGAGGAGCTTATGTTTTATAGGTTCGCAACAGCCGCAATCGCTATAGCGGCATGCCTGATACTGACGACTGAAACCACCGCCCAGCAGCCCGTGAAGATCAGGGCCGACTGGTCAACCATCCCCGGACAGTTCTCACCGCTGATCCCGACCGTTCCGGACTATGACCGCAACGTCTACAGGCACTACGGCAAGTCCTACACAGTGGAGCCCATCCGACTGCAGGGCGGCGGCGCATCGCTGACGGCGCTCGCAGCGGATCAGGTTGATATTTCTACTTTGAGCCCCCTCACCCTCGTCACGGGCGTGACCGAGGCCAAGCTCAACATGCGGGTGATCGCCCAGATCATCACCACGGAGTTGCCGGGCCACCTGTTCACCCATTTCTGGGTGCGGGCCGCGGACATCAAGAACGTTCAGGACCTCAAGGGCAAAGTGATTGCCGTAAGCGCGCGCGGTGCCAATGTCGACACTGCCGCGCAGCTCTTCATGCGTCGTAATGGTCTGATTGAGCCCCGTGATTTTCAGATTGCCGAGATTCGCTTCCCGGCGATGATCGCGGCGCTGGAATCCAAGCGCGTTGATGCAGTACCACTCGTGCCACCGTTTGACCGCATTGCAGCCCGCAACAAGGACTTGAAACCGCTGTTCAGCGTCGGCGATGCCTTTGGGCCCGTCGAAACCCTGATGTACATGGCCAAGGCAGAGTTCGTTGCCAAGCACCGGGCGGCCCTGGTCGATTTCCTGGAAGACAATATCCGCATGCGGCGCTGGATGACGGATCCCCGCACCCGGCCCGCGGCAATCAAGCAGCTCGCGGATGTCAGCAGGATTCCGGCCGATCAGTATGAGGAATGGGTCTACACGACCAACGACTACTACTATCACCCGCAAGCGCTCGTGAACGCAGAGCGCCTGCAGGGGAATGTGAATCTCCTGAAAGAGGCAGGCATCCTTTCAACGGTAATCGACGTGAAGCCCTATATCGACATGTCGCTGGCCCAGGAAGCGGCCGCCCGCGTGAAAGACTAATCAGGCCAATCAGCCCCCTGAAAGAGTAGAGAATGCAGCACGGTGCAACCTCAGCAGTCCTGAAGAACGAGCGGTCTGGCACGGATACTCAACCCGTACCGGAGACGGTATCCGCCGGGATTTCAGTCACCGATATCGTCCACAAATATCAGCCGCCACGCGGAAACCCGGTCCTGGCACTGGACCGGGTGAACTTTCAGGTTCGCGACCGTGAATTCGTTGCTCTCCTAGGGCCGTCTGGATGCGGGAAATCAACCCTACTCTACCTGATTGGTGGCTTTATGCAGATTCAGCAGGGCCACGTTGAGGTGAATGGCGTCACGGTCAAGGCGCCAGGACCAGACCGCGGAATCGTGTTCCAGCACTTTGCGCTCTATCCCTGGAAGACCGTTCGGCAGAACGTCCTGTATGGCCTAGAGAAGCAGCGCATCGGCAAAGGTGAGCGGGAAGAGATCGCCAAACACTATATTGAACTTGTCGGCCTGAAAGGCTTTGAAGAGAACTTCCCCTCACAGCTTTCTGGCGGAATGAAGCAGCGCGTCGCAATCGCGAGAACGCTAGCCATCAATCCCAGCACACTGTTGATGGACGAACCGTTCGGTGCCCTCGATGCGCAGACGCGGCTCCTGATGCAGCAGGAACTGATTTCTTTGTGGAACCGGTCGCCCAAGACAGTCGTCTTCGTCACTCACGACGTTCACGAAGCCGTGCTGCTGGCAGATCGCATCTTCGTGATGAGTGCCCGTCCTGGACGAATCAAGGAAGTCATAGAAACCAAAGGAATTTCCGGACGCGTGGGCGGACTCGCTGAAACGCCTGAATTCATCGAGTGCAAGAACTACATCTGGGGTTTGCTGCGTGACGAGGCAATTGCGGCCGAGAGGCAGAAATGAGAGCGCTTGTGGCGCTCTGGCGCTACGCGCCATTGCTAATTCTCGCCGCGGCATGGGAAGGCGCAACGCAGGCCGGCCTCATCTCGAAATACGCTCTGCCACCGCTTTCCGAGGTCCTTGTAACCCTGAAGGGGCTGCTCGGCGATGACCTTGGACAACACACGCTGATTTCACTGATGCGCGGCGCCGCTGCTCTTGGCGCCGCGATCGTGATTGGCACCTTCCTCGGTGTCATGATGGCATGGTACCGGCCGGTGCAGCTGCTTGTGAATCCCTTCATCCGGCTGTTCTACCCCCTACCGAAATCCGCCCTCATCCCGATTGCCATCATCTGGATCGGTATCGGCGACTGGTCGAAGATCACCCTCATCTTTGTCGGCTCGCTGCTCCCAATCGTCGTCAGCTCCTATAACGCCATCCGCGGCGTCGATCACATTTTCATCTGGTCGGCTAAGGCCAGCGGAGCCAGCGAGATGGCGGTTCTCTGGGATATCGCGATCCCCGCAGCTCTGCCGGAAATCCTGAATGGCTATCGCGTTGCGCTCGCGCTCTGCTTTATCCTCGTCATCGCCGGCGAACTGGTGATCGCCAACAACGGAATAGGCTATCTCATCGGCTTTCTGGGCGAAGCTGGCGACTATCGCGGCATGTTCGCGGGCGTGCTTACCATTTCCCTGATCGGCTTCGCAGCAGACCGCCTTTACGTCATGCTGATGCGCCGTCTGCTGATCTGGCAGGAGTAGACTGTGGCAGTTGCTCAAACCATCTCAGCATCCAGTGAATCTACCGGCGCCGGCCGGCGCCTCCTCTGGACAGTCTTTGAAACAGCTGCACCTTATACTGTCGTCGTCTCCCTGCTGGTTGCATGGCAGGTTACGGCACATCTTGAGGTCGTCAGCACCTTCCTGCTGCCACCACCGCTCGCGGTCATCCGGTGGCTGATCAACGACATCACGTCAGGCAAGCTCCTGATCGATATATCACTTACGCTCTACCGGACATTCGCGGGTTTTGCCCTTGCGGCGGTTATCGGCATCAGCGTCGGTATTCTTATGGCGCAGATCCTGACGGTCCGCTGGTTCTTCGACCCCATCCTGTCCTTCGGACTGCCGCTGCCAAAGGTCGCCCTGTTGCCGATCTTCATGCTGTGGTTTGGACTCTACGATCTGTCAAAGATCCTGATGGTTGCCTTCTCGGCCTGTTTCCAGATTGCCGTTTCGACCTGGCAGGCGACTCGCGGCATTGAAAAGGAACTGATCTGGTCGGCTCGGGCCTTTGGCGCGAGCGAGCGTGAAATCTGGTGGCAGATCATTCTGCGAGCTGCATCGCCGCAGATCATCACCGGCCTCCAGATCGCCCTTCCCGTCTGCATGATCGTGGTGCTAGTGACCGAAATGCAGATGGGTGGCCGCGGCCTTGGCGATTCAATGCTGGCTGCAGCGCGCTATGCAAAGACGGCTGGTGTCTTTGCCGGCATTGTCGAGATCGGTGTTGTTGGCTTCGCAATGATCAAGGGCTTCGAGCTGCTGCGTCGCCGGCTTCTGGTCTGGCATCAGGAGGCAGCGCGCGAGCAGATCACGGTCTGATCCGCTCACGCTTCTGCTTTAGTCGCGACGATAGGCGCCGAGTCCGGGCCGGTATGACTTCTCGTCAATGAACTGGCTCATGCCCTTGTTGCGGCCGCGTTCCGGATCGCGGAAGTCGGACTGGTCCGCCTTTGCCGCCAGATACTCTGCAGCCTGATCCCACGACATGTCGCGTGAAAACTTATAGCCGAGCTTCGCCTGACGCAGCACGAAAGGATTCTTTTCCATAAGAACCTTGGCGAGAGCGATTGTCGCGTCCCGAAGCTCGCCGCCTGGCACTGCCTTATTGACCAGGCGCATCTGTGCCGCATGACGGCCATCGAACGTCTCGCCGGTCATGATGTAATACAGCGCGTCACGCTGCGTCATGACCTGCTCGACGGCCTTGGTGACGACACCGGCTGGAATGATCCCCCAGTTGATCTCGGAAAGGCCGAAAGTCGCATCTTCGGCCGCGATGGCGAGGTCGCTGGCGATGAGGAACTGGAAGGCACCACCAAAGCACCACCCGTTGACCATGGCGATAGTCGGCTTGGGATAAAACATGAGGCGACGCCACTGCCATGCCGCGTTGGCGCGATGGAGCCGTTCGCGCTCGATCGCCGGCTTATCATCGTAGGCCCTGAAAAATTCTTTCAGATCCATGCCGGCCGAGAAGGCATCGCCAGAACCGGAAATGACGACCACCTTTACCGCGTCATCGACTTCCAGGCTGTCCAGCACAGGTCCCATTTCCCAGACGATCCCGGGATTGATGGCATTCCGTTTCGTAGGTCGGTTAAGGGTCACCCAGGCGATTCCGCCCGCGATCTCTACCTGGACGTTCTCGCCCCACCGTGCCGCTGCAGGTTTAGATGTCATTGTTTCCACCCCGGTTTCAAATTGAGACTTTTCAATATAAGGATACCTGATAGAATCGCAATGACGGTTTTACGCCTATTAATATGGTCACTGATCTATGTTCGTGCCACAGATACAGGGAGGCTGAGAATGCGGTTTGGGGTCTTTTCGAACGGCTTTCGGCCACATACAACCGCAGCCCAGACCTACGACGAGGACCTCTACGAGCTTGTCCTCGCCGACAAACTCGGCTTCGAGGACGCCTATATCAGCGAACACCACGGTGAAGCCGTCTATATCGACCGCGTCGATACGAATCCGGTTCCGGAGATGCTGATGTGCAAGGTGGCCGGACTGACACGGCAGATCCGCATGGGCGCCGCCGTGAAGTCGATCCATCTGCAGCACCCCGTCGATACCGCCATCCAAGCGGCCGTCACCGACCATGTGATCGGCGACGGGCGGTTTATCTTTGGCTTCGGCAGCGGCTTCCCCTCCCCACTGTTCTCGCAGGAGCGCGGCCTCAACTTCGAAGACCGCCACGAACGGCTGGTTGAGTCGCTCGATCTGATCCTGAAGTGCTGGTCATCGCCCGAGCCATTCGACTGGAACGGCAAGCACTGGAAAGGGACAGGCATCGTCGCCACGCCGCGCCCCCTTAACCGCCCGCATATGCCCATGGCGACCGCGACGGAAACCGACAGCATGCTCCGTCTTGCCGGGGTTCGCGGCTATACGCTGCTGACCGCGCATGAGCCGCCGTCGGTCCTCAAGCAGAAGATCGGCCACTACATCGCCGACGTACCTGCTGCCGACCGGATCAAGGCGATCCAGCAGGTTGCGTCGGCACGCTTTATCTATGTAACCGACAATCGTGCCAAGGCCCTTGAGGATATTCGGGCCGCCGTCTCGTTCGAGCTCGATTTCCAGATCCGGCGCGGCCTGATCAAGCTGGTCAAGAAGATCTACAACTGGGATCTGCCTGAGAAAGACCTGAAGCTCGAGGATCTGGTGAATCTGGACTGGTACATCATTGGCTCCCCCGATGAAGTCGCGGAGAAGCTCAAGAATATCTACGCGGCGTCCGGTGGCTTTGGCACATTGATGATGGTCATCGGCAAAGCCTGGGCGGACCGCGAACGCCGCGCCCGCTCCATGAAGCTTTTCATGGAACAGGTCGCGCCACAGCTGCAAAGCCTCGCACCATCACTGGACGCACATACGCAAAAGGCAACAGCCGGTGCGGCCTGAGCAAGGCACCGGGGGAGCGTCCATCGCAGGCGAAACGATCCAGATAGCCTCAACAGACGGCTCATTTGATTGCTACTTCGCTCTACCGAATGGCGGCGCGCCGGCCCCCGCAATAATCATGGCACCCTCCGTCTTTGGGGTGAATCAAGACCTCAAGGGCATATGCGACTTCTTCGCTGGAAAAGGCTTTGTTGCTGCGGCGCCTGATATCTTCTGGCGCGGCGACAAAGGGGCTTTACCGCGGGATGAAGACGGCCAGCGCCGCGCGATGGCCCGGGTCGCCGATCGCAAGACCCTCTACGCAACCGCCCTTCGCGATTTCGCGGCAACGCTCCAGGTCATTCGCTCTCACAAGAGCTGCAATGGCCGCTCGGCGATCTTCGGCTTTTGCTTTGGCGGGCCGTTTGCCGTCCTTGGCATCACCGCGCTGGGCTGCGATGCTGGTGCGTCCTTTCACGGCAGCAATTTCGACGATCAGCTCGATACCCTGCCGCTCGTCAAACGTCCTCTTCAGATGCATTGGGGTGACGACGACTTCGCATTGTCGAAGGATTTATTGGAACGTGTAGAGAAAGCCTGCAATCCGCCGTGCGAAATCTTCATCTATCCGAAGGTCAAGCACGGCTATACCGGCGCGACGTCCCAGGCGTACAACGCGGCGGCCGCCAGCCGGTCGTGGGAACGTTCGCTCGCTATGCTCGATACGCTGCGTTAGAGCGCTTCAGGCTGATTCTGTCTCCAGGACAGCTGATGCTCCGCCGCGCGCCAGCAGGCCACCGTCAATGGTGATCATCGCACCGGATATATAGGAAGCTCGTTCCGAAGCGAGGAAAGCGACGGCTCCTGATACTTCCTCAGGCGTGGCAGCGCGGCCATAGGCCATTTTCGAGTAATACTCGCCGCGCCATGCTTTCAGCTTTTCCGGCGCAACCTTCTTTTCCTCCAACTCCCGGAGATACGTCATCCGGTCCGTCTCGACCGGCCCGGGATTGACCCCACAGACGCGCACGCCGTAACGAACGCTCTCGCCACCTAGGCTATGCGTGAAGTTGATCAACGCGGCATTATTCGGTCCGCCGCAGATATAGGTCGATCGTGTCGCAAGCCCGCCGGTCCCGACTACGTTGATGATCACCCCCCTTTGCCGCCGGCACATCTCCGGATAGACGATCCGGGTCATCCCGATATAGCCGAACAGCTTGAGGTCCCATGCCTTGCGCCAGGTGTCTTCGTCGACCTGATCAAAGCCTCCGCCGGGGATAGCGCCTGCACAATTCACCCAAATATCGGCCGAGGAGCGGTCGTGGGCAAAGCGATCGCGAGCCTCGCGATCGGAAAGATCAAGCGCATGCGTCTGCACCTCAACGTCAAACTTGACTGTAAGCAGGCGCTTCGCCTCCGCAAGTTCCGCCTCCCCTCGGGCTGACAGATGAAGATGAACGCCTTCGCGCGCCAGCTCCTCCGCGACGGCATAGCCGATGCCCTTGCTGCCGCCTGTAATAACGGCCGTACGGCCCTTCAGTCCGAGGTCCATGTTCTCACCCTGATTGCTGCAGCATTGCGCCACAGCGGCCATTTACACTTGTATAAGGATACCTTACATTCAGATTCGCCAATGTCCACAGCCTTATGTCGCCCTCAATCAAAAATCGCCGGAGTAGTCATGTCAACGACCTCGAAGCCGCCGTTCCGCGCCGAACATGTGGGGAGCCTCCTGCGCTCCCGCGAAATTCTCGAAATGAGACGAAACCCCTCCAGCGACAAGCAACGCCTTCGTGCTCTTGAGGATGCCGCGATCGAGCGGGCCGTCGAGCGCCAGCAAGCCTGCGGCTTGCAGGTTATTACCGATGGCGAGATCCGTCGCGATTCCTGGCATATGGACTTCCTCTACCAGATCGGTGGCGTGAAGAAGGTCGCCAGCAATCTGAAAATCCAGTTCCGTAACCAGACCGAGGCGATGGAATTCTCACCGCCGATGCCAATGGTGACAGAGAAACTGCATCTGAATAAGACGATCTTTGCCGATGATTTTATATTCCTGAAGTCGCGGACGAAACAGACACCAAAACTGACCATCCCCTCCCCAAACATGATCCATTATCGGGGCGGCCAAGCTTCGATCGAAAAGGCTACCTACCCCGACATCAAGCAATTCTGGAGCGATCTCGCAGATGTTTATGCCGCGGAAATCATCGCACTCCGCGGGATCGGCTGCACCTACCTCCAGATCGACGATACCAGCCTCGCCTCCTTCAACGATCCAAAGCAACGCGAGACGCTAGCGACGCTGGGCGGCGATCCCAAGAATCAGCATCTTGTCTATATCGACACGCTCAATCGCGCTGTCGCGGGGCGACCGAAAGACATGACGGTCATGACGCATCTCTGTCGCGGCAACTACAAGTCCTCCTGGACCGCCGAAGGCAGCTACGAATACGTCGCCGAGGCTCTTTTCAGCCAACTCGCGGTCGACGGCTATCTCCTGGAATTCGATGACCACCGCTCCGGCGGATTCGAGCCGCTTCGCTTCATTCCCAAGGACAAATTCGTGGTACTGGGTCTGATCACGAGCAAGCACTCGGCCCTCGAGGACAAGGATGAGATCAAGCGCCGTATCGATGCGGCGGCTAAATTCGTTCCGCTTGACCGGCTCTGCCTGTCACCTCAGTGCGGGTTCTCCTCCACCATGGATGGAAATGCCCTGACTGAAGAGCAGCAATACGAAAAACTGCGTCTGGTTGCAGACATTGCTCAGGAAGTCTGGGGCACCTGCGGCCCGGCGAAAGCTTAGGACTGCCTGGGGTAAAATGCGCCGGCCCGTTCAGGGCCGGCGCTAGTCTAGGTTCTATCCCGAAGGGAGGATGGGACGAACCAGCCACGAGGTTACCGAGTCGAATTACGTCCCCTGACGGTCACCGGCTCGCTGCATCACGGAATTCCTGAGGGGCCTGTGGCCCCCATTGGGACCGCAGGCCCTCACTTGCCGTGTGAATCGAATAGGGGTGTTCGTTATTCAGGACGTCTGAATCAGTCCAGTGCTCGTGAATACGCCCCCACGGGTCCTTCCAGTAGTCGAAAATCTGACTACCAAGCGTGTGACGGCCGATACCCCAGAGATGGAGGTCGCCATAACGCTTCTTGAGCATGTCGTGGCCTATATAGAGGTCATCGAGATCCTGCACCTCAAACGAGACGTGATTGAGGCCGGCCGCCTTGGCATTTCTACCGAACATCATAACGTGGTGATCGACATACTCGGGCCCGTCATCGATCCGATTAAAACTGGCCACAAGCTCGTCGGGGTTGCCCTCGGCGTGCACGTCATCCGAAGTCACCAGACCAAGGTGACGGTGTCCCCACTCGATGGACTTTTTCATATCCGGCGTGCTGATCACCGCATGGGCGATCCGTTTCACCTGGGATGGCCGCGTGGTCACGCGCATCAGCTTGCCTGCGCGGGCATTCTTGGCGTGCCCAAAGTTCAGGACGCGCGGCTCCACCGGCAACGCCGAAACCCTCTCCACGCCCCAGACCACTTCAATGCCAAGTCCGTTCTGCTCAGTTAGGTGAACGCGCCATCCGCCACCCGGCTCATCGATCGGCATGACCTTGGAAACGCCATCGCCCTCGGCTGCGAGCCGATCAAGGTCTTCCCGCGCGCGCGCGTAAAAAGCGATGCTCAGGACTTTCGCCGGGCCCTTTTCCGTTATGTGAACGTGGTGCAGCGGGTCAGTACCCCGCATATAGACGGCGTTCGACGTTCTTGCTGCCGGCATTAACCCGAATGTCTGCAGGTAATCGCTCTGCTTCTCGAGATCCGGCGACTGAAGTCTGATCCAGGCAATATCGGCGACGCGGATAATCGGATCAGGCATAGGAATGATGCGCCTCCATGATCGCGCAGACCGCTGGGCGTGTCTGCAGCCTCTTATTCCCCCGTATAGGACCGGGCGGCAACACCGTCTGTCCTCACGTCTTAGGACGGAGGGCATCGCTTCTAGAACGCCGCGATCCCCGTCTGTGCCCGGCCGAGGATCAGCGCGTGGATATCGTGCGTGCCCTCATAGGTATTTACGGCTTCCAGATTCATCATATGCCGGATGATATGGAACTCATCCGAAACCCCGTTGCCGCCATGCATGTCCCGCGCAAGCCGTGCAATCTCAAGCGCCTTGCCGCAGTTGTTTCGCTTGATCAGGCTGATCACCTCCGGTGAAGCCTTATCCTGATCTCGCGCCCGGCCAACCTGCAATGCCGCATTGAGCCCCAGCGCACACTCCGTCTGCATGTCCGCGAGCTTTTTCTGCACGAGCTGGTTCGCGGCAAGCGGCCTGCCGAACTGCTTGCGCTCCATCGTGTAGGTCCGCGCCGCGTGCCAGCAGAATTCGGCGGCCCCCATAGCACCCCAGGCAATACCGTATCTCGCGTTGTTCAGGCACGAGAACGGCCCCTTCAGCCCCTGAACATCCGGCAGCAGCGCATCTTCGGGCACTTCCACCTCATCCATCACGATCTCGCCGGTCACCGAGGCGCGCAACGCGAACTTGCCTTCAATCTTGGGAGCGCTCAGTCCGCGCATTCCTTTTTCAAGAATAAAGCCG
The DNA here is from genome assembly GCA_965279355.1 of Alphaproteobacteria bacterium. Classification (GTDB taxonomy): domain Bacteria; phylum Pseudomonadota; class Alphaproteobacteria; order CACIAM-22H2; family CACIAM-22H2. Next base: position 49,496 of record OZ257155.1, on the reverse strand, counting down.
CGGATCACGCCGTCTTCAGTCTTCGCCCACACAATAAAGACATCGGCGATCGGTGAATTTGTGATCCACATTTTATTGCCAGTCAGGACATACCCGCTACCGACCTTCCGCGCGCGCGTTCTCATACCGCCCGGATCGGAGCCATGATCCGGCTCGGTGAGACCAAAACAGCCAATAAGTTCGCCGGTCGCCAGTCGTGGTAGATATTTCTGCTTCTGGGCCTCGGAGCCGAAGGCATAAATCGGATACATGACGAGACTGGACTGCACACTCATCATGGAGCGATAGCCGCTATCGACACGCTCCACCTCCCGTGCGATCAGGCCGTAAGACACATAGCTTGTCCCGGCACAGCCATAACCTTCGATGGTCGAGCCAAGAAACCCCAACTCACCCATCTCACGGAAAATCACCGGATCGGTCTGTTCATGACGATTGGCCTCAAGCACGCGCGGCATGAGCTTGTCCTGGCAATAGGCCCGAGCCATATCAGCGATCATCACTTCGTCTTCGGTCAGCTGGGATGCGAGACCAAGCGGGTCAGACCAATCAAACGTTCTGCTTTTCGACATCGACCTACCTGAAGGAATTTTGGCGGAGGAATGAAAGGCTAACGCAGGCCATCCTTGCCTTCGATCTGACTGACCAGAAGGCCTCCCAGCCGCGCATGCGGCCGGCCGCCCGTCGACATCGCCAGGGCGAAGACGATTTCGTTCGGCCGCGGTGCGTCGTCGATGCTGACGCCGGCCGAACTGAAATGTGAGCGAACGTAGGCCGCGTTGACATGACCGAGAGGGATCATCAATCGCGACCCGACGGCACCAATCATTTTGTTGCCGGGAACGATCGCCTTCGTATCGCCTAAGATCTGGCGCATTCCCCAGCCACCGGGAGCATGCCAGAGGGCTCCATGTTCCAGCTCGCCTGACGCTCCGACGATGGAGCCTTTGCCGTAAGACTCGATCTGCTTCGGCTCTATCTGGAGAGCCTTCACGAGGCGCCGAGCCAGTTCGCGGCCAAGCTCGTTCAGGGCCTCCATCGGTTCGACCAGGTTTTCCTCATATCGACCAGCGAACGGATTGCCCACAACGGCGGATGCCACCCCAACGCGAAGCGGCTCCGAAAGACGCGGGCCGCCATCATGGTGAACATCCTCGACCGTCACGACGACTTTGCGGATGGGCCAGATCATGCGTCTCAGGCCTCGTTCTCGACCGGATTCCGGAGGAGACCGACCTTTTCGATCTCGACTTCCATGATATCGCCGGCCTTCATGAAGCGCGGTGGCTTCCGGCTCCAACCAACACCGGCCGGGGTTCCGGTAACGATGACGTCGCCGGGTACCAGATCGAAAATCGTGGATGAGTAGCTGATCATCCGCGGAATCTTGTGGATGAGATGAGACGTGTTGGAGGATTGAACGACTTCGTTGTTCAGGCGCACTTCAAGCTTCAGGTTGTTCGGGTCGGGGACCTCGTCAGGGGTGACCATGAAGGGGCCAAATGGGCCGGTTCCGACGAAGTTCTTCCCCGCCGCGATCTGCTGTGCATGGAACTGCCAGTCACGCACACTGACATCGTTGTAGCAGGAGTATCCGGCGATATGATCCATCGCCCTGTCTTCCGGGATATGCCGTCCGCCCTTGCCGATAACGATGGCCAATTCACCTTCCCAGTCGAGTTGGTCGGATATCTTCGGACGAATGATCGGTGCTCCATGGCCAATCTGGGACCTCCAGACGCGCAGAAAGATCGGTGGAAAGGCGGACAGTTCGCGCTTCATGCCGGCGGCAAGAACTTCCTGGTGATGGTCCATGTAGTTCCTAACCAACAGAACGATCTTTTCCGGTTTCGGAATGACCGGCAGAAACTTGATCTCCGCCATCGGAATTTTCGGCTCGGATCCCGTCAGCAGGCTGTTCCTCTTGGCGAAGTCCGCACTGCCGACAAATTCAGCCAGGCTTGCGGCACGGCTACCAAGGTCAACGACATCCCCATCGACAACGGCGCCCCAGCTTTCCCGGCCCTTATAAATGAATGTTAGGAATCTCATGATTTCGCTCCGCGTCTGTCTTGTCGGTGTTGGAAATTCTCGGGCGCTTGCCAGATCTGCACTCTGACTCGCTGGTCAGCGCGACATTGCGAGGCGTACTCAGCAGATGGTTGGCGAGCAGCGTGAAGGCTTTCGCAATAGTCCGCGTCGACGTCGCTGTATGATGTCTCCGCGCTCAAGCACCTCTGGCTGAGTCGCAGCCGACCCCGCAGTTGCCAAAACTATTGCTTTGGAACGCCGGCAGCCTCGACGATCTTCGCCCACATCACCTGCTCCTTGGCGACCTGCTCCCTGAGCTCTTGTGGCGACGACAGCGTAATCTCGTGTCCAAGCGTGGTAATACGAACGCGATCCGCCTGAACCTTCAGCGCACGGTCCAGCGCCGCGTTGATCTGACGCACGATGTCAGGCGGCGTACCGGCGGCTCCGGCAAGAGCGAACCAGCTGCCCACGTTATAGTCGGTCAATTTCAATGATTCCTCGACCGATTGAACATTCGGCAGCTTCGACGAGCGGATACGGCTGGTAACCGCGAGAGCCCGCACAGCGCCAGATTCAACATTGCCAAGAACCTGCGTCGGCGTGCTCATTGCAAAGTCAATTTCGGAAGCAAGCAGCGCCGCAACCATCGGACCTTCGCCGCGGTAAGGCACGTGCAGAAACTTGGTGCCGGTGGCAAGGCTCAGAAGTTCAACGCCCAGATGGTGAGGCGAGCCAGGGCCAACGCTACCGAACTTCAAGGTGCCGGGTGAAGCCTTTCCAGCGGCGACCAGATCGGTCATCGATTGAATGCTCGACTTGCCTGAGACGGCAACAAAGAACGGACCGGTGGTAATACGCGAAATCCACTCAAAGCTATTCAGCGGATCGAAGGGAAGCGTGTTGAACGTGGCCCCGTATAGAGCATGTCCGCCCGGGACGAGCAGCAGCGTGTAGCCATCCGGCCGGCTGGTCGCTACGGCGTTCGCCGCAACGATACCGGTAGCACCGGTCTTGTTCTCGACGATGACGGGCTTACCAAGCTCCCGCGAGAGACCTTCGCCGCTGACGCGAGCAACGATATCGGAACTTCCGCCGGGCGGAAACCCCACAAGGATTTGAATGGCACGCGTTGGGTAATTCTGGGCATTGGCATGACCCAGGGAGAAGCATGCCGTGACAGCCAAAACGGTGACTGCCACGCGGTACAACATACGCAAGCTATTCATTTTCCTACCTCCCCGTATCCTCACCGTTAACCTGGACCCGCCATTTACAGGTAATTGTCAGGTACCCTGTCATTAAGTCTTTTGTCCTGATTCCTCAGGGCAATAGCATTGTAAGGGTGTGAATCGCAGGAAATCTGCCCTCATAGTTTAGGACAGACAGGGTCCGCCCCACGCGCGCATCACGGATGACCGATTTACGGACATCACGGAGCGCAGCAATGGACACGCATCAGGACGGTACAGACACGAGTTCCGCGGAAGCGATGCTCGCACGCCTCGCCAGCCGCGGCGTTGAGTACGTCTTTGCCAATGCCGGCACCGATTTCGCACCGATTATCGAAGCGGTTTCGGCAGGACGTTCGCCGTATCCAAAGTTTGTAACGGCGCCCCATGAAAATCTCGCCATGGGAATGGCCAATGGATATTACCGGATTTCCGGTAAACCTGCGGCCGTCATGGTTCACGTCACGGTGGGAACAGCAAATGCCATCTGTGCGCTCATGAACATGACACGAGATAATGTTCCGGTTGTTTTGTGTGCCGGGCGCTCGCCCGCAACTGATGCAGGGCATATCGCGTCGCGTAACGGCGCCATCCACTGGGGTCAGGAGTCGTTCGACCAGGGAGGCATGGTCCGCGAGTTTGTGAAATGGGACTACGAACTCCGCGCCGGCCAACCGGTTGGAGCCGTCGTCGATCGCGCCCTGGATATCGCCATGAGCGAACCCAGAGGCCCCGTCTATCTTTGTCTGCCCCGCGAGGTGCTCGCGGACCCAGCAATTCCGATGCGCAGAGAAACGATTCGTCCCATGGGCGTGACAGCGGCAGCACCATCGAAGCAAGCCATTGAAGATCTGGCACAGCTGGTTAAAAATGCAGAGTTTCCACTCATCATCACATCCGGTCTCGGACGCAGTTCAGAAGCCTTTACGGCCCTTTCGGAACTGTGCAACGAACACGCGCTTCCTGTTGTCCAGGTGACGGCCTCAGACCTTTGCCTGTCCACCGGACATCCGATGCACCTCGGCTTTGGCGTCGATCCAAATCCGCACATGCAAAACGCCGATCTGCTCCTCGTGATTGAATCCGGCGTGCCGTGGATGCCGCGCTTTGCAACACCCAAATCAGGCACGAAAATCTTCCATCTCGGCTCCGATCCGTTGGTCAGCAGACATCCGTTCCGTGAGTTCGAAGCCGACGGGTTAATCGCCGGAAATTCTGTTGATGCAATAAGGATGCTTCATGACGCCTTGGGACGTGGGCGTGTTCATCTCCATGAAAGCCGCCGGCGCGCTGTTGCTGCGGCCAAAGACGCTATGCGCCTCGCGCGCGACAAGCTCGTAGCGCAAGTAAAGGATGAGTTTCCGATCCATCCAGCGTGGCTCGCCCACTGTCTTAATGCTGCCAAAAGCGAGAACGCGATCGTAATCAACGAACTCGGCACTTCGCCGGCCCGCCTCGATCTTCTGCACCCTCTCAGCTATATGGGCACATCGCTTGCCGGCGGACTTGGTGTGGCGCTTGGAAGCGGCCTGGGCGCGAAGCTTGCAGCGCCTGACCGTGAAGTGATCGTTGCGGTCGGCGATGGGTCTTACATGTTCGGTAACCCGACGCCGTACCATTTTGTCCAGCGTTCGGAGAGCCTGCCGACCCTGACAGTCGTGGCGAACAACCATTCATGGCTTGCCGTCAAGATGTCGACCCTAGACGTCTATCCCAAGGGCTCTGCATCCAAGGCAAACAGCATGCCCATCCAAGATCTCAATCCCTCGCCGGCCTTCGAAAAAGTAGCAGAGGCATCCGGCGGCTTCGGGCTCTCAGTCGAAGATCCGGCCAAGCTTCCAGATGCCGTTGTGGCGTCACTGGATAAAGTACGTCACGGAACGCCTGCGCTGCTGAATGTGCATACACAAGCGCGCAGGTAATCGGCAGGAAAACGACGCCTTTAGTGGCTGTCCGCGCGCAGATTGTTCACCATTGCGACCAGTTCATTCTGGCGGGTAATTCCCAATTTCTGATAGGCGCGCTGACGGTAGGTAATAACGCTGGTCTTCTGAATATTGAGATCCAGCGCCGTTCCCTCGATCGTGATGCCTACGGCAGCCCGAGAGCATACTTCCCGCTCCCGCTTACTCAATGAACCGGGAAGCCGGATCAAAAGCCGCTCAACTTCTTCTACGTTCAAAGGACGAGATGCTCCGGCTTCTACCCCTCTCATCACTTCGTGTCTTTCCATCGTCACCAGAATGACATTGGCAAGAGTCGCAAAGCGGCCCATTTCAGACGCCGTAAACGAACGCTTTCCGGGACCGCGGAAAATACTTAATTGATGAAGATTTGATCCCGAACGCGAAAAATAGCTAAGGCGCTCCTGAACGTGCGTAAGCTCAAAGCAGTGGCGATACTGATGGTCCCTGATATCGCCAATACCGATCTTTGTGAGGACCGTTGTCTCGCGACGTCCACGTAACGCGAGGATGGACGGGTCAACCCCGTGGTAGCGATTGGCAAACCGGTCGCAATTTTCCTTTGCCGCGATTTTATAGGCGGTGCTGTCTGTCGCGACGCACCGGACCGAATGATCCGGCCGATAATGAAACGCCGCCCAATGATCCACGTCGAGGTCGGAAAACACCTCGAAACAGGCACGATCATAGTCGTCCGTTCCGATGGAACTGAGGACCGCGCTTAAGGTACTGGTGCCAAAGGTGACACTATGGCTCGGCTGGGCCGGGGAAAGGACGATCATTGCTCCTCCCTATTGCACCACTGGCTCCTTCAAGGAAGCCGCTAGAGTGCGCTTTTGTTTAAGATACCGCTAAAACTCACCTCTATACAAGCTGCGGCGAGCCGCATCCCCATTAACGAATGGGCACGCTTGCGGGTATGGCGCCGCCCCCCGGATTGCGGCCGCTATGAAAGGCCTCAATCCTCTGCCGCGTATGGAGATTTGTCGCTAACGCTTAGGACATACGCACGCGTAGCCCCATCGTAGATACCCTCATCCAAGACGACCCTTGGAATGACACGGACTGGCGAAAAGATAGCCGCTGCCGTGTCACATCAGATCTGTTGTAGAGGTGAACAATGTCCGCTCGTAAAAAGCCGCCGTTCCGTGCTGAGCATGTCGGCAGCCTGTTGAGGCCGCAGTCCCTGCTCGACGCTCGTAAGCAGTTTGAAGCCAAGAAGATTTCAACGGAACAGCTGCATCAGATCGAGGATCAGGAGGTCCGTCGGGTTATCAAGCGCCAGGAAGAGATCGGACTTCAGTGCGTGACCGATGGCGAATTTCGTCGCGGCACCTGGCATATGGATTTCCTCTGCAAAATCGGCGGCGTTATCCCCGGCGGAATGCAGGTCCGGCCGTTCAAGAACGAAGGGGGCGATGTCCGGAACGAGATTCCAGTCCCGAAGGTGGTCGACAAGCTACATCTTGAGAAGCCGATCTTTGGGGAAGACTTCGCATTCCTGAAGGCAAACGCGAAGGCGCTGCCGAAGCTGACGATTCCTGCCCCCAGTATCCTTCACGGTCTCGGCGCGGCGCTCGAGACCCCGGTTTACCCGAACGCGGACGAGCTGCTTGGCGACCTCACGAAAGTTTATGCCAAGCAGGTGAAGCTCCTGTCCGAACTGGGCTGCAAGTATCTGCAGATCGACGACACTATGCTCGTCATGCTGGGCGACCCCAACTATCGCGACCGTATCCGCGAAGCCGGAAATGATGCCGGCAAACGGCACATGGTTTACATCAACCTCATCAACGACGCGATCAAGGGCAAGCCGGCTGACATGGCGATTGGTGTGCACACTTGCCGCGGCAATCACCGATCCGCCTGGGTAGCCTCGGGAAGCTACGACGTGGTTGCCGAAGCGATCTTCAACGAACTCAAGGTTGACGGATTCTTCCTCGAATACGACGATGACCGCTCGGGAAGCTTCGAGCCTCTGCGTTTCGTTCCGAAGGGCAAGCAGGTTGTCCTCGGCCTCGTGACCAGCAAAAAGGGCCAGCTTGAGAAGAAGGACGATCTCAAGCGGCGCATCGATGAGGCGGCAAAATACGTCGACCTCGACCAGCTTTCGATTTCGCCGCAATGCGGATTTGCGTCGACGATGCTCGGGAACATCCTCACCGAGGATGAGCAGTTCGCGAAACTGTCGCTGGTCGTGGAAACCGCCCGCGACGTCTGGGGCTCGGCATAAAGGCGCCAATGATCCGGAGCATGCGATGCATGCTCCGGGTGCATGCTCAGTCTTTCGGAAATCAGATAACTAAATATGGCTCACTTGGGCGAGACCGGCCTAAGCATGGATCCCGATATCCTGCTTCGGCAGATAACTGCGTATTGCGAACGCGTAGGAATGTCGGCGGCGACGTTCGGGCGTTTGGCCGTAAATGACGGAAAATTGGCCACCCGCCTCAGTTATCGGGGACGGGTAACGGCGCCAACGCTCCAACGAATTCAGCAGTTCATGGCCGAACATCCGACGGCTAACTGCCCCCGCCGAAACTATATTCCCGTTGCCTTGAACAGTAAGGCCTCTGGCTGCAGCTCAGCGTCAATCGCTCAATGTGAAACGAAGCCACGTGTAAACCGACCCACTGTCCCACGGGACGTGGCCGGAGAAGGAAATGTACCCGCCATGCAGGATAGAACCCAATCGGACGCACCGCCGGAGAAGAACTTCCGCTTCTACGACAACCGTCAGAAGTACCTGCTGTTCGTGAACACCTGCAGCGAAAAATGGGCGGTGGCGCAGCGCGTCGCGCTTGAACTCGCGAACATCCATCCGCGTCCGCCGGCGCTGCGCCTGTTCGACGCCGGTGTGGGCGACGGCACGGTGCTGACCCGCGTCATGCGCGCCATGCATCAGCGCTTCCCAGCCATGCCGTTCTACATCGTCGGCAAGGAAATCAGCCTCGAAGACGTGCGCCTGGCCCTCGAGAAGATGTCGGACCGCTTCTTCGAGCATCCGAGCAGTGTGCTCGTGATGACCAATCTTTACTATGCAGAGGCGCCGTGGCTGATGCCCAATGCGGTGGCCGCTGCATCGAGCATGGTCTGGCATGAAGTCGCTCTCCGCGGAAACACCTCGCACGACTTTGAAGAGCAGATTACGGCACTCAATCCGTTCCTCGCGGACAACTGGCGCGCGCGCGCAAGCGAGAAGACCGGCAACACCGTCTATGACCGACCGGTCGTGCTGGTTATCTATCGCGAGGATCACCGCTTCCTGCTCGACAACGTGATCCCTAAGCGCGGCGCTGCCCGCGCCGACTACGATCTCGTCATCGCCTCGCAACCCTATCGCGCCCGTGCGTCGGTCGAGTTCAAGGCGAAGAAGGTGCTGGCCCCGTTGGCAAAAGCCCTTGGACCGGGCGGACGCCTTCTCGGCATCCACTCCTGCGGCAACGATCCGGGTCTTGAGGTCATCCAGAAGGTCTGGCCCGGCGAGCAGCCATTCACTGGCGACCGCCACGAGCTTCTGAAACAGCTCAAGATTGAGCTCGGCGCGGCGGCCAAGGAGCTTACCTTTAGTGCCTCTGCCGACGATAAATCCCTATTTCGCTACGACATGCACACGCTGCCCAACGAAGTCAGTTCCTCGATCGGCACCTCCACGCTGTTTGCGGCCTGGAATGCCGCCGTGTACGTGGCGCAGATCGAGGACCAGCGCCTCGAACAAGCGCTGAAGAACGACAAATACCTGGAAGCCACGCGCGAAGTGCTGACCAAGCACGGCGGCCTCTGGTTCTGGGATGAGTCTTACGTCGTCTCTCGCAAGCGCGACTAAGCAGCCTGCGGTAGGAGCAGCCTCGTGCCAGAGTCCAGATCGCATCTCCCGACTCTGCTGCGTGGCTGCTCCATCGAGGTCACGTCCCGCGAACCCAAGACAATCGAATCCTGCCCGTCTCAACTCGAGAAAGGCAGTGCCGTCTATCTCACATGGATTCCCGGCGACGATCCCCTGAAGACAGTTCACGCTGCCTCCGTCTTGCAACGAGGCGGCTTGATCCCGGTCCCGCATATCGGCGCCCGGCATCTGGAAAGTGAAGCCCAGCTCGACCAGCTTCTGGCACGTTTCCACGGCGATGCCGGGGTCAACCAGATCCTGCTGATCGCCGGCGACCGCGACAAGCCGGCCGGTCCTTATGGCTCCAGCATCGAAATTCTGGACAGTGGGCTCCTGCAGAAGCATGGCATCACCGAAGTCGGCGTCAGCGGCTTCCCGGAAGGCAATCCGAAGATTCCCAATGACGTTGCTGCCGCTGCATTAACCTACAAGCGTAACTGGGCTGCACATGAAGGCCTCGACCTTCATATCGTCAGCCAGTTCTGTTTCGAGGCGGCGGCGATCATTGGTTGGATCAGAGTCCTGCGCCAGGCTGGAATCAAAAATCCTATCCGTGTCGGCCTGGCTGGCCCGGCTGGCATCGCCACCCTCACCCGCTACGCCCTTCGGTGCGGTGTCGGCAATTCAGTCCGCGCGCTTACCCGTGCACCATCGCTCACCCGCCTTCTGACTGACAGCAGCCCGGAGCCGATCATCAAAGACCTGGCAGATGCATTGGCGGCGGAGCCGTCACTCGGCATCGCCGGGCTACATTTCTTTGTCTTCGGCGGCTTCAATAAGACAACCAACTGGCTTCGCCAAGCCCTCAACAAAGAGTGACCCGCTAGCTCTTCCGTCTGATTAGGCCACGATCGGCCACACGGAGTGCGGCATTCGCCAGATTGGCCTTGTCCATGACGGTCGACATCAGGGCCTGCGCCGCCACGATCTCGATCTGGATTCCTGCCATCGCCGAAGCGTCGCTATGATCAACGACGAAAGCATCCAGAAAATCACGGTAGTGCCGAGCGACAGCCACCGGACTCACCTCGATGCCTCGCTCGTTCATGATCTTGGCCAATGGGCCTTTGACGGCCTTGCCGCCGATGATCGGCGCAACCCCGACAATAGGTGCGGCACAGCGGGCAAGCGCGTCCCGCATTCCCGGTAAACTGAGGATCGGGTCGATACTGATATAGGGGTTCGATGGGCAGATAATGACCGCTCTCAATTCCGGATCGGCCAGCAACTCAAGAATTTCAGGATTTAGCGTTGCGACGGAAGCCCCTTCGAACGCGAAATCAAGTGCTGTCGGTCGGCATTGATGTTTGACGAAGTATTCCTGAAAGTCGATCCAGCCTGCGTCCGTCTTCACGCGTGTTCGTACGCGATCATTGGTCATCGGCAGTATCTTTGCCGCGATCCCAAGTCGTTTAGCAATCCCATCCGTGATCTGAGCCAATGTCTCGCCGCGACCAAGCCGGCCGGTACGCTCGACATGCATCGCTAAATCGCCGTCGCCGAGACGAAACCATGTCTCGCCGCCAAGCGACTCAAGGACCTGCATGAAAGTCCATGTCTCGCCGCGCCGCCCCCATCCAACTTCCTCGTTGTTCAGGCCGGCGAGCGTATAGACCAGCGTGTCGATATCGGGAGATATGTGAAACCCGAGATGCTCAAAATCGTCGCCGGTATTCGCGATAATGAAAAGGTTGTCACCTTCGACAATGCGACTGAGCCCCGAAGCCAGCTTTGCCCCTCCCACGCCACCGGATAACGCGACGACCTTCTTCTTGCTCATCGAAACAGATCCTGTTTGGCATCCCTCACAAGGGCGGATGCAGGCGCTTCACCGGCTGTCCAGCTGAGCCCGCGCATCAGGACTACGGGCGTCGCCTCACCGGCCTGCCCCATAACGAGTGAGGCCGCCGCTGCGATCTCGTCGGCAAAGCCGGTTTCGGAAACCTGGAGTTTTCGCCCGAAAAGATCCGAGCGCCCGCGCAGGTCGAGCAGCGCCGGCAAACCGGCGCAGCCGATGGCGGTACCGGATGTTCCCATTCGCCAGGCACGGCCAAAGCTATCGTTGATGACGACGGCGATCCGCCGGCCGAATGCTTGATTGAGACCGGCCATGATAGTCTGTGCGGACTTGTCCGGATCTTCGGGCAGCAACAGGACTGGCTCCGATCCGGCTGCCGGATCGACATTCGACTGGTCGACCCCCGCATTGGCGAGAATAAATCCCAGACGGTGTTCGACAATCAGAACCCCAGGGTGGCTGCGCACGATCCGGCGGGCCTCGCTCAGTATGACCTCGACCAACCTCGGATCTTTCTGCACCTCCGCGGCCGTTGCCAGGGCCTTTTGGCCTGGGATCACGCTTTTCAGGTCGATATAGCGACCCTCGGCCTTAGAGACGACCTTCTGGGCAATGACGACAACATCCTGATCGCTCGTCTCCAGGCCATTGGAACGTAGCGAGTCCGTGATCAGCCGGGTGAGATCGTCGCCCGCTTTTACAAGCGGGAACTCTTGCAACGCAGTTATCGTGAGCGACGGCAACAACTCTCTCCTCAGCTTTGCTATGCCAGCTTCTAGCATACCGAGGAAGGAAATGGAGAGACCGGCAGCAGACTTCCTCTGCACTAAACATTGAGGACAGATTCAGGACAGGTGCCATAGTAACAATGGACGAATTACATCTCCGCCCACTTATCAAGCCAGCGCAGGTCTCAATGAGTGCAACGCTTCAGACAATCGGAATTATCGGGGGAACCGGCGCCGAGGGAAGCGGCATTGCCGTACGTGCCGCGCATGCCGGCTATCGGGTCATTATCGGCACACGCGATCCCGCCAAGGGTGCTGCGATCACTAACGAGCTCAACACCCTTCTCAAAGGGAAGACCCTAAGCTGGGCCGAAAATAGGGCCGCGGTACAGTCGGCAGACATTGTCATCCTGACCGTTCCTTACGCGGCACAACAGGCGACGGCGGAAGGACTGCGGACGGCGCTCGAAGGAAAGATCCTGATCGATGCGACCGTTCCCCTCAAACCGCCGAAGGTCGCCAATGTTCAACTCCCCGAAGGGGGTTCTGCCGTTGCCGCTCTTCAGGAGACTTTGGGGAATTCGGTGAAAGTGGTTTCCGCCTTTCAGAACGTTTCCGCTCACAAACTTCGCAAGCTCGACAGCGACGTCGATTGCGACGTCCTCGTCTGTTCAGACGATGCCGAAGCGCGGCGCATCACGCTTGAGCTGATCGCTAATATGAAGATGCGCGGAATCGACGCCGGTCCTCTTTGCAATTCCGCCGCCGCGGAGGCACTGACCTCCGTGCTGATCGCAATCAATAAAAAATATAAAATTCCCGGATCAGGGATCCGGATCACCGGCCTTAGCTAAATTCCTCCGGCTCGGCAATTGGAGGTGCGGCAAAAAACAACCGCACCTCCGGCCGTCCTATCAGGCCGACAGCCAAACGTCGTGGAACTTCGGAGTGGCAAGCAATCCGTTCACGAAGTTATTTACCTTCGGGCTGCGGATGGTGACGATCTGGTTGATGAATTGCGGCACCTGCAGCGCCTGCACAACAACAAACCGCTGGAGTTTCGCGAAGACAGCCCTGCGTTGCGCCGGGTCCTGGGCCGCCATGCTTTCGTCCAACAGCTCCCGAAATCCCGGCAGCTCGATCTTCCCTGCATTGCGCAGCGCATCCTTGCCGAACAACGCCTCGTAGAACTGGCTGGGATCCGGATAGCCTCCTGTCGGGCTGATCAGCATCGAGCCTCTCTTCTCCATGGAGAAGAACTCGAACGTCTGTTGCGGCGCGGCCGTCGTCAGCTTGATGCGGATACCGGCCTTCGCCCAATGCGACATGAGCAGTTCCTGACGCCGCATCGCAACCTGATCTGGCCAACCGAACGTCTCGATTTCGAGACCATTCGGATAGCCTGCTTCGGCCAGCAGATTTTTCGCCTTGTCGATATCGTGCGTGTAATAGTTTGCGGTGGCCGGATCACAGGCCCAGTGCGCGCGGGATAGAACGGCGCTGGTCGTCTCGGCGATCCCGGTCATAATGACCTTGTTTATCTCATCGCGGTCGAGCGCATAGTTCAGCGCCTGACGTACCCGCAAGTCGTTGAGCGGCGGCTTGGCGTAATTCAGGAACACGCCGTAGAAATTCAGCGACGGCCCGAATTCGGTGATGACCTCGCGCGTCCGATCGCCGATCAGCTTCTGCGGAACCTCGAGGGTCAGCGCAAGATCGCTTTCGCCGGCAATGACGGACCGCGCCACGGTATTGAGCTCGTTCATGATCCGCATCTCGATCGCATCGAGATGCGGCTGGTTGGGCTTCCAGTAGCTCGCATTCCGGACAAGCTTGAAGATGGCATTGTCCTGCCATTCCACGAACCTGAACGGACCCGTGCCGACCGGATTCCGGTCGAAGGCGTTCCCCTGCTCCTGTGCCGCCTTCGGCGAGACCATGCAGCCGATACGGCTGGTGAGCATCATCGGCAGGCCGGCATTCGCCTGATTCAGCTTCAGCGTGACCAATGACGGCCCGTTCACCTCGACGGTCTCCAGCGTCCGGAGATCGCCCTTCACGTTTGACCGGGCAGAAGTCTTGTAGCGCTCCAGATTGAATTTTACGGCTGCGGCATCAAATGGCGTCCCGTCGTGATACCGGACGCCCTCGACCAGTTCAAGAACCAGAGTCGTCGGATCGGCAAACCGCCAAGATTTCGCCAAGCCGGGTTTGAGGTCGAGCGTTTTCGGATCGAAGTCGATCAACGCGTCGAACACGGCGTACAGCACGTTGAAATCCGGCTGATTGCGCCCCGTCATCGGATCGACGGAGGCCGGGTTGTAGGGCATGGACACGCGAAGCGTGCCACCGCGCCGAGGGGTCTGCTGCGCGGAGGCGAACTCCGGCAGCAAGGTCGCGCCACCAATTGCGCCCGCGGCCTTGAGAAGCTGCCGCCGATTAATTGTCCGCTGCCTGTTGTCGCGCTTCATATCCGCTTCTCCCTGGAGGTCATTGGTTTTTGTAGACGACTTGGAGAGCGCCGGTTACGGCGCAACCACAACATTGGCAAAGCCACCCAGACTGTTCCGGACGACATCCAACGCGGAATTGATCTCGGCCAGCGGGTAGGTCTTCGTCGTAAAGGCGCTCAGGTCCACAACACCGCGCGCGATAAGCTCCCCCATCTCCTCGGCGTCGGATGTCTCAAACCAGCAGGAGCCACGGAACGTCCATTCCGTTCGTGAGAACCAATTCGGTGTTATCGGCAGCTTGTCCGACAGACCGCCGATAGTCACGATCGTCCCGCCTTTCTGCAGGCAGGGCAGCATTTCCTGGAGATGCTGGCTAGGAGTCTGGCGGGTCGTGCAGTCGATGATGGCGTGTGGGCCATACCCATCGGTCCGTGCCCGTATCCATTCCGGCAGCGACCCGTCACCGAGCGCGTGCACCTCGATACGCTTCGGTGAGAGTGCCTTGATTTGTCGTAGAAGCGCGGCATTGCGGGCAACGCAAAGAAGACGCGTCACGCCCATGCCAAGCGCAAACACAACGGCGGCCACGCCAAGGGTCCCGGTCGCGCCGTTGATGACAACCCAGCTCCCCGGCTTGGCATTGGCGGCCTTCAGAGCAGCGTAAGACGTCCCGAAGTATCCAAAGCGCGCGGCCTGCTCGAAGGTTACTTCATCCGGAAGCGGAACCAGACTGCCCGCCGGGGCGAGGGTGAATTCGCTGTATCCGCCCCACGGGTATTCCTTATGGAGCTGCGCGGATTGCTCCGTGAAGCCGAAATAGCCCCTGAAGGTGAAATCGACGCAAAGCCGGTATTCGCCCGCCCGGCAGTGGCGGCATGTGCCGCAGGACAGCACGGGATTTATGTAGACTCGATCCCCCACCTTGAAGCGTCGAACATGGGACCCGACCGCCGAGACGATTCCAGCAGCATCAAGACCGACGATTGCCGGCAGCGGCGGAAGCAGGAGCCCCGGCAGTCCACCCAGTACATGGTTCATGTTGGGAATGACGCCGCAGGCCTTGACCTGCACAACCACGTCATGCGGCCTTGGCTCGGGTTTCTCGACGGTCTCGATCCGCAGCTTTTCACCCGGAGCATAGAGCCGGGCGGCTCGCATTGTGTTCATCGCCACCGCTTCCTTCCCGTATGCGGCAGCCTATCGGCGATGCGCGTTCACAACTGTCCTAAAGCTTCAGGACATGGCCCCATGAGAGGCCAGCGCACAATGCCTGACGATCGAACAACACACGGCAAACCTTTGCCGGCAGACTCAATCGCGTGGCCAAATGAATACCTTCCAAAGAGTTGCAGGTGCCATTCTTCTTATCGGTATCCTGAGTACAGCTTCCGCAACGCATTCCCAGGACTGGCCGACGCGTCAGGTCACAATCGTCTCGCAGCTCTCCGCCGGAGGCGCCGCCGATGTTCTAGCGCGCGCGGTTGCGACCGATCTCTCCTCGCGCCTCGGCCAGCCTGTCATTGTCGAAAACCGTCCAGGCGGCGGCGGCACCCTCGCCAGCGAATATGTTGCGCGCTCACGGCCGGATGGCAGCATCCTCCTGTTGAGTAGCGCCTTCATCAGCGTTACGCCGCTGATACTGAAAAGCCCGACCATCGATCCGCTGACCGACTTCACAGCCCTGACAATGGCCGTCCAGAATCCAGTGGCACTGGCGGTCCACAAGTCGTTCCCGGCCAGCGATGTTCGGGAGTTTGTGGCGTATGCCCGTGCAAATCCGGGGAAACTGTCGTTCAGCAGCACCGGTATCTATTCGACGCATCACCTGGCTGGTGAATACCTGAACAAACTCGCCAAGCTCGATCTTGCGCATGTCGCTTATCGTGGCGGGAATCCGGCCATGGCTGACCTCGTCGCTGGCCAACCGCCGATTTCGTTCGTCACGCTTTCAAATGCCCTGCCCCATCTCGAAAGCGGCGCGATCAAGATCCTTGGGGTCGTCGAGGCAACGCAGTCGCTCCGGCGGCCGGAGATTCCGCGGATCGGCGATGCTGTTCCTGGCTACGAAGTACCATCAAGCTGGCTTGGCTTCCTCGCGCCGGCCAACGTCTCCGCCCCTCTCGCAGGTAAAATTCACGCGGAGCTGGTGAAGTCGATCGAGGCGCCGGGCATCCGCCAGATGCTGGAGAACGG
The DNA here is from genome assembly GCA_965279355.1 of Alphaproteobacteria bacterium. Classification (GTDB taxonomy): domain Bacteria; phylum Pseudomonadota; class Alphaproteobacteria; order CACIAM-22H2; family CACIAM-22H2. The sequence continues at coordinate 33,211 of OZ257155.1, read as the reverse complement.
CGGATTCGAGATCATGACAAGCAAGTCGCCGGCGGATGCACAAGCCTTCCTCCGTGCGTCGCATGAGCAATACAAGCGGATCCTCACCGAAATCGGCATCCAGCCTCAATAGAGCGCCATGGCGACCTATCGTTATCAGCGCGACATCACTGTCGAAGACCAGTTTGACGTTCTCGTCGCCGGTGGTGGACCCGCCGGCACATCAGCCGCCGTTTGCGCAGCGCGCCTTGGGCTCAAGGTCCTGCTGGTCGAGGCAACGGGATGTCTCGGAGGCATGGGCACGTCCGGGCTTGTCTCTACCTTTGGGCCGATCTCCGACGGCAAGCGAATGCTGGTCGGCGGGTTCATGCGCGAACTGGTCGAGAGGATGCACCAGAACGGCTCATTCGGTCCGCACGTCGTTCCAGAATTCTTCCATAGCCAGCTCAACCGCTGGGTGCCCTTCAAGCCGGAGGAGCTCAAGAGGACCCTGGACACCCTGACAAAGCAGGCGGGAGTCGATGTTCGCTTCTTCACGCGCGTGGTCGATGCGGAGGCAGAGAATGGCCGTATCAAAGGCGCGTTGATCAGCAACGCAGAAGGTTTCCGTTTCATACAAGCGAAAACATTCATCGACGCGACCGGCGATGCCGCTCTTTCCGATCTCGCGGGCGCCGCTTGCAAGATCATCCTCCGCGACATTGATGCCATAGCGCCCAGCACCCTGTGCGCGCTCTATGCGGGCATAAACTGGGACGATCCGGCGTGCGGCGAGGGCTGGCAAGGTGTCGATGCGATCCGGGATCTTGCCAAGAAGCAGTTGCTCAAAGCCATCGGCGAGGGTCATTTCAGTCAACCGGACCGTTTCATGCCGGGGATGAACAAGATCGGCCGCAAGGCAGCGCAGGTGAACGCCGGCCATATCTTCAATCTCAACGGCCTCAGCAATCGGTCCCTGTCCGACGGGATGATGGAAGGGCGCCAGACCGCCGTCGAGTATCTCGATTTCTTCCGCAAATATGTGCCGGGTTGCGAAGAAGCGGAGCTACTGACAACGGCGTCCGTCATGGGCGTTCGCGATACACGGCGGATCGTTGGTGAATTTGAGCTAACCATCGAGGACTTCAGGCAGGCGCGTCAGTTTCCCGATCAGATCGCCGTCTACAACAGACCGACCGATGTCCATCCGACCGATACCAGCGAGAAGGAATACAAGCGTTTCCTCGAGGATCTCGAAGGAACGCATGGCCTCACGGAAGGCCAAAGCATCGGCGTGCCCTACAGCATTCTGGTGCCCAAAGGCTGGAGCAACCTCTGGGTCGCCGGGCGCTGCCATTCGAGCGACACAAAGGTCCATGGCTCGATTCGCGCACAATCCGCTGCCTATATGATGGGTCAGGCAGCTGCGACCGCCGCGGCCCAGTCGGTTCGAACCGGCCAGCCGGGCTGCGACCTCGATACGCAGGCGCTTGTCGAAACTTTGAGGCAACAAGGCGCCTATCTCCCGCAGAAGGCATTGTCCCGGACGATGACCCGCAACGCCTAGATCAGCGTCCGCACAAAACTGTCCTAAAACCTCAGGACAGACTCCCCTGCAGAAACCTCTAAAACCGCTGAAAAGCTGACACGCCAATCGCGTGTGACGGAATTCTTTCCGAAACCATAACAAACGACAGGGGGTCACGATGAATAGACGCAAATTTGTAGCCGGATCCGTCGCGGCAGTCGGCGCCGCCTCGCTTCCGCGCACTTACGCCCAGGCGCAGTCGGCGCCCGACAAAATCCGCATCGGCTATGCCATCACCCAGTCCGGCCCCCTCGCGGCCGGCGCCGAGGCCAACACCGCCTCCCAGTACAAGTTGTGGCATAAGCGCGTGAACGATGCCGGCGGCATTATGCTGCGTAAATTCAACAAGAAGGTACCGATCGATATCGTCAGCTATGACGATCGCGGCCAGCCTGATGAACTCATCAAGCTCACCGAACGCCTGATTTTGCAGGACAAGGTGGATTTGATCCTGAGCCCCTACGCCACGCATCTCAATCTGGCAGCGGCGCCGATCATCAACCAGCACGAATATCCGACGATCTTCACAACAGCCGGCGCGAATCGGCTGTACGAGTTGTCGCCCCGGCTGCCCTACGCTTTCTGGTCGCTGGCCCAGCCAGTCGAAGGCTCGGCACCGCTAGCGCAGATGTGCGGCGCCCTCAAACGCGAAGGAAAGATCCGGGGCCGCGTAGCCGCCGTTCATGTCACCGTTCAGTCGGGCGTCGAAATGCATGCGGCATTCGTCGAGGCGGCCAAGAAGGAAGGCCTCGATGTCGTATTCAGCAAAAGCTACCCATTCGGCACGTCGGACCTGCAGCCGCTGATCCGCGAGGTGATGGCGAGCGACCCGGATGCCTTCCTGGCATTCAGCTATCCGCCGGATACGTTCATGCTGACCGAGCAGTCCAAGATCGTCGGCTTCAATCCTCAGATCTTCTATGCCTTCGTTGGCAGCGCCTTCCCCGACTACAAGGGAAAGTTCGGCAACGACGTGAATGGCATCCTGGTCTATGACGCCATCGACCGCAGCGCGCCGGGCTTCGATGCCTACAACCGGGACCACCGCGCGGTCCTGAATCGCGATGCCCAAGCCGGTGCCGTCGGCGTCTACGGCTGCCTCGAAGTGCTGCAGCAGGCTGTCGAAACCGTCGGCGAGATCGACCGCAAGAAGATCCGCGAGGAGATCGCCAAGGGCCCGTTCAAGACAGTCTGGGGCGATGTACAGTTCAAGGATCAACGGCATATCAGCCCTTGGGCGGTCGGCCAGTGGCAGAACGGCGAAATCGTGCCGATCTTCCCGGCCAACAAGCCGGGCGCAAAGGCTCCGTTGTTCCCCAAGCCGAAGTGGTCGTAATCGCAGAGGCCGGGTCCGGACACGCTCCGGCCCCGGCCTTCGCTTTCAGTCTGTCTGAAGTTCCGCTGTGATTCTTTTCGAAGTCATCCTCAACGGCCTGCTGCTAGGGGGGATGTACGGGCTCATTGCGCTGGGCCTGAATCTTCAATTCGGCATCGCCCGCATGATGAATCTCTCCTACGGGGAATTCTTCATGGGCGGCTGCTTTGCTGCCTATTTCACGTCGGTGCTGCTCAGCTACAACCCGCTGCTCAGCGCCTTTGTGGCTGTGCCACTCGCGTTTGCCGCTAACTGGCTTATCTATCGCTACCTCATGGTACCGCTGGTCCGCCGCGCGCCCAGCCAGGAAGCGCTCGATCCCGATGTCGTTCTGGTGACATTCGGGCTCTTCTTCATCTTTGAAGGACTCGCGATCTCCACCCTGGGTGGAGATCAGCGCGGTTACAGCTTCCTGTCAGTGCCGGTGAACGTCCTGGGCGCAACCCTGGCACTGAACCGAATCGTCGCTTTTCTTGCCGCGTGCCTTTTCGGGGGCATCCTCTTCTATCTGTTCCGCTATACCCGGCTTGGAACGGCGTTGCGATCCGTGGCAATCGACCCGATTGCGGCCAGTCTTGTCGGGGTCAACGTCCAGAACCTGTCGGCGATCGCCTTCGCCACTGGCGGCGCCATGGCGGCGATGTCGGGAATTCTGGTCAGCACCTTCATCTCATTCACCGCCTCAATCGGCGTGGCCTACACCCTGAAGGCCCTGATTATCGTGATCATGGCCGGGGTCGGCCGCATGGCTGGCACGCTCGGCGCCGGCCTGTTGCTGGGACTCACCGAATCGCTCGGCGGCTACCTGATCGATCCCGGTCTGACCATCGCGATCAACTTTGGACTCTTCATGCTTGTGCTGCTTGTCCGGCCGAACGGGTTGTTTGCCCGTGGGTAGAAGTCTTCTCTCACACTGGAAGGGCATGATCGTCGGGGCCGCGTTCGTCCTGGCAATGGCCATGGTGCCGAAGTTCGTCTCCAGCTATTTCGTCACCGTTTTCATCGTCCTGTTCGCGAACATCGCGCTCGCCACCGCCTGGTCGTTTTTTTCCGGCCCCACGCGATATGTCTCCCTGGCGACCGCTGCGTTCTTCGGCGTCGGCGTCTATGCCGTCGCCATCCTGCATGCCTATCTGCCTATCCCGCTTGCCCTGTTGGCTGCACTCGTCGCCGGATTTGTTGTTGCCCTGATTGTCGGGCTGTCGACGCTTCGGTTGCGTGGCGTCTACTTCGTGATCTTTACGTTCGGACTCACGGAGCTGATTCATCAGGTTCTCGTCTGGTGGGAGGTCAATCAGAACAAGACCGTCTCCCGATACATCTTCGCCGGCGTTCCGGGCACCACGATCTTCGAAATCCTGCTGGGCGTCGCCGTCTTCACCGTTGTCGGAAGCTGGCTGGTCAGCCGCACCCGTTTTGGCCTTGCCCTTGCCGCCATCGGCGAAGATGAGACCGTTGCCCGCCATACCGGTGTCAACACAACGGCGATCAAAGTTGTGGCCTTTGCGATCTCCGGCGCCATTATGTCGCTGGTCGGGGCGGTGCTTGCCCTGCGCTATCCTTATGTTGACCCGAGCATCGCGTTCAACAGCACCTGGTCCTTCCAGGTGATGATCGCGGCCCTGCTTGGTGGCCCATCCCGCCCATGGGGTCCCGCTATCGGTGCCATCCCGCTGATCCTGTTATCGGAATATCTCGCTGGCACATTCCCGCACCACTTCAGTATCGCCCTTGGGCTTTGCTTCGTCGTGATCGTCTATTTCCTGCCCGGCGGAATCGCACCGCTGCTGGAGCGGGTGATGCAGAAGCTTCGGAACGCGCTCAAAGCCCGGCGAGCGCCCAGCCTCAAAGCGGGAAGCTAAGTATCCGATGCCAGACAACGGAACCATTCTCAGCGTTTGTGGCCTGCGGAAAGCCTTTGGCGGCCTGGTCGCCGTCCGCGATCTCAGTTTCGACATTCCACGCGGCTCGATCGTCGGCCTGATCGGCCCAAACGGCTCCGGGAAAACCACGGTCCTGAACCTGGTAACCGGCGAACTGACAACGGATGCCGGCAGCATCGTCTTCGATAATCGCGAGTTGGCCGGTCTGTCCCCCTTCCGCATCAACCGGTCACGCATTGCACGGACGTTCCAGCTTGTGCGGGTCCTCCCGTCAATGAGCACCCGAGACAACGTGATGCTCGGCCGGCTCTTCGGAAGCAGCCCGACCGGCGTGAATACGGCAATTGCCGACGCTGAGTCCCTGCTTGAGCGGGTTGGTCTTGCCGGTCAGGGGCATCTGCACGGCTCCCAGCTCACCTATATCGACCAGAAGCGCGCCGAGCTGGCCCGGGCACTCGCGACCGCACCACAGCTTCTGTTGCTTGATGAGTGGTTGGCGGGACTGAACCCGACCGAGCTGCAGACCGGCATCGAACTCATTCGAAAAATCAGCAGCGAAGGCATCACCATCATCATGGTCGAGCATGTCATGGAGGCCATCCGGGCCCTCTGCAGCCAGGTCATCGTGATGAATGTCGGTGAACTGATCGCAGCGGGAACGCCCGATACGGTCCTCGCCGATCCAAAGGTCATGCGCGCCTATCTGGGAGCCGATGATGCTGCGGCTTGAGCAGATCAGCGTCGCCTACGGCAAGCATCTCGCCTTGCAGGATGTCAGTCTCGACGTCCAGGCTGCCCAGACGACGGTCATTCTTGGTGCCAACGGCGCAGGCAAGACAACTCTGCTCAAGACGATTGCAGGATTGCTGAGGCCGCAGCCGGGCGGGAGCATCGCGCTGAATGGAAAATCAATCGTCCAGGAACCGCCGCACCGTATTGTCGCCGCGGGTCTGTCGCTCGTTCCCGAAGGCCGCAGGCTCTTTGGGGAGCTCACTGTGCTGGAGAACCTGCGTATGGGGGCCTATCCCGTGCGCGCCCGCGGCGGCGAAGCCGAAGCGCTGGAAAAGCAGTTCTCCCTGTTTCCGCGTCTTGCGGAACGTCGCAACCAACTGGCGAAAACAATGAGCGGTGGCGAGCAGCAGATGCTGGCAATTGCGCGCGCCCAGATGTCCCGCCCGAAGCTGATGCTGCTTGATGAGCCGACGCTGGGATTGAGTCCGCTGATGGTGAAGGAACTCTTCCAGATCCTCCGCACCATCACAGGCTCGGGACAATCCGTTGTTCTCGTCGAGCAGAATGTCGAACAGAGCCTTCGTCTGGCTGATCGCGTGTACATTCTCGAAAATGGGCGCGTCGTCCAATCCGGAACCCCCGACGCCGTCCGCCAGGATAGCGTCATTCAGAAGGCCTATCTGGGCGTCGGCGCCGGCAAAGCGGCCGGGTAACGCTCGCTCCAGCAACGAGAGGGCTCTATGGCCCAAATCCTTCAGGACACTGGAAACGCACCCGACCGGATTGAGATCCTCCGTCGTGCATCGCGACTCAAGGCGATCCTCCGCGAACGCGCTGCGAGATGCGAAGCGCTCCGCCGCGTGCCCGACGAGACGATTGCCGATCTGATTGAGTCCCGAATTCTGCGAACCTGCCAGCCCGCGCGATTCGGAGGAAGCCAACTCGGTTTCGATACGCTGTGCGAGATGTCCCTGGAAACGGCACAGGGAGACGGCGCACAAGCCTGGGTCGCCGAAGTCTATGGCGAGCACGCCTATCTCGTGTCTCTCTTCGGCGACGAAGCGCAGCACGATGTCTGGGACGGCAATCCGGACATGCTGATCTCCGCCAGCGTGGTTCCTCTAGGCAATCACGTGGAGCGCGAAAAAGGTGGCTATCGCCTGAGCGGTCGCTGGCCGTTCGTCAGCGGCGTCCATCATGCCGGCTGGATCTTTATTGCCGAACTCGCCGCCACCGAGGCAAGCAAGGAAATGCATTATTTCCTGGTGCCGCGATCCGAAATCAAGATTGAGGACGATTGGCACACGATCGGCATGGTCGGCACGGGAAGCAATTCGATCATCCTCGACAATTCGTTTGTGCCGCCGCATCGGGTGATTCTCAGCCGCGATGTCGTTGCCGGTACGGCACCGGGTGCTCGGGTCAATCAATCTCCTCTCTACCGCATGCCGCTTATGGGTTTCGGCCAGGTCGCGTTGAGCTCGGTCACCATCGGTGTGGCGCTTGGCATGGTCGAAGATTTCAAGGCGCAACTTCGCACAAAGCCCGGGACCGATCTTCTTTATGGGACGCTCGCCGAAGCATCGGCGGAAACCCGCGCCGCCTCTCTGTTGCTGTTAGATGCTTCAGGCAGCAACGTCCGCAAGCTGATGCGGGGAGAGACCCTTGGCGAGGGTGATGCCGTGGCGACCATGCGCAACACCGCCTATGCCGTGACGCTTGCCAAGCGGGCCGCCAACCGGCTCTTCGAGGCAACAGGCGGCCGCGGGATCTACCTGTCCGCTCCTATGCAGCGCTCGTTCCGGGATGTGATGTCGTCCGCAGCGCATGGCAGCTTCAACTGGGAACGCAGCGCCTTGCGCTACGCCAAACATGCCGTGAAGGCATGACGCTGACCGGAACAAATCCGAAGAGCCTGATAAGCCGCGAAAAATCGCCATAAATGTCCTAAAGCCTGAGGACAGACTTTGCACGTTGGGACGCTAAAACAGAACGTTAAGGCTGGCCGTCGCCCCCTTTGGAGCCGTCTCCTTGGGCGCCGGAATCAAGGCCATATGGATTTATGACGGGGAAAGACGTGGCGAGCAGCAGGCAGGTTCGACAACGCGCTGCGGAAGCTCCGAAAGGCCCCTGAATGGCCGCTCTCCCCAATCTATGGGCGGTTGTCCCGATCAAGGAAACAGCCGCCGCGAAGCAGCGGTTGGCCGGCTATCTCCCCGCTGCGCTTCGCGAGCAGCTCGTCCTCACAATGATGGAGGATGTGCTTGGGACCCTGACCGCTTCGCGTGGTCTTGCCGGAATTGTCGTCGTCACACTGGACCCGGCCGCTACTGAAATCGCAAAGCGGTTCGGTGCAACTATATGGACGGATGGCGCCCGCGACGGCCACACCGGGTCTGTCACTGCCGCCGCCCGCCGGCTGCATCAGAACGGCCAAGCTATGCTCACGATACCGGGCGATGTCCCGCTCGTCCGCCCCGACGATGTGGAAGCGGTCATCGCACGGCATAACGTCGGGCCGGGTTTCACAATCGTCCCCTCGCACGACAAGCGGGGCTCGAACACAGTCGCGATGTTGCCAGCAGACTGCGTTCCGCTCCGGTTCGGGTCGGATAGCTTCTATCCGCATCTGGACGCCGCCAAGGGATGCGGCCTCAATCCGAACATCGTCCTTTGTCCGAATATCGCACTGGATATCGACGATCCCTCCGACCTCGCCGCCCTGCTGAAGGCGCCCCCGACGACACACACGCATGAACTTCTGAAGCACAATGGCTTCGCATCCCGCGACGACCTTCAGGGCAAGCAAGCCGTATGAGATCGCTGGCCGAAATCCTTAAGGACGTGGCAGCAGGCGATCGCATGGCCTCCTCCGAGGCCTTCGCGCTGATCGGCGGCGATATCGCTGACATGATGAGCGCTGCCGCGACGATGCGCGATGCAGCCCACGGCAACATCGTTTCCTATTCACGCAAAGTTTTCATTCCGCTCACGAAGCTCTGCCGCAATTCCTGCCACTACTGCACCTTCGCGCACCCGCCTCGCAAAGGCGAACGTGCCTATCTGACCGGCGACGAGATTCTGGCAATCGCCCGGGATGGTGCAGCCGCGGGCTGCCGCGAGGCGCTGTTCACGCTCGGCGACAAGCCCGAGGATCGCTATCGCGTGGCCGCCGAAGAGCTCGCCGCGCTCGGTCACCAGTCCACCATTTCCTATCTCGTGGAAATGGCGCGCCTGGTATTCCGTGAGACCGGCCTCTTTCCGCACGTCAATCCGGGCGTCCTCAGCGCAAGCGACATTGAGCAGCTGAAACAAGTGTCGGTTTCGCAAGGGCTGATGCTGGAGAGCGTGTCGGACCGGCTTTGCGAGCGTGGCCAGCCGCATTTCGGGTCACCGGACAAGCTGCCGGCCGCGCGATTGGCGACCATCGCTGACGCCGGCGCAGCCGCTGTCCCGTTTACATCCGGTATTCTTATCGGAATCGGCGAGACCAGACAGGAGCGCCTCGAAGCGCTTGTGGCGTTGCGCGACCTCCACGATCGCCACGGCCATCTGCAGGAAATCATCGTCCAGAATTTCCGGGCGAAAGCCGGGACCAGGATGGCCGGCCACGACGAACCGGCACTCGAAGAGCATCTGTGGACGATTGCCTCGGCGCGCCTGCTGTTCGGCGGCGCGATGAATATCCAGGCGCCCCCGAATTTGACGCCGGGCGCCCTGCAGCAGCTGGTGGCGGCGGGCATCAACGACTGGGGCGGCGTTTCCCCGGTGACGCCGGATCATGTGAACCCGGAACGGCCATGGCCGGCGCTGGACCATCTTGCCGCTGAAACCGCCAGGGCTGGAAAAACACTGGTCGAACGGCTGGCCATCTACCCAAGCCATATCGAAGACGCGCGTTGGCTCAGCCCGGACCTGAGACCGTCTGTTTTGAGCGCATCGGATGCCTTCGGGTACGCCCGCGTCGATCCGTGGTCTCCGGGATCCAACGAGGCGCCTGTCGGCGAGACCCGGATTGCGGATGTCAGTCGCAGCGTCAGACACGCGATCGACAAGGCTGTTCGGGGCGAGCGGCTGGCGGAAATCGAGATCGTGACGCTGTTTTCCGCCCGGGGGCATGACTTCGATGCCGTCTGCGAGGCGGCGGATGCGCTGCGCGAAGTCACCGTCGGCGATACCGCGACCTATGTTGTCACCCGGAACATCAACTACACGAACATCTGCTATTTCCGCTGCAAGTTCTGCGCATTTTCCAAGGGGAAGCTCAGCGAGAACCTGCGCGGCCGTCCCTATGATCTCGGACTGGACGAGATCCAACGGCGGGCAAAGGAAGCCTGGGATCGCGGTGCGGTGGAGCTCTGCCTGCAGGGCGGCATCCACCCGGACTATACCGGTGAGACCTATCTCTCTATCTGCCGCGCCATCAAAGCCGTCTGCCCCGGTATCCACATCCACGCCTTCTCGCCCCTGGAGATCTGGCAGGGCGCCACGACGCTGGGCCTCACGCCTGAGGCTTTCCTCCGCGACCTGAAGACCGCCGGCCTCGGTTCGCTGCCTGGGACAGCGGCGGAAATCCTGGACGACGAGGTACGGGCAGTCATCTGCCGCGACAAGGTCACCACTGCGCAGTGGCTCGAAGTTGTCGAGACCGCTCACCGGATCGGATTAAAGACGACGGCGACGATCATGTTCGGCCACGTCGACCATCCAAAGCATTGGGCGCGGCATCTTCTCAGAATCCGCGACCTGCAGGCCCGCACGGGCGGCTTCACCGAATTCGTGCCGCTGCCGTTCGTGCCGATGGAAAGCCCGATCTATCTCCGTGGTCTCAGCCGGCGCGGCCCGACCTTCCGCGAGGCCGTTCTCATGCACGCTGTCGCCCGCCTGGCGCTGCATCCGCTTATCAGAAACATCCAGTCATCATGGGTGAAGATGGGAAGCACCGGAATGGCAGCCTGCCTCAAGGCCGGTGCAAACGATCTCGGCGGCACGCTGATGAACGAGAGCATCACGCGCGCCGCTGGTGCTGTTCATGGCGAAGAGATGCCGCCTGAAGCCATGGTCAGCATCATCCGCGGCCTCGGCCGCCAGCCGCATCAGCGCACGACGCTCTATACCGACGCGCCCGAGAACCGGATATCCGCTTCGTTCTCCGCCGCGCCGCTCTCCCCCGTCGTGGAGACCCCAGCACGAAAATACGAGCGGCGACCAAAGACCGGGGCGATAGCGGGCAGCATCGTCCGCGCCGTCTAATTCTACCACCAGATCCGACTTCGATTTCAGAGAGGAAACAACATCATGGACATTGGGATACACCTTCCAACCAAGGCGACATCATGGGAAGTCGCCAAGCGCGCCGAAGAACTCGGCTACACACATGCGTGGTTCTATGACACGCACCTGCTGAACGCCGAGCTGTTTGCCGCCATGGGCGCGGCGGCGATGAAGACGTCCAAGATCAAGCTCTGCACAGGCGTGATGATTCCATCCAACCGGTTTGCGCCGGTCGCCGCCAGCGGCCTTGCGACGCTGAACGCTCTTGCGCCCGGCCGGATCGTGTTCGGTGTCTCGACAGGCTACACCGGGCGCCGGACGATGGGACTGAAGCCCGTCACCCAGGCTCGCATGGATAAATACATCAAGGTCGTCCAGGGCCTGCTCGCCGGCAAAACAGTGGACTGGGATGAGGAAGCTGGCACGCACAAGGTACGCTTCCTCAATCCGGAACTCGGGCTGGTCAACATCAAGGATCCGATCCCTCTGGCCATCTCGGCTTTTGGACCGAAAGGCCGTGCCAACATCGCAGAGATGGGCGCCCAATGGATCGGCTCCGCGACCTACCCGCAGCGTGAGCAAGCAGAAATAGACGAGGTTCGTGGGCATTGGGCCAAGAGCGGTCGTGACCCGAAGACGCTCTACGCCATCTCCGCGATCGGCGGGCGCGTTCTCGACGAAGGCGAGCCGGCGGACAGCCCAAAAGCCATGGCGCAGGCCGGCCCCTATGCTGCCATCGGTTTCCACAATCTGGTCGAGGAAAAGGAATACGGCTCGGTGTTCCCCGGCGAGTTCCCATTCCCCGCGGAGCTCGAGGCGTATCGCAAGGTTTACGAAAAGTACGAGCCGGCCGATGCGCGCTATCTCACCAACCATCGCGGCCATCTCATGTTCGTACGACCCGAAGAAAAGCATCTCTCGGCGCCCATCATCCAAGCCCTAAGCATGACGGACACCAAGGCCCGTCTTATCGAGCGGCTAAAGGGCATTAAAGCCATGGGTTATCACCAAGCCCTGTTCCATATCGTTCCCGGTCACGAGAACGACATGCTGGAGCGCTGGGCCGATGTCATGGCCAAGGTCTGAAAAAGAAAAACTTCTGAGCATTTAGGAGGAAACAATCAAATGAAGCTGCGTCGCGTGGTAACCGGTTTTTCCGGTGGAAAATCAAAGATCGTTTCGGATGGCAACACCCCGAAGAATCACGACTTCGCCCATATTCCGGGTAACTCCGCTGCCCTCATCTGGGCGACCGGATCATCACCGGCACTTCCCAGTGACGGGGCGGAGACCATCTCGCAAAAGAGCGGCTACGTACCGACAGCGCCCGGCGAAACGCGACTGATGATGGTGACTTTTCCGCCTGACTCCGTGATGGGAAGCGTCGATTTCTCCAAGGCCGGGCCGGAATTCATGGAACATGTGCCCGACCTAGCGGTAAAGATGGAACCCGACAATCCGGGCATGCACACGACCGATTCGGTCGATTACGGCATCGTTCTCGACGGCGAGGTGTGGCTGGAAGTGGACGACGGCAAGCAGGTCCATCTCAAACAGCATGACGTCATCGTGCAAAATGGTACCCGGCACGCATGGCGGAACAAAAGCGACAAGCCGGTCAAGATCCTGTTCGTCCTGATCGGCGCTCAGAGGAAGAGTTGACGCCGTAAAGCGGCCATAGAATCAGCCGCCCGTCGCGATATAGCGATGGGCGGCAATTGCCGCGGTTGCACCATCGCCAGCAACCGCAGGGAGCAGCGCAACCGAACCGGCCCGGATATCTCCGGCAGCAAAGATGCCATCCACGGACGCACGCATCATCACGTCTGTCACGATCCGGCCTTCTGCGTCGAGCGTTAACACGCCATTGAGGAACGACGTATTTGGCGCGAGGCCGACGCAGACGAATACTCCGCTCGTCTTGTGCTCTCGATCCGAACTAAGTCGTACGTCGCGCAGCCGAACGCCCGAAACGGCATTCTCCCCGAAAATCTCTTCCACCACGGTGTCGAAAACCATCGTCACCTTCTTAGAGGCGGTCGCGCGCTCGACCAGCGTCCTCTGCGCCACAAGCGCGGGACCGCGATGAATGACCGTGACAGTTGCGACATGCGGGATCAAGGTCAGTGCCTCGTCTAGGGCTGTATCGCCCCCGCCGACCACGACGACGTCCTGCCCCTTGAAGAAGGGAGCATCGCAGGACGCACAATGCGAGACGCCCTTCCCTGTCAGTTTTTCCTCACCCGGAACGCCGAGAGACCGCAACGCCGATCCGGCGGCAACGATCACGGCGCGGGCGCGTAACGTCTCTGCGTCGGTTCGAACGATGCGGTAGCTGCCGTCAACGTCGATGGTCTCGACGGTGCCAAGCATGACCTCGGCACCCGCCGCTTCCGCCTGCGTATAGAGAAGCGGTCCGAATTCGAAGCCGGCGATGCCGTAGGGAAAGCCGGGGAAATTCTCGATCTTTTCGGCAGGGGTGATCTGGCCACCCGCCCCCATCCTGTCGACAATGGCCACCTTGAGGCCGTGGCGGCCGGCGGTGATCGCCGCCGTCAGCCCAGCCACGCCTGCCCCGACAATGACGAGATCGTAGTCGCCCACCGCAGCCTCAACAGCCGGAACGTCAACGCCAGTCGTCGATCGCCACGGTTTTCCGGTGGCTCGCGCCCATGATCTGCCAGTACCCGTTGGTTTCGCCGCCGACAACAACGATATTGATGTCGCTTTCGGGGAAAATCCGGATCAGCTCATTGGGGTCTTCGCGGAGATTACCAGCCATCGGCTGCTGCCCGAAGGTCGCCCAAGGATAGACGTAATTCTGGACCAGCTGCAGATCCCAGTATCGGCCTGCTGGCATCTCGGCCGTCTCGTGTAGCCAGCGGATCAGCTTGGCCTTGTCGACAAAGCCGCCCCGCTCGACAAACTGTCGCGCCGTAATCGGGTCCAGCAGCAACGTCGGAGCGGCCGTTGCGTCCGTTCCGAGCAGCATGTCGCGGACGTGTTCCCTCCAATACTTCTCGCGCAGGCCGAGACAGAACGTAGTGGTCCGGCAGCCCCAGAATATGCTGACGGTGCTATCAGCCGGCTTATGGCCCTTCTGGACGTGAAGCGGCTCCCAGGGGCTGCGCTCCTCGTTCTCAGCGAACGTAATATTATTATACGTGTAGGCGTTGCCCAGCGACCCCATGAAGGTGTCGCCTGGGACCGAGCCGCCTTGGCCGTTTTGCGACAGCAAGCCATACGCCCGGCCGATCGTCGCATTGGCGTGATTGTAAGGCCCCATCGCACCGACCCCGGCGTTCATGCCGATCTCGTTGCGGATTGGGCCGTTGACCACGACCATTGAGCTAGCCGAACTTGATGTGCTTCCCCGGGCAGTTATGCCTGATGCTGCAAGCGCAAGAATCACCGGGAAATATTCCGGACGCGCGCCGGCCATAACAGCGTTTACCGCTACCTGTTCGACGGTGTTTTCCCAGATGCCGCGGTTATGGGTCGGTTGCATGCGGCCGGCCACCTCGTCCGGCCTGCGGCTGGTGCCGGTCAGCATCTCGGCCACACGGTCTTCCGTCGGCAGGACGATAGGCAGTTTGTCCGTCCAGTTATTCTGAAGAAAGAGACGGTGGAGATTGTCTTCGATATCCGGCTCAAGCAGCCGGGCGCTCGACCGGTCTGCGCCAGCCGTATCGGCCGAAATACCGCGCGTCAGCGCCTCGATGATCTCCTGCATGACAGGCTGTCCGGTGACTGGATCCTGTCCTTCCACATATGCCCGCAGCTCATCCTGCGACTTGCCCATGACAGGCTGCGGCACATAAGCAACGGCACCGTTGGCGAAACCGGCCATCTTCAATGTCGACCGGACGACCTTATCGAACTTCTCGGTATGAAGCGCCACGGTCGGAATGCCGTATTTCGTCTCCAGGGTCACCGAATGCGTAGCGACGGCTGGTGCGCAGTTGCTGCAATGACCGACGCCGAGGATCGCAGCGTGGCCATTCGCCTTGATCTCTTCCCATGTTTTTGGATCATCATGGCCGTAATAGGCAGAAAGCGAGACCAGCCGCGTCTTGACGCCCGGCATCTTGGACGTGAACCACGCCTGCACTTGCTTCAAAAGCTCGATCGAATCGTCGAACCGACAATCGATCAGATAGATGGTTTTTCCATCCAGGCTTTCGAGCCGCTGGGCCGCAGCCTTTTTAATGACCTTCGGTGGATATCCGAGAGGGCTGAGGACTGAGATCTTTGACCCGGAGGAGGCCGGCCGGCTCGTCTGAATAACGTTCATCTGAATCCCCGTAAGTCCGCCCGCAATTTCCATAGACAATCGGGCGTAACCCTGCCGCGTGCAAAGAATTTCCGAAGTTCAAGCTGTGTCTGTCCTTATGAAGAAGGGCAGACGGCACCGGCATTTAGCGATATGCCGGTATGCATATAAAAACCGTATACGGGGAGGAATTCATGCTTTCCAGACTTATGGCTGCCGCCTGCGCCGCGACGATTTGCCTGCTGTCCTGCCCTCCCGCAGATGCCAACCCGCTCAAGATCCGCATGGACTGGTCCACGGTGCCGGGACATTTCGCACCGCTGATCCCGACGGTTCCGAATTACGCACCAAATGTCTATCGGCACTACGGAAAGTCATACATCGTGGAGCCGATCCGACTGCAGGGTGCGGGTACATCGCTGACCGCTCTGGCGGCCGACCAGATCGACGTCTCCGGCATTCTTGGCCCCCTCACCCTGGTGACGGGCGTCACCGAAGCGAAACTGAACATCCGCGTGATCGGCCAGGCGATGACGACGGAACTGCCAGGCTATCTTTTCACCCATTTCTGGGTACGCGCCGACGAGATCAAGAGCCTGCAGGATCTCAAGGGCAAGGTCATCGCCATCACCGCCCGCGGCGGAAACGTCGATGCCGCCGTTCAGGTGCTGATGAAGCGGAATGGCATGCTGGAGTACCGGGATTATCAGATCGCCGAGGTTCGGTTCCCCGCGATGATTGCCGCACTTGAATCGAAGCGGGTCGACGCCGGCCCCCTTGTTCCGCCCTTCGACCGCATGGCGGGAAAGATACCTGCGCTAAAGCCACTCTTCAGCGTCGGCGACGCCTTTGGGCCGGTTGAAACGCTCATGTTCATGGCGAAGGCGGACTATGTCGCCAAGAACCGCGCGGCCCTGGTCGACTTCCTTGAAGACAACATCCGCATGCGGCAGTGGATGCTTGATCCGAAGTCCCGCATGGATGCGATCAAACAGCTCTCCGATTTCACGAAGATTCCGGTCGATCAATATGCCGAATGGAACTATTCATCGAACGACTACTTCTATCATCCCAAGGCGTTTGTCGATGTACCGCGGCTCCAGAAAAACATCGAGACGCTCAGAGAGGCCGGCCTTCTCACAGCCTCGATGGATGTTCAGCCTTTCATCGATCAGTCTCTTGTGACAGAAGCTGCGGCACGCGTTAAGGAGTGATTTGTGGCGCAATTGTCGTTGGCTTGCACCGCTATAAACTGGCGTATTGCCCCAGTATCGCTATCATTGGCATAACTCGGAGGCGGCCGTTCCCCAAAAACTCTGCCGAATTCAAACTGTTGACCCTTGCTGTTGTCGGAACAGCTGGTCGTACATATGAGCCACAGCTGACGCGGCAGCTATACGGTGAGATGTATCTAGGGCTCACTGCGGCACTGACATCGCCAGCTTTCAGAACCGTAACCACACTCGTCTCTGGCGGCGCTCCATGGGCTGACCACCTGGCTGTCCATGCGATGCTTAGGGGATTGGTCTCCAATCTCACCCTGCATTTACCCGCACGCTTTGACCAGGCGGCCATGAAGTACGCCGAGGACGGAGACGGACCTACGGCAAATAAACACCATGAGATGTTCAGCTCAATTACAGGTATCGCTTCTCTTAGCGAAATTGGACAGGCGCTGGCTCTAGGTGCAACTGGCCGATCCTATCAGGGTTTTCTCGCGCGCAATCGTGAAGTCGCCCGTGCTGATGCCCTTCTGGCCTTTACCTTCGGAGGGCATAACGCTGTCGCCCGTCCCGGCGACCCCCAGTACTCAGATTGGCGGGCTGCCGGGCTCAAGGGTGGGGGAACTGCCCAGACATGGTCCCAGTCGAAGGCCCGCATGAAGGTCCACGTCTGCCTCCCGTTCGAGGACGGGGCCGCCACCGCCCGAGACGTTCTTTCCTGCTGTTGATTGGTTAAACATGTGCACGTCGCGAAAAAATACGTATAAGCGCGCCATTCGTAGCTTAAGCACGAATTCTTCGAAGGTTGCGGCTCAAAAACGTTCAACAATCGTCAACACCATAGGCACCTTTTGGCCATAGTCCGGCTTCCGTTCCCCTCCCTCCCGGCCTTGCGGCTCGAGGGACACGGTCGAAGGGTCCAAGCATTCAGCTTCGTACAGCCTGACTGCCGAGTATGACGCGCCCGGCCAGCGCTCCTCCCCGCGATTATGGGCTCGCGGCGCCGCACCTAAATGAGGGGGTTGGTTGTCAGGTTTTCGCTGGGCTCCTTGGCGAGCTACCAGCGGGCTCGGAACCCCTGCATTGGTTTGCAGAGTAAGTGCGCCCGAAGCTTTTGACGGTCTTTGGGTCCGGGACCGACAGCGGTGGGCTGCAGATAGGACAAGGGACGCGAACTTCCCCTGCGAGCGACGGGCCGCAACCACAGACGGCGCTCTTGATACTCAAGCTCACGACCGCCCGCGCCTCGACCGTCCAGGAGCTGTCTCCAACTCGGACGGGGCAGTTAAGGGGCGAGAGGCCGAAGCCTGAGGATCTCGAAATTTCGGGTTTGGCGGGTTGGCAACTGGCCACAGAGGCTCAGGCATCTTTTTGCGCTCCGGGGACCGTGCACGCTTACGCCAGGCCGTGCACGGCTCTTCCTTGAGCTCACGAACAGAGACGTTGCCGAAATGGACCTGAGCAACAGCCCAAGAACGAGCGGCGGCATGGAATGCCTGCCGGCAATCCGTCGAACAGAATAGTTTGAACTCGGCGCGGCCTTTTGGAAGCCGCGCTGGATAGGTGCAATCGCACCAAAGGCAGTTGTCGAGACTCATAGCGTCGGGCTGACGCCTGGAAATCCGGCAAGTGCCGCGTAGGTGGAGGCTACAGCAAGGCTCACACCAAGGCGTCGCGCCATCAGGCGAACCAGTTGCAGCCGATCTCGCTGATCAGCCCAATCGAAGAGAGGGAGGCGAGCTGATTCTTGCGAAATGCACTTTCGGCCACGTATAGTCATTGCAGAACTCCGTCGCAGGTGTTCTGAGAGGAAGACGCCCCGTGCCGGTGGAACGGCCGGGGCGTTGTCTTTTAGGCGGCAGTACGCGGTTGAAAGCGCGGCAATGCTTCGCGCCACGCCTTATCGGCTTCCGGGGTCACATACGTGCGCGCCCCAACTTTTACGACGATCAGGCGATCGGCCGAGATCTCGCGATAGCCCGTTTGCGGGCTGATGCCATTGTCCTTACACCACTGACGAAACGGTTTGTTTCCGTCCATGTTCACCTCCAGGTTCACCGAGATAGCTCTCGACACCCGTGGGAACATCTAGATTTGAACTGGGCGGTAAAAGGTGGGGCAAACAATTCGCCCAAAACAACTAGGTCGTACGCCTATCTGGAAGTCTCTTCAAAAGCTCAACGTATTCAATGACGCGAGCATCAGTCATACCCTTGACCTGCTCCTTGTAGAGGCGCGCTACGGTGTCGGCATAGCGAGGCCGTCCTTTGGCCCTGGACTTAAAAGGCTCCACCGTCTCTATAACCGAATGGCAGACTGTTTTTAGAGGCGCTTTACGTTTGCCGCTGGAATAGCGCCGTCCGGCCACTTCGACAATCAGTCGCTGCATGTCCCATACAGTATACTCGGGACCTCGACCTCGACCGCGCACCTCAGCCGCAAAGTTAAAGCCCGGAATAACTTGGCGTGCCAGGCGCCAGAAAAGGCGGCAGAAAAGTTCTGGATCGGCTCGGTTAACGTCAAAGAGCTTACAAAGCGCCTGAAGCCGGCCTTCAATCTGATCTAAATTTCGCCTTAGAGCTTCCTCAGGTGACGTTTGGCCTAGAAGCCCCCTGCCTGCTTTGTGAAGTATCATCGCCCTATTGAGAGGTGCGGGCCATCGCCGTCTACGTGTCATGGTTTGCTCTACTGCCGCGCTTGGCGAGCGGCCGCACATTTCCTAGTTGTACAATCCCTAAGTCCGGGAATGATGCGCGAATAGTGTCAGCCACGTAGTTTGGCGCCAGATGTGCGTAATGACGTTCCGTCATACGGGTATCCGCATGACCGAGCTGCCTGGCAATGACCGGCAACGGAGCTCCTCTCATCGCAAGCGTCGAACCGTGAGTGTGCCGTAACACGTGGAACGAGATCGCCGGCATGATACGGGCTCGCTTACAGGCCTCGGCGAGAGGTCGCTGTTGATGCGACTTTCCCCAAGCCTCCCCATTTTTACGGCTGAAGATCAGCGCATCCCGGGCCTTACCCGCAGTCAGATCCGCAAAAAGTCGCTGTCCTTCAGTCGTGAGGGTGACATGTCGAGGCCTCCCGCTTTTGCTGGTACGGATAGTGAGAGTGCCAGTCTGGGCGTTGAAGTCCATTGCCCGCAGAACAGTCAGTTCCCCATATCTGCAGCCTGTTAGTAGAGCCCCCTTAACCAGAGGCTTGAATTCAGATGCGGAAGCATTCACGAGACGCACGCTTTCGTTTTCCGTCAGGTAGCGAATGACCGGCAAGTCGACATTTCTGAAAGGCTTTACCTTCCGCCATGCTTCATCGGAACGGGCCTTCCCCTCCTGCCATGCGTGATTCAGCGCTGCCTTAAAGATTGTCAAAACTCGATTGGCCGTAGCCCTTCGGCGGCGCTTCGTCTCGCTGTCGCTTTCGGCCTTTCGCAATTTTGGCTCGTCCCCTCGTCGAGCACGAAGGCGCGCCGGCCTATGTGCCAGATCCTCATGCCATTTTCGGAGCATTCCTGGCGTCAGACGCGCTAGCTGAACATCACCAAGATCGGGGACGATATGAGCGAAGGCGTAGCTCTTGGTGACATTTAAGCTACGCCCACGGCGGCCATATGACGTCAAATAGTCCTCGATCGCGTGAGCGACCGTGTAGGGACCGACCTCGTAAGGTTCTAGCCCTTGTTCCCTACGCGCTTCGGTCTTGGACCAATCGCGGGCCATCTCTTGAGCCTGGCTGAAACTGAAGATCGCAACGCCGTCCGCGTCTGCGAAGTCATCAGCCAGACCAATTTTCGCCTCAAGGTAGGTACCGGCTTCAGTGCGACGGCGGGCAGTCCAAGAGCCGCCCTGTTTACGGCTGCGATAGCCGAGGTGAACACCCTGATCGAGTGCCCTCCAGTGAGGCTCAGCCCTGATTTGCAACTTGTTCCGCGCAGCCCGCGAATCAAGCGTGGCATCCCGAACGCGTCTTGCCATCGGCCCTCCTGAAAGGGTTGGCTACTATATGGCTACTATATGCTTCGGAATACGGGGGAACAAGCAGGTATGAAAACCCGTGTATTATTGGAATTTCCGGCGTTCTAGCTATTCCCTGATGTTCCAGGCTGTGCCACTTATCGCCCTTTCACGGCGGTAACAGGGGTTCGAATCCCCTAGGGGACGCCAAGCCGCCGCTCAGGCAGATCAGGGTCTGCCCGTCGTACCGTTGACGACCGCGCGAGCCGCGACCCCTTCGAGCACGCGACCGTCTTCCAGCCAGATAACATGGTCGGCGAAAGCGATCGTATCGAGCCGGTGCGTGATGAAAACTGTCGTCCCGCCAGCCATCACCTTCGACACCCTCATGCGAATTTCTGCATCGAGCTTCTGATCAACCGCGTTAGTGGCTTCGTCCAGAATCAGCAGCTCCGGCCGCCGCACAAGGGCACGGGCCAGGCCGAGCCGCTGGCGCTGACCGCCCGACAGGTTCAACCCCTGTTCCCCGATCCAACTTTCATAACCATCGGGTAGACCGGCGATAAAATCGTGGATGCCGGCAAGCCTGGCCGCCTCTTCGACCTCCTCCTGGGTCGCTTCAGGGCGCGCCAAACGGATGTTGTCGATCACAGTATCCTCAAGCAGTTCCGCGTCCTGCCCGGCGACAGCCAGTTTTGCCAGCCAGCTGTTGCGCTCAATGCTGTCGAGCCGAACGGAATCGACCAGGATCGCGCCGGAACTCGGCTCATAGAGGCGCAGAAGAAGATTGACGATTGTCGTCTTGCCGGCGCCGCTCGGACCGACGATTGCGGTCGTCGAGCCCTTGGGGATCGAGAAGCTGGCATTGCGCAGGCTGGCACGGCCAGCGCCGGGATAGCTCAGCGACACGCCATCGAATCGAATATCGCCGTTCAATCCCGTGAAATTGCGGTTCCCGACCGGAGCGTAGGTCTTGTCGTTGGTCGAGACGATACTGTTGACCGCCTCCAACGAGGCATCAACCTGCGCCAGCGCGAGACGGTGATATTCGAACTCCCGGATATGCGGCTGCAGACGATAAAGAAGGCCGACCGCGCTGAGCACGGCTGAAAATGCGACTCCCCACTCCGCGCCTACCCAGACAATGGCCGACAGTAGCCCCAGATACATGATCTCGGTAAGCGGACCGAGTGTGCTGTAAATGCGGTCCACCTTCACCAGCGTGCGCCGCGCATGCTCCGACGCCTGGCGGAAAATCCTGTCGCGGTGGCCTTCCTGGCCATAGACCCGGATGGTGCGCATGCCGTGCAGCGTGTTGACGCTCTGCACCGCCAGATGCCGGTTGGCATCGGTAGCGACCGCACCGAGCTTGCGCACCGGGTTGGACAGCGCGCGCATGAAGGCAAACAGGATCCCCGAGCCCACCGCGGCAACCAGCGTGATCTTCCATGAGATCGCAAGCAACAGCGCGCCAAACACAAGGAAGGCACCGAGATTGGTTCCGAGCCGCGCCAGGCTGTGATAGGTCTCCGCCACCGTCCACGATTCACGTGCCAGGATATTGATCAGTTCACCCTGATCGCGGCTGCGCACCTCACCGAACGAAATCCGCAAATACTGGGCGTAGATCGCGTTCCTGACCCTCTCGCTGATGGCATTCTTGATCGTGCTGCTCAGTAGATCGTAGCCCAGATTCAAGACGACCTTGGCAGCGAACAACACGAAGATCAGCAGCGCGAGGCCGGCCGTATCGCTGCCCCCAATCGCACCTATTGCATTGAATACATAAGACAGGATGTCCGGCGCCTCGAATGCCGCGCGTCCGGGTCCTATCGCATCGTAAAGAAACAGGACGACGCCGGTGATAACGAGTGTTTCGGAAAACGATGCTGCAAGGCTCAGCGCCATCATCACCGGAACGGCCCATGCGTGCTCCCGCGCAAACGGGGCAATCGTGCGAATGTGACGCACGACAAAGGCAAACGTTGCCTTGGTCGCCTTCCCTGGCGCTTCTGCAGGTCGAACCTGAGTCACTGTTGCGCCTCGTCAGTCCGCAGCCTGGGAGTGAACCAGTCGAGAGCGTCCTCTTCGGGCGCGGCATCAGGTCGGCGCCGCTTGAGGACGCGGGCAACGACCCCTGAGCTGAAGCCCAAACCGGAACGTACGAAAGATCCAACGGCAATACGCGGATGGCACCTGACCAGCTCCAGCGCGAGTTCGCCAGCCATGCGCGGCGCGCGCGCGCGCAGCGCCCTGTGCCAGAGATAGCGCCGCATGTAGGCGCGGCCCTTCAGAATGATGTTGGCATGATGGGGGAAACTGGCCGCAGCTTCGTCGGCGACGATATCGTAGGAGCGGAGCATCTGGAACAGGTCGCTCGACATGTTGCCCGCCATCTGCCGGTAGCCCGTCAGGAACTCCTCGACAACGGCAAATTCGTAATGAGACGCAATCTGCAGGTAGAGCTTGTAGTCCTCGCAGCCCTGCGCCTTCCGCGCCCGCAGAGAGGCGTCGTAACCGCCGACACGGCGGATTGCCTCGGTGCGGATGAGCGCGGCACTGCCGCTGCCGACAAGGTTGCCCGACAGCATGTCGCAGAGAACGTTTCCACTGGCGGTGGGCCGATGGGAGAAACCGTGGATCACCCGGCCCTCCTCGTCGATCGTCGCCTGCCATGAGTAGACGAGCCCGGTCAGCGGACCGGACCTGTGCATCGCCACGATCTGCTTTTCGATCTTGTCCGGAGCCCACAGATCGTCCGCATCGATCGGCGCTATAAACTGGCCGCGCGCTTCGGCAATAGCACGGTTGCGGGCCGCAGCAACCCCGCCGTTCTTCTGTCGGATAAGTCGCACGCGCGAGTCCTGATGTGCGTGACCGCCCACGATCGCAGTCGTGCCGTCTGTCGAACCGTCATCGACCACCACGATTTCAAGCGTGCGATGAGTCTGCGCCCGCACGCTGCGGAGCGTGCCATCGATAAACTGTTCCGCGTTGTATGCGGGAATGACAACGGTAACGAGATCGGGGGCGGTCAAACAGGATTTCCCTCTTCTGCATATTCGAAATGTCTCGAGAAGTCCTCAATCGTGTCTCCGCCGCGAACCGTGATGCGCCGGGCTATCGGCGACCACTCATCGGTCCGGACGAAACCCGCTTCGGTCGTGAATATTTGCGTGTATCCGCAAGTCAGCAAAATCCGGATCGCCCGCTCGTCATACGCGCCGTAAGGCAGCGCGACGGAATGAGGCGTGCAATCCAGCTGCCGCTCTATCACCGCACGGGACCGCGCACCTTCGCGCAACAATGCTTCCGCGCTCAACGCAGTGGCGGGAGTATGCGAGGCCAGATGACTGCCGAACTGCGCGCCCTGGCGATGCGCAACGCGAACCTCTTCCCAGTTCATCAACGGCGCCGCAGCGGCATTGCCGTCTCTGTCCCATTCGGCCTCCGCGCCGATCAGATCGGTCGGCAGGAAAACTTCGGCGGTAAAGTCGTTTCTGCGCAGGATCGGCCATGCCGTCTCGATAAAATCGCGATAGCCGTCATCGAACGTGATCAAAACCGGCCGGCCGCGCATGGCCGCGCGCGACCGCCGGTGCTGCGCCAGGTCTGACGAGCTGATCGCATGGTATCCGCGGCGACGCAGAAACCGCATCTGCTCTGCGAACGCCCTCGGCGACACTCGATAGTCGGCCAGAATTCCGGGCCCGTCCTCCGACACCCGGTGATAAGCGAGCACCGGAACACGGCTCGTCTCGAAGCGCACAGCCTCTGACCGGCGCAAGATGGCGCCGTCCCGCACAAGGTACCGTTCGACATCCACAGTCAAAGGAGCATCGACCGTCATGACGGTAATCGCCGGATACGGGCATGCCAGGTTATCGGTTCGGCGAAAAAGATCGATCCGGTAAAGCTCGGTCTGAATCGACTTCTCAAGCGCCAGGCCTTCGGTGGCACTGAACGCTTCGGCAATACCCGTGGCGCCAAAAGGATGTCCCCAGTCGAAGCCGGTGCGGTGCTGTTCGTCGGTCAGAACAAATGCATGGGCGGTGACGAAGCGGCCGCCCGGCGCAAGCGCGTCCCGGATCTTGCAGGCAACCTCTGTGAGCTGCGCGCGGTCCTTCAGATAGTAGAGGACCTCGGAGCAGATAATGAGGTCCATGTTGGCGGGAAGCTTGTGATCGACGAGATCCAGCTGACGGAATTCGATATTGCGGAGTTCGCGGCAGCGCTCGCGCGCGCGGATCAGTGCCGCATCGGAGATGTCGGCCGCAATCAGATTTCCGACCCGTGGCGCGAGATCGTCTGTGAAAATTCCTTCGGCACAGGCAAGTTCGAGTGCATTGCCTACGGCTTCATCGCCTAGCAGCGCCAACGTGCGCTCGTACTTTCCACGCTCGTAGGCACTCTCGTAATCCCAGGGATCGACCTTCTCGAAGAATTTCTCCCAGTACTGCTTGCGATCTCCGGGTCCAGCTTCTGTCCGCGGCTTTGCCTGATCTGCCGGTTCGTCACGCACCGCCCGGTCAGAGGCTCCCACTGTCTCCTCTTCAATCAGCCGGAGGGCGCGTTCATTGCTCCCCTGCGCTGTCGGCATGCTCCCACGCTGTCCCAGGCACACCGTTATGGTTCGCTGCCCGATTTCGGAGTGAACCGATCCATGCTGGCGCCGGAGGCCAAGCAACCGGGCTGCCATGTTTACGGACAGACGTGGAGCAGCACGTACATACTCGCGGCCAAGCGCGATCGAAAAGGCCGGGCGCGTGAACCAATTTCCCTTTTTCGCAATGGTACGCGCCCCGATCGCGTCGATGACAATACCGGCCAGCGCTGCCGGCGAAAGAACGCCATATACCGGGATCTCGACGGTACCGAGCACATCTTCACCGGCACAAATAAGGCAATAAATTCCGTCGACGCCGTTCGCGGGAGTGAAAGGCGAAAACGGCCCGCGAACGTCAAGCCGCAAACCGGCCCACGTCGAGAGCGTGACGGGGAACAAAAGCGTGGATCCGGCAAGAATCTGGCGCTCGAGATTCGAAAGGATTTGCCGCCCGATTCCAGCCTGGCCGGAGAGCCGTTCGAGCCGTGCCGCCAATACCTCCAGATGCGGAGCCGCCTGAGACCACACATCAGGCAGGTTCTCACGCGCTACGCCGCCGCCGACTATCAGTCCGTCGCGAATTGTATCGCGCACTATGTCACCCGGCGGGAGCAGATCCGGCAACTCCGCGATCTCATCGAGCAGGCCGGTCGCCTCGATCCCTTTGGCCGCCTGATGCGCGATACACCAGATGACGAACAGCGCGAGCCCCCCGGCGCCACTCTTTTGAACGCCGTCGGCGTAACGGGGATCGGGTGCGACGCGCGGGTCCGGCTCCCGCGAGAGCGCGATCACCCGGGCGGCGTCGCGCACCATCCGACGAACATCGCTCGACAACGATGCTTCGCCCGTTCGGTAGAACGCAAGAATTTCGGGAACACCGGTGAGACGCGCCCCGGTACGCGCAATTCGCAGCCAGAGATCCCAATCCTCGCAGGTTGCGAGCCCGACATCGAAGCCGCCAACCGACCGCACGAGATCGCGGCTGGAGAGAAAGCAATGAATGGCGGCACCTGTCCGCTCTGCGAACACTTCGAACGGGCGCTCCGCGATTTCCGGGCTCCAGCTCGTCATGATCGGCGTATGGTCGGACCTGACGCGCGCATATCCACAATACGCCCCTGATGAACCAGGGTTTGACTCAACGGCGGTGAGGAGACGCGCCAGATGTTCCGGCGCCAGCCAATCGTCCGCATCAAGGAATACAAGCCATGGGGCCCGTGCGACCTCGATGCCGGTATTGCGTGCGGCCGACACACCGCCATTGTGCCGCTGGATGAGACTTACTCGCTGGTCCTCTGCGCTATGTCTGCGAACCAGGTCAGCGGTATCGTCGCTCGAGCCGTCGTCGATGACGATGGCCTCCCAATCCGCGACGGACTGGCGTTTCAGGCAGTCCAGCGTCCCGTTGATCGTCGACGCTGCATTGAAGGCAGGAATGATGATCGAGACACGGGGCTCTGCAGCGTTCATCGCGCCGGCTCCTGCGGCGGACGACGCGCCATCAGGTAATATGTTACGCCGGCAATCGCGCCCCGCAGCTCCGCCGCAATCAGATAATCCGACTGGCTCGGTCCATGGCGGACGCGGCGGACACCACGCCGCGCAAACCATGCCGGCAGACTGACCGCCACTCTCCGCAGATTGGCCCAATGACCGGTGCGCTCGAACTGGATGAACAGGGCCGTGACGTGTCCGCGCATATAGGCAAAGATTTGCTGCGCCAAACCGTCGAGCGAGCGCCGATGGGTATGGAAAGCAACCGATGCCGGCTCGTAGCGGCACGTCCAGCCGGCGGCGAGCAGGCGATACCAGTACTCCGAATCACCCGAACAACCCGCGGCACCGGCGTCCAGCCGTTCATCGAAATAGCCGACCGCAGCGAACGACTCGCGTCGAAACGCCATGCTGGCGCCGGCGCCAATTTCCCAGGCCGGACAGCCGCGCCGCTTGCGCGCCATGAAATACATGTTGTCGTAATCGATGCGGCAGAAGCCGCGTCCAAAGCTCCAGAATCGCTCAAAGATAATCTGCGCTTCGGTCTCCAGTTCGGCCGGCAGCACAAGACCCGTGACGGCCATGATGTCGTCCCGGTCAAAGGCGGCCAGCATTCGGCCCAGCCAGTCAGGATGCAGTTCAACGTCATCGTCGGTATAGGCAATGATATCGCCGGTAGCGCGCCGGGCTCCGGTGTTACGCGCAATGTCGAGCCCGGGCCGTTCTTCGCGCACATAAACGACACCCGCAGCCATGGCTGCGGCACGGGTACCATCCCCGACCGACGCATTGTCGACAACCACGACCTGATCGGGTGGGCGGGTCTGCAGGCGAAGAGAAGCCAGGCATTTGGCCAGCGCTTCGGGCCGGTCGCGGGTGCAGATGACGACGCTTGCCGTCTGCCTCGTGGGAGATGGCATGGCGGCAGCGTAGTTCGGCAGTCGCTCGACGATGATGCTGTTGCGCAACGCGACTGGATCCAGACGACCGTCAGCGTCGGCTGTGCCGTAAAGCTGACCGACCGGAATCGATCGGTTCCACAACACGGCCAGGAAGCTCGAACCCGGCGTCACGGATGGAGCGTCCGCCAGAGCGCCGACTTCGACATGAAGTATCTCTATCCGGCATGATGCCGTTATTGCTGTCGTCGGAAACAATGAATCATCCTGGTTCCTCGGGTAGGTGAGATGTCAGCTACGCTGAAGCCGCCAGTGATTGCTGGTTTGCCGTAATCGCCGAAAACGCATCGACAAGGCGGCTGACGCCAGTCTCCAGGCTCGTGCTGGCGGACCAGCCGAGGAGTTGCCGCGCGCGGGTCGGGTCACCGACAAACTGATCGACATCAAAATCCCGGGGAGCGTCATGCTCAATCATGGTTTCCGATCGGCCCGCAGAGCGCGCAATAAGAGCCAGTTCGCCGAGCGTCGTTCCCCGGCCGGTCGCAAAGTGAATGGGTGGAATTTTGCTGGTTTCGGCGGCTATGACTTCACATAACCTCACCAAACCCTCGGCTACGTCGCGAATCCATGTGAAGTCGAACGTATGTCCGGCGCCCTGGATGCGAATTTCGGTGCCGCTGGCAGCTGCGCGGGCAAACGCCGGTACCACCCGGTCCGGGTAATCGTGAACGGACCCGTAAACGTTGGCGAAGCGGGCGATCGCCGTCACCAGACCGGCCGAGCGCGCTTCGTTGCTAAGCGTCTCCGTCGCGACTTTCGAGCGGCCATAGATATTCACAGGAGCAAGGGGTGAATCTTCTCCGACGGGCACGTGCTCGGGCGAACCGTAAACTTCGCGACTGCTGGCACATACAACCCATGGACGCCGGTCGCGAGGCTGTGCGAGCGCCGCCTTCAGGACGTTATCCGTCCCGGTCACATTACGCGTCCAGCACTCAATGGGATTGCGCTCGCCAGCCGCGACGCGCGAAATTGCCGCCAGGTGAACAATGCCTTCGCACCCGGCTACGCGTGTGTGCAACGCATCGACATCCATTATGTCGCCAAATGCGTGATCCGAACGATTGCCCCGCACATCAAAGATAACGGTTTCGATTTTAGCCTGCTGTAGGGCCTCGGAAAGACCGGCGCCAATGAGCCCAAGGCCGCCTGTGATCATCACCTTTTTCGTGAACATGACGACCCTTGGCCTCCTGCGAGATGACTGCTCAAGCAGTACTTAAACTGCTGAGTGCTTTTGTAGTGTTCAGATTTGACCATCGGCTGTAGCAAAAAGATGCGTTTTAGCCTTCCCCCAAGTAATCGTGCGCCAAGCGCAGAGCCTCGCAGTGGATTCGCACCCTTCAGGAAGACGCGAATTCCTGTCCCATAGATCAACTGAACGGCCGAGCTTTTGCCGCGGTAGGCCGCGCTAATAACCGGATAGGTGACGAGCGCAGGTGAAATGATCTGCGAGCCGTGGCGCCGGCACTGAATCATATGTCGCTGATTTGTCGCGCGATTCAGAAGGCCGCATTCTTCATTTACACTTATGTCATCTTTTATTGGCGCCGCTCATCCCTGGGAGGCCGGTCTCGAATGTACGGGGCGTTGCTTCCTGTGATCTCAAATCGGATCGAAGCATTGAAAGCCAACCGGAAGCCGTGAATGAGCCGCGCGGTATCCTGGTTCCGCGTCGATCGTTCACGTCATGTGCGTGGAAAGCTTGGCGAAATATGCAGGGGTGAATGCCTCCCCATGAATGAGTCCGGCATCACGAAACATCAATGGGGTTCGCATCCCCTAGGGGACGCCACCGCGCTGCGGCGATCCAGACAGACGTCGGACGCCTATTCCACCATCGAGAAGCGATCATCGGCCGCAAGGCACTGCGCTTCTGGCAGGCCCAGCTCGCGACGGACAATGTTCGTGCCCTGGACGATCGACACCATCTTGTAGAAGGCGTGGCGGCGGCTCATGCCTTCGCGGCCCATGCCGCAATCGGTGCCGAGGATCAGATGCTCCTTCGGAATGTGCTTGAGCGCCATGCGGATCAGATCGGCGACCTGATCCGGCGGCTCCACCTGCAGGACATGGTGATCGACCACACCGATACAGATCTTCTTGTCCTTGATCCCCGCCCCGATCGCATCGATGTCCACGCCGCCCATGCTGGCATGCTCGACCGTGATCACGTCGGCATCGACCTTCGCCAGCGCCGCCACAGCCGGCTTGTAGCTCGGCTGGGTCTTGAACAGGCGCTGCGCCGCCGGGTTGCCCCAGCAGGTATGGCACCAGATCTCCGCCTTGCCGCGCAGGCCGCGCACCGTGTTGTTGAACACCTCGACCATGAAGTCGGGGTTCAGGATCTTGTCGGTCAGGCCCTTGGCCGCGAGCAGATGGATCTGCGTTTCTTCCATCTGGATGACGGTACAGCCGGCATTGACCAGCTCGGTCAGTTCCTCGTTCAGCGCATCGCTGACCGCCATGATCGCTTTGCGCATGTCGTTGTAGTGGAGATCGCGCACCGCCAGCGCGATCAGCTCCGGTGTGATGGTGCCGAACTTGATCGGCCGCGTGGTCATGCGCTGCGCCGCTTTCCACGTCGCCGTGTATTGGAGCGTGCCGCGCCCCACGGGACCCGTCAGATCCGGCATGATGCGGGCCTCGAGAATGTCGTGAAGGATGTGGCCGCGCGGTGTCGCCAGCCCCGCCCGTCCGCCCTGATGCTTGTAGGCGAAGGCGCCCGAGAAGCCGGCCATGCGCTGCGGCGCATAGGAAAACCAGTGATGGCCGCCGACATCGCGATCGAAGCGGCTGTCGCCGTCGGTCAGGATATCCAGACCGGCGATTTCCTGGTCCTTCACATAGGTTGCGACGGCGTCGAGATACTGCTCGCGGAACCGCGCATCGACCATCGCCTCGCGGAAGCTGCGCGTGCCGATATTTTCGGTGTACCAGGCCGGTCGCGGCAGCGAGCCGATGATGGTGGTCGGCAACGTGATATTCGCGGTCGCGGTGTACATGGGCCAAACCCCTCCCTCTGATCTTGATTCTTGGGGCTCAGTGTAACGGAAAGCGCAACCGCTGCGCGCGCCTGAAATTGGCGGTGGGCAGCGACCGCCCGGCGGTCAATCGGCGGCGTCCTGCAGCGCCTTCGCCCGCTGACGGATTTCCGCCAGCTCCTCTTCCTTCACCGGCGTGCTGCCGGCCCACGCTTTGTCGCTGATGTCGAAGACGACATTGTCGGGGCCGCGGAATTTGATCTCGAAATGGGCGTTGGGTGGGATGGCGTCCTTGCCCACGATCAGCGGCGCGCCTAGCGCCTCCAGCTTCGGCGTCCACCCGTCGACATCGTCGACCACCACGCCAAAATGATGCAGGCCCTCGTAATCCGCCCCGATACCGATCTGGTCCTCGCGGAAGCGGATCAGCGCGACATTGATATGGCCGTCGCTCATCAGGACCGCCGAGGGATCGGCAGAGCCCGGTGGCCCAAAGCGCTGCACCTCGGTCCAGCCCAGGGCCTGCCTGTAGAACTCGGCGGCCTTGCCGGGGTGTTTGCTTGAAATGGCGATATGGCGGATACGGGCCATCGCTGTCCTCCCAGTGTCAGTACTGTGGAGAGGATAGCGGGTAAATCCGGCCGATGCGAGGAACAGCGGCGACCCGCTGTCCCTCGCCCCAGGCTTACTGCTTCTCGATCTTTGCGTCGCTGACCAGCTTGGCGTAGACCGCAACCTCGTCACGGATGAACTTGGCAAATTCGGCCGGCGGCTTGCCGGCCGGGCCGATGACCTGGAGGCCCGGAAGCTCGATCACACGCTCACGCACCGCAGGCACCTGCATGACGTGCTTCGATATCTCATCGCTCAGCCGGTTGACGATGGCATCGGGCGTGCCCTTGGGCGCAAACAGGCCGAACCAGGCCAGCACGCCATTGATCCCGGCCTCGGTGAAGGTCGGGACGTTCGGGTACTGCGGCATGCGGGTCGGGTTGTTGATGGCGAGCAGCTTGATCTCGCCGGGCTTCGAGTTGTTGATCCCGGCCCCCAGCGCGAACGACGCGACGTCCGCCTCGCCGTTCACCACGGCGCGGAAGGCTTCCAGCGCCGCCTTGTAGGAGACGTTGGTGAACTCGATGTTCTTCACGTTCTTCAGCCACGCGACATAGATGCTGCTGCTGCTCGCGGCGCCAAAGCTGGCGAAATTGAGCTTGCCCGGCTCCTTCTTCGCCAGCGCGAACAGTTCCTCCGCCGAGTTCACCGGCAGGTTCTTGTTCGCCCACAGGCCGGCTGCGAAGAACCCGATATTCATGATCGGCTTCAGGTCATTGACGGTGTCGTAAGGCAGGCTTTTGTGAATCGCCGGGTTGAGCGCCACGTTGAACGCATCGAGCATGCACAGCGTATGACCGTCCGGCGCGGCGTCCACGCAGGCCTTGCCGGCGATCGTGCCATCGGCACCGGGGCGGTTCTCGATGATGAACGTCGCCCCCATGGTCTGGCCGATGACATTGGTGATGCCGCGCATCGTGACATCGCTGGCCGCCCCGGCCGGGTTCGGGATCAGGATGCGGATCGGCTTCGACGGATATGTCTGGGCCATAACCGGAACCGCGGCCATCACGCCGCAGGCGAGACCGGCGAGCAGCCCCATGCTCTTGAGTGATTTCATATGCAATCTCCTTTCAGATTTTAAAATACAGGCCTGTTCAGTTCGCCGGTTCCAGCTTTGCGTCGCGGACCAGCTTTGCGTAGGTACTGACCTCTTCACGGACGAACGTTGCGAACTCCGCCGCCGGTTTGCCGGCGGCGCCGACAACCTGCAGGCCGGGGGTTTCGATGACACGCTTGCGCACCGCCTCGACCTGCATGACTTCCCTGGAAATCTGATCGTTGAGCCGCTGCACGATGGCATCGGGCGTTCCCTTCGGGGAAAACAGGCCGAACCAGCCCAGCACGCCGTTCAGGCCGGATTCACTGAAGGTCGGCACGCCGGGAAAGGCGTCCATGCGGCTCGGGTTGTTGATCGCCAGCAGTTTGATCTCGCCGGCCTTGGAATTGTTGAGCGCCGCGCCCAGCGCGTAGGACGCCACATGCGTCTCGCCGGTCACCACCGAGCGAAAGGCCTCCATCGCCGATTTATAGGAGACGTTCGTAAAATCGATCCCCTTCACGTTCTTGAGCCAGGCGACATAGATGCTGCTGCTGCTCGCCGTGCCGAAGCTGGCGAAGTTGTATTTGCCAGGCTCCTTTTTCGCGAGGTCCAGCAGATCCGCCACCGAATTGACCGGCAGGTCCTTCTGCACCCAGAGACCAGCCGCGAAGAAGCCGATATTCATCACCGGCTTCAGGTCGGTCACGGTGTTGTAGGGCATGTTGCGAAAGAGGGCCGGATTGAGCGCGACGTGGAAGGCATCCAGCAGGCAGAACGTCGTGCCGTCCGGTGCCGCATTGACACAGGCCTGACCGGCCAGCGTGCCATCGGCGCCGACGCGATTTTCGACCACAAAAACCTGGCCCGCGCTGCGGCCGAGCACGTCGCCAATCCCACGCACCGCGATGTCGCTGGACGCGCCCGGCGGATGCTGCACGATCATGCGGATGGGTTTTGTCTGCGCTTCGGCCTGATGCACAGCGAGAAGACCGGCCATGACGCCGCCTGCCAACGAGAGAACACTCAACGATTTCATCAACACACTCTCCTGTCGAATTTCGGTGGACCTCTTCGTCTCTTCCCGTTGGCGTCTTATTTAGAACAGTCCCGTGTCATGCACCGGCTTGCCGCCGAGCAGCGTCGCCAGCGGCTTCGCTTCGGGGATGCGGTCTTCGGGCATGGTCATGATGTCGTCGGACATCACCACTAGATCGGCGAGCTTTCCGGCCTCAAGCGAACCGATACGGTC